>NZ_JACHJY010000005.1:0-633983 GCF_014203895.1 Streptomyces nymphaeiformis | reverse complement strand
CACCCGGCGTCGGTGTTTCTATTGTACGCTCACCCCCCCCGTGGGGGGGCCCCCCCCCCCCCCCCCCCCCCCCACCACCGGTGTCTCCGCTTACGTTCTTCCCGCTGCGGGTCACCGGGACGACGGTGACCGCCGTCAAGGGAGATCGGGGGTGCGCGCGTGCGGATCGGAATGCTTACGGAGGGTGGCTACCCGTACGCCACCGGTGAGTCCGGACGCTGGTGCGACCGGCTCGTACGCGGGCTCGGACAGCACTCCTTCGACCTCTACGCCCTCGGCCCGGCCGGCACCCCGCTGCCCCTGCCGCCGAACGCCCGCGTCGCCCGCACCGCCGACCTCGGCGGCCCCGACGCGCCGACGCCCGAGCGCACCGGCCTCTGCGAGCCGCGCGTCTCCCGCCGGGCCTACGGACGCCAGGACCGGCGCCGCTTCACCGAGGCCTACCACCGGCTCGTCACCGGACTCTGCGCCGAGGACGCCGAGAGCGTCGAGGACGCCGAGGGCGCCGAAGGCGGCGGGACCTCCTTCGCCGACGGGCTCTACGCCCTCGCCGAACTCGCCCGCGAGCGCGGCGGACTGCCCGGGGCCCTCCGCTCCGACGACGCCGTCCGCGCCCTGGAGGCCGCCTGCCGCGCGCCCGGCGCACGCCGGGGCGCGGCCGCCGCAGGGCTCGCCGACCACCTCGCCTTCGCCGAGCACCTGGAGCGCGCCCTGCGCCCGCTCTCCCTCGACTGGTACGAGGACGACGCGCTCGCCGCCGCCGACCTCTGCCACGCCGCCGGCGGCGGCACCACGGCCCTCCCCGGGCTGCTGGCCAAACGCTTCTTCGGCACCCCGCTGCTCGTGACCGAGTACGGCGTGCCGCTCCGCGCCCACTACCTCTCCACGGCCGGCGCCGACCGCTCCGCCCCCCTGCGCACCCTGCTCGCCGCCCTCCACGGCAGGCTCGCCGGCGAGATCTACCGGCAGGCCGCCCTCCTCACCCCCGGCAACGCCCACGCCCGCCGCTGGCAGGAGAAGTGCGGCGCCGACCGGGCCCGTATCCGCACCGTCCATCCCGGCATGGCCGCCGACCGTTTCGCCGAGGTCGGCGAGGACGAGGAGAGCGGCGACCCCGCCACGCTCGTCTGGGTCGGCCGCGTCGAACCCGCCAAGGACCTCATCGGACTCCTCCACGCCTTCGCGGAGATCCGGGCCCGACAGCCCGACGCCCGGCTGCGGATCGTCGCCGTGCCGGACCGCGACGGCGGCGCCGGCCACCTCACGTACTGCAAGGGGCTCGCCGCCCAGCTCTTCCCCGACGAGGCCACCGGGGCGCACGCCGTCGGCGAGAACCCCGTCACCTTCGAGGAGCTCGGCGGTCCCGAGGCGCCCACGCTCGAGGACACCTACGCCTCCGGCGCGCTCGTCGTCATGTCCAGCCTCGTCGAGGGCTTCCCCGCGAGCCTCGTCGAAGCGATGTTCTGCGCACGGGCCACCGTTTCCACGGACGTCGGCGCCGTCGTCGAGATCGTCGGCGGCACCGGCCTCGTCGTCCCCCCGCGCAACCCCCGGGCGCTCGCCGACGCCTGCCTCGCGCTGCTCCGCGACCCCGAGCGCCGTCACCGGCTCGGCGCCGCCGCCCGCGCCCGCGCGCTCGAACTCTTCACCGTCGAACAGAACCTCGCCGCGTTCCGCGGCATCTACCTCGAACTCCTCTCCCACGCGCCGGTCCGCCACCGCCCCGGGGACGGCGTCCCCTTCGCCCACCCGGCCGAGGCCCATGTGCCGGGCAGCTGGGCGCACAAGGCCGTGACCGCCGGGACGGGAGCCCCCGATGCCTGAAGGAGACACCCCCATGCGCGGCTCCGCCGCCCCGACGAGCCCCGGAGCCTGGGACGCCCGCTCCGAAGCCCTCCTCGGCACCCCCGCCCTCACGGCGGCCGGCACCCTCGACCTGCGCGCCCCCGCCCCCGAGGACCCCGTCGACGCCGCACCCTCCGGGATAGCCCCGACCCCGGGGGCGGCCTGGACCACGCCGGAGGTTCCGGACCCTGATCCGGCGGACCAGGAGGACCTGGACCCGCACCCGGCTCCGGACCACGCCGCCGTGACGGGGTCGGCCGACCCGAAGGACCCTCTCCCGGAACCGGACCGGGCCGACATGCCGCACCTGGCCGGCCCGGCCGACTCCGAACCCCGCACCGGCTCCCGCGCGGACGCCGTCGCGCACCTGCCCGCGCCCGCCCTCACGGACACCGCCCCCGCCCGCCCCCGGAGCCGGCGCGGCCACGCCGACCCCGTCAAAGTGCTCATGCACCGGCACCGGGAGCTCTGCGAGCGGGCCGTCGACCCGTTGGAGATCGCCGCCGGACTCGAAGCGCAGGGGTTCACCGACCGGACCGCCGCCCGCTTCCGGCACCGGGACGTGTTCTCGCTCGCCGAGGAGCTGTACGCGCGCGTGCCGCGCGGACAGGAGAAGCCCGTGCCCGCCGCGGAGCCGGAGCGGGCCCGCGCGCCCTGGGCGCTCGCCGTGCTCGCCCCCGGTGGGGTCGCCGGGCTCGCCGGGCTCGGACTGACCTTCAGCTACGGGCCCGTCCGGACCGCCGTCGGCGTCGCCGGGGCCCTGGCCCTCGGCGGGGCGCTGCTGCTCGCCGTCCGGCAGGGCCCCTTCCGCGCCCCCGACGGAGCGGCCGTGCCCGCCGCCCGGCTCTGGACCCTCTGGCTCCTGGCGTACGCGGTCGGCGGCGACGGACTCCTGGAGCAGGTCCTCAGCGGCGGACCCGACGGGTTCTGGGAGCTCGCCCCCGCGCCCCTCCTGGGCCTCGCCCTCGCCGTCGCGCCCGCCGCCTGGGGCGCCCACCTCTTCGCGAGCCGGGCCCGCCGCCGCATCACCGACAGCCGTGGCCTCGCCGACTTCGCCGCCACCACCCGGCCGCTGCTCCTCGGCACCGTGACCCTCCAGCTCCTCGCCCTCGCCGGCCTGCTCGCCCTCACCGGCTTCAGCTCCGGGGCCCTCGCACTCGGGGCGCTCCTGCTGCTCGCCCGGCTCCTCACCGTCCACGGCCACCCCGAGACGGCCTCCGCCGCCCTCGGTGCCGCCTGTGCCGGCGAGGCCCTCGGCCCCGCGAGCGTCCTCGCCGCCCGGGTCCCCCTCCCCGGCTTCGACGCGCTCGCCGCCCCGGCGCGCGCCCTCGTCGGGGCCTGGGGCCCCGGGGCCGTACCCACCCTCGTCTGCGGCGCCGCCGCGCTCGGCCTCCTGGCCCACGCGACCGGCTCCCTCGCCCGGGCCTCCGCCCACGCCGCCCCGTGAAGAGCCCCCACGAAGCCCCCCATGAAGACCCCCACGCAGCCCCCATGAAGACCCCGCCCACCCGCGGAGCCGACGCCGCGGGCGTGCCCCGTCACCTCTCTCATCACCCCGCAAGGAGACAGAAGACCATGACCCCTCAATCCCAAGGACCGGCCGGTCGGCACGTAGGGGCCGCACGATGAGGGTGCTACTGCTCGGAGCCAACGGCTTCATCGGACGTTTCGTCGCCGACCGGCTGCTCGCCGACCCGGCCGTCCACCTCACCGCGCTCGGCCGGGGCGACGACGCCGACGTGCGCTTCGACCTCGCCTCCGGCAGCCCCGGCGCGCTCACCCGCTTCCTGGACGCCGTCCACCCCGGCGTCGTCGTCAACTGTGCCGGAGCCACCCGCGGCGGCGCCCGCGAGCTGACCCGGCACAACACCGTCGCCGTCGCCACCGTCTGCGAGGCCCTGCGCCGCAGCGGGTGCGGGGCCCGGCTCGTCCAGGTCGGCTGCGCCTCGGAGTACGGGCCGAGTCAGCCCGGCTCCTCCACGGCCGAGGACGCGATCCCGCGCCCCGGCGGCCCGTACGGCGTGTCGAAGCTCGCCGCGACCGAGCTGGTCCTCGGCTCGGGCCTCGACGCCGTCGTCCTGCGGGTCTTCTCGCCCGTCGGTCCCGGCACGCCCGCCGGCTCCCCGCTCGGCCGCCTCGCCGAGGCGATGCGCCGCGCGATGCAGGCCGGGGACGGCGAGCTCAAGCTCAGCGGCCTCGGCGTGCAGCGGGACTTCGTCGACGTACGGGACGTGGCGAGGGCCGTCCACGCGGCCTCGCTCTCCGCCGCGCAGGGCGTCGTCAACATCGGCACCGGCCGCGCGGTCAAGCTCCGGGACGCCGCCGCCGTCCTCGCCCGGGTCGCCGGCTACGCGGGCAACCTGCACGAGCTGGACGGCCCGCACGGCATCCCGCAGCGCCCGATGATCGGCGCCCCCCGCACCGAGGGGACGATCGCCGAGCAGCTGGCCTCCGCCCCGTACCCGTACCCCGACGGCTGCGGGCCCTGGCAGCAGGCCGACGTCCGCACCGCCCGCGACCGGCTCGGCTGGCGGCCCCGGATCAACCTGGAGGAGTCCCTCGCCGACATCTGGATGGAGGCGGCGTGTCGCATCTGACGACGACCACGGCCACCGGGGCCCTGCAGGCGCTCGGCTTCGGCGTCCCCGGCTACGCCCATCCGCTGCTCGCCCCCGTCGAGTGGGCCGAGCTGACCCGCCCCGGGACCCCGCTGCACTGGGCGGTGCTCAACGTGGCGGACGGCCCCGGGAGCCGGCCCGACCCGCACTGCCTGGAGGTCGCCGGGAAGCTGCGGAACGCGGGGGTCAAGGTCCTCGGGCACCTGGACCTGGCGTACGGCGCCCGCCCCTTGGGGGAGCTCGTCTCGGACGCCCACCGCTTCCTCGACTGGTACAAGGTCGGCGGCTTCTACCTGGACCGCGCCCCCGCCGACCGGGCCGACCTGGCCGGGACGCGGCGGCTCACCGCGACCCTGGAGGCCGTGCTCGGCGGCGAGGCCCACCTCGTCCTCGCCCACGGCACCCACCCCCACCCGGGGTACGCCGAGGCCGCCGACCAGCTGGTGACCTTCTCCGGCTCCTGGGTGGACTACCGCTGGTCGCAGGTGGCGGAGTGGACCGCCGAGTACACGGAGGCCAAGTTCGTCCACCTCGTCCACGGCATTCCGCGCACCCACCTGGACGAGGCGCTGCGGATCGCCCGCTGGCAGGGGGCGGGGACGATCTTCTTCACGGACCGTCCCGCGCGTGCGGGACAAAGCGACCATTTCCATACGCTGCCCGGCTACTGGGACGAAATCGTCTCGCGGATCGGACCGGGTGTCTCGGAATGAGAAGGGGCGTGGCAGTGTTACGGGGAGAACAACCGTACTGACATCCCGACCACCGGAGTCCCCGTGTCGCTGCCACCCCTGGTCGAGCCGGCTGCCGAGCTCACCGTAGACGAGGTCCGCAGGTACTCCCGCCACCTGATCATCCCGGACGTCGGGATGGACGGGCAGAAGCGGCTGAAGAACGCCAAGGTGCTGTGTGTCGGCGCCGGCGGCCTCGGCTCCCCGGCCCTGATGTACCTGGCCGCCGCCGGCGTGGGCACGCTCGGCATCGTGGAGTTCGACGAGGTCGACGAGTCGAACCTCCAGCGCCAGATCATCCACAGCCAGGCCGACATCGGCCGCTCCAAGGCCGAGTCCGCGAAGGACTCCGTCCTCGGCATCAACCCGTACGTGAACGTGATCCTTCACGAGGAGCGGCTCGAGGCCGACAACGTGATGGACATCTTCAGCCAGTACGACCTGATCGTCGACGGCACGGACAACTTCGCCACCCGCTACCTGGTGAACGACGCCTGCGTGCTGCTGAACAAGCCGTACGTCTGGGGCTCGATCTACCGCTTCGACGGCCAGGCCTCGGTCTTCTGGTCCGAGTACGGCCCCTGCTACCGCTGCCTCTACCCGGAGCCCCCGCCGCCGGGCATGGTCCCGTCCTGCGCCGAGGGCGGCGTCCTGGGCGTGCTCTGCGCGTCCATCGGCTCCATCCAGGTCACCGAGGCCATCAAGGTCCTGGCCGGCGTGGGCGACCCGCTGGTCGGCCGCCTGATGATCTACGACGCCCTGGAGATGCAGTACCGCCAGGTCAAGGTCCGCAAGGACCCCAACTGCGCGGTCTGCGGCGAGAACCCGACCGTCACCGAGCTCATCGACTACGAGGCCTTCTGCGGCGTCGTGTCCGAGGAGGCCCAGGAGGCGGCGCTCGGCTCCACGATCACTCCCAAGCAGCTCAAGGAGTGGATCGACGCGGACGAGAAGATCGACATCATCGACGTCCGCGAGCCGAACGAGTACGAGATCGTCTCGATCCCCGGCGCGCGCCTGATCCCGAAGAACGAGTTCCTGATGGGCAACGCCCTCCAGGACCTCCCGCAGGACAAGCGGATCGTCCTGCATTGCAAGACGGGTGTCCGCAGTGCGGAAGTCCTCGCGGTGCTCAAGTCCGCGGGCTTCGCGGACGCGGTCCACGTCGGCGGCGGCGTGATCGGCTGGGTCCACCAGATCGAGCCCGAGAAGCCGGTCTACTAGGACGTGCGGAAGGCCCCGGACCGTCGATGCGGTCCGGGGCCTTCCACATGCGCGGGACCGGTCACTTCTTGCAGACCGTGCCCGAGGCCGGGACCTTCCCCTCGAGCAGGTACGCGTCCACCGCCTGCTTCACGCACGCGCTGCCGCTGTTGTACGCGCCGTGGCCCTCGCCCTCGTACGTCAGCTCCACGCCGACGCCCTTCCCGAGCGCGTCCACCATCGACCGGGCGCCCGCGTACGGCGTGGCCGGGTCGCCGGTGTTCCCGACGACCAGGATCGGCGCCGAGCCCGGCGCCGAGACGTCCGGGTGGTCCCACAGTCCCGGCACCGGCCAGTTCGCGCAGCTCGCGAGCGCCCAGCCCATGAAGTCGCCGAAGACGGGGGAGGCCTCGCGGAACTGGGGAAGCCGCTCCTTCGCCTGCCCCAGGGTGTAGCGCTCCTTGTAGTCCACGCAGTTGATGGCCGCGTTCGCCGCCTGGATGTTGCTGTAGGAGCCGTTCTCGCCGCGCCCGTTCATCGAGTCGGACAGGGAGAGCAGCAGCCCTCCGTCGCCGCCGTCGGCCGCGTCGAGCCCCTGCTCCAGATACGGCCAGAACTCCTTCGAGTACAGGGCCTGCGCGATGCCGTTGGTGGCCTGCGTCTGCGTCAGCTGCCGGTCGCCGATCCCGGGGATCGGCTTCTTGTCGAGGGACGCGAGGAGGTCCGTGATCCCCGCCTCGATCTCGGCGACGCTGGTGCCGGGCAGGGTGCACTCATCGCCGCGGTCCACGCAGTCCTGGGCGAAGTTGTCCAGCGCGAGCTGGAAGCCCTTCGCCTGGCCGAGGGCGCCGTCCTCGACGCCCGCCTTCGGGTCGACGACCGCGTCGAAGACGGCCCGGCCCACGTTCTTCGGGAACATGTGGGCGTAGACGCCGCCGAGTTCCGTGCCGTACGAGATGCCGAAGTAGTGCAGCTTCTCGTCGCCGAGGACCTGGCGCATCAGGTCCATGTCCCGGGCCGCGTTCTCCGTGCCGACGTGCGGCAGGGCCGGGCCCGAGTTCTGCTCGCAGCCCGTCGCGTACCGCTTCTGCGCGTCGGACAGCGTCCGCTCCTCGGCGGTGTCGTCGGGCGTGAAGTCCAGGGCGTAGTAGGCGTCGAGCTCCTTGTCGGTGGCGCACTCGACGGGATCGCTGCGGCCGACCCCGCGCGGGTCGAAGGAGACCAGGTCGTAGCGGCTGCGCAGGGTCTCGTAGTCCTTCGCGAAACCGGGCAGGCCGGTGATGCCGGAGCCGCCGGGCCCGCCGAAGTTGAAGACGAGCGAGCCGATGCGCCGGGAGGCGTCACGGGCCTTGGCCCGGATGAGGGCCAGTTCGATGGTCTCGCCATCCGGCGCCGACCAGTCGAGGGGAGCCTGGAGGAAGGAGCACTCCCAGGCGGTGCCCCCGGGCAGCGGGGAGGGCGCGGCCCCGCCGCCCTCGGCGGCGGACGGCGCCGGACACGGCGCCCAGGACAGCTTCTGCGACGTCAGCGCCGAGAGCCCGGAACCGGTCGGTGTCACCGGCTCCGCCGCACCGCTGCCCCCGTCCGAGCAGCCGGCGGCGAGCAGCACGGTGGTGGCGGCGAACAGGGCGGCACGCTGGGCGGCGGAGTTCGGCATAGGCCCATCGTGGTCCGCCGCCCCCGCCCCCGCGCGGGACGGAGGTCCAAGTGGGTGGCGCGCCGGATCCCCTACAGGGCTTCCTGCTTGGTCAGCCAGTTGAAGCAGATCCATCCCGGCAGCACCGGGAGCCACAGCGTCAGCAGGCGGTACAGGAGCACCGCCGGGGTCGCGACCTCGATCGGCAGGCCCACCGCCACCAGGCCGAAGGTGAGCGCGCCCTCGACCGCACCGACACCGCCCGGCGTCGGCGCCGCCGAACCGAGCGCGTTGCCCGCGAGGAAGACGACGGCCACGCTCGCGTAGCTGAGCGTCTGGCCGTCGTGCGCGAAGGCCCGGATGGAGGCGTCCAGGCAGAGCACGAACACGCCGGTGAGGAGCAGCATCCCGCCGATGCCCGTCGCCAGCTTCAGGGGCCGCTGGAGCACGTCCAGCATGCGCGGCACCACACCGGCGAAGAGCGAGCGCAGCCGCGTCGACACGAACTTGCGCATGAACGGGATGGCCGTCACCACCAGGACGAGCACCGCGACCGTCAGGAGTCCGGCGATGACCGTCCTCGACGGGGTGAAGGACTGCGACTTCTCCGTGCCCGTCAGATAGCCGAAGGAGAGCAGGAGCAGGATGTGCGCCCCGAGCTGGAAGAGCTGCGAGGCGCCGACGCTCGCGACCGCGAGCCCCGGGCGTACGCCCGTGCGCTGGAGGAAGCGGGTGTTGAGCGCGACGCCGCCGACCGCCGCGGGGGCGACGATCTTCACGAAGGAGCCGGCGACCTGCGCCGCCACCGTCCGCCAGAACCCGACCCGCTCGGGCACGAAGCCGAGCAGGGCCATCGCCGCCGCCACGTAGCTGAGCGCCGAGAACAGCACGGCGGCCGACACCCAGCGCCAGTCCGCCTCGCTGACCGTCGACAGCGGCGTACGGGCGATCTGCGAGAGCAGGAAGTACGCGGCGACCGCGCCCGCGATCATGCTGACCAGGGTCCGCGGCTTGATCCGCTCCAGACGGACCGGCTCCACCGGGGCCTGCGGGCGGATCAGCAGCACCTGCTGCCGGATCTGCGCGAGCAGGTCCTCCTCGCGGGCCTCGTCCAGGGCGGTGTCCAGGGCCCGCTTCTCGGCCTTCTTGTCCGCCTTCTTCTCGGCCTTCGTCTCCGCCCGTACGGCCTTCCTGTCCGCCGCCGCCTCGGCCTTCGCGAGCTCCCGCTCGTGCTTGGCCGCCTCCGAGGCCGCGAGCACGGCCTCGCGCTCCCGCGCGGACCGCTCCCGCGCCAGCTTCCGCAGCGTCGCGCGCGTGGAGCGGCTCAGGGCGATCGGCTGGAGCAGCGGCAGACAGTCGGCGACGCTGTCCGGGCCGAGCACCTCGACGGCCGCGGTGACCGCCCGCTCCGCCCCCACCCGCAGACCGAGGGTGGTGAGCAGCTGGGCGATGTCCATCCGCAGGATCAGGTCGCCGGCCGCGATCTCGCCGCCCCGCAGATCGGTGAGGATCACCCTGCCGGAACGATCCACCAGAATCGCGTCCCCGGTGAGCCGGCGGTGCGCGATCCGGCGCGACTGCAGCGCCCGGACCTGCCGCCAGGCGCTGTGGACCAGCTCGTCGGTGATCTCGGCGTCGTCGAGCGAGTCCAGGCTGCGGCCGCCGATGTGCTCGTACACGAGCATCACGGCGTCCGGGCCGAGCTCCGAGGTGGCGATCAGCTTCGGCGCGTTCGCCCCGGCGGCGATCGCCGCGTACGCGAGGAGCGCCTCCTGCTCCAGGGCCTGGCGCAGCGAGACGATCGAGCGGCGGGTGGTGATCGTCCGCAGCGAGATCCGTCGCCAGGCGCGGTAGAAGAAGCCGTGTGCCTGCTGCTCGCGGTCGACGACGGTGACGTCGAGCGGCGGCCCGTCCTCCAGGGTCACGATGTACCGGCGGCCCCGGTCGCCGCTGTCGGCGGCGTCGGGCACGCCCTCGGCGCGCAGCGCGGTCACCGGCCGGAAGCCGACCCGGCGCAGTCCGGCGAGGAGGGTCTGCCCGGTGGGCCGGACGTTCGGCGAGCCGACCGCGTACAGCGTGCCGTACGCCACGGTCCAGCCGATCAGGACGGTGAGGATGATCGAGAGGGCGGTGGTGTAGCCGGCCACCAGCATCGTGAACGCGTCGAGCAGCAGCACCACCCAGAGCGACACCCGCCAGCGGGGTCTGCGGGCCATGCCGACGGCGGTCATGTACGCGATGACCGGCGCGAGGTAGTTGTGCACCGGGTCCGTGAGCCCGCCGCCGGACTGCGGCTGGGTCAGCGCGTCCTGGATCGTGCCGGGCGCGGCCTGGGCGACCCAGAGGTCGGTGGCGAGGGTGACGCCGTGCGCCAGGACGGCGGCGAGGACGCCGTCGGCGATCCGCAGCCCGTCCCTTTTGATCAGCCGCTCGATGGCGAAGGCGACCGGCACGAGCAGGACGGCGATGGACGAGACGAGACCGGCGATCTTGACGAACACGTCCGGCGTGCCGGTCGCGCCCTTGTTGATGTCCTGCTCGAGACCCGAGGTCGTGGCGTGGGCGAAGGCGGCGACGGCGATGACGAGCCCGATCGCGAGCAGACCGACGAGGAGCCGCATCAGGTCGGAGGGCCGGTGGACGCGGGCGGCGAGCAGCGGCTCGTCACCGGAGACCCGCTCGGGCACGTCGGGCTGAGCCCCGCCAGGAGGCTGCGTGTCCTGCCCCATCACCATGTCCGTCTCTGCCTGTGCGTCTTGTCGATCACGTTCTTGTACGTCTTGTTCTTGTACTTGTCGCTCTTGATCTCGTATCACCAGTCACCGCCCGGACGATGGTGGCACGAAGAGCCGCCGCGCGGAGGCATCAGGGCCATGTCGGTGGGGTGAGGCAGGATGGTGCGGATGAGCATGGAGGAGCCCGTGGGGGAGACCGGAGAACTGCCCGAGTACGCGGAGCGGGTGCTCGACGTCGCCGACGCGATCCCTCCCGGCCGCGTGATGACCTACGGCGACGTCGCCGAGTGGATCGGCGAGGGCGGACCCCGCCAGGTGGGCCGCGTCATGGCCCTGTACGGCGGGGCGGCGCCGTGGTGGCGGGTGGTCCGCGCCGACGGCACGCTGCTGCCCGGGCACGAGCTGCGCGCCCTCGACCACTACCGCGAGGAGGGCACCCCGCTGCGCGCGGCGGGCCCGTCGGCCGAGGGGCACGTGCCGAGGATCGACATGCGGCGGGCGCGCTGGGACGGCGGCGCGGACTCCGGCGGGGGTGCCGGAACTCACACCTGAGGGCCCCGCCCCGGTCGGCCCGGCCAGGGCGGGCCCGTGGGGGTGGACGCGGTACGGAGTACGGCTCGTCGGCGGCCCGCTTCGCGTAACGTCGGCGTTCGCGTCTCCCGAGGCGGCGGCCACGGCACACGGCCGCCTCACCCGCACCACCACACCCACCAGGACCGGCGATCCACGTGAGCTCCTCCTCCACCACCCGGCGTACGCCGCCGCACCAGGGACAGCCGTACCCGGGTCCGGGACGGCAGCGGACCCCGGGCGCGTACCGACTGGTGCGCACCACGCCGGCCCCGCTGGATCCCCCTCAGCTGGACGCAGTCCAGCGGCACGTGGTTGACCACACCGGCGGACCTCTCCTCGTCCTCGCCGGACCCGGCACCGGCAAGACGACCACGCTGGTCGAGGCGGTCGCCGCCCGCATGGAGAACGGCGCCGACCCCGAGCGCCTCCTCGTCCTCACCTTCAGCCGCAAGGCCGCCGTCGAGCTCCGCGACCGCATGGCCGCCCGGCTCGGCGGCCGCCGCCCGCCGCAGGCGACGACCTTCCACTCGTACTGCTACGCCCTGATCCGCGCCCACCAGGACGCCGAGCTCTTCGCCGAACCCCTCCGGCTGCTCTCCGGACCCGAGCAGGACCTCGCCGTCCGCGAGCTGCTCGCCGGCCAGATCGACCTGGAGAAGGCGGGCCTCGGCCGGGTCCGCTGGCCCGACGAACTCCGCGCCTGCCTCACCACCCGCGGCTTCGCCGACGAGGTACGGGCCGTCCTCGCGCGCTCCCGCGAGCTGGGCCTCGGGCCGGACGCCCTCGCCCGCTTCGCGGACCGCGTCGGCCGCCCGGACTGGAAGGCGGCGGCCGGCTTCCTCGCCGAGTACCTCGACGTCCTCGACCTCCAGGGCGTCCTCGACTACGCCGAGCTCGTCCACCGGGCCGTACCGATCGCCCGGGACTCCCGCCTGCCCGCGTACGACGCGATCTACGTCGACGAGTACCAGGACACCGACCCCGCGCAGGTCCGGCTCCTGCACGCGCTCGCCGGCGGCGGCCGGTCCACGGTCGTCGCCTTCGGCGACCCCGACCAGTCCATCTACGCCTTCCGCGGCGCCGACGTGAACGGCATCCTCGACTTCCCGTCCGCGTTCGGCGGCGCGACCGTCCAGGTCCTCCGTACCTCCCGCCGCTCGGGTGCGGAGCTCCTCGGGGCGACCCGGCAGCTCGCCCAGCGGATGCCGATGCCCCGGCTCCCCGCCGACAAGGTCCGCGCCCACCGCGAACTCGCTCCGACCCGGGGCGGGGGCCGGGCGGAGGCGTACACGTACCCCACGGCCTCGGCGGAGGCCGAGAACATCGCCGACCTGCTGCGGCGCGCGCACCTGGAGGACGGCGTCCCCTGGCAGGACATGGCCGTCCTCACCCGCGCCGCCGCCTCCCTCCCCTCCCTCCGCCGCGCCCTCACCTCGGCAGGCGTCCCGGTGGAGACGGACGCGGCGGACACCCCTCTGCGCCACGAACCGGCGGTGACGCCGCTGCTTCTGGCGCTGAGGGCGGTGGCGGGCGTTGCGGGAACACCCGACAGCGGCGCCGCACCGTCGGCCCCTCCTTCCGATCCCGCGCCTGCGCCGGACGGCGAGCCCGTCTGGCTCCCCGTGGAGACGGCGCTCGAACTGCTCGCCTCCCCCCTCGCAGGCGTGGACCCCGCCGACCTCCGGAGGCTCGGCCGCGCCCTGCGCGACGAGGAGCGAGCCGCGGGCAACAAGGTCCCGCCCCCCTCCGACGTCCTGCTCGCCCGGGCACTGGCGCAGCCGGAGCGCCTGGTCGCCCACGACCCCGCGTACAGCAGGGGCGCCCACCGCCTCGGCCAGCTCCTCCAGGAGACCCGCGCGCTGCTCGACGCCGGCGGCACCGCCGAGGAGGCCCTCTGGGTGCTCTGGCAGGGCACCCCCTGGCCCGGCCGCCTGGAGCGCGCCGCCCTCCGCGGCGGCCCCGCCGGGCGCAACGCCGACCGTGACCTCGACGCCGTCTGCGCCCTCTTCGAGACCGCCGCCCGCGCCGAGGAGCGCGTCGGCGGCCGGGGCGTCCTCAACTTCCTGGAGGAGCTCGACGCCCAGGACATCGCCGCCGACACCCTCACCCGCCGACACACCCGCCCGGACGCGGTCCGCCTGATGACGGCCCACCGCTCCAAGGGCCTGGAGTGGAGCTTCGTCGTCGTCGCCGGCGTGCAGGAGGGCCTCTGGCCGGACCTCCGCCGCCGGGGCTCCCTCCTGGAGGCGGACCGCATCGGGCGCGACGGCCTGGCCGAGCCGCTCAGCCCCGGCGCCCTCCTCGCCGAGGAGCGCCGGCTGTTCTACGTCGCCGCCACGCGCGCGCGTGACCGGCTCGTCGTCACGGCGGTGAAGGCCGCCGCCGAGGACGGGGACCAGCCGTCCCGCTTCCTGACCGAGCTCGGCGCCGAGCCGAAGGACGTCCCGGGCCGCCCGCGCCGCCCGCTCGCCGTCTCCGCCCTGGTCGCCGAGCTCCGCGCCACCACCGTCGACCCGGAGGCCTCGCCGGAGCTCCGCGAGGCGGCCGCCGACCGGCTCGCCCGGCTCGCCGCGCTGACCGACGAGGACGGCCAGCCGCTGGTCCCGGCCGCGCACCCGGACCGCTGGTGGGGCCTGTTCGACCCGACGCACAGCGCGACGCCGCTGCGCGACCGCGAGCGGCCGGTGGCGCTGTCGCCGAGCGCGCTGGAGAACCTGGTCTCCACCTGCTCGCTCCAGTGGTTCCTGGGCCGTGAGGTCAAGGCGTCGGCCCCGGCCACCGCCGCCCAGGGCTTCGGGAACGTCGTCCACGTCCTCGCCGACGAGGTCGCCTCCGGGCGCACCCCGGCCGACCTCGACGTCCTGATGGCCCGGCTGGACTCCGTGTGGGACGCGCTCGCCTTCGACGCGCCCTGGAAGTCGGCGCAGGAGAAGCAGCACGCGCGCGTGGCCCTGGAACGCTTCCTGAGCTGGCACGTCATGGACCGCGGCGGCCGTACTCCCGCCGCATCCGAGCACGGCTTCGACGTGACCCTGGAGGCCGGGGAGTACGAGGTCCGCATCCGCGGCTCCATGGACCGCGTCGAGACCGACGAGCACGGGCGCGCGTACGTCGTCGACTTCAAGACCGGCAAGTCGGCCCCCACCAAGGACGAGGTCGCCCACCACCCGCAGCTCGCCGTCTACCAGCTCGCGGTGCGGGAGGGTGCCCTCGACGAGGTCTTCGGCGGCGAACGCCCGGAGCCGGGCGGCGCCGAACTCGTGCAGCTGCGGCAGGCCGCCCCGAAGAAGGAGGGCGGCGACGCCCTGCCGAAGGTCCAGGCGCAGGAGCCCCTGGCCGGGGAGTGGGTCGGCGAGCTGCTCGCCAACGCGGCGGGCCGGGTCCTCGACGAGCGGTTCACCCCGACCACCGGCCAGCACTGCACGACCTGCGCCTTCCGGGCCTCGTGCAGCGCCCAGCCGGAGGGCCGCCAGGTCGTCGACTGAGCGACCGGCCCGGTCGCGGGCACGCGCGCGCGGGGCGACCCTGGTGGACAGGGGTCCGGGAACGCGAGGAGGCCCGCATGGCGTCCCACCGAAAGCTCCGCGCGGCGGCGGTCGTCTGCGCCGCCCTCGTCGTCACGGGGCCCGCACCGGTCGCGGCCTGGGCGGTGGCGGACGGTCCGCCGCCCGCCGCCGTCCCCGCCGCACCCTCCCCCTCCTCGACCCCGGATCCGTTCAAGGGCCTCACCCCCGACGAGATCGCCGAGCGGGCCGTGACCGCCACCCAGTCCGCGACGTCCCTGCGCATGACCGGCCGGGTCGCCAGCGGGGGACAGCCGATCGGCATCGACTTCGCCGTCAACGACAGCGGCGAGTGCACCGGCCTCATCAAGATCAAGGACGGCACCGCCGAACTGCGCCGGGTCGACCACGTCACGTACATGAAGGGCGACGAGGCCTTCTGGCGGGCCTCCATGGCCTCCCAGGGCATGTCGGAGCCGCAGATCACGGTCACCCTCGAACTGATCAAGGGCCGCTGGCTGAAGATCGCGCCGGGGCAGGCGGGCAGCGAGGACCTCGGCAGCGTCTGCGACCTGAAGTCGCTCCTCTCCGACATCGGCAAGAACAAGGAGGAGCGCAGCGGGCTGACCCGCGGGCCGGACGGCAAGGTCGACGGGACCCCCGTCGCGACCCTGGTGAAGAAGAAGCCCGGCGGCGAGACGGCCACGGTCTCCGTCTCCGAACAGGGCAAGCCGTACATCCTCAAGATGGTCAAGAAGGGCGGGGACGAGCCCGGCTCGGTGGTGTTCTCCGACTACGACAAGCCGGTCGACGTGAAGGCCCCGCCGGCCGACGAGACGGTGGACCTCTCCAAGCTCGACCAGGGCACCCCCGCGTAGAAGTACAGGTCACAGCCGTGCGGGGCCGGATTGTCGGACGGCCCCGCTAGCCTCTTCCAGTGACCGCGCGCATCACCGACCCCGAGCAGCTCAAGGAGCTCCTCGGCATCCCGTTCACCCCGGAGCAGACGGCCTGCATCACCGCGCCGCTCGCCCCGCAGGTCGTCGTGGCCGGAGCCGGCTCCGGCAAGACGACGGTGATGGCCGCCCGGGTGGTCTGGCTGGTCGGCACGGGCCAGGTCGCCCCCGAGCAGGTCCTCGGCCTCACCTTCACCAACAAGGCGGCCGGCGAGCTCGCCGAGCGCGTCCGCACCGCCCTCGTCCGCGCGGGCGTCACCGATCCCGACGTCATCGACCCAGACAACCCCCCGGGCGAGCCCCGCATCTCCACGTACCACGCCTTCGCCGGGCAGCTCCTCACCGACCACGGTCTCCGCATCGGCCTGGAGCCCACCTCCCGTCTCCTCGCGGACGCCACCCGCTACCAGCTCGCCGCGCGCGTGCTCCGCGAGGCCCCCGGCCCGTACCCCGCGCTCACCCGGTCCTTCCCCACCCTCATCACCGACCTGCTCGCCCTCGACGCCGAGCTCGCCGAGCACCTCGTGCCGCCCGAGCGGCTCCGGGCGTACGACTCCGAGCTCCTCACCGCCCTCGCCGGCGCCAGGCTCAGCAACGCCGAGCTGCGCAAGATCCCCGAGGCCTCCGCCGCCCGCCGCGAACTCCTCGACCTCGTCGTCCGCTACCGCGCCGCCAAGCGCTCCCGCGACCTGCTCGACTTCGGCGACCAGATCGCCCGCTCCGCCGAGCTCGCCACCACCCGGCCCGAGGTCGGCGCGATCCTGCGCGAGGAGTTCCGCGTCGTCCTCCTCGACGAGTACCAGGACACCTCCGTCGCCCAGCGGCTCCTGCTCTCCGGACTCTTCGGCCAGGGGCCCACCGGCCGCAGCACGGGACACGCCGTGACCGCCGTCGGCGACCCCTGCCAGGCCATCTACGGCTGGCGCGGCGCCTCCGTCGCGAACCTCGACGACTTCCCCGAGCACTTCCCGCACGCCGACGGCAGCCCCGCGAGCCGCTACTCCCTCTCCGAGAACCGGCGCAGCGGCGGCCGCCTCCTCGACCTCGCCAACGGGCTCGCCGCCCCCCTGCGCGCCATGCACGCGGGCGTGGAGGCACTGCGCCCCGCCCCGGGCGCCGAGGCCGACGGCAGCGTCCGCATCGCCCTCCTCCCCACCCACGCGGAGGAGATCGACTGGCTCGCCGACTCCCTCGCCCACCTCGTACGGACCGGCCGCGAGCCCGGCGAGATCGCCGTCCTGTGCCGCACCGCCACCGACTTCCCCGCCATCCACGCGGCCCTCGTCGCCCGCGACGTCCCCGTCGAGGTCGTCGGCCTCTCCGGCCTCCTCCACCTCCCCGAGATCGCCGACCTCGTCGCCGTCTGCGAGGTCCTCCAGGACCCGGGGGCCAACGCCGCCCTGGTCCGCCTCCTCACCGGCCCCCGCTGGCGCATCGGCGCCCGCGACCTCGCCCTCCTCGGCCGCCGCGCCCGCCTCCTGGTCCACCGGGGCGGCGAGGAGACGGACCCCGAGCAGCGGCTCGCCGCCGCCGTCGAGGGCGTCGACCCGGCCGAGGTCGTCTCCCTCGCCGACGCGCTCGACACCTTCCTCGACTCCGGCGGCACCGACGACGGCCTCGCCTTCTCCGCCGAGGCCCGGGTCCGCTTCGCGCGCCTCGCCACCGAGCTGCGCGCCCTGCGCACCTCCCTCGCCGACCCCCTCATGGACGTGCTGCACCGCGTCCTCGCCGCCACCGGCCTGGAGGTCGAGCTCTCCGCCTCCCCGCACGCGCTCGCGGCCCGCCGCCGCGAGACCCTCGGCCAGTTCCTCGACATCGCCGCCGGCTTCGCCTCCCTCGACGGCGAGGCCAGCCTCCTCGCCTTCCTCGGCTTCCTGCGCACGGCCGTCCAGTTCGAGAAGGGCCTCGACACCGCCCTGCCGGGCGGCGAGAACACCGTGAAGGTCCTCACCGCCCACAAGTCCAAGGGCCTCGAATGGGACGTCGTCGCCGTCCCCGGCCTCGTCACCGGCCAGTTCCCGAGCGCCCGCGCGCGCGAGTCGTGGACCTCGCAGCCCCAGGTCCTCCCGCACGCCCTGCGCGGCGACGCGGCCACCCTGCCGGGCATCGACACCTGGGACGCCAAGTCCCTCACGGCCTTCAAGAACGAGATGCGGGACCACCAGCACACCGAGGAACTCCGCCTCGGCTACGTCACCTTCACCCGCCCCCGCTCCCTCCTCCTCGGCTCCGCCCACTGGTGGGGCCCCGCCCAGAAGAAGCCCCGGGGCCCCTCGGACTTCCTCCACGCGCTGTACGACCACTGCACGGCCGGCCACGGCGAGATCGAGCACTGGGCGGAAGAACCGGAACCGGACACGGAGAACCCGTCCCTGACGGAGCAGAACAAGGACCAGGCCTGGCCGCTGCCCCTGGACGAGGAGTCGTTCAGGCGGCGCAGGGAAGCGGCGGAGGCGGTCAGCCGCCGGTTGTGGGCATACGTTCCGCAGGGCGAGGGGGGTCCCCCCTGCTCGAGCGAAGCCGAGAGCTCGGGGGAGGATGGGCACCACCCCACCAGCACGGCGCCCGACCTCCAGGACCCTGACCCCGAGGACCTCTGGCCAGAGGAAGAGGAACCCGTCTGGGACGAGGAGACCCTCCCCGAAGACACCCACGCGGACGCGATCCCCGCCCCGCGCCACGAGGCGCCGTCGCTCACCCCCGAGGACACGAGAACCATCGCCTCCTGGGACAGGGACCTCACCGCCCTCACCACGGAGCTCCGCCGCGCCCGCGCGACCACCCGTGACGTCCTCCTCCCCGCGTACCTCTCCGCCTCCCAGGTCCTGCGCCTCGCCGCCGATCCCGACGGCTTCGCCCAGGAGCTGGCCCGGCCCATGCCGAAGCCGCCGCAGCCCGCGGCCCGTCGGGGCACCCGCTTCCACGCGTGGGTGGAGTCCCGTTTCGAGGAGCTCCCGCTGCCGTTCCTCGGCCCGGAGGACCTCCCCGGCGGCGAGGACTTCGCGGGCGAGCCGGAGATCCTCGACGAGCGGGACCTCGACGAGCTCAAGGAGGCCTTCGCCCGCACCCCGTACGCCCACCGCACCCCGTACCGCGTCGAGGTCCCCGTGCACCTCTCCCTCGCGGGCCGGGTCGTGCGGGGCAGGATCGACGCCGTCTACCGGGACCCGGAGTCCGGCGCGTACGAGATCGTCGACTGGAAGACCAGCCGGGACCGCTCCGCGGATCCGCTCCAGCTCGCGATCTACCGGCTGGCGTGGGCCGAGCAGCACGGCCTCGCGCCGGAGGAGGTGGCCGCGGCGTTCGTGTACGTCCGAACGGGTGAGGTGGCCCGTCCCGCCCGCCTGCCGGGCCGCGCGGAGCTGGAGGCCGTCCTGCTGGGCGGGGCACCCCCGGACGCCGGATAGGCTCGTGGGCATGAGCGAGACCCCGGACAGCGCCGTCCGCACCGTACGCACGTACGTCGAGCAGCACCGTGACGCCTTCCTCGGCGACCTTGCCGAGTGGCTGCGGATCCCCTCCGTGTCGGCCCGGCCGGACCGCGCCGGGGACGTACGGCGCAGCGCCGAGTGGCTCGCCGCCAAGCTGACGGAGACCGGCTTCACCACGGTCGAGGTCTGGGAGACCGACGGCGCCCCCGCCGTCTTCGCCGAGTGGCCGTCCGGCGACCCGGACGCCCCGACCGTCCTCGTCTACGGCCACCACGACGTGCAGCCCGCCGCCCGTGAGGACGGCTGGCACACGGACCCGTTCGAGCCGACGGTGGTCGACGGCCGGATGTACGCGCGGGGGGCCGCCGACGACAAGGGCCAGGTGTTCTTCCACACCCTCGGTGTCCGCGCCCACCTCGCCGCCACCGGCCGCACCGCGCCCGCCGTCAACCTCAAGCTGATCGTCGAGGGCGAGGAGGAGTCGGGCTCCCCGCACTTCCGGGAGCTCGTCGAGGCGCACGCGGACCGTCTCGCCGCCGACGCCGTGATCGTCTCCGACACCGGCATGTGGTCCGAGACCACCCCGACCGTCTGCACCGGCATGCGCGGGGTCGCCGACTGCGAGATCGAGTTGTACGGCCCCGACCAGGACATCCACTCCGGCTCCTTCGGCGGCGCCGTGCCGAACCCGGCCACCGTCGCGGGCCGGATCGTCGCCGCCCTCCACGACGAGCGCGAGCACGTGGCGATCCCCGGCTTCTACGACGGCGTGACGGAACTCACCGACGCCGAGCGGGCCCTCGTCGCCGAGCTGCCCTTCGACGAGGAGGCCTGGCTGCGGACGGCCAAGTCCCACGGCACCTTCGGCGAGGCCGGTTTCACGACCCTGGAGCGGGTCTGGGCCCGGCCCACCGCCGAGGTCAACGGCATCGGCGGCGGCTACCAGGGCCCCGGCGGCAAGACGATCGTCCCCGCCTCCGCCCAGCTCAAGCTGTCGTTCCGGCTCGTCGCGGGCCAGGACCCGGCGAAGATCGAACTCGCGGTACGGGACTGGCTCGCCGGACTCGTCCCCGCCGGCATCCGGTACGAGATCGTCTTCGGCGCCCCGACCCGCCCCTGCCTCACCCCCCTCGACCACCCCGCCCTCAACGCGGTGGCCGGGGCCATGAGCCGGGCCTTCGACGGAGCCAAGGTCCGCTACACCCGCGAGGGCGGCTCCGGACCGGCCGCCGACCTCCAGGACGTCCTGGAGGCGCCCGTCCTGTTCCTCGGCATCTCCGTCCCGTCCGACGGCTGGCACGCCCCCAACGAGAAGATCGAGCTGGATCTCCTCATGAAGGGCGTCGAGACGACCGCGTACCTGTGGGGCGACCTGCCCGCCGCCCTCCACACCGCCGCGCGCTGAACCCACACACCGATCCGGGGGAGTTGGAAGCACCTGTGAGCACCTTGAAGAACGCGTCGAGCAGTCCCGAGCAGGCGCCGGCGGACCGCCCGATCTCGCTCACCGCCCCGAGCGGAATCGACCGCGCCGCCCACCACCGCCTCGACGAGGCGTGGCTGGCGGCGGCCTGGAGCCACCCGACGACCCGGGTCTTCGTGGTCTCGGGCGGTCAGGTGCTGATCGACGACGGCCCCGACGGCACGACCGAACTGGTCATGACGCCGGCCTTCGAGGCCCCGGTCACCGAGACCCACCGCTACTTCCTGGGCACGGACGCCGACGGCGTCTCGTACTTCGCGCTCCAGAAGGACTCCCTGCCCGGCCGCATGGACCAGTCCGCGCGCCCGGCCGGGCTGCGCGAAGCGGGTCTGCTCCTCTCCGACCGGGACGCGGGCCTCATGGTCCACGCCGTCGCCCTGGAGAACTGGCAGCGCCTCCACCGCTTCTGCTCGCGCTGCGGCGAGCGCACGGTCGTCGCGGCCGCCGGCCACGTCCGCCGCTGCCAGGCCTGCGGCGCCGAGCACTACCCGCGCACCGACCCCGCGGTGATCATGCTGGTCACCGACGACCAGGACCGGGCGCTGCTGGGCCGTCAGGTGCACTGGCCGGAGGGCCGCTTCTCGACCCTCGCCGGCTTCGTGGAGCCGGGCGAGTCCATCGAGGCGTCGGTGGCCCGCGAGGTCTTCGAGGAGGCCGGTGTCACGGTCGGCGAGGTCCAGTACATCGCCAGCCAGCCCTGGCCGTTCCCGTCCAGCCTGATGCTGGGCTTCTTCGCCCAGGCCACGTCCTCGGAGATAAACGTGGACGGCGAGGAGATCCACGAGGCCCGCTGGTTCTCCCGCGAGGACCTGGCCGCCGCCTTCGAGTCGGGCGAGGTGCTGCCCCCGTACGGCATCTCGATCGCCTCCCGCCTGATCGAGCGCTGGTACGGCAAGCCGCTCCCGAAGCCGGGCGACGTGATCTGAGCGGCCCCGCCGCGTGACGAAGCCCCCGGCCGTCGGGCCGGGGGCTTCGTCGTGGAGCCGGGCGTCAGACCGCCAGCGCCTGCTTGACCTGGGCGAGCGACGGGTTGGTCATGACCGACTCGCTGCCCTGGGGGGAGACGACCAGGACGGTCGGGACCGTCTGGTTGCCGCCGTTGGCCTTCTCGACGAACGCCGCCGAGTCGGGGTCCTGCTCGATGTTGATCTCCGTGTACGCGATGCCCTCGCGGTCCATCTGGCTCTTCAGCCGACGGCAGTAGCCGCACCACGTGGTGCTGTACATCGTCACAGTGCCCTGCATGGCCAGGCGCTCCTCTTGTTCGCGGACAGGTGCCGAGAAGGAGAACGTACGCCCTTCCGGCGCCATTCCCGGAATTCGTATGACCGGCGGCACGTGCCTGTGGACGAGCCTCGACGGCGAGCTCGCCCGACCTGGCAGCATTGGGGGGTGACAGCAGCAACGCACTCCACTCTCTTCCCGCAGGTCCCGGAGACGGCCGACGCGGTGCTCGACGGGCTCGACCCCGAGCAGCGCGAGGTCGCCCTTGCCCTGAACGGACCGGTGTGCGTCCTCGCGGGAGCCGGTACGGGCAAGACCCGGGCCATCACCCACCGCATCGCGTACGGAGTGCGGGCGGGCATCCTCCAGCCCGCCAGTGTGCTGGCCGTCACGTTCACCAACCGCGCCGCGGGCGAGATGCGCGGCCGGCTCCGGCAGCTCGGCGCGGGCGGCGTCCAGGCCCGCACCTTCCACTCCGCGGCCCTCCGGCAGCTCCAGTTCTTCTGGCCGAAAGCAGTCGGTGGCGAGCTGCCCCGGCTCCTGGAGCGGAAGGTCCAGCTGGTCGCCGACGCCGCGGCCCGCTGCCGGATCCGGCTCGACCGGAACGAGCTCAGGGACGTCACCGGCGAGATCGAGTGGGCCAAGGTCACCCAGACCGTCCCCGCCGACTACCCGGCCGCCGTCGCCAAGTCCGTCCGGGAGGCCCCGCGCGACCCGGCCGAGATCGGCCAGATCTATGCCATGTACGAGCAGCTGAAGCGCGACCGCTCGGTGATCGACTTCGAGGACGTGCTGCTGCTCACCGTCGGCATCCTCCAGGACCGGCACGACATCGCCGACCAGATCCGCCGCCAGTACCAGCACTTCGTCGTCGACGAGTACCAGGACGTCTCCCCGCTCCAGCAGCGGCTGCTCGACCTGTGGCTCGGCGACCGGGACAACCTCTGCGTCGTCGGCGACGCCAGCCAGACGATCTACTCCTTCACCGGCGCCACCCCCGACCACCTGCTGAACTTCCGCACCCGGCACCCGGGCGCCACGGTCGTCAAGCTGGTCCGCGACTACCGCTCCACCCCGCAGGTCGTCCACCTGGCGAACGGGCTGCTCAGCCAGGCCCACGGCCGGGCCGCCGAGCACCGCCTGGAGCTGATCTCGCAGCGCGACCCGGGCCCCGAGCCGGTCTACACGGAGTACGCCGACGAGCCCGCCGAGGCCGAGGGCACCGCCCGCCGCATCCGCGACCTCATCGCCGCCGGAGTCCCGGCCGGCGAGATCGCCGTCCTCTACCGGATCAACGCCCAGTCCGAGGTCTACGAGCAGGCCCTCGCCGACGCCGGGGTGCCCTACCAGCTCCGCGGCGCCGAGCGCTTCTTCGAGCGCCAGGAGGTGCGGGAGGCGGGCATCGCCCTGCGCGGCGCCGCCCGCGCCGGGGCCAACGACTCGCTCCTCGACGACGCCGAGGACCTGCCCGCGCAGGTCAGGGCCGTCCTCTCCACCAAGGGCTGGACGACCCGCCCGCCCGCCGGCTCCGGCGCCGTCCGCGACCGCTGGGAGTCCCTCGCCGCCCTCGTCCGGCTCGCCGAGGACTTCGCCCGCGCCAAGCCCGAGGCCACCCTCTCCGACCTGGTCGCCGAGCTCGACGAGCGGGCCGCCGCCCAGCACGCCCCGACCGTCCAGGGCGTCACCCTCGCCTCGCTGCACGCGGCCAAGGGCCTCGAATGGGACGCCGTCTTCCTGGTCGGCCTCACCGAGGGCATGATGCCGATCACGTACGCCAAGACCGACGAGCAGGTCGAGGAGGAGCGCCGCCTGCTGTACGTGGGCGTCACCCGGTCCCGGGTCCACCTCACGCTCTCCTGGGCGCTCTCCCGCTCCCCGGGCGGCCGCGCCAACCGGCGCCCCAGCCGCTTCCTCAAAGGGCTGCGGCCGGGTTCCGGCTCCCTCGGCGCCGTCGGCTCCGGCGGCGCCTCCGGCTCCGTCGAGCGGGGGAGCGGTCCGCGTAGGCGGGGGCTCCGCGGCCCCGCCCGGTGCCGGGTCTGCGGCACCACCCTCACCGAGGCGGGCGCGATGAAGCTGATGCGCTGCGAGGACTGCCCCTCGGACATGGACGAGGGCCTGTACGAGCGGCTCAGGGACTGGCGGTCGGAACAGGCCAGGGAGCTCGGCCAGCCGGCCTATTGCGTGTTCACCGACAAGACGCTCATGGCGATCGCCGAGCGCGTCCCCGCGACCGACGGAGAGCTCGCTTCGATCTCCGGCGTCGGCGTCCGCAAGCTCGACCGCTTCGGAGCCGAGGTCCTGGCCATCTGCGCAGGTGAGGAGGGTGGGACGGACGAGGACGAGGTCTGAGGAAAACTCGTCGGAAAAATAGTTTGCGCCCGCCCCGTCAAGCCCCATAGGTTCTTAACCACGGAAACAGTGCTTCTTCGAAGCCCTGTCTTCGTGCTGTACTTGTCCAAATAAACACGAGGGTCCGGCTCGCACCCGAGCCCTCCGAGACGCCGAGAGGAGGCGATTCCAGTGATCAGCACCATCATTCAGACCCGCACCGTCAGCTCCGTCAGCATCGTCGGCACGGCCAAAATGACCGATCGCTCGGTCGTCTCCGCCTGCTCGCTCGGCCTCTCCGCCTCGGCCCTCATTGGCACCGGTCTGCCCGTCGCCGGCCTGCCCGTCACCGGTCTCTCCGGTCTCGGCACGGCCGCCGTGGCTCCGCGCAATGAGCGACCGACCAAGGCACTGGAAGCAGTAGCAGCAGGCAAGGCCACGGCCTATGGCTTTGCGGCGACCGGTGCCGGAACCCAGCAGCAGACGACGACGCACCACCACATGATGTGGGCCTTCCGTGGGCTCGAACCCTGGAGTGATCCAGTCTGATCCATGATCAGACCGGCGCCTTCAGGGCCGCGGAACCCCACCCGGGATCCGCGGCCCTTCTGTTTGTCCCCGAACGGGGACGACGGCGCGAAGGGGCCTCGGGAAAGACACCGCCCGGTACCAGCCGAAACCCCGGCCAACAGGCCGGAACGACCAGACGAGGAAAGACCACCGTGCAACTCGAAGCGCACGCCCCGTCCGTACCGCATTCCGAATCGATCCCCCAGCCCGGCCTCACGGAGGACCCCGCTTTGACCCCCCTCACCGCGCTCACCGCGCTCGACGACGCCATCGAGAACCTCGGCGTCCCCGTACCGTGTCGCGCCTACGACCCCGAGGTCTTCTTCGCGGAGTCCCCGGCCGACGTCGAGTACGCGAAGTCCCTCTGCCAGACCTGCCCGCTCGTCGCGGCCTGCCTGGCCGGCGCCAAGGAGCGCCGCGAGCCCTGGGGTGTCTGGGGTGGCGAGCTCTTCGTCCAGGGCGTGGTCGTCGCCCGCAAGCGGCCCCGTGGCCGTCCGCGCAAGAACCCGGTCGTCGCGGCATGAGCGCCACCGGAACCATCGACCGTCCCCTCACGCACGATCCCCAGAAGCAGGCCCCGATGACCTCTTCCACCAGCGAGCCCGCCGGCTCCGCGACCTCAGTCTTCTCCCCCGCCGCCGCGCACACCGCGCGTCAGAACAGGACCCGTGAAATGCAACTCGCCCCCGAAGCCCTGGCCCGTGCCCATATGCATGAGCGACAGCGTGAGGCCGACGCGGAACGCCAGGCCGTGCGCCTGGTCGCCGCCCGGCGCATGCAGCGCCGCGCCGAGCGCGTCTCGCTGCGCGCCCGCCGCGCGCTCGCCATGGCCGTCATGCACTGAGCATCGCCGTGATGCCTCCGCGGGGGCCGGTCCGAACGGACCGGCCCCCGCGGTGCGTTGTCCGCACCGCGACCCCGCGCCGGGCTATCGTCACCAGGGTGAACGAAGCCCGCGCCCCCGAGGAGCCCGTCGTCTGCGCCCGCTGCGGCAAGACCGCCGAGTCCGTCCCGGTGACCTGGACCTGCTCGGTCGAGAACGGCCGGCGGGAGTACTTCTGCGAGGAGTGCGCGCGGGAGAACATCCGCGCGATCGAGGGCCGCCTCGACTCGTCCTGGTGGTGAGCGCCGAGCCGCCCGCCGCGGGCTGCGCCCCGCCGTCGTGGGCACCGCCCCGCCGGGCGCGGGGCCCACACGGCGGGGGCGGCGGTCCTACGCGGGGTCCTCGACCTCGAAGCCGGGGAGCCAGTTCGCCAGCTCCGCTCGCAGGCCGACCGTCGCGTTCAGCTGGCAGAGCACTCCGATCGTGCTCAGCGTCACCCGGTGTATCAGCAGGTACGACGGCGGCAGGTTCAGCTGCTTGCCCAACTGGTGCGCGGGGGAGCGGGGATCGGCGATCCGGGCCGCCTGCGTCCGCATCCAGCCGCGGCTGAACGCGAAGGCCTCCACCTCCGCCGGCTCGATGATCGGCAGCAGGTAGGCGAGGACCGCGTCCGGGTCCAGCGCGACGGACTCCTTGACGAAGCCCTCCGCGCACAGGAGCTCGTAGACGGTGTCGGCCTCCCCGGTGACCGCCATCCGCAGACACGTGCCGATCGTCTCCGGCAGCCCGCCCGGCAGCCGGTCCACCGTGCCGAAGTCGAGGACGCCGAGCCGCCAGCCCTCCGGTCCCTCGTCCTCGTCCGCGCCGGGCAGCAGCCGGAAGTTCCCGGGGTGCGGATCGGCGTGCAGCAGACCCGTGCGCGCGGGGCCCGAGAAGAGGAAGCGGGCGAGCAGCTGGCCCGCCCGGTCGCGCTGCGCCTCCGTGCCGTCCGCGATCACCTCCGCGAGCGGCACCCCGTCCATCCACTCCGTCACGAGGATCTGCTCCGACTGGTGCACCACCGCCGGCACCACCACGTCGGGATCGTCCGCGAACTCCTCCGCGTGGATCCGCTGGGCCTCCGCCTCGAGGGCGTAGTCCAGCTCCTCCGACACCCGGTCCCGCATCTCCGCGATCAGCGGCTTGATGTCCATGCCCGGGATCAGCGGGCCGAGGAGCCGGGCGAAGCGGCTCAGCTGCGTCAGGTCCGAGAGCAGCGCCTCCCCGGCGCCCGGGTACTGCACCTTCACCGCGACCTCGCGCCCGTCGTGCCACACGGCCCGGTGCACCTGCCCGATCGAGGCCGCCGCCGCCGGCTTGTCCTCGAACTCCAGGAACAGCTCCCGCCACTCGGCGCCGAGCCGCTCCTCCAGGACCGCGTGCACCGTGCGCGTCGGCATCGGCGGGGCCGCGTCCTGAAGCTTCGTCAGCGCCGCCCGGTAGGGCCCGGCGACCTCCTCCGGAAGGGCCGACTCGAAGACGGACAGCGCCTGTCCGAACTTCATGGCCCCGCCCTTGAGCTCACCGAGCACCTTGAACAGCTGCTCGGCCGTGCGCTGCTGCAGCTCGCGGGCGACGAGCTCCGCCGATCTGCCGCCGATCCGCTTGCCCAGACCCCAGGTGGCCCGGCCCGCGAAGCCCAGAGGCAACGCGGCCAACTTGGCGGTCCGGGTGACCGCCTTCCGGGGAAGATCAGACATACGCCCCTCCAAAACCCAGACTGCCGTGCCGCGCAGGGCCGTTACCCCGCCATTGTGTCCTGCGCGTCCCCGACCGCCGAGGCGCGCTCCCCTTCTTCTCCGCGCGCCGCCCCGCAGGGGCACGCCGGGTGCGGTCTCAGCCGCTCCGCCCGCCACTCCAGGAGCGGCAGCGAGGCCTCCCATCGGGTGCCGGTGCTCGCCGGGAGGTCCCCGTCCAGGAAGGCCAGCGCATGCGCGGCGGCCAGCCCGGCGACCGCCGTCGCGAGGCCCAGGTCGCAGGCGGGCAGCGGATGCGGGGCGCCGGAGCGCCACTGGGCGAGGAGCCGGGGCGTCACCGGGTCCCGGTCCGTCCGCTCCTCCTGGAGGCACCGCGCACAGGCCGTGCCGCCCGGCAGCACGAGCGGTCCGACCACCCCCGTCGCCTCCAGGACGCCCGCGTAGAGGTGAGGGGTGCCGGTGGAGACCCACGGCTCGGCGGGGACCGGATCGGGGACGTACGCCCCGAGACCGTCCCGTGGTGTCACCACGACGAGTGACAACCCGGGCTCGCCCCGGCCTTCACCCGATCCGCTCCGTTCGCGACGGCCGCGTGTCCCGCCGGGCCGTCCGGGTGGTCCGGGCCGTCCCGCCTCCCGGGTCCAGCGGCCCACCAGGCGCCGGGCCGCCGTCGCCCGGCGCTCGCCGACGGACTCGGCGGGCAGTCCGCCCGGGGACGTCTCCCAGGGCTCGACCCGGCCCGCGTCCAGGACCTCGACCGAGCCGACGCCCGCCGCCGCGAGCAGCGCCGCCACCGTCGTCCCCACCCGGCCCGCGCCCCGGACCTGGACGCGCAGGGCCCGCCGGGCCGCCAGGGTCCGCGCCGCCCGGTCCGGCTCGGGGTGCACCACGGAGAGGGAGGCCAGGTCGGCGCGGAGCGGATCGAGCGCCACGTCCACCGCGCCGGCGGCCGGACCCGCCCTCCCCGGCCGCCCGGTCGCGGCGTCCGTGAGCAGCCCGGCCGACTCCAGCCGGCCCAGGAGCGCCTCCAGGCGTCCGTCCGGGAGGCCGAGCGCCCGGGCCTCGGCCCGCAGCAGCGCGGTCCCGCGGGTGCCGTCGAGCAGTCCGAGCACCGCCCCCGTCGCCGGGTCGACCGGGTCGAGCACCACCGCGTGCGCCGGGGCGACGCCGAACTGCACGCACCGCAGACTCCGCCACGCCCGCCGCAGTGCCGGTTTCACCATCGGATGCATTTCCCCGCCCCCGTCCGAGAGGTCATTCATGATCGACAACGCATTCCGTCGCCCCGAGGTGAGAATGCCCCGCCGCCGCGACGGCCGCCGAAAGTTGTCCACAGGTCAGGGGATTAGTCGTTCAATATGGTGAGCGGTGGGGTCTGATCGTTTCCGAAACCGCTCCCGGGACGGGACTTCCCCCTCGGACAGCGGGTAACGTCGGGGCCGTGCCCGCCGACCCACAGCGCAGCGTGACCAGCGAACCGCCCCGCGGGGCGGGGACGAGCGCGGTCGAGGTCCGCAGAAGCCCACGGCGGAGCAGAACCGTCTCGGCCTACCGCGAGGGCGACCGGACGATCGTGCTCATCCCGGCCCGCATGTCGGAGGCGGAGGAGCGCCGCTGGGTGGGCGTCATGCTGGACAAGCTCGCCGCCCAGGAGAGCCGCGGCGTCCTCGGCGACCGCGAGCTCACCGAGCGCGCGCTGCACCTCTCGGAGCAGTACTTCGACGGCCGGGCCCGCCCCCGTTCCGTCCGCTGGGTGACCAACCAGAACACCCGCTGGGGCTCCTGCACCCCCTCCGAGGGCAGCATCCGCCTCTCGCACCGGCTCCAGGGCATGCCCGAGTACGTCGTCGACTACGTCCTCCTGCACGAGCTGGCCCACCTCCTCGTCCCCGGGCACGGTCCGGCGTTCTGGCGGCTCCTGGAGGCGTACCCCCGCACCGAGCGGGCGCGCGGCTACCTGGAGGGCGTGGTCGCCGCCGCGCGGCTGCCGCATCCTCCGGCCGCCGGCGAGGCCGCTCGCGAGGAGTGACGGGGCCGCCACGCGCGCGTGCGCGGGTTTTCCCGATTCCGTACCGAAGAGGACCTGGCCTGTCTCAATGTCGTGCCCAGCGGTTAGCCTGGCGCGAGCATTCGCCATTCGGGATGGGGGACGGTCGTTACGCATGGCCAGGGAATTCCAACGCGGCCACAAGGCCAAGATCAGTGATCTGACCGCGGGGACCGATCTGTACGTCGGTGTGCAGATCGCGGCGCCCGGACTCACTTTCGACATCAGCTGCTTCGGGCTCGACGCGGACGAGCGCCTCTCCGACGACCGCTACTTCGTCTTCTTCAACCAGCCGAAGTCGCCCGAGGAGTCCATCCAGCTGCTCGGCGCGCAGTCCGGTGACACCGAGTCCTTCCGCGTCACCCTCGACCGCATCCCCGCGAACATCCACAAGCTGTCGTTCACCGCGACGATCGACGGCGTCGGCCAGATGTCCCAGGTCGGCCCCGGTCACCTGCGGATCGTGGCGGGCGGCGAGGAGGTCGCGCGCTACGCGTTCACGGGCGCGGAGTTCTCCACCGAACGCGCGGTGATGCTCGGCGACTTCTACCTCAAGGACGTGTGGCGGTTCGCCGCCGTCGGCCAGGGCTTCGACGGGGGCCTGGAGGCGCTCCTGCGGAACTTCGGCGGCGAGGTCGCCGAGGACGAGCCGGCCGCCCCGCAGCAGCAGGCCGCGGCCCCCGGCTTCGCCCCGCCGCCGCAGGCGGCGGCGCCCCCGGCCTTCGGCGCGCCCGCGCCGGCCCCCGCGCCCGCGTTCGGCGCTCCGCCGGCCCCGCCCGCGCCGGCCCCGCCCGCGCCGGTCCACACGCAGCCGACGATGGTCGCGCCGCTGGCCCCGGCCCCCGTGCCGCCGCCGGCGCCGGCCCCCGCCCCCTACGGGCAGCCGCCGCAGCCGCAGTACGGCCAGGTCCCGGGCCAGCCTCCCGGCCAGTACCCCGGACAGATCCCGGGCCAGCACCCCGGCCAGGGCCAGCCGCCGCAGGCCCCGTACGGACAGCCGCAGCAGACGCCCCCGTACGGGCAGCCCGCCCCCGGCCCGTACGGCCAGCAGCCCCCGGCGTACGGGCAGCAGCCCGGCGTCCCGCAGGGCGTGCCGGCCACCGGAGCGGGGCTCGCCGCCGCGCTCGCGCCGTACAAGGAGACCGCCACCGGCGCCCGCTGGACCCCGCAGAACCAGCAGCTCATGCGGGTCGACCTCAGCATGGGCGGCGTCCCCGTCCTCGCCCGCCAGGGCTCCATGGTCATGTACCAGGGCAAGGTCGACTTCGGCTACAAGGGCGCGGGCTTCGCCGGCCGGATCGTCGGCAACGCCACCGGCCAGGAGATGCAGCTCATGCGCTGCACCGGCCGCGGCCAGGTCTTCCTCGCCGAGAACGGCACCCACCTGCACCCGATCGAGCTCCAGGGCGACGGCATCTGCGTCTCCGCCGAGAACGTCCTCGCGTTCGACGAGTCCCTGCAGTACGAGGTCCGCCGCATCGAGGGCCACGGCATCCCCGGCGGCGCCCTCTTCACCATGCAGTTCCAGGGCACCGGCACCGTCGTCGTGAAGACCCACGGCGTCCCCGTCGTCCTGCCCGTCACGCCGACGACCTTCGCCGACTGCAACGCCGTCGTCGCCTGGTCCTCCGCGTCCCAGGTCGTCCTCTCCAGCCAGGTGCGGCTCCGCCGCAACGCCTACCCGGGCCACAGCGGGGAGACCGTGAACCTCCAGTTCCGGGGAGCCCCCGGCAACTTCATCGTCGTCCAGCCCTACGAGGTCTGAGGGAGCCCGTCATGAACCAGCAACTCGCGGGCTACGCCCCGACCCCCGTCGCGGCCCGGATGGAGAACCACGGCCGCACCATGCTCAAGGTCGCCATGGCCTCCGGCCAGGACCTGTACGCACGGACCGGCTCGATGGTCGCCTACGAGGGCTTCATCACCTACGAGCCCAACCCGCCCGCCGTCCGCCAGGTCGCCCAGCAGTGGGCCACCGGCGAGGGCGCGCCCATCATGAAGTGCTCCGGCGACGGACTGCTCTACCTCGCCGACTACGGCGCCGACGTCGTCGTCATCAACCTCCAGAACGACTCGATCTCGGTCAACGGCACCAACGTGCTCGCCTTCGACGCCCACCTCCAGTGGGGCGTCGAGCGGGTCAAGGGCCTCGCCAAGTTCGCCGGCCAGGGCCTGTTCAACGTGGAGATCGCCGGCACCGGCTGGGTCGCGCTCACCTCGCGCGGCACGCCGATCGTCGTCGACTGCGGCCGCGGCGAGGACGAGACGTACGTCGACCCCGACGCGCTCGTCGCCTGGTCGCCCGCGCTCAAGGTCAAGGGCAAGCGCAGCTTCAAGGCGTCCTCCCTCATCGGGCGGGGCAGCGGCGAGGCATACCAGATGGCCTTCTCGGGCCAGGGCATCGTCGTCGTACAGCCGAGCGAGGACAGCACCGACCGCCTGCGGGCCCGGGGCTGAGGGGGAGCGAGAACACACCATGCAGAGCCCGCTTTTCAACCACGCCGAACAGCAGAGCCAGGAGCGGTACGTCATCCAGAACCCGCAGCTCCTGCGGGTCAGCCTCACCGGGCAGGACGACGTCCTCGCCCGCAAGGGCGCCATGGTCGCGTACCAGGGACTCGTCGACTTCGACGGCGAGTACAAGACCCCGAACCAGCGCCGGGCCCAGGCCCGCACCGGTGAGGGCCTGGACCTCATGCGCTGCTCCGGCCAGGGCACGGTCTACTTCGCCAACCTCGCCCAGCACGTCCACATCGTGGAGGTCGAGCAGGACGGCCTGACCGTCGACAGCTCCTACGTCCTGGCGCTCGACTCGACCCTCCACACCGAGGTCATCGCCGTCGACAGCCAGTACGGCATCTCCGGCTCCGGCAAGTACCAGCTCAACATCTCCGGCCGCGGCAAGGTCGCCCTGATGACCTCGGGGCAGCCGCTGATGATGCAGGTCACGCCCGAGAAGTACGTCAGCGTCGACGCCGACGCGATCGTCGCCTGGTCCACCGGGCTGCGCGTCCAGATGCAGGCGCAGACGACCAACTCCAGCGTCCGCCGCCGCCGTGGCGACACGGGCGAGGGCTGGGAGCTCAGCTTCCTCGGCCAGGGCTTCGCGCTCGTCCAGCCGAGCGAGGTCATGCCCCCGCAGCACGCCGCCATCGGACAGGGCATCGCCGCCCAGTTCGGCGCCGGCCAGCACGGCGCCCACGCCCAGAACCAGAACAACGCCTGGAACTGAGCACACGCGCGTGAGGGGCGGTCTCCACCGGAGACCGCCCCTCACGCATGCTCACGCCAGCCGCGCCAGCGTGCCCTTCAGCAGCTCCACCACCGACGTGTCGGCCACGTCCGCCACGTCCTCGTACGCGAACCAGCGCAGGTCCAGCGACTCGTCACTGATCTCCGCCACCGCGTCCGCCGGGGCGAGCGCCGCGTACTGCACGTCCAGGTGCCAGTGGCACGGCGCCGGGATCGGATGCCGGTCGAGGCGCACCGGGCCGCCCGGCAGCAGGGTGAGGCCCGTGGTGATGCCGGACTCCTCGGCCGCCTCGCGCAGCGCCGCCGCCTCCACCGTCGGATCGCCCGCCTCGCAGTGGCCGCCCATCTGGAGCCACATGCCCAGCTTCTTGTGCAGGGTGAGCAGCACCCGCCCCCGCACAGGGTCGATCACCAGCGCGCTGGAGGTCAGGTGGCCCGCCTCGCACGGCTTGTACATGCCGTCCGGATGCTCGGCGAGATGCGCCAGGTAGACATCGCGCAGCTCCGGCTGGTCCTCGTACCCCTTCAGGACGCGGACCGCGTCGTCGTACAGGCTCACTTCTCGTCGTCCCCGCCCTCGGTGCCCTCGCCCTTGGCGGCCTCTCCGAGCATCTTGTCCAGCTCGGAGAAGTCCAGGTGCTCCCGGTGCACGAAGCCGTCGGGGTCGTCCAGGTCCGTCGCCGTCGGCAGCATGTCCGGGTGCTCCCACAGACCGTCCCGGCCGTCGACCCCGCGCGCGTCGGTGAGCGAGGCCCACAGGCGCGCCGCGTCCCGCAGCCGCCGCGGACGCAGCTCCAGACCGATCAGCGTCGCGAAGGTCTGCTCCGCGGGACCGCCCGAGGCCCGGCGCCGGCGCAGCGTCTCGCGCAGCGCGTCCGCCGAGGTCAGCCGCGACTTGGCGGCCTCGTGGACCACCGCGTCCACCCAGCCCTCGACCAGCGCGAGCGCCGTCTCCAGACGGGCCAGGGCCGCCTTCTGCTCCGGGGTGTCCTCCGGCTGGAACATGCCCTGCTGGAGCGCCTCCTGCAGCTGCTCCGGGTGCGTCGGGTCGAGCTGGCCGACGGCCTCCTCCAGCTTCGAGGTGTCGACCTTGATCCCGCGCGCGTACCCCTCGACCGCACCGAAGAGGTGCGCCCGCAGCCACGGCACGTGCGCGAAGAGACGCTGGTGCGCGGCCTCGCGCAGGGCCAGGTAGAGCCGCACCTCGTCCGAGGGGACGCCCAGGTCCTTGCCGAAGGCCGCGATGTTCAGCGGCAGCAGCGCGGCACGTCCGGCCGGGCCGAGCGGCAGACCGACGTCCGTCGAGCCGACGACCTCACCGGCGAGCGCGCCCACGGCCTGCCCGATCTGCTGGCCGAACATGGCGCCGCCCATGGAGCGCATCATGCCGATCAGCGGCCCGGCCATGGCCTGCATCTCCTGCGGCAGGACGTCGCCCATCGCAGAGCCGACCCGCTCGGCGACCGGGTCCACCAGCTGCTGCCACGCCGGCAGCGTCGCCTCGACCCACTCCGCGCGGCTCCACGCCACGGCCGTGCCCGCGCCGGAGGGCAGCGAGGTGACCTGGTCGAGCCACAGGTCGGCCAGGCGCACGGCCTCCTCGACCGCGGACTTCTCGGCCGGACCCACGCTCGCGTCCTTCGTGCCGTCGGCGGTGCCCTGGGCCACCACCTGGCGCGCGATCTGCTTGGCCATGTCCCAGTTCACGGGACCGCCCTCGTAGCTCAGCATCTGCCCGAGCTGCTGGAAGGCCGCGCCCAGATCGTTGGGGTTCAGGGAGCCGAACATCGCGGCGAACGGATTGTCCGCGCCGCCGGCACCGCCCATGCCGGGCAGCCCGCCGAAGCCGAACGGGTTCGCACCGAACGGGTTGCCGCCAGACCCCTGGCCACCTCCGGCGGGGTCCTTCTTCTTGCCCTCGTCGCCGTTCTCCGGCTCCTCCGGCGGAAGGCCGAATCCGAATGGGGTGTCACTCACAGGTTTCCTCGGCTCGTAGGGCCGCCGGCCTCCTGCCGACGGCGACTGCCCGACCAGGGCCTGTCGGACAGGCCCCGCACACCACCAGCGTAGACATCCGGGCCGGAAATGGGCTCGGTGCTCCGCCGGGCCGTGCCCTGCGGCAGGATGGACGCCACCTGGTCCGTACGCGTCATGCGCGTACGTACTGAAGACAACCGCTGGAGACGCCCGGTGAGTTCCCCAGATCCACAGGTTCGCGGAGCGCGAAACCACTCAACCCGGTCCGCCGTGCGCGGACCCGTCGTCGCGGTCACCGGCGCCGCTTCCGGTGTCGGTGACCTGCTGACCAGACGCCTCGCCGCCTCCGACGAGATCAAGCGGGTCATCGCCATCGACGAGCGCCGGGGCGAGGTCGAGGAGGCGCAGTGGCACATCCTCGACGTGCGCGACCCGGCCATCGCCGAGAAGCTGCGCGGCGCGGACGTCGTCGTGCACCTCGCCGTCGACCTCGACCTGGAGACCGACCCCGCCGCCCGGACGGCCTACAACGTGCGCGGCACGCAGACCGTGCTGACCGCCGCCGCGGCGGCCGGGGTCCACCGGGTGGTGCTCTGCACCTCCGCGATGGTCTACGGCGCCCTGCCCGACAACGACATCCCGCTCTCCGAGGACGCCGAGCTCAGGGCGACGGCGGAGGCCACCGGCGTCGGCGACATGCTGGAGATCGAGCGACTGGGCCGCCGCGCCCCCCGCGCCCACCCCGGCCTGAACGTCACCGTGGTCCGCCCCGCCGTCCTCGTCGGCGGTACGGACACGGCGCTGACCCGCTACTTCGAGTCGCCCCGGCTGCTCGTCGTCGCCGGCTCCCGGCCCACCTGGCAGTTCTGCCACGTCGAGGACCTGGTCAGCGCCCTGGAGTACGCGGCCCTGGAGAAGGTCGACGGGGAGTTCGCGGTCGGCTGCGAGGGCTGGCTCGAACAGGAGGAGGTCGAGGAGCTCTCCGGGATCCGGCGCATGGAGCTGCCCTCCGCGGTCGCCCTCGGCACCGCGGCCCGCCTCCACCGGATCGGGCTCACCCCGTCCCCGGCGGGCGACCTCGCCTACACCATGCACCCCTGGGTGGTGAGCGTCGGACGGCTGCACGACGCCGGCTGGCGCCCCAGGTGGACGAACGAGGAGGTCCTCGCCGCGCTCCTGGAGGAGGTCGAGGGCCGTCACACGGTCGCCGGCCGCCGCCTGGGCCGCAAGGACGCGACGGCGGCCGGAGCGGCCGGCGCGACGGTGGCGCTGCTCGGCACGGCGGCCCTGGTCCGGCAGATGCGGAAGCGACGGGGGCTGTAGCGGGCGGCTTGTAGGACCCTCCTACGGAGGGTCTCGTCCACAGGTCGAAAGGTCCCTTACCGGATGTCGGAGCCGTGCGGCACCATGGGCGCATGGCGCAGACGTACGACCACCCCGGCGAGCAGGCAGCGGACGACCCGATCAAGCTGCTCGCGATCCGTGACACCCCGCTCTCGGTCGACGAGGTCTTCCGGGCCGTCGGAGACGACGCCTCCGGCGGCACGACCCTCTTCGTCGGCACCGTCCGCAACCACGACGGCGGCGCGGACGTCGACGCCCTGGGCTACTCCTGCCACCCGACCGCCGAGGCGGAGCTGCGCCGCGTCGCCGAGAAGGTCGTCGCGAACTACCCGGTCCGCGCCCTGGCCGCCGTCCACCGCGTCGGCGACCTGCGCGTCGGCGACATCGCGGTGGTCGTCGCCGTGTCCTGCCCCCACCGCGGCGAGGCCTTCGAGGCCTGCCGGAAGCTGATCGACGACCTCAAGCACGAGGTCCCGATCTGGAAGCACCAGACCTTCTCGGACGGCACGGAGGAGTGGGTCGGCTCCTGTTGAGCCTTCGCCCCCGGCTTGGGGGTCCCCCCGGACGAAGTCTGGGGGAGGGTGGGGGCCTGCTAGGGCCGCAAGGCGACGCGCCGACAGGGCGTAGTCGAACGCCCGATTTGCGTAACCGCCCCCCACGCGCGAGCGTTGGTCCCACAGATGAAACAGTCTGCTGATCAACTCACTGGGGATGGGAGGTCGGGATGGCAGCGCTGGCCTGGTTGCTGATTCCGCTTTTCGCAGTCGTCGGCGCGGCGATATGGGGAAGCTGGGCTTCGAGGAACAAGACGATAGGCGACGTGGCGGAACTTGCCGGCTACGCACGCTTCCGGGACGCCATGGAGCGGTCCCACATCACGACCGCCGATTCCGTTCGGCCCGAGCGCGAACCGGCCGCGACGGCCTCGGCCGTCACCACCTCGCCGTCCGGCTGACGCGGAGCCGCCTCGTACGGACCGCCCCAGGGGTGCACCCACAGGCGAGTCCCGTACTGTCGTTCCATGCCACGCCGCACCGCGACGATGCTCGCCTCCACCCTGGTCCTGATCTGTCTGCTCATCGCGGGCGTCCTGATCCCGGTGCCGTACGCGGAGATGAGCCCGGGTCCCACGGTCAACACCCTCGGTGAGGTCAAGGGAGAACCGGTCCTTCAGATCTCCGGTCGCAAGACCTACCCGACCGACGGTCACCTCAACATGACGACGGTCCGGGTCACCAGCGCGGACTACAAGATGAACGCCGTCGAGGCCGTCTACGGATGGCTGGCCCACGACAACGTGGTGGTGCCGCACGACACGCTCTACCCGGACGGCAAGACCGAGGAGCAGTCGAGCCAGGAGAACGCCGAGGAGTTCAGCCAGTCCCAGGAGAGCGCCAAGGTGGCGGCCCTCAAGGAGCTGGACATCCCGGTGGTGGCCCGGGTCGTCGTCGCCACCGTCGTCAAGGGCGCCCCGGCCGAGGGCAAGCTGCACGCCGGGGACGTCATCAAGGCCGTCGACGGCGTGCCGGTCAAGGAGCAGGCCGACGTCGCCAAGCAGGTGACGAAGCGGAAGCCGGGCCAGGACGTCGAGTTCACGATCGTCCCCGCCAAGGAGGCGGCGGCCGCCGAGAAGGCCCACAAGGAGCCCACCGTCACCCGGAAGGTGGTCATCAGGACCACCACCTCCGAGGAGGGCGACCGGGCCGTCGTCGGCATCCAGGCCGGCACCGACCACGTCTTCCCGTTCACGATCGACATCAAGCTGGCCGACGTGGGCGGCCCCAGCGCCGGTCTGATGTTCGCCCTCGGCATCGTCGACAAGCTCACCCCGGAGAGCCTCACCGACGGCCGGTTCGTCGCCGGCACCGGCACCATCGACGACAAGGGCCAGGTCGGCCCGATCGGCGGCATCGAGATGAAGCTGGTCGGCGCGCGGAACGCGGGTGCCGAGTACTTCCTCACCCCGGCCGACAACTGCGAGTCGGCCGCCGCGGACACGCCCGCCGGGCTCACCCTGATCAAGGTGAACACGATCGACGACGCCACGAAGTCGCTGGAGAAGATCCGCAAGGGCGACGTGAAGTCGCTGCCGAGCTGCTCGAAGAGCTAGCTCCAAGATCCAGAAGTACGGGGAAGGGGTGCCCGGTCGACACGACCGGGCACCCCTTCCCCGTACGTACGGGCTCTCAGCTCTCGAAGGTCGCCGCCAGTGCCTCGGCGAGGCCCGGCACCAGGTCGGGGCCGGTCAGCACCTCGGTCGGGGAGTCCTTCTCGCGCAGCCGGATCGCCGCTTCGCGGGCGCCGTCCCGCAGCACGGCCACGGTCATCCGGACCTCCTGGCGGTCCGGGTGCCCGGCGACCCACTTGGCGAGCTGCTTCTCGTTCAGGCCCTGCGGGACCTGGGCCTCGGCCGACGGGGGCAGCATGAGCCGCTCCACGGTCAGGGCGCAGCCTGCCACGGCCTTGGGCCAGGCGATCGTGCCGAGGAACTCGTCGAGGGCCTTGCCGCGCGGCAGCTTGTCCTGCTCGATCGGGGTGTAGGCGGTGGCGTCGTCGCCCAGGCCGAGCTGGGAGGCGAGCTTGGGCTCCTGGGCGCGCAGTCGAGCGGTGTCGACCAGGGCGAACAGGCGGGCGGGCTGGTCCCAGCCGAGGCCCGACGCGTACTCGTCGATCTCGAGCACGGCGCGGGTGAGGGGGCTCGCGGCCATTGCCGGGCCGGAGGGGGAAACGTTGGACATGACCAATATCCTGCCTCCTCTTCCCCGGAAGTCGGGAACTAGGTAAAGCCTCAGTAAGTTGCATCAGTGGGCTCTACGATCGCGGGGCCTGCTTGCAGACGCATCAAACGCTTTCAGACGCATCAACATCGAGGGGCGCACGTTGGCTTTCCAGATGCCGGACCGCGGCCAAGGCCCGTCCGGGCCAAGGATGAGAGTCGGCCGGCCGTCCCGGCGGGCCCGCACCCTGCTCATGACACTCGGGGTGCTGGCCGTTCTGGCCATGGCGTTCGTGATGTTCGCCGGGTTCTGGACGGACTGGCTCTGGTACCGCTCGGTCCACTACTCGTCCGTGTTCACCACCACCCTGTGGACCAAGATCGGCCTCTTCGCGGTCTTCGGTCTGCTGATGGGGATCGCCGTCGGCTTCAACATCTGGCTGGCGTACCGGCTGCGGCCGCCGCTCAGCGCGATGTCCCTGGAGCAGCAGAGCCTCGACCGGTACCGGATGGGTCTGGCGCCCTTCAAGAAGTGGGTGCTGCTCGCGGTCACCGCCCTGGTGGCCCTGATCGCCGGCGCCTCCGCGTCCGGCCAGTGGCGCACCTGGCTCATGTGGGTCAACGGCGTGGAGTTCGGCCAGAAGGATCCGCAGTTCGACCTCGACGTGTCGTTCTACGCCTTCGACCTGCCCTGGTACCGCTTCCTCCTCGCGTTCGGCTTCGCCGCCGTCGTCCTGTCGCTGATCGCCGCGGCGATCACGCACTACCTGTACGGCGGGCTGCGGATCACCAGCCCGGGCGCGCGTGCCACCGCCGCGGCCACCGGTCACCTCTCGGTGCTGCTCGGCCTCTTCGTCGCACTCAAGGCCGTCGCGTACTGGCTCGACCGGTACGGCCTGGCGGTGAAGTCCAGTGACTTCAAGGCCACCGGCAACTGGACGGGCCTGCGGTACGTCGACGCCAACGCGTACCTGCCGGCGAAGACCATCCTGTTCTGCATCGCCGTCATCTGCGCCCTGCTGTTCTTCGCGACGCTCTGGCGCCGCACCTGGCAGCTGCCGGTGATCGGCTTCGGCCTGATGGTGCTCTCCGCGATCCTGATCGGCGGCCTGTACCCGGCCATCGTGCAGAAGTTCCAGGTCCAGCCGAACGAGCAGGCCAAGGAAGCGCCGTACATCCAGAAGAACATCGACGCGACCCGCAAGGCGTACGCGATCGACGGGACGAAGGCCGAGAACTACTCGGGCAAGTCGACGGTCAAGGCCAAGGACACGCTGCGGGCGGACGCCGACACGGCGGCCAGCTACCGCCTCCTCGACCCGAACATCGTGTCGCCCACGTTCCAGCAGCTGGAGCAGAAGCGGAAGTACTACCAGTTCCCGACGACCCTGGACGTCGACCGCTACGCCGGCAAGGACACCGTCGTCGGTCTGCGCGAGCTCAACATCAAGGGCATCCCGAAGCGGAACTGGATCAACGACCACTTCACCTACACCCACGGCTACGGCGCGATCCTGGCCTCGGGCACGCACACGGACGCCAACGGCTCCCCGGTCTTCACCGAGTCCGGACTGCCGACGACCGGCACGCTCGGCACGTACCAGCAGCGGATCTACTACGGCGAGAAGACCGACCAGTACTCGATCGTGGGCGGCCCGCAGAAGGAGCTGGACTACGAGGAGAACGGCGAGAAGACCACCAGCTACAAGGAGAAGAGCGGCGTCAGCCTCTCCAACACCTTCAACCGCGCCGCGTACGCGGTGGCCTTCAGCGAGCCGCAGATCCTCTACTCGGGGGCCATCGGCGACGGCTCGCGGATCCTCTACAACCGCACGCCCAAGGAGCGCGTCGAGGCCGTCGCGCCCTGGCTGACCATCGACGGCGACGCCTACCCGGCGGTCGTCGACGGCCGGATCCAGTGGATCGTCGACGCCTACACCACGACCAACGGCTACCCGTACGCCTCGCGCACCACGCTCGGCGACACCACGGCCGACTCGCTGACCGTCGGCAACCAGCAGCGCACGGTCGTCGCCCAGCAGAACCAGGTCAACTACATCCGCAACTCGGTGAAGGCCACCGTCGACGCCTACGACGGCACGGTGAAGCTCTACGAGTGGGACACCCAGGACCCGGTCCTGAAGACCTGGATGAAGGCCTTCCCGGGCACCGTCGAGCCGAAGTCCGAGATCAAGGGCGACCTGCTCGCGCACCTGCGCTACCCGCAGGACATGTTCAAGGTCCAGCGCGAGCTGCTGACCCGCTACCACGTCACCGACCCCGCGCAGTTCTACAGCGGCTCGGACGCCTGGCAGGTGCCGGACGACCCGACCAACAAGGACGGCAACGCGGTCCCGCCGTACTACCTGAGCATGAAGATGCCCGGGGACACGGCGCAGCGCTTCTCGCTGACGACGACGTTCACGCCGAACGGGCGGCCCAACCTGGGCGCCTTCATGGCGGTCGACGCCGACGCCACCAGCAAGGAGTACGGCCGGCTGAGACTGCTGCGGGTCACCTCGGACGTGCCGGGCCCGGCCCAGGTGCAGAGCAAGCTCAACGGTCTGCCCTCGGTCGCCACCTTCGTCCGGGACATGAAGGGCGCCGACTCCGACATCCAGTACGGCAACCTGCTGACCGTGCCGCTCGACGGCGGGTTCCTGTACGTGGAGCCGGTGTACGCCCAGGGACGCAACGCGCTCTACCCGCTCCTGAAGAAGGTCGCGGTGTCGTACGTGGACGCGGACCAGCCGGAGGGCGACACCACCAAGGACACCACGGTGTTCGAGGACACCCTCACCCAGGCGCTCAACGCGGTCTTCGGGGTGGAGGCGCCCACCGCGCCGACGACCCCGCCGGGCACCACGAAGCCGCCCGGCACGACCCAGCCGCCGGCCTCGAACGACGCGGCCCTCAAGCAGGCCATCGCCGACGCCCAGAAGGCGTACGACGCCGGCCAGGCCGCTCTGCAGAAGGGCGACTGGACCGCGTACGGCAAGGCCCAGGAGGACCTCCAGGCGGCGCTTCAGCGGGCCGCGGACGCCGGAGCGAAGCTCAAGACGCCCGGGTCAGGCGGCTGACCTGAGCTTTTCCATCCCCGCGTCGTGATACTGTTGGTTCACCGACGCGGGGTGGAGCAGCTCGGTAGCTCGCTGGGCTCATAACCCAGAGGTCGCAGGTTCAAATCCTGTCCCCGCTACTCAGGACAAGGGCTCGGATCCATAAGGATCCGGGCCCTTGTCGTGTGTCGGCGTGCCGGGGGGTGCCGAAGGGCGGTAGGGAAGGGGCGAGTTGGCGTGAGTCGTGTTTGACTTGTCTCTCTGTGGGCATGTCGACAAAACGCTGAGTGACCTCACTGGCTGCGGTATACCAGGTGTGCTCGGGTTGCGGGTGGTGCGACGATGGTATTTATGGGGGACAGGGCAACTCTGTTGGAGACAGGGCGGTTTGTGCAGCGGCACGCCAGGAACGCCGCAGACGAGATCATCGAGGCAGTGGGGGCCGTCGATGCGGCCGTCGACACCACCGCAGACGCCGACACCGACACCGACGCCGAGACCGAGACCGAGACCGAGGCCCGGCACCGACGGGCCGCCGAGCAGGGCGACCTCGCCTCGATGAGCGCGCTCGGCGCGCTGCTGCTGCGCCGCGGCGACCTCGACGGCGCCGAGCCCTACCTGCGCGGCGCCACCGCCGAGGGGGACCGGGCCGCCGCCAACAACCTCGGCGTCCTGCTGCACCAGCGCGGCTACCCCGACGAGGCCGCCGGCTGGTGGCGCGTCGCCGCCGTCGCGGGCTCCGCACCCGCCGCCCACGCCCTCGGCCGCCACCACCGCGAGCGCGGCGACGAGCCGGCCGCCGAGTACTGGCTGCGCCAGGCCGCCGAGCAGGGCCACGCCCTCGGCGCGTACGCCCTCGCCGACCTCCTGGAGCACCGCAGCGACGTCGGCGCCGAGCGCTGGCTGCGCGCCGCCGCCGAACAGGGCCACCGCGAGGCCGCGTACCGCCTCGCCCTCGCCCTGGAGCGCCGCGTCACCGAGACCACCCGCGGCCCGCACGAGACCGGCACCCGGCTCCGGGTCCCCGGCACCAGGCCCGTCGTGCCCTCCGGCGCGGCCGTGACCGGCACCGCCGTACCCGGGCAGCCCGCCGGCGAGCGCGCGGGAGAGGCCGCCGAGGCCGAGCAGTGGTTCCGGCAGGCCGCCGCGCGCGGCCACCGGCGCGCCGCGCTCCACCTGGGCGCGATCCTGGAGCACCGCGGCGAGCTCAAGGAGGCCGGCCGCTGGTACCTCAGCTCCGCCAAGGAGGGCGAGGCGAAGGCCGCCTGCGCCCTCGGCTTCCTGCTCCGCGACGCGGGCGACGAGGAGAGCGCCGCCGTGTGGTGGCTGCGCGCCGCCCAGGACGGCGACGGCAACGCCGCCAACGCCCTCGGCGCCCTGCACGCCGCCCGCGGCGAGCAGCAGACCGCCGAGCGCTGGTACCGGGCCGCCATGGACGCCGGCGACGTGAACGGCGCCTACAACCTCGGGCTGCTCTGCGCCGCCCAGGACCGCATCCCGCAGGCCGAGCAGTGGTACCGACGCGCCGCCTACGCCGGCCACCGCGAGGCCGCCAACGCGCTCGCCGTGCTGCTCCTCCAGGCCGGCGACGCCAACGGCGCCGAGCCCTGGTTCTCCAAGGCCGCCGAGGCCGGCAGCGTCGACGCCGCCTTCAACCTGGGCATCCTGCACGCCGGGCGCGACGACGACCGCACGGCCCTCGTCTGGTACGAGCGGGCCGCGGCCGCCGGACACACCGAGGCCGCCCTCCAGGTCGGCATCGCCGCCCTGCGGGACGGCGACGAGCAGACCGCCGAGCGGCACCTGCGCTGCGCGGCCGGCGGCGGCAGCGCCGAGGCCGCCTTCCGGCTCGCCTCGGTGCTCGACGCGCGCCGCCCCGAGCCCGGCCCCGCCGTGCTCGGCGCGCCCCGCGAGGAGAAGTCCGAGTGCGAGGAGTGGTACGAGCGGGCCGCCCAGCAGGGCCACCGGCGCGCCCAGGTGCGGGTCGGGATGCTCGCCGCCGGGCGCGGCGACCTGGCGGAGGCCGACCGCTGGTACCGCGAGGCCGCCGAGGCGGGCAGCCGCAACGGCGCCTTCAACCTCGGGCTGCTGCTCGCCCGCGAGGGCAGCGAGCGGGAGGCCGCCCTCTGGTGGACCCGCGCGGCCCGGGCCGGCCACGGCCGCGCGGCGCTGCGGCTCGCTCTGCTCGCGGCGCGCCGGGGCGAGCTCACCGAGGGGCGTCGCTGGTGCGACCGCGCGGTGGAGCTGGGCCCGGCGGAGGTCGCCGAGCGGGCGGCCCGGCTGAGCGAGGCGCTGCACCAGGAGCTCACCGCCTAACGGATTTGCCCTGCTCCGAGCGGTCCCGTAAGGTTGGGTTCACCGACGCGGGGTGGAGCAGCTCGGTAGCTCGCTGGGCTCATAACCCAGAGGTCGCAGGTTCAAATCCTGTCCCCGCTACTCAGTAGCAACGAAGGCCCGGATCCAGTCACTGGATCCGGGCCTTCGTCGTGCACGAGCCCGGAGCACGAGAAAAGCACGGAACACGAGAAGAGCCCCCGCCGAGGCGGGGGCTCCTCCGAAGGCGGTCAGGCCGTCGTGGCGCAGCTCGGGCAGAGGCCCCGGTAGGTGACCTCGACGTTCGAGATCACGAAGCCGAAGCGCTCGGTGTCCGGGAGGTCCGCCAGCGGGTCGCCGGCCGGGTGCACGTCGCGGATCGCGCCGCAGCGGCCGCAGACCAGGTGCTGGTGGGGCCGGTGGGCGTTCGGGTCGTACCGCTTGGCGCGTCCGTCGGTCGCGACCTCGATGACCTCGCCGAGGGTGACCATCTCGCCCAGCGTGTTGTACACGGTCGCGCGGGAGATCTCGGGCAGCCTCGTCACGGCGCGCGCGTGGACCTCGTCGGCGGTCAGGTGTACGTGGTCCCCGTCGAGGACCTCGGCCACGACGCGCCGCTGCGCGGTCATTCGCCAGCCGCGTCCGCGCAGTCGTTCCAACAGGTCGCTCATGAGGGCCAGCCTAACAGTCGGGGTGAGGAACCCCCGAACGGGTGTGACTTTGGATGCTCACTTGACTTAGACAATGTCTATTGTAGGGTCTTGTCGAGGACAGGACGAAGGACGGCACACGCAGTCCAGGACGCAGGAGGCGCACGTGACGCAGGGACCGCTCACCACGGAGGCCGGGGCTCCGGTCGCCGACAACCAGAACAGCGAGACCGCGGGCGTCGGCGGGCCGGTCCTCGTCCAGGACCAGCTCCTCCTGGAGAAGCTCGCCCACTTCAACCGCGAGCGCATCCCGGAGCGCGTGGTCCACGCGCGCGGTGCGGGCGCCTACGGCACCTTCACGGTGACCCGGGACGTCACCCGGTGGACGCGGGCGAAGTTCCTCTCCGAGGTCGGCAAGGAGACCGAGACCTTCCTGCGCTTCTCCACCGTCGCGGGCAACCTCGGCGCGGCGGACGCCGTGCGCGACCCTCGTGGCTGGGCGCTGAAGTTCTACACCGAGGAGGGCAACTACGACCTCGTCGGCAACAACACGCCGGTGTTCTTCATCAAGGACGCCATCAAGTTCCCCGACTTCATCCACACCCAGAAGCGCGACCCGTACACCGGCTCGCAGGAGGCGGACAACGTCTGGGACTTCTGGGGCCTCTCCCCGGAGTCGACCCACCAGGTGACCTGGCTCTTCGGCGACCGCGGCATCCCCGCCTCGTACCGCCACATGAACGGCTACGGCTCGCACACGTTCCAGTGGAACAACGAGGCCGGCGAGGTCTTCTGGGTCAAGTACCACTTCAAGACCGACCAGGGCATCAAGAACCTCACCCAGGACGAGGCCAACCGCCTCGCCGGCGAGGACCCGGACTCGCACCAGCGCGACCTGCGCGAGGTGATCGAGCGCGGCGACTACCCGAGCTGGACCGTGCAGGTCCAGATCATGCCCGCGGCCGACGCGGCGACCTACCGCTTCAACCCGTTCGACCTCACCAAGGTGTGGCCGCACGAGGACTACCCGCCGATCGAGATCGGCAAGCTGGAGCTCAACCGCAACCCGGAGAACATCTTCGCCGAGGTCGAGCAGTCGATCTTCAGCCCCGCGCACTTCGTGCCGGGCATCGGCCCCTCCCCGGACAGGATGCTCCAGGGCCGCCTCTTCGCGTACGGGGACGCCCACCGCTACCGCGTCGGCATCAACGCCGACCACCTGCCGGTGAACCGCCCGCACGCCACCGAGGCGCGCACCCACTCCCGTGACGGCTTCCTCTACGACGGCCGCCACGGGGGCGCGAAGAACTACGAGCCGAACAGCTTCGGCGGCCCGCGCCAGACGGACCGGCCGCTCTGGGCCGGCTCCGCCGTCACCGGCGCGACCGGCGAGCACGCCGCTCCCTCGCACGCCGAGGACGACGACTTCGTGCAGGCGGGCAACCTCTACCGTCTGATGTCCGACGACGAGAAGCGCCGCCTCGTCGCGAACCTGGCCGGCTTCATCGCCAAGGTCTCGCGCGAGGACATCGCCGAGCGGGCGATCGACAACTTCCGCCGGGCGGACGGAGACTTCGGCAAGCGGCTGGAGGCCGCGGTCCAGGCCCTGCGCGGCTGAGGGCGCTTGCCGTAGAGGGGGAGCGGGCCGGACTTCCGTACGGGAGGTCCGGCCCGCTCTCGCGTCATCCCGCGACGCTGTGCACCGGGACCCAGCAGCGGATGATGTCGCGTACGGAGACCATGCCGACCGGTCCCCGGTCGTCGAGGACGACGAGGTGGCGGAAGCCGCCGTGCGTCATGGCCTCGGCCGCCTCCGCCAGGGTCCAGGTGGGCGCGGCGAAGACGACGTCACGGGTGGTGTGGGCGTCGGCGGTCTCGTGGTCGGGATCCTGGTCGCGGGCGATCGAGTTGAGGATGTCGCGCTCGGTGAGGATGCCGAGTCCGCCGGCGTCGCCGTCGAGGACGACGCAGGCGCCGACGCGGCGCGCGGCCATCAGTCGGGCGGCCTGTCGGAGGGTGTGGGCGGGGCCGATGGTGAGGACCACGGTGCTCATGGCGTCACGGACGAGCATGGACGGAGCCACCTCCTTGGTGAATCCCGCTCCCTCATCGAGAAAGGATTCACAAGTTCACAAGCGGGGGGACTCTCACCATGACACCGGGGGAGGGGGTCGTAAAGGGGGCGCGCGACGCGCCCCCGGGGAGCGTCAGGGGCGCGCGTTCTCCTGGTTCAGATAGCTCAGCAGCTCGCCGTGGAGCAGGCCGTTCGACGCCGCCGCGTTCCCGCTGTGCGGGCCGTGCCGCCCGTCCAGACCCGTGTACGTGCCGCCGGCCTCCTGGACCACGATCGCGACCGCGGCCATGTCCCACAGCGACAGCTCCGGCTCCGCGCAGATGTCGACGGAACCCTCCGCGACCATCATGTACGGCCAGAAGTCGCCGTACGCCCGGGTCCGCCAGCACGCGCGCGTGAGGTCGAGGAAGCCGTCGAGGCGGCCCCGTTCCTCCCAGCCGCTGATCGAGGAGTACGCGAAGGAGGCGTCCGACAGGGACGCGACCTTCGAGACGCCGAGGCGGGTCGCCGAGGCCAGGCTGCGGCCCGTGTACGCGCCGAGCCCCTTCGCCGCCCACCAGCGGCGGCCGAGGGCGGGGGCGGACACCACGCCCACCACCGGCTGGAACCCGGTCTCCCCGGCCTCCATCAGCGCGATCAGGGTCGCCCAGACCGGCACCCCGCGCACGTAGTTCTTCGTGCCGTCGATCGGGTCGATCACCCAGCGGCGCGGGCCCGAGCCCTCCACGCCGTACTCCTCGCCGAGGATCGCGTCGCGCGGCCTGGCGCGCTGGAGCTGTCCGCGGATCAGCTCCTCCGCCGCCTTGTCGGCCTCGCTCACCGGAGTCATGTCCGGCTTCGTCTCGACCTTCAGGTCGAGCGCCTGGAATCGGTCCATGGTGGCCGCGTCGGCGGCATCCGCGAGGACGTGGGCGAGACGCAGATCATCGTGGTAATCGGCCATGGTCGGCACTCTATCCCCGACGCGCGAAGGCACGGAGAAAGCGTCCACGGGAGCCTTGACAGCGCCCGGGCGCCTGCCGACGCTGAGCGGAGAACCGTTCCCTCCTGGAGGTGAGGATGGCGAACGCCCGCGAGGCCCTGCTCGACGCCGCACTCGCCGCGCTCGCGCACCACCCCTGGTCCGCCGTGCGGATGGCCGATCTCGCCGCCGCCGCCCGGGTCTCCCGGCAGACGCTCTACAACGAGTTCGGCAGCAAGGACGGGCTGGCCCGCGCCCTCGTCCGACGGGAGGCCGACGCCTATCTCCACGGCGTCCGCAGCCTGCTCGCCGCCCCCGCCCCGCCCGAGCGGAACCTCGTCCGGGTCGCCGAGTGGATCGTCGCCCGCGCCGCCGTCCGCCCGATACTGCGGGCCCTGCTCACCGGCGCCTGGAACGAGCGGCTGCCCCAGCCCCGCCCGGCCCGCCCCGGCGCCCGGCCCGCCCCCGTCCCCGCCCAGCGGCGCGCCGACGCCGGGCCGCCCGCGCCCGGCGAGCTCGTGGCGGAGACCGCGGCCTGCGCGGGGGAGCGGTGGGCGGCGGGCTGCGAGCTCGCCGTACGGATCGCCCTCAGTCACGTCGTCGCACCGGCCCTGCCGGTGGGGCCTCAGTGCGCCGAGCCGGAGAGCTGGAGCCCGATGACCCCCACGATGACCAGGGTGATCGAGACGATCTTGAGCGTGGAGACCACGTCGCCGAGGAAGACCATCCCGTAGATCGCCGTCCCGGCCGCGCCGATCCCCGTCCACACCGCGTACGCCGGACCCACGTCGAGCTTCCGGAGCGCCAGGGTGAGGAGACCGAAGCTGCCGAGGGCGAAGGCGGCGAAGGCGATCGTCGGCCACAGCCGGGTGAAACCGTGCGAGAGCTTCAGGCAGACCGCGAATCCCGTCTCCAGGATCCCGGCGATCACCACCAGCAGCCACGCCATCGTCAGTGCCTCCCACGCCGTCGGTGACTGCTTCGTCGCACTTGGTGCGATTATGCATTTACCGGCAGCGAGCGGGCGTAAACGCCGACGGCTCAGTCGCCTTCGCGCCGCTCCCGGGTCGAGAGCAGCCGCCGCAGCGAGAACAGCCGCGCCGGATCGGCGTGCCCCTCCGCCACGAACGCGTCCAGCGCGCAGTCCGGTTCGTCGTGGCTGCAGGCGCGCGGGCAGTTCTCGGTGCCCGGCTCCAGGTCGGGGAAGGCGTGGATGACCCGGGACGGGTCCACGTGGTGCAGGCCGAAGGACCGCACGCCCGGGGTGTCGATGACCCAGCCGTCGGCCGCGTCCAGGGGCAGCGCGAGCGCCGAGGTCGTGGTGTGCCGGCCGCGGCCCGTCACCGCGTTCACACGGCCGGTGATGCGCCGCTTCTCCTCCGGCACCAGGGCGTTGACCAGCGTCGTCTTGCCGACGCCGGAGTGCCCGACGAAGGCCGTGACCCGCCCGTCCAGGTACTGCCGCACCCGGTCGGCCGCCCCGCCGTCGTACAGCTCGTCGCGGTTCACCACCACGTGCGGGATGTCCAGGTCCCCGTACAGCTCGAGGAGCTTCTCCGGCGGGGCCAGGTCCGACTTCGTCATCACCAGGAAGGGTTCGAGCCCGCCGTCGTAGGCCGCGACCAGGCAGCGGTCGATCAGCCGGGGGCGCGGCTCCGGGTCGGCGAGCGCGGTGACGATCGCCAGCTGGTCGGCGTTGGCGACGACCACCCGCTCGTACGGGTCGTCGTCGTCGGCCGTGCGCCGGAGCACCGAGCTCCGCTCGCCGATCCGCACGATCCGGGCCAGCGTGTCCTTCTCGCCCGACAGGTCGCCGACCAGGGAGACCCGGTCGCCGACGACGGCGGCCTTGCGGCCCAGCTCGCGCGCCTTCATCGCGGTCACGGCCCGGTCGTCGACCAGGCAGGTCAGCCGGCCGCGGTCGACGGTGAGGACCATGCCCTCGACGGCGTCCTCGTGCTTCGGACGGATGCTGGTGCGGGGACGGGTGCCCTTGCGGTTGGGCCGCTGGCGGATGTCGTCCTCGTCGGTGTGCTTGCCGTAGCGCCGCATGGTTCAGACCCCGAGCATTTCGGTCCACATCGTCGGGAAGTCCGGCAAGGTCTTCGCCGTGGTCGCCACGTCCTCGATCTCCACGCCCTCGACCGCGAGGCCGATGATCGCGCCCGCCGTCGCCATGCGGTGGTCGTGGTACGTGTGGAAGACGCCGCCGTGCAGCGGACGCGGGCGGATGTGGAGGCCGTCCTCGGTCTCGGTGACGTCGCCGCCGAGCTCGTTGATCTCCTTGGTGAGCGCCGCGAGCCGGTCCGTCTCGTGCAGCCGCAGGTGGGCGACCCCGCGCAGGGTCGAGGGGGAGTCGGCGAGGGCCGCGACCGCCGCGATGCCGGGGGTCAGCTCGCCGACCTCGCCGAGGTCCACGTCGATGCCGTGGATCCGGCCCGTGCCGGTGAAGGTCAGGCCCGCGTCGGTGAGCTCGCAGGAACCACCCATCTCGGTGAAGATCCGGCGCAGCTCGTCGCCCGGCTGGGTGGTCCGCGCCGGCCAGTCCGGGATCGTCACCCGGCCGCCGGTCACCAGGGCCGCCGCCAGGAACGGCTGGGCGTTCGACAGGTCGGGCTCGACGACGAGGTCCCGGCCGCGCAGCGCGGAGGGCGCCACCCGCCAGACGTCCGGCTCGCCGCCGTGCTCCGGCTCGTCGACCTGGGCGCCGACCGCGCGCAGCATGTCGACGGTCATCCGGATGTGGGGGAGCGAGGGGAGCCGGCCGCCCACGTGCCGCACCTCGACGCCCTGGTTGAAGCGGGGCGCGGCGAGCAGCAGGGCGCTGACGAACTGGGAGGACGAGGAGGCGTCGATCTCGACCGTGCCGCCGTCCAGGCCCCCGGCGCCGTGCACGGTCATCGGGAGCGAGCCCCGGCCGTCGTCGTCGATCCGGGCGCCGAGCGCGCGCAGCGCGTCGATCACGCCGTGCAGCGGGCGCTCGTGGGAGCGGGGGTCGCCGTCGAAGCGCACCGGGCCGTCGGCGAGGGCCGCGACCGGGGGCAGGAAGCGCATGACCGTGCCGGCGTTGCCGACGTCGACGGTCGCGGGGCCGCGCAGCGGGGAGGGGATGATCCGCCAGGCCTCGCCGGAGCCGTCGGGGCCCACGCCCTCCTCGATCTTCACGCCGAGGGTACGGAGCGCCTCGGCCATCAGGAGGGTGTCGCGGGAGCGCAGCGGGCGGCGCAGCCAGCCCGGCTCGGCGGCGAGCGCGGCGAGGACCAGGGCGCGGTTGGTGACCGACTTCGATCCGGGCACGGTGACGGTCGCGTCGACGGCGCCGCGGGCATACGGGGCGGGCCAGAGGTCGGTGGGCGGGTCGGAGTGCGTCGCGGAAGCTGCTGCGGTCATGGACTCACTGTACGGGGGAGTCAGATGCCCAGGAGCCAGCGCCCGCCGCCGATCAGGGCGGATATCGAGACCGCGTGGAAGAAGAACAGCCACACCCCCGCGGGCACCTGGGTGAGCCGCGACAGCTGGTCGGCGTCCGAGTCGGGGGCGCCGCCGTGGCGCCGCTTCGCCTGGAGCTCGAACGCCGGGCGGACCCCGCCGAGGAGCAGGAACCACACCACCGCGTACGCGAACGCCGACTGGACGTCCGGGCCGGTCAGCCGGGAGACGAGGACGAAGGCGGCGCCCGTCAGGACGACGGTGAGCACCCCGTACGCGTTGCGGACCATCACCAGCATCGCGAGCAGCAGCGCGGTCGCGATCCACAGCAGCAGGGTGACGTGGCCGATGCCGAGCAGCGCGGCGCCGCCCAGCCCGAGCAGCGGGGCCGCCGGATAGCCGGCGGCGAGGGTGAGGACGACGCCGACGCCGGTCGCGCGGCCCCGGGAGACGGTGAGCCCGCTGGTGTCCGAGTGGAGCCGGATCGCCTCCAGGCGGCGCCCGGTGGCGAGGGCGATCAGGCCGTGGCCTCCCTCGTGGGCGATGGTGATCGCGTTGCGGGCGGGGAGCCAGAGGCGGCGGAGGGCGACCAGGGCCAGCGCGCCGACGGCCGTGACGTAGACGATCCACGCGTCGGGAGCGGGCTGGGTGCCGAGGATCTCGGTCATTTGGCGGACGACTCCTCGGTCGGGGGCGGGAACGTGGCAGTGTGGCACGTATGTGCGGACGGTATGCATCGAGTCGGCGGCCCGAAGACCTCGTCGACGTCTTCGGGATCGAGAAGTGGGAGCCCGAGGAGACCCTGGCCCCCGACTGGAACGTGGCCCCCACCAAAGAGGTCTGGGCCGTACTGGAGCGTCCTCTGAAAGACGCCGGATCCCCACGCCCGGTTCGCCAGCTGCGCGCCCTGAAATGGGGGCTCGTGCCGTCCTGGGCGAAGTCGCCGGAGGGCGCCGCCCGGATGATCAACGCGCGCGCGGAGACCGTGGACGAGAAGCCCTCCTTCAAGCGCGCCTTCCGGTCGCGCCGCTGCATCCTGCCCGCCGACGGCTACTACGAATGGGTGACCGCGGCCGCCGAGCGCGACCTGGAGGTCGAGGGCAAGAAGAAGCGGCCCCGGAAGCAGCCGTACTTCGTGACCCCGGCGGACGGCTCCGTCTTCGCGATGGCCGGGATCTACGAGTTCTGGCGGGACGCGACGCTGCCCCCCGAGCACCCCTCCGCGTGGTGGGCGACCTGCTCGGTGATCACCACCGAGGCCGAGACCGGCCCGCTGGGCGTCGCCCCGGCCGAGGGCCCGCGCTCGCTCGCCGACATCCACCCCCGGATGCCGCTCATGCTGACCGAGGACCGCTGGGACGCCTGGCTCGACCCGGCGCGCACCGACCCCGAGGAACTGCGCGGACTCCTCGCCCCGCCGCCGGAGGGCCTGATGCGGGCCTACCCGGTCGCGACCGCCGTCAGCAACGTCCGCAACAACGGCCCCGAGCTCCTGGAGGAGTTGTCGGGACCGGAGGTCGGCACGCTGTTCTGACGATCCGGGAGCGACGGACGGCAGGATGGGGACGTGACACAGTACGAGACCGTCTTCACCGACGCCGGTGAGGCACGCATCACCTGGTACGCCGGGACGAAGCCCTGGACCGTCCTCGCCCTCGGCCACGGCGCCGGCGGCGGCGTCGAGGCCCGCGACCTCCAGGCCCTCGCGGCCGCTCTGCCCGCGCACGGCGTGACCGTCGCCCTCGTCGAGCAGCCCTGGCGGGTCGCCGGCAAGAAGGTCGCGCCCGCGCCGAAGACCCTCGACACCGGCTGGCGCGGCCTCTGGCCGGCCCTCGCCGGGCCCGGCCTCCCGGTGGTCGCCGGCGGCCGCAGCGCCGGCGCCCGGGTCGCCTGCCGGACCGGCCGCGAACTCGGCGCGCCGGCCGTCCTCGCCCTGAGCTTCCCGCTCCACCCGCCGGGCAGGCCCGAGCGGTCCCGCGCCGAGGAGCTCCTGACCACGGGACTGCCCACGCTCGTCGTCCAGGGCGGCAACGACACCTTCGGGCGGCCCGAGGAGTACCCGGAAGGGCCGTACGAGCTCGTGGAGATCCCGTACGGGGACCACGGCTTCGCGATCCCCAAGCGCGCGCCGCTGACCCAGGACGAGGCGCTCGCCGTCCTCGTCGACGGCGTCACGAAGTGGATCACCGCCCTCCGCTGACTTCACCGCGTGCACCGGGAATGCGACGCCGGTGACCACTGTTGTGGAGAGCGTCGGTGTGAGAGCAAGGAAGAGGGAGTCCGTCGCATGGGTTCGACCATCTGCCCAGAGCGTGCGCAGGCCGCTGACCTCGACTGGACAGTGCTGCCCGCACCCAGGACCGCCCCGATTCGGGCGGCGGGCGGAGCGGTTCCTCGTCTATCCTCCGAAACGAGCGGGTCCGCCCTCGGGCTCGCCGCCGCGCTGGAGGAGGTGGGTCCGGTCACTGGGACCGACACAGGGACCGACGACGGCCCCGAGGAGACGACCGAGGAGCGCAACGCGCGCTTCGAACGGGACGCCCTCGGCTACCTCGACCAGATGTACTCGGCCGCGCTGCGCATGACGCGCAACCCCGCGGACGCGGAGGACCTGGTGCAGGAGACCTACGCCAAGGCGTACGGATCCTTCCACCAGTTCCGCGAGGGTACGAACCTCAAGGCCTGGCTGTACCGCATCCTCACGAACACCTTCATCAACTCGTACCGCAAGAAGCAGCGCGAGCCCCAGCGCAGCGCCGCCGAGGAGATCGAGGACTGGCAGCTCGCCCGTGCCGAGTCGCACATGTCGACCGGTCTGCGCTCCGCCGAGTCGCAGGCGCTCGACCACCTCCCCGACTCCGACGTGAAGGAAGCGCTCCAGGCGATTCCCGAGGAGTTCCGCATCGCCGTCTATCTCGCCGATGTCGAGGGCTTTGCGTACAAGGAGATCGCGGACATCATGGGGACACCCATCGGTACGGTGATGTCCCGACTGCACCGGGGCCGCCGCCAGCTGCGCGGCATGCTCGAGGACTACGCTCGCGACCGCGGGCTGGTACCCGCGGGCGCCGGAGAGTCGTCGAACGATCTGAAAGGCTCGGGCTCATGAGCTGCGGAGAGCCGCACGAGACGGATTGCTCAGAGGTCCTGGATCATCTCTACGAGTTCCTCGACCATGAGATGCCCGACAGCGACTGCACCAAGTTCGAGGTGCACTTCGAGGAGTGCTCCCCGTGCCTGGAGAAGTACGGCCTCGAACAGGCGGTGAAGAAGCTCGTCAAGCGCTGCTGCGGCAGTGACGACGTCCCCACCGACCTGCGCGCCAAGGTCATGGGCCGGATCGACCTGATCCGCGGCGGACACCTGGTCCCCGAGCAGGACATCACGGTGAACGCCCCGACGACACCGGCCCCGCAGGAGTAGCACCCCCGCACCGACAGGGGAGCGGAAGGCCGTCGCGACACGCTCGCGGCGGCCCCGCGCATATATCAGCTTGTATCACCCGATGGTGCGAATCACTCCGACCGCGCCGTCGCCGGCCGCCCAACTCGCTAGCGTGACAGGCGTGATGGGCGTGAAGGTCATTCCGCGAGCGGCCCGTGTGTACATCGGCTGCGCCCTGCTCGGCGCCGGGACCTGCGTCCTGCCCGCGCTGCGCCCCGGCGCCGCCGTCCCCTGGGGCACGGTCGCACTCCTCGCCGCCCTGTACGCGCTCTGCGAACTGCCCGCCCGCTGCCGTCTCATCGGCCGCGCGCTCGGCGGCTCCGTCCCCATGGGCACCGGCTCCTTCTTCCCCGTGCTCCTCGCCTCCGCGCTGCTCCTGCCGCCCGCCGCCGCCGCGCTCGCCGCGATCCCCGGCAGCCTCCTCGCCCGTGTCGAGGAACCCCCCGCCGCACCCCGCCGCGCCTGGCGGGCCGCCGCCACGGCCCTCGCCGTCTGGGCCGCCGCCCTGACCGCCGAAGCCCTCGGCGGCCCCACCGCCCTCGGCCGCGGCCCGGACGCCCCCGACCTGCCGTACGCGCTGCTGCCCGCCGGCGCCGCCGCCCTCGCCTTCTGCCTGGTCCTCACCGCGCTCGACGGCGGCATCCGGGCGACGGCCGGCGGACTCCCCCCGCGGGCCGCCTGGCGCGGCCTCCTCGGCCGGTCCCTCGCCCCGCACACCGTCCACGGCCTCGCCGGACTCATGATGGCCGTCCTCTGGCGCAGCACGTACGGCCCCGTCGCGGCGCTCTTCGTGCTCCTCCCCATGTACATCTCCTGCTGGGTCTTCGCCCAGTACCACCGCGAGCGCGCCGCCCACCAGGCCACCATCCGCGCCCTCGTCCAGGCCGTCGACATCAAGGACACCTACACCCGCGGCCACAGCGAACGCGTCGGCCACGCCTCCGTCCTGATCGCCCGTGAGCTCGGCATGGCCGACGACCGCCTCGATGTCGTCCGCTTCGCCGGCATCCTCCACGACGTCGGCAAGCTCGGCGTCCCCACTCGGGTGCTCACCAAGGACGGGCCCCTCACCCCCGAGGAACGCCGGGTCATCGAACTGCACCCCGAGTACGGCCACGAGATGGTCCGCGGCATCGGCTTCCTCGGCGAGGCGCGGGCCGCGATCCTCCACCACCACGAACGGATGGACGGCAGCGGCTACCCGTACGGGCTCCACGGCGAGCAGATCCCCGAGTTCGCCCGGGTCGTCGCCGTCGCCGACGCCTTCGACGCCATGACCTCCACCCGCTCCTACAGCCGGGCCCGCCCCGTGCCCACCGCCCTCGCCGAACTGGAACGCTGCGCCGGCACCCAGTTCGACCCCCGGATGGTCACCGCCCTCGTCCAGGCCCTCGACCGGCACGGCTGGCAGCCCGCCGTCACCGCCGACGAGACCGCCCCCCAGCCGGAACCGCAGCCCGAGCAGGTCCCGCCGCCGCGCGAACCCCTCCCCGCGCCGGCCGCCAAGGAGCCCGCGTGAGACCCGGGGCGTCCACCGTCGGCGCCGTGCGCGGCGCCGCGCTCCTCCTCGGCCTCACCGGCTTCGGCGCCACCCTCTGGTACGGCCTCGACGAACCCGGCAACGCCCTCGCCTTCGGCACCCTCATCGCCCTCGGCGAGCTCGCCCGCTGGGGCGCCGCACCCGGGGAACGGGAGCCCGCGCCGCTCGGCGCCGCCGGAGCCCTCGCGTACGCCCTGCTCGGCACCAGCGCCGGCCACGCCACCACCCACGGCGTCCTCCAGACCGTCGCCGTCGTCGTCGCCGCGGGGCTCGCCGGGATCGTCCCGCACATCGCCCGGGGCCGGGGCCCCGGCCTCGACCACTTCGCCCGCCGCGTCCTCACCGTCGGCTTCGCCGCCCTCTGCTTCCAGCCCCTCTACAACGCGGGTGCCGTCACCCGGTACCTCGGCCAGGGCCCGGCGTACGCCCTCTTCCTGGTCCTCCTGCTCGTCCTGACCGCCCTCTGCGACGCCGTGCTCGCCGCCCTCCTCCTGCGCGCCCGCACCGGATTCCCGTACGGCCCCCTCCTGCGCGACGAACTCCGCGCCTTCCTCGGCATCGGCTCCGCCGTCTGCGCCACCGGCACCGTCATGGCGCTCGGCGTCGCCGCCGCCGGACTCTGGGCCCTGCCCGTCCTCGCCGTCCCGCTCCTGCTCACCCAGCTCTCCTTCCGGCGGTACGCGGCCGTGCGGACCGTCAACCGGCAGACCATCGCCTCCCTCGCCCGCGCCACCGAGATCGCCGGCTGCACCCCGCCGGGGCACGCCCACCGGGTCGCCGCCCTCAGCGCGGCCGTCGGGCGCGAGCTGGGCCTGTCCGGGACCGAGCTGACCGTCCTGGAGCACGCGGCGCTCATGCACGACATCGGCCAGCTCTCCCTCGTCGACCCCGTCGAGGGCGGCGCCACCGCCCTCCTCCCGGCCGAGGACCAGCGCCGCATCGCGCTCCTGGGCGGCGAGGTCGTCCGCAGGACCGGCGTCCCCGAGGCCGTCGCCGTCGTCGTGGAGCGGCAGGCGGACCCGTACCGCGAGCAGCCGCCGGCCGCCCGGATCGTCCGGGCCGTGAACGCCTACGACGACCTCGCGGGCGACGGCGCGGGCGCCGCCCTCGGGGCCCTGGAACGGCTCAGGCTCGGCACCGCCCGCGACTATCACCCGGATGTCGTCGAATGCCTGGCCAGGGTCCTGGCACGCGGCGGAGCCCCTGGGGTGACCTCGGCGGTCCCTGGGTAACCCATGGGTAATGAGCGCGCGTCCGACCGGGCATGGTTGGATGCGAACAAGAGGGTGAAGCGACCGGCAGGCGGGAATCGTGAAGATCTTCGGGAAGGTACGGCATCGGCCCTCCGCCTCGTGGCGGCAGGCCACCGACCGCGCGTTCACGCTGATCGGCGACGGCCGGTACGAGGACGCGGGTGCACTTCTGACGCGCGCGGCGGATCTGGAGCCCTGGCTCTCCGAGTCCTGGTTCAACCTGGCGCTGCTGCACAAGTTCCGGCACGACTGGGAGCAGGCCCGGGCCGCCGGGCTGCGCGCCGTCGCGCTCCTCGACAAGGAGACCGGCGCCCCGGACTGGTGGAACGTCGGCATCGCCGCCACCGCCCTGCAGGACTGGCCGCTGGCCCGCCGGGCCTGGCAGGCCTACGGCCTGAAGGTCCCCGGCGCCGCCGGCGGCACCGGCGAGCCCGCCGGCATGGAGCTGGGCAGCGCCGCCGTCCGCCTCTCGCCCGAGGGCGAGGCGGAGGTCGTGTGGGGCCGCCGGCTCGACCCGGCCCGGATCGAGGTCCTCTCCATCCCGCTGCCGTCCTCCGGCCGCCGCTGGGGCGAGGTCGTCCTCCACGACGGCGTGCCGAACGGCGAGCGGACCACCACCGCGGGCCCCTCCTACCCCGTCTTCGACGAGATCGAGCTGTGGGCGCCGTCCCCCGTCCCCACCTGGGTGGTCCTCCTGGAGGCGGCCACCGAGGCGGACCGGGACGCACTGGAGCAGCTGGCCGCCGAGGCCGGGTTCGCCGCGGAGGACTGGTCGTCCTCCGTGCGGCTGCTCTGCCGCGCCTGCTCCGAGTCGACGATGCCGAGCGCCGAGGGCGAGGGCGAGCACTCCGACCCGCACGACCACAGCGAGCCCGGGCACCCCGGACCGCTCGGCCACCGCTCGCCCGGGGAGCTCTGGGTCCCGGAGCGCGAGTGCGGCATCGCGGCCCCGGCGGGCCTGGTGCGCGGGCTCCTCGACGGCTGGGTGGCGGACAGCCCGGACAGCCGGGAATGGCGTGATCTGGAAGAGGTCTGCTGAGGCCAGGGCCCCGGCCCCGTAGGCTGTCCTTCGACGGAATCGGGTTTTCAGAAGGGCGCGGCCGGACATGGCGCAGCAGGAGACGGACGAGCAGACGATCAACGACGGCTTCGTCGTGGACACGGAGGACTGCGAGGCGCGGGAGCTCGCCTACCGCGAGCGCGGCACGGCCCGCCCGATCACGGTCGTCGGCAACCCCGTCCTCCACCGCGAGTGCAAGGACGTCACCGAGTTCGACGACGAGCTGGCGAAGCTCATCGACGACATGTTCGCCAGCCAGAAGGCCGCCGAGGGCGTGGGCCTGGCCGCGAACCAGATCGGTGTGGACCTCAAGGTCTTCGTCTACGACTGCCCCGACGACGAGGGCGTCCGGCACACCGGTGTCGTGATCAACCCCGTCCTCCAGGAGCTCCCGGCCGAGCTGCGCGTCCTGGACGAGTCCAACGAGGGCTGCCTGTCCGTGCCGACGGCCTACGCCGAGCTGGCCCGCCCCGACTACGCGGAGGTCCACGGCCAGGACGCCCAGGGCAACCCGATCAAGGTGCGCGGCACCGGCTACTTCGCCCGCTGCCTCCAGCACGAGACGGACCACCTGTACGGCTTCCTGTACATCGACAAGCTCTCCAAGCGCGACCGCAAGGACGCCCTGCGCCAGATGGCCGAGGGCACCCCGCGCTACGAGACGGTCCCGAACGACTGATCCCGGGCGCTCATGGGAAAGGGCCCCGCTCCTCACCAGGAGCGGGGCCCTTTCACGTACCGGCTAGAAGTCCTCGTCGAGGTCCACCGAGCCCTCGACCGCCACCTGGTAGGCGGACGGGCGGCGCTCGAAGAAGTTCGTGAGCTCCTGGACGCCCTGGAGCTCCATGAAGGAGAAGGGGTTCTCGGAGCCGAACACCGGGGCGAAGCCGAGGCGCTGGAGGCGCTGGTCGGCGACGCACTGGAGGTACTCGCGCATCGACTCGGTGTTCATGCCCGGCAGGCCGTCGCCACACAGGTCGCGGCCGAACTGCAGCTCGGCCTCGACGGCCTCCTTCAGCATGTCCGTGACCTGCTGCTGGAGCGCGTCGTCGAAGAGCTCCGGCTCCTCCTTGCGGACGGTGTCCACGACCTCGAAGGCGAAGTTCATGTGCATCGTCTCGTCGCGGAACACCCAGTTGGTGCCGGTCGCCAGGCCGTGGAGCAGGCCGCGGGAGCGGAACCAGTAGACGTACGCGAAGGCGCCGTAGAAGAACAGGCCCTCGATGCACGCGGCGAAGCAGATCAGGTTCAGCAGGAAGCGGCGGCGGTCGGCGGCCGTCTCCAGCTTCTCGATCTTCTCGACCGAGTCCATCCACTTGAAGCAGAACTGCGCCTTCTCGCGGATGGAGGGGATGTTCTCGACGGCGGCGAACGCGGCGGCGCGGTCGTCCGGGTCGGGCAGGTACGTGTCCAGGAGCGTCAGGTAGAACTGGACGTGGACCGCCTCCTCGAAGAGCTGACGGCTCAGGTACAGCCGCGCCTCCGGGGAGTTGATGTGCTTGTAGAGCGTCAGCACCAGGTTGTTCGCCACGATCGAGTCGCCCGTCGCGAAGAACGCGACCAGACGGCCGATCATGTGCTGCTCACCGGGGGTGAGCTTGGCGAGGTCGGCGACGTCCGAGTGGAGGTCGACCTCCTCCACGGTCCAGGTGTTCTTGATGGCGTCCCGGTAGCGCTCGTAGAAGTCCGGGTAGCGCATGGGGCGGAGCGTGAGCTCGAAGCCCGGGTCCAGGAGGTTCTTCTTCTCGGTGGAGCTCATTACTGGCAGGCCTCGCAGGACTCGGGGTTCTCAAGGGAGCAGGCGATCGCGTCCGCGTCGGGGGCCGCCTGCTGGACGGGGATCGGGGCGGCGGCCTGGGCGGCGCGCGCGATCCGGGTCGCCGGGCGGGAGCGCAGGTAGTACGTCGTCTTCAGGCCCTGCTTCCAGGCGTACGCGTACATCGACGACAGCTTGCCGATCGTCGGCGTCTCCATGAACAGGTTCAGCGACTGCGACTGGTCCAGGAAGGGGGTCCGGTCGGCGGCCATGTCGATGAGGCCGCGCTGCGGGATCTCCCAGGCCGTGCGGTACAGCTCGCGGACCTCGGCCGGGATCCAGGTGAAGCCCGCCACCGAGCCGCTGGCGTCGCGCAGCGCGTCCCGGGTCTGCGCGTCCCACACGCCGAGCTTCTTCAGCTCGTCGACGAGGTACGAGTTGACCTGGAGGAACTCGCCGGAGAGCGTCTCGCGCTTGAACAGGTTGGAGACCTGCGGCTCGATGCACTCGTAGACGCCGGCGATCGAGGCGATCGTCGCGGTCGGTGCGATGGCGAGGAGGAGGCTGTTGCGCATGCCGACGGCGGCGATCCGCTCGCGCAGCGCGGCCCAGCGCTCCGGCCAGTTGAGCTCGACGTCGAAGTGGTCCGGGTGCAGGACGCCCTGGGCGGTGCGGGTCTCGGCCCAGGCCGGCAGCGGGCCGCTGCGCTCGGCGAGGTCGGCGGAGGCCTCGTACGCGGCGAGCATGATCCGCTCGGCGATACGGGTGGACAGCGCGCGCGCCTCGGGGGAGTCGAACGGCAGCTTCAGCTGGAAGAAGACGTCCTGGAGGCCCATCGCGCCCAGGCCCACCGGACGCCACTTGGAGTTGGAGCGGCCGGCCTGCTCGGTCGGGTAGAAGTTGATGTCGACGACCCGGTCGAGGAAGGTGACGGCCGTGCGGACGGTCGCGTCGAGCCGGTCCCAGTCGAGGTCCGAACCGACCACGAAGGCACCCAGGTTGACCGAGCCGAGGTTGCACACCGCGGTCTCGTCGTCGTTGGTGACCTCGATGATCTCGGTGCACAGGTTGGAGGAGTGCACCACGCGACCGGGCAGGGCGGTCTGGTTCGCGGTCCGGTTGGAGGCGTCCTTGAAGGTCATCCAGCCGTTGCCGGTCTGGGCCAGGGTCCGCATCATCCGGCCGTACAGGTCGCGGGCCGGCATCGTCTTGCGGGCCAGGCCGGCAGCCTCGGCCTTGAGGTAGGCGGCGTCGAACTCCTCGCCGTACAGGTCGACGAGCTCGGGCACGTCCGACGGCGAGAACAGCGACCACTCGGCGTCGGCGTTGACCCGGCGCATGAACTCGTCCGGGATCCAGTGCGCCAGGTTCAGGTTGTGCGTACGGCGCTGGTCCTCGCCCGTGTTGTCGCGGAGCTCCAGGAACTCCTCGATGTCCGCGTGCCAGGTCTCCAGGTAGACGGCGGCGGCGCCCTTGCGGCGGCCGCCCTGGTTCACGGCGGCGACGGAGGCGTCGAGCGTCTTCAGGAACGGGACGATGCCGTTGGAGTGGCCGTTGGTGCCGCGGATCAGCGAACCGCGGGCGCGGATGCGGGAGTACGACAGGCCGATGCCGCCCGCGTGCTTCGAGAGGCGCGCGACCTGGTGGTAGCGGTCGTAGATGGAGTCCAGCTCGTCCTGCGGGGAGTCCAGCAGGTAGCAGGAGGACATCTGCGGGTGGCGGGTGCCGGAGTTGAAGAGCGTGGGGGAGGACGGCAGGTAGTCCAGGCGGCTCATCAGGCCGTACAGCGCGCTCACTTCGTCCAGGGCGCGGACGCTGTCGTCCTCGGCGAGGCCGGCGGCGACGCGCAGCATGAAGTGCTGCGGGGTCTCGACCACCTTGCGGGTGATCGGGTGGCGCAGCAGGTAGCGCGAGTAGAGGGTGCGCAGACCGAAGTAGCCGAAGCGGTCGTCGCCGGCCGGGTCGATCGTCGCGTCGAGGCGCTCGGCGTGCAGGGCGACGAACTCGGCGGTGCGGTCGGCGATGAGGCCCTCGCGGTGGCCGACGGCGACGGAGGCCGAGAAGGACACGGCGCCCTGGCCGGCCGCCTCGTCGGCGATGGTGAGGGTGAGGAGCCGCGCCGCGAGCCGGGAGTACGCCGGGTCCTCGGCGATCAGGCCGGCGGCCGCCTCGGTGGCCAGCTCGCGCAGCTCCGCCTCGTCCGACGTGGCGCTGCGGCCGCGGAGGGCGGCGGCGGCGATCTTGCCGGGGTCGGTGTCCGGGAGGTCGGCGGTGAGATCGGTCAGGGTCCGCAGGAGTACGGTCCCGGGTCCGTCGGTCTCGATCGCTGCGGCCGGATCGGCGGGCGCGATGGTCACGTGGAGGCTCTCTCTCGCTCGGCGGGGCCGCGGGCGGGGGAGGCGGGCGTGCGGGCACCCGTACGCGCGGGCGCGCCGCGTCCACCGGCCCACTCCGCGAGGCCCGGACGTCTGTGGCACCCGGAACGGACGGACCGGGCACGCTGTCGGCAGGTCCTCGGACTCACTCCGTACGAAGTGCGAAACCACACGAAGTACACCGTTGCGGGACAGTTCCGGATTCGCGCCGGATTCCCCTGCGTCTACAGCGAGGATGAGCATACATGTGGGGGGCGCCACTCGTGGCACCCCCCACATGTTGTGTCGGTCCCGGAGTCACAACTCCAAGGCGTACGTGCGCAGCGAGTGATCGGGGATCGGCTCCCAGTCCCGTTCGGGGGTCCGGACGAAGCCCAGCCGCTCGTAGATCCGGTGCGCCGAGACCATCAGATCGGCCGTGGAGAGCACGAGCCGCGCGCAGCCGGGGAGGACCCGCGCCCGGTCCACGCAGGCGCGCACGAGGGCCTCTCCGACGCCCCGGCCGCGGGCCGCCGGCGCGACCACGAGCATCCGGAACTCGGCCTCGCCGGGGACGGCGATGTCCGCCCAGGTGGTGCCGCCCTCCGCGAAGGTCACCCCGCCGATGATCCCGCCGTCCGCGTCGACGGCGACGAGCACCTCGCTCTCGCGCGCCCGCCGGGCCGTGTCGCGGAGCACGGCCAGATAGAAGTCGTCCTCGCCGTGCAGCAGCAGCCCGTCATTCAGATAGGTGAACCCGGTGAGGTCGCCGAGCTCCTCGTACTCCTCGGGCCGTACCGCCCTGATCGTGAAATCCATGGGCTCCAGTCTGCCTCCGCGGCACGCGAAGGGGCCCGGGATTTCCCGGGCCCCCTCCTGCACGTGTCCGTGGGTCAGTGCGCTCCGGCGCCGACCTTCGGGAGGTCGCGGACTCCGGCGTCGCCCGCGTCCGCCGTGTAGTCCTCCGGCGAGGTCTCGTCGACGCCCTCGGGGGCCTTCACGGCCTTGAGGACGAAGGTCAGGACGACCGTGACGAGGACGTTGAGCACGAAGGCGGTGAGGCCGATGTAGCCGATCTCGCCGATGCCGGGGATCTCGGCGGCCGAACCGCCGAAGTGCTTCTGCGTCGGGCTGGCCACGCCGTACGCGGCGGCCGTGCCGTAGACCATGCCGACGGCCCAGCCGGCGAGCAGCGCCCAGCGGTGGAACCAGCGGGTGAACAGACCGCCGACGAGCGCCGGGAAGGTCTGGAGGATCCAGATGCCGCCGAGCAGCTGGAAGTTGATGGCGACCGTCTTGTCCATGGTGAGGACGAAGACGAGCGCGCCGACCTTCACCAGGAGGGACACCAGCTTGGAGACCTTGGTCTCCTGCTCCGGGGTCGCGTCCTTCTTGATGAAGTCCTTGTAGATGTTCCTCGTGAAGAGGTTGGCCGCGGCGATCGACATGATCGCGGCGGGGACGAGCGCACCGATGCCGATCGCGGCGAACGCGACGCCCGCGAACCAGTCCGGGAACATGTTCTCGAACAGCTGCGGGATGGCCAGCTGGCCGTTCGTCACCTTCACGCCGGCGGCGATCGCCATGAAGCCGAGGAGGGCGAGCAGGCCCAGCATCAGCGAGTACAGCGGCAGGATCGTGGTGTTGCGGCGGATCACGTTGCGGCTCCTGGAGGAGAGCGTCGCCGTGATCGAGTGCGGGTACATGAAGAGCGCCAGCGCCGAGCCGAGCGCGAGCGTCGCGTACGTCCACTGGCCGGCCTCGCCGGGCACGAGCGCGCCCTTCGGCTTGCCGGTGGCCGGGTTGATCGTCTTGTACGCCTCGGCCGCCTTGCCGAAGATCTCGTCGAAGCCGCCCAGCTTGATCGGGATGTAGATGATCGCCACCGCGATGACGATGTAGATCAGGGTGTCCTTGACGAAGGCGATGAGCGCCGGGGCGCGCAGGCCGGAGGAGTACGTGTACGCCGCGAGGACGCCGAAGGCGATGAGCAGCGGCAGGTCCTTGACGAACCAGTTGGTGTTCTCGCCGCCGCCGACGCCCATCACGTCCAGGACGGCCTGGATGCCGACGAGCTGGAGCGCGATGTACGGCATGGTGGCGAGGATGCCGGTGACCGCGACCGCGAGCGACAGGCCCTTGGAGCCGAAGCGGCCGCGCACGAAGTCGGAGGTGGTGACGTATCCGTGCTTGTGCGAGACCGACCAGAGGCGCGGCAGGAAGGTGAAGATCAGCGGGTACACCAGGATCGTGTACGGGACGGCGAAGAAGCCGGCCGCGCCCGCCGCGTAGATGGCCGCGGGGACGGCGACGAAGGTGTACGCCGTGTAGAGGTCGCCGCCGAGCAGGAACCAGGTGACCCAGGTGCCGAACGACCGGCCGCCCAGGCCCCATTCGTCGAGGCTGTTCTCGTTCTCGGCCTTGCGCCAGCGCGCGGCCAGGAAGCCCATGACCGTGACGGCCAGGAAGAAGAAGACGAAGACGCCGAGCGCCACGCCGTTCACGCCGTCCTTCATCGCGCGTCACCTCCCTTGCGGGCGCGCTGGTCCAGCTGCCACAGCTTGTACGCGACCATGGTGAGCACCGTGGAGATCAGCACCCAGAGCATCTGGTACCAGTAGAAGAACGGGATGCCGGCGAAGAGCGGTTCGACCTTCGCGTAGGAGCTCACCCAGAGCATGGCCACGAACGGGGCGAACAGACAGAGGGCGATCACCACTCTGAGCGGGGTGACGACCGATTGTTTCCCTTGTGCCGCTTGTGACATGGAGATCCCGTCCACTTTGCCGATGATCTGGTGACGCCGAGGAAATCTAGGGGACCGTCGCCGTTCTCGGAACCCCCGTCCGTATCACGGATCTGTTCCTCGGACGGTTCAGAGCCATCCCTCCTTCGTCGCCCGTACCCCCGCCTCGAACCGGCTGCGCGCGCCGAGCCTGTTCATCAGCTCCGAGCTCATCCGCCGCACGGTCCGCAGCGAGACCCCGAGCCGCCGGGCCGCGATGTCGTCCGTGCAGCCGATGCCGAGGAGCATCAGCAACTCCCGCTCCTGCGGGGAGAGGTCGTGGGCGTCGCGGCGCGGGGCCTCGCCGAAGGGGGTGCCCGCGTCCCACAGCCGGTCGAAGAGGACCATGAGCGCGTGGACCAGGCCGGGGCTGCGCACTTCGAGGGCGCCGGCGCGGCCGTCCTCCGGGTCGACGGGGACGAGGGCGGCCTCGCGGTCGACGATCACCATGAGCATCGGGACGACGGGCACGGTCCGCGCCTCGCCGCCGAGGTCGCAGTACCAGCGGACGTACTCGACGGTCGGCGGGTCGTTGCGGAAGCTCTCCTGGTAGATCGAGCGGATCCTCACCCCGCGTTCCAGGGCGAGTTGGTCGAGCGGCTGGCTCGCGTCCATCGTGTCGGGGAGCTGGGCGCCGCCGGGCAGCAGCGAGAGGCACTCGGTGCGGGCGTTCGCGGCCAGGTCCTCCAGGCGTTCGCGGACGTGGTCGAGGCCCGTGATGCGGTCCACGAGGTCGTGCCGGACGCCCGGTTCCGGGCAGTCGGCGTAGGAGGCGAGGATGCCGGCCACCGCCCGGCCCGCCTGCTCGACCTGGCGCTTGCGTTTGCTCAGCTCGGCCTCGGCGCGGGAGAGCAGGAACGAGAAGCCGACGTCCGGGTTGAAGGGTTCGACCTCTCCCGAGGTGTCGTCCATGAGGACGAGCTTGAGGTCCGCGAGGCAGGCGAGCGCCTCGCGGACCTCCGGCTCGGGGCGGCCCAGGTGGGCCGCCATGTCCGTCACGTCGTACTCGGGTCGCTCCAGGAGCAGTCGGTAGACGGCCTCCGTCGACTCCTGTATGCCGAGCGCCTCCAGCATCGGTGATTCCCCCTCGTCACGTTCCGTGGCGCGACCGGTCGGGCCGGTGATCGCGGTCGTCGATGCTAGAGGGGATGGTCCCTCTAGGTCTAGACCAATCGGAATGAACTCGCGGGTGAGGCCACGCGGGTACGGCGGCCAGCGCGTCCACCACCGCGCCCGCCGCGAACCCCGAGACCAGCAGGGCCAGTTCGACCTGCGGACCGATCCCCACCGCGAGCACCGCCAGCGCGCCCGCGCCCGCCGCCACGATCCCCGCCCGGCCGGGGCCGCCCGCCGACCGCTCCAGCGACACGCAGAACGCGAAGGTGCCCACCACCAGCGGCACCCAGCCCGTCACCGCGCCGGCCCCCGCGGGGCCCCACTGCCACAGCACCACGAGCGCCCCCGCCGACGCGCCCGCCGCGAGCAGCCCGCCGAGGACCGCCCGCGCCGCCGGACCCCGCCCCCGCCGCCGGGCGAGGACCCCGAACGCGGCCAGGGCCGCCGACGGGACCGCGTACGGCAGCAGCCCGTACACCCCGTCCACCAGATCCCGGTCCACCACACCCGAACCGCCCACCAGGGCGCCCGTGCCGGCCAGCGCCGACCGCAGCGCCGTCACCGTCCCCGCCCCGGCCGCCGTCATCGGCTCCGCCTCCGGCACGACGACCACCAGGGCGGAGCCCGGGCGGCGCCAGTCGGCGGGCGCCGCCGCGAGCAGCACGCCCGGCACCCGCGCCGCCCGCGCGGCCACCGCCGCCGCGTCCGCGCCCTCGGGTACCAGGACCTCCAGCGGGTTCAGCACCCCCGAGGGCACGCCGGCCGCCGTCAGCAGGTCCAGACCGTCCCGGGCCGGACCGCTCGCCACCAGGGCACGCGCCTCCGGGTTGCCGACCCGCAGCTGCGTGGCCGCGCCGGTGAGCAGGACGAGGAGGGCGAGACCGACGGCGGGGAGAGACGCGGAGAGGACCCGGTTGCCCTGGACGGGACCGGCCGCCGGGAGCGCGCGGGGGATCCGTACGGGCCTCGGCACCGCCCGAGGCCCCACCACCGGCCCCACCACCGGCCCCAGCGTGAGCGCCGCCGCCGTGCCCACCGCGCAGACCGCGAGGCCCGCCACCCCGACCGACCGCAGGAACGCCGCCGGGAAGAGCGCCAGGACCGCGCAGGCCGCCGCGCCCGCCGCGCCGCCCGTCACCGCCGCACGGGCCGCGGCCGCACCCGGCGGCCGCGCCCGGCGGTGCACCGCGACCACGAGCGCCGTCACCGGCACCAGGTACACCACGACGAAGCTGATCTCGGTGAACCCCGCCACCGCCTCCACCAGGACCAGCGCCCCCACCGAGGTCACGGCCGCGAGCAGCAGCGGCGCCAGGACCCCGAGCGGCGAGCGGAACGCCAGGACCAGCACGAGCAGCAGCCCCACCGCGCAGACCGCCTTCGCCGCGAGGGCCACCGCGCCCGGCCCCGCGAGCGCGCTGTCGTGCTGGAGCGGCAGGACGCCCGTCACCTCGACCCGGGCGCCGGGCAGCGCCGACCGCAGCCCCGCGCGCAGCGTGACCGCCGCCTCCTCGACCGCCGTCAGGCCCGCCAGGTCCGGCTTCCCGGCGGCCGGGTAGACCAGCGCGTACTCGGTCCGCCCGTCCGCGCCGAGGAACCCCTCGTCGCCCGTCGCCGCGTACGAGACGGTCCGCGCGCCCGGCCCCGCCGCCCGCTCCAGAGCGTCCGCGAGGGCCTGTGCGTCCCGCGCATCCGGCCAGGTCACGACCGCGACCAGCGGGGCGACCGCGGCCCCGTTCCCGTACCGCTCCTGGACCGCCAGGTTCGCCCGGTGGCCCGGCCCGTCGGACGCGGTGAAGGACTGGTCGAGCCGCCCGAGGCCGAGCACCGCCACCGCCCCGCCGAGCAGCAGCACGAGCAGCCACACCACCCCGACCGCCACCCGGTGCCGCAGCGCCGCGGTCCGTACGCGCTCAGTCCACATCGTCGAGCTGCTTCCTGAGCTCCTCGTCCAGCCGCAGCCCCACCGCGCCCAGGGTCTCGTCCAGCTGCTCCGGCGAACTCGCCCCGATCACCGGAAGGACGGGCAGCTCACCGCCCGACGCCCAGGCCAGGACCACCTGGTTCGCGGTCACCCCGAGCTCCGCCGCCACCTCGGCGAGCACCTTCAGACGCCGCTCGGAGCCCGCGTGCCGGTACTGCTCCGGGATCTCCTTGCCCGGATCGGTGTACGCCCCCGTCAGCTGGGTCGTGTACGCCGTGAACGTCAGCTCCGGCCGCGTCCCCAGGTAGTCGAGCAGCTCCTCCGAGGCGTGCGGGTTCACCCCGAACTCCGCCCCGGGGCGCGGCCGGAGGTAGGTGTACCGCTGCTGCACGGCCGCGTAGTCCGGCAGGTCGGCGGCGGCCGCCGCGCCCCGGGACTCCTCGATCCGCCAGGCCGCGAAGTTCGAGCAGCCGGCCCGGCCGATCTTCCCGACGTCCGCGAGCTCGGCGAAGACGCCCATCGTCTCCGCGACCGGCGTCGCCCGGTCGTCGATGTGCGCGTAGTACAGGTCGATCCGGTCCGTGCCCAGGTTCCGCAGGCTCGCCTCCACCTGGCGGCGGACCACCGGCGCCGAGAGGCCCTCCGCGCACTCCGGCCAGGCCGAGCCCGGCGGGTCCGGCAGCGCACCGACCTTCGTGGCGATGACCATCTCGTCCCGGACGCCCCGGCTGCGCAGCCAGCGCCCGATGAGCAGCTCGCTCTCGGCGCCGGTCGCGCCCGGCTCCCAGAAGGCGTAGGTGTTCGCGGTGTCGATGAAGGTGCCGCCTGCCTCGTGGAAGCGGTCGAGGACGGCGAAGGCCGCGGCCTCGTCGATCCGGGTGCCGAACGGCAGGGTGCCCAGGCAGAGCGTGGACACACGGGGGCCGTCGGGGCCGCCCAGGTTCGTGTACTCCATGGTCGTGTCTTCTCTCTCAGAGGGTGACGGTCAGTTCCTGGACGAGGTGGTCCGAGAGGCCCTCCGCGTCACGGAAGCGGTACGAGCCGACCCGGGCGCCGCCGCCGGTGAACGCCCAGTCGATCCGCCAGAGCCGCAGCCGCGCACGGGCGTTCCAGCTGGCCGGCAGGACCGAACGGCAGGCGCCGACCGCGTCGCGCAGCGAGCGGGGCATCCGGCGGATGTCGCCGATGGCGGCGCTGGTGTTGAAGTCGCCGGTCACCAGGACCGGGTGCGGATTGCCCCGCAGATCGGCGACGAGCGCCGCGTACTCCCGGTCGCGGGCCGCCGCCCGGCGCCGCATGTCCCGGAAGAACGCCGGACGCAGCGGGTTCATCACCGTGAGCTGCACCGGGATGTGCACGTTGTACGTCGACAGGACACCGTCCCCGACCCGCAGGTCCACCCGCAGCGAGCAGGCGCCGACCGGCACCGGCGGCCCGGCGGGCGGGAACCGGGACAGCGTCACGGAGTTGTTGCCGACGGCCAGGTGGTGGCCGGGGAACTCCGCCCGCAGCCGGGCCTCGTCGTCGATGTCCCAGACCTCGCCGCCCTCGAAGCCGTTCAGGTACTCCTGGAGGACGTACACGTCGGCGCCGAGCGAGCGCAGGAAGGCGTAGTAGCGGTCGGGGTCGCCGCCCTGGTTCCAGTGCTGGGTGTTCCAGGACACCAGCCGCAGCCCCTCCCCGCCGGCCGCACGGCGGAGCCCCCGCAGGTTGATCCCGTTCTGCGGCCACGCCACGAGGAGGCAGCCCGCGGCGAGCGCCGCCGCGAGCCGGCCGCCGGCGGCGAGCGCGGCGGCGAGCAGGGCGAGCGGCACGGCCGCGAGGGCCACCGGCGGAAGCAGCGAGACCGCGAGCCACGGCCACCAGCGGCCGTTGAGCACCAGGTGCAGGGCCAGGAAGACCGCCCAGGCGAGGGCGCAGTACAGGACCATCGCCGTCATCCGCTCCCCGGCAGCGACACCCACAGGTCCTGCACGGCATGGTCGGACAGCTCCTCCGGAGCGCCGAAGTCGTACCGCTCGGCCCGCGCCCCGTTCCCGGTGAACGCCCAGTCGGTCCGCCAGAAGGGCTTCCAGCCGCCCTCCTCCCAGCTCGTCGGGTACGGGTCGGTGCTAACCTCCGCCGCGTCGTCGAGGCGCTCCCGCAGCGGGTCCAGGTCCGACATCGCGGCCGTCGCGTTGAAGTCGCCGGCCACGACCACGGGGTTGCGGTTGGCCGCCAGGTCGGCTTCGAGGCCCTCGTACTGCGCCCGGCGGGGGGCGAACCGTTCCCGCATGTGGCGGTAGAAGGCGGCGGAGAGGAGACCGTCCGGCATGCTGTTCCACACCGGCATGTGCACGTTGTAGAAGGACACCGTGCGGCCCCTGACCAGGACGTCCGTGCGCAGCACCTTGTTCGCGCGGTACTCCGTCGGCCAGTCCGCGCCGGGCGGCACCTCCCGGGCCGGGCCCACGGCCGGCTGCCGCAGGATCGGGAAGCGGGAGAGCGTCACCAGCTCGCCCCGGACCGCGAGCCGGTAGCCGGGGAACTCCCGGCGCAGCCGCGCCAGGTCGTCGACCGGCAGCTTCTCCTTCCGGTCGGCGGTGACGTGCTGGTACTCGTGCAGCAGGTACACGTCGGCGTCCTTCGCCTTCAGGAAGGCGTAGAAGTGGTCCTGGGTGCCGAGGAGCTGGTTCCACGAGTTGGTGTTCCAGGCGAAGACCCGCACCGCGTCCGGTCCCGGCCGCGGCTCCGTCCGCCACAGGGCCGCCGGGTCGAGGCCCGACTGCCCGAAGCCCAGGAGGAGGGCGAGCGCGGCGGCGGCGAGGGCCCGCCACCTGGCCGCGACCCGGGCGAGCGGGACGAGGGCCGCGAGGGCCAGGGGCACCAGGACGAAGGCGGCCGGCGGCACGATGCCGACGAGCTGCCCGAGCCAGACGCGGCCGTCCGCCGCCCACTCGACGAGGAGCAGGACGAGCCAGGCGAGGGCGGCTCCCAGGACGAGCGGGTTCCGGCGGTTCCGTACGGGCACGTCCCGAGCCGGCGCGAGCGTGTCAGCCACGGTCGGCACCCACGGTCGCCCGCGCGAGGTCGGGCCGCGGCTGCGGGTCGTACAGGTGCCGGAACCGCTTCGAGCACAGCCACTGCACGCCCGCGACCCCGATCGCCGCGAACACCGTCAGGTTCACCAGGAAGTTGACCGCCACGAAGTACCCGAGGAACAGCCGCCCCCGGTGCCGCCGCACCTCGCGGTACATGTCCAGGTCGCCCCAGACGCCGAGCAGGAACAGGGCGAGCGGGAGCAGTGCCCACGCGGCCCCCCACAGCAGGGGCGCGGCGAGGGCGGCGACCGTCAGGGGCGCGGCCAGGCTGGCGCCCGCGCGCGGGCCGGTGACGAAGCCGCCCTGGAGGTGGCGCCGGCCGAGGATGAGGGGCACGGCGAGCCGGGCGCGGGCGAAGACCTTGTCGAGGACGATCCGCACGGTGTCGTCGTGGTCGTGCCGGCCGCGCACCTCCAGGGAGCTGAGCACCGTGTACCGCTCGGAGATCCGGCGCCCGTAGTCCTGGTCCTCGGTGTGCCGCAGGATCGGGTTGAACGGCCCGACCTCGTCGAAGACCCGCCGGGGCATGGCCAGGATCGCGGTGTGGACGGTGTCGATGACCCCCTCCGACTTCAGCAGCAGGTAGTACTGCTGGAGCGAGCGGTACTCCTCGATCAGGCTGTCCCGGATCAGCGGCTCCGGCTCGTAGGTGCCGCAGATCGCGCCGTACCCCTGCCCGGAGGCGAGGAGTTCGACGGACTTCGCGACCGCGTCGGGGTGCATGGCGACGTCGGAGTCGAGGAAGACCAGGATCTCGCCGGAGGAGAGCTCCGCGCCGAGGTTGCGGGCGACGGCGACCCCGCTGTTGACGCCGGTGGAGACCACGCGCGCGCCGGCCGCGGAGGCGATCGCCGCGGAGTCGTCGGTGGAGCAGTCGTCGACGACGACGATCTCGACGTTCGGGTACGTCTGGGCGAGGGCGGCCTCGACGCACAGGCCGATCGAGCGGCCGTAGTTGTAGTTGGGGACGATGACGGAGACCAGGGGGAGGGACATGATCGGGTACTCCTAGAAGAGGACCTTGGCGAGGGAGAGGGCCCCCTGCCGCCACGGTTCGACACTGGTGACGCCCTCGCTCTTCCGCGCGGGGCGGGCGGTCCGCTGCTGTGCCTGCTGTTGTGCCTGCCACCAGGCGAAGGTGCGCAGGATCGCGTCCTGGTTGGAGTGCTTCGGCCGGAAGCCGAGGACGTCCCTGGCCTTGTCGGTGGAGACGAAGCTGTCGTCGAGGAGCTTGTGGAGCAGGCGTCCGTAGACGGGGGAGAGTCCGGAGCGCTGGAGCAGGCTGAGCGCGGCGAGCGCGGGCCTCGCGGGCAGCGAGCGGACCCGCTTGCCGTGCCCGGCCGCGTCCAGGACGGCCTGGAAGTCCTCGCGTATCGTGCCGAACTCGGTGGCGCCGAGGTTGAACGTGTCGTCGGCGCGCTCGGCGGGCGCCTCCATCGCGGTGACGACCGCGTCGACCAGGTCGGCCACGTCGAACATCTGGATGCGGACGTCGCCCCGGCCGAGGACGGGGAAGTTCCGGCCCTCGGCCGCCCACTCGAAGAGCATCGCGAAGAGCCCCATCCGGCCGGGCCCGAGGAAGGTCTTGGGCCGCAGGATCGGCACGCACGTCCCCCGTCCCCGGAAGCGCTCCGCGACCTCCTCGGCCTCCGCCTTCGCGGCGCTGTACGTGTCGACGGGCTCGCGCGGGTACTCCTCCGGGGTCGGCACCACCTTCGGCAGTCCGTACACGGCGGTCGAGGAGATGTGCACGACCCTGGGCACGGCGTTCGCCTCGGCGGCCGCCAGGACCGCCTCCGTGCCGCCGACGATCACCGAGCGGATGGTGTCCGCCGGGTAGCTGGGCAGGGCGGCGGCGCAGTGCACCACCACGTCGGCGTCCGCCGTGGCCCGCTTCATCGCCGCGGCGTCCCGGACGTCCGTGACCATGTGAGTGAGGTTCGCGTGCTCCGTGCGCGGGGCCCGCAGGTCCACGCAGTGCACCTGCCGGCCCTCGTCGAGCAGCCGCTCGATCAGGGTCGAACCGAGCATTCCGGCACCGCCGGTGACCACGATGCGCTCTACCACAGCGACGACACCTTCTCCTTGACGAAACGGGTGAGCAGACGGGGCAGACCCTGGGCCAGGGTCTTGTCGAGGCAGTCCAGGAAGAACTCGACCTCGTGCGGCTCGGCGACCAGCGAGGGGGCGACCATCAGCGGGTTGTCGCCGTTGAGCGTGTAGTACGTGTAGACGCCGTGGTCCCGGTACAGGGCGTTGACCACCGACGAGGTGACGAGCTTGGTGCGGAAGCGCGGGTCCTTCGTCATCGCGCCCGGCACCAGCTTCGTCAGCACCTCCAGGACCTTCGGGCCCTTGTGCAGGAAGACGCCGTGCAGCGCGCCGTGGCCGCGGACCTCGGCGACCACGTCCGGGTACTCCTTCGCGATCCGCTCCAGACCGGGGGCGAGGATCCGCTCGATGTCCCGGGCGCGGGCCGGATAGTCGTCCTCGACGGCCACGTTGACGGCCTCGATGGCGGTGACCGCCTCCTCGCCGAAGCCGTAGTAGGTGGTGGACGTCGACTGCAGCAGGGCGTCCGTGAGGTTGTCGTACGCCTTGCGGAAGACCGGCTCGCGGGCGACGAACGCGGAGATGGAGGACTTGCCGCCGCCGAAGGACTTCGAGGTGGTGAGGATGTCGGGGACCAGACCCTCGTACCGCATGAAGTGGAAGAGGGTGCCCGTCTTGCCCCAGCCGGTGTAGATCTCGTCGAAGAGCAGCACGATGTCCTCGGCCGTGCACAGTTCCCGCAGTCCGCGCAGGAACTCCTCCGAGCACTCGTTCATCGTCGACGCCGACAGCGGCTCGATGAGGATCGCGTACACATCGGACTCGCCCTTGTCGGTGCGGAGTTCGGCGACCAGCTTCCGTACGGACTCCAGGTCGCCGTACCGGAAGATCCCCACGCCGGGGATGCCGGGGAATTGGAACGTCGAGGCGTTCTGGCCGGTCAGGCTGCCCGAGCCGAGCAGCTTGCCGTGGAAGGAGATGTCGGCCCGCAGCACCCGGGAGCGCCGGCCGCCGTGGTACTTGTACGCCAGCTTGACCGCGCCCTCGACCGCCTCCGCACCGGAGTTGGGGAAGAACGACATGGTCAGGTCGCCGGGCAGCAGTTCCGCCAGGTTGTGGCCGAGGGCCGCGATGTACGGCGAGAAGTAGGTCTTGTGGACCTCCATGCTCCTGCGCTCCTGGAAGCGCTGCCGGGCGGCGAGGATCCGGGGGTGGTTGTGGCCGTGGTTGAGGACGCCGACCCCGCCGGTGAAGTCCAGGACGCGGCGGCCGTCGCGCTGGGTGATCCACACGCCCTCCGCGCTCTCGACGAGCTCCTGGCCGAAGCCGAAGGAGGTCATCAGGGAGACCTGGCTCTTGTTGACGTGGTCCTTGTACAGGCCGTGGACCTGCTTGGTCGTCAGCGACTCGCAGTCGTCGACGGTGTAGAGGGCGGTCATGTCCGTTCCTTCGGGTCGGTGGGGGGAGTCGTGCGGCGGGGGAGGGTCAGGAGGAGGGCGGCGCCCCCGACGAGGACCTCGCTGAGGGTGCAGACCACCCGGCTGGCGACCGCGGCGGCGGTCGCCTCCTGCCAGGGCAGGACGGCGGTCAGGGCCAGGAGCAGCAGGGCCTCGCGGGCGCCCCAGCCGTCCGGCAGCACCACGACGAGGCTGGCGGCGGCGGTGGCCAGGGCGAAGCCGCCCACGCAGACCGGCAGCGCGGTCAGCGGCGGGGCGCCGAGCATCACGGCGAGCGCCCACAGGTGGAGCCCGCCGACCGCCCAGGAACCGGTCGCGGAGGCCAGCGCCCGGCGCATGCCCCGGTCGCTCGCCCGGGCCTCGGGGGCGGGCCGGCGGGCCAGGCGGGCGGCGGTGGCGGCCAGGCGGTGGAGCAGTCGCGGTTTCACGACGAGCAGCAGGGTGACCGCGCCCGGCAGCACCAGCCACCAGGCCTCGGCCCCGATCGTCCAGGGCGCGGCGACCGGGCCGACGGCGAGACCGGTGAGGACGGCCACGATCAGGTTGAGCAGGAAGACGGCGAGCACGACCGGAGCCGGCACCCCGGCCGCGCCGCCCATCCGCAGCTGGGCGAGGACGCCCCAGACGGCGCCCGGCACGTACTTGCCGAGGTAGGAGGTGAAGTAGATCCGGGTCGCGGTCCGGCCCGGCACCCGCGGCCCCAGGTCGGACAGCAGGGTCCGCCAGGTGGCCATGGACAGCAGCACGGCGCCGGCGTTGGCCGCGAGCGCCGCCAGGAGGTACGGGACGGATCCGGGCCGCAGGACCAGGGCGGCGAGCTCGCCGGCCCGGCCGTACAGGGCGAAGCCGATGCCCGTGACGACCGCGACGGGGAAGAGGACGGGGAGCAGGCGCCGTACGCCGCCGGGGGCGGGGACGGTGACCGCCGTCATGAGCCGATCCGGCCCAGCAGCCACGCGCCGGCGAGCAGCGCCGACCACAGCAGGGCGTTGGAGACGGTCATCCGGTCGCTGAACAGGGCCCGCGAGGGGTTCCCGCCGCCCGCGTCGACCACGATCAGCTGGAGGTAGCGGGCGAGGCCGAAGAGCGCGAAGGGGGCGGTGAGCACCGCTACCAGCGGGCCGTGCGCGCCGAAGACCGGGCTGCCCTGGACGTACAGCACGTAGCTGACGGCCGTGAGGACCGCGGTGAAGGCGAGCAGCTGGTCGAGGAAGCCGAGGGTGTAGCCGCGCAGCGCGGGCCGGTGCAGCACCCCGCCGACCGCCATCTCGTGCCGCCGCTTGCCGAGGATCAGCAGCAGGCAGAGCGAGAAGACGCAGAGCGCGAGCCAGTCCGGCACCGGGTTCCCGGAGGCCAGGCACCCCTGGGCGAGGCGCAGCACGAATCCGAGGGCCACGATGAAGACGTCGAGCAGCGGGACGTGCTTGAGGCCCTTGCTGTACGCGGCGTTGAGCGCGACGTACGCGGCGACCGGCCACCAGTCCGCGAGCCCGGCCGTGCCGGTGAGCGAGGTCAGGCCGACGGTGACCGCGAGGAGGGCGGCCAGCGCGGCGGCGAAGGACACGGCGGTGGCGACGCCGATCCGCCCGGCGGCGATCGGCCGGTGCCGCTTCTCCGGGTGACGCCGGTCGCGGTCCCGGTCGCCGATGTCGTTGACCAGGTAGATCAGCGCGGACGCGAGGGTGAAGACGGCGATCGCGGCCAGCGCGCCGCCGAGCGCGGCGCCGTCGAGGTGGGGGGCGCCGAGCAGGCCGAGGGGGACGACGACCAGGTTCTTCGTCCACTGTCCGGGGCGGACGAGGGCGGTGAGGTCGGCGAGACGACCGGGGGGACGGGAGGCCGGCGGACGGACCGCCGGCGCCTCACGTCCGGTCAGCGTGGGCGTGGCCATGGACGTACTCCTGTGGGGAGGGGCGTACGGAGGTGGAGGTGGGGGAGGCGGTGGCGTCCCGGCGGCGCACGCTCGGGCCGAAGTCCGGCTCGGTGAGCCAGCGGACGGCGCCGCGGGCCGCGCCGAGGACGATCGCCTGGTGGAGCAGGAAGTGGACCGCGGTGAAGTAGAGGAGGAAGCCCGGGCCCCGGGTCCGCAGCGCGAACCGGCTCAGACCCGGATCCGCGCAGGCGAAGAGCAGCGCGCACAGCGCCGGGACGAGCAGCAGCCAGGGGGACAGCAGACCGAGGAGCAGGGTGGGGAGGGTCAGCGCGGCGGCGAGGACGCCGAGCGGCCGGTTGGCGGTGAGCCCGCCCTCCCGCATCTGCCCGAGCGCCGCGATCAGCAGCTGCGAGCGCCGGTACTGCTCCGAGAGCATCGCTCCGAGCCGGTCCACGTCGTCGTGGCGGCCGCGGATCGCCTCGGTCATCAGGATCCGGTGGGAGCGGACGAGCCGGCCGCTGTACTCGACGTCCTCGGAGTCCCGGAGGTTCTCGTCGAAGGGACCGGTCTCCTCGAAGACCTCCTTGCGGATGGCGCCGAGGGCGAAGAAGGCGGTGCGGACCTCGCCGGCGGCGCGGCGGCGCCAGAAGTGGGCGTGGAGGGCGTGGTAGCGCTCGACGGGCCCGTCGTCGAAGAGCGGTTCGGGGTCGAGGACGCCGTGGACGCAGCCGAGGCCGGGGTCGTCCCGGAGCAGGTCGGCGGCGTGGGCGAGGGCCTCGGGGTGGAGGGCGGTGTCGGAGTCGAGGAAGAAGAGGACCTCGCCGCGGGCGGCGGCGGCCCCCATGTTCCGGGCGGCGGACACCCCGCGGTTGTGGGGGTTGGCGATGAGGACGACGCCGAACTCGCGGGCGATGTCCCGGGAGCGGTCCGTGCTGGCGTCGTCCACGACGATGACGTCGAGCGGGGCGTGGGTCTGGGCGAAGACCGAGGTGAGGCAGGCGCGCAGGGTCTTCTCGTAGTTGTAGTTGGGGATGATGACGGACACGCTGGGACGGGCCCTGGGCATGGGGGTTCCTTGGTGGGGTTCCGTGGGGCGGGGCTCTTCGGGCGGTGGGGGGCGTCAGAGGAGCCGGAAGTCCGCGATGCGGTGGCGGGAGAGCTCGGGGGAGTGGCCGAGGAGGAGCCGGCAGAGCCGCAGCGCGTGGCCGACGGCCTCGATCTCGTCGGGGCCCCGGATGTACAGGGCGAGCCGGACGGTCCGGTCGAGGACCAGCGCCCGGGCGGACTCGAAGCGGTCCTGCGGCCGGGCGACGCGGTGCAGCGTCTCGACGAGCCGTGCGGCGGACGGGGACGGCGGGGGGCCGGTGTCCGGTGCGGGGTCGTCGTCCGGTGCCCTCATCGAGACGCCGATGAGATAGATGGGGATCAGCCCCAGGAGAAGCCGTCGTTGACGTCGCCGGGCTGCGGGGTCGCGGTGACCGCGGAGGCGGTGACGGCGGCCGTCCCGGCGGGCGCCGGCTGGGCGGCCAGGACGAGGGTCAGCGCGGCCGCGGCGGGGACGGCGAGGGCGACGGCGGCACGGAGCTGAATGCGGGCGAAGGTGGCGAAACGGGCGCTGCTGGGCATGGCGGGGCTGCCTTCCTGGACGGTGCGGAACGGGGATCGCGGGGTGGTTCCCCCGGGGCCGCTCCCGGGCTCTGCCGGGCGGCTTCGACATGTCCAAGACTGGCCTGCCGGGGGTGCCCTGTCACCGGAGAACGGCTGGCGCCAACCGCGTGGCCGTTAGGGGCCAGCGCGTGCCGCGGGCTTCCGCGCGCCGTTCACCAGGGGCTTTCCGGGAGGCGTCACGTTCCTGCCGGGCGGAAGGTGCCGGGTGCCCGTCACGTCTCCGTACGGCCCGCGTGAGGCCTCCCGGAACGGCGGACGGCCGCTGGAACGGCGAACGGCCGCTGGAACGGCGAACGGCCGCACCCCCCGCCGGGGTGCGGCCGTTCATGTCGTACGGGAAGGGGCTCAGCCGTTGGGGCGCTTCAGGCGCGCCACGAACTTGTACCGGTCGCCCCGGTAGACGGACCGCACCCACTCCACCGGCTCGCCCTGGGCGTCCAGCGAGTGGCGGGAGAGCATCAGCATCGGCAGGCCCACGTCCGTGCCGAGCAGCCCGGCCTCGCGCGGGGTGGCGAGGGAGGTCTCGATGGTCTCCTCGGCCTCGGCGAGGTGCACGTCGTAGACCTCGGCGAGCGCCGTGTACAGCGAGGTGTACTTCACGAGCGAGCGGCGCAGCGCGGGGAAGCGCTTCGCCGACAGGTGGGTGGTCTCGATGGCCATCGGCTCGCCGCTCGCGAGGCGCAGGCGCTCGATGCGGAGCACCCGGCCGCCGGCCGAGATGTCGAGCAGCCCGGCGAGGGTGTCGTCGGCCGTGACGTACCCGATGTCGAGGAGCTGCGAGGTGGGCTCCAGGCCCTGGGCGCGCATGTCCTCCGTGTAGGAGGTGAGCTGCAGGGCCTGCGAGACCTTGGGCTTGGCCACGAACGTGCCCTTGCCCTGGATGCGCTCCAGACGGCCCTCGACGACCAGCTCCTGGAGCGCCTGGCGCACGGTGGTGCGCGAGGTGTCGAACTCGGCGGCGAGCGTGCGCTCCGGCGGGACCGGCGTGCCGGGCGGCAGGGTCTCCGTCATGTCGAGCAAGTGTCGCTTGAGCCGGTAGTACTTGGGCACGCGCGCGGTGCGGGTGGGTGCCCCGCTCTCTGTCTCCGTACTGCCCGCGTCCGTGGCCATGGCCTGCCTTCCCGACTCCTGTGCTGCTGCCGTCACCGGCTCCTCCGTCTGTCGCGGCTCACATGGTGGCACGGACCGGTCACGGGTCGTCGCCCTCCCTCAGGTGTCGGTCCGATAACGGACGCGACTGCCCTTCTTATACACCCTTGACACCCCTAAAGGTCTAGGCCAAGCTCCGGGTACTGGTCTAAACCATTAAAGACCAGGTCCCAGCCCCACGAGCATTACCTGACGTATGTCTTCGCGCGGTGGGCAGGGGTTGCAGGCATCCCTGAGGAGGGTGGCGTGAAGCGCAAGCTCATCGCGGCGATCGGCGTCGCGGGCATGATGGTCTCCATCGCTGCGTGTGGTTCCGACAGCGGCAGTGACAAGGGCAAGGACGGCGGCAAGGCCGCCGGGGGCGACAAGACCCTGACCGTCTGGGTGATGGACGGTTCCGCGCCGGACGCCTGGATGGCCGAGGTGAACAAGGCCTTCGAGGCCAAGCACCCGGGCGTCAAGGTCAAGGTCGAGAAGCAGATCTGGAACGGCATCCAGGAGAAGGTCACCACCGCCCTCTCCGAGGACACCCCGCCGGACGTCCTGGAGCTCGGCAACACGCAGACCGCGGGCTACGCGGTCACCGGCGGTCTCGCCGACCTGTCCGGCGACAAGGCCACGCTCGGCTACGACGCCTGGAACAAGGGCATGGTCGCCTCCAACGAGCTGGACGGCAAGCTCTACTCCGCCCCGTGGTACGCCGCCAACCGCGTCGTCGTCTACGACAAGGCCGCCTTCAAGAAGGCCGGCGTCACCCCGCCGAAGACCCGCGCCGAGTGGATCGACGGTCTGAAGAAGCTCAAGGCGTCCGACCCGAAGTCGCAGGCCATCTACCTGCCGGGTCAGTCCTGGTACGTCCTCGCCGGCCTCATCTGGGACGAGGGCAGCGACCTGGCGGTCAAGGACGGCGACAAGTGGAAGGGCAACCTGTCCTCCCCCGAGGCCGTCAGCGCCATGAACTTCTACAAGGAGCTGGCGTCCTACTCGACCGCTCCGAAGGACAAGGACGAGGCGACCCCGCAGCAGTCCACCGACATCATCCCCAAGGGCGGCGTGGCGTCCTGGATCGGTCTCGGCTGGGAGGCCGGCGGCGCGATCGACGCCATGAAGAAGGCCGGCAAGACCGCCGACTTCGGCTACTTCCCGATCCCGGGCAAGACCGCCGACAAGCCGGGCTCCGTCTTCCTCGGCGGCTCGAACCTCGCCATCGCCGAGCGCTCCAAGAACAAGGACCTCGCGAAGGAGTGGCTGGCCCTCGCCGCCGGCAAGGAGTTCATGACGAAGTACGCGACCGCCACCGAGGGCGCGCTGCTTCCGAACACCGACTCCGCGCAGTTCAAGCCCGCCGCCGGCTCCTTCGCCGAGGCCATGGCGGCCTCGTCCGCCTCCGGCAAGGTCACCCCGGTCACCCCGGGCTGGGCGAACGTCGAGACCGCCCCGAACCCGATCAAGGACTACATGACCAAGGTCCTGAAGGGCGAGGACGCCAAGAAGGCCGGCGAGGCGGCCGACAAGGTCATCAACGAGCGCATCAACCAGCAGTAATCCGTAGCCCCGGTGGTGCGGCCGGTGTCGCACCGGCCGCACCACCGGCGCGTTGCAGCGATGCAGTGATCAGCGGCCCGCTCCCCCGGGCCGTGCCCCGGTGGGCGCGGGAGCCCCAGAACCGCGAGGAATAAGACCATGACCGTGGACTCCCAGGGGACGGCGACCGCCGGTCCCCAGGACGCGCCCGGGAGGGCGGCAGGGAAGTCTCAGACTCCGCCACCCTCTTCGGGCCCGAAGGAAGTCCTTCAGCCTCCACGCGGCAGACGCTCCCTGCCCAGCGGGGTGCTGCCGTACCTGCTCGTCGCGCCTGCCCTGCTGTCCATGGCGGTGCTGCTGCTCTACCCGCTGATCCGCAACGTGATCCTCTCCTTCCAGCAGCTCAACCGGAAGGAGTTCATCACCCGCGAGACGGTCTGGACCGGCTTCGACAACTACACGGAGCTCCTCGGCGACGGGGACTTCTGGACCGTCGTCGTCCGAAGCGTCGTCTTCACCGCCGTCAACGTCGCGCTGATCATGGCGATCGGCACGGCCATCGGCCTGCTGCTCAACCGCCTCGGCAAGAAGATGCGACTGGTCCTCTCGCTGGCCCTGATGTTCGCCTGGGCCATGCCGATCGTCGCCTCCGTCACGGTCTTCCGCTGGCTCTTCGACGAGCAGTTCGGCGTCGTGAACTGGCTGATGCGCACGCTGGGCTTCTCCGGCTACGACCAGCACAACTGGTTCGAGACCGGCTTCTCCACCCTGGTCATCGTCCTGATCCTGCTCGTCTGGGGCTCCGTCCCCTTCGTCGCCCTCAACATGTACGCCGGCCTGACCACCATCGGCTCCGAGCTGTACGAGGCCGCGAAGATGGACGGCGCGAGCGGCTGGCGCACCTTCTGGGCCGTGGTCTTCCCGAACCTGAAGTCCTTCTTCATGATCACGACGTTCCTGGAGATCATCTGGATCTTCAAGGCGTTCGCCCAGGTCTACGCCATGAACCTCGGCGGTCCCGACCGAGGCTCCGAGACCCTCCCGGTCTTCGCCTACATCGAGGGCGTCGGCCAGTTCCACTACGGCGTCGCCGCCGCCATCTCCATCCTGACGATCGTGATGCTCATCGCGGTCATGTCCTTCTACTTCCGCCTGATCCTGAAGGAGGAGGAGGAGCTGTGAGCGCCGCCACCACCACCCCGACTCCGCAGAAGCTGCGCACCCGCAAGCCGCTCACGGTCGGTGCGGTCGCCAAGAACCTCGGCGCCCTCGTGCTCGCCGTCGTGTTCGTCTTCCCGGTCTACTGGATGTTCTCGTCCTCGCTGAAGCCGCAGCACGAGATCATGACCAAGGACCCGGTCTTCGTCTTCACCCCGACGTTCGAGAACTACAAGACCGCGACCGGCGTCGACCTCTTCTGGACGTACGTCACGAACAGCCTCACGGTCACCATCGGCGCCGTCCTGCTCGCCCTGGTCGTCGCCCTGGCCGCGAGCTTCGCGATCGCCCGCCTCAGGTTCAAGGGGCGCAAGGGCATCGTCCTCATCGTGATGATGGCGCAGATGGCCCCCTGGGAGGTCATGGTCATCGCGATGTACATGATCTCCCGCGAGAACGACCTGCTGAACAGCATCCCGATGCTGACGCTCATCTACTTCGTCATGGTCCTCCCCTTCACGATCTGGACCCTGCGCGGCTTCATCGCCGCCGTCCCGGTCGAGCTGGAGGAGGCCGCCCAGATCGACGGCTGCACCCGGGGCCAGGCCTTCCGCAAGGTGATCTTCCCGCTGCTCGCGCCCGGCCTGATGTCGACCTCGCTCTTCGGCTTCATCACCGCCTGGAACGAGTTCGCCATGATCCTCATGCTGAACAAGGAGAAGGAGTCGCAGACCCTGACGCTCTGGCTGACCCAGTTCCAGACCGCGTTCGGCAGCGACTGGGGCGCCACCATGGCCGCCTCCACGCTCTTCGCCCTCCCCGTGCTCATCGTCTTCCTGTTCCTCCAGCGCAAGGCCGTCGGCGGCATGACCGCCGGCGCGGTGAAGGGATAACGGCTCGCCATGACCACACTCGTACACGGCTCGGACACCCTGACCCGTGACGCGCTCACGGTCCTCCAGCCCGGCTTCGTCGGCACCACCGCGCCCGACTGGCTGCTCCGCCGCATCGGCGAGGGCCTGTCCTCGGTCGGCCTGTTCGGCCGGAACATCGTCAGCCCCGAGCAGCTCGCCGCGCTCACCGCGCAGCTGCGCGCCGAGCGGGACGACGTCCTCGTCGCCATCGACGAGGAGGGCGGGGACGTCACCCGCCTCGAGGTCAAGCAGGGCTCGTCCTTCCCCGGCAACTACGCCCTCGGCAGCGTCGACGACGTCGAGCTCACCCGGGCCGTGGCCCGCGAGCTCGGCCGCCGGCTCGTGCAGTGCGGCGTCGACCTGAACTGGGCGCCCTCGGCGGACGTCAACTCCAACGCCGAGAACCCCGTCATCGGCGTCCGCTCCTTCGGACCCGACCCGGACCTCGTCGCCCGGCACACCGTGGCGTACGTCGACGGCCTCCAGGGCGTCGGGGTCGCGGCCTGCACGAAGCACTTCCCCGGACACGGCGACACCAACGTGGATTCCCACGACGCGCTGCCCCGGATCGATGTGGACCTCGCCACACTGCACGCCCGTGAGCTGGTACCTTTCCGCGCGGCCGTCGCCGCGGGTACCAAAGCGGTCATGAGCGCGCATATTCTGCTCTCCGCGCTCGACCCCCACCGTCCGGCCACCCTGAGCCCGCAGATCCTCACCGGTCTGCTGCGCCAGGAGCTGGGCTTCGAGGGGCTGATCGTCACCGACGGCATGGAGATGCAGGCCGTCGCGGCGACGTACGGCATCGAGCGCGGATCGGTCCTCGCGATCGCCGCGGGCGCCGACGCCATCTGCGTCGGCGGCGGGCTGTGCGACGAGGACACCGTGCTGCAACTGCGCGACGCGCTGGTGAACGCGGTACGGACCGGTGAACTGCCCGAGGAGCGGCTGGCCGACGCCGCGGCGCGCGTGCGCGCCCTGGCGGCCTGGACCCAGGCGCACCGGGCCAGGGGGGCTGGATCGGTGCCGGGCGCGGCAGTGCAGGAGGGGACCGCGCCCGGCACCGACATCGGACTCGTGGCCGCCCGCCGGGCCCTCAAGGTGACCCGCGGGGAGCACCCCCACACGCCGATGTCCGACGCCCCCTACGTGGCCTCCTTCACCCCGGTCGCGAACTTCGCGGTCGGCGACGAGACGCCCTGGGGCATCGCGGCCGAGCTGGAGCGCCTGCTCCCCGGCACGGAGACCGGCTCGTACGACGAGCCGTCCGTGGACGCCGTCCTGGCCGCCGCGGGGGAGCGGCGCATCGTCGCGGTCGTACGGGACGCCCACCGGCACCCGTGGATGATCCAGGCCCTCGACGGCCTCCTCGCGGACCGCCCCGACACCGTCGTGGTCGAGATGGGCCTCAACGAGGCGGAGCCCCGCGGGGCCCTGCACATCGCCACGCACGGCGCGGCCCGGGTCTGCGGCCGCGCGGCGGCGGAGGCCGTGGTCGGCACCGGCGCCTGAGGGGGCGTACGGGAAAGGGGCCCGGTACCTGGAGGTGATTCCAGGTGCCGGGCCCCTTCGCGTACGTACCTCTCAGATGCCCTGCCAGGAGGGCTTGTTCGCGAAGGTGTGGCGGAAGTAGTCCGCGAGCTTCAGCTTGGAGGCGGCCGCCTCGTCCACGACCACCGTGGCGTGCGGGTGCAGCTGGAGCGCGGAGGCCGGCACGAGCGCCGCCACCGGGCCCTCGACGGTCTGCGCCACGGCCTCCGCCTTGCCCTCGCCGGTGGCGAGCAGCACCAGGTGGCGAGCCTCCAGGATGGTGCCGATGCCCTGGGTGATGACGTGGTGCGGCACCTGCTCTATGTCGTTGTCGAAGAAGCGGGCGTTGTCCACGCGGGTCTGTTCGGTGAGCGTCTTGATGCGGGTGCGGGAGGCGAGCGAGGAGCACGGCTCGTTGAAGCCGATGTGCCCGTCGGTGCCGATGCCGAGGATCTGCAGGTCCACGCCACCGGCCTCGGCCAGCGCCCTGTCGTAGGCCTCGCAGGCCGCCAGGACGTCCTCGGCGGAGCCGTCGGGGCCCATGAAGGCCTCGGGGGAGAGCCCGAGCGGCTCGACGACCTGGCGGAGCACGGTGGAGCGGTACGACTCCGGGTGCCCCGCGGGCAGGCCGACGTACTCGTCGAGCTGGGCGATCCGCGCCCGGGAGGCGTCCACGGCGCCGGCGGAGACCTGGGCGACAAGGGCGTCGTAGATCGGGATCGGGGTCGAGCCCGTGGCCACGCCGAGCAGCGCGTCGGGCTTGCGGCGCAGGAGGTCGGCGATGCCGTCCGCGATGAGCTCGCCGCCGGCCTTGGCGTCCTTGACGATGACAACTTCCACGCTGTGCCTGCCGATCTGGTGAGGGGCTGCTGAAAGGACCGTGTGGTATAGACCAATCTAAGTCCAAATCTAGCAGAGGGGAGGCCTTCCCCTCATGCCGTTCCGCCCCGCGGACGGCACCGCCTCCATCGTCGGTCGCCCCCGCCCCACCAGCCACTCGAACCCCGCCGGAGCCCCGGCGCCGGGCCGACTCGGGCCCCACGTCAGACCGGAGCGGACCCCCGCGTCACACCGCCCCGCGCGCCGCGGCTCAGGCCGGTCCGGACCTCCGCGTCACACCGCCCCCACGCCGCGGCTCAGGCCGGTCCGGAGCCGCGCCTCACACCGCCCCGCGCCCTGCGGCTCAGGTCGGTCCGGACCCCCGCACCAGACCGGCCCCGGGTGCCCCCGTCAGGCCAGTGAGCCTCCCGTCGCGTCGATCCAGTCGCCCGTCACCCAGCGGGCGTCGTCGGAGGCCAGGAAGGCCACCACGTCCGCTATCTCCGGCGGCGTCCCGACCGCGCCCAGCGTCGACATCGCCGCCGCCCCGGCCCACGCCTCCTCGTTCCCCCGCAGCCAGCCCGCGTTGATGTCCGTGTCGACGATCCCCGGCGCCACCGCGTTGACCGTGATCCCGCGCGGGCCGAGCACCTTTGACAGATAGCGCGTGAAGACGTCCAGCGCGCCCTTCGACATCGCGTACGCCATCAGGTCCGGCATGGCCGCCGCCCTGCTCAGGCCCGTCGAGACGTTGATGATCCGGCCGCCGTCCCGCAGTCGCTCCGCCCCCAGCTGCGCCAGGAAGAACGGCGCCTTCGTGTTGACCGCGAAGATCCGGTCGTACTCCTCGTCACCGATCGTCGCGAACGGCTGCGACGCCCCGATCCCCGCGTTGTTCACCAGGATGTCCAGGCCGTCCGCGTGCGCGTCGAAGGCCCGCCACAGCGCCGCCGCGTCCCCCGGCACCCCCAGCTCCTGACCCACCGCGAAGGCCGAGCCGCCGGCCGCCTCGATCGCGGCGACCGTGTCCTTCGCCGCCGCCTCGTTCGTCCCGTAGTGCACCGCGACCCGCGCGCCCTCGCGGCCGAGCCGCTCGGCGATCCCCCGTCCGATGCCCCGGCTCCCGCCCGTGACCAGCGCCGTCTTCCCGGCCAGCCTTCCGTCGAGCACGCCCATGGCGACGCCCCCCTCTTTCTGTAGTGGTCGTTACGTAAAGACCGTACCCCATGATTCGTAACGAGCGCTATAGAATTCACTCCATGGTGACGAGACAGCGCGGCCGCCCCCGCTCCTTCGACCGGCTCACGGCCCTGGAGCAGGCGACGATGGCCTTCTGGGAGCACGGCTACGAGACGACCTCCGTCTCCGACCTCACGCGCGTCATGGGCATCAGCGCGCCCAGCCTCTACGCGGCCTTCGGCGACAAGAAGACGCTGTTCGAGGAGGTCGTCGAGGCCTACGCGCTCGGTTACGGGGCCTACGGCAGCCGTGCCTTCGCCGAGGAGCCGACCGCCCGCGCCGCCGTGGGGCGCATGCTGCGCGAGGCCGCCGTGGTCTTCACCGAGCCCGGCCATCCGCACGGCTGCCTGATGATCTCGGCCGCCGTGAACTGCTCGACCCCGGAGGTCGAGGAGGCCCTGCGCGCCCGGCGCAACGACAACCTGGCCGCGTTCGAGAACCGCATCCGCCAAGACGTGGAGGCGGGCGAGCTTCCGCCGGGCACCGACCCGCACGCGCTGGCCCGGCTGGCCGGCGCCGTCCTCCAGGGCATGTCCCTGCAGGCCCGCGACGGGGCGACGGCCGAGGAGCTGACGGCGGTGGCGGACGCGGCGATGCGGGCCTGGCCCACGGCCCGAGGCGGGGAAGTCGAACCGAAGGGGCCCTGAAGCACCCGCGGGCCGCGGCGCCTGGCGGGACCCTCGGCCCGCCCGGCACCGCAGCCCGGAGTAGCTCGGCCGGGGGTGTGCGGTCCCTCGGCCGTGTGGGAGGTCTCGGCGCAGTCAGGGCAGAGAGCGCCGGGTACCTCGTTCCATCCTCCTGTGCGGGGAGGATGGAGGCTCTGTGTTTTTCATTGTGGACTAGACCATTCTTGTCTGTCCATCCACAGGAACGCGGTGTTTCCCGGCCCATCCTCCAACACGCAGCCCCGGAGATCCAGGTTCACGGCCCCTGTAATTCCGCAGGTACGCTCGCACCGTGCCCTCCATGAACGACCTCGTCCGCCAGCACACCGCCCTGAGCGACTCCGACCTCGAGTGGCTCCATCTGCTGGTGTCGGAGTGGCAGCTGCTCTCCGACCTCTCCTTCGCCGACCTCGTGCTCTGGGTCCCGACCCTCGACGGCACGCGGTACGTCTCCGTGGCCCAGATGCGGCCCAACACCGGCCCCACCTCCTACCAGGACGACATGGTCGGCCACCTGGTCCCGCGAGGCCGCCGTCCGCTGCTCGACGCCGCCCTCGACGAGGGCCGGATCGTCCGCGAGGGCGACCCGGAGTGGCGCGAGGAGGTTCCGGTCCGGGTCGAGTCCATCCCCGTGCGCCGCGAGGGCCGGGTCCTCGGCGTCATCGCCCGCAACACCAACCTGCTGACCGTGCGCACCCCCTCCCGCCTGGAGCTCACCTACCTCCAGTCGGCCTCCGACCTCGCGCAGATGATCGCTGCCGGAACGTTCCCCTTCCCCGGCGAGCAGGTCGACATGGACTCCTCGCCGCGCGCCGGCGACGGTCTCGTCCGCCTCGACGCCGAGGGCGTCGTCCAGTACGCCTCGCCGAACGCGCTCTCCGCGTACCACCGGCTCGGTCTCGCCGCCGACCTGGTCGGCCAGGACCTCGGCCAGATCACCGCCGAACTCGCCCCCTCCCGGGGCCCGGTGGACGAGGCCCTGGTCAAGCTGGCCTCCGGCTACGCGCCCCGCGAGTTCGAGGTCGAGGGCAACGGCGGGGTGATCCAGCTGCGGGCGATCCCGCTCAAGCCCAAGGGCACCCGCATCGGTTCGCTCGTCCTGCTCCGGGACGTCACCGAACTGCGTCGCCGCGAGCGCGAGTTGATCACCAAGGACGCCACCATCCGGGAGATCCACCACCGGGTGAAGAACAACCTCCAGACGGTGGCCGCCCTGCTCCGCCTCCAGGCCCGCCGGATGGACTCCGACCGGGGCCGCGAAGCCCTCAACGAGGCCGTGCGGCGCGTCGGTTCGATCGCGATCGTCCATGAGACGCTGTCCCAGAACCTGGACGAGCGCGTCCAGTTCGACGAGATCGCCGACCGGGTCATCGCGATGGTCGCCGAGATCTCCCCGGGCAAGGTCACCTGCCGGCGCAACGGCCGCTTCGGCATCCTCGACGCCGAGGTCGCCACCCCGCTCTCCATGGTCCTCACCGAGATCCTGCAGAACGCTCTCGAACACGCCTTCGCGCAGGGGGAGCAGGGAACGGTCGAGGTCAGCGCCGTCCGCGGCGAGAGCCGGACGGACGCCCGACTCCTGATCACGGTCCAGGACGACGGCCGCGGTCTGCCCGAGGGCTTCGACCCGCAGCGGGCCGGCAACCTCGGCCTGCAGATCGTGCGGACGCTCGTCGAGGGCGAGCTCGGCGGCAGCTTCGACATGCAGCCGGGGACCGAGCGCGGCACGAAGGTGGTCCTCGACATCCCCGTACAGCCCCAGAAGTGAAGCGAGTTCAGCGAGCCCGCGAGTTCACAGCAGCGAGCCCCGGACCGAAGAGAATCGGTCCGGGGCTCGAATGCTGTGGGTTACTGCTGCGTGCTGCGGCTCGAAGGCGGTGATTGCGTACGCGGTGTACGCGCCGCTGCCTCAGGCTGTGCAGGTGGCTCAGGCGCTGGCGTTACGCGCCCGGTTGCGAGCGGCACGGCGCTTCATCGCGCGGCGCTCGTCCTCGCTGAGGCCACCCCAGACGCCGGAGTCCTGACCGGACTCGAGCGCCCACTGCAGGCACTGCTCCATGACGGGGCAGCGGCGGCAGACGGCCTTGGCTTCCTCGATCTGCAGCAGCGCAGGACCGGTGTTGCCGATGGGGAAGAACAGCTCGGGGTCTTCCTCACGACAAACGGCGTTGTGACGCCAGTCCATGGCTGCTACCTCTCTCAGTGTTTCGTGCGAGTTGCTTGTGAATGTGAACGCTTTCACGAATCCCCCCGCAAGGGAAGGGCCGACTGCCAGGAGAACTGGTGTGGTCCTTGTGCTGAGGAGGGGTTCTGGCTCTCAGTGGAGGCCGGTCTTGCGGGCCGTCCCGATCGCCAAGAAGAGACTCCCAAACCCCAGCAACGGATACAACCCCTTCCGGAAAGTTTTTTTTGATTCCTCGGTGTCGGCTAGGTCACAGCCGTACTTCTAAGGGGTGGATGCGCGCCTAAACGTTCGAGTGAAAGGACTTTGGGCCCTTCCACTCACACAATCACACGCAGTGCACGGCGTACGCCTGTGAACGTCACGCTCGTACGCAGTCCGAGGTGGTCTCCGTCCATCTGCAGGGGGAGGGGAACCTTCGAATGCAAGGTGAAGTCGGTCAGGTCGTGCAGAGACACGGCATGCTTGCCGCGCGGACCCCGTTCCGGGGTCGAGGTGAGCAGCTGGGTGGCGTACCGGGCCACCGCCGGAGTGGAGAGCCGGCGCAGCCCGAGCACGTCGAGCGCCGTCTCGAAGGACGCCTCCGGGGACGCGTACACCGGACGATTGCCCAGGTAGGTCCAGGGGGAGGTGTTGCAGATTATGGAGAGGACGAGGTCCTCGACCGGCTCCGCGCCCGGGCGCTCCAGGGTGATCGTGCCGTGCCGGCGGTTCGGCTCCTCCAGGAACTGGCGCACCACCTGACGCAGATAGAGGGCGTGCGTCGACCTCTTCCCGCGCTCGCGCTGCTGTTCGACCCGGCCGATGACGCTCGCGTCGAAACCGAGTCCGGCACAGAACGTGAACCAGCGTTCGGGCACCGACTCGTCCTCGGTGCCCGGCGTCCCGGACGCGAGCCCGAGGCTCACCGTGCGTGTCCGCCGCTCACGCAGCGCGTCGAGCAGGGCGCCGGTCGCCTCCACGGCGTCGTTCGGCAGTCCGAGGGCGCGGGCGAAGACGTTGGTCGAGCCGCCGGGGACGACCGCGAGGCTCGGCAGCCGGTCCGGATCGGGGCCGCCGTGCAGCAGTCCGTTGACGACCTCGTTCACCGTGCCGTCCCCGCCGAGGGCCACGACCAGGTCGATGTTCCCGGCCTCGGCGGCCCGCCGGCCCAGGTCGCGCGCGTGCCCGCGGTACTCGGTGGTGACGGCCTCCAGCTTCATCTCGCTGGCCAGCGCGTGGATGAGCACGTCACGGGTGCGGGCACTGGTGGTGGTGGCTGCCGGGTTGACCACGAGAAGTGCGCGCATGAGCGCCAGCGTACCTACCCGGCGGTACCGGGCGCAGTCCAGGCCCGACGGGTGGACACGCCGGTCCCGGGCCCCGGGGCCGCACTGCCCGACCGGCGGGCGCGCACCGGGCCGGGGCCCTGACCCCCTACCCGGTGCCCCCGGGGCACCGGGCGCCCCGGTTACCCTGCCCTCTATGAGCAGTGCGGAGCAGACCCCCCGGCCCACCCGTCTCGCCGCCGCCGCGGCCGTCGCCGGGGTCGAGGCCCTCGGGCTTGTCGCCGGTGGTGTGTACATGGCGGTGAACGCCCTGACCGGGACGGCCGGCGACCTCACCGGCGCCGTCATGGGCGCGGTCACGCTCGTCGCCCTCGGTCTGATCCCGCTCGTGGCCGCGCGCGGCCTGTGGCTGCGCCGCTCCTGGAGCCGCGGCCCGGCCGTCATCACCCAGATCCTGGCCCTGCCCGTCGCCTGGCAGATGCTCCAGGCGAACAGCGTGATGATCCCGGCCGGCATCGTCCTGGGCGTCCTCGCGGTGACCGGGCTCGTCCTCCTCGTGAACCCGGCCACGACCGAGGCGCTCGGCATCCGGCGCCCCGGCCAGGAGGCCTGACCTACTCCTCCACCAGAAGCTTCTCCCTCAGCTGCGCCAGGGTCCGCGCCAGCAGCCGGGACACGTGCATCTGGGAGATGCCGACCTCCTGCGCGATCTGCGACTGGGTCATGTTCCCGAAGAAGCGAAGCAGCAGGATCCGCTTCTCCCGCGGCGGCAGGTCCTCCAGGAGCGGCTTGAGCGACTCGCGGTACTCGACCCCCTCCAGGGCCTCGTCCTCCGCGCCCAGCGTGTCCGCCACCGCCGGCGACTCGTCGTCGGTGTCGGGGACGTCCAGGGAGAGCGTCGAGTAGGCGTTGGCCGACTCCAGCCCCTCCAGGACCTCCTCCTCGGAGATCCCGAGCCGCTCCGCCAGCTCGTGCACCGTCGGCGAGCGGCCGTGCTGCTGCGAGAGCTCGGCGGTCGCCGTGGTGAGCGAGAGCCGCAGCTCCTGGAGCCGGCGCGGCACCCGGACCGCCCACCCCTTGTCACGGAAGTGGCGCTTGATCTCGCCGACGACCGTCGGCGTCGCGTACGTGGAGAACTCCACCCCGCGCTCCGGGTCGAACCGGTCGACCGACTTGATCAGGCCGATCGTCGCCACCTGGGTCAGGTCGTCCAGCGGCTCGCCGCGGTTGCGGAAGCGCCGCGCCAGGTGCTCCACGAGCGGCAGGTGCATCCGTACCAGCCGGTTGCGCAGCTCCGCCTTCTCCGGGGAGCCCTCGGGCAGCTCGCGCAGCTCGATGAAGAGGGCGCGGGCGCCGCTCCGGTCGTGCGGGTCCGGGGCGGCGTCGTCCTCGTCGCCGTCCTCGGCCGCAGCCTTGTCCGAAGCCTCGGCCGGCGTCTCCTCGGCCTCGTCGGGGATCCGCGGCCCGGGAGCCGCGGAGGCCTCCGCCGTCCCGGGAACCTCGGGGTGCTGCTCGTGCTCGCTCATCTGGTCCGCCTGCTCCGTAGCGACCCTGTTCGGCCGCGCCTGCTGCTCAGGGATGCCGGCCGTCGCGTCCCCGCTCCTCACGCCGGGCCTGGCCCCGCGCCGCGCTGTTTGTACAGGCTGATCGAGACCGTACGGTCATCGGCCACCGACGACTCCACCTTTCCGGCCAGCGCCGACAGCACGGTCCACGCGAAGGTGTCCCGCTCCGGCGCCCTGCCGTCGGTCGTCGGTGCGGAGACGGTCACGTCGAGGGAGTCGTCGACCAGCCGGAAGACACAGCTGAGGACGGACCCCGGCACGGCCTGCTGGAGCAGGATGGCGCAGGCCTCGTCGACCGCGATCCGCAAGTCCTCGATCTCGTCGAGGGTGAAGTCCAAGCGCGCCGCGAGACCGGCCGTGGCCGTACGCAGCACGGACAGATAGGCACCCGCAGCGGGCAGCCGGACTTCCACGAAGTCCTGGGTCCCGGGCTCGCCTGCGATCTGGGACACCCTCACCTCCAAGGTGGCACAAGCTCATTCGGGGCTCGGGGGGAGAGCCCCCGAACCGGGCGGTACGCAGGGAGCCTGCGCGGTCCGCCGTGACGCTATCGCGATCCATCCTGCCGTGTCGCCGTGAGCCCCGGAGACCAGGGCTTCCTCGCCCTGCTCCCGGAGACCCGGCCTCGGAGACCCCGCCCCGGAGACCCGGCCCCGGAGCCGCGGCCCCGACCCGGCAGTCGCGGAGACCCTCGGCCCCCACCCCGGCGGCCGCGGAGACCCGCGGAGGGTTGACGTACCCAACCGTCAGACGATCGAACCGTCGACGAAGCACCAGCGCCAGGCCTCGCCCGGCTCGAAGGTCCGCATCACCGGATGCCCGGTCGTGGAGAAGTGCCCCGTCGCGTGCCGCCCCGGCGAGGAGTCGCAGCAGCCCACGTGCCCGCAGCCCAGGCAGAGCCGCAGCTGGACCGGGTGCGTGCCGTCCGACAGGCATTCGAGGCAGGTCTCGGTCAGCGGCGCCGGCTCGGGGCGCGGGATTTCGGCTACGTGCAGGCACTCGCTCATGATGGCCAGGTTACGTTGCGGCACGGAACGGGGTCGGGCATGGACGCACTACAGCTGGTGGCACTGGTGGCGGCGAGCGCGGCCGTGGCCGGGTTCGCCCGCAGGTCCCCGGTGCCCGCCCCGCTGCTCCTGGTAGCCGTCGGCCTCATCGCCTCGTACCTGCCGGGGGTCCCCGACTACACCCTCGATCCGCACATCGTGCTGCCGCTGATCCTGCCCCCGCTCCTCTACACGGCCGCCGTCGACTCCTCGTACCTCGACCTGCGGGCCAACATCCGGCCCGTCGCGCTGCTCTCCGTCGGGTACGTCCTCTTCGCCACCGTGGCCGTGGGCTGGCTCGCGTACCTCCTCGTGCCCGACCTGCCGCTCACCGCCGCCCTCGTGCTCGGCGCCGTGATCGCCCCGCCGGACGCGGTCGCCGCCACCGCCATCGCCCGCAGGCTCGGCCTGCCGAACCGGATCACCACGATCCTCCAGGGCGAGTCCCTCGTGAACGACGCCACCGCGATCACCGCGTACAAGGTGGCCCTCGCGGCCGCCGTGGGGGAGGGCATCAGCTGGGCGGGAGGCTTCGGGGAGTTCCTGCTCGCCGCGGTCGGCGGCATCGGCGTCGGTCTGGTCCTGATGGTGCCGATCCACTGGCTGCGCACGCACCTGCGTGAGGCCCTGCTCCAGAACACCCTCTCCCTGCTGATCCCGTTCATCGCGTACGCCGCCGCCGAGGAGGTCGGCGCCTCCGGCGTGCTCGCGGTCGTCGTGGTCGGCCTCTTCCTCGGCCACAAGGCCTGGCAGGTCGACTTCGCCACCCGGCTCCAGGAGGAGGCCGTCTGGAAGATGGTCGCCTTCATCCTGGAGTCCGCCGTCTTCGCCCTGATCGGCCTCCAGCTGCCCTTCGTCGTCCAGGGGCTCGGGCCGTACGGGGTCGGGGAGGCGGCCTGGTACGCGGTCGGGGTCTTCGTCGCCGTGGTCGTCGTCCGGTTCGTCTGGGTCTACCCCGCGACCTTCCTGCCCCGCTGGATGTCCGCGCGCATCCGGGAGCGGGAGCCCGAGGTGGACTGGCGGGCGCCGCTCGTCGTCGGCTGGGCCGGCATGCGCGGCGTGGTCTCCCTGGCGATCGCCTTCTCCATCCCCGTCCTCATCGACGGCGAGGAGTTCCCGGCCCGGAACCTCGTCCTCTTCCTCACCTTCACCACCGTGATCGGCACCCTCGTCGTGCAGGGCCTCACCCTGCCGCCCCTGATCCGGCTCCTGAAGCTCCCCGGACGGGACAGGTACACCGAGACGCTGGCCGAGGCGCAGGCCCAGAGCGAGGCCTCGCGCGCCGCCGAGGAACGCCTCGACGAGCTCCTCGCCGACGAGCGCAACGCCCTGCCGAAACCCCTCGTCGACCGGCTGCGCACGGTCCTGGAGCGCCGCCGCAACTCCGTGTGGGAGCGCCTCGGCGCGGTCAACGAGGTCACCGGGGAGACCGCGGACGACACCTACCGGCGCCTCTCGCGCGAGGTGATCGACGCCGAACGCGAGGTCTTCGTACGGCTGCGCGACGCCCGCCGCATCGACGACGAGATGATGCGCAGCCTGCTCCGCCGCCTCGACCTGGAGGAGGCGGCGGCCTACCGGGAGACGGACTGACGGACCGGTGGGTCCTGCCCGGCGGATCATGGCCGGGGGCCGGGGGCCGGGGGCCGGCTCTAGGCGGCCTCCGGCGCTCCCGTGATCACCGCCGCGAGCCGGGTGCCGGCAGGGAAGGCGCCCTCCTCCGCGAGGGCCGTCAGGCCGTACAGCATTTTGGCGACATACAGTCGCTCGATGGCGAGTCCATGCCGCGCCTCGAAGTCCTGTGCGAACGCTTCCAGAGCGGGGGGTACGCGCGCGTACCCCCCGCCGTGGAAGCGCTCGTCCAGGGTCCAGTCCCCGCGCGGTCCGCCGAAGGCCGCCTCCTGGAGCGCCCGGACCTCCCCGCCGAGGAAGCCTCCCCTGAGCACCGGGACACCGAGGATCCGGCCTTCGAAGCCGGCCGCGAGCCCCGCCAGGGTGCCGCCCGTGCCGCAGGCGACGGCGGCCACGTCGGCGAGGCCGGCGAGCTCGCGGCCCAGCTCCACGCACCCGTGGACGGCGAGCGTGTTGCTGCCGCCCTCCGGGACCACGTACGCGTGGGCGGGGGCCCGCTCCAGGAGCGCGGCGAGCGTGGCCGGGTCGTTCTTCGCGCGGTACGTGGCCCGGTCCACGAACTCGAGACGCATCCCGTCCGCCGCGCACCGCGCGAGGGACGGGTTCAGCGGCCGCCCGGCCAGCTCGTCGCCGCGGACCACCCCGACCGTCGGGAAGCCGAGCAGCCGGCCGGCGGCGGCCGTCGCCCGCAGGTGGTTCGAGTACGCGCCGCCGAAGGTGAGCACGGGCCGGCCGGCCGCCTCGCGCAGGTTGAGCGTGAGCTTGCGCCACTTGTTGCCGGGCAGGTCCGGGTGGATCAGGTCCTCGCGCTTCAGCAGCAGCGTGAGGCCGCGCCGGGTGAAGCGCTCGTCCTCCACCGGCTCCAGGGGCGAGGGGAGCCGGGGCCGCAGGTGGGAGAGGTCGAGCGCGTTCACCCGGCCATTCTCGCCGCTCCCCGGCCGGGTCCGATCGGGAGGCACCCCGCGACCGGACCTGCTCGTGAAGCACCCCTGGGGTCAGCGCAGCCGGTCCGCGATCCGCTCCCGCATCGACGCCATCGTGAACCCGCGCGGGTCCACCTTGCCCGGCTGCCATTCCAGGTGCCCGATGACCGAGCGGTGCGTCCAGCCGTGCACCCGGCAGACGGCGGCCGCCGCCTTCGCGATGGCCTCCAGCTGGACCTTCGGCCACGGGTCCTCGCCGTCGCCGAGGTTCTCGCACTCGAAGCCGTAGAAGTGCCGGTTGCCGTCCGTGGTGGCCTCGTCGTCCGGCGGCAGCCGCCGCTCGGCGATGACCGCGCGGAGGACCTCGTCGTCGCCGAGCCCCGCGTGGTTGGCGCGCCCGTAGCCGACGAGGTGGACCGTGCCGTCCTTGGCGATCACGCCGTGGCAGAGCGGCCCCGGCAGGGCCTCGTAACCGTCCCGGCAGATCCGGACCGTGCGGGCGGTGCCGCGGGTCACGGTGTGGTGGATCATCACGCCGTTCACCGGGCCCCAGGGGCCCTTGTGGTTGCGGTTGTGGGTGGACCAGTCGCCGACCTGGACGACCGTGAGTCCCTCGTCGCGCAGCGCGCGGAGGAACCTGTCCGCGGACATGGGTGAGGACATGACCGACTCCTTCCGGAGGACGGGGTGAGCTTCCGGAGTACCGGATTCCGCCACTCCACCGCCATCCGTTCGAACCGCGTGCGAGCCGATCCGGTCAGATCGTCAGGAGACGTGCGGGGCTGCGCTGTTCGGATGGAAATCGCGTGACATGCCCCGAAGATCATCGAACAGTCCCACTCGAAAGTGTAATGGCGTCGACACGCTCCGTGCTGAAAGGCTTCACTCGAAGACTCAGGCATACGAGAGGGAGTTCCATGTCCGTTGGTTCGGTTGGCGACGAGGTCCGTGCGGAGCAGCAGGCCCCGCAGCAGAGTCTCGGCACCGCCGCCGCGCGGAACCTCGCCACGACCACCAAGTCGGCCCCGCAGATGCAGGAGATCACCTCCCGGTGGCTGCTGCGGACGCTGCCGTGGGTCCAGGTGCAGGGCGGCACGTACCGGGTGAACCGGAGGCTCAGCTACTCCGTGGGTGACGGCCGCGTCACCTTCGTGCAGACCGGCGAGCGCGTCGCGGTGATCCCCGCGGAACTCGGTGAACTCCCCGCCCTGCGCGGCTACGAGGACGAGAGCGCGCTGACCGAGCTCGCGTCCCGCTGCACCCAGCGGGAGTTCGCGGCGGGCGAGGTCATCGCCGTCGCGGGCGCCCCCACCGACCGGGTGTACCTCCTCGCGCACGGCCGCATCGAGCAGATCGGCGAGGGGCCCTACGGCGACGAGGCCGTGCTCGGCGTCCTCGCCGACGGCGCCTACCTCGGCGAGGACGCCCTGCTCGACGAGGACGCCACCTGGGACTGGACGGCCCGGGCCGCCACCGCCTGCACGGTCCTGGAGCTCACCCGCAGCGACGTGCGGAACCTCGCGGAGCGGGCCGGCTCGCTCGCCGCCCACCTCGCGGGCGTGGCCTCGATGCCCGAGCAGCGCACCAACACGTACGGCGAGGCCGCGATCGACCTCTCCGCCGGCCACGTAGGCGAGGCGGTCGTCCCGCACACCTTCGTCGACTACGACGCCTCGCCCCGCGAGTACGAGCTGAGCGTCGCCCAGACCGTGCTGAAGGTCCACAGCCGCGTCGCCGACCTCTACAACCAGCCGATGAACCAGACCGAGCAGCAGTTGCGGCTCACGGTCGAGGCGCTCCGCGAGCGCCAGGAGCACGAGCTCATCAACAACAAGGAGTTCGGCCTCCTCTCCAACTGCGACTACGGGCAGCGGATCCAGCCGCACGACGGCGCCCCCAGCCCGGACGACATGGACGAGCTGCTCTCCCGCCGCCGGGGCTCCAAGATGTTCCTCGCCCACCCGCGCGCCATCGCCGCCTTCGGCCGCGAGCTCAACAAGCGCGGCCTGGTGCCCGAGACGATCGAGATCGCGGGCAACCGCATCCCGACCTGGCGCGGTGTGCCGATCTACCCGTGCAACAAGATCCCGGTCTCGGACGCCCGGACCACCTCGATCATCTGCATGCGTACCGGCGAGGCCGACCAGGGCGTGATCGGTCTGCACCAGACCGGCCTCCCCGACGAGATCGAGCCGAGCCTCTCCGTCCGCTTCATGGGCATCGACGAGCAGGCGATCATCTCCTACCTCGTCACGGCCTACTACTCGGCGGCGATCCTCGTCCCGGACGCCCTGGGCGTCCTGGAGAACGTCGAGGTCAGCCGCTGGCGTTGAGCCGGCGACACCCGGGGGCGGGCACCGAACCGGCCCGCCCTCGGGTGCTCCCCGCCCGCCACGGCTCGTGCCGGCTCGCGTCGGCGAATCGGCGAAGGATACGAAGGAAATCACCGTGACCATGACCAGCACGGATGCCGTCGCCGATGGCCAGGGGGCCGTGACGCTCCTGGACCGGACGCGTACCGCCGTCAATCCCCAACTGCGCTCGACCGTCGAGTCCCTGCCGGACTCCATGAGGCGCGTGGCGATGTACCACTTCGGCTGGGAGCGCGCCGACGGCACCCCGGACGCGGGGCAGTCGGGCAAGGCGATCCGGCCCGCCCTGGTCCTCGCGGCGGCCCGCGCGCTCGGCGCCGACGAGACCCGGGCCGTGAAGGCCGCGGCGGCCGTGGAGCTCGCGCACAACTTCACCCTGCTCCACGACGACATCGTCGACGAGGACCCGACCCGGCGGCACCGGCCCACCGCCTGGACCGTCTTCGGGATCCCCGACGCCCTCATGGCCGGCGACGCGATGAGCGCGCTCGCCCTGCGGCTGCTCGCCGAGGACCCCCACCCCGCCTCGGCGGCGGCCGCGGCACGCCTGGCCGCCTGCGTCATCGAGCTGTGCGCCGGCCAGCAGGCCGACTGCGCCTTCGAGCAGCGCGACCCGCGCGAGGTCTCCCTCGACGAGTGCCTGGCCATGGCCACCGCCAAGACGGGCGCGCTGCTCGGCTGCTCCTGCGCCCTCGGCGCGCTCTACGCGGGCGCGGGGGAGGAGGAGGTCGCGGCGATGGACGCCTTCGGCCGGGAGGCCGGTCTCGCCTTCCAGCTGATCGACGACCTCATCGGCATCTGGGGCGACCCGGACCGCACGGGCAAGCCGGCCGGCGCCGACCTCGTCGCCCACAAGAAGTCGCTTCCCGTGGTGGCGGCGCTCACCTCCGGCACCGCAGCCGGGGAGGAGCTGGCCGAGCTGTACTCCCGCCCGACCCTCGACGCGGCGGCGGTACGGGCGGCGGCGGACGCCGTCGAGCGGGCCGGCGGCCGTGACTGGGCGCAGGCCCAGGCGGCCGAGCGCATGGGCCGCGCCGTCGAGCACCTCGCCCAGGCGGTGCCGGACCTGTCGGCGGCGGAGGACCTGCTCGCCCTCGCGGAGTTCGTCACGCGGCGCACGCGCTGATCAGATCTCCGGGACGATCCGGGTGACCACGGTCTCGATCATGTCGTCCAGATCCCGGTCGCCGAGGACCCCGGGGACGGTGAAGTGGTCGAGGAGCAGTCCGGTGAGGGCGAAGTACAGCAGCCGGACCGTGTCCGCGTCCCCGGGCATCCCGGCGGCGAGGTGCCCCTGGATGTTCGCCTCCAGGTCGGAGCGGAGCACCTGGGTGAGCTGGGTCCTCAGCTCGGGCCGGCGGACGGCTTCGAGGCGGAGCTCGAAGAGCCCGAGGTAGCAGGTGCGCTCGGCGGCGAGCCGCCGGGCGATCCAGCGCATCAGGTCGAGCACCAGTTCCCGGCTGGGCGCGGGGGCCATGGCGGTCTCCGCGTCGACCGGGTCCGGGGTCAGCCGGACGAAGATCCGGTCGCCGACCTGGGAGAGCAGCTGGTCCCGGTCGCTGAAGTAGTTGGACGAGGTGCCCGTGGGGACCCCCGCCCGGGCGTCGACCGCCCGGAAGGTCAGCCCGCGGGCACCTTCGTCGGCCAGGACCTCGATCGCGGCGTCGAGCAGGCTCGTACGGCGTTCCGGGTTTCTCGCCACGTCGGACTCCCTCGAAATAAATGTCTTGCGTAACCACTACAGATGAAGCACTATAACTGTCGTGGTTGCGAACGCGGCCGCACTCCTGAGACGAAGAGGAACGGTTTGCGCAAGCTCACGTACTACATCGCCTGCACCATCGACGGCTTCATCGGCGACCCCGAGGGTGACGCCACCTCCATGTTCACGTTCACGACCGGCGAGTACATGGCGGCCATGAGCGCCGAGTACCCCGAGACCATCCCGACGCAGGCGCGGGAGGTGTTCGGGGTCGACGCCGAGAACAAGCACTACGACACCCTCATCCAGGGCAGGCGGTCGTACCAGCTCGCCCTCGACATCGGCGTCACCAGCCCGTACAACCATCTGCGCGAGTTCGTGGTCACCCGCTCGCTCACCGAGTCGCCCCACCCCAACGTCGAGCTGATCGCCGACGACCTGGTGGGCCGGGTCCGCGAGCTCAAGGCCGAGGACAGCCCGCTGGGCATCTACCTCTGCGGCGGCTCCACCATCGCCGGTGAGCTCATCGAGGAGATCGACGAGCTGGTCATCAAGACCTACCCGCAGGTCTACGGCTCCGGCATGCCGATGTTCGGCGCCGGCTTCGAGCCCCGCGACTTCGAGCTGGGCGAGGTGCGCGCCTTCGACAACGGCGTGCTCGTCCGGACGTACACCAGGAAGCGGTAGCGCCGGTGCCGGCGGTGGGCGGCGTCGCGCGGGGCGACCTACCCTGGATGCATGGGTGAGGAGACGCACCGCACGACGCGGGACCCCCTCGTCGAGCGGCACTGCCCGGCCTGCGGTGAACCGCTCGGCACGGTGGCCACCCGGCACAAGGTCCTCGGGGCCTGGGTGCCGGAGTGGGAGGTGCAGCCCTGCCGCAACCCCGACTGCCCGCTCTACGAGGGTGCGGAAGCCGCTACCACGCACGTGACCGGCAAGAACGGCGAGATCGGGAGAAGTCCGGCCCCGGGGTGACCGGACGCGCGGCGGAGCCGGTCAGACCGCTACAGTCCGCGCATGTCATCGGAGTCGACAGAAGTCTGGACCGGCTGGTACCGGGACCGCAGCGGCGCGGAAGCGATCGTCATCACGGCCGACGGGCGGCACGTCGCCACCCGGATCAGGGGGATCGAGTACACGGGCGAGAGCTTCGCCGCGCTCAGTGCCGCCGACGAGGGCGGGCGGGCCCTCACGGGCTGCGTCCTGGAGTGGGACCTGCCGCTCCCCGTCGTCGTGGACGGCGCCGCCCAGCAGGCCACGCTGGCCTGCCTGCTGACGCTCGGTGAGCGCGCCGACCTCAGCCTGACGCTGCACTACGGCGGCGCCGCCTTCGAGGCGTGTGTCGCGGGGGGCGATTTCGACGGAGCCCTGGAGCGGGTACGGAGCCAGCTGCCGCCCGGCGCGGACTTCGGCCGCAGGCTCCTCCAGACGGCCTGAGACCGGGCGGCCTGAGGTCAGACGGCCTGAGGTCAGACGGCCTGAGGCCAGGCGGCTTGAGACGGCGAACGGTGGCGCCCCGGGGAGGGGGCGCCACCGTCGTACGCGACTCCTGGTCAGCCCTTGAACGCGGAGGCGAGACCGTAACGCCACAACTGGTCGACGCGGGACCGCTCCTGCGCGTTCGGCTGGGCGTTCTGGCAGGACGTGCCGGGGCCGCCGCCCGACATCAACTCGCTGCACGGGCCGCTGTAGTGGTCCGGGAGCCCGAGGACGTGCCCGGTCTCGTGGGCCGTGACCCGGGTCGAGTTGTACTGCTGGTTCTGCCGGTAGTCGAGGAAGATGTAGCCGCTGCCGTGGCCGTCGGTGCTGGCGTACGAGCCGCGGGAGTCGTTGCCCTCGTAGTACGCGAAGTCGGGGTTGCTGCCCTCGACGAGCCGGACGTTCGCCACCGAGCTGTTCCATATCTGGGCCGAGCGGGCGATCTGGGTGCGGAAGCTCGGCGCGTTGGCGGTGCTGTAGACGACGGTGACGGCGGTCGCGCCGGGGACGGCGGCCCGCTTCTTCGCCACCGACTTCACGACGGCGTCGAAGAAGGCCTGGTTGGCCTTGGCCTCCTCGGCCGAACCGGCGTAGTTCCGTGTGAGGGTGCCCGTGCCGACCGCTGCCGCCGGGGCCGTACCGAGGGAAGCGGCGAGACCGAGACCGAGGGCGGCGGTCAGCACGGAGGTGAGGACCTTGGGGTGACGCATGGGGGGCTCCTCCTGTTGGTGTCGGGGAGAGTCTCGGGGGAGCGGGCCCGCGCGGGGATGATGCCAACCGCCGATAACCCCACGGCATCACGAGATCCAGGCCACCCAACTACCCTGAATTCAAAGGGAATTGAGGGCGTCTGGTCATCTGGTGCGACTCCATGCCCCGCCCTACCCTCGGGGCATGGAGCTGGAGGTGAGACACCTGCGCGCGCTCTGCGCCATCGCGGACGCGGGAAGCCTGCACAAGGCGGCCCGGCAACTCGGCGTCAGCCAGCCCTCGTTGACCACCCAGCTGCGCCGGATCGAGAACTCCCTCGGCGCCGAACTCTTCTCCCGCGGCCGCACCGGCTGCCGCCCCACCCCGCTCGGCCGTTCCCTGCTCAGCCGGGCCCGGCCCCTGGTCGCCGACATGGCCGCGCTCGTCACCGAGACCCGGGCGGCGGCCGCCCGCGCCGACGGGCCCGGGCTCCGCGTCGGCTCCACCGCCAGCCGGGCGCTCCCGGGCTGGCTGCGCCGGCTCCGGCAGCGACTGCCGGACACGGACGTCGGCCTCCGGGTGGACGTCTCCGCCAACGCGCTGCTGCGCACGGTCGCCGCCGGGCAGCTCGACGTGGCCTTCGTGCACGAGGTGGAGGGCTGCCCCCTACGGGTCCCCGAAGGCCTGACGGGCCGGATCCTCGTGGACCGCGAACCGCAGTTCATCTCCATGGCCCACGACCACCCGGCCGCCGCCCGCCCCGTCGTGGACCTCGCCGACCTCGCCGCCGACCACTGGATGGTCGACCCGACCGTCGACGGCGAATGGGACGGCCTCCGACGGGTCCTCGACGCCGCCGGCATCGACCCGCCCCTGCTGCACGGCGACTACCACACGGCCGCCTCGCTCATCGTCCTCGGCGAGGCCGTCGCCCCCTGCCAGCCCACCTCGGGCCCGCGCGAGGACATGGCCATCCGGCCCCTGCGCGGCGACCCGCTGGGCGTCCGGCTCCTCCTCTACGCCCGTCCGGGGGCACCCCTGGACGTCCTGTACGCCGAACTCGCGGCGGCCTACCGGGAGGTGGCCCTGCGGGCGGCCCCGTACCGCGAGTGGCTCCGCCGGCAGGGCGAGACGGCCATGCTGTCGGTGGGACCGTGCATGATGACCGTATGAGCGAAGATCCCGGCCAGGCAGAGGTACGCCACGCACGCCCGGAGGATCTCCCCCGCGTCGTCGAACTCATCACCGAACACGCCGCGTACGAGAAGGCCGCACCCCCGGCCCCGGGCCTGACGGACCGCCTCGCCGCCCTCCTCTTCGGCCCCGAGCCGCCCCGCCTCCGCTGCTTCGTGGCCGCCCTCCCCGACGGCACCCTCGCGGGCTACGCCACCTGCGCCCCGGAGCTCTCCACCTGGGACGGCACGGAGTACCTCCACATGGACTGCCTCTACCTCGCGGAACCCTCCCGGGGCCACGGCCTCGGCCCCCTCATGATGGCCGCGATCCGCACAGAGGCCCGCACCCTGGGCCTCCCGGAACTCCAGTGGCAGACCCCCGCCTGGAACGAGAACGCGATCCGCTTCTACGACCGCCTGGGCGCCACCTCGAAGGAGAAACGGCGCTACACGCTGCCGACGGAGGCGTAGGGCGTCCCGAACGCCCCGGCCGTCTCCCGTTCCGTCTCCCGAACGCCCGGAGGGGTACGACCGCCGTGCGGTCGTACCCCTCCGGAAGGGAATCGGAAGGTCAGGCCTTCTTCGTCTCCCAGAAGATGCGGTCGATCTCGGCGATGAGCTCCAGCGCCTTCTCGCCCGTCTTCGGGTCCGTCGACGCCTTGGCGGCCGAGAGGGCCTTCAGGGTGTCGTTGACCAGCTGGTTGAGCTCGGGGTACTTCTCGAAGTGCGGGGCCTTGAAGTAGTCGCTCCAGAGCACCGAGACGTGGTGCTTGGCGAGCTCGGCGCGCTGCTCCTTGATGACCGTGGCGCGCGCGCGGAAGTGCGGGTCCTCGTTGGCCAGGTACTTCTCCTGGACAGCCTTGACGGACTCGGCCTCGATGCGGGCCTGGGCGGGGTCGTACACGCCGCACGGGAGGTCGCAGTGGGCGCTGACCTTCACCTTGGGGGCAAACAGGCGGGAGAGCATTGAGCCGTCCTTCCTCGTGATCGTCTTCTCAGGTGGGACATTACTCGGTGAGAAGGGCGTTTTCGCGGGCGCCCCCTGGGGCTTAGGTCAAAAGTCCAGGGTCAGTATGGGTCGAGTGGACGAGTGAACGAGTCGACTCGGTGTGGAGCGGGAGGTGCCCAGTGACGGGATCGGGGCGGGAGCGGGTGGCCGAGGCGAGTTCGCCGCCGTTCGGGATCGCCGAGGTGACCGGGATTTCCATGGTGCCCACGCTGTTGCACGGGGATCAGTTGCTCGTGCAGTACGGGGCTCGGCTGCGGCCCGGGGTCGTGGCCGTGCTGCGGCATCCGCTCCAGCAGGATCTGCTCATCGTGAAGCGGCTGATCGAGCGACGTGACGGCGGCTGGTGGGTGCTGGGCGACAACCCGGACGCCGAGGGGGACAGCCGGGTCTTCGGGGCCGTACCGCCCGATCTGGTTCTCGGGCGGGTGCGGGCGCGGTACCGGCCGGTGACGCCGGGGCGTCAGCGGTCGCCGGCCGTGATGCTCTCCTGGCTGGTGTCCTCGGTCAGGCCCGTCCGGTCCGACCGCTCGGCCTCCAGGCGCTTGCGGGCCCGGTAGGCGGCCACGTTGGCGCGGGTCGCGCAGCGGTCCGAGCAGTAGCGGCGGGAGCGGTTGGTGGAGGTGTCCAGGTAGGCGTTGCGGCAGGGCGGCGCCTGGCAGAGTCCGAGCCGGTCCGCGCCGAACTCGGTCAGGTGGAAGGCGAGGCCCATCGCCGAGATGGCGGCGTAGCCCGTGGTCGCGTTCGAGGAGTGATCGGCGAGGTGCATGTGCCACCGGGGCCGGCCCTCCTCGTCGAGGGTGTCGTGGCCGGAGATCTGCGGGCTGACGGGGAACTCCAGGAGGAGCGAGTTCAGCAGGTCCACCGCGCCCGTGTGGTTGCCCTCGTCGGCCGCGGCGAAGACCGCCCGGAGGCGGGCCCGCACCGTGCGGAAGCGCGGCAGGTCGGCCTCCGTGACCCTCCTGGCCATCTGCGTGGCGGGGCCGAAGAGGTCCCGGAGCACCTCGACGGAGGTCAGGGCGTCCTTGCTGCGGGCCGGCTCCTCGGTGTTGACCAGACGTACGGCGAAGTCCGAGTAATGGGCCAGTTCCACTTGTAGTCCTTACTTCGGCGGGCTAGTGTCTCGCTCGGAAGGGGTAACGCCTGTTTCCCCTTCGAGGGTATTACGAACGCGGGGAGGACGGGTCATGACCGGAACCGACTGGGCGGGCTGGCAGCAGAGCTGGGACCGTCAGCAGGAGTGGTACATGCCGGACCGTGAGGAGCGGTTCCGCGTGATGCTCGACATGGTCGAGGCGCTGGTGGGACCGAAGCCCCGCGTCCTCGACCTCGCGTGCGGTACGGGGAGTATCACGAGCCGGCTCCTCCGGCGGTTCCCCGACGCGACCAGTATCGGCGTCGACCTCGACCCGGCCCTCCTCGCCATCGCCGAGGGCTCCTTCGCGGGCGACGAGCGCGTCACCTTCGTGACCGCCGACCTCAAGGACCCCTCGTGGGCCGAGAGCCTGCCGTACGGCTCGTACGACGCCGTCCTGACCGCCACCGCCCTCCACTGGCTCCACAGCGAGCCCCTGACCGCCCTCTACGGGCAGCTGGCCGGTCTCGTCCGCGAGGGCGGGGTCTTCATGAACGCCGACCACATGATCGACGAGGCCACGCCCCGCATCAACGCCGCCGAGCGCGCCCAGCGGCACGCCCGCATGGACCGGGAGAAGGCCGCCGGGGTCCTCGACTGGGCCGACTGGTGGGCCCTCGCCGCCCAGGACCCGGTCCTCGCCGGGCCCACCGCCCGCCGCTTCGAGATCTACGGCGAGCACGCCGACGGCGACACGCCCTCGCCCCGCTGGCACGCCGAGGCCCTGCGCGCCGCCGGCTTCGGCGAGGCCCGGCCGGTCTGGTCCTCGCCCTCCGACACCCTCCTCCTCGCCGTGAAGTAGCCCGAGGAGGACGAAGAAGGGGCGGTGCGGGCCTCCCGGCCCGTACCGCCCCTTCCTCCGCGTCTCAGAGCACCTTCGAGAGGAACGCCTTCGTACGGTCCTGCTGCGGGTTCGTCAGGACGTCCCGCGGGTTGCCCGACTCGACCACGACGCCGCCGTCCATGAAGACCAGCGAGTCGCCGACCTCGCGGGCGAAGCCCATCTCGTGCGTGACGACGATCATCGTCATGCCCGACTCGGCGAGGTCCCGCATGACGTCGAGGACGTCACCGACGAGCTCCGGGTCGAGCGCCGAGGTCGGCTCGTCGAAGAGCATCAGCTTCGGCTCCATCGCCAGAGCACGGGCGATGGCCACGCGCTGCTGCTGGCCGCCGGAGAGCTGCGACGGGTAGTTGCCCATCTTGTCGCCGAGGCCGACCCGGTCGAGCAGGCGCTCGGCCCGCTCGCGCGCCACCGCCTTGGACTCGCCCTTCACCTGGATGGGCGCCTCCATGACGTTGGCCAGGGCCGTCATGTGGGGGAAGAGGTTGAAGCGCTGGAAGACCATGCCGATGTCACGGCGCTGGACCGCGACCTCGCTGTCCTTCAGCTCGTAGAGCTTGTCGCCCTTCTGCTTGTAGCCCACCAGCTCGCCGTCGACGGAGAGCCGGCCGCCGTCGATGCGCTCCAGGTGGTTGATGCAGCGCAGGAAGGTCGACTTTCCGGAGCCGGAGGGGCCGACGAGGCAGAAGACCTCGCCGTTCTGCACCTCCAGGTCGATGCCGCGGAGGATGTGGGCCGCGCCGTAGGACTTGTGGACGCCTTCGGCCTTGACCATGGGCTGACCGGTCATGCCTTCGCCTCCGGGGAACGCTTGAACGTGGTGAGGTTCTTCTTGACGCGCTGGAACGGGGTGGCCGGCAGGTTGCGCGTCGAACCGCGGGCGAAGCGGCGCTCCAGGTAGTACTGGCCGACGCTGAACACGCTGGTCAGCGCCAGGTACCAGATGGAGGCCACGAACAGCATCTCCATCACGGCGCCCGCCGTGTTGCCGATGTTCGACGAGGCACGGAGGAGTTCGGTGTACTGCACGGCCGAGACCAGGGACGAGGTCTTCAGCATGTTGATGAACTCGTTGCCCGTCGGCGGCACGATCACCCGCATGGCCTGCGGGAGCACGATGCGGCCCATGGTCTTCGTCGAGGACATGCCCAGCGCGTGCGCCGCCTCGGTCTGGCCCTCGTCGACCGACTGGATGCCGGCGCGGACGATCTCCGCCATGTAGGCGCCCTCGTTCAGGCCGAGGCCGAGCAGGGCCACCATGAACGGCGTCATGACGTCCACGGTCTCGTTCTTGTAGATCGGCCCGAGGTTGATGTAGTGGAAGATCAGCGACAGGTTGAACCACACCAGCAGCTGCACGTACACCGGGGTGCCGCGGAAGAACCAGATGTAGAGCCAGGCGACCGCGCCGGTCACCGGGTTCTTGGAGAGCCGCATCACGGCGAAGACGATGCCGAGGACGAGGCCCAGGGCCATCGCCGAGATGCTGATGATGATGGTGTTCCACATGCCGTCGATGACGGAGGGGTCGAACACCTTGTCCCACACCGTCGCCCAGACGACATCGCCCTGGGAGAAGGCGTAGACGAGCCAGCCGAGGAGGACGACGACCACGACGGCGCTGACCCAGCGGCCGTAGTGGCGCACGGGGATGGCCTTGATCGCCTCGTACGGGAGGCCCGAGGGGGTGGATCCGGACGGAGCGGCGGCCGGTTCCTTGCTGATCTTGTCAGTCATGACGACTGCCCTTCAGTGGTACGAGGAGAGGTCACTTGCCGGCGTTGATCGTGGCCGACTTGACCGCGCTGTCCTCGACGTTCCACTTCTTGAGGGCCTCGGCGTAGGACCCGTCCTTGATGGCCGCGTCGAGGGCTTCCTTGACGGCGTCGCGCAGCTGGGTGTTGTCCTTCGAGACGCCGATGCCGAAGAGGCCGACGTCGCTCTGGTTGCCGGTGACCTCGAAGTCGTTGCCGCCGCCCGAGGTCTTCGCGATGTACGAGGCGACCGGGTAGTCGTTCAGGTCGGCGACCGCGCCGCCGGCCTTCACGCGGGTCTGGGCCTCGGCGTCGGTGTCGAAGGCCTGGATGGTCAGCTTCTTGTCGCCGCACTTGGTGGCCTGCGCCTTGAAGGTGTCCTCGTAGATCGTGCCGCGCTGGACGGCCACGGTCTTGCCGCAGAGGTCGTCGAGGGAGTTGATGCCCTGCGGGTTGCCCTTCTTGACCAGCAGGGAGACGCCGGAGCTGAAGTAGTCGACGAAGTCGATGCCCTTGCCGATCTTCTTCCCGTTGTCGTCCAGGCCCTCCTGGCGCTTCTTGTTGTCCGTCATCGCGGACATGATCAGCTGCTGGCGGCCGGTGTAGATCGAGGTGATCAGGCCGTCGAAGGTGCCCGAGATGAACTCGAACTTGACGCCGAGCTGCTTGCTGAGGGCCTCCGCGATGGCCGGGTCGACACCGACGATCTTGCCGCCCTCGGTGAACTCCATCGGGGCGTACGAGGCGTCCGTGCCGACCTTGATGACACCCGCCTTCTGGATGTCGGCGGGGAGCTTCGAGAAGAGCGGGGCCTTGCTCGCGGCGGCCGAGCCGGACTCCTTCGTGCCGCCCGCGCTCTCGGTCTGGTCGCCACAGGCGGTCAGCAGCATCGAGCCGGCGACCGCGATGGCGGCGACCGCGGCAAGACGGGACGTGCGGGTCTTGGCGGTCGTACAGCGCGTGGAGCGTGCGGTCATGGTCGGGTTCCTCCGGCGTGTGAGGTGCTGCCAGGTATCGCGTACACAACTTCGAGTGTCGCGACCTCGTGTGATTACGGCATCTTGCCATTCGGACTGCCACAAACCGACGGCCACGGATGTCAAAATCGGATAACAGGTGACCCCGAAATCCCGACAGGCCGGTACATCAGGGCCGGATCTTCTGCGGAATCTCTTCCCCATCACCGAAAAATCTGCGGTTCATCTCGCCATTCGGACGATTGGAAGGCCGCCAATCGGGTGCGGAAACCATCTATCGGGACATCGGGTGACGTGTCGTTCTCCGTCCGCGTCCGGATGCACTCGGTATGAGTCGCGTCACCGAGCGGATATGGACTCGTCTGCGGTGCCGTCTGTCCGGTAAGAAGGATCCTTACACCCCTCATCCGGGGCTCAGGGCGCGTTGTGCGGCGCGCCCGCGCGGCTGCCAGACACGGCGGCCGCGGGACCCGCCCACCGCTCCACACCAGGAGCGGCCAACCCTCAAATGCAGCAGACTCAAGGGGTCAACCCAATGGCAGCGGAAATCGTCAATCCTCACAACGGCAGCGGTACGGAAGCTCCCGAGGAGCCCTTCGATCCTGTCTTCGCCCTTCACCGGGGCGGCAAGATGGCCGTGGCGGCCACCGTCCCCCTCCGGGACAAGGACGACCTGTCCCTCGCGTACACGCCCGGCGTCGCCAAGGTGTGCACCGCGATCGCCGAGCAGCCCGAGCTGGTCAACGACTACACCTGGAAGTCCCAGGTCGTGGCCGTCGTGACCGACGGCACGGCCGTCCTCGGCCTCGGCGACATCGGCCCGGAGGCCTCCCTCCCGGTCATGGAGGGGAAGGCCATCCTCTTCAAGCAGTTCGGCGGCGTGGACGCGGTCCCGATCGCCCTCGCCACCACCGACACCGACGAGATCGTCGAGACCGTCGTCCGCCTCGCCCCCTCCTTCGGCGGGGTGAACCTGGAGGACATCTCGGCCCCGCGGTGCTTCGAGATCGAGCGCAAGCTCCAGGAGCGCCTCGACATCCCGGTCTTCCACGACGACCAGCACGGCACCGCGATCGTCACGCTCGCGGCCCTCCGCAACGCGGCGAAGCTGACCGGCCGGACCCTCGGCGACCTGCGCGGTGTCATCTCCGGCGCCGGCGCGGCCGGTGTGGCCATCGCGAAGTTCCTCCTGGAGGCCGGCCTCGGCGACGTCGCCGTCGCCGACCGCAAGGGCATCGTCAGCCGCGACCGCGAGGACCTCACGGACGTCAAGCGCGAGATCGCCGAGCTCACCAACAAGGCGGGCCTCAGCGGCTCCCTGGAGAGCGCCCTGGCCGGCGCGGACGTCTTCATCGGCGTCTCCGGCGGTACGGTCCCCGAGGCGGCCGTCGCCGCGATGGCCCCGAACTCCTTCGTGTTCGCCATGGCCAACCCGAACCCCGAGGTCCACCCCGACGTCGCGCACAAGTACGCGGCCGTCGTGGCGACCGGCCGTTCGGACTACCCGAACCAGATCAACAACGTCCTCGCGTTCCCCGGCATCTTCGCCGGCGCGCTCCAGGTCCGGGCCTCCCGGATCACCGAGGGCATGAAGATCGCCGCGGCCAACGCCATCGCGGACGTCGTGGGCGACGAGCTCGCCGCCGACTGCGTGATCCCGTCGCCGTTCGACGAGCGGGTCGCCCCGGCCGTCGCGGCCGCGGTCGCCGCCGCCGCCCGCGCCGAGGGCGTCGCCCGCCGCTGACGCGGTTCGCCTCCACCGAAGGGCCCCGTTCCGGACTGCACCGGGACGGGGCCCTTCGGCGTGCGGGGACGTGCGGTGCGGTCGGGTCGGGTCCGGTCGCGTGCCGGTCCGGCTCTGTCCAGGCGACACGGGTCACACCGGGGCGTGGTTCCGTCACGTACCGGAGGCGCCCTAGGGTCGGGGCCATGTTCGCTGCCTACGCTGCCCGAATCGACCGCGACCAGCCCCTGAACGGCCTCGAATTGGGCGAACGTCCCGAACCCGAGGCGCGCCCCGGGTGGACCACCGTCACCGTCAAGGCCGCCTCGCTCAACCACCACGACCTGTGGTCGCTGCGCGGGGTCGGACTGCCCGAGGAGAAGCTGCCGATGATCCTCGGCTGCGACGCCGCCGGCATCGACGAGGACGGCAACGAGGTCGTCCTGCACTCCGTCATCGGCCAGACGGGCCACGGCGTCGGTCCGGATGAGCCCCGGTCCATCCTCACCGAGCGCTACCAGGGCACCTTCGCCGAGCGCGTGACCGTCCCCAGCTGGAACGTGCTGCGCAAGCCGAAGGAGCTGTCCTTCGAGGAGGCCGCCTGCCTCCCCACCGCCTGGCTGACCGCCTACCGCATGCTCTTCACCAACGCCGGCGTGCGGCCCGGCGACTCCGTGCTCGTGCAGGGCGCGGGCGGCGGCGTCGCCACCGCCGCGATCGCCCTCGGCAAGGCGGCCGGCCTGCGGGTCTTCGCCACCAGCCGCGACGAGGCCAAGCGGAAGCGGGCCGTCGAGCTCGGCGCCGTCGAGGCGTACGAGCCGGGGGCGCGGCTCCCGCAGCGGGTGGACGCCGTCATCGAGACCGTCGGAGCCGCCACCTGGTCGCACTCGGTCAAGTCCCTGCGGCCCGGCGGCACGCTCGTCATCTCGGGCGCCACGAGCGGCGACCGCCCGTCGCACGCCGAACTGACCCGGATCTTCTTCCTGGAACTGAAGGTCGTCGGCTCGACCATGGGTTCCAAGGACGAGCTGGAGGACCTCCTCTCCTTCTGCGCGGCGACGGGCCTCCGGCCGGTGATCGACGAGGTCCTGCCGCTGGACCGGGCGCGCGAGGGCTTCGAGAAGATGGCCTCCGGCGAGCTCTTCGGAAAGATCGTTCTGAAGACCTCCTGACCGACATCTTGAAGTAGGTCGGTCGACCTGATGGGATCTCCGGCACGAGAAACGTGAACATCGCTCACCTTGTCGTGCCGGAGGCCCCCTTGTTGCGAACCACCCTCGCGGCGACCGTCGTCGTCGCCTCGCTGCTCGCCCCGACCGCCGCCAGGGCGGAGACCGGCGGTGACGCGATACCCGCCCTCACCGACTCACGCGGCCGGGTCCTCACCCTGCGCGGCTGGAACGTCGCGGACAAGTCGCACAGCGGCGACTCCGCCCTCTCCGGAATCACGGAGAAGCACTTCCGCGACATGCGGGCCAAGGGCTTCAACACCGCCCGGGTCCTGGTCTTCTGGGACGACCTGGAGCCCCGGCCCGGCCAGTACAGCCAGGCGTACCTGAGCAAGATCGAACGGGTCCTGGACTGGGCCCAGAAGTACGACGTCAAGGTCATCCTCGACGCCCACCAGGACGTCTACGGGCCCGCCTTCGGCTCCCGGGGCATCCCGGCGTGGGCGACCAGGACCGACGGGCTGCCGTTCACCCCGCACCCCGACGACTGGTTCTCCCAGTACTTCGAGCCCGCCGTCCAGCGCGCCTTCACCCACCTCTACGAGGACGCCGACCTCCAGCGCGCCCAGGCCCGCATGTGGCGGGTGCTCGCCGACCGCTTCGAGGACCACCCGGCCGTGCTCGGCTACGACCTCATCAACGAGCCGATGGGCGAGCTGCGCGAGGGCGAGGACCTCGCGACGGCCGCCCGGCGCATCGAACGCGACCAGATCACCCCGATGTACAACCGGATCGCGGACGCGATCCGTTCGGTCGACAAGGACGGGTGGGTCTTCGTCGAGCCGACCCCGATCGTGGGCGAGGGCGTGCCCACCGGTCTGGGGCGGATCGACGACCCCAAGGTCGTCTACGCCCCCCACTTCTACAACGGCACCATGGAGGCGGGCGGCGACTACGACCCGTCGGCCGGCTGGATCGAGAACTACGAGGCGGCGGTCACCCAGTACCCGAAGGAGTACAAGGTGCCCGTGATCGTGGGGGAGTGGGGGCCGCTCAACAACTCCCTGCCGAACATGAACCGCTTCTACCGCGAGGCCATGGCCTCCCTCGGCCGCTACGGCTCCGGCTGGACCGGCTGGGAGTGGTGCTACGGCGGCGGCTACTGCGCCGTGGACGGCACCGGGGCCTTCCGCACGAACAAGGAGCTGACCGCCGAGCCGTACGCGGAGGCGGTCGCGGGCCGGGTCCGCTCCGCGGCGTACGACGCGCCGTCCGGGGTCTACCGCCTGTCGTACGAGGCGGCCTCCCGGCGCGGCTCCCGCGTCACCGAACTCTCCCTGCCGCCCGGCGACTGGCGCGTGACGGCCCACGGTGCCGCGCTGGTGCTCCGCAAGGACCGGGGCCGAGCCTGGATCCTCGCGACGCCCGGCGCCCGGGTGACGGTGACGGTCACGCGCGGCTGAGGCCCCAGGGGGAGGGGTGGGGCGGGGCCCGGGTGGGCCCCGGCCCCGTCAGCTCCTTCTCTCCGGGTGAAGGAGGGCCGTGATGTGGGTCGCCGCGGCCGACAAGTGGTCCCGGGTCTCCCTGAGCTGGTCCTCCGTCACGCCGTGGTCGCGGGCCGCGTCGCGGATCTCGTCGCGGAAGCGGTCGAGGAGGCGGTCGAGGTCGCGGGCCGGGTCGCCCGAGCCCGTCGTGTCCCGCGCCCATTCCGGCGCCTCGCCGGCCGGGGCCTTCGTGAACCGGGGGTCCGGCGTCGCGGCCTTCGGATGGGTCGTGCCCGTCACCAGGTCGCCGAGCTGGGCCGTGATGCCCGAGATCCCCTCCCAGACCCCCTTGGGCCAGTCGCCCCGCGCGAACCGGTCCTGGACCTCGTCCTGCACCTGCTGGGCGATGCGCTGGAACTCCTTCGCCTGGCGGCGCGCCGACCGGGCCTCCTCGCGGGCCTCGCGGGCCTGCCGCTTCCACTCCTGCTTGAAGCGGCGCATCTCCTCCTTCGCCTCGGCGAAGGAAGGGGGATCCACCGTGCGGTTCTGTCCGGCGGCGGCACGCATCTCGCTGCGCACCCGGCCGGCCGCGCCCCGCACGTCCTCGCGGATCTCCGCCGCCAGCTCCGAGACCGACTCGCGGATCTCCCGCTCCAGGTCGTCCAGTTCGGCGCCGCGCCCGGCCAACTCGGCGCGGCCGGCGTCGGTGATCGAGTAGACCTTGCGGCCCCCTTCGCTGGCGTGGGTGACGAGGCCCTCGGCCTCCAACTTGGCGAGGCGCGGGTACACCGTGCCCGCCGAGGGCGCGTACAGCCCCTGGAAGCGCTCCTCCAGGAGGCGGATCACCTCGTACCCGTGGCGCGGGGCCTCGTCGAGCAGCTTGAGCAGATACAGGCGGAGGCGTCCGTGGGCGAAGACGGGCGGCATGTCAGAGCACCTTTCCGGTCGCGGAGGGGTCGGACGAGGGGGCGGCGTCGCCGTCCTCCTCGGGCTCGGGGCGGCGGAGCAGGGCGATGGAGCCGGAGACGGTGGTCGCCTTGAGCGTGCCCCGGCCCGAACCGAGCGTGCCCGTGATGGACTTGGCGCCCCACTGGCCTCCCACCCGCAGGTCCTCGAAGGCATTCGACACGGCGCCGCTCGTCGTGCTCGCCTCGACCCGGGCGTCGGCCGGGTGCGGGAGCCGGATCGCGACCTCGCCGGAGACGCTGGTGAGCCGGATGTCGGCGGGCGGCCCGTCGAGCCGGGTCGGGTCGAGGTCGATGACCATGTCGCCGCTGACCGTGTCGGCCTTCACGGAGGAGCCCGAGCCCTCGATCACCGTCACGTCTCCGGTCACGGAGTTGACGCGCAGCGCGCCGGTGACGGACTGGGCCTCCAGGTTCCCCGAGACGCTCTCGGCGCGGACCGGGCCGGAGAGTCCGAGGAGGGTGGTGTCGCCCGTGACGCCGCGCACCTCCGTACGCCCTCTGATCCCCGTGACGACCGCCTCGGCGCCGACCACGCCCACCTCGACGTCGACGCCCGCGGGGACGGCGACGGAGACGACCGCCCGGCGGCGGTACTCCTTGCGCTCGAACCACTTGAGGATGCTCTTCCAGTGAAGGTCCTCGTAGGTCACGGTCAGCGTGGAGCCGTCCTGCGTCACGATCAGCGGCGGGCCCTCGATCTCGGAGACCTCCACGCGGGCGGAACTCTCGTCCGTCCCCACCACGTTCACCGTGCCGTTGACGATGCGGACCTGCAGCAGCGTCACGGGGTCGGCCGGAGCCAGCTTCGTCGGCTCGGTGACGGACCACTCTGTCATGGTGCTGACCTCCCGTATCGGCAACGCAACATATCGCGTTTCTCGATAGACACGATATATCGCGGCCTCGTGGAGTCAACCCTGAGTCGACCCCGACTCATCCCTGACAGGGGCGGGGCAATCGCGGTCTTATGCGGACAAATTGGCCTAGCGTGGGGCCATGAACGCGACACCCGGACCGCCGCACCCCGCCGGAGCCCTGCTGCTCTGCCGCGCCGAGCCCCCGGAGGTCCGGCCGTCGGCCCAACTCCTCCGGGAACGGCTGCTCCTCGCCCCCGCGGGCGCCGAGTGGACCGTGCTCGTACCGGAGGGGAAGCCCTGGCTGCACGGCGGGGAGCCCGTCGAGCAGGTCGTCACCGGCTGGGCCACCGCCCTCGCCGTCCCGGCCGCCGGCCGGCCGGTCGTCGCGCTCTGGTGGGACCGCGACCGGGCCGGCCTCACGCTCGCCGCCGGCTTCCGCCGCGCGGTCGGTTACACCTGGCTCGCGGACGGCACCCCCGTCGGCGAGGACGAGGCCATGCGCACCTTCGCCGCCCGTCTCGCCCTCGATCCCGTCCTGGACGTGCAGGCCCTCGAACCGCTCACCGAGCCCGACCCGGACGCCGACGCCCACGCCCGGCTCGTCGGGGTCGTCGCGGTCCTCGCCCGCGCCGGACTCGCCCTGCCCGCCGGGATCGTCCCGGGCGAGAGCGCCGACCGGCTCCGGGCCGCGGCCCTCGCCGGGGGCGCCGAACGGCTCGAACGGACCGGATGGCTCGACGCCGTGCGCGCCGAGCTGGACGTGGTGGAGGACGGCCCCATCGGCCCGTACCTGCGCGGCCCCAAGGCGCGCGTACTGAGCGGGGCGCAGCTCCTCGTGGGGGTGCCGCTGCTGCTGTGGGGCGCGGGCCGCCGCAGCGGCGGCTGGGCGACGGCCGGCGCGCTGCTCGTCGCGCACGGCGCGCTCGGACTCGCCTACGACCGGCTGCGGGAGCGGTGAGCCGGCGGCCGGTACCGGCATTGCGGAGTGCGCGACCGGCTGCGGGAGCGGTGACCCGCAACCGGGAGGGAGCTCCTACTCGTCCTCGTCCTCGTCGTCGTCCAGACGGGCCAGCCAGGTCGCGAGGCGCTCTACCGGCACCTCGAAGTCGGGGTTGAGGTCGACGAACGTCCGCAGCTGCTCGGCGAGCCACTCGAAGGTGACCTCCTCCTCGCCGCGCCGCTTCTCCAGTTCCTCGATGCCACGGTCGGTGAAGTACATGCGATCAGGATAGGCCGTACCCCTCACGTCCCCTGTCGCCCGTCAGTCCCACCGATTAGCCTTCTGGATCCAACATCGCTTCGGGGAGCGGGGGCCGCTGTGGCACACGGGATCGCTCGGATTCGACTGGACGACGGCACGCCCGTGTGGGCGCGCGTCAGCGACGCGGAGGAGCTCGGCCGGGGCGGCGGGTTCCAGGACACCGGCGTCAGGGACCGGGTGGTCTCGATGGCCGGCGGGCTCACGGACGTCGTGCGCGGGGTCGTCGGCTCCCTGCGCGCCGGGCTCGACCCGCAGGGCTCCGTGGAGGTCGCCGTCAGCTTCGGCATCGAACTGTCGGCGCAGTCCGGCAAGGTGATCGGCGTCCTCGCGGACGGCTCGGGCAAGGCCTCCGTGAACGTGTCCCTGACCTGGACCGAACAGGGCCCGCCGACCGCGCCGGCCGCACCCGCGGCGGAGTCCGCGCCCGCCTCCGCCGAGCCGGAGGCCGCGCAGCAGCCGTCGGGGGTGACCCGGCAGCGGCGTCCGGCGGCCGATGGCACCGTATGAGCGCCTTCGACGCTCTCGTGCGCCCCGCACTCGTACGCATCGGCGCTCCCGACGGCGGGTATGACCCGCACGGCGGCCAGTTCTGGGGGACCGGCTTCTTCATCGCCCCCGGCTGGGTGCTGACCTGTGCCCATGTCGTGGCCGAAGGGGGTGGCGAGGTGTGGAGGAAGAAGCCTGCCGTCGGCATCACCTGGCAGGACGGCAAGAGGACGCGCCAGTCCATCGGCACGGTGGTCCTCGCCCTGCCCCGGCCCGAGGACCCCGGTGCGCGCCCCGAGCCCTGGGGCTTCCCCGACGTCGCCCTCGTGCGCGTGCCCGGCACGCTCAAGGCCTCCTGCGTCCGGCTCGCCGAGCGGCCTCCGGCCCGCACCACCGAGGTCGGCCTGCACGGCTGGTCCCGGGAGACCGGGGAGCTGGGCATCCGCCAGGTGCACGGCCGGCTGACCGGCGTCGACGCCCGCGCCCTCGTGACGGAGGGGGTGCTGCCCGTCGAGGGCTGCTCCGGCGGCCCCGTCGTCGACGACCTCCAGGGCGCCGTGATCGGCTTCAACAAGGGACGCTGGTCCGACCAGGGCGCCCTCGTCCCCCTCGCCGCCCTGCGCTGCCTGCACGACGCGCCCGGGGGCAGGTTCTGGGCCGAGGCACTGCGTGACCACGACCGTCATCACCTCGACCACTACCTCCAGTCCCTCGACTACGGATCCGACTGGACGCGCGCGCAGCAGCAGCTCGGCGGCCCGCACCCGCTGAGCCCGCAACTCCGCACCCGGTTACGGGGGCAGCTCTCCGCGCTGCCCGCCCCGATCAACGCCGGCGAGATCATGGACCTGGTCGACCGGGTCAGGGCCTGGATCAGGAACAGCACCACCCCGGACGCCTTCGAGGACGACCCGCGCACCTGGAGCGAGGGCGCCGCACTGCTGTACGGGCTGCGGGCGCCCGACCGCACCGATCCGGGCGACCCCGGCCTCGACGCCGTGCTCCTGTACGCCGCCCATGTCGTCCGGCGGGTCTCCGGCCGCCCCGGCGGTGTCGGCGACGTGACCGCGTTCCGGGACTGGATCATCGACCTGGCCGCCGACGCGGGCCCGTACCTCCGCCGCGAGATCGACGACCTGATCGGCTCCAACGGCTCGGCCGCCCTCGCGGGCGCCCGCGAGCGCCGCGCACGCGCGGACGTGCTCCTGGAGATCGACACGCCCCGCTGGGACCGGCGCTACCCGTGGCGCGTGAAGCTGCTCCGCGACGGGCACATGGTCACCCCGCTCAAGGGCGACGACCGGGGTGTCGAGCGGGCCCGACTCAAGGAGACCCTGCGCGGGCCGCTCGCCGAGGCACTCAGGCTCGGCGACAACGGGCCGCACCTGGCCTCCGTGGAGGCCGTGCTGCCGCGCGAGCTCTTCGACGAGCCGCTCGACACCTGGCGGCTCGAACCCCCGGAGGGACCCGACGAGGAGCAGGGGCCCCTCACCCTCGGGCAGCGCCGCATCGTGGTCATCAGGGACGCCCGGCGCCACGGCAAGGAGCCGTCGGCCGAGTGGCGGGAGCGCTGGGAGGCAGGGGAGCGGGGACCGCTGCGTGCGACACCCCTGCGTGCCGAGGTGCCCGGCGCGGGCTCGGACGCCCACACCGCGCGCGTGCGCCGGGAGACCCTGGAGGAGACGCGCGAGCGGCTCCGCCGGGCCGAGGGCGGCACCGTTCCCGTCTACTGCGGCCCGGTGGGCAGCGGCGACGGGCTCATGGCGATGAACGCCGCCCTGGCCGCCGGCCACCCCCTGGCCCTCTGGCGGACCGGCGCCCACGACCACACCGACTGCGCGGCCTTCCACGTGGAGGCGGACTGGCTGCTCGCGGACGCGCGCACCGCCCACGGGCTCGGCGAGCCCATCCGTTCCCTGCGCGCCCTGGTGCCGGAGCGGGCCGACCTCGCCTGGGCCGAGACCATCGCCGTCCTGTACGACCCCCCCGACCGCCCGCCGGCCGCCGGCCGCCTGGAGCCCCCGCCGCTGCTCGGCGAGGAGGACCCGTGACGGCGGCGGCGCCCGCCGCCCGGACCCGCCCCGGGCAGGCCTCGTGAGGCCGGCGGAGCCCGCCGCGGTCCCCGGGCGGTCACGGGGGCCCTCCCGCCCCGGCCGGTCACAGGATCCCTCCCGCCCCGGTCCCTCACCGGCCCCGTCCCGCCCAAAGCGCCCCACGCGTCCGACAGTTACCGTCCCCGCCCGGAACGACCGGTTCGGGGGTCGGCAAGTACGGCCCCGGGGCAGTACGTTCGGAAAGCCCGGCCAGCACACCACAGCCAGGAGGAGTTCATCGTGAACGATTGGCGGATCTACCGTGGGGCCGGGCATCCGCATGACGAGATACGGCGCCTGCCCGCCCCGCCGCCCTGGCGCGACTTCTCGGCGGGCGGCGCCGACGACACCCTCGCCGGCTCCGACCGCCGGCTCGGCGTCAAGCGCAGGCTCGTCCAGAACCACCACCCCCGGCCCGCCGAGACCGACGCGGTCAACGCCGCCCTCTACCTGCGGCGTCCGCTCCTCGTCACCGGCAACCCCGGCACCGGCAAGTCCACGCTCGCGCACGCCGTCGCCCATGAGCTGCGCCTCGGCCGGGTGCTCCGCTGGCCCATCGTCAGCCGCTCCACCCTCCAGGACGGCCTCTACCGGTACGACGCCATCGGCCGCCTCCAGGACGTGCAGCTGGAGCGCGCCCAGGCCGGTGCGTCCGGTTCCGCCGCCGCGGCCCCGGCCGGCATCGGCTCGTACATCCGGCTCGGACCGCTCGGCACCGCGCTGCTCCCCTCCGAGCAGCCCCGTGTCCTGCTCATCGACGAGCTCGACAAGAGCGACCTCGACCTGCCCAACGACCTCCTGAACGCCCTGGAGGAGGGCGAGTTCGCCATCCCCGAGCTGGAGCGGCTCGCCGACCGGGAGCCGGTCGTCGAGGTGCTCAGCGACGACGGCCGCAAGGTGCCGGTGTACGGCGGCCGGATCCGCTGCAGCACCTTCCCGTTCATCGTGCTCACCTCCAACGGCGAACGGGACTTCCCCGCCGCCCTGTTGCGCCGCTGCATCCGCCTGGAGCTCGAACCGCCCGGCGAGGAGCAGCTCGGCGCGATGATCGAGGCCCACCTGGGGACCGAAGCCGTCGCGGGCGACGGCGAACAGGGCCTCGTCCAGCGCTTCCTGAACCGCGAGCCCGGCGAGGTGATCGCCACCGACCAGCTCCTCAACGCCCTCTACCTGACCCAGCACGCCTCCCGCGCCGAACGGGTGACCAGGGAACGGATCGCGGACATGCTCATGCAGCCGCTCGATCAGCCGAGGTGATGACCGGATGCACCGGACGCACCGGATGCCTCTGGAGGAGCTGACCCGCAGACTCCGGGCGGGCGGGGTGGACCCGTCCGCCGAGGCGGTCGCGGACGCGCTCTGGCTGTCCCAGTGGCTGCCGGAACCGGAGACTCCCGATCCGGAGCCACCGTCCCGCGCGGAAGGCGGAGACGCGGAGACCGCCCGGCCCGTCGGCGAGGGGCGAGAACCGGCCAATCACGAGGAGACGCCCGCACCCACGCCCGCGCCCCCGGCCGAGCGCACCGCGGGCCGCGAGTCCGTCGCCCTCCACACGCGCGCCGGAGTCGGCCCGGCGGACGGAGTGCGCCGCGGCGGGGGCGTCGGCACGGGGCGGGGCGCGGCCCTGTCCGTACGCGCGCCCGGCGCCAACGCCCTGCCCGGGCTCCTCGGCCTCCAGAAGGCCCTGCGCCCGCTGCGGGGGTACGCGCCCGCCCCGCCGCGCCCCGACGAGGGCGTCCTCGACGAGGAGGCCACCGCCGAAAGCAGCGCCGCCGCGGGCATCCTCACACCCGTCCTGCGTCCCGCCGCCGGCCGCCGCCCCGACATCCAGCTCCTCATGGACACCGGTCCCGCGATGGTCGTCTGGGACCGCATGGTCGAGGAGCTCCGCCAGGCCTGCCAGCAGTCCGGCGCCTTCCGCGACGTCCAGGTGCACCGCCTCTACGACACGGGCGAAGGCCCCCCGCTCGTCACCACCACCTCCGGTGCCGACGGCCGGCCCCGGCTCCGCCCCGTCGACCAGCTCCACGACCCCACCGGGCGCCGCCTCACCCTCGTCGTCAGCGACTGCGTCGGGCCCCTCTGGCAGCGCGGCGCCGCCCAGCGCTTCCTGCGCCAGTGGCCCCGCCACTCCCCGCTCGCCCTCGTCCAGCCGCTGCCGCCGCGCCTGTGGCCGCGCACCGCGCTCCCCGCCGAACCGGGCACCTTCCAGCGCTCCTCCCGCCCCGGAGGACCCGCCGCCTTCCGTTCCGACGACGAACCCTGGGCGGTCCCCGACCCGGCCCGGCGGGCCGTTCCCGTGCTCACCCCCACCCCCGAGGCCTTCGCCTCCTGGGCCCGGCTCCACACCGGCCACGGCGGCGACATCGTCCGCGGCTGGGCCGCCTGGCCCGCCCCCGGCCCCACGCGGCCGCCGGAGCCCCGGACACCCCGCGTCCCGCGCGGCGACGAGGAGCTCCTGCGCGCGTTCCGGGCGGGCGCATCCCCGGGGGCGCTCCGGCTCGCCGTCCAGCTCGCGGCGGCCCCGCTCACCCTCCCCGTCATGCAGCTCGTCCAGCGCGCGATGCTGCCCGACACCGGGCCCATGGAGCTGGCCGAGGTCCTGCTCAGCGGCCTCCTGCGGAGACTGCCGGGACCCACCCCGTACCCCTGCTTCAGCTATCCGCCCGGCATCCAGCAGCTCCTGCTCGGCTCGCTCGACCCCGGCGCCGCCGCTCTCGTCCTGAAACACTGCTCCGCCTACGTGGAGCGCAATTTCGGCCAGGGCATGCGGAACTTCCCGGCGCTCGCCGCCGCCCGGCTCGCCGGCCACGGCCCCGCCGACGGCGAGGGCGGACCCGGCCCCGTCCCGGCGTCCGACGAGACCGACGAACCCGCCGGGCCCGAGGGCGCCGAGGCGGAACTCTTCGCCCGCATCCCCGCGCGCGTGCTCCGCTTCTACCACCCCGACCTCGTCACCCCCGACCCCCTCACCGAAGCCCGCCGCCTCCTCGAACAGGGGCGCGCCCAGTCCGACCCCGCCCTCCTCTCCGCCGCCCGCGAGCGCGCCGAGGAGGCGCTCCCCACCGCGCCCGCCGAGGCCCGGATCGTCCTCGGCCGTGTCGTGTACGCGGAGGCGGGCACGGGGGCCGTCCGGCGTGCGGGACGCCGCCGCGAGCTCCTCGACCGGGCCGACGACATCCTCGTCAACGCCGCGGAGCTGGCCCGGCCGGGGGACGAGCACTGGGCCGAGGCCCGCCTCGAACGGGCCGTCGTCCAGCACGCCCTGTGGCAGGAGACCGGGGACGCACGGCGGCTCGACACCGCCCTCGCCACGCTCGCCGGGGACGCGGGCCGGTGGCCCCCGACCGCCCGGCCCACCCTGCACCTGCGCCGGGGACGGCTGCTCCTCGCGCGCGGCGACGGCGCGGCGGCGGCCGAGGAGCTCACCGCGGCCCTCGCCCTCGGGGAGAGCGCCGCGGCCCTGCTCGACCTCGCCGACGCCCTGCACCTCGCCGAGGCGGGACCCGACCGCATCGGCCCCGTCCTCGACCGCGCGGAGGCCCTCCTCGGCGACGGCCGGGCGCTGAGGCTGCGTCACGCCGCCGCACGCGCCCGCCTGTACGAGACCGCGGGCGACGGGCCGGCCGCCGACGCGGCCTACGAGCGGGCCACCCTGCTCACCCCCGCCGAGGGCGAGCAGCGCGGCCGCCTCCTGCTCACCTGGGGCGAGTCCCTGCTGCGCCGCGCCGCCGCCGGCACCGGGACCCGGCCGGTCGACCGCGCGGAGTCCGTGCTGCGCGAGGCCCTCACCTGCCTCCCCGCCGGATCCCCCGCCCGCGAGCGGGCCAGGATCCTCATCGGCAACGTGCTCGCCCTGCGCTTCGACCGCGCGGGGTTCCTGCCGGACCTGTACGAGAGCCGCCATCTCCTCGACGAGGCCCTCCGCACCACCCGCGACCCGGCGACCCGGGCCGAGGTCGGGCTGCAACTGGGATGGGTGCAGCTCCAGCTGAGCGAGGCGGCGAGGGACGGGCAGCTCGTCGGCGCCCTCACCGCCTTCCGGCGCGCCGCCGACGACTCCCGGGCCGCCCGCGGCGACACCCCCGGCACCGTCACCCTGGCGCGGGCGCTCCACGCCCAGGGCGCGGTGCTGTACCTGATGGACCGCGTCGGTCACGCCGCGACGGTCCTGGCGGAGGCCGCCGAGCAGTGGCGGCGGCTCGACGGCGTGCTGGTGGCGGTGGACTGGGCGGACGTCGAGCGGACCCGGACGCTGCTCGCCGAGGCCAGGGCCGTCCCCCGCCCGCGGCCGGACCGCTTCTCCCGCGAGGAACGGCGCCGGATCGCGCCGCCCTGGTGGGCCTGGCGCGAGGAGGACGCGGAACGGCTGGATAACGGGGGCGCGCATGGGCGCAGTTGAGTCGAACCGGTTTCCGCCTCTGGGGCGTCGGGAAGAACCGCTCCGCCGCTACGACCGTGGGGGACAAGGGTCGGTGAGGAGGAGCCGAGGGTGTTGGAGCACACGAAGCGGGTCGCAGGCGTCGACCGGGGCGGTGAACGGCCTCGGCACCTGCCCGATCTCAACGGCGTGGACCTGCGGACCCTGCGCTTCATGGACGATCCCGCCCTGGCGGCCGCCGTCGAGCGGGTCCTCTGGCATCCCCAGGAGCTGGCCGATTCCTGGGCGGAGACCGCCGGGGACAAGGTCCACGGCTGACCCTCGGTGGAGTGTCCGCCCCGACCGACCGTTTTCGGTCAGATGCGCGCCTCCCGCCGTAGGCCCATGGAGCCGGGAGTGAACAGCGCGCCCCTGCCCGCGCCCGTCTTCGTCCGGCTGGCCCGGCTCAGCCCCGCCCCGGACGGGCTCACGCTGCTCCGATCCGCGCTGCACGCCCGGCGGCTGCTGCTCCTCAAAGCACTCCTGGTGCGCGTCCACCGGCACCGGGAGTCCGTCGAACCGGGCGCGCTCGGCCGGTTCGACCGCGCCTGGGACCTGCTCGAACGGGTCGAGGAGCGCCATCCCGCCGTGGTCCGGGACGTCCTCGACTACCCCACGACCGGCGCCTGGCTGGCCGACGCGCTCGCCGAGTCACCCGGGCCGGCCTTCGACCGGCTGCTCGGCCACCTCGACAACCTCGCGGTCACCGCCGCCCTGCGCGCCGGAGGCCCGCTCGACCTGACCGTGGAGACCCCCGACGGCCTGCTCCCGCTGCCCGGCGTGGGCCGGCTGGCCGTGGCCGCGGACCGCGTCAGGGTCAGCGCCGGCGAGCGGACCGTACGGTTCCACCCGGACGGCGCCCGCCACCCCGTGCCCGCCGTCCTGCGGCTGACCGGCGGGCACGACGGCGTCCTCGCGGGCCACGGCCCCGGCTGGCGCGCCGTCCGCCCGCTGCCCGGCGGCAGCGCGCTCCTGGACGATCTCGACCCGTACCGGGTGCCGTTCGGCGGGGGCGGCGGCACGGTGGTCGCCGCGGCCGATCCCGCCGACACCGACCACGCCGCCTGGGCCGCCACCTGGTGCGCCGCCCGGGACCTCCTCGCCCGCACGGACCCCGGCCGGGCCGCCGAGGTGGCGCGCGGCGTCCGCGCGGTCGTCCCGGTCGTCCCGCGCGGACCCCGGCACCTGGGCGCCACCCTGAGCGCCGCCCCCGGAGCCGTACTGACCTCGCTGCCCGCCGAAGGGCAGGGGATGGCCGAAACGCTCGTGCACGAGCTGCACCACAGCAAGCTCGCGACACTCCATGAACTCGTGCCGCTGTACGGCCCCGGGCGGGGCGCCGTGCACCGGGTCGGCTGGCGTTCGGACCCACGGCCCATCGCCGGTGTGCTGCACGGCGCCTACGCGCATCTGGCCCTGGCCGATCTGTGGTGGCGCGCGGTCACCGCCGACGGAGTGCCGGCGGCCTGGCGGTCCGCCGCCGGGCAACAGTTCGACGACATCCACGATCAGGTGGGCGAGGCGCTGCCGATCCTGCTTGAATCCGATGAACTGACCGCGAACGGACGGGAGTTCGTTCGACAAATGGGACTGCACCACGCGAGCCTCGGCGCGACCCCCCTGGTCGCTGGGTAACACTGTGCTCACGGCACAAGACACTGCGTTGCGCGGGAGCGGGACGGGAGACACGACAGATGGCGGAACAGCGATCGGGCGGTGCGGCGGACCACGGAGCCAGAAGCGCGCCGGAACACGTCCTCGTGGTCTTCCCCGGCTATCACCGCCCGTGGGCCACCTGGATCAACCAACGGCTCGACGCGTACGGGGTGCGCGCGAGCCTTCAGCGCTGGGACCCGCCGCGCGAGGTGCCCCTGGAGGACTCGCTCGGCGACCTGCTGCTCGCCCGCGGACAGGTGCTGCTCGTCCTGGACGACTGGTTCTTCCAGCTCGGACCGCGCGCGGCCGGCGAGTGGAACGACGTGCTGCGCGGCTTCGTCGCCGCCCACGCCGAGCGGTTCGCCGCGGTCAACCTCACCAACCGGACCCTGCTCCCGGCCACCGCCGTCCTCGAACCCGTCAGCCTGTGGGGCGTCGGCGAGGAGGAGGCCGAAGCCCGGCTGCTCAGCCGGCTCGGCGTCGAACCCCGCCGCGCCACCGGCCGCCGGCTGCCCGCCGGCTCACTCGTCCGCTTCCCCGACACCCCACCCGAGATCTGGGGCGAGATCCCGCGCCGCAACCCGCGCTTCACCGGCCGCGACGACCTGCTCAGCGAGCTCCAGGAACGGCTCATGGACGCCGAGCGCGGCAACGCCGCGTGCACCCTGCTCGGCATGTCCGGCATCGGCAAGACCCAGATCGCCGCCGAGTACGCCCACCGCTTCAGCTCCGACTACGACGTCGTGTGGTGGGTCAGCTCCGACGACCGCAACGTGCAGCGCGACCGTTTCGGCGAGCTCGCCGCCGAACTCGGCCTCGCCACCGGCAACGAACCCGGCGAACGCATCCGCGCCGTCCGCGAGGCCCTGCGCCGGGGCGACCCGCACTCCCGCTGGCTCATCGTCTTCGACGGCTGGGACGACACCGACGGCGCGAACGTCATCCTGCCCCACGGCCCCGGCCACGTCCTCGTCACCTCGCGCAACCGCGGCTGGGGCGACTACACCGACATCCTCGAGGTCCCCGGCTTCGACCGCGCCGAATCCACCGCCTACCTGATGCGGCGCGCCCCGCACATCACGGCGCCCGAGGCCGACGAGGTCGCCGCCGAGTTCGGAGACGTACCGCTGCCGCTGGTCCAGGCCGCGGCCTGGCTGGGCGAGTCCCACATGGAGGTCTCCGAGTACCTGCACATGGTCCGCGAAGGACGGATCTCCGCCGTCGAGCCGTCCGGCGACGGCTTCCCGCAGGCCTCCCTCACCTCCTGGTCGATACTGATCAACCGGCTCCGGCGCGCCCAGCCGCAGGCCATCGACGTGCTCAGCCTGTGCGCGTCCTTCGCCCCCGGCCGCATCCCGCTCGGTCTCATCCGCGCCTATCCGCAGGCGGACCTCCCCGAGGACCTGCGCTGGATGGTCACGGACCTCGCCGCCTGGTCCCGGGCCCTGGACACCCTGGTCAACTACTCGGTGCTCACCCGCGAGACCCGGGGCCCCGTCAACAACGCCGAGGTGGGCCCCCACCAGGAGTCCGTGCACATGCACCGGCTCGTCCACGACATCGTCGCCCGGCTCACCGAGGGCGACCACCGCGCCGCCCACCGCCAGGCCGTCCGCACCCTGCTCGCCGAGGCCGACCCCGGCAACCCCATGGACAGCCGTCACTGGCCCCGCTACGCCGAACTCCTGCCCCACCTGGAACCCTCGGGCGCGCTCCTCAGCCACAACCCGCGCACCCAGACCGCGGTGCTCAACTGCCTGCGCTACTGCTTCCGCAGCGGCGAGTTCAAGGCCGGCATCCAGCTCGCCGAGAAGATCCGGGACAACTGGTCCACCTTCATGGACCCGCTGGACCAGCCCATGCTGGACCTCACCACCCAGCAGGGGAACATCCTGCGCTCCTTCGGCCGCTTCCGCGAGGCGTACGACCTCGACCTCGCCCAGCGCGAGCGCCTCGCCGCCGCCCAGCCCCCCAACGAGCTCGGCACCCTGCTCTCCAGCAGCGCCATCTCCAGCGACCTGCGCTTCCTCGGCCAGTACAAGGAGTCGGAACGACTGCAGCGCGCCGTCCTCGCCGACGCCGAACGCCTCCTCGGCGACAGCGAGTTCTCCACCCTCGTCGCCCGGCACAACCTCGGCGTCACCCTGCGGCAGCTCGGCCGCTTCCAGGAGGCGCACGAGTCCGACGCCGAGACCCTCGCCCAGTGCGAGCGCGTCCTCGGCAAACGCCACTCCCACACCCTCAACTCCAGCAGCGCCCTCGCCCACGACCTGCGGCTGCTCGGCCGGTACCGCGAAGCCCTCGCCCGCCAGGAGGCCAACGTCCTGCGGCACGTCCAGGTGCTCGGCCCGCAGCACCTGCAGACCCTGCACGCCCGCACCCAGCTGGCCCTGTGCCGGCGCCGCGAGGGCGGCTTCCAGCAGGACCTCGGAGCCACCATGGCCAGCCTGCTCGAACAGCTGGAGCAGGTGCACGGCCGCACCCACTGGGTGACGCTCTCCTCCCTCAACAACTACGCCAACTACCTCCGCGAACACGGCGACCTCGACCAGGCCCGTGAACTCAGCCAGGAGGCCGAGGCCGGCTACCGCGCCCTCCTCGGCCCCGCCCACCCGGTCGCCACCGGTGTCCTCGCCAACACCGCCCTCGTCCTCCAGGCGTCCGGCGAACGCGCGAGCGCCCTCGCCATCCTGGAGGCCGCACTCGCCGGACTGACCTCCTCGCTCGGCTCCGACCACCCCTGGGTCCTCGGCTGCGCCCTCAACGCCGGCGCCGCCCGCAACTTCAACGGCCGGGTGCACGACGCCGCCGAGCTCAGCCGGGACACCCTGCGCCGGGCCCGGCACACCCTGGGCAACGAGCACCCGCTCACCCTGTCGTCCCAGGTGGCCCTCGCCACCGACCTGCGCGGGCTCAGGGAGAACGAGGAGGCGAGCAAGCTGGAGGAGGACGCCCTGCTCACCCTCACCCGCACCCTGGGGGCCCAGCACCCGCACACCCTGTCGGCGCGTCAGCGCAACCGGCCCTACTGGGACTTCGAGGCCAACCTGGGCTGACAGCCCGTACGGCACAGGAAACGCCGGAGGCCCGGCACCCCTTCCAGGGTGCCGGGCCTCTTCACGCGGTACGAGATCAGGCGTCGAAGACCTCGTTGACCAGCTGCTGCTGCTCCGCCTGGTGGCGCTTGGCCGAGCCGACCGCCGGGGAGGAGGAGTGCGGACGCGAGATCCGGCGCAGGCGCTCGCCCGCCGGGATGTCCGCGCCGACCGCCAGGTCCAGGTGGTCGATCAGGTTGAGCGCGATGAACGGCCAGGCACCCTGGTTCGCCGGCTCCTCCTGCGCCCAGATGTACTTCGCGGCGTTCGGGTACTTGGCGATCTCGGCCTGCAGCTCGGCACCCGGCAGCGGGTACAGGCGCTCCAGACGGATGATCGCGGTCTCCGTGTCACCGCGCTTCTGACGCTCGGCCTCCAGGTCGTAGTAGACCTTGCCGGCGCAGAAGACGACCTTGCGGACGTCGGCCGGGTTGACCGTGCTGTCGCCGATCACCGGGCGGAAGCCGCCGGTGGTGAACTCCTCCACCTTGGACGCCGCGGCCTTCAGACGCAGCATCGACTTCGGGGTGAAGACGATGAGCGGCTTGTGGTGCGGGTTGTGCACCTGCCAGCGCAGGAGGTGGAAGTAGTTCGACGGCAGCGTCGGCATGGCGACCGTCATGTTGTCCTGGGCGCACATCTGGAGGAAGCGCTCCGGGCGCGCGGACGAGTGGTCCGGGCCCTGGCCCTCGTAGCCGTGCGGCAGGAGCAGCGTGACGCCGGAGGTCTGGCCCCACTTCTGCTCGGCCGAGGAGATGAACTCGTCGACGACGGTCTGCGCGCCGTTGACGAAGTCACCGAACTGGGCCTCCCAGATGACCAGGGCGTCCGGGCGCTCCAGCGAGTAGCCGTACTCGAAGCCCATCGCCGCGTACTCGCTGAGCAGCGAGTCGTAGACGTTGTAGTGGGCCTGGTCCTCGGTCAGGTAGAGCAGCGGGGTGTAGTCCTCGCCGGTCTCCTGGTCGACCAGGACCGCGTGGCGCTGGCCGAAGGTGCCGCGGCGGGAGTCCTGGCCCGACAGGCGGACCGGGGTGCCCTCCATCAGCAGGGAGCCGATGGCGAGGGTCTCGCCGAAGCCCCAGTCGATGGTGCCGTCGTCGATCGAGGCGGCACGGCGCTGCATCTGCGGCAGCAGACGCGGGTGGACCGTGACCCGCTCCGGGATGCTGACCTGCGACTCGGCGATCCGCTTCACGACCTCCTGGGAGACCGCGGTGGTGACGGCGACCGGGAACTCGGCCCGGGCGTCCGGGACGGTCGTCGCCGACGGGGCGGCGGTGGCCTCGCGGACCTCCGCGAACACCTTCTCCAGCTGGCCCTGGAAGTCCTGGAGCGCCTGCTCCGCCTCTTCGAGGGTGATGTCGCCGCGACCGATGAGCGACTCGGTGTACAGCTTGCGCACCGAACGCTTCTTGTCGATCAGGTTGTACATCTGCGGGTTGGTGAACTGCGGGTTGTCGCCCTCGTTGTGACCGCGGCGGCGGTAGCAGATGAGGTCGATCACGACGTCCTTGTTGAACGTCTGGCGGAACTCGAAGGCGAGCCGCGCGACGCGGACCACGGCCTCCGGGTCGTCGCCGTTCACGTGGAAGATCGGCGCCTCGATCATGCGGGCCACGTCGGTCGCGTACATCGAGGAACGCGAGGACTCCGGGGCGGCGGTGAAGCCGACCTGGTTGTTGATGACGATGTGGACCGTGCCGCCGGTGCGGTAGCCCCGCAGCTGCGACATGTTCAGCGTCTCGGCGACGACACCCTGGCCGGCGAAGGCCGCGTCGCCGTGGAGGGCGACGGGCAGGACGGTGAAGTCCGTGCCGCCCTTGTTGATGACGTCCTGCTTGGCGCGGACGATGCCTTCCAGGACCGGGTCGACCGCCTCCAGGTGCGAGGGGTTGGCGGCCAGGGAGACCCTGATCTGCTCGCCGTCGAGGCCCGTGAAGGTGCCCTCGGCGCCCAGGTGGTACTTGACGTCGCCGGAGCCGTGCATCGACTTCGGGTCGAGGTTGCCCTCGAACTCGCGGAAGATCTGCGCGTACGACTTGCCGACGATGTTCGCCAGGACGTTCAGGCGGCCGCGGTGGGCCATGCCGATGACGACCTCGTCCAGGCGGGACTCCGCCGCGGAGTCGATGACCGCGTCGAGCAGCGGGATGACGGACTCGCCGCCCTCCAGGGAGAAGCGCTTCTGGCCGACGTACTTCGTCTGCAGGAAGGTCTCGAAGGCCTCCGCCGCGTTCAGCCGGCGCAGGATCCGCAGCTGCTCCTCGCGCTCCACGCGGGAGTGCTGGCGCTCGACGCGGTCCTGGATCCACTTGCGCTGCTTCGGGTCCTGGATGTGCATGAACTCGACGCCGGTGGTGCGGCAGTACGAGTCGCGGAGCACGCCGAGGATGTCGCGGAGCTTCATCATCGACTTGCCGGCGAAGCCGCCGACCGCGAACTCGCGCTCCAGGTCCCACAGGGTGAGGCCGTGCTCGGTGATGTCCAGGTCGGGGTGCTTGCGCTGCTTGTACTCCAGCGGGTCGGTGTCGGCCATGACGTGGCCGCGGACCCGGTAGGAGTGGATGAGCTCGAAGACGCGCGCGGCCTTGGTGACGTCGTCGTCGTGCGAGGCGTCGATGTCCCGGAGCCAGCGGACCGGCTCGTACGGGATGCGCAGGGCCTTGAAGATCTCGTCGTAGAAGCCCTCCTCGCCGAGGAGGAGGTTCGCCACGATCCGCAGGAACTCGCCGGAGGCGGCGCCCTGGATGACGCGGTGGTCGTACGTCGAGGTCAGGGTCATGACCTTCGAGATGCCCAGCTTGTTCAGGGTGTCCTGGGAGGTGCCCTGGAACTCGGCCGGGTAGTCCATCGAGCCGACGCCCATGATGACCGACTGTCCGGGCATCAGGCGCGGCACGGAGTGGACGGTGCCGAGGCCGCCGGGGTTGGTCAGGGAGACCGTGACGCCGGAGAAGTCGTCCATCGTCAGCTTGCCCACGCGGGCGCGCTTGACGATGTCCTCGTAGGCCTGCCAGAACTCGAAGAAGTTGAGCGTCTCGGCCTTCTTGATGCCCGCGACGACGAGCTGGCGGTCGCCGTTGGGCTTGACCAGGTCGATCGCGAGGCCGAAGTTCACGTGGTCCGGCTTGACCAGGGTCGGCTTGCCGTCCTTCTCCGCGAAGGAGTAGTTCATCGACGGCATGGCCTTGATCGCCTGCACCATCGCGTAGCCGATGAGGTGCGTGAAGGAGATCTTCCCGCCCCGGGCGCGCTTCAGGTGGTTGTTGATCACGATCCGGTTGTCGAAGAGCAGCTTCACCGGGACGGCGCGGACGGACGTGGCCGTCGGCACCTCCAGGGAGGCGTTCATGTTCTTCGCGACCGCGGCGGCGGGGCCGCGCAGCGTGATCAGCTCGGGACCGGCGGGCGCCTCGGCGGCCGGGGCGGCCTTGACCGGCGCCGGAGCGGCGGCGGCCGGCTTCGCGGCGACCGGCGCGGCAGCAGAGGGCGCGGCGCCAGCCGCTCCGGTGGAGCCGGTGCTTGCACCGGAGGGCTTCACGGGAGCCGGGGCCGCGACCGGGGCCGGCGCGGGGGCCGGGACGACCGCGGGAGCCGAAGGCGCGGCCTGTGCGGGGCCCGCCTGCGGCGCGGCGGGCGCGGCGCTCTGCGTGGTGGTGGCGGCCGGGGCGGCCGGGGTCTCCGACGCTCCGGGCTTGTAGTCGGCGAAGAAGTCCCACCAGGCACGATCGACCGAATTCGGGTCCTGGAGGTACTGCTGGTAGATCTCGTCGACGAGCCACTCATTGGCACCGAAGGCGGCTGCGGGGCTTACGCCCTGCCCGTCTTGGTCGGCCGGGGAGCTCGGGGTACTGGGGGACTGAGACGACACGGCGGCAACCGCCCTCTTCCGCTTCGCAAGGTGATGGACAGCGGAAATAAAGGCTACGCCTGTCCGGCCGAGAGGTGCAGGCCAGGCAGTCCAACGTTGCGCAAGTCACACTTGACAGCGTGTTTCGATGCCATGAATGGCGGGAAACAAGCGTGGTTCCGCATGTGTGAGGGTACGAGGAAGCGCGAGCACGACCCGATTCGGCCGCACCTCTGATCACGCCCCGCTCACGGAGGCACACGTCCCGCTCATGAAGACGCAGGTCTCGCTCACGGAGACGCGTGTCCTGCTCACGTACACGCAGAACGTGCGCTTCCGGTTCGAACCCTACGTCAATCTCTGGAGGGAAGGCTGCCCGGAAGGGTGACTCTGATGCGGCATCCACGTGACGATTCGGCCACTCCGATCCCGCCGCCGTGCAGATCCACCGCCCAGCGGGCGATCGCGAGCCCGAGCCCCGTGCCGCCGTCGCTGCCCGGCCCCTGCCGGTTCGGGACCGAGCCCCGGTTGAACCGCTCGAAGACCTTGTGCCGCTCCGACTCCGGAATGCCGGGACCCTCGTCCTCGACCTCCAGCTCCAGCGAGTCCGGATACGGGCCCCGCCGGGCCCGGACCGTGACCCGGCCGTGCGGCGGGGAGTGCTTCACCGCGTTGTCGATCAGGTTCGCCATCACCTGGTGCAGCCGCTCCGCGTCCGCGTGCGCGACCAGCTCGGGCGGCGACACGTCCAGATGCAGATGCACGTCCGTACGACGGTGAAGGCCCGAGGTCGACGAGAGGCCGCGCTGGGACGCGGCCAGGTTCGCCTCCCGCAGCACCCCCGACAGATACGGCCATACCTCGAAGCGGCTCGCCCGGAGCGCCACGACACCGTTGTCGAGACGCGACAGGTCGAGCAGGGTCTCCACGAGCCGCCCGAGCCGCTCCGTCTGCTTCAGCGCCGACCGCATGGTCTCCGGATCGGCCTCGGACACCCCGTCCACCACGTTCTCCAGGACGGCCCGGAGCGCGGCGATCGGCGTGCGCAGCTCGTGCGAGACGTTCGCCACCAGCTCCTTGCGGTGCCGGTCGACGGCCTCCAGGTCGTCCGCCATGCGGTTGATCGTCGAGGCGAGGTCGCCCAGCTCGTCCCGCCGGTCCGCGCCCCGCACCCGGCGGCTGAAGTCCCCGCGCGAGATCGACCCGGCCACCGTGTTCATCTCGTCGAGCGGCGCCGTCAGGGACTGCGCCACGAACTGGGTGATCAGCAGGGTCGCGATCATCGCGAAGATCGTGATGTACCGGAACTCGGTGGAGGTCCGGATCGCCACCAGGGCCAGGCAGGAGGTCAGCAGGACCGCCCCGACGACCAGGGCGCCCAGCTTCGTCTTGATCGAGATCACGATGCGGCGGGACCGGCGCGGCCCCCGCGCATCCGGCCTCCCGGGCCCCGGCCGGCTCACGGCGCCGGGGTCTCCAGCGCGTAACCGACGCCATGGACCGTACGGATGCGCTCGGCCCCGATCTTCCGGCGCAGCGCCTTGATGTGGCTGTCCACGGTCCGGGTGCCGGAGGCGTCCGCCCAGTCCCACACCTCGGCGAGCAGCTGCTCGCGGGAGAGGACCGCGCGGGGGGTGCTCGCCAGGCAGACGAGCAGGTCGAACTCGGTCGGGGTCAGGTGCACGTCCTCCGCGCGGACCCGGACCCGGCGCTGCGCGTGGTCGATCTCCAGCTCGCCGAGGCGCAGGATCCCGCTGCGCGGGGTGACCGCCGCGAGCGCGGCCCGCTCCACCCGGCGCAGCAGCACGTGCACCCGGGCGGCCAGCTCGCGCATCGAGAACGGCTTCGTCATGTAGTCGTCGGCGCCGACGCCGAGGCCGACCAGCATGTCGGTCTCGTCGTCGCGGGCGGTCAGCATGAGGACCGGGACGGGGCGCTGGGCCTGGACCCTGCGGCACACCTCCAGGCCGTCGAAACCGGGCAGCATCACGTCCAGGACCATCAGGTCCGGCTGCCAGGCCTCGGCCGCGTCGACGGCCGCGGGACCGTCGGTCGCGGTCTGCACGAGGAAGCCCTCGGCGCGCAGCCGCGCGGAGATCGCCTCCACGATCGTGGCGTCGTCCTCGACCACAAGGACGCGCCGCTGGGCCCCCGGAGTGGCCGCCGCACCGTGGTGAGTGGTGTGTGTCTGCTCCATTGCCCCGCCTCGCGTCGCCGATGTCGGTGCAGCAGCCTAGAGGTACCGGCGGCGTCCCGGCTATCCAGGAGCTATCCGGGACGGACGGCGAGGTGGACCACGTCGGGGACGCCCCGGGCAACGGGGATCTCTTCCGTCCGTACCCCGCTGAATCCGGCATTCCGCAACGACTCTTCGAAATCGACGGACGGCTGGGCGGACCACACGGCGAGGATCCCACCGGGGTTGAGACGGGCCGCGCAGGCCGCCAAACCCTCGGCCGAGTACAGGGATTCGTTGTCCTCGGTGACCGTCCAGTCGGGCCCGTTGTCGATGTCCAGACACAGGGCGTCGTAGGTGTCGGTCGTGGTGCGCAGGTGCTCCACCAGGTCCGTGTGCAGGATCACGGTCCTCGGATCGGCGAGCGCGGCCCCGGAGATCGCCGCGAGGGGCCCCCGCCGGTGCCAGTCGATGATCGCCTCCTCACGCTCGGCGACGACGATCCGTCGCCAACGGGGCTCGGCGGCGGCGTGCGCGAGCGAGAAACCGACCCCGAGCCCGCCGACGAGGACGGACGCACCGGACCGCGACGCCTCGGGCAGGGCGCCCAGCGCCGCGTCGACCAGCAGCCGCTCGGAGCGCCCGTCGGAGGTGTCCATGAGGAAGGTGCCGTTGGCGATGATCTCGTAGTGCTCGGCCCTGCGGCGGAGCACCACTTCTCCGTACGGTCCGTCGCGGCGGTCGAGGGTGACGGGGCTGGTCATGATCACTCCGTGGTCTCGTGAACGTACGGTCTCTCCCGGCCATCCTTGCGGGGCGGCGACGACCGGGACAAACACTTAACGGGCCGTACGCGCGCGGGGACGCCGTCTCGTACGCGCCCTCACGGGCTCGTCGGCGGGCCGCCCTCCGGGAGGGCCGTGAAGACGCGGTCGAGGGCCGGCGGGCGGGTGTGGTCGTCCGCGACGACCAGGCGGTGGCGGTACGTCACGTAGTACTGGAAGCCGTCCGGGATCGGCTTGCCCGTCGGGCGGTCCGGGACCAGGGCGAAGGCGGGGTCCTCCAGGGCCGCGCGCAGTTCGGCGGCCTCGGCGGGGGTCTGCCGGCCCGTCCGGGGCGGTCTGGTGCCGGAGCGGCTGGTCCAGCTGCCGTCGTAGTGGACGACGAGCCGGTTGCGGACGCCGGCGAGGCCGCCGTTGACGACCACCTCGACGAGGACCTCGCCCGGCTGGGGTTCCGCGGTGGGCGTGCCAAGGTCCGTCGTGGGGCTCGGAACGGCCGGCACGCTCGCGCTCGACGGCGCTCCGCCGGGCGTGGGCGGCACCCCGGGGCCGCAGCCGCTCAGGCCGCCGGCCAGGGCTCCCGCCAGCAGCAGGGCCCCGCACCACTTCCCCGTACCCCTCACGCCTCGCGCCATGGAACGAGCATGCCCGCTCCGGGGTCCCGCTCGCAGCCGGACGGCCGGGTTTCAGCCCCGGGCGTCTGTTCGGACCATTCCGGTGATCGGTCCCCGGTAGCGCCAGTCCAGGGAGTCGTAGAGCGCGAGGCCGTCCGTGGTCGCGGCGAGCACGCCGGTCTCGGCGCCGGCCTGGGCGGCGGCGGCCTCCAGGGTGCGCATGACGTTCGCGCCGAGGCCCCGGCGCCGGTGCGCGGGGTCGGTCTCGATCTGGTCGGCCACGGCGGTGGAGCCGGTCGGGGCGATCTGGCCGCGGGCGGCGAGAGTGCCGTCCGGGGCGAGGACGCGGACGCGTATGACGCCGTTCGCGACCTCGGTCGTACGGGCGTACCCCTCGGGGGGCGCGGGGCGGGCGCCGGGGTCCAGCGGCTTGACCATCATGAAGCCGGGGTCGTCGGGGACCGTCCATCCTTCGGTGATCCACGGCGCCACCTCCTCGGGTCCCGCCATCACCTTGAGCCAGCTGTACGGCGTGGTCAGCCGGGCGCAGAGCGCGCCGACGGAGGCCGCGTCGGGGGCGGGCAGGACGTGCCGCACGACATGCCGGGGCAGGCCGACGTCGATCCGGTGGCCCCAGGGCTCGGCGACGGCGGCCGGGGTGCCCCGGGAGACCGTCCAGCCCGCCACCCACGCTGAAGTAATGGATGAGATGTTCATGGGGGTATTACATGTGACCTGTGCGGGTGCGTGTGGGGGTGATCGCTCAGAGCGAACGTATGGGCGGGAACATCTCTGGGCTCACAAGCATTGAGTGCACATAGCTCAACTTGACTGCCGAAGGGGAGATCATGGCTTCTGAGTCCATGGCGTCCGTGCCGCTCACTCTGCCTGTGCTGCCGCTCGACGACGAGGTCGTGCTGCCCGGAATGGTCGTGCCGCTGGACCTGTCCGACAACGACGTACGGGCCGCCGTCGAGGCCGCCCAGGCCGCCGCCCGCGCCGTCGCGGGCAAGCCCCGCGTCCTCCTGGTGCCGCGGGTCGACGGGACCTACGCCGGCACCGGCGTCCTGGGCATCGTCGAGCAGGTGGGACGCCTGTCCGACGGCGATCCCGGCGCGCTGATCCGCGGCCTCGGCCGCGTCCGCATCGGCGCCGGCACGACCGGCCCCGGCGCCGCGCTGTGGGTCGAGGGCGCCACGGTCGAGGAGACCCTGCCCGACCCGCTGCCCGGCCACGTGACCGAACTGGTCAAGGAGTACAAGGCGCTGGCCACCAGCTGGCTCAAGAAGCGCGGCGCCTGGCAGGTCGTCGACCGCGTCCAGCAGATCGACGGCGTCGGCGCCCTCGCCGACAACTCCGGCTACTCGCCCTTCCTCAGCGTCGAGCAGAAGGTCGAACTCCTGGAGACCGCCGACCCGGTCGCCCGCCTCAAGCTCGCCACCGCCCAGCTCCGCGAGCACCTCGCCGAGCAGGACGTCGCCGAGACCATCGCCAAGGACGTCCAGGAGGGCGTCGACAAGCAGCAGCGCGAGTTCCTGCTCCGCCGCCAGCTCGAAGCCGTCCGCAAGGAGCTCCGCGACCTCAACGGCGAGGCCGAGGGCGACGAGTCCGACGACTACCGCGCCCGCGTGGAGGCCGCCGACCTGCCCGAGAAGGTGCGGGAGGCCGCCCTCAAGGAGGTCGAGAAGCTGGAGCGGTCCAGCGACCAGTCCCCCGAGGGCTCCTGGATCCGCACCTGGCTGGACACCGTCCTCGAACTGCCGTGGAACGAGCGGACCGAGGACCGGTACGACATCCGGGGCGCCCGCGCGGTCCTGGACGCCGAGCACGCCGGCCTCGACGACGTGAAGGAACGGATCACCGAGTACCTCGCGGTGCGCAAGCGGCGTTCCGACCGCGGTCTCGGCGTGGTCGGCGGCCGTCGCGGCGGTGCCGTGCTCGCCCTCGTCGGTCCGCCCGGCGTCGGAAAGACCAGCCTGGGCGAGAGCGTCGCCCACGCCATGGGCCGCCGGTTCGTCCGGGTCGCCCTCGGCGGCGTACGGGACGAGGCGGAGATCCGCGGTCACCGGCGGACGTACGTCGGCGCCCTGCCCGGCCGGATCGTCCGCGCCATCAAGGAGGCCGGGTCGATGAACCCGGTGGTCCTGCTCGACGAGATCGACAAGGTCGGCTCCGACTTCCGCGGCGACCCCGCGGCGGCCCTCCTCGAAGTCCTCGACCCCGCGCAGAACCACACCTTCCGCGACCACTACCTGGAGGTCGAACTCGACCTCTCCGACGTCGTCTTCCTGGCCACGGCCAACGTCCTCGAAGCCATCCCCGAGGCGCTCCTCGACCGCATGGAGCTGGTGCGCCTCGACGGCTACACGGAGGACGAGAAGGTCGTCATCGCCCGTGACCACCTGCTCCCGCGCCAGCTGGAGCGGGCCGGTCTGGAGCCGGGCGAGGTCGTCCTGGAGGAGTCCGCGCTGCGGAAGCTGGCCGGGGAGTACACCCGCGAGGCCGGCGTCCGCACCCTGGAGCGGTCGATCGCCCGGCTGCTGCGGAAGGTCGCGGCCCAGCACGAACTCGGCGACCGCGAGCTGCCGCTCACGGTCGGAGCGGACGATCTGCGGGAGCTCATCGGGCGGCCGCACCACGTGCCGGAGTCGGCCCAGGACCCGGCGGAGCGCCGGACGGCCGTGCCGGGTGTCGCCACCGGGCTCGCCGTGACCGGCGCGGGCGGTGACGTCCTCTTCGTGGAGGCGTCCCTCGCCGACCCGGAGACGGGCGCCGCCGGTCTGACCCTCACCGGTCAGCTGGGCGACGTGATGAAGGAGTCGGCGCAGATCGCGCTCTCCTTCCTCCGCTCGCACGGCGCGGAGCTGGAGCTGCCCGTCACCGGCCTCAAGGACCGGGGCGTGCACATCCACTTCCCGGCGGGCGCGGTGCCCAAGGACGGGCCGAGCGCGGGCGTCACCATGACGACCGCCCTCGCCTCCCTGCTGAGCGGCCGGCTCGTCCGTACGGACGTGGCCATGACCGGCGAGGTCTCCCTCACCGGCCGGGTGCTGCCGATCGGCGGCGTGAAGCAGAAGCTCCTCGCCGCGCACCGGGCGGGCATCACGACGGTCGTGATCCCCAAGCGGAACGAGGCCGACCTGGACGACGTCCCGGCCGAGATCCTGGAGAAGCTGGAGGTCCACCCGGTGACGGACGTCCGCCAGGTCCTGGAGATCGCGCTCGCCCCGGCGGTCGTGCCGGTGGACGTGGCCGCGTAACTCCCCACGTTCCGGAGCGGGGTGCCGTGTCGGCACCCCGCTCCGGCGCGTACGGATCTCGTTACCCGGATGTCAGTCGGGGCTGGCATGCTCGTACGCATGAACGACGACGCCTTCTGGGCTCTCATCGACGAGTTGGGCCGCCGGCCGGGTGACCGGGAGGAGCGGCTCGAATGGCTGCGGGCGGAGTTGCTGCGGCGTCCGGAGGCCGAGAGCGTGGCGTTCCAGGTGCGCCTGGAGCGGGCGACCGAGCTCGCGGACACGCGCGCGCTGTGGAAGGCGGCCGACCGGATCGAGGGCGGCGCCTGCACGGACGACGGCTTCCACTACTTCACCCTCTGGCTGGTGGGCCAGGGGCGGAAGGTGTACGAGTCGGTCCTCGCCGACCCGGACGCGCTGGCGGACCTGCCCGGGGTGCGCGCGCTCGTGGGCCGGCACCACGACGAGTGGCACGACGACGAGTGGCCCGAGTGGGAGGAGCTCGACTACGTCGCCCAGGACGCGTGGGACGAGCTGACGGGCCAGGAGGACGACCACGGCGAGGAGTTCCTCGACGCGGTGGAGGAGGCGGAGGACGCCGCGGAGGCGGCGGGGGAGTGGGAAGAGGGCGAGTCGCTCCGGGGCTCTCGGCCGGAGGGGTTGGCGATACCCCGGCTCACCGCCCTCTTCCCACCCGCCACCTCCGGCTCCTAGGAGCCGGAGGGGCACGGGCCTCAGGGGCCCGGACCGCGGGGGCCGGAGCCTGACGGGGCCCGGCCCCCGGGATTTCGGGGCCTCGGGGCCCGGGCCTCGGTGGCCCGGAGCTGAGGTGGCCCGCGCCTCGGGCTCCGGAGCCGAGGTGGCCCGGGCCTCGGGCTCCGGAGCTCAGGGGCCCGAAGTCTGAGGTGTCCGGGGCCTCAGGGGTTCGGGTCCCTGAGCGTTCAGGACGCCGACGGGTTGCGGCGGCGGCCCAGGAGCAGGGTGCCCGCTGCGAAGACGGCGAGGGCGCCCGCGCCCGTGAGGGCCAGCGGGAGCGGCGAGGAGGGGGCCTCGGTGGTCTCGGCGGAGAGGGCCGGGGGCTGCTCGTCGCCGCCGTGGCCCGCGTGGCTCACGGTGGACAGCTCGGCGCCCGCCGCGATCTTCGCCTCGGTGGGGGCCTGGGCCTCGGCCGCCGTCGCGGAAGCCGTCGCCGTACCGCCGAACGTGACGTCCGAGCAGCTGTAGAAGGCCTCGGGGCTGTCGTTGCGCTGCCAGATCTTGTAGACGATGTGGCGGCCGGTGCGCGCCGGGAAGGTGCCCGTGAAGTTGTAGTAGCCGTCGGTCGCGGTGCGGCCGGTGTTGTAGACGGCGACGGGCGTCGGGTCCAGGTCCGACCACTTCAGGGGATGCGTCGGGTCGAAGCCCGCCTTGGTGATGTAGACGGTCATCGTGCCCGAGTGCGGCGCCGTCACGCGGAACTTGAAGTCGAAGGAGCCGGCGGCGACGGCCGTCGCCGGCCAGTCGGTGCGCGCCCAGTCCAGCGCCCGGTACTTCTCGCGGTTGGCCGAGCAGAGCTTGCCGTCCGGGATGAGCGCCTGGTGCTGCCCGGCGGCGTTGGCGATGTTGACCTCGTTCCAGTCGTAGAGCGGCTGGGTGCCGGAGTCGGCGACGAGGTCCTTGCAGACCTGCGACTTGGGCGTCTCGGGGCCCTCGGCGTAGCAGGCCGCGATCCGGCTCACGGGGTTGAAGACGGCTCCGTGGGCGCTCGCGGTGGCGGGCGTGAGGCTGACCAGGGCCGCGGCGGCGGACAGGGCTGCGACGCCGGTGGCGGTGCGGCGGGAGGACGGCATGCGGGGGCTCTCTCTCGTGCGTGGGGGAGTACGGGGCGAGCAACGCGCGCCGGGCGCAAGGAAGTTGATCCGGGCGGCCGGCGGAGGAAGCGTCGCATTGGTCCATACCAATGGGCAAGGGGGTGGACGGAAAAAGGCGGCCCCCCGGAGTGCCGCCGCACACCGGGGGGCCGCCGTCGGGGCGGCGGGGGTCAGCCGTTCGCGAGCGCCTGCACGCGCGAGTAGTCCCCGTTGAAGTGGTTGTGGTCGCCGACCGTCGGGCCGGAGGAGGTGTACTGCCAGATCGTGTAGTACGGCCAGCCGGCCGGGAGTTCGCCGACGTCGGTGGCGTACCGCGCGATCCACAGCGGGTTGGTGGAGGAGAAGGCGGCGGAGTTGCCGGTGCACTGCTTCCACCAGCTGGTGGCCGTGTAGATCACCGGGTCGCGGCCCGTCCGGTACCGGTAGCGGTTCACGAAGTCCTGGATCCAGGCGACCATTCCGGACGCCGTCTTGCCGTAGCAGGTCGCGCCGTACGGGTTCCACTCGATGTCGAGGACGCCCGGCAGGGTCCTGCCGTCCTTCGACCAGCCGCCGCCGTTGTTGACGAAGTAGTCGGCCTGGGCGGCTCCGGTCGTCGTGTCCGGGGTGGCGAAGTGGTACGTGCCGCGGATCATGCCGACGTTGTAGGAGCCGTTGTACTGCTGGGTGAAGGAGGTGTTCTTGTAGTACGTGCCCTCCGTCGCCTTGACGTAGGCCCACTTGACCCCGCTGTTCCACAGCGTGGACCAGTCCACGTTGCCGTTGTGGCTGGAGACGTCCACGCCTTCCGTCTGGGTGGCGAGGAGCGAGGCGCCGCCGGCCGGCTTGGCGCCCTGCCCGTCGTGCGCGATCACGCCCATGCCCATGTAGGCGGAGCCGCGCGCGGGGGTCGCCTTCCGGGCGCCCGGGTCCTGGGCGGCGGTGGCGGTGCCGGAGAGGCCGAGGGGGAGGAGGAGGGCCAGGGCCGCGAGGGCGACGCCGGCGAAGGTCGTTCCGGATCTGTGCACACGCATTGCGTGCCTCCGAAAGGCTCGGTGGGGGAGCGGGGGCGGCGGACCGCACGACAAAGTCTGGAATGGACATGTCATACGCCCTGCCGGAGAAGACGCTACGCACGTAGACCCGCCCTGCGGAAGGGGGCCTGGTTGCCGCCGTTGGTCTACGCCTGCGAAATACTGAAGGAGCTGCGGCGATGGACACCGCCGCAAGAAACTTTCAGGGTTCGGAAAGCGCGCGGGAGGTGCTGACGTGCACGGAAGCGGTACGGGAAGTGAAGGCCGGGCCACCGCCGGAAGTGGTGTGGACCAGGAATTCCTGGCCCTCGAACGGGAGCTGGCGGTCTTTCTGCGCCGCGCCCGTGCCCAGTCCGGCGAGATGGCCCGCGAGGTCCACCCCGAACTGGAACCCGCGGCCTACGGCCTCTTCGTACGCCTCGACGACGCCGGACCCCAGCGGGCCACCGAACTCGCCGGGTACTTCGGCGTCGGCAAGGCCACGATGAGCCGCCAGCTCCGCGCCCTGGAGGACCTCGGGCTCGTCGCCCGCGACCCCGACCCCGCCGACGGCCGCGCCTCGCTCGTCCGCCTCACCGAGGAGGGCCGCAGCCGCTTCCGCAGCGTCCGCGACGCCCGGCGCGAACGCTACGTCCGCAAACTCGCCGACTGGGACCGCGCCGAGGTCGCCGAACTGGCCCGCCTCCTGAACCACTTCAACCTCCGCTCGGAGGGGTGACGGGCCGGGGCTCACCGCCCCGGCAGCTCCGCGTACGCCGCCGTCGCGTCGTCGTGCAGCTTCCAGCGCCGCGCGCCGCCGGCCCGTGCGTCCGCCGCCTCCAGGGCCCGCACCCGGCGGAGCAGGCCGACCGGACCCTCCTTCCGCAGGACGCCGAAGCAGTCCGTCCAGTCGCCCTCGCCGAACAGCTCCACCCAGCGGCTCGCCCCGTCGGAGAGCGCCGCCAGGGCCCGTACCTCCGCGCGGGGCGTCGTCCCGGTCACCGCCCGCGCGGCCACCTCCGGGTCCGCCGCCGCGGTGAAGAAGCCGCCCTCCCGGTTCCGCAGCCGGTCCGTCGCCTCCAGGGAGCGCAGCACCTCGGCCGGCACCCGGTCGAGCCGGTCGTCGAGCACGGCCCGCACCGTCCCGTCCGGTGACTCCAGGAGGAGTGCGGAGTCGGAGAGGACGAGATGCTCGACCGAGGCCTCGTCCCAGCGGGCGAGGACCACGGTCGCCTGAGGCGTTCGCACGTGAGAAAGGTCACAGGTGTGGCGATGGGCGTCCGCGGTGCGCCGGATTGCCAGCGACAGGATCTCGGACAAGGGCATGTCCCGGCGGGAACCGGACAGTTCGGTCAAAGCCCCGCCCAGTCGCGCGGTGAACCAGGGGACCGTGTGCACACAACCGTCATCACCGGCGGGAGGCGTGACGCCGTCGAGCAGAACGAGGGTCCCCCCGCTGCCCGAGGCGGGCAGAACAGCGGCCACCCAGTCCTCGTTGGGGCGTTCGGGGCTGCCGGGAAGAGAGGCGACTTCGCTGCGCATGCCTTCCAGTGTGCCCGCCGCCCCGCATTCCCCCCTGAACTCCTTCACCGGACCTGCAAATGGCCGGAAAAGGCCTGTACCAAGCCCGCAGAAGCGGTGAGAGAGGCGGAAGGGTTACCTCCGGGAAACTGCGGGCGCGCATCCTGCCAAAGCCCGCCCGGAAGATCCAACCGGCGCCCCGTACGAGCCCCCGGAACCCACCTCCGCGAGTTGTCCGCCAACTACGGAGTGTTGTTCACTCGTTCGGGTGGCGGAGCGGCCGATGCCCGTCCCCCTGCCGGAAGCGCTGGAATGGTCGGAAGCCGTACCAGGGGTGGGGGCGCTCCCTCGTGACCGGTCGTCACCTCTGCTTCATCGGCGGACGAATCAAGAATGCGAGCACCGGTGCAGAAGAAGCGGCCTCGGAGCAACAACGGCACGCAGAGCCAGACCCCCGGTGAGCCGCAGGCCCCCGCCGGCCGGCCCAAGCGCGTCCGCAACCGGCTGGTCGCGGGCGTCGCCCTGGTGAGCGTCACCGTCCTCGCCGCCGGAGCCCCTGCGGTCCTCGCCGCCTCCACCGAGCTCACCGAGTCCCAGCGCCTGGTCACCCTCGCCGAACTCGACCGGCAGGCCGTCACCCTCGCGCACTCCCTCGCCGACGAGCGCGACGAGGTCGTGGCGTACATCGCCGCCGGCCGCGAGAACCAGAGCGGCGACGCCAAGCACAAGCGGCAGATCACCGAGGCCCGCTCCACCCGCGTCGACCGCCAGATCGACGAGATCCGGCCCGCCGCCCCCGCCGAACTCCGCCGCGAACTCGCCGGAGTCCCCTCCGTCCGCCGCACCGCCCTGACCGGCAAGGGCACGGCCCTGGAGGCCCACAAGGCGTACTCGGACGTCATCGCCAAGCTCCAGGCCCTCGCCGACGAACTCGCCGACAAGACCCCGGCCCGCGCCTCCGACGCCGCGCTGACCGGGGCCACCCGCGCCCCCGCCGCCCTCGGCCGGGCCGTCGAACAGGCCTCCGCCACCCGCGGCCTGCTCCTCGGCGCGCTCTCCGTGCCGCAGCCCGAGCCCAGCGGGGACGTCCACTACGACCCCCAGACCGGCACCTACGTCGCCGACGAGCCCGAGGGCGCGGCGGAGGCCGACCGGGCCCGCGACGGCCTCACCGCGGCCGCCCAGCAGGCCCGCGTCCGCGAACTCGCCGCCCTCGGCGACTTCGACCAGGCCGCCGGGGCCACCGCCCGCGACTCCCTCGCGGCCACCGTCACCGGCCCCGACGTCAAGACCGCCGAGCTCGCCCTCGCCAGCCTCACCGACCAGCCCAAGCTGACCGAGGCCGAGCGCGGCACGGACCCGGTCGCCCTGGACGCCGCGCTCTCCGCCCGCATCGAGCAGATGCGCGGCGTCGAGTCCGCCCTCGCCACCGAGCGGGTCGAACGCCTCGCCGCCCTCCGCGACGACGACGTCGAAGCCCTCGAACTGCGCCTCGCCTACCTCGGCGGCTGCCTCCTCGTCGCGATCGGCATCTCCACCTACGTCGCCCGCACCCTCACCCGGCCGCTCGCCGTGCTCCGCCTCGGCGCCGCCCGGCTCGCCGCCGCACACGGGCCGCGGCCCGATACGGACGCAGCAGCGGTCCGCTTCACCGGCCGCAACGACGAGTTCGCCCAGGTCGTCCGCTCCCTCAACGCCCTCCACGGCAAGCTCGCCGGCCTCGCCGCCCAGACCGAGCGGCTCACCGACGAGCGCGAGGACCTGGCCGCCGCCAAGGACGCCGTCGGCGCCGAACTCGCCGCCCAGCGCGCCGACCTCCAGGGCCGGGTCGCCCTCCTCACCGCCGACCTCGAACGGCTCAGGAACAGCGTCCACCACACCTTCGTCAACCTCTCGCTGCGCAGCCTCGGGCTCGTGGAGCGGCAGCTCGGCGTCATCGAGAAGCTGGAGGAGCGCGAGCAGGACCCGGACCGCCTCGCGACCCTCTTCAAGCTCGACCACATGGCGACCGTCATGCGCCGCCACAGCGAGAACCTCCTCGTCCTCGCCGGCCACGAGCACGTCCACGGCCACGCCGGGCCCGTCCCGCTCGTCGACGTGCTGCGCGCCGCCGTCAGCGAGATCGAGCGGTACGAGCGGGTCACCATCCAGTCGCTGCCGCCGCACGCCCAGATCGCCGGCTTCGCCGCGGACGACCTGAGCCACCTGGTCGCGGAGCTCCTGGAGAACGCCACCTCCTTCTCGCCGCCCGACGCCGAGGTCCAGCTCTCCGGCTGGCTCCTGGAGAGCGGCGAGGTGATGCTCTCCGTGCAGGACGCGGGCATCGGCATGACCGCCTCCCGGTCCGCCGAGCTCAACACGCGCCTCGCCGAGGCCGACCCGGAGGCCTTCGAGGGCGAGGGGCTCGGCATGCGGGTCATCGCCCTGCTCGCCGCCCGCCACGGCGTCCGCGTCGAGCTGCGCGAGCAGCAGCAGGGCGGCACGGCCGCCGTCGTGGTCCTGCCGCTGCCCCTGCTGCCGACGACGCCGCCGACGGCCGTGTCGGAGCCGGTACGGGTCGCGGGCGCCGCACCCGTCATCCAGCTGCCCGGCTCGGTCGCGGAGGCCAACTCCAACACCCTGCCGTCCCGGAACCGCGACCCGCTCGTGGAGGCGGCGGAGGCGGCGTTCCTGGCGGCGGAGACGGCGGAGACGCAGGAGGCCGGGTACGCCCCGGACCCCGAAGAGGCGTACGCCCCCGAGCCGGAGGCCCCGCACGCACCGGAGCCCGCGCCGGAGGAGCCGTACGAGCCGGCCCCCCTCGGGGAGTCCGTCTCCGAGACCACGCTCCAGGTCCGGCTGCCCGACCCGCCGCCCGAGCCGGACACGCACGAGCGCGCCGCCGACGGCGAGGAGACGGCCCGGCCCGAGGCGCCCGTCGCCGAGGTGCCCGTGGCCGACGCGACCACCGCGGACGTGCCCGGTCCGCGCCCCGCGCAGTGGGAGCGGGTCACCGACAAGGGCCTGCCCAAGCGCACTCCGCAGGTGGTCCGCCAGCCGGCCGCCGCCACCACGCCCCGCCGGGGCGGCGTGGACGCGGAGGCGCTGCGGCGCCGGCTCGGCGGCTTCCACCAGGGCGCCAAGGCGGGGCGCCGGGACGTGGAGGCGGAGCTGGACACGGCTCGCGCAGAGACCACACAGACTGCACGTACAGGGGAGAAGACGGGGGACACAGTCGAGGAGGCACGCAGTTGACCGCGACGGGAACGTTCGGACTGAGCACGGAAGCCCGCAACCTGCAATGGCTGCTGGGGAATCTGGTGGAGGAGGTCCCGGGTGTCCGCTCGGTGGCCGTCGTCTCCTCCGACGGCCTCATGCTGCTCTCGTCGGATCCGGCCACCCAGCAGGCCGCGACGGCCGCCGACGGCCCCGGCCGTCCCGGCGGGCCGCGCGGCTCCAGCGCCGATCTGGCCACCATCGTCTCCGGCATCGGCAGCCTCACCATCGGGGCGGCCCGGCTGATGGACGGCGGCGGGGTCAAGCAGACGATGGTCGCGATGGACGAGGGCAGCGTCTTCGTCATGTCGATCAGCGACGGCTCGCTGCTCGGCGTGCACGCCACGCCCGACTGCGACATGAGCGTCGTGGCGTACCACATGGCGCTCTTCGTGGGCCGCGCCGGTCACGTACTCACCCCCGAAGTCCGCAGTGAGCTGCGCAAATCGATGGAGAGCACCCAGTGACGGCCATGTCCTCAGCCCACGGGTTCAAGCTGCCGGTACGGGGGGAGAACCGCCGCCCCGCGCGCGTGCGCCCGTACTCGCTGACCGGCGGCCGCACCCGCTTCGGGCACATCCTGCTCGTCGAGACCTTCGTGGCGGCGCTCGAAGCGCCCGCCGCCCGCAAGGTCCTCACGGACGGCGGGCCCGCCGTCCGCGGGCTGATGCCGGAGATGCGGGCCATCGTCGAGATCTGCCGCCGGATGCGGACGGTCGCGGAGATCTCGGCGCTTCTGAAGATGCCGTTGGGGGTCGTCCGGGTGCTGCTCAGCGACCTGGCCGACCAGGGAAAGATCCGTGTGTACGGGACCGGTCACGGCACCGGCCAGCCCGACCGCGCGCTCCTCGAAAGGGTGCTGAGTGGACTCCGTCGTCTCTGACGCCACCGCCGTCTCCGAAAGCCCGGCGGTCGCCGGCATCCCCGCGCAGCCGGGGCCCGAGGGTCCGATCCTGGACACCGAAGAGGGCGCCCAGGACTGGCAGCTCGACCACTCGCGCGCCCCGATCGCGACGAAGATCGTCGTCGCGGGCGGCTTCGGCGTCGGCAAGACCACCTTCGTCCGCGCCGTCTCGGAGATCACCCCGCTCCAGACCGAGGCGCTGATGACCCGGGCGAGCGAGGACACCGACGACCTCACCGCCACGCCGGACAAGCTCACCACCACGGTGGCGATGGACTTCGGCCGGATCACGCTCGACAACGACCTGGTGCTGTACGTCTTCGGCACGCCGGGGCAGCAGCGCTTCTGGTTCATGTGGGACGACCTGGTGCGCGGGGCGATCGGGGCGATCGTGCTCGCCGACACCCGCCGGCTCACCGACTGCTTCCCGGCGCTCGACTACTTCGAGAGCTGCGGGCTGCCGTACATCGTGGCCGTCAACCACTTCGAGGGCACCGAGCTGTTCGAGGCGGACGACGTACGGGAGGCCCTGACCGTGCCCGCGCACGTGCCCGTGGTGGTCATGGACGCGCGCAAGCGGTACAGCGTCGTCGAGACCCTGCTCGCGATGGTCGCGCACGCCCTCGAAGCCACGCCCGAATAGTCGGCCCAGAACCGCCCTCCCCACAGCTCACCGTCGCCAGGAGCACCACCCATGCGGAAGATACTCATAGTCGGCGCAGGCCAGTCCGGCCTGCAGCTCGCCCTCGGACTCCAGTCGCAGGGGTACGAGGTCACCCTCATGTCGAACCGGACGGCGGACGAGATCCGTACCGGCCGGGTCATGTCCACCCAGTGCATGTTCGACACCGCCCTCCAGCACGAGCGCGACCTCGGGCTGAACTTCTGGGAGTCCCAGGCCCCGCGGATCGAGGGCCTCGGCGTCTCCGTCGCGGGACCCGAGTCCGCCCGCGTGATCGACTGGGTCGGTCGGCTCGGCGGTTACGCCCAGTCCGTGGACCAGCGCGTGAAGATGGCCGGCTGGATGGACACCTTCGCCCAGCGCGGCGGCCAGCTGGTGATACACGGCGCGGCCGTCGGCGACCTGGACTACTTCTCCCGCGGCTACGACCTGGTGCTCGTCGCGGCCGGCAAGGGCGAGCTGGTCTCCATGTTCGGCCGGGACGCCGCCCGTTCGCCGTACGGCGAGCCGCAGCGCGCGCTCGCCGTCGCGTACGTCCACGGCCTCGGCCCGCGCCCCGAGCACCCGGAGTTCGACGCGGTCCGCTGCAACATCGTGCCCGGTGTCGGCGAGCTCTTCGTCATGCCGACGCTCACCACCGGCGGCCGTGCCGACATCCTCTTCTGGGAGGGCGTCCCCGGCGGCCCCGTCGACGCGTTCCAGGGCGTCAAGGACCCCTCGGAGCACCTGGCGCTGACGCTGGAGCTCATGGAGAAGTTCCTGCCCTGGGAGTACGCGCGCGCCACCAAGGTCGAGCTGACCGACGCGGGCGGCACCCTCGCCGGCCGGTACGCGCCGACCGTCCGCAACCCCATCGGCCGGCTCCCCGGCGGCGGCCTGGTCCTCGGCGTCGCCGACGTCGTCGTGGCGAACGACCCGATCACCGGCCAGGGCTCCAACTCGGCGTCCAAGTGCGCCGCCGCGTACCTCGCCGCCATCGTCGAGCAGGGCGACAAGCCCTTCGACGAGGAGTGGATGCAGGGCGCCTTCGACCGCTACTGGAACACGGCCCAGCACGTCACCAAGTGGACGAACGCGATGCTGGCGCCCCCGCCGGAGCACGTCCTGAACCTGCTCGGCGCGGCCGGCCGGCTCCAGCCCGTCGCCGACCGCTTCGCCAACGGCTTCAACGACCCGGCGGACTTCGAGAACTTCTTCTTCGACCCGGAGAAGACGTCCGCGTACCTGGCCGAGGTCTCCGCCGGCTAGCGCCCCGACGGCCGGCGCCCGCGCGCCGGCCGTCGAAATCCGGTCGATCCGGCGCGTACCCGTGTTCGATCATGGGGGTATGCCCCCGACACGGACCCTCGCCCGCGTGGACGCGGACCTGGCCGCCGGCCGTGTGCCGATGGCGCGCCAGCGCCTGCGCGGTCTCGTCTCCTCCTTCCCGTACGACCTGACCCTCCGCCGCCGGCTCGCCGAGGTGTACCGGCTGTACGGGGACGCGGCGGAGGCCGGGCGCTGGATGTACCTCGAAGAGGACCGGCGCCCGGACGAGACGGCCGCCTTCGAGGAGCGGTACGGGTCTCCCGCGTGGCGCATGAAGGCCCTCGCGTGGCGCGGACCCGAGGCGCTGGCCGCCACCCCGTTCGCCGAGCGGCAGCTGGCGGCGGTGCGCACGGCCCGCGCCGGGGAGCTGGGGCGGCCGGTCGACTGGGACGACCCCGCCTCCTACGACGAGGACGCGGACGAGCAGTGCGCGCCGGACGCCGACGGGTGGACGGCCGGCGGCGTCGCCGCGGGCGTCGGCTGCCTGGTCGGGGCCATCGCCTTCGGCTGGGTCTGGGTGCTCGGCGTCGTCTCCCTGTTCAGCGACTGACGGCCCTGCTCCGCGCGCCGGACGGCGAGCGGGGTCAGGAGGCCGGTCAGGGCGAAGAGGGCGCCCACGGCGAACCAGCCGGGGCGGCCCCAGCCGATGCAGAGGGCAATGAGGAGACCGGGTCCGAGGGCCTCGGAGAGACCGGCGCCGAGGCCGAAGACGCCCAGGTACTGGCCCGTGGCGTGGGGCGGTGCGAGGGCGTACGAGACCTCGAAGCCGCCCGCCGCGTGCCAGAGTTCGCCGGCCGTGTGGACGACCACGGCGGCGAGCAGCAGGACCACGGCCACCGCCACGGACGTCCCGGCGGAGAGCGGGACGAGGGCGCAGGAGACGAGGAAGGCCGCTCCGGCGCGCCGGTAGGCCAGGCCGCCGGCCCGGGGCGAGTCGATCCCGCGGCTCGCCCGCACCTGGAGGCCGACGACGAGGACCGTGTTGGCGAGCATGGTGCCGGAGACCAGCCAGTGCGGGGCGGCGGTCGAGCCCACGAGCCAGAGCGGGATCGCGACGGTGAGCACCTTGAACTGGACCGCCATGACGCCGTCGAGCGCGGTGAGCGCCAGATACGGCCGGTCCCGCAGCGCGATCCACCGGGGGCCGCGGGCGACGGGCGCGGGCGCGACGGGCGGCAGCAGGAGCAGGACGGCGGCGGAGGCCGCGAACGCGAGCGCGTTCCCGGTGACCAGGACCCGGTAGGCGCCGAGCGTGCCGACCTGGACCGCCCATCCCGCGAGGAGGGCGCCGAGGGAGATGCCGACGTTGGTCACGGCGCGCAGATAGGCGCGGAACTCCTGCGGCCGGTCCCCTCCGTAGTGGCGGACGAGCGGAGCCCGGGCGGCGAGGCCGGCCGCTTTCGCGCCGGTCGCCGCGGAGACGGCGAGCACGAACGGCCAGAAGCTGTCGGCGAGGACGAAGGCCGCCGTGGCGAGCGCCTGCACCGCCAGGGTGGTCACGAAGACCCCGCGCGCGCCGCACCGGTCCGCGAGGTGGCCGACGGCGATTCCGACGGCGAGCGAGAGGAGCCCGGCGATGCCGAGCCCGAGGCCGACGGTGGCGGCCGGGAGGCGCACGGCCTGGGTGAAGTACAGCACTCCGGCGGTCAGGAAGAGGCCGCTGCCGACGGCGTTGACGAAGTTCGAGGCGGCGAGCGCGCGCTGGGGCCGGGTGTCCGGCAGCAGTCGGGGCATGACGGGGCTCCGCTCCGGGACAGGCGGTCAGAAGTCTGTAAGGACCCGTCAAGCTTGTTGCATATTACGTGCAAGAGCAAGAGGTGGGCAGGGAGCGGGAGTTCAGTTCTTGTCGTAGCCCTCGTCCCCGCCGTCCCTCGCACCTGCCGGAAGCACGGGCGGGGTGTACGTCTTCAGCGCCTTTCCCTCCGGATCGGGCCGTACGGCCCCGAGCACCGGGTTCGCCGCGAGCGGGGAGACCTTCACCCTGCCGCCGGGGCGCGGGGCCTGCACCACCAGGCCCCCGCCCAGATAGAGCGCCACATGGGTCGCGCCCGGGAAGTAGACCACCAGGTCCCCGGGGCGCAGCTCGGCCAGCGGCACCCGGGGCAGGGTCGCCCACTGCTCCTGGCTGGTCCTCGGCAGCTCCCGGCCGGCCGCCGCCCACGCCTGCTGCGTCAGCCCCGAGCAGTCGTACGCCTCCGGGCCCTCCGCCCCCCACTCGTACGGCTTGCCGATCTGCCCCACCGCGAAGCGCAGGGCCTCCGCCCCCGCCCGCGACGGGGTGCGCACGCCGTCCAGGACCCCGGAGTCGAGCAGCTCGCGCTGCGCGCCGGCGGTCTGGACGCGTTCGAGCGCGGTGAGCCGGGACAGCTGGTCCGGCGACAGGGCGGCGAGCAGCTTCTCGACCTCCTGGAGCTTGGCCCGCACCTCGTCGCGCCGGGTGCGCTGCGCGGCCGCGAGCCCCTGCTGCCGGTCGAGCGCCTTGCGGGAGGCGCTCGCGAGGCTGCCGGCCTGCCGTTCGGCCCGGGTGAGCCGCGCGATGGCACCGGCCCGGTCGCGGGCCGCGCGGGCCATCAGATGACCCTCGTCCAGGGCCGACTGGGGGTCCGCGGCGAAGAGCAGCCCCAGGTACGAGGGGAACGAGGAGGGATCGGACCTGCCCTGGTACTGGTCCCGGGCGATCCGGCCGGCCGCCGCACGGCCCTCCGCGAGCGCGGTCCGGGCGGCGGTGAGTCGGGCGGTGACCTTCCTGGTGTCGGCGGCCTGGCGCTTCAGGGCCTCCTCGGCGGCGTTGTACTTCTCGGTCGCCGCCTCGGCCTGCTGGTAGAGCGTCCGAAGCCGGGTGAGCAGCCCGCCGACGGAGTCCCCGCCGGGGGGCGGGAGGGCGGCGGCGTCGTCGTCCTCGGCGGTGCCGTTCGCGGGGGGAGCGGCCGTGGCGGGGGGAGAGGCGGTGGCCGGGGTGACGGGATCCGCGCCGGGTGCCGTACTGGTACCCGAAGGCGCGACCGGATCCGCGCCGGGTGCCGTACTCGTGCCCCCGGGCGGCACGGGATCCGCGGCCGTCACGCCCGGCGTGCCCGTATCCACCGGTCCCACCGGTTCCGCCGCCGGGTCGCCCCAGGCGATCGGGGCCTCCGCAGGCGGGTCCACCGGCGGGGGGGCCGGGACGGCACCCGCCGCCGGGAGGACTCCCGTGAGGGCCGTCGCCGCGGCGAGCGCCCCCGTGCAGACCGTGCGCAGCAGCCTTCGCGACACGTCATCACCTCCACGGGGATGATGACGTGTCACTTCATGCGATTACCGTACGAATCGGGGCGTGCCTTCTCTCGTCACTCGTTCGGCCCCGGCCCCGGCCCCGGCCCCGGCGTCGGCTTCGACCACGGCCACTTCAGCTCGCGCCGCTCCCGCCCCTCGGGGGCGTACTGGTAGACCCAGCCGCGCTGGAGCCCGAGCCGCTTCGTGTATCCCGAGGGCTCGCGCCGGTAGGCGTACAGGGTCGGCGGGCGCCCGTCGTGCGCCGGGACCGGGACCTCGTACCACTTCGGCGGGTGGCCGGTCGGGCCGAGCAGGATCGGCAGGACCCGGCCGTCGAGGGGGCCGCCGCGGAAGGGGGTGTTCTCGCTCTTCACCCCCACAGTCTCTCCCGGCGCAGGGCCTCACAGCAGGTGGGCCGCCCCGTCCGCCACCGGGATCACCCGGCGGGCGAGCGCCGCCACCGGCCCCTCGGGGGTCTCCTGCGCGAGGAGCCGCCTCACGACCTCCGCCGTCTCCGGGTCGCCCGCCGCGGTCGCCGCGAGCAGGGCGACGAGATGGTCGACGAGCCACTCCCGCAGCTCCCGGGCCGGCGGCCGCTTCTCCTCGTCGAGCCAGATGAGCGAGGCCGCCTCGACGGCCGCGATCCACGTCCGGACGAGCATGCCGAGCCGGGGGCCCGGCCGCTCCACCCCGAGGTGGACGAGGATCTGCCCGGCGGCGGCCCGCCGCACCTCGTCCACGATCGCGGAGGTCCGGGAGGTCTCGGCGACGCTGCCGCCGCGCAGCAGGGCGCTGAACCCGGTGTCGTGCCCGTCGACGAAGGCCAGGTAGCGGTCGAGCACCCGGCCGAGCCGCTCGGTGGGCGGCCCCTCCGGCGGTTCGGCGAAGCAGCGGTTCAGGGCGTCGGCCGAGGAGCGCAGGGCCGCCTCGTACAGCTGCTGCTTGCCGCCGGGGAAGTAGCGGTAGACGAGGGGCCGCGAGACCCCGGCCGCCTCGGCGACGTCGTCGAGCGAGACGTCCTCGGGCGCCCGGTGGGCGAAGAGCTCCTGGGCGGTGTCGAGGAGCTGCCCGCGCCGCTCCTCGACGCTGAGCCTGCGGTACGCGGGGGTGGCGGCGCTCGTCATGCACCGCAGCGTATCCGCGGAGCGGGACGCTCGGACGCCGGGGCGACAAAGCCTTGTGCGCGACTTGTTGACGATCCGTCTACCACCGTGTGAGCCTGCTGGAAAAGGACGGAAGGAGTCGTCAGTGTCGACGCACGACCTCTACGTGAACGCCCCGGCCGGACCCGTCTGGGAGGTCCCCGCCGCCGGTTCCGCCCGCTTCTCCTGGGACTACGACGACGGCCGCGAGCGCCTCCTCGCCCTCTACCAGAAGGGCAAGGACAAGCAGTGGGACGGCGCGACCCGGATCGACTGGGGCATCGAGGTCGACCCGTACGACCCGCTCGGCACCCCCGACGAGGTCCTGACGCTCCACGGCACCCGCCACTGGGCGAAGATGACCGAGAAGGACAAGGGCGACCTGCGCCGGCACTACGCCTCCTGGCAGTTCAGCCAGTTCCTCCACGGCGAGCAGGGCGCCATGGTCTGCGCCGCCCGGATCGTCGAGTCCGTCCCCGACCTGGACGCCAAGTTCTACTCGGCCACCCAGACCATGGACGAGGCCCGGCACGCCGAGATCTACGGCCGCTTCCTCCACGAGAAGATCGGGATGCTGTATCCGATCAACGACAACCTCCAGGGCCTCCTCGACGACACCCTGCGCGACTCCCGCTGGGACATGCCCTACCTCGGCATGCAGGTCCTCATCGAAGGCCTCGCCCTCGCCGCCTTCGGCATGATCCGCGACACCACCGACAAGCCGCTGCCGAAGCAGATCCTCGCGTACGTGATGCAGGACGAGGCCCGGCACGTCGCCTTCGGCCGGATGGCCCTGCGCGACTACTACCGGCAGCTCGGCGACGCCGAACTGCGCGAGCGCGAGGAGTTCGTCATCGAGGGCTGCTACCTGATGCGCGACCGGCTGCGCGGGGTGGAGGTCCTGGAGAACTTCGGCATCCCGAAGAAGGAGGCGGAGGAACTCAGCGAGCAGAGCGAGTTCCTGCACCTCTTCCGCAAGCTCCTCTTCAGCCGGATCGTCCCCTGCGTCAAGGACATCGGACTCTGGGGCGAGCGCCTCCAGAAGGCCTACCTCGACATGGGCGTCTTCGACCTCGGCGACTCCAACCTGGACCTGCTGATGACCCAGGACGAGGAGATCGCGGAGGCGCTGGACCGCGAACGGTTCGCGACGGAGGAGGCGGAGCGGGCCGCGGAGGTGGAGGTCGCGATCGCCGAGGGGTCGGCGGGGGAGTAGGAGCAGGGACGGGGGCTGTCATACGGGTGACGTAGCGTGCTCGTCATGACCATGCCACCATCGCCGACCCCGCCGCCCCACCAGCCGTACGGCGGGCCCGTACCGCCCCCGCAGCAGCCGGGCGCGTACGGGGCTCCGCGGCAGCCCGGTGCGTACGGAGCCCCGCAGCAGCCCGGCGCCTTCGGGGCTCCGCAGGGCTACCCGCCGCACGGTGTTCCGCCTCACGGGGTTCCCCCGCAGTACCCGGGGCCCGGCGCGCCGGGCTGGGGGCAGCCGCCCATGGGGCCGCCGAAGAAGAAGCTGTCGGCCGCGGCGATCACCGGCATCGTCGTCGGATCCCTGGTCCTGGTCGGCGGTCTCGGCTACGCGGCCAAGGCGGGGCTCGACGGCGTCACCGGCTCCTTCCCCGAGGCGACGCACAAGCTCGTCGTCCCCAAGAGCCTCCTCGCCGAGCGGTACACCCTGGTCTCCGACCTCTCCGACACCCAGGGCAAGGAGATCGAGAACACCCCCGACTTCACCGTCAAGGACGCCCAGGCGGCGGTCGGGCAGTACCGCGGAGAGAACCAGGCCACCCTCGTCCTCTCCGGGATGTACGGCCGCATCAAGAACCCCGGGGCCACCCGCGCGTCCATCCTCCGGGGCGCCGCCACGGACGAGGGCTCCACGCTCGCCGTCCGGCCCAGGAACTTCACGCCCGCCGGATCCGGAGTGACCGTCAGCTGCCAGGTCACCACGTCGAAGAGCGCGCTCGGTACGACCACGCTCCCCATGTGCGCCTGGGGCGACGACAACACCGCGGCCGCGATCGCCCTCGTCACCGCCGAGTCGGCCACCGCCGACCCGAAGGACATCGACCTGGCCGAGCTCGCCGAGACCACGGTCAAGATCCGCGCGGAGATCCGCAAGCCGATCGGCTGACGCATGCGGAGGGGGGCGGGATATTGGATCCACGGTCCAGGATCCAACCTCCTGGCTACGGGATATTGAATCCGCGATCCAGGATCTTGGATCCAGCCTTTCGGCTACGGGGTATTGGATCCACGATCCAGGATCCAGCCTCCCGGCTACGGGGTATTGGATCCACGATCCAGCCCCCGGCTACGGCTTCCGCGCCTCCGCCTCCAGCCTCAGCGCCTCCTCCATCACCGCCTTCGCGATCGGCGCCGCGCTGCCGCCCCCGCTGATGTCCGTACGGGAGGCCTCCGCGTCCTCGACGACGACCGCCACCGCCACCGCGGGCTGGGCCGCGTCGTCCGCCTGCGCCCAGGCGATGAACCAGGCGTACGGGGTGCCCGTGTTGCCGAAGCCGTGCTGCGCGGTGCCTGTCTTGCCGCCGACCCGGGCCCCGGGGATCATCGCGTTCGTGCCCGTGCCCTCCTCCACGGCCCGCACCATCAGCCGCTGGAGCTGCATCGCGGTCGCGGGGTTCATCGCCTGCCGGTAGCTGTGGCGGGCCGTGCGGTCCACGATCGTGCCGCCGGAGGTCGTGGTGCGGTCGACGAGGTACGGCTGGGCGATCTCCCCGTTGTTGGCGACGGCCGCCGCCACCATCGCCATCTGGAGCGGGGTCGCCGTCGTGTCGAACTGCCCGATCGACGAGAGCGCCAGCTGGTCCGGGCTCATCTCCCGGTCGAAGTTGGACTTCGCCACCCAGGACGGCACCCGGAGCCCCGTGTCGTTGAAGCCGAACCGTTCCGCCGCGTCGACCATCCCCGTAAGACCCACCTTCACCCCGAGTCCGGCCATCACCGTGTTGCAGGACCACTGGATCGCGGACGCGAGGGACGCGTCGCCGCAGCCCGTCGCCTCGTTCGGCAGGACCTGCCGGGTGCCGGGCAGCACGAACGGGTCCGGGGTGTCCGTCGCCGCGTCCGGGTCCCGCACCACCCCCGCGTCCAGGGCCGCCGCGGCCGTCACGATCTTGAAGGTGGAGCCCGGCGGATACGTCTGCCGCAGCGCCCGGTTCAGCATCGGCTGGTTCGGCGAGGTGTTGAGGCGCCGCCAGGCGTCCTTGACCGCCTGGCCCGTCCCGGACAGGACCCCCGGGTCGTACGAGGGCGAGCTGACCAGCGCGAGGATGCGGCCGCTGTACGGCTCGACCGCCACGACCGCGCCCCGCTTCCCGTCGAGCCCCCGGAACGCGGCCTCCTGCATCGGGGCGCGGATCGTCGTCACGACGTCGCCGCCGGGCTGCCGGCCGCGGGTGAGGTCGTTCCAGAAGGGCAGGGGCGCGAGCATCGGGTCGGTGCCCGCGAGGACGTCGTCCTCGGCGTGCTCGACGAGCGTCGTGCCGTACGTCTGGGAGGAGTAGCCGGTCACCGGCGCGTACAACGGGCCCTGCTTGTACGTCCGTTCCCAGCGCAGCTGCTGCCCGCTGTCCCGGGAGCCGGTCACGGGCTTCCCGTCGACGACGATCCCGCCGCGCGGATGCGCGTACCGGTCGATCGCGATCCGCCGGTTGGCCGGGTTGTCGTCGAGGGAGTCGGCCTGGAAGACCATCACGCGGGCGGCGTTGACGAGCAGCGCCACCAGGAGGACGAGGCAGAGGGCGGCGGCCCTCCGGATGTAGCGGATCACCGGGGACCCGCCTTCGCCAGCTCCCCGGTGTCCGCGCCGTCCGGCTGCGGCGCGCGGGCCGAGTCGCTGACCCGGATGAGGAGCGCGACGATCACCCAGTTGGTCACCACGGACGAACCTCCCTGCGCCAGGAACGGCATCGCCATGCCGGTCAGCGGGATCAGCCCCATCACCCCGCCCGCGATCACGAAGACCTGGAGCGCCACGATCGAGGCGAGGCCGATCGCGAGCAGCCGCCCGAAGGGGTCGCGCAGCGAGAGGCCGGCGCGGTAGCCGCGGGCGACGAGCAGCGCGTACAGCAGGAAGAGCGCGGTGAGGCCGACGAGCCCGAGCTCCTCGCCGGCCGTCGCCAGGATGAAGTCGGACTTGGTGGCGAAGCCGATGAGGACGGAATGGCCGAGACCGAGCCCGGTACCGAGGATCCCGCCGGCGGCGAAGGCGAAGAGCGACTGGGCGAGCTGCCCGGGCCCGTCCCCCGCGCGGATCGACGCGAAGGGGTCCAGCCAGTCCTGGACCCTGGTGTGGACGTGCGGTTCGAGCGAGCCGACGAGGAACGCGCCGGCGGAGGCCAGGACGAGGCCGACCGCGATCCAGCCGGTCCGGCCGGTCGCCACGTACAGCATGATCACGAAGAGTCCGAAGAAGAGAAGCGAGGTACCCAGGTCCCGTTCCAGGACGAGGACGCCGACGCTGAGCAGCCAGATCGCCACGATCGGCCCGAGGACCCGGCCCGTCGGGAACTGGAACTTCCAGATCCGGCGGCCGGTGTACGCGAGCGCGTTGCGGTTGGCGGCGAGGTACGCGGCGAAGAACACCGCGAGCAGGATCTTGGCGAACTCGCCAGGCTGGAACGAGAACCCGCCGATCCGGATCCAGATCTTGGCGCCGTTCACCGCGGGGAAGAAGATCGGCAGGATCATCAGGGCGAGCGCGGCGGCCACCGACACGTACGCGTACCCCTGGAGTGTCCGGTGGTCGCGGAGCAGCAGGACGGCCACGATGAACAGCGCCACCCCGAGCGTCGACCAGACCAGCTGCGTCGTCGCCGCCTGGTCCTTCGGCGTCTCCAGGTCGAGGCGGTAGATCAGCACCAGACCGAGGCCGTTGAGCAGGACCGCGATCGGCAGCAGCAGGGGATCGGCGTACGGGGCGCGGAAGCGGACCGCGAGGTGGGCGACGAGCGCGAGCAGCCCGAGCCCGGCCCCGTAGCGGGCGGCGTCGGGCGGCACCGCGCCGCTGCGGGCGAGGCCCACCTCCGCGTACCCGAGGACGGAGATCAGGACCGCGCCGATCAGGAGCGACAGCTCCACGCCGCGCCGCTTCGGGACGCGGATGCCGGGCGGGGGTGCGGTCATGGCCGCAACGTAGCAAGCGGTATGCCCTATGTCCCTTTTGTGTGACGGTGTGCCGTCACTGCGCGGATTCGGAGTCGGCGAGCCGTACGTACTCCGGCAGCCGCAGCCGGGCCTCGGCGCCCCCGTCCGGGGCGGCGGCGAAGACCAGCTCGGCGCCGATCACCTCCGCCTGACCCGCCGCGATCGTCAGCCCGAGGCCGTGCCCCTTGCCCCCGCCCTCGGTACGGAACCGCTGCGGCCCCGACTCCAGGAGGTACGCCGGATAGCCCGGCCCGTGGTCCCGCACGGACACCACCGGGCCGTCCACCGTCACCACCACCGGCGGCGCCCCGTGCCTGTGCGCGTTCGCCACCAGATTGCCGAGCACCCGCTCCACCCGCCGCCGGTCCGTCTCGACCGTGGCGTCCCGGAGCACCCGCACCTCGGTGTCCGTGCCCGAGGCGCGCACCACCCGCTCGGCGAGCGGCCCGAGCTCGTGCACCGCCAGGTCGACGGTCTCGGTGCGGGCGTCGAGCCGCGAGATCTCCAGGAGGTCCTCGGTGAGCCCGCGCATCGCCCGCACCCTGTCCCGTACGAGCTCCGACGGCCGCCCCTCCGGCAGCAGTTCGGCCGCCGCCGAGAGCCCGGTCAGCGGGGTCCGCAGCTCGTGCGCCACGTCGGCGGTGAACCGCTGCTCGCTCTGCAGCTTGCGCTGGAGCGAGGAGGCCATCGTGTCGAGGGCCCCGGAGACCGTGGCCACCTCGTCCTGGGGCCGGGTCGGGTCCTTCGTACGGGGGTCGTCGACGCGCGCGTCGAGGTCGCCGGCGCTGATCCGGCGGGCCACCTGCGCGGTGAGGTGCAGCCGGCGGGTGACCCGGGTGACCGCGAAGGCGCCCACGAGCAGGGTCGCCCCGATGGCCAGGACGGAGGAGCCGAGGATCGAGCGGTCGAGCGCGTCGATCGTCTCGGCGCTCTGGGTGTAGTCGAGGCGTACGGCGAGGGCGCGGCCGTCCGCCGGGCCCGCCGCCCACATCGTCGGCCGGCCCGCGTACTCGGACACCATCGTGCCGCGCTCCCCGCGCACGGCGAGCGCCCGCAGCGAGGCGGGCAGGCCGGGCGGATCCACGCCGGCGAACCGGGGGAGCGGCTCGCCCGCCTCGTACAGCTCGCCGACCTCGGTGAGCCGCGTCAGGGCCTTCTCCCGGGAGTCGCTCACGGTCTGGCCGGCCACCGAGACGTGGACGAGGACACCGAGCAGGGCGGCCAGGGCGCAGCACATCACCGTGATGAAGACCGCCGCCTTCCAGGTGAGGGTCGCGGTCCAGGCGGGCCGCCGGGGCGCCCTCACGGCGTCGCCTCCGGGGGCAGGGGTACGGGCGCGGGCCCGTCCGTCGGAGTCGGCGACGGGCTCACCAGGTGGGGCGCGGGCACCATGGAGGGCCCGGTGCCGGAGGGCTTCACCCGTACGATCTCGTCGCGGGTCGGCAGCATGCTGCCCTGCTGCTCGTCCCAGGACCAGGCGGTCCGGTACTCGTACCCGGGGATGCCGGCCGAGCCGACCCGCAGGATCAGGTCCCGGCCCGCCAGCTCCACGCTGATGACCTGGTCGACGGTCGACATGATCCGGGTGAGGCCGCCGTTCTCGGCGAGGTAGACCCGCACCCCGACCTGCTGGTCCGGCATCCGGATCCCGACGATCAGCTCGTCCCGGCCGTTGCCGGTGAGGTCGCGGTAGTACGGCCGCAGCACCGGACAGGCGGCCGGAGCCGTGCCGCAGGCCTCGATCGCCCGGGCGGTCTGCGCGTAGAGACCGTCGGGGCCGGTGTACGTGTCGGGGTGGGCGCGCACCTCGGCCTGGACGACCGCCACCGGGTCGACGGAGTGGACGTCGTTGTCGGCGGCCCGGATGCCGGGGACGCGCTGGATGTCGGACTCGCCGTAGTCGAGCGGCGGGTTCGTGGCGGGCGGCAGATCGGGCCAGAGGCGGACGGGCCCCACGGCGGTGGGCGTGGGCCCGGCGCTCCTGAGCCCGCCCACTTTGCCGCCGCACCCGGAGAGCGCGAGGGTGAGCACGCACGGGACGCCGACGGCCCACTGCACTCCGCGCGGTCTCACGCTGCTCCTCGGTCGGTCGATGGGGGTCGGGCTCCTCGTAGACCTTATGCGGAGTGAAGTCCTTTTTGTCTCACCATCGGACCGGTTCCCTTCGGGCGGTCCTAGAACGTCCCCCGCTCCATCCGGGCCAGCGCCGCCCGGCACAGGGTCAGCAGCTTCTCGTCCACGTGGATGTCATGGCTGCCGGAGCCGTCCTCGCGGGCGTTGTGACGGCGCCTGCGGGTCAGCTCGGTGAGGACGACCAGCTGCGCCGCCGAGGCCGCCGGGCCCATCTCCGCCAGGCACTCCGCGATGTCCACGCGCGCGTGCCGGTTCTCCTCCCAGGCCGCGAGCAGCACCGGGAGCGCCACCGACGCGTCACCCGACACCCGCCACAGCGCCGCCGCGCTGCGGACCCGCACCCACAGGTCCCGCGAGGCCAGCCCCGGCCGCAGGGCCGGGGCCGCCGCGGCCGCCGCCGGACCGATCTCGCCGAGGGCCTGCGCGGCCGCGCACCACTCCGCACCCGACGCGCCCGGCTGGAGCCACCCCTCCAGGGCCGGCAGCACGTCCCCGCGATCACCCTCGGCCGCCCACAGCGCCCGCGCCGCCGTCGTGGCCACCGCGGCCGAATCGGCGGCCAGGAGTCTTCGCACGTCCGGTACGGCCTCCGCGGCGGCGGGCCCGAAGGCCGCCAGGGTCCGCAGGGCGGCCTCCCGCACCCAGTCGCGCCGGTTCGCCGGCGCCCCGCGCAGCACCCGCAGCACCTCCGGCACGGCCTGGGCGCCCCGCACGGCCGCCAGGGCGTACAGCAGCGGCGCCGCCCGGTCGTACAGCCGCTCGTCGAGCTCGACCTCGGCGAGCCGGCGCGTGAGCAGCGGGGCGAGCATCGCCGCGGAGGGCCCGAGCCCGTCCATGGCGTACAGCAACTCGCGCCGCACCTCGGGCTCCTCCAGCGCCCGGGCGAGCAACGGGACCGCCCGGGTGTCCCCGGCCCGGGCGAGCGCGAGCAGAGCACCGTCCCGCCCGGACCTGACCGGCCCCGCAGCGCTCGTGCCCGCGGCTCCCGGGCCCGCCGCGAGGCGGGCGGCGAGTGCGTCCGCTGCGGGTGCGCCCAGTTCGAAGAGTCGTTCCAGGAAGGACGTGGCCGCCTCGCGGAGCCGGGGCTCGGGGTCCTGGAGCTGGGCGCCGACGAGTCGCACGACCTCCTCGTACCGCCCGCGCCAGACCCGTATCAAACCGCCGCACATCCAGATCGCGTCCGAACGCTGCCCCCAGTCGGGACTGCGCAGCTGCGCGACGATCAGCGCGATCCGGTCGTCGACCCGGTCGTCCAGCGCCGCGTGCAGGGTCCGCAGCAGCTCCTCCGTCCACGGCGCGGGCCGCCCGGCGGCGTGCTCCTCCAGGAGCTCGCGGACCTGCCCGATGAGGGTCGGCGTCGCCGCCCGCTCCGTGCCGGGGGCTGCCGCCCGGTTCGCCGAGGTCCTGATCTCCTCCAGGAGCCCCGTCACCCACGGCACCACATCGTCCGGAATGTCACCGGGCGCGCAGCGCGCCCGCTGCGCGAGGGCGGCGAGCCGGAGCCCGGGGTCCTGCGCGGCGCGGGCGAGCCAGCCGAGCCACTCGACGGTCTCGGTGCGCAGCGAGGCGTGCCGCAGGGCGAGCCGCCCGACGGCGGCCACCAGGGCGAGCCGCACCTCGGTGTCCCGCTCGACGGTGAGCCGCTCCCGCAGCAGGTTCAGCACCCGGGCGGGCTCGGGGTGCAGCGAGGCGAGCGCGCACGGCGCGGCCAGCCGCACCTCGGGGTCGGCGTCCGACACGAGGCCGAGGAAGACGTCGGCCCCGGCGGCGATGGCTGCGGCCGCCATCGCGTAGTTGGCGGCGGGGATGAACTCCTCGTCGTCCGCGCCGAGTTCGTCCAGTTCCTCATCGTCGTCGTCGAGCTCGATCCCGCCGATGCTGGTGAGCAGCTCGACGATGCAGCCCCGGTCCTGGACCGCGGGGTCGGCGACGAGTTCGAGGAGGAAGGGGATGCAGGCGAGCGTCGAGTCGTACACGTCGCCCTGGTGGTGCACCGCGCCGTACATGCCGTCGAGGGCGGTCTCCCGCTCCGCGGGGTCGGCGGAGGCGAGTCCGCGGAGCAGCTCCGGCACGTCGTCCGCGGGGCCGTACGCGTGCCCCAGCGAGGCCCAGTCGACCTCCTCGATCCCCGTCAGCATTGCCAGGCCGCCTTCCCCGTGAGCGCTGTGCCAGGCAGCAAGTGTGCACCACAGGACGGACAACAAAGCCGAACCGGCGACACCTGCCGCGCCCGGAGCGCCTGTTGCGGTCTCTTTGCGCCATGTACGGTGCGGAGCAAGGCAGTTGCGGTCGGTGTCGGAACGGACGACACGCCGGTGCCGGGTGAGGAGCGCGGGACGGTGCCGGGTGAGGAGCGCGGGACGGTGCCGGGTGAGGAGCGCGGGACGGTGCCGGGTGAGGGACGCGGGACGGTGCCGGACGCGGAGCGCGGGAGGGCGCTGGACGAGGGGCGCGGAGAGTCCCGCCTGACGACCCCCGCCACGCCGCCCCCTACCCCTCTGACCGGACCCGGGCGAACGTCGCCGTCTCGTGCCGCCCCGCGACCTGGTGCAGCTCGACCGGGAGCGGCGGGTCCACCCAGCTCACCGGCCCGTGCTCCGGGTCCTCCGCGAGGGGCCCCGCCCGGTCGCCCGCCGGCTCCCCGACCTCGCGCGACTGCGCCGGGGCAGCCGGGTCCGGCCTCGCGGGACCTGTGGGTGCGGGTCCGCAGCAGGGCGTCGCTCGTGTCGGCGTGCCGGATCTTGTGCCAGGCCCAGGTGGAGCCCGCCCGGTAGGGGGAGTCGAGCCGCTTCGCGACGACCTTCGCGACGCCCGCGTCCCGCAGGTCCCGGAACCAGCCCCGCGCGCACGTCGCGCCCGGGGCCGGGGAGCAGGTCGAAGGCGACGTACGAGACGGGCACCCCGGTCCGTACCCGGTCGGTGTGCGGCCGGAGCAGGTCGGTGAAGCTGAGCCGCCCGTCCCGGTAGGCGCACAGCTCGCCCGCCGTCCAGGACGATCCCCGGCGCGAGGTCCCGGCGGGAGCGGGACCGCAGGACGGCCTTCCCGGCGTCGAGGACGAAGGCCAGTACGCGGAAGCCGTCCAGCTTGAGGGAGTACGGGAGCTCCCGGGACGGCTCCGCCTGTGCGGGGATCTCGTCGGCGGCCCGGGGCCGCATGACGTCGACGGGCGGCGGCAGCACGACGGCGCCGCCTTCCTCCGGGACTCCGTTCACGGGACGGCCCCTGCCCGCCCCGGCTCGAGGAGCGGCTCCATGAGGTCCCCGTACCGCTCCAGACGTGGCGCGATGTCGCCCCTGAGGAGGACGAGATCCCCGGGCGGGGCGCAGCCCTCCACTTCCTCCCAGGTGACGGGCGCCGAGACGGAGGGCAGGGCCCGCGCGCGCAGGGTGTAGCTGCCCGTCGGGACCGTCCGGATGGCGCAGGGAGGGTCTGGCCGCGCTGCCGCTCCCCACCGCGACGACCGGCAGTTCCTTGCGCAGCCTCATGCGCCCCACACTGCGACCGGGGTCGGTCGCCGACACGCAGGCGCAAGGCATCGGGCCGGGGGGGGGGGGGGGCAGGTCGCCGACACACAAGGGCAAGGCCTCAGACCGGGGGCAGGTCGCCGGCACCGCCGTCGTCGTACACCCGCCGGGACCGCCCGATGTACGAACGGTGTTCCTCCGCCCACCGGATGAGCCCGCCCACCTCGGCCGACAGGGTCCGGCCGACCGGCGTGAGCGCGTAGTCGACGCGGGGCGGTGAGCTGGGGGTGACGGTGCGCAGGACGAGGCCGTCGCGTTCCAGGCTGCGCAGGGTGAGGGTCAGCATGCGCGGGGAGATGCCCTCGATGGAGCGGCGGAGCTCGGAGTAGCGCCGCGGGCCGTCGCCGAGGAGCGCCATGACGAGGACGCTCCACTTGTCGCCGACGCGGTCGAGGACCTCGCGCAGCTCGCAGACCTGGTCGGTAACACCGGTGTGCGCAGGGCCTGTTGAAGTGCCGTCTTCTGTCACGCGGGGAGCATCGCGCAGACTGCGGGTCGGGCACAAGAAGTACCCAGGGCACGCCCGGGTACCGCCCCTTCCCTTTCCCTCCCCCCCTCTGAGGAGCCCCATGTCTGCCGACCTGCCCCTCGACCTCACGTCCCTGCCCGCGCGCAGGGGCCCGCGTCCGCGGACGACCGGCGCCGAGATCCCGCACGACCAGCTGGAGGACTTCTCTCCGCCGGCGGTACGGGAGGAGCTGGTGGCCCGTGCCCGACTGCTGCCCGGAGTGGTGACCGGCCCGAGCCTGGTCTCGGAGCCGGGCTCGCTGGCGCTGCGGCTGCCCCGGATCCCGGAACGGGACCGCTCCTTCACGGCGTTCCTGCACCCCTCGGTGGACGAGTTCGGACATGTCCACCGCTCCGGCTTCCTCCACCTCACCGTGGAGCCGACGGCGCTGCCGGCTCTGGTGGACCTCGGCTGGGCGGAACCGCATCCGATCACGAGGCGGCCGGAGTTCCCCGACACGATCGTGATGCTGTACGCGCCGCGCGACGAGGAGGAGCTGGAGGTGGCGACGGCGGTGCTGCGCTCCTCGTACGCCCAGGCGGTCGCGAACGGTCGCCCCAACGCGGGTGTCCGATAAATGAACAGCGGTTGAAGTTGATCCAACTCGCCGCATAGCGGACGCTCTTGGCCGCCCTTCGGACAACAGATGGTCAAATCCTTGTTGCATACCTGTCAAACGGGGACTTTCGCTGGCACGCTCACCCCGCAACACACCCCCACCAAAACCCCCACGCTTCACAGCGAAGGAGCCCGCGTGACCCGCCAGCAGTCTTCGTCCCGCCGCACCACCGCCCGTGCCGCCGCGCTGATCGCCTCCGCCGCCATGGTCGTCGTCGGTGTCCAGACCGGATCCGCCAACGCCGACGCCCAGCGCGAGGCCGGTGCCACCGCCGTCCAGCTGACCGGCAGCCAGCGCGCCGCCGCCATCCACGAGGCGCAGGGCGAGGCCGCCGCCACCGCCCAGGCCATCGGCCTGCCGGCCCAGGAGAAGCTGGTCGTCCGGGACGTCGTCAAGGACGCGGACGGCACCGTGCACACGCGCTACGAGCGCACCTACGAGGGCCTCCCGGTCCTCGGCGGCGACCTGGTCGTCCACCAGAAGAAGTCGGGCGCCCGCTCCACCACCAAGGCGACCTCGGCCCGGATATCCGTCGCCACCACGACGGCCGCCGTCTCGTCCGTCGCCGCGGGCAAGTCCGCCCTCGCCTCCGCCGCCAACGCGGACGAGAAGGTCGCTTCCGCCCGCAAGGTCATCTGGGTGGCCACCGGCAAGCCGGTCCTCGCCTGGGAGACCTACGTCACCGGCGTCCAGAAGGACGGCACCCCGAGCCGCCGCCAGGTCGTCACCGACGCCACCACCGGCAAGGAGCTCTCCTCCGTCGAGACGATCGAGACGGGCGTCGGCAACACGATGTACGCCGGCCAGGTCACCCTCGGCACCTCGGGCTCGTACACCCTCACCGACGCCACGCGCGGCGGCCACAAGACGTACGACCTGAACGGCGGCACGTCCGGCCAGGGCACGCTCTTCACCAACTCCACGGACACGTGGGGCAACGGCCTCGCGAGCAACCGCGAGACGGCGGCCGCGGACGCCCACTACGGCGCGGCCGTCACGTGGGACTTCTACAAGAACGAGCTCGGCCGCCTCGGCATCCGCGGCGACGGCGTCGCCGCCTACTCCCGCGTCCACTACGGCAGCGCGTACGTGAACGCGTTCTGGGACGACTCCTGCTTCTGCATGACCTACGGCGACGGCATCAGCAACACCCACCCGCTCACGTCCCTCGACGTGGCCGGCCACGAGATGTCCCACGGCCTGACCTCCTCCACCGCCAACCTCCGCTACAGCGGCGAGTCCGGCGGCCTGAACGAGGCGACCTCCGACATCCTCGGCACCTCGGTCGAGTGGTACGCCAACAACGCCTCCGACACCGGTGACTACCTCATCGGCGAGAAGATCGACATCAACGGCAACGGCTCGCCGCTCCGTTACATGGACCAGCCCAGCAAGGACGGCTCTTCCGCCGACTACTGGTCGAAGTCGGTCGGCCGCCTGAACGTCCACTACTCCTCGGGCCCGGCGAACCACTTCTTCTACCTGCTCTCCGAGGGCAGCGGCACGAAGACGATCAACGGCGTCACCTACAACTCGCCCACCTACAACGGCGCCACGCTCACGGGCATCGGCCGCCAGGCCGCGTACAAGATCTGGTACAAGGCCCTCTCCACCTACATGACCTCCACCACCGGCTACGCGGGCGCCCGCACGGCCACCCTCTCGGCCGCCGCCGACCTCTACGGCACCGGCAGCACCCAGTACAACGCGGTCGCCGCGGCCTGGACCGCGATCAACGTGAAGTAACCCCACCGGCACCACACGAAGGCCCCGCCCCGGCACCAGCCGAGGGCGGGGCCTTCCGCTTGAACCCCTGAACCCCTGAACGCCCGAACGCCTGAACCGAGACATACGAAAAAGACCCCGCTTCCAGCGTTTCCGCTGATCGCGAGGTCTTTTTGGCACTTCCTGCGAAGTGCCCCCGGCAGGATTCGAACCTGCGCACACGGCTCCGGAGGGCATGCTCAACTAGGCGTCTACACCACCTCCGAGCTGCTACTTCTCATGAGGAGCAACCCCACCAGGCCGGTCTCACTCGCCCGTCACGCGTGCGGGCGGCAACGCCCAGGTCTCTCCACAACCTCTGGGCCGCAGCCGTAGCCATGCTGAGACCTCCGAACTGCGACACGCAGGGCAGCAGCCACAGCTATCGTTCCGTCATGAGCCAGCGCAGCTACTTTCGTGATGACCCGGACCCGGCCAACGACAGCCTCGAGCGGCGGTCATTTGCCCAGAGCGTTGTTGGGGCTCTTGCGCAAGTAAGGCAGCAGAGCAAGTCGAGCGTCGCCGGCCTCATCGGGCCTTGGGGGTCAGGAAAGTCCACCACCTTGTCCATGGTTCTGGATGGGCTGAAGGACGGCCAGGATGTCGACTGGACCGTGGTGGAACTGAATCCGTGGCTCTACAGCGATACCGAGTCCCTGCAACTGGGCTTCTTTGTGGCGCTCCGTGAGGCTCTTCCGGATGGAAGTAAGTGGAGTCAAGGGCGAGAGCGAATCGGAAATTTCTTCACCGCGATCTCGCCTGCCGGAAAAGTGAATGGAATCGCCGGAGTCGACGCCAGCGCTGCTCTCGAATCCGTAGGTAAATGGATCGCTGGTGATGTCAGCGCCAACGGTATGAAGGCCCGAGCGGAAAAAGTCTTGGAGGACTTGGAAAAGCCGATCATGTTCGTCTTGGACGATCTCGATCGCCTAACGCCGGAAGAGCTTTTGATGGTGTTCAAGCTTGTCCGGCTAGTGGGGCGACTTCCGAACATCTACTACCTGCTCGCTTACGATGAGAAGACTCTGCTGGACCTGATTCAACAGACGGACGTCGCTGCGGGGGACAGGCTCCGCGCCCGTGACTACATGGAAAAGATCGTCCAGGTTAGATTCGATATGCCTCCAATGAGGCCGAAGCAGACGCTCGCTCTTCTCGATAGCGCGTTGACGGAGCTTATGGAGCGTTACGGTGTGGTGATGGATGAGCAGGATGTCATCCGCTTTAGTGCCACCTATCAGGACCTCATTTCCGGCTATCTGACCACACCTCGCGCCGTCAATAGGTACATTGCGCAAATTGACTCACTATTCGACTCCCTGAATGACGAAGTGAACTTCGTTGAATTCTGTCTCCTCACCTTCCTTCGCACTTTCGAGCCTGAAGTCTATAAGAAAATTCCTGGCTCTTGGCGTGCTGAACTTCTTGGCGAGGACGTTGGGAGGATGCTTCGGCAGCGGAGCGGGGAAAATGCTCAGGAGGAGGCTCGCTGGCTTAAGGAGCTCTCGGAGGCAGGCGCTGCGGATGCGCGAACCCAGTCGATTTTTGACCTGCTGAGCTCTCTCTTCCCCGCCCTGGAGATGATCAAGAAAAACTACAGCGGAGGTCTTGGTTCGCTTCAGGACAAGGCTGAGCGCCGGCTTGGGGTCGGGCACCGCGACTACTTCGATCGGTACTTCTCCTTTGGCGTCCCTGGTGATGACGTTCCGAATAGAACGGTGAGGGGCTGGCTCGTTCGTCTCGGCGAAGGCCCGGATGAGTCGGTGGCGGCCGAGCTCGAAGCGTCCCTGTTTGAAGACACTGTACGAATCGCGCGGAAGATCGAAGCGCGCATCTCCGAGTTTCCTGACGCCGCCTGTCTGATCCTTCCGATAGCTGCCGATATCCGATCCAGAGTCGTACACCAGTCTTTTTCGATCGTCGGCAGCCCGATGCTTGCCGTTGAACGACTTGCTCGAGTTGCAATGGAGGCGGTTCCGTCCGATAGGGCGCATGCAGTAATTCTTGAAATGGATTCGTACGAGTATGGGGCGATTCTGGTTTCGGAAGTGCTTGAGGACTTGAGGCTCACCGGGGATGAGGGCAAAATTACGCCAGTAGAGCCTGCAGTTGTAGAGGTGCTCCATCGCCGAGTAGAAGGCTTCATTTCGCGAGATCTTAAAGACGTCTCTGATCACGATTTCAGGCACGTATTCCACTGGCGACGTGCAGCGGGTAAGGAGGTGGTTGACCCCATCTTGCGTGAAGCGCTAATTGGTGGTCCTTGGGATGCGCTGGAGTTTGCTGCACTGAATGTGTCTGTAGCGATCAGTGGATCCGGTGAGTCGCTTTCCGATCTAAGGATCGATTTTCTTGAGGAAGTGGTTGGACTCGACTACTTCTACGAGAATCTCTCAAGCGAACTTGATGGATTCGAGGAGAGTGTGCCGGACCATCTTCCTGTTACCAGGGAAAATCGCAGGAAGGTCGCTCTTGCGCGCCTTAAGTACCGTCGCGGCCCACGCGACTAGGGCTGCGGCCATCTGAGTAGGGATATGTGTGGGACGCTTGAGTGGTCCCCATTCGCTTGCAGTGGCTAGAAAATGAGGCCGGAAGGAGGGAATCTCGTGCCAGTGGCGAGCCCGCGCGGAACCTATATGCGCATTGCTGAAGGGGTGCGCAAGGAAATCTCGGAAGGAAAGTTCAAGAATGGGATCCTTCCATCCGAGGCTGCCATGGCTGATAAGTTCGGCGTGGCGCGAAATACGATACGGAGAGCACTCAAGAGTCTAGAGTCGGATAAACTGGTGGTCTCGGTGCCAGGAGCGGGATGGCGGATCGCTTCGGCTCCAATTCGCCCCCTCGTTCAGCGCCTTACTGAGCTCATCATTGAAGATTCCTTGTCGATTGGCGATGGTTATCCGTCTGAGTCTCAACTGTGCGCGCGCTTTGACGCCTCGCGGACTGCGGTGCGACGGGCTTTGGCGCAAATGGAGGGCTCTGGTTTGCTCATCGCCGTCCACGGCAAGGGCCGCACGGTACGCGCCCTCCCGGCCGTCCCTGAGTAGCCGTAGCCTTGACGTCCATGGGGCTTACTGAGTGGGCGTACTCGCTCTCCGAATCGATGTTGTCCGGTCCGCTGCCGCGTCGTTGGGCGCACTCCCTCGGAGTGGCCAAGCGGGCTCGGTCTCTGAGTCCGATCCTCGGCGCCGATGCGGAGTTGCTGGAGGCTGCCGCCGTTCTGCATGACGTCGGGTACTCGCCGGCCATCGCGACTACCGGCTTCCACCCGCTCGATGGGGCCCGGTTCCTTCGGGACCAGGAGGGTGCCGACGAGCGTGTGGTGCGGCTCGTGGCGCATCACTCCTGTGCGCTCCTGGAGGCTGAGGAGCGAGGGCTCCGGCATGAGCTTGAGACTGAGTTCGAGCTTGAGCGGCCGGAGCTGGTGGACGCGCTGATCGTCTCCGACATGACGACGACGCCCGACGGCGGGCACACCACCCCGGTCGCCCGGCTGGACGAGATCGTGCAGCGGTACGGGCCGGACACCATCGTGGGACGGTTCATTCAGCGCGCGGCGCCCGAGATCTACGCCGCCAATGAGCGGGTGGAGCGCCGTATGGCCGCTGCCGTGGCCGGCGCTCAGCCGAGGTAGGGCTCTCGTCGCGACTCGTCCAGGCCGTGCCGGATGCGCAGCCTCATGGACGGGTGGATGTCCAGGTCATCGAGGTCCGCTGGGTGAACCCAGCGGACCTCCTTCGATTCGCTGCTCGTGCGGAGGGATCCGCCGACCGGGTGGGCCCGGAAGCAGATGGAGAACTGCTGCCGGACCTCTCCGTCGTCGTACGCCAGGACGTGGTCCGGGTCCGTGTAGAGGCCGACGATGTTGTCCACCTCCACCTCGATCCCTGTCTCCTCCCGAACCTCCCGGACCGCGGTGTCGCCGATTCGTTCGCCGATGTCGTGGCCTCCGCCTGGGAGGGCCCACAGGTCGTTGTCGGTCTTATGGATGAGGAGGAGCCGCCCCTCGTCGTCGCGTACGACGACCGTCACGGACGGCACCACCGAGTTGGCTTTTGGGGCGGCGGGGTCGCGGAAGTAGTCGGTTCGGCTCATGCGTCCGAGCCTGCCAGGTCAGTGGGTGAGGTGATGGGGCGGGCGCTCTCCCAGACTCGCTCGATGCTCTCGGCGTAAGCGTCGAAGAGCTCGCCGCCGGCCACCCGCTGGATGTGCAGCACCGGCGCCATGTACGCGCCGACGCCGTACAGGTGCCCGTTTGCGAGCATCTGGTCGTCCGCGCGATAGAGGGAGTTGTAGAGGGTGGTGGAGTGAAGGCGGAATTCCACGCCAGGGAGTCCGAAGAGTGGCGCATAGTTGACCAGGGCATTTCGGATCTTGCCTGCCATGGCGCCACCGATCCCCTCGTCGGCTCCGCGCACTGCCACCGCAGCTGAGTCGGGGTCGCCGAGCATGAACCGGACCGGGATGCCGGCGGCCGACTTCTCCTTGACGACCTGGTGGAAGGCCGCGTCCTCAGTGAGCCAGAACCCCGAGTAGACCAGGACATCGAAGGATCGCTGAGCGCTGGCGTAGAGCTGCGTCCAGAGCCGGTTCGGCACGACCGAGCGGTGGGGGTAGAGCTTGATCAGCTCGGCGTTGCCCGCCTCGGTGACCTCCGCGGACGTCCGTTCCTCAGGCCATAAGTAAGACATCTCGCGTTGGAGGAGCGAGGCCGTCGCGTACTTGAATCGGCGGTACGGCTGGCGCTTGGGGTCGTTGATCCAGCGCTCCACTGTCTTCGCCGACACCCCGAGCCGCTCGGCGACCTGATCGAGCGTCATGCCGCTCTCGATGATGGCGCCGCGCAGTCGTTCGTTGGCCATGCCGCACTCTCCCATCCGCGGGACGACTTGGGACGACTTCACCGTAGCCAAGTCGTCCCACAGCCGTACATGTGTGGAGTCCAGCGTCTGCCCTGATCAGGCCAAGCTTGAGGCATCGAGCGGGGCGGGTTCACGACCTCCTTGAAAACCAAGGGACTTGACGACCCCAACCCGCCTCTCCATGATGAGGAACAGGTAATACATGTACCTCATCGGGCTTCGGTCCGAAGAGAGGTGCTGTCTGCAAGCACAGGGCGGGGACGCTGCAATCCCGCTAAAGGCCAGGTGGAACAGGGTTGTGGCCCGTACTGGCGAGGTGGCCCGGCGACCGCGAGCAACGGCCGGAGGGTGGGGACACAGGTCCCCCTTGCAGTGCTTCATCCGATCCGACCGACCCGAGGGGGTCTCCATGCATCGACGAAGACTTTGGGCGCCGCCCGTGCTCGACCGGCACGGCGGCCATGCCTACCGCGTCCCCTGATCCGCAGCTTCGGCGCACCGGGATGGCCGGTGATTCGCGGACGTCAGATCACCTGCGCAGCGGTTGCTGCGGCCGGTTGCCTCCCTCGCCCGTCCGGGCCCCGCACGGGGTGCCGTACGGGCGAGGCAGAGGGGAGCCGGAGAAATTCCGACCCCGCCGCGCTGGGGTGGCTGCCTCTCACCACGGACCGAGGCCACCCAGCGCCCCTTCGACAAGTTCAGGAGCGATCAGCCATGCGTACATTCATCGGCGGCCATCAGGCCGTCAGCGCCAACGACTTCGTGGAACTCGCCCTCGGTACCCCGGTGGAGCTGTGGCTCGGGGTGGAGGGCGAGAGCGAGGAGGAGCGCGCGGCCCGTCTGGACGCGGCGCGGGACATCCTCGCGGACAACCCGAACCTGCCGGACGAGGTGAGCCGGGTCGCCGCCGAGGCGATCGAGGCGTTCGCGCCGGAGCTGTTCAACGTCATCCCGCTGGTACGGCCGGCGGCCCGCCGCTCCCGTCCCCGGAAGGGAGCGGCGGCATGAGCGCCCGGATGCCCTGGGGCCCGGAGCTGGGTCCCGTCTGGCTCGGCTCGCTGATCGCGGTGGGCAGTGCCGCGGGCGCTGTCGCGGCCCATCAGGCATGGCTGTTCGCCGCGGCGGTTCTCGGGTTCCTCATCCAGCACATCGGTTGGGCTGTTCGGAACCGGAAGCTCTTCGGCGGTGCGCGATGACGACCGCGATCACCAACGAGCGGTCGGCGGTGCCGCCGCTGACGCGTCCGGAGATGGGCCTCGCCGGTGTCGGTGCGCTCGCCGCGGCCGGTGTCGGCGCGCTCGGGCTCATCTCCTCCTTCGATGCCGTGTCGGCCGCCGCGCTGCGGTGGGGCTTCGGTGAGCCGTGGATGCTGCCGGTCGGCATCGACGTGGCCATTCCGGTGTTCACGGTGGCCAACCTGCTGCTGATCCGGATGGACATGGCCCTCGCGTGGGTGCGGTTCGTGCCCTGGGTCCTGACCCTGATCACCTGCGGCCTGAACGTGGCCGCCGGGCACGGGATGTGGGCCAAGCTCGCCCACGGCACGATGCCGCTGCTGTGGGTGGTGTTCTCCGAGATCGGCGCCCACATCTACGCCGTACGGATCGGGGCCGCGACCGGCCGCCGGATGGACAAGATCCGGGCCTCGCGGTGGCTGCTGGCCTTCCCCTCCACCTTCTTGCTGTGGCGCCGGATGACGCTGTGGGAGATCACCTCCTACGCCGATGCGCTCGCCCGCGAGAAGGAGCGGCAGCTCGCCCGCGCCGACTTGCGCGAGACCTACGGCTGGCGGTGGCGGTCGAAGACCCCGCGCCGCGAACGCGTCCTCCTGCGGCTCGGGGAGCTTGCCCCCGACGGGGCCGTGGAGGAGCCGGAGCAGGAACCCGCCGTGCCGCCCGTCCCGCCGCCGGCCGAGGAGCAGGACGAGCGGAAGCCGCGCAAGCGCACCACCCGACAGAAGCCCAAGGGGGCGAAGCCGCCGCGTTCGGCGGCGGAGCTGCTGGCCGAGGCCCGTGAGCTGACCGCCGACTGGCCCCTCGCGGGGATCAACGCCGAGGCGATCCGGACCGCGCTGCACTGCTCGGCAGCCAACTCCCGCGTTCTGCGTGACGAGTTGCTCGCCGAGCGAGCCAGCCGCCCGGAGCTCCACTCCGTCGAGACGAACGAAGGCAGCGACACGGACGAGTCCGCCGAGACGGCCGAGGAGGTCGCCGCATGAACACGCTCGCCACGATCCTTGCCGCGACCGGCCCGCTCGCGGCCGGATGGTCCGGCCACGTGCTTTGGTTGCGCCGTCGGCTCCGCACCGCCCGCCGTGACCCGCTGACCGGGCTGCGGACCCGCGAGGGCTTCACCCGCCGGGCCGCCGCGCTCCTGCGCGACGACAGGGCGGTGGTCGTCCTCGCGGACGTCGACCACTTCAAGCAGATCAACGACCGCCACGGCCACGCGGCCGGCGACGCCCTCTTGAAGGCCACCGCCGACCGGCTCGCCCACTATGTCGGCCCGAACGGTGTTGCCGGGCGCCTCGGCGGCGACGAGTTCGCGGCCGTCGTCCTGGACACCGACGGCACGGTCGCGGACCTCCTCGCCGTCCTTCACGGGGTGCTGGCCCGCCCCGCCGACAAGGCCAACCCGCACGTCGCCACCACGGTGTCCCTCGGCTGGGTCCGCGCCGCCGACTTCCCCGGCGAAGACCTCTCCGCGCTCCTCGGCCGAGCCGATGAGGCCATGTACACGGCCAAGCAGGCGCGTGCCGGGGTCCGGCGGGCGGGGCTGAGGCGGCTGTTCGCTACCGTGGCCGGCCGCCGCTCCGGACGACGCGGCGCCCACACCGACGCTCCCGCGATCGTGGCGGCGGCATGAGCGGGCTGCGGATCGGTTCGCTGTGCACCGGTTACGGCGGGCTGGACATGGCCGTCCAGACCGTCTTCGGCGGGACGCTCGCGTGGGTGGCGGACAACGATCCCGGAGCGTCCCGCATCCTGGCCCACCACCACCCCGGCGTGCCGAACCTCGGTGACTTTACGGCCCTGGACTGGCACGACCTTGAGCCGGTCGACGTCGTCATCGGTGGCTATCCGTGCCAGCCGTTCAGCACCGCAGGCAAGCGGAAGGGAGTGCACGATGCCCGGCACCTCTGGCCCCACATCGCTCGTGCCCTTGGCGTTCTTCGACCCCGACTCGCGGTCTTTGAGAACGTCGCAGGGCACCTTCGACTGGGATTCGACACCGTCCTCGCCGACCTTGCCGGCCTCGGGTTCGATGCGGAGTGGTGCCTTGTACGCGCATCGGAGGTCGGCGCTCCCCACCGACGCCAGCGCCTCTTCCTCCTCGCCGCTCCTGCCGACGCCGCGGACCTCGGACACGAACGGGGCCGGGACGCACGGCGACGGGGGCATGGACCTGCGGACCACGGTCACGCTCCTGCCCACGCCGAACGCTTCGTTCCCGGGCACCACGGCCAATTACCGGCCGGACGGGACGCCGTACAGCAGCGGGTACGGGCTGACGCTCCTCGATGCGGCACGGCTGTTGCTGCCTACTCCCACCCGCGCGGACGGGGAGCGGACGAGCCTCACGTTCGGCAGGGGGAACCCGACACTGACTGGGGCAATTTCGCCCCCGCCATCGCCCGCTGGGAATCCGTCCTCGGGCGGCGTGCCCCATGGGCAACTGACGATCGACGTCGTCTGAGCCCTGCCTTCGTCGAGTGGCTCATGGGCCTGCCCGCCGGTCACGTCACGGACGTGCCGGGGCTGCCCCGCACGGCGCAGCTCAAAGCTCTGGGCAACGGAGTCGTACCCCAACAGGCCACGGTCGCCCTGGAGGTTCTCTGGGCTCGCCTGGAAGTTGCCGCGCGCAGGGGGAGGGCTGCGTGATGTCCGAGCCGATCGTCGCTGCGGGGCTGTTCCGCGCGGTGATGGTGGCTGCCGGCCACCGCTGTCAGTGCGAGGGCGCATGCGGCCAGCCGCACGCGAAGGGCGCTGGCCGCTGCACCAAGGTGCACGACGCCTACGCGAGCAAGCACGGCGGCCCGGTCCGGCTCATGGCCGCCGCGACCAACCCGCTTACTCCCGACCGTCAAGCCGCTGCTCTTCCCGCGAGTGAGCTGCGCGCCTGGTGCCCGCCCTGCTTCACCGCCGCCCGACGGGCCGCTCAGCGAGCCGCCGCCGCGACGCCCGACGCCGACCAGGGTGGCCTGTTCGACCTGTGAGCAACGGGGTCCGGTCACGACCGACCAAAGCAGCGGCCGGACCCCTCCATCCCTTTCAAGAGAAGGAAGAGTCTCAGTGAAGCACCCCGACGACGAGAACGACTTCTTCGACCGACTCGAAGCCGACATGGCCGCCACCGGGTCGCCCGACTCCGGGGCCGATGTGGTCGACCTCGACAAGGCCCGATCCGCCCGCACCGAGTCGGCCAACTCCACCGCCGACACGTCGGCCGACGCTCACACGGACGAGTCGGGCGACCCGTCGGCCCGCCGGTTGGTCGACGGTCCGGCGCTCGCCGGGCCCGGATACCTCGGCCGACTCGCGGGCGCGAAGCGGCGACGGATCGTCCCCGCGTGGCTGCGGTCGACGGCCGAACTCAAGACGGCCGCCCGCTGGGTCGCCAGCCACTACACCCACCTCGCCGGGTACCACGCACTCCGCTCCCCGGTCTACGCCGGGCGCCTCGCGCTCCAGGCCCCGCGCGGGGCGGCGAAGTTCATCGGCGGCACGATGCGCTGGGTCGCCGACCGCGAGGGCGAGCCCGTCCGGCTCGCCGCCGTCCGGCGCGAGGACGCGGCGGAGTACCTCAAGCTGTCCCGGCAGCGCGACGGCCGGGTCCGGCTGCGGACGCTCGTCGCCACCCTCGCCGCACTCGTCGGCATGGGCGCCGCGCTCGCCCTCTACGTCCTCGCCCCCGGCTGGCTCCAGGCCGTCTCGGTCGGCGCGCTGCTGCTCGCCCTCGGGTCGGCCGGCGGCCAGGCCGACGCCCCGGTCATCAACCGGGCGGTGGAGGTCACCAAGGCGCCCAAGCTCACCAGCGACATCGTCCTGCGCGCGCTGGGGGCGCTCGGCATCCCGGCGATCAACCAGGCACAGGGCAAGGGGCGGGACGGGTTCACGTTCACCGCACCGATCACGCGTGACGGGCCCGGCTGGCGTGCCGAGGGGGACCTCCCGTACGGCGTGACCGTGACGGACGTGATCGAGCGCCGCGACAAGCTCGCGTCCGGCCTGCGCCGTCCGCTGGGCTGCGTGTGGCCCGAGGCCGTACCGGAGGAGCACACCGGGCACCTGGTGCTGTGGGTCGGCGACCAGGACATGTCGACCGCGCGGAAGCCCGTGTGGCCGCTGCTCAAGGGCGGGGCCACGGACCTGTTCAAGCCGGTCGCCTTCGGCACCGACCAGCGTGGTCGCTGGGTGGAGATGACGCTCATGTACATCGCGGCCGTCATCGGCGCGATCCCCCGCATGGGCAAGACGTTCCTCCTGCGCCTGCTGCTCCTGATCGCCGCGCTCGACCCGCGCGCCGAGCTGCACACCTACGACCTCAAGGGCACCGGCGACCTCGACCCGGTCGGCGAGCGCGTCTCGCACCGCCACCGCGCCGGGGACGACGACGAGGACATCGAGTACGCCCTCGCCGACCTGCGGGAACTGCGGGACGAGCTGCGGCGCCGGGCGAAGATGATCCGCTCCCTGCCCCGGGACATCTGCCCGGAGTCGAAGGTCACCAGCGAGCTGGCGAACATGAAGAACCTGAGGCTCCACCCGATCGTCGTCGGCGTGGACGAGTGCCAGGTCTGGTTCGAGCACCCCAAGCACGGCGCGGAGTTCGAGGAGATCTGCACCGACCTGGTCAAGCGCGGCCCCGCCACCGGCATCGTGCTGCTGCTCGCCACCCAGCGCCCCGACGCCAAGGCCCTGCCGACCGGCATCAGCGCGAACGCCTCGGCCCGGTTCTGCCTGAAGGTCATGGGCCAGCTGGAGAACGACATGGTCCTCGGCACGTCCTCGTACAAGCGGGGCGTACGGGCCACGATGTTCTCCTGGAAGGACAAGGGCATCCACTACTTCGTCGGCGAAGGAGCGGACGCCCGGATCGTCTCCTCCGTCTACGTCGACGCCCCCACCGCCGAGACCATCGGCCTACGGGCGCGCAAGCTCCGCGAACAGGCCGGCACCCTCTCCGGCCATGCGCTGGGGGAGTCGTTCGAGACCGGCGAGACCAGCGCGTACGACCTGCTGCGCGACATCCTCGCCGTCGTCCCCGCCGAGGAGCCCAAGGTCTGGTCCGAAGTCGTCGTGGCCCGGCTCGCCGAGCTGTGCCCCGACGTCTACGGCGGCTGGGACCCCGAGGGACTGGCCGCCGCCCTCAAGCCGCACGGCATCTCCACCACCCAGGTGTGGGGCAAGACCGAGAGCGGCAAGGGCGCCAACCGGCGCGGCATCGAGCGCTCCCGTATCTCCGCCGCCATCACGGAACGTGACGGGAATCGGGACGCGAGCTGACGCGGATCGCCGCTAGGTCTAGCAGTAAGCCCCGCTAGGTCTAGCGGCACCGCTAGCACCCCATACCGCATCTGATCAGCGTGCTAGTTCCTAGCGGGCTGACCTGCGCATACCCCGAAAACCGCCGGAGAGGCCCCGATGACCCCCTTCCTCGCCGCTAGTGCACTCCTGCTCGCCATCACGCTCGGTTACATCGCCCTGTGTGCGGCCTCGCCGTTCGGCAACTGCCGCAAGTGCAACGGACTCGGTTTCGCCCTCACGACGGACCGCAAGGGCAAGCCCAAGCGCGGCAAGCCCTGCCGCCGCTGCAAGGGCCACGGCATCCGCATCCGCGTCGGCCGCCACCTGTTCAACATCGCCGCCCGCCTCCACCGCGACGGCACCCGCTGACCCCGCAACGACAGGAGCCTGACATGAACTTCGAGATCTCCGCCGTCCTGCTCTTCGGCGCCGCGTCCGCCTTCGCCGTCAAGAGCAAGTCCTCCGGCGCCGGCGCCGCCATCGTGCTCTTCCTCTTCGGGTTCTTCGCCGCCGGGACCGGCGCGTACGAGCCGATCGCCAACCTCGTCCAGTCCTCCGCCACGGCCCTCTCCGACCTCGCCAACTAGCCGAAGGAGCCCGCGATGAACGAGCCGATCACCGTCCCGCACTGGCTCACCACGGCCATGCCGAAGGTGGCCCCCGCCCTCGCCACGTCCACGGTCCTGGTCCTTGGCCGGATCTGGAACACCAACGGCGCCGAACACTCCGTCGGCAACGCCATCCTGATGGTCGTCCTCGCCGCCGGAGCGGCCACGGCCGGCGCCTTCGCCGCGGCCGGACACCGCGGGGACAGCACTCTCGCCGGAACCGCGTTCGCTACCTCGGGCGGCCTCGCCTTCGCCGGGGTCGCCGGATACGCCGACGGACTGTCCCTGCCGCTCCTGCTCTGGGTGCTCGCCACCGCCGTCGCCTACGGCCTCGCCGCCCGCTACTGGCGCACAAACCGCCGCGAGACCACCGCCTACGAGCGCCGCACCGTTGAGCGGCGCGAGGACCACGCCCACATCGAGCGGGTGGAAGCCCTGCGCGCCGGAGCTCAGATCGAGGCCGCCCGCACCGGCGCCCTCTACGCCGAGCAGCTCGCCACCGCCCTGCTCACGCGCGCGGCCCTGCCCGGCTTCGACCCGCAGGCCCTCACCCGCGCCGGACTGCCCGAACTCCCCGCCACCGAGAACACCAAGGAGCGCTGACCCATGTTCGAGATCCGCGTCATCTGCGACCCCGACGACACCGACCGGGTGACCGCTGCGCTCGGCGGCGCCTTCACCACGGGCGCCGTACGGCAGTACGCCACCCGCGACGGGAAGCGCGAGCGCCTCTACCTCACCGCCGACCTCCGGGCCGAGCGGTGGCCGACGCCCGAGGAGGCCTACGCCCTCGCCCCGAGCATCATCAGCGAGGTCGGCTGGACCGCCGGCACCGCGGCCGACAAGCCGTTCGGCAAGGGCCTCGGCCGCGAGTTCTGGCTCCGCAAGGCCGCGCTCCTTGACCGCATCGCGCTGGGCGACGAGAGCGAGCGCGTACGCAGCGACGCGGCGGAGATGGCCACCGCGGCGGCCCGCCGCCTCATGGACACCGACGACACCACGGTCATCTGCGACCCCCGCGCCTACGTCCGCCAGCAGTACGAGCAGTGGCTCAAGCAGAAGTAGCTGTGCCCGGGGCGGTCGCCTCTCACCACAAGACCGCGACCGCCCCGGCTCTCCGTCCCTTCGACAGAAACAGGAGAAACCCCAGCATGACACCTGAGCCCGCCCATGGGCAGTACGCCCCCGTGGTGCCGCTGCACAGCGTGCCCGACGGCACGGAGCGGATGGCACCGCATGACCGGGAAGCCGAACAGGCCGTCGTCGGCGCGCTCATGCTCGCGCCCGGCGTCATCGGCGACGTGAACGGCTCGATGGACCCGGCCGACCACTATGTGCCCGCCCACGAGACGATCCACCGCGCGATCCTCGCCCTGCACGCCCAGGGCCAGCCCGTGGACCCGATCACCCTCGGGCACCACCTGGAGCAGACCGGCGAACTCGTCCGCGCGGGCGGCCGGCCCTACCTCCACACCCTCATCCAGGCCGTGCCCTCCACGGCCAACGCCACTTACTACGCCGAGATCGTCCACGACCTCGCCCGGCGCCGCCGGAGCATCGAGGTCGGCACCCGCATCGTCCAGGCCGGCATGTCGGCCGAGGCCACCGAGGACGACCTCCGCGAGGCCCTTGCGCTCGGCGCCGCGACCGTCCCGGCCGCGTGGCCGGAGCCGATTCCGCTGGACCGCCAGCCGAAGCTGCCGCCGTTCCCCGTTCACGCCCTGCCCGGCTGGGTCTCGGACTTCGTCGTCGCGCTCGCCGAGGAGACCCAGACCCCGGTGGACCTCGCGGGCGCCCTCGCCCTCTCCGTCCTCGCGACCGCGGCCGGCGGCCGGGCCGTCGTCCAGGTGCGCGGGCGGTGGCGTGAGCCCACGAACCTCTTCGTCGTCGTCGCCCTCGGCCCGGCCAACCGCAAGTCCGCCGTCTTCGCCGCCATGACCGCCCCGCTCTACGAGGCGGAGAACACGCTCGTGGAGGGCTCCAACCTCACGATCGTAGAGGCCGAGGTCACCGCCCGCATGGCACGCGAGGCCGCCGACAAGGCCGCCGCCCAAGCCGCCAAGGCGGAGGGTCCCGAGCGGGACAACCTGGTGGCCGAGGCGATCGGCCTCGCCCAGACCGCCGAGTCCCTGACCGTGCCGCCACGCCCGCGGCTCCTCGCCGACGACGCCACCCCCGAGACCGTCACCACCCTGCTCGCCGAGCAGGGCGGCAGGCTCGCGGTCATGTCCGCCGAGGGCGGCATCTTCGACATCATTGCCGGGCGGTACTCCGGCGTCCCCAACATGGAGGTCTTCCTCAAGGGCCACGCCGGCGACCGGCTGCGTGTCGACCGCCGGACCCGCCAGGAGTTCATCGAGGCTCCCGCGCTCACCATGGGCCTCGCCGTCCAGCCCAGCGTCCTGGAGGACATCGGCAAGAACCGCGGCTTCGACGGCCGCGGACTGCTCGCTCGCTTCCTCTACTGCCTGCCGGAATCCCTGGTCGGCTACCGGAAGATCGACCCGGACCCCGTTCCGCCCGCCGTGGCGGCGGCGTACGAGCGGAACGTCTTCGCCCTCACGCTCAAGCTCGCGGACTGGACCGACCCCCTCGTGGTGCAGGTGGGCCCCGAGGCCGACGCTGCCCTGGTCGCGTACGCGGAACGCATCGAGCCGCAGCTCCGGGCGAAGGGTGGACGCCTTGGGCACATCGGCAAGTGGGCGGGCAAGGTCATCGGCGCCACGGCCCGCATCGCCGGGCTCCTCCACCTGGCCGACCACATCGACGGCGGCACCAGCAAGCCCATCAGCGCGGCGACCATGCAGTCCGCGATCGAGTTGGCGGACTACTTCACCGCCCATGCTCTGAGCGTCTTCGACCTGATGGGCGCAGACGCCACCCTCGCCCGCGCCCGTACGCTCCTGTCGGTCCTGGAGGACAACGGCTGGGAGAGCGTCAGTCGACGCGACCTGTTCAGCAAGGTCTCGCGCTCCGCCTTCCCCACGGTCGCCGAGCTGGAGCCTGCCGCCGCCGTCCTGGAGGACCACGGCTACATCCGGATCGAGACCCCGCCCCGGACCGGCAAGCGAGGCCGCCCGCCGGCGCCCCGCTACTTCATCCACCCCTGCGTCCGAGGGGCTCAGGCGTGAGCCACCGCGTGCTCTCCTGCCTCGGCCCCGTGCCGCGTAAATCGCAGAACCCGCAGAAGACCCCGGCCGTCCCCGCCCACCTGCGGCGACAGTTCCTCGGCGTCGCCGCCGCAGAAGTCCCTGAAACATCCGCAGTAATGGGCACTCGGCCCCCGGGTCGTCTCGCCGTGCCCATCGGCACCGGTTTCTGTGGCGATTCCCAAGACTTTTGCGGCAGCCACCACCCGACTCCCAACGCCGCAGGTCAGACCCCAGAACCGCAGCAATCTGCGGCCTCCGCGGTTTTTGCGGCGCCCGTCAGTCCCGTACTGCTCAGCCAGATGAGGAGGACCCGACCCCATGGCGCGTGACGAGATGCTCACCATCGACCAGGTCGTGGAGGAGATCGGAGTACCCCGCGCGACCTTCTACAGGTGGCGCCAGCTGAAGAAGGGCCCTAGGTCGATCAAGTTCCCGAACGGCTCCGTCCGCATCCGCCGCTCCGAGCTGGAGCGCTGGATCGAGATGCTGGAGGACGCAGCGTGACCCACCGCAAGACCAGCACGACGACGGGCGCCCGCAACAGCGGGCGCCCGCTCGTTTCCGAGGCCGCCACACTCTCCACCGACGTCAGGGTGTGGAAGGTCAGCCAGGTACGCAGCAAAAAGGCCCCGTATCAACTCCGGTGGAAGGTTGCCGGCCGTGTGAAGACGGCCAGCTTCGCCACGGTCACCCTCGCCGAGAGCCGCCGCTCCGAGCTATGGCAGGCGATGCGAAGGGGCGAAGCCTTCGATGTCGAGACTGGACTCCCGGAGTCCGAACTCCGGGCCGCGGCCGCGAAGGAGAACCAGCGTCCCGACCCGTCGTGGTGGGACTTCAGCCGCGAGTACATGGCGAGCCGCTGGCGTACGGCGGCGGCCAAGACGCGGGAGGGCCTCGCCGACAGTCTCGCCACGGTGGCGCTCGCGATGGTGGAGGCCGGGAAGAAGGCGCCGGAGCCAGAGGAGATCCGGCTCGCGATGCGATGGGCGGTCGTCCCGGTGCACCACGAGGAGAACCCGCCACACGAACTGGTTGCGGCCTGCCAGTGGCTCCAGCACCGTTCGCTCCCGCTGTCCGCCCTTACCGACCCCAAGGCGGTCCGGGACGTGCAGTACCGGCTTTCCTTCAAGCTGGACGACACCCCGGCGGCGGGGGAGACGTACAAGCGCCGGCGCCGCGGCTTCAACACGGCGATGGAGTACGCGATCGAGTGCGGCTACCTGGAAGAGAACCCGCTTCACGGGCTCAAGCGCTCCGGCCCCACGAAGGGCGACGTCGTCGACCCCCGAGTCCTAGTGAATCCCGTCCAGGGCGCCGAGCTGCTGACGGCGGTCTCGTACGTAGGCTCCGTCCACCGCAACCGCGGTCGCCGCCTGGTCGCGTTTTTTGCCTGCCAGCTCTACGCGGCGATGAGGCCAGCCGAAGTGGTCGGCCTCAGGGAGAAGGATTGCCACCTACCTGACACCGGATGGGGAACCCTCACACTGAGGGAGACCCGCCCGGTGTCCGGGAAGAGGTGGACGGACTCGGGGGAGCGCCACGACAAGCGCGGCCTCAAGTCCCGCGCCCCCAGGGCGGATCGTCCGGTTCCCATCCCGCCCATTCTGGTCACGATGCTCCGCGCTCACATAGCGGAGTACGGCACGGCGGCGGATGGCCGACTCTTCGCGAACGAGCGCGGTGGTGTTCTCGGGACGTCCAGCTATTGGAGGGTCTGGCAGGAAGCTCGTCCTATGGCTCTCCCCCCAGACAAGGTCAATTCCCTTCTGGCGCATAGGCCGTATGACTTGCGGCATACCTGCATCACAAATTGGTTGAATGCTGGTGTCCCAGTTGCCGAGGTGGCGCGACGGGCGGGCAACTCGCCCGAGGTTATCCACCGACGCTATGAAGGGTGCATCGACGGGCACGAGCAGCTAAATAACCGAAAGATCGAGGAGTCCATGGGTTGGTAGATGACTGCACTCAGGTGAGGTAAACAGCGGGTCCTACTCTGGCTATGCTCGGTGACCCTCATGATGTCTCGTTGAGGATCTCGACGAGATCTGAAAGGGTGGGCACAATTCTTGTTCCAGCCTTGCCCGGGATTTTCGCCGCGTTCAGGACGCTGGATGCGTGGCGCTCTGTCACTACGACATCACAGTAGGGGACAGCGATACTAAGCGCGTCGATATCGAAGATATCGTTTACTTTCCAACTCTTGTCGCGGTTCCTGTGTGCGGCAGTGGTGAGGGTGACGTCCACGTCCGCACTCGGCATTTTCGCCACGAACTGTCGAGCGGACTCCCTGTTTGGGAAGGCATCCTCGATCTGGATTCCTCGCGTCCCAAGAGCCTCGTTGAGAGCGTTGCGCAACTCAATCAGCAAGTAGCGTGCCGACACTACGTCGCGGAGGCGGCCCTTGCGCCACTGAGGGTCGGCATCCAAGCGTCGTCCTTGATCACGTTCCTGTTCTGCTCGTTTCTCGGCGGTCGTGCGGGCCACGGTTGGGTCCCATCCATGAGCCTTCAGCGCAGGGACCTCTGCGTCTGAAGGTCCACGCAGGATGGCTCTCTCTGCATACAGCTCGGCGTCTCTTTTCCAGGCGTCGAATGCTGCGGGGCCGCCGGGCCACTTTTGCCGACTGGTTGCTGTGACGTCACTGCCGTCAGAAGAACGGATCTGTAGCCCGCCGCGAATTCCCAGGGAGGGGCCCACACCGAAGTTGAGCAGTGGAACGCGCTGCATCTGCGGCCCCCGGACTTGCGGGTAGTCCTGCAGGGCCTCTTCCAGCTCGAATCGCATAATGATGGTTCGCGAAAGGATCGTTCTGAAACCTGACAGCTCCTCCATGACCATCGCGATGTCGGCCCGCTGCCTGGGGTCCTTGATGTTGGACATCTCCATGTAGTGCGTCGACGACAGCGGGAAGACGGTGGTACCTGAAGCCGCGGCAGCGCGCGCCACTTTGAGTGCCTCGCGGTGTCGGTCCCCGTCCTTGTGGCCCGTGGCGGCCTTGGCGAGGCTGATCCAGTGGTTCAGGTCGAGATAGACCAACCGAAGCCCCGCCTCTGGCCTGCCAAGCCATCGAGGCCACACGTACGGTTCAACCTGCTGGTGCGCCATGGAGAGATCCTGGCCCCTCTTGGGTGGCTCTGTCACCGGGTTTCGGCATCGACGCAGATGCATGGCGTGGGCCGGCAGCATGCGCCCACGCACCACTCACGCGCGACCAGTGATACGCAACGATGAAGGGCCGGACTCAGTGAGACTGAGTCCGGCCCTTCATTTTCGGCACTTCAACAGGTCAGCGGGTTGATCACGCTGTCCGAGCTGGAGTGCCCCCGGCAGGATTCGAACCTGCGCACACGGCTCCGGAGGCCGTTGCTCTATCCCCTGAGCTACGGGGGCGTCCGCCGTGTTTCTCGGCGACGGGTAGAACCCTACCAGCTCTGTGGGTGTGCCTGTGAACAGGTATTTCCGGGGCGTCACCGAGGGGTGCGTCCCCCGCACGGGTCAGAAGTGGGCAAAACCCGGACGCGGCCCTTGGGGGCGGCCTACTCTCGTTCGTGTGTCAGGCGTGTCCGGTCGGGTGCTCGTTGTCGATGACAACAAGGTGATCCGCCAGTTGATCAGGGTCAATCTCGAACTCGAGGGGTTCGAGGTCGTGACCGCGGCCGATGGTGCCGAGTGTCTGGATGTCGTACATCAAGTCTGTCCTGATGTCGTCACCCTGGACGTCGTCATGCCCCGCTTGGACGGGATCAAGACGGCCGAGCGGCTGCGGGCCGACCCGCGGACCAGTCATCTGCCGGTGGCGATCATCAGCGCCTGCGGCGAGCACGAGGTCGGCGGGGTCTCCTCCGGTGTCGACGCGTTCCTCGCCAAGCCCTTCGAGCCCTCGGAGCTCGTGCGCGTCGTGCGGCAGTTGATGCACCGCGAGCGGCGGGAGCGGCCCGAGGCGGCCGGGCCCGACGGGGGAGAGGACCCTGCCGCAGTCGTCGTACTGAAGGAACCGAAGGAACCGAAGGAGCAGGACGCCCGACGCTGAGCCGCGGTGCCCGCATGGCGAAACCGGTTCGCGTTCCGACCCCCCTCCTCCCCTAGGCTGGTCCCGTGACCCCCGCGGACCTCTCCCTCACCGTGCAGCACGCCGTGCGCCGTGCGGTCGACGACGGTGCGCTGCGGGTCGACGTTCCCTCTCGCGTCAAGGTCGAGCGGGCCCGTCCCGGGGGTACCGGGGAGTACGCGAGCAACGTCGCGCTCGGTCTCGCCCGGTCCGCAGGGCGTACCCCCCTCGATGTCGCGGGGATTCTTCAGGAGCGGCTCCGTGACAGCCCCGGGATCCTCGCCGTCGACATCACCGGGCCCGGGTTCCTGAACTTCACCCTTCGTGCCGATGCCGGCGGTGACCTCGTACGGGCGATCCGCGGAGCCGGATCGCGGTACGGGCACGGCACCGCCCTCGCCGGGACCGTCGTGCGCTTCGCCGACGTGACCGAGCCCCGCGCCTCGGTCGTGACCGACGTCGTGCTGCGGCTGCTGCGGGGGCAGGGCGCCGACGCCGACTTCGGGGGGGACGAGCGGATCCCCGTGCGGGGTGGGGCGTACCAGCCGGGGCTCCTCGGCGTCGACGCCGCTCGGTGGGCTCTGCTGCGGGCCGCCACCCATGATCGCGTCCTCGACGGGGCCCCTCTGCTCGTCCAGCACGAGCGCAACTCACTCTTCCGGGTGCGATACGCGCATGCGCGAGTGCGCCGGCTCGTCGCCAATGCGGCGCAGCTCGGCTTCGCCCCCTCGTACGAGACCGACATCCACGCACCCGAGCTTCTCGGCGTCCTCGGCGACCACCCCTTCGTCCTCCTCGCCGCCGCCCGCCACCGCGCCCCCGACCGGGTCGCCCGGCACCTCGAAGCCACCGCCGACGCGCTGCTCGCCTTCCAGCACACCGTGCTGCCCCTCGGCGACGAGAAACCCTCGGCCGCCCATCGCTCCCGGCTCGCGCTCGCCGAAGCCGCCGGGACGGTGCTCGCCGGTGGCCTGTCCCTGCTCGGCATCAGCGCACCCGACCAGATCTGAAAGAGCCAGTCGCCATGAGCCGTTCCGCCCACCCCGCCGGGCCCCGCCACGCCGACGTCCTGCCCGAGGGGCACTACACCGCTCCGCCCGCCGACCTCAACCAGCTCGACCCCAAGGTCTGGGCCCGGACCGTGAGCCGGGACGAGCGCGGGGTCGTCACCGTCGGCGGGATCGCCGTCGACGCCCTCGCCGAGGAGTTCGGCACGCCCGCCTACTTCCTCGACGAGACCGACTTCCGCGCCCGCTGCCGCGCCTGGGCCGAGGCCTTCGGCAAGGACGCCGATGTCTTCTACGCCGGGAAGGCGTTCCTCTCCCGCGCCATCGTGCGGTGGCTCAAGGAGGAGGGGCTCAACCTCGATGTGTGTTCCGGGGGTGAGCTGAGCACGGCGCTCTCCGCCGGGATGCCCGCCGAGCGCATCGCCTTCCACGGGAACAACAAGAGCGAGGAAGAGATTCGTCGGGCCGTCGAGGTCGGCGTCGGGCGGATCGTGCTCGACTCGTTCCAGGAGATCGTGCGGGTCGCTCATGTCGCCCAGTCCCTCGGGAAGCGGCAGCGCGTGCAGATCCGCGTCACCGTCGGCGTCGAGGCGCACACGCACGAGTTCATCGCCACCGCCCACGAGGACCAGAAGTTCGGCATCGCCCTCGCCGGCGGGCAGGCCGCCGAGGCCGTGCGGCGGGCGCTCAAGCTCGACGGCCTCGAGCTCATCGGCATCCACTCGCACATCGGCTCGCAGATCTTCGACATGGCCGGCTTCGAGGTGTCCGCGCGGCGCGTCGTCCAGCTGCTCGCCGAGGTGCGGGACGAGCACGGCGTCGAGCTGCCCGAGATCGATCTCGGCGGCGGGCTCGGCATCGCCTACACCTCCGAGGACGATCCGCGTGAGCCGCACGAGATCGCCAAGGCGCTGAGCGAGATCGTGACGCGGGAGTGCGAGGCCGCGGGGCTGCGGACGCCGCGGATCTCCGTGGAGCCGGGGCGCGCCATCGTCGGGCCCACCGCCTTCACCCTCTACCGGGTCGGCACCGTCAAGCCGCTCGAAGGGCTGCGGACGTACGTGAGCGTCGACGGCGGCATGTCGGACAACATCCGCACCGCGCTCTACGACGCCGAGTACAGCGTCAGCCTCGTCTCGCGGACCAGCGAGGCCGAGCCGATGCTCTCCCGCGTCGTCGGCAAGCACTGCGAGAGCGGTGACATCGTCGTACGGGACGCCTTCCTGCCCTCGGACCTGGCTCCCGGCGACCTCGTCGCCGTTCCGGCCACCGGCGCGTACTGCCGCTCCATGGCCAGCAACTACAACCACGCGCTCCGGCCGCCGGTCGTCGCCGTCCGGGACGGCGAGGCGCGGGTCATCGTCCGGCGCGAGACGGAGGAAGATCTCCTGCGTCTGGACGTCGGCTGATGAAATAGTCGAGTGATGGAATTCATGTCTCACGATCCGGACCAAGCGCGGAATAGTCCGTCCGGTGAGTGAGACTGGATCCCACTCGCAGGAAACCGTAGAGATACGAATCAGAAGTACGAGAATCGAGGTCGGATGATGCGTACGCGTCCGCTGAAGGTGGCGCTGCTGGGCTGTGGAGTGGTCGGCTCAGAGGTGGCGCGCATCATGACGACGCACGCCGACGACCTCGCCGCGCGCATCGGCGCGCCGGTCGAGCTCGCCGGCGTGGCCGTCCGCCGGCCGGACAAGGTCCGCGGGGGAGTCCCCGCGGACCTCATCACCACCGATGCGACCGCCCTGGTCAAACGCGGGGACATCGACGTCGTCGTCGAGGTCATCGGCGGCATCGAGCCCGCCCGCACCCTCATCACCACCGCCTTCGAGCACGGCGCCTCCGTCGTCTCGGCGAACAAGGCGCTGCTCGCCCAGGACGGCGCCAGCCTGTACGCCGCCGCCGAGCAGCACGGGCAGGACCTCTACTACGAGGCCGCCGTCGCCGGCGCCATCCCGCTCATCCGGCCGCTGCGCGAGTCCCTCGCCGGCGACAAGATCAACCGGGTGATGGGCATCGTCAACGGCACGACGAACTTCATCCTCGACAAGATGGACACCTCCGGCGCCGGGTACTCCGAGGCGCTCGACGAGGCCACCGCCCTCGGGTACGCCGAGGCCGACCCGACCGCCGACGTCGAGGGCTTCGACGCCGCCGCCAAGGCCGCCATCCTCGCCGGGATCGCCTTCCACACGCGCGTGCGCCTCGACGACGTCCACCGCGAGGGCATGACCGAGGTCACCGCCGCGGACTTCGCCTCCGCCAAGCAGATGGGCTGCACCATCAAGCTGCTCGCGATCTGCGAGCGGGCCGCCGACGGCGAGTCCGTCACCGCGCGCGTGCACCCCGCGATGATCCCGCTCAGCCACCCGCTCGCCTCCGTCCGCGAGGCGTACAACGCGGTCTTCGTCGAGGCGGAGGCCGCCGGGCGGCTCATGTTCTACGGCCCCGGGGCGGGCGGCTCGCCGACCGCCTCCGCCGTCCTCGGCGACGTCGTCGCCGTCTGCCGCAACCGTCTCAACGAGGCGACGGGCCCCGGCGAGTCCGCGTACACCCAGCTGCCCGTGAGCCCCATGGGCGACGTGGTGACGCGGTACCACATCAGCCTCGACGTGGCCGACAAGCCTGGCGTGCTCGCCCAGGTCGCGACGGTCTTCGCCGAGCACGGCGTATCCATCGATACGGTGCGCCAGCAGGGCAAGGACGGCGAGGCCTCCCTCGTCGTCGTCACCCACCGCGCGCCCGACGCCGCCCTCTCCGGGACCGTCGAGGCGCTGCGCAAGCTCGACACCGTGCGCGGTGTCGCCAGCATCATGCGTGTTGAAGGGGAGTAAGGACCCATGACCCACAAGGGCACCCACCAGTGGCGCGGCATCATCGAGGAGTACCGGGACCGCCTTCCGGTCACGGACACGACGCCGGTCGTCACGCTCCGTGAGGGCGGCACGCCGCTCGTCCCCGCTCAGGTCCTCTCCGAGCGCACGGGCTGCGAGGTGCACCTCAAGGTCGAGGGCGCCAACCCCACCGGCTCCTTCAAGGACCGGGGCATGACCATGGCCATCACGAAGGCCAAGGAGGAGGGCGCGCAGGCCGTCATCTGCGCGTCCACCGGCAACACCTCCGCCTCCGCCGCCGCCTACGCGGTGCGCGCCGGGATGGTCTCCGCGGTCCTCGTGCCCCAGGGCAAGATCGCGCTCGGCAAGATGGGCCAGGCCCTCGTGCACGGCGCGAAGATCCTGCAGGTGGACGGCAACTTCGACGACTGTCTGACCCTGGCCCGCAGCCTCTCCGAGAACTACCCGGTGGCGCTGGTCAATTCGGTCAACCCGGTCCGCATCGAGGGCCAGAAGACCGCCGCGTTCGAGATCGTGGACATGCTGGGCGACGCCCCCGACATCCACGTCCTGCCCGTCGGCAACGCCGGCAACATCACGGCGTACTGGAAGGGGTACCGCGAGTACGCCACCGACGGTCTCGCCACCCACCGCCCGCGCATGTGGGGCTTCCAGGCCTCCGGCTCCGCGCCGCTCGTGCGCGGCGAGGTCGTCAAGGACCCGTCGACGATCGCCACCGCGATCCGCATCGGCAACCCGGCCTCGTGGGACTACGCGATCGCCGCGCGCGACGAGTCGGGCGGCTTCATCGACGAGGTGACGGACCGTGAGATCCTGCAGGCCTACCGCCTGTTGGCCGCGCAGGAGGGCGTCTTCGTCGAGCCCGCGTCGGCCGCCTCGGTCGCCGGTCTGCTGAAGGCCGCCGCGCAGGGCAAGGTCGACCCGGGCCAGACGATCGTCTGCACGGTCACCGGCAACGGCCTCAAGGACCCCGACTGGGCCGTCGCCGGCGCGCCGCAGCCGGTCACCGTCCCGGTCGACGCCGCGACCGCCGCCGAGCGCCTCGGCCTGGCCTGAAAAAGGGCCTGAAACAGCACGGCTCCGCCGGTTCCTGATCGGGTGAAACCCGATCAGGAACCTACATAGGCGCACAGGATGGCTCGCGACACGCATCGTGCGCCTCCTGTGCGCCCTATGTCGCCACAGAACCTTCCTTCGATAGGCTGTACCGAACCCACCCCGACGCATATGCGCGGTGTCGTTGCCGTTGTCGCCTCCGCGGCCGAAACGGCCCTCCGGGGCCCGGGTCCCCGAGTACTTCTCTTGCACCACCCGCTGTCCGAAACACCGTTTCGCAATCAAGGAGAGTCAACGAGCGATGGCCGGTCCAGCGTTCCGCGCCGCCGCCGTACGGGTGCGCGTCCCCGCCACCAGCGCCAACCTCGGCCCGGGCTTCGACGCCTTCGGCCTGTCGCTGGGGCTCTACGACGACGTCGTCGTCCGGGTCGCCGACTCCGGGCTGCACGTCGACATCGCCGGTGAGGGCGCCGAGACGCTCCCGCGCGACGAGCGCCACCTGCTCGTACGCTCCCTGCGCACGGCCTTCGACCTGCTCGGCGGACAGCCGCGCGGCCTCGAGGTCGTCTGCGCCAACCGCATCCCGCACGGCCGCGGCCTCGGCTCCTCCTCCGCCGCCATCTGCGCCGGCATCGTCGCCGCCCGCGCCGTGACCATAGGCGGGGACGCCAAGCTCGACGAGGCCGCGCTCCTGGAGCTGGCCACCGAGATCGAGGGCCACCCCGACAACGTCGCCGCCTGTCTGCTCGGCGGATTCACGCTCGCCTGGACCGAGTCCGGTGCCGCGCGGGCGATCAGGATGGATCCTTCGGATTCCATCGTTCCGGTGGTTTTCGTGCCGGGGAAGCCCGTGCTGACCGAGACCGCCCGCGGACTCCTGCCGCGCACCGTCCCGCACGTGGACGCCGCCGCGAACGCCGGCCGCGCCGCCCTCCTCGTCGAGGCCCTGACCCGCCGCCCCGAGCTGCTGCTCGCGGCCACCGAGGACCGGCTGCACCAGGAGTACCGGGCCCCCGCGATGCCGGAGAGCATCGCCCTCGTGAACCGGCTGCGCGCGGACGGCGTCCCCGCGGTCATCTCCGGCGCGGGCCCCACGGTCCTCGCGCTGGCCGAACACGGGACGGCCGACAAGGTCGCCCGCCTCGCGGGCGAGGGCTGGGCCGCCAACCGGCTCGACCTCGACGCGTCCGGGGCGAGCGTCCTGCCGCTGGCGCCCTAGGCGTGTGACGTCCGGGGCGCCGGGCAGCGCCTCGGACGGCCGGGGCGCCGGGCAGCGTCTCGGACAGGAGATTGCCGGTGAGGGAGAGGGGGAATGTTTGTTGGAGCCGGTAGTGTTAACCTCAAGTCAGCACCCGGCGCCTTTGTGGCGCGGTGCTGAGTGTCCCCATCAGGGACCACCGATTCTTCCGGGAGCCTCCCCAACTGCCTGAGCAGCCTGCCTGAGCAGTTTCGAGCACGCTCCGGAACCGGCACGACACCCCTCGCTCTTCTTTCGAGCCGAGGGCCGAGCAGGGGGCGCTCGGGCCGGACCCACAGCACGTTTTCTCTCCGCCGTACCCGGCGGGACCACCGCCCCGGACACGGTCCACGAACCAGGACCCTGCCGGACAGCACAACCGGTCGCCGAGCCAGATGGCCGACGTCCGCTCCAGGGAAGGACCCTTCGTGAGCGACACCACCGATCTGATGGGCGTGACTGCCGACAACAGTGTCGACACCGCCGCGCCCGCCGCAGGTGCCACCGGCACCGCACGGCGCCGCCGCTCCGGCACCGGCCTCGAGGGCATGGTCCTGGCCGAGCTGCAGCAGGTCGCGTCCGGCCTCGGCATCAGGGGCACCGCGCGCATGCGCAAGAGCCAGCTGATCGAGGTCATCAAGGAGGCGCAGGCCGGAGGCTCCGCCGCCCCCGCCAAGACCGCCGACGCCGCCGAGACCAAGCCGAAGCGCCGCACCACCTCCAAGGCCCGCACGGGCGAGACCGCCGAGGCCGCCGCGCCCAAGGCGGAGAAGGCCGTCGCCCAGCAGCAGATCGACATCCCGGGCCAGCCGGCCGCCGACGACGCCCCGGCCGGCGAGCGCCGACGTCGCCGTGCCACCGCGCCCGCCGGTTCGCCGGAGGGCGAGGCCAAGGCCGAGGCCGCCCAGGTCGTCAAGACCGAGGCCCGCACCGAGACCCGCGAGGTCAAGGCCGAGCCGCAGGCCGACGCCAAGGCCGAGGCCGCCGTCGACGGCGCCGAGGGCCGCAGCCGCCGTGACCGCGGGGAGCGCGGGGAGCGCGGGGAGCGCGGCGACCGCCGTGACCGCCGTGACCGTCAGCGCGACCGCAAGGGCGACGAGCAGCAGGGCGGTGGCCAGGGCGGCCAGCGCCAGCGCCAGGGCGGCCAGGGTCAGGGTCAGGGTCAGGGCCAGGGCGGCCAGGGCCAGCAGCAGGGCGGCCAGCAGGCCGGCCCGCAGGACGACTACGACGACGAGGCGGGCGGCCGCCGCGGGCGTCGCGGGCGCTACCGCGACCGTCGTGGCCGTCGTGGCCGTGACGACTTCCAGGCCGGCGAGCCGCAGGTCGCCGACGACGACGTCCTGATCCCCGTCGCGGGCATCCTGGACATCCTCGACAACTACGCGTTCATCCGGACCTCCGGCTACCTGCCCGGCCCGAACGACGTGTACGTCTCCCTCGCCCAGGTCCGCAAGAACGGCCTGCGCAAGGGCGACCACGTCACCGGCGCCGTGCGTCAGCCGAAGGAGGGCGAGCGCCGCGAGAAGTTCAACGCGCTGGTCCGCCTGGACTCCGCGAACGGCATGGCCGCCGACTCCGGCCGCGGCCGCCCGGAGTTCAACAAGCTGACCCCGCTGTACCCGCAGGACCGCCTCCGCCTGGAGACGGACCCCGGTGTGCTCACCACCCGCATCATCGACCTCGTGTCGCCGATCGGTAAGGGTCAGCGCGGTCTGATCGTGGCCCCGCCGAAGACCGGCAAGACCATGATCATGCAGGCGATCGCCAACGCGATCACGCACAACAACCCCGAGTGCCACCTGATGGTCGTCCTGGTCGACGAGCGTCCGGAAGAGGTCACCGACATGCAGCGGTCGGTCAAGGGCGAGGTCATCTCCTCGACCTTCGACCGCCCGGCCGAGGACCACACCACCGTCGCCGAGCTGGCCATCGAGCGCGCCAAGCGCCTCGTGGAGCTGGGTCACGACGTGGTCGTCCTGCTCGACTCGATCACCCGCCTGGGCCGCGCGTACAACCTCGCGGCGCCCGCCTCCGGCCGCATCCTGTCCGGTGGTGTCGACTCGACCGCGCTCTACCCGCCGAAGCGCTTCTTCGGTGCCGCGCGCAACATCGAGGACGGCGGCTCGCTGACCATCCTGGCCACCGCGCTGGTCGACACCGGCTCGCGGATGGACGAGGTGATCTTCGAGGAGTTCAAGGGCACCGGCAACATGGAGCTCAAGCTCGACCGGAAGCTCGCCGACAAGCGCATCTTCCCGGCCGTCGACGTCGACGCCTCGGGCACGCGCAAGGAGGAGATCCTCCTCGGCAGCGACGAGCTCTCCATCACCTGGAAGCTGCGTCGCGTGCTCCACGCGCTCGACCAGCAGCAGGCGATCGAGCTGCTCCTCGACAAGATGAAGCAGACCAAGTCGAACGGCGAGTTCCTGCTCCAGATCCAGAAGACCACCCCTGGAGCCAGCAACAACGACTGAGGCGAGAGCCGCGTCACACGACGAGAGCCGGACCCCGGTCCCGTAACCCCGTCGTGACCTGCGTGAACCACTGCGCCCACCGTGCCCCGCACGGTGGGCGCAGTGCCGTTTCCGGGCAGAGCTCACGCAAACCTCACGGCCCCCTATGCAACCCTTTCGGGTGCAGAGCCGTCACTGAAGGTGAACCCAAGGGGCGAGGGAGGGAAGACGATGACCGAGCAGAACAAGGGCGGCCGCGCCCGCGGCGCCGGCAGCGGCACCCGCCGCAAGCAGCGCGCCGGGCGGCGCAAGGCGCCCGTTCTCATATCGGGGGCCGCCGCGGTCCTCGTCCTCGGCGGCGCCGCCCTCGGCTACGTCTACCTCAAGCTCGACGGCAACCTCCAGGGCGTCGACATCAACGCCCAGCTGGGCAAGGAGCGCCCCGACGACGTCGACAACGGCTCCCTCGACATCCTGGTCCTCGGCTCCGACTCCCGCTCCGGCGACAACGGCGCCTACGGCAAGGACGAGGGCGGCGCCCGCTCCGACACCGCGATGGTCGTGCACGTCTACGAGGGCCACAAGAAGGCCAGCGTGGTCTCCATACCCCGCGACACCCTCATCACCCGGCCCTCCTGCACCGACGCCCGGGGGACCGCCGTCCCCGGCGAGCGGCGGGCCATGTTCAACACCGCGTACGAGGTCGGCGGCCCCGCCTGCGCCGTCAAGACCGTCGAGTCGATGTCCGGCATCCGCATGGACCACTACATCGAGGTCGACTTCACCGGCTTCAAGAAGCTCATCGACGAGCTCGGCGGCGTCGAGATCACCACCACGAAGGCCATCAAGGACTCCAAGAGCCACCTCGACCTCGCCCCGGGCACGCACACCCTGGACGGCGAGCAGTCCCTCGGCCTCGTCCGCACCCGCAAGAGCGTCGGCGACGGCAGCGACCTCGGCCGCATCCAGCTCCAACAGGCCTTCATGAAGGCCTTCATCGAGCAGGTCAAGGGCGTCGGCGTCCTCACCAACCCGACCAAGCTGTACGGCCTCGCCGACGCCGCCACCAAGGCCATCACGCCCGACTCCGAGCTCGACTCGGTCCAGAAGCTGATGGGCTTCGCCAAGGGCCTCTCCGGCATCTCCGCGGGCAACGTCCACATGGTCACGCTGCCCGTCCGGTACGACCCCCGGGACCCGAACCGCGTCGTCCCCCTCGACGCCCAGGCCCAGCAGGTCTGGAAGGCACTCAAGGGCGACCTCCCGATCCCCGCGTCGGCCACCGAGGACACCGCCACGGGCCAGGCCGGCGGCCTCGTCAGATAGCCGGCGGGAACCCGGGAATACCTCCGGCCCGACCCCCGTTTTGGGAGATGCGGCCGGTCCCTGGCAGACTGGTACGTCGGTCCCGGTTCACGCTGTCCGCAACCCGCGGCGGCGACCCGGAGCCCTCCCGAAACTAGGAGACACCTTGAAGCGCGAGATCCACCCCGAGTACGTCGAGACCCAGGTCAGCTGCACCTGTGGCGCGTCGTTCACCACCCGTAGCACCCTGACCGAGGGCACCATCCGTGCCGAGGTCTGCTCCGAGTGCCACCCGTTCTACACGGGCAAGCAGAAGATCCTCGACACCGGCGGCCGCGTGGCCCGCTTCGAGGCCCGCTTCGGCAAGGCTGCCGGCTCCGCCAAGTAGCGAGCCACTGCGCCGGTCTTCGGCCGCCCCCGTGCGGGGGTGGCCGGGACCGGCGCTTTGCCGTCCCGTAGCAACCCACGAAAACCCAGGAGCTCCCGATGTTCGAGGCGGTCGAGGAACTGGTCGGCGAGCACGCCGGCCTCGAGACCAAGCTCGCGGACCCTTCGGTCCACGCCGATCAGGCCAACGCGCGCAAGCTCAACAAGCGCTACGCCGAGCTGACCCCGATCGTCGCCACCTACCGCTCCTGGAAGCAGACCGGTGACGACATCGAGACGGCGCGCGAGCTGATGCACGACGACCCCGACTTCGCCGCCGAGGTCAAGGAACTCGAGAAGCAGCGCGAGGAGCTCACCGACAAGCTCCGCCTGCTCCTCGTCCCGCGCGACCCCAGCGACGACAAGGACGTCATCCTGGAGATCAAGGCGGGAGCCGGCGGCGACGAGTCCGCCCTCTTCGCCGGCGACCTCCTCCGGATGTACCTGCGGTACGCCGAGCGCGTCGGCTGGAAGACCGAGATCATCGACGCCACCGAGTCCGAGCTGGGCGGCTACAAGGACGTCCAGGTCGCCGTGAAGACCAAGGGCGGCAACGGCGCCACGGAGCCCGGCCAGGGCGTCTGGGCCCGGCTGAAGTACGAGGGCGGGGTGCACCGCGTCCAGCGCGTGCCCGCCACCGAGTCCGCCGGCCGCATCCACACCTCCGCCGCCGGCGTGCTCGTCACGCCCGAGGCCGAGGAGGTCGACGTCGAGATCCACGCCAACGACCTGCGCATCGACGTCTACCGCTCGTCCGGCCCCGGCGGCCAGTCGGTCAACACCACCGACTCCGCCGTCCGCATCACCCACCTGCCGACCGGCATCGTCGCCTCCTGCCAGAACGAGAAGAGCCAGCTCCAGAACAAGGAGCAGGCCATGCGCATCCTGCGCTCCCGCCTTCTCGCCGCCGCCCAGGAGAAGGCCGAGGCCGAGGCCGCCGACGCCCGCCGCAGCCAGGTCCGCACCGTCGACCGCTCCGAGAAGATCCGTACGTACAACTTCCCGGAGAACCGGATCTCGGACCACCGCGTCGGCTTCAAGGCGTACAACCTCGACCAGGTCCTCGACGGCGACCTGGACGCCATGATCCAGGCCTGTGTCGACGCCGACTCGGCGGCGAAGCTCGCCGCAGCGTGAGGCGGGCGAAGTCCGTCGCAGCGTAAGGCCCCCCTCAAGCCCCACCCCGCACCACGGAGGACCAGCGTGAACCTGCTGCTTGCCGAGGTGGCCCAGGCCACCCAGCGGCTGGCCGACGCCGGCGTTCCCTCACCGCGTTTCGACGCCGAGGAGCTCGCCGCGTTCGTGCACGGCGTCAAGCGGGGGGAGCTGCACAACGTCAAGGACGCGGACTTCGACGCCCGCTACTGGGAGGCCGTCGCCCGCCGCGAGGCCCGCGAGCCGCTCCAGCACATCACCGGCCGGGCGTTCTTCCGCTACCTGGAGCTCCAGGTGGGGCCCGGCGTCTTCGTGCCCCGCCCGGAGACCGAGTCGGTCGTCGGCTGGGCCATAGACGCCGTACGCGCCATGGACGTCGTCGAACCGCTCATCGTCGACCTGTGCACCGGCTCCGGGGCGATCGCCCTCGCGCTCGCCCAGGAGGTGCCGCGCTCGCGGGTGCACGCCGTGGAGCTGTCCGAGGACGCGCTCGCGTGGACCCGCAAGAACGTCGAGGGCTCCCGCGTCGTGCTGCACGAGGGCGACGCGCTCACCGCGCTGCCCGAGCTGGACGGCCAGGTCGACCTGGTCGTCTCCAACCCGCCGTACATCCCGCTCACCGAGTGGGAGTACGTGGCGCCCGAGGCCCGCGACCACGACCCGGAGATGGCCCTCTTCTCCGGCGAGGACGGCCTCGACACCATCCGCGGCATCGAGCGCACCGCCCACCGTCTCCTCCGCCCCGGCGGCCTCGTCGTCATCGAGCACGCCGACACCCAGGGCGGGCAGGTCCCGTGGATCTTCAACGAGGAGGCGGGCTGGGCCGACGCCGCCGACCACCCGGACCTCAACAACCGGCCGCGGTTCGCGACCGCCCGCAAGGCGATGCCATGAGCAAGCACGACGTGAACGAGGAGGACGGGAACTGATGGCACGGCGATACGACTGCAACGAGTCGACCGACCGCGCGACCGGTCTGCGCGAGGCCGCGTCCGCCGTTCGCCGGGGCGAGCTGGTCGTGCTGCCCACCGACACCGTGTACGGGATCGGGGCGGACGCCTTCAGCGGCGAGGCCGTCGGGGACCTGCTGGCCGCCAAGGGCAGCGGCCGCAACATGCCCACGCCCGTGCTCATCGGCTCCCCGAACACCCTCCACGGCCTCGTCACGGACTTCTCCGAGCAGGCCTGGGAGCTCGTCGACGCCTTCTGGCCCGGCCCGCTCACCCTCATCGCCCGGCACCAGCCGTCGCTCCAGTGGGACCTCGGCGACAGCCGGGGGACCGTCGCCATCCGGATGCCGCTGCACCCGGTCGCGATCGAGCTCCTCACCGAGGTCGGCCCGATGGCCGTGACCTCGGCCAACCTCACCGGGCACCCGGCGCCGGAGGACTGCGACGCGGCCCAGCAGATGCTCGGCGACTCCGTCTCCGTCTACCTCGACGGCGGCCCGACGCCCGGCATCGTCCCCTCGTCCATCGTCGACGTCACGGGCAAGGTGCCGGTGCTGCTGCGCGAGGGCGCGCTCTCCCCGGAGGAGCTCCGGAAGGTCGTACCCGACCTCGAGGTGGCCAGTTGACCGCCCCTGAGGGGCGTGGCATAGCGGGGCACGAAGACAGCGACACCTTCCGCATCCTCCACGTCAGCACCGGCAACGTCTGCCGCTCGCCGATCACCGAGCGGCTGACCCGCCATGCCCTGAGCGACCGCCTCGGCGACCCCCTCGGCGGCGGCCTGATCGTGGAGAGCGCGGGCACCTGGGGCCACGAGGGCGCCCCCATGGAGGCCAACGCGGAACTGGTCCTCGCCGACTTCGGCGCGGACTACAGCGGCTTCGTGGGGCGCGAGCTCCTCGACGAGCACGTCATCCGCGCCGACCTCGTCCTGACGGCCACCCGCGACCACCGCGCGCAGGTCATCTCGATGGGCCACTCGGCGGGCCTGCGCACCTTCACCCTGAAGGAGTTCACCCGCCTGGTCCGCGCGATCGACCCGGCCACGCTCCCGGACCCGCGCGACGAGGGCATGGTGGAACGCGCCCGCGCCCTGGTCCGCGCGGCAGCGGCTCTACGCGGGTGGCTCCTGGCCCCGTCGGTCGACGCGGACGAGGTGAACGACCCGTACGGCGCCCCGATCACCTTCTTCCGCTCGATCGGCGACGAGATCAACCAGGCGTTGGACCCGGTGGTGACGGCCCTGACGGGCGTCGCCGCGAAGCGCTGACGGCCTGGACCACGTCCGGTGGTCGGAGGCCGCCGCAGCGTCCCGAAGCCCGGGAGGCCCCTTGGGGCCGAGCGGTGCGAGGGGTGCGTCGGGGATTGGGTCCCGTACGGCGCCCCGATCACCTTCTTCCGCTCGATCGGCGACGAGATCGACCAGGCGTTGGACCCGGTGGTGACGGCCCTGACGGGCGTGTCCGCGAAGCGCTGACGGCCCGGGCCACGTCGGGCGGTCGGAGGCCGCCGCAGCGTCCCGAAGCCCGGGAGGCCCCTTGGGCCGCGTCGGGAGGAGGGGCTCGGCCAGGCGGTGGGCCCGGTGGTGGCGGCACTCGCGGGCGGCTTCGCCAGGCGTTGGCCTTCGGGAGGCGGGGTGGGGGGCTGCTGCCTACATTGGTGCTGACATCCCTCCACGTCCGGAGTCAGCCATGTCCGTCACCGCGCCCCCCGATGAGGAACTCGACGTCCTGCGCCGGCAGGACCCCGAGGTCGCCGATGTGCTGCTCGGTGAGGCGCGGCGACAGGCCGACAGTCTGCAGTTGATCGCCGCCGAGAACTTCATGTCGCCGGCGGTGCTCGCCGCGCTCGGTTCGCCGCTCGCCAACAAGTACGCCGAGGGCTATCCCGGCGCCCGGCACCACGGCGGCTGCGAGTACGCCGACGCCGTCGAGCGGATCGCCGTCGAGCGGGCCACAGCGCTCTTCGGAGCCGAGCACGCGAACGTGCAGTCCCACTCCGGCTCCTCGGCCGTCCTGGCGGCGTACGCGGCCCTTCTCAGGCCCGGTGACACGGTCCTGGCCATGGGGCTCGACCACGGCGGGCACCTCACGCACGGTTCGCCCGCCAATTTCTCCGGGCGGTGGTTCGACTTCGTGCCGTACGGCGTCGACGCCGAGACCGGGCTCGTCGACTACGAGCAGGTCGCCGCGCTCGCCCGCCACCACCGGCCCAAGGCGATCGTCTGCGGGTCGATCTCGTATCCGCGGCATCTCGACTACGCCGTGTTCCGGGAGATCGCCGACGAGGTCGGGGCGTACCTGATCGCGGACGCCGCCCATCCCATCGGGCTCGTCGCCGGGGGAGCGGCGCCCAGCCCCGTCCCGTACGCCGACGTCGTCTGCGCGACCACGCACAAGGTGCTGCGCGGGCCGCGCGGCGGCATGATCCTGTGCGGCGGGGAGCTCGCGGGCCGGGTCGACCGGGCGGTGTTCCCGTTCACGCAGGGCGGCGCCCAGATGCACACGATCGCGGCGAAGGCGGTGGCCTTCGGCGAGGCGTCCGCGCCGGCGTTCACCGCGTACGCCCATCAGGTGGTCGAGCACGCCAAGGTCCTCGCGGCCGCCCTCGCCGCCGAGGGCTTCGGGCTGACCACCGGAGGGACGGACACCCACCTCATCACCGCCGACCCCGCGCCGCTCGGCGTCGACGGGCGGACCGCCCGCGCCCGGCTCGCCGCCGCGGGCATGGTGCTCGACACCTGCGCCCTGCCGTACGGGGAGGGGCGGGGGATCCGGCTCGGCACGGCCGCCGTCACCACGCAGGGGATGGGCTCCCCGGAGATGGCGAGAATTGCGGCGTTGTTCACCGTGGCGTTGCGAGACGACCCGGGGGAGACGGCCCGGGTACGCGCGGAAGTACGGGAGCTGACCTCCCGATTTCCCCCGTATGGGCGCTGACCGGAGGCCGAGCGCAACCGTTCGGGCCACCCCGATGTCTCCAAGCACATGGACGGCACGGCTAGGGTGTGGGGCTGAGATGGCCAGCGATTCCTGTGGGGCAGCCCGTGCGTGATTACCTGCTGACGCTCTGTGTCACGGCCGCGGTGACCTATCTGCTCACCGGTCCGGTGCGGAAGTTCGCCATCGCGACCGGCGCGATGCCGGAGATCCGCGCCCGCGACGTGCACCGAGAACCGACTCCGAGGCTCGGTGGCATCGCCATGTTCTTCGGGCTGTGCGCGGGACTCCTCGTCGCCGACCACCTGCAGAACCTGAGCAGCGTCTTCGAGCTGTCCAACGAGCCCCGTGCGCTGCTCTCCGGCGCCGCGCTGATCTGGCTGATCGGTGTCCTCGACGACAAGTTCGAGCTGGACGCGCTCATCAAGCTGGGCGCGCAGATGATCTCGGCGGGCGTGATGGTCGCGCAGGGTCTGACGATCCTGTGGCTGCCGATCCCCGGTGTCGGCACGGTCGCGCTCACCCCCTGGCAGGGCACGCTCCTCACGGTCGCCCTGGTGGTCCTCACCATCAACGCCGTGAACTTCGTCGACGGCCTCGACGGCCTCGCCGCCGGCATGGTCTGCATCGCCGCCGCGGCCTTCTTCCTGTACGCGTACCGCCTCTGGTACGGCTACACGATCGAGGCGGCCGCCCCCGCGACGCTCTTCGCCGCGATCCTCATGGGCATGTGCCTGGGCTTCCTCCCGCACAACATGCACCCGGCGCGGATCTTCATGGGCGACTCGGGTTCGATGCTGATCGGCCTGGTCCTGGCGGCCTCCGCCATCTCGATCACCGGCCAGGTCGACCCGGACGTGCTGAAGCTCTTCGAGGGCTCGACCCGTCAGGCCACGCACGCCGCCCTGCCGGTCTTCATCCCGCTCGTGCTGCCGCTGACGATCATCGCGATCCCGATGGCGGACCTGGTCCTGGCGATCGTGCGCCGTACGTGGAAGGGCCAGTCGCCGTTCGCGGCCGACCGCGGCCACCTGCACCACCGGCTCCTGGAGATCGGGCACTCGCACAGCCGCGCGGTGCTGATCATGTACTTCTGGTCGGCGCTGATCGCCTTCGGCACGCTGGCCTACTCGGTCCACTCGACCTCGATGTGGATCGTCCTCGGCGTCGTCGCGCTGAGCGCGATCGGCCTGGTGCTGCTCCTGCTGCCGCGCTTCACGCCGCGTGCCCCGCGCTGGGCCCAGTCGGTCGTCCCGCCCCGCTACCGGCGCCGCAAGCCGCCCGCCGTGCCCGCCGAGGCCGAGGGCGAGGCCGTGGAGGAGCGGGAACCCGTGCCCGCCGGGGTCAACGGGGCGACCGCCATCGGTCACCGTTCGCGCTTCACCGACCGGAGTAAGGCCGGGGCGCGCGGTTGACGAAAGCCCCATCCGGGGCCAATACCAGACAAGGTGACCCCGTGTCGCGCACACACGCGCGGGGTCACTCTCATGTGTGACTGTTTGCACACCTTACGGGTAAAGACCTATTCAAATAGTTTGTGATACGGTTCACGAGACCCGGCGACAGTGCCGAAAGACCGTAGTGCGACGGTCTGTTGGCCCCGAGGCCCATCTCGGACCGGGCTTACGCTCGTCCCTGACGACCATCACCACCCCCTCCAAGCAAGCGGAGACACCGCCATGCCTTCCAGCGACGCTCGCCTCCTCCTCTCGGCTGTCGTACCCACTGCCGCCGTCGGCGTCATCGCCACGGTGATCAGTGGCGTCGTCGCCGGCGGGAAGGGTGCGCTCGGCGCGGGAATCGGCACCTTGGTCGTGCTCATCTTCATGGGGACCGGGCTGTTCGTCCTCCAGCGGACGGCCAAGAGCCTCCCGCAGTTGTTCACGGCGATGGGAATGATGCTGTACGCGGCCCAGCTGCTGCTGCTCTTCGCCCTCCTCGCCCTGTTCAAGAAGACGACGCTGTTCGACTTCAAGGCCTTCGCCTTCTCGCTGATCGCGGCAACCGTGGTGTGGGCCGCTGCACAGGCCAGGGCGCACATGAAGGCCAAGACGTTCTACGTCGACCCCAAGAACACGGGGTCGAAGCAGTGAAAGGTAGGGCCGACGTAAAGGCCCCTCCGGCTTCCTGCTATCGTCCGATGCCAACTGCGGCACTGCGGACGCAGGCATCGGAACCGGCGCCTTTCGCAGCGCGAGGCTCGATGCCCACCAGCCGCCCCCTTATCCGTAAGACCAGTCCAGTGCCGAACCGCGGCTGCGCGCCGCGCCGACACAACGAGGTTGCCGTACCTATGCGCCACGCTGAAGGAGCCCGCGGTGAGTGCTGACCCGACTCAGGTGCTCGCTTTCGAGACCGACTGCCACATCTTCGACGGATGTGGCTTCCCAGGCCCGGGTCTGCACTCGTTCCTGTTCGAGCCGATCTGGGGCGACACCGACGGCTTCTACTTCAACAAGCCGATGCTCCTCGCGCTGCTCGGCTCGATCATCATCGTCGGCTTCTTCTGGGCGGCCTTCGCCAAGCCCAAGCTCGTCCCGGGCAAGCTGCAGATGACCGCCGAAGCCGGCTACGACTTCGTGCGCCGCGGCATCGTGTACGAGACCCTCGGCAAGAAGGAGGGGGAGAAGTACGTCCCCCTGATGGTCTCCATCTTCTTCTTCGTGTGGATGCTGAACCTCTGGTCGATCATTCCGATCGCCCAGTTCCCGGTGACGTCGATCATCGCGTACCCGGCGGCTCTCGCGGGCCTCGTCTACATCCTCTGGATGAGCCTGACGTTCAAGCGCCACGGTTTCGTCGGAGGCCTGAAGAACCTGACGGGCTACGACAAGTCGCTCGGCGCGATCCTCCCGCTCGTCATGTTCATCGAGTTCCTCTCGAACGTCATCCTGCGGCCGTTCACCCACGCCGTGCGACTCTTCGCGAACATGTTCGCGGGTCACACGCTGCTGCTGCTCTTCACGATCGCCTCCTGGTACCTGCTGAACGGTATCGGCATCGCCTACGCGGGTGTCTCGTTCGTCATGGTCATCGTGATGACCGGCTTCGAGCTCTTCGTCCAGGCGGTCCAGGCGTACGTCTTCGTCCTCCTGGCCTGCACTTTCATCCAGGGCGCGCTCGCCGAGCACCACTGAGCGTCCTCTCCCAAGCCCCCCAATCGTCCGGTGGCCAACCCCCACCGGTCCGTGAAAGAGAAGGAAGAACTGGCATGTCCCAGACCCTTGCTGCTGTCGACGGTTCCCTCAGCTCGGTCGGTTACGGCCTCGCGGCGATCGGCCCCGGCGTCGGCGTCGGCATCATCTTCGGTAACGGCACCCAGGCCCTGGCCCGTCAGCCCGAAGCCGCCGGTCTGATCCGCGCCAACCAGATCCTCGGCTTCGCCTTCTGTGAGGCGCTCGCCCTCATCGGCATGGTCATGCCGTTCGTCTACTAAAGACGAACTGCGACGACCGCCTCTTTAGACGAAAGGCACTGATGTGAACCTCGCCATGATCCTGGCGCAAGAGGCTGAGAAGGAGAACCCTCTCATCCCGCCGTGGCCTGAGGTGGTCATCGGTCTGATCGCCTTTGTCATCGTCTTCGGTTTCCTCGCCAAGATGCTCCTCCCGAACATCAACAAGGTTCTGGAAGAGCGCCGCGAGGCCATCGAGGGTGGCATCGAGAAGGCCGACGCTGCTCAGGCCGAAGCCCAGAGCGTGCTCGAGCAGTACCGGGCCCAGCTCACCGAGGCCCGCCACGAGGCCGCTCGCCTTCGTCAGGAGGCAACGGAGCAGGGCACCGCGATCATCCAGGAGATGAGGGCGGAGGGCCAGCGCCAGCGCGACGAGATCATCGCCGCCGGGCACGCCCAGCTGGCGGCCGACCGCAAGGCCGCGGCCACCTCGCTGCGTCAGGACGTCGGCAAGCTCGCCACGGACCTGGCCGGCAAGCTGGTCGGGGAGTCCCTCGAGGACGTCGCCCGTCAGAGCCGCGCGATCGACCGTTTCCTCGACGAGCTTGAGGAGAAGGCAGAGGCCGGCCGATGAACGGAGCGAGCCGCGAGGCACTGGCCGCCGGCCGTGAGGCGCTCGACGCGCTGACCGACAGCACGTCGGTCGACGCGGGCGTGCTCGCGGACGAGCTGGCGGCTGTCACCGCGCTGCTCGACCGCGAGGTGTCGCTGCGCCGGGTCCTGACCGACCCCGCCCAGCCGGGTGAGGCCAAGGCCGAACTCGCGCAGCGACTCCTGCGCGGACAGGTGGGCGGCGAGACCGTCGACCTGGTCTCGGGCATGGTCCGTTCGCGCTGGTCGAGCTCGCGCGACCTGGTCGACGCGGTCGAGGAGCTGGCGAACACCGCCGACCTCACCGCGGCGCAGAAGGCGGGCGCCCTCGACGACGTCGAGGACGAGCTGTTCCGGTTCGGCCGGATCGTGTCCTCCAGCACCGAGCTCCGCTCGGCGCTGACGGACAAGGCCGCCACGGCCGCCGCGAAGGGCACGCTGCTCGGCAGCCTGCTCGGCGGCAAGGCCCACGCGACCACCGAGCGTCTGGTCGTCCGTCTGGTGACCCAGCCCCGGGGACGTAGCCTGGAAGCGGGACTCGAGTCCCTGTCCAAGCTCGCCGCGGCGCGCCGGGACCGGATGGTGGCCGTCGTCACCTCGGCCGTTCCGCTGTCGGACCGGCAGAAGCAGCGTCTTGGTGCCGTACTGGCGAAGCTGTACGGCCGCGAGATGCACCTGAACCTGGACGTGGACCCCGCGGTCCTCGGCGGGATCACGGTGCGCGTCGGCGACGAGGTCATCGACGGTTCCATCGCGGAGCGCCTCGCCGAGGCGACCCGTCGACTGGCCGGCTGACGGCAGCGACCACAGCAGCACACAGGCAGTACAGCTACACAGCATCACCAGCGGCCCGGTTGGGCCGTGCAGAGATTGCAGAAGATTCCTGGGGGTCGGCCCCCAGACCCCTTAAGAAACTTCGGGCCCAACAAGGAGAGCAGGGAACCCAGATGGCGGAGCTCACGATCCGGCCGGAGGAGATCCGGGACGCACTGGAGACCTTCGTCCAGTCGTACCAGCCGGACGCGGCCTCGCGCGAGGAGGTCGGCACGGTCAGCCTGGCCGGCGACGGCATCGCGAAGGTCGAGGGTCTTCCCTCGGCCATGGCGAACGAGCTGCTGAAGTTCGAGGACGGGACCCTCGGTCTCGCGCTGAACCTCGAAGAGCGCGAGATCGGCGCGATCGTCCTCGGCGAGTTCAGCGGCATCGAGGAGGGACAGTCGGTGCAGCGCACCGGCGAGGTCCTCTCCGTCGGTGTCGGTGAGGGCTACCTGGGTCGCGTCGTCGACCCGCTCGGTAACCCGATCGACGGTCTCGGCGAGATCGCGACCGAGGGCCGCCGCGCCCTCGAGCTGCAGGCCCCGGGCGTTATGGCCCGTAAGTCGGTGCACGAGCCGATGGAGACCGGCTACAAGGCCGTCGACGCCATGACGCCGGTCGGCCGTGGTCAGCGTCAGCTGATCATCGGTGACCGTCAGACCGGCAAGACCGCGCTGTGCGTCGACACGATCATCAACCAGCGCGACAACTGGCGCTCGGGCGACGTGAACAAGCAGGTCCGCTGCATCTACGTCGCCATCGGCCAGAAGGGCTCGACCATCGCGTCCGTTCGCGGCGCCCTGGAAGAGGCCGGCGCGCTCGAGTACACGACGATCGTCGCCGCCCCGGCGTCCGACCCGGCCGGCTTCAAGTACCTGGCGCCGTACACCGGTTCCGCCATCGGTCAGCACTGGATGTACCAGGGCAAGCACGTCCTGATCGTCTTCGACGACCTGTCGAAGCAGGCCGACGCCTACCGCGCCGTGTCGCTGCTGCTGCGCCGCCCGCCGGGCCGTGAGGCCTACCCGGGTGACGTCTTCTACCTGCACTCCCGTCTCCTCGAGCGCTGCGCGAAGCTCTCGGACGAGCTGGGCGCGGGCTCGATGACCGGTCTGCCGGTCGTCGAGACGAAGGCCAACGACGTCTCGGCGTTCATCCCGACCAACGTCATCTCCATCACCGACGGCCAGTGCTTCCTGGAGTCCGACCTGTTCAACGCCGGCCAGCGTCCGGCCCTGAACGTCGGTATCTCGGTCTCCCGAGTCGGTGGCTCCGCCCAGCACCCGGCCATGAAGCAGATCGCCGGCCGCCTCCGCGTGGACCTGGCCCAGTTCCGTGAGCTCGAGGCCTTCGCGGCCTTCGGTTCCGACCTGGACTCGGCCTCGAAGGCGCAGCTGGAGCGCGGTCAGCGCATGGTCGAGCTGCTCAAGCAGGCTCAGTACCAGCCGATGCCCACCGAGAACCAGGTCGTCTCCGTCTGGGCCGGCACCACCGGCAAGATGGACGACGTCCCGGTCGCCGACATCCGTCGCTTCGAGGCCGAGCTCCTGGCGTACCTGCGCCAGAACCACTCCGGTCTCATGACCTCCATCCGCGAGGGCAAGAAGATGTCGGACGACACCCTGACGGCCGTCGCCGACGCCATCGCCGAGTTCAAGCAGCAGTTCGAGACGTCTGACGGCAAGCTGCTGGGCGCGGACGCTCCCGCCGTCAACGTCTCGAAGTGACGACGGAAGGGACCTGACTCATGGGAGCGCAGCTCCGGGTCTACAAGCGTCGCATCAAATCCGTCACCGCGACGAAGAAGATCACCAAGGCGATGGAGATGATCGCCGCCTCGCGTGTCGTCAAGGCGCAGCGCAAGGTGCAGGCGTCGACTCCGTACGCGACCGAGCTCACGCGCGCGGTCACGGCGGTGGCCACGGGTGCGAACGACAAGCACCCGCTGACCACCGAGGCGGAGAACCCGAGCCGTGCCGCGGTCCTGCTCCTCTCGAGCGACCGCGGTCTGGCCGGTGCCTTCAACTCCAACGCCATCAAGGCGGCGGAGCAGCTCATCAAGAAGCTGGAGGGCGAGGGCCGCGAGGTCGACGTCTACGTCGTCGGTCGCCGTGGTGTCGCGCACTTCAACTTCCGTGAGCGGAAGCTGAGCGACACGTGGACCGGCTTCACGGACGAGCCCACGTACGCGGACGCCAAGAAGGTCGCGGCACCGCTGATCGAGGCGATCGAGAAGGACACGGCCGAGGGTGGTGTGGACGAGCTCCACATCATCTACACCGAGTTCGTCTCGATGATGACCCAGACGGCGGTCGAGGCCCGGCTGCTGCCTCTCAGCCTCGACGAGGTGGCGAAGGAGGCCGGCGAGCCGGACACCCTCCGTCCGCTGTACGACTTCGAGCCGTCGGCGGAGGACGTCCTCGACGCCCTTCTGCCGCGCTACGTCGAGAGCCGGATCTACAACGCGCTGCTCCAGTCGGCTGCCTCCAAGCACGCCGCCACGCGCCGCGCGATGAAGTCGGCCACCGACAACGCGGGAGACTTGATCAACAACCTCTCCCGACTTGCCAACGCGGCCCGACAGGCCGAAATCACCCAGGAAATCAGCGAGATCGTCGGTGGCACCGCAGCCCTGGCCGACGCGACCGCGGGGAGTGACAAGTAATGACGACCACTGTTGAGACGGCCGCCGCCACGGGCCGCGTCGCCCGGGTCATCGGCCCGGTCGTCGACGTGGAGTTCCCCGTCGACGCGATGCCGGAGATCTACAACGCCCTCCACGTCCAGGTCGCCGACCCGGCCGAGGACGGCGCGCTCAAGACGCTGACCCTCGAGGTCGCGCAGCACCTCGGTGACGGCATCGTCCGCACCATCTCGATGCAGCCCACCGACGGTCTGGTCCGCCAGGCCCCCGTGGTCGACACCGGCGACGGCATCACCGTCCCCGTCGGTGACGTCACCAAGGGGCGCGTGTTCAACACGCTGGGCCAGATCCTGAACGAGCCCGAGGCGGAGTCGGAGGTCGGCGAGCGCTGGTCCATCCACCGCAAGGCCCCGGCGTTCGCGGACCTCGAGTCGAAGACCGAGATGTTCGAGACCGGCCTGAAGGTCGTCGACCTTCTCACCCCGTACGTCAAGGGTGGAAAGATCGGTCTGTTCGGTGGTGCCGGTGTCGGCAAGACCGTTCTGATCCAGGAAATGATCATGCGTGTGGCGAAGCTGCACGAGGGTGTTTCCGTGTTCGCCGGTGTCGGTGAGCGTACGCGTGAGGGCAACGACCTCATCGCGGAGATGGAGGACTCGGGCGTCCTCGACAAGACCGCCCTTGTCTTCGGCCAGATGGACGAGCCCCCGGGCACCCGTCTCCGTGTGGCCCTCGCCGGTCTGACCATGGCGGAGTACTTCCGCGATGTGCAGAAGCAGGACGTGCTGTTCTTCATCGACAACATCTTCCGCTTCACGCAGGCCGGTTCCGAGGTCTCGACCCTGCTCGGCCGCATGCCCTCCGCGGTGGGTTACCAGCCGAACCTGGCCGACGAGATGGGTCTCCTCCAGGAGCGCATCACCTCGACCCGTGGTCACTCGATCACCTCGATGCAGGCGATCTACGTCCCCGCCGACGACCTCACCGACCCGGCGCCGGCGACCACCTTCGCCCACCTCGACGCGACGACGGTTCTCTCCCGTCCGATCTCCGAGAAGGGCATCTACCCGGCCGTGGACCCGCTGGACTCCACGTCCCGGATCCTGGACCCGCGCTACATCGCGCAGGACCACTACGACGCCGCCACGCGCGTCAAGGGAATCCTGCAGAAGTACAAGGACCTCCAGGACATCATCGCGATCCTCGGTATCGACGAGCTGAGCGAGGAGGACAAGCTCACTGTCCACCGCGCCCGCCGTGTCGAGCGCTTCCTGTCCCAGAACACCCACGCGGCGAAGCAGTTCACCGGCGTGGACGGTTCGGACGTTCCGCTCGACGAGTCGATCGCCGCGTTCAACGCGATCTGCGACGGTGAGTTCGACCACTTCCCGGAGCAGGCGTTCTTCATGTGCGGTGGCCTTGAGGACCTCAAGAACAACGCCAAGGAGCTCGGCGTCTCCTGAGCCCCGTGCTCGCCCGAGGGGGACGGGATCCCGTCCCGTCCCCCTCTCCACGCCCCCTAGAATTGACCCCAACACCCGGCACGACCGCCGGGTGGTGACCCGAGGAGCCACCCTTGGCTGCTGAGCTGCACGTCGAGCTGGTCGCCGCGGACCGGAGTGTCTGGTCCGGCGAGGCCACCCTGGTCATCGCGCGTACCACCTCCGGCGACATCGGCGTCATGCCCGGCCACCAGCCGCTGCTCGGTGTGCTGGAGTCGGGCCCGGTGACCATCCGTACGAGCGAGGGCGCGACCGTCGTCGCCGCCGTCCACGGTGGATTCATCTCGTTCGCCGACGACAAGCTGTCTCTGCTCGCGGAGGTCTGCGAGCTGGCGGACGAGATCGACGCCCAGCGCGCCGAGCGCGCGCTGGAGCGTGCGAAGACGGACTCCGACGCCGCCGCCGAGCGGCGCGCCGAGGTCCGGCTGCGCGCGGTAGCGGTCCGCTAGCGGACCGCGCCGAGTAGGAGTGCCCTCAGCCGCGGCACGGTCCGGAATACTCCGGAGCGTGTCGCGGCTGAGGCGATGCAGATGCAGGTTGTATTCGGTTCTGCCGGCCGTGCCGGCTACGGGACGCAGCGAGGAGGTCGGTGAAGATGTTCCTCGCTCTGCTCGTGTGCGGCATCGTCGTCGCACTGGTGGTGATCGGGCTCTTCGTCTTCGGCTTGCGCCGGAGACTGATCCAGCGCGCCGGCGGCACCTTCGACTGTTCGCTGCGCTGGGACCTGCCCGACGAACCGGATCCGAACGGCAAGGGCTGGGTGTACGGCGTCGCCCGCTACAGCGGTGACGAGATCGCCTGGTTCCGTGTCTTCTCGTACTCGCCCCGCCCGCGCCGGATCCTGGAGCGCTCCTCCATCGTGGCCCTGGAGCGCCGGATGCCGGAGGGCGAGGAGGAGCTCGCGCTGCTCTCCGACTCCGTGATCCAGCCCTGTATGTACGAGGGCGTCCGCCTGGAGCTCGCGATGAGCGAGGACGCCCGGACGGGCTTCATGGCCTGGCTGGAGGCGGCTCCTCCGGGGCAGCGGGTGAACGTCGCGTGAGGCATGAGGAAGCGGGGACGGCGTGCTGCGCCGTCCCCGCTTCTTCGTGTACGTGACTAGCTCAGGCCGGTGTTGATCGCGCCGACCAGCTCGCCGTTGCCGGTGTCACCGCTGAACTCCCAGAAGAACGCTCCGCCGAGGCCCTGGTTCTTGGCCCAGCTCATCTTCGAGTTCACGGTGGCGGGGGTGTCGTAGCTCCACCAGTTGGTGCCGCAGTGGGCGTACGCCGTGCCCGCGACGGTGCCGTTGGCCGGGCAGGAGTTCTTGAGGACCTTGTAGTCCTCGATGCCCTGCTCGTACGTGCCCTGGGCCGGGCCGGTCGCCGTGCCGCCGGGGGCGTCCTGGGTGACGCCGGTCCAGCCGCGGCCGTAGAAGCCGATGCCGAGCAGCAGCTTGTTGGCCGGGACGCCCTTCGCCTTGAACTTGGCGATCGCCTCGGCGGAGTTGAAGCCCTGCTGCGGGATGCCGGCGTACGAGGTGAGCGGGGAGTGCGGGGCTGTCGGGCCCTGCGCCGCCCAGGCGCCGAAGAAGTCGTACGTCATGACGTTGAACCAGTTCATGTACTGCGCGGCGCCCGCGTAGTCGGCGGCGTCGATCTTGCCGCCGGTGGAGGCGTCGGCCGTGACCGCCGCGGTGATCAGGTAGTTGGCGCCGAACTTGGCGCGCATGGCCTGCATCATGTTCTTGAAGGAGGCCGCGCCGCTGGTGTCGCAGGACAGACCGCAGGCGTTGGGGTACTCCCAGTCCAGGTCGATGCCGTCGAAGACGTCGGCCCAGCGCGGGTCCTCGATCAGGTCGTAGCAGGACTGGGCGAACGCGGCCGGGTTCTGCACGGCCTGGCCGAAGCCGCCGGACCAGGTCCAGCCGCCGAAGGACCAGAGGATCTTGATGTTCGGGTAGGCCTTCTTCAGCTTGCGGAGCTGGTTGAAGTTGCCGCGCAGCGGCTGGTCCCAGGTGTCGGCGACGCCGTCGACGGACTGGTCGGCGGTGTACGCCTTGTCGTAGTCGGCGTAGGAGTCGCCGATGGTGCACTTGCCGCCCTGGACGTTGCCGAAGGCGTAGTTGATGTGCGTGATCTTCGACGCGGAGCCGGAGGTCACGATGTTCTTCACGTGGTAATTGCGCCCGTAGACGCCCCAGTTGGTGAAGTAGCCCATCTTCACGGCGTTCGGGAGGGGCTGGCCGCCGCCTCCGCCGGTGGTGTGGACGGCGACCGGGCCGGCGGCCGGGCCGGTCTGGTCGATCGTGTCGCGGGCGACGACGGTGTACGAGTAGTCGGTGCCCGCGGTGAGGCCGCTGTCGGTGAAGGTGAGGCCGGTGGTGGTGGTCACCTTCGTGTCGTCGCGCAGGACGTCGTAGTTCTTGACGCCCTTGTCGTCGGTGGCCGCGGTCCAGGTGAGCTTGGCCGAGGTGTCCGTGATGTTCGAGGCGACCGGGGTGCCGGGGGCCGAGGGCGGGTTGTCGCCCGGCACGGTGGTGCCGTCGCAGGGAGCGCCGTTGATCTTACAGCCGCTGGGGGCGCCGGGGCCCGCGCCGTTGTAGCCGAAGGAGACGGAGGCTCCGGGGGCGAGGGTGCCGTTCCAGCCGACGTTCTTGGCGGTCCAGTGGGTGCCGGAGCTGGTGACGGTGGCGTCCCAGGCGGAGGTGACGGAGGTGCCGGAGGGGTAGTCCCACTCGACGGTCCAGGAGCTGATGGTGGTGGTGCCGGTGTTCTTGACGGTCCAGTTGGCGCCGAAGCCGGTGCCCCAGTCCTGGGTCTTGGTGTAGGTGGCGGTGGCCGAGGTGGCGGCTTCCGCGGGGGAGGCGAGGCCGACCATGGCGGCCAGCGGCAGGATCAGGGCGGTCAGTCCGGCGGCGGTCCGCTTTCTGAACCCTGCTCTGCGCGTCGGTGCTTGAGTGCTCAACGGTGCTCCTCAAGTTGCGGACGGACAAGGTGGGGGTGGTCCGTGAAGAGTTGCGCGCGCCCCGCGAGCGTAGGAAGGTCTGGACCAATCGTCAAGAGGTCCAGACCAACGTCGGCAAAGATCTGCTAAACCCCCAACTCCTGTGCGAGGACCGCCGCTTGGACCCTGCTCCGCAGCTCCAGCTTCCCGAGCACCTTGCTCACGTGCGTCTTCGCCGTCGCCTCCGCCATGTCGAGGCGCACCGCGATCTCCGCGTTCGACAGACCGAGACCCAGCGCCGAGAGCACCTCCCGCTCCCGGGGCGTCAGCACGTCCAGTACGGACGGATCCGTCGCACGCTCCGGCCGCGCCGGGCGGCTGCTCGCGGCGAACTCCGCGAGGAGCCGCCGAGTCACCGCCGGGGCGATCAGACCCTCGCCGCGCGCCACCGTCCGTACGGCCTCGATCAGTTCACGGGCGTCGGCGTTCTTCAGCAGGAAGCCCGCCGCGCCCGCCCGCAGCGCCCCGAACACATACGCGTCGAGATCGAAGGTGGTCAGCACGAGGACGTCGGCGAGACCCTCGGAGACCACGATCCCCGTCGCCGTCACCCCGTCCATCCGGGGCATCTGCACGTCCATCAGGACCAGGTCCGGACGCAGTTCGCGCGCCAGCTCCACCGCCCGCTCGCCGTCCGCGGCCTCGCCGACCACCTCGATGTCCGGCGCGCTGCCCAGGATCAGCACGAGCCCCGCCCGCACCGCCGACTGGTCCTCCGCGACCACCACCCGCACCGTCATGCCGTTCCCGCCCTCTCCTCCGCGGGCAGTACCGCCCGCACCTGCCAGACCGCCCCCGAGACCGCCGCGCGGAACTCCCCGCCGAGCAGCTCCGTGCGCTCCCGCATGCCCACCAGACCCTGACCCGAGCCGGGCGCGCGCGGCCCCGGCCGCTCCCCGTACGGCGAGTCCACCGCCACCGTGAGCACCCCGCCGGACCGGCCGACCCGCACCCTGACCGTACCGGGGGCGGCGTGCTTGACCGCGTTGGTCAGCGACTCCTGCACGATCCGGTACGCGGCCAGCTCCACCGGCGCCGGCAGGGCACCGTCCGGCGGGCGGGTGTCCTCCAGGACGAAGTCCAGACCGCCGGCCGAGCCGTTCGCCCGGGCCCGCTCGACCAGCGCGTCCAGGGCGTCGAGGCTCGGCACGGCCCCCGGCTCCGTCTCCCCGCCGCTGTCCCGCAGCAGCCCGATGAGCCGCCGCATCTCCGCGAGGCCCGCCACGCTGTTCTCCCGGATCACCTTCAGCGCCTGCCGGGTGGTGGCCGGTTCGTCGAGGGACAGCGCGGCCGTGGAGTGGATCGCGATCGCCGAGAGGTGGTTCGCCACCATGTCGTGCAGCTCGCGCGCCATCCGCGCCCGCTCGGCCACCACCGCCTGCGCCCGGTCCATCTCGGCGAGCAGCGCGGTCTGTTCGGCCCGCAGCCTGGCCGCGTCCGCCGTCTCCCGGTGGTTGCGGACGATCGCGCCCGTCACCGCGGGCAGGAAGGAGATCATGCCGGTGATGACCCCGATGAGCAGCGCGTACGCGTTCTGCCACCAGACCAGGAAGCCGATCGTCACCCCGACCGTGACGAGACCGGTCGTGTACGGGACGCGGCGGGCGTGCGCGGGCGACCCGTACACCACGGCCGCGTACACGACGTCCGTGAACATCAGGACGGTGGCCAGGCTCCCGTACGTGAACTGGTCCGCGACGACCGCGAGCGTGCCCGCGGTCAGCGCCGCCCTGGGCGCCGTCCGGCGCATCGCCTCGCACCCGGCCATCACCACGAGCGGCACCAGGACCGCCCAGCGCTGGGTGAACCACCGGTCCACCTGGGTGTGCAGCCCGAACCACCACAGGACCAGCCCGCCGACGAGACCGAGGGCGGCGATGAACAGGTCGGTGCGATGGGGGCGGGGGAGCGTCACGTACTCATCCAACACGCCCCCGCGCGCACCGGCCTCCACGTACCGGCCGATCCGCGGGCGCGCCGCCCTCCGTCGAACGATGTAGACGGACTTCGTCACCGGCGACGACGAACCGGGGCCGTTCCCACGGGACGCTGAAGGGAACCGAAAGGGGAACCGCCGTGATCGTCACGCTGATCGTGCTCTGCGAGGTCGGCTTCTGGGTCCTGCTGGCCGCCGGCCTCGCCACCCGCTACCTCCTGAAGATGCCCCGGACGGGTATGGCCCTGCTGCTCGCCGAGCCGCTCCTGGAGGTCGTGCTCCTCGTCGCCACGGCGATCGACCTCAAGAACGGCGCGGACCCGAGCTGGGAGCACGGCCTCGCCGCGCTGTACATCGGCTACACCGTCGGCCACGGCCACCGCACAGTGAAGTGGCTCGACGGCCACGCCGCCCACCGCCTCGGCGGCGCCCCGCCGCCGCCGAAGCCCCCGAAGTACGGGACGGCCCGCGCCCGCCACGAGGGCCGGATCTGGCTGGGCACGCTGATCGGCGGCGCCGTCGCCACCGCCCTGCTGCTCCTCGCGACCTGGTACGTCGGGGACGACGGCGACACCGACGGCCTGAGGAGCTGGATGTTCGCCGCGTGGCGGGCCGTCGGCATCCACGGACTGATCGCGCTCAGCTACTTCGTCCGGCCGAAGAAGGACCCGGCCGAGGCGTCGGGGACCGGGTCAGCGGTCGCCGCCCGGGACCCGGAGCACGTCACCGACCTCCTTGTTCGCCGTCCTCGCGAGGATGCCGCATCTCCCGGGGGACAACCCCCGGACCCCCGGCAAGGGCCTGCCCGACGTCCGGCCTAGCGCTCTCCGCCGGGCACCCAGAGCACGTCCCCCACTTCCTTGTTGGCCGCCCTGGCCAGGATGAACAGGAGATCGGAGAGCCGGTTGAGGTAGGTCGCGGTCAGGGCGTTCATCGTCTCGCCGTGGACCTCGAGGGCCGCCCAGGTGGAGCGCTCCGCCCGCCGGACCACCGTGCACGCCTGGTGCAGCAGGGCCGCCCCGGGCGTGCCGCCCGGCAGGATGAAGGAGCGCAGCTTGTCGAGCTGCTCCAGGAAGCGGTCGCAGTCGGCCTCCAGCTTGTCGACGTACGACTGCTCGACGCGCAGCGGCGGGTACTCGGGGTTCTCCACCACCGGCGTGCAGAGGTCGGCGCCCACGTCGAAGAGGTCGTTCTGGATCCGGACGAGGACCTTCACGACGTCCTCGTCGAGCTGCCCGAGGGCGATGGCCGTCCCGATGGCGGCGTTCGCCTCGTTGGCGTCGGCGTAGGCCGAGATCCGCAGATCCGTCTTGGCGGTCCGGCTCATGTCGCCGAGTGCCGTGGTGCCCTTGTCGCCGGTACGTGTGTAGATGCGCGTCAGATTGACCATGCCACCAGCGTAGTTACGCCTGGGCCCCGCGGAACGTCCGTGTGCCGACCGTCACGGCGAGCGCCGTGAGCGCGGCCGCGGCGAGGACGCCGTACAGCATCGTGGCGGTGGCGTAGTGCCCGACGTACGCGTCCCGTACCGCGTCCACCAGATAGCGGAACGGCATGAAGTGCGACAGGACGTCGAGCCAGCCGGGCGCGAGGGCCATCGGCAGCATCAGGCCGGACAGCAGCATCGAGGGCATGGCCAGGGTGTTGATCGCCGGGCCGAACTCCTGCGGGCTGGGCAGCCTCAGCGCGAGCACGTACGACAGCGAGGCGAGCGAGAAGGTGAGCAGGGCGACGAAGCCGAAGCCGATGAGGATGCCGGCGAGCGGCGCCCGCAGGCCCATGAGCAGGGCGGCGAGGACGAGCAGGACGGCCTGGAAGAGGAAGAGGGCGGCGTCCCGCAGGGTCCGGCCGAGGAGCAGCGCGAGACGGCTGACCGGGGTGACCCGCATCCGTTCGAGGACGCCCCAGTTCTTCTCCATGATGACGGCGAAGCCCGCGAACGAGGCCCCGAAGAGGCCGAGCTGGAGCAGCAGTCCCGGCACGAGGACCTGCCAGGAGTCGCCCGCGCGGCCGAGCGGGAGGCCGGTGAGCAGCGGGCCGAAGAAGAACAGGTAGAGCAGCGGCATCAGCGCGCCGAAGAAGATCTGGAACGGCGAGCGCAGGGTCTGCCGAACGTAGCGGCCGAAGAGGACCGCGGTGTCGTGGACGAGCATCGGGTGGGCTCCTGGTCGGCGGTCAGACGGCGACGGGCGTGGTGTCGACGGGCGCGGGGCCGCGCCCGGTGATGGCGAGGAAGGCGTCCTGGAGGGTGTCCGCGCCGTGCTCGGCCTTGAGCGCGGCGGGGGAGCCCTCGGCGGCGACGACGCCCCCGTCGATGATCACGAGCCGGTCGGCGAGGGCGTCCGCCTCGTCGAGGTAGTGGGTGGTGAGGACGACGGTCGTGCCGTACTCGTCGCGCAGCCGGCGGACCAGCGCCCACAGGGCGGCCCGGCTGCCCGGGTCGAGGCCGGTGGTCGGCTCGTCGAGGAAGAGCAGCGCGGGGCGGTGGGTCAGGCCGAGCGCGAGGTCGAGCCGGCGGCGCTGGCCGCCGGAGAGCGCGGTGGTGCTCCGGTCGAGGAGCTCGGTGAGGTCGAGGTCGCGGGCGAGTCCGGCGGCGCGGGCGGCGGCCTCGGTGCGCGAGAGCCCGTAGAGCCGTCCCTGGACGACCAGCTCGGAGCGGACGGTCTCCTGCGGGTCGACGCCGCCGCCCTGGGCGACGTACCCGATCTTCCGCCGGACGGCGACGGGGTCGCGCAGCAGGTCGTGGCCGCAGACGGTGGCGGCGCCGCCGGTGGGCGGGAGGAGGGTGCTGAGCATGCGCAGGGTCGTGGACTTGCCGGCGCCGTTGGGCCCGAGGAAGCCGAGGATCTCGCCCGCCCGCACCGTGAGGTCGATGCCGCGCACGGCGTGCACCTCGCCCTGTTTCGTGCGGAAGGTCCGGGAGAGTCCGGACGTGCTGATGATTGCCATGGCGACTACAAAAACAGAGTCTCTGAAAATTTGCAATGGCTCCAAAATTTCAGGGAGTGAAGGCGCGGCCTAGGATGAGGGCATGGCTGAAGGGCTCAGGGAGCGCAAGAAGCGCCAGACGAAGCAGCGGATCTCGGACATCGCGACCGGGCTCTTCCTGGAGCGCGGCTTCCAGGCCGTGACGGTGGCGGAGATCGCGGAGGTCGCCGACGTCTCCGTCAACACCGTCTACAACTACTTCCCCGCGAAGGAGGACCTCTTCCTCGACCGCATGGAGGGCATCACCCACCGGCTCGCCCGGATGATCCGAGGCCGCGACGCGGGGGAGTCCGCCGCGCAGGCCGTGCTCCGCGAGATCCGCGGTCACGTCACCGCCGTCTCGCCCGCCTACGGGCTGATGGACGGCTACGCCGACTTCATGCGGGTGATCGACGAGGCCCCCACCCTCCAGGCCCGGCTCATGGCCCTCCAGCAGGAGGTCCGCCGGACCACCGTCGCCGCCCTGCGCGAGGAGGCCGGCGCCGGGCCCGACGACCCGATGCCGCTGCTCGTCGGCGGCCAGATCGCCTGGATCCAGGGGGCCCTCGTCGAGTTCATCAGCGACAGGATGACGGCCGGGGGCAAGGCCGCCGCCGTCTCCCGCGAGGCCCTCGACCTCCTCGACGAGATCGAGGAGCTGCTGAGCGAGAAGGTCCTGACGTACGCGGTGCGCGAGGGCTGAGGCCCGTCCGGCGACCCGTGCCCGGATCCGCCGGGCGGGCCCTGGGGAGTGTCGTGAGTGTGACGTCCGTCAAAGAGGGCGTGACGCGCATTACTTCACGGTCACATGGGGCCCCGCGACCGCTAATCTCCGCCGGAGAGCCAGAAGTGAACAGGCGTTAAAAGGGGTGGAAGATCGTGGCCAGGAAGCTCGCCGTCATCGGGGCCGGACTCATGGGATCCGGTATCGCGCAGGTCTCGGCACAGGCGGGCTGGGACGTCGTCCTGCGTGACGTCACCGACGCCGCCCTGACCCGCGGCACCGACGGCATCAAGGCGTCGTACGACAAGTTCGTCGCCAAGGGCAAGCTCACCGCCGAGGACGCCGAGGCCGCGCTGGGGCGCATCACCGCCACCACCGAGCTCGACGCCGTGGCCGACGCGGACGTCGTCGTCGAGGCCGTCTTCGAGAACCTCGACGTCAAGCACGAGATCTTCCGCTCGCTCGACAAGATCGTCAAGGACGGTGCCGTCCTCGCCTCCAACACCTCCGCGATCCCGATCACCAAGATCGCCGCGGTGACCGAGCGCCCCGAGGCCGTCGTCGGCGTCCACTTCTTCTCGCCCGTGCCGATGATGCAGCTCGTCGAGCTGGTCCGCGGCTACAAGACGAGCGACGAGACCCTGGCCACCGCCCGCGCGTTCGCCGAGTCCGTCGGCAAGACCTGCATCGTCGTCAACCGCGACGTCGCCGGCTTCGTCACCACCCGCCTCATCTCGGCCCTCGTCGTCGAGGCCGCGAAGCTCCACGAGTCGGGCGTCGCCACCGCCGAGGACATCGACATCGCCTGCAAGCTCGGCTTCGGCCACGCCATGGGCCCGCTCGCCACCGCCGACCTCACCGGCATCGACATCCTGGTGAACGCCGCCAACAACATCTACACCGAGTCCCAGGACGAGAAGTTCGCGCCGCCGGAGCTGATGCGCCGGATGGTGGACGCGGGTGACATCGGCCGCAAGAGCGGGCAGGGCTTCTACACGTACTGATCCGGACCCATCACCCCGCCTCACTCCGTGGGGTGAATTTCGGGATCGGTTCGCTGACAAGGCGCAACGTATCTGCCGGTGCGGCAGTCAGTTGTTGCGAAGACGGAGCACTCTCGGGGAGCGCATATGCACATCAGGGGCGACCACGTCGAGCTGGTCGTCGGGGGCCGCCTCGACGTCCGCAGCGCGGCGGACGCCCGTACGGTCCTGCACACGGCCGTCGACGACGGAGTCGGCGACCTCGTGCTCGACCTGACCGGCCTCGACTCCTGGGACGCGACCGGACTCGGCGTCATCATGGGCGCCCACCGGAGGGCGGGCCGCTGCGGCCGGCGCCTCGTCCTGCGCGGGGTGCCGCCCCAGATGCAGCGGCTCCTCGTCGCCACCAAGCTGCACCGCATCCTCGCCATCGAGGGCGGCCTCGCCCTGGAGTCCCTGCCCCGCGTCTGACCCCCGGGCGCCCCGCCGTGTGTGAAGCAGCTGTGTGAACCAGGCGTCACGCTCAATCCTCACAAGACCGTGACGTCTTGGTCTCGGGGGCACCCCGACTGTTCCCGAGCGCCTGAGCACGGTCTAGGGTTCGGTCGCCCGCACCTTGACGGACCCGCCCGCACACCGGACGGACCCACCGGCGGGCACCGGACATCGCTGCTTGGGAGCTTGGACCATGGACCCGATCAACCCTGGGTCGGAGGAGTTCGGTCACGACACCGAGGGCGAGGAGGCCCGCCAGGGCCGGGGCGTGCCCGCGCCGGCGCCCGCACGCGCCCGCGTCGTCCGGCTCGTCTCCGGCGAGCTGCTCCTCACCGTCAACCCCGTCGACGGCAGCGAGATCGAACCCTGCCCGCCCGGGCAGGAACCGTCCGCCCCCCGCCCCCGCACCGCCGAGGAACGCGCCGAGGCCGCCCGCGCCGCCGCCCCGCCCGTCCCGCCGGGCCCCGCCGCCCCCGAGCTGCCCCTCCTCGAACGCCAGGAGGAGCGCGAGCGGCTCACCGGCACCCTCGGCCGCGGCCGCTCCGCCCGCCTCGTCGGCGCCCCCGGCTCCGGCCGCACCGCCCTCCTCGACGCCGTCGCCGCCGACTGCGCCGACCTCGCACCCGACGGCGTCGTCCGGCTCTCCGGCCACCATCGCACGCCCACCGAACTCCTCCACGAGCTCTTCACGGCCGTCCGGTACGCCCCCGACCAGCGCCCCGACCGGGCCGCCCTCCTCGACCGGCTCCGCGACGTCGGCGCCGTCGTCGTCGTCGACGACCTGGAGTTCGGCGGCGCCGCCCTCGACGAGCTCCTCGCCGCCGCCCCCGAGTGCGCCTTCCTCCTCGCCGCCGGCCCCGACACCCCCGCCCCCTCCGCCGACGCCCACGTCGAGGAGGTCCTCCTCGCCGGCCTCGGCCGAGCCGCCGCCCTGGAGCTCCTGGAGAGCGCCGTCGGCCGCGGCCTCACCGAGGAGGAGGCCAACTGGGCCGGCGACCTGTGGTTCGAGTCCGAGGGCCTCCCGCTCCGCTTCGTCCAGGCCGGCGCCCTGCTCCGGCAGCGCGACAGGCTGCGCGTCACCCCCGCCGAGTTCGACGCCTTCGGCGCCCTCGAAGAGGCCTTCGGGCCCGCCGACCCCGCCGCCGCGGCAGCGGCCGCGGCCGCGGCCTTCGACGGCGTCGACGATCCCGACGTCGAACTGCGCGAGATACCGCTGCCGAGCCTCGGCGAGGGCGCCGCCCCCGCCGCGCTCCTCGCCTCCCGGCTCAGCCGCTCCGCCCAGGCCGCCCTGCGCTTCGCCGTCGCCCTCGGCGGCGAGGTCCCGCACCAGGCCCACCTCCCGGCCCTCGTCGGCGACACCCACGCCGACGCCGCCCTCGGCGAGCTCAGAGCCTGCGGCCTGCTCTCCCCGGTCGGTCCCCGTTACCGGCTCGCCGCCGGAGTCCTCACCCAGCTCCTCGCCCACGGCTACGAGCACGAGGCCGCCGACCGCGCCCACACCATCGCCCAGCACTACGCCTGGTGGGCCGCCCACCCCTCCGTCACCCCCGAGCGGGCCGCCGCCGAGGCCGACGCCCTGCTCGCCGCCCTCACCGCGCTGATCCCCGGCACCGGGGAGCCCGCCGCCGAGCACCGGGCCACCGCCGTCCTCCTCGCCCGCGCCGCCGCGCCCGCCTTCGCCGCCGGACTCCACTGGGGCGCCTGGGAACGCGCCCTGCGCGCCGGACAGGAGGCCGCCCGCCTCACCGGCGAGGTCGCCGAGGAGGCCTACTTCCACCACGAGCTCGGCGTCCTCGCGATCTGCGCCGGGAACCTGGAGCGCGCCCGCGCCGAGCTGGAGGCCTCCATCGGCATGCGCGGGATCCTCGCCGACAAGCGGGGCACCGTGGCCGGCCGCCGGGCGCTCGCCCTCGTCGCCGACCTCTCCGGCGACCACGCCGCCCCCGCCGTGGAGCCCGTCTCCCCGCCGCGCGGCACCCCGGCCCTGCGCGGCCCCGCCGCCCGGCCCGCCCTCACGAAGCCGGAGCCCGTCACGGCCCCGCTGCCGGGCGGAGCCCTCCGTACCCCGGCGACGGCCCCGGTCCCGGCGTTCCCCGGCTTCGCCGACGACGCCCCGACGGTCCTCACCCAGCCCGACACCGACGGCAGCCGCTCCGGCCTCAAGGGCGGCATCCTCAGCGGCGCCCGCCGCAACCTCGTCGCCGTCGGCGCGGGCGGGCTCCTCGTCGCCGTCCTCGGCACCGTCGTGACCCTCGGCCTCACCTCGGGCAACGGCGAGACCCCCGCCACCGACCACGTCACCTCCGACAGCACCGCGAGCGAGAGCGGCACCGACGACGGCCTCGACGGCGAGGAGCCGCCGGCCGACGGCGAGACCGCCCCGGCCGAGACGGGCCGGGCGACCCACTCGGACTCCCCGAGCCCCTCGGGCTCCGGGAGCGCGTCGACGTCCGCCTCGACGGACCCGTCCGACCCGGCCTCGCCGTCGTCCTCGGACAGCCCGACGGCGACGACGTCCCCGACGACGGCTCCGCCCACGAGCCCGAGCGCCACCACGAGGCCGCCGCGCCCCACGGCGTCGAGCCCGAAGCCGCCGAAGCCGCCGACCACGCCGCCGCCGACGACCACCACCCCGCCGCCGACGACCGAGCCGCCCACGACGCCCCCGCCGGCGACGACGACCGCCCCGCCGGCCGGCGGCGAGACCACCACCCTCGGCGCGCCCTCCGCCTCCGAGACGGCCACCGCCTCGTCGACGCCCGCCTGACCCCGTACGGGAACGACGACGGCCCCGGGCGCGCGCTCAGCGCACCCGGGGCCGTCGCCCGGAAGGACGGACCTCAGAACAGCCGCAGCTTGTCGTCCTCGATGCCGCGCAGCGCGTCGTAGTCGAGGACCACGCAGCCGATCCCGCGGTCCGTCGCCAGGACCCGGGCCTGCGGCTTGATCTCCTGGGCCGCGAAGACGCCCTTCACCGGCGCCAGGTGCGGGTCGCGGTTGAGGAGCTCCAGGTAGCGGGTCAGCTGCTCGACGCCGTCGATCTCGCCGCGGCGCTTGATCTCCACCGCGACCGTCCCGCCGTCGGCGTCCCGGCACAGGATGTCCACGGGGCCGATCGCCGTCGGGTACTCGCGGCGGATCAGCGTGTAGCCCTCGCCGAGGGTCTCGATGCGGTCGGCGAGCAGCTCCTGCAGGTGCGCCTCGACGCCGTCCTTGATGAGGCCCGGGTCGACGCCCAGCTCGTGCGAGGAGTCGTGGAGGATCTCCTCCATCGTGATGATCAGTTTCTCGCCCGCTTTGTTGATCACGGTCCAGATGCCCGCCTCGCCGTCGGCACCCTCCTTGAGAGTGCACGGCGGGGACATCCAGTTGAGCGGTTTGTACGCCCGGTCGTCCGCGTGGATCGAGACGCTGCCGTCTGCCTTGACGAGGATCAGACGGGGAGCTGAGGGCAGGTGGGCCGTGAGCCGGCCCGCGTAGTCCACGGAACAACGGGCAATGACGAGACGCATGGTCCGCAACGCTACAAGAGAGACGCTCTTCCGCGCGATTCGGGCATCGCCGCGGCGTCCTCCGGGGGCCGTCGTGAGCCGAACACCCGTCGGTTATCAGCCGGTTGTGTGCCCATTCTTCTGGTGCGGCCCGGACTGCGCGCTTACCGTGGAAGCTGGAGGTCGTCGTGCGTGCACGCTGCGTGGCGTACGGCCGGCCTTCGTCCCTGGCCGCAAGACCCCGTCCGCGGGGTCGCGAGAGGAGAACCCATGTCGCTCGACGTCTCACCGGCTCTGTTGGAACAGGCCGAGCGAGGCGAGGTCGACGAAGCCGACTTCGTCGACTGCGTCCGGACCTCCCTGCCCTACGCATGGGAGATGATCAGTTCTCTGGTGGCACAGCTGAAGGTCGACGGCGGAGAGTTCGCCGACAACCAGACGCCGCCGCCGAATGAGCAGGCACGTGGTCAGCTGCTGCGCGCGCTCGCGAGCGACGCCATTCGTGGTGCGCTGCAGCGGCACTTCGGGGTGCGTCTCGCCTTCCAGAACTGCCACCGCGTGGCGGTCTTCCCGCTCGACCCGTCGGTGGACGAGCGGCTCGCCCGTTTCACTTCCGTACGGGGACAGCTGCTGAACCAGTCGCCGGAACTGCGCGACTGCTGAGACATGGTGCTGCCGCTCCGCGCCGCGGAAGAAGGCGATCGATGCGGGCCGACGCGCATCGGCGCCGGCAGGCGCGGCGCGGAGCGGCAGCACGGTCCCGGAGGCCGTGAGACCCCTCACACCAGGAGCGGCAGGACCTCCGCGCCGAGCCGCCGGACGTTCTCCTCGGTCGCCGAGAGGTCGCCCGAGCCCTCCGCGAGCAGGGCGAAGCGCGTGATGCCCGTACGCTCCGCGGTCGCCGCGAGCCGGTCCGCCGCGCGCCGGGGCGTGCCCACCGGGTGCAGCCCGCACAGCAGCTCCGTGTACGCCACGGGGTCCCGCATCGCACGGTGCCGGCCGTCCACCGTCACGTGCGCGTCGAGGCCCTGCTTCAGCCAGCCCGGCATCGCCTTGACCAGCGCCTCCGCCGCGTCCGCGCCCCGGTCCGCGAGCTGGGCCACGCCCGCCGAGACGTGGCCGGCGCCGATCCGCGCGATCTCGTCCGGGTCCCGCCCGGCCTCCCGGGCGCAGCGCGCCCAGGCCGCGACCATCTCGGCCTTGTCCTCGTCGCCGCAGTGCATGCCGAGCAGCATCGGCAGTCCGCGCTCCGCCGCGAGCCGCACGCTCTTCGGCGAGGTGCAGGCCACCACGACCTCGGGGGCGGCCTCGCCGCCGATCAGCTCGTCGGGGCGGGGCACCACGGGCACCTCGCGGAAGGAGAACCGCTCCCCGTCGGCGCCGACGCGCGGCTCGGTGAGCCAGCGGAGCAGGAGGTCGAGCGATTCGGGGAAGCCCTTCTCGTACGCCGTGAGACCCGCGCCGAAGACCTCCAGGTCCACCCAGGGGCCGCCGCGGCCCACCCCGAGGGTGAAGCGGCCGCCGGAGGTGAGGTGCAGCAGCGCCGCCTGCTCGCCGAGGGCGACCGGGTGGACGGACGGCAGCACGCTCACCGCCGTGCCGACCCGGAGCCGCCGGGTGCGGCCGAGGAGCAGGGCGGCCAGGGTGACGGCCGAGGGGCAGACCCCGTACGGCACGAAGTGGTGCTCGGCGAGCCAGACGGAGTCGAGCCCCGCCTCCTCCGCCACCTCGGCGGTCCGCACCGCCCGGTGCAGTGCCTCCCCCTGGCCCTGGCCCGGGAACTGGGCTGCCAGAACGAACGTACCCACGCGCATCGCCTTCTGCCTCCTTGCGGCCGACGCGTATCTCCCCTCGCACAGGCACCAACGTCTGACACGTGCCAAAGGCAACGGCCGTTCATGAAGTTCTTGCGATTTTCGGCTAAGCCGCTCCGGGCGGGGCCGGGGGCACCGCGTGGCGGCCCGTAGGCTGGAGAGAACGGTCAGTGTTCCCCGGCCCCGTGTGCCCAGATCCCGTGAGGTGTGCCCGTGTCCCCGCGTCACAACCGCTCCCGAGGCGGCGAGAAGCCCGCGCAGCAGGGCGACCACGGAGACAGGTACGGCGGCGTGCAGCGCACCGAGACGTGGCAGGGCGAGGAGTGGTACGTCCGGCTGGTCGCCGGCGCGAGCGCCCCGGGCAAGCGCTACCGCTGCCCGGGCTGCGACCAGGAGATCCCGTCCGGCGCCCCGCACGTCGTGGCCTGGCCCGAGTGGGGCGGGGTGGACGACCGCCGCCACTGGCACAAGGCCTGCTGGAACGCGAAGGACCGCCGCACCAGCAGGGTGCAGCGGTCCCGCAACGCGCCCCGCCACTGACGCTCCCGCGCGCAGTTCCTCCATCGATTCTGCCTGGTTCTTCACGGGTGCCCCGGCAGATCATCGAGCCGAACGATCGGCGACAGGAACCGGCAGTGACGCCGCAGGCGAGGGACGACGAGGTCCGGGCCGGCGAAGCGCGTCATTCGCAGCACTTACGGAGCGCCCGTGACGAAAGCTCAGCCCTACGACATCGACTCGGTGCGGGCGTACTTCCCCGCACTCAAGGCCGGGTCCGCCCACTTCGACGGCCCGGGCGGCACCCAGATACCGCAGCCCGTGATCGACGCGATGGTCGACGCCATGTCGGACCCGCTGTGCAACCGCGGCGGCAACACCGCCGGGGAGCGCAACGCGGAGGCCATCGTCCTGGACGCCCGCCGCGCCCTCGCCGACTTCCTCGGCGCCGACCCGCGCGGCGTCGTCTTCGGCCGCAGTTCCACCCAGCTCCTGTACGACCACGCCCGCACGCTCGCCAAGACCTGGCGCCCGGGCGACGAGGTGGTCGTCAGCCGCCTCGACCACGAGGCCAACATCCGCTCCTGGGTCAACGCGGCGGCCGCCGTCGGCGCCACCGTCCGCTGGGCCGACTTCGACCCGGCGACCGGTGAACTGACCCCCGAGCACATCGGCGCGGTGCTCTCCGAGCGGACCCGCCTGGTCGCCGTCACCGCCGCCTCCAACCTGATCGGCACCCGGCCCGACGTGCCCGCGATCTCCCGCCTGGTCCGCCGGACCGGCGCGCTGCTCCACGTCGACGCGGCGCAGCTGAGCTCGCACGGCCGGGTCGACCTCGCGGCCTTCGGCGCGGACTCCGTCAGCGCCTCCGCCTACAAGTTCCTCGGGCCCCACCTCGGCGTCCTCGCCGCGCGGCCCGAGCTCCTGGAGGCGCTCAGCCCCGACAAGCTGCTCGCCTCGACGGACACCGTCCCCGAGCGCTTCGAGCTGGGCATCCTGCCGTACGGGGTCCTCGCGGGCGCCCGTGCCACGGTCGATTTCTGGGCCGGGCTCTCCGGACTGCCCGCGAGCGCCGCCGGCCGGCGCGAGCGGCTCGACTCCGCGCTCGCCGCGGTGGAGGCGTACGAGGAGCAGCTGCGGGTGCGTCTGGAGCGCGGGCTCGCCGAGCTGGACGGGGTCACGGTGCACTCGCGGGCCGCGCGCCGGACCCCGACCCTGCTGATCGGCGTCGCCGGGCGGCACCCCGTCGAGGTCCACCGGCACCTCGCCGCCCGGGGCGTCGACACCGGTGTCGGCACCTTCTACTCGGCGGACGCCGCTCGGCACCTCGGGCTCGGCGAGGAGGGCGGTGTCCGCGTGGGGCTCGCGCCCTACACCTCCGAAGAGGACGTGGAGCGGCTCCTCGAGGGCCTCGCCACGATCCCGGCCGTGCACTCCGGCGCGGGCCGCGGGCTCGTCGGCCACCACTGACCGCCGGACGGCGGGCCGGACGCGCCGGCCCCGTACGCGAAGAAACGGGAACAACCATATGAACGACATCCGGCTCGACGACGTCTGGATTCGCCAATTTCCGCCCGCGGGAACGGGCGGCGTACCGCTGGTCTGCTTTCCGCACGCCGGTGGGTCCGCCAGTTATTTCCGTCCCTTCTCGAATGTCCTGAAGAATCGCCTGCGAGTCCTCTCGGTGCAGTATCCGGGAAGGCAGGACAGGATTCAGCATCCGCTCATCACGTCGATTTCCGAATTCGCCGACGCCTCGTACGCGGCACTCGAACCGCTGCTGAAGGAACCCGTGGCGTTCCTGGGGCACAGCATGGGCGCGGCCATCGCCTTCGAGGTGGCCCACCGCATGCGCGAGCGCCTCGGCACCGCCCCGGTGACCCTCTACGTCTCCGGCCGCCGGGCGCCCTCCAAGGACCGGGAGAGCCGCATCCACCTCCTCGACGACGAGGGGCTCGTCGAGGTGCTGCGCAGCCAGAGCGGCACCGACACGCGCATCCTCGGCGACAAGGACGTCCTGAAGATGATCCTCCCGCCGCTGCGCGCCGACTACACGGCCATCGAGACCTGGCGGTACGACCCCGCGAAGCCCGCGCTGGACTGCCCGGTCGTCGCCCTCACCGGCGTGGACGACGAGACCGTCACCACCGAGGAGGCGCGGGCCTGGGGCGAGCACACCACCGGGCCCTTCGCCCTGGAGACCTTCCAGGGCGGCCACTTCTACCTCGCCGACCAGTTCGAGCTGGTGGCCGAGACCGTGCTCAGGACGCTGCCGGCGCGCTAGCGGGCGCGTACGGAACGCCGATGGGGCGTGCGGGAGGACCAGGTCCTCCCGCACGCCCCATCGGGCTGCCCGCGGTGCGCGGCCGGTGACCCGCCGGGCGGACGGGGAAAGCCGGGGCCGCACACCGCCCGCACGCGGTGCGCGGCCCCGGCTCCGGGGCGGCGGGGGATCAGCCCTCGACGGGCTTGGGCTCCAGGCCCAGGCCGTCACCGCCCGTGCGCATGTCCTCGATCACCCGGTGGAAGTGGGCGATGATGCACTCGCGCTTGCTCAGGATGTTCGTCTTGTACGCCGAGGAGTGCGTGGTGGCGGCGACGTCGATCCACTCGTCGATGTCCTGCTGCACGACCGCCTTGTAGATCTCCCAGAAGAAGTCGACCTGGCGCTGGTACTCCGGGTCGTCGCCCTCCTCCATCTCGTACTGGAGCTCCCACGCCTCGAAGCGGGTCTTGGTCACGCTCAGCGGGACCGCCCGGAAGACCTGGGTGTGCAGGGCCTGGCAGTTGGCGACGGCGGTGGGGAAGAGCAGGTAGTTGCAGATGGCGTAGCGGGTGTGGTCCAGCGTCTCCATGAGGTCGTCGAGGACGCCGAGGAACGGGACGAAGTACATGCCGTTGCGCCCGTACACGTGCATCGTCGAGTGCTTGGCGTCCTGGGCCTCCTTGCCGCCCATGCCGTGCAGCGCCTGCGCGTGGTAGTACTCGCTGAACGCGTCGACGGCCACCTTCCAGTTGACGTCGACCTCCCACTCGACCTTCTCGACGAGCTTCATGTCCTCCATGCGGAAGGCGGCGAGGTCGTCGCGGACCTCGGGGGCGATCCAGTCCTTCAGCGGACCGGCCACGCCCGGGCCGGCGAGGACGGCCCACACCCAGCCGCCCCACTCGTCGACGTCGACGGCGGGCGAGCAGAGGCCGGCCAGCGCCTTCGGGTCGAAGTCGGGACGGTCCGGGACGCCCTTGACCTTGCCCTCGGTGTCGTACGCCCAGTTGTGCCACTTGCAGGTGAAGCGGCGGGCGTTCTTGCCGCTCTCGGCGACGATGCGGGCGCCGCGGTGCGCACAGACGTTGTGGAAGCCGTCGAGGCCGCCGTCCTCGCGGCGGGTGATGACGATGCTCTCGCCGTGCCCCTCCCAGACGTGGTGGTCGCCGGGCTCGGCTATCTGCTCCGAGCGGCAGATGATCTGCCAGCTGCGGTTGAGGACGTTGATCCGCTCCTGCTCGTAGCGCTCCGGGTCGCGGTAGACGTCCGCGTCGAGCGTCGTCGGCCCGATGTCGGGAACGCCGGGGACGTCGGGCCCGAAGCGCAGGGGCAGATTTCCTCGGGTGGGCTGGAATACCACGGTCGACCTCCGTCGAGTCAGTGCGATGTCCGGGTCTTTTTCCGCGTCGAGAGAAGGACGGGAATCTGTCTGGAGGCAGCACGCGGCAGGGTCACGCGAATTTCCCCCGGCGGTCAGGCTAACCATCTTTTTCCGAATAACTCAAGCCGCTCCGCCGGACCCGGAAAAAAGGGGACACAACGGACTCCGGCGGTTCATCGGAATTTCGAATACGAGGTTTCGCCGCCGGTTCTGCCTGTTCTGCAGGCGCCCGAGTACCGAGGCTTACAGGTATTGACGAGCCGTGTGACGGTCGGGGGACGGGTAGTGGTGAGTACAGAGGACAAGCTTCGCGGCTATCTCAAGCGCGTCACCGCGGAGCTCCTGGAGACGCGTGAGAGGCTGGCCGCCGCCGAGACCGCCGAGCCGATCGCGATCGTCGGCATGGCCTGCCGCTTCCCGGGCGGGATCCGCACGCCCGAGGACCTGTGGCGGCTGCTGACGGACGGCGGCAGCGTCGTCTCCGGCACACCCGAGGACCGCAACTGGGACCTCGACGAGCTGACCGTGACCAACGCCGACGGCAGCGCGACGGTACGGACCTTCGGGGCCTTCCTCGACGACGCCACCGAGTTCGACGCCGACTTCTTCGGGATCTCGCCCCGCGAGGCCGTCGCCATGGACCCGCAGCACCGGCTCCTCCTGGAGACCGCGTGGGAGGCCCTGGAGCGGGCGGGCATCCCCGCCGACTCCCTGCACGGCAGCCGTACCGGCGCCTACATGGGCATCATCAGCGGCGACTACGCCGCCCACCTCACCGCGTCCGGCACCGCAGGCCTCGACGGCTACTTCATCAACGGCGCCGGAGCGGCCTTCGCCTCCGGCCGCATCGCCTACACCCTCGGCCTCCAGGGCCCCGCCGTCACCATCGACACCGCCTGCTCGTCCGCGCTCGTCGCCCTCCACGACGCCGTCCGGGCGCTGCGCGGCGGCGAGTGCGCCACCGCCCTGGTGGGCGGCGCGGCCGTCGTGTCGACGTCGGCGATGCTCGTCGAGTTCGGCCGCCAGGGCGGGCTCGCCCCCGACGGCCGGTGCAAGCCCTTCGGCGCGGCCGCCGACGGCACCGCCTTCTCCGAGGGCGTCGGCGTGCTCGTCCTGGAACGCCTCTCCGACGCCCGGCGCGCCGGGCACGAGGTGCTGGCCGTCGTGCGCGGCAGCGCCGTCAACCAGGACGGCGCCTCCAACGGCCTGACCGCCCCCAACGGCGCCGCCCAGGAACAGGTCATCCGCCAGGCCCTCGAGGACGCCCGGCTCACCGCCGACCAGGTCGACGCCGTCGAGGCGCACGGCACCGGCACGGTCCTCGGCGACCCCATCGAGGGACAGGCGCTGCTCGCCACCTACGGCGCGCACCGTCCCGACGGACGACCGCTGCTCCTCGGCTCGGTGAAGTCCAACATCGGCCACACCCAGGCCGCGTCCGGCCTCGCCGGCACCATCAAGACCGTCCTCGCCCTCCGGCACGGCGTCCTGCCGGCCAGCCTCGGCATCGACGAGCCGACGCCACACGTCGACTGGGCCGCCGGCGGCCTGCGCCTCCTGACCGAGCGGACCGACTGGCCCAGGACGGGGGAACCGCGCCGGGCCGGCGTCTCCTCCTTCAGCCTCAGCGGCACCAACGCCCACGTCATCATCGAGGAGGCTCCGGCCGCCACCGCGCCCGCCGGCGACGGGGAAGCGGCCCCGGCCGCCACCGCGACCGACGACGGGGAAGCGGCTCCCGCTGCCGACGGCGGGCGGCCCGCGCCGCTCGCCGCCGCGCCCGCGCCCGCGGTCCCGTGGGTCCTGTCCGCCAAGTCCCCGGCCGCCCTGCGCGCCCAGGCCGCCGGACTCCTCGCCCACCTCGACGCCGAACCCGCCCTGAGGGACGGCGACATCGCGCTCACCCTCGCCACCGGCCGCTCCGCCCTCAAGCACCGCGCCGTCGCCGTCGGCACCCGACGCGAGGAGCTGACCGCCTCGCTCGCCGCCCTCGCCGCGGGCGAGACCTCGCCGCGACTCGCCCAGGGCACGGCACCCGCCGAGCCCCGCACCGGCGCCGTCTTCGTCTTCCCCGGCCAGGGCCCGCAGTGGGCCGGCATGGGCGCCGAACTGATGGAGAGCTCGCCCGTGTTCGCCGCCCGGGTCCAGGAGTGCCTCGACGAGTTCGACCGCCACCTCGACTGGTCGCTCGCCGACGTGCTGCGCGGAGCGCCCGGCGCCCGCGCCCTCGACGAGGACGAGGTCGTCCAGCCCGCCCTGTTCACGATGATGGTCGGCCTCGCGGCCCTGTGGGAGTCCTGCGGCGTCCGGCCCACCGCCGTCGTCGGCCACAGCCAGGGCGAGATCGCCGCGGCCTGCGTCGCCGGCGCGATCTCCCTGCCCGACGCCGTACGGATCGTCGCCCGCCGCAACCGGCCCATCCGCGCCGCGATCACCGGCCGCGGCGGCATGGCCTCGCTGCCCCGCCCGGTCGCCGAGGTCGAGGAGCTCCTGAGCCGCTGGGACGGACGGATCACCGTCGCCGCCGTCAACGGCCCCTCGGCCACCGCCGTCTCCGGCGACCTCGACGCCCTCCAGGAACTCCTCGCCCACTGCGCGGCCGAGGGCGTCACCGCCCACCGCATCCCCATCGACTACGCCTCCCACTCCGCCCACATCGACCTGGTCGAGCAGGAACTCCTCGACACCATCGGCACGTTCGAGACCCGCGAACTCCGCACGCCGTTCTACTCGACCGTCACCGGCGGCCCCGTCGACGGCCACACGCTCGACACCGCCTACTGGTTCGAGAACCTCCGCCGCCCGGTCGACTTCGCCGGCGCCGTCCGCGCCCTCCTCGCCGACGGCCACCGCGCCTTCGTCGAGTGCGGCGCCCACCCGGTCCTCACCTACGGCCTGGAGGAGCTCGTCCACGAGGCCGGGGCCGACGCGGCCGTCGTCCCCACCCTCCGCCGCGGCCAGGGCGGAGCGGACCGCTTCCTCACCTCCCTCGGCCTGCTCCACGCCGGAGGCGTCCGCGTCGACTGGCCCGCGCTCCTCGCCGGCGGCGACGCCCGGACCGTGCCCCTGCCCACGTACGCCTTCCAGCGCAAGCGCTTCTGGCTCGACGAACCGGTCCGCGCGGCGGGCGACGTCCGCGCCGCCGGACTGCGCGCCACCGGGCACCCGCTGCTCGGTGCCGCCGTCGACCTCGCCGGCCCCGCCGCGGAGGGCGGCGCCGTCCTCCACTCCGGACGCCTCGCCCTCGACACCCACCCGTGGCTCGCCGACCACACCGTCGCCGGGACGCCGCTCCTGCCCGGCACCGCCACCGTCGAACTCGCCGCGCGCCTCGCCGCCGAGTCGGGCCCGGCCGGCGTGGAGGAACTCACCCTGCACGCCCCGGTGCCCGTCCCCGACGAGGGTGCGATCGACCTCCAGGCGGCGGTCGGCGCCCCCGACGACTCGGGACGCCGCTCCTTCGCCCTGTACTCGCGGCCCGAGGACGCCGAGCCGGGAGCACCCTGGACCCTGCACGCCGAGGGCGCCCTCGCCCCCGGGGCCCCGGGCACGCCCGCCCTGCCGACGGGCGGCGCCTGGGAGGTGCTGCGCGGAGCCTGGCCCCCGCCCGGCGCCACCCCCGTCGCCCTCGACGGGCTCTACGACCGGCTGGCCGGACTCGGCATCGCGTACGGCCCCGCCTTCCGCGGCCTGCGCGCCCTGTGGCGGCGCGGCGACGAACTCCTCGCCGAGGTCGCCCCCGGGAACGGGACCCCCGCGGACGCCGCCGGGCACGGCCCGCACCCCGCCCTGCTCGACGCCGCCCTGCACGCCGTCCTCGCCGACCGGCTCGGCGAGGAGCCGGACGCCGCACCGCTCCTCGTGCCCTTCGCCTGGCACGGCGTCACCAGCCACACCACCGGCGCCACCGCCCTGCGGGTCGCCCTCGGCCGGGACGGCGACGACGTCACCCTGCGGGCCGCCGACGCCACCGGCACCCCCGTCGTCTCCGTCGACCGGCTCACCGTCCGCCCCATGACCGCCGATCAGCTGCGGGCCTCCGGCGCCCCGCACCGCGACGCGCTCTTCCGGCTCGACCTGACGGCCGTCCCGCAGCCGGGCGAACGGCCGGACGCCGGCGCCTGCGTCCTGCTCGGAGACGCGCCCGCCGACCCCGCGAGCCCCCTCGCACGACTGCCCCGGCACGCCGACCCGGCCGCGCTCGCCGGCACGGCGGGGACCGGCGCCCCGCTGCCGCGGCTCGCCCTGGTCCCGCTCTCCCGCCTCCTCCCGGACCTGGAGACCTCCGCCGACCCGGCCGACGCGATCCGCACCGCCCTCACCCGAGTGCTCCGGCTCGTCCAGGACTGGGTCGCCGACGACCGGCTCGCCGACACCCGCCTCGTCCTCGTCACCCCCGACGAGGACACCGAGGACGGCCCCGGGACGCTCGCCGGAGCGGCCGGCGCCGCGGTCCGCGGCCTCGTCCGGTCCGCGCAGGCCGAACACCCCGGACGGTTCGTCCTCGTGAGCGCCGCCGACCCGGAGACCGTGTCCGTCGACGAACTCGCCGCGGCCGTCGCGACCGGGGAACCGGACACGCTGCTGCGCTCCGGCGCGATCCTCGCCCCGCGCCTGGTCCGGGTCCCCGCGGCCTCCGCACCGGCCACCGGGCCCGCGCCCCTCACCGGGGCCGGCACGGACCCCGGCACCGTGCTCGTCACGGGCGGACTCGGCACCCTCGGCGGCCTGGTCGCCCGGCACCTCGTCACCACACGGGGCGTGCGCCGCCTGCTCCTCGTCGGCCGCCGGGGCCTCGACACCCCCGGTGCCGACGCCCTCGTCGCCGAGCTGACCTCGCTCGGCGCGCACGTCACCGTCGCCGCCCGCGACGTGTCCGACCGCGCCGAGGTCGCCGCGCTGCTCGGCTCCGTACCGGCCGCCCACCCGCTCACCGCCGTCGTGCACACCGCCGGCGTCGTCGACGACGGCGTCGTCACCGCGCTCGACCCCGAGCGGCTCGACCGGGTGCTGCGCCCCAAGCTGGACGCGGCGCTCCACCTCGACGAGCTCACCCGCGAGACGGACCTGTCGGCCTTCGTCCTGTTCTCCTCCCTGTCGGGCGTCCTCGGCCGGGCCGGACAGGCCAACTACGCGGCCGCCAACGCCTTCCTCGACGGGCTCGCCCGCCGGCGCCACCGGCTCGGCCTCCCCGCCACCGCCCTCGCCTGGGGCCTGTGGGCCGAGGCCAGTGACATCACGGGAGACCTCGACGAGGCCGGCCTGCGCCGGCTCGCCGCCCCCGGCATCGCCGCCATGACCGCCGACGAGGCGCTCGCGCTCCTCGACGCCGCCCTCGACGCGGCGCGCGCCCACGACCTTCCCGCACTCGTCCCCGCCCGGCTCGACCTGCCCGCCCTGCGGGCCCACACGGGCCCCGGCGAGGTGCCGCCCGTGCTGCGGGCGCTCCTCGGCACCGGCCGCCGCGCCGCGCGGGGCCCCGAGACCACGGCGAGCGCCGCCGACGGACCCGACGCGCTGCGCGCCGAGCTCGCGGCGCTCTCCGAGGCGGACCGGCTCGACCGGCTCACCGAGCTCGTCCGGGCCCGGGCCGCGGCCGTCCTCGGACACGAGGGCGGGGACGGCGACGCGGTCGACCCCGACCGCGCGTTCAAGGAGCTGGGCTTCGACTCGCTGACGGCCGTCGAACTGCGCAACCAGCTCGGCGCGGCCACCGGCGTGCGCCTCCCGGCCACCCTGGTCTTCGACCACCCGACCCCGGCGGCGCTCGCCGAGTTCCTCCGTACGCAACTCGCCGACGATCAGGCCGGCCCGTCGCCCGTCGCCGGCGGCGGCCCGATCCACGCGGCACTCGACCATCTGAGCACGACGGTGTCGGCGACGACGCTGGACGACGCCACGCGCGACCAGCTCGTCGCCCGCCTCAGGGAACTGACGCGTGCCTGGGCCCGGACCTCCGAGCCCGACACCGGGTCCCTCGAGTCCGCAACCGCGGACGAGATCTTCAGCCTGCTGGACGAACAGTTCGGGAGCGCGTGACGGTGCCCGGATCCGCCAGGCCGTACGACACACCACGTGGGAGTGAGACACCATTGGACACCTCTTCCGACTCGCTCGTCGAGGCGCTTCGGGCATCGCTGCTGGAGAACGAACGCCTCCGGCAGGAGAACGAGCAGCTCGTCGACGAAGCGAACGAACCGCTCGCCGTCGTCGGCATGGCCTGCCGCCTGCCCGGCGGCGTGACCACTCCCGAGGGCCTGTGGGAGCTCGTCTCCGAAGGCCGTGACGGCGTCGGGCCGTTCCCGGAGGACCGCGGCTGGGACACGGAGGCGCTCTACCACCCGGACCCGGACCACCCGGGCACCAGCTACGTCCGCGAGGGCGGCTTCCTGCACGACGCCGCCGACTTCGACGCCGCCTTCTTCGGCATCTCGCCGCGCGAGGCGCTGACCATGGACCCGCAGCAGCGGCTCCTCCTGGAATGCTCCTGGGAGGCGCTGGAGCGCGCCGGGCTCGACCCCAAGTCCCTCGCGGGCGGCGACGCCGGTGTCTTCGTCGGCCTCATGTACCACGACTACCTGGGCAACACGAGCTCCGGCAGCCTCGCCTCCGGCCGCATCTCGTACACCCTCGGCCTCTCCGGCCCGGCGATGACCGTCGACACCGCCTGCTCCTCCTCGCTCGTCGCCCTCCACCAGGCGGGACGCGCCCTGCGTTCCGGCGAGTGCTCGCTCGCCCTCGTCGGCGGTGCCACGGTCATGGCGACGCCGCAGGCGTTCGTCGAGCTGTCCCGGCAGCGTCTGCTCGCCCCCGACGGCCGTTCCAAGTCCTTCTCCGCTGCCGCCGACGGCGCCGGCTGGTCCGAGGGCGTCGGCGTCATCGCCCTGGAGCGGCTCTCCGACGCCCAGCGCCTCGGCCACCGGGTCCTCGCGGTCGTCCGCGGCTCCGCCCTCAACCAGGACGGCGCCAGCTCCGGGTTCAGCGCCCCCAACGGCCCCGCCCAGCAGCGGCTGATCCACCAGGCCCTGGAGAACGCCCGCCTGACGCCGGCCGACATCGACCTGGTCGAGGCGCACGGCACCGGCACCACCCTGGGCGACCCGATCGAGGCCCAGGCCCTGCTCGCCACCTACGGACAGGACCGGCCCGAGGGCCGCCCGCTGCTGCTCGGCGCCCTGAAGTCGAACATCGGCCACACCCAGGCCGCCTCCGGTGTCCTCGGCGTGATGAAGACGGTCCTGTCGATCCGTCACGGCGAGGTGCCCGGCCTCGTCCACCTGGACGAGCCCACGCCACAGGTCGACTGGTCCCAGGGAGCCGTCGAGCCGGTCGCCGGCCTCCAGCCCTGGCCCGAGACCGGCGCCCCGCGCCGGGCGGCCGTCTCCTCCTTCGGCATCAGCGGCACCAACGCCCACGTCATCCTGGAGCAGGCCCCCGAGTCGCGGCCCGCCGCAGCGGACGCCGCCGACGGCGCGGCCGACGCGGACCCGCGGACCGTGGCCGCGGCCGAGGCCGCGACGGCCGACGCCGGTCAGGACGAGCGGCCCCTGCCCTGGGCGCTCACCGGCCGGTCCGCCGCCGCCCTGCGCGACCAGGCCGCCCGCCTCCTCGCGTTCGCCGACGCCCACCCGGAGACGGCGCCCGCCGACGTGAGCAGCGCGCTCGCCGCCCGTACCTTCTTCGAGCACCGCGCCGTCCTCGTCGGCCGCCACCGCTCCGAGTTCCTCGACGGCCTGAAGGAGCTCGCCGCGGGCGGCCAGTCCGCCGACACGGTGACCGGACGCGTCCGCGTCACGGGCCGCACCGTCTTCGTCTTCCCCGGCCAGGGCTCGCAGTGGGCCCGCATGGGCGTCGAACTCCTCGACACCGAACCGGTGTTCGCCCGCGAGATGGAGGCCTGCGACCGGGCCCTGCGGTCGTACGTCGACTGGTCGCTGCTCGACGTCCTGCGCGAGGCGCCCGGCGCGCCGGGCCTCGACCGCGACGACGTCGTCCAGCCCGCGCTCTTCTCCGTCGCCGTCTCGCTCGCCGCCGTCTGGCGGGCCCGCGGGGTCCGCCCGGACGCCGTGCTCGGCCACAGCCAGGGCGAGATCGCCGCCGCGTACGTGGCGGGGGCGCTCAGCCTCGACGACGCGGTCCGCATCGTCGCCCTGCGCAGCCAGGAGATCGTGCGCACCCTCGCCGGCGGGGGCGGCATGGCCGCCGTCGCGCTCCCCTCCGACGAGGTGACGGCCCGTCTGGAGCCCTGGGGGGACCGGCTCGCGGTCGCCGCGGTCAACAGCCCCACCTCCTCGGTCGTCGCCGGCGACGCCGACGCCCTCGACGAGCTCGTCGAGCGCTGCAAGGCCGACGGCGTACGGGCCCGCCGGGTCCCCGTCAACTACGCCTCGCACACCCCGCAGGTCGACGTGCTGCGCGCCGCCCTCGCCGAGCAGCTGGCCCCGGTCGCCCCGAAGCGTGCCGCGGTGCCGTTCTTCTCCACCGTCACCGGCGACTGGCTGGACACCACCGAGGCCGACGCCGCCTACTGGTTCCGCAACCTGCGCCTGCCGGTCCGGTTCGCCGACTCCGTCGCCGCGCTCGCCCGCCAGGGCTTCGACTCGTTCATCGAGGTCAGCCCGCACCCGGTGCTCGTCCCCGCCGTCGAGGAGACCCTCACCGGGCAGACCACCGCGTTCTGCGCCCTCGGCACCCTGCGCAACGGCCTCGGCGGCCGCGCCCAGCTTCTCTCCGCGCTCGGCGAGGCCTTCGCCGCCGGCGTGTCCGTGGACTGGCGGACGGTGCTGCCGGAAGGCACCGGCGCCCACGTCGACCTCCCCACGTACCCCTTCCAGCGCAAGCGCTTCTGGATCGACACCGTCACCTCGGGCGACACCGGCGAGGACATCCTGTCCGCGCTGCCCGAGGAGGCCGACGACGAGGCCGACGAGCTGCGCGCCCGCCTCCTGGACGGCACGGCCGAGGAACGCTACGCCGCCGCCCTCGACCTGGTCGTCCGTACGATCACGGCCGTCCTCCGGCACGGCTCGCCCGAGGACGTCGACGTCGACAGCCCCTTCCTCGACCTGGGCTTCGAGTCGCTCACCGCCCTGGAGGCCCGCAACCGGCTGAACCGGGCCACGGGCCTGACCATGCCGGTGACCGCGCTCTTCGAGCAGCCCTCGCCCGCGGCCCTCGCCCGGTTCGTCGCCGAGCAGATCGACGCCCGCGTCGACGGCACCGAGCCGGAGGACGCGCTGCTGCGGGTCGCCGCCGAGCGCCGCCTCGCCGGGTCCGCCGACCGCATCCCGCTCTCCTTCGGCCAGCAGCGGCTGTGGACCCTCGACCAGCTGGTGCCCGACAGCCCCGCGTACAACGTGGTCATGGCCCTGCCGCTCGCCGGCGACCTGCGCCCCGAGGTGATGCGGCGGGCGGTCAACGAGGTCGTCCGCCGGCACGAGGCGCTGCGCACCACCTTCCCCAGCGCCGACGGCCGCCCCTGGCAGGAGATCGCTCCGACCCTCACCCTGGACGTGCCCGTCGTGGCCGCGGAGGGGGAGACCCCCGAGGAGCGGGAGGCCGCCTACGAGCGGCTGGTGGGCGAGGAGGCCCGCCACGTCTTCGACCTGGCGCGCGGTCCGCTGGCCAGGGTGACGCTGTTCCGGCTCGGCGACGACGAGCACCGCATGGTCGTCAACCTGCACCACATCATCGCCGACGCCTGGTCCGGCGGCGTGTTCGGCAGCGAGATCGAGGCCGCCTACCGGGCCTTCGCCGAGGGCCGCGAGCCCGCGCTGCCCGCACTGCCCGTGCAGTTCGCCGACTACGCCGTGTGGGAGCGGGACTCGCTCGACGCCGACGCGCTCGCCGCCCGCCTCGCGAACCTGCGGGACCTGCTCGGTGACGTCACGTCCGCCGTGAAGCTGCCCACCGACCGGCCGCGCCCGGCCGTCCAGCGCCTGCAGGGCGGTGCCACGAGCTTCCGCGTCGAGGGCGAACTCGCAGAGAGCCTGCGTGCGTTCAGCGCCGAGCAGGGCGTGACCCTGTTCACGACGCTGCTCGCCGCGCTCAAGGTGATCCTGCACCGGTACGCGGGGGAGACCGACGGCACCGGCGACGTCGTCGTCGGCAGCGCCATGGCCAACCGCCGCCACGAGGCCCTCCAGGACCTGGTCGGCTTCTTCGTCAACACGGTCGTCCTCAAGACCGGCCTCGGCGACGACCCGACCGTCGGCGAACTCCTGGCCCGCGTCTCGGAGACCGTCAAGCAGGGCTTCGAGTACCAGGACGTGCCGTACGACGCGCTCGTCGCGGAGCTGATCCCGGAGCGCGGCCCCGCCACCAACGGGCTGTTCCAGGTCGTCTTCGACATGAAGCGGCACAGCGGCGACTCCGGCCCGGGCGGTGCGGCCTTCGCCGACGTCATGGAGATCCACAACGACACGTCCAAGTTCGACGTCGAGATCTCGGTGACCGAACTGCCCGACGCGCTGCTCGTCGACGCCGAGTACGACAGCGACCTGTTCGACCACGACACGGTGGAGCGGCTGCTCGGCGGCTACCGGGTCGTCCTGGAGGCCTTCGCCGGCGCCCGTGAGCGGCGGGTCTCCGAACTCCCGGTCCTCACGCCGGAGATCGAGCGGCGGATCCTCGTCGACTGGAACGACACCGACCGCGTCTGGCCCGAGGAGCAGATCCGCTGCCTCCACACCCTCATCGAGGACCAGACGGACCGGACCCCGGACGCCGTCGCCGTCACCTTCGACGGCGAGGACGTCACCTTCGCCGACCTCGACCGCCGGGCCAACCGGGTCGCCCACCGGCTACTCGCCATGGGCGTCGGGCCCGACCAGCCCGTCGCGATCTCGATGGAGCGGTCGGTCGAGATGGTCGTGGGCCTGCTGGCCGTCCTCAAGGCCGGCGGCGCCTACCTGCCGATCGACCCGACCTATCCGCGCCAGCGCGTGGCGTTCATGCTCGACGACACCGTGCCGCGGCTTCTGCTGACCCAGCGTCACCTGCTGGACCGGCTGCCCGAGCACCAGGCCGAGGTCCTCCTCCTGGACGATGCCGCCGAGTTCGCGGACCAGCCGGACACCCGGCCGGAGAGCCCCGTGGGCATGGACGACCTGGTGTACATGATCTACACCTCCGGCTCCACCGGCCGCCCCAAGGCCGCGATGATGACCCACCGCGGCGTGGTCAACCGACTGCTGTGGAAGCAGGAGTACTACGGGCTGACCCCGGACGACCGGGTCCTGCAGAAGACGCCGTTCAGCTTCGACGTCTCGGTGTGGGAGTTCTTCTGGCCCCTCCTGACCGGCGCGCGGATGATCGTCGCCCGCCCCGAGGGCCACAAGGACCCCGAGTACCTCTCCACCCTCATCCAGGAGCAGGGCGTCACCACCCTGCACTTCGTCCCCTCCATGCTGCGGGTCTTCCTCCAGCACCCGGGCATCGAGGCCTGCACCTCGATCACCCGCGTGATCGCGAGCGGTGAGGACCTGCCGGCCACCTCGATCAAGGGCGTGTACGACCGGCTGCCCAACGCCACCGTCACCAATCTGTGGGGCGCCACCGAGTGCTCCGTCGACAGCACCTGCTGGGAATGCCCCCGGGACCTCGGCAGCGCCCCGGTCTCCATCGGCACGCCCATCGCCAACACGCAGATCTACATCCTCGACCGCAACCTGCGGCCGGTGCCGATCGGCGCGGCCGGCGAGGCGTACATCGGCGGCGTCGGCGTGGCCCGCGGCTACTTCAACCGGCCGGAGCTCACCGAGGAGAGGTTCGTCCCCGACCCGTTCAGCACGGTTCCGGGCGCCACGCTCTACAAGACGGGCGACCTGGCCCGCTTCCTGCCCGACGGATCCATGGTGTTCCAGGGGCGTACGGACTTCCAGGTCAAGGTGCGCGGCATGCGCATCGAGCTCGGCGAGATCGAGGCGGGCCTGCGGGAGCACCCGGCCGTCCGCGACGTGGTCGTGATGGCGCGGGAGGTCACCGAGGGGCAGGACAAGCAGCTCGTCGCGTACGTGGTCCCCGGCGAGGACGCGGCCGTCCCGCAGGCCTCGGCCGAGGCCCTGGAGGCGGAGCGCGAGCGGATCCTGGAGCAGGACGCGTCCGGTGCGGCCCTCGCGGAGCGGGTCCTCGCGCTCGCCCCGCGGCGGGTCCTGGAGCTCGGTGCCGGCGACGGCGCCCTGATGGCCCGCGTCGCCCCGCACACCACCGCGTACGTGGCGGCCGAGCCGTCCGGTGCGGCCGTCGGACGGATCCGCGAAGAGGTCCTGCCGGCCCTGCCCGAGGCGGTCGACGGCCAGGTCCTGCACCGGTCCGAGGAGGACCTGTCCGGCCTGGGCGCCGAGCCCTTCGACGCGGTGGTCCTCGACGCCGTCACCCGGCGCCTGCCCGACCCGGCCCGGCTGCGGGACGTCCTCACGGGCGCCCTCGACCTGGTGCGGCCCGGCGGCGCGATCGTCCTCGGCGGCATCCGGAGCCTGCCGCTCCTGGAGACCTTCCAGACCGAGGCCGAGGCGGCGCGCGCCGAGGCGGGTCTGACCGTCGGCAAGCTGAAGGAGCGGGTGCGCCAGCGGGCCGCCGACGAGCGGGAACTGGCGCTCGCGCCCGAGTTCTTCTCCGTCCTGCGGACCGAACTGCCGCGGATCTCCCGGGTCGAGGTGGCCCTGCGGGCCGCCGGTGACGAGGCCGACGACCTCGTCGCGTACGGCTACGACGTCGTCCTGCACCTGGACGGCGCCGCCGTCCCGAGCCCGGCCCGGGTGGCCTGGTCCTCACTGGAGGACGTGCGCCGGATCCTGGCCGAGGAGCGGCCGGACGCCGTGGAGATCGACGCGGTGCCCAACCCGAGGACCGCCGCGGGTCGCGAGCTGGTGGCCGCGCTGGCCTCCGCCGCCGACGGCACCGCGGTCGCGGGCCTCGCCGGCGCCGGTGGTGCCGGCGGCCGGGGCATCGACCCGGACGTCCTGCGGGCCCTCGCCGGCGAGCACGGCTACCTGGCCGATGCCGCCTGGGCCGGCGGGCGCTCCGACGGCGCCTACCGGGTGCTCTTCCGCCGCCCGGACAGCGCGTGCGCCGCGGACTGGACGGACCGCGACGAGCTGGGCCGTCCGCTGCTGCGGCACGCCAACCGTCCCGGGCTCGCCGAGCTCGGCACCTGGCTGACCTCGGAGGCCGGCACCTTCCTGCGGGACCGGGTCCCGGAGTTCATGGTGCCGTCCGCGATCGTCGCGCTCGACGGGTTCCCCGTCACCGCCAACGGCAAGCTCGACCGCGGTGCGCTGCCCCTCCCGAAGCGCGGGGTGCGCTCGACCGAGCAGGTCGTCCAGGCCCGCACCCGGTACGAGGAGCAGCTCGCCGAGATCTGGGCGGAGGTCCTCGGCCTGGAGGAGATCACCGTGGACCGGGGCTTCTTCGCCCTGGGCGGCGACTCCCTCCTCGGCATCCAGATGGTGAGCCGGGCGACCGCGAAGGGTCTGGCGCTCACGCCGCAGGACGTCTTCCAGAGCCCGACGATCCAGGAGCTCGCGGCGCTCGCCGAGTCCCGCGGCCCGGTCCGGGCGAAGGCCAAGGTGGAGCGCGACGCCGCGCTCCTCGAATGGGCGCGGACCCGCTTCCCGGACGCCGCCGACGCGTACCCCGCGACCGGCATGCAGCGCAACGCGCTGGAGTTCGTCGAGCGGGCACCGGACTCGGGCGTCTACATCACCCACCAGCGCTTCCGCTTCCAGGGCAACAAGCTGGAGCCGGTCGCGCTGGAGAAGGCGTGGCAGTACACCATCGACCAGTTCCCGTCGCTGCGGTCCAGCTACGTGCGCGACGAGGACGACCGCTGGATCCAGGTGGTCCGCACCGGTGTGAAGATCGGCTTCGAGACGTTCGACCTGCGGGCCGCGTCCGACGTCGAGCAGGAGCGCCGGATCGCCGCCTTCATCGAGGCGGAGCGGCGGCGCGGCTTCTACGCCTCGCTGGGGAAGACCCGGCTTGGGCTGTTCCGGCTGGCCGACGACACGTGGGAGTACATCCACTTCTTCACGCTGCTCGCGCAGGACGGCTGGAGCGCGGCGATGATGGTCCGCACGCTCCTCGACACGTACGAGAACCTGTCGGCCGGCAAGGAGCCGCTGGTGATCCCGCCGGCGGCGGCCTACGGCGACTTCTGCCAGGAGCAGTCCGAGCGCGACATGAGCGGCGCGGAGGAGTTCTGGCAGAAGCAGCTGGACGGGGTGACGCTGCCGGGGGCGCGGATCACGCTGCCCGAGGAGGAGCGCCGTGCCGACGTCGCGATCCCGGTCCAGCAGGAGTTCGTGGTCGTCTCGGACGAGGACGCGGAGGGCATCACGCGGCTGGCGCGGAGCAACGGTCTCAGTGTCAACAGCGTGGTGTACGGCGCCTGGTCACTGCTGCTGAGCGCGATCACCGGCTCGGACCGGGTGGTCAGCGGCGCGCTGATGTCGGGCCGCAGCACCACCTCGGTCGACGTCGACCAGGCGGCGGGCCTGATGTTCAACATCCTGCCGGTGGCGACGACGGTGGACCCCGAGGCGGACCTGCTGACCTGGCTCACCGGGGTGCAGGACCGGATCAAGGCGATCAGCGACTACGAGTACGTGACGCCGGAGACGCTCCGGGAGCTGGGCGGTGGTCTGCAGACCACCGATCCGCTCTTCGAGAGCTACGTCGTCAACGAGAACGTGCCGGGCATGATCGCCGGCCTGGGACGTCTCATGTCGGTGCTCGGGGCGGCGACGCCGGTCCAGGTGCTCGCGCAGACGGAGCATCCGCTCCGGGTGGAGATCCACTTCACCGACCAGTTCTCGGTCATCGCGGCCAACCACCGCTCCGGCTATTTCCCGGACGGTGCGGTGGCCCGGTGGGTCCAGGAGTATGTGCACCTCCTTTCGGCCATGGTGGCTCATCCTGAGCGCAAAATCGGCGAGTTCGTGGCCGAGTTCGCCGAGCGCGTGTCACGGGAGGCGTGAACTCCTCGTGAAGAAATGTGACGTGAGGGGGGTGTGCCCTATCTCGCTTACCAAGATCAGAAGCGTCATGTTAGGGTGGATCTCGCCAATGCACGTCACGTTGTTCCCCCCGGGGGTGGCTGGATTCGGTTGCCCCCGGGGGGGCTCACGGGGAGAACTGCGTGATATCTCGAACGACACATCGAGAAGAACCGCTGGAAGAAGCACAAAGCCTGGAGGAGCTTCCTTCGCTGGTGCGTCTGCTGCGCGAGCGGGCCGGGCTCACTCAGGAAGAATTAGCATTCAATTCGGGGCTCAGCATTCGCACCATCTCCGATCTGGAGAGGGGCCGCACCACCGCGCCGCAGCGGCGCTCGATCGAACTGTTGGCCGACGCCCTGTGCGTCGAAGGGGACTCGCTGGAGCAGTTCCGCAGGACGGCAAGAGGCCGCTCTGTGGCCCAATGTCCCTCTTGCTCCGCCCGATGGCAGCTGGACGAACTGACCGCCCAGCGCCGTTCCGCTTGATCCGCGGGCAGACGCCCGCCGCCCCGCCGGCCGCACTCTCGCGGCCGGCGGGCCCTGGATTCCACTTGTTCCACCCTCTCTGACGGGCCTTCTGCCCCGCCCCCGCCGCCGCATCGTCCCAGGCAGGCCGGGTGAAATTATTCGGCGTTCTCTTCGGCATGCCGAAAACCATTCCATGGGACTGCGTACGCCACGGGGGAAAGAAATGGCTGACGAGCAGAAGTACGTGGATTATCTGCGGCGCGCCACGGCCGAGATAAAAGACCTCAGGGAACGCCTGGAAAAGGCGGGAGAACGCTCCTCGGAACCGCTCGCCATCATCGGAATGGCATGCCGATTTCCGGGCGGAGTGACCACACCTGACGAACTCTGGCGACTGGTCGAGGAAGGCCGCGACGCGGTCACCGGATTCCCCCGGGACCGCGGCTGGGACATCGCCGGCATCTACGATCCGGACCCCGAGGCCGTCGACAAGAGCTATGTTCGAGACGGCGGATTCCTTATGGACGCCGCCTCCTTCGACGCCGAGTACTTCGACATCAGCCCGCGCGAGGCGGCCACCGTCGACCCCCAGCACCGGCTGCTCCTGGAGTGCTCCGCCGAGGCCTTCGAACGCGCCGGCATCCGGCCCGACGCCCTCCGCGGCTCCCGCACCGGAGTGTTCAACGGCATCATGTCCTCCGGCCCGTCCACGGACACCGCCAGCATGGCCGCCGGCCGCGTCGCCTACGCCTTCGGCCTCGAAGGCCCGGCCGTCGTCGTCGACACCGCCTGCTCCTCCTCCCTCGTCGCCCTCCACCTGGCCGGACAGGCCCTGGCCGACGACGACTGCTCGCTCGCCCTGGTCGGCGGCGCCACCGTCATGACCACCCCCGACACCTTCGTCTACTTCAGCAGCCAGCGCGGGCTCGCCCCGGACGGCCGGTGCAAGTCCTACGGCGCGGGAGCCGACGGCACCGGCTTCGCGGAAGGCGTCGGAGTGCTGCTCGTCGAGCGGCTCTCCGACGCCCGCCGCCTCGGCCACCCCGTCCTCGCCGTGGTCCGCGGCACCGCCGTCAACCAGGACGGCCGGTCCAACGGCATCACCGCCCCCAACGGCCCCGCCCAGCAGCGCGTCATCCGCGCCGCCCTCGACCGGGCCCGCCTCACCCCCGCCGACGTCGACGTCATCGAGGGCCACGGCACCGGAACCCGCCTCGGCGACCCCATCGAGGCCCAGGCGCTCCTCGCCACCTACGGCGCGGACCGGCCCGCCGACCGCCCCCTGCTTCTCGGCTCCCTCAAGTCGAACATCGGCCACACCCAGGCCGCCGCCGGCGTCGCCGGCATCATCAAGACGGTCCTCGCCATGCGCCACGGAACCGTCCCGCCCACCCTCCACGCCGACGAGCCCACGCCCCAGGTCGACTGGACCGCGGGCGCCGCCCGGCTGGTCACCGACGGGCCGGTCCCCTGGCCCGAGACCGGACGGCCCCGCCGCGCGGCCGTCTCCTCCTTCGGCCTCAGCGGCACCAACGCCCACGTCATCCTCGAACAGGCCCCCGCCGCCACCGAGTCCACCGAGCCCCGGACCGTCACCGGCACCGCGCCCTGGCTCCTCTCCGCCCGCACCGAGGACGCCCTGCGCGCCCAGGCCGCCCGGCTCCGCGCCTGGGCCGAGCGCACCGAGGACGCCCACCCCGCCGACGTCGCCGCCGCCCTCGCCACCCGCCGCTCCGTCCTGCCCGTCCGCGCCGCCGTCCTCGGCACCGACCGCGCCGACCTGCTGCGCGGACTCGACGCCCTCGCCGTCGGCGAACCCACCGAGCACGCCGTCGCCGCCCACTCCCGCCGCCACGGCGGCACCGCCGTCCTCCTCACCGGACAGGGCGCCCAGCGGCCCGGCGCGGGCCAGGAGCTGTACGCGACGTACCCCGTCTTCGCCGAGGCCCTCGACGAGGTGTGCGCCGCCTTCGCCCCGTACCTCGAACGACCCCTGAAGAGCGTCCTGTTCGCCCGGCCCGACACCGCCGACGCGCTGCTCCTCGACCGGACCGCCTACACCCAGGCCGCCACCTTCGCCCTGGAGACCGCCCTCTACCGGCTGACCGAGAGCTGGGGCCTGCGCCCCACCGCCCTCCTCGGCCACTCGATCGGCGAACTCACCGCCGCGCACCTCGCCGGGGTCTGGTCCCTGCCCGACGCCGTGAAGGTCGTCGCCGAACGCGGCCGCCTCATGGGCGCCCTGCCCGCCGGCGGCGCCATGGTCGCCGTCGCGGCCCCCGAGGACCGGGTCCGCACCCTCATGACCGGCCTCGGCATCGACGAGGACACCGCCGGCCAGGACGGCCCCACGGCCGGCATCGCCGCCGTCAACGGCCCCGCCGCCGTCGTGGTCTCCGGCGACGAGACGCTCGTCGCCAAGGTCGCCGCCGCCTGCCGCGCCGAAGGCGTCCGCACCAAGCCGCTGCGCACCTCGCACGCCTTCCACTCCGCGCTCATGGAGCCCATGCTCGAGGAGTTCGCCGAGGTCCTCGGCACCGTCACCGCCCACCCGCCGCGGCTCCCCGTCGTCTCCGACGTCACCGGCGAGCTCCTCACCGCCGAACAGGCCTGCTCGGCCCAGTACTGGGCCGAGCACGTCCGCCGCACCGTCCGCTTCGCCGACGGCGTGCGCACCCTGTACGCCCGCGGCACCACCCGCTTCCTGGAGATCGGCCCCGACACGGCCCTCACCGCCGCCGCGCAGGACACCCTCGCCGGCGAACCCGAGGCCGACGGCGCCGTCTTCGCCGCCGTGCTCCGCCGCGGCCGCCCCGAGACCGGCACCCTGCTCGCCGCGCTCGCCCGCCTGCACACCGACGGAGCCGCCCTCGACTGGGACGCCGTCTGGGCCGGCCACCCCGTCCCGCACCTCGACCTGCCCACGTACGCCTTCCAGGGCACCCGCTACTGGGCCGCCCCGCACGAGGGCGGCACCGGCGCCGAGGGACTCGGCCTCGCCTCCGTCGACCACCCGTTCCTGCGCGCCGCCGCCGAACTCCCCGGCTCCGACGCCCTGGTGCTCACCGGACGCCTCTCCGCCGAGACCCACCCGTGGCTCGCCGACCACGCCATGTGGGGCACCGCCCTGCTGCCCGGCGCCGGCCTCGTCGAGCTCGTCGCCCGCGCCGGCGAACTCGCCGCATGCCCCCTCGTACGGGACATCACCCTGCACGCCCCGCTGCGCGTGCCCGAGGACGCCGCGGTCCACCTCCGCGTCGCGCTCTCCGCACCCGACGGCGAGGGCGCCCGCTCCCTCACCCTGCACTCCCGCGCCGAGGACGGCCTCCCCGGCGACCCGTGGGAGCTCCAGGCGTCCGGCACCGTCGTGCCCGCCGCCGGCGACGACCCCGGCACCGACCCCGCCGTCGTCGAACTCGCCGGCACCTGGCCGCCGCAGGACGCCACCACCGTCGACATCGAGGGCGTCTACGAACGGCTCGCCACCCGCGGCTACGACTACGGCCCCGCCTTCCAGGGAGTCCGCGCCGTCTGGCGCCGCGACGCCGAGGTCTTCGCCGAGGTCGAGCTCCCCGACGCGCGCCACGGCGAGGCCGACGCCTTCGTCCTGCACCCGGCGCTGTGGGACGCCGCCCTCCAGGCCCTCATCCTCGTCGGCTACGACGACGTGGACGGCGACACCCGGCTCCCGTACGCCTGGCAGGACGTCGCCGTCCACGCCAGGGGCGCCGTCGCCCTGCGCGTCCGCATCGCCGCCGCCGACGAGCAGACGCTCTCCCTGACCGCCGTGGACCCGGCCGGGCTCCCCGTCGTCCGCGCCGGCACCATCCGCCTGCGCGACGTGGCCCCCGAGCAGTTCGCCGCACCCGACACCACGAGCGACGCCCTCTTCCAGGTCCAGTGGACCCCCTCCGAACTGCCGCTGCCCCAGGACGGCACCGGCCGCCCCGCCGGCGCCTGGGCCGCCGTCGGCCCCGACGACCTCAGGCTCAGCCGGGCCCTGCGCGCCCAGTGGGGCGACGGCCGCTGGTTCGCCGACACCGACGCCCTGCGGGCCGCCCTCGACGCCGGCACCGCGGCACCCGCCCTCGTCGTCCTCAGCCACCCCGGGACCGCTCCCGACGACGACCTGCCCGAGGCCGTCCGGAAGGCCGCGACCGACACGCTCGCCCTCCTGAAGGAGTGGCTCGGCGACGAACGGCTCGCGTCGAGCCGGCTCGTCGTCGTCACCCGCGACGCCACCGGAACCGCCCCCACCGACCTCGCCGGCGCCGCCGTCTGGGGCATGCTGAGGACCGCGCAGACCGAACACCCGGACCGCTTCGTCCTCGTCGACACCGACGACACCGAAGCCTCCGCGGCCGCCCTGCCCAACGCCCTCGCCCTCGACGAGCCGCAGCTCGCGCTGCGCGACGGCGCACCGCTGGTGCCCCGGCTGCTCCGCGCCCAGGCCCCCACCCGTACCGACGCCACCGCCGGCCCGGAGGAGACCGCCGCAGGACCCGACCTGTCCACCGGCACCGTCCTCGTCACCGGCGCCTTCGGCGCCCTCGGCACCGCCCTCGCCCGCCACCTCGTCGTCCGCCACGGCGCCCGCAGCCTCCTGCTCCTCGGCCGGCGCGGCCCCGCCACCGAAGGCGCCGCCGACCTCCTGGAGGCGCTGCGGGACCTCGGCGCCGACGCCGAGGCCGTCGCCTGCGACGTCGCCGACCGGGACGCCCTCGCCGGCGTCCTCGACGCCCTCCCGGCCGACCGGCCGCTCACCGGAGTCGCCCACGTGGCCGGCGTCCTCTCCGACGGCATGCTGGAGACCCTGACCGACCGCCAGGTCCAGGACGTCCTGCGGCCCAAGACCGACGCCGCCTGGCACCTGCACCAGCTCACCCGCGGCCACGACCTGCGGATGTTCGCGCTCTTCTCCTCCCTGTCCGGCACCCTCGGCGGCGCCGGCCAGGCCAACTACGCCGCCGCCAACGTCTTCCTCGACGCCCTCGCCGCCCACCGCCACGCCCTCGGACTGCCCGCGCAGTCCCTGGCCTGGGGCGCCTGGGAGGCCGACGGCGGCATGGTCGACCGGCTCGCCGAGGCGGACCGCGCCCGCGCCGCCCGCGTCGGCCTCACCCCGCTCGGCACCGAGGAGGGCCTCGCCCTCTTCGACCTCGCCGCCGCGACCGACGCGCCGGCCCTCGTCCCCGCCCGCCTCGACGTCCGCGCACTGCGCAGGATGTTCACCCACGCCGAACAGGTGCCGCCGCTGCTCCGCGGCCTCGTCCGGCTCCCCAGGGCCAGGACCGCCGACCGCTCCGACCGGTCGGCCGCCCTGCGGGCCCGGCTGGCCGAACTGCCCGAGCAGGACCGGGCCCGCGAGGTCCTCGCCGTCGTCCGCGAACACGTCGCGGCCGTCCTCGGCCACGCCACCCCGGCGACCGTCGCCGTGGACCGGGGCTTCCTCGACCTGGGCCTCGACTCGCTCACCGGCATCGAGCTCCGCAACCGCCTCGACGCCGTCAGCGGACTCCGGCTGCCCTCCACGATGATCTTCGACTATCCGACGCCGCTGGCCATGGCCGAGTGGCTCGCCGGGCGCATCGTCCCCGCGGACACCGCCCCGAGCACGCCCACGGGACCGGCCCGCCCGGCCCGCCCGGAGCAGCGCGCGGCGGAACACGCCATCAAGAACATGGCCGCCGACGAGCTGGTCCGGCTGGCACTCGGCCGCGACGCCTCATGACCGGCGCACCACGCACGCTCCCAGGACCGGCGCAGTAGCCGACTCGGTACGACACAACGGGGGATCAGTCCATGAACAGCACCACCGCGCCGACCCCGTCCTTCAGGAGCCTGAAGGACGACGACCTGACGACACCCGGCCGCCACGTCCTCGGCCGCGTCGACTTCACCCACGAGCCCTTCCCTCCCACCCTCGAGGCGGGACACCCGGCCGTCGGCGTCCAGGCGGCCCAGTCCGTCGAGGAGGGCTTCGCCGAGGTGTGGACCTCCGACCGGCCCGTCGAGACGGGCCGGTCCGGGGAACTGTCCTACGCCGTCGACGGGGAGTTCCTCTTCTGCACCGCCCGCATCCCCGAGAGCGACGACTACGTCGACGCCACCGAGGCCGTCTACACCGAGGCCGTCGAACTGACCCGCTCCCTCGGCTACCCGCAGCTCTACCGCATCTGGCACTACATCAGCCGGATCAACGAGGAGAACGCCTCCGGCCTGGAGGTGTACCGCGAGTTCTGCGTCGGCCGCGCCCGCGCCCTCGAACGGTACGGAATGGCCGACAGCATGCCCGCCGCCACCGTCATCGGCGTGCACGGCGGCGGCATCGTCCTCTACCTCCTCGCCTGCCGCGAGGGCACCCAGGTCAACATCGACAACCCGCGCCAGGTGCCGCCCTACCACTACCCGAACCGCTACGGCCCGAAGGCCCCGAACTTCGCCCGCGCCACCTACCTCGCCCAGGACGGCGGCGGCGAACAGCTCTACGTCTCCGGCACCGCCGGCATCCTCGGCCACCGCACCATGCACGCCGACGACGTCGAGGCCCAGTGCCGCCTCGCCCTCGACAACATCGCCCACGTCATCGGCGGCCGGAACCTCTCCGTGCACGGCATCGGCCCCGGCTGCACCCTCGACGACCTGCGGGGCGTCAAGGTGTACGTACGCCACCGCTCCGACATCGCCCGCGTCGAGGAGATCTGCCGCGAGGCGCTCTCCCCGGCCGCGGACATCGTGTTCCTCAACGCCGACGTGTGCCGCGCCGACCTCCTCGTCGAACTGGAGGGCATCGTCGTCCGCGAGCAGGTGTCCCCGGCCCGCACCGTCCCCGCCTGGGAACACCTGCCCGCCGCCCAGCAGCCGCAGTGGCGCGACCACCCCGCGTACGGACGCGTCCGCGCCACCCTCGCGGCCGCACCGCCCGTCGTCCGCCCCGGCGAGATCCGCGAACTGCGCGACCGGCTCGCCGAGGTCGCCGCCGGCCGGGCCCACATCCTGCAGATGGGCGACTGCGCGGAGAGCTTCTACGAAGGCACCCCGCACCACACCGGCACGAAGATCGCCCACCTCGACGCGCTCGCCGACCGGCTCGGCGAGCACACCCGGCTCCCCGTCCTGCGGATCGGACGCCTCGGCGGCCAGTACGCCAAGCCCCGCTCCCAGCCCACCGAGACCGTCGACGGCACCGAACTGCCCGTCTTCCGCGGCCACATGGTCAACGCCGAGGGCCGCTCGGCCGAGGCCCGCCGGCACGACCCCGTCCGCATGCTCTGGGCCTACCACTTCAGCGACGAGATCCAGCAGGCCCTGCGCGCCCACCGCGCCGCCACCTCCCTGCGCAGCCTCAACCCCGGCCCCTGGTCCAGCCACGACGCCCTCGTCATGGACTACACCGCCGCCCTCGTCCGCATCGACGAGACCACCGGCGAACCGTTCCTCGGCTCCACGCACTTCCCGTGGATCGGCGAGCGCACCGGCGGCCCCGCCGACGCCCACGTCACCCTGCTCAGCGGCGTGGTCAACCCGATCGCCTGCAAGATCGGCCCCCGCGCCACCCCCGAGAGCGTCCTGGAACTCTGCCGCGCGCTCGACCCGCACCGCGAACCCGGGCGGCTCACCCTCATCAGCCGCATGGGCCGCGAAGCCGTCGGCACCGCCCTGCCCCCGCTCGTCCGCGCCGTCGGCGAGGCCGGCCACCCCGTCGTCTGGCTCTGCGACCCCATGCACGGCAACACCGTCAAACTGCCCACCGGCACCAAGGTCCGCCGCCTCGACGACCTCGTCGCCGAGACCCTCGCCTGCCGCGACGTCCTGCGCGCCCACGGACAGCACTTCGGCGGACTCCACCTGGAGACCGCCGCCGAGGACGTCACCGAATGCCTCGGCGGCCCCGTCCGCGACGCCTCCGACGTCGAACGCCACTACACGACGCTGTGCGACCCCCGGCTCAACCCCGAGCAGGCCGCCGAACTCGTCGACCGCGTCTTCGGCGAGGACCTCGCCCTCGACGGCCTCATCGGCCTGTCCTGACGCCGGCCGCCCACCCCCCAGGGCGTCTTCGGGCCGGCGGCCCGAACAGAACACCTTACGAAGCATCGAGAACGACAACGAGGGAAGTGCCGAAGTGCTGCGCAGCGACCTGATCCGGCCGATGCACGAACTGCTCCGCGCCCAGGCCGAGCGGTTCGGCGGGAAGACGGCCTTCTCCGACGCGGACCGCAGCGTCAGCTACACGGAGCTCGAACGCCGCACCGGCCGGCTCGCCGGCCACTTCCGCGCCCTCGGCCTGCGGCGCGGCGACCGCGCCGCCCTCCACCTCGACAACGGCGTCGACATGGTCGAGGGCTACCACGCCGTCACCCGCGCCGCCGGCATCGCCGTCCCCGTCAACGCCCGACTGACCGGCGCCGAACTCGACCACGTCCTCACCGACGCCGGCGTCCGCCTCCTCGTCACCGACCCGGCCCACCTCGACGAGGTCCGGGACCTGCTGCCCCGGCACCCCGGCCTCGTCCTGGTCGTCACCGGCGACGCGCCCGCCGCCGAACTCCCCGACGGCGCCGTCCCGTTCGCCGCCCTCGCCACCACCGAGCCCGCCGAGCCCGCCCGCGACGACCTCGGCCTCGACGAGCCGGCCTACATGCTGTACACCTCCGGCACCACCGGCCGCCCCAAGGGCGCCCTGTCCACCCAGCGCAACTCCCTGTGGACGATCGCCGCCTGCTACGCGCCGACGCTCGGCTTCTCCGAGGACGACCACGTACTGTGGCCGCTGCCGCTCTCCCACTGCCTCGGCCACCACCTCGGCGTGCTCGGCGTCACCGCCGTCGGCGCGAGCGCCCACATCATGACCGCGTTCTCCGCGGGCGAGGCGCTCGACCTGCTCGGCAGCCGCGACTTCACCTTCCTCGCCGCCGTGCCCGCCATGTACCACCAGCTCGTCAGCGCCGTCGGCGAGCGCGACACCCCCCTGCCGACCGGCCTGCGGACCTGCCTCACCGCCGGCTCCGTCGCCGCCGAACCGCTGCGCGCCCTCGTACGGGAACGCCTCGGCACCGACCTCCTCGACAGCTACGGAACCACCGAGACCTGCGGCCCCATCACCTCCAACGCCCCCGGCGGCCCCCGCGTCCCCGGCTCCTGCGGCCCTGTCCTGCCCGGCCTCACCGTCCGCCTCGTCGACCCCGAGACGGGCGAGGACGTCCCCGAGGGCGCCGAGGGCGAGGTCCGGGTCGAGGGCCCGAACGTCATGCTCGGCTACTGGGACGCCGCCACCGCCACCGCCACGGCCCCCGCCGGCGGCGTCCACCGCACCGGCGACCTCGCCACCCGCGACGCCGACGGCTTCCTGACCGTCACCGGCCGCATCAAGGAACTCATCATCCGCGGCGGCCAGAACATCCACCCCGGCGAGGTCGAGGAAGTCCTCCGGGACGTCCCCGGCGTCCGCGACGCCGCCGTCGTCGGCGCCCCCCACGACGTCCTCGGCCAGGTGCCCGTCGCCCTCGTCGTGCCCGGCCCCGACGGCGTCGACCCGCGCCGGATCCTCGCCGAGAGCCGGGCCCGGCTCGCGTACCACAAGGTCCCCCAGGAGATCCATGCCGTCCGCGAGATCGTCCGGACCTCCTCCGGCAAGGTCGTCCGCGACGCCCTGCGCGACCTGCCGCGCCGACTGCTCGCCACCGGCACCGGCACCGTCGACGGCCTCTACCGCCCGGAATGGGCCCCCCTCTCCGCGCCCGCCCCGGCGGACACCACCGCCTGGCAGGTGTACGGAGGCCACGGCGGCGACACCACGGCGCGGGCCCTGCCCGCCACCCCGGACCTCGCCGACGACCTCGCCGCCCGTCTCACGGACGCACAGGACCGGCTCGTCGTCGTCCTCCGCGACGCCGTCGACGCGGCCCCCGGCGGCCCCGCCGACACCGCCGCCCCCGGCAGCGCGGCCGAGACCTGGGCCCGCCTGCGGTCGCTCCAGACCGCCCACCCCGGGCGGCTCGTCCTCGTCGACCTCGACGACGACACCCTGCCCCTCGACACCCTGCGCCCCCTCGTCGAGACCGGCGAACCCCGCATCGCCGTCCGCGCCGGCGCCGCCCTCGCGCCCCGGCTCGCCCCGGCCGCCGCACCCCACGCCGAGGCCCGCCCGCAGGCCCCCGAGGCCATCGCCGTCGTCACCGGACTCGGCGGCCCGCTCGCCGACGCCGTCGCCGCCGCGGCCACCCAGCTCGTCACCGGCCACGGCGTCCGCCGACTGCTCCTCACCGGCCCCGAGACCACCCGCCACACCGAACTGACGGCGGCGCTCACGGCGGCCGGCGCCCAGGTCGACACCGCCACCGAGTCGACCCCGGCCGCCGACGGCACGGTCGCCGTCCTCGTCCACGCCGACGAGGACGGAGCGGCCGACCTGCCCACCCTGTACGAGGCGGTGGACGGCCCCACGACCCTGCCCGCCCTCGTCGTGCTCGCCCCGCTCACCGCCGCCCTCGGCGCCGACGGCCAGGACGCCGCCGCGTCCACCGCCGCCGCCGCGGCCCTCGTCCGGGCCCATCGGGCCCGCGGCGGCGCCGGCGCGCTGCTCGCCGCCTCCGCCTGGGACGGCGACACCCCGGCGTACGTGGACACCGCCCTGACCGGCCCCGACGCCTGCCTGCTCGCCCCCGCAGAAGGACCGGAGCACCTCCTGCCGCCGCGCCTCACCGAGGCCGGCGACGCCTGGACGGCCGCCGACCCGCAGGTCCGCGCCGCCCTCACGGCCCGACTCGCCCCGCTCACCGACGAGGCGCGCCACGCGGAGCTCGAACGGCTCGTCCTCGACACGGTCGTCGCCGTCCTCGGCGGGAACACCCCCGCCCCCGCCTCCGCCGACCGCGCCTTCAAGGAACTCGGCCTGACCTCCCTCACGGCCGTACGACTCCGCAACCAGCTCGTCGAGACCACCGGCCTCGGACTCTCCGCCGCCGTGGCCTTCGACCACCCGACGCCCGCCGCGCTCGCCCGCCACATCGCCGCCCGCCTCGCCGGCACCGACCAGGCGGTGCCGGCGTCGGTGGTGCGGCGCGGTGGTGCGGGTGTGGTGGACGAGCCGGTCGCGATCGTGGCGATGAGCTGCCGTTATCCGGGGGGTGTGGCGTCTCCGGAGGATCTGTGGAGCATGGTCGTCGAGGGTCGTGAGGGGATCTCCGAGTTCCCGACCGACCGCGGCTGGGACCTCAACGCCCTCTTCGACACCGACCCGGACGCCCCCGGCACCTGCTACACGCGCCACGGCGGCTTCCTCCACGACGCCGGCGACTTCGACGCCGCGTTCTTCGGCATCGCCCCCGGCGAGGCCCTCGTGATGGACCCGCAGCAGCGGCTGCTGCTCGAAGTGTCGTGGGAGGCGATCGAGCGGGCGGGGATCGACCCGCTCGGGCTGCGCGGTTCGCGCACGGGCGTGTTCGCCGGCCTCATGCACCACGACTACGCCGAGCGCTTCGCCGGCGTGCCCCGCGAGCTGGAGGGCTACCTCGGCACCGCCGCCGCCGGCAGCGTCGCCTCCGGTCGCATCGCCTACACCCTGGGCCTGGAAGGCCCCGCCGTGACCGTGGACACGGCGTGCTCGTCGTCGCTGGTGGCGCTGCACCTGGCCGCGCAGGCGCTGCGGCAGGGGGAGTGCGACCTCGCCCTCGCCGGCGGCGTCGCCATCATGTCCTCCCCGCAGGTCTTCCTCGACTTCTCGCGCCAGCGGGCGCTCTCGCCGGACGGCCGCTGCCGCGCGTTCGCGGCCGGCGCCAACGGCACCGGCTGGGCCGAGGGCGCGGGCATGATCCTGCTCGAACGGCTCTCCGACGCCGTCGAGAACGGCCACACGGTCCTCGCCGTGCTCCGGGGATCGGCACTCAACCAGGACGGTGCGTCGAATGGTCTGACGGCGCCGAACGGTCCGTCGCAGCAGCGGGTGATCCGTGACGCGCTGGCGGTGGCGGGGTTGTCGGTGGCGGATGTGGATGTGGTGGAGGCCCATGGGACGGGGACGTCTCTGGGTGATCCGATCGAGGCCCAGGCGTTGTTGGAGACGTATGGGCAGGATCGTGAACGGCCGCTTCTGCTGGGGTCGTTGAAGTCGAATCTTGGTCATGCGCAGGCTGCGGCCGGTGTGGGTGGTGTGATCAAGATGGTGATGGCGATGCGTGCGGGTGTGGTTCCGCGGACGTTGCATGTGGATGCGCCGTCGCCGCATGTGGACTGGTCGTCCGGTGCGGTGGAGCTGGTCACGTCGAATGTGCAGTGGCCGGTTTCGGGTCGGGTGGCGCGGGCGGCGGTGTCGTCGTTCGGGATCAGCGGGACCAATGCGCATGTGATCGTCGAGGCAGCGCCGGTTTCCGCTTCTGAGCGGGCCTCCGGTGTGGAGCCGTCTGTGGTGCCGTGGGTGGTGTCCGGGCGTGGGGCGGGGGCGTTGGAGGCGGGTCTTGCGGGTCTTGCGGGTCTTGCGGGTCTTGCGGGTCTTGCCGGGGTGACGGGTTCCCGGGTGGATGTGGGTTGGTCGTTGTTGCGGCGGCCGGTGTTCGAGGACCGGGGTGTGTTGCTGGCGTCCGCCGAGGGTGTGGTGGAGGCGGCCCGGGGCAGCGCCTCCGGTGGCGTGGGTCTGGGGGTGTTGTTCTCCGGTCAGGGTGCCCAGCGGTTGGGGATGGGCCGTGAACTGCATGGCCGGTTCCCGGTGTTCGCCGAGGCCTTCGATGCGGTCGTGGACCGTTTCGAGGGTCTGCGCGAGGTCGTCTGGGGCAGCGACGAGGCGCTGTTGAACCGGACGTTGTGGGCTCAGCCGGCGCTCTTCGCGGTCGAGGTGGCGCTGTTCCGGCTGGTGGAGTCGTGGGGGGTGCGGGCCGGGTTCGTCGCCGGTCATTCGGTGGGCGAGGTCGCGGCCGCCCATGTCGCGGGTGTGCTGGGTCTTGAGGACGCGTGTGTGCTGGTCCAGGCCCGCGCCCGGTTGATGGACGGTCTGCCCGAGGGCGGGGCGATGGTGGCGGTGGAGGCGGCGGAGGCCGAGGTCGTGCCGTTGCTGACGCCGGGGGTGTCGGTCGCGGCGGTGAACGGTCCGCGCTCGGTCGTGGTGGCCGGGGTGGAGGCCGAGGTGGCCACGTTGGTGGGGGCTTTGGAGGGGCGGCGGTCGTCGCGTCTTCGGGTGTCTCATGCGTTTCATTCGCCGTTGATGGAGCCGATGCTGGACGAGTTCCGGCGGGTGGTGGAGGGGTTGTCGTTCGCGGAGCCGGTGGTGGGGCTGGTGTCGAACGTGACCGGTGGTCTGGTGTCGGCGGGTGTGGTGTCGGTGCCGGAGTACTGGGTCCGTCATGTGCGTGAGGCCGTCCGGTTCGGGGACGGTGTGCGGGCGCTGGCGGATGCGGGTGTGGGGGTGTTCTTGGAGCTGGGGCCGGACGGTGTGCTGTCGGCGATGGCCTCGGGTGTGGTGCCGGGTGCGGTGGCGGTGCCGGCGCTGCGCAAGGGGCGTGGTGAGGAGGAGTCTGTTCTCACCGCGGCCGCCCGTCTGTTCGTGACCGGTGTGGAGGTGTGCTGGGAGGCGATGTTCGACGGTCTCGGCGCGGTGCGGGTCGATGTGCCGACGTATCCCTTCCAGCGTGAGCGGTACTGGCTGGAGGCCCCGGCCGGCCGGGTCACCGATCTGCGATCGGCGGGTCTGGACAACACCGGACACGCACTCCTCGGCGCGGGCGTCCCGCTCGCCGGTTCCGGCGGTCACGTCTTCACGGCCCTCCTCTCCGCCCGTACCCATCCGTGGCTCGCGGAGCACCGCGTCGGCGGCGTCCTCCCGGTGCCCGGTGCGGCCCTCGTCGAGGCGCTGCTGCGGGCCGGCGACGAGGTCGGCTCCGGCTGCCTCGACGAGCTGGTGATCGTGTCCCCGGCAGTCCTCCCGGAGGGCGGCGAGCTCCAACTCCAGCTCTCGGTGGGCCCGGAGGCCGAGGGCGGCCGGCGTGAGGTCGTCCTGTACGGCAGGGCCGACGCCCTCGCCGAGTGGACCACGCACGCGACCGGATTCCTCGGCGCGCTGCCGGGGGACGAGCCCGACGACTGGCCGCGCGAGTGGCCGCCGGCCGGCGCCGAACCCGTCGACGTCACGGGGCTGTACGAGGGGCTGGCCGCGGCCGGTCTCGCGTACGGGCCGGTGTTCCGCGGCATCCGCGCGGCCTGGCGGGGCGCGGACGGCGAGCTCTTCGCCGAGGTGCGGCCGGAGCAGGCGCCCGACACGACCGGGTTCACCCTGCATCCCGCCCTGTTCGACGCGGCCGTCCACGCGGCGGCCCTGGCGGGTGACGAGGCGCGGCCCATGCTGCCGTTCTCGTGGACCGGCGTCACCCTGTACGCGGGGGGCGCGTCCGAGCTGCGCGTACGGATCACCGGCAAGGGAACCGGCGACGGCGGCGCCACGGACACGTACGCCGTGCATGCCGTGGACCCGGACGGGCGGCCGGTCCTCGGGGTCGAGACCCTGCTCGTCCGTCCGCCGGCCGAGGCCCCGGCCCGTACGCCGGACCACCTGTACCGCCCCGAGCGGGTCGAGGTCACCGTCGGCCGCGCGGACGCCCCCGCCCCGGGGGCCTGGGCCGTCGTCGGCGACACCGCCTCCGGTGTCGTCGAGGCCCTGCCGTCCGAGGCGGAGCGGTTCGCCGACCTGGCCGCGCTCGGCGCGGCGGTGGACGGAGGCCGGAAGGCCCCCGCCGCCGTCTTCGTACCGCTCGCGGTGACGGGGGCGGCGCAGGACGAGGTCGTACGGACACTCGGCACGGTCCAGGCGTGGCTGGCCGACGACCGGTACGCGGACACCCGGCTCGTCTTCCTCGGCCGGGCCACGGACCTCGGGGCGCCGGACGGCACCGACGCCCCGGTCCACGCCGTCGCCCTCGCCGAGGCGGCCGTACGCGGTCTCGTCCGGTCGGCGCAGACCGAACACCCGGGGCGCTTCCTGCTCCTCGACCTCGATCCGGCCGAGAAGCCGGACGCCCCGCGGCTCGCCGCCGTCCTCGCGCTCGACGAGCCGCAGCTCGCCCTGCACGCGGACGCCGTCCTGGCCCCGAGGCTGCTGCGGGCCCCGGCCCCGGCGGCCCCGGCGCCCGAGTGGGGCGACAGCGTGCTCGTCACCGGCGGCACCGGCACCCTGGGCGGGCTCGTCGCGCGACACCTCGTCGCCGGGCACGGCGTCCGCCGGCTCGTCCTCGTCAGCCGCCGGGGCGCCGACGCCCCGGGCGCCGGCGAGCTCCTGGCCGACCTCCGGGAAGCGGGCGCCGAGGCCGTGGCCGTCGCGGCCGACCTGTCGGACCGGGCGGCGGTCGCGGCCCTGCTCGCCGAGCACCCGGTGACGGCCGTCGTGCACGCGGCGGGCGTCCTCGCGGACGGGACCGTGGAGTCGCTGAGCCCCGAGGACTTCACGACCGTGTTCCGTCCCAAGGCCGACGCCGCCGTCCACCTGGACGAACTCACCCGGGACGGAGGGGTGACGGCGTTCGTGCTGTTCTCCTCGATCGCGGGTGTCCTCGGCACGCCCGGCCAGGCCAACTACGCCGCCGCCAACTCCTTCCTGGACGCGCTCGCGGCACGGCGCCGGGCCGAGGGCTTCCCGGCGGTGTCGATCGCCTGGGGCCTGTGGGAGGAGTCCAGCGGAATGACCGCCGGCCTCGCCGAGCAGGACCGCCGCCGCATGTCCGCGGACGGCGTCCTGCCGATCCCCAGCGGGCAGGGGCTCACGCTCCTCGACGCGGCCGGCGCCTCCGACTCCCCGGTCCTGGCGGCGCTGCGGTTCGACCGGGAGGCGCTGAGGGCCCGCGCGGAGGCCGGTACGCTTCCGGCCCCGCTCCACGGACTCGTCCCGGCGCGCAACCGCCGGGCCGCCGCCGCCCGGACGGCGGGCGCGGCCGCCGAGCCCGCGCTCCTGCGCCGGCTGCGCGGACTGCCCCCGGCCCAGCGTTCCCAGGCGGCCGTCGCGGCCGTCGTCGCGGAGACCGCGGCCGTCCTCGGCCACAGCGGCACGGGGACGGTGAAGGCCGGCCGGGACTTCAAGGAGCTGGGCTTCGACTCGCTCACGGCGGTCGAGCTCCGCAACCGGCTGACCGCCGCGACCGGGCTCCGGCTGCCCGCCAGCATCGTGTTCGACCACCCGACCCCGCGCGCCGTCGCCGAGTACCTGCTCGGACTCCTGGAGCCCGCCGCGCCGGACGAGGACCGCGCCCCCGCCGCCGGGGACGCCGAGCGCGGCGGCCCCGACGCCGACGGCCCCGCCCCCCGCCGTACCGAAGACATCGACGCGATGGACGCCGACGACCTGGTGGCCATGGTTCTCGGGCACGACGCCTGAAACCCCAGCGCTGGAAAGGACTGGAACATTGACGAACTCCGACAGCCGGATCGTGGAAGCGCTGCGTGCGTCGCTCAAGGAGACCGAACGGCTCCGCGAGCAGAACCGCGAACTCGCCGCGGCCGCCCACGAACCGATCGCGATCATCGGCGCGGCCTGCCGCTACCCGGGCGGCGTCGCCTCCCCCGAGGACCTCTGGGACGTCGCCGCCGACGGCGCCGACCTCATCGGCCCGTTCCCCACGGACCGGGGCTGGGACCTGGCGAACCTCTTCGACGAGGACCCGGACAGCAAGGGCCGCACCTACGCCACCGGTGCCGGCTTCCTCTCCGGCGTGGCCGACTTCGACCCGGCCTTCTTCGGGATCTCGCCGCGCGAGGCCGTCACCATGGACCCGCAGCAGCGGCTCCTCCTCGAAGTGGCCTGGGAGGCCGTCGAACGGGCCCGGATCGACCCGGTCTCGCTGCGCGGCAGCCGCACCGGCGTCTTCGCCGGGATCATGGGCAGCACGTACGGCATGCGCCAGCTGATGGCACCGGGCGGGGCGGGCGAACACGAGGGCTACCTCGGCAACGGCAGCCTCGGCAGCGTGACCTCGGGCCGCGTCTCGTACACGCTCGGCCTCGAAGGGCCGGCCGTCACCGTGGACACCGCCTGCTCGTCCTCGCTCGTGGCGATCCACCTGGCGGCGCAGTCGCTGCGCCGCGGCGAGAGCACCCTGGCCCTCGCCGGCGGTGCCACCGTGATGGCCACCCCGTCGCTGTTCATCGAGTTCAGCCGGCAGCGCGCGATGTCCGCCGACGGCCGCTGCCGGTCCTTCTCGTCGACGGCCGACGGCACCGGCTGGTCCGAGGGCGTCGGCGTCGTGCTCCTGGAGCGGCTCTCCGACGCCGTACGCAACGGGCACCCGGTCCTCGCGGTCGTCCGCGGCTCCGCCGTCAACCAGGACGGCGCGTCGAACGGCCTCACCGCGCCCAACGGCCCCGCCCAGCAGCGGGTCATCCGCGCGGCGCTCGCCGACGCGGGCCTCGGGCCCGCGGACGTGGACGCCGTCGAGGCCCACGGGACCGGCACCCGGCTCGGCGACCCCATCGAGGCGCAGGCCCTCCTCGCCACCTACGGCCAGGACCGGGAACGGCCGCTGTGGCTCGGCTCCCTGAAGTCCAACATCGGCCACACGCAGGCCGCGGCGGGTGTCGGCGGCGTCATCAAGATGGTCCAGGCGATGCGGAACGGCGTGCTGCCCCGCACCCTGCACGTGGCGGAGCCCACCCCGCAGGTCGACTGGTCCGAGGGGGACGTCCGCCTGCTCACCGAGGCCACGCCGTGGCCGGAGGCGGACCGCCCGAGGCGGGCCGGCGTCTCCGCGTTCGGCGTCAGCGGCACCAACGCCCACCTGATCCTGGAACAGGCCCCGGAGGCCCCCACGGCCGGGGAGCCGGAGCCGGGCGCCCCGGCGTCCACCCGCCCGGCCCTCCCCGTCCTGTGGCCGCTCTCCGCCTCGGACGCCCCCGCACTCCGGGCCCAGGCGGCCCGCACGGCGGCGCACCTCGGCGCGACCGGGACCGCGACTGCGGCCGAGCCCGGAACCGCGTTCGCCGCAGCGTCCGCCGTCGAGCCCGCCACCGGCTCCGCGCCCGTGGCCGAGCACGACGCCGACCTCGCGACCGGGCCCGCCGCCGCGACCGGGCCCGCCGCCGCGACCGGGCCCGCCGCCGCGACCGAGCCCGCCGCCGCGACCGAGCCCGCGACCGAGCCCGTGCCCGCCGCCGCGTCCGACGACGCCGCCGTCGGCTGGTCCCTCGCCACCACCCGGGCCGCCCTGGAGCACCGCGCCGTCGCGCTCGGTGCCGACCGGGCCGAGCTCCTCGCCTCGCTCGCGGCGATCGCCGAGGGCACCACCGCCGCTGTGACCGGCCGTGCCACCGAGGGTGGCGTCGCCTTCGTCTTCCCCGGGCAGGGCAGCCAGTGGACCGGCATGGGCCGCGCCCTCATGGCCGCCTCGCCCGTGTTCGCGGAGTCGATGCGCGCCTGCGCCGAAGCACTCTCCGCCCACGTCGACTGGGACCTCGTCGAGGTCCTGGGCGACGAGGAGCAGCTGCGCCGCTGCGACGTGGTCCAGCCCGCGCTGTTCTCCGTGATGGTCTCCCTCGCCGCCCTCTGGCGCTCCCACGGCGTCGAGCCGGCCGCGGTCGTCGGCCACTCGCAGGGCGAGATCGCGGCGGCCCACGTCGCGGGCGTGCTCTCCCTGGAGGACGCCGTGCGGGTGGTGGCCCTGCGCAGCCGGGCCATCGCGGAGACCCTGGCCGGGCTCGGCGGCATGGTCTCGCTGCCGTGCTCCGCCGAGGACGCCGCCGCGCTCCTCGCGCCCTGGGGCGAACAGCTCACCGTCGCCGCCCACAACGGCCCCGACAGCACCACCGTGGCCGGTGACGCCCGCGCCGTCGAGGAGCTCCTCGCCCACTGCGAGACCGCGGACGTCCGGGCCCGGCGGGTCCCCGTGGACTACGCGTCGCACAGCCACCACGTGGCCTCGCTCCGCGAGCGGCTGCTCGACGACCTCGCCGCGATACGGCCGCGGCCGGCCCTCGTCCCGTACTACTCCAGCCTCACCGGGGGACTCCTCGACGAGACCGACCTGAACGCCGAGTACTGGTACGAGAACCTCCGCCGGCCCGTCGCGTTCACGCGGGCCACCGAGGCACTGCTCGCCGACGGCCACGAGCTGTTCGTCGAGTGCAGCGCCCACCCCGTCCTGACGGCCCCGGTGCAGGCCACGGCCGAACGGGCGGGCTCCGAGGCGGCCGTCATCGGCTCGCTCCGCCGCGACGAGGGCGGCCCGGACCGGTTCGCCCTCTCCCTGGCCACCGCCCACGTCCACGGCGCCGCGCTCGACTGGGCGACCGTCCTCGGCGCGGGGCTCCCGCGGGTCGACCTGCCCACGTACGCCTTCCAGCGGCAGCGGTACTGGCTCGCCGCCCCCGACACGACGGGCGGCGACCCCGGCTCGCTCGGCCTCGACGTGCCCGGCCACGCCCTCCTGGGCGCGGGCACGGCCCTGCCCGGCACGGGCGGCTACCTCTTCACCTCCCGCCTCGCGCTCGACACGCACACCTGGCTGGCGGAGCACCTCGTGCACGACACGGCCGTCCTGCCGGGCACGGCCCTGGTCGAACTCGCCGTGCGCGCGGGCGACCAGGTGGGCCACCCGGTGGTGGAGGAGCTGACCGTCCTCGCGCCGCTCACCGTGCCCGCGACGGGCGGTGTCCTGCTCCGCGTCACCGTCGACGGCGCCGGGAGCGAGGACGGTGACGGTACGGGCTCCGCCCGCACGGTCCACGTCCACGCCCGCCGCGAGGACGAGCCCGAGGACACGGCGTGGACCCTGCACGCCACCGGCACGCTGGTGCGCGAAGGCGCCGGCGCACCGCGCGGCCTGACCGTCTGGCCGCCCGCCGCCCCCGAGGCCGACCTCACCGGGCTGTACGACTCCCTCCACGACAAGGGCCTCGACTACGGTCCCGCGTTCCGCGGCCTGCGCCGGGTCTGGCGGGACGGCGCCGAGACCTTCGCCGAGGTGACGCTGCCCGACGAGGTCGCCACCGACGGCTTCGTCCTCCACCCCGCGCTCCTCGACGCGGCGCTGCACGCCGCCGCCGCCCGGCCCGAGGGCGGGCCGGACGGACCGGAGACCGGCGCGCCGCTCATCCCGTTCACCTGGGCGGGGGTCGTGCTGCGCACGGCCGGTGCCCGCAGCCTGCGGGTCCGGCTCGCCGAGACCGGCGAGAACACCCTGGCCCTGGACGTCTGCGACGCCGAGGGCGCCCCGGTCGCCTCGGTCGCCTCCCTGGCCGTCCGGCCGCTGGACGCGGCGCGCCTCGACCGCTCGGCGGCCGCCACCGTGCTGCCGTACCTGCCGGACTGGCGGCCGGTGACGGACCGACCGCTCCCGGTGGAGCCCCATCTCCTCGACGGGGCCGACGAGTTCGACGCCCTCCAGGAGTCCGCCGGTCTCGCCGGGGCAGCCCTTCCGCCGCTCGTCGCCGTCCGGCTCACCACCCCGCCCGGCACGGCCGCGGCCGCCGCCCGCGCGCACACCCACCGGGTCCTCGGCCTGCTGCACCGCTGGTCGGCCGAGCCCCACCCCGCCGACGCCCGCCTCGTGATCGTCACGCGCGGCGCGGCCGGCGACGACGCGACGGACCCGGGCCAGGCCGCCGTGTGGGGGCTCGTCCGCTCCGCCCAGTCCGAACAGCCCGACCAGTACGTCCTCGTCGACGAGGACCCGGCCACCGCGCCCGACGACGAGCTCCTCCGCACCGCGGTCGGCCACGCCGTCGCCGCCGGCGAGCCGCAGCTGCTGCTCAGGAACGGGACCCCGCACGTCCTGCGGCTGCGCCCGGCGGCCCCCGCGGCCCCCGAGGCCGAGCCGCGCCCGCTCGCGGGCCCCGACGGCACGGTCCTCGTCACCGGCGGCAGCGGCGGTCTCGGCCGGCTGCTCGTCAAGCACCTGGCGGTCCGGCACGGCGCCCGGCACTTCACGGTCCTCTCGCGCCGCGGCGAGGACGCGCCCGGCACCCGCGAACTCGCCGACGAACTCGCCGCCGCCGGTGCGGAGATCGCCTTCCGCGCCTGCGACGTCTCCGACCGGGACGCCCTCGCCGGCGCCCTGGCCGCGCTCGACCGTCCGCTGCACGCGGTCGTGCACGCCGCGGCCGTCCTCGACGACGGACTGATCGAGGCGCTGACCCCGGACCGCGTCGACACCGTCTTCCGGCCCAAGCTGGACGCCGCCGCCCACCTGGACGAGCTCACCCGGGACAGCGACCTGCGGGCCTTCGTCCTCTTCTCCTCGGCGGCCGGAGTCCTGGGCGGACTCGGACAGGGCAACTACAGCGCCGCCAACACCTTCCTGGACGCCCTCGCCACCGTCCGCAGGAGCGCCGGGCTCCCGGCCACCTCCCTCGCCTGGGGCCTGTGGGAGCGCGAGAGCGACATGACCGCCCACCTCGGCACCGACAACCGGAGCCGGCTCGCGCGCGGCGGTCTGCGGCCGCTCACCGACGAGCAGGGACTCGCCCTCTTCGACGCCGCCCTCCTCGACCCCGCGCCCGTCCAGGTCACGGTCCGCCTCGACCCCCGGGCGCTGCGCGAACCGGAGGCCCTGCCCACGGTCCTGCGCGCCCAGGCCACCGGCCGGTCCCGCCGCACGGCGGCGTCCGCCCCGACCGACGCGCGCGGCCTCGCCGAACGCCTCCTCGACCTGCCGCCCACCGGCCGGGAGCAGGCGCTCGCCGACCTCGTGTACGGGGAGATCGCCGGCGTCCTCGGCCACGGCTCCGGTCTCGACGACCCGGCCCGCCCGTTCAAGGACCTCGGCTTCGACTCCCTGACCGCCGTGGAGCTGCGCAACCGGCTCAACACGGCGACGGGTCTCCGCCTGCCGACGACCCTGGTCTTCGACCACCCGACCCCCACGGCGCTGCTCGCCTCGCTCCGCTCCCGTCTGCTGGGCGAGCCGGTCTCCCCGGAGAAGGCCCTGCTCGACGAACTCGACCGGATCGACGAGGCGTTCGCCGCCCTGGGCGCGGGCACCGAGCGCCGCGCGCTGACCGCACGGCTCCAGACGCTCCTCGCCCGCTGGCGGGAGACGGGCGGAGCCCCGGCCGACGCCGCCGCGGACCGCGACGCGATCGAGACGGCCAGCGACGACGAGATGTTCGCGCTGATCGACACGGAGATCGGAGCGGCCTGACCGGCCGACACGCCCAGCACACCGCCGTACGACCGCAGCACAGAGAGGAGGAGGACCGACGTGCGTGTCCTCTTCACATCGTTCGCCCTGGACGCCCATTTCCTGGGCCAGGTCCCGCTCGCCTGGGCCCTGCGCTCGGCCGGGCACGAGGTACGGATCGCCAGCCAGCCGGCGCTGACCCGCACCATCACCGCCGCCGGCCTCACCGCCGTACCCGTCGGCTCCGACCACCACTGGCACGACGCGATGGCCGGCGAGGGGGATGACGGCACCGAGCAGGGCTTCGACGCCATGCTCGACCTGGACCCCGCCGGCCCGCACGTCCACCACTGGGAGGTCCTGAAGGCCGTCCAGGAGCAGCTCACCGAGAAGTTCCTGGCCCCGGCCAACAACCCCTCGATGGTCGACGACCTGGTCGCCTTCGCCCGCCACTGGCGCCCCGACCTGGTGCTGTGGGAGCCGTTCACGCCCGCGGGGGCGATCGCCGCCGAGGCGGCCGGCGCGGCGCACGCCCGCCTGCTGTGGGGCGCGGACCTCTTCCTCGACCAGCGGCAGGCGTTCCTGCGCGAGCTGGAGCACCGGCCCGCCGCCGGGCGGCGGGACCCGGCCGCCGAGTGGCTGGACGGCCTCCTCGACCGGTACGGCCTCGTCTTCGAGGAGCGGCTGCTGCGCGGTCAGTGGACCGTCGACCAGATGCCCTCGGCGGTACGCCTGCCGCTCGAAGGGGACACCGTCCCGATGCGCTATATCCCGTACAACGGCACGGCCGTCGTCCCGGACTGGCTGCGCGAGCCGCCGGCCCGGCCCCGGATCTGCCTCACCCTCGGCATCACCGGCCGGGACGGGGGCGAGTTCCTGGGCGTGCCGCTGCCGCGGATCTTCGAGGCGCTGGCCGAGCTCGGCGACGTGGAGATCGTCGCCACCCTCAGCGCCTCCCAGCGCGAACTCGTCCCGGAACTGCCGGACAACGTCAGGGCCGTCGACTTCGTGCCCCTGCACGCGCTGCTGCCGACCTGTTCGGCCGTCGCCCACCACGGCGGGGCGGGGACCTGGTCGACCGCCGCGGCGTGCGGGGTGCCGCAGCTCGTCTTCCCGTCCGTGTGGGACGACTTCTACCGGGCGCGGCGCACCGCCGAGCTCGGCGCCGGCCTCGTCATCCAGCCCGACGCGCTCACCTCGGAGGGGCTGCGGACCGGGCTGCGGAGGCTCCTGGACGAGCCGTCCTTCGCCGACGGCGCCGAGCGCCTGCGGCGGGACATGCTCGCCGATCCCGCCCCGGGGGACGTGGTGGCGACGCTGGAGAAACTCGCGGGGGAGCACCAGGAATCGGCGTGGTGACCCCCCGGGACGAGGGGCCGCCGGCCGCGGCCCCCCGCCCTTGCATCAGGAAATGACCGGAACATCGGCCGGGAACATCGGAAACGGGGGCTTGGTGTCATGCGTGGAATTCTTCTGGCGGGCGGAACCGGATCACGGCTCTGGCCACTCACCTTGACGGTGTCGAAACAACTCATTCCCATCTACGACAAACCCATGGTGTACTACCCGTTGTCCACCTTGATGATGGCGGGAATCACCGAGGTCCTCATCGTCACCAGCCACCGCGACCAGGAGCAGTTCCAGCGGCTCCTCGGCGACGGGAGCCAGTGGGGAATGGAACTCGACTACGCGGTGCAGGACCGCCCCGGCGGAATAGCCGAGGCATTGGTGCTGGGGGCCGACTTCATCGGCGACCAGCCGGTGGCGCTGATCCTCGGCGACAACATCTTCCACGGCAACGGGCTCGGCACGAGGCTGTCCGAGAACAAGGGGCTCACCGGCGCCCGCATCTTCGCCTACCCGGTCGCCGACCCCTCCCAGCTCGGGGTCGTCGAGTTCGACGAGTACGGCAAGGCGATCTCCCTGGAGGAGAAGCCGCTGCGCCCCAAGTCCCGTTACGCCGTACCGGGGTTGTACTTCTACGCCCCGGACGTCGTGGACATCGCCCGCGGCCTGCGCCCCAGCGCGCGCGGCGAGCTGGAGATCACCGACGTCAACGAGACCTATCTGCGGCGCGGCGACCTCCAGGTGACCGTGCTCGACCGCGGCGCGGCCTGGCTCGACACCGGAACCTTCGAATCGCTGGTCCAGGCATCCGAATACGTAAGGGTGGTGGAACAGCGCCAGGGTCTCAAGATAGGGTGCGTGGAAGAGGTCGCCTGGCGCATGGGCCTCATCGACGAAACCCAATTGCGAGTCCTCGCGGAGGATTTGCTCAAGAGCGGGTACGGCGCCTATCTGATGGATCTCCTCACCCGGCCGAACGGCCCGTTCGAGGAGACCGGACGGCGCGTACGAACCGCCGCCGCGGCACTCCGCTGACCTTCTTCCCCCTTTTCTTTGCGCATTTCCGTTCCGGCCGACGGTTACCCGGCCGTGCATTCGATCGACGTATCACGAGGAGCGACCGTGACCACCCATGTCTGGGACTACCTGCCGGAGTACGAGAACGAGAAGGACGACATCCTCGCCGCCGTCGAGAAGGTCTTCTCCTCCGGTCGTCTGGTGCTCGGCGAGAGCGTCCAGGGCTTCGAGCGCGAGTTCGCCGACTACCACGGCCTCGCCCACTGCACCGGTGTCGACAACGGCACCAACGCCCTCAAGCTCGCCCTGGAGGCCCTCGGCGTCGGCCCCGGCGACGAGGTCATCACCGTGTCCAACACGGCGGCGCCGACCGTCATCGCCATCGTGGGCGCCGGCGCCACCCCCGTCTTCGTGGACGTCCGCGAAGAGGACTTCCTCATGGACACCGACCAGGTCGAGGCCGCCATCACGCCCCGCACCAAGGTGATCCTGCCGGTCCACCTGTACGGGCAGTGCGTCGACATGGCCCCGCTGAAGCGGATCGCCGAGAAGCACGGCCTGAAGATCCTCGAGGACTGCGCGCAGGCCCACGGCGCCCGCCACCACGGCCGGATCGCCGGCACGATGGGCGACGCGGCCGCGTTCTCCTTCTACCCGACCAAGGTGCTCGGCGCGTACGGCGACGGCGGCGCCGTCGTCACCGCCGACGACGAGACCGACCGGGCCCTGCGCGCCCTGCGCTACTACGGCATGGAGAAGGTCTACTACGTCGTCCGCACGCCGGGACACAACTCCCGTCTGGACGAGGTGCAGGCCGAGATCCTGCGCACCAAGCTGGCCCGCCTGGACGAGTACATCGAGGGCCGCAACGCGATCGCCCGCCGCTACGAGGAGGGCCTCGGCGACCTGACCGGCCCCGGGCGCCTGCAGCTGCCCGCCACCAACGCCGGCAACACGCACGTCTACTACGTCTACGTCGTCCGCCACCCCGAGCGGGACCGGATCATCGAGGCGCTCAAGGCGTACGACATCAACCTCAACATCAGCTACCCGTGGCCGGTCCACACCATGTCGGGCTTCGCGCACCTCGGCTGGGGCGAGCAGTCGCTGCCCGTCACCGAGAGGCTCGCGAAGGAGATCTTCTCCCTCCCGATGTACCCGTCGCTGCCCGAGTCCGTGCAGGACAAGACCATCGCCGCCCTGCGCGACGTCCTGGCCTCCCTCTGACCGCCCCACCGAAAGGAACGACCACCATGCAGGTGCAGAGCCTGGACATCGAGGGCGTCTTCGCCTTCACGCCGCCCGTCTACAAGGACCACCGGGGCCTGTTCTCCTCCCCGTACCAGGACACCCCGTTCTCCGAGAACGTCGGGCACACGATCTTCCCCGTCCGCGACATCAGCCACAACATCTCCGCGCGCGGCGTCCTCCGCGGCGTGCACTTCACCAAGACCCCGCCCGGCCGGGCCAAGTACGTCTACTGCCCCTACGGCGCGGTGCAGGACGTCCTGGTGGACCTGCGCATCGGCTCCCCGACCTTCGGCCGCTGGGTGAGCAACGAGCTGAGCGGCGACGTGTGCCGCGCCCTGTACGTGCCGGACGGCGTGGGCCACGCCTTCCTGTCGCTCAAGGACGACTCGATGATCGTCTACGTCATGGCCGGCGGCTACGTACCCGAGAACGAGTACGCGATCACCCCGTTCGACCCCGAGCTCGGCCTGCCGTTCCCGCAGGGCGACTACCCCCAGTCCGAGCGGGACAGCATCGCCCCCACCCTCGCCGAGGCCCGGGAGCTCGGCATGCTCCCGACCTACGAGGACTGCAAGAAGATCGAGGACGGGCTGTGGGGATGACCCGCCCCCTGATCACGGTGCTGGGCGCCACCGGCTTCATCGGTTCGGCCGTGCTGCGGGAGCTGGCCGGCCGGGACGTGCGGATCCGGGCCGTCGCACGGCGGCCCGTCCCCGTCCCGGCCGGGGCCCGGGCCGAGATCGAGGTCCGCACCGCGGACCTCACCCGGCCCGGCGAGACGGCCGCCGCCCTCGACGGCGCCGACGTCGTCCTCCACACCGTCCTGTACAGCGCGGCCACCTCCACGTGGCGCGTCGAGGAGGGCGACACCGAGGCCGAGCGGGTCAACGTCGGTCTCGTCCGCGACATCGTCGACGCCCTCGCCGCCCGCGCCCCGGGCGGCCCGCTGCCGAGGGTCGTCCTCGCCGGCACGGTCGGCCAGGCAGGCCCGACCGGCGGGCGGATCCTCGACGGCACCGAGGAGGACAGGCCGCACGGCGAGTACGACCGGCAGAAGCAGGCCGCCGAGCGCACCCTCCTCGCCGCGCACGAGCGGGGCCTCCTGCTCGGCACCTCGCTGCGGCTGCCCACGGTCTTCGGCTCGGGGCCCGGCTCCACCGCCCACGACCGCGGCGTCGTCTCCGCGATGACCCGACGCGCCCTGGCCGGCGAGCCGATCACCATGTGGCACGACGGCACGGTCCGCCGCAATCTCCTGTACGTGGCGGACACCGCCCGCGCCTTCGCCGACGCGGCCCTCGACACCGAACCCCTCGCGGGCCGCCACTGGTTGGTCGGTGCCGACCGCGCCCAACCGCTCGGCGACGTGTTCCGCACCGTCGCCGACCTGGTGGCGGAGCGCACCGGCAAGCCCCCGGTCCCGGTCGTGTCGGTGGAGCCGCCGGCGCACGCCGACCCCGGGGACTTCGCCGACATCGAGATCGACGCCTCGGCGTTCCGCACCGCCACCGGCTGGACCGCCCGCACGCCCCTCGACGAGGCACTGCGGAGCACGGTCGCGCACCTGGCGGACGAACGGGAACGGGCCGCGTCATGAGCGGGGGCACGGGCACGGCGACCGCCGGCGGGGGAGCGGCCGCGTCCCTCCTCCTCAGCCCCCGCACGGACCCGTCGCTCGCCGCCCGCCTCGCCCACTCGGCCACGGTCAGGGACAGCGGCTGCCGGCTCCGTACCGACGAGGTCGGCGACTGGCTCGCCGACCGGGCCCGCGCCCACCACTTCCAGGTGGAGCGGGTCCCGCTCACCGGCCTGGACGGCTGGTCCTTCCAGGAGGGCACCGGCGACCTCCGCCACCGCAGCGGCCGGTTCTTCTCCGTCGTCGGCCTGTCGGTGAAGAAGTCGGAGGGCCCGATCACCGAGTGGCGGCAGCCGATCATCCACCAGCCGGAGGTCGGCATCCTGGGGCTCCTCACCAAGGAGTTCGACGGCGTCCTGCACTTCCTCATGCAGGCCAAGATGGAACCGGGCAACCGCAACCTGCTCCAGATCTCGCCGACGGTCCAGGCCACCCGCAGCAACTACCAGAAGGTGCACAAGGGTTCGGCCGTACGCTACCTGGAGTACTTCACCGAGCGGGGCCGCAGCCGGGTGCTCAGCGACTCGCTCCAGTCCGAACACGGCTCGTGGTTCTACCACAAGGTCAACCGGAACATGCTGGTGGAGACCGAGGACGAGGTGGAGGTCGACCCGGACTTCTGCTGGCTCACCCTGGGGCAGATCGGCGAGCTGCTGCGCGACGACAACATCGTCAACATGGACGCCCGTACGATCATCTCCTGCTTCCCCGTCGCGGTGCCCGGCACGTCCGCGCTCCACTCCGACACGGAACTGCTCTCCTGGTTCACCGCGGAGCGGGCCCGCCACGACGTGGACGTCCACACCGTCCCGCTCGCCGAGGTCGGCGGCTGGGAGCACGACGAGCAGGGGCTCGCCCGCCCCGACGGCCGGTACTTCCGGGTCACCGGCGTCACGGTCGAGGCGGGCAGCCGCGAGGTCTCGGGCTGGTCGCAGCCGCTGATCGAGCCGACGGGCACCGGGATCGCCGCGTTCCTGTACCGAAGGATCGGCGGCGTGCCCCACCTGCTCGTCAACGCCAAGGTCGAGGCCGGCTTCCTCGACACGGCCGAGCTGGCCCCCACCGTCCAGGCCACCCCCGGCAACTGGGAGCCCCTCGCCCCGGAGCTGCGGCCGCGGTTCCTCGACACGGTCCTCGACGCCGTGGCGGAGGGCCGGGTCCGGTACGAGGCCGTCCACTCGGAGGAGGGGGGCCGGTTCCTGAACGCGGAGATCCGGTACCTGTTCATCGAGGTCGACGAGGAGACGGCACCGCTCGACCCGGGACCGGGCTACCAGTGGGCGACCCCCGAGCAGCTGAACACCCTGTCGATGCACGGCCGCTACCTGAACGTCCAGGCGCGCACCCTGCTCGCCTGCGTCAACGCGGGGGCCGTGCGCCTCTGAGACGCGTGAGCGCCGCCTGCCGGAAGGGCAGGCGGCGCTCAGCCGTCCGGTCCCGAAGCCGTACGGGCCTCCTAGGCGCGGGCCGCCGGGAGCAGCGGCTCCCACCAGGAGCGGTTGTCCCGGTACCAGGAGATCGTGTCGGCGAGGCCGTCGGCGAAGGAGACCAGCGGCTCGTAGCCCAGCTGCTCCCGGCTCTCCTCGATGTCCAATGCGTAACGGAGGTCGTGGCCCTTGCGGTCGGCCACCCGCTCCACCAGATCCCAGCTCCGGCCGGTCGCCTTCAGGAGTTCTCCGACGAGTTCCCGGTTGCTCATTTCCTGCCCGCCGCCCAGGTGGTACACCCGGCCGGCCTTGCCCCGGGAAAGAGCCAGTGCGATTCCCCGGCAGTGGTCGCTCACGTGCAGCCAGTCACGGACATTCGAACCGTCCCCGTAAAGCGGTACGGGATTTCCGGCGAGGAGTCGCGTGATGAAGAGCGGAATCACCTTTTCCGGGAATTGGTAGGGGCCGTAGTTGTTGGAGCAGCGGGTGAGGACGACGTCCATGCCGTGCGTACGGTGCTGGGCGAGGGCCATCAGGTCCGAGGCGGCCTTCGACGCGGCGTAGGGGGAGTTCGGCGCGAGCGGCTGCCCGACCCGCCACGCCCCCTCGCTGATCGACCCGTACACCTCGTCGGTCGAGACGTGCAGGAAGCGGCCCACGCCATGGCGCCGGGCGGCGTCGAGCAGGAGCTGGGTACCGAGCACGTTGGTGGTCACGAAGGGGCCGGCGTCCGATATCGAGCGGTCCACATGGGACTCGGCGGCGAAGTGCACGACGGCGTCCTGACCCGCCATGACCTCGTCCACCGCGACCGGGTCGCAGATGTCCGCCCGTACGAAGGAATATCCGGGAAGGCCGGCCACGGGATCCAGGTTGGCGAGCACTCCGGAATACGTCAGCTTGTCGATTACGGTGACGTGGTCGGCGGTGACGGCGAGCGAACCACGCAGTAATTGACGGACGAACTCAGACCCGATGAAACCGGCTCCGCCGGTGACGAGAATGCGCATTGCCCAGAGTTTAGGGCAGGTCCTCGTCCGCTCCTAGGAGCAATGACCGGCAATTGTTCCCGTGGTCGTGCGGCGCGAACAAAGAAAGCGGCCCCCGGCGGCGAGTGCCGCGCGGGGGCCGCTCCGAAGAGAACCCTTCCGGATCCCTACACGTCCCGGCTGTTCAGCAGCGCGTACGCGCCGCCCAGGGCCGCCGCGGCGACCGCCGCCATGATCAGCAGCGGCTCCCAGCCCGCCGGGCCCGAGTCGCCGAACGGCGGCTTCTCGCTGTAGAGCGAGATCATCTGCGACGGGATCGCGTAGGTGAACAGGAACTTCTGCAGCGACTGCAGGGTCTGGTTGAACATGAACAGGGCCGCCACCAGCGGCATCAGCAGCAGACCGATCATCACCGTGATCGCGCCGGCCGAGTGCCGGATGAGCGTGCCGACCGCCAGCGACAGCAGGCCGAGCAGGGCCAGGTAGCCGCCCGCGCCGACCGTCGCCCGCAGCCACTCGGCCGTCGTCGGCGTCGCCGCCGTGTCGACCAGGGCGACCTGCGCCACCGCCACGAGCGTCGCGAGGACGGTGGTGACCGAGAAGACGAGCAGGAAGAAGACGATCGCCTTCGCCGTGAGCACCCGGGCCCGGCTCGGGCAGGCCGTCAGGGTCGTACGGATCATGCCCGTGCCGTACTCGGAGGCGATCGTCAGGACGCCGAGGGTGATCACGCAGATCGACGCCGGCAGCATCCCGAAGAAGCCGAAGGCGAGCGCCGACTCCTCGCCCATCTCGGCCTCGGACGTCGCGGCGATCGCCGCGACGCCCAGGCCGAGGGCGAGCATCAGCAGGATCATGACCCCGAGCGTCCACACCGTCGAACGCACCGAGCGGATCTTCGTCCACTCGGAGGCGAGCGCGTCACCGAGGTGCGCGGCACGGACCGGGATGGGGGAGACGTAGGCGTGCGGCGCCGGGGCGTGGTGGTGGGCGGGGGCGGTCATCGGGCGTCCTTCGGGGTGTCGCTCGGCTGCAGGCTGTTCGGCTGGGGTGCGCTCGGCTGCGGGGCGGGCGGAGGGGCGTACGGACCGGGCGCGGGGGCCTGCGGACCGCCCGCGTACGGGTTCGGTCCGGGCGCGGGGGCCTGCGGGGCCGCGCCGTACGGGTTCTGTCCGGGCGGCGGCGGGGCGTACCAGCCCTGCTGCGGCACCTCCTGGACCTGCGGCTGCGGCGGCATCCCGTACCCCGGCTGTCCGGGCTGGAGCGGCGGCTGGAGGTGGGCGAGCCGGTCGTCGGTGGAGCGGTAGTCCACGGCGCCCTGCGTCAGCCGCATGTACGCCTCCTCCAGCGAGGCCTGGTGCGGGGACAGCTCCCAGAGCCGTACGTCCGCGCCGTGCGCGAGGTCGCTGATGCGCGGCAGCTGCAGGCCCGTCACGCGCAGCGCGCCGTCCGGCTCCGGCAGCACCTGGCCGCCGGCCTCCACCAGGACCGACGTCAGCTTCTCGCGCTGCGCCGGCTCGGTGCCCGGGATCCGCACCCGGGCGAAGTCGGCGGAGTTCGCCGAGATGAAGTCCTTCACCGGCATGTCCGCGAGCAGCTGCCCCCGGCCGATCACGATCAGGTGGTCGGCGGTCAGCGCCATCTCGCTCATGAGGTGGCTGGAGACGAAGACCGTGCGGCCCTCGGCGGCCAGCTTCTTCATCAGGTTCCGCACCCAGAGGATGCCCTCGGGGTCCAGACCGTTGACGGGCTCGTCGAAGAGCAGCACCTGCGGGTCGCCGAGGAGCGCCGCCGCGATGCCGAGCCGCTGGCCCATGCCGAGCGAGAAGCCCTTCGAGCGCCGCTTGGCCACGTCCTGGAGGCCGACGACGCCGAGGACCTCGTCGACGCGCTGGGCCGGGATGCCGGCCAGCTGCGCGAGCGACAGGAGGTGGCTGCGGGCGCTGCGGCCGCCGTGCACGGCCTTGGCGTCCAGGAGCGCGCCGACCTGCCGGGGCGCGTTCGGCAGCTGCCGGAAGGGGTGGCCGCCGATCGTGACGTGACCCGCGGTGGGCCGGTCGAGGCCCAGGATCATGCGCATCGTCGTCGACTTGCCGGACCCGTTGGGTCCCAGGAACCCGGTGACCACACCGGGCCTCACCTGGAAGGAAAGGTTGTACACGGCCGTCTTGGCGCCGTAGCGCTTCGTCAGGCCGACTGCCTCGATCATTCTCCAGCCCCATCGACAGGTCGGTCGCGTGCATCCGTGTCGGGGCGTGGCGGCCGTCCGGCCGGAGCCCCCCGTATGAGCTAGGAGCTTATCCAGCCGTTGACGGTTCCGGCGAAAAGGAGGAAGCCTCCGGAGGTCAGGCGTCGCGCTTCTTCAGCACCAGGTAGCCGCCGAGCAGCGAGGCCACCACCCAGAGCGCCATGATCCCGAGCCCGCCCCAGGGTCCGTACGGCGCCTTCTCCGAGTTCATCGCGTCCGGGATGACCCGCATGACCTTCGAGCCGGCCTGGTCCGGGAAGTACTGGGCCACCTCCTTGGCCTTCGGCACGGCCGAGAGGATGTTCGACACCAGGAGGAGGAACGGCACCAGGATGCCGAGCGACAGCATCGACGAGCGCAGCATCGCCGCCACACCCATCGAGAACAGGGCGATCAGACCCATGTAGAGCCCGGCGCCGATCACCGCGCGCAGCACGTTGTCGTCGCTGATGGAGGCACGGTGCCCGCCGAGCAGCGCCTGCCCCAGGAAGAAGGTGACGAAGCTCGTCGCGAGCCCCACCAGGAAGGCGAGCCCGCCCGCCACCGTGATCTTCGAGAAGAGGAAGGTCGCGCGCTGCGGCACGGCGGCCAGCGAGGTGCGGATCATGCCGGAGGAGTACTCGGTCCCCACCACCAGGACGCCGAAGACCACCATCGCCAGCTGCCCCAGGATCATCCCGGAGAAGCTGATCAGGGTCGGGTCGAAGGTGGCCCTCTCGACCGCCCTCATGTCGTCGAAGGTGGCGTTCGTCAGGGCGCTCAGTCCCGCGCCCATCGCCACCGTGACGAGGAAGGCGCTCGCCAGCGTCCAGACGGTCGAGGACACCGTCCGGATCTTGGTCCACTCGGACTGCAGGACCGCGGTTTCCACTGCCATCGATCAGGCTCCCTCGGAGGTCGGGCCCCACTGGGGGCCGGGCGCCGCGGCGCCGCCGTGTACGTCGGTGCCGTGCGCGTGGTACTCGACCGCGGCGGCCGTCATCTGCATGAACGCTTCTTCGAGGGAGGCGCGCTGCTGGCTCAGCTCGTGCAGCACGAGCCCGTTCTCCGCGGCCAGCTCGCCGAGCTTCTCCGTCGTCGCCCCGTCCACCTCCAGGGCCCCGTGGCCCGCCTCGACCACGACGAATCCGTTCGCGTGGAGCACGTCCCGCAGTCGTTCCTGCTGGGGGGAGCGCATCCGTACGAAACTCCGGGAATTCTGCTGGATGAAATCCGCCATCGACGTGTCGGCCAGCAGCTTTCCCTGCCCGATCACGATCAGATGATCGGCCGTCAGCGCCATTTCACTCATCAGATGGCTGGAGACGAAGATCGTCCGGCCTTCGGCCGCCAACGCCTTCATCAGATTGCGGATCCAGTGAATTCCCTCGGGGTCCAGACCGTTGACGGGCTCGTCGAACATCAGGATCTCGGGATCGCCCAGGAGCGCCGACGCGATCCCCAGCCGCTGCCCCATGCCGAGGGAGAACCCCTTCGACTTCTTCTTCGCGACCGCCGTCAGACCCACCAGGTCGAGCACCTCGCCCACCCGGCTCGCCGGGATGCGGTTCGACTGCGCCAGACACAGCAGGTTGTTGTACGCGGAGCGGCCGCCGTGCATCGCCTTGGCGTCGAGCAGCGCCCCGATGTACTTCAGGGGCTCGGCCAGGTCCCGGTAGTGCTTGCCGTCGATCCGGACCGTCCCGCTCGTCGGGTTGTCCAGGTCGAGCATCATCCGCATCGTCGTCGACTTGCCCGCCCCGTTCGGCCCGAGGAAGCCGGTGACCACGCCAGGACGGACCTGGAAGGAGAGGTGGTCGACCGCGATCTTCGTCCCGTAGCGCTTGGTCAGGCCCTCAAGCTCGATCATGCGTCCCAACCTACGGGCGCGCAAAACCCCCCGCCACCGGAATGACGGGGGGTTCTCACGGGGGGTTTCTTACGCCGGGGGCGCTGTTACCGCGACTGCTGGGCCGGGACGCCGGCCGTGCGCTCGTCGTCGATCGGGGAGCCGGCGGCCGCCACAGCGGCACCGGTCAGCGTCGCCAGCATCTCGCGGACGTTGGTCAGCTGCGCGTTGATCGAGTCGCGGCGGTTCGTGAGCGCCGCCAGCTCGCGCTCCGATTCCGAACGGATCCGGTCGGCCTTGGCGTTCGCGTCGGCCACGATGTCCTCGGCCTGGCGCTGCGCGGTCTCCACCGTCTGACGGGCCCGGCGCTCCGCGTCCGTGCGCAGCTTCTCGGCCTCCAGGCGGAGCTGCTCGGCGCGGTGCTCGATCTCCGCGAGGCGCTTCTCGGCCTTCGCCTGGCGCGAGGCCAGGTCCCGCTCCGACTGCTCGCGGCGCTTCGCCAGGTTCGTCTCGAAGTCCGCGGCGGCCTGGGCGGCCTTGGCACGGGTCTCCTCGAAGAGGGCGTCCGCCTCCTCGCGCTTCGACTGCGCGTCCTTCTGGGCCTCGGCGCGCAGCGAGTTGGCCTCGCCCTGCGCCTTCTCGACGATCCGGACGCCCTCGTCCTCGGCCTTCGCCTTGCGCTCGGCCGCGAACGACTCCGCGTCGTTGCGCACCTGCTGGGCGGCCGACTCGGCCAGCTCGCGGTGCTGCTCGGCGGCGCGACGGGCCTCCTCACGCAGGTCCTTCGCCTCCTCCTCGGCGAGCCGGAGGATCTTCTCGACCCGGGCACCCAGACCCGCGTACGACGGCTCGGCGTCGGTCACCTGCGCCTGGGCGTTCTGCGTCTCGAGGTGGAGCTCCTCGATGCGCTTCTCCAGCGAGGTGATACGGGACAGGGCGCTGTCGCGGTCGGCCACGAGCTTGGTAATGCGGTCGTCCACCTGACCGCGGTCGTAACCGCGCCGCACGAGCTCGAAGCCGAAGGGGGAGGAAGTGTCGCTCATGGGGTTCCTGTCGAATGAGACCGGTGAGGTGTTAGAGGGAATCCTAGGGGCCGAAGCGGCGTGTCATCGAGCGTATGCCCGTTTGATCTGGAGAATGTCCAGCCTTTTGAGTGGCTAGCCGTCCTGGGACTTGCCACTCGAACGGGTGGACCCTGCAGATGCACCCGCCTTGACCCCGTCCTTTCCTGTGGACGGAGTCTCGAATGACTCCAACGCCTCCAGAACGTCCTGGACACGGGAGATCTCGGCGTTGATGTCCTTGCGGCGGCGCGTCAGCACCTCCAGCTCGCGCTGTCCGTCCGCGACGGTCTTCTCCGCCTCGGCCGCGGCCTCCGCGCGGATCCGCTCGGCCTCCTCCTTGAGGGCCTCCGCCTCCGCGATGATCGAGGCCTTCTTCTGCGCGGCCTCCTTCAGGAGCGCGTCCGCCTTGCGGACCGCGGCGATCCGGACCTTGCTCGCCTCCGAACTCGCCTCCGAGACCATCTCCTTGGCCTTCTCGTCGGCCTCGGCGCGCTGCTCCTCGGCGGCCTTCACCAGCTTGTCGACCCGCTCGCCGGCCGTCTTCATCTGCTCGGCCGACTCGCGCCGCGCCCGCTCGTGCAGCTCCTCGATCTCGCCCTCGACGCGGCTCCGCAGTTCCTCGGCCCGCTCCCTTATCGCCGTCGCGTCGCTGCGCGCCCCGACCAGGAGCTCGTCCGCGTCCGTACGGGCCTGCTCCACCAGCGTGTTGCCCTCGACGGTCGCCTCGGCGACGATCCGCTCGGCCTCCTTGCGGGCCGCGCCGACCATCGTGTCCGCCTGCGACTCGGCCTCCGTGGTGGCGCGCAGCGCCTCCTCCTGGGCCTTGGCCATCAGCTGGTCGGCCTGCTCGGCCGCGTCGGAACGCTTCCGGGCCCCGGCCTCCCGGGCCTCGTCGAGCGTACGGTCCGCCTCCTCGCGGGCCTCCGCACGCATCTGCTCGGCCGCGGCGGAGGCGTCCTCCTTCACCCGCTCCGACTCGGTACGGATCCGCTCGGCGTCCCGCAGGGCCTCGGCGATCGCCTCGGCGCCCTCGGCGCGCAGCCGCTCGGCCTCCTCCGCGGCGGCGGCGACGGTACGGTCCGCCTCGGCGCGGGCGTCCGCGCCGACCGAATCGGCCAGCTCGGCCGCCTCGTTCACGATCCGCTCGGCCTCGGCCGTCGCCTCGCCGACGAGGGTGTCGGCCTGCTCGGCGGCGTCCGTACGGCGCTTGTCGGCGGCCTTGCGGGCGTCGTCCAGGATCTGGTCGGCATCGGCGAGCGCGGCGTTGCGCAGGGCCTGCGCGTGCGCCTCGCCGTCGGCCTTGACCTGCTCGGCCTCGGTGCGCAGCCGCTCGGCGTCCTGCGCGGTCGTCTCGCGCAGCTCGGCGGCCTCGGCCGCGATCCGCTCGGCCTCCGCGGTGGCCTCGCCGATCAGCGTGTCCGCCTGCTCGGCGGCATCGGCACGGCGCTTGTCGGCGGCCTTGCGGGCCTCGTCGAGGACCTGCTCGCCCTCGGCGCGGGCCTCCGCGCGCAGGGCCTCCGCCTGTGCCTCGCCCTCGGCCTTGACCTGCTCGGCCTCGGCCCGCAGGCGGGCGGCGTCCTGCTCGGTGGTCTCCATGAGCTCGACCGCCTCGGCGGTGAGCCGCTCCGCTTCGGCCGTCGCCTCGCCGATCAGCGTGTCGGCCTGCTCGGCGGCGTCCGTACGGCGCTTGTCGGCGGCCTTGCGGGCCTCGTCGAGGACCTGCTCGCCCTCGGCGCGGGCCTCCGCGCGCAGGGCCTCCGCCTGTGCCTCGCCCTCGGCCTTGACCTGCTCGGCCTCGACCCGCAGCCGAGCCGCCTCCTCGGCGATCCGCGCGGCCTCGGCCCGCGCCTCGCCGACGAGCGTGTCCGCCTGCTCGGCGGCGTCCGCACGGCGCTTGTCGGCGGCCTTGCGGGCCTCGTCGAGGACCTGCTCGCCCTCGGCGATCGCCGCGTCGCGCAGCGCCTCCGCGTGCGCCTCGCCGTCGACCTTGAGCCGCTCGGCCTCCGCCCGCAGCTCGGCGGCCTCGGCCCCGATCCGCTCGGCCTCCGTCGTGGCCTCGCCGATCAGCGCGTCCGCCTGCTCGGCGGCGTCCGCACGACGCTTGTCCGCCGCCTGCCGGGCCTCGTCGAGGACCTGCTCCGCCTCGGCCCCGATCCGCTCCGCCTCCGCGCGGGCCTCGCCGAGCGCCGTCTCGGCGCGGTCGGCCGCCTCCGAACGGATCCGGTTCGCGTCGTCGCGGGCGTCCGCACGGGTGCGGGCCGCGTCCTGCTCGGCCGAGGCCAGCGAGTCCGTGACCTCCGTCCGTACCCGCTGCGCGTACTCCGCGGTGTCCGCCCGCAGCTTCTCCGCCTCGGCGAGCGCGTCCGTGACCGTCCGCTCCGCCAGCGCCTTCGCGGCCTCCGACTCCTCCTGGGCACGCGCCCGCGTGGCGGCGGCGTCCTCGGACGCCCGCTCCCGCTCCTCGTACGCGTCGGAACGGACCCGGTCCGCCTCCTCCTGCGCCTCGGTGCGGGTCCGCTCGGCCGCGTGCTCGGCGGCGCTGCGCAGCCCGGCGATCTCCTCCTCGGCCTGCTCCCGCAGACCGGCCACCGAGTCCCGCACCTCCTGGGCGGCTCGCGAGGCGGCGGCGACCATCTCGGTCGCCCGCGTGTCCGCCTCCTCGACCAGGCGCTGCGCCTCGGTCTGCGCCTCCTCCACCCGCTTGCGGGCGGCGGCGAGGAGCTCCTCGGACTGCTCCCGGGCGTGCTCGCGCTCCCGGCCGGCCTCGGAACGGGCCGACTCCAGGGTCTCCTCGGCCTCCCGGCGGCGCCGGACGGCCTCGTCCTGCGCGGCGGCCAGCGCCTCGGCGGCCTCGGCGGCCACCCGCTCGGCGGCCGCGGCGGCCTCGGCCCGCACCCGGTCGGCGGTCTCCTGGGCCTCCGTGCGCAGCCGCTCGGCGTCCTCGGACGCCTCCGTGCGCAGCCGTACGGCCGCGGACTCCGCCTCGGTACGCGCGGTCGACGCGTCCGACGCGGCCTCGGCGCGCAGCCGCTCGGCCTCCTGCTCGGCCTGCTCACGCAGCGTACGGATCCGCTCGGCGGCCTCGGTCCGCAGCCGCTCCGTCTCCTCGGCGGCCTCGCGCCGGATCCGCTCGCCCTCGGCCCGCGCGTCGGTGAGCTCCTCGCCGGCGGCCGCGACCTTCGCCTCGGCGTCGGTGTGCAGCCGGGTCAGCTCCTCGGCGGCCTCCGCGCGGCGCGCCTCGGCGGCCCGCTCGGCGTCCGCGCGCAGCCCGGCGGCGGCCTCCTCGGCCGCGGCCGTCACCGACTCGGCCTGCTCCTCGGCCTCGGCGCGCAGCCGCTCGGCCTCGGCGCGGGTGCGCTCCAGGGTCTCCTCGGCCTGGGTCCGGAGCGTCTGGGCGCGCTCCATCGCCTCCGACTTGACCCGCTCGCTCTCGGCGCCGGCCTTGGCGCGCTGCTCCTCGGCGTCCGTACGGGCCTTGGTGAGGAGCTCCTCGGCGGTCCTGGCCGCCTCCTCGATCTGCTGGAGGGCCTCGCGCCGGGCCTCGCCGCGGATCCGCTCGCCCTCGTCGATGGCCTCGGCGCGCAGCTGCTCGGCCTCGCCGCGCAGCCGCCGGGCCTCCTCCTGGAGCTCGACCGTCTTGGCGCGGTACTCCTTGGTGTCGTCCTTCGCCGAACCGAGCAGCTCGTCGGCCTGCTCCCCGGCCTCGGCGCGCAGCCGGTCCGCCTCGGTCTCGGCCTCGCGGCGGACCCGCTCGGCCTCCTCGGCGGCCTTGCGGGTGGTCTCCCGGGCGTCCTCCGAGGCCTTGGTGAGGATCTCCTCGGCGCTGCGGGCGGCCTTCGCGAGCGCGGCGGCGGAGTCCTCGGCGGCGGCCGTGACGGCCTTCTCGGAGGCCTCGGAGACGAGCTTCTCCGCCTCGGCGGTCGCCTCGCGGAGCTTCTCCTCGGCCTCGGCCTTGAGCGCCTCGGCCTCCTTGGTGGCCTCGCCGACGAGCCGGGCGATCTCCGTCTTGGCGGTGCGGGTGCGCTGCTCGTTGACCTGCTCGGCGGAGGAGAGCTGCCTGGCCGCGGCCTCCTTGGCCTCGGTGAGGGCCTTCTCCGCCTCGACGCGGGCGACCCGGAGCCGCTCCTCGGCCTCCTGCATGCGCTGTTCGGCGGCGCGGGAGAGCTCGGTGGCCTGCCGGCGGGCCTGGTCGGTCTCGGTGGCGGTGGTGGAGCGGAGCTGCTCGGCGTGGCTGGTGGCCTCCTGCGCCTGGCTGGAGGCGGCGGCGAGGAGCCGCTCGGCGTCCTTGCGGGCGCGCAGCAGAATCGCCTCGGCCTCGGCACGGGCGGCCTCCGCCTCGGTGCCGACCCGGCGGCTGGTCTCCTCGGCGAGCCGGGTGGCCTCGGCGCGGGCGGTGGCGAGGGACTGCTCGGCCTCCGCGCGGGACTCCTCCATCAGGCGGCGGGCCTGCGACTCCGTGCGGGCGCGCAGCTGTTCCGCCCAGGCGACGTTCTCGTTGACGTGCGCCTCGACGGTCTGGCGGCGCTCGTTGAGCTCCTGGTCGAGCTGCTGGCGGCGCTGGACGGCCTCGTTGTGCAGCTCGGCCTGGAGCCGGGCCTGGTGCTCGGCGTGCTCCTGGAGGATCCGCTGCGTCTGGGCGCGGGCCTCGCGCAGCTCGCGCTCGGCGTCCTGGCGGAGCTGCTCGGCCTGCGCCTGCGCGTTCCGCAGCAGCTGCTCGGCCTGGTAGCCGATGTCGGCGCTGTCGTACGCGGGCCGGGAGGCGATGGTGCGGCGCGCCTCGTGGAGTTTGGCACGCAAGACCTCGACCTGGTAGCCCAGGTCCTCGGCATGCTGGACGGCCTTCTCGCGCTCGGTCTTCAGCCGGTCCATCTCGGCTTCGAACCTGGCGAGATGGTCGTCTTCAGCTCGGTGGCTCTCCTGGCGTTCGTAGCCCCGCACTGCGCGGTCCCATCCTTCCCCGAGCTCTTCGAGCAGGGGAGACCCCAACCCTGGTCGCAACTCCTACGAGCACGCCCTCACGGTCGAGGACGGACCCCCGGGGAATCGTGGCAGATCGGACGACCCCGACATCCCGACTTCGGTGCCGCACGGAGCGGCCCCGACCGGCCCCGGCCCGGAGCCGCCCACTCTACCGGGCCGGGAATCCGGAGGTCAGTGCTCCGCTGAGGAGTGGTCAGCCGACGGCTCGGCCGAGGTGACCAGTTCCGTCAGGACGCCGTGGCAGTCCTTGGGGTGGAGGAAGGTGATCCGGGAGCCCATGGAGCCGATCCGCGGCTCGTCGTAGAGGACGCGGACGCCCTTGCCGCGGATGGCCTCGGCATCGCCGTCGACGTCCGCGGTGCCGAAGGCGATGTGGTGCACGCCCTCGCCGTTCTTGGCGAGCCACTTGCCCACCGCGGAGTCCTCCCGGGTGGGCTCGAGGAGCTGGAGGTACGAGGCCCCGCCGTCGTCGGTGGCGTTGATCTTGAGCATGGCCTCGCGGACGCCCTGCTCCTCGTTGACCTCGGAGTGGTAGACCTCGAAACCGTACGTGGCACGGTAGAACTCGACGGTCTTGTCCAGGTCGAAGCAGGCGATCCCGATGTGGTCGATACGCGTCAGCATGCCTCCAGTGCACCGCTGGAAGGGTGGTTACGCAACGTGCGCGCGATCACACCTTTCGGCCGGTGACCGCGCGCCGCACCGCTCAGTACATTGGCGGTAAACCCTCGTTCACTCCTCATCCCAAGGGGCCGTGCCTCATGTCTGGAACGACCGGTACCACCTCAGTGATCGTCGCGGGCGCCCGCACGCCCATGGGTCGCCTCCTCGGCTCGCTCAAGTCCTTCTCGGGCGCCGACCTCGGCGGCTTCGCCATCAAGGCGGCCCTCGACCGGGCCGGCATCGGCGGCGACCAGGTGCAGTACGTGATCATGGGCCAGGTGCTCCAGGCGGGCGCCGGCCAGATCCCCGCCCGCCAGGCGGCCGTCAAGGGCGGCATCCCGATGAACGTCCCGGCGCTCACCATCAACAAGGTGTGTCTGTCCGGCCTCGACGCCATCGCCCTCGCCGACCAGCTGATCCGCGCCGGCGAGTTCGACATCGTCGTCGCCGGCGGCCAGGAGTCCATGACCAACGCCCCGCACCTGCTCCCGAAGTCCCGCGAGGGCTTCAAGTACGGCGCGATCGAGATGCTCGACGCCATGGCGTACGACGGTCTCACCGACTCCTTCGAGGGCATCGCCATGGGCGAGTCCACGGAGAAGCACAACACCCGCCTGGGCATCCAGCGCCCCGAGCAGGACGAGATCGCCGCCCTCTCGCACCAGCGCGCCGCCGCCGCCCAGAAGAACGGCATCTTCGAGGCCGAGATCACCCCGGTCGAGATCCCGCAGCGCAAGGGCGAGCCCGTCGTCTTCTCCAAGGACGAGGGCATCCGCGCGGAGACCACGGTCGAGTCCCTGGGCAAGCTCCGTCCGGCCTTCACCAAGGACGGCACCATCACCGCCGGCACCTCCTCGCAGATCTCGGACGGCGCCGCCGCCGTCGTCGTGATGAGCAAGGCCAAGGCCGAGGAGCTGGGCCTGGAGTGGATCGCCGAGATCGGCGCCCACGGCAACGTCGCGGGCCCGGACAACTCGCTGCAGTCGCAGCCGTCCAACGCGATCCTGAACGCCCTGAAGAAGGACGGCCTGAGCGTCGACGACCTCGACCTGATCGAGATCAACGAGGCCTTCGCCGCCGTCGCCGTCCAGTCAATGAAGGACCTCGGCGTTACCCCCGAGAAGGTGAACGTCAACGGCGGCGCGATCGCCCTCGGTCACCCCATCGGCATGTCCGGCGCCCGTCTCGTGCTCCACCTGGCCCTGGAGCTCAAGCGGCGCGGCGGCGGCATCGGCGCGGCCGCCCTCTGCGGCGGCGGCGGCCAGGGCGACGCCCTGATCGTCAAGGTCTCCGGCAAGTAATCCGGCAATCGAGGAGCAGCGCAGATGGTGGACGTCCCCGAACTCGTCGCCCAGGCACGGGAGGGCAGGCCGCGTGCGGTGGCCCGGCTGATCTCGCTCGTGGAGGGGGCGTCCCCGCAGCTGCGCGAGGTGATGGCGGCGCTCGCGCCGCTCACCGGCGGCGCGTACGTGGTGGGCCTCACCGGCTCGCCGGGCGTGGGCAAGTCCACGTCGACGTCCGCGCTGGTCTCCGCGTACCGCCGGGCGGGCAAGCGGGTCGGCGTGCTCGCCGTCGACCCGTCCTCGCCGTTCAGCGGGGGCGCGCTGCTCGGTGACCGGGTCCGGATGTCGGAGCACGCCTCCGACCCGGGCGTCTACATCCGCTCCATGGCGACCCGCGGCCACCTCGGCGGGCTCGCCTGGTCCGCCCCGCAGGCCATCCGCGTCCTGGACGCGGCCGGCTGCGAGGTGATCCTCGTGGAGACCGTCGGCGTCGGGCAGTCGGAGGTGGAGATCGCCTCCCAGGCCGACACCTCCGTCGTGCTGCTCGCGCCGGGCATGGGCGACGGCATCCAGGCCGCGAAGGCGGGCATCCTGGAGATCGGCGACGTGTACGTGGTGAACAAGGCCGACCGGGACGGCGCGGACGCCACCGCCCGCGAGCTCAACCACATGCTGGGCCTGGGAGAGGCGCGGGCCGCCGGCGACTGGCGGCCGCCGATCGTGAAGACGGTCGCGGCGCGCGGCGAGGGCGTCGACGAGGTCGTGGAGGCCCTGGAGAAGCACCGCGCCTGGATGGAGGAGCACGGGGTCCTGGCGGAGCGCCGCCGGGCCCGTGCGGCGCGCGAGGTGGAGACCATCGCGGTCACCGCCCTGCGCGAGCGGATCGGCGACCTGCACGGCGACCGGCGCCTCGACGCGCTGGCGGAGCGGATCGTCGCGGGCGACCTCGACCCGTACGCGGCCTCCGACGAGCTGGTCGCGAGCCTGACCGGAAACTGACGCCGGTACGTACGAAGAGGGCCTCTCCGGTGACCGGAGAGGCCCTCTTCGTACTCTGTCAGGTCACGGCTTCCCGCGGCGGCCGCGGAGCTGCTCGGCGACCGGCTTCAGGGACTCGTGGAGGTCGCCGAGTGCCTCGCCGCTGAGCTGGTCGATGAAGTGCTTGCGCACGGACTCGACGTGGTGCGGGGCGACCTTGCGCATGGTCTCCATGCCGTCGTCGGTGAGGACGGCGTAGAGCCCGCGGCGGTCGGACTCGCAGTTCTCGCGGCGGACGAGCCCGGCGTTCTCCATGCGGGTGATCTGGTGGGAGAGTCGGCTCTTCGACTGGAGGGTGGCGGCGGCGAGGTCGCTCATGCGCAGCCGCCGCTCCGCCGACTCCGAGAGGTTCACCAGGATCTCGTAGTCGTTCATCGTCAGGCCGAAGGGCTGGAGGTCCCGCTCCAGCTGGTACGTCAGCATTCTCTGGACGTCCAGGAACGTGCGCCAGGCGCATTGCTCGCCGTCGGTGAGCCAGGGGGTGGCGGTCTCGGTCTCCATATATGGATTCTACCTAAGAAGTTGAATACTTGACGAAGTCTGGGAGCGCGCGTTCGATCACGTCACACTCCGCAGACTACCGCTCACAGACCGAAGCGACGCTGGAGGTCACCGAGCTGGCCGGGAAGACGCGGTACCGCGCCGAGCGGCCCCTGGCCGGAACCAGACGCCCCGTGCCCGCCCGGAACACCCGCCTGCGCCGGCGGCGCGCCGATCGCCCGCTCCGGCATCAGCAGCTCCGTCGACTGCAGCAGTACCGTACCCGCACCGACGAACTCGAACTGGTGCTCCTCGCCCGAGGTCCCGCCGATCCCCGTCAGCGCGCGGACCCCGCCCATCACGCCCGTCATGTACCCGTGGTCGTAATGGTGGCAGGGCGAAGGGCAGTCCGCCCAGCCCACCAGCGCCTGCGGGTCCACCCGCATCGGCGGCTCCATGAAGACCACCGGACCGTTCGACGCGGCCACGAACTTGCCCGTGCCGATCAGCGTCACGAACCCCGGCACGATCGACTGCTTCAGCGCCAGCGTCGGCTGGTAGGCCAGCAGGTTCCCCGAGCGGATCGTCAGGTTGCCCTCGTCCAGGTCGTACGAGTTCACGTCGAACGCCCGGTCCGCGAGCAGCATCTTCCCGCTGCCCTCGGCCACCACCCAGTCGCTCGCGTGCAGCGGCGAGTGGAACGACGTCCGCACCAGCCGGTCGAGACGGCCGTGCCCGATGCCGTTGAACTCGATCCGCCCGTAGTAGGCGATCATCTTCCCCTTCTGGAGGAACCATTGGCTCCCTTTGAGCTCCACGCAGAAGGTGTACGGATTGACGTTGTCGTCCGACGGCAGGGAGTGCGGGTCGTGGATGACAGGGGTGCTCACAGCTTCTCCTCCGAGGCCTGGACGTACACCGCGCCGCTGCCGCTCAGCTCCAGCTGGAACGCCTCGCCCGAGCCGCGCCCCACCATGTCGCGCCAGCCCAGCGCCGTGGACAGCTTGTTCCGCACGTCGCCGTGGTGCGCCACGTACGCCTGCGGGTCCACGTGCACCGGGCGGCCCGGGGAGATCGGCAGCTCGATGACGCCGCCGTGCGCCATGACGGCCACCGAGCCGTGGCCCTTCAGGGTCGTCGTGAAGAGGCCCTGCCCGGTCACCTGGCCGCGGACCATGCCCATGACCCCGCCCTGCGAGCCCATGAACATCGTGCCCTGCTCCAGCGTCCCGTCGAAGGCGAGCAGCCGGTCGGCCTCCACGTACAGGGTGTCGCCCGTCAGCGCGATCACCTGGATGTGGTGGCCGCCGTGCCCGAACATCACCGTGCCGTTGCCCTCGACCGTCATCAGCGGGGTCGCCTCGCCCGCCACCCGGCGGCCGATCATCGACATCAGGCCGCCCTGGCCGCCCGCGATGTTCGGCGTGAAAGTGACGTCGCCGCGGTACGCGAGCATCGCGCCGCGCTGACTGAACATCCGCTGCCCTGGGATGACGGTCGCCTCGACCATCTTCGAGTTGATCTCGCGGAACGGCATCAGACGTCGCCCCCGATCGTGTTCCGCTCGCTCGGCTGCACGTACACGAGCCCGTCGCCCTCGAAGCGGATCTGGAAGGCCTCGCCGCCGCCCTCGCCCATGAGGGTGCGGAAGGTCACCCCGGACTGGAAGTGCTGCTGGAGGTTGCCCTGATGGGCGATGTACGCGCCCGGGTCGACCTGGAGCGGGTACTGGGGGGTCACCCGCAGCACCACCGCCGGACCGTCCGACATGATCGCCGCCTGGCCCGTGCCCTCGACGGTCGTGGTGAAGAGCCCGTTGCCGGTGGCGCCGCCGCGCAGCCCCGTGAAGGTGGTGCCGGTGCGCAGCCCCGCGTCGGTCGCGAGCAGGTTGCTCGCCTCCACCCACAGCTTGTCGCCGTGCAGCGAGACGAGATTGATCTCGGAGGCCCGGTCGGCGAACCAGCAGGTCCCCTGGCCGCGCACCTCCATCACCTCCATCTGCTCACCCGTGAGCCGGCGGGTCACCATGCCGCGCAGGCCCTCACCGCCGCCGCTCATCTTCTTGAACGCCATCTGGCCGTCGTAGGCGACCATCGAGCCGTTCTTCGCCTTCACGGCGTCGCCGGTCATGGACACGGCGAGCACTTTGCTGCCCTGGAGTCGGAACGTTGCCACCCCAGGAAGGTACTGGGCCCCCGGCTAAAGAGACAGCAAAGGAGCCGTGCACAATGAACGGGCCCTTGTGCATCCGTTCACAAGATCGAACGAAGGTGACCCCCTCCGTGGACATCAAGACCGCTTCCTCCCTCCACCGGCTCCGGCTCGTCTCCGCGCCGGAGGCCGTCTCGTTCCTGCTCCTGCTGGTCTGCTCGGTGTTGAAGCGGACGACGGACTTCAACGCGGTGCCGGTCATGGGGGCGATCCACGGCGTCCTGTTCGTCCTGTACGTGCTCTTCTGGCTGGACGCCTGGAACAAGACCAAGTGGAGCTTCGGCACCGCCGCCCTCTACTTCGTCCTCTCGGTGCTGCCCCTGGGGGGCTTCTACGCCGAGCGGAAGCTGAAGCGCGAGGCCGAGGACGCGGTCATCGCCTCCCGCGCGCGGGCCGAGGCTGCCCAGGACGCGGTGAAGGCATGATCGTCGCGTTCTCCGTGACCCCCCTCGGCGTGGGGGAGGAGGTCGGCGAGTACGTCGCCGACGCCGTCCGGGTCGTCCGGGAGTCGGGCCTGCCGAACCGCACGGACGCGATGTTCACCTCGATCGAGGGCGAGTGGGACGAGGTGATGGACGTCGTGAAGCGCGCCGTCGCCGCCGTCGAGGCCCGCGCGCCGCGCGTCTCGGTGGTCATGAAGGCCGACATCCGCCCGGGCGTGACGGACGGCCTCACGGCGAAGGTCGAGACGGTGGAACGCCACCTCGGCGCCTGACGGTCAGTCCGTCTCGGGCTGCGACAGCGCGATGCCCAGCGGGGTCCGCTCGTACAGCACCTGGTGGCCGTACCGCCGCGAGGTCAGCAGCCCCGCATCCCGCAGCACCGCCAGGTGCGAGGACACGGACGACGGCGCCCGCCCCAGGAGATGGGCCAGCGCCGTCGTCCCCATCGGCTCCGCCAGCGCGCACAGGACGTCCGCCCGCACCGGGCCGAGCAGCCGGGCGAGCGCCTCGGGGGTACGGTCCCGGGGCTCCGACCACAGGCCGCCGATCCCGCGCGCCGGATAGACCACCGTCGGCTGCCACGGCGGATCGAACCCGCTCACCACGTCCGGCCAGGTGAACACCGACGGCATGAGCACGAGACCCTGCCCGTCCAGCGGCCGGTCGTGCTCCCCGGGATAGTCCACCCGCAGCGTGGCCGTCTCCGAGGCCCAGTCGAAGGCCGGATGGAGCTCGCCGAGCAGCCGTTCGAGCCCGCCCTCCGCGAGCCGCCGCGAGTGGTACGCCACGTCCGCCTCGAGCAGCGCCCGCAGCCGGGGCCACTCGGGCGCGATCAGCGCCTCCCAGGCGGCCCGGAGCAGCTCGGCCAGCCGCTCCACCGCCCCCGCGGGGTCGGCGAGCAGCCGCCGCCCCTCCACGGTGTCCGCCGCCCCCGGCGTCTCGGCGAGCGCCCGCGCGAAGTCGTCGCGCGCGAGGGCCGGATCGATCTCCCGTACGGCCGCGATCTCGTCCTCGAAGGCGGCGGCGGGGCCCAGGGGCGGGGGATAGAGGAAGTCCGGGTTGTGCCCGCGCAGCGGCATGAGCAGGTGCAGCGGCCGCAGGTCGAGCTCCCGCGCGGCGCCCGCGATCCGCCGCATCCACGGCAGGTGGTACCCCTGCTTCTCGGGCCGCGCGAGCACCCGCACGGCGGAGTGCGTCTCCCAGAGCGGCGAGACGGCGAACCGGATCCGCAACGGGTCGGCCTCGCCGAAACGCAGGTGGTACGGCACGGGACCCTCCGGGGGATGCGGCGGAACATTCGCCTGGAGCCGAAAGTCTAGGGGGAACTCCTCGCACCGGGCAGGCTGCGCCCATGCCCGAGAACCACACTCGGACGCCCTCCCAGGCGCCCGCGCACACCCCTGCCCCCACGCCTATGGCGTCTGTCTCCGAGCGGGTCCTCGCCGTTACCGCGCCGGCCTCCGGCCACGAGGCTGCGCCCGTCGGGGTGGCGGCTCCCGGTGTCGCCCCCGGCCGGACCGGCGACCCCGAGAGCGACGGCCCGGCCCCCGCCTCGGCCCCCGGCCCCGAGGCCGTGCCCGTCGCGGTGGGCGCTCCCGGCTACCGGGCCGTCTTCGCCGTCCGTGAGTTCCGGTTCGTGTTCGTGGCGCACCTGTTCTCGTTGCTCGGGGTCGTCGTCAGCGAGCTCGCGCTCACCGTCCTCGTCTACGACCTGACGAAGTCGCCGCTCCTCTCCTCCCTCACCTTCGCGCTCGGGTTCCTGCCGTACCTCCTCGGCGGCACCCTCCTCGCCGGGCTCACCGACCGGCTTCCGCCGCGCCGGATCCTCGTCTTCTGCGACCTCGTCTGCGCGGGCTGCGTCGCGCTCATGGTGGTGCCCGCCACCCCCGTCGCCGTCCTGCTCGCGCTGCGCTGCGCCATCGCCGTCGTCTCGCCCGTCTTCAACGGCACCCGCATGGCGACCCTCGCCGACGTCCTCGGCGAGGGCGACCTCTTCGTCCTCGGGCGGTCGCTGCTGCGGATCGTGTCGCAGAGCGCCCTCCTCACCGGCTTCGCCGCCGGCGGCGTCCTCCTCACCCTCGTCCCGCCGCGCGGCGCCCTCGTCGTCACCACCGTCACCTTCCTCGCCTCCGCCCTGCTGCTGCGCCTCGGCACCGCCCGCCGCCCCGCCCGCGGGACCGACTCGCCGGGGCTCTCCGGCACCTTCGCCGTGCTGCGCAACCGGCGCGTACGGGCCCTGATGCTGATGTTCTGGGTGCCGCCGCTCTTCGCCGTCGTCCCCGAGGCCCTCGCCGCCCCCTACGCCGACGAGATCGGCGTCTCCACCGCCGCCCTCGGCCTCCTCATGTGCGCGCTGCCCGTCGGCACCATCGCGGGCGAGCTGTTCGCCGGATCGTTCCTGACCGCCGCGACCCGCTCCCGGATCGTGCTGCCGCTCGCCGTCGCCAGCGTCGTGCCGTACCTCCTCTACGGCCCCCGGCCGGGCGTCGCCCTCGCGGCCGTCGCGCTCTTCCTGGCCGGTGCCACCGGCGCGTACACCCTCGGCCTCGACGCCTGGTTCGTCGCCGCCGTCCCCGAGGAGCAGCGGGGGAGGGCCATGACCCTGATGACCGCGGGCATGATGACCGTCCAGGGCGTCGGCATGGCCGGGGCCGGGGTCGCGGCCGAGTTCGCCCCCGTGCACACGGTCGTGGCGGGCACGGGCGTCCTCGGCACGCTCTGCCTGCTCGCCGCCGCCGTCGAGCTGCGGGCGACCAGGGGCGGCGACCGAAAGGCGAGACGGGGCTGACCGGCATATGACCAGTCGGTATGGTCGATGCGTGTCCAAGCCGCTCAGTCTCCCCTTCGACCCCATCGCCCGAGCCGACGAACTCTGGCAGAAGCGCTGGGGCCCGGTCCCCTCGATGGCCGCGATCACCTCGATCATGCGCGCCCACCAGATCCTGCTGGCCGAGGTGGACGCCGTGGTCAAGCCGTACGGGCTGACCTTCGCCCGCTACGAGGCGCTGGTGCTGCTGACCTTCTCGAAGGCCGGCGAGCTGCCGATGTCCAAGATCGGCGAGCGGCTGCAGGTCCACCCGACCTCGGTGACGAACACGGTGGACCGCCTGGTGAAGTCGGGTCTCGTGGCGAAGCGGCCGAACCCCAACGACGGCCGCGGCACCCTCGCCTCCATCACGGAGAAGGGCCGCGAGGTGGTCGAGGCCGCGACCCGCGACCTGATGGAGATGGAGTTCGGCCTCGGTGCGTACGACGCCGAGGAGTGCGCGGAGATCTTCGCGATGCTCCGCCCGCTGCGCGTCGCGGCGCACGACTTCGACGAGGGCTGACGGGCACCCCCACCCCCGCGAAGATCGCCCGGATCGTGCCGTTACGCTCGACGGCATGAAATCCAGCGTGCTGACCCGCTACCGCGTCATGGCCTACGTGACCGCCGTCATGCTGCTCATCCTCTGCGCGTGCATGGTCGCCAAGTACGGCTTCGGCGTCGGCGAGGGCCTGACCCTCGTGGTCTCCCAGATCCACGGCGTCCTCTACATCATCTACTTGGTCTTCGCCTTCGACCTGGGCTCGAAGGCCAAGTGGCCGTTCGGCAAGCTCATCTGGGTGCTGGTCTCCGGCACCATCCCGACCGCCGCGTTCTTCGTCGAGCGCAAGGTCGTCGCCGAGACGCTTCCGCTGGTCAGCGGCGCGCAGCCGGCCCCGGTCAACGCCTGAGCGTGCACCCCCGCACTGATGTGCGGGGGTTTGCCATCGACATTTACTAGGACGTCCTAGTAAATTCGAAGCATGGACGCTGACGCCATCGAGGAAGGCCGCCGTCGCTGGCAGGCCCGTTACGACAAGGCCCGCAAGCGGGACGCCGACTTCACCACGCTCTCCGGCGACGCCGTCGAGCCGGTCTACGGGCCCCGGCCCGGCGACACCTACGAGGGGTTCGAGCGCATCGGCTGGCCCGGTGAGTACCCCTTCACCCGGGGCCTGCACCCGACCGGCTACCGCGGCCGGACCTGGACCATCCGCCAGTTCGCCGGCTTCGGCAACGCCGAGCAGACCAACGAGCGCTACAAGATGATCCTGGCCGCCGGCGGCGGCGGCCTCTCCGTCGCCTTCGACATGCCGACCCTCATGGGCCGCGACTCCGACGACCCCCGCTCCCTCGGCGAGGTCGGCCACTGCGGCGTCGCCATCGACTCCGCCGCCGACATGGAGGTCCTCTTCAAGGACATCCCGCTCGGCGACGTCACGACGTCGATGACGATCAGCGGCCCCGCCGTGCCCGTCTTCTGCATGTACCTCGTCGCCGCCGAGCGCCAGGGCGTCGACCCGGCCGTGCTCAACGGCACGCTCCAGACCGACATCTTCAAGGAGTACATCGCGCAGAAGGAGTGGCTCTTCGAGCCCGAGCCCCACCTGCGCCTCATCGGCGACCTGATGGAGCACTGCGCGGCGAGCATCCCCGCGTACAAGCCGCTCTCCGTCTCCGGCTACCACATCCGCGAGGCCGGCGCGACGGCCGCGCAGGAGCTCGCGTACACCCTCGCCGACGGCTTCGGCTACGTGGAGCTCGGCCTCTCCCGCGGCCTCGACGTCGACGTCTTCGCCCCCGGCCTCTCCTTCTTCTTCGACGCGCACCTCGACTTCTTCGAGGAGATCGCCAAGTTCCGCGCCGCGCGCCGGATCTGGGCCCGCTGGATGAAGGAGGTCTACGGCGCCAAGACCGACAAGGCCCAGTGGCTCCGCTTCCACACCCAGACCGCCGGCGTCTCCCTCACCGCCCAGCAGCCGTACAACAACGTCGTGCGCACCGCGGTCGAGGCCCTCTCCGCCGTCCTCGGCGGCACCAACTCCCTCCACACCAACGCCCTCGACGAGACCCTCGCGCTCCCCAGCGAGCAGGCCGCCGAGATCGCGCTGCGCACCCAGCAGGTCCTGATGGAGGAGACCGGCGTCGCCAACGTCGCCGACCCGCTGGGCGGTTCCTGGTACGTCGAGCAGCTCACCGACCGCATCGAGGCCGACGCCGAGAAGATCTTCGACCAGATCAAGGAGCGCGGCCGCCGCGCCCACCCGGACGGCCAGCACCCCATCGGCCCGATCACCTCCGGCATCCTGCGCGGCATCGAGGACGGCTGGTTCACCGGCGAGATCGCCGAGTCCGCCTTCACGTACCAGCGGTCCCTGGAGAAGGGCGACAAGCGGGTCGTCGGCGTCAACGTCCACCACGGCTCGGTCACCGGCGACCTGGAGATCCTGCGGGTCAGCCACGAGGTCGAGTGGGAGCAGGTCCGCGTCCTCGGCGAGCGCAAGGAGCGCCGTGACGACGCCAAGGTCCGCGCCTCCCTCGACGCGATGCTCAAGGCGGCCCGCGACGGCTCGAACATGATCGTCCCGATGCTGGAGGCCGTCCGCGCGGAGGCCACCCTCGGCGAGATCTGCGACGCCCTGCGCGACGAGTGGGGCGTCTACACGGAGCCCCCGGGCTTCTGATCCCCCGCACGGAGACATGACAGGGGCGGTACGGGAACTCCCGTACCGCCCCTGCCGCGTCCCCCGCTCAGCCCGTGGCCGCCGAGGTGGTCACCGGTCGCCGCCGGTCGCCGCCGCCGCGCCCAGGCCGCCCACCAGGAGCGCGGAGAGGCGGGCCACCCAGGGGCCGTCCACCGGCTCCGCGCTGACCAGCGCGCGGTGCACCACCGCGCCGGCGATGACGTCGAAGATCAGGTCGTCGGTCGCGTCCACGGCCATCGGGTCGCGGCCCGGCGGGAGTTCGCCGCGCTGCTGCGCCCGCTCGCGGCCGGCCAGGACCAGCCGCTTCTGGCGGTCGACTATCGAGGCGCGGATGCGCTCGCGCAGCGGCTCGTCCCGGGTCGACTCGGCGACCACGGCCATCAGGGCCGTCTTCGTCTCGGGCCGCTCCAGGAGGGCCGCGAACTGCAGCACCACGTGCTCGATGTCGGCCTGGAGGGAACCGAGGTCCGGCATCTCGAGTTCGTCGAAGAGGACGGCCACGGCGTCCACCACGAGCTCGTTCTTGCTGGGCCAGCGGCGGTACAGCGTCGTCTTCGCCACCCCGGCCCGGCCGGCCACGTCCCCCATCGTGAGCTTGGACCAGCCCAGCTCGACCAGGGCCGCGCGCGTCGCCTCCAGGATGGCCGTGTCGGCCTCGGTGGAGCGGGGGCGCCCGGTACGGCTGCTGCGGGGGTTGGTGCGGCTACACATGAGAAGCGACCATACCCGCCGGTAGGTATACCGCCAGAGGTCGGTGATGTGAGGCAGTTCACCGCGCGGATCGCGTCCGCGGGCTCCCCCCGGATCCATCCCTGGAGTTACGCTACGACCTGTAGCGAAAGGCATTGAGCGGCCTGAGCGACAACCAGAGTGCCGGATGGGGATCCGGCGCGGAAGAAGGTGCCGGGTGGGGACCCGGTGCCACCGAAGACGAAGAACCGTGTCGTACGCGCGTCTCGCACACCGGCGGGAGATGCGCGGACGGCACGGTTCAGCCATGGCTTACCGGTTACGCGCGCGGAAGGGGGAGGATGTATCCATGCAGCCCCGAAACATGTCCATGAGCGGCGTCGTCGACCTCGCCGCGGTGAAGGCGGCCGGAGAGGCCAAGGCGAAGGCGGAGCAGGTGCGCGCCGAAGCCGCCCGGCAGGGTGGTTCCGCCGCCGTGCCCCCGTCGGCCCTGGTGATCGACGTCGACGAGGTCGGCTTCGAGCGCGATGTGCTCCAGCGCTCGGCCGAGGTTCCGGTCGTCCTCGACTTCTGGGCCGAGTGGTGCGAGCCGTGCAAGCAGCTCGGCCCCCTCCTGGAGCGTCTGGCCGTCGAGTACAACGGCCGCTTCCTGCTCGCGAAGATCGACGTCGACGCCAACCAGATGCTGATGCAGCAGTTCGGCATCCAGGGAATTCCGGCCGTTTTCGCGGTGGTCGCCGGTCAGGCGCTGCCGCTGTTCCAGGGTGCGGTGCCCGAGGCCCAGATCCGGGAGACCCTCGACCAGCTGATCCAGGTCGGCGAGGAGCGCTTCGGTCTCACCGGCATCGCCGTGGACGCGGACGCCGACGCCTCGGCGCCCGCCGCGCGGCAGGCCGGCCCGTACGACGCCCTCCTCGAAGCGGCCATGTCCGCGCTCGACGCGGGCGACCTGGCGGGTGCCGTCCAGGCGTACAAGAACGTGCTCGCCGACGACCCGGCCCACCCGGAGGCCAAGCTCGGTCTGGCGCAGGCCGAACTGCTCACCCGGGTGCAGGATCTGGACCCCGGCGCCGTCCGCAAGAACGCGGCGGACAACCCGGCCGACGTCGCCGCGCAGATCGCGGCCGCCGATCTGGACCTGGTGGGCGGTCACGTGCAGGACGCCTTCGGGCGCCTCGTCGAGACCGTGCGCCGCACGGCGGGCGACGACCGGAACGCGGCGCGGCTCCGTCTCCTGGAGCTGTTCGAGGTGATCGGCGTCGACGACCCGCGTGTGACGGCGGCCCGGCAGGCCCTCGCCCGGGTGCTGTTCTAGGTCTCCGCGCGCGCCGGATCGTCTGACGATTTGGCAGCAGGGTGACAAATCGCGGCCGCGCTTTACCAAAACTTGGTAATCGCGGCCGCTGTTACTTGCAGTAAATCGAACCCGGCGTTCTGTCCCGATTCATCAGATGATCTCCTGACATTCCCTGTCGCTCGAACGTACCCAGCGTGCCCGTTCGGTCCCGCCCCGCCATGACGCGGTTATCCACCCGTTACTAGCCAGTAACGAACCCCCTTGTGCGGGGGCCCGGAATGGACCACGATCGGCGACGCTCGGTCCGAACCGCACCACCCCGGCAACCAACCGGGAAAGCGGCGAGGGTCCCCACCGAGTGGACCGGTGTTCCGGCACCGGTCGTGGACAGGGGGGTTCCCGCTCTCACCGAACGGGGCCTGTCCAAATCAGGTCGCGTTCGAAGGCGCGACCCATGGTTGTCGCTCGGGGGTGATCGCCGGTGATTCGGACGCGCATCGCGCCGCCTGATGCCTCGGCGCTCTCCTTCCCGAGGACGTAGCTCTTCTCCCATCCCAGGGTGGCCCCCCGGGGTCCCTCCGGAGATGTACGTCCGAGAAGGAGGAATTCTCATGAAGTCCCAGGTTCGTGGCGGAACCAGATGGAAGCGGTTCGCCGTCGTCATGGTCCCGAGCGTGGCCGCGACGGCCGCGATCGGCGTCGGCCTGGCCCAGGGCGCGCTCGCCGCGTCCTTCAGCATCTCCGGCCAGGAGTTCAAGGTCTCGGCCCAGAGCCTTGAAGGCACGAACTTCGTCCAGTACGGCAGCGTGGACACGGGCAAGGACCTGACGGGCAAGGACATCGCCGCCCCCGTCGCGGTGTCCGGCTTCTCCACCGCCAAGATCACCAAGATGTGCCAGTCGGTCGTCACGCCGAAGGTGCCGTTCATCAACGACTCGGTCACCCTCCGCCTGGAGGCCGGCACCGAGGCCGCGACGACGGGCAAGGACGAGGACAAGGTCCAGGCGACGGGCATCTACCTCGATGTCTCCGACCTCAAGGCCGACGCCCAGTTCGACAACATCGACATCGGCGTCGCGGCCGGCAAGCTCAACGAGTTCGGCGGCAAGGCGGACCCGACCAAGCCGGGCATCCAGCCGAACACCGCGGCCAACCCGTACGGCTTCGGCCAGCGCGCCGAGACGGCGACGCTGAAGAACGTGCAGCAGAGGGCCTGGGCCACCACGGCCGGCACCTTCAAGCTGCCCGGCCTGCACCTGTCGCTGCACAAGGGCACCGACGCCGAGTGCTACTAGGACCGGCCGGTCCATAAGGACCGATCCGTTCCGGAGGGTGGGGCCGTCGTGTGCGGTCCCACCCGCCAGGTTCCTTCTTCATCTTTTTCAGCAACACCGCTTCCAGGGAGCTGTTCCATGAGCGCCGAGATCCCCGCCTCCCGCGAAGTCCCCGTAAAGGAGAACCGGTTCAAGGTCTGGCGGCAGACCCGGCCCTTCTGGGCGGGACTGTTCACCATGCTGGGCGGCGTGCCGATCGCCTACCTCCCGTACGGAGACCTGCGGCTCGGCAACATCACGCTCGCCCTGGCGACGACCGCCGGAGCCGGCGCGCTGATCATCGGCGTCCTGCTCATCACGCTCGGGCTGACGATGTGGTTCCAGCCCATTGTCCGGGTGTTCGCGGGTGTCGCGGCGATCGTCCTGGCACTCGTCTCCATCCCGGTGTCGAACTTCGGCGGCCTCGTCGTCGGATTCCTGTTCTCCCTCATCGGCGGCGCCATGTCGGCCTCGTGGGCGCCCGCGCCCCCGGTCGAGGAGGCCGAGGAGGACGAGGAGAGCCGGGACGCGGCAGAGCACGACGGCCGGCCGGAGGCCTCGTACGAGGCCGGTGCGGAGCACGGGACCGAGGTCGTGCCCGTGGCCGCGTTCCCGGAGCAGCGCGAGGCGGAGCACCAGGCGACCGAAACGACGATCGACGCCAACGGCGGGAGGAACAGTGCGGGGTGACGAGAATCAGTCGGCGCTCGCGAAGGAGGGCCCGCGGCACGCGGCCCCGCGCAAGTCGCTGCTGAACAGGATCCAGGGCCCCGCGGGGAGGGCGATGGCACTGGCGGCCATGCCGACCGCGGTGTTCGTGGGCATGGGCCTCACGCCCAAGCTCGCCCTCGCGGACAGCAAGGACATCCCCTTCGCCCCCGGCCCCTGCGTGACGCGCTCGGACGAGCCGACGCCGGACGCGACGGAGACGGCGACGGAGAGCGCGAAGCCCACCGCCACCGCCTCGCCGACGGACACCCCCACGGCGACCGCCACGCCCTCCGCCACCGCGACGCCGGACGCGACCCCGACGCCCACCGCCACGCAGGGCGGACAGACCGCCGCGCCGCAGACGCAGCAGCACGCGACGACCGCCCCCGCGCCCGCCGCGACCCCCACGGCCACCCCCTCGCCGACGAAGTCCAAGAACCCGCTGGACCCGCTGGGCCTGGGCGACGCCCTGAAGGACCTCTTCGACGGCCCCGACAAGACGCCGACGGCCACGCCCACGCCCACCACGGCGCCGACCACGGCCGCGCCCACGCAGACGCAGCCCCCCGCCGACAAGGCGCCGGCGACCGACGCCCCGGCCCCGACCGCCACCACCGGGGCCCCGAAGCCGAAGCCGGCGGACGAGGCCACGCGGAAGACGAAGACGGCGATCGAGCAGGCCGCCGACGAGGCGGGCGTGAAGGTCTCGGAGCTCCCCGACAGCGTCAAGGGCCTCGACGTCACGAAGGACACGGACATACCCGACGGGGCCAAGCCCCGCTTCCCGTGCCCCGAGTACGACGCCCAGGCGCTCGCCGACGCGGAACTGGAGCCGGGCATCCCGCTGCTCCCGGACGCGCCCTGGCGCCTGGAGAGCTCCTGGCTCACCCTGAAGGGCCTCAAGTACCACGGCATCGTCGAGGTGAAGACCGGCAGCGGCACGATCAAGAAGGTCCTCAAGTTCACCGCGTCCGAGGTGGACATCAAGGACCTGCACCAGATGACGGAGCACTCCGACGGCCGCACGGCGCACATCCGCTCCACGCCGGGCTCGACGTCGACCATCACGGGCGGCACGGTGACGATGTACACGGAGGAGCTGAAGGGCAACCTCCTCGGCATCATCCCGATCACCTTCAGCCCGGAGTCCCCGCCGCCGCTGGACATCTCGCTCGTCTGGTTCAGCAACGTGAAGATCAAGCAGGCGGGCCAGTTCGGCGGCAACCTCCAGATCAAGGGCCTCCGCAACACGATCGAGCCCAGCTGATCCCCGTACCACTCCGGGAGCCGCACACGACGAAGCCCCCGTCCGATCCGGACGGGGGCTTCGTCGTGCGTCACGCGGGTCAGGCCTGCTCGGCGCCGCCCAGGTGGTGGACGCGGACCATGTTGGTCGTGCCCGGGACGCCGGGGGGCGAGCCGGCCGTGATGACCATGGTGTCGCCGGCGTTGTGGCGCTGGAGCTTGAGGAGCTCGGCGTCCACGAGGTCGACCATGGCGTCCGTGTTGTCCACGAACGGGACCAGGAAGGACTCCACGCCCCAGCTCAGGGTGAGCTGGTTGCGGGTGCCCTCGTCCGTCGTGAAGGCGAGGATCGGCTGCTGAGTGCGGTAGCGCGACAGGCGGCGCGCGGTGTCGCCGGACTGCGTGAAGGCGATCAGCGCCTTGCCGTCGAGGAAGTCGGCGATCTCGCAGGCCGCGCGGGCGACGGAGCCGCCCTGCGTGCGCGGCTTCTTGCCCGGGACCAGGGGCTGGAGGCCCTTGGAGAGCAGTTCCTCCTCGGCCGCGGCGACGATCTTCGACATCGTCTTCACGGTCTCGATCGGGTACGCGCCGACCGAGGACTCGGCCGAGAGCATGACCGCGTCCGCGCCGTCCAGGATCGCGTTGGCGACGTCGCTCGCCTCGGCGCGGGTCGGCCGCGAGTTGGTGATCATCGACTCCATCATCTGGGTGGCGACGATGACGGGCTTGGCGTTGCGGCGGCACATCTCCACGAGGCGCTTCTGCACCATCGGGACCTTCTCGAGCGGGTACTCCACCGCGAGGTCGCCACGGGCCACCATGACCGCGTCGAAGGCGGCGACGACATCGGCCATGTTCTCCACGGCCTGCGGCTTCTCGACCTTGGCGATGACGGGGACCCGGCGGCCCTCCTCGTCCATCACCTTGTGGACGTCCTTGACGTCGTCGGCGTCGCGGACGAAGGACAGGGCGACCATGTCGCAGCCCATCCGCAGGGCGAAGCGGAGGTCGTCGACGTCCTTCTCCGAAAGCGCGGGCACGTTGACCGCCGCGCCGGGCAGGTTGATGCCCTTGTGGTCGGAGATCACGCCGCCCTCGACGACGATGGTCTTGACCCGGGGGCCGTCGACCTCGACGACGCGCAGCTCGACGTTGCCGTCGTTGATCAGGACCTGGTCGCCCTTGGACACGTCGCCGGGCAGACCCTTGTAGGTGGTGCCGCAGATCGACTTGTCGCCCGGGACGTCCTCGGTGGTGATGGTGAACTCGTCACCGCGCACCAGCTCGACCGGTCCCTCGGCGAAGGTCTCCAGTCGGATCTTCGGACCCTGGAGGTCGGCGAGGACGCCGACGGCGCGGCCGATGTCCGCGGAGACCTGCCGGAGGCGGTCGTACCGCTCCTGGTGCTCTGCCTGGGACCCGTGGCTGAAGTTGAATCGGGCCACGTTCATACCGGCCTCGATGAGAGCCTTCAGCTGCTCATACGAGTCGACGGCGGGGCCCAGCGTGCAGACGATTTTGGAACGGCGCATGAGGCGGATCCTATCGGTTTGTTTCGCTGCGGAATATTCCGTCTGGTGGAAAATACAAATGGGCGCGGGTCCGCTCAGGCGTTCACTTCTCCGGACACCAGTGCGTAGCTCTGCCGCGCGATCTCCAGCTCCTCGTCGGTCGGCACCACCGCGACCGCCACCCGCGCGTACACCGGCGAGATGACGCGGGCCTCGTCGGACCGCACGGCGTTCAGGTCCGCGTCCACCGCGAGCCCCAGCTCCTCCAGGCCCGCGATCGCGGCCGCCCGCACCGGCGCCGCGTTCTCGCCGACGCCCGCCGTGAACGCCACCGCGTCCACCCGGCCGAGCACCGCGTAGTACGCGCCGATGTACTTCTTCAGCCGGTGCACGTAGATGTCGAAGGCCAGTGCCGCCCGCTCGTCGCCCTCGTCGATCCGCCGGCGGATCTCCCGCATGTCGTTGTCGCCGCAGAGCCCCACGAGACCCGACTTCTTGTTGAGGAGCACGTCGATCTCGTCCGTCGACATGCCCGCCACCCGCTTCAGGTGGAAGGTGACCGCCGGGTCGATGTCGCCCGAGCGGGTGCCCATGACCAGGCCCTCCAGGGGGGTCAGGCCCATGGAGGTGTCCACGCACCGGCCGCCCCGCACCGCCGAGGCGGACGCGCCGTTCCCCAGGTGCAGCACGATCACGTTCACCTCCTCCGGCTCCTTGCCGAGCAGTCGCGCCGTCTCCCGCGAGACGTACGCGTGCGAGGTGCCGTGGAAGCCGTACCGCCGGATCCGGTGCGCGTCGGCGGTCTCCACGTCGATCGCGTACCGCGCCGCCGACTCCGGCATCGTCGTGTGGAAGGCCGTGTCGAAGACCGCCACCTGCGGCAGGTCGGGACGCATCGCCATCGCCGTACGGATGCCCATGAGGTTCGCCGGGTTGTGCAGCGGCGCCACCGGCACGAGCCGCTCGATCTCCGCGAGCACCTCGTCGTCGATGACCGTCGGCTCGGTGAACCGCAGCCCGCCGTGCACCACCCGGTGGCCGATCGCCGCCAGCTCGGGGGAGTCCATCCCCAGCCCGTCCGCCGACAGTTCCTCGGCGACCGCCTTCAGTGCCGCCGCGTGATCGGCGATCGGCCCGTTCTTCTCCCGCTTCTCGCCGCCCTGGAGGGGGGTGTGCACGATCCGCGAGGTCTCCTCGCCGATCCGCTCCACGAGACCCTGTGCCAGGCGGCTGTCGTCACGCATGTCGAGCAGCTGGTACTTCACCGACGAGGAGCCGGAGTTGAGGACGAGGACGCGCGTGGGGGTGGAGGTCATGCCGGGAGCTCCTGGGCCTGGGACTGGATCGCCGTGATGGCGACCGTGTTGACGATGTCGCTGACGAGCGCGCCGCGCGAGAGGTCGTTCACGGGCTTGCGCAGACCCTGGAGGACCGGGCCGACGGCCACGGCGCCGGCCGAACGCTGCACGGCCTTGTAGGTGTTGTTGCCCGTGTTCAGGTCCGGGAAGACCAGCACGGTCGCCTGACCCGCCACCTCCGAACCCGGCAGCTTCGTCGCCGCCACGGACGGCTCGACGGCCGCGTCGTACTGGATCGGGCCCTCGATCCGCAGCTCCGGATGCGCCTCGCGGACCAGCTTCGTCGCCTCCCGCACCTTGTCGACGTCCGCGCCGGAGCCCGAGGTGCCCGTCGAGTACGACAGCATCGCGATCCGCGGATCCACCCCGAAGCGGGCCGCGGTCGCCGCCGACTGGACGGCGATGTCCGCGAGCTGCTCGGCGTCCGGATCCGGGTTGACCGCGCAGTCGCCGTACACGAGGACCTTGTCGGCCAGCAGCATGAAGAACACCGAGGAGACGATCGAGGCGTCCGGCTTCGTCTTGATGATCTCGAAGGCCGGCCGGATCGTCGCCGCCGTGGAGTGCACCGACCCCGACACCATGCCGTCGGCCAGGCCCTCCTGCACCATCAGCGTGCCGAAGTAGTTCACGTCCGAGACCACGTCGTACGCCAGCTCGACGGTGACGCCCTTGTGGGCCCGCAGCGCCGCGTACTTCTCGGCGAACGCGTCGCGCAGCTCCGAGGTCTGCGGGTCGATCAGCTGCGTGTCGCCCAGGTTCACGCTCAGGTCCGAGGCCTTCTTGCGGATGGCCTCGACGTCGCCGAGCAGCGTCAGATCGCAGACGTCACGGCGGACGAGCACGTCCGCGGCCCACAGCACCCGCTCCTCCGTACCCTCGGGCAGCACCACCCGGCGCCGGTCGGCCCGCGCCTGTTCGAGGAGCTCGTGCTCGAACATCATCGGGGTGACCCGGCCGCTGCGCGCCACCGAGATCCGCTTGAGGAGGTCGGCGGTGTCCACGTGCCGCTCGAAGAGACCGAGGGCGGTCTCCGCCTTGCGCGGGGTCGCCGCGCTCAGCTTGCCCTCCAGGGCGAACAGCTCCGCCGCCGTCGGGAAGCTGTTGCCGGCCACGGAGATGACCGGCGTGCCGGGCGCGAGCCGGGCCGCCAGGGTGAGGATCTCCTCGCCGGGCCGCTCGTTCAGGGTGAGCAGCACACCGGCGATCGGCGGGGTGCCGGCCGAGTGCGCGGCGAGCGCGCCGACGACCACGTCGGCCCGGTCCCCGGGGGTGACGACGAGACAGCCCGGGGTCAGCGCCTTGAGGAGGTTCGGCAGCATCGCGCCGCCGAAGACGAAGTCGAGCGCGTCCCGGGCGAGCCCCGAGTCGTCGCCGAGGACGACGGAGGCGCCCAGGGCGTGGGTGATCTGGGCGACCGTGGGCGCGGCGAGCGCCGGCTCGTCGGGCAGCACGTAGCAGGGGACGGGGAGCCGGGTCGCGAGCCGCTCGGCGATGGTCTCGCGGTCCTCGCCCGCCACCCGGTTGACGACCATCGCGAGCACGTCGCAGCCGAGCCCGTCGTACGCCCGGAAGGCGTTGCGCGCCTCGGCCCGTACGGACTCGGCGGGCTGGCCCTTGCCGCCGACCACCGGTATCACGGAGGCGCCGAACTCGTTCGCGAGCCGGGCGTTGAGCGCGAGCTCGTCGGGGAGCTGGGTCGCGGCGAAGTCGGTGCCGAGCACCAGGACGACCTCGTAGTCGCGGGCGACGGTGTGGAAGCGGTCGACGAGCCGGGAGACCAGCTCGTCGGTGCCCTGCTCGGCCTGGAGCGCGGAGGCCTCGTGGTAGTCCATGCCGTAGACCGTCGACGGGTCCTGGGTGAGCCGGTAGCGGGAGCGCAGCAGATCGAAGAGCCGGTCGGGACGGTGGTGCACGAGCGGCCGGAACACCCCCACCCGGTCCACCTGGCGGGTGAGGAGCTCCATGACTCCCAGCTCGACGACCTGGCGGCCGTCACCGCGGTCGATCCCGGTCACGTACACGCTGCGCGTCACGCCGTGGTCTCCTGTCCAGTCCTGCGGAAGGGGCCGAGCGGTGCCCTCGCGGCACCGGTCAACGGCCCGTACGTCAATCGACAGTGCTCAGAAAGCCCCGATAGGGCGGCATTACCCCCTTGACAATACCCCCGCCGATGGTTACGTCGCCCGCCGGACGAAGGGCCCGGAAAACCGGGACGAAAGGCCCCCGCGAGCCCGCCCCCGGGACGCGCGGACCGACGACGAGCGCGCCCCTCAGGCGGCGCGTGTGAGAATTGCGGTGGCTCACAACGGACCGCGACCGAGCAGGAGACCAAGCACGATGCGCATCGGAGTTCTCACCGCAGGCGGCGACTGCCCCGGCCTGAACGCAGTGATCCGGTCGGTCGTGCACCGGGCCGTCACCCACTACGGCGACGAGGTCATCGGCTTCGAGGACGGCTACGCGGGCCTCCTCGACGGCCGCTACCGCGCCCTCGACCTCAACGCCGTCAGCGGCATCCTCGCCCGCGGCGGCACCATCCTCGGCTCCTCCCGCCTGGAGCGCGACCGCTTCCGCGCGGCCTGCGACAACGCCAAGGAGCTCATCGAGAAGAGCGGCTTCGACGCGCTCGTCCCGATCGGCGGCGAGGGCACCCTCACCGCCGCCCGGATGCTCCACGAGGCCGGCGTGCCCGTCGTCGGCGTCCCCAAGACCATCGACAACGACATCTCCTCCACCGACCGCACCTTCGGCTTCGACACCGCCGTCGGCGTCGCCACCGAGGCCATGGACCGGCTCAAGACCACCGCCGAGTCCCACCAGCGCGTCATGGTCGTCGAGGTGATGGGCCGGCACGCCGGCTGGATCGCCCTGGAGTCCGGCATGGCCGGCGGCGCCCACGGCATCTGCCTGCCCGAGCGCCCCTTCGACCCGGCCGACCTGGTCAAGATGGTCGAGGAGCGCTTCTCCCGCGGCAAGAAGTTCGCCGTCATCTGCGTCGCCGAGGGCGCGCACCCCGCCGAGGGCACGATGGACTACGGCAAGGGCGAGATCGACCAGTTCGGCCACGAGCGCTTCCAGGGCATCGGCACCGCCCTCGCGTACGAACTGGAGCGCCGCCTCGGCAAGGAGGCCCGGCCCGTCATCCTCGGCCACGTCCAGCGCGGCGGCACGCCCACCGCGTACGACCGGGTGCTCGCCACCCGCTTCGGCTGGCACGCCGTGGAGGCCGTGCACCGCGGCGACTTCGGCCGGATGACGGCACTGCGCGGCACGAACGTCGAGATGGTGCCGCTGGCGGAGGCCGTGACCCAGCTGAAGACGGTCCCGGCGGACCGCATGCGCGAGGCGGAGTCGGTGTTCTAGGAGACCCGCTCCTGAGGCCCGGTGGCCCCGACCGTCCCCCCGTGGACGGTCGGGGCCACTTCGCCATGTCCGGCATCGCCCCCGGAAATGCCGGATTCCACTCTTGAGCCCCGGCGCGGGATCAACAAGGCTGGGACCGTCCCGGACACGTCCCGACGCTGTCCGGCGGACGGCCGACGGCGGACGGTGGGAGGCGCGGATGACGCCGGGGGAGCACGCTCCTGATCCACGGGAGGACGGGGGCCCCGTGGCCGATCCCGTCTGGCCCGGTGCCGCCGACGACCCGTGCGGCGCCACCGGCGGGGCCCCGTCCGCGACCGGCTCCCGGATACGGCGCGGCCTCGTCGCCACCGTCGCCCTCGCCGGGCTCGTGCTCGCCGGCCTCAGCGTCGTCGCCTTCCTGCGGGACGGGCACACCGGGCACCCGCCCCGCACCCCCACCGCACCCGCCGCCGGAGACGTCCGCATCCGGGTGGCCGGCACCGAGTTCTGCCTCGGCGAGCGGCGCGGCACCCGCACCGGGCGGGTCCTCCAGGTGCCGTGCGCCGCCGCGGGTCTCCCGCTCTACTCGCTGGCCGAGGCGGGCGGCGGCCGGTGGCGGATCGTTTCGGACCACCCCGACTCCGGCCCCGGCTGCTCCGGAATACCCTCCGGCGGCCGGACGCCCGACGCCGCGTACGAGGACGCCGCGTGCGACGACCCGACCCGGGTCGAGACCTTCGCCCTGGAGGCGTACGGCACCCCGGTCGAGGGCTACCGGATCGTCCCGGTCGGCTCCGCGACCCCCGGCAGCTGCGTCACCGTCGTCGGCGACCGGTCGGCCGCCTGGGCCCGCCTCGCCCAGGCGCCGTGCGCAGCGGACGGGGCGGGCCAGCTGTTCGACTTCGACAGGAGGGACTGAGAGGCGGGCCTCAGGGCCTCAGGGGGCTTCCACCAGGCGGGACCTGAGCGCCGTCACCACCTCCGGGTCGAGCCCGACGTGGCCGGTGACGTACCCGTGCACCGAGCCGTACCGCTCGCGCAGGTCCGCCAGGAACAGCCGGATGACGTCGGCGGGCGCCCGGCCGTAGCCCGGCCAGCGCGGCTCCCGGCCCGGGTGCGCGGCCCGCCAGTCGTCGATCAGCCGCTCCGTGGCCAGCTCGGTGAGCGCGAAGTCCGCGAGGATCTCCTCGTCCGGGACCTCCAGGAGGCCGAGGACGACGGCCGCGAGCAGACCCGTGCGGTCCTTCCCGGAGGCGCAGTGGAAGACGAGCGGTCCGTCGGCGGCGGCGATCAGCTCCAGGGCCGTACGGAGCTCCTCCGCCCCGTCCTCGGCGACCTCGGCGAAGCGGTCGGCGAGGTAGCGCCAGGGGTCGAGGGCCGGGTCGATCGCCTCCTGGTCGTAGGGGCGGTGCTCGATGGAGAGGTTGTGCCAGGAGACCTCCTCGGTCTCGGGCAGGCGGCCCTTGCCGGCGATCTCCCACGGATAGCGCAGGTCGATCACCGTGCCCACGCCCAGCGCGCGGAAGCGCTCCAGGTCGGCGGGGCCGGCGTCCGCGAGCTTGCCGAGGGAGTCGGAGCGGTAGAGGACCTCCCACCGCACGGTCCCGCCGTCGGCGGTCCGATAGCCGCCCAGATCACGGAAGTTGTGGAGGCGGTCGAAGGATATGTGTCGTCTCACGGCGGCCAATCTACGGCCACGGTCGACGATGATCTACGGGCCCACCGCGGCCCAGAAGCGGGCCGTGATCTCGTCCAGGTAGGCGCGGCCCTCGTCGCCGGTCGTCCCGATGGCGCCCCAGCTGCTGGTCGCGACCACCCGCGCGTGGTACTCCGTGTGGAGCTGCTGGAGCGCGGACTCCACGATCCGCTTGGGCAGCGGCACCATTTTCACCATCGGCTTCACGTACGCCTGCCAGCGCGTCGTCGCCGCGTCCCGCAGCAGCTCGGCGAGGGCCTCGTCGCCGCCGGTCGCGGTGATCAGGGCGCGCGGGCCGAGACCGAGCACCTCCGCGAGGGCGGCCGTCTGGCGTTCGGTGCCGCGCCAGCTGCCCTCGTCCTCCATCCGCCGGTACGCGTGCGGCGCCACGCCCACCCGGCGGGCGAGCTCCTCGGTGGAGAGCCCGCGCGCCACCCGGTGCTCGCGCAGCGTGGCGGCGGCGACGATCAGCTCCGCGGGGGAGCACCACAGGACGCCCGCGAGGGCGGTGAGCTCCTGCTCGTTCGGGACGGCTTGGCCGCGCTCCCAGGCGACGACCGTCTCGGGGGCGACGAAGAGGCCGTACTGCGCGCGCAGGCCGTAGGCGACGTGGCCGAAGGCCATGCCGAGGCCCTCGCGGAGGCGGCGCGCGGCCTGGGCGTCGAAGGGCGGGGAGGGTTGGTGCACCCGGCCACGGTAGGTACAAAGGGTGACGGCTGGCTACGGTGCGTTCCCCCAACGTGCGGCGTCGTAGGAACGTGGGAACCGGTCAGTAACCGCGCCCCGGTCCGTCGACCCAGCGGTACTGGAGCTCGGGCCGTCCGATCTGCCCGTACTGCGGGGCGCGCACGGCCCGGCCCTCCGTGACCAGGTGCTCCAGGTAGCGGCGGGCGGTGATCCGGGAGATCCCGACCGCCGTACCGGCCTCGGCGGCGGTGAGCCCGGCGGGGGCGGCCCGGAGGGTGCGGGTGACGGCTTCGAGCGTCGGGGCGCTGAGGCCCTTGGGCAGCGTGGCGGGGTGCGGGGCCCGGAGCGCGGCCAGGGCCCGGTCCACCTCGTCCTGGCCGGAGGCCTCGCCGGCGGCCGCGCGGAACTCGGCGTACCGGGCGAGCCGGTCCCGGAGGGTGGCGAAGGCGAACGGCTTCAGGACGTACTGGACGACGCCGAGGGACACGCCCTCGCGGACGACCGCCAGGTCGCGGGCGGAGGTCACGGCGATGACGTCGGCGGAGTGCCCGGCGGCGCGCAGGGCCCGCAGCAGCTGGAGGCCGTGGCCGTCGGGCAGGTAGAGGTCGAGCAGGATCAGGTCGACGGGGGTCCGGTCGAGCACCCGCACGGCGGCGGCCCGCGAGTGCGCGACCCCGACGACGGTGAACCCCTCGACGCGCCCGGCGTAGAGCGCGTGCGCGTCGGCGGCGACGGGGTCGTCCTCGACGACGAGGACGCGAAGGGGGTGGGGGCTCACGGGGCGACCTCCGGGGTGGCGGCGGTGGGGGCACCGGGGATCTTCCCGCCGCCGGGGCCCGGCGCCCCCGGCCCCCCAGGGCGCGCCGCACCGGCAGGGGCCGGTGCGCTTGCCGTGCCGGCCGCGCCCGCAGGGCCGGGCATGCTTGCCGTGCCGGCCGCGCCCGCAGGGAGCCCCGCGCTCGTTCGATCCGACCCGGCGGCAGCGGCGCCCGCGGCCAGCGGCAGGCGGACCGTGAACCGCGCGCCGCCCTCCTCCGCGTCCGCGAGGTGCAGCGTGCCCGAGGCCCGGGTGACCGCCTGGCGCACCAGGGCGAGGCCGAGGCCCCGGTTCGGGCCCCGGGTGGACCAGCCGCGGCCGAGGACCGCCTCGCGGTCGGCGGGGCGGACGCCCGGGCCGCTGTCGGCGACCCGGAGCAGCAGCTCGCCGTCGCCCGCGCGGGCCGCGACCGTGACCGTCACCCGCGCGTGCGGGGTCCCGCCGGCCGCCTCCACCGCGTTGTCGATGAGGTTGCCCAGGATCGTCACCAGGTCCCGGGCGGGCAGGGCCGCCGGCACCCGGCCGTCGTCGATGCGGCTGTCCTCGGTGAGGACCAGCTCCACGCCCCGTTCGTTCGCCTGCGCCGCCTTGCCCAGGAGCAGCGCCGCGAGGACCGGTTCGCCCACCGCGTCGACGACCCGGTCGGTGAGCGCCTGGGCGAGTTCCAGTTCCGCCGTCGCGAACTCCACCGCCTCGGCCACCCGGCCCAGTTCGATGAGCGACACGACCGTGTGCAGCCGGTTCGCCGCCTCGTGGGCCTGGGAGCGCAGCGCCTCCGTGAAGCCCCGCTCGGAGTCCAGCTCGCCGGAGAGCGCCTGGAGTTCGGTGCGGTCCCGGAGCGTGACGACGGTGCCGCGGCGCTCCCCGCCCACCACCGGACGGGTGTTGACGACCAGGACCCGGTCCGCCGTCAGGTGCGTCTCGTCGACGCGCGGCTCCGAGGAGAGCAGCGCGCCGGTCAGCGACGCCGGCAGGCCGAGGTCCGCGGCCGGCCGGCCGACGACCGCCTCGTCCAGGCCCAGGAGTTCCCGCGCGCCGTCGTTGATGAGGGCGATCCGCCGCCGCCCGTCGAGCATCACGAGCCCCTCCCGCACCGCGTGCAGCGCGGCCTCGTGGTAGTCGTGCATACGGCTCAGCTCGGTGGCGTTCATGCCGTGCGTGTGGCGGCGCAGCCGGGCGTTCACGACGTACGTCCCCGCACCGCCGAGCGTGAGTGCCGCGCCCGCCATCCCGAGCAGCGCGGTCACCTGCTTCCGTACCTGCTCGCTGATCTTGTCGATCGTGATGCCCGCGCTGACCAGGGCGACGACCCGGCCGTGGTCGAGGACCGGCGCCACCGTCCGCACGGACGGGCCGAGGACCCCCAGGTGCGTCTCGGAGTAGATCCGGCCCTGCCGTGCCTGCTCGATGTGGCCGAGGTACGTGCGGCCTATCTGCTCCGGCTCCGGATGCGTCCAGCGGGTGCCGTCCGGGGCCATGACCACCACGAAGGCGACGCCCGCGTGACGGCGCAGCGACTCCGCGTACGGCTGGAGGGCGGCCGTCGGATCGGCGGAGTGCGCGGCGGCGACCACGGACGGCGAGTCGGCGACGGCCGCGGCGGTCGCCGTGGCCTGGCGCCGCGCGGTCTCCTCGGCCTGCGTGAGGTCCGTGACGTACGCGAAGACCGCGCACCCCGCCACGACGACGGCCACGAGCACGACCTGCATCGCGAAGAGCTGGCCGGCGAGGCTGCGGGGGCGGGGGAGGCGGAGACGCATGCGGGTAAGTGTGCACGTGGGAACGTGGGCGGCGGCACCGCGTTCCCGAATCGTTCCCGTCCCGCCGTGAACGAAACGCACGCAACCGTGACCCGGGTCACAGGCTGATGGATAGTCGCGGAGGTCCACCGGGACGTGGACACCCATCAGCACGAGGAGGACCCCGTGGCCGCACGCCGGGACCGTACCCACTATCTCTATCTGGCCGTCATCGGCGCCGTACTGCTCGGCATCGCGGTCGGCTTCCTGGCGCCGGGCGTCGCCGTCGAGCTCAAGCCGCTCGGCACCGGCTTCGTCAACCTGATCAAGATGATGATCTCGCCGATCATCTTCTGCACGATCGTGCTCGGCGTCGGCTCGGTGCGGAAGGCCGCGAAGGTCGGCGCCGTCGGCGGCCTCGCCCTCGGGTACTTCCTCGTGATGTCCACCGTCGCACTCGCGATCGGTCTGCTCGTCGGCAACCTCCTGGAGCCCGGCTCCGGGCTCCACCTCACCAAGGAGATCGCCGAGGCGGGCGCGAAGCAGGCCGAGGGCGCGAGCGAGTCGACGCCGGACTTCCTGCTCGGGATGATCCCGAAGACCCTCGTCTCCGCCTTCACCGAGGGCGAGGTCCTCCAGACCCTCCTGGTCGCCCTCCTCGCCGGCTTCGCGCTCCAGGCGATGGGCTCCGCCGGGGAGCCCGTCCTGCGCGGGATCGGGCACATCCAGCGGCTCGTCTTCCGCATCCTCGGCATGATCATGTGGGCCGCGCCGGTCGGCGCGTTCGGCGCGATCGCGGCCGTGGTCGGCGCGACCGGTGCCGCGGCCCTGAAGTCGCTGGCCGTGATCATGATCGGCTTCTACGTCACCTGCGGGCTCTTCGTCTTCGTGGTCCTCGGTACGCTGCTCCGCCTGATCGCCGGGATCAACATCTGGTCGCTCCTGAAGTACCTGGGCCGCGAGTTCCTGCTGATCCTCTCCACCTCGTCGTCCGAGTCCGCGCTGCCGCGGCTCATCGCGAAGATGGAGCACCTGGGCGTCAGCAAGCCGGTCGTCGGCATCACCGTGCCGACGGGGTACTCCTTCAACCTCGACGGCACCGCGATCTACCTGACGATGGCCTCGCTGTTCACGGCCGAGGCGATGGGCGACCCGCTGTCGCTCGGCGAGCAGGTCTCGCTCCTCGCCTTCATGATCATCGCGTCGAAGGGCGCGGCGGGGGTGACGGGCGCGGGCCTCGCCACGCTCGCGGGCGGCCTCCAGTCCCACCGTCCCGAACTCGTCGACGGAGTCGGCCTCATCGTCGGCATCGACCGCTTCATGAGCGAGGCCCGCGCCCTCACCAACTTCGCGGGCAACGCGGTCGCGACGGTGCTCGTCGGCACGTGGACGAAGGAGATCGACAAGGCGCGCGCGGCGGAGGTCCTGGCGGGGCGGGTCCCGTTCGACGAGACGACGCTGGTGGACGACGGGCACGGGACGGGGGTGGTCCCGGACCAGCGCGCGGACGAGGGCGAGGAGAAGGCCAGGGCGGGCGTCTGATCCACCGGGGCCCGCCCCGTGCGGGCCCGCGCCCCGCCCGTGTGGGCAATCGTCCCGCAGGGCGAGGGGGACCCCCCTCGCCCCGGCGGAACGCATGCCCACAACGGCGGGCCCGTCAGTTCCTGTTCAGGGCCGTCAGGTCCTCCGGCGTGAGCCGTAGGGTCGTGGCGCCCGCCGAGTCCCGCGCCGTGGACGGCCGGCTCGCGCCCGGGATCGGGAGGACCGTTTCCGAGCGGGTCAGGAGCCAGGCCAGGGCCACCTGCTGGGGGCTGACACCGTGCGCGCGGGCCACGCGGTGGAAGGCGCCGAACTCCGGGTCCTCCTCGAGGGCCGACGCCCCGTCCAGGGAGCTCCGCGAGATCCCGCCCAGCGGGCTCCACGGCAGGAACGCCAGGCCCAGCGACGCGCACAGCCGCAGCTCCGCCTCGCTGTCCCGCACCGCCGGCGAGTAGCGGTTCTGTACGGAGACCAGCCGGTCGCCCAGGATCTCGCGGGCCTGGACGATCTGCTCGGTACTCACGTTCGAGACGCCCGCGAGTCGTACCGTGCCCGCGTCCAGCAGCTCCCTGACCGCACCGAGCGATTCGGCGTACGGGACCGCCGGGTCCGGCTTGTGCAGCTGGTACAGGCCGATCGGGCCGCCGCCGAGCCGCCGCGCCGAGTCCTCCGCCGCGCGCCGCAGGTGCCCGGGCCGGCCGTCCACGGTCCAGCCGCCGTCCGCCGTACGCCCCCGGCCGCCCTTCGTCGCGACGAGCACGCCGTCCGTACCGCCGCCGTACGAGGCGAGGGCGCGCCGCACGAGGAGCTCGCCCTCGCCCGGTGTGCCGCCCGGCGGGTGGTACGAGTCGGCGGTGTCGAGGAGGGTCACGCCCGCGTCGAGCGCGGCGTGCACCGTGGCGACGGCCCGCGCCTCGTCCGGGCGGCCCTCGATGGACAGCGGCATCGTGCCGAGCCCGACGGCCCCGACGCGTACGTCCCCCAGCATCCGGTACCGCGTCATCGGCGCATCGCCCCGATCGTCTCCGAGACGGCCTCGGCGAGCCACTCGCCGGAGTCCGTGAAGGTGTAACCGAGCGACTCCGCCCGGGAGTTGGACATGGCGTACGAGCGAGCGAAGGAGAACGGCGAGACCTCCCCGACCTCCACCTCCCGGAACACCGTCCGGCCGCCCACCAGCTTCTCGATCTCCGCGCAGATGTCGGCCGTCGTGAGCGGGGAGTGGGAGTGCGCGTTCACCGGCCCGGTGAAGTCCGCCCCGACCGCCCACGCGAGGAACGCCGCGATCTCCTCCACGTACACATAGGTCGCCGGGCGGTTCACCACCGGCACGGCGATCGGTTCGCCCGCCCGGATGCGCCGCGCGTAGTGGTCGAGCCGGCCCGTGAAGTCGTCCGCGCCGCCGAGGACGTGCGCCACCCGCACCGAGGCCCAGGCGAACGGCGCGCCGCCCGCCGCGAAGACCGCCTCGGCCTGCCGCTTCCCCTCCCCGTAGTGCGCGTCGAGGAACTCCGGGTCCTGCCAGGGCAGTCCCGTGTCGACGGTCACCGTGGCCGGGTCCACGGCGGACTCGGCGACCGGGACGGCGGAGTCCTCGTACTCGTACACCTCGACCGTCGACGTCATCACATAGCGCCGGGTGCGCGTCGCGAACACCCGCCGGGCGATCTCGGCCTGGCGCGGCGTGTAGCAGACCTGGTCCACGACGACGTCGAAGGAACGGCCCGCGAGGACGGATGCGAGGGCGCTCTCGTCGTCACGGTCGGCGACGAGCTGCTCGATTCCCTCCGGGGCCGCGGAAGAACCCCGGTTGAGCACCGTGATCCGGTGCCCGGATTCCCGCAGCAGCGCGATGAGCCGCTTTCCGAAATAGCGGTTCCCGCCGATCACCAGGATGTCCATGGATCCCAACTCCCCCAACTCCCTTGTCTCTGTGCACAAGTGTTACGTTGTGCGCTTGCCGATTGAAGGGGGAAACATGGGAGTGCAGGCCGTCCCGCCGAAGGAACCACGGCATTCGCGAGCCGCCACCGACGAAACGTCGGCGGCCGCTTTCGACCCCATCGACCGGCAGATCCTGGACCTCCTGCAGACCGACGGCCGCATCAAGCTGAGCGAGCTCGGCCGCCGCGTCCGGCTCAGCCCCGCGGCCGTCACCGAACGGGTCCGCCGTCTGGAGGCGAGCGGGGCGGTCACCGGCTACGGCGCGCACGTCTCGCCGGCCGTGCTCGGCTACGGCATCCAGGCCTTCATCCGCGTGAACCCGCACGGCGGCTACACCCTGAAGCACCCCCGCACCCTGGAGCTGACCGCGCGCCCCGAGGTCCTGGAGGTCCACCACGTGGTCGGCGAGGACTGCTGGATCCTGAAGGTCGCCGTCACCGACACCATCCACCTGGAAGACGTCCTGGAGCAGACCTCGGCCCTCGGCCGGACCACGACCTCGATCGTGCTGTCCTCCCCGGTGGTCCGCAAACCCCTCCTGCCGTCGTCCGCGCGCTGAGCCCTTGCCTTGACGTCGGCGTCAAGGCCTACCGTCGGGGACATGCGCATCGGAGAGCTGGCCGAGCGGGCCGGGACGACCACGCGGACCCTGCGGTACTACGAGTCCCGCGGTCTGCTGACCGCCCGGCGTACGGAGCAGGGGTACCGCACCTACGACGAGGACGACCTGCGGCTGCTCCAGCAGATCAGGACCCTGCAGGACTTCGGGTTCGAGCTGGAGGAGACGCGGCCGTTCGTCGACTGCCTGCGTGCGGGGCATCCGGCGGGGGACTCCTGTCCCGCGTCGATCGCCGTCTACCGGCGGAAGGTCGCCGAGCTGGACGGGCTCATCGAACAGCTCCGGGCGGTACGCGCCCAGGTGGGCGCCCAGCTGCTGCGGGCCGAGGCGGAACTGCCGCACGGCCCGGAGCCCCGGTGCGAACTCGAAGCGGAGACGGAGACGAAGGGGTGACGGACATGACGACGTACGCGGAGGGCGTGGCCCGGGTCACGGACGCGGACTTCGGCACGGAGGTGCTGGGCGCCGGGCTGCCGGTCCTGGTGAAGTTCACGGCGGAGTGGTGCGGGCCCTGCCGGCAGATGAAGCCGGTGCTCGGCGCGCTCGCCGCCGAGGAGGCGGAGCGGCTGCGCATCGTGGAGGTCGACGTGGACCACAGTCCGGAGACCGCGCTGAGGTACGGGATCCTCGGGACGCCGACCTTCGTGGTGTTCCGCGGGGGCGAGCCCGTGAAGTCGATCGTGGGCGCCCGCCCGAAGCGCCGGCTCCTGGCGGAACTGGAGGACGTGCTGGCCTGAGCGGCCCGACACCGAGGCATACAGAAATACCCCGACTAGAATTGACAGTCGGGGTATTGCATCGCGTATATTCATTGATTCCGTATCCGGGCATACCGGAAGTACGGAGAAGTTCAATAAACGCACTGTATCGCGCCGGGAGTCGAATTGTCAACCGAGGAATTTCGGAATGAGCAGCGGTTCATCACCGATCTCTACGCACGACTCGACGACCTGAGGGACCAGGCCGAAGCCGCCGTCGAGCGGGCGCTGCGCACCCCCGGGGTCGGCAGCAGCCAGGGACGGCTCGAACGGGACGTGATGGTCGCCGAGCAGTCCGGGCTGCTCTCCGCGCTCAACGCCGGGGAGAGCGGGCTCTGCTTCGGCCGGCTCGTCTTCAAGGACGGCCGCGACCACCACATCGGCCGGCTCGGCATCCGCGAGGACGACCCGAACCGCACCCCGCTCGTCGTCGACTGGCGCGCCGAGATCGCCCGCCCCTTCTACCTCGCCACCGGGTACGAGCCGATGGGGCTCTCCCGCCGCCGGCACATCACCACCCGGGGGCGCGAGGTCGTCTCCCTCCACGACGAGGTCCTCGACCTCGCCGACGCCACCCGCACCGGCCACGAGAGCCGGGACGCCGACGAGGTGCTGCTCGCCGCGCTCGACGCCGCCCGCACCGGCCGCATGCACGACATCGTGCAGACCATCCAGGCCGAGCAGGACGCCATCATCCGCTCCCCGCACCGAGGGGTCCTCGTCGTCGAGGGCGGCCCCGGCACCGGCAAGACCGCCGTCGCCCTGCACCGCGCCGCGTACCTCCTCTACGCGCACCGCGAGCAGCTCGCCAAGCGGGCCGTCCTCATCGTCGGCCCCAACCCCGCCTTCCTCGGCTACATCGGCAACGTGCTGCCCTCCCTCGGCGAGACCGGCGTCCTCCTCGCCACCCCCGCCGAGCTGTTCCCCGGCGTCCGCGCCACCGGTACGGACACCCCGCGCGCCGCCGCCGTGAAGGGCGCCGCCGCCATGGCCGACGCGCTCGCCGAAGCCGTACGGGACCGCCAGCAGGTCCCCGAGCGCGGCGAGCCGCTGATCGTGCCCCACGAGGACGGCGACCTGGTCATCGACTGGGACATGGCCCTCGAAGCCCGCCACAAGGCCCGCGAGACCTTCCTCCCGCACAACCTCGCCCGCCCCTACTTCGTCTTCCGGATCCTCGACGCGCTCGCCGAGCAGCTCGCCGACCGCATCGGCGCCGACCCCTACGGCGGTCCCAACTTCCTCGGCCCCGACGACATCGCCCTGCTCGCCAAGGGCATCGCCGCCAACCCCGACGTCCACGCCGCCATCGACACCCTGTGGCCGCCGCTCACCCCGCAGGAGTTCCTCGCCGACTACCTCGCCGAGCCCACGCACCTCGGATCCGAGGCCGACGCCGGGGCGATCCGCCGCGACGGCGGGCCGTGGACCCCCGCCGACGTACCCCTCCTCGACGAGGCCGCCGAACTCCTCGGCCAGGACGACTCCGCCGCCCGCGCCGCCGAGGAGGCCGAGCGGCAGAAGCAGATCCAGTACGCGCAGGGCGTCCTCGACGTCTCCTTCGCCTCCCGCACCTACGAGTTCGAGGACAAGGAGGAGCTCGACAAGGACGCCTCCGAGGTCCTCTCCGCCCACGACATCATCGACGCCGAGCGCTTCGCCGAGCGGCACGAGGAGGCCGACCACCGCACCGCCGCCGAGCGGGCCGCCGCCGACCGCACCTGGGCCTTCGGCCACATCATCGTCGACGAGGCCCAGGAGCTCTCCGCCATGGCCTGGCGGCTCCTCATGCGCCGCAGCCCCAACCGCTCCATGACCCTCGTCGGCGACCCCGCCCAGACCGGCGACCCGGCCGGCGTCGGCGCCTGGGAGTCCATCCTCGGCCCGTACGTCGAGGACCGCTGGGACCACGTCCGCCTCGGCGTCAACTACCGCACGCCCGCCGAGATCATGGCCGTCGCCGCCGAGGTCCGGAGGGCCGCCGAACCCGGCTTCGAACCGCCCCGCTCGGTGCGCTCCACCGGGGTCGAGCCCTGGGACCGGACGGTCGACGACCCGGTGAAGGAGGCCGCCGACGCGGTCGCCGCCGAACTCCGCGAGGAGGGCCGGATCGCCGTCATCGCCCCGTCCGAGTTCCACCCCGGACTGATCGCGGCGCTCCCCGAGGCCTCGTACGGCCCGAAGCCCGACCTCACCCGGCCGGTCGTCCTCCTCGACCCCCGGCAGGCGAAGGGCCTCGAATTCGACACGGTCCTCGTCGTCGACCCCGACGGCATCCGGGAGGGCGCCACGCACGGGATCAACGACCTGTACGTGGCGCTCACCCGGGCCACTCAGCGGATGGGCGTCATCAGGCTGGCCTGAGCCACACCGTCGCGAGCGGCGGCAGCGTCATCCGCACGCTCGCCTCGCGGCCGTGCCACGGCACCGACTCGGTCTTCACCGGGTCGGTGCCCACCACGTCCGAGCCGCCGTACCGCGCCGCGTCCGTGTTCAGGACCTCCGCCCAGGCCGCGAACGTGTCCGGCACCCCGAGCCGGTAGTCGTGCCGCACCACCGGCGAGAAGTTGCACACCGCGAGCAGCGGCGAGCCGAAGCCGTCGAACCGCAGGAACGCGAAGACGTTGTCCTCCGCCGCGTCCCCCACCACCCACTGGAAACCGTCCGGGACGGTGTCCCGCTCCCACAGCGACGGCGTCGCCGTGTACACCGTGTTCAGGTCCCGGACGAGGTCCCGCACCCCCCGGTGGTCCGCCTCCGCCCCGTACGCCGGATCGAGCAGCCACCAGTCGGGCCCGTGGTCCGCCGACCACTCCGCGCCCTGCGCGAACTCCTGCCCCATGTAGAGCAGCTGCTTGCCGGGGTGCGCCCACATGAAGCCCAGGTAGGCGCGGTGGTTCGCGCGCTGCTGCCACCAGTCGCCCGGCATCTTCGACACCAGCGACCGCTTGCCGTGCACCACCTCGTCGTGCGAGATCGGCAGGATGTAGTTCTCGCTGTACGCGTACACCATCGAGAACGTCATCTCGTGGTGGTGGTACTTGCGGTGCACCGGCTCCTTCTCCACGTACTGGAGCGAGTCGTGCATCCAGCCCATGTTCCACTTCATGCCGAAGCCCAGACCGCCGAAGCCGCCCGGACCCACCTGGTCCGTCGCCCGCGTCACCCCGTCCCAGGCCGTCGACTCCTCGGCGAACGTGACGACGCCGGGGCAGCGGCGGTACACCGTGGCGTTCATCTCCTGGAGGAAGCGGACCGCGTCCAGGTTCTCCCGGCCCCCGAACTCGTTCGGCGCCCACTCGCCGTGCTCCCGCGAGTAGTCCAGGTAGAGCATCGACGCGACCGCGTCCACCCGCAGCCCGTCCACGTGGAACTCCTGGCACCAGTACACGGCGTTGGCGACGAGGAAGTTCCGCACCTCCTTGCGGCCGTAGTCGAACTCCAGGGTCCCCCAGTCGGGATGGTGCGAACGGCGCGGGTCCTCGTGCTCGTACAGCGGACGCCCGTCGAACTCCGCGAGCGCCCAGTCGTCCTTCGGGAAGTGCGCCGGCACCCAGTCCATCAGGACCCCGATCCCCGCCCGGTGCAGCGCGTCGACCAGGAACCGGAAGTCGTCCGGGGTGCCCATGCGGGCCGTCGGCGCGTAGAACCCGGTGACCTGGTAGCCCCAGGACCCGCCGAAGGGGTGCTCGGTGACCGGCATCAGCTCCACGTGCGTGAACCCGAGATCGCGGACGTACGCGGGCAGCTGCTCGGCGAGCTGCCGATACGTCAGCCCCGGCCGCCAGGAGGGCAGGTGGACTTCGTAGACGGAGATCGGCGCCTCGTGCGGCGGGCGCGCCCCGCGCCGCTCCATCCACTCCGCGTCCTCCCACGTGTGGTGCGACGCGGTGACGATCGACGCGGTGTTCGGCGGGCACTCCGTACGACGCGCCATCGGGTCCGCGCGGACGGTGTGCGAACCGTCGGGCCGCGCGATGTCGTACTTGTAGACCGCGCCCTCGCCGATCCCCGGGACGAACAGCTCCCACACGCCCGTCGACCCCAGCGAACGCATCGGCAGCGCCGTGCCGTCCCAGTGCGTGAAGTCGCCCGTGACCCGCACCCCGCGCGCGTTCGGCGCCCACACGGCGAAGCGGGTGCCGGCCACGCCCTCGTGGGTCATGGGGTGCGAGCCGAGCGCCGTCCACAGCTCCTCGTGCCGGCCCTCGCCGATCAGGTGCAGGTCGAGATCGCCGAGGGCCGGCAGGAAGCGGTACGGGTCGTGCACGGGCATCTCGTCCCCGTCGTACCGCACCCGCAGCTCGTACGCCGGGACCTTCCGCAGCAGCGGGACGAACACCGAGAACAGCCCGTCGCCGTCGTCGTCCATCAGGAGCCGCTTGCCCTTGGTGAGGACGGCGACCTCCTTCGCCCACGGGCGCAGCGCCCTGATGACGACCCCGCCCTTCACCGGATGCGCGCCGAGCAGACCGTGCGGATCGTGATGCTCCCCGGCGAGCAGCCGGGCCCGGTCACCCGGGTCGAGCACGGGCGCCTTCCGTACGGTGCTGGACTTCTTGCCTGAGGGACGGCCGGTCACGGGGGTGCCTCCTGGGGGCAGGGGAAGGGGCTACGGGAACGGAACGGTGACGCGAGGGGCCGGGACACTCGGCCGAACGGGGCGCGTCGGGCTTTCGCAGGCGGGGGGTGGTGCGGGGCGCGGTCGGACTGGGCCGAACGTGTCGGGCCCGCCCGCCGGGGGCCCGACACGTCGCGGCTCATCGGGTCGCGAGGCGTTCGATCGCGGACATCGGGACGGGGAGCCAGTCCGGGCGGTGGCGGGCCTCGTAGACCACCTCGTACACCGCCTTGTCCGTCTCGTAGGCCCGCAGGAGCGCCGGGTCGGCCCGGGGGTCGACGCCCGACGCCTCCGCGTAGCCCGCGCAGTACGCCGCCCGGCAGCGGGAGGCCCAGTCCGCGTTCCAGGGCCGGTGCGTGCGGGCCGCGTAGTCGAAGGAGCGGAGCATCCCGGCGACGTCGCGGACGGTGGGCTGGGGGCTGCGCCGTTCGTCCAGCGGCTTCGCGGGCTCGCCCTCGAAGTCGATGACGGCCCAGCCGCCGTCGGAGCCGCGCAGGGTCTGCCCCAGGTGCAGGTCCCCGTGGATGCGCTGCACCGCGGCCCCGCCGCTCGCCGCGGCGAACACGGCCCGCAGGCCCGGCACGTACGGCAGCAGGGCCGGCACGGCCTGCGCCGCGGCGTGGAGGCGCCGGTCCATCGCGGCGGCGAGCTGCTCGGTCTCCGCGCGGGCCAGGCGCCGGGTGGGGAGCGCCTCGGCGAGGGCCAGATGGACCTCGGCGGTGGCGCGGCCGAGGGCCCGGGCCTCGACCGTGAACTCCCGTCCGTCGGCGAGCGCGTCGAGGGCGAGCCGCCAGCCGTCCCGGGAGTCCCGCAGGTAGGGCTGGAGGACTCCGAGGGTGGAGGCGCCGGACTCGAACCAGGCGACGGGCGCCGGGACCCGGGCGCAGCCGGCCCGGCTCAGCGCCAGGGGGAGTTCCAGGTCCGGATTCGCGCCGGGACTGACGCGCCGGAAGATCTTCAGGATGAACGAATCCCCAAAGACCAGGGACGAGTTGGACTGCTCGGCGTCCAGCATGCGCGGGGCCAGGGCGGGCGGCAGTGCCGTGGTGGCGTGGAAGCGGAGGGGGCCCGTGCTGCCCGGGGTGCGCAGCCGGTCGTAGAGGAGGCCGGCGAGCCGCGGGTCGCGCAGCCCTTCGTACACGGCGCGTCCGGCGAGCGGCCCCTGCCGGATCCGCCCGATCAGGGCGGGGGCGAGGCGGGGCGGGAGCTGGGTCCGTACGCCCAGGAGCAGTTGGTAGCAGTCGGCGGGTGTGCCGGCCGGGCGGCCGGGCTGTTCGACTCGTACGAGGAGGTGGAGGAGTCCGGGCCCGGTGCCGTCCAGGGGCAGCAGCTCGGTCGCCGCGTCCAGCGTGAATCCGGTGACCCGGCGGCCCTTGCCCGCGAACCAGCGCTGCCGTGGCAGCCATTCGTGGAGCAGGGGGGCGAGGGACGGGAGGAGGGCGTCCGGGGCCCGGGTGGTGGATGCGGTCTCCGGCATGGCATCGCGTCCTTTCCCCGGGGTGCGCAAGTGGAGTTCGTAGGCATTCAAATGCGCAGATTGTCCCGGATTGCGGCTGTGGCTGTCCGGATGTGCGGGACGTGTCGGAAAGGGAAGATCCGTATGGGCCCGGCAAGAAGGCCCGTATGGACCCGAATCGTGTGTCGTTCACAGTGCCCAGGGTGGGACGGGGGAAACCGCCCCACCCGGAACTGGCTTCGGCTCAGGCCTTCTTGAGACGGAACCAGTAGAAGCCGTGTCCCGCAAGGGTCAGGAGGTAGGGCAGCTGCCCGATGGCCGGGAACTGCACCCCGCCGATGAGCTCCACGGGCCGCGTGCCGTCGAAGCGCCGCAGGTCGAGCTCGGTGGGCTGGGCGTGCCGCGAGAAGTTGTTCACGCAGAGCACGAGATCGGCGTCCATTCCCTCTTCGGGGGCGGTTTCCCGCAGGAAGGCGAGCACCGCCGGGTTGGACGCCGGGAGTTCCGTGTACGTCCCCGTCCCGAAGGCGCGGTTCTGCTTACGGATCTCGATCATCCGCTTCGTCCAGTGGAGCAGCGAGGACGGCGAGGCCATGCCCGCCTCGACGTTGGTCACCTGGTAGCCGTGGACCGGGTCCATGATGGCCGGCAGGTAGAGCCGTCCCGGGTCGCAGGAGGAGAAGCCGGCGTTCCGGTCGGGGGTCCACTGCATCGGGGTCCGCACCCCGTCCCGGTCGCCGAGCCAGATGTTGTCGCCCATGCCGATCTCGTCGCCGTAGTACAGCACCGGCGAGCCGGGCAGCGAGAAGAGCAGGGCGGTGAACAGCTCCATCTGCTTGCGGTCGTTGTCGAGGAGCGGGGCGAGCCGCCGCCGGATGCCGATGTTGGCCCGCATGCGCGGGTCCTTGGCGTACTCGGCGTACATGTAGTCGCGCTCTTCGTCCGTGACCATCTCGAGCGTGAGCTCGTCGTGGTTGCGCAGGAAGATGCCCCACTGGCAGCCGGAGGGGATCTCCGGGGTCTTCGCCAGGATCTCGGAGACCGGGTAGCGGGACTCGCGCCGCACGGCCATGAAGATCCGCGGCATGACCGGGAAGTGGAAGGCCATGTGGCACTCGTCGCCGCCCGAGCGGAAGTCGCCGAAGTAGTCGACGACGTCCTCCGGCCACTGGTTGGCCTCGGCGAGCAGCACCGTGTCCGGGTAGTGGTCGTCGATCTCCTTGCGGACCCGCTTGAGGAAGGCGTGGGTGGCCGGGAGGTTCTCGCAGTTGGTGCCCTCCTGCTGGTACAGGTACGGCACCGCGTCGAGCCGGAAGCCGTCGATCCCCAGGTCCAGCCAGAACTTCAGCGCGGACAGGATCTCCTCCTGCACCGCCGGGTTCTCGTAGTTGAGGTCCGGCTGGTGCGAGAAGAACCGGTGCCAGTAGTACTGCTTGCGGACCGGGTCGAAGGTCCAGTTGGAGGTCTCGGTGTCGACGAAGATGATCCGGGCGTCCGCGTACTGCTTGTCGTCGTCCGCCCAGACGTAGTAGTCGCCGTACGGGCCTTCCGGATCGCGCCGCGACTCCTGGAACCACGGGTGCTGGTCGCTGGTGTGGTTCATGACGAAGTCGATGACCACGCGCATGCCGCGCTGGTGGGCCGCGTCGACGAACTCCACGAAGTCGGCGAGGTCGCCGAACTCGGGGAGCACCGACGTGTAGTCGGCGACGTCGTAGCCCCCGTCCCGCAGCGGGGACTTGAAGAACGGCGGGAGCCAGAGGCAGTCCACGCCCAGCCACTGGAGGTAGTCCAGCTTGGACGTGATGCCCTTCAGGTCGCCGACGCCGTCGCCGTTGCTGTCCTGGAAGGAGCGGACGAGGACCTCGTAGAACACCGCCCGCTTGAACCAGTCGGGATCGCGGTCCTTGGCGGGGGTGTCCTCGAAGGTGTCGGGGACGGGCTCGTTGACAGTCATGATGTGGGTGACCCTCCGGTCTGCGGGGACGGTCGCAGGACGAGCACGTGCGCGGGCGTGACACCCGGCTCTAGGCGCACGTAGGCGTTCCTGCCCCAGTGATAGGTCTCGCCGGTGAGCTCGTCGCGCACCGGCACGGTCTCGTGCCAGTCGAGGCCGAGTTCCGGCATGTTCAACGAGAGTGAAGCCTCATGGGTGTGGTGCGGGTCGAGGTTGACGACCACCAGAACGATGTTCGAACCCGAGCGCTTCGAGTACGCGATCACCTGCGGGTTGTCGGTGTCGTGGAAGGTCAGGTTCCGTAGCCGGCGGAGGGCCGGGTGGCGGCGCCTGATCCGGTTCAGGGCGGTGATCAGCGGGGTGATCGTCGCCCCGGACCGCTCCGCCGACTCCCAGTCACGGGGCCTGAGTTCGTACTTCTCCGAGTCGAGGTACTCCTCGCTGCCGTCCCGCAGCGGGGTGTTCTCGCACAGCTCGTACCCGGCGTACATGCCCCAGGACGGCGACAGCGTCGCCGCGAGCACCGCCCGTGCCTCGAACGCGGGCCGGCCGCCCTCCTGGAGGTAGGCGTGCAGGATGTCGGGGGTGTTCACGAAGAAGTTCGGCCGCATCAGCGCGGCCGTCTCCCCGGACAGCTCGGTGAGGTACTCCGTCAGCTCCTCCTTGGTGTTGCGCCAGGTGAAGTACGTGTACGACTGCTGGAAACCGATCGCGCCGAGCGTCCGCATCATCGCCGGACGGGTGAACGCCTCCGCCAGGAAGATCACGTCCGGGTCCGCGCCGTTGATCTCGCCGATCACCCGCTCCCAGAACACCACCGGCTTGGTGTGCGGGTTGTCGACGCGGAAGATCCGGATGCCGTGGTCCATCCAGAACCGCAGCACCCGCACGGTCTCCGCGACGATCCCGTCCATGTCCTTGTCGAACGCGATCGGATAGATGTCCTGGTACTTCTTCGGCGGGTTCTCCGCGTACGCGATCGAACCGTCCGGACGGTGGTGGAACCACTCCGGGTGCTTCTCCACCCACGGGTGGTCCGGGGAGCACTGGAGCGCGAAGTCCAGCGCGATCTCCAGGCGCAGCTCCCGGGCCCGCGCGACGAACGCGTCGAAGTCCTCGAAGGTCCCCAGGTCCGGGTGGAGCGCGTCGTGCCCGCCCTCCGGCGAACCGATCGCCCACGGCACGCCGACGTCGCTCGGCGACGCCGACAGGGAGTTGTTCGGTCCCTTGCGGTGGGTCTCGCCGATCGGGTGCACCGGCGGCAGGTAGACGACGTCGAAGCCCATCGCGGCGACCGCCGGGAGCCGTTCGGCCGCGGTGCGGAAGTTCCCCGGGACGGTGCGCCCCTTGACCTTCCGCACGCCCTCCGAGCGCGGGAAGAACTCGTACCAGGAGCCGAACAGGGCCCGCTCGCGCTCCACCTGGAGCGGCAACGCGGGGGAGGCGGAGAGCAGTTCGCGCAGCGGGTGGCGGTCCAGGGCGTCGACGACCTGCGGGGCGAGCGCCGCCGCGAGCCGCACCGCCGCGGGGCGCGACACGTCACGCAGCACGTCCGCCGCCGCGAGCACGGCCTCCCGGCCGCCGCCCTTCTTCGGGACGCCCTTCGCGGCCCGCTCGTGCAGCTCCGCGCCCTCGGCGAGGACCAGTTCGGAGTCGATCCCGGCCGGGATCTTGATCCTCGCCGTGTGGCGCCAGGTGGCCACCGGGTCGCTCCACGCCTCCACGGTGTACGTCCACAGGCCCTCGGCGTCCGGGGTGACCTCGGCACCCCACCGGTCGGTGCCCGGGGCGAGTTCGCGCATCGGGGTCCAGGGGCCTGGCCGGCCCGACGGCCCGCGCAGCACGACATTGGCGGCGACCGCGTCGTGGCCCTCGCGGAAGACGGTCGCCGTCACCTCGAAGGACTCTCCGGCCACCGCCTTCGCGGGGCGCCGGCCGCAGTCGACCAGTGGGCGGACGTCCAGTACGGGAATGCGTCCCATGAGCGGATTCACAGCATCACCTGACGGGTTACGGGGGTGCGGGTGGTGGTGCGCTCTTTCTAGCTCCGTCGACGGCCGGCGGGTTGCGGGCATGACGGCTCCTGTCCGCGTTCACTCGAATGGCGGGTCCACAGGGATGAACAGAGAGGAACTCAGGGCTCGGGGAGACGGGTTCGGGGGTTGTACCGCAGGAGCCTTCCCACGGTTCTCGGGTGGGCAATCCGGCGCCTTGTTAACTACTCGGACGTAGCGACACCGACAAGCACACGACCCGGACAAGAAAGAAGCCCCGTCTTTGTGGGGCGCGGACGGACGGGCGGCGGGGTGCCCCCGCGCGCCCTGGTGGGGGGCGGTGCGGTGGCCTAGCCTTCCGGGACGACAGCCGCGGACGCACAGCGTGGTGCTTCCGCTCCGGTCCGTCACTGCCTGCGAAGGTGGACAGCGTGAAGGCAATCCGTCGATTCACCGTGCGTCCCGTCCTCCCCGACACCCTTCGACCCCTCGCCGACCTCGCGCACAACCTGCGCTGGTCCTGGCACGAGCCCACCCGGGCGCTCTTCGCGTCCCTCGCGCCCGAGGGCCTGAGCGGCGCCGACCCCGTGCGGGTGCTCGGCGCCCTCGAAGCGCCCCGGCTCGCCGCGCTCGCCGCCGACCAGGAGTTCCTGGCCCGGCTGCGCGCCGCCGCCGACGACCTCGACCAGTACCTGCACGCACCCCGCTGGTACCAGGGCCGGCCCGGCGACGCGCCCGCCGCCGTCGCCTACTTCTCGCCCGAGTTCGGCGTCGCCGCCGCCCTGCCCCAGTACTCCGGCGGCCTCGGCATCCTCGCCGGCGACCACCTCAAGTCCGCCAGCGACCTCGGCGTCCCGCTGATCGGCGTCGGCCTGCTCTACCGGCACGGCTACTTCCGGCAGTCCCTCGGCCGGGACGGCTGGCAGCAGGAGCAGTACCCCGTCCTCGACCCCGGCGAGCTGCCCGTCACCCTGCTCCGCGAGGCCGACGGCACCCCCGCGCGCATCACCCTCGCGCTGCCCGGCGGCCGCAGCCTCCACGCCCATCTGTGGATCGCCCGCGCCGGCCGCGTCCCGCTCCTCATGCTCGACTCCGACGTCGAGGAGAACGCCCCCGGCGAACGGGGCGTCACCGACCGGCTGTACGGCGGCGGCAGCGAGCACCGGCTCCTCCAGGAGATGCTCCTCGGCATCGGAGGCGTCCGCGCCGTCCGCACGTACACCCGGCTCACCGGCCACCCCGCCCCCGAGGTCTTCCACACCAACGAGGGCCACGCCGGCTTCCTCGGTCTCGAACGCGTCCGTGAACTCGGCGGCGAGGGGCTCGACTTCGACGCCGCCCTGGAGGTCGTCCGGGCCGGCACCGTGTTCACCACCCACACCCCCGTCCCCGCCGGCATCGACCGCTTCGACCGGGCGCTCGTCGCCCGCCACCTCGGCGAGGACGGCGCCCTCCCCGGCGTCGACCTCGGCCGGATCCTCGCCCTCGGCGACGAGACCCCGCTCGGCGGCGAACCCGGCGTCTTCAACATGGCCGCCATGGGCCTGCGCCTCGCCCAGCGCGCCAACGGCGTCTCCACCCTCCACGGCGCCGTCAGCCGCTCCATGTTCGCCGGACTCTGGCCGGGCTTCGACGCCGACGAGGTGCCCATCACCTCCATCACCAACGGCGTCCACGCCCCCACCTGGGTCGCCCCCGAGGTCGGCCGGCTCTCCCCGGACGCGAACGACCGGGAGCTGTGGGAGCTGCGCCGCACCCTGCGCGAACGGCTCGTGACCGACGTACGGGAGCGGCTGCGGGCCTCCTGGCGGCAGCGCGGCGCGGCCGCCGCCGAACTCGGCTGGACCGAGACCGTCCTCGACCCCGACGTCCTCACCATCGGCTTCGCCCGCCGCGTCCCCTCGTACAAGCGGCTCACCCTCATGCTGCGCGACAAGGACCGGCTGCGCTCCCTCCTCCTCCACCCCGAGCGGCCCGTGCAACTCGTCGTCGCGGGCAAGGCCCACCCCGCCGACGACGGCGGGAAGCGGCTCGTGCAGGAACTCGTCCGGTTCGCCGACGACCCCCGGGTCCGGCACCGGATCGTCTTCCTGCCCGACTACGGCATGGAGATGGCCCGCGGCCTCTACCCCGGCTGCGACGTCTGGCTCAACAACCCCCTGCGCCCCCTGGAGGCCTGTGGCACGAGCGGGATGAAGGCCGCGCTCAACGGCTGCCTCAACCTGTCCGTCCTCGACGGCTGGTGGGACGAGTGGTACGAGCCCGACTTCGGCTGGGCCATCCCCACCGCCGACGGCACGGCCGCCGCCGACGAGGACCGCCGCGACGACCTGGAGGCCGCCGCCCTCTACGAGCTCATCGAGCGCCGGGTCGCCCCCCGCTTCTACGACCGCGGCCCCGACGGGGTGCCGGCCGGCTGGACGGCCATGGTCCGGCGGACCCTCGCCGACCTCGGCCCGAAGGTGCTCGCCGACCGGATGGTCCGCGCGTACGTCGAGCAGCTGTACGTACCCGCCGCCGGCTCCCACCGCGCCCTCACCCCGGACCGGGCGCGGGACCTCGCCGCCTGGAAGGCTCGGGTGCGGGCGGCCTGGCCGGCGGTGGCCGTCGACCACGTGGAGATCGGCGACGACCTCGCGGAGGCCGACGCCGAGCTCGGCGCGACGCCCGTCGTCCGGGTCCGGGTCGCGCTCGGCGGCCTGGAGCCCGACGACGTCGAGGTGCAGGCCGTCACCGGCCGCGTCGACGCCGACGACACGCTCACCGCCACCCGGGCGGTCGCCCTCAAGCCGGCGGGCGGCCCCGACCTGGACGGACGGCAGCCCTACGCCGGCACCCTGGAGCTCGACCGCACCGGCTCCTTCGGCTGCACCGTCCGCGTCCTGCCCGCCCACCCGCTGCTCGCCCACCCGGCCGAGCTCGGCCTCGCGGCCCTGCCGTCCGGGACGACGGGGGAGGGGGCGGGGGTGCTGCTGAGGTAACGGTGCCGCAGACGCGCGGGAGCCCGGAGGGAAGATTCCCTCCGGGCTCCCGCTCCCGTGTGTGGTGAGACTTACGGGAAGGTCAGCTTGAAGCTGTTGATGTAGCCGGTGTCCGCGGCGGCCTTGTCCTGGACGCGGAGCTTCCAGGCACCGTTCGCGACCTCCGAGGAGGCGTTCACGGTGAAGGTCTGCTGGATGTTGTCGGCGCTGCCGCCGACCCGGTTGCTCAGGTTGTAGACCGAACCGTCGGGGGCGATCAGGTCGACGACCAGGTCACCGCTCCAGGTGTGGATGATGTCCACACCGACCTGGAGGTTGCTCGGCGCGTTGCCGGTGATGCCGGTCACGTTGATCGTCGAGGTGACCGCGGCGCCGGGGGAGTCCGGGATGGCGACGTCGGTGTCGTTGGTGAAGACCGTCCCGCCGCCGGGGTTGCCGCCGCCGGAGCGCGCACCCACGTTGATGGCGGCGAAGGCGTCCTGGACGGCCGCGACCTCGGGGCTGCTCGCGCCGTACAGGTCGGTGGCCGCGGCGATGGCACCCGTGCGGGCGCCCGCGTAGTTGGTCGAGGAGCTGAACTTGGTCGTCAGCGCCTTGAACCAGATCAGACGGGCCTTGTCGATGCCTATGCCCGTGACCGGCAGGCCGTCGGAGGTCGGCGAGTCGTAGCTCACGCCGTTGATGGTCTTGGCGCCGCTGCCCTCGGAGAGCAGGTAGAAGAAGTGGTTCGCCGGGCCCGAGGAGTAGTGGACGTCGATGTTGCCGATGCCCGAGTACCACGAGTCCTTGGACGAGCCGTCCTTGCTCGGCTTGTCCATGTAGCGCAGCGGGGTGCCGTTGCCGCGGATGTCGATCTTCTCGCCGACGAGGTAGTCGCCCTTGTCGTTGGCGTTGTTGGCGTAGAACTCGACGGCCGCCGCCATGATGTCCGAGGTGGCCTCGTTGAGACCGCCGGACTCGCCGCTGTAGATCAGGCCGGCCGTGTTGGAGGTGACGCCGTGCGTCATCTCGTGCGCGGCCACGTCGATCGACGTGAGCGGGTGGGTGTTGCTGGTGCCGTCGCCGTACGTCATGCAGAAGCAGGAGTCGTCCCAGAACGCGTTCACGTAGGCGTTGCCGTAGTGGACGCGGGAGTACGCGCCGACGCCGTCACCGCGGATGCCGGAGCGGCCGTGGACGTTCTTGTAGTAGTCCCACGTGAGCGCGGCACCGTAGTGCGCGTCCGCGCCCGCGGTCTCCTTGTTGGAGGCCAGGCCGTTGCCCCACGTGTCCGTGGTGTTGGTGAACAGCGTCCCGGTGCCCGACGTACCGCCGTTGAGGTTGTACGTCTTGTGGTTGCCGCGGGTGGTGTCCGTCAGCGAGTACGAGGGCGCGGTGCCGAGGGTGACCTGGCCGCTGTACATCGTGTTGCCGATGCCGGTCTCGATGCCCTGCCACTCGAACAGCTTCGCACCGGACTTGGCGTCCGTGATGACGTGCAGCTGGTTCGGGGTGCCGTCGTGCTGGAGGCCGCCGACGACGGTCTCGTACGCGAGGACGGGTGCGCCCTGGGCCATCCACACGACCTTGCGCGGGGCGCGGTCGGCGGCGGTCTTCTTCGAGCCGTCCGCGGCGGCGAGGCCGAGGGCCTGCTTCTCGGCGGCGGCCGGGGCGACGGAGGCGGCGAGGTCGACGTTCTTGAGCTCGGCGCGGTTCGACTTGATGACCCCGGTCGTGGCGCCGGCCTTGGACTCGTCGACGATCAGGTCGCCGCCGAGGACGGGCAGCCCGGCGAAGGTGCGCTCGTAGCGCGTGTGGGTCGTGCCGTCGCGGTCCTGGACCACGTCGCGGACGACCAGCTTCTCCTGGGCGCCGAGGCCGAGGGTCTTGGCCGTCTCGGCCTTGTCGGCGTCCGCCGCCTTGATCAGCGCGGCGCGCTGGGCGGGGGAGAGGTCGGCCGGGAGCTTGCCCGGGTTGACCTTGCCGAGGGACGGCGCCGCGGCGGGGGCGGCACCGAAGGTGCCGGCCGAGGCGGTGCCGGCCTGCACGCCGAGGGTGAGCATGGCGGCGGCGGCGATCAGAGCGCCGGTCGCGGTGGCGCGACGGCTGGGCGTGGATCTCACGCAGACTCCTAATGCGAGGGGGGTACCGGCGGGCTTGGGTGAGTCCGTCCGGGCGGTGCAAGGAGAGCTGTGGAGCATGTACTTGTGACGCGGGACCCGGGTGGGTAGGAACCCGATCGGGTGACGCGGTGAACTCTGGTGCGAAGAACCGGGGAGAGAGTGACAGAACTGACGGGTACCTGTCAGGACCGTGTCGGGAAGTTGGCCGGAAACCGTCCGCTGCCCGAATGTCCGTGTTCGTTAACCGGACGTTTCGTCGATCAGGGCCGCGATGCCGTCCAACGTTCTGCGAAGGCCGAATTCGAAGAGGGACTCCAGGCTCAGTTCGAACCCCCCGTCATGGGCGATCGCGTCGAGCAGGGGGTACGGGCCACCCGACTGCATCGCGTCGAACCGTGGCTCGTTCTGTTCCATCCACTCGTCGTCCGACAGGCCCGTGTCGAGCCGGGCCTGCTCCTCCAGATCGTCCGCCATCGCCAGGCCCTGGACGAACGCGAACAGCGTCAGATGCGCGTGCAGCTTCTGTGACGGCGACAGCGGCGTCTCCCACAGCACCCCCAGCACCCACTCCGTGTACGCCATCGCGTTCACCGAGAGCACCGGCCGCGACAGCGAGGCCATCACCTGCGCCATCCACCGGTGCCGCGCGTACACCTCGCGCAGCCAGCGCGCCGCCCGCTCCAGGCCCTGCCGCCAGTCCGTCGGCGCCGGCCCCAGCGGCACCTCCCCGCACGCCTCGTCCGTCATCAGGCGCACCAGCTCGCCCTTGCCCGGAACGTGCCGGTACAGCGCCATCGCCGACGTGTCGAGCAGTGTCGCCAGTCGGCGCATCGTCACCGCGTTCAGGCCCTCCGTGTCCGCGAGGTCCAGCGCCGTGCGCACGATGCGGGTCCTCGTGAGGGTGCTCGTCGTCGAGTGGCGCGTCCGCTTCGGGTCCACCACCACGGTGCCGACGCCCGGCTCCACCCGTACCAGGCCCTCCTGGCGCAGCGCCGCCAGCGCCTTCGTCGCCGTCGCCATCGCCACGCCCCACTCACGCGTGATCGCCCGCGTCGACGGCACCCGGTCGCCCGGGGCCAGCCTCCCGGCGAGAATGCGGCGCCGGATCTCGGCGGCGATGGCCAGGTAGGGCGGTTCCGTCGTCATGGGCCGGGAGTGTACTAGTGCGGTGGTGCGGTGTACGCGGGCCCGAACTGGGCTTTCGACGGGTTTCGTCGGGGTGCACTAGGGCGTGTGTGGTGCTGTACGCGGGGTGTTGCTTCGCTGCCCGCATGGCACTCACCGAACGCTCTCAGGACCTCTCCGCCGTCCGGGCCGGGCGGCGTGAATGGACCGCCCTCGGCGTCCTCATGCTTCCCCTGCTCCTCGTCTCCATGGACGTCTCCGTCCTCTACTTCGCGATCCCCTCCATCGCCGCCGACCTCCGGCCCGGCGCGACCCAGCAGCTGTGGATCCTCGACATGTACGGCTTCGTGCTCGCCGGACTCCTCGTCACCATGGGCTCCCTCGGCGACCGCGTCGGGCGCCGCAAGCTCCTCCTCTTCGGCGCCGGCCTCTTCGGCGCCGCGTCGCTCGCCGCCGCCTACGCTCACAGTCCCGGCGCCCTGATCGGCGCCCGCGCGCTCCTCGGCGTCGCCGGCGCCTGCCTCATGCCGTCCACCCTCGCCCTGATCCGCACCCTCTTCCAGGACCCGGCCCAGCGCGCCAAGGCCGTCACCCTGTGGACCACCGTCATGGCGAGCGGCATCTCCCTCGGCCCCGTCGTCAGCGGCGCGCTCCTTGAGCACTTCTGGTGGGGGGCCGTGTTCCTCATCAACCTGCCCGCGATGGCGCTGCTGTTGGTGCTCGCGCCGGTTCTGCTCGGTGAGTCCAAGGGCGAGGCCGGGGGGTCCCGGTTCGATGTGCTCAGTGCCGGGCTCTCTCTTGCCGCCCTGCTGCCCGTGATCTACGGGATCAAGGAGCTCGCCAAGGGCGGGTGGGCCGTCGGGCCCGGTGCGGGTGTCGTCGTGGGCGTTCTGATCGGTGTCGTCTTCGTGGTGCGGCAGATGCGGCTCGAACACCCCATGGTCGATCTGCGGCTCGTCCGCACCCCGGCGTACGGCGGGTCCCTCGTGGTCAACCTGCTCTCCATGGCCGCCACCGTCGGCTTCGCCGTCTTCCTCACCCAGTACCTCCAGTCCGTCCTCGGGCAGAGCCCCCTCGAAGCGGCCCTCTGGAGCCTCGTCCCCGCCGCCGGCGTCATGGTCGCCGCGCCTCTCGCCGCGGCGCTCGCGCAGCGGGTGGACCGGGCGTACGTCATGGGCGGCGGATTCCTCGTCTCCGCCGGCGGCTTCGCGTGGCTCGTCGTCGTCGACCGTGCCACGCCGCTGTGGGTGGTCCTCGTCGGCAGCGCCGTCTACGCCGCCGGGCTCGTCTCCGCGATGACCCTCGCCAACGAACTCGCCCTCGGCGCGGCGCCCCCCGAGCGTGCGGGGGCCGCCGCCGCGGTACTCGAAGCGGGGTCGGAGCTGGGCGGTGCGCTCGGGATGGCCGTCCTCGGGTCCATCGGCGCGGCCGTGTACACCGCGGCGATGCCCCCGTCCGCGCCGGCCGCCGCCCGGGAGACGCTGGGGGGTGCCCTGGGGGGTGCGGCCGGTGTCGTCGACGCCGCGCGGAGCGCGTTCGTGTCGGCCATGTCCGGGGCCGCTGTGGGGGCCTCCCTCTTGATGGTCCTCGCGGCCGTGCTGTCCCTCGTGGTGCTGCGGCGGCGGGCCTGAAGGGGCCGCCGGGGACGGGGCCGCTCTCCCTCACCCCACCAGGCTGTCGCGCCATGCCTGGTGCAGGCTCGCGTAGCGGCCCTCGCCCTCGATGAGCGTCGACGGGTGGCCGTCCTCGACGATGCGGCCCTGTTCCATCACCAGGACGCGGTCCGCCACTTCGACCGTCGAGAGGCGGTGGGCGATGATCACCGCGGTGCGGCCCGCCAGGACCGTGTCCATCGCTCGCTGCACCGCTCGTTCGCCCGGGACGTCCAGCGAGCTCGTCGCCTCGTCCAGGATCAGGACCGCCGGGTCCGCCAGGAGGGCGCGGGCGAAGGCCACCAGCTGCCGCTGGCCGGCCGAGATGCGGCCGCCCCGTTTGCGGACGTCCGTGTCGTAGCCGTCGGGGAGTCCCGTGATGAACTCGTGGGCCCCGATCGCCTTCGCCGCCTGTTCGATCTCGGCGCGGGTCGCGTCCGGGCGGCCGATGGAGATGTTCTCCGCCACCGTGCCGGAGAAGAGGAACGCCTCCTGGGTGACCATCACCACCCCGCGGCGGAGATCCGGTGTCGTCAGGTCGCGGAGGTCCACCCCGTCCAGGAGGACCCGGCCGTCCGTCGGGTCGTAGAAGCGGGCCAGGAGCTTCGCGAGGGTGGATTTGCCCGCGCCCGTCGCGCCCACCACTGCCACCGTCTGGCCCGCGGGGATCCTCAGGTCGAAGCGCGGGAGGACTTCGCCTCCTGTCCGGTAGGCGAACCCGACGCCTTCGAAGGTGATCTCCCGGCCGGGTCCGCCGGTGCGCGTGGGGAGTTCCTCGGGGGTTCTCGTCTCCGGGACGCCCGGTTCCTGGGCCAGGAGGCCGGCGATCTTGGCGAGGGAGGCCGCCGCCGACTCGTACGAGTTCAGGAACATGCCCAGGCGGTCGATCGGGTCGTACAGGCGGCGCATGTAGAGGACCGCCGCCGCCAGTACGCCCAGTTCGAGCGTTCCGGCGGCGACCCTGTACGCGCCCCAGAGGCACATGCCCGCCACCGCGGTGTTCGCCACCAGCCGGGAACCCACCACGTAGCGGGCCATCTCCAGGAGGGCGTCGCCGTTGCTGCGCTCGTGGCGGTGGTTGAGCGCCGCGAACTCGGTGTCGTTGGCCCGTTCACGGCGGAACGCGCGGACCGGGCGGATGCCGTTCATCGTCTCCGCGAACTTCACGATGACGCCTGCGATGGCCGTGCTGCGTTCCGCGTACACCTCGCCCGCTCGGCGTCGGTAGAGGCGGATCAGCCCGTAGAGGGGGACGAAGGAGACCACCGCCACTGCTCCGACGCCCCAGTCCAGGTAGAGGAGGACCAGGGAGATCGAGACGAAGGAGAGCACCACGCCGATCAGTTCCTGCAGGCCCTCCTGCAGCAGTTCGCGGAGCGATTCGACGTCCGTGGTCGAGCGGGAGATCAGACGGCCCGAGGTGTACCGCTCGTGGAAGTCGACGCTCAGCACCTGCGCGTGGCGGAAGATCCGGCCTCGCAGGTCGAGCAGCGCGTCCTGGTTGATCCGGGCCGCTCCGCGGACGAACGCGTACTGGAGGACGCCCGACAGCGCGGCGCAGAGGAGGTAGCCGAGGGCCACGGCGATGACCGGGCCGTGGTCTCCCGCGCGGAACGCCGGGACCGCCCGGTCGATGGCGTACGCGACGAGCAGCGGGCCCGCCTGCAGCGCCGCCTCCCTGCCGAGGAGGATCAGGGCCGCGATCACCACCCGCGTCCGGTGCGGGGCCAGGAGGGAGCGGAGCAGGGCGCCCGTCGCTCCCGGGGCCGCGGGCAGGTCGTCGCGGTCGAAGGGGTCCGACGGTTCCGCCGGGGCCGTCTTCTTCTCGAGTGTCGTGTCCGTCATCGGTTCTTCCCCTCGCCCGTCATCAGCCAGGCGTACTCGGCGCTGCTGCGCAGCAGTTCCTGATGGGTGCCGACCGCCGCGATCCGGCCCTGGGAGAGCAGCGCGACGCGGTCGGCGAGCATCACCGTCGACGGGCGGTGCGCCACCACCAGGGCCGTCGTCTCCCGGAGGACCTCCCGCAGGGCCGCCTCGACTCGGGCCTCCGTGTGGACGTCGAGTGCCGAGAGCGGGTCGTCCAGGACCAGGAACCTGGGCCTGCCGACCACCGCGCGGGCGAGGGCCAGCCGCTGCCGCTGGCCGCCGGAGAGGCTGAGGCCCTGCTCGCCGACCTGTGTCGCCGTCCCCTCGGGCAGGCGGTCGACGAAGCCGTCCGCCTGGGCGACACCCAGCGCGCGGCGCAGCTCGGGGTCGCCTGCCCGTTCCGCGCCCATCAGGACGTTCTCGCCGACGCTCGCCGAGAACAGCGTCGGCTCCTCGAACGCCATGGAGACGAGGGAGCGGAGCTTCTCCCGTTCCATGAGGGCGATGTCCTCGCCGTCCAGGAGGATGCGGCCCGTCGTCGCCTCGTGCAGGCGCGGTACGAGGGCCGTGAGGGTCGTCTTGCCCGAGCCCGTGCCGCCGACCAGGGCCAGGGTCTCGCCGGGGCGGATGTGGAGGTCGACGCCGTCCAGGACGGGGGGTGCCTCCTCCGGGGCGTCCGGGTAGCGGAACGTGACGCCTTCGAAGCGGACCCCCTCGGAGGTGTCGTGGGCGGTGGTGCCGGTGGCCGTGTCCGGTTCCTCCTCGGCGTCCATCGCCTCGAAGTACCGTTCCGTCGCGGTCGCCGCGTCCTTGCTCATCGCGAGCATGAAACCGATCGACTCCACCGGCCAGCGCAGCGCCAGGGCCGTCGACAGGAACGCGACGAGGGTGCCCGCCGACAGGTTCCCGTCGGCGACCTGCACCGTGCCGAGCACGAGCGCGGTTCCGATGGCCAGTTCCGGTACGGCGGTGATGACCGCCCAGATGGCGGCGAGCAGCCGCGCCTTGGCCAGTTCCGTGCCGCGGAGGTGTCCGGCGAGTGCGTGGAACGCCTTCGCCTGGCTGCGGTGCCGGCCGAAGCCCTTCACGATCCGGATGCCCAGGACGCTCTCCTCGACCAAGGTGGTGAGATCGCCCACCTGGTCCTGGGACGTGCGGGCCACGACCCCGTACCGGCGCTCGAAGAGGTTGCTGACGATCACGAGGGGGATCACGGGCGTGAGGAGCACCAGGCCGAGCGACCAGTCCTGGGCCAGCAGGAGGACGTAACCGGCGAGGATCGTCACGCCGTTGACCAGGAGGAAGGTCAGCGGGAAGGCCAGGAACATCCGGACCAGCATCAGGTCCGTCGTCCCGCGCGAGAGCAGCTGCCCGGACGGCCACCGGTCGTGGAAGGCGATCGGGAGCCGCTGGAGCCTGCCGTACAGGTCGGCGCGCATCCGGGCCTCCACGGCGGCCAGCGGGCGCGCCACCAGCCAGCGGCGGAAGCCGAACAGGACGGCCTCGGTGATACCGAGGAGCAGGAGGTACAGCGCCCCCAGCCAGACGCCCCCGGGGTCGCCGTTCGCGACGGGGCCGTCCACCAGCCATTTGAGGACGAGGGGGATCACCAGAGACAGGCAGGAGGCGACGATCGCGATGACCGCGGCCGTGAACAGCCGGGCCCGCACGGGCCGTACGTACGGCCAGAGACGGAGCAGGACGCGGACCGTCGAGCGGTCGGAGGGCGGGGTGTCTGGGTTCTCGGGCATCAGGTCCGACCATACGGTTCGCCACTGACACGTCTCATCCGGTTTTCCGGCCGGGTCGTACCGCGGCATCAGCCGATCGGTTGATGGCGGGTCGAGCGCGATGGCCGATGGTCGGTGTTCCGCGTCTTCGACAGGCTGAAGGCATGACAGCGATCGAGGTGCGGGGACTGCACAAGGCGTACGGCGGCCGGAAGGTCGTCGACGGGGTGTCGTTCGAGGTCGGCGAGGGGGAGGTCTTCGGGATCCTCGGCCCCAACGGCGCCGGCAAGACGACCACCGTGGAGTGTGTCGAGGGGCTGCGGACCCCCGACGAGGGGCGGGTGCGCGTGTGCGGGTACGACCCCGCCACCCAGCGCGCCGAGGTCACCAGGGTCCTGGGCGTGCAGCTCCAGCAGAGCGAGCTCCAGGCCAAGCTGACCGTCCGCGAGGCGCTCGACCTGTACGCCTCCTTCCACGAGCGGCCCGCCGACCGGCAGGCGCTCGCCGAGCGGCTCGGGCTCGTCCCGCACCTGCGGACCCGGTTCGGGAAGCTGTCCGGCGGGCAGCAGCAGCGGCTGTTCATCGCCCTCGCCCTGCTCGGCGACCCCCGGGTCGTCGTCCTCGACGAGCTCACCACCGGTCTCGACCCGCGGGCCCGCCGCGAGGTGTGGTCGCTCGTCGAGTCCCTCCGGGACACCGGGGTGACGGTGCTGCTCGTCACCCACTTCATGGAGGAGGCGCAGCGCCTCTGCGACCGGATCGCCGTCCTCGACCAGGGCCGGATCGCCGCGCTCGACACCCCCGAAGGGCTGATCGGCCGGGCCTCGGCCGCCAAGGAGATCTCCTTCGCCGCGAACACCCCGATCGACCCGGCCGCGCTGCGGTCCCTGCCCGGTGCCGTCTCCGTCCGGACGGCCGAGGGCCGGACCGTCGTCGGCGGCACCGACGAGACCGTCACCGCCTTCGTCTCCCTCCTCGCCCGGGAGGGCGTCACGGCCGGCCAGCTCCGGGTCGTCGACGCCACCCTCGACGACGCCTACCTCGACCTGACGGGAACCGACCCGCGATGAACCCCTCCGTTGCCGTTCTGCGTGCCGAGACGCGCCTCTTCACCCGCGAACCCGGCGCCCTGTTCTGGGTGATGCTCTCGCCGACCCTGCTCCTCGTCGTCCTCGGCGCCTTCGTCCCGTCCTTCCGGGAGGCCTCCGCCGACCTCGGCGGGCGACGCGTGATCGACCTGTACGTGCCGGTCGCCGTCCTCTTCGCCCTGATCATGGCCGGGATCCAGGCGATGCCGCCCGTCCTGTCCGGCTACCGCGAGCGCGGCATCCTCCGCCGGATGTCCACCACCCCCGTCCGGCCCGGCGCGCTGCTCACCGCGCAGCTCGCGCTGCACGGCGCGGCCGCGCTCGTCTCCGCGTCGCTCGTGCTCGTGGTGGGGCGCATCGCCTTCGACGTCGCCCTGCCGGAGAACTTCCCGGGGTACCTGCTCGCGCTGCTGCTCGCCGTAGCCTCCGGGCTCGCCCTCGGTTCCGCGGTGTGCGCCGTCTCCCGTACGCAGAAGATCGCCACCGCCGTCGGCTCCGCCGTCTTCTTCCCGACGATGTTCACGGCCGGTGTGTGGGTGCCCGTCCAGGCCATGCCGGATACCCTGCAGCGGATCGTCGGCCTCACCCCGCTCGGCGCCGCCTCCCAGGCCCTCGACTCGGCCGCGTCGGGCGACTGGCCCGGCTGGGCGGCGCTCGGGGTGATGGCCCTGTGGACGGCCTTGTCGACCGGTGCGTCGGTGCGCTGGTTCCGCTGGGAGTGAGAGGGGGCGGCGGGGTGCCCACCACCGTCGAGGAACGCTGGCGGCAGTTCTTCCGCTGGGGACCGTACGGACTGCTCGCCGTGGCCGGTGCGATCGCCGGGGCGTCGGCGGACCTCCTCATGGACCGTACGAGGGTGCCGGCGGCCGGTCTCCTGGTGGTGGCCACGCTGGTCCTCCAGACGGTGTGGGTCCTGCGCTGCCGGCGGGTCGTCGCGGCCGACGGCTGGGAGCCCGAGACGCCGGGGGTCCGGCCCGTGCTCGTCCCGGCCGCCCCCGGGCCCGCCTCCGTCGCCTACTTCGTCCTGCGCACGGCGCTCGCCTTCGTCCTGACCTGGCTCAACCCCTTCTTCGCGATCTACGCCTGCGTCGGCTACTTCGACGCCGACCACCTGCTGCCCCGCCGGTTCGCCCGCGCCGGACTCCTCGTCACCGCCGTCACCATGGCCGGCTCCCAGTCCGGCGGCCTGCCGCCCGCCTCCCTCGTGCAGTGGCTCGCCTTCGGCGGTCTGCTCGCCCTCAACGGCGCGCTCTCCCTGGGCTTCGCCCACCTCGCCACGAAGGACGCCGAGAAGGCCGCCGAGCGGGCCGCCACCATCGCCGAACTCGGGCGCGCCAACAGCCGCCTCGAACAGGCCCTCGCCGAGAACTCCGCCCTCCAGGCCCAGCTCCTCCTCCAGGCCCGGGAGGCCGGGGTCGCCGACGAGCGGCGCCGGCTCGCCGCCGAGATCCACGACACCCTCGCGCAGGGCCTCACCGGGATCGTCACCCAGCTCCAGGCCGCGTCCGCCGCGCCCGACCGGGAGCACGCCGAGGCGCACCTGCGGCGGGCCGCGGACCTCGCCCGGCACAGCCTCGGGGAGGCCCGGCGCTCCGTGCGGAACCTCGGGCCGGTCGCCCTGGAGCACGACGGCCTCCCGGAGGCCCTCCGCAAGACGGTCGCCGAATGGGCCGAACGGACCGGTGTCGACACCCGGTTCACCGTGACCGGCACCGAGGCGCCGCTCCACGACGAGGTCGCCGCCACGCTGCTGCGGATCGCCCAGGAGGCCCTGTCGAACGCCGCCCGCCACTCCGGGGCCGGCCGGGCGGGTGTCACGCTCTCCTACATGGGCGACGAGATCACCCTGGACGTACGGGACGACGGCCACGGCTTCGATCCGCTCGCCCGGCCCGAACGGCGCGGCGACGGCGGCGGGTTCGGGCTCGACGGCATGCGGGCCCGCGCGGAGCGCCTCGCCGGCACGGTCACCGTGGAGACGGCGCCGGGCGAGGGCACGGCGATCTCCGCTCGCGTACCGTGGGGCGCGCCATGACTGACATCACGCTTCTGATCGTCGACGACCACCCCGTCGTACGGGACGGCCTGCGCGGCATGTTCGCCGCCGAGGGTTCCGGCTTCCGTGTCCTGGGCGAGGCCCCCGACGGCGTCCGGGGCGTCGAACTCGCCCTGGAACTCGACCCCGACGTCGTCCTCATGGACCTGCGCATGCCCGGTGGCGGCGGCGTGGACGCCATCGCCGAGCTCACCCGGCGCGGGGCCCGCTCCCGGGTCCTGGTCCTCACCACGTACGACACGGACACCGACACCCTCCCGGCGATCGAGGCCGGCGCCACCGGCTACCTCCTCAAGGACGCGCCCCGCGAGGAGCTGTTCGCGGCCGTACGGGCCGCCGCGTCGGGCCGCACGGTCCTCTCTCCGACCGTCGCCTCCCGCCTGGTCACCGCGGTCCGCGCGCCCGACAGCACGCTCTCCGCCCGCGAGGGCGAGATCCTGGCGCTGGTGGCGAAGGGCACGGCGAACCGTGCGATCGCGGCGGAGCTGTTCATCAGCGAGGCGACGGTGAAGACCCACCTCACGCACATCTACGCGAAACTGGGCGTGAAGGACCGCGCGGCGGCGGTCGCGACGGGCTACGACCGGGGCATCCTGGGCGGCTCCTGACGCCGCGTCACTCGCGGACCCGTAGCAGCACCACCGAGCGGGCGCCCACCGTGAGCGTGCCGTCGCCCGCGTGGTGGGTGTTCGGGGGCGTCGACTGGTCCTCCCGCGTCGTGTCCACGAGCAGTTCGTACGTCGCCGCCCACGGCGCCCCCGGGAGGCGGAAGTCCAGGGGACGGGCGCCGGCGTGCAGGACGGCGAGGAAGCTGTCGTCGGTGATCTGCTCGCCCCGCGCGTCCCGCCCCGGGATGTCGCGGCCCGACAGGTAGAGCCCGAGCGTGGCCGTCGGCGCGTACCAGTCCCGTTCCGTCATCTCCGTGCCCTCGGCGGTGAACCAGGCGAGGTCCCGCAGCCCGTCCGCGCCCTGCGGCCGGCCGGAGAAGAAGGCGCGGCGGCGCAGGACGGGGTGCCGGTGGCGCAGGGCGAGGAGACGGCGGGTGAGGGCCAGGAGGCCCGCCCGGCCGGGGTCGTCGGGGAGCGACCAGTCCAGCCAGCCGAGCTCGTTGTCCTGGCAGTACGCGTTGTTGTTGCCGCCCTGCGTGCGACCCGTCTCGTCGCCGGCGACGAGCATCGGGACCCCGGTGGACAGGAGGAGGGTGGTGAGGAGGTTGCGCTGCTGCCGGAGGCGGAGGGCGTTGACCGCGACGTCGTCCGTCTCGCCTTCCGTCCCGCAGTTCCAGGAGCGGTTGTCGTGGGTGCCGTCCCGGTTGCCCTCGCCGTTGGCCTCGTTGTGCTTGCGCTCGTACGTGACGAGGTCGCGGAGGGTGAAGCCGTCGTGCGCGGTGACGAAGTTGACCGAGGCGTACGGCCGCCGTCCGCCCCAGGCGTACAGGTCGCTGGAGCCGGAGAGCCGGTAGCCGAGGTCCCGCACGTCGGGCAGCGCCCCGCGCCAGAAGTCCCGCACGGCGTCCCGGTAGCGGTCGTTCCACTCGGTCCACAGGGGCGGGAACGCGCCGACCTGGTAGCCGCCGTTCCCCACGTCCCAGGGCTCCGCGATGAGCTTCACCCTCCTCAGGACCGGGTCCTGGGCGATGACCGCGAGGAAGGGGGAGAGCATGTCGACGTCGTGGAAGGAGCGGGCCAGGGCCGCCGCCAGGTCGAAGCGGAAGCCGTCCACGCCCATCTCCGTCACCCAGTAGCGCAGGGAGTCGGTGATGAGGCGGAGGACCTGCGGCTGCACCACGTGCAGGGTGTTGCCGCAGCCCGTGTAGTCGGCGTACCGGCGGGCGTCGGACTGCAGGCGGTAGTAGCCGCGGTTGTCGATGCCCTTCAGGGACAGGGTGGGGCCCAGCTCGCCCGCTTCCGCGGTGTGGTTGTAGACGACGTCGAGGATGACCTCGATCCCGGCCGCGTGCAGCGCCCGCACCATCCGTTTGAACTCGCCGACCTGCTGCCCGGCCGTCCCCGAGGACGAGTAGCCGGCGTGCGGGGCGAAGTAGCCGATCGAGTTGTAGCCCCAGTAGTTGCGCAGGCCGCGGCGGAGGAGGTGGTCCTCGTGGGCGAACTGGTGCACAGGGAGCAGCTCGACCGCCGTCACCCCGAGGCGTACGAGGTGGTCGATCGCGGCAGGGTGGGCCAGTCCCGCGTACGTGCCCCGCAGCTGCTCCGGGACGCCGGGGTGCAGCTTCGTGAAGCCCTTCACGTGCAGCTCGTAGATGACCGAGTCCTGCCAGGGCGTCTTGGGCCTGCGGTCGTCGGACCAGTCGTCGTCGTCATGGACGACGACCCCCTTCGGAACGTACGGGGCGGAGTCCCGCTCGTCGCGGACGGTGTCGGCCACGTGCTGCTGCGGCCAGTCCCGGACGTGTCCGTACACCTCGGCGGGGAGCGTGAAGTCGCCGTCGACCGCTCGGGCGTACGGGTCGAGGAGCAGTTTCGCCGGGTTCCAGCGGGCGCCCGTCCACGGGTCCCAGCGGCCGTGCACCCGGTAGCCGTACCGCTGCCCCGGCCCGACGCCCGGCACGAAGCCGTGCCAGATCTCGTGCGTCAGCTCCGTCAGCGGGAGCCGTGTCTCCGTCCCGCCGGCGTCGAAGAGGCACAGCTCCACGGCCTCCGCCCCGCCCGCCCACAGGGCGAAGTTGGTCCCCGTCACCCCGCCGGGCCCGACCCGGCAACGGGCCCCGAGCGGCGTCGGCGCCCCCGGCCACACCGGTGGGCCGGCCCGCTCCGGGGCATGCTCGGACACCGCCTCCTGCTCGGCTGCGCTCGTCACCGTCCCGGCCTCCCGCGGCTCGTCGGGCCCGCACCCGGGGGAGCGGCGGCGTCCCGGCCGCCGCTCCCGCGTGTGGTCCTCCCCCTGTTCTGCCCGCACGGCCGTCCTCCCAACATGACCCGCACGCACGTTTCCCCTGGAGGGTGGCCGTCGTTGGGCCGGGCGTGACATGCGTATGGAAGCGGGCGGGGCGCGCCCTCGCGGTGGCGGGACTGTTGGCGGGCCTCGTGGGCTGCACGGCGGCGGACGGCGGTGGCGGCATCGACATCGGCCTGCCGGGCAAGGCGCGGGCCCCGGGTGACGTCATCCGGGTGAGCCCGGAGGACGGCAGCCGGGCGGTGCCGGCCGGCGGGCCCGTCGAGGTGAAGCTGGACAGCGGGCGGCTCGAACGGGTGAGCGTGGTCCAGGTCGAGGACGGCCGGCGGACGGAGGTCGCGGGGGAGGTCTCGGCGGACGGGCTGCGCTGGCGGCCCCGGCCCGGCACCCGGCTCGCGCTGGCCGCCAAGTACAGCGTGGACGCGGTCGCACTCGACGCGCACGGGCGCCGCTCGGCCCGGCACACCACGTTCACCACCGCCGTCCCCGAGTCCCGCTTCATCGGCTACTTCAAGCCGGAGAACCGTTCCACGGTCGGCACCGGCATGATCGTCTCCTTCGGCTTCAACCGGCCGATCGAGAACCGCGCCGAGGTGGAGCGCGCCATCCGGATCACCTCGGAGCCCCCGGTGGAGGTCGTCGGCCACTGGTTCGGCAAGGAGCGGCTCGACTTCCGCCCCGCCGCGTACTGGCGGCCCGGCACGAAGGTCACCGTCGAGCTCGGGCTGCGGGACGTCGAGGGGGCGCCCGGGGTGTACGGCATCCAGCGCAAGACGGTCGGCTTCACCGTCGGCCGCTCCCAGGTCTCCCTGGTCGACGCCGCCGCGCACACGATGGAGGTCCGCAGGGACGGCGAGCTCCTCGCCACCGTGCCGATCACCGCGGGCGCGCCGAAGACGACCACGTACAACGGGAAGATGGTCGCCACCGAGCTGTACGACGTGACCCGGATGGACGGCAGGACGGTCGGTTTCGGCGGCGAGTACGACATCAAGGACGTGCCGCACGCGATCCGTCTGACCGACTCGGGGACCTTCCTGCACGGCAACTACTGGGCCGCGGCCTCCACCTTCGGCTCGGCGAACGTCAGTCACGGCTGTGTGGGGCTGCGGGACGAGAAGGGCGGCAGCGCGGACTCGCCCGCGGGCTGGTTCTTCGACCGGACGCTGATCGGCGACGTGGTGGAGGTGGTCAACTCCCAGGACAAGGAGGTCGCCCCCGACAACGGTCTCGGCGGCTGGAACCTGGAGTGGGACGAGTGGAAGACCGGCTCCGCGATCTAGGGGATCCGGACAGCCCCCGTACCAGTCGACTGGTGCCGAACGGTGACATTCACGAGGAACTTTCGTGTCCTGCGGTGTGATTATCTAGCGCTGTGTGCGCGAGTGGATGCGCACGGGGGTGGGGCCGTGGCGTTGCCAGGCCGTGCGAGGGGAGAAGACCACAGTGAACGGGCAGCCGATATCGGGGGCATCGGTCAAGAGCAGGCGGCGACGCGGGGGCGTCGGGCTGCAGGCCCTGGCGGCGGGGGCGATGCTCCTGGTCCTGACCGCGTGCGGTGGCGGTGAGACCGCCACCGGCGGCGGTGCGGGGGGACAGGGTCCGGCGGCGCAGGGCGGCGGCAAGCAGGAGAACGCGGCCTCCCAGGCCGTCGTGACGATCCTTCCGAAGGACGGCGCCGACTCGGTCGCCACCAGCGGGGCACTGAAGATCACCGCGGAGCAGGGCAAGCTGACCACGGTCACGGTCGCCGACTCCAAGGGCTCCTCGATCGAGGGCAAGATCGCCGCGGACGGCGCCAGCTGGTCGCCGACCGCGCACCTGGCCGCGGCCACGCAGTACAAGGTCCACGCGATCGCGAAGGACGCCGACGGCCGCGAGTCGGCCAAGGACACCACCTTCACCACGCTGGTCCCGAAGAACACCTTCATCGGCCAGTACACGCCCGAGGACGGTTCGACCGTCGGCGTCGGCATGCCGGTGTCCATCAACTTCAGCCGGGGCATCACCGACCCCGACGCCGTCGAGAAGGCCATCAAGGTGACGGCCGTCCCGGCCGTCCAGATCGAGGGCCACTGGTTCGGCAACGACCGCCTGGACTTCCGTCCCAAGGACTACTGGGCCGCCGGCACCAAGGTGACGGTCGCGCTGAACCTGGACGGCGTCGAGGGCCGCCCCGGCGTCTACGGCAAGCAGAAGAAGACGATCTCCTTCACCATCGGCCGCCGTCAGGTCTCCACGGTGGACGCCGCCGCGCACACCATGCAGGTCGAGCGCGACGGCAAGATCATCAAGACCATCCCGATCAGCGCGGGCGCGCCGTCCACGACGACGTACAACGGGCAGATGGTCATCAGCGAGAAGTACAAGGTGACCCGCATGAACGGGGCCACCGTGGGCTTCGGCGGCGAGTACGACATCAAGGACGTGCCGCACGCGATGCGCCTGTCCAACTCGGGCACCTTCGTGCACGGCAACTACTGGGGCTCCCCGGGGATCTTCGGCACCACCAACACCAGCCACGGCTGTGTCGGCCTGCAGGACGCGCGGGGCGCGGGCGACAGCTCGATGCCGGCGGCCTGGTTCTACGACCGCTCGCTCATCGGTGACGTGGTCGTCGTGAAGAACTCCAAGGACAAGCAGATCCAGCCGGACAACGGCCTCAACGGCTGGAACATGGACTGGTCGGAGTGGATCGCCTAGTCGTACGCGACTGAGCGCGGGCCCGGTGCTGTGAGCAACAGCACCGGGCCCGTCGGCGTTAACGGACACTAACCTTTCCCCATGACTGTGAACCTCGAAGTCGCCGAAGGCGTCGGCACGATCCGCCTCGACCGCCCCCCGATGAACGCCCTGGACATCGCCACCCAGGACCGGCTGCGCGAGCTGGCCCAGGAGGTGACGGACCGCGACGACGTGCGGGCCGTGGTCCTCTACGGCGGCGAGAAGGTGTTCGCGGCCGGCGCGGACATCAAGGAGATGCAGGTCATGGACCACGTGGCCATGGTCAAGCGCTCGCGCGCGCTCCAGGACGCCTTCACCGCCGTCGCCCGCATCCCCAAGCCGGTCGTCGCCGCGATCACCGGGTACGCGCTCGGCGGCGGCTGCGAGCTCACGCTCTGCGCCGACTACCGCATCGCCGCCGACAACGCCAAGCTGGGCCAGCCGGAGATCCTGCTCGGCCTCATCCCCGGCGCGGGCGGCACCCAGCGCCTGTCCCGGCTGATCGGCCCCTCCAAGGCCAAGGACCTCATCTTCACCGGCCGGATGGTGAAGGCCGACGAGGCCCTGACGCTCGGTCTGGTCGACCGGGTCGTCCCCGCCGCCGAGGTGTACGAGCAGGCGCACGCCTGGGCCGCCAAGCTGGCGCAGGGCCCGGCCGTCGCCCTGCGGGCCGCGAAGGAGGCGATCGACCAGGGTCTGGAGGCCGACATCGACACCGGTCTCGCCATCGAGCGGACCTGGTTCTCGGCCCTGTTCGCCACCGAGGACCGCGAGACCGGGATGCGCAGCTTCGTCGAGGAGGGCCCCGGGAAGGCGAAGTTCGCCTGACGATCCTTCACGGGTGGGGGCCGATTCCATCGGAACGGCCCCCGCGGAAGGCTCGTTGCCTCCATGATGGGGGGCATGGCGGGCCTGGAGGGTAGGGAACAACCGCGGCAGCGCGCGAGCGCGGCCGCGCCGCGGTGGTCACCGGCCGTGGACGACGAACAGGCCGCCGAGCAGGTGGAGTTGTACGGCAACCCGGCCGAGGAGGACGTCCGGCTGCCGTCCCGCCCGGAGTCCGCGTGGGTGGCCCGCAGGCTCGCCAAGGACGTCGTGCTGCGGCAGTGGGGCCTCGGCCCGCAGCTCGCCGAGCACGCGGTGCTCCTCGTCTCGGAGCTCGTCGGGAACGCCGTCCGGCACACGGGGGCCCGTGTCTTCGCGCTGCGGTTACAGCGGCGCCGCGGCTGGATCCGGATCGAGGTGCGCGACCCCTCGCGGGGGCTGCCCTGTCTGATGCCGGTGCACGAGCTCGACATCAGCGGCCGCGGCCTCTTCCTCGTCGACAAGCTCGCCGACCGCTGGGGCGTGGACCTGGCGCCGCGCGGCAAGACGACCTGGTTCGAGATGCGGGTCGTGGACCGCTCCTGACACCGCCGCCCCGAGCCGCCCCCTGATGCACGGAAGCCCCCGTGCGCCTGTGGTGAGGCGCTTGGGGGCTTTCGTGTGGTGCGCCGTGGACGGGGGGGTGTATCCACGGCTGCTATGTCGACCTGGCCCGGGTCAATGGGGGTCGTGTCTCCGACTATGGCAGACAGGGGGCCTTGCCGCCAAAAGTCCCTACCTGGGCAAGATGGGTTAAAAGCGGACAGTTCGATGATGAATCGTTGGTGACGTGCAGCACCCACCTTGTAAACAGTGAATGGCTATGCGGTTCATCGGGTGTTTCCCGGGCTCGTCCGTATGCTGGACGGCTGGAGTGGCGCCGCAAACGTCCTGAATTGGCCTAATCGTGACCAATCGGGCGACATCCCTCTTAAATGGTCGCGTGAAGCCGACCGACCGCCGAGGAGCCCTCCGCGCGGGCGCGGCCGCAGCCCTCGCGGGAGCCCTCGCCACCGCCTGCGGCACGGAACCCCGCCCCGCCCCCGTCGCCGGGCACCACCCCGCCTCCGCGCCCGCCTCCGCCGCCGGGCACCACCCGGCCCCCGCGCCGGTCGCCGCCCCGGCGCCCCGCCGCTTCCCCGGGCAGCCGGACGAGATCACCCACGGCCCCCGCGACCGGCCCCGGGTCGCCCTCACCTTCCACGGCCAGGGCGACCCCGCCCTCGCCGGCCGGCTCCTCGCCCAGGCCGAGAAGGCCGGCGCCCGCGTCACCGTCCTCGCCGTCGGCGGCTGGCTCGACGAGCACCCCGACATGGCCCGGCGCGTCCTAGACGGCGGCCACGACCTCGGCAACCACACCCAGCACCACATCGACGTCAACGCCATGACCGAGGACGCCGCCCTCGCCGAGATCGAAGCCTGCGCCGCCCGGCTGCGCCGGCTCACCGGCTCCGTCGGCACCTGGTTCCGCCCCTCCCGCACCCCGCACGCCGGCCCCGCCGTCCTGCGCGCCGCCCGGCGTGCCGGATACCCGCACGTCCTCTCGTACGACGTCGACTCGCTCGACTACACCTCGCCCGGCGCCGCGGCCGTCGTCCGCAACGTCACCGGGACGGTCCGCGCCGGATCCGTGGTCAGCCTGCACTTCGGCTACCCCGACACCGCCGTCGCGCTGCCCCTCCTCCTCGCCGAACTCGACCGCCGCGGCCTGAGCGCGGTCACCACCACGGAGCTGCTGAGCTGATGGCACACCTCGACAAGAGATCCCGGATCCTCCTCGCCGCCGCCCTCCTCGTCGGCCTCGCCGGCTGCGGCGGCGCGAACCACCCCGAGGGCGCCGCCCCCGTGAAGAAGGCCGCCGCCCCCGCCGTACCCAAGAAGGCCACCGTCCCCGCCGGGCTCCCCGGGATGCCGCCCCTGCTCGACCCGCACGACGTCTACGCCGCCGACCGGCCGAACCGGCTCTCCCCGGTGGTGAAGAACTTCCCCTCCCGGGTCTACGTCCCCAACACCAACTCCAACACCGTCTCCGTCATCGACCCCGCCACCTACCAGGTCGTCGAGACCATCCCGGTCGGCCTCCAGCCCCAGCACGTCGTCCCCTCCTGGGACATGAAGACCCTCTGGGTCAACAACGACCGGGGCCACACGCTCACCCCCATCGACCCGGCCACCGGCGTCGCCGGCAAGCCCGTCGAGGTCCACGACCCGTACAACCTCTACTTCACGCCGAACGGCAAGTACGCCGTCGTCATGGCCTCGCTCGACCGCGAGCTCGTCTTCCGCGACCCGCACACCATGGAACGGAAGAAGTCCGTCCCCGTCAGCTGCTACGGCGTCAACCACGCCGACTTCTCCGCCGACGGGCGGTACTTCATCGTCTCCTGCGAGTTCTCCGGCGAACTCCTCAAGGTCGACACGGAGAAGATGGAGGTGATCGGCCAGCAGAAGCTGCCCTTGGAGGGCGCCATGCCGCAGGACGTGAAGATCTCCCCGGACGGAAAGACCTTCTACGTCGCCGACATGATGGCCCACGGCATGTGGGTCCTGGACGGCGAGAAGTTCACCACCCCCACCCTGCTCCCCACCGGCAAGGGCTGCCACGGCCTTTACATCAGCCGCGACTCGCGCGAGATGTACGTCTCCAACCGCGGCGAGGGCACCGTCTCCGTCTTCGACTTCCAGCAGAACAAGCTCACCAAGAAGTGGAAGCTCCCGAACGGCGGCTCCCCCGACATGGGCGGGGTCTCCGCCGACGGCAAGGTCCTGTGGCTCTCCGGGCGGTACGACGCCGAGGTGTACGCGATCGACACCACGACCGGCAAGCAGCTCGCCCGCATCCCCGTCGGCAGCGGCCCCCACGGCCTCGCCGTGTACCCCCAGCCGGGCCGCTACTCCCTCGGCCACACGGGCATCTTCCGGTAGCGGCTCAGCCGGCGATCAGGAGCGCCTCGGAGGCCACCGGGCGGTAGCCCGCCGCCTGGAAGACCCGGACGCTGCGGGCGTTGCCCGGGGACTGCTGGGCCCACACCACCTCGCCCGGGGTGAGGTGGCGCGCCGCCGTCGCCAGGGCCCGGCCCAGGCCCCGGTGGCGCACCTCCTCGTCCACCTCGATCGCCGCCTCCCAGCGGCCCGCGACGCCCCGTCCCAGGACGAGGACCCCGCCGTCGGCCGCCCACACCCGGACGTCGTCGCGGAACTTCAGCGCCCGCGCCACCCGGGGGTGCTCCGGGTCGTCGATCTCGCGGAGCTCCAGCGGGGGAGGGCCCGGCAGCGCGTCCGCCACCGTGAGCAGGTCGATGGTGTTCATGTGGCGGCCGGTGCGGGCCATCAGGGCGAGGAGGAAGGCCGGGTTCATGCTCGCGGCGAGCGGATCGCTCGACGTGGCCGCCAGCCGGTCCCGTACCCACTCCGGGTCGGCGTCCGTGAAGACCACCGAGTGGGCGGTGAAGGCGAGCACCCCCGCGTCCCGGGGGCCCGGCTGCGGCACCACCGTCGTCGAGCCGTCCGGGGGCGGGAACGCCCCGCGTGCCGCCGCCGCCAGGATCCGTGCCACCTCGTCGTTCATGCCCCCATCATCCTGCAGCGCGCGGCCAGCTAATCTGACCCCCGTCAGAAAAGCACCAAGAAGGGGCGGACGCAGTGGCGGACATCGACTCGGCACGCACGGCATTCAACAAGTTCGACGTGGACGGCGACGGTTTCATCACCGCCGCCGAGTACAAGCACGTCATGGCGCAGCTGGGCGACTTCCACGTCACGGAGTCGGTCGCCGAGGCGCTCATCAAGCAGCGCGACGACAACGGCGACGGCGTGCTGTCCTGGGACGAGTTCTGGGCGCACTACAGCAAGGCCTGAGCCTGACCCCGTGGGTCCGGGTGGGCGGAGCGACCTGAGTCGCCGCCCGCCCGGACCTCGGTGTGTCCCCCGCGTCAGCCCCGCAGGGTGACGTGGAAGGACGTGCCCCAGAGCACGAGCGCCGCGCCCAGGCCCACCACCGCGCGTACGGTCTCCGCGCCGGCGCCGGCCGCGAGGGCGGCGAGCCCGACCGGGATGAGCTCCGGCCGTCCCGAGGCGTTCGACGCGGCGATCACGGCGAAGACCGCGACCAGTCCGGCCGCGTCGACCAGACCGACCCCGCGGTTCCATTTCTCCGGCAGCCGTACGGTGCGCGTCACCGGCCCGGCGGTGCCCCGGAACGCCCGCTCCGCCGCGGCGATCGTCACCGCGAGCGCCACGACCGTGACCGGTGTCGCGAAGGACGTCCCCGAGCCGCCCGCGAGCGCCCAGACCAGGCCGAAGACGGCGAGGACGAGCCCGCCCCGACGCCGCGGGGTCCGCGTCGGACCGACGCACGAGGCGTCCACGTGTTCGACGGTCATGGCGCGGACACTACAGCGGAAACCCGACGGCCGAGCCGGTTTCCGGCGACCTCCGACGGATTGGCCTAGACCTATTGTGCGCCACTGTCCGTGACGGTACGGTCATCCACGGCTGCGCAGCCGGACTTTCCGCACCACATCGCATCGTCACGCACTCCGCCGGGGCATCCCGGCGTTTTCAGGAGGCAATGCCATGTACCGCCGCACCGCAGCCGTTCTCGCCACCGCCGTGTCCGCCGGAGCCCTCGCGCTCGGCGCCGCCGGCGCCGCCCAGGCCAGCCCGGGCCCGGGCTACTACGCGAACAGCTCCTACACCTCGTACGCCGACTGCCAGGCCGCGGGCCGGGCCGGCTACCGGACCTGGGGCCCGATCTTCTCCTGCGAGCCCTTCAGCGCCGACCGCCAGGACATCATCGTCCTCTGGGTCCGCGGCTGAGCGTCCGCACAGGGGAACGGCCCGCCCCGGGACTCCGGGGCGGGCCGTTCCGTGCGGGGTCTCAGCACTCGATGATGTTCACCGCGAGACCGCCGCGGGCGGTCTCCTTGTACTTGACGCTCATGTCGGCGCCCGTCTCCTTCATGGTCTTGATGACCTTGTCGAGGGAGACCAGGTGGCTGCCGTCGCCGCGCATCGACATCTTCGCCGCCGTGACCGCCTTGACCGACGCCATGCCGTTCCGCTCGATGCACGGGATCTGGACGAGGCCGCCGACCGGGTCGCAGGTCAGGCCCAGGTTGTGCTCCATGCCGATCTCGGCCGCGTTCTCCACCTGCTCCGGGGTGCCGCCGAGGACCTCGGCGAGCGCGCCCGCCGCCATCGAGCAGGCCGAGCCGACCTCGCCCTGGCAGCCGACCTCGGCGCCGGAGATCGAGGCGTTCTCCTTGAAGAGCATGCCGACCGCGCCCGCCGCGAGCAGGAAGCGGACGATGCCGTCCTCGTCGGCGCCGGGCACGAAGTTCATGTAGTAGTGCAGGACCGCCGGGATGATGCCGGCCGCGCCGTTCGTCGGGGCGGTGACCACCCGGCCGCCCGCCGCGTTCTCCTCGTTCACGGCCATCGCGTACAGAGTGATCCACTCCATCGCGTGCGCCGTCGGGTCGCCCTCGGAGCGCAGCTTGCGGGCCAGGGTGGCGGCGCGGCGGCGGACCTTCAGGCCGCCCGGCAGGATGCCCTCGCGGGACATGCCGCGCGCGACGCAGGCCTGCATGACCCGCCAGATCTCCAGGAGGCCCGCGCGGATCTCGTCCTCGGTGCGCCAGGCCTTCTCGTTCTCCAGCATCAGGGAGGAGATCGACAGGCCGGTCTCCTTGGCGAGGCGGAGCAGCTCGTCGCCGGTGCGGAAGGGGTACTTCAGGACGGTGTCGTCCGGGATGATCGGGTTCTCGCCGGCCACCGCGTCCCCGTCGACGACGAAGCCGCCGCCGACCGAGTAGTACGTCTTCTCCAGGACGAGCCCGCCCTCGGCGTCGTACGCGAAGCACGTCATGCCGTTGGCGTGGTACGGGAGCGCCTTGCGGCGGTGCAGGATCAGGTCGTCGTCGAAGGAGAACGGGATCTCGTGGGCGCCGAGCAGGTTGATCCTCCCGCTCGCCTTGATCCGCTCGAACTCGTCGTCGGCGGTCTCCACGTCGACGGTGCGCGGCGAGTTGCCCTCCAGGCCGAGCAGGACCGCCTTCGGGGTGCCGTGGCCGTGGCCGGTCGCGCCGAGCGAGCCGTACAGCTCCGCTCGTATCGCCGCCGTGTGGGCGAGCAGGCCCTCGTTCTTCAGGCGGCGGGCGAACATCCGGGCAGCCCGCATCGGGCCCACCGTGTGGGAGCTCGACGGACCGATGCCGATCGAGAACAGGTCGAAGACCGAGATGGCCACGGAAGGACTCCTTGTGGGGGCTAGACGCCGTTGTCTGCCGGGGTGGAGCAGAAAGGCTGAGCATGGATCGGGGCACCACGCTCACTGTCCAGTGTGCGTGGTGCCCCGGAGCTTCGTCCGAACGAAACCGGAACTAAAGCGTACGAAATTACTTCAGGCCGGGGTACAGCGGGTGCTTCTCCGCCAGAGCGGTCACCCGGGCCTTGAGGGCCGCGGCCTTGTCGGCGTCGAAGCCCGGCTTCAGGGTCTCGGCGATGACGTCGGCGACCTCGGCGAAGTCCTCGGCCTGGAAGCCGCGGGTCGCGAGGGCCGGCGTGCCGATGCGCAGACCGGAGGTGACCATCGGCGGGCGCGGGTCGTTCGGAATGGCGTTCCGGTTGACCGTGATGCCGACCTCGTGGAGACGGTCCTCGGCCTGCTGGCCGTCGAGCTCGGAGTTGCGCAGGTCCACCAGGACCAGGTGCACGTCCGTGCCGCCGGACAGGACGGAGACACCGTGGGCGGTGACGTCGTCCTGGACCAGGCGCTCGGCCAGCGCGCGGGCGCCGTCCAGGGTGCGCTGCTGGCGCTCCTTGAACTCCTCCGAGGCCGCGACCTTGAAGGAGACGGCCTTGGCCGCGATCACGTGCTCCAGCGGGCCGCCCTGGAAACCGGGGAAGACCGCGGAGTTCAGCTTCTTCGCGAACTCCTTCTTCGCCAGGATGATGCCGCCGCGCGGGCCGCCGAGCGTCTTGTGCGTGGTGGAGGTCACCACGTCCGCGTACTCGACCGGGTTCGGGTGCAGACCGGCGGCGACCAGGCCCGCGAAGTGGGCCATGTCGACCCACAGGTAGGCCTCGACCTCGTCGGCGATCCGGCGGAACTCGGCGAAGTCCAGCTGGCGCGGGTAGGCGGACCAGCCCGCGATGATCACCTTGGGGCGGTGCTCCTTGGCGAGGCGCTCGACCTCGGCCATGTCGACCAGACCGGCCTCGTCCACGTGGTACGGGACCACGTTGAACTGCTTGCCGGAGAAGTTCAGGCGCATGCCGTGGGTGAGGTGGCCGCCGTGCGCCAGGTCGAGACCCAGGATCGTGTCGCCGGGCTGGGCGATCGCGAAGAGGGCGGCCTGGTTCGCCGAGGCGCCGGAGTGCGGCTGCACGTTGGCGTACTCGGCGCCGAACAGGGCCTTGATCCGGTCGATCGCGATCTGCTCGGCCACGTCGACGTACTCGCAGCCGCCGTAGTAGCGGCGGCCCGGGTAGCCCTCGGCGTACTTGTTGGTGAGGACGGAGCCCTGGGCCTCCATGACCGCGACCGGAGCGAAGTTCTCCGAGGCGATCATCTCGAGGGTGGACTGCTGACGGTGGAGCTCGGCGTCGACGGCGGCGGCGACGTCGGGGTCCAGCTCGTGGAGGGGAGTGTTCAGAAGCGACATGAATCGATCCCTAGGGGGTCTCGGGCCCGGTCTCAGTTCCCGGCGGTGAGCTCGGTGTACTGGTCGATGGAGAGCAGGTCCTTCGGCTCCTCGGAGATCCGGACCTTGAACAGCCAGCCGCCCTCGAACGGAGCGGTGTTCACCAGGGAGGGGTCGTCCACGACGTCCTGGTTGGCCTCGACGACCTCGCCGGAGACGGGGGAGTAGAGGTCGCTGACGGACTTGGTCGACTCCAGCTCGCCACAGGTCTCACCCTCGGTGACGGTCTCGCCGACCTCGGGGAGCTGGGCGTAGACGACGTCACCGAGCGCGTTGGCCGCGAACTCCGTGATGCCGACCGTCGCGACGCCGTCGACGGCCTCCGACAGCCACTCGTGCTCCTTGGTGTAGCTCAGCTGCTGGGGGTTGCTCATGACCTGATTCTCCTGGATCGGGGGAGTGCTGATGAACGTGGGTCTTACGGGGTGAGACGAGGAGTGAGACGACTTCGTCACTTCTGGCGCTTGTAGAACGGCAGCGCCACGACCTCGTAGGGCTCGTGGGTGCCGCGAATGTCCACACCGACGCCTTCGGTCCCGGGCGTGGCGTGGGCCGCGTCCACGTACGCCATGGCGATCGGCTTTCCGAGGGTCGGGGACGGGGCGCCGGAGGTGACCTCGCCGATGACCACGCCGTCCTTGACGACGGAGAAGCCGGCGCGCGGGACGCGGCGGCCCTCGGCGATCAGGCCGACGAGCTTGCGCGGCGGGGCGGTCTCGGCGCGCTCGGCGGCCTTCTCCAGCGCCTCGCGGCCGACGAAGCGGCCCTCGTTGGTCGTCTTCTCGAACTTCACGACGCGGCCCAGGCCGGCGTCGAAGGGGGTGAGGGCGGTGGTCAGCTCGTGGCCGTACAGCGGCATGCCCGCCTCCAGGCGGAGCGTGTCACGGCAGGACAGGCCGCAAGGGATCAGGCCGACGCCCTCGCCCGCCTCGGTCAGCGCCTTCCAGACGCCCTCGGCGTGCTCGGGCTTCAGGAACAGCTCGAAGCCGTCCTCGCCGGTGTAGCCGGTGCGGGCGATCAGCGCGGGGACGCCGGCGACCGTGCCGGGCAGGCCGGCGTAGTACTTCAGACCGTCCAGGTCGGCGTCGGTGAGCGACTTCAGGATGCCGGGGGACTCCGGGCCCTGGACCGCGATCAGGGCGTAGGCGTCGCGGTCGTCGCGGACCTCGGCGTCAAATCCCCCGTTATCTGCCGCGCGGGCGATCAGGGCGTCCAGGACGACCTGGGCGTTGGAGGCGTTGGCGACGACCATGTACTCGGTCTCGCCGAGGCGGTAGACGATCAGGTCGTCGAGGATGCCGCCGTCCTCCTGGCAGATCATCGTGTAGCGGGCGCGGCCGTTGCCCACGGTCGAGATGTTGCCGACGAGGGCGTGGTCGAGGAGCTCCACGGCCTGCGGGCCCGTGACGGTGATCTCGCCCATGTGGGAGAGGTCGAAGAGGCCGGCCTTGGTGCGGACGGCGTTGTGCTCGTCGCGCTCGCTGCCGTAGCGCAGCGGCATGTCCCAGCCGGCGAAGTCGGTCATGGTCGCGCCCAGCGAACGATGCAGGGCATCGAGGGCGGTCAGGCGGGGGGCAGTGCTCATGGGGTGGCTCCCGGGTCCCAAGGGCGTGATCGGTGACGAAAACACATGACGGGCGAGGACGTCCTCCCCATCTGTCATGGAACCTGAGAGGTTCACCGAGGGCATCCCGGCGCCGAGGAAACGGCGCCGAGTGGTCGGCTTGCACCTTGGGTGGGGACACACGGGGTGTCCCGCTTTTCAGATCTGCCTCATCCACGCGGTACGGGGCCTGAGAGATTCAAGGGAGGGTCTTGCTCCTTCGGCGCCCGGACGCGCTCGGCGGTCCGGAACTCTCCCGCGCGGATTCGAGCGGCCGGTATGCGGTTGTACGGCGACTGTGCGCGCCTGGCGCGCACATCATCGCACGCGGTGTCGGCGGGGCAAATCGCTTGTGCCGCATTACCGTTTCTTTACACTTCTTGGGCAAGGGTCTCCTCAAGTCTCCTGAGGCCCGACAGGGGGAGAGCGACGATGATCCAGCACACCGGCGCATATGCGGCGAGTACCGGCATACCGTCCCAGCGGGCCCGCGCCCGGAGCCGCGGCCGCCTTCTGCGGGACCTGCGCGAGCGCGGCGGCCGAGGCCCCCGCACCCTCACCTTCGCCGCCGGCGACCTCGTCGTCGTCTCCGGGCTGCCCGGCAGCGGCAAGTCCACCCTGATGAAGCGCGCCGCCCAGGGCAGCGGCATCGACTCCCAGGACGCCCGCGAGCGCTGGGAGGCCCGCATGCCGCGCCTCCTCCCGTACGCCGTCTACCGCCCCCTCGTGCGGATCGCCCACTACGCCGGACTGCGCCGCGCCCTGCGCTCCGGCGCGAGCCTGATCGTCCACGACTGCGGCACCCAGTCCTGGGTGCGGGGCTGGCTCGCCCGCGAGGCGCGGCGGCGCGGCCGCGCGCTGCACCTGCTCCTCCTCGACGTCACCCCGGACACCGCGAAGGCCGGCCAGCACGCCCGGGGCCGGGGCGTCTCCGCGTACGCCTTCGCGCGGCACCGGCGGGCCGTCGGCCGGCTCCTGCGGGCCGCGGAGTCCGGCACCCTGCCGCACGGCTGCGCCTCGGCGACCCTCCTCGACCGGGACGCCGCCGACGTCCTCCGCAGGATCGGCTTCCGGCAGGCGGCCTGAGAGGCCTCCGGCGGGCGGACCGGGAGACCTTCCGGCGGGCGGCCCGGGAGGCCCGGGAGCGTCCCGCGGGTGTCCCGGGACGCCCGTACCCTTCCCTTCTGGCCACGGCGGTGCCACGGCGGCGTTAGGGTGCTGCCGGGCGGCCGGTGCGGCAGGCCGTGCGAGAAGGGGAAACGCGACCGTGGACGTGACGTGGCCGGGCAACGAGCTGGAAGAGGTCCTTGCCGCCTCCCTGGGCAACCCCGAGGCCGGGGGACGCCTCGTCGAGGTGCTGGGCCGCAGCCAGGTCTGGGTGCCCCTGCCCAACGGCGGCGGCCCCGACAGCCAGGGCCTCGACCTCGCCACCATGGAGATCGAGGGCGCGGCCTTCGTCCCCGTCTTCAGCTCCGAGCAGCAGTTCCTCGCCTGCGTCGGCGACCACATGTCGTACACCGTCGCCCCCGCCCGTGACTTCGCCCGCGGCCTGCCCCCGCAGCTCGGCATCGTCGTGAACCCCGGCGGCACCGTCGGCGTCCCGCTGCCCCCGCCCGCCGTCGCCGAGCTCTGCCGCGTCGGCCGCACCCCGCTCGACGGCCCCGCCAGCGGCGGCCGCGTCCGGCTCTTCGAGCCCGACTGGCAGGACGACCCGGTCGACTTCCTCACCGCCGCCTCCGCCGAGTTCGAGGCCATCGGCACCGTCGCCACCGCCCGCCGCGCCCTCGCCAGCGTCGAGGGCACCGAACCGGCCCTCTTCATCGGCGTCCAGCTCTCCCACTGGGAGGGCGCCGACCGCACCGCGCCCCTGGACGCCCTCGGCCGCGCCCTCGGCAAGGTCGAGGTCGCCTGGCCGGTCAACCTCATCCTGCTCGACATGGCGCAGGACCCGGTCGGCGACTGGATGCTGGAGCGGGTGCGCCCCTTCTACCAGCGCGCCGCCGTGTGACCGGCCCCCTGTTTAAGCTGAACTGACCGAGTCGCTGAACTGACCGCGGCGCTGGAAGACGTACGCGGTGGACGGAAGAGGGGCGGGACCCAGGGTGAGCACGACCGCTGCGGCCGGGGGACGGGTCGAGCACACGCTGCGCCAGGTGGCACCCGGACGCTACGACGCGTACGAGCAGCTGCTGCACGCCCTCGCCGACGGCGAGCTCTGGATGCTGCTGTGGCAGGGCGCCCCCGGCTCCCCCGACGCCCAGTACGGGAACATGGAGGTCGACGGCTTCGGCTACGCGCCCTGCGTGACCTCCGCCCAGGAGCTCGCCGCCTCCGGCTGGAACCGCGCCCACGAACTCGTCACCGGCCGCGACATCGCCCGCGCCCTCTACCCCGACCGCTGGGGCGTCTGGCTCAACCCGCACGCCCCCGGCGGCGGCCTCGGCATCCCCTGGGCCGACCTGCGCCGGATCGCCACCGGTCTGGACCGGATGCCCGCCGGGCCGCTGCGCGTCACCGAGCCCGCTCTGGAGATCCCGCAGTTCTACGCCCTGCTCACGCAGAACGCCCACCGCACCCCGACCGTCCGCGCGCTGCGCCGCGGGTGGGTGCAGCCGGCGCTCGGCTCCCCGTACCTCGCCATCGGTCTCGACCTGTACGACACGTCCCCGGCGGCCGTCGACCAGGTCCGCTCGATGATGCGCCAGTCGATCGGCGCCGTCCCCGACGGGCTGCCCGTCTCGACGGTCGCGCTCTCCGACGCGTACGACCCGGTGGCGCTGTGGCTGCGGGCGAACGCGCGCCCGTTCTACGACCGCGAGGCGCACGCCGGGCGCGGCTCCGCCGCCGTACCGGGGTACGGATATCCGCCACCGGCGCCGTCCGGATACTGAGACGCCCCTCGTGTCCCACTTGTCGGCAAAGGCCTCCGGAGTCCGCTCCGGAGGCCTTCATTCACCCCAATTCGACAGCTCGCGACACCAGTTGAGCGACATGTCCGATTGCGGGCGAGAGGGACCCGGTTGGTCCGCTCAGGTGATCACGACGTCCGGATAACGGAAGTCGCAGCACCGCATCACGTTTGAGCAAACATTGCCCTTCAGGTCTGGCGGGTGATCGCAAGCGCATTGAAGACTCCCCGGAACACAGGACGTTCGACTCCTTTCGAGCCGATGTCCAGCAGGTTGTTCCACCGAGCCGCTACCCGCGGCGGGCAAGGGCCGGCTACCGGCGGCCGAGAGGGGTCCTCACCACGATGACGGCACCACTGCACGAGGCGAGTGCGGGCGAGGCGACCGCCACCGTCGACGGCGCGCCCGACGCATCCGGCACTCCGGGCGATTCCGGCACGGGCGGCAAGACGATCGAGGGGCGCTCGCCCTGGAAGATCGCCTGGACCCGCCTCAAGCGCGACAAGCTGGCCCTCGCGGGCGCGTTCGTCGTCGTCTTCCTGATCCTCGTCGCGATCTTCGCGCCGGTCATCGTGAGCCTCCTGGGCCACCCGCCGGACGAGTTCCACGAGGACCAGATCGACCCGCTGTTCGGCACGCCGATCGGCTCCTGGGGCGGCGTCAACGGCGACTTCCTCTTCGGCGTCGAGCCGGTCAACGGCCGCGACGTCTTCAGCCGCGTCGTCTACGGCGCCCGGATCTCGCTGCTCGTCGCCTTCCTGGCGGCGGTCTTCGCGGTCTTCCTCGGCACCGTCCTCGGCGTCATCGCGGGCTACTTCGGCGGCTGGGTCGACGCGGCCCTCAGCCGGATCATGGACGTGATGCTCGCGTTCCCGCAGCTGCTCTTCACGATCGCCCTGGTCTCGGTGCTGCCCAACGAGTTCCTCGGTCTGGACGGGTCGGGCGTCCGCATCGCCGCACTGGTCCTGGTGATCGGCTTCTTCGGCTGGCCGTACGTCGGCCGCATCGTCCGGGGACAGACCCTCTCGCTGCGCAACCGCGAGTACGTCGAGGCCGCCCAGAGCCTGGGCGCCGGCCGCTTCTACATCCTGCGCCGCGAGCTGCTGCCCAACCTGATCGCCCCGATCATGGTCTACGCGACCCTGATGATCCCCACCAACATCCTCACCGAAGCGGCGCTCAGCTTCCTCGGCGCGGGTGTGAAGCCTCCCACCGCTTCCTGGGGCCAGATGCTGTCGACGGCCATCACCACCTACGAGTCGGACCCCCTGTTCATGGTGATCCCCGGCCTCGCGATCTTCATCACCGTTCTGGCGTTCAACCTCTTCGGCGACGGCGTGCGCGACGCGCTCGACCCGAAGGGCTCCCGCTGACCGTTCGCCGACGACACGCAAGACCCGCCCCTGCCGCTGGCGACAGGAGGCCCATCCCCAATCGGCGGACCGCCGTAACGGCCGCCACTATCCCGGAGGTTGCTGGACCCATGCTGAAGAGCTCTCAGCGCAGAATCGCCGCGGGCGCGCTGCTTGCCGCGGCCACGATGGTCGTCACGACCGCGTGTGGCGGCGGCAACGGCGACGGTGGCAGCAAGGGCGCGGCCGGCGCGGCCGGCTTCAACGCCGCGGTGAACAAGGTCGCCAACGCCTCCGACAAGAAGGGCGGCGAGCTGAAGTTCATCGGCTCGCAGGAGGCCGACTCGTGGGACCCGCAGCGCGGCTACTACGGCTTCGTGTGGGACTTCGCCCGCTACTACACGCGCCAGCTCGTCTCCTTCAAGGCCGTGCCGGGTGCCGAGTCCACGGAGCTGGTCCCGGACCTCGCCACCGACGCGGGCAAGGTCTCGGCCGACGGCCTCACCTACACGTTCACGCTGAAGGACGGCGTGACGTGGGAGGACGGCAAGCCGATCACCTCCAAGGACATCAAGTACGGCATCGAGCGCATCTGGGCCCAGGACGTCATCTCCGGCGGCCCGATCTACCTCCAGCAGGTCCTCGACCCCAAGGGCGAGTACAAGGGTCCGTACAAGGACACCACCACGGACAAGCTCGGCCTGAAGGCGATCGAGACCCCGGACGACAAGACCATCATCTTCAAGCTGCCGGTCGCCAACGGCGACTTCCTGCAGATGCTGGCCATGCCCGCCGCCTCCCCGGTCCGCCAGGACAAGGACACCAAGGCCAAGTACGGCCTGAAGCCCTTCTCCTCCGGCCCGTACAAGTGGCAGTCGTACACGCCGAACAAGTCGATGAAGCTCGTCCGCAACGACAAGTGGGACGCGAAGAGCGACACCATCCGCAAGGCGCTCCCGGACACCATCAGCGTCACGTTCACCACGAACGCCGACGACATGGACAACCGTCTGGTCGAGGGCGAGTACGACCTCGACCTCAACGCGACCGGTGTCGGCGCCGCCGCCCGCCAGAAGGTGCTCCAGCAGCACAAGGGCAACGTCGACAACCCGCAGACGGGCTTCATCCGCTACGCGGTCTTCCCGCAGACGGTGATCTCCAACGTCGAGTGCCGCAAGGCCATCATCTACGCGGCCGACTCCAAGTCCCTCCAGACCGCCCGTGGCGGCCCGCAGGCCGGTGGCGACATCGCCACCAACATGCTGCCGCCGGCGATCAAGGGTGCCGACCCGAAGGCCGACCCGTACGGCAAGCTCGCGGGCGCCCCCGACCTGGCCAAGGCCAAGGAGGCGCTGAAGAAGTGCGGTAAGCCGAACGGCTTCAAGACCACGATCGCGGTCCGCAACAACAAGAAGATCGAGATCGCGACCGCCGAGTCCCTCCAGCAGTCGCTGAAGGCCGTCGGCATCGACGCCCAGATCGACCAGTTCGACGGCGCCCAGACCTCGGGCATCATCGGTTCGCCGAAGGTGGTCAAGGAGAAGGGCTACGGCATCATCATCATGGGCTGGGGCGCCGACTTCCCGACCGGTCAGGGCTTCCTCCAGCCGCTGGTCGACGGCCGCTTCATCCTGCAGAGCGGTAACAACAACTTCTCCGAGCTGAACGACAAGGCCATCAACGGCCTGTTCGACCAGGCGCTGAAGGAGACCGACCCGACCAAGGCCGGCGAGCTCTACAAGCAGATCAACACGAAGGTGTCGGAGGCCGCGGTCTACCTGCCCTTCACCCACGAGAAGAACATCATCTGGCGCAGCTCCCGGCTGACCAACGTCTACACGGCGGACGCCTACAACGGCCGCTACGACTACGCGTCGCTCGGCGTCGTCAAGTAATCCGACCCGCTTCACCGGCGCACCACCCGCCGCCAGGTCCGAAGGGCAGGTGATGGCCGACGGCGGCGGCCGGGGAACCCGATCGGGATCCCCGGCCGCCGCCCGGCCGACCGCATGCTTGCATACATAATCCGACGGCTCTTCTCAGTCGTCGTGATGCTGCTCGTCGTCACACTGGTGACGCTCAGCATCTTCTTCCTCATCCCCAAGATGACCGGCAGCGACCCTGCCGCGATGTTCGTCGGCAAGCAGGCGGATCCGGCTTCCATCGAGGCCATCCGGCAGAAGCTGGGCCTGGGCGATCCGATCCTGGTGCAGTTCTGGCACTTCGTCTCGGGCATCTTCGTCGGCCGCGACTACACCGGCGGCGGCGACACCATCCACTGCGCCGCGCCCTGCTTCGGCTACTCGTTCCGCACCGAGCAGGACGTCTGGACGATGCTGACCGACGCCTTCCCGGTCACCCTGTCCATGGTCCTCGGCGCCGCCGTGCTGTGGCTGGTGCTCGGCGTCACCACGGGCGTGGTCTCCGCGCTCAAGCGGGGCACGATCGTCGACCGCGCGGCGATGATCACCGCGCTCGCCGGCGTCTCGCTCCCCATCTTCTTCACCGCCATGCTCTCCATGCTCGTCTTCCGCACGCAGCTGGGCTGGCTCAAGTCCTCGTACACCCCGATCACCGAGTCCTTCGGTGGCTGGTTCGGCGGTCTGCTCCTTCCCTGGGTCACCCTCGCCTTCCTGTACGCGGCGATGTACGCGCGCCTCACCCGCGCCACCATGCTGGAGGTCCTCGGTGAGGACTACATCCGCACCGCGCGGGCCAAGGGCCTCCCGGAGTCGGTCGTGCTCGGCAAGCACGCCATGCGCTCCACCATGACCCCCATCCTGACCATCTTCGGCATGGACCTCGGCGCCCTCGTCGGCGGCGCGATCCTGACCGAGACCGCGTTCAGCCTTCCGGGCCTCGGCCAGGCTGCCTACCGGGCCGTCAGCGAGCGGGACCTGCCGCTGATCCTGGCGGTCACGCTCATCACGGCTGCCGCCGTGGTCATCGCCAACCTCGTGGTGGACCTTCTGTACGCGGTGATCGACCCCCGAGTGAGGCTCGCATGACGGACAACCTGACGAAGACCGGTGCGGCGGTCGGCGAGCCCGTCGAGACCGGGAAGTCCGCCCCCGGCGACACCTTCCTCGACGTCCGCGACCTGAAGATCCACTTCCCGACCGACGACGGTCTGGTCAAGTCGGTCGACGGCCTCAGCTTCCAGCTGGAGAAGGGCAAGACCCTCGGCATCGTGGGCGAGTCCGGCTCCGGCAAGTCGGTCACCTCGCTCGGCATCATGGGCCTCCACACCGTCGGCCAGTACGGCCGGCAGAAGGCCCGGATCTCCGGCGAGATCTGGCTGAACGGCCGCGAGCTGCTCTCCGCGGACCCCGAAGAGGTCCGCAAGATGCGCGGCCGCGAGATGGCGATGATCTTCCAGGACCCGCTGTCCGCGATGCACCCGTACTACTCGGTCGGCAACCAGATCGTCGAGGCGTACCGCATCCACAACGACGTCGACAAGAAGACGGCGAAGAAGCGGGCCGTCGAACTCCTCGACCGGGTCGGCATCCCCGAGCCCGCCAAGCGGTTCGACAACTACCCGCACGAGTTCTCCGGCGGCATGCGCCAGCGCGCGATGATCGCCATGGCGCTCGTCAACAACCCCGAGCTGCTCATCGCCGACGAGCCCACCACGGCGCTCGACGTCACCGTGCAGGCGCAGATCCTCGACCTGATGCGTGACCTCCAGAAGGAGTTCGGCTCCGCGGTCGTCATCATCACCCACGACCTCGGCGTCGTCGCCGAGCTCGCCGACGACATCCTCGTCATGTACGGCGGGCGCTGCGTCGAGCGCGGACCGGCCGAGTCCGTCTTCTACGAGCCGCAGCACCCCTACACCTGGGGCCTGCTCGGCTCGATGCCGAGGATCGACCGCGAGCAGACCGAGCGGCTCATCCCGGTCAAGGGCAACCCGCCCAGCCTCATCAACGTCCCCAGCGGCTGCGCCTTCAACCCGCGCTGCCCGTACGCGGACGTCCCCAAGGGCGGCATCACGCGCACCCAGCGCCCGGAGCTGACGCTCGTCGGAGAGCGCCACCACTCCGCCTGCCACATGCCGCAGGAGGAGCGCACCCGCATCTGGACCGAAGAGATTGCGCCGAAGCTGTGAGCGAGACTATGGAACCCCTCCTCAAGGTCACCGGCCTGCAGAAGCACTTCCCCATCCGGAAGGGCCTGCTCCAGCGCCAGACCGGTGCGGTCAAGGCGGTCGACGGCCTCGACTTCGAGGTCTACCCCGGTGAGACCCTCGGCGTCGTCGGCGAGTCCGGCTGCGGCAAGTCCACGATGGGCCGGCTGATCACGCGTCTGCTCGAACCCACCGGCGGGAAGATCGAGTTCCAGGGCACGGACATCTCGCACCTCGGCGTGTCGGGCATGCGTCCGCTGCGCCGGGACGTCCAGATGATCTTCCAGGACCCGTACGGCTCGCTGAACCCGCGCCACACGGTCGGCTCGATCGTCTCGGCCCCCTTCAAGCTCCAGGGCGTCGAGCCCGAGGGCGGAGTGAAGAAGGAGGTCCAGCGCCTGCTGGGCCTGGTCGGCCTGAACCCCGAGCACTACAACCGCTACCCGCACGAGTTCTCCGGCGGCCAGCGCCAGCGCATCGGCATCGCCCGCGCCCTGGCCCTCAAGCCGAAGCTCGTCGTCGCGGACGAGCCGGTCTCCGCCCTGGACGTCTCCATCCAGGCACAGGTGGTCAACCTCCTGGACGACCTCCAGGAGGAGCTGGGCCTCACCTACGTGTTCATCGCGCACGACCTCTCGGTCGTGCGGCACGTCTCGGACCGCATCGCGGTGATGTACCTCGGCAAGATCGTCGAGCTCGCCGACCGCAAGTCCCTGTACGAGTCCCCGATGCACCCGTACACCCGGGCCCTGATGTCCGCGGTCCCGATCCCGGACCCGCGCCGCAAGGGCGTCAAGGGCGAGCGCATCCTGCTCAAGGGCGACGTCCCGTCCCCGATCGCCCCGCCGTCGGGCTGCCGCTTCCACACCCGCTGCTGGAAGGCCACGGAGGTCTGCAAGACCCAGGAGCCCCCGCTCCTGGAACTCCGTCCGGGCCAGCGCGTGGCGTGCCACCACCCGGAGGACGCGGAGGGGGTGACGATCCCGTCGGCGCGCGAGTCGGTGGAGGTCACGATCACGAAGTCCCCGGAGTCGCCGAAGGCACCGGAGGCCCCGGAGCCGGTGGAGGCCCCGGAGCCGGAGGCCCCGGCCTCGGCCGAGGCCACGGAGTCCACGGAGCAGGCTGACGCCCCGAAGTCGGGGGAGCCGGCCGAGGCCACGGAGTCGCCGGAGGCCCCGGAAGGGGCCGAGTCGGTCTCCAAGCCGGCCGCGAAGGACGACGCCGCGGGGGAGTGACCCCCGCACCGGACCGGAGGCCCCTGCCGTCATGCGACGGCAGGGGCCTCCGGTCTCCCCTGGTCTTCCCCCACCGGAACAACCGGAACAATGGGGGCGTGCTCCACGAATTGTTCACCCCCTCCGTTCAACACGCCCTCGACCTCGTCGGCATCTTCGTCTTCGCCATCTCCGGCGCCCTCCTCGCCGTCCGCAAGAACTTCGACGTCTTCGGCATCGCGGTCCTCGCCGAGGTCACCGCGCTCGGCGGAGGTCTCTTCCGCGACCTGGTCATCGGCGCCGTACCCCCCGCCGCGTTCACCGACCTCGGCTACTTCCTGATGCCGCTGGTCGCGGCGGTCCTCGTCTTCTTCCTGCACCCGGAGGTCGAGCGCACCCAGACCGCGGTGAACGTGTTCGACGCGGCCGGTCTCGGCCTGTTCTGCGTGACGGGGACGACGAAGGCGTACGACTACGGCCTCGGGCTCACCTCCTCCGCCGTGCTGGGCCTCGCGACGGCCGTCGGCGGCGGTGTGCTGCGGGACGTGCTCGCGAACGAGGTGCCGTCGCTGCTGCGCTGGGACCGGGACCTGTACGCCGTCCCGGCGATCGTGGGCGCGACGATGGTCGTGCTGTGCATCCGGTTCGACACGCTCAACGCGTTCACGAGCGGCGCCGCCGTCCTGACCGCCTTCGCGCTCCGCCTGCTCGCGATGCGCTTCCACTGGCGGGCGCCCCGCGCCTGGAACCGCCGTTCCTCCGCGCGCGAGGAGCCGGAAAAAGCTACCGCTCAGTAGCTAGCTGCGGTACCGTCGAGAACATGAGCACGAGCACCGAGACGGCGACCACCGCCGTGCATGAGTTCGACCGCGACACCGCCGTCATCCTCCGGGAACCCGGCGTCTACGACGCCGACCTCTCCGCCGGCTGGACGATCATCCACGCCGTCAACGGCGGCTACCTCCTCGCCCTGCTCGGCCGCGCCCTCGGCGACCACCTGCCGCACCCGGACCCGTTCACGATCTCGGCGCACTACCTGACGCCGTCCGTGCCGGGCCCTGCGGTGATCCGGACGGAGACCGTCCGGACCGGCCGGACGCTCTCCACGGGCACGGCGTCGCTCTTCCAGTACGCCGAGGACGGCACCGAGGTGGAGCGCATCCGCGTCCTCGCCTCGTACGGAGACCTCGACGCGCTCCCGGACGACGTCCGCACCACGGCGACGCCGCCGGCGATGGCGGCCATCGAGAACTGCTTCAGCGCGGCGGACAACCCGGCCCCGAGGATCCCCGGCTCCTCGGCGATCGCGGACCGCCTCGACCTCCGGCTCGACCCGTCCTGCGTGGGCTGGGCGGTCGGAGCGCCGTCCGGGAAGGGCGAGATGCGGGCCTGGTTCGGCCTGGCGGACGGGCGCGAGCCGGACGCCCTGTCGCTGCTCCTCGCGGTGGACGCGCTGCCGCCGACGTCGTTCGAGCTGGGCCTGCAGGGCTGGACGCCGACGGTCGAACTGACCACCCACGTCCGCTGCCGCCCGGCCCCCGGCCCGCTCCGGGTCTCCATCACGACCCGCAACCTGGCGGGCGGCTTCCTGGAGGAGGACGCGGAGGTCTGGGACACGGCGAACCGCCTGGTGGCCCAGTCCCGCCAGCTGGCCCGAGCCCCGCGCGCCTGACCCGCACCCGTGCGGGCGGTGCCCGCACGGGGTGGGCCGGGGCACCGCACGCACGGCACGGGGGCGCCGCCCCGCGCGGGCGTGGGTGCGGGCACCCGGCCGGGGCGTGGACGCGCGGCGGGCGGTGCGGCCGAGAACCGCCCACGGAGCCCGGCCGAAACGGGACGCCCCGCAGGCGCCGCGCGGCGGGCTCGTAGAATCGACCCACCATGGCTTACCTCGACCACGCCGCGACCACGCCCATGCTGCCCGAGGCGATCGAGGCGATGACCGCCCAGCTCGCCGTCACGGGCAACGCCTCCTCCCTGCACGCCGCCGGCCGCCGCGCCCGGCGGACCGTCGAGGAGGGGCGCGAGACGCTCGCCGCCGCGCTCGGCGCGCGGCCGAGCGAGGTCGTCTTCACCTCCGGTGGCACGGAGGCGGACAACCTCGCCGTGAAGGGCCTGTACTGGGCCCGCCGCGACGCCGACCCCCGCCGTACCCGCGTCCTGGCCAGCCCGGTCGAGCACCACGCCGTCCTGGACGCCGTCGACTGGCTGGCCACGCACGAGGGCGCCCAGGTCGAGTACCTGCCCGTCGACCGCCACGGCCGCGTCCACCCGGACGCGCTCCGCGAGGCGATCGCCCGCGACCCGGAGTCCGTGGCCCTGGCCACCGTCATGTGGGCGAACAACGAGATCGGCACGATCATGCCGGTCCGTGAACTCGCCGACGCCGCCGCCGAGTTCGGCGTCCCCCTGCACGCGGACGCCGTCCAGGCCGTCGGCCAGGTCCCGGTCGACTTCGCCGCCTCCGGGCTCGCCGCGATGACCGTCTCCGGCCACAAGATCGGCGGCCCGTACGGCATCGGAGCCCTGCTCCTCGGCCGCGAGCACACCCCCGTACCGGTCCTGCACGGCGGCGGCCAGGAGCGGCACGTCCGCTCCGGCACCCTCGACGTGCCCGCCGTCGCCGCCTTCGCCGTCGCCGCGCGGCTCGCCGCCGAGCGGCAGGAGGAGTTCGCCCGCGAGGTCGGCGCCCTGCGCGACGAGCTCGTCACCGCCGTCCGGGCGCTCGTGCCCGACGCGATCCTCGGCGGCGACCCCGTCGAGCGGCTCCCCGCCAACGCCCACTTCACGTTCCCCGGCTGCGAGGGCGACTCCCTGCTCCTGCTGCTCGACGCGGCCGGCATCGCCTGCTCCACCGGCTCCGCCTGCACCGCCGGCATCGCCCAGCCCAGCCACGTCCTGCTCGCCACCGGCACCGATCCGGACCTGGCCCGGGGCACCCTGCGCTTCTCGCTCGGCCACACCTCCACGAAGGAGGACGTGGCGGCGGTCGCGCAGGCGATCGGCCCGGCCGTGGAACGGGCGAGGACCGCCGGCCTCAGCTGAGCGGTCGGCCGCGGCCGGCCGCCGACCGCCGGCCCAGGGCCTCAGCCGATCGCCGCCCGCGCCCTCCGCACGAGCCGCATGTACCGGTCCCAGTCCCAGTGGGGACCGGGATCGGTGTGGTCCGTGCCGGGCACCTCCACGTGCCCGATGACGTGCTCCCGGTCCACGGGTATCCCGTACCGCGCGCATATGTCGGCCGTGAGCCGCGCCGAGCCCTCGTACATCGCCGCCGTGAAGTCCTGCGGCCGGTCGACGAAGCCCTCGTGCTCGATGCCGATGCTCCGCTCGTTCATGTCGCGGTTCCCGGCGTGGAAGGCGACGTCGAGCTCGCGGATCATCTGCGCCACATGACCGTCCTTGCGGACCACGTAGTGCGCGGCGGCCCCGTGCGCCGGGTCCTTGAAGACCTTCAGGGCGGACGCGTAGCTGCCCTGGACGACGTGGATCACGACCCGGTCGATCACGTAGTCGTCCGGCCGGTCCGCCCGCCGCCAGTTCGCGCGCGACGCCGACGTCCACTCGGCGCCCTTGTGGTCGAGCTCTCCCTCGACCCGCTTCTTCTCCATCCCCGGCAGCCGCCAGTACAGGCGCCCCAGCTCGTCCCTGGCCAGCGCGACCGTGCCCACCGCGGCGGCCGCACCGCCGATCAGCACGGCCCGCCGCCCCATCCGACGACTGCCCGCACCGGTCCCCGCGCCCTTCGACTCACTCCCCATGTCACGGAGAACGCCGACGACCGCGACCGCGGTTCCCGGAGCCCCGTACCCTGGGAGGGCTATGACTAAGACTCTCCGTGTTCTCGCCGCCATGTCGGGCGGAGTGGACTCCGCCGTCGCCGCCGCCCGCGCCGCCGAAGCCGGTCACGACGTCACCGGCGTGCACCTGGCCCTCTCCGCGAACCCGCAGTCGTTCCGTACGGGAGCGCGCGGCTGTTGCACGATCGAGGACTCGCGCGACGCGCGCCGGGCGGCCGACGTCATCGGCATCCCGTTCTACGTGTGGGACCTCGCCGAGCGGTTCCGCGAGGACGTCGTCGACGACTTCGTCGCGGAGTACGAGGCGGGCCGCACCCCCAACCCGTGCCTGCGCTGCAACGAGAAGATCAAGTTCGCGGCGCTCCTCGACAAGGCGCTCGCCCTCGGCTTCGACGCGGTCTGCACCGGCCACTACGCCACCGTCGTCCTGAACGAGGACGGCACCCGCGAGCTGCACCGGGCCTCCGACATGGCCAAGGACCAGTCGTACGTCCTCGGCGTCCTCGACGAGAAGCAGCTCGCGCACGCGATGTTCCCGCTCGGCGACACCCTCACCACCAAGGACGAGATCCGGGCGGAGGCCGAGCGGCGCGGGCTCGCGGTCGCGAAGAAGCCCGACAGCCACGACATCTGCTTCATCGCCGACGGCGACACCCAGGGCTTCCTGGCGACCCGCCTGGGCAAGGCCGAGGGCGACATCGTCGACGAGGCCGGCACCAAGCTCGGCACCCACGAGGGCGCGTACGGCTTCACCATCGGCCAGCGCAAGGGCCTGCGGATCGGGCACCCGGCCGCGGACGGCAAGCCCCGCTACGTCCTCGACATCTCGCCCGTGAACAACACGGTGACCGTCGGCCCCGCCGAGGCCCTCGACGTCACCGCCCTCACCGCGATCAAGCCCCGCTGGTGCGGCACCGCCCCCGAGGGCCCCGGCCGCTACACGGCCCAGCTCCGCGCCCACGGCGGCGAGACGCCGGTGAGCGCGGCGATGGAGGACGGCGAGCTGAAGGTCGTCTTCGACGAGCCGGTCCGCGGCGTCGCCCCCGGCCAGGCGATCGTCCTGTACGACGACACGCGCGTGGTGGGCTCGGCGACGATCGCGACGACCACGCGCCGCACGACCGCGACCGCCTAGGGCCTGCCCGGCGGATCAGGGCCGGACAGGCCCTAGACCGGCTCGTCGAGGAACTCCTCCAGGACCGGCGCCAGGACGTGCGGGGCCACCTCGTGCGTCTGGCCCGTCAGGGTGCGGTGCCGGGCCCGGGGGAGTGCCGCCGTCAGGGCGCGGGCCGCGTGCCGGGTCTCCACCGGGCTCGCGCCCCCGTCGACGACGAGCACGCGCGCGTGGACCGCCGCCACGAGCCCGTCCGCGAGGGGCTCCGGCTCGTACACCGACACCGTGTCCACCGGCAGTCCGGCCGCGGCCCCCGCGAGCGCGAGGACACCGCCCGTCTCCGTGCCGTGCACCGCCGCCCCCGGCCCCGCCGCCTCCAGGACGGCCGCCAGGTCCTCGATCTCCCGCTCCACCGCGGCCGTCGCGCGCCGCTCGTACGTCACGACGGAGAAGCGCCGGGCGAGCAGCCCGGCGAGCGCCCGCCCGCTCCCGTCGGCGCCGCCGACCAGGACGACGGCCCGCCCGTCCCCGTACCGCTCGTACGGGATCTCCGTACCGTCCCGCGACACGACCCGGCCCCGGACCCCGCTCATCGTGGTGCATACCTCGTCCATGGCAGTGCAGACCGGAGCCCCCGCCGGAACTCATCGCCGCCCGCCGGACTTTCTTCCACGACCCCCTACGGTGGAGCCCATGAACATCTGCGTCTTCCTCTCCGCCGCCGACCTCGACGAGCGGTACACGGCCCCCGCCCGCGACTTCGCCACGCTCCTCGGCAAGGCAGGCCACACCCTCGTCTGGGGCGGTTCCGACACCGGCCTGATGAAGGTCGTCGCGGACGGCGTCCAGGAGGCGGGCGGCCGGCTCGTCGGCGTCTCCGTCGACTTCCTCGCCCACAAGGCCCGCCCGAACGCCGACGAGATGGTCGTCGCCGGCGACCTCGCCGAGCGCAAGGCGCTGCTCCTCGCCAAGTCCGACGCGATCGTGGTCATGGCCGGCGGCACGGGCACCCTCGACGAGGCCACCGAGATCCTGGAGCTGAAGAAGCACGGCAAGCACTCCAAGCCGGTCGCGTTCCTCAACACCGCCGGTTTCTACGACGGCCTCAAGACCCAGTTCCAGCGCATGGAGTCGGAGGGCTTCCTCCCGCTCCCCCTCGCCGCCCTCGCCCTCTTCGCGGACGACGGCCAGACCGCCCTCGCCCACCTGGAGGCGGAGATCGCCTCCCGCTGATGCGAGCATGGTGCGCATGGCTACACATGTGATCACCGGAGCGGGTTCCGGCATCGGCGCGGCCGTCGCGCGCCGTCTGCACGCGCGCGGGGACGAGCTCGTGCTCCACGCGCGCGACGCGGGGCGGGCCAAGGAGCTCGCCGCCCAGTTCCCCGGGGCGCGGACGCTCGTCGGGGACCTCGCCGACCCGGACCGGCTGTCCTGGGCGTTCTCGCACCAGAGCCTGCCCGACCGGGTGGACTCCCTGCTGCACATCGCGGGTGTCGTCGACCTCGGGCCGATCGGGGAGCTGACCCCGAAGACCTGGCACCACCAGCTGAACGTCAACCTGGTCGCCCCGGCCGAGCTGACCCGGCACTTCCTGCCGCAGCTGCGGGTCTCCCAGGGCCACGTCGTCTTCGTGAACTCGGGCGCCGGGCTCAACGCGCACGCCGAGTGGGGCGCGTACGCCGCGTCCAAGCACGGCCTCAAGGCCCTCGCGGACTCCCTGCGGCACGAGGAGCACGCCAACGGGGTGCGGGTGACCTCGGTCTACCCGGGCCGCACCGCCAGCCCCATGCAGGCGAAGGTCCACCAGCAGGAGGGCAAGGAGTACGACCCGTCGAGGTGGATCGACCCCGAGTCCGTCGCGACGGCGATCATCACCGCGATCGACCTGCCGCGTGACGCGGAGATCAACGATCTGACCGTGCGCCCGGGGCGATAGGGCATGGACGAGATCAAGCTCTGGGGGCCGGCCACCGGCGTCGGCTCCCTGCCCGGCGGCGACGCGCGCGAGGCGGCGAAGACGGCCACCGGGTCCTTCGAGGACTTCCCGTTCCTTCCCGAGCTGCCCGCGCGCGGGCCCGGCGCCGACATGATCGGCCGGACGATCGGCATGCTCGTCGACCTGTACGCGCACGTGGAGCCGAGCGGCTGGCGGATCAGCGACCGGCCCGGCCGCGACACCAAGCGGGCCCGCTCCTGGCTCGGCGAGGACCTGGACGCCCTGGAGGAGTTCACCCAGGGGTACGAGGGTCCGCTCAAGGTCCAGGCCGTCGGCCCGTGGACGCTCGCCGCGGCCCTGGAGCTGCGCGGCGGCGAGGCCGCCCTCGGCGACGCGGGCGCGTGCCGCGACCTGGCCGGCTCGCTCGCCGAGGGCCTCCACACGCACCTCGCGGAGCTGAAGAAGCGCGTTCCGGGGGCCCGCCCGGTCCTCCAGCTCGACGAGCCCTCGCTCATCGCCGTGCTGCGCGGGCAGATCCGTACCGCCAGCGGCTACCGCACCCACCGGGCCGTGGACCGGCAGGTCGTGGAGAGCGCCCTGCGGGACGTCATGGCCGTCCACGACGGGCCGGTGATCGTCCACTCCTGCGCGCCCGACGTGCCGTTCGCGCTGCTGCGCCGCGTCGGGGCCGCGGGCATCTCGTTCGATTTCTCGCTCCTCACCGAACGTGACGAGGAGTCGATCGGCGAGGCCGTGGAGGCCGGGACGAAGCTCTTCGCCGGTGTGGTGCCGTCCACTGACACCGCGTTGTCGGACCCGGGCGGTAGCGTCATGGGTGTCAGGACGCTGTGGCGCAGGCTGGGGCTGAATCCGGGGACTCTCGCGGAGTCCGTCGTGGTCACGCCCTCGTGCGGTCTCGCGGGTGCTTCGCCCGCTTATGCCCGGGCGGCGCTCGCCCATTGCGTCAGAGCGGCACGGTCGCTCGCGGACAACCCTGAGTAACGGGAGGACGAAACGGTGGCAGTCGAACAGGGGGCCCTGCCCGCCGAGGCACGGGAGAAGCACGCCGAGCTGGCCGAGCAGGTCGAGGAGCACCGCTTCCGGTACTACGTGAAGGACCAGCCGGTCATCAGCGACGGCGAGTTCGACAAGCTCCTGCGCGCGCTCGAAGCGCTGGAGGAGGAGTACCCGGAGCTGCGGACTCCGGACTCGCCGACCCAGAAGGTCGCCGGGCAGTACGCGACCGAGTTCACCGCAGTCGAGCACCGGGAGCGCATGCTCTCCCTGGACAACGCCTTCGACGACGAGGAGCTCGCCACCTGGGCCGAGCGGGTCGCGCGGGACGTCGGCAGCCCCGACTACCACTACCTGTGCGAGCTGAAGGTCGACGGCCTCGCGGTCAACCTCACCTACGAGCACGGGCGGCTGACCCGCGCCGCCACCCGCGGCGACGGCCGCACCGGCGAGGACATCACGCCCAACGTCCGGACGATCGCCGACATCCCCGAGCGGCTGCGCGGCGAGCGCATCCCGGAGCTCGTGGAGATCCGCGGCGAGGTCTACTTCCCGATGGAGGGCTTCGAGGCGCTCAACGCCCGCCTGGTCGAGGCCGGCGACAAGCCCTTCGCCAACCCGCGGAACGCGGCCGCCGGTTCGCTGCGGCAGAAGGACCCGAAGGTCACCGCCTCCCGCCCGCTCCACATGGTCGTCCACGGCATCGGCGCCCGCGAGGGCTTCGAGATCTCGCGGCTCTCGGAGACGTACGAGCTGCTGCGCGAGTGGGGCCTGCCCACCGCCCGGCACAACAAGGTCGTGGACTCGCTCGCCGGTGTGCGGGAGTTCATCGCGTACTTCGGGGAGAACCGTCACTCCGTCGAGCACGAGATCGACGGGGTCGTCGTCAAGCTCGACGAGATCCCGCTCCAGGGCCGGCTGGGCTCCACGGCGCGCGCCCCGCGCTGGGCGATCGCCTGGAAGTACGCGCCGGAGGAGGTCAACACCAAGCTGGTCGACATCAAGGTCGGCGTCGGCCGCACCGGCCGCGTCACCCCGTACGCCCAGGTCGAGCCGGTGACGGTGGCCGGCTCCGAGGTCGAGTTCGCCACCCTCCACAACCAGGAGGTCGTGAAGGCCAAGGGCGTGCTGATCGGCGACACGGTCGTGCTGCGCAAGGCCGGCGACGTGATCCCCGAGATCCTCGGGCCGGTCGCCGACCTGCGGGACGGCACCGAGCGGGAGTTCGTGATGCCCGCCGAGTGCCCGGAGTGCGGGACGCCGCTGAAGGCGATGAAGGAGGGCGACATCGACCTCCGCTGCCCGAACGCCCGGACGTGCCCGGCCCAGCTGCGTGAACGTCTCTTCTTCCTCGCCGGACGGCAGTGCCTCGACATCGAGAACTTCGGCGCCGTGGCCGCCGCCGCCCTGACCCAGCCCCTGGAGCCGGCCGAGCCGCCGCTCAAGGACGAGGGCGACCTCTTCGACCTCACCATCGAACAGCTCCTGCCGATCAGGGCGTACGTCCTCGATGCGGCCAGCGGGCTGCCGAAGCGCGACCCGAAGACCGGCGAGGAGAAGATCGTCACGGTCTTCGCCAACCAGAAGGGCGAGCCGAAGAAGAACGCGCTCGCGATGCTGGAGAACATCGCGGCGGCGAAGACCCGTCCGCTGGCCCGCTTCATCAACGGGCTCTCCATCCGGCACGTGGGGCCGGTCGCGGCCGAGGCGCTGGCCCGTGAGTTCCGCTCCCTGGAGCGGATCGAGCAGGCGAGCGAGGGGGAGCTGGCGGCCGTCGACGGCGTCGGCGGGATCATCGCGGCCGCCGTGAAGCAGTGGTTCTCCGAGGAGTGGCACCGCGAGATCGTGCGCAAGTGGCGCGCCGCCGGGGTCGCCCTGGAGGACGAGGGCGCCGGGGAGGACGAGGGCCCGCGTCCGCTGGAGGGCCTCACCGTCGTGGTGACCGGCACCCTGGAGAAGTTCACCAGGGATGGCGCAAAAGAATCGCTCCAGGCGCTCGGAGCGAAGGTGACCGGTTCCGTTTCGAAGAAGACCAGCTTCGTGGTGGTCGGTGAAAACCCTGGTTCGAAGTACGACAAGGCGATGCAGCTGAAGGTTCCGGTTCTGGACGAGGAGGGCTTCTCCGTCCTGCTCGAACAGGGGCCCGACGCAGCTCGGGAGGCCGCGGTACCCGTCGCCGAGTAACCTCCCGGCACAGCGCGGAAGCTCACCCGTTCGGCGCATACCAGATCGTTAGGGGTGGGCTGGTCGCATTCGGGCAAGAGAGGGAGAGCGCTGCCCGTCGGAGCCCTCGGCGGCCTAGTGTGGTGACCGTGCGTCCAGTCCTGCACGCCCATGCGAGGGCTCTGCCGGTCATGGCGTCAGGACATCGGCCCGTGGTACCAGGAGCGGCCGCCCGACAGCGGCCGCACGACGGACGACGTACGGCCGGACGACGGACGGCCGCGTCACCGCGGCCCATCGCACACCGACGGCACCGCCGCCTGTGAGAGGGACGGGAATGGAACCGACCGAGAGCGCCGCCCCGGTCCCACGGCCGCACGGCCGTGTGGTCCCCCTGGGCTTCCCCTCCCGGCTGCCCGCAGCCGTGGTGGGCATCGCCGCCGTCGTGCTCGCCGTCGGGCTCCAGCGAGCCCTGAGCGCCGGCCACGGACTCTTCCCCGGCGGCGCCGCCGGCTGGTCCCTCGCCGTCCTCACCGGCCTCATCGTCGGCCACCTGGTCGCCCTGGGCCGGGACCGCTGGTGGGGCGGCACCGGCTCCGGCGCCGCCCTCACCCTCGCCGTCCTCCTGCTGTACGGCTGGGTGCCCGCCGGACTCGTCTCGCTGACCGTCGTCGCCCTCGTCGGCGCCGCCCGCCGGCACCGCTGGCGCCAGAGCCTCCTGCACGCCGCCGCCGACATCCTCGGGGTCGGCGCCGCCGCCCTCGCCCTCGCCGCCTTCGGGGACGTACCGACCGTCGACCAGCCCTGGCAACCGCTCGACTGGACCATCGGGGACGTCCCGGAAGTCGTCCTCGCCGCGGGCCTCTACCTCGTGGTCACCCGCCTCCTCCTGTGGTACACGCTCGCCCCCCAGGGTCGCGGCCTGCCCACCATGGCCCGCACCGCCCTCCTCAGGCAGGGGCTCGTCGCCGTCGCCCTGCTCGGCATCGCCCCCCTCATCTGCGTCGTCGCCGCCACCCGGCCGATCGTCCTGCCGCTCTTCGCCGTCCCCCTCATCGCCCTCGACTCCACCCTCTGGATCGCCCGAGCCCGCGCCGAGGAGCAGCTCCGCGACCCGCTCACCGGGCTCCCCAACCGCCAGTGGCTCCTGGAGCGGGCCTGGACCGCCCTGGAGGAGGCCGAGGGCGAAGGCGTCCGCGCCGCCCTCGTCCTGATCGACCTCGACCGCTTCCGCTCGGTCAACGACACCCTCGGGCACCTCGCCGGCGACCGGCTGCTCCTCCAGATCGCCGAACGGCTCCGCCTCGCCCTGCCCCGCGGCGCCGAGGCCGCCCGGCTCGGCGGCGACGAGTTCGCCGTCCTGCTGCCCACCGCCGACTCCACCACCAGCGCCCAGCGCGTCGCCCGCCACCTCGTCGCCGAGCTGTCCTCCCCGCTCGACCTGGACGGGCTCACCCTCGTCCTGGAGGCCAGCGCCGGCGTCGCCGTCTTCCCCGACCACGCCCTCGACGCCGAAGGCCTGCTGCGCCGCGCCGACGTCGCCATGTACCAGGCCAAGCGCGACCGCACCGGCGTCGAGGTCTACGAGTCCAAGCGCGACTCCAACACCCCCGACCGGCTCGGCCTCCTCGGCGACCTCCGCCGCGCCCTCGACGCCGGCGAGGTCGAACTCCACTACCAGCCCAAGGTCCGCTTCGACGGCCAGGTCGCCGGCCTGGAGGCGCTCGTCCGCTGGGTCCACCCCGAGCGCGGCAAGGTCCCGCCGGACGAGTTCATCGCCATCGCCGAGTCCTCCGGCCTGATGCCGCACCTCACCGAGTACGTCCTGGAGACCGCGCTCGCCCAGGTCGCCCGCTGGCGCGCCCAGGGCCTCAACGTCCCGGTCGCCGTCAACGTCTCGCCGCGCGACGTCCACACCCCCGGCTTCGCCGGCGCCGTCGCCGCCCGGCTCGCCCGCCACGGCGTCCCGGCCGGATCCCTCCAGCTGGAGATAACGGAGCACGTGCTCCTGGAGGACCCCCAGCGGGCCGCCGACACGCTGAACGGCCTCACCGGCCACGGCGTGAAGATGTCCCTCGACGACTTCGGCACCGGCTACTCCTCCCTCGTCCATCTGCGCCGGCTGCCCGTCAGCGAACTGAAGATCGACCGCTCGTTCGTGGCGCGGCTCGCCGTCGACACCGAGGACGCCGAGATCGTCCGCTGCACCGTCGACCTCGCCCACTCCCTCGGCCTCCTCGTCGTCGCCGAGGGCGTCGAGGACGACGAGACCTGGGAGCGCCTGCGGGACCTGGGCTGCGACGCCGTCCAGGGCTGGCTGGTCGCCGCCGCGATGCCGCCCGGCGAGGCCACCGCCTGGCTCCTGGCCCGCGGCGAGCACGGCTGGCGCCGCCCCGCCGACATCGCCGCCGAGGTCGACCTGGACCACCCTTCGGGCCAGGTCGTGCAGTGACCCGCCCCTGACTCACCCCCTCAGGGGGCAAACCGTTTAACGGGCAGCGGCACCGGCGCCATAGGATGGTCCAACACCATCAAGCTCACCCCGTGAGGATCCGCATGCCTGGCATCACGCGCGAGGAGGTCGCCCACCTCGCACGGCTGGCGCGTCTGGAGCTGAAGGGCGAAGAACTCGATCACTTCGCCGGCCAGCTCGACGACATCATCGGCGCGGTCGCCCGCGTCTCCGAGGTCGCCGACCAAGACGTACCGCCGACCTCCCACCCGCTGCCGCTGACCAATGTCATGCGCGCGGACGAGGTCCGTCCGTCGCTCACCCCCGAGCAGGCGCTCTCCGGCGCCCCGGCCCAGGAGCAGCAGCGTTTCAAGGTGCCGCAGATCCTGGGGGAGGACTAAGAAGTCATGACGGACAACACCATCATCAAGCTCACCGCGGCCGAGATCGCCGGGAAGATCGCCGCCGGCGAGCTGACCGCCGTCGAGGTCACCGAGGCCCACCTCGCCCGCATCGAGGCCGTCGACGAGAAGGTCCACGCCTTCCTGCACGTCGACCGCGAGGGCGCCCTCGCGCAGGCCCGCGCCGTCGACGAGAAGCGCGCCCGCGGCGAGAAGCTCGGCCCGCTCGCCGGTGTGCCGCTCGCGCTCAAGGACATCTTCACCACCGTCGGCATGCCGACGACCGTGGGCTCGAAGATCCTCGAGGGCTGGATCCCGCCGTACGACGCGACCCTGGTCAAGAACCTGAAGGCCGCCGACGTCGTCATCCTCGGCAAGACCAACATGGACGAGTTCGCGATGGGCTCCTCCACGGAGAACAGCGCCTACGGCCCCACCGGCAACCCCTGGGACCTCACCCGGATCCCCGGCGGCTCCGGCGGCGGCTCCTCGGCCGCCCTCGCCGCGTACGAGGCCCCGCTCGCCATCGGCACGGACACCGGCGGCTCCATCCGCCAGCCCGCCGCCGTCACCGGCACCGTCGGCGTCAAGCCGACCTACGGCGGCGTCTCCCGCTTCGGCATGGTCGCCTTCTCGTCCTCCCTCGACCAGGGCGGCCCCTGCGCCCGTACGGTCCTGGACGCGGCCCTCCTCCACGAGGCGATCGCCGGGCACGACCCGCTCGACTCGACCTCCATCGACGCCCCGGTCCCGCCGGTCGTCGAGGCCGCGCGCAACGGCTCGGTGGCCGGCATGCGCGTCGGTGTCGTCAAGCAGTTCCGCGGCGAGGGCTACCAGGCCGGCGTCGTGCAGCGCTTCGACGAGTCCGTCGAGCTGCTGAAGTCGCTGGGTGCCGAGATCGTCGAGCTGGACTGCCCGACCTTCGACCTCGCCCTTTCGGCGTACTACCTGATCGCGCCGTCGGAGTGCTCCTCCAACCTGGCCCGCTTCGACGCCATGCGCTACGGCCTGCGGGTCGGCGACGACGGCACGCGGTCCGCCGAGGACGTCACCGCCCTCACCCGTGAGGCCGGCTTCGGCGACGAGGTCAAGCGCCGCATCATCCTCGGTACGTACGCGCTGAGCTCCGGCTACTACGACGCCTACTACGGCTCGGCGCAGAAGGTCCGCACCCTCATCACCCGCGAGTTCGAGAAGGCCTTCGAGGAGGTGGACGTCATCGTCTCCCCGACGACCCCCACCACCGCCTTCCCGATCGGCGAGCGCGCCGACGACCCGATGGCGATGTACCTCGCGGACCTGTGCACCATCCCGACCAACCTGGCCGGCAACGCCGCCATGTCGCTGCCCTGCGGCCTCGCGCCCGAGGACGGTCTGCCGGTCGGCCTGCAGATCATCGCCCCCGCCATGAAGGACGACCGGCTGTACAAGGTCGGCGCCGCCGTCGAGGCCGCCTTCGTGGAAAAGTGGGGTCACCCGCTGCTCGAGGAGGCTCCGTCGCTGTGAGTTCCACCAGTGCACTGCAGAAGGCCAAGGGCTTCAAGAAGTCCAAGACCGGTACGTACCTCTCCATGGGTACCACCGCGTTCGGCGCCATCGCTGTGACGAAGCAGATCAAGAAGGCCCGCGCCGAGCACGACACGCTCAAGCTCGTCGACGCCGTCGTGTCCGCCGCCGCCATCGTCACCGGCCTCGCCATCCTGTACCGCGAGCTGAAGCGGCTCGGCGACGACGACGTCCTGCTGGGCTGAGAGGGAAGTTCCACCGTGACTGTCACTGAACTGCTGTCGTACGAAGCGGCGCTCGCCGAGTACGACCCCGTCATGGGCCTGGAGGTCCATGTCGAGCTCGGCACCAAGACGAAGATGTTCTGCGGCTGCTCGACCGAGCTGGGCGCCGAGCCCAACTCGCAGACCTGCCCGACCTGCCTCGGCCTGCCCGGCTCCCTGCCGGTGGTCAACGCGATCGGCGTCGAGTCCGCGATCAAGATCGGCCTCGCGCTGAACTGCGAGATCGCCGAGTGGTGCCGCTTCGCCCGGAAGAACTACTTCTATCCGGACATGCCGAAGAACTTCCAGACCTCCCAGTACGACGAGCCGATCGCCTTCAACGGCTACCTGGACGTCCAGCTGGAGGACGGCGAGGTCTTCCGCGTGGAGATCGAGCGCGCCCACATGGAGGAGGACACCGGCAAGTCCACCCACATCGGTGGCGCGACCGGCCGCATCCACGGCGCCTCGCACTCGCTGCTCGACTACAACCGGGCCGGCATCCCGCTCATCGAGATCGTCACCAAGCCGATCGAGGGCGCGGGCGAGCGGGCCCCCGAGGTCGCCAAGGCGTACGTCGCCGAGCTGCGCGAGCTGATCCGTGCCCTGGGCGTCTCCGAGGCGCGCATGGACAAGGGCCAGATGCGCTGCGACGTGAACCTGTCGCTGCGCCGCAACGGCACGAAGGCCTTCGGCACCCGCTCGGAGACGAAGAACGTCAACTCGCTCCGCTCCGTGGAGCGCGCGGCGCGCTTCGAGATCCAGCGCCACGCGGCCGTCCTCGCCTCCGGCGGGACGATCATCCAGGAGACCCGTCACTTCCACGAGGACGACGGCTCCACCACCTCCGGCCGCATCAAGGACAACGCCGAGGACTACCGGTACTTCCCGGAGCCCGACCTCGTCCCCGTCGCCCCGGCCCGCGAGTGGGTCGAGGAGCTGCGCGCCGGTCTGCCCGAGCTGCCGCGCGTGCGCCGCAACCGGCTCCGCGAGGAGTGGGCCGTCTCCGAGCAGGAGATGCAGTCCATCCTCAACGCGGGCGCGGTCGACGCGATCGTCGCCACCACCGAGGCGGGCGCCGACGCGGCGTCGGCCCGCAAGTGGTGGATGGGCGAGCTCGCCCGCAACGCCAACGAGAAGGGCGTCTCCCTGGAGGAGCTGCCCATCACGCCGGCGGACGTGGCCCGGGTGTCGGCCCTGGTCGCCTCCGGCGACCTGAACGACAAGCTGGCCCGCCAGGTCATCGAGGGCGTCCTCGCCGGCGAGGGCACCCCGGACGAGGTCGTCGAGAAGCGCGGCCTGAAGGTCGTCTCCGACGACAGCGCGCTCGGCGCGGCGGTCGACGAGGCCATCGCGGGCAACGCGGGCATCGCCGACAAGATCCGCGGCGGCAAGGTCGCGGCGGTCGGCGCCCTGGTCGGCGCGGTCATGAAGGCCACCCGTGGCCAGGCGGACGCGGCGAAGGTCAAGGACCTGATCCTGGAGAAGCTGGGCGTCAGCGAGGGCTGATCCTCTTCTCGTACGCGCATCACAGCGGCCCCGCACCGGAGTTCCGGTGCGGGGCCGTTCGCCGTCGTACGGTGTGCGTCCACGTGGCCGGGGGAGCCGTCGGCGTTAGGGTGAGGGGCCGGTGCAGGCGCGCGGAGACACGAGGAGCAGAGCCCAGGATGATCACCCAGATCCGGATCGACGGCTTCAAGTCGTTCCGCCGCTTCAGCCTCGACGTGCCGCCGACGCTGATCATGCTGGGTGCGAACGGGGCGGGGAAGTCGAACCTCTTCGACGCCCTCCGGCTCGTCGCGGGAACCGCGGACCGCGGCTTCCAGGAGACGGTCCGCAAGGACCGGCGACTGGCGCCCGTCGACCTGTTCCACCGGAGCAAGGGGGAGGAGCGCCGGGAACTGACCATCACGGTCGGATCGCTGGTGGCGACCGCCTACGGGCCGCTGCCGCTGCGGATCCGGATCAGCGTGGTGCGTCTCGGGACGGGCCGGGTGGTACTCGGGCGCAACTGCGGTGTCTGGGTCAGCAGGCTCGATCAGACCGACTGGATGGACGGCGTCGGCCTGGACGAGGAACAGCGGAGTGCCGTGGCGCGGGCACGCGCGGAGTTCGTCGAGCACGAGAGCGAGTTCGTGCCCTTCCACGGGCCCTTGGGCAGCCCGCTGTCCATCGAGGACGAGGAGTCCGTCCGGTCCGACGGCAACGACGCCCTCTTCGAGGAACCGGGCACGGAACTGCGGTTGCTGGCCGCGCGGGAATGCGCGTCGTGGGCGCCCTTCCTCCTCGAACCGGAGGCGCTGCGCCGACCGTCCCCCGCCTTCGTCCACGGCCGGCTTGACTCGGACGGCGGGAACCTGGCCGAGGTGCTCCACCGCATCGAGGAGCGTCCGCCGCTCTGGCGCCGGTTCGTCGCGGACATGGCCGCGCTCGTCGAAGGAGTCGAGGACGTACGGGTCGTCTACGACGAGCGGCGCCAGGAGTTCGACTTCGAGGTGCACTTCAGCAACACGGGGTGGTTGTCGCCGCCCACCCTGTCGGACGGCACGCTGCGCATGGCGGCCCTGCTCGCGATGGCCGCCGACCCGGCCTGGCCCGGCGGGATGTGCGTCGAGGAGATCGAGAACGGGATGAACCCCGAGCGCGTCGCCGACCTCGTGCGCCGGCTGCGGCGCGGTACCGGGGTGATGCCGAAGGCGTCCGCGTACCGGCAGCTCATCGCCACGACCCACTCGCCGGCCCTCCTCGGCGCGCTCAAGCACGACCTGTCCGGCAGCCTCGTCTTCCTGGAGCAGGCGGACCGGGTCGATCCGGCCGACGGGACGATCTCCCGAGCGACCGTGGCCCGGCCGCTGCGGGCCTTCGACCCGGAGCGGGAGCCGGGCGAGAGCGTGTCTCCCGAGCAGGTGGAGCGACTGCTGCGGAAGCTGAACAGGGGCGGGGAATGAGGACGTTGCTGCCGGGTCTGCTCGTCGAGGGCAGTGACGGGCCCTATCTGAAGAGCCTCGTCGAGCGACAGCTCGACGAGCTCGTGCTCGCGGGCAGCTCGCAGACGGTGGACGTCCTCCGCTGCGAGGTCTCCCCGGTCCGGTCCAACGACCGGCCGGATCTCGTCCTGGCGGCGGCCGAGGAGCTCGCGGCCGACTGCGACATCGTCTTCGTCCACGGAGACCAGGACGCCGTGGAGGCCCGCCACAAGCTGGTCGCCGCGCTGGAGAAGCGGAGGGCCGCCGCCCCGCGCGCCGGGGTGTCCGTCCCGCTCGTGCCCGTCCTGATGACCGAGTCCTGGATGCTGGCCGACCGGAAGGCCCTGCAATCGGTGGTGGGCGAACTCGCGGACTACCCGTATCCCGGGCCCTCGGCGGTGGAGAAGCGGGTGGCGCTCAAGGGCGGCAAGGACAGGCTGGCCCCCAAGGAGGTCTGGAAGGCCCTGTTGGGGAGCGACGGGCCCGAGGTGCTGCACGACAGCGCGGAACTGCTCGTGCGCCGTACGGACCTCGCCGTGCTCGCGCAGGTGCCCTCGTACCGGACGTGGTGCGAGGACACCGAACGAGCCCTGCGCGAGCGGCGCTTCCTGTAGGGCCTAGGAGGCCGCCTCGGCGACGAAGTCGCCCCAGGCGGCGGGGGAGACGGTGAAGACGGGGCCGGCCTCGCCGAGCTTGGAGTCCCGGACGTGGACGGCGGCGGGGTGGGCGGCCACCTCGACGCAGTTGCCGCCCTCGTCGCCGCTGTAGCTCGACTTGCGCCAGTCGTAGGCGACTTCGAGGCAGTTCCCACCCTCGCTGCCGCTGTAGCTGGACTTGAACCACGAAAGTGCTGCTGCGCTCATGTCACTCCTGCCAGACGTTCCAGCAGGCCCATGGTGTCCTCGGGCGTCAGGGCCTGTGACCGCAGCATTCCATACTTGGCCTGGAGGATGCCGACCTCGTCGGGGTCGTCGATGAGGAAGCTGACCCGCTGCCCCTCGATGTAGGCGACGTGTTCGTGGTCGGGTGTTTCGATGAGTACCAGGGGCCCATTGAGTCCCGCGTGCTTCGTCCGCGCCTTCGGGATGATCTGGAGTCCGAGGAAGGGGAGTTCAGCCATCTCGCGCAGGTGGAGGATCTGCCCCCGCAGCACTTCCCGCCCGCCGATCGGCCTTTCCAGGACGGATTCGTCCAGGAGGAAGGACATCATCGGCGGCCATGGCTTCTGCTTGAAGATCCCCTGGCGATCGAGCCGGTCGAGCATCCGGTCCTCCGCCTCCTGGGGAGTGATCGGCGGGTACAGGCAGTCGAAGACCGCGCGGGCGTATTCGGGAGTCTGGAGCAGACCGGGGACCACCGCGTTCTCGTACGAGCAGATGCTGAGCGCCTGCGCCTCCAAGTCGATGAACTCCTGGACGAACGCCGGGTACCGCTCCTTCTTCGGCGCCTTCCCGACCGCCACCGCCAGCGCGCCGCCCGTGTTCAGGATGCCGTCCAGCTCACCCGCGAGTCCGAGCCGCAGCGCCCTCCGCCCCTGCTCGATCGAGCCCAGCGTCTCCAGGGCCACGCACGCCTGCGTGGCCAACTGGGGCTGGGTCAGGCCCGCTTGCTTCCGGTAAAGGGCCAGAAGGGCGCCGACCACTTCCCATGAGGGGACCTTCTTCCTGGAGTTCGTGCCGCGTTGCATGAGCGGTGCCTTCCCCGGTCCGTACGTACTCGACGCGTTCCGGACCCGTACAAAGAATTTGTACGGCTCGATGCCCTGGGGCGCGTGGGGCGCGAGGCGCCACCGTGATCGCCATGAGCGACCAACTCCCCCTGTTCCGCGAGGCCTTCTACCGTCGCGAGCGCCGTTCCGTCCCCCTCGCCCGCGACTTCGCCCGCAAGGCGCTGGCCGACTGGGGGCTGGACGCACGCGCGGACGACGTACTGGTGTGCGTGAGTGAGCTCGCGACCAACGCCCTCCTGCACGGCGTCCCGCCCGGTCGCGGTTACCGCCTGCACCTCTACCTGGAGCGCCCCGGCCCGCTCCGTATCGAGGTGCACGACAGTGGAGACGGCACCCCGGCCGTCCGCGAGCCCTCGGAGGAGTCCGGCCGTGGCCTCCTCCTCGTCGACGCCCTGGCCGACCGCTGGGGTGTGGGCGCGCGTAACCCCGGCAAGATCGTCTGGTGCGAGTTCGCCGGTTCGTGTCTCTAGCCGGCGAGCAGCGCGAGCAGCCGGCGGACCGCCTCCGCCACCGGGACGCCGACCTCGCCGACGAGGGCGGCGACGCCGGAGACGGTGCCGAGGGCCCGGCGGAAGGCACCGGGCGGTGCCTCGTCGCCCTGGCGGATCGTTTCCAGGGAGGTGTCGAGGACTTCGCGGTCCTCGGCGGACACCTGGCCCCTGAGGGTCTCGATCGCGCGGATCACGGCCTCGTAGACGGCCTGCGGGTCCTGCGCGCCGTGCTGGTGGAACTCGATGCGGCCGACGGCCCCGTCGCCGGTCGCGTGGTAGAAGTCGCGCATGTTGCCGATGTGGAAGTCGCCGTTACCGGTCACTGCCCATCCTCCCCACGCTGCCCGCACCGGACGCGTTGTAGAAGTCCCGCATGCTGCCGATGTTGTAGGTGGTCATCTGCTTGACGAAGCCGGGGAACGCGGGGTCGTCGATGGCCCGCATGATGTCGCGCACGAGCTCGTGCACCTCGTTGCGGTCCACGCTGGCCAGCACCGTGCGCGGGTTTCCCGAGGTCTCGATGACCAGCGCGTAGTACGTCCTCGTGACCAGGACGACGATCAGCTGGAGGAGGAAGGCCGCCCCGAGCACGCTCGCGGTGACGGTCACCCCCTGGGTGATCAGTTCCCGGTCGCTGTCCGTCACCTCGCCGGACCGGGCGACGGCGAGCCCGCCGACCGCCAGGAGCGCCGTGATCAGCACGTACTTCAGGAAGCGCCCCACGGCCCGCGCCCGTGGGGGTTTGATCCTGACCGTCGTCGCCCGGGCGATGTTCTGCAGGGGATACGCCTCGGCGCCGATCCAGAGCACCCGCTTGCTGACTCTGACCGTGATGACCTTGCGTCTGGCCATACGACTTCCCCTCATGCCGCGCCGTGGCCGTGCGTCGCGCTCAGGATGCTCGCGAACCCCACCCGCCAAACAAGGGAAAACCGCGATGACGCCCCGCGCCGCCATGTGAGAGGCTCCGCTCCGCTCTGTCGATCCCTGGCAGGGCAGGGGAGGGAACAGAACATGTCGGTGGAACCCACGGATTACGTCGCCCGGTTGCGCGCGCAGGCGAGCGATCCCGGACGCGAGGAGGCGCTGCGGCGGGACAGGGCGGTACGGCGGCGCAAGATCGCGCTCGCGGCCGGTGCCGGGGTGCTGCTGCTCGGCGGGTTCGGGTACTGGCTGACCGACGTGACGGGGGAGCGGCCGCCGTACGAGCCGTACGCCGCGCGGACGGTCAGCGAGGAGCTCTGGCCCCTGGAATGGCCGTACTCGGTCGACATGCCGTTCCGGAACTCGCCCGCGTCCGGCTGGGCGGAGGGGGCCGACGGGATCCACGTCCCCGAGGCCGTGCCGTCCGGCGGGCTCACCGCGAAGGACGTGACCGCCGCACTGGACGGCGTGAAGACCCTGCTCGTCGCGACCAACCTCTCGGAGGACACCCTGGCCGGTGCCGAGCCCACGGCGGCGCTCGCCCTGCTCGATCCGCGTGGAGTCGACGACGCCGTACGCAAGGACATGGTCACCCGCTTCGACCCCGAAGAGGTGTACCTGCACAGGACCACCGGCATCAGGACGCGCGGCGCGATGACCTACGAGGTCTCGGCGGCGGGGGAGCTGGTCGTCCACGCCGACTACACCTTCGTCTATCCGCTCGTCCGGGCCGACCTCCGCCACGAGATCGTCCCCGGCCTCGCCGAGGCGGCACGGATCGCCGTACGACGCCAGATGGCGTTCACGGCGAGGGGCGGGAAGCTCGTGCTCGGCGACTACGCGAGCGAGGTCGCCAACCACGACTGCTCGGCGCCGAAGGACGGGGTCCTCCACCCGCTCTTCGCCGAGGGGCGGTGGAAGGCGGGCCGGGCGGCCGAGGGGGCGCAGGTCGCCATGGCCGACCTGTACGACGAGAAGCGGGTCCTGCCGCCCGGCCCCGGCCACTGCGTCGTCCCGACCGGGACCTGACGCCCCACCAGGCGACGGCGGTCGCGCGGATCGCCGTCGTGGTCTGACGGACGTTCACCACCGCGCCGCCGTCGGGCCGCCTTTCGGTCACCCGGTCTCATTACCGTCCCCGGCGAACCACCCAATGGCTCGAAGGCGAACCATTGGTCGTCGACTGGAGGTCGGTCTTGTCCCCCGAGAAGTCCCAGATGTCCCGCCGAAGGCTCCTCGCACTGGGCGGGGGCGCCCTCGGTGTCGCCGCGGCGGGCTCGCTGCTGCCGCCGTCGCTGCAGGAGGCGATGGCCGCGGAGCCCCCGACCGGGGGCATGGAGGCCATCCGGCACGTGGTGATCCTCATGCAGGAGAACCGTTCCTTCGACCACTACTTCGGCACCCTCCGCGGCGTCCGCGGATTCGGTGACCGCAACGCCGTCGAACTGCCCTCGGGAAAGTCCGTCTTCGAGCAGCCGGCCGCGCTCGGCCGCACCGTGCTGCCCTTCCCGATCCGCGGTGCCGCCGAGACCCAGCAGAAGGACCTCCAGTACATCGGCGCCCTCGACCACTCCTGGAGCGGCGGCGCCAAGGCCTGGCGCGACGGCTGGATGGACGGCTGGGTCTCGGCCAAGACCGCCGCCACCATGGCGTACTACGACCGCCGGGACATCCCGCTCCACTACGAGCTCGCCGACACCTTCACCATCTGCGACGCCTACCACTCGTCCACCCACACCTCGACGAGCCCCAACCGCAACCACCTCTGGTCCGGCTGGACCGGCTTCGAGGCCGACGGCAGCCGGGCCGTCACCAACGCCGCCTACGCCGAGGACACCCACCCCGGCTACGGCTGGTCCACCTACGCCGAGCGGCTCGAAGCCGCCGGGCGGAGCTGGAAGACGTACACCGAGTGGGAGAACTTCACGGACAACAACATCGAGTTCTTCACCTCCTTCAAGAAGATCGCCCGCAAGGCGCTCGCCCTCACCGGCGGGCCCGGGGCGGCGGCGCACACCTTCATGGAGTCCTTCTACGCCGCCGTCCGCGACACCGGGGACCTCGCCGAGCGGGCCAGGCTGCTCGGGCTCCTGGAGGAGGGCGTCGCGACCCTCACCCCCGCCGAGCGCTCCCTCTTCGAGCGCGGGCTGCGCCGCGTCGAGAGCGGCACCCTCGCCGACGCCTTCCGCGCCGACGTCGCCGCCGGCACCCTCCCCGAGGTCTCCTACCTCGTCCCCTCCGCGATCGACTCCGAGCACCCCGGCTCCTCCTCGCCGATCGCCTCCGCGACCCTCGTCTACAAGGTCCTCGACGCCCTCGGCGCGCACCCGGACGTCTGGCGGCACACCGTCGTCCTGATCAACTACGACGAGAACGACGGCTTCTTCGACCACGTGCCGCCGCCCGTCCCGCCCGCCGGCACCACGGAGGAGCGCTGGAAGGGGCTGCCCACCGGCCTCGGCATCCGCGTGCCGCTGCTCGTCGTGTCCCCCTGGTCGGTCGGCGGCTACGTCTGCTCCGAGACCTTCGACCACACCTCCGTGATCCGCTTCCTGGAGGAGCTCACCGGCGTCCAGGAGCCCAACATCACGGCCTGGCGCCGGGCCGTCACCGGTGACCTCACCTCCGCCTTCGACTTCAGGCGGACCCGGCGGCAGCCGCCCGTCGAGCAGCCCGGCCCGGTCCCGCCGTTCACCGGCCGCTGGCGGCCCCAGCCGCCGGCCGTCCAGGCGATGCCCGTCCAGGAGCCCGGCACCCGGCCGGCGCGAGCGCTGCCGTACCAGCCGGACGCCTCCGCGACGACGGGTGACGGTTCCGTGACGGTCGCGCTGAGCAACCGGGGCAGGGCGAGCGCGCACTTCGCGCTCTACCCGTACGCCGGCGAGTTCGCCGTCCCGCAGCACCAGGACGTCAGGGGCGAGGGGGAGTGGACCGTCCCCGTTCCGGGTGATCACTACCGCTTCACGGTCACCGGCCCCAACGGCTTCCGGCGCGAGTTCGAGGGCCCCGCGACGGGCGGCGCCGAGCTCGCCACCCGGATCGACCACCACGACCGTGACGTGCACCTCACCGTCCGCAACACCGGCTCCGCCCCGCTCGAGTTCCACGTCCGGCCGCTCGGCTACGTCGACGAGGACGACCTCGCCGACTGGACCCGCACCGTCACCGTGAAGCCGGGGAAGACCCGTACGGTCGTCCACTCCGCCGCCGACGCGCACGGCTGGTACGACGTCGAGGTGACCGCACCCGGTGGCTTCCGCCGCCGGCTCATGGGCCACATCGAGAACGGCCGCCCGAGCGTCTCCGGCTGAGCCCGCGCGGGGCCGGGCAGCAGGGTTCCCGGCCCCGCGACGCACCCTGTGAGGATCGCCACGAAACGGGCAAACGATCACGTTTGGCTGTAACAGTGGGGCGCGAGTACAGATCCAGTCAGGAGTACGTCCTTGGCCGCAATCGCACGGTGGTGTGTCCGTCACCGTCTCGTCGTCGTTCTCCTCTGGCTCCTCGCGCTCGGCGGGACCGCCGCCGGCGCGACCCTCGCCGGCAGTGCGTACTCCAACGACTACGAGGCCCCGGGCACCGAGTCCGGCCGGGCCACCGCCCTCCTCGACCGGGGCTTCCACGGCCTCGGCGGTGACAGCGACACCATCGTCTGGCACACCGACCGGGGCAGCGTCCGCGCCGACGCCGTCGAGGACCGCATCGGCGGCATGCTCGACGAGGTCGCCGAGCTGCCCGGTGTCGCCGCCGTCACCTCGCCGTACGACGACGCCAGGGGGCAGGTCAGCGAGGACGGCCACACCGCCTACGCCACCGTCACCTTCGACGCGCAGTCCGACGACATCCCCGAGGCCCAGGCCAAGGCCCTCGTCGACACCGCCAAGGCCGCCGCCACGGACGACCTCCAGGTCGAGCTCGGCGGCAGCGCCGTCGCCCTCACCGAGGCCCCCGGCGGACACATCGCCGAGATCGTCGGCGTCGCCGTCGCGGCCGTCGTCCTCTTCCTCGCCTTCGGCTCGCTCGCCGCCTCCGCGCTCCCGATCGCGACCGCGCTCGTCAGCGTCGGCATCGCGTACTCCGGGATCGTGCTCCTCGGCCATCTGATGACCGTCGCCGACTTCGCCCCCATGCTCGGCATGCTCGTCGGCCTCGGCGTCGGCATCGACTACGCCCTCTTCATCGTGACCAGGCACCGAAGAGGCCTCAAACGCGGCCGCTCCGTCGCCGAGGCCGCCGAGACCGCAGTCGCCACCACGGGCCGCGCCGTCGTCTTCGCCGGCGCCACCGTCTGCATCGCCCTGCTCGGCATGCTCATCCTGCGGCTCAGCTTCCTCAACGGCGTCGCCATCGCCGCCTCGCTCACCGTGCTCCTCACGGTCGCCGCCTCCGTCACCCTGCTCCCCGCGCTGCTGTCGTTCATCGGTACGAAGGCGCTGTCCCGGCGCGAACGCCGGGTGCTCGCCGAGCGCGGCCCGCAGCCCGAGCTGCCCACCGGCTTCGCCGCCCGCTGGTCCGCCTTCGTCGAGCGGCACCCCAAGCTCCTCGGCGGGGTCGCCGTCCTCGTCATGGCCGTCCTCGCGCTGCCGACCCTCTCGCTCCACCTCGGCACCTCCGACCAGGGCAACAACCCGGCCACCGCGACCACCCGCAAGGCGTACGACCTGCTCGCCGACGGCTTCGGGCCCGGCGTCAACGGCCCGCTCACCCTCGTCGCCGGCCTCGACGGCGCCGACGACCGGGTCGCCCTCGACCAGCTGCCGGCCGCGCTGGGCGCGACCAAGGGCGTCGCGTCCGTCTCCCCCGTCACGTACAACAGCGCGGGCGACACCGCCGTCCTCACCGTCGTGCCCGACTCCTCGCCGCAGTCCAAGGCGACCAGCGAGCTCGTCGACCGGCTCCGCGACGACGTCATCCCGAAGGCCGAGGCGGGCACCTCCCTGGACGTGCTCGTGGGCGGCGTCACCGCCTCGTACGACGACTTCGCCGGGATCATCGTCGGCAAGCTGCCGCTCTTCGTCGGCGTCGTCATCGCCCTCGGCTGTCTGCTGCTCCTGCTCGCCTTCCGGTCCCTCGGCATCCCGCTCAAGGCCGCCGCCATGAACGTCGCCGCCGTCGCCGGCGCCTTCGGGATCGTCGTCGCGATCTTCCAGTGGGGCTGGGGGAGCGAGCTGCTCGGCCTCGGCAGCGCCGGACCGATCGAGCCCTTCCTCCCCGTGATCATGGTCTCCGTCCTCTTCGGACTCTCCATGGACTACCAGGTCTTCCTGGTCAGCCGGATGTACGAGGAATGGCTGGAGACCGGGGACAACCGGCGGGCGGTCCGGGTCGGCCTCGCCGAGACCAGCCGCGTGATCAACTCCGCCGCGGTCATCATGATCTCCGTCTTCCTCGCCTTCGTCCTCAGCGGCGACCGGGTCATCGCGATGTTCGGCATCGCGCTCGCGGCGGCCGTCGCCCTCGACGCCTTCATCCTGCGGACCCTCCTCGTCCCGGCCCTGATGCACCTGCTCGGCGGCGCGAACTGGTGGCTGCCGAAGTGGCTCGACCGGGTCCTGCCCCGGATCAGCATCGAACCGCCCGAGTGCCGCGAGGCGGCGGACGCGCGTGCGAAGATCCCCGTACAGCGCGTGACGGTTCCGACTGCGGAGGAGAACGACGATGTTCGCGATATCGCTGGGTGACGACGGCGCCGAGCTCAGGCCCCTGGAGCCCTGGCAGGCCGAGGAATTCCTGACCCACATGGACCGGGGCCGGGAGTTCGTCGGGCAGCACATCGGCCTCCCCGACGTCGTCGCGGACCTCGACTCCGCCCGCGCCTACCTCACCTCGTACGCCGAGAAGGCCGCGAGTGACACCGGCCGGCTCTACGGCATCTGGTCCGAGGGCACCCTCGTCGGCGGCGTCCTCTTCCGGACCTTCGACGCCGCGAACGGCACCGCCGAGGCCGGCTGCTGGCTGGAGCCCTCCGCCGCCGGGAAGGGCCTGATCACGCGGGCCTGCCGGGTCATCATCGACTGGGCGATCGAGGAGCGCGGCCTCCACCGCGTCGACTGGTACGCCTCCACGAAGAACCTGCCGAGCATCGCCGTCGCCCGCCGCCTCGGCATGACGAAGGAGGGCGTGCTGCGGGAGAACTACCTGTACCGCGGCAGCCGCTCGGACACGGAGATCTGGTCCGTCCTCGCCCCCGAGTGGCGCGCGGCGAAGGCGTCTTAAGCCGCCTCTCATGTGGGCCGCCTAGCGTGCGCCGCATGGACACCAAGACGACCGAGAAGACCGCCACCTCGAAGACCGACGAGGTGGCGGCGGGCACGAGCGCCGAGGCCGCCGAGGCCGCCGGGACCACCCAGGACGCCGGGACCACCCAGGACGCCGGGACCACCCAGGACGCCGGGACCGCCGCAGAGGCGGGGACCGTCGAGGACACGGCCGCCGAGCTGCTCGACGCGCCGGACGACGAGCTGGACGGCGGGCTGGACGGCGAGCTCGACGGCGAGGAGGCCCTCTCGCCGGAGGCCACCGGCATCGGCGCCGCCGCCGCTGCCGTCGTCTCCGCGGCCCTCTCCGCCGTCGCCCTCACCGGCACCTGGACCGGCAAGGTCGTCGCCGAGCGCGAGACGCTCATCGGGCAGATCAAGACCTCCGCCGGCGGCACCCCGGCCCAGCAGATCAACGAGATCTACGGCGACGCCTGGCACAGCACCGCCCTCGTCAACGGCGTCTTCGCGCTCCTCGCCGTGATCGTCGGCGTCCTCGTGCTGACCCTGCCCCGGCGCCCCCTCTGGGTCCGCGCGGTCGCCGTCGCCGGCGCCGTCCTCGGCGGGCTCGGGCTGCTCCTGTCGGTCGGTACCTACTTCGACCTGTTCCTGAGCCTCCCGACCACCGGGTCCTGAGCACCCGGGGACCCCGCCTAAGGCCCCCCTAGGACCCTCCTAAGGACCCCCGTACCCCGAACATGCGGCACTCGCCCGATGTGACGGCACCCCCTGGGAAACGAAAGTAGAGGCATCGCAAGAGAGCGATACCGAAACCGAAGAAACCCAGGGAGCACACGATGTTCGAGTACGAACTCCACACCATGCACCACGCCGAGCTCGTCGCCGAGGCCGCCGCCCACCGCCTGGCCCACGAGGCCGCGGCGACCCACAAGGGTCTGCGCATCCTCGGCATCCGGATCGGGGGCCACCACGCCGAGGTCCAGGCCGCCGACGGCGGTCGCGGTCTCTTCACCAAGGCCGCGTGACCCCCGTATGAGCGACGGCATGGAAGTCTGTGCGATGCTCGGCGCCGTGGAGACCAGGTCAGTCAGCCCCGTGTTCGTCGGCCGCGCCGGCGAACTCACCGCCCTCACCGAGGCGCTCTCCCGCGCGACCGCGGGAGAGCCCCAGGCCCTGCTCATCGGCGGGGAGGCGGGCGTCGGCAAGACCCGGCTCATCGAGGAGTTCCTCGACACGGCCTGCGACCAGGGCGCCGTCGTGGCGCTCGGCGGCTGCGTCGAACTCGGCGCCGACGGCCTGCCGTTCGCACCCTTCGCCGCCGCTCTGCGCGCGCTCCACCGCCACCTGCCCGGCGAACTCGCCGCCGCCGCCGAGGGCCACGAGGGCGAGCTCGCCCGCCTGATGCCCGAGTTGGGCGACCCCGGCAGCCACGAGCCCGCCGACGAGGACTCCACCGCCCGGCTCTTCGAACTGACCGTACGCCTCCTGGAACGGCTCGCCGCCGACCGCACGATCGTGCTCGTCCTGGAGGACCTGCACTGGGCCGACGCCTCCACCCGGCACCTGCTCACCTACCTCCTGCGCACCCTGCGCCGCGGCCGGATCACGGTCGTCGCCAGCTACCGCGCCGACGACATCCACCGCCGCCACCCGCTGCGCCCGCTCCTCGCCGAACTCGACCGGCTCCGCACCATCCGCCGCATCGAACTCTCCCGCTTCACCCGCACCGAGGTGCACCGCCAGCTCACCGGCATCCTCGCCGCCGAACCCGACCCCGGACTCGTCGAAGAGGTCTTCGAACGCTCCGACGGCAACGCCTTCTTCGTCGAGGAGCTCGTCGTCTCCCACGAGGCCGGCTGCGCCCCCGGCCAGCTCAGCGACTCCCTGCGCGACCTCCTGCTCGTCCGGGTCGAGATGCTCCCCGAAGGCGCCCAGCGGGTCGCCAGGATCGTCGCCGAGGGCGGCTCCACCGTCGAGTACGGGCTGCTCGCCGCCGTCGCCGGGCTCCCCGAGGACGAACTGATCGAGGCGCTGCGGGCCTGCGTCGGCAAGAACATCCTGCTCGCCGTCCCCGACGGCGACGGCTACCGCTTCCGCCACTCCCTCGTCCGCGAGGCCGTCAGCGACGACCTGCTGCCCGGCGAACGCTCCCGCCTCAACCGGCGCTACGCCGAGGCCCTGGAGGCCGACCCCGGACTCGTCCGCCCCCACGAGCGGACCACCCGGCTCGCCACGTACTGGTACCACGCGCACGCCCCGGAGAAGGCCCTCCCCACCGTCCTCCAGGCCTCCGTCGAGACCCGCAAGCGGCATGCGTACGCCGAGCAGCTCAGCCTCCTCGAACGGGCCCTGGAGCTGTGGGACAAGGTCCCGGCCGAGGCCCGCCGCTCCCTGCGGCCCATCGACTACGCCGACGCCTACCCCGCCTGCGCCCTCGACCCCGAGGCCGACTCGCTGCGCTACCTCGACCTGCTCGCCGAGGCCGCCGTCGCCGCCCGGCTCGCCGGAGAGCGGGAGCGGGCCGCGAAGATCTGCCGCACGGCGCTCCGGATCCTCGACAGCGTCGAGAACGACCCCCTGCGCGCCGCCTGGTTCTGGACCGAGATGGCCCGGCTCCAGTCCAACCTCGGCAAGGGCGACGGCTGGCCGGAGATCGCCCGCGCCCAGGAACTCGTCAAGGGCCTCCCGCCGTCCGCCGTCCACGCCACCGTCCTGGTCGGCGCGGCCGGCTGGGGCATGCTCCGCAACCCCGGCCCCGAGACGCTCGCCGCCGCCGAACGCGCCGTCGAGTACGCGCGGTTCGTGAAGGCCGAGCCGATCGAGCTGAACGCCCGGATCACCCTCGGCACCATCATGGTGTCGGCGGGAGACGCCGAGGGCGGCCTCGCCGCGCTGCACGAGGCGCGCGAACGGACCATCGCCCTCGGCCAGTTCCACGAGGCCGCCCGCGCCCACATCAACCTCTCCTCCTCCATGGAGGCGCTCGGCCGCTCCGCCGAGGCCGTGGAGATCGCCGTCACCGGAATCGAACTGGCCCGCTCCCGCGGGCTCGTCGACAGCGCGGGCTGGATCCGCGCCAACCTCGCCGAGTCGCTCGTCTCGCTCGGCGAGTGGGACCGCAGCAAGGAGGAGGCCGAGCTGCTGCTCCGCTCCGGGGCGAGCAGCACCAAGCCGGGCGGCACGGCCCTGCTCCAGCTCGCCCACCTCGCCACCTTCCGCGGCGAGCCGGCCAGGGCCGCCGAGCACCTCGCCGAGGCCCGCGCGCGCTACGGCACCCGCGACCCGATCCCGCAGTACACCCTGCCCATGGAACAGGCCGCCATCGCCATCGCCGCCGCCGAGGGCCGGCTCGCGGACGTACGGGAACAGCTCGCCGCCACGGCGGAGACCGGCTTCCCGCCCGGCACCCACCGCTACGGCTGGCCGCTCGTCCTCACCGCCGTCACCGCCGAGGCCGACAGCCGCGGGCTGCCCGCCGCCGACGAGGGGCGCGCCGCGGCGCTCGACCTGGTCCGCCGCTGCGTCCGCGGCCTCGCCACGCCGGCCCCGATCTGGCAGGCCTACTCCCAGCAGGTCTCCGAGGAGCTCGCCCGCGCCGAGGGCCGCGAGACCGCCGCCCGCTGGGCCGAGGTCGTCGCCGCCTGGGAGCCGCTCGAACGCCCGCACCAGCTGGCCCGCGCCCGGCACCGGCTCGCCGACGCCCTGCTCGTCGAGGGCGGCCGGCGCGAGGAGGCCGCGGCGCTGCTCCGCGAGGCCCACGCCACCGCCGTCCGTCTCGGCGCCCGCCCGCTCCGCGAGGACGTGGAGCTCCTCGCGGCCCGGGCCCGCCTCTCCCTCGTCCAGGAGAAGCAGGCCCCCGCCGCGACGGAGCCCGGGGACGACAGCTTCGGCCTGACGCCCCGGGAGCAGGACGTGCTGCGCCTGGTCGCGGTCGGCCGCACCAACCGCCAGATCGCCGAGGAGCTGTTCATCTCACCGAAGACGGCCAGCGTCCACGTCTCCAACATCCTCGCCAAGCTCGGCGTCGCCGGCCGGGGCGAGGCCGCCGCCCTGGCCCACCGCCTGCACCTCCTCGACACGCCCCTCTGAGCCGGGGGCGTCGGGCCGGGTCCGGGGGACACGTATCGTCACCCGGCCCGAGGACAGGTCCACCGGACCGCGGGCCGGGTCGGCGTCCCCCGGGTCCTCCCTGGTCAGGGCCTCCCTGCGGCGCTCCTCCTCGACGTGCCTGCGCGACGGCGCGAAGAACTCGTCCAGGCCACCGAACACGGTCACCGCCTCCTTCACCTCACCTCCAGCCGGAGGATCCGGTCGTCACCGGGGCCGGGCGTGCCCCGGGTGTCGGTCTCGCTCGTCACCAGCCAGAGCCGGTCGCCGCCCGCCGCGAGGACCGTGCGCAGGCGTCCGTACCCACCCTTCAGGAACGCCTCGGGCTCCCCGGAACGTTCCGCGCCGGAGAGCGGCACGCGCCACAGCCGCTCGCCCCTGAGCGCGGCCATCCAGATCGCGCCCCGGGCGTACGCGATGCCGCTCGGGGAGGCCTCCGAGGTCGGCCACTGGGCCACCGGGTCCACGAACCCGGCGCGCCCGGCCCGGCCCTCCACCACCGGCCAGCCGTAGTTCCGCCCCGGCTCGATCAGGTTCAGCTCGTCCCAGGTGTCCTGCCCGAACTCCGACGCCCACAGCCGGCCCTGCGGGTCCCAGGCGAGGCCCTGCACATTGCGGTGGCCGTACGAATAGACCACCGAGCCGGGGAAGGGATTGCCCGGCGCCGGCCTGCCCTCCGGTGTCATCCGCAGGATCTTCCCGCCCAGCGACGAACGGTCCTGGGCCAGACCGGTCCGGCCCGTCTCGCCGGTCCCCGCGTACAGCATGCCGTCCGGGCCGAACGCGATCCGCCCGCCGTTGTGCACGAACCCCTTCGGGATGCCGGTGAGCACCGGCTCCGGCGGGCCGAGCCGGTCGCCCTTCCCGCCGCCGTACCGCATGCGCACGATCCGGTTGTCGGAGGCGGTCGTCATGTACGCGTACACCCGGCCGTCCCGGACGGCGAGCCCCAGGAGCCCGCCCTCACCGCCCGGCACCACCCCCGGCACCGTGCCGAGGAGGGTCTTCGCGCCGGTCCGCCCGTCGACCCGGGTGATCGTCCGCTCGTCCCGCGAGGAGACGAGCAGATCCCCGCCGGGCAGCTCCGCGAGCCCCCAGGGGGACTTCAGGCCCTCGGTGAGCGTCCCCGCCACGGACACCCGCCCGACGGCGGACGCCGTCGGGGACACCGATGCCGGGGCGGTCGTACGGGGGTGCTCCGAGGGCTGCTCCCCGCCGCCTCCCGACCCCGAGGAGCAGCCGGCCACGAGCACCAGCGCGACGGCGCCCCACAGGGCCTTCTGCACGACAGGACGGCGCATGGGCCGGTCCCCCTTCGACGAGGCGGGCGGTGTACCACCTCCTTGATACCCCGCGCGGCACTCAGTCCCAGGACCCGCGCGGCGCCGGAAGCGCCGCGATCTCCGTCAGGTCCTCGGCCGTGAGGCGCAGCGCGGCCGCCCGGGCGTTCTCCGCGACCCACCGCTCCCGCTTCGCGCCCGGCACCGGCACGACGTGCCGCCCGAGGCCGAGCACCCACGCGAGCGCCACCTGCGCCGGGGTGACGTCCGCGCCGTGCCGCGCGGCGACCCGGCGGAGGCCCGCCACGATCGGCTGGTTCGCCGCCATCATCTCGGCCGTGAACCGGGGGTGCCGGGCCCGCGGGTCGTCCGGCTCGAAGCCGCCGCCCGGGGTCAGCGTCCCGGTCAGATAGCCGCTGCCCAGCGGCATCGCCGCCAGGAAGCCGACCCCGCGCGCCGCGCACCAGGGCAGCAGCCGCGCGAGGGCCTCACGCGACCACACCGACAGCTCGGCCTCCACCGCCGCGACCGGGAACACCTGCTGGACGCGGTCGAGTTGGCGGATCGTTCCCTCGTGCAGATCGGCTCCGCGCCGCACCGCCCGCGCGCCCACGGCGCACAGGCCGAGGGCCCGCACCTTGCCCGCCGACACCAGCTCGGCCATGGCGCCCCAGGTCTCCTCGACCGGCACCTCGGGGTCCGCCCGGTGCAGCTGGTAGAGGTCGATCACATCGGTCTGGAGCCGGCGGAGCGAGGCGTCGCAGGCCCGACGCACGTATCCCGGCCTGCCGTTGGCGACGACGTGCTGGTCGCCGACGAGCAGTCCGCACTTCGTCGAGACGAACGCCTCGGACCGCCGCTCCTTCAACGCCCGCCCGACGAGCAGCTCGTTGGTGAACGGCCCGTACATGTCGGCGGTGTCGAGCAGGTTCACCCCGGCGTCGAGCGCCGCGTGCACGGTCCGCAGCGAGCGGTCCCCCCGCTGTTCCGAACGGCTGTACGCCCAGCTCATCGGCATGCACCCCAGGCCGATCGCACCCACGTCGAGCGCCGTCGCCCCGATAGTCCTGCGCTCCACCTGCCGGTACCCCTCCCTGTGCCGCCTCCCAAAGTAACCAATGAGGCACGGGATTCTTCGCATAGCCTCCCGGTCATGAGATTCGAAGACACGACCGCTGACGTGTGGCTTCCCATCCCGGCGGACGAGATCGAGGGGCTCCCGGCGCCGGGCGGGGCGGGCCTGAACTACCGCTTCTGGGACGGCGGTCCCGAGTTCCCCGCCGATCCGGCGCGCTGCGCGTTCTACGTCGTCCCGTACATGAAGGGCTCGGAGATCGCCGTACGGCCGCTGGCCGGGATGACCTCCCTCCGGGTGGTGCAGACCCTGTCCGCCGGCATCGACCACGTCACGCCGGGCATCGGCTCGCTGCGGCCGGGGGTCGCCCTCTGCAACGCGAAGGGCGTCCACGAGGCCAGCACCGCCGAGCTGACGCTCGCCCTGATCCTCGCCTCGCTGCGCGGCATCCCGGGATTCGTGCGCGGCCAGGACGCCGAGGAGTGGCGGGCCGGCTTCTACCCGGCCCTCGCCGACAAGTCCGTCCTCATCGTCGGGTACGGATCGATCGGCGCCGCCATCGAGGACCGGCTCGCGCCCTTCGAGTGCGCGCGGGTGGCGCGCGTCGCACGCTCCGCGCGCACCACGGAGCGCGGCCCGGTGCACGCCCTGACGGACCTGCCGGCGCTGCTCCCGGAGGCGGACGTGGTCGTGCTGTCCACTCCGCTCACGCCCGGGACCACGCATCTCGCCGACGCCGGGTTCCTCGGACGGATGAAGGACGGGGCGCTCCTCGTGAACGTCGCCCGGGGGCCGGTCGTCGACACGAACGCACTGCTCAAGGAGGTCGAGGGCGGCAGGATCAAGGCGGCGCTCGATGTCACCGACCCGGAACCGCTGCCGGCCGGGCATCCTTTGTGGCACGCTCCCGGTGTCCTGATCAGTCCCCATGTGGGTGGTTCCACTTCGGCCTTCATGCCGAGGGCGAAGCGGCTGATCGCGGGACAGCTGCGGCGGTTCGCGGCGGGCGAGGAACTGGCCAACGTCCTGCTCACCACCGGCTGACCGGAGGATCGCGTTCGGCCGGGCGGGTGAAGCACGCCCCCGACACGCGCCGCACACAAGCCCCCTGGTCGTCACGGAGAGTACTGCGGCCCTGTCCCTGAGTGACGGTCCTGGTGTATCGTCCCGTGTCGGGGGACTGCGTCGAGTACGGGCTGACGCTGGGGAGCGAAGTGACGGGTCATCAGATTCCGAGGGGGGCGACGGGTGGAGCACGGCCGGAAGACCGACGATCCGACGCGGCGACACCGCCGCCGCGCCTCGCACCCTCGGTGCCGGACCAGGCGGCACCGCGCCGACCGCCACGCGCCGCGACCCCGCCGGACGGCGGCCGGGACGCGCAAGACCGCGATGTCGCCGCCGCGACGCCGGACACCGGGCGCGACGCCCACGGCCGTGATGTCGCCGCCGCGGCGCCGGACGCCGGGCCGGGTCGTCACGGCCGCGCCGCCGCCGCGCCGAGGGGCCCCGGGCGGGGCGCCACGACCGGAGCCGACGGCGCCGCGCCGCCACACCGGGCCGCCGACGCCCGCGCGGCCGGCCGGCCGCCCGTCCCGCCCGCCGTACGGGACTCCGCCCGCCCGCACGGCTGCGACGGGCACGCCCCCGGGCGGGGCGACGAACCGGCGGCGCGGCCGCACGACGCGGTCGGGTGCGGCGGGCCGGCACCGGAGGAGCCGGTGAGCGCGCCCGGGGCGGTCCTCACGCGCCGCCCCGCCACCGGCGGCTCCGGCCACCCGGACCCCGGGCGCCCCCGCCTCGGCGGGGCCGTCGCCCAGGTCGCCCTCGGACTCCTCTGCGCGGGCTACACCACCGGTGCGTCCCTCGGCTGGGGCTCCCCCCGACTGGCGCTCTTCATGGGCGACTTCGGGCTCAGCGCCGCCGCGCTCACCGCCGCCGTCTCCTGCCTCCTCTACGGCCGGGCCCACCGCGACAGCGCCCGCCCGGCCTGGCTGCTCTTCGCCTTCTCCTCCTTCATGGCGGCCGCGGGGAACGCCGTCTGGGGCTGGTACGAGGTCGTGCTCCGCACCGACGTGCCGGACTTCTCCGTCGCCGACCTCTGCTTCCTGCTCTTCGCGCCGCCCGCCATCGTCGGCCTCCTCGTTCTCGCCAAGAAGCCCGTCACCCGGGCCGGCTGGGTGTGCCTGGGGCTCGACGCCTGGCTCATCGGCGGCTCCCTGCTCACGCTCTCCTGGAGCCTCGCCCTCGCCCGCACCGCGCACGTCGAGGGCGAGTCCGTCTCCCAGGCCGCGCTGTCGCTCGCGTACCCACTCCTCGACATCGTGCTCGTCAGCATGGTCCTCGTCCTGCACTTCCGCCGCTCCCAGGCGAACCGCTCGGCGACCAACACCGCGATCGCCGCACTCGCCCTGACCGTGCTGTGCGACGCCCTGTTCACCTCGCCGCTGCTCCGCGAGAGCTACGCCTCGGGGCAGCTCCTCGACGCCGGCTGGTTCGCCGGCTCCCTGCTGCTGGCCTACGCGCCCTGGGGCGTGCGCCGCCCGCCGGACGGCGCGGCCGCCGTGCGCGGTCCCCGGCTCCACAGCCGCCCGGTCGCAGGCTCGCTCGCCGCCCTCACCCCGTACCTCGCCGCCGCGGTCTGCACCCTCGGCATCCTGTACAACGTCGTGGAGGGGCGCCGGCCCGACCGCGTCGTCGTCCTCACCGGCTGCACGGTGGTCCTCGCCCTCGTCGTACGGCAGGGCATCATGCTCCTCGACAACATCGCCCTCACCCACGAACTGGCCCAGAAGGAGAACCACTTCAGGTCGCTCGTGCAGGGCTCCAGCGACGTCATCATGATCGCCGCGCCCACCGGGACGCTCCGCTACGTCAGCCCGGCCGCCTCCGGCGTGTACGGACGGGACGCCGAGGAGCTCATCGGCTCCGAGCTCTCCTCGCTCATCCACCCCGAGGACCTCGGCGCCGTCGTCCACGAGGTGCGGCGCTTCCTCGCCGTCTCGCCCGCCGAGGAACCCACCACCCGGATCGAGTGCCGCTTCCGCTCGGGCCGCGGCGACTGGCTCAACGTCGAGTCGACCGTCAACCGGCACCAGGGCGGCCTGATCTTCAACAGCCGCGACGTCACCGAACGCGTCCGCCTCCAGGCCCAGTTGCAGCACAACGCCGAGCACGACCCGCTCACCGACCTGCCCAACCGGGCCCTCTTCACCCGGCGGGTCCGGCAGGCGCTCGGCGGCCGCCGCTCCTCCGACCCCGGCACCGCCGTGCTCTTCATCGACCTGGACGGCTTCAAGGGGGTCAACGACCGCCTCGGCCACCAGGCGGGCGACGACCTCCTCGTCCAGGCCGCCCGCCGCCTCCACGACTCCGTACGGGCCGGGGACACCGCCGCCCGGCTCGGCGGCGACGAGTTCGCCGCGCTCATCCTCGGCGACGGCGGCCGCGACCGGGCGGCCCGCCGCAACCAGGTCCAGGAGATCGCCGACCGGCTCCGGCTCACCCTCTCCCAGCCCTACCGCGTCGACGGGGGCAACGAGGTGCGGGTCGCCGCCTCCATCGGCGTCGCCTTCGCCGAGCCCGGCATCGAGGCCGGCGACCTGCTGCGCAACGCCGACCTGGCCATGTACCGGGCCAAGGCCGCAGGCAAGGACCGCGTCGAGCTCTACGCCCCGCAGATGCAGGCCGAGGTCGTCCGGCGCACCGAGCTGACCGCCCGGCTGCGCTCCGCACTGCACGACGGCGAGTTCGCCCTGCTCCACCAGCCGGTCGTCGACCTCGCCACCGGCCGGATCTCCGCCGTCAGCGCCCAGGCGCGCTGGCGCTCCAGCCAGGGCATCCTCTTCACCCCGGCCGAGTACCTCCGCGTCACCGACGACGGGGAGCGCACCGCCGAGCTCGGCCGCTGGCTCCTGGAGGAGGCCGTGGAGCAGGCCGCCGAGCGGGCGGGAATCGGACACCGCGCGCCCGTGTCCATCCGGCTCTCCGCCCGGCGCCTCCTGGACCGCTCGCTGCCGCTCGGCTCGGTCGAGTCGCTCCTCACCCGGCACGGGCTGCCGTCCGGCTCGCTGATCGTCGAGCTCGCCGACAGCGACCCCCGGACCTCCCTCGACGAGCTGGAGCAGCGCCTGGTCGCGCTGCGCAGGCTCGGGGTGCGGATCGCGCTCGACGGCTTCGGCAGCGGACACGTGGCGATCAACGCCCTGCGGAGGCTCCCCGTCGACATACTGAAGCTGGACCGGGGGCTCGTCGAAGGCGTCGTCGAGTCGGCCAGGCTCCGCAAGATCACCCGCGGGGTGCTGCGCATCGCCGGCGAGCTCGGCATGCAGACCGTCGCCGACGGAGTCGACGTCCCGGAGCAGGTCGTCGCCCTGCGCGCGATGGGCTGCACGCACGCCCAGGGCATGGCCTTCTCGGGCCCGCTCGACGAGTACCGCCTGCGCAGGGCCCTCGTACGGGACGAATACCCACTGCCCGGAGCGGTCCCGGTCCGTGTCGGAAACCGTCCCCCGATCGGCTCACATACTGAGACGCCTGTCCCACCCACTTGACAGTGGTGAGGCCGGAGAGGGAGGGTCAGTGCCATGCGCACCCGAATTCTCGTACTTGGAAAGCGCGTCGGCTGAAGCCGGGCCTGAAGAAAGCCCGCTTGAAACGCACCCGACGCGCTCCCCTCGCTTGCCTCACGGCACGAGGGGTTTTTTGTTGCACCGGCTCACCCCAAAAACGACGCAAACCCCTGCAAAACACCTCGCAAAAACCCTCTGCTTCGAGAAGAGATGCTGATGACCGAGCAGGCCACCGGGCACCATCCGCAGCCGCGGCCCCGTAACGGCGCGCAGCCCGCCACCACCGTCGAGCACGTCACGGGTGCGCAGTCCCTCATCCGTTCTCTCGAGGAAGTGGGCGCCGACACCGTCTTCGGCATTCCCGGCGGCGCGATCCTCCCCGCCTACGACCCGATGATGGACTCGCAGCGGGTGCGTCACATCCTCGTCCGCCACGAGCAGGGGGCGGGCCACGCCGCCACCGGTTACGCCCAGGCCACCGGCAAGGTCGGCGTCTGCATGGCGACCTCCGGCCCCGGCGCGACCAACCTGGTCACCCCGATCGCCGACGCGCACATGGACTCGGTCCCGCTGGTCGCGATCACCGGCCAGGTCGCCTCGAAGGCGATCGGCACGGACGCCTTCCAGGAGGCGGACATCTGCGGCATCACGATGCCGATCACCAAGCACAACTTCCTCGTCACCAAGGCCGAGGACATCCCGCGGACGATCGCCGAGGCCTTCCACATCGCCTCCACCGGCCGCCCCGGCCCGGTCCTGGTCGACATCGCCAAGGACGCCCTCCAGGCGAAGACCACCTTCAGCTGGCCGCCGCAGACGGACCTGCCCGGCTACCGCCCGGTGACCAAGCCGCACGCCAAGCAGATCCGCGAGGCCGCCAAGCTGATCAGCGCCGCCAAGCGGCCCGTGCTCTACGTCGGCGGCGGTGTCATCAAGTCCGGCGCCACCGCCGAGCTGAGGATCCTCGCCGAGCTCACCGGCGCCCCGGTCACCACCACCCTGATGGCGCTCGGCGCGTTCCCCGACAGCCACCCGCTGCACGTCGGCATGCCCGGCATGCACGGCGCGGTCACCGCCGTCACCGCGCTGCAGAAGGCCGACCTGATCGTCGCCCTCGGCGCCCGCTTCGACGACCGCGTCACCGGCAGGCTCGACAGCTTCGCCCCGTACGCCAAGATCGTCCACGCGGACATCGACCCGGCCGAGATCGGCAAGAACCGCGCCGCCGACGTCCCGATCGTCGGTGACGCCCGCGAGGTCATCGCCGACCTGGTCCAGGCCGTCCAGGCCGAGCACAGCGAGGGCAACAAGGGCGACTACACCGCCTGGTGGAGCGACCTGAACCGCTGGCGCGAGACCTACCCGCTCGGCTACGACCTGCCGGAGGACGGCAGCCTCTCGCCGCAGCAGGTCATCCAGCGCATCGGCCAGCTCGCCCCCGAGGGCACGATCTTCGCCGCGGGCGTCGGCCAGCACCAGATGTGGGCCGCCCACTTCATCGACTACGAGCAGCCGGCCACCTGGCTGAACTCCGGCGGCGCCGGAACGATGGGCTACGCGGTCCCCGCCGCGATGGGCGCCAAGGCCGGCATGCCGGACCGCACGGTCTGGGCGGTCGACGGCGACGGCTGCTTCCAGATGACCAACCAGGAGCTCACCACCTGCGCCCTGAACAACATCCCGATCAAGGTCGCCATCATCAACAACGGCGCCCTGGGCATGGTCCGGCAGTGGCAGACGCTCTTCTACAACCAGCGCTACTCCAACACGGTCCTGCACTCCGGACCGGACGACATCCAGGCGAACAAGGGCACCCGCGTCCCCGACTTCGTCAAGCTCTCCGAGGCCATGGGCTGTGTCGCCCTGCGCTGTGAGGACCCGGCCGACCTGGACAAGGTCATCGCCGAGGCCAACGCCATCAACGACCGCCCGGTCGTGATCGACTTCATCGTCCACGAGGACGCCCAGGTCTGGCCGATGGTCGCCGCCGGCACCTCGAACGACGAGGTCATGGCCGCGCGGGGCGTCCGCCCCGACTTCGGCGACGGCGAAGACGACTGAGCGCGCAGAGCGAAAAGGAAGAGACCCAGACATGTCCACCAAGCACACGCTCTCCGTTCTCGTCGAGAACACGCCCGGCATCCTCGCCCGGATCGCCGCCCTGTTCTCCCGCCGCGGCTTCAACATCGACTCCCTCGCCGTGGGCGTCACCGAACACCCCGACATCTCCCGGATCACCATCGTGGTCGGTGTCGAGGACCTGCCCCTGGAGCAGGTCACCAAGCAGCTCAACAAGCTGGTCAACGTCCTGAAGATCGTCGAACTCGAGCCCAGCGCTGCGATCCAGCGCGAGCTCGTCCTGGTGAAGGTCCGCGCCGACAACGAGACCCGCTCCCAGATCGTCGAGATCGTGCAGCTGTTCCGCGCCAAGACGGTGGACGTCTCGCCCGAGGCGGTCACCATCGAGGCCACCGGTTCGAGTGACAAGCTCGAAGCGATGCTCAAGATGCTGGAGCAGTTCGGCATCAAGGAGCTCGTGCAGTCCGGCACGATCGCCATAGGGCGTGGCGCCCGGTCCATCACGGACCGGTCCCTGCGGGCCCTCGACCGCAGCGCCTGAGAGTCGTCGACGGTCAACCGCCGGTCCGTCCGGCGGTCCGACTGACGAGACCCGAAAACTTTCCTCCCGCACCCCGCCGTACGGTGGGACGCAACACCAGCACCTCAAGGAGAATCCCAGTGGCCGAGCTGTTCTACGACGCCGACGCCGACCTGTCCATCATCCAGGGCCGCAAGGTCGCTGTGATCGGCTACGGCAGCCAGGGCCACGCCCACGCGCTGTCGCTCCGTGACTCCGGCGTCGACGTCCGCGTCGGTCTCCAGGAGGGCTCGAAGTCCAAGGCCAAGGCCGAGGAGCAGGGCCTGCGCGTCGTCTCCGTCGCCCAGGCGGCCGAAGAGGCCGACCTCATCATGATCCTGACCCCGGACCCGATCCAGGCCCAGGTCTACGAGGAGTCCATCAAGGACCACCTGAAGGAGGGCGACGCGCTCTTCTTCGGTCACGGCCTGAACGTCCGCTACGGCTTCATCAAGGTGCCCGAGGGCATCGACGTCGCCCTGGTCGCCCCGAAGGGCCCGGGCCACCTGGTCCGCCGTCAGTACGAGGAGGGCCGCGGCGTTCCGTGCATCGCGGCCGTCGAGCAGGACGCCACCGGCAAGGCCTTCGACCTGGCGCTCTCGTACGCCAAGGGCATCGGCGGCACCCGCGCCGGCGTCATCAAGACCACCTTCAAGGAGGAGACGGAGACCGACCTGTTCGGTGAGCAGGCCGTCCTCTGCGGTGGCACCGCGGCTCTGGTCAAGGCGGGCTTCGAGACCCTGACCGAGGCCGGCTACCAGCCGGAGATCGCCTACTTCGAGTGCCTGCACGAGCTGAAGCTCATCGTCGACCTCATGTACGAGGGCGGCCTGGAGAAGATGCGCTGGTCGGTCTCCGAGACCGCCGAGTGGGGCGACTACGTCACGGGCCCGCGGATCATCACCGACGCCACCAAGGCCGAGATGAAGAAGGTCCTCGCGGAGATCCAGGACGGCACCTTCGCCAAGGAGTGGATGGCCGAGTACCACGGCGGTCTGAAGAAGTACAACGAGTACAAGACCCAGGACGCCAACCACCTCCTGGAGACCACCGGCAAGGAGCTGCGCAAGCTCATGAGCTGGGTGAACGACGAGGAGGCGTAAGCCTTCGGGCCGGGGGCCGGACACCGTGTCCGGCCCCCGGCCGCATCGTTGGACACCCCGTCCAACCACGGACGGGTGATCCTTCCAACGAGGCGCATGAACAGCGCCGATGCACCACTACACTGCTCAACAACATCGCGTCTGGCCCACAGCGTCGTGCGCTTTCACGCGGCAAGCCCCCTCCACCGCCTGCGGCCGTCGGGACGGCCGTCCGCACTGCCTCTGTGAGGACTCACGTGAGCTCGAAACCTGTCGTACTCATCGCTGAAGAGCTGTCGCCCGCCACCGTCGACGCCCTGGGACCGGACTTCGAGATCCGGCACTGCAACGGCGCCGACCGGGCCGAGCTGATCCCCGCCATCGCCGATGTGGACGCGATCCTGGTCCGCTCCGCGACCAAGGTCGACGCCGAGGCCATCGCCGCCGCGAACAAGCTCCGGGTCGTGGCCCGCGCCGGTGTCGGTCTGGACAACGTCGACGTCTCCGCCGCCACCAAGGCCGGCGTGATGGTCGTGAACGCCCCGACGTCCAACATCGTGACCGCGGCCGAGCTCGCCTGCGGCCTGCTCGTCGCCACCGCGCGCAACATCCCGCAGGCCAACACCGCGCTGAAGAACGGCGAGTGGAAGCGCTCGAAGTACACGGGCGTCGAGCTCAGCGAGAAGACCCTCGGCGTCGTCGGCCTCGGCCGCATCGGCGTCCTGGTCGCCCAGCGCATGTCCGCCTTCGGCATGAAGATCGTCGCGTACGACCCCTACGTGCAGCCGGCCCGCGCCGCCCAGATGGGGGTGAAGCTGCTGGCCCTGGACGAGCTCCTGGAGGTCGCCGACTTCATCACCGTCCACCTGCCCAAGACCCCGGAGACCATCGGTCTCATCGGCGACGAGGCGCTGCACAAGGTCAAGCCGTCGGTCCGCATCGTCAACGCCGCGCGCGGCGGGATCGTGGACGAGGCCGCGCTGTACTCGGCCATAAAGGAGGGCCGGGTCGCCGGCGCCGGCCTCGACGTGTACGCGAAGGAGCCCTGCACGGACTCCCCGCTCTTCGAGCTCGACCAGGTCGTCTGCACCCCGCACCTCGGCGCCTCCACGGACGAGGCCCAGGAGAAGGCGGGCATCGCCGTCGCCAGGTCGGTTCGCCTGGCGCTCGCGGGCGAGCTGGTCCCGGACGCGGTCAACGTCCAGGGCGGTGTCATCGCGGAGGACGTGAAGCCGGGCCTGCCGCTCGCCGAGAAGCTCGGCCGGATCTTCACCGCCCTCGCGGGCGAGGTCGCGGCCCGGCTCGACGTCGAGGTCTACGGCGAGATCACCCAGCACGACGTGAAGGTGCTCGAACTCTCCGCGCTCAAGGGCGTGTTCGAGGACGTGGTCGACGAGACCGTGTCGTACGTCAACGCCCCGCTGTTCGCGCAGGAGCGCGGTGTCGAGGTGCGCCTGACGACGAGCTCCGAGTCGCCCGACCACCGCAACATGGTCACCGTGCGCGGCACCCTGTCGGACGGCCAGGAGGTCTCGGTCTCCGGCACGCTGGCCGGCCCCAAGCACCTGCAGAAGATCGTCGCGGTCGGCGACTACGACGTGGACCTGGCGCTCGCCGACCACATGGTCGTGCTGCGCTACGAGGACCGCCCGGGCGTCGTCGGCACCGTCGGCCGGATCCTCGGCGAGGCCGGTATGAACATCGCCGGCATGCAGGTCTCCCGCGCGGAGGAGGGCGGCGAGGCGCTCGTCGTGCTCACCGTGGACGACACCGTCCCGGCCTCCGTGATCGCGGAGATCGCGGAGGAGATCGGCGCGGCCTCGGCCCGCTCGGTCAACCTGATCTGACGCACGCCACCTCGTACCCGGTCTCTAGACGCTCGTCTTACACAAGCGTCTAGAGACCGGGTACAGTGCTGTCATGGGACACAAGGAAGACCTCCTCGAAGGCGCCAAGCGCTGCCTCCTGGAGAAGGGGTACGGGCGGACCACGGCACGCGACATCGTCGCCGCCTCGGGGACCAACCTCGCCTCCATCGGCTACCACTACGGCTCCAAGGACGCCCTGCTCCAGCAGGCCTTCCTCGCCGTCACGGAGGAGTGGGGGGAGCGGGTCAGCCTCCCGGACGGGGAGGAGGAGGGCGCCGTCACCCTTCCGGCCGATCCGTACGAGCGCTTCCGCGCGACCTGGGCGCAGCTCATCGGCGCCGCCGAGGCCAGCCGCCCGGTCTGGAAGCTCCAGACCGAGGTCGTCACCCGGCTCGACGACGACGAGAAGCTCCGCGAGGCGATCAAGGAGCCGCAGCGGGAGGGCCGGCTCGGCATCGCCGAGGGCATGCTCGGCATCGACCCGGAGGCGGAGCCGGAGAAGGCCCGGGTGGCCGGACTGCTGCTCCAGGCCCTGGCGACCGGCGTCATGATCCAGTGGATGGTCGACCCGGAGACGGCGCCGAGCGCGGACGACCTCACCGAAGGGCTCAAGGTCCTGATGGAGGGTCGGTAGGGGCGGATCCGGTCGGAGCCGTCGCCTCCGCCGGCGTCGGGCTGCTGTGATGGCCGGGACCACGGGAGTCCGGAGTCCACGCCAGGAGGCATCCATGCGCACGCGCCGCCGCACCACCGCGATCCTCGCCGGGTTCTTCGCCGCGGGCCTGCTGATCGGGGCCGCCGCCCAGCTCGCGAAGGTCTCCGCGGACGCGTCGGCGGCGCGGACGGTCGCCGTGAACGGGGCGGAACCCGTCGTCGCCTGACGCGGACCGCTACAGCCGGGCCGCCTTGAGCGCCATGTGCAGCAGCAGGCGGTCCTCGCCGGCGTCCAGATCGAGGCCGGTGAGCTGTTCGACCCGGGAGAGGCGGTAGTAGAGCGTCTGCCGGTGGATGCCCAGGGCCGCCGCCGTGCGGCCCGCCTGGCCCGCGTGGTCGAGGAACACCTCGGCCGTGCGGGCCAGTTCCGTGTGCGCCGGGGTGAGCAGCGCGCGGACCGCCGGGTCCGGCTCGGCCGGGGGCAGCGCGGTGAGCAGCCGGTACGGGCCGATGGCCGCCCACTCGGCGACCGGCCCGAGCGCCGGCTGCACGAGCGCGGCCCGCGCCCCGGAGCAGGCCTCCCGCCAGGCGGTGTCGAGCTCCGCGAGCCCCCGCCGGGGGGTGGCCACCCCCGCGACGGCGGAGCCGCGCAGCCGGGTCGCCGCGGCGGTGGCGGGGGAGAGGTTGTCGGCCGACCGCAGCCGCACGAGGACGGCGAGCGCGCGGGCCGCCCCGCCGTCGGTGGGGGCGGAGCCCGGGACGTAGGGGCTGGGGGCGGCGTCGGGGGCGGCGCCCGCGATGGCCCGGCCGGCGCCGGCCCCGGTCCGGCCCACCGGGCCCGAAGCCTGTCGGCCGTAGCCGGTCTGAGCTCCCGGGCCCGACGCCTGCCCGCCGGAGGCGGAACCGGGGCCGCTCGTGGTCCCGCTCCTGCCCGCCGGGCCCGGCGCCTGCCGGCCCTGGCCCGCTCCCGTCGCCGCACCCTGGCCGAGGGGCGGGCCCGCCGCCGGGCGCCACGGCAAGGCGCACAGGGCCGCCGCGCCCGGGATCGTGCGGGGGGACGGGGTGTCCTCCGTCGGCCAGGGGGCCAGGCAGACCAGCGTGTGGAGGCCCTCCGCGTCCGGGCCGAGGGCCGTTCGCAGGGCGGTGAGGGCCATGTCGTACTGCCAGCCGCGCTCCGCCGTCAGGGCGGCCCGCAGTTCCCGGGAGAGGTCCGCGCCCGCCCGCTCCTCGTCGGCGAGCAGCTCGCCGATGCGGGCGGCGACCTCCATCGCGGCGGTGAGCTGCGCGTGCGAGGGGCCCGGCTCGGCGTCGAGCAGCCACACGTACCCGAGGACGACGCCCCGGTGGCGTACGGGCAGGCAGATGCGGTCCCGGAAGACGCCCGCGTCCGGGGCGGCCGGGATGCGGACGGGGCCGGTCGCCCGGGTGATGCCGAAGCCCTCGAACCAGGCGCGGACCGCGGGGGAGGACTTCCGGGTCAGGATCGAGCGGGTCCTGACCGGGTCCATCGCGCTGTCGTCGTCGCTGTCGTGGGCCCCGAAGGCGATCAGTCCGAAGTCGCGGTTCTCCAGTGTCGCCGGCTCGCCGAGCAGCGCCGAGATCTCGTCCACCAGCTCCTGGTAATCGCCCTTCACGGCCACATTCTCGCACCCGGCGCCGCGCCCGTCAGACAGATGTATGAGGCGCGGGCCACGGATGCGTGACAGCTGTAGATGGCGGACGATCGGAGCGATCCATAGGTTTCACGGTGGTTCTCCGTGCTGTTCCCGGTTCGTTCCTTTGGTCCGGTTACGGCCCCGTCCTACCTTTGCCCTCTGGAGGTGCCCCGTGCTGGGTCCCGTGATCCTCGCCGCGTCGCGCAGCGACAAGATGCGCCGTATCGTTTCGGCCGCCCCCGGGACCAAGCAGGTCGTCGCCCGCTTCATCGCCGGCGAGACGGTCGACGACGTCGTCCCGATCGTCTCCGAGCTGAGCGGCCGCGGCCTGGAGGTCACCCTCGACGTCGTCGGTGAGGACATCACCACCGTCGAGCAGTCGTACGCCGCCCGGGACGCCTACCTGGAGCTCATCGGCCGCCTCAAGGAGCTGGGCCTCGGCGCCCGCGCCGAGATGTCCGTGAAGCTGTCGATGTTCGGCCAGTCGCTGGAGAACGGCCACGAGCTGGCCCTCGCGAACGTCCGCCCGGTCGTCGCGGCCGCCGCCGAGATCGGCACCACCGTCACCCTGGACGCCGAGGACCACACCACCCTCGACTCGATGTTCGCCATCCACGAGGAGCTGCGGAAGGACTTCCCGCAGACCGGCTGCGTCATCCAGGCCTACCTCTTCCGCACCGAGGACGACGCCCGCCGCCTCGCCGCGAACGGCTCCCGCGTCCGGATCGTGAAGGGCGCCTACAAGGAGCCCGAGTCCGTCGCCATCCAGGACAAGCCCGAGATCGACAAGGCGTACGTCCGGATCATGAAGATCCTGATGGACGGCGAGGGCTACCCGATGATCGGCTCGCACGACCCGCGCCTGATCTCCATCGCCCAGGAGCTGGCCCGCCGCGCCGGGCGCAAGCTGGACGAGTACGAGTTCCAGATGCTGTACGGCATCCGCAGCGAGGAGCAGAACCGCCTCGCCGCCGAGGGCCACCGCATGCGCGTCTACACCGCCTACGGCACCGACTGGTACGGCTACTTCATGCGCCGCCTGGCGGAGAAGCCGGCCAACCTCCTCTTCTTCGTCCGCTCCATCCTCACCAAGGGCTGAGCCCACCTCTCACAAGGAGTCACGAGCCTCATGGACGCTGTCACCCAGGTCCCCGCTCCGGTCAACGAGCCGGTGCACAGCTACGCCCCCGGTTCCCCCGAGCGGGCCCGTCTGGAGACCAAGCTCAAGGAGCTGGCCGAGAACCCGCGCGAGCTGCCGATGACCATCGGCGGCGTGAAGCGCCTCGGCGGCGGCGAGGAGTTCAAGGTCGTCCAGCCGCACAACCACAAGGCCGTCATCGGCACCTTCCGCGGCGCCACCCAGCAGGACGCCCAGGACGCCATCGACGCCGCCCTGGCCGCCGCCCCGGCCTGGCGCGCGATGTCCTTCGACGACCGCGCCGCGATCATCCTGCGCGCCGCCGAGCTGCTCGCCGGCCCGTGGCGCGAGACGCTGGCCGCGTCCACGATGCTCGGCCAGTCGAAGACCGCGCAGCAGGCCGAGATCGACACCCCGTGCGAGCTCGTCGACTTCTGGCGCTTCAACGTGGCGTACGCCCGCCAGATCCTCGCCGAGCAGCCGCCGGCGAACTCCCCGGGCGTGTGGAACCGTCTGGACCACCGCCCGCTGGAGGGCTTCGTCTACGCGATCACGCCGTTCAACTTCACGGCCATCGCGGGCAACCTGCCCACCGCCCCCGCCCTCATGGGCAACGTGGTGGTCTGGAAGCCGTCGCCGACGCAGACCCACTCCGCCGTGCTCCTCATGGAGCTCCTGGAGGAGGCCGGCCTGCCGAAGGGCGTCATCAACCTGGTGACCGGCGACGGCATCGCCGTCTCCGAGGTGGCCCTGAACCACCGCGACCTGGCCGGCATCCACTTCACCGGCTCGACCAAGACCTTCCAGCACCTGTGGAAGACGGTCGGCAACAACATCGAGAAGTACCGCTCGTACCCGCGGATCGTCGGCGAGACCGGCGGCAAGGACTTCGTCGTCGCCCACCCCAGCGCCGACCGCGCCGTCCTGAAGACCGCGCTGAACCGCGGCTCCTTCGAGTTCCAGGGCCAGAAGTGCTCCGCGTCCTCCCGCGCGTACATCCCGGCGTCCATCTGGAACGACGGCTTCAAGGAGGAGTTCGCGGCCGAGATCGACGGCATCGCCATGGGTGACGTCACCGACCTGTCGAACTACATCGGCGCCGTCATCGACGAGCGTTCGTTCGCCAAGAACAAGGCGGCGATCGACCGTGCCGCGGCCGACCCGAGCTGCACGATCATCGCCGGCGGCACCTACGACGACTCGGTGGGCTACTTCGTCCGCCCGACCGTCATCGTCTGCGACGACCCGGAGAACGAGGTCTTCAAGGCCGAGTACTTCGGCCCGATCCTCGCGATCCACGTCTACGAGGACGACAAGTACGACGAGATGCTGACCCAGATGGAGTCGGTCTCGGACTACGCCCTCACCGGCTCGGTCATCTCCGGCGACCGCGCCGCCGCCGCGTACACGATGGAGAAGCTCCGCTTCGCCGCGGGCAACTTCTACATCAACGACAAGTCGACCGGCGCCGTCGTCGGCCAGCAGCCCTTCGGCGGCGGCCGCGCCTCCGGCACCAACGACAAGGCCGGTGCCCCGCAGAACCTGATGCGCTGGACGCTGACCCGCGCCATCAAGGAGACGCTGGTCCCGCCGACCGAGTACGGCTACCCGCACATGGGCTGACGCCCGCCCGTCGCGCGAGCGGCCCCTGATCACCGCCCCCCTCCCCGGTCCCCCAACCGAGGACGGGGGCGGTTCTCATTCCCCCGCGTGCCGCTTGAGGAAGTCGCCGATCAGCTCCGCGATCGCCGGCGCGTGGGTCTCCAGGGCGAAGTGGCCCGTGGGCAGGAGGTGGATCTCGGCGTCCGGGAGGTCGCGGCGGAAGGCCTCGGCGCCGGCGGGGACGAAGACCTGGTCGCCCTCGCCCCAGACGGCGAGGAGGGGGACCCGGGAGGTGCGGAAGTACTCCTGGAAGGCCGGGTAGAGGGAGAAGTTGGAGCCGTAGTCGGCGATCAGGTCCAACTGGATGTCGTCCTGGCCCTCGCGGGCCATCAGGGCGGCGTCGTGGTGCCAGGCGTCGGGGCTGAGCAGGTCCCGGTGCTCGGCGGGGACGCCCGTCTCGTACTGCCACCTGATGCCGTCCAGGGAGCGGATGGCGCGGACCGGCTCCTCCGTCTCGGGCGTGCGCTTCTCGATCAGGGCGAGGACGGGCGCCCAGGCCTCGGCGCCGAGGCCCTCCTCGTAGGCGTTGCCGTTCTGGGTGACGATCGCGGTGATCCGTTCGGGGTGCGCGAGCGCGAGGCGCAGGCCGATGGGGGAGCCGTAGTCCTGGATGTAGAGCGCGAACCGGTCCAGGCCGAGGGCCTCGGTGAACTCGGCGGTGAGCTCGGCGAGCGCGGCGAAGGTGTAGTCGAAGTCCTGCGGCGCCGCGCTGCGGCCGAAGCCCAGGTGGTCGGGGGCGATGAGCCGGTAGTCGTCGGCGAGCAGGGGGATCAGGTCGCGGAACATGTGCGAGCTGGTGGGGAAGCCGTGCAGCAGGAGCAGGACGGGGGCGTCGGCCGGACCGGCCTCGCGGTAGGCGATCTCGTGGCCCCGGACGGTGACGGTGCGGTGGTGGGTCGGCAGCACGGACATCGTTATAACCCCTTACTGGTCGCTCACTGGTTACGAGACGACTCAAGCAGGGATCGGTCTAACCTGTCAATGACTTTTTAATGGTTAGGTGGATGTGGGAGGGTGAGGCATGACCGTGAGGATCGCGCCCACCCATGAACTCGGGGCCGCCCGGCTCCGCTCCGTACGCGAGATGCTCGACACCGCCTTCGAGGGCGACTTCTCCGACGACGACTGGGACCACACCCTCGGCGGCGTCCACGCCTGGATCGAGGACGAGCGGGGCATCGCCGCCCACGGCGCCGTCGTGCAGCGCCGGGCCCTCCACCGGGGCCGCTCGCACCGCGTCGGATACGTCGAAGGGGTCGCCGTCCGGGACGGCCTCAGGCGGCGGGGGCTCGGCGGGGCCGTGATGGCCGAGCTGGAGCGGGTGATCGACGGCGCGTACGCCTTCGGGGCGCTCGGCGCCTCCGACGAGGGGGCCGCGCTCTACCGGGCGCGCGGCTGGCAGGTCTGGGCGGGGCGCCTCGAAGCGCTCGGGCCCGGGGGCATCGTCCACCTCGCCGAGGAGGAGGGCTTCGTCTTCCTGCGTCCCGCCGGCGGCCGTGCCCTGCCGGACCCCGCCGCCCCGCTGGTCTTCGACTGGCGGGACGGCGACGTCATGTGAGGGCGGGTCAGGCCCGGTTGCGGGCGCGGCCCGCGGCCGTCTCCAGGTGTGAGGTGTACGCGGCGGAGAGCGCCGACGTGAGGGCGATCGCGATCGCGAGCCCGGCCGAACCGAGCGCCCCGACGAAGAACGCCGTCAGCGCGCCGCCGACCAGGAGGCACCAGACCGCGAGCACCGCCTTGCCCCGGCGGCTCAGGAACAGCCACCGGTGCGGGGCGGCCGGAGGCCTGTCAACGGCGCCCTCGGGTCCCGCCGTCGCCGCGCGCGGCCGCTTGAAGTAGCCGTACACCAGCCACTCGCCGCACAGCTCCCAGCCCTCCGGCGTGAGCTCGTCGAGGAGGCGGGCCCGCCTGCGTCCCGCGATCACCTCGCGGCGGTACTCCCAGGTGAGCGCGACCCCGGGCGCCCGGCGGCAGACGAAGCGGCCGATGCCGTCCAGGCCCTCCACCTCCCAGCCCTGCGCGCCGTGGACGGCCAGCATCCGGCGGTCGTTGAAGAGGTCGGCGGTCCACGTCCAGTGCTCCGCCGCCCCGTCCGGCTCGCCGGGGGCCGGGGCGAGCCCGCCGAGGCTCGCCGCGAAGGCCTCGGCCGGCCCGAACTCCTCCTCCGGCGCGGTCCCCGTCTCCGCGAGGTGGCCGCGCAGTTCCTCGGCCGTCCGCGCGGCCTGCTCCTCGGGCACGCCCGCGGCGCGCAGCGCGTCGGTCAGTTCGGTGAAGTAGGCGACATGGGCGTCGGTGGTCATGGTGCGGTTCCCCCTGCGTGCAGTTGCGTCCGTACGGCCCGGTGGAACTCCGACCAGGCCTCGCTCTCGGCCGCGAGATACGTCCGGCCCTCGCCGGTGAGCCGGTAGTAGCGGCGCCCGGGCCCGCGCTCGGCGGCGCGGAACTCGGCCTCCACCAGACCGGCCTGCTCCAGGCGGTTCAGTACGGGATAGAGCGTCCCGCCCTTGATCTCGCCCAGGCCGGCCCCGTCGAGCGCCTTGGCGATCTCGTACCCGTAACTCTCGCCGTCGGTCAGGCAGGAGAGGACGAGCAGGTCGAGGACTCCCTTGAGCCAGCTGGGTCTGCGGTCTGCGGCCATGGGCACATCTGATCACTACCTAGGTAGGAATGCAATCTAGATGCCGTGGCTGAGTGTGCCGTCTCAGATAGTAGGAAGTCCGAGTAATTGTGGAGACAGATGCGGAGCCCTGCCCTAGCTTTGTAGGAGCCGAACGTCTCGCTTCATCAAGCGAAGGGCGGTCGAGAGCGCGATGCCCTGTGCAGGCAACCCCTGCGGCGGCGCTCCCCGCCCCTTCCGGCGCCTTCGATCACCACTGATCTCCGCACATCCGGATCACCACTGATCTCAAGGAGTCGATCCCCCATGGCCACTCAGACCGCCCGCCGCGTCCGCCACTCCGCCAACCGTCCCAGCGACGAGGCCCGTCAGAACGCCGCCGCCGCCCTCCAGCGTGCGCTCGACCGCCGTGACAACGGCGGTTCCACCGGCCACTGATCCTGTTCCACTTCCGTTCCGCGACATGGCGCTTCGTCCACATGGTGGACGTCACGTGTCAGACGATGGGACGAAGAGTAGGGTGCCGACATGTCTCACAGCATCAATCTCGCAGTCATCCCCGGCGACGGCATCGGCCAGGAGGTCGTGGCCCAGGGCCTCAAGATCCTCGCGGCCGTCCTTCCCCAGGACGTGAAGCTGGAGACCGAGGAGTACGACTTCGGCGCCAAGCGCTACCACGCCACCGGTGAGACCCTCACCGACGCCGACCTCGACTCCCTCAAGAAGCACGACGCCATCCTGCTCGGCGCCATCGGCGACCCGTCGGTGCCGTCCGGCGTCCTGGAGCGCGGCTTCCTGCTGAAGCTCCGCTTCGCCTTCGACCACCACGTGAACCTGCGTCCCTCGAAGCTGCTCCCCGGCGTCGCGACCCCGCTCGCCGGCCAGCCCGAGATCGACTTCGTCGTGGTCCGCGAGGGCACCGAGGGTCCGTACACGGGCAACGGCGGCACCATCCGCAAGGGCACCGAGCACGAGGTCGCCACCGAGGTCTCGGTCAACACCGCCTTCGGTGTCGAGCGCGTGGTCCGCGACGCCTTCGCCCGCGCCCAGGCCCGTCCGCGCAAGAAGCTGACGCTGGTCCACAAGAACAACGTGCTGACCTTCGCCGGCCACCTCTGGACGAACATCTTCACCAAGGTGGCGGCCGAGTTCCCCGAGGTCACCACCGACTACCTGCACGTCGACGCCGCGACGATCTTCCTCGTCACCGACCCGGCCCGCTTCGACGTCATCGTCACCGACAACCTCTTCGGCGACATCATCACCGACCTCGCCGCGGCCGTCTCCGGCGGCATCGGCGTCGCCGCCTCGGGCAACATCAACCCGAGCGGCGAGTTCCCGTCCATGTTCGAGCCGGTCCACGGCTCCGCGCCGGACATCGCGGGCCAGGGCAAGGCCGACCCCACGGCCACCGTCCTCTCCGTCGCCCTCCTGCTCCGCCACCTCGGCTACGAGGCCGAGGCCGCCCGGGTCGAGGAGGCCGTCGCGGCCGACCTCACCGAGCGCGGCGACTCCGTCCGTACGACGGACGAGATCGGCGACGCGCTCGCCGCGCGAGTAGCGAGCTGACCCGCGCCGACTGACAGCAGACAGCAGCCGCCGGGTCGCACCAGTGCCCGGCGGCTGTCCCATGCGCGGCCGCGGGGCCCCCCCGAACGCCGGACCGCGCCACCCGTTTTCCGCACAGGTCCCCACGGGCGATAATCGAACGTGGGGCCGCGGCATACGGGCACGCCCGTACGCCTGGCTCGTCAGGGACGACAGTCCCCGTCGACGGCGTGCGCGCGCGGTCCTCCCCATCACAACCGGTGAAGGACACGCACTCATGACGACGCCCACGATCGAGCTCAAGCCCTCCTCCAGCCCGCTGTCCGCCGCGGAGCGCGAGGCGATCCTGGCCAACCCGGGATTCGGCCGCTACTTCACCGACCACATGGTCACCATCCGGTGGACCGAGGGCCGCGGCTGGCACGACGCCCAGCTCGTGCCGTACGGCCCGCTCTCCCTGGACCCGGCCACGAACGTCCTGCACTACGCGCAGGAGATCTTCGAGGGCCTGAAGGCCTACCGCCGCCCCGACGGCTCGGTCGCCACCTTCCGTCCCGACGCCAACGCCCGCCGCTTCCAGCGCTCCGCGCACCGCCTCGGCATGCCCGAGCTGCCGGTGGAGACCTTCATCGAGGCCTGCGACGTCCTCGTCCGGCAGGACGAGGCCTGGGTTCCCGAGCACGGCGGCGAGTCCTCGCTCTACCTGCGTCCGTTCATGATCGCCACCGAGGTCGGCCTGGGCGTCCGCCCGGCCAACGAGTACCTCTTCGTCGTCATCGCCTCCCCGGCCGGCGCCTACTTCCCCGGCGGCGTCAAGCCCGTCTCCATCTGGGCCTCCGAGGACCGCGTCCGCGCCGTCCCCGGCGGCGTCGGCGACGCCAAGACCGGCGGCAACTACGCGGCCTCCCTGCTCGCGCAGGCCGAGGCGGCGGCCAAGGGCTGCGACCAGGTCTGCTACCTCGACGCGGTCGAGCACAAGTGGGTCGAGGAACTCGGCGGCATGAACCTGTACTTCGTGTACGGCGCTGTGTCCAATGAAAAGCCGAAGATCGTCACCCCGACCCTCACCGGTTCGCTGCTCGCGGGCGTCACCCGCGACTCGCTCCTCCAGGTCGCCAAGGACCTGGGCTACGAGTCCGAGGAGGCCCGCGTCTCCATCGACCAGTGGCAGGCCGACACCGAGAACGGCACCCTCACCGAGGTCTTCGCCTGCGGCACCGCCGCCGTCATCACCCCGGTCGGCACGGTCAAGTCGGCCCGGGGCGAGTGGCAGCAGTCGGGCGGCGAGCCCGGCGAGGTCACGCTGAAGCTGCGCGAGGCGCTGCTCGCCGTCCAGACCGGCAGGGCCGAGGACACGCACGGCTGGATGCATAAGCTCGGCTAGTCGTCAGTCCGCCTGGACCAGGGCTTCCGGGGCCGTCGTCACGGTCTCGGGAGCCCTGTTCGGCGTCAGGACGGCGTACAGCGCGCCGCCCACGATCCCCGAGAACACGAAGCTGCAGTCGATCCCGCCCGTCAGGGCGAGCAGCGGCCCCTCGTAGAGGGGTGTCGACACCGCGGCCAGGCCGACCGCCGCGCCGACCGCCCAGGAGAAGGTGGCGCGCGGGTGCCAGCCCGCCGAGAACCAGTAGGTCCCGCCGCGCGAGCGGTTGTTGAAGACCTGGAGCGCCTCCGGGTCGTACGCGCCGCCGCAGCGCGCGTGCCCGATCAGGGTGATCACCGCCCACGGGGTCCCGATCGCGGTGAGCAGCAGCACGAACGAGGTCATCGCCGTCTGGGCGTCCGAGGCGAAGTGGCCGAGGAAGACGAAGGCCGTCGCCACGGCCGCGACGACGAGGGTGGCACGCGCGCGCGTGGCCTTCGGCAGGATGGCGTCGAGGTCGAGGCCCATCGAGTACAGCATCAGCCCCGCGTTGCCGACGGAGCCGGCGGTGGCGGCGATCAGGAGCGGTACGAGGTACCAGACGGGGGACGCGGCGACGAGCGGGCCCGCGTACTCCAGGCCGCCGCGCGCCGCCAGCGCGGTGAACGTGCCGAAGAGCTGCGGGACGAGCAGGCCGACGGTCAGGCCCAGGCAGGTGGCGCGCCACACGGTCTTCGCGCTGTACCGCTCGGGGGAGACGTACCGGGTGTAGTCGCCGAGCAGGGTGATGAAGGCCACGGGTCCGCTGAGGCCCGCCGCGACGGCGGAGAGCAGCCAGGTCGGCCAGAAGGAGCCGAGCAGGTACGGGGTGTCCGGGACCGCTGCCGTGGTGAAGTCCCCGGCGTAGGCGGCCAGGCCGACGGCGAGGAGCACGGTCATGCCGATCGCGAGCGCCTTGCTCAGTCGGAGCAGCAGCCGGTAGCCGTACACCGCGCCGACCACCGTACAGGCGGCGAGGAACGCGTAGACGGCGGCGTGGGCGGCGCCTCCGGTCGGCAGGCCGACGAGGCGGGCGAGCGTGCCCACCATCACGTCGCCGCCGATCCAGAGGGTCAGCGCGGTGTAGCCGAGCGAGAGCAGCAGCCCGACCACGGAGCCGACGAGCCGGCCGCGGACGCCGAAGAAGGCGCCGGAGGACGTGGAGAGGTTGGTCGCGGTGCGCAGGGACACGAGCGCGAGCGGGGCGGTGACGGCGACGCCGACGAGGGTGCCGGTGATCACCGAGGTCACCGAGGCCCAGAAGCCGAGGCCGAAGGAGACCGGCAGCCAGCCGAAGACGATCACCCCCAGGCAGAGGTTGGATCCGAGCAGGATCGAGACGAGGTCGCGGGGGCCGCTGGTGCGTTCGGCCTCGGGGATGGTGTCGACTCCGCGCTGTTCTATCGGCATGAGGACTCCCTGCGGGGGCGGGTGTGGCAATTTTAGAGCGGCGCTCAATGTGACCTACGCCTGTCGGTGACGTCAATGCTTGGAGACTCGCGTCTCAACATTTAGAGTGTCGCTCAAACGTGTCGGAACTGCAGGAGGTGTTTGGGGCGTGCGACTGACCCCCACGGAACGCGATCGGCTGCTGCTCTTCGGCGCCGCCGAGCTCGCCCGCGCCCGCCGGGCCCGGGGCCTGCGGCTCAACGTGCCCGAGGCGACCGCGCTCATCGCGGACACCGTCTGCGAGGCGGCCCGCGACGGCAAGCGACTCGCCGAGGCGATCGAGGCGGCCCGCTCCGTCCTCGGCCCCGACGACGTCCTGCCCGGCGTCGCCGACGTCGTCACCGAGGTCCACGTCGAGGCCGTCTTCGACGACGGCTCGCGGCTCGCGGTCGTCTCCGCCCCCATCGGCGGGGGTCACCTGGGCGCCGAGGCGCCGGGCGCGCTGCTGCCCGGGCCCGGACACCCGGAGCCCGAACCGGCGCTCACCCTCCCCGTGCGGAACACGGCGACGGTGCCCGTGAGCGTGACCTCCCACTTCCACTTCTTCGAGGCCAATCCGCGCCTGGACTTCGACCGCGCCGCCGCCTACGGCATGCGCCTCGCCATCCCGGCCGGAGCCTCCTTCCGCTTCGACCCGGGCGGCGAGGCCGAGGTGGGGCTCGTCCCGATCGGCGGCGCCCGCGTCGCCATCGGCTTCGCGGGCCTGGTCGACGGCCCGCTGGACGCGCCCGGCGCGAAGGAGGAGGCCCTGCGGCGCGCGGCGGCCTGCGGCTACCTGGGAGTTCTGCCCGAGGAGGAGAAGGACTGATGGACCCGTACGAGTACGCATCCGTGCACGGCCCGCGCGCCGGCGACCGGGTCGTCCTGGGCGACTCCGGGCTCGTCGTCCGGGTCGAGTCCGACTCGCAGAAGCCGGGGGACGAGTTCCTCGCCGGCTTCGGCAAGACCGCCCGCGACGGCCTCCACCTCAAGGCCGCGGCCGTCCGCGAGACCTGTGACGTCGTGATCAGCAACGTGCTGGTGATCGACGCGGTGCTCGGCATCAGGAAGACGTCGATCGGCATCCGCGAGGGCCGCATCCACGCGATCGGGCGGGCCGGCAACCCCGACACCCTCGACGGGGTGGACGTCGTCGTCGGCACCGGCACCTCGATCGTCTCCGGCGAGGGCCTCATCGCCACCGCCGGAGCCGTCGACACCCACGTCCACCTCCTGTCGCCCCGGATCATGGAGGCCTCGCTCGCGAGCGGCGTCACCACGGTCATCGGCCAGGAGTTCGGCCCCGTCTGGGGTGTCGGGGTCAACTCGCCGTGGGCGCTCAAGCACGCGTTCGGCGCGTTCGACGCGTGGCCGGTGAACATCGGGTTCCTGGCGCGGGGTTCGTCCTCGGACCCGGCGCCGCTGGTGGAGGCGCTGGCCGAGGGCGGGGCCTCGGGCTTCAAGGTGCACGAGGACATGGGCGCGCACACCCGGGCCCTGGACACCGCGCTGCGGGTGGCCGAGGAGCACGACGTGCAGGTGGCGCTGCACTCGGACGGCCTGAACGAGTGCCTGTCGGTCGAGGACACCCTGAAGGTGCTGGAGGGCCGGACGATCCACGCCTTCCACATCGAGGGCTGCGGCGGCGGGCACGTGCCCAACGTGCTGAAGATGGCGGGCGTGCCGAACGTCATCGGCTCCTCCACCAACCCCACGCTGCCCTTCGGCCGCGACGCGGTCGCCGAGCACTACGGGATGATCGTCTCCGTCCACGACCTGAAGACCGACCTGCCCGGCGACGCGGCGATGGCGCGCGACCGGATCAGGGCCGGGACGATGGGCGCGGAGGACGTCCTGCACGACCTCGGCGCGATCGGGATCACCTCCTCCGACGCGCAGGGGATGGGAAGGGCCGGCGAGACCGTACGCCGGACCTTCGCCATGGCCGGGAAGATGAAGGCCGAGCTCGGCCCGCTGGAGGGCGACGGCGCGCACGACGACAACGCGCGCGTGCTGCGCTACATGGCCAAGCTCACCGTCAACCCGGCGATCGCCCACGGCCTGGCCCACGAGATCGGCTCGATCGAGGTCGGCAAGATGGCCGACATCGTGCTGTGGCGACCGGAGTACTTCGGCGCCAAGCCGCAGATGGTCATCAAGAACGGCTTCCCCGCGTGGGGGGTCGTGGGCGATCCGAACGCCGCCACCGACACCTGCGAACCGCTCGTCCTCGGCCCCCTCTTCGGCGCCCACGGCGCCGCGCCCGCCGACCTCTCCGTGGCCTTCGTCGCGCAGGCGGCCGTCGACCTCGGCTCCGACGCCATGCCCACCCGCCGCCGGCGCGTCGCCGTGCGCGGCACCCGCGGCATCGGCCCGGCCGACCTGCGGTTCAACTCCCGCGTCGGCGACGTCCAGGTCGACGGCCGCACGGGCCTCGTCTCGCTCGACGGGTCCCCGATCCGCTCCGAGGCGGCCGAGTCCGTCTCCCTCAACCGCCTCTACTTCCTCTAGGACCTGACTCATGACCTTCCGCATGCCCGCCGAGTGGATGCCGCACGAGCGCACCTGGATGGCCTGGCCCAGCCCCAACCCCACCTTCACGAACGAGGAGGAGCTCGGCGAGGCCCGCGCGGCCTGGGCGTCGGTGGCCCGCGCCGTCCGCCGCTTCGAGCCCGTGACGATGGTCGTCGCGCCCGGCGACGCCGAGTCGGCCGCGGCGCTCCTCGGCCCGGAGATCGACCTCGTCGAGCGCGAGCTCGACGACGCCTGGATGCGGGACATCGGCCCGACGTTCGTCACGAACGGGACCGAACTCGCCGCCGTGGACTGGGTGTTCAACGGCTGGGGCGCCCAGGACTGGGCCCGCTGGGAGCACGACTCCAAGATCGCCCGCCATGTCGCGGACGTCGCGGGAGTCCCCGTACAGTCGTCCCCGCTGGTCAACGAGGGCGGCGCGATCCACGTCGACGGCGAGGGCACCGTCCTCCTCACCGACACCGTCCAGCTCGGCTCCGGCCGCAACCCCGAGTGGACCCGCGAGCAGGTCGAGCAGGAGATCCACGCCAAGCTCGGCACCACGAAGGCGATCTGGCTGCCGCACGGCCTCTCCGGCGACTACGGCCTCTACGGCACCCAGGGCCACGTCGACATCGTCGCCGCCTTCGCCCGCCCCGGCACGGTCCTCGTCCACAGCCAGCAGGACCCGGCCCACCCGGACTACGTGCGCTCGAAGACGTACGTGGAGATCCTGCGCGGCCAGACCGACGCGAAGGGCCGCCCGCTGGAGGTCATCGAGGTCCCGGCGCCCACCGTCCTGAAGGACGAGGAGGGCGACTGGGTCGACTACTCGTACATCAACCACTACCTGTGCAACGGCGGCGTCGTCCTCTGCGCCTTCGACGACCCGCACGACGAGGTCGCGGCCGAGATCTTCCGCCGCCTCTTCCCGGACCGCGAGGTCGTCCTGGTCGACGCCCGCACGATCTTCGCGGGCGGCGGCGGCATCCACTGCATCACGCAGCAGCAGCCGAAGGTCTGAGCGCGGCAGGGGGAGGCGGAACGGGTGAGGTAGAACATACGGGTGAGTCAGAGCAGCAACCCCACCCCTTCCTCCTCCCACCCCCGTCGGCGCAACCAGGCCGCTCCTCCGCGGGAGGACGTGCTCGCCGCGGCGATGGACACGATCGCCGAGCGGGGGCTCGACGGGCTCACCATGGCCGGGCTCGGGCGGCAGGTGGGGATGAGCAGCGGGCACCTGCTGTACTACTTCCGCACCAAGGACGAGCTGCTGCTGCAGACCCTGGAGTGGAGCGAGGGGCGGCTCGGCGCTGAGCGGAGCGCGCTGCTGTCCCGCCCGGGGACCGCGCGCGACCGGCTCGACGGGTACGTCGACGTGTACGTGCCCGACGGGCCCCGCGACCCGCACTGGACGCTCTGGCTGGAGGTCTGGAACCGGTCGCAGAACGCCGACGACGACGCCCGCGCCCGGCAGGCCGCCATCGAGGGGGCCTGGCACCGGGACCTGGTCGCGATCCTCGCCGAGGGGGTCTCCCGGGGCGAGTTCCGCGCGGTCGACCCGGACCGCTCCGCCACCCGGATGCGGGCCCTCCTCGACGGCTTCAGCGTGCACGTCGCCGTCGGCATCCCGGGCACGGGGAGGGAGCAAGTCCTCTCCCACGTAAGGGAGTTCGTGGACGAAACGCTGATCTCGCGACCGTAACGCACGCAAGTACTCCCGATCGTTGCGCGCTGCACCCTTGTTGCCCCCGCGTGATCTCCGGCACGGTTCCTGCCCATGGGACGAGAGCACTGGAAGAAGATCTGGGTCGGCTCCGCCGGCAACATGGTCGAGTGGTTCGACTGGTTCGTGTACGCGAGCTTCGCCACCTACTTCGCGGGGGCCTTCTTCCCCGAGGGCGACGACACCGCCAAGCTCATGAACACCGCCGGCATCTTCGCCGTCGGCTTCTTCATGCGCCCCGTCGGCGGCTGGCTCCTCGGCCGGGTCGGCGACCGCAGGGGCCGCAAGGCGGCGCTCACCCTCACCGTGACCCTGATGTCCGCCTCCGCCGTCCTGATCGCGATCGCGCCGACGTACGCCGTCGCCGGGTACGGCGGCGCCGTCGTCCTCCTCGTCGCCCGCCTCCTCCAGGGCCTCTCCGTCGGCGGCGAGTACGCCGCCAGCGCCACCTACCTCACCGAGGCCTCCGCCCCGCGCCACCGCGGCTTCGCCTCCAGCTTCCAGTACGTGTCGATGACCGCCGGCCAGATCCTCGGCCTCGGCCTGCTGCTCGTCCTCCAGCACACCCTGTCCGCCGACGCCCTGCACGCCTGGGGCTGGCGCATCCCGTTCGTCGTCGGCGCCCTCGGCGCGGCCGTCGTCTTCTACCTGCGGCGGACCATGCTGGAGACCGAGGTGTACGAGGAGGGCTCCGGCGCCGACAGCGGCGACCGGGGCACCCTCAAGGCCCTGTGGGCGCACAAGCGGGAGGCCTTCCTCGTCGTCGCGCTCACCATGGGCGGGACCGTGGCGTACTACACGTACACCACCTACCTCACCAAGTACCTGTCCAACTCCGCCGGACTGCCCAAGCAGACCGCCACCCTGGTCTCCTTCTGCGCCCTGATCGTCTTCGCCTGCCTCCAGCCGCTCGCCGGCCGGCTGTCCGACCGGATCGGGCGCCGTCCGCTCCTCATCACCTTCGCGCTCGGCTCCACCCTCCTCACCGTCCCGATCCTGACGATGCTCAAGCACGCGGGCTCCTTCTGGCCGGCCCTCGGCCTCTCCCTCCTCGCGCTCGTCGTCGTCACCGGCTACACCTCCATCAACGCCTGCGTGAAGGCCGAGCTCTTCCCGACCGGCGTCCGCGCCCTCGGCGTCGCCCTGCCGTACGCGATCGCCAACGCCCTCTTCGGCGGCACCGCCGAGTACGTGGCGCTCTGGTTCAAGGACGCCGGCGTCGAGTCGGGCTTCTCCTGGTACGTGGCGGGCTGCGCGGCCGTCTCCCTGGTCGTCTACCTCGCGATGCGGGAGACCCGGGACATCGACCTGGGGCGCGTCGGCGCCACCGGTTCCCCGTCGGAGCGAGATCGACTGCCCGTATCGTGAGACCGGCGTCCATCTGATCCGGGACCTGTGCCAGACTTCCGGCGTGCTTGCTACCACGATGATTATCGGCAGCGGCGCGCCGGTCCGCAGTGGCCACTGAATCGCGGAACGACCCCCGCGGCAGTGGACACCGTGCCCCAGACCCGCGCGCAGACCTCTCGCACCCGCGAGGGGTTTTTTCGTTTTCCGGCCCCACCCACGCCGGAAGCGGACGACGCGTGAGAATGGGGGCAAGTGGATCCATACCTTCCGGAGCCACATCCGACAGGAGCCATCACAGCCATGACCACGGAGAACGCCGAGGGCTCGCGCCTCGACGACAGCTTCCATGTCTTCGACACGACCCTGCGCGACGGGGCGCAGCGTGAAGGCATCAACCTCACCGTCGCGGACAAGCTGACCATCGCCCGGCACCTCGACGAGTTCGGCGTGGGCTTCATCGAGGGCGGCTGGCCCGGCGCCAACCCGCGCGACACGGAGTTCTTCGCCCGCGCCCGGCAGGAGATCGCGTTCAAGAACGCGCAGCTCGTCGCCTTCGGCGCCACCCGCAGGGCCGGCGGCAGCGCCGCCGAGGACCCGCAGGTCAAGGCGCTCCTCGACTCCGGCGCCCCGGTGATCACCCTGGTCGCCAAGTCGCACGACCGGCACGTCGAACTCGCCCTGCGCACCACCCTCGACGAGAACCTGGAGATGGTCCGCGACACCGTCTCCCACCTGACCTCCCAGGGGCGCCGCGTCTTCGTCGACTGCGAGCACTTCTTCGACGGCTACAAGGCGAACCCGGACTACGCCAAGGCCGTCGTCCGCGCCGCGCACGAGGCCGGCGCCGACGTCGTCATCCTCTGCGACACCAACGGCGGCATGCTCCCCGCCCAGATCCAGGCCGTCGTCGCCACCGTCATCGCCGACACCGGCGCCCGCCTCGGCATCCACGCCCAGGACGACACCGGCTGCGCCGTCGCCAACACCCTCGCCGCCGTCGACGCGGGCGCCACCCACGTCCAGTGCACCGCCAACGGCTACGGCGAGCGGGTCGGCAACGCCAACCTCTTCCCCGTCGTGGCGGCCCTGGAGCTCAAGTACGGCAAGAAGGTCCTCCCCGACGGCGCCCTCGCCGAGATGACGCGGATCTCGCACGCCATCGCCGAGGTCGTCAACCTCACGCCCTCCACCCACCAGCCGTACGTCGGCGTCTCCGCCTTCGCCCACAAGGCCGGACTGCACGCCTCGGCGATCAAGGTGGACCCCGACCTCTACCAGCACATCGACCCCGAGCTGGTCGGCAACACCATGCGGATGCTCGTCTCCGACATGGCCGGCCGCGCCTCCATCGAGCTCAAGGGCAAGGAGCTCGGCGTCGACCTGGGCGGCGACCGCGAGCTCGTCGGCCGGGTCGTCGAGCGGGTCAAGGAGCGCGAGCTCAAGGGCTACACGTACGAGGCCGCCGACGCCTCCTTCGAGCTGCTGCTCCGCGAGGAGGCCGAGGGCCGGGCCCGCCGCTACTTCCGTACGGAGTCCTGGCGCGCGATCGTCGAGGACCGGCCCGACGGCACCCACGCCAACGAGGCGACCGTGAAGCTCTGGGCCAAGGGCGAGCGGATCGTCGCCACCGCCGAGGGCAACGGCCCGGTCAACGCCCTCGACCGGGCGATCCGGACCGGCCTGGAGCGGATCTACCCGCAGCTCGCCAAGTTCGAGCTGATCGACTACAAGGTCCGCATCCTGGAGGGCCGCCACGGCACCGAGTCCACGACCCGGGTCCTGGTCACCACCAGCGACGGCAACGGCGAGTGGTCCACGGTCGGCGTCGGCGAGAACGTCATCGCCGCGTCCTGGCAGGCCCTGGAGGACGCCTTCACGTACGGTCTGCTGCGCGCCGGGATCGACCCCGCCGAATAGTTCCGCTATGTCTCGTTCGGTCCGGTTCGGGTAGCGTCGAACCATGAGGACCAGGGCGATTTCCAGAGGGTCGGCCCTCGGCGGGCTGCTCCTGCTTCTGTCGCTGGTCCTGGCGCCCCTCGCGAGCGCCAGGGCCACCGGCGTGTCCGACGCGGCCGCCGCCCTGAAACAGGGCCCGGTCTACGTCGACCCGGGGGCCGCCGGCCAGCTCTCCACGGCCGACGCCAAGGCCCTCGCGCAGAAGATCAAGGACGCGGACAAGCCGCTCTTCGTGGCGGTGCTCCCCGCGAACGCGCAGTTCCCGCCGGAGAACCTCTTCCAGAACCTCCGCACGGAGACCGGCATCACCGGTCTGTACGCGATCCGCCTCGGCAACGGCTTCGACGCCCGCGCCGACCGTACGGTGCTGTCCCGGGACGCCGTGAACAACCTCGTCACCTCGGTGCGCCGGCCCGGCGCCGACGCCGCCACCGAGCTGAACAACTTCGTCGACCAGGCCCTGCCGGTGATGCGCGGCTCCGCCCCCGCCTCCTGGGGCTCCGTGGGGACGAACGACTCCGGGGTCCCCGTCGCCGGGCTCGTCGTCCTCGGCGGTGTCGTGGTCGCGGGCGGTGCGGCCGCCTACGCCGTCGTCCGCCGCAACCGGCTCCGCAAGGAGGCCGAGGAGCGCGCCGCCCTCGACCGGCTGCGGGTCGTCGTCGACGAGGACATCACCGCCTTCGGCGAGGAGCTCGAACGCCTCGACTTCCACCCCGCCGAGCCCGGCGCCGACGACGCGATGCGCGCCGACTACGAGCGCGCCCTCGACTCGTACGACAGCGCCAAGTCCCTCATGGGCGCGGTCACCCGGCCGCACGAGGTCCGCGCCGTCACCCAGGCCCTGGAGGACGGCCGCTTCTCCCTCGCGGTCCTGGCCGCCCGCCGCGAGTCCCGGCCGCTGCCCGAGCGCCGGCCGCCGTGCTTCTTCGACCCCCGGCACGGCCCCGCCGCCGACGACCGGACCTGGACCCCGCCCGGCGGCGCCCCCCGCCAGGTCCCGGTCTGCGCCGCCGACGCCGCCCGTCTCGACGACGGCCTCGACCCGGTGGCCCGGACCGTCGACACCGACACCGGCCGCCGCCCCTACTGGGAGGCGGGCCCCGCCTACGGCCCCTGGGCCGGCGGCTACTTCGGCGGCGGCATGCTCCCCGGCCTCCTCGTGGGCACCATGCTCGGCTCCATGCTCGCCACCCCCGCCTACGCCGCCGAGTACGGCGGCGCGGACTTCCAGGGCGGCGACTTCTCCGGCGCCGACTTCGGCTCCGGCGACTTCGGATCGAGCGACTTCGGCGGAGGCGACTTCGGGGGCGGCGGCGGTGACTTCGGCGGAGGCGGAGGGTTCGACGGGGGAGGCGGCTTCTAGACCGCCGGAGGTCACACCAGCGGCTTCACCGACATCAGCAGGTGGCGGTGGGTCTCCTTCGCGCCGTCGGTGAGGAGGGCGCGCTGGCCCGGGCCCAGGAGGTGGAAGCGGACCTCGGGGGCGTCCAGGGAGCCCAGCGCGTCCAGGAGGTAGCCCGGGTTGAAGGCGACCGTCAGGGAGTCCGGGCCCGTGAGCGTGGCGGGCAGGCGCTGGGACGCCACGTCGTCCTCGTACCCCGCCTGGAGGTGCAGGGCGGTGGGGGAGAAGGTCAGCTGGACCGGGCTGTCGCCCTCGGCGACGACCGCGACCCGCTTGACGGCCTCGGTCAGCGGGGCCCGCTCGGTGACCGCGAGGGCGTGCTCGCCGAGGGCGAAGAGCTTGTCGTGGCGGGGGAGCCGGCCGTCGAGCAGCCGGGTGGTGGTGCGGGTGCCGCCGCTCTCGAAGCCGAGGGAGCCGGAGTCGAGGGCGAGGCGCGCCGGGCCCGTGCCCGCGAGGGAGCGGGCGATCTCGGTGAGGCGGCGGGCCGGGACGACCACGTCCGCGCCCTCCTCGGAGGCGCCGGCCTCCGGCTTCCACTCCAGGGTGCGGACCGCGTACCGGTAGCGGTCGGTGGCGGCCAGCGTCATCGTGGCGCCGTCCAGGGCGAGCCGTATCCCGGTCAGGACGGGCAGCGAGTCGTCGCGGCCCGCGGCCACGGCGACCTGGCCGACCGCGGCGGCGAAGGCGTCCCCGTCGACGAGCCCGCGCACCTCGGGCAGCGCGGGCGCGGCGGGGTAGTCGTCGAGCGGCAGCAGGGAGAGGCCGAAGCGGGCGTCGCCCGAGGTCACCGAGAGCCGGGCGCCCTCCACGGCGAGCTCGGTGGCGCCCCGGGGGAGCACCTTGCAGATGTCGAGCAGGCGCCGGCCGAGGACCAGGGCCCGGCCCTCGACGGCGGTGTCGGCCTCGACCTCGACGCGGGCCGAGGCCTCGTGGTCGAGGCCCGAGACGCGCAGTCCGCCGTCCGCCGCCTCCAGGAGCAGCCCGCCGAGCACGGGCATGGGGGAGCGGGCGGGCAGGACGCGCGCGGCCCAGGCCACGGCGTCGGTCAACACGGCGCTGTCGATACGCAATTCCATGCCGACGACGCTAGCGGCCGCCACTGACAACGGCGTTGACCAGCGGGTTCGGGCGCTCCCGTCGTGGGTGGCCACGGCGCCCGGCACCTCCGTTTTCTAGCATCGCTAGACAAGAGTGCGGCGCTAGGTCTAGCGTTGCTGTCAGTCCTAGCAACGCTAGATCGATGCCTTGGGGGAATCCGTGACCATGCGCCGCCTCGCCACCGTCCTCTCCGTCCTCATCGGCCTCTTCTGCCTCTCGTTCGGCTCGCAGTTCCTCCTCGACCCCGAGACCGCCGCCGCCGGCTACGGCATCCCCGCCTGGCCCCAGGGCGACGCCGCCGGATACTTCTGGCTCAAGGCCTTCCGCGACCTCGCCGACGGCGTGGTCGTCCTCGCCCTCCTCGCGCTCGGCCACCGCCGTGCGCTGGCCTGGGTCCTGCTGCTCTTCGCGATCGCCCCCTTCGGCGACGCGACCACCGTCATCACCTACGGCGGCCCGTACGCCACCGCGCTCGGCGTCCACGCCGCCACCGGGGTGACGCTCCTCGTCACCGCCGGACTCCTCTTCGCGAGCTCGTCCGGGGGCGGGAAGAACGGAATCGTGTCGAACCCCCGTGAGCGGGAAGGGATTCGGCCCCTTGATCGTTCTGCTGTCTGACCGCGACAAGAGACCACGGGGGGAAAGATCATGTCCGACGTCCACGGCACGGTGGAGCCCGGATTCGAGTCCGTACGGGAGGTGTTCGCGGAGATCGCCGCGGACGAGGCGCGGGACGGCGGCGCCCAGCTCGCCGTCCACCACCACGGCCGGCTCGTCGTCGACCTGTGGGGCGGTGACGGCGTCGACGGCGACTCCCTGCTCGCGCTCTACTCCTCCTCCAAGGGCGCCGCGGCCCTGGTCGCCGCCCTCCTCGTCCAGGAGGGCGTCCTCGACCTGGACCGCGAAGTCGCCTCCTGGTGGCCCGAGTTCGCCGCCGAGGGCAAGGAGGGGATCACCCTGCGGCAGCTGCTCTCCCACCGTGCCGGACTGATCGGCGCCGACGGAGGCCTCTCGATGGAGGAGGCCTCCGACGACCGCCTGATCGCCGCGCGCCTCGCCGGCCAGCGCCCCTTCTGGGAGCCCGGCACCGGCCACGGCTACCACGCGGTGGTCTTCGGCTCCCTGGTCGGCGAGGTGGTGCTGCGGGCCACCGGCCGCACGGTCCACGAGCTGTTCGAGGAGCGGGTCCGCGCCCCGTACGCCCTCGACTACTACCTGGGCCTCCCCGAGGAGCTCGAACCCCGCTTCCGCACGGCCCTGCCGATGCGGCCCACCCCGGCCCAGCAGGCGTTCCTCGCCGAGAACCCGTTGAAGCCGGACAGCCTGACGGCCATCGCCTTCAACGCCCACGCCGAGCCGCCGTTCGACCTCGTCGCGTACGGCAACTCCCGGACCGTCCACGCGAAGTCGCCGCTCTCCGGCGGCGGCGTCGGCACCGCCCGCGGCCTGTCCCGGATGTACGCGGCGGTCGCGGGCGAGCTCGACGGCCGGGCCCCGCTGCTCGCGCCCGACACCCTGGCCGAGTTCGCCCGGATCCACTCCCGGGGCACCGACCTCGTCACCGGCAGCGAGAACGCCTTCGGCCTCGGCTTTGTCCCGCTCGCCACCCGCCACCCGTCGCTCGGTCCCGGTGCGATCGGCCACAGCGGCGCCCCCGGCTCCCAGGCCTTCGCCGACCCGGCCACCGGCCTCGCCTACAGCTACGCCCGCCGCCGCTTCGGCTTCATGTCCGGCCCGGGCGCCCCCGAGAACGACCGCCTGATCCCGGCCGTCGTCGAGGCGGCGGCCGGCCTGTAGTCACGACGAACGCCGAGCGCCCGCCTTCCGCTGCTGCGGAGGGCGGGCGCGCTCGTGTGTCCGGAGGTTCCCGGAAGGGGTCAGGCGGCGTTCTTGATGGCGGAGATGTCGAAGTTCAGCTTGACCTTGTCGCTGACCATGACGCCACCGGTCTCCAGGGCCGCGTTCCAGGTCAGGCCCCAGGCGGAGCGCAGGATCTCGGCGGAGCCCTCGAAGCCGACGCGCTCGTTGCCGTAGACGTCCGTCGCGGTGCCGTTGAACTCCAGGTCGATGGCGAGCGGCTTGGTGACGTCCTTGATGGTCAGGTCGCCGGTGATCCGGTACTTGTCGCCGCCCAGCTGCTCGGCGCTCGTGGAGCGGAAGCTCATCAGCGGGAACTGCTCGGCGTCGAAGAAGTCACCGCTGCGCAGGTGGCCGTCGCGGTCGCCGATGCCGGTGTCGATGGAGGCGATCTTGACGTCGATCGAGGCGGTGGAGGCGCCGGGGTCGGAGCCGTCGAGCTTCAGCGCGCCCTCGTGCTCGGCGAAGGTGCCGCGGACGTTGGTGACCATCGCGTGACGGACGGTGAAGCCGATGCTGCTGTGCGCCGGGTCGATGGTGTAGTCGCCGGTGAGGGCGGCGAGGGCCGGGTCCACCGGGAGGGCGGCGGTGGCGACGGCGGACTCGTTGTTCTTGCGGCTGAAGAGACCCATGACGTGCTCCTTGTCGGCGTTTGTTGAACCTTCAACGAGAACGACTGTAGCCCTATTCCGTTCAACATTCAACATCTGGGGAGGATGTTCATCCGGGCGAGGGCTCCAGGTCGCCGACGCCCTCTTTCGGACGCGCGTAGAACTACGGCACCATCTCCCTGCGCGACCGGATGCACCGGCTCCACGCGCGCCATCCGGCTCGACCCGCGCCACCGGTACCACGAGCACCACCTGCACAGCCGTCCCCAGCCGTCACGGTCACCCGCAGGAGGAACCCCCGTGAAGCTCCGCTCCGTCCTGACCGCAGTCGCCCTCGTCCTGGGCGCCCTCTTCGCCCCCGGCTTCGGCGCCCTCACCACCACCACCGACGCCCACGCCGTCACCAAGATCAGCCACGCCACCGCGACCTCGATGTTCCGGTCCTCCGGGATCACCTGGTCCTCGTCCGGCAACTGCTCGGACCGCTACAACTCCACGTGTACGTCCTTCGAGCAGCTCAACCTCGCCACCGCCCAGGGCGCCCAGACCCTCAAGAGCGCCAGCGGCTGCGCCCTCAACATCACCGGCGGCACCGAGGTCGGCCACGCGAGCGGCACGTACTCGCACTGGAACGGCTACAAGCTGGACCTCAGCAAGTACACCTGCGTCGGGAGCTACATCAAGAACACCTTCGCGTACATCGGGCTGCGCGGCGACGGAGCCCCGCAGTGGAAGTCCGGCGCCGGCAACGTCTACGCCGACGAGGGCAGCCACTGGGACGTGACCTTCTACAACTGCGGCGGCTGCTGAGCGACTTGGACTAACCGGAAGGGGTTGTTGGACTGGCGGGGCCCTCCGCGGACGATCTCGTTGACGGTGATCCGTCCCCCGGGCCAACTGGTGCGCATGTCGCACCCACACACCTCAGCCCCCTCCGCGGCGCGGCGGCTGCGCACGGCCTGTGCGCTGGCCGCCGCGTCGGCCACCGTGTTCGCCCTCTCCGGACCAGCCCTCGCGGAGGAAGCCCCCGCGGACCCCGTCATCGGCTCCGCCCAGCTCTCCGTCGCCGTCGCCGAGGACTTCCCCCGCGTCCTCTCGTACACCGACCGCGCGAGCGGCGCCCGTCTCCTCGGGAGTACGGCCCCGGTGACGCAGGTCGTGCTCAACGGCACCGCCCACGCCGTCCAGACCGAGGGCGCGCCCGTCCTGACCGCCGCCTCCGCCGCGTACACCCTCGTCTTCCCCGACCTGCCCGGCGTCGAGATCGACGCCCGGCTCGGCGTCGACGGCCGCACCACCACCTTCAAGGTCACCGCCGTCCGCGACACCGAGGCCTTCCGCGTCGGCACGATCGACATCCCCGGCCACGACCTGGTCTCCGTCGGCTCCTCGGACACCGGCGCCGCCACCGCCTTCACCCGGCTCGACCCGGACTCCACCCGCACCGCCGACGTCTTCGCCCGGGTCACCGACACCACCGCGGCCGAGCCGAACCCGGTCGGCGCGAGCTACGCGATCGTCAACACCGGCGCCCTCGCCGCGGCCGTCGAGTCGAACTCCTCGTACGACAAGCCCTCCGGCGCCTCCGCCCGCGACGGCGCCCGCTTCTGGCACCAGGCCCGCAGGAGCGGCGCCGAGACCCGCGTCGGCGTCTGGTCGGGCCAGTGGACCTACCGCGGCGCCGGCGCCCCGCAGCCCGAGAGCGGCGACGACCTGCCCTGGGCGAAGGTCGTCGTCACCCCCGACGCCAACGCCGACGGAGCCGTCGACTGGCAGGACGGCGCCGTCGCCTTCCGTGCGATCGGGATCAAGGCCCCCGGCAGCGACCGGACCCCGGACCGGGTCGTCGCCCACATCCCCTTCAACTTCGCCTCCCAGGCCACCCACCCCTTCCTGCGCACCCTCGACGACGTCAAGCGGATCTCGCTCTCCACCGACGGACTCGGCCAGTTCGCCCTGCTCAAGGGGTACGGCTCCGAGGGCCACGACTCCGCCCACCCCGACTACGGCGGCAACTACAACAAGCGCGCCGGCGGCCTCGCCGACCTCAACACCCTGCTGCGCGAGGGCAGGAAGTGGGGCGCCGGCTTCGGCGTCCACGTCAACGCCACCGAGTCGTACCCCGAGGCGAAGAACTTCAGCGAGACCCTCGTCGACAAGACGAAGCCCGGCTGGAACTGGCTCAACCAGAGCTACTACATCGACCAGCGCCGGGACGTGAACAGCGGCGACCTCGCCCGCCGCTTCCAGCAGCTCCGCGACGAGACCGACCCCAACCTGTCGATGCTCTACATCGACGTCTACTACACGCACGGCTGGATCGCCGACAAGACGATGCAGGCCGTCCGGGCACAGGGCTGGAACGTCGCCACCGAGTGGTCCGAGAAGTTCGAGCGGGCCTCCCTCTGGTCCCACTGGGCCAACGACCTCGACTACGGCGGCGCCACCAACAAGGGCCTCAACTCGCAGATCATCCGCTTCATCCGCAACGGCGAGAAGGACGTCTGGAACAACCACCCGGTCCTCGGCCAGACCGCCCTGGTCGACTTCGAGGGCTGGACCGGCGAGACCGACTGGAACGCCTTCTCCGCCAACATCTGGCAGCGCAACCTGCCCGCCAAGTACCTCCAGCAGCAGCAGATCACCCGCTGGGACGGCAACGACATCACCTTCACCGGAGGCGTCCGCGGCACCGTCGAGAACGGCCGCCGCACCTTCTACGACAACGGCCGCAAGGTCCTCGACGGCGACGGCTACCTGCTCCCCTGGGACGGCGGGAAGAAGCTCTACCACTACAACAGGACCGGCGGGACGACCAGCTGGGCCGTCCCCGGCGGCACGCGCGCGTACACCCTGTACAAGCTCACCGACAACGGGCGCGTGAAGACCGGCACCGTGCGCCCCTCCGGCGGACGGATCACCCTCGACGCCGTCGCCGGACAGCCCTACGTCCTCTATCCGGACAGCGCCCCCGCGCAGACCGCCCCGCGCTGGGGCCAGGGCACCCCGGTGAAGGACCCCGGCTTCAACGACGCCCGGCTCGGCGGCTGGACCAAGGCCGGCACCGTCGCCCGTGACACCGACGACCAGGGCCGCAACAGCGCGAAGCTCAGCGGCGCCGCCACCGCCTCGGTCCGCCAGCAGATCACCGGCCTCACCCCCGGCGCCCGGTACACGGCCTCCGCCCTCATCGAGGTCGAGCCCGGGAAGACCCGCCCCACCACCCTCTCCGCCGGGGGCGCGTCCGTCACCGTCGAGCGCTCCGCCCTGGAGGACCGGGTCGCCGCCTCCGACTGGAACGGCACCCGCTTCCAGCGCGCCAAGGTCACCTTCACCGCACCCGCCGACGGCTCCGTCCCGCTGCGGATCCAGGCCGCGGGCGGCAGCCCCGCGACCGTCCGGATCGACGACGTCCGGATCGTCGCCAACGCCCCCGCGACGAAGGCCGGGACGCTCGCCCACGAGGACTTCGAGGCCGTCGACCAGGGCTGGGGCCCCTTCCTCAAGGGCGACGCCGGCGGCACCACCGACCCCCGCACCCACATCGCGCAGCTGCACGCCCCGTACACCCAGGCCGGCTGGAACGGGAAACCGATCGACGACGTCATCGGCGGCGCCGAGAGCCTCAAGTCCCACGACGAGAACAGCGGACTCGTCTACCGGACCGCGCCCTGGACCGTCCCGATGAAGGACGGCCACGACTACCGCGTCGCGTACGACTACCAGTCCAGCCACGCGGGCGCGTACGAGTGGGTCACCGGCTACGACCGCGTGAACGGCACCTCTGTGGAGACCCGCCGCACGCCCCTCGGACAGCAGAGGACCACCGGGCACTTCTCCGAGACCGTCACCGCCGGCTGCGGCGACACCTGGACCGGCCTGCGCAAGCGCGAGGACGCCCCGGACGGCGCCGACTTCGTCCTCGACGGCTTCACCGTCACCGACCTCGGCCCCGCCGCCGAACCCGCCGCCTGCGGCACGCTCACCGTCACCGCGCCCGACAGCCTCGAACCCGGCCGCCCCAACCGGGTCACGGCCGCCTTCGCCAACGACGAGGCCGCCGACGTCACCGACGCCCGGGCCGTCCTCACCCTCCCCGAGGGCTGGACCGCCGAACCCGCCGCGCCCGTCGCCCTCGGCACGGTCGCCCCGGGCGCGCGGGCCACCGCCACCTGGCAGGTGACACCCCCGGCGGACGCGGCCTACCGGCCGTACCCGCTGGGCGCCTCCGTCACGTACGGCATCGGGGGAGGGCAGCGGAAGCTCACCGCCGCCACCACCGTCCGCACCCTGCCCCCGCCGCCCACCGCCGACAGCTGGGCCAGCGACCTGGACTGGACCTCGGCCGCCAACGGCTGGGGACCCGTCGAGCGGGACCTCTCCAACGGCGAGACCGGAACCGGCGACGGCACCCCGCTGCGGATCGGCGGAGTGAGCTACGCCAAGGGCCTCGGCACCCACGCCCCGGCGAAGGTCCGCTACTACCTCGGCGGCCGGTGCACCTCGCTCACCGCCGAGGTCGGGGTGGACGACGTCCAGACCACCCGCGGCAGCGTCCAGTTCAGCGTGCTCGCGGACGGTACGGAGAAGACGAAGTCCCCGGTCCTCAGGGCCGCCGACCCGGCCTGGCAGCTCACCGCCGACGTCACCGGCGCCTCCTACGTCGACCTCGTCGTCGGCGACGGCGGCGACGGGAACGGCAACGACCACGCGGACTGGGGGAGCGCCCGCTTCCACTGCGGGAACTGACACCCCCACAGGGACAGCAAGCGCTTGCCGTGCTCATTGATTGCGTCGGAAACAGGGTGTTACACCGGGCGCCGACCGGTCTCCACCACTTCCCCCGGGAGGCTCCCGTGTCCCTGCCCCTCTGGTCCCGACGCACCTTCCTGAGCACGACGACAGCGGCAGCCCTCACGCTCGCCCTCGCCCCGCAGGCCCACTCGGCCGACGAGTTCGAGGCGCTGCGGCTCCGCTGGCTCGACCTCCAGCTCGGCTCCGGCTTCGACGCCGGGGCCGAGCCCTACGCCGGCCGGCTCGCCGAGACGGGCACGCTCGCGCGTGCCTTCCGCGCCGGCATGGCCGCCACCCCCACCTCGCTCTGGCCCGACGCCCCCTTCGACCCGCCGGCCGGCATCACCCAGAGCTACAGCCGCCTGTGGACCATGACCCAGGCGTACGTACAGGCAGGCACCGGCCTCACCGGCGACGAGAGCCTGCTCGCCGACGTGCTGCGCGGCCTCGACCACCTCTCCGCCACCGTCTACCGGGCGGGCGCCCCGCGCTACGGCAACTGGTGGGAATGGCAGATCGGCAGCCCCCGCCTCCTCATGGACGTCGTCGCCGCGCTCCACCCCCGCCTCGGCGCCGAGCGCATCGCCGCCGCCTGCGCCGCCGTCGACCACTTCGTGCCCGACTCGGCCCTCCTGAACTACTCCGGCACCTCCACCGGTGCCAACCGCGTCGACCTCTGCCGCTCCGTGGCCCTGCGCGGGGTCCTCGGCGCGAACCCCGCCAAGATCGCCCTCGCCCGCGACGCCCTCTCGCCCGTCTTCCCGTACGTCACCCAGGGGGACGGCCTCTACGCCGACGGCTCCTTCGTCCAGCACGCCTGGGTCGCCTACTCCGGCACCTACGGGCAGGTCATGCTCGACGGCCTCGGCCGGCTCTTCACCCTCCTCGCCGGGTCCAGCTGGGCCGTCACCGACCCGAACCGGCAGATCGTCCTCGACAGCGTCGAGAGGGCGTACGCCCCCTTCATCTACGACGGCCTGATGATGGACGGCGTCAACGGGCGCGCGATCAGCCGCGGCTACCTCAAGAACGACGACCGTCGGATCATGCGCTCCGACCACTTCCACGGCCAGGGCGTCATCGCGGCCATCGCCCTCCTCGCGGGCGGGGCGTCGCCCGCCGAGCGCGACCGGTGGCACGCTCGCGTGAAGGGGTGGATCGAGCGCGACACCGTCTCCCCGATCCTCACCGCCCGCCAGTTCGGCGTCGCGGACCTCGCCCGGCTGCACGCCGTGGCCGCCTCTCCCGTCCCCGCCGCCCCCGAACCCACCGGCCACCGGCTGTTCCCCGCCATGGACCGGGCCGTGCACCGCCGCCCCGGCTGGGCCGCCTCCCTCTCGATGGCCTCGAACCGGATCACGTACTACGAGTGCGGCAACGGCGAGAACCCGCGCGGCTGGCACACCGGCGCCGGGATGCTCTCCTGGTGGACCCCGGACCTCGGCGACCAGTACACCGACTGGTTCTGGCCCACCGTCGACCCGTACCGCCTGCCCGGCACCACCGTCTCCACCAAGCGCCTCGCCGACCGGGCCGGCGGCGAGTGGGGCGCGCCCCGGCCGACCGTCCGCTGGGTCGGCGGGACCACCGACGGCGAGTACGCGGCCGTCGGCCAGCACCTCAAGGGCCTCGGCTCCACCCTGGAGGCCCGCAAGTCCTGGTTCTGCGCGGCGGACGCGGTCGTCTGCCTGGGCGCCGGGATCACCGCGACCGACGGCGTGCCCGTCGAGACGGTCGTCGACAACCGCCTCCTGGGGGAGTCCGGCACCCAGGCCCTCACCACCGGCGACGGCTGGGCGCACCTGGAGGGGCACGGCGGCTGGGTCCTCCCGCAGGGGGCCGGGAACCTCCGCACCCTGCGCGAGGACCGCACCGGCGCCTGGAGCGACATCAACACCACCAGCTCCACCGAGCGCCGGACCCGCCGCTACCAGACCCTCTGGCTCGACCACGGCACCGACCCGGTCGCCGCCTCCTACGCGTACGTCCTGATGCCGGGCGCCTCTCCGCGTACGGTCGCGGCCCGCGCCGCCGACCCCGGCTGGCTGCACGTTCTCGACAACACCGCCGAGCGGCAGGCGATCGCCGTCCCGTCCCTCGGACTGACCGCGGCGAACCTCTGGCAGGCCGGTACGGTGGGTCCGCTCACGGTCACCGCGCCCGCGAGCGTCCTCGTCCGGCGGAACCGCTCCGTCCTCTCTCTGCGGGTCTCCGAGCCGCTCCGCACCGGGCAGCCCTTCGAACTGGTGTGGAACCGTCCGGTCCGCCGGGTGGTCCGCCACGATCCCTCGGTGGAGGTCCTCGGCACCGGCTCCGAGCTGCGGCTGCGGATCACTCCGGGTACCGGGGGAGCGACCCACGGTTGTGAGGTCCTCGTCTAGGTCTATGTCGGAACCCAACAAACACGGGGGGTGTCTGGCTGTTGACTCGGGCTGGTCGGGTCTGGGTTCTGTCCAGCCCCACCAGGATTCGACACGCGAGACTGTACGGAGTCGACGGCGGGGTTTTCTTGTCCGACTTCGTAGGGTCGGTACATGACCGTTGTGGACCAGATCCCGAGCGAGCCCGCTGACGCCCGTGGCCGAGTGGCCGAGCTGCACGTCCTGCGCGAGCAGGCGCTCCGTGGCCCGAGTGAGCGCGCCACCGAGGCCCAGCACGCGAAGGGCAAGCTGACCGCTCGCGAGCGCATCGAGCTGCTGCTCGACCCTGGTTCCTTCAACGAGGTCGAGCAGCTGCGCCGGCACCGCGCGCAGGGCTTCGGCCTGGAGGCCAAGAAGCCGTACACCGACGGTGTCATCACCGGCTGGGGCACGGTCGAGGGCCGCACGGTCTTCGTCTACGCGCACGACTTCCGGATCTTCGGCGGCGCCCTCGGCGAGGCCCACGCCACCAAGATCCACAAGATCATGGACATGGCCATCGCGGCCGGTGCCCCGCTGGTCTCCCTGAACGACGGCGCCGGCGCCCGCATCCAGGAGGGCGTCTCCGCCCTCGCCGGCTACGGCGGCATCTTCCAGCGCAACACCAAGGCCTCGGGCGTCATCCCGCAGATCTCGGTGATGCTCGGCCCGTGCGCCGGCGGCGCCGCGTACAGCCCGGCCCTCACGGACTTCGTGTTCATGGTCCGCGAGACCTCGCAGATGTTCATCACCGGCCCGGACGTCGTCAAGGCAGTCACCGGCGAGGAGATCACCCAGAACGGCCTCGGCGGCGCCGACGTGCACGCCGAGACCTCGGGCGTCGCGCACTTCGCGTACGACGACGAGGAGACCTGCATCGCCGAGGTCCGCTACCTCCTGTCGATGCTCCCGCAGAACAACCGCGAGAACCCGCCGACCGTCGCCTCCGAGGACCCGGCCGACCGCCGCTCCGACGTCCTCCTCGACCTCGTGCCCGCCGACGGCAACCGCCCGTACGACATGCACAAGGTCATCGAGGAGCTCGTCGACGACGGCGACTACCTGGAGATCCACGAGCGCTGGGCCCGCAACATCATCTGCGCCCTGGCCCGGCTCGACGGCCAGGTCGTCGGCATCGTCGCCAACCAGCCGCAGTCGCTCGCCGGCGTCCTCGACATCGAGGCCTCCGAGAAGTCCGCGCGCTTCGTCCAGATGTGCGACGCCTTCAACATCCCGATCATCACCCTTCTGGACGTACCCGGCTTCCTGCCTGGTGTAGACCAGGAGCACGGTGGAATCATCAGGCACGGCGCGAAGCTGCTGTACGCGTACTGCAACGCGACCGTGCCCCGGATCTCCCTGATCCTGCGCAAGGCCTACGGCGGCGCCTACATCGTGATGGACTCCCAGTCCATCGGCGCCGACCTGACGTACGCCTGGCCCACCAACGAAATCGCGGTCATGGGCGCCGAAGGCGCCGCCAACGTCATCTTCCGCAAGCAGATCGCGGAGGCCGAGGACCCCGAGGCCATGCGGGCCCGCATGGTCAAGGAGTACAAGGCCGAGCTGATGCACCCGTACTACGCGGCGGAGCGCGGCCTGGTCGACGACGTCATCGACCCCGCCGACACCCGCCAGGTGCTCATCAGGTCCCTCGCGATGCTCCGCACCAAGCACGCCGACCTGCCGTCCCGCAAGCACGGCAACCCGCCTCAGTAAGAGGAGTCATCCACGTGACCACGCCTGCCAACCTTCTCCGCGTCGAGAAGGGCACCGCCGACCCCGAGGAGCTCGCCGCCATCACGGCCGTGCTGCTCGCCCGCGCCGCCTCCCAGCCCGCCGAGACCGCCGCGCACCGCCGCACCCAGGCCGGCTGGCGCCGCCTGGAGCGCGAGCACGGCTTCCGCGCCCCGCACAGCTGGCGCTGAACCGCAGCACCGAAGGGCCCCCGCTTCCCGCACAGGGAAACCGGGGGCCCTTCGCCGTCCCCGGCCCGTAGCATCGCCCGATGCGGAAGATCGACATGCTGATACCGGACCGGGGGCAGCCCGACACCGCCGCCCTGCGCGCCCACGACCCCGACGCCCTCGCCCGCTACGTCCTGGACCCCGGCAACGCCTGGTGGCGCCGCCGGATCTGCGCGGACGCGCTCGCCGGCCGGGTCCCGGAGGCCAGGGTCCACGGCCTCCTCGACCGGATCCGGGACGAGGACGAGACGGCCGAGGTGCGCATCGCGCTCCTCGACCTCCTCGCCGGCCGGACGGAACTCCTGCCCTGGCTGCGCGACGAGGAGCGGCACGGGGACGGTTCGTACGGGGTCGCCGAGGCGGTCCTCAAGGCCCGCGGCCTGCTCGGCGACCGCACGGCCGCCCCCGGCCTGTCCACGCTCGCCGCCTCGCCCTGGCAGCGGTGGCGGGAGACCGGGGAGGCCGGCCTCGACGGACTGGTGGAGCACCACGGTGCCGACGCGATCCTGGCCGACCTCGGCGAGGACCGGCCCGAGGACCGCCGCTTCGCGCTCCGGACCCGGCACCGCGCGGGTCTCGACGTGCTCCCGTACCTGGCCGACCCCGACCGCGGCGTCGCGGACCTCGCCCAGTCGCTCGCCGCGGACCCGGACCGGCTGCGCGCCTTCGTGGACCAGGCGCCCACCCCCGAGGCCGCCGTGCGGGCCGTCTGCGCCCTCCACGGACTCACCGAGGACCGCGCGGAGACCCGCCGGCTCGACGAGCGGCTCGGCGGTCCCCGGGTCGGGGTCGACGGCCTGGACGAGGAACTGCGCCGGGCGGTCGTCCACGAGTACGCCCCCCGGTGCGAGCGGAAGAGCGACCCCCGCTGGCGCCTGGAAGCCCTGTGCACCGAGCCGCCGGGCCACCAGGACGTGGACGCCCGGCTCACGCGTGCGACGGCCGCGCTGGCCGCCGCCGGTCTCGACCCGGCCCCGCCGGTCTCCGCCGGGGACCACCACCAGCAGGGCGACGGCAGCTATCACGTGATCCGGTGCGGAGACGAGCACGTCCTCATCAGCGTCCTCGGCCGCTTCGCCTCCGGTCACGACGACGGGCACCCCGCTCGGCGGGCCCTGGAGGAGGCCGGCTTCCGCTGGATCGACGGGGCCACCGGCGGCATCGAGGTCACCGACCTGTGCGTCTACCACTTCGGCGGACGCGAGCCCCTCGACGTCGACACCCTGCTCTTCTACTGGCAGGACTGAGAGGGCGGGACACGGAAAGGCCCCGCACACCGGATCCGGTGCGCGGGGCCTTTCCGTACCTCGTCCCGTCGGGACTACCGCAGGCGGGCCATGAGGGCGTGCTCGACGAGCGTGATGAGCGCGCTCTTGGCGTCCGCGCGGTGGCGGGCGTCGGTGGTGATGATGGGGGTGTCGGGGCCGATCTGGAGGGCCTCGCGGACTTCCTCGGGCTGGTAGGGCTGGTTGCCGTCGAAGCCGTTGAGGGCGATGACGAACGGGAGGCCCGAGTTCTCGAAGTAGTCGACCGCGGGGAAGCAGTCGGCGAGGCGGCGGGTGTCGACCAGGACGACGGCGCCGATGGCGCCGCGGACGAGGTCGTCCCACATGAACCAGAAGCGGTCCTGACCGGGCGTACCGAAGAGGTACAGGATCAGGTCCTGGTCGAGCGTGATGCGGCCGAAGTCCATGGCGACGGTCGTCGTCGTCTTGTCGCCGGTGTGGGTGAGGTCGTCGATGCCCGCGGAGGCGGAGGTCATGACGGCTTCGGTACGCAGCGGGTTGATCTCCGAGACGGCGCCGACGAACGTGGTCTTGCCCACGCCGAAGCCGCCCGCCACCACGATCTTCGCGCTGGTGGTTGAACGGGCCGCGCCGCCGCTAGAGCTTGCGAAGTCCACTGAGCACCCTTTCGAGCAGTGTCACGTCTGGCTGACCGCCGGCGGCCTCGTCGCCGCCGGGCTGGTGGATGGCGACGAGTCCGGCCTCGGCCAGGTCGGCGACGAGGATTCGGGCGACGCCGAGGGGGATGGAGAGAAGGGCCGAGATCTCCGCGACCGACTTGATCTCGAAGCAGAGCCGGCAGATCCGCTGGTGCTCGGGCAACTGCCCCTGCAGGCGGGCCGGGTCGGCCGTCGTGCTGACCAGCGCCTCGATGGCGAGCTGGTAACGCGGCCGGGTCCGGCCGCCGGTCATCGCGTACGGACGCACCAGCGGGTTGTGCCCGCCGGAACCGCCCGCGGCGGCCGGGCCGCGCGAGGCGGCCGGAGAACCCGCGGCCGACGGGACCTGAGGCTGCGCGTAGGGCTGAGACACGCCCTGTCTGCTCGGGGTGGAGGGAAAGTTGAACCGGTTCTGCGCGGCGTCGCCCAGCGGCGCCTGATGCGCGTCATATCCGTTGTACGGGCTCGCGCCCGGGGGTGTACCCACGTCTCCTCCTCCGACTGCCTCGCGGTCCATGTCCCTTGGACCGCGCCACCGCACCTTACGGTGCGGTGGCACGAAACGCACTGTCCGTCTGTTAGTTGAGAAGACTTCCCTGAAGTTCCGCCCGGAGGTCAGGCGTCAGAACCGTGCCCGCGCGGTCCACGAGCAGGGCCATCTCGTAGCCCACGAGACCGATGTCGGCCTCCGGGTGGGCGAGGACGGCCAGCGAGGAGCCGTCCGAGATCGACATGATGAAGAGGAAGCCGCGCTCCATCTCCACGACGGTCTGGTTGACCGCACCGCCCTCGAAGATCCGGGACGCGCCCGCGGTCAGCGAGGTCAGTCCGGAAGCGACGGCCGCCAGCTGGTCGGCGCGGTCACGGGGGAAACCCTCGGACATCGCCAGCAGGAGTCCGTCGGCGGAGACCACCACCGTGTGCGACACCCCGGGGGTGTTGTCCACGAAGTTGGTGATCAACCAGTTCAGATTCTGCGCCGCCTGGCTCATGCTCACACTAACGCTCCTGGTTGTAGGTACTGCCCGGGCCGAGGCCCGATCCGTTCGTGTCCGTTCCCGCGCTGCGTCCCTGCTGGACGCCCCGGCGCAGGTTGCTCAACCTGCCCCGGACGTCCTCGGGTGCGCGGGAGACCTGGGGGCCGCCCTGCGGGGTCTGCTCAGCGGTGCCCTCGACCAGGTTGGCCTTCGGCACCCGTCGGGGGAGACCGGACGAGGTGACCCCGCCCGCCTTGGGGTCCTTGAGCTTTCCGGCCCGCTGCCAGCGCTCGTCGTTGGTCGAGCGCCATTCCTCGGAGCCGTCGGCTTCGTCCTGCTGCTGCACCGGCTGCGCGGGCTTCGGCTGCTGCGGCGCCTGCTGCGTCTGCTGCGTCTGCGATCCGACGCTGCCGCGGCGCGGCAGACCGGCGTCGGTCAGCGCGTGGCCGGCGTCCGGGGCGGGACTCGGAGTCGGACCCGGACGGTCGAAGCCTACGCGGTCGGGGGCCTGTTCGGGAGCGCTCGGAGCAGATTCCGGTTCCGCTCCGAAATCCTGACCGTAGCCGCCCTGGTAAGCGTTCTGATCCGGCCACTCTGCCTGGTGGGGCTGGGGATCGAACGCATTGCCGTACTGCTGGTGTTCGGTTTCCGGAGCCTCGTACGAGGCTTCCGCATAGCCCTGCTGCGGGTACGCCTCGTAGCCCTGCTCCGGGTAGGCGTAACCATCCTGCCGAGCGAAACCGTCCTGCGGCTGCGCGTAGCCGTTCTGCTGCGGGTAGCCGTCCTGCTGCTGGGCGTAGCCGTCCGCGTACTCCTGGCCGTACTCCTGCCCCGGGTACTGCTCCGCCGGGTACTGCTCGGCGGGGTACTCCTGGGCCTGCGGCTGCTCGTACTGCTCCGCCGGCTCCGCCTCGTCGTGGAAGAGCGGACGGTCGCCGCCCTGCGCCTGGGCCTCCAGGGCCGCACGGCGCTCCTCGCGCTGGAGCGAGCGGTTGACCGGGTCGAGCTGGCGGTCGTCCTCGGCCGGCTGCTCGTAGCGCGAGTCGTCGAAGCCGAGGTCGGCCGCGGTGAGCATCGGCTGCTGCTGCGGGGCGGCCTCGAAGGCGTTCTGCTGCTGCTGCTGCGGGATGATCTGCGAGACGGTGAAGTCGTCGTGGAGCGGCTGCTCGCCGCCACCGCCGTGCGTGATCGCGTCCGGCAGCATGACCAGCGAGGTCGTCCCGGCCTGCTCGCCCGAGGGACGGAGCTGGACCCGGATGCCGTGCCGGTCGGCGAGGCGGCCGACCACGAAGAGGCCCATGCGCTGCGAGACGGCGGCGTCCACGGTCGGCGGGTTGGCCAGCTTGTGGTTGATGTCCGCGAAGTCCTCGGCGGTGAGGCCGATGCCCTTGTCGTGGATCTCGACCATCACACGGCCGTCGGGGAGACGCGTCGCGGTGACGCGCACCTTGGTCTGCGGGGAGGAGAACGTGGTGGCGTTCTCCAGGAGCTCGGCGAGCAGGTGCACGAGGTCGGTCACGGCCTGGCCGTGGATCTCGGCCTCCGGCACGCCGGCCAGCTCGATGCGCTCGTACTGCTCCACCTCGGAGGAGGCGGCGCGCATGACGTCGACCAGCGGGACCGGCTGGTCCCAGCGGCGGCCCGGCTCCTCGCCGGCGAGGACGAGGAGGTTCTCGCCGTTGCGGCGCATGCGGGTGGCCAGGTGGTCCAGGCGGAAGAGGTTCTCCAGCTGGTCCGGGTCCGCCTCGTTGTTCTCCAGGTCGGTGATGAGGGTCAGCTGGCCCTCGATCAGCGACTGGTTGCGGCGCGAGAGGTTCGTGAAGATCGCGTTGACGTTGCCGCGGAGCATGGCCTGCTCGGCGGCGAGCCGGACGGCCTCGCGGTGGACCTGGTCGAAGGCGCGGGCGACCTCGCCGATCTCGTCCTGCGAGTCGATCGGGATGGGCTGGACGCGGGTGTCGACCCGGCCCGGCTCCGTACGGGAGAGCTGGTCGACGAGCATCGGCAGGCGCTGCTCGGCGATGCTGAACGCGGCGGTCCGCAGCTCGCGCATCGAGCGGCTCATCTGGCGGGCCATCATCCCGGCCAGGATGAAGGCGGCGAGCAGGGCGACGACGACGATGCCGCCGTTGACCCAGGCGTCCGTCTTGGCCTCGTCGGAGATGTCGGCGGCCTCGGTCACGGCCTTGTCGACGAGGGTCTTCTCGACCTCGCTGTAGCCGTCGAACTTGGCGGTGGCGACGGCCATCCAGGTCTCGGGCGTGATGCCCTGGCCCTTCAGGTCCTTGATGCCCTCGGGACCCTTGGCGGTGCCGATCTGGGAGGCGACGCCGGAGTAGACGGAGCCGTCCTTGCCCTTGGGCAGCTCGACGCCGGCCGCGGACATCCGCTTCTCGCCCTCGGCGGCCTTGCCGGCCATGACCTTCTTGAGGAGGTCGACGTCCTCGGGCAGACCGCCGGAGTTGAACTCGCCGAGGGCGATCTGCTCCAGGTAGTTGTACGAGTTGAACGCCACGGACTGCTGGGCGAAGACCGCCTCGTCCCGGCTGGGCCGGACGAGGAGCTGCGTGCCGATGGAGCGCTGGAGGGACTCCGCGCCCTTCGACAGCTGGATCGCGTAGACCGTGCGGCCGTAGCTGGTGATGTTGCCGGTGCCCAGACCGAGCTCGTTCGAGAACTCCATCAGGTAGTGCTGCACGCCCGTGTAGCCGAGCTGCGTGTTCACCGGGTCGAGGGAGCGGGTGTACGCGGCCTTGCGCAGCGTCTCCAGCTTCGGCTCCTCGTCCTGGAACAGCCGCAGACGGCGCTCCAGGCCCTGGCCCGACGGCATGTTCTTGACGGCCTCGTCGAACTTCGCCTTGGCGGAGTCGGTCGCGGCGTACGCCCGCGTGACCTCGTCGGCCTTGCGGTCCTCGGGGGTCTTCGCGGCGAGCAGGGGGCCGGCGGTCAGGTCGCGCTCGTTGAGGAGGGCGGTGCTGTACTCCGAGGCGGCGCGCACGATGAGCGCCGTCTTCTCGGCGTCCTGCGCCTCCTGCCAGGTGTCGATGGCCGACTTCACCTGGAAGCTGCCCATGACGAGGCCGGTGAGCACGGGTATGCAGAGGATCGCGTTCAGGCGCGTGGGCACCCGCCAGTTGCGGGGCGAGAGCTTGCTGGAGCTGCCCTTGACCGGCTCGACGGGGGGCGGCGTCACGGGCACGTCCGCGGGCGACATCGCCGTGCGCGACGGCGGCGTGAAGTTGCCCCGCGTCTCCTGCTCCGCGGAGCTTTCCTTGCTTCGCCTCACTCGACCAACAACCTCTCGGCGTCGGCACCTACGTTGTGCCGGTGTTTCGTTCAGGGCCGTACTACTCGGGAGTTCATGAATTGCAGCACGTGAAGGGGGTCGGTTCCAAACAGTGGGAAACGGCCGCTTTCAGTGGTCCAGGCCTCGCATAAAACGGGCATAAAGAGCGAGCCCCGCCAAATGGCGGGGCTCAGGTGAGCGCAGTGACACCGGGCGGATGCGTCGGGTGTCCGAGGCGGCCCAATTCTCTGTCGAAATGTTATGAACCCGGGGGCGGCCGTGTCGAAGGACACAGACCGCCCCTGGCAGAGGCATATGACAACCGCCCTGGGCCGTCCCGTTACTTGAGGCGGGCCATGAGGGCGTGCTCGACGAGCGTGATGAGCGCGCTCTTGGCGTCCGCGCGGTGGCGGGCGTCGGTGGTGATGATGGGGGTGTCGGGGCCGATCTGGAGGGCCTCGCGGACTTCCTCGGGCTGGTAGGGCTGGTTGCCGTCGAAGCCGTTGAGGGCGATGACGAACGGGAGGCCCGAGTTCTCGAAGTAGTCGACCGCGGGGAAGCAGTCGGCGAGGCGGCGGGTGTCGACCAGGACGACGGCGCCGATGGCGCCGCGGACGAGGTCGTCCCACATGAACCAGAAGCGGTCCTGACCGGGCGTACCGAAGAGGTACAGGATCAGGTCCTGGTCGAGCGTGATGCGGCCGAAGTCCATGGCGACGGTCGTCGTCGTCTTGCCGCCGGTGTGCGTCAGATCGTCGATGCCGGCCGACGCGGAGGTCATGACGGCTTCGGTACGCAGCGGGTTGATCTCCGAGACGGCGCCGACGAACGTGGTCTTGCCCACGCCGAAGCCGCCCGCCACCACGATCTTCGCGCTGGTGGTCGATCTGGCCGCGCCGCCGCTAGAGCTTGCGAAGTCCACTGAGCACCCTTTCGAGCAGTGTCACGTCCGGCGTGCCGCCGGTCTCTCCGTTGCCCGGCTGGTGGATCGCCACCATGCCGGCCTCCGCCAGGTCGGCCACGAGGATCCGGGCGACACCGAGCGGCATCGACAGGAGGGCCGACACCTCGGCCACCGACTTGACCTCGCGGCAGAGGTGGCAGATCCGCTGGTGCTCCGGAAGGAGCGTGGCGAGGTGCGCCGGGTCGGCCGTGGTGCTGACCAGCGCCTCGATGGCGAGCTGGTAACGCGGCCGGGTCCGGCCGCCGGTCATCGCGTACGGACGCACCAGCGGCTGGTCGCCCTCATGCCCGTACTCGTCGACTGATGCGCCGTACGGATCGTGAGAGGCGGGGGGCGGGGTCATGAATCCTCCGGGCGTGACAGCAAGACTTCTGCCGTCTGATGGGGCCGGTGGGGGGCCGGGTGGGGCGGCCGGACGATGAACAGTGCCAGGGCGGTACGGAGGGGCGTACCGCCCTGTCGGTCGGTCGTGCGAACGTGGGGTGTCCGGTGTGCGTGACCTAGTGGAGCAGGCTGCCCTGGAGCTCCGCACGGAGATCCGGGGTGAGGACGCTGCCGGCCCGGTCGACCAGCAGCGCCATCTCGTAGCCCACGAGGCCGATGTCGCACTCGGGGTGGGCGAGCACGGCCAGCGAGGAGCCGTCGGAGACCTGCATGAGGAAGAGGAAGCCGCGCTCCATCTCCACCACGGTCTGTGCCACGGGACCGCCCTCGAAGATCCGGGACGCGCCCGCGGTCAGCGAGGTCAGTCCGGATGCGACCGCCGCCAGCTGGTCGGCGCGGTCGCGGGGGAATCCTTCGGACATGGCCAGCAGGAGTCCGTCGGCGGAGACCACCACCGTGTGGGACACCCCGGGGGTGTTGTCCACGAAGTTGGTGATCAACCAGTTCAGATTCTGCGCCGCCTGGCTCATCGCGTTCAACTAACGCTCCTGCTGATGGTTCGGACCGAGGTGGTGGCTACCCGTGGTCGAGTTGCCGGCCTGACGGCCCTGCTGAATGCCGCGGCGCAGATTGGTGAGCCGGCCGCGGACGTCGTCGGGTGCACGCGAGACCTGGGGGCCGGCCGTGTGGGCCTGCTCCTGTGCGGTCCCGGGTACGAGGTTGGCCTTCGGCACACGGCGCGGAAGACCGGAGGTGGTGACGCCGCCGGCAGCGGGCTTGCGCACCCGCTCCGCCTGGCGCACCAGCTCGTCGTTGGGCGAGGTCCGCCAGGCGGCCCCGTTCTGGCGGCCGCCGTCACCGGCCGGGTCGGCGGCCGGGCGGGGCGCCGGAGCGGACGGCTGCGAGACCACCGGGGTCTGCATCGTCTGCGTCAGGTCCGCCTGGTAGCCCTGCTGCTGCGGCTGCCCCTGCTGCGCCCAGTCGGACCCCAGCGCGTCGTACTGCGGGGTACGGCCGTCACGCGCGCCACCGGCCGGCGGCAGGGCCTCCGGACGGCGCGGCTGCTGCGGCTGCTGCGGCTGCTGCCGTACGGCCGGCTCGGCCGGACGCGGGGCGCCGAAGTCGTTGCCGCCCCGCTGTCGCGGCGCCGGCGGCTGGGGCTGCTGCTGCGCCTGCGGCACGAAGGGCTGCCGGCCGTACTGCTGCTCCTGGCCGTACTGCTGCTGCTGACCGAACTGCTGCTGGCCGTCCTGGTACGCCTGGGGCTGCGGGGCACCGAAGTCCGGGCGCGGGAACTGGCCGGTGGAGCCGGGACCCTGCGGGGCACCGAAGTCCGGGCGCGGGAACTGCGCCGTCGACGCCGGGTCCTGCTGGTAGGCCTGCTGCTGCGGGACCTGCGGCTGCTGCTGCGGGGCACCGAAGTCCGGGCGCGGGAACTGGCCCGTGGAACCGGGGCCCTGCGGCGCGCCGAACAGGCCCGCCGACTCCGGCTCCTCGTGACCGCGCGGGGCGTCCAGCGGGGACATCTCCTGCTGCGGGCGCCGGACCGGCTGCTGCTGCGGGTCGTTGCCCCAGCTCGCGGCCTGCGGGCGCTGCTGCTGCGGGGCGCCGCCGGGCAGCTCGGCACGCGGGAAGTCGTACCCGGCCTGCTGGTTGCCCTGGGGCTGCTGGTTGCCCTGCGGCTGCTGGGGCTGCTGCTGCGGTGCCGACTGGTTGCCCCACACGTCCGTACGGGACGGGATGGCGCTCGCGGCGCCGCCGATGAGGCCGCCTCCGCCGGGGCCCGGACGCAGCGCGTCGGGCGACTGGGGAGCCTGCGGGATCTGCGGCAGCTGGCCGGTCTGCTCCAGGGCCGCGTTGGCCGCGTTGGCTGCGTTCTGCGGCTGCGGGGTGCGGGACTGCGGCGCGCCCTGCGGGCCGCCGGCGAGCGGCGCACCGTCACGGGCGGGCAGCGCGGCCCGGGGACCGCCCGTACCGACCTGGCCGCGCGCGGCACCGGCACCGGTGCCGAGACGGCCGGCCGCCGAGGACGGGGCACCGCCCTGGCCGGGACGTCCGCCACCGGGGCCACCGGCCGCGCCGGGACCGCCGGGGAGACGCCCGCCGGGGGCGGAGGCACCCTGCGGCATCGCGCCCTGACCGCCCGCGCCCGGCTTGGGCATGGGCTTCTTGCCGCCCTGGGCGACGTCGACGGGGAGCATGACGAGCGCGGTGGTGCCGCCCGAGTCGGACGGGCGCAGCTGGATCCGGATGCCGTGTCGCAGGGACAGGCGGCCGACCACGAACAGACCCATGCGGCGCGAGACCGAGACGTCCACGGTGGGCGGCGAGGCGAGCCGCTCGTTGATCGCGGCGAGGTCCTCGGGGGAGAGGCCGATGCCGGTGTCGTGGATCTCGACGAGCACGCGGCCGTCGGGCAGGGCGTGACCGGTGACCCGGACCTTGGTCTGCGGGGAGGAGAACGACGTGGCGTTCTCGAGGAGCTCGGCGAGGAGGTGCACGAGGTCGTTGACGACCCGGCCGGCGACCTCGGTCGCCGGGACCGCGGCCAGTTCGATGCGCTCGTACTGCTCCACCTCGGAGGCGGCGGCACGGAGGACGTCGACCAGCGGGACCGGGCGGGTCCAGCGGCGGCCCGGCTCCTCACCGGCGAGGACGAGGAGGTTCTCGCCGTTCCGGCGCATACGGGTCGCGAGGTGGTCGAGCTTGAACAGCGAGGACAGCTGGTCCGGGTCGGCCTCGCGGGACTCCAGCTCGGAGATGAGCGAGAGCTGACGCTGGATGAGGCCCTGGGAACGCCGCGAGAGGTTGGTGAACATCGCGTTGACGTTGCCCCGGAGGAGGGCCTGCTCGGCGGCGAGGCGGACCGCCTCGCGGTGCACGTCGTCGAAGGCCGCGGCCACCTGGCCGATCTCGTCCCGGGAGTGCACACCGACGGACTCGACGGAGGTGTCGACGTCCTGCGGGTCGGACTCGGAGAGCTGCTTGACGAGCTCGGGCAGGCGGTCCTGGGCGACCTTGGTCGCGGTGTCCTGGAGTCGCCGCAGCGACCGGATCATGGACCGGGCCACGACGAAGGCGCCGATGAGCGAGACGCCGAGGACGAGGAGGATCAGCGCACCGTTGATGATGGCGTCGCGCTGCGACTCCTGCTTCAGCTCACGGGCCATCGTCTCCATGTCGCCGAGCAGACCCGCCTCGATGCGGTTCATGGCGGAGATCTTGGTGCTGTACTCGTCGGTGAAGTTCAGGTGACCGCGCTTGACGCCGGTGGGCATCGCGTCGTCCGAGTTCAGCACGCGCTCGGCGTACTTGTTCGCGGCGTTGATCGACGGGTCGCCGCTGTTCAGCGACTCGGTCCGCTCGGCGGCGTCACCGCCGGTGGACTCGTAGATCGCCTGGAACGACTTGAGCTCGACGGCCTCACTGTTGAGGGCGGCCTCGCCGTAGAGGCGGTCACCCTGCTGGATCCGTCCGGCGGTCCGGTCGCTCGGCGGGAGCGCGGCGGCGATGATCGCCTGCTGGATGGAGGCGTACTCCTTGGCGGACGAGAACGCGGCGAGCGCGCGGGTCCGCTTGATCATCTCGGGGTTGCTGGTCGCCTGCGCCATGTCCTGGGACAGGCTGAGCAGCGAGCGGATGAGGCGGCTGTACGCCTCGACCGTCACCGAGTGGGACACGCCCTTCTCGTAGGCGGCGCCCCGGATGGAGTGGAGCTCGGTGACCTGCGAGGCGATCTGGCTGACGTTCTGGCGGATGCTGCGCAGCGCCTCGTCGCCCTCGGTGGCCGGGATGTCCTCGGTGGCGTCGAGGAAGGCCTTGTACTCGCGGTCCGTCTTCCGGCGCGGGTTGGCGACCTGGTAGTCGCTGACCGGGCGGCCGTTGGCCAGCGGACCCGCGGACAGGTCGCGCTCGGCCTGCAGGGCCTGCGCGAGGCCGGTCGCCTCACGGGTCAGCTTGGTGAGCAGCTGCATGTGGTCGAGCTGCTCCATGTCCTGGAGCGAGTCGCTGATGCGGATGCCGCCCAGGGTGGTCGCCGCGACCACGGGGAGGGTGAGGAGCGCGACGAGGCGCGTGGAGATGCGCCAGTTGCGCAGGGCTATTCGGGGTCCGACCTCGTTCTCGGCCCGGACCTTGGGGGGTGCGGCGGCGGGCTCGGCGGACGAGGCCGCGGCGCTTGAGCGCCTGCCGCCCTTGTCGCCGCCCTCGCCGGACGGTCCCTGACCCTGGTTCGGGGTGTGCGAGGCCGAGGGACCGCGGTCGGTCCCGGCACGCGGTTCCTGCTCCGCCGGAGCATCCGCTCGGCCCTGGCGGGCCTGGGAAGACCCCGAGCCATCCCTCTTGAAACGTCCCTGCACTAGCGTCGCAACCTCTGGACCAGGCGTCCTTCCGGATGAACGGAGAGGACGGTGTCGGCGTCGATCGGGGTGTGTGGAGCACCCCAGGTGGTCGTCGGTGACCGGCGCAGTTCCCCCTTCTTTCCCGCCACTCGGCCGGCGCTGCGTTGCGCCCCTTGCGCGCCGGCTTGAAACCCGCGGCGGTGCGTGGAATTCCAGCACAGTGCCGGATCTCCAACAAGGGCCGCGTGTCGTGGCGGGAGGGGTATGACAAAGCGTGCACGACGTGTCACCCCATGTAGAAGATGATCACGGAGGATTCGGACTTTTCAGTCCCAATGGTCGGGCGTCCCCGTGTGTCCCAGTCGCCATGATCAGGAGCGGAATAGCTCGTTCAGTGGCGGAATGCCCCTTTCCGTGACGACCGGAGACGGTCCGTAATGCCCGGAATGAGACCCGAGTGGTGAGCAAACTCACACGCTGATCGATGTCTCAGCCATGCATTCGAAGGGAAGGGCGTGTTTAGCCTGGCGCTTTACACCGCTTCGCGCCCGTACGGGCGCCCCTCCCGGAACAAGGTCTGATCAGCGCGATGAAGACGACGACGCTCCGCACCACGGCCAACCCCCGCCGTTCCACCCTCGTCCACCTCGCGGACGCCGCAGAGCTCGGCCGCGGTGCCCAGCCGGAGTACGCCACGGAGCTGCCCGGCAACACGGCCAACCCGCGCCGCACGATCCTGATGCAGGCCCCGGCCCCCTACGAGCCCCAGCCGTACGCCTCCGCGACGCGCTGACCCGGGACGCGGCAGGCCCCGCCCCCACCCATAGGCACCGGTGATAACGCCGGTCGACCGCCCTCTCGCCGCGTTAGCCTGGAGCGTCAGACTCCAGCCAGCACCAAGTGAGGGGCGACAGCACTCGTGCGCATCGCCAGATTCTCCATCGACGGCAATGTGGCCTTCGGCGCGGTCGAGGGCGAGGGAACCGTCGAGTCCGGCGGCCTCGTCCTCGACATCATCAAGGGCATCCCGTACACCGACTTCGAGCTCAGCGGCACCAAGGTCCCGCTGAGCAAGGTACGGCTCCTGCCGCCCGTGCTCCCCAACAAGGTCGTGGCCATCGGCCGCAACTACGCCGAGCACGCCGCCGAACTCGGCAACGAGGTCCCCGACGTCCCCGTCGCCTTCTTCAAGCCCACCACCTCGGTGATCGGCCCCGGCGACGCCATCGAGTACCCCTCCTTCTCCAACGAGCTGCACCACGAGGCCGAACTGGCCGTGGTCATCGGCCGCATGTGCCGCGAGGTGCCCCGCGAGCGCGTGAAGGACGTCATCTTCGGCTACACCTGCGCCAATGACGTCACCGCCCGCGACGCGCAGCAGCGCGAGAAGCAGTGGGCCCGCGCGAAGGGCTTCGACACCTCCTGCCCGCTGGGCCCCTGGGTGGAGACCGACCTCGACCCGAGCGACCTGACCATCCAGGCCACGGTCAACGGCGAACAACGCCAGCTGGGTCGGACGAGCGACATGATCCGCTCCATCGAGGACCTGGTCGTCCACATCACCGAGGCCATGACGCTGCTCCCCGGCGACGTCATCCTCACCGGCACCCCCGCCGGGGTCGGCCCCCTCAACGTCGGCGACGAGGTCGCCGTCACCATCGAAGGCATCGGCACTCTCACCAACAAGGTGATCAAGCGTGGCTAACGCGAACATCCGCGTCCGTTTCTGTCCCTCCCCGACCGGCAACCCCCACGTGGGCCTGGTCCGCACCGCCCTCTTCAACTGGGCCTTCGCCCGGCACAACCAGGGCACCATGGTCTTCCGCATCGAGGACACCGACGCTGCGCGCGACTCCGAGGAGTCGTACAACCAGCTCCTCGACTCGCTGAAGTGGCTCGGCCTCGACTGGGACGAGGGCCCCGAGGTCGGCGGCCCGCACGCGCCGTACCGCCAGTCGCAGCGGATGGACATCTACAAGGACGTCGCCGCCAAGCTGCTCGCCGGCGGGTACGCGTACCCCTGCTACTGCACCACCGAGGAGCTCGACGAGCGCCGCGAGGCCGCCCGCGCCGCCGGCCGCCCCTCCGGCTACGACGGCCACTGCCGCGACCTCACCGACGAGCAGAAGGCCGCGTACGAGGCCGAGGGCCGCGCGTCGATCGTCCGCTTCCGGATGCCCGACGAGCCGATCACCTTCACCGACCTGGTCCGCGGCGAGCTCACCTTCACCCCGGAGAACGTGCCGGACTACGGCATCCTCCGGGCCAACGGCGCCCCGCTCTACACCCTCGTCAACCCGGTCGACGACGCCCTCATGGAGATCACCCACGTCCTGCGCGGCGAGGACCTGCTCTCCTCCACCCCGCGCCAGGTCGCGCTCTACAAGGCGCTGATCGAGCTCGGCATCGCCAAGGAGATCCCCTCCTTCGGCCACCTGCCGTACGTGATGGGCGAGGGCAACAAGAAGCTCTCCAAGCGCGACCCGCAGGCCTCCCTCAACCTCTACCGGGAGCGCGGCTTCCTCCCCGAGGGCCTGCTCAACTACCTGTCGCTCCTCGGCTGGTCCTTCTCGGCCGACCAGGACCTCTTCACCATCCCCGAGATGGTGGCGAAGTTCGACATCGCCGACGTCAACGCCAACCCGGCGCGCTTCGACCTCAAGAAGGCCGAGTCGATCAACGCCGACCACATCCGGATGCTCAAGGTCGAGGACTTCGCCGCGGCCTGCGAGCCCTGGCTGCAGGCCCCGCACGCCCCCTGGGCGCCGGAGGACTTCGACAAGGCCGCCTGGGAGGCCATCGCGCCGCACGCCCAGACCCGCCTGACCGTCCTCTCGGACATCACGGCCAACGTGGACTTCCTGTTCCTGTCCGAGCCGGTCTTCGACCAGCCCTCGTGGGACAAGGCCATGAAGGGCGAGCCCGCGGCGCTGCTCACCACCGCCCGCGAGAAGCTCGAGGCGGCCGACTGGAGCGACCCCGAGTCCCTCAAGAACGCCGTCCTGGCCGCCGGCGAGGCCCACGGCCTCAAGCTCGGCAAGGCGCAGGCCCCGGTCCGCGTCGCGGTCACCGGCCGCACGGTCGGCCTGCCGCTCTTCGAGTCCCTGGAGATCCTGGGCAAGGAGAAGACCCTGACCCGCATCGACGCGGCCCTGGCGAAGCTCGCCGGCTGATCCGCGCCGTACGCACCGGTACCCCCGTCCCGCGCCCGGGACGGGGGTACCGTCGTCTCCATGGCCATCCGCGCGGTGCTCTGGGACATCGACGACACGATCTTCGACTACGCGGCCGCCGACCGGGCCGGGATGCGGGCGCACCTCGCGGCCGAGGGGCTGCTCGGGGCCTGGGGCTCCGTCGAGGAGGCCCTGGGGCGCTGGAAGGAGCTCACGGAACTGCACTGGCGCCGGTACGAGGCCGAGGGCGGGGACTTCCGGGAGCAGCGGCGCGAGCGCGTGCGGGACTTCCTCGGCCGGCCGGGGCTCACCGCCGCCGAGGCCGACGACTGGTTCGACCGGTACGTGGTCCATTACGAGGCCGCCTGGGAGCTCTTCCCCGACACCGTGCCCGCCCTCGACCTGCTCGCCCGTGACTACCGTCACGGCGTGCTGTCCAACTCCAGCATCCACAACCAGGACCACAAGCTCCGTGCGCTGGGCGTGCGGGACCGCTTCGAGGCCGTGGTGTGCGCCGCCGAGCTCGGGGTGGCCAAGCCGGCCCCGGAGGCCTTCCACGCCGCCTGTGCCGCCCTGGGCCTGCGCCCCGACCAGGTGGCGTACGTCGGTGACCAGCCGGACATCGACGCCCGGGGCGCCGTGGAGGCGGGCCTGCGGGGCATCTGGCTGGATCGCGCGGGGACCGGCGGGAGACCCGAGCTGACCCGGATCACCGGCCTCCGCGAGCTGCCCGCGCTGCTGCGTGCGGATACGCGTTTTGGAGCACCGTCCACCTTCGGGTAATGTTCTTCCTGCGCCGAGGGGAACGGGCCGAAAGGCCGGAAAGCCCCGGAAGCGCAAGCCGAACAAGATCGCTTCTCGAAGTGATCGAGTCCCGGTGGCCTATGGTGTAATTGGCAGCACGACTGATTCTGGTTCAGTTAGTCTTGGTTCGAGTCCAGGTAGGCCAGCTCGCAGAGCTCATCTGCAACCGTGGATTGGCATCCACAAAGCCCCCGTTGTGTAGCGGCCTAGCACGCCGCCCTCTCAAGGCGGTAGCGCCGGTTCGAATCCGGTCGGGGGTACAGATCCTTCCCGCGGGATCACCTGGGTAGCTCCCGGTGAACCCGATGCAGGATCGCTAGGGCCCCCGTTGTGTAGCGGCCTAGCACGCCGCCCTCTCAAGGCGGTAGCGCCGGTTCGAATCCGGTCGGGGGTACGAGTTGGTCTAAACCACTTTGGTCTATGGTGTAATTGGCAGCACGACTGATTCTGGTTCAGTTAGTCTAGGTTCGAGTCCTGGTAGACCAGCTTGGATCTGCGGCGGTGTTCATCAACCGCATGCAGGATCCGCGCCCCCGTTGTGTAGCGGCCTAGCACGCCGCCCTCTCAAGGCGGTAGCGCCGGTTCGAATCCGGTCGGGGGTACAAGACGAAGAAGCCCTTCCCTTCGGGGGAGGGCTTCTTCGCTGTTCCCGGCCTCGCGCACACAACTCCGGCCCACCGCTGCGGCGTTGGAACGGTGGGCCGGGAACGTACAGGTGAACAGGGAGACGTCAGCCGTTGCGGCGGAGCGCCTCGGAGAGACGGGCGGCGGCGTCGATGACCGCCTGGGCGTGCATGCGGCCGGGGTGGCGCGTCAGACGCTCGATGGGACCCGAGACCGACACGGCGGCCACCACGCGGTTCGAGGGGCCGCGTACGGGCGCGGAGACGGACGCGACGCCCGGCTCCCGCTCGCCGATCGACTGGGCCCAGCCACGGCGCCGTACGCCCGACAGGGCCGTCGCCGTGAAGCGGGCGCCCTGGAGGCCGCGGTGCAGCCGCTCGGGCTCCTCCCAGGCCATCAGGATCTGCGCGGACGAGCCGGCCTTCATGGTCAGCGTCGAGCCGACCGGGACCGTGTCCCGCAGGCCCGAGAGCCGCTCGGCCGCCGCCACGCAGATGCGCATGTCGCCCTGGCGCCGGTAGAGCTGGGCGCTCTCGCCGGTGACGTCGCGCAGATGCGTCAGAACCGGGCCCGCGGTCGCGAGCAGGCGGTCCTCGCCGGCCGCGGCGGCGAGCTCCGCCAGGCGCGGTCCGAGGATGAACCGGCCCTGCATGTCACGCGCCACCATCCGGTGGTGTTCCAGTGCCACGGCCAGTCGATGGGCCGTGGGTCGTGCGAGTCCCGTCGCCGCGACCAGTCCTGCGAGGGTGGCCGGACCGGACTCCAGGGCGCTCAGGACAAGGGCTGCCTTGTCGAGAACGCCTACGCCGCTAGAGTTGTCCATGCAACGATATTCGCGTCTCACTCTGTGAAACGCAAGTTCAATTTTTCTCGGAACCTGTGACCCTGGTGATGCGGCCGCACAACGGCCCGCGAAACGGGTCTCTAGTTGTGCCGGCGCAGCCGCCGGCCGGAGGGAAAGCGATGGGTAGGACACTCGCGGAGAAGGTCTGGGACGACCATGTCGTCCGGCGCGCCGAGGGCGAGCCCGACCTCCTCTTCATCGATCTGCACCTGCTGCACGAGGTCACCAGCCCCCAGGCCTTCGACGGCCTCCGGCAGAACGGCCGGCAGGTGCGGCGCCTCGACCTCACCATCGCCACCGAGGACCACAACACCCCGACCCTCGACATCGACAAGCCGATCGCGGACCCCGTCTCCCGCGCCCAGCTGGAGACCCTCCGCAAGAACTGTGCCGAGTTCGGCGTCCGGCTGCACCCGCTGGGCGACGTCGAGCAGGGCGTCGTCCACGTCGTGGGCCCCCAGCTGGGCCTGACCCAGCCCGGCACCACCGTGGTCTGCGGCGACTCGCACACCTCCACGCACGGCGCTTTCGGCGCGCTGGCGTTCGGCATCGGCACCAGCCAGGTCGAGCACGTGCTCGCCACCCAGACGCTGCCGCTGGCCCGCCCCAAGACCATGGCGATCACCGTCGACGGCGAGCTGCCCGAGGACGTCACCGCCAAGGACCTGATCCTGGCGATCATCGCGAAGATCGGCACCGGCGGCGGCCAGGGCTACATCCTGGAGTACCGCGGCTCCGCCATCGAGAAGCTCTCGATGGAGGCCCGGATGACCATCTGCAACATGTCGATCGAGGCCGGCGCCCGCGCGGGCATGATCGCCCCCGACGAGACGACCTTCGCCTACCTGAAGGGCCGCGCCCACGCCCCCGAGGGCGAGGACTGGGACGCCGCCGTCGCGTACTGGAAGACCCTGAAGTCCGACGAGGACGCGGTCTTCGACGCCGAGGTCGTCATCGACGGGCCCTCGCTGGCGCCGTTCGTCACCTGGGGCACCAACCCCGGCCAGGGCGCGCCGCTTTCGGCGAACGTCCCCGACCCGGCTTCGTACGAAGACGCTTCGGAGCGCCTCGCCGCCGAAAAGGCCCTGGAGTACATGGGGTTGACCGCCGGGCAGCCGCTGCGCGACATCAAGGTCGACACCGTCTTCGTAGGCTCCTGCACCAACGGCCGCATCGAGGACCTGCGCAACGCCGCCTCGCTCCTGGAGGGCCGCAAGGTCGCCGACGGCGTCCGCATGCTGGTCGTCCCCGGTTCGGTCCGGGTCGCCCTGCAGGCCGTCGAGGAGGGCCTGGACAAGGTCTTCAAGGAGGCCGGCGCCGAATGGCGGCACGCGGGCTGCTCGATGTGCCTGGGCATGAACCCCGACCAACTGGCTCCGGGTGAGCGTTCCGCGTCCACCTCCAACCGCAACTTCGAGGGCCGGCAGGGCAAGGGCGGCCGCACCCACCTGGTCTCCCCCCAGGTCGCCGCCGCCACCGCCGTCCTGGGCCACCTGGCCTCCCCGGCCGATCTGTCCGACGTCGCCACCACCGCGGGGGTCTGAGGAACCATGGAAGCTTTCACCACGCACACCGGCCGGGCCGTCCCGCTGCGCCGCAGCAACGTCGACACCGACCAGATCATCCCGGCGCACTGGCTCAAGAAGGTCACCCGCGACGGCTTCGAGGACGGCCTCTTCGAGGCCTGGCGCAAGGACTCCGAGTTCGTCCTCAACCGCCCGGAGCGGCAGGGCGCCACGGTCCTGGTCGCCGGCCCCGACTTCGGCACCGGCTCCTCCCGTGAGCACGCCGTCTGGGCGCTCCAGAACTACGGCTTCCAGGCGGTCATCTCCTCCCGGTTCGCCGACATCTTCCGCGGCAACTCGCTGAAGAACGGCCTGCTGACCGTCGTCCTCCCGCAGGAGACGGTGGACGCCCTCTGGGAGCTGACCGAGGCCGACCCGACCGCCGAGATCACCGTCGACCTGGAGGCCCGCAAGGTCCTCGCCGAGGGGATCGACGCCGACTTCGAGCTCGACGAGAACGCCCGCTGGCGTCTGCTCAACGGCCTCGACGACATCAGCCTCACCCTTCAGAACGAAGCCGACATCGCGGCCTACGAGGCTGCTCGACCGGCCTTCAAGCCCCGTACAATTACGGCCTGAGCAGCGCTTTTCCACGACTGCGCCCCCCACCGCCCGGTGGGGGGCGCAGTCGCTTGTTGAGACCCTGTCGGGCGACAACTCGCCCTAGATGGCACAATCGGTGCATGGAACGCGACAGCCAACTCGAGCTCTACGAGGCAGTCGCCGCCCGATTGAAGGAAGCGCACACAAGGGTGCGCTCACTGCAAGTCCCGGAGGGCGTAAGGATGGCGCTGTCCCGGAAGCTGCTGGTCGTCACGGCCGCGGCGAAGCACGATCTCAAGGACGCGGCAACGCGTCTCGACCGGTTGATGAAGGACCTCGATGAGGGCCGATTCCCAGAGGACGACTGACACCAGGAACTCCGCAACGGCACTTCCGCGTTGCGGCACTAGGGTGATTAGACCGTTTCGTGTTTGATTTGCGGTATATACATGCCTAACGTGCGAAAAAGCTTGAACACTTTCGTTCTGGCAATGTCTCCGAAGGGGAAGACGTGAACAAGGCGCAGCTCGTAGAAGCGATTGCCGACAAGATGGGCGGTCGTCAGCAGGCCGCCGATGCCGTCGACCACGTGCTCGACGCCATCGTGCGTGCCGTGGTGTCCGGCGACCGGGTCTCGGTCACGGGTTTCGGCTCGTTCGAGAAGGTCGACCGTCCGGCCCGCTACGCCCGCAACCCGCAGACGGGTGAGCGCGTCCGGGTCAAGAAGACCTCCGTCCCGCGCTTCCGTGCAGGTCAGGGCTTCAAGGACCTGGTCAGCGGCTCGAAGAAGCTCCCCAAGGGCGGCGAGGTCTCCGTCAAGAAGGCCCCCAAGGGCAGCCTCACCGGTGGCGCCTCCGCGACGGTGAAGAAGGCCGCCGCGAAGAAGGCCACCACCGCCAAGAAGGCCGCCGCGAAGAAGGCGATGCCCGCGAAGAAGGCCACGACGGCCGCGGCGAAGAAGACCACGGCCGCCGCGAAGAAGGCCACCACGGCCGCCGCGAAGAAGGCGACGCCCGCGAAGAAGGCCACCACGGCCGCGGCGAAGAAGACCACCGCCGCCGCGAAGAAGGCCACCACGGCCGCCGCGAAGAAGACGGTCGCCAAGAAGACCGCTCCGGCCAAGAAGGCCACGGCGAAGAAGGCGCCCGCCAAGAAGACGACGGCGCGCAAGACCACCGCCGCCAAGAAGACCGCCGCCAAGAAGTAGGACGCGCGGTACCGACCCGCCGGGCCGGGCTCCCCCTGGGGAGCCCGGCCCGCGGCGCTTCTTCCCTACCTGCTCAGAACGTCTGCAGCGTCACCAGCGTGATCCGCAGCCCCGCGCCCGAGGTGCCGGGCTCGGCCTCGATCCGCACCCGCTGCCCCGGCCGCAGCAGCCGCAGCCCGCCCGCCTCGAAGGCCTCCGCCCCGAACTCCACGGGGGTGCCGTCGTCGAGCAGCACACTGCCGCTGCGGGTCTCGGGGTCGTACGTGAACGCGGTCGCCTGCATGGACCGCAGCCTATCCGGCCGCCGTCAGCCACCGTGCGGCCGTCCGTGGACCGAGCCCCAGGGCCAGGGCCGCCGCCAGATCCTCCCCGGTGTCCACGTCCCGGCGCACGGAATCCACCCCGGCGATCCCGATTTCCACCGCCCCCGAAGACAAATGCCGCAGCCTCGACGCGCCCCCGAATGCCGGTTCCAATTCCACCCCCGGAGCCGCCGAGAGGAATGTCGTACCTATTTCGGCGGCATCCGCGAGAAAAGCCCTCGGAAAATCGCCGGCCGCGTCCAGGACCCGCGTCAGCTCCTCGGGCCGCAGCGCCGGAAGGTCCGCGTTGAGCGCCGCCACGCGCGCGTGCGGCCGCCCGGCCCGCACGGCACGGGCCCCGTGCGCGAGCGCCGCGTTGAGCCCCGCCGCGGGGGAGTCCGGCACGATCCGCGCGCCGAGCGCCGCGAGCGCCGCGCCGGCCACCGGATCGTCCGTGACGACGGCCACATCGCGCACGCGCGCGCAGTTCAGCACCGCACCCACGGTGTCCTCGGCGAACGCCAGCGCGAGCCGGGGCCGCAGCCGCGCGCCCGCCGCCGCGGCGAGCCTGCTCTTCGCCAGGGCGAGGGGCTTCAGGGGGACGACCAGGGACCAGCCGTCGTCGGCGCCGGTGCGCACCGGGGGCAGCGTCTTCATCGGAGCCATTCTGTCCCGCCCACGCGGTCCGCCCCAGGCCTCGGGGCGTACGGTGTCACTCGACAGAGCAGGAGCAGGGGGCGACACTTGACCCCCTGCCAGCCAGTCCCGGAGAAAGGTGTCCGAGTGCCCCGCCGCAGAATCGGCTTCTGGTACCGCCTCGCGGCGGTCATCGCCAAACCCCCCCTGGTGGTTCTGTTCAAGCGGGACTGGCGCGGCATGGAGCACATTCCGGCCGACGGCGGTTTCATCACCGCGGTCAACCACAACTCCTACCTGGACCCGCTGTCGTACGCGCACTACCAGTACAACACCGGTCGCGTCCCGCGCTTCCTCGCCAAGGCGGGCCTCTTCAAGGGCGGCTTCGTCGCCACCATGCTCCGGAACACCGGGCAGATCCCCGTCTACCGCGAGACGACCAACGCGCTGGACGCCTTCCGCGCGGCCGTCGACGCCATCGAGCGCGGCGAGTGCGTGGCCTTCTACCCGGAGGGCACCCTCACCCGCGACCCCGAGATGTGGCCCATGGCCGGCAAGACCGGCGCCGCCCGCGTCGCGCTGATGACCAAGGTCCCCGTCATCCCGGTGGCCCAGTGGGGCGCCAACCTCGCGATGCCGCCGTACGCCAAGGAGAACAAGCTCAGCCTGTTCCCCCGCAAGACGCTGATCGTGCAGGCGGGACCGCCCGTCGACCTCTCCCGCTTCGACGGCCTGGAGCCGACGCCCGAGGTCCTGCGCGAGGCCACCGAGGTCATCATGGCCGCCATCACCGCCCTCCTGGAGGAGGTCCGCGGCGAGAAGGCGCCCGCCGAGCCGTACGACCACCGCAAGGCCCGCCTGGAGCAGCGGCGCAGGGCCGCCGAGGAGGGCACCAAGTGACCAAGGCAGCCGTCTTCGGCAACGGATCCTGGGGCACCGCCTTCGCCATGGTGCTCGCCGACGCGGGCTGCGAGGTGAGCCTCTGGGGCCGCCGTGCCGAACTCGCCGAGGAGATCAACGCCACCCGGACCAACCCCGACTACCTGCCGGGCGTCGAACTCCCGAAGGGGATCACGGCCACCGCGGACCCCGCCGAGGCCGCCGCGGACGCCGACTTCACCGTCCTCGTCGTCCCCTCCCAGACCCTGCGCGGCAACCTCGCCGCCTGGAAGCCGGTCCTCGCCCCCGACACCGTCCTCGTCTCCCTCATGAAGGGCGTCGAACTCGGCACCGCCAAGCGGATGAGCGAGGTCATCACCGAGGTCGCCGACGTGCCCGCCGACCGCGTCGCCGTCCTCACCGGCCCCAACCTGGCCAAGGAGATCGCCGCCCGGCAGCCCGCCGCCGCCGTCGTCGCCTGCTCCGACGAGACGGTCGCCCAGCGGCTCCAGACCGCCTGCATGACCCCGTACTTCCGCCCGTACACCAACACCGACGTGGTGGGCTGCGAGCTCGGCGGCGCCGTCAAGAACGTCATCGGCCTCGCCGTCGGCATCGCCAACGGCATGGGCCTCGGCGACAACTCCAAGGCCACGCTCATCACCCGCGGCCTCGCCGAGACCACCCGCCTCGGCCTCGCCATGGGCGCCGACCCGCTGACCTTCTCCGGCCTCGCGGGCCTCGGCGACCTCGTCGCCACCTGCTCCTCGCCGCTCTCCCGGAACAACACCTTCGGCACCAACCTCGGCCGCGGGATGACCCTCCAGGAGACCATCGCGGCCACCAAGCAGACCGCCGAGGGCGTCAAGTCCTGCGAGTCCGTGCTCGATCTGGGCCGCCGCCACGGCGTCGACATGCCCATCACCGAGACCGTCGTCTCGATCGTCCACGACGGCAAGCCGCCCGTCGTCGCGCTCAAGGAACTGATGTCGCGCTCGGCCAAGCCCGAGCGCCGCTGAACCGGCCCGGTTGACCCGTACGCGCAAGGCGACAGCGGGGCGCTCAGCAGTTCGGGAGTCGCAAGGTACGCTCATCGCGATATGAGCGAGAACACCCAGAGCCCCCGCAAGCCGCGCGTGGCCGTCGTCTTCGGCGGCCGCAGCTCCGAGCACGCCATCTCCGTCGTCACGGCGGGCGCCGTCCTGAGCGCCATCGACCGGGACAAGTACGACGTGCTGCCCATCGGCATCACGACGGACGGGCGCTGGGCGCTCACCGCCGACGCCCCCGAGCGGATGGCGATCGCCGACCGGAAGCTGCCCAACGTCGCCGAACTGGCCGAGTCCGAGCAGGGCGGCGTCGTCCTCCCCGTCGACCCGTCCAGCCGCGAGGTCGTCCTCACCGAGCCGGGGCAGGTCCCCACGGCCCTCGGCGAGGTCGACGTGGTCTTCCCGATGCTCCACGGCCCCTACGGCGAGGACGGCACCCTCCAGGGCCTCCTGGAGCTCTCCGGCGTCCCCTACGTCGGCGCGGGCGTCCTCGCCTCCGCCGTCGGCCAGGACAAGGAGTACATGAAGCGGGTCTTCACCTCCTTCGGCCTCCCGGTCGGCCCGTACGAGGTCATCCGGCCGCGCGAGTGGGAGCAGAACCCCGCCGCCGCCCGCAAGAAGATCGTCGAGTTCGCCGCCGACCACGGCTGGCCGCTCTTCGTGAAGCCGGCCCGCGGCGGCTCCTCCATGGGCATCACCAAGGTCGACGACCTCTCCGGCCTGGACGAGGCCATCGAGGAGGCCCGCCGCCACGACCCCAAGATCCTCGTCGAGTCGCTGCTGCGCGGCCGCGAGATCGAGTGCGGCGTCCTGGAGTTCGAGGACGGCCCGCGCGCCAGCGTCCCGGCCGAGATCCCGCCGGTCACGAACCACGACTTCTACGACTTCGAGGCCAAGTACATCGACTCGGCCTCCGGCATCGTGCCCGCCCCCATCGGGGACGAGGCCACCGCCGAGGTCCAGCGCCTCGCCGTCCTCGCCTACGAGGCCGTGTCCTGCGAGGGCCTGGTCCGCGCCGACTTCTTCCTCACCGAGGACGGCGACTTCGTCATCAACGAGATCAACACCATGCCGGGCTTCACGCCCATCTCCATGTACCCGCGCATGTGGCAGGAGAGCGGCGTCAGCTACCCCGAGCTCGTCGACCGGCTCATCCAGGCCGCGCTGACCCGCTCCACGGGCCTGCGCTGACCAAGAAGCACGGCCCCGTGCCGCCGCGCCTCTCAGAGGCTCGGCGGCACCGCCTTGCGCACCGGGGCGGCGAGATCCGCGAGCGGCGTGGCGTCGTGCGCGTACCGCTCGTCGAGCGTCACCTCGACATACGCCTTCCGGTACGTGGTGGTGAAGCGCGGCCCGCTGCCCTCGGGGCGCTCCAGCATCCAGTTGACGCCGTTCGCCTCGATGGCCTGCGCCTTCGGATCGCTCATCTTTTCGGGCCGGGGGACCCCGCAGCGCAGTACGATCGCACCGTCACCCCACCCGGCGGTCAACTCGGAGCCGGGCTCCGGGTCACTCCGCGCCAGACCCGCCACGGTGCCGGGAAGCTCCTTCGCCAGTGCCTGGCAGAAGGCGGCCTCCTCCGCCGGCGGGCTCGGGACCACGACGGACGCCGTGGCGTCCGGCGAGGAGCACCCGGCGGCGGCCGACAGCAGGACGGCGGCCGCGACGGCGGCGGGCAGGCCGAAGGGCCGGTGGGAAGACGTCACCGGCCAAGCGTAGACGGGGGCTACAGATGAACGACCGGGCAGGTGAGGGTGCGCGTGATGCCGTCCACTTGCTGGACCTTGGCGACCACCATGCGGCCCAGCTCGTCGACGGTGTCCGCCTGTGCGCGCACGATCACGTCGTACGGGCCTGTGACGTCTTCGGCCTGGATGACCCCCGGGATCTTGGAGATGGTGTCGGCGACGGTCGACGCCTTGCCCACCTCGGTCTGGATGAGGATGTACGCCTGAACCACGGAACCTCCAGGGCGACCACGAGGATCTTGTGGGAGAAAGGGACGCCACGGTACCGCGTCGCCGCGGGCCACGGGGAGACCCGCGCGTCCGGAGGCGCTCGGGGTGTGGCGTACGCAGGACAGAAGTTGACGGTCTACTTGACGGTACCCAGCACGGTGACGGCCCGCGACCCGCGGCGCGCCCAGACGCGCCCCCGCCCGCTCGCCGGCACGAAGACACGAGGTGAGACGCGGTGAAGGGCACAGTCGGAGAGCTGGGCGAGTTCGGGCTCATCAGGGAGCTCACGTCCCGGCTCACCTCCACCCCGGCGGTACGGATCGGGCCCGGCGACGACGCCGCGGTCGTCTCCGCGCCCGACCGGCGCGTGGTGGCCAGCACGGACATCCTGCTCGAAGGACGTCACTTCCGCCGCGACTGGTCGACGGCGTACGACGTCGGCCGCAAGGCCGCCGCACAGAACCTGGCCGACATCGCGGCCATGGGCGCGGTGCCCACCGCGCTCCTCCTCGGCCTCGTCGTCCCCGCCGAACTCCCTGTGACATGGCCCACGGAACTGATGGACGGACTGCGCGACGAATGTCAGGTCGCGGGCGCGGCGGTGGTCGGCGGAGACGTCGTACGCGGCGACACGATCATGGTCTCCATCACCGCGCTCGGCGACCTCCGCAACCACGACCCGGTCACCCGGGGCGGCGCCCAGCCCGGCGACGTCGTCGCCTACACCGGCTGGCTCGGCTGGTCCGCCGCCGGATACGCGGTCCTCTCCCGCGGCTTCCGCTCCCCGCGCGCCTTCGTCGAGGCCCACCGCAGGCCCGAGCCGCCGTACCACGCGGGCCCGGCCGCCGCGGGGCTCGGCGCCACCGCCATGTGCGACGTCAGCGACGGCCTCATCGCCGACCTCGGGCACATCGCCGAGGCCAGCAAGGTCCGCATCGACCTGCGCTCGGGCCTCATCGACATCCCCACCCAGATGAACGACATCGGCCAGGCCGTCGGCGTCGACCCCATGCAGTGGGTGCTCACCGGGGGAGAGGACCACGCCATCGTGGCCACCTTCCCGCCGGACGTGAAGCTCCCCGCCCGCTGGAAGGTCATCGGCGAGGTCCTCCATCCCTCGGCGCTGCCGCAGGTCACCGTGGACGGCGCGCCCTGGCACAGCGTGGGCGGCTGGGACCACTTCGGAGAGACGGAGTGAATCCGCCCCTCGCGCTGACCGTCGCCGGATCCGACTCCGGCGGCGGCGCCGGCATCCAGGCCGACCTGAAGACGATGCTCGCGCTCGGCGTCCACGGCATGAGCGTCGTCACCGCCGTCACCGCCCAGAACTCGCGGGGCGTCCAGGGCGTCTGGGAGCTTCCCGTGGAGGCCGTGCGCGCCCAGTTCCGGGCCGTCGTCGACGACATCGGCGTCCAGGCGGTGAAGACCGGCATGCTCGCCTCGGCCCCGCTCGTGGAGACCGTCGCCGAGCTCCTCGCCTCCGTGGAGGCCCCCGTGGTCGTCGACCCGGTCGGCGTCTCCAAGCACGGCGACCCGCTCCTGGCCGAGGCCGCGCTCGACTCGGTCCGTACGAAGCTGCTGCCGGCCGCGACCGTCGCCACGCCCAACCTGGACGAGGTGACGCAGCTCACGGGCCTGGTGGTCGAGGACGAGAGCGGAATGCGGAGGGCGGCCGAGGCGATCCTCGCGTACGGGCCGCGCTGGGCACTGATCAAGGGCGGCCACCTCCCCGGAGACTTCGCCGAGGTCGTGGACCTGCTCACCGACGGCACCGAGGAGCACTGGCTGTACGCCCCCAGGTACGACAACCGGCACACCCACGGGACGGGCTGCACGCTCGCCTCGGCGGTCGCGTCGGGACTCGCCAAGGGACTGGCCGTGCCGGAGGCGGTGCGGGAGGCGAAGTCGTACGTGACCGGGGCGATCGCGGCCGGGTTCGCGCTGGGGTCGGGCATCGGCCCGGTGGACCACGGCTGGCAGACGCGCTGAGGGCGCCCACCTCCTCCCGGATACGTTTCCGGGCATGGCAAAAGGCCGGTTCACCGAGGTGAACCGGCCTTTCAAGGCAACCGCAGGGGCTGCGCTACGACAGAACGTCGCGATTAGCGCGAGACCTTGCCGGCCTTGATGCACGAGGTGCAGACGTTGAGCCGCTTCGGCGTCCGACCGACCACGGCACGCACGCGCTGGATGTTCGGGTTCCAGCGACGGGACGTACGGCGGTGCGAGTGCGAAATGTTGTTGCCGAAGCCCGGCCCCTTGCCGCAGACGTCGCAGTTGGCAGCCACGGGTCACTCCAAAGACTTCAGAATTACAGTGAAATCCGGCGCACCGGAATCAGGAGTCTGAAGTGGCTTGCCGGGGAACGGCCCGGTTTGAACCGGGCAACCGAAGCAGCATACAACGCCTGCTTCCGTGGAACGAAACTACCATGGTCTCCGCGGACCTCGCCCCGGGCCCCGGTCACGAGCGGGTCACCCCCGGTCTACCCTGCGGTGAGCTCACCGCCGAAGGAGGACCCCCCGTTGTCGCGAGCCCTTCAGCCCGACGAGGAGCTCGTCGAGCTCGACGCCGCAGCGGTCCGCACCTGGTGCGCGCGGGCCCTCGACGCCCTCGGACGGGAGCGCGAGGAGATCGACGCGATCAACGTCTACCCGGTCGCTGACGGGGACACCGGCACCAACCTCTACCTGACGGCCGAGGCCGCCCACCAGGCCGTCGAGGCCGTCTTCGCCGCCTCCGCGCCCGACACCGCCGAGACCGTACGGGCCATGGCGCACGGCGCCCTGCTCGGCGCCCGGGGCAACTCCGGCACGATCCTCGCCCAGCTCCTGCGCGGCATGGCCGCGGTCCTCGCCGAAGGACGTGACGGCGATCACCTCGCCCGCGCCCTCGCCGAGGCCTCCACCGCCGCCCGGCAGGCCGTCGCCCACCCCGTGGAGGGCACCGTCCTCACCGTGGCCGCCGCGGCCGCGGACGGCTGCGCGGGCGGCGGCACCCTCGTGGAGGTGGCCGCACGGGCCCACGAGCGCGCCAGGACCGCCCTGGAGGCGACCCCGCGCCAACTGGACGTGCTCGGCCGGGCCGGGGTCGTGGACGCCGGTGGACGCGGTCTGCTCGCCGTCCTCGGCGCGCTCGTCGAGACCGTGAGCGGCCGGACGCCGGAGCCCGCGGAGACCGCGCCGGGCGGGGTACGGCTCCTCGGGGACGTACGGGCCGTGCCGGCCGCCGCCCCGCCCTGCGACGGCGAGGCCGGACCCGCCTACGAGGTGATCTACCTCCTGGAGGCCCAGGACGCCGCCGTGGAGCTGCTGCGGGCCCGGCTCGACGCCCTCGGCGACTCCCTCGTCGTCGTCGGCGGCGACGGACTGTGGAACGTCCACGTCCACGTCGACGACGCGGGCGCCGCCGTCGAGGCCGGAGTCGAGGCCGGCCGGCCCCACCGCATCCGCATCACCCACTTCGCGGCCGACGCCGCGGCCGCGACCGTACGCGGGGAACGCGCCCAGCGCGCGGTCGTCGCCGTCGTCCCCGGCGAGGGCCTCGCCGGACTCTGCGCCGAGGCCGGCGCGACCACCGTCCGCAGCAGGCCCGGCGAACCGCCCGCCGGCGACGAACTCCTGGAGGCCATCCGGCGGGCGCACGCCCGCGAGGTCGTCCTCCTGCCCAACGACACCGAACTGCGCCAGACGGCGACCGCCGCCGCCGAACGCGCCAGGGCCGAGGGCATCCGCGTCGCCCTCATCCCGACCCGGGCCGCCGTCCAGGGCATCGCCGCCCTCGCCGTCCACGAACCCGACCGGCGCTTCGACGAGGACGTCGTCGCCATGACGGCCGCCGCCGGAGCCACCCGCTACGCCGAACTCGCCGTCGCCGAACGCCGGTCCTTCACCTCCGCCGGCGTCTGCCAGGCCGGCGACGTCCTCGGCCTCATCGAGGGCGACGTCGCCGTCATCGGCAAGGACCTCACCGAGACCGCCCGCACCGTCCTGGACCGCATGCTCTCGGCCGGCGGCGAACTCGTCACCCTCGTCGTCGCCGACGACACCCCGCCCGACCTCGCCCCCGACCTGGAGCGGCACGTCCGGCGCGGCTACCTGGCCGTCGACACCACCACGTACCACGCGGGCGCGGGGGCCCCGCCGCTGCTCATCGGGGTGGAATAGGGCACGGACCCGGCGGTCGTCCACGGGCCTCGGCCCGGCTGTCGGTCCCGTGGTCTTCAATGGAAGGCGTGCCCGCGCTCGACGAACCACTCAAGAAGTCCCTCGGCCCCGCCACCGCCAAGGTCATGGCCGAGGCGCTCGACCTGCACACGGTCGGGGACCTCCTCCACCACTACCCCCGCCGGTACGCCGAGCGGGGGGAGCTGACGACCCTCTCCGACCTGCCGCTCGACGAGCACGTCACGGTGGTCGCGCAGGTCGCCGACGCGCGCGTGCTGACCTTCAACGGACCCAAGGGACGCGGCCAGCGCCTCGAAGTGACCATCACCGACGGCAGTGGCCGGGTGCAGCTGGTCTTCTTCGGCAAGGGCGTGCACAAACCGCACAAGGACCTGCTGCCCGGCACCCGCGCGATGTTCGCCGGCAAGGTCTCGCTCTTCAACCGGCGCCTCCAGCTCGCCCACCCCGCGTACGAACTCCTCCGCGGCGACGGCGACGAGTCCGCCGAAAGCGCGGTCACCTGGGCCGGCGCCCTCATCCCGATCTACCCGGCCGCCGCCAAACTGGAGTCCTGGAAGATCGCCAAGGCCGTCGACGCCGTCCTGCCCAGCGCCGGCGACGCCGTCGACCCGCTGCCGCCCGCCCTGCGCGAGGGCCGCGGCCTCACCGACCTCCCCGACGCCCTGCGGAGGATCCACCGCCCCCGTACCAAGGCGGACATCGCCGACGCGCGCGAGCGGCTCAAGTGGGACGAGGCCTTCGTCCTCCAGGTCGCCCTCGCCCGCCGCCGGCACGCCGACACCCAACTGCCCGCCGTCGCCCGTCGCCCGGCCCCCGACGGCATCCTCGACGCCTTCGACGCCAAGCTGCCCTTCACCCTCACCGACGGCCAGACGAAGGTCTCGAAGGAGATCTTCGACGACCTCGGCACCGAACACCCCATGCACCGCCTCCTCCAGGGCGAGGTCGGATCGGGTAAGGCGCAGCCTCTGGACTCCCTCGTGTTGACCCCTGGGGGATTCCGACGGATGGGCGACATGCGGGTGGGGGACGAAGTGATCGTGCCCACGGGAGAGACCGCGGTCGTCGACGGAGTCTTTCCGCAGGGGGAGCGCGAGGTGTGGCGGATCCTTCTCTCGGACGGAACCGCCGTGGAGTGCGACGACGAGCATTTGTGGATCGTGGGAACGAGTTGCGCGTGGCACCGAGGCCAGGCCCCCGAGGTGCTGACCACAAGGGAGATCCGGCATGACCTCGTGAAGGCGAACGGCTCTCCGAAGTGGTACATCCCCGCCGCCGCGCCAGTGGACCTCGGAGACGGGTCCACACTGCCGCTCGATCCGTATCTGCTCGGTGTGCTCCTGGGCGACGGCTCGTTCCGGCACGACCTACGGCTCTCCACGACCGACGCCGAGATCCATGACGCCGTCGCGATGTCCGTAGAGCCGGACTGCAGGCTCACCCCCGTGGTCGGCTCGCGTTGCGACTACACGATCCAGCTCGTCCGGCGTGCGGGCGGCGCGCGGAATCCTGTGATCCAAGCGCTGCGCGACCTGGAGCTGTGGGGCGCCACATCGCATGACAAGTTCATCCCCGAGCAGTTCAAGAACGCCACGATCAAGGACCGTCTCGCGGTTCTCCAAGGGCTCCTGGACACCGACGGCACCGTGCACCAGGACGGCATGAGTGTGTCGCTCTGCTCCGCTTCGCGCTTGCTCGCGGAGGACGTGGCGTGGCTCGTGCGCTCGCTCGGCGGGCGAGCGCGGGTTCTGCCGGAGAAGACCGCCTTCAATGTCTCGGTGGCTCTGCCCGACGAGCACCCCCCGTTCCGGCTCACCCGCAAGGCCGAGCGGATGCGTCCGAGGCCCGAGTACAACACCTTCCGGCGTGGCATCCGTGCTGTGGAGTACGTCGGCCGGAAGGCCGTGCAGTGCATCAGCGTCGCGCATGCCGACCACGCCTACGTGACGGATCACTTCACCGTGACGCACAACACGATGGTCGCGCTGCGCGCCATGCTCACCGTCGTCGACTCCGGCGGGCAGGCCGCGATGCTCGCCCCCACCGAGGTCCTCGCCCAGCAGCACCACCGCTCCGTCACCGAGATGATGGGCGAGCTCGCCGAGGGAGGCATGCTCGGCGGCGCCGACCGCGCCACCAAGGTCGTGCTGCTCACCGGCTCCATGGGCGTCGCCGCCCGCCGCCAGGCCCTGCTCGACCTGGTCACCGGCGAGGCCGGCATCGTCATCGGCACGCACGCGCTGATCGAGGACAAGGTCCAGTTCCACGACCTCGGCCTGGTCGTCGTCGACGAGCAGCACCGCTTCGGCGTCGAGCAGCGCGACGCGCTCCGGGGCAAGGGCAAGCAGCCCCCGCACCTCCTCGTCATGACGGCGACGCCCATCCCGCGCACGGTCGCCATGACCGTCTTCGGCGACCTGGAGACCTCCGTCCTCGACCAGCTGCCCGCCGGCCGCTCGCCGATCGCCAGCCACGTCGTCCCCGCCGCCGACAAGCCGCACTTCCTCACGCGCGCGTGGGAACGGGTCCGCGAGGAGGTGGCGAACGGGCACCAGGCGTACGTCGTCTGCCCGCGCATCGGCGACGAGGAGGACCAGAAGAAGAAGTCCAAGGCGTCCCCCGAGGACGAGGCCGAGAAGCGCCCGCCGCTCGCCGTCCTCGACGTCGCCGAGAAGCTCCGCACCGGCCCCCTCGCCGGCCTGCGGATCGCCGTCCTGCACGGCCGCATGCACCCGGACGACAAGGACGACGTCATGCGCCGCTTCGCCGCCGGCGAGCTCGACGTCCTCGTCGCCACCACCGTCATCGAGGTCGGCGTCAACGTGCCCAACGCCACCGCGATGGTGATCATGGACGCCGACCGCTTCGGCGTCTCCCAGCTCCACCAGCTCCGCGGCCGCGTCGGCCGCGGCTCCGCCCCCGGCCTCTGCCTCCTGGTCAGCGAGATGCCCGAGGCGAGCCCCGCCCGCCAGCGGCTCAACGCCGTCGCCACCACCCTCGACGGCTTCGAACTCTCCCGCATCGACCTCGAACAGCGCCGCGAGGGCGACGTCCTCGGCCAGGCCCAGTCCGGCGTCCGCTCCTCCCTGCGGATGCTCACCGTCATCGACGACGAGGAGGTCATCGCCGCCGCCCGCGAGGAGGCCACCGCCCTCGTCCTCGCCGACCCCGACCTCACCGCCCACCCGGGCCTGCGCACCGCGCTCGACGCCCTGCTCAGCGAGGAGCGGGAGGAGTACCTGGAGAAGGGCTGAGCACCCGGCCGCGCGCGGGCCGAGCACCGGGACGGAGGCCGAGCGCCCCGCCGCGCGTCGCGGGGCGCGTACCGGGACACGGGCTGTGCGCCCGAACGCGGCCATATCCTGGGACCTACGCATTCGACGACGCAGGACGAGGACACCGATGACCCGCGTGATCGCCGGCAGTGCCGGCGGACGGCGCCTGGCCGTGCCCCCCGGCAACGGCACCCGCCCCACCTCCGACCGGGCACGGGAAGGCCTCTTCTCCACCTGGGAGTCGTTCCAGGGCCTCGCCGGGGCCCGGGTCGCCGACCTGTACGCGGGCTCCGGAGCCGTCGGCCTGGAGGCGCTCTCCCGGGGCGCCGCCCACGCCCTCCTCGTCGAGGCCGACCCCCGCGCGGCGAAGACGATCCGGGACAACGTCCGCTCGATCGGCCTGCCCGGAGCCGAACTCCGCACCGGCAGGGCCGAGCAGATCGTGACGGGACCGGCCCCGGCCGATCCGTACGACCTGGTCTTCCTCGACCCGCCCTACGCCGTCTCCGACGACGATCTCCGCGAGATTCTCCTCACACTGCGCTCGGGGGGCTGGCTGAGCGAGGATGCCCTCGTCACGGTGGAGCGCAGCACCCGAGGCGGGGAATTCGGCTGGCCCGAGGGCTTCGAACCCCTGCGGTCCCGTCGCTACGGCGAGGGAACGTTTTGGTACGGTCGCGCCGCCTCTACGTGCGAAGACGCACGATGACCGGACCGGAGAGCGAGGGACCCAAGTTGCGCCGCGCCGTCTGTCCGGGGTCATTCGACCCCATCACCAACGGACATCTCGACATCATCGCCCGCGCCTCCAAGCTGTACGACGTCGTACACGTGGCCGTGATGATCAACCAGTCGAAGAAGGGCCTCTTCACGGTCGACGAGCGGATAGAGCTCATCCGCGAAGTCACCGCCGACTTCGGCAACGTCGAGGTGGAGTCCTTCCACGGCCTCCTCGTCGACTTCTGCAAGCAGCGCGACATCCCCGCGATCGTCAAGGGACTGCGCGCCGTCAGCGACTTCGACTACGAGCTGCAGATGGCCCAGATGAACATCGGCCTCTCGGGCGTCGAGACCCTGTTCGTCCCCACCAACCCGACGTACAGCTTCCTCTCCTCCTCTTTGGTGAAGGAAGTGGCCGCCTGGGGCGGCGACGTCTCCCACCTCGTCCCGCCGACGGTCCTGCCGAAGCTCACCGAGCGGCTCGCGCAGAAGTGACGCGCGGCCACCGCTGCTGACGCTCCGTCACCTGGTGTCGGACGGGCACCGACTGCCCGTACAGTCGTCCCGTCCGTCTCCATCCAGCTGTAGAGAGTGGCGAGCACCAGGTGGACGTGCAGAAGAAGCTCGACGAGATCGTCGCGACCGTGCAGGGCGCCCGTTCCATGCCCATGTCGGCATCCTGCGTGGTCAACCGCGCCGAGCTGCTCGCCCTGCTCGAAGAGGTGCGGGAGGCCCTGCCCGGCTCCCTCGCCCAGGCCCAGGAGCTCATCGGGGGCCGCGAGCAGATGGTCGAGCGGGCACGCCAGGAGGCCGAGCGGATCATCGAGGCCGCCCACGCCGAGCGCGGCTCGATCGTCTCCGACACCCAGGTCGCCCGCGAGTCGCAGGAGGAGGCCGACCGGATCCTCTCCGAGGCCCGCCGCGAGGCCGAGGAGGTACGGGCCGAGGCCGACGACTACGTCGACTCCAAGCTCGCCAACTTCGAGGTCGTCCTCAACAAGACCATCGGCTCCGTCGACCGCGGCCGCGAGAAGCTCCTCGGCCGCGGCCCGGGCCTCGACCAGGACGGCTACGCCGACGCGGACGCCCCCGAGTACAGCGCCGACCCGCAGACCCTCATCCGGCGCGCCGACGAGTACGTGGACGCCAAGCTGGGCGCCTTCGAGGCCGTCCTCAGCAAGACCCTGGAGGCCGTCGGGCGGGGCCGGCAGAAGCTGCACGGCCGGATCGCCACCGACGACCTCGGCGAGCACATGGCCGCGCAGGACGGCCTCGGCGGCGCGGCCCACACCAGCGACGCCGACTACCTGGCCGGGCTCGCGGAGCTGGCCACCCCCGAACCCGTACAGGCCCCGCAGATCCCCGCGCAGCAGCCCGACCCGTACGGCTACCCGCAGCAGCCCCAGCAGGACCCCGCCTACGGCTACCAGCAGCAGGACGCCTACGGTTACCCGCAGCAGGACCCCTACGCGTACCAGGGGCAGTACGGCGGCTACGAACAGCAGCAGTACGCCCAGCCGCAGCAGGCCGCCGCGCTCGACGAGACCAGCTTCTTCGACACGAGCATGATCGACCTGGAGCAGCTGCGCCGGTACGAACAGGGGCAGTAAGGGGCACGGGGCCCGGATTGGGCCCTGAGCGAAGCGTCCAGTATCCTGGCTCTTCGGTCGCGCTATGTCCGCGATCCTTGCTGCCCACGTCTGGCAGCCTCCTCTACGCCGCAGAACGATCCGAAAGCAGGAAGAGCCCTGAGTACGCGCCTCGACCACCGCAACCCCCTCGTGTTCGACACACACGAGCTGGGGCGGCGTCCTGGTGCCCTCCAGCGGCTCTCGCGTTCGGTCGAGGCTCCTGCGGAGCTCGGCGTCGAAGGAGTCATCGGAGTGCCCCAGGGCTCCCCGGTGGACATCGATCTCCGTCTTGAGTCGGTCATGGAAGGGGTGCTCGTCACAGGCACCGCCCGTGCATCGGCCGAGGGGGAGTGCGTAAGGTGTCTGGAGCCCGTCGAGCTCGATCTCGACGTGGACTTCCAGGAGATGTTCTCGTACCCCGACTCCGACGACCGGGGCCGCTCCAAGGCGGCCGCGGACGACGAAGCCGAGGACGACGAGGACATGATCCCCCTCGAGGACGGCATGTTCGACCTCGAACCCTTGCTGCGTGATGCGGTGGTGCTCGCACTGCCGATGCAGCCGGTGTGCCGGGAGGACTGTGCGGGTCTGTGCTCCGACTGCGGAGCCAACCTGAACGAGAACCCCGACCACCACCATGACGCCGTCGACATCCGTTGGGCGGCACTGCAGGGACTCGCCGGTTCGCTGGGAACCGATGAGAAGGACAACATGAGCGGCAAAGCCTCTGACGGGGACGTCCGAAGCGCCGCCGAGAAGCAGGAGAAGTAGCCGTGGCTGTTCCGAAGCGGAAGATGTCGCGCAGCAACACGCGCCACCGCCGGTCGCAGTGGAAGGCTGCGGTCCCCACCCTGGTTTCGTGTGAGCGTTGCCAGGAGCCGAAGCTGCAGCACATCGCGTGCCCGAGCTGCGGCACCTACAACAAGCGCCAGGTCCTCTCGGTCTGAGTGGCTGGTGAGAGGCACGATGTCTGAGAACATCAGCGCAGCCTCGTCCCACACGCTTCTGGAAGGGCGGCTCGGGTATCAGCTCGAGTCCGCCCTTCTGGTGCGTGCGCTGACCCACCGTTCGTACGCGTACGAGAACGGCGGTCTGCCCACCAACGAGCGTCTGGAGTTCCTCGGGGACTCCGTGCTCGGCCTGGTGGTCACGGACACGCTGTACCGCACCCACCCCGATCTGCCGGAAGGCCAGCTGGCCAAACTGCGGGCCGCGGTGGTCAACTCGCGTGCGCTGGCGGAGGTCGGTCGCGGACTCGAACTCGGCTCCTTCATCCGGCTCGGCCGGGGCGAAGAGGGCACGGGCGGCCGGGACAAGGCGTCCATCCTCGCCGACACCCTTGAAGCGGTGATCGGCGCGGTCTATCTCGACCAGGGCCTCGACGCGGCGTCCGAGCTGGTGCACCGGCTCTTCGACCCGCTGATCGAGAAGTCCTCGAACCTCGGTGCCGGCCTGGACTGGAAGACCAGCCTCCAGGAGCTCACCGCGGCCGAGGGTCTTGGCGTCCCGGAGTACCTCGTCTCCGAAGAGGGTCCGGACCACGAGAAGACCTTCACTGCTGCCGCCCGCGTCGGTGGTGTCTCGTACGGCACCGGCACCGGCCGCAGCAAGAAGGAAGCGGAACAGCAGGCGGCGGAGTCCGCGTGGCGCGCGATCCGCGCGGCCGCGGACGAGCGCGCGGCGGCGGCGAAGGCCGCGGCCGACGCCGGCGGGCAGGACGGGGCCACCCCGGCCACCGTCTGACCGCGACGCGGTGCGGTGAGGACGGGGCCCGCGGCCACCGTCCGACCGTGATCCCGCGGCTCCGGCTTTCCTTCAGTGCAGTCTTCCCGCCCGCCCCCGCCAGGGGCGGGCGGAGTCGTTTCCGGGGGAGCGGGACGGGCCCTCCCGGGCGGTAGGCTGGCTGGGCCTGCCCGGTGGACCGGGGCCGGAAACGCCCTGGGATCACCACCCGTACCCCCTCCGGAGGAACCCCGTGCCCGAGCTGCCCGAGGTCGAGGTCGTACGACGCGGTCTGGAGCGCTGGGTCGCCGGACGGACCGTGGCCGAGGTCGAGGTGCTGCACCCCCGGGCCGTACGGCGCCACCCGGCGGGCGGCGAGGACTTCGCGGCCCGGCTGAAGGGGCAGCGCTTCGAGGGGGCGCGGCGGCGCGGGAAGTACCTCTGGCTGCCGCTCGCGGAGACCGGCACCGCCGTCCTGGGACACCTCGGCATGAGCGGTCAGCTGCTGGTGCAGCCCGTGGACGCCCCGGACGAGAAGCACCTGCGCATCCGGGTCCGCTTCGCCGACGACACGGGCAGCGAGCTGCGCTTCGTCGACCAGCGCACCTTCGGCGGGCTCTCGCTCCACGACCAGACCCCCGACGGGCTCCCGGACGTCATCGCGCACATCGCCCGCGACCCGCTGGACCCGGCGTTCGACGACGCCGCCTTCCAGGGCGCGCTGCGACTGCGCCGTACGACGATCAAGCGGGCGCTGCTCGACCAGTCGCTGATCAGCGGCGTCGGGAACATCTACGCCGACGAGGCGCTCTGGCGGTCGAAGCTGCACTACGACCGGCCGACCGCCACCCTGACCCGGCCGCGCTCGGCCGAGCTCCTCGGGCACGTCAGGGACGTGATGAACGCGGCGCTCGACGCCGGCGGCACCAGCTTCGACAGCCTGTACGTGAACGTCAACGGCGAGTCCGGCTACTTCGACCGCTCCCTCGACGCGTACGGACGCGAGGACGAGCCCTGCCGCCGCTGCGGCACGCCGATGCGGCGGCGCGCCTGGATGAACCGGTCCAGCTACTTCTGCCCGCGCTGCCAGCGCCCGCCGCGCGCCACCGGCTGAGCCGTCAGGCCGTGACGGTCCCGGCGCGCTCCGCGTCGTAGCTCTCGCGGGCGGTCATGACCTGGTCCATCCGCCCCTCCACCAGTTCGATCAGACCGATCAGCCGCTCCGCGACCTCGCGGCCGAGCGGGGTGAGCCGGTAGTCGACCCGCGGCGGGTTCGTGGGCTGGGCCTCGCGGTGGACGAGGCCGTCGCGCTCCAGTGCGTGCAGGGTCTGCGACAGCATCTTCTCGCTCACGCCGTCGACCCGTCGCCGCAACTCGTTGAAGCGGAACGTCCCTTCGTGCAGGGCGCCCAGGGTCAGGCTGCCCCAGCGGCCCGTCACGTGCTCCAGCGTGCCGCGCGAGGGGCAGGCGCGCGCGAACACGTCGTAGGCGAGGTCGTCAGTCATGCCCTCCACCGTACTCGGACGCAGCGCTTACCGCCATGGGTGCGCTTACTGGTGGCTTGCGCTATCCAAAAGTTAGTGCTCTACTTCTGGTCATCACCCCGTACGCCTTTTCGAGGAGTCCTCTGTGACCACCCCCGTCGTCTCCATCGCCTACCACTCCGGCTTCGGCCACACCGCGGTCCTGGCCGAGGCCGTCCGTGACGGCGCCGCCGACGCGGGCGCCACCGTCCACCTGATCAAGGTCGACGAGATCACCGACGCCGAGTGGGAGCTGCTCGACGCCTCCGACGCGATCGTCTTCGGCTCCCCGACCTACATGGGCACCGCCTCCGGCGCCTTCCACCAGTTCGCCGAGGCCACCTCGAAGCGCTGGTTCACCGACGCCTGGCTGGACAAGCTCGCCGCCGGCTTCACCAACTCCGGCTCCAAGAGCGGCGACAAGCTGCACACCCTGCAGTTCTTCCAGACCCTTGCCGGCCAGCACGGCATGACCTGGGTCAACCTCGGCCTGAAGCCCGGCTGGAACACCAGCGAGGCCTCCGAGAACGACCTCAACCGCCTCGGCTTCTTCGCCGGCGCCGGCGCCCAGACCCACAACGACCTCGGCCCGGACGGCGTCCACAAGGCCGACATCGCGACCGCCGAGCACCTCGGCCGCCGCGTCGCCGCGACCGCCCGCACCTTCGCGGCCGGCAAGGCCGCCGCCTGACGCTCCCCGCGCCCATATGCGGAAGGGCCCCGTCACCTTCAGGTGACGGGGCCCTTCCGCATATGGGGCTCCCGGCTCAGTAGCCGAAGTCCTGGGTCCACCACGGGCCGCCGTCGCCGAAGGCGACGCCCACGCCCAGGGTGGTGAAGTCGCAGTTCAGGATGTTGGCGCGGTGGCCGTCGCTGTTCATCCAGGACGCCATCACCGCGGCCGCGTCCACCTGGCCGCGGGCTATGTTCTCGCCGCCCATGGCCGAGATGCCCGCCTGCGCGGCGCGGACCCACGGGGTGTCGCCGTCCGGGTCGGTGTGGTCGAAGAAGCCGCGGGTCGCCATGTCCGCGCTGAACGCGCCGGCCAGCGCCGCGAGCTTCGCGTCCGCGTGGACCGGGGTGCAGCCCACCTTCGCGCGCTCGGAATTCACCAGGCGGATCACCTCGGCCTCGGCGGCCTCGCTGCGGTCCGCGGTGGAGGTGACCGTGGTCTTCTCGGTCGGCGCCGCGGTCGTCGGGGCCGGCCTCGGCGCGGGGGCCTTCGTCGTGGGCGCGGCGGTGACCTTGGGCGCCACCGGCTCGGCGGTGGGCTCCTTGGACTTCGTCGGGGTGGGCTTCGGCGTCGTCTTCGGCGTCGTCTTCGGCTTCGGCTTCGGGGTGGCCTTCGCGCTCGGCTTCGCCGACGGGGAGACGTGGATCTTTCCGCCGCCCGTCACGGGGCCGCCCGACTCCCCGGCGGGGGTCTGGGTGGCGCCGCCCTGCGTCGTCAGCTCCGGGGCCTGCCGGGTCTGGACCTGGCGCTCGCTCGTACCGGCGTTGCCGACGGTGAACGTGTCCCCGCCGGGAAGCAGACCCGAGGCGACGGCGACGGCGCCGACCGCGACCGCGGCCGAGGCGCCGAGCAGGCCGGTGCGCACGGGCCGCCGCCGGCCGGTACCCCGGCGCGGGCGGCCCGAACCGGCCGCGTAATCTTCTGCGGCGGGCGTGGCGCCGGAGCGACGGTGGCGTCCCATCTGCTCTGCCTTCCTCTTGCTGGTCTTTGCTGATCTTTGCTGTCGGTATCGTTCCGGGTGACAGTCGAACGGCGCGCGCCCGAACGGGTGAGGCCTGTTCGGTCCGGACTGTACGCGATGAGAAGCGGGGGCGATGTGCTCATCCGGCAACCCGCCCGTTAGCGTGCAGCCATGAGTGACGACGTACGGATGACCGCCTGGGTGCGCGGCCGGGTACAGGGAGTGGGCTTCCGCTGGTTCACCAGGGCAAACGCCTTGGAGATCGGCGGCCTGGTGGGCTTCGCCCTGAACCTCGACGACGGCCGGGTGCAGGTGGTGGCCGAGGGGCCGCGTGAGAATTGCCACCGTCTGCTCGACTGGCTCCAGTCGGACGACACACCCGGACGTGTGGACGGTGTCACTGAGATCTGGGACACGCCGCGCGGCGGTTACGACGGCTTCGCCATCCGCTGACGATCACGCTCCGACACCCCGCCCGGTGACCGAGAGCGGCTCCGGGCGGACGCGCGGTAACAGGGGTGTGACCAGCGAAGCACCTGATGGTTGCCATCTGGCGCCGGGCGTGCAAGGCTGCCCGGTAAGGATGATCGCGACGCCCCCGATGCTCCGAGTTCGAAGGCCCAGCCGCCCGCTGAGCGGCCGTGGACTCCTCGGTAGCCCTTCAAACGGGGCGTGATCGTGTTGACCGTCAAACTTTTTGGTGAGACTCTGGAAGCCCCGCGCACCTTAGCTGTTTGGCAGTGGAACCGGCACGACAAGCAGTACTGCCGAGCACCGCGGGTGCGAATCCCTCACGACCCACACCGCTTCGGTCGGTCACTCATTGTGGAGGACCATCCATCATGGCAAAGGCGCTTCTCGGTTACGTCGGCGGCTCCGACCCGCGACTCCTCGCCGAGATGCGACGGCTTCAGCAGCGTGTCCAGGACCTCGAATCCGAGCTGGTACGGATCCAGTCCGAGAACGACACGCTCGCCGCTGCCGCCGCTCAGCACCAGGGAGAGTCGCTGCTGAACAGCATCGACCTCGACGTACCCCAGGCAGAGCCTGCGCTCACCTGACAACCCAGCCCCCAGGGGCCAGGTGGAAAGCATTCTCGTCGGCGCAGCCGAACACCCACCACAGCCGATCGTGCCGAACGACGCATGTGCACGACGGCTGGACCTGCAAGGGGCGCTCCGGCGTCCCTTCTCTCTTTCACCCGTTGTTTCCCCCGCGTCCCACCCCTCCTCATCCGAGGATCTGCCCCACGTCATCGCGGGTGAAACGCACGGGCCCCGGTAGAGTCCCCGGAGTGCACCTCAAGGCCCTGACGCTCCGCGGATTCAAGTCGTTCGCCTCCGCGACCACACTGCGGTTCGAACCCGGAATCACCTGTGTCGTGGGCCCCAACGGATCGGGCAAGTCCAATGTCGTGGACGCGCTCTCCTGGGTCATGGGCGAGCAGGGCGCCAAGTCGCTGCGCGGCGGCAAGATGGAGGACGTCATCTTCGCCGGCACGACCGGGCGCCCTCCGCTCGGCCGAGCCGAGGTCTCGCTGACCATCGACAACTCCGACGGCGCCCTGCCCATCGACTACGCCGAGGTCACCCTCACCCGGATCATGTTCCGCGGCGGCAGCAGCGAGTACCAGATCAACGGCGACACCTGCCGGCTGCTCGACTTCCAGGACCTGCTCTCCGACTCCGGCATCGGACGCGAGATGCACGTCATCGTCGGACAGGGCCAGCTCGACTCCGTGCTGCACGCCGACCCGATGGGCCGCCGCGCCTTCATCGAGGAGGCCGCCGGCGTCCTCAAGCACCGCAAACGCAAAGAGAAGGCGTTGCGGAAGCTGGACGCGATGCAGGCCAACCTCGCGCGCGTGCAGGACCTCACCGACGAACTCCGCCGCCGGCTCAAGCCGCTCGGCCGGCAGGCCGCCGTCGCCCGCCGCGCCGTCGTCATCCAGGCCGACCTGCGCGACGCCCGCCTCCGCATCCTCGCCGACGACCTCGTCCGCCTCCAGGAGGCGCTGACCGCCGAGGTCGCCGACGAAGCCGCCCTCCTCGCCCGCAAGGAGGCCACCGAGACCGAACTGCGCGCCGCCCTCGCGAAGGAGGCCGACCTGGAGGCGGAGGCCCGCACCCTGGTGCCCCGCCTGGAGCGCGCGCAGCAGAACTGGTACGACCTCTCCCAGTTCGCCGAACGCGTCCGCGGCACCGTCTCCCTCGCCGACGCGCGCGTGAAGAGCGCCACCACCGCCCCCGCCGAGGAACGCCGCGGCCGCGACCCGGAGGACCTGGAGCGCGAGGCGACCCGCGTCCGCGAACAGGAGGCGGAACTCGAAGCCGCCCTGGAGGTCGCCGAACGCGCCCTGGAGGACAGCGTCGCCCACCGCGCCGACCTGGAACGGACGCTCGCCGACGAGGAGCGCCGCCTCAAGGACCTGGCCCGCGCCATCGCCGACCGGCGCGAAGGCCTCGCCCGGCTGCACGGCCAGGTCAACGCCGCCCGCTCGCGCGCCGCCTCCGCCCAGGCCGAGATCGACCGGCTCGCCACCGCCCGCGACGAGGCCGCCGAGCGCGCGGCCGCGGCCCAGGAGGAGTACGAGCAGCTCAAGGCCGAGGTCGACGGCCTCGACGCGGAGGACACCGAGCACGGCGAGCGGTACGAGGCCGCCCGCCGCGAACTCGCCGACGCCGAGGCCGCGCTGACCGCCGCCCGCGAAGCCGCCGCCACCACCGAACGCCGCCGCGCCGCCACCCGCGCCCGGCACGACACCCTCGCCCTCGGACTGCGCCGCAAGGACGGCACCGGCACGCTGCTCTCCGCGGACCTCGCCGGAATCCTCGGCCCGGCGGCCGAACTCCTCACCGTCACCCCGGGGTACGAGATCCCCGTCGCCGCCGCCCTCGGCACGGCCGCCGACGCACTCGCCGCCGACGGGCCCTCCGCCGCCGCCGAGGCCCTGCGCCTGCTCCGCAAGCAGGACGCGGGCCGCGCCTCCCTGATCCTGGCCGGAGCCCCCGAGCCCGAACCCGCGGCGGCGGCCGAGCGACACCCGTACGCCGCCGACCTCGTCCGCGGACCCGCCGGACTCCTCGGCGCCGTCCGCCGCCTGCTCGCCGGAATCGTCGTCGTCGGGGACCTCGACGAGGCCGTCGAACTGCTCAGGTCCCGGCCCGAGCTGACCGCCGTCACCGCCGAAGGGGACCTGCTCGGGGCGCACTTCGCGCACGGCGGCTCCGCCGGCGCGCCCAGCCTCCTCGAAGTCCAGGCCTCCGTCGCCGAGGCCGCCGCCGAACTCGGCGAACTGGCCGTACGGTGCGAGGAACTGACGGCCGCCCAGGAGGAGGCCGCCGAGCGGCGGCGCCACGCCGCCGCGCTCGTCGAGGAGCTCGACGCCCGGCGCCGCGCCGGCGAGCGCGAGCGCTCCGACGTGGCCCAGCGACTCGGACGGCTCGCCGGGCAGGCCAGGGGGGCGGCGGGGGAGGCCGAGCGCACGGCTGCGGCCGCCGCCCGCGCCCAGGAAGCCCTGGAGAAGGCCACCGCCGAAGCCGAGGAGCTGGCCGAACGGCTCCTCGTGGCCGAGGAGACGCCGACCGAGGACGAGCCCGACACCGCCACCCGCGACCGGCTCGCGAGCGAGGGCACCCGGGCGCGCCAGACCGAGATGGAGGCGCGGCTCCAGGTCCGTACCCACGAGGAGCGGGTCAAGGGGCTCGCCGGACGGGCCGACTCGCTCGACCGGGCGGCCCGCGCCGAACGGGAGGCACGCGCGCGTGCCGAGCAGCGCCGGGCCCGGCTGCGCCACGAGGAGCGGGTCGCCGGCGCCGTCGCCGCGGGCGCCCGCGGCCTCCTCGCCCACGTCGAGGTGTCCCTGCTGCGCGCCGAGCGCGAGCGGGTGGCGGCCGAGGCGGCGCGGGCCGAGCGGGAGCAGGGCCTGACGGCCGCCCGGGCCCGGGCCCGGGACCTCAAGGCGGAGCTCGACAAGCTGACCGACTCCGTCCACCGGGGCGAGGTGCTCGGCGCCGAGAAGCGGCTGCGGATCGAGCAGTTGGAGGCGAAGGCCCTCGAGGAGTTCGGCGTGGAGTCGGGCGACCTCGTCGCCGAGTACGGCCCCGACCAGCCCGTGCCCCCGTCGCCGACCGCCGAGGGCGACCCGGAGGAGGCGGCCGAGGCCCGGCCGCGCCCGTTCGTCCGTTCGGAGCAGGAGAAGCGGCTGAAGGCCGCCGAGCGGGCGTACCACCAGCTCGGCAAGGTCAATCCGCTGGCCCTGGAGGAGTTCGCGGCCCTGGAGGAGCGGCACAAGTTCCTCTCGGAGCAGTTGGAGGACCTGAAGAAGACCCGTACCGACCTGCTTCAGGTCGTGAAGGAGGTCGACCTGCGCGTCGAGCAGGTCTTCGCCGAGGCCTACCGGGACACCGCCCGCGAGTTCGAGGGCGTCTTCTCGCGGCTCTTCCCGGGCGGCGAGGGCCGGCTCGTCCTCACCGACCCGGACAACATGCTCACCACCGGCGTCGAGGTGGAGGCCCGCCCGCCGGGCAAGAAGGTCAAGCGGCTCTCGCTGCTCTCCGGCGGCGAGCGCTCCCTCACCGCCGTGGCGCTGCTCGTCTCGATCTTCAAGGCCAGGCCCAGCCCGTTCTACGTGATGGACGAGGTCGAGGCGGCGCTCGACGACACCAACCTCCAGCGGCTGATCGCGATCATGCGGGAGCTCCAGGAGTCCTCGCAGCTGATCGTGATCACGCACCAGAAGCGGACGATGGAGGTCGCGGACGCGCTGTACGGCGTGTCCATGCAGGGCGACGGCGTCTCGAAGGTGATCAGCCAGCGCCTCCGCTGAGAGACATTCGTTCAAGTTCTGAACTCAAGCGCCATCGCTGTGCTCATAAAGTCACATGACATCGGCTATTGACTTCGAAACTTGAAGGCATAGTCTCTGCAACGTTGCTTTTACCTTCACGTGGTGGGCGGCGTGAAGTTGTGCGCCACTGGAAGGGCTCGCCCGCCCCACCGAGGAGTCCATGTGACCAGCACCGCGCAGGCGCCCACGCCGCCGCCTTCCGAAGGCCGGGCGGCTCACCCGGACCACCTCGGCCACGTCATCTTCATCACCGCCTCCGCCGCCATGGGCGGCTTCCTCTTCGGCTACGACAGCTCCGTCATCAACGGCGCCGTCGAGGCGATCCGCGACCGCTACGACATCGGCTCCGGCACCCTCGCGCAGGTCATCGCCATCGCCCTGATCGGCTGCGCCATCGGCGCCGCCACCGCAGGACGCATCGCCGACCGCATCGGCCGCATCCGCTGCATGCAGATCTCCGCGGTCCTCTTCGCCGTCAGCGCCGTCGGCTCCGCGCTGCCCTTCGCCCTCTGGGACCTCGCCCTCTGGCGGATCATCGGCGGCTTCGCCATCGGCATGGCCTCCGTCATCGGCCCCGCGTACATCGCCGAGGTCGCCCCCGCCGCCTACCGCGGCCGCCTCGGCTCCTTCCAGCAGGCCGCGATCGTCATCGGCATCGCCATCTCCCAGCTCGTCAACTACGGCATCCTCCAGCTCGCCGACGGCGACCAGCGCGGCGAGATCGGCGGCCTGGAGGCCTGGCAGTGGATGCTCGGCGTGATGGTCGTCCCCGCGATCCTCTACGGCATGCTGTCCCTCGCGATCCCCGAGTCCCCGCGCTTCCTCATCTCCGTCGGGAAGACCGACCGGGCCAAGGAGGTCCTCGCCGAGGTCGAGGGCCACGGCGTCGACCTCGACCACCGCGTCGCCGAGATCGACGCGGCCATGCGCAGCGAGCACAAGTCCACCTTCAGGGACCTGCTCGTCGCCGGAAGCAGGTTCAAGCTGCTGCCCATCGTCTGGGTCGGCATCGGACTCTCGGTCTTCCAGCAGCTCGTCGGCATCAACGTCGCCTTCTACTACTCCGCGACCCTCTGGCAGTCCGTCGGCATCGACCCGTCCGGCTCGTTCTTCTACTCGTTCACCACGTCGATCATCAACATCATCGGCACCGTGATCGCGATGGTCCTGGTCGACCGCGTCGGCCGCAAGCCGCTCGCCCTCGTCGGCTCCGTCGGCATGGCGATCGCCCTCGGCTTCGAGGCCTGGGCCTTCTCCGCCGACCTCGTCGACGGCAAGCTGCCCCAGACCCAGGGCGTCGTGGCCCTCGTCGCCGCCCACGTCTTCGTCCTCTTCTTCGCCCTCTCGTGGGGCGTGGTGGTCTGGGTCTTCCTCGGCGAGATGTTCCCCAACCGGATCCGCGCCGCGGCCCTCGGCGTCGCCGCCTCCGCCCAGTGGATCGCCAACTGGGCCATCACCGCCAGCTTCCCGTCCCTCGCGGACTGGAACCTCTCCGGCACCTACGTCATCTACACGGTCTTCGCCGTGCTCTCGATCCCCTTCGTACTGCGGTACGTCAAGGAGACGAAGGGCAAGGCGTTGGAGGAGATGGGCTAAACCCCGCTGCCCCTCTCCTCACGACGACTGCCCCGGCCCACGCGCTGAGCCGGGGCAGTGCGCCGTTCCTCACGCCGCGAGCCGCGGCAGTACGTCCCCGCAGAACAGCCGCAGGCTCCGCCACCCCTCCTCGACCGGCATCCCGCCGCACAGCGGATGCAGCACCAGGCTCTCCAGACCGAGCGCCAGGCACTCCTCCGGGGTGACCACCCGGTACACCCCCTCCGCCCGCAGCTCCTCCACCGTCGTCGCCGTCGACTTCACCGCCGAGCGGATGTCCTTCGACTGCCAGGAGGCGTACGTCCGCGCCTCGTGCAGGAAGTGCTCGCCGTGCTCCGCCCAGGTCCGGTCCGGGTCCTCCGACAGGTGCAGCAGCGGGGTCTCCTCGGCCGGCATCATCGTCCAGCCCTCCGTGCCGTACTCCGCGCACCTCTCCCGGTAGTACGTCTCGAGCTCCGGCAGGTGCGCGCTCGGGAAGAACGGCAGCCCGAGCCGGGCCGCCCGCCGCGCCGCCGCCCGCGAGGAACCCCCGACGAGCAGCAGCGGATGCGGCCGGGTGAAGGGCCGCGGGGTGACCCGTACCGTACGGCCCTGATACGTGAACGGCTCCCCGGTCCAGGCCGTGAGCAGGGTCTCCAGGAGCAGGTCCTGGAGCTTGCCGCGCCGCCCCCAGTCGACCCCGCGCTCCTCGTACTCCTCCGGCCGGTACCCGATCCCGGCCACCGTCACGAGCCGGCCCCCGCTCAGCAGGTCCAGGACCGCGATGTCCTCGGCCAGGCGCAGCGGATCGTGCAGCGGGCCGATGATCGCCGAGACGGTGACCGCGATCCTGCGGGTCGCGCCGAAGACCGCGCCGGCGAAGGCGAAGGGGGAGGGGAGCCAGTTGTTCTCGACGCCGTGGTGCTCCTCGGTCTGCACGGTGTCGACGCCGTGCCCGTCGGCGTACGCGGCCATCTCGACGGCCGCGCGGTAGCGGGCCGACAGGGAGACGGGGTCGGCGTGCGGATCGACGAGGTTGAACCGGACGACGGTGAACGGCATGGGGACCCCTCCGTGGCGGACGGCACCGGCGGGAGGGACGGTAGCTGACGGATCGTCAGATGGGAACGGCTCCGTCACGCCCGGGACGCGCCCGGAACGGCCCCGGCCCGGCACAAGGGGCACCCGGCGGGATCACGCCATACTGGAGAGGTTATGGAACTCATCCTTGCTGTAGTCATCGCTCTGGTCGTCGCGGTCGCCGTGACGAGCGGGCTCGTGATCAGCGGTCGCAAGAAGAAGCAGCTGCCGCCGGCCGAGCCGCCGTCCACCACGCCGACCATCACCGCTCCGCCCGCAGAGCCGCACGTCGGCGAGGAGGCGGAGACGCCGCGGGAGGAACCGCGCCGCACCGTCGAGGAGGTCGAGCTCCCCACCGCCGAGGCCCCCGAGGCCCCGGCCGCGGTCGAGGAGCCGCTCGTCGAGGAGCCCGTCGCTCCCGAGATCGAGGTACCCGAGCCGACCGCCGGCCGTCTCGTACGGCTCCGGGCCCGGCTCGCCCGCTCCCAGAACTCGCTCGGCAAGGGGCTGCTCACGCTCCTGTCCCGCGAGCACCTCGACGAGGACACCTGGGAGGAGATCGAGGAGACCCTCCTCACGGCCGACGTCGGCGTCGCCCCCACCCAGGAGCTCGTCGACCGGCTGCGCGAGCGCGTCAAGGTGCTCGGCACCCGCACCCCCGACGAGCTGCGCGGCCTGCTCCGCGAGGAGCTCGTCGCCCTCCTCGGAGACTTCGACCGCTCGGTGAAGACCGAGAGCCCCGAGGACACCCCGGGCGTGGTCATGGTCGTCGGCGTCAACGGCACCGGCAAGACCACCACCACCGGCAAGCTGGCCCGTGTCCTCGTCGCCGACGGCAAGTCCGTCGTCCTCGGCGCCGCCGACACCTTCCGCGCCGCCGCCGCCGACCAGCTCCAGACCTGGGGCGAGCGCGTCGGCGCCCGCACGGTCCGCGGCCCCGAGGGCGGCGACCCGGCGTCGATCGCCTTCGACGCGGTCAAGGAGGGCATCGCCGAGAACGCCGACGTCGTCCTCATCGACACCGCCGGCCGGCTGCACACCAAGACCGGCCTCATGGACGAGCTCGGCAAGGTCAAGCGCGTCGTCGAGAAGCACGGCCCGCTCGACGAGATCCTCCTCGTCCTCGACGCCACCACCGGCCAGAACGGCCTGATCCAGGCCCGCGTCTTCGCCGAGGTCGTGGACATCACCGGCATCGTGCTGACCAAGCTCGACGGCACCGCCAAGGGCGGCATCGTCGTCGCCGTCCAGCGCGAGCTGGGCGTCCCGGTCAAGCTGGTCGGCCTCGGCGAGGGCCCGGACGACCTGGCGCCCTTCGAGCCGGGCGCCTTCGTCGACGCCCTGATCGGCGACTGACGCCTCGTACGGCATGCGGAAGGGCCCCCACCACCTCGTGGCGGGGGCCCTTCCGCATGTCTCAGAAGTGCGTCCGGTGGCAGATGTACGCCAGGGTGCCGAGCAGCAGCCGGGCCTGCGGCGGCGCGCCCGCCGTGTCCAGCGTCGGCGGCCGCAGCCAGCGCACCGGACCGAGCCCGCCCAGGTCCGACGGGGGAGCGGTGACGTGGGAACCGGGGCCCAGACAGTGCAGGTCCAGATCGGCGTCGTCCCAGCCCATCCGGTACAGCAGCTGCGGCAGCTCGGCCGCCGCGCCCGGGGCCACGAAGAACCGCGCCCGGCCGGTCGGGGTCGCGCACACCGGGCCGAGCGGCAGCCCCATGCGCTCGAGGCGCACCAGCGCCCGCCGGCCCGCCGCCTCGGCGACCTCGATCACGTCGAAGGCCCGGCCGACCGGGAGGAGCAGCGCCGCGCCCGGGTACTCGGACCAGGCCTTGACGGCGTCGTCGAGGCCGGCGCCGGCCGGGACCGGTTCCGCGAACGCGAGGGGATGCGCGCCGGGGGCCGCGCAGGCCGGATCCCCGCAGGAGCACCGGCCGGAGACGGCCCGCACGCCGGGGACGACGTCCCAGCCCCAGAGTCCCGTGTACTCCGCCACCGCTGTGCACTCCGTGGTGCGTACGCGGCGGCGTGCGCCGGACCGCATCTCACGAATGCCGCCGATCGTGAAACCCATGCCCCCTCCAACGGGTCGAGCGCGCCGGTGGTTACGACCCGGAGCACCGTCGTCACCCTTCGTCACGCCCCGTCCGCCGAAAATGGCGCACGGTGGTGCGTGGGGTGGTGCGGACCCTGGCGCACGCCTCTCCGCGCTTCCGTCCGCCGACTCCGGTTCGTCGCATGTCAAGTGAATCGCGTTCCACGCGTGGCGAGTTCATTCGAAGGGGTGGCGAATGGTGGCGTTTCTTGAATCGACCTCGTGGAGGGGTGATCGTAGGATTACTTTCGGTACTCGAACCCCCGGGGCCGTCAGCACGCGTGGGTATGCCGGAGGCAACCCGGTTTCCAGTTCGAAGGAGTGCGAACGTCGGACGGGTGCCGCGAGAGGCGGCATTCTGATAGGGGTTCGGACGACAGTTTTTCAGGTGGATGGGGGCGTTCCAGTGAGCGGCAACGGCGCAGACGGTACGACTGCCGGCAAGCGCCCGAACGAGCAGCTGGGCTCGTGGTTCGTGCGCAGCGGCTGGTCGAAGGGCGAACTGGCACGCCAAGTGAACCGCCGGGCGCGCCAGATGGGCGCGCACCACATCTCCACCGACACCTCGCGCGTGCGCCGCTGGCTCGACGGCGAGCAGCCCCGCGAGCCCATCCCGCGGATCCTCTCCGAGCTCTTCTCCGAGCGCTTCGGCTCCGTCGTCGCCGTCGAGGACCTCGGGCTGCGCACCGCCCACCAGTCGCCCTCCGTCTCCGGCGTCGACCTGCCCTGGGCCGGCCCGCAGACCGTCGCCCTGCTCAGCGAGTTCTCCCGCAGCGACCTCATGCTCGCCCGCCGGGGCTTCCTCGGCTCCTCGCTCCAGCTCGCCGCGGGACCCGCCCTCATCGAACCGATGCAGCGCTGGCTCGTCCCGACGCCCGTCGGCGACATCGAGCGCCCCGAGCCCCTCGTGGACTCCCGCCGCCCGAACCGGCTCTCCGAGATCGAGCTCGACCTCCTGGAGTCCACCACCGCCATGTTCCGCAAGTGGGACGCCCAGTGCGGCGGCGGACTGCGCCGCAAGGCGGTCGTCGGCCAGCTCCACGAGGTCACCGACCTCCTCCAGGAGCCCCAGCCCGCCGCCACCGCCAAGCGCCTCTTCACCTGCGCCGCCGAACTCGCCGAGCTCGCCGGCTGGATGAGCTACGACGTCGGACTCCAGCCCACCGCCCAGAAGTACTTCGTGCTCGCCCTGCACGCCGCCAAGGAGGCCGGCGACAAGCCCCTCGGCTCGTACATCCTGTCCTCGATGAGCCGCCAGATGATCCACCTCGGCCGACCCGACGACGCCCTCGAACTCATCCACCTCGCCCAGTACGGCAGTCGGGACTGCGCCACCGCCCGCACCCAGGCCATGCTGTATGCGATGGAGGCCCGCGCCTACGCCAACATGGGGCAGCCCTCCAAGTGCAAGCGGGCCGTCCGGATGGCCGAGGACACCTTCGCCGACGTCGGCCTCGACGGCGAGCCCGAGCCCGACTGGATCGGCTTCTTCTCCGAGGCCGAGCTCAACGGCGAGAACTCCCACTCCTACCGCGACCTCGCCTACGTCGCCGGCCGCTCCCCGACGTACGCCTCGCTGGCCGAGCCCGTCATGGAGCGGGCCGTCGAACTCTTCGAGAAGGACCCCGACCACCAGCGGTCGTACGCGCTCAACCTGATCGGCATGGCCACCGTCCACCTCCTCAAGCGCGAGCCCGAGCAGTCCGTGGTCCTCGCCGAGAAGGCCCTCGGAGTCGCCCGCAGCATCCGCTCCGAGCGGGTCAACACCCGGCTCCGCAAGACCGTCGACCACGCGGCCCGCAACTACAGCGACGTCGCCGAGGTCGTCCAGCTCACCGACCGGCTCACCCTGCTCCTCCCCGAGGCCGCCGAAGCGGTCTGACCCCACCGGAAAAGGGCCCCAGGGCCCGCCCGGCCCCGCTGCGGGGCCCGCACAGACCCCGGCCGCGCCGGCCGTCCCGTAAAGCCCGACTCGGCTCCCCCGCCGCAAGGTCACACGGACGCCGGCGCGGCCGGTCCCGTCCCCCCCGGGCCTTCTCCCGGCGGCGTACGGACGTCCCCTCGCCGTGATCCGGGCGTTCACGGTCGCGTAACACGCCCCACCCCTTCGTCACGGCTCCGAAACATCGAGCGGCATCGGCGGAAACCGCGCTGCGCGAATCTCTGGCGCATAACCGGCCACCCCTCACGGCCGGACGCTCCCCGGCCCCGCCCCGCACAGGCCGCTTCGACGACGAGGAGACGCCGATGGCATCAGCCATCACGACCCTGGCAGCAGACGCCCCCCAGCTGTCCGCCGCCAACACCGGGTTCATGCTCATCTGCTCCGCCCTGGTCATGCTGATGACCCCGGCACTCGCCTTCTTCTACGGAGGCATGGTCCGCGTCAAGTCCACCCTCAACATGCTGATGATGAGCTTCATCAGCCTCGGGATCGTCACGGTCCTCTGGGTGCTCTTCGGCTTCAGCCTCGCCTTCGGCACCGACTCGGGCTCGATCATCGGCTGGTCCTCCGACTACGTCGGCCTCAGCGGCATCGGCATCACCGAGCTCTGGGACGGCTACACCATCCCGGTCTACGTCTTCGCCGTCTTCCAGCTGATGTTCGCGATCATCACGCCCGCCCTCATCAGCGGCGCCCTCGCCGACCGCGTCAAGTTCACCGCCTGGGCCCTCTTCATCACCCTCTGGGTCACGCTCGTCTACTTCCCCGTCGCCCACTGGGTCTGGGGCGCCGGCGGCTGGCTCTTCGAGATGGGCGTCATCGACTTCGCCGGCGGCACCGCCGTCCACATCAACGCCGGCGCCGCCGCCCTCGGCGTGATCCTCGTCATCGGCAAGCGCGTCGGCTTCAAGAAGGACCCGATGCGCCCGCACAGCCTCCCGCTGGTCATGCTCGGCGCCGGTCTCCTCTGGTTCGGCTGGTTCGGCTTCAACGCCGGCTCCTGGCTCGGCAACGACGACGGCGTCGGCGCCGTGATGTTCGTCAACACCCAGGTCGCCACCGCCGCCGCCATGCTCGCCTGGCTCGCGTACGAGAAGATCCGCCACGGCTCCTTCACCACCCTCGGCGCCGCCTCCGGCGCGGTCGCCGGCCTCGTCGCCATCACCCCGTCCGGCGGCTCCTGCTCCCCGCTCGGCGCGATCGCCATCGGCGCCATCGCCGGTCTCCTCTGCGCCATGGCCGTCGGCCTCAAGTACAAGTTCGGCTACGACGACTCCCTCGACGTCGTCGGCGTCCACCTCGTCGGCGGTGTCGCGGGCTCCCTCCTCGTCGGCCTCTTCGCCACCGGCGGCGTCCAGTCCGACGCCAAGGGCCTCTTCTACGGCGGCGGACTGGAACAGCTCGGCAAGCAGGCCGTCGGCGTCTTCGCGGTCCTCGCCTACTCCCTCGTCGCCTCCGCGATCCTCGCCCTGATCATCGACAAGACCATGGGGATGCGCGTCAGCGAGGACGACGAGGTCTCCGGCATCGACCAGGTCGAGCACGCCGAGACCGCGTACGACTTCAGCGGAGCCGGCGGCGGCATCGCCCGCACCGCCGCCGCACCCGCCGCCGCCCCCACGCAGAACACGAAGGTGGACGCATGAAGCTCATCACCGCGGTCGTGAAGCCGCACCGGCTCGACGAGATCAAGGAGGCACTCCAGGCCTTCGGCGTCCACGGCCTCACCGTCACCGAGGCCAGCGGATACGGCCGCCAGCGCGGCCACACCGAGGTCTACCGGGGCGCCGAGTACACCGTCGACCTCGTCCCCAAGATCCGCGTCGAGGTCCTCGTCGAGGACGAGGACGCCGAACAGCTCATCGACGTCGTCGTGAAGGCCGCCCGGACCGGCAAGATCGGAGACGGCAAGGTGTGGAGCGTGCCGGTCGAGACCGCCGTACGGGTCCGCACCGGCGAGCGCGGACCGGACGCACTGTAAGCACGGATGGGAGCCGCCGGGTGACGAACCTCGACACGAGCGACACGACCGAAGAATCGGGACCCGACGGTTACGCGGCGGCCCGGCTGCTCCTCCTCCAGGAGAAGGAGCGGCCCGGGCCGCCGCGCCGTGCCGCCCTGGCCCGCCTCACCGACGACTGGCTGGCCGGCCTCTTCGCCGCCGCCGCACCGCCCCGCGGGACCGCCCTCGTCGCCGTCGGCGGCTACGGGCGCGCCGAACTCTCCCCGCGCAGCGACCTCGACCTCCTCCTGCTCCACGACGGCACCGCCGACAAGGCCGCCGTCGCCGCCCTCGCCGACCGGATCTGGTACCCCGTCTGGGACCTCGGCCTCGCCCTCGACCACTCCGTCCGCACCCCCGCCGAAGCCCGCGCCACCGCCGGCGAGGACCTCAAGGCCCACCTCGGCCTCCTCGACGCCCGCACCGTCGCGGGCGACGCCGGACTCGTCGCCGCCCTGCGCACCACCGTCCTCGCCGACTGGCGCAACCAGGCCGCCCGGCGCCTCCCCGAACTCGACGCGCTCTGCCGGGAGCGCGCCGAACGCGTGGGGGAGCTGCAGTACCTCCTCGAACCCGACCTCAAGGAGGCCAGGGGCGGCCTCCGCGACGCCCAGGTCCTGCGCGCCGTCGCCGCCTCCTGGGTCGCCGACGCCCCCCGCGAAGGCCTCGACACCGCCCGCCGCCGCCTCCTCGACGCCCGCGACGCCCTCCACCTCGCCACCGGCCGCGCCACCGACCGGCTCGCCCTCCAGGAACAGGACGCCGTCGCCGCCCGACTCGGCCTCCTCGACGCCGACACCCTGCTGCGCGAGGTGTACGAGGCCGCCCGGACCATCTCGTACGCCACCGACGTCACCTGGCGCGAGGTCAACCGCGTCCTCAAGGCCCGCTCCGCGCGCCCGAGGCTCCGCTCCCTCCTCGGCAGGGGCGGCGGCGCGAAGGCCCCCGTCGAGCGCACCCCGCTCGCCGAGGGCGTCGTCGAGATGGACGGCGAGGCCGTCCTCGCGCTCAGTGCCCGGCCCGAGCGCGACCCCGTCCTGCCCCTGCGGGCCGCCGCCGCGGCCGCCCAGTCCGCCCTCCCGATCTCCCTCCACGCCGTACGCCGCCTCGCGGCCGCCGCACGGCCCCTGCCGGTGCCCTGGCCCGCCGAGGCCCGCGAGGAGCTCGTCACCCTCCTCGGCGCGGGCGAGGCCACCGTCCCCGTCTGGGAGGCCCTGGAGGCCGAAGGGCTCATCACCCAGCTCCTGCCCGACTGGGAGCGCGTCCGCTGCCGCCCCCAGCGCAACCCCGTCCACACCTGGACCGTCGACCGGCACCTCGTCGAGACCGCCGTCCGCGCCTCCTCCCTCACCCGCCGCGTCGGCCGCCCCGACCTCCTCCTCGTCGCCGCCCTCCTCCACGACATCGGCAAGGGCTGGCCCGGCGACCACTCCGTCGCCGGCGAGACCATCGCCCGCGACCTCGCCGCCCGCATCGGCTTCGACCGCACCGACACCGCCGTCATCGCCACCGCCGTCCGCCACCACCTGCTCCTCGTCGAGACCGCCACCCGGCGCGACCTCGACGACCCCGCCACCGTCCAGTCCGTCGCCACCGCCGTCGGAACCCTCGGCACCCTGGAGCTCCTGCACGCCCTCACCGAGGCCGACGCGCTGGCGACCGGCCCCGCCGCCTGGTCCTCCTGGCGCGCCTCACTCGTCGCCGACCTGGTCAAACGCGTCGCCGGCGTCCTCGCGGGCGCACCCCTGCCCGACCCCGAGGCCGCAGCCCCCAGCGCCGAACAGGAACGCCTCGCGATCGAGGCCCTGCGCACGGGCGAACCCGTCCTGGCCCTGCGTACCGAGCCCGTCGTCGCGGAGCCGGAGGGACCCGAACCCGTCGGCGTCGAACTCCTCATCGCCCTGCCCGACCAGCCCGGCGTCCTGCCCGCCGTCGCCGGCGTCCTCGCCCTCCACCGGCTCACCGTCCGCGCCGCCGACCTCCGCGCCGTCGAACTCCCCACCGGCCTCGGCTCCGGCTCCGTCCTCGTCCTCGACTGGCGCGTCGCCGCCGAGTACGGCTCCCTGCCCGAGGCCGCCCGGCTCCGCGCCGACCTCGTCCGGGCCCTCGACGGATCCCTCGACATCCCCGCCCGCCTCGCCGAACGCGAGGCGGCCTACCCGCGCCGCCGGGGCCTGGCCGCCCCGCCGCCCCGCGTCACCGTCGCCGCCGCCGACTCCCGCCTCGCCACCGTCATCGAGGTCCGCGCCCAGGACGCCCCCGGCCTCCTCCACCGCATCGGCCGCGCCCTGGAGGGCGCGACGGTACGGGTCCGCAGCGCCCACGTCTCCACCCTGGGCGCCAACGCCGTCGACACCTTGTACGTGACCCGCCCGGACGGCTCCCTCCTCCCGGACGAGGAGGCGATCGACCTGGCCCGGGCCTTGGAGGAGGCGCTGCGGTGAGGCCCCTTCCGTACCGCCCCCGCGCGCCGGATTCGGCGGGCGGGGGCACACACTTCGAGCGGCCCGATACCCTGGAGGGCAATCCGACCGCCCCCGACACCGACGAGGATCCGCGACCGCCGTGTTCGATACCCTCTCCGACCGCCTTGCAGCGACCTTCAAGAACCTCCGCGGCAAGGGCCGTCTGTCCGAGGCGGACATCGACGCCACCGCGCGCGAGATCCGTATCGCGCTGCTCGAAGCGGACGTCGCCCTGCCGGTCGTCCGTGCCTTCATCAAGCAGGTCAAGGAGCGCTCGCTGGGCTCCGAGGTCTCCCAGGCCCTCAACCCCGCCCAGCAGGTCATCAAGATCGTCAACGACGAGCTGATCTCGATCCTCGGCGGCGAGACCCGCCGACTGCGGTTCGCCAAGACCGCGCCGACCGTGATCATGCTCGCCGGTCTCCAGGGTGCCGGTAAGACCACCCTCGCCGGAAAGCTGGGCGTCTGGCTGAAGGCCCAGGGCCACTCCCCGCTGCTCGTCGCCTGCGACCTCCAGCGCCCCAACGCCGTCAACCAGCTCTCCGTCGTCGCCGACCGCGCCGGCGTCGCCTTCTACGGCCCGCAGCCGGGCAACGGCGTCGGTGACCCGGTCCAGGTCGCGAAGGACTCGATCGAGTACGCGCGGACCAAGCTGTACGACGTCGTGATCGTCGACACCGCCGGCCGCCTCGGCATCGACCAGGAGCTGATGCAGCAGGCCGCGGACATCCGCGACGCCGTCAGCCCCGACGAGGTCCTCTTCGTCGTCGACGCCATGATCGGTCAGGACGCGGTCAACACCGCCGAGGCCTTCCGCGACGGCGTCGGCTTCGACGGCGTCGTGCTCTCCAAGCTCGACGGCGACGCCCGCGGTGGTGCCGCGCTCTCCATCGCGCACGTCACCGGCAAGCAGATCATGTTCGCCTCCAACGGCGAGAAGCTGGACGACTTCGACGCGTTCCACCCGGACCGCATGGCGTCCCGCATCCTCGGCATGGGCGACATGCTCTCCCTCATCGAGAAGGCGCAGCAGACCTTCGACGAGGAAGAGGCCGCCAAGATGGCCTCGAAGCTCGCCTCGAAGAAGGGCGAGGGCTTCACGCTCGACGACTTCCTGGCCCAGATGGAGCAGGTCCGCAAGATGGGCTCCATCTCGAAGCTGCTCGGGATGCTGCCCGGCATGGGCCAGATGAAGGAGCAGATCGCCAACATCGACGAGCGGGACGTCGACCGTACGGCCGCCATCATCAAGTCGATGACCCCGGCCGAGCGCCAGGACCCGACCATCATCAACGGCTCCCGGCGTGCCCGTATCGCCAAGGGTTCCGGCGTCGAGGTCAGCGCGGTCAAGAGCCTGGTCGAGCGGTTCTTCGAGGCCCGCAAGATGATGTCCCGCATGGCGCAGGGCGGCGGCATGCCGGGGATGCCGGGCATCCCGGGCATGGGCGGCGGCCCCGGCCGGCAGAAGAAGCAGGTCAAGCAGGCCAAGGGCAAGCGCAAGAGCGGCAACCCGATGAAGCGGAAGGCCGAGGAGCAGGCCGCGGCCGAGCGCCGCGAGCAGGCGCAGGCGGGCGGCGCCTTCGGGCTCCCGGCGGCGGGGCAGACCCCGAAGGACTTCGAGCTCCCGGAGGAGTTCAAGAAGTTCATGGGCTGATCAGTCCGGTGTGAGGGGCCCGGGGCGGTGCGAAACCGCCCCGGGCCCTTCTTCATCCCTCCGGACCGCCCGCGATGCCCGCTTCATCCCGCTCTTCGATACTGGGGCCATTGCTGCCCCGAGGAGAGCCACGTGGCCAACCCCGTACCCCCGCGCGACCGGACCGACCAGCCCTGGCGCTCGGAAGGGGCCCCGCCGCCCCCGTCGCCGAAGAAGAGGATGCCGGGAGGCTGGGGCGGCCTCGTCCTCACGGCCCTGATCGTGTACCTGATCGCCAACATCGTGCTGTCGTTCTTCAACGAGGGCGACGGGCCGACCATCTCGTACACCGAGTTCGACAAGCAGGTCGCCGCCGGGAACGTCACCAAGATCTACTCCAAGGGCGACGCGATCCAGGGGCAGCTGAAGAACAAGCAGCCCATCCCCGACGGCGACGGCGACTACACCAAGTTCCAGACCCAGCGGCCCGCCTTCGCCGACGACGACCTGTGGGCGCAGCTGACCAAGCAGAACGTCACGGTCACCGCGCAGCCCGTCGTCCAGGAGCGCAGCTTCCTCGCCAACCTCCTGATCTCGCTCGCGCCGATGCTGCTGCTCGTCCTGCTGTGGGTGTTCATCGCCCGCCGGATGAGCGCGGGCATGGGCGGCGCGGGCGGCATGCTCGGCCGCAAACAGCCGCCGAAACCGGTCGAACTGGAGAGCGGCAAGCGCACCACCTTCCAGGACGTCGCCGGCATCGACGAGGTCGAGGGCGAGCTCAACGACGTCGTCGACTTCCTGAAGAACCCGCAGGCCTACCGCGAGATGGGCGCCAAGATGCCCCGCGGCGTGCTCCTCGCGGGCCCTCCCGGCACCGGCAAGACGCTGCTCGCGCGGGCCGTCGCGGGCGAGGCGGGGGTGCCGTTCTTCTCGGCCTCCGCGTCCGAGTTCATCGAGATGATCGTGGGCGTCGGCGCCTCCCGGGTCCGCGAGCTGTTCGCCGAGGCCCGCAAGGTCGCCCCCGCGATCATCTTCATCGACGAGATCGACACCATCGGCCGGGCCCGGGGCGGCGGTTCCGGGATGGGCGGGCACGACGAGCGCGAGCAGACCCTCAACCAGATCCTCACCGAGATGGACGGCTTCACCGGCTCCGAGGGCGTCATCGTCCTCGCCGCGACCAACCGGGCCGACGTCCTCGACCCGGCCCTCACCCGGCCGGGCCGCTTCGACCGGATCGTCCACGTCAACCCGCCCGACCGGGGCGGCCGCGCGGCCATCCTCAGGATCCACACCCGGGAGATCCCGCTCGCCAAGGACGTCGACCTGGAGCACGTCGCCCGCACCACCCCCGGCATGACCGGCGCCGAGCTCGCCAACCTCGCCAACGAGGCCGCCCTCCTCGCCGTCAAGCGCGAGCAGAAGGCCGTCACCCAGTCCGATCTGTCCGACGCCCTGGAGAAGGTCCAGCTCGGCGCCGAACGGCCGCTCGTGATGCCCCTGGAGGAACGGCGCCGGACCGCGTACCACGAGAGCGGGCACGCCCTGCTCGGCATGCTCCAGCCCGGCGCCGACCCGGTCCGCAAGATCACCATCGTGCCGCGCGGCCGGGCCCTCGGCGTCACCCTCTCCACCCCCGACTCCGACAAGTACGCCTACACCGAGGACTACCTGCGCGGCCGGATCATCGGTGCCCTCGGCGGGATGGCGGCCGAGCAGGTCGTCTTCGGCGTCATCACCACCGGCGCCGAGAGCGACCTCGAACAGGTCACCAACATCGCCCGCGGCATGGCCGGCCGCTGGGGCATGAGCGAACGCGTCGGCCGCCTCACCGCCATCCCGAGCGACGCCCAGCAGGCGTACGGGCTCTCCGCCGCTCCCGCGACCCTCGACACCGTCGACGAGGAGATGCGCCGCATCGTCGACGAGTGCTACGAGAGCGCGGTACGCCAACTCCGCGAACACCGCGACCAACTGGACGCCCTCGCCGAGGCCCTCCTGGCCAACGAGACCCTGGAGGAGGCCGAGGCCTACCGCGCGGCGGGCATCACGCGCGAGGGGCGGGAGGGGGAGGAGCGGGGCTGAGCCGGTGGGTTGGATCCCGGATGCTGGATCCAACATCCCGGATCCAATGTCCTGGCCCCTGGATCCCGCATCCAATGCCCTGGATCCAACATCTCGGATCCAACGTTCTGGCCCCGGATCCCGGATCCAACCTTCTGGCCCCGGATCCCGGATCCAATGTTCTGGATCCACCATCCCGGATCCCGGATCCACGACCTGACGGACTACCCCACCCGGGCCACCACATAGCGGAAGACGTTCGGCATCCACACCGTTCCGTCCGGGCGGACGTACGGGGCGAGGGCCTCCTCGATCTCCTTCTCCACCTGGGGGAGGTCCGTCGCGCGGACCGCCTCGTCGAAGACGCCCGTCGAGAGCAGCCCGCGCACCGCGCTGCCCTCGTCCGCGTAGCCGAAGGGGCAGGCCACCCGGCCCGAGCCGGCCGGTCGCAGCCCCGCCCCGGCCGCCAGCGCGTCGAGGTCGGGGCCCGGCACGGGCCCGCGGTCCGAGAGGCGGGCCGCGACCCGCAGCACCGGCTCCGTGGCGCACCGCTCCGGCGGCCCCCACCCGGCGAGGACGACCGCCGTGCCCGGTTGGGCCGTACGGGTGAGACCCCGCAGTTCGGAGAGGGTCCCGTCCGTCGCGTGGAAGGCCGTGATCACGTCGTACGGAAGGTCCTCCGGCGGCTCCTGCGTGACCGTGACGCCCTCCGGCAGCCGCTCCCTCGCCAGCTCCACGCGCGCGTGGTCCCGGTCCGCGCCGGCGACCCGCGCGCCCCGTGCCGCCGCCATCAGGAGGGCGAGCCCGGAGCCGCAGCCCAGGCCGAGCAGCCGGGTACCCGCGCCCACGCCCAGGCGGTCGTACACCGCCTCGTACAACGGGACCAGCATGCGTTCCTGGATCTCGGCCCAGTCGCGCGCGGGGTGGTGCGGGACGAGCGTAGGTGTCATGGAAAAGCGCCCCAATCCGTGCTCGGACGACAGCCCCCCGTAGCCAGGGAACTGCGCTTCCCGGGCCGCGTCCAGTGCTCGCGCCGGACCGATTCGTCCGGGGGAGGGGCGGTGCGCCGCCTTGCCTCCGGAGCCGGTAATGTCCTCGCAACATCCCCCGGGCCGCTCCGGCCCCTCGGGGGCGCGCGCACCGCAGCCACGCGCCGGGGCGTATGCGCCACTACGCACCGGCTTGACGATCCCTGCGTGACTTCTCCGCAGATCGGGGCACTGGCCCGCGTCGGGACACATCAAGGCAACTGACGGGTACGTGCAAAATATTTGGGATGCCCCGGAATGGAACCCGGGGGCACTCCGGCTCGTTGTACGCGACGTGAGCACGACACCCCCTGTTCTCGCCGCAGAGCTGGCACAGGCGTGGGCCGACATTCAGCGGCACCACCCCGAGCTGCCCGATCTTGCCGCGCCCGAGTCCCTGATCGGAGAGTCCTCGTCCGCCTGCGGCGCCGAGCTCTCCTTCGAGCGACTGCTCCACGAGGCAGTCCACGGCATCGCCGCCGCCCGAGGTGTCCGCGACACCTCCCGCGCCGGCCGCTACCACAACCGCAGATTCCTCGCGATCGCCGAGGAGATGGGCCTCGACCATCCCGAGGAGCCGCACGCCAGCAGCGGCTTCTCCCTGGTCACGCTCAACCCCGAGGCCAGGCGCCGCTACCGGCCCACCATCGAGCGGCTCCAGCGCGCCCTCAAGGCGCACACGGTCGCCACGGCCGCCGACACCAAGCGCTCCTTCCGCGGACCGGCCGCCCGGCACGGCTCCTCGGGCGGCGGCGTGCGCGTCAAGGCCGTCTGCGACTGCGGGCGCAACGTGCGCGTGGTCCCGTCGGTGCTGGCCCAGGCCCCGATCGTCTGCGGCGGCTGCGGCAAGCCCTTCCGTATCCCAGAGACAGTGGGCGCCGCCAACTGAGTCGGCGGCGTGTGGCACAATGGCTAGCTGTACTCGACAGTCGCATAGGACCCCTCTCTCCTCCGGCTGACGCGTCCATCGGGCATCCGAGTACCGCAACCCCACGTGGCATCTCAAGTGCCCAACCACGTCAAGACCAGGAGACACCACTCCAGTGGCAGTCAAGATCAAGCTCAAGCGCCTCGGCAAGATCCGCCAGCCGCACTACCGCATCGTCGTCGCCGACTCGCGCACCCGTCGTGACGGTCGCGCGATCGAGGAGATCGGCCTCTACCACCCGACGTACAACCCGTCGCGTATCGAGGTCGACTCCGAGCGTGCGCAGTACTGGCTGTCCGTCGGCGCCCAGCCGACCGAGCCGGTTCTCGCCATCCTGAAGCTCACCGGCGACTGGCAGAAGCACAAGGGTCTGCCGGCCCCCGAGAAGGCTCTGCTCGTCCCCGCCACCAAGGAAGCCAAGCGCGCCTCGTTCGACGAGTTCGCGAAGGCCCTCGAGGGCGGCGACGACAAGGGTGAGGCCATCACCCCGAAGGCCAAGAAGGCCGACAAGAAGGCGGACGAGGCCGAGGCCGCGTCCACCGAGTCGACCGAGGCCTGATCATGCTCGAGGAGGCTCTCGAGCACCTCGTGAAGGGCATCGTCGACAACCCCGACGAGGTGCAGGTCGCCTCGCGCAACCTGCGCCGGGGCCGCGTGCTGGAGGTCCGGGTCCACCCCGACGACCTCGGCAAGGTGATCGGCCGCAACGGCCGCACCGCGCGTGCGCTGCGCACCGTCGTGGGTGCCATCGGCGGCCGGGGGATCCGCGTCGACCTCGTCGACGTGGACCAGGTCCGCTGAGCAGGTCGGCAGCATCACCTTAGTTGTGCCGGCACGGGCCGGGGAGGGCTGAAGAGCCCACCCCGGCCCGTTGTCGTACGTACGAGCTGTGTGACAGGAGAGTGTGGAGCAGTGCAGTTGGTAGTCGCGCGGATCGGCCGCGCCCACGGCATCAAGGGCGAGGTCACCGTCGAGGTGCGGACGGACGAGCCCGAGCTCAGGCTCGGCCCCGGTGCCGTGCTGTTCACCGACCCGGCCTCCGCCGGGCCGCTGACCATCGAGACCGGCCGCGTCCACAGCGGCCGGCTGTTGCTGCGCTTCGAGGGCGTCCGCGACCGCAACGCCGCCGAGGCCCTGCGCAACATCCTCCTCATCGCCGAGGTCGACCCCACGGAGATGCCCGAGGAGGAGGACGAGTACTACGACCACCAGCTGATCGACCTCGACGTCGTCCTCGCCGACGGCACCGAGATCGGCGTGATCACCGAGATCTCCCACCTGCCCTCGCAGGACCTCTTCATCGTCGAGCGCCCCGACGGCACCGAGCTGATGATCCCCTTCGTCGAGGAGATCGTCACCGAGATCGACCTGGAGGAGCAGCGGGCCGTGATCGACCCGCCGCCCGGCCTGATCGACGACCGCGCCGAGATCGTCTCCTCCCGGGACGACGGCGAGCAGTCCGGCGACGAGGCCGGCGGGGAGCAGGCATGAGGCTCGACGTCGTCACGATCTTCCCCGAGTACCTCGAACCGCTGAACGTCTCCCTCGTCGGCAAGGCACGCGCGCGCGGACAGCTCGACGTCCACGTGCACCACCTGCGCGACTGGACGTACGACCGGCACAACACGGTCGACGACACCCCCTACGGCGGCGGCCCCGGCATGGTCATGAAGACCGAGCCCTGGGGCGACGCGCTCGACCAGACCCTCGCCGACGGCTACGAGGCCGGCGCGCACGGCCCGGTCATGGTCGTCCCCACCCCCAGCGGCCGCCCCTTCACCCAGGAGCTCGCCGTCGAGCTCTCCGAGCGGCCCTGGCTGATCTTCACGCCGGCCCGCTACGAGGGCATCGACCGGCGCGTCATGGACGAGTACGCGACCCGGATGCCGGTGTACGAGGTCTCCATCGGCGACTACGTGCTCGCCGGCGGGGAAGCGGCCGTCCTCGTCATCACCGAGGCCGTGGCCCGCCTGCTGCCCGGCGTCCTCGGCAACGCCGAGTCCCACCGGGACGACTCCTTCGCCCCCGGCGCCATGGCCAACCTCCTGGAGGGCCCCGTCTACACCAAGCCCCCCGAGTGGCGCGGCCGGGGCATCCCCGACGTCCTCCTCAGCGGGCACCACGGCAAGATCGCCCGCTGGCGGCGCGACGAGGCCTTCCGGCGTACGGTCGCCAACCGGCCCGACCTCATCGAGCGCTGCGACCCGTCCGCCTTCGACAAGAAGGACCGCGAGGTCCTGTCGATGATGGGGTGGGCGCCCGAGCCCGGCGGCCGATTTTGGCGCAGGGTCGAGGGCGTGGAAGAATAGGCCGCTGTCGTCCGTCCGGCGCGCGCCCCTGCCACAGGGGGAACGACGCCGCCAGAAACGGACGACATCCCCATCATTCGAACGTACCGCTGATGACCTGTGGCATCAGCGAGGAAAGAGACCTCCATGGCCTCCCTGCTCGACCAGGTCAACGCGGGTTCGCTCCGCTCCGACCTCCCCGCCTTCCGTCCGGGCGACACCGTCAACGTGCACGTCCGCGTCATCGAGGGCAACCGCTCCCGTATCCAGCAGTTCAAGGGTGTCGTCATCCGCCGTCAGGGCTCGGGCGTCTCCGAGACCTTCACGGTCCGCAAGGTCTCGTTCTCCGTCGGCGTCGAGCGCACCTTCCCGGTGAACTCCCCGATCTTCGAGAAGATCGAGCTCGTGACCCGCGGTGACGTCCGTCGCGCCAAGCTCTACTACCTGCGTGAGCTGCGCGGCAAGGCTGCCAAGATCAAGGAGAAGCGCGACCGCTGAGCCCCGGCTCCCGGCACGCCCCACGCTTCCCGCTCCCCGCACAGACAGGCCGGATAGGCTCTGCCAGCGATGGACACCGAAGCACAGCACACGGAGCGCGACCCCTCCTCCCTCACGGATTCGTCCGGTACGGAGGAAGGGTCGCGCTCCGCGCGCGTTTCCGACGACTCGGGGCGCGGCCCCTCCTGGCGGCGCACCGGCCTCGTGGGCGGCGCCTGCGTGGCCTTCCTGCTGCTCCTGAGCCACTTCGTCATCCAGCCGTTCCTGATCCCCAGCGGTTCCATGGAGCCCACGCTCCAGGTCGGCGACCGGATCCTCGTGAACAAGCTGGCGTACCGTTTCGGCAGCGAGCCCGCCCGGGGTGACGTCGTCGTCTTCGACGGCACCGGCTCCTTCGTGGACGAACAGCCCCGGGGCAATCCGGTCACCGGGCTCCTGCACGACGGGGCGGCCGCCCTCGGCCTCGCCGAGCCCGACGAGACCGACTTCGTGAAGCGGGTCGTCGGCGTCGGCGGCGACCGGGTCGTCTGCTGCGACAAGGACGGCCGGCTCACCGTGAACGGCGTCCCCGTCCAGGAGCGGTACGTGATGTTGGGCGACCAGCCGTCCAGCGTGCCCTTCGACATCGTCGTCCCGCAGGACCGGCTCTGGGTCATGGGCGACCACCGCAGCCAGTCCAGCGACTCCCGCGACCACCTGGGCAGCGCCGGCGGCGGGATGGTCCCCGTCGACAAGGTCGTCGGCCGCGCCGACTGGATCGCCTGGCCCTTCGGCCGCTGGTCCACCGTGCCCGGCACCGACGCCTTCCACGCCGTACCGGCACCGCCGGCCGGCGGACACGGAACGGGAGCCCATGGGTAGCCGGGGCCGGCCATCCGGCGGGTCCGCTCAGAGCCCCGCCGCCGCCCCGCCGGGCCGGGCCGAGCGCCGCAGGCTCGCCCGCAAGGTCAAGCGGCGCCGTCAGCGCTCCGCGCTCCGGGAGATCCCGATCCTGGTCACGGTGGCCGTGCTCATCGCGCTCGTCCTCAAGACCTTCCTGGTCCAGGCGTTCGTCATCCCCTCCGGCTCCATGGAGCAGACGATCCAGATCTCCGACCGGGTCCTCGTCGACAAGCTCTCGCCCTGGTTCGGCGCCCGTCCGGAGCGCGGCGACGTCGTCGTCTTCAAGGACCCCGGCAGCTGGCTCCAGCAGGAGACGACGCCGCCCGCCGACGACCCGATCGGCATCAAGCAGGCCAAGCAGGCCCTGACCTTCATCGGCCTGCTTCCCTCGGCCGACGACCGGGACCTGATCAAGCGGGTGATCGCCGTCGGCGGGGACACCGTCCGCTGCTGCGGCGAGGACGGGCGGATCAGCGTCAACGGCGTGCCGCTCGACGAGCCGTACCTCCATCCCGGGAACCCGCCGTCGAAGATCCCCTTCGAGGTGAAGGTCCCCGAGGGCCGCATCTTCGTCATGGGGGACCACCGTTCCGACTCGGCCGACTCCCGCTTCCACCTCGACGAGGAGGGCCACGGCACCGTCTCCGAGGAGCAGGTCGTCGGGCGGGCCGTGGTGATCGCCTGGCCCTTCGGGCACTGGCGCACCCTGGAGCAACGGGACACCTTCTCCGCCGTACCGAACGCAGGTGCGAGTTCCGCGACCGCATCCGGTCTGTCGCATAGTGTGTCCCCGCGCATTCTGAACGGATTGCCCGGGCTCCCGACCCCTGCGGAACTTCTGCTCGTTATGGGAGTGGTGGGCCTGTCCCTGACCCGGGGCGGGCGTTCGCACGGACTGAGGAGTGGATGTGGGGGATTTGGCCGTCGGCGCACGATCCGGACACGATGAGCCCGACAAGAGGGCCGACGGGGCCTTCGGCGATGACACGACGGGTGACGACGTGACGGGTGACGAGCAGGCGCAGCCGCCGGGCGGCGGTACGCCGGGCGAGGGCGGCGACGAGGCGGCGGGCGGACCCGCCAGGGGCCCGAAGAAGCCCCGTTCCTTCTGGAAGGAGCTGCCCCTCCTCATCGGCATCGCACTGGTGCTCGCCCTGCTGATCAAGACCTTCCTGGTGCAGGCGTTCTCGATCCCCTCGGAATCGATGATGAACACCCTCCAGAAGGGCGACCGGGTCCTCGTCGACAAACTGACCCCGTGGTTCGGCTCCGAGCCCGAGCGCGGCGAGGTCGTCGTCTTCCACGACCCGGGCGGCTGGCTCGAGGGCCAGGAGACGCCCAAGCCGAACGTCGTGCAGAAGTTCCTCAGCTTCATCGGCCTCATGCCGTCCGCCGAGGAGAAGGACCTCATCAAGCGCGTCATCGCGGTCGGCGGCGACACCGTCTCCTGCAAGGAGGGCGGCAAGGTCGTCCTCAACGGCGTGGCGCTCGACGAGAGCGCGTACCTCGCCCCCGGCGCGGTGCCCTGCCAGGACTCCTTCGGCCCGATCAAGGTCCCCAAGGGCCGCATCTGGGTCATGGGCGACAACCGCCAGAACTCCCTGGACTCCCGCTTCCACCAGCAGCTCCCCGGCGGCGGCACCGTCTCCAACGACGAGGTCGTGGGCCGCGCCGTCGTGATCGCCTGGCCCGTCACCCGCTGGGCCACGCTCCCCGTGCCCGACGTCTTCGACAACCCCGCGCTCAACAAGGCCATGGGCGCCGCCCCCCTCGGGGCGGCCGGTCTCGCCGGAGCGCTCCCGCTGGTGCTGTGGCGCCGGAAGAGGCAGGCCGCAGGGCATACCGCCGAGTAGCGACCCGCGGGTAGGGTGCCGTCCCGGGCCGTCGAGAGACCTGCGGTCCGCCGACAGACCTGCGGGGTGCGCACATGAGCGGAACCATACGGACCAAGGGCGGCCACGGCCGCCTCGGCAGCGTGCTGTCGGGGCTGGCCGTGGCCGTCGGCTGTGTGCTCTTCCTCGGCGGCTTCGTCTGGGGAGCCGTGCTCTACCAGCCGTTCACCGTCCCCACCGACTCCATGACCCCGACCATCGACGTCGGGTCCAAGATCCTCGCCGAGCGGATCGACGGGGACGAGGTGCGGCGCGGTGACGTCGTCGTCTTCAAGGACCCCCTCTGGGGCGCCTCGCCCATGGTCAAGCGGGTCGCCGGCGTCGGCGGCGACACCGTCGCCTGCTGCGACCGGAACGGGCGGCTCACCGTGAACGGCACGCCCGTCGTCGAGCCGTACCTGGGGCCCGGCGCCGACGGCCGGATCGTCGCCTCGGGCCGGGAGTTCTCCGTGACCGTCCCCAAGGACAGCCTCTTCCTCCTCGGCGACGACCGGAACGTCTCGCTCGACTCCCGTACGCACCTGGAGGACGCCGGACAGGGCTCCGTGCCCCGCTCCATGGTCGTGGGCAGGGTCGACGCCGTCGTGTGGCCCGCCAAGGGCCTTCTGGAGCCCGCCACGGGCTTCGCCGGCCTGCCGGGCGGCAGCTCGCGGCCGGGACCGTTCGAGGCGCTCCTCACGGCGATCGCGGCCGGCACCGCGCTGATCCTCCTGGGGTCCGCGTACGGTCCGGTGGCACGCCTCCTGACCCGCCGCCCGTCCGAGGGGCCGAGGCAGGGCACGAGGGAGAAGGTGGAGGCATGACGGACATGGCGAACGCGGGGGCTTCGGGGCCCGCGCCGGGCGCCGGGTCCCTGCCGGATCCGGGTTCCGCGATGGGCGCCGGGCCCCTGCCGGATCCGGGTTCCGAGCCGGGGGACGCGACCGTGCGGCGGCGGGTCGCGCGGGTCGTGCTGCTCGACCCCGACGACCGTGTCCTGCTCCTGCACGGCTACGAGCCCGAGGACCCCGACGACACCTGGTGGTTCACCCCCGGCGGTGGCCTGGAGGGCGACGAGACCCGGGAGGAGGCGGCGCTCCGCGAGCTCGCGGAGGAGACCGGCATCACCGAGGTCGACCTCGGCCCCGTGCTCTGGAAGCGGTACTGCTCCTTCCCCTTCGACGGGCGCCGCTACGACCAGGACGAGTGGTACTACCTGGCCCGCACCCGCGGAACCGGGGCCGCACCCGGGCCGCAGGCCCTCACGGAGCTGGAGACCCGCAGTATCGAGGGACTGAGATGGTGGACCTCCGCCGAACTGTCGGCGGCCCATGAGACGGTGTACCCGACCAGGCTCGCCGAGCTGCTGCGCACGCTGCTCGACGAGGGACCTCCGAGTGCACCGGTGGTTCTCGCCCCGGAAATCGTTTAGGGGCGCGTACGACTGGCGCACAATAGGGGGACGCACGGCTGAAGGGGAACATGCCATGAGCGCCGAGGACCTCGAGAAGTACGAGACCGAGATGGAGCTGAAGCTCTACCGGGAGTACCGCGACGTCGTCGGGCTGTTCAAATACGTGATCGAGACCGAGCGCCGCTTCTACCTCACCAACGACTACGAGATGCAGGTGCACTCGGTGCAGGGCGAGGTGTTCTTCGAGGTCAGCATGGCCGACGCCTGGGTCTGGGACATGTACCGGCCCGCCAGGTTCGTCAAGCAGGTCCGGGTCCTGACCTTCAAGGACGTGAACATCGAGGAGCTCAACAAGAGCGACCTCGAACTCCCCGGCAGCTGAGGCCGCCGCTCCCGCGCCACACCCGCGGAAATCACCCGCAAGGGTGACGGCGTTCTCCACAGCCTCCAGGCCGTCCACAGCGCCGCACGCGGTCCGCCGCACTCCGTCACAGTCGGTGACGGAGGTGGTACCGCATGAACAGGACCCAAGCACTCGGACGGTACGGGGAGGAGCTGGCGACCCGCCGGCTCACCGCGACCGGCATGCACATCCTCGCCCGCAACTGGCGCTGCGGCCGGACCGGCGAGATCGACATCGTCGCCCGCGACGGCGACACCCTCGTCATCTGCGAGGTCAAGACCCGGCGCGACGGCGCCTACGAACACCCGATGGCCGCCGTCACACCCCGCAAGGCCGAGCGGCTCCGCCGCCTCGCCGCCTGCTGGCTCGACCGCAACGACACCCCTGCCCCCGCCGGCGGCGTCCGCATCGACCTCGTCGGCATCGTCCTGCCGCGCAAGGGCGCCCCCGTCCTCACCCACGCCCAGGGGGTGGCCTGATGGGATTCGCCCGCACCTGCTCCGTCGCCCTCGTCGGCGTCGAAGGCGTCGTCGTCGAGGTCCAGGCCGACCTCGAACCGGGCGTCGCCGCCTTCACCCTCGTCGGCCTCCCCGACAAGAGCCTCAGCGAGAGCCGCGACCGGGTCCGCGCCGCCGTCGTCAACTCCGGCGCCGAATGGCCCCAGAGGAAGCTGACCGTCGGCCTCAGCCCGGCCTCCGTCCCGAAGGGCGGCAGTGGATTCGACCTGGCCGTCGCGGCTGCCGTCCTCGGAGCCGCCGAGCGGATCGACCCCCGCACCATCGCCGACCTCGTCCTCATCGGAGAACTCGGCCTCGACGGGCGCGTCCGGCCCGTCCGCGGAGTCCTGCCCGCCGTCCTCGCCGCCGCCGAAGCCGGATACAGCCAGGTCGTCGTCCCCGAACAGACCGCCGGAGAGGCCTCGCTCGTCCCCGGCGTCTCCGTCCTCGGCGTCCGCACGCTCCGCCAACTGATCGCGGTCCTCACCGACGAACCCGTCCCCGACGAGGAACCCTGCGAGGAAGGCCGACCCGACGCCATGCTCGCCGGACTCCTCGTCCCCGGCGCCGGCATCGGCACCGGACTCGCCGCCGACCCCCTCGAAGGACCCGACCTCGCCGACGTCGCCGGACAGCACCGGGCCCGCCTCGCCCTGGAGGTCGCCGCCGCGGGCAGCCACCACCTGCTCCTCTCCGGCCCGCCGGGCGCCGGCAAGACCATGCTGGCCGAGCGCCTGCCCGGCATCCTCCCGCCCCTCACCCGGCAGGAATCCCTGGAGGTCACCGCCGTCCACTCCGTCGCCGGGATCCTCCCGCCCGGCGAACCCCTCGTCCACCGCGCCCCCTACTGCGCACCCCACCACTCCGCCACCATGCAGTCCCTCGTCGGCGGCGGGAACGGCCTCCCCAAGCCCGGCGCCGTCTCCCTGGCCCACCGAGGGGTCCTGTTCCTGGACGAGGCGCCGGAGTTCTCCGGCAAGGCCCTCGACGCCCTCCGCCAGCCCCTCGAATCCGGGCACGTCGTCATCGCCCGCGCCGCCGGCGTCGTCCGCCTCCCCGCCCGCTTCCTCCTCGCCCTCGCCGCCAACCCCTGCCCCTGCGGCCGCCACACGCTGTACGGCGCGGGCTGCGAATGCCCCGCCTCCCTCATCCGCCGCTACCAGGCACGACTCTCCGGACCCCTGCTCGACCGCGTCGACCTCCGCGTCGAGGTCGAACCCGTCACCCGCGCCGACCTCATCGGACAGGGCGGCCGGGGCGAGACCACCGCCGCCGTCGCCGCCCGGGTCCACAAAGCCCGCGCCAGGGCCGCCGCGCGCCTCGCCGGCACCCCCTGGAGGGTGAACAGCGAGATCCCCGGGCACCAGCTCCGCACCCGCTACCTCGCCGCACCCGGAGCCCTGGCCGACGCCGAACGCGACGTCGAGCGCGGACTGCTCACCGCCCGAGGCCTCGACCGCGTGCTCCGCGTCGCCTGGACCGTGGCCGACCTGAACGGACACGACCGGCCCGAAAGCCAGGACATCGGCCTCGCCCTCGAACTACGCACCGGCGTCGCCCGCGGCGTGCCCGTCGGAGCGGGGGAGCCCGCATGACCACCACGCCCGCCCCGACCGCCCCCGGCGACGAGCGCCTGGCCCGCGCCGCCCTCAGCCGCGCCGTCGAACCCGGAGACGAACACGCCGGCCGCTGGCTCCGCCGGTACGGCGCCATCGGTTTCCTCGACCGCCTCCTCGACACCGGGAGCACCGGGAGCACCCGGCACGCCGGGGACGCCGGGGAGGACACCTCCCCCTTCCCCGGCACGAGCGCCAAACGCGTCGCCTCCTGGCGACAACGCGCCGCCGCCGCCCGCCCCGGCGACGACCTCGACACCGTCCAGCGCCTCGGCGGCCGCTTCCTCGTCCCCGGCGACAGCGAATGGCCCCGTCAACTCGACGACCTCGGCGACGCCCGTCCGATCGGACTCTGGGTCAGAGGCCCCGCCGACCTGCGCACCTGGGCCCTGCGCTCCGTCGCCCTCGTCGGCGCCCGCGCCTGCACCCCGTACGGCGCCCACACCGCCGCCGACCTCGCCACCGGCCTCAGCCGACAGGGCTGGGTCGTCGTCTCCGGAGCCGCCTACGGCATCGACGGCGCCGCCCACCGGGGCGCCCTCGCCGCCGACGGCGCCACCGTCGCCGTCCTCGCCTGCGGCGTCGACACCCCCTACCCCCGCGGCCACGACCGGCTCATCCGACGCGTCGCGGAACAGGGCCTCGTCGTCGGCGAGTTGCCACCCGACAGCCACCCCACACCCAGCCGCTTCATCCTCCGCAACCGCGTCATCGCCGCCCTCACCAGAGGAACGGTCGTCGTCGAGGCCCAGCACCGCAGCGGCTCCCTCGTCACCGCCCGCGCCGCCGCCCGGCTCGGCCGCCACACCATGGGCGTGCCAGGCCCCGTGACCAGCGCACTCTCCGCCGGCGTTCACGAACTCCTGCGCGGCGACGCCACCCTCGTCACCGACGCCGACGAGATCATCGAGCTCATCGGCGAGATCGGCCGGCTCGCCCCGGCCCGCCGGGGCCCCGTCCTGCCCCGCGACCTCCTCGCCCCCGCCACCGCGCACATCCTCGAAGCGCTCCCCGCCCGCGGCCCCACCCCCGCCACCGTCATCGCCCGCCGCGCCGGGACCACCCCCGACGACACCCTCGCCAAGCTGTACGAACTCCACTCGCTCGGCTTCGTCGAGCGGCACGGGGAGGGCTGGAGGTTGACGAACACCGCGACAGAAGCGTCGAACGCGCGGCGAGGCGGTACTTGACCTGGAGCATTCGGGTGAAAGGGTGAAGGCGATGAACAACCGAGTCCTCTCGGCCGCGCCCGAGGGGCCGACACGCGCCGCGGCCCCGGTTCGAAGACGTGGTCGACGGCGTCCACTCGCAGCGGCGCGATCCACCGATGTTCGCGCACCGCGACGGTGCACTCACGCTACGCTCACCAGGATTCCCTCCAGGACACCCATCAGGACACCCACTCCGACACACCCGACAGCAGAACGGCTCAAGGCAACGCATGCCCCAGCACACCTCCGGGTCTGACCGCGCTGCGGTGCCCCCAGCAGCCCGGGGCACCGTGCGACCGGCCGCACCGACCTCACTCGACGAGCTGTGGCGCTCGTACAAGGACACCGGCGACGAGCGGCTGCGGGAGCAGCTGATCCTGCACTACTCGCCGCTCGTCAAGTACGTGGCCGGACGGGTCAGCGTGGGGCTGCCGTCCAACGTGGAACAGGCCGACTTCGTCTCCTCCGGGGTCTTCGGCCTCATCGACGCCATCGAGAAGTTCGACGTCGAGCGGGCGATCAAGTTCGAGACGTACGCCATCACCCGCATCCGCGGCGCCATGATCGACGAACTCCGCGCCCTGGACTGGATCCCGCGCTCCGTCCGGCAGAAGGCCCGCAACGTCGAGCGCGCCTACGCCACCCTCGAAGCCCAGCTCCGCCGGACCCCCTCCGAGAGCGAGGTCGCCGCGGAGATGGATATCACCCTGGAGGAACTGCACGCGGTCTTCAGCCAGTTGTCCCTGGCGAACGTGGTCGCCCTGGAGGAGCTGCTGCACGTCGGGGGCGAGGGCGGAGACCGGCTCTCCCTCATGGACACCCTCGAGGACACCGCCGCCGACAACCCCGTCGAGGTCGCCGAGGACCGCGAGCTGCGCCGGCTGCTCGCCCGCGCCATCAACACGCTCCCCGAGCGGGAGAAGACCGTCGTCACGCTCTACTACTACGAGGGCCTGACCCTCGCCGAGATCGGCCACGTCCTCGGGGTCACCGAGAGCCGTGTCAGCCAGATCCACACCAAGTCCGTCCTCCAGCTCCGCGCCAAGCTGGCCGACGTCGGCCGCTGACCCTTGCGGGCCGGTCGTAGAGTGGAGCCGTGCCCAGGATTCGAGCGGCCTCGGTGGCCGAGCACCGGACGATGCAGCGCGGCGCCCTCCTGGACGCCGCGCGTTCCCTGCTCTCCGAGGGGGGTACGGACGCGCTGACCTTCCCCGCCCTCGCCGAGCGCACGGGCCTGGCCCGCTCGTCGGTCTACGAGTACTTCCGGTCGCGCGCCGCCGTCGTGGAAGAGCTGTGCGCCGTCGACTTCCCCGTCTGGGCCGCCGAGGTCGAGGCCGCCATGGCCGGCGCCGAGACGCCGCGCGGCAAGGTCGAGGCGTACGTCCGCACGCAGCTGGACCTCGTCGGGGACCGGCGCCACCGGGCGGTCGTCGCCATCTCGGCGAGCGAGCTGGACGACGGCGCCCGCGAGAAGATCCGCGCGGCCCACGGCGGCCTCGTCGCCATGATCGTCGAAGCCCTCGCCGCCCTCGGCCAGCCCCAGCCCCGCCTGGGCGCCATGCTCCTCCAGGGCGTCGTCGACGCCGCAGTCCGCCGCATCGAACTCGGCGCGGCCGAGGACCCCGCGACCATCGCCGAGGCGGCGGTCACGATGGCCCTCCACGGAGTGGCAGGTCCCCAGACCTGACCTGAAGGAGCACCCCCCGCCCCCCCCGCCCCCCGCCCCCTCCCCTCCCCCCCCGCCCCCCTCCCTCCCCTTTGGTCTCAGTCGTCGTCGAGGGGGAGCAGTCGTGACGGGGCCCTTCTCGTCAGGAGGAGTGGGTTCAGGTACTCCTCCCCCCTGAGCAGGCCCCAGTGGAGGCAGGATCTCGGGCAGTGGGTGCCGGCCGTGACCTCGGCGATCGGGGTGCCCGGTGTGACCACGGTGCCGGGCGGTACCAGTGGGGTCACCGGGGTGAAGGTCGTGCGGAGCGGGGGAGTGCCCGTGTCCGGGAGGGTGAGGGTGACGGCGCCGCGGCCGCCCACCGGGCCCGCGAACGTGACCGTGCCCGCGGCCGGGGCGAGCACCGGGGTGCCCGGGGGCGCGGCGAGGTCCACGCCGCGGTGGCCGGCGGCGTACGGGCCGGGCGGGGGCTGCCAGCCGCGGAGGATCTCCGGCGGGGACGGACTCACCGGCCACACGAGGGCCGGGGGTGGGCCCGCCGGCCACACGGGGACCGGCGGGCCCGGCCACGCGAGGGCCAGGGTCAGGAGCAGAGGGATCAGGTTCAGGTGCATGGGGGAAGGCTCCCCCGGGCGTCCGGATCGGGTGGGTCACGGGCGGTATCCGTGGATTACTCGCCGGTTGTGGACAGCGCCGTCACCCAGCGCTCCCGGGGTCCCGTACACTTCCTATGGCGACTCGGGTCACCGGGTCGACTTCGCACGCCCCGCCACCTGCTCTCAGAGGCGGGCGGCAGCGCCTTTCGGTCCTTCGTGGCACGGCGCGCCGGGGCGTCAGGAACACAACCGAGAAACCCAAGGAGATACGGCCATGGCCGTCGTCACGATGCGGGAGCTGCTGGAGAGCGGCGTCCACTTCGGTCACCAGACCCGTCGCTGGAACCCGAAGATGAAGCGCTTCATCTTCACCGAGCGCAACGGCATCTACATCATCGACCTGCTCCAGTCGCTGTCGTACATCGACCGCGCCTACGAGTTCGTCAAGGAGACCGTCGCGCACGGCGGCTCCATCATGTTCGTCGGTACGAAGAAGCAGGCCCAGGAGGCCATCGCCGAGCAGGCGACGCGTGTCGGCATGCCGTACGTCAACCAGCGTTGGCTCGGTGGCATGCTCACCAACTTCTCCACCGTCTACAAGCGTCTGCAGCGCCTCAAGGAGCTCGAGCAGATCGACTTCGAGGACGTCGCCGCCTCGGGTCTCACCAAGAAGGAGCTCCTGGTCCTCTCCCGCGAGAAGGCCAAGCTGGAGAAGACCCTCGGTGGTATCCGCGAGATGCAGAAGGTGCCGAGCGCCGTCTGGATCGTCGACACCAAGAAGGAGCACATCGCCGTCGGTGAGGCGCGCAAGCTCCACATCCCGGTCGTCGCGATCCTCGACACCAACTGCGACCCCGACGAGGTCGACTACAAGATCCCGGGCAACGACGACGCGATCCGCTCCGTCACCCTGCTCACCCGCGTGATCGCCGACGCCGTCGCCGAGGGCCTCATCGCCCGCTCCGGCGCCGCGACCGGCGACTCGAAGCCGGGCGAGAAGGCCGCCGGCGAGCCGCTCGCCGAGTGGGAGCGCGACCTGCTCGAGGGCGAGAAGAAGGCTGAGGAGGCCCCGGCTGCCGAGGCCCCCGCTGCCGAGGCCCCCGCCGCCGAGGCTCCGGCTGCCGAGGCCCCCGCCGCCGAGGCTCCGGCCGCGGACGCCGAGCAGGCCTGACCCTTCAGGACCTTCGGGTGACGACGGCGGGGGCTCACGAGGCTCCCGCCGTCCACCCGTGGACCCGCCCGATCTTTCAGACTTCGAGAGAGAAACAGACTCATGGCGAACTACACCGCCGCTGACGTCAAGAAGCTCCGCGAGCTCACCGGCGCCGGCATGATGGACTGCAAGAAGGCCCTGGACGAGGCCGACGGCAACGTCGACAAGGCCGTCGAGGCGCTCCGTATCAAGGGCCAGAAGGGCGTCGCCAAGCGCGAGGGCCGCTCTGCCGAGAACGGCGCCGTGGTCTCCCTCATCGCCGACGACAACACCTCCGGCGTCCTCGTCGAGCTGAAGTGCGAGACGGACTTCGTCGCCAAGGGTGACAAGTTCCAGGCCGTCGCCGCCGAGCTGGCCCAGCACGTCGCCGCCACCGCGCCGGCCGACATCGAGGCCCTGCTCGCCTCCGAGATCGAGGCCGGCAAGACCGTCCAGGCGTTCGTCGACGAGGCCAACGCCAACCTCGGCGAGAAGATCGTCCTCGACCGCTTCGCGCAGTACGCCGACGGCTTCGTCTACGCGTACATGCACCGCACGATGCCCGACCTGCCGCCGCAGATCGGTGTCCTCGTCGAGTTCGACAAGGCCGACGCCGACGTCGCCAAGGGCATCGCCCAGCACATCGCCGCCTTCGCGCCGAAGTACCTCACCAAGGAAGAGATTCCGGCCGAGGTCGTCGAGTCCGAGCGTCGCATCGCCGAGGAGACCACCCGCGCCGAGGGCAAGCCCGAGGCCGCGATCGCCAAGATCGTCGAGGGTCGCGTCAACGGCTTCTTCAAGGACGCCACGCTGCTCGGCCAGCCGTACGCCCTGGACAACAAGAAGTCCGTCCAGAAGGTCCTGGACGAGGCCGGTGTCACCCTGAAGCGCTTCACCCGCATCAAGGTCGGCATCTGAGTCCGTACGCAGACGCGACGGACACCGGACCCCGGTAGGGTCTGAGGCAGTCGTCCGCGCCCGCGCAGGACGACCGCAGATCTGACGAGGAGGCCATTGCCGCACGGGATACCGAGAGGACCCAAGGCAATGGCCTCCTTCGTATGTGCACGAGGAGATCTCCATGAATCAGGGCGCCGTACAGGGCGACGACAACAACGGCAAGAAGGCCGGCCGCTACATGCTGAAGCTGTCCGGAGAAGCCTTCTCCGGCGGTACCGGCCTGGGCGTCGACCCCGACGTCGTGCACGCCATCGCGCGTGAGATCGCGGCCGTCGTCCGCGACGGCGCGGAGATCGCGATCGTGATCGGCGGCGGCAACTTCTTCCGCGGCGCCGAGCTCCAGCAGCGCGGCATGGACCGGGCCCGCTCCGACTACATGGGCATGCTCGGCACCGTGATGAACTGCCTCGCGCTCCAGGACTTCCTGGAGAAGGAGGGCATCGACTCCCGCGTCCAGACCGCCATCACCATGGGCCAGGTCGCCGAGCCGTACATCCCGCTGCGCGCCGTGCGCCACCTGGAGAAGGGCCGCGTGGTCATCTTCGGTGCGGGCATGGGCATGCCGTACTTCTCCACGGACACCACCGCCGCCCAGCGCGCCCTGGAGATCGACGCCGAGGCCCTGCTCATGGGCAAGAACGGCGTGGACGGCGTCTACGACTCCGACCCGAAGGCCAACCCCGACGCGGTCAAGTTCGACGCCCTCGAGTACGGCGAGGTGATCTCCCGCGACCTCAAGGTCGCCGACGCCACCGCCATCACCCTGTGCCGGGACAACAACCTCCCGATCCTCGTCTTCGAACTGCTCACCGAGGGCAATATCGCTCGCGCGGTGAAGGGTGAGAAGATCGGCACGCTCGTGAGCGACCAGGGCACCCGGGCCTGACCCGAACCGGGGAACCGCCCCGCAAGGGGATGGACAGAGCCCTGCCGGTCGTACACCGTGCAGGACACAACGCGACGACACGCAGGAGCAAGTGGTGATCGAAGAGACCCTCCTCGAGGCCGAGGAGAAGATGGAGAAGGCCGTCGTGGTCGCCAAGGAGGACTTCGCCGCGATCCGCACCGGCCGTGCGCACCCGGCGATGTTCAACAAGATCGTGGCCGACTACTACGGTGCCATCACCCCCATCAACCAGCTGGCGTCGTTCTCGGTGCCGGAGCCGCGCATGGCCGTGGTGACCCCGTTCGACAAGAGCGCGCTGCGCAACATCGAGCAGGCCATCCGCGACTCGGACCTCGGCGTCAACCCGAGCAACGACGGCAACATCATCCGCGTGGTGTTCCCCGAGCTGACCGAGGAGCGCCGCCGGGAGTACATCAAGGTCGCCAAGGGCAAGGCCGAGGACTCGAAGATCTCGATCCGCTCGGTGCGCCGCAAGGCCAAGGAGACCATCGACAAGCTCGTCAAGGACGGCGAGGTCGGCGAGGACGAGGGCCGCCGCGCCGAGAAGGAGCTCGACGACACCACCGCGAAGTACGTCGCGCAGGTGGACGAGCTGCTCAAGCACAAGGAAGCCGAGCTGCTCGAGGTCTGATGAACGACTCTTCCTGGGGGGCCCCGGCCGGTTCCGGCTACGGGGGACCCGACCAGGGGCCTGCCCCGGCGGGTCCCGCATACGATCGGCAGCAGGCGGCGCAGACTCGGCCCATGCCCATCGTGCCCGACGTTCCCGCCGGCGGATTCCAGGACGGTCACGGTCGGGGGGCCGCTCACCCGAGCGGTCCCCTGTTCCGTGACGAGACGCCGCACGAGCACCCGCAGGAGCCCATGTCCAGCCCCACCCCGCCTCCGCCGCCCGCGCCGTCGCCGGCGCCCCGGCAGAAGAAGAGCGCGGGCCGTGACCTGGGCGCGGCCATAGGGGTCGGGGTCGGGCTCGGCGCCGTCATCATCGCGTCGCTGTTCATCTGGAAGCCGGCGTTCGTCGGAGTGATCGCGGTCGCCGTGGTCGTCGGCCTGTGGGAGCTCACCTCCCGCCTCCAGGAGCGCAAGGCGATCAAGGCTCCGCTGGTGCCGCTCGCGGTCGGCGGCGCGGCGATGGTCGTCGCCGGCTACGTCCGGGGCGCCGAGGGCGCCTGGGTGGCGATGGCCCTGACGGCGCTCGCGGTGCTCGTCTGGCGGATGACGGAGCCGCCCGAGGGCTATCTGAAGGACGTCACGGCGGGGGTCTTCGCCGCGTTCTACGTGCCGTTCCTGGCGACCTTCGTGGCGCTGCTGCTGACCGCGGACGACGGGGCGCAGCGGGTGCTGACGTTCCTGATCCTCACGGTCGTCAGCGACACCGGGGCGTACGCCGTCGGCTGGCGCTTCGGCAAGCACAAGCTGGCCCCGCGGATCAGCCCCGGCAAGACCCGCGAGGGCCTGGTCGGCGCGGTGACGTTCGCGATGGCGGCGGGCGCGCTGTGCATGCAGTTCATGATCGACGACGGTGCCTGGTGGCAGGGCCTGATCCTCGGCCTCGCGGTGGCGGCGAGCGCGACGCTCGGCGACCTCGGCGAGTCCATGATCAAGCGCGACCTCGGCATCAAGGACATGGGCACGCTGCTGCCGGGCCACGGCGGCATCATGGACCGGCTGGACTCCCTGCTGCCGACGGCGCCGGTGGTGTGGCTGCTGCTGGCGCTGTTCGTCGGCACCGGCTGACGGGCCACGGCGCCACGCGGCGGAGCCGCACGTCGATACAGCATGGACCGGCTGGACTCCCTGCTGCCGACGGCGCCGGTGGTGTGGCTGCTGCCGGCCTTGTTCGTCGGAACGGCTTGACGGACAGCGGGTACTCTGGAAGGGCTCGTGGCGCGTGCGCTGCGGGCCCTTCCGTCGTCCCCGCCGCTGCGGGGACGGTCCAGTGAGGTCTCCTGGCTTCGGCATCGTGATGCCGCCCTACCCGCCGCCGCGGGGGTCCCGGACCTCGTGCCGTCTGAGGAGACACCCGATCGTGGCCCGTCCAGTGCCCGGAGAACTCACTTTCGTCGCCCCCCGCGGAGCCAAGAAGCCGCCGCGGCACCTCGCCGACCTCTCGCCCGCCGAGCGGAAGGAGGCCGTCGCCGCGATCGGCGAGAAGCCCTTCCGCGCCAAGCAGCTGTCCACGCACTACTTCGCGCGGTACGCGCACGACCCCGCCGAGTGGACCGACATCCCGGCCGCCTCGCGGGAGAAGCTGGCCGGGGAGCTGCTGCCCGACCTGATGTCCGTGGTGCGGCACATCTCGTGCGACGACGACACCACCCGTAAGACCCTGTGGAAGCTGCACGACGGCACGCTCGTGGAGTCGGTGCTCATGCGCTACCCGGACCGGGTGACCATGTGCATCTCCTCGCAGGCCGGCTGCGGGATGAACTGCCCGTTCTGCGCGACCGGGCAGGCGGGCCTCGACCGGAACCTGTCGACCGCCGAGATCGTGCACCAGATCGTGGACGGGATGCGGTCGCTGCGGGACGGGGAGGTGCCCGGGGGACCGGCGCGGCTCTCCAACATCGTCTTCATGGGCATGGGCGAGCCGCTCGCCAACTACAAGCGGGTCGTCGGAGCCATCCGGCGGCTCACCGACCCCGAGCCGGACGGCCTCGGGCTGTCGCAGCGCGGCATCACCGTCTCCACCGTCGGCCTCGTGCCCGCGATGCTGCGCTTCGCCGACGAGGGCTTCAAGTGCCGTCTCGCCGTCTCGCTGCACGCGCCCGACGACGAGCTCCGCGACACCCTCGTGCCCGTCAACACGCGCTGGAAGGTCCGCGAGGTCCTCGACGCGGCCTGGGAGTACGCGGAGAAGTCCGGGCGCCGGATCTCCATCGAGTACGCCCTCATCCGGGACATCAACGACCAGGCCTGGCGCGGCGACCTCCTCGGCCGCCTCCTCAAGGGCAAGCGGGTGCACGTCAACCTCATCCCGCTGAACCCGACGCCCGGGTCCAAGTGGACGGCGTCCCGCCCCGAGGACGAGAAGGCCTTCGTCGAGGCGATCGCCCGGCACGGCGTGCCGGTGACCGTGCGGGACACCCGCGGTCAGGAGATCGACGGTGCCTGTGGACAGCTCGCGGCCGCCGAGCGCTGACCTTGTAGTCTGAGCTCGAACACATCTCCATATTCCGACAGGGGAGCGCCACAGCGCTGAGAGTGCGGTAACCGTAGACCGCAGACCCTCTGAACCTCGCCCAGGTCATTCTGGGTAGGAAGTTCGGTCGTAACTCAAGCTGTTGCGCCCTGCCCGCGTCCGGTCCGCCGGTCGTGGGCAGGGCCGCGTCTCTTCCTGGTCATACCCAGGAGGAATCCAGTGAGCATCAAGAAGGCCGCCGCCGTCGCGCTCGTCGCGGCGCTCGGCGTCACGAGCCTGGCCGCGTGCGGCACCGACGACGTGCGGGGCGCGGCCGGCAAGACCGACCAGCCCGCGCCGAAGACGGTGACGCTGGTGAGCCACGACTCCTTCAACGCCTCCAAGGAGGTGCTGGCGGACTTCACCAAGCAGACCGGCTTCACGGTCAAGGTGCTGAAGAGCGGCGACGCCGGCGAGGCCGTCAACAAGGAGATCCTGACCAAGGGCTCCCCGCAGGGTGACGTCTTCTTCGGCGTCGACAACACGCTCCTCTCCCGCGCCCTCGACAACGGGATCTTCGTCCCGTACGAGGCGAAGGGCCTGGACCGGGTCCCGGCGACGTACCAGCTCGACAAGGAGCACCGGGTCACCCCGATCGACTCCGGCGACATCTGCGTCAACTATGACAAGAAGTACTTCGCGGACAAGAAGCTCGCGCCGCCGGTCACCTTCGACGACCTCGCGAAGCCCGCGTACAAGAACCTGCTCGTCGTGGAGAACCCCGAGCTGTCCTCCCCGGGCCTCGGCTTCCTGCTCGGCACGGCCGCGAAGTACGGCGACGACGGCTGGCAGGACTACTGGAAGAAGCTCAAGGCCAACGGTGTGAAGACCGTCGACAGCTGGGAGCTCGCCTACAACCAGGAGTTCTCCGGCTCGGCCGGCGGCAAGCAGGCCAAGGGCGACCGCCCGCTGGTCGTGTCGTACGCCTCCAGCCCGCCGGTCGAGGTGCTGTACGGCGAGCCGCAGCCGAAGGTGGCGCCCACCGGCGTCTCCACCGGCACCTGCTTCCGGCAGGTCGAGTTCGCGGGCCTGCTGAACGGCGCGAAGAACCCCGAGGGCGGCAAGGCGCTGATCGACTTCCTGATCTCCAAGAAGTTCCAGGAGGACATGCCGCTCCAGATGTTCGTCAACCCGGTGGCGAAGGACGCGGCCCTGCCGGAGCTGTTCACCAAGCACGGCGTGGTGATCGCCAAGCCGGAGACCATGGCGCCCGAGAAGATCGCCGAGAAGCGTGACCCGTGGATCCAGCAGTGGTCGTCGCTCGTCCTGAAGTAGCGCGTCCTGAGGGAGCGCGTCCTGAGGTGAGGCGCGACCTCAAGGGGGACGCGACGCGGCTCGGGCTCATGGCCCTGCCCGTCGCGTTCTTCGGGGTCTTCTTCGCCTGGCCCGTCGTGTCCATCGTGGACCGGGGGCTCCGGCCCGACGGCGCCTGGCGGTTCGGCCGGATCGGCGAGACGCTGAGCCGGCCGGACATCCTCGACGTGCTCGGCTTCACCGTGTGGCAGGCGCTCGCCTCCACCGGGCTCACCCTGCTGGTCGCGCTGCCCGGGGCGTACGTCTTCGCCCGCTTCGACTTCCCCGGCAAGGGCGTGCTGCGGGCCGTCGTCACGGTGCCGTTCGTGCTGCCGACCGTCCTCGTCGGCACCGCCTTCCTGGCGCTCGTCGGCCGGAACGGGCTCACCGACGAGCTGTGGGGGCTGCGGCTCGACACCAGCGTGTGGGCGATCCTCCTCGCGCACGTCTTCTTCAACTACGCGGTCGTCGTCCGGACCGTCGGCGGACTCTGGTCGCAGCTCGACCCGCGCCAGGAGGAGGCCGCCCGGGTCCTCGGCGCCTCCCGCTGGCGGGCCTGGCGGACGGTCACGCTGCCCGCGCTCGCGCCGTCGGTGGCGGCCGCCGCCCTGATGGTCTTCCTCTTCACCTTCACCTCCTTCGGCGTCGTGCAGATCCTCGGCGGGGACCAGTACTCCACCCTCGAAGCCGAGATCTACCGGCAGACCGCCCGGCTGCTCGACCTGTCGACGGCGGCGGTCCTGACCCTCGTCCAGTTCGCGGCCGTCGGCGCGATCCTGGGCGTGCACGCCTGGACCGTACGGCGGCGGGAGACCGCCCTGCGGCTCGTGGCGCCGGAGCGGACCGCTCGCCGGCCGCGCGGCGCCGGGCAGTGGACGCTGCTCGCCGGCGTGCTGCTCTCCGTGGCGCTGCTGATCCTGCTGCCGCTCGGCGTGCTCGTGGAGCGCTCCTTCGCCGGACCGCACGGGTACGGGCTCGGCTACTACCGGGCGCTCGGCTCGCTCGACGAGTCCGGGACCTTCCTCGTCCCGCCCCTGGAGGCGATCGGGAACTCGCTGCGGTACGCGGTGGCCGCCACCGCCATCGCGGTGCTGATCGGCGGACTCGCGGCGGCGGCGCTGACCAGGCGGGCCGGGCGGCTCGTACGGGGCTTCGACGCGCTGCTCATGCTGCCGCTCGGGGTCTCCGCCGTCACCGTCGGCTTCGGCTTCCTCATCACGCTCGACGAGCCGCCGCTCGACCTGCGGGCCAGCTGGATCCTCGTACCGCTCGCCCAGGCCCTGGTCGGCGTCCCCTTCGTCGTACGGATGATGCTGCCGGTCCTGCGCGCGGTGGACGAGCGGCTGCGGGAGGCGGCGGCCGTGCTCGGCGCCTCGCCGTGGCGGGCCTGGCGGGAGGTGGACCTGCCGATGGTGCGGCGGGCGCTGCTCATCGCGGCCGGGTTCGCCTTCGCGGTGTCGCTCGGCGAGTTCGGGGCGACCGTGTTCATCGCCCGGCCCGACCGCCCGACGCTCCCGGTCGCCGTGGCCCGGCTGCTCGGCCGGCCCGGCGAGCTCAACTACGGCCAGGCCATGGCCCTCTCGACGATTCTGATGGTGGTGTGCGCGGTGTCCCTGCTGCTGCTCGAACGGCTCCGCACCGACCGGACCTCCGGGGAGTTCTGATGCTGTCGATCGAGGACGCGACCGTACGGTTCGGGGAGCGGGCCGTGCTCGACGCCGTGGACCTGGACGTCGCCGAGCACGAGATCGTGTGCGTGCTCGGCCCCAGCGGCAGCGGCAAGTCCACGCTGCTGCGGGCCGTCGCCGGGCTCCAGCCGCTCGACGCGGGCCGGGTGCTGCTCGGCGGCGCCGACCAGGCCGGGGTGCCGGTGCACCGGCGGGGCGTCGGCCTCATGTTCCAGGACCACCAGCTCTTCCCGCAGCGGGACGTCGGCGGCAACGTCGCCTTCGGGCTCCGCATGCGGGGCGCCCGGAAGGCCGAACGGGCCGAGCGGGTAGGGGAGCTGCTCGACCTCGTCGGCCTCCCCGGCGCCGAGCGGCGGTCCGTCGCCGCGCTCTCCGGCGGCGAGCAGCAGCGGGTCGCGCTCGCCCGCGCCCTCGCGCCCTCGCCCCGGCTCCTGATGCTCGACGAACCGCTCGGCCAGCTCGACCGGGGGCTGCGGGAGCGGCTCGTCGTGGAGCTGCGGCAGCTCTTCGGGCGGCTCGGGACGACGGTCCTCGCCGTCACCCACGACCAGGGCGAGGCCTTCGCGCTCGCCGACCGGCTCGTGGTCATGCGGGACGGGCGGATCGCCCAGTCGGGTGCGCCGGCGGACGTGTGGGCGCGGCCCGCGTCGGAGTTCGTGGCCCGGTTCCTCGGCTTCGACAACATCGTGGCGGCGCGGGTGACGGGCGCCGTCGCGCAGACCGCGTGGGGGAAGGTCCCGGTCCCGGACGGCTCACCGGAGGGCGAGCGGCGGCTCCTCGTCCGCCCGGGCGGGGTGCGGCTCGTGGAGGAGGGTCCGGCCTGGACCGTGGAGTCCAGGACCTTCCGGGGCAGCCAGGTCGTCGTACGGCTCCGGCCGGCCGAGGGGCCCGACCTGGAGGCCGAGCTCCCGCTCCGGGAGGCGCCGGAGGAGGGCGCCCGGGTGGGGGTGGAGTTCCGGGTGGAGGACGTGGTGGTGCTGGGGGACGACGGCCCGTAGAAAAATTCTGTGGCGGGTGCGATGAGTTCTCCCGTCCGGGGGAGTCTGCTCTTGTTGATTGACGTCTCTCTGTCGACCACGCAGGAGGAACAGCCATGAGCCAGTTGCTCAAGGTGCAGAACTTCATGGTCTCGTCCGACGGATTCGGTACGGGGGAGGGCCAGAGTCTGGAGCGGCCGTTCGGGCACGCGGATCCCACCGCGATGTTCTCGTGGGCCGGCGCCACGGCGAGCTGGCCGAACCGCACCGACCCCGGCGGCAGCCGGGGCCTCGACGACTACCTGACGCGGGACTTCCACCGGAACATCGGCGCCGAGATCATGGGCCGCAACAAGTTCGGGCCCCAGCGCGGGCCCTGGGAGAACGAGGAGTGGAAGGGCTGGTGGGGTGACGAGCCGCCGTTCCACACGCCGGTGTTCGTCCTGACCCACCACCCGCGCCCGTCGTTCACGCTCTCCGACACCACGTTCCACTTCGTCGACGCCGACCCGGTCACGGCCCTCGGGATGGCGCGGGAGGCGGCGCGGGGGAAGGACGTCCGGCTCGGCGGCGGAGCCACCACCATCCGGGAGTTCCTCGACGCCGATCTCGTCGACACCCTGCACGTCGCGGTCTCGCCGGTGAAGCTCGGGGCGGGGGTGAAGCTCTGGGACTCGCCCGACGAACTGCTCGACCGGTACCACCGCGATGTCGTGCCCAGCCCGGGCGGCAAGGTCACGCACCACCTGTACTGGCGGAAGTGACGGCCGTCCCGCACCGGCCGCACGCCCTCCGGGTCGCCCGCTGGTAGGCGCGGGTGGCCCGGGCGAGGGCGAGGCCGTAGCCGCAGAAGCCGCCGTACGCGACGGCGACCACCCAGGGGGCGTGGTCCGCCATGCCGACGGTGATCGCTCCCGTCCAGGCCAGCAGGCCGAGGGCGGCCAGGAACGCCCCGAACGGGGCGAGCGCGCCCGCCCCGGTCCACCCGAGCGCGAGCAGCGGAAGCCGGGGCAGCCGCCGGCCCCACGGGCGGGTCAGCGCGAGCGCGAGGGCCATGCCGAGGAGCGCCAGGACGGCGGTGACGTCGATCCCGTGGTCGTACAGCCGGATGCCCAGGTCGCTGGTGTACCTCGGGTCGACGCCGGGGCGGCCGGTGCCCGTGTAGCCGGGGGTGACGCCCAGGGCCCAGAGCGTCTTCAGGGCGGCGTACGGGACGAGGGCGGCGACGGCGACGAGACCGGCGCGGGTGGCGGGCCGGGCGGCCGTGGCTCCGGTGCGGTGGCCGCGCCCGCCGCAGTACGGGCACGTGCCCAGCGTCCGGCGCCGATGGGCGAGGGCCGCGCGGCTCCACACCACCGCACCCAGGACGGCGAGGAACTGGTTGACGAGAGCCGCCCAGTCGACCGGGTCCTGGTTGCGGGACAGGAAGAACAGCAGGTGGACGGGGCTGAGGAGGGCCGGGAAGCCCGAGGTCAGGCAGAGCGCGACGACCGCCCACGCCGCCGCCGGGAGCCACCGGACGCCGGGACGGCGCAGCAGGGCGTACGCGAGGACGGCGGCCGCCCCGTACAGCACCGCCGCGCCCGTCTCCGGTCCGGTGCCCGTGCCCTTGCCGAGGAGGGCGTAGCCGAAGGCGGGGCCCGTGAGCGCGGCGAGGGCCGCGCCCGTGGCGTACAGCAGCGACCAGACGAACGCGGCGCGGCCCGCCCAGGACGGCCACGTGGCCAGGAGTGTCTTCGGGGTCATGGTCCGAGACTGCCGCCGGAGGACTACCGGGGGCATCGGCCCCCGGGCGCGTCCGTCTCCGCCGCGCGGCGGAGGCCGGCTACCTCCCGAGTCGCTCCAGTGCCGCCGGGGCCTCGTCGATCGAGTCCACCAGGGCGATCCGGGCCGCCATCGGGCGGTCGGCGGCGAGGGACTCCAGGAGGGGCCAGGCCGGGAGGCGGGTGGTCCAGTGGGCGCGGTTCACCAGGACCATGGGGGTCGGGGTGCCCCGGGAGGCGTAGTAGTTCGGGGTCGCGTTGTCGAAGATCTCCTGGACCGTGCCCGCCGCGCCCGGCAGGAAGACGACGCCCGCCGTCGAGCGGGCGAGGAGGCCGTCCTCCCGGGTGGCGTTGGCGAAGTACTTGGCGATGTGCGCGGCGAAGGGGTTCGGCGGCTCGTGGCCGTAGAACCAGGTGGGGATGCCGACCGAGTCACCGCCGCGCGGCCACAGGGCCCGTACCGCGAAGGCGGCGCGGGCCCAGTCCGTCACCGAGGGCGTGAACGACGGGGCCTTGGAGAGCAGGTCGAGCGAGGCGGCGAGGTCCTCGTCCTCGTACGGGGCGAGGTACGCGCCCAGGTTCGCGGCCTCCATCGCGCCGGGACCGCCGCCGGTCGCCACCGTGAGACCGGCGCGGGCCAGCGTCCTGCCGAGCCGGGCCGCGCCCGCGTACGCCTCCGTGCCCCGGCCCATCGCGTGTCCGCCCATGACGCCGACGACCCGGGCCCCGTCGAGGAGTTCGTCGAGGGCGTCGGAGACGGCGTCGTCGTGGAGGGAGCGGAGGATCGAGGAGAGGATGTCGCCGTCGGCCCTGGTCCGGCCGAACCACGCGTACGAGCGGAAGTCCGGCGTCTGCTCGTAGCCGCCCTCGGTGATCCCCTCGAAGAGTTCCCCGGGCGTGTAGAGCCGCGCCCGGTAGGGGTCGAAGGGCAGCTCGGGGACGGGCGGGAAGACGAGTGCGCCGTCGGCGCGGACCTTGGCGGCGGCCTCCGGCTCCATGGGACAGCCGAGGAAGACGGCTTCGGTGGTGACCGCGGTGAGCAGGGCGAAGGTCCGGCCGGTGAGGTCGATCGACTGGACGCGCTGTCCGGCGAGCGAGCCGGGGCGGGCGACGGCCGCGTCGAACTCGGCGAGGGTGTGGATCTCGCGTGCGTGCCCGCGCGGTCCGGGCGGGCGGTGTGCCGGGGGGAGCGTCGCCATGGGCCCACGATAGGGGCCGCCGTCGTGGGCGGCCCCTCGGCGGGCGCCCGGGGACGTCCCGCCGCTCGCGCCGGGCGGGACGCTCCTGGACGGGGTCCTCACCGGCCCGGGACACCCCTGCCCTGGGTGCTCAGCCGCCTGGGGCGGCCCCGTCCGGGGTGCTCAGCTGCCCCGGGGCACCCCGTCCGGGGTGCTCAGCCGCCTGGGGCACCCCCGTCCCGGGTGCTCAGCCGCTAGGGGCACCCCATCCGGGCCGCTCAGCCGCCCGGGACACCCCCCTCCGGGCCGCTCAGCCGCGCAGTGGTGTGGCCGCCAGTTCCGCGATCGCCCAGGTCAGCGGGAGGAAGACGGCGAGGAGTGCGCCGGCGCGCAGCAGGGCCGCCGTGCGCAGGACGGTCGGCGGGGCGCCGAGGCGCAGCAGGGCCTCGGTGGTGTGGGTGCGGCCCTGCTTGGATTCGAGGGCGGCGGTCAGCAGGGTCGCGGTGGTGCAGGCCAGGACGAGGGCCGCGCCGAGGACGGTGAGCGGGCCGAAGGCCTCGGAGCCTCCGTCCGCCCCGTACAGCTCCGCCGCCGCGAGGGCGCCGGAGAGCACCGCGCTGACCACCCCGAGCGGGCGGCCGATACGGCGGGACTCGTCCATCAGGACGCGGCCGGCGAGCAGCCGGACGGCGCCGGGCCGGACCGCCTGGAGGAGCCGGCCGCAGCCGTGGGTGAGGCCCGGGCCCGCGAGGGCGAGGCCCACGGCGGTGAGGACCCAGCCGGCGAGGACGCCCGCCGGGTTGCCGTCGAAGCCGCCCGGCAGCGGGAGGCCGCCCCGGGAGGCGCCCTGGGCCGCGTACGTCTCGACGGCGAGGCCGACCGCGACCAGGGCGACGCCCCAGGGCAGCCCGGACGGCATCGCCCTCTCGGCGCCCTCGGGTGCGGCGGGCGCGGTGCGGGGCCGCAGCGCGAGGCCGGCCGCGGTGGCGGCGACGACCGGCAGGACGGCGAGCAGGGTGAGGGCGGCGGCGAGCGGGACCGGCTGGTCGGCGGCGAGGAGTTCGGCGGCGGCGCCGTCGAAGGGCAGGCCCGTGATGTCGCCGCGCAGGTGCAGGTAGAACAGGAGCGCGACCACGGAGCCGAGCGTGCAGGCGACGGCCGTCGAGGCGGCGGCGATCGCCGTGAGCCGGGCGGGGCCGAGGCCGATGGCGGAGAGTCCGGGGCGCGGCCGGGTGCTGGGGTCGGTGCGGGCCACCGCGACGGCGAACTGGACGGTCGCGGCGAGCGGCAGGACGCACCAGAGCAGCCGCAGCACGGAGGCCGAGGACTGCGCCGGGTGCCCGACGGCGTATCCGAGGGTGCAGAGCAGGAGGAAGCCCACCCCCGCGGCCGCGGCGGCGACGAGGAGCCGGCGCGTCAGGACGAGGGGGTGGGTCCCGCGGGCTAGACGGAGAGCGAGCACGCGGCGACGCCCTCCGCCCCTGACGCCGGGGGTACGGCGGCGACCCTGCGTCCGTCGAGGAGGGCGACGGTGCGGTCGGCGAGCGCCGCGACCTCGCCGTCGTGGGTGGCGAGGAGCACGGTGATGCCGTGCGAGCGTGCCGCGGCCGCGAGGGTGCGCAGGACCTGCGCGCCGTCGGCCCGGTGCAGGGTGGCCGTCGGTTCGTCGGCGAAGAGGACCGACGGCGTGGTGACCAGGGCGCGGGCGATCGCGATCCGCTGGCGCTGGGACTGGGTGAGGGCGTGCGGCCGCTTGCGGGCGCACCCGCCGATGTCGAGCCGCTCCAGCCACTCCTGGGCGGCGGTCTTCGCGGCCCGGTGGGAGGTGCCGCGGAGCAGCAGCGGCAGGGCGGTGTTCTCCCAGCCGGTGAGCTCGGGGACGAGGCCCGGCTCGGGGTCGATCCAGCCGAAGCGCTCGCGCCGGAGCCGCTCGCGCTGGGCGGGGGCCAGGGTGTGGACGGGGCCGCTGTTGAACCAGACCTCGCCCTGCTGGGCGGTGAGCTGGCCGGAGAGGCAGCGCAGCAGGGTGGTCTTGCCGCTGCCGCGGGGGCCGACGACGGCGAGGATCTCTCCTTCGCGGACGCCGAGGGAGACGCCGCTGAGCGCCTCCGAACCGCCCAGGGTGCAGTGCAGGGAACGCGCCCAGAGCACGTCGTTGTCCGGTGGGGCCATCGCGTACACCTCGATGTCGGATCCGATTCTCGCCTTCCCCCGCCCGGGGGAACGAAGGGACGGGCCTGTCGGTCACTCGGCACCGTAAGGATTCAGATCCGGTTGTACGGACAGCACACGGCCCGGGCCGCCGCCATCCACTCGGATGGCGGCATGCCCGGGCCGTGGGGGTCACGCCGTGAGGGCGGCGTGATGCTCGTCGGAGATCAGAGCTTGGTCCACGCCTCGGTGAGGGTGGCGCGGAGGATCTGCTCGATCTCGTCGAACGTGGACTGGTCCGCGATCAGCGGCGGCGCCAGCTGGATGACCGGGTCGCCACGGTCGTCGGCGCGGCAGTACAGGCCGTTGTCGTACAGCGCCTTGGAGAGGAAGCCGTACAGGACGCGCTCCACCTCCTCGTCGTTGAAGGACTCCTTGGTGACCTTGTCCTTGACGAGCTCGATGCCGTAGAAGAAGCCGTTGCCGCGGACGTCGCCGACGATCGGCAGGTCGTGCAGCTTCTGCAGCGTCGAGAAGAAGTTGCCCTCCTGGTCCAGCACGTGCTGGTTCAGGCCCTCCTTGTCGAAGATGTCGAGGTTCGCCAGGGCCACGGCCGAGGAGACCGGGTGGCCGCCGAAGGTGTAGCCGTGCAGGAAGGTGTTGTCGCCCTTGTAGAACGGCTCGGCGATGCGGTCCGAGACGATGCAGGCACCGATCGGGGAGTAGCCCGAGGTCATGCCCTTGGCGCAGGTGATCATGTCCGGCACGTAGCCGAACTTGTCACAGGCGAACATCGTGCCGAGGCGGCCGAAGGCGCAGATCGTCTCGTCGGAGACGAGCAGCACGTCGTACTGGTCGCAGATCTCGCGGACGCGCTGGAAGTAGCCGGGCGGCGGCGGGAAGCAGCCACCGGCGTTCTGCACGGGCTCCAGGAAGACGGCGGCGACGGTCTCGGGGCCCTCGAAGAGGATCTGCTGCTCGATCTGGTCGGCGGCCCAGCGGCCGAAGGCCTCGGGGTCGTCGCCGTGGATCGGGGCGCGGTAGATGTTGGTGTTCGGCACCTTGTGCGCGCCGGGGACCAGCGGCTCGAAGGGGGCCTTCAGGGCCGGCAGACCGGTGATGGACAGGGCGCCCTGCGGGGTGCCGTGGTAGGCGACCGCACGCGAGATGACCTTGTACTTGGTGTGCTTGCCCTGCAGCTTGAAGTACTGCTTGGCGAGCTTCCAGGCGGTCTCGACGGCCTCGCCGCCACCGGTGGTGAAGAAGACCTTGTTGAGGTCGCCCGGCGCGTAGCCGGCGAGACGCTCGGCGAGCTCGACGGCCTTGGGGTGCGCGTACGACCACACGGGGAAGAACGCGAGCTCCTGGGCCTGCTTGTACGCGACCTCGGCCAGCTCCTGGCGGCCGTGACCGGCGTTGACCACGAAGAGACCCGCGAGACCGTCGAGGTAGCGCTTGCCCTTGTCGTCGAAGATGTAGGTGCCCTCACCGCGGACGATGGTGGGGACGGGGTTGTTCTCGTAGGACGACATGCGGGTGAAGTGCATCCACAGGTGGTCGTACGCGGTCTTGGACAGGTCCTGGGTCACGATTATCGAGTTCCCCACATGTAGGTCTGCTTCTTGAGCTTGAGGTAGACGAAGCTCTCGGTGGAGCGCACGCCGGGGAGGGTGCGGATCCGCTTGTTGATCACGTCCAGCAGGTGGTCGTCGTCCTCGCAGACGACCTCCACCATGAGGTCGAAGGAGCCCGCGGTCATCACCACGTACTCGCACTCGGCCATGGCCGTCAGCGCCTCCGCGACCGGATCCAGGTCACCCTCGACGTTGATGCCGACCATCGCCTGCCGTCGGAAACCCACGGTGAGCGGGTCGGTGACGGCGACGATCTGCATGACGCCCTGGTCGAGCAGCTTCTGGACGCGCTGCCTCACGGCGGCTTCGGAGAGGCCCACGGCCTTTCCTATCGCCGCGTAGGGACGGCGGCCGTCCTCCTGGAGCTGTTCGATGATCGCCAGGGAGACGGCGTCGATCGTCGGGGACGAACCGGTTCCGGTTCTTGAGTGGTTGCTTTGACTTGCCACGACTTCACTGTGCACCGAGATTGTCAGTCGTGCAAGCCCAGACTGATGAAATTCGTTGTGAAGCGCTCTGGATCTCACTGAATCCGAAGGTGCGGGGGGTCGGGGCTGTTGAAAGCGTCAGTGGAGCGACTAGGCTGAGGTGTCTCGCCCATCGGGACACCGCACAAGGACGTGCGAAGACAGAACGTGACAGGAGGGGTGGCAAGTGACCACCGAGCTGCGCCGGCTGCGTAACTACATCAACGGGGAGTTCCGCGACGCGGCCGACGGCCGCACCATCGAGGTGATCAACCCGGCCGTCGGTGAGGTGTACGCCACCTCCCCGCTCTCCGGGCAGGCCGACGTGGACGCCGCCATGGAGGCCGCCGCGGCCGCCTTCCCCGCCTGGCGTGACAGCACGCCGTCCGAGCGCCAGAAGGTGCTCCTCAAGATCGCCGACGCCTTCGAGGAGCGCGCCGAGGAGCTCATCGCGGCCGAGGTCGAGAACACCGGCAAGCCGACGGCCCTCGTCGCCAGCGAAGAGATCCCGCCGATGGTGGACCAGATCCGCTTCTTCGCCGGTGCCGCCCGGCTGCTCGAAGGCCGCTCGGCCGGCGAGTACATGGAGGGCATGACCTCCATCATCCGCCGCGAGCCGGTCGGCGTCTGCGCGCAGGTCGCGCCGTGGAACTACCCGATGATGATGGCCGTGTGGAAGTTCGCCCCGGCCCTCGCCGCGGGCAACACCGTCGTCCTCAAGCCCTCGGACACGACCCCCGCGTCGACGCTCCTGATGGCCGAGATCATCGGGCAGATCGTGCCCAAGGGCGTCTTCAACGTCGTCTGCGGCGACCGCGAGACGGGCAAGGCCATGGTCGAGCACCCGACCCCGGCGATGGCCTCCATCACCGGCTCGGTCCGCGCCGGCATGCAGGTCGCCGAGTCCGCGGCCAAGGACGTCAAGCGCGTCCACCTGGAGCTGGGCGGCAAGGCCCCGGTCGTCGTCTTCGAGGACACCGACATCGAGAAGGCCGTCGAGGACATCGCGGTCGCCGGCTACTTCAACGCCGGCCAGGACTGCACCGCCGCCACCCGCGTGCTCGTGCACGAGTCCATCCACGACGAGTTCGTCGCCGCGCTCGCCAAGGCCGCGTCCGAGACCAAGACCGGCCAGCCGGACGACGAGGACGTGCTCTACGGCCCGCTGAACAACGCCAACCAGCTGAAGCAGGTCGCCGGCTTCATCGAGCGCCTCCCGGCCCACGCCAAGGTCGAGGCCGGCGGTCACCGCGTCGGCGACAAGGGCTACTTCTACGCCCCGACCGTCGTCTCCGGCCTCAAGCAGGACGACGAGATCGTCCAGAACGAGGTCTTCGGCCCGGTCATCACCGTCCAGTCCTTCACGGACGAGGCCCAGGCCCTGGAGTTCGCGAACGGCGTCGAGTACGCCCTCGCCTCCTCCGTCTGGACCAAGGACCACGCGCGCGCGATGCGCATGTCCAAGTCCCTCGACTTCGGCTGCGTGTGGATCAACACCCACATCCCGCTCGTCGCCGAGATGCCCCACGGCGGCTACAAGAAGTCCGGCTACGGCAAGGACCTCTCCGCCTACGGCTTCGAGGACTACACGCGCATCAAGCACGTCATGACCTCGCTGGGCTGATCGCTCCCGGACGCACCGCGCGGCCCCGACACCTTGATCGACAGGGTGTCGGGGCCGCGCGCCGTCGCTCGACGGACCGTCCATTGCCGCAGCTCGCGGCGGGCGGCGATGCTGCCCGTGTGAGAGCGACTGCCAGGAAACACGTGTCCCGCCGGTCCCTGCTGCGCGGTTTCGGCGGTGTCGGGGCCGCGACCCTGCTCGCCGGGTGCGGGGTCCCCGCCGCCTACGTCGAGGAGGGCGACCGGGCCGGCCGCGACCTCTCGGCCCGCGACCGCACGCTCGACTTCGCCAACTGGCCGCTGTACATCGACACCGATGACGACGACACGTCGAAGCGGCCGACCCTCGACGCCTTCCGGAAGCGCACCGGGATCTCCGTCCGGTACACCGAGGAGATCAACGACAACGACGAGTTCTTCGGCAAGATCAGCCCGTCCCTGATGAACCACCAGGAGACCGGGCGCGATCTGATCGTCGTCAGCGACTGGATGGCCGCCCGCTTCGTCCGCCTCGGCTGGGTCCAGGAGATGGACCGCGCCGCCCAGCCGAACGTCGCGAAGCACCTCGACCCGCAGCTGACGTCGCCCGCCTTCGACCCCGGCCGGCTGCACAGCGTGCCCTGGCAGTCCGGGATCACCGGCATCGCGTACAACCGCAAGAAGCTCGGCCGGGAACTGCGCTCCACCAAGGAGCTCTGGGCCGACGACCTGCGCGGCAAGGTCACCCTGCTGTCCGGGCTCGACGAGTCCTTCGTCCTGCTCATGCTGGGCCGGGGCGTCGACGTGACCAAGTGGACCGGCGACGACTTCCACGCCCTGTGCGAGCAGATCGAGGGGCTCGTCCGGAAGAAGCACATCCGGCGCTTCACCGGGAACGACTACATCAAGGACCTGTCCACCGGCGACGTCCTGGCCTGCCAGGCGTACTCCGGCGACGTCATCCAGCTCCAGGCCGACAACCCCGACATCGAGTTCGTCGTCCCCGAGGAGGGCGCCGAACTGTGGGCCGAGTCCCTCATGATCCCCAATCTCGCCCAGCACAAGACCAACGCCGAGAAGCTCGTCGACTACTACTACGAGCCCGAGGTCGCCGCCGAACTCGCCGCCTGGGTCAACTACGTCTGCCCGGTCCCGGCCGCCCAGAAGGTCCTCGCCGACTCCGGCGACGAGGAGCTCGTGGCGCTCGCCGAGGACCCGCTGATCTTCCCGGACGCCGACATGCGCGGCCGGCTCTCCATCGCCCGGGACATCACCACCGAGGAGCGCCAGGAGTTCGCCAAGCGGTGGAACTCCCTCGTGGGCCTGTGAGTTGAAACGATCATGACGGACACACGCCTCGACCCCCTTGTCACCTACGGCCTGTTCCTCGCCTGGGCCGTGCACGACGCCGAAGAGCTCGCACGCGGGCCGCGCTGGCTCCGGGAGAACCTGCCGGGCCTTCGCGAGCGCTTCCCCGGAGTCCCGGAGCGGGTGTGGAAGGCGATGGAGTCCGTCGACGAGCGCGAATTCGCCGCCGCCGTCGGGGTGATGGCGGTGGTCGTCGCCTCGGCGGCCGTCGCGGGCGCGCGCTCCGGCGGCCGGTCCGGCTTCTACCAGGGGGCGGTGACCGGCTTCGGTCTGCACGGGCTCGTCCACCTCGCGCAGGCCGCCGTGGCGCGGGACGTGACGCCCGGCGCGGCGACCTCGCCGCTCGTCGTCATCCCCTTCTCCCTGTGGGCCCGCGGCCGGCTGCGGCGGGCCGGGGTGCTGCGGCCGGTCAGCGCCGGGGGAGTGGCGGCGGGGCTCGCGGTGGCGGCGGGGGCGACGGTGGTGGCGCACGGCCTCGGACGCCGGCTCGCCGCGCGCTTCTGAACGCGCTCAAAAACAACCACCCCTCCTTTCTGAACACGTTCAAGAGGGGTGTACGTTGGTCCCATGAGCGACACGAACGGGCCGAGAGCCCTTCTCACGCGCATCCGCGTCTGGCTGGTCGTCTTCGTCGTCTGCCTGGTCCTGAGCGGGGCCACCGCGTTCCCGCTCGTGACCGAACTCCGGCTCCTCGACTCCGCGTTGACCGGTGGGGCCGCGCCCGTGGCGGACCTCCTCCCCGGGCTCGCCGAATGGATCCACCGGGTACGGGAGGGCGTCGCCACCGCCGACGAGCAGGCCCCGTACCTGCTCTACGGCACCGACTGGCTGGCCTTCGCCCACCTCGTCATCGCGGTCGCCTTCTACGGCCCGTACCGCGATCCGGTCCGCAACATCTGGGTCGTCGAGTTCGGCATGATCGCCTGCGTCGGCATTGTCCCACTGGCCCTGATCTGCGGACCGATCCGGGACATCCCCTTCTGGTGGTCGGTCATCGACATGTCCTTCGGCGTCATCGGGATCCTGCCGCTGCTCCACGTACGCAAGCTGATCAAGCGCCTCGAGGCGGCTCACTCCGGCAGGCCGTAGGCCGCCACCATCAGGCGCAGGGCCGTCTTGTTCATGTCCTGGCCCTTGGCGTCGGTGGCGTTGACGCTGTAGACGAGCGTGCGGGAGCCGTCGCGGGTCGAGGCGATGGCCGTGTTGTAGCCCCAGCGGCCGCCGGTCTTGCCCCAGACCTCGCGGCCGCCGAGCTTCTTCATCGACAGGCCGACGGAGAACGCGGCCGGGTCGCCCGACGGGAAGTCGGGGACCTTCGGGAGCGTGAACATCTCCTCCAGGAGCGGACCGCGCACCACGCGGCCCTTGAATAGGGCCTTCGTGAAGTGCTCCAGGTCGGCGGTGGTCGAGACGAGGTCCCCGGCGGCCCAGGCCTCCGACGTCCCCCACTCCGAGACGTCCCGCAGGCCCGTCGTGCCGTCGTCGAGCCTCATCGTCTGGTAGCCGTGGTTGTACGGGCCGGTGATCGCGGCCGCCCCGCGCGGGAAGTACGTGTTCCGCAGGCCGAGCGGCCTCAGGATCCGCCGCTCCACCTGGTGCTCGTACGAGTCGCCCGTGACCCGCTCCACGATCAGGCCGGCGATCGTGTACCCGATGTTCAGGTAGTGCTGCTTCGTGCCGGGCTCGAACTCGCGCGGCTGCGCCGTCGCCGAGCGGACCAGCTCCTCCGGGGTGTGGACGTCGAACCGGTTCGCGTACCACTCCTCGACCGTCTCTCCCGGCATGTCGGCGGCCGGGATGCCGTGGGTGTGGTTCAGGAGCTGCCGCACGGTCACCGTGGCGTACCGGCCGGGGATCAGGTCGGGGAGGTACGAGCGGGCCGTCCGGTCCAGGTCGATCCGGCCCTCGGCGGCCAGCTGGAGGACGGTCGCCGCCGTGAACACCTTCGTCACTGAACCGGCCCGGAAGCGGGCGGCCGGGTCCGCGGGGGCGTTCGTCTCCAGGTCGTGGACGCCCGCGCTGCCCTGCCAGGAACCCTCGGTGCCGCCGACCCGGACGAGGGCGGCCGTGGCGTCGGCGCGGGGGAGGCCCGCGATGACCGCCGACAGATCGGCGGGGGCGGCCTGAGCGGCCTGCGCGGCGGACACCGCCGGCCGCTCCGCGGCAAAGGCCGGCGTGAGGGCGGGGCCGGCGGCGACGCCCAGGACCAGGGCGGCGGCGAGCAGGGTGCGGGTGGGCTTCCTCATGGTCAACTCCGGTGGTGTGAGCCGTTGTTCTCGATGGCTCCATCCTGCTGACCGGCGGCGATCCGCGGATCGCCCGCACCGGCGGTCTTCGGCGGACCGGTTCCTCACCGGCGCGGGGGAGGAAACCGGCCGGCTCATCCCCCGGGCGGGGGAGAGCCCGCCGCGACCAACCCCGTCTCGTACGCGCAGATCACCGCCTGGATGCGGTCCCGCAGCCCCAGCTTGGCGAGCACGTTCCCCACGTGGGTCTTCACCGTGTGGTCGCTGACCACCAGCTCCGCCGCGATCTCCGCGTTCGACAGGCCCCGCGCGAGCAGCAGCAGGGTCTCGCGCTCCCGCCCGGTGAGGACGTCGAGCCGGGGATCGGTCCTGCGCGGCCCGCCCGCCGTGTACTGCTCCACGAGCCGCCGGGCCACGGACGGCGCGAGCAGCGAATCGCCCGCCGCCACCACCCGTACCGCGTGCACGAGGTCGTCCCGCCGCACGTCCTTCAGGAGGAAACCGCTCGCGCCCGCGTGCAGCGCCTCGTACACGTACGCGTCTGTGTCGAAGGTCGTCAGCATCACCGTCCGGCAGCCGGACTCCGCGCTGATCGCCCGGCAGGCCTCGATGCCGTCCGTCCGGGGCATCCGGATGTCGAGCAGCGCCACGTCCGGGGCGAGCCGGCGCACCGCCTCGACGGCCTCCGTGCCGTCCCCGGCCTCCGCGACCACCTCGATGTCCGGCTGCGCGTCCAGGATCATCGCGAAGCCGCTGCGGACCAGTTCCTGGTCGTCCGCCACCACCACCCGGATCGTCATCCCTCCCCTTCCCGTACGGGCAGCAGCACCCGCACCTCGAACCCCCGGCCGCCCGGCCCCGGGCCCGTCTCCGCCGTCCCGCCGTGCGCGGCGGCCCGCTCCCTGATGCCCACCAGACCGTGCCCGCCCGGACCGCCCTGCGGACCGCGCCCGTCGTCGGTCACCGTGACCCGCAGGACGCCGTCCGCGTGCGCGAGCCGCACGTCGACCGTACGGGCCCGGGCGTGCTTCACCACGTTCGTCAGCGCCTCCTGCACGATCCGGTACACGCTCGCCCCGGTCGCCGCGGGCAGCGCCCGCACCCCGCCCTCCGTCGCGTACCCGACGGACAGGCCGCCCGTCCGCACCCGCTCCAGAAGGCCCGGCAGGTCCGCGAGGTCCGGCTGCGGCTCGCGCGGAGCCGCCGACTCGCCGCCCTCGCGCAGCAGCCCCAGCATCTGCCGCAGCTGCACCATCGCCTCCCGGCCCGTCTCCGAGATCGCCTCGAACGCCGCCTCCGCGCGCTCCGGGGCGGCCCGCACCGCGACCGGGCCCGCCTCCGCCTGCACGACCATCAGGCTCACCGCGTGCGACAGGATGTCGTGCATCTCCCGCGCGATCCTGGCCCGTTCGCGCGCGGCCACCCGCTCGGCCTCCACCCGCTGCGCCCGCTGCCGGGCGTCCGTGAGCCGCCCGAAGACATAGGCCGCGCCGAACACGAAGAGGGAGAAGGTGAGTTCGCGCGCCGACTGGGTGTTGAGCCACACCGAGGCCGGCACCGCGACCACCATGAGCCCCGCCGTCGCGAACCGCTGCCACGCCGGCGAGAGCGCGGCGATCGTGTAGACGCAGACGAGCCCCGTGTACGGCAGCGGCTGCCCGGGACCCTCCACGGCCAGCTTGTACAGCGCGCTCGCCGCCAGGACCGCGAGGAGCACGGCGAGCGGCGCGCGCCGCCGCCACACCAGCGGCACCACGGTCAGCGTCGTCAGACCGTACGCCGGCCAGGTCGCCGGTTCGAGCTCGGGCCCGCGCGGCACCACGAACGGCATCGTCATCGCCGCCTGCACGAGCAGCGCGATCCCGGTGTCCACCGCCCACGGGTTCGCCGCACCCCAGGTCCGCGCCCGCTCCCACCCGCTGCGCACATCCCCCCGTATGCCCATTACGGCTTGCGGCCCACCGCGCCGAACTGCGCCACCACCTGCGACTCCCCGTCGGAGGGCCGCCAGCGCGAGCAGGACACGATGCCCGGCTCCAGGAGGTCGAGGCCGTCGAGGAAGGACGCGAACTCCTCCCGGCTGCGGGCGGTGATCGGCGGGGTCGCGTTCTCGTTCCAGAAGGCCATCGCGGCCTTGTTGCCCTCGCCGCCGAGCTCCGGTTCGAGCGTCGGGTGGGTCAGCACCAGGTGGCTGCCGGAGGGGACGGCGGCCATCAGGGTCCGCACGATCGACCGGGCCTCGTCGGTGTCCTGGACGAAGTTGAGGATGCCGAGCATCAGCACCGCCACCGGGCGGGAGAGGTCAAGGGTTCCGGCGGCCGCCGCGACGATCCGCTCCGGGTCGTGGGCGTCCGCGTCGACGTACTCGGTGACGCCCTCCGGCGCGCTCGTCAGGAGCGCACGCGCGTGCGTGAGGACGATCGGGTCGTTGTCGACGTAGACGATCCGGGCGTCGGGGGCGATCCGCTGCGCCACCTCGTGGGTGTTGTCGGCGGTCGGCAGGCCCGTACCGATGTCGAGGAACTGGCGCATGCCCGCCTCGGCGGCCAGATGCGTCACCGCCCGGCCGAGGAACGCCCGGTCCGCGCGCGCCACTTCGCCGATGCTCGGGTAGAAGCCGGTGACCTGGTCGCCGACCGCGCGGTCCACCGGATAGTTGTCCTTGCCGCCCAGCCAGTAGTTCCACACCCGGGCGTTGTGGGCGATGTCGGTCCTGATCCGGTCGTTCACGCGCGAGCCTTTCGCAGCAGGGCGGCGAGGGTGTCGGGCCGGTTCGTCGTGATCGAGTCGGCTCCGTTCTTGATCAGCTTACGCATCGTCCGCGCGGTGTCCGCCGTCCAGGCCGAGACGAGCAGCCCGTCCCGGTGCACCCGCTCGGCCAGCTCCCGACTCACCAGACCGAAACGGTAGTTGAGCCAGTGCGGCCGCACGGCGTCGAGCAGCACCCGCCGGGGCGGGGCGAGCGAGGTCCAGGTCAGGGCGATCTCCGCGGCCGGGTCGGCGGCCCGCACCTGGAGCATGGCGACGGCGCCCGCGCAGTAGTAGACGCGCTCCCCGGCCCCGCACTCGCGGACCGTGCCGACGATCCGGCGGACCGAGTCCTCGTTCCCGCCCGGCAGGTCCAGCATCAGCCGGTGGTCCCCGGCGGTCAGCAGCGCCTCGCGGAGCGTCGGCACGCCGTCGCCGGTCAGCTCGCGCAGCTGCTCGTACGGGAGCTCCGCGAGCGGCCGGTCGTGGCGCCACAGCCGCTTCAGGGTGTCGTCGTGGAGGAGGACGGGCACGCCGTCCTTCGTCAGCCGGACGTCGATCTCGACGGCGTCCGCCCCCCGCTCGATCGCCGAGGCGATCGAGGGGAGCGTGTTCTCACGGACGCGGTACGGGTCGCCGCGGTGGGCTACGACAGTGACAGGGCGCATGGCCCCATTCTCGTCGGCGTCAGCGCGCCAGCCAGTCGTTCGTGTACGTGTCGATCTCGGCGGCGATCCGGGCCTTGCCCTCCGCGTCGAGGAAGGAGGCCTCCACCGCGTTCTTGGCGAGGGCGGCGACACCGCGCTCGTCGAGGCCGAGGAGACGGGCGGCGACGGCGTACTCGTTGTTGAGGTCCGTGCCGAACATCGGCGGGTCGTCGCTGTTGATCGTGACGAGGACCCCGGCGTCGACGAACTGCCGGATCGGGTGCTCCTCCAGGGTGGCGACGGCCCGGGTCGCGATGTTCGACGTCGGGCACACCTCCAGGGCGATCCGGTGCTCGGCGAGGTACGCGAGGAGCTCGGGGTCCTGGGCGGAGCTGGTGCCGTGGCCGATGCGCTCGGCGCCGAGCTCGCGGATCGCGTCCCAGACGGTCTGGGGGCCGGTCGTCTCGCCGGCGTGCGGGACGGAGTGCAGGCCGGCCGCGCGGGCCAGGTCGAAGTACGGCTTGAACTGCGGGCGCGGCACGCCGATCTCCGGGCCGCCGAGACCGAAGGAGACCAGGCCCTCAGGGCGCAGCCCGTCGGTGGTGGCGAGCCGCGCGGTCTCCTCGGCGGAGGCGAGGCCGGCCTCGCCGGGGATGTCGAAGCACCAGCGCAGGATCGTGCCGAACTCGGCCTCGGCGGCCTTGCGGGCGTCCTCGATCGCCGCCATGAAGGCGCGCTCGTCGATGCCGCGACGGGTAGAGGAGTACGGGGTGATGGTCAGTTCGGCGTAGCGGATGTTCTGCCGGGCCATGTCCCGGGCGATCTCGAAGGTCAGCAGCCGGACGTCCTCCGGGGTGCGGACCAGGTCGACGACGGACAGGTAGACGTCGATGAAGTGGGCGAAGTCCGTGAACGTGAAGTAGTTGGCGATCGCCTCCGGGTCCGTGGGGACCTTGGAGTCCGGGTGCCGGGCCGAGAGTTCGGAGACGATCCGGGGCGAGGCGGAGCCGACGTGGTGGACGTGCAGCTCGGCCTTGGGAAGTCCCGCGATGAAGGGGTGCAGATCGGTCATCGGGTCATCGTAGGCCGGGCGCATCCCTCCCAGGGGCGAGGCCGTAGCATGACGTGACCACGATGGGGGAGGCCCATGTCTGACAACCGAGACCAGTCGCAGGGCGGGTACGACCCGACCGACCCATGGGCTCCGCCGAACCGCGACGGGGTGGAACTCAGCAAGCCGGCGACGCCGTCGCCCTCGCCGGTGCACGACCAGCCGACCATGACGTCCTTCCCGGCCGCGCCGGGCGGACCCGGCGCTCCTGCCGGGGACGTCCCGCCGCCTCCGGTCGCCCCCGGCGGCCCGGCGGTCACGCCCGGGTACGGCTACCCGGCGGCGAACACGGCCGGCGCGTACGGCTATCCGCCGGCCCCGACGCCTCCGGCCGCCACGGGGTACGGCTACCCGGCCCCGGGATACGGCCAGCCCGGCTGGCAGCAGCCGGCGAACAACGGGATGGGCACCGCCGCGATGGTGCTCGGCATCTGCGCGGTCGTCCTCGCCTTCTGCTCGTACGGCATCCTCGGCCTGATCCTGGGCGGGATCGCGCTGCCGCTGGGCATCGCGGGCCGCAAGCGGCACCTGCGGGGCGAGGCGAACAACAAGGGGCAGGCCGTCACCGGCATCGTGCTCGGCTCCATCGGCATCGCCCTGGGCCTCGCGGGCATCGCGCTCATCGTCTTCCTCGTCACGCACGCGGACGAGTGGAGCGACAGCGGCACCGACCCCTGGTCGTCGACGGAGACCTCGCTCAGCGCTCCCCGCTGACGAGCTCCTGGAGAGAGGGCCCCGCACCCACCGGTGCGGGGCCCTCTCGCGCGTCACCCGGCGCGCAGCCGCTCCCGCGCCTCCATGAGCGCGAAGCCCAGCAGGTTGAGCCCGCGCCAGCGGGAGGGGTCGTACGCCTCGGGGGCGTCGGCGGCGAGGCCGATGCCCCAGACGCGGTCCAGCGGGCTCGCCTCCACGAGGACGCGCTCGCCGGTCCCGACCAGGTACGCCCGCAGGGCCCCGTCCGAGGAGAACTTGTGGACGCTGCCCTCGACGACGATCCCGAAGCGCTCCCGCTCCCAGACCGCCTCGTCGAAGTCCCGCACGAGGCGCCCGGCCTTCTTGGCCTCCGCGGGGGTACGGGCGGTCAGCGCGGCCCGCTCGGCGTCCGCGTCCCGGAAGAGGCGGGCCTTGGCGGCCATCATCCAGTGCTCGGCGGTCGCGTAGGCCACGCCGTCGACCACGAAGGGTGCCGGCCACCACTGGCTGAGACAGCTCGCCGAGAGGCGGCCGTCGGGGTGCGGACGGTGCCCCCAGAAGTGCAGCCACTTCACTCGGTCACCACGCGTGACCTGCTGCGTCAGCTCTTCGATCTTGGTCATACATGCGAGTCTGGCAGCCACCACAGACATTCCGTACGGAGATTTTCCGGCCACCTCGACACATGGTCGACCGATTCCGTCGCGTAACCAAAAGGCAACAACGGAATCACTTGTTGGGCGGTCTTCCCTCTGTCAGGATCGGCACTCAATTCGAGCTGGGACAACGGAGAGCGCCATGACCAACCGCTTCCAGGTGACGGACCGCTTCGCGGACGGCGCGCAGTACATCGGCGGAAGGCTCCGCGCCGGAACCTCGGATCGGGAACACAGCGTGATCGACCCGGCCACCGGCGAGAGCGTCTACACGTACGCGCTGGCCTCCACCGCCGACGTGGACGAGGCCGTCGCCGCCGCCAAGGCCGCCTTCCCCGGCTGGGCGGGCGCCACCCCGGGCGAGCGCTCCGACGCGCTGCACCGCCTCGCCGGCGTCCTCGCCGACTGGGCGGAGGACATCGCCCGCGTCGAGTCGCTCCAGTGCGGCAAGCCGCTCAAGCTGACCACCGAGTTCGACGTGCCCGGCACGATCGACAACGCGGCCTTCTTCGCCGGGGCCGCCCGCCACCTCCAGGGCCAGTCGGCCGCGGAGTACAGCGGCGACCACACCTCGTACATCCGCCGCGAGCCGATCGGCGTCATCGGCTCCATCGCCCCCTGGAACTACCCGCTCCAGATGGCCGCCTGGAAGATCCTCCCGGCGATCGCCGCCGGCAACACGATCGTCCTGAAGCCGGCCGAGATCACCCCGCTGACCTCGCTGATGTTCGCGATGGCGGCGAAGGAGGCCGGCATCCCCGACGGTGTCGTCAACGTCGTCAGCGGCTCCGGCCGGGTCGTCGGCGAGCACCTCGTCGGCCACCCCGACGTCGTCATGACCTCGTTCACCGGCTCCACCCCGGTCGGCAAGCGGGTCGCCGAGGTCGCCACCGCGACCGTGAAGCGGCTCCACCTCGAACTCGGCGGCAAGGCCCCGTTCCTCGTCTTCGACGACGCCGACCTGGAGGCCGCCGCGCAGGGCGCCGTCGCCGCCTCCCTCATCAACAGCGGCCAGGACTGCACCGCCGCCACGCGCGCGTACGTCCAGCGTCCGCTCTTCGACGCCTTCGTCGCCCGGGTCGCCGAGCTCATGGAGTCCGTCCGCGTCGGCGACCCCTTCGCGCCCGGCACCGACCTCGGTCCGCTCGTCAGCCACCGCCACCGCGACAGCGTCGCCGGCTTCGTCGAGCGCGCCCGCGGCTACGCCACCGTCGTCACCGGCGGCGAAGCCCCTGGTGGAGAGCTCAAGAACGGCGCATACTACCGTCCCACCCTGATCACCGGCGCCGCGCAGGACAGCGAGGTCGTGCAGTCGGAGATCTTCGGTCCGGTCCTGGTGGCCCTGCCCTTCGACGGCGACGACGAGGGCATCCGGCTCGCCAACGACACCCCCTACGGCCTCGCGGCCTCCGCCTGGAGCCGTGACGTCTACCGGGCCAACCGTGCCACGCGGGAGATCAAGGCGGGATGCGTGTGGGTAAACGACCACATCCCGATCATCAGCGAGATGCCCCACGGCGGCACCAAGGCGTCAGGATACGGAAAGGACATGTCGGCGTACTCCTTCGAGGAGTACACGCAGGTCAAGCATGTGATGTTCGACAACACGGCGGTGGCGGCCAAGGACTGGCACCGCACGATCTTCGGGGACCGATAGCAGCTCGCCGCCCGACCAGCGGCCCACCCATCCCGAAAGGGCACAGCGCATGGAGCAGTACGAGCCCGACAGCCTGTCCGCGGCGCAGTTGGCGGCGATACGGCGCAGCATGACGAGCGGCCGGGGCGCCCTCACCCGCCGTTCGATGCTGCGCGCGGGCGGCGTCGGAGCGCTCACGGTCGGCGGTCTCGCCGGCCTGAGCGCCTGCGGCATTCCGCCGGCCAAGCGGGAGGGCCAGGGGCCCGCGTCCATCGACGTGTCGGCCAAGGAGAAGTCCGTCGCCTTCTCCAACTGGACCGAGTACATGGACGTCAGCGAGGACGAGAAGTCCCGCCCGACCCTGGAGGCGTTCACGAAGCGCACCGGGATCAAGGTCAAGTACACCGAGGACATCAACGACAACGTCGAGTTCTTCGGCAAGATCAAGCCGCAGCTCGCGGCCGGCCAGGACACCGGCCGCGACCTGATATGCGTCACCGACTGGCTCGCCGCCCGCATCATCCGGCTCGGCTGGGCCCAGAAGCTCGACCCGGCCAACCTGCCCAACGCGTACGCGAACCTGTCCGCCCAGTTCCGCCGACCCGACTGGGACCCGGGCCGCTCCTACTCGTACCCCTGGACCGGCATCTCGACCGTCATCGCCTACAACGTCAAGGCGACCGGCGGCAAGAAGGTCGACTCGGTCACCCAGCTCCTCGACGACCCGTCGCTCAAGGGCCGGGTCGGCTTCCTCACCGAGATGCGCGACTCGATCGGCATGACCCTGCTCGACATGGGCAAGGACCCCGGGAAGTTCACGGACGCCGACTACGACGCGGCGATCGGCCGCCTCCAGAAGGGCGTCGACAAGAAGCAGATCCGCCGCTTCACCGGCAACGACTACACCTCCGACCTGGACAAGGGCGACATCGCGGCCTGCCTCGCCTGGGCCGGCGACATCATCCAGCTCCAGGCGGACAACCCGGACATCAAGTACGCCATCCCGTCCGCCGGTTACATCACCTCCAGCGACAACCTGCTCGTCCCCGCGCAGGCCAAGCACAAGACGAACGCCGAGAAGCTCATCGACTACTACTACGAGCTTCCCGCCGCCGCCCAGCTCGCCGCGTACATCAACTACGTCTGCCCCGTCGACGGGGTGAAGGACGAGCTCACCAAGATCGACCCCGAGCTCGCGAGCAACACGCTGATCCTCCCGGACAAGGCCATGGCCAAGAAGTCGCACGCCTTCCGCTCGCTCAGCAGCGCGGAGGAGACGGCGTACGAGGAGAAGTTCGCCAAGCTCATCGGCGCCTGAGTCCGGCCTCGTCCACCTCTCTCACTCCCTGGGACCGCAACCCATGACTGACAAGAACACCGGCGGCGACGTCCGTCTCTCCGGGATCAGCAAGTCGTACGGCTCGTTCACCGCCGTCCACCCGCTCGACCTGACCGTCCCGCAGGGCTCCTTCTTCGCCCTGCTCGGCGCCTCCGGCTGCGGCAAGACCACCACGCTGCGCATGATCGCCGGCCTGGAGGACCCGAGCACCGGCACCGTCTTCCTCGGCGACAAGGACGTCACCGACCTCCCGCCCTACAAGCGGCCGGTCAACACCGTCTTCCAGTCCTACGCGCTCTTCCCGCACATGGACATCTCCGAGAACATCGCCTTCGGCCTGCGCCGCCGCGGCATCAAGTCCGTGAAGAAGCAGGTCGACGACATGCTGGAGCTCGTCCAGCTCGGCGACAAGGCCCACCACAAGCCGCACCAGCTCTCCGGCGGCCAGCAGCAGCGCGTCGCCGTGGCCCGCGCGCTCATCAACCACCCGCAGGTGCTCCTCCTCGACGAGCCGCTCGGCGCCCTCGACCTCAAGCTGCGCCGCCAGATGCAGCTGGAGCTCAAGCGGATCCAGACCGAGGTCGGCATCACCTTCGTGCACGTCACCCACGACCAGGAGGAGGCCATGACGATGGCCGACCAGGTCGCGGTGATGAACGGCGGCCGGGTCGAGCAGCTCGGCGCCCCCGCCGACCTCTACGAGAACCCGCAGACCACCTTCGTCGCCAACTTCCTCGGCACCTCGAACCTGATCGAGGCCGAGGTCCTGGAGACCGGCGCCGACGTGCTCGTCACGGCCGGCGGCGGCAAGCTCCGCATCCCCGGCGACCGCTGTACCTCCGCCGTCCGCCAGGGCGGCAAGGTGCTCGTGGGCGTCCGCCCCGAGAAGATCTCGCTCGCGCACGCCGACGACGCGGGCACGATCGCCGACGGCCGCAACCGGGTGACCGGCCGGATCGTCGACTCCTCCTTCATCGGCGTCTCCACCCAGTACGTGGTGAACTCGCCGGCGGGCGCGGAGCTCCAGGTCTACGAGCAGAACATCGAGCGGGACACCCGGCTCGTGCCCGGCGCCGAGGTCGTCCTGCACTGGAACCCGGCGCACACCTTCGGCCTCGACGCGGCGCAGGACATCGACGCGGGCGTGGAGACGGTGGAGGACGCCTCGTGACCGCGACCCTGACGGAAGAGGCTCCTCCGATAGAGGAACCGGTTCTGCGCAAGCCCTCCACCCGCAAGCGGCTCGTCCCGTACTGGCTGCTGATCCCCGGCATCATCTGGCTGCTCGTCTTCTTCGCGCTGCCGATGGTCTACCAGGCCTCGACCTCGGTCCAGACCGGCTCCCTGGAGAAGGGCTTCGAGGTCACCTGGCACTTCCAGACCTACTGGGACGCCTTCCAGGAGTACTGGCCGCAGTTCGTCCGCTCCCTGCTGTACGCCGGGACCGCGACCCTGCTCTGCCTGCTGCTCGGCTACCCGCTGGCGTACCTGATCGCCTTCAAGGCCGGCCGCTGGCGGAACCTGCTCCTCGTCCTCGTCATCGCGCCGTTCTTCACCAGCTTCCTCATCCGCACGCTCGCGTGGAAGACGATCCTGGCCGACGACAGCGTCGTGGTCGGCGCACTCAACGCCCTGCACTTCCTGGACGTGACCGACTGGCTCGGCTGGACCGAGGGCAGCCGCGTCCTCGCCACCCCGATGGCGGTGGTCACCGGACTCACGTACAACTTCCTGCCCTTCATGATCCTGCCCCTCTACACCTCCCTGGAGCGGATCGACGGCCGGCTGCACGAGGCCGCGCAGGACCTGTACGCCTCCCCGGCGACCACCTTCCGCAAGGTGACCTTCCCGCTGTCGATGCCCGGCGTCGTCTCCGGCACCCTGCTCACCTTCATCCCGGCGAGCGGCGACTACGTCAACGCCGAACTGCTCGGCTCCACCGACACCAAGATGGTCGGAAACGTCATCCAGTCGCAGTTCCTCCGGGTGCTCGACTACCCGACGGCGGCCGCGCTCTCCTTCATCCTCATGGCGATCGTGCTCGGCATGGTCACCGTGTACATCCGCCGTGCCGGAACGGAGGACTTGGTCTAATGCGGACGATGCGCTGGATACGGAAGAACCTCGTCGTCATCGCGGGCCTGCTGACGCTCGCGTACATGATCCTGCCCAACCTCGTCGTGATGGCGTTCTCCTTCAACAAGCCGAAGGGGCGCTTCAACTACTCCTGGCAGGAGTTCTCGCTCGACGCCTGGAAGGACCCCTGCGGCGTCGCCGACATGTGCGAGTCGCTCTCGCTCTCGCTCCAGCTCGCCGCCTGGGCGACGGTCGGAGCGGTCGTCCTCGGCACGATGATCGCCTTCGCGCTGGTCCGCTACCGCTTCCGGGCGCGCGGCGCGATCAACTCGCTGATCTTCCTGCCGATGGCGATGCCCGAGGTCGTCATGGCCGCCTCCCTGCTCACGCTCTTCCTCAACATGGGCGTCGAACTGGGCTTCTGGACGGTCCTGATCGCCCACATCATGTTCTGTCTGTCGTTCGTCGTGACGGCGGTCAAGGCCCGGGTCATGTCCATGGACCCGCGCCTGGAGGAGGCCGCGCGCGACCTCTACGCGGGACCGACGCAGACCTTCCTGCGCGTGACCCTGCCGATCGCCGCGCCCGGCATCGCCGCCGGCGCGCTGCTCGCCTTCGCGCTCTCGTTCGACGACTTCATCATCACCAACTTCAACGCGGGCTCCACCGTCACCTTCCCCATGTTCGTGTGGGGCTCGGCGCAGCGTGGCACCCCCGTTCAGATCAATGTCATCGGTACGGCGATGTTCGTCCTCGCGGTACTGATGGTCATGGCCGGGCAGATCATCACCAACCGGCGCAAGAAGACAGCAACAGCCTGACCGTTCAGAGGTCAGGCACCGAAGGAGTTGGAAACCATGGCCCCAGTCGCCATGCGTCTCGCTGCACAATCTCTCTCCGACGCCCAGCCCGTCCCCTTCTGGCTGGAAGACCCCGGCAAGCCCGGAGCCCTGCCCGCCCTCACCGGCACCGAGAAGACCGATCTCCTCGTGGTCGGCGGCGGATACAGCGGACTGTGGACCGCGCTCCTCGCCAAGGAGCGCGACCCCTCCCGGGATGTCGTACTCATCGAAGGCCGCGAGGTGGGCTGGGCCGCCTCGGGCCGCAACGGAGGCTTCTGTGCGGCCTCCCTCACCCACGGCTTCGGCAACGGGCTCGCCCGCTGGCCGGGCGAGCTGTCCAAGCTGGAGCGGATGGGCGAGCGCAACCTCGACGCCATCGAGGAGACCGTCGCCCGCTACGGGCTCGACTGCGAGTTCGAGCGCACCGGCGAGATCGACGTCGCCACCGAGCCGTACCAGGTGGAGGAGCTCCACGAGTGGTACGAGGAGGCGAACCGGCTCGGTCTCGCCGACGGCCTGGAGTTCCTGGACCAGGCCGCCGTGCGGGCCGAGGTCGACTCGCCGACCTTCCTCGGCGGCATGTGGGACAAGCGCGGCGTCGCCATGGTCCACCCGGCCAAGCTGGCCTGGGGCCTGAAGCAGGCCTGTCTCGACCTGGGCGTCCGGATCTACGAGAACACCCCCGGTCTGCAGCTGGTCGCGGTCGGCGCCGGCATGGGCGTCCGCACCCCGTACGGCAAGGTCGTCGCCCGCCGCGTCGCGCTCGGCACCAACGTCTTCCCGTCGCTGGTCAGGCGCGTCCGCGCGTACACGGTCCCGGTCTACGACTACGCCCTGATGACCGAGCCGCTCAGCCCCGAGCAGCTCGCCTCCGTCGGCTGGAAGAACCGGCAGGGGCTCGGCGACTCCGCGAACCAGTTCCACTACTTCCGGATCACCGCCGACCACCGCGTCCTGTGGGGCGGCTACGACGCGATCTACCGCTACGGCGGCAAGGTGCAGGCGGAGATGGACCACCGCCCGGAGACGTACCTCAAGCTCGCCGAGCACTTCTTCCGCTGCTTCCCGCAGCTGGAGGGGCTCCGCTTCAGCCACGCCTGGGGCGGCGCGATCGACACCTGCTCGCGCTTCTCGGCCTTCTTCGGCACGGCGCACCAGGGGAAGGTGGCGTACGCGGCCGGGTTCACCGGCCTCGGCGTCGGCGCGACCCGCTTCGGCGGGGACGTCATGCTCGACCTGCTCGCGGGGGAGCGCACCGAGCGCACCGACCTGGAGATGGTCCGCTCCAAGCCGCTGCCCTTCCCGCCCGAGCCGGTCGCCTGGGCCGGCATCGGCATCACCAAGTGGTCGCTCGCCCGCGCCGACGAGAACGGCGGCCGGCGCAACCTGTGGCTGAAGACGATGGACAAGCTGGGCCTCGGCTTCGACAGCTGACCCCTCGGCACCTCTGGTGTGACGTAGGTCACTATCGACTCGTCGTCGAAGCCGCGTAAGAGAAGCCCCCGTACCCGCTCTCTCCGTGTGGACATCCGGTCCACACGGAAGGAGAACGTCGCGATGACTGGTACGGGGGCTTCTGGCGCCAAGGCCGCGGTGGAATGGCTGGCCTCGGTCGCGCCGGATCCCGACGCCTGCCGGTGGGAGTGGGAGCGCAACCCCCACGGGGTCGCACTGCTGCCCGCCGGCCGGCGCTGGGACGTGCTGATCCTGCCGGGGGAGCTCGGCTACCCCACGTTCGACGTGCTGACCCGGCTCGTGGACCGGCCGGGCCCGGTCCTGGTCGACTTCGGCGAGGCCCGGATGGGCTTCTTCGTCCCTCCGGGAACGGCCGCGCGCTGGCTGGGCACCGGTGTGCGCGGCGCGGGCGCCGGCACCTGGATCGTCGCCCCGTACCCGGGGCGGGTCACCGGCCGGGTGCGCTGGCTGATCGCACCCGACGGCCTCGGGACCCTCACCGACGCCTCGCTCCTGGAACTGGCGATGCACGAGGCGGCGGGCCGACTGGCCAGGGGGGAGAGGGGAGTCGACTAGACCGTCTCCGCGGACAGAGGTCTTGACCACTCGATTGGTCTGGACCATGCTGTGGCGCGCTCCACCTCGATTCCCCCACACCCGGAGGCAGTTGTGGACCGCACCAGACCCCTCACCCTGCTGTTGGCGGGCTCCCTCGCCGCCGGCGGGCTCCTCGCACTCACCCCCGCGGCCCAGGCCGCCGACACCGAACTCGCCCGCAACGGCGGCTTCGAAGCGGGCCTCGACGGCTGGACCTGCACGGCGGGCAGCGGCGCCGTCGTCCCGTCACCCGTGCACGGCGGGACGAAGGCGCTCCAGGCCACCCCCGCCGGCAGCGACAACGCCAAGTGCTCCCAGACCGTCACCGTGAAGCCCAACTCCAGCTACACGCTCAGCGGCTGGGTGCGCGGCAGCTACGTCTACCTCGGCGCCTCCGGCACCGGCACCACCGACGTCTCCACCTGGACGGCCTCCGCCCCCGACTGGCAGAAGCTCAGCACCAGCTTCACCACGGGCGCCTCGACCACCTCGGTCACGATCTACACCCACGGCTGGTACGGCACCCCCGCCTACCAGGCCGACGACCTCTCCCTGTACGGCCCCGGCGGCGACCAGGTCCAGCTCCCGACCGCCCCCACCGGCCTCACCGCCGGCTCCCCGACCTCCACCTCCGTGCCGCTGAGCTGGACCGCGGTCCCGGGAGCCACCTCGTACAACGTCTACCAGGGGTCCACCAAGGTCCAGACGGTCACCGGCACCACGGCCACCGTCTCCGGCCTCACGGCCTCCACCCCGTACACCTTCCAGGTCACCGCCGTGAACAGCGCCGGCGAGTCCCCGAAGTCGGCCGCCGTGACCGCGACGACGACCTCCGGCGGCGGAGGCGGGGGCGGCGGCCTGCCCGCGCACGCCCTCGTCGGCTACCTCCACGCCAGCTTCGCCAACGGCTCCGGCTACACCCGCATGGCCGACGTCCCCGACTCCTGGGACGTCATCGACCTCGCCTTCGGCGAACCGACCTCGGTCACCTCCGGCGACATCCGCTTCACCCTCTGCCCGGTCACGGAGTGCCCGAACGTCGAATCCCCGGCCGAGTTCAAGGCGGCGATCAAGGCCAAGCAGGCCGCCGGCAAGAAGGTCCTCATCTCCATCGGCGGCCAGAACGGCCAGGTGCAGCTCGCCACCACGGCGGCCCGCGACACCTTCGTCACGTCGGTGTCGAAGATCATCGACGAGTACGGCCTCGACGGCCTGGACATCGACTTCGAGGGCCACTCCCTCTCGCTCCAGACCGGCGACACCGACTTCCGGAACCCGACCAGCCCGGTCATCGTCAACCTGATCCAGGCGGTCAAGACCCTCAAGGCCAAGTACGGCTCCGGCTTCGTCCTCACCATGGCCCCGGAGACCTTCTTCGTCCAGCTCGGCTACCAGTACTACGGCTCCGGCCCCTGGGGCGGCCAGGACCCGCGCGCCGGCGCCTACCTGCCGGTCATCCACGCCCTGCGCGACGACCTGACCCTGCTCCACGTCCAGGACTACAACTCGGGCTCCATCATGGGCCTCGACAACCAGTACCACTCGATGGGCGGCGCCGACTTCCACATCGCCATGACCGACATGCTCCTCACGGGCTTCCCGGTCGCCGGCAACGCGGACCGCTTCTTCCCGCCGCTGCGCCCCGAGCAGGTCGCCATCGGCCTCCCCGCCTCCACCCAGGCGGGCAACGGCCACACGGCCCCGGCCGAGGTGAACAAGGCCCTCGACTGCCTGACGAAGAAGACCAACTGCGGCACCTACCAGACCCACGGCACCTGGCCGGCCCTGCGCGGCCTGATGACCTGGTCGGTCAACTGGGACCGGTACAACCAGTGGGACTTCAGCCGGAACTTCGACGCGTACGGCTGGAGCTGACGGTCCCGGCTCACCCCGTCACCTCGCGGAACAGGCGGGCCGGAACGGAACGGGGGTCCGGCCCGCCCAGCTCCGCCAGCACCGCCCGCAGATCCAGCGGCACCGCCCGCACCCGACCCGTCACCGCCCCCTCCAGCGTCCGCACCGCCACCCGGTGGCCACCCGAGCCGGCCCGGCCCGGGTGGACCAGAACACAGGCGGGCGGCCCGCCGTCCGCCTGCCGCCCGAGGGCATGGGCGTAGAGCGAGGCCTGGTACAGGTCCTCGGGCGAGAGCTTCTTCTCCCCGTACAGCTTGTACTTGACGTCCACCGGCAGCCGGTAGGGCCGACCGAACCGCAGTCCGGACACCAGTACATCGGGCCGTACGGCGCCGTAGGACTTCCCCACCCGCTCGTCGAACAGCACTCCCGACCGCGAGGACTGGCCCTCCGCCCGCAGCCCGGAGCCCCTCGCCCCGTCCTCCAACAGCCGGGTCACGAAGGCCTCGAACAGGCGGTTCATGTCGATCAGGAAGGCGCGCGAGGCCAGCGGCCCCGGGGCGAACAGCCCGTCCAGGCCACCGCCCGTGAGCAGCAGCCCCGCCCACAGGTGCGCGGGCCGGTAGTGCTCGTTGTGCCGGTGGTACGTCACCGACGCCAACGCCGGCCGTACGTCCCCCAGCGGCGTCGGGGCGTGTCGCGCGAACGGCCCTGCCGTGCGCCGGGCCCGCGCCCGCACCCCGCCGTCGCGCGCCGTCCGGGCGGCCACCGCGAGGGCCTCCGCGCAGATCCGGTTGTCGAGGACGTCGGCCTCGTGCTCCTCGAACCGGCAGGCCAGCAGGTCCGGCCGGCCGTGGTGGACCAGCAGCTGCCGCACAGGCAGCAGCCTGCCCCGTACCACCCGCAGATCGTCCTCGACCGGCACGTAGTCGCGCCGCACGCCGTGCCGCAGCAGCCGCTCGCCGTGCTCGACGACCATGAGGCAGACCAGGTCCCGGAGAGAGGGCCGCCCGCCCGCCAGGCCCTGCGTCGTGGGCAGCAGCTCCCGCACACCGCCCCAGGCGTGGTCCACCATGCGAAGCACGTCGAGGTCTCCGCCCAGGTACTTCGGTACGACCCGGATCTCGGCGGCCTCCAGCCGCACCGTCCCCACGTACTGAGCGGCCGTCACCTCCAGCCGCTCGCCCCGCAGCTCCCGCAGCCGCAGACGCGCGTCCAGGGAGCCGTCGGCGAGCAGCCGCCGGTCGGCCTCCGCCAGCCGGATCCCGTCGAAGACCCGGGTGGTGTACTCGGCCAGTTCCAGGGCGGGCGGCGCGTCACTCCCCACCGGAACCGACCTGGAGTTCCTCGTACAGGCGGTTGATGAGGTCCTCGTCGGTGAGCTCCCGAAGGGTGTGGGCGACGACGTCGACCACACCCTCGCCAAGGAAGGCGGCGAGGAGTCCGTAGTCGTCGTACGCGTACTCCTGGAGCAGCGGCAGGATCTCGCCCCGCACGATCGCGGCGAACTCGGCGGCGGTGGAGACGGGAGCGCCCTCGGGGAGGAAGAAGGCGTGTCCTATCTGCTTCTCGCGGTCGAGGCGGGTCCTGATCCGCTCGTTGAGCCGGTCGAGGAAGACGGCAAGGTCCAGCTGGTCCACCTGGGCGCCGCGCAACGGGCCGGAATCAGGGAGGAGTTCGATGAACGCGAAGCGGCGGCGGATGGCCGAGTCGAGCATCCGGACGGACCGGTCGGCGGTGTTCATGGTGCCGAGGAGGCGCACGTTCGGCGGCACGCGGAAGGGCGTTCCCGTGAGCGGCAGTGTGACCGGGAGCCCCCGCTTGTCCTTCTCCACGACGGTGATCAACTCGCCCAGGATGCGCGGGAGGTTGCCCCGGTTCAGTTCGTCCACGACCATCAGGTACAGCTGGCCCGGATCAGCGGCCGCGGTCTCGCACACCCGCTTGAAGACGCCGTCCACCGGCTCGAGGATGAAGCCGGACGCGCCCTTGACGGGCCGCAGCCCCTCGACGAAGTCCTCGTACCCGTAGCTCGGATGGAAGGTGACCAGGGTCAGCCGCCGGGCCTCGGTCAGGGCCTCGATCGTCGCTGCGAACTCCGCGCTGCCCGGCTCGGCGAGCGGCTCGACCCCCGGCAGGTCGGCGGAGAGCTCACCGAGCCGGCGGACGGCGTAGCGCAGCGCGTGATACGTCTTGCCGGTGCCGGGCGGCCCGAACAGCACGGCCTGGCCCCGCCGTTCGAGGGCGTCGTCGATCTGCTGGAGGACGGCGTCGAGGGGCGGGATCTCGACGGAGTCGGTGGCCTCTTCCAGTTCCAGCAGGTTCACCACCCGGCCGAACATCATGAGCTCCCCGATCTTCAGCCAGAGGGGGCGGGGCACGTCGGAGACGAGCCCGCGGCCCCAGTCGGCCACGGGCTCGTCCAGCTTGCCCGCGTACTCCATGTCCCACTCGACGGTCACCGCGTGCCACGGCGGTCGGTCCGCGTCGAGGCGGGGCTGCCAGGCGTATCCGTCGCCGGTGACCCGGCCGACGCCCAGGACCTCGCTGCGGCCCCGGGTCGCCACCACCCGGTCCCCTTCCCGCAGGTCGAGCAGGCGCCACAGCCCGCCGGCGCGGGCGGCGAGCTGCCCGGCAGACGTGCCGCCGTCCGCGTAGGCCTCCTGGTACGCCTCGGTGAACTCCTCCTCGTCGGCGTACCGGCGCAGATCGCCGACCCGGTCCGCGTCGACGGCCGCGACGCCCTCGACCTGGAAGTAGTCCCAGTCGTCGTGGAGTTCGGAGACCCCGATCCGCACGGTACGGGGCGCGGTCCGGCGGGCCGGGGCCCACCAGTCGAGGAAGTGCCAGACGAGCTGCGGCGGCCAGCCCGCGAACCGGGGGTCCTCGGCGATCAGTGACTTCAGCAGCTCCTTGCGCCTGAACGGCTGGAGCTTCGCCGCCGTGTTCCCGGGGGCGAGCCGGTTCAGATAGTGCTGCGTGAAGCTGTCCGAGTAGACCGGAAGGACGGCGTCGGGGGCGTAGATCCGCAGGGTCTTCGCCACGACCATGATCCCGGAGCGGATCGAGGCGATCTCGTCGATGTCCCGTACCCGGCCCTCGCGGGCCGCCGTCACGGCGGCGACGAGCCCCGCCCGGACCTCCCGCCATGCCTCGTCGACATCCGCGTACCGCTTGTCGAACCACCACGCGCCGTGGTTCGTCCGGTAGACGAAGTGCTTCTTCGCCGTGCCGCCGGTGATGCTGCCGAGCGCCTTGCTGCCGAACTCCAGCAGATAACTGAACACCTGGTGGCCGGGCATGTCCGGCTGCCCGAGCGCGTACCGCTCCAGCGGCAGCTCCGGCCACTCCTCCCACGGGAACTCCGTATGGACGCGCTCGGCGTCCCGGTCAGCCGCCTCGACGGCCGCGCGGTGCCGCTCGCGGTCGAAGACCCGCAGTGCCTCGTCGACCGGCCAGTACGGCAGGGTCTCGGCATGGCTGTCGGTGACCGGCCGCAGGGCGCAGGAGCAGACGCCGGTGACGGGACGGTTCCGTCCGTTGAGCAGTCCGGCGGAGGCGGCGAACGCGGTCGGTTCCGCAGCGTCGAGCAGGCGCCGCCAGGTGAGTCCGTCGGGGTCGGGGCGACGCTGGAGACTGACGGAGTCCGTCAGGTGCTTGCAGTCCGGGGCGTGATGGATCTTGAACCCCTGCCCCGGGAGGATGACCTCCCCGGGCGACGGGTTCAGTTCGTACGCCCGTCCGTCGACCGTGACGGCGTACCGCCGCTCCCTGTCCGCCATGCGTCCCCTCCCCGGATCCGGCTGCGACCGTCCCGACCGTACCGCGACGCGAGGACGGGCCAGCGCAGCAGCGGCAGGCACAGGGCAACGGAGGCGAGCACGTCCAGGGGCCAGTGGAAGCCGCGCAGGACCAGCCCCGTGCCCGTCACCGCCGTCAGCAGGACGGCGACGGGGACGAGACGACGCGACACCAGGAAGGCGGCGCTGACGTAGGCGACCATCGCGGTCGCCGTGTGACCCGAGGGGTAGTAGCCCTGTGCCCAGGGCTCCAGCGGACCCGGACGCGCGGTCCACTCCTTCAACGGAATCACCAGGAGGGGTACGGCGGCCAGGGAGAGGCCCGCGTACAGGGCGGCGGCACGTCGGCCGCGCCACACCGCGTACGCCATCGCGCAGCCGAGGACCGGGAGGGCGACCGTCATGTTGCCGAGGTCGGAGGCGAGTTCGCTCAGGGACCGGGGGACCGAGTCCACCAGGGACCGGGACACCCGCTCGTCGAGCCTGGCCAAGGGGCCGTGGACGAGCACCTGCCAGGTCACGACGGCGAGGGCGACGAGCGCCGAGAAGAGAGCCGGCCGCCCTGGAACAGGGGGGGTGGTTCCAGGGCGGCCGAGGGGATCGGGCTGCCGCGCGCCCCGGGGGGTGTGGGGCGGGCGGCCATCCGATCGGTGAGGAGTCCCGGAGCACGAGGCGCCGGCGGTGTGCTCGAAGGCACGGTGTGGACGGTGCTGGGGAGGCTCCGCCCGGGGTGTTTCTCTCATCTGCGGAAACCGTACGTCACGCGGCGGGGGGCCGACAGCGGGAAACGCGTCCCGCCATCGGCCCCCCACAGAGTCTTCACACCGTGTGCCTGATCGGTCCTCAGACGGTCGCGAGTGCGGCCTCGATGACGTCCAGACCCTCGTTGAGCAGGTCCTCGCCGATGACCAGCGGCGGCAGGAAGCGCAGCACGTTGCCGTAGGTGCCGCAGGTGAGGACCAGGACGCCCTCGTTGTGGCAGTACTTGGCGAGCGCGGCGGCGGCCTCGGCGTGCGGCTCCTTCGTCGCCGGGTCCTTCACCAGCTCGATGGCGATCATGGCGCCGCGGCCACGGATGTCACCGATGACCGGGAACTTCTCCTGCATCGCGGTGAGGCGGTCCTTCATGACCTCCTCGATGCGCTTGGCCTTGCCGTTGAGGTCGAGCTCCTTCATCGTCTCGATGGCGCCGAGCGCACCGGCGCAGGCCACCGGGTTGCCGCCGTAGGTGCCGCCGAGGCCGCCGCCGTGGACGGAGTCCATGATCTCGGCGCGGCCGGTGACGGCGGCGAGCGGCAGACCGCCCGCGATGCCCTTGGCGGTGGTGATGAGGTCCGGGACGATGCCCTCGTCCTCGCAGGCGAACCACTGGCCGGTACGGCAGAAGCCGGCCTGGATCTCGTCCGCGACGAAGACGATGCCGTTGTCGTTGGCGAACTTCACGATCGCCGGCAGGAAGCCCTTGGCCGGCTCGATGAAGCCGCCCTCGCCGAGGACCGGCTCGATGACGATCGCGGCGACGTTCTCGGCGCCGATCTGCTTGGTGATGTTGTCGATCGCCTGGGCGGCGGCCTCGGGGCCGCAGTTCTCGGCACCGGTGGGCCAGCGGTAGCCGTAGGCCACCGGCACGCGGTAGACCTCGGGGGCGAACGGACCGAAGCCCTGCTTGTACGGCATGTTCTTCGCCGTCATGCCCATGGTGAGGTTCGTACGGCCGTGGTAGCCGTGGTCGAAGACGACGACGGCCTGGCGCTTGGTGTACGAGCGGGCGATCTTCACCGCGTTCTCGACGGCCTCGGCGCCCGAGTTGAACAGCGCGGACTTCTTGGCGTGGTCGCCCGGGGTCAGCTCGGCCAGCGCCTCGCAGACCTCCACGTAACCCTCGTACGGCGTCACCATGAAACAGGTGTGGGTGAAGTCCTGGAGCTGCGCGGACGCGCGGCGCACGACGGCCTCGGCGGAGGCGCCGACCGAGGTCACGGCGATGCCGGAACCGAAGTCGATCAGCAGGTTGCCGTCGACGTCCTCGATGATGCCGCCGCCGGCCCGCTTGGTGAAGACGGGCAGCGTCGAGCCGACGCCACCGGCGACCGTGTCGAGACGGCGGGCCTGAAGCTCCTGCGACTTCGGACCGGGGATGGCGGTGACGACGCGCCGCTCCTGCGGGACAGCGTTCATGCGGGGCTCCTGGGGGTGGTTCTGGACGCACTTGCGGGTTTCCTCCGCAGGCTAGGCGCGGCGGAGGGCCTCCGGCATGCGCCGTTCGGGAGTGGTGGCGGGTGTGTCGTTGTCCGGGATGGACATGGCGGCTCCGCTTCCGCGGGCGGGCGCGCTTCGGCCAGGCCGTGGCCGGTCCCCGACCCGTCGCTCCCGCTCTCGGCCGTACGGGTGGTCGAATCCCCTCCCGGGGGCGCCGGGCCCACTAGATTTGACGGTGGCACAGAGGCGGCGACCTGGCTGGTCAGGGGGCAGGGGTTCATGGAGACCGACGGCACGTACGAGTCACGCGACACGTCCGGCGGTGTGGCGCCGCCTCCCGCGAAGCCGGTTCCGCCAATCGCGCAGGCCCCATCGGTTCCGCCGGTCCCGAGGCCGGCGGGCCCGCCGCCGCAGGCGTTGCCATCCGTGCCGCCCGTGCCGTCGGTCCCCCCGGTCGCGGGAGGCCCGCCGTGGTCGGCGGCCGCCCCCGTCGGGCGCGCGGTCGACTGGTTGGACGCCCCTCGGCCGAAGGCCGGGCTCGGTGTCTGGCGGTTCATGCATGTGCCGACGCGGACTGCCGCCGTGCGCCTGGCGCCCGTGACCGTCCTCGGCATGTTGATCCCGATGGCCGTCGGCCTGCTCATCTGGTCGGCGTATCGGCGCGGGACCCTCCCGTACGTCTGGCTGGTGCTCCAGACCTTCACGCCCAGCGACTGGTGGATCGGTGGCACCGCCAAGCCGAGCGGCTGGCAGGGCTGGGCGGCCCGTGACGTCCTCAGCGGCGTGCTCTTCCTCGGGATCACCGTCGCGGTCGGCGTCCTCGGATCCTGGGGCCGGATCGCCCGGTACTACCTCGACCGCTTCCGGCCGCCCGCCCGTGCCGCGCTCGCGGGCGCCGGAGCCCTGATCGCTCTGGCGTTCGTCTGGCCCGAGGCGTTCGGACTCGGCTGGGACAAGCTTCCCGTCGCCATCCCCGTCCTTCAGCTGATCGCCCTGGTCACGGGCGGTTACGACGTCCTGACCTCGCCGTTCGTCGTCTACCCCGTCTACGCGGTGATCACGGCCCTCGTCGTCTGGCCGTTCGCCCGCGTAGGTGAATGGGCTGCCCTCTTCAAGAAGTTGCGTGCCCGATCCTCCCCGGATGTCATGCCCGCCCCCGTCCGCGCCGCCCCCGGTGCCTCCCGCTCGCAATGGCCCGAGCTCAGGGACGCCGGCGAGCACCGCGCGGCCGACGTCCTCGTCGGCGAACTGGCCGCCGGGCGCATGAACGACGTCGACGTGGCACGCGTCCGCCGCGTCTGGCAGGACACCGACCGGGACGCCGTCCGCCGTGCCGCCCTCGTCGAGGCGCTGCTCGAGCAGGGTGCCGCCGCGTACGCGCACCCCTCCGGCGACCGTGACGTGCCGAACCGCCGCGCCACCCACGACCTGCTCGTCGGCCAGGTCCGCATCGGCCGGTACACCGACGCCGAGCGCACCCCGCGGGCCTACCACGGCGCCGGCCTCGCACTGGACCCCGGACTCCTCGGCACCTCCCTCCTCGTCGTCGGCCCCTCGGGCGCGGGCAAGACCCGTGCCCTCGTCGCGCCCGTCGTCGAATCGCTCACCCTCCAGGCGCTCACCGGCGCGTGCGCCGTCGTCGCCGTCGGCGCGGCAGCGGCGCCCCTCGGCCCCGAAGAGGCGTACGACGTCGTGGTCCGGCTGGGAGACCCGACCTCCCCCTACGACCTGGACCTGTACGCGGGGTCCACCGATCCCGACGAGGCCGCCGCGTTCCTCGCCGAGGGGCTCGTCGGCGACATGGCGGGCGTGGAGCACCAGCGCGCCGCCACCGCCCTCGCGCAGCTCATCGGCCCCTACCGGACCGCGTACGGGCGCTTCCCGACCGTCCCGGTCCTGCGGGAGCTGCTCGAAGCCCGGCCCGAGACCCTCCAGGCGCTGCTCGATTTGCTGCCCGAGGACGAGGCCCCGGTCATGCGCCGCGAGCTGGACTCCTGGATCCGCCGGATCGGCACCGCGACGGACGTGGGGCCCTTCCTCGCCGAGCGGCTCGCCCTCCTCGACCGGCCCGTCTTCGCCGAGTTCTTCGGCGGCGGCCAGGAAGGCGGCCCGGACGTGCGGCCCTTCTCCCTGCGGGCCGTCGCCCAGCACCCGATGCGCGTACGCATCAGCCTGCCGCAGGGGAGTCACGAGGAGGCGGCGCGGCTCCTCACCCGGCTGCTGCTCGCCCAGTTCCAGCACGTCACCCGCGACCGTGCCGGGCGCGGGCACCTCGCCTGCCTCGTGCTCGACGAAGCTGCGGGGGCCCTCACGCCCGGAACCGTACGGGGCCTCCAGCGGCTGCGCCCGCAGAACGCGGCCGTCGTGCTGGCGCTCCGTACCCTCACGGAGGTCCCCGAGTTCCTGCACGGGCCGCTGCTCGCCTCCGTCGGCTGCCGGATGGCCATGGCCGGCGTGTCGACCTGGGACGGCGGCGCCTTCGCCGGGGCGTGGGGCACCGAGCGCGTGGAGACCACCGAGGTCGCCCACCACACCGTCTTCGCCGACCAGCCCATGACCCGCGCCATCCACGCCCTGCGCAAGCTGGTGACCGGCAAGGCCGTGACCACCGAGGCCGTCACCGTGCGGGAGGTGGAGCGGGAGCGCTGGTCCGCCTCGGACCTCGCGCACGCCGTGCCTCCCGGCCACGCCGTCCTCTCCCTGAGCCACGTACGCGGCGAGCACGTGCCGCCCATGCTGGTCGACCTGCGAGGCTGACCGTCTCACCCCGTCGCGTCGGCCTTCGGAGCCGACCGCTTCACCCCGTCGCGTCGACCTGCGAGGCCGACCCGTCTCACCCCTCGCGGCGCCCGAGCGGGCTGCCGGGGGCCCTGGCACAATCGGGGGCGCCGCTCAGCTGAGCGGCGCCTCCCCGCCTCCGTGCACGGCTCCCCCCGCGCGCGGTCCTCGCTCAAAGGTCCGACGGTCCCCCAATGCCGCCCACCCTCGCCTCGCTCGTCCAGCACTCCGCCCTCAAGCTCATCGTCCGCGCCGGTGAGGACCGCCTCGACACCCCCGTCCGCTGGGCCCACGTCAGCGAGCTCGCCGACCCCGTCCCGTACATGGAAGGCGGCGAACTCCTCCTCACCACCGCGCTCACCCTCGACGCGGAGGACCTGGACGCCATGCGCCGCTACGTGCGGCGGCTGCTCGCCGCCGGAGTGGTCGGGCTCGGCTTCGCCGTCGGCGTCAACTACGAGGAGATCCCGCCGGCCCTGCTCGACGCGGCCCGCGAGGAACACCTGCCGTTGCTCGAAGTGCCGCGCCGGACGCCGTTCCTCGCCATCAGCAAGGCCGTCTCGGCGGCCATCTCCGCCGACCAGTACCGCGCCGTCACGGCCGGTTTCGAGGCCCAGCGCGAGCTGACCCGCGCGGCGCTCGCCGAGGGCCCCGAGGCCGTCGTCGCCCGGCTCGCCGCGCACGTCGACGGCTGGGCCGCGCTGTACGACGCCTCCGGCGCCGTCGTCGCCGTCTCGCCCGAATGGGCGGCGCGCCGGGCCGCCCGCCTCACCCCCGACGTGGAGCGGCTGCGCGAGCGGCCCGCGCCCGCCAGCGCCGTCGTCGGCGGTACGGACGACCGCGTCGAGCTCCAGTCGCTCGGCACCGGGCGCCGGGTGCGCGGCGCCCTCGCCGTCGGCACGGGCGCGCCCCTCGGCACGGCCGAGCGGTACGCCGTGCACTCGGCGATCGCCCTGCTCACCCTCACGACGGAACGTTCCCGCTCGCTCCAGGCCGCCGAGCAGCGGCTCGGCGCCGCGGTGCTCCGTCTGATGCTGGAGGGCCGGCCCGAGCCCGCCCGCGCGGTGGCCGGCGACCTGTACGGAGGGCTGCTCGACGCCCCCTACCGGTTGCTCGTCGCCGAGCCCGCCGGGGGAGAACCGGCCGGGGAGCCGCCGCTGCCGGCGCTCGCCGAGGCCCTGGAGGCCGCTGCCGCCCGCGCGGGCGAGGCGGTGCTCACGGTCGCCGAGAGCGGCCGGCGGCTCGTCGTCCTCGCCGGGGACGGCGGCGCGGTCGTCGCCGCCTGCGAGGGCTACGCGGAGCGGGAGGCGGAGGACGCCGGTGTCGTCGTCGGCCTGTCGGCCCCGGCGGGCCCGAACGCCGCGGCAGCCGCGTACAAGCAGGCCGAGCAGGCCCTCTCGGTCGCCCGGCGGCGCGGCAGGGCGCTCGTCGAGCACGAGGACCTGGCGGCCGGCTCGGTGCTTCCGCTCCTCGCCGACGACGCCGTCCGGGCCTTCGCCGACGGGATGCTCCGCGCGCTCCGCGAGCACGACGCGACCGGCCGCGGCGACCTGGTGGCCTCCCTGCGCGCCTGGCTCTCCCGGCACGGCCAGTGGGACGCGGCCGCGGCGGACCTCGGCGTCCACCGGCACACGCTGCGCTACCGGATGCGCCGGGTGGAGGAGATCCTCGGCCGCTCGCTGGACGATCCGGACGTACGGATGGAGCTGTGGCTGGCCCTGAAGGCGACGGGGGAGGGCGGGCAGTAGCGGGAGTCTCCGGGCTCCCCGGGACTTCCCGGGATTTCCCAGGGCCCGGGTTTCCCCAGGCCCCTCGGGTTTCCCCAGGGCCCGGGTTTCCCAAGGGCTCCCGGGTTTCCCCAGGCCCCTCGGGTTTCCCCAGGGCCCGGGTTTCCCAAGGGCTCCCGGGTTTCCCCAGGGCTCCCCGGGTCTTCCCAGGCCCTCGGGTTTCCCCAGGGCTCCCGGGTCTCCCCAGGCCCTCGGGTTTCCCCAGGGCCCCCGGGTTTCCTCAGGGCTCCCCGCGAGCCGCTCCCTACGCGTCCGCGCCGCCGCCCATGATCCCGTCGTCGCCCCCGCCGCCCCGCTTCCCGCTCCGGCGCTGTCCGTCGCGGACCACCTCTCCGCCCAGCAGCGTCACGGTGGCCACCGCGCGGACCCAGCGGGGTCCGCCGCGTGCCGCCCACACCACCGAGGCGCAGCCGGCGACGGCCAGGACCAGGACGCCGATCAGTACGTAAAGGATCATGCCTACCCCCTGTGGTCGTGCGGTCCCGGACATCCTCCCACCCTCCGCAAGGACCCCGGGAAGGCTCTCCGACACCCGAATTCCGTTGGTCCTGCCCGAATTCGGGCAGTTTCCTTGGTCATCGGGGCTTTCAGTCCTTACTCTCCTGCTCATGACAAGCCCCGCCGTCGACCCGGCCCCCGAGACCCACCCGGCCGCCCCCGAACCCCGTACCGGAGCCGCCGGCGTCCCCGCCGCCCCCGCCCGCCGGATCACCGGCGCCGTCTGGGCCGCGCTCGGCATCGTGTACGTCGTCTGGGGGTCCACGTACCTCGGGATCCGGATCGTCGTCGAGACCCTCCCGCCGTTCCTCTCCGGCGGCGCCCGCTTCATCACCGCCGGCCTGCTCCTCGCCGCGATCGTCGCCTGGCGGCAGGGCCCCGCCGCCCTCAAGGTCACGCGCCGGGAGCTCGGCTCCGCCGCCCTCGTCGGCCTGCTCCTCATCCTCGGCGGCAACGGCCTCGTCGTCCTCGCCGAGACCTCCATACCCTCCGGCCTCGCCGCGCTCCTCGTCGCCGCCGTCCCCGTCTGGGTCGTCCTGATCCGCACGCTCTTCGGCGACCGCCCCGGCCTCGGTGCCCTCGGCGGCGTCCTGCTCGGCTTCGCGGGCCTCGCCGTCCTCACCGTCCCGGGCCTGAGCGGCGAGGTGAAGATCGGCGGCGTGGTGCTCGTCCTCGTCGCCGCCCTGCTGTGGTCCGTCGGCTCCGTCTCCTCCGCCCGGCTGCCCATGCCCGCCAACCCGTTCACGGCGAGCGCGTACGAGATGCTGGCCGGCGGCCTCGCCGCGCTCTCCCTCGGCCTCGTACGCGGCGAACACCACGGACTCGACCTGGGCGCCGTCTCCGGCCGCTCCTGGGTCGCCCTCGCCTACCTCGTCGTCTTCGGCTCGCTCGTCGCCTTCACCGCGTACGCCTGGCTCCTCCAGACCGCCCCGGTCTCCCTCGCCGCCACCTACGCGTACGTGAACCCGGTCGTCGCCGTCCTGCTCGGCGCCCTCGTCCTGAACGAGGCCCTGACCTGGCCGATCCTCCTCGGCGGCGCGATCGTCGTCGGCGGTGTCTGCCTGATCGTCTCGACCGAGCGGCGCGGATGATCATCCGTCCCCTCCCCTGACGGGGTTTCGGCGGTTTCGAGCCGGGGGTGGGGATCCGATGGCGACGCGTACGAACGGCGGCACGGCGCCCCTGGGGTGGCGGTGGGTGCCCTTCCTGCCGATCCTGATCGGCGTCCCGCTCGCCCTCGTCGGAGGGCTGCGCCACCGTCGCCGCGATCGACCTGAAGGACGGCCGCGAGCTGTGGCGCACCGCCCGCAGGCCCTCCGGCCCGTACGACGACGACCACGTCCTGGCCACCGGGGCGGGTCTCGCCGTGATCCTCGACGAGGACGACCGCTGGAAGGACGCGGACGCCGAGGGCGCGGGGCCCGTCCTCCGCGGTGACCAGGCGGTACGCGCCCTCGACCTGCGGACCGGCGCACCGCGCTGGAAGGCCGCCGTTCCGAAGGGGTGCCTCCCCCGTGAGGTCGCCGTCGGGCTGAAACAGGTCCTCGCCGCCCTCGCCTGCGCCGGCGACGAGGCGAAGCTCGCCGCGTTCGACCCGGCCGACGGTACGGCGCGGTGGACCGTTCCCCTCGGCGGGCGGCGCCCCGTCGCCTCGGACGCGTCCATGTCCTTCGTGTCCGCCGATCCGGTGGTGCTGAAGGTCGGCGAGCCGAGGCGGCAGGGCGTGAACGCCTTCCTCGCCTTCGGACCCGACGGCCGCCGCCAGGGGCTGGTCGACGCCTTCGGCTCCCATGCGGCGGTCGCCGACGGGAGGCTCTTCCTCGGCGCCGGGGGCGGCGTCGTCGCCTTCGACCTGGTGACCGGGGACGAGGCCTGGCGGTCGGGCTCGGAGGACCCCAAGCGGAGCGTCACGGCGATGCACGCGGGAGGCGGCCGGGTGACTCTCCTGACCCGGCACAGGCGGGGCCACGACGAGCTGTACGTCTTCGACTCCGCCACCGGCGACACGGTGGACGAGCGCACCTTCTCCCGCGACGAGGACGACGGCAACGGCGAGCTCACGGGCCTGTCCCGATACGAGGACCTGTTCGTCGCCGTCCGCCGGGGCGACGGGAGGCGGCAGCCGTTCTCGGCGTTCCGGGGCTGGTGACCGCCCGACGACCCGTCGTCCGCTTCGGCCAAAGCGGACAGCGCCGGTGCCACCACCACTCCACACCGGACAAACCCACGTTCGCCCGCTCGGCCCTAACGTGTCACGAGAGCAAACGCTCGCACCCCGAAACGGAAAGGGCCGGGACGCAATGACGACCACCCACGCCTTCTGGCTCGCCGGCCGCGAGGCCACCGGCGACACCACCTTCGACGTCACGAACTCGTACGACGGACGTCTGGTCGGCAAGGTCAGCGTGCCCACCGAGGCCCAGGTCGAGGAGGCCGTCGCCGCCGCGCACGCCGTCGTCGACGAGTTCGCCGCGACCCCGGCGCACGTCCGCGCCGCCGCCCTCGACCACGTGTCGAAGCGGCTCGCCGAGCGCACCGAGGAGATCGCCCAGGTGATCTCCGCCGAGAACGGCAAGCCCATCAAGTGGGCCCGCGGCGAGGTCGGCCGTGCCGTCTCCGTCTTCCGTTTCGCCGCCGAGGAGACCCGCCGCTGGAACGCCGGCGAGGCCCAGCGCCTGGACACCGAGGCCGGCGGCGTGGGCCGCCTGGCGCTCGTCCGCCGCGTCCCCAAGGGCGTCGTCCTCGGCATCGCGCCGTTCAACTTCCCGCTGAACCTCGGCGCCCACAAGGTCGCCCCGGCCATCGCCGTCGGCGCCCCGATCATCCTCAAGCCGGCCCCGGCCACCCCGATCTCCTCCATGATCCTGGGCGAGATCCTGGCCGAGACCGACCTCCCGGCCGGCTCCTGGTCGGTCCTGCCGGTGCCGAACGACCGCATGCCCGCCCTCGTCCAGGACGAGCGCCTCCCGATCATCTCCTTCACCGGCTCCGACACGGTCGGCTACGCCATCAAGGAGTCCGTGCCGCACAAGCACGTCACCCTGGAGCTCGGCGGCAACGCCGCGGCCGTCGTCCTCCCGGACTGGTCCTCCGAGGCCGACCTGGACTGGGCCGCGACCCGCATCGCGACCTTCTCCAACTACCAGGGCGGCCAGTCCTGCATCTCCGTGCAGCGCGTGATCGTCGACGCCTCGGTCCACGACCGCCTGGTGCCGAAGATCGTCGCCGCCGTCGAGGCGCAGGTCACCGGTGACCCGGCGGACGGCGCCACCGACGTCGGCCCGCTCGTCGACGAGAACGCCGCCAAGCGCGTCGAGTCCTGGGTCGACGAGGCCGTCGCGGCCGGCGCGAAGCTCCTCGCCGGCGGCAAGCGCGAGGGCGCGACCTACGCCCCGACCGTCCTCACCGAGCTCCCGGCCGACGTCACCCTGGCCCGCGCCGAGGTCTTCGGCCCGGTCCTGACCATCGCCAAGGTCGACGGCGAGGCCGAGGCCTTCGCCGCCGTCAACGACTCGGACTTCGGCCTCCAGGCCGGTGTCTTCACCCACGACCTGCAGACCGCGTTCCGCGCCCACCGCGCGCTCGAGGTCGGCGGCGTGATCGTCGGCGACGTCCCGTCCTACCGCGCCGACCAGATGCCGTACGGCGGCGCCAAGCGCTCCGGCGTCGGCCGCGAGGGCGTCAAGTACGCGATGGACGACTACACCTACGAGCGCGTGCTCGTCCTGACGGGCCTCGCCCTCTAAGGCGCACGCCTCACGAGACCAGGCGGTCCGAGCCCACTGTGCGGGGGCTCGGACCGCCTTTCGTCATGCGCCGGGAGAGCCGACGGGCGCGTCGACGAGGCGCACGACCTCCGCGGGGCCCGCGCGGAAGGCCTTGTTCGCGGCGCCGGCCGCGACCATGTGCGGGGCGACGTCGTGCGCGGCGAGGGCCTCGGCCGAGGCCCAGCGCTCGATCAGGGCGAAGCGGTCGGGATCGTCGGCCACCCGGTGCAGGTCGTACTGCAGGCAGCCCTCCTCCGCCCGTACGAGAGGCGCGAGCGCCTCGAAGGCGGCGACCTGTTCCTCGCCGCGGCCGGGCAGGGTGCTGACGAGGACGATGAGCTTGATCGGCTGCTGAGACATGCCGCGGACCCTACGCGCGGGCCGACCGGGGCGGTCGGGCCGTCTCACCAGAAGGACGTACCCGGAGGATTCCCCTCCTCTTCCGTTCCTCTTTCCGGACCCGCCGATATCGGGTACGACGGACAGGAAGCCCAAGGAGGTGTCCATGTCCGCACCCACCCAGCGGCCCAAGGTCACCGAGCGCGAGGCCCGGCAGGTCGCCGAGGCCGCGCGCGAGCGGGACTGGCGCAGACCGAGCTTCGCCAAGGAGCTGTTCCTCGGCCGCTTCCGCCTCGACCTCATCCACCCGCACCCGCTCCCCGCCGCCGAGGACGTCCGCCGCGGCGAGGCCTTCCTCGCCGTCCTCCGCGAGTTCTGCGAGACCCGGATCGACGGCGCCCGCATCGAACGCGAGGCCCGCATCCCCGACGAGACGATCGCCGGACTCAAGGAGATCGGCGCCCTCGGGATGAAGATCGACCCGAAGTACGGCGGGCTCGGCCTCACCCAGCTGTACTACAACCGGGCCCTCGCCCTCGTCGGCTCCGCCAGCCCCGCCGTCGGCGCCCTGCTCTCCGCGCATCAGTCGATCGGAGTACCGCAGCCGCTGAAACTCTTCGGCACCCAGGAGCAGAAGGACGCCTTCCTGCCCCGGCTCGCCCGCACCGACCTCTCGGCCTTCCTGCTCACCGAGCCCGACGTGGGCTCGGACCCGGCGCGCCTGGCCACCACCGCCGTGCCGGACGGGGACGCGTACGTCCTCGACGGCGTGAAGCTCTGGACCACCAACGGGGTCGTCGCCGACCTGCTCGTCGTCATGGCCCGCGTCCCCGCCGCCGAGGGCCACCCCGGCGGCATCACCGCCTTCGTCGTCGAGGCCGACGCGCCCGGCATCACCGTGGAGCACCGCAACGCCTTCATGGGCCTGCGCGGCCTGGAGAACGGCGTCACCCGCCTCCACCGGGTCCGGGTCCCCGCCGCCCACCGCATCGGCCCCGAGGGCGCCGGCCTCAAGATCGCCCTCACCACCCTCAACACCGGGCGGCTCTCCCTCCCCGCCGCGTGCGCGGGCGCCGCCAAATGGTGTCTGAAGATCGCCCGCGAATGGTCGGCGGAGCGCGAGCAGTGGGGCAGGCCGATCGCCCGCCACGAGGCCGTCGGCACCAAGATCTCCTTCATCGCGGCCACCGCCTTCGCCCTGGAGGCCGTCGTCGACCTCGCCTCCCAGCTGGCCGACGAGGACCGCAACGACATCCGCATCGAGGCCGCCCTCGCCAAGCTGTACGGCTCCGAGAAGGCCTGGCTGATCGCCGACGAACTCGTCCAGATCCGCGGCGGGCGCGGCTACGAGACCGCCGACTCGCTCGCCGCCCGCGGCGAACGGGCCGTCCCCGCGGAGCAGTTGCTCCGCGACCTGCGCATCAACCGGATCTTCGAGGGCTCCACCGAGATCATGCACCTGCTGATCGCCCGCGAGGCCGTCGACGCCCACCTCTCCGTCGCCGGCGACCTCATCGACCCCGAGAAGTCCCTCGGCGACAAGGCGCGGGCGGGCGCCCGGGCGGGCGGCTTCTACGCCCGCTGGCTCCCCGGACTCGTCACGGGCCCCGGACAGCTCCCCGGTTCGTACGGCGAGTTCGGCGCCCTGGCCGTCCACCTCCGGTACGTCGAGCGGACCTCCCGCAGGCTCGCCCGGTCCACCTTCTACGCGATGTCCCGCTGGCAGGGGCGCATGGAGCTCAAGCAGGCCTTCCTCGGGCGGATCGTCGACATCGGGGCGGAACTCTTCGCGATGAGCGCGGCGTGCGTCCGCGCGGAGCTGCTGCGCACGACGACGGACCACGGCGGCGAGGCGCGGCAACTGGCCGATGCCTTCTGCCGGCAGGCGCGCCTGCGGATCGAGGACCTCTTCCGCAGCCTCTGGTCCAACACGGACGACCTCGACCGGAGGATCGTCGACGGGGTGCTGGCCGGGCACTACGTCTGGCTGGAGGCGGGAATCGTGGACCCGAGCGACGGGGGCCCCTGGATCGCGGACGCCACCCCGGGCCCGTCGACCCGTCAGAACGTCCACCGAAAGCTCGACTGACGGCGCCCGCCCCCGTGGGCCTGCACGGCAGCGGGGCGGGCCCGGGGCGCCGCCCCGCGCCCGTCCCCGTCCCGTCCACCTGCCGGACGTCCCCGAGGCCCGTCCCCGGTGCGCGGCAGGATGGGGCCGTGACCGTCATCGACATCCCCGGTTCCAAGTCCGTCACCGCTCGCGCGCTGTTCCTCGCCGCCGCCGCGGAGGGCGTCACCACCCTGCTGCGTCCGCTCGTGTCGGACGACACGGAGGGGTTCGCCGAGGGGCTCGGTGCGCTCGGCTACGGCGTGCGCCGGGAGGCCGACGCCTGGCACATCGAGGGGCGGCCGGCCGGGCCGGGCGTGGAGACCGCCGACGTGTACTGCCGGGACGGCGCCACCACCGCCCGCTTCCTGCCGACCCTCGCCGCCGCCGGCCACGGAACGTACCGCTTCGACGCCTCCGCGCAGATGCGCCGCCGTCCCCTCGGGCCGCTCAGCACCGCCCTGCGCGAGCTCGGGGTCGACCTCCGGCACGGGGAGAAGGACGGTCACCACCCGCTCGACGTCCACGCCGCCGGCGTCAAGGGCGGGGCACTCACGCTCGACGCCGGCCAGTCCTCCCAGTACCTCACCGCGCTCCTCATGCTCGGCCCGCTCACCGCCGAGGGCCTCGACATCACCGTCACGGACCTGGTCTCGGAGCCGTACGTCGAGATCACGCTCGCGATGATGCGGGCCTTCGGGGCCGAGGTCCGGCTGGACGGCCGTACGTACCGGGTCGCGCCCACCGGCTACACCGCGCGGACGTACGGCATCGAGCCCGACGCCTCCACCGCCAGCTACTTCTTCGCGGCAGCCGCACTCGAGCCCGGCCGTTCCGTCACCGTTCCCGGCCTCGGGACCGGCGCCCTCCAGGGCGATCTGGCCTTCGTCGACGTACTGCGCCGCATGGGCGCCGACGTCGAGATCGGCGACACCGCCACCACCGTCCGCTCCACCGGCACCCTCCGCGGTCTCACCGTCAACATGCGCGACATCTCCGACACCATGCCGACCCTCGCCGCGATCGCGCCCTTCGCCGACGGCCCGGTCCGCATCGAGGACGTCGCGAACACCCGGGTGAAGGAGTGCGACCGGCTCGACGCCTGCGCCGAGAACCTGCGCCGTCTCGGGATCACCGTGCACACCGGTCCCGACTGGATCGAGATCCACCCCGGCACCCCGACCGGGCCCGTCGAGATCGCCACGCACGGCGACCACCGGATCGTCATGTCCTTCGCGGTCACGGGCCTGCGCACCCCCGGGATCACCTTCGACGACCCCGGCTGCGTGAAGAAGACCTTCCCCGACTTCCACCGCGTGTTCGACACGTTCACCCGCACCCCGTGAAGACCGCACGGTCTTTGCGGCAAGAATGGGGGGCATGAGCGACCGCCCCTCTCCTCTTGCCGACCCGCACATCGCCTTCGACGTCTCCGAAGGACGCCGGGACATCGTCGTCCTCGGCTCGACCGGGTCCATCGGCACCCAGGCCATCGACCTGGTGCTGCGCAACCCCGACCGGTTCCGGGTCACCGCCCTCGCCGCCTCCGGCGGCCGGATCGGGCTGCTCGCCGAGCAGGCGCACCGACTGAAGGTCCGGACGGTCGCGGTCGCCCGCGAGGACGCGGTCGAGGAACTGCGTACGGCCCTGAAGGCCCTGTACGGCTCCGAGCCCCTGCCCGAGATCCTCGCGGGCCCGGACGCGGCCACCCAGGTCGCCGCGTCCCCGTGCCACACCGTCCTCAACGGCATCACCGGCTCCATCGGCCTCGCGCCCACCCTCGCCGCCCTCGAAGCCGGCCGCACCCTCGCCCTCGCCAACAAGGAGTCGCTGATCGTCGGCGGCCCCCTGGTGAAGGCGCTCGCCAAGCCGGGCCAGATCATCCCGGTCGACTCCGAGCACGCGGCCCTGTTCCAGGCGCTCGCCGCCGGCACCCGCGCCGACGTCCGCAAGCTGGTCGTGACGGCCTCCGGCGGCCCCTTCCGCGGCCGTACGCGCGAGCAGCTGGCCCATGTCACCCGCGAGGACGCGCTCGCGCACCCGACCTGGGCCATGGGCCCGGTCATCACGATCAACAGCGCCACCCTGGTGAACAAGGGCCTGGAGGTCATCGAGGCCCATCTGCTCTACGACATCCCGTTCGACCGCATCGAGGTCGTCGTCCATCCGCAGTCGTACGTCCACTCGATGGTCGAGTTCACGGACGGCTCCACGCTCGCCCAGGCCACCCCGCCGGACATGCGCGGCCCGATCGCCATCGGCATCGGCTGGCCCGAGCGGGTCCCGGACGCGGCCCCCGCCTTCGACTGGACCAAGGCCTCCACCTGGGAGTTCTTCCCGCTCGACACCGAGGCCTTCCCGTCCGTCGGCCTGGCCCGGCACGTCGGCGAGCTGGGCGGCACCGCCCCCGCCGTCTTCAACGCCGCGAACGAGGAGTGCGTCGAGGCGTTTCTCGCCGGACGCCTGCCGTTCAACGGAATCATGGATACGGTCACTGCGGTCGTCACCGAACACGGGCAGCCCACCAAGGGAACTTCGCTCACGGTGTCGGACGTCCTCGAAGCGGAGACCTGGGCACGGGCCCGGGCCCGAGAGCTCGCAGCGAAGGCAACAGCGGAGGCCCGCGCATGACCGAAATGCTCCTGTACGCCCTGGGCATCGTGCTGTTCGCCCTGGGCCTCCTCGTGTCCATCGCGTGGCACGAGCTCGGCCACCTCTCCACGGCCAAGCTGTTCGGCATCCGCGTCCCGCAGTACATGGTCGGCTTCGGCCCCACGATCTGGTCGCGGAAGCGCGGCGAGACCGAGTACGGCATCAAGGCCATCCCGGCCGGCGGCTACATCCGCATGATCGGCATGTTCCCGCCCGGCGAGGACGGCAAGATCGAGGCCCGCTCCACCTCGCCGTGGCGCTCGATGATCGAGGACGCCCGCGAGGCCTCGTACGAGGAGCTCCTGCCCGGCGACGAGACGCGGCTGTTCTACACGCGCAAGCCGTGGAAGCGCGTCATCGTGATGTTCGCCGGACCGTTCATGAACCTGGTCCTGGCGGCGGTGCTGTTCTTCGGCTCGATGATGACGCTCGGCATCGAGGGCCAGACGACCCAGGTCGCCGGCGTCCAGAAGTGCGTCATCAAGCAGAGCGAGAAGCGCGACACGTGCAAGGCGGGCGACCCCGTCTCCCCGGCGTTCAAGGCCGGCCTGAAGGACGGCGACAAGATCGTCGCGTTCAACGGCGCGCCGGTGTCCGACTGGGACACCCTGTCCGACCGCATCCGCCACACGATCGGCCCCGCCACGGTCACCGTCGAGCGGGCCGGACAGCGCATCGACCTGCACCCGACGCTGGTCTCCAACAGCGTTCCGAAGAAGGACGCGGACGGCAAGGTCGTCCAGCCGGTGACGTACGTCGACGCCGGCTACCTCGGCTTCGCCTCCAAGACCGAGGTCGCGCCCCTCAGCTTCGGCGAGACCACCGAGCGCATGACCGACCTCATGGAGAACGGCGTCCACTCGGTGATCGCCCTCCCCGGCAAGATCCCCGGCCTCTGGGACGCCACCTTCGGCGACGGCGAGCGCGCCGAGGACTCGCCGGTCGGTGTGGTCGGCGCGGCCAGGATCACCGGCGAGCTGATGACCGTCGAGGCACCGAAGACGACGATCCTCGTGATGTTCATGAACCTGCTGGTCATGTTCAACGTCTCGCTGTTCCTGTTCAACATGCTCCCGCTGCTGCCGCTCGACGGCGGACACATCGCGGGCGCCCTGTGGGAGTCCCTGCGCCGTCACGTCGCCCGGATCTTCAAGCGCCCCGACCCCGGCCCGTTCGACGTGGCCAAGCTGATGCCCGCCGCATACGTGGTGGCCGGCGTCTTCGTCTGCTTCACCCTGCTCGTGCTCGCCGCCGACATCGTCAACCCGGTGAAGATCACGTAGCTCCCAGGGGGGCCGCACCCGGTGGTGTCCGGCCCCCCGTCCCCGGGGCGGTAACCTCGGAACCCTGAGCCCGCCGACGCACAACCTTGAGGTTGCACTTCAGATGACCGCGATTTCTCTCGGTATCCCGACCGTTCCGACCCGGCTCGCCGAGCGGCGCAAGAGCCGCCAGATCCAGGTCGGCAGCGTGGCCGTCGGCGGTGACGCGCCCGTCTCCGTCCAGTCGATGACGACGACCCGCACCTCCGACATCGGCGCCACGCTCCAGCAGATCGCCGAGCTGACCGCCTCCGGCTGCCAGATCGTGCGCGTGGCCTGCCCGACCCAGGACGACGCCGACGCGCTCGCCACGATCGCCCGGAAGTCCTCCATCCCGGTCATCGCGGACATCCACTTCCAGCCGAAGTACGTCTTCGCCGCGATCGACGCCGGCTGCGCGGCCGTCCGCGTCAACCCCGGCAACATCAAGCAGTTCGACGACAAGGTCAAGGAGATCGCCAAGGCGGCCTCCGACGCCGGCACCCCGATCCGGATCGGCGTCAACGCCGGCTCGCTCGACGCCCGCCTCCTGAAGAAGTACGGCCGGGCCACCCCCGAGGCGCTCGTCGAGTCCGCCCTCTGGGAGGCGTCCCTCTTCGAGGAGCACGGCTTCCGCGACATCAAGATCTCGGTCAAGCACAACGACCCGGTGATCATGGTCGAGGCCTACCGCCAGCTCGCCGCCCAGTGCGACTACCCGCTGCACCTCGGCGTCACCGAGGCGGGCCCGGCCTTCCAGGGCACCATCAAGTCGGCCGTCGCCTTCGGCGCCCTGCTCTCCCAGGGCATCGGCGACACCATCCGCGTCTCCCTCTCCGCGCCGCCGGCCGAGGAGATCAAGGTCGGCATGCAGATCCTGGAGTCGCTGAACCTGCGCCAGCGCCGCCTGGAGATCGTCTCCTGCCCGTCCTGCGGCCGCGCCCAGGTCGACGTCTACAAGCTCGCCGAGGAGGTCACCGCCGGCCTCGACGGCATGACCGTCCCGCTGCGCGTCGCCGTCATGGGCTGCGTCGTCAACGGCCCGGGCGAGGCCCGCGAGGCCGACCTCGGCGTCGCCTCCGGCAACGGCAAGGGCCAGATCTTCGTGAAGGGCGAGGTCATCAAGACCGTCCCCGAGTCGAAGATCGTCGAGACCCTCATCGAGGAAGCCCTCAAGATCGCCGAGCAGATGGAGAAGGACGGCGTCGCCAGCGGCGAGCCGACGGTCGCCATCGCCGGCTGACCCCGCGCGACGAGAAGCCCCTCCACCCCCACCGGGCGGAGGGGCTTCTCGCGTGCCGCGGAGGCCGCCTCCGGGACCAACGAGCGAACCGAGTCCGAGAAAGGGACACGGGGGTACAGTGCGGAGACCAGCAGATCCGTCCCGTGAGGCCCCCTCGTGCTGACAGAGACCACCACTCGGGTCCTCGAACCCGCCGACCTCGGCGCCGCACTCGCCGTCCTGGAGAGCGCCCCCGTCGAGAACGCCTTCGTGACCGCCCGCGTCCAGGTCGCCGGGCTCGACCCCTGGCGCCTCGGCGGCGAGATGTGGGGCTGGTACACCGAGGGCAGACTGCGCTCGCTCTGCTACTCCGGCGCCAACCTCGTCCCCATCTGCGCCACCCCCGAGGCCGTCCGCGCCTTCGCCGACCGGGCCCGCAGGATCGGCCGCCGCTGCTCCTCGATCGTCGGCCCCGCCGAGGCCACCGGCGAGCTGTGGCGGCTCCTGGAGCCGCACTGGGGCCCCGCGAGGGACGTCAGGGCCCACCAGCCGCTCATGGTCGCCGAGGAGCCCTCCGCGACGGTCACGCCCGATCCGCTGGTCCGCCGCGTCCGCAAGGACGAGATGGAGGCGATCATGCCTGCCTGCGTGGCCATGTTCACCGAGGAGGTCGGCGTCTCCCCGCTCGCCAACGACGGCGGACTGCTCTACCAGGCCCGCGTCGCCGAACTCGTCGGCTCCGGCCGCTCCTTCGCCCGCATCGAGGACGGCAAGGTCGTCTTCAAGGCCGAGATCGGCGCCGCCACCCGCCAGGCCTGCCAGATCCAGGGCGTCTGGGTCGCCCCGGAGCACCGCGGCAAGCGCCTCTCCGAGACCGGCATGGCCGCCGTCCTCCGGTACGCCCTCGCCGACGTCGCCCCCGTCGTCAGCCTCTACGTCAACGACTACAACACCCCGGCGAGGGCCGCGTACCGCCGCGTCGGCTTCCGCGAGACCGGCGCCTTCATGAGCGTCCTGTTCTGAACGCGCTGTCCGGATGCGGGCGGTCGCTTGTAGGGTGCGCCGCATGGATGACGCTGAGGTCGTGATCGGTCCGGTCAATCTCGCCGCCCGGGTGGACGAGGCCCTCGCCGTGCAGGCGGTCGCCTTCGGCCTGGACGCCGGCGAGGTCGCCGTACGCCGCCACATCGTGCTGCGCCACCTCCTCAGCCCCGGCGCCCGCGCCTATGGGGCCACGACCCCCGACGGGCGGCTCGTCGGCTTCGTGTACGGGATGCCCAACGACCGCACCCACTGGTGGTCCACCGTCGTCGAGACGTACCTGCGGGCCACCGGCACCGCCGACTGGCTCGACGACTCCTTCGTCATCACCGAGCTCCACGTCCACCCCGCCTTCCAGGGCCGCGGCGTCGGGCGCGAGCTGATCACCACCCTCACCGACGGCGCCGCCGAGCCGCGCTCGATCCTCTCCGCGATCGACACCGAGAGCCCCGCCCGCGGCCTCTACCGGGCCCTCGGCTACGTCGACCTCGCCCGGCAGGTCCACTTCCCGAGCGCCCCCCGCCCGTACGCCGTCATGGGCGCCCCGCTGCCGCTCAAGCGCCGGAACTGATTTCTCCTGCCAGGGGCGGCCCGGCTAACCTCGGGGCCATCACCGTCCGTCCCTTCAGGAGTACGAGAACCATGGCCAACGCACCGGTCCAGCGCATGTCCCAGTTGATGGCGAAGACGCTGCGCGACGACCCGGCGGACGCCGAGGTCCTCAGCCACAAGCTCCTCGTCCGCGCCGGCTACGTCCGCCGCACCGCCGCCGGCATCTGGAGCTGGCTGCCGCTGGGCAAGAAGGTCCTCAACAACGTCGAGCGGATCGTCCGCGAGGAGATGGACGCCATCGGCGCGCAGGAGGTCACCCTGCCCGCGCTGCTGCCCCGCGAGCCCTACGAGGCCACCGGCCGCTGGGACGAGTACGGCGCCGAGCTCTTCCGCCTCCAGGACCGCAAGGGCGGCGACTACCTCCTCGGCCCGACCCACGAGGAGATCTTCACCCTCCTGGTCAAGGACCAGTGCTCGTCCTACAAGGACCTGCCGGTGATCCTCTACCAGATCCAGAACAAGTTCCGCGACGAGGCCCGCCCCCGCGCCGGCATCCTCCGCGGCCGCGAGTTCCTCATGAAGGACTCGTACTCCTTCGACACCGAGGACGAGGGCCTCGCCCAGTCCTACGCCCTGCACCGCCAGGCCTACCAGCGCGTCTTCGAGCGCCTCGGCCTCGACTACCGCATCGTCGCCGCCACGGCCGGCGCGATGGGCGGCTCGAAGTCCGAGGAGTTCCTCGCCCCCGCCGAGGCCGGCGAGGACACCTTCGCCGACTGCCCGAACTGCGACTTCGCGGCGAACACCGAGGCCGTCTCCTACGAGCTGCAGCCCGTCGACGGCTCCGCCGTCCCGGCCGCCGAGGAGATCCCCACCCCGGACACCCCCACCATCGAGACCCTCGCCGCCTCGCTCGGCGTCCCGGCCTCCGCCACCCTCAAGAACCTCCTGGTGAAGGTCGACGGCGAGATCGTCGCCGTCGGCGTGCCCGGCGACCGCGAGGTCGACATGGGCAAGGTCGAGGACCACTTCGCCCCGGCGACCGTCGAGATGGTCACCGAGAACGACTTCGCCGAGCGCCCCGACCTGGTCCGCGGCTACGTCGGCCCGCAGGGCCTCGGCAAGGTGAAGTACCTCGCCGACCCGCGCGTCGCCCCCGGCACCTCCTGGATCACCGGTGCCAACAAGGACGGCATGCACGCGAAGAACGTCGTCGCGGGCCGTGACTTCGAGGTCGAGGAGTACGTCGACGTCGTCGTCGTCCAGGAGGGCGACCCGTGCCCCAAGTGCGGCACCGGCCTCAAGCTGGACCGCGCCATCGAGATCGGCCACATCTTCCAGCTCGGCCGCAAGTACGCCGACGCCCTCAAGCTCGACGTCCTCGGCCAGAACGGCAAGCCGGTCCGCGTGACCATGGGCTCGTACGGCATCGGCGTCTCCCGCGCGGTCGCGGCGCTCGCCGAGCAGACCGCCGACGAGAAGGGCCTGTGCTGGCCCGCCGAGGTCGCCCCGGCCGACGTCCACGTCGTGGCGGCGGGCAAGGCGCTCCAGACGGAGCTGGCCCTCGAGGTCTCGGAGAAGCTCTCCGCGGCCGGCCTGCGCGTCCTCGTCGACGACCGCGCGGGCGTCTCCCCGGGCGTCAAGTTCACCGACGCGGAGCTCATGGGCGTCCCGAAGATCCTCGTCGCGGGCCGCCGGGCCGGCGAGGGCGTCGTGGAACTGAAGGACCGCCGCACGGGCGACCGCGAGGAACTGACGGTCGCGGAGGCCCTGGCCCGCCTCACGGCGTAACCCGAAGGCACGGGGCCCTTCACCGGGCCCCGCGCCCGTGTGGGCCCGCGCCCGGCGGGGCGGTGCCCACCCCCGTGTGGGCAATCGTCCCGCAGGGCGGGACGGGTGGGCACACGGGACGGCGCCCCTAGCGGCGCCTCCGCGTTCCGAGCCTGGACCCGCACCACCAGGGCGCCGTCACTCGTGGTGCGGGTCAGGGCGCGGGAGCCTCTGACGCCGGCAAGGGCGCCGTCCCGTTGCGCCCACCCTCCCCCAAGCTCTCGGCTTCGCTCGAGCAGGGGGACCCCCCCCTCGCCCCAGCGGAACGCATGCCCACAACGGGGCGGGCATGGGCTCACGCGGTGTCGGCGTCCCGAGGGACCGGGTCCACCGAGGAGCCCGTCAGGTCCTCGATCGCGTCGGCCGCCGCCGCGCGGCCCTTCAGGTACGCCTCGCTCAGCGGCGGTGCCGGCTCCGGTGCCGCCACCGGCTCCGTCTCCGGGGCCCCCGGCGTCGCCCGCTCCAGGAACCGCAGCAGTTCCACCGGAATCGGCAGGACCAGCGTCGAGTTCTTCTCCGCGGACACCGCCATCACCGTCTGCAGCAGCCGGAGCTGCAGCGCCGCCGGCTGGTCCGACATGACCCCCGCCGCCTCCGCGAGCTTCTTCGAGGCCTGGAGCTCCGCGTCCGCGTTGATCACGCGCGCCCGCCGCTCCCGGTCCGCCTCGGCCTGCCGGGCCATGGAGCGCTTCATCGTCTCCGGCAGCGACACGTCCTTGATCTCGACCCGGTCGATCGCGACGCCCCAGCCCATCGCCGGGCTGTCGAGCATCAGTTCAAGGCCCTGGTTGAGCTTCTCGCGGTTGGACAGCAGGTCGTCGAGGTCGCTCTTGCCGATGATCGACCGCAGCGAGGTCTGCGCCATCTGCGAGACCGCGAACTTGTAGTCCTCGACCCGCACCAGCGCGTCCGCCGCGTCGACCACCTTGAAGTAGACGACCGCGTCGACCCGTACCGTCACGTTGTCCCGGGTGATGCCCTCCTGCGCGGGCACGGGCATCGTGACGATCTGCATGTTCACCTTGTGCAGGCGGTCGACGACCGGGACGATCATCGTGAAGCCGGGGGAGCGGATGTCGTCGCGCAGCCGCCCGAAGCGGAAGACGACACCGCGCTCGTACTGCTTGACCACCCGCGCCGCCGCGCCCGCGTACACCGCGGCCGCCGCGGCCGCGCCGGCCGCCGCCATCAGCAGCTCTTGGATCATCACGGCCCCCTGGATCGAGCCGAACCGTACAAAAAGGGTATTCCCTTACAGCCAGCTCGCGAACTCCAGAAGCAGCTCCGCGTCCTGCCGCCGCCCCGCCGTCAGCGCCCGCGTCCCCGACTCGACCGCGCGGAACAGCGTCCAGCCGCGCAGCCGCTCCCGGTCCAGGTCCAGGGAGTCCGCCAGCTTGTTGACCCGCCGCCGGGCCGCCGAGGCGCCGGAGGACGCGGCCACCAGGTCCTCGACCCGGTCCCGTACGAGCCGCGCGAGGTCGTACGCCCGCTCGCCGACCAGCGGCTCGGGGCCCACGGCCAGCCACGGGGTCCGGTCGCCGGCGAGCACCTTGCCCTGTCGGAAGTTCCCGTGCAGCAGCACCGTCTCCGTGTCGGCCGCCACCAGCTCCTCGCGGGCGGCGAGCGCCGCCGCCGTCAGCTCCGCGGTCGCCGCGTCCTCGCGGTACGGCTCCATCGCCCGCGCCTGCCGGGCCGTCCGCTCCGCCGCCGTCTCGAAACCGTGCCCCTCCGGGGGTTCGACCCACAGCTTCCGTACGGTGCCCGCCGCCTCCAGGAGCGACTTCGCCTCCGGCAGGGAGCGCAGCGAGACCTCGGGGTGCAGCCGTTCGAGGACGAGCGCGCCCTCCCCGGCCTCGTCGAGGAGCTGGACCGCGCCCCAGCCGTTCCAGTGCGCCAGAGCGTCCCGCTCCAGGTCGGGGCGGGTGAACGGCGGTGCGATCTTGAGCGCGGCGGGGGAGCCGTCGGAGCGCCGGACGAGCACGACCAGGCTGCTCCGTCCGCCGGGGGCCATCACCCGTTCGGCGTCCAGCGACGCGCGGTCGAGCACCGTGCCGACGAGCTCGGGCAGCTTCCCGAGCCACTCGGCCGCCGCGGCGTCCCCGTACGTCTCACCGAGCGTCCTGGCCAGTCGCTGCGGCGGTTCGAAACCCATGCGTACGTTGTTCCTTCGGTCGGGACGGGACTACACCCGCTCGGCGAGCCCAGGAAAGGTTACGTCGGTGCCGCGCCAGCGGACGGCGCGTACCGCCGCCTCCCGGAGCGCGGCGGCCGCCTCGCCGCGCGCGCGGCCCTCGGTGGCGCGGACGAGGTCGGAGTAGACCCCGGCCACCCGGTCCTCCAGGACCGCCGCGAGCCGCACCGCGCCGGCCCGGTCCGCGACGGCGAACGGCAGCTCGTACGCGGCCTCCGCCGCCACCGGCGTCCCGCCGAGGTCCCGTATCGTCCGGCGCAGCCCGTCCCGCCTGGCCCGGTGCGCCTCGTACGCGGCGGTGGCCTCGGCCCGCCGCTCGGTGCCGATCCGACCGCCGACGACCCCGTACCCGTACACCGCGGCGTGCTCGGCGGCCAGCGCGGCCTGGGTCGCGTCGAGGGCGCTCATGCCCGGGCTCCTTCGGTCAGCAGATAGGCGTGCGCGGCGCCCGCCGCCGCGACGGAGGCGAGCAGCCGGGCGTACTCGGGCGGGGCGGTGAGCAGCGCGGCCGCGTGCCCGTCGGCGGCGGACCGCTCGGCGGCGGCGAGCTCCCTGAGGGCGGCCCGGGGGTCGGCCGCCACCCGTACGGCCCCGGGGGAGGCGACGGGATTCGCGGAGCCGGATGCGGAGGCGGATGCGGCAGGGGTGGCGGGGCCCGCGGGCTCGGCGGCCGAGACGCCCGTGCCCGGCGTCCTCCCGGGCGCGGGGGACGCGGTCCCGCCCTCCCCGAGCGCCTTCGCGTGTGCCGCCACCGCGCCCCGCAGCGGCGTCAGCCGGGGGGTCAGGGTCGGGTGGGCGGCGAGCGTCGCGTCGTAACGTTCCAGCAGGCTCCGCGCCACTGTCACCGAGCGCAGCCGCAGGGCCGCCTCGGCGCGCGCCACCCGTTCGGCCTCCCGTTCGGCGGCGCTCGGCCGCCGGGGCTGCCCGCCGGGCGCGGAGGTGCAGCCCGCGAGGGCGGCCGCCCCCGCCGCGGCGCCCGCCACCAGGACCGCACGCCTGCCCGTCGTCGTCACGCCTTCTCCCTCGGCTGCCGTCCGTCGTCGAAGATCGTCGAGATCACCGCAGGCGAGCGTACCCGCGGGCCTCGGGGCGATGGACGGCAACACCCTCCCGGACCGGATACCCTTTGTGCTGACACGCGACGAACCCACAACAGCACACGCGGCCGAGGAGTCACCCGGATGAGCACCACCCAGAGCGACAGGCTGCGCGGACTCGTGGAGCCGCTCGTCGCCGCGAAGGACCTGGATCTGGAAGAGATCGAGGTGTCCCGGGCCGGCCGCCGCGGACTGCTGCGGATCGTCGTCGACTCGGACGAGGGCGTGGAGCTGGACGTCTGCGCCGAGCTGAGCCGCGAGATCTCCGAGAAGCTCGACGAGACCGACGCGATGGGCGACGGCGAGTACGTTCTCGAAGTCAGCTCCCCCGGCGCCGAGCGCCCCCTCACCGAGCGCCGCCACTACGTGCGCGCCACCGGCCGCCTGGCCAAGCTTCAGCTGGTCGAGGGCGGGGACCTGGTCGCGCGCATTCTCGCCGTGGACGAGGACGGCCTCGACATGGAGGTGCCGGGCGTGAAGGGGCGCAAGCCCACCGCCCGCCGGGTCGCTTTCGCCGACATCGCCAAGGCGCGTGTCGAGATCGAGTTCAACCGCAAGGACAAGAAGGAAGAGGAGGCGTAGCCGTGGACATCGACGTGAAGCTCCTGAAGGGCTTGGCACAGGAGAAGGACATCTCCTTCGAGATGCTGGTCGAGGCGATCGAGTCGGCCCTCCTCATCGCGTACCACCGCACCCCCGACGCCCGCCGCCACGCGCGCGTGGAGCTGAACCGGGCCACCGGCCACGTGACGGTGTGGGCGAAGGAGGACCCCTCCGACCTGGAGGAGGGCCAGGAGCCCAAGGACTTCGACGACACCCCGTCGGACTTCGGCCGGATCGCGGCGAGCACCGCCCGCCAGGTCATCCAGCAGCGGCTGCGGGACGCCGAGAACGACGTGACCTTCGGCGAGTACGCGCGCCGCGAGGGCGACGTCGTCGCCGGTGTGGTGCAGCAGGGCAAGGACCCGAAGAACGTCCTCGTCAAGCTGGACGACAAGCTGGAGGCCATCCTTCCGGTGCAGGAGCAGGTGCCGGGCGAGGAGTACACGCACGGTCTGCGGCTGCGCACGTACGTCGTCCGGGTGGCGAAGGGCGTCCGCGGTCCGTCCGTCACCCTCTCGCGCACGCACCCCAACCTGGTGAAGAAGCTCTTCGCCCTGGAGGTGCCGGAGATCGCCGACGGTTCGGTCGAGATCGCGGCCATCGCCCGTGAGGCCGGTCACCGCACCAAGATCGCCGTCCGTTCCACCCGTTCGGGCCTGAACCCCAAGGGCGCCTGCATCGGCCCGATGGGCAGCCGCGTCCGCAACGTGATGGCGGAGCTGCTCGGCGAGAAGATCGACATCGTCGACTGGTCGGACGACCCGGCCGAGATGGTGGCGAACGCGCTGTCCCCGGCGCGGGTCTCCAAGGTCGAGATCGTCGACCTCGCCGCCCGTTCCGCCCGTGTGACGGTGCCGGACTACCAGCTGTCGCTGGCGATCGGCAAGGAGGGCCAGAACGCCCGCCTCGCCGCGCGCCTCACCGGCTGGCGGATCGACATCCGTCCGGACACGGAGCCGGCCGAGCAGCGGGACTGAGACCGTTTTTGGCCAACAACTGTTCGATTCTTGCCCCAAACGGGTGGGGTCGGTACGGGGAGGTAGACTTAACCGTGTCTGGCCGGACGCATGCCTGCGCGTGCCCTGAGCGAACCTGTGTGGGATGCCGGGAGCGAGCGGCCAAGAGCGATCTGCTGCGGATCGTGATGAACAAGGACGAGTGTGTTCCTGATCATCGCGGTACGCTGCCCGGCCGGGGTGCGTACCTGCACCCCGCCGTGGTCTGTCTCGACCTGGCGGTACGCCGTCGGGCTTTCCCGAGGGCCTTCAAGGTCCAGGGACCGCTCGACACCGAGGCGCTCCGCCACCACGTCGAGCAGTCGGCACCGCAGTGAACAAGATGTACGGCACGGAACACCGTGCGGTCAGGTACCTCGCGAGTTGGAAGTAGGTCGAGATTGCGATGAGCACTCGATGAGTACGCGATGAGTACGCCCATGAAGTAGCGACGGTCCGGCGGTAACCGGACCTAAAAGGAGCGAAGTGGCTAAGGTCCGGGTATACGAACTCGCCAAGGAGTTCGGTGTGGAGAGCAAGGTCGTCATGGCCAAGCTCCAAGAACTCGGTGAATTCGTCCGTTCGGCGTCCTCGACGATCGAGGCGCCGGTCGTGCGCAAGTTGACTGACGCTTTGCAGGGTCCCGGCGGCAACGCCGGCAAGACCGCTGCCAAGCCCGGCGCGCCCCGCAAGGCTGCGCCTTCCCCCGCGGCGCCGTCTCCGGCCGCCGCGGCACGTCCCGCTGCCCCGAAGCCCGGCGCCCCGGCCCCCAAGCCGGCCCCCGCCGCGCCTGCGGCGCCGGCTCCGGTCACTCCGGCCGCGCCCGCGAGCAGCACCCCCTCTCCGGCTCCGGCCGCCTCGGGCCCCCGCCCGGGTCCGAAGCCCGCGCCCAAGCCGGTCACGCCGGCTCCGGCCGCCCCGGAGTTCACCGCGCCCCCGTCGGCTCCCGCCGCCGGTCCGCGTTCCGGTGGCGCCACCCCGGGTCCCCGTCCCACCGGCGAGCGTCCCGCCCGCCCGGGTCAGGGTGCCCCCCGCCCGCAGGGCCAGGGTGCTCCGCGCCCCGGCGGCCAGCAGGCCCCCCGTCCGGGCGGTGCCCGTCCGGCCGGTCCCCGTCCGGGCAACAACCCCTTCACCTCGGGTGGCTCCACCGGAATGGCGCGCCCGCAGGCGCCCCGTCCGGGTGGCGGCGCTCCCCGTCCCGGCGGCCCCGGTGCCGTTCCGGGCGCCCCGCGTCCGCAGGGTGGCCCCGGTGGCGCCCCGCGTCCGCAGGGTCAGGGCGGTGCCCGTCCCACTCCCGGTGGCATGCCTCGTCCGCAGGCTCCCCGTCCGGGCGGCGCGCCCGGCGGTAACCGTCCGAACCCGGGCATGATGCCGCAGCGTCCCGCTGCCGGCCCGCGTCCCGGCCCCGGCGGTCGTGGCCCCGGTGGCCCCGGCGGTCGTCCGGGTGGTCCCGGCGGTGGCGGCGGTCGTCCCGGCTTCGCCGGTCGTCCGGCCGGTCCCGGCGGTGGCGGCGGCGGCTTCGCCGGCCGTCCCGGTGGTCCCGGTGGCGGCGGCGGTCGTCCGGGTGGTCCCGGCGGCGGTGGCGGCGGCTTCGGCGGTCGTCCCGGCGGCTTCGGTGGCCGTCCCGGCGGTCCGGGTGGCCGTGGTGGCACGCAGGGCGCCTTCGGTCGTCCCGGCGGTCCCGCGCGTCGTGGTCGCAAGTCGAAGCGTCAGAGGCGCCAGGAGTACGAGGCCATGCAGGCCCCGTCCGTGGGCGGCGTGATGCTGCCTCGCGGCAACGGCGACACCATTCGCCTGTCGCGCGGTGCCTCCCTCACCGACTTCGCCGAGAAGATCGGCGCCAACCCGGCGTCGCTCGTCGCGGTGATGATGAACCTCGGTGAGATGGTCACGGCCACGCAGTCGGTCTCCGACGACACGCTGGTCATGCTGGCCGAAGAGATGAACTACGTCGTTCAGATCGTCAGCCCGGAGGAGGAGGACCGCGAGCTGCTCGAGTCCTTCGACATCGAGTTCGGCGAGGACGAGGGCGGCGAAGAGGCCCTGGTCTCCCGTCCGCCGGTCGTGACCGTCATGGGTCACGTCGACCACGGTAAGACCCGACTCCTCGACGCGATCCGCAAGACCAACGTGGTCGCGGGCGAGGCCGGTGGCATCACCCAGCACATCGGTGCCTACCAGGTCGGTACCGAGGTCAACGGCGAAGAGCGTCGCATCACCTTCATCGACACCCCGGGTCACGAGGCGTTCACCGCCATGCGTGCCCGTGGTGCGAAGTCGACCGACATCGCGATCCTCGTGGTCGCGGCCAACGACGGCGTCATGCCGCAGACGATCGAGGCGCTCAACCACGCCAAGGCCGCCGGCGTCCCGATCGTCGTCGCGGTCAACAAGATCGACGTCGAGGGTGCCGACCCGGTCAAGGTCCGCGGTCAGCTGACCGAGTTCGGTCTGGTGGCCGAGGAGTACGGCGGCGACACGATGTTCGTCGACATCTCCGCCAAGCAGGGTCTGCACATCGACTCCCTGCTGGAGGCCGTCGTCCTCACCGCCGACGCCTCGCTCGACCTCCGGGCCAACCCGAACCAGGACGCGCAGGGTATTGCGATCGAGTCCCACCTCGACCGTGGTCGTGGTGCCGTCTCGACCGTCCTCGTCCAGCGCGGAACGCTGCGCATCGGCGACACGATGGTCGTCGGCGACGCGTACGGCCGCGTCCGGGCGATGCTCGACGACAAGGGCAACAACGTCGAGGAGGCGACCCCGTCGACTCCCGTCCTCGTCCTGGGTCTCACCAACGTCCCGGGTGCCGGCGACAACTTCCTGGTCGTCGACGAGGACCGTACGGCCCGTCAGATCGCCGAGAAGCGCGCTGCGCGTGAGCGCAACGCCGCCTTCGCCAAGCGCGTCCGCCGGGTGTCCCTCGAGGACCTCGACAAGGTGCTCAAGGCCGGTCTCGTCCAGGAACTCAACCTCATCATCAAGGGCGACGCGTCCGGTGCGGTCGAGGCCCTCGAGTCCTCGCTGCTCCAGCTCGACGTCGGCGAAGAGGTCGACATCCGCGTCCTGCACCGCGGTGTGGGTGCGGTCACCGAGTCGGACATCGACCTGGCCATGGGCTCCGACGCCATCGTCATCGGCTACAACGTCCGTGCGGCCGGCCGTGCCGCGCAGATGGCGGAGCGCGAGGGCGTCGACGTCCGGTACTACTCGGTCATCTACCAGGCGATCGAGGAGATCGAGGCGGCGCTCAAGGGCCTCCTCAAGCCGGAGTACGAAGAGGTCGAGCTCGGTACGGCGGAGATCCGCGAGGTCTTCCGCTCGTCCAAGCTGGGCAACATCGCCGGTGTCCTCATCCGCTCGGGCGAGGTCAAGCGCAACACCAAGGCGCGCCTCCTCCGCGACGGCAAGGTCATCGCGGAGAACCTCAACATCGAGGGTCTGCGCCGCTTCAAGGACGACGTCACCGAGATCCGCGAGGGCTTCGAGGGTGGTATCAACCTCGGAAACTTCAACGACATCAAGATCGACGACGTCATCGCGACGTACGAGATGCGCGAGAAGCCGCGCGCGTAACGCGTAGGGCTGCGTCCGGGGCCGGTCGGCGGAAGTATTTCCGTCGATCGGCCCCGGCCGTTGCGTGTACGGTTCTGGTGTCCCTGCCAAGCGACGGCGTGGCAGGCCACCGAACCCGAACCGGCGGGACATCCGGCACCGCATGTACGTGGGGACTCTGTCCTTCGACCTGCTCCTCGGCGACGTCCACTCGCTGAAGGAGAAACGCTCCGTCGTCCGGCCCATCGTCGCCGAGCTCCAGCGCAAGTTCTCCGTGAGCGCGGCAGAGGTGGGCGACCAGGACCTCCATCGCAGAGCCCGTCTCGGCGTCGCGCTGGTGTCCGGGGACGCGGGGTTCGTATCGGACGTGCTCGACCGCTGTGAGCGGCTCGTCGCCGCACGGCCGGAGGTGGAACTCCTTTCGGTGCGCCGAAGGCTCCACACTGATGAAGACTGATTTGAGCAAGGCAAAGAAGGAGAAGGACCAGTGGCCGACAACGCGCGGGCGAAGAAGCTGGCGGACCTCATCCGGGAGGTGGTCGCCGAGAAGCTGCAGCGCGGCATCAAGGACCCCCGCCTGGGCACGCACGTGACCATCACGGACACCCGCGTCACCGGCGACCTGCGGGAGGCCACGGTCTTCTACACGGTCTACGGCGACGACGAGGACCGTGCGAGCGCCGCGGCCGGTCTGGAGAGCGCCAAGGGCATCCTCCGTTCGGCCGTGGGCCGGGCGGCGGGGACCAAGTTCACCCCCACCCTGGCCTTCGTGGCCGACGCCCTCCCGGAGAACGCCCGCACCATCGAGGACCTCCTCGACAAGGCGCGGGCCTCGGACGCCCAGGTGCGGGAGGCGTCCTCGGGCGCCACCTTCGCGGGCGACGCCGACCCCTACAAGAAGCCGGGCGAGGACGAAGCCGCCGAATGAGCACCTCGGGAAAGACGCCCGACGGGCTTGTCATCGTCGACAAGCCGTCGGGCTTCACTTCGCACGACGTCGTGGCCAAGATGCGGGGGATCGCCAAGACCCGCCGCGTCGGCCACGCCGGCACGCTCGACCCCATGGCCACGGGCGTCCTCGTCCTCGGCGTGGAGCGGGCGACCAAGCTCCTCGGTCACCTCGCGCTGACCGAGAAGGAGTACCTGGGCACCATCCGCCTGGGACAGACGACGATCACCGACGACGCCGAGGGCGAGATCACGGCGTCGGCCGACGCTTCGAAGGTCACCCGCGAGCAGATCGACGCGGGCGTCGCCGAGCTGACCGGCGCCATCATGCAGGTGCCGTCGAAGGTCTCCGCGATCAAGATCGACGGCAAGCGGTCGTACGCGCGCGTGCGCGGCGGCGAGGAGTTCGAGATCCCGGCCCGCCCGGTCACCGTCTCCTCCTTCCGGATGTACGACGTCCGCGAGGCCACGGCCGAGGACGGCACGCCCGTCGTCGACCTGGTCGTCTCGGTGGTGTGCTCCTCCGGTACGTACATCCGGGCGCTCGCCCGTGACCTCGGCGCCGGGCTCGGCGTCGGCGGCCACCTGACCGCGCTGCGGCGCACCCGGGTCGGCCCGTACAAGCTGGACAGCGCCCGCACCCTGGACCAGCTCCAGGAGGACCTCACGGTCATGCCGGTCGCCGACGCGGCCGCGGCGGCGTTCCCGCGCTGGGACGTCGACGAGAAGCGCGCCAAGCTGCTGCTCAACGGCGTCCGCCTGGAGATGCCGGAGTACCCCAAGGGGCCCGTCGCGGTCTTCGGACCCGAGGGGAAGCTGCTCGCGCTGGTCGAGGACCAGCGCGGCAAGGCGAAGAGCCTGGCGGTCTTCGGCTGAGCCGAGGGCCCTGTCGTAGGGCTTCGTCGTGGGGGCGGGCACGCACGCGTGCCCGCCCCCACGTCTTTCCCCCCTCGGTTTCCCCCGGACCGATCCTGTCCTGCCGAGCCGCCGAAATTCACCCCATCGGGGAGGCGCTCGGAGTGAACGGGGGAGTGTCGGGGGGCGCGTTTCCCCGCGGGCGCCTCCGGGTGATCACCGGCCGCCTACCGTCGACACCATGGGACGCGGGGACCTGGCGACGCTGGTGCGGATCTGCGATCTGGCGGGCCGGCCACGCGGCACCGGTTTCCTCGCCGACCACCACGGAACGGTCGTCACCAGCCACGAAGCCGTCGACGGGCTCAGCCGTGTCGTCCTGCACGCCCCCGGCGACCGCAGCTGCCTCGCCGAGGCCGAGGCCGTCACCCCACTGCCCGAGAGCGGCCTCGCGCTCGTCCGCACCGAAGGGCTCGGCGGCCGCCCGCTGCCGCTCGCGACCCGGCCCGAGATCGAGCCCGGCACATACGTACGGATCGCCGCCCAGGGCTGGCGCGAGGCCCGCGTCCTCGGCCCCGCCTCCGTCACGTACACCGCCGCCGACCGCTTCCACGCCCTCGCCGACGCCCTCGAACTCGCCATCGGCACCGAGGGCGCCGAAGTGCTCCGCCGCGGCGGCCAGGCCGCCGGCGGGCCCGTCCTCGACACCGTCACCGGCACCGTCCTCGCCGTCCTCGGCACCGCCCTGCGCGGCGACCGCCGGGCCGCCGGGTACGCCGTGCCGGTCCGTCCCGCCGGGCCGCACCACGAGGGGCCGGCCGTTGTGCCGCCACGGCCCGCCGACCCGCTCACCGCCCTGCTGCGGCGCAACGCGGCCACCGTCCCCGCCTACGGACCCGACCTCAACCTCGCCGCGATCCTGGAACTCACCGCCACCTCCACCGGGCCCGTACGCGAGCCCGACCCCTGGCCCGAGCCGGTCGAACGGCCCGACTGCGTCCGTGAGTTCGCCCGCTTCACGGCCGGCGACGCCCCCGTCCTCGCCCTCGTCGGCGCCCCCGGCACCGGCCGCACCACCGCCCTCGCCGCGCTCTGCGCCCGGCGCACCCGGGGCGCCGCACCCGCCCCCACCGTCCGGCTGCGCGGCGCCGACCTGCGCGCCGAGGACCGCTCGCTCGCCGACGCCGTCGGCCGCGCCCTCCACCAGGCCGGGCGGATCGTCGCCGCGTCCGGGGCGCTCGGCGACACCACGACCGCCACCCCGGAGCGGGCCGCCGCCCTCGCCCGCGACGCGGGCCGCCCGCTCCTCGTCGTCCTCGACGGCCCCGAGGAGATGCCCCCGCTCCTCACCCACCGCCTCGCCGACTGGACGACGGCCACGGAGCGCTGGCTCCGCGCCCACGGGGCCCGGCTCGTCACGGCCTGCCGCCCGGAGCACTGGGAACAGGCCGGCGCGCTGTACGGCCCGGGGGCGCTGCACCGGCCGGCGGGAGACCCGGGCCGGGCCGTGACCGGCACCGGCGACGCCGTGCCCGCCGCAGTCGTCCTCGGGCCGTACTCCGAGGCGGAGGCCCGTGCCGTACGCGAGGGCTACGGGATCGGGGAGACGGACCTCGCCCCGGCGGACGCCCGGCACCCGCTGGCCCTGCGGCTGCTCGCCGAGGTGCGGGCGGCGCTGCCGGGGGAGGTGCCGGGACGGCCCGGGCGCGAGGAGATCTTCACGGCCTACCTGGACCTGATGTGCCTGCGGACCGCCGTCAGGATCGCCGCGGGCTCGCGCCCCCTGCCCCGGGGGACCGCCGTCCGCCGGCTCGCCGCGCGCGTGACCGGCCGGCTGCACGAGGCGGCCCGCCGCTGCCTCGGCCCCGGGCACGGCGTCCTCGACCGGGCCTCCTTCGAGGAGCTGTTCCCCTGGCGGGAGGGCTGGGCCTCGGCCGTCCTCACCGAGGGCCTCCTCGTCCCGGCGGGCTCCGGCTACCGCTTCGCCCACGAGGAACTCGCCGACTGGGTCCAGGCCGCCCACCTGGACCTGGACACGGCCCTGCACGCCCTGGTCCACGGAGCCGGGCCCACGGAGCCGCCCCGCTCGCCCGGCGGTCCCGCGAGGCGGAGCAGGGGCAGGCACGCGGCACCCGAGGCGCCCACCGGGGCCGGCGCCCCTGCAGGTCCGGGCGACGCCACCGGCGCGCCCGGCGGGGCCGCGGGCTCGGCCGAGCCCGGTGTGCCCGGCGGGCCGGGTGTCCCTGGCGGTCCGGGTGCCACCGGCGCGGTCGGCGGGGCCGCGGGGGCCGGTGTGTCCTGGGCGTCCGGCGCGGCCGACCGGCCAGGCGGGGCCGGTCCGGGCGCCGGAGAGCAGGCCGCCGGTGGGCGGCTGCCCGTGCCCCGGCACCGGATCGGGCCCGTGTCGCAGGCGCTGCTGCTGCTCCACCGGGAGCGGGGGGTCGCAGGGCTCGCGCCTCGGCTGACCGGGCTCGTCGAGGCGCTCGGGCGGTTCGCCCGGGAGGGGCAGGGCGGGGACGGGGCCTGGTGGGCCGCGCGGTTGCTCGGGGAGAGCGTGCGGCGCGTGCCGGATCCGCGGCCGTACCTGCCCGTCCTGCGGCTGCTCGCGGATCAGGTCGGGGCCCACCCGGAGCACCATCCCGTCTTCGTCTCCTTCGGGACGGACTTCTGGCTGGCGCTGCCCGTCGGAGAGGACGAGCGGATCGATCTGCTGAGGCGGCTCGGGGGCCGGAGCCTCGACGCCGTCGCCGCGAAGCTGGCCGCCGATCCCCGGGGCGTCCAGCCGCTCCTGTGCCGCTGGTTCGGCGACCCCCGGCCCGACGTCGCCCGCGCCGCCCAAGCCCTCCTGCACACCCACCGCCGGCTCGCCGTCGACGACCTCTGCGAGGCGCTCGTCGCCACCGCCCACCCCCTCGCCGACGGCCTCCTCGCCGCGCTCGCCGAGGACGAGCCCTCCGCGCTCTGCCGGGCCGTCGACCGCTGGGCCCACGACGACGGGCGCCCGGAGCGGCGCGTCGCGGCCGCCGCGTACGGACACCTGGCCGCCGGACACGCCGCCACCTCCGCCGACCGAGAGCTCCTCCGCTACGCCGCCCTCGCCCTGCTCGCCCGCCCCGGCGACCAGACCCTCCACGGTCCCGCCCTCGGACTCCTCGTCCGCGACCCGCACACCCGCTCCCGCCACCTGCCCCGTGCCGTGGCCGAGCTCCGGGTGCCCGCCGCCGCCCTGACCGAGGCCCTCCCGACCCACCCCGAGGAGGTCCTCACGGCCTTCCGGGCCCGGCTGATCGGCACCGGCGAGGCCCCGGCCGCCGCCCTGCGGGCCCTCGCGGAGGTCGACACGCCCGCCCTCGCCCGCCGGATCGCCGCCCTCGTCCGCGACTACGCCGCCCGCCACCCCGAGGGCGCCCCGCTGGTCGCCGCCTTCGTCGACCGCCGCTTCGAGGACGGCCCCGCCGCAAGGGCGATCCTCTTCCCGCTGGTCACAGGCCTCATCCGGGGCCGCCCCGCCCCGCTCAGGCGCGCCCTCGCCCCCGTCCTCGCCGCTCCCGGCACCGGCGCCTCCCGCCACCTGCGGGCCGAACTGCTCGACGTACTCCTGGAGCACGAGCGGTACGAGGCCGAGGCCGGACAGCTCACCGTCCTGGAGGCCCTCCTGCAGGCCGCCGCGGAGGGCGCGGAGCTGCGCACCGTCCCGCGCACCCGGGAGCTGACCCACCGGGTCGGCGCGCTGTGCGTCCGTACCCCCGAGGGCGCCTGGTGGCTCGACCGGGCCCTCGCCGGAGCCGTCCGCGAGCGGCCCGCCTTCGCCGCGCTCCTCGGCGCCTGGACCGTCGCCGCCCCCGCCGACTGGGCCCCGCTGCTCGGCCCGGAGACCCTCCGGGCGCTGCGGAGTCCCGGCACTGCCATGCCGATGCGTACCGACGGCCGTGGACATGGCAGTCTTAGACCTGCGTAAGGCGAACAGGGCGAACAGGCGGACGAGGAGCGGTCACAGTGCAGCGCTGGCGTGGCTTGGAGGACATCCCCCAGGACTGGGGACGCAGCGTCGTCACCATCGGCTCCTACGACGGGGTGCACCGCGGACACCAGCTGATCATCGGGCGTGCCGTGGAGCGCGCCCGTGAGCTGGGCGTCCCCTCCGTCGTCGTCACCTTCGACCCGCACCCCTCCGAGGTCGTGCGCCCCGGCAGCCACCCGCCGCTGCTCGCCCCGCACCACCGGCGCGCCGAGCTGATCGAGGAGCTGGGGGTGGACGCGGTGCTCGTGCTGCCGTTCACCGCCGAGTTCTCCCAGCTGTCCCCGGCCGACTTCATCGTCAAGGTGCTCGTCGACAAGCTGCACGCGAAGGCCGTCATCGAGGGCCCCAACTTCCGCTTCGGGCACCGGGCCGCGGGCAACGTCGCGTTCCTGACCGAGCTGGGCGCCACGTACGACTACGAGGTCGAGGTCATCGACCTGTACGTCAGCGGGGCCGCCGGCGGCGGACAGCCCTTCTCCTCCACCCTCACCCGCCGCCTGGTCGCCGAGGGCGACATGGCCGGCGCGGCCGAGATCCTCGGCCGGCCGCACCGGGTCGAGGGCATCGTCGTCCGCGGCGCGCAGCGCGGCCGCGAGCTCGGCTTCCCGACGGCCAACGTCGAGACCCTGCCGCACACGGCGATCCCGGCGGACGGCGTGTACGCGGGCTGGCTGACGGCCGCGGGGGAGCGGATGCCGGCGGCGATCTCGGTCGGCACGAACCCGCAGTTCGACGGCACGGAGCGGACCGTCGAGGCGTACGCGATCGACCGCGAGGGGCTCGACCTGTACGGGCTGCACGTGACGGTGGACTTCCTGGCGTACGTGCGGGGGATGCTGAAGTTCGACACGCTGGACGATCTGCTGCAGGCGATGGCGGGCGACGTGAAGCGGTGCCGGGAGCTGACGGAGGAGTACGACCGCGCCTGACGGGCGCCGGATGCCCACTGCCGGTGTGGGCAGGCGTCCCGCAGGGCGGGAGCCCGACCGCCGGGAGGCGGGGCGGCACATGATCCGGCGCAGCGTGACGCCGCCGTCGCGGCCTCACTCCGGCCAGGGGTTGTTCCGGATGACCTCGACGAAGTCCTTCCGGCTGAACGACGGGTCGAAGTGGGCCAGCACGTCGTCGTTCATGGTTCCGAAGGTGGTGTCGGGACGCTCGGCCATGCCCTCGTAGAAGGCCCTCAGGATGCGGTTCTTGAAGTCGGGGCGCGGGTGCGCGGCGACGACCTCGGCCCGCTGCTGTTCGGTGATCTCGGTGAGGTCGAGACCGAGGACGTCGGTCTCGACGCCGAGGGTCACCACGGCGACCTCCGGTGCCAGCTGGAGCGGGATCTCGGGTGTCGTGTGCAGCGCGATGGCCAGCCAGACATCGCGGGCCTCCTGCTCGGTGCGGCCGTGGTCGAGCAGGAAGGTGCGGGCGACCTCGGCGCCGTCGAGCTCGAAGCGCCGGTCCTTGGTGGCGTAGGCCGGGGTGAGGCCGAGGTCGTGGAAGAGACCGCCGACGTAGGCGAGCTCGGGGTCGGCATCGAGTCCGCGCGCGGCTGCTTTCAGCGATCCCCAGAGGTAGACCCGACGCGAGTGGTGGAAGAGCGTCTCGTCGGCGGCGTCGAGGACGAGGCTGGTGGCCTCGCGGACCAGCGGGGTGTCGGGAATGACGATTCCCGCGATGTTCTCCGCCATGGGTCCTCCTTGGTCGGGTGTGGAGTGGACTGCTTCCAGAGTTCCTCCGGATCACCGTCCGGCCCACCGCCCGAACTGCCGGGCATCCCACAGATCCGGACCTCGTCCGGACGCGGACCGTGGTCGCGTCCGGACGAGGGGTCAGCGGGCGTGGGCCGCCGTGTCGTCCTCGCCGCCGTCGCGCCGGGCGGTGGCGAACCGGGCCAGGTAGCCGCTCGGCGAGACGCCCAGGCGGGCCACGAAGGTGCGGCGCATCGTCTCCGAGCTCCCGAATCCGGCGGCCCGCGCCGCCTCGGCCACCCCGCTGCCCGAGTCGAGCAGCGCTTTCGCATGGTCGAGACGGACCTGCTCGACGAACCGCGCCGGAGTGATGTCCAGCTCGGCGGTGAACATCCGCGCCAGGTGGCGCGGGCTGACGCCGATCAGGGCGGCCAGTGAGCCGACGGTGTGCGGGAGCCCGGGCTGCGCCGCGACGAGGTCGACCACGGAGCGCAGGGCCGGTGTGCGGGGCGGACGTACCTCCAACGGCGCCGAGAACTGGGACTGCCCGCCGGGGCGCTGCATGAAGACCACGAGGCTGCGGGCGACGTTCCGAGCCAGGTCGGCGCCGTGGTCCTGTTCCACCAGGGCCAGGGCCAGGTCGATGCCGGCGGAGACGCCCGCCGAGGTGACGATGCCGTCGTCCTCGACGAACAGGGCGTCGGGCTGCACCCGGACATCGGGGTAGGCGCGGGAGAGCAGCCGGGCGTGCCGCCAGTGGGTGGTGGCCCGCCGTCCGTCCAGGACCCCGGCGGCGGCAAGGGCGAACGATCCGGTGCAGATCGACACCAGCCGCCGGGCACGGGGCCGGAGCATGCGGATCGCTTCGGTCAGATCGGCGGGGACGGCCCGAGTGACCAGGACGTCGCCGCCTGAGACGACGACCGTGTCCGCCTCGGCCACATCGGCCACCGTCCCGCCGACGGGAAGGCGCAGGCCCACAGAGGTGACGACCGGCTCCCCGGACGGCGAGGCGTAGCCGAGCACGTAGTCGGCGCCGAACAGATTGGCCTCGGCGAACACCTCCGCCGGGCCGACCACGTCGAGCATCTTGATGCCGTCGAACACGACGAACACGATGTGCCGTCCGGGTTCCATGACTGCTCGCCTCTCACGTGCCGTGCCGCTGCCCCGTGTCTGCGGACCAATCTCCCACAGACGCGGGGTGGCAACGTGATCAAGGACTGCGGTGGCGAGGCTTCGTCCGAGGAGGCCCGGTTCGGGTGCAGCGCGGTGAACGGCGTGACCGCGTCCCCGCCTCCGCCGCGCCTCCGCGTTCCGCCCGGCGGAACGCATGCCCACAACGGGGCGCGGAAACGCCGCCCACAACGGGGGCGCGGCTCAGCCCCGCGTCACCCAGTGGCACGCCACCGACTCCCCGGCGCCGCCCAGGACCGGCAGGTCCTCGCCCCGGCAGCGGTCCGCGATCGTCGTCGCCTCGCCCGAGGCGAGGAGTTGGCAGCGGGCGTGGAAGCGGCAGCCGGAGGGGATGCGGGACGGGTCCGGGGGTTCGCCCGTCAGGACCACCGGAGCGCCCTCCGACTCCGGGAGCACCGACAACAGCGCCCGAGTGTACGGATGCTGAGGATTCGTCAGGACCGACTCCACCGGGCCCGTCTCCACGACCCGGCCCAGGTACATCACCGCCACCCGGTCCGCGATGTTCCACGCGAGCCCCAGGTCGTGCGTCACCACGAGCGCGGACAGGCCCAGTTCGTCGCGGAGGCGGAGCAGCAGCGCCAGGATCTCGCCCCGTACGGACGCGTCCAGGGACGCCACCGGCTCGTCGGCGACGATCAGTTCGGGTTCCAGGACCAGCGCGCCCGCGATGACCACGCGCTGCCGCTGCCCGCCGGACAGCTCGTGCGGGTAGCGCAGGAAGAAGCGCTCGGGAGGGCGGAGCCCGGCCCGGGACAGGGCCTCGGCGACCGCCGTCCGCTCGTCCCCCGCGTACCCGTGGATCCGCAGCCCCTCCGCCACCGCGTCGTACACGGTGTGCCGGGGGTTCAGCGAGCCGCTCGGGTCCTGGAGGACCAGCTGCGCCCGCTTCCGGTAGGCCCTGAGCGCCCCGGAGGAGTACGCGAGCGGCCGGCCGTCGAAGGACACCGCCCCCGCCGTGGGCCGGACCAGGCCGAGCAGCGAGCGGGCCAGCGTCGTCTTGCCGCAGCCGGACTCGCCGACGAGGGCCACGATCTCGCCGGCACCGATGTCCAGGTCCACGCCGTCCACCGCGCGCGCGGGCGGCGCGCCCCGCCGCCCCGGGAAGGTGACGTGCAGTCCGCGCGCCGACAGGAGGGGGCGTGCGGGGGCCTCGGTGCTCATGACGTGTTCCCCACGCGTCTCGCCGCTCATGACGTGCTCCCCACGTGTACGCAGGCGGCCCGGCGCCCCGCGCCCGCCTCCCGCAGTTCCTGGTCCTGCTCCGCGCAGGCGTCCACCGCCACCGGGCAGCGCGGATGGAAGGTGCAGCCGCCGGGCAGGTCCGCCGGGTCCGGCGGGTCGCCCGGCAGGCCGCGCGGCGCCCGCCGGGACGCGAGGTCCCCGATGCGGGGGAACGCCGAGGACAGCGCCCGCCCGTACGGGTGCTCGGCCGCCTCGTACACCGCCCGCGCGGGCCCCTCCTCGACGACCCGGCCCGCGTACATCACGGCGAGCCGGTCGCAGGTGTCGGCGAGGACCGCCAGGTCGTGGCTGATCATCAGGAGGCTGATGGACTGCTCGGCGACGAGCCGCTCGATCAGCCGCAGGATCTGCGCCTGGATCATCACGTCGAGCGCGGTCGTCGGCTCGTCCGCGACGATCAGGCGCGGGTCGCAGGCGAGCGCCATCGCGATCATCACGCGCTGCCGCTGCCCGCCGGACAGCTCGTGCGGATAGGCGGCGGCCCGGGCCGCCGGAAGCCCGACGTGTTCGAGCAGCTCGCCGACCCGCTTGCGGGCCGCCGCCGGGGTCGCCCGGCCGTGTACGAGCAGCGGCTCGGCGATCTGGTCGCCGATCCGGTGCACCGCGTTCAGGGAGTGCATCGCGCCCTGGAAGACGATCGACGCGCCCGCCCAGCGCACGGCCCGGAGGCGCCCCCACGACATGGCGAGGACGTCCTCGCCGTCGAGCAGGATCTCGCCCTCGATCCGCGCCGAGGCCGGAAGGAGCCGGAGGAGTGCGAGCGCGAGCGTGGACTTGCCGCAGCCCGACTCGCCGGCCACGCCCAGCTTGGTCCCCGGCTCCAGGGTCAGGTCGACCCCGCGCACGGCGGGCACGGCGGCCGCGCCGGAGCCGTACGTCACCTTGAGGTCCCGTACCTCCAGGAGGCTCATCGCCCCACCCCCAGCTTCGGGTTCAGTACGGACTCCACGGCCCGGCCGCACAGCGTGAACGCGAGCGCGACCAGGGCGATCGCGATCCCGGGCGGGGCCAGGTACCACCAGTGCCCGGAGGAGACGGCGCCCGCCTCCCTCGCGTCCTGGAGCATCCCGCCCCAGGAGACGACCGTCGGGTCGCCGAGGCCGAGGAACGCGAGCGTCGCCTCGGTGAGGATCGCGGTCGAGATGCCGAGGGTGGTCTGCGCGAGCACCAGCGGCATCACGTTCGGCAGGACGTGCCGGAGCATGACGTGCCGGTGGCCGCCGCCGAGCGCGGTCGCCCGTTCGATGTACGGGCGGGACTCCACCGCGATCGTCTGCGCCCGTACGAGCCGGGCGGTGGTCGGCCAGGACGTCACTCCGATGGCGAGGACCACCGTCCACATCGACCGGGACATCACGGTGGCGAGGACGATCGCGAGCACCAGCGTCGGCATCACCAGGAACCAGTCGGTGATCCGCATGACGACGGTCGAGAACCAGCCGCCGTAGTGCCCGGCGATGATGCCGACCAGGGTCCCGATGGCGACCGACAGGGTCGCCGCGAGCAGGCCGACGAGCAGCGAGATCCGGGCCCCCCAGATCAGCAGGCCGAGCAGCGAGCGCCCGAACTGGTCGGTGCCCAGCGGGAACGCGGCGCTCGGCGGCTCCAGGGCCGTGCCCGGCGCCTCCGTCACCGACTGCACGTCGGAGCCGACGGTCCACGGGGCGGTGAGCGCGAGCAGCGCGATCAGGACGAGGCCGGCCAGGCCGTAGAGCCCGGCGCGACGGGTCCGGTACGACGTCCAGAAGCGCGCGACCGAACCCTTGCGGCGCTCCCATGCGAGAGAGGTCATCGGCCCACCCGGGGGTCGAGCAGCGGATAGAGCAGGTCGGCGATCAGGTTCATCAGGATCATCGCTCCGGCGAAGACCACGAACAGGCCCTGCACGAGCGGCAGATCGGGCACGCTGAGCGCCTGGTAGAACAGCCCGCCGAGTCCCGGCCAGGAGAACACGGTCTCCACCAGGATCGAACCGGCCGCCACGTGGCCCAGGTTGATGAAGATCATGGTGACGGTCGGAAGCAGCGCGTTCGGCACGGCGTGCCTGCGCCGCACGACGTCGTCCCGCAGCCCCTTCGCCCGCGCCGTCGTCAGGTAGTCGCCGCCCATCTCGTCGAGGAGCGAGGAGCGCATCACGAGCAGCGTCTGCGCGTAGCCGACGGCGACGAGCGTGACCACGGGCAGCACCAGGTGGTGCGCGACGTCCAGGGCGTACGCGAAACCGGTCTCGCCCGTCCCCGACTCCATGCCGCCGGTCGGGAAGAGCCCCGGGATCGGCCCCATGCCCACCGAGAAGACGATGATGAGGATCAGCCCGAGCCAGAAGGAGGGCACCGACCACAGGGTCAGCGCGATCCCCGTGTTCAGCTTGTCGCCGAGCCTGCCGTGCCGCCAGGCCGAGCGGGTGCCCAGCCAGAGGCCGAGCGCCGAGTAGATCACCACGGCGACCCCGGTGAGCAGCAGCGTCGCCGGGAGCTTCTCCGCGATGAGGTCGCCGACGGGCGCGCGGAACTGGAACGAGGTGCCGAGGTCGCCGCTCAGCGCCTTGGCGCAGTAGTCGGTGAACTGCTGCCACAGCGGCAGGTCGAGACCGAACTGGCGGCGCAGCGTGGCGAGTTGCTCGGCCGAGGTGGGCACGCCGTGGGTCATCGCCTTCACCGGGTCACCGGGGATGATCCGGAACAGGAAGAAGCTGGTGACCAGGACGGCGAGGAGCGAGACGAGCGCGCCGCCGACCTTCCCCGCCGCATGGCGGAGATAGCCGAGGGAGGAACCGGTGCGGGGTGCGCCGTCCGTGGCGCGGGCCTTCTCGGCCCGCGCCACGTCGGCGGGGGTGCTTGCCGTCGTCACGTACTACTCGCGGTCGTCGGCGGTGGAGCGGCGGCGCATCCCGAGGAAGGCGCCGACGCCGACGACGACCACCACGGCCGCGACGATGCCGACGATCACCCCGGTGGACGAGCCGCCGTCGGAGTCCTCGGCCTGCGCCGCGGGCACGGCGGACCACCAGCTCCAGTAGCCGTCCTGGCCCCACAGGTTCCCGGCGGCCTCGGGCATGGTCGTGATGGACCTGATCTGGTCCGTGCGGTACGCCTCCAGGGCGTTCGGGTAGGCCATGACGTTCATGTACCCCGTGTCGTACAGCCGGGACTGCATCCGCTTCACCAGATCCGCCCGCTTGGCGGCGTCGTACTCCACCGCCTGCTGCGCGTACAGCCCGTCGAACTGCTTGTCGCAGATGAAGTTGTCGGTGGCGCCGGAGTCCTTCGGGGTCGCCGGGAGCGTGCCGCAGGTGTGGATGGACAGGACGTAGTCCGGGTCGGGGTTGACCGACCAGCCGTCGAAGGCGAGGTCGTAGTCGCCCTTGACCCAGGGGTCCGAGACGCTGTCCAGGCACTCGACCTTCAGACCGATGCCGAGCTTGCCCCACCACTCCTGGAGGTACTTGCCGACCGCCTTGTCGTTCGGGTCGGTGGCGTGACAGAGGATCCGGAACTCCAGCGGCCTGCCGTCCTTGCCGAGCCGCTTGCCGGCGGCGTCCTTCCGGTATCCGGCGGTGTCGAGGACCTTCTCCGCCCGCACCGGGTCGTACGCCCGCTCCTGCGCGGTCTCCGGCTTCCAGAAGTACGAGCCGAAGCGCGGCGGGATGTACCCCTCGCCCTCGACGGCGTGGCCCTGGAAGACCTTGTCGACGAGGGTGGTGCGGTCGACGGCGAGGAAGAGCGCCTTGCGGACCTCGGGGTCGAGCAGCGCCTTGTTGCCGTTGCCGAAGGCCTTGCCGTCCTGGGCCTTCGCGCCCGGGTTGGTGGCGAGGGCGTAGAAGCGGCGGCCGGGGGCGTCGTTGACCTTGATGTCCTTCTGGGTCTTCAGGGCCGCCGCCTGGGCGGGCGTCAGGTTCGGTACGAAGGACACCTCGCCCTTCTGCAGGGCCGCGACGGCCGCGTCGCCGTCCTTGTAGTACTTGAAGACCAGTTCGTCGAACTTGGGTGCGCCCCGCCAGAACTTCTTGTTCGGCTTGAGCTTGATGTACTGGTCGACCTTGAAGTCGGTGATGACGAAGGGGCCGTTCCCGACGATCGGGAACTGCTTGTCGTTGTTGAACTTCGAGAAGTCGGTGACCTTCTCCCAGACGTGCTTCGGCACGATCGGCACGTCGAGGGCCGTCATCGTCGCCTGCGGCTTCTTCAGCCGGATCACCAGGGTCTGCGGGTCGGGCGCGGTGACCTGCGCGAAGTTCGCCGTGAAGCTGCCGTTGGCGGTGGCGGCGTTCGGGTCGGTCATCATCTTGTTGAAGGTCCAGGCCGCGTCCTCGGCGGTGGCCTGCTGCCCGTCGGACCAGGTCGAGTCCTTGCGGATCGTGTACGTCCACGTCAGCTTGTCCGCCGAGGACGTCCACGCGGTCGCCAGACCCGGGATCGTGTGCGCGTCCTTCGGGTCGTAGTTCGTGAGGTACTCGTACGCCAGCCGGTGGATGCTGGTCGAGGTGAGCTTCTGGGCGAGGAACGGGCTCAGCGAGTCGATGCTCTGCGAGACGGCGACCGTGAGGGTGGTGCCGCCGGACTTCCCGTCCTCCGCCTGCACGGTGCCGGGGGCGACGACGAGGGAGCCGGCGGCGAGGCCGCCGGCGAGCAGCAGTCGGAGGGCTCTGCGGGCGGGGGCGGGGCGGGGTGGAACCTTCGTGACCATGACCATGGGACGTGACCTCGCGTGGGAGTTTCTGTCGTGGATCTTGGGCTGACGATGGGTGAAGCGAAGGTGTATCAGCGGTGGTCTGCCGTCGTCAACGATCCCTCAAACCCCTTGTGGTCTGCGGGAACGCCAAGAGGCTCCGTATCGGTGAGTCGATACGGAGCCTCATTGGTCTATTCCTGTGACGCCCTACTGCTGAGGGGCTGGCGGCGCCTGTGGAGGCAGCGCCCCGCCCGGCTGGGGCTCGCCCTCGTCCTGCGGCGGAGGCTGCTGCTGCCAGTTCTGCGGGACGCCCGGTTGACCGGGGTACGGCTGACCGGGCTGGGGTGCGTACGGCTGACCGGGGCCGAACTGACCCGGCATCGGCCCGGGCATCGGCTGCCCCGGCTGCGGGTACCCGGGCTGCGGCGGGTAGGGCTGTCCGGCCTGCGGCTGCGGCGGGTACGGCTGACCGGGCTGCGGCGGCTGGGGCTGCTGGGGAGCGTACGGCTGACCGGGGACGGGCTGCCCCGGCGCGTACTGTCCGGGCATCGGCTGACCGGGAACCTGCCCGGGCATCGGCTGACCGGGCACGGGCTGACCGGGCATCGGCTGTCCGGGCACCTGGCCGGGCGCGAACTGCCCCGGCATCGGCTGCCCCGGCATGGGCTGACCGGGCATCGGCGGGGCCATGTGCGGCGGCATCGCGCCCTGGCCGTCACCCGTCCACAGTCCCTGCGCCTGCTGCGCCCGTACGAAGTCCTCGGCCACCATCGCCGAGAGGTGGAAGTACGCCTCCCGGGTCTTCGGCCGCATCATGTCGAGGTCCACCTCGGCGCCGGCCGCCAGGTGCTCGTCGAAGGGCACGACCACCACACCGCGGCAGCGGGTCTGGAAGTGCTGCACGATGTCCTCGACCTTGATCATCTTGCCGGTCTCGCGGACCCCGGAGATGACCGTGATCGAGCGCTGCACCAGGTCCGCGTAGCCGTGCGCGGAGAGCCAGTCCAGCGTGGTCGAGGCGCTGGAGGCGCCGTCCACGGAGGGCGTGGAGATGATGATCAGCTGGTCGGCGAGGTCGAGGACCCCGCGCATGGCGCTGTACAGCAGACCCGTGCCCGAGTCGGTGAGGATGATCGGGTACTGCTTGCCGAGGACGTCGATCGCGCGCCGGTAGTCCTCGTCGTTGAAGGTCGTCGAGACGGCCGGGTCCACGTCGTTGGCGAGGATCTCCAGGCCGGACGGCGCCTGCGAGGTGAACCGGCGGATGTCCATGTACGAGTTGAGGTACGGGATCGCCTGCACCAGGTCGCGGATGGTCGCCCCGGTCTCGCGGCGCACCCGGCGGCCGAGCGTGCCGGCGTCCGGGTTGGCGTCGATCGCCAGGATCTTGTCCTGCCGCTCGGTGGCGAGGGTCGCGCCGAGCGCGGTCGTCGTCGTGGTCTTGCCGACGCCGCCCTTGAGCGAGATGACCGCGATCCGGTAGCAGGAGAGCACCGGCGTCCGGATCAGGTCCAGCTTCCGCTGCCGCTCCGCCTCCTCCTTCTTGCCGCCGATCTTGAAGCGGTTGGCGGCGCCGGGGTTGCGGCTGGACTTCGGCTTCTGCTTGTTGTTGCGGAGCAGCCGGTCGGAGGAGAGCTCGACGGCCGCGTTGTAGCCGAGGGGGGCGCCCGGCACGGACCGCTCCCGCTGGTCGTGCGTCACCGGCGAGGGCCAGGCGGCACCGGTCCGCGGATCCACCGGCGGCTGACCGTCGTACGGCGGCTGCGGGGCCTGCGGGGCCTGCGGGGGTACGGCTCCGGGGTGCGGGTAGCCGTAGCCGCCGGCGGCCTGCGCCTGCGGCGGGACGCCGCCGGGCACGCCGGGCTGCTGCGGGTAGCCGTAACCGGTCTGCTGCGGAGGCGTCCCGGGGTGCGGGAAGCCGTAACCGCCCTGCGGGGCAGGGGCAGGGGCCGGGGCCTGGGGCTGCTGCGGGTAGCCGTAGGAACCGGGCGCCGGGGGCTGGGCCTGCGGCGGTACGGGCCCGGGCGCGCCGGGCGCGGGCGCCTCGGGGGCGGGCCAGGCGGCGGGGGGCGGCAGCGGCGCGGCGGGCGGCACCGGCTGGGCGCCCGGGGCGGGCTGCGCGGGCCACTGCTGCGCGGGCTCGGGGGCGGCCGGCTGGAACGACGGCGGCAGCGGAGGCAGCCCTGCACCGGGCTGCGGCGCGGAGTACGGGGCGCCGGGGAAGGGCCCGGGAGCGCCGGCGGGCTGCTGTCCGGCGGTGTCGTACGGACCGGGAGAGGGAGCGGGCGCGGGCGCGGGAGCCGTGCCGGGGCCGAAGCCCTGCGGCGCGTCGGGGGCGGGCTGCGCGGCGGGGAGGGGACCGGCGCCGGGAGCGGCCGCGTCGGCGACGACAGCGTCCCCGGTCTCCGGCTCGGCGTCGGCCTCGACGACCGGCTCCGCGGCCGTCTCCGTCGCCGGCTCCGCCTCCGCGGCGGGCGCGGCCGGCTCGTCCTCCGGGCCCGCGGCGTCATCGGAGACCGCGCCGGCCTCGGCCGGCTGCCCGGCGTCCGAAGCAACCGCGGCAGCGTCCTTCGCGTCGTCGTCGTCCGAGCTCTCCGCGGCGGTCCCGGTCTCCGCCGCCCCCGTGGCGGCGTGCTCGTCGGGGGTCGCGGGGGAGTCCTCGGCGGTGTCCGCCTCTTCGGCGGCGGGCTCGGCGGAGCCGTCCGTGCTCTCCGCCGTGCGCTCGGCGATCTCGCGCCGGAGCGCGGCGGGGGAGAAGCGCATGGTGGCACCGCTCTCGACGTCCCCGCCCCCGAACGAGGCCGCGGGCGGCAGCGAGTCCCCGGGCACGGGCGCACCCGGTACGGGCGCATCCGGCACCGGCGCGCCCGGCACGGACGCACCCGGCACCGAACCACCTGTCACGGGAGCACCGACCGGCGGAACCGGAGGCACCGCCGCAGGCGCAGGCGCAGGGACAACCGGAGCGGCCGGCGGTCCGACCGGCTCAACCGACTGACCGGGCGCGGTCGCAGGAGCCACCGGCGGAACGGGTGCCGGGGGCGGAGGCGTCACCGGCGCGGCCGGCGGCGCGATGTTCCAGCCGGGCTCGAAGCCGCTGCCCGCCGGGAGGCCCGGCACGGCGACCGGTGCTCCGCTCGGCGGCGGGGGAGTGACACCGCCCGCTCCCGTACCGCCCGACGCGTTCTGCGTGTACCAGGCGGGCGGGGTGTAGTCGATGGTGAACTCACCCGTCATCTCGGCGGGATCCGCGTCGGACTGATCGTCGGCGGGTGGATTCCAACCCCCGTGGATCTCGTCGCGATCGCCGTTCACTTTGCCTCCTGGTGTGGTCGAGCACCCTTGTGCCGTTGTGGGCGGGGCCCTTCCACCCTAAACGCCGCGGGCCGCCCCGGGGCAGGGCCGATGCCCCCTCCGCGCCGGCCTCCGCGACCCGGTACGGGCCCCAAGTGACCCGGCCGCGCCGCAGAGTGAGAACCCCCACCGTTCAAAACGATGCAAAAACGGACGTACGCAAGCGAGTCCGCACCCGGTCAGTCCATCCGGCGCGCGCCGCCCAACAATCCGGTCTCGGCGTCCGTCGCCTGAGTCATCACGAACTGGCGGTCGTTCGGCGTGCACCAGAGGGTGACCCCGTCGGCGAGCGTGGACAGCGCCTCGTACTCGTGCTGCGGCAGGCTCATGATGCGGCCGATCTGGGCGGCCTCGTCGGGGGACACCCGCTGGACGCCGACCAGGGAGGACTTCTCCAGGAGCCGGGGCGCGACCGGGCTCAGATAGGGCAGCAGCGTCACCACCGACTGCCAGGGCGCCGACACGACACGGCCGCGCGGCGGCCGCATGCCGCAGTCGCGCACCACGACCACCGGGCTGCCCGCGGACGCGCCCTGCGGCGGCACGCGGCCCACGTCGTGCAGGGTGATGCACGGCTGCCCGCCGCCCGCGGCCTGCGCGAGCGCCGTCCACGCCTGCGCGCGGCCGGTCTCGACCGCCACCCGGGCGCCCGTCGCGGCCGCCCGCAGCGCGAGGACCTGCGCGGTCCACAGACCACCGATGAGCGTGACGTCGTACGGAACGGGCCGGTTGATGCCGAGCACCGCCGGACGGCCCTCGGCGTCCACGCCGATCACCATGCCGTCGTCGCCGACGGGCAGGGCCAGCGCCTCCAGCTGTTCCAGGGGTACGGAGTGCCGGTCGCGGCGAGGCCCGACGAGCCCGAAACCGAACCGGGGCCGCGCGGCCCGCCCCGTACGCCGGACGGAGGGCGAGCCGGGGACCGGTGACGTACCGAAGGAGGCGGTGGACATCAGCGCGCACCTCCCAGCGGCAGCGTCGCCAGGACGCCCGGCACCTGCTCACGGTCGAGACGCACCAGGCCCGTCCTCACTCCGCGCGCCGCACGCTCCAGTTCGTGCCGCGCGGCCACCAGTTCCTCGTCGCTGCGCCCGGTGATCCGCACGTGTCCGGTCACCGTCACCTCCTGCCGGTCCCCGCCGCTCAGCGTCAGGCTGAACGTCGTCGCGAGCGCGGGCAGCGAGGTCAGCAGGGCCACCAGCTGCGGCATCGACGCGCCCGCGCCGCCGCCCCGGCCGCCCAACTGGGGCCAGCGCCCCACCCAGTACGTCGTGTGCCGCCGGTCGTCCACCCGCCAGGTCCGCGCGGTCTCCTGGGTCCGGCGCCCCTGCGCCTGCCCCCGGCCCGCCTGCGCGATCGCCATCGGGCTGGCGCAGCTCGACGTGGCGAGCGCGGAGGTCAGCTCCTGCTCCGTCAGGACGCTCGCCCGGAACCCGGCGCCGGCGAGCCGGCTCGCCAGCTGGTCCGCCGCGCGCACCACGCACTTCTGGGCGCCCGTCATGCCGCCGCCGCGCGCGGCGACCGCCTCCGGGCAGAGTTCGGGGTCGAGCTTGAGCGCGATCCAGGTGATCCGCACCGCGGGCGAACCCGTCTGCGCCTGCAGCGGCCCGTAGTTGCGGGCGGCCATCGACTGCACGGGCAGGTGCGGCGCGGGCGCCGGCTGCGTGTGCTGCACGATCTGCGCCGACTCCAGGCGGATGCCGTCCACGCTCAGCACGTCCCGGACGATCCCCACGGGCAGCGGCTTCGCCGCGCGGTCCGGGCGCAGCGCCGTGCCGTCCGACTCGACCCGCAGGACGGCGGTCAGGAAGGTGCCGTCGCCGACCATCCCGACCGGACGCCGGTCGCGGTCGCTGTACGCGTAGGTCCGCAGCGCCGGGTCGCACTCCACGAGCGGCGCGAACCCCGGCTCGGTGCCCTCCGGCACGGTGAGCGAGGAGGCGCGGCGCGAACGGGCGCGCAGCGCGAGGAAGGTGCCGAGCCATTCGGGCAGCGAGCGCCGGTGCCGGCGCACCACGGCGAGCAGTACGAGCACGACGGCGACCACGCCCGCGGGCACGAGCAGCATCTTGTCGACGGCCCAGGCGAGGAGCAGCAGAGCCGCCGCCACCTCGATCAGTACGAGCTGTTGCAATCGGAACGAACCGAAGTGTCCGGGGCGTGCCTGGAGCCGCGGTGAGACCGCCGGCGCGGGGCCCGTGGACGGGGGTGTGGAGGCAGCGGCCGCATCGGGCCGCCTCCGCCTCGCGGAAGCCATGATGGAGAATCCCCCTCAATTCATCCCGATGACCCTGGCCCGCCAGGGCTTTGGCGGCCGGATCACCCTACCCGCCCCACGAACCCCACGGGACAGCAGGCATAGTAGGGGGCCGGTCCGAAGGCCGGGGCCCCGGTGTCACCACCCGGGGGCCCCGCGCGAAGATCGCGCCTGACGAGAATGGGGACTCATGGCATCGCGGCGGGACGAGCTCAACGCGTACACCTTTGCGAAGAAGCGCACGGTGGCGGCATTCCTCCAACCCTCGCCCTCCGGCACGGAGGAGGGTGCCCCGAAGCCGTTGAAGGCGGTCGTCCCCGGCCTGATCGTCGCCGCGCTCGTCGTCGCCGGGTTCGGCGCCTGGGGCATGTTCAAACCGAACGCCCCCAAGGGCTGGGACACCCCCGGCACCCGGGTCATCGTCGGCAAGCAGTCGACCACCCGGTACGTGGTCCTGGAGACCGGCAGTGGCAAGGACAAGAAGACCCTGCTCCACCCCGTCCTCAACCTCGCCTCCGCCCGGCTCCTGCTCAACCCCGACCAGTTCCAGGTCATCCAGGTCGACGACAAGACGCTCGACCTGGGCAAGCCGCCGCGCGGCCCCATCCTCGGCATCCCGTACGCGCCGGACCGTCTCCCCGCCGCCGACGACGCGGGCACCGCCAAGCGCTGGGCCGTGTGCGAGCAGCCGGGCGGCGGCAACGGCGGCGGTGTGCAGAAGGCCACCTTCCTCTTCGCCAAGCGGGACCTCGGGCGCACGGACAACAGCAGCAAGCTGGTCCCCGGCCAGGTCCTGTACGTGAAGGGGCAGAAGGAGAGCGCCCAGTACCTCGTCGACCACACGGGCACCAAGTACCGGGTCAACGAGAAGGCGCCCAACCTCACCACCACCCTCTTCGGCGTCAACCGGCAGCCGCAGCAGGTCACCGACGACTGGCTGGCCACCCTGAAGACGGGCACCCCCGTCGACTTCCCGGACATCCCCGGCGCGATCGGCTCCGACGCCGGCGTCGACGGCGGCCTCACCCCGGCCCAGGACAAGGTCGGCATGGTGCTGCTCGCGCAGACCGGCTCCGGCCCGCAGCACTACGTGGTGCTCCAGGGCAAGGTGCAGCCGGTCTCCGCCTTCACCGCCTGGCTGCTCATCAACTCCCCGGAGACCGTGGGCCTCGGCATGAAGGGCAACGCGAGCGGAGTCGACATCAACTCCCTCGGCCCCGACAGCGCCCCCTTCGCCGCCGACCGCCGCTGGCCCGAGCGGAAGCCGGACGAGGTCAACTCCGTTGGCGGGCCGGGTGCCCGCGACACCGTCTGCTCGGTCCTGGAGAGCGTCGGCGACAAGGGCCAGACGACCCTGTCGACCTGGGCCGGCACCAAGTACCCCGCCGACATCACCGCCGGCGGCACCAGCACGTACGTCACTCCCGGCACCGGACTGCTCTACACCCAGGTGCAGGGCAAGCAGTCCGCGCCCGGCGGCTCGCTCTTCCTCGTCACCGACACCGGACTGCGCTACGCGATGCAGGCCAACGGCGACAGCGACAAGGGGCGTTCCAAGATCGGCGCGGGCGAGCAGCAGCAGACCGACAAGCGTCCGGAACCCTCCGATGCCCAGAAGCGTCTCGGCTACGAGAAGGTCACTCCGGTCCTCGTCCCGATGGAGTGGTCGGAGTTCCTGTCCAAGGGCCCGCGCCTCGACACCAACAGCGCGCGCCAGCCGCAGGGTTCGTGAGGGGGTGGAGCGGATGACGACGTACCGTACGACGGCCCTGCTCGCCGCCGCGACGCTCACGGCCCTGGTCGCGGCGTCGCCCGCCGCCTACGCCGAGGGCATCGCGCGGCCCGCCGGTCTCGACGGCAGCGGCGAGTGCACCTTCCCCATGAAGAAGCAGATCGAGGGCATCCCCTGGCCGCTCCAGCGGGTCCTCCTGGACGAGCTCTGGCAGGACACCAAGGGCAAGGGCGTCCGGGTCGCCGTCATCGACACCGGCGTGGACGACGTCAACCCGCAGCTGCGCGAGGCCGTCGACGCCAAGGCGGGCAAGGACTACCTCAAGCCCGACCCGAAGAACCCCTCCTTCGGCGACGAGAAGCGCGGCAAGACCGACGGCACCGTCGACGAGGTCGGCCACGGCACCAAGGTCGCCGGCATCATCGCCGCCCACCCCCGCAAGGGCACCGGCTTCGTCGGCCTCGCGCCCGAGGCCAAGATCATCCCGATCCGGCAGAACGACGAGAAGAACAGCGGCAAGTCCGACACCATGGCGCAGGCGATCACCTACGCCGTCGACAAGGCCGGCGCCGACGTCATCAACATCTCGCAGGACACCACCCAGCCGCTGAGCCCCGACTCGCCCATGGCCAAGGCCGTGGCCCACGCGATCGAGAAGAACGTCGTCGTCGTCGCCTCCGCCGGCAACGACGGCATGGACGGCGCCCTCAAGAAGACGTACCCGGCCGCCTTCCCCGGCGTCCTCGCCGTCGCCTCCTCGGACCGCAACAACGAACGCGCCGCGTTCTCCCAGTCCGGCCCCATGGTGGGCGTCGCCGCGCCCGGAGTCGACGTCGTCTCCACCGTCCCGGGCGGCGGCCAGTGCGTCGACAACGGCACCAGCTTCTCCGCCCCGTACGTCGCCGGCGTCGCCGCCCTGCTCCGCGCCAAGTACCCGAAGTGGAGCGTGGCCCAGATCGTCACCCGGATCGAGCAGACGGCGGTTCGCTCCATCAACGGGCGTGACAACCACGTCGGTTGGGGCGTGATCGACCCGGTGCGGGCCCTTGCCGACCAGCCCGGGACGCCGGCCTCCACGCCCGTGCCCGACCCGGGCCCGCCCAAGCCGCCGGCTCCCGAGCCGGCCGCCCTGGCGCTGTCGGAGACGCCCCAGGAGCGCTCCGAACGGCTCGCCACCTATGCGTTGGGGATCGGGGGTGTCCTGGTGGCCGTCGTCGTCGGGACGGCCACCGTGATCCGCGACAGCCGCCGCGGAAGGGAGGCCCGATGACCCGCGTATCGGTCAAGTATCGGGACCTTCCTTTGCAGTTGGAACTGTCGCCGTCAATGGCTACAGTGACCGCTGGGGGCACGGCAGTGCGAACCCAGCACGGGGGCGGCATCAGAAGATTCCCGTCCGCATCAAGACCGGTAGGCCCGACGGCCCGTCCGTCGATGCCACCGAAGGAAGAAGGGGCAAGATGTCGAAAGACCTGAACGTAACCAGTGCCGAACAAGTCAAGCTCGCCGGCCGGATCCAGGACTTCTCCGACGAGCTCCAGGCCCGCATCACCTCCCTCAACGGCGTGGTGGACCGCATCCAGGCGGGCTGGCAGGGCGCTGCGAGCAAGGAGTACGACCGGGTCCAGAACGACCTGAACCAGCGCCTGCGCAACATGCGCGCCGAGCTCAACCGGCTCGAGGAGATCATGCGCATGAGCGCCGACGGGTTCTCGCAGGAGGAGGAGGACCGTCTGCGGTCCTTCCGTCAGATGGACAGCTCCGGCGGCGGCCAGAGCGCCATCCTCGGCATGGCCTGAGCCGTCCGACCCGACCAGTCCTCCGCGCCACTCTCACTCCAGGAGTCATCACCATGACCACTGCGGTCAATTACGACACCGTGACGCAGGCGGCGGCCGACACCCGCCTGACCTCCAGCACCCTCAGCCAGAAGCTGGACGACCTCATGGCCGAGGTCAACCGCGTCGCCTCCAACTGGGAAGGTGAAGCGAAGATCGCCTACCGCGAGAGCCAGGACCGCCTGACCCGCGACATGGCCGGCATGAACCAGGACCTCGCGCAGATCGCCCGGCTGCTCGACGAGTCGGTCGTCGGCTACCAGGACACCGACAAGGGCAACGCGGCGCGCTTCCGCATGATGTGAGACTGCGCTTGATGTGAAACTCGGCGAACACGCGTGAGGGGGTGGCCCGTTCCGACGGGCCACCCCCTCACGCGTACGCGCTACCGCAGATCGAACTCGCCGTCACGGGCGCCCAGGACGAACGCGTCCCACTCGGCCTTCGTGTACCGCAGCACCGTCCCCTTGTCGAGGGACGAACGCATCGCCACCGCGCCCTCGGGCAGCCGCGCGATCTCCACGCGCTCCTCGTCCGGGCTCGTCCCCGGGGCGCCCTCCCACTCGACGTCGGAGATGTCGAGCGCGTACAGCTCGTCCTTCTGGCGCTTCTTCTCGGCGGCCAGGGCGGCGTCCGCGCTCGCGGTGCTGGTCTCGTGGACGTCGGTCATCGGCGCATTCCCTTCGCGGTGGTACGGCGGTCCCTCCCACACTAGTGGGAGGGACCGCTCCGCTCAGTGCTGTTCGGGCAGCCAGCCCAGCTGCACCAGCGGCGTCCCGCGCTTCCGCGACACGAACGTGCCCCGGCCCGGAGGCATCGGCCGCGCCCGGACGCCGCCCAGGATGTCGCCCTCCTGCGGATCGCCGGAGAGGAGCACGCCCTGCGCGCCCAGCTCCCGCATCCGCTGCATGAACGGCTCGTACATGGCACGCGAGGCGCCCGCCTGGCTGCGCGCCACGATGAACCGGATGCCGACGTCCCGCGCGAACGGCAGGTTCTCCACCAGAACGGCCAGCGGGTTCCCCGAGTTGGTGGCCACCAGCTCGAAGTCGTCGACCAGGACGAACAACTGCGGACCCGACCACCAGCTGCGGTCCCGCAGCTGCTGCGGCGTGATGTCGGGCTTCGGCGCCCGCTTCGTCATCACCGTGTTGATGGCCTCCATGTGCATCTGCATGGCCGAGGCCATCGGCGCGTACTCCAGGAGGTGCGAGGGCGCCACGGCCTCCAGCATCGTCCGCCGGTAGTCGCCGACGACGATCCGCGCCTGCTCCGGCGAGTACCGCTCGCACAGCTGCTTGGCGATCAGCCGCAGCAGCGCCGTCTTGCCGGACTCGCTCTCGCCGAAGACCAGGAAGAACGGATCCGACTCGAAGTCGACGAACACCGGCTCCAGGTTCGTCTCGTCGATGCCGATCGCGATGCCGTGCTGCGGGTACTCGAAGCCCTTCGGCAGCTGCTCCGCCGGCAGCCTGCGCGGAAGGAGCCGCACCGCGGGCGCCGGGGCACCGGTCCAGCTCGCCTTCACGGCCTGCACGAACGCCGACGTGCCCTCCGCCAGGTCGGCGGAGGAGCTCGCCCCGTCGATCCGCGGCAGCGCCCCCATGAAGTGCAGCTTCTCCGGCACCTGACCGCGGCCCGGCACACCGGTCGGCACGTTCGCCGCGACCTTCCGGTCGAACTCGGAGTCCATGACGTCACCGAGCCGCAGTTCGAGCCGGCCCAGCATCTGGTCCTTGAGCGCCGCCCGCACCTCCATGTACCGGGCGGCGGTGATCACCACGTGGATGCCGTAGCCCAGACCGCGCGCAGCGATGTCGGCGACGATCGGCTCAAGGGTGTCGTAGTCGTTGCGGAAGCTGCCCCAGCCGTCCACGACCAGGAAGACGTCGCCCCAGGCCTCGCCCGGCAGTTCGCCCGCGGCCCGCTTGCGCCGGTACGTCGCGATCGAGTCGATGGAGTGCGAGCGGAAGAACTCCTCCCGCCGGTTCAGGACGCCCATGACCTCCGCGACCGTCCGGCGCACCCGCTCCGGGTCGAGCCGGGACGCCACCCCGCCGACATGCGGCAGGTCGGCCAGCGAGACCATGCCGCCGCCACCGAAGTCCAGGCAGTAGAACTGCACTTCGGCCGGGGTGTGGGTGAGCGCGAACGAGGAGATCAGCGTCCGCATGATCGTCGACTTGCCGGACTGCGGACCGCCGACCACCATCATGTGGCCCGCCGCGCCGGAGAAGTCCCGGTACAGCACCTCGCGCCGCTGCTCGAACGGCTTGTCGATGAGGCCGAGCGGCACCGTGAGCGCGCCCTGACGCGTGTACTCCGTCGCCGTGAGCCCCCGGTCCGCCGTCTGCGCGAGCCCCGGAAGCAGCTGGTCGAGCGAGGGCGCCTGGTCGAGCGGCGGCAGCCACACCTGGTGCGCCGGCACCCCCTGGCCCTCCAGGCGTCGCACGATCACGTCGAGGACGGTGTCCGCGAGCGCCTCGTCCTCCTCGGAGCGCCGCTCCGTCAGATAGGCCGGGTCGGGCGCCGCGTACACGACCGGCACCGGCGCCGCCGTGAACAGCGCGGGCCGCCGCTCCACCGGCATGTGCCCGATCTCCAGACGCGGCCCGCCCGTCCGGTACGTACCCGAGACGTACGCCGCCTTGAAGCGGGTCATCTCGTCCGTACCGAACTTCAGATAGCCCGAGCCGGGCACCGACGGCAGGTGGTACGCGTCGGGGACGCCGATCGCCGTGCGCGACTCCGCCGCCGAGAAGGTCCGCAGACCGATCCGGTACGAGAGGTACGTGTCCAGGCCGCGCAGCTTGCCCTCCTCCAGGCGCTGCGAGGCCAGCAGCAGGTGCACGCCCAGGGAGCGGCCGATGCGGCCGATCTGGATGAACATGTCGATGAAGTCGGGCTTGGCGGTGAGGAGCTCGGAGAACTCGTCGATCACCAGGACCAGCGAGGCCAGCGGTTCGAGCGGAGCACCCGCGGCCCGCGCCTTCTCGTAGTCGTGGATGTTCGCGTAGTTGCCCGCCGAGCGCAGCAGCTCCTGCCGCCGCTGGAGCTCGCCGCGGATCGCGTCGCCCATGCGGTCGACGAGCGTCAGGTCGTCGGAGAGGTTCGTGATGACCGCCGCCACGTGCGGCATCTGCGACATGCCCGCGAAGGTCGCGCCGCCCTTGAAGTCCGCGAGGACGAAGTTCAGCGTCTCCGAGGAGTGCGTCACCGCGAGACCGAGCACCAGCGTGCGCAGCAGCTCCGACTTTCCGGAACCCGTCGCGCCGACGCACAGACCGTGCGGGCCCATGCCCTCCTGCGCCGCCTCCTTCAGGTCCAGCATGACCGGCTGGCCGTCCTCGCCGACACCGATCGGCACCCGGAGCCGCTCGGCCACCGACCGGGGCCGCCAGGTCCGCGTCACGTCCACCGAGGCCGCGTCGCCCAGGTTCAGCAGGTCCGTGAAGTCCAGATTGGCGAGCAGCGGCTCGTCGTCGTCCCCGCCGCCCATCCGCAGCGGCGCCAGCTGCCGGGCCAGCGCCTCGGCCGCCGGCAGTGAGATGCCGTCCGGCAGACCCTCGTACGCGAAGCCGCCGCCCGACTCCAGGCGCAGCCGGCCCGGCCGTACCACCACCGACAGGCCACCGCGCGGCTCGTCGAGCTCGCCGTTGACGACCTCCACGATCGTCACGCCCTGGAGGCCCTCGGCCGCCGCGAGCAGCGAGTCCGGCGGCACCATGCCGCCGTCGAGGACCACCACCACGTGCGGCTGGTCGAGCACCGGCTGGTTCTCCCGGGAGAACCGCGGCCGCCCGTCCAGCTTCGAACGGACCAGGTTCTCCAGCTCACCGAGGTCGTCGCCGAACAGCCGCTTCGTACCGGCCCCGTCGACCTGCCCCGGCACCTGGGTGTGCGGCAGCCACTTCGTCCAGTCCCAGCGCTCCTGCGCCGGCCGCGCCGCCACCACGGCGAGCATCAGGTCGTCGGGGGAGTGCAGCGTCACCAGCTGCGCGACGAGCGCCCGCGCCGCGGCCTGCGCCGACTCCGGCTCGCCCGACACCGTCACGTGGTAGAACGCCCGCATCGAGACCGCCATCGGCAGCCCGTCCAACGTGCCGTGCACCGCGAGGAACTGCTGCATCGCACCTGCACACAGCGGCTCCAGCTCGTCGACCGGGGCGGTGTCCGGAGCCACCAGCGGAGTCGCCAGCTGCTGCGCGCCGAGACCGATCCGCGCCTGCCCGAAGTCGTGGTCGCCGACCCGGCGTTCCCACACCCGCGAACCCTCGGCCACCACCGACCACAGTTGTTCGGGGGAGGGGTGCAGATACAGCTGCGCGTCCCGCTGTCTGCGCGCCGTGCGCCGGACCGTACGCCGGGTCTGCGCGAGGTATTTGAGGTAGTCGCGGCGGACATCGGCCATTTGCCCCTGCGTACCGCGACGGAATCTGAAGAACTGCGCGATGGCCATGCCGACCGTCGACGCCAGCATCAGCGTGCCCATGATCCGCATGATCGGCGAGGGCGTCATGAAGAAGAAGACGACCGACGAACCCATGCCGAGCATCGGCAGGAGCTGCATCAACGCCGACTCCTGCTGTCCCCGCGGAAGTTCCGGTGGAGACTCCAGGACCAGTTCCTCACCGGGCACTTCCGGAGGAAGAGACCTCGGCGGGCGTTTGACGACGATCTGGCTCACCGGCGCATCAATCCCTCGTTGGAGGCGGGCTCGTGGCGGGAGCATCCGCACGCCACCCCTGTCGGCAGCCGAGCGCGCGGACTTCCCCCATGGGACGGCGATCCTACTTGCAGCCCCCACCGGCCGTCCCCGGTAGGGTGGCGCCGCATCGTGCGCAACCGCGAATCAGAAGGCGCGGGACCGCGCATCAGACGGGCGCAACCGCGAACCAGGGGGTCCACACACGTGAGTACGACCGCAGCGACCGGCTTCTGCCGCGTCACCGTCGTGGCGCCGGACAGCCGCATCGACGTCGCGCTCCCCGAGGACATCGCCGTCGCCGACGTCTACCCGGAGATCCTGCGCCTCACCGGCCAGACCCAGGCGCCGGGCACCCCGACCGGCTACCACCTGGTCCGCCGCGACGGATCCGTCCTCGACGGCGCCCGGACCCTCGCCGCCCAGCAGGTCCTCGACGGCGAGGTGCTCTCCCTGCGGCCGTTCGCCCAGTCCCTCCCGCCGGCCGTCTACGACGACGTGTCCGACGCCGTCGCCTCCGCCGTCACCCGCGACCGGCACCTGTGGAGCGACGAGCTCCTCCGCGGCGCCGGACTCGTCGGAGGCGTGCTGCTCCTCGTCCTCATGGGCTTCGTCCTCTGGTTCGCCGACCCGGTCCGCCACGACATGCACAGCCTCCCCGGGATCATCGCGGGCGCCGCCGGCTTCCTGCTCACCGCCTTCGCCGGCGTCCGCGCCCGCGTCTACGCGGACCGGGCCACCGCCGTCGCCCTCGGCCTCGGCGCGCTGCCCCTGCTCCTCATCGCCGGCTCCGGCATCATCGCCGCCGACCCCGGCCAGGGCCCCGGCCGCCTGCAGTTCCTGCTCGGCTCCGTCACCGTCCTCGTCGCCTCCGTGGCCCTCGTCGCGCTCACCCCCAGCGGCGACGCCCCCTTCGTGGCCGCCACCTTCCTCGCCGGCGTCGGCACCCTCGCCACCTTCCTGCTGATCCTCACCGAGGGCACCGCCACCGAGGCCGCCGCGGCCTGCGCCCCGATCGCCATCGGCCTCGTCGCCTTCCTGCCCGGCCTCTCCGCCCGCTTCGCCCGCCTCCCCATCGGCTACGCCGCCCCGCGCAGCGCCGCCGACGACGAGTTCTCCGGCGATCCGCAGCAGGGCGAGGAGGCGCAGCCCGTCGACGCCGAGCGCATCGCGCTCCAGGCCCGCCGCGGCCACGAGATGCTCCTCGGCCTGGTCGGCGGCTGCGCGGCCGTCGTCGTCGGCTCCGCCGCCGTCCTCGGCTTCGCCGGGAACGTCTGGGGCCAGCTCCTCGCCCTCGCCGCCGGCCTCGCGATGCTGCTGCGCGCCCGCCTCTTCCGGTACACCTCGCAGATCGCCTGCGTCCTCGTCGCCGGCATCGCCGCCATCGCGCTGCTCGTCCTCGGCCTCTCCCTCAACCCGCCGGTCGACCTGGTCAAGGACCTCCTCATGTACGGGGACCGCGGCGGCCTCGACATCCGGACCATCTGGCTCACCGCGGCCGTCGCCGCCGGCGCCGCCGTCATCACCGCGATCGGCCTGATCATCCCGAAGAAGGGCCTCTCGCCCTTCTGGGGCCGGCTCCTCGACCTCGCCGAGGGCTTCGTCCTGCTCTCCCTCGTCCCGCTCTGCCTCGCCGTCCTCGACGTCTTCAACCAGGTCCGCTCCCTCACCAGTAAATGAGGGGCCCCGCTCCGGCGAGCTGGTACGCTGTGTGACGGCCGTTTGTGTACGCGCTCCCGGAAAGCCCCGAGATCACTCGGAAGCCTCTGGAAGCTGCGCCCATCGGACCTTCGCCCGTCGAGTCACGGAAGCTTCCCCTGAGACCTAGACCAGGGGCACTCACGGGCGCACGAACACCAATGAGGAGATCCGCGTGGCTCTCGACGCCGCTGTCAAGAAGCAGATCATGGCCGAGTTCGGCACCAAGGAGGGCGACACCGGCTCCCCCGAGGTCCAGGTCGCGATGCTGTCCCGTCGCATCTCGGACCTGACCGAGCACCTCAAGCAGCACAAGCACGACCACCACTCCCGTCGTGGTCTGCTGATCCTGGTCGGCCAGCGCCGCCGCCTGCTGCAGTACCTGGCCAAGAAGGACATCCAGCGCTTCCGTACGCTGGTCGACCGCCTCGGCATCCGCCGCGGCGCGGCCGGCGGCGCCAAGTAATTCCGTTCCAAGGTGAACGCTGCGAAGGGAGCGGTTCCCACTTTCAGGGGGCCGCTCCCTTTGCTGTACGTGCACAAAGTGCGCACCGGCACTTAGTCTGGTCGCACAACCCCATACGACGAGCGTGAAGCCGCCGGCCAGCCGCCGGTCCTCGGTAGTGGCCCCCGGAAACGAACACCCGGGTGCTTCGATCGAAGACCGGCCCGCACCCGAGGCGAGCTTCTCCGCCCCGTCGGACACCGTCCCCGGCCACACGGGCCGAAGGACGCAAAGACGAACACGTAGGAGAAACCCATAGTGGAGAACGAGACCCACTACGCCGAGGCCGTCATCGACAACGGCGCCTTCGGTACCCGCACCATCCGCTTCGAGACCGGCCGTCTGGCCAAGCAGGCCGCCGGCTCCGCCGTCGCCTACCTGGACGACGAGACGATGGTCCTCTCGGCGACCACCGCCTCGAAGCGCCCCAAGGACCAGCTCGACTTCTTCCCCCTCACGGTGGACGTCGAGGAGCGGCAGTACGCGGCCGGCAAGATCCCCGGCTCCTTCTTCCGCCGGGAGGGCCGCCCCTCCGAGGACGCCGTCCTCACCTGCCGCCTGATCGACCGGCCGCTGCGCCCCTCCTTCAAGAAGGGCCTGCGCAACGAGATCCAGATCGTCGAGACGATCATGGCGCTCAACCCCGACCACCTGTACGACGTGGTCGCGATCAACGCCGCCTCCGCTTCCACGATCCTGGCGGGCCTGCCCTTCTCCGGCCCCATCGGTGCCACCCGCGTCGCCCTGATCAAGGGCCAGTGGGTCGCCTTCCCGACGCACACCGAGCTCGAGGACGCCGTCTTCGACATGGTCGTCGCCGGTCGCGTCCTGGAGGACGGCGACGTCGCGATCATGATGGTCGAGGCCGAGGCCACCGAGAAGACCATCACCCTCGTCAAGGGCGGCGCCGAGGCGCCGACCGAGGAGATCGTCGCCGCCGGTCTCGAGGCCGCGAAGCCCTTCATCAAGGTCCTCTGCAAGGCCCAGTCGGACCTCGCCGCCAAGGCCGCCAAGCCCACCGGCGAGTTCCCGGTCTTCCTCGACTACCAGGACGACGTCCTGGAGGCGCTCTCCGCCGCCGTCAAGGGTGACCTCGCCAAGGCGCTCACCATCGCCGGCAAGCAGGAGCGCGAGACCGAGCTCGACCGCATCAAGGAGCTCGCCGCCGAGAAGCTCCTCCCGGCCTTCGAAGGCCGGGAGAAGGAGATCTCGGGCGCCTACCGCGCGCTGACCAAGAAGCTGGTCCGCGAGCGGATCATCAAGGACAAGGTCCGCATCGACGGCCGCGGCATCACGGACATCCGTACGCTCGCCGCCGAGGTCGAGGCCATCCCGCGCGTGCACGGCTCGGCGCTGTTCGAGCGTGGCGAGACCCAGATCCTGGGCGTCACCACCCTCAACATGCTCCGCATGGAGCAGCAGCTGGACACCCTCTCCCCGGTGACCCGCAAGCGCTACATGCACAACTACAACTTCCCGCCGTACTCCGTCGGCGAGACCGGCCGCGTGGGCTCGCCCAAGCGCCGCGAGATCGGCCACGGCGCCCTCGCCGAGCGCGCCCTCGTGCCGGTCCTCCCGACCCGCGAGGAGTTCCCCTACGCGATCCGCCAGGTGTCCGAGGCCCTCGGCTCCAACGGTTCGACGTCCATGGGCTCGGTCTGCGCCTCCACCATGTCCCTGCTGAACGCCGGTGTGCCGCTCAAGGCCCCCGTCGCCGGCATCGCCATGGGTCTGATCTCCGAGGAGATCGACGGCCAGACGCACTACGTCGCCCTCACCGACATCCTCGGTGCGGAGGACGCCTTCGGCGACATGGACTTCAAGGTCGCCGGTACGAAGGACTTCGTCACCGCCCTCCAGCTCGACACCAAGCTGGACGGCATCCCGGCCTCCGTTCTGGCCGCGGCCCTCAAGCAGGCCCGCGACGCCCGCCTCCACATCCTCGACGTGATGATGGAAGCGATCGACACGCCGGACGAGATGTCCCCGAACGCCCCGCGGATCATCACCGTCAAGATCCCCGTGGACAAGATCGGTGAGGTCATCGGCCCCAAGGGCAAGATGATCAACCAGATCCAGGAGGACACCGGCGCCGAGATCACGATCGAGGACGACGGCACCATCTACATCGGTGCCGCCGACGGCCCGGCCGCCGAGGCCGCCCGCGCCACGATCAACGGCATCGCCAACCCGACCATGCCGGAGGTCGGCGAGCGCTACCTGGGTACGGTCGTCAAGACCACCACCTTCGGTGCCTTCGTCTCCCTGCTCCCGGGCAAGGACGGCCTGCTGCACATCTCGCAGATCCGCAAGCTCGCCGGTGGCAAGCGCGTGGAGAACGTCGAGGACGTGCTCGCGATCGGCTCCAAGGTCCAGGTCGAGATCGCCGAGATCGACCAGCGCGGCAAGCTCTCCCTGATCCCCGTGATCGCGGACGAGGACGCCGAGGGTGACAAGGACGACGCTGCCAAGTGACGTCCCGTAGTTCCCGCGCGACGGCCCGCCCCTCTTCGGAGGGGCGGGCCGTCGCCCGTACCCAAACGCTTCTCCCGGGCAAGGACGGCATCGGCACGGTCCGCCGCACGACCCTCCCCGGGGGCCTGAGGATCGTCACCGAGACCCTCCCCTCCGTGCGCTCCGCCACCTTCGGCATCTGGGCGCACGTCGGATCCCGCGACGAGACCCCGACGCTCAACGGCGCGACCCACTACCTGGAGCACCTCCTCTTCAAGGGCACCCACAAGCGGTCCGCCCTCGACATCTCCGCCGCGATCGACGCAGTCGGCGGCGAGATGAACGCCTTCACGGCGAAGGAGTACACCTGCTACTACGCCCGGGTCCTCGACACCGACCTGCCGCTGGCGATCGACGTCGTCTGCGACATGCTCACCGACTCGCTGATCCTCGACGAGGACGTGGACGCCGAGCGCGGCGTCATCCTCGAAGAGATCGCGATGACCGAGGACGACCCCGGTGACGTCGTGCACGAGCTGTTCGCGCAGACGATGTTCGGCGACACCCCGCTGGGCCGTCCGGTCCTCGGCACCGTCGACACGATCAACGCGCTCAGCCGCGGCCAGATCGCCCGCTTCTACAAGAAGCACTACGACCCGACCCACCTGGTCGTCGCCGCCGCCGGCAACGTCGACCACGCCACGGTGGTGCGCCAGGTCCGCCGCGCCTTCGAACGCGCCGGCGCCCTGACCCGTACCGACGCCGTCCCCGTCGCCCCCCGCGAGGGCTCCCGGACCCTCCGTACGGCGGGCCGCGTCGAGCTCCTGAACCGCAAGACCGAGCAGGCGCACGTGGTCCTCGGCATGCCGGGCCTGGCCCGCACCGACGACCGCCGCTGGGCCCTCGGCGTGCTGAACACCGCCCTCGGCGGCGGCATGTCCTCCCGCCTCTTCCAGGAGGTCCGCGAGAAGCGCGGCCTGGCCTACAGCGTGTACTCGTACACCTCGGGCTTCGCCGACTGCGGCCTCTTCGGGGTGTACGCGGGCTGCCGGCCCAGCCAGGTCCACGACGTCCTGAAGATCTGCCGCGACGAGCTCGACAAGGTCGCCTCCGACGGCCTCACGGACGAGGAGATCAACCGCGCCGTCGGCCAGCTCTCCGGCTCGACCGTCCTCGGCCTGGAGGACACCGGCGCGCTGATGAACCGCATCGGCAAGAGCGAGCTGTGCTGGGGCACCCAGATGTCCGTCGACGACATGCTGACCCGGATCGCGGCGGTCACCCCGGACGAGGTCCGCGAGGTCGCCCGCGATGTACTGGAGCAGCGGCCCTCGCTGTCGGTGATCGGCCCGCTGAAGGACAAGCAGGCGGACCGCCTCCACCAAGCGGTCTCCTGACCCACAAGTCCCGTAAGGAAGAGCAATGAGCAAGCTGCGCGTGGCGGTCCTCGGAGCCAAGGGCCGCATCGGCTCCGAGGCCGTCAGGGCCGTCGAGGCCGCCCAGGACATGGAACTGGTAGCGGCCCTCGGCCGCGGCGACCGTCTGGAGGCGCTCACCGAGGCGGGCGCCCAGGTCGTCGTCGAGCTGACCACCCCCGACTCGGTCATGGAGAACCTCGACTTCTGCGTGGGCCACGGCATCCACGCGGTCGTCGGCACCACCGGCTGGACCGAGGACCGTCTCGCGCAGCTGAACGGCTGGCTCGCCGCCTCCCCGGAGACCGGCGTCCTCATCGCCCCGAACTTCTCCATCGGCGCCGTCCTCACCATGAAGTTCGCGCAGATCGCGGCCCCGTACTTCGAGTCGGTCGAGGTCGTCGAACTGCACCACCCCAACAAGGTCGACGCGCCCTCCGGCACGGCGACCCGCACCGCCCAGCTCATCGCCGAGGCCCGGTCGAAGGCAGGCTGCGCCCCGCAGCCCGACGCCACGACCACCGCCCTCGACGGGGCGCGCGGGGCGAACGTCGACGGCGTTCCCGTGCACGCGGTACGCCTCCGGGGCCTGCTGGCCCACCAGGAGGTGCTGCTCGGCGGCGAGGGCGAGACCCTCACGGTCCGGCACGACTCCCTGCACCACTCCAGCTTCATGCCGGGCATCCTTCTGGGCGCCCGCCGCGTGACCACGACTCCGGGCCTCACCTTCGGCCTGGAGCACTTCCTGGACCTGGGCTGACGGCCATGGGCGGAAAGATCACGTACGTCTTCCTGGCCACCGTCCTCGTCCTCGTCTTCGGCGTGGTCGGGATGGAGGGGGTCCTGCTCCTCCTCACGGGCGAGCCGGCCGCCATGGGCATGGGCGCGGTGGCGTTCCTGCTGCCCGTCGTCGGCGGCTGGTTCCTCTGGAAGAACACCGGCTTCGCGCGCCGGGCCAACCGCCTGGCCGCCGAGCTGGAGGCCGAGGGCGGTCTGCCCGTCGACGAGCTGAAGCGCACGCAGGGCGGCCGGATCGACCGGGACTCGGCCGACGAGGTCTTCGCCCTGCGCAAGGCCGAGGCGGAGGACTCACCCGAGGACTGGCGCTGCTGGTTCCGGCTCGCGGTGGCCTACCACGACGCCCGGGACACCCCGAGGGCCCGCAAGGCGATGCAGCGGGCCATCGCGCTCCACGAGGGGCGTCCGGTCAGCGCGTAGCGGCCGGGGCCGTGCCGTACTCGGCGTTCCAGGCCTCGACCGAGTCGGCCGCCCGGTCGAAGGCCTCGATGCGGGACAGGAAGTCGGCGTTGTGGGTGGTGAGCAGCAGCAGCTGCTCACCACCCCGCCGGTCGAGCGCCAGGGCCTGGCCCTGGACCGTGCGGGGGAATCCCAGCCAGCGCACCGGCTGCTGGGTGGTCCGGACGGACGTCACCTTCGCCCAGGGCACGGTGACGGTCGAGAAGAAGCCCACGCGGCGCACGCCGGCGCGGCTCACCCAGGCGCCCATGCGCAGCATCCGCAGGGCGGCCGCGATGACGAGCACGGCGAGGCCGAGCGTGACGCACGCGCCGCCGAAGGCTCCGGCGAACGCGACGACCACGGCGGCGAGCAGGATGAACGAGGCGAGCAGCAGCGCGAGCGCCGCCGCCCCCACCCGCCAGGACCCGGGCCGGTACGGACGGCGCCACTGATCGTGGTCGTCGAACGGCAGGGCGGCATGGTCGGTCGTGTCAAACGCACGGTCGGCCGTCAGGAAGGGCAGGGGCACGACAGGTCCTCACTCACAAGCACGCTCGAAGGGGCGATGCCCGGTGAGGCTACCTCAGCGGTTGTCGGACGCCTCGGACTGCTGCTGACGAGTGGCGGAGTCACCCGACTGGAGCGAGGGCATCCCGAAGACGAGGGAGCCGACGAGGCCGGCCACGACGGTCAGCCCGAGCAGGGTGCGGCCCACGATCTGCGAGGGGCTGAGGCGCTCCCGGGGCGGTGGAGTGACGTTACTGCGGAAGTGGTCGGCCTCCGCGACGAACGCGAACGGTACGGCCTCTCGCCGGCGGAACATCAGAGCCACTCTCCTTCTTCGTCGTCATGCGTCACAGGTACAGACGACGGAACCGACGTTTTGGTGCCCTTTTTCATCAAAGCGGCGGAATATAGTCCTCCGGTAGGACGCAGTCCCGGCGAGCGGACCGGGTTCGGAGGACCGTGGAGCTCCTGTGGAGCACACATGTCCGAACGCACGATGCGAAGTGTCCGTATTGCGACGTTTCGAGAAGTTCATCTAGGCTGATCAAACGGACCCGGCGCTGCCTGAACCCCCGAGCAGGCAGCGCCGGGCTCCCTTTCTCCTGTCCCCCTCAGGGGCACCCGGCGCTGAGCAGCGAGTAGCGTGTTACCCATGGCTCCGATCTCCACTCCGCAGACCCCCTTCGGGCGGGTCCTCACCGCCATGGTCACGCCCTTCACGGCGGACGGCGCACTCGACCTCGACGGTGCCCAGCGACTCGCCACCCACCTGGTGGACGCAGGCAACGACGGCCTCGTCATCAACGGCACCACCGGCGAGTCCCCGACCACCAGCGACGCGGAGAAATCGGACCTCGTACGAGCGGTACTGGAGGCGGTCGGCGACCGCGCCCACGTCGTCGCCGGCATCGGCACCAACGACACCCACCACTCCGTCGAACTCGCCCGCACCGCCGAGCGCGACGGCGCCCACGGCCTCCTCGCCGTGACGCCCTACTACAACAAGCCCCCGCAAGAGGGCCTGTACCGGCACTTCTCGGCCATCGCCGACGCCACCGGCCTCCCCGTCATGCTGTACGACATCCCCGGCCGCAGCGGCGTCCCGATCGACACCGAGACGATCGTCCGCCTCGCCGAGCACCCGCGCATCGTCGCCAACAAGGACGCCAAGGGCGACCTCGGCCGCGCCAGCTGGGCCATCACCCGCTCCGGCCTCGCCTGGTACTCCGGCGACGACATGCTCAACCTGCCGCTGCTCTCCGTCGGCGCCTGCGGCTTCGTCTCCGTCGTCGGCCACCTCGTCACCCCGGAGCTCCGCGCCCTCCTCGAGGCCCACCTCGGCGGCGAGGTCCAGAAGGCCACCGAGATCCACCAGAAGCTGCTCCCGGTCTACACCGGCATGTTCCGCACCCAGGGCGTCATGACCACCAAGGCCGCCCTCGCCCTCCAGGGCCTCCCGGCCGGCCCGCTGCGCCTGCCGCTCGTCGAGCTCTCCGCACAGGAGACCGAGCAGCTCAAGGTCGACCTGGCCGCCGGCGGGGTAGAACTCTGACAACAGACTTCACAACTGAACACTGACAACAGCAAGTGCACGATTGTCATGCGCGCCACGTGCCCGACCGGTACGTGGCGCGCATGGTGAGGAGAGTCTTTTGAGTCATCCGCATCCTGAACTCGGCGCCCCGCCGAAGCTGCCCAAGGGCGGCCTGCGCGTCATCCCGCTCGGCGGCCTCGGCGAGATCGGCCGCAACATGACGGTCTTCGAGTTCGACGGCCGTCTGCTGATCGTCGACTGCGGCGTCCTCTTCCCGGAGGAGGAGCAGCCCGGTGTCGACCTGATCCTGCCGGACTTCACCATCATCAGGGACCGCCTCGACGACATCGAGGGCGTCGTGCTCACGCACGGCCACGAGGACCACATCGGTGCCGTCCCCTACCTGCTCCGGATGAAGCCGGACATCCCGCTCATCGGCTCCAAGCTGACCCTCGCCCTGATCGAGGCGAAGCTCCAGGAGCACCGCATCCGCCCCTACACCCTCGAGGTGAAGGAAGGCGACCGCGAGCAGCTGGGCCCCTTCGACTGCGAGTTCGTCGCGGTCAACCACTCCATCCCGGACGCCCTGGCCGTCGCCATCCGCACCCCTGCGGGCATGGCCGTCGCCACCGGTGACTTCAAGATGGACCAGCTCCCGATGGACGGCCGCCTGACCGACCTCCACGCCTTCGCGCGGCTCAGCGAGGAGGGCATCGACCTCCTGCTGTCCGACTCGACGAACGCCGAGGTCCCGGGCTTCGTCCCGCCGGAGCGGGACATCTCGAACGTCCTGCGGAACGTCTTCGCGAACGCCCCGAAGCGCATCATCGTGGCCAGCTTCGCCAGCCACGTGCACCGCATCCAGCAGATCATCGACGCCGCCCACGAGTACGGCCGCCGGGTCGCCTTCGTCGGCCGCTCGATGGTCCGCAACATGGGCATCGCCCGCGACCTGGGCTACCTCCGGGTCCCGGCCGGCCTCGTCGTGGACGTGAAGACCCTCGACGACCTGCCGGACGACGAGGTCGTGCTGGTCTGCACGGGTTCCCAGGGCGAGCCCATGGCGGCCCTGTCCCGCATGGCCAACCGCGACCACCAGATCCGCATCGTCCCCGGCGACACGGTCATCCTCGCGTCCTCGCTCATCCCGGGCAACGAGAACGCGGTCTACCGCGTGATCAACGGCCTGACCCGCTGGGGCGCGAACGTGGTCCACAAGGGCAACGCCAAGGTCCACGTCTCGGGCCACGCCTCGGCCGGCGAGCTGCTGTACTTCTACAACATCTGCAAGCCGAAGAACCTCATGCCGGTCCACGGCGAATGGCGCCACCTGCGCGCCAACGCCGAGCTCGGCGCGATGACGGGCATCCCCAAGGACCACATCGTCATCGCCGAGGACGGCGTCGTCGTCGACCTGGTCGACGGCCGCGCCCGCATCACCGGCAAGGTCCAGGCGGGCTACGTGTACGTGGACGGCCTCTCGGTCGGCGACGTCACCGAGACCTCCCTCAAGGACCGCCGCATCCTCGGCGAGGAGGGCATCATCTCGGTCTTCGTGGTCGTGGACTCCTCGACCGGCAAGATCACGGCCGGCCCGTACGTCCACGCCCGCGGCTCCGGGATCGACGACTCCGCCTTCGACGCGGTGATCCCGAAGATCGACCAGGCGCTCAACAAGTCGGCCCAGGACGGCGTCGTCGAACCCCACCAGCTCCAGCAGCTGATCCGCCGCACCGTCGGCAAGTGGGTCTCCGACACCTACCGCCGGCGACCGATGATCCTCCCGGTCGTCGTCGAGGTCTGACAGGCCTGACCAGCGCGACACCGGAGCGGGGCCCCTCGATTTGCATCGGGGCGCCCCGCTCCAGTACGTTTACGGCTCCGCCAGATCGGGAAGTCCCCGGCGCCGCAGTGCGCCCGGAGGATGAACCGGGAGGCGGGAAATCCGACTCAGAACATCTGATAAAGTCGGAACACGCCGGAAGGCCTCGAAGAAAACAAATTCGAGACCGGAAAGCACCGAGGAAATCGGATCGGAAAGATCTGATAGAGTCGGAAACGAAGGAAGCGCCCGGAGGGCCCGGAAACGGGAACGAAGGAAG
>NZ_JACHJY010000004.1:659334-758359 GCF_014203895.1 Streptomyces nymphaeiformis | reverse complement strand
GGGCCCTTCCGGCGGTTCCGACTCTATCAGATCCTTTCGGCGTCTGATTCCCAGTCAGCGGGGTTTGTCTTTCCGGCTGTTCGGCCGTTCCGACGTCTCAAACTCTAGCGGGTTTCCCTGGCAACTCATAATCGAGTCTTTCGAAATGAATTTCGGCATGCCGAAATTCGTCCCGGTGGGGAGTCCGTGCTGAGTAAGAGGTGCCGCATCTGCGGCGGGAGTGGTTGTCGAAGAACCGTTCCGGCTCCGTGACAACTCGGAGAACACTACGCATCCAGTAGGGGCGTGTCAACCCCCGCCCGGTGCGTCAGTCGAGGTCCGTCAGACGGCCGCCGGCGTCCGGCTGGGTGAGCTCCACGCGGCGGAGCAGGCGGATCAGCGCGTCGCCCAGGGCGCCCCTCTCCTCCGAGCTCAGGTCCTGGAGGAGCTCCTCCTCGAAGTCGGTGGCCATGCGCATGGCCTCCAGCCACTTCGTACGGCCTTCGTCCGTCAGCTCGACGATCACGCGGACCCGGTTGTTCTCGTCCCGGTCGCGGGTGACCAGGCCCTCGCCCGCCATGCGGTCGATGCGGTGGGTCATCGCGGCCGGGGTGAGGCCGAGGCGCTTGGCCAGCTCGCCGGGGCCGAGGCGATAGGGGGCGCCGGCGAGCACGAGGGTCTTGAGGACCTCCCACTCCGCGTTGCTGATGCCGAGGTCGGAGAGCTGGCGGCCGTACGCCACGTTCATCCGGCGGTTCAGCCGGCCGAGGGCGGAGACGACCTTCTCCACCTGCGGGTCGAGGTCGCGGTACTCGCGCTGATACGCGGCGATCTGCTCGTCGAGGCTCGGCTCCTGGGGAGCGGTGTCGGACATGCGGCGAGTATCCCACGGGCTTGGTTGGCGTTGAAGTCCTTCAGTGTGTACTGTTAAGGCGTTAACTTTAGCGTTGAAGTCTTCAGGGTTCAGACGTACAGATCTGAACCCGCGACCGAAGTGGGTGAGTGTGACCAAGGCGAGGGGCGCAGCGATGCGCCGCATCCAGGCAGGCAGCGCGCTGAGCGCGTTCGGACTCGGCTTCACCGTCCCGTACTTCTATGTGTACGTGGCGCAGGTGCGGGATCTGGGCGCGGCGACGGCGGGAATCGTGCTGGCCGTCTTCGCCATGGCCGCACTGGTGGTGCTGCCCTTCAGCGGGCGGGCCATCGACCGGCGCGGGCCCGTGCCCGTCCTCCTGGTGGCCTCGGTCCTCGCGTCCGTGGGCGCGGTGGCGATGGGCTTCGCGTCCAGCGTGCCGGCGGCCGTGGGGGCCGCGGTGCTGCTGGGTGCCGGTACGGCCGTGATGCAGCCGGCCCTCGCCACGATGATCGTCTGGTGCTCAGCGCCCGCCGGTCGCACGCGGGCCTTCGCGATGCAGTTCTTCCTGCAGAACCTCGGCCTCGGTATCGGTGGTCTGATCGGCGGTCTGCTGGTCGACACGAGCCGGCCGGGCAGCTTCATCCTGCTGTTCTCGATCGAGGCGGCGATGTTCCTGGTGCTCGCCGCGGTCGTCGGGACGGTCCGGATGCCGGGCTCCCCCGCGCTGCAGGGCACCCGGCCGTCCGAGGGCGCCAAGGGCGGCGGTCTCCGGGCGCTGCTCGGGCACAAGGCGATGGTGCAGCTGTGCGTCCTCGGCTTCGTGCTGTTCTTCGCCTGCTACGGGCAGTTCGAGTCGGGTCTCGCCGCGTACGGCACGGAGGCCGCCGGCATCCAGCCGTCGACGCTCGGGATCGCCCTCGCCGCGAACACGGCGGTGATCGTGGTCGCCCAGTTCGTGGTGCTGCGGTTCGTCGAGCGCCGGAAGCGGACCCGGGTGATCGCGGCCGTGGGTCTGATCTGGGCCGTGGCCTGGATGGTCGCCGGGTACGCGGGCCTCGGGCACGGCAGCCAGGCCATGGCGACGGCTGCCTTCATCTCCACGTACGCCCTCTTCGGGCTCGGTGAGGCGATGCTGTCGCCGACCGTGGCCCCGCTGGTGGCCGATCTGGCGCCGGAGTCGATGGTCGGGTCGTACAACTCGGCCTTCGCCCTGGTGAAGCAGCTGGCGCTGGCCGTCGGTCCGGCCGTGGGCGGGCCCATGGGGGCCGCGCTGCACGGGCCGTACATCGTGACCTTCGTGCTCTTCTCGCTCGGGATCACGTTCCTGGCGGTCCGGCTCGGCCGGCAGCTCACCCCCGAGCAGGACCAGCCTTCGCTGGCGGTCAAGCCGTCGAAGGTGGTCGCCCGGCACGAGCCGGCCCGCGAGAGCGAGACCGCTGCCGCCTAGACCGGGTCAGTCCGGCAGGGCGAACTCGCACCACACCGCTTTGCCGCCGCCGGGCGTGCGGCGGCTTCCCCAGGACGAGGCGATCGTCGCGATGATCGAGATACCGCGACCCGCCTCGTCCTCCGTTTCCGCCCTGCGGCGGCGCGGCAGGTGGTCGTCGCCGTCCGTGACCTCGATGATCAGGCGCCGGTCGGTACGTCTCAGGCGCAGGCGCATGGGCGGGGTGCCGTGCTGGAGGGAGTTCGCCACGAGCTCGCTGGTGGCGAGGACGCCCAGGTCGCGCAGCTCGACCGGGAACCGCCAGGACGACAGGACCCCGGAGGCGAACGCACGCGCGCGGGGGGCCGCCTCCACGCCGCCGAGCAGCTCCAGGGCGGCGTTGTGGAAGAGCTCGGCGTCCGCGCCCTTGCGGGAGGGGTGCTGGACGACCAGGACGGCGACGTCGTCGTCGTGCTCGGCGGTCACCCCGAGGGCCCGCAGGAGCCGGTCGCAGACCACCTGCGGGGTGCCGGCGGCGCCGGCCAGGGCGCGGGCCAGGGCTTCGACGCCCTCGTCGATGTCCTCGCGGCGGCGCTCGACGAGACCGTCCGTGTAGAGGACGGCGGTGGAGCCGGGCGGCAGGGCGATGGAGCCCGAGGCGTGCAGCCAGCCGCCGGTGCCCAGCGGCGGTCCGGTCGGGTCCTCGGCGCGCCGGACGGTGCCGTCCTCGTCCCGTACGAGGATCGGGAGGTGGCCGGCGGAGGCGTACACCAGCTTGCCCTCGTTGGGGTCGTGGATCGCGTACACACAGGTGGCGATCTGGCTGGCGTCGATCTCGGCGGCGAGGCCGTCGAGGAGCTGGAGGACCTCGTGCGGGGGCAGGTCCAGGCGCGCGTAGGCCCGGACGGCGGTGCGGAGCTGGCCCATGACGGCGGCGGCGCGCACGCCGCGGCCCATGACGTCGCCGATGACGAGCGCGGTGCGGCCCGCGCCGAGGGTGATCACGTCGTACCAGTCGCCGCCGACGGCCGCGTCCGCGACGCCCGGCTGGTAGGTGGCGGCGATCCGCAGGTCGTCGGGCTGCTCCAGCTCCTGCGGGAGCAGGGAGCGCTGGAGGGTGACGGCGGTCTCGCGGTGCCTGCGCTCGCTGGCCCGGAGCCGCTCGGCGGCCTCGGCGTGGTCGGTGACGTCGGCCGCGTGGACGAGGACGCCGCCGCCGTCGAGGCGGGGGCTGTCGACGGGCAGGCACGTGACCGTGTACGAGCCGCCGTCCTTGGTCTTGCGGGACTTGACCGTGCGGGGCTTTCCGCTGCGCAGCACCTGGTCCATGAGGGGCAGCAGGCCGAGCTCCTCGGCCTCCGGGCAGGTGTCGGCGACGGTGGCGCCTGCGGCGCGCGGGCCGAACGCGGCGGCGTACGCGTCGTTCACGTACGCGATGCGGTGCTCCGGGCCGTACACGAGGGCGACGAGGCCGGGGAGACGGCCGAGCAGCTCCCGTACGGAGAAGTCCTCCAGGGCGGGGACGTCGGCGGCCTCTTCTGCGAGGTGCTCCAACTGCTGACCGTACTCACCGCGGGCGGCGGGCACGGAACCTTCGGTCCCCCGCGCCGCGCGGCGCTGCGTGCCGGGGAGCCGGGCGCTCCAACGGGTGAAGTTCACGGATTTGTATGCCTCGTGGTGTCGGTGCCGTGCAGAGTCACGCTGTGCAGGTGTGAGCCCACCTATGGTCACACGTCCAGTGTGGACGAGTGCACTGACAGTGATGTCAGGACTGCGGCTTGTCGCCGTCGCCGGGCGGTGGCGCCGCGGCGAGTTCGAACTCGGCCCTGGGGTGTTCCAGGGAGCCGAGGGAGACGATCTCCCGTTTGAACAGGCCGGACAAGGTCCATTCGGCGAGGACCCTGGCCTTGCGGTTGAAGGTCGGGACCCGGCTGAGGTGATAGGCGCGGTGCATGAACCAGGCCGGATAGCCCTTGAGCTTGCGTCCGTAGACGTGGGCGACCCCCTTGTGCAGGCCGAGGGAGGCGACGGAGCCCACGTACGCGTGCGCGTACTCCTTGAGCGGCTGCCCGCGCAGGGAGGCCGCGACGTTCTCGGCGAGGACCTTGGCCTGGCGGACGGCGTGCTGGGCGTTGGGCGCGCACTCCTTGCCCGGTTCCTCCGACGTCACGTCGGGGACGGCGGCGGCGTCGCCGGCCGCCCAGGCGTGCTCGGCGCCGTCGACGGCGAGCTGCGGGGTGCAGCGGAGCCTTCCGCGTTCGTTCAGCGGCAGGTCGGTGGCGGCGAGGACGGGCGCGGGCTTGACGCCGGCGGTCCAGACGACCGTACGGGTGGGCAGGCGGGTGCCGTCGCTGAGGACGGCGACCCGGTCCTCGCAGGACTCCAGGCGGGTCTCCAGGCGCACGTCGATGTTCCGGCCGCGCAGCTCGCGGATCGCGTACCGGCCCATGTCCTCGCCGACCTCGGGGAGGATCCGGTCGGAGGCCTCGACGAGGACCCAGCGCAGGTCCTCGGGCTTGATGTTGTGGTAGTACCGCGCGGTGTAGCGGGCCATGTCCTCCAGCTCCGCGAGGGCCTCCACGCCCGCGTAGCCGCCGCCGACGAAGACGAAGGTGAGGGCGGCGTCGCGGATCGCGGGGTCGCGGGTGGAGGAGGCGATGTCCATCTGCTCGATGACGTGGTTGCGCAGGCCGATGGCCTCCTCGACGGTCTTGAAGCCGATGCCGTGGTCGGCCAGGCCGGGGACCGGGAGGGTGCGGGAGACCGAGCCGGGCGCGATGACCAGCTCGTCGTACGTCATCTCGACGCTGCCGGTGCCCTCCTCCTCGGTGGCGAGGGTGATGAGGGTCGCGGTGCGCTTGGCGTGGTCGACGGAGCGGACCTCGCCGATGACGACGCGGCAGCGGTCGAGGACCCGGCGGAGCGGGACGACGACGTGGCGCGGGGAGATGGAGCCGGCCGCGGCCTCCGGGAGGAACGGCTGGTACGTCATGTACGGCTCGGGGGTGACCACCACGATCTCGGCGGTGCCGGCTCTGAGCTCGGCACTGAGCTGCCGCTGGAGGCGCAGCGCGGTGTACATGCCGACGTAGCCACCGCCGACCACGAGAATGCGCGCAGGTTCGGTCACTGTCCCATGACGCACCCCCGTCCGTGGTTTGTCCACAGGCTCGGCAAATTGTGTGACCGGAGGGGTACGGAGGCGCGGGGTGGCGCGTGGTGAGCGCGTGACGGAATCGGTGCAGGTCAGGGTCGGTGAGACCGGTTCGGAGAGGGGTCGGAATCGGGAGTCTTCCGGGCCTTGCTCCGATCGGGGGGCGCACCGTACGGAACTCCCCCTTCTGAATTGACCCCGACTCAACTATGTTCGTACTTCATCGGGGTGTCGGATCCGAGCGCGCGTGGACCGAAGCGCTCGTCCGCCGGAGGCCCCGTGTCAGGGCGGGGAGTCTCCGGGGGGAGACATCATGAGCGGGGGAACGCTTATGCAGATTCAGGATTCGCGGTGGCAGTCGGGCGCCGGGACGGCGACCGTCGTCGACGGGCACGCCCCGGGGACGGCCGAGCCGCGCAATGGCACGGTGGCGGGCGGCAGGTCCGCGCCGCTGCGGGTGGACGCCCAGCGCAATCTGGAGCACGTGCTCCGGGCCGCCCGTGAGGTGTTCGGCGAGCTCGGCTACGGCGCTCCGATGGAGGACGTGGCGCGCCGCGCCCGCGTCGGCGTCGGCACCGTCTACCGCCGCTTCCCCAGCAAGGACGTGCTGGTGCGGCGCATAGCCGAGGAGGAGACCTCCCGGCTGACCGAGCAGGCGCGGGCCGCGCTGGGCCAGGAGGAGGAGCCGTGGTCGGCGCTCTCCCGGTTCCTGCGGACCTCGGTCGCTTCCGGTGCGGGTCGTCTCCTGCCGCCGCAGGTGCTGCGCGTGGGTGTGGACGAGTCCGGTGCGCCGCTCGTCGCGGACGACGCGGACGACGCGGCCCGGGTGCCGTACCAGCGGGGTGTCGCCGAGCCGGGCGACACCCGTGTGGTCGCGCCGCGCCAGGTGCCCGCCGACGAGCGGGACGACGCGGGGGCCTCGGAGCTCCTGGAGGTCGTGGGCCGGCTGGTCGACCGGGCGCGTGAGGCGGGTGAGCTGCGGACGGACGTGACCGTGGCGGACGTCCTGCTCGTCATCGCCACCGCCGCGCCGGCCCTGCCGGACGCCGTGCAGCAGGCGGCGGCCTCGGCGAGGCTCCTCGACATCCTTCTCGAGGGCCTGCGCTCCCGGTAGGACCCGTCCGGCTGTTGTCACCGGGGCAGGTGTTCCTCGTGGTCCGGGCGGACCCATGAGCTTTGCACGAACGTGTGAGCGGTTACGCCCGGATACATGAACTCGCCCCGGACGAGTGGTAAGTGGACGCGGCGCTTCGGCATGCCCGCGCTCTGTGGCACGCTTGGCCGGTATTCGGTCCGAGCGTGCGTACGGGGGCTTCCGCGATGAGCGGTGACAGTCGGGACGATCCGCTGGGCAGCGGCGGCGGCGCGGAGACCGGGGACCTTCCCTCCCGGCAGGTGCCGAGCCAGGGCGGACCGGGGGGCTCGTCGGGAGCGCCTGGAGCGCCGGCCGTGCCGCACGCCGAGCCGCTCGACGCGAGCGTGCCGCAGCAGCGCGAGGGCAAGCCCGCCGGGGCGAGACCCGCGGACGCGGGTGCTGTCGCGGGTGGAGCCGCCTCGGATGGAGCCAACGCGGGTGGGGCCGCCTCGGGTGGGGCCGTCGCGTTCGACGCCTCCGGGAGCGAGGGCGTCGGCGGTGACCCCGAGGCCGACGAGCCCGACACCGTGCTCCCACCGCCGCGCGAACTGCCGCCCTCCGACGCCGAGCTCGTCCAGCTCATGCGGGACGGCGACGGCACCGCGTACGAGGAGCTGTTCCGCCGCCACTCCGACGCCGTCCGCCGGTACGCCAGGACCTGCTGCCGCGACGCGCACACCGCCGACGACCTCACCGCCGAGGTCTTCGCCCGCACCCTCCAGGCCGTGCGCGGCGGCGCCGGGCCCGAACAGGCCGTGCGCGCCTACCTCATGACCACCGTCCGGCGGGTAGCCGCCAACTGGGCCAGGACCCAGAAGCGCGAGCACCTCGTCGAGGACTTCGCCGTGTTCGCCGCGGACGCCGCCCGGTCCTCCGAGGTCGCCGACCACGACACGATGGACCTCGGCGCGGACGTCCGCGCGATGCACGAGGCCGAGCAGTCCCTCGCCATGCAGGCCTTCCGTTCGCTGCCCGAGCGCTGGCAGGCCGTGCTGTGGCACACCACCGTCGAGGAGGAGTCCCCGAGCGAGGTCGCCCCGCTCTTCGGACTGACCGCCAACGCCACCGCCGTGCTCGCCAGCCGGGCCCGCGAGGGCCTCAAGCAGGCCTACCTCCAGGCGCACGTCAGCCAGTCCCTCACCGCCGGCGGCGACTGCGCCCGCTACGCGGACCGGCTCGGCGCCTACGCGCGCGGCGGGCTGCGGATGCGGGCCGAGCGCGGCCTGCGCAAGCACCTGGACGAATGCGCCAAGTGCCGGCTCGCCGCCGGTGAGCTGGCCCATGTGAACGCCGGGATCCCCGCGCTCCTGCCGGTCGCCGTCATCGGCTGGTTCGCCGCCGGGTACTCGCTCAAGGCCGCCGGTGTCGTCGCCGGCGGCACCGCCGCCGCGGCCGGTGCGGGCGCGGCGGCCGCCGCCACCGGGTCCTCCGGGGGAGCCGCCTCGGGCGGTGCCGCCGCCGAGGGGCTCGGCGCGCCCGCGAAGGCCGGCATCGCGGCGGCCATAGCGGTCGCCGCGGCCGCCGGGCTCGTCTGGGCCATGGCCGGGGACCCGCAGCAGCCCGTGGCCGCGCCCAAGCCCGCCCAGCCGGTCGTCACCCCGATCGCGCCGGAGCCCGCGCCGCCGTCCCCGAAGCCGAAGCCCGCGCCGCCGGCCCCGCCCGTCGCCTCCGAGCCTCCGGCGCCCACGCCGCCGCCTCCCCCGAAGCCGAGCCCTAAGGCGACGCCGAAGCCCACGCCCAGGCCGACGCCTCCGCCCGCCCCGAAGCCGACGCCCAAGCCCACGCCCACGCCGACGCCCACGCCGTCCCCCACGCCGAAGCCCAAGCCCGCGCCGCCGTCCGTCTACCAGGTCAACGAGCTGCAGTACGGGGTCTTCGGCGACGGCACCAAGCCCGAGGTGTCCCTCTCGGACAGCAGCTGGATGTGGCAGCGGAACAACGTGGCCATCAACGGCACCACGTACGCGCACGGGGTCAGCGTCCACGCGCCGTCCTCGCTGCTCATCGACCTCAACCGGCAGTGCACGCGGTACGACGCGACCGTCGGCGTCGACGACCTGAGCGCCCAGCTCGGCGTCGGCGGCGTCCGCTTCTCCGTCTACGGGGACGGGCGTCGGATCTGGCGCTCCGAGGTCGTCCGGGCGGGCGACCCGCCGCTCCCCGTGCGGATCGACCTCACCGGGCTCTCCACGATCCGGCTCGTGGTGGAGGACCACACGCCGTTCGGCCGGGCCGCGGTCGCCGACTGGGCGGAGTCCCGGATCAGCTGCTCCTGACGGTCGCGTCCGCCCGCGCGGCGACGGGCTCGGCGAGGGCGAGGACCTCGTCGAGACCGAGCCCGGAACCGGCGGCGCGGGCGGCTTCCAGGCCCGACGCGCCGAGCTCGGCGAGCCCCAGGGCGGTCACGGACTCGCTGTCCCGCAGCTCGGGCACCGAGCGGGGCGTGTCCCGGCGCCGGTGGTCGGCGGCCGCCATGACCCGTACGGCGAGCTCGGCCTCGCCCGCCTCGGCGAGCGTGATGGCGAGCCCCTCCGTCAGGCCGTTGGTGATGAAGTCCGCGCACTGGGCGTCCCGCGCGGTGCGGAGCGCGTCGAGGGCCGTGGCGACGGCGGCCGCGCCCTTGCCCTCGTACGCCTCGACGCGGGCGCCGATCCCCCTCACCGCCGCCTCGAAGTGCGGCGGCGGGGTGCCGATCGAGACCGTACGGCCCGCCTCCTCCAGCTGGGCGCGGGCCTCCCTGATGTCGCGGCGGTCGAGGGCGAAGCCGGCCCGGAGGAAGCAGACGTACGCCTGGGTGTCCCGTACGTGGTGGCGATCGGCCTCCCGCGCGGCCTCGTCGAGGGTCCGCTCGGCGGTCTCCACGTCGCCGGTGCGGTAGGACAGTTCAGCGAGTCGGGCGAGGAGGAACGGGGCCTCGGCATGGGCGCCGACCTCGCGGGCGAGCCCGAGGGCCTCCTCGTACGCCTCGCCCGCCGCCGCGTGCCGGCCGCGCATCGTGTGCGCCTCGCCGGCCGCGCTCGCGATCTGGGCGCCCATCCAGCGGTCGCCGACGCGGCGGGCGAGGTCGCGGAGTTCGGCCAGGGCCTCGTCGACGCCGGGCATGCCGCCGGGCATGTCGACGATCATGTGCGTCCGGAACATGAGGGTGACGCCGAGCTCCCAGTCGCCGCCGTACCGGCGGCAGGTGTCGACGGCGGTGTCGAGGAGGGCGCGGACCACGGCCGGTTCCTCGGTGAGGACCGCGGTGAACGGCCAGAGCAGGCCGGGGAAGCGGGCCGACTCGGGGCCGGGCTCCGCGCCGAACGCGTCGCGCACGCGCCGGACCAGCGCGAGGGTCTCCGGTTCCTTGAAGTCGCCCATCGTGGTGCTCTCCACCGCGAGGAAGAAGTGCAGCATGCGCAGGTGCATGCGGGGCCAGTGGCGGGGGTCGGCGGGATCGGACGGGTCCTCGCCGAGGGCGAGCGCGCGCTCGACCCAGGCCAGGCCCTCGGGGCGGTAGTTCCGCAGCCACCAGAACCAGCCCATGGCGAAGACGAGCCGGAGGGCGGCGGCCTCGTCGGGGGCGGTGACGAGGGTGCGGTGGAAGGCGGCGCGGATGTTGTCGAGGTCGCGTTCGAGCCGGTCGATCCAGGGGAGCTGCTCGGCCGAGCGGAGCCGGGGCTCGGCGGTCTCGGCCAGGGCCGTGAAGTGGGCGGTGTGGGCGGCCTCGGCGGCGGCGAGCAGCTCGGGGTCCTCGGCGGCGCGCTCGGTCGCGTACTCGTGGATGGTCTCCAGGAGCCGGTAGCGCATCTCGCCGCCCTCGGTGGGGGTGGCGACGACGAGGGACTTGTCGACCAGGGCCCCGAGGACGTCGGCGGCACCCGGGGAGAGGGCCTCGGCGGCGGCCAGGTCCCAGCCTCCGGCGAAGACCGACACCTGGCGGAGCAGTGCGCGCTCGGCCGGGTCGAGGAGGTCCCAGGACCAGTCGACGACGGCGCGGAGGGTCTGCTGGCGGGGCAGGACGGTCCGCGAGCCGGAGGTGAGCAGGAGGAACCGGTCGTCGAGGCGGTCGGCTATCTGGCGCGGGGTGAGGAGGCGCAGCCGGGCGGCGGCCAGTTCGATGGCGAGCGGCAGGCCGTCGAGGCGGCGGCAGATCTCGTCGACGGCCTCGCCGCCGTCCCGGACGAGGTCGAAGGAGGGGCGCACGGTGCGGGCCCGCTCGGCGAAGAGGCGGTGGGCGGGGTCGGGCGGAAGGGGCTCGACGGGGCGGACCGACTCGCCGGGGACGCCGAGGGGTTCCCGGCTGGTGGCGAGGATGCGCAGGTCCGGGCAGTGGGTGAGGAGGGTCTCGGCGAGGGCGGCGGCCGCGTCGATGACGTGCTCGCAGTTGTCGAGGACCAGGAGCAGCGGGCGGCGGGCCAGGTGCTCGACGAGATGGGCGGTGGGGTCGTCCTGGAGCGGGACGCCGTCGCGGGTGAGGTTGATCTCGCGGAGGCGGAGGGCGGAGAGGACGGCGCCGGGGAGGGCGTCGGGGTCGTCGAGCGGGGCGAGTTCGGCGATCCAGGCGGCGGGGCCGACGGCCCGGAGCGCGGCCTCCTCGGCGAGCCGCGTCTTGCCGGAACCGCCGGGTCCGGTGAGCGTCACGAGCCGGGAGCGGGTCAGGTCGGCGTCGAGCGCGGCGAGTTCTGGCTCGCGCCCGACGAAGGAGGTGAGGCGCGGCCGGATGTTGCCGGCCCCGGCGGTGGGCGGCTCGGGGGCGCGTACGGGCGGGGGCGGGACGGCTCCGGCGAGGAGTTCCCGGTGGAGGGCGGTGAGTTCGGGGCCGGGGTCGGCGCCGAGGGCGTCCGCGAGGGTGCGGCGGGCCGACTCGTACGCGGTGAGGGCGTCGGCGTGCCGGCCCTCGGCCCGCAGGGCGCGGATGAGCTGGGCGCGGAAGGCCTCGTCGTACGGGTGCGTGGTGATGAGCTCGGTCAGCTCCGGTACGAGTCCGTCGGTGGCGCCCCGGCGCAGATCGGCCTCGACGCGCTGGCGGAGCGCCGCGAGCCGCTGCGCCTCGGGCCGGACGCCCGCCGGGTCGGGCAGGTCGGCGAGGGCGGGGCCCCGGAAGAGGCCGAGGGCCTCGCGGAGGAGGGCGGCTGCGGTGTCGGGGTCGCCGGCGTCGAGGCGGGCGGCGCCGTCCCTGGCCCGGCGCTGGAACACGTACAGGTCGATGTCGTCGGGGCCGGCGGCGAGCCGGTACCCGGGGCCGGGGGTGGAGGCGACGGCCTCCCGGCCGAGGATCCGCCGGAGCCGGCCGACGAGGGCCTGGAGGGCGGCGGGTGCGTCCTGCGGCGGATCGTCCCCGTACACGTCGTCGGCGAGCTCGCCGACGGACACGGCCCGTCCGCCGCGCAGCGCGAGCGCGGCGAGCAGCGCGCGCAGCCGGGCCCCGCCGAGGGGAAGCGGGCTGCCGTCGGGCCGGAGGGCCTCGGTGGTGCCGAGGATGAGATACCGCACCGCCCCATTGTGGCGGGCGGTCGGGCCGTACGCCTCGGGGTTTACCCCGGTGGGTCCCCGAGGTCCGGCCTTCGGAGCGCGTCGCCGTCCGGCTCACCGGGCGGGACCTCAAGCCGGCAGTGATCTCCTCGACGGCGGGATCAGGGGCCCCTGGACCGCGCGGTGGGAGCGGGGGGCCGCTGTGGTGTCGGTCCAGCAGGAGCCCCGGCGGGCCAGGAGGCGGCGGAGCCAGAGTTCGGTGGAGACCAGGTCGGCGAGGCCGTCGAGGGGGACGGGGGCGCCGTCGGCCGCCGCGCGGAGCGCCTTGCGGACGACGCGCGCGTCGATCAGGCCCGCGTCCGCGAGGAGCGGTGCGTCGAAGAGGGCGATGAGCTGCGGGAGCGCGGCACGCAGGCCCGCGCGCGTGGCGGCGGCCGGGACGGCCGGGTGGGGGGCGCCCCAGCCGGCGGGGACGTCGTGGACGCCGGCGCCGGAGAGGACCGTGCGCAGGACCCCGGCCCGGGCGTCCGGCTGGACGCGGAGCGATTCGGGGAGGTCGCGGCAGGCCCGTACGACCTGGTTGTCGAGGAAGGGGGCGTGCAGGCGCTGGCCCCGGATCTCGGCGGCCTGCTCCAGGACCCGGTGGTCGGCCGCCGCGCGCGCGAGGGCGGCACGCGCGCGTGCCTCACCGGGGCGCTGGACGGCGGCCGGGAGGGTCGCCGCCCGGTTCAGGCGAACCGATACTTCGGCCAGGGCCTCGCCCGTCAGCCAGCGCGCCGCCGGTCCCGGCCGCGACCAGGCGAGGGCCGAGAGCGAGGCCTCCAGGGGCCCGAAGCCGTCCGTGGCCGTGCGGTTCGCCTCCAGGACCCGCCGGGCCGCCGCCTCCAGACCCGTCCGGTACGGGGTGCGGGCCAGCTTCCGCGCCGCCCGGTACACGGTCAGCGGCACCAGGAGCGACCCCGCCGACGGGCCCGACGCCTTGGCGAGCGCCGTCACCGGACGCACCAGGGAGCGGCGCCTGCGGTCCATCAGGAGGTCGGCGAGGCGCGCCGGGTGCGCGTCCAGGACCTGCTTCGCGCCCATCCCGGTGAAGTGGTCGGCGCTGCCGCCCGCGAGCCTCCTGCGGTGCCGCTCGGCCGTGACGAGCGCGGGCCCCGGCTCGTCGGTGAGCGGCCCGTCGAGGGACGCGTACGGCAGGGCCTCCTCGCCGCCCGCGACGACGACGTGGTGCAGCCGGGGGTCGGCCGCTATCGCCCGGGCCCGCTCCAGCTCGGCCGTGCGGCGCGCGCCGGCCCGCGTCGCCAGGTCGTTGAACGTGACGGCGAGCAGCCGCTCCCCCGCGCCCGTGCCGTGCCCGGTGACCGTGCCCGGCACCCCCGGGAGGCCCGCCGCGAGCAGCGCGAGCGTGCCGGAGGCGCTGCCGCCGGACAGGTCGGCTCCGATGCCCGGCGCGGGGCCCGCGCCCCGGGCGGCGCGCCGGTCGGCCGGGCCCATGCCGGGGACCGGGCCGGGGTCGGGGAGCGGGGTCTCGGGTGCGTGCCGGGGGGCGGTGAGCCGGGCCCGTACGGCCTCGACGAGGGCGTCCCGCACCCCTTCGACGGCCTGCCGGGGGTCGGCCTCGGGCGCCGCGACGGCGAGCGAGGCCACCTGCTCGTAGCCGGTGATCTCGCGCGAGCCCTCCCGCAGGATCAGCGCGTGGCCCGGCGGCACCCGCCGCACCCCCTCGTACGGGGTGGAGTCGCGCAGCGCCTCCGGGGTCTCGGGGCAGGCGAGCAGGGCGGCGAGGTGGCCGATGTCGAGCTGGGCCTCGACGAGGTCGGCGAGCGGCAGGGCGGCGGTGGCGTACGCGGTGCCGCCCGCCCACGAGGTGTGGAACACCGGGCGGGCGCCCGCGAGGTCACCGGTGACGGTGACGCGGCGGCCGGTCTTCACGACGGCGGTGTAGCTGCCGGGCCAGGCGGTCAGGTGCCGCAGCGCGCCCCCGCGCGCGGTGAGCAGGCCGATCCGCAGCTCCTCGTCGCTCGCGGCGCAGCAGCCGAGGACGGCGAGGCGGGTCCGGTCGTCGACGGCGACCACGCGCACCTCGTCGGGGCGCCAGTCACCGACCGCCCAGAGCGGATCGGGGTCGCCCCACAGGAGTTGTGCGCCCACGGGTTGCACCGTGCGCCCCTCGGCCGCACGGTCGGGGCCGGGGGCGTATCCCGGGTCGTATCCGGGGTCGTACGGAGAGCCGGAGGCGTACGAGGGGCCGGGGCCCGAGCCGTACGCGCCGTGTGCCGGTCCCGCGCGGCCCCCCGCGGTCGTTGCGAAGCTCGCCGCGACACTGCTCCAGCCCACCAGCCATCGCATCGGCGCCTCCACATCCGTTTCGGTGGAGGACATGCTGCCACGACAACGGCGCACGGGGCGGGGTCCGGGTGCACGCGCGCCAAAGCCGAATGCGCCCCTGGCATGGGCCAGTTGATGATCGGCGGCGCACCGGCGTCATTCGGCCAAATATCGATCCCCGTCAGAGGTTTGGAGCGGCGCCGGGCGGCTCGCCGGACACCGGCAGCCCGGGAGGCGCTCCCGCCTCCCGGTGCCGTCCGCCGCCCGCGGGGAATGGGGCGGCGGTGTCCCCCAGCCCACTGGTCCGGGACACCGCTCCCGGCCGAGCGGGCCGACCCACGCGGAACTCATGGAAGCGCTCCCCCGCCGGCCGGACGAGAGCGCACGGCCGGGCGCACGGCCACACGGCGGGAGCACGGGCCGCGCCGCCGACCGTGTTCGTCGCACGTTCACACAACAATCTCGCCATACGGAACACCGCCCCTTAACGGTGGGGATGCGGCGAACTACGCTGTGTTTACGAATGCCGCACGCCTATGCCCGGCGTCGTGGCGGCCGTCTGGGTTGTCGAGGGGTGGCGTGATGTCCAGGGAGCAACGCGGGCCGAACGAAAAGCTCGGCACGGTTCTCGCCCTCGCGGGAATCAGCAACGCCGGGCTCGCCCGGCGCGTCAACGACCTCGGCGCACAGCGGGGTCTGACGCTTCGTTACGACAAGACCTCGGTCGCCCGCTGGGTGTCCAAGGGCATGGTGCCGCAGGGCGCCGCCCCGCACCTGATCGCCGCCGCGATCGGGCAGAAGCTGGGCCGGCCCGTGCCGCTGCACGAGATCGGGCTCGCGGACGCCGACCCGGCACCCGAGGTCGGGCTCGCCTTCCCGCGCGACGTCGGCGAGGCGGTCCGCTCGGCCACCGACCTGTACCGGCTCGATCTCGCCGGACGGCGGGCCGGCGGGGGCGGCATCTGGCAGTCGCTCGCCGGGTCCTTCGCGGTCAGCGCGTACGCGACGCCCACGTCCCGCTGGCTGATAACCCCGGCCGACCCGTCGGTCGAGCGCGAGGCCCCACGCCCGAGCACCGGCACCGCGGCGGGCCCGTCGGCCGCGGAGCACGCGCGCGTGGGCCACAGCGACGTCGCGAAGCTCCGCGAGGCCGCCGAGGACGCCCGCCGCTGGGACTCCAAGTACGGCGGCGGGGACTGGCGTTCCTCGATGGTGCCCGAGTGCTTACGCGTGGACGCGGCGCCGCTGCTGCTCGGCTCGTACTCGGACGAGGTCGGCCGGAACCTGTTCGGCGCGACGGCCGAGCTCACCCGGCTCGCCGGCTGGATGGCCTTCGACACCGGGCAGCAGGAGGCGGCCCAGCGGTACTACATCCAGGCCCTGCGGCTCGCCCGCGCGGCCGCCGACGTGCCCCTCGGCGGCTACGTCCTCGCCTCCATGTCGCTCCAGGCCACCTACCGGGGCTTCGCCGACGAGGGCGTCGACCTCGCCCAGGCCGCGCTCGAACGGAACCGGGGGCTCGCCACCGCCCGCACCATGTCCTTCTTCCGGCTCGTCGAGGCCCGCGCGCACGCCAAGGCCGGTGACGGGGCGGCCGCCGCGGCCGCGCTCAAGTCCGCCGAGGGCTGGCTGGAGCGCTCCCGGGAGGGCGACGCCGACCCGACCTGGCTCGGCTTCTACTCGTACGACCGGTTCTGCGCCGACGCCGCCGAGTGCTACCGGGACCTGCGGATGCCGGGCGAGGTGCGGCGGTTCACCGAGCAGGCGCTGTCCCGGCCGACGGAGGAGTTCGTCCGCTCGCACGGGCTGCGGCTCGTCGTCTCCGCCGTCGCCGAGCTGGAGTCGGGCAACCTGGACGCGGCCTGCGCGGCGGGCACGCGCGCGGTGGAGGTGGCGGGCCGGATCTCGTCGGCGCGGACGACCGAGTACGTACGCGATCTGCTGCACCGGCTCGAACCGTACGGGCACGAGCCGCGCGTCATGGAACTGCGCGAGCGGGCCCGGCCGCTGCTGGTCGCTCCGGCGTGAGAGGCGCGAGACGCGACCCGGGTCCGCCGCTGCGCGTCGGAGTGACGCGCGTCCCACACCGTGGGCGTTTAACGGCGTTGTCAGTGGGCCAGTGCACTATCGGTGGTGGGAGGTGGCGCTGGTGTTTGACTGTGACGTGCTGGTGATCGGCGGTGGGATCGTCGGTCTGTCGACGGCGTACGCCCTGACGCGCGCCGCCCCCGGCACCCGGGTCACGGTCCTGGAGAAGGAGCACGCCCTCGCGCGCCACCAGACCGGGCGCAACAGCGGGGTGATCCACAGCGGGATCTACTACCGTCCGGGCTCGCTCAAGGCGCGGTTCGCGGTCCAGGGCGCGGCCGAGATGGTCAAGTTCTGTGCAGAATGGGGCATTCCGCACGAGGTGACGGGGAAGCTCGTCGTCGCCACCGACCGCGAGGAGCTGCCCCGGCTGCACGCGCTCGTGCAGCGCGGCAGGGAGAACGGCATCCCGGTGCGCGAGCTCGGCCCCTCGCAGATCAGCGAGTACGAGCCGCGGGTGCGGGGGCTCGCCGCGATCCACGTCGGCACGACCGGCATCTGCGACTACACGGCGGTGTCCGAGCGGCTCGCCGAGGCCTCCGGGGCCCGGATCCTGTACGGCGCGGAGGTCACCGTCGTCGACCGGCGGCCGTTCGGGGTGGCCGTGCGGACCGCCGACGGGCGGGTGGTGCGGGCGAAGGTCCTGGTGAACTGCGCGGGACTGCACTGCGACCGGATCGCGCGGCTCGCGGGCGACGACCCGGGCATGCGGATCGTCCCCTTCCGGGGGGAGTACTACGAGCTCGCGGACCCGTCGCTGGTCCGCGGCCTGGTCTATCCCGTCCCGGACCCCGCCTTCCCGTTCCTCGGGGTGCACCTCACCCGGGGCATCGACGGCGGCGTCCACATCGGGCCGAACGCGGTCCCGGCGCTCGCGAAGGAGGGGTACGGCTGGTCCGTGGTCCGCCCGCGCGAGCTGGGCGCCACGCTCGCGTGGCCCGGGTCCTGGGCGATCGCCCGCGAGCACTGGCGGTACGGCGCGGGGGAGCTGCACCGGTCGCTCTCGAAGCGGGCCTTCACGGAGGCCGTGCGGCGGATGCTGCCGATCGTCGAGGAGTCCGACCTGCGACGGGCCGCACCGGGGGTGCGGGCGCAGGCGGTCCTGCGGGACGGGACGCTGGTCGACGACTTCCTGATCCGCGAGGCACCGCGGACGGTGCACGTGCTGAACGCGCCTTCGCCCGCGGCGACGGCGTCGCTGCCGATCGGACGGGAAGTGGCGACCCGCGCCCTGGCGCGGCTGTAGCCCCCCTTGCGGGCGGTGCCCCGCCCGTGTGGGCGGGGGCGCCGTAGACTGGGCCGCATTGTGTCTGAGCAGATCGAGAACACCCAGCACCCCGTCGCCGAACCCGGTCAGCCCGCCGCGCGCCGTGGCAGTCGGATGTTCGCCCCCGGCGAGGGGCCCATGCCCGATCCCGCCGGGGCCCACCACGAGCGGCGGATCCGCAGCTTCCAGCCGCGCCGCAGCCGTGTCACGTACGGGCAGGCCGAGGCCATGCTGAAGCGGTGGCCCGACTGGGGCCTCGACATCGACGGCAAGCGGGTCCTCGATCTCGGCGAGATGTTCGACGGGCTGCCCGTCGTCCTCGAGATCGGCTTCGGCATGGGCGAGGCCACGGCCCAGATGGCCGCCGCCGATCCCGGCACCGGGATCCTCGCCGTGGACGTGCACACGCCCGGCCAGGGCAATCTGCTCGGGCTCGCCGACCGGAACGGCCTGAACAACGTCCGCGTCGCCAACGGCGACGCGATCATCCTGCTCCGCGAGATGCTCGGCGACGCGACCCTCGACGGCTGCCGGGTCTACTTCCCGGACCCGTGGCCCAAGGCCCGCCACCACAAGCGCCGGCTGATCCAGCCCGAGTTCCTCAGCCTCCTCGCACCCCGGATGAAGCCGGGCGCCGTGCTGCACTGCGCCACGGACTGGGAGGAGTACGCCGTGCAGATGCTGGAGGTCCTCTCCGCGCATCCGGACTACGAGAACACGCAGGCCGACGGCGGCTACGCGCCCCGCCCCGACTTCCGGCCCCTCACCCGCTTCGAGGGCCAGGGCCTCGACAAGGGCCACGTCGTGCACGACCTCCTCTTCCGGCGGAAGTGACGGGGAGCGGCTTACTCCGTCGACCGGTGTCGGTGGCGGTCGTTAGGGTCGCTCACGTGTCGAACTCCGTTCCCGTCCCGCACCGCGACACCGAGGAGCCGGACTTCCCCGCCGCCGCGGACCGCTCGCAGTGGCGCTACCGGCCGCGCCGGGCCTTCTGGCGCAGCCGGCTGGTCCGCGCGGTCACCGTCGTGACGCTGCTCGCGCTGTGCGCCCTGGTGATCCTGGCCCTGGTGCGCGAGCAGACCGGCACGCAGGGCTTCCTCGTCGGTCTGGGCCTGGCCGTGCTTCCCGTACCACTGCTGATGTCGGCGTTCCGCTGGCTCGACCGGGTGGAGCCGGGCCCCTGGAAGAACATGCTGTTCGCCTTCGCCTGGGGCGCCTTCGCGGCCGCGCTCGTCGCGATCCTGGCGAACTCCTTCGCGGTCCACTGGATCGCCACGGCCACGGCCGACCCGGACTCCGCCGACAACCTCGGGGCCACCGTCATCGCCCCGGTGGTGGAGGAGAGCGCCAAGGCCGCCGCGATCCTGCTGCTGTTCCTCTTCCGCAGGAGGGACTTCGGCGGTCTCGTCGACGGGGTGGTGGTCGCCGGTTTCACCGCGACCGGCTTCGCCTTCACCGAGAACATCCTCTATCTCGGCAACGCCTTCGGCGAGGACCAGGAGTTCGGCTCCGGCATCGGCATGGTGACCGCCGGGACCTTCTTCGTACGGGTCGTGATGTCGCCGTTCGCGCATCCGCTGTTCACCGTGCTCACCGGCATCGGCTTCGGCTTCGCCGCCCTCGCCCCGCCCGGGAAGCGGCTGCGCCGGGTGCTGCTGCCGCTGGCCGGGCTGCTGCTCGCGATGAGCCTGCACTCCGCCTGGAACGGCTCGGCGACCTTCGGCGGCCCGCTGGCCTTCTACCTGGTGTACGGGGCGCTGATGGTTCCGGCGTTCGGCCTGCTGACCTGGCTGGCGGTGTGGAGCCGGCAGCGCGAGCTGCGCACGATATCCGGGGAGCTCCCGGCGTACGCGGCGGCCGGCTGGCTCGCGCCGACCGAGCCGCTCGCGCTGTCCTCGATGCGGGCCCGGCAGATGGCCCGCGCGTTCGCCGCCCGGACGTACGGCCCGCCGGCCGCGCGGGCGGTCGGCGAGTACGAGTCCTTCGCGACGACCCTCGCGTTCCTGCGGGACCGGGCCCGGCGCGGCACGGCCGGCCCCGATTTCCCGGCCCGGGAGCAGGAGCTCCTCCACCACCTGTGGCAGCGCCGCGCGGTGGCCTCCCCGGCACTGACGTACGCGGCCCGGGCGACGGGCCGGGCCTGGGCGCCGCCGCAGTACCTGGACTACGACGGCTACAACCCGTACCGGAGCTAGATCGCCGAGGCCTCCGTGAGGAGGGTCAGTTCGGCCTCCGTCAGCGTCAGGTCCGCCGCCGCGACGAGGGCCGGAAGCTGTTCGACCGTGCGGGCCGAGGCGATCGGCGCGGCGACGGTGGGCCGGGCGGCGAGCCAGGCGAGGGCGACGGTGGCGAGCTCGGTCTCGTGCGCCGCGGCGACCGTGTCGAGCGCGGAGAGCACGGCCCGGCCCCGCTCGGTGTCCAGGTGCTTGGCGGCGCCGGAGGCGCGGACGCTGTCGACGCCGGCGCCGGGACGGTACTTGCCGGTGAGGAAGCCGGCGGCGAGCCCGTAGTACGGGACGGCGGAGAGCCCGGCCTTCTCGACGGTCTCCAGGAGCGGGCCTTCGTAGGTGTCGCGGGAGACCAGGTTGTAGTGCGGCTGGAGGGCGACGTACCGGGTGAGGCCCTCGGCCTCGGCGAAGTCGAGGGAGGCCCGCAGCCGCTCCGGGGAGATGTTGGAGGCGGCGACGGCGCGCACCTTGCCGTCCTTCACCAGCTGGTCGAGGGCGGTGACGATCTCCTCGACCGGGACGGACTCGTCGTCGAAGTGCGTGTAGTAGAGGTCGATGTGGTCGGTGCCGAGGCGGCGCAGCGACTCCTCCGCGGCGGCCTTGATCGTGGGGGCGGAGAGGCCCTTGAAGCGGGGGTGGGCGCCCACCTTGGTGGCGACGACGATGTCGGAGCGGTTGCCCCGGGAGGCCATCCAGCGGCCGATGACGGTCTCGGACTCGCCGCCCTCGTTGCCTTCGGCCCAGGCGGAGTAGACGTCGGCGGAGTCGACGAAGTTGCCGCCGGCGGCGGCGTAGGCGTCGAGGACGGCGAAGGACTCCGCCTCGTCGGCGGTCCAGCCGAAGACGTTGCCGCCCAGGGCCACGGGGAAGACGTGCAGGTCGGAGGAGCCCAGCGGGCGGAGAGAGGTCATAGAAGGATCAACCATTCTCTCCGCCGGTCCTATTCCGTGCAGGTTCCCAGGGGTCGGGGCCTCAGGGGTTGATGCCCTTGGACTGGAGCCAGGCCATCGGGTCGATGCCGTCGCCGCCGGGGGTGTGGACCTCCATGTGGAGGTGGGGGCCGGTGACGTTGCCGGTGGCGCCGACGCGGCCGATGGTCTCGCCGGTGGACACGGTCTGGCCGGCGCTGACCGTCATGGACGACATGTGGCAGTACCAGACCTCGGTGCCGTCCTCCATCTCCAGGACGACGCGGTAGCCGTAGGAGCCGGACCAGCCGGCCGACTTCACGGTCGCACCGTGGACCGCCTTGAGCGGGGTGCCCGTGGGGGCGGCGAAGTCGAGACCGGTGTGGTAGCCGGAGGACCACATCGAGCCGGACTGCATGTAGGTGGCGGTGAGGGTGTACGAGGAGACCGGCAGCGAGTAGCTGGCGGCGAGCTTGGCGAGGCGCTCGGCCTCGGCCGCCGCTTCCGCCTTCGCCTTGGCCTCGGCCTCGGCCTTCGCCTTGGCTTCCGCCTCGGCCTTCGCCTTCGCGTCGGCGGCGGCCTTCTCCGCGGCCGCCTCCTTGGCCACGGCCTCCGCGGCGGCCTTCTCGGCGGCCGCCTTCTCCGCCGCGGCCTTCTCGGCGGCGTCGGCGGAGGCCTGCTGCTGCTCGGCCTGCTGGAGGATGCGGGCGCGCAGGGCCTCGCCGGCGGCGGGCATGGCGGCGGTGGTCTGCTCGGCCTGTCCGGTCGCCTGGTCGTCCGCGGTGGTGTACGTGGCGGCGGTGAGCGGGTTCGGGTTGGCGCGGTCCGCGCTGACCGGCGCGCTGTCCTCGCCGGGGAGGAGGTCGCCGACGCCGGGGAGGTCGTGCGGGTCCGGCAGGTTCAGGTCCGGGAGGTCCGGCAGCGATATGGCGACCGGGGGCTTCTCCTGCGCGGTGGCGAGGCCTCCCGCGCCGACGGCCGCGATGACGCCGACGCCGAGGACGGTGGAGGAACGGGCGAAGTTGGAGCGCTGCTTGACGACCCGGTGCCGGCCGCCGGAGCGGCTCTCGGCGCGGAGGGAGCCCTCGGTGGGGTTCCACTCGGTGGCGGGGGCGGAGGGACCAGCACCGCCACCGAAAGCATCGAAGGGGGCTTCGGGTGCGGGGGTGTTGGACGCCACGGGGGCGCGCTCCTTTCCTTCCTTCTCGCCTACCGGGTTAGCTGACGGGTTCGGAGCAGGAAGGTCTCCTACGGGCCCCTTCGTACGGGACGAAGGCGTCCGATTCACCCCAAGTGGTGGTTCCCCGGTTCCTTTTCAGGATTCGGCGCGTGCGCACGGTGCCGCCTCTTGCGACGGCTGGGACGACCGCGCTGCGTTATCGAACGTTAATAGACAGGGGGTCCCGATTCCAAGCCCGTCCCTCTTGATCATTCATTGAATTGAGGGAGTATCGCCCGAGTTGACCCCCCTTCAGCAAGGCGTAAGGGACTGATGGGAAAACCCGCGCGATCTGACGTTGTGTCAATTGTTATCGCAGTGACACCTCTCGACTACGGCCGGTGACCGGGCCCGCCCGGCGGCACCACCGGCATCGTCCGCCGCCGCTCGGGCTGCCCCGTCGCGGGGCGGCTCACCGCGAGCAGCGCCATGTCGTCCGTCGACCCGCCGCCCGTGTGGAGCCGTACGTCGTCCACGAGCGCGTCGAGCAGTTCCTCGGGTCCCGGGAAGATCCGCCCGGCGAGCCGCGCCGCCGGATCGTAGAAGACGCCCCGCGCGTCCCGCGCCTCCGAGAGGCCGTCCGTGTAGAAGAGGAGCGTCGCGCCCGCCGGGAACGGCCGCGCCTCGGCCCGGTCCGGCCACGCCGCCAGGTCGCCCATGCCGAGCGGCAGCGCCGCCTCGCCCGGCTCCAGGGTGTCGAGCCGCCCGTCCGCGTACAGCATCAGCGGCGGCGGATGCCCGCGGTTGACGACCCGTACGAAACCGTCGAAGGTCCCGCTCCCGTCGCCGCGCGGGATCTCGGCGAGCACGGCCGTGGTGAACCCCTCGAAGGCGTCGAGCCCGTGCCGACGGGTGCCCTCCCGGGCGAGCGCCCGTTCGAGTCGCCGCGCCACCCCCTCCAGGGTCCGCTCCTGCTCGGCCACCTCCCGGAAGGAGCCGATGACGACGGCGACGGCCTCGACCGCGTCCATCCCCTTGCCCCGGACGTCCCCGACGACGAGCCGCACCCCGTGCGGGGTGTCCTGGACGGCGAACAGGTCACCGCCGATGAACGCGTCGGCCTGCGCCGCCTCGTACCGCGCCGCGCACTGCAGCCCGCCGATCCGCTCGTCGGGCGTCGGCAGCACCGCCTTCTGCGCGGTCTCCGCGATGACCCGCGCCGAGGCGAGCCGCTCGCCGCTGCGGCGCACGACCCGGTTGATGAGGAGGGCGAGCGCGGAGACGGTGACCACCGTCAGGGTCTCGGTGAGGGACGCGACCTCGTCGACGGTGCCGTTGTAGGAGTGCAGCCCGATCGAGGCGAGGACCGCGGCGATCCCGGTGAGCAGGGTCGTCAGGAAGGAGAAGAAGGGGGCGGCGACCAGCGGGGCGGCGGAGAAGAGCGGCGCCGCCGTGTACTCGGGCGGTGTCGCCAGGTCGAAGACGACACCGCCCACGATGATCAGCGGGGGCAGCGCGCGGATGAACCGCCGGGCGCCGCTGTACTCGGGCCGGCCCTCACCGCCCCGCCGCCCTCCGCCCGCCGCTCCTAGGGGGTGCCCCACCTGTGCTCTCCTGCCCGGGTCCGACCGGCGCGCGGTCCGCACCGCACCCTTCCAGGGTGGCCGCCGCCGCCCGGGGCGGCGACTCCCACGGGGCCGAGTGGGCGTACACCCCTAGGGAGCCCCGGCCTCCGCGAGCTAGGGAGCCCCGGCCTCCGCGAGCCGTCCGCCCCGGGCGAGCAGCGCCATCGCCGCCGCGCACCCCAGGCCCACCGCGCACAGCGCGAGCCACGGGACCGCCGACCAGCCGGTGACGTCGAGGAGCGCGCCCGTCCCCAGGTTCCCCAGGGTGATCCCGATCCCGCACACCGTGTTGTAGAGCCCGTAGTGGGTGGCGACCCAGCGTCCCCGGGACAGGGCGACGACGGTGTCCATCTCGTACGGGTAGAGCACCGCGTTCGCGACGGCCAGGACCGCCGCGCACAGCAGCAGCCCCACCGGGCCGCGCCCCAGGGCGGCCGGCACGAGGAACGCCCCGCCCATCAGCGCGAGCCCGAGGACGAGACACCGCTCCCGGCTGAGCCGGCGCCGGGTCCAGGCCGTGATCCGCAGCTGCCCGGCGAGCGCGACGAGCGCCGAGACGACGAACAGCGCGGTCGTCACCCCCGTACCGCCCGCCGCGAGCGGCAGCGCCAGATAGACCTGGAAGGACAGCACGTACGAGCCGGTCATGGCGAGCGAGAAGAGCCAGAACGTGCGGTGGGCGAGCACCGTGCGGAACTGCCCCCGCTCCCCCTTCGCGGCCGGTTCGGCCACGGCCCGTACGGGCATGTACCGGAGCTGTACGAGGGTCAGGCCGGCGAACAGCACCGCCGCGACCACGCACGTCAGCCGGAACGACACCCCCGTCAGGGCCACCCCGACGAGCGGCCCGAGCAGGATGCCCGCCTGGTAGTACGCGTTGAACAGCGCGAAGGCCTCCACCCGGCGCTCCTCCCCCGCCTCCGCCGCGAGACAGGCCCGCACGGCAGGGTTGAAGAGCGCGCCCGCGAGGCCCGTCGCGAGCGAGGCGGCGATCAGCATCGGCAGCGACTGCGCGAAGGCGAGCGCCCCGAAGCCGACCGTCCGCAGCGCGCAGCCGGCGACGATGAGCGGCTTGAAGCCGAGCCGGTCGGCGAGCGCCCCGCCGACGAGGAACATGCCCTGCTGGGACAGGTTCCGCGCGCCGAGGACGAGCCCGACGGCCCAGGCGGCCATGCCGAGCCCGTCCGCGAGGTGCGCGGCCAGGTACGGCATGAGCATGTAGAAGCCGAGGTTGATGGTGAGCTGGTTGAGGAAGAGCAGCCGTACGGCCGGGTCGAAGGTGCGGCTCTGCCTCCAGATGCCGCCCCGGCCCTTCGCGGGCGCGGTCGTCGTCGTCACCGGACACGCTCCAGGACCCGGCGGGTCCAGCCGCTGACCGAGTCGTCGGAGACGTACGCGGCGGGGTCCTCCCGTACGGGTCCGTCGAGCAGCCCGTGCGCCGCGCAGAACTCGTCGTTGAAGACGGTGTCGAAGTACCGCTGCGGCCCGTCCGGGAAGACGGCCGCGATCCGGGTCCCGCGCGGCCGCGTGCGGGCCAGCCAGCCGGCGACGAGCGCGACCGCGCCGACGCTCCAGCCACCGGTGGCGAACTGCCGGGAGGCCAGCCGGCGGGCCGCCCGGACCGCCTCCGCCGGGCCCACCCAGTGCACCTCGTCGAAGGCCCCGTGGTCGACGTTCCCCGGGTGGATGGAGGAGCCGAGGCCGCGCATCAGGCGCTCGCCCGCCGGGAGGCCGAAGACGGTGGAGTTCACGGAGTCCACGCCGACCAGTTCGAGGGCCGGGCTGGAGGTGGCGCGCAGCGCCCGGGAGATCCCGGCCGAGTGACCGCCGGTGCCGACCGCACAGACGAGGACGTCGATCCGGTCGAGCTGCGCGGACAGCTCGGCGGCGAGGCCCGTGTACGCGGCGGGGTTGTCGGGGTTCCCGTACTGGTTGGGCCACCAGGCCCCGTCGAGGCCGGCGAGCAGCTCGGCGACCCGGTCCATCCGGGCCTGCTGCCAGCCGCCCCGCGGGCTGGGCTCGGGGACGACGTGGACGCGGGCGCCGTGGGCGACGAGCATCCGCTCGACGATCGGTTCGAGGCCGGGGTCGGTGACGACGTGCACGGGATGGCCGTGGAGCACGCCCGCGAGGGCGAGGCCGAGACCGAGGGTCCCGGAGGTCGACTCGACGATCGGGGCGCCGGGCCGCAGCTCGCCGCGGCGGCGGGCCTGCTCGACCATGTAGAGGGCGGCGCGGTCCTTGATGCCGCCGAAGTTGAAGCCTTCGAGCTTGGCCCAGTAGCCGTCGTCCGTCCACAGGACGGGGGTGTTGCCGACGGTCTGCCCGTCGACGGAGAGCGTCAGTGGTGCGGTCATGGGGGGGTACGTCCTCGGGTCGGTACGCGAAAGGGAACCTGGTCACGCGAGTGCGGGACCCGGCTCAGTTCCGGTCCACTCCGAGGGCGATCAGCAGCCTGCCCGGCTCGGGGCCGGGGCCCGCCCGGTTCCGTACGCAGCGCGCGCGGGGGTCGGTGCGGAGGTCCGCTTCGTACGGCAGGACCGCGGCTCCGCCGGCGCCGGGCGCGGCGAGCGGGGAGGCGGCGGCCTGCGCGGGGAGGTGGGCGTCGAAGGTCCAGGCGTCCCCGGAGCGCTCGCAGCCGTGCGGGAGCGCGGGGGCGGAGACGGTCGTGACGGTGCCGGAGGTCGGCGGCAGGACGTGCCCGTGGGAGCCGTGGCAGACGCTCACGACGAGGGCGAGGAGCGCGAGCAGGACGAGCACGGCGGGCGCCCGCCGGCTCATCTCCGTCACACTCTGGTCACTCATGGTGCGCGTGAGACTACGGTGGGGTGCCGCGCACCTCCAAAGAGGCAGGCACGGTTTTGGCCACCGTTTACTTCAGACAGGTCCGTCAGAGGTTCCGCTCCGCGTAGACCTTCATCGCGTCCCGGACGAGGAGTGCGGTGCCCTCGCCGTGCCTGTCGTAGTTGGCGGTGAAGCGCGGGTCGTCGACGTACATCTGCCCGAGGCCGATCAGGTACTCCTTGCTCGGCGTCGTGGTCGTCGACAGCCACGCGACCTGGCGCCACGCGATCGCCTGCACCTCCTCGCTGTCGGCGGCCAGGCCGTCCCGTGCCGCCCGCGCGAAGTCGCGGGCGATGCCGTCCTGCTCGCCCATGAACGCCTTCTTCTGCGCGGGGCTGAGCGAGCGCCACCAGTGGTCGGCCTTCTCGTACGCGTCGCGGCCCCAGCGCTCGGTGACCTCCTCCTCGTACCGCGTGTGGTCGAAACCGTCGAACACCTCGTCGGCCATGAGTTCCTCTCCTTCCTCGGTCTTCCGCAGAGTGGTCCGCACCGACGCGATCTGGCGTCCGATGCGCTCGCGCTCCTGCTCCAGGAGGGCGAGATGGGTGCGCAGGGCGGCGGAGGTGTCCCGCTGCCCCGCGAGGACCTCGGCGATGGCGGGCAGCGAGAGCCCCAGCTCGCGCAGCAGCAGGATCCGCTGCAGGCGCACGAGCGCCGCCTGGTCGTAGTACCGGTAACCGTTCGCGCCGATCCGGCTCGGTTCCAGCAGTCCGCGCTCCCCGTAGTGCCGGAGGGTGCGGCTGGTGGTGCCGGCCTTCTTGGCGATCTCCTGGATCGACCACTCCATGCCGAGAACGCTAGATCTTGACGTTGCGTAAAGGTCAAGCGGCGTTTTCCGGGAACACGACGAAGGCCCGGATCCAGTGACTGGATCCGGGCCTTCGTTGCTACTGAGTAGCGGGGACAGGATTTGAACCTGCGACCTCTGGGTTATGAGCCCAGCGAGCTACCGAGCTGCTCCACCCCGCGTCGGTGAACCCGACTCTACGGCATGACCGGGGCGATCACGAAATCGGTTTCCTCAGCACCCGCAGTCGTCGGAGTCGACGGGCGCGGTCAGCGGGTCGGCGGCCTTCTCCGCGGGCCCCTCCCAGGTCTCGTACGCGAAGCCCTCGCGCACCCAGTACTCGAAGCCGCCGAGCATCTCCTTCACCTGGAAGCCCAGCTCGGCGAGGGCCAGCGCGGCGCGCGTGGCGCCGTTGCAGCCGGGGCCCCAGCAGTACGTGACGACCGGGACGGACCTGTCGAGCAGCTGCTCGGCCTGCTCGGGGATGAGCGCGGTCGGCAGGTGGACCGCGCCGGGGACGTGGCCCTGGTCCCAGGAGGCGGTGGACCGGGAGTCGATCACCACGAAACCGGGGTCGGCGCCCTCGGCGGCGGCGGTGGCCAGCGCGGACGCCACGTCGGAGACGTCGGCGTGGAACGCGAGGCTGGCGGAGAAGTAGGCGGCCGCCGCGGCGGGGGAGGCCGGCGGGGTGCGAAGTACGGGGTTGACCTGCGGCGTCGTCGTCGTCATGGTGATCAATCTACGGACGAAGATCACCGTGCTGAAGTGAGGATCCACGGTGGTCGGGGGCTTCGGCCGGGGAATCCCGGGCGTTCACCACGAGGCGGCGGGGATCTCACTCTGCGGGACCCCGCGGCCCGGTTCCGCCGCCGGCGTCCGCGTCACCCGACGCGTCACATCGGCGGGATTTCATCCGTCATGACGACATGACGGGACGCGAACGGGGAGATCGACGAGTGGACCACGAGAACGAAGTCGGCCGGAAAGCCCTCGAAGGCGCCGACAAGGAATTCCTGGCCCGGCGCTTCGACGCCGACCGCGGCCATCTGCGGGCGGTCGCCTACCGGATGCTGGGCTCGGTCAGCGAGGCCGAGGACGCCGTCCAGGAGGCCTGGTTCAAGCTCAGCCGCAGCGACGTCAGCGGCGTGGAGAACCTCAGCGGCTGGCTGACCACCGTCGTCGGCCGCGTGTGCCTGGACATGCTGCGCTCGCGCGCCTCGCGCCGCGAGGACCCGCTGGAGTACTACGTCCCCGATCCGATCGTCCGGGTCGCCGACACCACCGCCCCGGAGCAGGCGGCCGAGCTCACCGAGTCCGTCGGGCTCGCGCTCCTCGTCGTCCTGGACACCCTGGGGCCGGCGGAGCGGCTCGCGTTCGTGCTGCACGACATGTTCGCCGTCTCCTTCGACGAGATCGCGAAGATCGTGGACCGCACCCCGGCGGCGACCCGCCAGCTCGCCAGCCGCGCCCGCCGCCGGGTGCAGGACGCCACCCCGGCCCCCGGTCCCGACGTGCGGCGGCAGCGGGAGATCGCCGACGCCTTCCTCGCCGCGGCGAACGGCGGCGACTTCGAGGGGCTGCTCACCGTCCTCGACCCGGACGTGGTGCTGCGCGCGGACGGCGGCCGGACCCTCGCGGCCCTCTCCCAGGTCGTCCGGGGCGCCGAGGCCGTCATGTCGCAGGCCGTCATGTACGCGAAGTTCCGCAAGGGCTCGCTGGCGCTCGTGGCCAACGGCCAGCCCGCGGTCCTGTCGGTGGTCAACGGCCGCCCGGGCTCGCTCATGACGTTCACGATCTCCGGGGACCGGATCGTCGCGCTGCACGTCCTGGCGGACCCGGAGCGCATCGCCGCCCTCGGCCTCACGGAGGAGGACCTGGCCCTCGCGACGTACTGAGGCCGCGGCCGCCGCGTGATCACCGCACGCGGGGCCTCGCCCCCGACGACGGCGGCGGCCTCACCCCGTACGTACGGAAGGAACGCCCGCCCTGCCCGAAGCAGGCGGCTCGCTGGCTGCCGGCCCCCGCAGCCGGCGACCGCGGACAGAGTCCGGGTCAGGGGCGTCCGGCGGCGATCCGGTTCGTGACCGCCACCGAGACGCCCGCGCTCGCGAGGCCGAGGAAGGCGCCCGCGACGACGTCACCCGGATAGTGGACGCCCGTGTGGACCCTGGAGTACCCGACGGTCCACGCCAGGGCCGCGAGGGGCAGCGCGGCGGGCGGCAGCACCGCCCCGACGGCGGTGGCGAAGGCCACCGCCGACGCGGTGTGCCCGGAGGGGAACGACGCCGAGTCCGGCATGGGCACATGGCGGCTCACCACCACGCGGGCCGCCTCCCGGTCCGGCCGCGGCCTGCGGACCAGCCGCTTGCCCAGGAGGTTCGCCGAGGCCGAGGCCACCGCGATCGCCCCGAACCCGGCGAGCGCGGCCCGCCGCGGCCGGCCCGGCACGAGCGCGAGCGCGGCCGCGACCGTGAACGAGATCTTGGAGTGGTTCGCCGCCGTGGACAGCCGGCGGAGCGCGGTGTCGAGCGTGGGCGTGGGGGTGGCGGCCACGGCGGCGTAGACGGCCCCGTCGACGGCCCGGAGATCGTGCGTCATCGCCCGGAGCGTCCCGGGCGTCGTCGTGTCGGTGGTCATGCGCCGCTCCTAGCGGGGTGGGTGGTACGGGAGTTCAAGGCGTACGGGAGTTCAAGGCGTACGGGGGCTCACGGCGAGTCCCGGGAGGCTCTCCGGTCCGGCTCCTCGGGGAACGCCAGCCGGGTCAGGCGCCGCCAGTCCAGGCGCGGCGGGGGCACCGGCGACCCCGGACGGGTGCGGGGCACGAGGACCCGCAGGGCGCGGGGCCGGAGGGTGCAGACGACGGGCGTGGGCAGGGTCAGCGCCTCGCCGTCCACGGCGACGGAGATCGCGGCGCCCGTGCCGTCCCCGACCTCCACCCTACGGGCCGTCAGGACGTTCAGGCCGGTCGCCTGCGTGCCGAGGACGGCCAGTTCGGCCGCCTGGGCGGCCCCGTCCACCCGTATGCCGATCACCCCGAGCTCACCCCCGTCGAGGCGGGTCCTGCGGGCGGTGACCGCACCGAGCGGATCGGGCGCCGCGTACGGGTTGTTGCTGACGAGGAGCGCCTGCTGCCCGAAGAGCGGGGTGGAGTCGGCGAGCGCGTCGAGACGGTCGCCCTCGCCGCCCTGGAGCAGATCGGGCAGGACGTCGAGCGCGGTGCCGGCCTTGGCGTCGCGGTACTCGGGGCGCTGGACCACGTCCGCGTACACCCCGAAGGAGACGGTGTTGACGAAGGGTCGCCCGGCGACGTCGCCGAGGTCGACCCGGAGCTCCTCGCCGTCGCGCAGCGCGTCGAGGCAGCGGGACGGGTCGGTGCGGTCGAGGCCCAGGTCCATGGCGAAGTGGTTGCGGGTGCCTGCCGACACGACCAGGAACGGCAGGCCGTGCTCGGCGGCGACCTCGGCCACCAGGGCCTGGGTGCCGTCGCCGCCGGCCACGCCGAGCAGATCGGCGCCCCCGGCCACGGCCTCGCGCGCGAGCCCGGCGACATCGGCCGGCTTCGACGGATCGAGCAGGATCACCCGGGCGCCGAGCGCCTCCGCCCGCTCGACGAGCCGGAACCGCTCGACCTTCCCGCCACCCGACTTCGGGTTCATGATCAGGACGGGCCGGCGGGGCGGGGCGGCCGGTACGCCCCGCATCAGCGCGTCCCGCTCGTCCTCCGGGCGGCGCAGGGCGGCCCGCGCGAAGGACAGCGCCAAGCCCCACAGTCCCAGGGCCACGAGGGCGTTCACCCAGACGCCCCAGGCGACGTACAGGCTCAGCGTCACCAGGGGCGCGGCCACCGCGAGCGCCGCCCCGAGCATCCGCAGGGTCCCCCGGTGCGCGAGGAACCACCAGACGCCCGCGGCCGTTGCGGCGAGCCCCACGACCCCGCTCAGCAGGATCAGCAGCCCGCTGCCGAGGGCGGTCAGCAGGGCAGCGCCCGCACCCCCCATGGCGACCAGCGCGTAACGGGCCAGCCGCTGGGCCTCCCCCGCCGGATCACCGGAACCGCTCGCCGTCACCGACCCCACCTCCACACTCCGCGTCCACGCTTCCCCACGCTCCCCACCGCCGCCCCCGGGACGGACCCGTTCGGAGGACGGAGCCCCTCACAGGCCCCCGGGAACAAGACAGCGGGAAGCCCCGGAAGGTTCTCAGGAAAGGGCGACCCGCTCCGAACGGACCGTCACGGCCACCCGCACCGGGCGGCTTTGCCCCCGAACGACGAAGCGCCCCGACCGGAACAAACCGGTCGGGGCGCTCCGCGGCGGGCAGGAGGGTCTCCCCTCCCCCACCGCTCGGTAGGCCGTGTGGGACTCGAACCCACAACCAATGGATTAAAAGTCCACTGCTCTGCCAATTGAGCTAACGGCCCGTGGACAAGCACACCCGAGCAGCATAGCCCGAGAGGGCCCCGGAACCGATCGGGTATCCGACACCGGCCGCGCCGCGGGCCCGGCCGTGGTGGCCGGGCCCCGGTCGGTCGCCGGTCAGGACAGGGTCTTGTACATCTGCCAGCCGCCGCCGATCTTCGCCCGGGCGGCGAAGAGGCCCGTGCCGGTCCCGGTGTACCGCCACAGCACGCCGGCCGCGTCGCGGGCGAGCAGGTCGCCGGCCTTGTCGCCGTTGAGGTCGCCGACGCCGACGACCGTGTTGTAGATCTGCCAGCCGCCGCCGACCTTCACCCGCGGCTTGAACTTGCCGGTGGTGTCGTCGGCGTACAGCCACAGCTCGCCGGACGGCGTACGGGCGAGGAGGTCGGTCCGGCCGTCTCCCGTCAGGTCGCCGGGCGCGATGAGGCTGTTGTAGACCTGCCAGCCGCCGCCGATCGTCCGCTTCGCCCCGCTCGGCGCGAAGGCCTTGCCGCAGTCGCCGTCGTACCGGGTCAGCACGCCGGAGGCGTCCCGGACCAGGAGGTCGTTGCAGCGGTCGCCCGAGAGGTCGCCGAACGGGACGACCGTCGAGGTCGCGGGCCAGCCGGTCGCCGAGGCGCCGGTGCCGAGACCGCCGGTACCGGTCCCCGTCCGCACGGTCAGCGCCCCCGCGGAGGTGAGGCCGAACAGGTCGCCCTTGCCGTCGCCGCTGACGTCCCGCCAGGCGGGCAGCGGCTTGACGGGGGCGGGGGCGGTGGTGGCGGCCCGCAGCTGGAGGGAGGTTCCGGCGGTCTGCTCCCAGGCGGCGACGGGCCGGCCGGTCGCGTCGACGGTCACCTGGCCGAGGGCGTATCCCTCGGTGTTCGTGCTCAGCGGCGTGGGGGCCGCGGACCATGCGCCGTTCACCCGGGAGGACGTCATCACCTTCCGGTAGCTGCCGACGCCCTGCGTCCAGACGGCGTGCGCGCTGCCGTCGGGACCGACCGCGAGGTCGAACTGGTCGTCCTGGACGTAGCCCGTGGAGAGGGCCTTCACGGGGGACCAGCTGCCCGTCGCCGCGGTCCAGGTGGTGGTCACGGCGCTGTACCCGGCGGGTTCGGCGTAGGTGACCCCCAGCAGGGTGACGTCGCCCTCGGGGCCGACGGCGACCTGCCGCCAGGCACCGGTCGCGAAGCCGTTCGCCGGGCCTCCGTTCCCCCATCGGTCGCCGCCGGCCGGACGTCGGGCGAACACCTGGACCGCCTCGGCGCCGCCCGGGGTCCCCCGGTCCGACCAGACCAGCGCGACGCTGCCGTCCTGACCGCCCGCGAGGGTGGGGTTGTTGACGTAGGACGCCGGGTTCGACACGGTGACCGGCGTGGTCCAGCCCGTGCCGTCGGCGGCCAGGTCGGCGACCTTGATCTCGCCCTTCTCGGCGCCGTACTGGGCGAAGGCCACGGTCGCCGTGCCCTGCGGCGAGACGGAGAGCTCCGCCCCGGACACCAGCTCGAGGCCCGGCAGGTCCTCGCTCAGCCTGACGGGGTCCGACCAGGCCTGGCCGGGCGCCGTACGGATCGACGTGTACACGGCGCTCGTACGACCGGACGTCTTCGTCCACGCCGCCACCAGCCTGCCGGACGGGGAGCCGGCGACCTTGATGCCGTGGGCGCCCGGCGCCGGGACGTCGGCGACGGCGGACCAGGTCGTGGCGCCGGCTTCGAGCACGGACATCCGGAAGGTGTCACCCGCCGCCCACGGCCCGCCCCCCGACCACACCGCGGCGACCGAACCGTCCGCGGAGACGACCAGCTGGGCGTCCTGGGGGTAGCCGGCGGTCGTGGCGAGGAGCTGCGACGCCCCCCAGGCGGTGCTGCCCGCCGGCCGCACCGTCGTCCTGATCTCATAGACGCTCTGGTCGCCGTTCGCCTTGTAGGTGAGGGCGACGACCGCGCCGTTCCCGGCCGTTCGGAGGTCGAGCACACCGTCGTCCGCCGTGCCGTCCGACAGCGGTACGGACGCCGCCCACGGGTCGAGGGCCACGGGCGCGGCGGCGGTCAGGGCGGTCGGCGCGGCGAAGGCAGCGGGAGCACTGGTCGCGGCGACTCCGAGGGCCACCACGGGTATGAGGGTGGTACCGAGAACACGGCGAAGAGTGGCCCGCCGGGGCCGAGCGTGGTGGTTCACGTCGTCTCCATGGGTGCGAAGGGGCGCACGGAGGAGACGCGGCATCCCGTGCCGCGGTCGGCAACGCGCGCACGCGTGCCCCGTCCTTGCTCGAACCCCCCGTGCGAGTAGGGCGACAGTAACAGCGGCCCCACGGGCGGCGGAAGCGAATTCCGAACCTGTTCAAAAAACGGCCAGGGCCCGCACGACACCGAAGTGTCGTACGGGCCCTGGTCAGGCTTTCAGGCGAGATCAGCCGTTGCGCTTCCAGCGCGGCTTGTCGTCGCGGCGGCCGAAGGAGCCGCCGGTCGAGCCGGTGCTGCCGCGGTGGTCGTCACGACGGCCGTACGGGCGGTCGCCGCCCGAGCGGAAGCCGCCGGCGGGGCGGTCGTCGCGACGGTCGCGGTTGAACGGACGGTCGCTGCCACGGTGGCCGCCGCGGTCGTCGCGGTTGAAGCCACCGGACGGACGGTCGTCACGACGGAAACCACCCGAGGGGCGGTCGTCGCGGCGGAAGCCGCCGGACGGACGGTCGTTGTCACGACGCTCGAAGGAACGGCCGCCACGGTCATCGCGGTTGAAGCCGCCCGACGGACGGTCGTTGTCACGACGCTCGAAGGAACGGCCGCCGCGGTCGTCGCGGTTGAAGCCACCGGACGGACGGTCGTCACGACGGAAACCACCCGAGGGGCGGTCGTCGCGGCGGAAGCCGCCGGACGGACGGTCGTTGTCACGACGCTCGAAGGAACGGCCGCCACGGTCATCGCGGTTGAAGCCGCCCGACGGACGGTCGTCACGACGGAAACCACCGGACGGACGGTCGTCGCGACGGAAGCCGCCACGGTCGCCCCGGTCACCACGGTCACCACGGTCGTCACGGCGGAAGCCACCGCGGTCACCGCGGTCGTCACGGTTGAAGCCGCCACGGTCACCGCGGTCACGGCGCTCGAAGTTGCCCCGCTCGTCGCGGTAGGTCGAACGCTGCTCCTCGCGGCGCTCCTCGGCCTTCGCGGCGCGCTCGGCCTCGACGGCGGCGGCCGCGACCTCGGCCTCGGCGGCCTCGGTCACCTCGGCGACGGCGGCCTCCGGGTCCTCACCGCGCTCGCGGGCGGCGCGGGCCACCAGGCGGTCGGCCTCCTCGCGGAGCTCGACGGCACGGCGCTGGAGGCGCTCCAGCTGCTTCGTCAGGTCGACGACCTCGCGCTCGGCCTGCTTGGCCGAGTTGTTCGCGGAGTCGGCCTGGACCTCGGTCAGCGAACGGGCGCCGGTGATCTCGGCGACCTCCGGGTCGAACGCGCCGGCGCCGCCGACGATGTGGCGCGAGGCGTCGACGCCCGCGTCCTCCATCAGACGGAAGATCTGGCGGCGCTGGTGCGGCAGGGCCAGGGAGACCACGACACCGGAGCGGCCGGCGCGGGCGGTGCGGCCCGAGCGGTGCAGGTAGTCCTTGTGGTCGCCGGCCGGGTCCACGTTCAGGACCAGGTCGATGCCGTCGACGTGGATGCCTCGGGCGGCGACGTCGGTCGCGACGAGCGCGTTGACGTAGCCGTCCTTGAAGTCGGCCAGGGTGCGCGTACGGGCGCCCTGGGTCATGCCGCCGTGCAGGGCGTCGGCCTTCACACCGGCGTCGCGCAGCTGCTCGGCGATGCGGTCCGCGCCCAGCTGGGTGCGGACGAAGATGATGGTGCGGCCCTTGCGCGCGGCGATGGCGGCGGTGACCGGGGCCTTGTCCTTCGGCTTCACGACGAGGACGTGGTGGGTCATCGTGGTGACGGCGCCGGCGGACGGGTCGACCTCGTGCGTGATCGGGTTCACCAGGTAGCGCTTGACGAGGGTGTCGATCTCGTTCTCCAGGGTGGCGGAGAAGAGGAGACGCTGGCCGCCCTCGGGAACCTGGTCGAGCAGCTCGGTGACCTCGGGCAGGAAGCCCAGGTCGGCCATCTGGTCGGCCTCGTCGAGGACGGCGACCTGGACCTGCTCCAGGGAGCAGGCGCCGCGGTTGATGATGTCGCGCAGACGGCCCGGGGTGGCGACGAGGATGTCGACGCCGCGCTCCAGGGCGTAGATCTGGTTGCCCATGGACGTACCGCCGCAGACGACCTTCATCTTGAGGCCGAGCACGTCGCCGTAGGGCTGGAGGGCGTCCGCGACCTGCATCGCGAGCTCACGGGTCGGGGTGAGGATGACGCCGCGGGGCTTCTTCTTCTCGGTGTGGCCGTCCGCCAGGGTGGCGAGCAGCGGCAGACCGAAGGAGAGGGTCTTGCCGGAGCCGGTGCGGCCGCGGCCGAGGATGTCCTTGCCGGCCAGGGCGTCCGGGATGGTCGCCGCCTGGATCGGGAAGGGGGTGGTGACGCCGTTCTGCGCGAGCTTCCGCACGACGCCCTCGGGCAGACCGAGGTCGCCGAAGGTGATGGTGGGCTCGGCGGGCTCCTCGGCGGGGGCCTCGGCGTCGGTGACCTCGTCGGTGACGGTGATGTCGGTCTCGGTCTCGACGATCTCGGTGGCCTCTACGGCCTCGACGATCTCGTCGTTCTCGGGCATGACGGCGTGGTCAGAACTGAAAATGGACATGCGAAATGCGAAACCTTCCGGAGTCTCGGCACGCGCCCGTCAACTCCGTGATTTCGCAAATCGACCGCCTCAATGCGGTCAGCCACGGCTAGGGAGAGTACGCGCCACACGGCGCTCTTCGGTATCGGCGCCGGGCAATGGGATCAAGCGATCTACCACCATACGCACCCTCCCCCACCTATGGCAAATCGGACTGCGTCACACCGGCTCCGCCTGCGGTGATGCCGCGGGCTCCGGGGGCGCCCCCGGCCCGTCCGCCGCCCGCATGGCACCCATCTGGGTGCCGGGGCCGGTGCTCGGCGGATCGGTGGGGTTCGACGTCGGCTCCGGGGTCGGCTCGGGCGTCGGGTTCGAGGTGGGCTCGGGCGTCGGATCGGGGCTCGGCTGGGTCGGATCCGGCGTGGGCGTGGCCCCGCCGCCGTCCGGCCCCCCGGCGCCTCCGCCGCTCCCGCCGTCCGTGCCCCCGCTGCCGCCGCTCCCGCTGCCGGCGCCCGAGCCGGCGCCCGGGACCTCGTGGCCGCCGCCGGCCGGCGGCTTCGACGGCCCCCCGGTACCGCCCGGCCCCTCCACCGGCAGCACCGCGCCCGGCGAGGGCTTCGCCGTGCCGGACGGCGAGCCGCTCGGGACCGGGGACTCCTTGCCGCCGCCGGCCGCGGCGGGCCCGCCCCTCCCGGACCGGCCGTTCCAGGATCCGGAGCCCCCGCCCTGGTCCGCGCCGCCGCCGTCGCTCTCGGCCGCCACGCCGCGCTTCTCCCCGGACGCGCCGGGCGCCGGCTTCGCCCCCTCGTCACTCACACTCATACAGCCGCTCAGACCGGCACAGGCCGCGACGGCCAGCGCGGTGGCGGCCCATCTCACCGGGGTGGGCAAATGGCGCACGGGGGGCACCTCCAGGACACAACAGGCAGGAACGGAACGCGTCGCCCTGCCCAACTCCCCAGGCACCACAAGGGACACGGCCGCCGCACAGCGACCCGATCCGGCCACGGCCGGCCACACGGCCCGCGATCACCGACCCGCGATCACCCGCCCCCGGCCGCCGGACCGCACCGGCCGCCGGACCGCCTCAGGCCGCCGAACCGGCCCCGGCCGCCCGTCCCGCTCAGCCGTAGCCGAGGGCGTGCAGCCGCTCGTCGTCGATGCCGAAGTGGTGGGCGATCTCGTGGACGACGGTGATCTCGGTCTCTGCCACGACGTCCTCGCGCGACTCGCACATCCGCAGCGTCGGCCCCCGGTAGATCGTGATCCGGTCGGGCAGCACCCCGGCGTACCACTCGCCGCGCTCCGTCAGCGGCGTCCCCTCGTAGAGCCCGAGCAGCTCGGGATCGTCCGGGGAGGGCTCGTCCTCCACGAACACGGCGACGTTGTCCATCAGCCGGGTCAGCTCCGGCGGGATCCGGTCCAGGGCCTCGGCGACGAGCTCCTCGAACTCCTCGCGCGTCATCTCCAGCACGGGCCCATTCTCCCCCGTCCGGGGGCGCCTCCCGCTTGCGGGGGGAAACCGTTTTGGCGATACCGGCCGGCATCCCATATGCTTCTCACGTCCCCGACGCACTGAGAAGTGCGCAGGTGAGCCTCTAGCCCTCATCGTCTAGTGGCCCAGGACGCCGCCCTTTCAAGGCGGTAGCACGGGTTCGAATCCCGTTGGGGGCACGCATGACCGTGTGCGAGACTAGTGATCGCACACAAGCTTGGCTCTGTGGAGCAGTTGGTTAGCTCGCCACCCTGTCAAGGTGGAGGTCGCGGGTTCAAGTCCCGTCAGAGTCGCTGAAGCTGGAAACAGCTTCGTGGCTGGGTAGCTCAGTTGGTACGAGCGATCGCCTGAAAAGCGATAGGTCGCCGGTTCGACCCCGGCCCCAGCCACAAAGAGAAGGCCCCGTTCGAAAGAACGGGGCCTTCTTCGTTCCCCGAGGCCTTCTTCGTGCGCCCGAAGCCGGCCGTACGGGGAAGGGGCCCGCGCCCCTCCCCCGTACGGCTCAGGCCTCCTCGCGCCGCCGCCCCTTGCGGCCGCGCACCGCGAAGGCGACCGCCACCACCGCGACCACGGCCACGAGCAGCGCCCAGTCCGGCACCGCCCGGCCGAGCGAGGCGACCCGCTCCTCGATGGCGAAGGAGTCGTCCACCGACAGCAGCCCCGGCAGCGCGGTCGTCCCGTCGAAGACCAGGAACAGGGTGCCGAGGGCGATGAAGAAGAGGCCCGACAGCAGCGAGGTGGAGTGCACCTCGAAGCGGCCGGCACGGAGCGGCCGGCCGCGCAGCCAGCGCCGCCGGCCCAGCTCGTACCGCTCCCAGAGCAGCGCCAGGACGAACAGCGGGACGGCCATCCCCAGCGCGTACACGGCGAGGAGCAGTCCGCCGTACGCCGGGCTGCCGCTCAGCGCCGCCACCGTCAGGACGCTGCCCAGGATCGGGCCCGCGCAGAAGCCCGCGAGGCCGTAGACCAGGCCGAGGGCGTAGACGGAGAGCGCCGAGGTGGGCCGGATGCGGCCGCTCGCCTCGGCGATCCGGCGGGAGGTGAAGCCGAGCCCGAGGATCTGGAGGACGCCGAGGCCGACGATCAGCCAGCCGCCGGCGGTGACGAGCAGGTCCCGGTGGCCGTAGAAGAACCGGCCCGCGAGGGAGCCGGCCGCGCCGAGCGGTACGAGCGTGGTCGCAAGGCCCGCGTAGAGGATGCCGGTCCTGGCCACGAGCTTCGCGCGCGTGTCGATCGAATACGCGAAGAAGGCGGGCAGGAGCAGGGCGCTGCACGGGCTGAGCAGGGCGAGGAGGCCGCCGAGGAAGGCGGCGAAGTAGCCGATGCCGGAGGTCACTGCCCGGCCTTCGTCGGAGCGGCGGTCCGAGCGGCCTTCGGCGCCGCGGTCGGAGCGGCCTTCGGAGCCGTCTTCGGAGCCGCCTTCGCCGCCGCCTCGATCGCCTCCGTGAAGGTCTCCAGCGGCTGGGCGCCCGCGATCGGCCGGCCGTTGATCAGGAAGGACGGGGTGGAGGAGGCGCCGAGCTCGTACCCCTGCTCCTGGTCCTTCCGTACGGCCTCCCGGGCCGCCGCGCTGTCGCCGTCCTTGGCGAACCGGGCGAGGTCGGGCACGCCGGCCTCGGTCGCGAGGGCGGCCAGGCGCTCCTTGCCGAAGCCCTTCTCCTTGGCGCCCTCGGCGTAGGCGGCCTTGTGGAACTCCCAGAACCGGCCCTGCTGCCCGGCCGCCCAGGAGGCGCGGGCGGCGGCCTCCGACTCCTCGCCGAAGATCGGGAAGTTCCGCCACTCGATCCGCAGGGTGCCCTTCTCCACGTACTTCTTCACCAGGGCCGGCTCGGTGTCGCGGGCGAACTTCCCGCAGTAGCCGCACTTGAAGTCGGCGTACTCGATGAGCACGACGGGGGCGTCGGCGCGGCCGAGGGCGAGCTCGTCGGAGGCGTCGCGGCGGGCGTACGCCTCCAGCTCGGCGTAGACACCGGCGGAGGGGTCGGCGGAGACCTCGGCGACAGAAGAGGAGCCGGAGGCGCCGGGGGACGAGGGCTTGGTGGCGGTGTACGAGACGACGCCGAGCAGCACGGCGGCGGCCGCGACACCGGAGACGATCAGAATCGGCTTGGACTTGGACATGCGGAAGCACTCCTGCACGGATCAACGGATCAGAGGGGGAAGGACGGCGGAAGGCGGCCGTCCGTCTACACCCTCAGGACCGACAGCTCCACGGGAGACCGGGGCACGCGCGCGGGTGGCTCCCGGCCCGGCGGCGCGGCCGGGTCGCAGGGGTCCGGCTGCCGGACCCCGGGCACCGCCCGGTCGGCGGCCAGTGCCGGCAGCAGCTCGGCGAAGCCGTGCGCGCGCGGCGGTACGACGGGACCTCCGGCCCCTTCGTCGGCGGGGTGGCCCGGGTCGCAGCCGGGCACGGCGGCACCGAGGACGACGGGGGCCGTGTCGGCGACGGGGACCGCGGCCGAGGCCGTACCGGCGAACCGGGCCGGGCCCGGAGCCGTACCGCTCGGGGCGAAGGCCCCGCAGGTCAGGAGCCCCAGCACCAGGCCCAGGAGCGCGGCGAGCACCGCCGGCGCGCGGGTGGTGCGGAACATGCGAAACCTCTCCGGTCCGGGCCAGATGCCCGAAATACTACGCACGGCCGCTCCGCCCCCTTCGTAAATCGGTTCGCCGCTTCTCGTCCGCAGGTGCGATCCTGGATCCCGTATGTCTACTTCCTTCGCCGCCCTCCAGTCCGTCCTGGCCGAGGTCTCGCTGCGGGACTCCCACCGGCTCGGCCGCCGTCTCGAAGGCGCCCGCCGCATCCGCAAGCCCGAGGCCCGCGCGGCCGTCCTGGACGAGATCGCCGCCGAGGCGGCCAAGGCCAAGGAGCGCGTCGACGGGCGCGCCTCCCGCGTGCCCGCGGTCACGTACCCCGAGCAGCTGCCCGTCTCGCAGAAGAAGGACGAGATCCTGGAGGCGATACGCGACCACCAGGTCGTGATCGTCGCCGGTGAGACGGGCTCCGGCAAGACCACGCAGATCCCGAAGATCTGTCTGGAGCTGGGCCGGGGCGTCCGGGGCATGATCGGGCACACCCAGCCCCGCCGGATCGCCGCCCGTACGGTCGCCGAGCGCGTCGCCGAGGAGCTGAGGACCCCGCTGGGCGAGGCCGTCGGCTGGAAGGTCCGCTTCACCGACCAGGTGAACCCGGACGCGACCTTCGTGAAGCTGATGACGGACGGCATCCTGCTCGCCGAGATCCAGACGGACCGCGAGCTGCGCGCGTACGACACGATCATCATCGACGAGGCCCACGAGCGGTCCCTCAACATCGACTTCCTGCTCGGCTACCTGGCCCAGCTGCTGCCGAAGCGCCCCGACCTCAAGGTCGTCATCACCTCGGCGACGATCGACCCCGAGCGCTTCTCCCGCCACTTCGGCGACGCCCCGATCGTCGAGGTCAGCGGGCGCACGTACCCGGTCGAGGTCCGCTACCGGCCCCTCCTGGAGGAGGACTCGGAGGAGTCGGACCGGGACCAGATCACCGCGATCTGCGACGCCGTCGACGAGCTCCAGAAGGAAGGGCCCGGCGACGTCCTGGTCTTCCTCTCCGGCGAGCGCGAGATCCGCGACACGGCGGACGCGCTGCTGAAGAAGAAGCTCTTCAACACCGAGATCCTTCCTCTCTACGCCCGGCTCTCCCATGCCGAGCAGCACCGGGTCTTCCAGGCGCACTCCGGCCGCCGGATCGTCCTCGCGACGAACGTCGCCGAGACCTCCCTGACCGTCCCCGGCATCAAGTACGTGATCGATCCGGGCACCGCCCGCATCTCCCGCTACTCGCACCGCACCAAGGTGCAGCGGCTGCCGATCGAGCCGGTCAGCCAGGCCAGCGCCAACCAGCGCAAGGGCCGCTGCGGCCGTACGTCGGACGGCATCTGCATCCGGCTGTACTCCGAGGACGACTTCCTCACCCGCCCGGAGTTCACGGACGCGGAGATCCTCCGCACCAACCTGGCCTCCGTCATCCTCCAGATGACCGCGGCCGGCCTCGGCGACATCGAGAAGTTCCCCTTCATCGACCCGCCGGACCACCGCAACATCCGGGACGGCGTGCAGCTCCTCCAGGAGCTCGGCGCGATCGACCCGACGGAGAAGGACCCGAAGAAGCGGCTGACGCAGCAGGGCCGGAAGCTGTCCCAGCTGCCCGTGGACCCGCGGCTCGCCCGGATGGTCCTGGAGGCCGACAAGAACGGCTGTGTCCGCGAGGTCATGGTGATCGCGGCGGCGCTGTCCATCCAGGACCCGCGCGAGCGGCCGTCCGACAAGCAGGCGCAGGCCGATCAGCAGCACGCCCGGTTCAAGGACGAGACGAGCGACTTCCTCGCCTTCCTCAACCTGTGGCGGTACGTCCGCGAGCAGCAGCGGGAGCGCGGCTCCAGCTCCTTCCGCCGGATGTGCAAGCAGGAGTACCTGAACTTCCTGCGGATCCGCGAGTGGCAGGACATCTACGCCCAGCTGCGGACGGTCGCGAAGCAGATGGGCATCCACCTGAACGAGGAGGACGCGCCGGAGCAGTCCGTGCACGTCTCCCTGCTGTCCGGACTGCTCTCCCACGTCGGCCTGAAGGACGTGAAGGAGAACAAGGACAGCGGCCGGGATCCGAAGCGCGAGGGTGGCGGCCGGAACGAGTACCTGGGCGCGCGGAACGCCAAGTTCGCGATCTTCCCGGGCTCCGCGCTCTTCAAGAAGCCCCCGCGTTTCGTGATGTCCGCCGAGCTGGTGGAGACCTCGCGACTCTGGGCCCGGGTGAACGCCCGGATCGAGCCCGAGTGGATCGAGCCGCTCGCGCAGCACCTGGTGAAGAAGACGTACAGCGAGCCGCACTGGGAGAAGGACCAGGCGGCCGTGATGGCCTTCGAGAAGGTGACGCTGTACGGCGTCCCGATCGTCGCCGACCGCAAGGTGAACTTCGGGCGGATCGACCCGGAGGTCTCCCGCGACCTGTTCATCCGGAACGCGCTCGTCGAGGGCGACTGGCGCACCCACCACAAGTTCTTCGCGGACAACCGCAAGCTCCTCACCGAGGTCGAGGAGCTGGAGCACCGGGCCAGGCGCCGGGACATCCTCGTCGACGACGAGACGCTCTTCGACTTCTACGACAAGCGCGTCCCCGAACACGTCGTGTCCGGTGCCCACTTCGACTCCTGGTGGAAGCACAAGCGCCACGAGGAGCCGGAGTTCCTCGACTTCGAGCGCGAGATGCTCATCAACGAGAAGGCCGGCGCGGTCACCAAGGACGACTACCCGGACTCCTGGCGCCAGGGCGCGCTGAAGTTCCGGGTGACGTACCAGTTCGAGCCGGGCGCGGACGCGGACGGCGTGACCGTCCACGTGCCGCTCCAGGTGCTCAACCAGGTGACCGACGAGGGCTTCGAGTGGCAGATCCCGGGTCTGCGCACGGAGGTCGTCACGGAGCTGATCCGCTCGCTGCCGAAGCCGATCCGCCGCCACTACGTGCCGGCGCCGAACTTCGCGACCCGCTTCCTGGACTCCGTGGTTCCCGTCCAGGAGCCGCTGACGGGTGCGCTCGCGCGGGAGCTCCAGCGGATGGTCGGCGTCCCGGTGACGGACGGGGACTTCGACTGGGCGAAGGTCCCCGAGCACCTCAAGGTGACCTTCCGGATCGTCGACGAGCGGCGCCGGAAGCTGGCCGAGGACAAGGACCTGGAGACGCTGCGCCTGAAGCTGCGCCCCAAGGCCCGTCAGGCGCTCTCCAAGGCCGCCGCGGCGGCGACGGGCGGCCCGGACGGCTCCGGGCCCTCCCTGGAGCGCACGGGGCTCAAGGACTGGACGATCGGGACGCTCACGAAGGTCTTCGAGACCAAGCGGGGCGGGCAGCCGGTCAAGGCGTACCCGGCGCTGGTCGACGAGGGCGACGCGGTGGCCGTGCGGCTCTTCGACTCGGAGGCCGAGCAGGCGCAGGCGATGTGGCGGGGCACCCGGAAGCTGATCATGCTGAACATCCCGGTGAACCCGGCGAAGTTCGCCTCGGACAAGCTGACCAACCAGCAGAAGCTGGCCCTGTCGTCGAACCCGCACGGCTCGATCCAGGCCCTCTTCGACGACTGCGCGACCGCCGCGGCCGACAAGCTGATCGCGGACCACGGCGGCCCGGCCTGGGACGAGGAGTCCTTCCGGAAGCTGTACGACCGGGTCCGCGCGGACCTGGTCGACACGACGGTGCGGACGGTGGGCCAGGTCCAGCAGATCCTGGCGGCCTGGCAGGCGTGCGAGCGCCGGCTGAAGTCGACGAACAGCCTGGCCCTGATCAACAACCTGACCGACGTGAAGGCGCAGCTCGCCTGGCTGATGCCGGCCGGCTTCGTCACCCGTACGGGCCTGAAGCGGCTCCCGGACCTGATGCGCTACCTGGTGGCGGTGGACCGGCGGCTCCAGCAGATGCCCACCGGGGTCCAGCGGGACACCACCCGGATGGAGAAGGTCCAGGAGATGCAGGACGAGTACGCCTGGCTCCTGGAGCAGCTTCCGAAGGGGCGTCCGGTGCCTTCGGAGGTCACCGACATCCGCTGGATGATCGAGGAGCTGCGGGTGAGCTACTTCGCGCACGCGCTGGGGACGGCGTACCCGATCTCGGACAAGCGGATCGTGAAGGCGATCGACGCGGCGGCCCCGTAGAGATCCGTGCGCGGGACCTCGCCGTCGGTGAGTTCGACCAGACCCCCTGACCTGCTGTACAGTCTGTCTCGCAGCCGCTCACGAGGGGCTGCGAGCAAGGCTCTGTGGAGCAGTTGGTTAGCTCGCCACCCTGTCAAGGTGGAGGTCGCGGGTTCAAGTCCCGTCAGAGTCGCTTTTCACGAAGGCCCGCATCGCGAGATGCGGGCCTTCGTTGTGTTCCCGTGTCTTGACGGGACCGCGCGCCCGCCGGTACCCCGGACTTCAGGGAATCGGGGGCCCACACCGGAGGTGGTCGCGCATGGCCGCGGCGTCCGCAGCTCGGCACGACACTCGCGCGCTGCTGCGCGCCCATCTGGCGGCCGCTTCGCGGTACGGACACCTCACCCGTCAGTGCGCGGTCTGCCATCGCCTCCTGCGGCTCGCCATGGAGGTCCCGGAGACCGAGGAGCCGGCGGACGGCACCGAGGACGCCATGGGGGACGCCACGGGGGACGAAAGTCCCACCGACCCATGACCAACGGCCGGTTGGCGGCGTTCCGCGAAGTGGGAGGCTGTTTCTTGGCAAGACTTCGTCAGTGTGACGGGTGTCACTGAAAGAGTTTCAGAAACCCCTGCACTTACACCCTCCCTACACCACCCGGATTTAATATGTGCAATTGCACCACCCTGGAGAGAGTGTGGCGCGGGGCACAAAAAAGATCGCGCTGGACCCGGCGGAGTCCAGCGCGATCGTTGACGGAGACCTGTTGGGGCAGGAGCCCGTCGGCAGTACTAGGGGTGGGCGACCGGATTGGGGGATCCGGACGGGCCCGGTGTTACGGGGTGTTGCAGGGTCCTGCGTGGTTCTGCGCGACCTCAGGCCTCGCTGCGCTGCTGCGGAATACCCGCCAGCAGAGCGCGAACCTCGGCCTCGCGGTACCGGCGGTGCCCACCCAGGGTGCGGATGGACGTGAGCTTGCCGGCCTTGGCCCAACGGGTCACCGTCTTCGGGTCCACGCGGAACATCGTGGCAACCTCGGCAGGGGTCAGCAGCGGCTCGGCATCAGGGGTGCGAGCGGTCATGAGCGGCCTCCTCGGGAGAACCGAACCAATCTCGGTTCTTTCCTCTAAATTCTGCACCTTGACCCGCCTTGCCCGAAATGGCAGAAGCGGGCCGAGTCGGTTATAGGACGAACGGCTTGTCCTCGGCACTACAACTACACCATCCGTCCAGCCGCGTCGGCCAAACCGATGGAATTGCCCTCGCAGGTGTTCATCAGCGGCGGAAGTCGACTGACCATGCCATAACGGACAGTCACGCCACTGTGACGATCAGTCACAGAGCGATCAGGAGTCCTCAGACCCCCCATAGAGTGCAATGCTGAGCGTTCCGCCCGAACTTGGGCGGAAGGAACCCTCCCCGGACTCCTTGTCCTATTTTGGCACGAGGGTGGGTGATGGACGCAAGAGTGCGTTACGTGCTGTCCGTCACGCTTGAGCCAAAGGCCCGGATCAGGACCAACGACCTCACCCCATCGGTGCGAAAGACCCGGCCAACGGAAACCGGCCACACCCTCAAGATCATTTACACCCGCCGGACATGTCTTGTCGATACCTACCTGACGAACTTGTCCGGCTGATGTCAGTTCGCGTAACGGAGGTCCCTGACCTTCCGCCAGCGCTCCGCGAGCCGCCCGTACACCTCGCTCGCCGCCTCGCCGTCCCCCGCCCGCAACGCGGCGATCCCCTCCGCCAGCTGCGCCGCCGAACGGTCCTCCGCCAGCCACCCGGCCGGCATCACGTGCACCAGACCGCCGAAGTCCAGCTCCACGAGCGCCCGCGGATGGAACTCCTCCAGCCAGCGCCCCACCTCGATCAGACCCTCCGTCATCGGACCGTCGTCGATCGACTCCCGCAGCGCCTTCAGCGCCCGCGCCAGCCGCCGCCGCGCCTGCGCCATCGTCGTCCGGTACCGCAGCACCGGCGCCCGGCCCGCCTCCGTGCTCCCGGACTCCCCCGGCTCGTACTCCCGGTCCTCGTCCCCGAAGAGCGAGAACCAGCGCAGCGGCACCTGCCAGACCCCGGTGCGGATCCACGGCCGGGCGTCCGGGTTCCGGCTCAGCCAGCGCTCGTAGTCGCCCGCCACCTGCGCCCGGACCACCGGCGGCAGCATCGCGTCCAGCACCGACGCCGGGTACGGGCCCGCCGTCAGCTCCTCCAGGGCCAGCCAGCCGCGCAGCCGGGTCCGCCACGGGCAGATCACCACCACCCCGTCCAGATGCGCCACGAAGGCCTCCCCGCTCTCGTGGACCGGCACCGGCACCGGGGGCGTCGGCAGCAGGTCCGCGAGCGAGCGGCGCAGCTCCTCCTGCGCCCCCGGGATGCGGGCCCGGCGCGCGTACCGGGCCCAGTGGGACCGCTCCGGCTCGGGGAACGCGGCCAGCGGCTCGTACACCCGCAGATAGGACGCGTAGGGAACGGGGACCGTGGAGGCGACCGACATGTCGCAAATCCTTCCACGGAGGTACTCCGGGAGGGGGTGATCCTGAGCACTGCGGCCGATCTACGCCCAGGTAGGACTTACTCTCTTCCCGATCTGGTCCTCCCCCACCCACAGGGAGGGCCGCAACCGCCGCTTCGTACTTGGGAGTCACCACCGTGACCGATGTGACCGGCGTTCCTGTCGACGTACTCAACACCCTGTTCCACTCGGAGCAGGGTGGCCACGAGCAAGTCGTGCTCTGTCAGGACCGCGCCACCGGCCTCAAGGCCGTCATCGCCCTCCACTCCACCGCCCTGGGCCCCGCCCTCGGCGGCACCCGCTTCTACCCGTACGCCACCGAGGCCGAGGCGATCGCCGACGCGCTCAACCTGTCGCGCGGCATGTCGTACAAGAACGCCATGGCCGGACTCGACCTGGGCGGCGGCAAGGCCGTCATCATCGGCGACCCGGAGCAGATCAAGACCGAGGAGCTCCTCCTCGCCTACGGCCGCTTCGTCGCCTCCCTCGGCGGCCGGTACGTCACGGCCTGCGACGTCGGCACCTACGTCGCCGACATGGACGTCGTCGCCCGCACCAACCAGTGGACCACCGGCCGCTCCCCCGAGAACGGCGGCGCCGGCGACTCCTCCGTCCTCACCGCCTTCGGCGTCTTCCAGGGCATGCGCGCCGCCGCGCAGACCGTGTGGGGCGACCCGACCCTGCGCGGCCGCAAGGTCGGCGTCGCGGGCGTCGGCAAGGTCGGCCACTACCTCGTCGAGCACCTCCTGGAGGACGGCGCCGAGGTCGTGATCACCGATGTGCGCGAGGAGTCGGTGTGCCGGATCACCGACAAGCACCCGCAGGTCACCGTGGTCGCCGACACCGACGCGCTCATCCGCGTCGAGGGCCTCGACGTCTACGCGCCCTGCGCGCTGGGCGGCGCCCTGAACGACGAGACCGTCCCGGTCCTCACCGCGAAGATCGTCTGCGGCGCGGCCAACAACCAGCTGGCCCACCCGGGCGTCGAGAAGGACCTGGAGGCGCGCGGCATCCTCTACGCGCCCGACTACGTGGTCAACGCCGGTGGCGTGATCCAGGTCGCCGACGAGCTGCACGGCTTCGACTTCGACCGCTGCAAGGCGAAGGCCACGAAGATCTTCGACACCACCCTGGAGATCTTCGCACGTGCGAAGTCCGACGGCATTCCGCCGGCCGCCGCGGCCGACCGGATCGCCGAGCAGCGCATGGCGGACGCCCGCCGCGCCTGATCCGCGCCCGGCAGTACGGAGGGCCGGCCCGCCGCCGGGCGAGACTTCGCTCACGCCCATCGGCGGGTCGGCGCTCAAGAAGAGGTTAAAATCGCGATTGACCAGCGAGGAAAGGGCACCTCGAAGGTTCTGTACCGGGGTATGTGATGCGCGCGGCGTACCGTAGACCCACGGAAACAGGTACCGTTGAAGCCCTACGGATCGGTCTCTCTGTCGAGAGTCCGTTCCGAATCATGAACGCGTGTCAAGACTCTGGGGCCGAAGAGCCCCGTCACCGAGGGGGTCGAGCCATGGGGCGCGGCCGGGCAAAGGCCAAGCAGACCAAGGTCGCCCGCCAGCTGAAGTACAGCAGCGGCGGGACAGACCTGACGCGTCTGGCCAATGAGCTGGGCGCTTCGACTTCGAGCCAGCCGCCGAATGGCGAGCCGTTCGAGGACGACGACGAGGAAGACGACCCGTACGCCCAGTACGCGGATCTCTACAACACGGACGACGAGGACGAGGACGACGAGTCCGGTCCGAGCTCGTCCCCGCGTCGCGCTTGACCTTCTGAATCGCAACACCGAAACCCGGACCGGGGTCACCCGTCCGGGTTTCTGTGCTGTCCGCGGAGGGATGCTGTCCGCGTAGGGATGGTGCCGAGAGCGGATACGTCGAAGGCGGGGCGCCCCCCAGGAGCGCCCCGCCTTCGACGTCAGACTTACTTCGCGACGCCTCTAATTTGAATACGTCCCGACCAGCTCAGCGCCCGTCGTGTGCGCCCCGCGCTCGGTGATCTCGCCCGCGACCCAGGCCTCGACCCCGCGGTCCTCCAGGGTCGCCAGGGCCACGTCCACGGACTCGGCCGGCACGACGGCCATCATGCCGACGCCCATGTTCAGGGTCTTCTCCAGCTCCAGGCGCTCCACCTGACCGGCCTTGCCGACCAGGTCGAAGATCGCACCCGGCGTCCAGGTCGAGCGGTCGACCGTGGCGTGCAGCCCGTCCGGGATGACCCGGGCCAGGTTGGCGGCCAGGCCGCCGCCCGTGATGTGGCTGAAGGCGTGGACGTCCGTGGTCCGGGTGAGGGCCAGGCAGTCCAGCGAGTAGATCTTCGTGGGCTCCAGGAGCTCCTCGCCGAGCGTCCGGCCGAGCTCCTCGACCTGCTGGTCGAGGGTCATGCCGGCGCGGTCGAAGACCACGTGGCGGACGAGCGAGTACCCGTTGGAGTGAAGGCCCGAGGACGCCATGGCGATGACCGCGTCCCCCGTACGGATGCGGTCCGCGCCGAGCAGCCGGTCGTACTCCACGACACCCGTGCCCGCGCCGGCGACGTCGAAGTCGTCCGGGCCGAGGAGGCCCGGGTGCTCCGCCGTCTCGCCGCCGACCAGGGCGCAGCCGGCCAGGACGCAGCCCTCGGCGATGCCCTTGACGATGGCGGCGACGCGCTCGGGGTGGACCTTGCCGACGCAGATGTAGTCGGTCATGAAGAGCGGCTCGGCGCCGCAGACGACGATGTCGTCCATGACCATCGCGACCAGGTCGTGGCCGATCGTGTCGTACACGCCCATCTGGCGGGCGATGTCGACCTTCGTGCCGACGCCGTCGGTCGCCGAGGCGAGCAGCGGACGCTCGTAGCGCTTGAGGGCGGAGGCGTCGAAGAGGCCGGCGAAGCCGCCGAGGCCACCGAGGACCTCGGGGCGCTGCGTCTTCTTCACCCACTCCTTCATGAGCTCGACGGCGCGGTCGCCCGCTTCGATGTCGACGCCCGCGCTCGCGTAGGAGGCACCGGTGGTCTCAGTCATGGGGTGAGAACTTTCGTGTCGTCGTACTACAGCTCGTGCTGCTCGTACCGCCCGTGCCGCGGGTCGCGGCACGGGCGGTGGGGGTCTTACGGGCGACGGAGCGCGTCGGAGGCCGCGGTGGCGGCCGGGCCGGCGGCCAGCTCGGTCTCCAGGAGCTGCTTGCCGAGCAGCTCGGGGTCCGGCAGCTCCATCGGGTACTCGCCGTCGAAGCAGGCACGGCAGAGGTTCGGCTTCTGGATCGTGGTCGCCTCGATCATCCCCTCCAGGGAGATGTACGAGAGCGAGTCCGCGCCCAGCGACTTGCCGATCTCGTCGACCGACATCCCGTTGGCGATCAGCTCCGCGCGGGTCGCGAAGTCGATGCCGAAGAAGCAGGGCCACTTGACCGGCGGCGAGGAGATCCGGATGTGGACCTCGGCCGCACCGGCCTCGCGGAGCATCCGGACCAGGGCGCGCTGGGTGTTGCCGCGGACGATCGAGTCGTCGACGACCACGAGCTTCTTCCCCTTGATGACTTCCTTGAGGGGGTTCAGCTTCAGCCGGATGCCCAGCTGGCGGATGGTCTGGGAGGGCTGGATGAAGGTGCGCCCGACATAGGCGTTCTTCACCAGGCCGGCGCCGAAGGGGATGCCCGAGGCCTCCGCGTAGCCGATGGCGGCGGGGGTGCCGGACTCCGGCGTCGCTATCACCAGGTCGGCCTCGACGGGCGCCTCCTTCGCGAGGCGGCGGCCCATCTCCACGCGGGAGAGGTACACGTTCCGTCCGGCGATGTCCGTGTCCGGGCGGGCCAGGTACACGTACTCGAAGACACAGCCCTTGGGCTTCGCTTCCGCGAATCGCGAGGTGCGGATGCCGTTCTCGTCGATCGCGATCATCTCGCCCGGCTCGACCTCGCGGACGAAGCTGGCGCCGCAGATGTCGAGGGCGGCGGACTCGGACGCGACGACCCAGCCGCGCTCCAGACGGCCGAGGACCAGCGGGCGGATGCCCTGCGGGTCACGGGCCGCGTAGAGCGTGTGCTCGTCCATGAAGACGAGGGAGAAGGCGCCCCGGACCTCGGGGAGGACCTTCGCGGCCGCCTGCTCGATGGTGAGCGGCGTGCCGTCCTCGTCCACCTGGCCCGCGAGGAGCGCGGTGACCAGGTCGGTGTCGTTGGTGGCAGCGACCCGGTTGGTCCGGCCCTCCTTCTTGGGGAGGTCCGCGACCATCTCGGCGAGCTGCGCCGTGTTCACCAGGTTGCCGTTGTGGCCGAGCGCGATCGAGCCCTGGGCGGTCGCCCGGAACGTCGGCTGCGCGTTCTCCCACGTGGAAGCCCCGGTGGTCGAGTAGCGGGCGTGACCGACCGCGATATGACCCTGGAGGGAACCGAGAGAAGTCTCGTCGAAGACCTGGGAGACGAGTCCCATGTCCTTGAAGACGAGGATCTGGGAGCCATTGCTTACCGCGATTCCCGCGGATTCCTGGCCCCGATGCTGGAGGGCGTAGAGCCCGAAGTACGTGAGCTTTGCGACCTCTTCACCCGGAGCCCAGACACCGAAGACGCCACAAGCGTCCTGGGGGCCTTTCTCACCGGGGAGCAGATCGTGATTGAGTCGACCGTCTCCGCGTGGCACGTTTCCGAGTGTAGACGGGCTCGACCACTGGTCCGAATTGAGGAAATGTGGAGGTGGCGGCCCTCGTGCGATCGCACGAAATGATCAACTCTGGCTTGGAGGGGCCTACGAAGCAGGCGGGGTAAGGGATTCCGGCCCCCGGGCCCCGGAGAGCGGACGCTCGTACCAGGCCCGGGGTGGTCCCGCGATGTGACGGACGCCGCAGTCGGTGGCAGCTCAGCGGGCGCTCGGGGTCGCCGTGAGGCCCTCTCCGGAGGCGTCGGTGAGGGTCAGCGTTCGGTGGTTCAGCCGATAGGTCAGCGGGCCGTCGAGGAGCTCGTACAGCCGCGTCTCCAGCGTCATCTGCGGGGGCGTGCAGATCATCCGGGTCGTCGCCGCCGGGCCCTCGACGGTGAGGGTGCGGGCCTTCTCGTCGACGCGGGCGTGCGCGGAGAAGTTGTTGCAGCCCAGGTTCCCGGTGACCCGGCCGTCGGCGCCGACCGTGAACCGCGCCTTGGCCCCGCTGCCGGCGGGCAGGGAGGAGGCCGTGTCCTTCGAGACCAGCCCGTCGATCTTCCAGGTGGTGCCGCGCAGCGGGACGGCCGACTCGGTGGTCAGCTCCACGCTGTTGCGCCCGTCGGCCGAGGCGAGCCGCAGGCCGTCGCCCTTCATCGTCCCCTTCAGCGGGCCCGAGAAGACCTTCAGGAACTCCGTCTCGAAGCGCCCCCGGTCGCCGGAGCAGGCCATGCCGGTCACCTCGGCCTGGGTGACGGTGAGGGTGTCGCCCCGGAGCAGGACGGGGGCGCCGAAGGTGTTGCAGCCGGCGTTCCCCCCGACGAAGTCCTTCTCCCCGAAGTCGACGCGCGCTCCGTCGGGCGCGACGGACCTGACGCCGTCGACCGTGACCGCGTCGACCGTCCAGTACGTGCCGGCGACCGGCAGGTCGGGCTCTCCCGCACCGCTCCCCGCCCCTCCTCCCGTACCGCAGGCCGTGAGCAGGAGGAGGGGGACCAGGACGGCGTGTGCGCGTGGCTTCGGCATGCCGATGGGACGGAGGGAGCGGCCGTACGGTTCCGCCGGTTACCCCATCAGGGGCAGCAGGGCCTTCAGGTCCGCCCGCTCGCCGCTCGCGCCGACGTGGGCCGCGTCCAGCTCCGCCGCCCACTCCGTACGGCCCGTGGCGAGCCTGAGCCAGGTCAGCGGGTCCGTCTCCACCACGTTCGGCGGGGTGCCCCGGGTGTGCCGGGGGCCCTCCACGCACTGCACCACCGCGTACGGCGGGATCCGCACCTCGACCGCCCCGCCCGGCGCCTTCTGCGCGAGCGCGTCGGCGAGCAGCCGGGTGCAGGCCGCGAGGGCCTGGCGGTCGTACGGGACGTCGGCGCCGGTCGCCGCGTTCAGGTCGTCGGTGTGGACGACGAGTTCGACGGTCCGGGTCACGAGGAAGTCCCCGAGCCGCATCGCGCCGAAGCGCGTCGGGACGAGCCGCTCGTCGGAGACGGCCCCGATCGCCTCCTCGTACCGTGCGAGGGTCTCCGCGTAGAGCGCCGGCAGGTCGCCCGCGTCGATCGCCCGGGTGTCCTCGTCGATGCTTCCCGCCGCCGTCGCCGTGGCCAGGGGCCAGTCGACCAGGGCGAGTTCCCGCTTCTCCGGCTCGGGCTCCGCGAGCCTCCGGGTCAGGGACGCGAGCACCATCGTCAGGTGCGCCGCCAGGTCCCGTACGGTCCACTCCCCGAGCCGGGTCGGCCCGTCCAGCTGCTCGGGCGTCAGCGCCGTCACCGCCTCCCGTACGTGCCGGAACTGGGCGAGGACGGCCGCCCTGGTCTTGGCGGAGTCGTAACTGCGGGCGCGCTTCTTGGCAGGTGGCATGGCCCGAGGCTAGCCCCGAGACTGGAAGGAACGGAGCCACTCGCAGCGAAAGCAGGCGACGGGACCATGACCCATCACGAGCACCCCGACGCGGCCCTGATACGCCGGGGCTACGAAGCGTTCGGCAAGGGTGACATGGAGGCACTCGGTGCCACCATGACCAGCGACTGTACCCACCACGCCCCCGGCAGCACCCGGTTCGGCGGGCACTTCAAGGGCCGCGACAACGTCCTGACCATGTTCGGCGAGATGTTCGAGTACACCGCCGGCACCATGCGCGTCGAGCTGGGGGGCGTCTACCCCGACGGCCGTGGCCATGTGATCTCGACCCACAAGTTCTACGCCGAACACGGCGATCGCGGGATCGAGATGAACGGCGCCATGTTCTTCACGATCATCGGAGGCAAGGTCTCGGACGTCGACGAGTGCGTCGAGGACATCACCGAGCTCGACGCCTTCTACTCCCAGGCCTGAGAAAGGCGTTCGAGCCCCCGCCCGGGCGAGGGCGGGGGCTCGATTCCGTACGGATACGGCGTCGGATCAGACCAGCAGGCCCGGGATCGTCGCCTCGTGCGCCTCGCGCAGCTCCGTGAGGGAGAGCGTGAACTCGCCCTGCACGTCCACCGCGTCGCCGTCGACGACACCGATCCGGGTCGCCGGCAGACCCCGCGCACCGCACATGTCGGTGAAGCGGAGCTCCTCGCTGCGCGGGACGGCGACGACCGCACGGCCCGCCGACTCGCTGAAGAGGAACGTGAAGGCGTCCAGGCCCTCCGGGACGACCAGGCGCGCGCCGTTCCCGCCGCGCAGGCAGGACTCGACGACCGCCTGCACGAGACCGCCGTCGGACAGGTCGTGCGCCGCGTCGATCATGCCGTCGCGCGAGGCCGAGATCAGGATCTCGCCGAGCAGCTTCTCCCGGTCGAGGTCCACGGCCGGCGGCATGCCGCCGAGGTGCTGGTGGATCACCTCGGACCAGGCGGACCCGCCGAACTCCTCCTTGGTGTCGCCGAGCAGGTAGAGGAGCTGGCCCTCTTCCGCGAAGGCGATGGGGGTGCGGCGGTTGACGTCGTCGATCACACCGAGGACGGCCACGACGGGCGTCGGGTGGATCGCGACCTCACCGGTCTGGTTGTAGAGGGAGACGTTGCCGCCCGTCACCGGGGTGCCCAGCTGGAGGCAGCCGTCCGCGAGACCACGGGTGGCCTCGGCGAACTGCCACATCACGGCCGGGTCCTCGGGCGAACCGAAGTTCAGGCAGTCCGAGATCGCCAGCGGCTTCGCACCGGAGGCGGCGACGTTGCGGTACGCCTCCGCGAGCGCGAGCTGCGCACCCGTGTACGGGTCGAGCTTGGCGTACCGGCCGTTGCCGTCGGTCGCCATGGCCACGCCGAGGTTGGTCTCCTCGTCGATGCGGACCATGCCCGCGTCCTCGGGCTGCGCCAGGACCGTGTTGCCCTGCACGAACCGGTCGTACTGGTCCGTGATCCAGGACTTCGAGGCCTGGTTCGGGGAGGAGACGAGCTTGAGGACCTGGTCCTTCAGCTCGGCGCCGTCCTGCGGCCGGGGCAGCTTGCCGGCGTCGTCGGCCTGGAGCGCGTCCTGCCAGTCCGGGCGCGCGAACGGCCGGTGGTAGGTCGGGCCCTCGTGGGCGACGGAGCGCGGCGGGACGTCGACGATCTGCTCGCCGTGCCAGAAGATCTCCAGGCGCTCGCCGTCCGTCACCTCACCGATGACGACCGCGATGACGTCCCACTTCTCGCAGATCTCGAGGAAGCGGTCGACGTGCTCGGGCTCGACGATCGCGCACATGCGCTCCTGCGACTCGCTCATGAGGATCTCCTCGGGAGAGAGCGTCGCGTCGCGCAGGTGCACCTTCTCCAGGTCGACCCGCATGCCGCCGGAACCGGCGGAGGCCAGCTCGGACGTGGCACAGGAGAGCCCGGCGCCGCCGAGGTCCTGGATGCCCGCGACGAGCTTCTCCTTGAAGATCTCCAGGGTGCACTCGATGAGGAGCTTCTCCTGGAAGGGGTCGCCGACCTGGACGGCGGGGCGCTTGGCCGGCTTGGTGTCGTCGAAGGTCTCGGACGCGAGGACCGAGACGCCGCCGATGCCGTCGCCGCCCGTGCGGGCGCCGTACAGGATGACCTTGTTGCCGGGGCCGGAGGCCTTGGCGAGGTGGATGTCCTCGTGCTTCATCACGCCGATGCAGCCGGCGTTGACCAGCGGGTTGCCCTGGTAGCAGGAGTCGAAGACGACCTCGCCGCCGATGTTCGGCAGGCCCAGGCAGTTGCCGTAGCCGCCGATGCCGGCGACGACACCGGGCAGCACGCGCTTGGTGTCGGGGTGGTCGGCCGCGCCGAAGCGCAGCGGGTCGACGACCGCGACCGGGCGGGCACCCATGGCGAGGATGTCGCGGACGATGCCGCCGACGCCGGTGGCCGCGCCCTGGTAGGGCTCGATGTACGAGGGGTGGTTGTGCGACTCGACCTTGAAGGTGACCGCGTACCCCTGGCCGACGTCGACGACGCCCGCGTTCTCGCCGATGCCGACGAGCATGGCGTCGTTCTCGGGGGTCTTCTCGCCGAACTGCTTCAGGTGGACCTTGCTGCTCTTGTAGGAGCAGTGCTCGGACCACATGACGGAGTACATGGCGAGCTCGGCGCCGGTGGGACGGCGGCCGAGGATCTCGCGGATGCGCGCGTACTCGTCCTCCTTGAGGCCGAGCTCCTTCCAGGGCTGCTCGCTGTCCGGCGTCTCGCTCGCGTGCTTGACGGTGTCGAGGCTCATCAGGCGTTGACCAGCTTCTTGAGGATCGAGGTGAAGAAACCGAGGCCGTCCGTCTTGCCGGTGCCGATCAGCGGCTCGACGGCGTGCTCCGGGTGCGGCATGAGGCCGACCACGTTGCCCGCGGCGTTGGTGATGCCCGCGATGTCGCGCAGGGAGCCGTTGGGGTTCACGTCCAGGTAGCGGAAGGCCACCCGCCCCTCGGCCTCCAGCTCGTCGAGCGTGCGCTCGTCGGCGACGTACCGGCCGTCCATGTTCTTGAGCGGGACCTCGATCTCCTGGCCCTCGGTGTAGTCCGAGGTCCAGGCGGTCTCCGCGTTCTCCACCCGCAGCTTCTGGTCGCGGCAGATGAAGTGGAGGTGGTTGTTGCGCAGCATCGCGCCCGGCAGCAGGTGGGCCTCGGTGAGGATCTGGAAGCCGTTGCAGATGCCGAGGACGGGCATGCCCGCCTTCGCCTGCTCGATGATCGACTCCATCACCGGCGAGAAGCGGGAGATGGCTCCGGCCCGCAGGTAGTCGCCGTAGGAGAAACCGCCGGCGAGGACCACGGCGTCGACCTGCTTGAGGTCCTTGTCCCGGTGCCAGAGCGACACGGGCTCGGCGCCCGCGAGGCGGGCGGCACGCAGCGCGTCCTGGTCGTCGAGCGTTCCGGGGAACGTGACGACGCCGATGCGTGCGGTCACGACTCCACCTTCACGATGAAGTCTTCGATCACGGTGTTGGCAAGGAAGGTTTCGGCCATCTCATGGATGCGGGCGAGGGCGGCGTCGTCGACCGGTCCCTCCACCTCCAGCTCGAAGCGCTTCCCCTGACGGACGTCGGCGATTCCGGCGAATCCCAGGCGGGGCAGTGCACGCTGCACCGCCTGCCCCTGAGGGTCGAGGATCTCCGGCTTGAGCATGACGTCGACTACGACGCGTGCCACTGGCACTCCCGGTGGTGTGTTGCGTGGGCGGTTCCCTCAGCGTACCTGCCTCCAAATTCTACGCGGGTAGAGATCTGAAGGATCCTACAAAAGCCCGGTTCAGAGCGGTGTGCGTCACACGAACACCCTCCACGCACCCGACACACGCTCCCCGCAAAATTCCAGTGAAATATTGCGGACCGCATTGCACCGGGACACGCTGAAACAATTGACAGGGCTTCACAATGCGACGCCTGCCGCTGTACAAAGGAATCCAGAAGAAAGCAGCATTGTCCCGGCACAGCCGTACGGTCGGCATCGCCGCACGTCAGGGGCGCCACAAGCGCCCTACCGGCCCCGGTGGCCGCAGGAAAGGACCGATATCCGTGGCTCAGCGTGTGGTGGTCACTCTCTCCGACGACATCGACGGCGGAGAAGCGGCTGAAACGGTCGCGTTCGGCCTTGACGGGAAGATGTACGAGATCGACCTGAATGCTGCCAATGCAAAGAAACTCCGCAAGGCCCTCGCGCCCTACCTCGCCGCCGGCCGCAAGCTGCCGGCCCGCGTGACGGCCGGCCGCGGCACCCCCGTCACCTCGTACACGCACACCGCCCTCGCCCCCGACCCGGCGGCGGTCCGCGCCTGGGCCCAGTCCAACAAGATGGACGTGCCCGCCCGCGGCCGGATCCCGAAGCGCGTCTACGAGGCCTTCCGCGCGGCGAGCTGACCGGGCGGCCACCGGGGGGGTGCACCCCCGGCTCCGACCGGGGCCGGAGGCGATTTGCATTGCACCCCCCATGATCCGGTAGAGTCTGGATCACGCCGAGGGGCGAGGCCGAAAAGCCGAGTCCCCAGCAGCGTGCGGGTGTAGTTCAGTAGCAGAACAGCCCCCTTCCAGGGGGAAGGCGCAGTGTGCGATCCCTGTCACCCGCTCTGCGAGAAACGCGTTACCGACCACTCCGGTGGATCAGGTAGAGTGGTGCTCGCACCGAGCAGCGAAAGCTGACCGGTAGCAATGCGGACGTGGCTCAGTTGGTAGAGCATCACCTTGCCAAGGTGAGGGTCGCGAGTTCGAATCTCGTCGTCCGCTCAGGGAGTACGAAGGCCCCGGTTCTCAGGAACCGGGGCCTTCGTCGTATCCCCACCCTCTCTCCCCGCTCCCCCCTCATGACATTTGTCAGCGGGACCGGTGACAGCGCGCACTGCCCGGGCGCGCAGAGCGGCGAAACCCTGGAGCCATGACTCCAGCGATCGAGGCGACCGACCTGAGCCGGACCTACTCCGGCGGATACGAGGCCGTGGCCGGCATCTCCCTCACCGTCCCGCGCGGCGAGGTCTTCGCCCTCCTCGGCACCAACGGGGCCGGGAAGACCTCCACCGTCGAACTCCTGGAGGGCCTCGCCGCCCCGACCCGCGGCACCGTCCGGGTCCTCGGCCACGACCCGTACCGCGAAAGGGCCGCCGTCCGCCCCCGCATCGGGGTCATGCTCCAGGAGGGCGGCTTCCCCTCCGACCTCACCGTGGCCGAGACCGTACGGATGTGGGCCGGCTGTACCAGCGGCGCCCGCCCCGCCGGGGAGGCCCTCGACTCCGTCGGCCTCACCGGCCGCGAGCGGGTCCGCGTCAAGCAGCTCTCCGGCGGCGAACGGCGCCGCCTCGACCTCGCGCTCGCCCTCCTCGGCCGCCCCGAGGTCCTCTTCCTCGACGAACCGACCACCGGACTCGACGCCGAGGGCCGCCGCGACACCTGGGACCTCGTCCGCGCCCTGCGCGCCGGCGGCACCACCGTCCTGCTCACCACGCACTACCTGGAGGAGGCCGAGTCGCTCGCCGACCGGCTCGCGATCATGCACCAGGGCCGGATCGTGCTCTCCGGCACCCCCGCCGAGGTCACCGCCGCCCAGCCCGCCCGGATCCGCTTCACCCTGCCCGCCGACGTGCCCGCGGCCCGGCTCCCGCTGCGGCTGAGGGCGGCCGACGACGGCGGCCGGGTGGAGATCCGCACCCACGCCCTCCAGGACGACCTCGGCGAACTCCTCGACTGGGCCCGCGAGACCGGCACCCGACTCGGAGCACTCGACGCCCGCTCGGCCTCCCTCGAAGAGGCCTTCCTCGACATCGCGTCCCGCGCGCAGGAGACCTCCACCCCCCGTACCCCCGCCCAGGAGGCCGCAGTCCGATGACGACCACCACCGTTTCCCGCGACACCGGCGCCGACGGCCGGCCGTCCACCACCCGGACCCGGCTCGCCGCCCTCGCCCGCGCCGAGCTCACCCTCCTCGGCCGCAACCGCAACGCCCTCTTCATCGCGGCCGTCATGCCCCTGCTGATGGTCGTCCTGCTGCGCTCCTCCCTCAGGGGACTCGACCCGAAGGTCCTCGCCATCGGCGCCGGACCGGCGACCCTCGTCGGCGGCACCGGCATGATCCTGCTGGTCGTCGTCTACATGAGCCTCACGTCCAGCCTGGTCGCCCGCCGCGAGGAGCTCGTCCTCAAGCGGCTGCGGACCGGGGAGGCGAGCGACACCGAGATCCTCGTCGGCGCCGCCCTGCCGGCCGCCGCGATCTCCCTCGCCCAGTGCGCGGTCCTCGTCGCCGCCGGCGTCACCGCCCTCGGCGCCGACGCACCCGCCCGCCCCGACCTGCTGCTCCTCGGGCTCGTCGCCGCCGTCGTCCTGCTCGCCGGACTCGGCGCCCTCACCACCACGATCACCCGCACCGTCGAGAGCGCCGGCCTGACCACGCTCCCGCTCTTCCTCGTCTCCTCCTTCGGCTCCGGGCTCTTCGTCCCCCGCGAGACCCTGCCCGGCCTCGCCGCCGACCTCTCCGAACTGCTGCCGCTCAGCGGCGTGATGGAGTTCGTACGGGCCGGCTGGCTCGGCACCGCGCACGCGGGGAACCTGCTGACCGCCGCGCTCCATACAGTGGCCTGGGGCGTCGTGACGGGGTGGGCGGTCCGCCGCCGGTTCCGCTGGGAACCGCGGCGCTAGCGGAAGTCGGAGGGGGACGGGTCGGATGACCACGATGACGGGCTGGTGGTCCCGGCGCAGCACCGCCGGAAAGGTCGAGCTCTACACCCGGTGGACCTTCCACTCCTTCGTACCGGTCGAGTTCTTCGCCCTCGGCGTGCTCCCGCTGACCGGCTCCAAGGGCAGCCCGCTCGGGCCGGTGGCCGCCACCGGAACGGCCCTGTGGGTCCTCACCCACGCCGTCCTGTGCGCGGTGCTCGCCTCCCGCGCCCTCGACCACACCACGGGCAGACGGGCCCGGCCGCCCGTCCGGCTCGCGGTCGCCGTCGGCTCCGCCACCGCCGCCGCCAACGTCCTCGTGCTCGCGCTGTGGACGGCCGGTGTGCTGCCCGACGGCGGGGTCGACGGCAGCGTCGTCAGCGGCACCACCACCTTCACCGTCGGTGCGATCGTCCTCTGCGTCGACCGCGTCCGGCACATGCTGTACGTCGTCGTCGGGGCCGCCCTCGCCACCGCCGCGCCCGTCGCCACCCTCGGCCCCGGCCCCGCCGTGGCCGGCATCACGGCCGTCGCGATCTTCGTCGGCGGCAGCGGCATCGCCACGGCCTGCGGCTTCTCCTCCTGGCTGCTCCGCGTCGTCCAGGAGCTGGAGCGCTCCCGCGAGCTCAAGGCCCGGCTCGCCGTCGCCGAGGAACGGCTCCGCTTCGGCCGTGACCTCCACGACGTCATGGGCCGCAACCTCTCCGTCATCGCCCTCAAGAGCGAGCTCGCCGTCCAGCTCGCCCGGCGCGGCCGCGAGGCGGCCGTGGACCAGATGGTCGAGGTGCAGCGGATCGCCCGGGAGTCCCAGCGCGAGGTGCGCGAGGTCGTCCGCGGCTACCGCGAGGCCGACCTCGCGGTCGAGCTGGAGGGCGCGCGGGGCGTGCTCGGCGCGGCCGGGATCGTGTGCGAGGTGACCGCGCCCGCGCTCGACCTGCCGGCCGGGGTGCAGTCGGCGCTCGGCTGGGTCGTCCGCGAGACGACGACGAACGTCCTGCGGCACGGCGACGCGCGGCGCTGTGCGATCGCCCTGCGGGCCGAGGCCGGAGGGGTGCTGCTCACCGTCGAGAACGACGGCGCGGAGGCGGCGGTCCTGGCCGTACGGGACGGGCCGGCGGCCGGCGCGGGCTCCGGGCTCGCCGGGCTGCGGGAGCGGCTCGGCGCGGTGGACGGCACCTTGGACGCGGGCCCTTCGGGACCGGACGGGTTCCGCGTGACGGCGCGCGTGCCGCTTCCCCGTACGACCGCGAAAGCCACGAACTCCGGGACCCAGGAGGAACGAACCCCATGACCGTGCGGGTGCTGCTCGCCGACGACGAGCACCTCATCCGGGGCGCGCTCGCCGCCCTGCTCGCCCTGGAGGACGATCTCGTCGTCGTCGCCGAGGCCGCCACCGGGCCCGAGGCGCTCGCCATGGCCCGGGCCCACCGCCCCGACGTCGCGGTGCTCGATCTCCAGATGCCGGGGGCGGACGGTGTGACGGTCGCCACATCGATCCGGGACGAACTCCCCTCCTGCCGCACCATGATCGTGACGAGTCACGGCCGCCCCGGGCACCTCAAGCGGGCCCTCGCCGCAGGCGTCCGCGGCTTCCTCCCGAAGACCGTCAGCGCCCAGCGGCTCGCCGAGCTGATCCGTACCGTCCACGCCGGAAACCGCTACGTGGACCCGGAGTTGGCGGCCGAGGCCATCGCCGCCGGGGACTCTCCGCTGACCGCGCGCGAGGCCGAAGTGCTCGAATGCGCGGCCGACGGAGCCCCCGTCGCGGAGATCGCCCGACGCACCTCGCTCTCCCCCGGAACCGTCCGCAACTACCTCTCCTCGGCCGCCGCGAAGCTCGGCGCGGAGAACCGTCACACCGCGGTGCGTCTCGCACGCTCCAAAGGATGGGTATAGTTAGCAGCGCGCTACGGCGCATGCGGACGTGGCTCAGTTGGTAGAGCATCACCTTGCCAAGGTGAGGGTCGCGAGTTCGAATCTCGTCGTCCGCTCCATGAAGAAGCCCCCGGTCGAATCGACCGGGGGCTTTCTCGTTCCCTAGGACCAGGCCCGGCCGGTGAGGAGTTCGTACGCCTCGATGTACTTGGCGCGGGTCTTCTCCACGACCTCCTGCGGGAGCGCCGGCGGCGGCTGCTCGCTCTTGCGGTCCCAGCCGGAGGCCGGGGAGGTCAGCCAGTTCCGCACGATCTGCTTGTCGTACGAGGGCTGGGCGCGGCCCGGCTCCCACTCGGCGGCCGGCCAGAAGCGGGACGAGTCCGGGGTGAGGACCTCGTCGGCGAGGACGAGCGTGTCGCCCTCGAAGCCGAACTCGAACTTGGTGTCGGCCAGGATGATCCCGCGCTCACGGGCGATGTCACGGGCCCGGGAGTAGACGGCGAGGGTCGTCTGGCGCAGCAGCGCGGCCGTCTCGGCGCCGACCTGGCTCGCGACCTCCTCGTACGACACGTTCTCGTCGTGGTCGCCGACCGCGGCCTTGGTGGCCGGGGTGAAGATCGGGGCGGGCAGCTCGGAGCCGTCGGTCAGGCCCTCGGGGAGCGCGAGGCCGCAGACCGTGCGGGACTCGTTGTACTCGAGCAGGCCGGAGCCGGTGAGGTAGCCGCGGGCGACGGCCTCGACCGGGACCATGTCCAGCGACTTGCAGATGAGCGTGCGGCCCTCCCAGTCGGCGGGGGCGCCGGCGGGCAGCTCGGTCGACAGGACGTGGTTCGGGACCAGGTCGGCGAGCTTGTCGAACCACCACAGGGAGAGCCGGGTGAGGACGCGGCCCTTGTCGGGGATCTCGGTGGGCAGGACCCAGTCGTACGCCGACATGCGGTCGCTCGCCACCATGACGAGGTCGCCCGCCTCGTTCCGGTACAGGTCGCGGACCTTGCCCGTGTGGAGATGGGTGAGGCCCGGGACCTGGACGGGCTCGGGCTTTTCTACGAATCCGGACACGGTTCCTCCGCGTAGGTTGATCCAGGAGCGAGTCCGATTCTCTCGCACCTCCGGCCGGATCCCACCGCCAGGCCCTGTGAGCCCGCGCTCAGTCCCTCTTGCCTCAGTCCCTCTTGCCTCAGTCCCTCTTGCCTCAGTCCCTCTTGCAGATCCGGTCCAGCAGGTTCGCGGTGGCGCGCTGCACCCGGGCGTCGACGTGGCCCGGCCGGTCGAGCGCCGGCGACCAGGCGAAGGTGCCGGACGCGAAGACCCAGGCGCCGGACGGGGCCCGGTAGAGGCTCGTCTCCTGGTGGCGCAGGGCCCCCTCGCCGTCCCGGTACGGCGAGTGCGCGAGCAGGATGCGGCCCTGGTGCTCGGGCAGCGCCGTGCGCGGGAAGTAGCGGTCGGCCTCGCCCGCGACCAGGCCCGGGAGCTCGTCGCCGTCGCCCGCGCCGGTGGCCTCCCACAGCCAGTGGTCGGCGTTCCGCACGACCAGCGGGTGCGGTTCGGGCACCCGGCCCGCGTACTGGATGCCGAGGAGCTGCTGCTCGGGCCGGTCCACCTCGCGCCAGAGCGCCGGACGGCCGGGGCCGCGCCGCTTGCGGCAGGTGAGGAGGCGGTCCGGCACCCCGGACGGCGAAGGGGCCAGCTCCACCTGCCAGTACATGGTGTTGGCCGAGAGGAAGACGAGCGAGGTGCCCTGGTCGCGGGCGAGTTCGGCGGTCCGGCGCATCGGCGCCGACCAGTACTCGTCGTGGCCCGGGAAGACGAGGCCCCGGTAGCGGCTGGGGTCGACCCTGCCCGCGTGCAGGTCGCGGGTCTCCGCGTACGCCAGGTCGTAGCCGTAGCGCTCGGCCCAGCGGATGAAGTCGTAGGCGTGGCCGACGTGCAGGGGCAGCCCCGCGCCCGCGTACGGCCGGTCGAAGGAGACGGTGACGGCCGCCTCCTCCTCGCCGAGCAGCCGGCCCTCCTCGTCCCAGGCGTGGTAGAGGCTCGCGCCGGTGTGGCCGTCCTCCGGGTAGAGGTTGTACGCCTGCCAGGTCACGTCCGGGAGGACGAGGAGCAGGTCCGCCGGGTGGTCGTCGCGGACCGTGAAGGGGATGTGCGAGCGGTATCCGTCGGCGGTCGTGAGCACGGCGACGTACGCGCCGATCGACCAGTACGAGGGGACCTGGAGCCGCCAGGACTGCCACCAGTGGTGGCAGGAGACCGTGCGGTCGGCGGTGAGCGGGGCCGGCTGGACGATCCCGGAGAGCCGCGGGCTGGTGGTGATCTTCGCGGCGCCGTCGCCGCCGTAGTGCCCGATCCGGTAGACGTCGACCGAGAACTGCTGCGGCGGGTCCACGGTGATGTGGAAGTCGATCGACTCGCCCGGCGCGACGGCTCCGCCGGAGGCGAAGCCCTTGATCTGGCGCCGGACGTCGTCCGCGGTGCGCGGACCGCCGCTGCCGCCGCGGGCCAGGATCTCGTCCGCGTACCAGGGGACCATCTGACCGGTGTCGTCGAAGTAGTTCTCCGAGCCGCGCAGCCAGGGCAGCGGGCCCTGGCCGAAGGGATCGGAGACGGCGTGCGCCAGCGCACCCGACTCCCACCGTCTGATCTGCTCCGCCCCCATGTGCGCCCCTCCTTCGACTCCCCCGGTCGGCCGGTCAGTGCCGGTGGCTCGTGCCGCTCGTTCTTGACGCTGTCTTCGTGCCTCTGTCAGTGACGGTCTCCAGCACATCACATAACGCACGCACTCCGTCACCGTTCGTCGTGAATTGGCGAGAGTGGAAGGCAAGGCTCCGCCTGGGGCCCGTTCGGGAAGGGCCTCAGACCAGGCGTACGGGCTTCTCCGGGCGCACTCCGGTGCGGCTGAGCCAGACCCGCAGCGGCTCCGGGTCGCCGTCCTCGACGAGCGCGAGGACCCGGGGGCCGAGGTCGGCCGCGCGCTCGCCGCCGACGAGGAGGGCGGGGCCGTCGAGCCAGTCGAGGCCGGGGGCGGCCTCGGCGGTGTCCACGGCCGCGCAGCAGACCATCGCGGTCACGTGGTCGGCGAGCAGGTCGCGGCCGGTACGGGGCGGCTGGAGCGGGAACAGCGGCAGGGGCCCGTCGGGCCCGCTCCCCTGCTCGGCGGCACGCGCGCTCTCCGCGGCCGCCGCGGCGACCCGGGCCTCCCGTGCCGCCTCGTCCCGGGCGACCAACGCACTGAGCGCCCCGGCGAGCGCCTCGGCGGCGGGGTTGACCGGTTCGTCGTCGTCCTCGACGAGAAGGTCGAGATCGGCGTCGGCGTCGGGGGCGGTCTCGGGGCCGGGATCGGTCTCGGGGCCAGGGCCCGTGCCGGAGCCGAAGCCCGTGCCGGAGCCGAGGACCGTGTCGGAGCCGAAGCCCGTGTCGGAGCCGAGGACCGTGTCGGCCGCCGGGCCCGCGTCGGAGGCCCCGCCCGCGTCAGATGCCCCGTCCGCGTCGGGCTCCCGGCCTTCGGCCGTCTCCGGCCGCGGCGTCGTCAGGTGGGCCATCACTCGGGTCAGGGTCGGGCCCGGCGCGTCGTCGGAGTTCAGGTCGGTACCGGTGGCCGGCACGCCCAGGTCGTCGAGGACCCGGTGGAGGCGGGCCGCGTCGGTGCGCCATTTGCGGTCGACGACCTCCTCCGGGTACTGGCTCCACTCCACCGGGGCCCAGTCGGGGCCGGGCTCGGCCGGGCCGCCGTGGAAGAGGCGGGCGGCGAGCAGGGAGGTGGCCTCGTCGACGGCGCCCGGCTCCTCCAGGAGGTCGCAGGCGGGGCGCTCGCCGAGCCGGGAGGAGAAGCCCTCCGCGAGCCGGTCCCGGCGGGAGAGCTCGGTCAGCGCGGAGACCACGCCCGCGTCGAGCTTGGCGGGCCAGCGGCCCATGCGCCAGGCGGGCAGCGCGACCCGGGTGAGGAGGCGGTCCCAGCCCGCGTAGGCCAGGCCGACCTGCTCCTGGGCGACGATCCGTACGCCGTAGTCCACGGCCTGTGCGCGCTCCGAGCCCGCGGCGGCGACCCCGCGCTCCATCTCGCCGGCGTGCCCGCGACAGGCGCGCAGCAGCACGCGGGCGACCTGCCCGACGCCGCGGGCGCCGAGCCGGCGGACCGGGTCGAGGCCGGGACCCTGCGGCACCGCGACGGCGGCGTCCAGGCCGCGGACGAAGCGGCGGGCGGCGGCTATGTCGGGCTGGGCGGCGGGTCCCGTACCGGCGACGACGGGCGCGAGGACCGCCCGCAGCTCGCCGACGCGCATCCACCACAGGAAGGGCGAGCCTATGACGAGGACCGGAGCGCCGCCGGAGGTCCGGCGGAGGCGGTGGGCGCGGTGGGTGCGGTCCTCCAGCCAGCTGTCGCAGTCCGGGGTCAGGGCTATCGCGGCGGGCGCCGGGACGCCCAGCCGGTCGGCCAGGTCGCGGACGAGCCGGTACAGATCGGGGGCCGCGGTCTCGGCGAGCTCCACGGTCGGCGTGGCCGCCGGGCGGGCCCGGGCGACGACGAGGGCGACGGCCGCGGCGGCGAGGAGGACGACGACGGCGAGGACCGTCACGATCCAGCGGGCCGTGTCCCAGGCCGTACCGGTGAAGTGGCCGGTGACCCCGCCCGCGTACAGCACGACGGCCACGGCGGCGGGGAGCACCGCGAGGCCCAGCGCCCTGCCGCGGACGCGGAGGACGGCGAGGGCCCGGGAGTGCGCGGCGCGCGCACCCCACTCCTCGCCGACAACGGAACCGGTACCGGACACGCCGTTCATCACCCCCTCCTGTCCTCGACGGGACTGCCTGTGGCGGTGTTGCTCACTCCCCCACTGTGGCACCCGCCACTGACATCGCAATGCCGGTGGGCCAAGTGCCGGAATGCCTTCGCCGCACCCTAGTTGGGGCTGTGGCGGGCGTCATCCGTATGGCCGAGCCGTCACTCGATGGAATGGCTTTGGGTAAAGGTGATGGCGCACTTGTGGCCGTGTGGTTCACATATTCCGCACCACACGGCCACAAGGGGAATCGGACTGATTCGGCTGGAATCCGGCGGGATCAGGCCTCCGCGGCCTTCCGCGCGATGTCCGTACGGTGCTGCGAACCGTCAAGGCGGATGCGGCCGACTGCCGCGTACGCGCGCTCGCGGGCCTGCGCCAGGTCCGAACCGGTGGCGGTGACCGACAGGACGCGTCCGCCGGCGCTCAGGACCGCGCCGTCCTCGCCCCGCTTCGTACCGGCGTGGAGCACGTACGCGTGCGGGGCGTCCTTCTCGGCGACCTCGTCCAGGCCCTCGATCGGGTCGCCCGTGCGCGGGGTGCCCGGGTAGTTGTGGGAGGCGACGACCACGGTGACGGCGGCGTCGTCGCTCCAGCTCAGCGGGGCCTGGTCGTCCAGGGTGCCGTTGGCGGAGTTCAGCAGGACGCCCGCGAGCGGGGTCTTCAGACGGGCCAGGACGACCTGCGTCTCGGGGTCGCCGAAGCGCGCGTTGAACTCGATGACCCGCACGCCGCGGCTGGTGATCGCCAGACCCGCGTACAGGAGGCCGGAGAACGGCGTGCCGCGGCGGCGCAGCTCGTCGACCGTCGGCTGCAGGACGGTCTCCAGGACCTCGTCGACCAGCTTCGGGTCGGCCCAGGGCAGCGGCGAGTAGGCGCCCATGCCGCCGGTGTTCGGGCCCTCGTCGCCGTCGAGCGCGCGCTTGAAGTCCTGCGCGGGCTTGAGCGGGAGGACGGTCGTGCCGTCGGTGATCGCGAAGAGGGAGACCTCGGGGCCGTCCAGGTACTCCTCGATGACCACGCGCTCGCAGGCGAGCGCGTGCGCCCGGGCCTGCTCGACGTCCTCGGTGACGACGACGCCCTTGCCGGCGGCGAGACCGTCGTCCTTGACCACGTACGGAGCGCCGAAGGCGTCGAGCGCCTCGTCGATCTCGGCCGGGGTGGTGCAGACGTAGCTACGGGCGGTGGGGACCCCCGCACCCGCCATGACGTCCTTGGCGAAGGCCTTGGAGCCCTCCAGCTGCGCCGCCTCCTGCGACGGGCCGAAGGCCGGGATGCCGGCCGCGCGGACGGCGTCGGCGACGCCGGCGACGAGCGGGGCCTCCGGGCCGACGACGACCAGGTCGGCGCCCAGCTCGGTGGCGAGCGCGGCGACGGCCGCGCCGTCCAGCTGGTCGACGGGGTGCAGCTCGGCGACCTCGGCGATTCCGGCGTTGCCGGGCGCGCAGTGCAGAGCGGTGACGTCGGGATCGAGGGAGAGAGAGCGGCACAGGGCGTGTTCGCGGGCGCCGCCGCCGATGACGAGGACCTTCACGCCTGCCAGGGTAGCCCGCGGGACGGGGTGCCTCTTGTGCGGGCCACCGAGCGAGACGCCCCTACTCGTTCGTGTATTCCTCCACAACCGTGGCTCCCAGCTCGCGCACGATCAGGTCGTGCCCGGACAGGGCGGAGTCGACGAGGTCCGGATCGTCCTCTTCCGGGACGTCGTCCTCGGGCGCGACGGGCTGCGGCGCCGGAGGCGCGTACGCGGGGGCCGGCGGCGGGGCCTGCTGGAACGCCGGGGCGGGAGCGGGCTGCGCCGGCGCGGGGGCGGGCGCCGGAGCCTGCTGGAACGCGGGGGCGGGCGGGGACGCGGGCGCGGCGGGCCGACCGCCACCGAAGCCGCCTCCGCCACCGCTGAAGCCGCCGGTGCCGCCCGAGCCGCCGAAGCCGGTGGCGGCGGGCGGGGGCGCGGAGCCGCCCGAGGGGTCGATGATCGCCTCGATCTTCCAGTTCACGTTGAACTGCTCGGCGAGGGCCTGCTTGAGGACCTCCTCGCTGCCGCTGCTCGCGAAGTTGTCGCGGGCGCCCGCGTTGAGGAAGCCGAGCTGGAGGGTCGTGCCGTCGAAGCCCGCCACCTGGGCGTTCTGGCTGAGCAGGATCCAGGTGAAGCGGCGCCGGTTCTTGACCGCGTCGAGGATCTGCGGCCACAGGTTCCGCACCTGGGACGTGTCCCCGCCACCGCCGCCCGCGGCGGCCGGGGCGGGCTGTGCCTGTACGGGCGCGGGGGCCGGGGCGGCGGGCGCCGCGGGTGCGGCGGACGCGCCGGGCCAGGCGCCGGGCGCACCGCTGCCGGGCGCGGCGGCACCGGGCCAGGCCCCGGGCCGGGGCCCGTCCTGTACGGGGGCCTGCACGGGCGCGGGCTGCTGAACGGGCGCGGGGGCCGGGGCCGGCGGGGGCGGGGCCATCGGGGTGTGGGCCTCGGGCCCGGGCACGTACGCCATGGCGGGTGCCGGGGGTCCGGGCGTGAAGACGGGCGCGGGCGCGGCGGCCGCCCCGCGCTCCAGACGGTCGAGCCGCGCCTGGAGGGAGCGCTCGTCGTCGAAGGCGGCGGGCAGCAGCACGCGCGCGCAGATCAGCTCCAGCTGCAGCCGGGGCGAGGTGGCGCCGCGCATCTCGGTGAGCCCGGCGTTGACGAGGTCGGCGGCCCGGCTCAGCTCGGCGGCACCGAACACCGAGGCCTGCGCCTGCATGCGCTCGACGACGTCCACCGGGGCGTCGATGAGCCCCTTCTCGGCGGCGTCGGGCACGGCGGCGAGGATCACGAGGTCCCGCAGCCGCTCGAGGAGGTCGGCGACGAACCGGCGGGGGTCGTTGCCGCCCTCGATGACCCGGTCGACGACCTCGAAGGCGGCGGCGCCGTCCCCGGCCGCGAAGGCGTCGACGACGGAGTCGAGCAGCGACCCGTCCGTATATCCGAGAAGAGAGGTCGCCATGGCATACGTCACACCGTCATCGGCGGCACCGGCGAGCAGCTGGTCCATCACGGACATCGAGTCACGCACGGACCCGGCGCCGGCACGGACGACCAGCGGCAGCACCCCGTCCTCGACGGGGATGCCCTCGTGCCCGCACACCTCACCGAGGTAGTCCCGCAGCGTGCCGGGCGGCACGAGCCGGAAGGGGTAGTGGTGGGTCCGGGACCGGATGGTCCCGATGACCTTCTCGGGCTCGGTCGTGGCGAAGATGAACTTGAGGTGCTCCGGCGGCTCCTCGACCACCTTCAGGAGGGCGTTGAAGCCCGCCGAGGTGACCATGTGGGCCTCGTCGATGATGTAGATCTTGTACCGGCTGGAGGCGGGCCCGAAGAAGGCCTTCTCCCGCAGGTCACGGGCGTCGTCCACGCCACCGTGCGAAGCGGCGTCGATCTCGATGACGTCGATGGACCCCGGCCCGTTCCGCGCGAGGTCCCGACAGGACTGGCACTCGCCGCACGGAGTGGGCGTGGGCCCCTGCTCGCAGTTCAGACACCGCGCCAGGATCCGCGCACTGGTCGTCTTGCCGCACCCGCGCGGCCCGCTGAACAGGTACGCGTGATTGACCCGGTTGTTCCGCAGGGCCTGCTGCAACGGGTCGGTGACATGCTCCTGCCCGATGACCTCGGCGAAGGACTCGGGGCGATAGCGGCGGTACAGCGCGAGAGACGACACGCATACGAGGTTATAGGCGTCCACCGACAACCCGGGAAAACGGCGCTGGGCCGGGAAACCCCCCGGGAACGCAAGCGCCCCCCACGCACCTGCCAGAGCCGACCTACCCTTGCTGCCTTCCGGCCCTGGGGGAGTTCAGTCAGATAGCACCGCGTGAGGGGCTCCGCCCAGCGTACCCGATCCGGACCCCCGCCTGTCCCCCCTCCCCGACCTGGATCCTCCGACCGACCCCCGCCCCGGATGACGTGCGCGAGCACCCTCTCCGGTCATGTAATGTTCTCCACGGAGGATTCGCCTAGAGGCCTAGGGCGCACGCTTGGAAAGCGTGTTGGGGGCAACCCCTCACGAGTTCGAATCTCGTATCCTCCGCAGCCGCCTGAACAGGCGAAACGAAGACCCCGGACCGCTTCAGCGGCCGGGGTCTTCGGCATGTGCCGGTCCCAGTTGCGGTCTCGTTTATATCCGATATTCACGACATCTCGGTCGGTGCGCCGGAACCGTCGGCGCCCCTGCCCGGTCAAGCGGCTCGCCTTCAGGGGTGAACCCTCACGTACGCCACCTGCAGCGGCCATGGGATGCACCATCCTTGACCTGCGCACGGGCCACATCTGGTCCGCTCGTGCGATCCCGACCTCGCGAGGTGTTCCCTGTGACGTCCCGGTCCACGCTGACGGCCTGGTTGGCCGGCCTCGACGCCCCGCAGCTGGGGCGTGTGCTCGCGCTGCGGAAGGACGTCTCGGCTCCCCCTGAGCCACGCTCGCTGGACGAATTGGCGGAACGTCTTCTGCGACCGGGCTCGGTGGCGCTCGCTTTGCCGCAGCTCCCACTGCCGTGCCTCCAGGTGGCCGAGGCACTGGCCGCCTTGGGGACGCCCATGCCGCGCGGCGCTTTGGCGAAGACGCTGGGAGCAACGACGCCCACCGCCGCTCGGGAACTCGACGCCGTGCTGGAGACGCTGGCCGATCGGGCGCTGGTCTGGCCTGATGGCGACGGAAGGCTCCGCATGGCCGCGTCATTGCGGCAAGCCTGGGAGGCGCCCTTGGGCCTTGACGCTCCGTTGGAGGAACTCCTGGAGGGTGTGACCTCCGAGGAGCTGCGCGGCATGCTCGTGGCGCTGAACATCAAACCGCCCGGCACCAGGCAGCAGCGCACGGCCGCCGTCCTGCACCACCATGGCGATCCGGAATGCATCGCCTCCATGGTCGCGAAGGCTCCTCCCTCCGCCCGCGAGCTGCTCGAACACCGAGCGAGGTCCGCACCGCGACACACGGACTTCATCGTGTTCGGTGCTCCCCAGCCCGATTCCCGGCCCGGCGAGCGATGGGCCCTCGACCGGGGCTTGCTGATCCGGAACCGTCACGGATACGGGCCTGCCCGCATGCCCGCCGAAGTGACACTCGCACTCCGCGGCCCCGACTGGCATGCCCCGTTCGATCCTGTACCGCCTGCCGCAGAGATGGTGTCCGTCGCCGCCGCGGAGGTGGAACGAGAGGCAGCGGCAGCGGCTACGGGCTTCGCGGCCCACGCCGCCTCGGTCCTGTCAGTCTGCTCGTCGGCTCCCCCGGCGCGGCTGAAGTCCGGTGGGATCGGCGCACGTGAACTGGGCCGGATCGGCAAGGCCGCGCAGACCGATGACGTCGCGGTGCGCCTCGTCCTGGAGGCCGCGTACTCGGTCGGACTCATGGCCAGAGACGGCCACCTCGTCGCGCCCACCCAGAAGTACGACGCCTGGGCGGCGCAGGAACCCGCAGCGCGGTTCGCCGTACTGCTCCAAGCGTGGTGGAACCTGCCGCTCACCCCGTCCCAGGCCCGCGACGAGGAGAACAGGTCGCTACCCGCCCTGGCCGGAGCGCCTCCCTGCGACGGCTGCCTGCAGGCACGCAGGGGACTCCTCACCGCTGCGGCACGGCTCCCGGAGGGGCTGGGCGCGCGGGTCGCCGCGGATCTGGGCCCGCTCGTGGCCTGGCACCGTCCGCTCGCCCACCTGTCATTCCAGGATGAGGCACCCTTCGCCACCGCGGTCCGCGAGGCCGAGCTGTTGGGTGTCATCGCCCGGGGCTCTCTCTCCCCGCTCGGTGAGGCTCTGCTGGCCGGCAACGCCGAGGTACTGGCCACCGAGTGCCAACGGCTGCTGCCCGAGGCCACCGGCACAGCCCGGCTCGGCAGCGATCTCACGGCCGTCGTCAGCGGCACGCCCACGGCGAGCCTCGCCGAGCTCCTGGATGCGACCGCGGACCGGGAGACCAGCGGGATGGCCTCGGTATGGCGATTCAGCGCCGCCAGCATCCGACGGGCCCTGGACGCCGGCCTCGCTCTGGACGAAGTCTCCGCCGAGCTGACCGCCATCGCCGAGGGGCCCCTGCCACAGCCCCTGTCCTACCTCATCGCCGATGCCGCACGCCGTCACGGCCGTGTGCGCGTCGCCCCCGCCGCCTGCGTCATCCACGGCGACGAACCGTCCCTCCTGGCCGAACTCGCCACCCACCGAGGGCTCGCCCCGCTCGGGCTGCGGCAGCTCGCCCCAACGGTGCTCGTCAGCGCCGGCACACCTGACCAGACCCTTGCCGCTCTGCGGGACCAGGGCTACGCCCCCGTCGCCGAGGCCCCGGACGGGACCGTACGCGTCGAGAGGGTCCCGCCCCAGCGGGCCGCCGCTGTTCCGACCCCACGGAAGCCGTCCGCGAAGACCGGCGGACGACTCACGACGCACAAGGCAGCTGAGGTGTCGGAGGCCGTCGACTCACACGCTGTGGCTGCCCGACTGCTGGCGGCCCCGCCGACCCTCCCGGACCCCGATCCCTTCGGCGCCGGAGGCCCCTTCGGAACGGACACCGAGGAGATCGTCGCCGGGTACGCGAAGCAGCTGACGTACGCCGACGTACGCCAGCTCGGTCACGCCCTCGACGCAGGCACCGCCATCGCGATCGAATACGTCTCCACCTCGGGCAGCCGCACCGTGCGCACCCTCAGCCGCCTCGAACTCGACCCGCCCTACCTCGAAGCCTGGTGCCACCTGCGTGAAGCCGAACGAGTCTTCACTCTGTCCCGCATCCACAGCGTCATGCCGACAGGACATGCCTGAGGCGCGGCGCGAGTGGTGACCGATGGGAGCGTCACTGTTCTGCGCGCCCCACTTCCGGCCCCTTGTGCATCAATCTTGATATATTAGGTGCACATATTGATATACAGCGAGGTGCACCGATGAGTCGCACAGTGATCGATCTCGACGATGACCTGCTGGCCGAGGTGGCCAAAGCCCTCGGCACGGGCACCAAGAAGGAGACTGTCAACACCGCCTTGCGCGAGGTGCTGGAGAACCGGCGCAGAGCACTCGCGCTCACTCGCCTGCGTGCCGCGGCAGGCGAGGGCGCCTTCGATCTTGAGCTCTTCGAAGACAAGAGGAACTACCGTCGGTGAACTCGGCCCAGTTCCTCATCGACACCAGCGCCCTCGCCCGGTTCTTGCGCGATGACGCCGAGCAGTACGGATGGGACCAGGCCGCGGCGGCCGGTCTCATCGCGACCTGCCCGATCACCGAACTCGAGTTCTTCTACAGCACCCGCTCCGCCGACGACCGCGCGCAAGGAATCGAAAACCTGCGTCTCATCTTCGGGTGGGTCCCTGTGGACGATCGGGCATACAGCCGGGCCTGGCAGGTCCAGGAAGCCCTGACCAAACGCGGTCAGCACCGAAGCGCGGGGGCGGTCGACCTGATCGTGGCCGCCACCGCCGAACTCCAGGGCCTCACACTCCTGCACCGCGACCGCGACTTCGAGTGCATCGCAGCCGTCACCGGGCAAGCCCTCCAGTGGTACGGGCCTGACGCAGGCAAATGACCGTCACGGTCTCAGTTCTGGTCTCGTTCGCCCCCGTCCAGGCCCCTTCGGACGGGGCCACCCCGGACACTCCGCCGCAGTTCAGGACGCCCACGCCCCCCTCCTGCCCCCCGTACGAACATTTGGAAAGCGTGTTGGGGGCAACCCCTCACGAGTTCGAATCTCGTATCCTCCGCCAGCGCCCAGCAGGGCGTACGGAGGGCCCCACCGTTCGCGGTGGGGCCCTTCGTCGTATGCGTCAGCTCAGGTCGCGGACCCTGATGCTGCGGATGCCGCGGCCGTGGGTGGCCGCGTACAGGGTGGTGCCGTCCGGGCCGAGCTTCAGCTGGAGCACGGCGACGGCCGGAAGCGAACCGACCCGCTGCCACGTCGTGCGGCCGGGGGCGCGGTAGGCGACGCCCAGGTCGGTGGCGACGGCGAGGCCGCCGTTCGGCGTGACGATCGCGGAGTTCGCCGGTACGTCGGGGAGGCCGGCCGAGATGTCCTTCCAGGTGGTGCCGCCGTCGGTGGACTCGAAGACGTGGCCGACGCCGGCGCCGGGGCCTTCGGTCCAGTGCCGGGAGAAGCCGTTGACGGCGAGGAAGACGTGGTCGGCGTTCTTCGGGTCGACGGCGAAGCCGCTCAGGTAGCGGTTGGGCACCGTCCCGTCCGCGGGCAGGGCGATGTCGTGCCAGCCGGTGCCGTCCGCGTTGCCGACGGCGATGCCGCGGGCGAAGCCCTTGTTGTTGCAGGGGCCGCACCAGGCCGCGTAGACCTTGCCGCCCGAGGCGGCGACGGCGGTCGCGGTGCGGCCGGCGCCGAGGTCGTACACGCTCTTCCACTCGTCGCCGCTGCGGATGGCGTACCCGTGGGTCTGCACCCACACGTGCCGGCCGCCCGCGATCCACGTCGAGCTGCTCTTGAGGTCGGCCGCGAGCGGGGCGATGAAGCGGGCCTCGCTGGTGGCGTTGTCGGCCGGGGCGACGTTGTACGAGGTGATCTTGCCGGGGTCGTTCACCCAGGAGCCGTCGTTGACCGCGCAGTTCTGGGTGACCTGGACGGAGAGGTAGACGTACTCCTCGGCGATGTTGCAGCCGTTCGCCGGGTCGGTGAGGGTGTCGCCGCCGTCGCCGCCGAAGTTGGACCCCATCACCTTGTCGCCGCCGCGCAGGAGGGACTGGCCGTTGTCCTGGAGGCCGCCGGTGACCGACAGGCCTCCGTAGGTCAGGTCCTTGCCGACGCCCACCGAGTAGTACTGGAGGGTGTCGATGCTGCCGTCGTTGAGGGACGTCCAGTCGGTGGCGTGCCCGGAGGCGTCCTGGGAGCCGTCGACCGGGCGCCGGTAGACGCCGCCGTCGTTGCCCACGTACACGAAGCCCTTGCCGTGGTAGCGGCCGATCGCCACGCCGTGCTGGTCGGGGTGGGTGGTCTGGTGGCAGTCGCCGGTCTGCCGGGCGGGGTCGATGCTCCAGCAGGGGAACCCGAAGTTCCAGTACGGGCCGACGGCCGACCAGGTGGCGCCGCCGTCCTTGGTCTCGTGGACCTCTTCCAGACCCGCGTACACGTGCTGCGGGTCACTCGGGTCCACGGTCAGGAACTGGTTGTACCAGGCCTGGACGCCCGGCATGTAGCCGCTGGAGGTCAGCGCGGAGCCGTCGGCGGCCAGCTGGTGGTAGTCGGCGATCTTCTTCCACGGGCCGGTCGGGGAACCGGAGGCGGAGACGAAGATCCCCTCCAGGCCGCTGTCCGGGTTGGTGTTCATCTGCTCGGGCGACTGGTCGAGTGCGTAGTAGCGCGAGCCGTCGGCGGAGCGGGCGAAGGTGACGTTGCCGACGCCGTCCGGGTCCGTGGGGAGGTCGCCCATGCCGTCGGTGATCCGCGTCCAGGAGCCGTCCTGGGCCTTCGTGTAGAAGCCGTTGTAGTCGTCGCCGCTGCGCCAGCCGACCGCGAGCACGACCTTGCCCGGGTTCTTCGGGTCGATCGCGATGTCGTTGGTGATGTTCTTGTACGCGGCCGACTCGTCGTGCGCCTTGGGTCCGCCCGGCAGGTAGTCGGGGTGGGGGGCGAACTCCAGCTTCCAGGCGCCGCTGAGCGTCTTCGTGGAGTGGCTCCACACGCCGGCGCTGGTCGCCGCCCACACCTTGCCGCCGCCGAACCGCAGGTGGTGCACGGTGGTGGAGTCCAGCTCGTCGCCGCCGACCCGGCCGCGGGCGGAGAACGTGCCGTCGTGCGGGTCGGTCAGGACGTAGACGCCGCTGCCGAGGTAGGCGTCCGCGTTGGTCGTCGCCTCGCCGGTGCCCAGCCACAGCCGTCCGGCGCCGTCGAGCGCGAGCGCTCCGGTGGACTGCGAGGGCAGCCGGTCGCTGATGGGCTGCCAGTGCCCGCCGCCCGTGCGCGACCGCCAGACGCCGCCGCCCGCGCTGCCCGCGTACACGTACCCGTCGTCGTCCGCCTCCACCGCGGCCATCCGGCCGGTGACACGGCCGGCGCCGCCGCTGGAGTTGGAGTCGTAGTCGCGGTAGCGCGGGTCGTCGGAGTCGTACGGCCGGTCGGTAACGTGCCGCCAACTGCCGCCGGTGACCGGCAACTTGGTCATGGCCGCCCACGCGGCGCCGTACGCGCCCGGGGCGACGACACCGGGCGCGGTGCGGGCCTCGGCGAACTGCTCCGCGCCCTCGGCTATCTCGTCGGCCTCGTTGCCGTCGTCCTCCTCGGCCAGGCTGGGGCTCATGACCCCGACCGACTGCTGACGCTCGGCCGCGAGCCGGGCCAGGTCGCGCGCCCCGAAGGGGCTGTGACCTCCGCCGGACGCCGCGTCGGCGGGTATGGCGACGAGCGCGGCGGATGCGGAGATGGCGCAGATCGTGAGCCATCGTCTCTTGCGGGTGGGTGCTGACACCAGGTTCCTCCTCGAACCGGCAGTGATACAGCCGTCGCGGGAGACCTGACCACAAGAGGCTTGTGAGGTAAGCGAGTTGGTGAACGCTTGACCAGAACCTGCCATCTCGACACGGAGACTGCCCCCGGGTGTGGGGGGATGGCGGGGAGAGATGGGAGCACAGCCCCGCCCGGCCCGGGCGCAACAGCGCGTCGGCAACGCGCACTGCGGGGTGGCCCGGAAGGCTGAAGAGGGCGTCCGGAAGGGGCCGTTCACTGGATCGGGGGGTGATCGGCGGGAGGGACGTTCCTTCGCTACCCGGTCTGTAGTGATGCAGATACTTTCTGTGATGACCAGTCGATGACCAGTCGGCACGATCAAACAGGGGATATCTATGAGGAAGTTGGCGGCAGCGGTGATGGCTGCGGGGTTGTTCGCCGGGGGGATGGGGGTGGCCGTCGCCGACTCGTGGCACGACGTAGCGCTCTTCAAGACGACCGGAGCGCGCTTCACGGGAGGAAAGTACAAGTGGGAGCCCGCAGAGGTACAACAGGGCGCCTTCCACATCAAGGGCACGCTGCGTGACGTCGGCATGGATGACAACCACAACGTGTATTTGCAGGTAAAGGTCCACGGATACGGGTGGAATCGCTTCGACGGGGTGCAGAAGAAGGGCGTCTGGATCGACAAGCTCGTCCACGACGGCGCCAGCCGGTACACGAATACGGCGGAGGTACGCGTGTGCCAGAACCGCGGTTCCCTGCACCCTGACAACTGCTCCCCGACGAAGTACTTCAAGCGCAAGTAGGGCAGTTGACCTTTGCGGGAGCCACCGAATAGGCGGCTCCCGCTCTCATAGGAGTGCGCACCACGATGGACGTCATCCTCCGCGCCGAAGGCGTGGACCTCTTCTACGGCACCCAGCAGGCTGTGACTGGTGCCGATTTCACGCTCAAGCGCGGCGAAGTGGCCGCCATCATGGGCAGCAGCGGGTCGGGGAAGTCCTCGCTGCTGTACTGCCTCGCTGGTGTTCTCGCCCCGACCGAGGGCACCGTGACCTTCGACGGGATGCAGCTCTCGCACCTCCCCGACGGAGAACTGAGCGCCCTGCGCCGTACCCGTCTCGGCTTCGTCTTCCAGTACGGAGAGCTGCTGCCGGAACTGACCGTCGAGGAGAACACCGCACTTCCCCTCCGGCTCGCCGGGATCAGCAAGTCACACGCTCACGCCATGGCCGGCCAGGTGCTGGGGCGGCTTGGAATGGGCGATCTGCTGCGGCGCAGGACTTCGAAGCTGTCAGGTGGGCAAAGCCAGCGCGTTGCCGTTGCGCGGGCTCTGGTCCACCGGCCGGACGTGGTGTTCGCGGACGAGCCCACCGGAGCGCTCGACAGCACAAACGCAGCTGCCGTGCTCGATGAATTCCTTCAGCTGGCGAGAAGGCAGAAGACCGCTGTCGTCATCGTCACGCACGACGCCGACGTCGCTGCGAAGGCTGACACCCAGTACACGATGTCGGATGGCGTACTGGCCCAACGGGTGACGGTGTGAACGCGTTCGTCCTCGGCCTGCGTCTGTTGTGGGGAAGTGGGCGCAGGGCTCGGGTCCGCTTCCTCCTGATGGCGCTCGGATCCGCACTCGGTGTTTCCTGCCTGGCCGCCGCACTCACCATCCCGACCATCATCGCCGCCAACGATGCCCGGGTGACGAGTCGCGCCGTTTTCCCGGGCGCGAACAAGAATGCCGTCTACCAGGAATTCCTGGACCCCTACGGCTCGCAACCACTGCGGCGCGTCTTCATCGGTCACAGAGGTGTCGGCCCCTTGCCGGTTCCCCCGGGAATCAAGGCGCTCCCTCGCACAGGCGAAGCGCTCGTCTCACCGAAGCTGGACGAGATCCTCGCGGCCAATCCCCGGGCCGCAGGACTCGTGCCCGGTCAGGTGATCGGCACCATTGCCCCGGAGGGATTGGGCGGCCCGGACGAGTTGTACGCCTACATCGGCACCGACGCCGACGAACTGAGCGAGGCGGCGCCACTCGGCCACTTCGGCTCCACGTACACGCAGCACCAGGTCATCGACCCCTCCACCCTGGACATCCTGCGCTTCACTCTCGGCTGCATCGTGTTGCTCCCGCTCGTCATCTTCCTCTCCGTCTGCGCCCGGCTCTCCGGCGAGTCACGTGCGCGTCGGCTCGCCGCACTCCGGCTCGTCGGTCTCAGCGCCCGGGACACCCTGCGGGTCAATGCCGGGGAGAACGTGGTCGCCGCCTTCGTCGGAGCTGTGGTCGGGCTCATCGGCTATCTCGGGATCAACGAGGTCATGGCGCGGATCGGGCTGCCCGGGTTGCGCTGGTACCCGGCCGACGGGCGACCGGACGGAACGACCATCGCCGCATGCCTGCTGGGGTGCCCTGCCCTCGCCTGGGTCGTGGGGCAGTTCAGTGCGCGTCGGGCCGTCCAGTCGCCCATCAGCGTGCGCCGGACCGGCGAGCGTAAGCCTCCGAAGAAGTACGGAACGCTGATGCTGATCCCCGGTCTCGGAATCATCAGCGGATACTGCCTGCTCAGCGCGATGGGGCGGGATCCGTCAGGCGGATCGGCCGGCGCAGTGCTGGTTCCCGGCGCTGTGCTGCTGACCGGCGCAGGGCTCGTATTCGGTCTGGCGCCGATCACGGCATGGCTCTCGCGACGCCTGGCGGGAATGTCGCGGTCATTGCCGCTGGCGCTGGCCATGCGACGCACGGAGGTCGATCCGGGGAGCGCTCTGCGGGTGGTCACCGGTCTCGTGCTGCTGGTTTTCGGTGCCTCGCTCACGCAGGGGGTGCTCATCGAGTTGGATCAGGTCAGTCGGCGGACGGCTCCGGTCCAGGAGTACAGCCTTCCGACAGCAGAGCTGAGTACGCGACAGCGCGTAGATATGACCGCGTTGAGCGGCGTACAGGCACATGGCCTGGTGGTCACGTCATGGGTGGCAACGTTGGAAGAGGACCTGCCCAGCATCCAAGGCGTCGTGGCCACGTGCGCTCAATTGTCTGCCTTCACCAAGACCACGCACGGATGCGTCGATGGCAAGGTCCTGCGGATTCAGGATCCGACCTTCTTGTTTGATGAGAATGCCCGCGTCGGCCGCAGCTTCCCTTTCCTGCTCAGCAACGGACAAAAGCTGAATGTCTCCGTCCCCCAGGACACCGTGACCATTCAGGCCTACGACCCCTCAGAGTTCGCCGGGCCGAGTCTGCTCATTCCTCCCTCCCTGCTCCCCCAAGGCGCTGAGCCCAAGGACGCCCGCTTCGTTCTCGTCAGTCCTTCCGACCCCACCACCGTCCGTGCCGTTCTCGACGGCATCGGGGCCATCGCCCCCACCGCGTCCGTCGAGCCCGTCGGCATCGTCATCGACTCGCTCGCCCAGTTGACCGTCATCCGGAGTCTCCTGGTCGTCGGCATGGTGCTCGGGCTCGTCATCGGGGTTGCCGCGTTCGTCGTGTCCGTGGCCGATCGGGCCATGGAGCGGCGGGGGCAGGTGACCGCGCTTGCTCTGTTGGGGGCTCGGGCCGGGACGTTGCGGGTGGTGCAGGTGGTGCAGGTGTTGTTGCCGTTGGCGGTGGGGCTGGGGGCGGCGATCGTCACCGGGTGGCTTGCCGAGTCCAGTTATCTGATCACCGGGGGTGGCGCCGTGCACTGGGACTGGGACGGGTTGCCCCTGCTGTTCGCCTCCGCCCTCGGGGTCATGCTCGCCGCCGCGGTCGCCTCCCTTCCCATGGTGCGGCGGCACATCGATCCCGAGCACATTCGGCGCGACTAGTCGGTGCTCCTCATGCCGCCAGCGTGTGGGTCGTACGGGCTTCCACCCTCCTCCGGAGCGTCAGCGTCGTCGCCGCCGTCGTCAGGCCCGCCGCCAGTGCCATCCACCACAGGGTCGTCGGGCCGAGCGTCGTGTACGTCGTCACGCCCAGGGTGAGGGCGGCGAAGCGGGCCGTTCCCCAGGTCCAGCTGTACGCGCCCTGGTAGCGGCCGCGGGCGTGCGCCGGGGCCAGGTTGGCGAAGACGCCCGCCGCGATGCCCGCGACGACGACCTCGCCGAGCGACCAGACCACGACCGACACCGTGTACCCGGCGATGCCGTCCGCGAGGCCGGTCAGCGCGACGCCCACCGCGATCAGCGCACTGCCCGCGCTCTGCACCGCGAGCTGCGGGAGCCGGGCCAGCCAGGCCGTCGCGAACGGCTGGAGCACGACCACCATGATCGCGTTGACCGCCGCCATCGCCCCGTACACCACCGGCGAGAGGCCGCTGTCGCGGACGGCCAGCGGGAGCGCGACCTCGGTCAGCGAGTACACGAACAGCTGGACTCCGAAGACCGGGAGGAGGAGCAGGGCCAGGCGGTCCTTCACGACCACGCCGTAGCCGATGCCGTCGTTCGGCCGCCGCTCCTGCGCCGGGCGCTTCGGCTCCGGCAGGCGGACCGCCACCACCAGCGCGTACAGCAGCATCGAGCCCGCGTCGACCGCGAACAGCAGCCAGTACCCCTGCGCCGCGAGGTAGCCGCCCAGGACGCCCGCCACGGCCGTGCCGATGTTCACGCCCCAGCCGAAGAGCGCGTACGCCCGCTGCCGTCGTTCGCTGTCGACGGCGTCGGCCAGCAGGGCGTACGCCGCCGGGGAGACCGTGCTGCCGGCCGCGCTGATCAGCAGCGCCGCCGCGGCCATCGTCCACACCCCGGGGGCCAGGAACAGCGCGCCCTGCGCCGCCGCCGCGCCGATCAGGCCGATCAGCATCGTGGGGCGGCGGCCGATGCGGTCGGCGAGGATGCCGCCCACGGCCGGGCCGATCAGGTTGCCCGCGCCGAGCGCGCCGAGGACGTACGTGGTGTCCGCGCCCGTCACTCCGCGCGAGGCGAGGAAGAAGACCAGGAACGGCGTGACGAGGTAGCCGAGGCGGTTGACGATCGTTCCCGCGAAGATCGTCCAGACCACGGACGGGAGGCCGTTGAAGGCCGAGGACTGGGAGAGGCGCTTCGTTCGCATGCCGGGAGCTTGCTTCCTTCCCCTCGACCCCCTCCAATGATTAAGTTCTGACCGAATCCATTCGCCTCCCCAGGACGTGAGACCCCATGGACGCCGGCCTCAGCTTCTCCGCCGCCGATCTCGCCCAGACCCGTTTCGCCGTCTCCCCCATGTGGGAGGTCGTCACCAGCTACCGGATCGTCGCCCACCGTCCCGACTCCGCCCCGCACGGCCGCTGGGCCGCCCAGGTGCGTCCCCGGCTCGTCCGCGCCGGGCTCGACCGCGGCTGGCTCGCCGCGCTCGTACCCCCTCAGGGGTACCTCGCCGATTTCCTCAACCCCACACCCGCCGGGCCCTTCCCCACCCTCGCCGCCGAGCTCGACGCCCTCCGCCGCGCCCGCGCCGACGACGTACGCGACGACCTCGACGCGCTGGAGCGCGACGGCAGTCGCGAACCCCGGCTCCGGCTGCTGCGCGAGGACCCCGGGGCCGTCCTGCCCAGGATCGCCGACGAGATCGAGACGTACTGGGAGCTCGCCCTCGCCCCCTACTGGGCCCGCATCCAGAAGGTCCTGGAGGCCGATGTCTTCCACCGGGCCCGGCAGGTCGCCGAGCACGGTTCCGCGCGGGTCCTGAGCGAGCTCCACGAGACCGTACGGTGGGACGACGGCACCCTGCGGCTCGTACGGCGGCACTGCGCCCTCACCCGCGACCAGGCGGGCTCCGGGCTGCTCCTCATCCCCTCCGTCTTCGCCTGGCCCAGCGTCCTCACCCGCTCCGTCCACCCCGATCCGCCCCAACTCGCCTACCCGGCCCGCGGATTCGGGAGCGTCTGGGAGCCCCGTACCGCCGACGCCGTGGACGCCGTCGCCGCCGTCCTCGGCCGTTCCCGCACCCTGCTCCTCACCGAGCTCGACACCCCAGCCTCCACCACCCAGCTCGCCGGCCAGTGCGGCATGTCCGCCGCCGGCGTCTCCCAGCACCTCATCGCCCTCCGCAACGCCGGCCTCGTCACCGCCCACCGCAGCGGCCGCTCCGTCCTCTACGCCCGCACCGCCGTCGCCGATCAACTCCTGCACCCGTGAGGGAGGATGGGCGGGTGACCTCTTCTGACTGGACCGAGTCCACCCTCGTACGCGACGGCGTACGGCTGTCCTGTCGCGACTGGGGCGGCTCCGGGCCCGACGCCCTCCTCCTCCACGGGCTCGCCGGGCACTCCGGCGAGTGGGACGCCGTCGCCCGGCTGCTCCGCGACGCCGGTCACCGGGTCGTCGCCCTCGACCAGCGCGGGCACGGCCGCAGCGAGCGGCACCCGGCGGACGTCTCGCGTGCCGCGTACGTCGCCGATGTCGTCGCCGTCGTCGAGGAACTCGGCCTCGTACGGCCCCTGTTGGTCGGTCAGTCGCTCGGCGGCCACACCGCGCTCCTCACCGCCGCCGCCCATCCCCGGCTCCCCCGCGCGCTCGTCCTCGTCGAGGCCGGGCCCGGACCCGGCGACCCGGGCCTCGGTGAGCTCATCGGGGGCTGGCTCCGGGCTTGGCCGGTGCCCTTCCCCTCGCGGGAGGCGGCCGTCGAGTACCTCGGGAACGGCAAGCGGGCCGTGGGGGAAGGATGGGCCGACGGGCTCGAGGAGCGGGACGGGGGATTCCGGCCGCGGTTCGAGGTCGACGTCATGGTGCGGTCCCTGGACGAGAACGGCCGTCGGGCCTTCTGGGGCGAGTGGGCCGCCGTTCGCCGTCCCGCCCTCGCCGTTCTCGGAGAGGGCGCGCAGGGCGGGATCATCGGTGGGGACGAGTACGCCGAGATGGTCCGGATCCAGGCCGGCCTCCACGGGATGAGCGTGCCCGGCGCCGGGCACGACGTGCACCTGGAGCGGCCCGAGGTGCTGAGCGGGGCGATCCTCGGATTCCTGGACGACTCCTTCGACCCTTGCCTTGGAGTGCACTCCAGTTCCTAGAGTGCGGCCATGCGCTATCGGATACTCGGCGGGACCGGGATCGACGTCAGCACCTACTGCCTCGGCACCATGATGTTCGGAGCCGTCGGCAATCCGGACCACCAGGAGTCCGTCCGGATCATTCACGCCGCCCTCGACCAGGGCATCAACTTCGTCGACACCGCCGACATGTACTCGGGCGGCGAGTCCGAGGAGATCGTCGGCAAGGCGCTGCGCGACCCGCGGCGCCGCGAGGCGACCGTCCTCGCCACCAAGGTGTACTTCCCGGTGGGCGGCGAAGGCCCCAACAGGGGCGGGTCCTCCCGGCGTTGGATCACCCTCGCCGTCGAGAACAGCCTCAAGCGGCTCGGTACGGAGTGGATCGATCTTTATCAGGTGCACCGGCCCGATCATCGGACCGACATCGAGGAGACCCTCGACGTCCTCGGCGACCTCGTCACCCAGGGGAAGATCCGGGCCTTCGGCTGCTCCACCTTCCCCGCCGAGGAGATCGCCGAGGCGCACGCCGTCGCCGAGCGGCGCGGGCTGCGCCGCTTCCGCTCCGAGCAGCCGCCGTACTCGCTGCTCGCGCGCGGCGTCGAGGCGAACGTGCTGCCCACCGCCCAGAAGTACGGGATGGGGGTGCTGACCTGGAGTCCGCTCGCGTCCGGCTTCCTCACGGGCAAGTACCGCAAGGGGCAGGCGATCGACCTGACCAGCGGGCGGGCCGCGCTCACCCCGCACCGCTTCGACCCCTCGCTGCCCGTCAACGCCGCCAAGCTCGACGCCGTCGAGGAGTTCGTCGCGCTGGCCGACGAGATCGGGTGCTCCCTGCCCGAGCTCGCGATCGCCTTCGCCGCCGCACACCCGGCCGTCACGTCCGTGATCATCGGGCCCCGGACGATGGAGCAGCTGGAAGGGCTCCTCAAGGGCGCGCCGGTCGTCCTCGCCGACGAGGCCCTCGACCGGATCGACGCGATCGTCCCGCCGGGGACCAACCTGTACCAGCCGGACGGCGCCTGGCGGTCGCCCGTCCTCGCCGATCCGGCGCTGCGGCGGCGGCCGTTGGGAGAGCGCGCCGCCGCCGTCTGAGCGCGCCGGGCGACCGCCTACCGGGCGAACTGCTCCGTGCCCACCACCCGCAGCAGGGCCAGGCGCTCCCCCGCGTCCGTGCCCGGCGGCGGGGTGTAGAGGACGAGGCGCTGCTCTCCCTCCGGGGCGAGCAGCACCTGGCAGTCCAGGTCGACCGCGCCGATCACCGGGTGCGCGACCCGCATCCGGCTGTGCCGGCGGACCGCCACCTCGTGCCGCTCCCACAGCTCCGTGAACTCCCCGCTCGCCCCGCGCAGGCGTTCCACCAGGCGCAGGGAGGCCGGGTCGCCGGAGCGGCGGCCGACGGCGGCGCGCAGGTCGGCGACGTGCAGGCGGCTGTAGTACGCGTGCTCCTCGGCCGGGTACGCGGCGCGGTTCGCCGGGTCGGCGAACCAGCGCCACACCACGTTCCGCCCGTGCTCGGACACCGTGCACACCCCGCCGAGCAGGGACTGGGCCATCGCGTTCTGGGCGAGGACGTCCCCGAGGTCGCTCAGGATCTGCGCGGGGGTCGTCTCCAGCTGGTCCAGGAGGTGGAGGAGGCCCGGGGCGACGTGGTCGCCGGCCGTGGCGCCGGCGGGCGGTCGGTGGCCGGCGAGGAGGTGGAGGTGGTCGCGCCCGTCGTTGTCGAGGCGCAGCGCGCGGGCGAGCGCGCCGAGCATCTGCGGCGAGGGCTGCGGGCCGCGGGCCTGCTCCAGGCGGATGTAGTAGTCGGCGGACATGCCGGCGAGCTGGGCGACCTCCTCGCGGCGCAGTCCGGGCGTGCGGCGCCGGGGGCCGGCCGGGAGGCCCGCGTCCTGGGGGCGGACCCGTTCGCGGGAACGCCGCAGGAAGTCGGCGAGTTCGCGCCGGTCGACGCGGTCGGTGCGGTCGGTCGTCATGCCGATCATGGTGCCGGGTGCGGGCGGCCGTATCCAGGGATCGGCGGTCCCAGGCTCGGAAGGGCTCTCCCGGGCGCTTCCGGGGGTCGGCAGAGTCCTCGGTGTCAGCCACCGACCGCCTCCCCGCCGGGGAACGGCCGGGGTCAGCCACCGCCTCCCCACCGGGGAGCCCGGATCCACCTGGAGCAGAGATCATGGCCACCGTCACCGTCGGCACCGCCCGCGTCCACTACGACGTCGAAGGCTCGGGCGCCGGGCCCGCGCTCCTCCTCGTGCACGGCACCGGTTCCGGCGGCGCCGTCATCAACTGGGGCCAGACCGCGCCCCGTTTCACCGGGGACCGCCGGGTGATCACCCTGGACCTGTCCGGTGCCGACCGGACCGTCGACGACGGCGGGGCGCTGACCGTCGAGACGCTCGCCGCGCAGGTGATCGCGGTGATCGAGGACGCGGGCCTCGGCCCGGTCGACCTCCTCGGGTTCTCGATGGGCGCCCCGGTGTCCGCGGCCGTCGCCGCCCTCCGCCCCGACCTGGTCGAGCGGCTCGTGCTGGTCGCGGGGTGGGCGTACACCGGCGGCGACGAGTACCTGCGGAACCTGTTCACGCTGTGGCAGCGGCTCGGCGAGTTCGACCCGGCGGGCTTCGGGCGGAGCGTGACGATGACCGGGTTCAGCCGCGGCTTCCTCAACTCGATCGGCCGCGAGGGCGTCGAGGCCCTCATCCCGAACATGCCGCCCACGCCGGGCACCCTGCGGCACGTGGCGCTGGACCTGGCGGTCGACATCCGCGCGCTGCTGCCCCGGATCACGGCGGAGACGCTGGTCATCGGCGGGACGCAGGACATCACCGTGCCGGTGGAGAACAGCCGGGAGCTGCACGCGGCGATCGCCCGCAGCACGTACGCGGAGATCGACGCCGGTCACGTCATGTTCTTCGAGAAGGAGGACGAGTTCGTGAAGACGGTGACCGGGTTCCTGGGGGCCTGACGCCATCATGGGCCCATGGGAGACACGAGGTTCATCGACGCGGCGGAGCGGCGGGCCCGGCTCGGGGTGCGGCACCGGCTGGCGGGGAGTGCGCGGGCGGGGTCGGCGGCGGAGGCCGGGGGTGCGCTCGTGGCGCTGCACGGGACGGATCCGGCGAGCGTTTTCCTCGCGGTGGCGGCGCGGCTCCGCGGGGGCGTCGAGCCGGTGGGGGCGGTGGAGCGGGCGCTGTACGAGGACGGGGCGCTGGTCCGGATGCACGGCATGCGGCACACGGTGTTCGTCTTCCCGTCCTCCCTCGCCGCCGCCGTCCAGGCCTCGACGACCCGGCCAGCCGCCGTCCGCGAACGGACCGCGCTCCTCAAGCACTTGGCGGCCGGCAGCGACTTCGACGGGGCCTGGCTCGCGGAGACCGAGCGGCTCGTCCTCGCGGAGCTGGCCGTACGGGGAGAGGCGACGGGGGCCGAACTCGGCGAGGCCGTACCGAGGTTGAGGTCGACGTACGTGTACGGTCCCGGCACCCGCCAGGAGGGCGTGCAGTCGGTGGCGAGCCGGGTGCTGCGGGTGCTCGGCATGGAGGGGCGGATCGTACGGGGCCGGCCGCAGGGGACGTGGACGTCGAGCCGCTTCCGGTGGGCGCTCGCCGAGGCCCGTCCCGCGCTGGACCCGGCGGAGGCGCGGGCGGAGCTGATGCGGCACTGGCTCGGGTCGTGCGGGCCGGCGACCGAGGCGGACCTGACCTGGTGGACGGGGTGGAAGGTCACGGACGTGCGGAGGGCGCTCGCGGAGGTCGGGGCGCTGCCGGTGACGCTGGACGAGGGGACGGGTCACGTCCTGCCGGACGACCTGGAGCCCGTACCGGAGCCGGAGCCGTGGGCGGCGCTGCTGCCCGCGCTCGACCCGACGGCGATGGGCTGGCAGGCCCGCGACTGGTACCTGGACCCGGCCCACCGGGCGGCGCTCTTCGACCGCAGCGGGAACATCGGGCCGACGGTGTGGTGGAACGGCCGGATCGTCGGCGGCTGGGCGCAGCGCCCGGACGGCGCCCTCGCCCACCGGCTCCTCGCCGACGCGGGCGCGGAGGCGGAGCGGGCGATCGCGGCGGAGACGGAACGGCTGACGGGATGGCTGGGTGACGTCCGGGTGACGCCCCGCTTCCGGACGCCGCTGGAGCGGGAGCTCAGTACAGGGTGAGCGCAGGCGGCCGATCGAGTGAATTCCCCCCTTTTCCCGGTTTCCGCCCGCGCGGTGTCGAGAACGGCGCCCCGGCTCCGACTCTGCTGCGAGAGGCAGTACGGCCCGAGGAGCAAGGAGGAGTCATGAAGTACCTGGTGATGGTGCAGGGCGCGCAGGCCGACTACGAGGCGATGACGGGGCGCGGCACCGCGCAGTACCCCTCCTGGGACAAGACGCAGCTCAAGGCGATGTTCGACCACATGAACGCGATCAACGAGGAGGTGTCCGCGCGCGGCGAGATGGTCGACGCGCAGGGCCTCGCCGCCCCGTCCACGACCCGCTTCGTCACGGTGGACGCCGACGGCGAACCGGTCGTCACCGACGGCCCGTACGCCGAGACCAAGGAGGTCCTCGCCGGCTACTGGGTCCTGGACTGCGCCTCCCTGGACCGCGTCACGGAGATCGCCGCCCAGGTCGCCCGCTGCCCGGTCCCACCCGGCTCCCCGGAGTACCCGGTGGTCATCCGCCCGATCGACGAGACGGGCCCGAGCCAGGACTGAGCCGTGGCCGGGCCCGCGCACGGGCCGGTCTCAGTGCATCCCGTGGGCCCCGCCGGTCGTGTGGGGCCTGCCTCGGGGGATGAGGAAGGGGGAGGTCAGGGCTGCTGCCGCGGCCGTCAGGGTGCAGGCCGTGAAGGCCGTGGTGAAGCCGGACGGGGTGGGGGGTGTGGTGGTGAGGGCGAGGGTGGAGGCGAGGGCCACGCCGATCGTGCCGCCGACCTCGTGGAAGGTGTTGACGATGCCGGAGGCGAGCCCGGCCTCGTGCGCGGGGATCAGGCCGAGGGCCGTCGTGGTCGCCGTGACGAAGACCGCGCCCAGGCCCAGGGCCGCCGTGGCCAGGGCCGGCAGGAGGGTCGTCCACGGGTCGGCGGTGGGGCTGAGGAACGCGAGGGGCGCGCAGCCGGCGGCCGCCAGGGCCGTGCCGCCGGTGGCGCAGGCGCGCGGGCCGGCCTTCGTGACCAGGTGGGAGCCGAGGTGCGCGCCGATCGCCGTGGTGAGGGCGACCGGGAGGAAGAGGAGTCCGGTGCGGAAGGCGTCCATGCCGTCGACGTGCTGGAGCCGCATCGAGCCCAGGAAGAAGAACGCGATCAGGAGCGCGGTCGCGACCAGCATGAGCAGGGAGCCCGCGACGACCGGGCGCCTGGTCAGCATCCTCAGGTCCATGAGCGGGGTGCGGGTCCTTCGTTCCACCGTCGCGAAGGTCGCGTAGAGCACGACCGCGCCCACCAGGGGCAGCAGGGTCGCCGGGGCCGTCCAGCCCGAGTCGCCCGCCTGGACGAGGCCGTAGACGAGCGCGCCGGTGGCGGTGGTGACGAGGAGGGCGCCCGGGACGTCCAGGTGCCGGGTGACCGTGGGCGCGGCGGGGTCCTTCGGGAGCAGTCTCGGGAGTACGGCCAGGAGCGCCAGGCCCGTCGGGACGTTCACGTAGAAGATCCACGGCCAGCCCGGGCCGGACGTGAGGGCACCGCCGAGGAGGACGCCGACGGCGGAGCCGGTGCCGCCGACGGCCGCCCAGACGCCGAGCGCCCGGGCCCGTTCGGGGCCGTGGAAGGTGAGGGTGACGAGGGCGAGTGCCGCCGGGGAGAGCAGTGCGGCGCCGATGCCCTGGGCCACGCGGCCGGAGAGGAGGACCGTGGCGTTCGGGGCCAGGCCGCAGATCAGTGATGCGGTGGTGAAGAGGGTCAGGCCGGTGAGGAGCATCCGGCGGGCGCCCAGGGCGTCCGCCAGGCGGCCGCCCAGGAGCATCAGGCCGCCGAAGCAGAGGGTGTACGCGGTGACGACCCAGGTCAGGGCGGTGCGCCCGAGGTCCAGGTCGGCGGCGACGGCGGGCAGGGCGACGTTCACGACGGTGACGTCGAGGATCAGCATGAACTGGGCCGTGCAGATCAGCGCGAGGGCGGTCCAGCGGCGGGAACGGACGTCTGCGAGGGCAGTGTCGAGGGCCATAACTGAACTGTACGGCACAGTACAGTTGAACTCAACAGTACAGTTCGCTTGGTAGGCTCCGGCCATGGAACCCAAGCCCGCCCCCGCCGGCCCCCGCGCCGCCCGCAAGCGCCAGGCCGTCGTGCGGGCCGCCCGCGACCTCTTCCTCCGCGAGGGCTTCGGCGTCGGCATGGACGCCATCGCCGCCGAGGCGGGCGTCTCCAAGGTCACCGTCTACAACCACTTCGGCAGCAAGGAAGCCCTCTTCACCGCCGTCGTCGCCGGCGCCCTCGACGAACCGCTGCACGGGGAGGCCGACGGCCCCGACCTCTCCGCCCTCGCCGACGCCGAGGACCTGCGCTCCGCCCTCACCGAGGCCGGGCGCGCCTGGGCACGGGCCGTCCGCGCCGACGAGGAGGGCCGCGCCCTGCGCACCCTCGTCGCCACCGAACTCCACCGCTTCCCCGAGCTCGGCCGCGCGTGGCGCGCGCACGGCCCGGCCGGCCACCACCCCGCCGTCGCGGACGCCCTGCGCGCCCTCGCCGACCGCGGCCGGCTCGCGATCCCGGACCTGGAGGTCGCCGTCCTCCAGCTGTACTCGCTGCTCGTCTTCCCGCAGATGGTGTTCGAGCAGTACGGGACGGAGCTCACCGAGGAGCTGAGCGAGCGGCTCGTCGTGGACGGGGTGGAGATGTTCCTCCGCCGCTACACGCCCTGACGGGTGTCATCCTTGGTCTTCGACGGGACCCCGAGCCGGGGAGTAAATTTACCCCCTGGGGTATCTGTGGAGGAGTGGCAGTGGAACTCGATCTCGCGGGCGCCGAGCTCAAGGCGGTCCTGAACCGGCTGCGCCGGGCCCAGGGCCAGATCTCCGGTGTGATCCGGATGATCGAGGAAGGACGGGACTGCGAGGAGGTCGTCACGCAGCTGGCCGCCGCCTCCCGGGCCCTCGACCGGGCCGGGTTCGCGATCATCGCGACCGGGCTCCAGCAGTGCCTGACCGACATCGAGGGCGGGCGGAAGAACGGCGAGGACCCCGAGGCGATGCGGGCCCGCCTGGAGAAGCTGTTCCTGTCGCTGGCCTAGCCGGGACAGACGCGGAAGTACCCCCGGGGGCCAGGCCCCCGGGGGTACTTCCGTCTCCGGCCGTCAGTCGTCCGCCAGGCCCTTCAGACGCTTGGCGATACGGGTCAGGCGCGCGCCCTGGTAACGGGCGGCCGCGAGGACCTCCTCCGTCGGGGCGCCGTTGGCACCCGGGTGCGCGGTGCCGTAGGGGTTGCCGCCGGCCGCGTAGACCGCGGGGTCGGTGAAGCCGGGCGAGACGATGACCGAGCCCCAGTGGTGGAAGGTGTTGTAGAGCGCGAGCAGCGTCGACTCGTTGCCGCCGTGGACGTTGTGCGCGCTGGTGAAGGCGGTCGCGGGCTTGTCCGCCATGACGCCGCGCTGCCAGAGGCCGCCCGTCGTGTCGACGTACTGCTTCAGCTGCGCGGACACGTTGCCGAAGCGGGTCGGGGAGCCGAGCGCGTACGCGTCCGCCCACTCCAGGTCCTCCAGGGTCGCGACCTCCACGTCGCCGGTGGCGTCCACGTGGGCGCGCCAGGCCGGGTTCGCGTCGATGGCGGCGTCGGGGGCGAGCTCGGGCACCCGGCGCAGGCGGACCTCGGCGCCGGCCTTCTCGGCGCCCTCGGCGACGGCCTGGGCGAGCTGGTGGACGCTACCCGTGGCCGAGTAGTAGATGACGGCGACCTTGACGGACATGGCGGATTCTCCTCAGCCGAACGTGCGAACGTGCCAGACTTCCGAGTGAAACGGAATGCTTTCCGCTTCCTTGCTGCATCGAGCCTAAGCGGATCACTATCCGGTTCGCAAGGGGAACGGGTATGCTCACTACAGGAAGCGACAGCAGACGAACCGCGGGGGAACGGGGCTCAGGGACAGGAGTCGGCAGATGAGCACGGAGAACCCGCAGGCCGGAGACAGGGCGGCGGTGCCGGTACTCAGCCTGCTCCCCACCCTCGACGAGCCCGCCCCCGAGCGCGCCGACGCGGCCCGCAACCGGCGCAGGATCCTCGACGCGGCCGCCCGGATCGTCGCCGAGGACGGCCCCGACGCCGTCACCATGAACCAGGTCGCCCACGCCAGCGGCATCGGCGTCGGCACCGTCTACCGCCGCTTCGGCGACGTCTCCCAGCTGCTCTGGGCGCTCCTCGACGACCGCGAGCGCCAGTTCCAGGAGGCGTACATGAGCGGCCCTCCCCCGCTGGGCCCCGGCGCCCCCGCCGCCGAACGGCTCGACGCCTTCCTCGACGCGCTCGTCGACCGGGTCGGCGCCCAGCGCGCCCTGCTGCTCGCGGCGCACTCCGCCGCGCCCCGCGCCCGCTACCACAGCGGCGCGTACCGGGTGATGCACACGCACATGGCCCTGCTCATCGGGCAGCTCAGGCCGGGCAGCGACAGCACCCTCCTCGCGCACCTCGCGCTCGCGCCGTTCTCGCCCGACGTCATGCACCACCTGACGGTCGAGCAGGAACTCTCGGCCGCCCGGCTCAAGGCGGGCGTGAAGGAGCTGCTGACCCTGCGGGGCTAGGGCCTGTCCGGCGGATCAGGGTCGGACAGGCCCTGGACCGCTCCGTGGACGGTGGTGGACCGGCGGGCCCCGTCGTCGCAGGATCCTGCCATGACCACGTATCTGATCCTGCACGGCTTCCAGAACCACCGCCCGCCCGCCCACTGGCAGCACTGGCTCGCCGGGCGGCTGCGCGAGCGCGGCCACGAGGTCCGCTACCCCCAGCTGCCCTCGCCCGACGCGCCCGTCCTCGGCGAGTGGCTCGACGCCCTGGAGGAGCACGGGCGGCGCCCGGCCGAGGGCGAGTTCGTGGTCCTCGCGCACAGCCTGTCGGTGCTGCTCTGGCTGCGCGCCGGGGACCGGCGGCCGGACGCCGACCGGGTCCTCCTGGTCTCCCCGCCCTCCCCGCAGGTCACCGCCTCCATCCCGGAGATCGCCGCCTTCGCCGACGGCCTCGACCTCACGGAGGCGGGGCTCAAGGCGCGGCTCGTGTACGGGGACGGGGACCCGTACTGCCCCGAGGGCGCCGACCTGCACTACGGCATCCCGCTCGGCCTCGACCTGGACCTCGTACCGGCCGGCGAGCACCTCAACCCCGACTCGGGGTACGGGGAGTGGCCCTCGCTCCTGGAGTGGTGCGAGGACCCGGCGGTACGGGTGCGGGCGAACACGAAGCCGTAGGGGGCGGGGAAACACCGCGACCCGTGGCACCCGCGCCCGGTAGCGTCGGCCGGATGCATCCCGAGACCGCACCGTACGACCAGGGCCTGCTCGACGTGGGCGACGGCAATCTCGTCCACTGGGAGGTCTCCGGGAACCCGGACGGCAAGCCCGCGCTCGTCGTGCACGGCGGGCCGGGCTCCGGCTCCTCCCCGCGCAGCCGCCGGTACTTCGACCCGGAGGCGTACCGGCTCGTCCTCTTCGACCAGCGGGGCTGCGGGCGCTCCACCCCGCACGCGAGCGACCCGGCCGCCGACCTGTCCGTGAACACCACCGCGCACCTGGTGGCCGACATGGAGCGGCTGCGGGAGCACCTCGGGATCGACAAGTGGCTGCTGTACGGCGGCTCCTGGGGCTCCACGCTGATCCTGGCGTACGCGGAGGCGTACCCCGAGCGCGTGTCGGAGATCGTGATCGCCTCCGTCACGACCACCCGCCGCTCCGAGACCGCCTGGCTGTACGAGGGCGTCGGCCGCTTCTTCCCCGAGGCCCACGAGCGCTTCCGGGCGGGCGCGGGCCACGCGGACGACCTGGTCGGGGCGTACGCGGCCCTCATGAACCACCCCGACCGTGCCGTACGGGAGAAGGCGGCGGCCGACTGGTGCGCCTGGGAGGACGCGGTCCTCGCGCCGGAGGGCATGGGCACCCCGTACACCGACCGGGTCGACGACACCCGGATCGGCTTCGTCCGGATCTGCTCGCACTACTTCGCGCACGGCGTCTGGCTGGAGGAGGGCGCGCTGATCCGCGACGCGCACCGGCTCGCCGGCGTCCCCGGGGTCCTGATCCACGGCCGGCTCGACATGGGCGGGCCGCTCACCACCGCCTGGGAGCTGGCCCGCGCCTGGCCGGGTGCCGAGCTGCACGTGGTGGAGGGCCGGGGGCACCTGGGCGGCGAGGAGACCCGGGACCTGATCCTGAAGGCCCTCGACCGCTTCGCGCAGGCCTGACGCCCGCCCCCGTGGGCCGCGAAGGCCGCGAAAGGCGCCCGACGGAGCGGGAATTGATAATTCCACATTGCATTCCTGTGCGACCTGACAGGAATTGCGACAGATCTGTTCACAGCATGCCCCCGATATCGCTAACTTCCCCTCAACCTCGTCCGTACCGGGAAGGCACCTCCGTGAACGCATCCCAGCGCCGAGCCGCGGCCATCCTCGCCGCAGCCGCCCTCGCCACCCCCCTGGTCCTCGCCTCCCCCGCCACCGCGGGTCAGGACCCCACGGCCGCACCCGCCCGCGATGCCGCCCGGCTGGCGAAGAAGCTGGTCCGCGAGACCACCGCCCAGGACGCCTACCGGCACCTGCAGAAGTTCCAGGCGATAGCCGACTCCGCCGGCGGCAACCGCGCCGCCGGCACCCTCGGCCACGACGCCTCGGCCGCCTACGTGTACACGCAGCTCAAGAAGGCCGGATACGACGTCCGGTACCAGCAGTTCGACTTCGTCTACACCCAGACGCTCGAAGAGAAGGCCTCCGTCCTCGCGCCCGCGCCCCGGACGCTCGGCATCAAGGCGATGACGTACACGAAGTCCACGCCCGTCGGCGGCATCACCGCCGAGCTCGCGGCCGTCCCCGTCGACGCCGACGGCTCCACCGGCTGCGAACCGGGCGACTTCGCCTCCGGCGCCTTCACCGGGAAGATCGCGCTGATCAAGCGCGGCGTCTGCTCCTTCGCGATCAAGCAGCAGAACGCGGCCGCGGCCGGCGCCGCCGGCGCGATCGTCTACAACAACGTCGACGGCGCCCTGTCCGGCACCCTCGGCGCCCCCGAATCCGGGCAGATCCCCACCGGCGGGATCAGCCTGGCCGAGGGCACGCAGCTCGCCGCCGACCTCGCCGAGGGCCCGGTCTCGCTCTCCTTCGAGATCCGCCAGCTCCAGGAGAAGCGCACCACCAACAACGTCATCGCGGAGACCAGGGGCGGCAACGCCGCCAACACCGTGGTGCTCGGCTCCCACCTCGACTCCGTCACCGCGGGCCCCGGCATCAACGACAACGGCTCCGGCTCCGCCGGCCTCCTGCAGACCGCCCTGGAACTCGCCAAGTCCAAGGAAAAGGTCCGCAACAAGGTCCGCTTCGCCTGGTGGTCGGCGGAGGAGGTCGGCCTCCTCGGCTCCGAGCACTACGTCAACACCCTCTCGGACCTCGGCCGGAAGGAGATCAAGCTCTACCTCAACTTCGACATGATCGCCTCGCCGAACTACGGCCTGTTCGTGTACGACGGCGACAACTCGGACGGCGTCGGCGCCGGCGCGGGCCCCGAGGGCTCCGCCCAACTGGAGCGCGACATCAACGACTTCATGGACCGGCGCGGAGTCCCGCACGAGGGCACCGACTTCACCGGCCGCTCCGACTACGGCCCGTTCATCAAGGTCGGCATCCCCTCCGGCGGCACCTTCACCGGCGCCGAGGGCATCAAGACCCCCGCCCAGGCGGCCAAGTTCGGCGGCACGGCGGGCGTGGCGTACGACGTGAACTACCACGCCGCGGGGGACGACCTCGGCAACATCGACATGACGGCCTTCGACGCCAACATCGACGTCATCGCCAACGCCGTGGGCACCTACGCCCACGACGTCTCCTCCCTGCGCAAGCCGGTCGTCTCCACCCCGACCACGGGCGACGCGGGCAGCGGCGGCGGCCTGCACGGCGACCACGACGAGGTGACGCGGTAGCTACCGCCTCCGGCGGGCCGTCCCGAACAGCGAGCGGCTGATCTCCCGGCCCAACTGGGTGCCGACCGACCGGGCCAGGGACGTGAAGATCCCGCTGCCCACCACCTGTTCGGCGAGCGAGGGCTCCTCTTTCTCCTTCTTCTTCTGAGGGGCCCTCTTCTCCTCGGCGGACGCGGCCGCCAGCGCCGCCTCCTCCGCCGCCCGCTGCTCGGTGGTCAGCTTCTCGTACGCCGACTCCCGGTCCACGGCCTCCGCGTACCGCCCGTACAGCGGGGAGGCCTTCACCGCCGCGTCCAGGGCCGCCGCGTCCACCGGGCCCATCAGCGACTCGGGGGCCCGCAGCCGGGTCGCCGCCACCGGGGTCGGGGCGCCCTTCTCGCTCAGTACGGTGATCACCGCCTCGCCCGTACCGAGGCCGGTCAGCACCTCCTCCAGGTCGTACGGCGAGTTCGGGAAGGTCCGCACCGTCGCCTTCAGGGCCTTCGCGTCGTCCGGGGTGAACGCGCGCAGCGCGTGCTGCACCCGGTTGCCGAGCTGCGCAAGCACGTCCGAGGGGACGTCCTTCGGGGTCTGCGTCACGAAGAACACCCCGACGCCCTTCGAGCGGATCAGCCGCACCGTCTGCGTGATCGACTCCAGGAACGCCTTCGAGGCCCCGCTGAACAGCAGGTGCGCCTCGTCGAAGAAGAACACCAGCTTCGGCTTCTCCAGGTCGCCGACCTCCGGGAGGTCGCCGAACAGGTCCGCCAGCATCCACATCAGGAACGTCGAGAACAGCTGCGGCTTGTCCTGCACCGCCGGCAGCTCCAGGACCGAGACGATCCCCCGCCCGTCCGGCGCCGTCCGCAGCAGCTCGGCCGTGTCGAACTCCGGCTCCCCGAAGAAGCCCCCCGCGCCCTGCTGCTCGAAGGCCGTGATCGACCGCAGGATCACCCCCGCCGTCACCGTCGACAGGCCGCCGATCCCCTTGAGCTCGGCCTTCCCCGTGTCCGAGACCAGGAAGGCCACCACCGCCCGCAGGTCCTTGAGGTCGACGAGCTCCAGGCCCTTGGAGTCGGCGTAGTGGAAGATCAGGCCGAGCGACTGCTCCTGCGTCTGGTTGAGCTGGAGCACCTTGGAGAGCAGCACGGGGCCGAAGCCGGTGACCGTCGCGCGGACCGGGATGCCGGGGCCGGTGCCGCCGAGCCCGTAGAACTCGCAGGGGAAGCCGCGGGCCCGCCAGTCCTGGCCCACCTCCCCGGCGCGCTCCCGGACCTTCGCGCCGTCCTGGCCGGGGGCCGAGACCCCGGAGACGTCGCCCTTGATGTCGGCGAGGAAGACGGGCACGCCGTTCGCCGAGAGCTGCTCGGCGATCAGCTGGAGCGTCTTCGTCTTGCCGGTGCCGGTCGCGCCGGCGACCAGACCGTGCCGGTTGAGCACGGGCAGCGGGACGCGGATGCGCGCGTCCGGGTGACAGACGCCGTCCCAGAGCAGGGCACCCAGTTCGAGTGCGGGTCCGTCGAAGGCGTATCCGGCGGCGATCTCGGCGGCGGGCCCCGCCAGGGAGGCGGGGGCCGTCCCGGTCGCTCCGGCCTCCGGCGGCTGCTCGCTGACGCTCATGACGGCACCCCAATTCCGATTTGTCACGGTTCGCACCAGCATCCCACTGCCCGCGCGTGGCTGCGCCGGGGACCGCTCGCCCGGTAGGCTTTCCGTGTGATCTTCAAGCGCATCGGAAACGGAAAGCCGTATCCCGACCACGGCCGGGAAAGCACCCGGCAGTGGGCGGACGTCGCCCCGCGCCCGGTCCGCCTCGACCAGCTGGTGACCACCAAGGGCCAGCTGGACCTGGAGACCCTGCTCGCCGAGGACTCCACCTTCTACGGCGACCTCTTCGCGCACGTCGTGAAGTGGCAGGGCGACCTCTACCTCGAGGACGGACTGCACCGCGCCGTCCGCGCGGCACTCCAGCAGCGCCAGGTGCTGCACGCCCGCGTCCTGGAACTCGACTGAGCCGTCGGGCCCCCTGGCCGGCTGAGCCTTTCGGGGTCAGTTCGCCCCCATCCGGACGCGATCACATGATCATCAAGTAGGCATCGCCGACGGGCGGCATTACGCTGCGTTCATGAGCATGCTCACTCCCCCCGGCATGGGCGGAAAGTACCGCATCACGGGGGATGTCTACCCCCGCATGCGCCGCCCCCACCGCCGGCGCAGGATCGTCCTCGCGTCCGCCGCCGCCGTGGTCGTGCTCGGCGCGGCCGGCTGGGGAACGCTCCAGCTCGTCGACGTCTTCTCCGGCGACGGGGGCACGAAGACGACGGCCGGGAAGCAGACCGACTGCAAACCCGCGCCCAAGCCGACCCCCGCGGCCGCCGCCTTCCCCAAGCCCGCGCAGATCACGGTCAACGTCTACAACGCGACCCCGCGCAGCGGGCTCGCCAAGACGACCGCGGACGAGCTGAAGAAGCGCGGCTTCAAGATCGGCAAGGTGGGGAACGCGCCGACCGCCTACGACAAGAAGGTCCCCGGCGCCGGCCTGCTGCTCGGCGCGCCCACCGCCACCAAGGGCGTCTTCCCGGTCCTCGGCACCCAGCTCGCGGGCGCCACGACCAAGACGGACACCCGGGCGACGGCGGACGTGGACCTGATCATCGGGACCGCGTTCAAGACGCTGTCGCCGAAGACGACGGCGGACGCGGCCCTGGTCGCCCTGACCAAGCCCGCGCCCGCCGTGAAGCCCTGCCGCTAGGTCCTACTCCGCGGAGCCGGCTGGCACTTATTCGGCGGAGCCGGCTGT
>NZ_JACHJY010000004.1:0-659243 GCF_014203895.1 Streptomyces nymphaeiformis | reverse complement strand
CCGGCTGTTGCTTATTCGGCGGAGCCGGCTGTTGCTTATTCGGCGGAGCCGGCTGTTGCTTATTCGGCGGAGCCGGCTGTTGCTTATTCGGCGGAGCCGGCTGTTGCTTATTCGGCGGAGCCGTACATGCGGTCGCCCGCGTCGCCCAGGCCCGGGACGATGTAGCCGTTCTCGTTGAGGCGCTCGTCGACCGAGGCCGTCACGACGGTCACCGGCGTGCCCGCGAGCTCGCGCTCCATGACCTCGACGCCCTCCGGAGCGGCGAGGAGCACGACCGCGGTCACGTCGTCGGCGCCGCGCTTGATCAGCTCCTGGATCGCCGCGACCAGCGTGCCGCCGGTCGCCAGCATCGGGTCCAGGACGTACACCTGGCGGCCCGAGAGGTCCTCCGGCATCCGCGTCGCGTAGGTCGACGCCTCCAGCGTCTCCTCGTTGCGGATCATGCCGAGGAAGCCGACCTCGGCCGTCGGGAGCAGCCGGACCATGCCGTCGAGCATGCCGAGCCCGGCGCGCAGGATCGGGACCACCAGCGGACGCGGGTGCGACAGCTTCACGCCGGTCGTGGGCGTGACGGGGGTCTCGATGTCGACCTGCTCGGTCCGCACGTCCCTGGTGGCCTCGTAGGCGAGCAGGGTGACCAGCTCGTCGGCGAGACGGCGGAAGGTCGCGGAGTCCGTGCGCTTGTCGCGCAGGGTGGTGAGCTTGTGGGCGACCAGGGGGTGGTCGACGACGTGGAGACGCATGACTCAACAGTAGCCCGCCGAGCACTGGCGTCGACCCACGGCGCCGGGGCAGAGTGGGGGCACAGGGACCCAGCGATGGGGTGGTGTGGCCGATGCCCGACCTGGAAGAACCGGCCGAGGAGGCCGCCGAGGGGGCGGTCCGCACGCCGGCACCGGAGACCGACGCGGAGCGCCGCAGGCGCCGCGCCCAGTTCCTCCGTGAGCTCAACGAGGCCAAGGCGCTGCGCGAGCGCGTGCAGCCGCGGCGCGCCCGGGCCGCCCGGATGCGCCAGGCCATGCGCATGCGGACCTTCCGCTGGTGAGGCCGTACGGGGAGCGGGGCAGCGCTAACCGGCCATGCGCCCCCCTCGTGCGCCGGGGTCGCACGCCCACCCGATCGCGGGGTCGTTCAGACTGATGCACGACGCAAGAGCCGAAGACCTCTCCTGACGGCGACGTTTCTGTCACGATGCCGATTGGGCGGGGCATCAGGCTCGCGCCGCCGGAACGTCACACCTCTGATCAGTGGGAGAGAGTCAGGTGTACTTCGCCGCACTGCTCGCGCGCACCGAAGACGGGTGGGAAGCGAGCGACACGGAGCTCGACGACGTGGAGACCCTGTCGGATCTGGCCGAGCTCGCCCGTGAGGCCTCGGACGACGACACGGTGATCGTCTTCATCGAGCAGGAGGACGCGTGGTTCGGGATCGTCCGGATCGAGGGTGAGGAAGACCCTCGCATCTACGTCTCGGACGGGGCCGCCGCCGCCCGTTCCTCGTACGGGGAGATGCTCACCCGGGAACTCCTCGGCGACGACCTGGACGACCTGGTCGACGACCTGGACGACCTGGACCTGGACGGCACCGAGGACGGGGAGCCGCTCGACGCCGACGCGGACGAGGACGACGAGGCGGGCTCCGTCGCCGCCGAGGCCGTCCCGGCCGCCCCGGTGGGCGACCGGCTGATCCTGGCCGACCTCGGGATGTCGGCGGAGGACCTGCTCGCCCTCGACACCGACGCGCTCTCGGAGATCGCGGACGCGCTGGGCGCAGCCGAGGTCCTGGAGGCCGTCCGCTAGTGGCAGCCGCGGCACCCGCACCCGAACCGACGACCGAACCGCCGGGCGATCCCGTGCGGGACCCCTGGCGGGACGTCATGCGGCTCGCTCTCGCCGAGGCCGATGCGGCCGCGCCGGCCGGTGACGTACCGGTCGGCGCGGTCGTGCTCGGCCCGGACGGCACGGTGATCGCCCGCGCGCACAACGAGCGGGAGGCCACCGGCGACCCCACCGCGCACGCCGAGGTGCTCGCCCTGCGCCGGGCGGCCGCGGCGACCGGCGAGTGGCGGCTGACGGGCTGCACGCTCGTCGTGACCCTGGAGCCGTGCGTGATGTGCGCCGGCGCACTCGTCCAGTCGCGCGTCGAGCGGGTGGTGTTCGGGGCGCTCGACGAGAAGGCGGGCGCGACCGGTTCGCTCTGGGACCTCGTACGGGACCGCCGGCTGAACCACCGCCCCGAGGTGATCCAGGGCGTCCTCGGCGAGGAGTGCGCGGCGCAGTTGACGGCCTTCTTCCGCAGCCGCTGACGCACCCGCCGACCCCTGCTCCGACCTGGTCTTCGATACGGATTTCATGCCAGGGCCAACTTCGGCTAAGCTCTCTCTCGGTAGCGTGTCCGAGCGGCCGAAGGAGCTCGCCTCGAAAGCGAGTGTGGCGCAAGTCACCGAGGGTTCAAATCCCTCCGCTACCGCTTCGATCGAAGGGCCCGGCGCATCAGCGCCGGGCCCTTCGGCGTATCCCCGTATCCCCGGTCCGTACGGGAAAGGCCCCGGTCGCGCTCGTCACGCGGCCGGGGCCTTCTCACGTAGGACGGGGGGAACGGCATCGGGGGGACAAGCCGCTCCCCCCGATGAGAACCGGTCCGACAAGTCCTGCGCCACGGTCAGGGGGGAAGCTCGCGGCGCGGACCCCGCAGTGCGGTCCGGTTCCTTCGAGTCCCGCGGATTCCTGCCAGATCCGCCGGGCTCGACATCCATACTGCTCTGCCGTCACCCTTCCGGGGGACGGCGAAAGGCCCGGATCTCCGGGCCCTTGGTCCATAAGGCCTCGGTTAGAGTGGCGCGGTCGTACGGCGGGGAACAGGGGAGGGCCGGACAGATGGCGCAGGCGAAGAAGATCGCGCTCTACGCGGTCGTGGTCTTTGTGCTGTACACGATCGTCAACTCCCCCGCCCGGGCCGCCGACCTGGTCCAGGTAGGGTTCGAGGGCATTTCCAGCGCCGCCCAGGGCGTCGGTCAGTTCATGACCGAGCTCGTGAACTAGGAGCCCACCGTGATCCGCCATCTGGTCCTCTTCAAGCTCAACGACGGCGTCTCGCGCGACGAGCCGCGCGTGGTCGCCGGCGTCGAGGCGTTCCGTGCGCTCGGCGGGCAGATTCCGGAGCTGAGGTTCTGGGAGTGCGACTGGAACATCACGGACCGGCCGATCGCGTACGACTTCGCCATCAACTCGGCCGTCGAGGACACGGACGCGCTCCAGCGCTACCTGGACCACCCCGCGCACCAGGACGGCGTCGCCCAGTGGCGCGAGTTCTCCACCTGGGTGATCGCGGACTACGCCTTTTAGTCCTCTCTTCACCCCGAGGCCCCCTGCCGTCGCGGCGGGGGGCCTTTTCCGTGCGTGACCTCCCCTTTTTCCGCCACCATGCCCTCAACACGTCAGTATGCGGTGCTTGCACACAGTGGACATGTCTTGTGATGCTATGACCGCTTTTGACGGATGAGTTGACCGTAGTTGACCCAGTTACCCAGTCGACCAGCAAGACCAGCCAAAGGGGTGGCGTGAACGTGCCGGCCAGTACAGCACCTCAGGTCCCGCCCCAGCACGAGGCGGCCGGGCCGGAGGCTCCGCGTCCGCGGCCCCAGAGCACGCGCGGCGCCGACACCCGGGCCCTCACCCAGGTGCTCTTCGGGGAGCTCAAGAACCTGGAGCCGGGCACCACCGAACACCACCGGGTGCGCGGGGCGCTCATCGAGGCCAACCTGCCCCTCGTGCGGTACGCGGCGGCCCGCTTCCGCTCCCGCAACGAGCCGATGGAGGACGTCGTCCAGGTCGGCACCATCGGCCTCATCAACGCGATCGACCGCTTCGACCCCGACCGGGGCGTCCAGTTCCCCACCTTCGCGATGCCCACCGTCGTCGGCGAGATCAAGCGGTACTTCCGCGACAACGTCAGGACCGTGCACGTGCCGCGCCGGCTGCACGAGCTCTGGGTCCAGGTGAACGGCGCCACCGAGGACCTGACGACCGCCCACGGCCGCTCCCCCACGACCGCGGAGATCGCCGAGCGGCTGCGGATCGGCGAGGACGAGGTGCTCGCCTGCATCGAGGCCGGCCGCTCGTACCACGCCACCTCCCTGGAGGCCGCGCAGGAGGGCGACGGGCTGCCCGGGCTGCTCGACCGGCTCGGCTACGAGGACCCCGCCCTGGCCGGCGTCGAGCACCGCGACCTCGTCCGGCACCTGCTCGTCCAGCTGCCCGAGCGCGAGCAGCGGATCCTGATGCTGCGCTACTACAGCAACCTGACCCAGTCTCAGATCAGCCAGGAGCTCGGCGTCTCCCAGATGCACGTGTCAAGACTCCTCGCCCGCAGCTTCGCCCGCTTGAGATCCGCAAACAGGATCGAGGCGTAACCGGAACGGGTAGACCGGTTCGGAGCAGTTCGACGGCGCCTCAAATGCCGTACACCCCTTGTTTCCTGCGGATATGTCACCTCGCCGTGTCGACAAGTCACTACAGCGTGTTGCCGACATGTGACATTCTGCTGGAACCGAGTTTGCCGCAGCCCCGCCGCCGGTATTCAGGTGGTGGCTGCGTTCCTCAGATGGTCGCGGCCACCGCGACCGTCCGCGACCTCAAGGGGGTGGCATGTCCACAGAACTGGGCAGCTCGAAGGTGCTCACGCTCACGCCCGTTCCCGTGCCCGTGCAGACGACCGCGCCGACCGCGACCGACAGCACGGAGACCGTGAACACCGCTGAGACCACCGAGACCGCGCCTCCGCCGATGCTCGTCTCCCCCGGCGCCCTCGACACCCGCACCCTCTCGCGCTCCCTCTTCCTGCGGCTGCGCGCCCTCGACGCCGAGGGCGCCGCCGCCGACAGCCCGGAGCGGACCTACGTCCGCGACACCCTCATCGAGCTCAACCTCCCGCTCGTGCGGTACGCGGCGGCCCGCTTCCGCTCCCGCAACGAGCCGATGGAGGACATCGTCCAGGTCGGCACCATCGGCCTGATCAAGGCGATCGACCGGTTCGACTGCGAACGGGGCGTGGAGTTCCCGACGTTCGCAATGCCGACCGTCGTCGGCGAGATCAAGCGCTTCTTCCGCGACACCTCGTGGTCGGTGCGGGTCCCGCGCCGCCTCCAGGAGCTGCGCCTCGCCCTCACCAAGGCCAGCGACGAGCTCGCGCAGAAGCTCGACCGCTCCCCCACCGTGCCCGAACTCGCCGCTGTGCTCGGGGTGTCGGAGGAGGACGTCGTCGACGGCCTCGCCGTCGGCAACGCGTACACCGCCTCTTCGCTCGACTCCCCCTCGCCCGAGGACGACGGCGGCGAGGGCTCGCTCGCGGACCGCCTCGGCTACGAGGACACCGCCCTCGAAGGCGTCGAGTACCGCGAGTCGCTCAAGCCGCTGCTCGCCAAACTCCCGCCCCGGGAGCGGCAGATCATCATGCTCCGCTTCTTCGCGAACATGACGCAGTCGCAGATCGGCGAGGAGGTCGGCATCTCCCAGATGCACGTCTCGCGGCTCCTCACCCGCACCCTCGCCCAGCTGCGCGAAGGCCTCATCTCGGACTGACTTCCGCAAAACCCCGCCCTGTTGACGCCACGTCAGCCAGACTGGGGCGCATGTGGCGCAGGAAGCCGGGACTCGTGGCGGTGGCGCTCTGCCTCGGCGGGGCGCTGACCGCGTGCGGCAGCGGAGGGGACGGCGAGGGGTACGCGGCGGTCGGCGCCGGCCCCTCCCCGAAGGGCGCGGTCGCCCCTTCGGGCGTGGTCACCCTGGTCCCCCTGGAGCCCTCGGAGAGCGGGACGACGTCCAGCACGTCCTCCCCGTCCCCGGGGCCGTCCGGGCTGCCCGGGGCGCCTCCCACGGGCCGGAACGGGGCTTCTCCGGGCCCGTCGGGGACCTCGGCGGCCGCCGGAACCCCCGACACCCCCGGATCCTCCCGCACGAACACGGGCACGGGGTCCGGTACGGCCCCGACGACCGCGCCCGGTCGCGGAGGCGGCGGCACCCCGCCCCGTACCCCCTCCACGACACCGGGACCCACGCCGCCCGGCACCGGCACCGGCACGCCCCCGACCCCACCCGCGCCGACCACCCCGCCCGGGCCCGCCGTGCTCACCGTCTCCACGCCCGGCCTCGCGGCCGGCGACCACCGCTGGTGCCAGCGGGTCACCGTGACCTTCCGCAACACCGGCGGCTCCCCCGCCACCTCGGGCACGGTCACGTTCGCGACCCACGTCATCGGCCTGCTCGGCACCGACTGGGGCACGTTCACCAGCAACCAGCCCCTTCCCGCGCCGATCGCCGCCGGGGCGGCGCGCACGCGGACGTACACCGTCTGCGTGGAGTCGTGGCGGGTCCCGCTGGGGATGACCGTCGACACCCGGCAGGTCACGGCGGCCTGGTCCTGACACGCGAACGGCCGGCCGGAGGATCCGGCCGGCCGTCATCCACGGACCTTCGGTCAGGGGACCTCTAGTCGGGGACGGGCGTGAACATCGTGCTCGGCTGGTACCAGTTGGTGCACTCGACGACGTGGGTGCCGACCGGCGTCGTCACGTCGGAACAGGTGCGCATCCAGTCGCTGCCGTAGGCCACGCTGCTGGTACCGACGAACGAGAAGGTGGTGCGCAGCTTCTTGCCGTACGGACCGGTCCAGCTGGTCGGGTTGGGGCCCGTGGCGGCCTTGTCGATCCACACGGCGTTCACCTTGCCGCCGTTGATGTCGAAGGCCATACCCGTCGCCTTCTTGTCCACGGCGCAGTAGTTCCAGATCAGGCGGGTCTCGGAGTAGGCGCGCCGGACGATCTGCTGACGGAAGCCTTCGAGCTCGCCGCCCGTGCCGCAGCCCGGCGGGAGGTCGGCCTGCGTCCGGGCGACCGGAGCGGCGGTCGCCGCGTTGGCCTGCACCGTCCCGACACCGAGCAGGCAGACGGCGGCCGCGGACGCGGCCAGCATGCGGTGAAGCATGTTTCACCCTTTCCATGTATATGGCTTGGTGGTACGTGCAACTGCCGTCTCATCCTTCTCGGGCCGCCGAGGACCGACCAGGCAGAAAGGGTGGCGGAACCGGACAAAGGCCGGGCCCCGGAATCACCGGGGTCAGAGCGCGGGGAAGCGCACCCCCGTCAGGCGCTCCGACTCCTCCCAGAGCCTGCGGCCCGTCCCGGGGTCGCCCGCCGCGTCCGAGAGGCGCACCCGGGTCGGGGCCCCGCGCAGCTCGCCCATGCCGTCCGGGCCGATGAACTCCCCGCCCACGACGGACGCGTCGGTCGCCGCGTACAGCTGGGGCAGCGCGCCCCGCTCCGGACGCTGGGCGAGCAGCGGATTGCCGACCCGTCCGAAGAACAGCTTCGCCAGACCGGAGGTGTCCTTCATCTGCAGGTTCGTGGCCGTGTAGCCGGGGTGGGCGAGCACGCTGCGGACCGGGCTCGCGGCCGCGGTCAGGCGGCGGTGCAGCTCCGCGCCGAAGACGGCGTTGGCGAACTTGGACTGGTTGTAGAAGCCCATGGGCGAGTAGCCGCGCTCGCCGCTCAGGTCGTCGAAGCGGAGGCTGCCCTGCCGGTGGTTGATCGAGCTGACCGTGACGACCCGGGGGGCCTTTCCGGCGGCGAGCAGGTCGAGCAGCAGGCCGGTGAGCGCGAAGTGGCCGAGGTGGTTGGCGGCGAACTGGATCTCGTGGCCCTGGGGCGAGAGCGTGCGGGGCGGCGCCATGACGCCCGCGTTGTTGACGAGCACGTCGAGGCGCGGCTGCTCCGCGCGCAGGCGGTCGGCGAAGGCGCGCACCGAGTCGAGGTCGGCGAGGTCGATCCGGCGTACGGCGAGGAGGCGCGCGTCGACGTCGAGGCCCTCGACGGCGCGGCGGCCCTTCTCCTCGTCCCGCACCGCGAGGATGACGCGCCCGCCCCGGCGGGCGAGCTCGCGGGTGGTGGCCAGGCCGAGGCCGCTGTTGGCCCCGGTGACGACGAAGACCCGTCCGGTCTGGTCCGGGATCAGGTCGGCGGTCCAGCGCTGCTTGTCAGTCATACGGCACACGTTGCCGTTCGTGTCACCGAGTGTCAAGCGTGTCCGTGAATGCCATGGGCGGCACCGCGTTACCATCGGACCGTGACCACCCTCGCCCAGCGCAAACGCCAGCTCGTCGCGACCGAGCTCACCGAGGCGGCACTCCAGCTGCTCGCCCTCCGGGGCTTCGACGCGGTGACCGTCGACGAGATCGCGACCACCGCCGGGGTCTCCAAGCGGACCTTCTTCCGGTACTTCGCGTCCAAGGAGGACGTGGTCGTCCAGTTCCTGGCCGGGATGGGTGCCGACATGCGCGCGGGGCTCGCCGCCCGGCCCGCCGGGGAGCGCCCCTCCGAGGCGCTGCTGCACACCGTCTCCGTACCGCTGGCCGCCTGCGGCGAGCACGCCGAGCGCGCCCTTCCGGTGGTCAGGCTGATCCTGCGGACGCCCGCGCTGCTCGCCCGCTTCCTCGAGCACCAGGCCCGGTGGCGCGAGGAGCTGACGGAGGAGCTGGCGGCCCGGCTCGGGCGCGACCCCGGGACCGACCTCTACCCCCGGCTCGCGGCGGGCATGGCGCTGGCCGCGTTCGACGCCGTACTGCACCGGTGGAGCGAGGGTGGCGACTCCGAGGCCGCCGAGGACCCGGCCGCGCTGATCGGGGAGGCCTTCGCGGTGCTCGCGCCCTCCCTGGACGCCATCGCGTAGAGCGGGCAGAAGAAGAGCGGGCAGAAGAAAGGTGGACCGGTCCGCTCACTGCGGAACCGGCCCACCACGACGGGGGTACGGAGCGGTCAGCCCAGCGCCAGCCAGGCGGCGACCGCCAGGACGGCGATCACCGCGACGACGCCCACGATCAGGCCGACCCGGGGGCCGCCCGACGCGGCCACGGCCTGCGGCTGCTGTCGCTGCGGGGTGCCCTCGTCGACGAAGGCGCGGAACATCTGCGTGCTGCCGGCGGGGTCGTAACCCTCGGGGCCCTGCGGGGGCTGGCCCTGGCCGTACGGTGCTTGGGGGTTGTGTGCCATGGGCCAGGACCCTAGCGAAGTCGGGCTGGGGGGCCCAAGCCCCGGCTCCGGCGACCCGGCTTTGCCGATTCTTTAGCGCCGTTTGACCGATTTAGTTTGCCTGAAGCAACCATCCATCTCTATGGTTGCCCTAAGCAACAACATCAATGGGGTGCCCGATGGACAGAGGCAATCGGTACGAGAACCTCGCCCGCCAGGTGAGCGCCGTCGGAGCGGTGAAGCGCGGACTCGCGCGGACCCTGCCCGCCGACTGTCCCAGCGGATCCGCGATCGTCCTCGCCCTGCTGAACCACCACGGGGACGTACGGATGAGCCGGGTGGCGGAACTGATGGCCGTCGACCTCTCGGTCGGCAGCCGTCACGTGGCCCACACCGTGGACCGCGGATGGGTCGAGCGCCTGCCCGACCCGTCCGACAAGCGCTCCCGCATCCTCCATCTGACCCCGGCGGGCGCGGACATGCTCGCCACGCTCGACCGACGGCTGACCGCCATGCTCGCCCACACGCTCGCGGACTGGTCCGACGAAGACGTCGAACAGCTCACCACCCTGCTCGCCCGCCTCCGCGATTCCTTCGGGGACTGCCGGGCCCACCACGCTTGAGAACGAAGGAAGTTGATGGCTACGACCACACCCGAGACCGGTGTGCGCGGCGGGAGCGCCAAGGAGGGGGACACCTCCGGCGGCGCCCCCATGACCCACCGGCAGATCATGGAGGCGCTGTCCGGGCTGCTGCTCGGCATGTTCGTCGCCATCCTGTCCTCGACGATCGTCTCCAACGCCCTCCCCCAGATCATCACCGACCTGGACGGCGGCCAGTCCGCCTACACCTGGGTGGTCACCGCCTCCCTCCTGGCGATGACCGCGACCACCCCGCTCTGGGGCAAGCTCGCCGACCTCTTCTCCAAGAAGCTGCTCGTCCAGATAGCCCTGATCGTCTACGTCACGGGCTCGATCGTCGCCGGCCTCTCGCAGAGCACCGGCATGCTCATCGCCTGCCGTGTGGTCCAGGGCATCGGCGTCGGCGGTCTGACCGCCCTCTCCCAGATCATCCTGGCCGCGATGATCGCCCCGCGTGAGCGCGGCCGCTACAGCGGCTACCTCGGCGCGACCTTCGCCGTCGCCACCGTCGGCGGCCCCCTGCTCGGCGGCGTCATCACCGACACCGACTGGCTCGGCTGGCGCTGGTGCTTCTACGTCGGCGTGCCCTTCGCGATCATCGCCCTGATCGTCCTGCAGAAGACCCTGAAGCTCCCCGTCGTGAAGCGTGAGGTCAAGGTCGACTGGGCCGGCGCCTTCTTCATCAGCGCCGCCGTCTCCCTGCTGCTCGTCTGGGTCACCTTCGCGGGCGACAAGTACGACTGGATGTCCTGGCAGACGGCCGTCATGGTCCTCGGCGCGATCGCCCTCGGCGGGGTCTTCGTGCTCGTCGAGTCGAAGGCGAGCGAGCCGATCATCCCGCTCCGCCTGTTCCGCAACCGCACGATCACCCTCGCCTCGCTCGCCTCGCTCTTCGTGGGTGTCGCGATGTTCGCCGGCACGGTCTTCTTCAGCCAGTACTTCCAGCTGGCGCGGAACGAGTCGCCGACGATGTCCGGCGTCCTCACCATCCCGATGATCGGCGGCCTGTTCGTCTCCTCGACCGTCTCCGGCCTGATCATCACCAAGACCGGCCGCTGGAAGGCCTGGCTGGTCAGCGGCGGCGCCCTGGCGGCCGGCGGCCTCGGCCTGCTCGGCACGATCCGCTACGACACGGCGTACTGGCACATCGCGCTGTTCATGGCGGTCCTCGGCCTCGGCCTCGGCATGATGATGCAGAACCTGGTGCTCTGCACCCAGAACCAGGTGGCCCCCGCCGACCTCGGCGCCGCCTCCTCCGTCGTCACCTTCTTCCGCTCCCTGGGCGGTGCGGTCGGCGTCTCGGCGCTCGGCGCGGTCATGGCCCACCGGGTCACGGACTACGTCAAGGAGGGCCTGGCGGCGCTCGGCCCGAAGGCCGCGGCGGCCATGGGCCAGGGCGGCTCGGGCGGTGGCATCCCGGACATGGACAAGCTGCCGGCCCCGATCCGCACGGTCATGGAGGACGCGTACGGGCACGGCGTCGGCGACGTCTTCCTCTACTCGGCGCCGTTCGCGCTGCTCGCCTTCGTGGTGACGCTGTTCATCAAGGAGGTCGCGCTGAAGAGCAACGCGACGAAGGCGGAAGCCGAGTAACAGAGCTCCCGGGCGTGCTTCGAGCGGAGGCGCGGCCGGGTCCGGTACGGAGCGGCGGGCAGGGGACGGCCCGCCGCTCCGTCATTTCTGCCGTCGGGCGCCTTCGGCCTCGCGCGCGACCATGACCTCGATGCCGGCGATCAGGACGTCCAGGGCGTGGTCGAAGTCGCGGTCCCAGATGGCGCCGACGCTGCCGTGCGAGGCGCGCTCGTCGAGGATCTCCTGCATGCCCTCGATCTGGGGGCTGAACTCCGGGTCGTCCCGGAAGGCCTTCACCGAGTCCACGTAGAACTCGTCCTGCGACATCCCGGCCTCCGCCGCGCGCCGGCCGAACTGGGACTCGATCGTCCCGTAGCCGTACACGAACTGGAAGACCGCCGACATCGCGCCCGGCTGCCGGTCCAGCGAGAGGCCGGTGTCGCTGATCGCCTGCTGGATCTTGTACGCGACGGCGATCGCGTTCGGGCCGATGTTCAGGTACTGGCCGGCGCTCGGCGACATCCACGTGTGGCGGACCAGCATCGCCCGGTACTCCCGGGCGAGGACGCGGATCCGGTCCTGCCAGTCCCGGGCGGCGTCGATCGCCGCCAGGTCGAACTCGCCGTAGACGCTGTCCATGGCGAACTCGATGATGTCGTCCTTGGTGTCCACGTACCAGTAGAGGGACATCGCCGTGACGCCCAGCTCGGTCGCGAGCTTGCGCATCGACAGCTTGGCGAGGCCCTCCTCGTCGAGCATCCGGATCGAGGCTGCGACGATCCGGTCCCGGTCGAGACCGGCCGGACCGCCGCCGCTGCGGGTGGCCCGCTTCTCCAGCCACACGCTGGAACGCGCCGGGTTCTTGGCCCGATCGGCTGCCTTGACCATCGCGTTCCTCCGTCTGTCAGCTGTCCGTCACCATGCTAGGCAGCGACCGGCTGCTCGGCGGCCAGGGCCTTCTCGGCGCGCTCGGCCCGCTTGAGCAGAGCCGCCGCGAGCAGACCGCCGGCGAAGACGGCGATCGCGCCGACCAGCTGGCTGGTCTGGAGGCCGGTGGCGAAGGCGTCGGAGATCTGCCGCCGCTCGGCCTCGCCGCCCGCGGCGGCCAGCGCGGCCGGGAGCGAGCTCGCGGTCACGGCGACGAGCGCGGCGAAGCGGGCGTTGAGCACGGCGCCGAGGACGGCGACGCCCAGACCGTTGCCGAACTCGGCCAGGGTGCCGTTGATGCCGGCGCCCACGCCCGCCTTCTCCGGCGGGATCGCGCTCATGATCGCGTTGGCCATGGCGGGGTTGGCGACGGCGAGGCCGATGCCCATCAGGACCAGGCCGAGGAGCATGCCCCAGTAGGTGCCGTCCGTGCCGCCGCCGAGCAGGGCGATCGAGGCGAGCCCGGCCGCCACCAGGGTCATGCCGACGGCCACCGTGGGCGAGGTGCCGAGCTTCATCACGATCCGCGGGCCGACACCGGTGAGGTTGAGCGCGACGACGGTCAGCGCGAGCGGCGCCATCCGCAGACCGGCTTCGAGGGGCTCGTAGCCGAGGACGAACTGCAGGTGCTGGGTGAGCAGGAAGAGCGAGCCGCCCATGCCGAACATGACCAGGATCGCGCCGGCGACCGCGCCCACGAACTTCTCGTTGCGGAAGAAGTGCATGTCGAGCATCGGGTACGGGGTGTGCAGCTCCCACAGCGCGAAGGCGGCGAGGACGACGGCGCCGATCGCGGCCGGGACGAGCACCTCGGCCGAGGTCCAGCCGTGCGCGGGGCCCGTGATGATCGCGTACACGGTGGAGGTCATGCCGATGGTGGAGAGCAGCGCGCCGAGCAGGTCGGGGCGCTCGCCCTGGGGGTTCTTGGACTCGGGGACGAGCTTGAGGACGGCGACGAGCGCCACGACCGCGACCGGGATGTTGATCAGGAAGATCATTCCCCACCAGTAGTGGTTCAGGATCACGCCGCCGATCAGCGGGCCGCCGGCGAAGCCGAGGGAGGCGACGGTGGCCCAGATCGCGATGGCCTTGACCCGCTCCTCGTCGCCGAAGATCTGCATCACGACGGCGAGGGTGGTGGTCATCAGGAGCGCGCCGCCGACGCCCATGCCCGCGCGGGCGGCGATCAGCTGCGCGGTGGAGCCGGCGAGGCCGGCGGCGAGCGAGCCGAGGCCGAAGAGCGCGAGACCGGCGGCGAGCATCTTCTTGCGGCCGTAGCGGTCGGCGGCGTTGCCGGCGGTGAGCAGCAGGCCGGACTGGACGAGCGAGTACGCGTTGATCATCCACTGGATGTCGGTGGTGGACGCGTGGAGCTCGGAGGTCAGCGAGGGGATGGCGACGCTGAGGACGGTGTTGTCGAGCAGGACGGTGAGCTGGGCGAGGCAGATGACGCCGAGGATCAGCCAGCGCTGGGGATGGCTGCCGGTGGTTGCTGGCATGGGGAGCGACTCCTTGTACGGTGTACGAGGTCAAGGCTCGTACACCGTACAAGGACTCTCGTACGCTGTATAGGGATTATTTCCGCTCGGTCAGGTCGTAGAAGGTGGAGCTGCCGACGGTGACCTTCTCGAAGGTGGCCGTGACCCAGGCGGAGATCTCGGAGCTCGCGCCGGAGCCGCCGGCGGCGCCCATCTGCATGCGGTCGGACGAGACGAAGTAGTGGATCTTCCCCTCGGCGACGTAGCGCTTGAACTGGTCGAGCGTCGGGGACGGGTCGCTGCCGTTGAAGCCGCCGATCGCCATGACGGGCTTCCCGGTGGCGAGCTGGTAGCTGGCCGCGTTCTGCGCGCCGACGGCCGCCGCGACCCAGGTGTAGTCGTCGGCCTCCTTGAGCAGGGCCTCCCTGGCCTTCGTATCGACGCTCGCGCCGTTGAGCAGACCGCCGGGGCCGCCGCCGACGTACATGCCGGCCTGTCGGCTGCCGGGGCCGCCGCCGACGGGCCGGCCGGTGCCGGGGGGCTGCCGGCCGGTGCCGGGGGCCTGTCCGTTGGCGGGGGCCTGTCCGTTGGCGGGGGCCTGTCCGTTGGCGGGGGCCTGTCCGTTGCCGGGGGCCTGTCCGTTGGCGGGGGCCTGTCCGTTGCCGGGCATCTGACCGCCGCCGCCCGGGGCCTGGCCGCCGACCGGATTCTGGCCGCCCGGCATCGGGCCGAAGGCCACCCGGCCGTTCATCGGCCCCCGGCCGCCGCCCATCGCGCCACCCGGGCCCGCCGTCACGATCGAGCCCTGGTGCCCGGCGTCCACCGTCACCACGGTGTACGCCAACGGCCCCGCGAGCCCCGCCGCCAGGCCCAGGCCCGCCACCGCGAGGCCGAGGCGCCGGTCGACCCGGCCCGCGAAGAGCAGCCCGAGCGCCGCCACCGCACCGGCCACCAGGACCGTCCAGCGCAGCCACGGCAGCCAGTCCGGCGTACGGCCGAGCAGCGTCCAGGCCCACCAGGCCGTCACCGCCACCACCGCCGCGAGCGCCGCCGAGGCGGGCCACCTCGTCCGCTCCTCCCACAGCACCGCCGCGCCCATGCCGATCAGCGCCGCGAGGTACGGGGCCAGGGCCACCGTGTAGTACTCGTGGAAGATGCCGGCCATGAAGCTGAACACGGCCAGCGTCGTGAGCAGCGAACCGCCCCACACCAGGAACGCGGACCGCGCCGTGTCCGTCCGGGGCGCCCGCCAGGTGACGACGAGTCCGGCGAGCAGCAGGAGCAGCGCGGCCGGCAGCAGCCAGGAGATCTGACCGCCCACCGCCTCGTTGAACATCCGGCCGATCCCGGTCTCGCCCCAGCCACCGCCACCACCGCCGCCGGGGCGGCCGGGCAGTTCAAGGCCGACCGGCAGGTTCTCGGCCGTCCCGCCGGGACCGCCCGCACCGCCCCGGCCCCCGCCGCCGACGCTGCCGACCTCGTCGCCGTTGATGCGGCCGAGGCCGTTGTAGCCGAAGGTCAGCTCCAGGAAGCTGTTGTGCTGCGAGCCTCCGACGTACGGACGGGAGGACGCCGGCCACAGCTCGACCAGGGCCACCCACCAGCCCGCCGAGACGAGCATCGCGAGCCCGCCGAGGGCGAGGCGGCCGAGCCGCCGCACGAAGCCGCCCGGCGCGCACGCCACGTACACGAGGGCGAGCGGCGGCAGGATCAGGAAGGCCTGGAGGGTCTTCGCGAGGAACGCGAAGCCCAGGGCGACCCCGGCCCACACCAGCCACTTCGCGCTGCCCGACTCCCGCTCCAGGGCACGGAGCACGCAGTACACCGCGACCGTCATGAGCAGCGCGAGCAGCGCGTCCGGGTTGTTGAAGCGGAACATCAGCGCGGCGACCGGCGTCAGCGCGAGGACCGCGCCCGCGATCAGACCGGCGCCCGCGCCGAACCGGCGCCGGACGGCCGCGTAGAGCACGGCGACCGTGCCCACGCCCATGAGCACCTCGGGCACGAGGATCTGCCAGGAGCCGAGCCCGAAGAGGCGGACGGAGAGGGCCATCGGCCAGAGCGCGGCCGGCGGCTTGTCGACGGTGATGGCGTTGGCCGCGTCGAGGGAGCCGAAGAAGAAGGCCTTCCAGCTCTCGGAGCCCGCCTGGACGGCGGCGGAGTAGAAGGAGTTGGCGTAGCCGGAGGCGCTCAGGTTCCACAGGTAGAGCAGCGCGGTCGCGGCGAGCAGGGCGAGGAGGGCGGGCCGGACCCAGGGGGCGTCCTCGGCGCGTCCGCGCCACAGCCGGGCGAGCCGGCCGGTGCGGGGCGCCGCGTGGACGGCGGTGGGCGCAGTGGTCATCGTTCGTTCCTTGCTGAGGCGCGGTCCGGGAAGACCCAGAGCCGGAAGAGGAGGAAGCGCAGGACGGTCGCGGCGAGGTTGGCGACGATCAGGACGGCGAGCTCGGTGGAGTGCGCCGGATCGCCGGTCGCCGCGCCGAGGGCGGCGAGCGAACCGCTGGTCAGGGCGAGGCCGATGGCGAAGACCACGAGCCCCTGCGCCTGGTGGCGGACGGCCCGGTCCCGGCCCCGCACGCCGAAGGTGAGGCGCCGGTTGGCGGCCGTGTTGGCGACGGCGGAGACGAGGAGGGCGGCGGCGTTGGCGAGCTGCGGGCCGAGGCCGAGCCGGAAGGCCGAGTACAGCGCGAGGTAGAAGAGCGTCGACAGGACCCCGACCACGCAGAAGCCGACGAGCTGGCGGGCCAGGCCGCCGGGCACCCCGTTCAGGTCACGGTCCCGGGGGTCGTCGCCGAACGGCCGGGCGAGCCGGTCCAGGGGCAGCGAACCCGTCGCGAGGGCCCGCCCCACCCGCCACACGCCCTTCAGGTCGTCGGTCGCCGTCCGCACGATGTGGACGGTCGAGTCGGGGTCGTCGACCCAGTCGACCGGCACCTCGTGGATCCGCAGACCGGCCCGCTCGGCGAGGACCAGCATCTCGGTGTCGAAGAACCAGCCGGTGTCCTCGACCATCGGCAGGAGCCGCTCGGCGACCTCCCGCCGTATCGCCTTGAAGCCGCACTGCGCGTCGGAGAACCGGGCGGCGAGCGAGGAGCGCAGGATCAGGTTGTAGGCGCGCGAGATGAACTCCCGCTTCGGCCCGCGCACCACCCGTGAGGAGCGGGACAGCCGGGAGCCGATCGCCAGGTCCGAGTGGCCGGAGATGAGCGGCGCGACCAGCGGGAGCAGGGCGTTGAGGTCGGTGGACAGGTCCACGTCCATGTAGGCGAGGACGGGCGCGTCCGAGGCCGACCACACCGTCCGCAGCGCCCGGCCGCGGCCCTTCTGTTCGAGGCGTGCGGAGCGCACCTCGGGCAGCTCGGCCGCGAGGGCGGCGGCGACGGCGGGCGTCGTGTCGGTGGAGGCGTTGTCGGCGACGGTGATGCGGAAGCCGTACGGGAAGGTCCTCAGAAGGTGCGCGTGGAGCCGGCGGACGCACGGCTCCAGGTCCTTCTCCTCGTTGTAGACGGGGATCACGACGTCCAGGACGGGCCGTCCGGTGTCGCTCACCGGCAGGTGCTCCCGGGCGGGGAGGGCTTCCCCGAGGGTTTGGGTTGGCATGCTCCGACACTCGCCGGGGCCGCTGTCACGGCTGTGTGATGAGCCTGTGGCCTGCCTGTGAGTCCTGTGCGGCGTCCTGGTCGGCCGGCAGCCGGACGGTGAAGACGGTCCGGCCGGGGGCGCTCTCGACGCCCACCTCGCCGCCGTGCGCGAGCACGACCGCGCGGACGATGGCGAGGCCGAGGCCGGTGGATCCGGCGTTCCGGGAGCGGGAGGCGTCGCCGCGCGCGAAGCGCTCGAAGACGGCGGGGAGCAGCTCGGGCGGGATACCGGGGCCGTCGTCCTCGATCTCGACGAGGACGTCCGGGACCTCGGTGCGGGGCTCCGTGCGGGCCGCCGTGCGGACCCGGGCGGTGACCTTCGTGCCGGGCGGGGTGTGGGTACGGGCGTTGGCGAGGAGGTTCACCAGGACCTGCTGGAGCCGGGCGCCGTCGGCCCGTACGGCCGCGCCGTCCGTGGGCAGTTCGAGGCGCCAGTGGTGCTCGGGCCCGGCCGCGCGGGCGTCGCTGACCGCGTCCACGACGAGCGGGACGAGGTCGGTGGTCTCGTACGAGAGGGGGCGGCCGGCGTCGAGCCGGGCGAGCAGCAGGAGGTCCTCGACCAGGCCCGTCATCCGGGTCGCCTCGGACTCGATCCGTCCGAGGGCGTGCCGGGTGTCGGGGCCGCACTCCTCGCGGCCGCGCCGGGTGAGCTCGGCGTATCCCCGGATCGAGGCGAGCGGGGTGCGCAGTTCGTGGCTGGCGTCCGCGACGAACTGCCGGACCCGGGTCTCGCTCTGCTGGCGGGCGTCGAGGGCCGAGTGGACGTGGTCGAGCATGCGGTTGAGGGCCGCGCCGACCTGGCCGACCTCGGTGCGCGGGTCGGCCTCCGTCTCCGGGACGCGCTGATGGAGCGCCACCTCCCCGCTGTGCAGCGGGAGCCGGGCGACCTGACGTGCGGTGCCGGCGACCCGCCGCAGCGGGCGCAGGGCGATCCGGACGAGCACCGTCCCGGCGAGCGAGGCCGCGACGAGCCCGGCGCCGGTGACGCTCAGTTCGACGAGGACGAGGGTGGAGAGGGCGTCCTCGACCTCGGCGAGGGAGATGCCGGTGAGGAACTCGCCGTGCAGCCCGGCGGCGTACTCGACCCGGTACGAGCCGAGCCCGCCGGGCAGTTCGACGGTGTGCGGCCGGCCGTCGCGGGGGACGGCGGCGAGCGCGGCCCGCTGGGCCGCGTCGAGTTCGGTGACCCGTATGTTCCGCTCGTACGGCCCGCTGCCCCCGGCCTCCTTCGAGTACCCGGCCGAGGTCACCTCGCCGTCCTCGATGACCGCACCGAGGGTGCCGAGGGGGGCGCCGGGCCCCGCGACGAACGCGAGGGGTTTCTTCTCGGCGACCGGGTCGAGCGGGCCGGGCACGGGGGCCACGGCGACGGGCGGGCCGGCCGCCCGGTCGGCGACGGCGTGGACCTGCTCGTCGGCCTGGTCGTACAGGTACGAGCGGAACGCGATGGTCGTCACCGTCCCGATCACGGTCGCGACGACCGCGATCAGCGCGACCGCCGAGACGACGAGCCGCGTCCGCAGCGACCAGGGCCGTCCTCTTCGTACGCGCACGGACGCTACTCTCCGGGCTTGATCAGATAACCGGCCCCGCGCCGGGTGTGGATCATCGGCGAGCGTCCGGCGTCGATCTTCCGGCGCAGGTAGGAGATGTAGAGCTCGACGACATTGGCCTGGCCGCCGAAGTCGTACGACCAGACCCGGTCGAGGATCTGCGCCTTGCTGAGCACGCGGCGCGGATTGCGCATGAGGTAGCGCAGCAGCTCGAACTCGGTCGCGGTGAGGTGGATGGAGTCGCCGCCCCGCGTCACCTCGTGGCTGTCCTCGTCCAGGGTCAGATCGCCCACGGCGAGCAGCGACTCGCTGCGCGTCTGCGCGGCCCCGGACCTGCGGATGAGGCCGCGCAGCCGGGCCACGACCTCCTCCAGGCTGAAGGGCTTGGTGACGTAGTCGTCGCCGCCGGCGGTGAGCCCGGCGATGCGGTCCTCGACGGCGTCCTTCGCCGTCAGGAACAGCACGGGCACGTCGGGCAGTTCACGCCGGATCGAGCCGAGCAGGCTCAGCCCGTCGGCGTCCGGGAGCATGATGTCGAGGATGACGGCGTCCGGCCGGAACTCGCGCGCGGAACGGAGGGCGGCGGCTCCGTCCCCGGCGCTGCGGACCTGCCAGCCCTCGTAGCGCAGGGCCATGGAGAGCAGCTCGGCGAGCGAGGCCTCGTCGTCGACGACGAGGACGCGGACGGCGGTGCCGTCGGCGCGGAGCATGTCGGCGTGGGTGCCGGTGCGGGCGCCGGTGCTTCGGGTGGTCACGGTCATGGCACCCACGGTGGCGGCCGCCGCTGAGAGGCCTCTTTCCCTTTCCTGTGAATTCCCTGAGAAAGGGCCTCAGGCACGTGAGTGGCTCACCGTTTCACGTGAAACATCGCGGCTCCGTTCTCGTACAGGACCCGCCGGAGCCAGTCGTCGCCGAGCCCCAGGCGTTCGAGGGCGTCGAGCTGGTGGACGTACGGATACGGGATGTTCGGGAAGTCCGAGCCGAGGAGGATCCGGTCACCGAGGTCGAGGAGCCGCTTGCGCTCGGCCTCGGGGAAGGGCGCGAGCCGCTCGCTGAAGTCGGTGAAGGCCATGGTGGTGTCCAGGTGGACGCCCTCGTAGCGCTCGGCCAGGTCGAGGAAGTCGCCGTACTCCGGCATCCCCATGTGCGCGACGATCACCCGCAGCCGGGGGTGCCGGGCGAGGAGCCGTCCCATGGGCCCGGGGCCGGTGAAGTTCCCCGGGCTGGGACCGGAGCCGCAGTGCACGACGGCGGGGGTGCCGCTGTCGGCCAGGGCGCCCCAGGCGCCGTCGAGCGCGGTGTCGGCCGGGTCGAAGCCGCCGACCTGGAGGTGCACCTTGAAGACCCGGGCGCCGGCACCGAGCGCCTGGTGGACGTACGCGTCGACGCCCGGCTCGGGGTAGAAGGTCGCCGTGTGCAGACAGTCGGGGGTGCGGGCCGCGAAGTCGGCGGCCCAGGAGTTCAGCCAGGCGGCCATGCCGGGCTTGTGCGGGTAGAGCATCGCGGTGAAGGCGACCGCGCCGAACCCGCGCAGGAGGGCGAGCCGGCGCTCCTCCTCCTCGCGGTAGGTGATGGGCCACTCGACGCCGGTCAGGGGCCCGACGGCGTCGAAGTACGCCCAGACCTTGTCGAGGACGTTCTGCGGCATGAAGTGCGTGTGCACGTCGACGAGCCCGGGGATCCCGAGCCGCTCGACGATTCCGCGGCTCTCGCTAGTCACGCGCGTACCCGTAGCTGCGCTCGACCTTCCCGATGTGCACGCTGTAGCTCTCGTACCAGTGCTCTCGGCCGTACTCCTTGGCCGCCCGGTGCTCGGGGTGCCGCGCCCAGCTCTCCAGGGACTCCAGGTCGCGGAAGTACCCGACGGTGATGCCGATGCCGCCGGGGGTGCGGGCGGACTCGTAGCCGAGGAAGCCGGGGATCTCCCGGACGAGCTCCTGCATGCGGACGGAGGTCTCGGCGTAGCCCTCGGGGGACTCGGGACGGACGGACGTGAAGACAGCGGTGTAGTAAGGCGGTTCGATGCCCGCCACGAGCTTCTGGGTCATGTGATCACCCTCGCGGGGCGGGCCGGGGGATGTCCACGGCCCCCGGCCAAAGGGATCCAAGACTTTACGAAGCCTCAGAACAGCCCTTCCTGCGCAGCGGAATCGACCCCGGTCCGGGGAACGACCGGCACGGTGAAGGCACTCTCCTCCCCGGCCGGCTCCAGGACCCAGCCGCCCATGAGCCGGGTGTCGAGGGCGAGGCAGCGCCCGTCGGGGGCGAGGAGGTGCAGGTCGGGCCCGGCGGCGGCGAGCAGCCGCCCGGCGACGACGCCGCCGTCGACGAGCTCGGCGACCGTGCCGTCGAGGCGCGGCAGCCCGTCGAGACCGAAGACCCCCACGTGGTCGTGCGCGGCGAACTCCAGCGGATCCAGGGTCTCCGTCCAGCCGCCGACCGCGCGGGCGCGCCGGTACAGCTCCTCGACCTCGCGGGCCCGGTCCCCGGCGGGCGGCAGGGCGTGCCGGGCGGCCCTCTTCCGCTCGTACGCCACCCGGTCGGGCACGCCGAGGGCCTGCCGCAGCACCTCCTCGGTGCGCCGGGCGGCCATGAGCGGGCCCCGGCCGAGCCAGCTGAAGGCGACGGCGCCCTGCTCCAGGAGCCGGGCGTCGCCGCGGGCCTCGGCGGTGATCCCCACCTTGGTCATCCCGGGCCCGAACCAGGCCAGGTAGACGCGGTACGGCTGCGGGTCGTCGGCGATCGTGTCGGCCGCGACGGAGTGGGCCCGGTCGAGCCGCGCGCACTCGGGACACCGCCCGCCGGTGGCCCGCCCGGGCACGACGGCGTCCAGGGGGCAGGGGTTCCCCCGGGCCCCGGGGCACCGTCGGACCCCGACGACCCGGAAGGCGAGCCGCTGCCCGTACACGAGCGCGCTGACGCGCCCACCCCGCCACCGCAGCCCGGGCGCCCCACCACCCCACCCGATCCCCCGAACCCGCCACTCCACGCCGCCGCGCCTCCCTAAGCTCCCCGCATGCCACCCAGTCTCCGCCACATCCGCTTCCAGTCCCCGACGAGAGGCCCGCGCGGCCACCACCCCGGCGTCTTCGGCCTGGCCAACGCCCTGGCCGGGGAAGGAAGGCTCTCCCCCGAGGAGTGGACGATCTGGCGCGCCTCGAACGACTGGTACGACGCGCATTTCCCGAACCCGGCGGCCGTGGACCCGACGGTCTACGACCCGGCGGTGAACCCGGGGGCCGCCGCCTGGTTCCTGCCGACGGCGGCCGAGGCGCTGGCCCGGGTCGCCCCGTACCTGCGCATCCTGCGGGACCACGGCGTGCCGTGCGTCCGCCTGGAGTCGGCGGACCCGGGGCGGATCGTGTACGCGGACGCGTACCAGGTGGTGGCGGTGGGCCCGGCGGGTCACGGCAGCACGTAGATGCGGGTGCCGTCCGGGGCCGGGGTGCCCACCTCGCGCATGTAGCCGCGTTCCAGGAGGAGGCGGACGCAGGCGCGGACGCGTTCGCAGGAGAGGCCGGTGCGGTGGGTGACGTCCTGGGGGCGGTAGCGCACCCCGCCCCGTACGAGCGCGGGCGCCAGGCAGGAGGCGACCGTCCGCATGTCGCCGGTGATGGCCCAGGACTCCACGAGCGCCTGCGGGGTGAGCGTGACGGCGGCGCCGGTGCGCTGGCGGGGCACGGCGAGCCTCTCCAGGGAGTCGGCGACCCTGGAGAGGCTCTGCCGGGTCTCGCGGAGCAGCTCCGCGTGCTCGGCGTACGCGAGGGACTGCTCGTCGAATCGCCCTTCGAGCCGTACGAGGACGTCGACGAGCTCCGGCGGCAGCAGGAACCCGGCGTGCACCGGCGAGGGTTCGAGCCCGTATCCGCCGTATCGCTGGACCGCCGCCACGACCCCCGCCGTCCACGCCCGGAACGGCCCGGCCTCCGGGGTCCGGCACGCCCCGACGAGCTGGACGAGCCCCTCCAGGCTCACCATCCGCGTCGAGGCCCGGATCCCCGAGGCCCTGATCCCGTCCCCGCCCAGGTCCCGCGCCGCCGCCAGGCACTCCTCGGGGAGCGTCACGGTCCGCAGCGCCTCCCGCGTCCCCGCGTACCCCAGCCGCTTCGCCACGTCCACCACCGGGAACCAGTGGGTCCCGTCCGGCGCGGTCAGCCGCCGCAGGCGGGCTCCGGTGGCGGCGTGCACCAGGTCATCGATGTCGATCGCGTCCATCGATCATCACCTCCGCCTCGCAAGCTAGGCCGAGGGCATATTCAACTGACATGCAAATCAGACAGGTTCACCCAAAAGGGGAGGGTCCCCAGGTCAGGAACCGGTCGGCGGCCGGTCGCCCGCGCGCACCCCGACCGCACTAAAATCCGCACCATGGTGCTGACCATGGACGACGTGGACCGGTTCGAGACTTCCAGGCCCCGCCTGGAGGCGATCGCCTACCGCCTGCTCGGCTCGGCGAGCGAGGCCGAGGACGCCGTGCAGGACACCTTCCTGCGCTGGCAGGCCGCCGACGTCGACCTCATCGAGGTCCCCGAGGCCTGGCTGACCAAGGTCCTCACCAACCTGTGCCTCAACCAGCTCACCTCGGCCCGCGCCCGCCGCGAGACCTACGTGGGCGAGTGGCTGCCCGAACCGCTGCTCGCCGGCGACCCGATGCTCGGCCCCGCCGACACCGCCGAGCAGCGCGAATCCGTCTCGTACGCCGTCCTCGCCGTCATGGAGCGCCTCTCCCCCAACGAGCGCGCGGTGTACGTGCTCCGGGAGGCCTTCGACTACCCGCACCGGGAGATCGCCGAGATCCTCGACATCACCGAGGCCGGCAGCCAGCAGATCTTCCACCGCGCCAAGAAGCACGTCGCCTCCGGCAAGGCCCGCACCGAGATCGACGAGGCCGAGGCCCGGCGGATCGTCGAGGAGTTCCTCGCGGCCGCCACCAGCGGCCGCACCGAGCCGCTCGTACGGCTGCTCACGGGCGACGCCGTCTCGATCGGCGACGGCGGCGGCAAGGTCCCGGCGCGCGCCCGCGCGTTCGAGGGCGCGCTCGCGGTCGCGACGTTCATGCGGGGCCTCTTCAAGCCCGGCATCGCCAAGCGCAAGGTCATCGGCGGTTCGCCCGACGTCTACGCGACGACCGCCAACGGCGTCCCGGCGATCGTGGCGGTCCTTGACGGCCGGGTCGTCGGCGTCATGTGCCTGGAGGTCACGGCCGAGGGCATCACGGCCTTCCGCAACCAGGTCAACCCCGACAAGCTCGAGCGCGCGACGAGGCACTGGGCGGCGTCGGAGCACGGCGCCCCGCTGCTGACGGCAGCCTTCTAGAAGCATGTGACCCAGGTCACATCACTCACCTGTCAGGGATCGCGGGGCTGCCCGGTTCAAGGGGCGAAACCACGCGAGACAGGAGCAGGGACATGCAGCAGCACCGGATCATCGTCCTCGGGGCCGGCTACACCGGAGCCATCGTCGCCGGGCGCCTCGCCAAGCAGCTCCACCGCGAGGACGTCGCCATCACCCTCGTCAACGCCGAGCCCGACTTCGTCGAGCGGGTCAGGCTGCACCAGTTGGCGGTCGGCCAGGAGCTCGTGCACCGGCCCTTCAGCGAGATGTTCGCGGGTACGGGCGTCGAGCTGAAGCTGGCGACGGTGACGGCGGTCGACGCCGAGCGCAGGACCGTCTCCGTCACGACGGGAACCGGCGCCGAGGACCTGGCCTACGACACCCTCGTGTACGCCCTCGGCAGCGGCTGGAACACCCAGGGCGTCCCCGGCACCGCCGAGCACGCCCACGAGCTCTCCAGCCGCCCGGGGGCGCTCCGGCTGCGCGAGCGCCTGGCCTCCCTGGAGGCCGGACGGAGCGTGGTCGTCGTCGGCGGCGGCCTCACCGGCCTGGAGGCCGCCACGGAGATCGCGGAGGCCCGCCCGGACCTGGCCGTCACGCTGGCCGCCCGCGGCGAACTCGGCGACTGGCTCTCGGAGAAGGGCCGCCGGCACGTGCGGAAGGTCTTCGCGGACCTCGGCATCACCGCACTCGAGAACACCTCGGTCACGGCCGTCGAGGCGGACCGCGTCACCACCCCCGAGGGCTCCGTCCCGGCCGCGGCCACCGTCTGGACGACCGGCTTCGCGGTCCACCCGATCGCCCGCGCCACCACCCTGGACGTCACCGAGACCGGCCAGATCGTCGTCGACGGGACCATGCGTTCGGTCTCCCACCCCGACGTGTACGCCGTCGGGGACGCGGCCCGGGCCATGGGCCCGGGCGACAAGCCGCTGCGGATGTCGTGCGCCTCGGGCACCCCCATGGCCTGGCAGGCGGCCGACGCCATCGCGGCCCGCCTGACCGGCGGCAAGCTCCCGAAGACGCCGCTGCGCTACTTCAACCAGTGCATCTCGCTGGGCCGCAGGGAAGGCCTCATCCAGTACGTCACCGCCGACGACCGCTCGGTCGGCGCCGCCCTGACGGGCCGGCTCGCCGCGCGCTACAAGGAACTGATCTGCAAGGGCGCGGCCTGGGGCGTGGCCAACCCGAAGATGGGCATCCCCACCCGCCGCCGCCACGTCCTCACCACCCGGCCCGCCCCCGCCGAGGCCACGGCCTGACCACGCCCGCGGCCGGGCGCTCCCCACAAGAGCGCCCACCGCGGCCGCCGCCCCGACTCCCACCCGACAACGCAAGAGGCCCGGACTCTCGTCCGGGCCTCTTGTCTCTGTGCACTCGGCAGGATTCGAACCTGCAACCTTCTGATCCGTAGTCAGATGCTCTATCCGTTAAGCTACGAGTGCTTGTTTTTAGTTCTTGTCTCCGTTTCCCGGCCCTTTCGGCCCGCTGTCCCGGCGACAGGAAGAACATTACATGAGTCCCGCCGTCATGTGAAATCCATTGGCTCCACCCCTTCTGACCTGCGGAAACGTGATGCGCGAGCGAGGCGGACGGAGGGGCTCCGGGGCGGAGCGGGAGTGCTTCGCGCACCGAAAACGAGCGGAAAGAGACCGGGGTCACATCAGGTCTGCGCAAGGGTGCGGGCGTGCGGATGCGCAGGGGCGCGGGCACGCAGAAACGATCGAAGCCCCGGCCTCAAGGGCCGGGGCTTCGATCGTCTTGCGGAGGCGGAGGGATTTGAACCCTCGATGGGCTTTAAGACCCAAACCGCATTAGCAGTGCGGCGCCATAGACCGGACTAGGCGACGCCTCCTCGCACCGTGCGCATGCGCGGGTGGTGCGTGCAGATGATGACACAGGCGAACCGGCTGTCACCAATCGATTCTCACCGTACCGGTCGTTCGGGGTCCAGGGCAAAGCCCGGCCCCCGCCCGGCGCACCCCGGTTGCGCAACGCCGGGGCGGGCGGAGCGTTAGAGGGGAGGGGCGTGTCGTGCGTGCGCGCCCGTCGTCCTTCCGCGCTCCTGGAGATCCGCATGCTGCGCAGTCTCGTCCTCGCGTCCCTCGCCACCGCCGCCGTGGGGGCCGCCGGTCTCGGCCCCCTGCCGCCGCTGAACCTGTTCTCGTCCCCCGACAGCCTGACCGTGACCGTGGAGAGGAGCGGGCACCGCGACGCCGACGGCACCTTCCGGCTGACCTGTGGCGACCCCGTCGAGGGCGACCACCCGGCCGCCGAGGACGCCTGCAGGCGGCTGGGGCAGTTGGGGAGAGAGGGTGGAGATCCGTTTGCGCCCGTGCCCGAGGGACAGATGTGCACCCAGGTGTACGGCGGGCCCGCGGTCGCCCACGTCACCGGCACCTGGCAGGGCCGTCGGGTCGACGCCCGGTTCTCCCGGGCGAACGGGTGCGAAATCGACCGTTGGGAAAATCTGGAGCCTCTGCTTCCCCTCGCCCGGGGGTGACGCCCGGAGGCTCCCTTAGACTCCCCTCAGTGACAGGCTGCGGCCCGAGGGGCAAGATGGGGCCGGGCCGATAGGGCGAGCACGTGCAGTGCGTCAGGGAGGAAGCGTCGTCGTGAGCAGCAGGCCATCCCGGGGCGCTGCTCGCCTCGCAGCCATACTCGACGCCCTCCCCGACGGCCTCGTGCTCGTCAACTGCAACGGCACGGTCGTCAACGCCAACACCATCGCCCTCGGCATGTTCGAGACGCCCGGCACCGCGCTCGTCGGCCGCGGCCTCCTCGATCTGCTGCCCACCTTCGACTCGCGCCTCATCCCCGGCTCCATGCGCCGGCCCGACGGCGCCGACGAGCGGGGCCGCACCAAGCCGACCCGGATGATCGCCCGCCGCACGGACGGCTCCGAGTTCCCCGTCGAGGTGTCCAACGCCAGCCTGGAGGACGGCCGCGAGGCCTACGACTCGTACGGCGGCTACACCGGCGACGAGCTGCTCATGCTCGTCGTCCGCGACCTCACCGGCACGCTCGACACCGAGGCCGAACTCGCCCGCTCGCAGCGGCAGACCGAGATGATCCTGCGCGCCGCTGCCGAGGGCGTCGTCGGCACCGACACGGACGGCCGGGTCGTCCTCGTGAACCCCGCCGCCGCGCAGATCCTCGGCTACCGCGCCGGAGAGCTCGGCGGCCAGGAGCTGCACCCGCTGATCCTCGCCAAGCGCGCCGACGGCGAGCCCTTCCCGTACGAGGAGTCGCCGCTCGCCGACACCCTCAAGTCCGGGCGCAAGCACCGGGTCCGCGGGCAGGTCCTGTGGGCCAAGAAGGGCGACCGGGTGCCGGTCGACCTGACGACCGCTCCGGTGCGGGACGGGGACCAGCTCGTCGGCGCGGTGATGACCTTCACCGACCGCAGGCCGTACGAGCAGCTCGTCGAGGAGCACGCCGCCGAGCTCGCCGACCGCGCCGAGCGGCACGCGGCGGAGCGCGAGGCCCAGGCGGAGAAGTACGCCTCCCTCGCCGCCCGCCACGAGCAGCTGACCGCCGTCCTCGCCGAGTCGCTGCGCGGGCCCCTGGAGGAGCTGCGCACCCAGCTCGGCACCCTCGCCGCCGACGACGCCGGGCAGCTGTGGCCCGAGGCCAACCAGGTCCTGCACCACCTCGCCGCCGGGTACGCCCGGATGACCGCCCTCGTCGACAACGTCCTCGGCTACCAGCGGCTCGACGCCGGTGACGAGAAGCTGGCCAAAGAAGTGGTGCTGCTCGACGGGATCGTGACCGGCGGCATCGACAGCGCCGTCGAGCTGATCGGGCCCGGCCGCGCCCAGTTCGCCGTGCACGCGCCGCCGATCGAGGCCGAGGTGGACGCGGCGCGCCTGAAGACCGCCCTCGCGCACCTCGTCGCGGACGTCGCCGGCGTCGACGCGACCGGCAAGAGCAAGGCCGAGCGGACCCCGAGCGACTCCACGATCGTCGTCGCGGCCGCGCAGCGCGGTGACGTCGTACGGATCGAGGTCCGCGGCCCGTACGCGGGCGGCGACCCGGTCCACGGGCCCGTCGTGCGCGGGATCGTGGCGGCGCACGGCGGTGTCGTGCAGACCCACGAGGTGCCGGGGACGAGCGGCGGCGCGTACGTGGTCGAGGTGCCGCTCGGGGCCGGCCGGGGCACGGTCCCCGCGCCCGCGCCGGAGCCGGGCGACGCGCCCGCCGGCGCACGCGCGGCCCTCGCGCTCCCGGCGCAGGCCTCCGGGGACCCCGTCCCCGAGACGCCGTCCGTCGCGGCTCCCGGCGGGCTCCCCGGCGCGGGTACGGCTCCGGGCGCGGCGCCCGACGGGGCCCCCGCCGGTGCCACGGTCGCGGGTTCCGGTGCCCACCCGGCTCCGGCCGCGATCCCCGGCCCCGAGACCTCCGGCGGCGGGCGTCGGCGGGCCCGGCGTGCTTCGACGGACGCCTTCCTGGAGAGCGCGGTCGCGCCCGAGGGCGGTGCCGAGCCGAGCGGGCGCCGCCGTGCCCGTACGGGAGAGCCCGCCGAGCTGATCCCCGCCCAGCAGAACGCGGCCGTGGACCCCCCGGTGCCCTCCGGCACCCCCGTGGAGCCCACCGGGCGCCGCCGTGGCCGCCCTGCCGAGGGTTCCGTGGTGACCGCCGCCGAGGGCGCGCAGGGGCGTCCCGCGCTCGGCGCGGCCGTGCCGCCGCAGGGCGTCGCCGTCGAGCCGGCGGGGGCTCCCGCCCTGGCCCTCGCGCTGCCCGCCGTCGCCTCCGCCCCCGTCGAGGAGGCGCAGCCGAGCGGCCGCCGCCGGCGTGCGCTGGCCGCCGCGCAGGAGCGGGCCGCCGCGGCCGAGGCCGGGCCCCGCACCCCGTTCGCGCTCGGGCCCGTCGAGGCCGACCGCGAGGCCGAGCCGGCGCTCCCGGCCGCCGCTCCCGTGACCGGTCCGCCGCCGGTCTCCGACGAGGGGCGGCACGAAGCCGTACGGGGCGTCCCGGACGCCGGCCACACGCCGCCGCAGCCCCACCCGCACGTACAGCCGCAGGCCGGGGCGCCGACGGCCGTCGAGCCGACCGGACGGCGGCGCGCCGTGGCGTTTCCGCGGCCGGAGACCGCGACGGAGGCCGCACCGGAGCCCGCGCAGCCCGCGCCGGGCAACAGCACCGGAACCGGCACCGGCTCCGTACCGCTGCCTCCCGAGCTGCCGATGCCGATGACCGTGTCGAAGGACTCGACCCAGGGGCGGGCGTTCAGCGTCCGTACCCTCGGGCAGGGCGTCCCCTTCGTCCCGCCGGCCCCGACGGCCGCTCCCGCCGTGCCCGCGCCCTCCAACGGCTCCGGGCGGCGGCGCAGGCTCGCCACCCCGCCCGCGGTCGACCCGCCGGTCCCGGCCGCGCCGCCCGCGCCCGCCGAGGCCAGGCCGCACCCGCAGCCGACCGCGCCGGCGCCCTCCCCGAACGACACCCCGGCCGAGGGCCGCGCGTACGCCATAGGGGCGCCCGCCGAGGGTTCCGCCGAGGGGCCCGAGCCGCTCGACGGCCCGGGTGGCGCGGTCGAGGTCGCCAACCGGCCCGCCCCGCAGCCCGTCGACGACGAGCTGCCCCCTGAGCCCCTGGACAACCCGCGCCGGCTGCTCGTCTGGCCCGCGCCCGACGTCTCCACCCAGCAGGCGCTGAGCGACCGCGGCTACCGGCCGGTGATCGTGCACTCCCGCGAGGAGGTCGACGCGCAGATCGCCGCCTTCCCGGCCGCGCTCTTCGTCGACCCGCTGACCGGGCCCATCACCCGGACGGCGCTCCAGTCGCTGCGTCAGGCCGCCGTCGCCGCCGAGGTGCCGGTGCTGCTCGCGGCCGGGCTCGGGCAGGCGACCCGGGAGGCCGCGTACGGCGCGGATCCCGCCGTGCTGCTCAAGGCGCTCGCTCCGCGCGACAGCGAGCAGCACCCGTCCCGGGTCCTGCTGATCGAGGAGAACGAATCCATCGCGGAGGCGCTCGCGACCACCCTGGAGCGGCGCGGGATGCAGGTCGCGCAGGCGGAGACGGACGCCGAGGCGGTCATGCTGGCCACCCAGACCCGGCCGAACCTGGTGGTGATGGACCTGATGCAGGTGCGCCGCCGCCGGGCCGGGATCATCGACTGGCTGCGCGCGAACGGGCAGTTGAACCGCACGCCGCTCGTCGTCTACACCTCGGCCGACCTCGTCGAGGAGGAGCTGCCGAAGCTGGACTCCGGCGAGACGGTCCTGTTCCTCGCCGAGCGGTCGAACAGCGCCGAGGTCCAGGCGCGGATCGTCGACCTGCTCGCGAAGATCGGCACCAACTAGAACCAACCGGTCGGCACCGACCGGAACGGGAGACGGGGAGGGCCTCGGCCCTCCCCGTCTCCCGTTCCCGTTCCTGTTCGCTACAGCTGGGTCACGTCCAGCTCGCCCTCCGCGTACTGCCTGCGGATGACCTTCTTGTCGAACTTGCCGACGCTCGTCTTCGGCACCGCCGGGACGATCGCCCAGCGCTCCGGCAGCTGCCACTTCGCGATGCCGCCCTCGTCGGCGAGGAAGGCCCGCAGCGTCTCGTAGTCGGCCGTCTCGCCCTCCTTGAGGACGACGGTGGCGAGCGGGCGCTCGCCCCACTTCTCGTCCGGCACCGCGACGACGGCGGCCTCGGCGACCGCCGGGTGCGCCATCAGGGCGTTCTCGAGCTCGACGCTGGAGATCCACTCGCCGCCCGACTTGATGACGTCCTTGGCGCGGTCCGTGAGGGTGAGGTAGCCGTCGGGGCTGATGACGCCGACGTCGCCGGTCTTGAGCCAGCCGTCCTCGCTGAACTTGTCGGCGGGGCGGATCTCCTCGGCGTCGATGCCACCGAAGTACGAGCCCGCGATCCAGGTGCCGCGCACCTCCAGCTCGCCCGCCGACTCGCCGTCCCAGGGGAGGTGCTCGCCGCCGGGGCCGACGAGGCGCGCCTCGACGCCGGCGGGGAAACGTCCCTGCGTGACGCGGTACGGCCACTCCTCCTCGGCCGTGAGGCCGTGCGGCGGGTGGGCCATCGTGCCCAGCGGGGAGGTCTCCGTCATGCCCCAGGCGTGGCAGAGGCGGACGCCGAGCCGGTCGTACGCCTCCATGAGGGAGGGCGGACAGGCGGCACCGCCGATGGTGACCTGGGTCATCGAGGAGAGGTCGCGGGGGTTCGCGGTGACCTCGGCGAGCAGGCCCTGCCAGATGGTGGGGACGGCGGCCGCGTGGGTCGGCCTCTCGCGCTCGATCATCTCGGCGAGCGGCGCCGGCTGGAGGAAGCGGTCCGGCATGAGCATGTTGATGCCGGTCATGAAGGTGGCGTGCGGCAGGCCCCAGGCGTTGACGTGGAACTGCGGGACGACGACCAGGCTCGTGTCCTTGGCGGTGAGCCCCATCGACTCGGACATGTTCACCTGCATGGAGTGCAGGTAGATGGACCGGTGGGAGTAGACGACGCCCTTCGGGTCCCCGGTGGTGCCGGAGGTGTAGCACATCGCGGCGGCCGTGCGCTCGTCCAGCTCGGGCCAGTCGTACGCGGTCGGGCGGCCGGCGATCAGCTCCTCGTAGTCGTGCACGCGCGGGGCCGCGCCGTCCAGGACGGAGCGGTCGCCCGGGCCCGTGACGACGACGTGCTCGACCGTCGGCAGGTGCGGGAGCAGCGGGGCGAGGAGGGGCAGCAGGGAGCCGTTGACGAGGACGACCCGGTCGGCGGCGTGGTTGACGATCCACACCAGCTGCTCGGGGGGCAGGCGGAGGTTGAGGGTGTGGAGCACCGCGCCCATGGAGGGGATCGCGAAGTACGCCTCGACGTGCTCGGCGTTGTTCCACATGAGGGTCGCCACGCGCTGGTCGCCGGTGACGCCGAGTTCGTCGCGCAGGGCGTGGGCCAGCTGGTGCGCGCGCGTTCCGGCCTCAGCGAACGTGCGGCGCTGCGGCTCCGGCTCGCCCGTCCAGGTGGTGATGGTGGACTTCCCGTGGATCGTCATCCCGTGCTGGAGGATGCGGCTCACGTTCAGTTGTACGTCCTGCATGGTGCTGTACACGGGGCGTCCTCCCGGTGGGCGCTACGTGGCAGAAGGGGTGTGGAGATTCTGCGCACATACCAAGCGGTATGTCACTACCCGGGAGTACGTGAATTGCCAGTGATTACTGGCGTGAGTCGACAAGCGGCGCGTCCTACCGTACGGGCGTCAGCTCCGGGTCCTCGCGGAGCTTCCCGAGCGCCCGGGACACCGCGCTCTTCACCGTCCCGACCGACACCCCGAGCACCTCGGCCGTCTGGGCCTCGCTGAGGTCCTCGTAGTACCGCAGCACCACCATCTGCCGCTGCCGCTCCGGCAGCTTCAGGACCGCACGCCACATCGCGTCGTGCAGCACCTGCCGCTCGGCCGGGTCCGGCTCCGGGAGACCGGACGGCTCCGGCAGCTCCTCGCAGACGAACTCGTCGACCTTGCGCTTGCGCCACTGGGACGTACGGGTGTTGAGCAGCGCGCGGCGGACGTAGCCGTCCAGGGCGCGGTGGTCCTCGATGCGCTCCCAGGCCATGAACGTCTTGGCCAGCGCGGTCTGGAGGAGGTCCTCCGCGTCCGAGGGGTTCGCGGTGAGGGAGCGCGCGGTGCGCAGGAGCACGGGTCCACGCGCCCGTACGTACGAGGTGAAGGTCGGGAACGACGCGTACTGCGAGGCACCGGCGCAGACGGGGCCAGAGGGTGGCGGAGTCATGACTCCACGCTAGGAGCGCACGGGACCCGGCGGATCGGCCCCAGGTCCCGAACCGCCGTCCGCCTCAGGTTGTAGGGGTGGGGACGGCTGCACCTCCTCTGGGTGGAGACCCGGGTCACCCGCGTCAGGGTCGGCGCCCCCGTCAGGGGCGCCGGGAGTCCACGAACGACAGGGGCACGGGGACGCGGGCCGCGAACGCGGCGGGGGTGGTGACCCGGGCGACGGGCGCGTCGATCGCGTTGCGGTCGACGGCGAGGGTGCGCCCGCCGTACGTCTCGGTCACGTTCCCCACGTACTGGTGGATCCGGGCGTGCGGCGTCCAGGCCTCGGGGTGCAGCACCGACTCGGTGAGCAGCGCCGGCACCCCCCGCCAGCGCGCGAACCACATCACGTCCGGCAGGTCCTTCGTCCCCGCCACCCGCTGCTTCTCCATGTCCCGCACGCCCGTGTCGGCGCTGCTGTAGAAGCCGGGCAGGTAGCCGAGGCGCCGCACCTCGCGGTTCCAGGCGCGGACGAAGGCGAGGGTGGTCGCGGCGCAGCCCGTGTCACCCCGCCGGTACGCCTCGATGTCGAGGTAGAGCGGGCTGCTCGTGCCGATCCCGAGGGCCTTCGCCGCCTTCACCGCGTCGCCCCCCTCCTTGGTGCCCTGGCTCGTGGGGTTGCTGCCGATGGCGTACTTCCGCTTGGCGAGGGAGTCCACGCACGGCGCCTGGGAGCCGACGAAGAGCGGCAGCAGCCGCCAGCCCATGGCGTGCGCGGAGGCGACCCAGGCGGGGGTGAGCTCCTTCTGCACGGGGCAGCCGCGCCCCCGCCCGCCGAAGTAGATCCCGACGGCCCCGTACGGGGATCCCCGCCAGGCCTTCATGACCGTGAGGGACGGCGCCTCGCAGGTGTCGAAGGCCTTTCCGGAGAAGGTGACGGGGGTGGTGGCGGCTCCGCCGGGGGCCCCGGCCCCGGCCATCGCGCGGGTCGCCGTGGCGGCGGCGGGCGCCCCGGACGCGACGGCCCCCGACGGTGGCGGGGGCGGGGCGTTCAGGAGGACCGTCCCGGCCAGCGCCGCCGTCAGGGCGGCGGCCACGGCCCGCGCCCGCGCCCCGGGAGGCGGCGCGGAGTGCGGACGGACCGGTGTCCCCGGTGCCGGCGGTGCGACCGGGCGGGGTGCGAGGACGGCTCCGGATGCGAGGACGGCTCCGGATGCGGGGGCGGGGACGGCTTCGGGGGCGGGGACGGCTTCGGGTGCCGGCGGCGTGCGAGTGCTCATGGCGCGAGTGAAGAACCGCCCGCCCGGCCCGGCCACCGCTCAGGCCGTCGCCTCAGCCGTCCGTGCCCAGGATCAACCCGGACGTGGGAACCCCCGTGCCCGCCGTGACCAAAGTCCGGGCCGCGCCGGGCACCTGATTCACCGACGTGCCGCGGATCTGCCGCACGGCCTCCGCGATGCCGTTCATGCCGTGCAGGTAGGCCTCGCCGAGCTGCCCCCCGTGGGTGTTCAGCGGGAGCGCGTCCGCCGCCACGAAGCCGGCCGCCTCCCCGGGCCCGCAGAAGCCGAACTCCTCCAGCTGCATCAGGACGAACGGGGTGAAGTGGTCGTAGAGGATCCCCACGTCGATGTCGGAGGGCACGAGCCCCGACGTCCGCCAGAGCTGACGGGCCACCACGCCCATCTCCGGAAGCCCGGTGAGACCGTCCCGGTAGAAGCTGGTCATGGCCTCCTGCTTCCGCCCGGCGCCCTGGGCCGCCGCCAGGATCACGGCGGGCGGCCGCGGCAGGTCGCGGGCGCGCTCGACGGAGGTGACGACGATCGCCTGGCCGCCGTCGGTCTCCTGGCAGCAGTCGAGGAGCCGGAGCGGCTCGACGATCCAGCGCGAGGCGGCGTGGTCGGCGAGGGTGATCGGCTTCCCGTGGAAGTACGCGGCGGGGTTGGTCGCCGCGTACCGCCGGTCCGTCACCGCCACGTGCCCGAAGGCGTCCGGGGTGAGGCCGTACGCGTGCAGGTACCGCTGGGCGGCCATGGCGACCCAGGAGGCCGGGGTGAGCAGCCCGAACGGCAGCTGCCAGCCGAGCGCGGCGCCCTCGGCGGAGGGCTCGCGCTGCTGCACCCCGGAGCCGAAGCGGCGCCCCGAGCGCTCGTTGAACGCCCGGTAGCAGACGACGACCTCGGCGATCCCGGTGGCGACGGCGAGCGCGGCCTGCTGCACGGTGGCGCAGGCGGCACCGCCCCCGTAGTGCACCCGGGAGAAGAACGACAGCTCGCCGATCCCCGACGCCTGCGCGACGGTGATCTCGGGGTTGGTGTCCATCGTGAAGGTGACCAGGCCGTCGACGTCGGCGGGGCCGAGCCCGGCGTCGTCGAGGGCCGCGCGCACGGCCTCGACGGCGAGGGAGAGTTCGCTGCGGCCGGAGTCCTTGGAGAACTCGGTCGCCCCGATGCCCACGACGGCCGCCCGCCCGCCGAGCGCGTCCCGGCCGCGGACGCTCATCGCGCCACCTCCACGGTGACCGTCCCGGTGACGTGGTGCCCGAGCCCGTTGGCGCCGACGACCCGGACGCTCGCCGTGTCCCCGTCGACGTCGGTGACCGTGCCGGTGAGGATCATGGTGTCTCCGGGGTAGTTGGGGGCGCCGAGCCGGATGGCGACCCCGCGGAGGACGGACCGGGGGCCGAAGTGGTCGGTGACGTACCGGCCGACGAGCCCGTTGGTCGTGAGGATGTTCATGAAGATGTCCGGGGAGCCCTTCTCCCGGGCCAGCTCGGCGTCGTGGTGCACGTCCTGGTAGTCGCGGGAGGCCACGGCCCCGGCGACGATCAGGGTGCGGGTGATCGGGATGGCCAGCGGCGGCAGCTCGTCCCCGGGCTTCATCACAGGTCCCTCTCTGCGAGCAGGTCGCCGAGTCCGGCGAGGAGTTCGGTGCCGCAGCCCAGGTACGCGTCGAGCTGCCGGCCCCAGAGGAAGTGCCGGTGGACGGGGTGGTCGAGGTCCGCGCCCGTGCCGCCGTGGAGGTGCTGCCCGGCGTGCACGACCCGCTTGCCCGCCTCGGAGGCCCACCAGGCGGCGGTCAGGGCCGCCCCGGCGGCGTCGAGGCCCTCGTCGAAGCGCCAGGCGGCCTCGTAGGCCGTGACCCGGATGGCCTCGGTGTCCATGTGGGCGTCGGCGGCCCGCAGTTGCACCGCCTGGTGGGTCGAGAGCGGCCGCCCGAACTGCTCCCGCACGGAGGTGTACTCCACGGCCCGGGCGAGCGAACCGGCGCACACCCCCGCCTGCAGCCCGGCGAAGGCGATCCGCGCGGCGGCGAGCACGTCGTCGTACGGGGCTCCCGCGTCCGCCGGCCCAAGCCGCTCGGCCGGCGTCCCGTCGAGGACGAGCCGGGCCGCGGACCAGGGCGCGGTGAGCTCGACGGCCTCCACGGCGGCCGCGTCCTCGGTGCGGACGAGCCAGAGGGCGCGCTCCTCGTCCGGTACGAGGACGTGGGTGGCGCCCCTGAGCCAGGGCACCCAGTCCACGGCGCCGCTGAGCCTCCCGTCGGCCGCCGCGACCGTGCCCGGTGCCGGGAGCGCGCCCGTCACCACCGCCGTACCGTCGCGCAGACCGGGCAGCAGCCGGGCGCGCTGCTCCTCCGTACCGTGCCGGGCGACGGCGAGGACGCCGTACACACAGCTCGCGGCGAACGGCACCTGCGCCGTCCTGCGCCCCTGCTCCTCCAGGAGCAGGACCAGGCCGAGCAGGCCGGTCTCCTCGACGGCGCCCGGCAGCCCGGCGGCGCACAGCGCCTTCCAGAGCTCGGCGTCCGTGCCGGTCCCGGCGGCCCTGAGCCGCTCGTGGGTGGAGAGGTCGGCGAAGATCCGCCCGGCGAGCTCCCGGGCGGCCTCCTGCTCCTCGGTGGGGGTGAAGTCCATGTCAGTCCTCCCCTCCCGCGCGGAAGACGGGGAGTTCGAGCTCCTCGTCGACCCGCAGGAACTCAAGGCGTACGGGCATCCCGATCCGCACCTTGTCGTACGGCACCCCCACCACGTTGCTGATCATCCGCACGCCCTCGGCGAGCTCGATCAGCCCGACCGCGTAGGGAGGCTCGAAGGCCGGGAAGGACGGGTGGTGCATCACCACGTACGAGAACACCGTCCCGACGCCGCTCGCCTCGACCGTGTCCCACTCCCGCGAACCGCAGTCGGCGCACCCCGGCAGCCAGGGGAAGCGCAGGGCCGCGCAGTCGCCGCAGCGCTGGATCAGCAGCCGGTGTCCGGCCACGCCCTCCCAGAACCCGGCGTTGTCCCGGTTGATCACGGGCCGGGGGCGGCGGGGCTTCTCGGCCTCGGGGGACGGCCGGGCGGCGGGGGCGTACTTGAGGATGCGGAAGCGGTGGGTGCCGGCGAGTTCACCGCCGGCGCGGACGTCCGTCCGGGTCGTCACGAAGTGGCCGGTGCCGAGCTTGGTGGTCTTGCGCGGCGACACGGACTCGATGACGGTGTCGAAGCCGATCTCGTCCCCGGGGCGCAGCGGCCGCAGGTACTCCTGCTCGCAGTCGGTCGCGACGACCGAGGTGTATCCGGCGCCGTCGAGGAGGGCGAACAGCTCCTCGTACGCCGAGGAACGGTCGGTGTGCCCGGAGAGGCCGCCCATCGTCCACGCCTGGAGCATGGTCGGGGGCGCGACGGCGTCCGGTCCCCGGTAGGCGGGGTGCTCGTCCCCCATGGCCTCGCACCAGTGCCTGATCATGGGCAGGTTGACCGGGTCCTTGCCGGTCCAGGCGGTGGCGGCGGGCAGCCCCTCGAAGGCCGCGAGCCGCTCGTACAGCGCGTCGTCCGTGCCGCTCATCGCCGGCCCCTCGCCTTCATGCCGAGCCGCATCCTCGCGACGATCTCGCGCTGCACCTCGCTCACGCCTCCCCCGAAGGTGTTGATCTGCGCGGCCCGGTTCATCCGCTCCAGCTCCCCGCCGTCGAGGTCCCCCGGCGATCCCGCCCGCACCGTCCCCGGACCGCCCGCGATCTCCTGGCAGATGCGGTACACCTCCACCGCCGACTCGGTTCCCGCGAACTTCACGCCGCTCGCGTCCCCCGGGGCCAGCCGGCCGGCCCCCACGTCACCCACGAGACGCCAGTTCAGCAGGCGGGTCGCGGCCAGACGGGCGTGCGCCTCGGCGGCCCGGATCCGGACCCACGGCTCGTCGATGCGCCGCCTGCCCGTCACCGGATCGGGGGTGCGCGCCCGGTCGAGGACGGCCGCGAAGAAGTCCTCGGCCTGCATGCCGATCGCGGCGAGCGCGACCCGCTCGTGGTTGAGCTGGCTGGTGATGAGGCCCCAGCCGCCGTGCTCGGGCCCGACGAGGTTGCCCGCGGGGACCCGTGTCCCGTCGTAGTACGTGGCGGTCGTCGTCAGTCCGCCCACCGTCTCGATCGGGGTCCAGGAGAAGCCGGGGGAGTCGGTGGGGACGAGGACGATCGAGATCCCGCGGTGCGGCGGCGCGCCGGGGTCGGTGCGGCAGGCGAGCCAGATCCAGTCGGCGTTCTGGGCGTTGGACGTGAAGATCTTCTGCCCGTCGATCAGCCAGGAGTCCCCGTCCCGTACGGCCCGGGTACGGAGCGAGGCGAGGTCGGTGCCGGCCCCGGGTTCGCTGTAGCCGATGGCGAAGACGGTCTCGCCGCGCAGGATCCGGGGCAGGAAGAAGGCCTTCTGCTCCTCGGTCCCGTACGCCATGAGCGTGGGTCCGACGGTGTTGAGGGTGACCATCGAGACGGGGGCGCCCGCCCGGTACGCCTCGTCGAAGAAGACGAACTGCTCGTCGGGCCCGCGCCCCTGCCCGCCGTACTCCTCGGGCCAGCCGAGGCCGAGCAGCCCGTCGGCGCCGATCCGGCGGAGCAGCCGCCGCTGTGCGGCGGTGTCGGTGGCGGGCGGCGGACCGTCGGGCATCACGTCCCGGAAGTACGCGCGGAGCTCGGCGCGCAGCCGCAGCTGCCGCTCGGTCGGGGCGAGGTGCACGGCGACGGCCTCCCGTGGGACGACTGAGGTTTCTGACTGTCCGTCAGATTCCACATCCGTGTCAAGGCGCGCGAACGCGCGACGGCCCGCGCGCCGGTACCGAAGTACCGCCGCGCGGGCCGTCGTTCACACCACGGTCACGCCCCCCGTCGGGCCGGTCGCCGTGCTGCCGGTCACCACCACGGGTGGAAGTTGACCACGTTGTCGGACTGGTCGATGTGGGTGAAGGCCGAGCCGTTCACGCTCGCGGTGTTGTTCTGGTTGGAGGCACCGGAACCGGTCGCCACCTGCTGCGTCGTGGTCGCGTTGCCGAAGTTGGCCCCGCCGACTCCGCTGCCGATGATCGAGGCGACGCTCGTGTTCGATCCGTCGTCCGCGAAACCGCCGTTGTCGGCCTGGGCCACCCCGGTGAAGAGCGCGGCGGCGAGGGGCAGGGCGGCGACAGCGGCGAGAACACGGGCGGTACGGATGCTTGCCATGTCTGTTCCTCCGGGAACTGAAAGCTGATGCTGGTGCACGGAACTGCGTTTCGGAACTACTGCAGGAACTGCTCAGGAACTCTGAACCACGGCCATGTCCAAGGCAGTTGGCCGACCGCCCCGGTCGTTGTGCTCGACGTCGCGAATCCAGAGTTGCCCACCGAATCCCCGGCGAACCACCCCGGAGCGACCGATTCCCCCGCAAGCGTGAGGACAAGCAGATAAACCCCGGCAGCCCGAGGAAAGCCGCAGCTCACACGGGCGGAAGGGGGCCGGGGACGGCACGGCCGGTGTGCCGCAAGGGAGGAAGCGTTCCGGCAGATTTCCGGCCGGTCCCGCTTTCGGCGCGGCATGACGGCGCGCCCCCGGCGCGTCTTCCGCCCGGAGGAACCGAACAGCACGCCTGAAAGCGGGAAGGTGTTCGACGGCGAGGACCGACGCCTACGAGTCGTCCCCCACGGCCGCCTCGAAGGCGCCGTACGCCGCCGCGTCGAAGAGGACGAAGCGGACCTCCTCGACCTCGGTACGGGCCGCCCGCACCGTCTCGACGGCGATCCGGGCGCCGTCCGCCATCGGCCAGCCGTAGATCCCGGTGGAGATGGCCGGGAAGGCGACCGTGCGGTCCCCCAACTCGTCGGCGACCCGCAGCGATTCGCGGTAGCAGGAGGCGAGCAGCTCCGAGCGGTCCTCGTCCCGCGACCAGACCGGACCGACCGTGTGGATCACGTGCCGGGCCGGCAGCCGCCCCGCCGTGGTCGCCACGGCCTGCCCGGTCGGCAGGCCCTTGCCGTAGTGGGAGCGGCGCAGGTCCTGGCAGGCGGCGAGGATCTCGGGGCCGCCCTTCCGGTGGATGGCGCCGTCGACCCCGCCGCCGCCGAGCAGCGAGGAGTTCGCGGCATTGACCACCGCGTCCACCGCCTCGGCGGTGATGTCCCCCTGCACCAGCACGACGCGCATCTCCACTCCTCCGTCTCCTCGGTCCCCGGACCCTACCGGCCCCGTCCGCGGAGGAGCAGTCGCTTTACCACCTCTCCGGAGCGGGAAACCCCCGTCCGGAGCCGTCGGCGGCCACCGCACGGGAGGATGCATACGTACGGGCTGACACCGCGGGAAGCGGCGTCACGCGTACGAGTGGGTGTCAGGACGCCGCGGCCCGGCTCCGCGGCGGCCGCCCGGGGGGACGCGCGCCTCCGGAGCCCGCCGGGCGGGAGAAGCTAAATACCCGGCTCAGAAGGCGTTTCCGGCCCTCGATCGATCAACGCCGTGCGCGTGTCTAACCCCAAGCCGACGCCTAAATTGTTCAGAATGTCATCTACTGCCCCAGTTGAAACTACGAGGTTTCATCGCCTAGGAGCGTGTCATGCAGATTCGCAGGTGGCTCCCTGACCAGCCCACCCTCATCGGCCGCCACAACTGGCCGGACGAGGACGGCAAGGGAACACATCTGCGACTCCGGGCCGGCTCCATCGTCGTGCTGGACCGGCGGGCGTGGCGCGTCCTGGAGATCACCGGTTACCCCGGCAACTCATGGCCGAAATCCTATGAGAAGGCCTGGCGCGACCACGTGGAACTGTGGTGGCACGCCAACGAACTGCGGCGGGCCGAGAACCAGGCGCTCAAACCGGCCCCCGATCGCGCCGAGTTCTACAGGCGACCGGTGGTGCTCGTACTGCGCGACGAGAACCTGCCCCGGTCGGCGGTGAAGCACTGGTGCGCCCCCGCCAGCCTGGACTGGCAGGTCCTCCCCGAGCACTACGCCGTCTGCCGGGCCTGCGGCGAACTCCCGCCCTGCCAGCACGGGGAGAACCGCCCGGAGGGCGGCCCCCGGCGTCCGGAGCAGAGCGGCGGCATCCCGCTCATCGTGCCGGAGGGCTGCTGCATGGGGTGCGCCGAGCAGATCAAGCCCCGCATGCGGACCGTGCGTTTCCCCGGCCCCAACCTCTGGTACCCGGACCTCGGCGACGACACCGCGGTCTTCCACTCCCGCTCCTCCTGCGAGGACCAGGTGGAGTACTACCGCGCGCAGTGGCAGAGCGAGTACCCCCAGCCCGCCACGCACCCGACCACGCAGGCGTTCCCGGGCTTCGACCACCTGGTCCTGCCCCGGGCCCGCCAGTCCCAGACCCCGGTCCCCCAGCACGGGCAGGCACCGGCCCCGCTCCCGCAGCACGACCAGGTTCACGTCTCCCACCACGGACAGGGTTCGGTTCCCCCGCACGGGCAGGAGCACTTCGCGGTCCTCCAGCACGGGCAGGCCCCGGTTCCCCAGCACGGACAGGACCACTTCGCGGTCCCGCACGTCCAGCAGGAGGCGCACACCTCCCTGGCCGTCGGCTCCGGCACCTTCTCGCCGTCCTTCGACGGCTACCGCACGGAGCCCGAGCCGTACCCCGCCGCTCCCCCGCCTCCCCCTCAGAGCGCGGCACCCGCGCCCGCGGCCCCTCCCGCGGCCGCCGAGGACGCCGGCCCCGCCGTCCGGGCCGCGGAGGAACTGAGCCGCTCCCTCACGAACCGCCCGGTCTTCCACAACGCGGAGCAGGCGGCCCGGGTGATCGAGGAACTCACCGCAGCGGTCCGCAACATCGCCCTCTGCCTGAACAACCCACAGGCCCGCAGCCACCCCTGAACCCGCCCGAGCCCCTCAACCGGCGCGAGGGGTGTCCCGGAGCGACTCCGGGACACCCCTCACCACCGGTACACCACTACCGGGGCGGGGAGTCCTGCCCCCGGCCCTCGTCTCCCAGCTGCTCCTTGAGCTTCTCCTGGGCGGTGTCGACCTGGCTCTCGTACTTGCCCTGCGTCTTCCCGTCGACGAAGTCACCGGCCTTGTCGATGCCTTGGGCGGCCTGGTCCTCGTGGCCCTTCAGCATTCCCTTGAGCTTGTCCAGCACAGACATCCTGGTCCTCCTAGCGGTGTTCCAGCCCCTTCAGCATCAGGGGCCCCCACCGAAACCGCATCCGGAGGCACCGCCCAAGGCGAAGGCCCCCGGCCGACGATGTCGGTCAGGGGCCTTCGGCGTGCGCGGTGGGTGTGGGATTTGAACCCACGGAGACATCGCTGCCTCGACGGTTTTCAAGAGGGTTGTAGTACGGACAACTTCACTCGCCTGAACTGGCTTTTTCCCTCTTCCTTGCCCGGGTGCTCTCCAACGTGGTCCACACCTGGTCCACCGGCTCCAGCGCTACGCCAACAAGGAACAACCGGGTACGTGTCACTTGAACACGGGGCCCGCCGGCCATGGTGTCAGCGATGGCTCCAGCCGTTGAGGCTTCTCTAGGGCTTCGATACGAGAGTTCGCTAGCGGGGTGCAGTAGCTAATTACCCCCTTCGAGATTTCAATAAGAAGGGAAGCAATAATTCTCACATCGTAGAGCGAGTGGACATCCATCTGAATCTCACCATCGGCGTCAATATCATAGATGGAAACATCAACATCTGCACGAAATTCAACAACTGCATCCAGGGTGAGATCTCTAAGCACTCCGGATTCGCCTTCACCACACTCTTCGTCGAGATCAGATGCGGTTCCGATATCCGTCACACTAAGAACCTCGTGCAGATGGCGGAGCGTGACACCGTGAACCTGGAATTGAGCCCCTTGGAGGTCTTCCAAAAGGAAGCTCGGATCCGCATCGAAATGACCGAGATCAATATCTGGCTCCACCCAGCCGTCATAGGTGTTCGCCCGCAGGTCGGAGATCAATTTGGTAAAGTGCAGCGCAATCCTACGAGACAACCCTTCAGGTCCACTCACGAACCGAAAGAGGGTCTTATTTAGGTCATGAATGTTCAGCATGCGCGGTGGATTCACGCGCAGCTCTCTGCATGCCGCCACAACATCCCGATCGCTGCTGAGGAGGACAACGCTCTCAAAGTTTCCCCCGGCCTTGCGCAGAACGTCCCTCAACCAAGCAGAATCAGACGCGCCGGTCTTGACTCCATCCTTGCGGCGTCCCGGCCCAGTTTGAAGTATCTGATCACGCAGCCCTTCGATCGCTGAGTCACCAGTGAGTTTGACGAGAGTGATGCCTGGAACAGCAGCAAGATTCCCAAGGAACTCCTGAGAAATCCCCTCGCCACCCCCCGGGGGCAAAGTTGGCATTTTTGCTTTAAGGCGCCCTTTCTGCATGGTGCGAAATATAGAAGGGACTGTCACACGAAAAGCCTCAACCTCTCGGGACAGATGTTCAGCCCACTCCCATGCCACAGGCTCAGGCACCCACGTCTCAATGCCAACACGGGTAGCCAGATCAGCCAATCGGTGCAGAAGATCTAGGTTGGGTAGCCCCTTACCGAAAGCATTCGCATCAAGAACGATCGCTCGAAGAGAGCCAGGGCTCAACTCTACCGCTGCCGAAGAATTCATTTGCGCATTATTACAGGTAGACGGCGCTCAAGGTGCGCCCTTCTGAAAGTTGGCCTCGGAGGTTCCCCCATCTGCGAATATGGCGGACGACCTCTCAAGCACACTGGCCGCCTTCCCCGCCACAGGGCCGGCACGCCGTGAAACCCTCTCTAGTCCCCAAAGCCACGGGCCCCAGTCGACTTGGTCGTCGCATGCAAGCACCTCACCGACTTGGGGTAACCCAAGAAGGACCGACGCTGAGTGCCAGCCGAGCCCACCTCTTCCATCAAACAGCTGACAAACCACGGGAGCACATGGAGACTTGAAGCATGACGATCACTCAACGGCGGATGCTTTGGGGCGGAACTGCCATTATCGGTATCGGAATCATCGGCCTCAGCGTGTGGCTCGGGTTCGAAAAAGCCTCGATGCTAGGCAGCGTAGTCGGCGCCATCTTCGGCCTTATTGCCGCTGCCATAGGATTTCACCAGCTATTCAGTGCGCGTGGAATTAATGCGCAGAGCGGCCCCACTCGACAGTCGCAGCAAAGCGGTGCGAGTTCCGTAAACATCCAAGCCGGGTCCGACCTTACGATCGGCAATGACAATAGATTTGGCAGTCCGTGATGAGGAAGTGGCTCACTCAGCGGCAATCAAGCGGAGATAAATCGATCAACTTTCAGGCTGGCGGGGGGATCCATCTCGGGATTGGATATCGGGACGCGAAGGACATCGCAAGGGAAACAGCCATGGAGGTGTTTGAAAAGAACTTCACCAGGCTCGCCAATGAGGCTTGGAGAACTGCCCAACTTCGTGCGGGAGAGTTCACCGATCACTTCATTGAAGGGATCTACGGCTGGGACGATCCTCCCCTTGGTCAACTAAATGACCCTGGAATACAGTCTGCGCTGTTCTCCGCCCAGTCAGGTTATGCCAAAAGCGGGGATCCTGAACTTGGCGATGTTTTGATCGAGCTGCTTTCAGAGCGACTGAAATATAGCCAACAGAGAAGCACCGCGCAACTAGCCATCTCCAAGGCGGTAGAACTGGCGGAGAGCCTTTCTGGGCCGCACCTAGCTCTTCTCTCTTGCAATCTCCTGATGAAGCAAATCACGCCAGCACAGGTGAGCAGCGTCAACGAAGTCGCATCAGCAATCGCTGGGATGCTGAGACCATTCACCGACGGCATCGCGTCAATCATGCCATCGGATCTGGATTACCTTGCAGGCTTGGGTTGCCTCATCCCTACCATGGGAACTCTGACGCTGGGCAAGTACACCGGAATGAACCTTCCCGGGCTCTTTAATCGGGGATTCACGAACAAGGAGATGATCGATGCCCACCTTTTGATAGGCACCCCTATCGCTAAATTGAAAGAACCAGACGAGTACCGTTACTCGGTAAACGCCATCACTAGGGTAGACCTCCTAAATCTCCTCGAAGTCCACGGAATGCAAGACCTCGAAGAGACAGCGATGCGTGCACTCATGGGACCAGTTCTCACGGAACACGAGATCGAAAAAATTCTCTCCGCCGAGTCGGCAGAGCTAGCCAATAGCCTTGACCTATGTAACGCTTTGGGCATCCCGGGCTATCTCAACACTGCAATAGGCTCGGCCATCGGCCACGCGAACATGCGGCGAGCAGTTCCAGAATTCGACTTGCCCTTCGAATCTCTCTTGAAGGAGATCCCAAGGGTCAGACCACGTTTCGCCTGATGCTCCGAGGATGTCCGCCAAGCCCAGGCCGGTGTCGAACCGATTCAGCCCCTCGGCCCAGAGAGTAACCATATTAGGCAGCAAATCGGCCCCGTTGACTGCCAGATGACAGTCACAGGGCCCCGCCTGCTCTGCGATGCTTGAGGTCGATCGAGAGGGGCCGTAGCGATGCAGTGGAAGATCCACGGGGAACGTCCGATCTACGAGAACAGCTGGGTGAACCTGTGGCTCACCGACGTCGAGACGCCGGACGGGAACCGCTGGGAGCACCACGTCGTCAAGCTGCGGCACCTGGCCGTGGCCGCCGTGGTCAACGAGCGGCGCGAGGTCCTGATGATGTGGCGGCACCGCTTCATCACGGATGCCTGGGCGTGGGAGCTACCCATGGGCCTGGTCGAGGAGGGCGAGACGCCGGCCGATGCTGCGGCCCGTGAGGTACTGGAGGAGACCGGCTGGCGCCCCGGCCCGGTCAAGCCGCTGATCTACGCCGAGCCGGCCAACGGCATCACCGACTCCCAGCACCACGTCTTCCGGGCCGACGGGGCGACGTACGAGGGTCCGCCGACCGAGAAGAACGAGTCGGACCGGATCGAGTGGATCCCGCTGGCCGACGTGCGGGGCATGATCGACCGGCGCGAGATCGTCAGCAGCGGTTCCCTGGTCGGGCTGCTCTACGTGCTCATGGACGAGGCGATCCGCTGACCTGACGGGGCAGCACTTCCCGGAGCCGGGACTCGAACGCCACCGCGGCCGGTTCCCGACGGAAGGGCTCCAGCTGCTCGTAGAACTCCCGAAGGTGGCCGGCGACTCGTTGCGAGCTGACGGCCGCCGCCGGGGCCAGAGCATCCATGGCGGTGTGGCACGCCTCGTCGAGTTTGCCGCGCTGGAGCTGGGTGCGGGCGAGCCAGAAGGCATGGAAGGCCCGGCCTCGGTGGTTCGACTGATGTTCTCGACGAAGAGCATCCGCGATGAGGGGCTCGGCCAGGGCGGCTTCGCCCAAACGGCCGTGCGCGATGCCGGTGTCCACGATCAACTTCGGCTCGTCGAAATAGGCGACCCAGGCCGGATCCGGATCGCCGGTGCTGATCCGGCCGAACTGGGTGTGGGCTTCCGAGATCGCGGTGTGGGTCGCGCCATGGTTGCCGAGGGTGGCGTGGGCGAAGGCTTCGCGCATCGCGAGCATGGCCAGCACGCGCGGTGTCGTCCCCGCGGCCGTTCGGGCCTGGTCCTGGGCGGCCGTGACGAGTGCGAGGGCGTCGCCGGGCTTATCCTGGTAGGTGGCCTGGAGGCTCATGCAGGCGAGGACGTTGGCCATGAACTGGCGGTCGTCGATGGCCTTGGCCAAGCCGAGGGATTCGGTGAAGTAGGCACGTGCCTGGTTGTACTGGCGGGCGTCGAAGTAAGTCCATCCGGTGAGCCGGGCCAGCTCGGCCGCAATGCTGTGCAGACCGTCCCGCAGAGGAGCCGGCCGCTGCTCCTTGAGGAGATCGACGACGTAGCGGAGCTGGCCGACGACCGCCGGCCGTAAGGTCTCGCCGCCGTGCTCGTCGTCCCGGCGCCAGTAGTCCGCGATCGACGAGTGCAATGCGTCCAGCGTCGACGGGCTGAGATCGCGCTCGGCCGCCAGGGCGAGGATGCTGTCGACGTCCGCCCCCGGTAGTCCGGCGGCCAGCGACTCGACGGCTGAGGCCGGTACCTCGGCCGGTTCGCGGGGCATGGCCGTCAGGCTGGGCGGCGTCTCCCAGGAACGACGGGCAAGGCCGAGCATGTGCCCGGGGATGCGCAGTCCGTCCGAGATCCGTTCGATCACGTCCATGTGCAGCAACTGCCGCCGTCCGGCGATCACCTCGCCCACGCGGCTCGGGGTCAAGTCGCAGCGGCGCGCAATCATCGACGGATAGATGCCTGCTCGTGCCTTGACCAGCTGAAAGATGCGGCCGAAGTCTCTGGCCTGGCATGCCTCGATCATCACTGGGTCCGTGAGCAGGCTGACCGGGAGTTCCTTCGAGCGAGATGGCTCGGGCATCGGGCACGCTCCGGCATGAGGACTACGGATCGCTGCACTTGGTCAACCGAGGGTGATGTTACCCAAGTTGGGTAATCCGCTTGGCCTTTCTGACCGGCCCCGCGAATCGCGATGCTCCTGACATGGCGAACGGACAGGACGACGTACGGATGACGTTGCGGGTCTCCCGCGACTCCGGCCAGACGTGGGGACCTCTCACGGAGGTACGCGTGGGCGAGGACCCGGTGGTCCCGGAGAACCCGGGCCGCTACCCGCCGTGCGTCTGCCCCCGGTGCTCGCAGCAGGCCCGGAATGCCGTCGCGTCCTTCCGGATGGTGTCGTGATGCGTTGCGCGCGCTGGCGCCGGGTGCCCCTCGACCTGGCACGGGAAGCGCGGGAGAAGTCTGCCGCCCCGTACATCGACAGGGCCGTGCAGTGCCAGCTGTCCGCGCACGACGAAGGTGAGCACTTCGGTCTCCTCGCCGACGCCGGCGCGTACGGGACCGCGCTGTGGCTCCGCTGGCACGGGACGGACGAGACGCAGCTCGTCGTACTCCCTGACTGCCCGGTGGCCGCCCCGGGATCCGACGGTGAGGGCTGCTGTCTGTTCGCCAACCACGCCAAGCAGCACACCTGGGAAGACGACCTGGAGGAGGTCTCGTGCATCAGCTGATCGCGAGCCCGCACAAGACCCGGCTCCCTCGCTCGCCTCGCAACGAACAGTGCGGGGACTGCGGTGGCAGCGGCGCCAACTCGTCCGGAAAGACCTGCGGTACCTGCAACGGGCTCGGCGAGATCCACTGCCGAGCCGACCGCCAGGGGCCCCGTTCGCTGTCCCGCTCCGTGATCCGGAAGGAGGGCCACCGATGGCCCACGCTCTGATCGCCTCCCCGTTCCTCGACGGGCACCTTCTCCTCAAGCCGGGAGCAAGGGCCGGCGCCCGCATCTCCGCCGACCACTTCGAGGGTCTGCGCCAGGCCGCCATCGACGGTGAGTCGCTTCCCGCCTGGGCGGTGCAGACCGCCTCCGACGTATGGAGTCTGGACCTGGGCGGCCAGACCGCGCAGAGCACCGTGCTGGTACGCGAGCCGTCCCCGTACGGCTACTGCCGGGCCTCCTGGGAGATCAACCTCGGCTGCAACTTCGGCTGCAAGCACTGCTACCTCGGCGAGCGGCCCTTCTCCGGCCTCGGCTGGGAGGACAAGGTGCGGCTGCTGGACATCATGCGCGAGGCCGGTGTCCTCTGGCTCCAGATCACCGGCGGCGAGCCCACCATGGATCCCCACTTCCAGGGCGCCTACCGGTACGCCTGGCAGGCCGGGATGATGCTCACCATCTCCACCAACGGCTCGCTGCTCTGGCGGCCGGACCTCCTCAAGCTCTTCCGGGACTGCCCGCCCTACCGGCTGGTGGTCAGCATGTACGGGGCGAGCGAGGAGTCCTTCGACACGCTCACTCAGCGCCGCGGGGCGTGGAAGGCGTTCCGGCGCGGCATGGACGCCGCCCGTGAGGCGGGCCTGCCGCTGCGGATCAACGTCGTGGTGACCGAGGACAACGCCTCCGAAGCCGACAAGATGGCCGCCCTCGCCGACGAGTGGAACGTCGAGAACCACGCGTACACGAACATGACGCCCACGATCTACGGCGGCGGCGAGCCGCTGCTCGCCCAGTCCGCCGCCCACCTGCGGCAGCGCAAGCCGTTCGCCGGCTGCAACGCGGGACACACCTTCTTCCACGCCGACCCGCACGCCAAGGTCTCGATCTGCAAGGTCGGCCGCGACGACCAGATCGACCTCATGGCCGAAGGCATCGACGGCCTCACCCGGCTCGGCGCCATCGCCGACCGCCTCATGCTTCGCACCGGTGGGTGCGAGGGCTGCGCCCTGTCCGGCACCTGCCGGGTCTGCCGCCCCCTGGCCAAGCACTACCAGGAGGCGAAGGCGCCGCTGCACAGCTACTGCCAGCACGGAGACAAGGAGAACGCCTCATGACCCCGCCCGTACCGGTGACCATCCTCCCCGGCCCGCCGGCCTCGGCCCGCCGCACGGCCCCGCCCGTCGCAACCGCGTCGATCACCGCCGTCCAGGACCTCGACGTGATCGTGGAGAGCGCGGAGTGCTCCTGCGACGCCGGAGACGACAACCCCCACTGACCGACACGATCCGGTCAACTCCGTTCAGGCCCCGGCGTACTCGCGTCGGGGCCTGAGCCCTGCCCGTCCCACCGCTAGGGTGCCGCTCATGTTCTTCCGCTGGGACTGGCTCCGGCCCCAACTGGCCGCACCGATCGTGCCGACTCTCGGTCCCGTCCACCCCGCCGCCCTGACTGTCGGCATCTTCGAGGACACCCTGCGAGCGGCCGACACCGGGGGCTTCCTGCCCTACGACAAGGACCGGCGCTGGGGCGGCGAGAAGGACGAGAAAGTCCTCCGCGAAGCCGTGGTCCACCAATCCGAGCACACCCTCATTCCCACCCTGACCCGACGCGGACGCGGCACCGTCAAGGTCTTCGCCTACGGGCTCCGCGACAGCGTCGTGGATGAGGCCGCCGAGCTGGCCGCCAAGCTCGCCGCCGCGCACGACGTGGTCAACGCCCGGGTCGTACGCCCCCTCGGCCCCGAGACCACGCACCCGCGCGGTACCCGCATCCAGCTGAAGGACTTCGCTGCCGGCCCCTGCCACGATCCCGGCGGTCCGGTCCGCCCCGTGACCGACTGGCTGGCCACTGTGCAGAACACCTTCGCCCCGTTCGCCGAGGCCATGGCGGGCGATGGCCTGGCCTTCCTCCACACGCAGATGCAGACCGGCCAGTGCGGCCCGGTCCTCGCCGCCGCCATCGAAAACCGCATCGTGGGCGCGATCGGCCCCATGGAAGTACGCCCCGACGCAATCGGCCGCCCCCAGCTCATGCCCCAGTACTTCGCTGTCCTGCCCGAGGCCCGAGGCCAGGGACTAGGTCGCGTCTTGTGGCGGGCCGCGATGCACTGGGGCCAGGCCCACGGCGCCGCCTACCAGCTCCTCCAGACCGAGGTCGACGGCCCCTCTGACCGGCTGTGCCAGGCCGAAGGACTGACCTCCCTCGGCTTCACCCACACCACAGCGGCGTAACCGCCGGTTCCAGGACGCCGCGCGGTCACAACCTGTCCAGTGCCTTTCGGGTGATCCACTCATCACCGCGCCTCGTCACCATCGATCCGTGTGTTGTAGGCGTACGTGATGTACGTCGTCGCGGCCTGAGGGATGATCTCCGTCATGACGAACGGGGCGGCCGGGGCAGGCTCAGGCAGCGACGAGGCCGACGCCTGGCGCGCACGATTGGGCTGGGCGTTCGGCCTCATAGCCGACGATCCCGCTGAGCGACAGGCGGCACTCGCGCATCTGGATGGGGCCCGGAGGAATGCCTGGGCTGCTCTCGACCGATCGAACGAGCTGTGGCATCTCACGAGGCCGCTGGGGCCGGAGGAGCAGTATCAGGAGCCGGCCTTCAAGCGGGCGCGCGAGGTGTACGCAGACATGTGTAGCCATTCCCTGCCCGAAGGACTGTGGGTGGGCGAGGGCGCCCGCGGGCCGAGTCTGCCCTATGCGCTTCTCTTCCTGGAGTGGGAAGCGCGGTTCCCCCGCGAGTGGACAGAGCATGCAAAGGCGTGGGGCACTAAACAGTCGCTCATCCGCCGCATGGCCGTTGCCGACCATGATCAGCCGACCAGGGCGAAGCTCATCGACCTCGTCGAGATCGTCGTCCAGCGGGCCTATCGCTGCAAGGACCGCGAGTACGTTCGCGTCGCACGAGCAGTCGACGGTGAGGATCTCCGCCACAGGCTCGGCACGGCCGCCGCCTCGGACAACCCATGGGCACGCCTTCACGCTGGCTATGTCCTCTGGCTTCTCGATCGCCCTGAGGTGCCGAACACGCGCCACGTTTGGCGAACGTGGGTCGCGGAAGCGTCCGGAAGGCAGCGTGGCTTCTCCGGTCCCTGCGGATAGTTCCGGGCTCCGACACGCACCCGTCCCCCCGTGCTCCCGGCGCCCGCCCTGAGTGTCGGAGTCTTCACGCGCCAACCACCGCCCACGCTCTGGCCGTTCGCTCATGCAGGCGCGGGTTTCCACGCGGCCAGCCGGAGCGGCTTTGGCCGGTGTCCTGTTCGGGTTGGGGTCGGGCATGTTCAGGGGGCCGTACGCTGGCCCGGCAACTCGGGCAGGCTTTGCCCCTGCCCGGAATTTGAACGAGTGGCCCCCTGGACTTGCCCGACGCGGGCCCCGGCCCGAACAGGTGGGTAAAGCCGTGGAGGCCGGCCGCCCCAGCCACAGCTGGTTGAACGGCAATCCACGGTGATCGGTGCGGACTTGGCATGCGTCCCGCTCCTCCTGGCCGCGCTCGCCGTCGGGCGGCTGGCAGGGTTCTTCGCGGGTCTGGCCGCCCGCTTCTCGGGCTTTTGCGGCGCGAGCGGGCGGGGGCCGTCGCAGGCGGTGGCGGAGACATGGAGCCAGCGGCGGCCTGGGGCCGCCGCGCCGCGCGGCCCGCGCCAGCGGGCCACCTTGATCCAGTAAAGAAACTTTGGACAGCTCACCCCTTCGGCGACTTCGGCCGGTAGGGAGTGGCTGTTTGCCATGCTTCGCCCCGATCAGCTCGTAATCAGTCGCTTCATGCCGGTCTGCTCGCGGGATCGCTGAAAGATATCCACAGGCTGACCGTTGCATCGTTATGGCCTGCGAAAAAGTCGACGGCCCACCTGGCGAAATGTGGCTCAGGTCACAACGTGGCGGTGTCACACCGGTAGGGCTTTTCGGCACCTGTCCCCAGTGCAGGGAGCGATTCGTCGCGGCGAAGGTGTCGGCTTTCGATGGCCTGCTGTCGCATGCCATGGAGGGTCCGGAGGCGCTAGACGCGGAAGAGGTGAGAGGTGATCGGCGTCACATTCACTCGGGGTCACACACACCCCGGGAAACCGACCTCTATAGGCGATCCCTGAAACCGGGGCGGCGAAATATAGCCGACGATCGCCGGTTAGCCAAACCGGCGATTCTCCAGACCCTTGATGTGCGAGCCGGACGGCTGGAAGGACAAGCGGCATGAGGACACAGAAGAGGTCCACGCCCGTACGGCGGGACGTGAAGGAAGGTTTCTGCCCACCCGGCGGGAGCGTTGGGCCATGGCCCTCGCACCTGTCCGGTCCGGCCGGTAAACCTGGCTCAACGGCCGCGGTGACGGCTTGCGGCACGGCACGGGCAAGCCCTGATCCGCCGGCGGATCACCGCTGGGCAAACCTCCGGCGGTTGGCCGGCCTCGACACGCAACAACGGCACGACGACGAACGGGTGGAAATGAACGAGCGGGAGCAGCAGGAACTGGCCGGGTATCTGGCTCGGTTGGGCGAGCAAACGGAGCGCTTGGCCCAGTTGGCGGAAGAGGTGGCGAGCGTGCTGGGCGTTATGACGGGTCCGGCTTCTGCACTGCCTCAAGAACCTGCCGGAAAAGCTGCTCAAGCTGGCCGACCTGCTGCGTGAGAGTTTCCACCTGGCGGGCCAGGGCGTTGAACTCCGGGCTGGCGTCCGGGCGGGTCAGCGTTCCCGGCTCGCCGGTGGCCGGCGGTTCCGCTCGCTGCGTGGTCGGCTCGGCCTCGCCGGTGTCCGACTCGCGCCTGAACAGGTCTCGCAGTGAGGGCGGGCTTCCGGGACGGGCCCACACTTCTTTGCGGCCGATCGGCGTTGTGTACCAGGCCGGCGGGGTGTAGCCGCTGGCGGGCTCGCCCGGGCGTTCGGCGTCGCCGGCCTCTTCGGCCTGGGGTGAGAGGACGAAACTGCCCCGGCCCTGCACGGTGTGGATCAGGCCCTCGTCCCGCAGGACGCGCAGTGCGCTGCGGGCGGTCATGTTGGCGACCTCGAAGCGCTCTTGCAGTTCGCGGTGGGAGGGGAGCTGCTGGCCGGGCTTCAGGACACCCCGCTCGATCTCGTCGCGCAGCACGTCCGCCATCCGCCGGTAGGGCGGTCGCGTGTCGCTGGAGGGCCGTTTCGTCATGGTCCCAGGGTAGCGGCCCCTAGCCCAGCTACCCCGTGTTCTGCCAAGTGAAGCCAACCCACCTAGCTATACATAGCTAGGTCGCTCACTTCTATTAACTTGACCCGGCTAGCTGGGCGAGATACTTTCTGCCTCGTCGGGCTCACCAGGGCCCCGAATCACAGGAGTGAACGCATGGCTCGTATCCCGGTCCTCGTCAAGCCGACCGACATCTACATCACCGGTACCGGCGACACCCCGAAGATCAAGAACCCGGAGACGGGGGAGATCGCGACCGACCGCGACACGGGGGAGGTCCTCCACACGGTCACGGTGATGCAGATGTCGGAGGGTCGTGCCGAGATCCTCAAGATCACCGTGCCGGTGTCCGGTGTCCCCGCGGGTCTGGTGCCGGGCGTCATGGTTCGTCCGGTGGACCTGATCGCCACCCCGTGGGCCCGCATCTTCAACGGGAGCCTCTCCGACGGCGTCGCCTACCGGGTCTCGCGCCTGGAGCTGGTCCAGGCCCCCGCCATGGCCGCGCCTGCCGCTCCGGTCGAGACGGTCTCCGAGTCGGCCGCTGCGGTCAAGAAGGTCGCGTAATGGGCGCCACTGCCGGGCGGGGTTCGACCACTCCGCCCGGCGGCGGCGACGGGCCCTCGTCCCTCTCCGCTGACGTGCTGGCTGTCTTCACGGCCCACGGGATCGAACTGGACCCGATCGCCCGGATGCACGTCTCCCGCGCGGTCCATGAGGCCCGGATGTCGGTCTACGGCTACGGGATCTGCGCGGACATCAAGGCGTCCATCGAGGACATGAACGAGCAACGGAAGGGGAGGGCACGATGACTCCGGAAGAGATCAACAACGGCCCCGCTCGGGAGGCCGGTACCCCGGAGGTTCCCGGTTACCCGGTCCTTCTCCCCGAGGAGGGAGACCCCCGGTTCAGCGAGCGGCTGCTGATGGACGTGCACGCTGTGCTGCGGGCGCACGGGTATCCCGAGCTCGGCGATGAGCAGGACCTGGAGCACCTGGAGCTGACGCTCCACTGGTTCCTGTACTCCGAACAGATCAGCGAGCGCACTCGCGCACTGTGGGACCTGCTGCGGTCCGCGTCCGACGGGGCGGGTCTGCCACTGGGATCCAAGCGGCGGGCACTGGCCACCGCACTTCTGGCACGGCTTGAGGCCGGACAGGACATCAGGGTGTCCATCGAGGACGTGAAGAAGAATTCGGGGAGGGTTCGATGAACGTGGAACAGGTCTTCGGCTTGCTGCCGGTGGTGATGGTGGTCTGCGTCGTGCTGCTGACGGCGTGGGCGATGGTCAAGACGGTCCGCTACATGCGGGCGGACAAGGAGATGCGCCGGAGCATCCGGCAGGCCGTGAAGATCCGGATGACGTGGACGCGGCTGGCGAAGATGGCCGGCCTGTCGGTCACCGACCGCACCCCGCCCTGGCTGTCCTCCCTCACCACGGGCACGAACGCTCCGGAGCCCAAGCCGCGCGAACTGGTCCCGGTGATCAAGACGCAGCCGGACCAGTACGGAGTGATCGTCCACGTCAAGCTGCTGCCGAAGGTCGGGATCAAGGAACTCCAGGACAAGGCCCGGTTCCTGGCCGATGCCTGGGGCTGCGTCCGGGTCGCCGTCGAGGCGGGCAAGCCGGGCCTGGCGACTCTGCGGGCGATCCGTCGCGACCCGTTGACCGGCCACATCCAGTACGTGCCGACCGGTGAGCCGCCCGCCGACTTGACGGTGTGGCCGGTCGGCCGGGACGAGTACGGCGCCCCGGTCCACATCGAGCTCAAGAACAAGTCGGGGGCGGTGGTCGCGGGTGGTGTCGGCGGCGGCAAGTCCAACCTGCTCACCGCGCTGGTCTCCTACTTCGGGCCGTCCCCGGCCGTGCAGTTCGCGGTGATCGACGGCAAGGTGTCCGACGCCGCCCACGGTGACTACGCAGACGTACTGCCCCGTGTGTTCGCGCACGCCGGTCATGACCTGCGGGAGGCCAACGCGCTGCTGCGGCGGCTGGTCAAGCTGCTGCACGACCGCGCCACGATGGCCCGGACGGTGCTGGGCACGTCGAACATGTGGAACGTCGGCCCCAGCGAACAGTGGCCACTGGTGTTCGCCGTCATCGACGAGTCGCACACCTTCTTCCACGACCACAAGGGCAGCGACAAGGAGACCCGCGCACTGGCCGCCCTCGCGGCGGAGAACATCCGCCTGACGGGTCTGCTCGTCAAGGGCGGCCGGTCGGTCGGGATCTACACGGTGCCGGCCACCCAGAAGGCGACCGGCGACGCCATCCCCACCTCGATCCGGGACGTGTGCAGCGCCGCCCTGTCCTTCTACCAGCGCACCACCGAAGCATCCGTCGCCGCGCTCGGGGACGACATCCGCAACTGGCCAGACATGGACCCGATCAACCTCCAGGGATCCCAGTACGTAGGCGTCGCCTCCATGGCCGCCGAAGGACGCCCCGGCTTCGTCCGCGTCCGCACCCCCTACCTCGACCCCGCCCACGCCGCCGCCGTCGCCAAGCTCACCGCCCACCTCACCCAGGACCCGACCGAACTGCTGGCCAACCTGACCCCGCCCAGCCTGCGCAAGGACGAGCCTCCGGAGGACGACGCCCCCGCCGCAGCCTGAACCCTGGACTCCAATCCGTACCCAACTCCCTCGGAAAGGAGGTGAATAACGTTGACGGAAGACCGGACGACGCAGCGCACCATCACCGTTGTGATGATCTTGATCGCCGCCCTGGCGTTCGTGTTCTCCTTCGGGAACGTCTGGGCCCTGGCCCTGCGTCTCGGAGTCCCGGCCCCCATCGCTCCGCTGATCGCGCCCATGGTGGACCTGTCGGTGGTCGGGCTCCTGGTCGCACTGCGCTCCCTGTCCCTGCGCAGAGTCCCGGCCGGCGAGCTGCGCTCGGCGACTCGCCTCATGCACCTGTCCGGCCTGCTGACTCTCGCCCTCAACACCGCGCACCCGATCCTGGCCGGACACTACGGACGGGCCGCCCTTGACAGCGTGGCCCCGCTCCTCCTGCTCGGCTGGGGCGCGGTGGGCCCTACCCTGCTGCGGCACTTCCACTCCGTCACTCCCACCGCCCCGAGTCCCGCGCCGGTCCCGGTGGCTGAAACGGTCACGGCACCGGAGCCTGAGCCGGACATCCAGCCGGTCCTGGCCGTGGCGGAACCCGTCGTGGAACCCATCGCCGAACCCCCGGCCCCCCTCGCCGTCCCGGCCCCGGTCGCTATTACCGCACCGGCCCCCATGGTGAAACCCGCACCGGCTCAGGCGGCCCCTGCCGTGCCGGAGCCGCTGATGAACGCGGCCCGCACCATCGCCGCATCCCACCTGGCCGCACACGGCGAACCCATCACCGCAGTCCAGCTCCGCACCCGGCTCGGCATCGCCCTGCCGCTCGCCACCGCCGCACACGCGGCCCTGTCGGCCTGACCCTCCGCGGGCCTCCCGGCACCTTCCCCACCCCTGGCCCACCTGGGCCTGACCCGTCATGCCCTCGGGCAGCACCACCGCCCCTCGCCCGGTGCTGCCCGAGGGCCCTTCCACCAGCGGAAAGGATCCTCCTGCCGATGCCCCGCGACCTCGACCTGCGGCACGTGATCAGCCCCGCTGTCCGGGACCTGATCGAACTGGCCAACCTGGGCGACTTCGACCGCACCCGCGAGCAGATCACCCGCCTGCGCGGCTGCGCCCGACCGATCAACCTCGTCGGCCACACCACCACCCGCGACCACACCACCGGCGAAACGATCCGCTCGTACTCCACCAGCGACGAACCGACCGGACGGCTCCTGACCCCCTGCGGAAACCGCCGCTCCTCCCGCTGCCCCGCCTGCTCCCGCACCTACGCCGCCGACACCTACCACCTCGTCCGCGCCGGACTCTGCGGCGGCAAGAACGTCCCCGAAACCGTCCGCACGCACCCCAGGGTGTTCCTCACCCTCACCGCCCCCTCCTTCGGCCCCGTCCACAACCGGACCACCGACAAGGACGGCAAGTCCCGCGCCTGCCGCTGCGGCACCCACCACCCCGAGGGAGCCCCCGAACTCGGCACCCCGCTGACCCCCAAGGCGTACGACTACACCGGCGCCGTGCTGTGGAACGCCCACGCCGGAGCCCTGTGGGCACGCTTCACCCTCAACCTCCGCCGCGCCCTGGCCGCCCACTTCCGCCTCACCCAGAAGGACATGAAGCAGCTCCTGCGCGTCTCCTTCGCCAAGGTCGCCGAGTACCAGCAGCGCGGCTTGGTCCACTTCCACGCCGTCGTCCGCTTCGACGGCCCCGACGGCCACAACAGCGCCCCGCCGGCCTGGGCAGGCGTGGACGACCTGCGCACCGCCATCGCCACCGTGATCAAGAGCACCACCCTCACCGTGGCCTCCGACACCGTCGGCGACCAGGAGATCAAGTGGGGCAAGAAGTTCAGGGCCGACGAGATCACCGCCCTGGGCGACGGCGAACTCACCGACGCCGCCGTGGCCGGGTACGTCGCCAAGTACGCCACCAAGAGCGCCGAGGACTCCGGCACCGTGGACCGGTCCCTGATCTGCCGGACCTGCTCCGGCCGGGGCACGGTCGGCGGACGGGTGAAGGACCTCTGCCCTGACTGCGATGGCACCCGCCAGGCCGAATCCCTCCGGGACCTGCCCGTGCACCGGCACGTCCGGCAGATGATCCGCACCGCCTGGGACCTGGGCGGCCTGCCCGAGTTCGCGGACCTCAAGCTCTGCAAGTGGGCCCACATGCTCGGCTTCCGCGGCCACTTCTCCACCAAGTCCCGCGCCTACTCCACCACCCTCGGCGCCCTGCGCGACGTCCGCCGCGCCTGGCGGCTCGCCCAGGCCGACGCCGCCCGCGTCCGCGCCGGCCACCCCGTACCCGCCCCGAACACCGTGCTCGTCACCGAGTCCTCCTGGGCCTACCTCGCCTCCGGCTACCGCCCCGGCGAAGAACTCCTCGCCAACCAGACCCGCCACGACATCAACCAGGCCCGCGACGACAAGGAACGGGCCAAGACCGAAGGGGAGGTCTGGCAGTGACCGCCGCACCGACCACCCGCATGCTGACCCTGGGGGAGACCCTGGCAGAGCTGCGCATGTCCCGGGCCGCCTTCTACCGGCTCCGCGCACGTGGAAGCGCGCCCCGCTGCCTCAAGCTCCCCAACGGTCAGCTCCGCATCCGCCGGGCCGACCTCGACGCCTGGTTCAAGGGCTGCGAGGTGTCCGCGTGCTGACGTACGACGTGAAGATCTGGAGCATCCGCAAGCGCCCTGACCGCGCTGCCGCCTACCAGCTGCGCTGGCGGGTTGGTGCCCAGCCGTTCTCCAAGAGCTACAAGCTCAAGGCCCAGGCCGATGGTCGGCGTTCCGAGTTGATGGCCGCGCTGCGCAATCGCGAGCAGTTCGACACCGAGACCGGCCTGCCGGCCTCGGAGGTGCTGGCGGCCCAGTCCCCGACTTGGCTCGCCCACGCTCGGGAGTACGTGGCGATGAAGTGGCCCAACGCCTCGGCCAAGCACCGTGCGAGCATCGCGGACGCCTTGGCCACGGTCACCCCTCGCCTGGTCAAGGACAACCGTGGGGCACCCGCCCCCCGGGTCCTCCGCGCCGCGCTCTACTCCTGGGCCTTCCGCCTCGTCCTCGACCAGGACGGCGAGCTCGTGGCCCGCGTCGACGCCGAGGAAGCGCCGGAACCCATCGTGGCGGCCCTCGACTGGATCGGACGCAAGTCCGTGGACATCTCGGCCTTGAACACACCGGCGGTCGTCCGGTCCGCCCTGGATGCGCTGGCCCGCAAGATGGACGGCACCGCTGCGGCGGACAACACGGTGAACCGCAAGGTGCCCGTGTTCAGTAACTGCCTTCGCTATGCCGTCGAGTTGGAACGCCTGCCGTCGCTGCCACTGGCCAAGGTGGACTGGACTCCGCCCGAGACGGACGACGAGATCGATTTCCGATACGTGCCTGGCCCGGCTCTCGCCAGGAAGCTGATCGATGCCGTAGGAGCACAAGGTGATCGTGGACGGCACCTCAAGGCGTTCTTCGGGTGCATCTACTACGCGGCAACCCGCCCCGGCGAGGCCGTGACGCTCCGGGCGTCCGACTTCACCCTGCCCGAGGAGGGCTGGGGCCAAGTCGTCCTGTCGTCCAGCTCGGCGCGTGTCGGCTCCGGCTGGACCGATTCGGGCGAGTCGTATGACTCCCGCGGCCTCAAGAAGCGCGCCCGGCGCGCGACCCGCGAGGTGCCCATTCCCCCGGTCCTCGTCCGCCTGATCCGTGACCACATCAAGGAGTTCGGTACGGCCGAGGACGGACGACTCTTCCGAGCTGTCCGCAGCGGCGGCCTGCTCAGCAAGGAGTACGGCGACATCTGGAAGGCCGCCCGGGAAGCCGTCCTCACCGAGCGAGAAGCCAAGACGCCTCTCGCCGAGGTCCCGTACGGACTCCGCGCCGCCTGCGTCTCCCTCTGGCTGGAGTCCGGCGTCTCCCCGGCCGAGGTCGCCCGCCGCGCCGGCCACAGCATCGCCGTGCTGTTCCGCTTCTACGCGAAGGCAATCCGCCGCAACCAGCACCACGCAAACCAGCAGATCGAGCGGGCCCTCGCAGAGGCCGACGACCAGTAGTCCAACCAAACAATCAAGGGGTGTCCCATACGGGGCACCCCTTCTGACTTTCCGGAAACCAGATCCACTCGGCGGCGCCTGCCTCCATCCTGCGTTCATGGACCAAGGACTAGTAGCACTGATCACCGCAGGGGTTGGCCTCGTGGGTGCGATCAGCGGCGCCGCCGTCGGTGGCATCGCTGCGGCAAGGGGCGCCCGCCTCGGGGCAGAGACGACGGCACGGGCCACCGCCAGGCAGGTACATGATCAAGGAACGATCAACCACGAGCATTGGCTTCGTGGGCAACGTCTGGAGTCATGTCGTGCCTTACTAGCCGCGTACGACAGGTATGCGATCGCTGCGTCAAACATAAGCCGGGCATTGGAGGGCGAGAGCACAGCCTCAGGCGAGATGGGAAGTGCCATCGGGCAAGCGGTCTCCGATATCAGGAACACCTACTTCCAGTTGCGGCTGTTGGTCTCTGAGGACGTCCTACAGCCTGCCCGCGCTCTCCGGCTCCAAGTGGAGGACCACAAGGAGTGCTTGGACCGCTGGATGGACGCATTCCTGGCCACAGACAGCCAGAGGGTGGCTGCTGAGCAAGCAGACGAGGGGCGGCTCCGCGAGCAGCTTGGTCACGTCCATGGCGAGTTGGTGGAAGCGGCACGACGTGCGGTAGCCGAGCGACCAGCGACCATCTGACCGCCCACATTCCCCAGGGTGACCCCGCGCCGATATACGTGCAGGTCAACGCACTGCGGCCCGGTGGACCGTGGTCCACGCCTGGTCCACACACGGTGATCCAAAGCGGCACACAGGCGATCCAGGGTGAGACAGGACCCATGCCGAAGGGGTGCCCCTCAATCGGGACACCCCTTCTGATCAGCACGTTCTCTGACCTGGCGGTGGGTGTGGGATTTGAACCCACGGTGACATCGCTGCCACGACGGTTTTCAAGACCGTTCCCTTAGGCCGCTCGGGCAACCCACCTTCGCCCCGGCCCACCTGGGGCGGAGCGGGCTACAGCGTACCGGCTGAGGAGGCGGGGCCGCGATGAGCGAGGTGTGGGGGTGATCCAGAACCGGGTTAAAGTCCCTTGTTCACAAGATCTCCACATATGGGTCGCTTGGGCGATTCGCGAAGGGCTGCAGGGTGCACGGCACGATCGACGGCTTCAGTTACGGCATGGTCACCCCCTTGATGGGGTACGTGATGGCCTGCCTCGGAAGCGCACTGGGACTCCGCTGCACGGTCAGGTCCCTCCGTACCGAGCAGCGGCGCAAGCCCGGTTGGCTGGCGCTCGGAGCGGCCTCCATCGGCTGCGGCATCTGGACCATGCACTTCATCGCCATGCTCGGCTTCCAGGTGCGGGAGACCTCGATCGCGTACGACGCCGGACTGACCTTCCTCAGCCTGCTCGTGGCCGTGGTCGTCGTGGGCATCGGCGTCTTCATCGTCGGCTACCGCGGCACCCGGCCCGCCCCGCTGCTGCTCGCGGGCGCGCTCACCGGGCTCGGGGTCGCCGGCATGCACTACCTCGGCATGGCGGCGATGCGGATGGGCGGCCGACTGCTGTACGACCCGGCCGTCGTCGCCCTGTCCGTGGTCATCGCCGTCGTCGCGGCGACCGCCGCGCTGTGGGCCGCGGTCTCGATCCGCGGCTTCCTCGCCAGCCTGGGCGCGAGTGTCGTCATGGGCGTCGCCGTGACCGGCATGCACTACACCGGCATGGCCGCCCTCAGCGTGCGCGTGGACCACGCCACGCACGCGGCCGTGGGCTCGTCGCTCCCCGACGTGCTGCCGATGCTGGTCGGCCCGCTGATCTTCCTGGTCCTCGCCGCGGCCGTCGTGATGCTCGACCCCATGCTGATCATGGGCGAGGACGAGCCGGCGTACGCCCCCCGGATCGACATCGGCGAGATCGGGGGAGCCGGAGGGTTCGGCGGCGCCGGGTCCGCGGCGACGAGCGCGTGGCCGGCGGACGACCGGCGGGTGTGACGGCACGGGGGGTGCACCGGACGGCCGGTGCACCCCCGCTCCGGTCAGCTGTCGCCGGTGCGCTCGCCGAGGGTCACCGTGGCCGTGGCGGTCTTGCCGTCGCGCTCGTAGGTGATCTTCACCGCGTCGCCCGGCTTGTACGTCCAGATCTCACTGATCAGGGTCGGGCCGCTGTCGATCGGGTGGTCGCCGAAGGCCGTGATCACGTCGCCGGCCTTCAGGCCCGCCTTCGCCGCCGGGCCGTTGGGCGTGACCGACGGCGTGCCGCCGGAGCCCTGGCCGGCGATCGTCGCGCCCTGGCCCTTCTCGTTCATGTTCACGGTCGCGCCGATCACCGGGTACACCGGCTTGCCCGTCTTGATCAGCTGCTGGGCCACGTTCTTCGCCTGGTTGACCGGGATCGCGAAGCCGAGGCCGATCGAGCCCGCCTGCGACTGGCCGAAACCGCCGCCGCTGGTCGACTGGATGGCCGAGTTGATGCCGATCACCGCGCCGCTCGCGTCGAGCAGCGGCCCGCCGGAGTTGCCCGGGTTGATCGAGGCGTCCGTCTGCAGCGCGCTCATGTACGAGTTGCTGCCGCCGGAACCGTCGCCCGAGGCCACCGGGCGGTTCTTGGCGCTGACGATGCCGGTCGTCACCGTGTTCGACAGGCCGAAGGGGGCGCCGATCGCGATGGTCGAGTCGCCGACCGCCACCTTGTCGGAGTCCCCGAGCGGCAGCGGCGTCAGCCCCTTCGGGGCGGCCTTCAGCTTGATGACCGCCACGTCGTAGCCCTGTGCCCGGCCGACGACCTCCGCGTCGTACGTCTTGCCGTCCGAGAACGTCACGGACAGCGTGCCGCCGTCCGCCGCCGACGCCACCACGTGGTTGTTGGTGACGATGTGGCCTTCCTGGTCGTAGACGAAGCCCGTGCCCGTACCGCCCTCGCCGTCCTGGCCGCCGGACTTCGCCTGGATGGTGACCACGCTCGGCAGGGCCTTCGCCGCGACCGCGGCGACCGTCCCCGGGTCGCGCTTGAACGAGGCCGGGGCCTGGCCCGAGGAGACCGTCGTCGAGCTGAAGCCGTTGTCGCCGCGCTCGGCCGCCCAGTAGCCGATGCCGCCGCCGATGCCGCCCGCGACGAGCGACGCGACGAGCACCGCCGCGACGAGGCCGCCGATCCGCCGGCGCGGGGCCTCGGGAGCGGGGGGCACGGGCGGGTGCGGGGCGCCCCAGGCCGGGACGGCCGGCGGGGGCGGCGGCCAGCCACCGGCGGGCGCGGCGGCCGCGGGGGCGGGCGCGGGCGCGGCGGCGGGCGTCTGGTCAGGGGCGGGGGACGGGACCGGGGCCTGGACCGCCGTCGGCTCGTCCTCCTGCGGGGCGGCGGCCTGCGGGGCCGGCTCCGCCGCGGGCTTCTCCATGGACGGCGGCGTCGGAGGGGTGGACGGCGCAGCCGGGTCCGCCGGAACCGGCGTGCCCTCGTTCTCGGTGCTCACAGCTCGCTCTCCTCGTTGACTGCGCGGGGTCTGGTGTACGTGCTCGTACGGGCTCCAGGGTGCTGCACCAGCTTTTCCCACAGGACGTCAGGCCGCTGTAAGGCGGAGCTGTGCATTGGCACCCCATCCTTTATATAAGGACAGAACGGACAGCCTCCGAGGTGCCCGCGCCGCCCCGCCAATGGCACCATGACGCGGTGACTCACGCACGGCAGCACCCGAACCGCGTCCCCCTCCAGGTCGTCGCCCACCGAGGCGCGTCCGAGGACGCACCGGAACACACCCTGGCCGCCTATGTGAAGGCCATCGAGGACGGCGCCGACGCCCTGGAGTGCGACGTCCGGCTCACCGCCGACGGCCATCTCGTCTGCGTCCACGACCGGCGCGTCGACCGCACGTCGAACGGCCGCGGCGCCGTGTCCGCGCTCGAACTCGCCGACCTCGCGGCCCTCGACTTCGGGACCTGGAAGGGCCGGGACGACTCCGGCGAGAGCCCCGACTGGCGGGACTCCGGACTCACGTCCGTCCTCACCCTGGAGCGGCTCCTGGAGCTGGTCTCCGACGCGGGGCGCCGGATCGAGCTGGCCATCGAGACGAAGCACCCGACCCGCTGGGCCGGGCAGGTGGAGGAGCGGCTGCTCCAGCTCCTGAAGCGTTTCGGCCTGGACGCGCCCGCGTCCGCCGCCGAGTCCCCCGTACGCGTCATGAGCTTCTCGGCGCGGTCCCTGCACCGGATCGCGGCCGCGGCGCCGACGCTGCCCACCGTCTCGCTCGCCCAGTTCGTCTCGCCGCGCCTGCGCGACGGACGGCTTCCCGCGGGCGCGCGCATCGCGGGTCCGTCGATCCGGATCGTCCGGCACCATCCCGCGGTGATCCTGCGGCTGCAGAAGGCCGGGCACCAGGTCCACGTGTGGACGGTGGACGAGGCGGAGGACGTCGAGCTCTGCGAGCGGCTCGGCGTGGACGCGATCATCACCAACCGCCCGAAGCAGGTACTGGCCCAGCTGGGCCGCGACTGAGCTCCGGGGCGCCTCTCGCGTCACTGGTTTCCCGTCCGTCACAGGGGACAACACGCCTCATGGGGTGTGCACCGGCGCGTTCCGTGCGTACGCGATCGTCACGAGTGCCTCATCCCACACGGATTGGCCGGTTTCCGGTCCAGGCCATTGGGGCATCCACACCGTGGCGTGGGGCAAAGGAGGTCTCGGGGGTGGCGTTGGTGGTGGCACAGGAGGTGCCCACGTCGTCGAGCATGGCCGTACCCCATGGCCCTGCGGGCGTGGGTGAGGCGCGACACCGGATGCGGGACGAGCTGTACCGCAGCGGGGTGGCCGAATCGGTCGTCGACGACGCGGTGCTGATCCTTTCCGAGCTGCTCAGCAATGCCTGTCGGTACGGCAGGCCGCTGGGGCACGCGGAGCGGGGCGAGGGCGATGTGCGGGCGGCCTGGCGGGTCGACCCGGCGGGCGGCCTGCGGGTCGAGGTGACCGACGGCGGCGGCCCGACCAGGCCCGTCCCGTCGACGCCCTCGGTCACGGCGCGGGGCGGCCGCGGGCTGAACATCATCGGCGCGCTGGCCCAGGACTGGGGCGTACGGGACAGCGCGACCGGCGAGGTCACGGTCTGGGTGGTGGTCACCGAAGGCCACCGCCGCGAGGACTTCGCGACCCGCGTCGGCGGCGGTTCGAGCTTCGACTTCCTGGACGCGTACGACGACCTGGACTGACGGGCCCTCACGGACGGCGGGGAGCAACGGGGCACCGGGGGGCGGCGGGACACCGGGAGGCGACGGACGCCGGGAGGCGACGGACGCCGGGAGGCGACGGACGCCGGGAGGCGACGGACGCCGGGAGGCGACGGACGCGGGGAGACGACGGACGCCGGGAGGCGACGGACGCCGGGAGGCGACGGACGCGGGCTGCGCGGCCTGCGCCTCCGCACGACGGGAGCGGGCGCACCGCGGCTCCGGCCCTACCGGCCCCGCACCGCGGGCGCAGCCGTGTCGCAGGCGCAGCCGGAGCCGCGCCCCTCCCCGTACCACCCGGCGCGGCCGTACCGCACGCCCGTGGCCTCGCGCGCCCCGCCTGAACCGTGGCGGGCGCCGGTGCGGCTAGGCTCGCGCCCGATACAGCAGCCGCGATCGGGAGAAAGCCACACCATGGCCAAGAAGCGCCCCCAGACGAAGGCCGGCAAGGCCGGCCAGGCACAGGTCACGAGCGGGGAGATCCCGGTCGTCGGCGCGCGCGAGCCGTGCCCGTGCGGTTCGGGCCGCCGCTACAAGGCGTGTCACGGCCGGGCCGCCGCGCACGCCGTGACCGAGCTCGTCCAGCGCCCCTTCGAGGGTCTGCCCGGCGAGTGCGACTGGGTCGCGCTGCGCGAGCTGGTGCCGGCCGCGACCGTGCCGCTCACCCTGAAGGGCGGGCTCCCCGAGGGCGTTCCGTCGGTGACGCTCGCGACCGTGCTGCCGATGGCGTGGCCGGCGCTCCGCCGCGACGACGGCTCCGTCCTGCTGGCCCTGCAGAACGACTCCACCTCCGGCGACCTGGCCCGCGACCTCGCCGACACCCTCCAGCGCGCCCTGGAGGCGGAGCCGGGCACCCCGGTCCCCGCGCGCCGCGTGCCGGCCGAGGGCCCGCGCCTGCAGGAGCTGCTCGACGCGGACGCGCCGTTCGTCCCGGAGGTCCACTCGGGCTTCGAGTTCTGGATCCCGCAGTCCGCGGACGGCGCGGACCCGGAGGTCTCGGCCTCCCTCGAGCGGGCCAACGCGGCCGCGATCCCGACCGTGAAGCTCGCGAGCGTCGACTCCGCGTACTGGTGCGAGGTTCCGGACAAGAACCACCTGCGCTGGGTCATGCCGCACGAGGAGGAGAAGCTCCTCGACGCGCTGGCCCGCCTCCAGGCCGGCGAGGGCACCTCGCTCGGCGCCGACACCCGGCTCGTCGGCTCCTTCCGGGCCCACGGTCTGATGGTGCCGGTGTGGGACCTGCCGTCCTCCATGACCGCCGAGGACTGCGAGAAGCCGGCGGCCGAGTTCGCCGAGCGGCTCGCCGCGGCGCTCGCCTCGGACGCTCCGCTGACGGCGGAGGAGCGCCGGGCGCGCGGCGGTCTCACGAACCGTCAGGTGACTCTCAGCTGATACCCCAGGTGGTATCGGTCACTGACAGACCGACCGGTCGGTGACTTCCGCCACAAAGCGGGTCCTCGACCTGACAATTCCCTGTCCGAATAACCGAGATCGAATTTGCGAACAGCAGATCTCTTGTTACCGTTCTTGAAGCCCGGTCGCTGGTGCATCCCCCGTCGCCAGCGACCGGGCCTTTCCATGTCCGCTTCCGGCAGGCCCGGGGCGTCCGACGTTCAACTTCCCTCGCCGTCCGCCGTGTTGCTTCCCGCGCGGAGCAGCAGCGGAGTGGCGTCACCCTCACCCGCTCCCGTGAATTCCGCGACCGCCGTATACGCCGCGGCCGCACCCCGCCCGCGCTCCCTCGGCGTTTCGCAGGTTCCCGGTTCGTCCTGCGCCGGGACGGGACAGTCCACTTGCACGGTGCGCCCGCCGGGGCCCATGAGGACAAGAAACGCGTCGAGCTGTCGGCCGGTGGCGTTCCGGTAGTAGGTCCGCGCCCAGACGTCGGGTCCCTCGCTCAGGACGCAGGTCTGCGCCTCGGCTCCTTCGGGGGAGGCGAGTTCCGGTCCGCAGCGCGTGACGCGTTCGGGGGAGACGGAAGGCGTGGCGGAAGGCGCGGGGGTCGCCGGAGCGGCGGAGGCGGGGGTACGGGGTCCCAGGCCGAGCCCGCTCAGCAGGTCCCCGGCCTTCGCGTCGCCCCCGGCACTCGCCCCGGACGGCCGCACGGGCTCCCCCGTCGGCCCCGCCATGGCGACGAGGGGCAGCAGGACGGCGACCGTGACGGCGGTCCCGAGTCCGACCACGCGGGGGTTCACCGGGCTCATGGGGGTGAACATAGCCGCGGGATCCGGGCGCCCGGCGGGCCGCGCGCCCGTTTCCCCTACAAGTCGGACGAGGACACACCCGTTCGGGTGAAGCGGTGCGTCCGGCCGACCTCAGTACCGGCGTCCGGCCGACCTCAGTACTTCAGCCGGCTCCCGCCGCCCGGCGTGCTCGTGCTCGCCTCGACCAGGGCGTCGACCACCGCCTCGACGTCGGGCAGCCAGGGCCGGGCCGAGCCGGCAGTGGGGCCTCCCCTGCTCGAACGAAGTTGAGAGCTTGGGGAAGGCGCCCGCTCCCAGCGGACCTGTCCGGTGCCCGCGACCGACGGCGGCAGGAGCAGGTAGCCGCCCTCGCCGTGGAACCGCAGCGAGCTGGGCACACTGTCCTTCGCGTAGAGGAGCTCGCCGAGACGTTCGAGGCCGTACGGGGCGACGAGGATCGACCACCGGGTCGGGGTCGCCACCACCGGGCCGAGCCGCATGCCCGCCGCGTCGAGCGCCGCGAGCGCCCGCGCGCCCGCCACCGCGGGGAGGCTGACCGCGCAGGGCGCGCGGCCGCCGGTGGCGAGGACCACCGGGGCGTCAGGGCGCCGGGTCCACCACCAGCGGACCATGCGCTCGTCCGTGGTGGCCGCGAGCAGTCCGGGTTCGTAGGGGTGCGCGCCGGGCACCACGCAGTCGGGGTCGGGACAGGAACAGGCCGCTCCCGTGGCCGCAGGGGTCGCCGCTCCCGGGCCTGCGCCCGTGGCCGTACGGGTCCTCGCGCCCGTGCTCGCGCCCGTACGGGTCGTCGTCGTCGCTCTCAGGCTCGCGCCCGGCAGGACGGGCCAGTTCCACTCGACCGCGAAGGCGACCGCGGCGTCGAGCCGGGCGGTCCTCTCCTTGCGCCGGAACCGGAGCCTGCGTCGCCTTCCGAGGATCTCGCGCATGAGCGCTCGTTCCTTTCCGTTGAACGCCGAATCCACATCACACCATGTGCAGAACACTTCACCGTGCGTATCAGCGCGCGCCGGGTCGGCGGGGTGCCGGCCCTCGAAGGAGCGGGGCGGACCGGGCCGGTGCCGGGTGGATCCCGGAGGAACCGGGTGGAGCCAGGTCAGAGCCGGAGCGGGTCAGAACACGTTCCCCGCCACTCGGTGACGGGTTGCGGCCTGCGGCGGGAAAGACGCCGGGGTTCCGCGTCACGTTCCGGGGCGGTGTCAACTACCCCTGCCTGTCACCGATTACGTACCCAGCACGCTTGGAATGACGCGCTTTCAAACGACGCCAGTCGACCGCAAAAGGTGCACACCGGGGGCAATTTTCAGCCAACTTCCCGCGTACTTCAACCCTCTCGCACGACCTCACGGACACCACAAGTCCCGTGGGGACAATGCTGGACATCGTTCCTCTTGTGCGTGTACATGTGGATGCATCGAGCGGCTCAGATTGACATGGGGGTTTGCGATGCTTTGGCGTCAAACGCACCGGTCGGAAAGCCGACCGTCATGAGCGCCCCACACATGCCGAAAGTGGCCGGAATCGATTCCACGGTTCCCGGGTCCCCGCACACTACGTCGCCCCTCCCGGGGGTACCCGCGGCGGCCGGGCCCGCCGACGCGGCCCTCCCCCCGGGAGCGCTGATCCAGGACCGGCTGGCCTCCTGGGTCTCCGACCTCACCACCCTCCACGAACTCACCGAGCGCCTCATCAGGACCTCCTCCCTCGACGAGGCCCTCCGCGAGGTCCTCGGCGCCGGCGCCGCGCTCGTCGGCGCCCGCCGCGGCATGGCCGTCCTCGAACCGGCCGACGGCCGCGGCCCCACCAGCACCATCGGCCTCGGCCTCGCCCACTCCGACCTCGGCACCATCGAGACCGTGCCGCGCGGCGCCACCAGCTACGGCCGCCTCCTCGACGGCCTCCCCGATCCCGGGCACCCCGAGCGCGTCCCCGACCCGATCGCCATCCGCGACGTCCGTACGGAGGAGGGCCTCGACCCGCGCCACCGCGAGGTCGCCGCCCGCCTCGGCTACGCCGCCAGCTACGCCCTGCCCCTCGCCACCGAGGACGCCGGCCGGCTCGGCGCGGTCGTCTGGCTCTACGACGAGCCCGCCGAACCCGGCGACCGGCAGCGCCACCTCATCGGGCTGTACGGCCGCTTCGCCACCGAGCACCTCGCCCGGCTCCTCCAGGTCGAGCGCGCCCGCGTCCAGGTCGCCACCGTCGCCGAGGAGCTGCTCCCCAGCCGGCTCCCCCGCGTCCCCGGCGTCCAGCTCGCCGCCCGTCACCGCACCGGACCGCTCGGCGGCGGCGACTGGTACGACGCGCTGCCGCTGCCCGACGGCGCCCTCGGACTGGCCGTCGGCTCCGTCTCCGGCACCGGACCCAGCGCCCTCGCCGCCATGGGCCGGCTGCGCGCCTCCCTCCGGGCGTACGCGGTGATGGAGGGCGAGGACCCCGTCGCCGTCCTCTCCGACCTGGAGCTGCTGCTGCGGATCACCGAGCCCGCGCGCTCGGCGACCGCCCTCTTCGCGTACGCCGAGCCCGCGCAGCGCCGGATCGTCCTCGCCGGGGCCGGGCACTGCCCGCCGCTGGTCGTCGGCGACCGCCGCACCGAGTTCGTCGAGACCTCGCTGTCGGCCCCGCTCGGGATGCTCTCCTGCTGGGAGGCGCCGAGCGTGGAGCTGTCCCCCGCGCCCGGAGAAACGGTGCTTCTCTACACGGACGGGCTGCTGCGGCGTACCGGCGACGCCATGGACCGGGCCTTCGCCCGGCTCCACGCGGCCGCCGCGAGCGTGCCGAGGGCGGACCGGGGCGACCCGGGCGCCGTCGCCGACCACGTCCTGCGGACCCTGCTCCCCGAGGGCCTGGACCCGGTGGTGGACGGGGAGGACGTGGTCCTGCTCGCCGCGCGCTTCGAGTGAGCCGCGCCGTCGCGTGACCTCCGATGACCGGAGTGTGAGATTCCGGTAATGGGTCTTCCGGCCCTGGGCCCCCTTCCGTACGACCGTACGATGGTGGGGGTTCAGTGTCGTACCAAGAGGAGGCAGACCCGTGGCCGAGGAGCTCACCCCGGAGACCCCGGAAGAGACCGAGACCGAAGAGCAGGCGATCAAGCAGCGGAAGAACGGCCTCTACCCGGGCGTGTCCGACGAGCTCGCCGAGAACATGAAGTCCGGCTGGGCCGACACCGAGCTGCACGGCCTGGAGCCGATCGCCCAGGCAGGCCACACCGCCGCCCGCCGCGCCGCGCTCTCCGCCCGCTTCCCGGGCGAGCGCCTCGTGATCCCCGCCGGGAACCTGAAGACCCGGTCGAACGACACCGAGTACGCCTTCCGCGCCTCCACCGAGTACGCGTACCTCACCGGCGACCAGACCCAGGACGGCGTCCTCGTCCTGGAGCCCACCGCCGACGGCCACGAGGCCACGATCTACCTGCTGCCGCGCTCCAACCGCGAGAACGGCGAGTTCTGGCTCGACGGCCAGGGCGAGCTGTGGGTCGGCCGCCGCCACTCCCTCGCCGAGGCCGAGCAGCTCCTCGGCGTCCCGGCGAAGGACGTCCGCGAGCTCGCCGCCGCCCTCAAGGAGGCCACCGGCCCCGTCCGCGCCGTCCGCGGCCACGACGCCGGCATCGAGGCCGCGCTGACCGACAAGGTCACCGCCGAGCGCGACGAGGAACTGCGGGTCTTCCTCTCCGAGGCCCGCCTCGTGAAGGACGCCTTCGAGGTCGCCGAGCTGGAGAAGGCCTGCGCCTCCACCGCCCGCGGCTTCGAGGACGTCGTCAAGGTCCTCGACAAGGCCGAGGCCACCAGCGAGCGCTACATCGAGGGCACGTTCTTCCTGCGCGCCCGCGTCGAGGGCAACGACATCGGCTACGGCTCCATCTGCGCCGCCGGCCCGCACGCCACCACCCTGCACTGGGTCCGCAACGACGGCGACGTCCGCTCCGGCGACCTGCTGCTGCTCGACGCCGGCGTGGAGACCACCGAGCTCTACACCGCCGACATCACCCGCACCCTGCCGATCAACGGCCGGTACACCGAGCTCCAGCGCAAGATCTACGACGCCGTGTACGAGGCGCAGGAGGCCGGCATCGCCGCGGTGAAGCCCGGCGCCGCCTACCGCGACTTCCACGACGCCGCCCAGCGCGTCCTCGCCGAGAAGCTCGTCGAGTGGGGCCTCGTCGAGGGCCCGGTCGAGCGCGTCCTGGAGCTCGGCCTCCAGCGCCGCTGGACCCTGCACGGCACCGGCCACATGCTCGGCATGGACGTCCACGACTGCGCCGCCGCGCGCACCGAGATGTACGTGGACACCACCCTGGAGCCGGGCATGTGCCTGACCGTCGAGCCCGGTCTGTACTTCCAGGCCGACGACCTGACCGTGCCGGAGGAGTACCGCGGCATCGGCGTCCGGATCGAGGACGACATCCTCGTCACCGAGGACGGCAACCGGAACCTCTCGGAGGCGCTGCCGCGCCGCGCCGACGAGGTCGAGGCGTGGATGGCCGCGCTCAAGGGCTGATCTCCGCGTACGTTGGAACCGAAGGGCCCCCGCCGACCGACCGGCGGGGGCCCTTCCCCGTGCGCCGCTATGCGAGAAGCAGCGACGGGCTGTCCCGCCACTTCAGGATCTTGTCGAAGCTGACCACGGCGCCGCCCCGGCCCGAGCGGTTGCCGAACTGGACGTGATCGGCCAGCTCCTCGATCAGGCGCAGCCCCCGGCCGTGCTCGGCGTCGTCCGAGGGGGCGGCCCGGCCGGCGCTTCCCGGGAAGCCCGGGCCCGAGTCGGCCACCTCGATGCGGCAGGTCTCGCCGTCCAGGTACGCCGTCACCCGGTACGCCCCGCCCGGCTCCGCGCGCCCTTCCCCGGGACCGGCCGCGCCGCCGTGCTCGACGGCGTTGGCACACGCCTCGGTCAGTGCGACCGACAACTCGTACGACACGTCGGGATCGACACCCGCCGTCTCCATCGTGCCCAGCAGAAGCCTCCGTGCGAGCGGCACGCTCGCGGCCTCGCGCCGCAGATGGAGTGACCACCAGATGCTCATGCTCCAGCCTCCCGGCAGCGGCTCGACATACCGATACCTATTGCCGGGGCGGACGCTCCGTAAGCGCGAGGAGGCGTCAAGAGCGCTCGTTCGGCGGATGCACCTGGCGGGTGCACCGGTGTATGTCAGGTTGACGGTCGGCGTATCTCGCCGCGAAGACCCCCAAGAACGACCTTCCGGACCTGCCGCATGGCGGTGCCGCGCGTGGTGCGATGATGGGCCCGCCATGACTGCCCCCGCGCTCGCTCCACGGCTGCTGAGGGCCGCGGTGTTCACCGCGGTCTGCGTCGTGCTGTCCGCGCTGGGACACGCCCTCGCCGCCTGCGCCGGCATCGCCCTGTGGACCCTCGTCGCCGGATTCCTCTACGTCTTCGGGGTCGCCGTGCTCCTGGCCGGGCGCGAACGCTCCCTCGGCCTCGTCGTCGGCGCCCTCGCCGGCGGGCAGCTCGGCCTGCACGTGCTCTTCGGGCTCGGACAGCGGCAGCTCGCCCTGAGCGACCAGGCCGACGACGCCCTGATCCGGACGGCCGCCCGGCTGGTCTGCGGAGCGGGCGCCGCCTCGCTCACCCCCGCCGACGCCACCCGGATCATCACCGACGCCGGGCTCGACCCGGCGACCGCGCACGCCCACATGGGACACATGGTCGGCGGGGCGGCCACGCCCGCCGGAGAGCTGCTGCCCGGTCTGCCCATGCTCCTCGGCCACCTCCTGGCCGCCCTGGCCACGGGCTGGCTGCTGCGCCGCGGCGACCGCGCCCTCGGCCGGCTCGTGGAGCTCTCCGAGCAGGGCGCGACGGAGCTCGCCGAATGCGCCGTGGTGCGCTCCCTGCGGACCGCGCTCTCCTTCGTACGGGCCCTGCTCGCCGGGCTTCCGGCCGCGCCGGGCACGGGACCGCGGCGGAGCCTCCGCACCGCCTTCGACTCCTCGCCGCCGCCGGTGGCCGAGGCACTCCAGCACACGGTGATCAGGCGCGGCCCCCCGGCCGCCCACTGCGTCCTCGCAGCCTGACGCGGACCGCTCGACGCTCGACGTCAGCGGGCCGCGCCCGTCCGCACGCCCGCGCGGGACCCCTGTCCCCGGGCGCGCCGGACTCCCGCATCCTTCTTCCGAGCTGGAGTGTCCTCTGCCATGAACGTTTCCCGCACCGTCCTCGCCGGCGGCATCGCCCTCTCCTCCGTCGTGCTGCTCTCCGGCACCGCCTTCGCGCACGTCAGCGTGCAGCCGCAGGGAGAGGCGGCCAAGGGCGGCTACGCGACCGTCAACCTCAAGGTCCCGAACGAGCGCGACAACGCCTCCACCGTGAAGGTCGAGGTCAACTTCCCGCTCGACCACCCGCTGGCCTCCGTCATGCCGCAGCCCGTCCCCGGCTGGAAGGCCGTGGTGACCAAGAGCAAGCTCGACAAGCCGCTGGAGATGCACGGCAAGAAGATCAACGAGGCCGTCTCCAAGGTCACCTGGACCGCCGACGGCTCGAAGATCGGCCCCGGTGAGTTCCAGCAGTTCCCGCTCTCCCTCGGCCAGCTGCCGGAGGACACCGACGAGCTGGTCCTCAAGGCGATCCAGACGTACGACAACAAGGAGGTCGTGCGCTGGATCGAGGAGCAGAAGGAGGGCGCGGAGGAGCCGGAGAACCCGGCGCCCGTCCTGAAGCTCTCCGCCGCCTCCGCCGACGAGGACCACCACGGCGGCGCCGCTCCGTCCGCCTCCGCCGGGGCGGACGAGAAGGCCGGTCACGACGCCAAGACGGCCGACCACGAGGAGACCGCCGCCGCGTCCTCCTCCTCCGACACCACGGCCCGTGTCCTGGGCGTCGTCGGCATCCTCGTCGGCATCGCCGGCGTCGCCTTCGGCCTCCTCGCCGGCCGCCGCCGCTCGGCCTGACGGCCGCGCCCTCACCCTCGCTCGTCATCCGAAAGAAGCACCATGTCTGAAGAGAAGACGCCCGGGGCGGCATCGGCCCGTCCCGGGCGGCGCACGCCGCTGGTGATCGCGGCCGTCGCGATCGTCGCCGCGCTCGGCATCACCGCCGCCGTCGGCCTCGGCGGCAACGACGACAAGCCCGCCGGCTCCGGCTCCTCGGTCGCCGTCGTCTCCGGCGGCTCCGACTCCACGAAGGCCGCCACCGTCCTCGACCGGCCCTTCACCAAGCCCGCGCTCGTCCTCACCGACACCAAGGGCCAGAAGTACGACCTGCGGGAGCGCACCAAGGGCAAGCCGACGCTCATCTACTTCGGCTACACGCACTGCCCCGACGTCTGCCCCCTGACGATGAGCAACATCGCCATCGCCAAGAAGAAGCTCCCCAAGGCCGACCAGGACAAGCTCCAGGTCGTCTTCGTCACCACCGACCCCGAGCGGGACACCTCCGCCGAGCTCGCCAAGTGGCTGCCCGCCGCCGGCGACCCCTCCTTCACCGGTCTCACCGGCGACTTCTCCGCCATCCAGGCGGGGGCCCGGCAGATCGGCATCGGCATCGACCCGCCGACGAAGGACAAGGACGGCAACGTCGTCTCCATGCACGGCGCCCAGGTGATCGCCTTCTCGCCCACCACCGACCAGGGCTACGTCCTGTACGGCGAGGACGCGAGCGTCGACGACTACGCCAAGGACCTGCCGAAGATCATCAAGGGGGAGAACCCGTGACCCGCCGCACCACCGCCCTGTCCGCCGCCGTGGCCCTCGCCGCCGCGCTCGCGCTGACCGGGTGCTCGTCCTCCGACAGCAAGCCCGACCTGGAGGTCAGCGGCGCGTACATGCCCCAGCCGGTGATGGACATGGCCGGCGGCTTCCTCACGATCAAGAACGGCAGTGACACGGCGGACAAGCTGACCTCCGTCACCAGCCCGATCTCGGACGACGTCACCATCCACGAGTCGAAGAACCAGAAGATGCAGGAGGTGAAGTCCTTCGACATCCCCGCCAACGGCGAGCTGAAGCTCGAACGCGGCGGCAGCCACATCATGTTCATGGAGCTGAAGAAGACGCCCAAGCAGGGCGACACGGTCAGCATCGAGCTGCACTTCGAGAAGTCCGACCCGATCAAGGTCGACGTCCCCGTCGAAGCAGCCAACCACAACCCGCAGCAGCACTGAGCTCGTTGACGGAGTGACTCAGAGATGACAACCACCGCCCCGCGCCTCGGCAACGCCCTGGCCCGGCTGCTGATCCTCGCGGCCGCGCTGCTCGGCACGCTGCTCGCCGGCGCCGCGCCCGCCTCCGCGCACGCGGCGCTCACCGGCAGCGACCCGAAGGACGGGGCGGTGGTCGCCACCGCCCCCAAGGAGGTCAACCTGACCTTCTCCGAACAGGTCGCCATGAGCGCCGACTCCATCCGGGTCCTCGACCCGGCGGGCCGCCGGGCCGACACCGGCGAGATCCGCAACCTGTGCAGCGGCTCCGTCGTCCGGTACGGGGTGGGGCTCCGCGCCGGACTGCCCGACGGCACGTACACCGTGGCCTGGCAGGCCGTCTCGTCCGACAGCCACCCCGTCGCCGGCGCCTTCACCTTCTCCATCGGAGCCCCCTCCACGACCTCCGTCGCCCTGCCCGACCAGGCGGTCGGCGGCGGCCTCGTCGGCGCCCTCTACGGGATCGCCCGCTACCTCTCGTACGCCGGGTTCGCCGTCCTCGTCGGCGGCGGCGCCTTCGTCCTGGTCTGCTGGCCGCGCGGCGCGAGCGTCCGCCCCGTCCAGCAGACGGTGGTCCGGGGCTGGCTGACCCTCACCGGCGCCACGCTCGCGATGCTGCTCCTGCGCAGCCCGTACACCGGCTCCGGGAAGCTCGCCGACGCCTTCGACCTGGCGGGCCTGCGGGCCGTCCTGGAGACGAAGACCGGCGCCGCGCTCACCTCCCGGCTGCTGCTCCTCGGCGCGGCCGCGCTCTTCGTGGCCGTCCTCTTCGGCGCCTACGCCCGCCGCACCGACCCCAAGGAGAAGAAGGACCTCTCCTTCGGTCTCGGCATCGGCGGCACCGTCGTCGCCGCCGGCATCGCCGGGACCTGGGCCCTCGCCGAGCACGCCTCGACCGGTCTCCAGCCCGGCATCGCCATGCCCGTCGACATCCTGCACCTCCTCGCCGTCGCCGCCTGGCTCGGCGGCCTCACCGTGCTCCTCGTCGCCCTCTACCGGGCGCCGTCCGTCGAGCGCTCCGCCGTCGAGCGCTTCTCCAAGGTGGCCTTCGGCTCCGTGGCCGTCCTCGCCGCCACCGGGCTCTACCAGTCCTGGCGCCAGGTCGGCTCCTGGTCCGCGCTGACCGGCACCCGGTACGGCCAGCTGCTCCTGGTCAAGATCGGCCTCATGACGGTCCTCATCGGCATCGCCTGGATCTCCCGCCGCTGGACCCGGCGCCTGGCGGACCCGTCGCCGCGGGAGTCGGCAGCGGGAGCGGAGGAGCCGGAGACCGAGACCGAGACCGAGACTGTGGACGAGCCGGATACCGAGACCGGGGCCGCGGACGAGCCGGCCGGCGACGCCGATCCCGAGCGGGCCGCGCAGCTCGCCCGGCAGCGGGCCGCCGTCGCCACCGCGCGGCGCAAGCGGGAGCGGGACGCCGACCCCGAGCGGACCGGTCTGCGCCGCTCGGTGCTGACCGAGGCCGCCGTCGCCGTCGTCCTCCTCGCCGTGACCACGGTCCTCACCTCCACCGAGCCCGGCCGCACGGAGGAAGAGGCCGGGCGGACCACCGCCGCCTCCGGCCCGGCCGCCGTGCCCGACCGGCCCGTCGACATCCGGCTGCCCTTCGACACCGGCGGCGTCGACGGCAAGGGCGTCGTCCGTCTCAGCCTCGACCCCGGCCGCACCGGTGCCAACGCGCTGCACATCTTCGTCGAGCGCCCCAACGGCAAGCCGCTGGACGTCCCCGAGATCAAGCTCGCCCTCACCCTGGAGGCGAAGAACGTGGGCCCGCTGCCCGTCGCCCCCGACCGGATCCAGACCGGACACTGGAGCGCCGGCGGCGTCCAGATCCCGATGCCCGGCGAATGGAAGATCCAGGTGACCGTCCGTACCTCCGAGATCGACCAGACCACCATCGACAAGAACGTGAAGATCGGCTGAGCCCAGTGACCGACAGCGACAACCTCGATCTCTCCCGGCGGCGCCTGCTCGGCGTCGCCGGCGCGGCGGGCGCGGCCGGCCTCGTCGCCGGCGCGGCCGGCGGCGTCGGGATCTCCGCAGCCCTGTCCGGCGACGACACCGCCGCCGGGACCGGCTCCGGCGGCTCCCCCGCCCTGACCACCGTCGGCTCGACCGCGGTGATGTTTCACGGGAAACATCAGGCCGGCATCACCACCCCCCTCCAGTCCCGCGGGCATCTGATCGCCTTCGACCTCGCCCCGGGCGCCGGCCGCAAGGAGGCCGCCGCCCTGCTGCGCCGCTGGTCGGCCACGGCGAAGGCGCTGATGTCGGGCAAGGCCCCGGCCGAGGACACCGGCATCGCGCTCGACGCGGGCCCGTCCTCCCTCACCGTCACCTTCGGTTTCGGCCGGACCTTCTTCGACCGCACCGGGCTCACCTCGCGCCGCCCCGCCGAGCTGGACCCGCTGCCCGCCTTCTCCGCCGACGCCCTGGACCCCCGGCGCTCGGAGGGCGACCTGTGGGTGCAGATCGGCGCGGACGACGCGCTCGTCGCCTTCCATGCGCTGCGCGCCGTCCAGAAGGACGCCGGGGACGCGGCCCGGGTGCGCTGGCAGATGAACGGCTTCAACCGCTCGGCCGGCGCCACCGCCAAGCCGATGACCGCCCGGAACCTGATGGGCCAGGTCGACGGCACGGGCAATCCCAAGCCCACGGACCCCGACTTCGACCGGCGGATCTTCGTCCCGGCCGGCGGCGGGCAGGAGTGGATGGCCGGCGGTTCGTACGCGGTGGTGCGCCGGATCCGGATGCTGCTCGACGACTGGGAGAAGCTGCCGCTGGACCGGCAGGAGAAGGTGATCGGGCGCCGGAAGTCCGACGGGGCCCCGCTCACCGGCGGCTCCGAGACCACCGAGCTCGACCTGGACAAGCTCGGGCCGGACGGCAAGCCGGTGATCCCCGACAACGCCCACTCCCGGATCTCCGCCCCCGAACAGAACGGCGGGGCGGCGATGCTGCGCAGGCCGTTCTCCTTCCACGACGGGATCGGACCGGACGGCACGCCGGACGCGGGCCTCCTCTTCGTCTGCTGGCAGGCGGACCCGCTCCGGGGCTTCGTCCCGGTGCAGCGCAAGCTCGACCGGGGCGACGCGCTGTCCGCGTTCATCCGCCACGAGGCGAGCGGCCTCTTCGCCGTCCCGGGCGGCCCCACCGAGGGCGAGTACGTGGGCCAGCGCCTCCTGGAGGCCTGACCGCGTCGGCCGGAGCGGGCGCCGGACCGGTCCGGGCGGGCGCCGAACCGGTCCGGGCGGGCCGCCGTCCGAGGGGTGAAAGGCCTCGCTCGGGCGGCCGCCCGCAGCGGCGGCGACCATTAGGGTGACGGTATGTCCGCCACCCGGTACACCTATCTCGGCCCCGAAGGCACCTTCACTGAGGCGGCGCTGCGCACGCTGCCCGAGGCCGCGACGCGGGAACTCGTCCCGATGGTCTCGGTCCCGGCCGCCCTCGACGCCGTACGGAACGGGGAGGCGGCCGCCGCGCTCGTCCCGATCGAGAACTCGGTCGAGGGCGGGGTGACCGCGACCCTGGACGAGCTGGCCTCCGGCGAGCCGCTGATGATCTACCGCGAGGTGCTCCTCCCGATCGCCTTCGCGCTGCTCGTCCGGCCCGGGACGAAGCTCTCGGAGATCAAGACGGTCACGGGCCACCCGGTGGCCCAGCCGCAGGTCCGGAACTGGCTGCGGGCGCACCTGCCCGACGCGGTGTGGGAGTCGGCGGCCTCGAACGCGGACGGGGCCCGGCTGGTGCAGGAGGGCCGGTTCGACGCCGCCTTCGCGGGGGAGTTCGCGGCGGCGACGTACGGCCTGGAGGCGCTGGTCACGGAGATCCACGACGCGGAGAACGCCGAGACCCGGTTCGTGCTGGTGGGCCGGCCCGCCCGGCCGGCGGCCCCGACGGGCGCGGACAAGACCTCGGTGGTGCTGTGGCTGGGTGACGATCATCCGGGTGCCCTCCTCGAACTGCTCCAGGAGTTCGCGGTGCGCGGGGTGAACCTGATGCTGATCCAGTCCCGGCCCACGGGGGCGGGGATCGGGAACTACTGCTTCGCCGTGGACGCCGAGGGCCATATCTCGGACCGGCGGGTGGGCGAGGCGCTGATGGGCCTCAAGCGGATCTGCCCCAAGGTGCGGTTCCTCGGCTCGTACCCCCGGGCGGGTGTCGCGGTCGAGGACGTGTCGGCGCTGCGGCGCGGGACTTCGGACCTGGAGTTCATGGAGGCCTCCGACTGGCTGGCGAGGGCCCAGGACGGTCGGGCCTGAGTCGATGGTGGCCGAATGCTCCCGGCGGTGTGAGCGTTCGTCCACAGGTACGAACCACTAGTCCTACCTGCATACTTTTCAGTTACCCACAGAGGTTATCCACAGGGGTCGGGTGAGACCTGGGGACAAGTCGACACCTCGTCGAGACAAGGTCGACAAATCGCCCCACTCACCCCCCGACATCACGTGCGTCATCCACAGCGCCCCACCGGCACACTCGTCAGCAACCCTCTGGGGACCCACCCGTTGGAGCGAGTAATTCCCACCCAAATGAGTGCGTGAATGGTGTTTGATCACGGAATTCCCAGGCGCGATGAGGGAAATCCACGCGCCCTTCCCCGTAGTCCACAGATCTTCCGCACAGCCTGTGGATAAGTGAATGAGCCGGGCCCCCGGCCGACATTTCCACAACTCTCAATTCGGGCGAATCAACACGCGCCCCCTTATCCGGTGGGGGCACGCGAACGCGCACCGGTAGCCTGGTGGGGTGATTGACCTTCGCCTGCTCCGTGAGGACCCCGACCGTGTTCGCGCCTCCCAGCGCGCCCGTGGAGAGGACGTCGCGCTCGTCGACGCCCTGCTCTCCGCCGATGAGCGGCGCAGGTCGTCCGGCGTCCGCTTCGACGAGCTCCGATCCGAGCAGAAGGCGCTCGGCAAGCTGATCCCCAAGGCCACCCCCGAGGAGCGCGCCCAGCTCCTGCAGAAGGCCGAGCAGCTCAAGACCGACGTCAAGGCCGCCGAGGCCGAGCAGAACGAGGCCGACGAGACGGCCAGGCAGCTGCTGCTCCAGCTCGGGAACATCGTCCACACGGACGTCCCGGTCGGCGGCGAGGAGGACTTCGTCGTCCTCGAGACGCACGGCACCATCCGCGACTTCGCGGCCGAGGGCTTCGAGCCCAAGGACCACCTGGAGCTGGGCGAGGCGCTCGGCGCCATCGACGTCGAGCGGGGCGCCAAGGTCTCCGGCTCGCGCTTCTACTACCTGACCGGCGTCGGCGCCCTCCTGGAGCTCGCCCTGGTCAACGCCGCGATCGCCCAGGCCACCGAGGCCGGCTTCATCCCCATGCTGACCCCCGCGCTGGTCCGCCCGCGCGCCATGGAGGGCACCGGCTTCCTCGGCCAGGCCGCGGAGAACGTGTACCACCTGGAGAAGGACGACTACTACCTCGTCGGCACCTCCGAGGTCCCGCTCGCCGCGTACCACATGGACGAGATCATCGAGGCCGACAAGCTGCCGCTGCGGTACGCGGGCTTCTCGCCCTGCTTCCGCCGCGAGGCCGGCACGTACGGCAAGGACACCCGGGGCATCTTCCGCGTCCACCAGTTCGACAAGGTCGAGATGTTCTCGTACGTCGCGCCGGAGGACGCGGAGAACGAGCACAAGCGGCTCCTGGAGTGGGAGAAGCAGTGGCTGACCTCCCTGGAGCTGCCGTTCCAGGTCATCGACGTCGCCACCGGTGACCTCGGCGCCTCCGCCTCCCGCAAGTTCGACTGCGAGGCGTGGATCCCGACCCAGGGCAAGTACCGCGAGCTGACCTCCGCCTCGAACTGCGACAGCTTCCAGGCCCGCCGCCTCTCCGTCCGCATGCGCGACGACAAGGACGGCAAGAAGGTCGTCCAGCCGCTGGCCACCCTGAACGGCACGCTGTGCGCCGTACCGCGCACGATCGTGGCGATCCTGGAGAACCACCAGCTGCCCGACGGTTCGGTGCGGGTGCCCGAGGTGCTCCGCCCGTACCTCGGCGGCCGCGAGGTCCTGGAGCCGATCGCCAAGTGAGCCCCTTCCCCTACCGCCTGGTCGCGACGGACCTCGACGGAACGCTGCTGCGGGACGACGAGTCCGTCTCGGACCGCACACGGGACGCGCTCGCCGCCGTGACGGCGGCGGGTGCCGCGCACATCGTGGTCACCGGCCGGGCGGTGCCCTGGACCCGGCACGTCCTCGACGACCTCGGCTACCAGGGGATCGCGGTGTGCGGGCAGGGCGCGCAGGTCTACCACGCCGGTGAGCACCGGCTGCTGACCTCGCTGACCCTGGACCGGCAGCTCGCGGCGCTCGCCCTCTCCAAGATCGAGGCGGAGGTGGGCCCGCTCGCGGTGGCCGCCAGCCGTGACGGTCTGGACGGCGACGTCCTGATGGGCCCCGGCTACCGGCCGCTGGGAAGGCCGATTCCGTACGTGGCGTACGAGGACCCGGCGGAGCTGTGGTCGGCGCCGCTGACCAAGCTGTACATCCAGCATCCGACGCTGACCGACGACGAGCTGACCCGGATCGCGCGGGGCACGGTCGGCGGGCTCGTGGACGTCGTCATGGCGGGCCCGGGCATCGTGGAGATCCTCCCGCTCGGCCTGAGCAAGGCGACCGGTCTGTCGCTCGCGGCGCGCCGGCTCGGCGTGAAGGCCGCGGAGACGATCGCCTTCGGCGACATGCCGAACGACATCCCGATGTTCGGCTGGGCGGCGCACGGCGTGGCCATGGGCAACGCGCACGAGGAGCTGCGGGCGGTGGCGGACGAGGTGACCGCCTCGAACGAGGAGGACGGCATCGCGCTCGTCCTGGAGCGCCTGCTCTCGGCCTGACCGGCCGGCTTCCGCACGAAGGCCCGCTCCCCCGAGGGGAGCGGGCCTTCACGGTTCACGGCCCGCGCGGACCGGGGTCCACGCGCTCGAAGCGGCCGCACCCGGGGGGATCCCCCGTGTCCCCCCGTGCAACTAGTGTGCGCCGGGCGGGCGTTCGACGGCGACTGGTTTTCCCGGGGGCGGCGCCCCGCGGGTCAGCGGGTAGCAGCCGAGGCCGATCGCCAGCGAGATCGCGTGGCCGAGGTCGGTGTAGGTGCGGTCGGCGGCGAGCGGTACGAGGAAGAACGCCGTCACCACGGCGAGGTAGAGCCAGCGCCAGGGCGTGGGCAGCCGGTAGGTCAGGATGCCGGCCGATGCGGCGAGGCCGTAGCTGACGCCGATGTCGACGACGTGCGCCATGCTGCGCGGCACGTCGTGGAGCTGGATGGCCGCCAGGACCACCTGCTGGCTGATGAGCGTGGCCGCGACGTGGGCGCCGGCGACGGTGAGGAACCATTTCGGGGTGCCCAGCCAGCGTTCCACGGGGGCGTGGAAGACCTCGAAGAGCACCGCGTACAGCAGGAAGTCGGCCGGGTTCTCGATCCAGAACGCACTGCCGAGCAGCGCCCGCATCGGGTGGTGTGCGAGCTGGTACAGATTGCTGCTGTTGCGGTGCAGGAGATAGGTCTCCAGGCCGTGCGGGGAGAGCGCGATGACGAGGCTGGTGATCGCGATGACCGCCAGCCACACATGCGTACCGGGTGACGAACGCACCCACGACCTGATCGGCCGGGACGGTTCGCCACCCGGTGAGGTTTCGCTCGGCACCTTTCAGTGCCTATCACCCGGAGCTTGGAGAAACCTCAGAAATTGATCATGTGTCCGGCAATACCGTGGATCGCTTCCTTCACGGCCTCGCCGAGCGTCGGGTGCGCGTGCACGTTCCGGGCGACCTCGTGGACCGTGAGGTCCCACTGCTGGGCCAGCGTCAGCTCGGGCAGCAGCTCGGTGACGTCGGGGCCGATCAGGTGGGCGCCGACGATCTCGCCGTACTTCGCGTCGGCGACGATCTTCACGAAGCCGGTCGAGTCGCCGAGGCCGTGCGCCTTGCCGTTCGCCATGAACGGGAACTTGGCGACCTTGACGTCGTAGCCCTTCTCGCGCGCCTGGGCCTCCGTGTAGCCGAAGCTGGCGATCTGCGGCTGGCAGTAGGTCGCGCGCGGGATCATCGGGTAGTCGAGCTCCATCGTCTCGGCGTCCGCGATGGTCTCGGCGGCGATGACGCCCATGGCCTCGGCGGTGTGCGCGAGCATCAGCTTCGCGGTGACGTCACCGATGGCGTAGATGTGCGGCACGGAGGTGCGGCAGCGGCCGTCGACGTCGATGGCGCCGCGCTCGGTCAGGGCGACGCCGGTGCTCTCCAGGCCGTAGTGGGAGACGTTCGGCGCGAAGCCGATGGCCTGCAGGACCTTGTCGGCCTCCAGGACCTTCTGGACGCCGTCCTTGCCGGTGACGGTGACGCGGACCTGCGGGCCGGACTCGTCGATGGCCTCGACGCGGGTCGAGGTGAGGACGTCGATGCCGAGCTTGCGGTACTGCTTCGCGAGCTCCTTGGACACCTCCTCGTCCTCCAGCGGGGCCATCCGGTCGAGGAACTCGACGATGGTGACCTTGGTGCCGTAGTTGTTCAGGACGTACGCGAACTCGATGCCGATCGCGCCGGCGCCGGCGATGATGATCGACTGCGGGGCGTCCTCGGCGAGGATCTGCTGCTCGTACGAGACGACGCGGTCGCTGAGGGCGGTGCCGGGCAGCAGGCGCGGGGAGGCGCCGGTGGCGATGATGCAGTTGTCGAACGTGATCGTCTGCGTGGTGCCGTCGGACTTCGCCACCTGGAGGGTGTTCGCGTCGAGGAAGGTGCCCCGGCCGTCGAACTCGGTGATCCCGTTCTTCTTCATCAGGAAGTGGACGCCCTTGACGCGGCCGTCCGCGACCGTGCGGCTGCGGCTGAACGCCTCGCGGTAGTCGAAGGTGACCGTGCCGTCGACCTTGATGCCGAAGGTCTTGGCCTCGTGGTTGAAGATGTGGGCGAGCTCGGCGTTGCGCAGCAGCGCCTTGGTGGGGATGCAGCCGACGTTCAGGCAGACACCGCCCCAGTACTTCTCCTCGACGACCGCGACCCGCTTGCCCAGCTGGGCGGCGCGGATGGCGGCGACGTAGCCGCCGGGGCCAGCTCCGAGTACGACGACGTCGAAGCGGTCTGACATGACTGACTCCCGAGGGTGGTGAGGGTGTTCGGCACACGTACGAGCCCACAGTAGTCCGGTCGCTGCGGCCCGGTCGGGGACGCGAGGGAGGTCACTTGTAGGATGACTGGGCAACCGGGCGAATAGAGGATTTCGATGGCACTGAAGGCGGCGGGGCGGACCTCGCTGGTGGACTCCGTGGTGGAACAGCTGCGCACGCAGCTCACCGACGGGGAGTGGGCGGTCGGCGACCGCATCCCGACCGAGCACGAGCTCGCGCAGCAGCTCGGCGTCGGCCGCAACACCGTCCGCGAGGCCGTGCGGGTCCTGGTCCACGCGGGCCTCCTGGAGTCCCGCCAGGGCAACGGCACCTTCGTCAGGTCGACCGCCGACCCGGCCGCGGTGCTCCGCGGGGTCCGGCACGCGGGCGCGGCCGACGTCCTCGAACTGCGGATCGCCCTGGAGGCCGAGGCCGCCCGGCTCGCGGCCGCCCGGCGCGACGCCGACGACCTGCGGCGGCTGCGGGACGCCCTGACCACCCTGCGGGAGGAGGGCGACCGGGACGCGGACGCGGACCTCGCCTTCCACCTCGCGCTCGTCGGCGCGACGCACAACGCGGCCTTCGTCGAGGTGTACCGCTTCTTCTCCGCGCAGGTGCACGAGGTCCTCGTGGAGGCCCTCGGCGACCGCGAGATGCCCCCGGTCGACATCGACGCCCACGAGGCCCTGGTGACGGCCGTCGAGTCCGGCGACCAGGACGCCGCGGAACGTGAGGCCCGCGAACTGCTGCGGGTCCCGATGGAGGCGGTCACCGCGCTGACGGAGCAGGCCGAGTGAGCCGGGGGACGCGCACGGACGCGGACTCCGGAGCGGGTGCGGGTACGGCCTCGGGCCTTGGCACGGGTACGGGTTCCGGGGCCGGTACGGGCCCGGCGGCGCGGGGCTCGGGGGCACTTACGGACGCCGGGGCGCGGGGCTCGGGGGCACTTACGGACGCCGGGGCGCGGGGCTCGGGGGCACTTACGGACGCCGGGGCGCGGGGCTCGGGGGCGCGTACTGACGCGGGTTCCGGGGCGCGGGTGGGCTCGGGCCGGGCGGCGGGGGGCTCCGGGGCGCACCCGCGGCGCGCTCTGTTCGCGCGCCCCGCCGTGCTCCTCGTCGGGATCGTGTTGGCATCGCTCAACATGCGGGTCGCGTTGGCGAGTGTGGCGCCGCTGGTCGGGGAGATATCCGACGCCTTCGGGCTCTCGTCGACCGCGACTTCGCTCGTGACCTCGGTGCCGGTGCTCTTCCTCGGCCTCGGCGCCCTGGTGGCGCCCTGGCTCGGACGCCGGTTCGGCGCCGAGCGCGTGCTGTTCGCGGCGCTGCTGCTGCTCGGCGTCGGCATCCTCGCGCGCGTCCTGCCGTCCGTGTACGCGCTGTACGGCGGCGGGATCCTGGTCGGCACCGCGATCGCCCTGCTCAACGTGCTGATGCCGGGCCTGATCAAGCGCGACTTCCCGGACCGGGCCGCGTCGATGACCTCGGTCTACACGGGCGCGATGATCGCCGGCGCCACGGCCGCCGCGGCCGCCGCGGTCCCGCTGGAGAAGGCCCTGGGCGGCGGCTGGGAGGCCTCCCTGGGCTTCTGGTCGCTGCTCGCCGCCGTCGCGGCCCTCGCCTGGCTCCCGCAGGTGCTGATCGCCCGTGGGCGGTCGGGACACGGCGTACGGGCCGTGCCGGCCGGCGGCGCCCGCCCGGTGAGCGTCTGGCGCTCGGCGCTCGCCTGGCAGGTCACCCTCTTCATGGGACTGCAGTCGCTGTGGTCGTACGTGCTGATCGCCTGGATGCCGACGATCTTCACCGACCACGGGATGAGCCGCTCCACCGCCGGCGTGGTCTTCGCCTTCAACAACCTGATCCAGGTCGCCGGCGCCTTCGCGGTGCCGCTGCTCGCCGGCCGGATGCGCAGTCAGCGTCCGCTGATCGTGCTGGTCACGACGTTGGTCGCGGCCGGCTACGCAGGACTGATGGTGGCGCCCGTGGAGGGTGCCTGGCTCTGGTCGGCGGTCCTCGGTGTCGGTCAGGGCGGCGCCGTCGGCCTCGCCCTGACACTGATCGTGCTGCGCTCCGGGGACGCGCTGACCGCGGCCGGGCTGTCCGGGATGGCCCAGACGGTCGGCTATCTGATGGCCGCCGCCGGGCCGCTGGCGGCCGGCGCCCTCCACCAGGCCACCGGCTCCTGGACCCTGCCGATCGCGCTGGTCCTCGCCGTCTGCGCGGCGGCCGCGGGCGTCGGACTGCTCGCCGCCCGGGACCGCACGGTCTGACGCCCCCGGGGGCTCCTACTCCTCGCCGGCCAGCTTCAGCGTGCGCAGCTTGCGGCCGGCGAACCAGGTGGCGCCGAGGGTGACGGCGACGAGCAGCACCGTCGCCGTCGGCAGGGCCACCTCGGACTTCACCAGGCCGTCGCCGGTGACCTTCTCGGCCAGCGCGAGCGCCCACTGCTGGACGCTGAGGGTGCGGGCGCCGGAGATCAGGGAGCCGAAGAGCGCCTCCCACACCAGGGCGTAGACCAGGCCGATCACCACGGCGTGCCGGCTGACCGTGCCGAGCAGCAGGAAGAGCGCGCTGTAGGCGATGGAGGCGACGAGCGCGGCGACCGTGTAGGCGACGGCGACCTGCTGCCCGTTCCCGTTCAGGATGAAGCCGGCGATCAGCGTCGGCACGGCCGAGAAGACCATGGTGACGGCGATGGCCACGATCAGCTTGGTGGTGATGATCGTCGACCGCTTCACCGGCTTGGAGAGCAGGTAGACGATGGAGCCGTCGTCGATCTCCGGGCCGATCGCGCCCGTGCCGGCGATGACGCCGATCAGCGGGACCATCGTGGCGAGCGCGAAGCCGCCGAGGAGGTCGGCCGCGACCTGGTCGTCCGCGCCGTTGAGCATGCGGACGGCCGCGGCGATGACCAGGAGCAGGGCGGGCAGGAGGAAGAGGATCGCCGCACGGCGGCGGCCGAGGAGGGCCCGGTAGGTGAGCCGGGCGACAGTGGGGTCGTACATCGGGGTCGTACTCCTTTCAGGCCGCGACGAGATACGAGAAGACGGATTCGAGGGACTCGTCGGAGGGCGAGACCGTGAGCAGCCGGATGCCGCGCTCCCGCGCGACCTTCGGCAGCAGCTCGGTGAACCGTCCGAAGTCGACGGCCTGGATCCGCAGTCCGCCGTCCACCGCGTCGATCTCGATGCCGGCCGTGGACGGGTCGGCGATCAGCGCGGCGGCGAGCGCCCGGTCGTCGCTGGAGCGGACGAGGTAGCGGTGCGGCCGGTCGGTCATCAGCCGGCGGATCTTGCGGAAGTCGCCGGAGGCCGCGTGCCGTCCGGCCACGATCACCTCGATGTGGGAGGCGAGCTGCTCGACCTCCTCCAGGATGTGCGAGGAGAACAGGACCGTGCGGCCGTCCGCGCCCATCCGCCGCAGCAGGTCCATCAGCTGCATGCGCTGGCGCGGGTCCATGCCGTTGAACGGCTCGTCGAGCAGCAGCACGGACGGCTCGTGGACGAGGGCCGAGGCCATCTTCACGCGCTGCCGCATGCCCTTGCTGTACGTGGCGATCTTCCGGTCCTGCGCGTACTCCATCTCGACCGTCGCCAGGGCCCGCTGGGCCTCCGCGGCGCCGAGGCCCTGGAGTTCGGCGTTGGCCACGACGAACTCGCGGCCGGTGAGGAAGTCGTACATCGCCTCCCGCTCGGGGACGACGCCGATGGAGCGGTAGACCGACTCGTTGCGCCAGACCGGCTGGCCGTCGAGGGTCACGCTGCCGGTGGACGGGTCGAGGAAGCCGCCCATCATGTTGATGAGGGTGGACTTCCCGGCGCCGTTGGGGCCGAGGAGGCCGGTGACGCCGGGGCCGATCGACATCGTGATGTCGTTGACCGCCACCACGTTTCCGAACCAGCGCGAGACGTGGTCGATGTGCAGGGTGCTCACAGTCCGACCTTTCGGTAGCGGCGCATCAGGATGCCGTAGCAGGCGGCTACGAGGCCGAGGACGACCAGCAGGTAGACCGCGCCGGTGCCCGCACCGACCTGCATCTCGCCGGGGAAGGAGGCCGGAGCGCCGAGGAACGCGTTCTGCAGGCCGATGACGAGGGTGAGGGGGGAGAACAGGCCGAGCCAGATGATGGAGCCGGTGTTCTCGGTGGTGTACGAGATGCCCTGGAGGGTGGTGACCGCACCGTACGAGATGGTGAGGACGGCGATGACGGCGGCGACGCCGAAGCCGCGGCGCGGGGTGAGCGCGGCCATGACCAGGCCGACGCCGGCGAAGAGCACCGACAGGACGGCGACGGAGACGAGGCCCTGCCCGAACAGCTTGGCCTGCTCGGCGAAGTCCATCTTGGCCAGCATCGAGCCGATCCACATGATGACCAGCGGCGTGGCGGTGAGGACGAAGAGCGCCGAGGCCATCGCCCCGTACTTGGCGAGCACGTAGTCCACCCGCTCGATGGGGCGGGAGAAGTACAGCGGGACCGTGCGGAACCTCAGGTCGCGGGAGACCGACTGGGGCGCCTGGGAGGCCAGGAAGACGGCGATGACGAGCTGGAGGTAGACCGCGTACTGGGTGTACTCCATGAAGAGCTTGTCCGCCTTGGTGTACACCGAGATCGCGACGATGATCAGCGCGGGCGCGCACATCACCGCGAAGAGCAGCATCGGCAGCACCTTCGACTTGGCGCTGCGGCCGAGGCCGTACGCCCCGCGCAGGGACTGCGAGAAGAGCGCGCGGCGCGCGTACGCCCGGCCGAGGCGCGGGCCGTCGTAGGACCGGTAGCCGATGTTGTGGATCTGGGTCGTTTCGGGGGCCTGGGAGCTCATCGAGCCGGCACCTCCTCCTGGTCCGTCGCCTTGAAGACCTCGGCGATGTGGTGGCGGCGCTGCTCCATGCGGACGAGACCGAGGCCGAGGCCGGCGACGGTGTCCCGCACGAGGTCGTACGTCTCCTCGCCCGGGGCCTCCAGGAGCAGGACGTGGCCGGCGCCCGGCAGGCCGTCCTCCACGCCCGCGTGGATCGTCACACCGGCGGCGGCGAGGGCGGCGCGGAGCGAGGCCGCGCCGTCGGGGTGGGCGTCGGAGTCGGTGACCTCGACCGCGAGCGTCGTGGTGGTCCGGGTGAAGTCGCTGGTGGAGCTGGACCGCAGCAGCCGGCCGCCGTCGATGACGACGACGTGGTCGCAGGTGCGCTCCAGCTCGCCCAGGAGGTGCGAGGTGACGAGGACGGAGATGCCGAAGTCGGTCCAGACCCGGCGGATCAGTCCGAGCATCTCGTCCCGGCCGACCGGGTCGAGGCCGTTGGTCGGCTCGTCGAGGAGGACCAGCTTCGGGTCGTGGACCAGCGCCTGGGCCAGCTTCACCCGCTGCTTCATGCCCGTCGAGTAGCCGCCTATCGGGCGGTAGCGCTCCTCGTACAGGCCGACGTGGCGCAGGGTGTCGGCGGTCCGCTCCCGGGCGGCGGTCGCGGGCAGCCCGGACATCCGCGCCATGTGGACGACGAACTCGGTGGCCGAGACGTCCGGCGGGAGGCAGTCGTGCTCGGGCATGTACCCCACGCGCTCGCGGATCTCCGGGCCGTGGGTCCGGACGTCGAGGCCAAGGACCTGCGCGCTGCCCTCCGTGGCGGGGGAGAGTCCGAGCAGGATCTTGATCATCGTGGACTTGCCGGCTCCGTTGGCACCCACCAGTCCGGTCACACCGGGCCCGATGTCCAGGGAGAGCCGGTCGAGAGCGGTCACCCTGGGGAACCGCTTGCTGAGGCTTTCGGTGGCGATCACAGTCACGCTTCGACGGTAGTGGCGTGCGCCACAGGAGTCGTCAGACCAACGGCCCGATCCTTCTCCCACTTCAGGAGTACAAGCCCGTAAGGGCATCACGACGAAAGTCTTTTTCCCCGGGCCGTCGGTCGGTCCCTCCGCCGGACTTTTCCACAGGCCGCCGTCCGACCCCTTGACTCAGCCTCCGGGCATTGTCACATTCATCGGTGTCAAGTTACGGACGCGTAGCGCAGCCGGGCGCTCACACACGGACGGCGGGTGGCATGGCCTCAGCAGTGACAGGCGAACTCTCCGCGGAGCTGCGGGGGTTCAGGGAAGTACAGCGGCTCTCCTACGAGTGCGCGGAGGCCGTCGCGGCCCAGCTCAAGCCGGGCGTGACCGAGCGCGAGGCCGCCCGGATGCAGCGGGAGTGGCTCTACGAGCGGGGCGTGAAGGACTGGTTCCACCGGCCCTTCGCCTGGTTCGGGGACCGCACGGCGTTCGTGGACTTCAGGATCCCGCTGCAGTTCTTCCCCACCGACCGGCGCCTGGAGGCGGGGATGCCGTTCATCCTCGACATGGCGCCGGTCTACAAGGGCTACACGGCCGACATCGGCTACAGCGGCTGCCTGGGCCTCAACCCCCTGCACGACAAGCTGCTCGCCGACCTGGAGGCCCACCGCGAGCTGATCCTGCGCGAGGTGCGCGAGCGCCGCACGCTGCGCGAGATCTACGAGGACGTGGACCGGCTCATGGTCCGCCAGGGGTACGCGAACAGGCACCGGGCCTATCCCTTCGGCGTCATCGCCCACAAGATCGACCGGGTGAAGGAGCGCCGCTGGGCGCCGACGCTCTTCGGCTTCGGCACCCAGTCGCTCAAGGGCCTCGCGAGCGACGCCGTGCACGGCCACCGGGACGGCTGGTCGCCGCTCTGGTCGCCGTACAAGTTCTCCGACCACCCGCCCGTGCCCGGGCTCTGGGCGGTCGAACCGCACCTCGGATTCCGGGGGACGGGCGCGAAGTTCGAGGAGATCCTGGTCGTCACCGACTCCCGGGACCCCGAGCAGAGCGCTTTCTGGCTGGACGACGATCTGCCGCACGTGCGGCGCTGGAACGAGGGAGCGGTCTGATGGCGGGGCTGAACGGAGCGCGGGAGCGCTGGGTGCGGACGGGCGGGATCGAGCTGTGCGTCGCCGAGCTCGGCGACGCGGACCGGCCGACCGTCCTGCTCGTGCACGGGTACCCGGACTCCAAGGAGGTGTGGTCGGAGGTCGCGGGCCGGCTGGCCGAGGAGTTCCACGTGGTGCTCTACGACGTCCGGGGCCACGGCCGGTCGACGGCGCCGGTCCCGCTGCGCGGCGGCTTCACCCTGGAGAAGCTCACGGACGACTTCCTCGCGGTCGCCGACGCCGTCAGCCCGGACCGCCCGGTCCACCTGGTCGGCCACGACTGGGGCTCGGTGCAGTCCTGGGAGTTCGCCACCGTGCGGCGCACCGAGGGCAGGATCGCCTCCTTCACCTCGATGTCGGGGCCCTCGCTCGACCACTTCGGGCACTGGATCAAGCAGCGGATGACCCGGCCCACCCCGCGCCGCGTCGGTCAGCTCCTCGGCCAGGGCGCCAAGTCCTGGTACGTGTACATGCTGCACACGCCCGTGCTGCCGGAGCTCGCCTGGCGCGGGCCGCTCGGCAAGCGCTGGCCGAAGGTCCTGGAGCGGATGGAGAAGGTCCCCGCCGGGGAGTACCCGACGCCCTCCCTGCCGAACGACGCGGCGCACGGCGCCTGGCTCTACCGGGACAACGTCAGGGCCCGGCTCGGCAGGCCGCGACCCGACGCGTACGCGCACGCGCCCGTGCAGCTGATCACGCCGACCGGGGACGCCTTCCTCTCCGAGCGGCTCTACGACGACCTGGGCAGCTGGGTGCCGGACCTGACCCGGCGCACCCTGCCCGCCAAGCACTGGGTGCCGCGCACCCGTCCCGACCAGCTGTCCTCCTGGATCGCCGATTTCGTGCGGGCCAACGAGGACGCGGCGACCAAGGCGCCGAAGCCCGTCGCGGAGGCCGCGGCGAAGGGCGGGGTGAAGCCGGAGTACGCGGAGCGGTTCGGCGGGCAGCTCGTCCTGGTCACCGGGGCGGCCAGCGGCATCGGGCGGGCGACCGCCTTCGCGTTCGCGGAGGCCGGCGCCCGGGTGGTGGCCGTGGACCGGGACACCGAGGGGGCGGCCCGCACGGCCGAGATGGCGCGTCTGATCGGCGCCCCCGAGGCCTGGGGCGAGACGGTCGACGTCGCCGACGAGCAGGCGATGGAGCAGCTGGCGGCGAAGGTGGCGGCCGAGTACGGCGTCGTCGACGTCCTCGTCAACAACGCGGGCATCGGGCTCACCGGCTCCTTCTTCGAGACCTCCGCGGAGGAGTGGAAGCGGGTCCTGGACGTCAACCTGTGGGGCGTCATCCACGGCTGCCGTGTCTTCGGGGCGCAGATGACCGCGCGCGGCCAGGGCGGCCACATCGTCAACACGGCCTCGGCGGCGGCCTTCCAGCCCTCCCGGGCGCTGCCCGCGTACAGCACGTCGAAGGCGGCGGTGCTGATGCTCAGCGAGTGCCTGCGCGCCGAGCTGGCCGACCAGGGCATCGGGGTCTCCGCGATATGCCCCGGCATCGTCAACACCAACATCACGGCGACCGCGCGGTTCGCCGGGATCACGGACGCGGCGGAGGAGAAGCGGCGGCAGCAGAAGGCCTCCCGGCTGTACGGCCTGCGGAACTACCCGCCGGAGAAGGTCGCGGACGCGATCCTGGGGGCGGTCCTGCACGACCGGGCCGTCGTCCCGGTGACGCCCGAGGCCCGGGGCGCGCACTTCCTGTCCCGGCTCAGCCCGAGGGCCCTGCGGGCCCTGGCCCGCTGGCAGCCGCCGGCGTAGCGGACCGGCGGTCGTACGATCCCTCCCAGGAGGGGCCTCGCGGTGGCGGGGTGGAGCATGCGGTCGGTGGGAGCGGGTTTGTCCGAGCAGTCAGCACAGCCGGAGTACCGGATCGAGGATCTCGCCCATCACAGCGGGGCCACGGTCCGGACGATCCGCGCCTACCAGGACCGCGGCCTGCTGCCCCGTCCGGAGCGGCGGGGCAGGTCGAACGTGTACGGGGACGCGCATCTCGCGCGGCTCCGGCAGATCGCCGACCTCCTCGACCGGGGCTACACCCTGGCCTCGATCAAGGAGCTCCTGGAGGCCTGGGACACCGGCCGGGGGCTCGGCGGGGTGCTCGGCCTGGTCGCGGAGGTCCACGGGCCGTGGACGGACGAGGAGGCGGACCGGATCTCCCGCGCGGAGCTGGACGCCCGCTTCGGGGGCACGCCGGACGAGGAGGCCATCCGGGAGGCCGTCGAGCTCGGCGTGCTGGAGCGGCTGCCGGGCCGGGAGGGCCGGGGCGAGGAGTACCTCGTGCCGAGTCCGCAAGAGCTGGCGGTGGCCGCCGAGTTGTACGCGGCGGGCGTGCCGCTCGCGGCGATCACCGGGCACCTGAGGGAACTTCGCGATCAGGTCGAGCACATCGCGTCCCGTTTCCTGGAGTTCACGACCGAGCACGTCTTCGCGCGCTATCTGGAGCACCGGCCGCCGACGGACGCGGACGCGGCCGAGGCGGCGACGATGGTGCGGCGGCTGAGGCCGCTCGCCCAGCAGACGGTGGACGCCGAACTGGCGCGGGCCATGCGCCTGCTGGCCACCCGCCACCTCCAGTTCCATCTGTCGCCGGAGCCACCCCTGGTGAGGGACGACCAGCCGCGTCCGGTGTCGCTTCCGGCCGGGACGATACGGGCCGTTCAGAGCCTGGTCGGCGCGGAGGGCATCGAGGCCTTCATCGCGGCGGCCACGGAACGAGAGGTCAACAAAAGAACATTGGACGCACTTGCCGCAAGACAGTACAAAGACGAGGAAATTGGTTAAATGCCTTGACCTGGCAGCCCCGTTGTCCACAGAATCTCCAATTCGCTTGTGGATAACTCCACTTGCTTGTGGATCAAACCTGAACGGGGAAGAAATCGAGATGGATGAACGACGCACCGTGAAGGTGTCGAAGTACCTCTCCAAGCATCTGCGTCACCAGCCCGAGCGCATCGGGCTCGTCCTCGACGCGCACGGCTGGACCGAGATCGACGACCTGCTCCGGGCCGCCGCCGAGCACGGCTTCCGGATCACCCGCGCCGAGCTCGACCACGTCGTGGCGACCAACGACAAGAAGCGCTTCGCGATCGAGGGCACCCGCATCCGCGCGAGCCAGGGCCACACCGTCACGGTCGACCTGGACCTGCCGGCCGCCGAACCGCCCGCGTACCTCTACCACGGCACGGTCGCGGACCGGCTCCCCGCGATCCGGGCGGAGGGGCTGCGGCCCATGGCCCGCCACCACGTCCACCTCTCCCCCGACCGGGAGACGGCGACCCGGGTCGGCGCGCGCCGGGGACGGCCCGTCGTGCTGAGCGTCGACGCCGGAGCCATGCGGCGGGCCGGGCACGTCTTCCACGTCAGCGCCAACGGGGTCTGGCTGACCGACGCCGTCCCGCCGGAGTTCCTCCGTTTCCCCTCCTGAGCCGGACGGCCCCCACGGGCCGTGCGGCATGATCGCTCCCATGGCTCACCCGCACCTGCCCACCACCGAAGCGGCCGTCACCGCGATCCGCGAGATCGCCCGGGAGTTCCACCTGGAGATGACGGTCGACGACTCCATCGGCGCGGACCAGACGTCCCGGCGCACCTCCTCCGGCGCGTTCGCCGTCCTCGACCCGGACGGATCGCTGCCGCACGAGGCCTACGTCGAGCTGGGCGGCTCCCCTTCGGTCACCGTCCAGGTCTTCCCCGAGGACGACGCCCGGATCACCGTGGACGGGATCGAGTTCGCGGACGTCCCCCGCGACGCCGTCCCCGCCTTCCTGCGCTCCGTCCACGGCGGACTCGCCCATGTGAAGGGCCGGTTCTTCCCGCCCGGCTGGTGGCTCGTCGTCCCGGTCCCCGGCGACGTGACATACAAGGAACTGGTGCCCGGCGCCTCGCTCACCCCCTGGATGAACAAGAGGGTCCGCTGATCCCCCCTCGATCCGGCCCGCTTGCGCAGGTCAGCGGCTACTCTGACCCACCGCATCCGACATGGTGAGAGGAATTCCAAGTGGTGGCTCCGACTGCGCTGAACTCGGTGATCGACGGCAAGGAGGTCCCCGGCGGCGGTGACACCTACGCCTCCCTCAACCCCGCGCGCCTGAGCGATGTCGTCGCCGAGGTCCGGCTGGCCGACTCGGCGACGTTCCAGGACGCCTGCGCGGCGGCGCGGCAGGCCCAGCGCGAGTGGGCGCGGGTCCCGGCCCCCGTGCGCGGCCAGGTCGTGGGCGCCTTCGGGCGCCTCGTCCAGGCCAACAAGGAGAGCCTGGCGCGCCTCGTCACCCGCGAGGTGGGCAAGACGTACGCCGAGGCGCTGGGCGAGGTCCAGGAGATCATCGACACCTGCGACTTCTTCCTCGGCGAGGGCCGCCGCCTGTACGGGCAGACGGTCCCCTCCGAGATGTCCGACAAGCAGCTGTTCACCTTCCGGATGCCGGTCGGCGTGTCCGTCATCGTGACGGCGGGCAACTTCCCGGTGGCGGTGCCGTCCTGGTACATCGCCCCGGCGCTGCTGTGCGGCAACGCGGTGGTGTGGAAGCCCGCCGAGTACGCGGCCGCGACCGCGCGCGCCCTCGCCGAGCTCGCCTGGCGCGCGGGCGTCCCGGCCGGCGTCCTGAACCTGGTCTACGCGGACGGCGAGACGACCTTCGAGGGCCTGGACGCCGCACTGGGCCGCGGTCTGGTCGACAAGGTCGGCTTCACGGGCTCGACGCTGGTCGGCCGCCGGATCGGCGAGCTGTGCGGCCGCCACCTCCAGACCCCGTGCCTGGAGCTGGGCGGCAAGAACCCGATGGTCCTCGCCCCCGACGCGGACCTGGACCTGGCCGTGCAGGCCGCGCTGTTCTCCGGCTACGGCACGGCGGGCCAGCGCTGCACCTCGCTGGGCACGGTCATCGCGCACGAGGACGTGCACGACGAGTTCGTCCGCAAGTTCGACGAGGCGGTGCGGGCCGCGGCGGTGGGCGAGCCGGCCGAGGGCGTCGTCTACGGCCCGCTGCTCGACGAGAAGTTCGCGCGCTCCTACGAGGAGGCGCTGAGCTGGATCGAGGAGCACCACACGGTGCTCGGTTCGAGCGCGATCGGCCGGATCACCGCCGAGTCGCCCCGCGAGGGCTTCGTCGGCGACCCCTCGGACGGCCTGTACTACCACCCGGTGCTCGTGGCCGGGGTTCGCCCGACGGACCGGATCTTCCTGGAGGAGACCTTCGGGCCGGTCGTCGGCGTGACCACGTACCGGACGCTCGACGAGGCGATCGAGCTCGCCAACACCCCGGGCTACGGCCTCTCCGCCGCCGTCTGGACGAGCGACCCGGCCACGGTGTTCCAGTTCCGACAGGGCATCGGCGCGGGCATGGTCAGCGTGAACAACTCCACCTCGGGCGCCGAGGCCCACCTCCCGTTCGGTGGCAACGGCAAGTCCGGCAACGGCAGCCGCCAGTCCGGCGTCTGGGTCCTTGACCAGTTCACCCGCTGGCAGTCGATGAACTGGGACTTCTCCGGTTCGCTGCAGAAGGCCCAGATGGACGTGGCGACCGTCGAGGCCGACCTCGACTACCGCCTGCCGGCCGACTGGACCGAGGGCGTCTGACACGGCCAACGGGGCAGTTCGCCGTGTTTCACGTGAAACACGGCGAACGGGTCCGGGCGGTGTTTCACGTGAAACACCGCCCGGACCCGCACTTCTGGCGATCCCTCAGGACCTGTACGTGTGCGTGACGACCGTCCTCGCGTGGCCCACCGTCCAGTCCGGCAGCGCCGCCAGGGCCCGCTCGGCGTCCTCGCCGGTCTTCAGGAAGACCTGATCGACCTGGATCTCGACGGGGCCCTTGCGGTCGACGGCCAGCGTGTGGCCGTCGAAGCGGCCGACGACGTCGATCACCGCCTCCTCGCTCTCGAAGGGCCGGCCGCCGATGGAGAGACCGGGGCCCGTCACCGTGACCCTGATCAGCTCCGCGCGGTTCGCGCCGATCGTGATCCGGACGGGCGCGGTCGCACCGGCAGTGTCGACGGAGACCTTCCCCTCGGGTACGGACACCTTCCGTGCGGCGAGCCCGCCGTCGCGGACCCGCAGACCCGTGTCACTGGCGACCCGGTCGACGACCCCGAGGCTCTCGGGCGTGAGGTAGTCGCGGCCTTCGAGCACGATCCGCGGGTCCTTGCCGTCGGTCTGCTCCTGGAACGCGCTGACCAGCTTCGGGTGCGCGCTGTCGTAGGGCTGGACGAGTCCGACCACCAGGAGAGCGCAGGCGGTGTACGCGAGCACGGCCAGGCCGGACCGGCGCGGCGGGCGGCCGGCGTGGGCGGCGAACGGCGCGAGGACCAGCGCCAGCGGGACGGCGACCAGGACGCACGCCACGGCGAGGGCCGCGTCCATGGGGATGGCGGTCGGCATCCGGCCCACCATCGGGACGGCCAGCTCGAACAGGTTCCGGGTGAACTGGGCGATCAGCACGAACGACACGAACGCGCCCACGAGCAGCGGCACCGCGCGCCAGCGGCCCGGAAGCACCAGGAAGCCGCCGATGGACAGGACGGACAGGACGGAGCCGATCCACAGCAGATAGCCGGGCCCGACGCCCAGCCAGGCGGTGAGCACGCCGAGCAATCCGACCGCCCAGGCGTTGCCGAGCAGGGCGGTACGGGCGTCCGGCCGCCCGGCACCGTCCGGAGAACGGCGGCGGCGCCGGCGCGCCAGGAGCAGCTGCGGGGCGAGCGCCCCGAGGACGGTGAGGGGCAGGGGCACCAGGTACATCAGCCAGGGGTGCGCGTACCAGGCGTGCGGACCGACCAGGGACTGGGCACCGCCCACCAGGACACCCGTGAGCACGGCCGCCGGGAGGCCGAGGAGCGCGGCCCCGGCGGTGGCCGCCACCCGGCCGGGACGGAGGTCCCAGACCTTGCGGGCCCGCCAGGTCAGCGCGGCCAGGACGAGGAGCAGGGCGAGGGTGCCGGACTTCACGAGCAGCGGGTCCAGGGTCACCCACCAGCGGGACAGCACGTCGAAGTAGTACGGGGCGGGCTTCCGGCCGGCCGGGGCGGCGGCCCCCGTGACGTCGGAGGCGAACCGGACGGTCAGGTCCGTGACCGCCTGCGCCGAACCGTCCCCGATCGCGGCGACCCGGTCGTTCGGCGTGTGGTACTGGTAGCCGTCCTCGAAGAGGGCGTAGTCGAGGCCCGACCACCCCTGGGCGCGCCACACCCGGCTGTCGGTGTCGGAGTTGATGAGGCCCGCCTGGAACAGCCACTGGCCGAGGACCGAGCCGTACGGCCGCGCGGTGTCGCCCGCGAGCTCGATCAGCCGGCCGTCGTCCTCGCCCGCCTGGAACAGGATGGGCAGTCCGCCCGAGCCGACGGCCTCCAGGTTCAGGAACCAGCGGACGTCCTTCGCCCACGGGTGCCCGGTGAAGGCGTCGGCGCCGGTGAGGCCGACCTCCTCGCCGCCGTTGAAGAGGTAGACGACCGTGCGGTGGTGGTCCTTGCCGGCCAGCTGCCGGGCGGCCTGGATCACCGCGCCGACGTTGACGCCGTCGTCGGCGGAGCCGGGGCCCTCCATCGCCGAGTCGACGTGGACGTTCACCAGGAGGGCGTCCTTGCTGTCGCCGGGCTGGCGGGCGATCACGTTCTCGACGGCGTAGTCGACGGCGCGGTCGTGGAAGCGGTACGAGCCGGTGGAGCGCTGCCGCTCCACCTCCAGGCCCGGGATCGCCTTCAGCTCGCGGGAGACGAGGTCGAGCCCCTCCGCGAGCTTCGGGCTCGCGGCGACGTGCGTGCCGAGGTCCTCCAGCCGCTGGGCCGTGGCCAGCGCGCCCCGGCCCGCCTCCCCGTCGGGCGCGGGACGGGTGGCCCCGTACGCCAGCGAGAAGGAGACGGCCAGGAGCGCCACGAGGACGGTCCAGGTCCCGGCGAACCGCCGGGCACCGGCCGGACGGCCGGAGGCAGCACCGGACCGACCGCCGGCCGCACCGCCCGGCCGACCGGCGTCCGCACCGCCGGGCCGACCGTCAGCCAGGCCGTCGGACGGAGCCGGGCCGTCGGCCCCGGAGGTTCCCGGGTCCTCCGACGGGGGCTCGTCGGCCGTTCCCGGCCGGGACTTCAGCATGCTCATCGCAGAGCCCTCTCCCTAGGTCATTCCCCGGACTGCGGCAGCTGCCGCAGTTCCCGCCACCACGTGCGCAGTTCGCGTACGACCGTCTCCTCGCGCTCGAGCGTGAGCGCGTGCGCCGCGTCCGGGACGCGGACCAGCGAGGCCTGCGGGACGGCGCGCTCGATCTCCTCCGCCGTGGCCCGCATGCCGAGCGTGTCGGCGTCGCCGACGAGCACCCGCACCGGCACGTCGAGCTTCGCCAGACGGTCGGCCGCGGGCTCGGGCCGCGTGAAGTCCGGAGTGTCCTTCTGCTGCGTGTAGTTGAGCCGCAGCATCTCGGCGACCGCCTCGCGCACGGCCGCCCGCTCGGGCGCCTGCTCGCGGCCGGGGCCGTCGACGAAGAGCCGCACCTCGAGGGCGATCAGCTCCTCGACCGTCCGGGGGACGTCGGCCGGCTCGGCGGTGTCCCAGGCCTCCTCGGCCTCCCCGACGGCTTCGAGCAGCGGGCGCTCCTCGTCCGCGACCGGGGAGTCGAAGCCCGAGACGTCGGGCGCGAGCAGGAAGAGGCCGTCCACCCGCTCGGGGTGCGCGAGGGCGAAGTCGATCGCGAGTCGCGCGCCGCGCGACTCGGCCACGAGCACGGTGGACTCGAGACCGTACGCGTCGAGGACGCTCCCGAGGTCGGCGAGGTCGGAGAACTCCCCGTCCAGCGTCGTCGTCGACCGGCCGAAGCAGCGGCAGTCGTAGGCGACGGAGAACATCTCCTCGCTCAGCGCCTCCATCAGCGGGTGCCACATCTGGCCGTGGGCGATGCCGGAGTGGACCAGGACGGCCGAGGGGCCGGCCGGGGCGCCGCTGCTCACGGCGTGCAGGGTGCCGCCGGGGACGGTGAGGGTACGCGTTTCCATGCTCATCCTTCGATTGACTGCAAGGGGCGGGTGTCGGACCGCTGATGACAGCCGACCACGAACGAGGCGACTTCCTCGACGTGTTGCAGGAGGAACATGTGACCGCCCTCCCACATCCGGACGGGGCAGTCGCCCTGCCCGTGCGCCGCCCAGGCCGTGAGGCCCTCGACGGGCACGCCGGGGTCGTCGGTGCCCCCGATCGCGTACACCCGGGCGGAGAGCTCGGGGCCCTCCGCGTACCGGTAGCCCATCGCCATCCGGTAGTCGGCGCGCAGGCCCGGCATGACGAGTTCGAGGAGGTCGGGCTGGGTGAAGAACTCGGGGGGCGTCACCCCGTGCGAGCGGAGGCTGGAGAGGATCTCGGCGTCCGTGGGCACCGGCCGGGGCGGCAGCACGATCGGCGCCACCATCCCGGACGCGATCAGGCAGTCGACCGGGCGGGAACGCTCCTGGAGGAGGCGGGCCAGTTCGAACGCGACGAGCGAGCCGAAGCTGTGTCCGAACAGGGTGGTCGGCCGCTCGTCCGCGCCGAGCTCGTCGGCCAGGGTGCGGACGAGCAGCCCCATGTCGTCCAGGGGCTCTTCGAGCATCCGGTGTTCGCGTGCGGGCAGATGGGGTGCCCACAGCTCCACCTCGGGGGGAAGCCATCGGGTCCAGCTCTCGTAGACCGTGCCGTTGCCGCCCGCGTAGGGCAGGCACACGATCCGGCTGGTTCCTTCACCGGCGCTGAGCCGTCGGAGCAGGGTCATGACGGACGATCAGCCCCGGGCGCAGCGCGGACGCATGTCGGTCCACACGGTCTCGATGCGGTCGAGGCACTCGTCCTTGCTGGCGGCCGGGCCGTCGGCCTCCCAGCCGGCGGGCAGCTCGCGGTCGCTGCGCCAGATCGAGTACTGCTCCTCTTCGTTGACCACGACGACGTAGTCGGGCTCTGCGGTGGTCACGCTCATGGGGTTACCTCTTCGGGTGTCGGACGGACGAGGGTGGGGGCGGCGGGGGCGGGCGCCGCGGAGAGCCGGCGGCCGTAGCCGGCGAAGACGAGGCTGATCGCGATGGAGGAGACCGCGATCACGGCCAGGGTCACGGAGCCGGAGGTCGCCTCCAGGGCGATGCCGGCCGCCAGGACGGACAGGGGTTTCAGGCTGAAGGCGGCGACCTGCGCGGTCGTCGTCACCCGGCCGAGGAGCTCGTCCGGGGTGAGCCGCGCCCGCAGCGTGCTGTAGACGATCGCGGAGAGCGACTCCCCGCCGCCGGCGAGGAAGACGACGCCGAGGGCCAGCGGTAGCGACGCGGTGCCGCTCAGGACGAGCAGCGCGACGCTCCCGAGGACCGTGCCGGCGCACATGACGGCGACGGTGGCGGCCTTCATCCGCGAGGCGAGCACGGCGCCGGCGATCGCCCCGACCGCGTAGACCGCGATGATCGACCCGAGCACGCCGGGCGACCAGCCGAGGTCCTCACGGATGAAGTACGTGGCGCAGATGACGACCGGCGAGGTGAAGAAGGTGACCGCCGCCCAGTAGAGCAGCGCCGCCCGGAGGAGCCGGTGCCCGGCGATGAACCGGAAGCCCTCCAGGACCTGCCGGCGCATCGGCGCGGGCGCCTGCTCCCGCGCGCTCTGCATCGGGCGGCGGATCAGCATCAGGGAGACCGCCGACACCGCGAAGGTCAGCGCGTCGACCGCCAGGGTGCCCGCCCCGCCGATGCCCGTCACCAGGACACCGGCGAGGGCGGGGCCGGCGATGTAGCCGAGCGCGTTGCCGATCGACAGGAGCGAGTTGGCCTCGCCGAGCCGTTCGCGGCCGACCAGCGAGGGCACGCAGGACAGGCAGGCCGCCTCGAAGACGGCGTACAGCACACCGACCGGCACGGCCACCGCGTACAGCACCGGCAGCACCGGCAGATCCAGCCAGGCGGCCAGCGGGACCGCGCCGACGAGCAGCGCGCGTCCCACGTCCGACCAGAGCATCATCCGCCGCCGGTCGAGCCGGTCGGCCCAGGCGCCCGCGGGGACGCCGATCAGCATCATGGGCAGCGCCGACAGCATGGCGATCACGCCCATGTGCAGTCCGGAGCCGGTGAGGGCCAGGACGAGCAGCGGCAGGGCGGTCTTGCTCAGCGCGTCGCCGAGCGCCGAGGCGCCCTGGCCGCCCGCGAACAGCAGGAAGTCGCGGTCCCGCAGCAGGTTGTGGCCCACGGCCGTGGCCGTGCTCGGAGGTGTGCTCACGGTCAGGCCCAGTCGTCCCAGTCCTTGGCGCCGGTCACGTTGCGCAGACCGCCCTGGGACTTGAAGTACATCTGCGCCAGGTAGCGCTCGGGGATGCAGGTCAGCCAGCCGAGCGCGTTGTCCTCGCCGACGATCTGGTGGCTGTACGAGATCGAGGTGTCCATGGCCTCGATGGCGTGCCAGTAGCCGCTGGGGACGTACAGCGTCTCGCCCGGGTGCAGGACGGTCTCCTCCACGACCACGTCCTTGAAGCGCGGGTGGCGCGTCAGGTCGGGGCGGCGGTAGTCGACCTGCGCCATGCCGAACTGGCGGCGGAACGGGCGCGGGTACAGCTTGGCGTGCTGGTCCGGGGAGACGAAGTAGCAGCGCTTGCGGCCGACGACCTGGCTCAGGTAGGCCGCGGTCTGCATGCCGTCGCTGTGGAACGGGGTGACGGTGCCCTTGCTGCCGACGAACATCACGGACGCGACCCGGGAGGACACGGTGGAGCGGGAGGCGCCCTTGCCGCTGCCGCGGTTGAGGAAGAGCTTGGCGAGGTACAGGCCGAACAGCTTCGCCGGGTTGACCGTGCCCGCCGGCAGCTTGGCCTTGAAGCGGATGTCGGCCCAGTTCGGCGCCAGGTCGGGGAGGTCGTAGTCCTCCTCGAGGCCCGGGTAGTGCTCGACCATCCGGTGGACCGGGTAGGCGCGCAGGTAGTAGGCCTTGCCCTCGTCGGTGTTCTTCTCGATCTCGTCGAGCAGGGCGGACAGCTTCATCCCGCGGAAGCCGCCGACGTTGCCGAGGATCAGCTCCTTGTCGAGCCGCTGGAGGTTGGCGTGGATGTCCAGGTCGCCGAAGTGCTCGCGGAAGTAGTCCAGGCTCCAGCGCTCCATGGCCGGCCACTCGTCCATCAGGCCGGTGATGATGGCGGGCTTGCGCTTGTACACGTACTCGCGCTTGAACATCTCGGGGTCGGGGTTGTGGAGCCGGTCGATGGCGTCGATCTTGACGGTCGCCTCGGGGAAGATCGTGCCGGCGACGGCCGCGTCCTGCTCGGTCTGGCTGATGGTCATCGTGGGTCCTGTTCGTAAGTCTGTGGGGTGACGGATGGGGGGACTGCGGGCCGCGTCAGTGGGAGAGCGCCGTGCGCAGGCCCTCGTGGATCAGCTCGCAGCCGTACCGGAGGACGTCGAGCTCCATGGTCAGAGCGGGCAGCAGCTTGAGGACGGCCTTGTCACGGCCGGTGGACTCGACGATCAGGCCGCGCTCGAAGCACCAGGCGACGACCTCGTCGGCGGCCCGGCGGCCTCCGGCGTGCGTCAGGTCGATGCCGATCGCGTGGCCCTCGCTGCGCACCTCGACGCCGGGCAGCGGGTGGCTCTCCCAGAAGTCGCGGAGCAGTTCGGCGCCGTTGCGGGCCTGGTCGAGGAAGGCGTCGTCCTTCCACAGGTCGAGGGCGGCGCAGGCGGCGACGAACGCCAGCTGGTTGCCGCGGAAGGTGCCCGGGTGGTCACCGGCCTTCCAGGAGTCGAGGCCCTCGCGGATGAGGAGGATCGACATCGGCAGGCCCAGGCCGCCGATCGACTTCGAGACGGTGATGAGGTCGGGGACGACCCCGGCCTGCTCGAAGGAGAAGAAGCCGCCGGTGCGGCCGCAGCCGGCCTGGATCTCGTCGGCGATCAGCACGATGCCGTACCGGTCGCAGAGCTCCCGCAGGCGGCGCAGGTCCTCGTCGGGGATGCGGTAGACGCCGCCCTCCATCTGGACGACCTCGAGGATCACCGCGGCGGGCACGTCGACGCCGGAGAGGTCGTCGCTCAGGAACTGCTCGAGGAGGTCGAGGGTCGGGAAGTGGCCGCGCGGGCCGACCGGGAACGGCAGGTGGGTGACCTCGCCGAGGGCCGTGCCGGCCACCTTGCGCAGCGAGTTGTCCGCCGTCGCGGCGAGGCTGCCGCGGCTGACGCCGTGGTACGCGCCGGAGAAGGCGATGACCTGGGAGCGGCCGGTGTGCTTGCGGGCCAGCTTCAGCGCGGCCTCGACGGCGTCGGTGCCGGTGGAGCCGCAGAACTGGACGCGGTGGTGCAGTCCGCGCGGCTCCAGGATCTCCCGGCCGAAGCGCTCCAGGAACTCGCGCTTGGCCGCCGTGTGGAAGTCCAGGGCGTGCAGGAGCCCGTCGCCCTGGAGGTAGGCCAGGACCTGACGCTTGATGTGGTCGTGGTTGTGGCCGTAGTTGAGGGCGCCGGCTCCGGAGAAGAAGTCGACGTACTCCGTGCCGTCCTCGGCGACCAGGGTGGTGCCGTGCGCCGAGGCGAGCAGCGTGGGGAACGCCCGGCAGTACGAGCGGACGGCGGACTCCCGGGTCTCGAACACCTCGGTGGACGTGGCGGGAGCGGAAGGGGCGAGAGGGGAGGCGGCGCGTTCTGCCATGACCGTCATCGGGGGTCTCCAATCGTGTGGGGGGCGAGCGGGAGCACCTGGCCGACGGTGGCGGCAGGTGTACGGGCGACGGAGGCGAGCAGCGCGAGGTAGTCGTCGAGCAGCTGCCGGGCGTCGGTGTCGGCGACGCGGTCGCCGTAGTACGACAGGGCGATACGGGGTTCGGCGTCGTCGGTGACGTCGAGGCGGAGCGCGTACTCGGTCTGGTTGCGGGTGCCGTCGCTCTCGGCGCCCTCGTGGACGCTCGCGGCCTGCTGGGCGCGGAGCGCCGAGGAGACCGGGTAGTTGGCGACGACGACGACCGAGTCGAACAGCGGTCCTTCGCCGGCGCCCATCCGCTGAAGCGTGCCGGTGGGGACCGAGGTGTGCTCGGCGCCCTCGACGCGGGCCAGCTGGAAGCGGTCGAACAGGGCGGTCAGGCTCTCGTCCCGGTCGATCTCCACCCGTACGGGCAGGGCGGCGATGAACAGGCCGACCGCGCGCTCCAGGCCGTCGACGGCCCGGTCGCGGCCCGCCGAGACCACGCCGACCGTGACGTCGGCACGCTCCAGGCGGGAGGCCGCGAGGAGCGACCAGCCGGCGCAGGCCAGGGTGGAGAAGGTGTGGCCGTGCTCGGCGCCGCGCTCGCGCAGCGTCCGGGCGACCGCCGGGTCGAGCCGGCCGGCGACCCGGGCGAACCGGGACGGGCCGAGGCTGCCGGGCTCCGCCGCGAGGCGGGACGGGAGGGCCCCGTCGAGCTGGTTCCGCCAGAAGGCGGCGTCCGCCTCCGGGTCGGTGTGCTCGGCGTCGAGCTCGGGGACCGGCGGGAGGCCGGCGTCGCGTCCTTCGAGGGCGGCGACGTAGAGCGCGAGGAGTTCGTCGAGCAGCACCAGGTTCGACCAGCCGTCGGCGAGCAGGTAGCTCTGGATCTGGCCCAGCCACCAGGTGTGGTGGCCGCGCACCAGCCAGACCCGCCACAGGGGCGGCTCGGAGACGTCGAAGGGCGTGGCCCGCTCGGCCTCCAGGAGGGCGATCAGCTCGTCGGCGACCGCGTCCGGCTCGTGGTCGCTCCAGTCGAGGACCTCGATGACCGGGGCGAGCTCCTCGGCGACGACCGGGGTCCAGGCGCCGTCGCCGTCGCGCCGGAAGCCGGTGCGCAGGGCGGGGTGGCGGTCGGTGAGCGCCCGCCAGGCGGCCCGGAAGCCGTCCGGGTCGATCTCGAAGGGCAGCTCGGTGGTGGACTGCATCTGGTACAGGCCGGGCACCCAGTCGTTCTCCAGGACGTCCAGCATGTGCTGCTGTCCGGTGGTCACCGTCGGCCCGGTGGGGCGGGGACGGGCGGACTCGGCGGCCGGGGCGGCCTCCCGCTCGTCGATCGCCTTCGCGAGCGACTCGATCGTCTGGTGGGCGAAGACCATGCGCGGGGTCATCTCCAGGCCGACGCGGCGGGCCGCGCTGACCATGCGGATGACGGCGATGGAGTTGCCGCCCAGGGTGAAGAAGCCGATGTCGACGGGGACGTCGTCGCGGCCGAGGGCCTCGCGCCACAGCTCCACCAGGGCCCGCTCGGTGTCGGTGCCCGCGGCCCGTCCGGTGACGGCGGCGACCGTGGGCGCCGGCAGCTCGCGACGGTTGATCTTGCCGTTGTGGGTCAGCGGGAAGGCGTCCATACGGACGAAGGAGGCGGGCACCATGTGCTGGGGCAGCCGCTCCGCCAGCTGACGCTTGAGCTCGGCGTCCTCGGGGACCTCCCCGCCGGTCGGCGCCACCAGGTAGGCCACCAGCGTCTTCGCGCCGTCGCGCGGGCCGTGCGCCGCGACCAGGCAGGAACCGCCGCCGATGACCTCCCGCAGGGCCGCCTCGATCTCACCGGTCTCCACCCGGTAGCCGTTGATCTTGATCTGGAAGTCGATGCGGCCGAGCAGCTCCAGGTTGCCGTCCGGCATCCAGCGGGCCCGGTCGCCCGTGCGGTACATCCGCGCCCCGGGCAGCGGGCTGAACGGGTCCGGCAGGAACTTCTCGCCGGTCAGCCGGGCCCGGTTGTGGTAGCCCCAGCCGACGCCGACACCGCCGAGGTACAGCTCGCCGGGGACGCCGACGGGCAGCGGGGACAGCGAGGCGTCGAGGACGTACGAGGTCTGGTTCGCCATCGGGACGCCGTACGGGATGCTGCGCTGCTCCGGCAGGACCTCGCCGATCAGGTGGATCGTCGAGTCCATGGAGACCTCGGTGGCGCCGCCCATGCTGACCAGCTGCGCCGACTCGATGAGCTGGGCCGCGCCGCGCTGCGGCAGCGCCAGCGGGATCCAGTCTCCGCCGAGCAGCACCAGGCGGATCGGCAGCCGCTCCCCGCCGCGTACCTCGGCCTCCTCGACGAGCAGGCCGAACAGCGCGGGGACCGAGTGCCACACGGTGACGGACTCGCGCTCGATCGTCTCGATCCAGCGGTGCGGCGAGCGCTCGTCCTCGGGCGTCGGGAAGACGACGGTCGCACCGGCCATGAGCGTGCCGAACACGTCGTACGCGCTCATGTCGAAGGCCAGCGCGGAGACGCCGAAGACCTTGTCGCCGGGACCGACCAGGAAGCGCCGGTTGAAGTCGGTGAAGTTGTTGACGCGGCCCCGGTGGTCGAGCAGCACGCCCTTGGGCAGGCCGGTCGAGCCCGAGGTGTAGATCAGGTACAGCAGGTCGTCCGGGCGGACGTCGCGCTCCGGCCGGGTCGCGGGGAAGTCCCCGGCGGAGGCCGGGTCGACGGCCGTGACGCCGTCGCCGGCGAGCCGGTCGTCACGGGTGACGACCAGGCGGGCGCCGGAGTCCGCCAGCATCCACTGGAGGCGCTCCGCCGGGTAGCCCGGGTCGAGCGGCACGTAGCCCGCGCCGGCCTTGGCGACGGCGAGCTGGGTGACGACCAGGTCGACACCGCGCTCCAGGCAGACGCCGACGCGCTCGCCGCGGCCCGCGCCCCGCTCGATGAGCAGGTGGGCGAGGCGGTTGGCGCGGGCGTCGAGCTCGGCGTAGCCGACCGCCTCGTCGCCGCAGACCACGGCGGCGGCGGCCGGATCCACGTCCGCCCACTGCTCGAACAGGCCGTGCGCGGTGGCGTCCTCGGGGTACTCCTCGCCCGTGCGGTTCCACTCCCCGACGACGAGCTCCCACTCGGCCGGGGTCAGCAGGTCCGCGTTGTCGACGTGGACGTCCGGGGTCTCGCACAGTCCGGTGAGCAGCCGCCGGTAGTGGCCGAGGAGGCGCTCGGCGGCGTCGGCGTCGATCACCGACTCGTCGAACTCCAGCGACACCATGACCTCGTCGTCCGTCACCGCGCAGGACAGGTCCAGCGGGAACTTCGCGGTGCCGGAGTGCAGGTGCGTCGGGGTCAGCGACAGGTCGCGCAGCCGCATCTCGTGGCCGGGGCCGTTGTTGAAGACGAACATGGCCTCGAAGAGCGGGCTCTCCGCCAGGGTCCGCTGCGGCGCGACCTTGTCGACCAGGACGTCGAAGGGGATCTGGTGCTCCTGCGCCCACAGCGACTCGCGGGTGATCCCGGCGAGCACGTCGCCCAGGGTGCCGGCCCCGGCGGACAGGTCGGCGACGACGGGAACGGTGTTCGCGAAGTAGCCGACCAGCCGCTCGGTCTGCCGGTTCCGGTTGGCCATGACCGTCCCGATGGCGAACCGGGAGGTGCCCGTGTACCGGTGCAGGAGCACCGCGAACGCGGAGAGCATCACGTTGAACGCGGTCGTGCGGTGCTCCTCGGCGGTGCGCTGGAGCTCGCGGCCGAACTGCGCGTCCCACTGGCAGCGGATGCGCCGCCCGGTGCGGGCCGTGCCCCGGTCGCCGCTCGCCGACAGGCCGAGCGGCTGGGCCCAGGCCAGCTGCTCGCGCCACTGCGCGACCAGCCAGTTGTAGTCCGCGGGCTCCTGCGCCCGCTCGTGCACGGCCGCGTCGGCGTAGTCGATGCCGAGCTCCGGCAGCCGGGGCGAGCGGCCCTCGCGGGCCGCGTCGTACAGCTCCGCGAGGTCCTCCAGGAGGACGCCCACCGACCAGGCGTCGGTCGCGATGTGGTGCACGACCAGCGCCAGCAGGTGGTCGTCGGCGGCGATCCGGAACAGCCGGCCGTGCATCACGGGCCCGCCGGCCAGGTCGATCGGCCGGGCCGCCTCGCGCTGCGCGGCGGCCATCGCGGCCTCCTCGCCGCCGGTCTCCTCGACCGGCAGCGGCACCGGCTCGGCGTCCCGCACGACCTGCTCCAGGCCGCCGTCCGGCAGCTGCCGGTAGACGGTGCGCAGGACCGCGTGCCGGGCGACGAGCCCGTCGAGGGCGGTGCGCAGCGCGGCGACGTCGAGCGCGCCGCGCAGACGCACGCCGTACGGCACGTTGTACAGCGGGCGGCCGTCCGCGAGGGACTCGGCGACCCACAGCTGCTCCTGGCCGCGGGAGAGCAGGACGCGGGCCGCGGGGTCGCGGCGGCGGATGGTGCGCGCCGCCGCCCGCTGCTTGCCGCGGGCAAGGAGGAGCTGGGCCATCAGCTCCCGCTTGGCCGCGGAGAGGCCCTTGACGGCCTCCCGCTTGGTGGAGACTTCCCCGATCATGCGTCCCTCTCCTCGCCGGCCGCGAGCAGCTCGCGGGCCTGGTCGTCGGTCACACCGTCGAGCAGCACCTCGAGTTCGAGGAGCTCGGCCTCGCTCAGCCCGGCCATCTGGAGCTCCTCCAGGGCCTGGGCGACACCGCGCACGGTGGGCTGCTCGAAGACGGTGCGCAGCGGCAGTTCGATGTCGGTCTGCGCGGCCAGTTCGGCCACGAGACGGGTGGCGAGCAGCGAGTGGCCGCCCAGGGTGAAGAAGTCGTCCAGCGCGCCGACCGCCGGGGTGCCGAGCAGCTCCTCGAAGACCGAGGCCACGAGCCGCTCGGTGGGGCCGGACAGCGCCTCGAAGCGCTGCCGGACCCGCTCGACGGTGACGTCGTCGCGCTGGAGGGCGCCGCGGTCCACCTTGCCGTTGGCGTTGCGCGGCAGCCGGTCGGCGAAGACGTAGCCGGTGGGGACCATGTAGCGCGGCAGGCGGGTGCCGAGCGCGGCGGCCAGGACGGCCGGGTCGTGCTCGGTGCCGACCACGCAGGCGACCAGGGTGGGCTCGCCGTCGCAGTCGCGCAGGACGACCGCCGCCTCCCGTACGGCCGGCAGCTCGCACAGCGCCGTCTCGACCTCGCCGGCCTCGATGCGGAAGCCGCGGATCTTCAGCTGGTCGTCGAGGCGGCCGAGGAACTCGAGCCGGCCGTCGGCGTGCAGCCTCACCCGGTCGCCGGTGCGGTAGAGCCGGGCGCCGGGGACCGTCGCGTACGGGTCGGGGACGAAGCGGTCCGCGGTGGCCTTCGGGTCACCGAGGTAGCCGCGGCCGACCACCGGGCCGCCGATGGCGAGCTCGCCCGGCACGCCGAACGGCACGCGCCGTCCCTGCGCGTCGAGGACGTACGAGGTGACACCGGCGACGGGGCTGCCGAGCGGGACCGGGCGGTCCGCCGGCGGCGGCGTGGACAGCACCGCGAGGTGGGTGTCGTCCGAGCACTCCGCGGGTCCGTAGGCGTTGACCATCGGGATCCCGGGGAAGCGGCGCAGCCAGTCCGCCGCGAGGTCCGGCGGCAGCGCCTCGCCCGTGGCGATCAGGAACCTGAGGCTCGCCAGGTCGCCGCCCTCCGCGTGGTCGAGCAGCGCCCTGATCATGCCGGGCACCAGCTGGAGCACGGTGACCCCGCGCTCCCGGACGAGGGCGAGCAGCGCCTCGGCGTCCCGGCTGGTGGCGTCGGGGCTGACCACCGTGGTCGCACCGCGCGTGACCGCGACGAGCATCTGCCAGACGGAGATGTCGAAGGACTGCGCGGCGGTCTGGGCGACGACGTCGCCCGAGGTCAGCTCCAGGTCGTGGGCCATCAGCTCCAGGTGGCCCAGGAGGCCGGCCTGTTCGATCTCCACGCCCTTCGGCTCACCGGTCGTACCGGAGGTGAAGATGACGTACGCGCGCCGGTTCGGCCGCGCGGCGGCGGCGTCGAGCGGACGGTCCGCGGCCGCGTCGTCGAGGACGAGGTGACTGCCGCGGGCCCTGCCGTCGCCGAGCAGGGCGGCGATGCGGTCCGCCTGCTCGTCGTCGGTGACCGCGACGACCTCGCCGAGCCGGTCGAGGATCGTGGCGATCCGCCGGTCCGGTACGGCCGGGGAGACCGGCACGTACGTGGCGCCGGCCGCGCCGCAGGCGAGGGCGGCGGCGATGTGCCGGGCGGAGCGCTCGGCGCAGACCACCACGGCCTGCTCGGGGCCGGTGGCGGCCGCGGTCAGCCGCTCGGCGAGCGCCGCGACGCGGTCCCGCAGTTCGCGGTAGGTCCAGACGGTGGTCCCGTCGATGACGGCGGGGGCGTCCGGGGTCTGCCGCGCCCAGTGTTCGAGGGCCTCGGCGGTCGTCTTCGTGGTGAGGGCGTCCGGTCCGGCGCTCAGGGCGTCCTGGGCCTCGGCCTCGGCGGCCGAGCGCAGTTCCAGGTCGGCCACGGCCCGCGTCGGGGTGGCGGTGATGCTGCCGAGCAGGGCCTCGAAGTGGTCGAGGAGCTGCTCGCCGGTCTCGGCGTCGAACAGGTCGGCGTTGAGTTCCAGGGTGGCGTGCAGGCCGTCCTTCTCCTCGGCCAGGTCGAGGCTGAGGTCGAACTTGGCGGTGCCGACGGGGGCGTGCAGCCGCTCCAGCCTGAGGTCGCCGAGGTCGATCTCCGAGTAGGGCGCGTTGTGCAGGGTGAACATGACCTGGAAGAGCGGGCTCACGCTCAGGTCGCGGTGGGGCTGGAGCGCGTCCACGACCCGGTCGAAGGGGACGTCCTGGTTGGCGTAGGCCGCCAGGGTCGTCGAGCGGACCCGTTCGAGGAGTTCGGTGAAGGACTCCTCCGCGGAGAGCTCGTTGCGGAAGACGATCGTGTTCACGAAGAACCCGACCACGTCCTCGATCTCGACCGAGCGGGTGCCGACCGGGGTGGCGACCGCGATGTCCGCCGCGCCGCTGTAGCGGTGCAGCTGGGCGTTGAAGGCCGCGAGGAGGGTCATGAACAGGGTCGCGTTGTGCTCGCGGCCCACGTGCCGTACCCCGTTGACCAGTTCGGCGTCGAGGATCCGGCGGACCGTCAGGCCGCGGTTGGTCATCGCCGCGGGCCTCGGCTTCTGCGCGGGGAACTCGAGGACGGACGCCGGCTTGGCCAGCGTCTCGCACCAGAAGTCGAGCTGCCCCTGGTAGTCGCCGCCCTCGACCCGGTCGCGCTGCCAGCCCGACCAGTCGGCGTACTGCACTTCGAGCTCGGGCAGCGGCGAGGCCGTGCCCTGGCGTCGTGCCTGGTAGAGGGCCGCGAAGTCGCGGACCACGATCTGCAGGCCCCAGCCGTCGGCGACGACGTGGTGGACGGTGAGGACGAAGACGTGGTCCTCGTCGGACAGCCGGATCAGGGTGGCCTGTTCGAGGGGCGCCTGGGCCAGGTCGAAGCGGTGCCGTGCGGCCTCGTCGACGAGCTCCCACATGCGCTGCTCGGCGTCCTCCTGCGGCTCGTCGCCCAGGTCGACGACCGTGAGCGGCATGGTGACCTCGCCGGCCGGCTCGACGATCTGGCTGACCCGGCCGTCGTCCATGACGATCCGGGTGCGCAGCACCTCGTGCCGGGCGACCAGCTCGTCCAGGGTGGCGGCCAGCGCCTCGGTGTCCAGCGGGCCGCGCATCCGCACGACCGTCGGGCTGTTGTAGGCGCCGGTGTCGCCCTCCAGCTGGTCGAGGACCCACAGGCGTTCCTGGCCGTACGAGGCGGGCAGGGCGCCGGTGCGGGGCAGGGCGGTGATCGGTTCGGCGACGGTGGTGCCGCCGGCGACGCCGTCGATGTGGGCGGCGAGGTCCCGCACGGTCTGCTTCTCGAACAGGGTGCGCAGCGCGATCTCGCAGCCGAAGACCCGGCGGATCCGGGACACGACCTGGGTCGCCATCAGGGAGTGCCCGCCGAGGTTGAAGAAGTTGTCCTCGGGGCCCACCTGGTGGGCGCCGAGCACGTCCTGCCACAGGCCGGCCACCAGTTCCTCGGTGGGCGTCAGCGGGGTGCGCGGTCCGTCCTCGTGGACGCCGGTCGCCGCCGAGGGCTCCGGCAGCGCCGCACGGTCGATCTTGCGGTTCGGGGTGAGCGGGAAGGCGTCGAGCGCCACGACGAACGCCGGGACCATGTAGTCCGGGAGCCGCTTGCGGACGTACCCCTTCAGCTCGTTGCCGGCCACCTTCTGACCGGGCCTGGCCACCACGTAGGCGACGAGGGCGGTCTCGCCGCTCGCGTCGGGGCGGGCCATGACGAGGGCGTCCTGGACCTCCGGCGCGGAGCAGATGACGTGCTGCACCTCGTCGGTCTCGACGCGGTAGCCGCGGATCTTCACCTGGTTGTCGGCGCGGCCGAGCGGGGTGACGGAGCCGTCGGCGAGGTAGCGGCCGAGGTCGCCGGTGCGGTACATGCGGTCGTCGTCGGACGTGCCGAACGGGTTGCGCACGAACTTGACGGCGTTGAGCTGCTCGTCGGCGTAGCCGAGCGAGAGGTGCGGGGAGCGGATGACGATCTCGCCGGGCTCGCCGACGCCGGCCTGCTGCCCGGCCTCGTTGAGGACGAGGAGCTGGACGTCCTTCATGCCGCGGCCGAGGGGGTACGTGACGCCCGGGTCGGTCTCGGCGGTGCCGTGGGCGGCGGGGACCACGTAGTAGCCGACCGCGCGCTGCGTCTCGGTGGAGCCGTACAGGTTGACGCAGGTCGCCGAGCCGGCCATGCGGGTGATGGCCCGTACGTCACGGCTGGTCAGCGTGTCGCCGAGGAAGAACACCCGCTCCAGGAGCGGCAGCGTGCCCGGGGCGACCGACAGCTGGTCGAAGAGCCGTGCCATCGGGGGCGTCATGTGGCTGACCGACACCTGGGCCGTACGGAACCACTGGGCGAGACGGCCCGGGGTCTCGACGTCGAGGCGGTCGGGCACGCAGATCGTGGCGCCCGTGACCAGCGGCGTGAACACCTCGCGGTGCAGCGGGTCGTGGCTGATGCCGGAGAGCAGGCTGTAGCGGTCGGTCTCGCGGAGCCCGAAGGTCTCCACCATCCACGGCACGAAGTGGGTCAGGGACCCGTGCGCGCCCCGGATGCCCTTCGGCTTGCCGGTGGAACCCGAGGTGAACGCGATGTACGCGCAGTCCCGCGGGCCCACCTGGACGGCCTCGGCCGGTTCGGCGCCCTGCGGCACCAGGTGCCGGGCGTCGGCGAGGCGGGACGGCAGCTCGAAGCGGCAGCGCAGGTCGAACCCCTGGAGCGCGGTGTCCACCGCGAGCGGCACGGCACCGGCCCCCTCCAGCTGGAGGAAGGCGCTCGGGCGGGCCACCGCCAGGCAGTCGGCGATGCGGTCGGCCGGGTAGCTCGGGTCGAGGATGGCGAACGAGGCTCCGGCGCGCATCACCGACAGGATCGCCCAGACCAGGGAGGCGCTGCGCTCGCCGTAGACGGCGACCACGTCGCCCTTGGCGACGCCCTGCTGGTTCAGCAGGCCGGACATGGCGGACGTCGCCCAGGCGAGGTCGCCGTAGGTGAGCTCCTGGCCCGGCTCGCTGATCGCGATCCGCTGCGGCTCGCGGGCGGCGAGACGCTCGAACTGCTCGACGACCGATCCGTACCAGCCGGCGTCCAGCGGTGCGGACGGGTCGGGCAGCTCGCGGCGCGCCTGCGGAGTGTCGAGCCGCAGGGCGTCGATCGGGCTGCCGCTGTCGGCGACGGCCTGCTCGATGACCCGGATCCACTGGGCGAGCAGCTCCCGCGTCGTGGCCTCGTCGAACCGCTCGCCGGCGTACATCAGGTCCAGCGAGAGGCCGGGACCGGCGGGGTCGACGTAGAAGGTGAGGTCGAACTTCGCGCCGAGGTCGGGGACGGCGAAGGTGTCGACCTCGATGCCCGGAAGACCGGACTGGCGCGGCGGGATGTTGAGCAGGTTCAGGTAGACCTGGAACAGCGGCGTGGTGTTCAGGTCGCGCTCGGGGGCCAGCTTGCCGACCAGCGTCTCGAACGGGACGTCCTGGTGCTCGTACGCGTCGAGGGTCGTCGTGCGGACCCGGTCGAGCAGCTCGGCGAAGGTCGGGTCGCCGGACAGGTCGGCGCGCAGCACCAGCGAGTTGATGAAGAAGCCGATCAGGTCCTCCACCTCGCGGTGGCGGCGGCCCGCGATGGGCACGCCGATCGCGAAGTCGCGCTGGCCGGCCAGTCGTCCCAGGGTGAGCTGGAGGGTGGCGGCGAGCACCATGAACAGCGTCGCCCCGGACCCGGCGGCGAGCCGCTCCATCGCCTCGCGCAGCTCCGGCGTGACGGTCGCCCGCACCCGGTGGCTCTTCTCGTCGTCCGCCGGGGCGGAGCCGGAGCGGGCGATCGGGAGGGTCAGCGAGGGCAGCTCGTCGAGCTTCTCGCACCAGTACGCGACGGAGGCGTCGAGCGCGCCGGAGTCCAGCTGGTGGCGCTGCCAGCGGGAGAACTGCTCGTACGTGACCGGGAGCGGCGGCAGCGGGGTCGCGGGCTCGTGGCCGGTCTCCTCCGCGTAGAAGTGCGTCAGGTCCCGCTTGAGGATCTCCATCGACCAGCCGTCGCCGACGATGTGGTGCAGCGTCAGCACCAGGACGGCGTCGTCGCGGCCGAGGTCCAGGAGCCGGACCCGCAGCAGCGGTCCCGCCGACAGGTCCATCGGCTGCGCGGCCTCGCGCTCGACGAGGACGAGGGCCTCGGACACCCGCTCCTCGGCGGTGACGCCGGTCAGCGCGGTGCGCGTCAGGGTGACGTCGGCGCGGTCGAGGACGGACTGCGTGAGGACGCCGTCCCGGTGGGCGACGACCGTGCGCAGCGTGGTGTGCCGGTCGACCAGGCGGCCGACGGCCCGCTGGAGCGCGGCCTCGTCGAGGGCGCCGGTGAGCCGGATCGCGCCGGCCAGGTGGTAGCGGCCGGTGAGGGCGTTCTGGCCGGAGCCGTTCTCGATCTCCTCCAGGAGCCACAGGCGTTCCTGCATCACCGACAGCGGCGCGTCGCCGCCGCCGGCGGCGTGGGCCGCGATCCCGCCGGAGGTGTCCCGGGCGGCGGCCGCGTCGCACAGGGCGGCGTAGTCGCGGAGCACGGGCGCCTCGAACAGGGCGCGCAGCGGGACCTCGCGGCCCAGCTCCTCGCCCACCTGCGAGGTGATCACGGTGGCGAGCAGGGAGTGGCCGCCGATGGTGAAGAAGTCGTCGCCGGCGCCGACCGCGTCGACGTCGAGGACCTGGGCCCAGACCCGGGCCACGGTCCGCTCGGTCTCCGTCTCCGGCTCGGCGAAGTCGGCGTGCGCGAAGTCGGCGCGGCGCGGCCGGCCGAGACGGCTCGGGTCGATCTTGCCGCCGGGCAGGCGGGGCAGTTCCGCGGAGGCCACGAACGCGGCCGGGACCATGTGCGGCGGCAGCTCCGCCGCGCACAGCTGCGCGAGCGCCTGCGGGGTCAGCTCCGGGTCGGCGGTCTCGACGTATGCCACCAGGACCCCGTCGAGGCCCCGGACCACGGCCTGGGTCACCCCGGGCAGGGCGAGCAGCACCGACTCGATCTCGGCGGGCTCGACGCGGTAGCCGCGCAGCTTGATCTGGCTGTCGCTGCGGCCGCAGTAGTCCAGGGTCCCGTCGGCGCGCAGCCGGACGAGGTCACCCGTGCGGTACATGCGGGCGCCGGGGACGGCGGAGAACGGGTCGGGCAGGAAGTGCCCGGCGGTCAGCGCGGGCCGGCCGTGGTAGCCGAGGGCCAGACCGGCACCGCCGGCGTACAGCTCGCCGACCGCTCCGGCGACCACCGGCCGCAGGTCCGCGTCCAGGACGTACGCCGTGCCGCCCGGCAGGACCGCGCCGAGCGAGGCGGGCTGCCCCGGCTCCAGGGCGGCGGCCGTGATGGCGACGGTGCACTCGGTGGGGCCGTACGCGTTGACGAAGCGGCGGCCCGGCTGCCACTGCTCGACCAGCTCGGCGCGGCAGGCCTCGCCGCCGGACACCAGGGTCTTCAGGTGCGGCAGGTCGCGGACGGGCAGGGAGGCGATCACCGACGGCGGCAGCAGGCAGACGCTGATGGCGCGCTCGGCCAGGACGTCGGCCAGGGCCTCGCCGACGAGGGCGTGCTCACGGCCGGCGACGCACAGGGTGCCGCCCGCGGCGAGCGTGGAGAAGATCTCCCAGACGGAGGCGTCGAAGCTCAGGCTGGCGAACTGCAGCATGCGCGAGCCGGCGTCGATCCCGAAGACGCCCGCCTGGGCCGCCGTGAGGTTGGCGAGCGAGCGGTGGGAGACGAGGACGCCCTTGGGGCGGCCGGTGGAGCCCGAGGTGTACAGCAGGTACGCGGGAGCGTCCGGGTCGGCCTGCGGCAGCGCCACGGCCTCGGCCGGGGCCTCGCGCAGCGCCTCCTCGACGAGTTCGCGGGTCACCAGACCGCGCGCCCCCGAGTCGGCCAGCATGAAGTCCTTGCGCTCGGCCGGGTAGGCGGGGTCGATCGGCAGGTACGCCGCTCCGCAGCGCTGCGCCGCGAGGACGGCGACGACCGCCTCGACGGACGGCTCGACCGCCACGGCGACGACGTCACCGGGACGCACGGCGAACCGGTCGGCGATCACACGGGCGACCTGCTCGACCCGGGTGCGCAGCTCGCCGTAGGTCAGCGCGCTGTCGGCGCCCTCCACGGCGATCGCGTCGGTGCGGCTGTCGGCGGCACGCTCGAACTGCGCCCAGAACGTGTCGGGGTGCTGCTCCGCGCCGGCCGGGGCCGGCCAGTGGCCGAGGGCCGCGGCCGCCGAGGGGGTCTCGACGCGCTCGTCGGGGCGCTGCGCCATCGCGCGGGCCGTCTCGGCGAACAGCCGGGCGACGAGCTGCGCGGTCCCGGTCCCGAAGAGGTCCGTGTTGAACTCGAGCCAGCCCGTCAGCGGGCCGCCGTCGTCGGTGATCTCGAAGGTCAGGTCGGTCTTGGCGGTGCCGGTGTACAGCGGGGCGGTCTCGACCCGCAGGCCGGGCAGGGCCGGCGAGGGCAGGGCTCCGCTGCGGACGTCGAGGATCGCCTGGAAGAGCGGGCTGCGGCTGGGGTCGCGGTCCTGGCCGCTCGCCTCGACGATCGCCGAGAACGGCACCCACTTGTGCGGCATCGCCTCCAGGGTGGTGGCGCGGACCCGGGCGACGAGGTCGCGGCCGGTGGCGCCGCCGGGCACCTCGAAGCAGAGCGGGACGGTGTTGACGAAGAAGCCGACGACGTCGTCGTAGGCGCCGTCGCCCGGGCGGTTGGCGTCGGGGACGCCGACGACCACCCGCTCCTGGCCGGTCAGCCGGGAGAGCGTCGAGGACAGGACTGCGGCCAGCGTCATGAAGACGGTCGCCTGCTGGTCGCGGGCGAGCGCGCGCAGCTGGTCCGAGTCGGCCTGGCCGAGCGTCAGCGGGACGCGCGCGCCGTCGAAGGTCTGCACGGCCGGACGGGTCCGGTCGAAGGGCAGGTCGAGGGCGAGCGGCGCGCCGGCGAGGTGTCCGGCCCAGAAGGCGAGGCCCTGCCGGCCCTCTTCGGAGTCGAGGCGGGCGCCCTCGTCGAGGGCCCAGCGGGCGTACTGGTGGACGACCGCGGGCGGCTCTCCGGCACCGGTGCCGGCACCGTGCGCGTACAGCTCGGCGAGCTCTCCGGCGATGATCTCCATCGTGCGGCCGTCGGAGACGATGTGGTGGAAGGCCAGGAGCAGGGCGTGCTCGTCGGCCCCGAACTCCACCAGGGCGGCGCGCATCAGCGGCGGCGTGTCCAGGTCGAACAGCTGCTTGACGTGCTCGCCGACGAGCTCGGAGAGCTCCGCCTCGCGGCGGGCGGGCGCGACCGAGGTCCGGTCGAGGACCTCGAAGGGGCAGGCCAGGCCGGTGTGCACGAAGGGCACGGGCCGGCCGCCCTCGTCCGTGAAGCCGGTACGCAGCGCCGGGTGCCGCTCGACGAGCGCGTCGAGCGCGCCGCGCAGGACGTCCCGGTCGAGCTCGCCGTACAGCCGGAGGACACCCGGGACGACGTAGGCGCGGGAGCCCGGGGCGAACTTCTCCAGGAACCACAGGCGGCGCTGGCCGAGCGACAGGGCCGGCTCGGCCTCGGCGGCGGCGTCCGCGGCGGCGGTCTCCACCGGCTCCGCGGCGGCCAGTTCGGCGATCCGCGCGGCCTGGGCGCGGACGGTGACGGACTCGAAGAACATCCGCAGCGGCGGCTGGACGCCGAACTCGCGGCGGACCCGGGTGTTCAGGTCGGCGGCGCGCAGCGAGTGGCCGCCGAGCGCGAAGAAGTCCTCGTCGGGACCGACCCCGGCGACTTCGAGGACCTCGCACCAGAGGGCGGCGAGCCTGCTCTCGAGCGGCGACATGTCGGCCGCCCCGGCGGAGCGGGACACGTCGAGGGCCAGCTCGCGCAGGGCGTGCGCGTCGACCTTGCCGTTCGAGGTGAGCGGGATGGCGTCCAGGACGAGGAGGCGGCTGGGGACCATGTAGCTGGGCAGCTCGCGGTTGAGCCAGTCGCGCAGCCCGTCGGTGCTGACGCCCGCGCCGGTGACGGCGGCGATCAGCTCGGTCTCGCCGGCGCCGCGGGTGGCGACGACGGCCGCCTCGGCGACCTCGGGGTGCCGGCGCAGCACCACGTCGACCTCGCCGAGCTCGATGCGGTAGCCGCGCACCTTGACCTGCTGGTCGGCGCGGCCGACGTAGCGCAGCTCGCCGTCGGCGGCGCGGCGCACCAGGTCGCCGGTGGCGTACAGGCGGCGGCCCGGCTCGGTCGCGAACGGGTCCGGGACGAAGCGCTCGGCGGTCTTGCGGGGCTCGGAGGCGTAGCCGCGTCCGACGCCGATGCCGCCGATGTACGCCTCGCCGACGACGCCGTCGGCGACGGGCCGCAGCTCGGCGTCGAGGACGTGGACGACCGCGTCGGTCATGTCGGCGCCGATGGACACGTCACGGGCGCGGGAGACCCGGCCCGACTCGGGGCCGAGGTGGGCGACGGTCGAGCACACCGTGGTCTCGGTGGTGCCCCAGCGGTTGTACAGCTCCACGTGGGCGCGGTCGGCCGCGAACCACTGGTCGAGCTTGTCGGGGTGGGCGGCCTCGCCGCCGATGAGGATCGAGCGCAGCTGCGGCGGCACCCGCACCCCGGACTCCAGGGCGGTGACGAGGACGTGGAAGAAGGCCGTGGGGATGTCGACGAGGTTGAGGCGCTGCTCCTCGCACCAGGCCCAGAACCGCTCGGGCGAGCCGAGCACCGACTCGTCGCGCAGCACCAGGGCGGCGCCCCGGGTCCACGCGGAGAAGATCTCCTCCAGGCAGGGGTCGAAGGTGAGCGGGGCGAACTGCAGCACCCGGTCGCCCTCGGCGACGTCGAAGGCGTCGAGGAAGGACAGCACGTAGCTGACGAGCGAGCGGTGCTCGATCTGCACGCCCTTGGGGCGGCCGGTCGAGCCCGAGGTGAAGATGACGTACGCGAGGTTGTCGCCGGTGACGGCGAGCGCGGGACGGTCCTCGGGGAGGTCCGCGCCGGACTCCTCGTCGACGCGGGTCGCCTCGCCCAGGGAGGCCGCGAGCGCGGCGGTCGCGCCGTGGCAGAGGATCCGCTCGCACCGGGCGTCGCCGACCATGTCGGCGAGACGGTTCTGCGGCAGCGTCGGGTCCAGCGGGACGAACGCGGCCCCGGACTTCATGACCGCGAGCATCGCGACGATCAGCTCGGGGGAGCGCTCCAGGCACAGGCCGACGGTCTGCTCGGGGCGCAGGCCGTCCTGCCGCAGCCGGTGCGCGAGACGGTTCGCCGCGGCGTCCACCTGGGCGTACGTCAGCTCCTCGGCGCCGGCCACGAGGGCGGTCGCGTCGGGGATGCGGTCGGCCGTCGCCTCGAACAGCTCGTGGACGGAGGTGATGCCCTCCTGGGTGCGGGCGGGGACGCCGGCCCGGGAGAGGGACTCGGTCGCGCCGGTCAGCCGCAGCGCGGAGACCGGGGACGTGCCCTGGACGACGATCTGCCGGAGCAGTTCGAGGAACTGCTCGCCGAGCTGCCCGGCGAGGGCCTCGTCGAAGCGGTCCGCGCGGACCAGCATGTGCGCGAGCAGGCCGCCGTCGGCCGGGATCGCGTGCAGGGTGATGTCGAACTGGGTGGCCAGCTCGCCCGCCGGGAACGGCTGGAGGGTGAGGTCGCCGAGGACCGCGCCGGTGCTGCCCGCGCCGAAGAGGACCGAGGTGACGTCGTCGGCGATCGCGGTGTGCGGCCGCTCGAAGACGACGGCCGTGTTGATCGCGGCCGAGGTGTTGCCCTGGGCGCGCAGCAGCTCGACGAGGCGGCTGACCGGGAAGTGCTGGTGGCCGAGCGAGCGGCGCAGCTGCTGTCCGGTGCTGCGGATCAGCTCGGTGACGGTGGGGTGGGCGCCGGGCTCGGCGCGGACCGGGATGGTGTTGGCGAAGTAGCCGAGGGTGTTGCGGAAGCGGGCCTGCGGACGGCCGGCCGTGGTGGCGCCGACGACGAAGTCACGGGCGCCGCTGTGCGCGGCGACGAGGACCTCGAAGGCCGCCATCAGGACGGAGAAGACCGTCGTGTCGCTCTCGCCCGCGGTCTTCTCGAGCGCGGCGAGCAGCTCGGCGTCCACCGTCACGCGGTGGCTCGCGATGCCCAGGTCGGGCTGCGGCACCTCCCGTACGGGGAGCGTGGGCGCCTGGACGTCACCGGCGAGGAGGTCGAGCCAGTAGCGCTCGTCGGCCTGCCACTGGGGGGAGCGCTCGTAGTCCTGCTGCCAGCGGACGAACTCCTCGTAGCCGACGGCCGCCGGGAGCTCGGGGGCCCGCTCGTGCAGCAGGTCGCCGTAGACGGTGGTCAGCTCGTCGAGCAGGGTCACCACCGACCAGAAGTCCGTGATGGCGTGGTGCTGCGCGAGCACCAGGACCGGTGCGCCGCAACCGGTGAACAGCTTCGCGCGGGCGACGTCGCCGTGCTCGATGTCGAAGGGGTCGAGGGCGCACGCGTCGACGCGGGCCCGGAGCTCCTGCTCCGTCCCGCCCGTCAGGTCGACGACGTCGAGCTCGAACGGCTTGGTGGGGTCGACGAGCTGCACGCGGCGGCTGCCGTCGACGCCGAAACCGGCGGTGAGGATGGGGTGGCGGGTGCCGATGTGGCGTACGGCGGCGGCGAGGACCCCGGCGTCGACCGGCTCCTCCAGCCGGACGGCGACGGAGACGTTCTGCCGGCAGTCCGGGCCTTCGAGGTCCCGCATGAACAGCAGCGACTGCTGACCGGCCGACAGCGGTACGGCTCCGCCGCGCTGCCCGGACGTCTGCCCGGACGGCGCCTCGGGGGCGGACTCCAGGCCCTCCTCGACCGCGGCCGCGACCTCGCGCAGGCTCGTCGGCTGGAGCAGCAGGCCCGGGTCGGTGACGACGCCGAGCTGCTCCTCGATGCGGAAGGCGAGGTCGACCGCGGCCAGCGAGTCGAGGTCGAGGTCGGCGACCATCGTGGCGGGCGCTTCGCCCTCGGCGCGGCCGACCAGGCTCAGGGCGCGCTCGATCGCGTCGACGCGCTCCTCGCGGGCGAGCGGGAGGAGTTCGGCGCGCGACGGCAGGGCGAGCTCGCGGCGCTCGCCGCGGGCGGCGGCGGTGGTGGAGCGGCGGTAGACCTCGCCCTCGACCTGCCCGGCGGTGTACGCCGTGCGGCCGGCCAGGCGCTGGATCTTGCCGCTGGAGGTCTTGGCCAGGCTGCGGGCGGCGAGCAGGACCACGTCGTGCAGGGCGATGCCGTGCTCCTGCTGGACGGCCGCGGCGATCGCGTCGGCGATCCCGGGGAGGTCCTCCTCGGTGGCGGAGGCGGCGACCTCGTGCAGGATCACGCACTGCTCGCCGTCGGCGGTCTCCACCGAGAACGCGGCGCCGCAGCCGGGGCGCGCGAGCGGCGAGGCCGCGACGGCGGTCTCCTCCAGGTCGTGCGCGTAGAGGTTGCGGCCGCGGACGACCATCATCTCCTTGAGGCGCCCGGTGACGAAGACCTGCTCGTCGAGGACGAAGCCGAGGTCGCCGGTGCGCAGGTACGGCTTCGGGTCGTCCGCGAGGCGGGCGCCGAAGGCCGTCTCGGTCGCGGCCTCGTCCTCCCAGTAGCCGGCGGCGACGGAGGCGCCGCGCACCCACAGTTCGCCGACCGTGCCGGGCGCGACGCGCTCGCCGGACTCCGGGTCGACGACGGCGAGTTCGTGGCGGTCGGCGACGAGGCCGGAGGAGACCAGGTGGTCGCCGTCCGGGAGTTCCTCGGCGCGGCCCTGCTCCAGGGCGGGGCGGTCGACGCGGATGCTGTGCGCGCCGTTGCCGCGGCCGGCGCCGGCGACGAACAGGGTGGCCTCGGCGAGGCCGTAGCAGGGCAGCAGCGCGGAGCGGTCGAAGCCGCTGACGGCGAAGGCGTCGGCGAAGCGCTCCAGGGTGCGGTTGCGGACCGGCTCGGCGCCGCAGAAGGCGACCCGCCAGGACGACAGGTCGAGGTTCTCCCGCTCGGCGGGGGTGCTCTTGTTGACGCAGAGGTCGAAGGCGAAGTTCGGGCCGCCGCTGACGGTCGCGCCGCGGCTGGAGATGGCCTCCAGCCAGCGCATCGGCCGGCGCATGAACTCGAGCGGCGACATCAGGACGTTGGACAGGCCGGACAGCATCGGCTGCAGGACACCGCCGAGCAGACCCATGTCGTGGTAGAAGGGCAGCCACGAGGCGACGACGTCGCCGTCGCCGAGGCCGAAGGCGCCGGCGATCGCGGAGCCGTTGGACAGCAGGTTCCCGTGGGTCACCACGACACCGCGCGGGGTGCCGGTGGAGCCGGACGTGTACTGGAGCAGGGCGACCGAGTCGGGGGCGAGGGCCGGCATGCGCCAGTCGTCGGCGCCCTCCAGCATCGCCTCCTCGGTGACGATCCACGGCAGCCGGGCCACCTCGGGCGCGTGCTGCTCGAACAGCTCACCGGTGAAGGCCTTGATCAGGCCGTCCGTGAGGACGATCTCGGCGCGGGAGCTCTGCACCACCGCGCGCAGCCGGGGCAGCGTACGGGCGACGCGCATCGGGTCCGGCGGGTAGACCGGGACCGCGACCATGCCGGCGTACAGGGTGGCCACGAAGCCCACGACGAAGTGCTCGCCCGGTGGGTAGAGCAGCATGACCCGCGCACCCGGCTTGGCCCGCTCCTGGAGCGAGACGGCTATCGCCCGCGCACGCCTGTCGATCTCGAGCATGCTGAGCTTCGTGTCGACGCCACCGGCGTCGGCGAGGAATTCGTAGCTTGCGTCGGCACCGCGCTCGGAGACGTTGCGGCGGATGACATCAACGACAGAATTGTTTGCGTACATAGACCGTTCTCACATCGGCGTGGAGTTTCGGGGCCCGGACGGGGGCGGAGTGGCTCGGAGGGCACACCGCGGGGGCGGGCCGGCGTCATGGGGGTTCGCCGGCCCGCCGGGGAATCGCGGTCAGTAGCCGGCGACCGGCCGGCGGTGGCAGATGCTGCGGATCCGCTCCTGGACGCGCGCCCGCAGCGCGGGGTCGAGGGCGTAGGTGTTGTTGGAGGTGTTCTCGAGGTCGGTCAGCACCTCGTGGACGAGCTCCGCGACCTCCGCGACGTCGGCCTCGTCGAAACCGCGGGCCGCCATGCTGTTGCTGCCGAAGCGCACGCCCGACGTGACGAACGCGGAGTGCGTGTCGCCGACGATCCGGTTCTTGTTGACGAGCACGCCGCACTGCTCCAGCGCCTTCTCGGCGTTGACACCGGTGACGCCGTACGACGTGAGGACGTCGGCCACGACGATGTGGTTGTCGGTTCCGCCGGAGATCACCCGCACTCCGCGGGCGACGAGCTGCCCGGCGAGGGCGGCCGCGAGGTCGCGGACCCGGTGGATCCGGGCGGCGAACTCCGGCGTGGTCGCGGCCCCCAGGGCGTAGGCCTTGGCGGCGATGCTGTTGACCACGGGCGCGCCCTGGATCAGCGGGAAGAGCCCGGTGTTCAGGGTCTGCTGGAGCGTGCGGCCGGTGGGGAGCACCATGTCGGCCGAGTCGCCGAGCATGATCAGGCCGCCGCGCGGGCCGTAGAGCTGCTTGTGCGTGCACGTCGTCACGACATGGGCGTGGGCCAGCGGCGAGGGGTGCAGACCGGCCACCACGAGGCCGGCGATGTGGGTGATGTCGGCCAGCAGGTAGGCGCCCACCTCGTCGGCGATGGCGCGGAACGCTGCCCAGTCGAGCGTACGCGGGTAGGCGGTGGTGCCCGCGATGATCAGCTTCGGGCGGTGCGCGAGCGCCTGCGCGCGGACCTCCTCGTAGTCGATGAGGCCGTCGGCCCCGAGGCCGTAGCTGTGCGCCTCGAAGATCTTGCCCGAGAGGTTGACCTTGGCACCGTGGCTGAGGTGGCCGCCGGCGTCCAGGTCGAGGCCCAGGATCGGGTCGCCCGGCTTCAGGAGCGAGTTCATCACGACCTGGTTGGCGGTGCTCGCCGAGTGCGGCTGGACGTTCGCGTAGCGGGCGCCGAAGGCCTGCTTGGCGCGCTCGACCGCGAGCTCCTCGACCTTGTCGACGTTCACGCAGCCGGCGTGGAACCTGCGGCCGGGGTAGCCCTCGGCCGTGACGTTGGCGAAGAAGCTGCCCTCGGCGAGCAGCGCCGCCGGGTTCACGGGGCTGCAGGAGGCGACCAGCGCGAGGGTCTCGCGCTGCCGGTGCAGCTCGTCGTCGAGGAGCCCGTACAGGGCCGGGTCCCCGAGCTCCATGGCGTGCAGGGCGTTCTCGTAGAAGGCCGAGAGCGGGGCGGTCGGAGGGGTGAGCGTGGGCAGTCCGACGGCTTGGGTCATGGGGCCGAATCCAAACTGTGAGGGGTGAGGGGGTTCAGAAGTTCGGCGTCGAGAGCATCGCCGCGACCTTGCGGTCGGGGTCCTCGAAGCCGCGCCGGCCGTGCATCACGCGCTTGTTGTCGATCATGACGATGTCGCCGGACTCCCACTGGAGGTCGACCCGCACCTCCTCGGTGGCGTCGAGCGCGTCCCAGCGGCAGTGCTGCGGGATGGACGAGCCGTCCTCGAAGGACACGAGCGCCCCGGAGCCCAGGTAGCTGTTGCACAGCGTGGGCGCGTCCACGTAGGGGGCCTGGGGGACCGCGGAGACGGTCCACTTCCAGTTGAGGTTGCCGGCCTCGTCGAAGTCGTACTCGAAGTCGTCGAAGGTGGCGAACAGCGCCTCCAGCTCGGCGCGGTCGGCCGTGCCGAACACGCGCTCCTGGTGCTCGGGGGCGGTCGGGAACGGCAGGCGCCAGGTCAGCCGCAGCTTGTCGAACAGCTCGCGGGTCTCCGGGGCGAGCCGCTTGTACGCCTCGACGCCGTCGTAGACCGTCGTCTCGCCGTCCTCGTCGGCCGGCCGCACGCAGTAGAACCACTGGAGGCCGGGGTGCAGCGGGCAGTAGCTCATCTCGGAGTGCGCCGGGATCGGGTTCCGGTGCGCGTCGACGAGGAGCACGGCGCCGTCGTCGGAGATCGTCTCCCGGTTGGGGTTCTGGTGGAAGAACAGCTTCGTCGAGAACTTCTGGACCAGCGCGCGGAAATCATCGGCGGTGGCGCCGAATCCACGGAACATCAGCGTGCCGTGCTGCTTGAAGAGTTCGGCGATCTCGGAGTGCGGGAGTTCGGCGAGGGGGAGATCTGCGCTTTCGATCACCAGACCGTGGTGGTCGGAAAGGGGAGAGGTTTTGAAGGGGGTTATCGCCATGAGAATTCCTACGGGAGAGAGAGGCCCTGACTTTTCATCACGACCGTGACGTTAGGCGGGCGTTCATACGGTGGGCAATATCGGGATCCTGGACTGATCCGGTCATTGCAGGGGCTGTCCAATTCCGTCCACGGGACGGGGTGCGCGGTGTCCCCGGAACAGGTGTCACGGCTTTCGGGGGCGTGTGCTCACGCCGTCCTGCCGCGACCATGGGAGGCCGATCGGTACCTCGGTACCTCCCCGTCCCGACCAGCGGAACGGCGGCGAACGGCAGTGGAAGGCAGGCGGTGGACGATGAGCTCGTGCCCCACGCCGTACGCGGCCGGCCACCGGATCGACCAGCCCCCGGTTCCCGTGCTCGGCCCGGCCGACTGCCACGTCTGGTGGGCGGATCCGGCCACGGTCACCGAGGCCTGCCTGGACCTGCTCGACGAGACCGAGCAGTCCCGGCTCCCGCAGCTGCGCCGCCTCGAGGACCGGCAGCGGTTCATCGCCGGCCGGGCCCTGCTGCGCACCGCGGCCGCGGGCTATCTCGGCCTGCCGCCCCAGTGGGTCGAGGTGGTCGCCCGCTGCCCCGACTGCTCCAGGAACCACGGGAAGCCCGAACTGCCGGGCACCGGGCTCCAGGTGTCGGTGTCCCACTCCGGCTCCCGGGTGGCGGTCGCCGTCACCCGCACGGGTCCCGTCGGGATCGACGTCGAGGAGATCAGCGCCTCCGTGGCCCCCGCGGAGCTGCTCCCCCACGTCCTCGGCCCCGCGGAGCCCCGTACCCCCGCCCACGCCACCATCGGCGGCTTCCACCGGATGTGGACCCGGAAGGAGGCGGTGCTCAAGGCCACGGGCCAGGGACTGCGGATACCGCTGTCCGAGGTCGGGGTGTCGGCTCCGGAGGAGGACCCGAGGGTGCTGTTCCTGGGCGGTCCCGCGGCCAGGCCCGCCGAGGACTTCGTCCTGGCCGACCTGGAGGCCGGTGCGGGCTGCGCGGCCGCGGTCGCCGTGATCGGCGGCGGACAGCCGGTCTTCACCGCCTACTCCCGGAGCACCCCCTCGGCCGCCGGGTTCAGTGCGGGGCCGCCGCCGGCTGCGGTGCCCGGGCGCTGAGCGGCCTCATGTCCGTCCACACCTGCTCGATGTGGTCGAGGCACTCCTGCCGCTCGCCGCTGAAGCCCTCCGGCTCCCAGCCGGCCGGCAGCTCGCGGTCGGCGGGCCAGAGCGAGTACTGCAGTTCGTGATTGCGGACCACGAGCTGGGTGCCGATGCCTTCGGTCGTCATGTCTCCACCTGCTGTCGTTGTCGGGGTTCGGGGTGCGCGGACGGTGCGCGCGGGATGGTCAGGGGATGGTCAGGGCGGCGCGGACCAGCTGCGCCTTGTTGTGCGCGCCGAGCTTGGAGCGGATGCGCTTCACGTACGTGTCGACCGTGTGCTGGCTGATGCCGATCCGCCGGGCGGCCTGGTCGTGGGTGCAGCCCTCGACGAGGTGCCCGAGCACCTCGCGCTCCCTCGGGGAGAGCGTGGCGACGCCCTGCCGTACGGGCGCCGGCCCGGGTGCCGCCACCCGCCGGATGGCGTCCACGAGCAGCAGGGGCGCGTCGTCGAGCGGAAGGGTGGCGCCCGTCCGCTCCGAGCCCGGCTCCGGTCCTCGGGTGAGGAGGACGGTGCGGGCGGCGGGGACGGCGGGCGGCAGCTCGCCGAGCAGGCCCCGGTCGAGCACGAGGCAGTCGACCGACCCGGGCGCCACCGCGAACGGCGTGCTCGCGGCGAACGCGACCTGGATGTCGGCCTCCGCGTCGAGCAGATAGCGGATGCCGAGCAGGGCGAGCTGGTTCTCGACGAAGATCCCGGCACGTGTCATGTCGTCGTCTCCCCGTCTTCGCCCGGTCCGGTCCGCTCCGGCTCCACAGGACCAATCTCCGCGATCGGAGCACCCACCGGAAGGCGACTCCGGTGGCCCGTTGGGGCCCTGGACAGAAAGGGACACCGGGGTACGGAAGCCGGGGCACGACGAAGGGACCGGCCCCTGAGGGCCGGCCCCTGAAACGGTCACGGCGGCGTCAGCGCTGGTCGGAGATCCAGCCGTTCTGCACGGCGCGGACGCCCGCCTCGAAGCGGCTGCGCGCCCCGAGCCGGGTCATCAGCTCGGAGGCCAGCCGCCGCGCGGTCCGCGGCGACACCCCGAGCCGCTTCGCGATGGTCTCGTCCGTGTGGCCCTCGGCCAGCAGGACGACGACGGTGGCCTGCTGGTCGGTGAGGCCCTGCTCGTCGGCCCTGCTCTCCTCGTTGAGCGGCCGGGCGTCGTTCCAGACGCTGTCGAACAGCGCGCACAGCGCGGTCAGCGTGCCCTGGCCGGTCAGGACCACGGCGCCCTCGGCGCTCTTGTCGCTGTTCACGGGGATGACGGCGGTCTTGCGGTCGAAGACGATCATCCGGGTCGGCAGGGTCGGCACGGTGCGCACCTCGCCGCCCAGCGTGGACAGCCAGCTCACGTACTGGAGGGTGTGCGGGCTGTTGCGGGCGCTGTTGAGGTAGACCGTCCGCATCCGGACACCCCGGTCGAAGAGCTCCTGGTTGAGCGGCTTCGCGGCCTCGATGTGCTCCGGCCGCTGGGGCCCGTCCGGGGCGAAGGTCATGACCTCCTCCCGGGTGTCCCGGCTGAGGGCGGCGAGCCCGTCGCGGATCTGGTCGATCCCGGTCAGCCGCTCGCTGTGCGGGCGGGTTTCGGCCGGCCGTATCTCCTCGTACTCCGCGATCAGCTGGGCCGCGGCCGCCCGGGATTCCTCCAGCCGTTTCTGGTGCGCCGCGAGCTCGGCCTGCTGGCGTGCCATGAGCATTTGGAGGCCGACCTCGGGCGACACCGGCCAGAGCGTGCCCTCCTGGTCATAGGAGGGACGCAGCAGCGCCAGTTCGCTCAGGGTGTCGAGACCGTGCCGGACCTGCTCGGGAGTGAGTTCAAGGCGCACGGCGAGGTCCGCCACACCCTCACGCGGCCGCGCCAGAAGGCCCCGGTAGACGGCCTCGGCAATGGAATCAAGTCCGAGCGACTTGAGCACGGCTCATCTCTCCCCCCGGAGATCTCACGGTTTAGTGGCTCCATCATCACATGGGGGGCCCGTTTTCTACAGAAGGCGGCCTGGACTGTACCGGCCATTGCCGGAATGGGACTTCTGTTCTTCTTCTTCCCGGTTCGTCCTTTGAGGAAAATGCCGGATGTGTATCTCGTTCATACCGAACTCCTCAACAGGAAGGCGGAGTTGTGCGTCCCTCAGAACCTCGCGGATCTCCTCCGTGACCTGGCGCTTCCCGGCGACGGCGTGGAGCACGTGGTGATCCACCCCCGTCCGGGCCACGGACTGACGGTGGGGGTCTATCTGCTCGCCGACCGACTCCGGGTCGCGGAGGAGACGGCGGCGCGGCTGTGCCTGCGCGCGGTCACCGAGATCGGTCCGCTTCCGGGGTGGCGGGTCGGCCGCTCGGAGGCGCCGCTGCTCGCGCCGTACGGCTTCGACGGATTCGTGGGCTGAGGCCCTGGACGCGGCCCGATGACCTGTTCGGTCCAGGGCCCGTTCCGTCCACCTGAAGTCCCTTCCGATGCTCTTTCGGCTTGGCGAAGCTTTGTCTCACCGAAGGAACACGACCCCCACCGATTCGTAAGGGACTCATACCTTGCTGCGCTTCCGTTCCGCCCGCTGGGCTGCAGTCATCCTCACGGCTCTCGCTCTCCTGGTCCCGGCTTTCGACGGGGCCGGCGACTCCGCCGACACCGTGGTCACCGCCGCCGCCCTGGACGACGTGATCTGGGGCTGACGCCCGCTCCGACGCCTCGCCGTCGGTCCACGGAACAGGACGCCGGGCGCCCCGGGGCGCCCGTCCAGAACGCCGAACGGCACCGAAGACAGAGTCTTCGGTGCCGTTTCGTCGTATGCACGGACCCCGTGGCCCGTTCAGGCCGTCCGCCGCTCGTGGCTCCGCCACAGGGCGAGCAGGACCGGAAAGTCGTCCAGGACCTCGCCCACGAGGACCGGCTCCCGCGCCGGGTGTCCCATACCGGCCTGCTCGCACTCCGCACAGAGGGCCATCCCGAGGCTCGCGACCCACGCCCCGCACGGGACACCGCAGGAGTCGCACTCCGCACGTCGCCGGCCCGCGACCATGCCCGCCCTCCCTGGATACGCCGTCAGCTCCCAGGAATCTTCCCCGTCGCATCGAAAACGAACGGGTGTTTTACGGCCACGTCCCGGCGGCCACGTCCGGCGACCACGTCCCGGCGCACCGGAATGCCACGGGCCGGATGGCACAGGCCGGAACGCCGCGGGCCGGATGGCACGGGCCGGAATGGCGCGGGCCGAAATGGCCGCGGGTCGGAACGCGCCCGTCCCGCCCCCCTCAGCGCGGGCGCTTCGACAGGTGGCGGTAGCCCGGGTGGACGCCCGGGGTGAGGCCCTGCTGCTCGGCGATCCGCCCGAGGAGCGCCGTCAGCCGGTCCCGGTCCTCCTCGTCGAGCGCCGCGAACAGGTCGTCCTCGTGCAGCGCGGCGACCTCGCGGACGCGTCCGAGCGCGCGGCGCCCGTCCTCGGAGAGGTGCAGCTCGTGGTGGCGGCGGTCCTCGGCGCTGCGGCGCCGCTCGACGAACCCCTTCTTCTCCAGGTTGTCGATGAGCGCGACGACCCGGCTCGGAACGACCCCGAGGTCGGTGGCGAGGGAGCGCTGACTCCGTCCCGGCTCCATGGCGATCATCCGCAGCAGGCCGACGTCCGGCGGGGCGAGGCCGAGCTCGCCGACGCGCTCGCCGAAGCGTCCCGCCGCGTGCGCCCCGAGCTGGGCGAGGAGGAACGCTCCGCCGCGCGGGGGCGGGGCGGACGCCGCCCCGGGATCTTCCACTGGTTGCCGGTCACTGCTCACGGAGTTATCGTACGCCACAAGAACGATTCTCCCCTGTGAACTATTCTCCTCACAGAACGGACAGGACCCGTGTCTGCAGAGACCCGCACCCGGCCCGCGGAAGCCCCTCGGAAGGAAGCCCAGGGAGGACCGCCGCCCGGCGTGCTCGCCGTGGTGTTCACCGGGCTGTTCCTGGCGGGGCTCGTGCTCAGCACCGTGCTCGCCGGCGGCGAGCCCTTCCCCTCGCCCTTCGGCGGGACGGGCGCGACCGCCGAGATCGTGGCCTGGTTCCGGGCCCACTCCGACGCCGTCCGGATCTCCGGCGCCCTCCAGTTCGCGGCCTCGGTCCCGCTGGCCGTCTACGCCGCCACGGTCTCGGCCCGGCTGCACCGGCTCGGCGTCCGCGCCCCCGGCGCGACCATCGCCCTGGCCGGGGGCCTCCTCGCCGCCGGATTCCTGGCCCTCTGCGGCCTGGTGAGCTGGACCCTCTCCCGTACGGAGGTGCTCGAACTCCCTTCGCTCGTCCGGGCCCTCCAGTACCTGGCCTTCGGGACCGGTGGCCCGGGCCACGTCGTGACGCTGGGCCTGCTCGTCGCCGGGATCGCGGTCCCCGGGCTCCTCGCCGGACTGCTGCCCCGCGCGCTCGCCGTGACCGGTCTCGTCCTGGCGGCGGTCGCCGAACTCTCCACCCTCACCCTGCTCTTCGACGGCGCCGCCCTGCTGCTGCCGCTGGCCCGCTTCACCTGCCTGGGCTGGCTGATCGCCGCCGGCTTCCTGCTGCCCCGTCGCCGCACCCGCAAGGAGCACTGACATGACCGAGAACCTTACGCACAAGCTCGTGCGCTTCCAGCAGCCCGAGAAGACCCTGCGCTACCTGGGCGAACTGCCCGACACCCGCCTCGCCGACCTCTTCGGCCTCGACACCGAGGCGTACCGGAAGCTGCTGAAGGACCTCGATGACCAGACCAGGGACACCGCGGCCCAGCTGCTCGATGACCCCGCCTTCGCCGAGCGGGCCGGCCGGCTGCCCTTCCGGCCGGGGCAGCGGATCGTCGCCCTCGGCGAGAGCACCACCGCCGACCGGCTCTCCTGGTTCTCGATCCTGCGCCACCTCCTCCCGGAGGGCGTCGAACTCGTCGACCTCGCCGTCTCCGGTTCCACCACCACGCAGGCCCTCGCCCTCCTGCCCCAGCTCGCCTTCCTGCGGCCCGACTGGATCCTGTGCATGCTCGGCGCGAACGACGCCCAGCGCCTGGGCCGCGGCGCGGAAGCGGCCGGCACCCGGCTGGTCAGCGAGGCGGAGACCGAGCGCAACCTCCTCGCCCTGCGGGACCTCTCCGGCCTCGGCCCCGACCGCTGGATCTGGCTCACCCCGAGCTCCGTGGACCAGGAACGGGCCGACGCCTACCCGCACTTCCGTCGCGCCGGGATCGGCTGGACGAGCGAGGACGTCGACACCGTCGCCGACTTCCTCCTCGGACGCCCGGAACTCACGGTCGACACCCGGCGGGCCACCGAAGGCCTCCACCTCGACGACGGCGTCCACCTCACCCTCGAAGGCCAGCGGGCCGTCACCGTCGCGCTCGTCGACTCGCTCGCGCGGGAGGCGTCATGAAGCTGATGCTCTTCGGCGTCACCGGCGGTACGGGCGCACAGCTCCTGGCCCAGGCCCTCGGCGCCGGCCACCAGGTGACCGCCGTCGCCCGCGACCCCGCCCGGGTCCCGGTCACGGACCCGGACGCGCCGCTGACCGTCCTGCCCGGCGACGCCCTCGCCCCCGAGACCTGGCGGCAGGCGGTCGCCGGCCACGACGCCGTCCTCTCCTGCCTCGGCAGCACCGACCGCAAGCACCCCACGACCGTCTACTCGCAGGGCACGCGGAACCTCGTCGAGGCCATGCGCGCCTCCGGCGTCGGCCGGCTGCTCTGCCTCTCCTCCGCGGGCCTGGAGATCACCCCGGAGGTGCCGCTGCCGCAGCGCCTCGTCACCCGGTACGTGATCCAGCGGCTCTACCGGCACGGTTACGCCGACATGGCCCGGATGGAGAGCCTCGTCCGCTCACCCGCCGCGGACGGCACCGCCTGGACGGTCGTCCGGCCCCCGATGCTGACCGACGGCCCGCTGACCGGCACCTACCGGACCGCCGAGAACGCCCGTCTGGAGCGGCCGAAGTCCCTCTCGCGCGCCGACCTCGCGCACTACCTGCTCACCCACGTCGACGACCGCCGCGCCCACCGGGCCGTCGTGGAGGTCGCGTACTGAAGGCACCGCCCCGAGAACCCGCGCACTCATATGTGCAGCTCCTCGCACGCCCGTGCGCCCGGTGGGGAAGAATGGTGCGGTGACCTCTCCCCGTTCCCCGCGCCCTTCCGCCCCGGTGGCCCGGCTGATCGCCACCGACCTCGACGGCACCCTGCTGCGCGACGACAAGTCCGTGTCCCCGCGCACGGTCGCCGCCCTCGCGGCGGCCGAGCAGGCCGGGATCGAGGTCTTCTTCGTCACCGGCCGCCCGGCCCGCTGGATGGACGTGGTCAGCGACCACGTCCACGGGCACGGGATGGCGATCTGCGCCAACGGCGCCGCCGTCGTCGACCTGCACGCGGGAGGCACCTTCCTGGAGGTCCGCCCCCTGGAGCGGCCGGTCGCGCTCGACGTCGTCCGCGCCCTGCGCGCCGCCGCGCCGGGGACCTCCTTCGCCGTGGAGCTCACCACCGGCATCCACTACGAGCCGCTGTACCCGCCCTTCTTCCTCGACCCCGGCGCCACCGTCGCCACCGCCGAGAAGCTCCTCTTCGAGGAGACGCCGGGCTCGGCGGCCCCGGTGCTGAAGCTGCTCGCGCAGCACCCCGAGCTCGACCCCGACGTGTTCCTCGCGCTCGCGCGGGAGGCCGCGGGCGACCTGGCCGCGTTCACCCGCTCCAGCCCGACCGCCCTCATCGAGATCAGCGCGCTCGGCGTCTCCAAGGCCTCCACCCTGGCCCTGTGCTGCGCCGAGCGCGGCATCGCGGCCGAGGAGGTCGTCGCCTTCGGCGACATGCCGAACGACATCGAGATGCTGAGCTGGGCCGGCCGCTCGTACGCGATGGGCAACGCCCACGCGGACGTCGTCGCCGCCGCCTCGGGCCGCACGGTGAGCAACAACGAGGACGGCGTGGCCGTCGTCATCGAACAGCTCGTCGCCGAGGCACTGGCCGCGGCGGAGCCCCAGGGCTGACGTCCGGAGCGGGGACCTTCCGGGCCTGAGGCCCGACGCTCGGACCGGCGGCCTCCCGGGCTTGAAGCCCGCCGCCCGGACCGGCGGCCTCCCGGGCCTGAAGCCCGACGCTCAGAGCGGTGCCTCCCAGACCACCGTCGTGCCACCGCCGTCCTCGCCCAGGCCCGGGTCGCACCAGCTCGCGCCGCCCAGCGACTCGGCCCGGCGGGCCAGGTTGCGCAGGCCGCTGCGCCGCCCGCCCGCCGGGATGCCGATGCCGTCGTCGGCGACCGAGAGGCGCACCCCGGCGGAGCCGTCGGGCAGGGTGACCCCGGCGTCGACGACGACCTCGATGCGGCTCGCCTCCGCGTGCCGGAACGCGTTGGACAGCGCCTCGCGCAGCGCGGCGATGAGGTTCTTCCCGGTGAGTTCCCCGACCGTCGAGTCGATCGCGCCGAGGAAGCGGTGCGCGGGCTTGAAGCCGAGCGGCACGGCCGCCATGTTGATCTCCCGCAGGACGCGGGTGCGCAGCCCCGACGGAGCCTCGGCGGGCCCCTGCTGGAGCGCGAAGATCGCCGTACGGATCTCCTGGATGGTCACGTCCAGTTCGTCCACGGCCTTGCCGACGCCCTCGCGCACGGCGGGAACGATCGACTTCCGCTGCGCGCTCTCCAGCATCATGCCGGTGGCGAAGAGCCGCTGGATGACCAGGTCGTGCAGGTCGCGGGCGATCCGGTCGCGGTCCTCGAAGACGGCGAGGCGCTCCCGGTCGCGCTGGGCGTCGGCCATCATCAGGGCGAGGGCGGCCTGCGAGGCGAACTGGGTGGCGAGCGTCCGCTCCATCTCCGTGAACTGCCGGGCGCCGCGCGCCCGTGGCGTGGCGAGCGCGCCGAGGACCCGCCCGCCGGACTGCAGCGGCAGGATCATGCTCGGTCCGTACGAGGACGTCAGCCGGCTCAGCATGCGCGGGTCCGTCGAGGCGTCGGCCACGAAGACGGCCTCGCCGTCCAGGAGTTCCTTCACGACGGCGCTCCCGGGCGGGACGACCATGCCCAGCGACTTCACGGGCCGGGGCGAGGAGACGGCGACGATCTCCAGGCCGCCCTCCTCGGCGGGCAGCAGCACGATCCCGGCGTCGGCGTCCGCGAGCCGGCGCGCCTGCTCGGCGACGACCGTGAGCGCGTCGTCCGCGTCGCCGCCGGAGAGCAGCGCGGTGGTGACGGCGACCGAGCCGTCGATCCACCGTTCGCGCTGCCGGGCCGCCTCGTACAGGCGGGCGTTGCCGATCGCGATGCCGGCCTCGGTGGCGAGGACCCGGACCATGTGCACGTCGTAGTCGTTGAACTCGCCGCCGCCGTGCTTCTCCGCGAGATAGAGGTTGCCGAAGATCTCGCCCTGGACCCGGATGGGGACGCCGAGGAAGCTCCGCATCGGCGGGTGTCCCGGCGGGAATCCCGCCGCGCGGGGATCGGCGGACAGATCGGCGAGGCGGATGGTCTGCGGGTCGCGGATCAGCGCGCCGAGGAGTCCCGCGTGCCCGTCGGGGCGGTGGCCGATGCGCCGGGCCACGTCCTCGTCGACGCCGAAGGTGACGAAGTCGGACAGCCCCTCGCCCTCGTCGTCGACGACGCCGATCGCCGCGTACCGCGCGTCGGCGAGCTCGGCGGCGGTCTCGCAGATCCGGTCGAGCGTGGAGTGGAGTTCGAGCCCGGTGCCGACGGAGCGCATGGCCTCCAGGAGCTGCGGCACGCGGGCGGTGAGCTCCGTGGACAGCCCCTGGAGGCTGCGGGTGGCCTGGGTGGCGACTTCCAGGGGGTCCGATGCGTCGGACGCGGCAGCGGTCATGGGCTTGAGCCTAGTAAGTCCTATTTGGCGAGAAAAGTCGGCTGGTCTGCGCCCCTCAGAAGCGCATCCGTCTGCCCCTCCTGCTCCAGCATCCGCCGCAGCGGGCCGTCCACCGCCGCGAGCTCGGCGTACGGGCCGCGCTGCACGGTCCGGCCCCCGTCGAGGACCACCACCTCGTCGACGGCGTCGAGTCCGTGCAGCCGGTGGGTGATGAGGACGGTCGTGCGGCCCTCGGTGGCCCGGAGCAGATCGTCGGTGAGCGCGTCGGCGGTGGTCAGGTCCAGGTGCTCGGCGGGTTCGTCGAGGACGAGGACCGGGAAGTCGGCGAGGAGGGCCCGGGCGAGCGCGAGCCGCTGCCGCTGGCCTCCGGAGAGCCGGGAGCCGTGCTCGCCGACGAGCGTGTCGAGTCCGGCGGGCAGGCCGTCGACCCAGTCGAGCAGCCGGGCCCGGCGCAGCGCCTCGCGCAGCTCCCCGTCGTCCGCGCCGACCTTGGCGAGCCGCAGGTTCTCGCGGACGGAGCTGTCGAAGAGGTGGGCGTCCTGGGCGCAGAGCCCGACGAGCCGCCGGACGGCGTCGCCGTCGAGCTCCCACGCGGGGACACCGCCGAGCCGATACGTGCCGTGCTCCACGTCCAGGAACCGCAGCAGCACCTGGGCGAGCGTGGTCTTGCCCGATCCCGAGGCGCCGACGACGGCGACCCGGCGCCCGGCCTCCAGGGTGAGCCCGAACCCGTCGAGCGCGAGCCGCTCCTGCCCGGCGTACCGGGCCGAGAGCCCGGACAGCTCCAGCGGGAACGGGCTCGCCGGGGGAGCGGCGGGCGTCCGCGGCTCCTGTACGGGGACGGGGGCGTCGAGCACCTCGAAGACCCGCTCGGCACTGCGCTTGACCCGCTGCCGGTACTGGACGGCGAGCGGCAGTCCGGTGACGGCCTCGAAGGCGGCGAGCGGCGTCAGGACGATCACGGCGAGGGCCACGCCGTCGAGCCGCCCGTCCCGCACGGCCTGGACGCCGACGAGCGCGGCGGCCGCGACCGTCAGGCCGCAGACGAGGGCCGAGAGCCCGGCGCCGAGCGCGGTGGCGGCGGCCTGCCGGGAGGCGATGGAGGTGAGGGCGCGGTCGGCGTCCCGGGCCCGCTCGATCCGGCCCCGGAGCGCACCGGAGACGGTCAGTTCGGCGCAGCCGCGCAGCAGATCGGCCACGGCGGTCGCGAGGGTGCCGCGCGCGGGGGCGAGCCGCCGCTCGGCCCGGCGGGCGAGGGCCCCGCCGGCGGCCGGCACGGCGACGCCGGCGACCAGCAGGCCGACGGCGAGGACGGCCCCGGCCTCGGGCAGCATCCAGGCGGTGAACCCGACGGAACCGACCCCCACGAGGAGTGCGGCGCCCACCGGGAGCAGCCAGCGCAGCCAGTAGTCCTGGAGCGCGTCGACGTCCTGCACGAGCCGCGCGAGGAGGTCACCGCGCCGGGTGCGGCCGAGGCCGGCCGGGGCGATCCGCTCAAGCCGCCGGTAGACGGAGACCCGCAGGTCGGCCAGCATCCGCAGGACGGCATCGTGCGAGACGAGCCGCTCGGCGTACCGGAAGACGGCCCGCCCGATGCCGAAGGCGCGCGTGGCGGTGACGGCCATCATCAGATAGAGCACGGGCGGCTGCTCGGAAGCCCGGGAGATGAGCCACCCGGACACCGCCATGAGCCCCACGGCCGACCCGAGCGCCAGACTCCCGAGCAACAAGGCCAGCGCAATCCGCCCCTTGAGCTCCCGGGCCTGGGCACGTACACGCGCCAGGGCCGCCGTACGACGTGTGGGCGTCGGCTCCGCACCGGTGGTGGGCGTGCGCTCCGCCCCGGGCGGGCACACCTCCCCGACGGACCCGTCGCTCACCGTCGCACCCGCACCCCCGGGACCCGCACCGACCCCGGCCCCTGCCCCTGCCCCGCCGACCGTCACCACCCGGTCCGCGACAGCGAGCAGCGCAGGCCGGTGCACCACGAGCAGCACCGTCCGCCCCGCCGCGAGGCGACGCACCGCCTCGACGACCCCCGCCTCGGTGACACCGTCCAACGCCGCGGTCGGCTCGTCGAGCAGCAGCACCGGTCGATCCGCCAGAAACGCCCGCGCCAGCGCAAGCCGCTGCCGCTGCCCGGCCGAAAGCCCCGCACCGTCCTCGCCGAGGACCGTCTCGATCCCCCGCGGCAGCCCCGCGACGAACCCGTCCGCCCCCGCGTCCCGCAGGGCCTCCCGTACCGCCGAGTCAGACGCGTCCGGCCGGGCGAGTCGTACGTTCTCGGCGACCGTCCCCGCGAAGAGGTACGGCCGCTGCGGCACCCAGGCGATCCGGGACCGCCACTCCTCAAGGTCCAGCGACCCCAGGTCGACGCCCCCGACCCGTACCGAACCGCCCTCCTGCGGCACCGCGAACCCGAGCACGACGTCGAGGAGCGTCGACTTCCCGGCCCCGCTCGGCCCGACCAGGGCCACCGTCTCGCCCGGCTCGACCGTCAGCGTCGCCGCGTCGAGCGAGGGCTCGGCGCGCCCCGCGTGCCGCACCGTCACCCGGTCCAGCTCGACCCGTACGGAGGCGGGCACCGCCCCCGTACCGGCACCCCGCACCGGTGCTTCCAGGACCTCGAAGATCTCCTCCGCCGCCGCGAGCCCCTCCGCCGCCGCGTGGTACTGCGCCCCCACCTGTCGCAGCGGGAGGTACGCCTCGGGCGCCAGGACCAGGATGACGAGCCCGGTGTACAGATCGAGCTCACCGTGGACGAGCCGCATGCCGATGGTCACGGCGACGAGCGCGACCGAGAGGGTCGAGAGCAGCTCCAGGGCGAAGGAGGAGATGAAGGCGATCCGCAGCGTGCGCATCGTCGCGACGCGGTACTCCGAGGTGATCGCCCGGATCGACTCGGCCTGGGCCTTCGCGCGGCCGAAGATCTTGAGGGTGGGAAGGCCGGCCACCACGTCCAGGAAGTGCCCGGAGAGCCGCGAGAGCAGCTTCCACTGACGGTCCATCCGGGCCTGGGTGTACCAGCCGATGAGGATCATGAAGACCGGGATGAGCGGCAGCGTGACCACGATGATCGCCGCCGAGACCCAGTCCTCGGTGACGATCCGGGCAAGCACCGCCACCGGCACGACCACCGCGAGACCCAGTTGCGGCAGATAGCGGGCGAAGTAGTCGTCGAGGGCGTCCACGCCCCGGGTGGCGAGGGCGATCAGCGAACCGGCCTTCTGGCCGCTCAGCCACCCCGGTCCGAGCGCGGCCGCGCGGCCGAGGAGCCGGCCGCGCAGCTCGGACTTGACCGCCGCGCTCGCCCGGTGGGCGGCGAGCTCGGTCAGCCAGGAGACCAGCCCCCGCGCCACCGCCACTCCGGCGAGCAGCAGCAGCGCGGTGGTCAGATCGGAAACCGACTGGGCCTTCTGGAAGGCCCCCACCACGATCTCGGCGATGAGCATCGCCTGGGCGATGACCAGCGCCGCTCCGACGAGGCCGAGCACGACCACCGCGACGAGGAAGAGACGGGTGGCCCTGGCGTACCGGAGCAGGCGCGGGTCGATCGGTTTCACGTGAAACATGCCCCTCTGGTGAGCGGTGGACGTCGGCCCTAGTGGGCTTCGGCGATGTGCTGCGTGCCGATGCGCTTGCGGAACACCCAGTAGGTCCAGCTCTGGTAGAGCAGCACCAGCGGGGTCGCGATGCCCGCGCACCAGGTCATGATCTTGAGCGTGTACGGGGTCGACGACGCGTTCGTCACGGTGAGGCTCCACTCGGGGTTGAGCGAAGACGGCATGACGTCCGGGAAGAGCGCCAGGAAGAGCATCGCCACGGCGGCGGCGACCGTCACTCCCGACAGCGCGAACGACCAGCCCTCGCGCCCCGCCCTGATGGCGGCGATCGCGCCGACCAGCGCCACCACGGCGACCAGCATCGCCGCGAGGCTCCAGCCGTTCCCCGTGTGGACCTGGGTCCAGATCAGGAAGCCCAGCGCGACCACCGCCGTGACCAGGCCCAGCCTGAACGCGAGCGCCCGCGCCCGCATCCGGATGTCCCCGACCGTCTTGAGCGAGGCGAACACCGCGCCGTGGAAGGTGAAGAGGGTCAGCGTGACCAGGCCGCCGAGGAGCGCGTACGGGTTGAGCAGGTCCCAGAAGTTGCCGACGTACTCCATGTCGCCGTCGATCTTCACGCCCCGGACGATGTTGCCGAAGGCCACGCCCCAGAGGAACGCGGGGATCAGCGAGGTCCAGAAGATCGCCTGCTCCCAGTTGCGCTGCCACTTCTCCTCGGGCCGCTTGGCCCGGTACTCGAAGGCGACGCCCCGGACGATCAGGCAGACCAGGATGATCAGAAGCGGCAGGTAGAAGCCGGAGAACAGCGTCGCGTACCACTCGGGGAACGCGGCGAAGGTCGCGCCGCCGGCGGTGAGCAGCCACACCTCGTTGCCGTCCCAGACGGGTCCGATGGTGTTGATGAGGACCCGCTTCTCGACCCGGTCACGGGCGAGCAGCTTGGTCAGGATGCCGACCCCGAAGTCGAATCCCTCGAGGAAGAAGTAGCCGGTCCAGAGGACGGCGATGATGACGAACCAGACGTCGTGGAGTTCCATGCCTCGATCTCCTGAGCCTCAGTACGAGAAGGCCATGGGCCGGTCGGGGTCACGGGAGTCCCCGCCGATCTTGGTGGGCGGGTTGAGGTCGTCCTCGGTGAGCTCCGGCGGGCCCGCCTTGACGTACTTGACGAGGAGCTTGACCTCGATGACGGCGAGGATCGCGTAGAGCGTGGTGAAGACGATCATCGAGGTGAGGACCTCGCCCTGGGAGGTTCCGGGGGAGACCGCGTCACGGGTGCGCAGCACGCCGTAGACGACCCAGGGCTGACGGCCCATCTCGGTGAAGATCCAGCCCCAGGAGTTGGCGATCAGCGGGAACGCCATCGTCCAGAGGGCGATGATCCAGTACCACTTGCCCAGGCGGGGGTTGAGCGCCTTCCGCCTGAACAGGACCAGATTCGGCACCTCGTCCTCACCGGTCCGCATCCCCGGCGCCAGCATGAACTTCTTCCGGGTCAGCCAGAGACCGACCACGCCGACGGCCAGCGAGGCCATGCCGAAGCCGATCATCCAGCGGAAGCCCCAGTAGGCGACGGGGATGTTGGGCCGGTAGTCGCCGGGCCCGAACTTCTCCTGCTCGGCCCTGTTCACGTCGTTGATGCCCGGGACGTACGAGCTGAAGTCGTCGTTCGCGAGGAAGGACAGCAGGCCCGGGATCTCTATGGCGACCGTGTTGTGGCCCTTCTCGACGTCGCCGTAGGCGAAGACGGAGAAGGGTGCGGGCGCCTGGCCGTCCCAGAGCGCCTCGGCGGCGGCCATCTTCATCGGCTGCTGCTTGAACATGACCTTGCCGAGCAGGTCGCCGCTGACGGCGGTGCCCATGCCGGCGATGATCAGCGTGATCAGGCCGAGCCGCAGCGAGGTCCGCATGACCGGGATGTGCTTCTTGCGGGCCAGGTGGAACGCGGAGATGCCCACCATGAACGCGCCGCCGACCAGGAACGCCGCCGTGATCGTGTGGAAGAACTGGGTGAGCGCGGTGTTCTGGGTGAGCACCTGCCAGAAGTCGGTGAGCTCCGCCCGGCCGCGCTCCTTGTTGATGCGGTAGCCCACGGGGTGCTGCATCCAGGAGTTGGCCGCCAGGATGAAGTACGCGGAGAGGATCGTGCCGATCGACACCATCCAGATGCAGGCGAGGTGGATCTTCTTCGGCAGCTTGTCCCAGCCGAAGATCCACAGACCGATGAAGGTCGACTCGAAGAAGAAGGCGATGAGCGCCTCGAAGGCGAGCGGGGCGCCGAAGATGTCGCCGACGAACCGGGAGTAGTCGGACCAGTTCATGCCGAACTGGAACTCCTGCACGATCCCCGTGACCACACCCATGGCGATGTTGATCAGGAAGAGCTTGCCCCAGAACTTCGTCGCCCTGAGGTACTTCTCCTTCTCCGTCCGCACCCAGGCGGTCTGGAGCCCGGCCGTGAGCGCGGCGAGGGAGATCGTCAGCGGGACGAAGAGGAAGTGGTAGACGGTGGTGATGCCGAACTGCCAGCGCGCCAGAGTCTCTGGCGCCAGAGCTAGGTCCACGACATCTTCTCCTTACATCGCGTGGTCACATCGGCAGTTTGCCCCTTTGATCCCACCCATTTCGGGAGGAACAAGGACACGCTTGTGAACGCGTTCACATTCACAAGCATTATGGCTCATACGAAATCCGTACCGTAGGGCGGGGTCCTGTACCGAAGGTCACACCTTCCCAAGGCCTTCAACATATTGTTGAATCCGGGCCATGACCCTTCGGATACGCATCTCCTGGCCGGCCGGACACACCACGGCCACCCTCGACGAAACCCCCACGAGCAAGGCGCTCGCGGGGGTTCTCCCGATCTCCTCCACCGCCCGGACCTGGGGCGAGGAGGTCTACTTCGACACTCCGGTCTCCGTCCCCGTCGAGGACGGCGCGCGCCAGGTCGTGGCCCCGGGCACCGTGGCCTTCTGGACGGACGGCGACGCGCTCGCCCTCCCCTACGGGCCCACCCCGATCTCCCGGGGCGACGAATGCCGGCTCGCCGGTCCCTGCAACCTCCTGGGCGCGCTCGACGGCGACCCGCGGATCCTGGCCACCGTCAGGGACGGCGACCCGATCCGCCTGGAGCTCGTCGGCGGCTGATCAGCCCTCCCCGAAGCTGATCGGCCTCCCCTGAAGCCGGTCAGCCGTCCTTGCGGAAGCCCTCCGCCGCCTTCAGGAACAGGTCGTTGGCCTCGCACTCACCGATCGTGACGCGCACGCCCTCGCCCGCGAACGGCCGCACCATCACGCCGTGCCGCTCGCACTCCGCCGCGAAGTCCATGGTCCGCTCGCCGAGCCGCAGCCAGACGAAGTTCGCCTGGGTGTCCGGCACGGTCCAGCCCTGGGACACGAGCCCCGCGTGGACCCGCTCGCGCTCCGCCACCAGCGAGCCGACACGCCCGAGCAGTTCGTCCTCGGCGCGCAGCGAGGCCACCGCCGCGTCCTGCGCCAGCTGGCTCACGCCGAACGGCACCGCCGTCTTGCGCAGCGCCGCCGCCACCGGCTCGTGGGCGACCGCGAAGCCGACCCGCAGCCCCGCCAGGCCGTACGCCTTGGAGAAGGTGCGCAGCACGGCGACGTTGGGCCGGTCGCGGTAGAGCTCGATGCCGTCCGGGATCTCGCGGTCGCGGACGAACTCCTTGTACGCCTCGTCGAGCACGACCAGGACGTCGGAGGGCACCCGGTCCAGGAACCGCTCCAGCTCCGCGCGGCGCACCGCGGTGCCCGTGGGGTTGTTGGGGTTGCAGACGAAGATCAGCCGGGTCCGGTCGGTGATCGCCTCGGCCATCGCGTCGAGGTCGTGCACCTCGCCCTCGGTCAGTGGCACCTGCACGGAGGTGGCCCCGCTGATCTGCGTGATGATCGGGTACGCCTCGAAGGAGCGCCAGGCGTAGATCACCTCGTCGCCCGGGCCCGAGGTGGCCTGGAGCAGCGACTGCGCGACGCCGACCGAGCCGGTGCCGGTGGCGATGTGGGAGACGGGCACGCCGAAGCGGTTCGCCAGCTCCTCCGTCAGGCCGGTGCAGGCCATGTCGGGGTAGCGGTTGAAGTTCGCGGCGGCGGCCAGCGTGGTCTCCATGACCCCCGGCAGCGGCGGGTAGGGGTTCTCGTTGGAGGACAGCTTGAAGGCCACGGGACCGCCCGCGGCGGCCGGCTTGCCCGGCTTGTAGGTGGGGACGCCGTCCAGCTCGGCGCGCAGCTTGGGGCTGCCGGTGCTCTTCCCGCTGGTCTCGCTCACAGTGTGGCCTCCTCGACCGTCCGTACCGCCAATACTCCTCACCTTAAGAGGATTCGCGCCCTCTGCGAATGGGCCGCGGACAACAGGAGGGACACGCTGTGGATACGGCCCCGCTCGCGGCCGGGTCGTGGGGGAGCGCGCGGTCGGGTGGCGTGCGCCGGTGGCGGGCGCCGTGGCGCGCATCCCCCGTAGAGGTGAGTTGAGACCTCTTCGAGACCTCGCCCCCTCGCCAGGCCTACGCCGTTCGATGGCCATGGATCACACGCGAATGACCCTAACTACCTTTGATTTCCTGCCTCTTGAGCCTTTTCGATCATGCAGAAACGTGCCTGTCAACGCCTGCATATGCGGCCGTCCCGACAGCCCCTCATCGCCCTACTATCGGCTCGCCATGACAGCAGCAGGGAAGCACCAGGTGAGCCGGGCACAGACCCGGGGAAGCCGGCAGGGCCGGGCAGGCATCCGGGACGTGGCCGCCGCCGCCGGGGTCTCCATCACGACTGTCTCCGACGCGCTCAACGGCAAGGGCCGACTCCCGGACGCCACCCGCCGCCACGTCCGCGAGGTCGCCGACAGGCTGGGCTACCGCCCATCCGCGGCGGCCCGCACGCTCCGTACCGGCAAGTCGGGACTCATCGGCCTGACCGTGACCACGTACGGGGATGAACCTTTCACCTTCACCGAATTCGCGTACTTCGCGGAGATGGCCAGAGCAGCCACATCGGCGGCACTCGCCCGGGGCTACGCCCTGGTCATCCTCCCCGCCACCTCCCGCCATGACGTCTGGTCGAACGTCGCCCTCGACGGCACCGTCGTCATCGACCCCTCCGACCACGACCCGGTCGTCACCGAACTGGTCCGCCAGGGCCTGCCCGTCGTCTCCGACGGACGCCCTGCCGGCACCCTTCCGGTCACCGCCTGGGTCGACAACGACCACGAAGCCGCCGTCCTCGACCTGCTCGACCACCTCGCCGACGCCGGCGCCCGCCGGATCGGCCTCCTCACCGGAACCACCACCGACACGTACACCCGCCTGTCCACCACCGCGTACCTCAACTGGTGCGAACGGGTCGGCCAGGACCCCGTCTACGAGGCCTACCCGGCGCACGACCCGTGCGCGGGCGCCGTCGCGGCCGACCGGCTGCTCGCCCGCCCGGACCGGCCCGACGCCGTGTACGGCCTCTTCGACCCCAACGGAACCGACCTCCTCGCGGCCGCCCGCCGCTACGGACTGCGCGTCCCGGACGACCTGCTGCTGGTCTGCTGCAGCGAGTCGACCGTCTACGCCACCACCGAACCGCCCATCACGACCCTCTCACTCAAACCGCGCCGGATCGGCACGGCCGTCGTCCAGCTCCTCATCGACGCCATCGAGGGGATCGACGCCGACGGACCGGTCGAGCAGGTGATACCGACCGAACTGATCGTCCGCACGTCCTCGCAGCGGCGTCCGCCCCGCACCACGGTCAGCCCGCCGCGCTCACCCGCCAAGGACTGACCCGCCGCCGTCCGACCCGCCGTCCCCGCCCCTGCCCGTGGGCAGGGACGGCGAAACCGTCACCGCACCTGCCTCGACCCTGGACTAGACCTTCTCAATTCGGGCGAAACAACCGGTGAACCCGGAGTGGACCCGGATTCACCACCCCTGGTGCGTCACACGGAAGGGCCCTCATTCCTATGATGGGCGGACGACACCGCGGACCACTCCGACCAGGCCGGTCCGCGATGTGCAGGGCATCGCGACGGTGTGGAGGGGTCGATGACTCAGGGGGCCGGTCAGGAGCCCGTGGTGCGCACGGCGACATTGCGCGACTTCCGCGTACCTCCGTACGCGCGCGTACCCGTGCAGGGCCACGCCGCCGAACCGCCGGCCCCGGAGGACCCGCCGGTACCGCCGAGGGCGGAGTACGCCCCCGTCGAACACGTGTCGCCCACGGAGCTCGGGTCCCCCGCCGAACACCCGGTGCTCGCCACGCCCCTGGCACGTGTCGAGCACCGATCTCCCGGTGCGCCCCTGGCAGTTGCCGCCCACCCGGCATCCGCCGAGCACCTCCCCCCGGTCGCCCCCTCGCCGGTCGAGGCCGTCCGCGTGCCGGCCCCACCGGCCGAGGCCCCGCCGGTCCAGGCCCCGTCGGCCGAGGCCGCCCCGCGCGAGGCCCTCGCGGCCGAGGCCTTCCCGGCAGCGCCCCTCGCCGCACCGCAGGCAGCCGCACCGCAGGCCCCCGCACCGCTCCAGGCCGCCGCGCCCCAGGCACCGGCACCTGCTCCCGCGCCGCAGGCCCCCGCCCCCATGCCCGCCGACCCGACGATCCTCCTCGGTCAGCGTCTCGCCCCCGCCTACACCACCGCCACCACCGGGGTGTCGTCGATCGTCTCCGTCGCCACCGGGCACCCCGGCAACGCCTTCCCCGAGGGCGAGCCGCCCGAGGGGTACACGCCGACCGAGCGCGACCTCCCGGTCATCAAGCGCGGCGACACCGTCCAGGTCCCCGTCACCCCCGAACCGGCCCCCGCCCCGGAGCCCGGGAACGGCGACGGACCCGGCCCGCTGTACGTCGTCGGCGACGTCCACGGCTACCTCGACGAGCTCCTCGCCGCCCTCCACGCCCAGGGCCTCATCGACGAGAACGGCGGCTGGGCCGCGGGGAACGCCCGGCTCTGGTTCCTCGGCGACTTCACCGACCGCGGCCCCGACGGCATCGGCGTCATCGACCTCGTCATGCGCCTCTCCGCCGAGGCCGCCGCCGCGGGCGGCTACTGCAAGGCCCTCATGGGCAACCACGAGCTGCTGCTGATCGGCGCCAAGCGCTTCGGCGACACCCCCGTCAACTCCGGCGCGGGCACCGCCACCTTCCAGGCCGCCTGGCTGCTCAACGGCGGCCAGAAGCACGACATGGACCGGCTCCAGGACGTCCACCTCCAGTGGATGTCCCGGCTCGACGCCGTCGTGAGCGAGGACGACCACCTCCTCCTGCACTCGGACACCACCGCGTACCTCGAGTACGGCCAGACGATCGCGGACGTCAACGACACGGTCCACGAGATCCTCAACCGGAACGACGCCGACGAGGTCTGGGACCTCTTCCGGAAGTTCACCAAGCGCTTCGCGTTCCGCGACGACGGCGGCCCGCAGGCCGTCCAGGAGCTGCTCTCCACGTACGGCGGCAGCCGGATCGTGCACGGCCACAGCCCCATCCCGTACCTCCTCGGCCAGGTCGGCACGGAGGACGGCGAGGACGGCGCGGGCCCGGTCGTGGACGGACCGCACGTGTACGCGGACGGGCTCGCGATCGCCATGGACGGTGGAGTGACCATGGCCGGAAAGCTACTGGTCGTCCAACTCCCCCTGAACGGCTGACGCATAACCCTGCGCATCCGGGGAAGTCGATTTCCGGAAACACCCTGTCAGGCCGTGGCGTCACCGCAATACCATCGGGTCATCCGTAGCAGGCTCTCCTCCGTTTCCGCCCGGCCGAGCGTTTCCGACGGCTGATCCTGGCGGCCCACGGAGCATCGGGGGATGCACATGAACGTGGCTCCGCACCTGCTGACCGAGGACCGCGCCGAGTACGAGCGGCTTCTCGACGACGCACTGAGCACCGCCCACGCACGTCCGGAACTCGCCGGAGTCGGAACGAGGCTGACGGTCGCTCAGCTGCGTTCCATGACGATGAACGCGACAGCGCTCGTCACCACCGCCGCGGCGAGCGAGTACGACCACTTCGTGAAGGTCCGCGAGCAGAACCGGGCCGCCCTCGGGGCCCGGCCCCCCCGAGCGGAACCCGGCGCGGGCGCCGGTGTCGTCGCCATCGTCAACGTGATGGTGCCCGTCCTCGCGGGCACGGCCGCCGCGATATTCCTGCTGGTCGGAGGCGTTCTGCACGCCCTCGCCCCGAGCGTGGTGTTCGGCGGGACGCTGCTGACGGCAGGCCTCGTCTTCGCCGCCCTGGCCGCGGCCGGCCTGCTGTCCGCGGGCGTCGGCCTCCTCGTGACCGCCCTCCGCAACGCACCCGCCGAGGCCCCGCCCCTCGACGACGAACTCACCCGCGCCCGCGAGGCCTGGCGCCACGCCCTCCTGGAGCGCGGCATCGTCCCCTTCCTCCGCGACGCCCTCGCCGCCGCGGCACCCCCGGACGCGCTCGGCTAGCGCCGTACGTTCCGGGGGACACCGCGAGGTCGGAGGATCAGTCCGCCAGCGGCAGGTAGAGCCGGTTGCCCTGCGCGGCGAACTCGGCCGACTTGGCCAGCATCCCCGCCCGGGCCTCTTCCTCGTCGGCCTGCGGGTCGTCGCCGCCGAACTGCTCGGTGATGCTCCGGCTGATCTTCATCGAGCAGAACTTCGGACCGCACATCGAACAGAAGTGCGCGGTCTTCGCGGGCTCCGCCGGCAGCGTCTCGTCGTGGAACTCGCGGGCCGTGACCGGGTCCATGGCCAGGTTGAACTGGTCCTCCCAGCGGAACTCGAACCGCGCGTCCGAGAGCGCGTCGTCCCACTCCTGCGCGCCCGGGTGCCCCTTGGCGAGGTCCGCCGCGTGCGCCGCGATCTTGTACGTGATGACGCCCGTCTTCACGTCGTCCTTGTTCGGCAGGCCCAGGTGCTCCTTGGGCGTCACGTAGCAGAGCATCGCCGTGCCCCACCAGGCGATCATCGCGGCACCGATGCCCGAGGTGATGTGGTCGTACGCGGGCGCGACGTCCGTGGTCAGCGGGCCGAGCGTGTAGAACGGCGCCTCCTCGCAGATCTCCTGCTGGAGGTCGATGTTCTCCTTGATCTTGTGCATCGGGACGTGTCCCGGGCCCTCGATCATCGTCTGCACGTCGTGCCGCTTGGCGATCGTGTTCAGCTCGCCGAGCGTGCGCAGCTCCGCGAACTGCGCCTCGTCGTTGGCGTCCGCGATCGAGCCGGGACGCAGACCGTCGCCGAGCGAGTACGTGACGTCGTACGCCGCGAGGATCTCGCAGAGCTCCTCGAAGTTCGTGTAGAGGAAGTTCTCCTGGTGGTGCGCGAGACACCAGGCGGCCATGATCGAGCCGCCGCGCGAGACGATGCCGGTCTTGCGGCGCGCGGTGAGCGGCACGTACGGCAGGAGCACGCCGGCGTGCACGGTCATGTAGTCGACGCCCTGCTCGGCCTGCTCGATGACCGTGTCCTTGTAGATCTCCCAGGTCAGCTCCTCGGCCTTGCCGTCGACCTTCTCCAGTGCCTGGTAGAGCGGCACGGTGCCGATCGGCACGGGGGAGTTGCGCAGCACCCACTCGCGGGTGGTGTGGATGTTGCGGCCGGTGGACAGGTCCATGACCGTGTCGGCGCCCCACTTGGTCGCCCAGGTCATCTTCTCCACCTCCTCCTCGATGGAGGAGGTCACGGCGGAGTTGCCGATGTTGGCGTTGACCTTCACCAGGAACCGCTTGCCGATGATCATCGGCTCGATCTCCGGGTGGTTCACGTTCGCCGGCAGCACGGCGCGGCCCGCGGCGATCTCCTCCCGTACGACCTCGGGGGAGACGTTCTCGCGGATCGCGACGTACTCCATCTCCGGGGTGATCTCGCCCCGGCGGGCGTACGCGAGCTGGGTCACGGCCTGGCCGGTGCGGCCGCGGCGCGGCAGCCGGGGGCGGCCGGGGAAGACGGCGTCGAGGTTCTTCAGCCCACCGCCGCGCGGCGAGGTGTGCTTGATGCCGTCGTCCTCGGGGCGGACCGGGCGGCCCGCGTACTCCTCGGTGTCGCCGCGCGCGATGATCCAGTTCTCGCGCAGCGGCGGAAGGCCCCGCCGGACGTCGGTGTCGATGGCGGGGTCGGTGTACGGGCCGGACGTGTCGTACAGCGTCACGTCCTTGCCGTTGGTGAGGTGCACCTGGCGGACGGGCACCCGGAGGTCGGGGCGGGAGCCCTGGACGTACCCCTTGTGCCAGCCCGGCGTGCGCTCGCCCTGGCCGTCGTTCTGGTCGGAGGCAGGCGTGCGTGCATCCTGAATGGTCATGAGACCGAATCTCCCTACGCCGGCATTACCCGGTAACAGGTTCGGCGGTCGGCGCAGCCTCCTCCCGTACGTGCGTACGGTGATCAGCGCCCTCTCAGCCCGGTGCTCCGAGCTCCCGCGTGTGCAAAGGTGCCACCACGCTAGCGTCATCCCGGCCATGCTGAACAGTGGGCCCCGCCGTTCTTGCGATGATCGGCCGGTGACTTCCCCCCAGCAGACCCCCGAGCCACACGTTCACCCCCACGATCCCGTACACGGACACGGGCACGGAGGTGGAGGTGGGCACGGCCATGGCGGCGGAGGCGGGCACAGCCACAGCCACGGACCCGCCGCCCCCGTCTCGCGGCACCTGCGCAAGGTCATCGCCGCGGTCCTGATCCCCTTCGCCACCGCGGTCGTCGTCGGGCTCGCGGTGCTGTGGCCGGGCGGCGCCCCGGCGCACGAGCGCACCGGCGTCGGCTTCGACCGGCAGACCCAGCAGGGCAAGGTCGTCTCCGTCGAGCACGTCGACTGCAAGTCGGTGAACGCCGCCCAGGTCCCGCCGACCGGCGACACCTCCACCCCGGAGGGGCGCGAGGCGGCCGACGGCCGGCAGGGGCAGTGCGAGAAGGCGACGGTCGAGGTCACCACCGGTCCGGACCAGGGGCGCAGGTTCGTCGAGATCGTGCAGCCGGACGCGCCGCGTCAACTGGACGAGGGACAGGGCGTGGTGGTGGCGTACGCCCCCGACGCCCCGCACGACCTGCAGTACTCGGTGACCGACGTGAACCGCAAGCTGCCGCTGGCGCTGCTCGCCGGGATCTTCGCCGTCGCGGTCGTGGTCGTCGGCCGGATGCGGGGCGTCATGGCGCTCGTCGCGCTCGCCGTGAGCTTCCTCGTGCTGACGTACTTCATCCTGCCGGCGATCCTGGAGGGGTCGAACCCGCTGGTCGTGGCGGTGGTCGGGTCGAGCGCCATCATGCTGATCGCGCTCTACATGTGCCACGGGCTCTCGGCCCGCACCTCGGTCGCCGTGCTCGGCACGCTGATCTCACTGCTGCTGATCGGTCTGCTGGGCTCGCTGTTCGTCGGCTGGACCTCGCTCAGCGGCAACACCGACGACTACACCGGTCTGATCCACGGCCTGTACCCGGAGATCGACATGTCCGGTCTGCTGCTCGCCGGGATCATCATCGGTTCGCTCGGCGTGCTCGACGACGTGACGGTCACCCAGACCTCGGCCGTCTGGGAGCTGCACCAGGCCGATCCGGGCATGGGGCCGCGCGGCCTGTACCGGGCCGGGATCCGGATCGGCCGCGATCACATCGCCTCGGTCGTCAACACGCTGGTGCTCGCCTACGCGGGCGCCGCCCTGCCGCTGCTGCTGCTCTTCTCCATCGCCCAGAGCAGCATGGGGACGGTGGCCAACAGCGAGCTGGTCGCCGAGGAGATCGTGCGGACCCTGGTCGGGTCGATCGGTCTGGTGGCGTCCGTTCCGGTCACCACGGTGCTCGCGGCCCTGGTCGTCTCCGCCGACCGGCCGGCGTCCGGGGGCGGGAAGCCGACGGCGGTACGGGGAGGGCGCCGCCGTCGCGCCAAGTAGGACGCGGGTACGGAGGGTTCGGGGCCGGCCCGGCTCGGGGGAGGGTCCGGCTCGGAGACTTCGTACGACGCGCGCGGGTTCTGCTCGGCGGTCTCCGCTCAGGCGGGGCCGGCGTTCTCCTCGGCCAGGATCCGGCCGAGGGCGGCCTCCAGGTGGTCCTCGAAGTCACCGAGCGTCCGCTCCTGGCCGAGCGGAACCAGTTTGTCCGTGCGGTCGAGGAAGGCCACCAGCGGCGGCGCGCTGGCCCTGAACAGCGCGCGGTCACCGCCCACCTGGAGTCTGATGGAGACGTCCGAGAGCCCCTCGGGCTCCGTCGGGGCGATGTGCACGTCGCCGTCCCCGCTCGGCCGGTTGATCCCGTCGAGCAGCAGCTCCCTTCCGAACGCCCAGGTCACAGGCGCGTCTCCGGGAAGGTGGAAGGTCATCCGCACCGCGTAGGGATCCCGGGTCTCATATCGGAGTTCGACCGGGATCCTGAAGGAGAGCTCCTCGGAGACGAGGAAGCTCATCAGGACCTCGGCCTGAACCGACTCTCGCATCATGTACCCCGCAGTAGATGAAGCAGTTGTGTAAACACAGCTGCTGAAAGCTGTGACCGAAACGGCCAGGAATGATCCCCCGTGGCCCTCTTGACGCAATCGTGCTGTACGCGTTAGCAGATCACAAGGAGTGATTTTTCAGATACTGATAGAGAACGCGAGGGAGCTGAGGAGCCTCCCGATCTCCGTACGTAGCCGCTCGACTGCTGGGAGCAACCGTTCTTCCTGGTGGAGGGGGAGGGAAATGGCCATGGCGCCCGCGGCGGAGCCCGCAGTGATGGGAATGGCGGCACAGACCGTGCCGAGCGCATATTCCTGACGCTCCACCAGGGGCTCCATTCGCCCCAAACCGCCCAAACGCTCCAAAAGCACACGGCGATTACGCACCGTGTACGGAGTGATGGCTTCCACCGGGTGGCGGTCGAGGTGGTCTTGACGAGATTTCGGATCGAGTTGACTCAGCAGGCACTGCCCGATCGCATGGGCGTGCGCGGTCTCGCGGAAATCGGCCCATTCCTCCACCGCGGGATTGGAAGGGGTGTCGGAGACGGCGACGAGCTCGATCTCCCCCTCGCGGTAGAGGGCGAAGTAGATGGGTACGCCGATCTCGTCCCGCCAGCGGGCCAGGGAGTCTTCGATCTTGATGCGACGATTCTGCACAGCTCCGCCGCCGGCCAGTCGGACGGCGGCGTCGCCCAGGACGAACACACCCTTGTCGCGGACCAGATAGCCCTCGTGCGTCAGGGTGCGGAGCAGGTGGTACGTCGTGGGCAGCGGAAGGCCCGTCTCACGGGCGAGCTGTTTGGCCGGGGCGCCCTCCGTGTGGGAGGCCACCGCCTCCAGGAGTCTCAGCGCCCGCTGCACCGAGCCGATCAAGGTAGGCGCAGCCGTCTGCGTAGCCGTGGCCAAAGGTCACCCCCAGGCGTGACGACGGATGCACTGCACCCGCCCGCGGGGGCCGCCCCCGCGCGCCCGCCGGGCCTGGGAAACCGCTGGTCAGTATCGAGGTCTACAGCTGTAGTCCCCCACGCGGCGGAGAGATTCCACTCTAGTGGCAGCCCTGGGACCGACACCCGGATTAGACCGGCGCGTTCCCTCTCGCGGGCTAATGCCCTCCGTCGCGTCCATACCGATGAGTAGCTTGTGTTACCAGTCCTGACGCGAGCGGGCGGAGGAGCTGAACTTCCTCACGACGTAGACCAGTCCGGCGACGAGGGCCACGAAGAGCAGCGCCTTGAAGAGCAGACTGACCACGAAGGTCAGGACGCTGGTGATCAGCCCGCCGAAGACGAGCAGCGCGAGAAGGGGTATGGCGACCCACTTCACCCACCAGGGCATCCCCGCGAGAATCTCCCGTACGGCCATCGTCCCTACCTCGCTCTCGAAGATCCGCTCGGCGCGCTCTGCGCCGAACACCCTCAAGGCTAGGGGCGGGACGAAGCCCGTGGGGGCCCCGCGGCCCCCGCTCTCCCCTGATCCGCCCCCTAGGGGGTCGGCCCGCGCAACCCCGGTTCCGCTCGGCCGGCCGGCGGCCCTCAGCTCTCCGGCGGGGAGAAGACCACCATGACCCGCAGGTCCTCGCTGATGTGGTGGAACCGGTGCTCCACCCCGGCCGGCACGTAGACCACGCTGCCCCGCGCCACCTGGGTCGTCTCCGTCCCGACCGTGATCGCCGCCCGGCCGCTGACCACGAAGTACACCTCGTCCTGGCCGTGCGGCTGCTGCGGGTCGAGCTCCCCCGCGTCGAGCGCGTACAGGCCCACCGACATGTTCCGCTCGCGCAGAAACTGGAGGTACGCCCCCTTGTTGGCGGCGCGCTCCGCCTCCAGTTCGTCCAGCCGGAATGCCTTCATCGCCTGCTCGCCCCTGCCGTAGGCCCGATCGTGTCTGCCACGATCAGACACATGAAGAATTTCGTAGTCAAGACGCTCGCGAACGCGGGCGCGCTGGGAGTCGCCATCTGGCTGCTCCAGGACATCACCCTGACCGGTGAGAGCACCGGCAAGAAGGCCTGGACCCTCATCCTCGTGGCCCTCGTCTTCGGCCTGGTGAACTTCCTGGTCAAGCCGATCGTCAAGCTGCTGACACTTCCCCTCTTCATCCTGACGCTCGGCCTGATCACCCTGGTGGTCAACGCCCTGATGCTGCTCCTCACGTCCTGGCTGGCCGAGCAGTTCGACCTCAGCTTCCACGTGGAGGGCTTCTGGACCGCCGTCCTCGGCGGTCTGATCATCTCCGTCGTCTCGTGGGCGCTGAACGTCGTGCTCCCCGACGGCGACTGAGTGGGGACCATGGCCTACCGCGTCTGCTTCGTCTGCACGGGCAACATCTGCCGCTCGCCGATGGCCGAGCACGTCTTCCGCCGCCGGGTGGAGGAGGCCGGCCTCGGCGAGCTGGTGGAGATCGACAGCGCGGGCACCGGAGGCTGGCACGAGGGCGACACGGCCGACCCGCGCACGGTCGCCGTGCTCGACGAGAACGGATACACGTCCGCGCACACCGCCCGGCAGTTCCGCTCCTCGTGGTTCCCCGCCCTCGACCTGGTGATCGCCCTGGACGAAGGGCATCTCCGGGAGCTCCGGGAACTCGCCCGCACCCCCGACGAGGCGTCGAGGATACGGCTCCTGCGCTCCTACGACCCGGCCGCCGGCGCCGGACTCGACGTCCCCGACCCCTATTACGGGGGCCGCGAGGAGTTCGAGGAGTGCCTGGAGATGGTGGAGGCCGCGAGCGAGGGACTGCTCGCGGCCGTACGCGCGGAACTGGAGGAACGGACACCGTGAAGGACGACGAACTCGGCGACGGCACACGGGCGGTACGGGCCGGGCTGCCCGAGCCCGTGAAGTACGAGCCGACCCTGCCGGGGCCGGTCTTCGCGGCCCACTTCCACCTGCCGGGCGAGCCGACCGGCCCGTACACCTACGGCCGCGACGAGAACCCGACCTGGACCCATCTGGAGCGGGCGATCGGCGAACTGGAGGCGCCGGGGGAGGAGGGCGTCGAGACGCTGGTCTTCGCGTCCGGCATGGCCGCGATCTCGGCCGTCCTGTTCTCCCAGCTGAAGGCCGGCGACACGGTCGTGATGCCGACCGACGGCTACCAGGCCCTGCCCCTCGTGCACGAGCAGCTGCGGGCGTACGGCGTCGAGGTCCGCACCGCGCCGACCGGCGGCGACGCCCAGCTGTCCGTACTGGACGGGGCGAAGCTGCTGTGGATCGAGACCCCGTCCAACCCCGGGCTCGACGTGTGCGACATCCGCCGTCTGGTGCGCGAGGCGCACGCGGCCGGGGCGCTCGTCGCCGTCGACAACACCCTCGCCACCCCCCTCGGCCAGCGCCCGCTCGCCCTGGGCGCGGACTTCTCCGTCGCCAGCGACACCAAGGGCATGAGCGGGCACGGCGACATCCTGCTCGGCCACGTGTCCTGCCGGGATCCCCTGCGGGCGGCGGAGGTACGGCGCTGGCGCAAGATCGTCGGCGCCATCCCCGGGCCCATGGAGGCCTGGCTCGCCCACCGCTCGCTCGCCACGCTCCAGCTGCGGATCGACCGGCAGTGCTCCACCGCCCTCGCCCTCGCGCGGACGCTCGCCGAGCGCGCGGACGTCACCGGACTGCGCTACCCCGGACTGCCCGACGACCCCTCGCACGAGGTGGCCGCCCGGCAGATGCGGCGCTTCGGCCCGGTGGTCTCCTTCGAACTGGCGGACCGGAAGCGGGCCGAGCGGTTCCTGGAGGAGCTGCGGCTCGTCGACGACGCCACCAGTTTCGGCGGCGTGCGCTCCACGGCGGAGCGGCGCGGGCGCTGGGGCGGGGACGCGGTCGCGGAGGGCTTCATCCGCTTCTCCGTCGGAGCCGAGGACCCGGAGGACCTGATCGCCGACGTGCTGCGCGCCCTCGACGAGGCCGGGGGCGCGGGCTGATCACACGGACGAGGGCGCTCCGAACCTCCCCCCTCGTGGCTCGGAACGCCCTCGGTTCCACGCGCGGAGACCGCCTGAACAAGGCTAGTTGACTGTGCGTCAGTGTCCAATCACGGTAGCGACAGCGGCCTATCGACTTATTTATAGTTGGACGGTCCTGAGGCGCAGTCAGCCGACCGCCTGAGTCGAACGGCCGCACGGCCGGGAGGGGGCGGACATGGATCTGGCCCTGCTGCGCACGTTCGTCACGGTGCACCGGGCCGGCTCCTTCACCCGCGCCGCCGCGCTCCTCGGCCTCTCCCAGCCCGCCGTCACCAGCCAGATCCGCACCCTGGAACGACAGCTGGGGCGGCCGCTGTTCCTCAGACAGGCGCGCGGAGTCACCCCGACCACCATCGGCGACGAACTCGCCCACCGCGCGGCGCCCCATCTGGACGCCCTCGTGGAGATCGCCGAGACCGGCCTCGACGAGCGGAGCGGGGTCCGGACCCTCCATCTCGCCGGTCCCCCGGAGTTCACCGCGCTCCGCGCGCTGCCCGCCCTCACCCCCCTGGTCGGCCAGGGACTCGCCGTCCGGGCCTCCTTCCTCGGCAACACGGAGGAGGTCCTCGACGGGCTCGCCGCCGGCCACCACGATCTGGCCATCACGACCGCCCGCCCGCGCGGCGGCCTGCTCGTCTCCACACCGCTCTGCGACGAGGAGCACGTCCTGGTCGCGGCCCCGCGCTGGGCCGCCCGGCTCTCCCCCGACGTGCTCCTGAGCAAGGGCGCGGTGCTCCTGGAGCAGCTGCCGGTGGTCGAGGTCCACGAGTCGCTGCCCTTCGTCTCCCGCTACTGGGCGAGCGTCTTCGAGACCAAACCGGCGGCGGCCGCCACCGTCATCGCCCCCGACCTGCGGGCCGTGCGGGACTCCGCCGCCGCCGGCGCCGGGCTCGCCGTCCTGCCGCGCTACCTGTGCGAGGACGCCCTGCGGCAGGGGCGCCTCGTGACGCTGCTCGACCCCCCGGTCCCCCCGCTCCGGACCTACTTCCTGGTCGCCCGTACCGGGACGCTCGGTCTGTCGCCCCTCGCCCGGGCCCATGGGGAGCTGCTGCGCGCGGCCGGGGACTGGTGAGTTTCAGGACACCTCGGACGGGCCATTTTCTTCCCATGACCGAACGGCCCGTGATCAAGCGCACCGCACGCGCCATCCTGCTCGACGGGGACGACCTGATCCTCATCAAGCGGACCAAGCCCGGGATGGATCCCTACTGGCTCACGCCCGGCGGCGGCGTGGAGCCCACCGACGCCACCGTCGTCGAGGCCCTGCACCGCGAGGTGCTCGAAGAACTCGGCGCCAAGATCACCGATGTGGTGCCCTGCTTCGTCGACACCGTCGAGCACATCGTCGACGGCGGGGTCTCCGGGGTGAAGGTCCAGCACTTCTTCGTGTGCCGGCTCGGCTCCATGGACCCCTCCCTGCGGCACGGCCCCGAGATCGAGGAACCCGTCGGCGAGTACGAGATCGTCCGGGTGCCCTTCAGCCGGGTCGGCATCGCCGCCGTGCACCTCGTCCCGCTGTCCCTGCGCCACTACCTCGACGGCAACATCGAGGGCGTCCGCGCGATGCACGCCCCCGACCTGGGCTAGCCCGCCGCGGGGGTGAGCTCCGCGAGGAAGTCGTGGCGGATGCGGTCCGAGGGCACCCCCGCTCCGCGCAGGGCGTCGACCCCCTGGCGGACCATGTCGAGCGGGCCCGAGAGATAGGCGTCCCGCTCGTTCCACGGGCCGTAGCGGCAGACGGCGTCCGGGAGCCTCCCCTGTTCCTCGGTGACGGGGTGGACGGAGAGCCACGGGAAGGTCTTCTGGAGCCGCAGCATCGTGTCGATGTCGTAGAGGTCGTGACCGCTGCGCGCCCCGTAGAAGACGTCGACCGGGCGCCGGTCCCCGTGCTCGGCGACGTCCTCGACCAGCGCCTTGATCGGCGCTATCCCGGTGCCTCCGCCCATGCAGAGCAGGCCGGTGTCCGTGGAGTGGTCGACCGTCATGGAGCCGGCCGGCGGGCCGAGCCGCAGCACGTCCCCGGGGCGGGCCCGGTGGACCAGCGCGTTGGACACCCAGCCGGCCGGGACCGCCTTGACGTGCAGCGAGAGCAGTCCGTCCGGCCGGGGTGCCGAGGCGAAGGAGTAGTGGCGCCAGATCCGGGGCCACCACGGGGTCTCGAGGGTCGTGTACTGCCCGGCGAGGAACGGGTACGGCTGGTCGGGCCGGAGCGTGACGACGGCGATGTCCGGGGTGCGCAGATCGTGCGAGACCACCTCGGCCTGCCACCAGGCGGGCTCCGTCCGCTCGTTCTCCGCGGCCGCGTCGATCATGATCTGGGAGATCGTCGTGTACGTGCGGACCCAGGCCGCCTCGGTCTCCTCGTCCCAGCTCTTCTCCGCGTACCGCACGAGGGCGCCGATGAGGGCCTCGCCGACGGCCGGATAGTGGGCCGCCTGGGTCCCGTACTTCCGGTGCCCCCTGCCGAGGTTCTCCAGGTACGCGGTGAGGACCGGGGTGTCGTCCAGGTGCTCGGCCGCCGTGAGGAGGGCCTTCAGGAGCCGGTCCCGCTGGGTGTCCATGGCCGCGGGGAACATCTCGCGAAGCCCGGGGTGCCGGGTGAAGAGCAGCGCGTAGAAGTACGAGGTCACTCGGTCGGCGACCGGTGCGATCTCCACCAGGGTGCGTCGGACGAGCACCGCGTCGGCGGAAGGTCCCTGGGATATGGGGGGTTCCTTCCCGCCCGCCGCCGGGGAGTCCCGCTCGTCCGTCGTGGTGGTCGGAGCATCCATCATGTGCCTCGCCTCGTGCTGGCCGGCTTCCGTGACCGCAGCATGACGCTTCCGACCGACGCTTCGGACCGAAAGTGGCGTTCTCGGGCCATAGGCCCGGGTTTCTGGCTAGGCTGCGCTGTTTCGGACCAGCGCGTAGGCCTCGCGCAGGTCCCCTCCGGAGTAGCTGTGGCGGGAGAGCCCGGCGAGATGGTGGTCCGCGTTCACGGCCACGGTCTCCGGCACGATCGCGAAGAGCTCCGCATCGGACATCGAGTCCCCGTACGCGACACAGTCGACCGGGTCCACCCCGTACCCCGCGCAGAGCTCCCTCGCGATCCGCACCTTCGCGTGCGCGTCGAGGATGCCCGGCCGGTGGATCGGCTCGGTGAAGGGGACCGCCGGCCAGAGCGAGCCGTGCGTGGAGTCGACGCCCCAGTGGAGAAGCCGCTCGACGAAGAAGTCGGGCGAGAGGGAGATGACCGCGCAGCGGTCTCCCCGGGCCCGGATGTCCGCCCAGACCTCACGGATGCCCGCCAGCCAGGGCGCCCCTTCGAAGGCCGCCGCGACCTGCTCCGGGGTGAGCGCGGACCACAGCGCATGGGCCTGGACGGCGAACTCGTCGGGCGTGAGTCCCTGCAGGAACCCCTCCTCCAGGGCAGCGATCTCGTCCACCAGGTCCAGCTGCCGGGAGATCTCCACCGCGGCGGCCGACCCCCTGATCAGGGTGCCGTCGAGGTCGAAGAGGTGCAGGCGTCGTGTTCGGGGGCTTCGGGGTTTCACGTGAAACACCGTAAAGCGGTGGACGGAAGATCACCGTGTCGTTCAGCCTGAAAGGCATGCCGACTTCCCCCTCCCCCCTCGCACAGCTCCCGATCCGACGGCTCACCTCGGCGGACCTCCTCTCCTGCGCCGACCTCTCCGAGAACCGGGGATGGCCCCGCGAGGAGCACAAGTGGGGCCTGCTGCTCACTGCCGGCACCGGCTACGGCATCGACGACCCCGACGGCCCCGGCCTCGCCGCCGGCTGCGTGGTCACCCCGTACGGCCCGGACCTCGCCGCGATCGGCATGGTGCTCGTCGCCGAGCGGTACGCACGCCAGGGCGTGGGACGCCGGCTCATGCAGCACGTCCTGGCGGAGGCCGGGGACGCCCCGCTCACCCTGTACGCCACGGCGAACGGGCAGCCCCTCTACGAGCAGCTCGGCTTCACCGAGACGAGCCGCGCCGCGATGGTGCGCGGGCGCTTCACCTTCACGGCGCCCGCCCCGGACGTTCCGGTCCGTCCGGCGACGGCCGAGGACCTCCCGGCGGTCCTGCGCCTGGACCACGAGGTCTTCGGCCTCGACCGCACCGCCCTCATCGCCAGGCTCCCCGCGTTCGCGGACCACCTCAGGGTCGCGGAAGAGGACGGCGAGATCACCGGCTTCGCGGCCGCCTGGCCCAACATGGACACCCATGTCATCGGCCCCCTGATCGCCCGGGACCCCGGCACGGCGAAGGCGCTGATCGCCTCCCTGGCCGCCGCCACCGACCGGCCGCTGCGCACCGACATCGATGTGCGGCACGGCTCCCTGCTGAGCTGGGTGAAGGAGAACGGCATCGACACGATCACCACCACGTCGCTGATGATCCGCTCCCTTCCCGACCTCCCCGGCGACTGGCGCCGCCGCTTCGCTCCCCTGACGGTCGCCGCAGGATAGGTTTACTTGCAGACGCGCATTATTGCGTCGATTCGTCTACCCTGGATCGAGAGCCACATCGGCGCCGAGGAGACACCGAGGAGAGCACATGACCGCGACGGACCCCGCACTCACCGCGCTCGCCCAGCGCTGGTGCGCCCTCTCCCTGCTGCACGGCAGGATCGAGTCCCACATCGAGCGCGCCCTGGAGTCCGGTCATGGTCTGAGCGTGCGGGAGTACTCGCTGCTCGACGTCCTCAGCCGCCAGCACAGCGGCCCCGGCGGCCACCTCCAGATGAAGCAGGTCGCCGACGCCGTCGTGCTCAGCCAGAGCGCCACCACCCGGCTGGTCACCCGCCTCGAGGACCGTGGCCTGCTCACCCGGTACCTCTGCACCACCGACCGGCGCGGCATCTACACCGACGTCACCGAGGCAGGCCAGAAGCTCCTCGAAGAGGCCCGCCCCACCAACGACAGCGCACTGCGCGAGGCCCTCGACGAAGCCGCGAAGAACCCGGAGCTGGCCCCCCTGGTCCAGGTCATGGAGGGCGTGGGCGCGCCCGTATGAGCCATGACGCCGGGGCGGGGGACCGTCCCGGCGCTACGCTGCGGGGCATGAGCGATCTTGAGATACGGCCCGCCACCGCGGACGACCTCCCGGCCATCGTCGCGATGCTCGCCGACGACCCCCTCGGCGCACAGCGCGAGTCCCCCGACGACCTCGCCCCGTACCTGACCGCCTTCGAGCGACTCGCGAACGACCCGCACCAGCACGTCGTCGTGGCCGTCCGCGAGGACAAGGTCGTCGGCACCCTCCAGCTGACGGTCATCCCGGGACTCTCCCGCCGGGGCACCACCCGCTCGATCATCGAGGGCGTCCGCGTCCACGCCGACGAGCGCGGCAGCGGCCTCGGGACGCAGCTCATCGAATGGGCCGTCGCCGAGTCCGGACGCCAGGGCTGCCGACTCGTCCAGCTGACCTCCGACGTCACCCGCACCGATGCCCACCGCTTCTACGAGCGCCTGGGCTTCGAGGCCTCCCACGTGGGCTTCAAGAAGACCCTCTGAGGCCGCGTTTCACGTGAAACCGCACGGTTGCACGGTTTCACGTGAAACAGCACCGCACGGCTCAGAGACCGCGCCAGCCGGCCTCGTCCACACCGCCCGGAACCGCGTCGCCCGGTGCGTACGGCTCCCGGGTGAAGACGAACGAGCCGAGGTCGAGATGGCTCACGCTGCCGTCGGCACGCTTCACCGCCCTGAGCGTCTCCCCCGCGTAGTAGCCGTTCAGCCCGACCCAGCCGCCCTCGGGCAGCGCCCGGAAGCGGGCCCGTCGGCCGGCGCCCCGCAGCGGTTCCAGCACCACGCTCCGCTCGGGACCGAGCCGGAGCCCGTAGGCATACGTCCCCCAGTACCAGGGCCCCGTGAGGGACAGCAGCTCCTCGTCGACCTCGGCCTCGGGAAGGGGCCGCCACGGCTCCGGGAGCCTCGGCTCCGCCTCCGCCACGATCCGTACGAGATCGGCGGCCACGAGCGACGTCAGCGGGCCCGAGGTGGCGTTGGAGAGGGCGATCCCCGCGAGGCCGTCCTCCACGCTCACCCAGAGGCAGGCGACGAAGCCCGGAAGGGAGCCGGTGTGGCCGATCAGGGTGCGGCCGTCCTTGCGCAGCAACTGGAGACCGAGCCCGTAGCCCCCCTCCCAGTCGCCTTCCCCGGCGGGGGAGGCCGGGGCGCGCATCTCCTCCACGGACGCCGTGGCCAGCACCCGCTCGTCCCCCGCCGAGAGGAAGGCGGCGAACCGGGCGAGGTCGGCGGCCGTCGACCAGAGTTGACCGGCCGGTGCCATCAGACCGAGGTCCTGGGACGGCTCGGGCATCATGACGTCGGCCCAGGGATGCACCGCCCAGCCGCCCGCGTGCGGGGCGACGGGATCGAGCGTCGTCCGGCTCATCCCCAACGGCTCCAGGATCTCTCGCCGCAGCGCCTCCTCCCAGGACATCCCCCGGACCGCCTCGACCAGTGAACCGAGCAGCGTGTAGCCGGGGTTGGAGTAGTGGTGCCGACGCCCCGGCGACTGAAGGAAGGGCTGCTCCCCCAGGACGTCCGAGAGCTCCGGCCGCAGCTCGGCGGAGGACCGCTCCCACCACGCGCCGGGCGTCTCGGCCGCGAGACCTCCGGTGTGGCCCAGGAGTTGAGCGATCGTCACCTCACCGGCGCCGGTTCCCTTCAGGTGCCTCTCCAGCGGGTCGTCGAGCCCGAGCAGGCCCTCGTCCCGGAGCCGCATCACCAGGACGGCGGTGAACACCTTGGTGAGGGAGCCGATCCTGAACTGGGTGTCGGCGTCCGGCGCGTGGCCGTCCACACAGCTGCGCGAGCCGCTCCAGACCAACGCGCCGTCACGGACCACCGCCCCGACGAAGGACGGCGTCCGCCCTTCGGTCTGGGCGACCGCGACGCGGTGCAGCAGAGCCCGCTCGGTACCGGGAAGCAAGGCTTCGAAAGATGTCGTCATGGAACCCATCCAACGCCATGCCGGCCGCGGAACCTCCCCGCTGCGGGGCGCCTGGGGCTTCAGACGCGGAGGGCCTTCCGCAGGTGCTCCCCGAACTCGGCCGGGTGCGTGGTCAGTCCGGTGTGCCCGCCGGGGAAGTGCCGGAGTTCCGTGCCGAGACGTTCGGCCAGGAAAGCGGCCGGACGGTAGGGCAGCTCGCCGCGCGAGTCCTCGCCGCAGGCGAGCACGAGCCGGTCGGACAGCGCCTCGAGCCGCCGGAGGTCCGGCGCGTAGGACATGAAGCCGGGCACGATCCGCCCGACGAAGTACGGCAGGTTCGCCATCGTCTGCTCGGCCCGCGCCGCCGCCTGGGGCGGAAGCTTGATCTCGGCCTTGGGCTCCGGGGCGTCGCCGTCCTTCTTCAGCCCCTCGGCGAACACGGTCATCGCCGGCATGAGCCCCTGCGTGCGGAAGGTCTCCTTCACGCGCGCGATGAGCGCGCGATGTTCGGCAGCGTCCGGAAGGACCTCCACCAGCGGCGGCTCGTGCGCCACGACCCGGGCGACCCGTTCGGGACGGGCGGTGAGCAGGTGGACCGCGACGATCGCGCCCGAGCTGGCGCCGAACACCCGGGCGGGCTCACCCGGCGACAGCAGTTCCAGCATCCGGAACGCGTCGTCGGCGTGCTCGGCCACGCGCTGCTCGGCCTCGGGGTCGTCCAGCGTGCTCCGGGACATGCCGCGCGGGTCGTAGGTCGCGACGGTGTACGCGGAGGCCAGGTCGTCGGCGATGTCGTCGAAGGAGGCCGCGCCGCCCGTCCCGCCGGGGATCAGCAGCAGGAGCGGGCCTTCGCCGCGCACTTCGTAGTGCAGGGTCGCACCGTTCACGCGCAGGCTGCCGGTGGTCCGGGCGGTCATGAGGAAGCTCCTTCTCGTGACGGGGGCCAGTGCTCCAGGAGGGCGTGCAGGGCGTCGAGGGCGCGGGTCCAGGACTGTTGCGGCGAACGCTCGTGCCCGAATCCGCCTGCCGCCTCCAGCGCGACGAATCCGTGGAAGGTGCTGCGCAGCAGCCGGACGGCGTCGGTCAGGTCCGGTTCGGTCAGTCCGTAGCCGCGCAGCATCCCGTAGGTCAGCTCGACCGCGCGCCGTGGTCCGGGCGCCTTGGCGGCGAGCTCGGGATCGATCTGGATCGGGGTCTGCGTCGCCGTGTAGCGGCCCGGATGCCGGTGGGCGTACTCCCGCCAGGCGTCGGCGAAGGCGACCAACGCGTCCTTGCCCGCTCGCCCGGCGGTCGCCTCGGCGATGAGGACGGTCTTCTCGTCCGCCGCGAGCAGCGCGATCCGACCGCGCAGATCCTCCAGGTTGCGGACGTGCGAGTAGAGGCTCGCGTCCTTCACGCCCAGCCGGCGCGCCACCTGCGACATGGTCACCCGGTCGAGCCCGACCTCGTCCGCCAGCTCGGCGCCCGCGATCGTCACCCGCTCCGCCGTCAGCCCGGCCCGCGCCATGCACCCTCCCCAGATCCTAGAGTCCCTAGTTTTAGCCTAGGGGCCCTAGGAAGACAAGGAGGTATCAGGTCTGCGCCATGTCCACGAAGCGTGAGTAGTGGCCCTGGAAGGCCACGGTGATCGTGGCCGTCGGGCCGTTACGGTGCTTGCCCACGATGATGTCCGCCTCGCCCGCGCGCGGGGACTCCTTCTCGTAGGCGTCCTCACGGTGCAGCAGGATGACCATGTCGGCGTCCTGCTCGATCGAGCCGGACTCACGGAGGTCGGAGACCATCGGCTTCTTGTCGGTGCGCTGCTCGGGACCACGGTTCAGCTGGGACAGCGCGATCACCGGCAGTTCCAGCTCCTTGGCGAGGAGCTTCAGGTTTCGCGACATGTCGGAGACCTCTTGCTGACGGCTCTCCTGCCGCTTGGAACCGCCCGACTGCATGAGCTGCAGGTAGTCGATGATGACGAGCTTGAGGCCGTTGCGCTGCTTGAGCCGGCGGCACTTCGCGCGGATCTCCATCATCGACAGGTTCGGGGAGTCGTCGATGTACAGCGGGGCCTGCGAGACGTCCGGCATCCGGCGGGCGAGACGCGTCCAGTCCTCGTCGGTCATCGTGCCGGAGCGCATGTGGTGGAGCGCCACCCGGGCCTCGGCCGAGAGGAGGCGCATCGCGATCTCGTTGCGGCCCATTTCGAGGGAGAAGATGACGCTGGGCAGGTTGTGCTTGATGGATGCCGCCCGGGCGAAGTCCAGGGCGAGCGTCGACTTACCCATGGCGGGACGGGCCGCGATGATGATCATCTGGCCGGGGTGCAGGCCGTTGGTGAGCGAGTCGAGGTCGGTGAAGCCGGTGGGCACACCGGTCATCTCGCCGCTGCGGGAGCCGATCGCCTCGATCTCGTCGAGCGCCCCCTCCATGATGTCGCCGAGCGGCAGGTAGTCCTCAGTGGTGCGCTGCTCGGTGACCGCGTAGATCTCGGCCTGGGCCGAGTTCACGATCTCGTCGACGTCCCCGTCGGCCGCGTAGCCCATCTGCGTGATCTTGGTGCCCGCCTCCACGAGCCGGCGCAGGACCGCGCGCTCGTGGACGATCTCCGCGTAGTACGAGGCGTTGGCCGCGGTCGGGACCGACTGGACCAGGGTGTGGAGGTAGGAGGCGCCGCCGACGCGGGTGATCTCGCCGCGCTTGGTGAGCTCGGCGCCGACGGTGATCGGGTCGGCCGGCTCGCCCTTGGCGTAGAGGTCGAGGATCGCCGCGTACACGGTCTCGTGGGCGGGCTTGTAGAAGTCGTTGCCCTTGATGATCTCCACGACGTCCGCGATGGCGTCCTTGGAGAGCAGCATGCCGCCGAGGACGGACTGCTCGGCGTCGAGGTCCTGCGGGGGGACGCGCTCGAAGCCGGAGAGGCCGCCGTCCCAGGGACCCTCGGAGCCCCGCTCGTGCTGGTCGTCGCGGCCGCGGCCCCGGCCGCGGCCTTCGCCTCGGGTACGGGTGGGCAGCCGGTCGCTCGGTCCGCTGTCGGCCCAGGGGTCGTCCATGGGCTCGGGAACGCTCACCAAGCCACCTCCTCCCGTCCGCTCCGCGGACCTCGCCGTGCCACTACTTTCCTACGCCACGGCCTTGATCAACGAGTGGCTTCGCGACCGCTGCTGGCGCGTCGGGCGCCGGACCACGGTAGGCCCGCGGGAGGCGTCAGCCAATCTGGTTATCCACAGGCCTTGTGGATGAAGGCCCAGATGCTGTGGAGAACTCCCCGGATCCTGTGCACGGAGCGGGGGACAGCCATGTGGACAAACTCATAACACCCCCCTCCCCACCCCACTGACCTGCACGTTTCCCATCCACGGGCTGTGGGGGAGAAAAAGTTCTGCCCCCGGACCAAGATCAGAACAAACGGCCCACACCCGAAGTCCCGCACCAGCGGAAAGTAAGGACCACTAACACATTGCATCTCTTACCTGTGGAAGATTAGATTGAGCCCATGACTGAGCCCACGACTCAGGCCCCCGTGACCTCCAAGGCCGTCCGTCGACAACACGACCGCGAGATCGTCTCCCTCGCCCTGCCGGCCTTCGGCGCCCTCGTCGCGGAGCCGCTGTTCCTCATGGTCGACAGCGCCATCGTCGGCCACCTCGGCACACCTCAGCTCGCGGGCCTCGCGATCGCCGCGGCACTGCTCTCCACCGCCGTCAGCGTCTTCGTCTTCCTCGCCTACGCCACCACGGCCGCCGTCGCCCGGCGCATGGGCGCGGGCGACCTCCCGGCCGCCATCCGGCAGGGCATGGACGGCATCTGGCTCGCGCTCCTCCTCGGCGCCGTCGTCGTCGTGCTGACCCTGCCCACGGCACCCTGGGTCGTCGACCTCTTCGGGGGCTCGGACACCGCCTCCCCGTACGCCGTCACCTACCTCAGGATCTCCAGCCTCGGGATCCCCGCCATGCTGGTGGTCCTGGCCGCCACCGGCGTCCTGCGCGGCCTCCAGGACACCCGTACACCGCTCTACGTGGCCATCGCCGGCTTCGCGGCCAACGGCGCGCTCAACGCCGGCCTGGTCTACGGCGCCGGTCTGGGCATCGCCGGCTCCGCCTGGGGCACGGTCATCGCCCAGTACGGCATGGCCGTCTCCTACCTCGTCGTGGTCGTACGCGGCGCCCGGCGGCACGGCGCCTCCCTCCGCCCCGACCCGGCCGGCATACGTGCCTCCGCCCAGGCCGGCGTCCCCCTCCTGGTCCGTACGCTCTCGCTGCGCGCCGTCCTGATGATCGCCACGGCCGTCGCCGCCCACCTCGGGGACGCCGAGGTCGCCGCCCACCAGATCATCCTGTCCCTGTGGAGCCTGATGGCCTTCGCGCTCGACGCGATCGCCATCGCCGGCCAGGCCATCATCGGCCGCTACCTCGGGGCGGACGACGCCGACGGGGCACGACAGGTCTGCCGCCGCATGGTCCAGTGGGGCGTCGTCTCCGGGGTGGTGCTCGGCGCGCTGCTCATCGCCGCCCGGCCCCTGTTCATCCCGCTCTTCACCAGCGACGCCTCCGTGCAGGACACCCTGCTGCCGGCCCTGCTCGTGGTGGCGGTCTCCCAGCCGATCTCCGGCGTGGTCTTCGTCCTCGACGGGGTCCTGATGGGCGCGGGGGACGGCCCCTATCTGGCCTGGGCGATGCTGCTCACGCTCGTCGTCTTCGCCCCGGTGGCGCTCCTGGTCCCGACGCTGGGCGGCGGGCTGACGGCGCTCTGGTGGGCGATGACCCTGATGATGACGGTCCGGATGGGAACCCTCTGGTTCCGCATGCGCTCCGGCCGCTGGATCGTCACGGGCGCCACGCGCTGAGATACCGCCCGTTTCACGTGAAACAGCGGGAAGGAACAGCGGAAGGGCCGCACCCCGAGGGGTACGGCCCTTCCTCACTGCTGAGCGCAGACTGCCAAGGGCAGCGTTACGCGGCGACGACCTCGACGCCGAGCTTCGCGGCAACCTCGGGGTGCAGACGCACGGAGACCTGGTGCGAGCCCAGGGTCTTGATCGGCGAACCGAGCTCGACGCGACGCTTGTCGACGTCGGGGCCACCCGCGGTCTTGATCGCCGAGGCGATGTCGGCCGGGGTCACGGAGCCGAAGAGACGGCCGGCGTCGCCGGAGCGGACGGCCAGACGGACCTTCGTGCCCTCGAGCTGAGCCTTGATCTCGTTGGCCTGCTCGATGGTCGCGATCTCGTGGATCTTGCGGGCGCGGCGGATCTGCGCCACGTCCTTCTCGCCACCCTTGGTCCAGCGGATCGCGAAACCGCGCGGGACCAGGTAGTTGCGAGCGTAGCCGTCCTTGACGTCGACGACGTCGCCAGCGGCACCGAGGCCGGACACCTCGTGGGTCAGGATGATCTTCATTAGTCGGTCACCCTTTCCTTATCGCGCGGTGGACGTGTAGGGCAGCAGCGCCATCTCACGGCTGTTCTTGACGGCCGTGGCGACGTCACGCTGGTGCTGCGTGCAGTTGCCGGTCACGCGGCGGGCACGGATCTTGCCGCGGTCGGAAATGAACTTCCGCAGCATGTTCGTGTCCTTGTAGTCCACGTACGCGGTCTTGTCCTTGCAGAAAGCGCAGACCTTCTTCTTAGGCTTGCGCACAGGCGGCTTCGCCATGGTGTTTCTCCTGTGTGATCAAGAAGTGTGGGTACGAGCTGCTTCGAGGGCGCGTGCCCTAGAAGGGGGGCTCGTCCGAGTAGCCGCCGCCGCTGGAGTTTCCACCCCAGCCGCCACCGCCGCCGCCCTGCTGGCCGCCGCCGGAGGGGCCGCCGGTCGCCCACGGGTCGTCGGCGGGAGCACCGCCGCCACCCTGCTGGCCACCGCCGCCGGAGTTTCCACCCCAGCCGCCACCGCCGCCGCCCTGCTGGCCGCCGCCGCCGTATCCACCCTGGCCGCCGCGACCGGTGGTCTTGGTGACCTTGGCCGTGGCGTTCTTGAGGCTGGGGCCGACTTCCTCGACGTCCAGCTCGTAGACCGTGCGCTTGACGCCCTCACGGTCCTCGTAGGACCGCTGCTTCAGCCGGCCCTGCACGACGACGCGCATGCCTCGCTGGAGCGATTCCGCGACGTTCTCCGCCGCCTGACGCCAGACCGAGCAGGTCAGGAACAGGCTCTCGCCGTCCTTCCACTCATTGGTCTGACGGTCGAAGGTGCGGGGGGTGGACGCGATACGGAACTTCGCGACCGCCGCACCGGACGGGGTGAAGCGCAGCTCGGGGTCGTCGACAAGATTGCCGACGACCGTGATGACGGTCTCGCCTGCCATGGGGGAACCTCTCGGCGGGTTTGCTTCTGGCTGCTTTGCTGCTACTCGAACCCGATGACCTCTGAGCTAGAAAGCTCAGTGGGTCTCGGGACGGAGGACCTTGGTCCGGAGGACCGACTCGTTCAGGTTGAGCTGGCGGTCGAGCTCCTTGACGACCGCAGGCTCGGCCTGCAGGTCGATGACCGAGTAGATGCCCTCGGGCTTCTTCTTGATCTCGTACGAGAGACGACGACGGCCCCAGGTGTCGACCTTCTCGACCTTTCCGTTGCCCTCACGGACGACGGAGAGGAAGTTCTCGATCAGGGGGGCGACAGCGCGCTCCTCCAGATCGGGGTCGAGGATGACCATCACCTCGTAGTGACGCATGTGGAACCCACCTCCTTTGGACTCAGCGGCCACGGTCGTTCCGTGGCAGGAGGGTCGTGATGCGTGAACGACGGTATCCACCGCCACTGACAGTCCCCTCGCGAGCGAGGAGCGCTGTCGGGGATCCCGGAGGGACCTGGGCAGACACCGGCGCAGCTGTACAGAGTACCCGCACATCGGCTTGCGGTTGAAATTCTCCGGGAAGGGGACGCAATCTGTACACAACGGATGTCGGCGGCGCTACGATGCGCCGCCTTCCCGCAGCCACGCCAGGAGGTGCCTCATGGCACAGGCAATGCGACCCGACCCCGGCCACTCCCTGTTCGCGACCGACGGCAAACCCCACCCGCTCCAGGACACCCTGATGGCTGTCACGCTGGTGATGGGGATCATCTCGTTCACCACCGCGCAGTTCTACAACCTGCACCTGCTGAGTTCCTGGACGGGCCTGATCGGCATCCTGACCGGCGCGTACGGGCAGTTCATCTCGGTGACGACCCGCGAGCGCTTCCTGCTGATCCTCGGGCTCGGCGCCTCGGCGTTCGGCTTCTACCTCGGGATGGCCCACGGCGGCCTCTTCGGCGGCGTCATCAGCTGAGCCCGGCGGCACGTCGGGCACACACACCCATTCGGGGCGCTCCAAGGTCACAGTAGGCTTCGGCGCGAGAGCCGGAGCCCCTGACCGATGGGGACACACCTGCCGAGGAGCGCCCCGCATGAGCCTGACCCTGAGGACCATCAGCCGTGAGCAGCATCTGGCATTCATCCAGAGCCAGCCCGCGGCGAGCCACTGCCAGGTCCCGGCGTGGGCTGACGTGAAGACCGAGTGGCGTTCGGAGAACCTCGGCTGGTTCGACAAGTCCGGCGAGCTCGTCGGCGCCGGTCTGGTGCTCTACCGCCAGCTCCCGAAGATCAAGCGCTACCTGGCCTACCTGCCCGAGGGCCCGGTCATCAACTGGTACGCGCCCAACCTCGACGACTGGCTGCAGCCGATGCTGGCGCACCTCAAGCACCAGGGCGCCTTCTCGGTGAAGATGGGCCCGCCGGTGGTCATCCGCCGCTGGGACTCGACCGCCATCAAGGCCGGCATCCAGGACCCGGACGTCAAGCGCCTCAAGGACGTCGAGGCCACCCACATCGAGCCGCGCGCCTTCGAAGTCGCGGACCGGCTGCGGAAGATGGGCTGGCAGCAGGGCGAGGACGGCGGCGCCGGCTTCGGCGACGTGCAGCCCCGCTACGTCTTCCAGGTCCCGCTCGCGAACCGCTCGCTCGACGACGTCCTCAAGGGCTTCAACCAGCTGTGGCGCCGCAACATCAAGAAGGCCGAGAAGGCCGGCGTCGAGGTCGTCCAGGGCGGCTACGAGGACCTGGCCGAATGGCAGCGGCTGTACGAGATCACGGCCGTCCGCGACCACTTCCGGCCGCGCCCGCTCTCGTACTTCCAGCGCATGTGGACCGTCCTCAACAACGAGGACCCCAACCGCATGCGGCTCTACTTCGCCCGCCACAACGGGGTGAACCTCTCCGCCGCGACCATGCTCGTCGTCGGCGGGCACGTCTGGTACTCCTACGGCGCCTCCGACAACATCGGCCGCGAGGTCCGGCCCTCGAACGCGATGCAGTGGCGGATGCTGCGCGACGCGTACGCCATGGGCGCGACCGTCTACGACCTCCGGGGCATCTCCGACTCGCTCGACGAGACCGACCACCTCTTCGGCCTCATCCAGTTCAAGGTGGGCACGGGCGGCGAGGCCGTCGAGTACGTCGGCGAGTGGGACTTCCCGCTGAACAAGCTGCTGCACAAGGCGCTCGACATCTACATGTCGCGCCGCTGACCCTTCCGTAGGCTTCGTCGTCCTATCCGTAGGCTTCGTAGTCGTACACACCTTTGATCCACCTCTGCCACCAGAAAGGTTCCGGGCCGGCCATGGCGCTCTCCCTCTACGTCGACACCGCTCGCTGGCGGGCGCACCAGAAGACCGTCATCGACCAGTTCCCCGGTCTCATTCCGGTGTGCAAGGGCAACGGCTACGGCTTCGGACACGAGCGGCTCGCCGACGAGGCGGCCCGGTTCGGCGCCGACATGCTCGCCGTGGGCACCACGTACGAAGCCGCGAAGATCAAGGACTGGTTCGGTGGCGACCTGCTGGTCCTCACCCCCTTCCGCCGGGGCGAGGAACCTGTTCCGCTGCCCGACCGGGTGATCCGTTCCGTGTCGTCCGTGGACGGCGTCCACGCCCTGGTGGGCGCCCGGGTCGTGATCGAGTGCATGAGCTCGATGAAGCGGCACGGCGTGCGCGAGGAGGAGCTCCAGCAGCTCCACGCCGCCATCGAGGACGTCCGCCTGGAGGGCTTCGCCCTGCACCTGCCGCTCGACCGTCCGGACGGCACGGACGCGGTCGAGGAGGTCATCGCCTGGATGGACCGGCTGCGGGCCGCCCGGCTGCCGCTGCACACCATGTTCGTGAGCCACCTGCGGGCCGAGGAGCAGGCCCGGCTCCAGCAGCAGTTCCCGCAGACCCGCTTCCGCGCCCGGATCGGCACCCGGCTGTGGCTGGGCGACCACGAGGCCACGGAGTACCGGGGCGCCGTCCTCGACGTGACCCGGGTCGCCAAGGGCGACCGGTTCGGCTACCGCCAGCAGAAGGCCGCGTCGGACGGCTGGCTGGTCGTCGTCGCCGGCGGCACCTCCCACGGCGTGGGCCTCGAGGCCCCGAAGGCGATGCACGGCGTCATGCCGCGCGCCAAGGGCGTCGCCCGTGCGGGCCTCGCCACCGTCAACCGGAACCTCTCGCCCTTCGTCTGGGCCGGGAAGCAGCGCTGGTTCGCCGAGCCGCCGCACATGCAGGTGTCGATCCTGTTCGTGCCGGCCGACGCCCAGGAGCCCCGGGTCGGCGACGAGCTCGTGGCGCATCTGCGCCACACCACGACGCAGTTCGACCGCCTCGTCGAGCGCTGAGCCGACCGGCCTCAGCGAATCGCCCCCGTGAGCTGTGCTCACGGGGGCGATTCGCTGTGCCTACTCGGGTGCTCCCCAGGGGTCGTCGGCGGTGCCCCAGCGCACCCGCTGCCCCTCCTCCACGGCCGGGGCGGCGTGCCGGGCCGGACGGGCCGCCCTGCCCGCCACGACGACGTCCTCCGCGCCGTCCAGGACGCCGCCCGAGGGGTCGTCCGCGCCGTCCTGCCGGACCGGGTCCTTCTCGGGCGCCAGGATGTCGCGTACGACCATCGCGCACAGGTACAGCGTGCCGAGCAGGTGCAGGACGATCGCGAACTGGTAGCCGTCGACCGGGAGGCCCTGCTTGTTGCTGCTGGTCGTGTAGGCGAGGTACATCCAGATGCCGACGAAGTACATGACCTCGCAGGCCTGCCAGACCAGGAAGTCGCGCCAGCGCGGCCGGGCGAGCGCGGCCAGCGGGACCAGCCACAGGACGTACTGCGGCGAGTAGACCTTGTTCGTCAGCACGAACGCGGCGACGACCAGGAAGGCCAGCTGGACGAAACGCGGCCTGCGCGGCGCGGTGAACGCCAGGTACGCGAGCCCCGCGACCGCCACCGCCATCAGCAGCAGCGCGTACAGGTTGGCCCGGCCCGGCGTGATCGCGTCACCCGTCCGCTGGGTCACGAGCAGCCAGATCGAACCGAAGTCGACGTTCCGGTCCCGGCTGAAGAGGTAGAACTGCTTCCACCCCTCCGGCGCGAGCAGCATCACGGGCAGGTTCACGACCAGCCAGGAGCACACGAAGCCGAGCACCGCGGTCCCGTACGCCCGCCACTTCCCGGCCCGCCAACAGAGCAGCAGCAACGGGCAGAGGAGCAGTATCGGGTAGAACTTGGCCGCGGTGGCCAGGCCGAGCAGGATCCCGAAGGCCAGCGGCCGGCTCCGCGACCACATCAGGACGGCGGCGGCCGTCAGCGCGACGGCCAGTATGTCCCAGTTGATCGTGGCGGTGAGCGCGACCGAGGGCGCGAGGGCGACCAGCAGACCGTCCCAGGGGCGCGTGCGGTGCGTCCGGGCCACACAGACCGCCAGGACGGCCGCGCACACCATCAGCAGACCCGCGTTGACCAGCCAGTACGCCTGCTCCTGCTGGTTCAGCTCGCCCCCGCCGGGCGTCAGCCAGGCCGCGACCTCCATGAAGAGCCCGGTCAGGACGGGGTACTCGAGGAACGGTATGTCGCCGCCCAGCCGGTCGAAGTACGGGATCAGGCCCTCCGCGAAGCCCCGCCCGGCGAACAGGTGCGGGATGTCCGAGTAGCAGGCGTGGGTGTACTGGGAGGTCGTGCCCCGGAACCAGGCCCAGTTGTAGCAGGGCAGCTTCTGCACCATGCCGAGGGCGAACATGCCGATGGCCACGAGCGCGATCACCCGCACCGGCGTCAGCTGCCCGGTGGAGGCCGCCGCCCGGCGCCCGTAGGGGCCGCCGATCAGCTCGCTGCCCGCTGCGGCCACCTTGTCCCGGTGGGTGGGGATGACCGTCTGCGAGCGGTCCCGCGGCGCGCTCGACTTCTGGAGGCTCGGCATGGGGGACATCCTGCCGTACGGATCCGGGAAAACGGCGAGGGCCGCCGCGGCCGTTCCGTACGGAAGGTACGGAGCGGACGCGGCGGCCCTCAGGACGTGCCCGGTTCTCCCTCAGGAGGGAGCGGATCAGGGGAAGGTCCCGCCCGGTTTGCCGTTCCCTCCTCCGCCGCCACTGGAGCTGTCCGTCGGCGAGTCGGTCGGCGTCGGCTCGGTGGTGGGCGGTGTGGTCGTGGGCTGCCCGGTGTTGCCACCCGTGCCGCCCGTGTTGTTGCAGTTCCAGTCCCAGATGTCACAGGTCGTCTTGCCGGGCTTCGGCGTCCTCGTCGGCTTCCCGGGGGGAGTCGTCGTCGGGGTCGCCGGGGGAGTCGTCGTCGGGGTCGCCGACTCGGTGGGCGTCTCGGTGGCCGTCGGGGTCGGCGTCGGGCTCGGAGCACCGCCGCCGTAGACGGGCTTGGCGCCTTCCAGCTTCTCCGGCTTGGGGAAGTCCACGACCGGCATGTCCTTCACGGCATCCGTCATGTACTCCCTCCAGATCTGCGAGGGGAACGACGAACCGTGGATCGTCGGCTGGTCACCCGTGCCGTACATCTTCTCGAACTTGCGACCCTGCTTCGTCTCGTCGTCGTCGAAGCGGTACATGTCGATCGCGGTCGCCAGCTGCTTCGTGTAGCCGACGAACCAGGCCGACATGTTGTCGTCGGTCGTACCGGTCTTGCCGGCCACCGCGCGGCCCGGGATGCGCGCCTTGCGACCGGTACCCCGGTCGTCGTCCACGACGGACCGCAGCACGTCGGTGACGTTGTTGGCGATGGCCGGGCTGAAGGCCGTCTTGGGCTTGGCCTCGTGCTTGTTGATGACGACGCCGCTGCGCTTGACCGTCTCGACGGAGTACGGGTCGTTCTGCTCGCCCTCGTTGGCGAAGGTGGCGTACGCGCCGGCCATGCGAATGGCGCTCGGGCTGGAGACACCGAGGGAGAAGGAGGGGAACTCACCCTTGACCAGGGACTCCTCACGGAGGCCGGCCCTCTCGGCCGCGTCACGGACCTTGTCGATGCCGACGTCCATGCCGAGCTGCACGTACGGGGAGTTGGCCGACTTCATCATGGCGTAGCGCAGCGAGATGGGGCCGTAGCTGGCGTCCTCATCGTTGCTCTGCTTCCACTCGTTGCCCTTGTCGTCGAGCCAGATGTCCCCGTTGTACTTACGGATCGTCAGGTCGTCCTTGCCGTTGTAGAGGCTCTTGTCCGGGTCGACGATCGTGCGCTCGGAGGCATCCTGGACCGGCCCACTGTTCTTGTCCCGGACGCCGTCCTTCATCGCGGCCGCGAGCACGAAGGGCTTGAACGTCGAACCGACCTGGGCACCGGTGCTGTCCGCGTTGCTCCGGAAGTGCTTGGTGGCGTCGACGCCACCGTAGAGAGCGACGATCTTCCCGGTCGCCGTGTCGACCGAAGCGCCGCCGAACTGAACGTGCGTGTCCGTCTTCGGGCGCTTCTTCGGGTCGATGTTGTCCTTGATCTTCTTGCTGATCACGGCCGCCATCTTGTCCACCTTCTCCTTCTCGAAGGTGGTGTAGATCTCGTAGCCGCCGCGCTGCAGCTGCTGTTCGGTGATCCCGAACTGGTTCTGCATGTTCACGTTGGCGGTGGAGACCAGGTAGCCGATCTGACCGCTCAGGTTGGCGCTCTTCCGGGGCGGCTGGACCTTGGGGAAGGTGGTGTACTTCGCCCGCTCCTCGGCCGAGATGTGCCCGTCCTTCTGCATCTCGTCGAGGATCCACTTCCACCGCTCGGTGGCACGCTTGGTGTTCGCTTCGCGCGTGGCCCTGGGGTCGATCTCGGGGTAGCCGGCGGGGTCGTAGTACGTCGCACCCTTCAGCACCGCGGCGAGCAGCGCCGACTCGCTGGCGTTGAGCTTGCCGACGTCCTTGTTGAAGTAGGCGCGGGCCGCCGCCTGGATGCCGTACGCACCACGCCCGTAGTACGAGGTGTTCAGGTAGCCGGCCATGATCTGGTCCTTGCCGACGTCGTTGCCCACCTTCATGGAGATGAAGAGTTCCTTCACCTTCCGGGTGATGGTCTGCGACTGGTCGTCAAGGCGGTTGTTCTTCACGTACTGCTGGGTGATCGTCGAACCACCCTGGGTCTCGCCACCCTTGGCCATGTTCCACACGGCGCGGGCGATGCCCATGGGGTCGACGCCGGAGTCTTCCCAGAAGGTCTTGTTCTCCGCCGAGATCACGGCGTTCTGCATCGACTTCGGGATCTCGGCGAACGGGACGATCTGACGGTTGGTGCCACTGCCCGTCGCGACCATGCGGGAGCCGTCGGCCCAGTAGTAGATGTTGTTCTGCGACTTCGCGGTGTCGGCCTCCTTGGGGATCTCCACCCGCGAGTACGCGATCGTCGCAGCACCCATCAGGCTCGCGACGAAGAACAGGAACGTGCCCGTCACGAGCTTCCACGACGGCATCCAGCGACGCCAGCCGTACTTGTTGTGGCGCGGGTAGTCGATCAGCCGCTTCTTGCCCGGCTGGCGACCGCCGGAGCCCCGCCCGGGGCCGCTGCCGCGACCACCGCCGCCACCGCCGCCACCGCGCCGTCCCCCACCGGGACCGCCGGGGCCGCCGGGGCCGGAATCGGCACCCCGGCGGCGGCTGCCGCGCTGGGCGGCCCGCCGTGCCTCGGCGCGCCCTCCGTAGGGACGCTGCTCCTCTCCATAGGAGGAGGGAGGTCCGTACGAGGCCGAAGGGGCCTCCGTACCGACGTCATGGGCCGGGGCCGACCTGCGGCCCATCGGCTGCTGGGCAGCGCGCCGTGCCGCCGCGCGACCGCCCGTCGGCGGCTGCTGCGGCGGCATTTTGCGACGATGCTCGCTCATCGAACGACTACTCCTCGGGCAGGCGCGTACGCCTGGAAGCGGCAGTTGAGTTCCGGTCCCCCCGAAATGCGCACGCGGGAACCCCATCGGAGATCCCCCCGTAGCGCAGCCGGTCACCCGCAGCACTGACGCCCCAGGGCATCGCTCGGTTCCCGGTGGTCTGCATGCCGCACAGACTACGCACGGCCAAATCCCCCCTAGAGCCGGAGTTCACCCCAAATCAGGCAAGTCGATCGCTGTGAATTGACGATGTGACGCCGGTCACGGTGGGTCCACTTGTCGAGACAGGGAGGCCGTTCTATCGTGCTGATGTATCGAGTCGATACATCAGTGCGGCATAAGGGCCCCGAAGGCGGCGGAGGAGGAGGCGACGGATGAGCAGACGCTCCGGCATCCTCGAGTTCGCCGTTCTCGGCCTGCTGCGCGAGGCCCCCATGCACGGGTACGAGCTGCGGAAGCGCCTCAACACCTCGCTGGGCGTCTTCCGGGCCTTCAGCTACGGAACGCTGTATCCCTGCCTCAAGACGCTGGTCGCCAACGGCTGGTTGATCGAGGAGCCGGGCAGCGCCCCCGAGGAGGCCCTCGCCGCTTCACTCGCAGGACGCCGGGCCAAGATCGTCTACCGGTTGACCCCGGCAGGTAAGGAGCACTTCGAGGAGCTCCTCTCCCACACCGGCCCCGACGCCTGGGAGGACGAGCACTTCGCGGCGCGCTTCGCCTTCTTCGGTCAGACCGAGCGCGAGGTGCGGATGCGCGTGCTCGAGGGCCGCCGCAGTCGGCTGGAGGAGCGCCTGGAGAAGATGCGCGCCTCCCTGGTCCGGACCCGAGAGCGCCTGGACGACTACACGCTTGAGCTGCAGCGCCACGGTATGGAGTCCGTGGAGCGCGAAGTGCGCTGGCTGAACGAGCTCATCGAGAGCGAGCGGGCAGGGCGGGATCAGCGATCCGGCCCCGACGCCCCCGCTCAGCACGACAACGATTCTGGAGAGACGGGCGGCCTGCCCCGGCACGGGGGCAGTACCCGGCCGGATCCGTCCGACGACACCGCCAAGTGAAACCCTGCGCACAGCAGGGCTTCCACGATCACACAGGGAGCAACCGGAATGGGTTCGGTTCGCGTAGCCATCGTCGGCGTGGGCAACTGCGCCGCCTCGCTGGTGCAGGGCGTCGAGTACTACAAGGACGCCGACCCGGCGGCCAAGGTCCCCGGCCTGATGCACGTCCAGTTCGGCGAGTACCACGTCGGTGACGTCGAGTTCGTCGCCGCCTTCGACGTCGACGCGAAGAAGGTCGGCCTCGACCTCTCCGACGCCATCGGCGCCAGCGAGAACAACACCATCAAGATCTGCGACGTCCCGAACAAGGGCGTCACGGTCCAGCGCGGTCACACGCTCGACGGTCTCGGCAAGTACTACCGCCTGACCATCGAGGAGTCCGCCGAGGAGCCCGTCGACGTCGTCCAGATCCTCAAGGACCGCCAGGTCGACGTCCTCGTCTGCTACCTGCCCGTCGGTTCCGAGGACGCGGCGAAGTTCTACGCCCAGTGCGCCATCGACGCCAAGGTCGCCTTCGTCAACGCCCTCCCGGTCTTCATCGCCGGCACCAAGGAGTGGGCTGACAAGTTCACCGAGGCCGGTGTCCCGATCGTCGGCGACGACATCAAGTCGCAGGTCGGCGCGACCATCACGCACCGCGTGATGGCGAAGCTGTTCGAGGACCGCGGTGTCCGTCTTGAGCGCACCATGCAGCTCAACGTCGGCGGCAACATGGACTTCAAGAACATGCTGGAGCGCGACCGCCTGGAGTCCAAGAAGATCTCCAAGACCCAGGCCGTCACCTCGCAGATCCCGGACCGCGAGCTGGGCGAGAAGAACGTCCACATCGGCCCCTCGGACTACGTGGCCTGGCTGGACGACCGCAAGTGGGCGTACGTCCGCCTCGAGGGCCGTGCCTTCGGCGACGTCCCGCTGAACCTGGAGTACAAGCTCGAGGTCTGGGACTCCCCGAACTCGGCGGGTGTCATCATCGACGCCCTGCGCGCCGCGAAGATCGCCAAGGACCGCGGCATCGGCGGCCCGATCCTCTCCGCGTCCTCCTACTTCATGAAGTCCCCGCCGGTGCAGTACTTCGACGACGAGGCCCTGGCCAACGTCGAGAAGTTCATCAAGGGTGAGGTCGAGCGCTAAAGCTCGTCACGCTTGTCGATCGAGGGTCCCCGAGGCACTGCCCGGGGGCCCTCTTCGTATGTGAGTCTTGCTGCCATGTCCGTCGTACGTGATCTGCGCGTACTCCTGCGCCTGCGGAACTTCCGCCGCCTGCTCGCCGTCCGGCTGCTCTCCCAGTGCGCCGACGGCGTCTACCAGGTGGCCCTGGCCACGTACGTCGTCTTCTCCCCCGAGAAACAGACCTCGCCCGGCGCGATCGCCTCCGCCATGGCGGTGCTCCTGCTCCCGTACTCACTCGTCGGGCCCTTCGCCGGAGTACTCCTCGACCGCTGGCAGCGCCGCCAGGTCTTCCTGTACGGGAACCTCCTGCGCGCCCTCCTCGCCTGCGGGACCGCCGCGCTCGTCCTCGCCTCCGTACCGGACTGGCTCTTCTACGCCTCCGCCCTCTCCGTCACCGCTGTCAACCGCTTCGTCCTGGCAGGGCTGTCGGCCTCCCTGCCGCGCGTCGTCGACGAGGAGCGGCTCGTCATCGCCAACTCCCTCTCACCCACCGCCGGCACCCTCGCCGCGACCGTCGGCGGCGGTCTCGCGTTCGGTGTCCGACTCCTCGCCGACAACTCCGACGCGGCCGTCGTGGCCTTCGGCGCCGTCCTCTATCTCTGCGCCGCCCTCGCCTCGCTGCGGATGTCCCGGGAACTCCTCGGCCCCGATGCCGACATCGCACCGCAGCCCCTCGCCTCGGCCCTGAAGTCGACGGCCCAGGGCCTCGTCGCGGGACTGCGGCACCTCGGCGAGCGGCGCCCCGCCGCCCGGGCGCTCACCGTGGTGGCCCTCATGCGCTTCTGCTACGGCGCCCTGCTCGTCACCGTGCTCATGCTCGCCCGGTACGCGTGGAGCTCCACGGACTCCGAGGGCCTCGGTCTGCTCGGGATCGCCGTCGCCGCGTCGGGCGCCGGTTTCTTCGCCGCCGCCGTCGTCTCCCCCTGGGCGATCGGGCGGTTCGGACCCTTCGGCTGGATGGCCCTGTGCGCGACCGCGGCGGCCGTCCTCGTGCCGGCACTCTGCCTGCCCTTCACCCCGCCCCCCTTCCTCGTCGCGGCATTCGCCCTCGGGCTCATCACCCAGGGGGCCAAGATCGCGACGGACACGGTGGTCCAGACGACCGTGGACGACTCCTACCGGGGCAGGGTCTTCTCGCTCTACGACGTGCTGTTCAACGTCGCCTTCGTGGGTGCGGCGGGGGTGGCGGCCCTGATGCTGCCGCCCGACGGCCGGTCGCCCCTTCTGGTCGTGCTGGTGGCCCTGATCTACGCGGCGCTCGCCGTGGCCCTGCGCCGGGAACGCCGGACGGGGTGATGTTTCACGTGAAACACCACCCCGTCCGCGAGTCGGTCGGGACCGTGTTTCACGTGAAACATCGGCCCTTCCGGGCGCCGTCCCGGCTCAGTCGCGCGCTGCCCACCACTCCTTGAGCGCGGCGACGGCCTGGTCGTGCTCCATCGGGCCGTTCTCCAGCCGCAGCTCGAGCAGGAACTTGTACGCCTGCCCGATGGCCGGCCCGGGCCCGATGCCCAGGATCTCCTGGATCTGGTTGCCGTCGAGGTCGGGACGGATCGAGTCCAGCTCCTCCTGCTCCTGGAGCTGGGCGATCCGCGCCTCGAGACCGTCGTAGGTCCGGGAGAGCGCTGCCGCCTTGCGCTTGTTACGCGTGGTGCAGTCCGAGCGGGTCAGCTTGTGCAGGCGCGAGAGCAGCGGCCCTCCGTCGCGGACGTAACGACGCACCGCCGAGTCGGTCCACTCGCCGCTTCCGTAGCCGTGGAAGCGCAGGTGCAGCTCCACGAGACGCGAGACGTCCTTGATCATCTCGTTGGAGTACTTCAGCGCGGTCATGCGCTTCTTGGTCATCTTCGCGCCGACCACCTCGTGGTGGTGGAAGGAGACCCGGCCGTCCTTCTCGAAGCGGCGGGTGCGCGGCTTGCCGATGTCGTGGAGCAGGGCCGCCAGCCGCAGCACCAGATCGGGCCCGTCCTCCTCCAGGTCGATCGCCTGCTCGAGGACGGTCAGGGAGTGCTCGTAGACGTCCTTGTGCCGGTGGTGCTCGTCGCTCTCCAGACGCAGGGCCGGAAGCTCGGGCAGCACGTGCTCGGCGAGACCCGTGTCCACGAGGAGCCCGAGGCCCTTGCGGGGGTTCGCCGAGAGCAGCAGCTTGTTGAACTCCTCGCGGACGCGCTCGGCGGAGACGATCTCGATCCGGCCCGACATCTCCTTCATGGCCGTCACGACCTCGGGGGCGACCTCGAAGTCCAGCTGTGCGGCGAACCGCGCGGCCCGCATCATGCGCAGGGGGTCGTCGGAGAAGGACTCCTCCGGCGTACCCGGCGTGCGCAGGACCCGGGCGGACAGGTCCTCAAGGCCGCCGTACGGGTCGATGAACTCCTTCTCGGGGAGGGCCACGGCCATGGCGTTGACGGTGAAGTCACGCCGGACGAGGTCCTCGTCGATGGAGTCGCCGTAGGAGACCTCGGGCTTCCGGGAGGTCCGGTCGTACGCCTCGGAGCGGTACGTGGTGACCTCGATCTGGTAGCCGTCCTTCTGAGAGCCGACGGTGCCGAAGGCGATGCCGACCTCCCACACCGCGTCGGCCCACGGGCGGACGATCTTCAGTACGTCCTCGGGGCGGGCGTCGGTGGTGAAGTCCAGGTCGTTGCCGAGCCGGCCGAGCAACGCGTCCCGCACCGAGCCGCCGACCAGCGCGAGGCTGAACCCGGCCTCCTGGAAACGGCGGGCGAGGTCGTCGGCGACAGGGGACACACGCAGCAGTTCGCTGACCGCGCGGCGTTGCACCTGGCTCAGTGCAGTCGGGGTGTCTTCGTTGGCGTTCGGCACAACAGAAAAGGGTACGTGCCCCGGCTCACCACGGCGTCCTCGATTTCCGCCCGGACGCCCGGCGGGCAGCGGTCGAAGATCGCCTGGAGCAGTCCCCGGCACTTGCCCCCGGCGTGCCTCGTTACCATGCCTGGACACAGCAACCGGGAACCACCGATACCACTGGCACCACAGACAACGACGAGGACGGGCGAACGCGTGGCCGAGGCGGCAGACATCCAGGGAACCAGTCCCTCACCTGCCCGCCGATGGCTGCGGCGCACGATCACCGTCGCCTTCGGGGCGCCGCTCCTCGCAGGCCTGCTCCACGGCCCGGTCGCCGCCGCTCCCGCGACCGCCGAGGACGCCGGCGGCTCCAGGACGGTCGATGTGTCACTCGACACGCTGGCCCCGAGCACTCCCGTCGAGGGCGACACCGTCACGATCACCGGCACGGTGACCAACCGCGGCAAGAAGACCGTCACCGACGCGACCGTGAACCTGCGCGTCGGACCGAGGATGACGAGCCGCAGCGAGATCGACCAGGTCACGGGGCGCACCGGCTTCCGGAACGACAGCGACCCCGCTCCCCTCGACGGCGCCCCCACCGTCAAGATCCCCCGGCTCGGCGCCGGCCTCAGCAGCGACTTCTCGCTGTCCGTCCCCGTCTCCGAGCTCGGCCTCGACGAGGAGGGCGTCTACCAGCTGGGCGTCTCCCTCACCGGGCAGACCTCCGACCGGCAGTACGACCGGGTGCTCGGCATCGAGCGGACCTTCCTGCCGTACCAGCCCGAGGCCGCCGAGAAGAAGACCCAGCTCGCCTACCTCTGGCCGCTGATCTCCTCGGCGCACGTCTCCGCGCAGACGGCCACGGACGACCAGCAGACCCCGGTCTTCCAGGACGACGACCTCGCGGACGAGCTGCGTCCGGGCGGGCGCCTGGACCAGCTGGTCTCGCTGGGCAAGGACCTTCCGGTCACCTGGGTGGTCGACCCGGACCTGCTGGCCTCCGTCGACGCCATGGCGAACGGCTACCGCGTCAAGGACGGCGACCGGGACGTCCCCGGCAGGAACCAGGCTCTCGCCGAGCGGTGGCTGGACTCGCTGGAGAAGGCGGTCCAGGGGCACAAGGTCGTCGCCCTGCCCTTCGCCGACCCCGACCTGGCCTCGCTCGCCCACCGGGGCAAGGACGTCCCCGGCTCCCTCGGACACCTCCAGTCGGCGACCTCCCTGGCCGGCATGACGGTCGAGACCGTCCTCCACGTGCAGGCGTCCACCGACTTCGCCTGGCCCGTCGACGGAGCCGTGGACCCCGCCATCGCGGCGGTCGCCACCTCGGCCGGCGCCGACAAGGTGATCGCCCGCAGCGACAGCGTCCGCGACGACCTCCCGTACACCGCCACGGCCGCCCGCCCCCTCGGCAACGGCAGCACCACGGCCGTGGTGAGCGACGCGCTCCTGTCCACCGCCTTCGAAGGGGACATGGTCCGCGCGGAGAACTCCACGCTCGCGGTCCAGGAGTTCCTGGCCCAGTCCCTCGCGGTCACCCTGGAGCAGCCGGAGGACCAGCGGAGCATCGTGGTCGCCCCGCAGCGGATGCCGACCGCGGCCCAGGCCCAGGCCATGGCGACCGCCCTGGAGGGCCTCTCCGGGCGGCGCTGGACCCAGCCGAGCGACCTCCTCGCGGCCGCCGCCGCCAAGCCGGACCCGGACGCCTCCACCACGGTGCCGAGCAGCTCCCGCTACCCGAAGAAGCTGCGCGACCGCGAGCTTCCGGTCCAGGCCTTCCGCGACATGAAGACCACCCGGGACGAGCTGGACGACTTCAAGGTCATCCTGACCCAGCCGGAACGCGTCGTGACGCCGTTCGGCAACGCGATCGACCGCGAGATGTCGACCTCCTGGCGCGGTGAGGCCCGGGCCGCCGCGATCTACCGGAACGGCGTTCTGGACTACCTCCAGACCCTCACCAAGGGCGTCCAGCTCGTCGACAAGTCGGACCTCACGCTCTCCGGCCGCAGCGCGACGATCCCCGTGACCGTCCAGAACAAGCTGCTCCAGGACGTGGACCATCTGGTGCTGCGCCTCACCTCCGCCAACAAGAACCGGCTCGAGCTGGACGGCGACGGGTATCAGGAGCTCCCGGTGAAGGTCGGCGGCGGACACAGCCAGTCGGTGAAGTTCACCGCCTCGGCGAACGTCAACGGCCAGGTGCCGATGACGGCCCAGCTCTACACCCAGGACGGCACCCCGTACGGGCAGCCGATGAACTTCACCGTGAAGGTCTCCGAGATCACTCCCACGGTGATGCTCGTGATCGCCGGCGGTGTGCTCCTGCTCGTCCTCGCCGGTGTGCGCATGTACAGCCAGCGCAAGCGGGTGGCCGCCCGGAACGCCGAGGCCGAGGCGGCCGAGGCGGCGGAGAACGCCGAGGACGAGGCCGCTTCCGAGCCCGGCCCGGACGGGTCCGGCGAGCAGGAGGCACACGGGGACGAACCCGGGCAGCCGAGTGACCCGACACCGGACACCGGGCCCGAAAGCAACGACCCGTCGGGCCCGGGTGAGAAAGTGGACCGTTGAGCGATGTCGTGGCCGGTCGGCCGGGGACGATGAGGTGGGGCAGATGAACGCGCCGTACGACGGTGACCGCGGCCAGGGCGCGGGCGGCCCGGCGCCGTCCGGTGGGACGCCCGTGACGCCTCCCGGTGCCGGCCACCCGCCGGTGCCGCCCCCGCACCAGGGCGCCTCTGCCCCGCAGGGACAGGACCCCTACGCGCAGGGGCAGGACCCCTACGCGCAGAACCCGTATGCCCAGGACCCGTACGTCCAGGACGCCTACGCCCACGACCCGTACCAGGCGCAGGACATGGCCGCGCAGGACCCGGTGACCGAGGCGCTGTACGACCGCGCCGCGCACCCGCCGCCCCCGCCCGGCACCTACCAGGACCCGCACGCGCTCTACCAGCAGCCCGCCGCGCCGCAGCACGCCCCCGACCCCCGGGTGTGGGCACAGACCCCGGCGCCCGAGCCGGACGGCCCCTCGCGCCACCTGCCGTACGGCGACGACGCGCGCACGGTCCAGTTCACCGGGGTCGACGACCTGGTGACCCGGGCCGGCGAGGAGACGCCCGAGCCGGACGCGTTCGCGCACCTCTACCGGGACCAGCAGGCGCCCGGCCAGGTGCCCCAGCCCGCCCCGGAGCCGGACCCGCTGCCCGCGCCCGCCCCGAAGAAGTCCGGCCGTGCCTCCGGGCTGCTCAAGTCGAGCGCGGTGATGGCGGCCGGCACCCTGGTGTCCCGGCTGACCGGCTTCGTCCGCAGCCTGGTGATCACCGGCGCGCTGGGCGCGGCCCTGCTCGGTGACACCTTCACGATCGCCTACACCCTGCCGACGATGATCTACATCCTCACCGTCGGCGGCGGCCTCAACTCGGTGTTCGTCCCCCAGCTCGTCCGCTCGATGAAGAACGACGAGGACGGCGGCGAGGCCTACGCCAACCGCCTGCTCACCCTCGTCATGGTGGCGCTCGGCCTCATCGTGGCCCTGGCCGTCTTCGCGGCGCCGCTGCTGATCCGGCTGATGTCGAACACCATCGCCGACGACGCCGCGGCCAACAGCGTGGCCGTGACCTTCGCCCGCTACTGCCTGCCCACGATCTTCTTCATGGGCGTGCACGTGGTGATGGGCCAGATCCTCAACGCCCGCGGCAAGTTCGGCGCGATGATGTGGACCCCGGTCCTCAACAACATCGTCATGATCGTCACCTTCGGCCTGTTCATCTGGGTCTACGGCACCTCCGCCGAGTCCCACATGGGCGTGCAGACCATCCCGGACGAGGGCATCCGCCTGCTCGGCATCGGCACCCTGCTCGGCCTCGTGGTCCAGGCGCTCGCGATGATCCCGTACCTGCGCGAGACGGGCTTCCGCTTCCGTCCCCGCTTCGACTGGAAGGGCCACGGGCTCGGCAAGACGGTCAAGCTGGCCAAGTGGACCGTGCTCTTCGTCCTCGCCAACCAGGCGGGCGTCCTGGTCGTCACCCAGCTCGCCACCGCCGCCGGTGAGGAGTCCGGGAAGAACGGTGCCGGCTTCCTCGCCTACTCCAACGCCCAGCTGATCTGGGGCATGCCGCAGGCCATCATCACGGTCTCCGTCATGGCCGCGCTGCTGCCGCGGATCTCCCGCGCCGCCCACGACGACGACCCCGGCGCCGTCCGGGACGACATCTCGCAGGGCCTGCGGAACTCGGCCGTCGCGATCGTCCCGGTCGCCTTCGCCTTCCTGGCGCTCGGCGTCCCGATGTGCACCCTGCTCTACGCCTCCAGCGGCATCGAGGCCGCCCAGGGCATGGGCTTCATCCTGATGGCCTTCGGCCTCGGCCTGATCCCGTACTCCGTCCAGTACGTCGTGCTCCGCGGCTTCTACGCCTACGAGGACACCCGGACGCCGTTCTACAACACGGTGATCGTCGCCGCCGTCAACGCGGCCGCCTCGGCGATCTGTTACGTCGTCCTGCCCGCCCAGTGGGCGGTCGTCGGCATGGCCGCCTCGTACGGCCTCGCCTACGCCGTCGGCGTCGGCATCGCCTGGCGCCGGCTCAGCAAGCGTCTGGGCGGCGACCTGGACGGCACCCATGTGCTGCGGACCTACGCGCGGCTCTGCATGGCCTCCGTGCCCGCCGCGATCGTCGCCGGCGTCGTCGGTTTCGGCCTGTTGAAGCTGCTCGGCGAGGGCGCCCTCGGCTCGCTCGTCGCCCTCCTGGTCGGCGGGGCGGCGCTCCTCGGCGTCTTCTTCGTCGCGGCGAAGCGCATGCGGATCGCGGAGCTGAACACCCTGGTCGGTATGGTCCGCGGACGCCTGGGACGCTGAACCGGGCGGTGCCGCACAACCATCGGCGGGGGCCGTGTGTCGTGCATAGCGCCGGACTGTGGGCACAATTGGCTTGGCTGTTGGATGTGGCGCAACGGATGGGGAGGCAGGAACGACGGTGGCGGAACGTAGCACGGCTGCCGTCGACGTGGCCGACAACAGCGGTGACGACCCGCTGACCGCCAAGGCGGACACGGCCGCGACCGACGGGGTGGCGGAAGAGCAGAAGACGGCGGAGAAGACCGCCCAGGCCACGGAGAACAAGGCGGTCGAACGACAGAGCGGCGAACAGCCCTCCATCTCGGCACCCGAACTGCACAGCGGCCACAAGCTGGCCAGACGCTACCGGCTGGAGGAGTGCGTCACCCGTCTGGACGGGTTCAGCAGCTGGCGTGCCGTCGACGAGAAGCTGCGCCGCGCGGTCGGGGTCCACCTGCTGCCGGCCGACCACCCCAGAGCCCGGTCGGTCCTTGCAGCGGCCCGCTCCTCGGCCCTCCTCGGCGACCCCCGGTTCGTCCAGGTCCTCGACGCCGTCGAGGAGAACGACCTCGTGTACGTCGTGCACGAGTGGCTGCCGGACTCCACCGAGCTGACCGCGCTGCTCGCGGCCGGCCCCCTGGAGCCCCACGACGCCTACCAGCTCGTCAGTCAGGTCTCCCAGGCCATGGCCGCGGCGCACCGCGAGGGCCTCGCCCACCTCCGGCTCACGCCGAGCGCCGTGCTGCGCAGCTCCACGGGCCAGTACCGGATCCGCGGCCTGGCCGTGAACGCCGCCCTGCGCGGCATCACCGCCGAGCGTCCGCAGCGCACCGACACCGAGGCCATCGGCGCCCTGCTGTACGCCGCGCTCACCCAGCGCTGGCCGTACGACAGCGACGCCTACGGGCTGTCCGGGCTTCCCAAGGGCGTCGGACTGCTGCCACCGGACCAGGTCCGCGCCGGCGTCCACCGGGGCCTCTCCGAGATCGCCATGCGCGCGCTCGCCAACGACGGGGCCACCGCCTCGCGTCAGGAGCCGCCCTGCACCACTCCGGACGAGCTGGCCAAGGCCGTGGCGGCGATGCCCCGCGTCAAGCCGCCGGAGCCGGAGTTCACCGCCCCGCCCGAGTACCAGCACACGACGTACCAGCAGGGCACCTACGGACGCCCCCAGCCGCGTCCCCAGGTCACCCAGCCGGTCGTCGTCCCGCCGGCCCCGCTGGAGAGCCGCACGGGCAAGGCGCTGAAGTGGGCCGTCTCGGCCCTGCTGATCGCCGCCCTGGGCCTCGGCAGCTGGCAGATCGCGGACCGGCTGCTCGCGCCCGACGGCAAGAACCCCGAGACGCCGGTCACCTCGCCGACCGTCGACGAGAAGCCCGCACCGCCGAAGCCGCTGACCATCGCAGGGGCCGAGGAGTACGCGCCGGACGGCAGGGCGCAGGACGCGAGCGAGGTCGCCAACACGTACGACAGCGACGCCTCCACGTACTGGCGCACCAGGACCTTCCAGGAGGGTCCCGTCCTCGCTCCGTACAAGAAGGGCGTCGGCATCGTCTACGACCTGGGCAGCGAGCAGAACGTGACCGCGGCCTCCATAGCGCTCCGCTACGGCGGCCCGCAGACCGCGATCACCCTGTACGCGACGGACTCGCTGAGCCCCTCGGGCTCCGTCGACTCGATGAAGCGGATCGCCGCCGTCGAGACCTCGGACTCGACGGCGAAGCCGGAGACGAAGACACCGGTCAAGACGCGCTACGTGCTCCTCTGGCTGACGGCCGCGCCGTACGCGAGCGGTGACCAGTACTTCGGGCCCGGCTACAAGCAGGCCATCACGAACGTGTCCTTCCAGGGGACCGCGGAGTAGACACCACCTCGCCCCACCGATGAGCGCCGAGCCCAGCTCGGCGCTCATTTACTTCCGGGCACGGAGCGGATTGAATGCCTGCACGGCTGCCGAGCGAGGAGGGGAATCGTGGCGCCTCCGGCTGACGACCCCCGGACGGCGACGGACGAGGAACTCCTCGCCCGCCATGTCGCAGGGGACCCCGACGCCTTCGGTGAGCTCGTGCGGCGGCACCGCGACCGGCTGTGGGCGGTGGCCCTGCGGACGCTGGGGGACCGCGAGGAGGCCGCTGACGCCGTCCAGGACGCCCTGATCTCCGCCTTCCGGGCGGCAGGCACCTTCCGCGGCCAGTCGGCCGTCACGACCTGGCTCCACCGCATCACCGTGAACGCCTGTCTCGACCGTGCCCGCAAGACCGCCTCCCGCAGGACCGCCCCCGTCGACGACACCGACCGCTTCGAGCAGCTCCTCGACCCCCATGAGTCGGCCGAGGCCCCCGTGGAGCGCCAGGACCTCCACCGCCAGCTGCTCGCCGCACTCGCCTCGATCCCCGAGGACCAGCGCGCCGCCCTCGTCCTGGTCGACATGCAGGGATACCCGGTCGCCGAGGCGGCCCGTATCCTCGGCGTCCCCACCGGGACCGTGAAGAGCCGCTGCGCGCGCGGGCGGGCACGCCTCCTTCCGATGGTCACTCATCTGCGCGCCGACACCGTGGGTAACGAGGCCACCGAAGGGGGAAGGAACCGGACGCCGGGGACATCCGTCCCACCGGTGCCGGGGACGACGGATACCGGACCGACAGATCCAGCTGCTGTGAAGGGCGGAGGTGGGCGCACGTGACTTCCACGGCCGGCAGGGCCGACACCACACAGCACCCGGACGTCTCGGAGATCTCCGATCTGACCGAGGGGCTGCTCCCGCCGTCCCGTTCGGCGGCCGTACGACGGCATGTGGACGGCTGTGCCCTCTGCGCGGACGTGCGGTCCTCCCTGGAGGAGATCCGGGGCCTCCTCGGGACCCTGCCCGGGCCGCCCCGCATGCCCGCCGAGATCGCCGGGCGGATCGACGCCGCCCTGGCCGCCGAAGCCCTCCTCCACGCCACCTCCCCGGAGAACCCGAAGAACCCGAAGAGTCCGGAGAGCCTGGAGAGCGACTCCCCCGTTTCACGTGAAACACGGCGCTCCTCTGCCGAGAGCATCCCCTCCGGCTCGGCCTCCCCGGTCACGGACCGCCCCGCCGGGCGCCCCCGGGCCGGCACCGGTCCCGGACGCCCCGGAAAGCCCCGTCGCCGCCGGATCGCGCTGCTCTCCACGATCGGCGCCGCCTTCGGAGCCGTGGTCCTCGGAACGAGCCTGTATCTCAGCCAGACGGGCAACGTGACCGCCGGCAGCGCGGACCAGGGAGCCAAGAAGGCCGACGCCGTCGCCGGCGCCGCCCTCAGCCCCTTCTCCGGTGCGCCCGTCGAGGACCGCGTCCACGCCCTCCTCACCGAGACCCCCGCGCCCAAGACGCCCCAGGGAGTCGGGCCCGAGTCCATGTCGGCCCAGACCGGTGGTGAGACGCCCCAGCGCAGCATGGAGGGCGCCGTTCCCGGCTGTGTCCTGGCCGGCACGGGCCGCAGCGACGGGGTGCTCGGCTACGAGCGCGGCGAGTACCAGGGAAAGACCGCCTATCTGCTCGTCCTGACGGATCCGGCGGACACCACCAGGGTCCAGGCCTACGTGCTCGACGCCTCCTGCGCCGAGAAGCCCACGGAGAGCGGAAGCCCGGCCGCCGATCTTCTGCTCAGCCGGACGTACCCTCGCTCCTGACCTCGCTTCCTGTCCGAGCACGGTGCCGCGCGGCGGTCTCGGGAATGCACGCCCCTTAGGATCCGTTGGGTGGGGTGAGAGCGACCGACAACCGCCCCCGTAGGCAGTGGCAGTCTGCAGAGACGAGGAAGAAACCCGTGAGCGACGTCCGTAACGTGATCATCATCGGCTCCGGTCCCGCGGGTTACACCGCCGCGCTCTACACGGCCCGAGCGTCGCTGAAGCCCCTGGTCTTCGAAGGTGCCGTCACCGCCGGTGGCGCCCTCATGAACACCACCGAGGTCGAGAACTTCCCCGGTTTCCGTGACGGCATCATGGGCCCGGACCTGATGGACAACATGCGGGCCCAGGCCGAGCGCTTCGGCGCCGAGCTGGTCCCCGACGACGTCATCGCCGTCGACCTGACCGGTGACATCAAGACCGTCACCGACACCGCCGGCACCGTGCACCGCGCGAAGGCCGTGATCGTCACCACCGGCTCCCAGCACCGCAAGCTCGGCCTCCCCAACGAGGACGTGCTCTCCGGCCGCGGTGTCTCCTGGTGCGCCACCTGCGACGGGTTCTTCTTCAAGGACCAGGACATCGCCGTCGTCGGCGGCGGCGACACCGCGATCGAGGAGGCCACCTTCCTCTCGCGCTTCGCCAAGTCCGTCACGATCGTCCACCGCCGGGACACCCTGCGTGCCTCCAAGGCCATGCAGGAGCGCGCCTTCGCCGACCCGAAGATCTCCTTCGCCTGGGACAGCGAGGTCGCCGAGATCCACGGCGACCAGAAGCTCACCGGTCTGACCCTGCGCGACACGAAGACCGGCGAGACCCGCGAGCTCCCCGTCACCGGCCTCTTCATCGCCGTCGGCCACGACCCGCGGACCGAGCTCTTCAAGGGCCAGCTGGACCTGGACGAGGAGGGCTACCTCAAGGTCGCCGCCCCGTCGACGCGCACGAACCTCACGGGTGTCTTCGGCGCCGGTGACGTCGTCGACCACACCTACCGCCAGGCCATCACGGCCGCGGGCACCGGCTGCTCCGCCGCTCTCGACGCCGAGCGCTTCCTGGCCGCCCTCGCCGACAGCGAGAAGCTGGCCGAGACCCCCGCGGTCTGACCCCGTCTCTCCCCACCCCACACCCCGCGAGATAAGGAGGCCGCCGTGGCCGGCGACCTGAAGAACGTGACCGACGCAGACTTCGACGAGGTCGTGCTCAAGAGCGACAAGCCCGTCCTGGTGGACTTCTGGGCTGCCTGGTGCGGCCCGTGCCGTCAGATCGCCCCGTCGCTGGAGGCCATCGCCAAGGAGCAGGACGATGTCCAGATCGTGAAGCTCAACATCGACGAGAACCCGGCCACGGCTGCCAAGTACGGCGTCATGTCGATCCCGACGCTCAACGTCTACCAGGGCGGCGAGGTCGTGAAGACCATCGTCGGCGCCAAGCCGAAGGCCGCCATCCTGCGCGACCTGGACCCCTTCATCGGCGACGCGTCCAAGGCCTGACACCCGCCGCTTGTTTCACGTGAAACGGCCCGCCCCCGAGAGGGGGCGGGCCGTTCTCGTTCTCCGAGGCATCCGAGACATCCGAGACATCCGAGGCGTCCGAGGCGTCCGAGGCTAGAGGGGCCGCAGGGCCGGCTCCTTCTGCACGGCGCCGAGCAGACGGTCCAGAGCCATCTCGACGTCCTCCTTCCAGGAGAGCGTCGTCCTGAGCTCCAGCCTCAGCCGGGGGAAGGCATGGTGCGGGCGCACGGTCTTGAAGCCCACCGCGAGGAGATGCTCGGCCGGCAGCACACACGCCGGCTCCTTCCACCGGGCGTCCCCGAACGCCTCGATCGCCTTGAAGCCCCGCCGCATCACGTCCTTGGCCACGGTCTGCACCATCACCCGCCCCAGGCCCTGCCCCTGATAGCCCGGCATGATCCACGCCGTCATCAACTGGACGGCGTCCGCCGCCACGGGACTCGTCGGGAAGGCCGTCGAACGCGGCACATAGGCCGGGGGAGCGTAGAGGACGTAACCGACCGGCACCTCGTCGACATAGACCACCCGGCCGCAGGAACCCCACTCCAGGAGGACGCCCGAGATCCAGGCCTCCTTCTCCAGCTCCGGGCGACCCGCCTTCACCGCCGCCTCACCGCTGACCGGGTCGAGCTCCCAGAACACACAGGAGCGACACCGCTTGGGCAGATCCGGAAGGTTGTCCAACGTGAGCGGTACGAGCCGACGCCCCACGGCAGCTCCTCGTTTCCCTTGCCATCGAGCACGGATACGCCTCTCGGAATCGTATCGATCGGGCGATCGGGGCGATACCGCGCACAGGCAAAGGGCGGGCCGCGTTCCGGTGAAGACCGGAGCACGGCCCGCCCTGGGCGGCCTCGACGAGAAGGTCAGCCCTCGGCGTTCCTGCGGTCCATGACCCGCCCCTCGCCGGGGGCCAGGGTCGTGAGGATCCGCTCCAGATCGTCCATCGAGGCGAACTCGACGACGATCTTGCCCTTCTTCTGCCCCAGGTCGACCTTCACCCGCGTCTCGAAGCGGTCCGAGAGCCGGGAAGCGAGGTCCGTGAGCGCGGGCGAGACCCGGGCACCGGCACGCGGGCCCTTCGGCTTGGCCGCCGACGCGGGCTCCTCGGAGCCCATGAGGCTCACGATCTCCTCGACGCTGCGCACCGAGAGGCCTTCGGAGACGATCCGGTACGCGAGCTTGTCCTGGGCGTCCGAGTCCTCCACACCGAGCAGGGCCCGCGCATGGCCGGCGGAGAGCACCCCGGCGGCGACGCGGCGCTGCACCGGAAGGGAGAGCTTCAGCAGACGCAGCGTGTTGGAGATCTGCGGACGGGACCGCCCGATCCGCTCCGCGAGCTGGTCGTGCGTGCAGCCGAAGTCCTTCAGCAGCTGCTCGTAGGCGTGGGCCTCCTCGATCGCGTTCAGCTGGGCCCGGTGGAGGTTCTCCAGGAGCGCGTCCAGGAGCATCTTCTCGTCGTCGGTGTCCCGGACGATCGCCGGAATCCGCTCCAGGCCGGCCGTCGTCGAAGCCCTCAGACGACGCTCACCCATGACGAGCTCGTAGCGGTCGGCCTCGATCTTGCGGACGACCACGGGCTGCAGCAGACCGACCTCCTTGATGGAGGTGACGAGCTCCGCCAGCGCGTCCTCGTCGAAGACCTCACGGGGCTGGTGCCGGTTGGGAACGATCGCGTCGATCGACAGCTCGGTGAAGTAGGCCCCGGCCGGAGGCTCCGGCAGCGCCACCGGCGCGGGCTCGTTCCACGTCGGGCTCGACTCCGGGGCCTGCGGGCTCTGCGGCAGCGTCGCCAGCTTCGCGGCGGCCACCCCGCGCTCCACCGGCCGTTCCTGGGGAGCAGCGGGGATCAGCGCACCCAGTCCGCGCCCCAACCCCCTACGTCGCTCACTCACTGGATCCCCTCCGACATGCTGCGCTGGTTGTTCTGGTGCCCGACATGGGCGTGCTGCGGGTCGTAGTGCACGGCGGCCCCCCGCAGGGCGATCTCACGGGCCGCTTCGAGATACGACAGGGCGCCGCTGGAGCCCGGGTCGTAGGTGAGGACCGTCTGCCCGTAGCTCGGTGCCTCCGAGATGCGGACGGACCGCGGAATGCTGGTCCGGAGCACCTCCTCGGCGAAGTGGCTGCGCACCTCGTCGGCGACCTGGGAGGCGAGCCTCGTCCTGCCGTCGTACATGGTGAGCAGAATCGTCGAGACGTGGAGCCCCGGGTTGAGGTGCCCTCGCACCAGCTCGACGTTCCGCAGAAGCTGGCCGAGCCCCTCCAGTGCGTAGTACTCGCACTGGATCGGGATCAGGACCTCCGCGCCTGCCACCATGGCGTTGACCGTGAGGAGGCCGAGCGAGGGCGGGCAGTCGATCAGGATGTAGTCCAGCGGCTGCTCATAGGCCTGGATCGCCCGCTGCAGGCGGCTCTCACGCGCCACCAGGGACACCAGCTCGATCTCCGCACCGGCGAGATCGATGGTGGCGGGGGCGCAGAAGAGGCCCTCGACGTCCATGACCGGCTGCACCACATCGGAGAGCGGCTTGCTGTCCACCAGGACGTCGTAGATCGAGGGGACCTCGGCGTGGTGGTCGATGCCGAGTGCCGTGGAGGCGTTGCCCTGCGGGTCCAGGTCGATGACCAGGACACGAGCGCCGTGCAGCGCCAGGGAGGCGGCAAGGTTGACCGTCGTGGTCGTCTTGCCCACGCCGCCCTTCTGGTTGGCGACCACCATGACGCGCGTCTGGGCCGGGCGGGGAAGTCCCTCACCGGCACGACCCAGCGCCTCTACTGCCAGCTGGGCAGCACGACCGATGGGGGTGTCGTCCATGGGGGGCGGTGTTTCACGTGAAACATCCTCCCCCACCGATTCGGTTCGGGGACCGGGGACCGGATCGGTCATCGGTCCCGCGATGTTGGCGTCGGACCGCAAGGATTCACTCTCCTCGGCTTCAGGCTCGCGATGAGGAGAGCCTGCCATGCTTTCGGGGTCGTGAACCAGCGAGGTAGGTGGTTCTGTGGGTGAATCCACCTCTGTGGACAACTCCGTAACCCTCACGGGTGGCTTCACACGGGGGCTACGGTCCCGGGGTGCGGCAGCCGCGCGACCACGGCTGATGATCCCCTGCAGCAGAGAGCGATGTTTCACGTGAAACACGATGCCCCTGCCGCCCGGCCGGGACCGTTCGACACTCCGAAATGGTACGTATGCGACGCTCAGCGGCGCCGACGGGTCTTGCTCGTCCGGGCGGCCTTGGCCCGCTTGGCCGCGAACCGCACACCACCGGGGCTCTCGCCGCACTCCACCCGCACGACCGTGGTCAGCGGATCGACGATCCCCTCGCCCACGTGCAGCACCGAGGCCTCCACCACACCGAGCCGGGAGAGCGCGGCGCGAGCGCCGTCGATCTCCTCCTGCGCGGTGTCGCCCTTGAGCGCCAGCATCTCTCCGTACGGACGCAGCAGGGGAACGCCCCAGCCGGCCAGCCGGTCGAGCGGGGCCACCGCGCGGGCGGTCACCACGTGCACCGGCGTGATCTTGCCGAGCATCTCCTCCGCGCGCCCGCGGACCACGGTGACGTGGTCGAGGCCGAGCAGCTCGACGACCTCCTGGAGGAAGTTCGTCCGGCGCAGGAGCGGCTCCAGGAGCGTGATCTTCAGGTCGGGCCGGACCAGGGCCAGGGGGATGCCGGGCAGACCGGCGCCCGAGCCCACGTCGCAGACGGTCACACCCTCGGGGACGACCTCCGAAAGGACGGCGCAGTTCAGCAGGTGACGTTCCCAGAGGCGCGGGACCTCGCGCGGGCCGATCAGGCCGCGCTTCACGCCCGCGTCCGCGAGCAGCTCCGCGTACCGCACGGCCTCCGGGAAGTACTCGCCGAAGACCGTCCGCGCCTGCTCCGGCGCCTCGGGGAGCTCAGCTGCCTCCGTTGCCTCCGTCACGGGAACCGTCCTTCCGTACCGCACGCCTCGCGTGCGAGCGCACTGTGGTGGCTGACTATCAAGGCTGACAAAGATCGGCCCCGCCTGCGAACAGACGGGGCCGACACTACGTGAGGGGTCAGGCCGGGAGCACGACGACGAAGCGCTGCGGCTCCTCGCCCTCGGACTCGCTGCGCAGACCGGCGGCGGCGATCGCGTCGTGCACGACCTTGCGCTCGAACGGCGTCATCGGGTCCAGCTTGACCGGCTGGCCGGTGGACTTCACCTCGGCCGCGGCCTTGGCGCCCAGCTCGGCGAGCTCGGCGCGCTTCTTGGCCCGGAAGCCGGCGATGTCGAGCATCAGGCGGCTGCGGTCACCGGTCTCGCGGTGCACGGCGAGACGGGTCAGCTCCTGGAGGGCCTCCAGGACCTCGCCGTCGCGGCCCACGAGCTTCTGCAGGTCGCGGCTGCTGGAGTCGCTGATGATCGAGACCGCGGCCCGGTCCGCCTCGACGTCCATGTCGATGTCGCCGTCGAGGTCGGCGATGTCGAGCAGGCCCTCGAGGTAGTCGGCCGCGATCTCACCCTCCTGCTCCAGGCGGGTCAGGGTGTCGCCACCCTCGGCGGCGGCGGAGGTGGTGCCTTCCGTCACGGATGGACTCCTTCTTGCTTCGTGGAGGCTTACTTCTTGGAGGACGGGTGCTTGGGCCGCTGCTGGCCCTTGCGCTGACCCTGGCCGGACTTGCCCTGGCGGGAGCCACCGGAGTTGGCACGGCTGCCGCGCTGGGGCTTGTCGCCCTGCGCCTCGCCCTTGGCCTCGGTCGTGGCCGAACCCTGGGGCTTCTTCTCGAGCGAAGGCGCGGGGGTCGCCTCGTCGGCGGCCGGCTCGGAGCCTTCCTCGGAGTCCTTCGCCACGGGCTGCTGGGCTCCGGAGGACTGGCGCTGGGCCTTGGTCTGGCGCTTGGGCTGCTGGCGCCTGGCGGCGGCACCGCCCTCGGCCTCGGCCACGATCGTGTCGCTCTTGATCACGGTGCCGTCCGCCTGGGCGGCGAAGCCGGCCTTGGACAGGCCCACGAAGAAGCGGCGCTCGTTCTCGTTGCGGTCGCTGCCCTTGGCGACGATGACCTTGACGATGTTCTTCCGGCGGCGGCCCTTGACCTCACCGCTGTGCGTGACGCTCTTCAGCAGGCGCTGGAGGTAGGCGTCCTGGGCCTTGGATCCCGGGGTCGGGTTCTGGTTGATCACGTACATCTGCTGGCCCATGGTCCACACGTTGGTGGTCAGCCAGTAGACGAGGACACCGACGGGGAAGTTGATGCCCATGCCCGCGAAGATCAGCGGGAAGATGTACATCAGCATCTTCTGCTGCTGCATGTACGGGGTCTTCACCGAGAGGTCGACGTTCTTCATCATCAGCTGGCGCTGGGTGAAGAACTGCGAGGCCGACATCATCACGATCATGATCGCGGTGACGATGCGGACGTCGGTCAGCGAGGCACCGAGGGAGGCGACCTTCTCGGCGCTGTCCGTGAACTTCGCGGCCAGCGGCGCACCGAAGATGTGGGCCTGACGGGCGCTGGCGAGCAGGTCCTCGTTGATGACGCCGATCGTCTGGCCGTTGGCGATGCTGGAGAGCACGCGGTACAGGGCGAAGAAGAACGGCGACTGCGCCAGGATGGGAAGGCACGAGGAGAGCGGGTTGGTGCCCGTCTCCTTGTACAGCTTCATCATCTCTTCGGACTGACGCTGCTTGTCGCTCTTGTAGCGCTCCTGGATCGCCTTCATCTTCGGCTGGAGCGCCTGCATGTTCCGCGTCGACTTGATCTGCTTCACGAAAAGCGGGATCAGACAGATACGGATCAGCACCACCAGGGACACGATGGACAGTCCCCAGGCCCAGCCCGTGTCGGGGCCGAAGATCGCCCCGTACATCGAATGGAACTGGACGATCACCCAGGAGACGGGTGTGGTGATGAAGCTGAACAGACTGGCAATCGTGTCCACTAATCAGGCTCCTTGAGCATTGGGCGAGGTCTCGGCGGCCGGGCTCGTCTCGGCGGGGGCCCCGCCCTTGTCGCCGCGCAGCGCGGTCCGCAGCATCTCGTGCCAGCGGGGGCGCTTGCGCGGGGGGACGTGATCCACGCCGCCGGGCGACCACGGGTTGCACCGCAGGATCCGCCAGGCGGTCAGGGCCGTGCCCTTGATCGCGCCATGCCGGTCGATGGCCGTGAATCCGTAGTGGGAACACGACGGGTAGTACCGGCAGACGGGGCCCAGAAGAGGGCTGATCGTCCACTGGTACAGCTTGATGAGAGCCAGCAGCGGGTACTTCATCGCGCGCCCCCTCCCAGCAGCCGCTGGAGAGCGGCGTCCAGGTCTCGGGCCAGCTGTGCGTGATCGGCGTCGCCGGCTCCGGGCAACGCCCGTACGACCACCAGGCTACCGGGGGGCAGCGCGGCAATGCGGTCGCGGACGAGATGGCGCAGGCGTCGCTTCACCTGGTTGCGTACCACCGCACCGCCCACGGCCTTGCTCACGACGAAACCCGCACGCGTCGGGGGAGCGCTCTCCCCAGGCGCGTGCGGGTCCGTTGCACCGCTGCGTAGGTGGACGACGAGGAGCGGGCGACCGGCCCGGCGACCTCGGCGTACCGCGGTTGCGAAGTCCTCGCGCCGCCTCAGCCGATTCTCGGTAGGCAGCACGTCATGACCTGTTTAAGTGGATCAGGCGGACAGGCTCGCGCGACCCTTGGCACGGCGGTTCGCCAGGATGGCGCGGCCGGCACGGGTGCGCATGCGCAGGCGGAAGCCGTGGGTCTTCGCGCGACGACGGTTGTTCGGCTGGAAGGTGCGCTTGCTCACTCGGGGGCTCCAGAAATGATTCGTAGATGGCGGGACATCGCCTGGCTGTCACCGTGCGCCCACGAGTAGCTCGCAATACGCCCGAGTGCACCGCTAAACGACCACTTAGCGTGATCTTTGCCCATCGGAGGCAGGCGGCAGCAGCCATCGACAACTCGACCTGGTTACGGTACGCGCGGCTACGCCATCCGGTCAAACCGACCTGTCGCCACCCCCCATTGTGCACAGGCTGTGGACAACAACTTGAACCACGTCATCCGCCCCGACTACCGTGGGCGGCCTCCGCAATCTTTTTCCGTTCTGTCCTCACCTGTCCCGGGCGGACCCGTCCTCACGGACTTCGACCCACTGTCCCCGAGAACCACACCATTCGTGGGACCTGCGAGAAAGCGTGCCCTGTGGCTGACGTACCTGCCGATCTTGCCGCAGTGTGGCCACGCGTCCTCGAGCAGCTACTCGCCGAGGGCCAGCAGGGCATCGAGCCCAAGGACAAGCAGTGGATCGAGCGCTGCCAGCCGCTCGCCCTGGTCGCCGACACCGCTCTCCTCGCCGTGCCCAACGAGTGGGGGAAGCGGGTCCTGGAGGGCCGGCTCGCTCCGCTGATCAGCGAGACCCTGAGCCGTGAGTGCGGCCGGCCGATCCGGATCGCGATCACCGTCGACGACTCCGTCGGCGAGCCGACTCCGCCGGCACCCCCGGCGCAGCAGCCGCAGCAGCCCCGCTACGACGAGCGCGCGCAGCCCGAGCCGTACGAGAAGTACGACGGCTACGGCCACCGGCCGATGCCCGACGACGGGCTGCCCACCGCGCGCCCCGCCTATCCGGACTACCAGCAGCAGCGGCCCGAGCCCGGTGCCTGGCCGCGCACCCAGGAGGACCTCTCCTGGCAGCAGCCGCGGCTCGGCGGCTACCAGGAGCGCGCCCCGTACACCGGTCCGAGCGGCCCGGCGGGTCCCGAGCAGTCCCGGCCGACGCGTTACGACGAGCCCGCCCGCGGCTACGAGCAGCAGCGGCCCGAGCGCGCCGAGCTGCCCGACCCGCAGAACCACGGCCCCCGTCCCGGTCCCCGCCCCGGCGGTCCGGTCCCCGGTCCGGTCGGCGTACCGGGCGGCGGTCCCGGTTCCTCTTCCTCCGGGCAGGGCGCGGGCGCCCCGGGCGAGCAGCACGCGCGGCTGAATCCCAAGTACCTCTTCGACACCTTCGTCATCGGTTCCTCGAACCGGTTCGCGCACGCGGCCGCCGTCGCGGTCGCCGAGGCGCCGGCGAAGGCGTACAACCCGCTCTTCATCTACGGGGAGTCGGGCCTCGGCAAGACCCACCTGCTGCACGCGATCGGGCACTACGCGCGGAGCCTCTACCCGGGCACGCGCGTGCGGTACGTGAGCTCCGAGGAGTTCACCAACGAGTTCATCAACTCGATCCGCGACGGCAAGGGCGACGCGTTCCGCAAGCGCTACCGCGACGTGGACATCCTGCTGGTCGACGACATCCAGTTCCTGGCGAGCAAGGAGTCGACGCAGGAGGAGTTCTTCCACACCTTCAACACGCTCCACAACGCCAACAAGCAGATCGTGCTGTCCTCGGACCGGCCGCCCAAGCAGCTGGTGACCCTGGAGGACCGGCTCCGCAACCGCTTCGAGTGGGGCCTCACCACCGATGTGCAGCCGCCGGAGCTGGAGACGCGCATCGCGATCCTCCGCAAGAAGGCGGTGCAGGAGCAGCTCAACGCCCCGCCGGAGGTACTGGAGTTCATCGCCTCCCGGATCTCGCGGAACATCCGCGAGCTGGAGGGCGCGCTGATCCGGGTGACGGCCTTCGCGAGCCTCAACCGGCAGCCGGTGGACCTCGGACTGACCGAGATCGTCCTCAAGGACCTGATCCCCGGGGGCGAGGACAGCTCGCCGGAGATCACCGCTCCCGCCATCATGGCGGCCACGGCCGACTACTTCGGTCTGACGGTGGAGGACCTCTGCGGATCCTCGCGCAGCCGCGTCCTGGTGACGGCCCGGCAGATCGCCATGTACCTGTGCCGTGAGCTCACGGACCTGTCGCTGCCGAAGATCGGCGCGCAGTTCGGCGGCCGCGACCACACGACGGTGATGCACGCGGACCGGAAGATCCGTGCCCTGATGGCGGAGCGGCGCTCCATCTACAACCAGGTCACCGAGCTCACCAACCGCATCAAGAACGGCTGACACAGGCCTCCAGGCCCCCTCCACGGCCTCTCGAAGGGCGCCCCGGGACACCTCCCGGGGCGCCCTTCGGCGTTCCCCGCCGTCCTCGGCCGTCCCCGGCCGCCCCTGCCCTGTTCGATTACCTCGTTCCGGTGGCAGGTTCTCCACAGATTGGGGGATGATCTCCCGTCCACAGGGTGGGGACTGCCGAGTTATCCGGATTGTGTCCACAGGCAGGCCTGATGACAGATCATCACCCCAGGTCAGACCCTTGTGGAATTGTTGGCAAACGTCATCCACAGCCTGTGGATGAATCTTTCGTCCACAGGGGGCCCGGAAGGTTGTCCACTGGCTGCCCACAGGGAGAGATCGGTTGCCCACAGCTTCTCCACACCGCTGTCCACTGTTCGGCAACGAAACACCCCCTCTCACCAGCCCGAGTGAAAGCCGTCACACCAAGGGAGACGTTTGGGCTGTGGGGAACCTGGGGAAAGCTGGGGACAGCGCTGGGGAGAACTCCCCATGGCCTGTGTACCGGCTGTGCAGAACTTTCGGGTGTCCACAGAACCCCTCGGTTGTCCACGGGTTCCACCCACAGGACCAGTGGACAAAAAACTGGACCTGACCTGCGAAAACGACGTTATCCACGGTTTCCACAGGCCCTACTACTACTCCCACATAGAGTTAGCCCGGAATTCGCTTCGAAGTGGGACCTGTGCACAACTCGGCGCCGGAGCCTCGACGCGCTCTCGTCTCGACTTGACCCCGAGCAGCACCGAGTGTCGGTGGCGTACGTCAGACTGGTTCCCGCAGTCGACGAAGAGCCAGCAACAGCAGGAGGCGGTTCCGGTGAAGATCCGGGTGGAGCGCGATGTACTCGCGGAGGCGGTGGCCTGGGTGGCCCGCAGCCTCCCGGCCCGTCCGCCGGCGCCCGTACTCGCGGGCCTTCTCCTGAAGGCCGAGGACGGCGCCCTGAGCTTCTCGAGCTTCGACTACGAGGTCTCGGCGCGGGTCTCGGTCGAGGCCGAGGTGGAGGAGGACGGCACCGTCCTCGTCTCCGGCCGCCTGCTCGCCGACATCTGCCGCGCCCTCCCCAACCGTCCGGTGGAGATCTCCACAGACGGTGTACGGGCGACCGTGGTCTGCGGCTCCTCCCGCTTCACCCTCCACACCCTGCCTGTGGAGGAGTACCCGGCGCTGCCGGAGATGCCCACCGCGACCGGCACCGTCCCCGGTGAGGTCTTCGCCTCCGCCGCCGCGCAGGTGGCCATCGCCGCCGGCCGTGACGACACGCTGCCCGTCCTCACCGGTGTGCGCATCGAGATCGAGGGCGACACGGTCACCCTGGCCTCCACCGACCGCTACCGCTTCGCGGTCCGCGAGTTCCTGTGGAAGCCGGAGTCCCCGGACGCCTCCGCGGTCGCCCTGGTGCCCGCGAAGACCCTCCTGGACACCGCCAAGGCGCTCACCAGCGGCGACACGGTGACCCTGGCGCTCTCGGGCTCCGGCAAGGGCGAGGGCCTCATCGGCTTCGAGGGCGCGGGCCGCCGCACCACCACCCGCCTCCTGGAGGGCGACCTCCCGAAGTACCGGACGCTCTTCCCCACCGAGTTCAACTCGGTCGCGGTGATCGAGACCGCCCCCTTCGTGGAGGCCGTGAAGCGTGTGGCCCTGGTGGCCGAGCGCAACACCCCGGTCCGGCTCAGCTTCGAGCAGGGCGTGCTGATCCTGGAGGCCGGCTCCAGCGACGATGCACAGGCTGTGGAGCGTGTGGACGCGCAGCTGGACGGCGACGACATCTCGATCGCCTTCAACCCGACCTTCCTGCTCGACGGCCTGAGCGCCATCGACTCCCCGGTCGCCCAGCTCTCCTTCACGACCTCCACGAAGCCGGCGCTGCTGAGCGGCAAGCCCGCGCTCGACGCCGAGGCGGACGAGGCCTACAAGTACCTGATCATGCCGGTGCGACTGAGCGGTTGATCCCGTTTTACGGGGGCGTCGCCTGAGCGGCTGACCCCACAGGTGTGCACCCGGGTCCGGGCGTAGGCTCGGACCCGGGTAAACCGCACACGACGCTTAAGGAATCTCTGATGGAGCTCGGTCTCGTCGGTCTCGGCAAGATGGGCGGCAACATGCGTGAGCGCATCCGCCGCGCAGGCCACACCGTCATCGGATACGACCGCAACCCGGACCTCGCCGATGTCCACAGCCTCGAAGAGCTTGTGGGCAAGCTCAAGGGTCCGCGCGTCGTGTGGGTCATGGTCCCGGCCGGTGCCGCGACCCAGTCCACCATCGACGAGCTGGCGCAGCTGCTCTCCCCCGGCGACATCGTCGTGGACGGCGGGAACTCGCGCTGGACGGACGACGAGAAGCACGCCGAGGAGCTCGCCGCCAAGGGCATCGGCTTCGTCGACTGCGGCGTCTCCGGCGGCGTGTGGGGCCTGGAGAACGGCTACGCGCTGATGTACGGCGGCTCCGCCGAGGACGTGGCGAAGGTCCAGCCGATCTTCGACGCCCTCAAGCCCGAGGGCGAGTTCGGCTCGGTCCACGCGGGCAAGGTCGGCGCCGGCCACTTCGCGAAGATGGTCCACAACGGCATCGAGTACGCGATGATGCAGGCCTACGCCGAGGGCTGGGAGCTCCTGGAGAAGGTCGACTCCGTCACCGACGTGCGCGAGGTCTTCCGCTCCTGGCAGGAGGGCACGGTCATCCGTTCCTGGCTGCTGGACCTCGCGGTGAACGCGCTGGACGAGGACGAGCACCTGGACAAGCTGCGGGGCTACGCGTCGGACTCCGGCGAGGGCCGGTGGACGGTCGAGGCCGCCATCGACAACGCCGTCCCGCTGCCGGCGATCACCGCCTCGCTGTTCGCGCGGTTCGCCTCCCGTCAGGACGACTCCCCGCAGATGAAGATGATCGCCGCGCTGCGCAACCAGTTCGGTGGCCACGCGGTCGAGACGAAGAAGTAATCCACAGGCTGTGCACCCCGCGGTGCACAGCCGCCGGGGGAAGAAGGTCGGCGCCCACCATGCACGTCACGCATCTCTCGCTGGCCGACTTCCGCTCGTACGCCCGGGTCGAGGTCCCGCTCGACCCGGGCGTCACCGCTTTCGTGGGAGCGAACGGCCAGGGCAAGACCAATCTGGTCGAGGCCATCGGCTATCTCGCGACCCTCGGCAGCCACCGCGTCGCCTCCGACGCCCCGCTCGTCCGGATGGGGGCGGAACGCGCGGTCATCCGCGCCGCCGTCACCCAGGGCGAGCGCTCCCAGCTGATCGAGCTGGAACTCAACCCGGGCCGCGCCAACCGCGCCCGTATCAACAGGTCCTCGCAGGTCAGGCCACGTGATGTGCTCGGCATCGTACGGACCGTGCTGTTCGCCCCCGAGGACCTCGCCCTGATCAAGGGCGACCCCGGTGAGCGCCGGCGCTTCCTCGACGAGCTGATCACGGCGCGCACGCCGCGCATGGCGGGCGTGCGCTCCGACTACGAGCGCGTGCTGAAGCAGCGCAACACCCTCCTGAAGTCGGCGGCGATGGCCCGGCGGCACGGCGGCCGCGGCATGGACCTCTCCACCCTGGACGTGTGGGACCAGCACCTGGCCCGGGCCGGCGCCGAGCTGCTCGCCCAGCGGATCGACCTCATCGCCGTACTGCAGCCGCTCGCCGACAAGGCGTACGAGCAGCTCGCGCCCGGCGGCGGACCGATCCTCCTGGAGTACCGCCCCTCCGCGCCGGGCTCCGGGCACACCCGCGAGGAGCTGTACGAGCAGCTGCTCGCCGCCCTCGCCGAGGTCCGCAAGCAGGAGATCGAGCGGGGCGTCACGCTCGTCGGACCCCACCGGGACGAGCTGCTCCTCAAGCTCGGCGACCTCCCCGCGAAGGGGTACGCGAGCCACGGCGAGTCCTGGTCGTACGCGCTGGCGCTGCGGCTCGCCTCGTACGACCTGCTGCGGTCCGAGGGCAACGAGCCGGTCCTCGTCCTCGACGACGTCTTCGCCGAGCTGGACGCGCGGCGGCGCGAGCGGCTCGCGGAGCTGGTGGCCCCGGGCGAGCAGGTGCTCGTCACGGCCGCTGTGGACGACGACGTGCCGGGCGTGCTGGCGGGCACGCGGTACGCGGTGTCCGGCGGGACGGTGGAACGGGTATGAGCGAGCAGAGTTCCCCACAGCCTGTGGACAGGCCCGCGCCGCCCGAGCCCTCGGGTGTGGATCTCGCCCGGGTCGCGCTGCGCGCGGCGAAGGAGCAGGCGAAGGCGCGGGGTGCGGCGGCCGCGCAGAAGAAGCAGGCCCGGCGCGGCGGCGGGCTGCGCTCCGGCGCGCGCGCCGACGGACGCGACCCGATGGCGCTCGGCGCCGCGATCAACCGGCTGATCACCGAGCGGGGCTGGGAGACCCCGGCGGCGGTCGGCGGGGTCATGGGCCGCTGGCCGCAGATCGTCGGCGAGGACCTCGCGAAGCACTGCGTACCGGTGAAGTTCGACGACGAGCCGGACGCGCGGGTGCTGACGGTGCAGTGCGACTCCACCGCGTGGGCCACGCAGCTGCGGTTGCTGGCGCCGAGGCTGGTGGCGCGGCTGAACGAGGACCTGGGGCACGGGACGGTGCGGGTCATCAAGGTCCTTGGGCCTGGTGCGCCTCGGCGCGGGTACGGGCCCCTGAGGGCGCCGGGGTCCGTCGGGCCCGGGGACACGTACGGCTAGAGCGCCGGGCGGATCGGTGCGGGGCCGTCGCCGGGGTCCTCGGGGCGCGGGCCCGGGCAGAGGGCGCCGTCGCGCGTGAGCGTGGTGCCCACCCGTCGAGCCCACTCGTTGTGCCCACCCGTTCCGCAGGGCGGAACGCATGCTCACGACGCGGCGGCGGACGTGCCCACGGCCGGATCGGAGCGTGTGCCCACTGGCCGTCACCGGTCGAAGCGCTAGGTGGCCGTCTACGGGCTCTGGAGCCCCTATCCGGATATGGGGAGTCGTCTCGCTCCCGCTCAGGGCGGCACATGCGCATTCAGGTACCGGCAAACCCCCATGAGTGTCGGCGCTACCGGTAGACTGGGAGACAATCCCGCCACCCTGCGGAACATGTCGAACGACGCAGCCGCTCCCGTATGCCCGGAGAACGGCCTGTGCTGTGCCAGAAAGGGCGCTTCGTGGCCGATTCCGGCAACCCCAACGAGAACAAGCAGTACACCGCCAGCAACATCCAGGTCCTCGAAGGTCTGGATGCCGTGCGCAAGCGCCCTGGCATGTACATCGGCTCGACCGGCGAGCGCGGACTGCACCACATGGTGCAGGAGGTCGTCGACAACTCGGTCGACGAGGCCCTGGCCGGCTATGCCGACACCATCGACGTGACGATCCTGCCCGACGGCGGGCTGCGCTGCGTCGACAACGGACGTGGCATCCCGGTCGGCATCGTGGAGTCCGAGGGCAAGCCGGCCGTCGAGGTCGTGCTGACCGTGCTCCACGCGGGCGGCAAGTTCGGCGGCGGCGGCTACGCCGTGTCCGGCGGTCTGCACGGTGTCGGCGTGTCGGTCGTGAACGCCCTGTCCACCAGGGTCTCCGTCGAGATCAAGACGGACGGCCACCGCTGGACGCAGGACTACAAGATGGGCGTCCCGACGGCCCCGCTCGTCCAGCACGAGGCGACCGAGGAGACCGGCACGACGGTGACCTTCTGGGCCGACCCGGACATCTTCGAGACCACCGAGTACTCCTTCGAGACGCTCGCGCGCCGCTTCCAGGAGATGGCCTTCCTCAACAAGGGCCTCACCCTGACGCTCACGGACGAGCGCGAGTCGGCGAAGGCCACGGTCGGCGCGGACGACCCCGAGGCGGAGGCCGCCGAGGCCGCCGCGCGCACGGTGAAGTACCACTACGAGGGCGGCATCGTCGACTTCGTGACGTACCTCAACTCGCGCAAGGGCGAGCTGATCCACCCCACCGTGATCGACCTGGAGGCGGAGGACAAGGACAAGAACCTGTCCCTCGAGGTCGCGATGCAGTGGAACAGCGGCTACAGCGAGGGCGTGTACTCCTTCGCCAACATCATCCACACCCACGAGGGCGGCACGCACGAGGAGGGCTTCCGCGCCGCGCTGACCTCGCTGATCAACAAGTACGCGCGCGACAAGAAGCTGCTCCGCGAGAAGGACGACAACCTCACGGGCGACGACATCCGCGAGGGTCTGACGGCGATCATCTCGGTCAAGCTGAGCGAGCCGCAGTTCGAGGGCCAGACCAAGACCAAGCTGGGCAACACGGAGGTCAAGACCTTCGTCCAGAAGGCGGTCTACGAGCACCTCAACGACTGGCTGGACCGCAACCCGAACGAGGCCGCGGACATCGTCCGCAAGTCGATCCAGGCCGCCACCGCGCGCGTGGCCGCGCGCAAGGCGCGCGACCTGACCCGCCGCAAGGGCCTCCTGGAGTCGGCCTCGCTGCCGGGCAAGCTCTCCGACTGCCAGTCGAACGACCCGTCCAAGTGCGAGATCTTCATCGTCGAGGGTGACTCCGCCGGCGGCTCGGCCAAGTCCGGCCGCAACCCGATGTACCAGGCCATCCTGCCGATCCGCGGCAAGATCCTGAACGTCGAGAAGGCCCGCGTCGACAAGATCCTGCAGAACACCGAGGTCCAGGCGCTGATCTCCGCCTTCGGCACCGGTGTGCACGAGGACTTCGACATCGAGAAGCTCCGCTACCACAAGATCATCCTGATGGCGGACGCCGACGTCGACGGTCAGCACATCAACACCCTGCTGCTGACCTTCCTCTTCCGCTTCATGCGGCCGCTGGTCGAGGCCGGGCACGTCTACCTCTCCCGCCCGCCGCTCTACAAGATCAAGTGGGGCCGGGACGACTTCGAGTACGCGTACTCGGACCGCGAGCGGGACGCGCTCGTCGAGCTGGGCAAGCAGAACGGCAAGCGGATCAGGGAAGACTCGATCCAGCGCTTCAAGGGTCTCGGCGAGATGAACGCCGAGGAGCTGCGCGTCACCACCATGGACGTCGAGCACCGCGTGCTCGGCCAGGTCACCCTGGACGACGCCGCCCAGGCCGACGACCTGTTCTCGGTGCTCATGGGCGAGGACGTCGAGGCACGGCGCTCGTTCATCCAGCGCAACGCCAAGGACGTTCGCTTCCTCGACATCTGAGTCGGTCTCAGCTGACCGTACGAAAGGACTGACGACCAGCAATGGCCGACGAAAACACCCCTGGCACCACCGAAGAGCAGGAACCCGTGCTGCGGATCGAGCCCGTCGGGCTCGAGACCGAGATGCAGCGCTCGTACCTCGACTACGCGATGTCCGTCATCGTGTCCCGCGCGCTGCCCGACGTACGGGACGGCCTCAAGCCCGTGCACCGGCGCGTGCTGTACGCGATGTACGACGGCGGCTACCGGCCCGAGAAGGGCTTCTACAAGTGCGCCCGCGTCGTCGGTGACGTCATGGGTACGTACCACCCGCACGGCGACTCCTCGATCTACGACGCGCTCGTCCGCCTCGCCCAGCCCTGGTCGATGCGCATGCCGCTCGTCGACTCCAACGGCAACTTCGGCTCCCCGGGCAACGACCCGGCCGCCGCCATGCGCTACACCGAGTGCAAGATGGCGCCGCTGTCGATGGAGATGCTCCGCGACATCGACGAGGAGACCGTCGACTTCACGGACAACTACGACGGCCGCAACCAGGAGCCGACGGTCCTCCCGGCCCGGTTCCCGAACCTGCTGGTCAACGGCTCCGCCGGCATCGCCGTCGGTATGGCCACCAACATCCCGCCGCACAACCTGCGCGAGGTCGCGGCCGGCGCCCAGTGGGCGCTGGAGCACCCCGACGCCAGCCACGAGGAGCTCCTCGACGCGCTGATCGAGCGGATCAAGGGCCCCGACTTCCCCACCGGCGCGCTCGTCGTCGGCCGCAAGGGCATCGAGGAGGCGTACCGCACCGGCCGTGGCTCGATCACGATGCGCGCGGTCGTCGAGGTCGAGGAGATCCAGAACCGCCAGTGCCTGGTGGTCACGGAGCTGCCCTACCAGACCAACCCGGACAACCTCGCGCAGAAGATCGCCGACCTGGTCAAGGACGGCAAGATCGGCGGCATCGCCGACGTCCGCGACGAGACCTCGTCCCGCACCGGCCAGCGCCTCGTCATCGTGCTCAAGCGCGACGCCGTCGCCAAGGTCGTCCTCAACAACCTGTACAAGCACACCGACCTGCAGACGAACTTCGGCGCGAACATGCTGGCGCTCGTCGACGGCGTGCCGCGCACCCTCTCGCTCGACGCGTTCATCCGCCACTGGGTGACGCACCAGATCGAGGTCATCGTCCGCCGGACCCGCTTCCGGCTGCGCAAGGCCGAGGAGCGCGCCCACATCCTGCGCGGCCTCCTCAAGGCCCTCGACGCGATCGACGAGGTCATCGCCCTCATCCGCCGCAGCGAGACGGTCGAGGTCGCCCGTACGGGCCTGATGGACCTGCTCACGATCGACGAGATCCAGGCCAACGCGATCCTGGAGATGCAGCTCCGCCGGCTCGCCGCCCTGGAGCGCCAGAAGATCATCGCCGAGCACGACGAGCTCCAGGCGAAGATCAACGAGTACAACGCGATCCTGGCCTCCCCGGAGCGCCAGCGGGCGATCGTCAGCGAGGAACTGGCCGCGCTCGTCGAGAAGTTCGGCGACGACCGCCGCTCCAAGCTCGTGCCCTTCGACGGTGACATGTCCATCGAGGACCTGATCGCCGAGGAGGACATCGTCGTCACGATCACGCGCGGCGGCTACGTGAAGCGGACGAAGACCGAGGACTACCGCTCGCAGAAGCGCGGCGGCAAGGGCGTGCGCGGCACGAAGCTGAAGCAGGACGACATCGTCGACCACTTCTTCGTGTCCACCACCCACCACTGGCTGCTCTTCTTCACGAACAAGGGCCGGGTCTACCGGGCCAAGGCGTACGAGCTGCCGGACGCCGGCCGGGACGCGCGCGGCCAGCACGTGGCCAACCTGCTGGCCTTCCAGCCGGACGAGCAGATCGCCCAGATCCTGGCGATCCGCGACTACGAGGCCGCGCCGTACCTGGTGCTCGCCACCAAGGCCGGCCTGGTGAAGAAGACCGCGCTGAAGGACTACGACTCGCCGCGTTCGGGCGGTGTCATCGCGATCAACCTCCGGGAGACCGCGGACGGCGGCGACGACGAGCTGATCGGCGCCGAGCTGGTCTCGTCCGAGGACGATCTGCTCCTGGTCAGCAAGAAGGCGCAGTCGATCCGCTTCACCGCGACGGACGACGCGCTGCGTCCGATGGGACGCGCCACCTCGGGCGTCAAGGGGATGAGTTTCCGCGAGGACGACGAGCTGCTCTCGATGAATGTCGTCCGGCCCGGTACTTTCGTCTTCACCGCGACCGACGGCGGGTACGCGAAGCGCACCCCCGTCGACGAGTACCGCGTCCAGGGCCGTGGCGGCCTCGGCATCAAGGCCGCCAAGATCGTGGAGGACCGCGGCTCGCTCGTGGGCGCGCTGGTGGTCGAGGAGACCGACGAGATCCTCGCCATCACGCTGTCCGGCGGTGTGATTCGTACGCGAGTCAATGAGGTCAGGGAGACCGGCCGTGACACCATGGGCGTCCAGCTGATCAACCTGGGCAAGCGCGATGCCGTCGTCGGCATCGCACGGAACGCCGAGGCCGGCAGCGAGGACGAGGACATCGAGGACGCCGAGGGCGTCGTCGGGTCGGCAGAGTCGATCGAGGCCGAGGCGGCCGAGGGCACGGAGCCCACGGCCGGGGAGCACGAGGAGTAAGAGCGTGAGTGGAGCCACGGGCGCCGGATCGGCGGCTGCCGGAGTTCCTGCCGGTGCTGGAGCGAACGGCGCCCGTGGCCCCGCCACGGACTCCCAGGGGGTTGCGGTGACGGACACTCGGGGGCAGCAGCCCTCGTACGAGACGTACAACGGGCCACTGCCCGGCGAGCGCCCCCAGGGGCAGCCGGGAGGGCCCTACCACCCGCCACAGGCGTACGGCACGCCTGCGGGCGGTACGCCTGTGGGCGGTACGCGGGGCGGGCAGACCGGCGCCGTGCGCCGGCCGCGTACCGGGGCGAGTACGACGCCCAGGACGCGCAAGGCGCGGCTGCGGGTGGCCAAGGCCGACCCGTGGTCGGTCATGAAGGTGAGCTTCCTGCTCTCCATCGCGCTGGGCGTCTGCACGGTCGTGGCCGCGGCGGTGCTGTGGATGGTCATGGACGCCATGGGCGTCTTCTCGACGGTCGGCGGCACGATCAGCGAGGCCACGGGCTCGAACGAGTCCAACGGCTTCGACCTGCAGTCGTTCCTGTCGCTGCCGCGGGTCCTGCTGTTCACCTCGGTGATCGCCGTGATCGACGTGGTCCTGATGACCGCCCTCGCGACGCTGGGCGCCTTCATCTACAACCTGTCGGCCGGTTTCGTGGGCGGTGTCGAGCTCACGCTGGCGGAGGACGAGTAGTCCGCGTGGGGCCGGCCCCGGCTATCGATTTTGGGACTGGCCCCCACGTGCGCTAATGTTCAGGAGTCAGCGCGGCGGACACGAAAAACCGCAAAGCGCGGCGGGGCTATAGCTCAGTTGGTTAGAGCGCATCCCTGATAAGGATGAGGCCACAGGTTCAAATCCTGTTAGCCCCACAGATCGGATCGACCCGGATGGTACTCCATCCGGGTCGATCTGTTTGTGTGAGGTTTGAAGCAGGGGTGCGAAGCCCGTACAGGTCACCGATCGGTATCGGTCGATGTGTAGAGTGGGCGTCAGAAGTCTCCTACGTCAACGAAAGACGAGGTCGCGCGGTGAAGAAGCTTCTCCTGGTCGCACTGGCCGCCATCGGCGGGCTCCTCGTGTACCGCCAGATCCAGGCGGATCGCGCCGAGCAGGATCTGTGGACGGAGGCGACCGACTCCGTGCCCGCAGGTTCCGGTGTCTGAGAGACACACACTCTGTGGGTGAAGCCCCGGCCGCGTGAGCGGACCGGGGCTTTGCTGTACCCCACCCCACGCGAGTTCACTAGCGCAAAATTTCTGATTGCTCAAGCAAAGTTATCGTGCGGACGAACGGGAGAGACGCGTGGGCACGCAGGCCGGGAGGCGGACCGGGATCGGCCGGAGGACGGGAGCCCTGGTCGCGGCGGCCGCGGCGGTGGGCGCGGTGACGGCCCTGCCCGCCCAGGCCGTGGCGGCCCGGGACAGGGCCGGCGAGGCCATGGGGACCGCTACCCGGGCCGGTGGGGCCCTGAGGGCCGGGGGGACCTCCGTACCGCCGTACGCCTTCGACGGCTCGGCCCAGCGGATCCAGGGCGCCGCCTCCAGCCTCGACGCGAAGCCCCTGAAGACCGGCCAGACCTACCGGGACACCCTCAAGAGGAACGGCAAGGTCTACTACCGCGTCGACCTCGACACGAAGCGGAACACCTACGTCTCCGTCGTCGCCGTCCCCAAGCCCGGCGGCAAGGTCGAGTACGGCGACGGCTTCAAGGTCAGCATCCAGGACAACTCCGGAACCGACTGCGGCTACCAGGAGGCGAACTTCGGCTCCGGGCAGTACGCCAGGCCGCTCGTCGCCTACGCCCGCCGGACCGTCGACCCGGACACCTCCAGCTGCCAGAAGCAGGGCGCGTACTACGTCCTCGTCGAGCGCGAGTCGGCGGCGGCCTCCACCCCGGACGACTGGGAGCTCGAGCTCCGGTACGTGACCGAGCCCCTCCTCAAGCAGGCCGGCCCCACCGCGCTCCCCGAGGCCTGGGCGTCCGCCACGCCCGCTCCGCCGGCCGGAGGCCAGCAGAAGCGGCAGGGCGGCGACGGCTTCCACGGGGCCGTCTCGCTGCGGGAGGGCGAGTGGCGGGCCGACATCCGGCCCGGCCAGACGCTCTTCTACCGGGTGCCCGTGGACTGGGGGCAGCAGCTCTTCGCCAGCGCCGAACTCGGCAGCGGCACCGAGGGCGACCTCGTGAGCAACGCGCTCACCCTCTCGCTCGACAACCCGGCCCTCGGCTTCGTCGACATGAACACGGTCAGTTACGACGGGAAGCCCGCGACGCTGGCGCTCGACCCGCTGCGACCGGTGGCCCACGAGAACCGCACCTCGTACCAGGAGGCCACCAGCGGCATGCGCTTCGCCGGCTGGTACTACCTCACGGCGACGCTGAGCCCGGACATCGCCGCCGAGTACGGCGACAAGCCGGTGCCGCTGACGCTCCGGGTGAACGTCGAGGGCAGCCCGAAGACGGCTCCCGCGTACGACGCGGACCCCGGCGTCTTCTCCGTGACGGCGGACGACCGGGAGGCCGCGGCGAACGGCGCCACCGGGGCGGACGCCACGACGAACGGCACCATGCAGGTCGTCGCGGCGGCCGGGATCGGCACCGGGACCGTCCTGCTCCTCGGGCTCGGGGCCTGGACCCTCCTTGCCCGGCGGCGGGCTGCCTGAGCCCTCAGATCTGCGTCAGCGCCCAGAAACCGACCGCGAACGACACCAGCGCGAGCAGCAGCACCGGGACCGCCACCTTCGGGGGCGGTCCCGGCCGTCGTACGGGGGCGGGCGCCGCGGGTGCGGTCTGCGTGACCGGGGGAGGCAGGTGGAAGCTGCCCGTCCCGGAGGGCCGGGGCAGCGGCGGCGGCGAGGAGACCTGGGCGGTGGGCTGGTAGCCCTGGTAGCCCTGGTAGGGCTGGTGCTGCGGCTGTGGGGGCTGCGGAGGCTGCTGATACGGCTCTGCCTGCTGTACGGGCGGTGCCTGCTGGGCGACCTGCTGTACGGGCGGTGCCTGCTGTACGGGCTGCTCCTGGGCCGGTACGGGTACGGGTACGGGAGCGGGCGCGGGTGCGGGTGCCGTGGGGCCTTCCGGGCCGAAGCCTGCCGGGAGGGGACCCAGTTGGTCGACGATCTCGACCGGCACCTCGCCCGGGCCCGGCTCGGGAAGCAGCTCGACGGCGGCGCTCAGCGCCTTCCGTACCCCCGAGGCCGTCCGGAACCGCGCCTGCGGATCGGGCTGGAGCAGACCCGCGAGAACCTGCCACAAGGGCTCAGGAATGCCCTCCGGGGCGCCCGGAGTGCCGTACACGCGGAAATGCTCGACCAGGGCCTGGGAGTCCGGCCTGCTGCCCTTGAGCAGGTACAGCGCGACCAGGCCGACGGCGAAGAGGTCGGCGGTGAAGTCCGGCTCGGCGCCGAGCAGCTGCTCGGGCGCGAAGTAACCGGGTGTCCCCACCACGTAGTTGGTCTCCGTGAGGCGGGGTTCGCCCTTGCGCATGGAGATGCCGAAGTCGGAGAGCCGCAGATGCGGCCGCCCGGCGCCGGTGACCTCCATGAGGATGTTCGCGGGCTTGATGTCCCGGTGCACGACCCCCTCGGCGTGCACCGTGGCCAGGCCCGAGAGCAGCTGGTCGAGCAGGGTGCAGACGAAGCGGGGCGGCAGCGGGCCGTGGTTCCCGATGACATGGGCCAGCGAGCCGCCGGCCACCAGGTCCATCGTGAAGAGGACCTTGTCGTCGTCGGCGGCCCAGCTGGCCGGGGCGAGGACGTGCGGATGGTCGATCCGCAGCGCCTGCTCGCGGACGAAGCGGAGCAGCGTGTGCGCGTCGCTCTGCAGGAGCACCTTGGCCGCCACGTAGCGGCGGCGCCGGTGGTCCCAGGCACGCCACACGGCGCCCGCCCCGCCGCGTCCGATCGGGTCGACCAACTCGTACCGACCAGCGAAGACCTCACCCATCGCGCTGCGCCCGCTCCCCGTCCGCGTCGTCTCGCCACGGTGCCGGCCGGCCGCCGGCCCCGTGTCAGTTCTGGTGCGACTCGTAGTGCGCGACCGCGTCGGCGGTGCGCCCGGCGCCGTACACCCGGAGGAACTCTGCCAGTTCCGGGTGGGCGGGGGCGAGCGAGTCGGCGGCGTCGATGATGTCGCCGGCGGCGGCCACGGAGCGCAGCAGCGACTGGATCTCGCGGACGACGCGGCGCACGGTCGGCGCGCCGGAACCGGTGGTGGTGGGGCTCGTGCCGGTGAGGACGGAGCCGCCCTGCGACTTCTTGATCTCGTCCATGCGGTCGGTGGCCTCGGCGGCGCTGACGCTGCCGTCGGCGACCTGTCCCGCGAGCTCCTGGAGGGCCTGGACGCGCTGGACGACGGCCGGGTTGCCGATCTTGGCCCGCTGGCCGCTCATCAGCTGGGACAGCATGGGCGCGGAGAGCCCGAGCACGGCCGCGAGCCTGGCCTGATTGAGCCCGAGATCGTCGATCAGGCGACGGAAGAGCGCCCCCAGCGGCTCTCCGTACCAACTGCGCTGAAGCTCTCTGGCTCTTGCCGTGGCTTCCTGCTGCGCTGCGTCCATTGCTTACTCCCCATCCCTTAGGTTCGCCACTGCGAACCTCGGTCAGCATCTTACGGAGAGTGGTCGCCGACCGGGAGTCCCAATCCTTTTGCCGGACATGGGGGGTGACCCGGTACGCTGTCCTCGTTCCGGGGCCTTAGCTCAGTTGGTAGAGCGCTGTCTTTGCATGGCAGATGTCAGGGGTTCGACTCCCCTAGGCTCCACTCTTCAGCACCCCCTTGACCTGTGGAAACGCGGTCAGGGGGGTGTTTTTTGCGCCGTTGGCGCGACCCGCGGCCGGCCGGCGTGCGCGGGGTTCGGCGGGGGTGCCGTCGCCCTTGTGGGTCACTCTTGCGGATCGCCCTTGCGGATCCCCCCCCGAGGATCTCCTCGGAGTGATGGGGAGGAGGCCGCCGTCATCGCCGCTCCGGCCGTCGAGCCTCGTGACGAGATGGTTCGACTCCTCGAACAGGCGGGTCGCGGGAGGGGTGTGCTGCCTTCCCTCCCCCGGGTCCGACGAGATGCGGGATTTGCGCAAAGGTCCTGTGAGGTGACAGGGAGCCTTGGGCCGCAACCCATGGAAGCCCCTGCGATTTCCGTTCGCAACACATGAGTCCGAGTGACATGTGACATAAACCGGAAGTCGTGGGGGGTGCTGTGGGCAACCTGTGCCCACCTCGCTGGTCTCACGCTGGGGGAGCCGGATGGGCTCTCCGGACGCAGTCTTGTGTGGGGGGATCTCCGAGTGCTGAACCAGCTGCAGCCCGTGCGGCTCAGGACCCGTTTAAAGCGGCTCGAGGCGCGTGACGTGCCGGGCCCGGGGACGAAGCGCCCGGCGCGGCTCCACGCGCTCGACGGGACCAGACTGGTGGCGGCGCTCATGGTGGTCGCGTACCACTACACGGCGCGCGGCGGCGGCTGGCCGACGCCGGTGAGGGAGATGTTCCCCGGAACCTTCCGCCTGTCGGCGTACGGCTATCTCGGCGTCCAGCTCTTCTTCCTCATCAGCGGCTTCGTCATCTGCATGAGCGCGTGGAACCGGCCCGTGAAGGCCTTCTTCGTCTCGCGGGTGGTCCGGCTCTACCCGGCGTACTGGTTCGCGGTCATCGCGACCACCATCACCGTCGCGGTCGTCCCCGGCGGCCGCCGCCACCTTCCGTGGAACGACGTCCTGACCAACATGACGATGCTTCAGCAGGCCTTCTGGGTCCCGCACGTCGACGCCGTCTACTGGACGCTCTTCACGGAGCTCCGCTTCTACCTGCTGTTCGTCCTGGTCGCCTGGTGGGGCCTGACGTACAAGAGGGTCCTGCTCTTCTGCTGCGTCTGGGGCGCCGCCACGCTCGTCGTCGCCAAGGCGCCGCCCGGACCGCTGCGGATGCTGCTGATCCCCGAGTACAGCTGGTTCTTCATCGCCGGAATGGCGTTCTACCTGATGTACCGGTTCCGGCCGAACCTGATGCTCTTCGGCATCGTCGGCATCTGCTTCTGCGCCTCCCTCGCACCCACCATCGACGAGTTCAAGCACCTCACGCCCTTCCTCGGCCGGCGTGCCGCGTGGCCCGTGATCGTGGTGCTCGCGGCTTTCTTCGGGATGATGGCGCTCATCGCCACGGGCAGGCTCTCCCGCGTCCAGTGGCGGTGGCTGCCGGTCCTGGGCGCGCTGACCTACCCGCTGTACCTGCTCCACCAGGTGATCGGCTGGGAGCTCATCGGCTACTTCGCGCCGCGCGAGCTCGTCTCCCCGTGGGGGCTCGTCGGTGTGCTGGTCCTCGGGATGCTGGTGCTGTCGTACCTGGTGAACAAGCTCGTCGAGAAGCCGCTGGGCGACTACCTCAAGCGGGGGCTCGCCCAGCTCTGACCCCGGGTTGATCCGGACGGGTGGTGTTGATCGGAAGAACTGCGCGGAGGCGGCGGTGCTCCGTGAGAAACGGGCGCGCAGCCACATCATGAGGAAAGTACGTAAAGCGCGCAAACCGAAATGAACCATCCGGGAACGTCACGAAAGTGAGGGGCCATGGCCACCGCCAAGGTCAAGCAGTTCTGGACCGCCTTCATCTCCGTCCTCTTCGCCCTCCTCGCCTCCGTCGGCCTGGCGAGCACGGCCGCCGCGGCCGGGCAGCCCGCCGTCACGCAGCCCGAGGAGCCGGCCGCGCCCGCCGCCGTCCCCGCCGCCGCCCCGACCGGGCAGCGCGCCCTGCCCTCCGTACCGGCACAGCGGGCGCACCGGTGGCCGCTGGCCGGGGACCGCTCCCTGCCGCCCACCATCAAGCAGCGCATCGCCGCCGAGGCCCACGGCTCCTCGCCCTCCGCGCGGCAGCGGTCCTCGTCGACCGCCGCGGCCGGGACCGACCCGGCCGCGCTGACCGAGCTGGCGCTCGCCGCGGCGGCGTAGGGCGCGGGGAGCGCACTCCCCACGCCCTCACGCGCAGGCCCCTGCAGAACCCCGGTAGGAACCGGAAGAACCCAGGTAGGGCCCGGCGGAATCTCGTAGGACCCAGCAGGACCCAGGTAGGGCCCGGCAGAATCTCGTAGGACCCAGCAGGACCCCGGTAGGACCCGGCGGAATCTCGTAGGACCCAGCAGAACCCCGGTAGGACCCGGCGGAACCCCGTACGGCTCCGGTAGGGCCCCGGGCAGAACCCTTGCAGGACCCCGGCAGGGCCCCGTGGTGATCGGTCAGCGGCGTTCGTCGCGTTCGGTGGCCGCGGCATCCGACTCGGTCTCTTCCTCCGCATCGGGGGAGGCCCCACTGCCGTCCACGGACGACAGCGAGGAGCCCTCGTCCCCCGTCTCGGTGGGCGCGGGAGGTTCGACCAGCCAGTCGGGATTGGCCTGCCTGTCCCACCACTTCCAGGCGGCGAAGGCGCCGCCGACCAGAAGGCCGAGGACGACCAGTCCCTTGGCCAGGCGTCCGGCCCTGGCCCGACGCTCGTGCTTCTTCACGATCTTCTTGATGTCCTCCGGTGTCACCTGACCGCGCAGCGCGGCCCAGGCGGCGGTGGAACGCGCCCCGGCCTCGTCGAGGACCGGACCGGTCGCGGCGACCGCGCTCTCGACGCGCGGAACGGTGTAGTCGGCCGCCTGACGGGCGGCCTGGCGGGTCTTGACCGCCGCACGGTGTGCGGCCGCGTCGACCCGCGGCGGTACGTGCGGTGCGACATAGCAGTCGTACTGCGCGCGAGCCTGCGTACGGGCCGCGGACGCGGCCTTCGAGACCTTCGGCGCGAGCACCGCTCGCGCCTCGTGTGCGTAGTGCGCGGCCTGGTCCTTGGCCGTGCCGGCGTACGGCGCCACCACTTCCGCGGCGTGCAGGACGCTCTCCTTCGCCGAATCTGTCGCGGCGCGCACGCTGTCCATGCGGGTCACGGGAATCCTCCTCCTCGGTGGCGATGTCGGTTTTTCACCTTTCCATCCTTTTCGGCATCATGCCCGCCGGAGCGGCCTCCGGCATGCGGGGCTGGCATCCGGGGCATGCGAGGATCGGACACGCCAGAGACAGACGTGACATGACGCGACACGACGTGGACGGAAGGCGACCGTGGCCGAGCAGCTGTACGCGATCCTCAAGACGAGCCTGGGCGACATCGAGGTGCGGCTGATGCCGTTCCACGCCCCGAAGACGGTCCGGAACTTCGTCGAACTCGCCTCCGGCGAGCGCGAGTGGACGCACCCCGCCACCGGCACGGTCTCCTCGGACCCGCTCTACGACGGCACGTCCTTCCACCGGGTCATCAAGGGCTTCATGATCCAGGGCGGCGACCCGCTGGGGAACGGCACGGGCGGCCCGGGCTACGAGTTCGCCGACGAGTTCCACCCGGAGCTCTTCTTCGACCGCCCCTACCTGCTGGCCATGGCCAACGCCGGCCCGGGCACCAACGGCTCGCAGTTCTTCGTCACCGTCGGCCCCGCGACCTGGCTGAACCGCAAGCACACCATCTTCGGCGAGGTCGTGGACAAGGAGAGCCGGAAGGTCGTGGACGCGATCGCGGCCACCCCGACCGACCCGCACACCGAGCGTCCGCTCCAGGACGTGATCGTCGAGTCCGTGGTGATCGAGAAGCGCTGAGGCGGAAGGGACGGGACCTCCCATGGACACGCAGCCCGGACTGCTGCGCTGCTACCGCCACCCGGAGGCCGAGACCGGCATCCGCTGCGTCCGCTGCGAGCGGCCCATCTGCACGCAGTGCATGATCTCCGCGTCCGTCGGCTTCCAGTGCCCCGAGTGCGTGCGGGGCGGCTCGGGGACGGGTCACGCCGCCGACGCCAACCAGCCCCGGACGCTCGCCGGCGGCCGGGTGGCGGCGGACGGACGGCTCGTCACCAAGATCTTCATGGCGATCAACCTGGCACTGTTCATCGCCGTCCAGGTGGTGGGCGACCGGCTCATCGACGACCTCGCGCTGATCGGCGGCGCCTACCTCCCCAGCGGTGAGCTGGTCGGGGTCGCGGACGGCGAGTGGTACCGCCTGCTGACCTCCGCCTTCCTCCACCAGGAGATCCCGCACCTCCTCTTCAACATGCTGGGCCTGTGGATGATCGGCGGGATCGTCGAACCCGAGCTGGGGCGGATCCGGTACACGGCCCTGTGCCTGCTCTCCGGGCTCTCCGGCTCCGCGCTCGCCTATCTGCTCTCCCCGCAGAACCAGTTCTCGCTCGGCGCCTCCGGCATCGTCTACGGCCTGCTCGGCGCCTGGATCGTGCTGGCCCGGCGCAGGCGGCAGGACATGCGGCCGGCGCTGCTGTTCGTGGCGCTGAACCTGCTCATCACGTTCACCCGTCCGGGGATCTCCTGGCAGGCGCACGTCGGCGGTCTGGTGGCCGGAGTCCTGCTGACGTACGTGATGGTGCACGCGCCCCGCGCCCGGCGGGACCTCGTGCAGTACGGGGCGTGCGCGGTGGTGCTGCTGATCGACCTGGGGATCGTTCTCGCCCGTTCGGCTGCGCTCACCTGAGCACACAGGCCTGTGGAAGAGCTTCTCTGTGAGCTTTCCCCAGAGTTATCCACAGTGCGTGGCGAACCCTCTCCGCTCTGTGGGGAAAGACGACGCCCCCCGCCTCTGACCTGGAGTTTCTCCAGGGAGGCGAGGGGCGTCGCGCGTTTCGGCGAAGGTGATTCCAGTCATACCGGCGTCAACCTCGCGCCGAGTTATCCACAGATCTTCGTAAGTTATCCAGTGCTGTGCACAACGCTGTGGATAAGCTCGGGGGAGAACTTGACGAGCGGCCGTCGCGACCGCTACATCACCCGCGCTCGGGCTGCTTCAGCCGCGCTCGGCCGGCATCAGCCGTGCTCGGGCCGCTTCAGCCGCTCGGTGGAAGCGACTACTTCCACTGCGTGGAGACGCCGAAGCCGGCCGCGATGAAGCCGAAGCCCACCACGATGTTCCAGTTCCGGATCGACTCGACCGGCATGGAGCCGTCGGTGACGTAGAAGACCACGATCCACACCAGACCGATGGCGAACAGGGCCAGCATCACGGGCGCCACCCAGCTGCGGTTGGTCAGCTTGATGTTGGTGGCCTGCTTGGCGGGCGGAGGCGTGAAGTCGGCCTTCTTGCGGATCCGTGACTTCGGCACGAGGGACTCTCCTGTCGATGCGCTGCGTGACCGCGCAGGGAACTGTGGCTGGCGCCGGGATGTGACGAAGGAGGACGACTGCGTCCCCCAGGCGTCCGTTAGCGTAGTGGTTCCACGGCACCGAAGGGGATCAGGGTACGTTGAGCAATTCCGCCGACACTCCCGAAGGGCCGGGCCGCACCACGAGGTGGCGCCCCGTCCGGGTGCTCACCCTTGCCGTTTTCGCCCTCGCCGGACTGATCTTCGTCACGAGCTTCAACACCGCCAAGGGCACCAACCTGCGCACGGACGCCTCGCTCCTGCGGCTCTCCGACCTCATCGAGGAACGCAGCCACAAGAACGCCGGCCTCGACGAGTCCACCGCCGCCCTCCGCACCCGCGTCGACTCCCTCGCCGCCCGCGACGACGGCTCCACGCGCGCGCAGGACGAGAAACTCGACGCCCTCGAAGCCAAGGCCGGCACCACCGAGGTCTCCGGAGCCGGCCTCACCGTCACCCTCGACGACGCCCCGCCGAACGCCCAGGCCGCCCCCGGCTACCCCGAACCGCAGGCCAACGACCTGGTCATCCACCAGCAGGACCTCCAGGCCGTCGTCAACGCCCTGTGGAACGGCGGCGCCGAAGGCATCCGCGTCATGGACCAGCGGCTCATCTCCACCAGCGCCGTCCGCTGCGTCGGCAACACCCTGATCCTCCAGGGCCGTGTCTACTCGCCGCCCTACAAGATCACCGCCGTCGGTGACCGGGGAAAGCTGAACAAGGCGCTCGCCGACTCCCCCGCGCTCCAGAACTACCAGCTGTACGTCAAGGCGTACGGACTCGGCTGGAAAGTCGACGAGCACAAGGCGGTGACTCTTCCCGGGTACTCGGGCACAGTGGACCTCCACTACGCGAAGCCGGTGAGCTGACGGCGGGAGGGCCGCTTGCGTCTCGTCGTCAGGACCCTCAGCGAACTGTGCATCACCGCCGGCGCCCTCGTCGTCCTCTTCGTCGCGTACCTCCTCTACTGGACCGGCGTCCAGGCCGACAGCGCGAGCGCCGCCCAGATCGACACCCTCCAGCGCGAGTGGGCCGACACCCCCGTCGCCGCCGCACCCGCGCGCGTACCGGCGCCGTACGTCACCGGCAAGGGCATCGCCGTCATGTACGTCCCCCGGCTCGGCCGCGACTGGAAATGGCCCGTCCTCGAAGGCACCGGACCCGACGTCCTGAAACAGGGCCTCGGGCACTACGCCCGCACCGCCCCGCTCGGCGGCACCGGGAACTTCGCCGTCGCCGGCCACCGCAGGACCCACGGCGACCCCTTCAAGGACTTCCCGCGCCTGCGCCCCGGCGACGCGGTCGTCCTCACCGACGGCACGACCTGGTTCACGTACCGGATCGACCGCGGCCCGTACCGGACCGTCCCCGCCGACACCGCCGTCGTCGACCCCGTCCCCAGGAAGTCCGGCTTCGACGGGCCCGGCCGCTACCTCACCCTCACCACCTGCGACCCCGAGTGGGGCAGCAGCCACCGGCTGATCGTCTGGGCGCACCTCGACGCCACCCGGCCGGTGACCGACGGCCGTCCACAGGCTTTGGACAGCTGACCCCCCACGGCCCCCTCGCCCCGTACTCTGGTCCCCGTAACGAACGGAAGGGGCGGTCGACGTCATGTACGGCTGGATCTGGCGGCATCTGCCGGGCAACGCGTGGGTACGGGCGCTGATCTCGATCGTGCTGGTCCTCGCGATCGTCTACGTCCTCTTCCAGTACGTGTTCCCCTGGGCGGAGCCTCTGCTTCCGTTCAACGATGTGACGGTGGACGGCCAGTGAGCGCGCGAATTCTCGTCGTCGACAACTACGACAGCTTCGTCTTCAACCTCGTTCAGTACCTCTACCAGCTCGGTGCCGAGTGCGAAGTCCTCCGCAACGACGAGGTGGAGCTCTCGCACGCGCAGGACGGCTTCGACGGCGTGCTCCTGTCGCCCGGGCCCGGCGCGCCCGAGCAGGCCGGGGTCTGCATCGACATGGTCCGCCACTGCGCCGACACCGGCGTGCCCGTCTTCGGCGTCTGCCTCGGCATGCAGTCGATGGCCGTCGCGTACGGCGGCGTCGTCGACCGCGCGCCCGAGCTGCTGCACGGCAAGACCTCCCTCGTCACGCACGGGGGCCAGGGCGTCTTCGCCGGACTGCCCTCGCCGTTCACCGCCACCCGCTACCACTCGCTGGCCGCCGAGCCCGCCGCGCTGCCGGCCGAGCTCGAGGTCACCGCGCGGACCGAGGACGGCATCATCATGGGGCTGCGCCACCGTGAACTCCCGGTCGAGGGCGTGCAGTTCCACCCCGAGTCGGTCCTCACCGAGCACGGGCACCTGATGCTGGCCAACTGGCTGGAGCAGTGCGGCGACAAGGGGGCGGTCGGTCGGTCGGCGGGGCTCGCTCCGGTGGTGGGCAAGGCCGTCGCGTGACGACGGGCTCGCCGTGGTTCCGCCCGGCGAACGGACCGGACCCGGAGCCGATACCGGGGGACGGATACGAGCCTTACGTGGGGGATGAGCGGTACGTCGCCGGCGAGCACTACGTCCCCGCCGAGCCGCAGGGCGTCGCCGAGCCGCACGCGCCCGCCGAGCGGTACGTCCCCGCAGAGCCTTACGTTCACGCCGAGCCGCACCCGGGCGCCGAGGCGTACGCGCCGCCTGCCGAGCCGTACGCGCGCGCCGAGCATTACGTCCCCGCAGAGCCGCAGCCGCCTGCCGAGCGGTACGTCCCCGCCGAGCCGAGACCGGCCGCCGAGCGGTATGCCCATGCCGAGCCGCGACCGGCCGCCGAGTCGTACGTGCCCGCCGACTCCTACGCGCCCGCCGCGGATTACGCGTACGAGGAGCCGGCGGCGGCCCACGGCGGTGTCGCCCAGGACAACCCCTACGAGCCCTCGTACGGGCCGACAGAGCCGGATGACCCCCATCCGGACCCGGTGGACGGGACGATGCCCCTGCGGGCCGTGGAGGACCCCTCCGAGCCGCCGTCCCCGGGGCCCGGGCGGGCCGAGCGCCGCCGCGCCGCCAAGGGCGGCCGCGGCAGGAGCCGGAGTGCGGCCCCCGCCCCCGCTCCCGCTTCCGACGGACGTCCCCTCTCCCGCGTCGAGGCCCGCCGGGCCGCCCGCGCCGCCAAGGAGAGCGTCGGCGTCGTCGCCAGCCGGGTCGTCGGAGAACTCTTCATCACCTTCGGCGTCGTCATGCTCCTCTTCGTCACCTACCAGCTGTGGTGGACGAACGTCCGGGCCGGCCAGGAGACCGACAAGGCCAAGGCGCAGATCGAGGACACCTGGGCCAAGGGCGGCGACAAGAACGCGCCCGGCGCCTTCGAGCCCGGCAAGGGCTTCGCCATCATGTACATCCCCAAGCTGGACGTCGTCGTCCCCATCGCCGAGGGCACCAGCAAGACCGACGTCCTCGACAAGGGCATGGTCGGCCACTACGGCGAGGGCAGGCTCAAGACCGCCATGCCGGCGGACAAGCAGGGCAACTTCGCGGTGGCCGGCCACCGCAACACGCACGGCGAGCCGTTCCGGTACATCAACCAGCTGAAGCCCGGCGACCCGATCGTCGTCGAGACGCAGAGCGCGTACTACACGTACGAGATGTCCAGCATCCTGCCGCAGACCTCCCCCTCCAACGTCTCGGTGATCGAACCCGTACCGAAGCAGTCCGGCTTCAAGGGCCCCGGCCGGTACATCACGCTGACCACCTGCACGCCGGAGTTCACGAGCACGTACCGCATGATCGTGTGGGGCAAGCTGGTCGACGAACGCCCGCGCAGCAAGGGAAAGCCGGAAGCGCTCGTAGGCTGAGACCCCACACCTCCGGACGGGACGACGGGACGACCTAGTGGCACGCGCGCGCAACCGGATCGCCGGGATCATCAGCCTCTTCGGCGAACTCCTCATCACGGCGGGCCTGGTGCTCGGCCTCTTCGTCGTCTACTCCCTGTGGTGGACCAACGTCCTCGCCGACCGCGCCGCCGACAAGGACGGCGCACAGGTCCGCGACCGCTGGGCGACCGACGGGGCCGCCGGCGCCCCCGGCGCGCTGGACACCAAGGACGGCATCGGCTTCCTCCACGTACCCGCCATGGACAACGGCGAGGTCCTGGTGAAGCGGGGCACCGGCACCGACGTCCTCAACCACGGCGTCGCCGGCTACTACACCGACCCGGTCAAGTCCGCGCTGCCGCAGGACAAGCAGGGCAACTTCACGCTCGCCGCGCACCGGGACGGGCACGGCGCCAAGTTCCACAACATCCACAAGTTGAAGACCGGGGACGCGATCGTCTTCGAGACCAAGGACACCTGGTACGTCTACAAGGTCTACAAGACCCTGCCCGAGACCACGAAGTACAACGTGGACGTCCTCCAGCCGGTCCCGAAGGAATCCGGCAAGACCAAGCCCGGCCGCTACATCACGCTGACCACCTGCACCCCCATGTACACCTCGGACTACCGCTACATCGTCTGGGGCGAGCTGGAGCGCACCGAGAAGGTCGACCACGACCGGACCCCTCCGGCGGAACTGCGCTGACGTCGGACAGCGGGAGAGCCCCGGCATCCAGTACGGATTCCGGGGCTCTCGCCTTGGTCCTGGCGGGCGTCAGCCGAAGAAGCCGCCGCCCCCACCACCGGGGTTGCCGTTGTTGTCCCCGCCGCCGCCCAGCGTCATGACGGTGATCGGCTGGGTCTTGTCGATCATCGAACCCTCCGGCGGGTTCGTGCTGAGGACCATGGCGTCCTCCTTGTCGGAGCCCTGCTGGACGACCGTGAAGCCCATGCCCTGGAGCAGGTCCCGGACGTCCTTGAACTTCTTGCCGGTCAGGCCCGTGGGGATCTGGGCCTGGGTCTGCTGCGGGCCCTTGGAGACCTTCAGCACGATCTGGACGTCCTTCGGCTGGTTCGACGGGCCCTGGGGGGTCTGGTCGATGACCGTGCCCGCGGGCTCGTTCGAGTCGACCTCCTCCTTGGACACGTTCGTGAAGCCGATCGAGCTCAGCTGCTGGGAGGCCTGCTCCCAGGTACGACCCTTGAAGCTGGGGAGCTCCGACAGCTCCTTCTTCGCGACCGTGATCGTGATCTCGGAGTTCTTCTCCGCCTTGGTGCCGCCGTCCGGGTTCTGCTTCAGAACCGTGCCGGGGTCCTCCGCGGACTCCTCCTGCTCGACCTTGACCTTGAAGCCGCTGTCCTTGAGGCGCTGCTCGGCCCGGTCCTGGGACTGCTCGACGACGTCCGGGACCTCGACGAGCGGGGCGCCCTCGGAGACGTACACCTGGATCGTGCCGTCGACGTCCATCTTCGCGGTCTCGCTCGCGGCCGGCTCCTGGCGGCAGATGGTGTCCTTGGGCTGGTCGCAGCGCTCGGTGCCGGCCTGCTGGACCTTCACCTGGACGTTGCCGGCGCGTTCCTGCGCGCCCTGCATCGTCTGGCCGACCAGCTGCGGGACCGTGACCTTCTGCGGCCCGTCGTTCTTGTCCATGAGCGCGACGCCGATGAAGACCGCGCCGACGAGCACCAGGACGCCCGCGAGGGCCAGCAGGATCGTCGAGGTGTTCGACTTCTTCTGGCCACCGCCGCGACGGCGGTCCGGGCGGTCGTCATAGCCGTAGCCGCCGTCGTCCGGGTTCACCGGCGGCAGCATCGACGTCTGTCCGGCCGGGTCGGCCTGGCGCAGCGCGGTGGTCGGCTGGTCCTCCGGCGGATAGCCGCCGTAGCCCCCGCCGTACGCGGGCGCGCCCGCCATGCCCATCCCGATGCCCATCGCGACGGCGGCCGCGACCGGCTGACCGTCGAGGCAGGCCTCGATGTCCGCACGCATCTCGTCGGCGGACTGGTAGCGGTAGTCGGGGTCCTTGACCAGCGCCTTCAGGACGATGGCGTCCATCTCGGGCGTGATCTCGGGGTCGAAGTTGCTCGGCGGCTGCGGCTCCTCGCGGACGTGCTGGTACGCGACCGCGACCGGGGAGTCGCCGATGAACGGGGGACGGACGGTGAGCAGCTCGTAGAGCAGGCAGCCCGTGGAGTACAGGTCGGAGCGGGCGTCGACCTGCTCGCCCTTGGCCTGCTCGGGGGAGAGGTACTGGGCCGTGCCGATCACCGCGGCGGTCTGCGTCATGGTCATGCCCGCGTCGCCCATGGCGCGCGCGATGCCGAAGTCCATGACCTTGACCTGGCCGGTGCGCGTCAGCATGACGTTCGCCGGCTTGATGTCACGGTGCACGATGCCGGCGCGGTGCGAGTACTCCAGCGCCTGGAGGATGCCGACCGTCATCTCGAGGGTGCGCTCGGGCAGCAGCTTGCGCCCGGAGTGCAGCAGCTCACGCAGGGTCGACCCGTCGACGTACTCCATCACGATGTACGGGATGGAGACCTGGTCGACGTAGTCCTCGCCGGTGTCGTACACCGCGACGATCGCCGGGTGGTTCAGCGAGGCGGCGGACTGTGCCTCACGGCGGAACCGGGCCTGGAAGGACGGATCACGGGCCAGGTCGGCCCGCAGCGTCTTCACGGCGACGGTGCGGCCGAGCCGGGTGTCCTGGGCGAGGTACACCTCGGCCATGCCACCACGGCCGAGCACCGGGCCCAGCTCGTACCGGCCGCCGAGGCGACGCGGCTCTTCCATAGCTAATCCAGCCCTCTCCGTCTGTCCCGACCGCACCCATGGGTGGTCCGGCGGTGTGTGCTGTTCGCGCATACGCTACCGGCCCCGGGGAGGCGATCCGCCCGGGGCCGGTAGCTGATACCTGACCGGTACCTGGCTCGTACGGGGTCCGGGGGGTCAGCCCCGGGTCTTGATGACCGCCTTCATCACGGCCTTGGCGATCGGGGCGGCGAGGCCGCCACCGGTGATGTCCTCACGGTCGGTGCCCGCCGAGTCCTCGACGACCACGGCGACCGCGACGGGGGAGCCCTCGGAGGTCTTCGCGTACGAGATGAACCAGGCGTACGGGCGCTTGGCGTTCTTCTCGCCGTGCTGGGCCGTACCCGTCTTGCCGCCGACCTTCACGCCGTCCATGTGCAGGTCGGCGTTGCCGCCGGTGCCGTTGGCGACGACGCTCTCCATCATCTGCTGGAGCAGCTGGGCGTTGGCCGGTGAGACCGGCTGGCTCATCTCCTCCGGCTCGTTCTGCTTGATGATGTCGAGGTTCGGGGCGCGCAGCTGGTCGATCATGTACGGCTTCATCAGTTTGCCGTCGTTGGCGATCGCCGCTGTGACCATCGCCATCTGCAGCGGGGTCGTCGCGGTGTTGAACTGGCCGATCGACGAGAGCGCGTTGCCGCCGCGGTCCGAGTTCTTGTCGAAGACGGAGGCCGAGGAGCGGACCGGGGTGAACTGCTCGTTGTTGAAGCCGAACTTCTCCGCCATCTCGACCATCTTGTCGCGGCCGACGTCGTCGCCGAGCTTCGCGAAGACCGAGTTGCAGGAGATGTCGAGGGCGTGCTTGATGCTGGCGTTGGCGCAGCCCTTGGCGTGGTTGATCATCGGCTGGGTGGAGAGCGGGATCTTCCAGCCCTCGGGGGTGTCGGTCGGCGCGTTGATGTCGGTGATCTTGCCGTTCTCGAGCGCGGCGGCGGCGGTGACGACCTTGAAGACGGAGCCGGGGGGGTAGATCTCGCGGAGCGCCCGGTTCTGCTTCGGCTTGTTCTTGTCGTTCTCCAGCGCGACCCAGGCCTTCTCGTCCTTGCCGGAATAGCCGGCGAAGGACGAGGGGTCGTACGAGGGCGTGGACGCCATCGCCAGGATCTTGCCGGTCTTCGGCTCGATGGCGACGACGGCGCCGGTCTTGCTGCCGAGCCCCTGGTAGGCGGCCTTCTGGGCGGCGCCGCTGAGGGTGGTGACGACGTCGCCGCCCTTCTTCTTCTCGCCGGTGAACATGGCGAGGGTGCGGTCGAAGAAGAGCCGGTCGTCGTTGCCCGTGAGGATGCCGTCCTCGATCTTCTCGATCTGGTTGGCGTCGTAGGCCTGCGAGGCGTACCCGGTGACCGGGGCCCACATGGGGCCGTCGACGTAGGTCCGCTTGTACTTGTAGAACTTGTCGCCCGAGTCGACGGAGCCCGTGACGGGCTTGCCGTCGACGATGATGTTGCCGCGCTCGTTCGAGTACCGCGCGATCTGGACGCGCCGGTTCTTGGGGTTCGAGTTCAGCTCCTCGGCGCGGACGCCCTGGAGCCAGTTGTCCCGCAGGAGCAGGGCGAGGATGAGCAGGCCGCAGAAGATCGCGACCCGGCGCAGCGGCTTGTTCACGGACGGACCACCTGGGTCATCTCGGCATCGGGGTTCGGGGCGGGGGCGGGCGCGGGACGGCGCGCGGTGTCGCTGATCCGGATCAGGATGCCGATCAGGGCCCAGTTGGCGATGACGGAGGATCCGCCGTACGCGAGGAACGGCATCGTCATACCGGTGAGCGGGATGAGACCCATCACACCGCCGGCGACGACGAAGACCTGCAGTGCGAAGGCGCCGGAGAGCCCCATCGCCAGCAGCTTGCCGAACGGGTCGCGGGCCGCGAGCGCGGTGCGGACACCGCGCTCGATGATCAGGCCGTAGAAGAGCAGGAAGACCATCACGCCGGTCAGACCGAGCTCCTCGCCGACCGTGGCGAAGATGAAGTCGGAGTTCGCGGCGAACTGGACCAGGTCTGAATTGCCCTGGCCGAGACCGGTGCCGAGGATGCCGCCGGAACCGAAGGACATCAGCACCTGCGTCATCTGGTCGCAGGCGTACGCCATGTTGGAGCCGGCAGGCGCCGTCTTCAGGCACTCGAAGGGGTCGAGCCAGGCCTGGACGCGCGACTGCACGTGACTTGCCGTCGAACCGACGACCACGGCACCCGCGGAAGACATCAGCAGACCCATGACGACCCAGCTGGTCCGCTCCGTCGCCACGTACAGCATGATCACGAACATGCCGAAGAACAGGAGCGAGGTACCGAGGTCGTTCTCGAAGACCAGGATGAGGAGGCTGATCGCCCAGATCGTCAGGATCGGGCCGAGGTCACGGCCACGCGGCAGGTAGAGCCCCATGAAGCGGCGGCTGGCCAGGGCCAGCGCGTCCCGCTTCACCATCAGGTAGCCGGAGAAGAAGATCGCCAGCACCAGCTTGGCGAACTCACCGGGCTGGATCGAGAAGCCGCCGACGCGGATCCAGATCTTGGCGCCGAAGACGTCCGCGCCGAGCCCGGGCACCAGCGGCAGCAGCAGCAGGATGAGCGCCACCACCATCGAGATGTATGTGTACCGCTGCAGCACCCGGTGATCCTTGAGCAGCAGCAGCACGCCCACGAACATGGCGATGCCGATCGCCGAGTACATCATCTGGTTCGGCGCGGACTCGCTGAACGCGCCGTACGTGCGCTTCGCCAGCGCGATCAGCCGAGGCGACTGGTCCAGACGCCAGATCAGCACCAGCCCCATGCCGTTCAGCAGGGTCGCCAGCGGGAGCAGCAGTGGGTCCGCGTACGGGGCCCACTTGCGCACCACCAGGTGCGCGACGCCCGCGAGCAGGGCCAGGCCGAGGCCGTACCCGGCCATTCCGGCCGGGACCTTGCCGTCGATGGCCAGGCCCACGTTGAGGTACGCGAACACCGGGATGACGACGGCGAACGCGAGCAGCGCCAGCTCGGTGTTGCGGCGGCTCGGCGCCTCGATCGCGCCGATGGTGGTCGTGTTGGTGACAACGCTCATGGTGGTGAAAGGCCCCCTACGGGTGCTTACTGCTTGCCGCAGTTCGAGGCCAGCTTCTGCTCCTCCGCGGTGAGGGTGGGACCCGGGGACGGAGCGGCTGTGGTGGGCTTGGAGTCAGGGGTGGCGGTGCCGCCCGGCTTCTGGGCCGGCGGCTTGCTCGCCTGGTCGGCGGCCTTCTCCGCGGCGGCGTGCCGCTGCTCGGCCTTCTTGCAGGCCGAGGCCTGCACGGCCAGCTCGGAGATCTTCGTCTCGGCCTTGCCGAGGCTGCCGCCCGCGATCGTGTCCTCGACCTGCTTCCGCTGGTAGGCGGGGAGGTACTTGAGTTCGATCTCGGGGTGGTCCTTCTCGACCTTCGAGAGCGACACCCACGCCAGGTCCTGGCTGATGCCCTGGTACAGCGCCACGTGCTGGTCCTTGGCACCCACGTAGTACTGCGTCTGCGTCCAGCGCCAGCCCCCGTAGAGGCCGCCGCCGGCGATCCCGAGGACGAGGACGAGGAAGAAGGAGCGCTTCAGCCACTTGCGGCCGGTGCGCGGCTTGACGAAGTCCTCGTCCGTGTACGAGTCGAACGAGCCCTGCGGGGGCATGCCGCCGTACCCGTGGTCGTCGCCGCTGCCGGGCGGGCCGAAGCCCCCCGCGGGCGGCTGCTGGTGCGGCGCGGTGCGGCCGAGGCCCGAGGCGCGGCCGGCCGGGGTCTGCATCGCCCCGCCGTCGTTCAGCTGCGCCTGGTTCTCGGCGACGGCGCCGACGATGACCGGGGTGTCGCTGAGGTGACCGGCGAGGGTGTCGCCGCCGTCGACGTCGAGGACGTCGGCGACGATCACCGTGATGTTGTCGGGGCCGCCGCCGCGCAGCGCGAGCTGGATCAGCTCCTGCACGGTCTCCTGCGGGCCCTGGTAGCTGGCGAGGGTGTCCTCGAGGGTCTGGTGCGAGACCACGCCGGACAGGCCGTCGGAGCAGATCAGATAGCGGTCGCCGGCCCGGACCTCACGGATGGAGAGGTCGGGTTCGACGTGGTCGCCGCTGCCCAGCGCGCGCATGAGGAGCGAGCGCTGCGGGTGGGTGGTGGCCTCTTCCTCGGTGATCCGGCCCTCGTCGACGAGACGCTGGACCCACGTGTGGTCCTGGGTGATCTGGGTGAGGAAGCCGTCGCGGAGCAGGTAGGCGCGGGAGTCGCCGACGTGCACGAGCCCGAGCCGCTGGCCGGTCCACAGCAGGGCGGTGAGCGTGGTGCCCATGCCCTCCAGCTGCGGGTCCTCCTCGACCATCATCCGCAGCTGGTCGTTGGCGCGCTGCACCGCCGTACCGAGCGAGGTGAGGATGTCCGAGCCGGGGACGTCGTCGTCGAGCGTGACGAGCGTGGAGATCACCTCGGAGGAGGCGACCTCGCCGGCGGCCTGGCCGCCCATGCCGTCGGCGATGGCGAGCAGCCGGGGCCCGGCGTAACCCGAGTCCTCGTTGCCCTCGCGGATCATGCCCTTGTGCGAGCCCGCGGCGAATCGAAGGGACAGAGTCATGCCCACCTGCCCTGTCGACGCTGCATCGGGGTACAGCCGGTCTCGACCCACACTGCCCACCCTCCGGTCGCTCCGGTCACGCCGGTCGATCCATTCGCTCCGGTCGGGAGCGCGGCACGTCCTGTGGCGGGGACCGTCCCGGCTCGCTCGCTCCGCTCGCTCATTTTCGTACTACTTCCGCAGCTCGATGACGGTCTTGCCGATGCGGATCGGCGCGCCCAGCGGAATCGGTGTGGCGGTGGTGAGGCGGGACCGGTCGAGGTACGTGCCGTTCGTGGACCCGAGGTCCTCGACGATCCACTGGCCGTCCCGGTCCGGGTAGATCCGGGCGTGGCGGCTGGACGCGTAGTCGTCGTCGAGCACGATCGTCGAGTCGTGCGCCCGGCCCAGCGTGATCGTCTGGCCCTGGAGGGCGACGGTCGTGCCGGTGAGGGTGCCCTCGGAGACGACCAGCTTGGTCGGCGCACCACGGCGCTGGCGACCGCCCGCGCTCTGCTGGCCGCGCTGCTGCGGAGGCGCGGCGGCCTGCCGCGCGCTCTGCTGGGGTCGCGCCTCCTGGCGCCGCGAACCGCGCTGGGTGACCCGCGTACCGAACAGGTCGCTGCGGATGACCTGGACGGCCACGATGACGAACAGCCACAGAACGGCCAGGAAACCCAACCGCATGACCGTCAGGGTCAGCTCTGACATTGCCCCCGCTTCACCCTTCGGCTTGCCGGTAAACGATGGTGGTGCTGCCCACGACGATCCGCGAGCCGTCGCGGAGCGTAGCGCGGGTGGTGTGCTGCCCGTCCACCACGATGCCGTTGGTGGATCCCAGATCCTGGATCGTCGAGGGCGTTCCGGTCCGGATCTCGCAGTGCCGGCGGGAGACGCCGGGATCGTCGATCCTCACGTCCGCGTCGGTGCTGCGGCCGAGGACCAGGGTCGAGCGGGAGATCTGGTGGCGGGTGCCGTTGATCTCGATCCAGCGGCGCACCGCGGAGCCCGCACCGGCGTGGGTGCCGGGGCCGGGCATGGATCCGGGGCCGCCCGCCGGGCGTCCGGCGGGAGCCGTCGGCCGGTGGCCGGGCGGGCCGGGAGGCGGAGAGGCGGGCATGGGCGGGGCGCCGGCCGGGGGGTACCCGTAACCGCCGCGGCCCTGACCCGGGCCCTGCTGCTGGTGCTGCTGCGGCTGTGACGTACTCGACGCCAGAGTGCGGCTGCGGACGCGGTACAGGCCGGTGTCGAGATCCTCGGCCTTCTCCAGGTGGACCTTGATCGGGCCCATGAAGGTGTACCGCTGCTGCTTCGCGTAGTCCCTGACCAGGCCGGCGAGCTCGTCGCCGAGCTGGCCCGAGTAGGGGCTGAGACGCTCGTAGTCCGGCGTGCTCAGCTCCACGATGAAGTCGTTGGGGACGACCGTCCGCTCACGGTTCCAGATCGTCGCGTTGTTGTCGCACTCGCGCTGGAGCGCGCCGGCGATCTCGACGGGCTGGACCTCGGACTTGAAGACCTTGGCGAAGGTGCCGTTGACCAGACCTTCGAGCCGCTGCTCGAAACGCTTCAGGACTCCCATGGGGCACCTCCTCCGTCGTTGTCGCCCTGGTACTGCTTACTGATCGTATCCACGCGTCGGGAAATCGGCTGGTTCCCCTTCTCTGCCCTGTGGACGAGTGTCACCTCTCACAGGCTTCCCCCACGGATCGTAGAGGCGGCCTGTGGACAGTGTCCCGCACCCGGCTGCGGGAGCGGAGGCTCGGGCCGGGGTTCCGGGACGGTCCGTCCGCTTCCTCCCCCCTTCTTCCTCCCTCTCCTCTCCCTTCCCGGCCTCCCCACTCCTCGCCGCCCACGGTCAGGGCGGGCTCGCGGTCCACACCCGGCCCGTGGGCGGCGAGGAGTGGCTCTCCCCCTCTCCTTGTTCTCCGGGAGCGGGGGCGAAACAACGGATGTGAATCCACGGTCTGCGACGTGCTAATCTTCAGATGTCGCCAGGCGCTCCCACTGAAAAGTGAGAGGGCAGGGAGACCACCCAATGCGCGGGTGGCGGAATAGGCAGACGCGCTGGATTCAGGTTCCAGTGCCCGCAAGGGCGTGGGGGTTCAACTCCCCCCTCGCGCACCAGACGGAAGCCCCGTAGGTCATCGACCTATGGGGCTTCCGCGTATGTCGGCACGAATGTGAGCCTTCCCACGTCGGTGCACGGGACGCGCGACTTTTGTCTTCGGAGTGCGAGACGAAAGAGAGGCGTCCGCGGTGGTGGGCGCTGCCTAGGGTTCGAGCGTGGACGCTATGTCGAAGTCGGGGAGCCGGACCGCGCGCGAGCTCGGAGCCAGGGCCGCCGCCGGGTGGAACTGGTTCGTGATGCCCGGTCGGTGGTCGCGGCAGAGGATCACCGGTGAGGTGGCCCTCGCCGTGGTCCTCGCGCTGCTCGCCGCGGGCACCGAGGAACTCCTCGGCGGCGAGGGGTGGCAGCTGGCCGCAGTCGCCGTGGGCGCGGCCGTGCTCTCGCTGGCACGGCGCAGACTCCCCGCGGGCGTACTCGTCCTGACCGCCGGCCTCGCACCCTTCCTGCCCGGCCTCGGGCCCCTGCTCATCGTGCTCGGCTGGTCGTCCGGGCGGTACGTCGCCAGCGCGGGGCGGGCACTGGCCGCGTTCGTCGCCGCCTTCGTCCTGAACGTCGGCGGGACGCTCCTGGAGACCTGGGACCGGCAGCGGCTGCTCACCGTCGCCTTCATGGCGACCCTCTACTACCTGGGCACCACACTGGCCCCCGGACTCGCCCACCGCTACTGGACCCAGCGGCGGACCCTGCTGCACGCGCTCCAGGAGCGCAACGCGCAACTGCTGCGCGAGCGGAACTGGGTGGTCTGGCAGGCCAGGCTGCGCGAGCGGCAGCGGATCGCCCAGGACATGCACGACAGCCTCGGGCACCAGCTGGCACTGATCGCCGTCCACACGGGCGCCCTCGAAGTGGACCGCGAGCTGGGCGAGCGGCAGCGCGAGGTGGTCGGCGTCCTGCGGACCGCCTCGGTGACCGCCATGCAGGAGCTGCGGGAGGTCGTCGGGATACTCCGGGACGGGGTCGCGGCACAGGACGGTACGGCGGCGCCCGCGCCCGCCGGGGACGAGACGGGGCGGGCCGCGCGCGGGACCGCCGGCATCGAGGGGCTCGTGGCGGCGGCCCGGGCGGCGGGCACCTCGGTCGGGCTGCGGCGGCTCGGGCAGGAGAGACCACTGGCGCCGGCCGCCGACCACGCCGCGTACAGGATCGTGCAGGAGGCCCTGACCAACGCCTACAAGTACGCGCCCGGAACGCCGATCGGAGTCGAGCTGCGCTACGAGCCGGACACCTTCGTCGTGGAGGTCGTCAACGGCAAGCCGGTGGACGGACCGGTGAAGGACGTGGTGAGCGGCGGCCAGGGGCTGGCCGGGCTCGTCGAGCGGGCCCGCCTGGTGGGCGGCATGTGCCATGCCGGCCCGGCCGACGACGGCGGGTTCCGGGTGGCCGGAATGCTGCCGTACGGGGCGGCGCCGGTCGCCGAGGCCGCGCCTTTGGTCGATGCGGCCGACGACTTCCGGCAGCAGACCACGAAGCCGCTGCTGGGCGATGGTCGTCCGGTCGCGGTCGGACCGGCCGACTGGACGTTCACGGAGCGGGAGTTGGCCATGGCGGTGCGTGGGGGCAGGAGCGGGAGCACGGGCGGGGGGATCGCGATCGGCTGCGGAATCGCGTTCGGGGCGATCGTCCTGCTGGTGGTGGCGGGAGGCTTCGCCTTCTCCTTCCTCCTGAGCTCGATGGGCGACGGAATGATCGACCGCGCCCAGTACGAGGCGGTGAAGGTCGGGATGACCGAGAAGGAGGTCCGGGACCGGCTGCCCTCGGGCGACACCATAGCCACGACAGGGCTGGACGACGGGGGACCCGCACGGCCCGCGGGAGCCGACTGCCTGGTGCTGATGTCCTCGGACATGGGCGACACCGACTACGACGAGGATCCCGTTTTCCGGTTCTGCTTCAAGGACGGCAAGCTGATCGAGAAGAAGTCGTACACGGTCGGGCAGCGTTAGCGCTGAGCGGCCCGTACCGGGCGTGGGGGAGAAGCAGTGGCAGGGCAGCCCATCAGGGTCGTGATCGCCGACGACGAGCCTCTGATCAGGGCCGGGATCCGGATGATCCTCATCTCCGACCCGGAGATCGAGGTCGTCGCGGAGGCCGCCAACGGGCGGGAGGCGGTCGAGGCCGCCCGGGCGCACGCCGCGGACGTGGTGCTCCTCGACATCCAGATGCCGGTGCTCGACGGCCTCTCCGCCCTGCCGGAGCTGCGCCGCGCCGCGCCCGCGGCCCGGGTGATCGTCCTGACGACCTTCGGGGAGCGGGAGAACGTGCTGCGGACCCTGGAGCACGGCGGCGCCGGGTTCCTGCTCAAGGACACGGCGCCCGCCGAGCTGATCCGGGCGGTGCGGGCGGCCGCGGCGGGAGACGCGTATCTGTCGCCGGCCGCGACCCGGCACGTGGTGGAGCGGCTGGCCATGGGCCGCGAGGGGGCGCGCGCCGAGGAGGCGCGGGCACGGGTGGCGGCGCTCAGCGAGAAGGAGCGGGACGTCCTGGCACTGCTCGGCGAAGGACTCTCCAACGCGGACGCCGGGAAGCGGCTGCACATGAGCGAGGGCACGGTGAAGACGTACGTGAGCCGGATCCTGTCCAAGCTGGCCTGCGAGAACCGCGTGCAGGCGGCGCTGCTCGCACGGGACGCGGGGCTGTAGACGCGGGGGCTGTGGACGCGGTGCGGTAGGGGCAGCCCGGTCCGGTCCGCGCGAGCCCGGGGTCAGTCCGCGGGGGTGTGGGGGAAGGGGCTCGTGGCCGCGGCGTTGTTGTAGCGCAGCAGGTACGCGGCGAAGCGGGCGAGGTCCTCGGCCGACCAGTCCTCCAGGCGCTCCTCGAAGGCGGCCATGCGGCTCGTCTGGGCCGCGGTGAGGACCCTGGTACCGGCCTCGGTGGGGTGCAGCACCTGCACCCGGTGGTCGTCGGGGGCTGGACGCCGCTCGACGAAGCCGAGCTTCTCCAGTCCGGCGACCTGACGGCTCACCGTCGACTTGTCCAGGAGGTAGTGGGCCGCGAGATCGGCGGCCCGGCAGCCGCGCTGCTCCTCGATGTGGGCGAGGAGCGTGTACGAGACGAGCGGGAGCTCGGGGTGGACCCGGGCCGCCGCGGCACGGGCACGGCGCGCGAAGGCCGTCAGCTCGCGCTGGATGACGTCCACCGACGCCTCGCGGGGTGGCTCTGTGCCGCCGGTCATCGTGGGCTCCCTGCTGTCGTTCGGGTGCGGGGTGCACCGTCTCGGCTTTCAGTTGTATAGTACAACGGTTATTTAGTTGTAAAAGCCAACCATGGAGGTCTCGGTGTCCGCAGGACCGAACACCAGCGGTGCGTTGCGACATGTCCTCGGACATCTGCTCACCCCCCTGTTGATGTGCGTCGGCATGGGGCTCGCCTACCTCGGTGCCTTCCACGCGCCCGAACCCCACGACCTGCGCGTCGACATCGTCGGCTCCGGCCCCACCACGCAGGTCCTCGCGCAGACGCTCCACGACAAGGGCGCCGGCGCCCTCGACGTCCGTACCGTCCCCGACCGGGACACCGCCGTCTCCGCACTGCGCGAACAGCGCAGCTTCGGCGCCTACATCCCCGGCGAGAAGCCCGAACTGCTCGTCGCCTCGGCCTCCTCCGACACCAGCGCCATGGCCGCCGAGAAGGTGTTCACCAAGGTCGCCGCCGGACAGGACGCGCCGCTCGAGGTCACCGACATCGCCCCCACCGCCTCCGGCGACCCCACCGGCCAGGGCGTCTTCTTCCTGCTCGTCGCCCTCAGCATCGGCGCGTACGCCTCGGTCGCCGTCATCGGCGGAGCCGGAGCCGTCCTGCCCATGCGGATCAGGGCCCTCCTCGCCGCCGGCATGTCGCTCGTCGTCAGCCTCGTCGGCACCCTCTTCGCCGGGCCGGTCTTCCACCTCGTCGACCAGGGCCTCGGCGGCGTGTGGGCGATGTCCTGGCTGTACGCGGCGGGCATCCTCGCCGTCGGCGTCGGCCTGCACACCTTCCTGCGCCGCTGGACCACGCTCGGCGTGATGGTCCTCTTCGTCATGCTCAACTTCACGAGCTCCGGCGGCATCTACCGGCCCGAGCTCCAGCCCGGCTTCTTCGGCGCGCTGCACGCCTTCTGGAACGGCGCGGGCTTCGTCGAGGGCGTACGCGGCCACGTCTACTTCGACGGCCACGGGCTCGGCGGGAACGTCCTCGTCCTCGCCCTCTGGCTCCTCACCGGTGTCGCGCTCCTCGTTCTCGCCGGGCTGACGGAGACGCGGCGGAGGAAGGCGAGCACCGACACCGACACCGACGCAGGTGACCAGGTCAGGGCCGAGGCCGAGGACGCGAAGGAGGAGCTGGAGGAGGAGCTGGAAGAGGCTGTCGCGGTCTGACGGCCAGGCCTGAGGGCGAGGTCCGGAGACGGTTGTCCACAGGTTCGGGCGCGGGTTGTCCACAGGGGGAGACGGTCGATCGGGAACGGCGGTACGGTCGGGGCCGGATGATGTTGGACATCGCATCGGGGGAGGGCGTCCCATGGACGAGATCCGGGCCGTCGTGCCAGGACAGCGGGGTACGGACGGAGCACAGGACGAGGCTCGCGTCCCGCACGTGGCGGGGTTCGCACGCCGCGTCGCGCCCGGCACCGGGGTCTCCCCCAAGGACCGCGGCAAGCAGCTCCGCGAGCGGGTGCCCCGCTCCTCGCACGACCGGCCGGCCCTCGCCGTGGACCGCCCCGACGCCGTGCGCGCCGTCGAGGAGTCGAACCGGGGCCGGGTCCCCGAGCTCGCGCCGATACGGGTCGGCAGGATGGCGGCGAGCCCCTTCGCGTTCCTGCGCGGCTCCGCCGGGCTGATGGCCCAGGACCTCGTCGGGACACCCGTCACCGGGATAGCCGCCCAGATATGCGGCGACGCGCACGCCGCCAACTTCGGCCTCTACGGCGACGCGCGCGGCCGGCTCGTCATGGACCTCAACGACTTCGACGAGACCGTCGTCGGCCCCTGGGAATGGGACCTCAAGCGGCTCGCCACCTCCCTCGTCCTCGCCGGGCGCGAGGTGGGAGCGAGCGAGGACGTGTGCCGGGCCGCCGCGTTCGACACCGTCGGCGCGTACCGGCGCACCATGCGCCTGCTCGCCCGGCTGCCCGCACTCGACGCCTGGAACGCGATCGCCGACGAGGAACTCGTCTCCCACACCGACGCCCGCGACCTCCTCGGCACCCTGGAGCGGGTCTCCGCCAAGGCCCGCAACAACACCAGCGCCCGCTTCGCGTCCCGGTCGACCGAGGCCGTGGCGGACGCCGACGGAGGCGGCCGCAGGTTCGTGGACGCTCCCCCGGTGCTGCGCAGGGTCCCGGACGCCGAGGCGGCCGCGGTCGCCCACTCCCTCGGCGCGTACCTGGACACCGTGTCCGAGGACAGACTGCCGCTCCTCGCCCGGTACGCCGTCCACGACGTGGCCTTCCGGGTGGTCGGCACCGGGAGCGTCGGCACCCGCTCCTATGTGGTGCTGCTGCTCGACCACCGGGGCGAGCCGCTGGTGCTCCAGGTGAAGGAGGCCCGGCCGTCGGCCCTGCTGCCGCACCTTCCGGCCGCCGGGTTCACCGTGCCGGACACCGGCCACGAGGGCCGGCGCGTGGTGCTCGGACAGAAGCGCATGCAGGTCGTGAGCGACATCCTGCTGGGGTGGACCACGGTCGAGGGGCGCCCGTTCCAGGTGCGCCAGTTCCGCAACCGCAAGGGCAGCGTGGATCCCGCCGCCCTCACCGAGGACCAGCTCGACGACTACGGGCGGATGACCGGCGCCCTGCTCGCCCGCGCGCACGCCCACAGCGCCGACCCGCGCCTGATATCCGGCTACTGCGGCAAGAACGAGGAGCTCGACGAGGCCGTCGCCTCCTTCGCCGTGACGTACGCGGACCGCACCACGGCGGACCACGCCGACCTGCTCTCGGCGGTCCGGACGGGGCGCGTGGCGGCGGAGCTGGGCGTCTGACGCCTCACGCCTCACGTAGGGCGTAGGGCGTCGCCCGATGTCCGTCGGGGCAGGGGCGCGGGGTGGGGGAACGGAGGGGGTGGGGAGGGAGGGGGGAGGCCCCCCCGGAGGACCGTAGGCTGGACGGGACGAGGCGGAACGAGGACTTGGCGGGCGTGGACGTGAGCGTGGACCAGGGTGTGAACGAGGGACCCGGGGACGACCGGCCCGAGGCCGAGCAGCCCGTGGACGAGCGGTCTGGGTCCGGGGACCCGCAGGTCGGGCCCGAGCAGAGCGCGGACCAGCGGTCCGGGAACCCTCAGAGCGCGGACCAGCCGTCCGGGGACCCTCAGGACGCGGGCCGGCAGTCCGGGGAGCAGCAGTCCGGGGCCGAGCCCGGTGCGGACCAGCAGTCTGCGGACCAGCAGCCTGTGGACTCGCAGGGTGCCGATGGGCAGGCCGGGGACGAGCGGCCTGAGGCTCGGTTGGAGCGGGCTGTGCGGGTGGCCGAGCAGGCGTTGATCGAGTTCGAGATCGCCGTCGAGACCTTCCGCGTCGAGGTGGAGAACTTCTCGCGGCTGCACCACCAGAAGCTCGGGCCGATGTACGCGCGCCTCGACGAGCTCGACGCGCGGATCGCCGAGGCGCGGGCGGCGCGTACCGGGGATCCTGAGGATCTGCGGCGGGCGCAGGAGGCGCGGGCGGCCGTGCTGCCGATGCCCGGTGTGGACGAGCTGTTCAACGACTGGATCGACACCGACGGCCTCTCCCCCGAGGCCGCCGCGATGCTCACCGACCGGCCCGTGCAGCCGCCGAAGCGGGTCCGGCCCGGTGAGGAGGCCCGCAGGCTCTACCGCGAGCTGGCCCGTAAGGCCCACCCCGACCTGGCGCGCGAGGAGGACGAGCGGAAGCGGCGCGAGGAGTTCATCACGCGCGTGAACGCCGCCTACGCCCGGGGCGACGAGGCGCTGCTGCGCGAGCTGTCCGCGGAGTGGGAGGCCGGACCGGCGCCGGCCGAGGAGCGGCTCAGCGAGAGCGAGGAGCTGTACGCGCGCCTGGAGTGGCTGGCCGAGCGCAAGGACATGCTGTCGGCGGTGGCGCGCGAGCTGGAGGAGAGCGCGATCGGCGCGATGCTGCGGATGGCGCCGGACGACCCGGACCAGCTCCTGGAGGAGATCGCCGAGCAGCTGCTCGCGCAGGTCTCCGAGCGGGAGAGCGAGCTCGCGGGTCTGGTGCAGTAGGTTTTCCGTGCGCCCGGGTCCTTCGGGCGGCTGACGACGAGAGAAGGCTTGTCCCATGAATTTCTCCCCGCTGCCCTCGGTGGACGCGGCTTCCGTGCCGGCGGATGCCCTGGTGCTGGACGTCAGGGAGGACGACGAGTGGGCGGCCGGTCACGTCGAGGGTGCGCTGCACGTGCCGATGAGCGACTTCGTGGCCCGCTTCGGTGAGGTGACGGAGGCCGTGGCCGAGCGCGGTCGCGCCTATGTGATGTGCCGGGTGGGCGGCCGTTCGGCGCAGGTCACCCAGTACCTGGTGCAGCAGGGCTTCGACGCGGTGAACGTCGACGGCGGGATGCAGGCCTGGGACGGTGCCGGGCGCCCGATGGTGACGGAGAGCGGGAGCCCGGCCTTCGTTCTCTGAGGGTTTCTGAGCCGTCCGGGGCCTCAGCCGAGGGGGTGGGCGGCCAGCAGGTCGCCGAGGGCCTCCTCGTGGGCCGCGGCGGGGCCGAGGGACAGTTCGAGGTGCTTGGCCCAGGCGTGGTAGCGGTGCAGCGGGTAGTCGGTGTCGGCGCCGAAGCCGCCGTGCAGGTGCTGCGCCGTCTGCACCACGCGGCGGACCCCTTCGGAGGCCCAGATCTTCGCGACGGCGACGTCCCCCGCGGCGGGGAGCGGTCCGCCGGCTTCGCCGCCGAGGCGCCAGGCGGCCTGCCAGAGGGTGGCCTCCATGGCGCGCAGGTCGATGTAGCGGTCTGCGGCCTGGACGGCGACGGCCTGGAAGGTGGCCACGGGGTGGCCGAACTGTTCGCGTTTTCCGGTGTACTGGCTCGTCATGGCGAGGACGGCCTCGCCGAGGCCGAGGGCGAGCGCGCAGGTCCCGGTGGTGAGGATGTCGCGCAACCGTTCCCAGGCGCCGTCGGCGTCGATGACGTCCGTCTCGTCGAGGCGCACCTCGTCCAGGTGGAGTTCGGCGAGGAGTTCGCCGTTGGTGGAGTACTGGGCGGTCAGGCCGAGGCCGTCGTGGGTGCGGGGCAGCAGGGCGAGGACGGTGCGGCCCTCGGCGGTGTGCGCGGGTACGGCGATGAGGTCGGCGCCGTGGGCCCAGGGGACGGCGGTCTGGACGCCGTCGAGGATCCAGCCGGCCTGGTCGCGGCGTGCGGTGACGGCGCGGTCGGCGGGTTCGTGGCCGGTGCGTCCGTGGGAGGCGGCGGTGAGGACGAGTTCGCCGCGGGCGATGCGGGGGAGGAGTCCGGCGGTCGTACGGGGGTGGGCGTACCGCTCGACGGTCAGGGCGACGGCGCTGGTCTCCAGGAGCGGGACGCGGGCGAGGACGCGGGCGGATTCGCGCAGGACGAGGCAGAGGGCGACGGGGTCGAGGCCGGCGCCGCCGTGCTCGGGGGCCAGGGTGAGGCCGAGGAGGTCGGCGGCGGCGAGGCGTGACCAGAGGGGCCGGTCGAGGTCCTCGGCCACGGCGCCCGGGGTGAGGGCGGGGCTGGGGACCGCGTCGGGCGTGACGTCCTTGAAGACCGCCTTGGCGGCTTCGACGGCCGCCTGCTGCTCTTCGGTGAAGGTGAAGTCCACGGTGCTGCCTTCCCGTTGCCCGGAGCCTGTTCTTCTGACGGGTCGTCAAGATAGAACAGGTTCTAGGGGAAGGGAATGGTGGCGCCGCACCTCGTCGGCGCCACCGTTCGTCAGCGGTCGAAGTCCAACTCCACGTCCGGGGTGGCCGGGTGGGACTGGCAGGCCAGGACGTATCCGGCCTCCGTCTCCTCCGGCTCCAGGGCGAAGTTGCGGTCCATCCGCACCTCTCCGCCGACCACGAAGGCGCGGCAGGTGCCGCACACCCCGCCCTTGCAGGCGTACGGGGCGTCGGCGCGGGCGCGGAGCACGGTTTCGAGCAGCGTCTCGCCGCGCTCGACGGGCCAGCTGCCGGACCGGCCGTGCAGGGTGGCCGTCAGGGTGGCGTGCGCCGGGGCGTCGGCCGCGGGGGCCGGGGCGGGCGCGGAGCCGTCGTCGACGTGGAAGATCTCCTGGTGGATCCTGCCCCGGTCGACGCCCAGGCCGCGCAGGGCCTGCTCGGCGCCCTGGACGAGTCCGAAGGGGCCGCAGAGGAACCAGCCGTCGATCGTGTCGACCGGCAGCAGCGCGGTCAGCAGTCCGGTGAGCCGCTCGCGGTCGAGGCGACCGGAGGGCAGACCCGCCTGCTGCTCCTCCCGGGAGAGGACCGTGACCAGCTGGAAGCGGTCGGGGTAGCGGTCCTTGAGGTCGGCGACCTCGTCGAGGAACATCGTGGACGCGGCGGTGCGGTCGCTGCGGATCAGGCAGAACCGGGCCTCCGGCTCGCGGGCGAGCAGGGTGGCCGCCATCGACAGGACCGGGGTGATGCCGCTGCCGCCGACGACGGCGGCGAAGTGGCCGGGCCGGGGGGTGAGCGAGAAGCGGCCCATCGGCTCCATGACCTCGACGAGGTCGCCGACGGCCAGCTCCTTGAGGGCGTACGTCGAGAACGAGCCGCCGTCGACGAGCCGGATGCCGACGCGCAGGACGGGGGCCTCGCCGGCCGGGGCGGCGGGGGCGCAGATCGAGTAGGTGCGCCGGATCTCCTCGCCCTGCTCGCCGGTGCGGCGCAGGGCGAGGTGCTGGCCGGGGAGGTGCCGGTAGGACTCGTGGAGCTCGGGCGGGACCGCGAAGGTGACGGCCACGGAGTCGTCGGTGAGGCGGTCGACCTCGCTCACCTGGAGCTGATGGAACCCGGCCCGTGCGGCGGCTGAGGACTCCATCTACAACTCCTTGAAGTGGTCGAACGGTTCGCGGCAGGCGGTGCAGCGGCGCAGGGCCTTGCACGCGGTGGAGGAGAAGCGGCTCAGCAGCTCGGTGTCGGTGGATCCGCAGTGCGGGCAGCGGATCGCCAGGGTGAGCGGCACGGGGCCGCCGGCGGGTCCCTGGGGGCGCGGCGGGGCGATGCCGAACTCGGTGAGCTTGCGCCGTCCTTCCTCGCTGATGTCGTCGGTGGACCAGGCGGGGGCGAGGACGGTGACGACGGTGACGTCCGGCACGCCGTGCCGGTGGAGGGCCTGCTCGATGTCGGAGGCCATGGCCTCGATGGCGGGGCAGCCCGTGTAGGTGGGGGTGAGGGAGACCTCGACCCGGCCGGGGCCGAGGACGTGCACGCCCCGCATGACGCCGAGTTCCTCGAGGGTGAGGACGGGCAGCTCCGGATCGGGGACGGAGCCGGCGATGCGGCTCAGTTCCTCCTCCAGGGCCGTCATGGTCACCATGTCGCCCCCGGGTGGCTGCGGTGCAGGTGCTGCATCTCGGCGAGCATCCGTCCGAAGGACTCGGTGTGGAGGCCCTGGCGGCCGGCGCCGGCGCTCCAGGCGCCGGTGCGCGGTCCGGAGGGCACGGTGAGGGTGGCCCGGCCGAGGACCGCGGTGACGGAGTCCAGCCAGGCGGTCTCCAGGCCCGGGAGGTCGAGGTCGAGGCCGTCGACGGGCTGGAACAGTTCGCCGGTGTACCGCCAGAGGGCGTCGCAGGCCCGCTGCATCCGCTGGTGGCTCTCGGCGGTGCCGTCGCCGAGGCGCAGGGTCCAGTGCTCGGCGTGGTCCTGGTGGTAGGCGACCTCCTTGACGGCCTTGGCCGCGAGGCCGGCGAAGGGGCCGTCGCCGGAGGCCAGCTGCCCGTACAGGAGCCGCTGGTAGGTGGAGAAGTAGAGCTGCCGGGCGATGGTGTGGGCGAAGTCGCCGTTGGGCTGCTCGACGAGCTGGCTGTTGCGGAAGGCGCGCTCCTCGCGGAGGTAGGCCAGTTCGTCCTCGTCGCCGACGAGGGAGAGCAGGACCCGGGCCTGGCCGAGGAGGTCGAGGGCGATGTTGGCCAGGGCGACCTCCTCCTCCAGGACGGGGGCGGAGCCGGCCCACTCCCCCAGGCGGTGGGAGAGCACGAGGGCGTCGTCGCCGAGGGCGAGCGCCGCGGCGGCGGCGCGGGTGTCGGTGGTGCCGGTCACAGGTGCTTCACCCCCTCGGGGATCTCGTAGAAGGTCGGGTGGCGGTAGGGCTTGTCCGCGGCCGGCTCGAAGAAGGGGTCCTTCTCGTCGGGCGAGGAGGCGGTGATGGCGGTGGAGGGGACGACCCAGATCGACACGCCTTCGGACCTGCGGGTGTACAGGTCGCGGGCGTTGCGCAGGGCCATCTCCGCGTCGGGTGCGTGGAGACTGCCCGCGTGGGTGTGGGACAGTCCGCGGCGGGAGCGCACGAACACCTCCCACAGCGGCCAGCTGTCGCTCGTCATGCCTGTGCCTCCCCGTGCTTTCCGGTGTGCTTCTCCGCGTAGGCCGCCGCCGCTTCTCTGACCCAGGCGCCGTCCTCGTGGGCCTGGCGTCGCTTGCTCAGCCGCTGGTCGTTGCAGGGGCCGTTGCCCTTGAGGACGTCCCAGAACTCGGCCCAGTCGATCGGGCCGAAGTCGTAGTGCCCGCGCTCCTCGTTCCACCGGATGTCGGGGTCGGGGAGGGTGAGGCCGAGGGCCTCTGCCTGCGGGACGGCGATGTCGACGAAGCGCTGGCGCAGTTCGTCGTTGGAGTGGCGCTTGATCTTCCAGGCCATCGCCTGCGCGGTGTGGGTCGATTCGTCGTCCGGCGGGCCGAACATCATCAGGGACGGCCACCACCAGCGGTCCACCGCGTCCTGCGCCATGGCGTGCTGGGCCTCGGTGCCGTTCGACAGGGCGAGCAGGGCCTCGTACCCCTGGCGCTGGTGGAAGGACTCCTCCTTGCAGACCCGGACCATCGCGCGGGCGTACGGGCCGTAGGAGCAGCGGCAGAGGGGGACCTGGTTGGTGATGGCCGCGCCGTCCACGAGCCAGCCGATCGCACCGACGTCGGCCCAGGTCAGCGTGGGGTAGTTGAAGATCGAGGAGTACTTCTGGCGGCCGGAGTGGAGCTTGTCGAGGAGCTCGTCGCGGCTGGTGCCGAGTGTCTCCGCCGCGCTGTACAGGTACAGGCCGTGGCCGGCCTCGTCCTGCACCTTGGCCATGAGGATCGCCTTGCGCCGCAGCGAGGGCGCGCGGGTGATCCAGTTCGCCTCGGGCTGCATGCCGATGATCTCGGAGTGGGCGTGCTGCGCGATCTGCCGGACGAGCGAGGCGCGGTAGGCCTCGGGCATCCAGTCGCGCGGCTCGATCCGCTCGTCGGCGGCGACGGCGGCGTCGAACACGGCCTCGTAAGCGGCCTGCTCGGCCGCCGCGGCCGTGTCCGACACGCCGGGCGCGCCCGTGGTCCCTGCCGTCCCTGCCGTCACTGCGGTCATCAGACCCCCTACCGACCGATCGTTCGGTTGAATGACTTCAATGGTGGGTCGGCGGCCCGTATGGTGTCAACCCTGTGGATAACCGAGGTGGGTCGATCGGGATCGGGGCGGGATGGACGCGTACGTCGAAAAGGACGCGGTCGAGGTGAGCGAGGAGGGGCTCAGACCCCCCGGGGAACCTCCGGTCACAGCTGCCGAGTCCTCGCCGGTCACAGCCGCCGAGGACTCACCGGTCGCCCCTGTCGCAGACCCGTCGGGCGCCCCTGCCGCGGCCCCGTCGGGCGCCGCTGCCGAAGACCAGGCCAGCACCCCCGCAGAAGACCTGCCGGGCGCTCCGTCCGAGGCCCCGCCGTCCGCGGACAAGGTGGCAGGCGTCGGGATCATGGGTCTCTCGCTGCCCTACCAGGTCGTCGTCGCCGTGGCGCTCGCCGTCGTCGCCGTGTTCACCTGCGTGCACCTGGCGATGGTGTTCCTGCACGTGGCGCCGTCCAACACGCTGACCAAGCGGCACGGCGAGGCCGTCAGCGACTGGATCTACCCCGAGTTCGAGCAGAACTGGAAGCTCTTCGCGCCCAATCCGCTCCAGACGAACCTCTCCGTCGAGGTCCGCGCCGAGCTCACCCCCGGCGCCGACGGCGGCCGCCGCACCACCGCCTGGATCGACCTCACCGCGCAGGACATCGAGGCCATCCGCCACAACCCGATGCCCAGCCACTCCCAGCAGAACCAGCTCCGCAGGGCCGTGGACTTCCTGCTGAACACGCACACCGACGACAACCGCCCCAACGGAATGCGCGGCACCCTCTCGGAGCAGTACATGCGCCGGCTCGCGATGCTCAGGCTCGACGCCCTCGAAGGCCCCGCCGGAGGGTCCCTCGGCCCCGAGGTACGGCGCATCCAGCTCCGCACCGTCTCCCGGCTCGTCCCCGCCGCCCGGTGGAGCACCGAGAAGAACCGGACCACCCCCTCCTACCGCGACTTCCCGTGGTGGACGATCACCCAGGCCGACCGGTCCGCCGGCAGCGACACGAGCCGCACGGAGGCGGGCCGATGAGCATGTCCCCCGCCACGCCCGCGCGTGCCCGCGAACCCTTCGACCGTCGGCTCGCCCGCGGCGTGCAGGCCGTCACGGGCCGCACCCTCGCCCCGTACCAGAGCGCGATCGTACGGATCGGCTTCTCGCTGACCTGGCTGCTCTTCCTGCTGCGCGAGCTGCCGTACCGCCACCAGCTGTACGGGCCCGACGGGCCCTGGTCCTGGGAGCTGGCGCAGCGGCTGATCGCCGACAACCGGGCCTTCACGGTGCTCATGTGGTCGGACGGCCGGCTCTGGTTCGAGATCGTCTACGGGCTCGCCGTGCTGTCCGCCGCACTGCTCCTGGTGGGCTGGCGCACCCGGGCCGTGTCCGTGGTCTTCATGGTCGGCGTGCTCTCGCTGCTGAACCGTTCCGTCTTCGTCGGCGACGGCGGCGACAACGTCCTGCACCTCGCCGCGATCTACCTCGTCTTCACCCGCTGCGGCCGGGTCTGGTCCCTCGACGCCCGGCGCGCCGCCCGCGAGGAGCGCGCGGCCCGCGCCGGGGAGCCGCCGCGCCGCGATGTCGTCGGACCGCTGCTGTGGGTCGTGCTCGGCGGCTTCCTCCTCGCCGCCACCTGGTTCGGCGACGTCTCCGGCGAGTGGTGGGTGCCGGTGCTGCTGTGGGTGCTGTGGCTCGGGAACGGGCTGTGGTGGCTGGTCTGCCGGCTCGCGCCCGGAGAGCCGCGCACCCTGCTCGACGCCCTCGCCAACCTCGCGCACAACGCCGTCCTCGTCGTGATCATGGCCGAGGTCTGTCTGATCTACTCCACGGCCGGCTGGTACAAGATCCAGGGCTCGCGCTGGCAGGACGGGACCGCGCTGTTCTACCCGCTCCACCTGGACTACTTCTCGCCCTGGCCGTTCCTCTCCGACCTGCTCGGCTCCAGCGGGGTCATGGTGATGCTGCTGAGCTACGGCACGGTGATCGTCCAGGTCGCCTTCCCCTTCACGCTCTTCAACCGCAAGGTCAAGAACGTCCTGCTCGTCGTGATGATGGCCGAGCACGCCGGGATCGCGGTGCTCCTCGGGCTTCCGGTCTTCTCGCTGGCGATGATCTCCGCCGACGCCGTGTTCCTGCCGACGGCGTTCCTGGTGTGGCTGGGTGCCCGGGTGGTCCGGGGCAGGGACCGGCTGCTGAAGCGGACCCCCACCGAGAGCTCCGACGAGAGCCCCGCCGAGACGCTGCCCGAGCAGCGCCGTACGGGTGAGGAGCACGGTCCCCGTACCCTCGTCGGGTGAGCACCACGGAAGAACAGCCCGAGCCGGTCCAGTACGACGAGGGGTTCGGCCCCGAGATCGGCGTCGGGCCGCACCCGGAGCCGTGGCCGCGGGACGAGCGGTACGACCCCGAGCTGCTCGCCGACGGCGACCGGCGCAATGTCGTCGACCGCTACCGGTACTGGACGCGCGAGGCGGTCGTCGCCGACCTGGACACGCGGCGGCACGACTTCCACGTGGCGGTGGAGAACTGGGGCCACGACTTCAACATCGGCTCGGTCGTACGGACCGCCAACGCCTTCCTGGCGAAGGAGGTCCACATCGTGGGCCGGCGCCGCTGGAACCGGCGCGGCGCCATGGTCACCGACCGTTACCAGCACGTCCGGCACCACCCGGACACCGAGTCGCTGACCTCGTGGGCGGCGGCCGAGGGCATCCCGGTCATCGGGATCGACAACCTGCCGGGCTCCGTCCCGCTGGAGCGGACCGTGCTGCCCCGCCGCTGTGTGCTGCTCTTCGGGCAGGAGGGCCCGGGGCTCACCGAGGAGGCCCGCGCCCACGTGGAGATGGTCTGCTCGATCGCGCAGTTCGGCTCGACCCGCTCGATCAACGCGGGCGCGGCCGCCGCGATCGCCATGCACGCCTGGGTGCAGCGGTACGCGGAGATCGAGGCGCCGTAGGAGTCGTGGAGGCCCCGGAGGGCCTCCACGAGACCGTGGGTCAGGCCTGGCGGCGGACCTCCACCACCCGGAAGCGGTTGGAGACGAACGCGCCGTCGCACAGCGCGGCGTTCGCCGCCGGGTTGCCGCCGGAGCCGTGGAAGTCGGAGAACGCGGCCGTCTGGTTCACGTACACCCCGCCCGTGAGGTTCAGCGAGAGCTGGGCCGACTCCTCCAGGCAGACCTCCTCCACCGCGCGCTCGGTGTCCGCCGAGGTCGTGTAGGCGCCGACCGTCATGGCGCCCTTCTCGCGGACCGTGCGGCGCAGCAGCTCCAGGGCGTCGGCGGTGGAGTCCACCGAGACCGCGAAGGAGACCGGGCCGAAGCACTCCGAGAAGTACGCGGCCTGGGCGTCCGGCTTGGAGCCGTCCAGCTTCACGATGACCGGCGTCCGGACCACGGCGTCCGGGTACTCCGGGTTGACCACCTCGCGGGAGGCGAGCGCGACCTCGCCGAGGCCGGCGGCGGCCTCCAGGCGCGCCTTCACGTCCGGGTTGACCAGGGCGCCGAGCAGACCGTTGGCCCGGGCGTCGTCGCCGAGCAGGCCGCCGACCGCCGCCGCGAGGTCGGCGACGACCTCGTCGTACGACTTCGGGCCCTGGTCGGTGGTGATGCCGTCGCGGGGGATCAGCAGGTTCTGCGGGGTGGTGCACATCTGGCCGCTGTACAGCGACAGCGAGAAGGCCAGGTTGGCCAGCATGCCCTTGTAGTCGTCCGTGGAGTCGACCACGACCGTGTTGACGCCGGCCTTCTCGGTGTAGACCTGGGCCTGCCGGGCGTTGTCCTCCAGCCAGTCGCCGAAGGCGGTGGAGCCGGTGTAGTCGATGATCCGGATCTCGGGGCGCACGGCCAGGGTCTTGGCGATGCCCTCGCCGGGGCGCTCGACGGCCAGCGCGACCAGGTTCGGGTCGAAGCCGGCCTCGGCGAGGACCTCGCGCGCGACCTTCACCGTGAGCGCGAGCGGCAGGACGGCGCGCGGGTGCGGCTTGACCAGGACCGGGTTGCCGGTGGCGAGGGAGGCGAACAGGCCCGGGTAGCCGTTCCACGTGGGGAAGGTGTTGCAGCCGATGACCAGGGCGATGCCGCGGCCGACCGGGGTGAACTCCTTGCTGAGCTCCAGGGGGTCGCGCTTGCCCTGCGGCTTGGACCAGCCGGCCCGCCCGGCGGGCGTGCGGGTCTGCTCCTCGTACGCGTACGCCACGGCCTCCAGGCCGCGGTCCTGGGCGTGCGGGCCGCCGGCCTGGAACGCCATCATGAACGCCTGGCCGCTGGTGTGCATGACGGCGTGGGCGAACTCGTGGGTCCGGGCGGAGATCCGGGCGAGGATCTCCAGGCAGACCAGGGCGCGGGTCTCGGCGCCGGCGTCCCGCCAGGCGCCCATGCCGGCGCGCATCGCGGGGAGCAGCACGTCGAGGTCGGCGTGCGGGTACTCGATGCCGAGCGACGGGCCGTACGGCGAGGTCTCGCCGCCGGTCCAGCCGTCCGTGCCGGGCTGGTCGAGGTCGAAGCGGGTGTTCAACGCGGACTGGTGGGCGGCGAGGCCCGCCGCGGCGTCGAGCGAGCCGTCCGTGCCGTACGCCTTCGGGTGCTCGGGGTACGGCGACCAGTAGGCGCGCGTGCGGATCGTGGAGAGCGCCTGGTCGAGTGTGGACCGGTGCTTCTCGGCCAGACGGTCGGTGGTCAGCTGAGCGGTGGCCATCGATGGACCAACTCCTCGTCGAGCTGGGCAGGGAGACGCGTACGGAGTTAGAGTAACCGAACGATCGGTCGGGACAAGGGGGTCCGCCGATCCTGTGGAAAACCCATCGGGGAGGATCACTCCTATGAGTGCCGACGTGACCGCCAGGGGGAGCGACGACGTGACCACCAGTGAGACCGCCACCGAGGGGCAGGACCACACCGCCGCCATCGGGCCGGACCGCACCGTCGCCGTCGTCGGCACCGGGACCATGGGCCAGGGCATCGCCCAGGTCGCCCTGGTCGCCGGCCACCCCGTGCGCCTCTACGACAGCGCCCCCGGCCGGGCCGCCGAGGCGGTCGCCGCCCTCACCGCCCGCCTGGACCGGCTGGTGGAGAAGGGCCGCCTCGACGCCGCCGCCCGCGAGGCCGCCGTCGGCCGGCTGCACGCGGCCGAGGACCCCGCCGAGCTCGCCGACGCCTCCCTCGTGATCGAGGCGATCGTCGAGGACCTCTCGGTCAAGCAGCGGCTCTTCGCCGACCTGGAGAAGATCGTCGGCGACGACACCGTCCTCGCCACGAACACCTCCTCCCTCTCCGTCACCGCCATCGCCGGAGGACTGCGGCTGCCCGGCCGCTTCGTCGGACTGCACTTCTTCAACCCGGCGCCGCTGCTCCCCCTCGTCGAGGTCGTCAGCGGCTTCGCCACCGACCAGGACGTCGCCACGCGCGCGTACGCCACGGTCAAGGGCTGGGGCAAGACGCCGGTGCGCTGCGCGGACACCCCCGGCTTCATCGTGAACCGGGTCGCCCGCCCCTTCTACGCCGAGGCGCTCCGGGTGTACGAGGAGGGCGCGGCCGACCCCGCCACCATCGACGCCGCCCTGCGCGAGTGCGGCGGCTTCCGCATGGGCCCGTTCGAGCTGACCGACCTCATCGGCCAGGACGTGAACGAGGCCGTCACCCGGTCCGTCTGGGACTCCTTCTTCCAGGACCCGAAGTTCACCCCCTCGCTCGCGCAGCGCCGGCTCGTCGAGTCGGGGCGGCTCGGCCGCAAGTCGGGACACGGCTGGTTCTCGTACGCGGAGGGCGCGGAGCGGCCGGAGCCGCACACGGCGGCGCCCGCGAACGCGCCCGAGTGGATCACCGTCTGGGGTGACCTCGGGCCGGCGGAGCCGCTGGTGGGGCTCTTCGAGGCGGCCGGAATCACGGTCCTGCACAAAAAGGGCGGCGGTCACATCGAGCTGCCGAGTGGCGCCGAGCTCAGCCTCGCGGACGGCGAGACCTCCTTCGAGTACGCCGAGGAGGCCATCGTCTACTTCGACCTCGCGTACGACTACGCGGCCGCGAGCCGGATCGTGCTCTCGACCCGCGAGGACCTCGACCCCGCCGCCCTCGCCGAGGCGGTGGGGCTCTTCCAGGCACTCGGCAAGAAGGTCTCCGTGATCGGCGACGTGCCCGGCATGATCGTCGCGCGGACGGTCGCGATGCTGGCCGACGTCGCGGCCGACGCGGTCGACCGGGGGGTCGCGACCGCCGAGGACGTGGACACGGCGATGCGGCTCGGGGTCAACTATCCGGCCGGACCGATGGAGTGGGCCGGGCGGGTCGGCTACCGGCACACGTGCGGTCTGCTCCGCGAGCTGCACGCACGGTACGCGAACGGCCGGTACGCGCCGGGGCTCGGCCTCGTGCGCCGGGCGGCCGCCGAGGACGCGGAGGACTCCCGATGACCACGGCGAAGCGCGACACGTACACCCCCGAGACGCTGCTCTCGGTGGCGGTGCGGGTCTTCAACGAGCGTGGCTACGACGGCACGTCCATGGAGCACCTCTCCAAGGCGGCCGGGATCTCGAAGTCCTCGATCTACCACCACGTCTCCGGCAAGGAGGAGCTGCTGCGGCGCGCGGTCAGCCGGGCGCTCGACGGGCTCTTCGGGATCCTCGACGAGCCGGGCGCCGGCCGCGGCAAGGCCGTCGAGCAGGTCGAGTACGTCACGCGCCGCACCGTCGAGGTGCTGATCGCGGAGCTGCCGTACGTGACGCTGCTGCTGCGGGTGCGCGGGAACACCGCCACCGAGCGGTGGGCGATGGAGCGGCGCCGCGAGTTCGACCACAAGGTGGCCGATCTGCTGAAGGCCGCCGCCGCCGAGGGCGACCTGCGGGCCGACGTGGACATCCGGCTCGCGACCCGGCTCCTCTTCGGCATGATCAACTCGCTGGTGGAGTGGTACCGGCCGCACCCGGACGCGGCGGAGCGCGAGCAGCTCGCCGAGACCGTCGTCCACCTGGCCTTCGACGGGCTGCGCACGGCCCGCTGAGGCGTCGTACGGGCCTGCGAGCCGTCGTGCGGGCCGGCTGAGGCGTCGTGCGGGGCCTGCGGAGCCGTCGTGCGGGCCGGTGAGCCGTCGTGCGGGCCCGTGAGCCGTCGTACGGGGCCTGCGGAGCGTCGCGCGGGCCCGTGGAGCCGGTGAGCCGTCGTAGGGGCCTGCGAGCCATCGCGCGGCCCGTTTCCCCCGGACGGGCCTACGGGGCTGCCCTGCCGTCCCCTCGTGCCCGGGTCAGCGGCCCGGGTCGCGGTGGTCCGGGTCCAGGTCCGTCTCCTCGAAGACCAGCAGCGTCCGGGTGGAGAGCACCTCGGGGATCGACTGGAGCTTGGTGAGCACCAGCTCGCGCAGGGTTCGGTTGTCCGGGGTGTGGACGAGCAGCAGGACGTCGAAATCGCCGCTGACCAGGGCGATGTGCGCGGCTCCCGGCAGGGCCTGGAGCTGTTCGCGCACGGTCCGCCAGGAGTTCTGGACGATCTTGAGCGTGATGTAGGCGGAGGCGCCGTGCCCCGCCCGTTCGTGGTTCACGCGCGCGCTGAAGCCGCGGATCACCCCGTCGTCGATGAGCCGGTTGATGCGCGCGTACGCGTTGGCCCGGGAGACGTGCACCCGCTCGGCCACGGAGCGGATCGAAGCGCGGCCGTCCGTCTGCAGGATCCGCAGGATGTCGCGGTCGATGGCGTCCAGCGGGCGCGCGGGAACACCGGGGAGCCCCGCCGCCGGTCCCGGGGCGACGACCTGCTCCCAGTCCTCGGCCATTTGTTCATCCGCCATGTGCCCCCGCCTCTCTCCGGTGGACGACCTGCCCTTATCCCAGGCTGTGGAGAACCGTTTGTCCACAGGCTGGAGGTGCCTGTAGCCAAAATGCCTCCACGACCGAACAATCGGTAGGTGAGGCGCGCCACACTCGCGCCACCCGCCTTCGGGTCTTATGCCCGCTCCCACGAGGAGGTGGACTCGTTGCAACAGCGCAGTTCGACAGTCCAAGAGCCGCCCGGTGCCGTTCCCGCCTACCGGCCGACCCCGCCGCCGGCGTGGCAGCCGCGCACCGATCCCGCCCCGCTGCTGCCGGAGGCCGAGCCGCTGCGCGTGCTCGGCACGGACGCCGTGGCCGACGCCGACCCCGCGCTGCTGCTCCGGCTCTACGCGGAGCTGGTCCGCGGCCGCCGGTACAACACGCAGGCCACCGCCCTCACCAAGCAGGGCCGCCTCGCCGTGTACCCGTCCACCACCGGCCAGGAGGCGTGCGAGATCGCCGCCGCCCTCGCCCTGGAGGAGCGGGACTGGCTCTTCCCCTCGTACCGCGACACCCTCGCGGCCGTGGCCCGGGGCCTCGACCCCGTCCAGGCACTGACCCTGCTGCGCGGCGACTGGCACACCGGGTACGACCCGCACGAGCACCGCATCGCGCCGCTCTGCACGCCCCTCGCCACCCAGCTCCCGCACGCCGTGGGCCTCGCCCACGCCGCCCGCCTCAAGGGCGACGACGTCGTCGCCCTCGCCATGGTCGGCGACGGCGGCACCAGCGAGGGCGACTTCCACGAGGCGCTGAACTTCGCCGCCGTCTGGCAGGCCCCCGTGGTCTTCCTCGTCCAGAACAACGGCTTCGCGATCTCCGTGCCGCTCGCCAAGCAGACCGCCGCCCCCTCCCTCGCCCACAAGGCCGTCGGGTACGGGATGCCGGGCCGGCTCGTCGACGGCAACGACGCGGTCGCCGTCCACCAGGTGCTCACCGAGGCCGTGGCCCGCGCGCGACGCGGCGGCGGACCCACCCTCGTCGAGGCGATCACCTACCGGATGGACGCCCACACCAACGCCGACGACGCGACCCGCTACCGCACGGCCGGCGAGGTCGAGGCCTGGCGGGCACACGACCCGATCCTCCTCATGGAACGGGAACTGACGGAGCGTGGCCTGCTCGACGAGGACGGCAGGAACGCGGCGGCCGAGGCCGCCGAGACGATGGCGGCGGAGCTGCGCGAACGGATGAACGCCGACCCGGTGCTCGACCCGATGGAGCTCTTCTCCCACGTCTACGCGGAGCAGACGACGCAGCTGCGCGAACAGGCGGCGCAGCTGCGCGCCGAGCTCGAAGCCGAGGGTGAGGCGTGATGACGACCGCGACGACCGGCCCCGCGGCCGCCAAGGCCGGCGGGAACGCCGCGAAGCCGAAGCCCGCCACGATGGCGCAGGCGCTCCAGCGCGCCATGCGCGACGCGATGGCCGAGGACCCGACCGTCCACGTGATGGGCGAGGACGTCGGCACCCTCGGCGGTGTCTTCCGGGTCACCGACGGGCTCGCCAAGGAGTTCGGCGAGGACCGGTGCACGGACACCCCGCTGGCCGAGGCGGGCATCCTCGGCGCGGCCGTCGGCATGGCCATGTACGGCCTGCGGCCGGTCGTGGAGATGCAGTTCGACGCGTTCGCCTACCCGGCGTTCGAGCAGCTGCTCTCCCACGTGGCGAAGATGCGCAACCGCACCCGCGGCGCCGTGCCGATGCCGATCGTCATCCGCGTCCCGTACGGCGGCGGGATCGGCGGCGTCGAGCACCACAGCGACTCCTCCGAGGCCTACTACACGGCCACGCCGGGCCTGCACGTCGTCACCCCGGCCACCGTCGAGGACGCCTACGGGCTGCTGCGCGCGGCCATCGCCTCCGACGACCCGGTGGTCTTCCTGGAGCCCAAGCGGCTCTACTGGTCCAAGTCCGACTGGTCCCCCGAGGCGCCCGCGCCCGTCGAGCCGATCGGCAAGGCCGTCGTGCGCCGCCGGGGCACCGGGGCCACCCTGATCACCTACGGTCCCTCGGTGCCGGTCTGCCTGGAGGCGGCCGAGGCCGCGCAGGCCGAGGGCTGGGACCTGGAGGTCGTCGACGTGCGCTCGCTCGTGCCGTTCGACGACGAGACCGTCTGCGCCTCCGTGCGGCGCACCGGCCGCGCGGTCGTCGTCCACGAGTCGACCGGCTTCGGCGGCCCCGGCGCGGAGATCGCCGCGCGCGTGACCGAGCGCTGCTTCCACCACCTGGAGGCGCCGGTGCTGCGGGTCGCGGGCTTCGACATCCCGTACCCGCCGCCGATGCTGGAGCGGCACCACCTGCCGGGCGTGGACCGCGTCCTGGACGCGGTGGCGCGACTGCAGTGGGAGGCGGGGAACTGATGGCACAGGTCCTGGAGTTCAAGCTGCCCGACCTCGGTGAGGGGCTCACCGAGGCCGAGATCGTGCGCTGGCTGGTCGCCGTCGGCGACGTCGTCGCCATCGACCAGCCGGTCGTCGAGGTCGAGACGGCCAAGGCCATGGTCGAGGTGCCCTGCCCGTACGGCGGTGTCGTCACCGCCCGGTACGGCGAGGAGGGCACCGAACTGCCCGTCGGCGCCCCGCTCCTGACGGTCGCCGTCGGCGGCACGGGCGCGCCGGAGGAGCTCGCGGAGGCCGCTCCGGGAGTGGGCCGCGCCGACGTCGATGCGGCCGTCTCCTCGGAGTACTCGGGCAATGTGCTCGTCGGCTACGGCACGGCCGGGCCCGCCGCCCGGCGCCGCCGGGTGCGGCACGCGAACCCGGCGGCCGCTGCCCAGGCGCCGGCTGCCGCCCCGGCTCCGGTCGCCGCTCCTGCCCCCGTGGCCGCTCCGGCTCCGGTCGCCGTTCCTGCTCCGGTCGGCGCTCCGGCGGCCGCCGGTCCCGTGCCCGTCATCTCGCCGCTCGTGCGGAAGCTGGCCCGTGACCGGGGCCTCGACCTGCGGGAGGTGCGCGGATCCGGGCCCGAGGGGCTGATCCTGCGGGCCGACGTGGAGCTGGCCCTCGCGGCCCTGGAGCAGCCGGTCGCCGCCCCGGCGCCCACTCCCGCCCCCGCCGCGGTCTCCGTCGCCGCCGCCGGTGAGCGTGTCCCGCTGCGCGGGGTCCGTGGCGCGGTCGCGGACAAGCTGTCCCGCAGCCGTACGGAGATCCCCGACGCGACCTGCTGGGTCGACGCCGACGCGACCGAGCTGATGGCGGCACGGGCCGCGATGAACGCGGCCGGCGGGCCGAAGATCTCGCTGCTCGCGCTCCTCGCGCGCATCTGCGTCCATGCCCTGGCCCGGTTCCCCGAGCTCAACTCCACGGTGGACACCGCAGCCCGGGAGATCGTCCGGCTGCCGTCCGTGCACCTCGGCTTCGCCGCCCAGACCCCGCGCGGACTCGTCGTCCCCGTGGTCAAGGACGCGGGGACCAGGACGGCCGAGTCGTTGACGGAGGAGTTCGCCCGGCTGACGGAGGCGGCCCGGCAGGGTGCGATCACCCCGGCCGATCTGACCGGCGGCACGTTCACCCTGAACAACTACGGGGTGTTCGGGGTCGACGGCTCCACGCCGATCATCAACCACCCCGAGGCCGCCATGCTCGGTGTCGGCCGGATCATCCCCAAGCCCTGGGTCCACCAGGGCGAACTGGCCGTCCGTCAGGTGGTGCAGCTGTCGCTCACCTTCGACCACCGCGTCTGCGACGGCGGCACGGCGGGCGGCTTCCTGCGGTACGTGGCGGACTGCGTCGAGCAGCCTGCCGTCCTGCTCCGCACGGTCTGACGCACAACGGCCGCACCGGACGCCCGCACCGGACCCCCACCCGGTACGGCCGTCCGCCGGTACCGCCGACGGGCCCGTCTCAGCAAGGGAGACGGGCCCGTCGGCCGTGGCCCCCTGCGGCCCATACTGCTGGGGTGACCACCGCATACGACGCCGTCGTGCTCGCCGGGGGCGCCGCCCGGCGCCTCGGCGGATCCGACAAGCCCGGGGTACGGATCGGGGGCCGAACCCTCCTCGACCGGGTGCTCGCGGCCTGTCCCGACGCAGCCCGGACCGTGGTCGTCGCCGCACCCCGCCCGACCGCCCGCCCCGTCCGCTGGACCAGGGAGGACCCGCCCGGCGGCGGGCCGCTGGCCGCGCTCGGCGCCGGCGTACGGGAGACCGGCGCCGACGTCCTCCTCGTCCTCTCCGCCGACCTGCCCTTCCTGGACGGGGCCACCGTCCGACGCCTCCTCGACGCGCTCGACGCGGACCCCGGGGCCGAGGCCGCGCTCCTCACCGACGCCGAGGGCCGGGACCAGCCGCTCGTCGCCGCCTACCGCCGCACCCCGCTCCTGCGTGAACTGGCTCTCATCGCCGACCGCCGGGGCACCCTCGCCGGCGGTCCGCTGCGTCTCCTCACCGGGGGACTGAGCCTCACCCGGGTCGCCGCGGCCCCCCTCGCCTCCTTCGACTGCGACACCTGGGAGGACATCGCCACGGCCCGGGCGCGCATCAGGGAGCATGGGACCGTGCTTGATGAATGGATCACCGCAGTCAAAGACGAACTGGGCATCGAACTGGACGTCGACACCGGCGTGCTGCTCGACCTCGCCCGTGACGCCGCCCACGGCGTGGCCCGCCCCGCCGCACCCCTGACCACCTTCCTGGTCGGTTACGCGGCGGCCCGCGCGGGCGAGGGCGGACCCGAGGCCGTCGCCGAGGCCGCCCGCAAGGCCGCGGCGCTCGCTCAGCGCTGGGCCGCCGAAGAGGACGGCGAGCAGCCCTCCGAGCAGCCCTCCGAACGAGCCACCGAGTAGGACGAGTCCGGATGAAGTCGAAGGAGCCCGCCCCCGTGGCCCCCGCCACCGGCCACCGGGCCGAGCAGCCGCACCGGGCCACCGCCTGGCCCGAGGCCCGGGCCGCCGCCGCCCGCGCCGGGACCGCCGCGGGGGCCGGGCGCGAGCCGCGGCGCCTCCCGCTCGGGCAGGCGCTCGGCCATGTCCTCGCCGAGCCGCTCCGTGCCCTCACCGACCTGCCCTCCTTCGACACCTCCGCCATGGACGGCTGGGCCGTCGCGGGCCAGGGCCCCTGGACCGTCCGCGCGGACACCTCCGTCCTCGCCGGTCACGCGCCCACCGCCGCGCTGACCGACGGCGAGGCCATACGGATCGCCACCGGCGCCCCCGTACCGCCCGGAACCACCGCCGTCATCCGTACCGAGCACTCCCGTACCGAGGGGCCGCTGCTGCACGCCCTGCGGGACGTCGTCTCCCGGCAGGACATCCGGCCCCGGGGCCAGGAGTGCCGGTCCGGCGACGAACTGCTCCCCGCGGGCACCGCCGTGACCCCGGTCGTCCTGGGCCTCGCCGCGGCCGCCGGGTACGACGAGCTCCCGGTGCCGCCGCGCCCCCGGGTGGAGGTCCTCGTCCTCGGCGACGAGCTGCTCACGGCAGGTCTCCCCCACGCGGGGCTCATCCGTGACGCCCTCGGCCCGATGCTCGGCCCCTGGCTGGAGGCGCTCGGCGCCGAGGTGCTCGGCACCCGGCGGATCGGCGACGACGCCGAGGAGCTGTACGCGGCCGTCACGGGCTCCGCCGCCGACGTGGTCGTCACGACCGGAGGCACCGCCGCCGGGCCCGTCGACCACCTCCACCGGGTGCTCGACAAGGCCGGCGCCACGCTCCTGGTCGACGGGGTGAAGGTCCGCCCCGGCCACCCGATGCTCCTCGCGTCCCTGGGCGGAGGTCGTCACCTCGTCGGCCTGCCCGGCAACCCGCTGGCCGCCGTCTCCGGCCTCCTCACGCTCGCCGAGCCGCTCCTCGCCGCCCTGGCCGGCACCTCACCCACCGGAGGCCGGGGCCCTGCCCCCGTCCTCGACGAGGTGCACGGGCACCCCCACGACACCCGGCTCGTCCCCGTCGTCCGCAGGGGCGACCACCTCGTCGCGCTGCACTACAACGGGCCGGCCATGCTCCGGGGCATCGCCGTCGCGGACGGCATGGCCGTCGTCCCGCCCGGCGGCGCCCGGTCCGGCCAGGAGCTGGACGTCCTCGACCTTCCCTGGCCGCCGACGTCGGGCGCCGTACCGGCCCAAGGAGCGTGTTTCACGTGAAACTTCCCAGCCGTGACGTGATGGCGCGCAACGCGGACGAGCGGGTCCTGGGCCCTCAGGTCCGGCTGCCCCGCAGGGTCGTCGAGCGGCCGCTGCGACAGGTCGGCAAGCGGCTGCTCATGGCGCTCGGCGTGCTGGTCGTGACGGTGTTCATCGTCTACGTCGACCGCGACGGCTACCACGACAACGCAGACGAGACGCTCGACTTCCTCGACGCCGCCTACTACGCGACCGTGACGCTCTCCACCACCGGATACGGCGACATCGTCCCGTACAGCGACTCGGCGCGGCTCGCCAACATCCTGCTGGTCACGCCGCTGCGCGTGCTGTTCCTGATCATCCTGGTCGGCACCACTCTCGAGGTCCTCACCGAGCGGACCCGGGAGGAGTTCCGGCTGAACCGCTGGAGGTCCACCTTGCGCGACCACACCGTCATCGTCGGGTTCGGGACGAAGGGGCGGTCCGCGATCCAGACGCTCTGCGCGACCGGGCTCCGCAAGGACCAGATCGTCATCGTCGACCCCTCCACCAAGGTCATCGAGACGGCGAACGCGGACGGGTTCGTCGGTGTCATCGGCGACGCGACCCGCAGCGACGTGCTGCTCCGCGCCGAGGTGCAGCGGGCCCGGCAGATCGTCATCGCCACCCAGCGCGACGACACGGCGGTCCTGGTCACCCTCACGGCACGCCAGCTCAACAAGGGCGCGAAGATCGTCGCCGCGGTCCGCGAGGAGGAGAACGCGCCGCTGCTGCGCCAGTCCGGCGCGGACGCGGTCATCACCAGCGCCAGCGCCGCCGGGCGCCTGCTGGGCCTCTCCGTGCTGAGCCCCAGCGCCGGCACCGTCATGGAGGACCTCATCCAGCAGGGCTCGGGCCTCGACCTGGTGGAGCGGCCGGTGACCAAGAGCGAGGTCGGCAAGAGCGTGCGGGAGACCGGTGACCTGGTGGTCAGCGTGCTCCGCGGCCACCGGCTGCTCGGTTACGACGACCCCGCGGCCAGCCCGCTCCAGCTCATGGACCGGGTGATCACCATCGTGCGCGCCGCGCCGGTGACCCCGCTGTCCACGCCGCCGGACGACTGAGCCGGAGGACCGACCCGCCGGACGAGTAGCCTCGCCGCCATGTATGCGATCACGATTCCGGAACCCGGCGGCCCCGAGGCGCTCGTCTGGGCCGAGGTGCCCGATCCCGTACCCGGCGAGGGCGAGGTCCTCGTCGAGGTGGTGGCCAGCGCGGTCAACCGCGCCGATCTGCTCCAGCGCCAGGGCTTCTACGACCCGCCGCCGGGCAGCTCCCCGTACCCCGGCCTGGAGTGCGCGGGCCGGATCGTCGCGCTCGGCCCGGGAGTCTCGGGCTGGGCCGTCGGCGACGAGGTGTGCGCGCTGCTCGCCGGCGGCGGCTACGCGGAGAAGGTCGCGGTCCCGGCCGGCCAGCTCCTGCCGGTGCCCGAGGGCGTCGACCTGACCACGGCCGCCGCGCTCCCCGAGGTCGCGTGCACCGTCTGGTCCAACATCTTCATGATCGCCCACCTGCGGCCCGGCGAGACGCTGCTCGTGCACGGCGGCGCGAGCGGCATCGGCACGATGGCGATCCAGCTGGCGAAGGCGGTCGGCGCGCGGGTCGCGGTCACCGCCGGAGGCCCCGAGAAGCTGGCGCGCTGCGCCGAGCTCGGCGCGGACGTCCTCATCGACTACCGCGAGCAGGACTTCGTCGAGGAGCTGGCGAAGGCGACGGACGGGGCGGGCGCGGACGTCATCCTGGACATCGTGGGCGCGAAGTACCTGGAGCGGAACGTGAAGGCGCTGGCCGTGAACGGCCGGCTGGTCGTCATCGGCCTCCAGGGCGGGGTGAAGGGCGAGCTGAACCTCGGGGCGCTGCTCGCGAAGCGCGCCGCCGTCATGGCGACGACGCTGCGGTCCCGGCCGGCCGGGGAGAAGGCGGCGATCGTCGCGGCCGTACGGGAGCACGTCTGGCCGCTGATCGGCGCGGGCACGGTCCGCCCGGTCGTCGACCGCACCGTCCCGATGCCGGAGGCCGCCGAGGGCCACAGGGCCCTCGAGGACGGCCGCCACGTCGGCAAGGTGCTGCTGCTCACCCCGGGCGCCTGACGGCCACCGAGCGGCCGCCGGCACCGGGGCTCGGCAGCACCGTCGCCCGGCGCCCGTAACGCGGAGAAGGGCCCCGCACACCAGGTGTGCGGGGCCCTTCTCCGTACGACCTGCGCTACCTACAGGTACGGGCCCGAGCGGACCGCGTGGCCGTGGCCGTGGTCGTCGTCATCGTCGTGCGACGCGCCCGGAGGCAGTGCGCGGCGCATCTGCTCCAGCTGGGCGCGGGCCGCCATCTGCTGGGCGAACAGCGCCGTCTGGATGCCGTGGAACAGGCCCTCCAGCCAGCCCACCAGCTGCGCCTGCGCGATGCGCAGCTCCGCCTCGGAGGGGATCGCCTCGTCCGTGAACGGCAGGGAGAGCCGCTCCAGCTCCTCGACCAGTTCGGGCGCGAGCCCGTCCTCCAGCTCCTTCACGGAGCTGGCGTGGATGTCCTTGAGCCTGACCCGGCTCGCCTCGTCCAGAGGGGCCGCCCGTACTTCCTCCAGGAGCTGCTTGATCATGCTGCCGATCCGCATGACCTTCGCAGGCTGCTCGACCATTTCCGTCACCGGGACCTCGCGGGGTTCGTCGTCGCCCTGAGTGCCGCCGAGCGCCGTCCCGTCCTGTCCCACGATGAGGACCTGGGGGCTCTCCTGCGACCTGTCATTCCTCGGCATCTCCATGCCGCCATTCTCTCGTACACACGCGTCATCACAGGGTGTGCCCCTGTACGAGGGTGATCCACCCTCGTACAGGGGCACAGGACGGGAACGAAGACCGTCAGGTCGCCGCGCGCCGGGCCAGTGCGCCGCGTGAGCGGGTCACCAGGGCGGCGAGGAGGGCGGCACCGAGCGGGACGGCGACCAGCAGCCCGGCCAGCGTCTCCCAGGGGATGACGATCGGCACGTCGGGCGGGGTCAGGTCGCCGCTCCAGCCCTCGGCGAGGTTCTGCTCGTAGTAGCGGAGCTCGTCGCGCTCCTCGGTCAGCCGGAGTCCGACGGCGGGCAGCAGTCCGGCGGCCGAGCCGAGGATCACGCCCATCGCGGCGACGACTCCGCACTGGAATCCGCTGAGCGTGCGGCGGACCCGGGGCGGGGCGCCGACGGCGGCGAGCGTCTTCAGGTCGGCCTCGGCGTCGGCCTGGGCGAGTCCGGTGGCGATGCCGGCGGCGCCGATGGTGACCAGGCCCGCGAAGACGGCCAGCGCGAGCAGGACGATGCCGTACTCGTTGACGAACCCTTCCTCCAGGTGGAGTTCGACGTTGCCGCCGAGCTTGGCGAGGTCGCTGTCGAGCTTCTGGCGCTGCTCGGAGTCCGGGAGCCGCTCGGTGCTGACGTACAGGCCGAGCGGTGCCGTGGAGAGGCCGGCGGCCTTGGCGGTGGCCGGGGTCATGAGGGCCTGGAGGCCGTAGGACTTCTTTTCGCCGGGCACCAGGTACGCGGGCAGGGTGCTGACCTTGCCGGGGGCGGGACGGCCCTCCTGGGAGGCCTTGTCCGCGGCGGCGATGTCGGTGATCTGCTTGATCCCGATGGTGCCCTTCCCATCGACCAGGGTGCGGTTGAAGGCGACGATCCTGCCGTCGGCGAGGGCCTTCTCGGTCGCGGGGTCGTCGACGCCGAGGACCTTCAGCAGACTGGCGTCACCGATGAGCAGGCCGCCGTCGGAGACGTACATCCCGCTGCTCGCGGACTCCTTGCACCGCCAGTCCTCGGTGACCAGCTTCCGCCGCTGCTCGGGCGTGTACTTCTCGGCGGGGTCGCCGCCGCCCGGGACGCTCGCGTACAGCGGGCACTCGTTCGCCGGCGGGACGACGACCTCGTAGCGGCCGCAGCCGGCGCCCTCGCCGCCCCAGGGCGCGCAGCCGGGCTTGCCGACCGAGATGCGCGCGACGTCGGCGCGGACGTCGACGGGGAAGTTGCGCTGGACGGCATCGCGGACGGCGGGGGCGTCCCGGCCGCCCTCCTCCTGGACGAAGGCGGCGGCGACGCCGTACGGCAGCGTGGCCTCGTAGCCCGCCCTGTTCTGGGCCTCGCGGCTGGCCATGTACGTGGAGACGGCGACCGTGCCCGCGACGGCGGCGAGGACGGCGGCGACGGCGGGTGCCGTACGGCCCCGGTTGCGGACGGCGTCCCGCAGTGCGAGGCGCGGGGAGAGCGGCAGCCAGCGGCCGGTCCGCCCGAACAGGCCCACCAGGGCGGGGGTCATGGCGACGACGCCGAGCTCGGCGAGGGCGGAGCCCGCGGCCACGAGGACGACCTGCTGGGAGACCATCGAGCCGAAGAGGGCGACCGCGCCGCCGATGAGGAGGGCCACCAGTCCGATCACGGGCAGCACGCGGCTGCTGCGGCGGACTCCGCGCCGGCCGGTGAGCGAGGCGAGGACGGTCTGCCGGGAGGCGGTGAAGGCGGGGACGACCGCGGCGAGCAGACCGGTCAGGACCGCGAGCAGGGCGATGCCGAGCAGTTCGAGCGGCCGGATGTCGAAGGCCCCGAACCGCTGGCCCATGGCGTCCTCGAGGACCGGCTCGAGGACGAGCGTCAGGACCAGCGCGAGGACGATGCCGGTGACGGCGGCCGCGACGCCGATGACGAGGCCGCCGCTGAGCACGATCGCGCGGATGTGGCTGCGGGCACCGCCGTTGGCCCCGACCAGGCCGAGCTGGCGGCGCGAGCGACGGGCGCCGACCGCGAAGGCGGGACCGGCGAGCAGACAGATCTCCAGCATCGCCAGGCCGACGACGGTGGCGAGGGAGGCCAGGTCTGCGGCGGAGGCCTCCGAACTGGTCTCGTAACCGCGGAAGCCCTCCTTCTGGTTGAGCGGGACCTCGGACTCGGCCGGCGGATCGAGCAGCACGGCGCGCGAGACGACGGCGACGCCCCTGGTGTTGATCTCCTTCACGGTGTTCCACGTGAAACCACCGGACTTGCGCACCAGGTACGAGACGGAGAGGTCGGGCGCGGGCAGACCGGCCTTCTCGACCGCCTTCGCGTACGGGGCGAGGAAGGCGCCGGGCAGCGCGTTGACCTGGTCCGTGGTCAGGGAGTCGGGAAGTTCGTAGGAGCCGACGATCCGGTACGGGCGATCGAAATTGCGGGCGGAAAGGGTCGCGCCGATCGACAGGCCGCTGCTCTCCAGGAAGTGCGAGGTCGCCATGACCTCGTCGTTCTTCTCCGGGAAACGCCCCTCCAGGAGCGTCATGATGCCGCGGGCGATCGGATCGGACGCCTTGAGCTCACGCACCTCGGCACCGAGCAGGCCGTGGGCCGTCGTCAGCTTGGCCGAACCGGAGCCGTCCGTCAGGACGGTGGAGCCCGCCGGGATGGCCTTCGTGACGTCCGTGGAGCCGCTCGGCCAGGGCTCGTCCTCGTAGTCCTTGACCGTCGTGTGCATCTCGCCGGCCGGGTCCTGGAAGATCGGGACACCGTTGACCTGGGCGTCGCTGAAGCGCGCGTCGGCCGCGCCGATCGTCCGCTCCAGCTTCTCGGCGGGGGAGAGCTGGGAGCTCCGGTAGGTCAGATCGAGGGCGCTGACGCCCAGGATGGGCAGCGCGATCATCGCGAGGACGAGAGCGCTGCGGCCCTTGGAACGCCAGGCGTCGCGGCGGGCGATGCGGATCGCGGCCCGCCAGGAGTGGAACCAGGTCTTCACGCCTCAGCCACCTGGCCCGAGAGGAGGGAGTCGGCGTCGCTGCGCACGGTCTGGTCGACGATCGCGCCGTCCCGCAGGAACACGACCCGGTCGGCCCAGGCGGCGAACCGCGGTTCGTGGGTGACGAGGACACCGGCGGCGCCCGCGTCGCAGCGGGAGCGGAGCAGGGCGAGGACGGACTCGCCGGTCTCGGAGTCGAGGGCGCCGGTCGGCTCGTCGGCGAGGACGAGACGGCGGTCGCCGACGAGGGCGCGGGCGATGGCCACGCGCTGCTGCTGGCCACCGGACATCTCGTCGGGGAAGCGGTCGGCGAGGTGTCCGAGCCCCATCTCCTCCAGGGCGGCGGTGGCCTCGACGCGCGCCTTGCGGGCGGAGGTCCCGTCCAGCTCGCGGGGCAGGGCGACGTTCTCGGCGGCGGTCAGGGCCGGGATGAGGTTGTAGTCCTGGAAGACGTACCCGACGCTGCGGCGGCGCAGGGCCGCGAGCTCCTTGACGCTCGCCGCGGTGATGTCGGTGTCCTCGACGATGACCCGGCCCGAGCTGGGGGTGTCCAGGCCGCCGGCGATGGTGAGCAGCGTGGACTTGCCGGATCCCGACGGGCCCATGACGGCGACGAGTTCGCCGGGGTACACCGCGAGGTCGATTCCGCGCAGGGCGTGCACCTCGGTGGCGCCCGCGCCGTGGACGCGGGTCAGGTTCTGCAGTTGCAGCACGGGCTGCTGTGTGGACATGGAGGGATCCCCCCGTTGGCCGTAGGCGGCGGTCGGGCCGCGTACGGGAGCGTGCGGTGGAAGGGTGGTGCGTGAGCGCTACGAGGCCGAAGTGCGCGGAGCGGTCGGGACGTTCGGGGCGGCGGAGACGGTAGGGGCGCTGGAGGAGCTCGGACCGGACGAAGCCTCCGTCCCGGCCGTCGCGGCCGTCGCCGACAGCCGGATCAGCCGGGATTCGCAGTGGTCCAGCCAGCGGGCCTCCGCCTCGGTCTGGAAGATCAGCTGCTCCAGGACGAGCAGCCAGGCCACGTCGTCCCGCTCCCGGGCCCCGCCGCCCTCGACGGCGAGCAGGGCCTGGGCCTTGAGCCGGGTGTAGTCCTGCATCGCCTTCACGGTGTGCCGGCGCTGGGACTGGATGACGTTCCGGATGTCGACGCCGGGTGCGCCCACGGCCATGGCGAGTTTGATGGCCAGCTCGTCGCGGGCGGGGCTGGTGCGGTCCACCGGCTTCTCGAACCAGGTCCTGAGCTCGGCGCGGCCGCTGTCGGTGATCGTGTAGAGCGTGTGCCCGGCCGTGTCCTCGCCGCCCTGGGCGACCATGCCGTCGCGTTCCAGACGGTTGAGGGTCGTGTAGACCTGGCCGACGTTGAGCGGCCAGGTGGAGCCGGTGCGGGACTCGAACTCCGTACGGAGCTGGGAGCCGTAGCGAGGGCCGCGTTCGAGAAGGGCGAGGAGCCCGTGGCGGATCGACATACTCAGTATGTATACCGGGTATGCAGCGGCGGACAACCGTCCTGAGGGGGACCGGCGGGGTCCGACTCAAGGGGGACCCGATGGGTCAGCGGCGGCGCATCCGGAGCCCGAGGAAGCCGATGCCGAGCCCCATCAGGGCCAGCCCCACGCCCAGGGTGAGGACGGGAATCCGCTGGTCGCCGAGGGTGGACGAGGCCTCGGCCGAGAGGCCGGGCGCGGCGGCGGGCAGGCTGGCGGGCGCGGCCTCGGGAGGCAGCGGGTCCCCCTCGCGTACCGATTCGTCAGCCTCTTCGGAGGCCTGGTGCTCGCGCGGGGTTGTAGCGGTTTCGGTACGAGAGGGGCTGGGCGACGGCGTCGTGGTGGCCGGTGCGGTGGTCGACGGGGTGGCGGACTCGGGGCGTCCGGGGTGGGGCCGCCCCTCACCGGCGGGCCGCCCCGCGAGGGAGGCGGAGGCGCTGGGGGTGGGGGCGTCGGAGGGCTCGGCGCTCGGCGCGGCCGTGGAGGACGGCGTCCCGGTGCCGGTGGGCGCGGGCGCCGGGGAGACGGGCGCGGTGCCGCCGGTGCCGCTCGGAGGCGCCGACGGCGGGACCGGCGAAGAGCTCGACGGGGAGGGGGAGGCCGGCGGCTCGCTCGGCGAGGGCGGGGTGGAGGACGGGGTCGCCGCCGGCGTCGGGACGGCCGGTGCCTCCCCCGTCCCGCGCCGGAAGGACGAGGCGCCGGGGGCCTCCGCCGTCCCGCGCCGGAACGACGAGGCGCCGGGGGCCTCCCCCGTCCCGCGCTGGTGGAACGAGGTGCCGGGGGCCTCCGCCGCGTACGTGAAGGGCGTGGAGTACAGGGCGCAGGCGCCGGTGAACACGCAGGTGAGCGCGGTGCGGAGAGCCCGCGCGCGTGCCGTGCGGAGTGCTGGAGTCACCGGGTGACCCCCTCCCGTACCCGAGCCGCCGAGATGGTCGACTCAGCGTAAACACGCCGGGACATTTCCGGCATCCGGGACGGGTGCAGGGGGTGTACGGAAAGGGAACGAAGAAGGAATCGTGACTACTGCGGCGGGTTGCCCGTCGAGATCTTGAGGGTGAACTCGGCGTCCTCGTCCGTGATGTCCTCACCGGCCGGCGGGAACTGCTCCAGGACCGTGCCCTCGCCGTACGTGGACTCGTCCACCGGCGTCTGGGTCATGATCTTCCAGCCGGCCGCCTGGACACACGCCTTCACCGACTGGATGTTCTTGTAGGTGAAGTTCGGGACCTCGAACTTGGAGGGGTCGTCCTGCGACTCCGAAGGCTGCGTGCACTTCTTCATGTCGATGGTCTTGGTCAGGTCGGGGCCCTTGTGGCCGGGTGCCGCCGTCTGGCTCTGCTCCGTGCCGCCCGTGCCGCCCGCCTGCGGGTCCTGGGGGTCGTCCTTCATGTTGAGCACCGCCACCAGGCCGCCGATCGCGAGCAGTGCGACGGCGATCGCGCCGACGATGACCGGGGTGTTCCGGCGGGAGCCGGAGCCGGAGCCGCCGGTCGCGACGGGCGCGGGCGTCGGCATGGACATGGGCGCCGGGGCCGGCGTCGGGGCGTACGGCGAGGGGGCCGGGGTCTGGTACATCGGCGCGGGCGTCGGGGCCTGCTGCGGGTAGCCGTACGCCGGAGCGGGCGCCGGGGTCGCGGGGCCGTACGGGCCGGGCTGCGACGTCGGCGGCAGGTACGGCTGCTGCACGCCGTGCGCGGCCGGCGGCGGGGTCTGGCCGACGGGCGGGAAGACGGCCGAGCCGACGCCCGCGCCGCTGCTCACCGGACCGCCCTGGACGATCACGGGCGCACCGGTCTGGCCGGCCGCCAGGACCCGCAGGCACTCGTCGCGCATCGCCGCCGCGCTCGGGAACCGCTCGTTCGGGTTCTTCCGCAGCGCGCGCGCCACGAGCGCGTCCATCGCCGGCGTCACCGAGCGGTTGACGGAGGACGGGGCGACCGGCTCCTCCTGCACGTGCGCGTAGGCGATGGCGAGCGGCGAGTCGGCGTCGAAGGGGAGACGGCCCGTCAGCAGCTGGAAGAGCATGATGCCGACCGAATAAAGGTCGGAGCGGGCGTCCACCGCGCGGCCGAGGGCCTGCTCGGGGGAGAGGTACTGGGGGGTGCCGACGACCATGCCGGTCTGCGTCATCGAGGTGACGCCGGACTGCATGGCCCGCGCGATGCCGAAGTCCATGACCTTGACGACGCCGCGCTTGGTCGTCATCACGTTGCCCGGCTTGATGTCGCGGTGGACCAGGCCCATCTCGTGGCTGACCTCGAGGGCGGCGAGCACGTCGGCCGTGACCTTCAGCGCCTTGTCCGCGGGCATCGCACCGTACTGCTGGACGTCCGCGGCGAGGACCGAGCCGAGCGGCTGCCCCTCCACGTACTCCATGACGATGTACGGCATGACGGCGCCGTCGAGGGTGTCCTCGCCGGTGTCGAAGACCGAGACGATGTTGGTGTGCGACAGCTTCGCGACGGCCTGGGCCTCGCGCCGGAAACGCTCGCGGAAGGACTGCTCCCGGCCGAGCTCCGTGTGCAGCGTCTTGATGGCGACCTGCCGGTCGAGGGCGCTGTCGTACGCCAGGTACACCGACGCCATGCCGCCCTCGCCGAGAAGGTCACGCAGCTGGTACCGGCCGCCCGCGACCGAACCGCCCGCATAGCGGCCCTGTGCGCCGTCCTGGCTCATCTGTGCTTCCCCCTACGCGCGCGTGGCGGCGTTGATCCGGAATTTCCTGGCGCAAGTCTGCCGCAGGGCAGTGACACGTCAAGCCGCGCCCCGGTTCGGTACCCGTTCCGTGACCCTCCGCACAGGAAGCGTTTCCGCACGGGCGCGGGAAACCCGTCGAATTTGCACAGGCGTACGTCGAGGCGGTTGGATGGCCGGTCCATCTCGGACCGTGGTGTCGTACGGAGCCTGTAGCGTGACGACTGGACACGGCACGACAGACGACGGCGAGGACTGATGGCACCCGAATCCGGAGCAGGTAACGGTGTGCCGGACGCGTCGGCGGAATCGTGGGGCGAGGGCGGCGTCGTCGGCGACGGCCGCTACCGCCTGACGCACCGCCTGGGCCGGGGCGGCATGGCGGAGGTCTTCGCCGCCGAGGACGTACGGCTCGGCCGCACGGTGGCCGTCAAGCTGCTGCGCGCCGATCTCGCCGAGGACCCGGTCTCCAAGGCCCGCTTCACGCGCGAGGCGCAGTCCGTCGCCGGGCTCAACCACCACGCCATCGTCGCCGTGTACGACTCCGGCGAGGACCTCGTGGGCGGCCGGCCCGTGCCGTACATCGTGATGGAGCTGGTCGAGGGCCGCACCATCCGCGACCTGCTGCTCAGCGCCGAGGCGCCCGGTCCCGAGCAGGCGCTCATCATCGTCTCCGGGGTCCTGGAGGCGCTGGCCTACTCGCACCAGCACGGCATCGTGCACCGTGACATCAAGCCGGCGAACGTGATCATCACGAACACCGGTGCGGTGAAGGTCATGGACTTCGGCATCGCGCGCGCCCTGCACGGCGCGCAGTCGACGATGACCCAGACCGGCATGGTCATGGGCACCCCGCAGTACCTCTCCCCCGAGCAGGCCCTCGGCAAGGCGGTCGACCACCGCTCCGACCTGTACGCGACGGGCTGCCTGCTCTACGAGCTCCTCGCGCTGCGTCCCCCGTTCACCGGCGAGACCCCGCTGTCCGTCGTGTACCAGCACGTCCAGGACGCGCCGATCCCGCCGTCCGACGTGACGGGCTCCGTGCCGCCGGAGCTCGACGGTCTCGTGATGCGCTCGCTCGCGAAGGACCCGGACGACCGGTTCCAGAGCGCCGAGGAGATGCGCGGGCTCATCCAGTACGCCCTCCAGATGCTCCAGCAGCAGGGCGGTTACACCGGCGCGTGGAACACCGGGCCGGTCGAGATGTACGAGGGCGGGCACACCCCGGTCGGCGGCATGGCCGCGACGACCGCGATGGGTCACCCGATGCACGGCGAGACCGCGCAGGGCCCGATCCTCCCCCCGATGAACCCGAACGACGGCGGGTACAACGGCTACGACGGCGGCACGGGCGGCACCGGCGGCTACGGCCAGGACGGGTACGGCTCCCAGAAGGGCGGCGGCCGGGGCAAGATGCTGCTGTTCGCCGCGCTCGCGCTGATCGCGATCGTCGCGGGTGTCGTGTACGCGATCGACAAGGCGGGTGACTCGGGCGGCAACGTGAAGACGCCGACGAGCATCAGCAACTCGCCGTCCACGGCCTCCGAGGAGCCGACCGCCACCGAGGAGCCCACCCAGGAGCCCACCGAGGACACGGGCACGACGACCGGCGGCGAGACGCAGCAGCCGTGGAACCCGCCGACGACGCAGGAGCCGACCCGGTCCACGGGCGAGCCGACGACCGAGCCCCCGACGAAGCCGACGACCGCGCCGCCGACCCAGTCCACGGACAATCCGACGGAGCCGACGACCGAGCCGACGACCGAGCCGCCCACGCAGCCGACCGACCAGCCGACCGACGACTCCTCCGGCGGCAACGGCAACCCGGACACCCCGCCGACGGGCGGCGCGGGCGCCACGACCGGCTGACGAGGCCCTTCGGGGAGCCTCAGCCGGCGAAGGCGTCGCGGACCGCCGCGTACTCGCGCGTCCACCACACCGCCAGGGCCGACACCGCGGGGAACTGCGGGTCGGCCCTCCGGTCGTGCAGCTGGTAGCGCCAGCGCAGGGTCCAGAAGTCGTTCAGCCGCTCCCACCACACCCGGTGCGCCGCCGCCGCCAGCTCGGCGCCGTCCGCGCCCGTCGCCCGCCGGTACGCGCGCGCGTACGCCCGCACCTTCTCCAGCGCCAGCTCCCCCTCCGGCCGTACGAAGAAGATCGCGGCGGCCCTGACCGCCTCCTCGGCCCTGGGGCGGACCCCGAGCCGGTCCCAGTCGACGATCGCGGCCGGCTCCGCGCCCCGGTAGAGCAGGTTCAGCGGGTGGAAGTCGCCGTGCACCCAGCTGGCGGCCGAGGCGGGCGGCGGGCGGTGGTGGGCGTGCTGGGCGAGGAGCCTGCGGCGCTCCCTGAGGCGGTGCTCGGCGAGCGCGTCGAAGTCGTCGCGGGGGCGGTGCGCGCGGGCGAGGCGGAGCAGCTCGTCGATGGCCCGGAAGGTGTCCTCGGGGTGGGCGCTCTCGTGGTCGCCGCCGGGCGGCGGGGACTCCATGACCTGTTCCAGGCAGGTGTGGACGCGGCCGAGGAGGGTGCCGAGGCGGCGGGAGCAGCCGGTGGAGAGCTGGGCGCCGTCGCGGTGGCGGCCGTCGACCCAGGGGTGCAGGGCGTAGCAGTGTCCGCCGACGAGCGCGACCGTGCGGCCCCGGCTGTCGGGGAGCGGCGGCGCGACCGGCAGGCCGAGGGCGTGCAGGCGCTCGGTGGCCCGGTGCTGGCGGGTGATGGTGGCCCGGTCGGAGGTGGGGGCGTCCAGGTGCTGCTTGAGGAAGTACGCGCCGCGGGTGGTGGAGAGCCGGTACCCGCGGTTGAGTAAGCCCTCGGTCACGGGGACGCAGGAGAGGGGCTCGCCGACGTCCGCGTAGCGGCGCAGGAGGGGGCGGATCGGCGGAGCGTGGAGTACAGATGAGCGCGGCACTCCGCAGATGTTAGATCACGCTGCGTGGTGCAGGGGTCGCTCATCGGAGTTCCCGCTGTAGTCGAGCTCGTGGACCGTCACGAACTGCGGCTCGATCCGCATGAACACCGGGGTGAAGGGCTCCCCGTCCACCCGTACGGGCTCGGGGCCGAAGGCCGCCAGCTCCTCCGCCGTCGGCTCGACGATCTCCGCCGTGCCCGTGAACTGCACGGACCAGATCCGCTCGGCGCCGGACTCGGAGTTGTCCGCGCCGTACGCGACGACGCTGCCGTTGCAGGCGCGGTGGTAGCCGAGGCCCCGGTGCATCCGGAGCAGGACGCGGCCGTCGACCACGATGTGGCGGGCGGGGGCGACGAACGGCATGGCCCGCATGCTCGTCGCCACCCGGCCGTACGACACGCGGTTGAGCAACTCGATGGCGCGGATCTCGTCGCGGATCTCGTCGGAGGACATGGTCTCCACTCTCCGCCACCGGCACCGTGCCGGAAAAGGGGCCCCTGCCCCGGTTCGACGGGGACGTAGGTCCCGAAAACCGGCCGGAGGGCCCCGCCCGGGCCCGTACGGGGGAGGTACGGGCCCGGGGAGTGCCCAGGCCTCAGTGCCGCTCGGCCTGCAGTCGTGCCACGTACGCCGCCGCCTGCGAGCGGCGCTCCATGCCCAGCTTCGACAGCAGGCTGGAGACGTAGTTCTTGATCGTCTTCTCCGCGAGGTGGAGCCGCTCGCCGATGACCCGGTTGGTCAGGCCCTCGCCGATCAGGTCCAGGATCTTGCGCTCCTGCTCGGTCAGGCTGGCGAGCCTTTCGTCGCCCTTCGGGGTGTTGCCGTCACGCAGCCGCTCCAGGACCCGGGCGGTGGCCACCGGGTCGAGCAGCGACCGGCCGGCCGCCACGTCCCGCACGGCGTTGAGCAGCTCGTTGCCCCGGATGGCCTTGAGGACGTACCCCGAGGCCCCGGCCATGATCGCGTCGAAGAGCGCCTCGTCGTCCGCGAACGAGGTCAGCATCAGGCATTTGATCGACTCGTCCTGGGAGCGGACCTCGCGGCACACCTCGACCCCGCTGCCGTCGGGCAGCCGGACGTCGAGCACCGCGACGTCGGGGCGGGTCGCGGGGATCCTGACCAGCGCGTCCGCCGCCGTCCCGGCCTCGCCGACCACCTCGATGTCGTCCTCCACGGAGAGCAGCTCGTGGACGCCGCGCCGGACGACTTCATGGTCGTCCAGCAGAAATACCCGGATTTTTCCTTCTTCGCGCACGCGGTCAGTCTCACATATTGGGTCTTCCGGCGCCCGGGGTGCGCGGGATAACGTGCCGGGTGTTCCGACGGCGTCGTCGGGCCGCTGTCCATGCTCTGACCAGGGATGAGTCCCCCCTTTTCTCGATTTACTTGGAAATCCAAGCAAAATCGCAGGTCAAGTGGGGTTTCGCGGGAATGCCGCGTAATGGGTAACGTGCCTATGACGGCGCACGCCGGGGCACCTTTCACGCCCGACTCCGGCCGCGTCGCACCCACCCCGTGCGAAGGTACGGACAAGGCGGAGCCGCACTGGCCTCACCGGCGAACCCGGGGGCCGGACCGACGGAGGAGCACGCACGTGACCGTGGAGAGCACTGCCGCGCGCAAGACGACGCGACGCAGCAGCGGCACCAAGCGCACCGCAAGCGCGAGCACGAGCACCACCAAGAAGGCAACGGCCGCCACGGCCTCGGAGCCCGAGCTCGTTCAGCTGCTGACGCCCGAAGGGGAGCGCGTCCAGCACCCCGAGTACGACATCGACCTGAGCGCCGAGGAGCTGCGCGGTCTGTACCGCGACATGGTCCTCACCCGGCGCTTCGACGCCGAGGCGACCGCCCTGCAGCGTCAGGGCGAGCTGGGCCTGTGGGCCTCGCTGCTCGGCCAGGAGGCCGCCCAGATCGGTTCGGGCCGGGCCCTGCGCGACGACGACTACGTCTTCCCGACCTACCGCGAGCACGGCGTCGCCTGGTGCCGCGGGGTCGACCCGACGAATCTGCTGGGAATGTTCCGCGGTGTGAACAACGGCGGCTGGGACCCCAGCACCAACAATTTCCACCTGTACACGATCGTCCTCGGCTCGCAGACCCTGCACGCCACCGGCTATGCCATGGGCATCGCCAAGGACGGCGCGGACTCCGCCGTGCTCGCGTACTTCGGTGACGGCGCCTCCAGCCAGGGCGACGTCAACGAGTCGTTCGTCTTCTCCTCGGTCTACAACGCCCCGGTCGTGTTCTTCTGCCAGAACAACCAGTGGGCCATTTCCGAGCCCACCGAGAAGCAGACCCGCGTCCCGCTCTACCAGCGCGCCCGCGGCTTCGGCTTCCCCGGCATCCGGGTCGACGGCAACGACGTCCTCGCGTGCCTGGCCGTGACCCGGTCGGCCCTGGAGCGCGCCCGCCGCGGCGAGGGCCCGACGCTCATCGAGGCGTTCACCTACCGCATGGCCGCCCACACCACCTCCGACGACCCGACCCGCTACCGCCGCGACGCGGAGCGCGAGGAGTGGGAGGCCAAGGACCCGATCCTGCGCCTCAAGGCGTACCTGGAGAACGAGGGCCACGCCGATGCGGCCTTCTTCGAGGAGCTGGAGGCCGAGAGCGAGGCCCTCGGCAAGAGCGTCCGCGAGGTCGTCCGCGCCATGCCCGTCCCGGACCACATGGCGATGTTCGACAACGTGTACGCGGACGGGCACGCGCTCGTCGACGAGGAGCGCGCGCAGTACGCCGCCTACCAGGCGTCCTTCGAGGGCGGAGAGGCCGAGTAATCATGGCTGTTCAGAAGCTTCCCCTGGCAAAGGCGCTCAACGAGTCGCTGCGCAAGGCCCTGGAGACCGACCCCAAGGTCGTCATCATGGGCCTGGACGTCGGCAAGCTCGGCGGTGTCTTCCGCATCACCGACGGCCTGCAGAAGGACTTCGGCGAGGACCGCGTCGTCGACACCCCGCTCGCCGAGTCCGGCATCGTCGGCACCGCGATCGGCCTCGCGCTGCGCGGCTACCGGCCGGTCGTGGAGATCCAGTTCGACGGCTTCGTCTTCCCCGCGTACGACCAGATCGTCACGCAGCTGGCCAAGATGCGGGCCCGCTCGCTCGGCACCGTGAAGATGCCGGTCGTCATCCGCATCCCGTACGGCGGCGGCATCGGCGCCGTCGAGCACCACTCCGAGTCCCCCGAGTCGCTCTTCGCGCACGTCGCGGGCCTCAAGGTCGTCACCCCGGCGAACTCCTCCGACGCCTACTGGATGCTCCAGCAGGCGATCCAGAGCGACGACCCGGTCATCTTCTTCGAGCCCAAGCGCCGCTACTGGGACAAGGGCGAGGTCGACACCGAGGCCATCCCCGGCGAACTGCACAAGGCCCGGGTCGCCCGCGAGGGCACGGACCTCACCCTCGTCGCCTACGGCCCGATGGTGAAGACCTGCCTGGAGGTGGCCGCGGCCGCCGCCGAGGAGGGCAAGTCGATCGAGGTCGTGGACCTGCGCTCGATCTCCCCGCTCGACTTCGACACCATCCAGGCCTCGGTCGAGAAGACCCGCCGCCTGGTCGTCGTCCACGAGGCGCCGGTGTTCTTCGGCTCCGGCGCGGAGATCGCCGCCCGGATCACCGAGCGCTGCTTCTACCACCTGGAGGCCCCCGTCCTGCGGGTCGGCGGCTACCACGCGCCGTACCCGCCGGCGCGCCTGGAGGAGGAGTACCTGCCGGGCCTGGACCGCGTGCTCGACGCCGTCGACCGCTCGCTGGCGTACTGAGGAGAGCACGACCATGACGATCCGCGAATTCAAGATGCCCGACGTGGGCGAGGGCCTCACCGAGGCCGAGATCCTCAAGTGGTACGTCCAGCCCGGTGACACCGTCACCGACGGGCAGGTCGTGATCGAGGTCGAGACGGCCAAGGCCGCCGTCGAGCTCCCGATCCCCTTCGACGGGACGGTCCACGAGCTTCTCTTCCCCGAGGGCACCACGGTCGACGTCGGCCAGGTCATCATCTCGGTGAACGTCGGCGGCGGCGCCGAGCCCGAGGCGCCTGCCGCCCCGGCCGTGGCTGCCGCCCCCGCGCAGGAGACGGTCGCCGAGCCGGCCGCCGAGGCCGAGCCGGAGGGCCGCCAGCCGGTCCTCGTCGGCTACGGCGTGGCCGCGTCCTCCACCAAGCGGCGCGCCCGCAAGACGACGGCGGCCGCCCCGGCCGCCGAGGTCGCCGCGCCCGCCCCGGTGGTCCCCGAGCAGCTGAACGGCCACGGTCCCGCGACCGACCGCCCGCTGGCCAAGCCGCCGGTGCGGAAGCTGGCCAAGGACCTCGGTGTCGACCTGGCGACGGTCACCCCGACCGGTCCGGACGGGATCATCACCCGCGAGGACGTCCACGCGGCGGCCGCTCCGGCGCCCGCCCCGGTCGTGGAGGCCCCCGCGCCCGCGGCGGCCCCGGCCCCCGTCGCGGCACCCGCCGCGCCGACGGCCGTGGCGTCGGACGCCCGGGAGACCCGTGTGCCCATCAAGGGCGTACGGAAGGCCACGGCGGCGGCGATGGTCGGTTCGGCCTTCACCGCCCCGCACGTCACCGAGTTCGTGACCTTCGACATCACGCGCACGATGAAGCTGGTCGAGGAGCTCAAGTCCGACAAGGACATGGCGGGCCTGCGGGTCAACCCGCTCCTCCTCATCGCCAAGGCCGTCCTGGTCGCGGTCAAGCGCAACCCGGAGATCAACGCGGCCTGGGACGAGGCGGCGCAGGAGATCGTCCTCAAGCACTACGTGAACCTGGGCATCGCCGCGGCCACCCCGCGCGGTCTGATCGTGCCGAACATCAAGGACGCGCACGCCCAGACGCTGCCCGAGCTCTCGAAGTCCCTGAGCGAGCTCGTCGCCACCGCCCGCGAGGGCAAGACGACCCCGTCGGCGATGCAGGGCGGCACCTTCACCATCACCAACGTCGGCGTCTTCGGCGTCGACACCGGTACGCCGATCCTCAACCCCGGCGAGTCCGCGATCCTCGCGGTCGGTGCGATCAAGCTCCAGCCGTGGGTCCACAAGGGCAAGGTGAAGCCGCGCCAGGTCACCACGCTGGCCCTCTCCTTCGACCACCGCCTGGTCGACGGCGAGCTCGGCTCCAAGTTCCTCGCGGACATCGCCGCGATCCTGGAGAACCCGAAGCGCCTCATCACCTGGGCGTAGCAAGCGGGTTCGCCCGTTTCACGTGAAACATCCGGTGGTGGCATCAGCCACCACCGGATGTTTGGGTTGAGGCCATGGACCTCCACCTCGCACCGCCGCACGGCGCCGGGCCCGTACGCCTCGGCATGACCCTCGACGAGGCTGTCGCGGCCGTCTCCCCCTGGGGGGAGCCCCGGGTGCGCACCCGTCCGAACCGCGTCCTGGTGACGGTCTCGGCCGCCTGTGACCACGTGGGCGTCGAGGTGCTCCTGGAGGAGGAGAACCGCGTCACGGCCGTCGAGCTGTGGTGGCCGGGAGAAGGGCGGGAGACCTCGACGCGGCTGCTCCTGGAGGGCGTCGGCACGCTTCGCGCTGCCGACGTCGACGTCTTCCGGACCCCCGCCGACGAAGTCCTCCGGCGCATCGCCGCCCAGGGGTGGCGGGTGTACGACGCGGATGGCGAAGCCCCCTTCGTGGCCGGCCTCTCGCTCGGCTTCACCCGCCGCACCTCCCAGGAGGTCCCGCGCCGGCCCGACGGCCTCCCGGTGTGCTTCACCTCCGTCCTCGTCGGCGGCGAGGACTACTACGACTTCAGGCTCCCCCGATAGCCCAGGATCCGGCGCCCCGTAAGGAGTCCAGGATGCGGACGCGGCTGTCTGTTGCACCCCTGTTGTATCTATTCTGTGCGCATGCCATCAGCCCCCGCCGGTCCCGCCCCGCTGCCCACCAAGCAGCCCCCCGCCGCCGACCGTGTCTACATGCACGTCAAGCAGGCCGTACTCGACCGGCGTTACGAGGGAGGCACCCTCCTCACCGAGGGCGAACTCGCCCAGGCCGTCGGGGTGTCCAGGACGCCCGTCCGCGAGGCGCTGCTCAAGCTGGAGATGGAAGGGCTCCTCAAGCTCTACCCGAAGAAGGGCGCCCTCGTCCTCGCCGTCTCCGCGCAGGAGATCGCCGACGTCGTCGAGACCCGGCTGCTCGTCGAGGAGTTCGCCGTCCGCCGCGCCGTGCCCGCACCCCCCGCGCTCGTCGCCCGCCTCGAAGAGCTCCTGGAGGAGCAGAAGCGCCGCGCCGAGGCCGGGGACCTCGCCGAGGTCGCCGTCACCGACCGCTGCTTCCACGCCGAGATCGTCCGGCACGCCGGCAACCAGATCCTTTCCCGCCTCTACGACCAGCTCCGCGACCGCCAGCTGCGCATGGGCGTCGCCGTGATGCAGTCCCAGCCCGACCGCGTCGCCAAGAACATCGCCGAGCACGCCGAGATCCTCGACCGCATCAAGGCCGGCGACGTCGAAGGCGCCGCGCGCTGCGTCCGCCAGCACCTCAGCTGGGTCAAGGTCCTCGTCCGGGGTGAGGCCCGATGAGCCCCGTCAGCCTGCCCGACGATCCGCCCGGCGGTCGTCGCGCCGCCCTCGTCTGGGGCGTCGGCGTCGCCGTCTACTTCGTCGCCGTCATCTTCCGTACGTCCCTGGGCGTCGCCGGACTCGACGCCGCCGACCGCTTCGACGTCAACGCCTCGGCGCTCTCCACCTTCTCCATCCTGCAGCTGCTCGTCTACGCGGGCATGCAGATACCCGTCGGCCTCATGGTCGACCGCCTCGGCACCAAGAGGGTCCTCGCCCTCGGCGTCGTCCTCTTCACCACCGGCCAGCTGGGCTTCGCGCTCTCCCCCTCGTACGGCACCGCGCTCGCCTCCCGCGCCCTCCTCGGCTGCGGCGACGCCATGACCTTCATCAGCGTCCTCCGGCTCGGCAGCCGGTGGTTCCCCGCCCGCCGGGGCCCGCTCATCGGCCAGGTCGCCGCCCTCTTCGGCATGGCCGGCAACCTCGTCTCCACCGTCTTCATCGCCCGCGCCCTGCACGGCCTCGGCTGGACGACCACCTTCGTCGGCAGCTCCCTCGCCGGCGTCGTCGTCCTCGTCCTGCTGCTGCTCTTCCTCAAGGACCACCCCGAGGGGTACGAGCCGGAGCCCGCCCGCCACGCGGGCGCCGCCTTCGTCCGCCGCCAGATCGCCGAGTCCTGGCGCGAGCCCGGCACCCGGCTCGGCATGTGGGTGCACTTCACCACCCAGTTCCCCGCCATGGTGTTCCTGCTGCTCTGGGGCCTGCCGTTCCTCGTCGAGGCGCAGGGCCTCTCCCGGTCCACCGCCGGGACGCTGCTCACCCTGGTCGTCCTGTCGAACATGGTCGTCGGACTCGCGTACGGGCAGATCATCGCCCGCCACCACGAGGCCCGCGCCCCGCTCGCCCTCGGCACGGTCGCGGCCACCGCCCTGCTGTGGGGGACGACCCTCGCGTACCCCGGCGACCACGCGCCGATGTGGCTGCTCGTCACCCTCTGCCTGGTCCTCGGCGCTTGCGGACCGGCCTCGATGATCGGCTTCGACTTCGCCCGCCCGGCCAACCCGCCCGAGCGTCAGGGCACCGCCTCCGGCATCGTCAACATGGGCGGTTTCGTCGCCTCGATGACGACGCTGCTCGCCGTCGGCGTGCTGCTCGACGCGACCGGCGACGACTACCGGATCGCGTTCTCGTCGGTCTTCGTCCTGGAGGCCCTCGGCGTCGTCCAGATCCTGCGCCTCAAGGCCCGCACCCACCGCAGGGAACGGGAACGGCTCGTCGCCAGCCGCGTCGAGGCCGTGCACGTACCGGTGTAGAGACCGACGGGATCCATCGGGACGTCACCGCGCCCCGTATGGAGAGCGCCGCGATCTACCGGGGCGTCACCGCGAAGTTGTCCAGGATCGCCGCCGCCAGCTCCGCGTCGCCCTCGGTCTTGACCCGGTCGGCCACCTCGGCCGGCCGGACCCGGCCGCAGGCGAGGCGCACGAACGTCTCCCAGTCCGTCGTCAGCGTCACCGCGGGGCCCAGCGACGGCGCGCCGTCGATCGAACCGCGGCCCTCCGCGTCCACCCGTATCGTCCGCAGGAACTCCACCGGACCGGTCACGTCGAGCACCACCGCCGAGGACGCGGGCGCCCCGGCGTCCTTCGCGACCACGTCCGGCAGCGCCTCCAGGAGCACGTCCCGGGCCACCAGCGCGCCCGCCGAGTCCAGGTTCCCCGGCACGCCCAGCGCCGCCCGCAGGTCCTGCTCGTGCACCCACACGTCGAAGGCCCGGTCCCGGTAGCCCATTTCGAGGGTCTGCTCGGCGCTGAGGGGAGCGCGGATCAGATGCTCGGGGGAGCGGTTCTCGTTGCGGAGCTGACGGGCCCGCCGGATCAGGATGTACTCCAGCTCCGAGGTCATCTCCGGGGAGGTGTGGTGCCGCCGCACATCGACCTGTACCTCCATGTAGCGGGCGAAGTCAGTGCGCACGTGGTACAGATCGCGGGGCAGGGAGTGGATCGGCCGCGGATCGCCGAGCATCTCCGTCTCCATGCCGATCACATGGGAGACGATGTCCCGCACCGACCAGCCGACGCACGGCGTCGGCCGGTTCCATTCGCCTTCCACGAGCGGCTGCACCAGCTCGGCTATCGCCTCGATGGAGTGGGTCCAGGCGTCGGCGTAGTTCTGGAGGCTGGGATGGACGGTCACGGGACCCCTCGGCGGTTCTTCGGTGCGCGGGCTGAAAACACGACTGGATGGGAGGCTCGGACGCTAAGTTACGCTGCCCGAAGGCACCCCGGCAGTGCTTTCGTGTGACGATCGTAGGCCGGTGTTGACGGCTCGAATGCCAGGACGGTGGTAGTGTGCGCGCCTCGCTGATCCAGATCGCGGTAGACCCGGACGAACCGGTCGAAGCCCGTCGCGCCCGAGCGGCGCAGCTCGTACGGGAAGAATCCGGCCACGCCGACCTCGTCGTCCTCCCGGAGCTGTGGACCGTCGGCGCCTTCGCGTCCGACCTCTTCGCCTCCGAGTCCGAACCGCTGAACGGCCCCACCCACCGCGCCATGGCCGCGGCCGCCCGCGACGCCGGGGTCTGGCTGCACGCGGGCTCCTTCGTCGAGGCGGAGGGCGGCGCCCTCTACAACACCTCGCTCGTCCTCTCCCCCGACGGCGAACTCGTCGCCTCGTACCGGAAGATCCACCGCTTCGGCTTCGACAAGGGCGAGGCCGTCCTCATGGCGGCCGGCGAGGACCTCGTCACCGTCGACCTGCCGCACCTCACCGTCGGCGTCGGCACCTGCTACGACCTGCGCTTCCCCGAACTCTTCCGCGGCCTCGTCGACGCGGGCGCCCAGGCCTTCGTCGTCCCGGCCGGCTGGCCCGCCCGCCGCCGCGCCCACTGGACCCTCCTCGCGCGGGCCCGGGCCGTCGAGAACCAGGCGTACGTCCTCGCCTGCGGCACCGCCGGCACCCACGCGGGCGTGGAGCAGGCCGGGCACTCCATCGTCGTCGACCCCTGGGGCGAGACCCTCGCGGAGGCCGGTCCGGACGAGGAGGTCCTGCGGGTCGTCCTCGACCCGGAGAAGGTCCGCACGACCCGGGAGGAGTTCCCGGCGCTCAAGGACCGGGTCCTGGGGATCGCGGCGCCGAGGCGGGCCTGATGGCCCACCAGGACCAGGACGGCCCGATAGCCGGCCAGAGCGCCGACGGCCCGATGGCCCAACAGGACGACGACGGCCTGATGGCCCAACAGGACGACGACGGCCCGATGGCCCACCAGGCCGACGACGGTCCGATGGTCGGCCAGGAGGCCACCGCCGCCTTCGCCGAGCTCTTCGGGCCGCCGCCGGAGGGACCCGCGACACCCGTCGACTGGGACGCCGTCGAGGAGTGGCTCGGCCTGCGCCTGCCCGCCGACTACAAGGCCGTGGCCACCGCCTACGGCCCGCTCGACATCGGCGAACGGCTCTGGCTGCACACCCCCTTCACGAGCGACGCGCGCCTCTTCGACTACGGCCGCTTCGTCGAGGACGGCCGCCGGGACGCCCCCGGCGTCCTCCCCTTCGGCGAGACCCGCATGTCCGACACCCTCTACTGGGACACCACCGCCTCCGACGACCCGGACCGGTGGCCGGTCGTCGTCCACGTGCGGGACCTCGCGAACGCCGGGAAGGACCCCTGGCTCCGCCCCGGCACCACCCTCCTGCCGACCCTCGCCGGCTTCGTCGGCGACGGCCTGCGCCCGAGCCTCGCCCGCAGCGGCCTCGCCGGCGGCGAACCGTCCCCCTGGACCCCGCCGGCCCGCCGCCCCGAACCGACCCCCGAGCAGCGCGCCGCACTCGCCGGGGGCACCGGCCTCGCCACCCTCACCGCCCTGATCCCGCCGCCCGCCGCCCCGCACCTCGGCGAGCGGAGCTGGGAGTGGCTGTACGAGCGCCTCGGCACCCGCCTCCCCACCGAGTACGTCCGCCTGATGGAGACGTACGGCGGCGGCGAGTGGTGCCAGTGGCTCCGCTTCCGCACCCCGCTGGGCACCGAGCGGTACGACCTCGCGGGCACGGAGGAGTGGTTCGGCGCCGCCTACCGCGGCCTGCGCGCCGACTACCCCGAGTACCACCCGCTGGCCGTCTGGCCCGAACCCGGCGGCTTCCTGCCCTTCGCCGACTCCATCGACGGCGACGAGCTGTGCTGGCTCACCGAGGGCGACACCCCCGACGACTGGCCCCTGATCGTCATCCCCCGCCACGCCGGCCAGGGCCCGCCGCTCACCGGCACCCTCACCGAGACCCTCCTCGCCTGGCTGCGCGGCGAACTCCGCACGGAGGGCCTCCCCCGCCTCGTACGCCCCCACGAGGACCCGCTGGACGTCATCGACTTCACGCCCTACGGCCCGAAGGACGACTAGTTCAGGCCGTTGTCAGCTCCGTCGCGTCCGGCAGCAGCGCGGTCAGCTCCTGCCAGACGCGCTTCGCGGCGACCCGGCGCAGCCGGAACGGGGCGCCCGCCTGGGCGCCGCCCTCCGCGAGGGGCTCGGCGGGGAGTTCCCGCAGCCAGTAACCGAGCGGGCCGCAGTCCCAGGCGGCGACGGCGCGCGCGACCACGCCCTGCGCGCCGTCCTGCCGGCCCTGCCAGGCCGCCGTCATGCGCCACTGGGAGCGCAGCTCCACCACCAGCTCCGCGAGCCGGGCGGCGACCCCGTCGCCGCCCGCCGCGCGCAGCGCCTCCGCGACCAGCGCCCGCTCGTCCGCGCCCGGCGTCGAGGAAGCCTTCTCCAGGGCGGCCAGCCCCGCCTCCAGGACGCCGACCGTCGTCTCGACGACCTCCTCGGTCGCGTCCCCGTCCGACTGCCGCAGGGCGATCAGGTCGGCGAGCGTCCACACCACGGTCCGAGGCTCCACGAGGCGGTACTCGGCCTCCTCCTGGCCCGGCCAGGTCTCGTGGCAGACGACGTGGTCGTCGCCGATGAGCAGCCCGTGGTGGAGGACGCCCTGCCGCCCGCCCGCCTCCAGGGAGACGATCACGGACGGCTGCACGACCGTCCGCATCAGCGGCAGCAGGAGCGCGGACAGCTGCCCCGCCCCGTCGGCGAGTCCGGCGTCCCGCAGCCGCGCCGCCGCCGGCTCCATGGCCGCCGGGACAGGCTGTCCGGTCGCCAGCTGGGCGAGGACGAAGACGTCGTCGTCGCTCAGCCGGAAGCGGGATCGGGTCACGTCGAAGGAAGGCATCTCACGCTCATTCATCAGGTGGTCAGTACTGGGACTCGGTCCAGAAATGGGTCACGCGGGAGAGCCCGGCCTTCACCGCGCCGAGCTGCGTCAGGGTCGAGCGGTCCACGCCCGCGAAGATCAGGGCGAGGGACAGGTCCCCGCCCTCGGCACGCCCTTCGGCCCGCACGGAGAGCCGGCGGTTCTTGCCGCGCCCGGTCTCGCGGACGGTGATCGTGACGCCGGGGTCCTCGTCGTCGGCGGCGCGGGTCAGGACGTAGCCGTGCTTGTCGAGGGCCGCGAGCCGGTAGTGGTCGCCCGCGTACCGCAGGGCCAGGGCGCGCTGCTCCAGGGTGGCGCCGAAACGGTTCCGTTCCACGTACACGACGCGGTCGCCGACCCGGAGGGTGGACCGGTTCAGGCCGGGCAGCTTCATCCCCTCGACGTGCATCCCGCGCGCCTCGAAGGAAGCCGTCGGCAGCCGCCCGCCGCGTACCTCCGAGACGAGCGACTCCGGAGAGGTACGGGGGAGGGGGCAGGTCAGCGTGATCTCGCCGAACTCCGGCGAGACCCCCTTCCAGCCGGCCCGGTAGTCGTGCCGGTTCCCCTCCTTCCACGCCTGGAGGTCGAAGGGGGTCACCTGGATGTGCATCTTTTCTGACTCCTGCTCGATCGAGGGCTCAGAGGGCTCAGAGGGCTCAGAGGGCTCAGTCGAAGGGGTTCAGCGCGCTGCCGAGCTTCTTCGCGCCGTCCTTGAGGCCGTTCCCGAGGTCGGACGCCTTGTCGCCGACCCAGTCGCCGGCCGCCTCCAGCCCCTTCCCGATCGCCTCGTGGTTGTCCCAGATCATCGCGCCGGCGTACGCGACGCCGGTGCCGACGGCGAGGCCGAGCGTGACCGGGTTCGGGGCCACGGTCAGCGCCGTCAGCGAGGCGTTGAAGGCCGTCCCGGTGAGGTCCGTGGCGAACTTCGCCGGATCCGCCTTGATCATGTCCGTGTCGTACGTGGCGAGGTTGGCCACGCCGTACGCGGTGGCCGCCACACCGCCGACGACACCCGCCCCGCGCAGCCAGCCCGCCGCCTTGGCGGCGTTGGCGAGGCCGCCGTTCTGCGCGACCTTCAGCAGGTTGGCCTCGGCGGCGGTCGGCATGAAGAACGCGCCGTTGCGCATGAACCCGCCGTACATGGCGGCCTCGTCCGAGCCGGTGATCGCGGTCGCGACCCCCGGCGGCACCTTGCTGAGCAGGCTGCCCGGGGCGGCCCCGGCGAGCCGCATGTTGAACTGCTTGGACAGGAAGGTGCCGGGCGCCGTCGGATGGACGAACGGCGGCCGGAGCGCCTTGGACAGCTTGTACGAGTAGAGGCCGGCGGTCGTCAGGGCGCCCGCGAACGCGCCCGCCGTGATGGTGCCGTTGGTGAACTTCGAGACCAGGTCGGCGAGTTTCTCGTTGCCGGTGAGCTTCGCGAGGCCGTCGCGCTGGAGCCGCTGGACGTAGTCGTCGAGCGTCTCGTCGTCCTTCATCTTCAGCCAGGCCAGGTTCATCCGGTCGTCCTTGGCCTTGTCGTCGGCCGCGGAGACCTTGCCCGCGTCACCGTTGAAGCCGGTGCCGAGGGTCTCGTCGTTCTTGTCGCCGTAGCCGTCCACGACGACGGCCTCCAGGTCCTTCTTCAGGTCCTGGTCGGCGACGTCGAAGGCCTTGACGCAGCCGTCCAGGTGCTCGGCCCAGGACGTCTCGGCCTCCCGGACGCTCCTGGCCCCGTCCGGGTCGTGGTGCAGCGCGCTGCGCTCCTCGGGGGTCAGCCGCTCGTAGTCGTAGGCGACCCGTCCCTCCTCGGAGACCTTCATGCCGGCCCTGACCGCGTCGGCGCGGGCGTTCTCCAGCTGCTTCTTCAGCTCGGCGAACTGCTCGTGGGCGTTGCGGAGCAGCGTCGCGGTCGCCTTCGCCTGCGTCTGGGCCGCCTGGTACTCGTAGCGGGTGGCGGTGAAGTTGGTGTGGGCGGCGGTCGCGCTCTCGCCCAGCCAGGCCTGCGAGGCGGGCAGGGACTGCACGCTCTCGCCGTAACGTTCCTCCACCTTCTTCAACTCGCCCGCCATCTCGTCCCACTTGTCCGCGGTGGTGGCGAGCTTGTCCAGGTCGGTCGTCATGATCTCGGCGTACGTCAGCACGGTCGGTCCGCCCCCCCCTCAGTACTGTGTGATGCTCGAGGCCGGCCGGACGCCCGCGATCCGCGCGCGGGTGTCGAGCTCCTGGCCGCTGAAGGAGAGCGCCGTGCCGCGCAGGGCGGTCTTCTCGGAGGCGAGCCGGGCGAGGAGCGTCCTGACCTGCTTGTCCCAGGTGGTCTCGACGGTCTTCAGGCCGGCCGCGGTCGCCCAGCCGGCGAAACCGGCGACGGCCGCCGTGGTGGCGGAGTCCGCCCACTTGGCGGCCTTGCCGGTGTTCGGCTCCAGCTCGTTCTCGATCGTGTTCGCCGCGGCCTTCTTCTTTGCTGGTGCGGTGGCGAGATCGGGCGAACCGCCGGCGGAGCCTCCGCCGCCCCCGCCGTCGAGCTGGTTCAACCGCATGCCGACGGCGCCCTGTTCAGATGCGGAGGTCCGTATACCGGCCCATTCCTCGTCAAAGCCCATAGCCCAACGCCCCCATGAAACGAATGCTTGTGCCTTTGCAGGTGCATCGTATGTTTGCGTGGTGACGCGTGGGGCGCAAGGTCCTGGAACAGGCTCCGGCGAAGCCGGGTCGACCCCCTAGTCCTCCCGCTCCCGCTCCGCCATCCGGATGACGCACACGGCGATCGCGATCTGCAGCGCCGCGTCCGCGTCCTCCCGGACCACGTTCACCGCGTACGTCTCGCGGACGTGGAACCACTGCCGGGAGATGTGGGCCAGGAGTTCGCCCTCGTACTCGACGGTGAACTCCCGGTCCAGGATCCGGCCGCTGACGTCCAGTCCGGTGCCGTCGACGAGCGTCACCCGGTAGTGGTTGCGCAGCAGCGAGAGCCGCTTGCGGCGCACCGTCGCGAGCGGCCGCTCGTCCCGCTCGATCGTCATCGCGTCCCGGAGGCTGAACATCTTCTGCCGCAGGGTCACGAGGATCTGCCCGTCGGGGTCCTTCAGCTCCAGGGTGTCGCGCAGCCGCAGGGCCTTGCCGTCGACGAGGAAGGCGTGGCGGCCCTGCTCGTCCTCGATCCAGTAGTCGTCGCCGATCGCGAACATCTTGTCCCGTACGAGATATTTCACGCCGTATGCCTTCCCCGCTCGTCCCTCCCCTCACCCGTCTCTCACCCGAAGTAGCGGGTGAACGGGTCCGGGGTCGCGCCGAGCGTCGCGCCGAACGGCGAGTCGAGCTGGTGGATCAGCAGCACGGTGAAGGCGATGAACCCGGAAAGACCCATCACCATGACCACATGGGTCGTACTCCTCTTGATCCCGAAGAGGAACATGAACGCCAGCGTCAGCGCGCCGCCGATGAGCAGGCCCGTCCACAGCACGGGGGAGAGCCGCTCCTGTGCCGCCGCCTCCCGGCCCCGGCGCGCGTCGTCGACGTAGCCGATCTGGGCCAGCACCTCCTGGGCGGCGATCTGCTCCGGCACCTTGGCCGAGTCCCCCACCTGGCCCGCCTGCCGGAGCCGTTCGAGCAGCTGCCAGCCGGACGGACCGAGCGGTTCGCGCTCCGCCATCGCCGGCCATTCGACGCCGACGACGTGATCGGCGTAGGCACGGGCCGCGTCCCGCAGGGGCTGCCGCCGGGCGGCGGGGAGCGCGTCCGCGAGGAGGTACGTCTGGTGCAGCGCGCTGGCCTCGGCCTGGACGTTGTCGGCGGCGTCGGAGCGGGTGTCCCAGACGGACACCAGGCAGAGCCCGAGCACCACCGCATAGAGGACCGAGACCATCATGGCGATGTACTCGGCGACGTCCTCCCGCGGTTCCTCGTTCTCGTCGGCCGGAAAGAGCCGGGTCTTGGCGACGACGGCGAGCGCGGCGACGGCCGCGACGCCGAGGACGACGACGAGCGTTTCGAGCAAGGCCACGGTCAGTTCCCCCGGTTGCCGAGCAGGGCGGCCGCGAGGGCCGCCGGGATCAGGAGCAGCAGCAACATCGCGACGACCCCGAACTCATGGGCCTCCCGGGCCCGCCGCCGCAACCGCCCGAAGAGCCCCTCGTTGTCCGGCACGGCCTGGACGCGGGGCCGCTGTGCGGTACCGAGGTCGGTCCGGGGCGGGGTGGGGGGCCCGGGGACGGTCTCGCGACCGACGGGAGGGGCGGCACCCGGAGGGGAGGGGGGTGCGGATCGGGGCACGGAGGACGGGGCGGCCTGCGGGGCGACCCCAGAGAGCGAGGAAGCCCCGGCCCCGACCCCGGAGGCGCCGGCGGTCCCAGCAGTCCCAGCAGCCCCGGAGGTCCCGGGAGCACCAGCAGCCCCGGCGACCCCAGAAGCCCCGGAAGCCCCGGAAGCTCTCGCCGACCCAGCACCCCCGACACCCCCAGCGCCCGCCCCCGCACCCCGGGCACCACTACTCCCCGCCGCCCCACGGGCCCCCGCAGAAGTCCCAGCCCCCGCGGAAGCCCCAGCCCCCGCGGAAGCCCCACCCGCACCACTCCCCGCACCGCCACCCCTCCCCCCACCGGCCGCCGCCGCCCGGGGCGCGGCGACGGTGAAGGTGGCGGAGGAACGCGTGGTGACCGTGGGCGCGGGTACGAGGTCGCCGAAGGCGTCATAGGTCGGGACCCGGTCGCTGCCGGTGGCGAGCCCGGTACTGCGATGGGTGCCCGGCGGGAGCCGGACGGTGGCCGTGCAGCGCGCGGAGGCCCCGGGGACGAGCCTGGCGATGCCGCCCCGGCCGCAGTCCACGGCCCCGAGCCGCAGGGCGGTGTCGGCGACGCGTACGCCATGGAGGGCGAGGTTGCCCGTATTGCTCACGACGTACGTGATGACGGCGCGCCCGCCCGTGGGGGAGACCCGTTCGGTGAGCGTGAGCCCCCCGGCGACCCCGGAGTACCCGGAGCGGGCGACGGCACCGATCGTCCGCCCGAGGGACGGGATGTCCCCCTGGGCCCGCGCGGTGGCGAGGTGCACGCCGGGCAGCGCGCGGAAACGGGCCACGCACTCGACCTCCCCGAGCGCGGCGAGCGGCCGCCGGGGGCAGGACACGGCCCCGGCGGGCACACCGGGGTCGACGACCCGTACCCCGTACAGATGGGCCTCACCCCGGTTGACCAGCCGGTACCGCTTCACGACCTGAGCCCCGACCCGTACCGCCGGTGGCCGCTCCGCGGTGCCGGCGCGCCCGTCCACGGTCACGGTCATCCGCAGCGCCCCGTCTCCGACGCCCCCGGCCCGGGCGACGCCCCCGGGCAGGACGAGCAGCACCGCCATCAGCAGTCCACCGCTCACCCGACGGAGGTAATAGTCCGATGATCTGCCCACACGCGTCATGCGCCCCATGCCATCGCCCGCCCCCACCCCACCCCCACCCAGGACACGCCCCGGCCCCCCACCCGGCCCCCACTTTCCACCCGTACGGCACGCTCCCCATATACCGAGAAACCTGTTTCTGTCGCCTGTCCCCCTGTCCCCCTGTTCCATGAAGAACTGCGACAGGGGGCCGATCCCTTCATCACGCTGGGCGCATGCATCAAGAGACGATCTGCGACCTTTACCTGCGCGTGTCCCTCGACCGGGACGGCAAGACCGCGATCGAACGCCAGGAGGCCGACTGCCGTGCCTGGGCCGAGCGCAACGGACTGACCGTTCGCAAGGTCCACACGGACAGAGGCCGTTCCGGCTACAAGGCCGTGGAGCGCAAGGGCTTCGACGCCGCGCTGGCGGCCGTCACCGCAGGTGTCGTCGACACGCTGATCGTCTGGAAACTGGACCGCCTGTCCCGCAAGGGCATCGGCCAGGTGGGCAAGGTGCTGGACGGCATCGAGAAGGCCGGAGGCCGTCTCGTCTCGGTCGTGGACGGTCTCGACACCTCGAACCGCTCGGCACGCAAGGCCGTCGCCATGCTCGCGGAGCTCGCCCGGTCCGAGTCGACGAACCTCGGCACGCGCGTCGGTCATGCCAAGCGCCATCTGCGCAGCAAGGGCCGGTGGATCGGCGGACAGCCACCGTACGGGCTGCTTGTCGACCCCGAGATCCCGGCGCCCAGGGGCGGGCAGTGGAACGCGGCCAGCGTCATGCAGCTCCTGCGGTCCCCGGCGTTCGCCGGTCTGATGCCGGAGACCGAGACGGTGGAGACGGGCGACGGTGAGCGGAGGCACACGGGCAGGGTCTTCCCGTACCGCGATCCCGAGACCCTCGACACGGTCGCGATCGGAGAGGGGACCATCACGGTCGGGGAGCGTGAACAGATCATCCGCACGCTGGAATCCAGAACGTTCGCGCACGCGGGGAAGCGACGGCCGAACCCTGTCGGGCCCGCGCTTCTCACCGGGCTCGTCCACTGCGCGGTGCCCGGCTGCGGTCGTCGGATGCACTGTGTCGGCGGCAGCTACCAGCGCATGGCGCGCCGTGCGGGCAACCGGTGCGTCGGGGCGTCGGCGCTGGCTGCGACCGTGGACGACTACGTGACCCGACAGTTCCTCACGAAGATTCCCGCGCTGGAGCCCGGTGATCCGCTGCTCGTCGTCATCGCCGACCGTCGGGCCCACCGCGCGGACCCGGAGACCTGTGCGAAGCGCGACGCGCTCACTGCCGAGATCCAGGACCAGGAAGCCCGCTTGGCCGACCTGGAGGACGCACGCCATGTCCGTGGGGAGTTCGCCGGCGCGGCCGCCGTCGAACGCTACAACCGGCTTTCGGAGCACTTGAAAGGGCGCGTCGAGGAGCTTCGGAATCGTCTCCACGCGCTCCCCATGCCCTCCGTGGGCGGTTCCCCGATGCTTGGCGCGCGCGCCCTGTGTGACGCGTGGGAGAACGCGACGAACGAAGACCGGCGCGATCGGTTGTCGCTCGCGATCGACCGGGTCGAGGTGAGCAAGGGAGCACGAGGGCACCGGATCGTCCCGGAACAGCGCATCCGGATCCGCTGGGCGGAGCCTGCGGACACGGGCGCTGCCCGGTAGGCGCTCCACACCGCCGTGACCTCGCGTTCATGGGCGGATGGCAAGCTTGAAGCATGAACGATGCCGCCCCGGCGCCCACCCCCGCGCCCCGCCGCCGTGCCCGTGTCCGCGCCCCCGAGCTGATCGGCAAGGGCGGCTGGCTCAACACCGGAGGCAAGGAACTCACCCTCGCCGACCTCCGGGGGAAAGTCGTTGTAGTTGATTTTTGGACATTTTGCTGTGTGAACTGCCTGCACGTCCTCGACGAGCTGCGGGACCTGGAGGAGAAGCACCGCGACACGCTCGTGATCGTCGGGGTGCATTCGCCGAAGTTCGTGCACGAGGCCGAGCACCAGGCCGTCGTCGATGCCGTCGAGCGGTACGAGGTGCACCACCCCGTGCTCGACGACCCGGAGCTCGCGACCTGGAAGCAGTACGCCGTGCGGGCCTGGCCGACGCTCGTCGTGATCGACCCCGAGGGGTACGTCGTCGCCCAGCACGCCGGTGAGGGGCACGCCAACGCGATCCGGACGCTCGTCGAGGAGCTGGAGGCCGAGCACGAGGCCAAGGGGACGCTGCGGCGCGGCGACGGGCCGTACGTGGCGCCCGAGCCCGTCGCGACCGATCTGCGCTTTCCCGGGAAGGCCGTGGTCCTCGGCAACGGGAACTTCCTCGTCTCCGACACCACCCGGCACCAGCTCGTCGAGCTCGCCGAGGACGGCGAGACCGTCGTGCGGCGCATCGGCGAGGGGGTGTTCCGGGAGCCGCAGGGGCTCGCCCTGCTCCCGGACGGCAAGGTCGTCGTCGCCGACACCGTGAACCACGCCCTGCGCACGTACGACCCCGGGACCGGGGCCGTCGAGCTCGTCGCCGGCACCGGGAAGCAGTGGTGGCAGGGGTCCCCGACCTCCGGCCCCGCGCTCGACGTCGACCTGTCCTCGCCGTGGGACGTCGCCTGGTGGCAGGGCAAGGTGTGGATCGCCATGGCCGGTGTGCACCAGCTGTGGACGTACGACCCGGAGACCGGGACCGTCCAGGTCGCGGCCGGGACCACCAACGAGGGGCTCGTCGACGGGCCCGTCGCCGAGGCCTGGTTCGCCCAGCCGTCCGGGCTCGCGGCCACCGAGGACCGGCTCTGGATCGCCGACTCCGAGACCAGCGCCCTGCGGTACGTCGACGCCGAAGGCGTCGTGCACACCGCCGTCGGCACCGGGCTCTTCGACTTCGGGCACCGTGACGGCGCCGCCGACCAGGCGCTCTTCCAGCACCCGCTCGGCGTGACCGCCCTGCCCGACGGTTCGGTCGCCGTCTCCGACACGTACAACCACGCCCTGCGCCGCTTCGACCCCGCCACCGGCGAGGTCACCACCCTCGCCACCGATCTGCGCGAGCCCAGCGACGCGGTCCTCGTCGGCGGCGACATCGTGGTCGTCGAGTCCGCCCGGCACCGGCTGACCCGGCTGCGGCTGCCCGAGGAGGCCGTCCAGGTCGAGTCCGCCGCCTACCGGACGCAGCGCGAGGCCACCGAGATCGCCCCCGGCCGGCTCCGGCTCGACGTCGTCTTCCAGGCCCCGACCGGGCAGAAGCTGGACGAGCGCTACGGCCCCTCGACCCGGCTCCTCGTCTCCTCCACCCCGCCGGAGCTGCTGCGCGGCGGCGAGGGGACCGGGACCGACCTCTTCCGGGAGCTGGACCTCGACCCGGAGATCACCGAGGGCGTGCTGCACGTCTCCGCGATGGCCGCGTCCTGCGACGACGACCCCGCCAACGAGTACCCGGCCTGCCACGTCCACCAGCAGGACTGGGGCGTCCCTGTGAAGGTCACTGAGGCGGGCGTGACCCGGCTGCCGTTGATCCTCGCCGGTATGGACGGGTAGTCAGACGGCGGTCAGCGGACGATTCCCTGGTTCCTGGACGGGCGCCCCGCGGCCCCGTCCAGGCACCCCTCCACCCACGCCGCCGGATCGTGCACGGCCCGCTCGCCGCCCATCCCCTGGCGCTCCATGTCGGCGCACTCGCCCTCGCGCAGGGGGCGCCACTTCACGATCCGGACGGCCTGGAGGTATCCGCCCTCGTAGGCGATGTCCGTGCCCCACGGGGGTCGTTCGTCGTAGCGCGCGATCACGGCTCCGCCCGCCGCCGTGGCGAGCACCACGGCGGCGGCGAGGACGGTGACGAACTTCCCCCGGGGCGGCCCCTCATGACGTTCCATGAGGAGGACGCTGCCAGTCGGGGCCTTTCGCGGATGTTTCGCGAGAGGAGGACCTCAGCCCTCCAGGAACGCCACCAGCGCGTTCGCGAGGAGGAACGGGTCGTCCGCGCCGCAGAGTTCGCGGGCGCTGTGCATCGAGAGGATCGCGACGCCGATGTCGACCGTCGAGATGCCGTGCCGGGCCGCCGTGATGGGGCCGATCGTGGTGCCGCAGGGCATGTCGTTGCTGGAGACGAAGGACTGCCAGGGCACCCCCGCCTTCTCGCAGGCGGCGGCGAAGACCGCGCGGCCGCTGCCGTCGGTGGCGTACCGCTGGTTGACGTTCACCTTGAGGATCGGGCCGCCGTTGACGCGCGGGTGGTGCGTCGGGTCGTGGCGCTCGGCGTAGTTGGGGTGGACGGCGTGGCCGGTGTCGGAGGAGAGGCAGACGGTGCCGGCGAAGGCGCGGGCCCGGTCCTCGTAGGAGCCGCCGCGGGCGTAGACCGAGCGCTCCAGGACGTTGCCGAGGAGGGGGCCCTGGGCGCCGGTGTCGGCCTCGGAGCCGTTCTCCTCGTGGTCGAAGGCGGCGAGGACCGGGATGTACGGGAGGTCGTCGCGGCCCGCGAGGGAGGCGAGCGCGGCGGTGGCGGCGTGCACGGACAGCAGGTTGTCCATGCGCGGGCCGGCGAGGAGTTCCCGGTCGCGGCCGAGGTACGCGGGCGCGTCGACGGCGTGGACCATGAGGTCCCAGCCGGTGACGTCCTCGGCGTCGACGCCGGCCTCGGCGGCGACGAACTCGATGAGGTCGCCCTCGTGGACCTGTCCGATGCCCCAGATGGGCTGCATGTGGCGCTGGCGGTCGAGCTTGAGGCCGTCGTTGACCTGGCGGTCGAGGTGGATCGCGAGCTGCGGGACGCGCAGCAGCGGCCGGTCGACGTTGACGAGGTGGTGGCTGCCGTCGCGGAGGGTGAGGCGGCCGGCGAGGCCGAGGTCGCGGTCGAGCCAGGTGTTGAGCAGGGTCCCGCCGTAGATCTCGACGGCGACCTGGCGCCAGCCCTGCGCGCCCATGTCGGGCTGCGGCTTGACGCGCAGGTTGGGGGAGTCGGTGTGGGCGCCGACGATCCGGTACGGGGTGTGGGCGGAGGCGCCCTCCGGCACGTACCAGGCGATGATCGCGCCGCCGCGGATCACGTACTTCCCGCCGTGCGTACCGTCCCAGGCCGCGGTCTCCTCGACGCGGCGGAAGCCGACCTTCTCGAGCCGCTCGGCCGCGCTCGCCACCGCGTGGTACGGCGAGGGGGAGGCCGTCAGAAAGGCCATCAGGTCGTCGGTGTGGCCGCGGTCGAAGGGGCCGGCGGTGGGACGGGAAGCTGCGCTGCTCATGGGGTCACCTTACGCAGAGACCGGAATTCGAATACGAGACCCCGGAAATGGGGACACCGCCGGGACAGCACCCGGGACATCACCAGCCCGCGTTCGGGACGCCCCCTGGGACACTGCCCGTCCCTGTCCGGGACACCGCCCGCCTCCGTTCCTGCTCGTCCGTACGGCCCGCCCCCCGGACGGGCCGTACGGACGACCCCGCCCCGTCCCGAGCGCAGGAACGGCCCGCCCCCCTCCCCGGGGACGGGCCGTTCCTTCAGGACGTGGCGCGTCTTAGAACGCGGCCTCGTCCAGGTCCATGAGCGAGCCGTCGACGGCCTCGGCAAGCGCGCGCTCGGCGGAGACGCCGGGCAGGACGTTGGCGGCGAAGAACTTCGCGGCCGCGATCTTGCCCTGGTAGAAGGCGACGTCCTTGCCGGTGGCGCCCTCGGCCAGCTTCTCGGCGGCGACGGCCGCACCCTTGAGGAGCAGGTAGCCGACGACGACGTCGCCGGAGGCGAGCAGCAGGCGGGTGGTGTTGAGGCCGACCTTGTAGATGTTCTTGACGTCCTCGCCGGTGGCGGTGAGGTCGGTGATCATCTTGCCGACGATGCCCTCCAGGTCGACGGCCGCCTTGGCGAGCGCGTCGCGGGCGCCGGCCAGCTCCTCGCCGCCGGTGCCGACCGCGAGGAACTTCTTGATCTCCTCGGACAGCGCGTTCAGGGAGGCGCCCTGGTCGCGGACGATCTTGCGGAAGAAGAAGTCCTGGCCCTGGATGGCCGTGGTGCCCTCGTAGAGGGTGTCGATCTTGGCGTCCCGGATGTACTGCTCGATCGGGTACTCCTGCAGGAAGCCGGAGCCGCCGAAGGTCTGGAGCGACTGCGCGAGCTGCTCGTAGCCCTTCTCGGAGCCGTAGCCCTTCACGATCGGGAGCAGCAGGTCGTTCAGGCCGTGCAGGGCCTTCGCGTCCTCGCCGGCCGCTTCCTTGACCGCGATCGAGTCCTGCACGGAGGCCGTGTAGAGGACGAGGGAGCGCATGCCCTCGGCGTACGCCTTCTGCGTCATGAGCGAGCGGCGGACGTCGGGGTGGTGCGTGATGGTGACCTTGGGCGCGGCCTTGTCCATGAAGTTGGCCAGGTCGGTGCCCTGGACGCGCTCCTTGGCGTACTCCAGGGCGTTGAGGTAGCCCGTGGAGAGGGTGGAGATCGCCTTCGTGCCGACCATCATGCGGGCGAACTCGATGATGAGGAACATCTGGCGGATGCCGTCGTGCTTGTCGCCGATCAGCCAGCCCTTGGCGGGGTGCTGGTCGCCGAAGGTCATCTCGCACGTGTTGGAGGCCTTGAGGCCCATCTTGTGCTCGACGTTCGTGGCGTAGACGCCGTTGCGGGCGCCCAGCTCGCCGGTCTCCCAGTCGAACTCGTACTTCGGGACGAGGAAGAGGCTCAGGCCCTTGGTGCCGGGGCCGGCGCCCTCGGGGCGGGCGAGGACGTAGTGGAGGATGTTCTCCTCCATGTCGTGCTCACCGGAGGTGATGAAGCGCTTGACGCCCTCGATGTGCCAGGAGCCGTCCTCCTGCTGGATGGCCTTGGTGCGGCCGGCGCCGACGTCCGAGCCCGCGTCGGGCTCGGTGAGGACCATGGTGGAGCCCCAGCGCTTCTCGACGGCGATCTGCGCGACCTTCTTCTGCGCCTCGTTGCCCTCGTTGTAGAGGATGCCGGCGAAGGCCGGGCCGGAGGAGTACATCCAGATGGCCGGGTTCGAGCCGAGCAGCAGCTCCGCGTAGGCCCAGATCAGGGAGCGGGGGGAGACGGTGCCGCCGATCTCCTCCGGGATGCCCAGGCGCCAGTACTCGGACTCCATGAAGGCGTTGTACGACTTCTTGAAGGTGGCCGGGACCGGGGCCGTGTTGGTCTCCGGGTCGAAGACCGGCGGGTTGCGGTCGGCGTCGGCGAAGGACTCCGCGAGCTCGTTCTCGGCGAGGCGGCGGATCTCGTCGAGGATGCTCTTGGCGGTCTCGACGTCCATCTCCTCGAACGGCCCGGTGCCGTACACCTTGTCGCGGCCGAGGACCTCGAAGAGGTTGAACTCGATGTCGCGGAGATTCGACTTGTAGTGCCCCATGGCGACGGCTCCGTAAAGGCTCGGGGAGGCGGATGTCCTGATACGCGCGCGTGCTGGTGCTCGTACTACCGGCGAGTAGCCAACACTTCTCTACGATGATGCTACCCACCGGTAATAAGGGCAACCCCTATCCGGCCATCTGTGACACGAGCCGCACGAAAAGGGGCCCGGGGCATGTGCCCCGGGCCCCTCTCGCGGAGCGTACGGCCGGTACGTCTCCCGCACGCCCTCAGTACAGATGAGTGAGATCGGTTCCCTCCGGGGCGCGGAAGCAGCCGGAGACGACGGTGATGCCGATCAGGTTCTTCTTCTTCGGGTCCTTGCTGCCGACCCACAGCTCGGCGTTGACGGCGAAGTGCTCGTTCACCTTGTCCGCCGTGAGTTCGAGGGACTTGGCCCTGCTGTTGTTGGGGCCGTACGAGACGATCTTCCACCCCTTGGCGGGCAGCGCCTGGTGGAGCCGTTCGAAGCCCTGCTTCAGCTCGTCCTCGGAGACGTCGTACAGGGACCACGGGTGGCGGACCGAGAAGAGGTGCTCAGGGTCCTCCTTGCACCTGGAGGCACCCGCGCCGCCCGGGGTCGTCTTGCCCTGGGGCAGCCCGATCAGGTCGAAGATCTCGCTGGAGATCTCCTTGGTCCGCGTCCGGGCATCCTCGACGTCGAGGGTCGTGGGGGTGTAGCCGAGGTCGTCCGCGTCGTTCATGGTGCTGCATCCCGTCGCGAGGGTGGTGAGGCAGAGGAGGAGGGCGCCGAGCGCGGCCGGGCGCCGGGTGCGGCGTCGTCGCGAGATCGTCGCCGCATGAGTGCTGGTGGGGTGGTCGCTGGGGTTCATCAATCCTCGTTCACCTTGTCGTACGCGCCTGCCACGACCTTCGACTGGTTCTTGAGACTCTCCGAGTCCCGTGTCCAGTAGTCGCTGTGTCCGCTGGTGTCCACGTCCATCCGGTGGGCGCCGAACAGTTCGTCGGAGGGCACGGTCTGCACGTACCCGGCGTTGAACGGGATGCCGTTCCAGGTCTCGACGCCCCACGTGTAGCCGCCGAGCCCGGCCACCTTGCCGCCCGCGGGCACGACGTCGTTCCACGCCGCCTCGGACCAGACGTGGCCCTTGTCGACGTCCAGGTCCTCGGCCTTGCCGGTCAGCATGCCGGGGCTGCCGACGGCGACGATGTCGTCGGCCGCGAGATGGCCCCGGTTGGAGGCGTCGCCGACGACCGTGGAGCCGTAGCTGTGTCCGATGATCGTGGTGTGGCTCTTGTCGGCGCCGCCCTGCACGGTCTCCAGGCCGTCCATGAACTGGAGCAGTTTGGGGGAGCCGTCGTGCGCCCAGCCCTTCTGCATGGCGTCGGGGGCGATGGAGTGCGGAGCCTCGTAGCCGAACCAGGTGATGGTGGAGACCTTCTCGCCCGGCGCCCACTTCTGGGTCTCCAGCCACGTCTCCGTCATCCGCGAGATGTTGTCGTCGAAGTCGTTGAGGTTCGTCGTCGTGCCCGGCACGTAGACGGCGGTGTGGTCGGCGGTGTCGGGGTTGCCGTTGGCGATGATCGCCCGGCCGATGCCGTTCTTGTCGTACCCGAGGAGGTAGGCCTCGGGGAGGCCCTCCTTGCCCGTGGCGTCGAAGCGGGCCTGGATCGATTCGATGCCCTTGAGCTGGTTCTTCAGCGTCTCCTGGTTCTTCTGCCACTCCCGGTACTCGGGACTGACGACGACCGCCGGGTAGGAGCCGCTCGGGTTCGGGATGTACTGGTTCGGCGCGGGCTTGTTCAGGTCCGTCTGGATCTGCGCCCGGGTCTCCGCGAACACCATGCGGTTGGCGTCGTCGCGGACCGACGACGGCAGGCCGTCCAGGGAGCCGACGGATGCCGGGTAGAGCGTCGCGTACTCGTCGCGCTGCTCCTGGGTGAGGCCGTTCCACCAGTCGGCGTTCTCCTTGGGGGACTTGCCGTGGGGGATCTTGTCGTCGTCGGCGTACTTGCCGGCGGCGTCCTGCATCGCCTTGGTGTCCTTGGCGGCGTCCACGAGGGTCTCGTCGCTGACGGTGAGGCCGGGCTCGGCCTTGAGCTTGCGCAGGACGCCGGCGTAGCGGCCGTCGATCTCGGCGGCCTCCCGGACGGCGTCGCCGATGCGCTGGGCGATGTCCTCGGCCTTGCCCTTGTTGGCGTCGGCGCTGCCGATGCCCTCGGCCTTGCCGGGGAGGTAGGGGATGGGGGCGCCGTCGTGCGCGGTGTTGTTGCCCGGGGCGAGGACGGACGACTGGGTCGGGTAGGTCACCGTCCCGTCGGCGTTCACGGTGAACTTCAGGTTCTCCGCGTCTTCGAGGGCCTGCTTCAGCTTCTTCTGCGGGGCGGCGAGTTCGGCCGCGAGCCCGTTGAGCGCCGTACGGATCAGGCCGCACTCGGTGTGCAGGTACTGGTAGTTGCGGGAGAGCTGCTGGACGTCGCCGCCCGCCCTGCTCGCCGCCTCGCCCTTCTGGGTGTCGTGGATCTTGGCGAACATGCCGTTGTCCACGCGGTCCTTGTCCGCGTTGGCGCGGGAGCTGACCTTGCCCCAGCCGTCGGCGGCGTCGGTGTACTCGCTCAGCTTCACGTCGCGCAGTTGCTGCCAGGTGGGCATGCGGGATCAGCCCTCCTTCTTCTGGCCGGGCTGATCGGAGGGGCCCGACTGCCGGGCGCCCTCGGCGGCCACCTTCTGCCGGGTGTCCTCCTCGCGCTCGCCGAAGTCCCGTCCGGCGGCCTTGAGGGCGCCTTCGAGCCGGCCGCACTCGTCACGGACGGCGGAGACGCGGGTCTTCCAGGTGCCGAGGATCTCGGTGAGCGCGGCGGAGGAGTCGAAGCCGGCGGTGGAGCCGGTGACGCCCTCGTTGGCCGTGTCCAGGTCGGTGACCGAGTTCGAGGTGGAGGTCCGCAGCTCGCCCGCGGTGTTTCCGGCGCTGTGCCAGGGGCCGACGTCGGCCTTGAGGTCGCCGCCGCCTCCCCCTTCGGGGGCGGGGAGCCCCGCGAGGCTCATCGCCGCGGGTTGTTCTCCGATGATTTCCTGCCATTTGGCGTTGAGCGCCATCTGTCACCCCCGTGGTGGCCGGATTGCTTCCGCGAACCTAGCAAGAGAGGGAGTGCGGTGCGAAGAAACGTGCGAGAGGCGCCGATGCGCCTGCCCCGGCGGCCCGCCGGTCGATAGTCTGGGCCTCATGTACGGCTACGACCAGAATCCGGGTGCCCAGCAGCAGTACGCGCCCCCGCCCCAGCAGGGGCAGTACGCGCCGCCGCAGGCCGGGATGCAGGCCGGTATGCCGGGCGGCATGCAGGGCGGGTACGCCCAGCAGCAGCCCCCGCTGTACCCGGAGCCCTCGCCGCCCTCCCTCGCGGACGCCGTGCGCGCCTTCACGACCGGCACCCTGGCCCCCGAGGACTTCCAGCAGATCTTCGCGACCTCGAAGGTCTACTGCCCGCGCGGCGACAACCCGGGCTTCCTCGCCCTGCACAACACCCAGCAGCCGGTGATCCCGATGTTCACCTCGCTGAAGGAGCTGCGGCGGTACGCGGGCAAGGAGTCGAAGTACTTCGTGATCACCGGCGCCGAGGTGATCGACCTGCTGCCGACGGGCTACGGCTTCGTGCTCGACATGGAGGGCGACCACCGCATGGTCTTCGACGCGAAGGCCGTGGAGCAGATGGTCGACTTCGCGATGCGGCGGATGTACGGCTGACGGACGCTGGAGGTACGTGGGGACGCCCGGGAGGAATTCCTCCCGGGCGTTTCGCGTTCCAGGTGGTAGAAAGTTCAGCGTTCAACTAAAGTGGACGTACAAGGTCGCACCTAGGAGGTCCGGTCATGCCCGCTGTGACTGTCGAGAACCCGCTCACCCTGCCGCGCGTCGCCGCCACCGCCGACGCCGTCTCCCGCCCCGTGCTCGCCGTCACCACGGCCCCCTCGGGCTTCGAGGGCGAGGGATTCCCGGTGCGCCGCGCGTTCGCCGGGATCAACTACCAGTACCTCGACCCGTTCATCATGATGGACCAGATGGGTGAGGTGGAGTACGCGCCCGGAGAGCCCAAGGGCACGCCCTGGCATCCCCACCGCGGCTTCGAGACCGTCACCTACATCATCGACGGGACCTTCGACCACCAGGACTCCAACGGCGGCGGCGGCACCATCACCAACGGCGACACCCAGTGGATGACCGCCGGCTCCGGCCTCCTCCACATCGAGGCCCCGCCGGAGTCCCTCGTCGTCAGCGGCGGCCTCTTCCACGGCCTCCAGCTGTGGGTGAACCTGCCCGCGAGCGACAAGATGATGGCCCCCCGCTACCAGGACATCCGCGGCCGCCAGGTCCAGCTCCTCACCTCCCCCGACGGCGGCGCGCTGCTCCGCGTCATCGCCGGCGAGCTCGACGGCCACGAGGGCCCCGGCATCACCCACACCCCGATCACGATGATCCACGCCACCCTGCGCCCCGGCGCCGAGATCAACCTGCCCTGGCGCGAGGACTTCAACGGCCTCGCGTACGTGCTCGCCGGCCGCGGCACCGTCGGCACCGACCGCCGGCCCATCCACACCGGGCAGACCGCCGTCTTCGGCAAGGGCGGCGCGCTCACCGTCCGCGCCGACGAGAAGCAGGACGGGAACACCCCCGACCTGGAGGTCGTGCTCCTCGGCGGACAGCCGATCCGCGAGCCCATGGCGCACTACGGCCCGTTCGTCATGAACACCCAGGCCGAACTCCGCCAGGCCTTCGAGGACTTCCAGGCGGGCCGCCTCGGCACGATCCCGGCGGTCCACGGGATGGGCGAGTAGTCCGTACCGTCCGCTGACGGGCCGTCACCCGGACGGCCCGTCAGCGTGCGACGACACGCCGACGGGCGTGATCCGGTGGACGGGTGCAGACGCAGACACCGCTCCTCCCCGAACCCGTCCGCCGGTTCGCCGCCTGGTGCGTCGTCCTGCTGCTCGCCGCCGGGGTCGCCGCCGTCTTCATCTGGCTCTGCGTCGAATTCAAGACGGCCGTCACCCCCGTCCTCCTCGCGATCCTCGGCACCGCCCTCCTCGGGCCGCTCTACCGGCGCCTGGTGCTGATGAAGGTCCGCAAGGGCCTCGCCGCCGCGCTCACCGTCGCCGCCGTCCTCGTGGTCGTCGGCGGCGCCACGTACATCGTCGTCGTCGCCCTCATCGACACCGGCGACCAGATCATCGCCTCGCTCCGGCAGGCCGCCTCCGACATCGCCGACCACCTCGGCGCGGCCGGCACCTCCCTCGACGACCTCGCCAGGAACGCCGAGAAACTCCTCAGGGAGTTCGGCGGCACCGCCGCGTCCGGCGTCATCAGCGGGCTCAGCGTCGTCGGCCAGATGCTCGCCACCGCCGTCCTCGCGCTCCTCCTGATCTTCTTCTTCCTCAAGGACTCCGACCGGGCCGCCGGCGCCCTGCGCGCCCTCGCGCCCCGCGCCACCGGCGACCTCGTCGAGGCCATGGCCCGCCGCGCCTTCGAGGCCGTCGAGGGCTTCATGCGCGGCACCACCGTCGTCGCCCTCGTCGACGCCGTCCTCATCGGCATCGGCCTCGTCATCCTCGACGTGCCCGGCGCGGTGGGCCTCGCCGCGCTCGTCTTCGTCACCGCCTACATCCCGTACCTCGGCGCCTTCCTCTCCGGCGCGATCGCCGTCCTCGTCGCCCTCGCCGACCGCGGCTTCGTCATCGCGCTGTGGACGCTCGGCGTCGTCCTCGCCGTCCAGGTCATCGAGGGGAACGTCCTCCAGCCCCTCGTCCAGAGCCGGACCGTCCAGATGCACCCGGCCGTGGTCATGCTCGCGATCACCGCCGGCGCGTCCGTCGCGGGCATCCTGGGCATGCTCCTCGCCGTCCCGCTGACGGCCGCGGCGACCGGGATCCTGGGGGAACTGAGGACGCGGTACGGAAGCGCCGCCGCGGACGGTTAGGCCGGCGTCAGACCACCGCGCTCGAACGAGGCCAGAAGCTGTTCGAGCGCCGCCTGGTCGGGACCCACGAACGGGTTCGCGTCCGGCGCGGCGGCGAGCGTCTCCAGCATCCGGTCCGTCATCCGCACGGCCGGCGGCAGATGCGTGCACAGCACGATCTCCGGGTTCATCGCCCGCAGCGGTTCGAGCGAAGCCCGGTACCTCCCCGGGTCCACCAGCTGCACCCACGGGCTGTCGATCGTCGCCCACAGCAGCTGCGCCCGCCGCAGCTCCTCCGGCTTCAGATCGCTCGCGTGCCCGCTCTCGGCGAGCTCGGCGCTCGGCATCGGCCCGCCGAAGCAGTCCGAGCTGAAGCAGATCCGGGTCCGGTCGTCGTAGAAGCCGACGGTCGCCGGGTTGTCGTAGAGCGGCGGCCGGAAGCCGTGCAGCGTCCGGTCCCCGACGTCGAGGGACTGGCCCGGGTTGAGGAAGTACACCCGGTCCATGGGCAGCGCCCGCTCGGTCGACATGATGCCGAAACCGATGAACGTCGTGACCACGCGCGCGCGTGGCGCCGCGTCGAGCAGGTCGAAGATCCCGCCCGTGTGGTCCCGGTCGGGGTGCGTCAGCCAGATCCAGCGCACGTCGGCCGGCTCCACGACCCCGCCGAGCGCGGCGACGAAGTCACGGTCCTCGACCGAGAGCCCGGTGTCGACGACCACGGGCTCGGCGGCGGTGAGGACGTAGGCGTTGACGGGGAGGTGCCCGACGCCCGGAACGTCGAGACTGTCGGCGATCACCGTGGTGTCGCTGCCGACCTTGTGGGTGTCCATGACGCACTCCGTGCTCCCCCACACGCGACCGCCTGGAACCAGTCTGCGCCCCGTGTGGGCAATCGTCCCGGCGGAACGACTGCCCACAACGGGGCGGCTACCGACAGCAGCCGCCCTCCGACCCCGGCTCGTTCAGTTCGAACCAGATCGCCTTGCCCTCGCCCCGCGGATCCACCCCCCACGCGTCCGCCAGCATCTCCATCAGGACCAGGCCCCGCCCGCTGGACGCCATCTCCCCCGGGTGCCGCTTGTGCGGCAGTTCGTCGCTGCCGTCGGAGACCTCGACCCGCAGCCGCCGCGTCTTCTCGCCGCACGCGACCTCCGCGACGAGGAGCGCGTCGCCGTCCGTGTGGACGAGGACGTTCGTGACCATCTCGGAGACCATCAGGACCGCCGCGTCGAGCTGGTCCTCGTCCGACCAGTCGTGCAGCAGCTGCCGGACCTGCTCGCGGGCCTCGGCGATCCGTTCCGGTTCGGCCTGGGCGATGGTCATCAGGGTGCGGCGCGGGGCCTCCCGGACGGTGCCGGCGGGCCGGCGGGACAGCAGGAGCACCGCGATGTCGTCCTCCCGGCGGTCGGCGAGCGGCCCCGTCGTGTGGTGCGAGCCGGGCCCGTGGACGGCCTCCACGAGCGCGTCGGCGAGCCGCTCCAGGTCGTCGCCGTCATGGGACTCCAGGAGCTCCCGTACGCGCTCCCAGCCGCTGTCCAGGTCGTGCCCGCCGGTCTCCAGGAGCCCGTCGGTGCAGATCATGAGGGTCTCGCCGGGCTCCAGGGTGAGCCGGGTGGTGGGGTAGTCGGTGTCGGGGTCGATGCCGAGCGGCAACCCCCCGGCGGTGGGCCGGAGCAGAACCGTTCCGTCGTTCATCCGTACCGCCGGATCCGGATGCCCCGCGCGCGCGATGTCGACGATCCCCGTCTCCAGGTCGACCTCCAGGTAGAGACAGGTCGCGAAACGCGGACCGCCGCCGTTCCCGTCCCCGTCGTCCCCGTCCGTGATCCCGTACAGGAAGCGGGACGCGCGCGCGAGGACCGCGTCGGGACGGTGGCCCTCGGAGGCGTACGCGCGGAGGGCGATCCGCAGCTGTCCCATGAGGCCGGCCGCCCGCACGTCGTGCCCCTGCACGTCCCCGATGACGAGCGCGATCCGGCCCGTGCCGGGCTGGCCGGTGCGGGAGGAGCCGCCGGGCAGCCGGATCATGTCGTACCAGTCGCCGCCGACCTGGAGCCCGCCGCCGGTCGGCACGTACCGCGCGGCGACCCGGATGCCGGGGATGCCGGGCCCGAGGACCGGCATCATCGTCCGCTGGAGTCCGAGCGACAGCTCGCGCTCGGACTCGGCCACGCCCGCGCGTGCGAGCGCCTGCGCGAGCATCCGCGCGACCGTCGTCAGCACGGACCGCTCGTCGGGCGTGAACGCCACCGGGTGCTTGAAGGCCGCCATCCAGGCACCCATCGTCCGACCGGCGACGACGAGCGGCACGAAGGCCCAGGACTGGCGCCCGAACCGCTGCGCGAGCGGCCAGGTCATGGGAAACCGCCGCAGGTACTCCTCCGGCGTCGGCAGATAGATCGCCCGCCCGGTCCGCGCGACCTCCGCCGCCGGATAGTCGGTGTCCAGCGACATCGACGTGAACGGCCCCTCGTCGCCCTCGCTGTGCCCGTGGTGCCCGATCACCGTCAGCCGCTCGCCCGCCACGCCGAAGACCGCGAGCCCGTCCGGCGAGAAACCGGGCATGGACAGCGAGGCCGCCACGCGCAGCACCTCGGCCGTCGACCGCGCCTCGGCGAGCGCCCGCCCCGCGTCGAGCAGGAAGGCCTCGCGGGAGCGGCGCCAGTCGCCGGTGATGGGGGTGCGGGCGGCGGTGCCCGGCTGCTGCTCGGCGACCTCCTGGAGCGTGCCGACCAACTGGTAGTCGTTGCCCTCGATGAGCGGCTTCGACCTGCTCCGTACGGTACGGATCACCCGTCCGTGCTCGTCCATGATCCGCAGCCGGGCCTCCGCGAGGGTGCCCTCGGCGACGGCGAGGTTGACCACCCCGTCGATCTCGTTCCAGTCGACCGGGTGAAAACGCGACCGCACCGCCGCCTCGGTGAGCCGCACGGGCTCGGCGGGCAGCCCGAGCAGCCGGGCGGCCTCGGCGTCGAGCGAGACGATCCCGGACGCGTTGTCCCAGCGCCACAGGCCGGTCGCGATCGCGGCCAGGACGTCCTCGGTGCGCATTGCCCCACTTTATGAATATCGGACAGCAGGTCGCCACCGACACTATTCGAAATGCGATCTTGGACCGGCCGGTACTCTGGGTGGGTCTGCCCTCGTGTCCTGTGACATCTGTGACAGGGGCCACAAGGCAGCCGCCGACCCCAAGATCCCGAAGACTGGATGAACGACGATGCATCGGTACAGGTCCCACACCTGCGGCGAGCTCCGCGCCTCTGACGTCGGCACCGACGTCCGGCTGAGCGGCTGGCTGCACAATCGGCGCGACCTGGGCGGCATCCTCTTCATCGATCTGCGCGACCACTACGGCATCACGCAGCTCGTCGCCCGGCCCGGCACCCCCGCCGCCGAGGTTCTCGACAAGCTGACGAAGGAGACCGTCGTCCGCGTGGACGGCAAGGTCGTCTCCCGCGGCACGGAGAACGTCAACCCCGAGCTGCCGACCGGCGAGATCGAGATCGAGGCCGCCGAGGTCGAGGTCCTCGGCGCCGCCAAGCAGATCCCCTTCACCATCAACACCGACGACGGTGTCAACGAGGAGCGGCGCCTGGAGTACCGCTTCCTCGACCTGCGCCGCGAGCGCATGCACCGCAACATCATGCTGCGCTCCGCCGTCATCGCCTCCATCCGCTCCAAGATGGTGGCCCTCGGCTTCAACGAGATGGCGACCCCGATCCTCGCCGCGACCTCCCCCGAGGGCGCCCGCGACTTCGTCGTCCCGTCCCGCCTGAACCCGGGCAAGTTCTACGCGCTGCCGCAGGCGCCGCAGCAGTTCAAGCAGCTGCTGATGATCTCCGGCTTCGACCGGTACTTCCAGATCGCGCCCTGCTTCCGCGACGAGGACGCCCGCGCCGACCGCTCCCCGGGCGAGTTCTACCAGCTCGACGTCGAGATGAGCTTCGTCGAGCAGGAGGACGTCTTCCAGCCGATCGAGAAGCTCATGACGGAGCTCTTCGAGGAGTTCGGCGGCGGCCGCCACGTCACCTCGCCGTTCCCGCGCATCCCGTTCCGCGAGTCGATGCTCAAGTACGGCAACGACAAGCCGGACCTGCGCACCGACCTCGAACTGGTCGACATCTCCGACGTCTTCGAGGCGTCCGAGTTCAAGGCCTTCGCCGGCAAGCACGTCCGCGCGCTCGCCGTCCCGAACACCGGCGACCAGCCGCGCAAGTTCTTCGACTCCCTCGGCGACTTCGCGGTCTCCCTGGGCGCGAAGGGCCTGGCCTGGGTCCGCGTGGGCGAGGAGAACGCCCTCACCGGCCCCATCGCCAAGTTCCTCACCGAGGAGAACGTCAAGGTCCTCACCGAGCGCCTCGGCCTGGCTCCCGGCCACGCGATCTTCTTCGGCGCGGGCGAGTTCGACGAGGTCTCCAAGATCATGGGCCCGGTCCGGGTCGAGGCCGCCAAGCGCGCCGGCCAGTTCGAGGAGAACGTCTTCCGCTTCGCGTGGATCGTCGACTTCCCGATGTACGAGCGGGACGAGGAGACCGGCAAGATCGACTTCTCGCACAACCCGTTCTCCATGCCGCAGGGCGGCCTCGAGGCCCTGGAGACCCAGGACCCGCTGGACGTCCTCGGCTGGCAGTACGACATCGTCTGCAACGGCATCGAGCTCTCCTCCGGCGCCATCCGGAACCACGAGCCCGAGATCATGTTCAAGGCCTTCGAGATCGCGGGCTACTCCCGCGAGACCGTCGAGTCCGAGTTCGCCGGCATGCTCCGCGCCTTCGAGTACGGCGCCCCGCCGCACGGCGGCATCGCCCCGGGCGTCGACCGCATCGTCATGCTCCTCGCCGACGAGCCCAACATCCGCGAGACGATCGCCTTCCCGCTGAACGGCAACGCCCAGGACCTCCTGATGGGCGCCCCGACGGAACTCGACGAGTCCCGCCTGCGCGAACTGAACATCCAGCTCCGCAAGCCGGTCGAGAAGAAGACGGAGGACCGCCCGGTGACGGAGTCGGTCCACCCGGAGGCGGGCCGCTAAGCCCCCCCCGAACACAAGAGGGGCCCGAAACCACACATGGTTTCGGGCCTCTTCTGCTTCCGCCACGCGAATCGCCCTTCCGTCCCTCGTGCAATCTTGTGCATGGAGGCTTTGGCGGGCTACTGGCAGCCACCCAGCGCCATCGAACGCGGACCGTACGAGGCACGACTGCGCGGCAACTGGCCCGTCTACTACGACTCGGTCGCGGACCTGCACCCCCCGCAGCCGCGGCACACGGCGGATCAACCCGACGTGACGATCTTCAGTCCGTACCGGGACCCACGGACGCGATCCGCGTGCCTGGCCGTCCACACCGCCGGCATGCTGCCCGCCCCCGTTCCGGATCCGGTCTTCGTCATCCGCGACCTGGGGTGGTTCGAAAGGGTCCGGGAGCCCGGGGACCCGGCGTACCTCGTGGTGAACCCAGGCAGCCCGTGCGAGGGAGTCCTGCCTGCGACTCCGGAGGGGCGGGCCCTGTGGCGGTACCACTTCGAGAAGAGCGACCGGCCCGTCGGCCTGGCCCACGGCGTCGTCCGCATCCCCTGGCCCGGGACTTCGCGGGAACCGTCTCCGCGGACCACTGGCGGGCGGCCGCGGCGCGCGTGGTTCGTCTGTGTGCGGAGGAGGCCACCGAGCCACGGCTGACCCCCGATGGCGTGACGCGGGGTCGCGCCACCTCGCCCTCCCACCTCGCCGCAGAGTCGACGGAGTCCACCGGCTCATCGGCCGGATCACCCGCTACGAGGCTCGCTTCCGGGCCGACGGCCTACTGCCGGAGGGTGCGTACGTCCACTCCACCGAAGCCTGGGACTACGGCCGCGCCTCGGCCATGGCTCGCTGGGGTCTGGCCGCCGGCTACTGCACCTTCCCGGAGAGCGAGGCCGCCATCATCCGGGCCGGCCGCCTCGTACGCACCAACTACCGCTCCTGGGCTGAGTTCTCCGGGTCGCTGCCTCCACTTCGACGAGGAGGAGTTCGGCGAGTACGGCGCCCCGCTGCACGGCGGCATCGCCCCGGGCGTCGACCGCATCGTCATGCTCCTCGCCGACGAGCCCAACATCCAGCCCCGCAAACCGGTCGAGAGACCGCTGCCCCACCTGGCCGACACCTGAAGAAGGCACCGGAACCTCTCGGATTCCGGGCCCTTCGCGTCGCGTCGTCAGACCGCGCGGAGGCGGCGGAACTCATGCGGAGTGCGAGGGAACAAGGAGGAGAGGATGTTCGAGCGCAGCTCCCCGGAAAGTGAAGACGCGAGGAACTGTGTGCAGGAAACGGGAAAATGTTCCCATCGGTCGCCGCGCGCCTCGTTCACCATGACTGTCCACTGGTCCGGCCGGAGCCGGGGCCGAACAAGCCAGTAGAGACATTCCCCGTTGTCTGTCGTCGCCCATGGGATAACCCGGGCCCCCTCGACTTCCAACTCGGCAGGCTTCTTCTCGAACTCCCATAGGTCTTCCAGGTCTTCGGTCTGATTCCTGGCCCATTCGATCAGGTCGTAATTCTCATTCGGGCAGCCTGGCTCGAGGACGTACAGATAGTCGTCCCAGTTGCTGCCTCCGTAGAGGCGGATGAGCTCCTTGTAATCGGAGGGAAGCTCATCCCCAAGGCTCCGCTCCACGTCGCCCCAATCCTTCTGGCGGGACTCGGTCGGTGCCGGGAAGATCTCAAGAAGACGCGGAATGGCGTTGCTCATGTCGGGAGGCCTGTTTCTGAGATGCGATAGGTCCGGACGGTGGGGCCTGGATTCATTCGACTGCTTTCGTCAGCCGCCCCGCTTCTTGTTGGGTATGAACGCATTGTTTCCTGACTCAGTGATTCCGGTGCTTCTGTGCTGAGTGAATTGGAAGCCGTCCGAGCCGTAAGCCTCGATGTGCACACCGATGGGGATTTTTTCGCTCCCGATGTATCGAGGGGTGACGCTGTATTGGATGGTCTCTCCGGACTCGACCGCGGCCCTGATTTGATTCTCGATATGACGCATGACGGGGGAGTTCGCGTAGGAATGCATGGTGACGAAGTTCTCTGGGAGGTAATTGGATCCGCCGAGCTGTGCGCCGAGGAGGTGGGCCCGGTTGTATCCCATGTCCTTCTTCCAGCCAGGAGGGTCGCCGTGCGGGTCGGTGGGATTCTTCCCCATCATGTCGTCTCCCAGCGTGGCGTGCATTCCCGTCGGCCGGCCGAGTCCGTCCAGTTCACCGTAAACAACCCTACCGTCCCACGTAGGATCGTCGGGCTCGTTCTTCTTGCAGGGGAGGAGTCCGAGCGGATCGGCCCACAGAAGAGGATTGTGGACGTATGCCGCGGGGTTTGGTGCCGGGGCGAGGCCGAGGGGGTCCTGGCTGAGGTAGCGAGCGGATTCAGGGTCGTAGTAGCGGAAGTAGTTGTAGTGGAGGCCTGATTCGGGGTCGCAGTACTGGCCTGGGAAGCGGAGCGGGGTGTACGCGGTGGCGTCGCGATTCCATGACGTCGTGCCCCACAGGGTGGTGCGAGTCCGCCAGGCCAAGTCCCCGGACTCGTCGATGAGTTCCGTCGGGGCGCCTATCAGGTCGGTGACAATGGCGAAGAAGCGCTCGTCGTCCGTGTCTGTGCGGCGTTCCGTTTGGGAAATCGGCCGCAGGCCGGCATGTTCCCAGGTCAGGACGACGTTCGCGGTCGTCTGTTCGCAAAGGGTCGTGCCGTCCCAGGTGAAGTAAACCGTCTCAAAAGGAGACTGCTTGGATATTCGGCGGCCCAGGGGGTCGTACGCATACCGCCAGACCGACCCGTCCGGTGTCGTCACCGACGTTAGACGGTCTTCCGCGTCCCACTCATAGCGCCAGGTGTCGGGCTTTCGGGAGGGACGGTTCTTCTGGCGCAGGACGATCCGGCCCTGGCCGTCGTGTTCGTAGCGGACGGCACCCGCTCTGGTGATCTGCGTGCCTTCATAGGTGCGTGTGCCCGTTGCGGAATGGGACGGGTGCGTGGTCGGCCAGGAGGCCTCGATCTGATTTCCAGCGTCGTCGTAGGCATATCTTTCTGTCCAGCCCTGGGCATGGACGGCCGTGATGCGACCGGCCGAGTCCACGTCGAAGCCACGTGCTCCGGAGAGCGCGTCGCTGATGGCGATGAGACCGCCGCCTGCGCCGTAGGTGTACGAGCGATGCTGAAGACGGCTCCCGCGCGAGGTGACCTCCTGAGCCGTCAGGCGGTTCATCGCGTCGTACGACGACGTCAGCGACACGAAGTTCGAGACCGTGCGGTCCACCTCACGCCCCAGGGCGTCGAGAGAGAAGGCGATGTCGCGACCCGAAGCCGTGAGCTTCGTCCTGCGGCCTGCCCCGTCGTACGACCACGTGCTGACCGACCCGCCCGGCGTCGTGCGGCCCACCCGGCGGCCCGCTTCGTCGTACGCGTACGTCAGCGTTCGGCCGTTGACCGTCTCGGACTTCAGACGGCCGTAACGGTCGCGGAGGCGTATCAGCGTCGCGTCCGGACCGGTGGCCGACGCAAGCTCGTCGAAGAGGTCGTACTCGTAGGCGGTGACCACGCCCTCCGCGTCCTTGCGGACGGTCTGGCCGAGTTCGTTGTGCGTGTAGCGGACGCACTGCCCGAGACCGTTCGTGCGGGAGGTCAGACGTCCTGCCCCGTCGTATGCGTAGCCCAGCGTCCGGTCGTCGAAGTCCGTCTCCGAGACCAGCCGGCCCGCCGGGTCGTACGTGTAGTCCCAGGTCAGACCCTGTGGTGCGGTCACCCGGGTCAGGCGCAGGTTCGCGTCGTGGGCGAACTCGTAGCGGACGCCGTCCGGGGCCGTGCGGGAGGTCGGCAGGTCGAAGTCGGTGTACGTGAAGCGGGTCGTGCCGCCCAGTGCATCCGTGTGGGTGAGGCAGTTGCCCTCGCCGTCGTACGTCCAGGACTCCACCGTGCCGTCGGGTGCCGTCCGGTGCGCAAGGCGGCCTTCGACCGTCCAATCCAGGCGCGTGACCGCGCCCAGGGCATCCGTCACCTCGACCGTGCGGCCGAAGGCGTCGTGTGCGTAGCGCGTCGTGGCGCCCAGCGGGTCGGTGATCTCGACGGGGAGTCCACGGGCGTCCAGGACCAGTCGGGTGGTGGCGCCGAGCGGGTCCGTCATCGACGTCAGCCGGCCCGACTCGTCGTACGCGAACTCCGTTCGGGCGCCGGAAGGGGTCGTCACCGACGTGCGGTTGCCGTGCTCGTCGAAGGTCTGGCGGGTGACGTTGCCGTCGGTGCCGGTGATGCGGACCGGGAAGCCGCGGCCGTCGTACTCCGCCCGTGCCTGGCGCCCGTCCGGGCGCTCCATCGTCGTCGGCCGGCCGTGTTCGTCGTACGTGGTGCGGCTGACGTGGCCCAGTGGGTCCGTCCGGGACAGCAGGCGGTTGTGGCGGTCGTACGCGTAGCGTGTGACCGCGCCCAACGCGTCGATCTCGGCGACGACCTGGTTGCGCTCGTTGATCAGGTGGCGCTCGGTGTGCCCCAGGCCGTTCGTGAGGGTGGTCGTGCGCAGCCCGGTCGCGGGATCGAGGTCGTCCCAGGTGAAGGTGGCTTCCAGGTGGCCGTTCGCGCCCGACTGGTAGGTGCAGCGGTCCTGGTCGTCGTAGACGTAGTCGTAGCGGCTTCCGTTGGTGTCGGTCCACGAGGTGATGCGGCCGTGCTCGTCGCAGCCGAAGCGGAGGGGACGGCCCGAGGAGTTCACGACCTCGGTGAGGTGGCCGTCGGTGTAGCCGTACCGCAGGATCTCCTGGTCCGATCCGTCCTTCGCCGCCCTCGCGAGATGGAGCGCGGTCACCCGGCCCCCGCTCGTCGTGAGCTTCAGGTGGTACCCGCCGTGGTGGACGATCGCCGTCGGCGCACCCGACTCGTCGTACTCGAACGTGATCCACCGGCCGTTGCGGTCGTCGATCTGGGCCAGGAGCGCGCGTTCGTCGCCGTGGTCGACGAAGTGCCGGACCGTGCCGGTCTCGGGGTCGGTGACGGTGTAGCCGTCCTCGACCCGGTCCAGGGGCCACTGCCGCCCGTGCGTGGGCATGACCGGGACGCCGGGCGCCGGGTGCGGGTAGGCGAGGAGGCTGCCCTCGTCGCAGCTGAAGATCACTCCCTCGGCGTCGATCTCAAGCCGCTGGTCGATCGTCGACGACCACGTCGGGCCGAACCAGTGGCCGGAGCGGCGCGAGGAGTCGAAGGTGCGGCGGAAGACGAGGGGCAGCGAACCGGGCAGGGCGATGTCGGTCTGCGGCAGCAGCATCCGGCCGGAGGCGATGTCGACAGGATCGCTCTTGCACACCGTCTCGCGGCACGTCTTGCCGTTGCTGTGCGGGTCTTGTTCGTGGTCCCCGCGTACCCCGCGCGGCCTCTTCCCCTCCGGCAGGTGCTCCACGCCGTTCTTCACCGCGGCGCGCACGCCCCCGCGCAGCAGCCCGGTGCCCTTCGTGCCGATCAGCTCCGGTGCCATGCGGCCGAAGAACTCCGACGGGTCGCCCTTCAACGCCTCCCAGGCGCCCTGCAGCGCCCGGTCCGGGTTGGCCGCCGTGGACACCAGGCCGGCGAGCGTCATGTTGACGCCCTTGTAGTACTCCGCCGGGTGGGTCAGGTTGTACGGGTCGGTCGGGTTGACCGAGCGGACGAAATCGACCAGGCCGGCCGTGCCCTTGACGATGCCACCGCCGAAGTGGGCCAGCTCGATGCCGGCGCCCAGGCCGTAGTCCATCAGCTCGGCCTTGACCCGATCGCGGCCCTTCGGCTCCTTGGGCGCGTGGGCGAGGGCCGCGCTCACCGCCGTCCTCGCGGCCTCCGCGGCCTCGTCGCGCGCCTTCCGCGCGTCGTTCAGGATCTCCTGGGCGCGCTGCCGCTTGGCCGTGCCGGGGTCGGTGAAATCGCCGGGGTCCGGGAGGGGGGATTCGCTGTCGCTCGCCGCCTTGTAGGCCGCGACCTTCTTCTCGTACGTCTCGGTGGCGGCCTTCGAGTCGGCGTCGCCCTCCTCGTACAGGGCTATCGCCTCACGCGCCTTGCCCTGCGCGCTCACGATGGCGTGGGAGTACGTCTCCAGCGCCTTGGCCGCGTTCTCCATCGCGTCGGCGGCGCGCAGCCAGTCGGTCGGCAGGGTCTCGAACGCCGCCCGGAACCCGTCGGCCGCCGCGCCCTTCCAGTGACCGGAGTCCAGCTGCTTCATCCCGCCGCCGACCAGGTCGAACGCCTTCTGGAAGTCCCGGAGGTTCTGCACCGTCCCGGCGATCTTCTCCGGCTTGCCGTGGATCAGCTCGTCCGCGTCCTCGGTCTGCCCGAGCTGCTGCTCCCCGACCTCCGCACCGAGCGAGGAGGCGGCGCCGTCACCCCAGTCCTCGACTGCGTCCGCCCAGTCGTGCGCGCCCGTCTTGTCCAGGAGCTGACCGGTCTTGTCGGTCGCGAAGTCGATGCCCTCGCCGACGAGTTCCTTGCCTCGGTCGATGCCGTCGCCGATCTTGTCGATCCCCTTGTCGACCAGACCACCCCAGTCCACCATCAGCGGTCATCCCCCCAACGCGGCTGTTCCGCCTGCTCGACGGTCGCCTTGTCCGGGGCGAGGCCGGCCTTGAGCTCCTCGTCCATGCGCCGGCGTAGCTCCGGGTCCACCAGACCGGAACGCTCCAGCGAGTCCAGCCCCGCGTCCGAGACGTCGTAGCCGGTGTTCTTCCAGTTCTGCTCGACCTCTTCCCGGGCCTTCCTGAACGACTCCGCGCTTCCGTCCGCGTCGTCCCAGGTGTGCTGGTCGCGGATGGTCTCCCAGCTCATCTTCTTGACCTCGTCCTCGGAGAGGTGCGGGTTGCCGTTGAGGGAGTTCACGCCGATCTTGATCGAGTCCTTGAGGTACTGCTCGTACTCCGCGAACGAGCCGGCGGACAGGCCGACCCCGACGGCGAACTGGTTCCCCCGCATGGTCAGCGCGCGGACGCCCCACTCCCACCGCTCGCAGAACGTCCGGAACTCCGAGGTCAGGCCCCCGTGCCCCAGCTCCAGACCGGACAGGGCGAGGTCGGAGAACCCCCGGCCCGCCGACGCCTCGCCGACCATCCCGAGATCCTTCAGCTCGGCATGCGCCAGGTCGATGCCCTTCGCTATCGCCGCCAGCGCCTCCGGCGGTATCGCGAGATGGGGCTCGTCGCCGCTCATCGTGTCCCCGTTCCCCCGAGATCGGGCCCGTTGCCGCTCATCGTGTTTCCGTCGCCCCGAGATCCACCGCCACCTCGTCCGGGACGATCCCCGCCACCGGCGGAAACAGCGCCCCGTCCGTACTGCCCGCGTCCAGCGCCACCCCGCCCGGACCCGGCAGCATCGGCACCATCACGTCGAGAAGCCGCGCGCCGAGGATCGTCCGGTACGTCCACTCCCGCGCGGCCGCACCCCGTGCGACGGCGAACCGGGCCAGTGCCTCCTCGTCCGAGAACGCGCAGATCCACCGGACCCCGTTGGCGTCGGCGGTCCACAGGCTCTCGTGATCGTCGAACGGCACCAGGACGGCGGTGCGCCGGAATTCACCGAGCAACCGCGCAAACTCCCGGCGTGCCAGGGTGACTTCGGCGACGGTCACCGTCGCGGGGGTGGCGGGAACCGGCGGGACCTCCTCCGGCGCTTCTGCCAACTCCGCCAACCTGGAGAGCTGTTGAGGCCTCAGCGCGTCGTCGTCCCCGGTCTCGTCCACGCGCGCATGCTGCCATGCGGTCATTCACACCAGCAACGAACAAAAGCCCGATACGGCGACACCTGCCGGCGGTAGACCGTGCGGTCCGGCTCGAACCCCGCTGGTGTGCTGGCTGTTGGGTCGCAGAGCGGGTGATCGGCGGCCCCGCTGGACCGTGCGCGGTTCGGGACGTCTTTGTCAGGTCGACGGGCGTCGACCCGTACATAGGGTGCCGAGGTCCGGCCCGGCGGCCGCCTCGAACCTCCGCATGGCTCCGAGGCGGTAGCCCGTGACCGGCTGACGCCGCGACCACGGTTCCTCTTCGGCGTCCGCGCCGGAACTGCTTGCCGATGGCGACGTCCTCGGCGGAGGTGATGGTGGCGGCGCGAACCGGCCGGCGGCGGAGGCCAGGCGTGTTGGACCTGGGTGTTCCCCCGGGGCGGCCTGCGCGCCGGCTGAATCACCCGCCTGGGTGAAAGGCGCGGATTCCGCCCTCCCATGCATGTGGCATATGTCAACGTGTCGGTCATGGCGACAGCGACGAACCGGTTCACGCAGGCCGGTGAGCACGTACCGTGGAAGGCACCACCGATCCGGGAGGAGTCTGCCGTGAGCGTCCTGACTCAAGAGGGGTTCGAAGAGCTCGCTCGCGCCGGCGAACACGTGGACGAGTCGCTGCGTCTGGAGTTCATCGACGGGACGATCTGGGAGAAGGCTGTGCCGGACGGCGACCACGGGCGGATCATCGAGTGGCTGACGCGACTGTGCATTCGGGCCCATGTGGACTGGTGGCTGTACCCCGATCAGGGCCTGAGGATCGAGAAGTACCGCAAGGGCAATGCCCGGCCCGACGGCTGTCTCGCACCGAGCGGCACGTTCGTCGGTCAGGGCGAATGGGCGAGCGCCGACGGTGTCCTCATGGTCGTCGAGGTCACCTCCGGCGACTCGGACACCGGCCACCGTGACCGCGTCGAGAAGCCTCGTGCCTACGCCGAGACCGGAATCCCCGTGTACCTGCTGGTGGACAGGACGACGGGCGAGGTCAAGGTCCACTCGCAGCCGGACGGGGAGCGCTACGAGATGGTGGTGACCGTGCCCATCGGCAAGACGGTCACGCTGCCGGAGCCGGTGGGGATGGAACTGGACACCGAGCCCCTGAAGAACTGGGTTCACTGAATTCTCGCGCGGACTGTCACACATCTCTCCCCGCCTCCGTCAGTGCAGTGTCCGGCTCGGTCGAGGCGGACAACGGGAAGGCCTAAGGAGCCGAGATGTTCGCCGAGATGTCCACCACCGCCATCGTCGTCACCGCCGTCGCCGCGTTCATGGCCGGTTTCTCCGGGGCATCGATCTTCGCCAAGGCCAAGTTCGTCGTCGAGCCGCTCGCCGAGTACGGCGTGCCGCGGTCCTGGTGGAACCTGCTCGGGGCCGCCAAGGTCGCCGGGGCCGTCGGGCTCGTCGTCGGGTTCTACGTCCCGGTCATCGGGACCCTCGCCGCCATCGGGCTGATCCTGTACTTCGCCGGGGCCGTGATCACCGTGCTCCGGGCCCGCGCCTACGGGCACGCCCCCTTCCCGCTGATCTACATGGCGCCTGCCGTCGCCGCCCTCGTCCTGACCTGGTGACGCGAGCGTACGAAAAGGCCGCCGCCCCGGATCGGTACCGGGACGGCGGCCTTTTTCGTACGTCGGTGCCTCAGTCCTTCTTCGGGTCCTCCAGGCGCGGGAACAGCACCGCGCCCTTCGTCACCGTCGCGCCGGCCGGGAGCTTGCCCCACTCGCCCGCGTTCTGGACCGGCTGGTCCGCCAGGGCGCCCAGGGACGCCTCGGCGCCCAGGGACTCCCAGAGGGCCTGCGAGGTCTCCGGCATGATCGGGTTCAGGAGGACGGCGACGGCGCGGAGGGACTCCGCGGCCGTGTAGAGGACGGTCGCCAGGCGGGCCTTGCCCTCCGGAGACTCGTCCTTGGCCACCTTCCACGGCTCCTGCTCCGTGATGTAGCCGTTGACCTGCTTCACGAAGTCGAAGATCGCCAGGATGCCGCCCTGGAAGTCCAGCTCCTCGCCGATCTTCGCGTCGGCGGTCGCGACGGCCTTCGCCAGGCCCTCGTGGATCGCCTTCTCCGCGTCGCCGTCGGCCGTCGAGGCCGGCAGCTCGCCGCCGAAGTACTTGCCGACCATCGCGGCCACACGGGACGCGAGGTTGCCGTAGTCGTTCGCCAGCTCGGACGTGTAGCGGGCGGTGAAGTCCTCCCACGAGAACGAACCGTCCTGGCCGAACGCGATCGCCCGCAGGAAGTACCAGCGGTACGCGTCCACGCCGAAGTGCGAGGTCAGGTCCTGCGGCTTGATGCCCGTCAGGTTCGACTTCGACATCTTCTCGCCGCCGACCATCAGCCAGCCGTTGGCCGCGACCCGGCCGGGGACCGGCAGGCCCTGCGCCATCAGCATCGCCGGCCAGATCACCGCGTGGAACCGCAGGATGTCCTTGCCGATGAGGTGCACGTTCGCCGGGAAGGTCTCGTCGAACTTCGCCGGGTTCTCGTTGTAGCCGACGGCCGTCGCGTAGTTCAGGAGCGCGTCGATCCACACGTAGATGACGTGCTTCTCGTCCCACGGCACCGGGACGCCCCAGTCGAACGTCGAGCGCGAGATGGAGAGGTCCTCCAGGCCCTGCTTGACGAAGTTCACGACCTCGTTGCGCGCCGACTCCGGCTGGATGAAGCCCGGGTTCGCCTCGTAGAACTCCAGGAGCTTCGGGCCGTACTCGCTCAGCTTGAAGAAGTAGTTCTCCTCCTTGAGGATCTCCACCGGCTTCTTGTGGACGGCGCACAGCTTCGTGCCGTCCTCCGCCTCGATGAGATCGCCCGGGAGCTTGTACTCCTCACAGCCCACGCAGTACGGGCCTTCGTACCCGCCCTTGTAGATCTCGTCCTTGTCGTACAGGTCCTGCACGAACTCCTGCACGCGGTCGGTGTGACGCTTCTGCGTGGTGCGGATGAAGTCGTCGTTCGCGATGTTCAGGTGCTCCCAGAGGGGCTTCCACGCCTCCTCGACGAGCTTGTCGCACCAGGCCTGGGGCGTGACGTTGTTCGCCTCGGCCGTGCGCATGATCTTCTGACCGTGCTCGTCCGTGCCGGTGAGGTACCACACCTTCTCGCCGCGCTGACGGTGCCAGCGCGTGAGCACGTCGCCTGCGACGGTCGTGTAGGCGTGGCCCAGGTGAGGAGCGTCGTTGACGTAGTAGATGGGGGTCGTGACGTAGAACGCCTTCGCCCCCTGCTTCTCGGATCCAGTGGCCGCCATGGTCGAAATCCTAACGGTCGGACGAAGATCCACTCACATCCATAAACCGGGGGGTGTGGATGATGAGCGGCATGCGTGTACTCGTAGCCGAGGACGAGCCCGACCTCGCCGCCCTCCTCGCCACCGGCCTGCGGCGGGCCGGGTTCGCCGTCGACACCGTCCACGCCGGGGACGAGGCCCTGGACCGGCTCGGCCTGTACGCATGCGAGCCCGGTTGCGGTCCCGGCCCCGGCCCCGGCCCCGGTCCCGGCCCCGGTCCCGTCGGCGGTGCGCCGTACGACGTGCTCGTCCTCGACCGTGACCTCCCCCGCGTCCACGGCGACGACGTGGCCCGGCGGCTCGTCGCCGCCGGGGCGCCCACCCGGATCCTCATGCTCACCGCCTCCTCCGCCGTCGAGGACCGCGTCGACGGGCTCGACCTCGGCGCCGACGACTACCTCGGCAAGCCCTTCGACTTCCCCGAGCTCGTCTCCCGCGTCCGCGCCCTCCGCCGCCGCTCCGCCCGGCCCGCGCTTCCGCCCCTCCTCGTGCGCGACGGCCTCGTCATGGACACCGTCCGGCGGACCGCCGTCCGCGACGGGCGGGACCTCGACCTGTCCCCGAAGGAGTTCTCCGTCCTCCAGTTGCTCCTGGAGGCCGACGGCGCCGTCGTCTCCGCCGAGGAGCTCCTCGAACGCGCCTGGGACGCCCACGCCGACCCCTTCACCGGGGCCGTACGGGTCTGCATGAGCAAGCTGAGGGCGAAGCTCGGGGAGCCCGGTCCCATCCGGACCGTGCAGGGCGTGGGGTACGTGCTGTGAGCCGCCCGGGGCTCCTCGGGGCCGGGTCCACCATCCGTACCCGCATCGCGCTCGTCTACGGCGGTGTCTTCCTCGTCCTCGGCGCCGTCCTGCTGCTCGTGGTCAACCTGCTGGTCAGGGCCGGTACGGACGCCGATGTGGAGGCGATCGTCGCGCAGGCGGACGGCGCCGGGCCCGCCTTCGTCGAGGCGTACCGGATCGGCGACGACATCCGCCGGGCCCTCGGCGAGCAGATGCTCATGTGGTCGTCGATGGCCCTCCTCGTCATCGCTTGTGGTGCGGTCGTGGTGGGGTGGTGGACCGCCGGGCGGGTGCTGCGGCCCGTCCACGACATGACCGCGCGGGCCCGGCGGCTCTCCGAGCGGAACCTCGACGAGAGGCTCGCCGTACGCGGTCCCGACGACGAGCTGAAGGAGCTCGGCGACACGATCGACGCGCTGCTCGGGCGCCTGGAGGCCGCCTTCGACAGCCAGCGGCGGTTCATCGCCAACGCCTCCCACGAGCTGCGCACCCCGCTCGCCACGCAGCGCGCCGCGATCCAGATCGGGCTCGACGACGACTGCGAGGTCCGGCAGGTGCTCCTCGACGCCAACCGGCGCAGCGAGCGCCTCATCGACGGGCTGCTGCTCCTCGCGCGGAGCGAGCGGGGGCTCGCGGAGCGGGAGGACGTGCGGCTCGGGGACGTCGTCGCCGAGGAGTACGCGGGCGCGTGCGTGGTCGCCGACGGCGGTGTCGTACGGGGGAGCCGGGTGCTGCTGGGGCAGCTCGTGCGGAACCTCGTCGCGAACGCGGTCGCGTACAACGTGCCGGGGGGTGACGTGGCCGTACGCGTCGCGGACGGGGTCCTGACCGTCGTCAACACCGGGCCCGTCGTCCCGGAGGAGGACCTCGACGGGCTCTTCGAACCCTTCCGGCGGGGGGAGGGGCGGGACCGGACGGGGCCCGGCGCGGGGCTCGGGCTGTCCATCGTGCGGTCGATCGCGGCGGCGCACGGGGGTGCCGTGCGGGCGGTCGCGCGGGGTGCGGCGGAGGGGGGCGGGCTGGTGGTGACGGTGACCCTGCCGGTCACCGTCACCACCGCGTCCGTCCCGGCCTAGAACTCCAGGCCGGCGAGGAGGCCCCGGTAGAAGGCCGCGTGCGGGGTCTCGACCGGGGTCGCGCCCGCGAAGTACGTCGCCGTACGGGGGGTGCCGTCGAGCTTCCGGACGTAGTCGAAGGCCTTGTTGTCCTCCTCGCCCCAGACCACGAACCGCCAGTTCAGCGGCTTGTCCGTGGCCTCGGCGAGGGCCTGCGTCGCGGCCGTCTTCGACTCCGGCGCGCCGTCCGTCTGGAACACGACGAGCGCCGGGCGGGCCGGGTCGTTCTTCTCGTGGTGGGCGAGGACCTCTTCGACGGCCCGGTGGTAGTTGGTACGGCCCAGGCGGCCGAGGGTGGCGTTGACCTCGTCGATACGGGTGGGGGTGAGGTCGGCCGGGGCCAGGTCGACGGTGCCGTCGATGTCCGTCGAGAAGAAGACGGTCGTGACGGTGGCGTCCTCGTCGAGGTGCGCCGCGAGCGCGGTGACCTGCTCGGCGAGCCGCTGCACGGAACCGTCCTTGAAGTACCCGCGCATCGACCCGGACCGGTCGACCACGAGGTACACGGCGGCCCGCGCACCGGCGAGCTCCTGCTTCTTGAGCTGCGCGCCGGCGGCCTTGTAGGCGTCGACGAGGTGGGGTGCGGCTGCCTTCAGGGCGGGGAGGGGGACGGCGGGGGCGACCTCGCCGGCCGGGGCCTCACTGTCGGTGACCTCGTCGGCCGGGGCCTCGTCGGCCTGAGCCTCCGGCTCCGGGGTGGTGTCGGCCTCGGCCGCCGCGACGGCGACGGCGACCTCGGCCTGCGGCTCGTCGGCGTCCGCCTCCGGCTCGGCCGGGGCCGCGGGCTCGGCCGCGTCGGTGGCGGCGGCCTGCGGCTCGTCGGCGGCTTCCGCCTCCGGATCCGCCGGGTTCGCGTCGTCCGCGACGGCGGCCGCTTCGACGGCGGTGTCGGCGTCCGCCGCGGCAGCCTCCGGCTCCGCCAGGGTGGTGGCTTCGGCCTGCGGCTCGTCGGCAGCGTCCGCCTCGGGCTCGGCCGGGGCCTCGTCCGCCGCGTCGGGGGCGGCTTCGGCGTCGATGGCCGTCGGCTCCGCCGGGGTCGCGTCATCCGCGGCGACAGCCGCCTCGGGCTCGGCCGGGGCATCCTCGGCCGCTTCGGCGGCGGCTTCGGACGCGTCCGCGTCCGCCACGGCGGCTACCGGCTCCGCCGGGACCGCGGCCTCGGCCTGCGGCTCGTCCGCAACCTCCGCTTCCGGCTCCGCGGCGGCCGAAGCTTCCGGCTCCGCGGCGGCCGAAGCTTCCGGCTCCGCGGCGGCCGAAGCCTCCGGCTCCGCAGTGACCGAAGCCTCCGGCTCCGCGGCGGCCGAAGCCTCCGGCTCCGCCGTCTCGACCGCCTCGTCCGCCGTGGCCGCGACCGGCTCCTCGGCGTTCGGCGCCACCGCCGTCTCGGCCGACTCCTCCGTGACCGGCTCCGCCGTCGTGGTCGTGTCCGCCTCGGCCGTCCTCGCCCTCGGGATCTGCGGGTTGTCGAAGGCCGCCGCCACCAGGTCGTCCGCCGCCCGGCTGGCCGCGGTCTCCTTCGGCGGGGCCGGTTCCGACGGCTCCGTCTCCACCGACCCCGACGGCTCCTCGGACGTCACGGTCTCCGAGGCCTTCACGGCCTCTCCCGTCCCCACGGACTCACGCGTCTGGGGCGGGACGGAGGTTGCCGGGGACTCCTCGCGGTCCCGGCCGAACACCTTGCGCAGCATGCTCCGAATACCCATGGGCGAACCCTTTCGCATGAGTGGGGGTGCAGTGTGAATGTCCGTACTGGGCGTTTCGGGGCGTTCATCCCTGGCCAGGGCGGACACGTAAGGTTAGCGGCCGCCCCCTCCCCTTCCGGCGCCCCGGTCGCCCCCGGTTTCAGCGCTTTCATTCGGCGTTCACTCCGGTGCCACGTCACTCCACCCCCAGGCCTTCCCTGAACCTCGTGAACTGTTCCTCCGGGTCCCCCGTGTACGACCACGGCACCCACGCCGCCCGCTTCCCCAGCAGGGTCATCACGTCCCTCGCGATCTCCACCTGGCCCGCGTAACAGGCCGCGTGCGCGAGGAAGTTGAGGTCGCCGACCTCCTCCGGTGCCACCGGGCGGCCCGGGTCCCGGCCGCCGATCCAGCGCGCGAACGTCCGGCGCAGTTCCGTCACGGCCAGTTCGTGCTTCCAGTGCTGGTCGAAGCCGCGCACCGGGCCCCGGCCGAGCGCCCCGTCCGCGATGTACCGGTACTCCTCGACCCGGGCCACCTGCACCAGGACCGGCAGTGAGGAGCCGGGCGGGGCCACGCCCGCCGCGTCGCGGGCGAAGTCGTACATGCTGCCGTGCGTGCCGTGCCACCGCGCCGACCAGTAGCGGAGCACCTGGATGTGGCCCTCGGTGTTGTACGGGTCCCGGCGCCGCAGTTCGTCGAACCAGTGCCTCAGCTCGCGGCGTGCCACCCCGCCCTCGTAGAGCCTGGCCACCGAGAGGAGGGAGACCCACGGCATCGGGTCCGCGGGGGCCGCCTCCGCCGCGCCCCGGCAGGCGTCGACGGCCGCGTCGATCCGGGCCCGTTCGACGACGGCGCCCCGGCCGGCCGCGATGGCCGAGTCGAAGACCCGTACCACCTCGGTCGCGGCCCGCAGCACGGCGGCGTCGGGGTTGCCGGGCTCGGCGGCCCGCCAGGTCTCGACGGTGGAGCTGCCGGCGGCGGCGTGCGAGAGGAGCCGCAGCCGGTGGGTGCGGCGCGCCCAGTCCGTACCGGTGGCGGCGAGCAGGTCCCGTACGCCCTGCCAGCGGCCGATGACGATGTCGTGGCGCGCCTCGGTCAGCGCCCGGTCCCCGAAGTCCGGGTCGAAGTCGGGTACGAAGCGCTCCTGGCGGGACGGGCGCACGGAGCGGCGGCGTACGGCCATCGGGGGCCTCCTTCGGGTTCGGCTGCCGTAGGAAGAAGTCGCTCTGTCCGGTAGGTACGGACGTACCGGCGTCAGAAGTCCGTCGCGTAGCTCTTGTCGCGCGTTCCCGTACGCGGCCGCGTCGCCGGCGCCGAGCCCTCCGCCGCCGCGAGCGCGCGGACCGCGTCGAGGCGGGCCGGGCGGTAGTAGTCGCTGCCCTTCCGCCAGTACACGAGCAGCGGGAGCACGCCGACGAGCAGGCCGCCGAGACCGATGGTGAGGGCGGTCGTGGAGAGTTCGCCGAGGGAGGCGACGAAGGCCCACAGCATGAACGCGGAGCCGAGCAGCGGCCACAGTCCGCCGAGGACGAGGTTCTGCACGGAGCGGAACAGGACCGCCTTGTACGCGACGACGGCGGCGATGCCCGCGAGGCCGTAGTAGAACGCGATCTGGAGGCCGATCGCGGCGACGGCGTCGCTGAGGATCTGCTGCACGGAGCCGGCGGCCGCGGCCGCGCAGAACATCACGAGGGCGGCGCCGCCGACGGCGGCGATCGCGACCCACGGGGTGTTCCAGCGGCGGTGCACGAGGCCGAGCGAGGCGGGCAGGGTCCGGTCGCGGCCCATCGCGAACAGCGAGCGGGTGACCTGGAGGAGGGTGGTCTCCAGGGTGGCGACGGTGGACAGCAGGACGGCCACGACGAGCAGTTTGCCGCCGACGCCGGGCCAGATCTCCTCGCCGAGGACGGCGAGGACGTTGGGTCCGGCGGTACGGATCTCCTCGGCGCTCAGCAGCACGTTGACGGCGACGGTGAAGGCCTCGAAGAGGAGGAAGACGAAGCCGACGCCGACGAGCGCGGCGAGCCCGGCGGTGCGGCGGCTGTTCCGGGTCTCCTCGCTGAGGTTGCTGGTGACGTCCCAGCCCCAGTAGTAGAACGCGGCGATCAGCGCCCCGGCGGCGAAGGTGTCGGTCCCGTGGAAGTGGTCGAGGGCGAACCAGGACCAGTCGAAGGCGGTGGCCCGGCCGCGATGCACGACGGCGGCGAGGATGAAGCCGACCAGGATCAGCATCTCCACGCCGGACATCACGAGCTGCGCCCGTACGGTGAGCCGCGCGCCGCCCAGGACGACGAGCAGCATCATCAGGAACCAGGCGGCGCCGACGCCCGCCGCGAGCGGGGTGTTCGCGGCGAGATCCGGGTCGATCAGGGAGAGCGTGAGCGAGCCGGCGGGCAGCGAACCCGCCACCATGAACACGGTGGCGGCGATGACGAGCGCCCAGCCCGAGAGGAAGCCGAGGAAGGGGTGGAGGGTGCGGCCCACCCAGGAGTATCCGGCGCCGGCGTTGACGTCGATGCGGCCCAGGCGGGCGTACGCGAGGACGATGCCGAGCATCGGTATCGCGCAGTAGAGCAGGGCGGCGGGCCCGGCGAGGCCGACCGCGCCGAAGAGGACGGCGGTGGTCGCGGCCAGCGAATAGGCGGGGGCGCTGCCGGCGACGGCCATCACGATCGTGTCGAAGGTACCGAGCACATTGGGCTGGAGCCCTCTGTTCGTGGTGGTGCGCATGGCGGAGTCCTCGGGACGCTGGGGTGGGGCAGGGCGAGGCGGCGGAGCGAAGCGTCGGGCTTTCCGGGCCGGTTGGGGCCGACGGATCGAGCGCATCGTAGTCGTACCGTGGCGTTCCGGTAATGGCGGTGGGGAAGGTTCCATTCCGTAACCGCCGGTAAGTCCTTCCGTGCGCCCCCCGGGAGACGTTTACCGCAGGTCGGGACTGGCGATGGCGCGGGCCGCGCTCACCTCCGAACGGAGCGGCGCCAGGACTCCGTTCTCGTCTCCGGGGAGCTCCGCGCGGACCTCCACGAGGGTGTCCGTGCCGCGCAGTCCGTCCGCGAGCTCCCTCAACTCCCGCTCCACGGCGGCCACCTCCGCCGGGTCGGGCGCCTGGGCGCCGTGGTCGACCCGGATCCGGGCGGCGGTCGTCGCGTCCACGATCCGCTCCACGGCGACGACCAGCGGCCACCAGGCGGCGGCGCGGGCGCCCGTCGGCGGCGGTTCGGTCAGGGCCCGCTGGAACTCGGAGCGGACCGTCGACAGGTCCCGGTAGAGCTTCCGGCGGGCGCGGAGGCGCGCGCCCTGGTCCGGGCCGCCCCCGCCGAAGGCCCGCGCCACGTACGCGGCGGTGTCCGCGACCGCGTCCGCGAGCCGGTCCCCGATCCGGGAGTGCCAGGACTCGGGCCAGAGCAGATAGCCGGCGATCAGCGCGATCGCGCAGCCGATGAGGGAGTCGTAGAGGCGGGGCAGGACCAGGTCGAAGCCCTGGTGGTTGAGCGTGTCCGAGAGCAGCAGGATGACCGGGGTGATGGCCGCGGTCTGGAAGGCGTACCCCTTCGCGGAGGACGCCGGGATCAGCGCCGCGAGCACGGCCATCACCGGTACGTCCCACCAGCCGCGCGGCACCTCGGAGAGGACGAGCGCGGCCAGGACGAGTCCGGCGGCGGTGCCGGCGGCGCGGAGCACGGCCCGCGAGAAGACCGAGCCGAAGTCGGGCTTCATGACGAAGGTGACGGTGAGCGCGACCCAGTACGAGCGGGGGACCGGGATCAGGGAGACGAACGCCTGCGCGAGGCCGATGCAGAGCGCGAGCCGCAGGCCGTACCGCCAGGACGCGTCGGAGAACAGCACCGCGCGGACCGAGCGGCGGACCCGGACGCGGAGCGCGGCGGGGCGGCCGAGGCGGTCGTCGACGTTGTACGGGTCGGGGTCGGCCTCGTGGACGACGGCCGCCGCGTGCCGCAGGGCGTGGTCGACCGCCTTCTCCGCGGGACGCTCGGGAACGGGCAGGTCGTCGAGTGCGGGGGCGCCCGTGCGGCCCTCCTCGACGGCGTCCGCGAGCTCCCGCACGGCCGCCGGGATCGCCGGGGACAGCGGGCCGACGAGCCGGGCCCTCAGGTGCGCGGCGGGCGCGGCCTCGACGAGCGGGATGGCGACGTTCAGCTGGGCCAGGATCCGCACCAGCGGCGCGGCCCGGCCGTGCTGGCGGGCGCGGTGGGCGAGGACCACGTCGTACGCCTGGTTGAGGGAGGCGGTGACGGCCTGCCGCTTCTCGTCGTACGCGGGCGTGCCGGTCGCCTCGTACAGCTCGGCGACCGTCCGGTAGGTCGCGGCCACGGCCCCCCGCTCGGGGGCGACGCGGCGCATCGGCCAGCCGAGGAGCGTCAGGGCGAGGACGAAGAGCCCGCCGAGGCCGAGCAGGACCGGGGCCTTCCACCAGGGGGCGGGCATGGGCAGGCCCGCGCCGACGACGGCGTTGAGGAGGAGCAGCAGGCCGGACACGGAGGCGACCGCGCCGATCGAGGAGATCATCCCGGAGACGAGCGCGACGACGGTGAGGACGGCGACGGCGGCCCATCCCTCCCCGTAGACGAGGGTCCCGAGGGTCACGCCGAGCGCGCCGAACGCCTGCGGCACCGCGATGTTGAAGACCCGCATCCGGTACGCGTCGGCGGTGTCGCCGATGACGCCGGACAGCGCGCCCATCGAGACCAGCGCGCCGTACGCGGGCCGCCCCGTCGCGAGGCCCACCGCGAGCGGCACGGACAGCGCGATCGCCGCGCGGGCGACGGCGGCCCAGGGGATCGGCGCGGGGGCCGGCTTGAGGCCGGCGGTGAGCCAGGCGGGCGGGGTGCCCCGTACGGACCGCTCCATGCGACCAACGTACGCCGGGCCCGTGCGGCTATAGGGACGTTCCGTAATTCACCGTGCGGCGCGGTATGCGCCGTCGCCGATGAGGAGGCGGTGTCCGGCTGGCTGGTCGGCCGTGGTGGCGCGGTGGGCGGCGATGTCGTTTCTGCGCCGGTCGCTCTTGGAGCACGTCGCCGTGATCCAGCTGCGCCCTCTGCGCGTACATCCGTGCGATATGTCGCGAGCATTGGTGAACGTGTGCGTGATTCGCCTGTGCGTGCGGGGCTTTCTCTAGGTTGATCCGAAGCGGGGGTGATGCGGCGAGGGGGGGGCGATGGTTGTGCGGGTTGCCCAGGCGGCGCGGAGGTTCCGGGGGAAGAACAAGGCCCCGAAGTGGACCAAGCCCGACGGCGGGACGGTGTCGGTGATGGTGCTGCCGCTGGCCGTCACCGATCCCGCCGACCTGGCCCGGCTGGGCAGGCTGTTCGGCGCGATGTGGTACATCAAGCGAGCCGTCCAGCGCGACGCCCGTGCCAGGGTGGATGCCTACTGGGCCGCGCACCACGAGCGGAACGGGCCGGGTGCGAAGGCGGTACGGCAGCGCCTCGGCCTGTCCCGTGAGGCCCTGGAGCGGTGCGCCTACCGGCATCTGGAGGGCTCGGTGCATCTCAAGCACCACGCCTCCAAGGCCCTGGCCATGCACATGGCCGACGAGGTCTGGAACGGCGTACAGCGCCACCTCTTCGCCAACGCCACCGGACAGCGACACGGCCGCCCCGAAGTGGGCCGCCGGCACGACTTCACCCGCATCCCCGGCCGCGCCCGCTCCCACACCACCGCCGACAAGTGGGAGACCTTCCGCCTCGCCGGTACCCTCCACGGCCACGCCATGGCCTACACCGACGGCGGCCGGCACGAGATGCAGCAGCCCCGGTGGATGCCCAAGCCGACCGCGCCGAGCGGTACCGTGCCCACGGACAAGACCACCGCGTCCGGCAAGCCCAGTATGCGCAAAGCGAACTGGTGGGACCACACCGGCCCGCTCGCCGTCGTCTTCGCGGGCGGCCCCGCCGGCGAGGCCGGTGACCTCGTGCTGCCCGTGCGCATCCCACAGGGGGCAGGGCAGTGGGCCCGCGTCGAGCACTTCCTCGCCGACCCCGGCCGCTGGCACAAGGTGGACCTGGTCCGCCGCCGCAAGCCGGGGGCTCCGGGTGGCTGGGTGTACGAGGCGCACCTGATGGTCCTCGGCCCCGGCCACACCTCACCCGCCGTACGGGAGATGCGGCAGCAGGCCACTCGGCTTGACCGGATCGGCGGGGTGGACGGCAACGTCTCCGACCTCTCGATCGTCTCCTTCCCCACCGCCCTGGACCCCGGCACGGGCGTCCCGGCCTCCACCGAGATCACGCTCACCGACGCCGAGCGCGCCCTGCTGGAGAAGCGGGCGAAGAAGCGGCGTGGTCGTGCGCGGGCCCTGGAACGCTCCCGTCGGGCGATGAACACCGGTCAGTACGGGCTGTCGAAGAAGCAGACCCGTCGCGCCGACCGGCGGGCCTCCAAGGGCCTGCCCGCCAGGACGGTCACGGTGCCGGGCGGTGCCCGCGCCGCACGGTCCGATGGGGTGCCGAAGCAGGCGTTCCGCCGTGACCGGCTGTCCGCCGACTACCGGGAGCAGCGCGCCCGCCAGACCGAAGCCGCCGCATCCGCCGCCGAACACCGCAGGTTCCGTGCCCGCACCGTGGCACGGGAGGTCATCGCCGCCCACGGCGTGAACCTCACGGTGGAGGACTGCGACATCCGCACCTGGCACCGGCTGTGGGGCAAGCGCCTGTCCCGGACCACCCCGGGAATGCTGATCTCCGCACTCGACCGGGAGTGCCGGGCTGCGGGCGGCCGTCTCGTCCGGGCCTCCACCTGGTCCACGGTCCTGTCGCAGCACTGCCTGTGCGGCCGGCGCGTCTCCAAGACGCTGTGGGACCGCGAGCACAGGTGCATTGCCTGCGGCCTCGTCGGCAAGCGCGACCTCGTGTCCGCCGCCCCGGCCGCCTTCGTCCGCCTCGCCGACGTGGACGACCCCAGGACCGCGTACCTGGACAGCAACCTGTCCCGGCACGCACAGATCGTTTATGCAGAAGCGCTGGAAGAAGCGCTGGGCGAGTCAACCACACCGTGCCGGAACATCCCCCGGGGTGCTGGTCGCGTGGCAGTCCCACGGCAACGCCGTGAGACCTCTGCTCCCCGAACCGCCGGACGGTGGCACCCACCGAGCAACCCCGGATGAGACACGCCCCGTGCGTGACCACACCGGAAAGCCCGGACGCCGCCCCGGCTGCGACCCGCAGCTCACCCTCTGGTGAATCGCGGAACAAGTCTTAGTTGCGGTAGGACTCGACCTCGGACGGCGGGCGGAGGGCCGCCGTGTCCGGGTCCTCGCCGAACTCGGCCTTCGCGCGGCGCTGCCTCAGCAGGTCCCAGCACTGGTCGAGGCGGATCTCCAGCTCGGCGAGGCGGGCGCGCTCCTCGGGGGGAAGGCCGCCCGTTCCCGCGCGCTCCCGCAGGGCGCGCTCCTCCTCGACGAGGGTGCCGATGTCGTCCAGGATCTCGTCGTTGTCCATGCCTTCCAGCGTGGCGGATCGACGCGCGGCCCGCAGGTCGAGAGGGGCGCCCCCGGGCCCGTGGTGGGGCCTGCGCCCCGCCCCCGCCGTGCGGAACGATTGCCCACAACGGGGCGCGGAAGCGCCGCCCACGGCGGACCTCAGTGGCGTAGGGCCTGTGTGATCTCCGCCTTCGTCGCGCCCGAGAGCGTCCGGTTGCTGCGGGCCGTGCCCGTCTTGGACCTGCCCGGTTCGACGCCGTCGATGTTCAGGACGACGGCGTCGAGCAGATTGCCGTCGGCGTCACGGAAGGTGACCATGATCGTGTAGTCGGCGGTCTTGTCCTTGGGGTTGGTCGCGGTGATCTCGGCGACCGTCCGGTCCCCGTCGGTGCTGGTCGCCCCGGCGCGGACGTCCCCGGTGGCGTTCACCCCGTCCTTGACCTCGTTCATCTTCTCCTGGGCGGCGGAGGCGACGGCCGCGGTGGCGGAGGAGACGATCTCGCCCGCCTTGTTCTTGGCGGTGTCGCAGCCCGTGAGGGCGAGGAGCACCGTCGCGGCGAGCGCGACCACGGTCTTGGTGCGTCGCATGGGCCGGCGCCTCAGTACCGCTGGTCCGTGCCGTACGCGTCGTCCGTGGCCAGCGCCCAGATCACGAAGATCGAGATGGCCATCGAGAACAGCGCCCACCACGGCTGGTAGGGGAGGAAGAGGAACTGGAAGAGGACGTTGAGGGAGGCCAGGGAGATACCGGCGATCCGGCCCCACTCGGCGCCCTTGAGGATGCCGAAGCCGGCGATGGCGACGATGACGCCGAGGATGAGGTGGATCCATCCCCAGGTGGTGAGGTTGAACTTGAAGACGTAGTCGCCGATGCGGGTGTAGACGTCGTCCTCGGCGATGCCTGCGATGCCCTGGAAGACGTCCATGAAGCCGGTGACCAGCATGAGGACGCCGGCGAAGAGGGTGCCTCCGGAGGCCCAGGCGCCGGAGGTGCTCTGCTGGGGGGCCGCCTTGCGGGGTGCGGTGTTCTGGCTCATGGCCCCATCGTGGGAGCGTTCGTACGATTCCGAACTTTCAGCTGGGCCGAACGAGTGAGCGCAGGAAGGCGTCGAGGGCCGCGTCGAACTCCTCGGGCCGCTCCAGATTGGGCAGGTGGGCGGCCCTTTCGATCACGGTGAGCGTGGAGTGGGGCAGCAGGGCGTGCATCTCCTCCGCGTCCGCCACCGGGGTGTACGTGTCGTCCCGGCCGACGACGACGAGCGCGGGCACCGCGAGGGCGCCGAGCGTCTCCCGGTAGTCGGGGCGCTCGGCCCGGCCGCGCAGGGCGGCCGCCGCGGCGACCGGGTCGGTGGCGCACATCATGCGGTGGACGTGCGGTGCGGCATGGGTGTTGTACGGGGCGACCATCCGGTCGAGGACCTCGTCGGCGTACCCGCGCATGCCCTCCCGCAGGAGCCGGTCGGCCATGGCGTTCCGGGCCTTCCTGCCGTCCTCGGTCTCGGCGGCCTGGAAGGTGTCGGCGAGGACGAGGCCCCGGACCCGCCCGGGGTGGCGGTGGACGAACTCCATGGCGATCTGGCCGCCCATGGAGAGGCCGGCGACGACGCAGTCGTCGATCCCGAGGGCGTCGAGGAGACCGGCCAGGTCCTCGGCGAAGTCGCCGAGGAGGGTGGAGCCGCTGCTCGCGCCGAGGGGCGTGGCGCCGTAACCCCGCAGGTCGGGGGCGATGACGCGGTAGCCGGCGCGGGAGAAGCGGTCGATCTGCGGCTGCCACATGGTGTGGTCGAACGGGTGGCCGTGGACGAGGAGGAGGGCGGGGCCGGTGCCCCGGTCCTCGTAGAAGGTGGGCATGACCGCAGGCTAGGCATCCCCAACTCCTCGGTGCAATAAGATCTTTGCTCTCGGTGCAATGCGGGAGGGGCCGGAGATGGACGAGTACCGGAGGATCGCGGACCGGGTCGAGGCCGCCGTGCGGGACGGGCGGCTGCGCCCCGGCGACCGGCTGCCGCCCCAGCGGGTCTTCGCCCGCCGTCACGGCATCGCGAACTCGACCGCGATCCGGGTGTACGGGGAGCTGGCCCGCCGCGGCCTCGTCGTCGGCGAGGTCGGACGCGGCACCTTCGTCCGCGCCGCACCCCCGCTGCCCGGACCCGCGCTCGCCGAGGCGACCGGCGCCGCGCCCGTCGACCTCCAGCTCAACTACCCCGTCAGCGACGGCCAGTCGGAGCTGATGGCCCGCGCCCTCGCCGCGCTCACCCGGCCCGACGTGCTCGCCGAGGCCGTCTCCCGGCCCGCCCCCGCCGGCGGCACCCCGGAGGCCCGGGAAGCGGCCGCCGCCGTCCTCGCCCGGCCCGGTTGGGCCCCGGACCCCGACGGCGTCCTCTTCGCGGGCAACGCCCGCCAGGCCCTCGCCGCCGCGCTCTCCGCCCTCGTCCCGCCCGGCGGCCGCCTCGGCGTCGAAGCCCTCACGTACCCCCTGGTCAAAGCGGTCGCCGAACGGCTCGGCATCCGGCTCGTCCCGCTCGCCCTCGACGCCGAAGGCGTACGCCCCGAAGCCCTGGAGGCCGCCCACCGGGCCGCGCCGCTCGCCGCCGTCTACCTCCAGCCCACCCTGCACAACCCGCTCTCCGCCACCGCCGGGGAAGGGCGGCGGGCCGAACTCGCCGAGCTGCTCCGCCGCCTGGAGCTGACCGCCGTCGAGGACACCACCTGGGCGTTCCTCGCCCCCGACGCGCCCGCGCCGCTCGCCGCGCACGCCCCCGAGCAGGTCCTCCTCGTCGACAGCCTCTCCAAGCGGCTCGCCCCCGGACTCACCGTCGGCTACCTCGTGGTCCCCGCCCGGCTCCGCACCGCCGCCGCCGACGCCCTGCGCTCCGGCGCCTGGACGGCCGGCGGGCTCGCCCTCGCCGCCGCGACGCGCTGGACCGGGGACGGGACGGTCGCGGAGGCCGTGGCGCTCAAGCGGGCGGACACGGAGGCCCGGCACGCCCTGCTCCGGCGCCGCCTCGCCGGACACGCGCTCCGGACCTCCCCGCACGCCTACTACTGCTGGTGGGAGCTGCCCGCGCCCTGGCGCGCCGAGACCTTCACGGCCGCGGCCGCCGCGCGGGCGGGCGTGGCCGTCACCCCCGGCAGCGCCTTCGCCGTCGGCCGCGCCGCCGCGCCCGACGCCGTCCGGCTCGGCCTCGCGTCGCCGCCGGTCGCGGTCCTGGACGAGGCCCTGGCCCGGCTGGCCGAGGTGGCCGCCGCAGGCCCGTGATCCACTTGCGGGGTGCGGGGCGCGGGTGTGCCCTGGAGGGTGCGGGAACCCGGAACCAGGGGGGTCGGACACGAAGGAGCTCCTGCCATGGCCGCACACGCAGCGGTGCCCGTCCGGCGCTCATTCAGCACGCACGGCTGGGCCCTCCCGGCGACGACCGGCGTCCTGTACGGCCTGTACGCGCCGGTGATCGCCCGAGACGGAGGCGCGCTCAGCTGGGGACAGTTCTGGCTGGGCCTCATCTCCGCCGTCGTCGTCGCCGTCGGGATGTACGCCCTCCGGCGCTACGGCCACGTCCTGCCCCGCGAGCTGCGGGGCGCCGCCTGGGGTGCCTACGCGGGCATCGCGATCGGCTTCCTGTTCAGCCTCTCGGGCGCGAGCATCTACTCGTCGGTGCTGCTGGGGCTGATCGTGGGGGCGATCGCCGGCGGCTCGGCGTTCTACCTCTTCTACACGCACGAGGACGCGACGGGCCACCCGGCGCCGTACTGACGCCGCCGTACTGACGCCGCCGTACTGACGCCGTCGTATCGGCCGGGGCCCCGAGCGGGGCCCCGGCCTTTGCCTACGCCGCCCCCCGGGGCGTCGTCTGCTGGACCGACCACCGGTTGCCGTCCGGGTCCTGGAAGTAGACGAAGGAGCCCCACGGCTGGTCGGAGATGTCGCTGACCTCGATCCCCCGGGCCGTCAGGTCCGCGTGGGCCTCCTCGATGTCGGTGACGACGACCTGCATGTTGTCCAGCGAGCCGGGGGCCATCGCGGTGATGCCCTTGCCGAGGGCGATCGAGCAGGCCGAGCCGGGCGGGGTGAGCTGGACGAAGCGGATGTCCTCGCTGACCGTGACGTCGTGGTCGGCGTGGAAGCCGACCCGTTCGTAGAAGGCCTTGGCCCGGTCGACGTCGGTGACGGGGACGCCGATGAGCTCCAGTCTGATGTCCATGGTCAGGACCGCACCTCGCCCCGTACGACCACGACCGGGCACGGCGCGTGCTGGGTGACGTGGGAGGAGACCGAGCCGAGGACCGCCGCCTTGAACCCGCTGTAGCCGCGGTCGCCGACGACGAGGAGGTCCGCGTCGGCGGCCGCGTCGATGAGGGCCTGGGTGGCGTTGGCGCCGACGACCGTACGGGTGACGGTGGCGGCCTGCTCGGGCGTGAGGGTGGCGTCCACCGCCTGGTCGAGGATCTGCTGGGAGAGCTCCTCGGGGTCGTACTGGAGCGGGACGCCCGGCATCACCGACGCCCACACCGCCGGGTAGTCCCAGCTGATCACCGCCTGGAGCGGGCCCCCGGTGAGGGCGGCCTGCGCGGCCGCCCACTTCAGGGCCTTCAGGGAAGGTTCCGATCCGTCCACGCCCACCACGATCCTGCCGCCGGCCATCGCCGACCTCCGTTTCGTCGCTGCCAGTGCGCCGTCAGTGGACCTAACGTAACAAAACCGGTCAGTCCAGGCGCAGATCCGCCAGCTGCTTCTCGAAGGGGACGATCTCCTCGTCGTCGGTCCGCCGGGCCGGACGGGCGGCCACCGTGTCCGCGAACTCGTTGCCCGCCCGGGTGATCCGGGCCGGCAGCCCCTCGGTGTACTCGTCGCCGCCCGAGCCCCAGTCCTCCGAGGCCGCGTAGACCGCGGTGGGGGAGACGGAGGCGCGGAGGTAGGCGAAGAGCGGGCGCAGGGCGTGGTCCAGGACCAGGGAGTGGCGGGCCGTGCCGCCGGTCGCGCCGATGAGGACCGGGGTTCCGGTCAGCGCGGACGGGTCGACGAGGTCGAAGAAGGACTTGAACAGGCCGCTGTAGGAGGCGGTGAAGACCGGCGTCACCGCGATGACCCCGTCCGCCGACGTCACCTTCTCGACGGCCTCCTCCAGCGCCGCCGACGGGAAGCCCGTCACGAAGTTCTTCGCGATGTCCACGGCCAGGTCCCGCAGTTCGACGACCTCGACGTCGACGGCGTACTCCTGCTCGGCCAGCCGGTACCGGGCCGCCTGGAGCAGCCGGTCGGCGAGCAGCCGGGTGGAGGAGGGCGCGCTGAGTCCGGCGGACACGGCGACCAGCTTCAACGTCTGCATGGCGTCAGACCTCCTGGGTGGTGCGGGTGACGGCGGGGTGGAGCGGGGCGGTCTCCGGCACGCCGGCGGGCCGCAGGTTCGCGAACTCCTTGCGCAGCACCGGGACGACCTCCTCGCCGAGGATGTCGAGCTGCTCCAGGACCGTCTTGAGGGGCAGTCCGGCGTGGTCGACGAGGAACAGCTGGCGCTGGTAGTCGCCGACGTAGTCGCGGAAGGACAGGGTGCGCTCGATGATCTCCTGCGGGGAGCCGACGGTCAGCGGGGTCTCGCGGGTGAACTCCTCCAGGGAGGGGCCGTGGCCGTAGACCGGCGCGTTGTCGAAGTACGGGCGGAACTCCCGTACCGCGTCCTGCGAGTTCTTCCGCACGAACACCTGGCCGCCGAGGCCGACGATCGCCTGCTCGGGGGTGCCGTGGCCGTAGTGCGCGTACCGCTGGCGGTAGAGCCGGACCATCTTCTCGGTGTGCTGCTTGGGCCAGAAGATGTGGTTCGCGAAGAAGCCGTCGCCGTAGTAGGCGGCCTGTTCGGCGATCTCGGGGGAGCGGATGGAGCCGTGCCAGACGAACGGCGGGACGCCGTCGAGCGGGCGCGGGGTGGACGTGAAGCCCTGGAGGGCGCTGCGGAACTTGCCCTCCCAGTCGACGACGTCCTCCCTCCACAGCTTGTGGAGGAGCGCGTAGTTCTCGATGGCGAGCGGGATGCCCTGGCGGATGTCCTGGCCGAACCACGGGTAGACCGGGCCGGTGTTGCCGCGGCCCATCATCAGGTCCACGCGGCCGTCGGCGAGGTGCTGGAGGGTCGCGTAGTCCTCGGCGATCTTCACCGGGTCGTTGGTGGTGATCAGGGTGGTCGAGGTCGACAGGATCAGGTTCTCCGTGCGGGCGGCTATGTGCCCGAGGAGCGTCGTCGGGGAGGACGGGACGAACGGCGGGTTGTGGTGCTCGCCGGTCGCGAAGACGTCGAGCCCGACCTCCTCGGCCTTGAGCGCGATCGCGACGGTGTTCTTGATGCGCTCGTGCTCGGTGGGGGTGCGGCCGGTGGTGGGGTCGGTCGTCACGTCGCCGACGGTGAAGATCCCGAACTGCATCGTGCTCACCTCTCGCGTTTCCGAGTCGATCTGACTCAGTGGTTGAAGCTTAAACTATCTGCTCCAACGGCGCGACCCCCTCCTCTATTCCGGCCGCCCGTACCCTGGAGGGCATGGCCGGGAAGACGTACGACAACGAGCGCTGGAAGGAGCGGGGCGTGATGCTCCGCGTCTTCGTGTACGTCTTCGCCACGCACGCCTTCGCCGGCTTCGTCTGGCTCCTCTTCTACGTCGGGCAGAACGCCCCGAAGTGAGGGCCGCCACGTGCCGCCCACCTGCGCCCCTCACGTAGAGTCCCCGACGTGAACGCTGCGATATCGGTGGTGTCGGTCGTCGGGATCGGCGCGGACGGCTGGGACGGGCTCCCCGAGAGCGCCCGCCGCGCGCTGCGCGCCGCCGAGGTCCTGCTCGGCGCCCCCCGCCAGCTCGGCCTCCTCCCGGACGACTGCCCCGGCGAGCGGATCGCCTGGCCCTCGCCCCTCCGCCCCGCCGTCCCCGGACTGCTCGCCGCCCATGAGGGCCGCGCGATCGCCGTCCTCGCCAGCGGCGACCCCTCCTTCCACGGCATCGCCCGCACCCTCGCGGAGACCGTCGGCGCCGACCGCCTCCGCATCCACCCCCACCCGTCCTCCGTCTCGTACGCCTGCGCCCGGCTCGGCTGGCCCCTCGAAGCCGTCGAGACCCTCTCCCTCGTCGCCAGGCCCCTCGCCGCGCTCTCCGCCGCCCTCCACGAGGGCCGCCGCCTCCTCGTGCTCAGCGAAGGCGCCGACACGGCCGCGCGGGTCGCGGAGCTGCTGCGCGCCACCGGCTGGGGCGGCACCCGCATCCGCGTCCTCGAACAGCTCGGCGGCCCCGCCGAGCGGCTCCTCGACGGGACCGCCGCCGACTGGCCGCACGAGCGCACCGACCCCCTCAACGTCCTCGCCCTCGACTGCGCCCGCGACCCCGGCACCCTCCGGCTCGGCGCCGCGCCGGGACTCCCCGACGAGGCGTACGAGCACGACGGTCAGCTCACCAAGCGGTACGTGCGCGCCGCCACCCTCGCGGCCCTCGCCCCCGCCCCCGGCGAACTCCTCTGGGACGTCGGCGGCGGCTCCGGCTCCATCGGCGTCGAATGGATGCGGACCCACCGCTCCTGCCGGGCGATCGCCGTCGAGAAGTCGCCCGAGCGGGCCGCCCGCATCACCCGCAACGCCGACGCCCTCGGCGTACCCGGCCTGAAGGTCGTCACGGGACCGGCGCCGGCGGCGCTGTCCGGCCTGGAGACGCCGTCCGCGGTCTTCATCGGCGGCGGCCTCACCGCGCCCGGCCTCCTCGACACCTGCTGGGAGGCCCTGCCGCCCGGCGGCCGGCTCGTCGCCAACACCGTGACGCTGGAGTCCGAGGCGCTCCTCGCCCAGTGGTACGGCCGCCACGACGGCGAACTGGTCCGGCTCGCCGTCTCCACCGCCGTGCCCGTGGGCGGCTTCACCGGCTGGCGCCAGGCCATGCCCGTCACCCAGTGGTCCGTAACGAAGGGTTGTACCGACTCATGACCGTCTACTTCATCGGCGCGGGCCCCGGCGCGGCCGACCTGATCACCGTGCGCGGCGCGCGGACCCTCGCGAAGTGCGGGGTCTGCCTCTACGCCGGCTCGCTCGTGCCCACCGAACTGCTCGCCGAGTGCCCGCCGGACGCGAAGCTCGTCGACACCGCCAACCTCGACCTGGACCGGATCGTCGCCGAGATCGTCGCGGCCCACGAGGCCGGCCAGGACGTCGCCCGCCTCCACTCCGGCGACCCGTCCGTCTTCAGCGCGGTCGCCGAGCAGATGCGCCGCCTGGACGCGCTCGGCATCCCGTACGAGGTCGTGCCCGGCGTCCCGGCCTTCGCGGCGGCCGCCGCCGCGCTCAAGCGGGAGCTGACGGTCCCGACCGTCGGCCAGACGGTGATCCTCACCCGCATCGCCCAGCAGGCCACCCCCATGCCGGAGGGCGAGGACCTCGCCACCCTCGGCCGCAGCGGCGCCCTGCTCGTCCTCCACCTCGCCGCGCGCTACGTCGACCGGGTCGTCGGCGAGCTCGTCCCCCACTACGGCGCCGACTGCCCGGCCGCCGTCGTCGCCATGGCCAGCCGGCCGGACGAGGTGGTCCTGCGGGGCACCCTGGAGGACATCGCGGAGCAGACGAAGGCGGCGGGCATCACGAAGACGGCCGTCATCATCGTCGGCCGCACGCTGGCGGCCTCGGAGTTCCGCGACAGCCACCTGTACGACCCGGCGCGCGACCGCCACGTCTGCTGACGTCCACCGTCCGCTGGCGTGACGGAGGCCGGACCCCCACACGGGTCCGGCCTCCGTCAGCACCACGATCAGGCGTTGGGCCGCTTGCCGTGGTTCGCCTTCTTCTTCTTGCGGGCACGCTTCTTGTTGCCGCGCTTCGCCATGGGACTCCCTCTCTCTCGGGGACTCTGTCTGGGCAAGAGCCTAGGTTCAGGGCCGCGGTGCCGCATGTCGGTGCCAGGGGCTTGAATGTCCCCGTGACCGTCTACGACGTGGCCCGGGCGCTGCCGGGCATCGAGGAACTGCGCGACCACTCCCGGGGGCTCGCGATGCTGGAAGCCGTCCTGAGCCCGGAGTGGGAGGACCGCTCTTACTCCTTCGACGCGCACTGGTCGGAGACCGAGCAGCTGGCGTCGATGAAGGACGGCTCGGGCGGCGAGTACACGATCGTCCTCTCCGCCGCCGGGGCGTTCGCGCGCGTCTTCGACCACGAGTCGCCGCTGAGCCCGTTCGGGCCGCTCGCGGACGGGCAGACCTGGCCCGGGATCCTCGACGGGGTCCCGGAGGCCTTCCGGGAGTACCTGACGGAGCCCGCGTTCACGGACGAGGACGGGGTGCACGTGACCACCGCCTGCCTGTGGCGCGAGACCACGGACCCGGCCTGGCGCACGGGCCCCGTCGAGTTCCCGGACCTCGACGGCCACGAGGACCCGGACGGCTCCGGCCGCCTCCTCCACCTGCTCGTCGACCGCTCGGCGGAGGCGTACGCCGAGTTCGCCGAGGACTACTACGAGCAGCCGGTCGACCTGGAGGCCGTACGCCACGTCCTGGCCCTCCGGCCGCTGACCCCGGAGGTCGTGGCGGCCCTCAACCCGGAGGTGGAGCTCGCCGACCTGGCCGAGGACATCGCGGAGATCGGCTACCCGACGGCCTGACGGGTGTCCGCTCCCCACTCCGGAGCGAGCACCGACATCAGCGTCGCGTCCACCCGCTCGCCCTCCCACCGCAGCGCGCCCCGCAGGACGCCCTCCGGCCGGAAGCCGGCCTTCTCGTAGGCGCGGCGGGCGCGGGGGTTGAAGGCGTAGACCTCCAGCCAGATCCGGTACAGGCCGAGCGCCTCGATGCCGTGGCCGACGATCAGGCGGGTCGCCTCCGTGCCGAGGCCCCGGCCGACGGCGTCCGGGACGAAGGCGATCCGGAAGGCGCAGCTCTCGTTGTCGGGGTCCCATTCGTTGAGGACGGCCTCGCCGACGACCCGCCCGGTGGCCCGCTCGACGACGGCGAGGTCGAGCCGGTCGTCCTGCGCGCCGCGCGAGCCGTACCACTTCAGCAGGGCCGCCTCGTCGAAGCGCCGGTGGCTGCCGGTGAGCCGGGTGACCTCCGGGTCCTCGAACAGCGGCAGCAGCGCGGGCACGTCCGCCTCGGTGACGGGACGGAGGACCACCAGGTCACCGGTGAGGGTGGGCTTGTGCGAGAAGTCGGTCATCCGGGGATTCTCGGCGAGCGGCGCGGCGCTGTCGTGCGGTTTACGGCCCCGCCACCGCCGACCGCCCGACGACGACGCCCGCCCGGTCGATGCAGACGACGTCGACCGCGACCGGCGCGCCGCGCAGGACGGACAGGGACTCGTCGCGGGCGCGGGCGGCGACGAGGTCGCCCAGGGGCACGCCCGCGGCCTCGCAGAGGCGGAGGGCGGCGAGGCCCGTGTTGGCGGCGGCGATCTCGGCGGCGAGGGCGTCGGAGGCGCCGCCGGTGCGGGCCAGCTCGGCGAGGAAGGCCTTGTCGACCTGGGAGCGGGCCGAGTGGAGGTCGAGGTGGCCGGCGGCCAGCTTGGAGAGCTTGGCGAAGCCGCCGCAGATCGTGAGCCGGTCGACGGGGTGGCGGCGGATGTACTTCAGGACCGCGCCCGCGAAGTCGCCCATGTCGAGGAGCGCGATCTCCGGCAGGTCGTAGATCCCGGTGACGGTCCGCTCGGAGGTGGAGCCCGTGCAGCCGGCGACGTGGGTGAGGCCGCCCGCGCGGGCCACGTCGACGCCGCGGCGGATGGAGTCGATCCAGGCGGAGCAGGAGTACGGGACGACGACGCCGGTCGTGCCGAGGATCGACAGGCCGCCGAGGATGCCGATGCGCGGGTTCCAGGTGGAGCGGGCGATCTCGGCGCCGTCGTCGACGGAGACGGTGATCTCGACGTCCCCGGGGGCGCCGTGTGCGGCGGCGACCGCGGCGACGTGCTCGCGCATCAGCTGCCGGGGCACGGGGTTGATCGCGGGTTCGCCGACCTCCAGCGGGAGGCCGGGCAGGGTGACGGTGCCGACGCCGGGGCCCGCGCGGAAGACCACGCCCGAACCCGGCGGCAGGAGCCGTACCGTCGAGCGGATCACGGCCCCGTGCGTGACGTCCGGGTCGTCGCCGGCGTCCTTGACGACGGCGGCCATGGCGGAGCCGTCCTCAAGGGCCTCGGCCGTCAGCGCGAAGGACGGCGTCTGGCCCTTCGGGAGGGTGATCGTCACCGGGTCGGGGAAGTCGCCGGTGAGCAGCGCGGTGTACGCGGCGGTGGTGGCCGCCGTCGCGCAGGCACCGGTCGTCCATCCCGGCCGGAGGCCGGTGTGCTTGAGTTGGGCCTCACGCCCGCCGCCTGAAGTCACGAAGAGGCTCCTGTGCACGTACTCATTCTCGGCGGGACCACCGAGGCCCGCGCCCTCGCCGGACTGCTGCACGGCGAGGTCCGGGTCACCAGCTCCCTCGCGGGCCGGGTGGCGAGCCCCCGGCTGCCGGCGGGCGAGGTCCGGATCGGCGGGTTCGGGGGTGTCGACGGGCTCGTGGAGTGGCTGGCCGGGCACGCCGTGGACGCGGTCATCGACGCCACCCATCCCTTCGCCGAGCGGATCAGCTTCAACGCGGCCCGGGCGGCCGCCACCGCCCATGTTCCCCTGTTGGCGCTGCGGCGCCCCGGCTGGGTCCCGGGGGAGGGCGACGACTGGCGTTCCGTGGCGTCCCTGGAGGAGGCGGCGCGGGCCCTGGACGGGTTCGGCGACCGGGTCTTCCTGACGACCGGCCGCATGGGCCTGGCGGCCTTCGCGGCCTGCCCGCAGTGGTTCCTGGTCCGCTCGGTGGACGCCCCGGACGTCCCGATGCCGGCCCGGGCCGAGGTCCTCCTGGACCGGGGCCCGTTCAGCCTGGACGGCGAGCGGGAGATCCTCGCCCGCCACCGGATCGACGTGGTGGTGACGAAGGACAGCGGCGGCGCGGCGACCGCCCCGAAGCTGACCGCGGCCCGCGAGGCGGGCCTCCCGGTCGTGGTGGTCCGGCGGCCCCCGGTCCCCTCCGGCGTCCCGGTGGCGGCGACCCCGGAGGAGGCCGCCGCCTGGGTGGCTAGCTGCTGACGGGCGTGCCGAGTTCGGTGACCTCGGCCCAGTTCAGGCTCGGGTCCTCGGCCCGGAGCATGTTCTCCCACTGGTCCACGGCGATCACGGTGTACATCACGTTCTCGCCGTCCGCCTCGCTCGGGTGCAGGAACGAGGTGGCCGTCTTGGAGAGGTACTCGACGCGGTGGGCCAGCCAGACGGTGCCGCCGTCGCCGTCGTCGTACTTCTCGGCCCGGTAGACCTCGTACCGCTTGAGGTCGGGCTCCGTGCTCGCGTCCCACTCGACGAGCACGCCGTCCTCGCGCGGCGTCGCCTTGACGCCGGTGACGGGCGCCGGGGCGATCAGGTCGCCCTCGGTCGTGACCACGGCCTCGGCGGAGGCCGGGGACTCGTGGCCGGCGCGGTCCACGGCCGTGACCGTGTACCGGTACGTCGTGCCGTGCCAGAGGCCGTTCTCGTCGGTGTACGAGGGGGTGGAGGCGGTTCCGATGAGGGAGCCGCCGCGGTAGACGCGGTAGGAGGCCACGTCGGTGTCCGCCGGGGCGGTCCAGCTCAGGGCGAAGCCCCGGATGTGGCTGCCGGTGTCCACGGCCGTCAGGTCCTTCGGAGCCCCGGGCGCGTAGTCGCCGCGCGTGACGGCGACGGCGGTGCGGGCCGAGGCGTTGCCGGCGGCGTCGACGGCCGAGACCCAGTACGTGTAGCCGGTCCGCTCGGTGGCGGCGGTGTCCTTCCAGGTGGCGCTGGTGACGCCGGTCGCGACCTGGGCGACGGGGTCGGTGGTGCCGGTGCGCTGCCGGTGGACGGTGTACGTCGCCGCGCCGGTGACCGGCTGCCAGGCCAGGACGACGCCGGTGTAGCCGTCGGACGCGGCCACGCCCGCCGGGGCGGCGGTCGGGGTCCTGTCCACGGACACGACGGTCAGGTCGGCGCCGCCCGGGGACTCGTTGCCGGCCTTGTCGACGGCGCGGAGCTCGTACAGGTACGTCTGGCCGGTCGCGGGCGGGGTGTCGACGTACGAGGCGGCCGTGACCGGGGCGGTGGCGCTGCTGACCCTCGTCCAGGTGGTGGAGGTGCCGAGGCGCCGGTAGACGCGGTAGCCGGCGAGGTCCATCTCCTTGTTCGCCGCCCAGCGCAGGGTGACCTTGTTCAGGGTCTTGTCGTACGCGACGGTGGCGCCGGCCGGCGCGAGCGGGCGGACCTTGTCGACGGTGGCCGAAGTGACCGGCGTATAGGCGAACTTGACGTTCGCGGCGCCGGTCCAGGCCGCGTAGTACACGGTGAGGGTGTGGCGGCCGGACGGAATGGTCAGGCTGACCGTCTTCGTCTGGGTGGTGGAGACGTTCCGCCACAGGTCGATCTTGCGGACGCCGTCGAGGTTGACGCGGATGCCGTCCTGGGCCGCGGCGGCGAAGGTGAACGGCCCGCCGGAGCCGAAGTCCCGGGTCACCGACCAGCGGACGGAGAAGTCGTCCCGCGGCAGCCTGCCGCCCGCCGGGTCGCCGTAGCCGTAGTTCTCGGCGATGGCGCTGTCGCAGGAGGTCAGCTTGGGGGTGCCGCTGAACGTGGAGTTGGCGAAGAACTCCGCCTTCCACACGGGGGCCGTGCAGGTGACGGCCGCGGCGGCCGGAGTGGCGGTGAGCAGACCGCCGGAGGCGGCGAGGGCGGCCGTGAGGGCCAGGGCGCTCAGCCGGGTACGAGTCATCACAGGGGGAGGGCCCTTTCCGGACCTATGGGAGGCATGTGAAACGGGGGAACTCCTGTGTGACTCCCGAGGTGGGGGAAGGGTTGTGCCCGCCCCCACCTCGGATCTCATGCCCTGGATCTCAGCCGTACCGCCGCGGCGTCCACGTGATCGTGCGGCCGTCGCCCCGTTCGACCGCCCGTGTCTGCGAGGAGCCGATCAGGAGGAGGGTGCGCATGTCGACCTCTGCGGGGTCCAGGGTCTTCAGGGTGAGGACACGGACCGACTGCTCCGGGCCGCCGACGTCGCGGGCGACGACCACCGGGGTCTCGGGGGCGCGGAGTTCGAGGAGGAGGTCGCGGGCCGCGGCGACCTGGTGGGTGCGGGACTTGGAGCCCGGGTTGTAGAGGGCGATGACCAGGTCGGCGGAGGCGGCCGCGCGGAGGCGGGCCTCGATGACGTCCCAGGGCTTGAGGCGGTCGGAGAGGGAGATCGTGGCGTAGTCGTGGCCCAGCGGGGCGCCCGCCGCTGCCGCCGCCGCGTTGGCCGCGGTGACCCCCGGGAGGACCCGTACGGGCACGTCCGCGTACTCCGGCTCGCAGGCCACCTCCAGGACCGCCGTCGCCATGGCGAAGACGCCCGGGTCGCCGCCGGAGACGACCGCGACCTTCCGGCCGCGCCGGGCCAGGTCGAGGGCGAACTCGGCGCGCTCGGACTCGACCTTGTTGTCGGAGCCGTGCCGGATCTGGCCGGGGCGGAGGACCGGGACCCGGTCGAGGTAGGTGGTGTAGCCGACGAGGACGTCGGCGTTGACGAGCGCGCCGCGCGACTCGGGGGTGAGCCAGGGCGCCCCGGCGGGGCCGGTGCCGACGACGGTGACCTCGCCCGTCTCCCGTACGGGAGGCTCCTGGTCGATGCGGGAGGGGAGGACCGCCACCGAGAAGTACGGGACCGACTCGGGGTCGACGTCCGTGAGCCTCTCCGTGCGCTCGCCCGGCATGAAGGCGCGCTCCACGTACCGCGCGTCGTCCAGCCGGCCCGCCCGCTCCAGGGCCCGCTTCACCGTCGGGAACGTGCGGCCGAGCTTCATCACGACCGCCGAGTCGGTGCCCGCGAGGCGGGCCGTCAGCTCGTCCTCCGGCAGGGTGCCGGGGATGATCGTGAGGACCTCCTCCGCCTCGCACAGCGGCTCGCCGAGCCGGGCGGCGGCGGCGCTCACCGAGGTGACGCCGGGGATGACGGTCGTGTCGTAGCGGTCGGCAAGACGCTTGTGCATGTGCTGGTACGAGCCGTAGAACAGCGGGTCGCCCTCGGCGAGGACGGCGACGGTGCGGCCGGCGTCCAGGTGGGCGGCGAGGCGGGCCGCGGCCTCCTCGTAGAAGTCGTTCAGGGCGCCCCGGTAGCCGCCCGGGTGGTCCGTGGTCTCCACCGTGAGCGGGTACATCAGCCGCTCCTCGACGTGGTCCTCGCGGATGTGCTCGGCGGCGATGGAGCGCGCTATGGAGCGGCCGTGGCGGGCCGAGTGGTACGCGATCACGTCGGCGGACGCGATCGCCTTCACGGCGGCGACGGTCATCAGGTTCGGGTCGCCGGGGCCGAGGCCCACGCCGTACAGCTTGCCGGTCACGGTGGTCATGCCTGGATCTCCGCTTCGTGGGCGAGGGCGTTGAGCGCGGCGGCCGTCATCGCGCTGCCGCCGCGCCGGCCCCGTACGACCAGGTAGTCGAGGCCGAGGACGTTCTCGGCCAGCGCGTCCTTGGACTCGGCGGCGCCGATGAAGCCGACGGGGATGCCGAGGACGGCGGCGGGCTTCCCGGCGCCCTTCGCGATCATCTCCAGGAGGTGGAAGAGGGCGGTCGGCGCGTTGCCGATGGCGACGACGGAGCCTTCGAGGCGGTCCCGCCACAGTTCGAGCGCGGCGGCCGAGCGGGTGGTGCCGAGCTCGGCGGCGAGGCCCGGGACGGCCGGGTCGGAGAGGGCGCAGAGGACCTCGTTGTCGGCGGGCAGCCGCTTGCGGGTGACCCCGCTGGCGACCATCTGCGCGTCGCAGAGGATGGGCGCGCCGGCCTGGAGGGCGGCGCGGGCGCTCGCGACGACGCCGGGGGAGTACGCGATGTCCTGCACGAGGTCGGTCATGCCGCAGGCGTGGATCATCCGGACCGCCACCTGGGCGACGTCGGCGGGCAGGCCCGCGAGGTCCGCCTCGGCGCGGATCGTGGCAAAGGACCGGCGGTAGATCTCCGTCCCGTCCTTCTCGTAGTCGAACATCCTGGTGCTCTCGCTCATCTCGTGTGGGTCGGCAGGCTGCGGGCCGTGGTCACTGCTTCGGGCAGGGAGGTACGGGGGGTGGGGACGCCGTCCACCAGATAGGTGTCGTCGCCGGTGGCGAGGACGTCGACCCAGGTGCCGTGCGGGTGGCCGCAGCGGCGCTCGCACCCGGAGTAGTGGACGGGCAGGCCCCCGCGGTGGACGAGGCCGGCGTCCGCCCGTACGTCGGCGAGGGACTTGGCGCAGCCGGGCCGCCCGGTGCAGCCGCTGACCCCGACCGAGGGCAGGTCGGGCCGGGTGACCAGGCCGTGCGTCTCCAGGCCGGGCAGCCGGTCGGCGGCGGCGCCGACGACGACCACGCCCCGCCAGGGCGTGAACCGCAGCTCTCCGGCCCCGTCGGCCAGGGCCCGCAGCTGGGCGGCCGTCAGCCGGCCGAGCGGGGCGAGGACGTGCAGGGCGTGCGCGCCGAGCGGGCCGGGTGCGGGCGGCGGGGACGCGGGAAGCGGCGGTACGGGTACGGGCTCCGCCGTGATCCCGGACCGCGCGAGGGCCCCGGCCCAGTCGGGCACGTGCGCGTCGGGCAGTTCGCGGGGCCGCCAGGCCCCGTTCCCGGCGGCCTCGGCGGCGTCCAGGAACGCGAGGGCGGCGGTGAGGGCGGCCCGGACGGCGTCGGCGGCGGCGAGGCGGAACGCGTGCGAACCGAGCCGCAGCAGAGCCGACCCCTCCGGTCCTGCGATCAAGCTCACATCGCCGCCGAGTCCGGCGACGTCCCCGCGCCCGTCGTCGAGGAGGAACAGGAACCGTCCCGAAAGGGACGCCGCCCGGGGCTCCGCGCAGAGCGCCGTGTCCAGTGCGCGCGCCCACAACTGCACGTCCGCGTACCCGAGTCCGTCGAGTCCCGCGCCGGGCGAGGCCACGATGTTGCGGACGCGCTCGTGGGTGGGCGAGGGCAGGAGGTCCGCCCCGGCCAGAAGGCCGGCCAGTTCCGCCCCGCAGCCCTCGCCGAGGCCGCGCAGCTCCGCGTTGCCGCGCGAGGTGATGCTGATCCGCCCGTCGCCCAGGGTCTCGGCGGCCCGGGCCAGGACCTCGACCTGACGGACCGTCAAACACCCGGCGGGCAGGCGCAGTCGGGCCAGGCGACCGTCGTCGGCGGGGTGCAGGCGCAGCGCCCCGGGGCAGGCGTCGCCACGGTCCCGTATGCGAGCTTCGCCCGGTCGGGGCGTCGGGGGCGGGGTGGGCGGCATGGCGGCGAGCATACCCACGGGGAACCGGCTGACCACCGGGTGTGATCCGGCCGACTCTCCCGCTCCCTCCGGCCGGTGTGATCCGGCCGACGCCCTCGCTCCCTGGGTCCGGTCGGCGGCACGTTCTAGGATGCAGACCGGCATGGGGTCCCAGGACCCCGGGGAGGAAGCCCGGTGAGAATCCGGCGCGGTCCCGCCACTGTGAGCCCGTACCCGCGAGGGGACGGGTGAGTCAGGAACTCCCGCCGTCCATACGACCACCCGGGGCGCGGACAACCCCGAGGAAGGGCCTGAGCTCGCCATGCTCCTGCTGCTGTCGCACTCCGACACCGACCTGCTCAGCGCCCGTGCGGCCGGGGGGCCGGTGGAGTACCGCTTCGCCAACCCCTCCCGCCTCCCCCTCGCCGACCTCCCCGGGCTGCTCGACGGCGCCGACCTGGTCGTCGTCCGGCTCCTCGGCGGCGTCCGCTCCTGGCAGGAGGGCCTCGACGCGATCCGCGCCGCCGGGAAGCCGGTCGTCGTGCTCAGCGGCGAACAGGCCCCCGACGCCCAGCTCATGGAGGCCTCCACCGTCCCCGTCGGCGTCGCCACCGAGGCGCACGCCTATCTGGCGCACGGCGGCCCGGCCAACCTGGAGCACCTGGCCCGCTTCCTCTCCGACACCGTCCTGCTCACCGGCCACGGCTTCGACGCCCCGGCCGCCGCCCCCACCTGGGGCCCCCTGGAGCGGACGGCCAGGGCCACCGGGACCGGCCCGACCGTCGCCGTGCTCTACTACCGCGCCCACCACATGAGCGGGAACACCGCCTTCGTCGACGCCCTCTGCGGCGCCATCGAGGACGCCGGGGCCCGCGCCCTCCCGCTGTACGTGGCGTCCCTGCGCGCCCCCGAGGCCGAGCTGATCTCCGTCCTGCGCGGGGCCGACGCGATCGTCACGACCGTCCTCGCCGCCGGTGGCACCAAGCCCGCCGAGGCGCAGGCCGGCGGCGACGAGGAGGCCTGGGACGCGGGCGCGCTCGCCGCGCTCGACGTGCCGATCCTCCAGGCCCTGTGCCTGACCGGCTCGCGGTCCGCGTGGGAGGAGAACGACGAGGGCCTCTCCCCGCTGGACGCCGCCAGCCAGGTCGCCGTGCCCGAGTTCGACGGCCGGCTCATCACCGTTCCCTTCTCCTTCAAGGAGATCGACGAGGACGGCCTGCCCGCGTACGTCGCCGACGCCGAGCGCGCGGCCCGCGTCGCCGGGATCGCCGTCCGACACGCCCGGCTCCGCCACATCCCGAACGCCGAGAAGAGGCTGGCGCTCGTCCTCTCCGCGTACCCGACGAAGCACTCCCGCATCGGCAACGCCGTCGGCCTCGACACCCCGGCCTCCGCCGTCGCGCTGCTGCGCCGCCTGATCGCCGAGGGCTACGACTTCGGGCCCGAGGCCGAGCTCCCGGGCCTGGTCTCCGGCGACGGCGACGAGCTGATCTACGCCCTCATCGAGGCCGGCGGCCACGACCAGGACTGGCTGACCGAGGAGCAGCTCGCGAAGAACCCGGTCCGCATCCCGGCCGCCGACTACAAGCGCTGGTACGCGACCCTGCCCGCCGAGCTCCGCGAGCAGGTGGAGGAGCACTGGGGCCCGGCGCCCGGCGAGATGTTCCTCGACCGTTCGCGGAACCCGGAGGGCGACATCGTCCTCGCCGCCCTGCGCCGCGGGAACCTCCTCGTCCTCATCCAGCCGCCGCGCGGCTTCGGCGAGAACCCGATCGCGATCTACCACGACCCCGATCTCCCGCCGTCCCACCACTACCTGGCCGCCTACCGCTGGATCGCCGCCCGCGCCGAGGACGGCGGCTTCGGCGCCGACGCCATGGTCCACCTCGGCAAGCACGGCAACCTGGAGTGGCTGCCCGGCAAGAACGCCGGCCTGTCCGCCGCCTGCGGCCCCGACGCGGCCCTCGGCGACATCCCGCTGGTCTACCCGTTCCTCGTCAACGACCCGGGCGAGGGCACCCAGGCCAAGCGCCGCGTCCACGCGACCCTCGTCGACCACCTCGTGCCGCCGATGGCCCGCGCCGACTCGTACGGCGACATCGCGCGCCTGGAGCAGCTGCTCGACGAGTACGCGCAGATCAGCTCGATGGACCCGGCGAAGCTCCCGGCCATCCGCGCCCAGATCTGGACCCTGATCCAGGCCGCGAAGCTCGACCACGACCTCGGCCTGGAGGAGCGCCCGGAGGACGACGGCTTCGACGACTTCCTGCTGCACGTCGACGGCTGGCTGTGCGAGGTCAAGGACGCCCAGATCCGCGACGGCCTGCACGTCCTCGGCGGCGCGCCGACCGGCGAGGCCCGCGTCAACCTGGTCCTCTCCATCCTCCGCGCCCGCCAGATCTGGGGCGGCACGCAGGCCCTGCCGGGTCTGCGCGAGGCCCTCGGCCTGGACGAGTCGGCCGCGACCCGCACCACCGCCGACGAGGCGGAGGCGAAGGCGCGGCAGCTGGTCGAGGCGATGGAGGCGGCCGACTGGGCGGTGGACGCGATCGATACGGTCGCCGCCGCGTACGGCCCCGAGGTCCGCGAGGTGCTGTCCTTCGCCGCCCTCCAGGTCGTGCCGCGGCTCGCCGCCACCACCGACGAGCTGGCCCACGCCGTGCACGCCCTGAACGGCGGCTTCGTCCCGGCCGGCCCGTCCGGCTCCCCGCTCCGGGGCCTGGTCAACGTCCTGCCGACCGGCCGCAACTTCTACTCCGTCGACCCGAAGGCCGTGCCGTCCCGGCTCGCCTGGGAGACGGGCCAGGCGCTCGCCGACTCGCTGCTCACGCGCTACCGCGAGGACAACGGCTCGTGGCCGACCTCCGTCGGCCTGTCCCTCTGGGGTACGAGCGCGATGCGCACCGCCGGCGACGACGTCGCCGAGGCGCTCGCCCTGCTCGGCGTCCGCCCGCTGTGGGACGAGGCCTCGCGCCGCGTGAACGGCCTGGAGCCGATCCCGCTCGCCGAGCTCGGCCGCCCGCGCGTCGACGTGACGCTGCGCATCTCGGGCTTCTTCCGCGACGCGTTCCCGCACGTCATCGGGCTCCTGGACGACGCCGTACGGCTCGTCGCGGGCCTCGACGAACCGGCCTCCGACAACTACGTCCGCGCGCACGCGCAGGCCGACCTCGCCGAGCACGGCGACGAGCGGCGCGCCACCACCCGCATCTTCGGCTCGCGGCCCGGCACGTACGGCGCGGGCATCCTCCAGCTGATCGACTCGCGCGACTGGCGCACCGACGCGGACCTCGCCGAGGTGTACACGGTGTGGGGCGGGTACGCGTACGGCCGTGGCCTCGAAGGCCGGCCGGCCCGGGAGGAGATGGAGACCGCGTACAAGCGGATCGCGGTGGCCGCGAAGAACACGGACACGCGCGAGCACGACATCGCCGACTCCGACGACTACTTCCAGTACCACGGCGGCATGGTCGCGACCGTCCGCGCGCTCACGGGCACGGCTCCCGAGGCGTACATCGGCGACTCCACCCGCCCCGAGACCGTCCGCACGCGCACGCTCGTCGAGGAGACCTCCCGGGTCTTCCGGGCGCGTGTCGTGAACCCGCGCTGGATCGAGGCGATGCGGCGCCACGGGTACAAGGGCGCGTTCGAGCTGGCGGCGACCGTCGACTACCTCTTCGGGTACGACGCGACGACCGGTGTCGTCGCCGACTGGATGTACGACAAGCTCACGCAGGAGTACGTCCTCGACGAGACGAACCAGGCCTTCCTCAAGGAGGCCAACCCCTGGGCCCTCCACGGCATCGCGGAACGCCTCCTGGAAGCGGAGTCGCGCGGCATGTGGGAGAAGCCGGACCCGGACACGCTGGCGGCCCTCCGCCAGGTCTTCCTGGAGACGGAGGGCGACTTGGAGGGGGAGGAGTAGGCCTGCGTGCCGCCGTGTGGGCGATCGTCCCGCAGGGCGAGGGGGTCTCCCCTGCTCGAGCGAAGCCGAGAGCTCGGGGGAGGGTGGGCACACGGGACGGCGCCCTTAGCGGCGCCTCCGCGTTCCGTGCCCTGACCCGCACCACGTTGTGCGCCGCACCGCACGTGCGGGTTCAGGCTCGGGAGCCTCTGGCGCCGTCAGGGCGCGGGTCCGTTGTGCCCACCCGTTCCGCCCTGCGGAACGATTGCCCACAACGGGGCGCGGAAGCGCAGCCCACAACGGGGTTCAGGTGCAGGCGGTGGCCCCGGAAGGCGGCGCGGAGGCGACGGTCGTGGGTCACCACGATCACCGTGCCCCGATAAGAAGCCAGCGCCGCCTCCAGCTCCTCCACAAGCCCCGGCGCCAGATGGTTCGTCGGCTCGTCGAGGAGCAGCAGATCGGCGGCCGACGTCGCCAACCGGGCCAGTTCCAGCTTCCGGCGCTGGCCCGTGGAAAGCAGCCGGACCGGGGTCGCCAGATCCCGGGCGGCGAAGAGCCCGAGGGCGAGCAGTTCGTCCTCGCGGCCCTCTCCGAAGGCCTCGCCCACCGTACGGGGGTCGAGGGGTGAGGTCGTGTCCTGGCGGAGCAGCCCGACCCGGGCGGGTGCGGTCACCGTGCCCGCGTCCGGGGCGAGTTCGCCCGCCAGGACTCGGAGGAGGGTGGTCTTCCCGGCGCCGTTGGGTCCGGTCACGAGGAGCCGCGCGCCCGGCGGCAGGTGCAGCGCGTCCAGGTGGAGCCGGCCGTCGACCCGGAGGCCGGTCACGGAGACCGCCGCGCCCTCGCCCACCAGGTCCGCGCGGAAGCGCAGCGGCTCCGGCGGCGGCGGGACGGGCGCGTCGGTGAGCCGGGCGACCCGCTCGCGGGCGGCGCGGATGCGGCTCATGGCGCCGTGCGCCCGTGACCGGGCCCGGAAGGCGCCCGCCCCGCTGAACGCGGCCGGGGCCTTGCGGGGGATCGCGGAGAACCGGTCGATGTGGGTGTCGGCCAGCGCCCGGTACCGGGCGAGCTCCTCCTTCCACTCCTCGTGCTCCCGCTGTCTGCGGGCCCGCTCGGCGGCGCGTCCGGCGAGGTAGCCGCGGTAGCCGTCGCCGTACCGCCGCAGGGTGTGGCGGTCCTCGTCCACCTCCAGGACGGCGGTGGTGACGCGGTCCAGGAAGACCCGGTCGTGGGAGACGGCGACGACCGTGCCCCGGTGGGCCCGCAGCCGCTCCTCCAGCCAGGCGACGGCCTCGTCGTCGAGGTCGTTCGTCGGCTCGTCGAGCAGCAGCAGTTCGGGGTCGGCGGCGAGGACGCCGGCGAGGGCCAGCCGTGCGCGCTGCCCGCCGGAGAGGGTGCCGAGCGGCCGGTCCCGGTCGAGCGGCGCGGGCTCGCCGAGCCGCCGCAGGACGGTCTCGACGCGCCGGCCGGCCCCGGCTCCGCCCCGCGCCTCGTACGCGGCGAGCAGTTCCGCGTACCCGGCGAGGTCGCCGGTGGCGTACAGCTCCGCCTCGGCACCGCGGATCGCCTCCTCCAGCTCCCGGATGTCCGCGAGCGCGTGGTCGACGGCGTCGCCGACGGTCGCGGTCGGGGGCAGGTCCAGGGTCTGGGCGAGGTGGCCCGTCCCGCCGGGGCTCTCGACGGTCACCGTGCCGTTGTCGGCGGTCTCCAGGCCGGCGAGGAGCCGGAGCAGGGTGGACTTCCCCGCGCCGTTGTCCCCGACGATGCCGAGGCGTTCGCCGGGGCGGACGGTGAACGAGACCCGGTCGAGCACGGTCCGGTTCTGCACGTACCGGTCGTCGTAGCGCTTGGTGACGTCGATGAATCGGGCACGGAACAAGGGCGACCTCCTGCCGTCGGGGACATGGACGCGAGACGTGGCGTCTCGCCTGAGTGGCGACAGTACGGCACTCGGGGAGGTCTGGCAAGACGATACGTCTCGTATCGTCGATGAGGGGGTCAGGCGGAGGCTATGCGCAGCACCAGCGCCGCCGCCGCGATCAGCGTCAGGACCGCCGCCGGTGCCAGCTCGTAGTCCTTCACCCGCAGGTGGGAGATGACCGCGCCCGCGAAGTAGAGCACCAGGCCCACCGCCGCGGCCTCGCCGAGCGCCGGGACGAAGAGGCCCACGAGCAGGCCGATCGCGCCCGCCGCCTTCGCGGTCGCGAGCCACGGCAGTGCGCCCTCCGGCACGCCCACCTTGGTCATGCTGCCGATGACCTGCGGGTTCTTGGTGAAGGTCATGAAGGCGGAGCCGAGTGAGGCGAGGGCGAGCAGGGCCGCGACGGCGGCATAGGCGATGAACATGGAGGTGCTCCAACGGTCTGGGGACGAAAACTGTTGAAGAGTATCAACGATTGATGACGCTCCACAATCGAGATGTTCTTGTTACCGTGGACGGCATGGCAGCTCTCCCGACCGATCGCCTCGGCTTCCTCCTCTCCTTCCGCGGCGAGCTCACCGGCGCGCGCATCCGCGCCGCCCTGGGTGTCGCCGGGCTGCACCCGCGCAACGCGATGACGCTGATGCAGCTCGCCCCGGGGGCCACGAGCCAGCGCGAGCTCGCCGTCGCGATGGGGCTCGACCCGAGTCAACTGGTCGCGATCCTGAACGAGTTGGAGGCGGCCGGGCTCGCCGAGCGCCGCCGCGACCCGGCCGACCGCCGCCGTCACATCGTCGAGATCACCCCGGCCGGCACCGACGCCCTGGAGCGCATCGACGAGGCCGTGCGCGAGGCCGAGAAGGAGCTCTTCGGCGACCTCACCGACGCCGAACAGGCCCTTCTGCGCGGACTGTTGGACCGCGTCGTCGTGGACCCGGCCGTCCACGAATGTGGCGAGTAGTCGCCAGAGGGAGAGCCTCACCGCGGAAGAACTCGCTGCGGAAGAACTCGCTGCGGAAGAGCTCGCTGCGGAAGAGCTCGCCGCGGAAGAGCTCACCGCGGAAGAGCTCACCGCGGAAAGCTGCCGAGAAGAACCTCGCCCGGGTGCGATGACTTCCGGGGGCGCGGGCCGTCTACCTCCATGACCGTCCCACCCTGGAGGAGAGAACCATGGCCGAGACCGACACCCGGACCCTGGACACCGTCGGCGCGACCCTGCGCTACGACGTGCGCCCCGGCACCGGGACCGAAGAGCGTCCCCTGCTGCTGATCGGCTCGCCCATGGACGCGACCGGCTTCACCACGCTCGCCTCCCACTTCGCCGACCGGACCGTCGTGACGTACGACCCGCGCGGGGTGGGTCGCAGCGAGCGCACCGACGGCGCGGCCGAGACGCTCCCCGAGGAGCACGCCGACGACCTGGCCCGGCTGATCGAGGCGCTCGGTGCCGGTCCCGTGGACGTCTTCGCGAGCAGCGGCGGCGCCGTCAACTCCCTCGCCCTGGTGGCCCGCCGCGGCGACCTGGTGCACACCCTCGTCGCGCACGAGCCGCCGACCGCGCAGGTCGTCGAGGACCGCGAGGCCGCCCTCGCGGCCTGCGAGGACGTCCACGCGACCTATCTCCGGGACGGCTGGGGCGCGGGCATGGTCAGGTTCATCGCCCTGACCGGCCACCAGGGCCCCCTCCCGGCGGACTGGTCCGACGGCCCGTTCCCCGGGCCCGAGACCTTCGGGTTCCCGTCCGAGGACGACGGCTCGCGCGGCGACCCGCTGCTCGGGCAGAACATGCGCGGCTGCACCTCCTACCGGCCCGACGTCCCCGCCCTGAGCGCCGCGCCGACCCGGATCGTCGTGGCCGCGGGCGAGGAGTCCGAGGGCCAGTTCGCGGCCCGCGCGGCGGCCGCCCTCGCCGGGGCGCTCGGCACCCCGCTCGCCGTCTTCCCGAGCCACCACGGCGGCTTCCTGGGCGGCGAGTTCGGGCAGCAGGGCGCCCCGGAGGAGTTCGCCAAGGCGCTGCGGGCGGCGCTGGCCGAGGGCTGAGCCGCCGGGAGGGGGCTCCTCCTGCGCGGCGGCGGCCGGTCACCGCGCGACAGATGACGGGGTTGTTCTAGCGGAGTACGAACAACTTGTTCTATGGTGATGCGAACAAAGGAGGTCTCATGCACCGCTCCACGCCCCGTCTCCGCGCCCTCGCCGCGCTCCCCTTCGTCGTCACCCTCGCCGTCTACCTGGTGCTCCTCGCCCTTCGGTACGACCGGCTGCCCGACACGCTCGCCACCCACTTCGGCCCGGAAGGCGGCCGCGCCGACGGCTTCACCGGCCGTACCGCCTTCACGGCCGTCAGCACCGGTCTGCTCCTCGCGCTCGGTGCCGGCTGGACCTTCCTGGTCCGCCGCGGCTCGCTCTGGGGCGCCTGGGCGACCGCCGGCTTCACCGGCGTCCTCCTCGTCCTCCTCGTACGGGACAACCTGGACGCCACCGACCCGGCGCAGGTCGACTCCCCCCTGACCAACCTCCTGTTCGCGGGGGCGACCGCCGCCCTCCTCGGCCTCGCCGGGTGGGGACTGACCCGGCTCGTCCCCCGCGACGAACCCGCCGCGGGAACCGGCCTGCCCGACGCCCCCCGGCTGCCGCTCGGCGCGGGCGAGGTCGCCGGCTGGAGCCGCGCCACCGCCTCCCGGCCGCTCACCGTCCTCGCGGTGCTCGCCCTCGCCGCCGCCCCCGCCGTCCTGCTCCTCGCGCCCCGGCCCGCCTCCCTGCTCGGCCTCCTCGGCCTGGTCATCGGGCTTCCCGGGCTCGCCCTCGCCCGGGTCAGGGTCACCGTCGACCGGCGCGGCCTCACCGTGCGGTCCGCGCTGGCCCCCCGGCCCCGCGCCCGGATCCCGCTCGACGAGGTCGCCGGCGCGAACGTCCGGGAGCTCGACACGGCCGCCGTCCTCGCCGAGTTCGGCGGCTGGGGCTACCGGGTCCGCGCCCACCGGACCGGCTGGATCGTCCGGGCCGGCGAGACGCTCGTCGTGCGGCGGAGCAGCGGCCGCGAGTTCGCCGTCACCGTGCCCGACGCGCGGACCGCCGCCGCGCTCCTCAACACCCTCGCCGAGCGGCATGGGAAGGTCTGACCGTGCTCTTCCGTGTCGACCCGGCCTCCGCCGTGCCCCTCGGCGACCAGATCGCCGCCTGCGTCCGGGGCGCCCTCGCCGACGGCTCCGCGGCGCCCGGCGAGCGCCTCCCCGCCGCCCGGGAGCTCGCCGACTCCCTCGGCGTCAACGTCCACACCGTCCTCCGCGGCTACCAGCGGCTCCGCGAGGAGGGCCTCATCGAACTCCGCCGCGGGCGGGGTGCTCTGATCGTCCCCGGTGCCACGGCCCCCGACCGCGCCCGTCTCGTCTCCCGCCTCCGGGAGGCGGCGGCGGAGGCGCGGGAGCTGGGCCTGACGGACGAGGAGTTCCTGGACCTGGCGCGTACGAGCCTGGGGTAGGTCCTGCCGGGAGGGCCCGGGGTTCAGGACAGCTCGCGGACCGGCGCCCCCGCCAGGAAGGCCTCGACGTCCTCGACCGCCTGGCCGAAGTAGCGGGCGTAGTTCCCCTCCGTCACATAGCCCAGATGGGGGAGGGCCAGGACGTTCGGCAGCGCCCGCAGCGGGTCGTCGCCGGGCAGCGGCTCCACCTCGTACACGTCGAGCCCCGCCCCGGCGATCCACCCCTCGCGCAGCGCCCGCAGCAGCGCCCCGCCGTCGACGAGCCCGGCCCGGGAGGTGTTGACGAGGTACGCGGACGGGCGCATCGCCCGCAGTTCGGGCTCCCCGATCAGGCCGCGGGTGCGGTCGGACAGCACCATGTGCAGCGAGACGAAGTCGCTGCCCGCGAGCAGGTCCCGCTTGTCCTTCGCGAGCCGGACGCCGTGCTCGGCGGCCCGCTCCTCCGTCAGGTTCGGGCTCCAGGCGGCCACGTCCATGCCGAAGGCGAGACCGATCCGGGCCACCCGGGCGCCGATCTTGCCCAGGCCGACGAGGCCGAGCCTCCGGCCGGAGAGGTCGGCGCCGACGGTCGACTGCCACGGCCCGCCCTCCCGCAGGGCCCGCGCCTCCGCCGGTACGTGCCGGGCGAGGCCCAGGAGGAGCGCCCAGGTCAGTTCGGTGGGCGGCTCGGAGCTGCTGGCGGTGCCGCAGACGGTGACGCCGCGCGCCCGGCAGGCCGCCAGGTCGATCGAGGCGTTGCGCATCCCCGAGGTGATCAGGAGCCGCAGCCGGGGGAGGCGGGCGAGGAGCCCGGCGTCGACCGGGGTCCGCTCCCGCATGACCACGAGGATCTCGCAGTCCTCGACGGCGGCGACGAGCGCGTCCCGGTCCGTGAGGTGCTCGCGCAGCACGCGGACGTCCACGCGGTCCGCGAGCGGGCTCCAGTCGGCGGAGGAGAGGGCGACGCCCTGGTAGTCGTCGAGTACGGCGCAGCGCAGCTTCATGACCGCATGATCGCGGATCGGGTCCGCGGACCCGGCACGGATGCCACACCCAGGGCGACAGGGGCGGCGACCGAAAGGAGAATTATCCAGAATTGTCACCCTCGGAAGGGCTGGTGTCATGGAAGCTGCCGGTGCCAGCGGAGACGAACTCTCCGCACTCCGGGCGAGAGTGGCCGCGCTCGAAGCGGAGAAGGCGGCCGCCCCACCACCCCACCACCGCGTCCGCTCCTTCTTCTCCGCCCTGCTCATCGTCATCGGCTGCGTCCTCGTCCCGCTCGGCATCGTCTCCACCTGGACCGCGGACCTCGTCGGCGACACCGACCGGTACGTGCAGACGGTCAAGCCGCTCGCCTCGGACCCGGACATCCAGGCGGCCGTCGCCACCCGCGTGACGAACGCCGTCATGGAGCACATCGACCTGCCCTCCCTCCTGGAGGGCGTCGCGCCCGACCAGCGGCCGCTGGCGGCCAAGGCCCTCGGCAAGCTGGGCGGCTCCCTGCAGAGCGCGGTCGCCAGCTTCGTCCACGAGCGGACCCAGGACGTCGTCGCCTCCCCGGCGTTCGAGACGATCTGGACCGACGCCAACCGGGCCGTCCACACCTCCCTCGACCGCGCCCTCACCGGCAGCGACGAGGGCGCCGTGAAGATCGAGACGAACACGGTCACCATCGACCTGGCACCCGTGATCGACCGGGTGAAGCAGCGGCTCGTCGAGTCCGGCCTCGACGTCGCCGCCAAGATCCCCGAGATCCACACCGACTTCACCGTGGTCAAGTCCGAGGACATCGGCAAGGTGAAGACCGGCTTCGCGCTGCTCCAGGCGATGGGCGTGTGGCTGCCGGTGATCGCGATCCTGCTCGTCGCCGGCGGTGTGCTGCTCGCCGTGAAGCGCCGCCGCACCCTGGTCGCCGCGGCCCTCGGCGTCGCCTTCGCCGCGATCGTCCTCGGCGTGGCCCTCACCGTCTTCCGTACGGTCTATCTGAACGCCCTGCCCGCCAACGTCTCCCCGGGCGCCGCGAGTTCCATCTACGACACCCTGATCCGCTTCCTCCGCACCTCGGTGCGGGTGTACGCGGCCCTCGGCATCCTGATCGCCCTCGCCGCCTGGCTCTCCGGCCCGAGCCGTCCCGCCGTCCTCGTCCGGGGCCTCTGGCACTCCGGCATCACCGCGACCCGCGCCACCGCCGACCACGCGGGCATGCGCCTCGGCCCGGTGGGCCCGTTCGTCCGCCGCTACCGCACCTGGATCACCTGGATCCTCGTCGCCGGGGCGGCCGCCGCCGTCGTCTTCTGGCCCCACCCCACCGCCTGGGTCATCGTGGGCATCACCCTCGTCCTGGTCTTCGTGCTCGCGGTGGTGGCCTTCCTGGCGGAGGAACCGGCCGAAGCGGCCCCTGCCGCACGTCCCCCGGCCGAGAGTCCCCCCAGCGCTCCGGCGTAGCCGACCGAAGCGGCCGAGACCGAGACCCCCGGAGCCCCTGGCCCCGGGGGTCTCGTCACTCAGAGGCCGCCGGGAACTCCTTCTCCACCCGCCCCGGTACGAGCGCCGCCCCCACGAGGAGCCCGACCGCGATCGTCGTGACGATCGTGACGAAGTCCATGAGGTCGCGGAAGCCGTGCAGGACGTGACCGCCCGCCAGGGAGGTCAGCGCCCGCAGGCCCAGCGAGCCGACGGTGAGGGTGAAGAAGCCGCCCAGGAAGAGGACGAGCCGGGGCGGCCGCCCCGCCGGCCGGGACAGCAGGTCCGCCGCGACGGCGAGGGCCGTCGCGGCGACGAACGTGCCGGCGACCTCACCGATCAGGGCCGTGCCCGCCGCCTGGACGCCGAGCGACAGGTACACGAGGCCGGTCAGCCAGCCCGCGGCCCGCCACGGCACCCCGAACGCGAGGATCAGGCCCACCGTGAAGACGGCCCAGCTCGCGACGAGCACCCACCGGGACAGATCGGCGTCCTGCGCGCCGTCGAAGAGCGCACTGCTCGGCGTGCCGGTCACGGCCACGCCGATGAGCACGCCCACGTACAGCTGGAGGAGCAGCACGAGGGCGTAGACGAGGCGGACCGCGCCGGTCGTCAGGAAGCCGCCGACGAGTTCGGCGGTGGCCGCGCTGAGCAGGTCGCCGGGCACGAAGAAGAACAGCGCCGGAAGCATGATCAGCACCGGACCGCCGTGGCCGTGGCCCGGCTGGAGGACGCCCAGGGTCACCAGGGAGACCAGGACGGCGGCGAGCAGCGGCAGTACGCGCGCGAGGCGCGGCCGGCGGTCCGACAGGACGGTCAGGGCCGCGACCAGGGCGGCGAGGAGGGCGGTGGTGCCGATCTCGTACCAGGTCGGCTGGACGGCCGGCGCGAACCCGACGGAGAACAGCACGATGCCCGCCCCGCGGGCCCAGCGCGGCACCGTCGCGGGCAGGGTCTCGACCCGCCGCAGGCCGGCCGTCGCCTCGGGCAGGGGCGGCCGGGTGTCCCGTACGCGCTCGACGAACTCCTTGAGGGCGACCGCCCGGTCGAGCCGGGCGACGTCGGGGAAGGCGGTGACGGTGGAGGTGAGGGTGCGGCCCCCGGCGGTCACGGAGAGCACGGCGCCGTCCGCGACGAGCACGGTCTCGGCGTACCCGCCGTACGTCCGGGCGAGGCCGCGGACGACCCGGTCGACGCCCTCCGCGCCCTCTCCGCTGAACGTCAGCATGAACCGCGTCAGTTCGCGGAGGAAGTCGTGGAGCGGGTCGGGACCGGCACCGGGCCCGACGCCTGTGTCGGCGTCGGGCCCGGGCTCTTCTCGTGGTGCGCGCCTCATCGGCGCACGGTGTCGTCGGTCTTGAGGTCGTTCAGCTCCTCCTGGAAGTCGTCGACCTTGTCGGGGCAGTAGACCTGGAGGACGATCCGCTCGACCTCCAGCGCCTTGGTGTCGGAGATGACGGGGCGCATGCCCGGTCCCGCGGCGCCGTTCGACTGCTGGATCTTCCAGAGCGCCGCCTTCAGGGCGTTGCCCGGCTGCTCGCAGACCACGCCGCCGTCGGTGCCGAGCAGCTGCTCGACGGTGTCGACGTCGGGGGAGGGGTAGCCGGCCTTCACCAGTTCCGTCTGGAGCTGTTCGGCCTTCTTCCGCGTCTCGTTGTTCGCCTTCACGGCCTCGTACCGGATGAGGCCGGTGACGGCGAGGCCGACGAGGAGGACGATCGCGCCCCAGTAGATCCACTTGTGTTCGGAGGCGAAGCGGGTGGGACTCATGCCCGGCCTCCCTCGCTCGGTGCGCCGGCGGCGGCGGTGCGCCAGTTCGGCTTGCGGAACTTCAGGAAGAGCCAGGGGATCAGGAACCCGAGGACGAGCAGGCCGCAGCCGATGAAGAGGACGTACGACCAGACGCTGCTGCCGCCGAACTGGGAGGGCGGTACGAAGCCGATGCCGAGCGCCGCGAGCGAGGAGAGCAGGCCGACCGTGCAGACCAGGCCCAGGGCGGGCACCCGGTAGCCGCGGGGGTGGTCGGGCTTGGTCTTCCGCAGGCGCATCGCGGCGGCGAACATCAGCAGGTACACGATGAGGTACACCTGCGTGGTGATCGTGGAGAAGATCCAGTACACGCTCGACACGTTCGGGATGAGCGCGTACATCAGGGCGATGACCGAGGTCACGACGCCCTGGGTGACCAGGATGTTCTGCTGGATGCCGAACTTGTTGAGCTTCTGCAGGAACGGCGGCAGGTAGCCCTCCTGGCGGGAGATCTCCAGGAGGCCCTTGGACGGCCCGGCGAGCCAGGTCAGCATGCCGGCCAGGGAGGCGGAGATCAGCATGACGGCGGCGATCGGGGTCATCCAGCCGATGTCGAAGTACGAGAAGAAGGCGTCGAAGGCCTGCATCACGCCGGCGGTGAGGCTGAGCTGGTCGGCCGGCACGACCCAGCTGATGGCCAGGGCGGGCAGGATGAAGATCAGCAGGACGAGGCCCATCGCCAGGAACATCGACTTCGGGTACTCCTTCGCCGGGTCCTTCAGCGAGGAGACGTGGACCGCGTTCATCTCCATGCCGGAGTACGACAGGAAGTTGTTGACGATCAGGACCAGGCTGGCGAGTCCGGTCCACTCCGGCAGCAGGTGGCTCGCGTTCATCGGCGCGGCGGACGGGTTGCCCTGGCCGAGGAAGACCATGCCGAGGACGACGAGGATCGTGCCCGGCACGAGCGTGCCGATGATGAGGCCCCAACTGGAAAGGCCCGCGAGGGCCTTGGTGCCGCGCGAGGAGACCCAGACGCCGGTCCAGTACAGGACCATGATGACGATCGCGGTGTAGACGCCGTTCGAGGCGAGGGACGGGTCGATGACGTACGCGATGGTCGAGGCGACGAAGGCCAGCAGGCTCGGGTAGTAGAAGATCGTCATCGCGAACTGGCACCAGACCGCGAGGAATCCGAGCGGCTTGGACAGCCCCTCGGCGACCCAGCGGTAGACGCCGCCGTTCCAGCCGGAGGCCAGCTCCGCCGAGACCAGGGCGGTCGGCAGCAGGAAGACGATCGCCGGGACGAGGTAGAGGAACACGCAGGCCAGACCGTAGATGGCCATCGTCGGCGCGGCCCGCAGGCTGGCGACCGACGCGGTCGTCATCAGGGCGAGCGTCACCCAGGTCATGGTGCTGGGCGCGGCGGTCTGTGTCGCGGCCCGCGGCCTGGGGACTTCGGCCGGTGTGTCGATGCTGCTCAAGGGGCCCTCCCGAACGTGGGAACGATCGGTTCAGCCTTGAACGGCCTTGGGGGCCCGGCAACCGGGATCGGCCGTACGGGGGACGGGCCCCGGCCACTCGTCGGAGTGCAGTACGCGCCTCAGGGCGTACGGCCGGAGGAGCGGCGGTACGCGCGCGGGGCACGCCCTGGCGGCGGACGAAGCGGGCGCGGAGCGCCGCCGTGCTGCCGGGCGGCCACGACACCGCGCCGGGCACCCCGGTCAGGGGTGCCTCTCGCCGCGCCTGCGCGAGAAGAAGCGGCGCTCGGAGACGAAGCGCACGGGCAGTCCCGCGAACGGAGTCAGACCCACCCCTGGTCGAGATGGATCGTCCAGGTGTCTCTCACTGCCCGCTTCAGCCGAACCAACGCCGCAACGCCCGCTATGGCTGTCGGCGCCTTGGACAACCGCAGCGGCGAGTCCGAGACACCGCGTCGGGTGTAGGCCGACGACTCTCCGTCGCGGCTGAAGGCGTGGAGCGGCGGCAGGGGGTCATCACCGAACCATGTGGGACGGTTCTCCTCCAGCCAGGCGGCTGCGGGCGTCGACACGGTCGAGATGCGCCAGCAGCGGCTCAGGGGCGGGGCCGTAGCTGAACTGCACGAGGAAGCCCTCGGCGTCGAGCGCCCACCAGTCCCGTGTGAATCCAGGTCGAGGGTGCCGCAGGATCTCCGCCATGCCGCCACGGTGTCCAGAGGCCGGCGAAGACGTTCCTATGCCACAGGCAGTCTGTAGCGCATCCGGTAACGGTGCGCAGCCTTCGTCATCAGTGTGACTTCGATCGGACGCCGGGCGTCCGAATAGACCACCCGGAAGGCCACCAGTACGGGCATGTCCTTCGGGAGCTCCAGCGCCACGACTTCCTCCTCCGTCGGGATCTCGGACGACAGCTCGTCCACGAACTCACGCGGGGGAAGACCCATCGCATCGAGCAGCGCCGGCGTACCGCCTCGAATCCGCTTCTTCTCCAGGATGGCCGTGCCCTCGACCAGGCTCAGCGGGTAGTACGACCTCGTGAGTTCGGTCGGTTCCCCGTCCAGGAAGAGAACCTGCTTACGAAGCGCAGCTCGCTCACCGTCCTCCAACTCCAGGGCCTCGGCCACCTCCTTCGGCGGGACGACGACCTCGACGGCAAGGAGCTGGGACCTGCCGACCTGCTGCCGTTTCGCGGCCTCGGACATCCAGGGATAGGGCTCGCCCGGCCTGGCAGGCCTCATGTAGGCGATCGGTTCGACGGACTGCTGGGCGTACGAGGCACACCTGATGAGCCGCGCCACGTGCGCGACCACGCTGGAGCGCCCGGCACCCGACCGGCGCGCAGTCCACAGCTCACTCTCTGGTGAATTGCGGAACAAGTCTTAGAATCGGCTTCCATGTCGATCCCTGACGAGCTGCTCGTCGACGTCGCCGCCACCGTGGAGTCCGGGCGGAGCAACCAGATGTCCCTCACCGTGGTCGCGGGGGGAGTGGTCATCACCGGGCGGCTCGCGCCGGAAGCCCTGTGGAGACAGCGCGTGTCGGAGGTCCTGACGGACTCGGCCCGGCTGGGCGAGTTCTCCGGCGTCTTCGCCCCCGTCGCACCGAGGGACACGCCCCCCACCCACCTGCACTTCCACCTCGCCCGGATCCTCCAGGGGACGGTCGGCATGCCCGAGACCGGCGGGATGTACCGCGTCGCGATCGCGGACGTCAGCGCTTGGACCGTGGGGGACTTCAGCTACTCCGACAGCTGACGGCGAGGCCTACTGCCTGACCCCGGAGACCACCAGGAACGGCGGGTGCCCGGCCTCCGCCGGGTCGGCGCCGAGCAGCGCCGAGCGGTGGGTGAGCACGGGCTCGTGGACGTCCAGATCGGTGAAGCCGGCCTTGCCGAGCACGTCGAGGTACGCCTGGCAGGGCCAGTGGTGGTCGACCAGTTCCAGCGGAGCCCCGCCGCCCGGCCGCTCCCGTCGCGAGCGGCGCCGCTCGCCCTTGGTGTAGACGCGGCCGGGCTCGCCGCTGCGGAAGGTGGAGAACCGGATGCCGGCGGTGCGGGGGTTGGGGTCCAGGACGGCGAACCGGCCGCCGGGGCGCAGCACCCGGTGCGCCTCCGCGGCGATGTCGTGCAGGTCGGCGAAGTCTCCGGTGGTGGAGAAGACGAAGCAGGCCATGGCGGCGTCGACGGAGCCGTCTTCGAGGAAGCCGAGCCCGCCGTCCTCGCTCAGCCGGTAGTCGATGCGCGGGTGCGCGCGCTTCTCGCGGGCGATCTCCAGCATGCGGGGCGCGGTGTCGACGGCCACCACGCGCGCGTCGGAGGCCTCGACGACCCGGGTGGCGACCTTGCCGGGGCCGCAGCCGTAGTCCAGGACCGTACGGACGGCGCAGGAGCCGATGCCGAGGGCGTGGAAGACGGCCGGGTAGCCGATGAGGCGCTCGGGGAGGTCGTCGTAGGACTCGAAGGCGTCGGCGTCGAGGGCTTCGGCCTTGAGGGCTTCGGCCGTGGAGGCGACGGCGTCGGCGGTCGGCTGCTCGGTTCCGCTGATCGTGCGAGAGGTCATGAGGTGGGGCCTTCCGGTGATGATCCACTTCGTCCGGAACGTACTGGTCGGGGGAGCCGCGGGACAGGGCCTGGGCGCCCCGCTCACCCGGGTGGGCCAACGGTGGCGGCCGCCGCCGGGCGCCCCGCCCGGCCTCGTGGGTTGATGAGAGGACTGTCGACGAGTCCGTTGATCGAAGGGGAAACTGTGGCGCTCCATGAGATGAAGGCCCCGAAGAGCGTCGCCGACGCGGCGACCGATGTGTTCGCTTCCGCTCTCAGTGAGCGCGTGCTGCCGAAGCACCGGATGCCGGAGGAGCCGAACCTCCCGTCGGTCGTCTACGCGATGCTCCACAACGAGCTGCTGCTCGACGGCAACGCGTCGCAGAACCTGGCGACGTTCTGCACGACGTGGACGGACGACGAGGTCCGCAAGCTGATGAACGAGTGCCTCGACAAGAACATGATCGACAAGGACGAGTACCCGCAGACCGCCGAGATCGAGGCGCGGTGCGTGAACATCCTGGCCGATCTGTGGAACGCCCCCGGGAACGGCGAGGGCGCGGCGATCGGCTGCTCCACCACCGGCTCCAGCGAGGCCGCCATGCTCGGCGGCCTCGCCCTGAAGTGGCGCTGGCGGGAGCGGCGCCGGGCCGAGGGCAAGCCGACCGACCGGCCGAACATCGTCACCGGGCCCGTGCAGATCTGCTGGGACAAGTTCGCCCGCTACTTCGACGTGGAGCTGCGCCAGGTCCCCGTGGAGCCGGGCGCCACAGGCCTGCGCCCGCACCAGCTGAAGGACTACGTCGACGAGAACACCATCGGCGTCGTCGCGATCCTCGGCGTCACCTACACCTGCGACTACGAGCCGGTGGCCGAGCTGGCCGCCGAACTCGACCGGATCCAGCAGCAGTCGGGGCTCGACATCCCGATCCACGTCGACGCGGCGAGCGGCGGTTTCATCGCGCCCTTCCTCCACCGGGACCTCGTCTGGGACTTCCGGCTGCCGCGGGTGTCCTCCATCAACGCCTCCGGCCACAAGTTCGGCCTCGCTCCCCTCGGCGTGGGCTGGGCGGTCTGGCGCACCGCCGACCTCCTGCCGGAGGACCTCGTCTTCCGGGTGAACTACCTGGGCGGCGACATGCCGACGTTCGCCCTGAACTTCTCCCGCCCCGGCGGCGAGATCGTCGCCCAGTACTACAACTTCCTGCGCCTGGGGCGGGCCGGCTACCGGCGCGTCCAGGAGGCCTGCGCGCTGACCGCCCAGTACCTCGCCCGGAAGATCGAGGCGATGGGCCCGTTCACGCTGCTCTACGACGGGCAGGGCGCGCTGCCCGCCGTCTCCTACACGCTCGCCGACCCCGAGGGCGCGGGCTTCAGCCTGTACGACCTCTCCGACGAGCTCCGGATGCGCGGCTGGCAGGTTCCCTCCTACCCGCTGCCTCCCGACCGGCAGGAGACCGTCATCCAGCGCGTCATGATCCGCCACGGCATCGGCCGCGACGAGGTCGACCTGCTCGCGCAGGACATGGAGCGCGCCCTGGAGCGCCTGACGAAGGGCGTGCCGTCGGACGCCGACCGCGCGGGCTTCCACCACTGAGGCGCCCACACCGATCAGCTTTCGAGAAGCGCTGGGACCGGGGCCGCCACTAGCGTGAAGTCCATGGACATCAGCATTCACACCAGCTCCCTCCCGCACGAAGACCCGGACGCATCCCTGGCGTTCTACCGGGACGCCCTCGGCTTCGAGGTCCGCAGCGACGTCGGACAGGGCAGGATGCGGTGGATCACGGTCGGCCCCGCGGGACAGCCGGACACGTCCATCCTGCTGGCCCCGCCGGCCGTCGACCCCGGCATCACCGAGGACGAGCGCCGCACGGTCCTGGAGATGATGGCCAAGGGCACGTACGGCTGGATCCTGCTGGCCACCCGGAACCTCGACGCCACCTTCGAGAAGGTCCGCGCCGCCGACGCCGAGGTCGTCCAGGAGCCGACGGAGCAGCCGTACGGGATCCGCGACTGCGCGTTCCGCGACCCCGCGGGCAACCTGATCCGCATCCAGGAACTCCGGTAGGGCCCCCATGTGCCACCCCGAATGGGCCAAGGCCCGCATCGCCGCGCAGCGCCAGTCGAACGGAACCGAGAGGGGCACCACCATGACCGCGAACGGCACGTCCTACGACGGCTTCACCGAGGACGAGCGCGCCGCGATGAAGGAGCACGCCAAGGAGATGAAGGCGTCCGCGCGCCGCGGTGCGAAGGCGGACACCGAGCCCGATGTGCTCGCGAAGATCGCCGAGATGGAGGACGCGGACCGCGTCCTCGCCGAGCGCGTCCACGCCCTCGTCAAGGAGAACGCCCCGGGCCTCACCGCGAAGCTCTGGTACGGCATGCCGGCCTACGCCCGGAACGGCAAGGTCGTCTGCCACTTCCAGAGCGCCGCGAAGTTCAAGTCCCGTTACGCCACGCTCGGGTTCAGCGACCAGGCCGCCCTCGACGAGGACACCCTCTGGCCCACCTCGTACGCCCTCACGACCCTGACCCCGGCCACGGAGGAGCGCATCGCGGCGCTCCTGAAGCAGGCGGCGGGCTGACTCCGGAGGGGCCGGGTCCCTCAGAGCGGGCGGTAGGCGTGGACGTCCTGGTCGAGGTGCCAGGTGCGTCCGCCGTCGGCCGAGCGTTCGTTGCGCCAGTGGAGGGTGCCGGCGGTGATGTCGGCGAAGGTCCAGCGGACCAGGTCGCCGCCGACCGCGCGCTCCATGACGATCTCGTCGCCGATCTGCCGGGCGTACATCTGCACCACGTCGCCGCGGGCGGTCCCGTGGAAGGTGAACCGCCACAGCTGCAGGCGCGGGTCCCAGATCCGCACGCACAGACCGCACTCCTCGTCCGGGGCGCGCCCCTCGGGCGGCAGGTCGTCGCGCCCGGGCCACTGCCAGACGTCCACGACGGCCCGGCCCTCCAGGGCGTAGCCGAACTCCCAGGAGCCGAGGAGGCGGCGGACCGGCGAGCCGTCGGCGGAGTAGTACGTGATCAGGGTCGTCCACTGCCCCGCCAGGCGCCCGAACTGTTCCATCTCGGAGGCGTACCGGCGGTCGGGGCCGTCGGCGAGCAGCGTCTTCATACGGGCGTCTCCGTGGTGGCGAGAGGGGACAGGGCGGCGGCGAGGCAGTCGACGAGGGGGGCGGCGTACATGCCGTGCGGGTCGCGCTCGGGGTCGTAGATGGCGACGTTCAGGCCGACGATCCGCCCGGTGCCGACGAGGCCCGCGACGAGTTCGGCGAGCCGGGGGAGGTCGAGGCCGGGGCGGCCGGGGGAGTCCACGGCGGGCAGCACGCGCTCGTCGAGCACGTCGAGGTCGAGGTGGAGCCAGACGCGGTCGAGCTCGCGCCGCACCAGACGGCGTTCGACCCGCTCGGCGAGGCCGGCGATCCCGGTCTCCTGGACCTCCCGGGCGGTGAAGCGGACGACCGGGGGCTTGTGCTCGTCCGTGCGGTCGCCGATCTGGATCACGTCCTCGTCGGCGACCAGCGGGCTGCCCACCACGGGCCAGTGGGTGAGGAGCAGTTCGCCGCGGCCGGTGGCCAGGGCCAGGTCCATGCCGGCGGCCGTGCCGAGGACCGCTCCGGCGTCGTGGTTGCCGGGGTGCCGGAAGTCGCTGTGCCCGTCGAGGTGGACCAGGCCGCAGTGCCCGTGGCGCCGGGCGCCCAGGAGGCAGCCGAGCAGGATGCTGCAGTCGCCGCCCACCACGAGCGGGAAGCGGGAGGCGGCGAGCGCGGCCCCGACGGCGTCGCCGAGCAGCAGGGTGTGCTCGCGGAGGGTCACCCCGTTGCGGATGCGGGTCGCCGGCTGCGGATCGACGTCGTACGGCGGGCGGTCGAGCTCCACCACCCTGGCCGGCCGCAGCCGCGCCTCCAGGCCGGCCGAGAGCAGCGCGTCGGGGGCCCGCCAGGTGCCGGGCTCGCGCCCCGGCTCGGGCGGTCGCAGCCCGAGGTGCCAGGGCGCGGTGATGACCTCGACGGCAGTGGCCATGGCGTCTCCTCACATCCGGGGCGTCCATCCGGTGTTCCGTCCGGTGTTCCGTCCAGCAATCCAACCGGATAACATCAGTACACCGGTTGGATTGACGGAGGCAAGCTCCGGAGAGGCGGTGACGCGTGGCGGCAACGATCACGCCCCACACCTTCAGGCCGCGTGACCTGGTCGGCGGACACCTCGTCATCGACCTGCTGAACACGGTCACGGCACGGGACGCGGAGCCGCTCGACTGGCTCGACGGATACCCCCGGCTCCTGGAATGGGCGGCCCTCACCGGCCACTTCGCGCCCGAAGACCTCGCGACCCTGGGCCGCCTGGCGGAGTCCGGGCAGACGGGGGCCGCCGGGGCGTCCGCGACGTCTGGGGCGTCCACGACCGCCGTGGCCTCCGGGTCCGCCGCGGCCTTGGGGCCCGCTTCGGCCTCAGGGCCCGCTTCGGCCTCCGGGCCCGTCGCGGCCGAGCAGGCACTCGCCCGCGTCCGCGAGCTGCGCGAGGCCCTGCACGACCTGATCGCGGCACTCGTCCACGGCGAGGCGGCGCCCGCGGAGGCGGTGGAGCGGGTGGAGGGTCACTGGAAGGGCGCGGCCGCCGCCGCCCGCCTCGCCGTCCACGAGGGCACGCCCGGGCTCCGGGCCACCGTCGAGACGTCGGGCCTCGACCGCATCCACGACGAGATCGCCCTCCAGGCCCTCGACCTGGTCCGGACGCTGCCCCGCGAACGCACCCGGGTCTGCCCGGGGCAGCGCTGCGGCTGGCTGTTCATCGACGGATCGAGGGCCGGCCGCCGCCGCTGGTGCGACATGGGCACGTGCGGAAACGCCGCCAAGGGGCGGACCCACTACCAGCGGAAGCGGGCCACCGGGACGGGCCCGACTTGATGGAGTCCGAGCGTTTTCAGGGTGTCAGGGGTGCACTGTGGAACGGCCCCTGACGGGCTGGCATACTGCACGAGTAGCCCTTCGCGCATCCCCCGTCGCGAAGGGCTACATCTCTGCGACGTTACACACGGCCAGGGGACACCCCCGTGATCCCCCGGCCGTGTTTTTTGTAGTTAACAGTGACGTAGAGTGTTTACGCAAGCCCGGTACTTGCGCCGGTGCCTGATGCGAACAGTAGGTAAACAGGATGGACATCGGAGAAGAACACGGGCCCGAACTGCACTCGTTGCAGCAGAAGGTCGAGTACATGCTGGAGAAGACCTTCCCCGGCCAGAAGGTGTCCGGGCGCACCTTCGCCGAGCTGGTCAAGGAGCGCGGCGGCCACCTCTCCCACAGCTACTTCTCCAACATCCTGGCAGGCAAGGTCACCCAGCCCTCCGAGGAGATCCTCAAGGCGCTCGGTCTCGGCTTCGGCGTGGACTGGCGGTTCTTCAAGGAGGAGTCGGAGGTCGTCGGCGACGTGGTCGCCGGGCTCCAGTTCCTCGCGATGCGGCGGACCGGCGAGATCAGCGGCGTCGCGGGCCGGGGCGTCGACGACGACGGCCTCCCGGCGGAACTGCTCGAGTTCGCGCTCTCCCTCCTGGCGGACACCAAGGCCAGACGGCAGCCCGGCGAGGAACCGGAACGTTAGGGCACGCGCCTCCGAACGGGCGTCCGGCGTTGGCTAAACTCGGCGAGCGCATGTCACACACGCGTGATGACGACCAAGAGGCCTCAATGTCCCTGCGCGAGCTGCGCAAAGAATGTGAAGCTGGCCTGGCCGACCTTCCGATACCCGCCCCCTTCACCATCGACGGCCTGGTGGCGAACATGGAGGCGGCCCGCGGCCGGACCATCGTCCTCCAGGAACTGCCCGAGCGACTGGCACGGGTCAACGCGGCCTGCGGCCTGCGCCTGAAGTCCGGCACCACCAGCTACGTGCTCTACCGGCGCCGCCCCACCGCGTACCAGACCCAGCACGTGATCCTGCACGAGCTGTGCCACGAGTGGTTCGACCACGGCACCAGCCTCGACGCGGACCGTCTCCGGGCGCTGCTGCCGGTCTTCGACACCTCGCTGATCACACGGGTGCTCTCCTCCGACACGGTCCAGGCCCGTGCCCAGTACGACACGCACGACGAGCGGATCGCCGAGTTCGGCGCGTCCCTCATCCCGCGCATGGCGAGGGACGTGACCAGCGACGACATGGTCGGACGGCTGGCCAACTCGCTGTCGCGGCCGGTCGCGCACCGACGCCCGGCGTTCTTCAGCCGCACGTTCTTCCGCCGCTCGTAGCCCCCGCGTACTCGTAGCCCCCGAGTAAGAGAACACCCCCCCCCACAGAACACCCGAGGAACTCACGTGACCGGACTCGACCTCGCCGGCTACCTCATAGCCGGCCTGATGACCGCCGTCGCCCTGTGGCGCATGCCGGCCGCTCTCTGGGGCGACGAGGAGGACAAGCGCCGCCGCGCCCTGTGGGGCTGTTACGCGGGCTTCGCCGTGGCGCTGTGGACCAAGACCCAGGTGGTCCGCATCGGCCTCAACAACAGCGAGATCGTGGACCTCGCGGTGCTGATCAAGCACTACACGTCCACCATCGCCATCCTGGCGATCCTCAGCTACATCGTCGCCATCTACGGCCACTTCCCCGAGGGCGGGCCGATCCCGCGCCACGTCCGGTTCGCCCGGGTCGTCCAGCGGGTGGCGACCAAGGCCTCCGTGGCCACGCTCATCCTCCTCACCGTGCTCTTCTTCACGGTCGTGGACCGCTCGGTCCCCGCGGACCGGTTCGTGGCCGAACACGCCGGCGAGTGGGGCGCCACGCTCTACATGACCGTCTTCTACCTGTACTTGGGCGCCGCGTCCGCCGTCTGCGCCTACCAGTGGGCCCTCGCCACGATCGACGCCAAGCTGCTCCACCTGCGGATCGGCCTCGGCATGATGACCTTCGCGATGTTCATCGGCGTCGGCTACACCCTCAGCCGGACCCTGTTCCTGTGGATCAGCGTCGCCGACAAGCCCAGCGAAAGCTTCGCGCTGACCTTCGACGAGGCCACCGAGGCCGCCCAGCTGGTCCTCTTCGCGTTCTTCGCCGTCGGTGCCTCCCTCCCCGCCTTCAGCAAGGGCTGGCGGCGGGCCCGGCTGTGGCGGGCCCAGGTGAACCTGCACCCCCTGTGGCGCGAGCTGATGACGGCCTTCCCCGACCAGCCCTTCGCCCCGCCGGCCTCGCTCGCCCGGGAGCTGACCCGCTTCGACACCCCCGCCGACCTGCGCGTCGACCGCTGGGCGGCCGACATCGCCGACGCGGTCGAGAAGCTGCGCCACTACGTGCCCGACAGCCTGCTGACCGCCGCCAAGGAGGCCGCGGCGGGCGAGGACCCCGGCAAGGCCGGCTCGCTCGCCGACGCCTACTGGATCAAGGCGGCCCTGGCCGCCAAGGCCGAGGGCGCGCCCGCCGGGAAGGCCGCCGCCTTCGAGACGAAGCACGCCACCGACCAGGACGGAGAGGTCGCCTGGCTGGTACGGGTGGCCGCCGCGTACAAGGCGATCCCGGAGCAGCGGACCCGCGCCGTCCTGCGGTCGAGCCTGGAGGCCGGCGCGTGAACCGCACCGCCCGCGTCGTCACCGACGTCCTCCAGCCCCGCAACGTCCTGCTCGCGGGCATGCTCGGGATAGGCCTGGCGGCCGCGTCCGGCCACTGGAGCGGCCTGCTGTGGGGCCTGCTCGGCGCCCTGTGCGCCGGGCTGGTCCCGGCCGGCTACATCGAATGGGAGCGCAAGCGGGGCACCTGGGGCGACCGGCACGTGGTCGACCGCACGCAGCGGGCGCCGATCTTCTTCGTCATCCTCGGCTCCATCGGCACGGGTTCGCTGGTCATGCTCCTGGGCGGGGCCCCGACGGCCATCCTGGTCGCGATGCTCGCCCTGTGGGTGATGACGATCGGCCTGCTCGCCGTGAACACCGTCTGGAAGATCTCGGTGGACTCCGCGGTGGCCTCGGCGGTCGTGGCCCTCCTGGCCGCGGTCCACTCACCGTGGTGGCTGCTCGCGTACGCCCTCACGGCCGCCGTGTGCTGGTCCCGGGTCGCGCTGACGTACCACACGGTGGCACAGACGCTCGCGGGCGCGACCCTGGGCGCGGCGACGGCGGGCGCGTTCCTCTTCGTCTGAGTGGTCCACGGCAGGGCGGCGTTCGGTGCGATGCTGTGTGCGCTGCCCGCCGTGGCCGTCGGGCTCTTCACCGGCGTCCCGCTGAGCACCCCCGCGTCGAGGACGGGCGATCGGTCGCTTCGGCATCCAACACCCCGCACTATGCTGCGAGTTCACGCATCGACGGGGGAAGGGGGCGCCATGGCGGAGGCGTTGGTACTGGGCGGCGGGGGAGTCGCGGGGATCGCCTGGATCACGGGGCTTTTGGCGGGACTGGCCGACGCGGGTCGGTCCCGCATCACGGAGGCCGACCTGATCATCGGGACCTCCGCGGGATCGACCGTCGCCGCGCAGCTCGTGAGCGGGCTGAGCCTGGAGGAGCTGTACGCCCGGCAGACCGAACCCGAGCTGCAGGCCGCGGAGATCATGGCCGGTGTGGACCTGGTGAGCTTCGGCACGCGGATCGCCGACGTGCTGAAGGGCGCCACGACCGGACCGGCGATCCGGCGCGCCGTGGGCAGGTTCGCGCTCGGCGCGGAGACCGTGCCGGAGCACGAGCGGCGCGCGGTGATCGAGTCACGGCTGCCTTCGCACGAGTGGCCCGCTCGCGCGCTGAAGATCGTCGCGGTGGACGCCGAGAGCGGGGAACCGCGGGTCTTCGACAGCGCGTCGGGCGTGAGCCTGGTCGACGCCGTCACGGCGAGCTGCGCGGTGCCGGGCGTGTGGCCGCCCGTCACGATCGACGGGCGACGGTACGTGGACGGCGGCGTCCGCGCGGGCGAGAACGCCGACTACGCCGCCGGCTCGTCCCGGGTGCTGGTGATCGCGCCCCTGGAGGGGGTCGAGCTCCTCCCGAGCGAGAAGCCGCTGGCCGAGGCGGTCGAGGAGCTGCGAGCGGCCGGAGCCGAGGTCGTGGTCGTCGGCCCGGACGAGGCGTCCCTGGCCGCGATCGGCGCGAATCCCCTGGACCCGTCCACCCGCGGGCCGGCCGCCGAAGCGGGCCGCGCGCAGGGGCGCGGGCTGAAGATCGCGTGGGGCGAGGCGTAGGAGGCGGTCCTGTGGACCGTGGCTCCGCACGGGGAGCCACGGTCCACAGCGTGCTCGGTGCCCGGTGCTCGGACAATGCGTTAAATGCGTTGACTCCCTCGGAAGGCATCCGCTTGGCTCAAGGGGTCGTTCCGATCTCGTTCTGGGCCCGTGTGCCCTGGAAAAGGGTGTTGATGTCCCGGCTCGCGCCGAGTGCGCCTCGCCGTACCGCGTAACCGTCCGTCGGTTTCCGCCGTCCGTCTCCCCGGGCGGCCGCCGGACGTGCCCTCCGGTGCGCTGACCTGCCTGTCCGCCGACCCTCGGCGCGATCGGGCTGCCCTCATGACGAGGCCGCTCGGCCTGCTCTTGCTGTCCTGATCGACTTCCCAGCAAGGAGCACCCGGGTGTCCAGCCACACCTCCCACACCACCGACCCCCTCCGCCTCGGCACCTTCGCCTGCGCGTGGTGCGGCCTGACCGTGTCCACGCGCGCCGCTGACGGCGCGCTGCGCAACCACTGCCCGTCCTGCCTGCGTTCCCGGCACGTCCTCGACCACGTCGAGGGCGGTCGGAGCGACTGCGGGGGCCGGATGTCCCCGATCGCCGTCGCCGTGCTCCGCACCGGCGACTGGACGGTGATCCACCGCTGCGTACGCTGCGACGAGCTCACCTCGAACCCGGTGTGCGCCGACGACAACCAGCTCGTCCTGATGCGCATGGCGGTCCGCCCGCTGGCCCAACCCCCTTTCCCGCTCGAAGCGTTCGGAACCCTCTGACCGTCCGACAGGAAAGGAGCACGGTCATGGCACGCAACAACCACAGCGGTCGCGGGCAGCGGCGGCGCCGTCCGCAACGGCACAAGGACGTCCTGCACGCCCAGGGCGGGCACCGGGCCCACGACTTCCGGTGCACGTCCTGCCGGCTCGACGTGTCCCCGGACGCACCCGGCACCGCGCACCGCAACCACTGCCCGAACTGCCTGGCGAGCCTGCACGTCGACCGGAGGATCCCCGGCGACCGCGACGCGGACTGCCGCGGCCGGATGGAGGCGCTGGGCATGTCCGTGCGCGACGACGGCGAGTGGCTGATCATCCACCAGTGCGCCTCCTGCGGCGAGCTCAGCGCCAACCGCATCGCGGGTGACGACAACCCGCTCGCCCTGGTCCGCCTCGCCCTCAGACCCCTCGCCCTCAGCCCCCTCGCCTTTCGGTTGGCTGAAAACCCGTCGGCGGCGTTTCACGAATTCGATTCCTGATTGGCTAGCCTCGGGGTGAGGGTGGCCAGACGCTGCCCATTCACTGAAATCGCCGTTCTCGCTCTGCCTCGAAACCCCGAGCAGAAGGAGAGGCTCACGAGTGGATGACGGGAAGCGCACGGAATGACAGACGACGCGGACACCCGACTGCAGACCTCCGCGCGCGGCTGGCTGACCCTCCAACTCGCCACGCTGGGCTTCGCGGGCCTGTGCGGGGCGCTCAAGAGCGGCGGTACGGGCGGCTCGGGCGCGCCGCGCGCCGTGGAGGCGGTGGCCGGGGTCCTCGTGCTGCTCGCCCTCGGTGTCGCCTGCGCGGCGACGTACCTCGTGGCGCGGATCGCCTGGCCGGTGCACGCCCCGCGGACGGAGGACGCGGTACGGGCCGGGCGGCGGCTCCGCCTCGGCATCGGCCTCACCTTCCTCGCGGTGCTCCTGGTCGCGGTCGCGGCGAGCACGGCGTGGTGGCCACAGGAGGCGACCTCGCAGGCGGGGGCGGGGGCGGGTGCGGGGGCGCTGGTCGAGGTCTCCACCACCGCGGGCACCTGGTGCGGCACCCTGCGGCCGAGCGGCGGCGACGTCCCGGGCCTGGAGGTCACGGACGGCGGGCAGACGGTGGACATCCCGCTGGGCGAGGTGACGGCGCTCCGCCCGGTCGGCACCTGCGGCGCGTGACGCGACGAGGCCGCTCCGCCCGGGTGTGATCCAGTTCACGCCGACGGGGGCGATGAGTTCCACCCTCCGCCGTCGGTCATAGGGGCGACAACACCGAAGCGAGGAAGGCCCCGCCATGACCGGCATGCTCACTGCGCCCCGTCACGTTCTCTCCGCCGCGCCCGCGTCGCGACGGGCCGTGGTCAGCGGCGTGGTGGCGGGCCCGCTGTTCCTGGCGGCCGGTCTCGCCCAGGGGTTCGCGCGGGACGGCTTCGACTTCACGCGGAACGCGATCAGCCAGCTCGCCCTCGGTGAGGCGGGCTGGATCCAGACGGCGAGCTTCGTGCTGACCGGAACGCTGCTGATCGCCGGCGCGACGGCGCTGCGGCGGACGCTGCGCGGCGGCCCGGGCGGGACGTGGGGCCCGGCCCTGGTCGGCGTCTTCGCCGTCTCCTTCTGGATCGCGGGCGCGTTCCCGGCGGACGCCGGTGCGGGCTTCCCGGCCGGGGCGCCGGAGGAGGCCGTGATGAGCGGGCACGGCGCCGTCCACATGTTCGGCGGGATGGTCGGCTACCTGGCCCTGTGCGCCGCGTTCGTCGTCCTGGCCCGCCCGCTCGCGGCCCGGGGCCTGCGGGGCTGGGCCGTCGCGTCCCGCGTCGTGCCCGTGGTCGTCCTCGCCGGTTTCACGGCATCGGCCGCCTCGGTCCTGGCGTTCACCGCCGGCGCCGGCCTCGGCCTGCTGTGGCTGAGCGCGGTGACGGCCCGCCTGGCCGACCGCTAGCCGACCGCCGTTCTCTCCGGCATCGCCACCACCAAGATCATCACCATACGAAACGGGGCACCCATGACCGACGCCGTGAAGGGTCCTGCCAGCTACTTCCCCTCCATCGAGAAGAAGTACGGCCGTCCGATCGCCGAGTGGAAGGACCTCATCCGTTCCTCCCCGCTGACCAAGCACATGGAGCTGGTCAACTGGCTCAAGTCCGAACACGGCCTCGGCCACGGCCACGCCAACGCCCTCGTGGCCCACACCCTCGCCGAGGACAGCGGCAAGTGATCGCCTAGGCCGGCGGTACGGAGCACGGGGCTGCGCGTCCTCGCCGGGTGGCCCGGTCGGTTCGCAGGGAATCGCCCTGTGTGAGGGATCAACTGCGCACTAGCGTAGGCGGAATGACAACAAGATCTCCTTCGGTCGACCAGCCCGTGTCCGTGTCCGTCTCCCTGGCCGAGGCGCCGATGCGTCAGGCCCGTAACTCCGCCGCCCTGTGGATCGCGACCGGTCGGTCCCGGGGGCACGAGGTCACCCGGCGCCGCGGGTTCGTCGCGGTCGAGGGCGACGAGCGCGCCGGTACGCGGATCCTGATCCAGGAGCCGGACCTCGACCCGGGCGAACTGGCCGAGCTGAGCGAGGTGGTACGCCGTGCCGCGGGTCCGGTGAACGCCGAGGACCCGTTCAGCTCGACCGACCTGAGCCACCTGAGCATGCGCAACTGGCAGATGCCGGTCATGCTGCGCCCGCCGGGGCCCGTCGGCGAACCGGCCCTTGACGTGATCCAGGTGAAGCGCCCCGAGGACCTCCAGGCGGCCGAGCGGATCGTGATCGAGGGCTTCGAGCTGGACGGGTTCGAGCCCTACCGCCCCGGCGAGCTGTTCCCGCCGGAGTTCGTCGAGCAGCCGGGTGTGGACGTGTTCGTCGCCCTGTGCGACGGCGTGGCCGCGGGGGCCTGCGTCAGCGTCGTGGACGACGGCATCGGCAGCCACTACTGGGTCGGCACGTCGCCGGCCTTCCGGTCCCGCGGCGTGGGGCGAGCCGTCATGCTCGGCTCCCTCGCCCACCTGACGGACCTCCCGCTCACCCTCACCGCCTCGAAGCTGGGCAGGCCGCTGTACGAGTCGCTGGGGTACGCCGTCGCGGCGCCCTCGACCTGGTGGGCGTCCGTTCCCGTGACACCGTCGCGGTAGGGCGCGGAGTGACCGCGATCGAACGCCTGTGGGGAGGCTTCGAGCTTCCCGTCAAGGACGCGCTCCACCACGCCGACGGCCGCTCCCACGACGTGGTCCTCGACCCCGGCGCGCCGAGTGGTTTCACGGTGCTCGCCCCCTTCGACCTCGAAGAGCTGCTGGCCGGCGATCCGTCCTGGGTGTCTTCGGTCGACGGGCTCGTCGCCGCCGACCTGGGCGAGAAGGGGCTGCTGTGGGGCGGCGAGGGTTCGTACGGATCGGAGGGGTTCATCGCGCGTCTGACCGCCGGCCGTGCGCTGATGTGGGCGATGTTCTTCGTGGAATCCGATCCGTTCGACCGGATTCGGCTGTCGGGAAGCACGGCGGCCTTCACCTCGACCTCGGGGTGCGAGATCGCCGTCCACCTCGACGATCCGCGGACTCCCGTCCCTCAACCCGTATCGAACCGAACGGCGTAAGGGACACGTCCCCACCCCTCCGGGGGCAATGACAAAGCCCCAGGTCGCTGACCTGGGGCTTTCCGGGCCTCGTGCCGCCCGTGTCGAGTCGGGCCCGGTCATCGAGCGGTCATGTGCACGATCTCCTTGGCGACCGTCCTGACACCGGACCCCCAGGGGAAAACGGCTCCGCTTGCCAGGATCAGGGTGCCGAACAGGATCCAGCCGCCAGGACCGGTGTCCGCCTGGAAGCCCGAACCGTCCGGCACCGGGGTCGCCGCCGTTCGGCGTCAGTGCGTGAGCAGCAGCTTGAAGCCGACGATCAGCAGGCCGAGCAGCAGGTTGACCGTGGCGGTGACGGCTACCTGGCGCCATGAGGCTCCGACCCGGTGGGCGGCTGCCGCGGACCAGCCGATCTGACCGGCGATCGCGACTCCGAGCGCCAGCCAGAGGGTGCCGGCCATGTCCAGGCCCAGGAGCGGACTGACCGCCACCGCCACGGCGGGCGGGATCGCCGCCTTGAGGATCGGCCACTCGTCGCGGCAGGCGCGCAGCACGATCCGGCGGGTCGGGGACCGCTGCGCCAGCCGCTCCCCGAACAACGTCGCGTGCACGTGCGCGACCCAGAACACCGCGCCGGTGAGCAGAAGGAGCGCGATGAGCTCCAGGCGCGGAAACCGGCCCAGGTCGCCGGCCCCGACGATGACGGAGGCCGCGAGCATGGACCCGTAGACGGCACCGGTGTAGTCGGCGTGCTCGCGACGCTCCGCCCTCCGGGCCGCGACGTCCTCGGTTCGGGGCATTCCGGCCTCCAGGAGGTCTTCGACCGCCGAATCCGCGGTCCCGTCGACAGAACCTCCCTCCAGCATGGAAGCCCACCGGAAAACCCGCCCGCCGCACACCGACCGCTCAGCCCCCCGCCAAGGCGGACCGCCCGGTCGGCCGAGGGGCTTCGGCGGTGCGAGGGCTTCAGCCCTCTTCCCCCGGTGCGCGGACCGTGCCGCCGGCCGGGGTGAGGCAGCGGCGCACGAGTGCGAGGGTGCGCTGTGTGACCGTGTCGAGGGGGATGCCGTTCTCGACGGCGGCGAGGGCCGTGTGCAGCATTCCGGCGATCAGGTCGGCCGTGAGCGCGGGGTCGGGAACGCCGAGCTCCCGGACGGCGGCGCGGAACGGTTCGACCTGTTCCAGATGGAGTTCCGTCAGCCGCTGCTGGCAGGCCGGGGGAAGGCCGGCGTGCATGAGGGCGGCGGCGGGCCGGTGTGCGCCTTCGGCGCCGAGGCGGAGGCTTTCCCCGAAGAACGCCTCGACGCGTTCCAGCGGGCCGTTCGCGGTGGCCAGGGCACGGGTGAGGGCCTCGTCGGAGCGCCGGAAGGCCTCCTCCGTGATGGTGGCCAGGAGGGCCGCCGAGGAGTCGAAGTACTGGTAGACGCTGGAGCGGGCCAGGCCGGCGCGGGCGCCGACCGCCGCCGGTGTGACGGCGGTGGCGCCCTGGTTCACCAGGAGGTCGATCGCCGCCTCGATCAGCGCCTCGCGTTGCCGGGCGCGGTGTTCGGCGACGGTGGCGGCGTTGATCTTCGGCATGCGGGGCGGACTCCTGGAGGGGCGGACGGGCCGGGAGCGAGGGCCGGTCCGCGGCCGCCGGTCAGGACAGACGGCCGTCGACCATCTCGTACACCCGGTCGGCAGCGTCCAATATCGCCGTGTCGTGGGTGACCATGACCGTGGCCGTGCCGCGTTCGTGGGTCTGCTCGGCGATCAGCCGTACCGCCTCGGCCGAACGCACACGGTCCAGCGCGGAGGTGGGTTCGTCCACCAGCAGGACGGCGGGGGAGGTCATCAGGGCACGGGCCAGCCCCGCGCGGTGGGTGAGCCCGACGGCTTCGATGAGTTCGTCGGCGCGGGCCGGGGCCGCGGCGTCGAGCCGGCCGCCGATGTGCAGGGGCAGCAGGAGCTGCTCCCTGACGGTGAGGGAGGCCAGCAGGTTCGACTGCTGGAAGACGAAGCCGATGTGGCGGCGGCGGGCGGCGGTGCGCTGCTTGTCCGAGAGGGCGGTCAGCTCGGTGCCGGCGATCCGGACGGTGCCCGAGGTGGGCCGCTGGAGGCCGCCGGCGACGGCGAGCAGACTGGACTTGCCGGATCCGGAGGGGCCGACGACGGCGACGAACTCGCCGGGGGGCGACGCTCAGGCCGACGTGGTCGAGGGCGGTGACGGCGGTGTCGCCGTCCCCCAGGGTGAGGGTGACGCCGTCCAGGCGCAGTCCGCCGGGGCACGCGGCGTCCGGGGCGGCCTGGCGGTCGGTGGCAGGTGTGGTCATCGGGTGGCTCCCAGAGCGGTCAGGGGGTCGACGGCGGTGATGCGGCGGACGTTCCGCCGTCGGTGCGCTGCCCAGCACCTTCCGGTCACCACGTCACGCGGCGGGCTGGGGCTGGCGCAGTTCCGCCTGACCGAAGAGGAGTGCGTAGCCGGCGGGGAGCTGCTGGAGGATCCGGGCGAGGAGGTCAGGGCCGGCGAGGCGGGCGACGACGGTGAGTACGGCGCCGGTGTCCCAGCGGGCGATGGCCGGGGTGGTCTCGGCGCGGGTGGCCATGTCCCTGATGAAGCCCCATCCGGTGAGTCGCTCGGTGGCGGGGATCTGGGCGGTCAGGGTGAGGGCGGCCTCGACGGGAAGGCACTGTGCGAGGTCGACTCGCTCGTCTCCGACGAGCTGCCGGCCGAGAGAGGCCAGGACGGTGTGGACGGCCTCCTCGGCGCGTTCGCGGGTGGGGTGGGCGCCTTCGTGGCGCACGCGGTCCAGCATCTGCTCGAACGTCATGGCGGGCTGGACCCGGTGGGGTCGAGGCTGGTCGAACATGGTGCTGTGGGTGCCTTTCTCTTCGATGGGTCGGTTGACGGCCGGTGGCGGTGGGAGGTCAGGTGTGTCCGGGGCGGCCGAAGAGGAGGTCGTAACCGGGCGGAAGCTGGAGCAGGGCCTCACGGGTGAGGGCGTCTCCCGCGACGGCGGCCACGGTGGACAGGACCGCGCCGATGTCCCACAGGGCTGTCTTCTCGGTGGCTCCCTCGATCCAGGCCGCGGTGGCTCGGACGAAGCGCTCGGGGGAGAGCGGTTCGGCGGCCTGCAGCGGGTTCAGGAGGATCAGCGCGTAGGTCTCGGGGAGGCGGGCGGCGAGTTCCGCCCGTACGCGGCCGACCAGGTGCGCACCCAGCAGGGCGAGGACGACGCGGGCCGAGCGTTCGGCTGCTTCCCGGGTCTGGTATCCGCCGTGCTCCTGGATGCGGTCCAGGAAGGCTTCCGGGCGCATCGACATCTCACGTCACCTCCGGAGGGGGGCGAAGGAACGAGGGATGCGGAGGGCGGGTGCGGGAGGGGGATCGGTGCCCCCGCCCTCCGCGGGTGTGCCGGAACGGTCAGCCGGAGATCTGCTTGCGGTCGGACGTGCCGCCGATGACGATCTTCCGCGGCTTGGCGCGCTCGGCGATCGGGATCCGCAGGGTCAGAACGCCCGCGTCGTAGTCGGCCTCGATGCGCTCGGTGTCGAGGGTGTCGGCCAGCACGATCTGTCGGGAGAAGACACCGAGAGGCCGTTCCGAAAGTTCCATCTGCACGCTGTCGGACTTCTCCGCCGGCCGACGTTCGGCCTTCACGGTCAGCATGTTCCGCTCGACGTCGATGTCGATCGCGTCGGTGCTCACACCGGGGAGGTCGAAGGCGATCACGTACGCGTCGCCCTGGCGGTAGGCGTCCATCGGCATCACGGACGGCTTCGACCACGTGCCCGACGTGCCGGAGAGCTGCTGAACGATCCGGTCCATCTCGCGGAACGGGTCAGTGCGCATCAACATCGCGAAACACCTCCAGTTGGTTCGGGCAGTGACTGCCAATGCGCTTCGACGTACTCCCGTTGTAACATGTCATCGGAACGATGACAAACGTCAGGTCATCGAAAGGATGACAGGGCTGGGAGGTCGACATGGACGAGCCCGCAGAGCCGACCGCGCAGGTCCCCTTTCTCGCCGCAGCGGCGGCCCTGGAGATCATCAACGAGGCCGTCAAGGACGCACAGCAGGTCTTCGACCGGGGAGAACCGACCGGCACAGGGGCACCCATGGCGGACGAGGGCCCGCACTCGGCCCTGGCCGCCCTGCTGATGCTGCGCGAGGTCCGCGAACAGCTCGCCGGCTGGGAGACCGGGCTGATCGAGACCGCCCGTGGGCAGGGAGCCAGCTGGGCCGACCTCGCCGCGCCCCTCGGAGTCGCCAGCCGCCAGGCCGCCGAGCGCCGCTACCTCCGCCTGCGCCCCGGCAGGGCCGGAAGCACCGGAGAGGAACGCGTCCAGGCCACCCGCGACACCCGCGCCGCCGACCGCAACGTGAACGCCTGGGCCCGCGACAACGCGGCATACCTGCGCCGACTCGCCGGGCAGATCACCGCTCTCCCCAGCCTCCCGGCCGGCGCCGAAGCAGCCATCGGCGACCTGAACCTCGCCCTCGCCGACAACGACGCCGCCCGCCTCGTGCGCCCGCTGTCCGACACCCGGGCCCACCTGGGGCCCGAAGACGCCGAGCTCGCCGAACGCATCGACGTCCTGACCCGCCACACCGACCGGCTTCGCCGGGCCACCCACGACCGGCGCAGCAGCTGACCGGCCGCACGGAGGGGCACGTATCCGGGCCTGGACGACGCGAGCACCGGTGGCCACTGCCGGAAGCGCGACGGCGATCCGTCCCCAGGTCCGGGCCCGGTCGCCCGACCACTGCGCGGGTCCCGCTCCCCGGGTCTCCGCTCCGCCGCTGCGCAGGGCGGTCGCCACGACCACAGGGCGCGGACGGGCGCTACGGCCTCGTGGGGGCCGGCGGGTCGGATCCGCTCAGTCCTCGGCGGGAGGCTGTTCCCCGGCCGCCGCGCGACGGTACTCGGCGTTGATGCGTCGGGCTTCTTCGAGCTGGTCCTCGAGGATGATGATGCGGCAGGCGGCCTCGATCGGGGTGCCCTGGTCGACGAGTTCCCGGGCGCGGGCCGCGATGCGCAACTGGTAACGGGAGTAGCGGCGGTGACCGCCCTCGGAACGCAGCGGAGTGATCAGACGGGCCTCCCCCAGAGCGCGGAGGAACCCGGGGGTCGCACCGATCATGTCGGCGGCCCGGCCCATGGTGTAGGCGGGGTAGTCGTCATCGTCGAGACGGCCGAGCGAATCGTCTGCTGTCATTCTCACCTCTGTGGAGAACGGTCGGGGAGGTCCGGGACGGGCACCCGGCGGCCGGCACCAGAAGGGCATGCGAGCGGCTGGAGTTCGGCGCGGTGCCGCGAGCCGGGCCTGCTTCGGCGCGCGTGCTCAGGTTCGAGACCGCGTCGTCGAGCTGCCGGCGGGTGGACGCGCCGGAGGGCCGACACATTCACAGAGGGTAATGCTTCCATCGGTATCGTGGACCCGCTCCCCCGTGCCACGGCGGGACCGGCCCGGCCCAGGACGCGGTTCCTCCGGCCACACAGACCCTGCGCGGGCTTCCTCCCCCCGCGCCCGCCCTCACGCGGGGCGCCTGGGTGAAAGGGACCTTCCCGGAGTCGGACACCGCGTGGCGATCGCGGGCGTCAGTGCCTGGGCGGGGGCGGCTGCAGCCATCCCGCCCACGGACACGTCGGCGGCTCCGGCCCTGGAACGGCAAAGGGACGCGGGAAGGGCCCGACCGATGTGTCCGGCCGGGCCCTTCCCTTCATGGGCGTAACGCGCCCCCGCGCCCGCCGTCGTCAGACCGTCGCGGTCTCGCCGAACAGGGCCGGTGCCTGCCGGCCCGAGCCGACCGTGGACTCGGGGCGGGCGCGGCAGGTGAAGCCGAGCCGCGTCATGGCCCTGACGACCTCACGTGCGCTGAAGTCGCGGCGGTCCTGGCCGGTGAGGACCGCGCCGACCTGCTTGGCGGGGTACTCGCGGCGCCCGATGACCACGGACTCGCCGGTGACGGCCTCGGGCCTGACGCCCTGCATGGTTTCCAGGACACCGTTCTTCGTCAGTTCGAACGGGAAGCGGGCGATGACGCAGCGCATGGGACCTCACAGAAGAAGTTGGGGAACGGGATCGACCGGCACGGAAGGTGGCGTTAGCCGGACCAGGGAGCTCCGGAGCCCGCGTAGGGCCGTTGCCGGTCCTGCCCGGGCGCGACCGGCGGCGCGCGTTCCGCCACGGCCCTCGGGATCAGGAGGGCGAGGGCGCGTCCGCGGGCCGCAGATCGCGCAGCTGCACGCGGTCGGTGTAGGCGGAAGTACCGCGGAAACCGACGAGTTGGTCGCGGGTCACCAGGCCGGTACGCCGGCCGTCGCCGTCCCGGACGACGAGGCGCCCCGTGCGGGCGCCGCTCATGACCGCCAGAGCCACCTCGACGGTCATGTCCGCCCAGACGTGTGGTTCCGCCTCGCCGGGCGGGGACATGGGCAGGCTGCCCGTGACGGGGTGCGCGGGGCGAGGGTGGGACTGAACCGGTGTCATCTGTGACTCCTGCTGGGGGAGGAGGGGCTTCCTGCCCCGGGGCGAAGGTTTCAGGGAGGCGTCCTGCCGATCGGGCCCGGAGCTGCGCGCCCCGCGGGACCGGCGAGACGCCTCTAGGCCGGGGCCGCCGGTCGGCGGTCTCCGCGGGTGACGAGGTCCCCGAGCCGTCCGGGAGCGGCGACGACGATCTCGGCGCCCTGCCGGAGGACGCCCGCCCGCCTGCTGATCGCCGTTCCCCCGACCACTGTGGTCAGCCGCGGCCCGACGGCTCGGGCGTACGGCGTGAGCGCTCCGGTCACCTGGGCGGCCGGCTCGCGGGCGGGCACGGGCACCAGGGCGAGCGGCCGGCGGGGCTCGGCCCGCGCGCCGGCCGTACGGGCGGGCCGCCGAGACCGGGGAAGGTCGCGGCTGCCGGCAAGGTCGGGGTGACCGGCCCGGGCCGCGTGAACCCGCCCGGCTCCGAGTCGCCACCGCTGTCGTGAAGGGCCGTGAATCGATCGGTCCCGTGCCTGCTGTTCATGCAGAACCTTCCTCGATGCGGTGTGCGTCAGGGAAATCACCCGGAAGAATCCGGGTGCCGATGATTTCGAGAAGGCGTCGAATGGGGCATGAAAGGTGTGCGGCAGCCGACAGGGCGGCCGATCGGAAGCGCGGAACAGATGCCGGAAAGAGGGGCGGTGTCAGGCATCCGGATGCCGCTTTCCGCGGGGCGGCGGACGGTGGTGGGACGCGGGAAACGCGCACTCCCGGCGCGCCGTGGGGGAAGCACGCGGCTGGGGCCCGCACCCCAAAGGATGCGGGCCCCAGCCACGTCGTACGCGTCAGAATCAGGCGGGAACGATGTTCTCGGCCGTCGGGCCCTTCTGGCCCTGCGCGATGTCGAAGGTGACCTTCTGGCCTTCCTGCAGCTCGCGGAAGCCCTGGGCGGCGATGTTCGAGTAGTGGGCGAACACGTCGGGGCCGCCACCGTCCTGCTCGATGAATCCGAAGCCCTTTTCCGCGTTGAACCACTTCACGGTGCCACTGCTCATGTCATATCTCCTTGGGGCTCATCGGCATCCGCACCGTGCGGATGCCGTGTCGCCGTGATGATTACCCCGCCGGAGAGACCGGAGACGAAAAAGCACTCCAGGTCGGTCTGAGGACTCGACCGGAGACCTTGAAGTTTTGGGAACCACAACTGCAACTGGAATCGACAGTAGCACGTCGATTTCGTTGTTGCCGATCAAATGGGGGCCGCTATTTCCATGGGGTAAAAAACCTGACCGCTCGACCTCTCACACCCTCACCCCGCCGACGCAGATATGCCGACGCAGATATGCCGACGCGGATGATGGAGGCGCACGAGGGTGTTCCGGAGTCGGCCTCACTGCCGCATGTTCTGAGGCAGGGGGATCGTGCGGGCCCCTCGGACACGAGGAGGGCGGCAGTGTGGAGATCGCCGGGGACCGATGCCGTGGCCATCAGCCGTGCGGCGGAGGCGGGTTCGGCGTCGGGCGGGACCATCAGCAGGTCGCAGCGGCCGGAGGCGTATGGCCACCAGGCGCCGTCCGACTGGCCGGTGGGGGTGGTCATGGACGTCAGCGACAGGCGCGCCGAACGCTGGGGAGCGGTGGTCGTCATGCTGCGGCCCCGTCCCTGGGCCGCCCATGGACGGCCCCGTGTCCTGATCGCCGGAAACGACGTCCGCGTGGGAGCAGGCGCACGAGTTGTTCCCGGTGCCTTCAGCGCACTCCGGCCCGGTGGCCGATACAGCGGCTCCGACCGGGCCATGTCTGGCGGTGTGGGACGGCCGGGCCGCGTATGCGCGCACCACCGCAGGGGCGCGGAGTACCGTGAGACCACGGCGGTGTCTCGTCGGTCATGAGGTGCCGGCACCCCGCGCAGGCAGGTGAATCACTATGGCCGGATCCGACACCCCCACCTCCCCGAAGCTCCTTCCTGACGGGATCCACCGAGCGGTGACGCCCGGCACGGCCCTGCTCCGGCCGCAGACGACACGCTCCCGTGAAGGCGTACTCGACGGCGCCTGGTGGCCTCGCTCCCGGGACGTCGTGACCGAACTGCCCGCCCTGATCCAAGCGCTCACCACACACCTCGGAACGATCACGAGGGTCGGGCTGGACACTGCCGCCTGGGAGGAGGTCCCGACCCGTGTCGTCGTCGACGGCCGCGTCGACGCCTTCCCTGTCGGAGACGACCCCGTTCTGGTCACCCGGGGCGACAAGGACCATTTCGCCCTGATGGTGGTGCCACCGGACACGACACCCGGTGCAGCACGGGACGCCATGGCTCGTGCGGTCCATGCCGGCAACGTGGCCCAGGCCGCCGAAATCCTTCTCGCCACGCTTCCCCACCCACCGGCCGAGCGCGAGGAGTCGGGATGATCCAGATGGCGGACATCCGCGAGTGGCGCACCCACGACGTGGTGGACACGCGGGGCCACAGGATCGGAGAGCTGGAAGCGATCTACGCCGACACCAGCACGGACGAGCCGGCCATGGCCACGATCCGGGTCGGCCTGCCCACGCGCCACCGTCTGGTGTTCGTTCCCCTGGACGGTGCGACGGTGGGACCGGGCTACGTGAAGGTCGCCCACGACAAAGCGCTGGTGAAGCAGTGCCCTTCGATCGGCACCGACGACGTCCTACCCGCCCGGGCAGAAGAAGCGGTCTTCGAGCACTACGGCCTCGTCTACAAGCCCGGGGCGAACGGCGAGCGGCAGCTGGCCCGCCGCTGAGCTCCCCGTCCGACCGAGGAGGCGTCCCTCATGTCGCTTTTCCTGGCCCTGATCATCGTCGCGATCGTGCTGGGCATCATCGGCGCCGTCGTCGACGGACTGCTCTACCTGCTCGTCATCGGAATCGTGCTGTTCGTGGCGGACCTCATCTACGCCGCCTTGCGCATGCGCCGCTCCTTCCACCGCCGCCCGGTCCGGTGACGGATCGGGGTCCGTCGGCGTGCCTCGCGTCGAGCAGGAAGGTTTCGATCTCCCCGAAGTCCGGTGCCTGGCAGGGATTCGTGGTGGTAGGGGGCTTCGGTGCGGGCCCATGAACAGATGCGGTGCGCCGTGACGGGCGGCCCTACAACTTGCTCATCTTGGCGTACGGACTCAGGATCCGCTCTCGCGTCGAGCCGAAATCCACGACCGCCGCGATCCCCTCCTCGATGCCGATGACCCGGCCGAGGCCGTGCACGTCGTGTGTGACCTGGTCGCCTACGGCGAACTGCGTCGGAGGCAGCGTGACCGGGGCCTTGAAGGGACTGGTGGGCAAATAGCGCTTCGGTGCACCTGGCTTTGTCATTGCCGCCAGTATGCGCCCGCGCGTATCCGCCCGCTGCGGCCGTTCACGTCCGCAGCGCGAGGGCCGAGATGGGAATCACCCGGTTTACGCCCTGGATGTGGTTTTCGACCCGCGGAAACGACCGTCAGTGGCCCTGGCCCGAGTGCCGCCGGGGATCAGGAGGGACCCGCGGCCCGCCTCCCATCCGGACGCCCCCGGGCGCTCGCCGAAGGCCGGTGGCCGCCGGAGTGGCGAAAGGCTTGGGGTGCGGGGCCGAGAGGACCGGGTAACGTCCTTGTCATGTTCTTCCAGGCGCCGATTCACGGGTGAGAGCGTGACGGGCCCCCGTCGACGCCCTTCGTCGTCGTGCCCGTCCCCCACCGTGAACCCGTAGATCATTTCACCTCATCACCGGGAGAACCCGTGACCGACAGCAAGAACATCAACAACCCCGTGGGCCAGGGCGGCGGCCAGCGCAAGAGGCTGTCCCGCGCCGAACGGCAGAACAACGGTCCGCACCGCAACCTCGACCGCCAGGGTGCCGCCGACCGGAAGGCGGAGCTGGTGCGCAAGATGCGGGAGAAGGCTCGCGCGGCGGAGGGCGCCGGGCAGACGGACGACGACACCGCACAGAACTGACACACCGCCACCGCAGGACCGCCTCTGGACAACGACGAAGCCCCAGGTCGCTGACCTGGGGCTTCGTTCAAGAACGGATGACGGGAATCGAACCCGCCCCATAAGCTGGGGAATCACCGACGTCTTGGCCGCCAATAGGGCCTCTGACCTGCGGACGAGCCTCTTCGCAGGATGTTCCGAGGGGTTCCGCCCGCACCCCTGGTGACCGCTGTTCACCGCCTTGAAGGGCACGGATGGGGCACGTGACGGGTCCCTGTCGAAGTCCACGGTCATCGAAGTCTCCAGCCGGCAGGACGCCCTGGGAGACGCACCCCACACAGCAGCCGGTCCCACTCGGGGCGCGGGCCCGGCGGTCCCGGAGGACAGCGGTCGCGTCGTAGGTGTCCGTCTGCCTCGTTCGGGTGGAATCTTTCCCCCTTGCCGGGGATCGGTGCTGGTCACATGGGGTGAAAGGGTCGCGTGGCTCGTACCCCGGCCCAGGGCAGGAGGCGTTGATGGGGATGTGAGTACTTCAAGCGCCGCCCCGATACTGTCCGCCGCTCTCGCCACCCCTGCTCCTCCTGTCGTGCACGACTCGGGCGCGGACACCGCGCCCGGCGTCATAGTCGTCGACTCCTGCACGACCCTCGGCACCACCCTGGTCGTCCGCCTTGCCGGAGAGATCGACCACTTCAGCGTTGTCCCGCTGCGGGCACTGCTGGCCTCAGCAGCCGACGACGGCTGCACCGGCCTCGTCCTGGACACCTCGCGGGTCACCTTCTGCGACTCCGGCTTCCTGGCCGTCCTCGACTGGTGGCCCCAGCAGGGACGCCGCCTCAGACTCGCGAACCGCTCCCGGGCCGTTCAGCACCTTCTGGACGCCGCTGCACCAGCACGACGACAACGGGCCCATGCCGGCTCCCTGACGGCGGCAGGTCGGTCATGACGTTCGTACTCCTGACCTGCGTCCCGATGCTCGCAGCGGTTCTCCTCGCGCACGGAGAACCGCGCGAACCAAGGCACCGCCGTCCCACCCCGTCTCCGCGACCCGCACCTCGCAGGACCCTGATCCACTGCCGTCTGGCGCCCCCGCTCCTCTGCGCCGCCGTGCAATAGACGACGGAAGGGGTGGGGGCCCGCGGCAACGCGCGGGCCCCCACGGTGGATCTCCGGGCTGGCGCTGACCAGCGTTGCGAGGGACGACGGGCGCCGACGTGCCGGCCGGTGCCACGTCCGAGACATCGGGTGCGCGGGCCTGGCGGCGGTCGTCACAACGGCCCCGGCGCATTCACTCCGTCGGGGCCGCCCTTCCGGATCGTCACACGTGAGAGTGCTCGATCCGTGTTCAATTGTACGGCTGCCCCGCCGGGCAGGCCGGAAGACGAGAGCGGGCCGTCGGGGCAGTCCGGCTCAGCCGCGTTCTTCCTCTTCGGCCTCCATGCGGAGGATCCCCTGGTGGGTGAGGGTGACCATCGCGGGTGTGTTGCCCGGTTCCCAGTCGACGCTGATCAGGCCCTCGCCGGTGAGGTAGGTGCAGGCGGCGGCCAGGTCTTCCTCCGGGATGCGCAGGTCGTTGCGCAGTTTCCGGCCCGGGACGCCGAGGAGGCGGTTGCCTCCGGTGGCTTCGTAGAGGGCGGTCAGGGCCCGTTCACGATGGAGCTGTCGCTCGCGGAGTGTCGCCATGGCCGTTCCTTTCGTCGTGTGAAGGCCCGACGCCGCTCAGACTTCGTCGACGTGTGCGCGGGCGAGGAGGGGACGATCTGCTGGTGGTGAGCCAGGAGAGGGCGGGCCCTGCGGCGGTTCCGGTGTCGACGGTGAGGTGGAGCCGGGTGCCGCCGTCGCGGCCCTCGGTCGGAGGAGTGGTCTCGGGGGCGGTCAGGGCCAGGTGCCCATGGCCCTGCGGCGGGCGCCTTGCTCCGTCGGCGTGCGGGGGCTGTGACCGGGCGGCCGGAAGATGGCCGGAAAGGGGTCGCTGTAGTGGCGGGCGGCGATGCGTGCGTCGTGCTGGGCGTTGAGCCGGTGGACAAGGAGCGTGCCGAGCGTGATCAGCACGACGACGACCGCGAGCGCGATCAGGGTTTCCATGCCGTCACCACCGCGTGTTCTTCGGCAGCGGAATCATCCGCGCGCCGACGACCGGGTGCCGGAGGGGCGGCAGGGTGGACCCGCCGTCGGTCTCCCAGGCGTCCTCGCTGTTGCGGGCGTCGCGGATGCGGCGGCCGGTCGCGGCTTCGCCGGACATCAGGACACCAGCGGCCAGGATGCTGCCGGGGACCGCGGCGGTCGCCATGAGCCGGGCGGCTGCGGCGGGTTCGGCCTCGGGCGGTATCACCAGCAGGTCGCAGCGGCCGGTGGTGTAGGAGAGCAGGATCATCTTGTCGGGATCCTGTTCGGTGAACCAGCCGACGTGCACGGTGTGCCCGGTGGCAGGAACCTTGTGGGGGACGACGGGCCAGCGGGTGGGGTTCACGGTGACGCGTGTGATGCGTCCGTAGCGCTCCTCCAACGCGTCGACCAGGGGAGGGAGTTCGGCGGCGAGGTCACGCGAGCGAGGCCACCAGGCGCCGTCCAGGAGACCGGTGAGTGGGGTCTTCGGCGTCAGCGAAAGGCGCACCGAACGTGAGGGTGCGAGGGTGGTCATGATCGCGGACCCGTCTCCGGGCCGCCCTGCAGGGCGGCCCAGTGTCTTGATCGCCGGAAACGACGTCCGCGTGGGAGCGGGTGTTCGAGTTACTCCCGGTACCTTCAGCCTACTCCGCGCCGGGGGCGGACGAGCGGTCTCCGTCCAGCCGACTTCCCGGACCGGGAACACCCGCCCGGTCGGCGGTCGCGGGCGTGACCACGGGCACCCGCGTACCGTCAGACCACGGCGGTGTCTCGTCGGCCGTGAGGTGTCGGCGGCCCCGGGCGGACAGGCGGACCACCATGGCCGAATCCGACAGCCCCCCTCTGCCGAAGCTCCTTCCGGACGAGATCCACCGAGCGGTCAGGCCCCGGCACGGACCTGCTCCGGCGGCAGGCCGCGCGGTCCCTCGAAGGCGTTCTCGACGGTGCGTGGTGGCCCGGTTCCCAGGACGTCGCGACCGAACTGTCCGCCCTGGTAGAGGTGCTCACCCCCGCACCTCAGTCCCCTCACGGACGTCGGCCTGGACACGCATGCCCGGCAGGACCCTCATCACCCTTGGCTACGAAGACCACTTCGCCCTCTTGGCAGTGCCTCCGGGCACGCCACCCGACTCGGCACGTGACGCCGTGGCTCGTGCGGTCGACGTCGGTAACCTCACCTCGCGTCACGTCCCTCCGTCACCCGCGCCACTCGACCAGGAGGAGCGTGGAGTCGTCCGAAGTGGCTTCGCCGCGTGCCCGTTTGAGGGTGTGGGACAGGTCCCGCGCCACCGCGTGTACCTCCCGGTCCGCCCTGTCCAGCTGATTCACCCAGTCGATCAGCTGGTCCTCGCCGAACTCCTCCTGCCCGCTCTCGTGTTCCTCGATCAGCCCGTCGGTGAAGCAGAGGATCCGGTCCCCGGGTTCGAGCATCACTTCGCTGACCCGTGGCTGGTCTCCGCCGAAGCCGACGGGGAGGGTGGTGGGGCTGTTCAGGCGGCGTACGACGCGGTGGCCGCGGATCAGCATGGGGGCGGGATGGCCGGCGTTGACCCACTGGAGGCGGCCGGTTCCGGTGTCGAGCCGGAGCATCTGCGCGGTGACGAAGTGGTCGGGGGCGAACTGTTCGGCGATGGCCCGGTCCATGAAGAGGTAGATCTCGGACAGCTCGACGCTGGTGCGGCGGGCGTGCCGGTACGCGCCGATGGCGACGGTCGCCATGGTGGCCGCGTCCAGGCCGTGGCCCATGGCATCGATCATGGCGAGGTGGAGGACGTCGCCGTTCAGGGCGTAGTCGAAGCTGTCGCCGGCCACGTCGTAGGCGGGTTCCAGGACTCCGGCGACCGCCACGCGGGACATCGTCATGGCCAGCGGCGGCAGGAGCGACCACTGGATCTCGGCGGCGACGCTCATCGCTTCGCCACGGCGGGTGCGGAAGAAGAGGTCGGTGTAGCCGTTCTTGGTCTGCAGCGTGGCGGCGGCCAGGGCCGCGAGCCTGCGCAGGACGCGGCGGGCGTCGTCGTCGACCGCGTCCAGGGTGACGGCCAGAACACCGGCCTGGTCGCCGCCGTCCAGCAGCGGGACGTGGACCCGCACCCCGTCGGCCGACGGAACCTCGACCGGACGCGCGGTGAGGAAGCACCGGCCGGCCTCCGAACCGTCGATCGGCACGGGATCGCCGTCCTTCAGTCCCTCCCCGGCGAGGGGGACCAGATTCCGCTGCCCGTAGTCCTGGAGCAGGATCCGCACCTCGCGGCCCCCCATCCGGGCCACCGCGTCGGCGAGGGCGGGCCCCACCCGGTCGGGCGGCAGCCCGTGGGCGTGGTCCAGGAGCCCGCCCAGCAGCATCTCTCCGAAGCTCTCCGAGCGATCGGGTTTCCCGCGCCGTCCGAGGGCCATCCCGTTGCCTCCAACCGAGCGGCGATGACCTCGCCCGGTCCTGCCGTACGGGGCGGGGTGCCGCGACCGCGCGGCGACCGGGTTCCGGAGCGGCCCGCACCAGAGATGTGGCCTCCAGGATGCTCCTCGGCGGCAGGTCACGCCACAGGGACGCCGTGCGGGGACGCAGGTTGCCGGTGACCGGAGGCGGACCGGTTCAGCCGCCCTCTTCCTCCTCCGCTTCCATGACGCGGATGCCCTGGTGGGTGAGCGAGACCATCGCGGGTGTGTTTCCCGGCTCCCAGTCGACGGTGACCAGCCCCTCGCCCGCGAGGTAGGAGCAGGCGGCGGCGAGGTCCTGCTCCGGGATGCGCAGGTCGTGGTTGAGCGCGGCTCCGGCGACGCCGAGCAGGCGGTTGCCTTCGGCGGCCGTGTAGAGGGCCTGGAGGATCTGCCGGCGGTACCGCTGCCGCTCGTGGAGTGTCGCCATGGCCGCGTGGTCCTGTCGTCGTGTGGTGTCGTTCGTGGCCGGTCAGGGCTCCTCGGTGTGGGGGCCGGTGCCGGTGGGAGGTCTGCTGGTGGCGAGCCAGGTGCGGGCGGGTCCGGCGGCGGTCTCGGTGTCGACGGTGAGGTGGAGCCGTGTGCCGCCGCCCGGCACGGGGTAGCTGCGCTGCTCCGCGCCCGCGAAGCACCGGCGGATCACTTCGGCGACCGCACGGGCGGCCGCGGGCGTGGCGGAGACGATACGGATCTCGGCGTGTTCGGCCTGCGGCAGTGGTTCGTTCTCGGTGGGGTGCAAGACGGCGTGCTCCGTTCGGGACAAAAAGCGAGAGGCCGGCGGGTGGGTTGTCCCTGGTGTCGGGTGCCCCACCCGCGGCCTTCGGCCGGAGGAGTGGTCTGGGGTCAGGCAGGTCAGGGCCAGGTGCCCGCGGGCCGGCGATCGGCGATCCGTTCGGGCGGCCCGGGGTGGCTGTGGCCGGGGGGACGACTGAGGGAGGGGTAGGGGTCGTCGAAGTGGTGGGCCGCTATGCGTGCGTCGTGCTGGGCGTTCAGCCGGTGGATCAGGCGTGTGCCGAGCGCGATCAGAAGTGCGGCTGCCAGGAGCGTGATCACGGTCTCCACGTCCTCACCTCCCGGTGTGTCCCGGCAGCGGAATCATCCGCGCGCCGACCACGGGGTGCGGCTGGGGAGTCGGGGCGGCCCCGCCGTCGGTCTCCCAGGCGTCTTCGCTGCTCCGTGCCTCCCGCATACGGCGGCCGGTCGCGGCCTCGCCGGACATCAGCGAGCCCGCGGTGAGGACGCTGCCGGGGACGGCGGCGGCGGTCATCAGCCGGGCCGCGGAGGCGGGTTCGGTCTCGGGCGGAATCACGAGCAGGTCGCAGCGGCCGGTCGTGTAGGACAGCAGGATGATCTTGTCCGGGTCCTGCTCGGTGAACCAGCCCACGTGCAGGACGTGGCCGGTGACGGCGACCTTGTGCGGGACGACGGGCCAGTGGCCGGGGTTCACCAGGACGCGGGTGATGCGGCCCCAGCGTCCTTCGAGGGCGTCGGCAAGCGGCGGCAGCTCGGCTGCCAGGTCGCGCGAACGGGGCCACCAGGCGCCGTCGAGCCGACCGGCGAGCGTGGTCTTAGGGGTGAGCGACAACCGGGCCGGAAGTCCTGGGGTGAGGGCGCGGTTCGCTGTCCTGTCGAGGGTGGTGGTCATGGCGGACCTGCCCCCGGGCTGCCCGTCGGCAGCCCGGTTTTTCGTGTTCCCCGGAAATGTCACCTGCGTGGAAGCTGGTGCTCGAAGTACTTCCGGTACTTCCAGGGTACGTCCGAGCAGGCCGTTTTCGGCCTGATAAGGGGAGATACTTCCGTTTTGTGCGAACGAGTGTGCGGCGCCGGGCGGACACGCGGTAGCCGGGGTTACCGTGAGATGACGGCCCAGTCGCCCTGCCGACGGCCTGTCGCCCCTCCCGGGCGCGGCCGTGGCGGGCCGCGGCACCTCACCCGTAGACGGGCGGATCCACCATGGCCAACTCCGACATCCCGCCCCCGTTGCTCCTGCCGGACGAGATCCACCAGGCGGTACGACCCGGTACGGCGCTGCTCCGGCTGGAGACGACGCCCTCCCGGCAGGGCGTCCTCGACGGGGCCTGGTGGCCGCGCACCCGAGACGTGGAGCAGGAGGTCCCCGCACTGGTGTCCGTCCTGACCGGACACCTCGGGCCCATCACCCGGGTCGGCCTGGACGCCAGCGCGTGGGACGCGATTCCGACCCGACTGGTCATCGACGACCGGGTCGTGCACCTCGACTCCTTCCCCGTCGGCGACGACACCGTCCTGATCACCCGGGGCGACAAGGACCACTTCGCGCTGATGGTGGTGCCGCCGGACACGGAACCCGATGCCGCCCGCACGGCCATGGCCCGCGCGGTCCGCGCCGACAACATCACGCAGGCCACCGAGCTCCTCGTCGCCCCGCTTCCCCCACCGACGACCGAGGACGGAGGAGCGGCGTGATCCAGACGGCGGACATCCGCGAGTGGCGCAACCAGGACGTGGTGGACCCCGGCGGCCACAAGATCGGCGAACTGGAATCCGTCTACGTCGACACCAGCACCGACGAACCGGCCATGGCCACGGTCCGCGTCGGCCTGCCCACCCGGCACCGCCTGGTGTTCGTCCCCCTGGAAGGGGCGACGGTGGGCCCGGGGTACGTGCGCGTCGCCCACGACAGGAGAATGGTGAAACGAAGCCCCTCCATCGGCACGGACGGTGTCCTGCCCTTCGAGGACGAGGAAGCCGTCTTCCGTCACTACGGCCTCGCTTACGAACCCGGTGCGAACGGCGAACGCCAACTCGCCCGACGCTGAGCACCCGACGCCCGGGAGGCGGTCCCCATGACACTCTTCCTCGCCCTGATCATCGTCGCCATCATCCTGGGCCTCATCGGCGCCGTCGCCGACGGACTCCTCTTCCTGCTCTTCATCGGCATCGCGGTACTCGTGGCAGACCTCCTCTACATGGCCCTGCGCACCCGCCGCTCCGCCCGCCACCGCCCGCTCCGGTGACTCGGCGACGGTCTCCGCATCATGCTGCGCATCGTCGACACCCGTACCGGCCGCCCCGTGGAGATTCCCTCCGTACGCCGCCATCTGCTGAGCGTCTGCGTCCACCTGCCGGTCAGCGACGCCGGGATCGGTATGACGGACCTGCGGGTGCTCCTGGTCGGTGACGTACTGGCGCGTACGGCGGAGCTGAACGGCCTGCAGTCCAGCACGTTCCTCACCACGCCGGACCTGCCTCCTGAGCAAGCCCAGGTGCTTGATCGCGCCATGTCCGCTCTTGACGTCCACCCGCCGGCCATCGGCGGTGTTCACCATCCGGACGGAACGCTCCGCGCCGCTGCCGACGTACACGTCCACGCGTACGGAACCGCCGCACAGGACGCGGTCGGCGGGGTCCGCGTCGACGTCCCGTCCGGTGCCGAGTTCGAGAGGTTCGCCTTCCTCGACCGCTTCCTCGTACTGGACCTCGCGCGCGAGGTGGGTCACCAGCACCGGGCGGCGACATGACGTAGGGCGACGCGGGCCTCATGGCGGCGGTCGTCACAACGGCCCCAGCGCATTCACTCCGCCGAGGCCGCCCTTCCGGATCGTCACACGTGAGCGTGCTCGATCCATGTCCCATTGTATGACTGCGGGCCGGACAGGTCGGGAGAGAAGGCGGGCCCTCGGACGGTCCGGTTCAGCCGCGTTCTTCTTCGGCCTCCATACGGCGGATTCCCCGGTGGGTGAGGGAGGCCGAGGAGGCGGTTGCCTTTGACGGCTTCCTACAGGACGTGGAGTACCTGTTCTCGACAGGTCTTGCGTTCGCGGTGTGCGACGGTGTCAGCGCCGACCCGACAGCCCGATCCTGAACCCTCAGCGGCCGAGGTGTCGCTCGATGGCCGCGGCGACGGCCTCGGGGGACTCCTCCGGTGCGTGGTGTCCCGTGTCCGGGAGCACCTCCAGCTGAGCATTCGGATACCACTGGATCCAGGTCGCTCGCATGGCCCCGGGCCCCAGCGCGGGGTCGTTCGCGCCGGCGAGGAGGAGGACGGGGACCGGGTTGTCCTTCACCCGCTCGTGGAAGTCGACACGCGCCCAGGAGTCCGGGTACGCGCGAAAGGCCGTCGCCGAGGAACGTCCCACCGAGCGGCTCACCATCCCGTCCAGCCAGGCGTCATCGCGCAGCCCGCCGGTGGTGTTGTCGATGATCGCCCTGCAGTTGCCGGGATTCTTCGCGGCCCCGGCGAACAGCTCCCGCATCTCCCCTTCGAGCGGGAAGCCGGACGCGGGTACCGGCGAGATGCCGATGATCGAGCGGATGCGCGGCGGGGTCTCCAGCAGCATCAGTCAGGCCGCATCGGCGCCCGTGGAGTGGCCGATGACCGAGAAGGACTCCCAGCCAGATGGTCGGCCACGGCCAAGGCATCCCCGGCGACCTCGTCCATCGTGAACGCGCCGTCGGCGTCGATCGCCTCGCCGTAGCCGCGGCAGTCCAGGAACGCGTAGCTGAACGCGTCCCCGTTCGAGTATTCGCGCATCGGGTCGAAGCTCGACCGGTCGCCGAACCAGTTGTGGAGCAGGAGGGCTTGCTCGGAGCCGGTGCCCATGACGTCGTGCGGAATGACCTGTCGTGTCACAACGTCCCCTGCTCATCAGGTGATCGTGTGCTGCCGGCGGTCACCGGCGACCAAGTCTTGCGATCTCCGTGGACGAGTGCTGCTCTGGTCAAAGCGGCTCGTCGTGAAGGTCCTCTTCGCGCAGCAGGTCGTCCTCGCGGCGCGAGGTCTCCTTCTGGCCCTGCTTCTGTCCCCGTTCGCGGGACTGCTTGCCCGGCTGGGGGTGCGCGGGGTCTCCCGGTCGCTGGTGACCTTGTGCCTCGCGGCCCTTGCCCGGCTCCTGATGCTTGTCCTGCTTACCGCCCATGACGGCGACTCCTCCTGATGCGTGGGTACGGACTCCCTCGGATCACGCTCACACGGACAGCGACCGTCTGCATCAGGTCGACCGCGAAGCGAGGCACACGGGTGACGCCCGTCCCGATGTGGCGGCGTCGGAGGCGGCCATCCCTTCAATGCCGAGGACGGGCGCGATCCCCGTCCTCCCGCCTGCTGTCAGGAGCCCGTCTCATGGAGCGCATGCTGCGCAAGGAACGCACGCTGCGCAAGGAAGAGGTCAGCCACCATTCGATGCACCTACGTCGTCCGCGGGCCCTCCGCGGCGAAGGCGGTTGCCCGGAAGGTGTCGCGGACGGCGGCGAGGGGTTCGCGGGCGGTTGAAGCGGAGCTTGTCGGTGAGGAGGACGGCCCACCGGTCTTGGGTGGGGCTGATCCACGTGCCGTGCCAGTGAGGCCGTAGTGGATCAGAATGTCCTGGGGCGGGGTCGGTGCCGGAGGCCAGAAGAGGCCGTGGGCGGTGCCCCCGAGGTGGGTGCCGGCGGCCGACAGGCGGCGCGTGGCCACGGTCGAGGTCCTCGCGTTTGCCGAAGCCATGGGCATCCGCTGGCTGCTGATGGTCCTGCTGGGGGCTTCGCCTCCATGCCAGAGGAACTGGCCGAACTCCGCCGTGCAGACGTCGACCCCGACACCGGTCCGGTTCCGGAGGGGCTGACCCCGAGCTCAACACGGGCCGTCGGGTGGTCGGTGACCCCGAGTCCCGTGCAGGGACCCTGAGAGATCTGGACAACACAAAGGCCCCGGGTCTCCGACCTGGGGCTTTGCCTTGGAGCGGATGACGGGAATCGAACCCGCGCTATAAGCTTGGGAATCACCGAAGCCGGCACCGATCAGAAGGTTTCTGACCTGCGAAAACGCCCCTTCTCGCGGCTCCTTTCGGTGATCCGGCGATACCCGTGTTGACCGCTGTTCACCGTTCCGAAGGGCACGGACGGGGCACGATGCCACGGGGCCTCGGCTGCAGAGCCGAGGTGCTCTCATGGACGCGCCCGGCCGCGGCGTCGAGTCCCGGGCGGCGGCGGTGGAGCCCGTGAACGTCAATGCCGGGCGGCTCAGACGGGCCATGGCGCGGTAGGGGGTGCCGGCCACAGGACATCGGGGGCGCAGTCGAGTCGTCTACGCGGACACCAGCACCGATGGGCTGCACAACGCCAGGCCGACCCACGACCGGGAACAGCCGGTGTGCCACGCTGGAAGGGCTTGGCGGGGTCGCGCCCTCGAAGCCGATGCTCGCCCCGCCGGGGCACCGGCAGCGGCACCGAGTCAGCGCAGAAGGCCCCGATGCAGAACACGGACACAGACGCCGAGGTTGTGGTCGCGCTGATCATCGTCGGCTCGACGCTCGGCGGTGGGCTGTGACTCCTCTCCACCGGCGTACTGGTGCTCATCTCCGCCGTTCTCCACCTCGGCGTGAACTCCGTGGCACCCCGCCGCTTCGCCCACTGAGCAATTTCAGCGTTGACGCTCCAGGGTGAGGACGGCTGCGGCAATGGCTGTCATGCGGTTGGGGCTGCAGCGGGCTTTGCGGAAGATGCGCCAGGACTTCAGCCTTGCGACGCTGCGTTCGACCGGTGCTCGTGCCGCTGACAGGGCCCGGTTGATCGTCTGCTGGGTCGTGGTGAGGTCCCGGTTCGGGAGCCGTCTGATCGGTGTGGTCACCCAGGGGCCGGCGCCGATGTAGGCGCGGTCGGCGAGGACTGGGACGCCCTGGCGTTCGCAGATCCGGATGATGCGGTGGGTGCGGGCCGCGGTCAGGTCGTGGGTGCGGCCGGGCAGCGCGGGTGAGATCCACAGCAGCCTGCCGGTGGGGTCGGCGATGACCTGCACGTTCACGCCGTGACGGCGGTGCTTCTGGGAGAAGTCGGCCCGGCTGTCGCCGACCCGGTCGCACTCGGCGAGCGTCCCGTCGAGCAGAACGTAATCCGGATCGGCCTCGCGCAGGACCCGCAGGAGGCCCGGCGCCCGGCCGGACAGATGCTGGACGACGGCCTGGACGTAAGCGTGGGCGGTGCCGACGGATATGCCGAAACCGGCGGCGATCTGCGCGAGCGTGTCGTGCCGGCGAAGGTAGACCAGGCCGACGAGGGCGCGCTGGTGGGGCGGCAGCTTGCAGCGTCGGTCACCCTCACGGGTGACGATGAGCATGGATACCCACTCGACCAGAGCATGAGGCAGGTCGAGTGCGGCAGGATAGGGAACCAACAGGGCTCCTGTGCCGATGGGTTGAGACTTCGAACACCTCCCTCAACGGCACGGGAGCCCTGTGCGTTGCGGTCCTCATCCTGACTCGGTCTGGGTCACTCGATCAGTGGCCACTCTGAAAGAGCTCACTGATCCGCCCACCGATCCTGGCCGCCGTTCCCTCCCCGCGGCCCGGCTTGCGCGCCGTAGGGCGCCGTGGGCCCCGGAGCGCTGGTCCGTACGGGTGACGCCGGGCAGATTGAATCGTCACAATTCTTTACCGACGCACGACACCGGCGGCACGGCGCGTGATCAACAACCGGTGCTCCATGCCAATCTGCTCGGGCACGTAGTGGCTTGGAGCCGGAGGTACACCGCCCATGGCGGCGAACAACAACCCCACCGTCACAGGACGACGACTGGGGGCGGAGCTGCGCCGGCTCCGTGAGGACCGCGGTATGACCGGCACGCAGGTCGCGGCGGAACTGCTGATCTCCCAGGCCAAGGTCAGTCACATGGAGACGGGTCGCCGTGCGGTCAGCCCCCGCGACGTACGCGATCTCTGCGTGCTCTACGGCGTCACCGACCAGCATCTCGTCGACCACCTGACAGCACTGGCCAGGGAGTCGAGCCGTCAGGGCTGGTGGCACTCCTACGGTGACATCCCCCATAGCGTCTATCTCGACCTGGAGGCGGTCGCCGCCTCCATCCGAGCCTACGAGGCCATGGTGGTCCCCGGCCTGCTGCAGACCCCCGCCTACGCCGCCGCGGTCATTGAGGAAACGATCCCCCTCGTCACGGTCGACCAGGCCGCCGCGCGACTGAAGGTGCGACTCCGCCGTCAGTACCGGATCTATGACCTCGCCCGCCGGTTGCATCTGTGGGTCGTCCTGGACGAATCGGCCCTGCGGCGTGTCGTCGGCAGCCGGGAGATCATGCGCGAGCAACTGGAGCACCTGCACGCGCTCAGCACCGAGCCGCACATCACCGTCGAGGTACTCCCTCACGGCACGGGCGCTCACCCAGGGCTGACGGGACAGTTCTCCATCCTGGAGTTCCCCGACACCCGTGAGGCGGTGGTGTATCTGGAGAGGTTCACCAGCGGCCTCTGCCTGGAGAAGGCGTCCGACGTACAGCAGTACAGCGTGACGCACGCCCGGCTGCGGGCGCTGGCCCTCGCCCCGGAGCAGAGCCGGCACTTCATCACCGACGCCATCAAGCTCTACGCGTCCTGAACCCCGAGGGCGACGCGCCGGGCTGCGACGATGCCCCGGAACCGCTGCTCCTCCACACGCGGCCGGCACCGGGAAGAACCCGCCGCTGCTGCCGCGCCTCCTTGCGCTTTTCGCCCCCGGGCGCGCCACGCCCATGCCGCAGCGGTCCTGATTCGACCCAGTCGGCGTACATCAGTGTTCACATCGGGGTCGGTTTCAGGACAGGTGTGCGGTGCCGCTTCGTGTGAACCGATCGAATTTCACTCATCCGGCGATGTTCCGAATCGTCGGCGGCCCGGAATTACATATTTTCATCACGCGCCGCGGCGTTGAATCTTTTTATATTCACCACCCCTCCTCGGTTTCGCCCGGTACGGGTGCGCAAATTTTCATGCGTAATATGCGGCCACAGCTAGAAGGCACCCCGGGTGATCCGTAGGCCCGGCGTGTGCCATGGCCCCCCCACAGAAAATGGCCTCTTGATGAAGCTGCACATCCCTCGAACGACTCAGCGCCGCATTCTGTCCGGCGGGCTGGCCTCGGCCCTCGCCACAGCAGTTGCCGCCGCCATGGTCGCCGTCACGTCGACGCAGGCACTTGCCATCGCGACGCCCGTACCTCTGGGCACGACCGCCAGCTACTCCGTCCTGGCAGGGCAGGGAGTCACCAACACCGGCAACTCGGTGCTCGATCACGACCTCGGGACGCACCCGAACCCGGCCATCACCGGCTTCCCGCCCGGCCTGGTACTCGGCGCTGTGCACCCCGCGGACGCCGCGGCCGCCCAGGCCAAGAGCGATCTGATCGTGGCGTACAACAACGCGGCCGGCCAACTCACGGGCCAGGCGCCGGACTTCCCGCTCGCCGCAGGAATCGGCGGGGGTCAGGAGCTGCTTCCCGGCGTCCACAGGGCCACATCCGGTGTCGGCCTCACCGGTGACCTGATCCTGAACGCCGGAGGAAACCCCAACGCGGTCTGGGTGTTCCAGATCCCCGAAGCCCTGACGACGGCATCCAACAGCAGGATCCTCCTCACCAACGGTGCTTCGCCGTGCAATGTCTACTGGCAGATCGGGAGTTCGGCGACCCTCGGCACCACCTCCACCTTCGTGGGCACCATCATGGCCCTGACCTCGATCTTCGTGAACCAGGGGGCGAGCGTCGAGGGCCGGGCACTGGCCCGCAACGGTGAGGTGACGCTCAACAACAACAGGATCTTCCTCGGCGGGTGCGCCACCGGCGGTACGACGACCGGCGCGACGGCGGGGACGACGACCGGTACGACGACCGGTACGACGACCGGCGCGACGGCGGGGACGACGACCGGAGGGACCACCGGGGCGACGACGGGTACGACTCTGGGTCTGATCGGCGGCACCCTCATCGGCGGGCCCAGCGTCAACCTGGTGGGCGGCGGCACCTCGGGGAACATCGCGGGCAACACCTCCGGGAACACCGTGGGCAACACCGCCGGGAACACCACTGGCGGTAACACGTCGGGCAACAGCGCTGGGAACACGACCGGCGGCTCCATCACCGGCGGGAACGTCGCCGGCGGGAACGGCGGCCAGCCGGACCACGGTGGGCCGGACCACGGTGGGCCGGACCACGGAGGCAAGCCCGAGCACGGTGGGCCGGAGCAGGGGCACGACGAGGGGCCCGGCAAGCCGGAGCACGGTGACCACGGTGACCACGGCGACCACGGTGACCACGGCGACCACGGCGACCACGGTGACTACGGCGACCACGGTGAGCAGGCCGACGGGAACTACGGCTACGCCGACAAGCCCGCGGTCCACGAGGGCTGAGCAGCAGGCCGCATCAAGACCGTTCATCGGATGACGGCGCGCGGCGGAATCCTCAGCGGTTCCGTCGTGCGCCGCCGGTGAGAGACGCAGAGACTCAGGCGCGAGCAGCGCATACGCGAAGGACAGGGTGGGCGGTGTCGAGCGGAATCGAAACAGCGGCCGTGCAGGAACTCCAGCAGTGCGGTTCCGATCCGGCCCCCCTGCCACCAGAACACGACAGAGCGACCCCGCCGGACAGACGGCCCATGAGGGTCCGGGCGCTGAGAGCGGGGCTGCGCACGGCCGTGGCCCTGTGTCTGGTGACCACGCTGGTCCATGTCGTCATGGTGTTCCTTCACGTGGCCCCCCCCAACCCCGTATCGAAGCGGTACAGCCCACAGGTCAACGGATGGGTGTACCCCCTTTTCGAGCAGAATTGGCGACTTTTCGCACCGGACCCCGATTCCTTCAACCGGAAGGTCCTGGCAAGAACTGCACAAACGGCCTCCGACGGATCGGTACGAGTGAGCCCCTGGTTCGACCTGGCCGCCGTGGACAATGCCGCAGTCGACCACAACGCATTTCCGAGCCACACGGCTCAGAACCTTTTGCGCCGCGCCTGGAGCTCCTATGTCGAGACGCACGGAGGAAGCGACACGGCACGCTCGGAACGGGCGGTGATGATGCAGAAGTACCTGCGCAATATCGCCGCGGACCGCTTCGCCGCCCGCCACGGTGGTGACACGTTCGACTTCGTTCAGCTTCGGGTCGTCACGACGCCCATCGCCGCTCCCGGCACAGCCGCCGGTAACCGCCCGCCGGTACCCACCGAGAACCGGCTCCTGCCCTGGTGGAAGGTGACCCCCCATGGGAATTGAGCAGCCCTCCCGGCCCTCCTCTGCGGCAGCCGCACCACAACGCCCCCAGAGTCCGGGGACTTCGCTGGTCGGTGTCGCCCGTCAGTGGCTCCTCGGCCGGGTCAGCGCTCTGTGGGCCCTCCTCACCGGCCGCCCGGTGTCCTTGTACGCCGCCTCGGTGCTGCGCATCGGCTACGGGCTGCTCTACCTGGTCTTCCTGCTCCGCGAGTTCCCGCACCGTGGAGAGATCTGGGGACCCGAGTCCCCTTGGACGCCTGCGCTGGCGGCGCAGCTCTTCGAGCAGACGGGCTGGAACAGCGTCCTGGTCCTGTCCGACAGCCCTGCCTATTTCGAGTTCTGCTACGCGATGGCCGTCGTCACGTCCGTACTGTTCATCCTGGGCTGGCGGACCCGCGTCATGTCCGTCCTCTTCGCCGTCGTGGTGATCTCGTTCCACGCGAGGTCGATCTTCATGACGGACGGGGGCGACAACCTGGTCCTGCTGATGGCCATGTACCTCGTCCTGACCGCGTGCGGTCGACGCTGGTCCCTGGACGCACGTCGCGACCGGCTCAAGTCGGCTCGTGCGGGCGACGTGCCGGAGCCGGTGCGGGGCTTGTACGCGCAGGAACTCCGCCACGCCCGCGTCACCTTGACCACCGTGGTGCACAACTGCGGCGTCTTCGTCATCGCCGCACAGGTCTGCTTCCTCTACGGATCGGCAGGCCTGTACAAGGTCCAGGGTTCCACTTGGGGCGGCGGCACCGCTCTGCACTACGCGCTGAACCTCGAACTGTTCCAGCCCTGGCCCGCGCTCTCCCACCTCGTGGACGATTTCCCGATGGTGATCGCGATCACCGGCTACGTCACGGTGCTCGTCCAGGTCGCCTTCCCGTTCGTACTCTTCGGCCGGCTCAAGTATCCCGTTCTTGCCGTGCTGCTCGGGATGCACATCGGCATCGCCGTACTGATGGGGCTGCCGCTCTTCTCCGGCGCGATGATCATCGCGGACGCCGTGTTCCTGCCCGACCGCTTCTACGCCTTCCTGCCCCGACTGTGGCGCCGTGCGGCACGGCGCACCGGAATGCGGCAGGCGGCACCCGGCCGGGCCACAGGATCGGGATCCGTACCCGCCCAGGGAAGACCGGAGCTACCCGCCCCGCAGGACCAGGCCGTTCCGAGTGGAGGGTAAAAGCGGTTCAGTCCACGCGATGGGCCCTGTGGCGGACCTCCCGGAGGCTGACCTCGGACGGGAGACGGTCCAGGCCTGCCGAGTCCCGTGCGCGTGCGAGCGTCTCCCGGCCGAGCCGCCCCAGGGTCTGCCGCGGTTGCGCGTCAGGCTCCAGCCAGAGGCGCACCCGCGCGACGCTATGGCGCCGCGTCGGTGGTGCGGGAGTAGGCCCCAAGAGGTCTAGACAACGGCGAAGCCCCAGGTCTCTGACCTGGGGCTTCGTTCAAGAGCGGATGACGGGAATCGAACCCGCGCCATAAGCTTGGGAATCACCGCTGCTTTGGCCGTTCATATGGCCTCTGACCTGCGGACAAGTCTCTTCACGGGTCCTGCCGGGAGGCTCTGCTCGTACCCGTGGTGACCGCTGTTCACCGCCCTGGAGGGCACGGATGGGGCACGTGCCGGCTCCCGCCCGGCGGTCCGGTGCGGCTGGACGGGTGTAGTTCGGTACCCGACTCCGGCGCCGTTCGCCGGGAGCGCCGCTCGGCCGGATTACATGGGCCTGCGCCTCGGCGCGGGGCGTGCCGGTGATCTTCACGGTCCCGGACCCGACGACTGGAAGAGCACCATGGCAGAGCGCCACCCTCGCAACCGCACCGGCCGCACCCCGCTACGTCGCGGGCTCGCCGCCGCCGTGCTCGCGGTCGGCATGCTGACGGCTTCGACGGCACCCGGATACGGCACCGGCGCGGCCACGCCGGTGCCCGGCCCCCAGTTCACGCCGTTGACGGCGGCGGTGATGACCGAACCGGCGCCGTTCGACGCCACGGACGGCAAGACGCACCTCTCGTACGAACTGCTCACCACGAACGCGCTGCCCAGCAGCGCACGGGTGCGGCTGGACCGTGTCGAGGTCCGGGACGCCCGCACGCACCGGGTGGTGGGCTCGCTGAGCGGGCAGGCGCTGGCCGATGCCGCCAACCCGGTGGGCGACCCCCTGCCGGGTGCGGACGGGTACACGCCGGCGCCCCCGGGGCCGACGCCGACCGTCATCCCGGGCTCCCAGGAGTGGGTCGTCTGGCTCGACCTGGTCCTCGACCGCGGTCAGCGGGTGCCCAAGGTCCTCGAGCACCACCTCTCGGGTGCCGTCCTCACCGCCTCCGGTGCCTCCCCGTTCGAGGAGACGGTCCAGATCACCCCGACCGACCGCACCGCGCCGCTGAACCTGAACGCGCCGGTCCGCCCCGGCACCTGGTACTCCAGCGAGTCGTGCTGCGGCAACACCCACCACCGGCGCGGCCTCGGTCCGATCAACGGCCGCTTCTACGTGCCGCAGCGCTTCGCGATCGACTGGTACCGGGTCGGCGAGCAGGGGCAGACCTGGGAGGGCGACCCCGCGCGGCTCACCAGCTACCTGAGCTACCGGCAGCCCGTCGTGGCGGCGGCCGGCGGCAGGGTGGTGGAGGTCCAGGACGGGATCCCGGACAACACGCCGCCCGTCACCCCGCCGGTCCCGCCGATCGACGAGACCGTCGGCAACCACGTCACCGTGGAGGTCGCGCCGGGCCGCTACCTGCTCTACGCCCACCTGAAGCCCGGCTCGCTCAGGGTCCGGGAGGGCGACCACGTCGAACCCGGCCGGGTCCTGGGCCTGATCGGCAACAGCGGGAACTCGACCACGCCGCACCTGCACTTCCAGGTGATGACCACGCCCGAGTTCTTCCCGACCGACAGCCCGCCGTTCACCTTCCGGAAGTTCCGCGTCGTCGGCCACGTCGAACCCCGGATCTGGGACGACAACCTGGGCCTCCAGCCGACCGGAGTCCTGCCGATCACACCCTCGCCGTACGACGGCCCCCACCGCGCCCGGTACCCGCTCGACCGCGAGGTGCTGGAGTTCTGACCGCTCCCGGCCGACCTCGGCGCGTGACGCCCGGAGAGTCCTGGACGACGACGAAGGCCCTGGTCTCCGACCAGGGCCTTCGTTCACGAGCGGATGACGGGAATCGAACCCGCGCTATAAGCTTGGGAAGCTCATGTTCTACCATTAAACTACATCCGCACAGCGGACGGATGATCCGTTCCGCATCGTTGCACACTGTACCCCATGCGCCACTTGAGGCGAAGCTCCCGCCGTGGCGTGTGCTGGGGGCGCCCCCTTCATCCCCTAATGTGGCTGATCGTCCACCAGACGTGTAGGGGAAGGGACTTGATGGCTTCGATGGAGCGCACCGTCGTCCGTTGTGCCGAAGGGCATGTGTTCAGTACCGCCTCGTTCCCGCTTCAGCAGCTCGGTGCCGGGCGGATCGGGCCCGGGCGGCTCATCCGGTGTCCACGGTGTGCGCGGTTGCGGCATGCGGTGCCGGTGGAGGCAGGGCGGCGCTGAGCCGTGAGGTGCCGGGCGCGGGTGCCTGCCGATCGGGGCAGGTCCGCGCCCTCTGCGTATCGTGCGTATCGTGGGGGGGTGCTTCTCTCAGACAAGGACATCCGGGCCGAGATCGATGCCGGACGGGTGCGCATCGACCCGTACGACGAATCCATGGTGCAGCCCTCGAGCATCGACGTGAGGCTTGACCGCTTCTTCCGGGTGTTCGAGAACCACCGCTACCCGCACATCGACCCCGCCGTCGAGCAGCTCGACCTGACGCGTGAGGTCGAGCCGGAGGGCGACGAGGCGTTCATCCTGCACCCGGGCGAGTTCGTCCTGGCCTCGACGTACGAGGTCATCACCCTGCCGGACGACATCGCCTCGCGGCTGGAGGGGAAGAGCTCCCTCGGGCGGCTCGGGCTGGTCACGCACTCGACCGCCGGGTTCATCGACCCCGGTTTCTCGGGGCACGTGACCCTGGAGCTGTCGAACCTCGCCACCCTGCCGATCAAGCTCTGGCCGGGGATGAAGATCGGCCAGCTGTGCATGTTCCGGCTGAGCTCGCCCGCCGAGTTCCCGTACGGGAGCGAGCGGTACGGCTCGCGGTACCAGGGCCAGCGGGGACCGACGGCCTCCCGCTCCTACATGAACTTCCATCGGACCCAGGTGTGAGGCGGTCGCAGGCATGAGTGAGGTACGCGAGAACCTGACGTACGAGGGCTTCGGCACCGCCGTCCGCGAGCTGGCGCAGACCATCGCCGACGACGGCTACGAGCCCGACATCGTGCTCTCCATCGCCCGCGGCGGCGTCTTCGTCGCCGGCGGTCTGGCGTACGCGCTGGACTGCAAGAACATCCACCTCGTGAACGTCGAGTTCTACACCGGGGTGGGCACCACCCTGGAGATGCCGGTCATGCTGGCGCCCGTCCCGGACGCGATCGACTTCTCCGACAAGAAGGTCCTGATCACGGACGACGTCGCCGACACCGGCAAGACGCTCAAGCTCGTCCACGACTTCTGCGTCGACCACGTCGCCGAGGTCCGCTCCGCGGTCATCTACGAGAAGTCCCACTCCCTCGTGAAGTGCGAGTACGTGTGGAAGAAGACCGACGAGTGGATCAACTTCCCCTGGTCGGTCGAGCCGCCCGTCGTGAAGCGCGAGGGCCAGGTTCTCGACGCCTGAGCCACCCCGTGAGCACGAGAAAGGCCCCCGCCGGGTTCGGCGGGGGCCTTTCTCATGCGTCAAGTGCGTCAGTGCGTCAGTACGGCGTTCACAGCGTGCCCAGCTTGATCAGGCTCAGCAGGGCCACCAGCTGGATCGCCGAGGCGCCCAGGGCCTTCGGCCAGGGGAGGTCGTGGGAGCGGCTCACCATGACGGTGAGGAGCGCGCCTGCCGCCAGCCAGGTCGCCCAGCCGAGGATCTGGACCAGGCCGTTCTCGCCGCCCAGGAAGAGCGCGAAGACCAGGCGCGGCGCGTCCGTGATCGACATGATCAGCATCGAGAGGCCGACGGTGGGCTGCCAGGCCCCGTCGCCGCCGAGCTGGCGCGCCAGGGTGTGCGTGACCGCGCCCAGGATCAGGCCGCCGAGCACGAAGCCGAGGGCGGTCATCAGGACGTACGGGATCGTCGTCGAGATCGTCGCGTTGAGCGCCTCTTCGCGGGCCTGGTCGAAGCCGAAGATCGCGAGGAGTCCGTAGAGGAACGTGACGATCAGCGCCGGGCCCCAGACCGCGTGGTCCCGCATCTGCAGGAACGTGTCCGCCGGGCGGAACACGATGCCGCTCAGGAGCTGCTTCCAGGGCAGCCGGGGGCCCGTGGGGACGGGGGGTGCCTGGTAGCCGCCGGCCTGGGCGTACGGGTCGTCGACGCTGAACATCTGGGTGTGGCCCGGGTTGTTCGCCGCCGCGTGCTGCTGCTGGTGCTGGTGCGGGTCGCCGAAGTACTCCGGCTCTCCGTACGTCGGCTGCTGCCGCCCCTGCGGGGGCTGCTGCCACTGCTGCTGCGGGTACGGCGGCGGGGCCGCGTTGTACCCGTACGGCGCCTGCTGCGGTTGTTGTTGCGGGGGGCGGTTGTCCCGGCCGCGTCCGTTCCTGAATCCAGCCACGCCTTGAACGTACCCGGTTCCGCCGTGTGGTCGCTCCCCAGGCCGGACCTTGCCACTGAGCTGTGACATCCCCTAGGGGTTCCCCATGCGTACGAGAGGGGCCGCCCCGCGCTTCCTCAAGCGCGGGGCGGCCCCTCTCGTCGTGTCCGGGATCAGACCGCCGGCTCCGGCTCCTCGGTCGCCGGCTGCTCCTCCGGCTCGACCGGGGTCTTCACCGAGTCGAGGAGGAGCTGGGCGACGTCGACGACCGTGACCGACTCCTTGGCCTTGCCCTCGTTCTTCTTGCCGTTCACGGAGTCCGTGAGCATGACGAGGCAGAACGGGCAGGCCGTCGAGACGATGTCCGGGTTGAGGGACAGGGCCTCGTCGACGCGCTCGTTGTTGATGCGCTTGCCGATCCGCTCCTCCATCCACATCCGCGCGCCGCCGGCGCCGCAGCAGAAGCCGCGCTCCTTGTGGCGGTGCATCTCCTGCTGGCGCAGGCCCGGGACGGCGGACATGATCTCGCGCGGCGGCGTGTAGACCTTGTTGTGACGGCCCAGGTAGCACGGGTCGTGGTACGTGATGAGGCCCTCGACCGGGGTCACCGGGATCAGCTTGCCCTCGTCGATGAGGTGCTGGAGCAGCTGGGTGTGGTGGATGACCTCGTACTCGCCGCCGAGCTGCGGGTACTCGTTGGCGATGGTGTTGAAGCAGTGCGGGCAGGTCGAGACGATCTTCTTCGCCGACTTCGGCTTCTTCGTCGACTCGTCCTCGTCGTCCTCGCCGAACGCCATGTTCAGCATCGCGACGTTCTCGGCGCCCAGCTGCTGGAACAGCGGCTCGTTGCCCAGACGGCGCGGGGAGTCACCGGTGCACTTCTCCTCGCCGCCCATGATCGCGAACTTGACGCCCGCGATGTGGAGGAGTTCGGCGAAGGCCTTGGTGGTCTTCTTGGCGCGGTCTTCCAGCGCACCCGCGCAGCCGACCCAGTAGAGGTAGTCGACCTCGGTGAGGTCCTCGACGTCCTTGCCGACGATCGGGACCTCGAAGTCGACCTCCTTGGTCCACTCGACGCGCTGCTTCTTCGCCAGGCCCCAGGGGTTGCCCTTCTTCTCCAGGTTCTTGAGCATCGTGCCCGCCTCGGACGGGAACGCGGACTCGATCATCACCTGGTAGCGGCGCATGTCGACGATGTGGTCGATGTGCTCGATGTCGACCGGGCACTGCTCGACGCAGGCGCCGCAGGTGGTGCAGGACCACAGGACGTCGGGGTCGATGACGCCGTTCTCCTCGGCGGTGCCGATGAGGGGGCGCTCGGCCTCGGCCAGGGCGGAGGCGGGGACGTCCTTCAGCTGCTCCTCGGACGCCTTCTCGTTGCCCTCCATGTCCTTGCCGCCGCCCGCGAGCAGGTACGGCGCCTTGGCGTGGGCGTGGTCCCGGAGGGACATGATCAGGAGCTTGGGGGAGAGCGGCTTGCCCGTGTTCCAGGCGGGGCACTGCGACTGGCAGCGGCCGCACTCGGTGCAGGTGGAGAAGTCGAGGATGCCCTTCCAGGAGAACTGCTCGACCTGGGAGACGCCGAAGACGGCGTCCTCGGCCGGGTCCTCCCAGTCGATCTCCTTGCCGGCCGTCGTCATCGGCTGGAGCGCGCCCAGGGCGGTGGAGCCGTCGGCGTTGCGCTTGAACCAGATGTTCGGGAAGCCGAGGAAGCGGTGCCAGGCGACGCCCATGTTGGTGTTGAGCGAGACCGTGATCATCCAGGTGAAGGACGTGACGATCTTGAGGCAGGCGAAGAAGTAGGTGAGGTACTGGATCGTGCTCAGGTCCAGGCCGTCGAGCAGCGCGATCAGCGGGTACGAGGCGAAGAAGCCCGGCTCCCAGCTGGTCACGTGGTGCTGGACGCCCTCCAGGGCGCGGAGCGTCATGATGCAGACGCCGACGATCAGGATGACGGCCTCGACGAAGTACGCCTGGCCGGTCTTGGAGCCGGCGAAGCGGGACTTGCGGCCGGCCTTGGTCGGCTTGCTGAGCTGGCGGATGACGATGAGCGTCACGATGCCGAGGACCGTCATGAGCCCGAGGAACTCGGTGAAGATCTCGTACGGCAGCCAGTCGCCGATGATCGGGATCAGCCAGTCGGCCTGGAAGAGCTGGCCGAAGGCGTTCACGATGGTGAGGAGCAGCGAGAAGAAGCCCACCGCGACGAACCAGTGCGCGAAGCCGACGATGCCCCAGCGGTTCATGCGCGTGTGGCCGAGGAATTCCTTGACCAGCGTGATGGTGCGCTGCTTGGGGTCACCGGTGCGTGTGCCGGCGGGGACCGGCTGACCGAGCCGCACGAAGCGGTAGATCTGCACGGTGGCGCGGCCGAACAGCGCGACGGCCACCACCGTGATGGCGATCGACACGATGATCGCGGCGAGTTGCATGACGGGCTCCTCGGGCGGGCCTACTAAGCGGTAACTTATTGAGTTCCTGCTGAGATTACCCGGTCACGGCGCCGCGCTGTAGCGGCGCTCGCGGTGATATGTGTCGCTCAGGCAAACCTTGCCGCGCGACGCCTGCGTACAGCTGGAAGCGTACGCGCCAGGATCAGCAGATCCATCCCCAGCCAGTGGTGGTCCACATAGTGGAGATCGAGCAGCTCGCGCTCCTCCCACGGAAGGTCCGAGCGGCCGCTGATCTGCCACGGTCCGGTCAGTCCCGGGCGCACGGAGAGCCGGCGGCGGCCCTCGCCCGCGCACTCGCGGTGGGTCGGGGTCAGCGGGCACGGGCCGACGAGCGACATCCGGCCCGCCACGACGTGCAGCAGCAGCGGCAGCGCGGCCAGCGGGCTCTTCGTGCGGAAGGTCAGCATCGTGAAGGGCCGCCCGCCGAGGCCCGCCACCGTCCGGCGGCGCAGCACGGCGCCACCGCCGCCGAGGGTGACGGAGAGGGCGGTGCCGGCGATCAGGGGTGCGAGGGCGAGCAGCAGGAGCGTCCCGCCCGCCACGTCGAACGCGCGCTTCGCCGTCAGCGCGCGCTCTGCCGTCATCACGCGCTTCGCCGTCGACACGCGCTGCGCCGTCATGCGGTCACACCCTCCGGCGGGAATCCTGGCATATGTCCGGACCCTTTCATGTGAACCCGGGCAAACCGGGGAACGACGCGGGGTGACGCGCCCGTTGAGCGTCCTGTCGAGTGAAGAGTTGAGTCGACTCGACTCAGGTCTGTTGACGAAGGCGACCTCCTCGTGCATCCTTGAGTCAGTTCCACTCAAGTCAGTCAGCTGGAGGAATCGAAATGGCACGTGCGGTCGGCATCGACCTGGGCACGACTAACTCCGTCGTCAGCGTTCTGGAAGGCGGCGAGCCCACCGTCATCACCAACGCCGAGGGCGCCAGGACCACGCCGTCCGTCGTCGCCTTCGCGAAGAACGGCGAGGTGCTCGTCGGCGAGGTGGCCAAGCGTCAGGCCGTCACCAACGTCGACAGGACCATCCGGTCGGTCAAGCGCCACATGGGCACCGACTGGAAGATCGACATCGACGGCAAGAGCTTCAACCCGCAGCAGATGAGCGCCTTCATCCTGCAGAAGCTCAAGCGCGACGCCGAGGCGTACCTGGGCGAGAAGGTCGTCGACGCGGTCATCACCGTCCCGGCGTACTTCAACGACTCCGAGCGTCAGGCCACCAAGGAGGCCGGTGAGATCGCGGGCCTCAACGTCCTGCGCATCGTCAACGAGCCGACCGCGGCCGCCCTGGCCTACGGCCTCGACAAGGACGACCAGACGATCCTCGTCTTCGACCTCGGTGGCGGCACCTTCGACGTGTCCCTCCTGGAGATCGGCGACGGCGTCGTCGAGGTGAAGGCCACCAACGGTGACAACCACCTCGGTGGTGACGACTGGGACCAGCGCGTCGTCGACTACCTGGTGACGCAGTTCCAGAACGGCCACGGTGTGGACCTGGCCAAGGACAAGATGGCTCTCCAGCGTCTCCGCGAGGCCGCGGAGAAGGCGAAGATCGAGCTCTCGTCCTCGACCGAGACCACGATCAACCTGCCCTACATCACGGCCTCCGCCGAGGGCCCGCTGCACCTGGACGAGAAGCTCACGCGCGCCCAGTTCCAGCAGCTCACCTCGGACCTGCTCGAGCGCTGCAAGGTGCCGTTCCACAACGTCATCAAGGACGCGGGCATCGCCCTGGGCGAGATCGACCACGTCGTCCTCGTCGGTGGCTCGACCCGTATGCCGGCCGTCGCCGAGCTCGTCAAGGAGCTGACCGGTGGCCGCGAGGCCAACAAGGGCGTCAACCCGGACGAGGTCGTCGCCATCGGCGCCGCGCTCCAGGCCGGTGTCCTCAAGGGTGAGGTCAAGGACGTCCTGCTCCTCGACGTGACCCCGCTGTCCCTCGGCATCGAGACCAAGGGCGGCATCATGACCAAGCTCATCGAGCGCAACACCACGATCCCGACCAAGCGGTCCGAGATCTTCACGACGGCCGAGGACAACCAGCCGTCCGTGCAGATCCAGGTCTACCAGGGCGAGCGCGAGATCGCGGCGTACAACAAGAAGCTCGGCATGTTCGAGCTGACCGGCCTCCCGCCGGCCCCGCGTGGCGTCCCGCAGATCGAGGTCGCCTTCGACATCGACGCCAACGGCATCATGCACGTGACCGCGAAGGACCTGGGCACGGGCAAGGAGCAGAAGATGACCGTCACCGGCGGCTCCTCGCTGCCGAAGGACGAGGTCAACCGGATGCGCGAGGAGGCCGAGCAGTACGCGGAGGAGGACCACCGCCGCCGCGAGGCCGCCGAGTCCCGCAACCAGGGCGAGCAGCTCGTCTACCAGACGGAGAAGTTCCTCGCGGAGAACGCGGACAAGGTCCCGGGTGAGGTCAAGACCGAGGTCGAGACCGCGATCGCCGAGCTGAAGGAGAAGCTCAAGGGCGAGGACACCGCGGAGATCCGCACCGCCACGGAGAAGGTCGCGGCCGTCTCCCAGAAGCTCGGCCAGGCGATGTACGCCGACGCCCAGGCCGCCCAGGCCGCCGGCGGCGATGCCGGTCAGGCCCAGGCGCAGGACGACGACGTCGTCGACGCCGAGATCGTCGACGAGGACAAGCCGAAGGGCGGCCAGGCGTGACCGAGGAGACCCCGGACTTCGAGGAGAAGTCCGACGTCCCCTCCGGCGCCACCGCTGACGACGCCGCCGAGGCCGTCGAGACCTCCGAGGGGGAATCGACGGCCCCGGCCGGGGACGCTACGGACGTAGCCCTCCTGGCGCAGCTGGACCAGGCCCGTACGGCGCTCACCGAGCGCACCGGCGACCTCCAGCGGCTCCAGGCCGAGTACCAGAACTACCGCCGCCGCGTGGAGCGGGACCGGATCACGGTCAAGGAGATCGCCGTCGCGAGCCTCCTGTCCGAGCTCCTTCCCGTGCTCGACGACGTCGGCCGGGCCCGGGACCACGGCGAGCTCGTGGGCGGGTTCAAGTCGGTGGCCGAATCGCTGGAGACCGTCGTCGCCAAGATGGGTCTGCAGCAGTTCGGCAAGGAGGGCGAGCCCTTCGACCCGACGATCCACGAGGCCCTGATGCACTCGTACGCGCCGGACGTCACCGAGACGACCTGCGTGGCGATCCTGCAGCCGGGGTACCGGATCGGCGAGCGGACCATCCGGCCCGCCCGCGTGGCCGTCGCCGAGCCCCAGCCGGGGGCGCAGGCGAAGGCGGAGGAGTCGGGAGACCCCGACGACTCCGAGAAGGACAGCGAGTAACAGCCGTACCCGGAAGCGGGAGGAGGGACGTCGATGAGTACGAAGGACTTCGTCGAGAAGGACTACTACAAGGTTCTCGGCGTCCCCAAGGACGCCACCGAGGCCGAGATCAAGAAGGCGTACCGGAAGCTCGCCCGCGAGAACCATCCGGACGCCAACAAGAATGACGCGAGCGCCGAGGCGCGCTTCAAGGAGATCTCCGAGGCGAACGACGTCCTCGGCGACCCCAAGAAGCGCAAGGAGTACGACGACGCCCGCGCCCTGTTCGGGAACGGCGGTTTCAGAGCCGGCGGGCCGGGCGCCGGCGGTTCGTTCAACTTCGACCTGGGCGACCTCTTCGGAGGCGCCCAGGGCGGGGCGGGCGGCGGCGGCTTCGGCGGCGGTGGCATCGGGGACGTCTTCGGCGGCCTGTTCAACCGCGGCGGGGGTGCCACCCGCACCCAGCCGCGGCGCGGCCAGGACATCGAGTCCGAGGTGACGCTCAGCTTCACCGAGGCCATCGAGGGCGCGACCGTGCCCCTGCGGATGTCCAGCCAGCAGCCGTGCACGGCGTGCTCGGGCACCGGCGACAAGAACGGCACGCCCCGGGTGTGCCCGACCTGCGTCGGCACCGGTCAGGTCTCGCGCGGCAGCGGCGGCGGCTTCTCGCTCACCGACCCCTGCGTGGACTGCAAGGGCCGCGGCCTCATCGCCGAGCACCCCTGCGAGGTCTGCAAGGGCAGCGGGCGGGCCAAGTCCTCCCGCACCATGCAGGTCCGCATCCCGGCGGGCGTGAGCGACAACCAGAAGATCCGGCTGCGCGGCAAGGGCGCGCCGGGCGAGCGCGGCGGGCCGAACGGCGACCTGTACGTCGTCGTGCACGTCGACGCCCACCCGGTCTTCGGCCGCAAGGACGACAACCTCACCGTCACGGTGCCGGTCTCCTTCTCGGAGGCGGCGCTCGGCGGCGAGATCAAGGTCCCGACCCTCGGCGGCCCCGCGGTCACCCTCAAGCTGCCCGCGGGCACCCCGAACGGCCGGACCATGCGCGCCCGGGGCAAGGGCGCGGTCCGCAAGGACGGCACGCGCGGCGACCTCCTCGTGACGGTCGAGGTTGCGGTGCCGAAGGAACTGGACGACAAGGCACGCGAGGCCCTGGAGACCTTCCGCGAGGCGACCGCCTCGGAGGACCCGCGGGCCGAGCTGTTCCAGGCCGCGAAGGGAGCGTGACCCGTGGAAGGACGCAGACGCAATCCATTCGAACTGACCGACGAGTCGCCGGTGTACGTCATCTCGGTGGCGGCCCAGCTCTCCGGTCTGCATCCGCAGACCCTGCGCCAGTACGACCGCCTCGGGCTCGTCTCTCCGGACCGCACGGCCGGACGGGGCCGCCGCTACTCGGCCCGTGACATCGAGCTGCTCCGTCAGGTGCAGGCGCTGTCGCAGGACGAGGGCATCAACCTGGCCGGAATCAAGCGGATCATCGAACTGGAGAACCAGGTCGCGGCGCTCCAGGCCCGGGTGGCCGAGCTGTCGGCGGCGGTCGAGGGCGCGGCGGCGACGATGCGCCAGCGCGAGGCCCAGGTGCACGCCTCGTACCGCCGGGACCTGGTGCCGTACACCGACGTGCAGCAGGCGAGCGCCCTCGTGGTGTGGCGCCCGAAGCGCGGCGAGTAGTCCTTCCTCCCCTGTCACGCCAGAGGCTCCTTCACCACCGGTGAAGGGGCCTCTGCCGTTCAGCTGTCCCGTTCGAGGATGCCGGACTGGGCGATCAGATAGCCGAGCTGCGCGCGGCTCCCGCTGCCGAGGGCGGCGGCGAGCTTGGCGATGTGCGCCCGGCAGGTCCGCACGTTCATCCCGAGCCGGCGGGCGATGGCCTCGTCGACGTGCCCCTCGACGAGGAGCTTGGCGATGGAGCGCTGGACGCCGCCGATGCCGTCCACGGACGGGCTGTACGGGATCTCGTCCTCCCAGGGCACGCCGTGGAGCCAGAACTGGTCGAAGACGCCGACGAGGTACTGGACGAGGCCTTCGTGGCGGAGTTCGAGGGCGACCTGGCGGTCGCTGCGCGCCGGCACGAAAGCGACCTTGCGGTCGACGATGATCAGTCGGTCGATGATCTCTTCGAGGGTGCGCAGTTCGAGCCCGTAGGGGGCGACCCGCTCGACGTAGGCGAGGGTGGCGGGGTGGTGCCGGGCCGTGTGCTGGTAGAGCGTGCGCATCCGGACGCCTCGGTCGAGCAGCGGCTCCATGCGGCGCAAGGCGGCTTCGAGCGTCTCGGGGCGCCGCCCGCTGCCGGGCTGGATGGTGAGGAGTTCTTCGGTGCACTCGTTGATGACGCGGTCCAGCGCGGCATTGATGGCGCTGAGGCCTTCGAGGACCGTGATCGCCTGGGCGCCGGACGGGTCCTGTGTGTGGATGGCCATGAACGGCTCGAAAGCATCGGCCAGGGCGATGGCGTGCTGCCTGCGGACCTGTATCTCCTGCTCGATGGGGTGGACGAGCTGGTTGAGGGCGATCGACGGCGGCACCGGGTGCAGCCACTGGCTGTCGTCCGGGTCTGGGTGCAGGAGGGCCAGTTCCCTCAGACAGGGGGCGGCGTCGGCGTCGGCGCGGGCTATTCGACCGGTGCGAAGCGCACTCGCGTAGAGCTCCTTACCCACGTCGCATAGTTCACCGTGACTGTGCTTATGACCGGATTGATCGCATTCTCGCCTCATTTGCACCCCCCTCAGGGTCATGAATTACAGGAACATGATGCCCGGGTTGGCTGGTGAAAGGGGGCGTGTGTGAGCCATCGTCTTACTCGCGGGGGGGAGGTAGTGATCAAAAGAGGTGGAGATCGGCCATGACCAGGATGGTTCGTGCACTCAGCGCCATAGCCGTTGCGGCGGCTGCTCTCGGCGTAGTCGCCGCGAACGGTGAACCCTCATGGGAGACACCCCCGCCGCACAGCGTGGCGGGACCGGGTGAACCCTCGTGGGAGGGCACTCCTGCGGACGTCGTACTCGCGAATCCGTACGAGCCCTCCTGGGAGATCGCTCCCAAGGGCACGGGCGCGTGAGCGTCCCACCGGACGACCCCAGGTTCCGCCGGGAGATGGCTTCGGCCTACCGCTCCGGCTGGCACTTCGTCGATCTCGCCACGGCAATCCCCCACCGTGGCGACTCGCTGAAGGTCACCCTCTTCGGAGAGCCGATCGTCGTCGCCCGCGAACAGGACGAAGACGTCCGTGCGTACCGCTGTCTGCGCCGTCCCCGAGGCGCTCCGCAGCCCATCCGCTGTGCCATCCGGTACGGCATGATCTTCGTCAACCTCGATCAGCGCGACCACCAGCTGATCGAAGCAGAGGCCATCACCGCCACCCCCCGCAGTGCCTGAGCGATTCCCCCGTCGTTGTAGATCGCTCCGGCACTTCCCCCACACAGCGGCGCCATCGCGGACCTGAAACGCGATGGCGCCGCTGTGCTTTTCGTTTCTCCCGTGCGGGTCAGGCGCGGCCCATCGCCCGGGTGAGGGCGATCTCGATGACGACCCGGTCCGGGTTCGGCGACGGCGTGCGGCCGTAGCGCTCGGCGTAGCGGTCGACGGCGTCCGCGACCGTCTCGGCCTCCGTGCGGATGTGGGCGACGCCCTCCAGGGTGGCCCAGCGCCCCTTGTCGACCTGGCAGACCGCGACCCGCGCGCCGTCCGCGCCCGCCGCCAGGACGTTGGCGACCTTCCGGCTGTTCTTGTTGGTGATCACGCGCGCGTACCCGCCCTCGGGGTCGTACGTGACGCCGACCGCGACGACGTGCGGCGTGCCGTCCGGGCGCGGGGTGGTCAGGGTGCACATGTGGTACTCGCGCCAGAAGCTCAGGTACGAGTCGGAGGGGTTCCTGGGGTCTGTGGCCATGCCCGGAAACTACCCGGGGTCGAGCTCCCTCCGAAACGTTGAGCCGCTTCGACTCAACTTTGTGTACCCTGGAGAAGTCATAGAAGGAGAGGACCCACGAGAACCCAGGAGGAGCACCGCACGTGGACGCCGAACTGACCAACCGGAGCCGGGACGCGATCAATGCGGCGAGCAGCCGCGCCGTGTCCGACGGACACGCGGACCTGACCCCCGCCCATCTGCTGCTCGCGCTGCTGACCGGTCAGGACAACGAGAACATCACCGACCTGCTCGCCGCCGCCGGCGCCGACCAGGCGGTCGTGCGCGCCGGCGCGGAGCGCCTCCTCGCCGGTCTGGCGAGCATCACGGGGTCCACGGTCGCGCCCCCGCAGCCCAACCGCGACTTCCTCGCCGTCCTCGCCGACGCCGACAAGCGCGCCAAGGAGCTCGGCGACGACTTCCTCTCGACCGAGCACCTGCTCATCGGCATCGCGGCCAAGGGCGGCCGGGCCGGTGAGATCCTCGACGACCAGGGCGCGAGCGCGAAGAAGCTGCTCGACGCCTTCGAGACGAGCAGGGGAGGACGCCGGGTGACCACACCCGACCCGGAGGGGCAGTACAAGGCGCTGGAGAAGTTCGGCACGGACTTCACCGCCGCCGCGCGCGAGGGCAAGCTGGACCCGGTCATCGGCCGCGACCACGAGATCCGCCGCGTCGTCCAGGTGCTCTCCCGCCGCACCAAGAACAACCCGGTCCTCATCGGCGAGCCCGGTGTCGGCAAGACCGCCGTCGTCGAGGGCCTCGCCCAGCGGATCGTGAAGGGCGACGTCCCCGAGTCCCTGAAGAACAAGCGGCTCGTCTCGCTCGACCTCGGCGCGATGGTCGCCGGCGCGAAGTACCGCGGCGAGTTCGAGGAGCGCCTGAAGACCGTCCTCTCCGAGATCAAGGAGAGCGACGGCCAGATCATCACCTTCATCGACGAGCTGCACACGGTCGTCGGCGCGGGCGCCGGCGGCGACTCCGCCATGGACGCGGGCAACATGCTCAAGCCGATGCTGGCCCGCGGCGAGCTCCGCATGGTCGGCGCGACCACCCTCGACGAGTACCGCGAGCGGATCGAGAAGGACCCCGCCCTGGAGCGCCGCTTCCAGCAGGTCCTGGTCGCCGAGCCGACCGTCGAGGACACCATCGCGATCCTCCGCGGCCTCAAGGGCCGGTACGAGGCCCACCACAAGGTGCAGATCAACGACTCCGCCCTGGTGGCCGCCGCGACGCTCTCCGACCGGTACATCACCTCCCGCTTCCTCCCCGACAAGGCCATCGACCTCGTCGACGAGGCCGCCTCCCGGCTCCGCATGGAGATCGACTCCTCGCCCGTCGAGATCGACGAGCTCCAGCGCTCCGTGGACCGGCTCCGCATGGAGGAGCTGGCCCTCAAGAACGAGACGGACGCGGCGAGCAAGCAGCGCCTGGAGAAGCTGCGGCGCGACCTCGCCGACCGCGAGGAGGAGCTCCGCGGCCTCACCGCCCGCTGGGAGAAGGAGAAGCAGTCCCTCAACCGGGTCGGCGAGCTGAAGGAACGCCTCGACGAGACCCGTGGCCGCGCCGAGCGCGCCCAGCGCGACGGCGACTTCGACACCGCCTCCAAGCTGCTGTACGGGGAGATCCCGGGCCTGGAGCGCGAGCTGGAGGCCGCCACCGAGGCGGAGGCCCAGCAGGAGGCCGCGAAGGACGCCATGGTCAAGGACGAGGTCGGTCCCGACGACATCGCGGACGTCGTCGGCTCCTGGACCGGCATCCCCGCCGGCCGCCTCCTGGAGGGCGAGACGCAGAAGCTGCTCCGCATGGAGGAGGAGCTCGGCAAGCGGCTGATCGGCCAGTCCGAGGCCGTGCAGGCCGTCTCCGACGCGGTGCGCCGCACCCGCGCCGGGATCGCCGACCCCGACCGGCCCACCGGCTCCTTCCTCTTCCTCGGCCCGACCGGCGTCGGCAAGACCGAGCTGGCGAAGGCGCTCGCGGACTTCCTCTTCGACGACGAGCGGGCCATGATCCGCATCGACATGTCGGAGTACGGCGAGAAGCACTCCGTCGCCCGCCTGGTCGGCGCGCCCCCCGGCTACGTCGGCTACGAGGAGGGCGGCCAGCTCACGGAGGCGGTCCGCCGCCGCCCGTACAGCGTGGTCCTGCTCGACGAGGTGGAGAAGGCGCACCCGGAGGTCTTCGACGTCCTGCTCCAGGTCCTGGACGACGGACGCCTGACCGACGGACAGGGCCGGACGGTGGACTTCCGCAACACCATCCTGATCCTCACCTCCAACCTGGGCAGCCAGTTCCTGGTCGAGCCTCTGACCTCGGAGGACGTGAAGAAGCAGCAGGTCCTGGAGGTCGTGCGGGCGAGCTTCAAGCCCGAGTTCCTCAACCGGCTCGACGACCTGGTCGTCTTCTCGGCGCTCGACCGGACCGAGCTGGGCCGGATCGCGCAGCTCCAGATCGGCCGCCTCGCGCGGCGCCTCGCCGAGCGGCGCCTCACCCTGGACGTCACCCCGGAGGCCCTGGAGTGGCTCGCCGAGGAGGGCAACGACCCCGCGTACGGCGCACGGCCGCTGCGCCGCCTGATCCAGACGGCGATCGGCGACCGGCTCGCCAAGGAGATCCTGGCGGGCGAGGTCGTCGACGGCGACACGGTCCGCGTGGACCGCTTCGAGGACGGGCTGATCGTGGGCGCGGCTACACGTTGAAGGAGCTGAGGTGGACGAGGGCGGTGCCGCCGTCCTCGTACACCACCTTCACGTTCACGTAGAGCGCCTGGTCGTAGTCCGCGTCCAGGCACAGGTCCCCGTCGCAGGACACCGGCCGCCTGCCGGTCGGGTAGGTGGTTCTCAGCCAGTCGGCGACGCCGGCGCGCGGCATCCGGAAGTCCACCGTGACGTACGAGTCCTGCCAGTGCGCCTCGGTGCACCGGGCGTCCTCGGCGCCCGCCGGAAGCCTGCCGTGGGCGAACGTCATCGCCTCGGCGCAGTCCACCGGCTGCGGCTTCCCGGCCTCGCTGAACGAGTAGGCGCCCCAGACCAGCACCGCGACGGGCAGGCCGCAGAGCGCCACGAGCCCCACGGCGAGCCAGATCCACCACCGGGATTTCTTCTTCGTGTCCCCCATGGGCCAGAGATCATGTCAGCTGGCAGCGGATCTTGCCGCTTCCGGCCCGGCGGGGTTGCCACGTACCGCCCGGCATGGGGGAGGATGGCGAGCATCCGTACGAAGGGAAATACACGGTGAGCATCGACCCGTCCTCGATTCCGAATTTCGGGGGCCAGCCCCAGCCTCAGGCCGCAGGACCGGCGGGCCCCGTCGTCCCCGACCAGGACCTCGTCAAGCAGCTCCTCGAGCAGATGGAACTCAAGTACGTCGTCGACGACGAGGGTGACCTCGCGGCGCCGTGGGAGGAGTTCCGCACGTACTTCATGTTCCGCGGCGAGGGCGAGCAGCAGGTCTTCTCGGTGCGGACGTTCTACGACCGCCCGCACTCGGCCGACGACCGCGCGAAGGTTCTCGACGCGATCGACGACTGGAACCGCCGCACCCTGTGGCCCAAGGTGTACACGCACCTGCACGAGGAGGAGGACGGCTCCGCCACCCTCCGCCTCATCGGCGAGGCGCAGATGCTGATCGGCACCGGCGTCGCCCTGGAGCACTTCGTGTCCTCCACGGTCAGCTGGGTCCGCGCCTCCATCGAGTTCGACAAGTGGATCGTCGAGCAGTTCGGCCTGGAGGCCCCCGAGGAGAAGGCCTCCGGCGACGACGACGAGGCCTGAGCCCCTCCGGGATCAGATCGCCATGCGCGCGAGCGTCAGGGCGTAGGCCCCGTAGCAGTACGAGAGCCCGGCCAGGGCCGCGACCACCAGGACCGCGGCCCTCGGCCGGGCTTTCGTCAGCGCCGCCGCGAGCGGCAGCAGCAGCGGGAAGGCCGGCAGCAGGAAACGCGGCTTCGACTCGAAGAAGCCCGAGCCGCCGACGGCGATGAGCACGAGCACCGCCGTGTACACGAGCACGGGCGGCGGCAGCCGCTCCGTCCACACCGCGAGCGCGAAGAGCAGCACGCCCGCGCCGGTGATGAGCAGCGCCATCACGAAGCCGAACTGGGTGGGGCCGCCCAGCATGTCCCGTACGAAGACGAGCGCGCCCTTCCCGAAGTCGAACCGGGACGTCCAGCCGGCCTGCACGGCGAAGTAGCCGCCGAGCGGGTCGCCGCGCCGGACGCCCACCCAGAGCACGTACGAGCCCCAGCCCGCCGGTGCGAGCAGGCCCGCCGCCCACACCCGCGGCCCGGACCGGCCGCGGGTCCGCCACAGCTCGCAGACCGCGGCGGCCACGACGGCGGCGGCGACCGCGACCCCGTTCGGCCGGGTCAGCCCGGCGAGGCCCGCGAGGGCGGCCGCCGAGAGCCAGCGGCGGGTGAGCAGCGCGTACAGCGCGAAGGCGGCGAACGCGGTCATCACCGGTTCGGTGTACGCCATGGTCAGCACGATCGAGTGCGGCAGCAGGCCCCAGAGGAGGACGAGCACGGTGGCGGTCCGGCGGCCGCGCAGCCGCTCCGCGACGAGGTAGACGCCCCAGGCGGCGGCCCCGGCGGCGAGCCAGGAGAGCAGCAGCCCGGCGGTGCCCCCGGCGACGGGCAGCACGGTGGTGACGGCCCGGACGAGCGCCGGGTAGAGCGGGAAGAAGGCCAGGTCGTTCAGGACCATGCCGTGGGCGCCGTGGAGGACGCGCCCGTACCCGTGCGCGGCGATCCCGGCGTACCACCGGGAGTCCCAGGAGCTCGCGAGGAGCGCCCGGGGCGAGCGGCCGGTGTGCAGGGCCCACAGGGCGAGGACGAGCAGACCGGTGAGCCGGGCGGCGGCGAAGAGACCGAGCGCGGGCGCCGCCCGGCGCAGCGGGCCCCGGAACCGCGGGCGGTCACGGGGCCCGCTGCGGACCGCGGCCGGGGGTGCCGTGCGGTCGAGGGTCTCGGCGGACAGGGTGCACCTCCGGGCGCGGGAAACCGATCATTACCCGGTAAATCGGTCTACCCGACGATCGTCCCGGCTCCCGGAGGGCGCGCGCGGGCGGGGGCGCCCACCCCCCACCCGGCCGAACGGCCGCCCGCGTCTCAGGCCAGCCGCTTCAGGCGCGAGACGGCCTCCTCCAGGACCTCGGTCTTCTTGCAGAAGGCGAAGCGGACGAAGGGCGCGCCGGCCTCGCGGTGGTCGTAGAAGACGGCGTTGGGGATGGCGACGACGCCGGCGCGCTCCGGCAGGGAGCGGCAGAAGTCGAAGCCGTCGGTGGCGCCGAGGGGGCGGATGTCGGTGGTGACGAAGTAGGTGCCGGCCGGGCGGTAGACCTCGAAGCCGGCCTGCGCGAGGCCCTCGCTCAGCAGGTCCCGCTTGGCGCTCAGGTCGGCGCGGAGGCCGTCGAAGTAGGCGGCCGGGAGGCGCAGGGCCTCGGCGATCGCGTACTGGAAGGGCCCCGAGGAGACGTACGTGAGGAACTGCTTGGCCGAGCGGACGGCGGAGGTCAGCTCGGGGCTCGCGGTGATCCAGCCGACCTTCCAGCCGGTGAACGAGAACGTCTTCCCGCTCGAACCGATGGTGACCGTGCGCTCCCGCATGCCGGGGAGGCTCGCGATCGGCAGGTGCTCGGCCCCGTCGAAGACCAGGTGCTCGTACACCTCGTCGGTGACGACGAGGAGGTCCCGCTCGGCCGCCAGTTCGGCGACGGCGGTCAGTTCGGCCCGGGTGAGGACCGTGCCGGTGGGGTTGTGCGGGGTGTTGAGCAGGATCAGCCGGGTCCGGTCGGTGACGGCGGCCCGCAGCTCGTCGAGGTCGAGGACGTAGGCGCCCTCGTGGGGGCGGAGGGTGACGGGGACGCGGGTGCCGCCGGCCATCGCGATGCACGCCGCGTACGAGTCGTAGTACGGCTCCAGGGCGATCACCTCGTCGCCCGGCTCGACGAGGGCGAGGAGGGCCGCCGCGATCGCCTCGGTGGCGCCGGCCGTGACGAGGACCTCGGTGTCGGGGTCGTACGCGAGGCCGTAGCGCTCCCGCTGGTGGTCGGCGATCGCCGACCGCAGCTCGGGGACGCCGGGGCCGGGCGGGTACTGGTTGCCGCGGCCGTCCCGCAGCGCGCGGACCGCGGCCTCCCGGATCTCCTCCGGGCCGTCGGTGTCGGGGAAGCCCTGACCGAGGTTGATCGACCCGGTCCTGGCGGCGAGCGCGGACATCTCGGCGAAGATCGTCGTCCCGAACTCGGCGAGGCGGCGATTGAGCAGCGGTCGTGTCATGACGGCCATCCTGGGGCCAAGCTCTGGACTTGCTCAAGTGCGCTTTGACGGGTCGCCGGAGCGGGGATCGCCCTGGCATGGACATCGCATTCTTCATCCTCGGGATCGCGGCCGTGCTCGCGCTCGGGGTGTGGCTCGTCGTGAGCGGGATGAGGGGGACGGGCGGGGCGAAGCACGTGAGCCGTGGTGGTGACAGCTGGTGGGCCGGGTCGTCGTCCCCGTCCTCTTCCTCGTCGTCCTCCTCGTGCTCCTCGTCCCCGTCGTTCTCCTGTTCCGCCTCGTCGTGTTCGAGCTCGTCCTGTTCGAGCTCCTCCTGCTCCTCGTCCTCGTGCTCCGGCTCCTCGTGCAGCTGAAGCTCTGGACTCGCTCAATTCGGCTTTGACGGGGTGTCGGACCGGGCATCCCCCTCGCACAGAAGAACGGGGGCAGTACTCATGGAATTCGTGATCTTCATCGTCTTCGCGCTGGTCGTGATAGGCCTGTTCTCCGGCAGCCGGAAGGCCGCCGGCGGCAAGAAGCGGCGGGGCGGGCGCAGGGGTGGCGGCAGGGGCGGCAGCTGGGCCGACGGGGGCGGTGGTGGCGGCTGCGGCGGCGGAAGCTCCTGCGGGTCGGGCGGCGGCTGCGGGTCCGGCTGCGGTGGTGGCTGTGGTGGCGGCAGCTGATTGAACAAGTGAACTGCTGGGTCCCCGAAGGGGTTGGAAAACACGGCAAGTTGGGTAAAAACGCTGCGAGTCGCCCGGGGTCCGTGGTTCTCTCGCTCCTGACAGAGACAGCCCTCGGACCGTGTGTGGACCCGAGCCGGCGATTCCCCACTCCCGTGGAAATCCTTCTCCGGGGCGCCCCCGGCCCACCCGTCAAACCGTGTTTGCGGAGCCGACCCATGCTCACCACCCTGAAGACCTCCTACACCGATACGCGTGCGGCAGACCTGGCCTGGGCCCTCGGGCGCGAGCCGCTGCCCGCGCTCGCCGTGCTCGATCTCGAACTCTCCGGCGCCAAGCTCCAGTTGAGGCTGCTCGGCGCCTCCCACCAGGTCCTCCTGGACGAGGAGGGGCGCCACTGCTCGGAGACCGTGGCCTGCATGCCGGGCAGCAGCACCCCGCTCCCGCTCGGCGTCTCCAAGCGCGTCGGCGCATGGGAGTACGAGTTCGGGGCGCGCGTCGAGACGCTCACGCCGGGCGCCTTCGCGGGCCGCGCGCAGGAGTTGCTCGCGCTCGTCGCCGACCACCCCAACGGACTCGCGGGGACCTTTCCCGGCTCCCCGCACGCCTTCACGGCGATGCTGGCCCAGCGCCACGAGGGCCAGGTGCGCTGGCGCACCTGGCACGCCTACCCGCAGGAAGGGCAGTTGGTGGTGACCAGGACCCGTATCGGCGCACGTATGCCCGCAACGCTCTGATGCGCCCTCCCGGAGCCCCATGTGCACTCGTGTGGGTGACATGGGGTGCGACAGTCGTGACGTAGCGTTACGGGCATGATCGAGCCGACCGTGACCATGCCACCCACGAGGGTGCGCCGGCCGCCCCCGCGGCGGTCCGTGCGGCCGCCGCGCGAGGCGGTGCGGTTCCCGGTCCTCGTGGTCGTGTTCGTCTGCGCCGCCTGCGGCCTGGTCTACGAGCTCGAACTGGTCGCCCTCGCCTCGTACTTGATCGGCGACTCGGTCACCCAGGCCTCCGTCGTGCTCTCCGTGATGGTCTTCGCGATGGGCGTCGGCTCGCTCCTCGCCAAGGGGCTGCGCTGCCGCGCCGCGGTCGGCTTCGGCCTGCTCGAGGCCGGGCTCGCGCTGATCGGCGGCTGCTCGGCGATGGTGCTGTACGCGGCCTTCGCCTGGCTCGGCGAATCGCGGTACGTGCTCGTGGCGTTCTCGCTCGCCATCGGCGTGCTCATCGGCGCCGAGATCCCCCTCCTGATGTCGCTCATACAGGGCGCGGGGCGAACTCCCGGGCGCGCTTCCCCGGGAGAGGCGTGCTCCGGGACGCGCCGGGCCGGACGGCAGGCCTCGCTCGGCGAGCAGGACGACGCCGCCGGGACGGTGGCCGACCTCTTCGCCGCCGACTACGTCGGCGCGCTCGTCGGCGGCCTCGCCTTCCCCTTCCTGCTGCTGCCCTGGCTCGGCCAGCTCACCGGCGCGCTCGTCACCGGCGCGGTCAACGCGGTCGCGGGCGGCGGCCTCGTCCTCTGGGTCTTCCGCCGCGACCTCACCCGCCGCTCCCGGGCCCTGCTCGTCGCCGTGAACCTGTGCGTCCTGACCGTCCTCGCCACCGCGACCGTCCTCGTCGACGACTTCGAACAGGCCGCGCGCCGCGCCGTGTACGGGGAGCGGGTGCGGGTCGCCGTCCGCACCGACCTCCAGGAGGTCGTGGTGACCGGGGGCCTCGCGGAGCCGCCCGACCTGTTCCTCGACGGACGCCTGCGGGTCGCCGGCCGCGACGAGTACCGCTACCACGAGGCGCTCGTCCACCCCGCGATGGACGGCGCGCACGCCCGCGTCCTGATCGTCGGCGGCGGCGACGGGATGGCCGCCCGCGAGGCCCTGCGCTACGCCGGGGTCCGCTCCGTCACCGTCGTCGAACTCGACCCGGGGGTCGTCCGCCTCGCCCGTACGGACCCGGCGCTCGCCGCGCTCAACGCACAGGCCTTCCGCGACCCGCGCGTCCACGTGGTCTACGCGGACGCCTTCAACTGGCTGAGGGGCGCCGCCGATCGTCTGCAGGAACGGTACGACGTGGTGATCTCCGATCTGCCCGACCCCGGGATCACCCCCAGCACCAAGCTCTACTCGGAGGAGTTCTACGGCCTCGTGGCCCGCGTGCTGACCGCCACCGGACGGTTCGCCGTGCACGCCGGATCGGCCACCGACCGGCCCCGCACCTACTGGACCGTCGACGCCACCCTGCGCGCCGCTGGCTTCGCGACCCGCCCGTACAGCGCGTCCGGCCGCACCCCCGGCTTCGCCGCCGGACCCGACCGCGCCGACCGCGCCAGCGGTACGGGGCGGGGCCCGGGGGACTGGGGCTTCCTCCTCGCCGTACGGGGCGGCCGGCCGCCCGCCCTCGGCCTCGCCCCCGACGCGCCCCGGCTGCGCTCGCTCACCACCGGGACCCTGGAGGCCGCGGCGCGCCGCGCCGAACGGACCCGCGGCGCCGACGACCCCCCGCCCTCGACCCTGGTGCACCCCCGGTACGGCGCCTGACCCGTCTGCCGGGCGCAAACAGGCGACGCCGCGCCCCCGCCTGAGTAGGCTCGGCTTCCATGGAGCATGAGGTGTTCGTTCCCGTCCCGGCCGAGTCCCTGCGCGCGACGCTCACGGACCCGGCCCGCGTGGTGCGCTGCGTGCCCGGCCTCCAGCGCGACGCCGACGCGGAGGCGGGCCCCCTCACGGGCCGCCTCAAGGTGCGGGTCGGCGGCAACACCATCACCTACCGGGGCTCCCTCAGGGTCGTCGAGCGGGACGGCGCCATCACCTATGAGGGGGAGGGCACCGAGGCCCGGGGCAAGGGCTCCGCCGAGCTGTCCCTGACCGTCGTCCTCACTCCGGTGGCCGAGGGGACCAGCCTCAGCTTCACCGGCGCCCTCACGGCCGCCGGCCGGCTCGCCGACGCGACGGACGAGGCGCGCTCCACGGCCGGCGCCAAGCTCCTCGACAAGTTCGTGCAGGCCCTGACCGCGCTCTCGGAGGAGCCGGACGCGGCTCCGGAGGAGGCCTCCGAGGAGGCCACCGACGACGACGGCGTCGACGACGGGGTGGAGGAGCCGTCCGCCCGGAGCGCCGCCTTCGACGCGCCCCTGCCGCCCTCCTCCCTCGACCCGCTCCTCGACGAGGGCTTCGCCGACACCCCCATCGACTTCCCCGCCCCGCAGCCCGCCGCCGAGGCCGCCCACGCCCGCCGGACCATGATCGGGCGGAGCGCCGAGGAGGTCGACCACGCCCCGCCGCGCGGCCGGTACGCCCCCGTCCCCGCACCCGAGACGACGAGCGCCGGCGCCACCCTGCGCTGGATCGCGCCCGCCGCGGCCCTCGCGCTCGCCTCGGCCGTCGTCGTCAGCCGGGCCCTGCGCCGCCGCCGCTGAAACGATCTCATCGGGGCTAGGGTCAGGACGTGAGCATGCAGACGCGACTGACGGCGGGCGACGCCGAGTTGACCATCAACCCCGACCACGGCTGCCGGATCGAGAGCCTGCGCATCGGCGGCACCGAGCTGCTGCGCCAGGGCGAGCGCTTCGGAAGCTTCCCGATGGTGCCCTGGTGCGGGCGGACCGAGAACGGCCGCTTCCGCAACGGCGCCACCACGCACCAGCTGCCGGTCAACGCCGCCCCGCACGCCATCCACGGCACCGTCCGCGACCGCGCCTGGAAGACCGCCAGGACCTCGGAGACCGAGGCCGTCTTCACCTGCGAGCTCGGCGACCCCTGGCCGTACCCGGGCAGGGTCACGCAGATCTTCGAGCTGGCCGAGGACTCCCTCACCCTCCGCTTCGGCGTCGAGGCCTACGACGACTCCTTCCCGGCACAGGCCGGATGGCACCCCTGGTTCCTGCGCAACCTGGGCCGGGACGGTCAGGACGTACGGATCGACTTCACGCCCGCCTGGCAGGAGGAGCGCGGGGAGGACCACCTCCCCACCGGCCGCCGCATCGATCCCCTCCCCGGCCCCTGGGACGACTGCTTCGGCATGCCCGACGGCGTCGACGTCACCCTCACCTGGCCGGAGGAGCTGGAGCTGAAGGTCGCGAGCCGCGCCGAGTGGGTCGTGATCTACGACGAGCAGGAGGAGGCCGTCTGCGTCGAGCCGCAGTCCGGCCCGCCGAACGGCCTCAACACCCTCCCGCGCCTGGTCACCCCGATCGACCCCCTGGAGGTCGAGAGCGTCTGGACCTGGCGGCGGCTTTAAGCTCAGGGGCATGACTGACGTACGCGCTGAGCTGCTCCAGCAGATCAAGGACAAGGCCGTGGTGCACGGCAAGGTGACCCTCTCCTCGGGTCTGGAAGCCGACTACTACATCGACCTGCGTCGCATCACGCTGGACGGCGAGGCCGCGCCGATGGTCGGTCAGGTCATGCTCGACCTCACGGCCGACCTGGACTTCGACTGCGTCGGCGGCCTCACCCTGGGCGCCGACCCGGTCGCGACCTCGATGCTGCACGCCTCCGCCGCGCGCGGACAGCGCCTCGACGCCTTCGTCGTGCGCAAGGCGCAGAAGGCGCACGGCATGCAGCGCCGTATCGAGGGCACGGACGTGAAGGGCCGTCGCTGCCTCGTCGTCGAGGACACCTCGACCACCGGCGGCTCGCCGCTGACCGCGGTCGAGGCCGTCCGCGAGGCGGGCGGCGAGGTCGTCGCCGTGGCGACGATCGTGGACCGCGGTGCCGCCGGCGCCATCGCCGAGGCGGGCCTGCAGTACCTCACCGGTTACCAGCTGGCCGACCTCGACCTGGCGTGACCGCCGGAGGTCCGGCGTAACCGCCGCGAAGTCGTGACTTAGGTCCTGGACCCCGTACAGAACGGTCCTGACCTGGTGTTTTATCGAGGGGCGGGGTGTTTCACGTGAAACACCCCGCCCCTCGGCATGTCACGCCCGTGGGAGCCCGCACAAGAGTCTGGAAAGATGGGCCGCGACGATGACGTCGCCCCTAGGTCAGGGACAGCAACGCACACACCCCGCACATCACAAGGAGCGGACGAATGCCCATCGCAACCCCCGAGGTCTACAACGAGATGCTCGACCGGGCGAAGGCAGGCAAGTTCGCCTACCCGGCCATCAACGTGACCTCGTCCCAGACCCTGCACGCGGCGCTGCGCGGCTTCGCGGAGGCCGAGAGCGACGGCATCATCCAGATCTCGACCGGCGGTGCCGAGTTCCTGGGCGGTCAGTACAACAAGGACATGGTCACGGGCGCCGTTGCCCTGGCCGAGTTCGCGCACATCGTCGCCGCGAAGTACGACATCACGGTCGCCCTCCACACCGACCACTGCCCGAAGGACAAGCTGGACGGCTACGTCCGTCCGCTGCTCGACGTCTCCGCCGAGCGCGTCGCCCGTGGTGAGAACCCGCTGTTCCAGTCGCACATGTGGGACGGCTCCGCCGAGACCCTCGCCGACAACCTGGCCATCGGCCAGGAGCTGCTCGCGAAGGCCGCCGCCGCCAAGATCATCCTTGAGGTCGAGATCACCCCGACCGGCGGCGAGGAGGACGGCGTCACCCACGAGATCAACGACGAGCTGTACACCACCGTCGACGACGCCATCCGCACCGCCGAGGCCCTCGGCCTGGGCGAGAAGGGCCGCTACCTGCTCGCCGCGTCCTTCGGCAACGTGCACGGCGTCTACAAGCCGGGCAACGTCGTGCTCCGCCCCGAGCTCCTCAAGGACCTCCAGGCGGGTGTCGCCGCGAAGTTCGGCAAGGCCGACCCGTTCGACTTCGTCTTCCACGGCGGCTCGGGCTCGACGGCCGAGGAGATCGCCACCGCGCTGGAGAACGGCGTCGTGAAGATGAACCTCGACACCGACACCCAGTACGCCTTCACCCGCCCGGTCGCGGACCACATGTTCCGCAACTACGACGGTGTCCTGAAGGTCGACGGCGAGGTCGGCAAGAAGTCCACCTACGACCCGCGCACCTGGGGCAAGCTGGCCGAGGCCGGCATGGCCGTCCGCGTGACCGAGGCGTGCGCCGCGCTGCGCTCGACCGGCACGAAGCTGAAGTAAGCGTGTGGGCGACGGGCCCGGTACCTCCTGAGGTACCGGGCCCGTCGTGCGCCCGTCGACGGGAGGGCCTGATGTACGACTTCGACCGGGAGACAGACCGGCGCGGGACCTCGTCGGTCCAGTGGGACGGTGCCGCGGACCGCTTCGGCGTCCCCGACCTGCTGCCCTTCACCGTCTCCGACATGGACTTCGCCTCCCCGCCGGCGGTCCTCGCGGCCCTGCACGAGCGCGTCGACCACGGAGTCTTCGGCTACACGGACTGGCGGCTCGGGGAATTCCGGGAGGCGATCCGCCACTGGTACGCGAGCCGGCACGGCGCCGAGATCGACCCCGAGACCCTGGTGTACGCGCCCTCCGTGCTCTCCCAGCTCTCGCAGCTCCTCCAGATGTGGACGGAACCCGGCGACGGCGTGGTCGTCCACACCCCCACGTACGACGGCTTCCGCAAGGTCGTCACCGGGCTCGGGCGCGAGCTGCGGGGCGTCCCGGTCGGCGACCCGGAGGCCCTGGAGCGGGAGCTGGCCCGGCCGGACAGCCGGATGCTGCTGCTCTGCTCCCCGCACAACCCGACCGGCCGGGTGTGGACGGAGGAGGAACTCACGGTCTTCGCCGAGCTGGCCGAGCGGCACGGCGCGGCCGTCGTCAGCGACGAGATCCACGCCGACCTGACGAGCGAGGGCCACCGGCACGTCCCCTGGACCCGGATCGCCGAGCCGGGGCGGGGCCGGCGCTGGGCTCTGGTCACCTCCGGTACGAAGGCCTTCAATTTTCCGGCCCTCTCCGGCTCGTACGGCGTGGTCGGCGACCCCGACGAGCGCGAGGCCTTCGTCCGGCGCATGGAGACGGGCGAGGGACTCGGATCGCCCGCGGTGCTCTCCCTGACCGCTCACATAGCGGCGTACCGGCGGGGCGCGGACTGGCTGGACGAGCTGCGCGGCTATGTGGCGGGCACGATGGGCATGATCCGGAAGCGCCTCGCGGAAGGACTTCCGGAGGTCGACTGGACGCCCCCGCAGGCCGGCTACCTGGCCTGGATCGACCTGCGGCCGCTCGGCATCGAGGACAGCAGGCTCCAGGAGGAGCTGGTGACGACGGAGAAGGTCGCGGTCATGCCGGGCGGGGTGTACGGCACGCCGGGCTTCGTCCGGCTGAACGTGGGCTGCCCCCGGAGCAAGGCCGAGCGGGGCGTGGACGCGCTCGTCCGCGCGGCGGACCGGCTGCGCCGTACCTGACGGGCTCCGATACCGGGAGGCGAGCTGTCGATGACCCTGCGCATGACCCGCGACACCTGGGTGACCGCGGACTTCGCCGGTGACACGCGCTCCGGCAGGGCCCACGTCGGGTCCACCGTGGACACGCGGGCCGGTCTGACGACGGCGCCTGGCGCTCCGCCGCCGAGGACTACGTCACGCTGAACGGCGGCGGCACGGCGTACATCGCGTTCGACGGCGACGGAGCGGCCGGTGTCCGTGCCCGGGTCCGCACGGCGTACGTGGACGGCTCGTCCGGCGACCACGTGAACACCACGGTCCACGGTGCGTGGAAGTACCTCGACTTCACCCGTCGACCCGTCTGCCACCACGGCCCCGTCCACCGTTTCCTCGGATTCCGGTGGGCGGGGCCTCGGCGTTCGCGGGACCATGGCAGGCATGGACGTGCGGGACGTGCGGATGGCCTCGGGGACCGGCCGGTGGGTTCTGTTCACGACCGTCCTCGGGTCCGGGATGGCGCTGCTCGACTCGACCGTCGTCAACATCGCCCTGCCGCACATCGGCGAGGACCTGGGCGCCGACCTCGGCGCCCTGCAGTGGACGGTCAACGCCTACATGCTGACCCTGGCCGGGCTGATCCTGCTCGGCGGCTCGCTCGGCGACCGGTACGGACGGCGCCGGGTCTTCGTGATCGGCGTGGCCTGGTTCGCGGCGGCCTCGCTGCTCTGCGGGCTCGCCCCGAACGCCGGGGTGCTGATCGCCGCCCGCGCCCTCCAGGGCGTCGGCGGGGCGCTGCTCACGCCCGGCTCCCTCGCGCTGATCCAGGCGAGCTTCCACCCGGACGACCGGGCGCGGGCCGTCGGGCTCTGGTCGGGCTTCGGCGGTGTCGGCGCGGCGATCGGGCCGTTCGTGGGCGGCTGGCTGGTGGACGGGCCCGGCTGGCGGTGGGTCTTCCTGCTGAACGTGCCGCTCGCCGCCGTCTGCGTGCCGGTCGCCCTGCGGCACGTCCCGGAGTCGCGGGACGAGACCGCGCACGGCCGCTTCGACGTGCTCGGCGCGTTCCTGGGCGCGGCGGCGCTCGCACTCGTCACGTACGCGCTGATCGCCGCCACCTGGTGGGCCGGGGTCGCCGGCGTGATGGTCGGGGCCGGGTTCGTGCTGGTGGAGCGGCGGCGCGGGGAGCAGGCGATGGTGCCGCCGTCGATCTTCCGGTCGAAGATGTTCACCGCGGTCAACCTGGTCACCCTGTGCGTGTACGCGGCGTTCGGCGGCTTCTTCTTCCTGGCGGCCCTCCAGCTCCAGGTGGTCGCCGGCTACTCGGCGCTCGGCGCCGGCATGGCCCTGCTGCCGACGACCGTGCTCATGCTGCTGCTCTCGGCGAGGTCCGGGGAGCTGGGGGAGAAGATCGGGCCCCGGATCCCGCTCACGGTGGGGCCGCTGCTGTGCGCCGTGGGGATGCTGCTGATGCTGCGGGTCGGGGAGGACGCCTCGTACGTACGGGACGTGCTGCCGGCGATGCTCGTCCTCGGGCTCGGCATGACGGCCCTGGTCGCCCCGCTGACCGCGACCGTCCTGGCCTCGGTGGACGTCTCCCGGGCGGGCCTCGCGAGCGGCGTCAACAACGCGGCCGCCCGTGCGGCCGGTCTGATCGCGGTGGCCGCGCTGCCGCTGCTCGCCGGGATGGGCCCGGAGGCGTACCGCTCGGCGGACGAGTTCGCGTCGACGTTCCGGCGGGCGATGCCGATGTGCGCGGGGATCCTGGTGGTGGGCGCCGCCATCGCCTGGACGACGATGAGGACCCCGGCCGCGGCGGCCGACTGCCACCCGGAGTGCAAGGTCCACTGCGGGGTGCAGGCCCCGCCCCTGGACCCGGGGGAGCGGGACGCGGCCCCTCGGGCCGAGGGGCCCTGACCTGCGGGCCCGGGGGCCCGGGGCCGCGGGGCCCCGCGGCGCCGTTCGTCGTTACTTCGACAGCTCGGCGTACGCCTCCGCGCTGCTGTCCTTCAGGAACTGTCCGCAGCGCTCGGCCTCCTCCTGCTCACCGATCGCCCCGGCGGCGCGGGCGAGCGCGGCCAGGCAGCGCAGGAAGCCGCGGTTGGCCTCGTGCTCCCAGGGGATGGGGCCGTGGCCCTTCCAGCCCGCGCGGCGCAGCGCGTCGAGACCCCGGTGGTACCCGGTGCGGGCGTAGGCGTACGACTCGACCACGCGGCCCGCCTCCCAGGCCTCGTCGGCGAGCAGGGCCCAGGCCAGGGAGAAGGTGGGGTGCGCGGCGGCGACCTCGACGGCCGGCTTCGCCTCGGCGAGCAGGCGGTTCGCCTCCTCGTTCTCCGGCAGGTAGGTCGGGTTCGGCCCGCTCAGCAGGTTCTGGTGAATGTCCATGCGCGCAGTCTGCCACCCGGCGGCGAACGGACGGCGGGTACGATCCCCGGAATCGCAGAACCCAGGGGGGAGTCTGTCGTGGGGAAACGTGCCGTGCGCGCAGGACGGCGGGGGTTACAGAAGAAACGCAGGTCGGGGACCCGTTTCGTCCTGCCGGTCCTCGCTCTGGTGACGGTCTCGCTCGGCGCCGGAGCCACGCTCGCGCACCTGGAGGGCAAGGCCGGGGAGGGGACGGCGGCCGCCCTGGGTCCCCGGCCGACGACGGCGGAACCGACGCCGACGCGGACCCGGACGCCGTCACCGAAGCCGAAGCCGCCGCCGAAGCCGGCTCCCAAGAAGAAGCCGAGCCCCGAGCCCCCGCGGAAGAAGACCACCGTCCCGCAGTCCGGTGCCGGCACCTTCACCACCGCCCGCGCCTCCGGCGAGCCCGTCGGCCACAGCGGCGTCCTGCGCCGCTACCAGGTCCAGGTCGAGGACGGCGTCGACCTCTCGGCACGCGAGACGGCCGCCGAGATCCAGCGGATCCTGGCCCATCCGCGCAGCTGGGCCGCGCACGGCAGGGGCCGTTTCCAGCTGGTCTCGGAGAACGCCGACTTCGTCATACGGATCGCCACCCCGGACACCGCCGACGCGCTCTGCGCCCGGCAGGGCCTGCGCACCCACGGCGAGCTGAACTGCGAGACGGCCGACGGGGTCGTGGTGAACCTCAAGCGGTGGATGCTCGGCTCGCCGACCTTCGCGGGGGCGCCGGCCGAGTACCGGCACCTGATCATCAACCACGAGGTCGGGCACGAGATCGGCATCCGTTCGCACATGGACTGCCCGGGTCCGGGCAGGCTCGCGCCCGCGATGATGCAGCAGATCAAGGGCCTGAACGGCTGCCGGTCGAACGCTTTTCCGTATGACGAAGAGGGGAGCTACATCACGGGCCCGATCGTGTCATGATGCGCTTGGGACGCGCGCGAAGAAGCACGCCTCCCGAGGGGACCGGAGCTCCCGCGGCGCGGCAGCGCGCACGCGGTGGAGCGGACCGCTACCCGGTAGCACGTATCGAGGAGACAGAAATGTCAGCCTTTCCCGATGCCTCCGGAGCCGGCTCGGTCGTCGACGACCCGAACCTCGACTTCGCGGGCACGACGCCGTACGAGGACTACGTCCAGGCGGACGTCCTCACCCACCTCCAGCACCTGCGCTCGGACGACCCCGGCGAGATGGTCTTCCTGGTCACCACCCAGGTCATGGAGCTGTGGTTCACGGTGATCGTCCACGAGTGGGAGACCGCCAGCCGCGCCCTGCGCGAGGACCGGGTCCCCGTGGCGATGGACGCGCTCAAGCGCTCCGTGCGCGAACTGGAGGCGCTCAACCACTCCTGGCGTCCGCTCGCCCAGCTCACCCCCGGCCAGTTCAACGCCTACCGGGCGGCGCTCGGCGAGGGCTCCGGGTTCCAGTCGGCGATGTACCGGCGGATGGAGTTCCTGCTCGGCGAGAAGTCCGCGTCCATGCTGGTCCCGCACCGGGGCGCGCCCCGCGTCCACGCCGAGCTGGAGAAGGCGCTCCAGGAGCCGAGCCTGTACGACGAGGTCCTCGCGTTCCTCGCCCGGCGCGGCCTGCCCGTACCGCAGGAGGTCCTCGGCCGCGACCTGGCGCAGCGGTACGAGCCCTCGCCCGAGGTCGAGGCGGTCTGGGCCGGGATCTATGCGGACGCCGACCAGAACGGCGAGCTCGTCCGGCTCGGCGAGGCCCTCAGCGACGTCGCCGAACTGATCTGGCGCTGGCGCAACGACCACCTGGTGGCGACCCGGCGCGCGATGGGCGCGAAGACCGGCACCGGCGGCTCCGCCGGGGTGGCCTGGCTGGAGAAGCGGGCCCAGAAGAACGTGTTCCCCGAGCTCTGGACGGCCCGCAGCCATGTCTGAGTCGTACGAGGAGAAGGCCGCGCGGCTCGACGCCGCCGACGGACTGGCCGGTCACCGCGCGAAGTTCGCCCTGGACGAGGAGACCGTCTACCTCGACGGCAACTCGCTGGGCGCCCTTCCCGCGCACGTCCCGGCCCGCATGGCCGACGTCATCGCCCGCGAGTGGGGCGAGCTCCGCATCCGCTCCTGGGACGAGTCCGGCTGGTGGACCGCGCCGGAGCGGATCGGCGACCGGATAGCCCCGATCGTCGGCGCCGCCCCCGGGCAGATCGTGGTCGGCGACTCGACCAGCGTGAACGTCTTCAAGGCGGTCGTCGCGGCCGCCCGGCTGAACGGTGACGATCGGGACGAGATCCTCGTCGACGCGACGACCTTTCCCACGGACGGGTACATCGCGCAGTCCGCGGCGCGGATGACGGGTCACACCGTCGTGGCCTGCGATCCGGCCGGCATGGCGGCCGCGGTGAGCGACCGGACGGCCCTCGCGCTCGTCAACCACGTCGACTACCGCACGGGCCGCCTCCAGGACCTGCCCGGGCTCACCGCCGCGCTCCACGCGGCGGGCGCGCTCGCCGTCTGGGACCTGTGCCACAGCGCGGGCGCCCTGCCCGTCGGCCTGGACGAGCACGGGGTCGACCTGGCCGTCGGCTGCACCTACAAGTACCTGAACGGCGGCCCCGGTTCGCCCGCGTACCTGTACGTCGCCGAGCGGCACCAGGCCGCCTTCGACTCGCCGCTGCCCGGCTGGAACTCGCACGCCGACCCGTTCGGCATGACCCCCGGCTACGAGGCGGCGTCCGGTGCGCTCCGGGGCCGGGTCGGCACGCCCGACATCCTGTCCATGCTGGCGCTCGAAGCGGCCCTCGACGTCTGGGACGGGGTCGCGGTCGAGGACGTGCGCGCCAAGTCGCTCGCGCTGACGGACTTCTTCCTGGAGTGTGTCGAGGCGTACGTCCCCGAGGGCCGCGTCACCTCCGTGACCCCCGGGGCGCATGGCGAGCGCGGCAGCCAGGTGGCCCTGCGCTGCGCGGACGCGCCCGCCGTCATGGCGGAGCTGATCAAGCGCGGGGTCGTCGGGGACCTGCGCCGTCCGGACATCCTGCGGTTCGGCTTCACGCCGCTGTACGTGGGCTTCGCGGACGCGGAGCGGGCGGCGAGGACCCTCGCGGAGGTTCTTCGGCAGGCCTGATCTCGTCGGATGATCGCCTGATCTGCGGGGGTTCCGGTGCTGGTACCGTCCCCGCAGGTCAGGCCAATTCGGCCGCGTACCCGAGAGGTTGGAACAGCATGCCGGACCCCGCCGCGCGCGATGCCGCCGAAGAGGCGTCGGCCTTCTCGCACCCGGCCGTCGCCCCGGACGCCACCGCCGCGTACGGCGACCACCCGGACCAGGTGGTCGACTTCTACGCGCCGCGTGACGGCCGCACCCGGGCCCCGCTCGTCGTCGCCCTGCACGGCGGCGCCTGGCGGGCACCGTACGACCGGCAGCATCTGACCCCGTTCGTGGACTTCCTGGCCCGCCGGGGCTTCGCCGTGGCCAGCGTCGAGTACCGGCGCGGGCCCGGCCTCCCCCACCAGGGCGGTACGTCCCCGGTCGCCGGGCGCTGGCCGGAGACCTTCGACGACGTGGCGGCGGCGCTCGACGCCGTACCGGAGCTGGTCTCCGCGCACCTTCCACAGGCCGACCCGCGGCGGACCGTCCTCACCGGCCATTCGGCGGGCGGCCACCTCGCGCTGTGGGCCGCCGCCCGGCACGTCCTGCCCGCCGGCTCCCCGTGGCGCCTGCCGGACCCGCCGGAGCTGCGCGGGGTCGTGGCGCTCGCCCCGATCTCCCACTTCGGGCGGGCGGTGGAGCTCGGGGTGTGCGGCGGCGCGGTCACGGAACTCCTGGGCGGCGAGGCGGAGTACGCGGCGCGCGCGGCCGCGACGGACCCGTCCGTCCTCCTTCCGACCGGCATCGCGACCACGGTCGTCCAGGGCCGCGAGGACATCGTCGTGCCGTACGCGGTGGCGGAGGCCTACGCGGAGGCGGCGTCGAAGGCGGGCGAGGAGGTCGGCCTGACGCTCCTGGAGGGCATCGGCCACTTCCCGCTGATCGACCCGGCGGCGGACGCGTGCGCGGTGGTGGCGGAGGAGATCGCCCAGCTGGCCTGGTGAGCGGCGGAGTGAACGGCAGAACCGGAACATCGGATTCCCCGGGATTTCCGTACAACCCTTCGAACTGATCGCGAGTCTCATCGGGCACGGCACTCCCGTGTCCGATCTTCTCGTGGGGGTTCACCTTGCAGTTCCGCACCACCGGCAGCCGTCTCGCTCTGGCCGTCACGGTCGTCCTCGCCGCCACCGCCCTGGGCGCCGGCACCCTGGCCACCGCCCCGGCCGCCTTCGCGGCCACGTCGGCGACGGCCTCCGCCGACCAGGCCACCGCCGCTCCCGTCTTCCCCGAGGGCTCCACGCTCGGGGGCATGGGCGCCACCGGTTTCCTCAGCTGGTCCTTCGACCAGTCGTACAACCGGACCCTGCTCTGGACGCCGTACGACGGCGGGAAGTCCCACCGGATCCAGGAGCCCGAGGACGGCGGCTTCGCCATGTCCGGCGGCGACGTCGTCGTCCTCGGCGACGCGAGCTGGACCGTCCAGATGCGCAAGCTCACCCTGCGGAACACGGCCAGCCCGTTCGCCGCGGACGTCGACATCGACCTCACCGCGCTGAAGGGCAACTACGTCGCCGTCCTGAGCCCGACGAGCGTCCTCGCGCAGATCACGCACGACGACGGCACGGCGGAACTCCACGTCGTGACCAAGAACGGCACCACGACGACCAGCCGGAAGATCGCCGGTCTGCCCGCCGACGCCACCGAGTTCACCGGCTCGACGGTCAAGGACGGCCACATCCTCGTCGGGTACGCGACCGGCCCGGCGGACGCGCGGACCGGCGGCCGGGCGCTGATCGACCTGACCGCCGAGAAGGCGACCGAGACCTACGCCTCCGTCGAGTCCGGGTACGACTTCACCAGCCTGATGTTCTCCGGCTCCCACGTCGCCTGGCTCGACTACGCGGCCGGCACCGGCCTGTACGTGACGTCCGTCGACCGCACGACGCACGAGGTCAAGAAGACCGTCATCGGCTCCCGCCAGACCTCCTGGTACTACGAGCTCGTGGGCGGCTCGCTGGTCTACGGCAACGCGTCGACCCCCGCCAAGGCCGTCTCCCTCGCCACCGGCGCGGTCACCGACCTCGGCGTCACGGCCTCGGCCTCGGCCGCCTCGGCGGACGGCAGCGCGGTGCTCCAGGGCAGCCGGGCCGCCGACGGCAGCGGTCTGTTCCGCGTCGCGGCCGCCGCGGACGGCACCCCGGCCGTCACCAAGCTCGCCGCGACGGGCACGCCGGAGGTCTGGGAGCCGCTGGCGATCCAGCAGGTCCACGTCCCCGACACGGCGGATCTCGACAAGACCGGCGGCAAGGTGACCCTGGGCTGGACGCTGTCGCGCGCCGACGCCTACCTGGACGTCACCCTCACGCACACCGCCACCGGCAAGGAGTTCACCAAGCGCCTGACCGCCCCCACGAGCGGCACGCTGTTCTCCTTCGACTGGGACGGCGTCATCGCCGGCCTGGACGCGCCGAACGGCACGTACGCCGTCGAGGCCGAGGCGACGCCGGTCGACGGGATCGGCGAGCCCGCCTCCCAGGGCTGGCTCATGAACGTCGTCCGGACGGCCGACCCGCACGACTACACGAACAACGGCTCCACCGACGTCCTCGCCCGGGACGCCGCCGGCGTGCTGTGGCGCGACGACCTGCGGGACCGCCCGGTGAACGGCCAGGTCAAGCCCGCGCTGCGGACGAAGATCGGCAGCGGCTGGAACACGTACAAGCAGATCGAGTCCGTCGGGAACGTCGGCGGTGCCGCGACCGGCGACCTGATCGCGGTCGACACGGCCGGCGTGCAGTGGCTCTACCTCGGCAAGGGCGACGGCACCTTCGCCCCCCGCGTGAAGGTCGGCACGGGCTGGCAGATCTACAACAAGATCGCCGGCGGTTCGGACCTCGACGGCGACGGCCGTCCCGACCTGGTCGCCACGGACAGCGCCGGCACCCTGTGGTTCTACAAGGGCACGGGCAACTACGCGAAGCCGTACGCGGCCCGCGTGAGCCGCGGCGGCAGCTGGCAGGTCTACAACCAGCTCACCGCCGTCGGGAACATCGCCGGCTCGGCCGCCGGTGACCTGATCGCCCGCGACACCTCCGGCGTCCTCTGGCTCTACCAGGGCAACGGCAGCGGCGGCTTCTCGCTCCGCGTGCGGATCGGCGGCGGCTGGGGCGCCTTCTCCCAGCTCGTCGGCGCCGGCGACCTCGACAACGACGGCCGCCCGGACCTGATCGCCTACGGCTCCGGCGGCACCTACGTCTACCGCTCGACGGGCGTCGCCACCGCCCCCTTCAGCCGCCAGACGACGTCGCTGTACGCGGGCGAGGGCACCAAGTTCACCAGCGTCCTCTGAGGGCTGCCCTAGTCCTCAAGGGGGACCCGGAAGGATCCGCATCCAGCGGGACGACCGGGTCCCCCCGCCACCCGTACGGTTTCGGTGTGACCCAGACACAGTCCCCCGAGACGAGCCGCAGCCCCGAGTTCCGCCTGGTGCAGGTGGCGCTCGGCGGGCTGCGCCAGGAACTCTTCCACGACGCCTTCGCCTACCGGCCGCTCCCGCGCATGGACGTGAACAGCGGGCCGACGCGGTTCCTGCCGGAGCGGATACGGGCCTACGCCGGTCTGCTGCCGCACGCGGTCGTCGCCTTCGCGGCGCTGATCGTGTTCATGGTCGGCCTCGCGCGCTACAGCGGCGCCATCGGCCCCATCGGGCTCGTGTCCGCCCTCGCGCCGGCCGTGATCGTGCTGCTGACCCTGGTCCGGCCGGTCCTCTCCTTCTGGGCGTCGCTCGGCACGACGCCGTTCATCGGCTACCTCTCCGGCTTCCTCAGCGGCTGGCCCTGGGCGGCCAACTCGTTCGCCGCCCACCTCGTGGTCCTCGCCGTCGTCGCCGCCCGCACCCGGCCCCGTACCGCCGTGTGGATGTGGGTCGGGACGGCCGGCTACGCGGTCTTCGCCGAGACCTTCCTCGGGATGGGCAGCGGTACCGACGCCATCCCGATGCTGTTCGTCGCCGCCCTCGTCCTCCTCACCGTCACCGTCTTCCAGGTCCGCCGCCAGGCGACCCGCGAGGTCACCGCCCAGCAGACCGTCACCGCGCAGGAGCGTTCGAAGCGGACCCTCCTGGAGGAGCGGACGACCATCGCGCGGGAGCTGCACGACGTCGTCGCCCACCACATGTCGGTGGTCGCCATCCAGGCGGAGGCCGCGCCCTACCGCGTGGAGAACCCGCCGCCGGAGCTGGAGCAGGCCTTCCTCACGATCCGGGAGAACGCCGTCGCCGCGCTGACCGAGCTGCGCCGCATCCTCGGGGTCGTCCGCGCCGAGGACTACGAGGCGCCCGACGCCCCGCAGCCGACCCTCGCCGATCTGGACGCGCTCGTCGGCAACGTCCGCGAGGCCGGGCTCGACGTGGAGAAGACCGTGACCGGCGCGGTGCGGGAGCTGCCGCAGGGCGTGGAGCTCTCCGCGTACCGGATCGTCCAGGAGGCCCTGTCGAACGTGCTCCGGCACGCGCCCGGCGCGGCGGCGAAGGTCGAGGTCAGCTACGTCCTCGGGGGCCTCGGCCTGCGGGTCGCCAACGGCCCGGCGCGCGGTCTGGTGAAGCCTTCCCCGGGCGCAGGGCACGGCATCACCGGTATGCGGGAGCGTGTCACGATGCTCGGCGGGGAGATGACCGCCGAGGTCACCGACGACGGTGGGTACGAGGTGACGGCCTTCGTCCCCGTGAGCCGTGAGGACATCCGTGAGGGGGCCGGACAGTGATCCGCGTACTGATCGTCGACGACCAGATGATGGTCCGCGAGGGCTTCTCCGTGCTGCTCGGCGCGATGCCGGACATCGAGGTCGTCGGCGAGGCCGTCAACGGCCGGGAGGCGATCGCCCAGGTCGCCGCCCTCCGCCCCGACGTGGTCCTCATGGACATCCGGATGCCCGAGCTGAACGGCATCGAGGCCACACGGGAGATCGTCGCCGCCGACGCGGACGCGAAGGTGCTCGTCCTGACGACCTTCGACCTCGACGAGTACGTGTACCAGGCGCTGCGCGCCGGGGCCTCCGGCTTCCTCCTCAAGGACGCCTCGGCCCGGCAGCTCGCGGACGGCGTCCGGGTGGTCGCGGCCGGCGAGGCACTGCTCGCGCCGACCGTCACCAAGCGGCTGATCACCGAGTTCGCGAAGGCGCCGAGCGCCACGCGCCCGCCCGCGATGGCGCAGGTCGGGGAGCTGACCGAGCGGGAGACGGAGGTCCTCGTCCTCATCGCGCAGGGCCTGTCGAACGCCGAGATCGCCGACCACCTCGTCGTCGCCGAGTCGACGATCAAGACCCACGTCAGCCGGATCCTGGTGAAGCTGGGCCTGCGCGACCGCACGCAGGCGGCGGTCTTCGCGTACGAGGCGGGGCTGGTGCGGGTCGGCGGCTGAGGCGCCGGCACGGGGGCGGCGCCCGGGGTCCGGGGGTAGCGTCCGTCCATGGACGCTGTTGACGCTGTGTACGACCCCTGGTCGCCGGAGTTCGTCGCCGATCCCTATCCCGCCTACGCCCGGTTGCGCGCCGCCGGCCGCGCGCACTGGCACGGCCCCACCCGCCAGTGGCTGATCCCGCACTACGAGGACGTGTCGGCGCTCCTCCGGGACCGGCGCCTGGGCCGCACGTACACCCATCGCTTCACGCACGAGGAGTTCGGGCGGACGGCACCGGACGCCGCCTTCGAGCCGTTCCACACGCTCAACGACCACGGACTGCTCGACCTGGAGGCGGCCGACCACACGCGGATCCGGCGGCTCGTCTCGAAGGCGTTCACCCCGAAGACCGTGGAGAACCTGGCGCCGACGGTACGGCGCCTGGCCGCCGACCTCGTCGGGGGACTGGTCGCGGACGGCGGCGGCGACCTGCTCGCCCGGGTCGCCGAACCCCTGCCCGTCGCGGTGATCGCCGAGATGCTCGGCATCCCGGCGGAGGACGAGGAGCGGGGGCGGCTGCGGCCCTGGTCGGCGGCGATCTGCGGGATGTTCGAGCTGAATCCCTCGGAGGAGACGGCGCGGCGGGCGGTCCGGGCCTCGGTCGAGTTCTCGGACTATCTGCGGGAGCTCATCGCGCGGCGGCGGAAGAGCCCGGGGGAGGACCTGATCTCCTCCCTGATCGCGGTCGAGGAGCTGACGGAACAGGAGATGATCTCCACCTGCGTCCTGCTCCTGAACGCCGGCCACGAGGCCACCGTGAACACCACGGTCAACGGCTGGTGGACGCTGCTGCGGGAGGGCGTCCGTCCGGATCCCGAAAATCTGTCCACAGCTGTGGAAGAACTTCTGCGCTACGACACCCCGCTCCAGATGTTCGAGCGCTGGGTCCTCGACGACATCGAGCTCGGCGGCGTCACCCTCCCGCGCGGCTCCGAGGTCGCCCTCCTCTTCGGCTCCGCCAACCGCGACCCCGCCCGCTTCGGCCCCACCGCCGACGTCCTCGACCTCGAACGGGCCGACAATCCGCACATCACCTTCGGCGCCGGCATCCACTACTGCCTCGGCGCCCCGCTCGCCCGCCTCGAACTGCACGCCGTCTTCGGCGAGTTGCTGCGACAGGCGCCGGGCCTGAAGCTCGCGGCGGAACCGGTGTGGAAGCCCGGGTACGTCATCCGGGGCTTCGAGGAGCTGCTCGTGGAGGTGTGAGGTCATGACGCCTCCGCCAGGGCCTGGCGGAGGCGGGTCGCGTACGCCTCCGGGTGGCTGGTGTTGCCGTTGTGCCCGCCGGGGAACTCCACCAGCTCCTCGCCGACGAGCTCGGCCAGGGAGACCGCGCAGAGGTGGTCGAAGACGGTGCGCGGAGTGGTCCGGCCGACGGCGGGGACGATGCGCGTGCCGGAGTGCGCCAGTGCGGCGGGGTCCAGCGCGGCGGGGTCCAGGGTGTCGTGGACGATCGCGGTGAAGTCGTGGCGGATGAAGTGGTCGAAGTTGGCGACGCGCAGGGCGTTCAGCGGCTGGGGCGTCAGGCCCGGCTCGGCATCGGTGCGGGCCGGGTCTATGCCGAGGGTCCGGGCGATCTCCGGCAGCGCGACGGAGAGGCCGTCCCGGCGGTACAGCTCCTGGAGGGCGGTGAGCTCCCGCTCGTGGTGGGCGCGCTCCCGCGCGGGCAGCAGGCGCGGGGCGACCGGCTCGTGGGCGACGAGCATCCGGATCAGTCCGGGGTGGCGCACGGCGGTGTGCAGCCCGATGACGGCTCCCAGGCTGCAGCCGAGCATCAGGGCGGGCGTGTCCGTGAGGGCGGTGAGGAGGCGGTGGACGTCGTCGGCGTGCTCGACCAGCGTCGCCCCCCGCTCCGGTGCGTCGAGCCGGCTGCGGGAGAGGCCGCGACGGTCGTAGGTGATCACGCGGTAGGAGTCGGTGAGCCGGCGGACGAGGTCGGTGCTCCGGTCGGCGTCGCCCTCGCCGCTCTGCGAGATCAGCAGCGTCGGGCCGGCGCCCCGGACCTGGTAGTGCAGGACGGCCCCGGGGACGTCGAGCGTGCCGTCGATCGCGGTCGCGGTCGTGGTCGCCGTGGTCGTGGTGCCGGTCATGGTTCTCCCCCTCCATGTGCGGCGGGCGTCGCGCCCTCCGTCTCTCCTCGACGTTATTCCATCCAATTCGATACATCAACCCCGATGCATCAAGATGGATGAATCGAATCGGATGTAGTTTGGCGGGGTGAATGGAGCCGAACTGTTCCTGCTGGGCCGCGTCCTGATGAAGCTCGGTGAGGAGTCGCTGCCCGAGCCCCCCGGCGGCGAGGGCCGGTACGCCGGCAGCGCGCGCCTCGTGCTGATCGTCGCCGGTGACATCGCCGCCCACCCCGACAGCGCCGTCGGCGAGATCGCCGCACGGACCGGGCTGCCGCAGAGTCAGGTGTCCACGGCCGTGGCCCGATTGAAGGAGGCCGGTTCGGTGCTGGCCGTCCCCGACCCCGCCGACCGGCGCCGGGTGCTCGTCCGCCCGGCCGCGGAGGCGTCCGAGCGCGTGGCGGAGGTCAGGGCCACCCGGATCGAAGGCGCGCTCGCCGCGGCGCTGGGGTCGGACGACCCGCAGCGCCTCCGGGAGGTCACGGAGGCGCTGGAGGTACTGGCCCGCACGCTCATGCCGTCGTCGCGGGCCTGACGCGTACGGGCCTGAGGTGTACGGGCCGCCTCCGGCATCGCGGGCCTGAGCCGTACGTCACGGGCCTGAGCCGTACGTCGCGGGCCTGAGCCGTACGTCACGGGCCTGAGCCGTACGTCGCGGGCCTGAGCCGTACGTCGCGGGCCTGAGCCGTACGTCACGGCCTGAGCCGTGCCTCGCGGGCCTGAGCCGTACGTCGCAGGCCTGAGCCGGAGCAGGAGTTCTCAGCTCAGCATGTCCCGGCGTCGCAGCCCCGCGAGCCCCGCCGCCGTCAGGGCGGCCGCCAGGGCCGTCAGGATCAGGACCGGGGTCCAGGCCGTCTCCGGGCCCGGCAGCTTCGGCAGGTGGCCGAAGGGGGAGGCGTCGAGGACGGCCTGCGGCAGGCCGAGGGCCGGGCCGATCCAGCCGAGGGCCAGGCAGAGGCCGGCCACGCCCCACGCGGCGGTCGCGGCCTTCGGGGCGACGCCCCAGAGGAGCACGGCGAGCCCGGCGAGCGTCCACACGGCGGGCAGCTGGACGAGTGCGGCGCCCAGGACGGGGCCGAGGTCGTGCCCGTACGAGAGGGCGAGGCCGAGTCCGGCGAGGACCAGGATCAGGGCCGAGCCGCCGAGGGCGATGACCAGGTGCCCGGCGGCCCAGCGGAGCCGGCCGAGGGCGCCCGCGAGGAGCGGTTCGGCCCGGCCGGAGGTCTCCTCGCCGTGCGGCCGCAGCACGGAGCCGACGGCGTACAGCGCGGCGAGCATCCCGAACAGGGACACCATGGTGGCGAGGAAGGCGTCGGTCAGCGCGCTCTGGCCGCCCATCCGCTCGAAGATCTCCCGGGCCCGTTCGTTGTCGCCGACGATGTCCGCCGCGCCCTCGACCATCCCGCCGAAGACGAGCCCGCCGAGCAGGAAGCCGAGCGACCAGCCGAGGAGCGTGCCGCGCTGGAGCCGCCAGGCGAGCGCCCCGGCCGTCGCGAGCCGCCCCCGGGCGGGGCCGGGCCGGGTCGCGAGGAAGCTCGCTCCGACGTCCCGGCGGGCGGTCAGCGCGTACGCGACGGCCGTCTGGATCAGGACGGCCCCGGCGATGACGAGCAGCACCCACCAGCGCTCGCCGGCGAAGGCGCGGACGTGTTCGGCCCAGCCGATCGGGGAGACCCAGGTCAGGACCGATTCCCCACCCGCCGTCCCCGCGTCGCCGGCCGCCCGCAGCGCGAACGCCAGGCCCAGGACGGCCGCCGACAGGCCCTTCGCGAGCCGGGCGCTCTCCGTGAGCTGGGCGGCGAGCGCGGCCGTGGTCGCGAAGACCATGCCGGTGCCGCCGATCGCCAGACCGAGCGCGAGCGCCCCGGCCGTTCCCTGCCCGGCGAGGCCGGCGGTGACGACGAGGGCGACGGCGGCATTCATCACGAGCGCGGCGAGGAGCGCCGCCGTCAGCGGGGCCCGGCGGCCCACCGCCCCGGCGGACAGCATCTCCTGACGGCCCGTCTCCTCCTCCTCGCGGGTGTGCCGGACCACCACGATCAGGCTCGCGACGGCGGCGAGGACCGCGCCGAAGGTGCCGAAGCGCCAGGCGACGAGCCCGCCGAGGGAGTCGCCGAAGACGGGCCCGTACATCGCGCGCATCGAGCTGTTGGCGGTCATGGAGGCGGCGAGCTCGGCCCGCTCGGCGGCCGTGCCGTACAGACCCTGCAGGGAGCCGGCGCCGCTCGCGACCATGCCGCCGGTGACGAGCGCCCAGACGGGGAGCATCAGCCGGTCGCGGCGCAGCGCGAGCCGGGTGAGGACGCCGGTGCCGGCGAGGTTCATGACGCCACCTCGTCCGTGTAGTGCCGGAGGAAGAGCTCTTCCAGGGTGGGTGGGGTGGAGGTCAGGGAGCGGACGCCGGACGCGGTCAGGGAGCGGAGGACGGCGTCGAGCTTGTCGGTGTCCACCTGGAACTTCACGCGGCCGCCCTGCGCGTCGAAGCCGTGGACGCCGGGCAGGTGGGCGAGGCCGTTGGGCGGTCCGGCGAGTTCGGCGGTGACGCTGGTACGGGTCAGGTGGCGCAGCTCCGCGAGCGAACCCGACTCCACCGTCCGGCCCTTGCGGACGATGCTGACCCGGTCGCAGAGCGCCTCGACCTCGCTGAGGATGTGGGAGGACAGCAGCACCGTCCGCCCCTGCTGCCGGGCCTCCTCCACGCAGCTCTGGAAGACCTCCTCCATCAGCGGGTCGAGGCCGCTGGTCGGCTCGTCGAGGACGAGCAGGTCGACGTCGGCGGCGAAGGCGGCGACGAGTGCGACCTTCTGCCGGTTGCCCTTGGAGTAGGTGCGGCCCTTCTTGGTGGGGTCGAGTTCGAAGCGCTCGATCAGCTCGGCGCGCCGGGCCTTGTCGAGTCCGCCCGCCCGTCGCCCGCCACCACCCTGCCTGACGCGCTTCGCGCGGCCGCTACCCTCCCCGCGCAGCCGTCCGTACAGGTCGATGACCTCGCCGCCGGACAGGTTGCGCCAGAGCGTCACGTCGCCGGGGACGTACGCGATCCGGCGGTGCAGCTCGACGGCGTCCCGCCAGGGGTCGCGGCCGAGGAGCCGGGCGGCGCCGGCGTCGGGCCGCAGCAGGCCCAGGAGGACGCGGATGGCGGTCGACTTGCCGGCGCCGTTGGGGCCGAGGAAACCGTGGACCTCGCCGGTCTCGACAGTGAGGTCGAGGCCGTCGAGGGCGTGGGTGCGCCCGAAGGACTTGTGGAGTCCGACGACGCTGATTGCCTTCGTCATGCTTCAGAACGTACGCTCATTTCACAAATTTGTGAAGTTAAGGAAACGCGTGAATCCGCGCTTAGAGTGGGGAACATGACGACGACGCCCAAGGAAACGACCGGGGAAGAGGCGGTCTCCCGCTTCGTCGAGCGCTTCGCGGCCGAGATGACCGCCGCCGGCATGCAGCGGATGGCGAGCCGCGTCTTCGCCGCGCTCCTCGCCTCGGAGACGGCCTCCATGACCTCGGCCGAGCTGGCCGACCAGCTGCGGATCAGCCCGGCCGCCGTCTCCGGCGCGATCCGCTACCTCTCCCAGGTCAGCATGGTCAGCCGCGAGCGCGACCCCGGCACCCGCCGCGAGCGGTACGTCCTCCACAGCGAGCTCTGGTACGAGACGTTCACCCGCCGCGACCAGACCCTCACCCGCTGGGAGAAGGTCCTCGACGAGGGCGCCGCGACCCTCGGGACGGACAGCGCGGCGGGCCGCCGCGTCGCGGAGACGGCCGAGTTCTTCGCCTTCCTGCACGGCGAGATGGCCGGGATCATGGACCGCTGGCGCGCCCACAAGGACGCGCAGGAGAGCTCCTCCTAGGTTTCCAGCGGCGGGGCGAGCCGCTCCAGGAGCGTGGCGAACTCCGGCCGGCCGTCGTCCCCCCAGAGCGGTCCCGCCGGCCACAGGGGGCGCCCGCCGATCCAGGGCACGACGAACGGCCTGCGGCCGTCCGGGGTGGAGTCCTGCCAGCCGTGCAGGCGGACGGTGCCGACGGGCAGGGCCGGAAGCCCGCGGCGCGGCTCCTTCCGCGGACCGGGCGGAACCAGTGCGAGCACCGCGTCGGGCCGGGCGTGCAGGCCGCCGAGCGCCGGGAACAGCACGAGGACGGGCGCGCCGCCCTCGGGGTGGTACAGCAGGACGTACCGGCGGAGGTGGGGCGGGTAGGAGACCGCGGCCCGGGCCAGCACCCGCGCGGCGGGCAGGCCGACGGTCAGCAGCCGGTAGCAGGAGTACACGAGGGCGCCCAGGACGAGGACGCCCACGGCGCCCAGCTTCAGGGCGTCCGACCCCGTGGGCCCGGTCAGCGCGACCGCGCCCACGGCCGCGCAGAACGTGAACGCGACCACCACCGGAGGCACCCCGGCGGCCCGCCGCAGCCCCCGCACCCGCCACCACGGCACCTTGCGCACGTCCGCCTCGGGGCGGAGCGCCTTGTCCTGGGGCCTGGCCTGCCGCTGCGCGTGCGTGGCGAGCACGGCGTAGGTCGGCAGGTCGAGCCGTACGGGACGGGGGCCCAGGGGGACACCGTCCGCGGTGACGGGCCCCGGGCCGTGGACGGGGCTGTCGTCGGAGCCGTCGGCGGGGCTGTCGTCGGCGTCGGGGTTGTCGTAGGGGCCGTCGTAGGGGGCGGCGTGGATGCGGTCGTAGGGGTCGTAGAGGTCGTCCACCGCGGCGGGCGCGGGCAGCGGCTCCTGCGGCTGCCGGGGCGCCGCCCGCCGCATCAGCCCCTCCGACTCCGCCTGCGCGACGAGCCGCCGCCGCACGCGGTCGCCGCGCAGCGGCTTCGCCCAGATCAGCGGCCCGCCGCCGGGCGGCGTGATGACCCCGCCCACGCGCGGGTCGCCGCACCACCACAGCACGCCGTCCGGACCGGGCCGCACCAGCTCGTACCGCTGCCGCGTCGCGATCACCGTCAGCGGCCACGCCTCGGAGCCGTCCGGGGCGCGCAGGACGAGGCTCGTCGCGTGCCCGGTGCGGGCGACCGCCGCGGCGGGGTGCGCCGACCAGACGCCCGCGCCGAGGGCCCGCCGCATCCGCCGCGCGTTGAACCGCGAGCCGGTCCCGAAGCCCAGACAGAGGATTCCGAGCACGAAGAGCCAGGAGGCCACGTCGGAGGCCCAGGTGTCGGTGACCGGCGACGAAGCGCCGACGGCCAGGACGAGCGTCACCACCCCCGCGCCGATCAGCCCGTCGGCTCTTCGCCGGTACCGCTCCAGTTCCGCCGCCGTCGCCTCGACGTCCAGCGCAGACGCCGTCGCAGACGTCGTTCCACCCGCCATCGCACTTCCCCCACCCCACCGGTCAATGTGCCTCGACCCTAGGCGGCATCCAGGGGCAGCGTCAGCCCCCAGGCCCCCGGCCTGACCGTCCACGTCCGCCGCCGCACCGGCCCCGAGAGGCGGCCGTCGGCGCGGTAGCGGAAGTCGGGGCCCGAGACGGTGAGGGTGCGGGCGGTCGCGTGCCGCGCGGGGGACGCGAGCGGGCGGACGGTCACCTCCGCCGTACCGCCCGTCGAGCGGACCGACAGGCCCTCCACCGGGGCGTCGACATCGGCGAGCAGCACCCCGTCCGCCTCCACCCGGAGCCGGGTCGCGGCCGCGACCGCGGGCGCCGGGCGGACCAGCGTGCGGACGAGGGAGCGGCAGGTCCCCCAGACGGACGGCGCCGCCGGGGCGAGCGCGGGCACGCCCGGCACCAGGAGGTCGCCGAGGACGACGCCGTCGCTGTCGTCGACGAGCAGGTCGAGGCGGCGCACCGCACCGTGCAGGACCGCGCGGGCCGCTGCCGGCGTGGCGCGCGGCACGCCGAGCGCGTGAGCCACTTCCAGGGCGTCCGGGGCACCGATGGGGACGAGCGAGAGGGCCCCCTCGGCGAGCTCCCGCTCGCGGTGCAGCAGGGCCACCGCGCGCAGCAGCGCGCGGTCGTCGCCGAGGACGACGGGGCGCCGGGAGCCGCGCCTGGCCAGGGCCCGGGAGAATTCCTCGGGGCCGTCCGGCAGGCAGATCTTCGCTTCCGCGCCCGCGGACAGGACATCCTTCGCGATCCGTACGGACTCGCCGTCACTTCGGCGGGCGACCGGGTCGACGATGACCAGCAGCTGGTCGTGATCCGACACCTCGGTCCTTCCTCGGGTAGCATCTTTGTGCAAGAGCCCCTTGCGCTATTGCGCCAGGGGCTTCGTCTATTCCGGGGCACACCGGTGAGGCGGCGTACGCCCCCTGACCTTGGACATGCCCCGCCCGGAAGGGGTGTACGCCTGTGCCCGCACTTGTGCTGCTCGGTGCTCAGTGGGGTGACGAGGGCAAGGGAAAGGCCACCGACCTGCTCGGTGGATCCGTGGACTACGTGGTGCGTTACCAGGGCGGCAACAATGCCGGCCACACGGTCGTCGTCGGCGACCAGAAGTACGCACTGCATCTCCTCCCTTCCGGAATCCTCTCCCCGGGGTGCACCCCGGTGATCGGAAACGGTGTCGTCGTCGACCCGGCGGTCCTGCTCTCCGAGCTGAGCGGACTGAACGAGCGCGGCGTCGACACGTCGAAGCTCCTGATCAGCGGCAACGCCCACCTGATCACCCCGTACAACGTCACGCTCGACAAGGTGACGGAACGGTTCCTCGGCAAGCGCAAGATCGGCACCACGGGCCGCGGCATCGGCCCGACCTACGCCGACAAGATCAACCGCGTCGGCATCCGGGTCCAGGACCTGTACGACGAGTCGATCCTCACCCAGAAGGTCGAGGCGGCGCTCGAGGGCAAGAACCAGCTGCTCGCGAAGCTGTACAACCGCCGCGCCATCGACGTGTCGCAGATCGTCGAGGAGATGCTCCAGTACGCGGAGCAGATCAAGCCGTACGTCGCGGACACCACCCTGATCCTGAACGACGCGCTCGACCAGGACAAGGTCGTGCTGTTCGAGGGCGGCCAGGGCACCCTGCTCGACGTCGACCACGGCACGTACCCCTTCGTCACCTCCTCGAACCCGACCGCGGGCGGCGCCTGCACGGGTGCGGGCGTGGGCCCGACGAAGATCAGCCGCGTCATCGGCATCCTCAAGGCGTACACGACCCGCGTCGGCGCCGGCCCGTTCCCGACGGAGCTGTTCGACGAGGACGGCGAGGCGCTGCGCCGCATCGGTGGCGAGCGCGGTGTCACCACCGGCCGTGACCGCCGCTGCGGCTGGTTCGACGCGGTCATCGCCCGCTACGCGACCCGCGTGAACGGCCTGACGGACTTCTTCCTCACCAAGCTCGACGTGCTCACCGGCTGGGAGCAGATCCCGGTCTGCGTCGCGTACGAGATCGACGGCAAGCGCGTCGAGGAGCTGCCCTACTCGCAGTCCGACTTCCACCACGCGAAGCCGATCTACGAGATGCTCCCGGGCTGGTCGGAGGACATCACGAAGGCCAAGACCTTCGCGGACCTCCCGAAGAACGCCCAGGCCTACGTGAAGGCCCTGGAGGAGATGTCGGGCGCCCCGATCTCCGCGATCGGCGTCGGCCCCGGCCGCACGGAGACGATCGAGATCAACTCCTTCCTGTAGGAGCACGCGACGAAGGGCCCGCACCCCGGTTCACCGGGGTGCGGGCCCTTCCGCGTGTCCGTCAGCCGTCCAGCTTCGTGTCCCGTCCCACCTTGTCCCATGCGGTCAGGTCCGCGCGGACCTGGTCCAGGTGGGCGTGGATGGCGTCGATCGAGTCGTCGCCGAGGGCGAGGCGGAGGGGGGTCTCGTCGGCGGCGAGGGCCGTGAGGACCGCGGCCGCGGCCTTCGCCGGGTCGCCCGCCTGGGTGCCGGCGCCGGTCTCGACGTAGGCGCGGGTGGCGCCGACCGTGTCGGCGTAGTCGGCGACGGTGTCGGCGCTGAAGCTCTTGCCGGTGCCGAAGAGGCTCGTGCGGAAGGCGCCGGGCTCGACGATCAGGACCTTGATGCCGAGCGGGCCGACCTCGGCGGCGAGCGCCTCCGACATGCCCTCCAGGGCGAACTTCGTCGCGCTGTACGCGCCGAAGCCGGCCAGCGACATCTGGCCGCCGACGCTGCTGAGCTGCACGATCGCGCCGGAGCGGCGGGCCCGCATGTGGGGCAGGACGGCGCGGGTGAGGGCGGCGGGGCCGAAGACGTGGACGTCGAAGAGGGAGCGCAGGTCCTCGTCGGAGGTCTCCTCGACCGAGCCGACGTGGGTGCGGCCCGCGTTGTTGACGAGGACGTCGACGCGGCCGTGGCGCTCGACCAGCGCGGTGACGACCCGGTCGACGGCGGCCGTGTCGGTGACGTCCAGGGCGACCGGGTCGACCTGGTCGGGGTGGGCGGCGACCAGGTCGTCCAGGCTCTCGGTGCGTCGGGCCGCGGCGACGACGACGTCGCCCGCGGCGATCGCCGCCTCGGCGAAGGCGCGTCCGAAGCCGCTGTTGGCGCCGGTGATCAGCCAGACCTTGCTCATGTTCGTTTTCCCCTGCTGTTCGTTCGCTCGCTGTCCCAACAAGCTTGGGACGGCGTGGCGTTGTTAGTCCAAGATCCGGCGTGATAGCCCATGGTTATGGATGTGCACGGGCGGGACCTCCGGTACTTCGTCGCGGTCGCCGAGGAGCTCCACTTCACGCGCGCCGCCGAGCGGCTGTACGTCTCGCAGCCCGCGCTCAGCAAGCAGGTCCGCGCCCTGGAACGGCAGCTCGGTGCGCCCCTCTTCGACCGGGACCGGCAGGGCGTGGCCCTCACCCCCGTCGGTACGGCCCTGCTGCCGCACGCGCGGGCCGTGCTCGCCGCCTGGGAGGAGGGCGAGGCGGCCGTGGGCCGGGCCAGGGCGGCCGCCGACGGCACCCTCGTCGTCGGGATGAGCACCAGCCCGGGCCGCGGCGGGCTGCTGCCCGCGATCCGGTCCCGGTTCACCGAGGCGCGCCCGGAGGCCCGGCTGCGGCTGCGCCAGGTGGGCTGGGAGGACCCGACGGCCGGCCTGGCGGACGACACCAGCGACGTGGCCTTCGTGTGGCTGCCGCTGCCCGGCGCGGACCGTTTCCGCTGGGTCGTCGTCGCCACCGAGCCCCGGCTCGTCGCCCTCCCCGAGTCCCATCCGCTGGCAGCCCGCGACGGCCTGGACTTCTCCGAGCTCCTCGACGAGCCCTTCCTCGCCCTCCCCGCGACCGGTCCCGAACTCCGCGACCACTGGCTGGCCGTGGACGCCCGGGGCGGCCGCCCGCCGGTCGTCGGCGCCGAGATCGCCAGCGCGGACGAGACGTACGAGGCGCTGGTCGACGGCCTCGGTATCTGCCTGGTCGCCGCCGGGAACGCGCCGGTCCTCACCCGCGGCGGCGTCGTCACCCGCCCCGTCCGAGGCGTCGCCCCGAGCCGCTTCGCCCTCGCCTGGCGCGCGGCCGACCCCCGCCCCCTGGTCCACGACTACGCCCGCGCGGTGTCCGAAGTCGTCTCCCGCGAGGCCTGAACTCGCCTTGTGGGGCGGGTGGTTCGGCTGCGTAATGAGGGGCACGTCACAGCGGTTCCATCTCGGGGGGACGCATGGGAACGAACGAAACGCCGCCGCCGAAGCCGACGCGGCCGCCGAATCCGGCGTCGCCGCCGTCGAGACCGTGGCAGGAGCCGGAGCGGGCGCTCGCCTCCCGGGCCGCCTCGGCCGCCCTGCCGCCCCGGCAGGGTCTCGTCATCAGCAAGCGGCTGCTCTGGGTGCACGGCGGCGCCTATCCGCTGGAGAACATCGTCCGCGTCTACACATTCGTGCTCCGGCCCCGGCGCGGCGAGGCCTTCTTCCGCTTCCTGAAGCGGGGCGGTGCGACGATCGCGCTGTTCCTGTTCCTGCTGTACGTCTCGGACTCGTCGTCGAGCTCGTACAGCAGCAGCGACGCCGAGGGCTTCCTCGGGATCGCCCGGGTCCTCGTCCTGGCCCTGCTGATCTACCTCTTCGCCGACATGGCCTCCGTGGTCTTCGCCCGGTCCCACTACGTCCTCGCCATCGAGACGAACGGGCGGTCCACGGCCCTGGTGACCGGGGAACGTGACTACCTGAACCAGCTCGTCCGCTCGATCGCCGAGGCGATCGACCAGCCGGACGCCGAGTTCCAGGCGTCGGTGGGGACGCTGATGGTCTCCAACTACGGCAACTACTTCTTCGGAGACGCCGTGAACATGTACGGCGGCAGCGGCAACACGGGGGTGGCGAAGTGATGGCCGGGGACGACTACTACGGCGACGTCGTGAACATGAACCAGACCCACAACAGCGTCGGCATCGACAAGCGGACCGTCGTCACGGGCGGCTCCGGCGCCGAAGTCGAGCGGGCCGTGCGGGAGTTGCTGCCGCTGCTCCAGGAGCTGCGGGGCGGCCTGGGGCCGTTCGCGACGCAGGTCGTGGAGGCCGCCGAGCCGGAGATCGAGGGCTCCGCGGGCCCGGAGGCGCGCCGCGGCGCCCTGGAGCGGGTCGGCGGGATCCTGGAGTCGGTGGGTCCGGCCGGCGCGGCCGCGCTCGCCCTGGTCCACCAGATCCTGGGAATGCTCGGCGGCTGAGCGGCACAGGAGAGCCTCAGGACCGGTAGTACTCGTTCGGTTCGCCGTCGAGCATCGGGTAGAGGAGGAGCCGGTCCTTGCCCTTCAGCTTGTCGACGACCATGAAGCGGGAGAGGCCCTCCTGGCATTCGCGGTCCCAGGCCGTCGTGTCCCGCTGGCTGGGGCCGAGGACCAGCAGGTCGCCGGAGCCTCCGAGGACGGCCGTGGTGCCGCAGGACCAGTCCTCGGAGGTGTTCACGCCGTCGATCGTGCGGGGGTAGCCGTCGATGACGCTGATCACGGGCGCGCCGACCGGGCCTTGGGTGATCGTCACCTCCGAGGTGAACCGGCCGTCGTCGGCGCCGTACATCTCGGGCGCGGGGATGCGCGACCAGTGGCCGAGGAAGCGGGCGGGGACGGCCGCCGGTCCGCTCCGGGCCTTGCGGAGGGTGGTCTTCACGGTGCCCGAGGTCCATTCCAGGACCTCGGGGGAGCGCAGGGTGAGGGTCTGGCGGGCGGCGGCGGTGCAGCCCGTGGCGGGGACGCTGGTGGTCACGACGGACTCGCCGTAGACGACCTTGTCCTCGTCGGCCGAGACGAGCCGCGAGCGGCCCATGCACAGCCGGTTCTCGGCGACCTGGACGTAGATGCCGCTCTTGGAGCCCGCGGCGCCCTGGGTGATCTCGATCCGGGTGGTCTCCCGGGGGGACTCGGGCGAGCCCTGGAGGACACCCTCCCAGGCGCCGAGGAAGGCGGTGGGGACGATCCCGTGGGGACGGCCTCCGCCGCCCTTCCCGTCGCCGCCGCCGCCGGGCCAGTAGGTGTACGCGGCGGTGGCCGCCGCCGCGACGGCGAGGCCCGTGACGGCGGCGAGGAGTGCGGTACGGCCCCGGCGCCGGCGCGGGGCGGGCGCGGAGGGCTCGGTGTCGGCGGCCCCGGAAGGCCCGGTCCCAGAGGCCCCAGCCGTCCCAGAGGTCCCAGCCGTCCCACCCGTCCCCGAAGGCCCGGTGTCGCCGGGACCGGCCGCGCCGCCCACCCCCGCGGGAGCCCTCTCGGCGAGCGCCGCCCCCTCTGCCTCCAGCAACTGCGCCGCATGCCGCCCCAGCCGCGCCAGGACGTCCGCCGGGAGCCAGGGATCCGCGACCGGGAGGGTCTCGACGATCTCGGTCGCCGTGGGCCGGGCGGCCGGGTCCTTGGCGAGGCAGGCCCGGATGAGTCCGGTGAGCTCGGCCGGAAGGTCCGTCAGGTCGGGCTCGTCGTGGGCGATGCGGAACATCGTGGCGTGGACGCCGCTGTCCGCCGTACCGAAGGGAGCGCGGCCGGTCGCGGCGTACACGAGCACGGAACCGAGGCAGAAGACGTCCGACGCGGGGCCGACGTCGTCGCCGCGGACCTGCTCGGGCGACATGTAGCCGGGGGAGCCGACGACCGCGCCGGTGGTGGTCAGGTTGCCGCCGTCGGCGACGGTGTCGACGGCGCGGGCGATGCCGAAGTCGATGATCCGCGGCCCGTCGACGGTGAGGAGCACGTTGGACGGCTTGAGGTCGCGGTGGACGAGTCCGGCGGTGTGGATGTGGTCGAGGGCGCGGGCGAGTCCGGAGGCCAGGGCCCGTACGGTCGCGGGCGGCAGCGGCCCGAACTCGTCGCCGACGACGGTCCGCAGCGAGGGCCCGGGTACGTATCCGATGGCGACCCACGGCGAGTCGGCGGTGGTGTCCGAGCCGAGGACGGGCGCGGTGCCGGTGCCGCCGACCCGTTCGAGCGCGGCGACCTCGCGGGCGAAACGGCGCCGGAACTCGTCCTGGGCGGCCAGCTCCGCGTGCACGACCTTGACCGCGACGGTCCGCCCGCCGGCCGAGCGGGCCAGGAACACCCGGCCCATGCCGCCGACCCCGAGGCGGCCGATCAGACGGAACGGCCCGACGCTGACCGGATCTTGCGGGTTCAAAGGCTCCACGTCGCCAGAGCATGCCAGACGGCCGCGTCAGCCGTCTGCGCAGACCTTCAGCCCCTTCGGCGTCGCGCAGGGCAGGTGCCCGTGCGCGCTGATGACGTCCTGGCCGCGCCCGGACCTGAGGTAGGTGAGGAAGCTGGAGGTCAGGGAGTCGGCCGGCGGCAGGCCCCGGGTGTAGGCGTACTCGATCTCCCGGTAGGGATAGCTGGACTCGCCGAGCTCCTCCACGACGGGCCGCCGCCGGTCGACGGCCACCCGGTGCAGGCCCTTGCGCCCGTCGGTGGCGCGGAGTTCGGAGTAGCCGAGGGCGCCGGGGAGTTCGGCGACGGTGGTGAGGACCTGTTCGGTGGAGTCGAGTTCGCAGCGGATGACCTTCGACTCGGGGTCGTCGGAGGTCCGGCAGTCCTGGGAGGAGTTGGCGGGTTCGTTGCGGTCGAGGACCCGGCGCTGGAAGACCTGCCGGGTGCCGGAGTTGGCGTCGCGGCTGACGAGGAGGACCGGCTGGTCGACGCCGGGGACGAGCTGCCCCCAGTTGTGGATCTCGCCCCGGTAGATGCCGCGGATCTCGTCCAGGGTGAGGTCGTCGAGGGGGATCCCGTCGTTCACGACGAGGGTGAAGAGGGAGACGGCGACCATGTTCTCCCGCAGTTCGGGGAAGCCGCCGGGCTTGCGCCCGTCGGAGAGGGCGATGATCGCGCCCTTGTCCTTCCCGGCCTGGGCGAGCTCCCGGATCCCGGCGGTGGAGCCGTGCACGTCCACGGTCACCGTGGAGCCCTCGCAGTCCTCCTCGTACTGCTTCGCCGCCGCCCGCAGCGCGGGGGCGAAGGCCGTGGAGCCGGTGACGGTGAGGGTGCCCCGGGCGCAGCCGATGGGCGGCGGGGTCTGCTCGCGGACGATGATCGCGGCCAGGACCATGACGCAGGCGGTGAGGACGACGGTGACGTTCCGCGCGGTGGGGCTGAACCTGGCGGGCTTCTCGTCGGGCGTGGTGCTGCGGTTGCGTCGGATGGTGCCGCCGTGGAGGCTTCCGTCGATCTTGATGTCGCGGTCGGCGACGCCGCCGGAGAGCTGGACGAGCAGCTTGAAGTACTGCCCGCGTTCGAGGGCCACCTTGGGGACGAGGACGGCGTTCGCGTTCCGGCCGAGCTTCGGGGTGCGCTCCAGGTCGTCCCGTACGGACTCCCAGCCGGCCGGGATGGTGGCGACGACGCCCTGGACGGTCCGCTCGCCGAAGGTGATCTTCAGGCCGTGGGGGTCGGTCGAGGCGCCGTAGTCGTCGGAGCTGATGTCGAGCTCGCGGTCGTTCTCGATGCGGAGGAGGACGAGCGTGGATCCGTTCTCGGGCGGGGTGATGCCGACGACCTGGCCCTCCCGCACGGTCATGACCTCGCTGTCCTGGTTCTCCTCGCGGTGCAGCGGGGTGTTGAGCTGCACGCGGTAGCCGAGCCGCTTGCGCTGCGGCGAGAACCGGTCGATCCAGACGACGGCGAAGGTGACCAGGACACCGATGAGGGCCGTCCCCACGGCGATGAGGTTCTCGGGAGTTATCCACTGCATGGCCGGGACGGTACGGACGCCTGTGCGAGGGCGGGGGCGGCGTAGCGGGCGGCCACCTGGACTTCGCCCTTCGTTCAGGGAGGGCTACTCGGGTGGGCGGACAGAGGTTGCCCGGGGCCGGGGAGCGTGGATGTAATGGCCACGAGGGGGCCTTCGGTGTGAGGAGAACCCCATGCGCCACATGCGTGTCGTCGAAGTGACCGAGTACGGAGGACCCGAGGTCCTCAGGATGGCGCGCCGCCCCGTTCCGGAGGCCGGGGCCGTCCCGGGCAAGGTGCGGGTGGCCCTGAAGGCGGCCGGGGTGAACCAGGCCGACCTGCGGATCCGCGCCGGCCGGTACGCCGACGCGGTCGGCGACCTCACGCCCCCGTTCGTCCTGGGGACCGACTTCGCCGGCAGGCTGCTCGATCCCGTGCCCGGGATGGAGAAGGACACCCGTGTGGCCGGCTTCGTGCCCTGGTTCGAGATGCTGACGGGCGACGGCACGTACGCGGAGATCATCTGGGCCGACCCGGAGTGGCTGGCCCCGATCCCGGACGACGTGGACTTCACGGTGGCCGCGTCCCTCCCGCTGGCCTCGGCGACCGCCCAGCAGGGCCTCGAACGGCTCGACCTCCCGGCGGGCGCGACACTCCTCGTGACCGGCGCCAGCGCGGTGGTGGGCCGTCTGGCCGTCCAGTACGCCCACGCGGCCGGACTGCGGGTCGTGGCCGTCGCCTACGAGGGCGACGAGCCCGAACTGAGGGTCCTCGGCGTGGACCACGTCGTCACGCGCGGCCTTCCCGGGGACGTGGTCGCGAAGGTGATCGCGGGCGATCCGGACGGGGTCGACGGGGTCTTCGACGGGGCGCTCATCGGCGCCGAACTGCTCCCGGTGGTCAAGGACGGCGGCGTGTTCGCGGCGCTGGCCCCCGACCGGGTGCCGGTCGCCGAGCGGGACATCCGCGTCGAGACGGTACGGGCCGTGCCGGACGCCGCCCGGCTCGCGGAGAGCCTGCGGAAGGTCGCCGACCGGGAGCTGATCACCCGGGTGGCCGACGTCATGCCGCTGGAGGAGGTCGCGGAGGCGCACCGCAGGGCGGAGGCGGGACACCGGCCGGGCCGGATCATCCTGATGATCTGAGTGAGTGAACTGGGTCACAGGGGCGGGAAAAGGGCTGGACCTCAACTTTGGTTGAGGAAACAGGATCTCTCTCACCAGCCCCTGCGACTCAGGAGACGATCCCCATGGCCACGCTGCTCCACATCGACACGTCCTTCAGCGGCGAGAACTCCCACTCCCGTGCCGTCACCGCCGCCTTCCGCAAGACCTGGGAGGCGGAGCACCCCGAGGGGACGGTGATCTACCGCGACCTCGCCGCGGAACCGATCCCGCACCTGGAGGCGGACGCCTACTACGCCGACAGCGAGGCGCCCGCGTTCGCGCTGCGCAGGCAGCTGATCGAGGAGGCCGAGCAGGCGGACGTGATCCTGCTCGGCGCCCCGATGTACAACTACACGATCCCCTCCACGCTGAAGGCCTGGCTGGACCACGTCTTCCTCGTGGGCCGCACCTCGATCACCGAGAACCCCTCGCTCGCCGGCAAGCGCGCCGTCGTCGTCGCCAGCCGCGGCGGCTCGTACCGCGAGGGCACGCCGATGCACGGCAACGACTACGTCGAGAGCTACCTGCGGCTGACCCTCGGCGAGGTCTTCGGCCTGGACGTCACCTTCATCGTCCCGGAGCTGACCCTGGCGCCGAACGTCCCGACGATGGCCGGGCTCGTCCCGCTGTACGAGGCCTCCGCCGCCGAGTCCCGCGCGACGGCGGAGTCCCTGGCGAAGGAACTGGCGGTTCAGGCGGCCGCGTAGCCGAGGAAGGCGCTCCAGGAGGACGGCTCCACGGTGAGGGTGGGGCCGTCCGGGACCTTGGAGTCACGGAGGTGGACGGCGGCGCCTTCCGGGCGGTGGTCGTGGGCGACCTCGATGCAGTTGCCCCCGCCGTCGTCGCTGTAGCTGGACTTGAACCAGTGCAGGGTCTCGTTCATCTCCGTACTCCCGCCAACTCCTCGATGACGCCCAGCGACCTGCGCGGATCCAGGGCCTGTGCCCGGATCTTCGCATATCGCTGCCGATGGACACTGACCTTCGTCCGGTCGGTGATCAGCAGGCTCTCCCCCTGGATCTCCAGGTACGTCACGTGGTCGTGGGCCGGAGTCTCCACGATGTTCAGGTCGCCTCGGGCACCCGCGTACTCACCCCCCAACCCCGCGTCCAGCGGGAGTACCTGCAGGTTCACGTTGCTCCTCCGGGCGCATTCCGCCAAGTACACCAACTGCTCCCGCATGACCTCCTCGCCCCCGAACGGACGCCGCAGTACGGACTCGTCGAGGATGAGCTCGATCTCGCACACCGGCTTGCGATCGAAGAGCTGCTTCCGGGCCATGCGTCCGGTGACGAGCTCGTCGACCCGCTCAGGCGTCGGCTTCGGGTGCCCGCCCGCGATCAACGCCCGTGCGTACGCCTCGGTTTGGAACAGGCCATGCACCACGTGATTCGCGTACAGCCACAACGCCACCGCCTTCTGCTCGATCGGCGCGTACCCCCGGAACTGCTCCGGAAGCTTCTCCAGGCGTACGAGCTCCCGCATCTCCTCGAAGATGCCCGTGCCGCCGCCCAGGACGCGTTCGAGCTGGACCAGCATGTCGTCGCTCACCGGATGGATGAGGCGCTCCATCGCGCTGATCGCCGCGCCCGTAAATCCCATCTGGGCGCCCTCGTACTCCTGTGTCCAGCCCTTCTTCTGGCGCAATCGCTTCGCCACGGCGGCCGCCATGCGGGCCGCAGGGCCGACCGTTTCCTTGTTTTCCGCTCGTGCCATTCATGCTCCCCATTCGGACTCAACCGATCTCAACCGGTCTCAACTGCTCCCCGCCGAATTCGACTGCATGCGGGGTGCGTTGACGCAGGTCAAGGGGTTGCCGACGCGCCCGCTTCAGTCGTGGAAAACGCTAGCGTCGACGCGGGAACATGGTCTCGTGAATGCAGAGAATCGGGAAGTGAAGGTGGATTGGATTCCTGTTTCCGGATTCCAACTCCGTAAGGCGGGCGTACAATTCGACGCCGTTCGTGTGGACGGTGACGAAGGGCGGCGACTTGCCGACTGGATGGAGGCGCTGACCGGGGGAGACCCGGGTCCCGTCGTCATCGAGGCGAACGGCCGTCGGGGGGTCTATTTCCTCGTCCCGCCCGGCACCACGGCGCACAAGTCCTGGCCGCGCGGGGTGACGCGCTTCAACGCGGGCCCGGCGCACGTCAGTTACGTACCGGTCCCGGCGCTCACCGGTCGGACCTGGCCGCTGGCGTGGCGCTTCCCGCCCACGTGCCCCGGTCGCTTCGTCCATCCGCTGCTCCTGCGGAGCGCCGTGTCGGAGCTCTTCGCGGGTCAGGCAAGTAGGCCATGAGGTGACCTGGTCCCTCCCTGGCCTCGTCCCCATGAGCGACAAGGAGGACAGGACGGCGGTCAAGGCGGTCCCCGACGGCTGCACGACGGTCACGCCTTGGGTCATCGGCAGCGACACGGCCGGCCTCATCGACTATCTGGAGCGGGCCTTCGGGGCCGAGGAGCTGGGACGCTTCGTCATGGAGGACGGCCGCGTCGGGCATGCGGAGCTGCGGGACCTCGGTGACCGAGGTGACGCACCTGTTCTTCGGCGGCGAGGTCGGCCGGGTCCGCGACCCGTACGGAAACCTCTGGTGGATCCAGACCCACATCGAGGACGTCTCCGGGGAGGAGATGACCCGCCGGCTGACCGACCCGGAGTTCACCCGGGCGATGGAGTACGTGTCGGGGGCGCTGGCCGAGGGGAAGCGAACCCGCCGAGGCCTTCTACCCGGACGGTTCGGCGTATCAGGGCGAGGGTCCGAAGGGAAACGACGCGTTCGTGACCGGCGGCATGTCCGGCCACTCCGTTCTTCCCCGGCACGAGTGCGTGGACGTGCGACAGGTCACCTCCTGGTGAGGGGCCCGCCGACCCGGACCGGCAACGTGTCGGGTCCGCCCCGGTCTCGGTGGACAAGATGGTGATGGCCCGTCCCACCTGCGGTTCCTTACCCTCGACCGCATGACCCCTCATGTCATCGAACCCGATCCCCAGGCCGGGGCCGCCGTCAAGGCCGCCGACCGCGCGCACGTGTTCCACTCCTGGTCCGCCCAGGGCCTGATCGACCCGCTCGCCGTGGCCGGCGCGGAGGGTTCGTACTTCTGGGACTACGACGGCAACCGCTACCTCGACTTCACCAGCGGTCTCGTCTACACGAACATCGGCTACCAGCACCCGAAGGTCGTCGCCGCGATCCAGGAGCAGGCCGGGAAGCTCGCGACCTTCGCGCCCGCCTTCGCCGTGGACGTCCGCTCCGAGGCCGCGCGCCTGATCGCCGAGCGCACCCCGGGCGACCTGGACAAGATCTTCTTCACCAACGGCGGTGCCGAGGCCGTCGAGAACGCCGTCCGCATGGCCCGGCTGCACACCGGCCGTACGAAGGTGCTCTCCGCCTACCGCTCGTACCACGGCGCCACCTCCACCGCGATCAACCTGACCGGTGACCCGCGCCGCTGGCCCTCCGACACCGCCTCCGCGGGCGTCGTGCACTTCTGGGCGCCGTTCCTCTACCGCTCGCCCTTCTACTCCGCCACCGAGGCGGAGGAGTGCCAGCGGGCGCTGCAGCACCTCGAGGACACCATCGCCTTCGAGGGTCCGGCGACGATCGCCGCGATCATCCTGGAGACCGTGCCCGGCACCGCCGGCATCATGACCCCGCCGCCCGGCTACCTCGCCGGCGTCCGCGAGATCTGCGACAAGTACGGCATCGTCTTCGTCCTGGACGAGGTCATGGCCGGCTTCGGCCGCACCGGCAAGTGGTTCGCCGCCGAGCACTTCGACGTCGTGCCCGACCTGATGACCTTCGCCAAGGGCGTGAACTCCGGCTACGTGCCGCTCGGCGGCGTCGCCATCAGCGAGAAGATCGCCGCGACCTTCGACAAGCGGCCCTACCCCGGCGGCCTGACCTACTCCGGTCACCCGCTGGCCTGCGCCGCCGCCGTCGCCACCATCAACGTGATGGCCGACGAGAAGGTCGTCGAGAACGCCGCCCACATCGGCGAGACCGTCCTCGGCCCCGGCCTGCGCGAGCTCGCCGAGCGCCACCCGTCGGTCGGCGAGGTCCGCGGCATGGGCGTCTTCTGGGCGCTGGAGCTCGTGAAGAACCGCGAGACCCGCGAGCCGCTCGTCCCGTACAACGCCGCCGGCGAGGCAGCCGCGCCGATGGCCGCCCTCGGCGCCGCGGCGAAGAAGAACGGCCTGTGGCCCTTCATCAACATGAACCGCACCCACGCCGTTCCCGCCTGCAACGTCTCCGAGGCCGAGGCCAAGGAGGGCCTGGCGGCCCTCGACGCGGCCCTGTCGGTCGCCGACGAGTACACCGCGTAACCCGCGCTACCGGGGGGTTCCCTCCGTCTGGACTAGGGTGTCCGGAACCGGACGGAGGGGACCTGCCACATGCCCGCGAGCGGAGCTGTCACACGCAACACCTTGCGACAGCAGATCGCGGACGCGCTGCGTGACGAAGTGCTCGCAGGCCGTCTCGAGCCGGGCCAGGAGTTCACCGTCAAGCAGATCGCCGAGCAGTACGGAGTCTCCGCGACGCCCGTGCGCGAAGCCCTCGTCGACCTCTGCGCGCAGGGCCTCCTCGACTCCGACCAGCACCGCGGCTTCCGCGTCCACCAGTACTCGATCGACGACTACCGGGGCATGGTCGAGGCCCGGATGCTCGTCGTCGACGGCATCTTCCGCCGCCACACGCCGGGGACCGCGCCCGGGGAGCCCGACCTGTCGTACGGCGTCGCGCTCGTCTCGATACGGCGCCGCGGCGAGGCCGCCGCCCGCGCCGCCCGCGCCGGGGACCTCGACGTCCTCATCGGCTACGACATCCGCTACTGGCGCGAGCTGGGCCGCCTGGTCTCCGCCAACGACTACATCGCCGACTTCCTGCACCGGCTCCGCGTCCAGGCCTGGGTCTTCTCCGTGCCCTACCTGCGCTCCGAGAGGGACGTCCTCGGCTGGCTGTGGAGCGGGCACGTGGACCTGGTCGACGCGATCACCCTGGGCGACGCGGACGCGGCCGTCGCGCTCGTACGGGCCTACAACGCGCACTCCCTGGAGTGGGCCGACCGCCTGGAGGCGCGGGCCCGCTGACGTCCGGCCGACGCCTCATCGGGTTGAGGCCGGGCCTTCGGGGGCAGGTCCTCAGCGGGTGGGCGTCGTCGGCCGAGCCGACTACCCTGGCCGTCCCTGCAACTGACGGAGAGCGAGCCTCCCTTGGCCTGTGACCTGTGGCTGGTCCCCCTCGTCGACGTGCTGTGCCACAGCCCCGACAATCCCTTCGCCGAAGAGATAGCCGCCTACGACGCCGTGCTGACCGCCTCCGGCATGCCGACCGTGCCGGTCTACGCGTACATGCCGGGGCTCTCCGGCGACGTCGCCCCGGTCGCCGGCTTCGACTACGAGGCCCTGCACTTCCTGCGCCGCGCCTACCTGCTCCAGATGTGCGGACTGCCGGTCGAGCCCGTCGGCGAGCTCGGGGGGGACTACGAGCAGCTCCTGGAGATGTTCGAGGCGACCGCCCAGCAGTCCCATCTGGTCTGGCACTACGACCACGCCGGCGCGTACGTGCCGGTGGAGTTCCCGGTGCCGCTCGCCAACGACCAGCTCCTCGAAGGCGGCGGCCCGCTCGGCTCCTCGTACGGGCTGCTTCGCGAGCTGGAGTTCGTGGCGCCCGCCATCGGCATCGACCCGGCGAACCCGCCCGCGGCCCCGCTGCCGCCGGAGCGGCCCACCACCCTGGAGGAGCCGGCCGTGGCCGTGCCGTACGACGGCCACCCCTTCGCCCGGGAGCGGCACGTCTGGCTGGGGCTGCACGCGGCGGCGACCCGGAGCCTCGCCCAGGGGTCGATGATCATCCTGAGCTGAGGCCGCCCGGCTCTTCGCCGGAGGTCCGCTTCAGCGGGCCTCCGGGGGCCGCTGGCGCGGCATGTTCGGACGGGTGCCCGGCGGCAGCGGGAAGCGGCCGGCCGGATGGACGGTCTCCGGCCGGGCCGGTACGACCCCGACCGACTGGAGCGCGAGCGGCGCCGGGCCCGAGCGGAACTCGACCATCCAGTCGGCGGTCTCCGCCCGTACCAGCTCCGTCACGTCCTCCGAGAAGCGGCGCAGTACGCCCAGGCAGCGCTCGGCCGCCTCGCTGGCGGTGCCCTCCGTGGGGCCCAGGACCTCCCGGACGCTCTCCGAGGCCCAGTCGAACTGGAGGGCCTGGAGGCGGCGCTGCACGGCCTGTGCCGTCGCCACGTCCCTTATCCAGCCGGACGTGAGCCCGAAGTACCGGTCGCAGGCCAGGCAGGCGGCACCGAGCAGCAGCGACAGATAGCCCCAGCCGGCCGTGCCGGCGGCGACGCCGGTCAGGTCGAGCAGCGGGAGCGCGGCGCCCGCGATCACCCCCAGGGCCGTGCCGATCCGCAGGATCCGGGCGGCCCGGCGCTTCCAGACGCGGTCGGAGAGGTACCACTCGGCGGTGCGCAGGGCGTTCCCCTCCACCCAGCGGTACAGCTCGTCGAGCCGTTCGGCCGGCTCGCCCCAGTCGCCCAGGGGGAACGGCGTACCGGTCAGATCGCGGGTGACGTCTCCCCCGGGGGGCCCCGGCGGCTGCATCTCCGGCTGCTGGCTCACCGGGGGACTCCTCTGTTCAGCTCAGTGCTCATGTCCTTCTGTGACGTGCGGTGCACGTGGTGCCTGCCCTTCCTACCGCCGAATGGTGGGCGATGGGCCCGGAATCCCGGGATTTCCGCCCGCAAGAGGGTGTTGATCAGGTAGAGGAGCCCGCAGTTTCTCACTCGAAAGAGTTGCGTCGGCGCCCCGGTCGGTGACCACGTAGGCTCGGCATACCGACATATCGAACCTGAGGAGTGACCGTGATCCCCGGTGGTGGCCAGCCCAACATGCAGCAGCTTCTCCAGCAGGCCCAGAAGATGCAGCAGGACCTCGCCCGGGCCCAGGAGGAGCTCGCCGCGACCCTGGTCGACGGCCAGGCGGGCGGCGGCCTGGTCAAGGCCACCGTCACCGGCTCCGGCGAGCTGCGCGGCCTGGAGATCGACCCCAAGGCGGTCGACCCCGAGGACACCGAGACGCTCGCCGATCTGATCGTCGCCGCCGTCCAGGCCGCCAACGAGAACGCGCAGCAGCTCCAGCAGACCAAGCTCGGCCCGCTCGCCCAGGGCATGGGCGGCATGCCGGGCCTGGGCTTCTGAGCCCTTTCCAGGCTCGCTCCCAGCGCCCCTTCTAAGGCTCGCTTCCAGCCACTACCGTAAGAATCAAGCACTCCGAGAGAGGCGTTCCGTTGTACGAAGGCGTGGTTCAGGACCTCATCGACGAACTGGGCAGGCTGCCCGGCGTCGGTCCCAAGAGCGCGCAGCGGATCGCCTTCCACGTCCTCCAGGCGGAGCCCACGGACGTCCGGCGCCTCGCGCACGCCCTCCTGGAGGTCAAGGAGAAGGTCAGGTTCTGCGCGGTCTGCGGGAACGTGGCACAGCAGGAGCAGTGCAACATCTGCCGCGACCCGCGCCGCGACCTCACCGTCATCTGCGTGGTCGAGGAGCCCAAGGACGTCGTGGCGATCGAGCGGACCCGCGAGTTCCGCGGCCGGTACCACGTCCTCGGCGGCGCGATCAGCCCCATCGAGGGCGTCGGCCCCGACGACCTGCGCATCCGCGAGCTGCTCGCCCGGCTCGCCGACGGCACCGTCACGGAGCTGATCCTCGCGACCGACCCCAACCTGGAGGGCGAGGCCACCGCGACGTACCTGGCGCGGATGATCAAGCCCATGGGGCTCAAGGTGACCCGGCTCGCCAGCGGACTCCCCGTCGGCGGCGACCTGGAGTACGCCGACGAGGTGACCCTCGGCCGTGCCTTCGAGGGGCGGAGGCTGCTAGATGTATGACGACAGGGTCGGCGCGCTCGCCCGCGCGCTCTCAGGGAGGCTGCTCGATGTCTGATCCCACACTGCACTCCGTCACGCAGGACCCGGACGACTTCGCCGTCCAGATCGCCGACTCGATCGAGAGCTTCATCGTCGCGACGACCGAGGTCGCCAAGGGCGACGAGCCGGACAGCGCGGTGCCCTTCCTGCTCCTGGAGATCTCCCAGCTGCTCCTGGCGGGCGGCCGGCTCGGCGCGCACGAGGACATCGTCCCGGACGAGCGGTACGAGCCGGACACGGGCCCGGAGCCGGACGTGGACGAGCTCCGCGAGCGGTTCGCGGTGATGCTGGAGCCGGTCGACGTCTTCTCCGAGGTCTTCGACCCGTACGAGCCGCGCAAGGCCCCGGTCCCGGCCCGGATCTCCGACAACCTCGCCGACATCGTCACCGACCTGCGCCACGGCCTCGCCCACTACCGCGCGGGCCGCACCAGCGAGGCGCTGTGGTGGTGGCAGTTCTCGTACTTCTCCAACTGGGGCCCCACCGCCTCGGCCACCCTCCGCGCCCTCCAGTCCCTCGTCGCCCACGTGCGCCTCGACCAGCCGCTGGCCGAGCTCGACGGTCTGGACACCGACGAGGACCTCACCGAGGACGACCTGGCGGAGGCGGCCGGCCGCGTGATGCTGGAGGAGATCGCGACCCCGCTGGGCCTGCGGTCCCTCAAGAAGTAGCCGCCTCCATGAGCCGTACGAGGTGGCTGATGTCCTTCTCGTACGTGAACTCGCGCAGCAGCGTCCCCCAGCCGCCGTGGGGGGCGCGCTGCCAGACGAAGGTGTAGAGGACGGGCAGGCCGTCCTTCACCCGGTGCACGACGATCGAGCCGTACTCGCCGTAGGTGCTGGTGATGAGGAACGTCGCGTCGTCGACGGACTCCCCGACGCTCACGCCCTGCTCCCGCAGCGCGCGGAACCGGCTCATGAACATGTCCTTCGTGAGGGTCACGGTCAGGCCCTCCTCGTCGCAGCGGACGTTCTCGAAGGCGGGGTCGTACAGCGCGTCCAGTGCCTCGACGTCCATCGCGAGGCCGGCGTCCAGGTAGGTGCGCATCCGGTCCACCAGGGTCTGGTCCATGATCGGCTCCTCTGCTCTCCGTGGGTGGTGCCCCCACCGTGGCGGGGCTCACCGACAGATCACCGACCGATCACCGACAGGAACGGCGTGATCATTCCCTGAGCGGCGCGTCTCACCATCCGATATCACACGGGCGTTTTCGGGTCCCTCGATAGACTGAGCCGATCGCAGCGCCGGCTGCGGCACAGACTGAGCGAGGAGCGCACGTGGGCCTTGTCGTGCAGAAGTACGGAGGCTCCTCCGTTGCCGATGCCGAAGGCATCAAGCGCGTCGCCAAGCGGATCGTGGACACCAAGAAGGACGGCCATCAGGTCGTCGTCGTGGTCTCCGCGATGGGCGACACGACGGACGAGCTGATCGATCTCGCCGAGCAGGTATCCCCGATGCCTGCCGGACGTGAGTTCGACATGCTGCTGACCGCCGGAGAGCGGATCTCCATGGCCCTGCTGGCCATGGCGATCAAAAACCTGGGCCACGAGGCCCAGTCGTTCACCGGTAGCCAGGCAGGCGTCATCACCGACTCGGTCCACAACAAAGCGCGCATCATCGATGTCACGCCGGGCCGGATCCGTACCGCCCTCGACGAGGGCAACATCGCCATCGTCGCCGGCTTCCAGGGCGTGTCCCAGGACAAGAAGGACATCACCACGCTGGGCCGTGGCGGTTCCGACACCACCGCCGTGGCGCTCGCCGCGGCGCTCGACGCCGAGGTCTGCGAGATCTACACCGACGTCGACGGTGTGTTCACGGCCGACCCGCGCGTCGTGAAGAAGGCGAAGAAGATCGACTGGATCTCCTTCGAGGACATGCTGGAGCTCGCCGCCTCCGGCTCCAAGGTGCTGCTGCACCGCTGCGTCGAGTACGCACGCCGTTACAACATCCCGATCCACGTCCGCTCGTCCTTCTCGGGGCTGCAGGGCACCTGGGTCAGCAACGAGCCGCAAGGGGACCGCAAGGTGGAGCAGGCCATCATCTCGGGCGTCGCCCACGACACCTCCGAGGCGAAGATCACCGTCGTCGGCGTGCCGGACAAGCCGGGCGAGGCGGCGGCCATCTTCCGCGCCGTCGCGGACGCCGAGATCAACATCGACATGATCGTGCAGAACGTGTCCGCGGCCGCCACCGGCCTCACGGACATCTCCTTCACCCTCCCCAAGGCCGAGGGCCGCAAGGCCATCGACGAGCTGGAGAAGGCGAAGACCGCGATCGGCTTCGACTCGCTGCGCTACGACGACCAGATCGGCAAGATCTCCCTGGTCGGCGCGGGCATGAAGACGAACCCGGGCGTCACCGCCGACTTCTTCAAGGCGCTGTCCGACGCGGGCGTGAACATCGAGCTCATCTCGACCTCCGAGATCCGCATCTCGGTCGTCACCCGCGCCGACGACGTCAACGAGGCCGTGCGCGCCGTCCACACCGCCTTCGGCCTGGACAGCGACTCGGACGAGGCCGTCGTCTACGGAGGCACCGGACGATGACCACCAAGCCGACGCTCGCGGTCGTGGGAGCGACCGGGGCGGTCGGCTCGGTGATGCTCCAGATGCTCACGCACCACGCGGACGTCTGGGGCGAGATCCGCCTTCTCGCCTCCCCCCGCTCGGCCGGTCGCAAGACCGCCGTGCGGGGGGAGGAGTGCGAGATCCTCGCGCTGAGCGAGGAGGCCTTCGAGGGCGTCGACCTGGCCCTCTTCCTCGTGCCCGAGACCGTCGCCGCCCAGTGGGCGCCGATCGCCGTCTCCAAGGGCGCCGTCGTCGTGGACACCTCCGCCGCCTACCGCGGCGACCCCGACGTGCCCCTCGTCGTCCCCGAGCTCAACGGCCACGCCGCGCGGGTGCGCCCCCGGGGCATCGTCGCCGGACCCGGCTCCACCACCCTCGCGCTGATCGTCACCGTGGGCTCCCTGCACGCCGAGTTCGGCCTCGCCGAACTGGTCGTCACCGCCCTGCAGGCCGCCAGCGGCGCCGGTGCGGGACAGGCCGGCGTCGACGCGCTCCGCGCCCAGCTCGGCCTGGTCGCCGCCGACGGCGACCTCGGCACCCACCCCGGAGACGTACGGCGGGCCGTCGGCGAGAACACAGGCCCCTTCCCCGGGCCCCTCGCGCTCAACGTCCTGCCCTGGTCGGGCGCCCCCGGCGCCGACGGCGCCTCCTCAGCGGAGGAGCACGTCCGCGACGAGACCCGCCGGATCCTCGGCCTGCCCGGCCTCCGGATCGCCACCACCTGTGTGCGCGTCCCCGTCGTCACCGGACACTCCGTCTCCGTGCACGCGCGCTTCGAGCACCCCGTCCCCCTCGGCCGCGCCCACGAGATCCTGGCCACCGCGCCGGGGGTCGTCCTCTGCGACGACCCGGCCGCGGGCGACTTCCCCACCCCCGCCGACGTCGTCGGCACCGACCCCGCCTGGGTCGGCCGGGTCCGCCGCTCCCTCGACGACGAGCGCGCCCTCGACCTCTTCGTCTGCGCCGACAACCTGCGCAAGGGCGCCGCCCTGAACGCCCTTCAGATCGCGGAATCCCTTGTCACGGATTTGCGTGATCTGTGAACGACCTGTGAGCAAAAAGGCGTCAGATACCCCTTGAACTGCGGCGATGCCGTGTTCGACGATGCACTTCCCCCGTACTGCAACCAGAGTTGGGGCGGGGCGCGTCTCTGCGTGCACCCACGACCGTGTGGCGCGGGACACGCTGAAAGCGGGGCATCGGGGGAGAACGGTTACGCATGAGGACGAACAACCCGCCGTCGAAAAGAACGGCGTACGCGTACAACCCTCCCGGGGTGACGTGTGTCCAACAAGCGTGGCAGAGGTACTCGACATCGCGACCATCGCCCCGCTGCGCGGCGCGGGCATGGCGGTGCTCCCCGTGCGGAGCGGCGCCGTCGTCCCCGTGCGCGGCTCCGCGGTCCGTCCGCTCCGGCGCCCGCGCGGACTCGGCGGCATGCCGGTGATCGCCCCCGTGCCCACCGGAGCCCGCACCGGCGGCGTGGACGGCATCCCGTCGCCCCGCAAGAGCGCCGAGGCCGGACCGGCCTCCGGCACCACCGTCGACCACCTGACCGAGACCTACCGCGCCCACTACCGGTCGCTGCTCGGTCTCGCCGCGCTTCTCCTCGACGACACCGCCTCCTGCGAGGACGTCGTCCAGGAGGCCTTCATCCGCGTCCACTCGGCGCGCAAGCGGGTGCGCGAGCCCGAGAAGACGCTCGCCTACCTGCGCCAGACCGTGGTGAACCTCTCCCGGTCCGCGCTGCGCCGCCGCATCCTCGGCCTCAAGCTGCTCTCCAAGCCGATGCCGGACATGGCCAGTGCCGAGGAGGGGGCGTACGAGCAGCTGGAGCGCGAGGACCTGATCAAGGCCATGCGCGGACTCCAGCGGCGCCAGCGCGAGGTGCTCGCCCTGCGGTACTTCTCCGACATGACCGAGGTCCAGGTCGCCGAGACGCTCGGCATATCCCTGGGTTCGGTGAAGGCGTACGGTTCGCGGGGCATCGCGGCGCTGCGCGTCGCGATGGGAGCGACGACATGACCGAGGTACCCGGCGGGGACGGCGTGGCCCACGAGAACCGTGACGGCGACGACGTCCCCGAGCAGAGGCATGCCGCCGGAACGGCACGAGAGGACGACACCCCTGCCTCCTCCGCCTCCTCCGTTTCGGAGAAGCCCGATGCCCTGGATGAACGTGACGAGCTGAGTGGACAGCGCATGGTGAAGATCGAGCCCGGGCCCGGCGAGGGCGACGACGAGCTCGCGCTGCGACGGCTCTTCCAGGGCGCCGTCGGCGGCCTGGAGCCCTCCCTCGGCTCGCTGGAGCACCTGCGCCGTGCCGTGCCCGCGCGGCGCGCCCGCAAGCGGCAGGCCATCGTCGGCGCCGCGGCCGCCGCCGTCCTCATCGGCACGGCCGTCCCCGCCTTCGTGCACGTCGCCGCCTCCGGCGGCATCTCCGACCCCAACCCGGCGAACGCCGCCCACGGCGAGCAGTCCCAGGGCGGCACCGGCACCGCGACCGGCGTCGAGGGCGGCCAGAGCTCCAAGGGCCCCGCGAGCAGCGTCTCGCCCAGCCCCGACCCGACCGACAGCGCCTCCGGCAAGCCGCAGCAGCCCGGGACCGGGGCCACCGCCACCGGCCCGCAGCAGTCGGCGGGCGCCGACCCCGGCTCCACCCCGCGGTGCTCCGCCGGCCAGCTCGCCGTCGCCCAGTCGGGCGCCGGCGGGATGGAGAGCGACGGCAAGGTCCACGGCACCTTCCGCATCGCCAACGTCTCCGGCTCGAACTGCCTGGTCGACGGCGCGGGCATCGTCTCCTTCGAGGCCCGCGGCGCGGCCGACCCGGGCAGCATCTCGGTCGTCCGGCACACCTCGGGCGACGGCAGCGGACTGCCCGACCCCTCGCAGGAGTCGTTCGCGCTGGTCCTGAAGCCGAACGGCAGCTACGAGGTGAAGTTCGCCTGGGTGCCGAGCGAGACCTGCCCGACGACCAGCACGCCGACGCCCACGCCGACCGACCCGACCGACCCGCCCGTCACCCCGACGCCGACCCCGACCCCGACGCCGACCCCGACGGACGACCCGACGAGCGGGGCGGGCGGCAGCGAGACCGGCGGAGGCGCCGGCACGGAAGCGGGCACGGGCTCGGGCGCGGCGCCCCAGCTGCTCCTCGAGGGCCAGGCGGACGGCAGCGTCGTCGTCACCCACACCGCGGAGTCGGGCGGCCCCACGGCCTCGGCCGTCGTCACGAACGCCTGCGCCGGCACGATCTACCGCACGGGAATCCTGCCGGGCTCCTGAGCCGGCACCGGCCTGTGGGACGGACGGTCTGTGGGACGAGCGGCCTGTGGGACGAGCGGCCTGTGGGACGAGAAGGGGAAGTCCTACAGGCCGAGCGCCTCGTCGCGGGAGGCCTCCGCCTCGCGGCGGACGAGGCGGAACCACATGAAGACGACGAAGCCCGCGAAGACGAACCACTCCGCCGTGTAGCCGAGGTTCTGGAAGGCCTTCGCGTCCAGACCCGTGCCCGCCGCGGCCGCGGCCGGGACCGGCGTGAGCCCGGCGGGGGAGTCCGCCAGGGTGATCCACGCGTCGTACACGTCGTCCGTGACCACGTTCACCAGGGACGCCGCGCTGATCATGCCGAGCTGGCCCTCGGGCAGCCCGCCCGCCGTGTGGACGCCCTTCGTGCCCGGGTTCTCCGAGGCCTGGAGCGCACCCACCACCGTCACCTCGCCGGACGGCGGGGCGGGCGCCTTCGCGCCCGTGGGGAGCCAGCCCCGGACCACCGGAAGCGACCGGCCTCCGTCCGTCTTCAGCAGCGTCAGGACGTACGAGCCGGTGCGGCCGTCCAGCTCGCGGTCCGGCACGAGGAACTGCTCCCCGAACCGGCCGCGCGCCTGCGCCGAGCGGCCCGAGGTCTCCTGGTCCACCGGCAGCAGGGAGTCCAGCGGCTCGGCCTTCTCCGCACTCGCGGGGGGCCGCTCCTCGGCCTCCTGGTGGGAGGCGACGCGGTCCTCGAACTTGCCGAGCTGCCAGGTCCCCATGAAGACGCAGAACGGGATCGCGAGGAGGACGAAGACGTTGATCCCCCACCAGCGGGGCGTTCTCAGGAACCGGTACACGCCCCCCACGGTACGCAAGCGGCCTCAGCCCCCCGCAGCCCGGGTCCCCGCGCCGCAGCCCGGGTCCTCAAGCCCGCCGCCGGGGCCCCGTGCCTCGCCGCCCGGGCCCCCGCGCCCCGCCGGTCGGCCGGGCTCGTCCGTCAGGCCTGGGCGCCCCCCAGGTGTCTCGCCGCGAAGTCCAGGTCCAGGGCGACCTGCTTGATCCGCTCCTCCACCACCAGCGAACCGTGGCCCGCGTCGTACCGGTACACCTCGTGGACCGCGCCCCGGGCCGCCAGCCGGTCGACGTAGTTGTCGATCTGCCGGATCGGGCAGCGCGGGTCGTTGACGCCGGCCGTCACGTGCACCGGGGCCTTCACCGCGTCCACGTACGTCAGCGGCGACGAGGCCGCGTACCGCTCGGGCACCTCCTCCGGGGAGCCGCCCAGGAGCGTCCGGTCCATCGCCTTGAGGGCCTCCATCTCGTCCTCGTACGCCGTGACGTAGTCCGCGACGGGCACGGCCGCGAGACCGACCGCCCAGTCGTCCGGCTGCGTGCCCAGACCGAGCAGCGTCAGGTAACCGCCCCAGGAGCCGCCGGAGAGGACCAGGCGCGCCGGGTCCGCGAGGCCGCTGTCCACCGCCCAGGCGCGAACCGCCGCGATGTCCTCCAGCTCGATCAGACCGACCCGGTGCTTCAGCGCGTCGGTCCACTCCCGGCCGTATCCCGTGGAGCCCCGGTAGTTGACCCGCACCACCGCGTACCCGTGGTCCACCCAGGCCGCCGGGCCCGACGCGAAGGCGTCGCTGTCGTGCCAGGTGGGGCCGCCGTGCACCTCGAAGACCGTCGGGAAGGGGCCCTCGCCCTCCGCCGGGCGCTGCACGAGCGCGTGGACCCTGCCGCCGGGGCCGTCCACCCACACGTCCTCCACGGGCACCGACGGCGGCGCCTTCGGGCCGGGCGGGTCGAGGACGACACCGCCGGCCGTGGACCGCACCACCGGCGGCTCGGCTGCCGAGGACCACAGGTACTCCACGGAGCCGTCCGGCCGGGCCGTCGCGCTCGACACCGAACCGGCCGGGGTCTCCACCCGCACCAGCGCGCCGGTCGCGATCTCGTACCGCCACAGCTCGCTGCGGGCCTCGAAGCCGTGCACGATCAGCAGACCCGAGCCGTCCGGGTACCACTCGGCCGACACGTCGCCCGGCAGGTCGAGCCGCAGGTCGGTCTCGGTGCCCGTCGCCACGTCCCACAGCATCGGCTCCCAGCGGCCGCGCCGCTGGTGCCCGACGAGCAGCCGGGTGTCCCCGGCCAGCGGGGCGAAGCCGAGGACCGTGAGCCCCAGCTCCTCCGTGCCGCCCTTGGTGTCGTCGAGCTCGGCCACCACGCCCGCGTCCGAGGCGCGCAGCACGCGCAGCGCCGAGTGCATCGCGTCCCCGTGCTCGGTGTGCTCGATCGCGACCAGCGAGCCGTCGTACGACAGGTCGCCGACGCCGGCCGACTCCCGGTGCCGGTAGATCTCGACCGGTTCGGCGGCCCCGGGCCGTACGAGATGCACCGTCGAGCCGTCCTCGTCCGTGGAGCGGCCCACCACGAGCGTGCCCTCCCGGCCGATGGCGAGCCCGGCCGGATAGGAGGGGGCGAGACCGGGCACGGCCGGCTCGTCCGCGCCGCCCTCGAACGGCTGGCGCATCCACACCCCGAACTCGTCCCCGTCGGTGTCCGCGAACCACCAGATCGAGGCGCCGTCCGGCGACAGCGTGCCGTCCGTCGTGCCGTTCGGCCGGTCCGTGACCTGCCGCTGCCCGCCGCTCGCCCGGTCCCAGGCGTACAGCTCGTACGTCCCCGTCGCGTTGGACACGAAGAGTGAGCGGTCAGGGGCCTCCTCAGCCCACTCGGGCAGGGAGACGCGGGGGGCCCGGAAGCGCTGCTCCCAGACGGGGGTGTCGCTGTGCTTGCTCTCGGTAGTCATGGCATCCATCATGCTCCGCGCCGCCGACAATGTGGTCGCGTCGTCCGCGGCCTGTGGATAACCTCCCCGACATGTACTCTCCGACGCCTGAGGACTGGCACGAGGCCAACCGCGCGAAGTGGGACGAGCGCGTCCCGATCCACGTCGCCAGCGAGTTCTACGACCTCGACACCTTCCGCGAGGGCAAGGACGCCCTGCGGGACTTCGAGCTCGCGGAGGTCGGCGACGTCAGCGGACGCTCCCTCCTCCACCTCCAGTGCCACATCGGCCTGGACACCCTCTCCTGGGCCCGGCACGGCGCCTCGCGCGTCGTCGGCCTGGACTTCTCCGAGCCGGCCGTCGAGACCGCGCGCTCGCTCGCCGCAGACCTGGGCCTGTCGCAGGACCGGGCCGCCTTCGTCGCCGCCGACGTGTACGACGCCGCGGAGGCCGTCCCGGACGGCTCGTACGACATCGTCTACACCGGCGGCGGGGCGCTGTGCTGGCTGCCCGACATCGAGCGCTGGGCGGAGACCGCCGCCTCCCTCGTCGCCCCGGGCGGCTTCCTCTACGTGGCCGAGTTCCACCCGCTGACCGACTCGCTCGACGACGAGACCGGCAGCCGGGTCGTGCACGACTACTTCGTCCGCGACCCGTGGGTGGACACCCACCCGGGGACGTACGCCGATCTGGACGCCGTCACCGTCCACAACCGCAGCGTGGAGTGGGTGCACCCGGTCGGCGAGGTCGTCACGGCACTCGCGAAGGCGGGCCTGCGCATCGAGTTCCTGCACGAGCACGACGCCTCGCTCTTCCCCCGCTACGGCGCCCTCCAGCGGCACGAGGACGGCTACTACCGCTTCCCCGCGGACCGCCCCCGCGTCCCCCTGATGTACTCGGTCAAGGCGTCCCGCCCGGCCTGACGCCGAGGGTCAGGACGGCCTGATCCTGATGACGGCCCGCCCGCCGCCGAGATCCACCGTCGAGTGGCGCGGCGGGGCGCCGTCCTCCTCGTCGTCGCGCAGCACCAGGGCGCTCTGCCGCTCCTTGAGCTCGTTCTGCTTGCCCTGCGAGAAGGTGGCGTGCAGCTGCTCGAAGCCCGTCGAGGAGACCGTTCCGGTCCGCTTGCCGCGTCCGGTCATGCGGAGGAACTGGTCGGCGAAGGCGATCACGGTCAGCAGGATCACCAGACCGGGCAGCGTCACGAACACGGCGAACTCCATACGGCCATCAGAACACGCCCCGGTCGCCCTGTCAGGAGCCGGTCGCGGCCGTCTCAGGGGCCGACGTCGGGCCGTATGTGGTGGGTGCGCCGGCCGTCCGGGCCCAGGACCTGCGCGCCGATCTTGTGCGTCCGCAGGGCCACGGCGGTGCCCGTGATCCGCAGCGCCGGCGCGGCCCGTACCAGCGCCGCCGTCACGTCGTGGAGCTCCTCGACCGTACGCAGCCACATGGCGAGGGCCAGGTTGTTCGGGCCGGTGACGGAGGTGACCACGCGGGTCTGGCGCAGCCGGGTCAGCGAGGCCACCGACTCGGCCACTTCGAGGGGCGGTACGCACGCGGTGACCAGCGCCCACACCGGCCGCCCGGAGAACCGCGGGGCCGGCAGGCAGTGGTGGTGGACGGCGCCGGCCGCGCCGAGGGCGTCCAGCCTGCGGCGCACGGTCGACTCGCTCGTGCCGCACCGCCGGGCCAGTTCGGCGGCGCTGCGCCGGGCGTCCCCCGCGAGCTCCGCGACGATCCGCTGGTCGAGTTCCGTGACGGGTGGGTACGCGCGCGCGGGGGCCCGGCCCCGCCGGTCGGCGCCGGTGATCTCGCCGAGGTGCTGCGCCTGCGCCGGGGTGAGCTGCTCGATCCGCGAGCGGTACGGGCGGTTGTGCAGCTGGGTGACGACCTGGGTGCGGGCCCTGAGCACTCCGGGGAGCCGCCGCACCCGCCCGGCGAGGTAGCCGTCGAGGGCGTACAGGTCCGGGCAGTTGACGAGCAGAACCAGATCGGCGTCGCCGGTCACCTGGTGGACGCCGAGGGTGTACGGATCGCCGGCGACCTCGGTCGCGGTGGCCTCGGCGGCCCCGGCGAAGCACTCCAGCTCGACCCAGGCGTACAGGGTGGCCTCCGTGCCGCGCCGGGCGGCGAGCAGCGAACTCCAGGCGTATCCGCCGGTGGTGAGGGTCTCCCAGCGCCGGGCGAGGGTGTCCGGGCTCGCGTCGAGCACGCCCGCGAGCTGGGTCCAACTGGCGCGCGGGGCGATCTGCAGTGCGTGGATCAGCGCCAGATCCACCTCCCCGAGGACGGATTCCCTGGTATGCATGTGCCTCCTTGGTCGATCCCGGGGAAACCCTGGGCGCGGGCACGGGAAGGGCCCAGGATGTGGACCAGGGCAAAGGCATTCAAGCCGCGACGCCGTCCGATTTCCATCAGATCCGTCCTATGTCACAGGAGAAGGGCGGAGAAGCGACCCGGGGGCTGGAGTACATGTGGGCAGCGGAACCACCGGAGACCGAACGTCTGTGGGGCGAACACGTCGGCCTTGACCACGTCGCCGCGGCCGAGCGGGGCTACGAGGGCTGCGGCCCGGCCGAACGGCTCCTGTGGGAACGGCTGTCCGTCTTCGAGGGCGCCTTCGGCCGGGAGGCCGTCCGCGAGGTCTGCGCCTCCGGGTCGCTGCCCGCGGGGGAGATCCAGGCGGTCCTCGACCGGCTCGCGCCGCTCGCCCTGCTCCCCGTGGACGACCTGTTCGACGGCGAGGACGGTCTGCCCCGCTACTGGATGCCGCACCCGATGCGGGCCGTCGGCGCCCGCCGGCTCACCGCGCGCGGGGACCGCTGGGCCGTCCTGCTGCACCACCGCAGGTGGTGCGTGAAGGTGGCCAGGCGGGCCGCCGACTGGTGGCAGCGGGGCCGTCAGCTCGACGCCCGTGACCTGGCCCTGCGCGAACTCCCGGACCTGGCGGCCGCCATGGACCCGACGACCGCGCCGCTCTCGCCGAGCGCCGAGGCCGAGACGTCCGTCGAGATCGCGGTCGCCCTGTGGTTCCTGTGGGTGTCCTGCGGGCGGATCGCCGAGGGCCGCTCCCGGCTGCGGCACGCCCTCAGCCTGCACGCGGGACCGCCGTCCGCCCGCGCCCTGTGGCTCGCGGCCTTCCTGGAGCTGGAGTCGGGCCGCCCCGAGGACGCCGACCCGCTCCTCGCCCAGGCCTGGGTGGCGGCCGTACGCGACGGTGACGAGCACTGCCTGTCGCTCCTCGCCCATCTGCGCGGCTCGACCGCCCTCTACCAGGGGCGTACGCGCGCGGCGGCGGCCGAGTTCCGGGAGGCCCTGGCCCTGATGGAGGAGCACCCGGAGTTCGGGCCGAGCCGGCAGGCGTGCTGGGTCGGGCTCGCGCTCTCGCTGTGCCGCTCCGACCCGGAGGGCGCGCAGGAGGCGCTGGACGAGGCGGACACGGACCGCGAGAGCCGGCGGGCCTGGGTGGGCCGCGACCTGTACGCCGAGGCCTGGGCGTACCACGTACGGGCCGAACTGGGCGCCTGGGACGGGGACCGGGGGCGGGCCGCGGAGTACGCCCGGCGGGCCCTGCGCGAGCATCTGCGGCTCGGCTCCGCCGTGGGCGCGGCCTGCGCGGCGGAACTCCTGGCCCAGATGCGGGCGATGGACGGGCAGCACGACGCGGCGGCCCATCTCCTGGGCGCGGTCGACCTGTTGCGGACCTCGGTCTTCGACTCCTCGTACCGGCCCTCGGAGTACTGCGTCGCCACGCGCGCGCGTGGCGAGGAGGCCCTCGGGGCGCTCCTCGCCGACCCGGAGCTGCGCAGCGCCTACGAGGAGGGCGCCAGGCGCGGCCTGTTCGCGCTGTCGTGCGAGGTGTAGGGGCTCAGACGGCCGGGGTCACGGGGTGACGATCGGGAACTGGGCTTCGGGCTTCGTCACGTACGAGAAGAGCCGGGCGAGCAGGGTGGGATCGCCCTCCACGCCGATCCCGAGCTCCTGCGGGCTCTTCCCGGCGAGGAGCCCGAGGAGCTGGACCTTCCCGAGGGTGAGGGTGAGCCCGGCGGGCGTCCGGGGCTCGGCGACCACCCGGTGGGTGAGGGCGCCGTTGTGGAGGGTGAGGCGGTGCCGCTCGCCCGCGTCGGTGGGCGGGCCCGTGTCGGTCAGGACGAGGTCGATCGTCAGGTCGTCGTCCCAGGCGCGCGGCCCGTCGATCCCGATGGCGATCGAGTCGATCAGCATGGGGACGGTGAGGGCCATCGACATCTCGGGGTTGGTCATGTCGACCATCTCGCCGGTGACGCCCTGGCGGAGCTCCTGGGCGCCGCGCAGGTAGAAGTTCCGCCAGGTGGCGTTCTCGGCGCCGTACCCGAGGTTCTCGTACACCCCGGCGAGGACCTCCTTCGCCTCCGTGTTCCCGGGGTCGGCGAAGACCACGTGGTTGAGCAGGGTCACGGCGAAGCGCGGGTCCCCGGCCTCGATGTAGGCGCGGGCCTTCGCGACGGCCTCGGCGGGGCCGCCGGCCACGTCCACGTACCGCCGCGCGAGCTCCACCGGCGGGTGCTCCCACAGATGGGCCGGGTTGCCGTCGTACCAGCCGAGGTACCGCTGGTAGACCGCCTTGCTGTTGTGGCTGAGCGAGCCGTAGTAGCCGCGCGCGTGCCAGGCCTTCTCCAGGGCGGGCGGCAGCTCGATCCGCTCGGCGATCTCGGGGCCCGTCCAGCCCTCGTTGAGGAGCCGGAGCGTCTGGTCGTGCAGGTACGCGTAGAGGTCGCGCTGTTCGGCCAGGAACCGCACCACGTTGTCGTGGCCCCAGGTCGGCCAGTGGTGGGAGGCGAAGCCGACGTCGTACTGCCCGTGGAAGTACTCGATCGCCTCGTCCAGGTAGTGCGCCCAGATCCGGGAGTCGCGGACGACCGCGCCGCGCAGGGTGAGCACGTTGTGCATGTTGTGCGTGGCGTTCTCCGCCAGGCACAGGGCGCGCAGGTCGGGGAAGAGGAAGTTCATCTCGGCCGGGGCCTCGGTGCCCGGCGTCAGCTGGAAGACGATCCGCACGCCGTCGACGGTCTCCTGCTGCCCGGTCTCCGTGATGTCGACGGTCGGCGGGATCAGGCTGATGGTGCCGGTGGAGGTGGCCTGGCCGAGGCCCACCCCGATCTGGCCGTCCGGGGCCTTCGGGAGGCCGACGCCGTACATGTAGCTCGCCCGGCGGGTCATCGCGTTCCCCGCGTACACGTTCTCGCTGACCGCGTGCTCCAGGAAGCCGACGGGCGCGAGGATCGGCACGCCCTCCTCGGTGCGGTGCGGGAGGACGCCGCGGACGCCGCCGAAGTGGTCGCCGTGCGAGTGGGTGTAGATCACGCCGGTGACCGGCCGGTCGCCGCGGTGCTCCCGGTAGAGCGCGAGCGCGGCGGCCGCCGTCTCCACGGAGATCAGCGGGTCGATGACGATCACCCCGCGCTCGCCCTCGACGAGCGTCATGTTGGAGATGTCGAGGCCGCGGACCTGGTAGACGCCCCCGGTGACCTCGTACAGGCCCTGGCGGGCGGAGAGCTGCCCCTGCCGCCACAGACTGGGGTGCGCGGTGTCCGGGCACTCCGCCTTGAGGAAGGCGTACGCGTCGTTGTCCCAGATCACGCGGCCGTCCTCGGCCTTCACCACACCGGGGACCAGCGAACCCAGGAAGCCACGGTCGGCGTTCTCGAAGTCGGTCGTGTCGTCGAAGGAGGGCAGGGTGTCGCTCATGTGCCAGGTGCTCCGTTCCGCGCATGCGCTGGTCGGCGTACCGGACCATCTGAACACCGGGGTCCTACGGCCGCACGTCGGAGCGGCGGGGGCGCCGGACCGTGCCTACGCTGGAGGTACGCGTCCCGCTCGGGCGGCACGTGTCCTTCGCGGCGGGACGGAGGTGGCCCATGAGGTCACGCCACCACTTCCACATCGACCACCTCGGGCACTCGGTCTCCGCGACCGTGCAGACCGGGCACACGCCGGTGGTCGAGGTCCTCGTCGACGGCAAGTCGACCGGCTACGCCACGGGCAGGAACGACCGGCCGGTCACCGTCGCGATCGAGCTGCCGACCGACCCGCCGACGGCGGCGACCGTCCGCGCGACCCCGGGGCCGGGCGTGCCGCGCTGCCTGCTGCTCATGACCGAGGACGAGGAGCCGCACGTGATGGCACCGCGGCTGTACTGACCGCTGTGCCGCGCCGGGGTGGGGCCGCTACGACAGCCAGGCCATCCCGATGATCAGGAAGACCACGAAGGCGATGACCCCGGCGACGGCCGCCGTCTTGCGCGGGCGGCGCCGGGAGAGCTCCGCGAGCGCGCCGCCGCTGCTGCTCGGCGGGGCCTGGCGCCGCCGGGTGGCGGGCGCGGGGCGGGTCACCGGCGGCCGGTTCATCGGCGGCGGGGTGGGCGCGGGCGTGTGCACCGGCGCGGGCATGGGCAGGGAGGCGGCGGGCCCGGTGGGCTGACGGGGCGCGTGGGACTGAACTGACTGGCGGGGCGCGTGGGGCGTGTGAGGTGCATGGTGAGACGCGTGGGGCGGGCTCGCGACCGGTCCCGCCCCGGGGTACCCGCCCGTCCCGCGCCAGGCCCCGGACGAGAACCAGTCCGCGATCGCCTGCGCCGGAGGCCGCTGCTCCGGCTGCTTGGCGAGCAGGCTCAGCAGGTACGCCTCGAAGTCGGGCGGCAGCGCGGCCCCGAGCCGGCTCGGCGGCACCGGCGGGGTGTCGATGTGCTGGTACAGCAGGGCCGTCGCGGTGTCCGCGCGGAACGGTGGACGTCCGGTGAGCAGTTGGTACAGCACGCAGCCCAGCGAGTACACGTCGGAGGCGGGCGAGGCGGGCTGCCCGAGGGCCCGCTCGGGCGCGAGGTACAGCCCCGTGCCGACGATCTGACCCGTCGTCGTGAGCGCGGCCGAGGGGTCGTCGACGAACCGCGCGATGCCGAAGTCGGCCAGCTTGACCGTGCCTTCGCCGTCGACGAGCAGGTTCCCCGGCTTGATGTCCCGGTGCACGACGCCCTGCCGGTGCGCGGCCGCGAGCCCGGCGGCGGCGTGCGCGGCGACGAGCGCGACCCGCTCGGCGGGCAGGACCATCGGGGCGGAGGGGCTCCCCTGGAGGCTGTCCCCCTCCACCAACTCCATGACGAGGAACAGCTTTCCGTCCCACGTGCCGAAGTCGAAGACGCCCACCACGTGCGGGTGGCTCAGCCGCGCGGCGGTCTGCGCCTCGAGACGGAAGCGGTCGCCGGCGGACGGGTCGGCCGCCTGGGCCAGCATCAGCTTCACGGCCACGGACCGGCCGAGGACCTCGTCGGTGGCCTGCCACACCTCGCCCATGCCGCCCCGGCCGATACACACATGAAGCCGATATCGGTCCGCGACCAGCACCTGGAGACCACCCTTTCGACGATCGATCAACCTGACGGAAGAGAACCAGCGTAGAGCCGCCCGTCCCGGCTCCTCGCCGCGCTCCCCCCTCCGCGCCCCCGACCGGTGCACGACACCCGTGGTCCGGGTGAACGGAGGGTGTCACCGGACGGTTAGCATCGCGGCGTTCGGTGGACATGGGTGAGGAAACGGAGTGGGCCGTGGCGCGACCGCGTGTAGGTGTGGCGGTACTGACGATGGGCACGCGCCCCGCCGAGCTGCGGGCACTGCTCGACGCCGTGGCGGGCCAGGACGAGCCCGCCGCGCGGATCGTCGTCGTCGGCAACGGCACCGGGTCGCTCCCGGCCCTGCCCGAGGGCGTGACCGGGGTCGAACTCCCCGAGAACCGAGGCGTCTCGGGCGGGCGGAACGTCGCGATCGAGACGCTGCGCTCCTTCGGCGACGTCGACATCGTGGTGGACCTCGACGACGACGGCCTGCTCGTCGACACGGACGTCTTCCGCCGCCTGGCGGACCTGTACGACGGGGACCCGACGCTCGGCGTCGTGTCGTTCCGCATCGCCGACGAGACCGGCGAGACGCAGCGCCGGCACATCCCGCGCCTCGGCGCGAAGGACCCGCTGCGGGGCGGTGAGGTCACCACCTTCCTCGGCGGCGGCCACGGCCTGTCGATGCGGATGCTGGACGAGATCGGCGGCTGGCCGGAGGACTTCTTCTTCACCCACGAGGAGACCGACCTCGCCTGGCGGGCCCTCGACGCGGGCTGGAAGGTCATCTACGAGCCGAAGCTGCTGCTCCAGCACCCGAAGACCAGCCCGGCCCGGCACGCCGTCTACTACCGGATGACCGCCCGCAACCGCGTCTGGCTGGCCAAGCGCAACCTGCCGGCCCTCCTCGTCCCCGTCTACCTGGGCGTGTGGACCCTCCTGACCCTGGCCCGCACCCGCTCCCTGCCGGGCCTCGGCGCCTGGTTCGCCGGCTTCGCCGAGGGCGTCCGCCGCTCCTGCGGCCCCCGCACCCCGATGCGCTGGACCACCGTCCTCCGCATGACCCGCCTGGGCCGCCCGCCGGTGATCTAGAGACCTCCGCCCGGGGGTGACCGGCCACGCGCCGGGAGCCCCCAGGGGGCCGCCGCGCGGATGCCTCCCGGAAACGCCTCAGGGGCCAGACCCGCTTTCGCGGATCAGGCCCCTGAGGGTCTTGCGGCTGTCGGGGTGGCGGGATTTGAACCCACGACCTCTTCGTCCCGAACGAAGCGCGCTGCCAAGCTGCGCTACACCCCGATGTCGCTGGTTTGTTCTTCACTTCCCGGCGACATCGATTACTTTAGCCCACGCGCGCGCTCAGACGAAATCCGGTATCCGCGGGGCCTCGGCGCGGGGCGGATGCGGTCCAGGCCGACGATCGCGAGGCCGAGGACGTAGAAGGCCGCGCCGAGCACGACGGCGTTGACCAGGACGCCTCCGTAGCCGTGGACGGTGACGTCGAGGAACGGGTACGTGTAGCGGGTGGGCGCGTCGGGGGAGAGCAGCGCGCCGCGGACCAGGGCGAAGGCGAAGTAGAGGCCCGGGGCCGCCAGCCACTGGGCGGCGTGGCGCCACCGGAGGGCGCCGGGCGCCGTGAGCAGCAGGAAGTCCAGGGCCGTGCCGATCGGGGTCACGGTGTGGAGGAGCTGGTTGGAGACGGCCTTCGCGCCGCTCAGGCGGGCGATCTCGGCGGCGGCGTTGAACTCGCTCGCCTCGTTGTCGAGGACCAGGTGGAAGACGAGGCCGACGACGGCGATGCAGAGGAGGGTCCCGCCGGTCCACAGCGCGGACAGCGGCGGGCGGCGGGTCCAGGCGCGGACGGCGCCCAGGCCGAGGACGACGGCGACGAGGATGTTCGTCCAGATGGTGAAGAAGCTCAGGACCACGAGCACGTTCCCGTACGCGCACTCGATGACCAGGCCCGTCGCCGCGGACGCGGCGATCAGGGCCCGGAAGGCCGCCGCCCAGGGGCGGCGGCCGACGGGGGACATGACGGCGGAGGCCGGCACGGCCGCGGAAGGGGGCGTGAGCATTCCCCCACCGTAAGCGGTCAGGCACGCGCCGTCAGGGTGAGCAGGGTGACCTCGGGCGGGCAGGCGAAGCGGACGGGGGTGTACCGGTTGGTGCCGCAGCCCGCCGAGACGTGGAGGTACGAGGTGCGCTCCTCCACCGTGTGCGTGGAGAGGCCCTTCACCCGGTCCGTGTCCAGGTCGCAGTTGGTGACGAGCGCCCCGTAGAAGGGGACGCACAGCTGGCCGCCGTGGGTGTGCCCGGCGAGGATCAGCTCGTACCCGTCGGCCGTGAAGGCGTCGAGCGCCCGCAGGTACGGGGCGTGCACGACGCCCAGCGTGAAGTCGGCGTCCGCGTCGGGGCCGCCGGCGACCCGCTCGTACCGGTCGCGCTTGATGTGCGGGTCGTCCAGGCCGGTGAAGGCGAGGTCGGCCTGCGGCAGCTTCAGCCGGCCGCGGGTGTTGGTGAGGTTGACCCAGCCGGCCGCGTCGAAGGCGTCCCGGAGGTCCTCCCACGGGTTGTGGACGGCGCCGACCACCGGCGGGTTGCCGTTGAGCCCGTGGCGGCCCTGCACCTTCTCCATCAGGTAGCGGGCGGGGTTGCGCGGCCGGGGCCCGTAGTAGTCGTTGGAGCCGAAGACGTACACACCGGGGAACTCCATCAGCGGCCCGAGCGCGTCGAGTACCTCCGGCACGGCCTCCGTGTCGGAGAGGTTGTCGCCGGTGTTGACGACGAGGTCGGGGCGGAGCCCCGCGAGGGACTGCAGCCAGGCGCGCTTCTTGCCCTGGCCGCTCACCATGTGGATGTCCGAGACCTGGAGGATCCGCAGGTCGCGCATGCCGCGCGGGAGGACCGGGACCGTCACCCGGCGGAGCCGGAAGGAGCGGGCCTCGATGCCGGCCGCGTAGACGATTCCGGCCGCCGCCGTCGCCGTGAGGCCTGCCGTGATCTTCAGGGGGATGCCGTACCGTGCGCGCATCCCCCCATCGTCGCAGACCCGCCGGGCCGAAATGCGCGGGCGGTCCGGGTGGCGCACCTGCCACACTTGACCCCATGACCACGCTCAAGGCGAAGCTCCAGGACGACCTCAACGCCGCGATCCGGGAGCGCGACGAACTGCGCTCCTCGACCCTGCGGCTCACCATCACCGCGATCACGAAGGAGGAGGTCGCGGGTACGACGAAGCGCGAACTCTCCGACGACGAGGTGCAGAAGGTGATCGCGAAGGAGGCGAAGAAGCGCCGCGAGGCCGCGGACGCCTTCGCCAAGGGCGGTCGCCCCGAGTCCGCCGAGCGGGAGAAGGCCGAGGGCCTCATCCTCGACGCGTACCTGCCGAAGCAGCTCAGCGACGAGGAGCTCGACGGCATCGTCGCGGCGGCCGTCGAGGAGGCGAAGGCGGCGGGCGCCGAGGGGCCGCGTGCCATGGGCGCCGTCATGAAGATCGTGAACCCGAAGGTGGCCGGCCAGGCCGAGGGCGGCCGCGTCGCCGCCGCGGTGAAGAAGCTGCTCGCGGGCTGATCCGCGGAGTCGGTACGAGGAAGGGCGCCCCACCTCAGGTGGGGCGCCCTTCCTCGTACCGGCCTGGCGTCAGTGGCCTCCGCCGCGGGGCTTGTTGCGGCCGCCGGGGAACAGGTCCGTCGGGAACGTGAACCCGGGGGACGGGGTGTCGCCGGGCTTGGCGTCGGCGGGCTTCTTGGGCTTGTTCGGGCCCTCGTCGCCTTCCTTCTCCTCGTCCTTGGGCTTGTCGGCCCGCGGCACGGGGACGGTGACGAAGCCCGGCGTCTGGCCGGCGTCCAGGGCGCCCGTCATCGCGATCTTCCAGATCGGGCCGGGGAGGCAGCCACCGCAGACCTTGTCGTAGTACTCGCCGCCGATGGTGATGTCGTACATCGACTTCTTCTCGCCGACGTCGTCACCGACCCAGACGGCGGTGGACAGGTTCGGGGTGTAGCCGACGAACCAGGCGTCCTTGCGGTCGTTGGTCGTACCGGTCTTGCCCGCGTTGTCGCGGTCGCTGAGGCCGGCCCGCGTACCGGTGCCGTCCTCGACGACGCCCTTCAGCATCTGGTTGATGGTGTCGGCGGTCCGGTCGCTCATGGCTCGCGTGCACTTGGTCTGCGGCACGTTCAGCTTGTCGCCGTTGGCGGCCTTGATCGACTCGATGGCGACCGGGGTGCAGTAGATGCCGCGGTTGGCGAAGGTCGCGTAGACGGACGCCATGTCGAGCGGGGTGGACTCGATGCTGCCGAGGGTGACGGAGGGGCTCTGCTTGATGGGCTTGCCCAGCTCGCGCTCGTAGCCGACGTTCTTCGCCATCGTCAGCGTCTCGCAGAGGCCGGCCATCTGCTCCAGCTTGGCGAAGTAGGTGTTGATGGACTTGCCGAGGGCGCTCGTCATGTCGAAGAGGCCCTTCTCCGACTCCATCTCGTTGCTCACCTCCCAGTTCGCGTAACCGGAGGGCTTGCCGTCGCAGCGGGTGTACTCGCTCTCGCTGATGTTGATCTTCGACGGGTCGTTGAAGCTCGTCGCCGGGCTGATGCCCTTCTCCAGGGCCGCGGCGGCGGTGATCGGCTTGAAGGTCGAGCCGACCTGGAAGCCGTACGTCGTGCCGCCCATCTTGCTGCCGACGGCGAGGTTCAGTGTCGTCTGGTGCTGCTTCTGGTCCAGGCCGTACGGACGGGACTGGCCCATCGACAGGATGCGGCCGGTCTTGGGCTGGACCTGCACCACGGAGGCGGCGACCGGGTCGTCCTTGTTGACCTTCGCGACGGCGGCCTCGTTGGCGGCGGCCTGCGCGCGCGGGTCGAGCGTGGTCCTGATGGTGAGACCACCCAGGTTCCACAGCTTCGACCGCTCCTCGGAGGTCTTGCCGAAGGTCGGGTCGCTGAGGATCGTCTTGCGGACGTAGTCGCAGAAGAAGCCGGCGCCGTCGACGGCGGTGATGCAGCCGTTCTTCGGGGTCTTGACCTTCAGCTTGATCGGCTTGGCCTTGGCGGCGTCCGCCTCGGCCTGACTGATGTCCTTCACGTCGGCCATCCGCTGGAGCACCATGTTGCGGCGCTTGGTGGCTTCCTGGATGTCGTTGATCGGGTCGTAGCGGCTCGGCGACTGGACGAGACCGGCCATCATCGCCGCCTCGCCCAGGTCCAGGTCGGCGGCGTGCTTGGAGAAGTACCGCTGGGAGGCGGCCTCGATGCCGTAGGCCTGCTGCCCGAAGAACGTGATGTTGAGGTAGTTCTCCAGGATCTTCTTCTTGCCCAGCTCCTCCTCGACCTGGATCGCGAACTTCAGCTCGCGGACCTTGCGGCCGATGGTCTGCTGGGTGGCCTGCGCGACCTTCTCGGGGTCGTCACCGGCCTCCTCGACGAAGACGTTCTTCACGTACTGCTGGGTCAGCGTGGACGCGCCCTCCGAGACCCCGCCCGACTGCGCGTTCTTGTTGATCGCACGCAGTACGCCCTTGAGGTCGATCGCCCCGTGCTCGTAGAAGCGCCCGTCCTCGATCGCGACGATCGCCTTCTGCATGTACGGGGAGATCTTGTCGATCGGCACGACCTTCCGGTCACGCGAGTACACCGTGGCGATCAGGCCGCCCTCGGCGTCCAGGATCGTGGTGCGCTGACTCAGCGGTGGGGTCTTCAGATTGGAGGGGATCTCGTCGAACCCCTCCACCGTGCCCTTCGCCGCCAGCCCGAGTGCCCCGGCCGCGGGCAGGGCGATGCCCGCCAGCACGGCTCCGGCGAGCACACTGACACCGAGGAACTTGGCGGCCTGCTGGGTCCCGGTCAGACCACCGCCCGAGCGCTTCTTTGCCATGGGGGCAGCCTACGTTCTCATTCGCCGGACACACGTATATGCCTTGGCCTAAGCTGCTCCCAACTGTCACAGCAGTGCGGTCTCGCATCAAGACCCGGGTGTGACATCGGCATGAAATTCCGTGACCCCGAAACACGGGAACCTCGTGTCCGATTCCTGTTGGTGTGTCATGCGGTGCCCGAAATGGGCCCGTCGAGGAAGGGCATGTCCAGGCGATATGTCCGTTAACACACTCATGTCCTTCGATCACTCCCCTGGGTGATCTGACGCGCACGCATAGTCCGTTCGGGCCATTCAAGATTGGGCCCGAAGGGGGTGTTGCGCTGTGCCCACCTTCCGTAACGTCCCAACTGGCAGCGGTGAATATGCCGCTGCCGCCGTGGGGGAGCCTCGATTCGGGAGAGGACGGCGCCGGTATGGGCTGGGTAGCTGACTGGAGTGCGCAGGCGGCCTGCCGCACTACCGATCCGGATGAACTTTTCGTGCAGGGAGCGGCACAGAACAGGGCAAAGGCGGTGTGCACCGGATGCCCGGTGCGGACCGAGTGCCTCGCCGACGCCCTCGACAACCGCGTGGAGTTCGGCGTGTGGGGCGGCATGACGGAGCGCGAGCGACGCGCCCTGCTGCGCCGCAGGCCGACCGTCACCTCGTGGCGCCGGCTCCTGGAGACCGCGCGGACGGAGTACGAGCGGGGAGCGGGCCTGCTGCCCGTGGCGATCGACGACGACGCGACGTACGAGGCGTACGCCGCGGTCGGCTAGAACCGCTCGACGCGGCTCGGCGCGGTGCCGAGGCGCTCGGCGAACAGGCTCAGGCCGAGGGCGTCCGCCCCGCCGTGAGCCGGTCACCGATGACCCGCAGCCCGGCGAGGTCGTGCACATCGCCGGGCAGGGCGGCCACTTCGGTCACCGCCACCTCCGGGTGGAGCGCGGTGAAGCGGTCGCGGGTGCGCTGCTCACGCGCGAGCACCCGCATGCGCTCGGCATGCAGGCGCAGGAGTCCCGCGGTGAGATGACGTACGTCCACGTCTGTTGTTTCCTGTGCCGGTTCGGCTGTGGGGGCAGCCTCGGGTACGGGATGTGCGGCGGCGGTGGCGAGATCGTTCGGCTCGGGCACTGTCCCGTGCTCGGACTCGGGCCGGGACTCGTGCTCGGACTCGGGCTCGGTGGCCGGGGAGCCACCCAGTCCAGCCTTCCCGCCCCCCTGATCCACAATGCGCCCCTCGTCAAGATTTTCCGCGGCGGCCCGCGCCCGCTCGGCCGACAGCCGGGCGGCGCCACTGCCGTGGACGCGGTTGAGGACGAGACCGGCCAGCGGCATCTCCTCGGCGGCCAGCCGCTCCACGAAGTACGCGGCCTCGCGCAGCGCGTCCCGCTCCGGCGTGGCGACCACGAGGAAGGCCGTGCCCGGGGCCTGGAGCAGTCTGTACGTGGCGTCCGCGCGGGTCCGGAAGCCGCCGAACATCGTGTCCATCGCCGCGACGAACGTCTGCACGTCCTTGAGGAACTGACCCCCGAGCAGCTTCCCCAGGGTCCCGGTCATCATCGACATGCCGACGTTGAGGAACTTCATCCCGGCCCGGCCGCCCACCTTCGCCGGGGCCATCAGCAGCTTGATGAACTTCCCGTCCAGGAAGGACCCGAGCCGCTTCGGCGCGTCCAGGAAGTCGAGGGCCGACCGGGACGGCGGGGTGTCGACGACGATCAGGTCCCACTCGTCGCGGGCCCGGAGCTGACCCAGCTTCTCCATCGCCATGTACTCCTGCGTACCGGCGAATCCGGCCGACAGGGACTGGTAGAAGGGGTTCTCCAGGATCGCCCGCGCCCGCTCCGGCTCCGCGTGCGCCTCGACGATCTCGTCGAAGGTCCGCTTCATGTCCAGCATCATGGCGTGCAGTTCGCCGCCGTCGGAGCCCTTGATGCCGTCGACCTTGCGGGGCGTGTTGTCGAGGGAGTCGATGCCCATGGACTGGGCGAGCCGGCGTGCCGGGTCGATGGTGAGGACGACGACCCGCCGTCCGCGCTCCGCCGCCCGCACGCCGAGCGCCGCCGCCGTGGTCGTCTTCCCGACCCCGCCGGCCCCGCAGCACACGATGATGCGGGTCCCCCGGTCGTCGAGCAGCGGATCGAGCTCCAGGAGGGCAGGGCGGTCGAGCCCGTTGGCGCCTTCGCCCGCGGCGCCGGGGCCGTCCTCCGGGGCGGGCCGGTTCGCGGCATCGGGTCCGGTCGCCGCGTCGGGTCCGTCCACGGCGTCCGGCCCCTCCCCGGCGTCGGGTCCGTCCGCGGCGCCTGCCTTCTCCGTCACGCGCCCACCCCTTGCTTCCGCAGTTCCTTCGCCAGCCGGTAGAGCCCGGCGATGTCCGCCCCGTCCCCGAGGAAGGGGAGTTCGTACGAGGGGACGCCGACGCCGTCCAGGACCGCGCGCTGCGTCCGCTCCAGCTCCACCCGCCGCGCGTGCTCGGCCGCCTCGTCGAGGAGCGGCTCGACCAGGCGCGCGCCGCCCGTGACGCCGGCGGCGGCCAGGGTCCGCGCGATCGCGTCCCGGTGGTCGCCGGAGGCGGCCCGTACCGCCGCCTCGTCGAGGACGTGCGGGCGGACCATGTTCACCACGACCCTGCCCACCGGCAGCTCCGCGGCCCTCAGCTCCGCGATGCCGTCCGCGGTCTCCTGGACCGGCATCTCCTCCAGGAGGGTCACCAGGTGCACCGCCGTCTCGGGGGACTTGAGGACCCTCATGACGGCCTGCGCCTGGTTGTGTATCGGGCCGATCCTCGCCAGGCCCGCGACCTCGTCGTTCACGTTGAGGAAGCGGGTGATGCGGCCGGTGGGCGGCGCGTCCATGACCACGTGGTCGTAGGTGGGCCGGCCGTCCTTCTCGCGCCGCCGCACCGCCTCGCACGCCTTGCCGGTCAGCAGCACGTCCCGGACGCCCGGCGCTATCGTCGTCGCGAAGTCGATCGCGCCGAGCTTCTTCAGGGCCCGCCCCGCACCGCCCAGTTTGTAGAACATCTGGAGGTAGTCGAGGAGCGCGCGCTCGGCGTCGATCGCCAGCGCGTACACCTCTCCGCCGCCCGGGGCGACGGCGATCTTGCGCTCCTCGTACGGAAGGGCTTCCGTCTCGAAGACCTGTGCGATGCCCTGCCTGCCTTCGACCTCGACGAGGAGGGTTCGCTTCCCCTCCGTCGCGAGGGCGAGGGCGAGGGCGGCGGCGACCGTCGTCTTACCGGTACCGCCCTTGCCGCTGACGACCTGGAGCCTGCTCACGCTGTCGAGCCTAACCACTGGCGGCCGCGCGCAATCAGCGGACCGCCCCGGAGAAGCCACCTAGGGGGACCTTCGGGGGCCACCTCGGCGGACAGCCCGGCGGCAGCGGATACAGTCGGCCCCATGACCAAGTGGGAGTACGTCACGGTGCCGCTTCTGGTGCACGCGACCAAGCAGATTCTGGACACCTGGGGCGAGGACGGCTGGGAGCTCGTCCAGGTCGTGCCCGGGCCGAACAACCCCGAGCAGCTCGTGGCCTACCTGAAGCGGGCCAAGGCGTGAGCGGGGCCGTCGAGGCGCGGATCGCCGAGCTCGGCCTGACCCTGCCCGAGGTCGTGCCGCCCCTCGCCTCCTACCAGCCGGCCGTGCAGTCCGGCGTGTACGTCTACACCTCGGGCCAGCTCCCGATGGTGGCGGGCAAGCTTCAGCTGACCGGCAAGGTCGGCGCCGAGGTCACGCCGGAGGAGGCCAAGGACCTGGCCGCCACCTGCGCCCTCAACGCGCTCGCGGCCGTGAAGTCGGTCGCCGGTGACCTCGACCGCATCAAGCGCGTCGTGAAGGTCGTCGGCTTCGTCGCCTCCGCCGCCGACTTCACCGGTCAGCCCGGCGTCATCAACGGCGCCAGCGAGCTGCTCGGCGAGATCCTCGGCGACAAGGGCGTGCACGCGCGCAGCGCCGTCGGCGTGGCCGTGCTGCCGCTCGACGCGCCGGTCGAGGTCGAGGTCCAGGTCGAGCTCGTCGAGGCCTGACGTCCCGGACGGATGCGGAGAGCCGGTTTTCCACAGGCGTGGGAAACCGGCTCTCGTGCATTCCGATGCTTGCGCATAGCATCCGGCCATGTCGAATGGTCAGTCGAAGCAGGCGAAGCAGTCGAACGGGCAGTGGTACCCGGCGGAATGGCCCGACCGCATCCGTGCCCTCGCCGCCGGTGAGCTCACCCCCGTGACGCCCCGGCGCGCCGCCACCGTCCTGCTCCTGCGGGACGGGGCCGCGGGGCCCGACGTCCACATGCTGCGCCGCCGCACCTCGATGGCCTTCGCGGGCGGTGCGTACGCCTACCCCGGCGGCGGCGTCGACCCGCGCGACGAGCAGCCGGTGCGCTGGGCGGGCCCGTCCCTGGAGACGTGGGCGGCCCGGCTCGGCCTCGACGACCCGGCGCAGGCCCAGGCCGTGGTCTGCGCCGCCGTGCGCGAGACCTTCGAGGAGGCGGGCGTGCTGCTCGCCGGGGAGACCGAGGACGGCGTCGTCGGCGACACGACGGGCGAGGACTGGGAGCGGGACCGGCAGGCGCTCGTCGCCCGGGAGCTGTCCTTCGCCGACTTCCTGGACCGGCGCGGTCTCGTCCTGCGTTCGGACCTGCTGGGCGCGTGGGCCCGCTGGATCACCCCGGAGTTCGAGCAGCGCCGGTACGACACCTGGTTCTTCGTGGCGGCGCTCCCGGCCGGCCAGCGCACCCGGGACGTCTCCGGGGAGGCGGACCGCACGGTCTGGATCCGCCCGGCGGAGGCCGCCGGCGGCTACGACCGGGGCGAGCTGACGATGATGCCGCCGACGATCTCGACCCTGCGCAGCCTGGAGGCGTACGGGACGTCCGCCGAGGCGCTGGAGGCGGCGGGGGAGCAGGACCTGACCCCCGTCCTCGCACAGGCGCGTCTGGAGGGCGACGAGCTGGTCCTGAGCTGGCCGGGGCACGAGGAGTTCACCAAGGTCATCCCCACCGGGGGTGAGCGATGAGCGACGCCGCCGCCCTGCCCGGCCAGCCGCGCGGCCTCGTGGAGTCGGGGCCCGCGACCGCCCGCGCCGTGAACGTCCTCGCGCCGAACCCGTCCGCGATGACCCTCGACGGCACCAACACCTGGCTGCTCTCCGAGCCCGGCTCCGGCCTCGCCGTCGTCGTCGACCCGGGGCCGCTCGACGAGGGCCATCTGCGCCATGTGATCGACACCGCCGAGAAGCTCGGCAAGCGGGTCGCGCTGACCCTGCTGACGCACGGCCACCCGGACCACGCGGAGGGCGCGGGCCGATTCGCGGAGCTGACCGGGACGGCCGTGCGGGCCCTCGACCCCGCGCTGCGGCTCGGCGACGAGGGGCTCGGCGCCGGGGACGTGGTGACGGTCGGCGGCCTGGAGCTGCGGGTCGTCCCGACGCCCGGCCACACCTCGGACTCGCTCTCGTTCCACCTGCCGGCCGACCGGGCGGTGCTGACGGGCGACACGATCCTGGGGCGCGGGACGACGATGGTCGCGCATCCGGACGGGCGGCTCGGGGACTACCTGGACTCGCTGCGGCGGCTGCGCTCGCTGACCGTCGACGACGGGGTGCACACGGTCCTGCCGGGGCACGGTCCGGTCCTGGAGGACGCGCAGGGGGCCGTGGAGTTCTACCTGGCGCACCGGGCGAGCCGGCTGGCCCAGGTCGAGACGGCGGTCGAGGCCGGGCACCGGACGGCGGCGGACGTCGTCGCCCACGTGTACGCGGACGTGGACCGCTCCCTGTGGCCGGCGGCCGAGCTGTCGGTACGGGCGCAGCTGGAGTACCTGAGGGAGCACGGCCTCACCTGATCCGCGGGGCGGGACCGGCGCGACCCGCCCAGCGGCCGGACCCGGGTGCCGCAGCGAGTCCGGGCGCCGTGCCCGACCCGGGCGCCGTGCCGGACCCGGGTGTCGCGCCGGGGCTCGTGACGTGGGACCCGGAACCGCTCGGGCTTTCCCCGTGTCTTACGCTCCGCTTACATCTGGCCGTAGCTTCGGGGGGATCGCCCGTGTTCGTCTTCGCCATCCTGCTGTTCATAGCCGCAGTGGTGCTCTTCTTCGTCGGCCGCGCCAACGACTCCAAGGGGCTGAAGTTCGGCGCCCTCGGCGCGCTCCTGGCCGGCCTCTTCTCGCTGGTCGTGAGCATGACGTACGTGATCAGCGCGTACGAGGTCGGCGTGCCGGTCGCCTTCGGCAAGGTGGGCCAGCCGATGACCTCCGGCATGCACGTGAAGTCGCCGTTCACGGACGTCACGACCTTCTCGACCCGCCCGGTCGACCTCAACCTCTCCGACAAGGACGTGGTCGAGGTCCGCTCCTCGCAGGGCGGTGTCATGTACGTCGAGCTGACGGTGAAGTGGTCCGTCGACCAGGCCAAGGCCGTCGAGCTGTACAAGCTCGCGGGCAGCGAGGACGCCATCCAGCAGCGGCTGGTCTACCCGGACAGCCGTGAGATCGTCCGCAACGTCTTCGCCCGCCACACCAGCGAGGAGGGGTACGCCTCCGACCGCGAGGGCATCAACGCCGAGATCGGCACCCTGATCAAGGAGCGCCTGGCCCCGCGCGGCATCGACGTGACCACGGTCAACCTGCGCAACGTGAAGCCCTCGGACGCCCTCCAGGGCCAGATCGACCGCAAGATCCAGCAGGAGCAGGCCACCGAGCGGGCCATCGAGGCCTCCCGTACCGCCAAGGCCGAGGCCGACCGGCGCCGCATCGAGGCGGAGGGCATCGCCCGCGCCAACAAGATCCTCAACGACTCGCTGACGGACAAGGTCCTGATGAACCAGTGCATCGACGCCTACAAGGAGGCCGCGGCGAAGAACCCGGTCTACGCGGTGCCCTGCGGCGGCAGCGGCTCCACCCCGGTGATCGTGGACGGCTCGAAGCGCTGACCTCCGCACGTACGGGAAAGGCCGCCCCGGTCGTCGGACCGGGGCGGCCTTTCCACGTGTGCGGAGCCGCGTACGGCGGTGCTTACCGCGAGCGCTTCGCGAGGCGCTCCACGTCGAGCAGGATCACGGCACGGGCCTCCAGGCGCAGCCAGCCGCGCTGGGCGAAGTCGGCGAGCGCCTTGTTGACCGTCTCGCGGGAGGCGCCGACCAGCTGGGCCAGCTCCTCCTGGGTGAGGTCGTGGACGACGTGGATGCCCTCCTCCGACTGCACGCCGAAGCGGCGCGACAGGTCGAGGAGCGCGCGGGCGACACGGCCCGGGACGTCGGAGAAGACCAGGTCGGACATCTGGTCGTTGGTCTTGCGGAGGCGGCGGGCGACGGCGCGCAGCAGCGCGGTGGCCACCTCGGGGCGGGCGTTCAGCCAGGGCTGGAGGTCGCCGTGGCCGAGGCCGAGCAGCTTGACCTCGGTCAGCGCGGTCGCCGTGGCGGTGCGCGGGCCCGGGTCGAAGAGGGACAGCTCGCCGATGAGCTCGCCGGGGCCGAGGACGGCCAGCATGTTCTCGCGGCCGTCGGGGGAGGTGCGGTGCAGCTTCACCTTGCCCTCGGTCACCACGTACAGGCGGTCACCGGGGTCGCCCTCGTGGAAGAGCGCGTCGCCACGGGCGAGCGTCGCCTCACTCATCGAGGCGCGCAGCTCGGCAGCCTGCTCGTCATCGAGCGCCGCGAAGAGCGGGGCGCGCCGCAGAACGTCGTCCACGAGTTCTCTCCTACTGTCGACCTGCTCAAAGGACCTGGGTCCCATGATGCCGGACGCACAAAACAGTGCGATCAATCACAACAAGTTTGACGTACCGAGTCGCTCGTCCGTACGTCAGGGGCCCGATTGGGCTCCGATCGGCCACGCCCGGGGCGGATGTCGGCGGCGGCGCCTAGGCTGGCCGGGTGTCCAACTCGCCGGTGAGAGCGCAGGCCAAGGGGGCTGAAAGAGTGTCGGGCGAAGGTAATTCCGCTGTGGGCGAACGCGGCGTGTCGAAACGGGCAAAGGGTGCAAAAGGGGAGTCCGTGGGGCCTGTGAAGACCCCCACGCCGACGGACCCCGCCGCGCCCGCGCCCGGCAAGCCCGCCCGGCCCACGAAGCCCGCCCGCGTTGCCAAGCCCGTCGCCAAGCCCACCGCGCCCGAGTCGCGGCTCGCGATGGTGCGGCGGGCGCGGCGGATCAACCGGGAGCTGGCCGAGGTCTACCCGTACGCCCATCCGGAGCTCGACTTCCGCAACCCCTTCGAGCTGCTCGTCGCCACGGTCCTCTCGGCGCAGACCAACGACCTGCGGGTCAACCAGACCACCCCGGCCCTCTTCGCGAAGTACCCGACGCCCGAGGACCTCGCCGCGGCCGTGCCCGAGGAGGTCGAGGAGCTGATCCGGCCGACCGGCTTCTTCCGCGCCAAGACCAAGTCGATCATGGGCCTCGCCGCCGCCCTCAGGGACGACTTCGGCGGACAGGTCCCCGGCCGTCTGGAGGACCTCGTCAAGCTCCCCGGCGTCGGCCGCAAGACCGCCTTCGTCGTCCTCGGAAACGCCTTCGGGGTCCCCGGCATCACCGTCGACACCCACTTCATGCGCCTCGCCCGGCGCTGGCGGTGGACCGAGTCCGACGACCCGGTGAAGATCGAGGCCGAGGTCGCCACGATCTTCCCGAAGAGCGAGTGGACGATGCTCTCGCACCGGGTGATCTTCCACGGCCGCCGGATCTGCCACGCCCGCAAGCCCGCCTGCGGCGCCTGCCCGATCACCCACCTCTGCCCCGCGTACGGCGAGGGCGAGACCGACCCCGAGAAGGCGAGGAAGCTGCTCAAGTACGAGATGGGCGGCTTCCCCGGCCAGCGCCTCAACCCGCCGCCCGGCTACCCGGGCCGCCCGGCGCCCCCGCTGGGCGGCGGCGCGTCACCCGGCGGCGAGGCCTGAACACGCCGGGTGAACACGCCGCCGGGAACGAACCCGTCCACCGATCGCGTTGAGAACCACGGGGGTGCCCATGACGCGCACTGACGAAGAGATCCACGGGCCCGGCACGGCCGGGCTGCTCAGCAGGGACGGGCTGCCCGACTGGCTCGAGCCCGTCGACCGGGCCGCCCGCACGGTCAGACCCGAGCAGCTGAGCCGCTTCCTGCCGCCCGAGAGCGGCTCCGGCCGCCAGTCCGCCGTCCTCGTCCTCTTCGGCGAGGGCGAGCGCGGACCCGAGCTGCTGCTCATGGAGCGCTCCGGCAGCCTCCGCTCGCACGCCGGGCAGCCCTCCTTCCCCGGCGGCGCCCTCGACCCCGAGGACGGCGATCCGGCGGACGGCGGCCTGCTGCGCGCCGCCCTGCGCGAGGCCCAGGAGGAGACCGGCCTCGACCCGGAGGGCGTCCAGCTCTTCGGCGTGCTGCCCCGGCTCTACATCCCGGTCAGCGGCTTCGTCGTCACCCCCGTCCTCGGCTGGTGGCGCGACCCCAGCCCGGTCGGCGTCGTCGACCCCGGCGAGACCGCCCGCGTCTTCACCGTCCCCGTGGCGGATCTCACGGACCCCGCGAACCGCGCGACCTCCGTCCACCCGCTCGGCCACGAAGGCCCCGCGTTCCTCGTCGCATCCGCTCTGGTCTGGGGTTTCACGGCCGGCGTCATCGACAAGCTGCTCCATTTCGCCGGCTGGGAGCGTCCCTGGGACCGGTCCAAGAAGGTCCCGCTCGACTGGCGCTCATGACAGGCTGACCTTCGGGCGGACCGGCCTTCGGGCCGACCGACCCCGGGCGACCGGAAACGAATCTGCGAGGCTATTGACGGTGAACGTGCTGGACATCCTGTTGCTGCTCGCCGCCGTATGGTTCGCGATCATCGGTTACCGCCAGGGCTTCGTCGTCGGCATCCTCTCGGTGATCGGCTTCCTCGGCGGCGGTCTCGTCGCCGTTCTGCTGCTGCCGATCCTCTGGGACCAGCTGACCGACAACAGCGAGGTCTCGACCACGGCGACCGTCGTCTTCGTGATGATCGTCATCGTCAGCGCCTCCGTCGGCCAGGCCTTCACCACCCACCTCGGCAACAAGCTGCGCCGCCACATCACCTGGTCGCCGGCCCGCGCCCTGGACGCCACCGGCGGCGCCCTCGTCAACGTGGTCGCGATGCTGCTCGTGGCCTGGCTGATCGGCTCCGCCCTCGCCCGTACCTCGCTGCCCACCCTGGGCAAGGAGGTACGGACCTCCAAGGTGCTGCTCGGCGTGGAGCAGGTGATGCCGGATCAGGCCTCCGGCTGGTTCGACGACTTCAGCTCCACCCTGGCCCGCAGCGGCTTCCCCCAGGTCTTCAGCCCCTTCGCGAACGAGCCGATCACCCCGGTCACCCCGCCCGACCCGGCGCTCGCCCACAGTCCCGTGGCCGCCCGCGCGCAGCGCTCCATCGTGAAGGTCGTCGGCACCGCGCAGAGCTGCGGCAAGGTCCTCGAAGGCACCGGCTTCGTCTTCGCCGACCGCCGCATCATGACCAACGCCCACGTCGTCGGCGGCGTCGACGAGCCGACCGTCCAGATAGGCGGCGAGGGCAAGCTCTACGACGCCAAGGTCGTCCTCTACGACTGGCAGCGCGACATCGCCGTCCTGGACGTGCCGGGCCTGCGGGCCACGCCGCTGGCCTTCACCGACGAGGACGCCCACAGCGGCGACGACGCGATCGTCGCCGGATTCCCGGAGAACGGCTCGTACGACGTGCGCTCGGCCCGTGTGCGGGGCCAGATCAGCGCCAAGGGCCCCGACATCTACCACCGTGGCGATGTGCGCAGGGACGTGTACTCGCTGTACGCGACGGTCCGCCAGGGCAACTCCGGCGGTCCGCTCCTCACGGAGAACGGCGAGGTGTACGGCGTGATCTTCGCCCGCTCCCTCGACGACGCGAACACCGGATACGCCCTGACGGTCGACGAGATCCGTGAGGACATCGAGCGCGGCCGGACCGCCGACCAGCAGGTCGACACCCAGACCTGCGCCCTGTGAGCGCCGGCTCTACGGAGCGCTAAGCGGTGTCTCTGGGGTGCCGGAGCCGGGCCGAGACCCAGCGGGCCCGGCGGCGCAGGATGCGCGAGATCCCCACGCCTTGCGCCGCGTGGCCCGCGTCCGCGGTGCCACCCCTCTCGCGGGAGCCCGGCCCCGTGGCCGAGCGGCGGTCGCGTGCTGTCGTGTCACCGTAGTCGTGCGTCCAGCCCATACTTCGACGTCTGCCCGGGGGCCAAGGTCGGTAACCGCCCCGGGGCCCGCCAATTGGAGTATGCGCGGGGCACATGGCCGTTCGACGCAAGCCTGTACGCCGGCACGGTCCCTGAAAGGGGCTCAGCGGTCGGGTTCGGGGTCCTTCAGCCAGTTGACGAGCTCCGTGGTGAAGGCCACCGGGTCCTCCTCGTGCGGGAAGTGCCCGAGGCCGTCGAAGAGCCGCCAGCGGTACGGCGCCTCCACGTACTCGCCGGACCCCGCGGCGCTGCGGGTCCGCATCACCGGGTCCAGGGAACCGTGCAGGTGGAGCGTCGGCACCCGGACGGGCCGCTTCATGCGCCGGTTGAACTGGATGCCGTCCGGGCGGGCCAGCGACCGCACCATCCACCGGTACGGCTCGATCGAGCAGTGCGCCGTCGACGGGACGCACATCGCCCGCCGGTACGTCTCGACGGCCTCCTCGTCGACCGGCTTCGGACCCGACCAGTCCCGGATCAGCTCGCCCACGAGCGCGCCGTCGTCCGCGACGAGCTGACGCTCCGGCAGCCACGGCCGCTGGAAGCCCCACACGTGCGAACCGGCCCGCGACTGGGCGAAGTCGGAGAGCATCGCCGAGCGCCAGCGGCGCGGGTGCGGCATCGAGGAGACGACGAGCCGGCGCACCAGCTTCGGCCGCATGACGGCGGCCGTCCAGGCGAGGTAGCCGCCCAGGTCGTGCCCGACGAGCGCCGCGTCGGGCTCGCCCAGGGAGCGGACCACGCCGGTGATGTCGAGGGCCAGGTTGGCGGGGTCGTAACCCCGCGGCGTGCGGTCGCTGCCGCCGACCCCGCGCAGGTCCATCGCGACGGCCCGGAATCCGGCCTCGGCGAGGGCGGGCAGCTGGTGGCGCCAGGTCCACCAGAACTGCGGGAAGCCGTGCAGGAGCAGCACCAGCGGGCCGTCGCCCATCTCGGTGATGTGGAAGCGGGCGCCGTTGGCGGCCACGTCACGGTGCGTCCACGGCCCGTCGAGCCGTACGGGCCCGCCGTTGCCGCTGCTGCTCTCGGGGAGGGTCATACGGACGAGCGTGCCACAGCGGAGGCCTTGTCGAGCGCGGGCTGCTGCGCCGGACGGGGGTGCGGCTTCGCGTTCTGCATGATCGCCGCGGTCTGCTTGGCGGAGGCGATGGACTTCTCCGGCGGCTTGAGCTTCTTGAACTTGGAGTACGCGATCAGCCCGAGCAGCGCCGCGACCAGCACGTTGAAGGCGAAGGACAGCAGGAAGCACCAGACGAGGTTCCAGCCCCCGTTTCCGTTGTGCCCGCCGGTCCAGGTGTTGATGGCGTACGCGAGCGCGAAGCTCAGCATCGGCAGCGAGAAGAGCAGCACCACGGCGGCCGCGGTGCCCGCCGCGCTGCCGATCGCGCCACGCTTGACGTCCTGTCGGATCTCGGCCTTGGCCAGGGCGATCTCGTCGTGCACCAGCGCGGACATCTCGGCGGTCGCCGAGGCGACCAGCTGACCGAGGCTGCGCTCGGTGCCGTCGAACGGGTCGCTCATCGCTGCTCCCTCTCCTTGTGTCTACGGTCCGACTCAGATCATGCCGGACGGTCGCCCCCGTCGCGCGACGCCCCCGCCAGTTGGGCGCGCTGCCGGTGCTCCGCGGCCTTCCGCTCGTAGATCTCGGCCATCCGCAGGTGGTACTCCGGGTTGTCCTCCTCGTAGATGTCGGGGATGCCGTCCTCGTCCTCGTCGCGCTCCTCGGCGGAGACGAGGGCCTGGTACTTCCGGACCCGCAGCTTCAGCAGGACGGAGGCGAGGACGGCCGCGATCAGCGAGCCGATGAGGACGGCGGCCTTCACCTCGTCGGTGAGGACGGCGTCCCCGGCGAAGGCGAGTTCGCCGATGAGGAGCGAGACGGTGAAGCCGATCCCGGCGAGGGTGGCGACGGCGAACACGTCCGGCCAGGCCAGGTCAGGATTGAGCTCCGCACGGGTGAAGCGGGCGGCGAGCCAGGTGCCGCCGAAGATGCCCATCGCCTTGCCGACGACGAGACCGAGGACCACGCCGAGGGTGACCGGCTGGGTGAAGACGTCGTGGATCGCGCCGCCGGAGATGCTCACACCGGCGGAGAAGAGCGCGAAGAGGGGGACGGCGAGCCCGGCCGAGAGCGGCCGGACCAGGTGCTCGATGTGCTCGCCGGGGGAGTGCTCCTCACCCTCGCGGGTGGTGCAGCGCAGCATCAGGCCCATGGCGACGCCGGCGATGGTGGCGTGGACGCCGCTGTTGTACATCAGGCCCCAGATGACCAGGGCCAGCGGCACGTACACGTACCAGCCGCGGACGCCCTTGCGGAGCAGTACCCAGAAGACGACGAGTCCGGCGACGGCGCCGCCGAGCGCGGCGAAGTTCAGCTCGCTGGTGAAGAAGATCGCGATGATCAGGATCGCGAACAGGTCGTCGACGACGGCGAGGGTCAGCAGGAACGCGCGGAGCGCGGACGGCAGCGAGGTGCCGATGACGGCGAGGACGGCGAGCGCGAAGGCGATGTCGGTCGCGGTGGGCACGGCCCAGCCGTCGAGCGAGCCGCCGCCGACGATGTTCTCCAGGGTGTAGACGAGGGCGGGGACCGCCATGCCGCAGAGGGCGGCGATGACGGGGAGCATGGCGGCCTTGGGGTCGCGCAGCTCACCCGCGACGAGCTCGCGCTTGAGCTCGATGCCGGCGACGAAGAAGAAGATCGCCAGGAGGCCGTCGGCCGCCCAGTGCTGGATCGACAGGTCGAGGCCGAGGGCGGCGGGGCCTATGTGGAAGTCGCTGACGGTCTCGTAGCTCGCGCTCAGCGGGGAGTTCGCCCAGACGAGCGCGGCGACGGCGGCGAAGAGCAGCAGGACGCCGCCGACGGTCTCGGTGCGCAGCGCGTCGGCGATGTAGCGCCGCTCGGGCAGCGAGAGACGGCCGAGGAACTTGCGGTCGTTGGGCACGGACACGTGGGTGACCTCCGTCGGGCGGGCAGGGCGAAGCACATGCCGACCAGACTTCCCGGCGCACCTAGGTCTTTCTGTCGCGTTCCTGACGCGATCCTTACTTTACCTAACGAGCCCGGGGTGTGTCCGGCGAGATTCACTTTATGGAGTTTCGTGGCTTTCGTCCCATCGGGGGCGGGCATGGGAAACGCCCGCCCCGAGCGGCTCGGGACGGGCGTTTCCCGGTGCGTGAGGGTCAGTCCTCGCTGGACGTGGCCGGCAGCTGGGTCTGGATGAGCGACATCACCGAGGAGTCGGTCAGGGTGGTGACGTCACCCAGCTCGCGGTTCTCCGCGACGTCGCGCAGCAGACGGCGCATGATCTTGCCGGAGCGGGTCTTCGGGAGCTCCGCCACCGGCAGGATCCGCTTCGGCTTGGCGATCGGGCCGAGGGTCGCGCCCACGTGGTTGCGCAGCTCGGCGACGAGGTTCTCGTCCTCGGTGGCCGTGCCGCGCAGGATGACGAAGGCGACGATCGCCTGGCCGGTCGTCTCGTCGGCGGCGCCGACGACGGCCGCCTCGGCGACGGCCGGGTGCGAGACGAGGGCCGACTCGACCTCGGTCGTCGAGATGTTGTGACCCGAGACGAGCATGACGTCGTCGACCCGGCCGAGCAGCCAGATGTCGCCGTCCTCGTCCTTCTTGGCGCCGTCACCGGCGAAGTACTTGCCCTCGAAGCGGGACCAGTACGTGTCGATGTAGCGCTGGTCGTCGCCCCAGATGGTGCGGAGCATCGACGGCCACGGCTCGGTGAGGACCAGGTAACCGCCGCCGCCGTTCGGGACCTCGTTCGCCTCGTCGTCGACGACGGTGGCGGAGATGCCCGGCAGCGGGCGCTGGGCGGAGCCCGGCTTGGTCTCGGTGACGCCCGGCAGCGGCGAGATCATCATCGCGCCGGTCTCGGTCTGCCACCAGGTGTCCACGATCGGGGTCCTGTTCGCGCCGATGTGCTCGCGGTACCAGATCCAGGCCTCGGGGTTGATCGGCTCGCCGACGGAGCCGAGCACGCGGAGGCTGGACAGGTCGAACTTCGCGGGGATGTCGTCTCCCCACTTCATGAACGTGCGGATCGCGGTGGGCGCCGTGTAGAGGATCGTGACGCCGTACTTCTGCACGATCTCCCAGAACCGCCCCTGGTGCGGGGTGTCCGGGGTGCCCTCGTACATGACCTGCGTCGCGCCGTTGGCCAGCGGGCCGTAGACGATGTACGAGTGCCCGGTGACCCAGCCGATGTCGGCGGTGCACCAGTAGACGTCGCTCTCCGGCTTGAGGTCGAAGACGGCGTGGTGGGTGTAGGCGGCCTGGGTGAGGTAGCCGCCGGAGGTGTGCAGGATGCCCTTCGGCTTCCCCGTGGTGCCCGAGGTGTACAGGATGAAGAGCGGGTGCTCCGCCGGGAACGCCTCCGGGGCGTGCTCGGTGGACTGGCGGGCGACGATGTCGTCCCACCAGACGTCCCGGCCCTCGGTGAAGGCGGTGTCCTGGCCCGTACGGCGGACCACGAGGACGTGCTCGACCTGCGGGCACTTGGCGACGGCCTCGTCGATGGCCGGCTTGAGGGCGCTCGGCTTGCCGCGGCGGTAGCCGCCGTCGGCGGTGACGATCACCTTGGCGTCGGCGTCCTGGATGCGGGAGGCGACGGCGTCGGCCGAGAAGCCGCCGAAGACCACCGAGTGGGCGGCGCCGACACGGGCGCAGGCCAGCATCGTGATGGCCGCCTCGGGGATCATCGGCAGGTAGACGGCGACCCGGTCGCCCTTGCGGACGCCCAGCTCGGTCAGGGCGTTGGCGGCCCGGGAGACCTCGTCCTTGAGCTCGGCGTAGGTGATGGCGCGGCTGTCGCCGGGCTCGCCCTCGAAGTGGATGGCGACCCGGTCGCCGTGGCCGGCCTCGACGTGCCGGTCGACGCAGTTGTACGCCACGTTCAGCTCGCCGTCCGCGAACCACTTGGCGAACGGCGGGTTCGACCAGTCGAGGGTCTCGGTCGGCTCGGTGGCCCAGCTGAGCCTCCTGGCCTGCTCGGCCCAGAAGCCCAGCCTGTCCGCCTTGGCCTGCTCGTACGCCTCCGCCGTCACATTGGCGTCCGCGGCCAGCTCGGTGGGCGGCGCGAACCGCCGCTCTTCCTTGAGCAGGTTGGCCAAGGATTCGTTGCTCACGACATCTCCCTTTCCCAGGGCGTCCTCTGTGCGTATGTGTCCCGTGTCATAGCTCACCAGTCGCAGGCCCGGGTGACAAGAGCATCCAGGAAATTGGTTTAGACCTATGAGTGGCTTGACGTGCGGTGGCCCCTCCGTCCCGAGCGGTGGGAGAAGGGGCCACACAGTCTCACGGCCGGGGGGACCGAAAGGTTCAGGACGCGCGAGCGGCTTCGAGGCGACCGGAGGCTTCGAGACGGTCGGATGTTTCGAGCTGGCCGGAGGCTTCGAGACGGTCGGATGTTTCGAGCTGGCCGGGGGCTTCGAGGCGGTCGGACGCCTCGAGGTGGTCCGTCGGCATCACCTGGGTGAAGACGTCGTCGTAGCTGTGCACCTCGTCCGTCCCGGAGAGCAGATACGCCTGCGCCTCGCCGACGTGGAAGTACACGCCGTGCAGCGTGAGCGTGCCCTCGGCCAGCCGGCGCGCCACCGACTCGTACGCCCGCAGGTGCTCCAGCTGCTGGACCACGTTGGTCAGGCAGAGCTGCTCGACGGCGTCGGCCGGAAGGCGCCCGGAGATGCGGGCCCAGGCGTGGCGTCGGCTCGCCATCCGCTCCAGGCTGGGCCGGCCGTGGCGCAGCCAGCGGCGGAGCGGGGTCGGCGGGTCGTCCGGACTGCCGCCGAGCAGGGCCTGCATCGCGCCGCACCCGGAGTGGCCGCAGACGGTGATCGACTCGACCCGCAGCACCTCCACCGCGTACTCGATCGCCGCCGCCACCGAGTCGTCCCCGCTCTCCTCGCCGGGCAGCGGGACGAGATTGCCGACGTTGCGCACGGTGAAGAGGTCGCCGGGGCCGCTTGAGGTGATCATGCTGGTGACGAGCCGGGAGTCGGCGCAGGTCAGGAAGAGCTGCGAGGGCCGCTGCCCCTCCCGGGCGAGCCGGGCGAGCTCGTCCCGCACGAGCGGCGCGGTGTTCCGCTGGAACTTGCCGATGCCGCTCGCCAGGTGCAGCCGCGTCGTGGGCCCGGTCTCGGCGGGCGTCTCGGTGGTCGGTTCCCCGCACTGGTGGTTGTGCCAGGGCGTCCAGGGGCGGCAGCAGGGGTGCGAGGCGGAGTCGGTGACCGGCGTGGGCTCGGCGATCCGGGCGCCGGAGGGCCCGGTCGTCTCGACCGCCCCGCCGTGCGCCAGGTGCCCCGCGGTCCAGTCGCTCAGCGTCTCGTAGGCGGCGTGGTCCATGAAGGACCCGTCGAGCTCGACCACCACGTCGGAGCCCTGCGGCAGCTGGTGCAGGGCCCGGCTGAGCCGGGGCACGGCGAGGAAGGTCAGCTGGCCCCGGACGCGCAGCAGGTGGCGCCCGTCCCGCTCCTCGCGGGTGATCCGGGTGCGGGTCAGCCGGTGCAGGGCGACCGCGATGGCCACGGCGATGCCGAGGGCGACGCCTTCCAGGATGCCGACGAGGACGACGCCGGCCAGCGTCACCGCGTAGACGACCACCTCGCGGTGCCGTGTGACCGTACGGATGTGGGTGATGCTCACCATCTGGATGCCGACCACCATGACGAGGGCGGCGAGCGCGGGCAGCGGGGTCAGCTCGAGGACGGGCACGAGCAGCAGGGCCGCGAGCACGATCCACAGGCCGTGCAGCATCGTCGAGGCGCGACTCACCGCGCCCGCCGAGACGTTGGCGACGCTGCGGACCGCGACCCCGGCGACCGGGAGCCCGCCGAGCGCTCCGGAGAGCACGTTGGCCGCGCCCTGGCCGGCGAGCTCGCGGTCGAGTGCGGAGCGGGGGACGCTCCGGCCCTGGTTCCCGCCCGCGGCGGCGCGCGCGGCGACCAGCTTGTCGACCGCGACGGCCGACAGCAGCGACTGCACGCTGGTGACGAGGGTGATCGTGAGCACGCCGGCCGCGATGCCGAGGACCGGGCCCTCGGGCAGTCCGGGCAGGGCGTGGCTGCTCCAGGACGGCAGGTCCACGCGGGGCACGGCGAGTCCGGCGAGGGTGGCCGCGGCCGTGGCCCCGGCCACCGCGACGAGCGCGGCCGGGACCTTCCGTACGAGCCGCCCCGCACGGCCCGGCAGCCGCGGCCAGCCGAGCAGCACGGTCACGGTGAGGGTGCTGATGACGAGCGCGGCGGGGTGCGCGTGCGCCAACTGGGCGGGCAGGCCCAGGACGTTGGCGACGGCGGAGCTCTGCGGGGTGCCGCCGAGCACGATGTGGAGCTGGGCGAGGGCGATGGTGACGCCGATGCCGGCCAGCATGCCGTGCACGATCGCGGGCGAGACGGCGAGCGCCGAACGGGCCACGCGCAGGGCGGACAGGGCGAGTTGGGTGAGGCCGGCGAGGACGGTGATGGCACAGGTGGTGCGCCAGCCGTACCGGTGGATGAGCTCGGCGGTCACGACGGTGAGTCCGGCGGCCGGGCCGCTCACCTGGAGCGGGGAGCCGCCGAACCGGCCGGCGACGAGGCCGCCGACGGCGGCGGCCACCAGGCCGGACTGGAGCGGGGCTCCGGTGGCGAGTGCGATGCCGAGTGAGAGCGGCAGCGCGATCAGGAAGACGGCGACGGACGCGGAGAGGTCGGCGCCGGCGACGCGGAAGCGGCGGGGTCCGTCCGGCGGGCTGTGGGGCCGCTGGATCCGGGGTCGGTTGGTCGTGCGGGCGGGGGTGCAGAGGGTCATTCCCGTCTCCTCCGGGGCAGCGCGGTCGCGGCTCGTGCGGGGTGCAGCGGCGGGATTTCCGGCGAGAGCCTCCGGAGTGATTCGAGTGGAGGATCAACGCTCAGTAAATGGATCGTAATGGAGAGTAAAGACTGCGGCATTATTTTCGGGGCAAACAGGGCAATGATTCACCGGATCCGGTGACAGGGCGTGCGCATGTTGCCTGTCGTTGTCGGCCCCTGGTCCTCGCGGTGCGACGTTTACGCCGCTTGTACGGAAATCCGAGGATCTGAGGAGAGGTGCGCGGATGTCAGACGCCCGCAGAACGACCACCGTCCGGAGGAAGGCGCTCGCCGTCGGCGCCCTCACCCTCGCTCTCGCCACCGGCCTCGCCGGCTGCTCGGGATCCGACGGCACCGCCACGAAGGGCACGCCGGGCGCGGGTGCGGGCGTCGGTTCCGGCGCGAAGAAGGGTCCGGCCGCGGCCCCGCAGACGCCCCGGCTGATCGGCGACGGCTCGACCGCCTTCACCGGCGCGCAGCCCCACCAGCCGGTCTGGCACAAGCTCAAGCCCGGTGAGACCCCGCCGCAGTTCGTGGTCTTCTCGTGGGACGGCGCCGGCGAGGACAGCCAGAAGCTCTTCTCCCACTTCCGCGCGGTGGGCAAGAAGTACGACGCCACCATGACGTACTTCCTCAGCGGCGTGTACCTGCTGCCGGAGGACAAGCGGGAGCTCTACGACCCGCCGCAGCACAACGCCGGCAGCTCCGACATCGGCTTCAACGACGTCGAGGGCATCCGCGCCACCGTCCGCGAACTGCGCGGCGCGTGGCAGGAGGGCAACGAGATCGGCACCCACTTCAACGGCCACTTCTGCGGGAAGGAGGGCGGCGTCGGCAACTGGTCGGTCGACGAGTGGAAGAGCGAGATCAACCAGGCCAAGTCCTTCGTCAAGCACTGGAAGACCAACGCCGGCCTGCGCGCCGAGCAGCCGCTGCCCTTCGACTACGACAAGGAGCTCGTCGGCGCCCGCACCCCCTGCCTGGAGGGCCGGACGAACTTCGTCCGGGCGGCGGCGCAGATGGGCTTCCGCTACGACACCAGCGGCGTCAACGACCAGATCTGGCCCAAGAAGGACCTGGGCCTGTGGGACCTGTCGATGCAGCTCGTGCCCGTCCCGGGCCGCGCCTTCCAGACCCTGTCCATGGACTACAACTTCCTGGTGAACCAGTCGGGTACGACCCAGGGCGACCCCTCCCAGCACCGCTACTGGGGCGACCAGATGCGCGACGGCCTGGTGCAGGCCTTCGAGCGCTCCTACCGGGGCAACCGCGCGCCGCTGATCATCGGCAACCACTTCGAGTCCTGGAACGGCGGCACGTACATGCGGGCCGTCGAGGAGACCATCGCCACCGTCTGCGTGCAGAGGGACGTCAAGTGCGTGTCCTTCCGCCAGCTCGCCGACTGGCTCGACGCCCAGGACCCGGACGTCATCGCCAAGATGCGCACCCTGAAGGTCGGCGAGGCCCCGGCGGCCGGCTGGAAGGCCTTCCTGGCCCCCGAGCCGGCCACCCCGGCGGCCGCCGGAGCACAGGGCGTCAAGCCGGCTGAACGGCGCTGAGTCCTTCGGTCAGTACGAAATCGGGGTCGACCTGCGCCGCCAGGTCGGCCCCGGTCTTGGCGTTGCCCCAGCTCTCCGCGTTGCGCAGGTGGAAGTGGACCATCTGGCGCGTGTAGCGCTCCCAGTCGCGGTGGGCGTACGAGTCGTCCGCCGCGTCCTGGAGGGCCTGGAGCGACATGCGGTTCTCCGCCTCCAGGAGCTCGAAACGGGGCGGGCGGCCCTTCTCCATCGCGCGGACCCAGTCCGAGTGGCCCACCGTCACGAGCAGGTCCTCGCCGACCTCCTCGCGCAGGAAGTCCAGGTCGTCCTGGCCCTGCACCTTGTTGCCGACGACCTTGAGCGCGACACCGAAGTCCCGCGCGTACTCCTTGTACTGGCGGTAGACCGAGACGCCCTTGCGGGTCGGCTCGGCGACCAGGAAGGTCATGTCGAAGCGGGTGAAGAGGCCGGACGCGAAGGAGTCCGAACCCGCCGTCATGTCGACGACCACGTACTCGTCGACCCCGTCGACCAGGTGGTTGAGGCAGAGCTCCACCGCGCCGACCTTCGAGTGGTAGCAGGAGACCCCGAGGTCCGACTCGGTGAACGGCCCGGTCGCCATCAGTCGGATCTCGCCGTCGTCGAGCGCGACCGGACGCGCGCACGCCTCGTACACCGGGTTGTCCTCGCGCACCCGCAGCAGCCGCGAACCCTCCCCGGGCGGCGTCGTCTTGATCATCGTGTCGGCGGAGGCGATCCGTGGATTGCTGCCCCGCAGGTACTCCTTGATGAGCGGCAGATGCGCGCCCATCGCGGGCAGCGCGGCGGCCTCCGCCTCGGGCAGACCGAGCGCGGCGCCCAGGTGCTGGTTGATGTCGGCGTCGACGGCGACGACCGGCGCTTCGTTGGCGGCGAGGTGGCGGATGAAGAGCGAGGACAGCGTGGTCTTGCCGCTGCCGCCCTTCCCCACGAAAGCGATCTTCATGTTCACCTAGGGTAGTGGCACGATCGCTACCCGTGGTCAAGCTGCGTGAAGAAGACCACTCCAACGTGGGGCGGGCCCCCAGGGCGCGTAGCCTCCCTACTTATGAGTACGCACGCCTCTGACCCCTTGGCCGCCCTCGGCTCCCTGCCGGGCGTCGCCGAAGCGGTGGACTCCGTACGCAAGGCCGTCGACCGGGTCTACGGCCACCGCGTGATGCGCCGCCGCAGCAACGAGATCTCCTCCGAGGCGGCCCTGCGCGGCGCGCGCGGCTCGGCTGCCCTGTCCGGGGCCGACTGGGCCCTGGAAGAGGTCCGCCGGCGCACCGACTTCAGCGCCGACGCCGAGGCCCGCACCGTCGGTGCCGCCCTGCGCCTCGGCGCCGAGGCCGGGCAGCTGCTCTCCATCTGGCGCCAGTCGCCGCTGCGCGTGCTCGCCCGGCTGCACCTGGTCGCCGCCGGCGACACGGGCGCCCCGGCCGGCACGGGCGCCCTGGCCGGCACCGGCGTGGCCGACTCCGTGGGCCGACCCCGCCTGGACGGCGAGACGGTCGACGAACCGCTCATCGGCGCCCCGCTGCCGACGCCCGCCGAGGTCGCGGGCCGACTCGACGGCCTCGCCGAACTGATCGTCGCGGGCAGCGAGGCCCCCGCGCTCGTGACCGCCTCCGTGGTCCACGGCGAACTGCTCGCGCTGCGCCCCTTCACCTCGTACAACGGCCTGGTCGCCCGGGCGGCCGAGCGGATCGCGCTGGTCGGCAGCGGACTCGACCCGAAGGCCGTCTGCCCGGCCGAGGTCGGCCACGCGGAACAGGGGCGGGCCGCCTACCTCGCCGCGTTCGAGGGGTACCTGTCGGGCACCCCGGAGGGCGTCGGCGCCTGGATCGCCCACTGCGGCCGCTCGGTCGAACTGGGCGTCCGCGAGTCCACGGCCGTCTGCGAGGCCCTCCAGCGCGGCGCCGCCTGAGCCCCCGACCCCACCCGGCCTTTCGGGGGCACATGGGGCGTGGGCCTCATGTGCAGGGGTGCGGCCGGGACTGGTGAGGCGCGGCCGGGTCCGGTGAGGCGGAGCCGGGTCTGGTGGGGCGCGATCGCGTCCGGAGATGGTCCGCGACCGCTTCCGGAAACGAGGCGGGCCGCCTCTGGAAACCAGGCCGGGTCAAGCCCGGAAATGCGGCGTGGCCGGTGCCGGAAATGGGTTGCGGCGGCACCAGTCCTGGTACCGCCGCTGGCACGTCCACCCAGTTACCAAGCGTCCTCGATATGTGCCCATCAGGCCGGGAACTTTGCCCGTGGCCTGGTGCGGCTGGCCCGTAATCGACGGGTCGACGTCGCGTGGGTGCCCGGTTTCAGTGCTAGGTCCGTGGGGCCTTCATGCTCAACAGGTGATCCTCTCGGATGTCCTCGGTCTCGCGGGCCTGATTCCTTTCTACTCCTGTCCGGGGGGAAGCGAAAGTGGTGGATCCGCTTCTCCGTCGATTGCTCAAATCCGGGCAAAGTCGCCGGCGAGCTGCTGGGCGAGGGCGGCCTGCCGGCGCCGGGCCGCGTACCAGACGAGTCCGGCCCCGACGGCTGCCGCTCCCACCGCCGCCGCGGCGACGAGCGTGGGGCGGGGCGGCATCCGGAATTCGGGCAGCCGCTGCTTGAGGCGCACCGGCTTGTCGAAGGCGAGAACCGGCCACTCCCGCGCCACGGCCTCACGGCGCAGCGTCCGGTCGGGGTTGACCGTGTACGGGTGACCGACGGCCTCCAGCATGGGGATGTCGGTCGCCGAATCGCTGTACGCGTAGCAGCGCGAAAGGTCGTAGCCCTCCGACTCCGCGAGCTCCCGGACCGCCTCCGCCTTCGTCGGCCCGTAAGCGTAGTACTCCACCTCTCCGGTGAAGCATCCGTCCTCGCCGACCACCATTCGGGTGGCGACGACCCGATCGGCACCGAGCATCTCGCCGATCGGCTCGACCACCTCGGCACCGGAGGTGGAGACGATCACGACGTCGCGGCCGGCGGCGTGGTGTTCCTCGATGAGGGAGGCGGCCTCGTCGTAGATGATCGGGTCGATCAGATCGTGAAGGGTCTCGGCGACGAGCTCCTTCACCTGGGCGACGTTCCAGCCTTTGCAGAGCGCGGAAAGATATTCACGCATCCGCTCCATCTGGTCGTGATCGGCTCCGCCCGCCAGGAAGACGAACTGGATGTAGGCCGTCCGCAGGGCGGCGCGGCGGCTGATCAGTCCGCCCCGGTAGAAGGACTTGCTGAAGGTCAGCGTCGATGACTTCGCAATGACCGTCTTGTCCAGGTCAAAGAAGGCGGCTGTGCGCGGCAAGGAGTGGTTTTCCACAAGCCCGAGCATAGGTGCCCGCCATTCGGCGTACGCTGGGGCGCGTGGGTTTGCCTGAGAAGGCTCTCGGGTACACCATGGAAGTCACGGATCGTTCGCGACCGTGCTAACCCGGTCCGGCTCCTCCCCCCCCGAGTCGGCCGGAGAGACGACCCCCGCTCTCCCCCCCGGCGGGGGTCGTCGCATGTCCGGAGCCGTTTCGGCCCTGTGCGCCATCGCTTGCTCCCTTCCTTCCGTTCATCGGTCATGAGTGGACCGGGGCCCCGCCCGGCTCTCGATCCATCACTCACAGTAATCGGCGGACTGCGTTCCGGACAGTCCCCGTAGGAGTGGCGAAGTTATTCACAGCCCCCCGCTTATCCACAGTTTTTCGGTGAGATCGGCACGATTTCCAGGGCGGCCCCACGGTGATTCCTGTCGCGAAGTTCGCGGACACGAGGAATCACGAGAGGGGTGTGCGTCGTGGAGACATCCAGCACTTCCGGGACCAGGGGTACGACACACGGCTCGGCGCCGTGGGGACGGGAGCCGTGGGGGCCGGAGTCGTGGAGGGGCGGGCCGTGGAGGACCGGGTCGCGGGCAGCCGGCTCGCCACGGGCGGACGGACTGAGCGCGGACGGACCGGGGTCGAACGGACCGGAGCCGGATGAGACGGGGAGGGAGGTGACGGGGGCGGGCGGGCCGCGGCGGGCCGGGCCGCTGATCGTGACCGAGGACCTCGGGCTGCTCGACGACCTCCTGCGGCTGTGCGCCGCCGCCGGCGTCGAGCCCGAGGTCGACCACCGGGTGCCGGAGCGGCGGGCGAGCTGGACCGATCCGCCCCTCGTCCTGGTCGGTGACGACGTCGCGGCCCGCTGCCGGGGAGCGGTGCGGCGCCCCGGGACCCTCCTCGTCGGGCGTGACCGGGACGATCCGGAGCTGTGGCGGATGGCCGTCGAGATCGGCGCCGAGAGCGTGCTGAGCCTCCCGGGCGCCGAGAGCCTCCTCGTCGACCGCCTCGCCGACGCGGCCGAAGGAGTGGGCAGGGCGGCACTGACCGTCGGTGTCGTCGGCGGCCGGGGCGGCGCGGGGGCCTCCACCCTCGCCTGCGGTCTCGCGCTGGCCGCCGCGCGGGCCGGACACCGCACGCTGCTGGTGGACGGCGACCCGCTGGGCGGAGGGCTCGACGTGTTGCTCGGCGGGGAGCGCGAGGAGGGCAGGCGATGGCCCGACTTCGCCGCTTCGAAGGGCCGCCTGGCCGGCGGCGCCCTGGAGGAGTCCCTGCCGTCGGTGCGCGGGGTCCGGGTGCTCAGCTGGGGCAGGGACGCGGCGGCGCCGGTGCCGCCCGGGGCCGTGCGGTCCGTGCTCGCCGCCGCGCGGCGCCGGGGCGGGGCCGTCGTGGTCGACCTGCCGCGCGGGAGCGACCCGTCGGTCACCGAGGCCCTGGCCCAGCTTGACCTCGGACTGCTCGTCGTCCCGGGGGAGTTGCGGGCCGTCGCGGCCGCCCACCGGATGGTCTCGGCGATCGGGCCGGTCGTCCGCGACCTGCGCGCCGTGGTCCGCGGTCCGTACGCGGCGGGGCTCGACGAGAGGTGGGTCGCCGACGCGCTGCGACTGCCGCTCGCCGGTGAACTCCCCTACGACCCGGGGATCGTGGCCGACCAGGACGCGGGAGTGCCGCCGGGCGCCGAGCCCCGGGGCCCCCTCGGCCGGTTCTGCACCGCTTTCTGGGAGCACGCCGGCGGTGAGGCGTGACCGGGGCGGGGGGCGCCGCCCGGGGCGCGGTCGGCGGTGCGGAGGGTGCCGAGCTGCTCGATGCCGTGCGGCAGCGGCTCGCGGCGAGCGGGGCCGAGCCCACTCCGGCGCGCGTGGCGGCGGCGTTGCGGGCCCAGGGGCGGCTGCTCGGCGACGCGGAAGTGCTCGGCGCGGCCGAGGCGTTGAGGTGCGAGCTGATCGGCACCGGTCCGCTGGAGCCGCTGCTCGCCGACCCGGCGGTCACCGACGTCCTGGTCTCCGCGCCCGACGAGGTGTGGGTGGACCGGGGCACCGGTCTCGAACGGGCCCCGGTGTCCTTCCCCGACGCGGCAGCCGTCCGCCGCCTCGCACAACGGCTCGCGGCGGTGGCCGGGCGCAGGCTCGACGACGCCCGGCCCTGGGTCGACGCCCGGCTCCCCGACGGCACCCGGATGCACGCGGTGCTGCCGCCGGTCGCGGTCGGCTCGACCTGCCTGTCGCTGCGCGTGGTCCGCCCCCGTGCCTTCTCCCTGGAGGAGCTGGTCGCGGCCGGCACCGTGCCGCCGGGCGGTGCCCCGATCCTGCGGGCCCTGATCGACGCCCGCGTGTCGTACCTCGTCAGCGGCGGCACCGGGACGGGCAAGACCACGCTCCTCGCCTCGCTCCTGGGGCTCGTGGGGGAGCGGGAGCGGATCGTGCTCGCCGAGGACTCGGCGGAGCTGAGGCCGGACCACCCGCACGTCGTGCGCCTGGAGGCCCGGCCCGCGAACCAGGAGGGAGCCGGGCTCGTGACCCTGCGGGACCTGGTCCGCCAGGCGCTGCGGATGCGTCCCGACCGGCTGGTGGTCGGCGAGGTCAGGGGCGGCGAGGCGGTGGACCTGCTGGCCGCCCTGAACACCGGCCATGACGGCGGCTCCGGGACGGTCCACGCCAACACGGCGGCGGACGTCCCGGCGCGCCTCGAAGCCCTGGGCACGGCGGCCGGGCTCGACCGGGCCGCCCTGCACAGCCAGCTGGGCGCGGGCCTGTCCGTCGTCCTGCACGTCGTACGGGACCGGGACGGGCGACGGCGGATCGCCGAGGCGCACGTCCTGGAGCGGGACCGGGACGGCCTGGTCCGGACGGTTCCGGCGCTGCGGTGGGGCGCGGCCGGATTCGAGCGGGAGCGGGGCTGGGAGCGACTGAGGTCGCTGATCGGAGGGGGATCGCGGTGACGGGTGACCTGGTGCCGGTACGAAGCGCGGCACACGGGGCGGCGGCGCTCTGCACGGTGTTCGCCCTGTGGTGGACGGCCCAGCGGCGGCGCGGTGCGGGCCGGGCGCGCGCGGTGCTCGCGGACGGAGTCCCCGGCGGGCTCGGCGGCCGGGAGTGGCCGACGGTCGCCGCGCGGTGGTGGGCCGTGCTGCGCGGGCGGCGCGCGTGGCTGTGTCTGCCGGTGGCGGGAGTTCTCGCTCTCCTCGGCGAGTCACCGCTGCCGCTGGTGGCGGGGGCGCTCGCGGTGCCCCTGGTGGGACGGCGGCTGCGGGCCTCCGAGCGCACGAAGGAACGGGATGCGTGGGCCGAGCGGGTGGTGGCCCTGTGCGGGGCCGTCGTCGGCGAGTTGAGAGCCGGATGGCAGCCCGCGCAGGCGCTGTCCTTCGCGGCCCGGGAGACGGGCGCGCTCGGTGCCGCGGAGGCGCCGGTCCTCGCGGCGGCCCGGTTCGGCGGCGATGTGCCGGAGGCGCTGCGGCGGGCGGCCCGACAGGACGGTGCCGACGGCCTCGCGGGCATGGCGGCCTGCTGGCAGGTGGCCGTGGACGGCGGCGCGGGTCTGGCCGACGGGCTCGACCGGCTGGAGGCCGCCCTCCGGGACCACCGCGAGCAGCGCGACCGCCTGCGGGCCGAACTGGCCGGCGCCTGGGCCACGGTGACGGTGCTCGCCCTGCTCCCCGCCGCCGGACTCGCCCTCGGTGCCGCTCTGGGCGCGCACCCGCTGCGGGTGCTGCTGCACACACCGGCCGGCCTCGGCTGTCTGGCCGTCGGCGGGGCGCTGGAGGCGGCTGGGCTGTGGTGGGCCGCGCGGATCGTACGGGGAGGGGAGCGGGCGTGATCCGGGAAGCGGTTCACCACGTTCCGGCCGGCGTTCGAGAGGCGGGCCTTCCACTCCTGGCCGCGGTCCTGTGCGCGCAGGTCGTCCTGGAGGTGCTGCGCGGACTGCGGGCGCGCCGGACGCGGCGGCGGGCGGGTTCCCTCGTCGAGGGCCCGGAACCGCGCCCTCGGAAGGCCCGTGGCGGGGTGCCGTTGTGGATGGGGCGCTGGTTGCTGCCCCTGGTGGGTGTCGGCGTCGGCTGGGTGCTGTTCGGCGGCGTGGGCGGGCTGTGCGCCGGGGCCCTGGTGGCCGTCGGCATGAGACGGAGAGCGGCGCGGCGGGTCTCGCAGCCGACCGGCGATGAGAAGGAGGCGGTGCGCCACCTTCCGCTCGCGGCCGATCTGTTGGCGGCCTGTGCCGCCTCCGGAGCCGGGCCTGGCGAGGCGGCGGAGGCGGTGGGCCGGTCGCTGGGCGGCCCGCTCGGCGAGCGCCTGACCCGTACGGCTGCCGAGCTGCGGTTGGGCGGCGAACCGGCCGAGGTGTGGGGGAGGTTCGGCGCGATACCGGGTGCCGAAGGGCTGGCCCGCTGCATGGAGCGGGCCGGTTCCTCGGGAGCGCCGGCGGCGGAGGCCGTCGCCCGGCACGCGGCCGCCCTGCGCGCGGCCCGCGCCCGAGCGGCGGCGGCCGGGGCGCGTCGGGCACAGGTGCTGATCAGCGCGCCGGTGGGGCTCTGCTTCCTGCCCGCCTTCCTGGCGGTGGGCGTGGCCCCGGTGGTGATCGGCCTCGCGGCGGGGCTGCTGGGCGGATGAACGAGACGACAGGGCCCGACAGGGCACGAGACGACGAGAGGCGACGAGAGATGACGAGGCACGACGACATGGCGGAGCACGGCGAGGTACGGCGGGACGAGACGGGACGGGATCTGGAGGTCGGTGGGGCGGCCCGGGTGGGGTCGGCCGGTCGGTGGAGGGCACGGCGGGCGGCGGCGCGCCGGGACGAGGGGATGACCACGTCCGAGTACGCGGTGGGGACGATCGCCGCGGCGGCGTTCGCCGCGGTGCTCTACAAGATCGTGACCAGCGGGGCGGTCTCGGGGGCGTTGGAGTCGGTGATTGGGAAGGCACTCGATGCGCCGTTCTGACCGGGGTTTCGTGACGGTGGAGGCGGCGATGGTCCTGCCCGTCCTCGCGCTGTTCACGGTGACGCTGCTGTGGGCGCTGGCCGCGGCCGCCGCGCAGATCCGGTGCGTGGACGCGGCACGGGCGGGGGCGAGGGCGGCGGCCCGTTCGGAGCCGGTGGCCTCCGCCGAGGCGGCCGCCCGGGCCGCCGCGCCCGAGGGGGCCCGGGTGTCGGTGGTGAGGGAGGGCGAGCTGTGGCGCGTGACGGTGGAGGCGTCGGCCCCGGGCCCCCGGGGCATGGGCGTCACCCTGAGGGCCGACGCGTCGGCCCTCGCGGAGGACACGCTGGGCGGGGGCACGCCGTGACGGGCGGCGAGCGCCGGGACGTCCCCGCCTGGGGTACGGGCTCCGACCGTCGAGGCGTTCCCGGCGTGGGTGCGGGTGTCAGGCGTAGGGGCGTCCCCGGCCGGGGTGCGGGTGCCAGATGCCGGGACGTCCTCGGCCTGGGTGCGGGTGCCAGGCGTCGGCAGCCCCGCCGGCCCGGTGCCGAGCGTCACTGCGTCCCGCGGCGGGGCGCGCGTGGGGATCGGGGGTTCGCGACGGTGTGGGGTGCGTTTGCGGCCTGTGTGGTGTGTGTGGTGTTCGGGGTGGTGCTTGCGCTCGGGCAGGCGGTGGCGGCCCGGCACCGGGCCGGCGGGGCCGCCGACCTGGCCGCCCTCGCCGCCGCCGACCGGGCCCTGTGGGGCGAGGCCGAGGCGTGCGCCGCCGCCTCGCGGGTGGCCGTCGCGCAGGGCGCGGAGCTGGCGCGGTGTGCCGTGCGGGGCGAGGTCGCCGAGGTGACCGCGCGGGTCGTGCGCGGTCCGTACCGGCCGGAGGTCAGGTCGCGGGCGGGCCCTCCGGGGCGGGCTCCGACGCCGGAGGAGGCCCTTGCTCTGGAGGGGGCTCCGTCGCCGGGCGGTGCCCCGGGGCTGGAGGGGTCTCCGTTGCCGGGTGGGGTCCCGGGGCAGGCGGGGGCTCCGTTGCCGGGCGGGGTCCCGGCTCCGGTGGGGGCTCCGTCGCCGGGCCGGGTGCCGGGGCCGGAGAGGTTTCCGGGGCCTCCCTCAGGAGTTCCGTGAGGAGGCGGACCGCGCCGCGCTTGTGGAGCGGATCGTTGCCGTTGCCGCACTTGGGGGACTGGATGCAGGAGGGGCAGCCCGCCTCGCACTCGCAGGAGGCGATGGCCTCCCGGGTGGCCTTCAGCCAGGCGCGGGCGGTGTGGAAGGCGCGCTCGGCGAATCCCGCGCCGCCCGGGTGCCCGTCGTACACGAAGACGGTGGGCAGCAGGGTGTCGGGATGGAGCGGTACGGACACGCCGCCGATGTCCCAGCGGTCGCAAGTGGCGAAGAGCGGCAGCATCCCGATGGAGGCGTGCTCGGCGGCGTGCAGGGCGCCGCCGAGGATCTCCGGGGTGATCCGGGCGGCGTCGAGCTGGTCCTCGGTGACCGTCCACCACACCGCGCGGGTGCGCAGGGTGCGGGGCGGCAGGTCGAGCTTGGTCTCGCCCAGCACCTCGCCGGTGATCAGACGGCGGCGGAGGAAGGAGACGACCTGGTTGGTGACCTCGACGGAGCCGTAGCAGAGGCGGCCGGCTCCCCAGGGGATCTCGGTGTCGGTTTCGAGCACGGCGATGGAGGTGGTGTCACGGGCGGTGGTGGAGTACGGCGGGACGGCCTCCTCGACGAGGGCGACGGAGTCCTTGAGGTCGAGCTCCCGCACCAGGTAGGTGCGGCCCTGGTGGAGGTGGACGGCGCCCTCGTGGACGGCGGTGTGGGAGGCGGCCTCGTCGACCGTGCCGAGGAGGCGGCCGGTGCCGGCCTCGACGATCCGGACGGGGCTGCCGCCGCCGCCCCGGATGTCGGTGAGGTCGGCGGCCCGCTCGCGGCGGGTCCAGTACCAGCCGGTGGAGCGGCGGCGCAGCAGCCCGGCCGCTTCCAGCTGGGGCAGCAGGCCGGGGGCGGCCGGGCCGAAGAGGGCCAGGTCCGGCTCGGTCAGCGGGAGCTCCGCCGCGGCGGCGCACAGATGGGGGGCGAGGACGTAGGGGTTGTCGGGGTCCAGGACGGTCGTCTCGACCGGCTGCTCGAAGATCGCCTCCGGGTGGTGGACGAGGAAGGTGTCCAGCGGGTCGTCCCGGGCGACCAGGATCGCGAGGGCGCCCTCACCCGAACGGCCGGCGCGGCCCGCCTGCTGCCACAGGGAGGCCCGGGTGCCCGGGTAGCCGGCGATCAGGACGGCGTCCAGGCCTGAGACGTCCACGCCCAGCTCCAGGGCGGTCGTGGCGGCCAGGCCGAGGAGCTCGCCGGAGTGCAGGGCCCGCTCCAGGGCGCGGCGCTCCTCGGGCAGGTAGCCGCCCCGGTAGGCGGCGACGCGGCGGGCGAGCGCCCGGTCGGTCTCGGCCAGCCGTTCCTGGGCGATCACCGAGATCAGCTCGGCGCCGCGCCGGGAGCGGACGAAGGCGACCGAGCGGACGCCCTGCCGGGTCAGGTCGGTCAGCAGGTCCGCGGTCTCGGCGGTCGCGGTGCGGCGCACGGGCGCGCCGCGCTCGCCGTGCAGCTCGGTCAGCGGCGGCTCCCAGAGGGCGAAGACGAGCTCGCCGCGCGGGGAGGCGTCGTCGGAGACCTCGGTGACCGGCAGGCCGGTGAGGCGGCCGGCGGCCAGCGCCGGTTCGGCGGAGGTGGCCGAGGCGAGGAGGAAGACGGGTTCGGAGCCGTACCGGGCGCAGACGCGGCGCAGACGGCGCAGCACCTGGGCGACGTGGGAGCCGAAGACGCCCCGGTAGGTGTGGCACTCGTCGATCACGACGTAGCGCAGGGAGCGCAGGAAGGAGGACCACCTGGGGTGGGAGGGGAGTATGCCCCGGTGCAGCATGTCGGGGTTGGTCAGCACGTGGTTCGCGTACTGCCGGACCCATTCGCGTTCCTCGACCGGCGTGTCGCCGTCGTAGACGGCGGGGCGGATCCGGTTGCCGAGCGGGGCGGCCAGTTCCCGCACGGCGCGCCGCTGGTCGGCCGCGAGGGCCTTGGTGGGCGCCAGGTAGAGGGCGGTGGCACCGCGGCCGTTCGGGGCCTCCGAGCCGTCCAGGAGGGTGCTGAGGACCGGGGCGAGGTAGGCGAGCGACTTGCCCGAGGCGGTTCCCGTGGCGATCACCACGGACTCGCCGTCCAGGGCGTGCTCGGCGGCCTCCGCCTGGTGCGCCCAGGGGTGCTCGATCCCGGCCGCCTCGATCGCCGCGATCACCTCCGGACGGATGCGGTGCGGCCAGACGGCATGGCGGCCCTCCCGGGCGGGCATGTGCTCCGTATGAGTGATGCGCGCGGACCGGCTCTCGCCCGAGGAGAGCCGGTCGAGGACCGTGCCGGGAGAGGGGCGGCTGCCCGTTTCCCCGGCGGGACGACGGGGGCGGTGATTCTTGGCCATCGGCACCGAGTGTGTCACTGCCATGACGGACAATGCTTCCAAGGCGTCGTGCATGGCTGCTGGTAAGTGATTGAATGCCATTGCGGCTGGCGTTCCGTTCCTCGGCTCCGCCCCGGAGACCCGAGGGAACGATCGCCCGATAGCAAGGTGCTGGAGGATCCGTGGACCTGTCCCTGTCGACTCGCAATGTGACCGGCGCTGGTGGTGACCGTACGGTCGTCGAGGTCGGTGGCGAGATTGATGTGTATACCGCGCCCAAGCTGCGCGAGCAGTTGGTCGAGTTGGTGAACGACGGCAGCTACCACCTGGTCGTCGACATGGAGGGAGTGGACTTCCTCGACTCCACCGGCCTCGGTGTGCTCGTCGGCGGCCTGAAGCGCGTTCGCGCGCACGAGGGCTCGCTGCGTCTGGTCTGCAACCAGGAGCGCATTCTCAAGATTTTCCGGATCACGGGTCTCACCAAGGTGTTCCCGATCCACACCTCGGTCGACGAGGCCGTCAACGCCGTCGACTGAGCCCAGGGGGTTCGCATGGCCACCGTTGAACTCCGCTTCAGCGCTCAGCCGGAGCACGTCCGCACGGCCCGCCTGGTGGCGGCCGCGGTCGCGCGCCGGGCGGGTGTGGACGAGGCGGTCCTCGACGAGGTGCGTCTCGCTGTGGGTGAGGCCTGTTCCCGTGCGGTCGGGCTGCATCGCAGCAACGACGTCATGACCCCCATCCGGGTCGTCTTGACCGAGGAGGAGAAGACGTTCTCCATCGAGGTCGGCGACGAGGTTCCGGGTGCGGGGGTGGCGGCGGCCGATGCCGCCGGCGTCCCCGGCGCGCGGGCCTCGGCCCCGGCCGAGGACTTCGACGACGCCGACGGCGAGGACGAGATGGGGCTCGCGGTGATCCGCGGGCTGGTCGACGACGTCGAGGTGAGCGCCGGCGAGGACGGCGGCACCATCCGGATGACGTGGCCGGTGAGCTCGGCGGACATCCTGTCCTGACCCCGTAGACGTACGAATCTTGACCCGTACACGTACGAATCCTGACCGCGTGCACGTACGAAGGCGAGAGGCCCTGCAATCGCAGGGCCTCTCGCCTTTTCCGCGGGTTCTCCGGGTGCCCTCGCCCACGAAGTGGTGCATCCCCGTATGTGCCGGTTCGTCTCCCTATGATCCGTCCCCATGTACCCCACAACGCTCGCCGCGGCGGTGCTCACGAGCGGGAACCGGACGATCGTGATCGTCGTCGCGGCCGTCGCCCTCGCCGCGCTGATCGTCGCGCGGCTCCTCGTCCGCCAGGTGCTCGCGGCCGGTGAGGGCACCGAGAGGATGCGGGAGATCGCGGCCGCCGTGCAGGAGGGCGCCAACGCCTACCTCGCGCGGCAGCTGCGGACCCTCGCCGTCTTCGCGGCCGCCGTGTTCTTCCTGCTGATGCTGCTGCCCGCCGACAACTGGTCGCAGCGTGCCGGACGTTCCCTGTTCTTCCTGGTCGGGGCGCTGTTCTCGGCGGTCACCGGCTACCTCGGCATGCGGCTGGCCGTACGGGCCAACGTGCGGGTCGCCGCCGCGGCCAGGGAGGCCACCCCCGCGCCGGGCGAACCCGAGAGGGACCTGAACGAGGTCGCGCACCGGGCCATGCGGATCGCGTTCCGCACGGGCGGGGTCGTCGGCATGTGCACGGTCGGCCTCGGACTGCTCGGGGCCTCCTGCGTCGTCCTCGTCTACGCCGCCGACGCGCCCAAGGTCCTGGAGGGATTCGGGCTCGGCGCCGCGCTCATCGCCATGTTCATGCGCGTGGGCGGCGGCATCTTCACCAAGGCCGCCGACGTCGGCGCCGACCTCGTCGGCAAGGTCGAGAAGGGCATCCCCGAGGACGACCCGCGCAACGCCGCCACCATCGCCGACAACGTGGGCGACAACGTCGGGGACTGCGCCGGCATGGCCGCCGACCTCTTCGAGTCGTACGCCGTGACCCTGGTCGCCGCGCTCATCCTCGGCAAGGCGGCCTTCGGCGACCACGGCCTCGCGTTCCCCCTGATGGTGCCCGCGATCGGCGTGGTCACCGCCGTGATCGGCATCCTCACGGTCGCCCCGCGGCGCGCCGACCGCGGGGGGATGAGCGCGATCAACCGCGGATTCCTGGTCTCGGCGGTCATCTCGCTGGCGCTCGTCGCCGTCGCCGCCTTCGTGTACCTGCCGTCCTCGTACGCCGAGCTCGAGGGCGTCACGGAGCCGGGCATCCACCGCCACGCCGGCGACCCGCGGGTCCTCGCCCTGGTCGCGGTCGCCCTCGGCATCGTCCTCGCCGCGCTCATCCAGCAGCTCACCGGCTACTTCACCGAGACGAGCCGGCGGCCGGTCCGGGACATCGGCAGGTCCTCGCTCACCGGCCCCGCCACCGTCGTCCTCGCGGGCGTGGCGCTCGGCATGGAGTCCGCCGTCTACACGGCCCTGCTGATCGGGCTCACCGTCTACGGGGCGTTCCTGCTCGGCGGCGCCTCGATCATGCTCGCGCTGTTCGCGGTGGCCCTCGCCGGGACGGGCCTGCTCACCACCGTCGGGGTCATCGTCGCCATGGACACCTTCGGTCCGGTCGCCGACAACGCCCAGGGCATCGCGGAGATGTCCGGGGACGTCACGGGGGCGGGCGCGCAGGTCCTCACCGATCTGGACGCCGTGGGCAACACCACGAAGGCCATCACCAAGGGCATCGCCATCGCCACCGCCGTCCTGGCGGCCTCGGCGCTCTTCGGCTCGTACCGCGACGCCATCGCGACCTCGGTCGCAGACGTCGGGGAGTTCGGGGTGAGGCTGAGCGAGGTGACGCTCTCGATGGACATCTCGCAGCCCAACAACCTCTTCGGGCTGATCCTCGGCGCGGCCGTCGTCTTCCTCTTCTCGGGACTCGCGATCAACGCCGTGTCCCGGTCGGCCGGATCGGTCGTCTACGAGGTGCGGCGGCAGTTCCGCGAACACCCCGGGATCATGGACTTCACCGAGAAGCCGGAGTACGGGCGGGTCGTCGACATCTGCACCAAGGACGCGCTGCGCGAACTCGCCACGCCAGGGCTGCTCGCCGTGATGGCCCCGATCGCCGTCGGCTTCTCGCTCGGCGTCGGCCCGCTCGGCGCGTACCTCGCCGGGGCGATCGGTACGGGCGCGCTGATGGCGGTCTTCCTCGCCAACTCCGGTGGCGCCTGGGACAACGCGAAGAAGCTGGTCGAGGACGGGAACCACGGCGGCAAGGGCAGCGAGGCGCACGAGGCGACCGTCATCGGGGACACGGTCGGCGACCCGTTCAAGGACACGGCGGGCCCGGCGATCAACCCGCTCCTGAAGGTGATGAACCTGGTCGCGCTGCTCATCGCCCCGGCCGTCGTGCGGTTCAGCTACGGCGGTGACGCGAGCCCCGGACTGCGGGCGGCGGTCGCCGCGGTCGCGCTCCTCGTCGTGGTCGGCGCGGTCCGGGCATCCAAGAAGCGTTCGGTGGAAGTGTCCTGACGTGGCGTCCGTCTCATTTCCCGGACGTTTACGGGGTGGTCGTGAGGTTCATCCCTTGGTTCAAAAGGATTCAAAATGGGATGAATCTATCGCCCGTAAGGTGGAAGTAGCCCGTTCGGCGTGTATGTTCCGGGGCCGAGAGCCTTGGAAGGGACCGATCCGTTGAACAAGAAGCTTGCGGCCGCACTGTCCGGCGGCGCGGTACTGGTGCTCGCGCTGTCCGGTTGCAGCAGTGACGAGGGCGACAAGGTGGGTGACTGGGCGAAGACCTTCTGCGACCAGGCCAAGCCCCAGATCCAGAAGCGGGCCGACGCCCACCAGATCATCATCTCGACCGCCGCCGACAGCAAGCCGGCCGAGATCAAGGCGGCCGACTCGCAGGCGTTCCAGGACATCGCGAACGCCGACCGCGCCCTCGCCAAGGCCGTCGAGGCCGCCGGGGCCCCGCCCGTCCAGAACGGCGAGACGGTCCAGCAGGACGCGATCAAGGAGCTCAACGCCACCGCGCTGGCCTACGAGGGGCTCAAGAAGCAGGTCGACGCGCTGGACGCGACGAACCAGCAGAAGTTCGCGGACGGTCTCCAGGGCGTCGCCGACGGCCTGACCAAGATCGAGAAGATGGACCAGAACGCCCTGTCCAAGCTGGAGGAGGGCGAGCTGGGCCAGGCGATGGCCAAGCAGCCCGGCTGCCAGAAGCCCACGGCCTCGGTCCCGCCGAAGACCTCCGCCTCCCCGAACGCCGGCGGCACCTCCGACTCCGGTTCCTCGACCCCGACGAAGACGCCGTCCGCCACGCCGAGCAAGAAGGCGACGGCCGCCACCAAGAGCGAGTAGCAGCCTGGGCCGATCGGGCCGGCGGCGGCGCCGATCGGCCCGGCGGTGGCGGCGATGCGGCCCGGCGGTGGCGGCGATTCGGCCCGGCGGTGCCGGTGATGCGGCCCGGCGGTGGCGGCGATCGGCCGTGCGCCGCCGGGTCGGCCGCCCGGATGTCGGTGGCGGCCGTCACAATGGAGCGGTGAGTACGACCAGCCTGCCTTCCCGCCTCCCGGTGCCCGCGCACGCCACCCGTCTGCGCGAGGCCCTGCTCGCCGCCGACTTCACCGCCGACGGCCTGCTCGACCTGCTCGGCGCCCCGGCCTACGCGGCGCTCGCCCGCAGCGAGACCGTCCCCGCCCTGCGCGCCACCCGCGGTGACTCCCCGCTGGAGACCCTCGTCCGGCTCTTCCTGCTCCAGGAGCCCGTCCCTGCCGACCGGGCGGCCGCCGCGCTCCCGCTGGACGAGGCCCTCGCCGACGGCTGGGTGGTCCGCGAGGACGGCACCGTGCTCGCCACGGTCGACGTCCGGCCGTACGGCGGGCCGGACGGCGAGGACTGGTTCATCGTCTCCGACCTGGGCTGCGCCGTCGGCGGCGCAGGCGGTATCGGCAAGAAGGAGGAGGGCGTCGTCCTCGGCGTCGGCGGTGCCTCCACCACCCTCGCCGGCATCACGGTCCGTACGCCGGTCTCCTCCGCGCTCGACCTCGGCACCGGCTCCGGCATCCAGGCGCTGCACGCCGCCCAGCACGCCACCCTGGTCACCGCCACCGACCTCAACCCGCGCGCCCTGGACTTCACCCGGCTCACCCTCGCCCTCTCCGGGGCCCGGGAGGCCGAGCTGCTGACCGGCTCGCTCTACGAGCCCGTCGACGGCGACACGTACGACCTGATCGTCTCCAACCCGCCGTTCGTGATCTCCCCCGGCGCCGGACTCACCTACCGCGACGGCGGGATGAGCGGCGACGACCTGTGCCGCACGCTCGTCCAGCAGGCCGGGGAGCGGCTCAACGACGGCGGGTACGCCCAGTTCCTCGCCAACTGGCAGCACGTCGAGGGCGAGGAGTGGCAGGAGCGGCTCCGGTCCTGGGTGCCGCGCGGCTGCGACGCCTGGATCGTGCAGCGCGAGGTCCAGGACATCACCCAGTACACGGAGCTCTGGCTGCGGGACAGCGGCGACCACCGCGGCGACCCGGACGCCTACCGGGCGGCGTACGACCGCTGGCTCGACGAGTTCGAGGCGGGCAAGACCCGCGCGATCGGCTTCGGCTGGATCACCATCCGGCGCAGCCAGGCCGTGGCCTCCGGCGCGGTCGAGCCCTCGATCGTCCTGGAGGAGTGGCCGCACCCCGTCGAGCAGCCCCTCGGCCCCACCGTCCGCGCCCACTTCGAGCGCCAGGACTACCTGCGCCGCCACGACGACGCCGCGCTCCTCGCCGACCGGTTCACGCTCGCGCCCGAGGTGGTGCAGGAGCAGGTCGGGATGCCCGGCGCCGAGGACCCGGAGCACGTGGTGCTCCGGCAGAACCGCGGCATGCGCCGCGCCACCAAGGTCGACCACGTCGGCGCCGGTTTCGCCGGCGTGTGCGACGGCACGCTCAGCGCCGGCCGCATCCTCGACGCGATCGGGCAGCTCATGGGCGAGGACCCGGTGATGCTGCGGGACCGCACCCCGCAGGCGATCCGGTTGCTCGTCGAGGAGGGCTTCCTCATCCCCGACTCCCTGCTCCCCGGCGCCACGCCGCCGGTGGCCGAAGGGAGCGGTGCTTGATACGGATCGAGCTGGACGAGGCGTCGCTCGGGGCGACCCGGATCGCGATCAGCCCGCTGCGCGACGCGTTCTGCTCGATGCACCTCGCGCAGCCCCACCGGCACCCTTCCTGGCCCTACCAGGAGTGGATCGGGCAGGCGCGCGAGGTGTGGCGCGAGGACGACCGGCTCCGCCCGCTGTGGGACCTGTTCGTCAGGGAGCGGCACGAGGTCTCCGACTTCCTGCTGCCCCGGCCCTTCGGCACGGTCCACGTCCACGAGGAGCTCGCCGCGCTCCGGGCCACCGACCCGGAGTTCGTCCGCGCGCAGGCGGCCCTCTGTTACCCGGACCTGCTCGACGCGCCCTTCCTCCAGCCGTACCTGAAGGACCCGGAGGCCGCCTGCGCGGCGCTCGCCGACGCGTACGCCGCGTACTGGGAGGGCGCGATCGAGCCGTACTGGCCGACGATGCGTCGGCTCGTCGAGGACGAAGTGCTCGTCCGGGCCAGGACGTTCGCGACCGAGGGCGTCGACGCGCTGTTCGCGGGCCTGGAGACCCGGGGACGGTGGCAGCCGCCCGTACTCGAACTGACCAAGCACATCGACGCCGAGTACGCGCCCGGCGAGCGGCGCCTCGTCCTCGTGCCGCTGGTCTTCGCCGAGGGCTGCCGGCTCTACTCCACCGACGACCCCGAGGTCTTCGCCCTCAGCTTCCAGGCCCGGGGCGCCGGAGCCCTGCGCGAACCGGCCGAGCCCGCGGCCGAGGACCGGCTCGGGCTGATGCTCGGCCGAGGCAGGGCCGCGGTCCTGCGCGAGCTGGGCGGGCCCCTGACCACGGCCGGTCTCGCCGACCGGCTCGGCCTGGCGCCCAGCACCGTCTCCGAGCACCTCTCGGTGCTCGCGGAGGCCGGCGTCGTGACCCGCCACCGCGTCGGGCGCTCCGTGTACTACCAGTTGACGGACACGGGCCGTTCCCTGCTCGCCCTGCTCACCGGGGAGGACGTCCTCACGGCCGTGGCCTGAGCCCGGCGTACGAGCGACGATTCGGGGCCTCCCGAATCGATGGCCCGGCCCTCCCGCCTGCTCCTACCGTCCGGCGCATGCTCGCAATCGAGGCGGACGCGCTGCGCCGCACCTACACCAGCAGGACCGGGTGGCCGCGGTCCCGGCGGACCGAGACCGAGGCCGTGCGCGGGGTCACCTTCGAGGTGGCGCCCGGGGAGCTGTTCGGCCTGCTCGGGCCCAACGGCGCCGGCAAGACCACCACCATCAAGATGCTCAACACCCTGCTCCTGCCGACCTCCGGCACCGCCCGGGTGTTCGGCCACGACGTGGCCCGCGACCCCGTCGCCGTACGCCGCAGGATCGGGTACGTCTTCGGCGGCGACCGCGGCCTGTACGACCGGCTCTCCGCCCTCGACAACCTCCGCTACTTCGCCGAGCTGTACGGCGTCGGCGCCCGCGACCAGAAACGGCGCATCGCCGAACTCCTCGACCTCGTCGGCCTGGTGGGCCGCGAGAAGGAACGGGTCGAGGGCTACTCGCGCGGCATGCGCCAGCGCCTCCACATCGCCCGCGGGCTGCTCCACCACCCCGACGTCCTCTTCCTCGACGAGCCGTCCATCGGCGTCGACCCCGTCGCCGCCCGCGATCTGCGCCGCACGGTCGCCGACCTGGCCGCCGCCGGCACCACCGTCCTCCTCACCACCCACTACATGGCCGAGGCCGATGAACTCTGCGACCGGATCGCCGTCATCGCGGGCGGCCGCGTCCGCGCCCTCGGCACCCCCGGCAGCCTCAAGTCCCTCGTACGGGAAAGGGACGTGCTGGAGATCGAGGCGTACGGCGTGGACGCGGAACGGCTCGACCGGGTACGGCGCGTGCCCGGCGTCCGGGGCGTGTCGGCCGAGGACCGGGGCGCCCTGCAGACCGTCACCGTGCAGACCGGACGCGGCGCCTCCGATCTGCACGGACCCGTCCTCGCCGCCCTCGACGGCGTACGGATCGGCCGGGTCACGAGCCGCGAACCGTCCCTGGAGGACGCCTACATCGCGATCGTCGAGGAGGCCACGGGGAAGTCCGGATCCACGTCCGGGGACGTGCACGGCGGCGTGCACGGAGGCGTGTCCGAGGGAGTCTCCGCGTGACGCGCCTTCCACGGCTGATCCTCGTCGGGGTGCGCACCCACGTCTCGTACATGTCGCGCTCCCCGATCGAGATCACCTTCGCCGTCCTCGTCCCGCTCGTCTACGCGACCCTCGCCGTCTACCTGTTCCGTGCCGCGGGCGACCCGGACCGGCTGCTCACCGCCTCCGTGGGCGCCGGACTCATGGGCATCTGGGGCTCGGTGCTCTTCGGCTCGGGCGGCGCCGTGCAGAACCAGCGCTGGCTCGGCACCCTGGAGACCCTCGTCGTCGCGCCGACGCCGCTCGCGCTCGTCCTCCTCCCCATCACCCTCGCGACCGCCGTCATCGGCACGTACGCGATGGGCGCCACCGTCCTGTGGGGCGTCCTGCTCTTCGACGTGCCGCTCGACTTCGCGCACCCGCTGCTCTTCCTCGTCGCCGTCCCGGTCTGTGTCCTCTCCCTCGGCATGACGGGGCTGCTGCTGGCCGCCACGTTCGTCCTGCTCCGCAACGCCAACGCCCTCGCCAACCCGCTCGACACCCCCGTCTGGCTGCTGTCCGGGCTGCTCGTGCCCATCACCGTGCTGCCCGCCTGGACCCACCCGATCTCCTGGGCGCTGCCCACCACCTGGGGCGCCCGGGCCGTGCACGCCGCGACCTCCGGCGGGGACGTGCTCACGCCGCTGCTCACCGCCGTCGCGCTCGGCGCCGGATACGCCCTCGCCGCCGTCCTCGTCCTCGGGCGGGTGGAACGCCGGGCACGCGCCGCCGCCACCCTCGCCCTCACCTGAAAGGCCACCGTCGGATGTTCCGCTTCCGGTGCCGGCTCCTCGGCTTCCGCTTCCACGCCTCCTCCCGGCTGCTCGTGGTCGGCGGGGCGATCTCCTACCGGGCGCTCTTCAACTGGACCACCCCGCCGATGTTCATCGGAACGCTCCTGGTCGGACCGCTTCTCCAGGTTTTCTTCTTCGTCTTCCTGGGGAGGGAACTGGGTGTCGCCGACGATCGTTTCCACCTTGTCGGCAACGCCGTTCTCGCAGCTTCCGCCTCCTGCGTGTACGGCGGCACGATGGCCGTCGCCAACGAGCGCCGGTACGGCACCCTCGGGGCCGTCCTGCTCTCGCCCCGCCGCCGTGTCCCCCTGTGGCTCGGACGAGCCCTCCCGTACGTCCTCAACGGGCTGTTCGTCAGCGCCTTCGTGCTCACTGTCGCCGCGCTCGTCCTCGGGCTGCCCGTCCCCGCCGGGTCGCTGCCCGGGCTCGGTCTGGTGCTGCTCGTCGCGGCGGGCGCCTGCTCGGCCTTCGGGCTCGCGCTCGGGGCGCTCGGGCTGCGTTTCCGGGACGTGTTCCTCGTGTCGAACGTGGCCAGCTCCGTGCTGCTGCTCCTGACCGGCGCCGCCGTGCCCCGGGAGACGCTGCCGGAGTGGATGCGGGCCGCCGGCGAGCTGTTGCCGCTCACGCACGCGGCGGACGCGGCGCGCGGGCTGACCGCCGGCGCCGGCCTGGACGGGCGCCTGCTCGGGGCCGAACTCGCGGTCGGCGCCGGATGGGGGCTGCTCGCCGTCGTCCTCCTCGCGGTCTTCGAGCGGGGGAGCCGACGCCGGGCGACGCTCGACGTGATGTGACGGCGGGACGTGATGTGACGGCAGGACGCGATGTGACGGCAGGAGGTGATGTGACGAAGCTCGAAGTGATGGGACGACAGAGGAAGGAGGGGCGGGGGAGGGCCCCGGGGCAGATCACTACCGGCCATCCTCGTGAACCCGTACCCGCACGGCCCGCTCCGTTCACCCGGAGTTCGCGCCTTCGATGCCCGGGGGTGTCAGCCTCGGCGGCGAGAGGCGAACACCGCACGTGAACGGAACGGGGTACGGGCATGGAGAGCGGGCCGGCGATCTTCGCGGGGACGGCGTTCACGCTGTTCGGAGGCGCGCTGCTGCTGTGGACCACCGTGCGGGCGCTGCACGGCCAGCCCGTGGCGCACGGGGTCGCGCCGCGTACCGCCGTCGCGCTGACGAGCCTCTCGGGGGCCGCCTCCCTCCTCCTCGGCGTCTGGTGCTTCGGCCGCCTCTGAGTCCGGCTCGCCGTCCGGCCCCGGACCCTCCCCGGGTTCCGCTCCCGGAGCGTTTGTGATCTCTCCGACATGTCCCCCACCGCGCCGGTCCGGGAGTCCGGGCGGCAGGAATGCCAGGACTCGGGTTACCGTTCGAGTGGCCGTTGCGGGCTTTCGCCGTTTGACACGGGGGCGGGTTGTACCGTCACACTCCGCAGCGACGGGAGCGTCACCGTCCGTGCGCTGCCGTGCGTGCCAGTGCCGTACGTGCCAGAGAGTGTCGATCCGGAGAGAAGAGCGAAGTTGTCCCCGACCAGCGAGACCGCACACGGCGGCCGCCGACTCGTCATCGTCGAGTCGCCTGCCAAGGCGAAGACGATCAAGGGCTACCTCGGCCCCGGCTACGTCGTCGAGGCGAGCGTCGGGCACATCCGCGACCTCCCCTCCGGTGCCGCCGAGGTGCCGGAGAAGTACACCGGCGAGGTGCGCCGCCTCGGGGTCGACGTCGAGCATGACTTCCAGCCCATCTACGTCGTCAACGCCGACAAGAAGGCGCAGGTCAGGAAGCTCAAGGAGCTCCTCGCCGAGTCCGACGAACTCTTCCTCGCCACCGATGAGGACCGCGAGGGCGAGGCCATCGCGTGGCACCTCCAGGAAGTCCTGAAGCCCAAGGTCCCCGTCCACCGGATGGTCTTCCACGAGATCACCAAGGACGCGATCCGCGAGGCCGTCGCCAACCCGCGCGAGCTGAACCAGCGCATGGTCGACGCCCAGGAGACCCGCCGCATCCTCGACCGGCTGTACGGCTACGAGGTCTCGCCGGTCCTGTGGAAGAAGGTCATGCCGCGGCTGTCCGCCGGCCGCGTGCAGTCCGTCGCCACCCGTCTCGTCGTCGAGCGGGAGCGCGAGCGCATCGCCTTCCGCTCCGCCGAGTACTGGGACCTCACCGGCACCTTCGGCACCGGCCGCACCGGTGACGCCTCCGACCCGTCCTCGCTGGTCGCGCGCCTCGCGACGGTCGACGGCATGCGGGTCGCGCAGGGCCGTGACTTCGGCGCGGACGGTCAGCTGAAGACCGCGAACGTGCTCCAGCTGGACGAGGAGAAGGCGCGGGCGCTGGCCGCCGCGCTCGCCGACACGGCGTTCTCCGTCCGCTCGGTCGAGTCGAAGCCGTACCGCCGCTCCCCGTACGCCCCCTTCCGGACCACGACCCTCCAGCAGGAGGCGAGCCGCAAGCTGGGCTTCGGTGCGAAGGCGACCATGCAGGTGGCGCAGAAGCTGTACGAGAACGGCTTCATCACCTACATGCGTACGGACTCCACGATCCTCTCCGACACCGCCGTCGCGGCGGCCCGGGCGCAGGTCACGCAGCTGTACGGCGCGGACTACCTGCCGGAGAAGCCGCGCGTCTACGCGGGCAAGGTCAAGAACGCGCAGGAGGCGCACGAGGCGATCCGGCCTTCGGGTGATCGTTTCCGCACCCCGGCCGAGACCGGCCTCACGGGCGACCAGTTCAAGCTGTACGAGCTGATCTGGAAGCGGACCGTCGCCTCCCAGATGAAGGACGCGACCGGCAACTCGGTCACCGTGAAGATCGGCGGCCGGGCGGCCGACGGCCGGGACGCCGAGTTCAGCGCGTCCGGCAAGACGATCACCTTCCACGGCTTCATGAAGGCGTACGTGGAGGGGGCCGACGACCCGAACGCGGAGCTCGACGACCGCGAGCGGCGCCTGCCGCAGGTCGCCCAGGGCGACGCGCTGACCGCCGAGGAGATCACGGCGGACGGCCACGCGACCAAGCCGCCGGCCCGCTACACCGAGGCCTCGCTGGTCAAGGAGCTGGAAGAGCGCGAGATCGGCCGCCCGTCGACGTACGCCTCGATCATCGGCACCATCCTCGACCGCGGCTACGTCTTCAAGAAGGGCACGGCGCTCGTCCCGTCCTTCCTGAGCTTCGCCGTCGTCAACCTCCTGGAGAAGCACTTCGGGCGGCTCGTCGACTACGACTTCACCGCCCGCATGGAGGACGACCTCGACCGCATCGCCCGCGGCGAGGCCCAGTCCGTGCCGTGGCTGAAGCGTTTCTACTTCGGTGAGGGCGAGTCCGGCGGTACGGGCGGCGCGGCGGACGCCGGGAACGGCGACGGCGACCACCTCGGCGGCCTCAAGGAGCTCGTCACCGACCTCGGCGCGATCGACGCGCGCGAGATCTCCTCGTTCCCCGTCGGCAACGGCATCGTGCTCCGCGTCGGCCGCTACGGCCCGTACGTCGAGCGCGGTGAGAAGGAGCAGGAGGGCCACCAGCGGGCCGACGTGCCCGACGACCTCGCGCCCGACGAGCTGACCGTCGAGCTCGCCGAGGAGCTGCTCGCCAAGCCGAGCGGCGACTTCGAGCTGGGCACCGACCCCGTCAGCGGGAACCAGATCGTCGCCAAGGACGGCCGCTACGGCCCGTACGTGACGGAGATCCTGCCCGAGGGCACCCCGAAGACCGGCAAGAACGCGGTGAAGCCGCGCACGGCCTCCCTCTTCAAGTCGATGGCTCTCGACACCGTCACCCTGGAGGACGCGCTCCGGCTGATGTCCCTGCCGCGGGTCGTCGGCACGGACGCCGAGGGCGTCGAGATCACCGCGCAGAACGGCCGCTACGGCCCGTACCTGAAGAAGGGCACGGACTCGCGGTCGCTCACGGACGAGGAGCAGCTCTTCACGATCACGCTCGAAGAGGCCCTCGCGATCTACGCCCAGCCGAAGCAGCGGGGCCGGGCCGCGGCCAAGCCGCCGCTGAAGGAGCTGGGCACGGACCCGGTCAGCGAGAAGCCCGTGGTCGTCAAGGACGGGCGGTTCGGCCCGTACGTGACGGACGGCGAGACCAACGCCACCCTGCGCACCGGCGACAGCGTGGAGACGATCACGCCGGAGCGCGGCTACGAGCTGCTCGCCGAGAAGCGCGCCAAGGGACCGGCGAAGAAGGTCGCCAAGAAGGCCCCGGCGAAGAAGACGGCCACGAAGACGGCGGCCAAGAAGACCACGGCCGCGAAGAAGACCGCCGCGAAGAAGACGACGACGGCGAAGACGGCCACGGCGAAGAAGACCGCCGCCACGAAGACGGCGGCGGCCAAGCCCGAGTGACCCTGGTAGGGGGGTGGGAGCGGTGCTCCCGCCCCCCTACGTTTGTTCGGGCGCGGGCCGCCGGGAGCAAGCCGTCCGGATAGGGTGGACGGATGACGCGAGCAGAGCAGCCAGACCGCCTGGGCGATTCCGACACGGCACTCGTCGCGGATTCCCGGGAGCGCGCCGTACGCGCCCTCTTGCGCCATCAGCCGCTGCGCCGACTGTGGAGCGCCCACCTGGTCGGCAGCACCGGTGACGCGCTCGCCCTCCTCGTCCTCGTGCTCCTCGGCTATCAGGCGGCCGTCGCCGAGGGCGCGCTCGGGGGCGGCTACCGGGGAGCCGCGTTCGCCGTGGCCGCCGTCGTCGGCGCCCGCCTCCTCGCCTCGGTCCTCTTCGGGGCCGTGCTCCTCGGGCCGCTGACCGCGCTCACCGGGCCGTCCGGACCGCTCGACCGGCGCTGGACCATGATCGGAGCCGACGGGCTGCGGATCGCGCTGCTCGTCATCGCCCCGCTGTGGATCGACTGGGTCCCGGCCAGCGCCCTCTGGTACCTGCTCGGCACCGTCTTCGTCACCGGCGCGGCCGAACGCCTCTGGACCATCGGCCGCGAGGGCGCCGCGCCCGCGCTGCTGCCCGCCCCGCCGCTCGAGGGCGCCGCCGTACGGCCGCTGCCCGACCACCTCGGCGCGCTGCGCCGGCTGTCCCAGCGGACCTCCTTCCTCGCCGTTCCCGCCGCGGCCGCCGTGCTGCTCGTCGCCACCCTCGTCGGGAACCTGCTCGGCGCCGGCATCGACTGGTTCACGCTGCACCAGGCGGCGCTCGGCTCGTACGTCGCCGCCGGACTGTTCGCCGCGTCCGTCACCGTCCTGTACGCGATGGCGCTGCCCGGCGGGGCGACGCCCCGGCCCCGCTCGCCCCTGGAGGGCCTGCGCCGGCCGAAGACCGGCACCGACGAGGGCAAGGGCCGCACCGGCGTCCTGCCGCTGCTCGTCCTCGCCTCCGCCACCGTCGCCGGCGCGATCGCCGCGGCCGCGTCCCTCTCCGTGCTCCACGCGTACGACCTGGGCGGCGGGCCCGCCACGTACGCCCTCCTGATCCTGGCGCTGAGCGGCGCCACCGCCGTCGGCATCCGCACCGCGGGCTCCGTCCTGCCCGTGCTGTCCCGGCGCAGGCTGCTCGCCCTCGCGATCGCCGTCACCGGCGTCGCGCTGATCGCGATGGGCCTGGTCCCGGACACGGCGACCGTGCTGTTCCTCGCCGTCCTCGCCGGGTACGCGGCCGGGGTCGCCGCCAACACCGGCCACACCCTGATCGACCAGGAGACCGAGGAGCCCCGCCGGGCCCGGACCACCGAGCACCTCCAGGCCACCGCCCGCGTCGCCATGGGCATCGGCGCGCTCGCCGCCCCGCTGCTCGCCGCCGCGATCGGGCCGCACCGGCTCGCGTCCGGCGAGTTCGTCTTCGCGCACGGCGGCGCCGCCTTCACGCTCGCCCTCGTCGGCGCCCTGCTGCTGCCGGTCGCCGCGCTCGTCCTCGCGAAGACCGACGACCGGGCGGGCGTCCCGCTCCGCCGCGACCTGCGCGACGCGCTGCGCGGCTCCGACCCGGTCCAGGCTCCCTCCCCGACCGGCTTCTTCATCGCCCTGGAGGGCGGCGACGGCGCCGGCAAGTCCACGCAGGTCCAGGCGCTCGCCGAGTGGATCCGCGCCAAGGGCCACGAGGTCGTCGTCACCCGCGAGCCGGGTGCCACCCCGATCGGCAAGCGGCTCCGCTCGATCCTCCTCGACGTGTCGTCGGCGGGGCTCTCGAACCGCGCCGAGGCCCTGCTGTACGCGGCCGACCGCGCCGAACACGTGGACTCCCTGGTCCGCCCGGCCCTGGAGCGGGGCGCGATCGTCCTCTCCGACCGGTACATCGACTCGTCCGTGGCCTACCAGGGCGCGGGCCGCGACCTGTCCCCGACCGAGATCGCCCGCATCTCGCGCTGGGCGACCGACGGTCTCGTGCCGCATCTGACCGTCGTCCTCGACGTCTCCCCGGAGACCGCGAGGGAACGGTTCACCGAGGCTCCCGACCGGCTCGAGTCCGAGCCGCCGGAGTTCCACGCGCGCGTACGGGCCGGATTCCTCGCCCTCGCGGCCGCCGACCCCAGCCGCTACCTCGTCGTCGACGCCGGCCAGGAGCCCGAGGCCGTCACCACCGTCGTGCGCCACCGGCTCGACCGGATGCTGCCGCTCTCCGAGGCCGAGGTGAAGGCCGCGGAGGAGGCCCGCCGGAAGGCCGAGGAGGAGGCCCGGCGCCTGGCGGAGGAAGAGGCCGCCCGCAAGGCCGAGGAGGAGCGCCTGGAGCGCGAGCGCCAGGAGCAGCTCGCCAAGCTCCGTGCCGAGGAGGAGGAGCGCAAGCGCCGCGAGGAGGAGGAAGCGCGCCGCCTGGAGGCCGAGCGGAAGGCCGAGGAGGCCCGCCGGAAGGCCGAGGAGGAGCGTCTCGCGGCCGAGGAGGAGGCCCGGCGCGTCGCCGCCGAGGAGAAGGCCCGCAAGGAGGAAGAGGAGCGGCTCCGCAAGGAGGCCGAGGAGGAGGCCCGGCTCCGGGCCGAGGCCGAGGAGCGCCGCCTGGAGAAGCAGCGCAAGGCCGAGGAGGCCCTGCTGCGCGCCGAGGAGGCCCGCCGGATGGCCGAGGCCGCCGCGGCCGCGAAGGCCGCGGAGGAGGCGGCGGCGAGGGCCGCCGCCGAGAAGCTCGCCGCCGAGGCCGCCGCCAAGGCCGCGGCGGAGCGTGCGGCCGCCGAGCGCGCCGCGGCGGAGATCGCCGCCGCGCAGCGTGCCGAGGCGGCGAAGGCGGCCCGCGAGAAGGCCGCCCGGGAACGCGAGGCCGCGGAGAAGGCCGCCGCCGAGCGGACGGCCGCGGCGGAGCGGGCCGCCAGGGCCACGGAGGTCTCGGCGAACGAGGTCACCGTGCCGACCCCGATCGTGAAGCCGGACGCGCCGGCCGTCTCGCCGGACGAGGTCACCGTCGAGACCCCGATCGTGCGTTCGGAGGCCGACGAGACCGCCGTCCTGCCGCAGATCCGGGACCCGCGGGGCGTCGACGAGACCGCCGTGCTGCCTTCCGTACGGGACCGGGCCTCCGACCCTGCCGACCGGGTGCCGCCGGGCATCTTCCGCGACGAGCGCGACGGGCGCGACGGGCGCGACGAGCCTCACGGGGCGAACGACCGGACCCGCGAGCTGCCCCAGCTCGACGAGAACGGCCGCCCGCGCCGCCGCTCCGACTGGGCGGAGGAGACCCCGCTCGACGACCTCCCGACCCTCGCGGACGAGCTGTTCGGCCCGCACGAGGACGAGGACGAGGGCCCGCGCCGACGTCGCTGAGCCGGAGTGGGGGTGTAGCTGGCTCCACCCCCACTCCGGTAGCCCGCCCCATCCCGCTGTGACCTGCGCTTTTCTAGCGTTGCCGGTATGACGACGACAGCAGTGACGGAGAGCGGGGCAGCCCTCGCACTGGACGGGGTGAGCCGCGTGTACGGCGGCGGGGCGCCCGCGCTCGACGGGATCGACCTGGTCGTGCCGCGCGGGCGTCTCGTGGCCGTGATGGGCCGATCGGGCTCCGGCAAGTCCACCCTGCTGCGCTGCGCGGCCGGGCTCGAACGGCCGACGGCCGGGCGGGTGCGGATCGGGGGCACCGACCTCGCCTCCCTGAAGGCGACCGCTCTGACCCGGCTCCGGCGCGACCGGATCGGGTTCGTCTTCCAGTCGCTCAACCTCGTCTCCGCCCTGAACGTGCGGGAGAACGTCACCCTGCCGCTGCTCCTCGCCGGGGCCCGCGAAGGCCGGGCGCTCGACGCCCTCGCCCTGGCCGGTCTCGACGCCGTGGGGCTCGCCGACCGGGCCGAGGACCGGCCCGAGAGCCTCTCCGGCGGCCAGCGGCAGCGGGTCGCGATCGCCCGCGCCCTGGTCAACGAGCCCGAGGTCGTCTTCGCCGACGAGCCGACCGCCGCCCTCGACCCGGTCACGGCGTCCGGGGTCCTCGCCCTGCTGCGGCGCGCGGTCGACGAGCAGGGGCGCACGGTCGTCCTCGTCACCCACGACCCGGTCGCCGCCACCTGGGCGGACGAGGCCGTGTTCCTGGAGCACGGCCGGATCGCCGGCCGACTCGACCGCCCGGACGAGGAGCGCGTACGGGCGGCACTCGGCGTCCGTACGGAGACGGGTCGGCAGCCGGCGGTGGCGCGATGAGCCCGGGCGGGAACTCCGCCGTGCGGCTGCTGGCCGCCCGCTCGCTGCGGGCCCACCGCACGGCGTGGGCCGCCGTGTTCGCGGCCGTCGCCGTCACCTCCGCCCTGCTCGGCGCCCTGGCCCTCGCGCTGGGCTCCGCCGGACTCGGCCACGCGCGCGTGGAGCGGTACGCCGCCGCGCCCGTCGTCGTCGCCGGCGACCAGGAGGTCCGCTGGACGGTCGAGCCGTGGGGCAGCGAGCCGAGGACCGAGACGGTGGGCCTGACCGAGCGGGTACGGATTCCCGAGGCGGCGGTCGACGTCCTGAGGACCGTGCCCGGGGTACGGGAAGCGGTCCCCGACCGCACGTTCCGCGTACGGGAGCCGGACGGCACGCGCGCGTACCCCGGGCGCCCCTGGGAGGCGGCCCGGCTCGCCCCGTACCGGCTGACCGACGGACGGGAGCCCCGGCGGGCTGGGGAGACCGTCGTGGGAGCCGGGCTCGGCGCCGCCGTCGGGGACACCGTGGCCGGGCGGACGGTCGTCGGGGTGGCCGAAGGGCCCGCCGCGCTGTACGTCACGGCGGGGGAGGCGCGGCGGCTCGCCGGGCATCCCGGCACCGTCGACGCCGTCGGAGTCCTCGCCGAGCCCGGCATGCCCGTGGACACCCTCCACGCACGCGTACGGGCCGCCCTCGACACCGCAGGGCTGAAGGACACGGCGGCCGGGCAGCCGCTGCGGGCGCTGACCGGGAACGGCAGGGGCGGAGCCGAGCACCTCGGCGCGCCGCCCGCGCGCGCGGAACTGCTCCAGCTCCTCGCGGCCGTCGCCGCGAACGTCCTCCTCGTCGCCGTCCTCGTCCTCGCCTCGCTCGTCGCGCAGGCCCTCCAACAGCGCGCCGCGGAGCGGGAACTGCTGCTCTCGGTCGGTGCGACGCCCCGTCAGGTGCGGGGCGCGGCGGGCCGGGAGGTGGTCCGGGTGGCGGGTGCGGCGGCGCTGCTCGGCGCGCTCGCGTCCGTACCGGTGTTCCTGGTGCTGTGGTCGGTGCTGCGGGCCCGTACCGGAGTCGTACCGGAGGGCCTCGAACTGCCCGCCCCGCCCTGGCTGTTCGCCGCCGTCCTCGTCGCCGCCGCCCTCGTGGTGGGCATCGCGCGGCTCGTGGTCCTCTTCGCGGCGCGCCGGCCGGGACGCCCGGGGAAGGGCGGCGCCCGCCGTGGCGCCGGGCTCGTGCTGCTCGTGCTCGGCGCGGGCTCGGCCGGTACGGCCACGCTCCAGGGCGGCGACGCGGCCGCTGCCGCTGCCGGGGCGGCCACCGTGACGCTGGTCGCCGGGTGCGCGCTGCTCGGGCCGTGGATCGCGGGGGCCGCGATGACGGTCCTGGACCGGCCGTTCCGGAGGTTCGGCGGCGCCCCCGGGCGACTCACGGCCGCCGGTGCCGCCGCGCACTCGCGCCGGATCGGAGCCGCGCTCGTCCCCGTCGTCCTCGTCACCGCCTTCGCGGTCGTCCAGCTGTCGGCGGGCGCCACCATGGAGCGGGCCGCCGCCGCGCAGGCGCGCGCCGCGACCACCGCCGGCCTCGCCCACTCCGGCACGACGGCGGAGCGGGTGCGGCGGCTCCCGGGGGTGGACTCGGCCACGGACGTGCTGCGTTCGTCGGTGGTCCTGGCCCGCACGGAGGCCGGCTCGCCGCGCCTCGACCGGCTCCCCGTCCTCGGCGTGGACGCCGAGGGGCTCGCGGGCACGCTCGACCCGGGCGTCGTCGCGGGCGACCTGGCCGGACTCGCCGGGGCGGGCACGGTCGCGGTCGGGGCCGATATGGCCGACTCCCTTGAGGTGAAGCCGGGTTCGACGGTGGAGCTGCGGTTCGGCGACGGGGCGCAGAAGCGGCTCCGGGTGGTCGCGGTCTACGGACGCTCGCTCGCCCTCGGGGAGTTCCTGCTGCCGAAGGCCGAACTGGCCCCGCACATGAGCGATCCGTACCCCGCGCGCGTACTGGCGTCCGGCGTCCGTGGGACCGCCCCCGTCGCCCCCGAGGCGGTGACGCCCCCCGGGGCCGAGCTGAACGGGTTCGTCTCCGGCGGGATCGTCGCCGCGATCGGCGGCCTCACCCTCCTGTCCGTCCTCAGCACCCTCGCCCTGATCGGCGCCGGGCGGCGCGACGAACTGGGGCTGCTGCGTCAGGTCGGCGCCTCGGCGGGGCAGCTGCGCCGGATGCTCGGCCTGGAGGCGGGGTTCCTGACCGTGACGGGCCTCCTCGTCGGGCTCGTGGTGGGCGCGCTGCCGCTGACCGCGTTCGCCTGGGCGCTCACCGGCGGCCTGCCGTACCTGCCGCCCGCACAGGCCGGCACGATCGTGGGCACCGTCCTCGTCACGGTGGCGGCGGGCGTGTTCCTGCCGGTCGCCCGGACCGCTTCCAGGCGTTGAGGCAGACGAGTCCTGGGTGTTGAGGCAGGCGGTCCTGGGCGTCGAAGCAGGCGCGTCCTGGGCGGCTGCTAGGCGTTGAGGTACGCCAGGACGGCGAGGACGCGGCGGTGGCCGCCGCTGTCGGTCGGCGGCAGGCCGAGCTTCAGGAAGACGTTCCCGATGTGTTTGTGCACGGCCCGCTCGGTGACCACCATCGAGCGGGCGATCGTGCCGTTGTCGTGGCCCTGCGCCATCAGCTCCAGGACCTCGCGCTCGCGGGGCGTGAGGGAGTCCAGCGGGTCGTCGCGGCGGCGGGCCATCAGTTCGGTGACGACCTCCGGGTCCAGGGCCGTACCGCCGGACGCGACCCGCTCCAGGGCGTCCAGGAACTCGTCGACCCGGCCGACCCGGTCCTTCAGGAGGTAGCCGACGCCCCGGGCGCCGCCGCCCAGGAGCTCGGCCGCGTACGTCTCCTCCACGTACTGCGAGAGCACGAGCACCGGCAGCTCCGGGAGCCGCTCGCGGGCCGCGAGCGCCGCCCGCAGCCCCTCGTCGCGGAAGTCCGGCGGCAACCGCACGTCGAGGACGGCCACGTCCGGCCGGTGCTCCAGGAGCAGCGGCAGGATCTCGGGGCCGGTGGCCGCGACCCCGGCGACCTCGTGGCCGGACGAGGTCAGCAGCAGCACCAGGCCCTCCCTGAGGAGGGCGTTGTCCTCGGCGATCACCACACGCACGGAAGCTCCACTTCGATCACGGTCGGGCCCCCGACGGGGCTGGTCAACCGTACGGTGCCGTCGAGCGCGGCGACGCGGCGCCGCATGCCCGTCAGGCCGGAGCCGCCGCTCTCGCCCGCCTCGGCCCCGCCGCGGCCCTCGTCCCGCACGCGCACGCGGAGGGCGGCCGGTTCACGGCTCAGGGAGACGGAGGCGCGGTCGGCGCCGCTGTGCTTGGCGGCGTTGGTGAGCGCCTCGGCGACCACGAAGTACGCGGCGGCCTCGACGGCGGCCGGGGCGCGGGGACCGTCCTGCGCGTGGTCGCCGAGGCCGGTCACCGCCACCGCCGTCTCCAGGCCGCTGCTCGCCGCGAGGGCCCGTACGGCTCCGGTCAGGCCGCGGTCGGTGAGGATCGGCGGGTGGATGCCGCGCACCACGTGCCGCAGCTCGGCCAGCGCCTCCTCGGCCTGCGTCTGCGCGTCGTCGAGGAGCCGGCGCGCGGTCGCGGGATCGGACGCGTACGCCCGCCGGGCGAGCCCGATCCGCATGGACAACGCCACCAGGCGGGCCTGTGCGCCGTCGTGGAGGTCGCGCTCGATCCGGCGCAGCTCGGCGCCGTGCGCGGCGATCGCGCCCGCCCTGGTCGCCGTGAGCTGCTCGACACGGGCGGCGAGGGCGGCGTCCCGGACGGCCGACGGGGCCGGCGTGAGCAGCGCCCGCGACCAGTCCGCCGCCAGGCCGGCGAGCCGGCCGATCAGCGGCAGGGCCACCGGTCGCCGCCCCGCGAGCCCGGTCCACACGCCGTCGACCAGCAGCGCGGGCACCCAGACGATCAGCGAGAGGTACCAGAGCACCATGCCGTAGAGCAGTTGCGCGGCGGCCCAGACCAGGTCCTGCCGGGTGCCCGGGTCGGTGACCGCGGTCCGCACGCGCGCGGGGAGGGGGCCTTCGAGCGCCGGGTACGCCTCGGGGACGGGGGTGCCGGTCCACGCGGCCGTACGGCGCCGCTGCCACCCGGCGAGGCGGCGCAGCAGCAGCACGCTCTCCGGGAGCACGCCGGCGCCGATGACGGTGAGGGTGAGGACCGCGGTGAAGAGGACGACGCCCACCATCAGGTAGCAGAGGAGGGAGACCGCGGCCCCGATCGTGAGGTGAAGCCACGCCCGTGCCGCTTCCTTGATCGCCTCGCGCATGGAGCCAGGGTAGGCGGCGCCGCGCGGGGCGGCGGTGGAGCGGGCTACACCCTCGCTCCGGGAGCGGGCACCGCTGTGCGCGGAGGCGGCGGAGACCAGGATCGAAGGGAGCCGGGAACGGCCCGGCGACCGAACGGAACCGCGTTCCGTCACCACCCATCCCACCCACCCCACGGAGGCACCCATGCGCGCGATTCTCTGGCTGCTGCTCACCGCGAGCGTTCTGGCCAACGTCTTCATCAGCACCTTCGCCGGCTGGAGCGCCGGACTCCAGATCGCCGGAAGCGTCTCCACCGGGGCGGTCCTCCTCGGCTCCGCGGCCGGACTGTGGCTGACCCGGCCCCGCAGCGGGGCCTGAGGGGGTTGTCCACAGGGCGGCGGGGGCTGTCAGAGCGCTGCCCCACAATGGAGGACGTACCTGAGGAGGGCGCAGACATGGCCGTATGGGACGACCTGGTCGGGCAGAGCCGGGTCGAGGAGCAGCTCGCCGCCGCCGCGCGCGATGCCGACGCGCTCGTGACCGCGCACGCCGCGGGCGAGCCGGAGCCCGAGGCCTCCAAGATGACGCACGCGTGGCTGTTCACCGGCCCTCCCGGGTCCGGGCGGGCGACCGCGGCGCGTGCGTTCGCCGCCGCGCTGCAGTGCGTCAGTCCCGACCGGGCGCTCGGCGGTGCCCCGGGCTGCGGTTTCTGCGACGGCTGCCACACGACCCTCGTCGGGACGCACGCGGACGTCGAGATCGTCCGCACGGACCTGCTGTCCATCGGCGTGAAGGAGACCCGCGACCTCGTCCGGCGCGCCCAGCTCTCCCCGGCGGGCGGCCGCTGGCAGGTGATCGTCCTGGAGGACGCCGACCGGCTCACCGAGGGCGCGGGGAACGTGCTCCTGAAGGCCGTCGAGGAGCCCGCGCCGCGCACGGTCTGGCTGCTCTGCGCGCCCTCCCTGGAGGACGTGCTGCCCACGATCCGCTCCCGCTGCCGGCACCTGACCCTGCGCACCCCGCCGGTGGAGGCCGTCGCCGACGTGCTCGTGCGGCGCGACGGCATCGAGCCGGAGCTCGCGCAGGCCGCCGCCCGCGCCACCCAGGGCCACATCGACCGGGCCCGGCGGCTCGCCACCGACGAGCGGGCCCGCGCGCGCCGGTCCGTCGTCCTGAAGCTGCCGCTGCGGGTCGACGACATCGGCGGCTGCCTCAAGGCCGCGCAGGAACTGGTCGACGCGGCCGCGGAGGACGCCAAGCAGGTCGCGGAGGAGATCGACGTCAAGGAGACCGAGGAGCTGAAGGCGGCCCTCGGCGCGGCGCAGGGCGGGCGGATGCCGCGCGGCACCGCCGGGGCGATGAAGGAGCTGGAGGAGCGGCAGAAGCGGCGCAGGACGCGGACGCAGCGCGACAGCCTGGACCTCGCGCTCACCGACCTGACCGGCTTCTACCGTGACGTGCTCGCCCTCCAGCTCCGCTCCCGCGCGGCCCTGGCGAACACGGACGTGCGGGACGCGATCGAGCGGATCGCCCACGACACCACCCCGGAGCGGACCCTCCGCCGCATCGAGGCGGTCCTCGCCTGCCGGAAGGCCCTCGACCGGAACGTGGCGCCGCTGCTCGCCGTGGAGGCGATGACGATGGCCCTGAGAGGCTAGATCCCTTGCGCCCCCGGGCGATTGGACACGGTCCGTACCGGTACGGATACGCTCCTGGGATGGATTCCAGGCGCTTGCTCCGTACGTCCGCCACGGCCCTCGCGGCCGCCGGTCTGATCCTCTCCGGCTGCTCGGGCGGAAGCGACGCCGCCGCCTCCAGGTCGTCCGCGCCGGCGTCCTCCCCCGCGTCCCAGGCGCCGAAGCTGAAGAAGTACTACGAGCAGAAGCTGAAGTGGCGCGACTGCGGCGTAGAGGGCTTCCAGTGCGCCACCCTGCGCGCCCCGCTCGACTACGCGAAGCCGGACGGGGAGGAGGCCCGGCTCGCGGTGTCCCGCGTCCGGGCCACCGGCCCCGGGAAGCGGCTCGGCTCGCTCCTGGTCAACCCGGGCGGCCCCGGCGGCTCCGCCGTCGGCTACCTCCAGGGGTACGCGGGCATCGGCTACCCGGCGCCCGTCCGCGCCCGCTACGACATGGTGGCCGTCGACCCCCGCGGAGTGGCCCGCAGCGAGCCCGTGGAGTGCCTGACGGGCCCGCAGATGGACACGTACACGCAGGTCGACCAGACCCCCGACGACACGGCGGAGGCCAACGCGCTGAGCGCGGCCTTCAAGGACTTCGCGGCGGGCTGCGAGAAGAAGTCGGGCAAGGTCATGCCCCACGTCTCCACGGTCGAGACGGCCCGGGACATGGACGTCCTGCGGGCGGTGCTCGGCGACGAGAAGCTCACCTACGTGGGGGCGTCGTACGGCACGTTCCTCGGCGCCACCTACGCCGAGCTGTTCCCGGACCGGGTCGGCCGGCTCGTCCTCGACGGGGCCATGGACCCCTCGCTCTCCGCACTCGACCTGAACCGGGACCAGACCGGCGGCTTCGAGACCTCCTTCCGCGCCTTCGCCGCGGACTGCATCGGCAAGTCGGACTGCCCCCTGGGCACCAAGTCCGTCGACGCGGCCGGGGAGGCGATGAAGAGGTTCTTCCGCGACGTCGACGCCAAGCCCCTGCCGACGGGCGAGAGCCGCCTGCTCGGCGAGTCCCTCGCCACCACCGGCGTGATCGCCGCGATGTACGACGAGGGCGCCTGGCCGCAGCTGCGCGAGGCCCTCTCCCAGGCGAGGGGCGGCGACGGCTCCGGGCTCCTGGCCCTGGCCGACAGCTACTACGAGCGCGAGGCGGACGGCACGTACGCCAACCTCATGTTCGCCAACGCCGCCGTGAACTGCCTGGACCTGCCGCCGGCCTACACCGGCCCCGCGGACGTCGAGAAGGCCGTCCCGTCCTTCGAGAAGGCCTCCCCGGTCTTCGGGAAGGGCCTCGCCTGGGCCGCCCTCAACTGCACCTACTGGCCCACCCCGCCCACCGGCCGCCCGCACCGCATCACCGCCGAGGGCGCCGCCCCGATCCTCGTCGTCGGCACCACCCGCGACCCGGCCACCCCGTACCACTGGGCCCGGTCCCTGGCCGACCAGCTCTCCTCCGGCACCCTGCTGACCTACGTGGGCGACGGCCACACCGCGTACGGCCGGGGCAGCGACTGCATCGACACGGCGATCAACACCTACCTCCTGGAAGGCACCCCTCCGGCTGAGGGAAAGCGCTGCTCGTAGGCATGATCCGGGGGTGGTCGGAGCACCCCGAGAAACTGTGTAGACTTGGCGACGCTGCTGCACCACGATGTGTCTGCGCAGCGCGCCGCCTTAGCTCAGTTGGCCAGAGCAACGCACTCGTAATGCGTAGGTCTCGGGTTCGAATCCCGAAGGCGGCTCAGAAGAAGGCCAGGTCAGATGATTTCTGACCTGGCCTTTTCTGTTGCCCTGTCCGGTCACCAGTTGGGGTCGAGGAGCAGCGGGGCGTCTTCGGCCGCCATCCAGGCGTCGAACTCCTCCGGTGTCAGGAAGACGGGGCGGCCCGCCTCCGTGGACGTCAGGGTCGCCAGGGCGGACAGTGCGGTCGTCGGGTCGGTGCCCGCGAGCCGGTTCCGTACGGACTCCAGGCCGGGCAGGACGACGGACGACGCGCGGGTCGTCGGGCCCAGGGCCGCCGCCGCCGAGGCGAGGAGGCCCGAGGTCAGGGAGGCCGTGAGGAGCTCGCGCTCCAGGAGGTGCGCGCCCGGTTCGTCGGTGCCCCGGATCGCCACCAGGGACGCCTGGAGGCCCTGGGTGATCAGGGCGCCCGCCGCCTGGCCCACCAGGCCGCCCACCAGCGCCCCGACCACCGGCACCGGGATCACCGTCTGGGCCACCGCCCCGCAGGCCCAGCCCAGGCCGGTCCGCAGGGTGGCCTCCGCGCTGCGGGCCGCGAACTCGCCCGCGTCGATCTGCCCGCGCGCCAGGGCCACACCGGCCTCCGCCACCGCGTACGCGGCGCCGGCCGTCGCGAACGACAGGTCCCCGCCGCCCAGCACCGCGGGCAGACGCCCTGCCCGCGAGGCCGTACGGATCACCGAGCCGAGACCCGCGACGGCCCCCGACCGCGCCGCGGCCTGCGCCGCCGAAGCGGCCGCCGTGAGGGCCGCCGCCGCGGCCGAGGTCTCGCCCGCCCGCACCCGGGCCAGCTGCCCGGCGGCGGACACGGCCCCGGTGACGAGCCCGCCGACCGCCGCCGCCGTCCCCGCCGCGGCCACCGCCTCCCGGCCGGCCGTCCGTACCGCCTCACCGCGCGCCCAGCGCATCGGGTCGCGGGCCGAGCGGTGCGCGTCGGCCAGGTCGACCGGGTCGGAGGCGACGTCCCCGTACGTCAGCCGGTCCGTCAGATGCGCGTGGGCGTCGGCGTAGTCGGTGAACCCCACCCCCTCGGGGGACATGGTGAGCCGGCGCCCGAGGAGGCCGTCCACGGCGGCGACCCGGTCGCCCGCCACCAGCCGCGTCATCCCCTCGTAGTCCGGCCGCGCCATCTGGTGCGCGGTCGTGGAGACGCGATCCACCAGCTTGGCCTGCGCCTGGCCCACGAGGCGGCCCCGGTCGACGAGGTGCAGATCGGCCGCGGCCGTCTGCGAGCCGCCTTGGGCCCACTCCGTGACCACGGCCCGGACCGACGCGCCGGCCCGGATCGCGTTCTGGTTGAAGGAGAGCGCGTGCCGGACCTCGAAGAGGTGTCCGGCGCGCTGGGCGTTGCCGATGTCGACGTACCGGCGTGCCAGTCGCTCCACCGTCTCCCGGGTGCGCAGCGTCTCCACCGTGGCCTCGGCAAGGCGGCGGGTGGCGGCGTCCGCGACCGTCCAGGCGGCCTGGTCGGCGGCGCCGGGCAGGAACGTACGGCTCATGCGGCGGAGGCCAGTTCGGCGAGGCGGGCGCGGGCGTCCGCGACGACGCGGCCGGACAGCTCGCTGACCCGGCCGTCCTCTCCGGCCGGCGGGGCTCCCATCACCGTGACCGTCGTGCAGGCGAGGTCGAAGATCTCCTTGACCCGGGCGCGCTGCCGCGTGTCGTACGTGCCGTAGTCGTCGTGGTCGGCGACCAGTTCGACGAAGGCCGGGAGCCGTTCCTCCATGGCCGCGCAGAGGTCCTTGAGCACGAGGCGGATCTCGCGGCTGCGCCGGAACACCTCGGACAGGGTCCCGCGGGCCGCGGTCAGTTCGGCCTCCGCCTCGTCCAGCTCCTCGGCGAGCTTCTTCTGGTCCTCGCGGGCCGAGCGGCCCCGCCATTCGAGGAGGGCGCCGGTCGCGAGGAGCGCGGGGAGGGCGACCGCCGCGGCCAGGACCGCCGTGCCCGCGGCCATTCCTCCGCCGCCCGCCGCGAGCGAACCGCCGCCCAGCCAGGCCAGGGTGGCGCTGCTCGCGGCGGCCCCGGAGAGACCCGAGATGGCCGTGCCGGTGGACGCGGTGGCGAAGGCGCCGACGGCCATGTAGGTGGCCGCGCCGACGCCCGCTCCGGTGGCTCCGCCCCCGACGATCGACCCGATCGCGGACACCGCGAGCTGCTGGACCTCCCGCAGCTCGACGTCGGCCGTGGCGTGCCCGGCCGGTTCCACCGGGGCCAGTTCGGCGAGGTCCACCCGCTTGAGCCGCTCGAACGCGTCCCGGAAGGGGACGAGGGCCCGGTCGTACGTGGCCTGCCGCCGCTCCTCCTGCGCCGCGCCCTCCTGGGCGACGTGCCGGTCGAGCTTCCTGCGGCGGGCCGCCAGCTTCTCGTGGCGCTGCTGGTTCTTCCGCGCGAGCATGACGGCCTGGTACATGGCGACGGCCATGCGGCATCCCCTCCCCTGGACAGTCGAACTGACCAGGCGTCAAGTTACCGCCGATCGCGCGCCCGTCCGCCACTTCCGGTCGTTCAGGCCCGTCCGCCACTTCCGGTCGTCCAGGCCCGCCCGCTACTTCCGGTCGTCCAGGCCCGGCTGGTCGAAGGTGTCCGGGACGGGGAGGCCCGACCAGTGGGGGACCGGCCAGGCGACGACGACGGCGCGGCCCACGACGTCCGTCACGGGCACCATGCCGCCGCGGGGGTCGTTCTGGTGGTAGCGGGAGTCCTGCGAGCTCTGCCGGTGGTCGCCCATCACCCAGAGGCGGCCGGCGGGCACCGTGACCTTGAACTGGCCTTCCGGGTCCGTGCTGCAGGCCGTGTTGCCCTGGAAGACGTACGGCTCCGTCAGCGCCTTGCCGTTGACCTTCAGGGGGCCCGTGCCCTTGCACTCGACCGTGTCGCCCGCCACGCCGATCACCCGCTTGATGAGGTGCTGTTCCCCCGCGGCCGGCATCAGGCCCACGAAGCCCAGGGCCTTCTGGACCGTCGTGGGCTGCTTCGCCGGCCGTCCCGCGAGCCAGTCGCCGGGGTCGCGGAAGACCACGACCTCGCCCCGGTCGGGCTCCCCGCCGAACCACGGGGTGAGCTTGTCGACGAGGACCCGGTCGTCGACCTGGAGGGTGTTCTGCATCGAGCCCGAGGGGATCAGGAACGCCTGCAGCAGGAACGTCTTGATCAGGAAGGCGAGGACGAGCGCGATCACGGCGAGGAACGGCAGCTCGATCCAGAAGGGGCGCTTCCGTTTCGGGGCGCGGCCGGAGGCCGGGGCGGCCTCGTCCGGAGCGCCGCCCTCCGCACCCTCCCCGTCGGATCGCTCCTGGGTCGCCAAGTCGCTCATGTCCACCCTGACTTCGTCGCGTCTGTGCTGTCTGCACGGACCTTATGCCTCGGTGGTGTACGGGCGGTGTCAGCGAGCCGCTCTTCACCACGTACGGGTGACCCGGCGGCCCCCGTCAGGGGCTCGGCTGTTCGCGGTCCTGCTGGGCGAGCAGGTAGCCCGCCTGGAAGCGGCTCTCCGCACCGAGCGCGGCCATCACGTCGGCGACGTGGCGGCGGCAGCTGCGGACCGACAGGCCCAGGCGTCGGGCGATCGCCGCGTCCGTCAAGCCCTCGGTGAGCAGCCGGACGATGGTCTGCTTCAGCTCGTCGGAGATGTCCATGATGGTCTGCCGGTCCCACTCCGTCTCGAACGGCAGGGCCTCCAGCCACAGTCGTTCGTACGCGCCCACCATGAACGCGACCACGTGCGGCTCGCGGATCAGGACCGCCGCGTGCGGATCGTCCGGGACCGGGATGACCGCCGTCGTACGGTCGAAGACCAGCATCCGCGGGAACTCGTCGTCCAGGGTGCGGACCTGCGCGCCCAGCCGCCCCACCCGCTCCACATAGGCGCAGGTGCCCGAGGAGAAGCGGGCCGTGTGCTGGTAGAGGACGCGCATCCGGACGCCGCGGCGCAGGAGTTCCTCGTCGCGGGCCACCGCCTCCTCCAGGACCTCGGCGCGCCGGCCGCCGCCCGGCTGCGCCGTCATGACCTCGCGCTCGCAGGTCCGGCCCAGTTCGGTGATGGCCTCCCGCACCGCGCGCAGATCGGTGAGCAGCTCCACGTACTCCGCCTGCCGCAGGTGTGTGAGGCGCAGCAGGTGCGACTCGTACAGCGGCATGAAGGCCATCAGTTGTTCGCGGGTGCGTTCCATGTGCTGGCGCCGGGCCCGCATCTCGCGCTCCAGCGGTCCCAGGGTGCGCTGGACGGCCTCGTCCGGTGCCACCGGGAGCACGGCCCGCTCCGGCGTGCGGCGCAGCAGGCCCATGTCGAGGAGGGCCGAGACGGCCGACTCCACCCGGGCGAGCGGCAGGTCCAGTTCGTCCGCGAGGTCGGCCGGGTGCGCCGGCTCGCGGGCCGGGTCCCGGGCCAGGAGGGAGGTGTAGACCCGGGTCAGGGGGTCGTCGGGGTCCTCGGAGGGCGGCGGGGGCGCGGGCGGTCCCACCGCGCCGATCGCCGCCAGGGCGGTGACCTCCGGGTCCGGGGAAGGGCCCGGCCGTGCCTCTTCCGGCGTCCCCGCGGCACCATCCGCCCGCCCGATGTCTGCTATCGCCATCTTTTCCCCCGTTTGTGACAGCGTCCTCTTGCTGCCATGCAGCCTAATGAGCCATGCACTCCGCCCCATAGTCATGCCGTGGTGGATACGTTCGTACCACCGCCCACGAGGTCAAAGCGCATCAAGCTCGCACAGCCCGCGAAGCTCGCGAACCAGCACGGAAACCCACGAATCAAGCGGAAAGAGAGCACACGACATGAAGCGGCGGATCCGCACCACCCTCCTCACCACCCTCGTCGTCGGCCTCGCGGGCCTGGCCACCGTCACCACCGACGCCGTCGCCGGCGGCACCCGCACCGACGACACCGGCTGGGGCGCTGCCGCCCTCACCGGCGCCTACGACACCGGCTGGGGCGCCCCCGCGGCCGGCGCCGGCACGAACGACACCGGCTGGGGGTGATCCGGATGACCCTGCTCGACTGCACCCTGCGCACCGGCGGACGGCTCACCGGAGGAGCCGTACCCCCCGCGCTGGCCGCCGACTACCTCGCGGTCTGCGCGCGGCTCGGCATCGACGTCATCGAGCTGGGCAGCGTCCACGACCCCGCCGACCGCACCGCCCCGCGCGGCGCGCTGCTGCCGGTCCCACCCCCCGCGCGGTACGGCCCCCGCTTCTCCGTCCTCCTCGACACCGCCGCCCTGCCCGCCACGGACGCCGCCGCCACGGCCTCCGCCGGGCGGATCGCCGACACCCTGGCCACCGGCCCCGTGCCCGTCGGCCTCGTCCGCCTCGCCGTCCGCTACGACCGGGTGGCCCGCGCCGCCGCCCCGCTGCACCGCCTGCGGGAAGCCGGCCTCGGCGTCTGCCTCTTCCTCACCGACATCGACCTCGCCTCCTACCCGGAGCTCGACCGCTGCCTCGGCGAGAGCGCGGCCCTCGGCCCGCTCGACGCCGTCTTCCTGGTCGACTCCCTCGGCTCGCTCCGCCCCGAGCGCGTCATCGAACTCGTCCAGTCCACCCGCGCCGCCGTGTCCGCCCCCGTCGGCATCCACGCCCACGACAACCAGGGCTTCGCCCTGCACAACACCGTCGTGGCCCGGAGCGCCGGCGCCACCTGGCAGGACGCCGCCGTGCACGGGATCGGCCCGGGCGCAGGACTGACCCGTACCGAGCAGCTCCTCGCCCTCCTCGGCGCGACCCCCGCCGACCTCGCGCCCCTCCTCGCGCTCATCGCCACCCACGTCGCGCCGCTCAAGCAGCGGTACGGGTGGGGGGCCGGCCCCCGCCAGGTCATGGCCGGCCTCGCCCGCATCCCGGTCGCGTCGGTGCAGGGCCTCGACTCGCCGTAGCCGGCTCGCCGCCCGCCCTTTCCGTGAGACCAGGCCGCCCCGCGCCTCATCCCTTCCGTGAGACCCGGCCGCCTCGCACCCCGATCCTTCCGGGAGACCCGGCCGCCCCTCGCATCGCCCTTTCCGGGAGACCCGACCACCCCGCGCCTCGCCCTTCCGTGAGACCAGGCCGCCCCGCGCCCCGCCCTTCTCAGGAGACCTCCATGCCCTTCACCTCGCCCATCCTGCCGCCCGGAGAACCGGCCCTCGCCCCCACTCCGTACCGCGACCTCCCCCCGAAGACCGGAGCCGCCCCCATGGCCGACCGCCGCCTCCGCATCGACCGCAGCGCCGCCACCGAGGAGTTCGGGCTCGCCTGCCAGCGGCTCATCCCCTGGCCCGGCGGGGACGCCGAGCCGCCCGTCGGCGCCATGGCCTGCTTCCTGAAGCCCGGCGGGGACTCCGACCCCGACTGCCACGACCAGGACGAGGTCATGCTCATCCTCTCCGGCACCGGGAGCGTGACCCTCGACGGCCGCCTGGAGCCGCCGTTCCGCACCGGCGACCTCGTCGTGCTGCCCCGGAACCAGGAGCACGTCGTCCACAACACCGGCGACACCGAGCTGAGCTGGGTCTCCCTCTACTGGCCGCTGCGCGAGCCCGCCGTCCGTACCGACAACGACAACGAGGAGGTCGCCGCGTGAGCGCCGACGTGTCCGCCCACTGGATCACCGCCACCCCGCCCACCCCCAACGGCGACCTCCACATCGGTCACCTCGCCGGGCCCTACCTCGCCGGCGACGTCCTGCGCCGCTTCCTCGCCGCCGAGGGCGCCGGCCCCGTCCGCTACACCACGGGCCTCGACGACCACCAGAGCTACGTGCCCGTCCGCGGTCTCAACGACGGCGGACGCAAGGGCGAGGAGGTCGCCGACGGCTACGGCGCCTCCATCGAGTCCGTGTGGCGGCAGGCCGGCGCCGACTTCGACGCCATCATCCGACCGCGCCGGGACGTCGGCTACCAGCCGGCCGTCCAGGAGTTCTTCCAGCGCCTGTACGACGCCGGGCACATCGTCGCCCGTACGCGCCCGCTGCCGTACTGCACGGGCTGCGAGCGCTGGCTGTACGAGGCCTACCTCAAGGGCGACTGCCCGCACTGCGGCTCCGGCTCCAACGGCAACGCCTGCGAGCCCTGCGGCCGCCCCAACGACTGCGCCGACCTCGCGAACCCCGTCTGCACCGGCTGCGGCGCCACCCCCGAACTCCGCGACTGCGAGCGGCTGTACTTCCCGCTCGCCCCCTGGGAGGAGCAGCTCGCCGCCTTCTGGGACGAGGTCGACATGCCGCCGCACCTGCGCTCCCTCTGCGAGCGGATGCGGGCCGGCGGGCTCCCCGAGATCGCCGTCAGCCACCCCTCCGAGTGGGGCGTGCCGGTGCCCGTCGAGGGCTTCACCGAGCAGCGGATCTACGTCTGGTTCGAGATGGCCCCCGGCTACCTCCTGGAGTGGACCGGCGCCGGCGAGACCGGACCCGCGCCCGCGCCCGTCCAGTTCTTCGGCTTCGACAACGGCTACTTCCACGCCCTGCTGTTCCCCGCCGCCTTCCGGGCGTACGACCCGGAGATCGCGCTGCCGAAGGCCTTCGTCGTCAACGAGTTCTACCGGCTCGAAGGCCTCAAGTTCTCCACCAGCAGGCGGCACGCCATCTGGGCGCACGAGGAGCTCGCCCGGACGAGCGCGGACGTCCTGCGCTACCACGTCCTGTCCGACCGGCCCAACGGCCGCCAGACCAGCTTCGGTTCGGCCGCCCTCGAACTCAGCCGCACGCGGCTCGCCGAGCGCTGGGACGGCTGGCTCGGCCGACTGCTCACGGCCGTCGCCGAGTCCGGTGGTGCCGCTTCCTCCGAGGTGCCGCAGGGCCCCGCGTGGGAGCGGCTGCGCGCCCGGCTCGTCGAGACCGTCGGGCAGCTGCGGGACGCGTACGGCATCGAGGGGTACGACGCGCGGCGCGCGATCGCGCTGCTCGACGAAGTGGTGTGCCTCGCCGAGGACTTCGGTCACGTGAACGGCTTCGAGGCCGAGCGTCCGGACGGCGCCTCCGCGTACCGCTCCGCGCTCTCCGCCCAGCTCGCCGTCGCCGCCGCCCTGTCCGCCTGGGCCGCGCCCGCCCTCCCGTACGGCTCCGCCCGGCTCGCCGCCCTCCTCGGCCTCGCGCCCCAGCCGCGCCGCGTGGACGCGGAGGCCCTCGCGCCGCTCGCCCCGGGGACGCCGGTGGCGGCCTGGCCGGGGGCGGTCTTCAGTGCCTGAGGTGGCTGAGGTCCTGCCGCGCGGTGCCGTCGTCGGGCCCTTCTCCGGGCCCCGGGCCGTCTGGGGCGAGCACCTGGAGCGGGCGGCCGAGCGGTACGGCACCGCCGTGAACTGGGAGCTGTACGACGACCGCGGCGAGGCCGAGACGGCCCGGCAGATCGCCGAGGCGGTCGTCGCCGAGGGCCGGCACGCCCTGGTCGTCGGCCACTTCAACAGCGCCGGCGCGGCCGCCGCCCTCCCCGTCTACCGGGCGGCCGGACTCCCCGTCCTCCTCCCACTGGCCACCACGCCCGGCCTCCTCGCCGACAGCGCCGGCACCCTCCTGCGCTGGTGCCCGGACGACCGGGCCCAGGCCGTCGACCTGCTCGCCGCCGTACGGGACGCGGGGCACACCCGGGTCGCCGTCACGCACGACGGCAGCGCGTACGGGGAGCGGCTCGCCCAGCTCGTACGGGACGCCTCGCGGCTCGCGAGGCCCGCCGTCCCGTCGGGGGCCGTGGTCTCCGACGGGAGCGGGCCCGCGACGGGCGCCGTGCCGGTGCCGGCGGCCCTGGCCGAGCCCTCCCTCGACGTCGTGGACGCGCCCTCGGGGCGGGACGTCACCGCGCTCGTCGTCTGCGGCACCCATGTCGGGGCCGCGCGGGTGGGGCGGGAGTGGCGGGCGGCCGGGTTCACGGGTGCGTTCTGGTTCACCGACGACTGCGCGGTGGACGAGTTCGCCGAGCTGCTCGGGGCGCCTTCCGGTGCCGCTTCCGTGGCCCGGATGCGCGGCGGGCCCGAGGCCCATGTGGACGCGGCCTTCGCCGCCGCCACGGCGGCGCTCGCCGAGGACCCGGGCCGCACCGGGCGCACCCTGCTCGCCGCCGTACGGGCCCACGCGGACCGGGGGTTCACGGCGAGCGGGGAACCGGAGGCGGGGAGCGTGGGATGGGACTTCGTGCCGGTACCGGTGCCGGCAGCGGCTGAGGCGCCGAACCGCGCCCGTGCCGGCGGGCGGCACGGGCGGGCGTACGACGTCATCGTCGTCGGCGCCGGGGTCGTCGGCTCCGCCACCGCCTCCGCCCTCGCCCGGCACGGCGCCCGGGTCGCGCTCGTCGCGCCCATGGACGGCCGCCAGGACCACGCCACCGCCTGGTCCGGCGGGCTCGTCCGCTCCTTCGAGGCCGACCCGTACCTGCGCGGGCTCGCCCTCCGCAGCCACCGGCTCGCCTGGGGGCCCGCCGCGCTCGCGCCGGGACCGTACGGCTTCATGACCACCGGGTCGCTCGTCCTCTGCGGCGACGCCGACCTGGAACAGGCCGAGAAGGGCGTCGCCGAGCTCAACGGGGCGGGTGTGCCCGCGGAGTTGCTGGACCCGGGCGTGCTCGGGGCCCGCTTCCCCGGGCTCTCCGTCGACGGCGTCACCGCCGCCGTGTGGGAACCCGAGGCCGGGTACGCCGACCCGCCCCGCACCGCGCGCGTCTACCGCGACCGCGCCCTCGCCCACGGCGCCCGGCTGCTGCCCGCCCGCGTACGCGAACTCGACGCCCCGCCCGGGGCCGACCGGGTCCGCGTCCTCCTCGAACCCGGCGGACCCGTCGAGGCCCGCGCCGTCGTCCTCGCGGCCGGCGGAGGCACCGGGGAGATCGCCGGACACCGGCTGAGCGGCGCGGACGCCGGACGCACCAAGAGCATCCGGTACGGCTTCTTCCACCACCCCGCCGCCGCCGGCCTGCCGACCGTCGTCGACATGGTCAGCGGCGTCTGGGGCCGGCCCCAGCTGTACGGCGAGGCGGCGGGCGGCTACATGGCCGGGCGGCCCGTCGACGAATGGGACGTCCCCCCGGGCGGGCTCGCCACGCTCACCGACGAGCACGTGGCGTACATCCGCACCGGCGCGGCCGCGCGGTGGCCCTGGCTCGCCGACCCCGCCACCCGCTTCCTCGGCGGCCGCCAGGGCGTCGACCTCTACACCCCGCACTCCCGCCCCCACCTCGGCCGCGAACACCCCGACAGCCGGATCGTCCTCGCGACGGGATGGTCGGGGGCGGGCTTCAAAACGGCCCCGGCGGCAGGGGAGCTGGCGGCGGCGGAGGCGCTGGATGTCCTGGGGGACGGGTGAGGCGCGCGCCCACGGTGCCGGGCCCGCCCCGGCGGAACGCATGACCACAACGATCGGGCGCAGGCCCGCGCCCGGCGGAACGCATGCCCACGACTCTCCGGAGGTGACACCATGACCGATCTGCTGCAGCGGCCCGACGCCGCCCCGGCCCCCACCCCCCTCGGCGTCCGCGCGCTCGTCGTGTTCTACGTCAGCAGTCTCGTCGGGACCGGCATCCTTCTGGTGCCGGGGCTGACCGAGCGGCAGGCCGGGCCCGCCGCGCTGCTCGCGTGGCTGGCGCTGGCCCTGAGCTCGTACCCCTTCGCCCGTTTCTTCGCGGAGATGTCGGCCTGGCGTCCCGACGCCTCCGGGCTCGCCGCGATGGTGGAGGCCGGGTTCGGCCGCCGCCCGGGCCGCGCTGCGGCGCTGCTGCTCGTCGCCACGTACGTCATCGGGAATCCGGTGATGGGCATCGTGTCCGCCCGCTGCCTGCTCGGGCTCCTCGGCCAGCCCGACGGGCCCGTGTACCCGCTCGCGATCGGCTTCATGGCGCTGTCGGCCGCGTTCACGCTGCTCGGCCTCACCGCCGGCGCCCGCGTGCAGACCGCCGCCCTGCTCGTGCTGCTCCTCGGCCTCGGCGGCGCCGTCGTGCTCGCGGTGCCGCGGTTCGACGCGGGGCAGTACACCCCGTTCCTCACGCACGGCTGGGGCGGCGTCGGCATCGCCGTCGTCACCGCCTTCTTCTCCTTCCTCGGCTGGGAGAACGTCTCCACCCTCGCCGAGCAGGTCGACGACCCGGCCCGCAGCTACCGGCGGGCGATCCGCTGGGCGGTGCCCATCGTCGGGCTGCTGTACGCGGCGGTGACGGCCGCCTACCTGGCCGTCCCCGGCGACGAGCCCGTCGTCATCACCGCCCTCCTCGGCGCCTCGCTCGGCGACGCCGGCGCGGTCGCCGGTGACCTGCTCGCCCTCGGGCTCGCGGTGGTCGCCACCAACGCCTGGGTCCTCGGCGCCACCCGCGTCGTCCGGGCCGCCGCCCGCGAGCGGATCCTGCCGCGCGCCCTGGCCGACCGCCCGGTGCGGGCGACCGTCGCCCTGGCCCTCGCCTACGCCGCCGTCCTCGGCACCCTGACCCTCACCGGCACCGGCGAGGAACTGGTGCTCGTCGTCACCAGCAGCGCCTTCCTGCTCCTGTACGTGGCCGCCGCCGCGGCCGCCCTGCGGGCCCGCGGCACCGGCCGCGCCCTGCGCGCCACCGCCGTCGTGACCCTGCTGATCGCGGCCGCCTTCCTCTCCTTCGCCGGTACGGGACTGCTGCTCGCCCTGCTCCTCGCCGCCGGATGCGGCGCCCTCGCCGGCCGCGCCCGTACTCGCTGAACCTCCCTCCACCGAAAGGCACTTCGCCATGAACGAGACCTCTGACGAGACCTCGAACGAGACCGTGAACGAGACCACCCCCGTCTACGACGTCGTCGGTGTCGGCTTCGGGCCCGCCAACCTCGCCCTCGCCATCGCGATCGAGGAGTACAACGAGCAGGCCGCGCCCGACGAGCGGCTCACGGCCGTGTTCCTGGAGAAGCAGCCGCGGTTCGGCTGGCACCGGGGGATGCTGATCCCGGACGCCACCATGCAGGTCTCGTTCCTCAAGGACCTGGCCACGATGCGCAATCCGCGCAGCCGCTTCGGGTTCGTGCCGTACCTCCACGACCGGGGCCGTCTCGTCGACTTCATCAACCACAAGGTGCTGTTCCCGACCCGCGAGGAGTTCCACGACTACCTCCAGTGGGCCGCCGACGGCGTGGACCACATGGTCCGTTACGGCCTCGAGGTCACCGCCATCCGGCCCGCGGGGACGTCCGGCCCCGTCGTCGAGGTCGACGTCGCCGCCGTCGGCGAGGCCGAGGCCGTCACGTACCGCGCGCGGAACCTCGTCATCGGCACCGGCCTCGTGCCCCGCCTCCCCGAGGGCGTCACCTCCTCCGAACGCCTCTGGCACAGCAGCGAGTTCCTGCACCGCCTCGCCGCGCTGCCCACCGCCGAGCCGCGCCGTTTCGTCGTCGCCGGGGCCGGGCAGAGCGCCGCCGAGATCGCCGACCACCTGCACCGCACGTACGAGGACGCCGAGGTCGTCGCCGTCCACACCCGGTACGGCTACAGCCCGGCCGACGACAGCCCGTACGCGAACCGGATCTTCGACCCGGAGGCCGTCGACCTGTACCACGCGGCCGAGCCGTCCGTCCGCCGCACGCTCATGGACTACCACCGCAACACCAACTACGGCGTCGTCGACATGGACCTCATCGAGGAGCTCTACCGCCGCTCGTACCAGGAGAAGGTCCGCGGCGAGCAGCGGCTGCGGATCCTCGGCGTCACCCGGCTCACCCAGGTCGAGGAGGGCCCCGACGGGGTCCGCGTCCAGGTGCGGAACCTCGCCACGGGCGAGACGGAGACGATGGACGCCGACGCCGTCGTCTACGCCACCGGCTACTCCGAGCCCGACCCGGGCCGGCTGCTCGGCGAGCTCGACGCCGCCTGCGCGCGCGACGAGGACGGCCGGCTGCGGGTGCGCCGCGACTACCAGGTGGAGACGGCGTCCGGGGTGGAGGCCGGGATCTACCTGATGGGCGGCACCGAGCACTCGCACGGCATCACGGCCAACCTGCTGTCGATGGCCGCCGTCCGCGCCGGCGAGATCTGCGACTCCCTGGCGGCGCGCCGCCGTTCCGACAGGCGGGCGCCGGTGGCGGTGTCGGGCTGATTCCCCGTACAACAACACCTACGACCACACTGCGAGGAGAGCTCACCATGAGCACCACCACCGACGCCGGCACCGACGGCGACGGCGCGATCACCGTCACCGAGCGGACCCGGCTGCGCCGGATGCGTCACAAGGGCAGCCACCGGCGGGCCGACCTGGACGCCGTGCTCGCCGCGGGCTTCCTGTGCCACCTCGGCGTCACCGTCGACGGCACGACGATGGTGGTGCCCACCGCGTACGGAGTGGACGGCGACCGGCTCTACCTGCACGGTTCGGTCGCCAGCCGCAGCCTGGTCCAGGCCCCCGACACCACCGTCTGCGTCACGGTCACGCACGTCGACGGCCTCGTCCTCGCCCGCTCCGTCTTCGAGCACGGGGTCAACTACCGCTGCGCGATGATCTACGGCGTGCCCGAGATCGTCACCGACCCGGAGGAGAAGCTCCGCGGCCTGCGGGCCCTGACCGAGCAGAGCTCCCCGGGTCAGTGGGAGTACGCGCGGCAGCCCAGCCGCAAGGAGCTGGCCGCGACGGCGGTGCTCGCGCTCGACCTGACCGAGGCCTCGGTGAAGACCGCCTCCGGCCCGCCGGACGACGGCGAATCGGAGGACGCGGCGCTCGGCCTGTGGGCGGGGGTGCTCCCGGTGGTGACCACCTTCGGCGAGCCGGTCACCGACCCGGTCCTCCCCGCGGACTTCGCCCCGCCGGCCCACGTCGCCTCGCGGGCGGGCCGGATCCTGGGAGGCGAGCCGGCGGCCGCCCAGGCGTGACCGGAGCGCGAGCCGGAACCGGAGCCGGACCAAGCCCAGCCGAGTACGGCTGGGCTTTTCTGGGTCAGGGGCCGAGGGGGCGGGCCTCAGCCGGTCCGGGATCGGTCGGGGACCGGTCGGTCCGCGGTCAGTCGCCGTGTCCGGTGCCTCCGCTGCCGAAGCCACCGCTGGAGATGCCGCCCCACTTGCGCTTCTCCTCGGTGGGTGGATCGGTGGAGGCCTCTCCGGCGTTCTTGAGCTGGTAGGGCATGAGCCGGTGCTCGCCGTCGGTCTGCGGCATCTCGGAGGGCTTGCGGTACTCCTCCACCTCGCCGGGCAGCGCGTCGGTGTCGGGCCGGTGCGGCTGTTCCTCCGGTTTCGGCTTCTTGGACTCGCGGTCGCTGATCCGGAAGCCCAGCCAGACGGCGCCGATGAGCACGGCGACGACGACGAGCCCGCCGACGACCTGGGCCAGACCTGACTGCCACACCCCAGCGGCCAGGTTCTCTGCTGCGCTGACAGTGTTCATACCAACAGGATTACCCGATTCCGCTTCTTCGGATACGTCAGGCTGAAACATTTCCTCTCCCCCGTCGCGTCAATGAGGTGTACGGCGACCACACCACGTGACCGCGAGGGAAAGGAGGGGCATGAGAAAGTCCCGCGCGGACGAGTTCCTGGAGTTCGCCTCCGCACGCACGGGGCACCTGTTCCGCTCGGCGTGCCTGCTGACCAGCGGTGACACGCATCTCGCCGAGGACCTCACCCAGGAGACGCTCGGCCGGATGTACGCCCACTGGGGCCGCATGGCCCGGATCGGGAACCCCGCCGCGTACGCCCAGACCGTGCTCGTCCGCACGTTCCTCACCCACCAGCGGCGCCGCTCGGCCACCGAGCGTCCCCTCGGCGAGCTGCCCGACCGCGCCCCCGAGCACGGCGAGGACCCCGCCCTGCGGATCGCGCTGCTCGACGCGCTCGCCGGGCTCGCGCCGAAGGACCGGGCGGTCGTGGTGCTGCGGTACTGGGAGGACCGCAGCATCGAGGAGACCGCCGACGCCCTGCACGTCAGCTCCGCCGCGGTACGCACCCGCTCGGTGCGGGCGCTCGCGAAGCTGCGGGACCGACTCGGCGGCAGCGTCGCCGAGTTCGCCACCCGCTGACCACGTACTTTTCCTACCGACCGGAGACGGTGATCTCGGCATGCCCCAGAACGAAGAAAACCAGCGGTTCGAGGAGGAGCTCGGCGCGGTCCTGCGCAGCGCCGGCGACGGCTTCGCCGTCGACGACCGGCGCGAGCTGGTCGCGGGCGGGCTCCAGCGCGGTCGGCGCCGTCTGGTGCGCCGCCGCCTCGCGGTGACCGGCGGCGTCCTCGCGCTCGCCGCCGTCGGCATCGGCGGCGCGTACGGCGGCTCGCTGCTCGGCCCCGCCGGGCAGGCGACGACGACCTCGGTGGCGGCGCCCCCGCAGCAGAGGCAGTCCAGCGGAACCGCCACCTCCGGCAAGGAGCCGCGGCCCGAGGCGCAGATCCTGGTGAAGGACATCGCCGCCGTCCTCAAGGCCAACACCCCGGCCGGCCAGTGGCAGTTCGACGACCTGAACGGCACGGGCCAGCACGCCACCGGCGTCTACGACGACGGCGACGGCAAGGCGGGCGTCAGCATCGGCTTCTACCGGGCGGGGGACACCGCCGAGTCCGGTACGGGCCAGGTCACGTGCCCCGACAAGGCCTTCATCCCCTTCGACTCCTGCACCACCGAGCACCTGCCGGGCGGTGACCGGCTCATGGTCATCCGGGGGTACGAGTACGCCGACAAGCGCGAGGAGACCAAGAACTGGCGGGCGGTCCTGCTCACCAAGGAGGGCATCCTGATCGACGCGAGCGAGTACAACGCCGCCGCCGAGAAGGGCGCCCCGATCAGCCGCGAGAACCCGCCCTTCAGCCCCGCCCAGCTGAAGACCCTCGTCACCGCCGAGGCCTGGCGGCCGCTGATCGCCCAGCTGCCCGCGTCCCCGAAGAAGCTCCGACCGGACGAGGTCCGGATGCCCGCCGTGCCGAGCGCGGCCGCCGTCCAGTCCACCCTGCGCTCCCTCCTGCCCCAGGGCCTCACCGTGAAGTCCCACGGCGGCGGGGACGGCCACGGCTACGTCGTCGTCGACGACGGCAAGGGCGCGAGCATGGTCGGCATCGACGTCCAGCCAAAGAGCGGGAAGATCGCCGATCTCTTCACCGGCGACGACGTCGTCACCCTGCCCGACGGCACCAAGGTCAAGTCCAGGCAGCAGCCCGGTGAGAAGGGCGGCGCCGGGGTCGTCTGGTGGAACGTCGACACCCTGAGCCCGCAGGGCTTCCGGGTGATCGTCTCCGCCTTCAACTCGGGCGCGCAGTACCAGGCCGCGACGCGCGCCGAGCCCGCGCTGACGATGGAGCAGCTGAAGGCGATCGCGCTGAGCCCGAAGTGGAAGAAGCTGCCGCTGAAGTAGGCGTACGAGGAGGAGGGTGGGCCGACTCGCGGTCCCGCCCTCCTACTTCGCGTCCGCGTACCGCTCGACCGTCGCCGTCGTGAACGGGAAGCGGACCGGCGTCTCCCCGAACGCGATCCGCCCGGCCTCGTCCCCCGCCGCCCTGATCGCCTCCGTCGCCGCCCCCGCCTCCTCCGCCGGGCAGTGCACGATCACCTCGTCGTGCTGGAAGAACACCAGCTCCGCCCGCATCCCCGCGAGGGAGCGCCGCAGCGCCGCCAGCATCAGCAGCGCCCAGTCGGCGGCGCTGCCCTGCACGACGAAGTTACGGGTGAAACGGCCGCGCGCCCGCGCGTTCCCCGAGGCGTACCCGGGGACGAACTCGCCGCTCTCCGCCTCCGGTTCGCCGCCCTCCTGCGGCAGGCCCGCCTCCTCGTCGTCGCCCGAGCCGACCGCCCGCGGGCTGGTCCGGCCCAGCCAGGTCCGTACGAGCCGGCCCTCCTCGCCCGCCTTCGCCGCGTCGTCGACATAGGCCACCGCGCGCGGGAAGCGGCGCCGCAGCGCCGCCAGGTTCTTCAGGCCGTCGCCGCTGGTCTGCCCGTAGATCGCGCCGAGCAGCGCGAGCTTGGCGTGGTCGCGGTCGCCGGAGAAGGCGCGGTCGGAGAGCCGGGTGTACAGGTCGTCGGGGTGCCCCGCGACCTCCATCAGGCCCGGGTCGCGGGAGATCGCGGCGAGGACGCGCGGCTCCATCTGGTCGGCGTCGGCCACCACGAGCCGCCAGCCCTCGTCGGCGACCACCGCCCGCCGGATCACCTTCGGGATCTGCAGCGCCCCGCCGCCGTTCGTCGTCCAGCGGCCGCTGACCGTGCCGCCCGGCAGGTACTCCGGCCGGAAGCGGCCGTCCCGCACCCAGTCGGCCAGCCACGACCAGCCGTGCGCCGTCCAGATCCGGTACAGCTTCTTGTACGCGAGGAGCGGCTCCACGGCCGGGTGGTCGAGCTCGGCGAGCTCCCAGCGGCGCGTCGATCTCACCCGGATCCCGGCCTGCGCGAAGGCCTTCACCACGTCCGCCGGCAGATCCGGCCGGACCCGGCGGCCGAACGACGCCGACACCGCGTCCGCGAGCTCCGCCAGGCGGCGCGGCTCGCCCCCGCCCGCGTACCGCTCGCCGAGCAGCTCGTTCAGCAGGTCCCGGTGCACGTCCGCCCGCCACGGCAGCCCGGCCCGGTGCATCTCGGCGGCCACCAGCATCCCCGCCGACTCGGCGGCCGTGAGCAGCCGCATCCTGCCCGGATGCTCCGCCCGGTCGTGGCGGCGCAGCTGCTCCGCGTAGACCGCGAGGAGCCCGTCGAAGGGCACGGAGACGGTGGGGCGCGGCTCGAAGAGGGAGTCCTGCGAGCCGGGCTCGGCGGCGCGCTGCGGCGGATCCGGCGGTACGGGGGCCTCGCGCAGGCGCGCCCAGGCGGCGGCGGCCGACCGGGGCTCGCCGAGCCGCCCCTCGTGGCCGAGGAGGAGCTGCTCGGCGTCCTCGATGTCGTAGCAGCGCTCGACGCGGACGCCGGCGGCGAGGAGCCGGGGATAGACCTCGGCCGTCGACCGCCACACCCAGCGGGCCACGTCGGGCCGCGCCCGCACGGCCGCGACGAGGTCCGGCTCGCGCCGCACGGGCCCGGCGGGCAGCCCGTCCGCCCCGAGGGGCACGAGCAGCGCTCCGTCCCCCTCGGCCTCGGCGTCCAGCGCCCACCTCTCGCTCATGGGTGCGAGTCTGGCACCCGCCACTGACAGCCCCGGGGAGGCGCTACGCGGCCGCGTGGAAGAGGGCCGCCGCTTCGCCGCGGGAGTCGACGCCCAGCTTGTTGAGGATGTTCGCGACGTGGAACTTCACCGTCGACTCGCTGATGTGCAGCTCCTCCGCGATCCGCCGGTTCCGGTGCCCGAGCGCCAGGTGCCGCAGCACCTCCACCTCCCGCTCCCCGAGTCCCGTCAGGGGGTGGGCGGCCTCGACGGGCGCCTCCGGGGTCGCGAGGGGGATGACGGCGGTGATCGTCGTGCCCCAGCCCGGCACCGCGTCCATGTCGAGCCGCCCGCCGAGGACGTCGAGCCGGTCCCGGATCGTCCCCGCCCCCAGGTCACAGGGGGCGAGCGCGCCCGCGCCGTCGTCGCGCACGGAGGCCCGGAGTTCGTGCTCGGTGAGCTGCCAGCCGACGTGCACCCGGTGCACGGACTCCTGCTCCAGGACGATCAGGAGCAGCGACCGGACGATGGCCCGCGCGCTGTGGGCGACGTCCGCCGCGAGCGAGCGCGTGGAGTCGGGCGCGCCGAGTTCGAGCCGGACCTTGCTGTGCCGGAGCATCGGCCGGAGCTCGCCGGCGAGCCGCTCGAAGGCGTCCTCGGCGGGCTCCTCCGCGATCGCCCGGTCCCGCCGCTGCTCGGCCCGCATCTCGATGAGCGCGGAGGCGGCCAGGTCGGTCGCGGTGGTCCGGGCGGTCCTGTCGTCGAGGGCCCGGCTGCGCAGCACCCCGAGGACCCCGGAGAGCGCCGCCGCGTGGGAGGCGGTGAGCTCGGCGATGACCCGGGCCCGGGTGTCTGCGGCGGCCCGTGAGCGGGCGAGGGCGCCCGGCATGGCCTCCGTGGCGAACCGGTCGAAGTGCGCGGCGACCAGGTCCCACAGCGCCTGCGCGGCGGTGAGGGCGGCCGTGTCGGCGGGGGCGGCGCCGTCCTCCCGCACGAGCACGAGGACCGCCCCGCGCCGGGTCGCGTGGCTGGTGACGGCGACGACCTCGCGCTCCCGGCCGCCGATCACGGCACGGCCCTGCCAGGGCGCGCCGGGGACGCCGGCCGCGAGCAGCGGGGCGAGTTCGGCGGCGGTCAGCAGCTCCGTACCGCCGAGGGTCTTGAAGGGGGAGTGGGCGCAGTGGGTGGAGAGTTCGGCCGCGTCGACGTGCGGGACGAGGGGGGCGAGGGCGGCCGAGACCCGGGGGAGGATCTCCCCGAGCGGCTGCCGGATGATCTCGTACGCGGTGGTCAGCGTGGGCGCGTCCATGCGGTTCAGCCTAATCGGGGGCGGTCAGGTGACGGCCCGTCTTTCGGCCAGGTGGGACTGGCCGTTGGGAGGGCGGGGGAGAGGGGTCCGTCGGCGCAGAGTGGGGTCATCGAAGAGAGATCGAAGACGCAACGGGCAGCGACGGAGGCTGACATGGAAGCGATCGTGTACGAGGAGTTCGGCGGTCCCGAGGTGCTGCGCCACGAGGCCGGCGTCGCCGAGCCGGAGCCGGGCCCGGGTGAGGTGCGGGTCAAGGTCGCGGCGGTCGGGCTCAACCCGGTGGACTGGAAGCGGCGTTACGGCTGGGTCGAGCAGTTCTACCCGACGACCTTCCCCGCCGTCCCGGGCCTGGAGTTCGCCGGCACCGTCGACGCGCTCGGCGAGGGCGTCACCGACCTGGCCGTCGGCGACGAGGTCCTCGGCTGGACGAAGACCGGCGCCTACGCCGAGTACGCCATCGCCGGCACCGTCGCCCCCAAGCCCGCCGGGCTCTCCTGGGAGGCCGCCGCGAGCCTCCCGGTGGCCGGCGAGACCGCGCAGCGCGTCCTGGACCTGCTCCGGGTGCGGGAGGGCGAGACGCTGTTCCTGCACGGCGCGGCCGGCGTCGTCGGCTCGGTGGCCGTCCAGCTGGCCGTCGCGGCCGGGATCACGGTGATCGGCAGCGCCTCGGAGTCCAACCACGGCTACCTGCGCGAACTCGGCGCGATCCCCGTCGCGTACGGGGACGGCCTCGCCGACCGGGTCCGCGCCGCCGCCCCGCAGGGCGTCGACGCGGTCTTCGACGCGGCCGGGCACGGCGTGCTGCCGGTCGCCATCGAGCTGCTCGGCGGCGGCGAGGCGGCGAAGGAGCGGATCGTGACGATCGCGGCGACGGACGCGGAGGAGCACGGCATCGTCTTCTCGGGCGTGACGGGCGACCCGGAGGCCGTACGGGCGGGGCTCACGGCCCAGGCCCGCCTGGCGGCGGAGGGCGCGCTGACGGTCCGGCTGGCGGAGTCCCTGCCGCTCAAGGAGGCGGCCAGGGCACAGGAATCGAGCGAGTCGGGGCACGTACGGGGCAAGATCGTCCTGATCCCGTAAGGCGGGTCCGGACGAGAAAGGCGATGCTGCCGATGTACGCGATGTCCCTGGGAGACGACGGCGCGGAGCTGCGCCCGCTGGAACCGTGGCAGGCCGAGGAGTTCCTCGCGCACATGGACCGGGGGCGGGAGTTCATCGGCGCGCGCAACGGGCTCCCCGACGTGGTGACGGACCTGGAGTCGAGCCGGGCGTACCTCAGGCTGTACGCGGAGAAGGTCGCGACCGACACGGGCCGGATCCACGGCATCTGGTCGGACGGCACGCTCGTCGGCGCGGTGATCCTCCGGAGGCTCGACGTGCCGGGCGGCTACGCCGAGGCGGGCTGCTGGCTGGAGCCGGCGGCCGTCGGCAAGGGCCTGGTGACCCGGGCGGCGCGGGCCCTCATCGACTGGGCGATCCGGGTACGGGGCGTCCACCGGGTCGAATGGGTCGTCTCCTCCGACAACGAACCGAGCATCGCGGTGGCGCGGCGGCTGGGGATGACGCGCGACGGGGTCCTCCGGGCGAGCTACGCGTACCGGGGCGCGCGACACGACGAGGAGATCTGGTCGATCCTGGCCCCGGACTGGCGCGGCGCCCCTGCGGGGTAGCCGTTGCGGGCCCGCGCCACACGGGGGTGGGTGCGGGCCCGGGCTGCCGCCAGGCTCCGGCCCGCTCGGACGGGGCGGTGACCCGGCTCCGACCCCGGTCACCACCCCGTCGTCCCACCATGGACGCTCAGCGCGTGAGCCGCCACGCGGGGATCGCCGACGCGGCGATCGCGACCGTCGCGCACACGCCCGCCGCCGTGCCGGCCACCGGCCACGGGACGACCAGGGCCACCGGCGCCGAGAGGGTCGCCAGGCCCGCTCCCAGGGTGCCCAGGACGACTCCCGTCACCATCAGCCCGAGCACCGTCCCGATCGCGACGGCGAGCGCCGCCTCGCCCGTCACCACCCGCAGGATCTGGCCGCGGGTGGCCCCGGCGAGCCGTAGCGAGGCCAGTTCTCCGCCCCGTACCGACGTCGCCATGAGCAGGGTGTTGGCGAGCCCGATCACCGTGTAGACGAGGGCGATGCCGAGGACCAGGACCATCCCGAGGCGGTTCGGAGAGGCGCCGGTCACCAGGTGTCCGACCGTCCCGCCGCTCGCCTCCAGGGCCCGGACCGTCGCCGCCCCGCCGCCCCGCGCGTCGATCCGGTCGAGGACGGCGCCGGGCGCGTTCGCCCGGGTGACGTACGGCCCGTTGTCGCCGGTTCCGAGCGTGAGGACGGCCACGATCCGGAGCCGTACCGGACCGCTCCCGTCCGCCCGCCACACGTCCACCGTCTCCCCGACCCGCCGCCGCTCGAACTCCTCGTTGACGACGATCGACCGGTCGTCCAGGTCCCGCAGGTCCCCGGCGACGACCGGAAGCCGGGCGAGTTCCGCGAAGGCGGCCGGGTCGGCGACCGCCCGCGCCCCGTACTTCACGACGGCCTCGTCCCCGTCCCGTACGAAGACGGAGGTCGCCCCGGTGGGGGACACCACGGCTCCTTCCGGCGCCGCCACCGCGGCCAGGCCCTCCCCCCTCGCCACGTACTGGGCCGCCGTCTGCTCCCGTGCCTCGACCTCCTTCGCGCGCGTGACGCTCGCCGCCGAGCCGAACAGCGTCCCGGCGAGCGCCACGGTCACGAGGACGGGCGCGGCGACGGCGGCGGTGCGGCGGACGGCGGCCGCGCTGTTCTCCCGTACGAGCGTGCCCACCGCCCCGCGCGCCCGAAGCAGCCGGGCCGCCGGCCGGACGAGGAGCGGGGACAGCAGGGCGACGCCGCTGGTCAGGAGCATCGGGAGCGTCGTGTACGTCTTCCGCTTGAGCAGCGCGGACGGGTCCGTGGCGCAGGTCCAGGCGAGGAGCCCGAGACCGGCCAGGAGCAGGGCCGTGCCGAGGACGGCCCGGCCGAGGGGCAGGGCGTCGGCGTCGACGTCCGCCTCGCGCAGCGCGGCCGCCGGGCCGACCTTCCCGGCCCGCCGGGACGCGGCGACGGCCCCTGCGAGGGCGACGGTCACACCGGTCCAGAAGGCCGCGTGGAACGGCCAGGCGGCGTCGCCGATCGTGAACCACGCGGGCGCGAGGCCGCCGTCGACGAGGGTCCGGGCGAGGAGGGGCGCGCCGAGGGCGCCGAGCGCGCACCCGGCGGCGGAGGCGAGCACGCCGAGCACCGCCGCCTCGGCGAGGAGGAGCCGTCGGATCTGGCCGGGGGTGGCGCCGGCGGTCCTCAGGAGCCCGAACTCGCGGCGGCGCAGTGCGACGGCGAAGGCGAAGGTGGAGGCGACGACGAAGACGGAGACGAAGGCGGTGACGCCGCCGGAGGTGCCGAGGAGGGCGTTGAGGGTGACGAGGGCGCGGGCGTCCCGCTCGGGGTCGGGGTCGGCCCGGGCCCGTTCGTTCCCGGTGAGGACCCGGGCGCGGTCGCCGACGAGCGCCCGGACGTCGGCGGCGGGCGCGTCGACGCCGACGGCGTCGGGGCCGCCGGAGGCGGTGACGGTCCAGCGGGCGCGGAGTGCGCGGAGCACATCGTCGTCCACAGGCTGTGGACGGTCGAGCCGCTGCTCCACGGGCACGGTGTCGGGCCCGCGCCGCACGTCCACCGTCAGCCGGTCCCGGCCCTGGACGACGACGGGTGAGGAGGCGAACCGCTGGGGAGAACGCTCGGGCGCGTGAAAGGTGGCGGAGAGCCCGAGCCCCATGGTGACGAGCAGCCCCACACCGAGCGCGAGCGCGACGAACCCCCCGAGGAACGAGGCCCACCGGTCACGAAGCCCGGACAGCACGACGCTCAGCACGCCGCACCTCCGGCGGAGGCGCCGACGCGGTCCGTCTCGAGGCCCGTCATCCGTGCCGTCACCGTCTCCACCGTCGGCCCCGTCAGCTCGCCCGCGACCCTTCCGTCGGTCAGGAAGACCACGCGGTCCGCGCGGGACGCCGCCACCGGGTCGTGGGTGACCATGACGATCGTCTGGGACTCGCGGTCGACGAGGTCGCGCAGCATGTCGAGGACCTCTCGGCTCGTCGTCGAGTCGAGCGCGCCGGTCGGTTCGTCGCCGAAGAGGACCGCGGGACGCGTGATCAGGGCCCGGGCGATCGCGACCCGTTGCTGCTGGCCGCCGGAGAGTTCGCCGGGCCGGTGGCGTTCCCGGCCGGCGAGCCCCACGCGCGCGAGTGCCTCCCGGACCGCGGGACGGGACACGCGGCGGCCCGCGAGCCGGAGCGGCAGGGCCACGTTCTGGGCGGCGGTCAGGGAGGGCAGCAGGTTGAAGGACTGGAAGACGAAGCCGATCCGGTCCCGCCGCAGCAGCGTGAGGCGCCGCTCGCTCAGGCCCTCCAGGGCGACGCCGCCGACCTCCACGGTCCCGGCGGTGGGCCGGTCGAGCCCGGCGGCGCACTGGAGGAGGGTGGACTTGCCGGAGCCGGACGGCCCCATGACGGCGGTGAAGGTCCCGGCGTGGAAGTCGAGGTCGACGCCGTCGAGGGCGTGGACGTCACGGTGGTGCCGGGTGAGCCGGCGGAGCCGTACGGCGGCGTTCGGGGTCATGGCTCAAGCGAACCGTTTCGGCCCGCGCCGATCACGACCACCAGAGGGCGTCCGGGGGGTGGGGCCAGGCATACCGTTCCCGTACGGCTGAGACCATCGTGAGCAGGAGGCGCACCGGTGTCGGAGCAGCATGCGGGGCCCACGGAGCGCCGCCGACGGAGTACGCGAGAACGGGACGCGAGGGGCACGGCGTGAGCACCACCATCGACAAGGCCTTCGAGGCGCTGTACGCGAGTGACGACGGCTCCCTCGACACGGCGGCGTCCCTGCTCGCCGCCACCCCGGGCGCGGACGCGGAACTGTCCCGGCGGGGCGAGGAGTTCGTACGGACGCTGTGGGTACGGGGCTGGCAGCCGGCGGACCTGATGCGCATGGCCCGCCGCGAGCTGTCGGACGAGCACGTACGGCTCCTGGCGGGGCTGATCAGGTCCGAGACGGCCGGCTACGAACGGCTCCCGCACCGCTGGCAGGCGCAGCTCGACGCACTGGACGCGGCGGAGGGGCGCCCGACGGACCGCTTCTCGCGGGCGACGGCCGTCCTGGAGCTGTACCGGCTGCTGGTCCGGCTGCCGCGCCTGGACGCGGTCGGCCCGGTACCGGGGGAGGCCCTGCCGCCCGCCGCGGCCGGCGAGCCCCGGATGCTCACCCGGATCAGGGCGCTGCTCGCCAAGGCGGAGGCCACCGGATACCCGGAGGAGGCGGAGGCGCTCACCGCGAAGGCCCAGGAGCTGATGGCCCGGCACAGCCTGGACGAGGCCACGCTCGCGGTGGGCGCGCCGTCCCCGGAGACGCCGGGCGCGATCCGGATCGGGGTCGAGCCGCCGTACGAGCAGGCGAAGGCGATCCTGCTCGACGCGGTCGCGACGGCGAACCACTGCCGGGCGGTGTGGAACGAGACGTACGGCTTCTCGACCGTCGTCGGCTTCGAGGCGGACCTGGACCCCGTGGAGCTGCTCCACACCTCGCTGCTCGTGCAGGGGACGGCGGCGATGACGCGGGCGGAGGCGGAGCAGCGGGCGGGCGGCCGCAAGCGCACGAAGTCCTTCCGGCAGTCCTTCTTCCTCGCGTACGCGAACCGGCTCGGCGCCCGGCTCTCGGCGACGTCCCGCCGGGTCGCCGCCGAGGCCCCGACGCTCCTCCCGGCCCTCGCGTCCCGGGAGGTCGCGGTCACGGCCCGCACGGACGAACTCTTCCCGGAGACCCGCACGACGCGGGTCCGGGCGGCGTGGGACGAGGCGGGCTGGACGCACGGCGCGACGGCCGCCGACGCGGCCGGCCTCCACCCGAACAGGCCCCACTTGCCGTAGGCCCCACCGAGGAGCGAAAGTCCGTTTTGGGGGGTTTCGTGGATACGCTCTCGACATGAGCTGGTTTCGGGCGCTGAAGGAGACCGCCCGTTCCGGGCTCACCGTCGAGCGGCGGCGGCTCGAGCCCGCCGTCGCGGCCCGAGGGGCACTCGGCCTCGCGCTCGTCGTCGGCGTCTCGCTCGCCCTCTTCGGCCCCGCCGTCGCCGCGTCGTCCGCCTTCGGCGCCTTCCAGGCCGCCGTCGCCACCTTCCAGCGTTCCTGGCGCCCCCGCCCCACCCTGGCCCTGGCCTCCGGCGGCAGCCTCGCCGTCTCGACGTTCCTCGGCTACGTCACGGGCGCCCACGACGCGCTCTTCCTCGCCCTCCTGCTCTGCTGGACGTTCCTGTCGGGTCTGGCCTGGGCCGCGGGCCCGACCGCCGGGATCATCGCCTCCTCCAACGTGGCGATCATGCTGGTGACGGTCACCCTCCCGACCTCCGTCGCGACCGCCGCCGGCCACGCCGTCATGATCTTCGCGGGCGGTGTCGTCCAGGCCGCCCTGGTCGTCCTCCTCCCGGTCCGCCGCTGGGGCGCCCAGCGCGACGCCCTCGCGGACGCGCTCGCCGCGGAGGCGGACTACGCCCGCCGGCTGCGCCACGACCCGGTCGCCCCGTTCGACCCCGTACCGCTCATGACGGCGAGGAGCGCCGCCGCCGTGACACCGCGCCAGGCCCGTACCCGCCCGGCGGAGCTGCACGGCGCGCGGGGCCTCGCGGAGCGGATCCGGCCGGTCCTGGCCTCGCTCGCGGACCCGGCGGTCGGCGTGCCGACGGAGGGGGCGCAGCGGGACCGGGCGCGGGAGCTGCTCGGCGCGGCGGCCGACGTCCTGGACGCCGCCGCGCACGCGATCCGGCACGGCGAACCGGTCGTGCTGCCGCCGGCGGCCCTCGCCGCCCTCCGCACCCCGGACACCGGCGCGATCCTCAAGGGCCCGCCCCGCCGCGCGGCCTCCCGTCTGGCGGCGCTGCTCGGCGACGTCGTCGAGACGGCGGAGCCCCGTACGGAGACGTCCACGGAAGCGGCAGGGGCCCGCAGCCGCCCGACCCTCCTCCGCCTCGCGCCCCTCGTCCTCGCCGCGATGCGCGCCGAACTGCGCCCCGACTCCCCGATCCTGCGGCACGCGGTCCGCGTCTCGGCGGTCACGGCGGCCGGCTACCTGCTGGGGACGTGGCTGCCGTTCGGGCACGGCTACTGGGCGCCGATGGCCTCGGTGATGGTGATGCGCCCGGACTTCTCGCAGACGTACGCCCGCTCGGTGGCGCGCTTCGGCGGCACCCTGGTCGGGGTGGCCCTTGCGACGGCGGTGGTCCAGTCGGCGCACCCGGGCACGTATCCGTCGGCCGTGCTCGCGGTGGTGTGCGCCTTCTGCATGTACCTGCTGATGCGGACGGGGTACGCGGCCGCGCAGACCTTCGTCTCCGCGTACGTCGTCTTCCTGCTCGGCATGGTGGGCGAGGGCCTGACCCAGACCGTACGGGAGCGCGTCCTGCTGACCCTGCTCGGCGGGCTCCTCGCGATGCTGTCGTACGCCGTCTACCCGGCCTGGGAGACGCCCCGGCTGCGCGGCCGGCTAGCGGACTGGCTGGCGGCGGTCGGCGCGTACGCGGCCGTCGTCACCGCGCGGTACGCCCATCCGGCCGGCCCGGCCAGCCCCGACGTACGGGAGGCGCTCCTGAAGACCCGCGAGGCCCGGGTCGCCTGGCGGGAGGCGGTGGAGCGGGCGACCCACGAACCGGTGCGGCACCGGGGGCTCTCGCACGCGGCGGTGGAACAGGCCGAGCACGCGCTCGCCGAGTTCGGCCGGGTGGCGATGCTCATGGAGGCCCACCTGCCGGAGCACGGCGCCCCGCCGCTGCCCGAGGCGGCGACCCTCGCCGAGTCCCTGCGCCGGTCGACGGAGCGGGGCGCGAAGGAGGTACGGGAACGCAGGGAGCCGCACTGGGACGACCTGCGCGAGACGGCCACCGCCTGGTCGGCCGAACCGCCGGACCACTTCCTGCTCCACAAGGGCGCGACCCTGCTCCTGGAGTCCCTGGAGGAGCTCACGACGGCCCTGACGGGGTCGAGGAGATCCGGATAGATCCTGGCGGCATGCCATCCGGGCCTCTCCTGCGGGACCCGGGCGTCCGGCCGGGTGACGCACGTCTCCCGGCAGCTATTGGCAATGGGATTCATTTTCGTTTACTCTCCACAGCATGGCACGCAATGAGCTCCGCCCCGTCGTCAAGCTCCGTTCCACCGCTGGAACCGGATTCACCTACGTCACCCGCAAGAACCGCCGCAACGATCCCGACCGTCTCAGCCTGCGCAAGTTCGACCCGGTCGCCGGCCGGCACGTGGACTTCCGCGAGGAGCGCTGAACCGGGCGGCCTACCCGTCGGTAGAACTCTCCGTCGCGTAGCCGCTACGCCACCCCCTGTGCACGTGCATCTGCTCATGCATCCGCATATGAACACAGCTATGATCCGAGGAAGTTGACACCTGCACCAAGCAACTCGGGGAGCTACCAGTGCATCATGCGCATCACGCGTACAACGGCATGGCGGCCACAGAGCTGCGAGGAGTCGTGTGGCAGAAGAGCCGGCACAGCAACTCCCAGGGATCCTGCGTGGAGTTCGCCAAGCTCCCCGGCGGCGACGTCGCCGTGCGCAACTCGCGCCACCCCGACGGGCCCGCGCTCGTCTACACGCCCGCGGAGATCGAGGCGCTCCTGCTGGGCGTGAAGGACGGGGAGTTCGACCACCTGGTCTGAGACGCGAGAAGGGCCCCGACGGTTTCCGTCGGGGCCCTTCCCATGTCCGTGGCGCTACTCCGGGCCGATCCGGAACAGCGCCCACACCACCTTGCCCTGGAGCGTGCCCGCGAGCGGGTGCCAGCCCCAGCTGTCGCTGAACGAGTCCACCAGGAACAGACCGCGCCCCGACTCGGCGGCGAAGTCCTCCTCGCCGCCGCGCGCCTCCGGGCTCTCCCTGCTGGGGTCGCGCACGGCGCACACCAGGCGCGAGGCCCAGCGCATCAGGTGCAGCCGGACCGGCGGGTTCTGGCCCTCCTCCGGGGTCGCGTCGGCGGGCACCGCGTGACGCAGCGCGTTGGTGACGAGTTCGGAGACGACCAGGGCCACGTCGTCGAAGCGCTCCGTCAGGTCCCAGCGGTCGAGCGTGGCGCTGGTGAACTTGCGGGCCCCGCGCACGGCTTCGTACCGGGCGGGCAGGGCGCAGGAGGCGGAGGTGGAGACGGCGCCGGGATCGATCGGCGGCAGGCCCTGCCGTAACGGCTCGAGCACGGTCGATCCATTCGTCCCCATGCGAGGCACTCCCGGGAATCGCGACTGTGGTGCGACAACACGACAACACGAACGAGTACGCGGCTGCGCGAGCTCCATGGTTCCGAATGCGTCCACTGGATGCAAGGGCAGATGCACGTGCACGCGCCGGACCTGTCCGCCCGCGTGCCGAATCTGTGCATAAGTCGTCCACACGATGAGGCGAACTTCCCTCGATCCGCACGTACTGTGCCCGCATTGTGCGCCCGGATGCCCGGAACTCGCCGCCTTTCCGTAATCGAATGTGTACGCGCTGAAGCGTTTGATGGCAGAATCCGGGGCTCGACGGGGGCTCGACACCGTAAAGGGGAGGCGAAGAGCCGTGACCGCAGGCGAATCGAGCGGAGCGAGCGGGAGCGTGGTGCGGCGCATCCTGCTGGGCTCCCAGCTGAGGCGACTGCGCGAGTCGCGCGGGATCACCCGTGAAGCGGCGGGCTATTCCATCCGCGCGTCCGAATCAAAGATCAGCCGTATGGAGTTGGGACGGGTGAGCTTCAAGGCCAGGGACGTCGAGGATCTGCTCACCCTCTACGGGGTCGGGGACGAGGCCGAGCGCGGCGCGCTCCTCGGGCTCGCCCGGGAGGCCAACGTCGCCGGCTGGTGGCACAGCTTCGGCGACGTCCTGCCCGGCTGGTTCCAGACGTACATCGGCCTGGAAGGCGCCGCCTCCCTCATCCGCGTCTACGAAGTGCAGTTCGTCCACGGCCTGTTGCAGACCGAGGCGTACGCCCAGGCCGTCGTCACCCGCGGCATGCCCGACGCCTCGCGCGCCGAGATCGACCGTCGCGTCGCCCTGCGCCTGGAACGCCAGAAGGTCCTCGTCTCCGAGCGCGCCCCGCAGTTCCACGCCGTCCTCGACGAGGCCGCGCTGCGCCGCCCCTACGGCGACCGGTCCGTCATGCAGGGGCAGTTGAGGCATCTCATCGAGATCTCCGAACACCCGGGCGTCACGCTCCAGATCATGCCCTTCAGCTTCGGCGGTCATGCCGGCGAGAGCGGCGCCTTCACGATGCTGAGCTTCCCCGAGTCCGACCTCTCCGACATCGTCTACCTCGAACAGCTCACCAGCGCCCTCTACCTCGACAAGCGCGAGGAGGTCGCCCAGTACCGGCGGGTGATGGAGAAACTCCAGAAGGACGGACCGGATCCGGCCGAAAGCCGGGACCTTCTCCGGGGCCTCCTTCAACTCTCCTGATACATCAGTACGATGACGCCACATCAGTCGCACTGCAGGTAGCCGGTAGAGGGGTCTCCACCATGTCGCACTTCACCGACCTGGCCCACCAGTACATCGACGGCGAGTGGAAGCCCGGAAGCGGTTCGTGGGACATCATCGACTTCAACCCGTACACCGGGGAGAAGCTGGCGTCGATCACCGTCGCCACCGCCGACGAGGTCGACCGCGCCTACCGGGCCGCCGCGCGCGCCCAGACCGCGTGGGCCGAGACCAACCCCTACACGCGCCGGCTGGTCTTCGAGCGCGCGCTGCGGATCGTCGAGGACCGCGAGGAGGAGATAGCCGAGACGATCGTCGCCGAGCTCGGCGGCACCCGTCTCAAGGCGGCCTTCGAGCTGCACCTCGCCAAGGAGTTCCTGCGCGAGGCGATCCAGCTGGCGCTGCGCCCCGAGGGCCGCATCCTGCCCTCGCCGGTCGACGGCAAGGAGAACCGGGTCTACCGCGTCCCGGTCGGTGTCGTCGGCGTCATCTCCCCCTTCAACTTCCCCTTCCTCCTCTCCCTCAAGTCGGTCGCGCCGGCGCTCGCGCTCGGCAACGCCGTCGTCCTCAAGCCGCACCAGAACACCCCGATCTGCGGCGGCACGCTGGTCGCGAAGGTCCTGGAGGAGGCCGGTCTGCCGGCCGGCCTGCTGAACGTCGTCGTCACCGACATCGCCGAGATCGGCGACGCGCTCCTCACCCACCCGGTCCCGAAGGTCATCTCCTTCACCGGCTCCGACAAGGTCGGCCGCCACGTCGCCACGGTCTGCGCGCAGAACTTCAAGCACGCGGTCCTCGAACTCGGCGGCAACAGCGCCCTGATCGTCCTCGACGACGCCGACGTGGACTACGCGGTCGACGCGGCGGTCTTCAGCCGCTTCGTGCACCAGGGCCAGGTCTGCATGGCCGCCAACCGCATCCTGGTGGACCGCACCCTGGAGGAGGAGTTCACCGAGAAGTTCGTGGCGAAGGTGAAGACCCTGCGCGTCGGCGACCCGGCCGACCCCGCCACCCACATCGGTCCCCTCATCAACTCCCAGCAGGCGGAGTCCGTCTCCTCGGTCGTCGAGCAGACGGTGGCGGCCGGCGCGACGGCCCTGCTGCACGGCACGGTCGACGGCAACCTCGTCTCCCCGTCCGTCCTCACCGGCATCGCCGCCGACGCCCCGGTCCTGAGCCAGGAGATCTTCGGCCCGGTCGCGCTGATCGTCCCCTTCGACGGCGAGGAGGAGGCCGTGCGGATCGCCAACGACACCCCGTACGGGCTCAGCGGCGCCGTCCACACGGGCGATGTGGAGCGGGGCGTACGGGTCGCCAAGCGCATCCACACCGGCATGATCCACATCAACGACGGCACCGTGCACGACGAGCCGATCGTGCCCTTCGGCGGCGAGAAGCACTCGGGCGTCGGCCGGCTCAACGGCGAGGCGATGGTGGACTCCTTCACCACCCAGAAGTGGATCTCGATCCAGCACGGCCGCAGCCGCTTCCCCTTCTAGGACAGCATCTGGCCTACATGGCCTCTACGTTGGTCGGTGTCGGGGAAACGGCACCGACACCGACCGGCGTACGGACGACAGAAGGCGGACATCATGGTGGCCCTTGTTCCCGCGGAGCAGCCCGGCGACGAGCGCGGCGCGTTCCTGAACTTCCTGGAGGCGCAGCGCGAGGCGGTCGTGCGGGCGTCCCTCGGCCTCACCGAGGAGCAGGCGTCGAGCCGCCCGAGCGCGAGCGAGCTGAGCCTCTCCGGGCTGATCAAGCACGTCGCCGAGGCCGAGCTCAACTGGCTGCGGATGGCGCAGCAGCAGCCGAACGAGCTGCGCCGGGACGAGTCGACCTGGCACGAGAGCTTCCAGCTCGTCGGCGACGAGACCCGCGCGGGCACGGTGGCCTTCATGGAGCGGGTGGCGAAGGAGACGGAGGAGTTCGTCCGGGGCGTGCCCAGCCTGGACGACACCTTCCCGCTGCCCGAGGCGCCCTGGTTCCCCAAGGACGGGCGGGTGTCGATCCGCTGGATGCTGCTGCACCTGGTCCAGGAGATGGGCCGGCACGCCGGCCACGCGGACGTCATCCGCGAGTCCCTGGACGGCAAGGGCTCCTTCGACCTGATCGCGGAGGAGAACGGCGCCGCTTAGTCAATATTGACTAACATCGACGCATGTCAGCCATCCGTCTTCTCGTCCTGGGCGCGGTCAAGCAGCACGGCCGCGCCCACGGCTACCAGGTGCGCAACGACCTGGAGTACTGGGGCGCGCACGAGTGGTCCCACGCCAAGCCCGGCTCGATCTACCACGCGCTGAAGCAGATGGCGAAGCAGGGACTGCTGCACGCGCACGAGGTCGCGCCGAGCGCGGTCGGCGGGCCGCCGCGCGTCGAGTACGAGCTGACGGAGGCCGGCGCGGAGGAGTACTTCGCGCTGCTGCGCGAGGCGCTGACCACGTACGACCAGAAGATGGACGTCCTGTCGGCGGCCATCGGCTTCATGGTGGACCTGCCCCGCGAGGAGGCCGCGGAGCTGCTGCGCCGGCGGGTGCGGGCGCTCGACGAGTGGCGGGCGTCGGTGACCGGGTACTACACGCCGGAGGGCGGCCCGGAGCAGCTCGGGCACATCGGCGAGATCATGCACATGTGGGTCCACTCGGCCGACGCCGGCAAGGAGTGGACGCTCGGCCTGATCGAGCGGATCGAGGCCGGGGCGTACGTGTTCGCGGGGGAGGGCGAGGCCTTCGTGGGGGTGCTCGCGGAGGGCCAGGAGAATCCGTACGCGAGCTAATCAAGTTTGATTAATCGCTCCGGAGGGCATACCGTCCTCCGTCATCGGTGCGTCGTCATGAGCAACTGGTCAAATTTGACTACGAGGCTACGGGAGGAAACGGATGCCATCGGAAGCGGTCCTCGTGGAGGGTGCGCGCAAGCGGTACGGCGACAAGGACGCCCTGGACGGACTCGACCTCGCCATCGGGCGCGGCACCGTCCACGGCCTGCTCGGCCCCAACGGCGCGGGCAAGACCACGACCGTACGGATCCTGGCCACCCTGCTGCGCCACGACGAGGGCCTGGTGCGGGTCGCGGGCCACGACGTACGGACCGGGGCCCGGGAGGTGCGGCGGCGGATCGGGCTCCTCGGGCAGCACGCCGCCCTCGACGAGGAGCTGGGCGGCCGGCAGAACCTGGAGATGTTCGGCAGGCTCCACCACCTGGGCGCCCGGCGCGCCGGCACGCGGGCCGACGAGCTCCTGGAGCGCTTCGGCCTCGCGGACACCGGCCGCAAGCCCGTCCGGCACTACAGCGGCGGCATGCGCCGACGCCTCGACCTGGCCGCCTCGCTGATCACCGAGCCCGAGGTCCTCTTCCTCGACGAGCCGACGACCGGACTCGACCCACGCGCGCGCGGGGAGGTCTGGGAGGCGGTGCGCTCCCTGGTCGGCGGAGGGGTGACCGTCCTGCTCACCACGCAGTACCTGGAGGAGGCCGACCGGCTGGCCGACCGGATCTCGGTCGTGGACCGGGGGAGGGTCGTCGCCGACGGCACGCCCGACCAGCTCAAGGCGCGCGTGGGCGCCGACCGCGTCGACGTGGTCGTCCGGGACGCGACCCGGCTCGACGAGGCGGCGGGACTGCTGCCCGTGGCGCGGGCCGAGGTCACCGTGGACGTCGACCGGCGGCGTGTCGGCGCCCCGGTCGCGGACCGGATGGCCGCGCTCGCCGAGACCGTACGGGCGCTCGGCGCGGCCGGCATCGAGGCGGAGGACATCGCCCTGCGGCGGCCGACGCTCGACGAGGTCTTCCTGCGGCTGACGGCGGACGAGAAGGAGGCGGCGGCATGAGCGCGGTGGGGACGACGGAGGCGGGCGCGGTGCGGGCCGGGGCGGGGGCGAGCCCGGCGTACGCGCTGAGCGACTGCCTGACGATGACCCGGCGGGAACTCGCCCACTGGGCGCGGCAGCCGGTGCAGGTCCTCGTCGGACTCGTCTTCCCGGTGATGCTGCTGCTGATGTTCGGCTATCTGGTCGGCGGCGGGCGGACCGTCGACGGCGACTACGTCGACTACCTGGTGCCCGGGATGCTCACCCTGACGATGGTCTTCGGTCTCGAAGGCACGATGACGGCGGTGACGCGGGACCTGGAGAAGGGCGTGATCGACCGGTTCCGGTCCATGCCGATGGCCGACGGGGCGGTCCTGGTGGGGCGGGCGGCCGCCGACATGCTCCAGTCGGCGGTGGGACTGCTCGTGCTGGCCGGCGTGGGGTACGCGATCGGCTGGCGGGCGACGGGCGGCCCCGCGTCGTTCCTCGGGGCCCTGGGACTGCTGCTCCTGCTCCGGTTCGCGATGCTGTGGATCGGGATCTTCCTCGCCCTGGTCGCCGGGCGGCCGGAGCTGGTGCAGGCCGTGCAGATCCTGGTCTGGCCGGTCGGCTTCCTCTCCAACGCCTTCGCCTCGCCGGACTCGATGCCGGGCTGGCTCGGCACGGCCGTGGAGTGGAACCCGATGTCGGCGACCGCGACGGCGGTGCGCGACCTCTTCGGCAACCCGGGCGGCGAGCCGGGACACCTGACGGCGGCGGTGGTCTGGCCGCTGGCGCTCCTGCTGCTCTTCTTCCCGCTGGCGGTACGCAGGTTCGGGCGGCTCGGGAAGTAGCGGCCGGTCTCAGTGCAGGGAGTGGCCCTCGTGGTCGAGCTGCAGCTCCGGACGGCCGGTGACGATCAGCCAGGCCGGGAGGGAGGCGAGCACGAGCACGGCGAGCATCGAGGGGGAGGCGGCGAGGACGGCGCCGGTGAAGAGGCTGATCCAGCCCTGCCGGGTGGTGGCGAGCAGGACGCCGAGGACGGCGGAGGAGACGGCGACGGCCGGCGGGACCTCGGGGACGAGGGCCTGGGCGCACAGGCCGAAGGCGGCGCCGATGAAGACGGCGGGGAAGATCCGGCCGCCCGGGAAGCCGCAGGAGGCGGCGACGAGGAGGGCGAGGAGTTTGACCACGGCCAGCTTGATGAGCTCGCCCGAGGACCAGCTGCCGACCGAGGCGGCGAGCTCCTTGGTCTCCGCCAGGCCCTTGAAGAGGGTCAGCTGCCCGCCGAAGGCGCCCAGGAGGCCCAGGACGAGGCCGCCGACGGGCAGCATCACCAAGGGGTGCCGCAGGCGTCGGAAGACGGCGTGGACGTACGGGAAGAGGTAGCAGGCGACGAGCCCGAACACGGCCGCGGCGCAGGCGATCACCACGGCGGCGAGGACGTCGTCGAAGCCGGGGTCGTCCAGCGGCGGGAGCCCGATGTCGAAGCTGGGCCGGGACAGCAGCTGGGTGGTCAGGGCGCCGGTGCCGGCGGCGACGAGCGGGGCGAACAGCCGGTCCCAGAGGGAGCCGCGGCCCGGCCGGCCCGCCAGGGCCTCGGAGAGGACGAGGGCGGCCGCCACCGGGGTGCCGAAGAGGGCTCCGATGGTGGCGGCCGAGGCCAGCGCGACCCAGGACGCGCCCGGCATGGCGGGTTCCGCCTTGCGGCCGAGCCAGTAGGCGAGCGCGATGTTGGTGGCGATGATCGGGTTCTCGGGGCCGAGGCTGACGCCGCCCGCCAGCACGAAGGTGGCCCCGAGCAGCAGCCCCGGCAGCACCGCGGGGGCGAGCGGCGCCCCGCCGAGCCCCTCCGAGGACGGGTCGGGGCCGGCGTGGCCGGGCACCTTCCACACGACCAGACCCACGGCGATGCCCGTCGCCGTGAGCATGGTGATGGTCCAGAGGGAGGAGTAGTTCCCGATGCCGAGCGCGTCCGGCAGGTTGTTCCAGAGCACGTGCTGGAACTTCTCCGCGAGGGCGCTGACCCCCAGGAACAGCAGGCTCGCGCCCACCCCGACCAGGAGCGCGGGCAGGATCTGCGGGATCAGGAGCCGGGCGGGCGACTCGACGGGCGGCGGAGCTTGATCGGTGGCCACCGGCCCACCATAAGTGACCAAAAGCTGCACAACGCCCTGAAAGATGGTCAAGACGGCATCCGGGCCGGGACTTGCACCTCACGTCGCGTCAGGACCCAGGCTGAACGGCGTACCGACAGAGAAAGGGCGGACGGCCGATGGGCTACTCCGTGGGACAGGTGGCCGGCTTCGCCGGGGTCACGGTGCGCACCCTGCACCACTACGACGCGATCGGGCTGCTCTCACCGGGCGGCCGCAGCACGGCGGGCCACCGCCGCTACGACGACGCGGACCTCGACCGGCTCCAGCAGATCCTGTTCTACCGGGAGCTCGGCTTCCCCCTCGAAGAGGTCGCCGTCCTCCTCGACGACCCGCACGCCGACCCGCAGGAACACCTGCGGCGCCAGCACACGCTGCTGACCGCGCGGATCGGCGAGCTCCAGAGGATGGCGGCGGCCGTCGAGCACGCCATGGAGGCGAAGAAGATGGGCATCAACCTCACACCCGAGGAGAAGTTCGAGGTCTTCGGGGACAAGGACCCCGAGCGCTACGCGGAGGAGTCCGCCCGCCGCTGGGGCGGCTCGTACTCCCACCAGCAGGCCCAGGAGCGCGCCGCCGGGTACTCCAAGGAGGACTGGCAGCGGATGAAGGACGAGGTCGACGCCTGGGGCGCCGCCTACGCCGCCCTGATGGACGAGGGCCGCGACCCGCGGTCCGAGGAGGCGATGGACCTCGCCGAGGCCCACCGCCGCCACCTCACCACCTGGTTCTTCGCATGCCACCCGAGGACCCACGTGGAGCTCACGGAGATGTACGTCGCCGACGAGAACTTCCACGCGTTCTACGAGTCGATCCACCCCGGCCTCCCCGAACACCTCAGGGAGTCCGTCCGGGCGAACGCCGAACGGCAGACGGCCTGAACTCAGGCGCGCGGCGCGATCACCACCGCCGTGCCGTACGCGCACACCTCCGTGCCCACGTCCGCCGCCTCGGTCACATCGAAGCGGAACATGAGCACGGCGTTCGCGCCGCGCGCCTTCGCCTGCTCCACCAAGCGCTCCATCGCCTGGTTGCGGGTCTGCACCAGGGTCTTCGTCAGACCCTTCAGCTCACCGCCGATCATCGACTTCAGACCCGCGCCGATCTGGCTGCCCAGATGGCGGGAGCGGACCGTGAGACCGAAGACCTCACCGATCACCTGCCGGACCTCGAAGCCCGGCACGTCGTTCGTCGTCACGACCAGCACCTCGGGATGCGGCCCCTGACCGCCCCCGTACTCGTCGATGCCCATCGGCATGCACCTCCTGACCCCCAAGCCTCGGGCCCGCGGCCGGGGTCCGCATCCCGTGAGGGCCGGGGGAACCGGGCGCCTCCGGCCCACGTTGATAGCTTGGGGCCGCCGTCCCCCACGTCACGGGGCCGGCCGTCCCCACGCCGTGGGGCTGTCGTTCCCACGCCGTGGGGCAGTCGTCCCCAAGCCCCCACCGACCGCAGGAGCCCGGAAGCCCGTGAACACGCTTGCCCTCGGACCGAGCTGGCTGGACCCGGACCATCTGATCCAGACCTTTGGTCTGATCGGTGTCCTCGTCATCGTCTTCGCCGAGTCCGGACTCCTCATCGGGTTCTTCCTGCCCGGCGACTCGCTGCTCTTCACGACCGGCCTGCTCGTCACCACGAACAAGCTGGACACGCCGCTGTGGATGGTGTGCACCCTGGTCGTGGCCGCCGCCGTCCTCGGCGACCAGGTCGGCTACCTCTTCGGCCGCAAGGTCGGCCCGTCCCTCTTCAAGCGCCCCGACTCCAAGCTGTTCAAGCAGGAGAACATCGAGAAGGCGCACGCCTTCTTCGAGAAGCACGGCCCCAAGTCGCTGATCCTCGCCCGCTTCGTGCCCATCGTCCGCACGTTCACGCCGATCATCGCCGGCGTCAGCCGGATGAACTACCGCTCGTTCATCATCTTCAACCTCATCGGCGGCATGCTGTGGGGCGCGGGCGTGACCCTGCTCGGCGCCTCCCTCGGCAACGTCGACTTCGTCCACAAGCACATCGAGCTGATCCTCGTCGGGATCGTCCTGATCTCCGTGATCCCGGTCGCGATCGAGTTCCTCCGCGCCCGCTCCCACGCGAAGAAGAACCCGTCGCACAGCGACCACGACGCCCCCGGCACCCCGAACCCGCCGGGCGGCTCCCGCGGCCGCCACGCCAAGCGGTAGTCCGTACCCCTAGAAACCCCGGGTGCGCTTCGCCGCGCGCCGCGCCGCCGCCGCGCCCGGGGCCTGCATGAACAGCCGGGCCAGCTCGCTCCCCAGGTTCACGCCGATCGCGATCGCCAGCGCGAGCGCCGCCGCCTTCGCCAGCGACGTGAAGCCCTGGTCCAGATTGTTCTGCGCGATCGCGAGCACCCCGAAGTACGTCGCGGAACCGGGCAGCAGCGGCCCGATCGCCGCCGTCACGTACGGCAGCGACGACGTGTGGTGATAGCGGGCGATCAGCTGCCCGAACAGGCCCACGAGCCCGGCCGCCACCGCCGTCGCCATCACCGCCGAACCCCCCGCGGTCACCGATATCGACGCGTAGATCACCCACGCCACCCCGCCGTTCAGCGTCGCGAACAGCACCGTCGACCGCGACTGCTGCAACAGGATCGCGAACGTCGCGCACAGCACCATCGACGCCAGGATCTGCACCACCGGCCGCTCCACCGGCCGCAGCAGCCCCTCCGGGTTCAGCTGCGCGTCGAACTGCACCGCGATGTACAGCACCGACAGCACGCCCACCACGATCGCCACGAAGAAGTACGCGACCTCCAGGAGCCGCGCCGAGGCCGTGATGTAGAAACCGGTCAGACCGTCCTGCACCGCCGCCACGAGCGCCCGCCCCGGAATCAGCGCGAACAGACCACCCGTGATCACCGCCGACGGCAGCAGCTCCGCGTGCAGCAGCGTCAGGAGCACCCCCATCGCCGCCGGCGGCATCGCCGCCACCAGGAACTGGTAGAACTCCGGCATCCCCCGCCCCGCGAACAGCCACGCCAACCGGTCACCCAGGACCGCGCCGAGCGCCGCCACGAAGAACACCGTCGCACCACCGCCCAGCAGCACCGACGCCGCTCCGGCCAGCACACCGGCCGCCGCCGTCAGTACCCAGCCCGGATACGGATGCCGGTTCCGCCGGATCTCCGCCAGCCGCCGGTACGCCTCCTCGGGCGTCACCTCGTGCGCCTGCGCGTTGATGTCCGAAAGCAGCTGGTACACGGCCGCAAGCCGCGTGTAGTCCGTACCCCGGCGCCGCACCGTCCGGTTCGCCGTGATCGGATCGTCCACCAGCGACGGCTGATACGTGACGGACAGCAGGGTGAACGTGACCGTCGGCTCCACCCGGTCGAGCCCGTACGAACGGCAGATCGCGAACATCGCCGCCTCGACGTCCTCCGCACCCTCCCCGCCCGCGAGCAGCAGCTCACCGATGCGCAGCGTCAGGTCGAGCACACGCGGCACCGAAGGCCCCGACTCGTCCTCCTTGCGCGGCGCCTCCGGCACCGGCCGCTCACCCACCGGCAGCCGCAGCATCGTCCGCATCCGGTCCTGCCACGGCGCGTCCTGCGGAAGCCGCACCAACGGCACCCCGTACGCCGGCGTGAACGCCGGAGGAGAACTCTTCGCCGAGTACGTCGCCGGCGGAGCGAACGCCGAACCCTCCGGCTCCTGCGGCGGCTCCGGCGTCAGACCCGGCGGAAGGGCGAACTCGGAGGTCGGATGCTCCTCCTCCGGCGGCGCGGGCTGCTCCACCCCGGCCGGAGGCACGAACGCGCTCCGCGCCTCGTCCGACTGCGGCTTCCGGTCCTCAGGAACACCGTCCTCCGGCTCCGCCACCACGCTCTCCGCCTCATCCCCGGGGAATCCTGGATTCCAGTATGAAGGTCCGACGGATGCGCGAAAGGCGGTGCACCCCAAGAGGTGCACCGCCTTCAGACGATCAAGGGATCAGGGGCTCAGTGGCCGCCCTGCTCCTTGGCGCGCTGGTACGACTTCTCGATCTCGGCCTCGGCCTCGGCGCGACCGACCCAGTCGGCACCCTCGACCGACTTGCCCGGCTCCAGGTCCTTGTAGACCTCGAAGAAGTGCTGGATCTCCAGGCGGTCGAACTCGGCCACGTGGTGGATGTCCCGCAGGTGCTCCATGCGCGGGTCCGTCGCCGGCACGCACAGCAGCTTGTCGTCGCCGCCGGCCTCGTCCGTCATGCGGAACATGCCGATGGCGCGGCACTTGATGAGGCAACCCGGGAAGGTCGGCTCGTCGAGGATGACGAGCGCGTCCAGCGGGTCGCCGTCCTCGCCGAGGGTGTTCTCGACATAGCCGTAGTCGGTCGGGTAGGCCGTCGACGTGAAGAGGCGACGGTCCAGACGGATGCGGCCGGTCTCGTGGTCGACCTCGTACTTGTTCCGCGATCCCTTGGGGATCTCGATGAGAACGTCGAACTCCACGGGTGGCTCCTCCTGAATCAACACAAGTGAATGCTCGCGACGACGCGCGGTGATTAAGTGTCCCTCACGCACGTGTGTGATCGCGAAAGGGGCTGGTCAGCAATGCCGGAGCCGGGAACGTGGCAGTTCACGGCGGGCTCCGCCGCCCTTGGTCTCGCCCTGGCCGCCGCCGCGGTGACCGCGGCCGGACCATGGGACGGTGGCCAGCGTACGGCCGAGCGGGCCCGCGCCGCCGCCCATACGACGGGTGGCACGCATCACGCCCCGTCCGCCGCCCCCGCACCACCCCGCCGCCCCGCGCCCGCCCCCAGCGCCCCCGGCGTCCTCACCGCCCTGCACGCCCCCGCCGCCGGGCGCGCCGCCGACCTCGCCGCCGTCCTCGTACCGCTCCTCGCCGACCCCGGCCTCGGCCCGCTCCGCACCGCCTCCGTCGTCGACACCACCACCGGCAAGCAGCTGTACGGCGAAGGCGCCGGCACCCCCATGACCCCCGCCTCCACCGTCAAGATCGCCACCACCGCCGCCGCGCTCTCCGCCCTCGGCCCCGACCACCGCATCCCCACCACCGTCACCGCCGGCCCCGACGGCACGAGCATCACCCTCACCGGCGGCGGCGACCCCACCCTCGACCCGGCCCGCCTCAAGGCCCTCGCCGCCGACACCGCCCGCGCCCTCAAGGCCCGCGGCCACACCTCCGTACGCCTCGCCTACGACACGAGCCTCTACCGCGGCCCCGCACTCCACCCGATCGGCCCCAACGAGAACCTCGCCCCCGTCGTCGCCCTCATGACCCGCGAAGGACGCCTCGACGACAGCCCGAGCGGCCCCGCCCCCCGCACCGCCGACCCCGCCGGCGACACCGCCACCGCCTTCGCCGACCTCCTCACCCGGGCCGGCATCAAGATCACCGGAACGCCCGCCCCCGGCCCCACCCCCAGGACCACCCCCCTCGCCCGTACCGAATCCGCACCCCTCGCCGACCTCGTCGAGCACACCCTCACCCACAGCGACAACGACCTCGCCGAAGCCCTCGCCCGCCAGACCGCCCTCGCCCGCAGACAGCCCGCGAGCTTCCAGGGCGCCCAGAAGGCCGTACGCGACGAACTCGCCCGACTCGGCCTCCCCGTCGCAGGAGCCCGCTTCGCCGACGGCAGCGGACTCGACCGCCGCGACCGCGTCTCCGCCGCCCTCCTCACCGGACTCCTCACCCGCGCCGCCGACCCCGCCCACCCCGACCTGCGGCCCCTCCTCACCGGACTGCCCGTCGGCGGCTTCACCGGCACCCTCGCCGGCCGCTTCGACACCGGCCCCGCCACCGCGGGCGCCGGACTCGTCCGCGCCAAGACCGGCACCCTCACCGGCGTCAACACACTCGCCGGAACCGTCGTCACCCCCGACGGACGCCTCCTCGCCTTCGCGTTCCTCGCCGGCCGCACCTCCTCCCCGTACGAGGCACAGCCCGCCCTCGACCGCCTCTCCGCCGCCCTCGCCGGCAGGAAGTGACCCCACACACCCCCCATCGAACCCTCACCGAACAGGCCCCGAGCCCGTACGGTTGACGCATGACGAGCATCGGTGGCGCAGGCACATCCGGGATGGTCGACTGGAACCTCGCGGTCGCGACCGCGACCCGCCTCGTGCGGCCCGGACCCGAAGTCAGCCGCGACGAGGCCCGCGAGGTCGTCGCCGAACTCCGCAGACACGCCAAGGCCTCCGAAGAACACGTCCGCGCCTACACCCGGATGATCCCCGAAGGCGCCGAACCGCACGACACACCCGTCCTCGTCGTCGACCGCGCCGGCTGGATCAAGGCCAACGTCGCCGGCTTCCGCGAACTCCTCACCCCGCTCCTCGGCAAGATGCAGGAACGCCGCGCCACCACCCCCGGCAACGCCCTCCTCGGCACCGTCGGCGGCAAGGTCACCGGCGTCGAACTCGGCATGCTGCTGTCCTTCCTCGCCTCCCGCATCCTCGGCCAGTACGAGACCTTCGCCCCCGCCACCCGCGACCTCCCCGCCGGAGCCGACGGCGGCGGACGCCTCCTCCTCGTCGCCCCCAACATCGTCCACGTCGAGCGCGAACTCGACGTCACCCCGCACGACTTCCGGCTCTGGGTCTGCCTCCACGAAGAGACCCACCGCACCCAGTTCACCGCCGTCCCCTGGCTCCGCGACCACCTCCAGGGCGAGATCCAGTCGTTCCTCGCCGCCACCGACGTCGACCCCGGCACCGTCGTCGAACGCCTCCGCGACGCCGCCCAGACCCTCGCCGGCGGCCGCCCCGAAGGCGAGGAGGGCGAACCCTCCCCCTCCCTCGTCGAACTCGTCCAGACCCCCGAACAACGCGAGATCCTCAGCCGCCTCACCGCCGTCATGTCCCTCCTCGAAGGCCACGCCGACTACGTCATGGACGGCGTCGGACCCCAGGTCGTCCCCTCCGTCGCCGAGATCCGCGAGAAGTTCCAGGCCCGCCGCGCCCGCGGCGCCTCCCGCCTCGACCTCGCCCTGCGCCGGCTCCTCGGCCTCGACGCCAAACTCCGCCAGTACCGCGACGGCGAACGCTTCGTCCGCGCCGTCGTCGACCAGGTCGGCATGGACGGCTTCAACCGCGTCTGGACCTCCCCCAACACCCTCCCCACCAAGACCGAGATCGCCGCACCCGCCGACTGGATCGCGAGGGTGCACCGTAAGGCAGACTCCTGAGGCGGATGCGGCACACGACACAGGAACACCTGAGAACAACCCGCCAATCACCCATCCGAGGGACCCTGGGCATGGGGTGAGGCGTGCAATGCTCGGGTAACGGCCGGGTTTCTGTCACCATCGACGCACTCTGAGTGACCGAACCCCCCTTTCCGACCGTTAAGACACCGACCGAGGCACCCCACCCCCATCACGAAGGGCACCGGACATGGGTCCCCATCCTGCGGTCGCGGCGATACGCCTGGCGGTCCGCCGCGTACTCCACGACGTCATCACCGACGACACGACCGGAACCGAACCGCTCGTACTCGTCGCCTGCTCCGGAGGCGCCGACTCCATGGCGCTCGCCTCCGCCCTCGCCTTCGAGGCCCGCAAACTCCCCGTACGCGCCGGCGGCATCACCGTCGACCACGGCCTCCAGGACGGCTCCGACACCCGGGCCGCCGAGGTCGCCGGACGCATGACCGCCCTCGGCCTCACCCCCGCCGAGGCCGTCGCCGTCACCGTCGGCCGCGAAGGAGGACCCGAGGCCGCCGCACGCGACGCCCGGTACACCGCCCTCGACGCCGCCGCGGCCCGCCACGGCGCCACCGCGATCCTCCTCGGCCACACCCGCGACGACCAGGCCGAGACCGTCCTCCTCGGCCTCGCCCGCGGCTCCGGCATCCGCTCCCTCTCCGGCATGGCCGCCGTCTCCGGCACCTCCGGCCGCTACCGGCGCCCCTTCCTCCAGCTCGACCGCCAGACCGTCCGCAAGGCCTGCATCGCCCAGGAACTCGCCGTCTGGGACGACCCCCACAACAGCGACCCCGCCTACACCCGCTCCCGGCTCCGCCACGAAGGCCTCCCCGCCCTCGAGAAGGCCCTCGGCAAGGGCGTCGTCGAAGCCCTCGCCCGAACGGCCCAACTCTCCCGCGACGACGCCGACGCCCTCGACACCTGGGCCGCCGACGCCGAGACCGCCGTACGCGACGAGGCGGGCACCCTCGAATGCGCCAAACTCTTCGGCCTGCCCCCCGCCGTACGCCGCCGCGTCCTGCGCCGCGCCGTCATCGCCGAGGGCGCCCCCGCCGGCTCCCTCTTCGCCCGCCACATCGAAGAAGTCGACCGGCTCATCACCGGATGGCGCGGCCAGGGAGCCATCAACCTGCCCGGCCGCGTCGAAGCCCGCCGCCAGGGTGGCAGACTGGTCATCCGGCAAGGCTGACGCACGCTGCAACGAAAGTGACCCGGGTGAACGAGAAGGACATGGGCACCGACCTCCAGTCGGTGCTCATCACCAAGGAAGAGATCGACGCCAAGCTGGCAGAGCTGGCCGCGAAGATCGACGCGGAATACGCGGGCAAGGACCTGCTCATCGTCGGCGTCCTCAAGGGCGCCGTGATGGTGATGGCGGATCTGGCTCGCGCCCTTTCCACCCCCGTCACCATGGACTGGATGGCCGTCTCCTCCTACGGAGCAGGCACCCAGTCCTCCGGCGTCGTACGGATCCTCAAGGACCTCGACACCGACATCAAGGGCAAGCACGTCCTGATCGTCGAGGACATCATCGACTCCGGCCTGACCCTGTCCTGGCTGCTGTCGAACCTCGGCTCGCGCGAACCCGCCTCCCTCGATGTGGTCACCCTCCTGCGCAAGCCCGAAGCCGCGAAGGTCGCCATCGACGTCAAGTGGATCGGCTTCGACATCCCCAACGAGTTCGTCGTCGGCTACGGCCTCGACTACGCCGAGAAGTACCGGAACCTTCCGTTCGTCGGCACGCTCGCCCCGCACGTCTACGGCGGCTGAGACCCCCGCCTCACGGGGAACCCGCACCGCCTTCCCTCCGTTGAACCACGGGAAGGCGGTCGCGGGCGACGATGCTGAGGTACCGTCCGAAGAACAGCTTTTTCACACAGCAGCTCTCACAGCAGCATTTACCTACGGGCAGGAGGGACGGGGCGTCATCGCTCCGTATGGATGGACGTGAAGCGATACTTCCGTGGGCCGGTCATGTGGATCGTGCTGGCCGTCCTCGCCGTGGTCGTGCTGATGCAGGTCGTCGGCTCGTCCGAGGGCTACAAGACGGTGGACACCGGCCAGGTCGTCCAGGCGATCGACAAGAACCAGGTCAAGCAGGCAAAACTCACCACCGGTGATGAGCAGCTCATCAAGATCGACCTCATCGACGGTCAGAAGATCAACAAGTCCGACAAGCTCCAGGCCAGCTACATCGGCACCCAGGGCGCGGACCTCGCGGACAAGCTCCAGGAGAAGTTCGAGGCCGGACAGATCGAGAAGGGCTACACCGTCTCCCCGACGAAGCAGTCGCCCTTCGTCTCGATCCTGCTCTCGCTCCTCCCCTTCGTCCTCATCGTGGTCGTCTTCCTCTTCCTGATGAACCAGATGCAGGGCGGCGGCTCCCGCGTCATGCAGTTCGGCAAGTCCAAGGCCAAGCTCATCACCAAGGACACGCCGAAGACCACCTTCGCCGACGTCGCAGGCGCGGACGAGGCCGTCGAGGAACTCCACGAGATCAAGGAATTCCTCCAGGAGCCCGCCAAGTTCCAGGCCGTCGGCGCCAAGATCCCCAAGGGCGTCCTGCTCTACGGCCCGCCCGGAACCGGCAAGACGCTCCTCGCGCGCGCCGTCGCCGGCGAGGCCGGCGTCCCGTTCTACTCGATCTCCGGCTCCGACTTCGTCGAGATGTTCGTCGGCGTCGGCGCCAGCCGCGTCCGCGACCTCTTCGAGCAGGCCAAGGCCAACGCACCGGCGATCGTCTTCGTCGACGAGATCGACGCCGTCGGACGCCACCGCGGCGCCGGCCTCGGCGGCGGTCACGACGAGCGCGAGCAGACCCTCAACCAGCTCCTCGTCGAGATGGACGGCTTCGACGTCAAGGGCGGCGTCATCCTCATCGCCGCCACCAACCGCCCCGACATCCTCGACCCGGCCCTCCTGCGCCCCGGCCGCTTCGACCGGCAGATCGCCGTCGACCGCCCGGACATGCAGGGCCGCCTGGAGATCCTCAAGGTCCACCAGAAGGGCAAGCCGGTCGCCCCCGACGTCGACCTCGGCGCCGTCGCCCGCCGCACCCCCGGCTTCACCGGCGCGGACCTCTCCAACGTCCTCAACGAGGCGGCGCTCCTCACCGCCCGAGGCGACCAGAAGCTGATCGACAACAAGGCTCTGGACGAGGCGATCGACCGCGTGGTCGCGGGCCCGCAGAAGCGGACCCGGATCATGTCGGACAAGGAGAAGAAGATCACCGCCTACCACGAGGGCGGCCACGCCCTCGTCGCGGCGGCCTCGCCCAACGCCGACCCCGTCCACAAGATCACCATCCTGTCCCGCGGCCGCGCCCTGGGCTACACGATGGTGCTCCCGGAAGAGGACAAGTACTCCACCACGCGCAACGAGATGCTCGACCAGCTGGCGTACATGCTGGGCGGGCGCGCGGCCGAGGAGCTCGTCTTCCACGACCCGACCACGGGCGCCGCGAACGACATCGAGAAGGCCACCGGCACGGCCCGCGCGATGGTCACGCAGTACGGCATGACCGAGCGGCTCGGCGCCATCAAGTTCGGCGGCGACAACACCGAGCCCTTCCTCGGCCGCGAGATGGCGCACCAGCGCGACTACTCGGAAGAGGTCGCGGCGCTGGTCGACGAAGAGGTCAAGAAGCTCATCGAGACCGCGCACAACGAGGCCTGGGAGATCCTCGTCGAGAACCGCGACGTCCTCGACAACCTGGTCCTCGCCCTCCTGGAGAAGGAGACGCTGGGCAAGGAGGAGATCGCCGAGATCTTCGCCCCCATCGTCAAGCGCCCGGCCCGCCCGGCCTGGACCGGCTCGGCCCGCCGCACCCCCTCCACCCGCCCGCCGGTCCTCTCCCCCAAGGAGCTGGCCCTGACGAACACCGCCAACGGCACGGCGACCCCGGCGGTCGACACCACCAAGGGCATCGACATCGCCCCGGTCGACACCCCCGAGGACTGACCGTCCCGGCACCCCGGAATGGATGCCGCGCCCCCACAGGTTCTAGCCTGTGGGGGCGCGGCTATTTCGCGCGCACACAGTCAGACGGAACGAGGCACAGGATGACCGACCCGGTGACGCTGGACGGCGAGGGCACGATCGGCGAGTTCGACGAGAAGCGCGCCGAGAACGCCGTACGGGAGCTCCTCATCGCGGTCGGTGAGGACCCGGACCGCGAGGGCCTCCGCGAGACGCCGGCGCGGGTGGCGCGGGCGTACAGGGAGCTTTTCGCGGGGCTACGGCAGACTCCCGAGGACGTTCTCACGACGACGTTCGATCTCGGACACGACGAGATGGTTCTCGTGAAGGACATCGAACTGACGTCCATGTGTGAGCATCATTTGCTGGTATTCCATGGCGTAGCTCACATTGGTTACATTCCAGCTGAATCGGGCAAAATCACCGGCCTGTCGAAGCTGGCGCGCCTGGTCGACGTCTTCGCTCGTCGCCCCCAGGTGCAGGAGCGCCTGACGACGCAGATCGCCGACTCGCTGATGGAGATCCTGGAGGCGCGTGGTGCGATCGTCGTGATCGAGGCCGAGCACATGTGCATGTCTCTGCGTGGAGTCCGCAAGCCGGGCGCGAAGACGACGACCTCGGCGGTACGTGGCCAACTTCGTGACGCTACCACCCGTGCTGAGGCTATGTCCCTGATATTGGCCCGCTAGTAGCGGACTGTCCGCCTTGCTCCATAGCGTCCTTGATCAGCGGAACTCATCGCTGATCAAGGGGGCGGTATGGGGTACGGACCGACCAGCAAGATGCTGGTCAACCTGGTGGACGGCTGCGCACAGGCCAAGAACGTGGTGCCGGGCAGCGCGATGTGGACGCTGGACGGCGACCGGACGGTGCAGACCACGGTCGTGGACGTGACGGCGGTGAAGGGGCGACAGGCCGTCGACGTGGTCACGGACCACATGACCTTCACCGCCAGCCCGGACCTGCTGCTGCTCACACCGGACGGGTGGGCACGGGCGGCGGATGTGGCGGGGACGGCGGTCGCCTGGACGCATGCGAAGAAGCTGTGCCGGGAGCGGCCGACGATCCGACCGGGGTACGAGTTCGGCTATTTCGTCGGTGCCACCTGCGCGGACGGAACCGTCTACAAGAACTACGTGTCGCTGATCGTGAACGAGGAGGCCTTTGCGGCCCGGTACGCGGCCGCGCTCACGGCCTGTACAGGGCTCCCCGCCCGTCTTGAGGCGGTGACCCGGCCGTCCGGCTATCTGAAGCGGGACCTGCCCGGCTTCCGTGTACGGGTGGTCTCCTCGTACCTTGCCGACGCGCTGCGGCACTACGTGGGCGGGGATGCCCACCACATGCGGCAGCGCTTCCCGCGCGTCGTACTGCGCGACATCGATACCTTCAAGGGTTTTCTTGACGGGTACGTCGACGGCGACGGTTTCACCCCCAAGCACGGATGGGGGCGGATGATCGCAAGCGCCAACGTGCAGTTTCTAGTCGAGCTGGCGCAGGTCATCGGCGCGCGCTTCACGCCGGCGAAGCGGGGGCTGGCCTCACAGCTCTATGTGTCGAACCGCTGGACCGACCGTGGCACCTTCCACCCCGAACACCACCCCCTGGACCCGCCCGAGTCCTCCTGGGTCAAGGTCCAAGAGGTCCGCCCCCGCCCCGCCCTCGGCGCCAAGCCCTTCACCTTCTACAGCTACCGCCTCGCCCCCCACCCCACCTTCCTGGTGAACGGGCACCTCGCGCGGGAGCCCTGGTAGGGGGCTAGGCCGCCGGGGCGTGGTTCTTGTCGTCGTCCTCCGGGAGCTTGCAGACGCGTTCCAGGAAGAGGGCGGCGGCGATGACGGCGATGCCCGCCGCGACCGAGAAGGCCGCGTAGAGGGCCTGGTCGCGGCGGGCGGGGATGTCGAGGGAGCCGAGGAGGAAGACGCCCGTGCCGCCGTACATGCCGGCGACGAGGGCGGCGACGAGGGCGCTCGCCTGGCCGAAGACCACCGCGCGGGCCGCCATGAGGGGTTCGACGCCCTTGGCGCCGGGGCGGCGTTCGCGCTGGGCCTTGAGGCGGACGCGGATCGAGAGGGCGGTCGCGGTGAGGACGACGGCGATGACGGCGAGGACGATCGGTGCGGCGAGCGGAACGCTGGGGAGGGTGCCGACCGAGTCCCAGAGCCGGGCGGCGCCCCAGGAGAGGACGCCGGCGACGAGGAACAGTCCGGTGAGTACCTTCAGCCGCAGTTGTTTCACCGGGTGTCCTTCGTGTGGTCGTCGGGCGGTCTCCCCGAGCGTAACGACTACTCGGGGAGACGGAGTTCCAGGTCGGCTCGGGGGGTGACGCCTTCGTCGCCGAGGGCGGCGAGGAGGTCGGCGACCGGGCCGTGGCCGGGGAGCTGGGCGTCGGGGTCGACGTCGTGCCAGGGGGCGAGGACGAAGGCGCGCTGGTGGGCGCGGGGGTGCGGGAGGGTGAGGAGGGGGTCGTCGGAGACGACGTCCGCGTACGCGACGATGTCGACGTCGATGGTGCGGGCGCCCCAGCGTTCCTCGCGGACGCGGTGGAAGGCCTCCTCGACGGCGTGGGCGCGCTCCAGGAGGGAGGAGGGCGGCAGGGTGGTCCGTACGAGGGCGACGGCGTTGAGGTAGGAGGGCTGGGTGCCCGGTTCGACGCCCCAGGGGGCCGTCTCGTAGACGGGGGAGACGGCCTTGACCCGGAGGCCGGGCGTGTCGCCGAGGGCGTCGACGGCTCCCTGGAGGTTCTCCAGGCGGTTGCCGAGGTTGGCGCCGAGGGCGAGGACGGCCCAGCGGGGGTTGGAGAGGGTGGTGTCGGCGGCGTCGACGGTCTCGACGACGGAGGCCGGTACGGGCTGGACGGTGGGGTCGCTCTGCGTCGGCTTCATCGTCGGCTCCGGGTGATCGTGATGGTCACGTCGTCGAAGGGCACGGTGATGGGCGCGTCCGGCTTGTGGACGACGACCTCCACTTCTTGTACCCCGGCGTGGCTGAGGCATTGCTGGGCGATGCGCTCGGCGAGGGTTTCGATGAGGTCGACGGGCTCGCCCTGGACGACGTCGACGACCTCTTCGGCGACGATTCCGTAGTGGACGGTCTTCGTCAGGTCGTCCTCGGCGGCCGCCGGGCGGGTGTCCAGGCCGAGGACCAGGTCCACGATGAAGGTCTGGCCCTCCTCGCGCTCCTTGGGGAAGACGCCGTGGTGGCCTCGGGCCTTGAGGCCGCGCAGCGCGACACGATCCACGCGAATCACTCCTGCTGTCGTAGTTCGGGTGGCCACGCAGCCGGGTGCGGACGGCCGGGTGTCCACTTCGAATCTACCTGCGGGGGCCGACAGCGCTTGCTCTTGGGTGGCCGGGGGCGGGTCAGGCGGGTGGTTCCGAAGGTTCGGAGCCGTCTTCCGGGCTGCTTGTCTCCGTGGTCTCGCCGAGGACGGGGGAGGCGTGGTGGGACCAGATCTTCCAGCCGGCGGGTGTGCGGCGGAACACGTTGGTGGCGACGACGAGCTGGCCGACGAGGGGGCCGAGCTCGGCGCCGTCCTCGGCGGGGCCGCCGCTGAGGATGTTCTCGGTGCAGGTGACGAGGGCGGTGTCGCCGGTGAGGGAGATCCGGAGGTCGGTGAGGAAGAACTGGATGTAGTCGGTGTTCGCCATGATCAGGGCGTACGAGCGGAGCACCTCGCCGCGGCCGGTGAGGACGGGCCAGCCGGGGTGGACGCAGGTGATGGGGGTGGCTCCGTCGTCGAGCCAGAGGGCGGAGAGGCGTTCGAAGTCGCCGGTCTCCATGGCCTCGTAGAAGGCGGTGTTGGCGGCTTCGACGGCTGCTTCGTCGGTGGTGCGGTCCGTGGGGCTCACGCGGCTCCTTCGACGGCCCTGGCGACGCGTACGGCGTCGGCGGTGGCGCGTACCTCGTGGACGCGGACGGCCCAGGCGCCGGTGTGGGCGGCGATGGCGGAGACGGCGGCGGTGGCGGCGTCGCGTTCGCGGGCGGGGGGCGGGGTGGCGCCTTCGCGGGTGAGGACGTGGCCGAGGAAGCGTTTGCGGGAGGCGGCGACGAGGAGGGGGCGGCCGAGGGCGCGGAGCTCGGGGAGGTGGGCGACGAGGGCGAGGTCGTGGGGGGCGAGTTTGGCGAAGCCGAGTCCGGGGTCGATGACGATCCGCTCGGGGGCGATGCCGCCGTCGACGACGGCTTCCATGCGGGTGCGGAGTTCGGTGAGGACTTCGCGGAGGACGTCGTCGTAGACGGCGAGGCTGTTCATGTTGTCGCTGAAGCCGCGCCAGTGCATGACGACGAAGGGGACTTCGGCGGCGGCGACGGTGGGGATCATGGCGGGGTCGGCGAGGCCGCCGCTGACGTCGTTGACGAGGAGGGCGCCGGCGTCGACGGCGCGGGCGGCGACGGTGGCGCGCATGGTGTCGACGGAGACGGTGACGCCTTCGGCGGCGAGGCCGCGGACGACGGGGATGACGCGGCGGAGTTCTTCGTCCTCGTCGACGCGGGTGGCGCCGGGGCGGGTGGATTCGCCGCCGACGTCGATGAGGTCGGCGCCTTCGGCGACGAGGTCGAGGCCGTGTTTGACGGCGGCCGTGGTGTCGAACCAGCGGCCGCCGTCGGAGAAGGAGTCGGGGGTCACGTTGACCACGCCCATGACCGCGCAGCGGTCCCACTCCGGCAGGCCGAGTGCCGTGCCCCGGTCGATCGTCGTACTCATGTGTCCAGCGTAGGGCCCAGGGGCGATATCAGGCCGCGTGGACCTGGCGCTGGGGGCGTGTGCGTGAGGGTGGGGCGGGTCCGGTGGCCGGGCTGGTCGGGTGTCGCGGTCGGGTGGCGTGGGGCGGGTGCCTGGGCCGGGTGGGTGGTTCGGTCAGGCGGCGCGGACCTCGTGGTCTCCGGTCTGGGCGGGGACGATGTGGGTGCAGGGGCGGGGGCCGGGGGTGGGGCGCCTGCGGGTGAAGGGGCGGGGCAGGGAGAGGTTCACGAAGCCTTCGGCCTGCATGGCGGCGAAGCCGATGCGGGGGAGGTCGCCGCTCTTGCGGTAGACGACGAAGCGGGGTTCCCAGCGTGGCCGGAACTTGGCGTTGAACTTGTAGAGCGACTCGATCTGGAACCAGCGGGAGAGGAAGACGAGGAGTCCGCGCCAGATGCGCAGGACGGGGCCGGCGCCGATCTTCTCGCCGCGGGCGAGGGCGGCGCGGAACATGGCGAAGTTGAGGGAGACGCGGGTGATGCCGAGGTCGGGGGAGGCCTGGAGGGCGGCGACGATGAGGAGCTCGTTCATGCCGGGGTCGGCGGAGCGGTCGCGGCGCATGAGTTCGAGGGACATGCCGTCGGGGCCCCAGGGGACGAAGTGGATGATCGCCTTGAGGTCTCCGTAGGGCGAGTCGGTCCCTTCGGTGTCGTCGGTCTTGTGGGCGGTCGCTATGACGGCGTCTCCGTCGCCGGGGGCGCCGATGCGGCCGAGGGCCATGGAGAAGCCGCGTTCGGTGTCGGTGCCGCGCCAGTCGGCGGCGGCGCGGCGGACGCGTTCGAGTTCTTCGTCGTCGAGGTCGCGGACGCGGCGGACGCGGGTGGTGTAGCCGTTGCGTTCGATGCGTTTGACCATCTGGCGGACGTTGCGCATGGCGCGGCCGGTGAGGGAGAAGTCGGCGACGTCGACGACCGCCTCGTCGCCGAGTTCGAGGGCGTCGAGGCCGGTCTCGCGGGTCCAGACCTGGCCGCCGGTCTCGGAGCAGCCCATGACGGCGGGGGTCCAGGAGTGGGCCTTGGCTTCGTCCATGAAGCGTTCGATGGCGCCGGGCCAGGCTTCGACGTCGCCGATGGGGTCGCCGCTGGCGAGCATGACGCCGGAGACGACGCGGTAGCAGACGGCGGCCTTGCCGCTGGGGGAGAAGACGACGCCCTTGTCGCGGCGGAGGGCGAAGTGGCCGAGGGAGTCGCGGCCGCCGTGCTGGTCGAGGAGGGCGCGGAGGCGGGTCTCGTCCTCGTCGGTGAGGCGGGCGGCGGGGTGTTCGGGGCGGAAGGCGAGGTAGATGGTGGTGAGGGCGGTGAGCATGCCGAGGGCGCCGAGGGAGTAGCCGACGGTCCAGTCGACGCCCCGGGTGTAGGCGACGGGGCCTTCGATGCCGAGGAGTCCGTAGAGGACGTGTTCGAGGCGGTCGGCGAGGCTGGGGCTGCCGATGATGCGGCGGGGGTGGGCGCTGACGATGACGAGGCCGAGGGCGATGGATCCGGCGCCCATGACGACGAAGTTGGCGAGTGCCCGCCAGCGGCTGCGGGGGTCGGGGAGGGCGTTGAACTCGCTTCGGTGGCGTACGAGGGGGGTGAGGAGTGCGAGGGAGAGGAGGGCGCCGAGGACGGAGTGGCGCCAGGCGAACTGGGCGGCGGCGCCGAGGGGGAGGAGGACGACGGCGGCGCGCCAGGCGCGGCGTTTGTGCCGCTTGAGGCCGTGGGCGAGGAGCAGGAGGAGGACGCCGGCGCTCAGGGAGAGGGCGGCGGAGAGGGGGCCGAGGGTGCCGGGGAGGACTTCGGCCGCGTGGTGCATGCGGCTGGCCCGGAAGCGGGGGAAGACCCCGGCGGCGATGTCGATGAGGCCGATGAGGGTGCAGGCCGTGCCGATGAAGGTCGGGACCTTCTCGGGGCGGGGGCCGCGGAGAATCTGCCGCACCCGAATCGGAACCGATCCCGATTTGTCCCCATCTACCGTGACAGACATGGCTTCCCGTACTTCCCGTGGTCCTGCGCAGGGTCTTTGACTCCGGTCGGGCCCTGCGGCTCGTTCGGCGGGCCGTCCCGGCTGGTGCGCCTTCTATGACGAAGGCGTACGGGGTCGGGTTCATTCACGCACGGGAAAATCTCGGAAAGAAGGCTCGGTCGTCCCATGGGTCTCACCAGTAACAAAGTCCTCGTGTCGGCCGTGGCGCTGGCCGTGGTGCTGTTCCTGGCCACGGTCTGGCTGTGGCCGCGGCTGGCGCGCCGCGGTTGGCGGCCGGTGGTGGGCCGGGTGGGGCTGCTGCTCGTGACGCAGGTGACGCTGTTCGCGGCGGTCGGCCTGGCGGCGAACCGGTCGTTCCTCTTCTACGGCTCGTGGGCCGATCTGTTCGGGCAGGAGCAGGACATGGGTGTGGTCGTCGACCACGCGGCCGGCTCGAAGCACCTCCGGGTGCTGGGGACGCAGGGGCTGGACGTGCCGGGCGGTGGCCGTCCTTCGGTCGGGGGGCAGATCCAGAAGGTCATGGTGGCGGGCGACCGCTCGGGGATCGTCTCGCCGGCCTATGTGTACCTGCCTCCGGAGTACTTCCAGCCGCAGTACGCCAAGCGGACGTTCCCGGCCTCCGTGGTGCTCACCGGGTATCCGGGGACGGCGGAGAACCTGATCAAGGGGCTCAACTATCCGAAGACGGCGTACCTCCAGGCGAAGGCGGGGCGGATGCAGCCGATGATCCTGGTGATGCTGCGTCCGACGGTGGCGCCGCCGAGGGACACCGAGTGCGTGGACGTTCCCGGGGGCCCGCAGACGGAGACCTTCTTCGCCCAGGACCTGCCGAAGGCGGTCTCGGAGAGGTACCGGGTGGGGAAGAGGGCGCGGAACTGGGGGTTCATGGGGAACTCGACGGGCGGCTACTGCGCCCTGAAGATGGCGCTCCACCACCCGGACCGGTTCACGGCGGGGGCGGGTTTCTCCGCGTACTACCGGGCGGCGGAGGACGTCACGACCGGGGACCTGTTCCACGGGGACGACGCGCTGCGCAAGCGGGGCGACCTGCTGTGGAGCCTGGATCACCGGCCGCGGGGGGAGACGTCGTTCCTGGTGACCTCGTCGAAGCGGGGCGAGAGCAACCTGAAGGGGACGCGGCAGTTCATCAAGAAGGTGAAGAGCCCGGCGACGGTCTCGTCGATCATCCTCGACAGCGGCGGCCACAACTTCAACACGTGGAACCGCGAGCTGCCGCCGGGCCTGATCTGGATGGGTGGAAGGCTCAGCGCGAACTAGGGTCCGCGGGCGCCGAGGCCCGGCGCAGGGCGCGGTGGACGCCGGCCGGGGTGAGGACGCCGAGCGGCCGGCCGTCGTCGCCGGTGACGGTGAGGCGGCCGGTGTCGTGCTGGAGGAGCACGGCGAGGGCGTCCTTGAGGGAGGTCCCGAGGGGTACGTGGGCGTCGCCCTGGTCGCCGGCCGGGCGGGGCGCGGGGTCGAGGTCGGCCTCGGTGACGGGGGTGACCGCGAGGCGCTTGAGGCCGCGGTCGCTGCCGACGAAGTCCGCGACGTACGGGGTGGCGGGGGAGCCGAGGACGGTGGCGGGCGTGTCGAACTGCTCGATGCGGCCCTGCCCGTAGACGGCCATGCGGTCGCCCATGCGGACGGCCTCCTCGATGTCGTGGGTGACGAGGAGGACGGTCTTGCGGACGGTGGCCTGGAGCGCGAGGAACTCGTTCTGGAGGCGCTCGCGGACGACCGGGTCGACGGCGCCGAAGGGCTCGTCCATGAGGAGGACGGGCGGGTCGGCGGCGAGCGCGCGGGCGACGCCGACGCGCTGGCGCTGGCCGCCGGAGAGCTGGGCGGGGTAGCGGGAGCCGTAGACGGCCGGGTCGAGGCCGACGAGGTCGAGGAGTTCGGCGGCACGCGCGCGTGCGGCGGCCTTCTTCCAGCCGAGGAGGGCGGGGACGGTCGCGGTGTTGTCGAGGACCGTGCGGTGGGGGAAGAGCCCGACCTGCTGGATGACGTAGCCGATCTTGCGGCGCAGGGCGACCGGGTCGACGCCGGATATGTCCCGGCCGTCGACGAGGACGCGGCCCGAGGTCGGCTCGACGAGCCGGTTCACCATCATCATCGTGGTCGTCTTGCCGCAGCCCGACGGGCCGACCAGGGTGACGAGTTCGCCCTCGGCGACCTCGAAGGAGAGGTCGTCGACGGCGGTGGTGCCGTCGTCGTACCGCTTGGTCACGTGCTCGAACCGGATCATGGTTCCCCATTCTGTCCCCTGGGCGACGGCCTTGTGTGAAGGGCGTGTTGCCGCATGGTGGCGGATCTCGGGGATTGTCGGTGCCGGGGGTTAGGGTCGTCACACAAGCGTTCGGGAGGGCGGACGACCCGGGGGGAGGGACGATGAGCGCGCCGAACTGTCTGGTCGCGAACGACTGGATCTGCGGTGAGTACCTGCGCACGCGCAGCGGGGAGTTGACGGAAGCGCTGCTCCAGCATGTGGGAATCACGGTCGTGTCCGTGCTGATCGCGCTCGCGGTCGCGGTGCCCCTCGCGCTGCTCGTCCGCGCCCGGCCCCGCTTCGCGGGACCGGTCCTCGGACTGACCACCCTGCTCTACACGGTGCCGTCGCTGGCGATGTTCTCGCTGCTGCTGCCGTTCTTCGGCCTGTCGGCGGCGCTCGTCGTCACCGGCCTCGTGCTGTACGCGCTGACGATCCTCGTGCGCAACACCCTGGCGGGGCTCGCCGCCGTGCCGGCCGAGACGCGGGAGGCGGCCCGGGGCATGGGGTACGGCTCGCTGCGCATGCTCTGGCAGGTCGAACTGCCGCTGGCGCTGCCGGTGCTGATGGCGGGCATACGGATGGCGACGGTCTCCACGATCGCCCTGACGACGGTCGGCTCGGTCGTCGGCCGCGGGGGCCTGGGCAACCTCATCGACGACGCGCTGCCGACCTTCTTCAAGGCGCAGATGCTCGCCGCCTCGGTGCTGTGCGTGCTGCTCGCCGTCACCGCCGACCTGCTGCTCCTGGGCCTCCAGCGGCTGCTCACGCCCTGGACCCGGATACGGACCGCGCCGGGAGGCGGGTGACATGGGCATCGTGACGGACGCCTGGGGCTGGCTCGCCACCGGCGCGCACTGGACGGGCGAGGAGGGCATCGGGCGGCGGCTCGCCGAGCACGTGTACGTGAGCGGGGCGGCGCTGCTGATCGCCGCGGCGCTCGCGCTTCCGCTCGGCCTGTGGCTCGGCCACCTCGGCCGCGGCGGGACGCTCGCCGTGAACGTGTCGAACGTGGGGCGGGCGATCCCCGTCTTCGCGGTCCTCGCGCTGTTCATGGTGTCGCCCCTGCGGAACGCCGGCTATGTGCCGACCGTGGTGGCCCTCGTGCTGTTCGCGATGCCCCCGCTCCTCACCAACGCGTACGTGGGGGTGCGGGAGGTCGACCGGGCGGCGGTGCGGGCGGCGCGGGGCATGGGGATGACGGGCGGACAGCTCTTCCTGCGCGTCGAACTCCCGCTGGCCCGGCCCGTGGTGATGACCGGGATCCGCTCGGCCGCCGTGCAGGTCGTCGCCACGGCGACGGTCGCCGCGATGGTCGGCCAGGGCGGTCTGGGCCGGATCATCACGGCCGGCTTCGCCACGTACGACACCGCGCAGGTGGTCGCGGGCGCCGTGCTCGTGGCGCTGCTGGCGCTCCTGGTGGAGGGCGTCCTGGTGGCCGCGGACCGCCTTTTGACACGTGACAGACGAATGACCGAACGCTGACTGGGATGGGTGATCTCGTGAACAGGGTCTCGCGTATCGCGGGCGCGCTGCTGGGGACGGCGGCGCTGACCGTCGCCCTCGCCGCGTGCGGCGGCGACAGCCTGGAGGAAGGCAAGAAGAAGGACTCGGGCGGCTCCGGCGACTCCGCTGCCGGGAAGAAGGGCTCGCTGGTGGTCGGCGCGGCCGCCTTCACGGAGGCCAAGGTCCTCGCCGAGCTGTACGCGCAGTCGCTGAGGGCCGAGGGCTACTCGGTGTCGATCACCACCGTGAAGAATCGCGAGCTGTACGAACCCTCCCTGGAGAACGGCGAGATCGACGTCGTCCCGGAATACGCGGCGACCGTCGCGGAATTCCTCAACGCGAAGGTGAACGGCCCGAAGGCGCCCGAGGACAAGCCGGTCGCCTCGGGTGATGTGACGCCCACCGTCGACGCCCTGCGGAAGCTCGCCGAACCGCGCGGTCTGAAGGTCCTCGCGGCCGGAGAGGCCGTCGATCAGAACGCCTTCGCGGTGACGAAGGAATTCGCCGCGAAGAACAAGCTGACGACGCTTTCGGATCTCGGCCGGGCGAAGCTGAAGGTGAAGATCGCGGCCGGTGACGAATGCGCGGTGCGGCCCTTCTGCGCGCCCGGTCTGAAGAAGACGTACGGGATCGACGTGGCCGGGATCGACCCCAAGGGCGTCGGTACGCCGCAGGCCAAGCAGGCCGTCAAGGACGGGGTGGACCAGCTGGTCCTGACGACCACCACGGACGCCACCGTCGACGGCTACGGCCTCGTCTTCCTCGCCGACGACAAGAAGCTGCAGAACGCCGACAACGTCCTGCCGGTGGTCAACGCCAAGGACGCCGGCGCTCCGGAGATAGCCGCCGCCCTCGACAAGATCACCAAGGTGCTCACCACAGCGGATCTCGCCGAACTCAACCGCAAGGTGGACGCCGAGCGGGCGAAGCCGGAGGACGTCGCCAAGGAGTATCTGGAGACGAAGGGGCTGCTCAAGAAGTAGACGGTGGGGGAGGGGAGTCGGCCCGAAACGGAACCGGAACCGTCGATATCCACTTCTGGTGGCGAGAAGTGGCCAAGAGATTGCCGGGCCGACGCCCCACATGGCGCCTACGCACGGTAAATTTCAGGCCATGCCACGTGGACGCCATCGCCATTCCCCGCCTCTGCACAAGCTGATGCCGCCGTCCGCGGTCGCCGGCGCCGCGGTCGTGTGCGCCGCGGCCGCCTGGCTGCCCGGCGACCCGGTGATCGCGCGGCTGCTCGCGGTCGCGGCGGCCGCCGCGGCCGTCACCGGCGCCGTCCTCATGCGCAGTTGGGACCGGAACGCCGGCCTCAAGGTCGCCGAACTCGACCGGGCGCGCGCCGCCGAGGTGTGGAAGGCCGAGGAGCGGACCGCCGAGCTGGAGGCCGACCTCGAGGAGTCCCGCGCGCTGCGCTCCCGGCTCGACGCCAAACTCCGCGCCAAGCGCGTGGAGCTCGCCGGACTGCGCGGCGAGCACGCCGACCTGCTCCGCCGGTACGCCACCGCGGAGACCGAGCGCGCCAGCGCCCTGGAGGGCCGCCGCGTCCTCGCCCTGGAGACGAGCGCCGCCGCCCCCGACGCCAAGGCGCTGCCCGCCGCCGGATCCACGCCCACCCCGGAGGCCTTCCGCCGCGCCGCCCAGGCCCTGCGCGACCTCCCGCGCAACGCCGCGGCCCAGCAGGCCCGCCGCACCGCCGAGGCCGCCCGCGCCCGCGACCTCGCCGAGCGCGCCCGGGACACGGAGGAGCCGCAGGGGAAGCACGCGGCGGCCGCCGGAACCGAGCAGCACACCCGCCCGGCCGCCGCCACCCCCTCCACCGCCCTGCCCGCCGTCCCGGTCGCCTCCGCGGTCGTCCCGTACGCGGCCCGCAGGCCCGTCCCGCGCCCCGAGGGCGGCTTCGACTTCTTCGGTACGCAGAAGGCGGCGGCCGCGATCGAGGCCGTGCAGAACAGCGACCTCGCCGACGTCGTGGGCGAGGAGGTCCTCGCCTCCGCCACCCCCCTCCTCACGCCGGTGCCGCCGGCCCCCCGCACGATCGGCCAGGTCATCGACCTGACGGCGCACGACGAGACGGAACAGCTGGACGTCGCCGAACTCAGGGGCGCGGTCAGCTCCTGACGGCCCCGGCCCGGGTGGGCGGCTACTTGTCGATGTCGCCCACCACGAAGAACAGCGAGCCCAGGATCGCCACCATGTCCGCGACGAGGGTTCCCGGGAGCAGTTCCACCAGCGCCTGGATGTTGTTGAAGGACGCCGAGCGCAGCTTCAGCCGGTACGGGGTCTTCTCGCCCTTGGACACCAGGTAGTAGCCGTTGACGCCGAGCGGGTTCTCGGTCCAGGCGTACGTGTGGCCCTCCGGTGCCTTGAGCACCTTCGGCAGCCGCTGGTTGATGGGCCCCTGCGGCAGCTCGGCCATCCGGTCCAGGCAGGCGTCCGCCAGGTCGAGCGAGTTGTGCGTCTGGTCGAGGAGGCACTCGAAGCGGGCGAGGCAGTCGCCCTCCTGCCGCACGGCCACCTTCAGGGTGTCCTGGAGCTCCCCGTACGCGAGGTACGGCTCGTCACGGCGCAGGTCGAAGTCGACGCCCGAGGCGCGGGCGATGGGCCCGGACACCCCGTACGCGTGGACGGTCTCCGGGGCGAGGACGCCGACCCCGCGCGTACGGCCCCGGAAGATCTCGTTGCCGAGGACCAGCCGGTCGTACACGTCCATCCGCGACCGCACGTCCGCGACGGCCTGCCGCGCACGGCCCAGCCAGCCCGCGGGCAGGTCCTCCTTGAGGCCGCCGACCCGGTTGAACATGTAGTGCATCCGGCCGCCGGAGACCTCCTCCATCACCGCCTGGAGCTCCTCGCGCTCCCGGAAGGCGTGGAAGACGGGCGTGATGCCGCCCAGTTCGAGCGGGTACGAGCCGAGGAACATCAGGTGGTTGAGGACCCGGTTCAGCTCGGCGAGCAGCGTCCGCGTCCACACGGCCCGCTCCGGGACCTCCATGCCGAGCATCCGCTCGACGGCCATGACGACCCCGAGCTCGTTGGAGAACGCGGACAGCCAGTCGTGGCGGTTGGCCAGCATGATGATCTGCCGGTAGTCCCGCGCCTCGAAGAGCTTCTCGGCGCCCCGGTGCATGTAGCCGATCACCGGCTCGGCGTGCCGGACGACCTCGCCGTCCAGCACGAGCCGGAGCCGGAGCACGCCGTGGGTCGAGGGATGCTGCGGTCCGATGTTCAGCACCATGTCGGTGCTCTCCGCCGCGCCGCCGATTCCGACCGTCGTCTCCGTCATGCGGTCAGTATCCCCTGCCGTCCCGGGCCACCGGGCCCCCGTCCCAGGGGCGGACGCGGCAGCTCAACCAGAGGAAGTCGCCGAGACCGCCGCGGGCGGTCAGCTCGGCCGCCTCACCGGCGGAGGCGAGCGCACGGACGTACCCGGCGGGGTCGGTCGAGGCGAGCGAGAGCGGCGGCCGCGCCCCGGACACCCCGAGCCGACCCAGCGCCTCCCGCTGCGTGACCAGCTCGGCGCCGGGCGCACCGGAGTCCCCGCACGCGTCCAGCGCCACATGGGACGTCACGTCGCAGCTTCCGTCCGGGACCGGCGGGACCTCGCGGCCGTCGCGGAAGCCGGTCAGGGTCCCGAAGGGCGGCCGGGCGGCCCGTACGTGCGCGTAGTCCACGGCCACCGCGCGGCCCGCCGCCAGCGAGGCGACCGCCGCCGCCCAGGCCTCGTCGCGGGGGCGCCCGATCTCGGCCCGCGCGCCCGGTTCCCGCAGCGGCCACCAGCGGTCCAGCCAGTCGGCGTCCGGGCCGGTGACGGGGGCGCCGAGCCGTTCGGTGCCGTCCGGCGCGACCTCCACGTACCGGACCGTGCCGCCCGCGTCCGCCTCGGCGACGTCCACCGGCACGTTGTCGAGCCACTCGTTCGCGAAGAGCAGCCCGCGCACGCCCCGCGGCACCCGGTCCGTCCACTCCACCCGTGGGTCGAGCCCGTCCGGGCGGGCGGCGCGCTCGACCGCGACCGCCCGCACCGTGAGCGAGGACCCGACCGCCGCGAGCACCGACGTCAGCAGCTCGCCGCGGCCCGCGCCCACGTCCACCAGGTCGACCTCGTCCGTCCCCAGCTCCTCGGCGACCTCGGCGAGCAGCCGGGCCACGGCTCCCGCGAACAGCGGGGAGGCGTGCACCGAGGTGCGGAAGTGCCCCGCCGGCCCCTCGGGGCGCAGATAGAAGCCCCCGGGGCCGTACAGCGCCCGCTCCGTGGCCTCACGCCACCCCTGCCACTCCTGCCCCTGACACGTCTCGTCCGTCACGTGCCCCAGTCTCCACCTCGGGGAGTACGGGTCCCGCGCCAAGGATCGACCCCACGGTTGATCCGGACACCTGTCGGCCTTCCCTACTCTGGGTGACGTGCAGCGCCTCTACGACTTCATCCGCAGACACCCGACGGGCGTCGACGGCTTCTGGGCCGTCGTCCTCCTCGGGATCTCCCTGCTGTGGGTGGGGCAGACCTACCCGACGGTGGACCAGCCCGTCGCGTACGGCGTGATCGCCGCGCTGTTCTCCCTGGTCGTGGCCCTGCGCAGACGGGCCCCGGAGAAGATGCTGCTGCTCGCGGTCGCCCTGGGCGTGGCCCAGCTCGTCCTCGGCGTGGTGCCGTTCCTGGCCGACTTCGCGATGCTCGTGATCATCTTCACCGTCGCCGCGCACGACGGACCCCGCTGGGCGTCCCGGCTCGCGCTCGTCGGCGGACTGAGCGCCTCCACGCTCTCGCAGATCAGATGGCCCATGGAGGCGCCGGGCTCGGACGCGGCGAAGGTCTTCTTCACGATCATCATGACCGTGCCGTTCGCCCTGGCCTGGGTCCTCGGCGACTCGCTCAGAACCCGCCGGGCGTACTTCGCGCAGCTGGAGGAGCGGGCCTCCCGCCTGGAGCAGGAGCGCGAGGCCCAGGCGAAGGTCGCGGTCGCCGCCGAGCGGGCCCGGATCGCCCGCGAGCTGCACGACGTCGTCGCGCACAACGTGTCGGTGATGGTGGTCCAGGCGGACGGCGCCGCCTACGTCATGGACTCCTCCCCGGAGACCGCCAAGCAGGCCCTGGAGACGATCTCCACCACGGGCCGGCAGGCGCTCGCCGAGATGCGCAGACTCCTCGGGATCCTGCGCACCGGCGAGCACCAGGAGGCCGGGGAGTACGTGCCCCAGCCCGACGTCGGGCAGATCGAGGACCTCGTGGAGCAGGTCCGGGGCGCCGGGCTCACGGTCGACTTCGCGATCGAGGGGAGCCCGCGCCCGCTGCCCAGCGGCGTCGAGCTCACCGCGTACCGGATCGTGCAGGAGGCCCTCACCAACACGCGCAAGCACGGCGGTCCCGACGTCGGTGCCAGCGTGCGCCTCGTCTACTTCGACGACGGCCTCGGCCTGCTCGTCGAGGACGACGGCCGGGGCGCTCCGCAGGAGATGTACGAGGACGGCGGCGCCGACGGCCGGGGCCACGGTCTGATCGGCATGCGGGAGCGGGTCGGCATGGTCGGCGGCACCCTGGACGCGGGCCCGCGTCCGGGCGGCGGTTTCCGGATCAGCGCCCTGCTCCCCCTCAAGCCCGCTCACTGAACCCCTAAGGAACTGACCTGATGTCCATCCGCGTGATGCTCGTCGACGACCAGGTGCTGCTGCGGACCGGTTTCCGCATGGTGCTCGCCGCCCAGCCCGACATGGAGGTCGTGGCGGAGGCCGGCGACGGCGTCGAGGCCCTGGAGGTGCTGCGTTCCACGGCGGTCGACGTCGTCCTGATGGACGTGCGCATGCCGAAGCTGGACGGGGTGGAGACGACCCGGCGGATCTGCGCGGAGCCGGGGGCGCCGAAGGTGCTGATCCTGACGACGTTCGACCTCGACGAGTACGCCTTCTCGGGCCTGAAGGCGGGCGCGAGCGGCTTCATGCTGAAGGACGTGCCGCCGGCGGAGCTGCTGGGCGCGATCCGCTCGGTGCACAGCGGCGACGCGGTGGTGGCGCCCTCGACCACCCGCCGGCTGCTCGACCGCTTCTCGCCGATGCTGCCGTCCTCGGGCAAGGAGCCCGAGCACAAGGGGCTGGAGCGGCTGACGGACCGGGAACGCGAGGTGATGATGCTGGTCGCGCAGGGCCTGTCGAACGGCGAGATCGCCGCCCGGCTCGTCCTCTCCGAGGCGACGGTGAAGACGCACGTGGGCCGCATCCTGACCAAGCTGGGCCTGCGCGACCGGGTCCAGGTCGTGGTCCTGGCGTACGAGACGGGCCTGGTCCGGGCGGGCGGCGGCGCGCTGTAGAGCGCCTCGGAGGCCCTAGCGGAGCACCGACTCCAGGAAGTCGCTGCCGAGCCGGGCGACGACGGAGACGTCGAGCTGGTGGAGCACGTACCGGCCGCGGCGCTGCGTGGTGGTCAGCCCGGCCTTCTTCATGACCGAGAGGTGGCGGGAGACCTCGGGGGCGGTGATGCCGTACGCGTCGGCCAGCTCGCTCGTCGTGTACGCGCCCCGGGCGAGGCTGCGGCACATGCGCATCCGCATCGGGTGCGCGAGCGCCTCCAGGCGCAGCTTCACGGCCTCCACGGGGGCGCCGCCGCCGAGGTCGCGGGCGGGCACGGGGTACTGGACCACCGGCTGCCAGCCGGGCGCGTGCAGCGCGAAGAGGTGCGGCCAGCCGAAGGCGGTCGGCAGGAACGTCACGCCCGAGCCCTCGGCGCTGGTGCGGCCGTGGATCAGCTTGTCCACGACGATCCGGGTGCCGGCCGCGTCCTCCTCCAGGACCATGGCGGAGGAGGCGTCGGCGACGGCCTCGGCCAGCCCCTTGCGGCGCATCAGCTCGGTCTTGTGGCGGGCGTCGGCGGCGAGCTGGATCCGGACGCGGTGCCAGGTGTCGGCGAAGAAGGCCTCGTCGCAGTCCTCCAGGAGCCGCCGGACCCACGCGCGCGTGGCGGGCGGGTCCGCGAGCATCCGCTCGGCGAAGGCGGCCTGGCGCGGGCCGCGCGCGGCGGCGAGGTCGAGGGCGCGGCGCCGCATCCGCTCGTCGACGAGCGGGGAGGGGGCGCCGTGCGTGTAGTGGCTGGCGCAGGAGATCTCCAGGGCCGAGGCCACGTACTTCTCGTCGTCCATGCGGTCGAGGTCGTCCAGTTCCTCGGCGAGGGTCTCGCGGGGGAGGGACGGCAGCAGGATGTCGGAGCGGGTCGAGCGCCACATGAAGTCGGCCTCGTGGAGGCGGTCCGCGAGCTCCGGCTTGAGCGCGGCGGCCGTCGTGGTGGTCCAGGCGTGCAGCCGGGGGTGGTGCGTGGGCTCGGCGAGGGCGTGCAGGGCGGCGCCCAGCTCGGCCAGCGGCGAGGGGCAGAAGGCGATCCGCTCGTGCGGCAGTCCGGTGATGTCGATGGTCACGCTCACCCGTCCATGGTGCGGGGTGCGGCGGGGGAGCTGTCGTCCCGTTTGACGGCCCCCGTCAATCGGCGGGCCCCGGATTGACGGGGGCGGTCAATCCGGGGGCCGGGCCGTGGCGGCGCGGCGCACGGTGAGGCCATGAACGCGCTGCACCAGTACCTCTTCGACACCTACCGCGCCGCCCGCCTCGGCGAACCGCTGCCGCCGGAGCCCGGCACCCACGACGTGGCCGTGCTGCGGGCCGTCCGGGACCGCCGCCGCTTCGAGCGGGTGCCGGCGGGCCGCCGGACGCACGGCACCGTCCGCGCGGCCCTGCGCCGCTGGATGCGGCCCACCGCCTGAGGCCGGGCGGGGGTCAGCCCCCGACGCGCGCCAGGAAGTCCCGTACCGCCTCCTTCACGTCCTTCGCCGTCCACTCCAGGCCGGATCCGGCCACCGTCAGTTCCGTGAAGGACACCCCCGGCGGGCCGGCCGCGCCCGGGGTGAACCAGCGGCGGAAGAACGCGGTGCCGGTGTCCTCGGTCTGGGCGAGGGCCGCCGCCGTCAGGACGTCCGGGTCGTACGGCAGCCAGACCTGGAACTGGTGGGTGTGCGGGGTCTCCGGGTGGACCCGGAACCAGCCGGTGCCCGCCTCCGCGAAAGCCTCCCGGACCGCGTCGGCCACCACGCGCGCGTGCGCCACGTACGAGGGCAGCCGGGGCAGTTCGACGTCCAGGCCCCGGAGCGCGGAGAGCGCCGCCGGGTACTGCTGGAAGACCATCCCGCCGTACCGGTGCCGCCAGATCCTCGCCTCCTCCATCACGTCCTCGGGGCCGGCGAGCGCGGCCCCGGACATGCCGCCGAGGGACTTGTAGAACGAGACGTACACGCTGTCGGCGAGCCCCGCGATCTCCGCGAGCCCGCGGCCGAAGTGCGTCGTGGTCTCCCACAGCCGGGCCCCGTCGAAGTGGACCACCGCGTCCCGCTCCCGGGCCGCCTCCACGGCCTCGGTCAGCTCCTCCCAGGACGGCAGCACGAAGCCGGCGTCCCGCAGCGGCAGCTCCAGCATCAGCGTGCCGAAGGGCTCCGGGTGGTCCCGTACCTCCTCGGCGGTCGGCAGCCGGGGCGCGTCGGTCGGGTGGACCGTGCGGAGCCCCGAGACGGCCCCGAACGCGCCGTTCTCGTGGACCTCGGGGTGGCCGAGCGGATGGAGGGCGACGACGGGGCTTCCGGTGCGGCCGGCCCAGCAGCGCAGCGCCACCTGCTGGGCCATGGTGCCGGTCGGGAAGAAGACGGCGGCGGGGAAGCCGAGCTCCTCGGCGACGCGCCGCTCCAGCTCCTCAACGAGCCCGTTGCCGTACGTGTCGAGCGGGGCCTCCTCGTGGCCGGCGGCCTCCGTCCAGGCGGCCAGTTCGCGCAGCCGCGAGCCGACCGTGCCGTCGACCGAGGTGTTCCACAGGGTGCGCTCGGCGCCGCCCCACACCTTCGCCCGGTGGAGCCGGGCCGCTTCCTCGTCCACAGGGGTCTCGACAGAAGTCCCGTCCACAGAAGTCTCGTCCACAGGAGCCTCGACGGGAGTGTCCACAGGAGTCTCAGGATTCATGGGCTGATCATCACACCACCGCCCACACCCTGTGGACAGTCACGGAGGCAGGTCGAAACGCTGGCGTAGCATGACCAGAAATCGTCCGGTACCCGCCGAGGACTGGAACGGAAGGCCGTCCCCACCGTGAACGCACCAGCAGCGCCAGAGCCCAGGGCATCGGAGCCCCGGGCCGAGGACCGACCCGCCCGGCTCACCGTCGGAGTCGTCGGAGCCGGCCGGGTGGGCCCCGCCCTCGCCGCCTCGCTCCGGCTCGCCGGGCACCGCCCCGTCGCCGTCTCCGCGGTCTCCGACGCCTCCCGGCGCCGCGCCGCCGAGCTCCTGCCCGACGTCCCGGTCGTCGAGCCCGCCCGCGTCCTCGCCCTCGCCGACCTGGTCCTGCTGACCGTGCCGGACGACGCGCTGCCGGGCCTGGTCGAGGGCCTCGCCGACACCGGAGCCGTACGTCCCGGCCAGCTGCTCGTGCACACCTCCGGCCGGTACGGGGCGCGGGTCCTGGACCCCGCCCGCCGGGCCGGCGCCCTGCCGCTCGCCCTGCACCCCGCCATGACCTTCACCGGCACCGCCGTCGACGTGCAGCGGCTCGCCGGCTGCTCCTTCGGCGTGACCGCGCCCGAGGAGCTGCGGCTCGCCGCCGAAGCCCTGGTGATCGAGATGGGCGGCGAGCCCGAGTGGATCGCGGAGGAGGCCCGGCCGCTCTACCACGCGGCCCTGGCCCTCGGCGCGAACCACCTGGTCACCCTGGTGGCCCAGTCGATGGAGCTGCTCCACAAGGCCGGGGTCGCCGCCCCCGACCGGATGCTGGGCCCGCTCCTGGGCGCCGCCCTGGACAACGCGCTGCGGTCCGGGGACGCGGCCCTCACCGGGCCCGTCGCGCGCGGTGACGCCGGCACGGTCGCCGCCCACGTCGCCGAGCTCCGCAAGCACGCGCCCGCCACCGTCGCCGGCTATCTGGCGATGGCCCGCACGACCGCCGACCGGGCGCTCGCGCACGGCCTGCTCAGGCCCGAGCTGGCCGAGGACCTCCTCGGCGTGCTGGCCGAGCCGTCGGGCGGAGCCGCCCACCCCGCAGACCCCGCCGACGGGCCGCAAGGAGACGAGCGATGACCCTGTCCGCCCGCAAGGACACCGAGGGCGCCGAGGGCGGCCGGTCCGTCCGCCACGAGCCGGCCGAGCTGCTGCCCGCGGTCGAGGACCTCCGCGACGCCGTGGCCCACTGGGGCGTGCCCGGCCGCACCGCCGTGGTCATGACCATGGGCGCCCTCCACGAGGGCCACGCCACCCTGATCCGGGCCGCACGCGAGCGCGTCGGCGCCAAGGGCTTCGTCGTCGTCACCGTCTTCGTCAACCCGCTCCAGTTCGGTGCCGGCGAGGACCTCGACCGCTACCCCCGCACCCTCGACGCCGACCTCGCGCTGGCCTTCGAGGCGGGCGCGAGCGCCGTTTTCGCGCCCTCCGTCGACGAGGTCTACCCGGGCGGCGAGCCGCAGGTCCGGATCACCGCGGGCCCGATGGGCGAGCGCCTCGAAGGCGCCTCCCGGCCCGGCCACTTCGACGGCATGCTGACGGTCGTCGCCAAGCTGCTCCACCTCACCACGCCCGACCTGGCCTTCTTCGGTCAGAAGGACGCCCAGCAGCTGGCCCTGATCCGCCGCATGGTCCGCGATCTGAACTTCCCCGTCGAGATCGTCGGCGTGGAGACCGTCCGCGAGACCGACGGCCTCGCCCTCTCCAGCCGCAACCGCTACCTGTCGGCGGGGGAGCGCCGGACGGCCCTGTCGCTGTCCCGCGCGCTGTTCGCCGGCCGGGAGCGGCTCGCCGCGCAGGAGGCGCTGCGCGCGCGTGCCGTCTCGCTGCCCGGCGCCCAGGGCCGGGCCGAGAACCGCGCCGAGGCCCTGTCGCGGCTCGGCGAGGCCCGGGCCGCCGCCGACGCCCACGCGGTCGCGCAGGCCGCCGAGGGCGGCGCCGCCGGGGCCGTGCGGGCCGCGGCCCGTGCCGTCCTGGACGAGGCGGCCAAGGCCGATCCGCCGCTCACCCTCGACTACCTGGCCCTCGTGGACCCTGCCGACTTCACCGAGGTCGCCGACGGCCACGAGGGGGAGGCGGTCCTCGCGGTCGCCGCGCGCGTGGGGAGCACGCGGCTCATCGACAACATCCCCCTGACCTTCGGAGCCACCAAGTGACCGGAATACGGCTGCACGCGCCCACCCCGGGCTGGGCCATCGACGCCGACGTCGTCGTGGTCGGCTCCGGGGTCGCCGGGCTCACCGCCGCCCTGCGCTGCACCGCCGCCGGGCTCCGTACGGTCGTCGTCACCAAGGCCCGGCTCGACGAGGGCTCCACCCGCTGGGCCCAGGGCGGCATCGCGGCCGCGCTCGGCGAGGGCGACACCCCCGAGCAGCACCTCGACGACACCCTCGTCGCCGGTGCCGGGCTCTGCGACGAGCGGGCCGTGCGGGCCCTGGTGACGGACGGCCCCGACGCCGTCCGCCGCCTGATCGCGACCGGCGCCGACTTCGACAGGACCGCCGACGGCGAGATCGCGCTGACCCGGGAGGGCGGCCACCACCGCCGCCGGATCGCCCACGCGGGAGGGGACGCGACCGGCGCCGAGATCTCCCGCGCCCTGGTCGAGGCGATACGGGACCGGGGCGTGCGCTTCATCGAGCACGCCCTCGTCCTGGACCTCCTCACGGACGCCGAGGGCCGCACGGCGGGCGTGACCCTGCACGTCATGGGCGAGGGGCAGCACGACGGCGTCGGCGCCGTCCACGCGCCCGCGGTGGTCCTCGCCACCGGCGGCATGGGGCAGGTCTTCTCCGCCACCACCAACCCGGGCGTCTCCACCGCCGACGGCGTCGCGCTCGCGCTGCGGGCCGGCGCCGAGGTCTCCGACCTGGAGTTCGTCCAGTTCCACCCGACGGTGCTCTTCCTCGGGGCCGGCTCCGAGGGCCAGCAGCCGCTGGTCTCCGAGGCGGTACGGGGCGAGGGCGCCCACCTGGTCGACGCCGACGGGGTCCGCTTCATGCTCGGGCAGCACGAGCTGGCCGAGCTGGCGCCCCGGGACATCGTCGCCAAGGGGATCATCCGCCGGATGCAGGAGCGGGACGCCGAGCACATGTACCTCGACGCCCGCCACTTCGGCGCCGAGATGTGGGCGGAGCGCTTCCCGACGATCCTGGCGGCCTGCCGCTCCCACGGCATCGACCCGGTGACGGAGCCGATCCCCGTGGCCCCCGCCGCCCACTACGCCTCCGGCGGCGTCCGTACGGACCTGTCGGGCCGGACGACCGTGCCGGGCCTGTACGCGTGCGGGGAGGTCGCCTGCACGGGCGTCCACGGCGCCAACCGGCTCGCCTCGAACTCGCTCCTCGAAGGCCTGGTCTTCGCCGAGCGGATCGCCGAGGACGTCGTGGCGAGCGCCCCCGGCCGCGGCCCCGCCGTCCCGGTGGAGCACCCGGCCCCGGTGGTCCTCCCGCTGCTCGACCCCGGCGCCCGGCGCCGCATCCAGCGCACCATGACCCTGGGCGCAGGAGTGCTCAGGTCCGCCGAGAGCCTGCGTACGGCCTCCCGGGAGCTGGAGGCCCTCCACCTCCCGCCCGCCGCGCCCGACGACGAGGCCGGCGACCGGAAGTCCGCCGAGCCGGGCGTCGAGTCCTGGGAGACCACCAACCTGCTGACCGTCGCCCGCCTCCTGGTCGCGGCGGCGGACCGCCGCGAGGAGACCCGCGGCTGCCACTGGCGCGAGGACCACCCCGACCGGGACGACGCGCGCTGGCACCGGCACCTCGTCGTCCGTCTCACCCCGGAGCGGACCCTCGACGTCCGCACCACCGACACCTCCGACTTTCCCCCCACCCTCGACGCCCCAGGGAGCCGTAAGTGAGCACGCCCGAGGAAGCCCGTCCGCAGCCCGTGGACGTCCCTCTCATCCAGATCAACACGGTCTCCTCCGACGAGACCGGCGGCTGCGGCGACGGCTGCGGCTGCGGCGACGGCGAGGAGTTCGAGTGCGGGCTCGACCCCGCCCTCGCGCAGCTGCTCGCCGACGCCGGTCTCGACCCCGTCCAGGTCGAGGACGTCGCGCACCTCGCGATCGCCGAGGACCTCGACGGCGGGGTCGACGTCACGACCGTGGCGACCGTCCCCGAGGACGCCGTCGCCACCGCCGACTTCACCGCCCGCGAGGCCGGTGTCGTGGCCGGTCTGCGGGTCGCCGAGGCCGTCCTGTCGATCGTCTGCGCCGACGAGTTCGAGGTCGAGCGGCACGTCGAGGACGGCGAGCGCGTCGAGGCCGGGCAGGTGCTCCTGAGCGCCACCGCCCGCACCCGCGACCTGCTCACCGGTGAGCGCAGCGCCCTGAACATCCTGTGCCGCCTGTCCGGCATCGCCACCGCCACGCGCGCGTGGGCGGACGCCCTGGAGGGCACGGAGGCGAAGGTCCGCGACACCCGCAAGACGACGCCGGGCCTGCGCGCCCTGGAGAAGTACGCGGTCCGCTGCGGCGGCGGCGTCAACCACCGCATGTCGCTGTCCGACGCCGCCCTGGTGAAGGACAACCACGTGGTGGCGGCCGGCGGCGTCGCCGAGGCCTTCAAGGCCGTCCGCGAGATGTTCCCCGAGGTGCCGATCGAGGTCGAGGTCGACACGATGCACCAGGTCCGCGAGGTCCTGGACGCGGGCGCCGACCTGATCCTGCTCGACAACTTCACCCCGATGGAGACCGAGGAGGCCGTCGCGCTCGTCGCGGGCCGCGCCGTCCTGGAGTCCTCGGGCCGGCTGACCCTGGAGAACGCGCGGGCGTACGCGGAGACCGGCGTCGACTACCTGGCGGTCGGCGGCCTCACCCACTCCTCCCCGATCCTCGACATCGGCCTGGACCTGCGCGAGGTGCGCGCCTGATGCTGCTCACCATCGACGTCGGCAACACGCACACGGTGCTCGGTCTCTTCGACGGCGAGGAGATCGTCGAGCACTGGCGGATCTCCACGGACCCGCGCAGGACCGCCGACGAGATGGCGGTCCTGCTCCAGGGCCTCATGGGCATGCATCCGCTGCTCGGCGTCGAACTGAGCGACGGCATCGAGGGGATCGCCATCTGCGCGACGGTCCCCTCGGTGCTGCACGAGCTGCGCGAGGTGACCCGCCGGTACTACGGGGACGTGCCGGCGGTCCTCGTGGAGCCGGGCGTCAAGACGGGGGTGCCGATCCTCACGGACAACCCCAAGGAGGTCGGCGCCGACCGCATCGTCAACGCGGTCGCGGCCGTCGAGCTGTACGGCGGCCCGGCGATCGTCGTGGACTTCGGCACGGCGACGACGTACGACGCGGTCACCACCCGCGGCGAGTACGCGGGCGGCGCGATCGCCCCGGGCATCGAGATCTCGGTGGAGGCCCTGGGCGTCAAGGGCGCCATGCTCCGCAAGATCGAGCTGGCCCGCCCGCGCAGCGTGATCGGCAAGAACACGGTCGAGGCCATGCAGTCGGGCATCGTCTTCGGGTACGTGGGCCAGGTCGACGGCGTCGTGGCCCGGATGAAGCGCGAACTGGTCGGTCCGAAGGGCGACCCCTCCGACGTCACGGTGATCGCGACCGGTGGCCTGGCGCCGATGGTCCTCGCCGACTCGAAGGAGATCGACGCGCACGAGCCCTGGCTGACCCTGATCGGCCTGCGCCTCGTGTACGAGCGGAACGTGTCCCGCATGTGAGGGTGGGCCCGGCGCGCCGCGATGATCGCTAAGAGGAAATTGTCCGATTAGCGCGTAGTGTCGGCCCATGCCCACGCCATACGGATCCCGCGGCGGCATGGCGTTCAGCGCGGACGAGCTGCGTGTGCTCCGCCGCGCCCTTGCCACTGCCCTCCATCCCGCCCCCCTCCAGGACGAGGACGTCCGGGACTGCCTGTGCCTGGCCCAATCCGTGGACGAGGCGGTACGCGAGGCCGGCCGGCAGCGCGCCTTCCTCCTCGACGACCTGGTCCGCTACCGCGAGGCGCTGCCCGGGTCCCTCAGCGGCTACCTGGAGCTCCTCCGGGACGCGCTGGCCGCCGGGTACGACCCGGTCGCCGACGACCTCGCCGCCCTGCGCGCGCTGCGCCGCAACCCGGTCGCCGCCGAGCTGCTCGCCCGCTGCCAGATCCTCGCCGAGCGCTCCGTACGCGCGCGCCTGGCCCGGGTCTCCCAGGCCACCGCCTCCAGTGCGCCCTCCCGGGCCCGGCTGCTCGCGCTGCCCGGCGGGCGCGCGGCGGGCGACGAGCCCAAGCCGACCCCGCCCGCCCCGGTCAAGCGCCCGGCCCCCAAGCCCTCCGAGGTCTTCCCGCCACGCCGACGCCCGGTTCCGCCGCCCCCGCCCGAGCAGCGGGTCGCCGGATAGCTACTCTGGACGGCATGGACTACGTATCCGCGCTCCTGCCCCCCGTCGTGATGGCGGCGTTCTTCATCGCCCTCGTCACCGTGATCGTCAAGAGCCAGGGCGGCCCCAACAAGGCCAAGGAGGACGCGGTCGTGGACGCCGCCCTCGCCCGCGCCGAGGCCGCCCGCCAGGCGGACGGCTCCTAGCTCCACCCCGTACAGCGCCGAGGACGTACGACCCTTCGAGGTCGTACGTCCTTTTTGTTGGTTTTCTGGAGCGGATATCCCCATACCTGCCTTTTGCGCACTATGGTGACGCTGTGCCGCGCCCCTTGGGAGAACTCGAAGACGCCGTCATGACGCGCGTCTGGCAATGGAACCGCCCCGTGACCGTCCGGGAGGTTCTGGAGGACCTCCAGCAGGAACGGTCCATCGCCTACACCACCGTCATGACCGTCATGGACAATCTCCATCAGAAGGGCTGGGTCCGCAGGGAAGTCGAAGGCCGCGCCTATCGATATACGGCGGTCTCCACCCGCGCCGCCTACTCCGCCGCCCTCATGAACGAGGCGTGGGCGCAGAGCGACAACCCCGCCGCCGCACTCGTCGCCTTCTTCGGGATGATGTCGCCGGAACAGCGCGAGTCGCTGAACGACGCCATCCGCATCGTCCAGCGCGACAACCCCCTCCCCGCCGCCCCGCGCGAGGCCGAGGGTGGCGAAGGACAGGCCGCTCCGTAGCGATAGCGTCCCCCCATGTCGACCTCCGCCAAAGCCGTCACCGTACGCAGGGCCCGCACCAGCGATGTGGCCGCGGTCCGCCGTCTCGTCGATCCATTCGTGCAGCGCGGCATCCTGCTCGACAAGGCGACCGTGACCCTTTACGAGTCCATCCAGGAGTTCTGGGTCGCGGAACGCGACGAGGACGCCGTCGTCGTCGGCTGCGGCGCACTCCACGTCATGTGGGAAGACCTCGCAGAAGTCCGTACTCTCGCCGTCGATCCCGACTTCAAGGGCGCCGGCGTCGGACATCAGGTGCTGGACAAGTTGTTGCACACCGCCCGTTGGCTCGGGGTGCGGCGGGTATTCTGCCTGACCTTCGAAGTCGACTTCTTCGCGAAGCACGGCTTCGTCGAGATCGGCGAGACCCCGGTCGACGGAGATGTCTACAGCGAGCTCCTCCGTTCCTATGACGAGGGAGTCGCCGAGTTCCTCGGTCTCGAACGAGTGAAGCCGAACACCTTGGGCAACAGCCGGATGCTTCTGCACCTGTGACGCGGAACCCCGTGATCCTCTCGTGGAACCCTATGTCCGAATCGCGCACGTTTCCCGCGTTGCCAGGGATCTGAACCTCTCCCAGGGGTTTGTGTTTTTCCGGGAAAAGCGGTTTCCTTTCCGCGTACTGCATTTTCGATGAAAGGAAATCCGGTGGCACAGAAGGTTCAGGTCCTTCTTGTCGACGACCTCGACGGCGTCGAGGCGGACGAGACCGTGACGTTCGCGCTGGACGGCAAGACCTACGAGATCGACCTCACCACCGCCAACGCGGAAAAGCTCCGTGGCCTGCTCGAGCCGTACACCACGAGTGGCCGTCGCACCGGCGGCCGCACCACCGGCGGACGCGGCAAGGGCCGCGCCGTGGCGACGGGCAGCCAGGACACCGCGAAGATCCGCGCGTGGGCCAAGGAGAACGGCATGAACGTCAACGACCGCGGTCGCGTTCCCGCCGACATCAAGGCCGCCTACGAGGACGCGAACCGCTGAGGCGACAGCTGCTGAGACGCCCCACGGGTACGGGCACTCAGCAGCCGCACCCGGTGGCACTCCGCCGCGGCGGCGGCCACGAGGCGCACCAGGCAGGGGGCGTCCGCAACGCCCCACGGCGCGGACCGCAGCGCCGGAAGCGAGGCCTCGACCTCGCGACCCGGCGCGGGCGCCCGCAGCCACACCGCGGCGCCCGGCGCGCCGGATCCGCCCCGCCCCGGGGGAAGGGGTGCGGTCATCCGGCCGTCGGCACCGAGGATCGCGAGATCCAGTGAGATCCCGCCCCACTCCAGCCAGTCGAGCAGCCCCGGCAGCTCCTCCGCGCTCCCCGCGGCCACGAGCAGCCCCATCCGGCGCCCCACCAGGGCCACGGGACCGGTCGCCGCGCCCATCCGGCACAGCACCCCCCGGCCGGCCTCGGCAGGCACCTCCAGGACGTCGAAGCGCAGCCCCGTGACCAGACCCACCGGCGGGCCCGCCACCGTCGCCCAGCCGAGCTCGTCCTCGTACCACCGCGCGAGACCGCCGTCGATCGGCGAACGGGGCGGCGGAACGGTGAAGGACATGCCGGGGGAACTCCCGAGAAGGCGCGTTGGTTACGCCCGGCGGTGACACAGCGTCCCCCGGGGGTCGCGCAAGGTGTCCGGGATGGGGGTGTGCGAGTGCATTCGGGCGCGCAAGGGTGTTCGCTGGTAGCGGAGGGAACCGGGGTGCGCCGCATGGAGTGTCAGTCCTTACGGGTAAGACATTCCTAGTGGAGAGGGGCGACTCGCGGGCTTCGGCGTCTCACGTTCGCCATCGGCGTAGTGAAGGCGCGGGTAACTACTTGGCCTGCGGGAACATCGTCTCGCACCATCGGGTTGGAGCATTTGTCGGCTGTTCGGCAGCAGGTCTCCCCACTGAGAAGGGGGTGATCCGGACGGATGTCGGCAGTTGGAATGAGCGGTCCCCGCTTGCGGGACTAAGCTGCGGAAGGACAGGGAGGGGATCGACCCCTAACTGACTGACCGCTCTGAGGAGCGATTAACGATGTTCGAGAGGTTCACCGACCGCGCGCGGCGGGTTGTCGTCCTGGCTCAGGAAGAAGCCCGGATGCTCAACCACAACTACATCGGCACCGAGCACATCCTTCTGGGCCTTATCCACGAGGGTGAGGGTGTCGCCGCTAAGGCCCTGGAGAGCCTCGGGATTTCGCTCGAGGCGGTCCGCCAGCAGGTGGAGGAGATCATCGGCCAGGGCCAGCAGGCCCCGTCCGGGCACATCCCCTTCACCCCTCGTGCCAAGAAGGTCCTGGAGCTGTCGCTCCGGGAGGCCCTCCAGCTCGGCCACAACTACATCGGCACCGAGCACATCCTGCTCGGCCTGATCCGCGAGGGCGAGGGCGTCGCCGCCCAGGTCCTCGTGAAGCTGGGCGCCGACCTCAACCGGGTGCGGCAGCAGGTCATCCAGCTGCTCTCCGGCTACCAGGGCAAGGAAGCCGCCACGGCCGGCGGTCCTGCCGAGGGCACCCCCTCGACGTCCCTGGTCCTCGACCAGTTCGGCCGGAACCTCACCCAGGCGGCCCGCGAATCCAAGCTCGACCCGGTCATCGGGCGCGAGAAGGAGATCGAGCGGGTCATGCAGGTGCTGTCCCGCCGCACCAAGAACAACCCGGTCCTCATCGGCGAGCCCGGCGTCGGCAAGACCGCCGTCGTCGAGGGCCTGGCGCAGGCCATCGTCAAGGGCGAGGTGCCCGAGACCCTCAAGGACAAGCACCTCTACACCCTGGACCTCGGCGCGCTGGTCGCCGGCTCCCGCTACCGCGGTGACTTCGAGGAGCGCCTGAAGAAGGTCCTCAAGGAGATCCGCACCCGCGGCGACATCATCCTGTTCATCGACGAGCTCCACACCCTCGTGGGCGCGGGCGCCGCCGAGGGCGCGATCGACGCCGCGAGCATCCTCAAGCCGATGCTCGCCCGCGGTGAGCTCCAGACCATCGGTGCCACCACGCTCGACGAGTACCGCAAGTACCTGGAGAAGGACGCCGCCCTCGAGCGCCGCTTCCAGCCCATCCAGGTCGCCGAGCCGTCGCTGCCGCACACCATCGAGATCCTCAAGGGTCTGCGCGACCGGTACGAGGCCCACCACCGGGTCTCCATCACCGACGAGGCACTCGTCCAGGCCGCGACCCTGGCCGACCGGTACATCTCGGACCGCTTCCTCCCGGACAAGGCGATCGACCTGATCGACGAGGCCGGCTCCCGGATGCGCATCCGCCGGATGACCGCGCCGCCGGACCTCCGCGAGTTCGACGAGAAGATCGCCGGCGTCCGCCGCGACAAGGAGTCCGCGATCGACTCGCAGGACTTCGAGAAGGCCGCGTCCCTCCGCGACAAGGAGAAGCAGCTCCTCGCCGCGAAGACCAAGCGCGAGAAGGAGTGGAAGGCCGGCGACATGGACGTCGTCGCCGAGGTCGACGGCGAGCTCATCGCCGAGGTCCTCGCGACCGCCACCGGCATCCCGGTCTTCAAGCTGACCGAGGAGGAGTCCTCGCGTCTGCTCCGCATGGAGGACGAGCTCCACAAGCGCGTCATCGGCCAGAAGGACGCCGTCATCGGCCTCTCGCGGGCCATCCGCCGTACCCGTGCGGGTCTGAAGGACCCGAAGCGCCCCGGTGGCTCGTTCATCTTCGCCGGCCCGTCCGGCGTCGGTAAGACGGAGCTCTCGAAGGCGCTCGCCGAATTCCTCTTCGGCGACGAGGACGCGATGATCTCCCTCGACATGTCGGAGTTCAGCGAGAAGCACACGGTTTCCCGTCTCTTCGGTTCGCCGCCCGGATACGTCGGCTACGAAGAGGGCGGCCAGCTCACCGAGAAGGTGCGCCGCAAGCCGTTCTCCGTCGTCCTCTTCGACGAGGTCGAGAAGGCCCACCCCGATATCTTCAATTCCCTTCTCCAGATCCTGGAGGACGGTCGCCTGACCGACTCCCAGGGCCGGGTCGTGGACTTCAAGAACACGGTCATCATCATGACCACCAACCTCGGGACCAGGGACATCTCGAAGGGCTTCAACCTGGGCTTCGCCGCCCAGGGCGACACGAAGTCCAACTACGAGCGGATGAAGGCGAAGGTCAGCGACGAGCTGAAGCAGCACTTCCGCCCGGAGTTCCTCAACCGTGTGGACGACATCATCGTCTTCCCGCAGCTGACGCAGGAGGACATCCTCCAGATCGTCGACCTGATGATCAGCCGCGTCGACGAGCGCCTCAAGGACCGGGACATGGGCATCGAGCTCTCCCAGTCCGCGAAGGAACTGCTCGCCAAGAAGGGCTACGACCCCGTGATGGGCGCCCGGCCGCTGCGCCGGACGATTCAGCGCGAGATCGAGGACACACTCTCGGAGAAGATCCTCTTCGGCGAGCTGCGCCCCGGTCACATCGTGGTCGTGGACACGGAGGGCGAGGGCGAGGAGCGCAAGTTCACCTTCCGCGGCGAGGAGAAGTCGGCCCTGCCGGACGCCCCGCCGATCGAGGCAGCGGGCGGCTCGGGCCCGAACCTCTCGAAGGAAGCGTGACGCACGCGCTGAGCCCGTAGCGCTGTGAGGGGCGGCCCCGGAACCTTGATGGTGTTCCGGGGCCGCCCCTTTGCTGCCTGTGGACGGGCCCTGAGCCGGTCACCGAGGACGGTCAGCTCATGCGAGGACTTTGACGGTGGGCGCGAGGGCTTCGGTGCCGGCGAGGCGGACGCCGAAGCCGTTGACGTACCGGAGCCCGGCCAGGGACGCCAGCGGTGTGAGGTCGTGGACCTCTCCTTCGCGGTCGCTGTGGAGGGTCAGCAGACGCAGGGCGGGGAAGGACCGGGCGATGGCATCCAGTGGTGCGGTGCGGCCGGAGCAGTCCACGAGCAGATTCTCCGTCTGCGGCAGCCTCAGCGATTCCGGGAGGCTCTGCAGGCTCTCGGCCGGCAGTTGAAGCTGCGAGAGGCGGTCCGGAGCAGCCACGGCGTGCCAGTCCTCCTCGCTCATGACGGCTTCGATGATGGCGAGGACCTGGAGACCTGCCAGGCGGCGGAGGAAGGCGAGCCCTCCTGCGGGAGGGCTGGTCAGGGTGAGACTGCGCAGCCTGTTGTCGGAGGGGAGGTGGCTGAGGGACGGGGCCAGTGTTCCGGGCATCCGCGCGATACGCGCCTCGCCCAACGCCATGCGGAGCATGGCCGTGCCGTCGAGGGTGAGGCTCGGACTCATGCGCAGTTCGAAGCGCTCGGGGCGCAGCCCGAGGCGGGCGATCTGGGCCGCCTGGTCGTCGGACACGAGGGTGAAGTCGAGGTCGCTCGGATCGAGCCGGGCGATGATCTCCTCCGCGTAGGGCGCGGTCGCGAACCGGGCCCACCCCCACATCAGCTGGGAGCGGACCCCTAGGGACAGATGGTCCGTGAACCGCGCGAGGTAGGGCAGGGTGGCGTCGTCCGTGATGTGGGTCGCCGTGATCACCACATCCTCTGCCACGTCGTCCTCAAGACCCTCAGGACCCGGCAGCAGGTCCAGGACCGCCCGTCCCACCCTCGCCAGCTCCCGGGCCTCGTCCGGGCCGTGCGGCGGGATCACCTCGGCCGTGCGGGCCAGGATCCGTTCCCGGATCTCCGGTGCCACCTCCGTCGCGTGGTGCAGCGCCGTCGCCGCCACCACCAGGACGCGGAGCTGGGTCCGGCGGTCCGGTGCCGCGTCCGCCGCCTTCAGCAGCTCGTCGAAGATCTCCGCGCACTCGCGCGGGCGCGCGTGCCCGACGGCCATGCGGATGACGTCCTCCCACTGGTCGTCGGCGGCGTGGCGGACCAGGACACCGATGTCCCAGCGGTCCACCAGGGCTTTCGCGGCCAGGTAGTCCTGGAAGGTGCGGTGGACGAAGTCGACCGTGTCCGCCGTCGGCTCGCGCAGGAGGCCGCTGCGGTGGAGGAGGTGGGTGAAGACCAGGGCGGGGTCGTAGCCGGCCGCCTCCGTGATCGCGGGCACGGCCTCCCGTACGACGTCCTGCGCGTGCGCGCGGTCCATCGTCGTGCGGCCGTTGAGCGTCAGCCAGTACGCGATCCGCTGGATGAGCTGGATCTGCGGGGTCTCGCCGAGGTCGATCCCGTACGGGGTCCCCATGTCCCGCTCGCGGTCGCGGCGCGAGAGCAGCATCGCGAGGGCCGCGTCGTACAGCGCCTTCCGGCCGCGCGGCAGGAAGCCGCGCCTGCCGTGGTGCAGGGCGCAGATCAGTCCGCACATGAGGGGGTTGGTGGCGAGCTGGGCGACGTCCGCCGTCGTGCGCAGGGCGTCGAGGAGGGGCTGTTCGTACGGTGCCGCGTCCGGTCCGGCGGCCCGGTGCCAGCGGCGGACGAAGGTGGCGACCTCGGCGGAGGACATCGGGGCGAGGGTGAGTTCGGCGAAGCCGTCCGGGGCGAGCCAGTCGTCGCGTACGGCGGTGGGGCGGGAGGTCACGAGCCAGCGGTTGCCGTCGTAGGAGTCGAGGAGGTCGCGGAGCCAGCGGCGCGCGCGGTCCCGCTCGGCCTCGGGGATCTCGTCGATGCCGTCGACGAGGACCAGGCCGCGCCCGGCGGCGAGGACGCGGTCGGCCCAGCCGTCGGGTGCGGAGAGCGGGCAGCCGACGGCGGAGAGGAAGCGGTCGGGGGCGGGGAGCCGCTCGCCGTGGCGGGTGAGGGCGCGCAGGGGGAGGACGAAGGGGATGCGGTCGCGGAGGTACCCCATGCCGTCGGCGAGGTCCTCGCGTGCGGCGGAGACGGCCAGCCACTGGATGAGGGTCGTCTTGCCGGAGCCGGCCGTGCCGCGCAGGAGGACCTTGTCGTGCCGGGTGAGGATCTGGTCGGCGCGGCAGCCGGACGGGTCTCCCCGGAGGATGGTGATGTCGGTGAACCCCGCCGAGTCGGCCGACTCCACGTACTCCCTGTACTCCCGGCGCAGGCGGCTCGGGGACACGAGCCCTCCCGTCGCCTCCAGCGACAGGTACGCCACGTCCAGCGGCCACTTCTCCGGGGCGTCCCGGAGGTCCACGCCGTAGATCGTCAGGCGCCCGTGTTTCTTGGCGAGGTGGGCCAGGTAGCGGCGCTCGAAGTCCGCGTCCCGGGAGTCGGTCCGGGGTGTCCGGCGGATGACCTCGTCCATCTTCGCGATGAGTTCTCGCTGGCCGCGGGTCTGTTCCACCAGGCTGCGGGCCACGAAGGTGGAGCGCTGGGTGAAGAAGTCGAGGACGTGGAGGCAGGCCCACTCCGTCATCGACTCCAGGTAGAGGACCGAGTCCGTCGACAGGCCGTCCGGGGCGGGGGCCGCCGCACGGAGGCGGCGGGCGAGGTCGAGGTGGCCGAGGCGGACCGCCTGGACGTCGTCCATGTCGAGGTCGCCGAGGGCGAGGAGGGTCCGGGTCAGGGTCTCGACGAGCGCCTCGGTCTCGTCGGCGGGGAAGGGGCGTTCGCCGTCCCCGCTCAGGGACCGCTCGACCAGGGTCGCGGCGAGCTTCCGGACGTCCTTCTCCGTGAGCGTGCGCTTCTCGCCGCGGAAGGTGACCAGGGAGGAGAGCCGGATCTTCTGCGACGAGCCCGTGAGACCGGCGCCCGGACCCTCGCTGACCAGCAGTTTCTTCAGCAGCGGGCCGATCGCGGCCGAGGCGAGGCGCGTGCCGATGAGTGCCGGTTCCATGCGTGGTCCCCCCGTGGATTCCCTGGATTCCCGAAGCGGTCAGCGTAGTGCGGGACGGGCTTCGGGGCGGTCCGGTTGCGTGACCCAGGTCCCATTCGGGGTGGGGCGCTGGTGACCTCGCGCACAGGCGTTTCGGGGGGTACTAACCGGAATAGTGGCGACGTTTGGGGTCGATTCGGGACGTTCAGGTGTGAACCGTAGGGGCTTTGGTCCCGATGTGGGCAGAACCGGGCGTCGGGCAGCGTTTCAGGTGGTTCCGGACCCCCGCGACGTGGGCGTAAACCGATTCTCTTGTTCCGGTATGTCCGTTTTCGCGACCCCTCTCCGGGGTCGTCGAAGGGTGAACTTCCGGGGAGATCGCTACGACGCTATGTCGTAGATGGGGTGTTTTGGGCTTGCTGGGGGTCCGGGTTACCAAGGATGAGCAAGCCCGGCGCAGCGCACCGTCCGCGCCGGGTCCCGTACGTCCCGGAGGTTTTCCCCCGTATGTCGAAGCGCGTTATGAACCCCGCCGCCCGTATCACCGCCGTTGCTCTCGCCGCCGCGGGTCTGGGAGCGACGCTGGTGGCCGGAGCAGGGTCCGCCTTCGCTGCCGAGGGCAAGGCCGCCCCGGCCGCGCTGACCGTGTCCGCCGCCGTGGCCGCCCAGGCCGACGCCCAGGCCCACGTCGCCGCCCAGGTGAAGGCCGCCGTCGCCAAGGCCGCCGCCGTGAAGGCCACGCCCGTGAAGGCCGTCAAGAAGGCCACCCCGGCCTGGGTCAAGCCGGTCACCACCTACGCCCTCAGCGCCAGCTTCAACCAGGGCGGCGCCATGTGGGCCCACAAGCACTCCGGCCAGGACTTCGCCGTCCCGGTCGGCACCCCGGTCAAGGCCGCGTCCGCCGGCACCGTCGTGAAGGCCGGCCCGAACGGCGGCGGCGACGGCCCCGCGTACGGCAACGCCATCGTGATCAAGCACGCCAACGGCACGTACTCGCAGTACGCCCACCTGTCGAAGATCCAGGTCAACATCGGCCAGAAGGTCGGCGCCGGTCAGCAGATCGCCCTCTCGGGCAACACCGGCAACTCCTCCGGCCCGCACCTTCACTTCGAGATCCGTACGACCCCGAACTACGGCTCCGCCGTCAACCCGATGGCCTTCCTGCGGGCCCACGGCGTCGGCGTCTGACGCACCCCGTAGAGCTTCAGGCCCGCTCGGCCTGCTCGATCAGATCGAGGGCGACCTCGAGGACGGCTTCCTGCTTCTCCTCGGGGTCGCCCTCGATGTTTTCCATGAAGAAGGTCCCGGCGTGCAGTGCGAAGACCGCGCTCACGGCGCGGACCTTGTCCTTCACCGGGGCGTCGGGTTCCTGGACGAACTTGTTGAGCGCGATGAAGCGCTCCTTGAAGGTGAGCCCGATGCTCAGGTCCCGCACGGTCGCCTGGTTCTCGTGCATGAAGCGGAACAGCGGGGCCGCGGCGAGCAGGGCCTTCTGGTAGCGGCGCAGGATCTCCTGCTTCGTCTCCAGGGTGCGCGGCTGCTCGCCCGCCCAGGCGACCAGCTCGTCGATCGGGCGCGCCAGGTCCTGGAAGATCCCGATGATGATGTCTTCCTTGGTCTTGAAGTGGTAGTAGAGCGCCGCCTTGGTGACGTCGAGGCGCTCGGCGATCTCGCGGAGCGAGGTCTTCTCGTAGCCCTGCTCGGCGAAGAGTTCGAGAGCCACGTCCTGGATGCGCTGGCGGGTGTTGCCTCGGGCCATGGCTGCTCACTCCACATTCCACAAAACTTACTTGACGACCGGCAAGTTACCGGCCTACCTTCCTCAGTGTAGTAACTAGCCGGGCGGCAAGTAAGGGATCGAGATGACGACGAAACAGAACGTTCAGGCAGCACAGGGGGAGGCCGCGGACCCGCAGCCGCGCAGCGTACGGGTCGTCCTCCTCGCCCTCATGATCGCGATGCTGCTCGCGATGCTGGACAACATGATCATCGGCACCGCGATGCCGACGATCGTCGGCGAGCTCGGCGGCCTCGAGCACCTCTCCTGGGTCGTCACCGCCTACACCCTGGCCACCGCCGCCTCCACCCCGATCTGGGGCAAGCTCGGCGACATGTTCGGCCGCAAGGGCGTCTTCCTCACCTCGATCGTGATCTTCCTGATCGGCTCGGCGCTCAGCGGCATGGCCCAGGACATGGGCCAGCTCATCGGCTTCCGCACCGTCCAGGGCCTCGGCGCCGGCGGCCTCATGGTCGGCGTCATGGCGATCATCGGCGACCTGATCCCGCCCCGCGAGCGCGGCAAGTACCAGGGCATGATGGCCGGAATCATGGCCCTCGCGATGATCGGCGGCCCCCTCGTCGGCGGCACCATCACCGACCACTGGGGCTGGCGCTGGTCCTTCTACATCAACCTGCCGCTCGGCGCCGTCGCCCTCGCCATGCTCACCACGGTCCTGCACCTGCCGAGGAAGGAACGTGCCACCGGCACCCGGATCGACTTCCTCGGCGCCGCGCTGCTGACCGTCGGCATCACCGCGATCGTCCTCGTCACCACCTGGGGCGGCACCGAGTACGCGTGGGGCTCGGCCACCATCGTCGGCCTCGTCATCGGTGGCGTCGCCGCGCTCGCGGCCTTCCTCTTCGTCGAGACCCGGGCGAGCGACCCGATCATGCCGCTGCACATCTTCCGCAGCCGCAACTTCACCCTGATGTCCCTGATCGGCTTCATCACCGGCTTCGTGATGTTCGGCGCGGTCCTCTACCTGCCGATCTTCCAGCAGTCCGTCCAGGGCGCCTCGGCCACCAACTCCGGCCTGCTGCTCCTGCCGATGCTGCTGTCGATGATGGTCGTCTCGCTGCTCGTCGGCCGCTTCACCACCAGCACCGGCAAGTACAAGGTCTTCCCGATCGTGGGCGGCGCGCTCATGGTCGCCGGCCTCTTCCTGCTCTCCACCATGGACACCGGCACCTCGCGCCTCGTCTCCGGGATCTGGATGGCCGTCCTCGGCGCCGGCATGGGCTTCCTCATGCAGATCACCATGCTGGTCGCCCAGAACAGCGTGGAGATGAAGGACATGGGCGTCGCCTCCTCCTCCACCACCCTCTTCCGGACGCTCGGCTCCTCCTTCGGCGTCGCGATCATGGGCGCGCTCTTCACCAGCCGCGTCCAGGACGAGATGGCGTCCCGCGGCGGCGGCGGGCTCACCGAGCGGACCGCCCAGCTCGACGCGGCGAGCCTCGCCAAGCTGCCGGCCGCGCTCCGCGAGGCCTACCAGCACGCGGTCGCCACCGGCACGCACGGCGCCTTCCTCGTCGCCTCGGCCGTCGCCGTCCTCGGCTTCGTCCTCGCCTTCTTCGTCAAGGAGGTGGCGCTGCGCGGCGCCGGACCGGCCGCGGGCCCGAAGGCGGAGTCCGGCGACGACGCGCCCAAGGTCGCCGAGACCGTCTGATCCCGCGGAGCGATCTCCTGTACGGGAAAGGGGGCCGGGTCCTGTCATGGACCCGGCCCCCTTTCCCGTACCCCTCGGTCCGCCGGCCGCGGCGCCGGGATCGCGTCCCGTCAGTCCGCCGGTCGCAGCACCGGGAAGCTGCCCGTGTTCGTCGGCGCGTGGTCCGGCAGCCACAGCACCGCGATGGCCCCGCCGACCCCGCCCGGCGACCCCTCCGCGGCCACGTTCCGGAAGGTCAGGCGGGCGCCGAGGACCCGGGCCTGGCCCGCCGCGATCGTCAGGCCCAGGCCGTGGCCCTGGCCCGCGCGGTCGCTCGTCCCCGTACGGAACCGGCTCGGGCCCTCCTTGAGGAGCGCCTCCGGGAAGCCGGGACCGTGGTCGCGGACCCGGACCACCCGGCCCTCGACGGTGACCTCGACCGGCGGCTTGCCGTGCTTGGCCGCGTTCGCGAGGAGATTGCCCAGGACCCGCTCCAGGCGGCGCGGGTCGGTGTTCACCCAGGACTCGTGCACGACCCGGACCTCGACCTCCGGGTCCAGGGCCCGCACCCGCCGCTCCACGAACTCGCCGAGCGCGATCTCCTGGAGCTCGGCCCGCTCCGACGCGCTGTCGAGCCGGGCCACCTCCAGGACGTCCTCGACCAGCGTCCGCATGGCCTGCGCCCGGTCCCGTACGAGCTCGGTCGGCCGCCCCGGCGGCAGCAGCTCGGCCGCCGTGAGCAGCCCCGTGACGGGGGTGCGCAGCTCGTGCGCGATGTCGGCGGTGACCCGCCGCTCGGCCTCGATCCGCTCGTTCAGCGCGTCGGTCAGGGCGTCCACCGCCCAGGCCAGGTCGTCGGTCTCGTCCCGTACGACCCCGCCGACGGCGTCCCGCACCCGGACCTCCGTATTGCCCTGGGCCACCCGGCCGGCCGCGACGGCGGCCTTCCGCAGCCGTCGCGAGAGCCCGCCGCCGATGAGCACGCCGAGCGCGCAGCCGCCGAAGACCACGGACACCGAGCCGATGACGAGGGCCCGGTCCAGATCGTTCATGATCGTCGCGCTGCGGTCGGCGAAGGGGATGTGCAGCGACAGCACGTCGCCGTTGGCGAGCGGCACGGCCGCCCACACGTCCGGCGGCCCGCCGTGCCGGTGCTCCTGCACGTACGTCCCGCGCCGCTTGTCCCGCATCAGCTGGTGGAGCTGCGGCGGCAGCGCCGGGTCGTTGATCTTCGTGCCGAAGCGGGGCTCCTTCGGCTTGGACGTCTCGTACATCCGCTGGGCGAAGAGCAGCCGCTCCATCTGCACCTCGCGCGCGTTGTCGAGCATCGAGATGCGGGCGGCGTTGTGCACGACGATGCTCAGGGTGACCGCGATGAGCGCGCCGACCGCCGCGATGGCGACGGCGATCTTCCAACGGACCCCGGTACGCAAGGGGCGCAGCTTCACATGCACAAGTACGGGCCCTAGTTCTTGAGCTTGTAGCCGAAGCCGCGGACCGTCTCGATCCGGTCCTGGCCGATCTTGGCGCGCAGCCGCTGCACATGGACGTCCACGACCCGGGTGTCCCCGCCCCAGCCGTAGTCCCAGACCCGCTCCAGGAGCTTGTCCCGGGACAGCACGGTGCCCGGCGCCGACGAGAACTCCAGGAGCAGCCGCATCTCCGTCGGGGTCAGCGCCACCGGCGCCCCGCCCCTGCGGACCTCCATGCCCTCGGTGTCGACCTCCAGGTCGCCGAAGACGAGGAGCCCGCCGCCGTCCGGCGCGTCCCCCTGCTCGCCGTTGCCGGCGCCGCCCGCGTGCCCGAAGCGGCGCAGCACGGCCCGGATGCGGGCCATGAGCACCGAACCGTCGAAGGGCTTGGTGACGTAGTCGTCGGCCCCCGCCTCCAGACCGAGCACGACGTCGATGGAGTCGGCGCGCGCCGAGAGCATGATGACGGGCACGGTCGACTCGTCGCGGATGCGACGGCAGAGGCTGACCCCGTCCATCCCCGGCAGCATCACGTCGAGGAGCGCGATGTCGGGGCGCTGTGCCCGGAAGGCGTCCAGACCGGAGAGCCCGTCGGGCATGGCGGTCACCCGGAAGCCGTCCCGCTCCAGGGCGAGCTGGGTGGCCTCACGGATGACGTCGTCGTCCTCGACGAACAGGACATGGGTTTCGGCCATCGTGATGTGCCCTTCGGGGTCTGTACGGTCTTTCGGCCGGCGGCGGTCCGCGGCGGTCTTACGGCTCAGTTGGCGGCCGGCTCGCTCGGTGCGGGCTCCGCGGTGGGGGCGTCGCCGTCGCCGACGGCCCGGCTGTAGTCGTTGTGCACCCAGTCGTGCTGGGTGAACGTGTTCCCCGACCAGCGGTAGGTGATCACGTCCTCGCCCGAGGGGTACGCGACCGGGTCGCCCTTCGCGTACACCTGCTTGGTGACGACGAGATCGCCCCGGTCGATCGTCGCGTAGACCGCCGCGTCCTCGGCCATGAACACGTTCTCGTACCGGTCGTTCTCCTTGCGGTACACGTACGTGCCGATGCCGACGGCGTCCCCGCAGGTCATCACGTTGACGACGACGTCGGGGGAGGCGGTGTTCGTGAGATTGCCGTACGAGGCGTCCACCGGGTACGCGTCGGCGACGCACGGCTTCAGGTCGTCCTTGAGCCGCGCGCCGATCTTCGGGTCCGCCTTCAGGAGCGCGATCGGATCCACCCGCTCGGCCGACTGCGGTCCCGCCGTGCCGGAGACGGACGGGGTGGGCGCGGCGGCGGCGATCTCGTCGGTGCGGGCCGCGCCCTCGTCGCGGGAGCCGGTGCCCCCGGTGGAGCAGCCGGCCAGGGACAGACCGACGGCGACGAGCCCGGCCGTGGCCGTGATGCTCGCCGCCCTGACGGTACGCCGCGGGCGGCGCCGTCCGGTCGGACACCGGTCGTCGCCGCCGCTCACACAGTGGTGGCCTTCCTGCGGTCTGCCACAGGGGTCGCCGTCTACGCCGCGCACCGCTCCCGACCCCCTTCGTCACCTCGTACGGTCGCCCGCTCCCCGGTCCGCCCCAGGGCACGGGCGTCGAGGTCACGGCTCTCCAGCTCCTGGCGGAGCCGGGCGAGCGCACGATGGAGCGTCGACTTCACCGTACCCGTCGACATGCCGAGCGCCGCCGCCGTCTCCTCCGTGCTCATCTGCTCCCAGTGGCGCAGGACGACGACGCTGCGCTGCTTCGGCGCGAGCACCTTCAGGATGTCCATGAGCAGGGCGCGGTCGGCGTGCTGCTCGGTCGGGTCGTCGACGCACGCGTCGGGCAGCTGCTCGGTCGGCACCTCTTCGAGCTTGCGGGAGCGCCACCACTCGGTCCGCGTGTTGATCATGACGCGGCGCAGGTAGGCGTCGGCGAGGGACTTGTCGGCGATGCCGTCCCAGCGCCCGTACGTACGGGCCAGAGCCGTCTGGAGGAGGTCCTGGGCGTCGACGGGGTCGGCTACGAGACGGCGGGCGCTGCGCAGCAGCGCGTCCTGCCGCGTGCGTACGTACTCCTCGAAGTCGAGCACCTCGCCGCCGTGCCTCATCCGAACCGCCTCCGTTCCCCGTGCCCTGCTTGTCCTCGTGTCGTGGACGACGCTACGGAGCGCTTGTCACGGGGCTGTGCGGGGCAGCCGTCGGTGGACGCACGGCTACCCATCGGTTGTGTAACAGCGGGGGCGGAAAAGGTTTGAGGCCCCGCTCTCGGGAGAGCGGGGCCTCAAGACGTCCAGGGCTCAGGACAGCGGCAGCCGGTACCGGCCGCCCTCCAGCGGCTCGACGAGACCGTCCGCGACGAGCCCGTCCAGGGCCCGGGCCCGCTGCACCGGCTCGTTCCAGACCGCGTCGAGCGCCGCCTGCGCCACCGGTTCCGCCGAATCCCGCAGCACCGCGAGGAGCCGGCCGCGCACCTGCCGGTCGGTCCCGGCGTACGTCTGGCCGCGCCGCGGCGGACCGTCGTGCGCCGGCTTGCCCGAGAGCCGCCAGGCGCACCGCTCGGCGATCGGGCAGCGCCCGCAGTCCTCGTTCTTCGCCGTGCACACCAGGGCGCCCAGCTCCATGGAGGCGGCCGCCCAGCGGGACGCCGTCGTCTCGTCCTCCGGCAGCAGCGCGCGGGCGAGCCGCCGCTCGGCGGCCGTGGTCGCGTTCGGCGGGTACTGGACGCCGGTCGCCGCCCGCGCGAAGACCCGGCGCACATTGGTGTCGAGGACCGCGTGCCGCTGCCCGTACGCGAAGGAGGCCACCGCCGCCGCCGTGTACTCGCCGATGCCGGGCAGCGCGAGCAGCTGCGCGTGGTCGCTGGGCACGTCGCCGTGGTGCCGTTCCGTTATCGCGACGGCCGCCGCGTGCAGCCGCAGCGCCCGGCGCGGGTAGCCGAGCCGGCCCCAGGCGCGGACCGCCTCGCCGGGGGCCTCGGCGGCCAGGTCGGCCGGGCGCGGCCAGCGGGCCAGCCACTGCTCGTACACCGGGAGGACCCGGACCACCGGGGTCTGCTGGAGCATGAACTCGCTGACCATGACGCCCCAGGCACCGGCCTCGGGGCGGCGCCAGGGCAGGTCGCGGGCGTGCCGGTCGAACCAGGCGAGGACGGGCCCGTGCAGCTCGGCGGGGAGCACGACGGGGGCCTCGGACGTGGGGGGAGTGTCGATGGAAGTCATGGCACCTCCGATCCTGGCACGTCCCCGGCGCGATCAGTACGCGCCGTGGCGCGCGCGCGAGCGCCGCTCGGAGTGCGCGGGGGCGTGCGCACTCGGCCCGCGCCCCGCACACCACGCCACGGCCGAGCTCCGGCTCGACCTGGCCGTCTCCACCAGCGCCCGGACGGGGCGCTCCGCCGCCCGCATCACGACGAAGGCGACCAGGGCGCCGACGAGCAGGCCGACGGTCACGTCGTGCGGGTAGTGGACGCCGACGAAGACCCGGGAGAAGGCCATGAGCAGCGCCATCGGCACGGTCAGCCAGACGATCCCGCGCCAGGACAGGGCGAGCGCGATCGCCGCGGCGCCCGCGATGGCGGAGTGGTTGCTGGGGAAGGACCAGTCGCCGTGCGGCGGGCAGGCGACGAGCGAGACGGGCGCTTCGGCGACCGCCCGGCACGGACGTTCCTCGTCGATCAGCGACTTCAGGGCCTCGCTCACCACGTAGCCGAAGCCGGTGGCGATCGGGGCGAGCAGCGCGAGCGCCATCGCCCGGCTCGAACCCTCCCGGGTACGCCACCAGCCGGCGAGGAACAGCACGCCGAAGAGCAGCAGCCCGAGCTCCGTCCACGCCTCGGCGATCCACTGGAACCAGTGGGGCGTGGAGTGGGCGAAGTCGGCGACGTCGAGATACAGACGGTCGGAGAGGTCGAGAAGGGTGTTCATGGGGTACGACGCTAACCGGAATCCGGAGTCCGCCACCCCGGGCCGTCGGCCGGAGCGATCTCCGGCGACAGCGGGGGGCTGCGATTCGGCCCGGTTCCCTACGGTTTCCCTCGGGTTTCGGACGGGATGCCGTACCGGATCCGCACCGGATCGGGGAAAGTTCCCGGAACCCACGGATGTGATCATCGGCAAAACTTGAGGCCTGGGGCGGCGGGTGGGGCGGGAGTTGGGCCGGATCTCTCGTAAGGTTCGGGTCGTGGGATCTTTGCGCAATCCGGTCGGGCCGCTTCCCTCCACCATCTACTGGCGACGGAGGGCGGTGGCGGCGTGCCTGGTGGCGCTGCTCGCGCTGCTCGCCGTATGGGCGGTCACCTCCGGTGACGGCGACGGGAAGAAGCCGAACGACGCCGCCAACGGCTCGTCGCCGACCCCGCCCTCGATCACCCCCGGCCCCTCCGGCACCGGCCCGGCGATCAGCCAACAGCCCGGCGGACGCGACGAATCGGGCGACTCCGGCGAGACCGCGGGCGACAACGGCGGCTCGGCGGGCTCCGGTACGGACGCGGGCGCCGACGCCGGCACGGACTCCGGCACCGAGGGCGCGGGAGGCACCACCGGCACCGGCAAGAACGGCGACACCGACGGCGCCGGCGCCGACGGCGGCGCGGGCACCGGCGCGGGCCGGCAGGTCCCGGCGAACTCCCCGCTCCCGAACTGCCCCGCCGGAGCGCTGCAGTTGGAGCTCCGCTCCACCAAACTCACCTACGAGGCGGGGGAGAAGCCCCGCTTCCACCTCGTCGCGAAGAACACCTCGAACACCACCTGCAAGGCCGACTTCGGACCCCGCAGCACGGTTCTGACGGTCAGCGACGACCGTGACGGCGAGGTCTGGTCCACCGCCGACTGCCCGCGCTCCGGCGCCCCGGTCCTGCTGAGCGTCCCCGCGCACACCACCATCACCCACACCGTGGAATGGGACCGGGGTCACAGCGCCCCGCAGTGCGCCAGCGCCCCGGCGGGCCAGGCCGGCCCGGGCACCTACCTGGTGGAGGCGAAGGTGCCGGGCGCGAAGGTGCTCGCCGCCTCGTTCACGCTCGCCAAGGACTGAGCGGGCGGCGCGTCCTAGACGTACCGCTCCAGGATCGAGGACTCCGCGAGGCGCGACAGGCCCTCGCGGACGCTGCGGGCACGGGCCTCGCCGACACCGTCGACGGTCTGGAGGTCGTCCACGCTCGCCGCGAGCAGCTTCTGCAGCCCGCCGAAGTGCTCCACCAGACGCTCGATGATCGCGCCCGGCAGCCGCGGCACCTTCGCCAGGAGCCGGTAGCCGCGCGGCGAGACCGCCGAGTCGAGGGTCTCGGGCGAGCCGCTGTAGCCGAGGGCACGCGCCACGACCGGAAGTTCGAGGAGCTCGGTGTGGGTGAGCGCGTCCAGCTCGGTGAGCGCCTCGGCGACCGTCCGCGAGCGCTTCGCCGTCGGCTCCGGCACGTAGTCCCGGATCACCAGCTCGCGCTCCGGCTCCACGCCCGCGATCAGCTCGTCGAGCTGGAGCGAGAGGAGCCGCCCGTCGGTGCCGAGCTCGACGACGTACTCGGCGATCTCGGTGGCGATCCGGCGGACCATCTCCAGGCGCTGCGCGACCGCGGTGACGTCCCGGACCGTGACCAGGTCCTCGATCTCGAGTGCCGAGAGCGTGCCGGCCACCTCGTCGAGCCGCAGCTTGTACCGCTCCAGGGTCGCGAGCGCCTGGTTCGCGCGGGACAGGATCGCGGCCGACTCCTCCAGGACCCGGCGCTCACCGTCCACGTACAGCGCGATCAGACGCATCGACTGGGAGACGGAGACGACCGGGAACCTGCACTGCTTGGAGACCCGGTCCGCGGTGCGGTGGCGGGTGCCGGTCTCCTCGGTGGGGATGGAGGCGTCCGGGACCAGCTGCACGCCCGCGCGGTGGATCTTGGTGATGTCCTTGTCGAGGACGAGCGCGCCGTCGAGCTTGCACAGCTCGCGCAGGCGCGTGGCGGTGAACTCGACGTCCAGCTCGAACCCGCCGGTGCACATCGAATCGACCGTCTTGTCCAGGCCGAGGACGATGAGACCGCCCGTGTTCCCCCGGAGGATCCGCTCCAGGCCGTCACGCAGCGCGGTGCCGGGAGCGACCGCGCTGAGGGCTGCGCGCATCAGCGCTTCGTTCCCGTCCTTGGCTGCCACTGCTCTCCTCCGGCTCGTACGGATGGGCGAGACCAGGGCAAAGTCTAGCGACACCACCCCGGCCCGGTTGTGGGCATGCGCTCCGCCGGGGCGGAAAGGGTGGGCACAACCTTGCCGAAACGGCTCCCTGATCGGTGCGGTACGCCGCCGGGCCCAGCCCCTCGTCAGCTCCCCGCAGCCTCCTCCGCACCCTTCGCCCGCCGACTCCGCGGCAGCACCCGCAGCGCATCCCCCACGTCCGCGACCTCCGTCACCTTCATGCCGGCCGGCACCTTCCCCGGGTCCCCCGGCACCAGCGCGTGCGTGAAGCCGAGCCGGTGCGCCTCGGCGAGCCGCCGCTGCACGCCCGTCACCCGCCGCACCTCGCCGGCGAGCCCGACCTCGCCGATCGCGACCAGGTTCTTCGGCAGCGGGGTGTCGCTCGCCGCGGAGGCCAGCGCCAGCGCGATCGCCAGGTCGGCCGCGGGCTCGGTGAGCTTCACGCCGCCGACGGTCGCGCTGTAGATGTCCCGCTTGCCCAGCGCGCTGATCCGGCCGCGCTGCTCCAGGACCGCCAGCATCATCGAGACCCGGGAGGTCTCCAGACCCGAGGTCGTCCGCCGCGGCGACGGGATCTGCGAGTCGACCGTCAGCGCCTGCACCTCGGCGACCAGCGGACGCTTGCCTTCCAGGGTGACCGTCAGGCAGGTGCCGGGCACGGCCACGTCGCGCCGGGTCAGGAAGAGCCCGGAGGGGTCGGCGAGTCCCGTGATGCCCTCGTCGTGCAGCTCGAAGCAGCCGACCTCGTCGGTCGCCCCGTAGCGGTTCTTCACGCCCCGGACCAGCCGCAGGCGCGCGTGCCGGTCACCCTCGAAGCTGAGGACGACGTCGACCAGGTGCTCCAGGAGCCGGGGCCCGGCGATGGCCCCCTCCTTGGTGACGTGACCGACGAGGAGCGTCGACATGCCGCGCTCCTTGGAGGCCCGGATGAGGGCCCCCGCGACCTCGCGGACCTGCGCCATGCCGCCGGGCGCGCCGTCGATCTCGGGGGAGGCGACGGTCTGCACCGAGTCCAGGACCAGCAGGGAGGGCTTCACCGCGTCGAGGTGCCCGAGGACGGCCGACAGGTCGGTCTCGGCCGCCAGGTACAGGTGGTCGCTGAGCGCGTTGATCCGGTCGGCGCGCAGCCGGACCTGGCTCGCGGACTCCTCGCCCGTCACGTACAGCGTGCGGTGCTCGTCGCTCGCCGCCTTGGCGGCCACGTCGAGCAGGAGCGTGGACTTGCCGACGCCGGGCTCGCCCGCGAGCAGCACGACGGCGCCGGGCACCAGGCCGCCGCCGAGGACCCGGTCCAGCTCGTCGACGCCGGTCGAGCGGGCGGTCGCCTGCCGGCCGTCGACCTGCCCGATGGGCAGCGCGGCGGTGGAGACGCGGCCGGCGGCGGTCGTCCGGACGGCGGGCGCGCCGTACTCCTCGACCGTCCCCCAGGCCTGGCATTCGGGGCAGCGGCCGAGCCACTTGGCCGTCTGCCAGCCGCACTCGGTGCAGCGGTAGGACGGCCGGTCCTTGGCGGTTTTCGTACGGGCAGCCATGAGCCACACCGTATCCGCCGCCACTGACAACGGGCCCCGGCCGTCCACAGGGGCGGCCCCACGGCACCGGAACGCCCGCCTCCTGTCCCCTTTCGAGCGATACCTTCACCCGTAAGAATGAGAATGGAGCAACCGGTACGAAGAGTGCCCCCGGCCTTGCCTACGGTCGCCCAGTGACGAGCAGCAGGCTGGAATCCCCCGCACGCACCACCGGCGCACACCGGGCGCACCGCGCCACGGACCAGGGACCGCGCACGCTCGGCCGGCGTCCCCCCGCCCGTTACGAGGCCGCCCTCGACGGCCTCTTCACGTACTGCCTCTCCGTGCTCTGCGACCACGACACGGCCACCGCCGTCCTCGGCGACGTCCTCGCCGTCGCCGAGCGCCACCACGGCCGCTGCCCCTCCGACGAGGACGGCCGCACGGCCTGGCTGTACGCCCTCGCCCGCTGGGCCTGCCTGCGCAGCCTCGGCGAGCAGCGACGCAAGCGCCAGGGCGCCCACACCGGCCGGCCCGCCGTCACCGCCCCCGAGCCGCCCCGGGTCTCCGAGGAGACCGCCGAGCGGCGCCGCGCCGAGCTCGCCCTGCTCGCCTGGCCCGAGGCCGCCGGCACCACGCCCGAGCAGCGGGAGGCCCTGGAGCTCGCCGTGCGGCACGGCCTCAGCCACCGTCAGGTCGCCGCCGTGCTCTCCCTCGACCCGCTCGCCGCCCGGGAGCTCCTCGCCACCGCCGGCTGCGAGGTCGAACGCACCCGCGCCGCCCTCGCCGTCGTCGAGACCGGCAGCTGCCCCACCGTCGCCCGGCTCACCGGCGACCACCAGGTGCTCCTCTCGGCCGCCCTGCGCGCCGAGCTCGTCCGGCACGTCGACGACTGCCCCCGCTGCCGCCGCGCGGCCGAGCGGGTCGGCGCCGCAGGCCCCTGGCCGGGGGCCCCGGCCCTCCCGGCGGACCGGCTGCCGCTCGTCGAGGCGCCCAGGGCCGCCGCGTACATGGCGATGCTGCACGTCCCGCGCGCGCGTGCCGGCGCCCCGCGCTTCGCGCCGACCGGCTTCCCCATGGACCCGAAGGACCACGTCGCCCGCCGGGACCGGATGCGGGCCCGCGCGGTGACCACCACCGTCGTCGCCGCCGTGGTCGCCGCCCCCGTCCTCGCCCTGTGGACCTCGTACCGGGGCACCCCGGCCGCCGACGAGACCGGCCACGACGGACGCAGGATCAGCGCGCGCGAGGCGGACGAACCGGTGGGCCCGGACGGCAGCCCGTACGACCGCTACGAGAACGCGGGCAACGCGAGCGCCGCCCCGGAGCCCCGCTTCACCCAGGGCAGCCGCGCCCCCGACGTCTCCGTCGAGGTCGTCAGCCCCGGCGCCCCCACCGAACCGGCCCGCCCCGGCGAACCCGCCGCCGGCTGGATCACGGTCACCGCCGCCGGCCACGGCGACGTCACCCTGCTCACCCTCACCGCCGCGGGCGGCTCACCCGTCGACTGGTCGCTGTGGACGGACGCCCCCTGGCTGTACGTCAGCCGGGCCTCCGGCACGCTCCGCCCCGGCGAGCGGATCACGATCACCGTCCGCGTCGACCACGGCCGGACACCCGCGGGCCCGTGGAGCGCGCGCGTGGGGGTGAACCCCTCGGGCGCGGTCGTACGGATCGACGGCCACGGCCCCGCCAAGCCGCCGACCGGCCGGGTCATCACGCCCCCGCCGGCCACGACGACGGAACCGACGACCCCGCCGACGTCTCCGCCGACGACGGAACCGACCGACCCGCCCACGACCCCGCCCACCACGGAACCGACGACGCCGCCCCCGACCGAGCCCACGACCTCGCCGCCGACCACCGAGCCGACGCCGGACCCGAGCACCACACCGCCGGCGACCGAGGAACCCACGCCGACGAACCCGGACCCGGCCACGACCCCGCCGGCGACCGAGACGCCCTAGACGGGGTCCGCCGGATGCGGGGCCACCAGCGGCAGCTGCGAGGCGAGCCGCGCCTCGCACAGCCCGGCGAGCACCCCGTACGCCTCCTCGCCCATCATCTCGACCAGCTCAGGCCGGTACGAGACGTACACCGGCTCCCCGCCGACGTGCGCCGACGACGCCGTCGTGCAGTACCAGTGCAGGTCATGGCCGCCCGGACCCCAGCCGCGCCGGTCGTACTCGCCGATCGACACCTGGAGCACCTTGGTGTCGTCGGGGCGGTCGATCCAGTCGTACGTCCGCCGCACCGGCAGCTGCCAGCACACGTCCGGCTTCGTCTCCAGGGGCTCGCGGCCCTCCTTCATCGCCAGGATGTGCAGCGAGCAGCCCGCGCCGCCCGCGAAACCGGGCCGGTTCTGGAAGATGCAGGACCCCTCCCAGCGGCGGGTCTGCCGGTCGCCGTCCTCGTCGAGCTGCACCCAGCCCGACTCCGTACCGACGTCGTGGAACTGCCACAGCTCGGGCGTCAGCCGGGCCACGTGCCCGGCGACCCGCTTCTCGTCGTCCTCGTCGGAGAAGTGCGCGCCCAGCGTGCAGCAGCCGTCGTCGGCGCGCCCCTCCTGGATGCCCTGGCAGCCGTTGCCGAAGATGCACGTCCAGCGAGAGGTCAGCCAGGTCAGGTCGCAGCGGAAGACCTGCTCCTCGTCGGCCGGATCGGGAAACTCGACCCACGCGCGCGCGAAGTCGAGCCCCTTCTCGTCGGGCTCGGTCCGCTTCTTCTGCTTCTTCACGGCCTTCGCCGCGTGCGCGGTCCTGGCGTCGTTCACGCGCACGCCTTCGTTCTCTTTGCCCGGCTTCGCCTTTTTCGTCTTTGGCACAACACCAAGCGTATGCGGGTCGGCGCAGTAGCGTTCCGCCCATGAGACTCGGAGTCCTCGACGTCGGTTCGAACACAGTGCACCTCCTCGTGGTGGACGCCCACCCCGGCGCCCGGCCGCTGCCCGCCCACTCGCACAAGGCGGAGCTCCGGCTCGCCGAACTGCTCGACGAGCGGGGTGCCATCGCGCCCGGCGGCGTCGAGCGGCTCATCGCGACCGTGCGGGACGCGCTCCTCGCCGCCGAGGACAAGGGCTGCGAGGAGGTGCTGCCCTTCGCGACCTCCGCCGTGCGCGAGGCCAGCAACGCCGACGCGGTCCTCGCGCGCGTGAAGGACGAGACCGGGGTCGACCTCCAGGTCCTCACCGGCGAGGAGGAGGCCCGGCTCACCTTCCTCGCCGCCCGCCGCTGGTTCGGCTGGTCCGCCGGCAAGCTGCTCCTCCTCGACATCGGCGGCGGCTCCCTCGAAGTCGCGTACGGCATCGACGAGGACCCGGACGCGGCGGTCTCCCTGCCCCTGGGTGCCGGGCGCCTCACGGCGGGCTGGCTGCCCGGCGACCCGGCGGACACCGCCGACGTGAAGGCGCTGCGCCGCCACGTGCGCGCGCAGATCGCCCGCACGGTCCACGAGTTCAGCCGCTTCGGCCGCCCCGACCACGTCGTGGCCACCTCCAAGACCTTCAAACAGCTCGCCAGGATCGCGGGCGCGCCCGGCTCGGGGGAGGGCCTCTACGTCCAGCGGATCCTGTCCCGCAAGTCCCTGGAGGAGTGGGTCCCGCGCCTCGCCGGCATGACCGCGCCCGAGCGCGCCGCCCTCCCCGGCGTCTCGGAGGGCCGCGCCGGCCAGCTCCTCGCGGGCGCGCTCGTCGCGGAGGGGGCGATGGACCTGCTGGGCGTCGAGGAACTGGAGATCTGCCCCTGGGCCCTGCGCGAGGGCGTCATCCTCCGCCGCCTGGACCACCTGCCGGAGCACTGACGGCCCGCACCCCGCACCGGCCGGGGCGTGACCGGAACCACCCTCCGGCCCCCCGGCCCGCCCCGTACCCTTACCCCGTGGCAGAACCAGTGGTGCGCATCCCGGATGCGAAGGTCGCCCTGTCGACGGCCTCGGTCTATCCGGAGTCGACGGCGACGGCCTTCGAGATCGCCGCGCGCCTCGGGTACGACGGCGTCGAGGTCATGGTGTGGACCGACCCGGTCAGCCAGGACATCGAGGCCCTGCGCCGGCTCTCCGACTACCACCAGGTCCCGATCCTGGCCGTGCACGCCCCCTGCCTCCTCATCACGCAGCGCGTCTGGTCCACCGACCCGTGGGTCAAGCTCCAGCGCGCCCAGGCCGCCGCCGAGCGGCTCGGCGCGTCGACGGTCGTCGTGCACCCGCCGTTCCGCTGGCAGCGCCAGTACGCCAAGGACTTCGTGACCGGCATCTGGCGGATGGCGGACGAGACGGACGTGCGCTTCGCCGTCGAGAACATGTACCCGTGGCGGTACAAGGACCGCGAGATGCTCGCGTACGCCCCCGAGTGGGACGTCACCAAGGACGACTACCGGCACTTCACCGTCGACCTCTCGCACACCGCGACCGCCCGCACCGACGCCCTCGCGATGATCGACCGCATGGGCGACCGGCTCGGCCACGTCCACCTCGCCGACGGCAAGGGCTCCGCGAAGGACGAGCACCTCGTCCCGGGGCGCGGCACGCAGCCCTGCGCCGAACTCCTGGAGCGGCTCGCGCTCACCGGCTTCGACGGGCACGTCGTCATCGAGGTCAACACCCGCCGCGCGATGTCAGCCGCCGAACGCGAGGCCGATCTCGCGGAGGCCCTCGCCTTCACCCGCCTCCACCTGGCCTCGGCGCCCGCCCGCCCGACGACCGAACGGGCTCCCCGCCCATGACCGACCCGGCCCCGCGCCGGCGCGGCCGCCCGTCCCGTACCGAGGAGGAGAGCGGCCCGGGCGCCCGGACCCGCATCCTGGAGGCGGCCCGCGCCCAGTTCGCCGAGCGCGGCTACGACAAGGCCTCGGTGCGCGGCATCGCCAAGGCCGCCGGCGTGGACCCGGCGCTCGTGCACCACTACTTCGGCACGAAGGACGAGGTCTTCGCCGCCGCGATCGAGGTCTCCTTCGAGCCCGCGGCAGTCCTCCCGGCCATCCTCGGCGGCCCCCGCGAGGCCATCGGCGAGCGGCTCGCGCGCTTCTTCATCGGCGTCTGGGAGAACCCGGCCTCCCGCGCCCCGCTCCTCGCGATCGTCCGCTCCGCGCTCACCCACGAGGCGGCGGCCAAGGTGCTGCGGACCTTCGTGCTGCGCCGGCTCCTGGAGCGGATCGCGGCCGAGCTCGACGTGCCGGACCCGGGCTTCCGCGCGGAGCTGGCCGCCTCGCACATGATCGGGATCGTGATCATGCGGTACGTGATCCAGGTCGAGCCGCTGGCCTCGGCGGACCCGGAGCGGATCGTCGAACAGGTGGCCCCGACCCTCCAGCGCTACCTGACCGAAGGCTGAACACCCGTCCCGCATTTCGGACGCCCTGTCCAGATCTTGGAGCACCGGCGTACGCTCGAATGCAAGCACACCCATCACGAGGAGCGAGCGACGATGCCCGAGCTGAGGTCCCGCACTGTCACCCACGGCCGCAACATGGCGGGCGCACGCGCCCTTATGCGCGCCTCCGGTGTACCCGGCGCGGACATCGGCCGGAAGCCGATCATCGCCGTCGCCAACTCCTTCACCGAGTTCGTCCCCGGCCACACCCACCTCCAGCCCGTCGGCCGGATCGTCTCCGAGGCCATCACCGCCGCCGGCGGCATCGCCCGCGAGTTCAACACGATCGCCGTCGACGACGGCATCGCCATGGGCCACGGCGGCATGCTCTACAGCCTGCCCTCCCGCGACCTGATCGCGGACAGCGTGGAGTACATGGTCGAGGCGCACTGCGCCGACGCCCTCATCTGCATCTCCAACTGCGACAAGATCACCCCCGGCATGCTGATGGCCGCCCTGCGCCTCAACATCCCGACGGTCTTCGTCTCCGGCGGCCCGATGGAGTCCGGCCGCGCCACGCTCGTCGACGGCTCGGTCCGCACGCTCGACCTGGTCGACGCGATCTCCGACGCCGTGAACCCGAAGATCTCGGACGAGGACATCTCCCGCATCGAGGAGAACGCCTGCCCGACCTGCGGTTCCTGTTCCGGCATGTTCACCGCCAACTCGATGAACTGCCTGACCGAGGCGATCGGCCTCTCCCTCCCCGGCAACGGCACGGTGCTCGCCACCCACACCGCCCGCAAGGCGCTGTACGAGAACGCCGCCCGCACGGTCGTCGACCTCACCCGCCGGTACTACGACGAGGACGACGACTCCGTCCTGCCCCGCTCGATCGCGACCCGCGGCGCCTTCGAGAACGCCATGGCCCTCGACATCGCCATGGGCGGCTCCACCAACACGATCCTGCACCTGCTCGCCGCCGCCCAGGAGGCCGAGCTCGACTACGGCCTGCCGGACATGGACGAGGTCTCCCGCCGGGTGCCCTGCCTGGCCAAGGTCGCCCCGAACGTCGCCAAGGACCGCACGTACTACATGGAGGACGTGCACCGGGCGGGCGGCATCCCCGCCATCCTGGGCGAGCTCTACCGCGCGGGCCTGCTGAACGAGGACGTCCACTCCGTCCACGCCCGCTCCATCAAGGAGTGGCTGGACACCTGGGACGTGCGCGGCGGCTCCCCCTCCGAGGAGGCCGTCGAGCTGTGGCACGCGGCCCCCGGCTGCGTCCGCTCCGCGACCGCCTTCTCCCAGTCGGAGCGCTGGGACACCCTCGACACGGACGCCGCGAACGGCTGCATCCGCGACGCGGCCCACGCGTACTCGAAGGACGGCGGCCTCGCCGTCCTGCACGGCAACCTCGCCGTCGACGGCTGCGTCGTGAAGACCGCCGGCGTCGACGAGTCCATCTGGACCTTCGAGGGCCCGGCCGTCGTCTGCGAGTCGCAGGAGGAGGCCGTCGAGAAGATCCTGAACAAGCAGGTCAAGGACGGCGACGTCGTCGTCATCCGCTACGAGGGCCCCAAGGGCGGCCCCGGCATGCAGGAGATGCTCTACCCGACCTCCTTCCTCAAGGGCCGCGGCCTGGGCAAGACCTGCGCCCTCGTCACCGACGGCCGCTTCTCCGGCGGCACCTCGGGCCTCTCCATCGGCCACGCCTCGCCCGAGGCGGCCTCGGGCGGCACGATCGCGCTCGTCGAGGACGGCGACCGCATCCGCATCGACATCCCGAACCGCTCGATCGAGCTCCTCGTCGACGACACCACCCTGGCGGCCCGCCGCGAGGCCCTCGGCGGCGTGTACGCGCCGAAGAACCGGCAGCGCAAGGTGTCGGCGGCGCTGCGGGCGTACGCGGCGATGGCGACGAGCGCCGACAAGGGCGCGGTCCGGGACGTGACGAAGCTGGGCTGACCCCGGCGAAGGACGTACGACGAAGGGGAGCGGGTCCTCGGACCCGCTCCCCTTCGTCCTACGTGGTCACCAGGACGCCGGATCGCGCGCGTCCACCGCGAACACGGAGCCGTCCGGCGCCGTCCCGAAGACCCGGTCCCCGGCGACCACGGGCGCGGGGACGGTCGTCGCGTACCCGAGGCGGCCGTTGCGCAGCCGGGGCCGGGTCTGGCCGACGAGCGCGCCGCGCACGGTGTCGACGGCGAGCAGCCGGCCGTCCTGGACGGAGAAGTAGAGCCGGTCGCGGGGGCCGAGGACCGGCGGGGAGACGTTCCCGGCGGCCGTCTCCAGGTCCCACAGCACCTTCCCCTTCGGCGCGGCGGTGTCGAAGGCGGTGAGGTGCCCGTCCGCGTCGAGCAGATGGACGACGGCTCCGCTCACCGCGACGCCCCGGAGGTCCATCCGGTACGGCAGGGACAGCCTGCGCACGGCGCCGTGGTCGCCGCCGGGCCCCAGGAGGACGAGGGCGTCGACCAGCGAGGCGTCGGCGCCGTAGAAGGCCGCGAGGACCAGCGTGCCGTCCCCGGTGCGGCCCAGCGGGTCGAGGTTGCCGTCCAGGTTCCGCTGCCAGACCACCTCGCCGGTGGCGGGCCGGATCGCGGCGACCCGGGTGTGCGTCGCGTCCTCCGACGCCTCGGACACCGTGAGGAGCCCGGAGGGCGCGTCGTACGGTCCGGGGCGCGGCACCCCGAAGCCGGTCAGGCCGTGCCGCCACAGCTCCTTGCCGCCGCGCGCGTCGACCGCCCGGATGCCGCCGACGCCGTCCGACAGGACCACGGCCTCGCCGGCCGGCCGGTACACCTCGGGGAGCTTGCCGCGGGCGGTCCAGCCGGGCGCGCCGTCCCCGGCCGCGTACGCCCGCAGGGGACCCGTCGGAGCGGCGGCCCCGACCAGGCCCTCCGCGAGGGGCACGGGGACCTCGGGCGACCCCTGCTCGACGGGCGCGGTCCGCGACCAGAGGATCCGGCCGGTCACCGGGTCGAGCCGGGCGAGCCCGACGCCCCGCGCCGCGCAGTACAGCGCGCCCGCGTCGTGCGTACAGGCGGGCGCGGACGACGGACCGTACTTCTGGAGCCCGGTGGTCCAGCCGGTGAACGAGGTCGCCACCTCGTCCGGGCTCGTCGGGGTCTCGGGCCGGTCCGCGGGCCGGCTGAGCGCCGCGTACAGACCGGCCGCGGTCAGCGCCAGCGCGGCGGCGACGGCGATCGTCGGACGCGGCCGGATCCGCGGACCGCGCCGGGGCACGGCCGGCGCGGGGGCCCGGACCGGCGTGTCCGCGTCCCACGCGGGCGCGTGGCCCGCGTCCTCGTCCTCGGGCAGCGCGGGCCGCCGCCGCTGCGCCGGTATGAAGGCCTCGGCCGCGTACGAGGGAGGCAGCAGCGCCTGCATGATCTGCGCCGGCGTCGGCCGCGCGACCGGCTCCTTGGCGAGGCAGCGCGCGACGAGCGGCGCCAGGTCCGCCGGCACCCCCGTCAGGTCCGGCTCGTCGTGGACGACCTGGTACGCCACGATGTACGGGCTGTCGGAGTCGAACGGCCCGTGCCCGGTCGCCGCGTGCACCAGCACGGAACCCAGCGCGAACACGTCCGCCGCCGGCCCGACCTCCCGGGGCCGCTGGAACTGCTCGGGCGCCATGAACGGCGGCGAGCCGATGAGCTTGCCCGTCTCCGTGTGCAGATCGCTGTCGACCGGCCGGGAGATCCCGAAGTCGATGACCTTCGGGCCGGTGTCGGTCAGCAGGACGTTGCTGGGCTTGAGGTCCCGGTGGACCACACCCGCCCGGTGGATGTCGCGGAGCGCCTCGGCGAGCCCGGCGGTGAGCCGGCGCAGTTCGGCCGGGGACAGCGGGCCGTTCCGCTTCACCTGGTCGGCGAGGGTCGGGCCGGGCACGTAGAGGGTCGCCATCCAGGGGCGTTCGGCATCGGGATCGGCGTCGACGACCGGCGCCGTGAAGGCCCCGCTGACCCGGCGGGCGGCCGCGACCTCCTGGCGGAAACGCGCCCTGAACTCGGGGTCCTCCGCATACCGAGCGTGTACGACCTTGACCGCGAGCCGCAGCCCCGAGGCGGAGCTCGCGAGGTGCACGACGCCCATGCCGCCGGATCCCAGACAGGCCTGGAGACGGTAGTCGCCCGCGTACTCGGGCTCTTCCGCATACCGTTCGGCACCGGTGCCGCGCAACGGTGGCATCGCCCACCCCCGTGTGATTCCCCGTCACATCGCGCGCACGTGCGCGACCCGACGGAGCCTAGTCCATGGTGCCCGCGATGTCGGTGGAGCTTGCTAGCCTGCGCGTCGCGGAGAGTGAAACTCGGCGGAGCGCTTTTGCGCCACAGGGGGAGGACACCATGACCACGCGCTACGAGGTCGCACCCGGCTACCGGGTCAACGTGCGCTCGGGCCCGAGCACCAAGTACCCGATCGTCCGGGTGCTGCCGCTCGGCGCCACCGTCGCCATCTACTGCCAGAAGTACGGCGAGTGGGTCGGCGGCCCGTACGGCACGACGAACATCTGGGATAACATCGCGCCGGGCGAGTACGTGGCCGACGCGTACGTCCACACGGGCAGCGACGAGATGGTCGCACCGCGCTGCTCCTGAGCTCCGCTCCGCCGCCCCGGGGATAATCGATCCCGTGAGCGACGAAGAAAAGCAGCCCAGCGGCCCGCAGCCTGAGGAGATCCGCTTCTTCGGCACGACCTGGGTCGACCACAGCGGCCACTACGCGCTGCGCCGCGCCGGCCTCGCCGCCGGCGCGCTCGCCGCCGCCGTCGCGGCCTGCTTCGTGCTGCGCTTCGCCTATGAGGGCCTGCAGATCGCGGACGTCGGCGGCGTCGTCAACACGCTGGTCGTCATCATGTTCGCGGTCTGCAGCGCCATCGCCTTCGCCAAGACCTGGGAGGGCTTCGTCCGCCGCCCGGCCGACCCGGCCCGCGAGGAGTCCCTCCGCAGCCTGAAGGCCATCGGCTTCATCGGCTCCCTCCTGGCCTACGCGGCCCGCTGCTTCATCGAGGCCCCAGGCGAAAGACTCCACCGCACGGAACACGAAGCGGCAGTGAAGCAGTACGAAAACCGCCGAGCCTCCCGCACGGGCAACCCGTCAACCCGCAAGAAGCCGAAGCGCAAGTAACGGCACCTGCGGGCCCGCACCCGCTGCCGTGCGGGCGATCGTCCCGCCTTGCGGGACGGGCGGGCACACGGGACGGTGCCCCTTGCCGGGCCCAGGCTCCCGCGCCTGAACCCGCACCACATGCACCCGCAGGAACCCAAGACCCAGATCCTTGACGCCCGGACACCCCCAGCCCCACTATTCATCACATGATGAATTACGCGGCCGCAGGCGACTCGGCCGACACGGCCGACTCAGGCGACCCCGCACAAAGCACGGCGGCGATCATCGCCCAATCCCTCACCACAGTCCGAGGCGACCGCCAAGTCCTCAAAGCCCTCGACTTCACCGTCCCGACCGGCCAGGTCACCGGCCTCCTGGGCCCCTCCGGCTGCGGCAAGACCACCCTCATGCGCGCCATCGTCGGCACCCAGGCCAAGGTCACCGGCACCCTCCAGGTCCTGGGCCGCCCCGCCGGCGACCCCGCCCTCCGCTCCCGCATCGGCTACGTCACCCAGGCCCCGTCCGTCTACGACGACCTCACCGTCCGCCAGAACCTCGACTACTTCGCCGCCGTCCTGCTCCCCGGCCGCGCCCACCGCCATGACCGTCGCACCGCCGTCGACCGGGCCATCGAGGACGTCGACCTCGCCGACCACGCGGACGCCCTCGCCGGCCGGCTCTCCGGCGGCCAGCGCAGCCGCGTCTCCCTCGCCGTCGCCCTCCTCGGCACCCCGGAGCTCCTCGTCCTCGACGAGCCCACGGTCGGCCTCGACCCCGTTCTCCGCCGCGACCTGTGGAACCTCTTCCACCGGATCGCCGCAGACCGGGGCACCACCCTCCTCATCTCCTCCCACGTGATGGACGAGGCCGAGCGCTGCCACCGACTGCTCCTCATGCGCGAGGGCGAGATCCTCGCCGAGGACACCCCCGACGACCTCCGCCGCCGCAACGACACCGCCACCGTCGAGGAAGCCTTCCTGCACCTCGTGGACGCGGCGAACGAACGAGCCGCCCGAGCCGCAGTCGAAGAGCAGGAGCACCGCCCGTGAACGCGAACCGCACCCTCGCCACCGCCGCCCGCGTCCTGCGCCAGCTGCGCCACGACCCGCGCTCGATCGCGCTGATGCTCCTCGTCCCCTGCCTGATGCTCTTCCTGCTCCGCTACGTCTTCGACGGCAGCCCGGGCACCTTCGACAACATCGGCGCCTCGCTCCTCGGCATCTTCCCGCTCATCACGATGTTCCTGGTGACCTCCATCGCCACCCTCAGGGAACGCACCTCCGGCACCCTGGAACGCCTCCTCGCCATGCCCCTCGGCAAGGCCGACCTCATCGCCGGCTACGCCCTCGCCTTCGGCCTCGTCGCCGTCCTCCAGTCCGTCCTGGCCACCGGCCTCGCCGTCTGGCTCCTCGGCCTCGACGTCATCGGCTCCCCCTGGCTCCTCCTCCTGGTGGCCCTCCTCGACGCCCTCCTCGGCACCGCCCTCGGCCTCTTCGTCTCCGCCTTCGCCGCGTCCGAGTTCCAGGCCGTCCAGTTCATGCCGGCCGTGATCTTCCCGCAGATCCTGCTCTGCGGCCTGTTCACCCCGCGCGACCGCATGGCCCCCGCCCTGGAGGCGATCTCGAACGTCCTGCCCATGTCGTACGCCGTCGACGGCATGAACGAGGTCCTGCGCCACCCCGACATGACCACCGCCTTCGTCCGCGACGCCCTCGTCGTCGCCGGCTGCGCCGTCCTCGTCCTCGGCCTCGGCGCGGCCACCCTCCGCCGCCGCACCGCCTGACCGCCCCTCGGACACCCCACGCACCCCGGCCCCCACCGGTGAAAGGATGTCGAAAAGGCCCCCTCCGGCGAGGTGAACAGACCCATGACCCAGACCGTCGCAGTCCTCGGCACCGGCAAGATCGGTGAAGCGCTCCTCAGCGGCATGATCCGCGCCGGCTGGCGCCCCACCAACCTCCTGGTCACCACCCGCCGCGCCGAACGCGCCGAGGAACTCCGTACCCGCTACGGCGTCGAGACCGTCACCAACGCCGAGGCCGCCAAGCGCGCCGACACCCTCATCCTGGCCGTCAAGCCGCAGGACATGGGCCGCCTCCTCGACGAGCTCGCCCCGCACGTCACCGCCGACCGCCTGATCATCAGCGCGGCGGCGGGCATCCCCACGTCCTTCATCGAGGACCGCCTCACCTCCGGCACCCCCGTCGTCCGCGTCATGCCGAACACGCCCGTACTCGTCGACGAGGGCATGTCCGTCATCTCGGCCGGCAGCCACGCCACGCCCGAGCACCTCGCCCACACGGAGGAGATCTTCGGCGGCGTCGGCAAGACCCTCCGCGTCCCCGAGTCCCAGCAGGACGCCGCCACCGCCCTCTCGGGCTCGGGCCCCGCGTACTTCTACTTCCTCGTCGAGGCGATGACCGACGCCGGCATCCTCCTCGGCCTGCCCCGCGCCCAGGCCCACGACCTCATCGTCCAGGCCGCCATCGGCGCCGCCGTGATGCTCCGCGACAGCGGCGAGCACCCGGTCAAGCTCCGCGAGGCCGTCACCTCACCGGCCGGCACCACCATCAGCGCCATCCGCGAGCTGGAGAACCACGGCGTACGGGCCGCCCTGATCGCCGCACTGGAAGCGGCCCGCGACCGCAGCCGCGAGCTCGCCTCCGGCAACAGCTGAGCGCCCGCCCCGACTACGCAGCCGACGCACCCTTCACCACGTCCTCCGTGGTCACGACCCGGGCGAAGCGCCCACCGTGCAGCGACACCGCCGTCGCCCGGGTCAGCTCCTCCGCCGTCTGCGTCCACTCGAACGGCCCGGCCAGGTCGAAGGTGTGCATGGCGTCGATCGCGAACAGCACGTCGTACCCGAGGTTCCCGCCCATCCGCGCGGTGGTCTCGTTGCACATGTTGGTCTGGATCCCCACCACCACGAACTGCCCACGCTGTCCATCAGCGGCTCCGCCGCGGGCGACCCCCTTCAGCCAGGCATCCAGATCGGGCTCCCCGTAGAAGGCGGAGTTCACGGACTTCGTGACGAGCAGCTCAGGACCGGTCCCCTTCCCCCGCCGCTCCTCGACGAAGTCCTTGAACTCGTTGCCCTCGGTCCCCGGCTCCAGCGGCGACCCGGCCCGCGGCGAGTCGTGCCGTACGAAGACGACCGGCCGCCCCGTCTCCTGCCACACGTCGATCAGAGCCGCGATGTTCCGCTCGGCGTCCGGGTTGTCCCGCCGGCCCCAGAACTCCGACTCGAAGCCCTTCTGCACGTCGATGACCACCAGCGCCGCGTTCTCGTTGATCTCCATGACAACGATCCTCCCGCCGCCGGCCCCCGCGTCCCAGAGGGACGAATGCCAGCGATCGATGCTTTACTGCCAACCGTGCCGCAGACACCCACACCACGCCCCCAGCGCATCGCCCTCGTCGCCTTCCCCGGCATCCGCGCCTTCGACGTCTCCGTCATCACCGAGGTCTGGGACAGCGACCGCACCCTCCGCGGCGTCCCGCCCTTCGAACTCCGCAGAACCGCCGCAGAGCCGGACACCCCCGTCCCCCTGCGCGGCGGCCTCACCCTCACCCCCGACCGCCCGCTCACCTGGATCGACGACCTCACCCCCACCGACCTCGTCGTCGTCCCCGGCATCGAAGACCCCTACGCCGACCTCCCGGCCCCCGTCCTGGACGCCCTCCGCCGCGCCCACACCGCCGGCGTCCCGGTCGCCTCGCTCTGCGCCGGCGCCTTCGTCCTCGCCCGCGCCGGCCTCCTCGACGGCCGCCGCGCCGTCACCCACTGGCACCTCGCCGGGACCCTGGCCGCCCTCCACCCCGCCGTCCAGGTCCAACCCGACGCGCTCTTCGTCGAGGACACCGGCGTCTGGACCTCGGCCGGCACCGCCGCGGGCATCGACCTCTGCCTCCATCTGATCCGCACGGCACACGGAGCGGAGGCGGCGGCCACCGTCGCCCGCTCGATGGTCACGGCCCCCTTCCGCACGGGGACCCAGGCACAGTTCATCGAGCACCCCACGCCCCGCGCCGACCGCGACGCCGACGCCCTCGCCGCCGTACGCGCCCACGCCCTGGCCCACCTCGCCGACCCCCACACCGTCGCGAGCCTGGCCGCCGTCGCCGGCATGTCCCCCCGCTCCTTCGCCCGCCACTTCCAGGCCACGACCGGAACGACCCCTCTCCACTGGCTCATCACCCAGCGCGTGGCGGCAGCCCAGAAGCTGCTCGAACGGACGGACCACCCCCTCCCCGAGGTGGCCCGCCGCGCGGGCTTCGGCAGCGAGGTCACCATGCGCCAGCACTTCGCCTCCCACCTGGGCACCAGCCCCCGCGACTACCGCAACGCCTTCCGTCACCCGGGCAGAGGAACCCCCACGGACCAGGGTTGACACGGAACCCCCTGATCCGTAAGGTTCTCCGAGTTGTCCGACGTGAGCACCGACTCCGGTCGGCCCCGGACAGCCATTCCGCAAGATCCACTGAACCTGACGGTGCTTTGCCATGCCGTCGTGCTTTCCGTGCGTTTTTGCGAAATGAGGAATTCGCGTTCGAAGGTCTGGGCGCATGTCGCCCGATTAGCGTCGGACGGCAGGAATCCGCTAAAGTCTCACTCGTCGGAACGGCCGAACAGCCGGAAAGACAAACCCCGCTGACTGGGAATCAGACGCCGAAAGGATCTGATAGAGTCGGAACCGCCGGAAGGGCCC
>NZ_JACHJY010000003.1 GCF_014203895.1 Streptomyces nymphaeiformis | reverse complement strand
CCCCAAGGCCTACCGGGTCCTGGGCGTCACCAACCAGACCGACCTGTTCACCACCATCAGCGAGGCACTCCGCCTGCGCTGAACGAACTGATCCCAGAAGGGAGAGGGGGGAGTCCGGTCACCGGACTCCCCCCTCAGCGTGCGTCCTGGCCGCACCGCCACGACCTCGAACACGAGGGCATGGCCATACGGCGAACTTCCAGGTGATCTGAACGAATGGATAGCCTGGGCGAATGCTTACCGAAGTGACAGCGACCCGCTACGTCACGCCTTTGCGTGAGGGCGGCTCGCTCCCCGGGATCGTCGAGGCCGACGACCTCGGTACGTACGTCATGAAATTCACCGGCGCCGGACAGGGGCGGAAGACCCTGGTCGCCGAGGTCGTCTGCGGGCAGCTCGCCCGCAGGCTCGGCCTGCGGGTGCCGGAGCTCGTCACCATCCAGCTCGACCCCGTCATCGGGCTCTCCGAACCCGACCAGGAGGTGCAGGAGCTGCTCAAGGCGAGCGGCGGGCTCAACCTGGGCATGGACTTCCTGCCCGGCTCGCTGGGCTTCGACCCGCTCGCGTACGAGGTCGACCCGAAGGAGGCCGGCAGGGTCGTCTGGTTCGACGCGGTGATCAACAACGTCGACCGGTCCTGGCGCAACCCGAACATGCTCGTCTGGCACGGCGACCTGTGGCTCATCGACCACGGCGCCACCATGATCTGGCACCACAACTGGCCGGGCGCCCAGGCCTCCGCCGCGAAGCCGTACGACGCCTCCGACCACGCGCTCGCGCCCTTCGGCCCGGACGTCGCCGCCGCGGCCGCCGAGCTCGCGCCGCTCGTCACCCGCGAACTCCTGGAGGAGGTCGCCGCCGACGTCCCCGACGAGTGGCTCGTCGACGAGCCCGGCTTCGACAGCACGGACGCGGTCCGCGCCGCGTACGTCTCGGCGCTGCTGCCGCGCGCCGCGACCATCCACGAGCGGATCACGCTCGGGCCGCGCAGCGAGAGCCGGCCGCAGCAGCCGCCCGGCTGGCTCGCCGAGCGCCTCGCGCCCCGGAAGCACTCCACCGAGAAGGACAGCACGACGTGACCGACCGCGATGTCTTCGAGTACGCGCTGCTGCGCGTCGTCCCCCGGGTGGAGCGCGGCGAGTGCTTCAACGCGGGAGTGGTCGTCTACTGCCGTGCCCGGTCCTTCGTGGCCGCCCGTACGCATCTGGACGAGGCCAAGCTGACGGTGCTCGACCCGGCGGCCGACGTGACCGGCGTGCGGGCCGCGCTGCGCGCCGTCGAGGGGGTCTGCCTGGGCGGCGACGCGGCCGGTCAGGCCGCGCGCGACGAGCCGGGGCGGCGCTTCCGCTGGCTGATCGCGCCGCGCTCCACGGTCGTGCAGCCGGGGCCGGTCCACACGGGTCTGACCACCGACCCCGAGGCCGAGGTGGAGCGCCTGCTCGACCTTCTCGTCCGGTAGATCGTCCGACAGGCCGTCCGGTACTCGTCCGGGAGGGCCGCGGCGCGTGACCTGGTGCACCCGGTGGGCCGTTGACACCGGGTGCCAGGGCTTCTAGCGTCTCGTTCCGTGGTCGATACTAAGCGGTCGCTCATGTGCGGGACGCAGGAGCGGCTCACGGACTCGGCCTACCAGGGACGATCCAAGGGCGAGGAGAATCAAGCATGTCCACCACCGAGCAGCGCGTAGCCATCGTCACGGGTGCCGCACGGGGCATCGGCGCGGCCACCGCGCTCCGCCTGGCGGCCGAGGGCCGCGCCGTCGCCGTACTCGACCTCGACGAGGCGGCCTGCAAGGACACCGTCGAGAAGATCACCGCCGCGGGCGGCACCGCGCTCGCGGTCGGCTGCGACGTCTCGGACGGCGCGCAGGTGGAGGCCGCCGTCGCGCGGGTCGCCGCCGAGCTCGGCGCGCCGACGATCCTCGTCAACAACGCGGGCGTGCTCCGCGACAACCTGCTCTTCAAGATGTCCGAGTCCGACTGGGACCTCGTCATGAACGTCCACCTCAAGGGCGCCTTCCTGATGGCGAAAGCCGTCCAGAAGCACATGGTGGACGCGGGCTTCGGCCGGATCGTCTCGCTCTCCTCCTCCTCGGCGCTCGGCAACCGCGGCCAGGCCAACTACTCGGCCGTCAAGGCCGGTCTGCAGGGCTTCACGAAGACCCTCGCCAAGGAGCTCGGCAAGTTCGGCATCACCGCCAACGCCGTCGCCCCGGGCTTCATCGTCACCGAGATGACCGCGCAGACCGCCGAGCGCGTCGGCATGGGCTTCGAGGACTTCCAGGCCGCCGCCGCCTCGATGATCCCGGTGCAGCGGGTCGGCCGCCCCGAGGACGTCGCCAACGCGATCGCGTTCTTCACGGGCGACGACGCCGGCTTCGTCTCCGGCCAGGTCATGTACGTGGCCGGCGGCCCGCTCAACTGACGACCGGCAGCGAGAGGAGCAGGGCGCGCATGAGCGCACAGGAACGGCCGGAGCTGTCCGGCAAGGTCGCCCTCGTCACCGGCGCGAGCCGTGGCATCGGCTACGGCGTCGCCGAGGCCCTCGTCGCCCGCGGCGACCGGGTCGTGATCACCGGACGCGGCGAGGAGGCCCTCAAGGAGGCCGCGGAGCGGCTCGGGGCCGACCGGGTCATCGGCGTCCCCGGCAAGGCGCACGACGAGGCCCACCAGGCCGCCGCCGTCGAGGCGGCGATGGACGGCTTCGGCCGCCTGGACTTCCTCGTCAACAACGCAGGTACGAATCCGGTCTTCGGGCCCATTGCGGACCTGGACCTCGGGGTGGCCCGCAAGGTCTTCGAGACGAACGTGATCTCCGCGCTCGGCTTCGCCCAGCGGACCTGGCACGCCTGGCAGAAGGAGCACGGCGGGGCGATCGTGAACATCGCCTCGATCGCCGGCGTCACCGCCTCGCCTTTCGTCGGCGCGTACGGAATGAGCAAGGCCGCGATGATCAATCTGACCCTTCAGCTGGCGCATGAATTCGCGCCGGTCGTGCGGGTCAACGCGATCGCTCCGGCCGTGGTGAAGACGAAATTCGCGCGGGCGCTCTACGAGGGCCGTGAGGCCGAGGCGGCGGCCTCCTATCCGCTCGGCCGGCTCGGCGAGCCCGAGGACATCGGCGGCGCGGCGGCCTTCCTCACCTCGTCCCAGTCGGAGTGGATCACCGGTCAGACGCTCGTCGTCGACGGCGGCATTTTCCTGAACGCCGGAGTCGGGTGACCGATAACCGGACACTTTCCGGAATCTCCTGTCCGGATTGACCCCGGTTATACGTTGAATGCCTCAAGTGCCCCGTCGGGCTCGAACATTGACCTGGCGGGGTGCTGCGGTATCGTCGGCCGACCCCTGGCTGAACGAGGAGCGTGCACGTGTTCAACCGGACCAGTCTGCAGGCCGCTGCAGCCCTTGTGTCCATATCCCTGGTAACCGGATGCGGTGTCTTCTCGGACAGCGAATCCGCCGGGGATCAGAGAATCGTCGTCGGCACGACGAGTTCTCCTTCCACGCTTGATCCGGCCGCCGCCTGGGACAATTCCTGGGAGCTCTTCCGGAATGTCTTCCAGACCCTGGTGGCTTTCCCGACGGGCAGCACCACGCCGCAGTCGGACGCCGCCGACTGCAAGTTCACGGACACCTCCAGCCGGGTCTTCGAGTGCAAGCTGGTGGAGGGCCTCACGTTCTCCAACGGGCACAAGCTGGACGCCGCGGCCGTGCAGTACTCGATCGAGCGCATCCGCACGATCGACGCCAAGGGCGGCCCGAACGGCATGCTCGGCTCGCTCGGCAAGATCGACACGGTCGGCGACCGCACCGTCGTCTTCCGGCTGAACAAGTCGGACGCGACCTTCCCCTTCATCCTCGCCACCCCCGCGATGTCGCTGGTGGACCCCGCCGAGTACCCGGCCGACAAGCTCCGCACGGACGGCAAGGTCATGGGATCGGGCCCGTACGTCCTCGACTCGTACAGCGAGCGCAAGGAGGCGGAGCTGACGAAGAACCCCTCCTACAAGGGTTTCGCCGACCGCAAGAACGGCGGCGTCACGATCAAGTACTTCGACGACTCCGAGGCCATGGTCGGCGCCCTCCGGAAGAAGGAGATCGACGCCACCTACCGCGGCCTCACCGCCGCCGAGGTCGTCGCCCTCCAGGAGGACAAGCCGGAGAACAAGGGCCTCCAGATCGTCGAGTCGACCGGCGCCGACATCCGCTACCTGGTCTTCAACACCCAGAACAAGTCCGTCGCCAAGCTCCCCGTCCGCAAGGCCATCGCCCAGCTCGTCGACCGCGACGAACTGGTCAGCAAGGTCTACCAGGGCACCGCCGAGCCCCTGTACTCCATGGTGCCCAAGGGCATCGCCGGTCACACCACCAAGTTCTTCGACCGCTTCGGCTCGCCCAGCGAGGAGAAGGCGAAGAAGATCCTCCGCAACGCCGGCATCACCGAGCCCGTCGAGCTGGACTTCTGGTACACCACCGACCGGTACGGCTCCTCGACGGCCGCCGAGTTCACCGAGCTCAAGCGGCAGCTGGAGGAGTCCGGCCTCTTCAAGGTCACCCTGCACGGCAAGCCCTGGAAGGAGTTCCAGGCGGGCTACCAGAACGGTGAGTACCCGGTCTTCGGCCGCGGCTGGTTCCCCGACTTCCCGGACCCGGACAACTTCGTCGCCCCCTTCGTGGGCAAGGAGAACGTCCTCGGCACGCCCTACGAGAGCCCCCGGATCACCAACGAGCTGCTCCCGAAGTCCCGCCGCGACAGCGACCGCGGGACCGTCACGGACGAGTTCGTGGAGGCCCAGGAGATCATGGTCCAGGACGTCCGCCTGCTGCCCCTGTGGCAGGGCAAGCTGTACATCGCGGCCGGCGAGGACATCGGCGGCGGCGAGCGCGCCCTCGACCCGCAGACGGTCATGCAGATGTGGGAGCTGAGCCGCCGGGCCAGCTGGTAGCGGGTCTGCGGGGGCCACTGTCAGTGGCCCCCGGTAGGTTTTCGGACGGAGTAACAGGAACGTCCACCGGAGGTTGTTGACCGTGACCGACACCAGCATGCTGCCCGAGTCCTGGCGGGGTGTCCTCGGCGAGGAGCTGCAGAAGCCGTACTTCGCCCAGCTCACCGAGTTCGTCGAGGAGGAGCGCGCCAGGGGGCCGGTCTTCCCGCCGAAGGACGAGGTCTTCGCCGCCCTCGACGCCACCCCGTACGACAAGGTGAAGGTCCTGATCCTCGGTCAGGACCCGTACCACGGCGAGGGCCAGGGCCACGGCCTGTGCTTCTCCGTCCGCCCGGGCGTGAAGACCCCGCCCTCCCTGCGGAACATCTACAAGGAGATGCAGGAGGAGCTCGGCCACCCCGTCCCGGACAACGGCTATCTGATGCCGTGGGCCGAGCAGGGCGTCCTCCTGCTCAACGCGGTCCTGACCGTCCGCTCCGGCGAGGCGAACTCGCACAAGAACAAGGGCTGGGAGAAGTTCACGGACGCGGTGATCACCGCCGTCGCCTCCCGCCCCGACCCCGCCGTCTTCGTCCTGTGGGGCAACTACGCGCAGAAGAAGCTGCCGCTCATCGACGAGGAGCGGCACGTCGTGGTGAAGGGCGCGCACCCCTCGCCGCTGTCGGCGAAGAAGTTCTTCGGCTCGAAGCCCTTCACCCAGATCGACGCGGCCGTCGCGGCCCAGGGACACGAGCCGATCGACTGGCGCATCCCGGACCTCGGCTGAGCCTCGGCCCGATCCGGGCCGGGTGCCGCTAGCGTCGTCACTCCCAGAGGGAGAGCGGGTGGAGGTCGCGGTGACCGAGCAGCAGCAGGTGTCGGACGACGGGGTCATGACCAGGATCGGGCAGGCCCTCATGCTGCTGCACGGCGGCGACCGCGAGGAGGCCCGCAACCGCTTCGGGCTGCTCTGGCAGCAGATCGGCCCGGACGGCGACCCCCTGCACCGCTGCACCCTCGCGCACTACATGGCGGACGCCCAGGACGACCCCGACACCGAGTTGGCCTGGGACCTGCGGGCGCTGAGCGCGGCCGAGGGCCTCGCCGAGGAGCGGCTCGCCGCACACGACTCGGCGGCCGCCCTGCGAGCCCTCTACCCCTCGCTCCATCTGAACCTGGCCGCCGACTACGTCAAGCTCCAGCGGCCCGACGCCGCGCGGGTCCATCTCGACCGGGCCCGCGCGGCCTCGGACCATCTCGACGACGACGGTTACGGGAACGGGGTGCGGGCCGCGATCGAGCGCCTGGAGCTGCGGCTCAGGGGCGCGTGACGGCGGCGCGCCCTGAGGGGAGAGCTCACCGGCCGTACGTGCCGGGCCCTGCGGGGAGAGTTCACCGGCCGTACGTGCCGTGGCAGATCCTGGACTGATCGCTGCCGGGGGACCAGCCCCCGTACCGCTCACCCAGATCGCAGACCTCGTCCCGGGAGACCGGGGGCTTCCCCGGCAACCGCCCCGTGAGCTCCGGCAGTACGGGAAGGTCGGGGCGGGCCGCAGGGCGCGGACGCTCGTGCCGCTGCGGTACGGAGCCGTGGTGCGGGGCCGCCGGGCGGGGAGGCGCCGCCGCCTGGCGGTGCCGCTCGGCCGGAGGCTTCGCGCGGGGCGCGGGGGACGGCGGGGGAGCGGGGAGCGCCGCTTCGAGGGCCTCGCGGGCCGGGCCCTCGACGATCTGCGGTGCCACGTCCTGGGCGGGGGCGGTGTCGGCCCCCGGGGCCGAGGCGGGAGTGGGCGCCGTCGGCGGGGCGTCCACCGAGACGCAGCCCGCCAGGGCGGCGACCGCCGCCCCGACCAGGATCTTCACTGTTGTTCGGGTTCCATGCACCCGCGCCACTCTGCTGGTCCGTACGCGATCTTCGCGCCCCTACCGGCGGGGAATGCCCCGCACGGGTGAGCCGCGCGGGGCCCGGTCTTGACCGGCCCGGTGCCCGTGCCGGTGCCCGGTACGGGGTCAGCGGCCGGCCAGGGCGTCAGTCTCCGGTCGCGCCGTCGATCCGCTCGCGGATGAGGTCCGCGTGGCCGTTGTGGCGGGCGTACTCCTCGATCATGTGGAGGTAGATCCATCGGAGGTTGAAGGTCCGGCCGGTGCGGTGCTCGCCCAGGCCCAGGTCGTCGAGGTCACGGCCGGCGGCCAGGGTGCGCGCGTGGGCGATCTCGGCCTGCCAGGTGGCGTAGGCCTCCTCGTAGGTGTCCTCGTCCGTGGCGTGGATGTCCCGGTCGAAGTCCTCCTCCGTCGAGTAGATCCACTCCGCCTTCTCGCCGGCCAGGACGCGGCGGAACCAGCCGCGCTCGACCTCGGCCATGTGACGGACCAGGCCGAGCAGGTTGAGGTCCGACGGCGGGGCGGACGGGGTGCGCAGCTGGGCGTCGTCGAGCCCCTCGCACTTCATCGCGAGGGTCACGCGGTGGAAGTCGAGCCACTGCTCCAGCGCCTCGCGCTCGCCTGTGGTGGTGGCCGGGTCGACGCGCGGGATGGATTCGATGCGTTCGGTGGTCATGGGCGGCATCGTCTCCCATGGCCGAGGGCGGCGCCAAGGGTCCCCCGGGTCTTCCGACTCCGCGTCAGCTCCGATCGCCGAGCATGCCGCGCAGCAACTCGTCGAAACCGGTGCGCAGTTCGGCGCGGCTCGGGACGGCCGCGTGGAAGGAGCCTGCCGCGCAGGAGAACATCAGCCCCTCGCTCCAGGCGATCAGGGAGAGCGCGTGCCGCTCGGGCTCCGGCGAGCCGGCCGCCGCCATCATCGCGATCAGCGGGGTGTGGAAGGTGGAGCCGGCCGCGTCGAAGAAGCTCCGGAGTTCGGGCCGGCGGGTGGCCTCGAGGGCGAGCTCGTAGCGGGAGACCAGCAGGGAGCGGTGGTCGGTGAGGTAGCGGTGCAGGGAGAGGGCGAGCGCGTCGACGAGCGCCTCGCCGCCGCTCTCCGGGCCCGGCAGCTCGTGCGGGGTGAGGACCTCGGCCTCCCGCTCGACCTGGCGCCGTACGGCCGCCTCCAGCAGGGCCTGGCGGGTGCGGGCGTGGTTGGACGTCGAGCCCTGTGGCAGCCCGGCCTGCTCGTCGACGGCGCGATGGGTCAGGCCCCGCATGCCGCGCTCGACGAGGAGGGCGAGGGTGGCGTCGCCGATCCGCTCGGCGCGGGAGACGGGGGACTCCGGGGCCGGGGCCCCGGTGGTGGCTCGGGTCATGGGGACAACCTACTACCGACGCGACTACAGCTGTAGTACGGTCGTGGCACGGAGGTCACTACAGCTGTAGTGTCCCCTCCCGTGCCGCACCCGTCCCGAACCGAGGAGCAGCCATGGAACAGCAGCACCGTGCCGTCGTCGTCGGAGCCGGCATCGGCGGACTCACCGCCGCCGTGGCCCTGCACCTGCGCGGCTGGCAGGTCACCCTCCTCGAACGCGCCGCCGACCTCGCCCCCGTCGGCGCCGGCATCGCCCTCGCCCCCAACGCCCAGCGCGCCCTCGACGTCATCGGCCTCGGCGACCGCGTCCGCGAGCTCTCCGCCTGGCAGGGCGACGGCGGCATGCGCACCCCGGACGGCCGCTGGCTCGCCCGTACCGACGCCAAGGCCGCCGCCGCACGCTTCGGCGGACCCCTCGTCCTCCTCCACCGCGCCACCCTCGTCGACATCCTCACCTCGGCCCTCCCCGAGGGCGTCGTCCGCACCGGCGTGACCGCCACCGTCACCGACCCCGGCGACGACCGCCGCCCCGCCCGCCTCACCGTGTCGGAGACCGGGACCGGGACCGGGACTGGGACCGGGACCGCGACCGGGACCGCGCCCGGAACCGACATCGAGGCCGAGCTCGTCGTCGCCGCCGACGGCATCCGCTCGGCGATCCGCGGGACGCTCTTCCCCGACCACCCGGGCCCCCGCTACTCCGGCAGCACCAGCTGGCGCGTCGTCGTCCCCGCGCCCGGGCGCCCCTTCGCCCCGCACGAGACCTGGGGCGCCGGCAGGCTGTGGGGCAGCCAGCCCCTCAAGGACGGCCGGGTCTACGCGTACGCCATGGCCGTGGCCCCCGCCGGCGCCCACGCGCCGGACGACGAGAAGTCCGAACTGCTCCGGCTCTTCGGGGACTGGCACCACCCCGTCCCCGAGATCCTCGCCGGCGTCGACCCCGACCGGATCCTCCGGCACGACGTCCACCACCTGCCCGACCCGCTGCCCGCCTTCCACCGGGGCAGGGTGGCCCTCCTCGGCGACTCCGCGCACGCGATGATGCCGAGCCTCGGCCAGGGCGGGAACCAGGCCGTCGAGGACGCCGTCGTCCTCGCCCACCACGCCCGCAGCGCCCCCGACTTCACGCCGGACCGCGCGCTCGCCGCGTACACCGCCGACCGGCTGCCGCGCACCACCGCCATCGTCCGCAGGGCCGCCCGCACCGGTGCGCTCACCATGCTCTCCGCCCGCCCCGCCGTAGCCCTGCGCTCCGCGGCCGTCAGTGCCGTCTCCCGCTTCGGGCCCGGCCTCGCCCTGCGCGGCTTCGACGGCATCTGCGACTGGCGCCCGCCGGTCGACCCGGCCCCTTCGGCGCATGATCCGTCCCGCGTAAGCTGACCGGCGCGAAGGGCCCTTCGGGCCCGCGGACGACAAGGGAGACCCCGTGAAGGTTGGCTGCATCGGACTCGGCGACATCGCGCAGAAGGCCTACCTTCCCGTCCTGGGCACCCTCCCCGGGGTCGAGCTCCACCTGCAGACCCGCACCCCGGCGACCCTGGAGCGGGTGGCCGACACTCTGCACCTGCCCGCCGAGCGGCGCCACCGCGACCTCGACTCGCTGCTCTCCGCGGGGCTCGACGCGGCCTTCGTCCACGCCTCCACCGCCGCCCACGCCGAGATCGCCGGCCGGCTCATCGAAGCCGGCGTCCCCACGTACGTCGACAAGCCCCTCGCGTACGAGTACGCCGACTCCGAGCGGATCGTGGAGCTCGCCGAGAAGCGCTCGGTCAGCCTCGCCGTCGGCTTCAACCGGCGCCTCGCCCCCAGCTACTCCCAGTGCCTCGACCACCCGCGCGAGCTGATCCTCCTCCAGAAGAACCGCATCGGCCTGCCCGAGGACCCCCGCACCCTCGTCCTCGACGACTTCATCCACGTCGTCGACACCCTCCGCTTCCTGGTGCCCGGCGAGGTCGAGCACATCGACGTGCGCGCCCGGATCCGCGAGGGGCTCATGCACCACGTGGTGCTCCAGCTCTCCGGCGACGGCTTCACCGCCATCGGCATGATGAACCGGATGAACGGCTCCACCGAGGAGGTCCTCGAGGTCTCGGGACAGGACACCAAGCGCCAGGTCCTCAACCTCGCCGAGGTCGTCGACCACAAGGGGCAGCCGACCGTGCGCCGGCGCGGGGACTGGGTGCCCGTGGCCCGGCAGCGCGGCATCGAGCAGGCCGTCCTCGCCTTCCTCGACGCGGTACGGGAGGGCCGGGTGCTCAGCGCCCGGGACGCCCTGCTCACCCACGAGCTGTGCGAGCGGGTCGTCCGCGACGCGTTGACCCAGGCTTCCTGAACGCGCCCGCACCCTCGGCGGCGCACACCGCGCCGACCACCGCGAGCGCTCCGTACAAGGGCCAGTCACCCCACCGGACGTACGCCGTCGTCGTCCCCGAGAGCGGAAGCTCGCGCACGACGGCGGCGCTCGCGTCCGTGCCGAGCACCGGACCGATCCGGTGTCCGTCGGGGCCGTACGCGGCACTGATCCCGGTGAGCGTCGCGTGGACGACCGGACGGCCCATCTCGGCCGCCCGCAGGGCCGCGAGCGAGGCGTGCTGGGCGGGCGCCCAGCTGTCCTGGAAGGTACTGGTCGACGACTGCACGACCAGGAGGTCGGCCCCGTCGCGGGCGAGCGTCCGGCTCATGTCGGGGAACGCGGACTCGAAGCAGATCAGCGGCCCGACCCGGAGCGGGGACGCGCCGGCCGCACGGGCGGGCAGGCTCATCACCACCGGCTCGGTGCCGCGACGCCGGTCCTCCTTCGCGGCGCGCCCGGCGGACGTGACCCAGCCGAGGAGCCTGCGTGCGGGGACGTACTCGCCGAACGGGACGAGCCGCATCTTGTCGTAACGGTCGCCCGTGAGACCCGCCGGGCCCACCAGGACCGCGCTCTTGTAGATGCCGGGACGGTCGGCGCCCCGTGCGTCCACGTTCACCAGGAGCGGCGCGCCGACCGCCCGCGACAGCGCGGTCAGTCGGGCCGCCAGCACCGGGTCACCCGCCGGATCGGCGCCCACCCCGCTCTCGCCCCACACGACCAGGTCGAGCCGCTGCCCGGCGAGGGAGCGCGTCAGCGTCTCGGCCCGCGCGAGGCGCCGCGCGGGCCCGTCGGGGCCGCCGAACACCCCCGGCTGCACGAGGGCCACCCGTACCGACCCGCTCTCGCGCGGGGCCGCGACACCCCAGGCCGCCGTCCCCGCCACCAGGGCGCAGGCGGCGAGCCCCGCCACCCCGACGGAACGCCGCCCCGGCCCCGCCACGAGGAGCACCACGGCCGTGTTCACCGCCACCACCAGGAGGCTCACCAGCCACACCCCGCCGATCGAGGCGAGCCGCAGCGCCACCGGGACCTGCCACTGGCTCGCCCCGAGAAGCCCCCACGGTCCGCCGAGCCCCTCCCAGGAACGGGCCGACTCGATCAGCAGCCAGCCCGAGGGCACCGCGAGCAGCGCCACGGCCGCCCGCACGGGCGACGGGGTCCCGCCGAGCAGCGCCCTGACGAGCCACCCCCAGGGCAGCCACAGCAGACCGAGCAGCGCGGCGAGCGGGAGCAGGAACACGTGCAGGCTCGGCAGCAGCCAGTGGTGCATCGCCAGCATGAATCCGAAGCCGCCGGACCAGCCGTCGAGACCGGCACGGCGGGCTCCCGGAGCCGTACGGATCAGCAGCAGCCACGGGACGAGTGCCACAGGGGCCCACCACCAGAGCCCAGGAGCCGGGAAGGCGAGCACGGGCAGGGCGCCGCAGCCGACGGCGAGCAGGGAGCGCGAGGCCCCGCGCCCGGCGGGCCGGGGGGCGGGGGAGCGGTCGGCCCGGCCTCCTCGGCGGCGAACCACGAACGGACCACGCATGACGTGCCTCCCGTCGATGCCTCCAGTGTCCGCGACGCCTGCGGTGACCAGGGGTCAGCCGTGGCGGCGCCAGCGTTCGTCGACCACGACCGAGGCGAGCCGCCAGCCGTCGGCGGTGCGGCGCGCCGCGAAGGCGTAGCGCCCGCCGCAGACGAAGTCCTCACCGGAGGCGAACCGCATCGGGTTGACGTAGTCGGCGCCGATGTCCGCCCGGTCCCCGGTCTCCGGATAGCCGCCCGGATCGAGGAACCGCACCCGCCGGTTCACGATGAGGTGCTGGCGTACGGGAAAGAGGGGCAGCGTCGCGGAGAGCCACTCCACGACCTCCGCCGCCGGGCCCTCGATCCCGCCCGAGCCCCGGTAGTCGGCCCTGCCGTCCGGGGTGAACAGTCCCCGGTAGGCGTTCCAGTCGCCCTCGTCGACGGCCGCCGCGTAGCCGGTGATCAGGTCGTCGAGGGCGAATCGGTCCATCACGGTCGCGAGGTCCACGCGCTGCGTCATCGGCTCAGTGTCGGCCAGCGGACGCCAGGGGCCAAGGGTCGTGCGGGCCAAAGCGTGCGAAGGCCGGACGGGCGTGCGGGCTGAGGCGTGCGCGGGGCGTGCGGGCGTGCGGGCTGAGGCGTGCGAGAGGCGGACGGGTGCGCGGGCGGAGACGTGCGAGAGGCGGACGGGCGTGCGCGTCACCGCGCGCGAGGGTCGACCGGGTGTGCGGAAGCCGCGGAGGCGCCGGTCATACTGGCCGCCATGCGCGTGAACATCGATCCCGAACTGACCGACCGCACCTCCTTCTACCGTCTCCTCACCGCCACCGTCGTGCCCCGCCCCATCGCCTGGGTGTCCACGACCTCGGCCGACGGGGCGGACAACCTCGCCCCGCACTCCTTCTTCACCATCTCCTCGGTCACGCCGCCGGTCGTCCAGTTCACGTCGGTCGGGCGCAAGGACTCGCTGCGCAACGTCGAGGAGACGGGGGAGTTCGTGGTGAACCTCGCCCCCGAGAGGCTCTTCGAGACGATCAACGCCACGTCGACGGACTTCCCGCGCGGGGTCAGCGAGTTCGACGCGTGCGGCGTCGAGCGGGAGCCGAGCCTGCGGGTGAAGCCGCCGAGGGTCGCCCAGTCGCCGGTGGCGCTGGAGTGCGAGCTGCACAGCACGCTGCGGATCGGCGACTCGACGGTCGTCTTCGGCCGGGTCGTGCACGCGGCGGTCGACGAGTCCGTCATGGTCGACGGCCACCCCGAGATGACCCTGATGCGCCCGCTGACCCGGCTCGGCAAGAACGAATGGGGCACCCTGGGCGGCATCGAGGAGATCGCCAGGGTGCCGTACCAGGGCTGAGGCCGTCGGGGCGGACGCTCCTGTGCGACGCCCGCGGGGCCGCGGTCGAGGCCACGGGCGGCGGGTCGGCGAACGAGCCCTTCGGCGTGTCCCTGCCGCGCCCCCGACCGGGTCGCCCCGCCGCCGCCCCGGCCCCCGCGCCCGTCGCCCTCATCGCTCCCTGGGGACCCGGGACGACGTCGCTCCGGGTGAGGCTGCCCGGTCGCGGATTCCTTCGGTGCGTTCGGGCAGGAGCAGTACGGAGCCGATGAGGAAGCAGACCGCGCCGATCAAGGTCGTCGTGTCGGCTCCGGTCGCGTTGTGCACCTGGCCGGTGACCGGGTCGATGTAGCCGGCCACCGCGGAGACGCCGAAGGCCACGGACCCGACGAGGTTGGCCAGGGTGATCCACCACGCCCACGACGCCGGCCGCCAGGCGGTCCAGCCGTGACAGGTCTCGTACCAGGCGAGGAGGCTCGCGACGAGGAAGCACACCGAGCCGATGGCGTCGGGGCGCCAGATGTGCTGGTGGGCGGTGGTCGCGGACAGATTGCTCCCCATGGCGACGCCGGTGCTGACGTTGAAGTACAGCGTGCCGACCAGCTGGATCGCGGTGGCCCACCAGTCGATCCGTCGTGGCTGGTAGACGAGGAACCGCCGACGCGTGGGGTTGAGCGCCGGCGGGGCCGCGTCGACCGCCTCGCGGTAGGAGAGGTACGACGCCGCGGTGAAGAACAGCGATCCGACGAAGTACGTGACCGTGTCCCAGCGCGCCCCGACCGCCTCGGTGTAGCCGGGCACCGAGCCGACGGCGAACAGCAGCGACCCGATGAAGAACAGCACCGCGATCCACCAGCCGCGGGCGGCGGGCGCCCACCAGGTCGACCCGGCGGCGGGCCGCTGGTGCTTGCGGTGACGCCGCGATTCCCACCGGACCACGCCCCCGTCCGCGCGCACGTGGTCGACGAACGCCACTGCTCGGAGGGCGCTCCGGTCGCTCCGGTGTCCCCCGGTGGCAGGCGGCTCCCGCCTGCTGGACCCGTTCGTCGTCATCGTCCGTGGCCTCCGGTCCGAGTACGGTGCGCATCGGCCCGGTCCTGGGTCGCCCCACCGTTTCCGGCGGTCACGACGACCGCCTCATCTTCGTGAGCGCCGTCCGGAAGGAGATGTGGCGGTCCTGCCACATCATGCCCGTGGCCGCGCCCAGGGTGATCACCACCCCGATCGCGATGAAGAACGACATGAGGGCGAAGACCACGCCGATCGGTCCGTACTTCTCGTCGTATCCGGTGACCATGCCGGAGAAGACGAAGTGGAAGACGATCAGCATGCCGATCCAGAACGAACCGGTGGCCACCGCGCACGGCAACAGCCTGCGCCAGGCGACGCGGCCCGCCAGCAGGAGCCACATCGTGAACCACCAGAACCCGATGAACGCGGGGACGTTGATGATCCACCACAGGACCGGCGCCCTCTGGTGGAAGCTCGTCCCGGCGGTGGTGCCGAGGGCGGTCCAGCCCACGACCGCGGCCAGCCAGACCACCGCCCGCAGCCGGTCCCGCGCCCCACGAGGACGGAGCTGGAACATCTGCTGGTACAGCTTCTGCAGCGAACCGGCGACGGCGAGCCCGCTCAGGACGAAGAACACCCACGACAGGCCGGTCACCGCCGCCGAGGTGGCCGCGCCGGAGGTGAACAGGTCACCCATGTCGGCGGCGGCCTGCCCGTTCAGTCCCAGCCGGAGCGACAGCCCCGACACCGCCGACCGTCCGGCCAGGGCGGACGTGATGAGCATGAACGGGACCGCGCACAGCAGGAGCGTGGCCGCCAGCAGCATGGCCTGGTTGAGGAAGTCGAACGCGTCCAGCCGTCGCCACAGGTCCTCGGCCCACGACCCCACGTACTTCGCCCTGCCCCACTCGGTCGCCCGCCTGGCGCGCCGAGCACTCTGCGCGGCCGCCTTTCGGCCGGGCAGGCTGCGGGTCCCCGCCCCACCCCGCCGTATCGCGTGCGCGTCCTGAGGCCTGCCCGGTGTTCTGTCGCTCGCCCGCATGATGCATCCTCCAGGAGCTGATCACGACGGTCAGCGGGGACCCCGCGCGAGGCGGCGACAGGTGTGCTCGGGGCCGCGGTCCCGTATCCACCGTCGCACGGCTGCCAGGCCGTGTCAGATCTGACGGGCGACCCCGGCTCCTCCACGCGCGAAGACACGGACGCCCTCCCCGGAAACGACGTCGGCCTTCACGACCCCAACCAGGTCATGAAGGCCGACGTCACGCGCGAGGCCCGGATCCGCCGACGGCGTCAGCCGGCCGACTCGCCCGCGTGCGGGCTCAGGACGTCCGCTCCGACCAGGATGAACAGCAGAATGCCCAGTGCGATCCGGTAATAGACGAACGGCATGAAGCTCTTCGTCGAGATGAACTTCATGAACCAGGCGATCACCGCGTAGCCGACGGCGAAGGCGATGATCGTGGCGAAGATCGTGGGGCCCCAGGAGACGCTGCCGTCCGAGGCCGCGTCCTTCAGCTCCATCCCGCCGGAGGCGATCACGGCCGGGATGGCGAGCAGGAAGGAGTAGCGGGCGGCGGCCTCGCGGGTGTAACCCATGAGCAGACCGCCGGAGATCGTCGCGCCCGAGCGGGAGACGCCCGGAATCAGGGCCATCGCCTGGCACACGCCGTAGATCAGGCCGTCCTTCACCCCGAGGTCCTTGAGCGTCTTGCGCTCACGCGCGGCCCGGTGCCGGCCGCCGATCTCGTCGCGGGCGGCGAGCCGGTCGGCGATGCCGAGGACGATGCCCATGACGATCAGCGTGGTGGCCGTCAGCCGCAGATCGCGGAACGGCCCCTCGATCTGGTCCTTGAGCGTCACGCCGAGGACGCCGATCGGAATGGAGCCGACGATCACCAGCCAGCCCATCTGGGCGTCGTGGTCGGAGCGCATCGACCTGTCCGTGAGGGAGCGGAACCAGGCGGAGATGATCCGGCCGATGTCCTTGCGGAAGTAGATCAGGACCGCGGTCTCGGTGCCTATCTGGGTGATCGCGGTGAAGGCCGCGCCCGGATCCTCCCAGCCGGCGAAGGCCGCGGTGAGGCGGAGGTGCGCGCTGGAGGAGATGGGAAGGAACTCCGTCAGCCCCTGGACGAGTCCGAGGATGAACGATTCGAACCAACTCATGGGGCTAGGGCCGTCCCGTTTGTACGTGTGCGGTCAGAAGGTCGTGCGCAGCGTACAGGTACAAGATGACAAGCCTATGGTGAGGCCCGTGACCGCTACTTGAGGACCGGCTCCCGCTCCGGCCCGGGAGCCGGGACGGCGGCCCGCAGGCCGTGCCGCTTGCGCCACGCCACCACCGCCGCGCCGAGGCCCGACAGGACGATGAACCCCGTCGAGAAGAGGAACGCCGGCGAGCCCGGCGAACCGGCCTGGGCGCCCGCCACCACGTACGCCGCCGTGTTCGGCAGGGAGCCGAGCGCCGTCGCCAGGAGGAACGGCACGTACCGCATCCGGGAGACCGCCGCGCAGTAGTTGGCCGCCGCGAACGGCACCCCGGGGAACAGCCGGATCGCCAGCATCGAACGGAACCCGTGCCGGCTCAGCTGCCCGTCCGCCGCCGTCAGCCACCGGCCCCGCACCAGCGGCCGCAGCGCGTCCTGCCCCAGGACCCGGCCGAGGGTGAACGCGATCCCCGCCCCGAGCACCGTCCCCGCGAGCGCCCCCGTCAGGCCGGCCGCGGAACCGAAGAGCGCGCCCGCCGCCAGATTGAGCACCGGACGCGGTACGAACGCCGCCGCGCACACCCCGTACGCGAGACCGAACAGCAGCACCGCCCCGGCGCCGCCCGACTGCGACGGCCAGCCCGAGGAGAGCATCCGCTGCGGCTCGTACAGCACCACCAGGGTGCCCGCCGAGAGCAGCAGCAGAGCGAGCAGCGAGAGCCGCGAGCGGGGGGAGAGCAGGGCCCGGGAGCAGCGGACGGCGAGGGAGCCCGGCGGCCGGGGGACGGGGGCGAGCATTCGGGGAGAGTAACGGACACCTTGGTAGGAGCGCCGTAATGTGCGTCATGTCCGACCGGGCGCGCCCCGCGGCACACCGAGACGGAGAGGCACCATGACCGACACCGCACCACCCGCGAGCGCCCTCGCCGACACCGTCCTCGACCGGCTCACCACGGTCTACCCGGCCGCGGCGAACCCCTTCCGGGCGCAGGAGATGGTCGCGTACATGAAGGGCGTCGCCCCCTTCCTCGGCGTACGGACCCCCGAACGGCGGGCGCTGTCCCGCACGGTCCTCGACGGCACCCCGCGCCCCGACGAGACCGACTGCGCCGCGATCGCCCTGCGCTGCTTCGCCCTGCCCGAGCGCGAGTACCACTACTTCGCCGTCGACTACCTGCGCCGGCACGTGAAGCGCTGCTCCTCGGACTTCCTGCCGGTCGCCCGCCGGCTCGTCACCACCGTCTCCTGGTGGGACACCGTCGACCACCTCGCCGCCCACGTCGTCGGCGGCCTGGTGGCGGCCGATCCCGCCCTCGCCTCCGCCATGGACACGTGGATCGACGACGAGGACCTGTGGGTCGCCCGCACCGCCCTCCTCCACCAGCTCCGCTACAAGGACGCCACCGACGCCGAGCGGCTCTTCGCCTACTGCCTGCGGCGCTCGGCCCACCCCGACTTCTTCATCCGCAAGGCCATCGGCTGGAGCCTGCGCGAGTACGGCAAGACGGCCCCCGCCGAGGTCCGCGCCTTCGTCGCCGCCCACGGCTCCCGTCTCTCCCCCCTCTCCGTGCGCGAGGCACTCAAGAACCTCTGACCCCCACCCCGGCCGCCGGCCCGGTCAACTGCTGCGCCAGACTCGGCACATGACGCAGATCGAGAAGCGGACGGGGAAGCGGACGGCGCTGGTGCTCGGGGCCGGCGGGCTCGTCGGAGCGGGGTGGGAGATCGGGGTGCTGCGGGGGCTCGTCGACGCCGGGACCGATCTGACCGGCGCCGATCTGATCGTCGGCAGCTCCGCGGGGGCGGTCGTCGCGGCACAGCTCTCCTCCGGCCGCGGCGGGCTCGACGCCCTGTACGAGCAGCAGCTCGACGGCGAGGCCACCGAGCCCGCCGCACGGCTCGGGCTCCCGACGATCCTCCGGTACGCCCTCGCCGTCCTCCGCTCCCGCACCCCCGAGGAGTACGGCCGCAGGCTCGGACGGCTCGCCCTCGCCGCCCCCACCGTCGCCGAGGCGGACCGCCGCGAGACCGTCGCCCGGCGGCTCGGCCGGACCACCGCATGGCCCGCCCGGCCGCTGCTCATCACCGCGGTCGACGCCGAGAGCGGCGAGCTCACCGCGTACGACGAGGGCGGCGGCGTCCCGCTGGTCGACGCCGTCACCGCGAGCTGCGCCATCCCCGGCGTCTGGCCCCCGGCGACGATCGGCGGGCGCCGCTGGATCGACGGCGGCATCCACTCCACGGCCAACGCCCACCTCGCCGCCGGCCACGACCGGGTCGTCGTCATCGCCCCCAGCGCCCGTGGCAGCAAGGTCGTGCTCTCCCCGGCCCGGCAGGGCGCCGACCTCGCCGCCGCCGGGGCGCGCGTCGAGGTGATCACCCCAGACGAGGCCTCCCGCAAGGCCATCGGCCGCAACGCCCTCGACCCCGCCCACCGGGCGGCCGCGGCCCGCGCGGGCCGCGCCCAGGCCGCCTCCCACGCCGCGGCCGTCGCAGCCGTCTGGGGCGGGTGAGGGGCAGGGCCGAGGGCCGGCGGACGGGCCGAGTGACGAGCCGCCCGCCGAACCGGGCGACAATGAGAGCGTGAACGAGCAGATCCCCGTCATCCGCGAGGTCGACCAGGGCACCGCGCGCCTCATGCCCGATGTGGACCGGGAGCGGGCCTGGCTCCTGACGGTCGACGGCGCGCCCCAGTCGTACGTCGACCTGGACGATCCGGCGTACCTGGAGTTCGAGTACGCGCGGCGCCTCGCCCATGTCGTCGACGGCGCCGCCGAGCCCGGCGCGCCCCTCGACGTCCTCCACCTGGGCGGCGGGGCGCTCTCGCTGCCCCGGTACGTCGCCGTCACCCGGCCCGGCTCGCGTCAGGACGTCGTCGAGGCGGACCTGGGTCTCCTCGCCCTGGTCGAGGAGCACCTGCCGCTGCCCGAGGGCTCGGGGACGACCGTGCACGGGGCGGACGCCCGCGCCTGGCTGGAAGCGGCACCGGACGCCTCGGCCGATCTGATCGTGGGCGACGTCTTCGGAGGCTCGCGCGTGCCCGCGCACCTCACGTCCGTCGAGTACGCGCGCGAGGTCCGGCGCGTGCTGCGGCCCGGTGGTCTCTACGCCGCCAACCTGGCCGACGGGGCGCCCTTCCCGTTCCTCCGGTCCCAGCTCGCCACCTTCGCCGCCGTCTTCCCCGAGCTGGCGCTCGTCGCCGAGCCGGCCGTGCTGCGCGGCCGCCGCTTCGGGAACGCGGTCCTCGTCGCCTCCGGCCGGGAGATCGACACCGCCCACCTCGCGCGGCGCGCGGCGGCCGACGCCTTCCCCGCGCGCGTGGAGCACGGGGACACCCTCGTCCGCTTCACCGGCGGCGCGGAACCGGTCCTCGACGCCGGGGCCGTCCCGTCACCCGTTCCCCCGGAGGGCGCCTTCGGCATCGGCTGAGGCGGCGGGGGCTTCCGGGGCCGGCCCGCCCGCGACCTCCTTGCCGTGCGGGCGCCGCGTCAGGTTCCGTACGTCCGGCACGAGGAGGACGAGCGCGGTGACGACGGTCATCAGGGCCGCCGCGCCCCACAGCGCCTCGCTCCGGCCGAACGCACTCTCCGCCGGGCCCGCGAGGGCCGTGGACAGCGGAAGCAGCGCGGTCGAGCCGAACCAGTCGTACGCGGACACCCGGGACAGCTTCTCCTCGGGGATCTCCTGGTGCATGGTCGTCATCCACGAGACGCCGAACACCTCGATCGCCACCCCGCTGACGAACATCGCCGCCGTCAGGCCCGCCGCGTCCAGCGGTACGGCGAGCGCGGCCGAGGGCAGCGCGATCGGGAAGACGCACAGGGTCCCGACGAACAGCATCCGGCGCGGCTTCCACCGGGTCATCAGGACGGCGCCCGCGACCGTCCCCGCCCCGTACGCGGCGAGCGCGACGCCCCAGGGGCGCGAGCCGCCCAGCGAGTCCCGGGCGACCAGCGGTCCGTACACCGACTCGACCGCGCCGATCAGTCCCACCACCACGGAGAACTGGGCGACGATCGACCACAGCCAGGGCCGCCCGACGAACTCGTGCCAGCCCTCCCGCAGATCCGCGAAGAGCCCGCCGCCGGGGGCGCGGTCCGGGATGCCGCTGACATCGAGGAAGGCACGCAGGCCGCCCGCGACGGCGAAGGCCACCGCGTCGATCGCGAGGACCCAGCCCGGTCCGACGAAGGCGACGAGCGCGCCGCCGAGCGCCGCCCCGCCGATGGCGGCGCCGTGCATCGCCATCCGGAAGACGGCGAAGGCGCGGCTCGCCTGCTCCCCGCTGACGCTGGACATGAGCATGCCCTCGGCCGCGGGGTTGAAGAAGGCCTGGCCGGTGCCGCAGAGCGCGGTGAGCACCATCATCTGCCAGATGCGGGCCTCGCCGGAGAGCACGAGGACGGCGAACGCGGCCTGCGAGACGCAGTTGAGGGCGTTGGCCGCGACCATCACCCGGTGCCGGGGGAGCCGGTCGGCCACCGCGCCGCCGATGAGCAGGAACAGGACCAGCGGCGCGAACCGCGCCATGGCCACCAGGCCGACGTCGCCCGCGTCGCCCCCGGAGTCGAAGACCGCCCAGGTCGTGGCGATCAGCGCGCCGTGCGTGCCGAGGTTGGTCACGATCGTGGCGGCGGTGAGCAGCAGGTAGTTGCGGCCGGCCCACTCGGGGCGGCGGGCGCGGGGCGGTGTCTGGCGGGGGGAGGCGGCGGGTGACGTCACCCCGGGACTATCCCTGCCCGCCGCCCGTACTGCCAACCGGATATCGGACGACCCGTCACCGCGCGGGACCGGACGCGCGGTGACGGGCCGCGCGGGACCGACCGTGCGGGATCGGCCGCGCGAGACCAGACGGGGGAGACCGACCGCCGGGGCCGCCGGGGCCGCCGCGGCGGCCCCGGCGGTCAGGACTCGGAGGGGGCGAGCCGGACCGTGGAGAGGATCTTCCGGATCGTCGCGTCGGGCAGCTCGTCCTTGACTCCGTCGGCGCCGTAGAGCACCCAGGTCGAGAAGTCGCCGGCGGCGTTCTTGAAGGAGAAGGCGATGGACTTGCCGTCCGTCTCGCACTTGTTGCGCTTCTTCACGCCGGGCGCCGTGGCGGTCGCCAGGCTGCCCGTGAGACCGGACGCCGTCGTGTACGGCACGGACTTGGTGATCTTGATGGTGCTCTGCGGCATGTGCTGCGCGTAGCCGCCCCACACCCAGGTGCCGGCCTCGCTACGGGCGAGGGACGCGGTGTCCTTGGCGCCCTGGCCGCCCTTGGTGCCCGAGGTGGCCAGGCCCCAGGTCTCCTCGGTGCCGTTCTTGTCGACGTCGTACGTGCACCACTTGCCCTTGAGCTGCGTGGGCCCGGACATCGTGACCAGCGGACTGCCGTCGTGCTTCTTCTCGTCCTCGAAGTACGTGATCGAGCCCGGCTTCAGCACCTCCCACTCCGGCGGTACGTCGAAGAGGGTGCCGTACTTCGGGTTGTAGACGACCTTCCAGCCGGGGACCGTCGGCTGCTGCGCCGCTCCGTCGCGCGGGTTGGCGATCCCGGACGACTGGCTCGGGGCGGGCGCGGAGGAGGGATCCGCGGAAGCGGAGACGGAGGGCTTGGGGTCCTCGGCGGTGTTCTTCTTGTCGTCGTCCTTGCCGAGCACGAGGAACGCGGTCACTCCGGCCGCGACGACCACGGCGGTGGCGGCGACGATCGCGACGATCGTCGTCTGCTTCTTCTTGCCGCCGTCGGGCCCGCCGGGCTGTCCGGGGCCCGGCACCGCGTACTGCTGCGGCACGGTCGGCTGCTGGTACGGGTTGGGGTAGCCCGGCTGCTGCCCGTACCCCTGCTGCGGGTAGCCGGGCTGTGCGGGCTGCTGCTGCGGGTAGCCCGGCTGCGTCGGCGGTTGCTGCGGATAGCCGGGCTGGGCCGGCGGCTGCTGCGCGTACCCGGGCTGCGTCGGCTGCTGGTACGGGTTCGGCTGCTGGTACCCCGACTGCTGGTAGGGGTTCTGACTCTGGTCCTGCGGGTTCTGCTCGCCCCCGGGCGGCTGCTGTCCTGGCCACATGGCCAGTAACCATAGAGGTGCGCGGGCCGCCCGACCACGCCCGCCCCCGGACCGGTGGGCTGCCAGGGGATGGCCAAGACTGCTACTCGTGGGTAACATCGTGGTTCATGAGCGCAGACCAGATGTCCGTCGGCGAGATGCTCGCCGCCACGGTCCCCATGGCCGGAACCCTGAACCTGGAGTTCCTGGAGACCACCGCCGAGCGCGCCGTCGTGCGCCTCCCGGACCAGCCCGCCTACCACAACCACGTCGGCGGCCCGCACGCCGGAGCGATGTTCACCCTGGCCGAGTCCGCCAGCGGCGCCATCGTGCTCGCCGCCTTCGGCGACCAGCTGAGCCGCGCGGTCCCGCTCGCCGTCAAGGCCGAGATCGGCTACAAGAAGCTGGCCATGGGCGTCGTCACGGCCACCGCCACCCTCGGCCGGCCCGTCGCCGAGGTCGTCGCCGACCTCGACGCCGGACAGCGGCCGGAGTTCCCGGTGCGGATCGACATCACCCGCGAGGACGGCGCCGTGACCGGCGAGATGACGGTCCTCTGGACCCTGCGCCCGCACGACAAGGCGTAGCGAGTCGCGCCGTGCGCACCGTGGCCCCCGCCGGAGCGGGGGCCACACGCGTCACGCGACCTGGAACCAGAAGGCCTCGATGGGCAGGCCGCGGCCCGTGGTGCCGATCATGTAGTTGGGCAGCGTGTTGTACTCGCTCGCGCCGACGTAGGCCGCGCCGCCCTGCCAGCCGTCGTTGCTGATGTGGGCGTCGGCGTTCAACGTGGGCGAGCCGGCGAACATGATCGCCTCCATGGCGACGTTCACCCCGTCGATACCGATCTGATCGGTCGTGTGCGAGCCGTTCACGCAGACCTGGCGGTCGTCCCAGCCGTAGTTCGCGCGGTGCGCCCTGGCGCAGAACCGGATGGAGCTGCCGGGCTGCACGTGGAACCGGACGGCCTCGACGGCGAGGGCGCGGCCGGTGGTACCGGCCCACTCCCCGTCGCAGCGCCAGTCCTGCCAGCCGATGTTCTGCACGTGCGCCTGGTAGCAGAAGGTTCCGGTGGGTTCGCTGCGGGCGACGGCCTGGCCCGCGGTCGTGACCGCGGCGGCCGCCGTGATCGCCAGCGCGGCGACCACGCGCGTGATCTGCTTGAGCATCTGCTGCTTCCCCCTGGTGAGTTGACGAGCCGTCTGCGGCTCGGCGGGATCTTAACCGGCGCTTACGCCACCGCCGTTCGGGGGCCGCGCCCGGCGCCCGACCCGCCGGGCCGCCCCCGGGTTGCCTCCCGGGCGGGTGACAATGCCCTCACCCCGGCGAGTCGAGGCCGGGCACGTCGGAGCCGGTACGCTGCCCAGGTGTGCCCGACGCGGTGCACACCTGGTCGGGTCGTCACGGGAGGTACCGCGTTGCACGTGCAGGAATGGCTGGAGACGATCCCCGCGGTCGCCGTCTACGTCCTCGTGGCGGTGGTGATCGGGGTGGAGAGCCTGGGCATCCCCCTGCCCGGCGAGATCGTGCTCGTGAGCTCGGCGCTGCTCGCCTCGCAGCACGGCCACATCGACCCGTACGTCCTCGGCGCCTGCGCCACCGCCGGCGCGATCATCGGCGACTCGATCGGATACGCGATCGGCCGCAAGGGCGGACGGCCGCTGCTCGCCTGGCTGGGCGGGAAGTTCCCCAAACACTTCAGCGAGGCCAACATCGGGCTTGCCGAGAGCTCCTTCCAGAAGTGGGGCATGTGGGCCGTCTTCTTCGGCCGCTTCATCGCCCTCCTGCGCATCTTCGCGGGGCCGCTCGCCGGCGTGCTGAAGATGCCGTACTGGAAGTTCCTCATCGCCAACGTCCTCGGCGGCGTCCTGTGGGCCGGCGGCACCACGGCCGTCATCTACACGGTCGGCGTCGTCGCCGAGGCCTGGCTCAAGCGCTTCTCCTGGCTGGGTCTCGTCCTCGCCGTCCTGATCGGCATCGCCTCGATGCTGGTCGTCAAGAACCGCGCCAAGAAGGCGGCGGCGCAGCGGACCGAGACCGCGGAGCCGGAGCCGGTCCCCGCGGCGGACTGAGCGCGGACCGTACGCGTACGACGGAGGGCGGCACCCGGGACGGGTGCCGCCCTCCGTTTCGTATCGGACCGCGGTCGTGGGCGCGGGGTTCGTGGGGCCGGGCCTCGGTGGCGGCTCGGGCCCCGGTGGTGGCGTCGGGCCCCGGTGGTGCAGGGCCTTGGTCCCGGTGCGGGGCCGCGATCCCGGCCCCGCGCGTCAGTCCTCGAAGGCCTCGGCGTGGCCCTTGGCGAGCAGCAGGTACATCTCGGCGTTCAGCTGGATCCCCGCCTTCTCCTCGTCGGTCAGTGGGCGGCGCACCTTGGCGGGAACGCCGGCGACCAGCGAGCCCGGCGGGATCTCCATCCCCTGCGGGACGAGGGCCTGGGCGGCGACGAGCGAGCCGGCGCCGATCCGGGCCCCGTTGAGGACGGTCGCGCCCATGCCGACGAGTACGTCGTCCTCGATCACGCAGCCGTGCACGGTCGCGTTGTGGCCGACGGTCACCCGGTCCCCGATCGAGACGGGGAAGCCGGGGTCGACGTGGACCGTGCAGTTGTCCTGGATGTTGGAGTCCTCGCCGATCGCGATCGGACCGCAGTCCGCCCGCAGCACCGCGTGATACCAGATGCTGGCGCGGGCGCCGAGCGTGACCTCGCCGAGCACCACGGAGGTCGGGGCGGTGAAGGCGGTCGGATCGATCTGCGGCTCCTTGCCGCCCACTCCCTTGATCAACGCCTCTGTCATGGTTCGCTCCTGATCATCGGATCCCGGGATCCGCAGCCGTCGTGTCACGCCCGGGGATGCCCCCGCACGCAGCCTATGCCGTGCTCATGACGGACATCACAGCGCACCGCGGTGATCAGGTGCGACGGCTCCGACTACGGTGGCCGGGTGCCCAGGAACAGAAACACGTTCTCATCCCTCGCCGCCTGGCGGCGCAGGGTCCTCGCCCGTGCCGTGCAGGGCGGCTGGCGCTGGGTGCAGCAGGCCGGCTCCGTCACCGCCGAGCACCCCGGGAAGCTGCGGTTCCGCCGCCTCGGCGCAGGGACCCGGCTGGCGTTCCCGCAGGGCACGGTCTTCGGCGAGCCGTGGATCGAGATCGGTGAGTGCTGCATCATCGCCGAACAGGTCACGCTCACGGCCGGGATGCTGCCGGACCTCGACCTCGGGACCGACACGGTCCTGACCCTGGGCGACGGAGTCGTCCTCGGGCGCGGCAGTCACGTCATCGCCGACGCGAAGGTGACGATCGGCTCGGACACCTACTGCGGCCCGTACGTCTACATCACCTCGACCAACCACAGCTACGACGACCCGGACGAGCCCGTCGGCCGCCAGTGGCCCCGCTCGGCACCCGTCTCCATAGGCCCCGGCTGCTGGCTCGGCACGGGCTCGGTGATCCTCCCGGGCGCGCGCCTCGGCCGGAACGTGGTGGTCGCGGCGGGCGCGATCGTGCGCGGCGAGGTTCCCGACCACTCGGTGGTCGCGGGCGCGCCGGCCAGGGTCGTCCGCAGCTGGGACCCGGAGAAGGGCTGGCAGCCGCCGATCCGTACGCCCGCCCCGGTGCCGATCCCGGAACACGTCACCCCGGAGCAGCTCGCGGCGCTGGCCGTCTGGGAGGCGCAGCGCGCGCAGTCGTCGGAGTCCGTGCCGTCCTGACCGGTGAGGGGTGAACGGCCGGCGGTGTGAACGGCCGGCGGTGAGCGGTTAGCCCGTCGCCAGGAGGACCGTGCCCACCAGGGCGAGGCCCGCGCCCGCCGCCTGGACCGCGCGGAGCCGTTCTTTGAGGACGCCGCGGGCCGCGAGGGCCGTGACGACCGGGTAGAGGCTGGCGAGGACGGCGGCGACGGTGACCGGGCCCTGCTGCGCGGCGATCGCGTACGTGCCGTTGGCGGCGACGTCCGCGAGGCCCACGAAGGCGAGGGCCGGGAGCGCGGCGCGGACGACCCCGGCGCCGCCCTCCGGAAGCGCGCGGCCGCCACGCCTCACCGAGGCGTACAGGGCTCCGCCGCCGACCAGGACGTTGGTGACGCGCTGGACGAACAGGGCGAGGAACAGGCCCGTGACGGTCGTGGACGCCTCGGCGATGAGCGTCATCACCGAGCCGAAGCCGAACGCCGCGATCAGGGTCAGCAGGACCGCCTGGCGCTGGACGGGCGCCCCGCGCAGCTCCGGTCCGCCCGCGAGCACCACGCCGAGGATCGCCACCGCGATCCCGGCGAACTGGAGCAGCCCCGGCCGGTCGCCGACGAGGAGGCCGACGGAGACGGGGACGACGACGCCGAGGGAGCCGAGCGGCGAGACCACCCCCATGGGGCCGAGCGCGAGCGCCTTGTAGAAGGCGAGCATGGCCGCAGGGCCGACGACGCCCGCCCCGACCGCGTACCAGAGCTGGGGCCCCGCCTCGGTCCAGGCGCCGGTCGCGAGGACGATCGAGCCGAGGACGAGGACCGCGAGGGCCTGGGAGACCACGACGACGGTGAGGGCGGGGATCCGGCGGGTGAGGAGTCCGCCCCCGAAGTCGGCGAGGCCCCACAGAAGGCTGGTGGCCAGGGCGAACAGGGCGGTCATGGATCCTCGCAAGGGCGTGCGTCAGCGGCGTGCGGCAGTACAGTGCAGTGAACAATCGGGTGCACCCCACCGTAGTTCAGTCTGTTGAACTCTGTCATCCAGAATATTGGACGGAACGTGTCGGACCTCGACCAGCTCACGCAGTCGCTCGCCCGGAACCTGAAGCGCTGGCGCAAGGAGCGGGGACTCACCCTGGACGCGCTCGCCGCCCGCGCGGGCGTCAGCCGCGGCATGATCATCCAGATCGAGCAGGCCCGGACCAACCCCAGCGTCGGCACCACCGTGAAGCTGGCCGACGCCCTCGGCGTCTCCATCACGACCCTCCTCGACTACGAGCAGGGCCCCCAGGTCCGGCTCGTCCCGCCCGGCCAGGCCGTCCGGATGTGGTCCACCTCCACCGGCAGCCACACCACGCTCCTCGTCGGCACGGAGGCCCGCGGCCCGCTGGAGCTCTGGTCCTGGACCCTCATGCCGGGCGACGGCAGTGCCTCCGACCCGCACCCGGAGGGCACGGTCGAGCTGCTGCACGTCACCGCCGGGACGCTCACCCTCGTCGTGGAGGGCGAGGACCACCCGCTGCCCGCCGGCACCTCCGCCGTCTTCGAGGCCAACGTCGCGCACGCCTACCGCAACGACGGCGACGAGCCGGCCGAGATGACGATGGCCGTCTCCATCCCGCCCGTACGCTGAGACGGATGCCCCTTCCCCGGGCGGCGGTTGTTAGCGTGAGGCGTATGCGCGCACCCATCGGAGACTTCGTAGACGCCCGGCCCGCCCCCGACTGCCTCGACCTCCTGACCGCCCCCGTCGCGGCAGCCGTCCGCGCCTGGACGGGGCCCGTCACGGCCGACCAGGTGCTGTACGTGGACACCGACCCGGACATCGCCGACACGGCCGTCTTCGTCGAGCACCACGGGCCCGACCTCCTCGACGCGTCCGCCAACTGCGTGGTCGTGGCGGGCAGGCGCGGCGAGACGACCACCCTCGCCGCGTGCCTCGTGAAGTCGGCGACCCGGGTCGACGTCAACGGCCTCGTCCGCAAGCACCTCGGCGCCCGCAAGGCCTCGTTCGCTCCGATGGACACCGCGACCGGCGAGACCGGCATGGAGTACGGCGGGATCACCCCCGTCGGCCTCCCGGCCGACTGGCCCCTCCTCGTCGACGCCGCCGTCGTCGACACCGAATGGGTCCTCATCGGCAGCGGCCGCCGCCGGGGCAAGCTCATCCTCCCCGGCAAGGCCTTCGCCCAACTCCCCGGCGCCGTCGTCCTGGAGGGCCTCGGCGTCCCCGTCGGGTGAGGAGGGGGCCGACCGTCGGTGAGAACGGGGCCGAGCGTCGGGTGAGGGCGGGGCCGAGCGCCCCGCCCAGGACCCGGCCCGCGGCTCAGCCCAGGCGGGGTATCTCGATCGCGGGGCAGCGGTCCATGACCATGTCGAGCCCCGCCTCACGGGTGCGGGCGAACGCGTCCTCGTCGATGACGTCCAGCTGGAACCAGACCGCCTTGGCGCCGATCGCGACGGCCTCGTCGGCGACGGCCCCCGCCAGCTCGCTGTTCACGAAGACGTCCACGACGTCCACCGGGAACGGGATGTCGGCCAGCGAGGCGTACCCCTGCTCGCCGTGGACCGTCTCCGCCTTCGGGTGCACCGGCACGATCCGCTTCCCGAAGCGCTGGAGGACGGCCGCCACCCCGTACGCGGCACGGCCCCGGTTCGACGAGAGGCCGACCACCGCCCAGGTGTCGCCCGTGGACGTCAGGATCCGCCGCACCGTCTCCGACGCGGAGTACGCGGTGGGGTCCGTGGTCGTGGTGTCTACGCTCATCGCTTCTGCTGCCTTTCGTGGGCGCGGCCCGTCTGCGAGTGGAACGAGCCGCGCCGAGCCGTGATTCCCGCCCGCGCCACCGCGCGGCCCTGAGATCTCCCCTAGGGAGTGCCTTGCCGATCAGGCCGGGCCCGGCGGAACGTAGGCTGGTCGGATGCAGGAGCAGTACCGCACTCTGGCCCGTGAGGGCGTGCACGAGACCGAGATCAACCGCTCGCGCTTCCTCTGCGCGCTCGCACCCGTCGCCGACGAGCGGGAGGCGCAGGAGTTCGTCGCCCGGATCCGCAGGGAGCACCCGACCGCCACCCACAACTGCTTCGCGTACGTCCTCGGCGCCGACGCCTCCGTGCAGAAGGCGAGCGACGACGGCGAGCCCGGCGGCACCGCCGGCGTCCCCATGCTCCAGATGCTGCTGCGCCGCGAGATGCGGTACGTCGCCGCCGTCGTCACCCGCTACTACGGCGGCGTGAAGCTCGGTGCGGGCGGCCTGATCCGCGCGTACGGCGGGGTGGTCGGCGAGGCGCTCGACGCCCTCGGCACCGTCACCCGGCAGCGCTTCCGGCTCGCCACCGTCACCGTCGACCACCAGCGCGCCGGCAAGCTGGAGAACGACCTGCGGGCCACCGGCCGCGCCGTCCGCGAGGTGCGGTACGCCGACGCCGTCACGATCGAGATCGGTCTCCCCGACGCGGACGTCCCCGCCTTCCGCGGCTGGCTCGCCGACGCCACGGCGGGAACGGCCTCCTTCGAACTCGGCGGCGAGGCGTACGGGGACGCGTGACGGGTGACCTGTGACGGGTGACGCGTGGCGCGGCGAGATGTACGCGCGCGTGACACGTCGCAGGTGACGCGCCTCACACGGGCGAGCCCTCGGTGACGCCCCCGCCCGTGGCGTCCGCTCCCGTGGAGCCCCGTCCGTGACACCCCGCCAGGGGAGCCCCACCCGTGAGGCCCTCCCCACACCCCCGCTCGGGATAGCGTGGTGGGCGCACACGAACGGGAACCGGCGGCGAGGAGCGGGGCACATGCGGGGTGGGACGGCATCGTGAGGCTCCTGCACACCTCGGACTGGCACCTCGGCCGGTCCTTCCACCGCGTCGGCCTCCTCGACGCCCAGGCCGCCTTCCTCGACCACCTCGTGGCGACCGTCCACGCGCACGACGTGGACGCCGTCCTGGTCGCCGGTGACGTCTACGACCGGGCCGTGCCGCCGCTGCCCGCCGTCGAGCTGTTCGACACCGCGCTGCACCGCCTCGCCGAGGCCGGCGTGCCCACCGTCATGATCTCGGGCAACCACGACTCCGCCCGGCGGCTCGGCGTCGGCGCCGGACTCATCGAACGCGCCGGGATCCACCTCCGTACCGACCCCGACGGCATCGGCACCCCCGTCGTCCTGACCGACCCCCACGGCGAGGTCGCCCTCTACGGCCTGCCCTACCTGGAACCCGCGCTCGTCCGCGAGCGCCTCGGCGCCGAGAAGGCCGGCCACGAGGCCGTCCTCGCCGCCGCCATGGACCGCGTCCGCGCCGACCTCGCCACGCGGCCCGCCGGCACCCGCTCCGTCGTCCTCGCCCACGCCTTCGTCGCGGGCGGCGCGCCGAGCGACAGCGAGCGGGACATCACGGTCGGCGGCGTCGCCGCCGTCCCCACCGGGATCTTCGACGGCGTCGACTACGTCGCCCTCGGCCACCTCCACGGCAGCCAGACCCTCACCCCCCGCGTCCGCTACTCCGGCTCCCCGCTCGCCTACTCCTTCTCCGAGGCCGACCACCGCAAGACCATGTGGCTGATCGACCTCGGCGAGAACGGGACGATCACCGCCGACGTACGCCTCGACTGCCCCGTCCCGCGCCCCCTCGCCCGGATCAGGGGCCGGCTCGACGACCTCCTCGCCGACCCGGCGCTCGCCCCGCACGAGCAGTCCTGGGTCGAGGCCACCCTCACCGACCCCGTGCGCCCCGCCGAGCCCATGGCCCGGCTCACCGAACGCTTCCCCCACGCCCTCAACCTGGTCTTCGACCCCGAGCGGACCGGCGACGACCAGGGCGCCTCCTACGCCCAGCGGCTCCGGGACCGCAGCGACCAGCAGATCGCGGAGGACTTCGTGGCCCATGTGCGTGGCGGCGCCGCCCTCGACGGCGCCGAACGGTCCGTCCTGTACGGCGCCTTCGACGACGTCCGCGTCGACGCGGCCGAGCGCGAGGTGGGCCGATGAGGTTGCACCGCCTGGAGATCACGGCATTCGGGCCGTTCGGCACCACGCAGAAGGTCGACTTCGACGCCCTGTCCTCCGCCGGGCTCTTCCTCCTCCACGGGCCGACCGGCGCCGGCAAGACCTCCGTCCTCGACGCCGTCTGCTTCGCCCTGTACGGGAGCGTGCCCGGCGTCCGCCAGAACCCCGGCACCTCCCTGCGCAGTGACCACGCGCCCGTCGGCACGTACACCGAGGTCCTGCTCGAACTGACCGCGGGGGACCGGCGCCTGGAGATCACCCGCCGCCCGGCCCAGCAGCGGCCCAAGAAGCGCGGCGGCGGCTTCACCACCGAGAAGGCCCAGACCTGGCTCCGGCAGTACGACCCGGCCACCGGCGAGTGGGCCGGCCTCAGCCGCTCCCACCAGGAGATCGGAGAGGAGATCACCCAGCTCGTCGGCATGAGCCGCGAACAGTTCTGCCAGGTCGTCCTCCTCCCGCAGGGAGACTTCGCCCGCTTCCTGCGCGCCGACGCCGAGGCCCGGGGCAAGCTCCTCGGCCGCCTCTTCGACACCCGCCGCTTCGCCGCCGTCGAGGAACGCCTCGCCGAACTGCGACGCGCCGCACAGCAGCAGGTCGAGGACGGGGACGCACGGCTGCTCACCCTCGCCCACCGCATGACCCAGGCCGCCGGCGGCCTCGACGCCGCCCGCACCCCCGTCGAGGGCCGGCCCGGCGACCCCGGGCTCGCCGAGTCCGTCCTCACCTGGGCCGCCGTCGCCCGCACCGAGGCCCGCGAGGCCCTCGACATCGCCGGCGTCCGCCTCACCGCGGCCGAGGCGGGGCAGGCCTCCACGCGGGCCGCCCTCGACGCGGAGAACGACCTCGCCGCCCGGCAGGCCCGGCACGCCGACGCCCTTCGGCGCCGCGAGCGGCTCACCGAACAGACCCCCGAGCGCGACCGCCTCCAGGCCACCCTCGACCGCGGCCTCAAGGCCGACCGGGTGGCCCCCGCGCTCGGCCTGCGCCGGGACGCCGAGCGCGAACACACCACCGCGCAGAGCGCCCGGGAGCGTGCGCTCGCCCAGCTGCCCCCCAGCCTCGCCGACCACGGCGCCGAGCAGCTCTCCGCCCGCGAACACCGGCTGCGCGAGGAGCTCGGCGGCCTCGAAGCCGCCCGCCGCGCCGAGCACCGGGCCGCCGCCGTCGCCGAGGAACGCGCCGTCCTCGCCCGGGAGGCGCGCGCCGACGAGGACGCCCTCCGGGACGCGGCCGACTGGCTCGCGGGCTGGGAACCGCGCCGCACGGCCCTCGCCGAACGCGTCGAGGCCGCCCGCGACGCCGCCGCCCGCGCCGAGCACCTCGCGGGCCGCCTCGATCCCGCCCGCCGCCGGCTCGCCGCGGCCCGCCGCCGCGACGCCCTCGCCGAGGGCACCCGGGTGGCCGAGGCGCGTCTCGCGGAGGCCCGCGAGCGGCGCAACGCGGCCCACGAGACCTGGCTCGACGTCAAGTCCCGCCGCCTGGAGGGCATCGCCGCCGAACTCGCCGTCACGCTCACCCCGGGCGACCCCTGCCAGGTCTGCGGCTCCACCGCCCACCCCGCCCCCGCCCGCACCACCGCCGACCACGTCGACCGCGCCACCGAGGACGCCGCCTATGCGGCCTACACCCGCGCCGAGGAGACCCGCACGGGTGCCGAACGCGAACTGGCCGTCACCCGCGAGTCCTGGTCCGCGGCACGTACGGAGGTGCAGGACGGGCCCGAGTCGCCCGAGCCCACCGTCGCCGAACTCGCCGACGAAGCAGACGAGTTGGCCCGGCTGCACGCCGAGGTGCACGCCCTCGCCGGGCAGACGCACAGCGCGCGGGAGGCGCTCGCGCGAGCCGAGCGGGAACACGAGGAGCGGGTGGGCGCCCAGCGGGAGGCCGAGCGGCGGGTCGCCGCGCGGACCTCGCGGCGCGAGGCCCTGGAGCGGGAGCAGTCCGCGCTCGACGAGGAACTCGCCCGGGGACGCGGCGTGTTCGCCAGCGTGGCCGAACACGCGGCCCTCCTCGAGCGGCGGATCGCGCTCCTGGCCCACGCCGCCGGGGCCGTACACACCGCCGAACTCGCCGCCCAGCGCCTCAAGGAGGCCGACGACCGGCTCGCCGACGCCGCCTACCGCGCGGGCTTCGCCACCCCGGCCGAGGCCGCCGGCGCCGTCCTCGACGAGCGTGAGCGCCGCGACCTCCAGCAGCGCGTCGACGCCTGGCAGGCGGAGGCCGCCGCCGTCGCGGACCGGCTCGCCGAGCCCGGCACGGCCGAGGCCGCCGCCCGGCCGCCCGCCGACCCCGCCGGCGCGGCGGCCGCGCACGCCGCGGCCGAACGCGCCCTCCGCGAGGCCGACTCCGCCCTCTCCGCCGCCCGCGAGCGGGCCACCGGACTCGCCGGACTCTCCCGGCAGGCCGCCACCGAGGTCCGCCGCCTGGGCCCGCTGCGCGAGGAGTACGACCGGGTGGCCCGGCTCGCCGCCCTCACCGCCGGCACCTCCGCGGAGAACGAGCGCCGGATGCGCCTGGAGTCGTACGTCCTCGCCGCCCGGCTCGAACAGGTCGCGGCGGCCGCGAGCGCCCGCCTCCAGCGCATGTCCTCGGGCCGCTACACCCTGGTCCACTCCGACGCGCGCTCCGGCGGCAAGCGGTCCGGCCTCGGACTGCACGTCGTCGACGCCTGGACGGGCAACGAACGCGACACGGCCACGCTCTCCGGCGGCGAGACCTTCTTCGCCTCCCTCGCGCTCGCCCTCGGCCTCGCCGACGTCGTCACCGACGAGGCCGGCGGGGTCAGGCTCGACACCCTCTTCATCGACGAGGGCTTCGGCAGCCTCGACGAGCAGACCCTCGACGAGGTCCTCGACGTCCTGGACTCGCTGCGCGAACGGGACCGCAGCGTCGGCATCGTCAGCCACGTCGGCGACCTGCGCCGCCGGATCCCCGCCCAGCTGGAGGTGGTCAAGGCGCGCCAGGGCTCGGCCGTGCGGCTGCGGACCGGCGCGGACGCGCTCAGCGGCTGAGGGAACGCCGGGGCAGCGGCGAGGAGTAGACGACGCTGGTGGTCACCGCGCCGAGCGTGGCGATCTTCCCGCTGATCCCCTCCAGGTGCTTCATGGAGCGGGCGGCGACCTTGAGGACGAAGCAGTCGTCGCCGGTGACGTGGTGCGCTTCGAGGACCTCGGGCGTGGTGTCCAGCAGGTCGTGGAACGGCTTGTAGTTGCCGTGCGGGTAGCGCAGCCGTACGAAGGCGAGGATGGGCAGGCCGAGGCGGTCCTGGTCGACGATCGCCGTGTACCCGGTGATCACCCCGGCGTCCTCCAGGCGCCGCACCCGCTCGGTCACCGCGGACGGCGACATCGACACGGCGCGGGCGAGCTCGGCGAAGCTGGCACGGCCCTCGGACTGGAGCGCTTCGAGGATGCGCCAGTCGGTGGCGTCGGGTGCGTAATCGGTGCTCATGGGAGAGATCCTGCGGGGGAATCCCCGGCCGATCAAGCGATCGACCGGGGATTCTCGCCATCGGAGACGCCGGAGCCGGGGCATCGGATCCAAGATTCGGATCCAAGATTCGGATCCGATATCCCGGATACTGGATCCGATATCCCGGATACGGAGACCTCAGAGGCGGGAGATCTCGTCCACCAGGTCGTCCAGGCCCAGCGGGCCCAAGGAGAGGGCCGCCATGTGCCAGGCCTTCGCGTCGAACGCGTCGCCGTGCGCGGCCCGCGCGTTGGCGCGACCGAGCAGCCAGGCGCGCTCGCCCAGCTTGTAGCCGATCGCCTGGCCCGGCATCGACAGGTAGCGGGTCATCTCGCTCTCCACGAAGGACGGCGGCCGGCTGCTGTGCAGCTGGAAGAACTCCTGCGCGAGCTCCGGCGTCCACCGCTCGCCCGGGTGGAAGGGCGACTCCGCGGGGATCTCCAGGCCGAGGTGCATGCCGATGTCCACGATCACCCGGCACGCGCGCATCATCTGCCCGTCGAGGTAGCCGAGGCGCCGCTCCGCGTCGGGCAGGAAGCCGAGCTCGTCCATCAGGCGCTCCGCGTACAGCGCCCAGCCCTCCGAGTTCGCGCTGACCTTGCCGATGGTCGCCTGGTAGCGGGAGAGCCGGTCGGCGACGTGCACCCACTGCGCGAGCTGCAGGTGATGGCCGGGCACGCCCTCGTGGTACCAGGTCGACACCAGGTCGTACACGGGGAAGCGGGTCGTGCCGTCCACGGGCAGCCAGGTGCGGCCGGGGCGGGAGAAGTCCTCGGACGGGCCGGTGTAGTACGGCGCGGCGGCGCCGCCGGGCGGGGCGATCCGGGACTCCACCCGCCGTACCCGCTCGGCGAGTTCGAAGTGCCGGCCGTCGAGCGTCTCGATGGCCTGGTCCATCAGCTCCTGGAGCCAGACCCGTACCTCCTCCACGCCCTCGATGTGGGTGCCGTGCTCGTCGAGGTGGGCGAGCGCCTCCCAGGGGCCCGCGCCGGGCAGGATCCGCTCGGCCTCGGTCCGCATCTCGCCGAGGAGCCGGTGGTACTCGGTCCAGCCGTACGCGTACGCCTGGTCGAGGTCCAGGTCGGTGCCGTTGAAGAAGCGGGTCCAGCGCTGGTAGCGCTCGCGGCCCACCGTGTTCGGCGCGTCGGCGACGGCCGGTGCGTACACGTCGCGCATCCAGTCCCGCAGCGCCCCGACGGCCGCGGTCGCGCCCTTCGCGGCCGTCGCGAGCGCGGCCCGCAGCTCCTCGGGGAGCGCGGCGGGGCCGGCGGCGGCGAACTCCTCGAACCAGCCCAGCTTCCCGTTCTCCCCGCCGGCCCACTCGGTGAGCTGCTCGACGAAGGTGGCGGTGGGGCGCGGCCCGCCGTGGAGCTTGCGCTCCAGACCGAGCGCGAGCGAGGCGCGGTAGCCGTCGAGCGCGGCCGGGACCGCGCGCAGCCGGTCGGCGACCGCCTCCCAGTCCTCCTCGGTCTCCGTCTGCATGACGGTGAAGACGATGCGGACGCTGTGCGCGGGCGAGCGCATGTTGCTGACGGTGCAGAGGTTCTCCTCGGCCTCGTGCATGGCCAGTTCCGCCGTCAGCCGCTCCCGGAGGAGCCGCGCGCAGCGCCGTTCGGCGTCGCTGTCCGCGCCCGGCGCCCGCTCGGCCTCGTCGAGCCGCGCGAGCGTGCGGCGGGCGAGGTCGGCCACCGCACGCTGGCCGGCGGGCGAGAAGTCCGGCAGCCGTCCGGCGCTCTCCTTGACTCCCAGGTACGTACCGGTGATCGGGTCGAGGGCGATGAGTGCGTCGACGTGGTCGTCGGCGACCTGGCGGGGCAGCGGGCTGATGGAAGTGTCTGGCATGGGGGTCATCCTGGCGCCTCCGGCGGGCCCGCGTCACCCTCGTCCGGCCTCAGTCGGCTGACAAGGAGGGGCCCGAGGAGGGCGGCAGGAGCGGGCCGCACTCCCACTGCTGGAAGATCAGCCGCGTCTCGACGCGGGCCACCTCGCGGCGCGAGGTGAACTCGTCGAGGACGAGACGCTGCAGGTCGGCGGGGTCCGCCACGGCCACGTGCACCAGGTAGTCGTCGGGTCCGGTGAGGTGGAACAGCGCCCGGGACTCGGGGAGGGCCCGGATCCGGTCGACGAACGGACCGATCAGTTCACGCCGATGGGGGCGGACCTGGACCAGAAGCAGTGCTTCGAGCCCGCGCCCGAGTTTGGCCGGATCCAGTCGTAGCTGGTGTCCGAGGATCACGCCGGTGCGGCGCAGCCGTGCCACCCGGTCGAGGCAGGTGGAGGGTGCGACCCCGACCTCGGCGGCGAGTTCGCGGTAGGTGCTCCGGGCGTCGTTCTGCAGGAGGCGAAGAATGTGCAGATCGACCGTGTCCAGTACGACAGAATCGGCCATCTGGCGAACGTAGCACGGTGATTTCGCGCTACTTCCCGGTATCCGTTCACAGTGCCGCCATGGACGCCATGGATCACGGCCTCTCGGCCATCCCGAGGGCCCTTGCCACCGAAGCCGTGCACGCCGGCCGCGAAGACCTCGCCGGCCTCGGGCTGCACGCCCCGCCGCTCGACCTGTCCACCACCTACCCCTCGTACGACGCCCGGGCCGAGGCCGCCCGCATCGACGAGTTCGCCACCACCGGCGCCCGGCTCGACGGGCCGCCGGTCTACGCCCGGCTCGACAACCCGACCGTCGCCCGCTTCGAGGACGCCCTCGCCCGCCTGGAGGGCGCCGAGGCCGCCGTCGCCTTCGCCAGCGGCATGGCCGCCCTCACCGCCGTGCTCCTCGCACGGGCGAGCCAGGGCCTGCGCCACGTCGTCGCCGTCCGCCCGCTCTACGGCTGCAGCGACCACCTCCTCGACGCCGGGCTGCTCGGCACCGAGGTGACGTGGACCGATCCGGCGGGCGTCACCGACGCCCTCCGCCCCGACACCTGCCTCGTCGTGGTCGAGTCGCCCGCCAACCCGACGCTCGCCGAGGCCGACATCAGGGCCCTCGCCCACTCCTGCGGCTCCGTCCCGCTGCTCGTCGACAACACCTTCGCCACGCCGGTGCTCCAGCGGCCCGTCGAGCAGGGCGCGCGCATCGTGCTGCACAGCGCCACCAAGTACCTCGGCGGCCACGGCGACGTCATGGGCGGGGTCGTCGCCTGCGACGAGGAGTTCGCCCGTACCCTCCGTCAGATCCGCTTCGCCACCGGAGGGGTGCTCCACCCGCTCGCCGGATATCTGCTGCTGCGCGGCCTGTCCACCCTTCCGGTACGGGTCAGGGCGGCGTCCTCGACGGCCGCGGAGCTGGTCCGGCGGCTCGCCACCGACCCCCGGATCGCCCGCGTCCACTACCCGCGGATCGGCGGCGCGATGATCGCCTTCGAGGTGTACGGGGACCCGCACGACGTGATCGCCGGGGTACGGCTCATCACCCCGGCGGTCAGTCTCGGCAGCGTCGACACCCTCATCCAGCACCCGGCCTCCATCAGCCACCGGATCGTGGCCGAGGGAGACCGGCGTTCGGCGGGCGTCAGCGACCGGCTGCTGCGGATGTCGGTCGGCCTGGAGGACGTCGAGGACCTGTGGCGCGACCTGACCCAGGCGCTCAGCGCTCCGCCGGCCGGGTCCCTTCGTGCGGCTGCTCCTGCTGCGTCCGGGCGGCCGGTCGCGATGCCGAGGCCAGCCGGGCGGTGATCACCAGGGTGCCCTCCTCGATCTGGTAGTCGAGGGGGAGGTTCAGCGCCCGCATCGCGGCCACCATCCCCGTGTTGGAGGACTGCGTCACGGCGTACACGCTGTCGCAGCCGGTCTCCTCGGCCATCGCCACCAGTCGGCCGAGGAGCTCGGATCCGATGCCGCGCCGCTGCCAGTCGTCCTCGACGAGGAGAGCGACCTCGGTCTCGTCGCCGTCCCACAGCAGGTGGCCGAGGGCGACGAGGCGGCCGGAGGTCGTCTGCACGGCGAGGGTACGGCCGAAGCGGGGGCTGAGCAGGTGGTCGAGGTAGCGGTCGGCGTCGCCGACCGGGCCGTGGTAGCGCAGGCCCAGGGTGCGGGCCGAGCAGCGGTCGTGCATGGCGCGCGCGGCGGCCAGGTCGCGCTGGTCGGCGCGGCGCACGGTGATCTCGTTGCCCTCCGGCAGGGTCAGCACGTCCCGGCTGCGCGGGAGGCGGGGGCCGAGGCGGGCGTCGAGCTCGACGAGGGCGCGGGCCCGGGCGAACTCGGTCGGGGTGAAGGGCAGATAGGGCCGCTCGATGATGAGGGTGCCGCCGTGCGGGTCGCGCAGCCGCATCACGGTCTCCTCCAGGACTCCTTCCACCGGGGCCTGTTCGCCGGTGGGGCGGCCGGTGAGCGAGACGGCCGGCACGGAGTGGAGGGTGCAGCGGCCGAGGAGCTGGCGCAGCGCGAGCGGCAGTTCGGCCGCGTCGAGCGCGGTACGGGTGGCCAGGCCGAGGACCCGGGTGGGCGTGTCCACCAGGTCGTGGGCGTCGGCCCGCTCGGTCCAGGTGTCACGGCCGCCGGCCGCCGCCGTCTCACGGGCGAGGGCCTGCGCGGAGAGGTCGGCGGGGGCGCGCAGCAGGAACTCGTCGACCGTGCCGTCACCGAGCGGATGCGTCTGCAGGGTGAGGATGTCCACGCCGAGGCGGGCGAGGACCGTGCAGAGCGCGGCGAGGCTGCCCGGGGTGTCCGCGACGGTGGTCCGCATCCGCCACAGCGTGGTCTCGGCCGGGGCCGCGGACTCGTCCCCGCTCTCGCTCCGCTCGGACCCGGCCGCCGCCGGGAGGCCGGCGGGTGGGGCAGGGCTGGCATGACTGTGCCGCCGCGCCCACCAGGTGTGGAACGCGGCGGTGGCGACCAGCGCGATCGCCGAGAAGACCAGGAGGTAGGGGCCGTCATGGCCCTTGACCACGGTCTTGGCGATCGTGTCGGCCACCACCACGGCGGTGAACAGGGCGGCGAGCTCGATCAGGTCGTGCCGCCAGTGGTGCGGACGGTGGGCGCTCTTCGAAGACGTCACATCGGTCATGGCTTCACTGTGACCCAGCGGTGTTGCGTGATCACGAACGCTTTGTGACTGACGGGTTAAGCGCCGATCTGGCGGATTAAGAACCGATTCAGACCGTTTCTGTCGGCGGCTGATCGACCCCCTGACGGAGTGCGCCCAGCAGCCGCTTGGCCTGCACCACCAGCTGCGAGGAACCCCGTCCCGAGGCCGACGCGCCGAGCCCGGAGACCTCGCCGACGGCCCCGCACCGCTCCACGCAGTCGGCGGCGACCGCGAGGACCTCGCCGAGCCCCCGTACCGGCTTCGCCGCGGCGAGCAGCTCCGGGAGCATCGCCGCGAGCACCGCCCAGACCGTCCCGTACGCGCCCGTGGCGGCCGCCGTTCGGGCCGCGTCCGCCAGCCGGTTCGGCTTCACCGAACCCTCCGCGACCAGCCACGCCAGCTCCGCACCGAGCCCCCGGGCGTCCAGCTCGCCCCGCGCCGCCAGGACGAGCACGGCGTCCACCGCGCGCAGCCGGTCGTCCGCGTCCACACAGCCGAGACCGAAGGCAAGGGCCAGCAGGACCGCCCTTCCGACCGGACCTTCGGCCTCGACCAGCGCGGTCAGCGGCTCGGTCGTGCCGCGCGAGTCCCCCTCGGTGCTGCTCGTGAGCGTCGGCAGGAGACAGGCCGCGAACACCTCGCGGTCGGCCGGCAGCACCGTCGACCACTGCGCACGGCCCTCTATCCAGTGGGTGCAGCGGCGCGGAGTCGCCTCCAGGGCGCCACCGAGCCATTGGAAGGCGGGCGGGAACTCCGCCCGCACGGCGGGGTGCTCGTCGATCCCGACGACGAGGCGGTCGGCCAGCCACAGCCTGCGAAGGGTCCTGTCCTCGTCGCGCTGGAGGAAACGCACGGTGGCCCCGACGGAGGCCGCATCAGCGACAGCCCCGCCGCCGGACGCGCTCGGGACCGGCTCGTCGGCCGTCGCGCTCGGGACCGGCTCGTCGGCTGCCGCGCCCTGGACGGCTCTTGCGGCGGTCGCCTCCCCTCGCAGCCAGGCGGCGAGCCGTCGGCCGGGCTCGGTGCCGAGCGCCGCGGCCTCCTCGGCCGCCCGCTCCGCCGACGGATCGGCTCGCAGCACCCGGACCAGGGCCTGCGCGAGATCGGTCGGAGCGGGCTCGACGCCGGCGTCCCGGTACTCCCGCAGTCGGTCCACCAGGACCAGCGGGTCGATCGCCCCCGTGTGCCAGGTCGGCGTGGCGAGCAGGAACGGCAGCGCGGCCGTGCCGACGAGGCCGGCGGCCTCCCACAGCCGGGCGTCGAGGACCCCCGACAGAGCCTGGTGGAGACAGGCGACGGAACCGTGCCCCTGGGTCCTGCGGACATCGACGAGCGCCGGGTCCAGGACCCCGAGCAGCCCCGCGAGCACCACATGGACCCCATGGGTCTCGTGCGTGAAGTAGTGGGGCTCCTGCTCCCATCGCGGCCGGGGGAAGGCCTCCCGCACCGCTTCCGCCACGGCCGCCCGGTCGGCGTGCGCGTGCCGCACCAACCCGTCGAGCGCCCGCTCGAAGGCCGCGGGCTCCTCCGCCAGGCGCCTCACCACCAGCTGCGCCATCAGCTCCTCGACCGTCGTCGCCGCAGGCGCGAGCCGCTGCGGCTCCGGCACCGGCGGCAGGATCTCCTCGTACGGAAGCCGCGCCTCCTGCTCCAGGTCCGCGCCGAACAGCTCCTCGGCGGCCTGCCGGTGCGTCGGGCCCAGGAGACCGGCGGCCTCGGCCAGCTCGCGTCGGACCTCGGCGTCCACGGCCGGCAGATGGCGGCCGACCAGCTTGAGGGCCCGCTCCTGCACGTCGGTGTCCTCGCTCGCGAAGGCCTCCGTCACGGCGGGCAGCAGCTCCCCGGCCGCGCCCGGCTCCCGGGCCAGCACCTTGCCGACCAGCGCCAACTGGGCCCGTACGAGCTTCTTCTCGGTACGGAAGAGAACACCGGCCGTCATCTCGGCCAGCGCCCCGACCGGCAGGAGCTCCGCCGAGGCGAGCTCCACCAGGACGTCCTGGGCGTACCCGGCGACGAGCGACGGCGCCTCGGCCGCGATCCCGACCCAGTCCGGGATCCGCTGCCGCAGCTCCTCCGCGTCCGGTGCGAGCAGCCGCACCATCTCCAGCGGCAGGCGGAGGTTCCGGATGGGGCCGCCGCGCAGCAGCCGCGACACGCACACGTCCAGGATCTGCGCCCGGTCCAGGATCCCTTCCTCGACGAGCGTCCGCAGGGCGAAGGGCCAGTACCGCTCCGGTCGGCGGCCGAGGGACCGGGCCAGCCGCTCGGGCGGCTCGGCCATCGCGAGCGCGTGCGCCACCAGGACCGGGGTCTGCGGGTCCTCCCGGAGACGCTCCACGAGCCGATCGTCCGTGATGTGCCAGGCCCAGCCGGTCACGTAGCCGTCGGTCGGCGGCACCCTGTACCCGGAGCGGACCATGAGCCCGTGCAACAGCGGGTAGCTGTTCTCCGCCGCCGTCCGGCGCTTGGCCAGGCGCCCCGCCAGGTCCGCCGCCCACTCGGGGTCCCGGTCGCCGAGCACCTCGAGGGCCAGGACCTTGTCCTCCTCCCAGATCAACAGGTCGCGCGCGCCGAGCCAGCTCGCGGCGGCCGCGGCCGTCGGGTGACAGCCGGCCCCCGCCACGTACAGCGCGCTGCGGATCCGGTTCGGGTGGTACGGCGGCGTCGCCCACTTCCCGGCACGCACCTCCGCGCGCAACTCCTTGAGCCGAGCGAGCGCGGCCTTGCGGGCGGCGGCGTCCAGCGGCTCCAGGAGCCCCGGCATCCGGGCGGCCTCCCCGTCGCGCACCGCCGCGAGCAGTTCCTCGACGCGGGCGTCCCCCTGCCCGCCACCGCCCGCGCGAGCCGTCACGTCCTCACCCGCACGAACCCCCGTGCTGTCACCCGCACCAGCCACCACGTCGTCAGCCCTCCCCGTTCCCATGCTCCCCCCGTCCCGTTCTGCCGCGGCCGGAGAACGACCCGAACCGCGGCCGGAGCCCGTAGGCCCCGGCGCGGACGGCCGGACGGAGGCGAGCGCCTGTACGGATCGCGTCATGGGAACGACGTTACGACCCCCCACTGACAATCAGCGGCGCCCGCCCCGACCAGGGGTTACTGTCCGACGCGCCCCGGCTGCAGCACCTTGGTGAACAGCACCGCGCCGCCCTCGGCCCGCAGCCGTACCGTCAGTTCCCCGCTGTGTCCGTCGATGTCGACCTCGCCGAAGTACTGCGGGCTCTCCATCGGCGACAGGTTCGCCCGCTCCGGCGCCCGCACGAACACCCGCTCCGGACCGAAGGTCGCGTCCAGCGCGTTCGCCGGGAACCCGCCCGCCGCCAGCGGCCCGGACACGAACTCCCAGAACGGCGCGAAGTCCTGGAAGGCCGCCCGCTCCGGCGCGTAGTGCTGCGCCGAGGTGTAGTGGACGTCCGCCGTCAGCCACACCGTGCCGGTGATCCGCCGGTGCTTCACGAACCTCAGCAGCTCCGCGATCTGCAGCTCCCGGCCCAGCGGCACGCCCGGGTCGCCCTGGGCGATCGCCTCGAAGTTCGCCGCGCCGTCCGTGACGACCAGACCGATCGGCATGTCCGCAGCGAGCACCTTCCACACCGCACGGGACGCGGCCAGCTCCCGCTTGAGCCAGGCGAGCTGCTCGGCACCGAGGATGCCGGTGGTGTCGTCGGCCTGCCGGCCGGGCGAGTTGGCGTTCCGGTACGAGCGCATGTCGAGCACGAACACGTCGAGCAGCGGCCCGTACCGCACCACCCGGTGCACCCGCCGCTCGCGTCCCCCACCGCGCGCGTGGAGCGTGGAGACCGGGAAGTACTCGCCGAACGCCTGCGAGGCGCGGGCCGCGAGGACGTCCACGTCCTTCTCCGTGTAGCGGGCGTCGTCCAGGATCTGCCCCGGGTACCAGTTGTTCCGCACCTCGTGGTCGTCCCACTGCACCACCGACGGCACCTGCGCGTTGAAGGCCCGGACGTTGTGGTCGAGGAGGTTGTAGCGGAAGTTGCCCCGGTACTCGTCGAGGGTCTCCGCGACCTTCGACTTCTCCGGCGTCGTGACGTTCCGCCAGATCCGTCCGTCCGGCAGGGTCACGCTCGGCTGGATGACCCCGTCGGCGTAGATCGTGTCGCCGCTGCACAGGAAGAAGTCCGGGTCGAGGCGGCGCATCTCCTCGTACGCGCGGAAGCCCCCGATGTCCGGGTTGATGCCCCAGCCCTGCCCCGCGATGTCCCCGGACCACAGGAAGCGGACCCCGCCCCGGCGCCGGTCCGGGGCCGTGCGGAAGGTACCGAGGACCGGCTCGCCCGCCCGGCGCGGGTCGTCCGGATCGACGAGGGTGACCCGGTAGTGGATCTGCTCGCCCGCCGGCAGTCCGCGTAGGGCGGTCGTACCGGTGAAGTCCGTGTCCGCGCCGATCAGCGGCCCGAGGTGGCGGCGCGCGTGCCGGAAGGACTCGGTCGCCGAGGTCTCCACGAGCATCCGCGCCGGCCGGTCCGAACGCACCCACACCAGACCGGAGGAGGCCGTGACGTCACCGGCCTGCACGCCCCACTCGGCCCGGGGCCGGCCCGAGAGCGCGAACGCCGGGGCGGCGAGGCCGGTGCCGCCGAGGGTGAGCGCCGCCGACGCGGCCAGCGAGCCGCGCAGGATGCTCCGCCGGGCGGGGGAGGAGGAAGAGGCGGACGGGGGAAGGGACATGAAAGGACCTCCGGGGTCGGTCGTTCCGGTCACGGACGGCGCCCCGGCCCATGCCGGACGGCCGAGTGCGCCGCCCCATGCCTAACGACCGGGTGCGGCGCCCACACCAACCCCGCGTGAACAGATCGCCCTGGCCGCCGGCCGCTTTGGATCCGGGATCCAACACTTCGGATCCAACATCCGGGATCCAACATCCCGGATCCAACACCCGGGATTCTGGATCCACGACCCCCGTCACCCGCGCCCCAACGCCTCCGCCACCAGCCGGATCCCCGTCGTGACGGCCGAAGGCGCCAGGTGCGCGTACCCGATGACGAGCCGTACGTCCCCGTCCGCCGGCCGGGCCGTGCCGTACTCCTCCAGGGAACGCAGCGCCACCCCGGCCTCCGCGGCCCGTGCCAGGAACCGCTCGGGTGGCCCGAAACCGGCCGGTACGCGCGCGATGACGTGGAGTCCGGCGGCGATGCCGCTCACACGGGTGCCGGGCAGGTGTTCCGCGAGGGCGGCGAGGAGCGCGTCCCGCCGCTCCCGGTAGGCGCGTTGGCAGCGGCGGAGCTGTCGGTCGTACCCGCCGCGCGTCACGAACTCCGCGAGGACGGCCTGGTCGAGTACGGGATTCCCGAGGTCCATCGTCCGCTTGCGTTCGACGACCTCGTCGAGCAGCGCCTCCGGGACGAGCAGCCAGCCGAGCCGCAGGCCCGGGGCGAGGGACTTGCTGACCGAGCCGGCGTAGGCGACCCGCTCGGGGTCGAGTCCCTGGAGCGCGCCGACGGGGGCGCGGTCGTAGCGGAAGTCGCCGTCGTAGTCGTCCTCCAGGACGTATCCGTCCACCGCGCGCGCCCAGTCGAGGAGCGCGGCCCGGCGTTCCGCCGACCAGCTGATCCCGGACGGGAACTGGTGCGAGGGCGTCACCACCACCGCCCGTACGCCGGAGTCGGCGAGTGGCCCCGGGCGCAGACCGTCCTCGTCCAGTGGCAGCCACACCGTGTCCAGGCCGGTCGAGGCGAACAGCCGCCCGTGCTCGGGGCTGCCGGGGTCCTCGATGCCGACCCGGTCGTGTCCACGCGCGCGTAGGACGAAGCCGAGCAGGGTCGACGCCTGTGCCACGCCCGAACAGACCACGAGCCGCTCGGGATCGGCCACCACGCCCCGCCGCCGCGCCAGCAGCGCGGCGAGGGCCTCGCGCAGTGCGGGGAGCCCGCGCGGATCCGGGTAGCCGAGCGACGGGTGGGGGAGCCGCGTGAGCACGGACCGCTGTGCCGCCGCCCAGGCGCTCCTCGGGAACAGCGACAGGTCGGGCGTCCCCGGACGGAAGTCGATCCGGATCCCGGGCGTCCCGGCGGCCAGGTCGCGGGCCCCGCGCGTGGCAGCCCGGGCCGCGCCGCCCACCCAGGTCCCCGCGCCCCGGTCGCTGCGCAGGTAGCCCTCGGCCGTCAGCTGTTCGTACGCCTCGGTGACGAGGCCCCGCGAGACGCCGAGGTCGGCCGCGAGCGCGCGGGTCGACGGCAGCCGCGTCCCGGCCGCGAGCCGCCCCGACCGCACGGCCTCCCGCAGTGCCTCCTGCAGTGCCCGCCCCCGCCGTCGCGGCGGAGCGCCTGCGGCCGGCAGCAGCAGCTCCCAGGCCGCCTGCCCCTGGCTCCTCATGTCATCTGGCCCTTCTCGCCGTCCCGGCCCGGAAGTTCACCGATCCACCCGGGACCGATCCACCCCAGGACCGATCCACCCGGTCGGACCCATGATGCCGAGGCCGCCCCGGGTCAGTGCCGCACGTCCAGGGACAGGTGTGCGGACAGCGCGCGGAGGAAGTCGGGTGCGTCGAACATCTCGCCCGCGGAGGCGACGCCGGTCGTCCGGGTCCGGCCCGTGAGGATGCGGTGGAGCGCCTCCACCGCGAGCGGCGCGGTGACGGCGTAGATGTCCTGGCCGGCGGCGACGGCCCGGCGTTCCGCGCCGCCGGAGCGCACGACGACGTCCACCAGGAAGGTCTGCGCGGAGCGGCCGCGCCCGTCGACCGCGGTCGGTGCGGACGGGTCCGGCGCCGTCAGGTCCTGGGCCGCGTCGACCGCCATGTACGTGCGTACCTCCGGCACCGCCAGGTGGCTGGGGACGGTCACGACGTCGGCCATGGTGAACTCGCCGATGACGGGTCGGGTGCCCAGGGGCGCGGGGAAGGGCCACTCCACGACGGAGAGCGCGTCGTCGTGGTATTCGAGCCGTCCGCCGGTGTGGCGGACGTGCCGCCCGCCCCGCCGCTCCCGGGAGACCCTGCCCGCCGCGAGGGTCCCCGCTGTGGGGTGCCAGCTGCTCAGTCCGTACGCGACGTGCACCTCGTCGGCCGTCGTCCAGTCGCCCATGGCCGTGGTCGCCAGGAGGTCGCCGAGGCCGCCGTAGAAGGCCATCGCGGGGACGATCACGGTTCCCGCGGCGCGGGCCCGGTCCCTGAAGCGCGCGAAGGTGTCGGCGTTGGCCTCGATCTCGGCCGCCACGTCCACGTACGGGATTCCGGCCCGCAGCGCGGCCTCGATCACCGGGGCGCCGGTCACGGCGAACGGTCCGGCGCAGTTGACGACGGCCGCCGCGCCCGCCAGCGCGCGGTCGAGCGCGGCCGGGTCGTCGACCGACGCCGGGCGGACGTCGAGCCCGTCGTGGGACGCGGCGAGCGCCCGCAACTTGTCGGCGTCGCGGCCGGAAAGCACCGGGACGAACCCCCGCTCCAGCAGCTCCGCCACCACGAAGCGCCCGGTGTGACCGTAGGCACCGAACACCGCGACCGTCCGACCCGATCCCATGACTTCTCCCGCCGTTCCCTGTAATCGAATGTTCAACTACTGCCATCCTGGCGGCCGTTGCGAGCCACCGCGAGTGTCCGGAACGACATGTCCCGTACAATTACGGACATGGGTACGCTCGCGCTGGCCGTCACCGACGGCATGCTGCACTTCGAACTCTCCCTCGCCCACGAGGTGTTCGGCTCCGCCCCGGACGCGGTCGCCGTCCCCTGGTACGACATGACCGTCTGCGGGCCCGGCCCCGTACGGGTCGAGCGGTTCCGCCTGGAACCCGACCACGGGCTCGACCGACTCCCGTACGCGGACACGGTGATCGTCCCCGGCTGGGCCGACGTCGACCGGGAACCGCCCGCCGACCTCGTCGACGCCGTACGCGCTGCCCACGAGGCAGGCGCGCGCGTGGCGTCCCTGTGCACGGGCGCGTTCGTCCTGGCCGCCGCCGGTCTGCTCGACGGCCGCCGTGCGACCACGCACTGGGCGCACACCGAGGCCCTGGCCGAGCGGTATCCCCGGGTCGAGGTCGACCCGGACGTGCTCTACGTCGACAACGGCACCGTGCTCACCTCCGCCGGCAAGGCCGCCGCGATGGACCTCTGCCTGCACCTCGTCCGCCTCGACCACGGCTCGGCGATCGCCAACACGGTCGCCCGCCGCCTGGTCGTGCCCCCGCACCGGGACGGCGGCCAGGCCCAGTTCGTCACCGCACCCGTGCCCACCCGCGAGGACCACCCGCTCACCGAGCTGCTGCCCTGGGCGGTCGAACGGCTCGACCGGCCGCTGACCGTCGAGGACCTGGCGCGCCGGGCGCGGATGAGCTCGCGCCACCTGGGCCGCCACTTCCGGGCGGCGACCGGCACCACTCCGCTGCAATGGCTGCTCACCCAGCGGATCCGCCGCGCCCAGGAGCTCCTCGAAGCCACCGACGACAGCGTCGACGCCATCGCGGAGGCCACCGGCATGGGCACCGCCACGACGCTGCGCCGGCACTTCAACCGCACCGTCGGCGTGCCCCCGGACACCTATCGCCGCACCTTCCGCCTGCGGACCCGCCCCGGTCCCGGCGAAGTGGTCCCCGATGGCGCGACGGAAGTGGACCTCAACGCGGACCGCACCGCTCCCTAGCGTCGGAGGCATGAACGCGAACGCCCTGCGCGGGGTCCTCCTGGTGACCTTCGCCTACGCCCTCGTCGGTGCCTCCTTCACCGCCAACAGCCTGCTCGGCGCCTACCCGTACGCGGGTGGACAAGCCCTTCGGTACGGCGCCGCATGCCTGCTCCTCCTCCCGCTGCTCGGCCGTGACGGGCTCGCCCCGCTGCGGCTCCTGACCGCCCGCCACTGGCTGCGGCTCGCCGCGCTCGCGGCCGTCGGCATGGTCGGCTTCAACCTCGCCGTCCTCGCCGCCGAGCGGACCGCCGAGCCCGCCGTCCCCGGCGTCCTCGTCGGCTGCGCCCCGGTCGTCGTCGCGGTCCTCGTCCCGCTGACCGAGGGTCGCAGGCCCGCCCCCGCCGTGCTGTACGGAGCGCTGCTCGTCGCCGCCGGCGCCTTCACCGTGCAGGGCTGGGGCCGGACGGACCTGGCCGGGATCGGCTGGTCCGCGGCGGCGCTCGCGGGTGAGGTGGGCTTCACCGTGCTGGCCGTCCCGGTGCTCCGGGTCCTCGGGCCGAAGCTCCTGACGGCCGCCGTGTGCGGGATCGGCGCGGCCGAGGCGGCACTCCTCGGCCTGGTCGTGGACGGCGCCGGGTTCGTGCGGATGCCGACGGCCGTGGAGGCGGGAGCCCTGTTCTGGCAGGCGGCCCTGGCCACCGTCGTCGGATTCGTCCTCTTCTACATGGGCGTCCAGCGTGTCGGCATGGAGAGGGCCACTCTCTACACCGGGGCCATCCCGATCGCCGCAGCCCTGAGCGCCGCCCTGGTCGGAGACGCCGTCTTCGGCCTCCCGCAGGCCACCGGCAGCCTCCTCGTGGGCGCCGGAGCCGCCCTGGGCACGGGCCTGTTCACACGGGAGGCCCGCAGGGGTCTGTTCACACAGGTGCGCCGGCGTGGTCTGTTCACACGCACGCCCCACCTCGTCTCAGCGGCTGCCGTCCAGGATCACGCGTGCGACGAGAGCCGGGTCGTCGTTCATCGGCACGTGCCCGCAGCCGGGGAGCCTGACCAGGCGCGCGGCGGGCAGGATCTGCTTGGCGCGGATGCCCTGGCGGCGCAGCAGCAGCCGGTCGCCGCTGCCCCAGGCGACGGTCACGGGGACCGAGGGGACGACGTCGCGGAAGAGGGCCGTGCGGCCGGCGGCAAGCGTCTGGTGGAAGCCGGTGGCCTCGCGCAGCGCGAGCGTCTCGGCGACGACGGCCTCGGGTGAGCGGCGGCCGGGGCGCGCGTAGATGGTGCTGGTGAGCACGGTGCGTCCGGCGGCCGAGCGGGAGAGGCGTTCGATCAGCGGCACGGGCAGCGCCAGGGCGGCGCCGCGCATGGCCCGCAGGGTCCCGAAGGCGTACCGCCGCTCGCTCTCCGACCAGAAGCCGGCGGGGGAGAGGGCGGTGACCGAACGCACCAGCTTCTCCCGGCCGAGTTCGAGGGCGAGCAGTCCGCCGAGCGAGTTACCCGCCACGTGCGGCCGCTCGAAGCCGACGGCCCCGCAGAAGGCGCCGAGCACGGGGACGACGGTGGACAGGTCGTACGGGCAGCCCTCGGGCAGCCCGTCGGAGGCCCCGAAGCCGGGCAGGTCGACGGCGATGACCTCGCGTTCGGCGGCGAGCACGTCGAGTACGGGCTCCCAGGCCTGCCAGTGGTGCCCGATGCCGTGGAGCAGCAGCAAGGGCTCGCCCGCGCCCCGCCGCTCGTACGTCAGGGACGTGGTGCGGGGACCCGCCGGGGTCTCGATCGTGAACGCGATCCGTGCGGGCATGGGCCCCTCGCTTCCTCGTGAAGCTCGCTCGTGGAGCTTCCTCGTGAACACCGGGCACGCGCCATCTTTTAGACGTCCCGTCAGTAAGAATTACCGCTCAGTAGCCAGGAGTTCAAGACGGGAGCCGGAAACTGGACAGGACCGGTGACGTGGGCTGGGATGGGTGGGTGCTCACCGACACCGACACCCTGACCGAACTCTTCGAGGAGCACCGCCCGATGCTCCTCGGCGTCGCCTATCGGATGCTCGGCCGCACCGCCGACGCCGAGGACGTCGTCCAGGAGGCCTGGCTGCGCTGGACCGCCGCGGACCGGGCCGCCGTCCGCGAACCGCGCGCCTTCCTCGTACGGATCACCACGCGGCTCGCCATCGACCGGCTCCGCCAGGCGCAGGCGCGCCGCGAGTCCTACGTCGGCCCCTGGCTCCCCGAGCCCCTCGTCACCGACTTCGGCCCCGCCGCCCCCGACAGCGCCGAGCGCGCGCTGCTCGCCGACTCCGTCTCGCTCGCCGTCCTCGTGGTGCTCGAATCCCTCTCCCCGCTGGAGCGGGCCGTCTTCGTGCTCCGCGAGGCCTTCGGCTTCCCGTACGGGGAGATCGCCACCGCCCTCGACCGCTCCGAGGCGGCCGTGCGCCAGCTCGCCGGACGCGCCCGGCGCCACGTCGACGAGGGCAGGCCGCGCTACGACGTCGACCCGGCCGAGCGCCGCGACCTCACCGAGCGCTTCCTCTCCGCCGCGGCCGGCGGCGATCTCGGCGAGCTCCTCGCGCTCCTCGCCCCCGACGTCCGGCTCGTCGGCGACAGCGGCGGCAAGTCCAAGGCGCCGCTGCGCATCATCGAGACCGCCGACAAGGTCGGCCGCTTCCTCTCCGCCGTCGCCCGGGACGCGTGGGCCGGGTACGAGGCGCGCTTCCTGGAGCTCAACGGCGCCCCCGCGGTGCTCGTCCTCGCCGACGGGAAGCCCGACACCGTCTTCCAGATCGAGATGCGCGACGGACTCGTCCAGTGCGTCCACATCATCCGCAACCCCGACAAGCTCCGGGGCCTCGCCGACGCCTGACCAGGATCACGCCAGTCGGCCGGAACTCGCCCCGCCTCCCCTCCCGGGAGGCGGGGCTCTTTGCTGCGCAGGGCTCACCAGGGTGCGAACGTCCTGTGAACGATCTAGGTCAGAGGGTCACATTCAGGGGCGTTCGACGGAGGATTGGTCTTGACCAAGGGGGTGGCTCGCCTTATGGTCGCAGAGTTAGTGCAGGAACCTTTAATAAACAAGGGCGCGGAAAAACGCCGCGGGACACGGCGAATTGCGGAGGATCAGGGTGGGGACCACGCAGCTGGCATCGGTACCGGAACCGAAGTACCAGCACCTCAAGACAGTGATCGGCGAAGCGCTCGACTCGGACTTCGCGGTCGGGGAGATCCTGCCCAACGAGCGCGAGCTCGCGGCCCGCTTCGGCGTCGCCCGCGCGACGCTCCGCCAGGCCCTGGAGCAGCTGGAGCTGGAAGGGCGCCTGCAGCGCCGCCGTGGCGTCGGCACCACCGTCGCCCCGCCCCGCGTCGGCGTCGACGTCTCCACCACCCAGCACGTCTGGCCCGGTGTCGGTGACGACGCCTGGCAGCCCCAGGACTCCGCCGCCGACGTGGCCCCGGCCGCCGTCGCGCGCGTCCTGGAGACCGCCGCCGACGAGCAGGTGCACGTCGTCCGCCGCCTCCGGATCAGCCAGGGCCAGCCGGTCGCCGCCGAGCTGCTCTACGTGCCGGCCGGCTCCGTCCCCGGCCTCAGCGCCATCGACGCGCCCGCGGGCCCCGCCCGCGCCCGCGCCGTGCTCCGTGAGCTCCAGCACCTCGCCCTCGACGGCCAGGACCGCTCCGTGGAGCTCGGCTCCGCCCGCGCCGACGACGCCAAGGAGCTCGACCGGCTGCCGGGCGCGCCCGTCCTCGTCGTGACGACCCGCTACCTGTCCGCCGGACGCCCGGCCGCCGTCTCGGTGGCGACGTACCGCGCCGACACCTGCCGCCTCACCTTCGGCGACTCGGCCGACCTGGTCATGGCCTCGTGACACGGCACGAGTAACGACACGGCACGAGTAACGCCGTACGACTGACACCGCGCGAGCACCGGCCCGTCGCAGGCTCCCCGGAAAGGGGGCTAGCGGCGGGCCGTCACCGTGCCGTCCACGGCGAAGAGCTGCTCCTCGACGTGGTCGAGGGCGAGCCGCAGGGCGCCCGTTCCCACCGCGGCCTCGCCGAGCAGGGACAGCACCACCCGCGGCGGCCGCAGGCAGAACCGCGCCAGTTCCTCGCGGAGCGGCTGGAGCACTCCGTCGAGACCGGCCGCCCAGCCGCCGACGACCACCAGCTCGGGGTCGATGGCGAGGACCAGGGCCGCCACGTCGTGCACGAGCCGCTGGATGAACCGCTGCACCGCCGCCTCCGCGCGCGCGTCGCCCTTGCGGGCCAGCGCGAAGACCTCGGCGACCGCCTGCTCGTCCAGCGGGTGCAGCGGCTCGTCCGTGGTCGACAGGAGATGCTCGGGGGTGACGCCCCGGCCGAGCAGGTGCAGGGCGCCGATCTCCCCGGCCGCCCCGCCGAAGCCCCGGTGCAGCCGGCCGCCGATCAGCGAACCGGCCCCCGGGCTGAGCCCCGCCAGTACGAACACGATGTCGTCGGAGTCGGTCGCGGCACCCTTCCAGTGCTCGGCGACGGCCGCCGCGTTGGCGTCGTTCTCCACGATCACCGGGCAGCGGAAGGAGCGCCTCAGCCGATCGCCGAGCGCGAGGCCCGTCCAGCCGGGCAGCGCCGTGCCGAGGCGCACGGTCCCGTCGGCCTCCACGATGCCGGGGGTGCCGACGCCGACCGCCCGCAGGTTGGACCGGGCGACCCCGGCCCTGCGCAGCACGTCGGCCACGACCGTACGCACCCGGTCCAGGCGCTCGTCCTCGGGCGCCGTCTCCGACACCTCGCGGGACCCGGCGCCGATGATGCGCCCGTCCAAGCCGGAGAGCAGGGCGGCCACGCGGTGCGGGCCGATCTCGATGCCGAGCAGATGACCGGCCTCCGCACGGAACCGGAACCTCCGTGCCGGACGTCCCTGCCGCCGGGCCTCGCCCTCCTCGGGCGCCGACTCGACGACGAGACCGCCCTCCATGAGGCCCTCGACGACGCCCTCGACCGTGGGCCGCGACAGGCCCGTGATCCGGGTCAGATCCGTGAGCGTGGGCGCGTCGGCGCCGCGCAGCGCATGGAGTACCACCGCGGAGTTGATCCGCCGCAGCAGAGACGGATCCCCGCCGGTCAGCCGCCCCACAGTGTTTCCTCCCAGCTCGTGCGCCTCTCCGGCGGATGGTACTCAATGGGCCCGGATGCGGCGAGTGCCGCCCCCGCGGCGCCCCGGAGCGGCGCGCGCCCCGAATCCTGACGGAACGCCAACTGTCAGTGGCGGCCGTTTTACTGGATCCATGACCACGGCACAGCACCTGGCGACGATCGACTCGCTCCGCACCCGCGCCTTCCCGGCGCGACCGGAGCGATCCGGACGCGTCGACAGCGGCCCGGGCTTCCACGTGGGGACGCTCGCGACGAGCGAGGACTTCTGGGAGGACGACGGCACCCGCAGCCTCCTCGTCGAGGAGCAGTACGAGGCGGAGCGGGACGGACTCGCCGCCCTGTTCACCGTCCGCTGGGGCCCGCCGCGGGTGCTGAGCCTGTGGTACGTCCTGGAGCGGATCCACGACGACGAGGAGATGCCCGAGCCGTGGGCCGACCTCAGCTGCCACACGCCGGACCTGCGGCTGTGGCGGGTGGACGGCCGGTGGATCGGCCTCGGCGTCTCCCAGCACGACAAGGAGCTGCCGTTCGAGCTCCTCGCCGTGGTCACCGAGGTCGACCCGCCCTAGGAGGTGCCTTCGGCCGCCGCCCGCAGCCGGGCGAACTCCTCGGCCATCGTCGCCGCCGTCCAGTGGGCGTTGAGCCCGCTCGGATTGGGCAGCGCCCAGATCCGGGTGGAGCCGATCATCCGCTCCTGCGGACCGATCGCCGCCTTCGGCTCCGCGAAGGCCGTGCGGTACGCCGTGACGCCGACGACCGCGAGCCAGCGCGGCTCAAGGCGTTCCACCTTCTCCGTCAGCAGACGACCGCCCTCGCGGTACTCCTCGCGGCTCAGCTCGTCGGCCCGCGCGGTGGGCCGGGCGACGACGTTGGTGATGCCGAGCCCGTACGAGAGGAGCTCGTCCTGCTCGTCCGGCCGCAGCTGCCGCGGTGTGAACCCGGACAGGTGCAGGACCGGCCAGAAGCGGTTGCCGGGGCGGGCGAAGTGGTGGCCCGTGGCCGCCGTCATCAGACCCGGGTTGATCCCGCAGAAGAGGACGGAAAGGCCGCCCGCCACCACGTCGGGAACGACGCGGTCGCGAGCGGCCTCCAGCTCCTGCTGGGTGAACCGGGGGTTCCGGGTCAGAGGATCGCGCCGGGGGTGTAGGCGGCGGCCTCCGGGTGCTGCTTGAGGATCTCCTCGATGCGGGAGACCACGGACGCGACCTGGTCGGCGGCGGCGCCCGTGAAGGACAGCTTGTCGGCCATCAGCTCGTCGAGCTGCGCCCGGTCCAGCGGGATCCGCTCGTCGGCGGCCAGCTTGTCGAGCAGCTCGTTCTGCACGGTGCCCTGCTCCCGCATGGCGAGGGCGGAGGCGACGGCGTTCTCCTTGATCGCCTCGTGGGCGACCTCGCGGCCGACCCCGGCGCGCACGGCGCCCATGAGGACCTTCGTGGTCGCCAGGAACGGCAGGTAGCGGTCGAGCTCGCGGGCGACGACGGCCGGGAAGGCGCCGAACTCGTCGAGCACGGTGAGGAAGGTCTCCAGGAGGCCGTCGAGCGCGAAGAAGGCGTCCGGCAGCGCGACCCGGCGGACCACGGAGCAGGACACGTCGCCCTCGTTCCACTGGTCGCCCGCCAGCTCACCGGTCATCGACGCGTAGCCGCGCAGGATGACCATGAGGCCGTTGACGCGCTCGCAGGAGCGGGTGTTCATCTTGTGCGGCATCGCCGAGGAGCCGACCTGGCCGGGCTTGAAGCCCTCCGTCACCAGCTCGTGGCCCGCCATCAGGCGGATCGTCTTGGCGATCGAGGACGGGGCGGCGGCCAGCTGCACCAGCGAGGTGACCACGTCGTAGTCGAGCGAGCGAGGGTAGACCTGGCCGACCGAGGTGAAGGCGTGCGCAAAGCCGAGGTGGCCGGCGATCCGCTGCTCAAGGTCGGCGAGCTTGCCGGCGTCGCCGCCGAGCAGGTCCAGCATGTCCTGCGCGGTGCCGACCGGGCCCTTGATGCCGCGCAGCGGGTAGCGGCCGAGCAGCTCCTCCAGGCGGGCGTACGCCACGAGCAGCTCGTCCGCCGCCGTCGCGAAACGCTTGCCGAGGGTGGTCGCCTGGGCGGCGACGTTGTGCGAGCGGCCGGCCATGACCAGCTCCGCGTACTCGGCGGAGAGCTTGCCGAGCCGGGCGAGGACGGCGACCGTACGGTCCCGCATCAGCTCCAGGGAGAGCCGGATCTGCAGCTGCTCGACGTTCTCGGTGAGGTCGCGCGAGGTCATGCCCTTGTGGACGTGCTCGTGGCCGGCGAGGGCGTTGAACTCCTCGATCCGGGCCTTCACGTCGTGCCGGGTGACCTTCTCGCGCTCGGCGATGGAACCGAGGTCGACCTGGTCGAGAACGCGCTCGTAGTCGGCGAGGGCGGCGTCCGGAACCTCGATCCCGAGGTCCTTCTGCGCACGCAGCACGGCGAGCCACAGCTGACGCTCCAGCTTCACCTTCTGCTCGGGGGACCAGAGGACGGCGAGCTCCGCGGAGGCGTAGCGGCCGGCCAGAACGTTGGGGATGCGGGGCTTCGGAGTCACAGCAGTCACGTGCACAGAGTTTACTGGTGGTTTCTGCAGGCCAGCGCCACGGTCCCGTGTGGAGCTTGCTACGAGACGCAGCTCACTCGGGCTCGTACGGCAGGAGCTCGGGGCGCTTGGGCGCGCGGCCGTCCCCCGAGGAGCGGCCGGTCAGGCGCCGTCCGATCCACGGGCCGAGGTGCTCCCTGGCGAAACGGGCGTCCGCGATCCGGCGGCTCGCCCAGCCCGGCCGTACGGCCGGGGGAAGCGGTTCGCGCCAGTCCGCCTCGGGCGCCAGGCCGAGCGTCTGCCACACGGCCTCGGCGACCCGCCGGTGCCCGTCGGCCGTCAGGTGGAGCCGGTCCACGTCCCACAGCCGGGGATCGCCGAGCGGCGGGGCCCCGTACAGGTCGACGACCAGCGCGCCGTGCCGGTCGGCGAGCGTGTCGATGTGCTCGAACAGCTCCTCCATCCGGGGGCGGAAGCGCTCCATGACCGGGCCGTTGCGGCCGGGGCTGCGCATCAGGACCAGCTGTCCGCAGGAGGGGGTGAGGCGCTCCACCGCCTCGGTCAGCAGGTCCCGCACCCGGACCATGTCGACCTTGGGCCGCAGGGTGTCGTTGAGCCCGCCGACCAGGGTCACCACGTCGGCCTTCATGCCCGCGGCCAGGCCGACCTGCTCGTCGACGATCTGCCCGATGAGCTTGCCGCGGACGGCGAGGTTGGCGTAGCGGAAGCCGGGGGAGCGGGTGGCGAGACGGGCGGCGAGGACGTCGGCCCAGCCCCGGTAGGAGCCGTCGGGGGCGAGGTCCGACATGCCTTCGGTGAAGCTGTCTCCGACGGCGACGAGACTGTTGTACGTGGCATTGATCTCCATGGCGGAGCGATCATACCGTGCGGTATGGCCGGCCCCGGGGCCCGGCGGTGTGCCGGGCCCCGGGGCCGCGACGCGGGCTTATGGTGCCGCGACGCGGGCTACGGTGCCGTCGGACGGCCCACCAGTTCCCTCAGGACGTCCTCCATCGTCACCAGGCCCGCCGGCTTGTCCGCCTCGTCGAGTACCGCCGCCAGGTGCGTCCGGCTGCGGCGCATCGCCGTGAGGACGTCGTCCAGCGGCGTCGCCGCCCGGACCCGGGCGATCGGCCGCAGGGCCGACACCGGGAACGGCAGGTCGCGCGGCGTGACGTCCAGGGCGTCCTTGACGTGCAGATAGCCCAGGATGCGGCGCTCGGCGTCGACCACGGGGAAGCGGGAGAACCCGGTCCGCGTCGCCAGCGCCTCCAGCTCCTCCGGAGTGGTGCCCACCTCCGCGTACACCACCTTCTCCGCCGGCATCACGACGTCCCGCACGGGGCGCCGGCCCAGCTCCAGGGCGTCGTGCAGCCGCTCGGCGGCCCGGTCGTCCAGGAGGCCCGCGTCGCCCGCGTCGGTGACCATCCGGGCCAGTTCGTCGTCCGAGAAGGTCGCCGCGACCTCGTCCTTGGCGTCCACCCGCAACAGCCTGAGCAGCGCGTTGGCGAAGGCGTTGATCGCGAAGATCACCGGTCGCAGCGCCCGCGCGAGCGTCACGAGCGGCGGCCCGAGGAGCAGCGCGGAGCGCGCCGGGTCGGCGAGCGCGATGTTCTTCGGCACCATCTCGCCGAGCAGCATGTGCAGATACGTCGCCAGGGCCAGCGCGATCGCGAACGAGATCGTGGCGGCCACGCCGTGCGGCACGCCCATCGCGTTGAAGGCCGGTTCGAGCAGGTGCTCGATGGCCGGCTCGGCGACGATGCCGAGGACCAGGGTGCAGAGCGTGATGCCGAGCTGTGCCGCCGCGAGCATCGCGGACACGTGCTCCAGGCCCCAGATGACGCTGCGCGCCCGCCGGTTCCCGGAGTCGGCCAGGGGCTCGATCTGGCTGCGGCGGACCGAGATCAGGGCGAACTCGGCGCCGACGAAGAAGGCGTTGACGACCAGGGTCAGCAGGCCGATCAACAGCTGGACCGCGATCATCGGCCGGCCTCCCCGGACTCGTCGGTGCCGTGCGGGGCGGCTTGCGCGGGGGCGTGCAGCAGGACGCGCGCGGCGCGGCGGCCCGAGGCGTCGACGACGTCGAGGCGCCAGCCGGCCAGCTCCACGGTGTCGCCGGCGGCGGGGATGCGGCCGAGTTCCGTCGCGAGGACGCCCGCGAGCGTCTCGTACGGGCCGTCCGGCACCCGCAGGCCGATCGCGGCCAGTTGGTCCGTACGGGCGGCGCCGTCGGCGGACCACAGCTCGCGGCCGTCCGCGTCCTCGCCGGCCCGCGCCAGGTCGGACGTCTCGTGCGGGTCGTGCTCGTCGCGCACCTCTCCGACGACCTCCTCGACGATGTCCTCGAGGGTGACGACTCCGGCCGTGCCGCCGTACTCGTCGATGACGACGGCCATCGTCTGCTTGCCCGACAGGCGGTCGAGGAGCCGGTCCACGGTGAGGGTCTCGGGGACGAGCAGCGGCTCGCGCAGCATCTCGCCGATCCGGCGGCGGGGCCGCTCCTCGGCCGGTATCGCGAGCACGTCCTTGATGTGGGCGATGCCGACGACGGCGTCGAGGCTGCCCCGATAGACGGGGAAGCGGGACAGGCCGGTCGCGCGGGTCGCGTTGGCGACGTCCTCGGCGGTGGCCTGCACCTCGAGGGCGGTGACCTGCACGCGGGGCGTCATCACGTTCTCCGCGGTGAGCTCCGCCAGGTTGAGGGTGCGGACGAACAGCTCGGCCGTGTCCGCCTCCAGGGCGCCCTCCTTCGCGGAGTGCCGGGCGAGCGCCACCAGCTCCTGCGGGGAGCGCGCGGAGGCGAGCTCCTCGGTCGGCTCCAGGCCGAGGCGGCGCAGGATCCGGTTCGCGGTGTTGTTGAGGTGGCTGATGAACGGCTTGAAGGCGGCCGTGAACACGCGCTGCGGGGTGCCCACCACCTTCGCGACGGCGAGCGGAGAGGAGATCGCCCAGTTCTTGGGGACGAGCTCGCCGACGACCATCAGGACGACCGTCGACAGGGCGGTGCCCAGGACGAGGGCGACCGAGGAGGCCGTCGAGGACGAGAGTCCGATCGACTCCAGGGGGCCGCTGATCAGCGCGGCGATCGACGGCTCGGAGAGCATGCCGACGACCAGGTTGGTCACGGTGATGCCCAGCTGCGCGCCGGAGAGCTGGAAGGTGAGCGAGCGGACGGCCTTGAGCGCGCCCGACGCGCCGCGCTCGCCGCGCTCCACGGCGGCTTCGAGATCGCCGCGCTCGACCGTGGTCAGCGAGAACTCGGCCGCGACGAACGCGCCGCACGCGAGCGCGAGCAGGAGCGCCACCACGAGCAGAAGCACTTCGGTCATCGGTTCACCTCCGTCCCATGATCAGTCAGCGGGAGAGGGATCGCTCGATGTCGGCGGTCGGAACCAGTGCTACTGGGAGGCTCGCCCATGGGCGGACGCTCACACCTTTCGGTCGTCGGGAGGAATGGACACCATGGTAAAGGATCGGCAAAGCGGGGTGGTGATCGCCCCGGTGATCCCCCCGGTGGCGATCCCGGTGGTCACTTCGCGGCCCGGTCCGCGAGCGGCTTCACCCAGCGCCGCCAGTGCTCCTCGCGCTCGTACCCGGCGGCCGTCCACAGCGCCTGTCCCGTCCCGTTCGCCTCCAGGACCATGGCGTCCGCACGCCGTCCGCCGAGCGCGAGGAACCTCTCCTCGGCCGCGCGCAGCAGCGCGGTGGAGATCCCGCGGCGGCGGTACGAGGGCAGGACGGCGAGCCGGTAGAGCGAGGCGCGCCAGCCGTCCCAGCCGGCGATCACGGAGCCGACGATCACGCCGTCGGCGAGGGCGAGGATCAGGGCGTCGGGGTCGCGCTCGACCAGCCGGGTCACCCCGTTCACGTCGTCCGAGATGGACGTGCCCTCGGCGGACTCCTTCCAGAAGGCCAGGACGGCCTCGGCGTCGGCGGGCACAGCGGAACGTATCTGCAGGTCGATCATGACCGGATCCCATCACGTGGCGCGGCGGGGCTGCCAGGAATTACCGCCGGGGATCACCGCCGGGCCGTGCCCAGGACGCAGGGGGAGGACGGCAGGCGCGGGCCCTGCTCCGGGACGTCGAAGGAGCGGTACGAGACGAGGTCGAAGCCGGCCGCCTCGATCGCCGCGAGCGGGGTGCGGGAGGTGTGGCAGCCGCCGAAGAGCAGAGGCCAGACCGTGCGGTCGAGCCCCCGCTGCACGCGTGCGAGCCCGGGCGTGTCCGCCGCCCCGTGCTCGAAGAACCGCAGCTCGCCGCCGGGGCGCAGGACCCGCCGCAGCTCGGCGAGGACCTCCGGCACGTTCCGTACGGTGCACAGCACCAGCGAGGCCACCGCCGCGTCGAAGGAGCCGTCCGGCCCCGGCAGTGCCTCGGCCGTGCCCGGCAGCACCGTCACCGGGACGGCGGCCCGGCGCCCGGCCTCCTCGGCGAGCCGGCGCAGATGGGGCTCCGGCTCGACGGCGACGACCTCGGTGACCCCGGCCGGGTAGTGCGCGAAGTTCAGGCCGTTCCCCGCCCCGATCTCGACGACCCGGCCGGTCAGCCCGGCGAGCAGCTCCGTCCGCAGCGCGCCGAGACCGCCCCGGGTGTCGGCCGAGGTGCTGAACCGGGCGTAGAAGCGGGCGAAGAGCGGATGGTGCACGTGAGGGGTCCGGGGCGCGGGACGGTTCTGGGTCATCGGAGTCGCCCCTCAGCCCGTCACGAAGCAGAACTCGTTGCCCTCCGGGTCCCGCATGACCTGGAAGGAGCCCTGCTCGTCGGTGACGAGCCCGCCGACCGCGACCGCCCCCAGCGGCAGCACCTCCTTGGCCGCCAGCGCCGGATCCGGCACCTCCAGGTCGAGATGCAGCCGGTTCTTCGCGGCCTTGCCCTCCGGCACCCGCTGGAAGGCGATCCGTACGAACTCCGGCGGATCCACGTACGACCAGTCGGCGCTCCGGTCGACGGGCTCGCCGCCGAGGAGCCCGGCCCAGAAGCGGACGAGGGCCGCCGGGGCGGCGCAGTCGAAGACGATCTCCTGAACGTGTGCGCGCATACGGTCAGCGTACGGAGAGGGGTGCGGGTTGTGCGTGCGCACGCGCCCTCGGTGAGGGGTGTGCTTGCGCGCGTGCCGTCCGCGTACGGAGACCGCGCTTTCCGCGTACGGAGACCGTGCTTTCCGCGTACGGAGACCGCGCTTTCCGCGTACGGAGACCGTGCTGCCCGCGCGGTCTCCGCGCGTGCCCTCAGCTCGCGGGGAGCGGTGCCGCCTGCGCCTCGGCGAACGCCTGCGCGTCCCACGTGCCGCCGAGCTCCGGGCCCAGCCAGCCGCCCGCCGCCGCCCGGAACGCCGCCGGGTCCAGCGCCCCCGCACCCTCCGGTACCGCCCCGAGCAGCGGAGCGCCCGCCTCATCCGGCAGGTCCGCGAGGTTGCAGCGCGCCGCCAGGTCCGGCGCGTCCGGCCAGCTGCCGACGACCACGCCGAGCTGCTCGATCCCGCGTGCCCGCAGCGCCTCGGCCGTCAGGGCCGTCGGGTTGAGCGTCCCCAGACCGGCCGGGACCACCACCAGAACCGGCGCGCCGAGCAGCGCGGCCGCGTCGGCGAGGGTGCCGCCCTCCTCGTCGAAGCGGACGAGGAGGCCACCCGCCCCCTCCACGAGCACCAGGTCGTGGTCGGCGGCCAGCTTCCGGGCGGCCTCCGCGACCTCCCGGGGCCCGACCGGGGTGAGCCCGGCCCGCCGGGCGGCCGTTCCGGGGGCCAGCGGCTCCGGGAAACGGCCGAGCTCGGCGGAGGTCGTGGCGCCGGAGAGGCGTACGACCTCGTCGGCGTCGCCCTGCTCGTCGGGGGTGACGCCGGTCTGGGCGGGCTTGAGTACGGCTACCGACCGTCCCGCGGCCGTGGCGACGGCCGCCACGGCCGCGGTGACGACGGTCTTGCCGATTTCCGTGCCGGTGCCGGTCACGACGATGATGCCCATGGGGGGTGTCCTTCCTTGTTCGGTGCGGCTTGCACGGGGTGCGGGTTCAGGCGCGGAGGCCTCTGGCGCCGGCAGGGGCGCCGTTCCGTTGTGCCCACCCGTTCCTCCCTGCGGAACGATTGCCCACAACGGCGGGGCGCCCCCGCCACAACGGGGTCAGCCCGCCTGCGCCGCAGCCCTCACCGCCGCGCAGATGCTGGCCAGGTCCTCGTCGCCCGTCACGTACGGCGGCATCGTGTAGATCAGGTCGCGGAAGGGGCGCAGCCACACGCCCGCCCGGACCGCCGCCTCCGTGGCCGCGGCCATGTCGACGTCGTGGTCGAGCTGGACGACGCCGATGGCGCCGAGCACCCGCACCTCGCGCACACCGGGGAGTTCCGCGGCAGGGGCGAGCCCCTCGCGGAGTCCCGTCTCGATGCGCTTGACCTCCAGTGCCCAGTCCTGGGACATCAGCAGGTCGATCGACGCGCAGGCCACCGCCGAGGCCAGCGGATTGCCCATGAAGGTCGGCCCGTGCGCCAGGACGGGAACCTCGCCGCGCGAGATGCCCTCGGCGATCTCCGTCGTGCAGAGCGTGGCCGCCATCGACAGGTAACCGCCCGTCAGCGCCTTGCCCACGCACATCACATCGGGCGAGACGCCGGCCTGGTCGGCGCCGAACAGCGTGCCCGTACGGCCGAAGCCGGTCGCGATCTCGTCGAAGATCAGGAGCACACCGTGCTCGTCGCACGCCTCGCGGAGGACGCGCAGGTACTCGGGCGGGTGGAACCGCATCCCGCCCGCGTTCTGCACCACCGGCTCCACGATCACCGCGGCGACCTCGTCCGCGTGGAGAGCGATCTGCTCCCGCAGCATCCGGGCGTACGACTCCTCGTACGTGACCGGCGGCGCGTCGACGAAGACCTGGCGCTGGAGCACGCCCGACCACAGCTCGTGCATCCCGCCCTCGGGGTCGCACAGGGACATCGGCTGCCAGGTGTCGCCGTGGTAGCCGCCGCGCCAGGTCATCAGGAGCTGCTTGCCCGGCCTGCCCACCGATCGCCAGTACTGCAGGCACATCTTGGCCGCGACCTCGACGGAGACCGAGCCGGAGTCGCTGAGGAAGACGTGCTGGAGGGGTTCCGGGGTGATCTCGACCAGGCGGGTGGCGAGCCGCACGGCCGGCTCGTGGGTGAGCCCGCCGAACATGACGTGGCTCATCCGGCCCAGCTGGTCGTGCGCCGCCTCGTTGAGCACGGGGTGGTTGTAGCCGTGCAGCGCCGACCACCACGAGGACATGCCGTCGATCAACTCGGCCTGGCCGTGCACGGGTTCGGCGAGCCGGAGACGTACACCGGAGGCGGACTCGATGACCAGCGGCTCCGTACGGCCCGGCATGGGGCCGTACGGATGCCAGACGTGCGCCCGGTCCAGGGCGAGGAGTTCGTCGTTACGCATTCGGCGCGAGGTCCGTCCCGGCGCCGCGGCGGCGCACGGCCACCAGGTCGGTGCGGGCCTCGTCCGAGGTGCGCACGGGCGCCGCGTGGCCGCCGCAGGGGCCGCAGCCGCCGGCCTCCTCCGCGTGACCGCCGCAGCCCGCGCCCTCCGCGGAGGCCTCCGAGCCGCAGCCCGCCGAGGCCGTCGAGCCGCAGCCGCCCGTCGCGCCCGCCGCCGCGAGCGCGTCCGCGCGGTGCTTCGGCAGCGTGGTCGTGCCCGCGCCCTCCACCTCGAAGCCCGCGTCCGCGATCATGTCCAGGTCGGCCTGGCCGGCCTGGCCCTCGCTGGTCAGGTAGTCGCCGAGGAAGATCGAGTTCGCGATGTTCAGCGCCAGCGGCTGCATCGAGCGCAGGTGCACCTCGCGGCCGCCGGCGATCCGCACCTCGACGTCGGGGCAGACGAACCGGACCATCGCGAGGATCCGCAGGCAGCGCTGCGGGGTGAGGTTCCACTCCTTGGCGAGCGGGGTGCCCTCGAACGGGATCAGGAAGTTGACCGGCACCGAGTCCGAGTCGAGCTCGCGCAGCGCGTAGACGACGTCGACGAGGTCCTCGTCGCTCTCGCCCATGCCCGCGATCAGACCGGAGCAGGCCGACAGACCGGCGGCGTGCGCCTTCTGCACGGTGTCCACGCGGTCCGCGTAGGTGTGGGTCTTGGTGATGTCCCCGTACGTCGCCTCGGACGTGTTCAGGTTGTGGTTGTACGCGTCGGCGCCGGCCTCCCGCAGCCGCTCCGCCTGGCCGTCGGAGAGCAGACCGAGGCAGGCGCACACCTCGACGCCCTCGTTCTGCTCCTTGATCGCCTCGATCGTCTTGCCGACGCGCTCCACGTCCCGGTCCGTGGGGCCGCGGCCGCTGGCCACCAGGCAGACCCGCTTGGCGCCGCCGGCGACACCCGCCGCAGCGGCCTGCGAGGCCTCGTCCGGCTTCAGCCAGGTGTACTTGAGGATCTCGGCCTTCGAGCCGAGCCGCTGCGAGCAGTACGAGCAGTCCTCGGGACAGAGACCGGACTTCAGGTTGACCAGGTAGTTCAGCTTCACCCGGCGCCCGAACCACTGACGGCGCACCTTGCCGGCCGCCGCCACCACCTCGAGCAGTTCGTCGTCGGAGGTCGCCAGCACGGCGAGCGCTTCTTCACGGGTCGGCAGCTCGCGCCGCAGCCCCTTCTCCACCAGCGTGTTCAGCAGGTCCATAACCGCAGATCCTTGCCTACCGCCCGCCCCCTGGCCAAGGAGGAACCGAACAAACGCCCCCGATCGAGGTGTGTGGATGACCACATCCCGACCTCGACATCCTGCGGTTAGGGTCTGTGCGCTGCCTACAAAAGGATCGCCGCATGCCACAGGCCGAGGACGCACGCGCCGCGGGCGCCGACGACGCACGGGCCGCGGGCCCGCGCCGTACCGCCTTCGACTGGACCGACGCGGAGGCGCGCCGCCGGGCCGAGGCCGGTCTCGTCCGGACGCTGCGGCCCCGGGCGGCCGAGCCGGACGTCCTGGACCTGGCGAGCAACGACTACCTCGGCCTCACCCGCCGCGCCGAGGTCACCGAGGCGGCGGCCGAGGCGGCCAGGCGCTGGGGCGCCGGCTCCACCGGCTCGCGGCTCGTCACCGGCACCACCCGGCTGCACACCCGCCTGGAGCGCGAACTCGCCGACTTCTGCGGTTTCGAGGCGGCCCTCGTCTTCTCCTCCGGCTACACCGCGAACCTCGCGGCGCTCACCGCGCTCTCCGGCCGGGACTCCCTGATCGTCTCCGACGCCTCCAACCACGCCTCGATCGTCGACGGCTGCCGCCTGGCGCGCGCCGAGACCGCGGTCGTCCCGCACACCGACGCCGAGGCCGTCGCCAAGACCCTGGACGCCCATCCGGGGCGCCGGGCGCTCGTCGTCAGCGACTCCGTCTTCTCCGTCGACGGCGACAAGGCCCCGCTCCCCGGGCTCGCCGACGCCTGCCGCGCGCACGGCGCCGGGCTCGTCGTCGACGACGCCCACGGCTTCGGCGTCCTCGGCGACGGCGGCCGGGGCGCGCTGCACGAGGCCGGGCTCGCGGGCGACGAGGACGTCGTCGCCACCCTCACCCTCTCGAAGTCCCTCGGCAGCCAGGGCGGGGCCGTCCTCGGCCCGGCGCGGGTGATCGAGCACCTGGTGAACGCCGCCCGCACCTTCATCTTCGACACCGGGCTCGCCCCGGCCGCCGCGGGCGGCGCGCTCGCGAGCCTGCGGCTGATCGCGGCCGAACCGGGCCTCGCCGAGCGGGCCCGTACCGTCGCCACCACCCTGCACCGGCTGCTCACGGACGCCGGGCTGACCTCGGCCCGTCCCGACGCGGCCGTCGTCTCGGTCCACGCCCCCTCCCCGGAGGCGGCGCTGCGCTGGGCGGCGGACTGCCGCGAACAGGGCCTGGCGGTCGGCTGCTTCCGGCCCCCGTCCGTCCCCGACGGCATCTCGCGGCTGCGGCTCACGGCGCGGGCCGATCTGACGGACGCGGAGATCACGCACGCGGTGGAGACGATCCTGCGGACCGCGCCGGCGGTCTGACGTCCCGTCGGGAGTCCCAAGCGCGTTCCCGGGCAGCAGAGTTCACCGCTTCGGGCGACAGATGGGGACATATCTTGGTGGAACGCCTGCCGGGGCGGCACGATCGGTGGGACTCTGACGCGAAGCGCGATCCGGGGCAGAAGCCCCGGCGGGAAAGGGACAGCGTCGCCATGGCAGACCATCAGGAAGCATCCGTCACTCTGCCGAGCGATCCCGCGTCGGTCCCCACCGCCCGGCGGTTCGTCGTGGAGGTCCTCGACGGGTGGGGCCTCGCCGGTGCCGACGACCTGGCGGACGCGATCCGCCTGATGGTCTCGGAGCTGGCCACCAACGCCGTCCTGCACACCTTCGGGCAGTCGCCCACGTTCACGGTCGACGTCCGCCTGGAGCGCGAGGAGCACCTCCACATCGGCGTCACCGACAGCCACCCGCGCTGGCCCCGCCGTCTTCCGGCGGCGGTCCAGCAGGACAACGGCCGGGGCATGGTCATCATCCGCTCCCTGGCGGCGGAGGCGGGCGGCCGTCTGTCGGTCACCCCGACGGAGGAGGGCGGGAAGACGGTCTGGATCTCCCTCCCGTGGGCCCCGGCGGCGGCCTCGTACGCATAGACCCGGCGCAGGGGTGCGGCGCCACCGCACCCCTGGGGCGGGCTCAGTGCCCGGCGGGCGTCATCGGACGCGGCCGTAGTAGACCTTCGACGTCCAGATCGGGTCGAGCTTCACCCAGGATCCCGTCTTGGGCGAGTGCCAGATCTTGCCGCTGCCGGCGTAGATGCCCACGTGGTAGACGCTCCCGCCGGAGTGGAAGAAGACCAGGTCCCCCTTCTGTCTGCTGGACGCGGAGACGTGCCGGGTGTTGTTGTACTGCTGCTGCGCGGTGCGGGGCAGCCACTTGCCCGCCTGCTTGTACGCGTAGAGCGTCAGACCGGAGCAGTCGAACCGGGAGGGTCCCGCGCTCCCGTACCGGTACGGGGCTCCCTTCTTGGACGCGGCGACGCTCAGTGCCTTGTTCGCGTAGGTGGTCGCCGCCTGGGCCTCGGACGCCGCACCTGGTGCGAGCATCGTGCCGCCGACGGCGGCGAGGGTGAGAGCCGTGACGGCTCCGGCCCGGGACAGCAGGGACGGGACGTGCATCTGCGCAGTCATGCGCAACCCTTCGTCAGCCGCCTGCGAAGGATGACCTGTCGGGTTCGGGCTGGCGAAGATGCCCGGCCGCGGCTGCGGCTTCACCCCAAGGGACGGCCCCGCTGCGGAAACAGCGCGTACGTCCCGTACTGCCTGGGTCCTCCACTCCTGCCGATCCACTCCTGTCGACCAGACGTCCGGGACAGCGGCAGGACTCGGCGTCCGCCCGGACCGCCCCGCCTCGGATGGCGGGGGCTTGTCGTCGACAGGGATCTTGACCCACACCCAGGGCGAAATCCGAGCTGAAACGGCGATATGTGAGGCTCCTCACGACTGATCCATTCGGGTGGACAGGGTGCTTTCGTGATCACCGGAGGTTTGGCCTACGAGCCCCGTACCAGGGGTGGAACGTCCCATTCCGCCAAATGCGTACACCTGTTGCGCAACTCACCCGGCACATATGTCGACTCGTCGACTACGCCGAACGGGGGAGCGATTCTGCGGTGCGTGTCGGCCGTACGGACCTCGACACGACATGCCGGAATGTCAACTCGCCCGTGCGCGGGGGACGGTGACGCGGTCGGTGCGGCGCTCGCCGTCCAACACCCGCAGGGCGCGCGCCAGTGTGTCCGCGTGCACCTCGCTCTCGCCCCGCATATGCATGAGCGTCAGGGCCTCGCGCAGCGCCTCCGCACGTCCCACCAGGGCCTGTGCCGCCCGTAGTGCCCCATAGGTATGCGTACCCCTGGATGGGTTGATCTTCCCAAGGAGGTCGACGACTTCGAGGTAGGCGTCGATCAACTCGCCCTCGGCCCGCGTCAGCGCGGGCAGCGGCGGCAGCTCGGGCACCACGGCCGGCTCACCGCGCCGCACCGGCGTCGCGCCGGTTCGTGATCACGTGGTCCACCAGGCCGTACGCGACGGCCGCCGGCGCGTCCAGGACGGTGAGGCGGTCGATGTCGGCGTCGATCCGGTCCCGGCTCTGCCCGGTGTACTGGGCGAGCATCCCGGCCGTCAGGGCGCGCAGCCGGAGCAGCTCGCGCGCGTGGATGTCGAGGTCGCTCGGCTGTCCCTGGAGGGGTTCGTCCATGGCCGGCTGGCGGAGGGTGACCCGGGCGCCGGGGAGGACGAGCCGCTTGCCGGGGGTGCCGGCGGCGAGCAGGACGGCGGCGGTGGAGGCGGCCTGTCCGAGGCAGGTGGTCTCCACGTCGCAGGAGAGCGTCCGCATCGTGTCGTGGATCGCGGTCATGGCGCTGATCGAGCCGCCGGGGGAGTTGATGTAGAGCGCGATGTCCTGACCGGGGGCCGCGTAGTCGAGGTGCAGGAACTGGGCGATGACGTCGTTGGCCGAGGTGTCGTCGATCGGGGTGCCGAGGAAGACGATCCGGGACTCGAGGAGCTTCGAGTACGGGTCGAGGGTTCGCGTTCCGAAACTGGTCCGCTCCGTGAACTCGGGAAGGACGTGGCGGGCATCCATGGCTGAGCACCTCCAGCTGTCTGTAAAAAATGTACAGGACGTACAGGCCGTAAGATGAGGAGCATGACCTACGAGATCCCGGTGACGCAAGCGCGGGCTGAGCTCGCCGACCTCATCAACCGCGTCGTCTACGGCGGCGAGCGCGTCGTCGTCACCCGGCACGGGAAGCCGCTCGTCGCCCTGGTCTCCGCCGCTGACCTGGAGGAACTCGAGGCGGCGGAGAAGCCTGCCGACGAGCAGGTGGTCAGCTCGCTCTCCGGGCTGCACCCGGTCGACTCCGCTCCCGGCGAACAGCGCCGCTTCGGCATCGCCGCCCACCACCGCGAGCCCGGCACCTCCTGACGGACGGCGCGAACAAGCCACGCACCGCGCCCCGTCCGGGGGTGCAGATCTGATCATCATGAGAACGCAAAGGCCGAGTTAACGAGCCGGAAAAACTTCCGCCCTAACGTGCAATGTCTGGCCGTGCATCGCATCTCCGCAGTTCAACAGAGTGTTGACGGTCGGTAGGGTCCCCAGCTGTCCGGGTCCCGTCCCGGTCGACGACTGTGAGGTGGAAGAGTGCAACTGAGCCCGCACGAGCAGGAACGCCTGCTCATCCATGTGGCGGCCGACGTGGCCGAGAAGCGCCGGGCCCGCGGTGTGCGGCTCAACCACCCCGAGGCCGTCGCGCTCATCACCTCCCACATCCTGGAAGGCGCCCGGGACGGGCGGACGGTCGCCGAGCTGATGGCCTCCGGGCGCAAGGTGCTCACCCGCGACGAGGTCATGGACGGCATCCCGGAGATGATCCATGACGTCCAGGTCGAGGCCACCTTCCCGGACGGCACCAAGCTCGTCACCGTCCACGACCCCATCGTCTGAACGGGCGGCCGCCGATGATCCCCGGAGAGATCCTGTACGCGGACGGGCCCGTGACCCTCAACGAGGGGCGCCCCGTCACCCGCCTCACCGTCCTCAACGCCGCCGACCGGCCCGTCCAGGTCGGCTCCCACTACCACTTCGCCGAGGTCAACCCCGGTCTGGACTTCGACCGTGCCGCCGCCCGCGGGCAGCGCCTGCACATCGCCGCCGGGACCGCCGTCCGCTTCGAACCCGGCATCCCCGTCGAGGTCGAGCTCGTGCCGATCGCCGGCCGCCGGATCGTGCCCGGCCTGCGCGGCGAGACCGCGGGCCCCCTCGACCTCCCCGCAGACCACAAGGACGGCGACCGTGCCTGACCTCCACCGCGCCGTCTACGCCGACCTGTTCGGCCCCACCACCGGCGACCGCATCCGGCTCGCCGACACCGACCTGCTCGTCGAGATCGAGGAGGACCGCTGCGGCGGCCCCGGCCGCGCCGGCGAGGAGGCCGTCTTCGGCGGCGGCAAGGTCGTCCGCGAGTCCATGGGCCAGGCCCGCACCACCCGCGCCGAGGGCGCCCCCGACACCGTCATCACCGGCGCCGTCGTCATCGACCACTGGGGCGTCGTCAAGGCGGACATCGGCATCAGGGACGGCCGGATCACCGCCCTCGGCAAGGCCGGCAACCCCGACACCATGGACGGCGTCCACCCCGACCTCGTCATCGGCCCCGAGACCGAGATCATCGTCGGCAACGGCCGCATCGTCACCGCCGGGGCCGTCGACACCCACGTCCACTTCATCTCGCCGACCGTCGTCGAGCAGGCCCTCGCCACCGGCGTCACCACCCTCGTCGGCGGCGGCACCGGACCCGCCGAGGGCACCAAGGCGACCACGATCACCCCCGGCCCCTGGCACATGGCCCGGATGTTCGAGGCCCTGGACACCTTCCCCGTCAACATCGGGCTGCTCGGCAAGGGCAACACCATGTCCCGGGAGGCCATGCACTCCCAGCTGCGCGGCGGCGCCCTCGGCTTCAAGATCCACGAGGACTGGGGCGCCACCCCCGCCGTCATCGACGCCTGCCTGGGCGTGTGCGAGGAGACCGGCGCCCAACTGGCCATCCACACCGACACCCTGAACGAGGCGGGCTTCGTCGGCGACACCCTCGCCGCCATCGCCGGCCGCACCATCCACGCGTACCACACGGAGGGCGCCGGCGGCGGGCACGCCCCCGACATCATCACCGTCGTCTCCGAGCCGCACGTCCTGCCCAGCTCGACCAACCCGACCCGGCCGCACACCGTCAACACCATCGAGGAACACCTCGACATGCTGATGGTCTGCCACCACCTCAACCCGGCCGTCCCGGAGGACCTCGCCTTCGCGGAGTCCCGCATCCGGCCCTCCACCATCGCCGCCGAGGACGTCCTCCACGACCTGGGGGCCATCTCGATCATCTCCTCCGACTCCCAGGCCATGGGCCGGATCGGCGAGGTGATCATGCGGACCTGGCAGACCGCCCACGTCATGAAGAAGCGCCGCGGCGCCCTGCCCGGCGACGGCCGCGCCGACAACCACCGGGCCCGCCGCTACGTCGCCAAGTACACGATCAACCCGGCCGTCGCCCAGGGCATGGGTCACCTCGTCGGCTCCGTCGAACCCGGAAAACTCGCCGACCTGGTCCTCTGGGAGCCCGCCTTCTTCGGCGTGAAGCCGCTCGTCGTCGTCAAGGGCGGCCAGATCGCGTACGCGCAGATGGGCGACGCCAACGCCTCCATCCCCACGCCCCAGCCCGTCCTGCCCCGCCCGATGTTCGGCGCGCTCGGCCGGGCCGCCGCGGCCGGATCGGTCAACTTCGTCGCCCAGGCGGCGATCGAGGACGACCTGCCCCGGAAGCTCGGGCTGCACAAGGAGTTCGCCGCCATCGGCTCCACCCGGCGGGTCACCAAGGCCGACATGCGCGAGAACGACGCCCTGCCCCGGGTCGAGGTCGACGCCGACACCTTCTCGGTGACCATCGACGGCGAGCCGGTCGAACCCGCGCCCGCCGCCGAACTGCCCATGGCCCAGCGCTACTTCCTCTTCTGATGACGCTCTCCGCTCTCCTCGTGCTCGCCGACGGGCGTTTCCCCGCCGGCGGGCACGCCCACTCGGGCGGCGCCGAGGCCGCCGTCAAGGCCGGCCGCCTCAAGGACGCCGCCGACCTGGAGTCCTTCTGCCGCGGCCGGCTGCACACCACCGGCCTCACCTCGGCGGCGCTCGCCGCCGGGGCCGCGCACGGACTCGACCCGTACGAGCTCGACGCGGCGGCCGACGCCCGCACGCCCTCGGCGGCCCTGCGGGCGGCCTCGCGCCGACTCGGCCGCCAGCTGATGCGGGCCGCCCGCGCCGCCTGGCCGAGCCCCGAACTCGACGCGCTGGCCGCCGCGTTCCCGCGCGGCGCCCACCAGCCCGTCGTCCTCGGCACCGCCGCGCGCGCCGCCGGGCTCGGCCCCGAGGAGGCGGCCCACTGCGTCGCGTACGAGACGGTCGGCGGCCCGGCGACCGCAGCCGTCCGCCTCCTCAGCCTCGACCCCTACCAGGCCACCGCCGTCCTCGCCCGCCTCGCGCCCGAGATGGACCAGGTCGCCGAGCGTGCCGCCGCGGCCGCCGGGCAGGGCGTCGACGCCCTGCCCGCCGCCTCCGCGCCGCTGCTCGACCTCACCGCCGAACAGCACGCGGCCTGGCCGGTGCGCCTCTTCGCCTCGTAGCCCGCAGAAGCCCTCAGGAGCCCCCCATGCACCTCGACCACGCCCACACCCACCACGGCGCCGTCTCCGCCGACGCCCACCGGCCCGACGGCACCCGCCGCGCCCTGCGCATCGGGCTCGGCGGACCGGTCGGCTCCGGCAAGACCGCCACCGTCGCCGCCCTCTGCCGCGACCTGCGCGACAGCCTCTCCCTCGCCGTCGTCACCAACGACATCTACACCCGGGAGGACGCCGAGTTCCTGCTCCGCGAGGCCGTCCTGCCGCCCGAGCGCATCCAGGCCGTGGAGACCGGCGCCTGCCCGCACACCGCCATCCGCGACGACATCTCCGCCAACCTCGAAGCCGTCGAGGACCTGGAGGACACCGTGGGACCGCTCGACCTCATCCTCGTCGAGTCCGGCGGCGACAACCTCACCGCCACCTTCTCCAAGGGCCTCGTCGACGCCCAGATCTTCGTCATCGACGTGGCCGGCGGCGACGACATCCCCCGCAAGGGCGGCCCCGGCGTCACCACCGCCGACCTCCTCGTGATCAACAAGACCGACCTCGCCCCGCACGTCGGCTCCGACCTGGAGCGGATGGCCCGCGACGCGAAGGAGCAGCGCGGCGAACTGCCCGTCGCCTTCACCTCCCTGCGCGGCGAGAGCGGCGTCGCGCCCGTCGCCGACTGGGTCCGGGCGCAGCTCGCGGCATGGACCGCGTGAGCCTGCGCGCCACCGCCCGGATCGCCGCCGACGCCGACGGAGGGCTGCCGCTCCTGGTGAGCGACGGCCCCCTCGCGCTCCGCCGCACCCGGGCCGCCGGACCGTACACCCGGGTCACCGTCGTCGGCGCGATGAGCGCCCCGCTCGGCGGTGACCGGCTGGCGATCGAGACCGAGGTGCGGGACGGGGCCCGGCTGCTGGTCGACTCGGCCGCCGCCACCCTGGCCCTGCCCGGCCCGAGCGCCGACCCCGCCGCGTACGACGTGCGGATCTCCGTCGCCGACGGTGCGGTCCTCCGCTGGCTGCCCGAGCAGCTCGTCTCCGCCGCCGGCTCGCACCTGCGGATGCGCACCACCGTCGACCTCGCGCCCACGGCCCGTCTCGTCCTGCGAGAAGAACAGGTCCTCGGCCGGCACGGCGAAGTGCCCGGCACCCTCACCACCCGGCTCACCGTCCGCCGCGCCGGCCGCCCCCTGTTCGACCAGGAGCTGTCCTTCGGCCCCGGCGCGCCCGGCGGCTGGGACGGCGGGGCGGTCCTCGGCGGCCACCGGGCCACCGGCCAACTCCTCGTCGTCGACCCGGCGTTCGCCGACAAAGCGGTGGAGGCACGGCTGTACGGGGAGAACGCCGTGGTCAGCCCGCTCGCCGGACCCGCCGCACTCGCCACCGCCGTCGCCCCGGACGCGCTCGCGCTGCGCCGGCTCCTCGACGCGGCCTTGTCCGAACTCGCCCCGTTCTGACCCTTCCCCGAACCTGTACCGCTCAGCGGTACACCGTTCACCGGTTATTGGTTTGGCAAAGGAACAGGTGTACGCCCTTTCATCGGGAGCCCCAAGGACGAAAGGATCCCCCGGACACACAGACTCCTTCAGGGGGAGGACCATTGAGACGCACAGCAGTGCTCGGCTCCGCCGGCACTCTGATAGCGGGCACGCTCATGGCGACCGCGCTCGCTGCGCCGACGGCCGGCGCCGTCACCGGCCAGGACCGTAACGACGAGGCGCGCGGCGCGGCCATCGCCGCCGAGCGCGCCGCGAAGGCCGGCATCGACTGGCAGGACTGCCCGGCCGACTGGGGCTTCGCCGCGCCCATCCAGTGCGGCTGGGTCACCGTCCCGGTCGACTACGCCAAGCCGAACGGCAAGAAGATCAAGCTCGCCGTGGACCGCGCCGTGTCCACCGGCACCCCGGCCGAGCGCCAGGGCGCCCTGCTCTACAACCCGGGCGGCCCCGGCGGTTCCGGCCTGCGCTTCCCGCGCCGGGTCACCACCAAGAGCCCGCTCTGGGTGAACACCGCGAAGGCGTACGACTTCGTGGGCTTCGACCCGCGCGGTGTCGGCCACTCGGCGCCCATCTCCTGCGTCGACCCGACCGACTTCGTCAAGGGCCCGAAGCTCGACCCGGTCCCGGACAGCGAGGCGGACAAGCTCGCCCAGCGCAAGCTGGCCGCCGAGTACGCCAAGGGCTGCGCCGAGAAGAGCGGCGACATGCTGCCCTACATGACGACGCGCAACACCGCCCGTGACCTCGACGTCATCCGGGCCGCGCTGGGCGAGAAGAAGCTCAACTTCATCGGTGTCTCCTACGGCACCTACCTGGGCGCCGTCTACGGCACGCTGTACCCGAACCACGTGCGCCGCATGCTGGTCGACAGCGTGGTCAACCCGGAGAAGAGCAACATCTGGTACCAGGCGAACCTGGAGCAGGACATCGCCTTCGAGGGTCGCCTCAAGGACTGGATGACCTGGGTCGCCCAGAACGACGCCACCTTCCACCTCGGCGACACCCTGGCGAAGGTCCAGCAGCAGTGGGTGACCCTGCGCGCCGCCGCCAAGAAGGAGCCCCTGGGCGGCAAGGTCGGACCGGCCGAGCTCATCGGCTTCTTCCAGAGCGCGCCGTACTACGACTCCTCGTGGGTCCCGGTCGCGCAGGCCTGGAGCGCGTACGCCGCGGGCGACCCGCAGCCGCTGATCGACGGCGCCGCCGCCGACCTCACGGACACGGCCGGCAACATCGCGTCGGAGAACGGCAACGCCGTCTACACCGCTGTCGAGTGCGCCGACTCCGCCTGGCCGACGAACTGGAACAAGTGGGACCTGGACAACTCCCGGCTCCACGAGCAGTACCCGTTCATGACCTGGGCGAACGCCTGGATGAACCTGCCGTGCGCCACCTGGTCCGCGCCGCAGCAGAAGCCGACCCAGGTCAAGACCGGCAAGGGCCTGCCGCCGGTGCTCATCGTCCAGTCCGAGCGTGACGCGGCGACGCCGTACGCCGGCGCGGTCGAGCTGCACAAGCGCTTCAAGGGCTCGCGTCTCATCACCGAGAAGAACGCGGGTTCGCACGGCGTCACCGGTCTGGTGAACCCCTGCATCAACACCAAGGTCGAGACGTACCTGCTCACCGGCAAGGTGGACAGCCAGGACGTGACGTGCGAGCCGCACGCCACGCCCAAGCCGTAACACTCCGCGCGGTCTGAAGGGAGGGGCGGCCGTCCGACGGCCGCCCCTCTCGTCATGCCCGGGACGCCAGCCAGGCGTCCTCCGCCGCGTAGTCGAAGAAGTCCACCTGGTACTTCGCGAGACCCGGGAACGCCTCCCGCCACTCCCGTCCCTTCAGGTGCCCGGCCAGCCACTCGACCGTCTCCGGCAGCGACTCCGCGTACGACACCACCGGCCGGTAGCCCAACTCCCGCTCGGCCGCCGTCATGTCGTAGACGATGGGATGCGGCGCGGTCCACGGGGTGAGTCCCACCAGGTCCTCCGGGGGCGCCCCTTCGATCAGCACCGTCTCGCTCTCCACGCCCAGGACGGCGTCGATGGCCGCCCCGATCTCCGCCACCGTCGGCGCCTCCGGGTCGGCGCCGTTCAGCACCCGGCTGCCCGGGTCGGCCGCCGCGAGCCGGACGAGCTCCGCGAGGTTGTCCACGTGGGCCGGGTGGAACCGCGAGGTGCCGCCGTACGACAGCAGGCGCACCGGCCTTTCGTCGAGCGCCCGCTTCACGAACCACAGCTCGCGCGGCCCCGGGCAGTACGGGCCGTGGATCGCACCCGCCCGCAGCAGTGTCGTCGGCAGCGTCTCGCCCGCCGCGAGCAGCTCCCGCTCCAGGGCGATCTTCCGCGTGCCGTACGTGGTGTCGCCCGGCGCGACCGTCCGCCAGTCCTCCGCGACCGGCACCGGGAAGGCGGGGAAGCCGTCCGGCCGGTCCTGGGTGTCGAAGCTGCGGCCCTGCGCGTCCTCGTAGACGGCGCCGCTCGACACCACCACCGCCGAACCGATCCGGTCGGCGAGACCGGTCAACTGCCGTCCGTGCCCGCCGTCGTAGGCGACGATGTCCACGAGCACGTCACAGCCGTCACCGAGCCCCGCCGCCAGCGCGCCCTCCTCGTTCCGGTCGAGCCGCACCGAACGGACCTCGTCCGGCCACCTGTCGTCCCGTACGCCGCCCCGGGAGGCGGCCGTCACCTCCCAGCCGTCCGCGACGAGCGCCCGCACGGCCGCCCGCCCCACCTGTCCCGTCGCACCCAACACGAACGCGTTTCCCTTGGTCATGCAGGGGACGCTACGGGTGCCCGGGGCGGCGGCCCAGAGGATTGCGCCGTGCGCGGATCCGCCCTCAGCGTCCCCCGCGCGGGAACTATTCGGAGGGCCCGGACTCCGCGGCCTTCACCACCGCCGCGTACTCGTCCACGTACTCCTGACCCGACAACCGCAGGATCGCGTACATGATCTCGTCCGTCACCGCGCGGACCACCGCCCTCTCACCCGCCGACCCGGCGAACCGGGAGAAGTCCAGCGGCTCCCCGAACCGGATGGTGACCCGGCGGATCCTCGGCACCACCTTCCCCGGCGGCTGGATCTCGAAGGTCCCCACCATCGCGCACGGCACCACCGGGACCCCGGCGGTCAGCGCCATCACCGCCACCCCGACCTTGCCCTTGTAGAGCCGTCCGTCGTGCGAACGCGTCCCCTCGGGATAGATCCCCAGCAGCTCGCCCCGGCCGAGGACGCCGAGCCCCTCCCGGATCGCCGCCTTCCCGGCCTCCTTCCCCGACCGGTCGACCGGGATCTGCCCGACGGCCCGGAAGAACGCCGCCGTGAGCCGGCCCTTCAGGCCGGGACCCGTGAAGTACTCCTGCTTCGCGAGGAAGGTGATCCGCCGGTCGAGCACGACCGGCATCAGGAAGTGGTCGGAGAAGGAGAGGTGATTGCCCGCGATGATCGCGGCCCCCTCCTCCGGTATGTGCTCGAGCCCCTCGATCCTCGGCCGGAACAGCAGCTTGAGGAGCGGTCCGAGCAGGACGTGCTTCATCAGCTGGTAGAACACGCGTGACCCCCGTTCGTCGTCCGTCACGCCCGTTGTATCCCCGCACGCGCGCGTGGTCCACTGGTGGGGGAGCGTCACATGACAGGCGAGCGCGGGGTCAGGCGCCCCGGCCGCGTCCTCACCGCGCTGCTGTGCGCGCTGACGGCGGCCGGGTTGTACGGCTGCTCCGGCTCGGGCCCGTCGGAGCCGAGCCCCAGGCCGACCACCGCGCCCGCCACCTCCGCCACCCCTACCACTCCCGCTGCCGGGATCTCACCCTTCACCGGGCTTCCCGCGAAGCCGGCCCCCGTCCTCGCCGTGAAGATCGACAACGTGCCGGCCGCCCGCCCCCACACCGGACTCGGCGCCGCCGACCTCGTCTACGTCGAACAGGTCGAGGGCGGGGTCACCCGGCTCCTCGCCGTCTACTCCTCCCACCTCCCCGGCCTCACCGGCCCCGTCCGCAGCGCCCGCGAGTCCGACATCGCCCTGCTCGGCGACTTCGACCACCCGGCCCTCGCCTACTCAGGCGCCCAGACCGCCCTGACCCCGCTCCTCCGGGCCGCGCCCCTCGACCTCCTCACCGAGAGCTCGGCACCCCAGGCCTTCCGGCGCTCCGCGCAGCGACCCGCCCCGCACAACCTCTACGTGAGCCCCGGCCGCGCCCTCGCCGCCGCACCCGGGGCCGGCGACGCCCGGGACATCGGCCTCCGCTTCGGGCCCGCGCCGCCCGGCGGCACCCCGGTCACGACCTCGACCGTCCGCTACCCGGCGGCCCGCTACACCTTCACCTGGTCCCCCGCCGACCACGCCTGGCACGTGGCCATGGACGGCCGCGAGGCCCGCGCCACCGACACGGGCCCGCTCACCCCGGAGACGGTCGTCGTTCAGCACGTCACGATCCGCCCGTCCCGCTTCCACGACCGGTTCGGCTCGGTCTCCCCGTACAGCGAGACCGTCGGCAGCGGCACCGCCCTCGTCCTGCGCGACGGGCGCGCCCACGAGGCCCGCTGGTCCCGGCCCTCGGCCGGCTCCGGCACCACCTTCACCACCCCGGCCGGAGCGCCCCTGCCCTTCGCCCCCGGCCAGACCTGGATCGTCCTGGCCCCGCGCTCCTAGAGCCCGGCGGTCAGGACGTGGAGGCCGGCGGGCGGGGCGGGGGAGGGGGTGGTGCGGAGCTGTCCGCCGCCGCCATCCCGATCGTCGACACGACGAGCAGCACCAGGCCGAACCAGAGCCAGCCGCTGCTGCCGAGCGCCACCGTGTAGGCCGTCGTCAACACCAGCGCGGCGCACGTCAGCACCGTCATCGTCTTCGTGGGACCGGACATCAGCCCGCCCTCCTCCCGACCGAGGCCACGGAAGCCGTCAAGCCCATCGTGACCCCGCGAGAGGGGCGCGCGCTACTCCCTGGACGCTCCGGCGTGCGCCGGAACGCAAACCGGGCCCGGCGCCGCGAGCGGCACCGGACCCGGAAGGGACCGTGGATCCAAGATCCTGGAGGCGGATCCAAAATCCTGGATCTGGATCCAAGATCCTGGATCCGAATTCTGAATCCTGGATCCAGAATCTCGGATCCAGGATCGTCAGCTGCTTCGCCCCTGCAGCGACGCCAGATACGCGTTGTACGCCTCCAGCTCCTTGTCGCCGTCACGGTCGGCGGCCCGGTCCTTGCGGACCGCCTGCCGCTGCTCGGAGTGGTACCACTGGTAGACCAGCGCGATCAGGACGAGCACGGACGGGATCTCGCTGAAGGCCCAGGCGATGCCGCCCGCGGCGGTCTGGTCGGCGAGGGCGTCGATGCCGAGCGAGGCCGGGGGGTTCTTGTACGACTCCACCATCGGCTGCGACGCCATCATCATCGCGATGCCGAAGAACGCGTGGAACGGCATGCCCGCGAACAGCTCCAGCATCCGCATCACGTACCCCGGCCGGTGCGGGCCCGGGTCCACGCCCATGATCGGCCAGAAGAAGACCAGGCCCACCATCAGGAAGTGCACCATCATCCCGATGTGCCCGGCCTTCGAGCCCATCAGGAAGTCGAAGAGCGGCGAGAAGTACAGCGCGTACAGGCTCGCGATGAACATGGAGATGGTGAACGCCGGGTGCGTGATCACCCTCATGTACCGGCTGTGCAGCAGCTTCAGGAGCAGCTCGCGCGGCCCCGTCGAGCCCCGGCCCGCCACCGGCAGCGCCCGCAGCGCGAGCGTGACCGGCGCGCCGAGGAGCAGCAGGATCGGCGAGAGCATGGAGATCACCATGTGCTGCACCATGTGCACGCTGAACATGACCATGCCGTAGTCGTTGAGCTTGGTGCACATCACCAGGGCGATGGTCAGCACGCCGACCGTGAAGAACACCGTCCGGCTGACGGGCCACGCGTCACCGCGCCGCCGCAGCCGCGCCACGCCCCACCCGTACAGACCGAGCGCCGCCAGGCATCCGATCAGGAAGAAGAGGTCGGGAGAGAACTCCAGGCCCCGTCCCAGCGTGAACGGCGGCAGGTCCGTGGTCATGCCGTGCCCGCTGTGATCCATCCGTACACTCCTGGAGCCCGATTCGCGCTTGTTGTCCGCACCAGACTAGAACCGCCCCCGGCCGCGACTGCGACCGGGGGCGGATGTGACGTACAGGAGTCGTCAGAGCACGCACTCCGCCTCTTCGTACCGGTCGGCCGGGACCGTCTTGAGGGTCTCCACGGCCTGCGCCAGCGGGACCATCGTGATGTCCGTGCCGCGCAGCGCGGTCAGCATGCCGAACTCGCCGCGGTGCGCGGCCTCGACGGCGTGCCAGCCGAAGCGGGTCGCGAGGACGCGGTCGTACGCGGTGGGGGTGCCGCCGCGCTGGACGTGACCGAGGATGACCGGGCGGGCCTCCTTGTTCAGCCGGCGCTCCAGCTCGACGGAGAGCTGGTTGGCGATGCCGGTGAAGCGCTCGTGGCCGTAGATGTCGGTGCCGGCGGTCTTGAAGTCCATCGAGCCCTCGCGCGGCTTCGCGCCCTCGGCGACGACCACGATCGCGAACCGCTTGCCGGCCTCGAAGCGCTCGCCGACCCGGGCGGTCAGCTCGTCCATGTCGAAGGGGCGCTCGGGGACGACCACGGCGTGCGCGCCGGCGGCCATGCCGGAGTGCAGCGCTATCCAGCCGGTGTGGCGGCCCATCACCTCGACGACGAGGACCCGCTGGTGCGACTCGGCGGTGGTCTTCAGCCGGTCGAGGGCCTCGGTGGCGACGGTGACGGCCGTGTCGAAGCCGAAGGTGACGTCGGTGGAGGCGATGTCGTTGTCGATCGTCTTCGGGACGCCGACGATCGGGATCCCCGCCTCGGAGAGCAGGTTCGCCGCCTTGAGGGTGCCCTCGCCGCCGATCGGGATGATGGCGTCGAGCCCGAGGTCGGCGACGTGGCCCTTGGCGCGCTCGACGCCGCCGACGAGGTGCGCGGGCTGGACCCGCGAGGAGCCGAGGATGGTGCCGCCCCGGGCGAGGATGCCTCCGACCGCGTCGAGGTCGAGCTTCCGGTAGTCACATTCCAGGAGGCCCTTCCACCCGTCGTGGAAGCCGATGACCTCGTCGCCGTGATCGACGACGGCGCGGTGCACGACGGAACGGATGACAGCGTTCAGACCGGGGCAGTCTCCGCCGGAGGTGAGCACGCCAATGCGCATAGCCCAAAAACCTTTGCAACGTGGGCCGACTCCCGGACCACGTCGTCCGGCTGGATCCCCGCCACCCTATCGCCGCAGGGTGGCGGGGCCGAACCGGATGTCCGCACAGTGGACAACGTACGTTCGTACGAGGGGCGAACAGCGGCCCCGAGGGTGACTCAGGCGGGCTGCGAAGCCGCCGCGATGCGCTCGGCGCGCAGCGCCTCGTACCAGCGGTCGTCGGTCGGCGGCAGCGCGTTCACGTCGAGGGCCAGCTTCAGGAGCAGGTCCGCGATCTGCGGGTTGCGGGCCATGACGGGGCCGTGCATGTACGTGCCGAAGACGGTGTCGTTGTACGCGCCCTCGGTGCCGTCGCCGGTCCCGTTGCCGTTGCCGTAGACGGTCCGGGCGAAGGGCCGGGCCGTCGGGCCGAGGTGGGTGATGCCCTGGTGGTTCTCGAACCCGGTCAGCTGGGGAAGGCCCAGGCGCGGGTCGATGTCCGCGAGGACGTCGCCGACGCAGCGGGCGCCCTCGCCGCGGGTCGAGATCACGTCGATGAGCCCGAGGCCGGCCTCGCGCTCGCCGAGGTCGTTGATGAACTCGTGGCCCAGGATCTGGTACCCGGCGCAGACCGAGAAGATGATCGCGCCGTTCGAGGCGGCCCGGCTCAGGCCGCCGTCCCGCCGCAGCCGCTCGGCCGCGAGCCGCTGCGGACGGTCCTCGCCGCCACCGATCAGGTAGATGTCGCCCGAGGTGGGGACGGGCTGGTCGCTGCGGACGTCGACGCGCTCGACGCTGAGGCCGCGCTGTTCGGCACGGCGCTGGACGACGAGGACGTTGCCCTGGTCGCCGTAGGTGCTGAGCAGGTCCGGGTAGACCCAGACCAGGCGCAGGCTGCTGTCACTCATGCTGCAAGTCCTCTACGGGTCAGTTGCCGACGCGGCGGCGGACGTCCTGGAAGGCGGTGTAGTTGGCGATCAGCTCGATCTGCCCGGGCGGGGCCATCGAGACGGCCTCGTCGAGCGTCTCGCAGACGCGGAAGTCCACGCCCGCGACCTCGAGCCGGACCGCGAGGTCCAGCTTCCGGTCGCCGATCACCATGATCGGGTGGCCGGCGAGCCGGCCGTAGTCCACGTCCCACAGCCAGGAGGTGTCCGTGCCGTCGGCGCCCCGCGCGTTGACCGAGAGGATCACCGGGGCGGGCGGCCCGTCGATGAGGGAAAACGTTTCGAGCCAGCCGGCCGGGTTCTTCGCGAGCAGCAGACGCAGGTCGCGGTTCTGGAAGGACACCACGTCGTAGCGTCCGGCGACGGCCTGCACCTGGTACATGCGCTCCAGGGCCACCTGCGGCGGCACCCCGAAGACGGCGGCGACGGCGGCCGAGGTGGCGGCGTTCGCCTTGTTGGCGCGGCCGGGCAGCTGGAGCCGGATCGGCCAGGCCGAACCGTGCGGGTCGAGCACGTGGTCGCCGCTGAGCGCCCAGCTCGGCGCGGGACGGCGGAAGCCGCACTCGCCGCAGAACCAGTCGTCGCCCGGACGCTGCATCACACCGCCGCAGGCGGGGCACGACCAGGCGTCGTCCTTCCACTCCTGACCGGCGGCGACCCACACCACGTTCGGGGAGGAGGAGGCGGCCCACACGATCAGCGGGTCGTCGGCGTTGGCGATGACCACGGCCTTGGTGCCGTTGAGGCCCTCGCGCCACTTCTCGGCGAGCATCCGGGTCTCGGCGGCGCGGTCCAGCTGGTCGCGGGAGAGGTTCAGCAGCGCGATCGCCTTGGGCGTGGTGTCCCGGGCGACGCCGGCGAGGTACTTCTCGTCGACCTCGATCACACCGAACTTGGAGTCCGTGCCGCCGGCCAGCGCCGAGGTGATGCCGGCGGGCATGTTGGCGCCGAGGGCGTTGGAGACCACGGGCCCGGCGGCGCGCAGGGCCTCCGCGATGAGCCGGGTCGTCGTCGTCTTGCCGTTGGTCGCCGACACCAGGACGACGTCCAGATGCTGCGCGAGCCGACCGAGCAGGTCGGGGTCGAGCTTGAGCGCCACCCGGCCGCCGATCACCGATCCGCTGCCGCGCCCCGCCGCACGCGACACCGCGGCCGCGGCCTTGCCCGCCGTCACGGCCAGCTTGGCGCGCGGCGACAGCGGCTCTGGATTACCGGGGTGTCCTGACATCGTTCTTGTTCCTCCTTGCGTCGGTCCGGGCTCAGCCTATCGAGATCCGGCCAGCAGCCCGAACAGCGGCACCGGCAAGCGACCGCACGAAACGTCGAGGTCACGGCGGACCGTACCCTTACGGCCATGCGAAACCGCCCCATCCCCGGCAGTTCCGGCCTCGTCCGAGCGATGACGCTCCTCGGCGACCCCGTGCTGCACACCCCCTGCGCGCCCGTCACCGACTTCGGACCCGAACTGGCCCGGCTCGTCGAGGACATGTTCGCCACGATGTACGCGGCGCACGGCGTGGGCCTGGCGGCGAACCAGGTCGGCGTGGGCCTGCGGGTCTTCGTGTACGACTGCCCCGACGACGAGGAGAACCGCCACCTGGGCCATGTGGTGAACCCGCGCCTGGTGGAGGCGGACGGCGACGAGATCCGCGGCCCCGAGGGCTGCCTCTCCCTGCCGGGCCTGGAGGCGCCGACCCCCCGCTACGACCGCGCGGTGGTCGAGGGCGTACGCCTCGACGGCACCCCGATACGGATCGAGGGCACGGGTTTCTTCGCCCGCTGCCTCCAGCACGAGACGGACCACCTGGAGGGCGGGGTCTACGCGGACCACGTCACGGGGTGGCGCAAGTCACGTCTGCTGCGCACGATCCGCAAGCAGCCGTGGGGGACCGGGGCCGACCGGATCGCCTAGGGCCCGTCCGGCCGTCCCCGTCGGGTCCGGCCCTAGAAGCCCGGCCCGCCCGGGCGGTCGTCGGCCTCCGCGAGGCGGCCCCACAGCAGGTCGGCCAGGCTCTTGACCAGCTCCGCCCGGGAGCAGGGGCGCTCGCCGAGCCACCAGTCGCCGGCCGCGTGCATCATGCCGACGATGCCGTGGCCCCAGATCCGGGCCTGGGCCTCGGCTGCCGGTCCCAGGTCGACGCGCTCGGCGATGACCTGGCCGAGCTCCTCGCCCATGCGGCGAAGGAGGGGGGCCGAGTGGCGGCCGACGTCGAAGCCCTGCTCGGTCTGGTGCGACTCCTCCGCAGGGTGCATGAGGAAGCGGTAGACCTGGGGCATCGCCTCGATGGACGCCAGGTAGGTGTCGAGGGTGGCCTCGACGCGGCGGCGCCGGTCCGCGGGGGCGTCGAGCGAGGCCCGGAGCGAGGCGAGGAGCGCGTCGGTGTGCCGGGTGGCGAGGGCGCGGTAGAGCCCGCCCTTGTCGCCGAAGTGGCGGTAGAGGATCGGCTTGGTGATGCCGGCCTCGGCCGCGATCGCGTTCATGGACGCCTTGGGGCCGTCCCGGAGCACCACCCGGTCCGCCGCCTCCAGCAGCTCGCGGCGCCGCTGCTCGGCGGGCGTCTGCTGGTCGGTGGTCCGGTGTGCGATGTCCATGTGCGTGTCTCCCCGCCCGTGCGATTCGTGAGGCTGTCGCAACGTAACACCCGGCCGGGATCCGGTGCCGCTCGGGCCGAACCGCTCCGCTGCAGGTTGACAGCCTCTACCCACCGGTAACAGACTGCTGTTACCGCAAGTAACGTCATGCTGGGAGGGAACATGGGCGAGTTCACGCTCGAACTCAACGAGGACCAGAAGCAGGTCCGCGACTGGCTCCACGGCTTCGCCGCCGATGTGATGCGCCCCGCGGCCGCCGAGTGGGACGAGCGTGAGGAGACTCCCTGGCCGATCATCCAGGAAGCGGCCAAGCTCGGCATCTACTCCCTCGACTTCTACGCCCAGCAGTTCTTCGACCCGACCGGCCTCGGCATCCCGATGGCGATGGAGGAGCTCTTCTGGGGCGACGCCGGCATCGCCCTCTCCATCGTCGGCACCGGCCTCGCCGCCGTCGGCGTCCTCGCCAACGGCACCGAGGAGCAGATCGGCACCTGGGTCCCGCAGATGTACGGCGACGCGAACGACGTCAAGGTCGCCGCCTTCTGCTCCTCCGAGCCCGACGCCGGCTCCGACGTCGCCTCCATGCGCACCCGCGCCGTGTACGACGAGGCCAAGGACGAATGGGTCCTCAACGGCACCAAGACCTGGGCGACCAACGGCGGCATCGCCAACGTCCACGTCGTCGTCGCCGTCGTCGACGCCGAGCTCGGCTCCAAGGGCCACGCCTCCTTCATCGTGCCGCCGAACACCCCCGGCCTCTCCCAGGGCCAGAAGTTCCAGAAGCACGGCATCCGCGCCTCCCACACCGCCGAGGTCGTCCTGGAGGACGTCCGCGTCCCCGGCTCCTGCCTGCTCGGCGGCAAGGACAAGCTGGACGAGCGGCTCGCCCGCGCCCGGGAGAAGGCCAAGACGGGCGGCGAGCGCGTCAAGAACGCCGCCATGGCCACCTTCGAGGCCTCCCGCCCGGCCGTCGGCGCCATGGCCGTCGGCACCGCCCGCGCCGCGTACGAGGTCGCCCTCGACTACGCCAAGACCCGCGTCCAGTTCGGCCGCCCGATCATCGAGAACCAGGGCGTCGCCTTCCAGCTCGCCGACATGGCCACCCAGATCGACGCCGCCCGCCTCCTCGTCTGGCGCGCCTCCTGGATGGCCACCGCCGGCAAGCCCTTCACCGCGGCCGAGGGCTCCATGTCCAAGCTGTACGCGAGCGAGGTCGCCAAGAAGGTCACCGCCCAGGCCATCCAGATCCTCGGCGGCAACGGCTACACCCGCGAGTACCCGGTGGAGCGCATGCACCGCGACGCCGCGATCTACACCATCTTCGAGGGCACCAGCGAGATCCAGCGCATGGTGATCAGCCGCGCGATCGCGAAGTAGCCGCGAGGGGGAAGCGGCCGCTCACACCAGGCAGAACTCGTTGCCCTCCGGGTCCTGGAGGACCACCGCGTAGTAGTCCATGCCGTTCGGCTCGTCCATCGTGTACAGCACGGTCGCGCCGAGCGCCGTCAGCCGGGCCACCTCGCCGTCCACGCGCGCGCGGCGGAGGGCGAGGGGGACCTCGCGGCCGCCGCCGACCTTCAGGTCGAGGTGGACGCGGTTCTTGACGGTCTTGGGCTCCGGTACGTGCTGGAACCAGACCCGGGGGCCCACGCCCTTCGGGTCGACGATGGACTCCGGAAGGTCCCCGGCGCCCTCGCCCAGCTCGTCCTCCGGCACGCCGATCGCCTCCCAGTACGCCCGCCAGGTGGCGTGGCCGGCGGGCGGCAGGTCGGGGACGTACCGCAGGGCGTCCAGCCAGAAGGGCACCAGGCGCTGGGGGTCGGTGCAGTCGATGGTCAGTTGCAGCGTCAGTTCGGGTCGCTCGTCCATGGGAACGAGCCTCGCAGACGCCACTGACACCGGGCCCGGGCCGTCGAGCGTTTCAGGCCAACAGGCCTGATCCGGTCGGCTGTTCGGCTCCGGCTACCTGTGAGTTACTTCCTGAGGGACAATCACCGGGCCAGTGACGATCAAGGGGGAACCGATCATGGCCACCACCGGTACCGAAGCACCCCACCTCGGGGGAAATCCGCTCCTCGGCTCCATGCTCGACCTCAAGAAGGACTCGCTGGGCACCTTCCTGCGCGCCCGCCGCGAGCACGGGGACGTCGTGAAGATGACCGCGGGCCCGCCCGGAATCCGCGCCACCTTCTACGGCGTCTTCTCCGCGGAGGGCGCCCAGCAGGTCCTCGCCGGGGAGTCCGCCAACTTCCGCAAGGACAACGCCTTCTACCAGGAGATCCGCGAGTCCTTCGGCAACGGCCTGCTGACCAGCCAGGACGAGGACTACCTCCGCCAGCGCCGGCTCGTCCAGCCCCTCTTCACCAAGCGCCGCGTCGACGGCTACGCGGGGGCCGTCGCCGCCGAGGTCACCACCCTCATCGGCGAATGGCAGGACGGCGCCGCCGAGACCGTCGACGTCCTCCACGAGATGACCCGCCTCGCCCTGCGCGCGGTCGCCCGCATCCTCTTCGGCACCGACGTGGACGCGGCCGTCGAGATCGTCGAGCGCTGCTTCCCCGAACTCGGCGCGTACGTGCTGCGCCGCGGCTACTCCCCGGTCAAGTTCCCGCGCGACTGGCCCACCCCCGGCAACCGCAAGGCCGCCGCCGTCCACCAGGCGCTGTACGAGGTCTGCGACCGGATCATCGCCGACCGGCGCGGCTCCGGCCGGGCCTCCGGCGAGGGCGACGACCTCCTCACCCTGCTCGTCGAGGCCGAGAGCGCGGAGGACGGCAGCTTCGACGCCACCGAGCTGCGCGAGCAGGTCCTCGTCTTCCTGCTCGCCGGGCACGAGACCACCGCCACCTCGCTCGGTTTCGCCCTCCACCTCCTCGCCCGCCACCCCGAGGTGCTGAAGCGGACCCACGAGGAGGTCGACCGGGTCCTCGGCGGCCGTACCCCCGGCGCCGCCGACCTGGACGCGCTGCCCTACCTCACGCAGGTGCTCAAGGAGGCCATGCGGCTCTTCCCCGCCGCCCCGGCCGTGGGCCGGCGCGCGGTCGACGCCACCGTGATCGGCGGCGTCACCATCCCGGCGGGCGCGGACGTCATCGTCGCCTCCTGGGTCACCCACCGGCACCCCGACTACTGGGAGGACCCGGAGCGCTTCGACCCGGACCGCTTCACGCCCGAGGCGGAGGCGGCCCGCCCCCGGTACGCCTGGTACCCCTTCGGCGGCGGCCCGCGCGCCTGCATCGGCCAGCACTTCTCGATGCTGGAGTCGGTGATCGCGCTGGCGATGATCCTCCAGAAGTACGGCCTGGAGGCCGTCGACACCGAGGTGCCGGTCGGCTCCGCGATCACCCTGACGCAGGAGGGCCCGGCACGCTGCCGCCTGATACCGAGGACGGCGTAGCCGGACCGGACGGGGGAGCGGCCCGGGGCCGCTCCCCCCGCCCTACGGCCTGGTCGCGACGACGATCGTCGCCCACCACTCCTCGGAGGTGACGACCCGAGGCACCAGACCGGCCGCGGACATCACCGCGAGCGCCGTCTCCGCCTGCCGCTCGCTCGTCTCCACCAGCAGGTGTCCGCCCGGCGCCAGCCACTCCGGCGCCTCGCCGGCGACCCGGCGCAGCACGTCGAGCCCGTCCGCGCCGCCGTCGAGCGTGACCAGCGGCTCGTGGTCGCGGGCCTCGGGCGGCAGCAGCCCGATCTCCTCGGTCGGTACGTACGGCACGTTCGCGACCAGTACCTCGACCAGGCCCCGCAGCTCCCGCGGCAGCGGCGCGAAGAGGTCCCCCTCGTACACCAGGCCGCCGCGCGGCTCGACGTTCCGCCGGGCGCAGCGCACCGCCGCCGGCTCGATGTCCGAGGCGTGCACCCGCGCGCCCTCGACCCGGTCGAGCAGCACGGCACCCGCCGCGCCGGAGCCGCAGCACAGGTCGACGCAGACGGCGCCGGGCCGGGCCAGCTCCACCGCGTGACCGACGAGGAACTCCGTACGCCGCCGGGGCACGAAGACCCCGCCGTCGACCTCGATCCGCAGCCCGGTGAACTCGGCCCACCCCACGACGTGCTCCAGCGGCAGGCCCGAGGCCCGCCGCTCGACCATCAGGTCGAGCTCGGCGGGCCCGGCGGCGGTCGCGAGGATCATCTCCGCCTCCTCCTCGGCGAAGACGCAGCCGGCGGCCCGCAGCCGTTCTACGACCCCCAGGTCAGACAAGCTGGGCCTCGATCGCCGCCACGACCTCGGGGGCCTCCGGCTCGGTGCGCGGACGGAAGCGGGTGACCTGGCCGTCACGGCCGATGAGGAACTTCTCGAAGTTCCACTGCACGTCACCGGCCTCGCCCTCGGCGTCGGCGACCTTCACCAGCTCCGAGTAGAGCGGGTGGCGGCCGTCGCCGTTGACGTCCGTCTTCTCCAGGAGCGGGAACGACACCCCGTACGTCGCCGAACAGAAGGTGGCGATCTCCTCGGAGCTGCCCGGCTCCTGGCCCGCGAACTGGTTGCACGGCACGCCGAGCACGGTGAAGCCGCGCTCCCCGTACTCCTTCTGCAGCCGCTCCAGACCGGCGTACTGCGGGGTGAGCCCGCACTTCGAGGCCACGTTCACGACCAGGACGGCGTGGTCCCGGTAGTCGGCCAGGGAGACCGGCTCGCCGGTCAGGGTCTTCAGGGGGATGTCGTACAGGCTCATGGGAGTGCTCCTCATCGGAATAGGGTTTGATCTCAGCATGGGAGACGAACCACTGGCAATCGCGATCGATTCCACGACACCGCCGGGACCGCGCCGGGTGTACTGCCGGCTCTGCGGCCGCCCCCTGACCGGCGCGGACTCCCGCCGCACCGGCCTGGGCCCCACTTGCGACGCCAAACTCCACCCGGCGCCCCCGGACATCCGCACCCGCCGCCACGAGGTGGAGCAGGACACGCTGCCGGGAATGGACCCGTCAGCCGGCTGAGGCGATCAGCTCGGAGTACGCCACCCAGTCGCCGAGGTGCCGGTCCTCGGTACCGCCCCGGGGCGCGGCGGCCCAGACGTCGAGCACGGGCGCGAGCGAGCCGTGGCTCTCCACGCACAGCTCCCAGACCGCGCTCACGTCGTACACGGGTTCCGGGTCGGCGAGCGTCTCCCGCCACCACGTGTCGAGGAAGTCCTCGATCGCCTCCGCCTGCTCGCGCGGCCACTCCCGCCACGCCGTCCGGCTCAGCGCGGTGGACTGGTACCCGATCCCGTCGAAACGGCCGCTCGCCAGGAAGGCGGAGAACTCCGGCAGCAACCGCCGGACCACGGCCGGGTGGTCATCGAAGTGACCGGGCACCTCATGGAACAGCTGACGAAGCGGTGCCCGGGGGACCGCGAGGAGCGCCAGCTCCTCGGCGCCGTAGCAGTGGAGACAGCCCCCCCCGCGGGTGCCGTCATCCCGCCGAACACGGCGTCGACTCGGCGCAGGGCGGAGGCAAGGGCGGAAGAGGCCATCGGGTGTCCTGACGGGACTCCGCCGGCGCGGCGCCCGGCGAAGATCGCGACGCTACCAGCCGTCAAAACCACTGGGCCACCCGTTTCCCGGCCCGTCAGGGTGAGCCGCGATGAGACCGAAACCCGAGCACCTGGAGTCCTGAACCATGTCCACACTGCGCGTCACCGCCGAAGTCCTGACCGTCCATCCGCATCCGAACGCCGACGCCCTGGAGCTCGCCCAGGTCGGGCTCTACCGGGCCGTCGTCGCCAAGGGGATCTACCGCACGGGTGACGCCGCCGTCTACATCCCCGAGCAGGCCGTGCTGCCCCTCGCGCTCGTCGAGGAGCTCGGGCTGACCGGACGGCTCGCGGGAGGGAACTCGGACCGGGTGAAGGCGGTACGGCTGCGCGGGGAGTTGTCGCAGGGCCTCGTGTGCCGGCCCGCCGCGCTCGCCGGCGTCGACCTGGCGCGGGCAGCGGCCGAGGGAGCCGACTTCGCGGAGGCGCTCGGGATCACCAAGTGGGTGCCGCCGATACCGCCGACCATGAGCGGGGACGTCGAGGCCGCGCCCGACCTGCTGCCGTGGGTCGACATCGAGAACCTCCAGCGCCATCCGGACGTGTTCGAGCCCGGCGAGCCCGTCGTCCTGACGGAGAAGCTCCACGGCACCGCCTGCCTTCTGACCTTCCACGCCGAGGACGGGCGCGTGCAGGTCTCCTCCAAGGGGTTCGGCGGGAAGGGGCTCGCCCTTCGGGAGGACCCGCGCAACCTGTACTGGCGCGCCGTCCGCGGCCATGGCCTCGCCGGCGTCGCCGAGCGGCTCGCGGAGCGGCTCGGCGCCCGCCGGGTGGGGCTCTTCGGTGAGGTGTACGGCTCCGGCGTGCAGGACCTCGCCTACGGTGCCGACGCCCGCTCCGAGACCGTCGGCTACGCCCTCTTCGACGTGTCCGCCGAGATCGACGGCCAGGTCCGCTGGCTCGACCCGGAGGACGTCGTCGAGGCCGGTGAGGTGCCGCTCGTACCGAGGCTGTACTCCGGGCCGTACGACCTCGACACCGTCCTCGCGCACGCGAGCGGCCGGGAGACCGTCTCCGGTCGGGAGACGCACCTGCGGGAGGGCGTCGTCATCCGGCCCGCGACCGAGCGGTACAGCCCGGTCGTCGGCGGCCGGGCCATCGCCAAGGCGGTCAGCCCGGCCTACCTGACCCGCAAGGGCGGCACCGAGTACGAGTGACCCGGGCTGCTCACAGCTTCCTGAACAGGCCCTCCTGGACCACCGACACCAGGAGTCTGCCCTCGCGGTCGTAGATGCGGCCCCGGGCGAGTCCCCGGCCGCCCGTGGCGATCGGGGACTCCTGGTCGTACAGGAACCACTCGTCCGCGCGGAACGGGCGGTGGAACCACATCGCGTGGTCCAGCGAGGCCATGTCGAAGCCGCGCGGGCCCCAGAGGGGCTCGACGGGGATCCGGACCGCGTCCAGGAGCGTCATGTCCGAGGCGTACGTCAGGGCGCAGGTGTGGACCAGCGGATCATCGCCCAGCGGGCCCACCGCCCGCATCCACACCGCGCTCCTCGGGTCCGCGCCCTCGACCTCCTCCGCGGTCCAGCGCAGCCGGTCCACGTACCGGATGTCGAAGGGCTGCCGGCGGGCCATCCGCTCCAGGGCCTCCGGCAGCGCGCCCAGGTGCTCGCGGATCTCGTCCGCCAGGTTCGGCAGGGTCTCCGGGTCGGTGAGGTGCCGCGGCGGCAGCTGGTGGTCGAAGGCGCCCTCCTCCGGCTTGTGGAAGGAGGCCGTGAGGTTGAAGATCGTCCGTCCTTCCTGGATCGCCGTGACCCGGCGGGTCGTGAACGAGCGGCCGTCGCGCACCCGCTCCACCTGGTAGACGATCGGCACGCCGGGGCGGCCCGGCCGCAGGAAGTAGGCGTGCAGCGAGTGCACGGGCCGGTCGCCCTCCGTGGTGCGGCCGGCCGCCACCAGGGCCTGTCCGGCGACCTGCCCGCCGAAGACCCGTTGCAGCGACTCCTGCGGGCTGCGCCCGCGGAAGATGTCGACCTCGATCCGCTCCAGGTCGAGCAGATCCACGAGCCTCTCGGCGGGGTTGGTCACCACAGGTCTCCTCTACAGCTGTCCGACGGACGTCACGCGGACCACGGCCCGGCCCTCCTCGTCGGAGGCCGCGAGATCCACCTCCGCGCTGATGCCCCAGTCATGGTCGCCGTTCGGGTCGGCGAAGGTCTGGCGGACGCGCCACAGGCCGTGCGCCGCGTCCTCCTCGATCGCGAGCAGCTTCGGGCCACGCGCGTCGGGACCCGTACCCAGATCGTCGTACTCGTCCCAGTAGGCGTCCATCGCCTCGCCCCACGCGTCCGCGTCCCAGCCGGCCTCGGCGTCCAGCTCGCCGAGCGCGTCGACGTTGTCGAGGGCGGCCAGCTCCACCCGGCGGAACATCGCGTTGCGCACCAGGACCCGGAACGCGCGCGCGTTCGCCGTGACCGGCTTGACCTGGTCGGCCTTCTCCTGGGCCTCCTCGGCCGTCTGGACCTCCGGGTTGGCCAGCTGCTCCCACTCGTCGAGCAGCGAGGAGTCCACCTGCCGCACCATCTCGCCCAGCCAGGCGATCAGGTCCTCCAGGTCCTCGGTCTTCAGGTCGTCCGGGATGGTGTGGTCGAGCGCCTTGTACGCGCTCGCCAGGTAGCGCAGGACGATGCCCTCGGTCCGCGCCAGCTCGTACCAGGAGGTGAACTCCGTGAAGGTCAGCGCCCGTTCGTACATGTCACGGATGACCGACTTCGGCGACACCGGGTGGTCGCCGACCCACGGGTGCGACTTCCGGTAGACGTTGTACGCGTGCCAGAGCAGCTCCTCCAGCGGCTTCGGGTACGAGATCTCCTGGAGCCGCTCCATCCGCTCCTCGTACTCGACGCCGTCCGCCTTCATCCGCCCGACGGCCTCGCCGCGCGCCTTGTTCTGCATGGCGGCGAGGATCTGGCGCGGGTCGTCGAGCGTCGACTCGACGACGGACACCATGTCCAGGGCGTACGAGGGGGACTCCGGGTCCAGCAGGTCGAAGGCGGCGAGCGCGAACGTCGACAGCGGCTGGTTCAGCGCGAAGTCCTGCTGGAGGTCGACCGTCAGGCGGATCGTGCGGCCCTCGGCGTCCGGCTCGTCCAGCTGCTCCACCACTCCGCCGTCGAGCAGCGAGCGGTAGATCGCGATGGCCCGGCGGATGTGCCGCAGCTGCGCCTTGCGCGGCTCGTGGTTGTCCTCCAGGAGCTTGCGCATCGCCTCGAAGGCGTTGCCCGGACGGGCGATCACCGACAGCAGCATGATGTTGGTGACCTTGAAGCGGGAGGTCAGCGGCTCCGGCTCGGCGTCGATCAGCTTCTCGAAGGTCGATTCGCTCCAGGCGACGAAGCCCTCGGGGGCCTTCTTGCGGACCACCTTGCGGCGCTTCTTCGGGTCGTCGCCGGCCTTCGCGAGCGCCTTCTCGTTCTCGATGACGTGCTCGGGCGCCTGCGCCACCACGAAACCGGCCGTGTCGAAGCCGGCCCGGCCGGCCCGGCCCGCGATCTGGTGGAACTCACGGGCGCGCAGCGTGCGCACCCGGTTGCCGTCGTACTTGGTGAGGGCGGTGAAGAGCACCGTGCGGATCGGCACGTTCACGCCGACGCCGAGGGTGTCCGTCCCGCAGATCACCTTCAGGAGGCCCGCCTGGGCGAGCTTCTCCACGAGCCGCCGGTACTTCGGCAGCATGCCCGCGTGGTGCACGCCGATGCCGTGGCGGACGTACCGCGAGAGGTTCTGGCCGAACTTGGTGGTGAAGCGGAAGTTGCCGATGAGCTCGGCGATCTGGTCCTTCTCCTCGCGCGTGCACATGTTGATGCTCATCAGCGACTGCGCGCGCTCGACGGCCTGCGCCTGCGTGAAGTGCACGATGTAGACGGGCGCCTGCTTGGTCTCCAGGAGCTCGGTCAGGGTGTCCGTGATGGGCGTGAGCCGGTACTCGTACGACAGCGGCACCGGCCGGGTCGCCGAGCGGACCACCGAGGTCGGCTTGCCGGTGCGCCGGGTCAGGTCCTTCTCGAACATCGACACGTCGCCGAGCGTCGCCGACATGAGGATGAACTGCGCCTGGGGGAGTTCCAGGAGCGGGATCTGCCAGGCCCAGCCGCGGTCCTGCTCGGCGTAGAAGTGGAACTCGTCCATGACGACCTGGCCGATGTCGGCGTACTTGCCGTCCCGCAGCGCGATCGAGGCGAGCACCTCGGCGGTGCAGCAGATCACCGGGGCGTCCGCGTTCACGGAGGCGTCGCCGGTGAGCATGCCGACGTTCTCGGTGCCGAAGAGCTTGCACAGGTCGAAGAACTTCTCCGACACCAGCGCCTTGATCGGCGCGGTGTAGAAGGTCACCTGGTCATTGGCGAGCGCGGTGAAGTGCGCACCCGCCGCGACCAGCGACTTTCCCGATCCGGTGGGCGTGGACAAGATCACGTTGGCCCCGGAGACGACCTCGATCAGCGCCTCTTCCTGGGCCGGGTAGAGCGTGATGCCCCGGTCCTCGGCCCAGGAGGAGAAGGCCTCGAAGAGGGCGTCGGGGTCGGCGGTCGGCGGCAGCTGATCGATAAGGGTCACGCCCCCATCTTGCCCGCATTCCGCTCGGATGAGGGAACCGGCCATCATCAGCCTTGATCACGGACGATAGGCTCGTCCGTCGACCGGTCGTCAACTGAGCGCCGGCAGGGGAGAAACGGGGCGGCCAACCATGATGGGACCGGCGCATTCGCTGTCCGGAGCGGCGGCATGGCTGGGGGTGGGAGCGGCCGCGGCCGCCTTCGACCACCCGATGCCCTGGCCGGTTCTCGTCGTCGGTGCGCTCATCTGCGCGGGCGCGGCCCTCGCGCCCGACCTCGACCACAAGTCGGCGACCATCTCCCGCGCTTTCGGGCCGGTCTCCCGGGGCCTCTGCGAGATCGTCGACAAGCTGTCGTACGCCGTCTACAAGGCGACCCGCTCCACCTCCGACCCCCGCAGGTCCGGCGGGCACCGGACCCTCACCCACACCTGGCTCTGGGCGGTCCTGATCGGCGCCGGCGCCTCCGTCGCGGCGGTCACCGGCGGCCGCTGGGCCGTCCTCGCGATCCTCTTCGTGCATCTGGTCCTCGCCGTGGAAGGCCTGCTGTGGCGGGCCGCCCGGGTGTCCAGCGACGTCCTGGTCTGGCTGCTCGGCGCCACCGGCGCCTGGATCCTCGCGGGCGTCCTCGACCAGCCCGGCAACGGCGCGGACTGGTTCTTCACCGGCCCCGGCCAGGAGTACCTGTGGCTGGGCCTGCCCATCGTCCTCGGCGCCCTCGTGCACGACATCGGCGACGCCCTGACCGTCTCCGGCTGCCCGATCCTGTGGCCGATCCCCGTCGGCCGCAAGCGCTGGTACCCGATCGGCCCGCCCAAGGGCATGCGCTTCCGGGCCGGCAGCTGGGTCGAGCTCAAGGTCCTGATGCCCGCCTTCATGGTCCTCGGCGGCGTCGGCGGGGCCTCGGCGCTCGGTTTCTTCTAGAGGCCGGCGGGGGCCGAACGGCACAGATCGCGCCATGTCCGCTCATCGTCCTCTGGACCGCGTGCCGTGGCCGCGCTTCACTTCCGGGCCATGAGATCACTCAAGATCACGAGCGTGATCGGCGGTCTGGTGCTCGCCGCCGGCGCGCTGTTCACCGCCCACCCGGCCGCCGCCGACGGTCCGACCGGCCCGACGCCCCCCGCCGAGTTCTCCACCGACTGGCACGACCCGGTCACCGCCGCCCCGCCCGTCGCCACCCCCGGCACCCGCACCTGCGAGGTGACCCTCGCCGCCACCCGGTTCCGCGACTTCACCCCGTACCGGGGGAGCTACGCCCCGCCGAAGGAGTGCGGCACCGGCGCCCGCTGGAACAAGGTGGTGCTGCGCCTCGACGGACAGGTCAAGGGCCGCCAGTACGACCGTCTGGGCTACCTCACCCTCGGCGGCGTCGAGATCCTCCGCACCTCCACCCCCGAGCCCTCCCCCGACGGCATCAGCTGGTCCGTCGAGAAGGACGTCACCCGCTACCGGGACACGCTCAGCCGCCCGCAGCCGGTCGAGATGCTCATCGGCAACGTGGTGAACGAGACGTACACCGGTGTCATCGACGTCCGCGTCACCCTCACCTTCCACGCCGCCGAGGGCCGCGTGAAGCCCGCCGCCGGCACCCCCGACCGGGTCGTCCCGCTCACCGGCGCCACCCTCACCACCCCGCGCAACACCGAGCGCGTCCTCGCCGAGGTGTACGCCACCGGGTCCGGCGGCGGCTGCGAGGAGTTCTGGTACCTCACCGTCCCCGACGCGGCCCCCTACTCCTGCAAGGCCACCGACGGGCCCTACCGGGAGGTGCGGATCTCCGTCGACGGGAAGCTCGCCGGCATCGCGGCCCCCTTCCCGCACGTGTGGACCGGCGGCTGGTCCAACCCCTTCCTCTGGTACGTGACGCCCGCGCCGCGCGCCTTCGACGTGCAGCCGATCACCTACGACCTCACGCCCTTCGCGGCCCTGCTCAACGACGGCGCGGCCCATCGCGTCGAGGTCTCCGTCGCCGGCGTCCCCGCCGGGCAGTCCGGCTGGAGCATCCCCACCAACGTGCTGCTCTGGCAGGACGAGGGCAGCGAGGTCGTCACCGGCGGCCTGGACCGCCACGAGCCCGGCACCCCGCGCAACTCCGCCGTGTACACGGCCGGTTCGCCGGACGTCCTGGAGACCACGGGCGGCGACACGCTCACCGTCGCCGGGCACCTGAACACCTCGCACGGCCGCGTCGCGACGACCGTCACCCGTACCGTCGACCACCGGTCCACGCACCGCTGGGGCGCCGACGAGAACCCCGACGCGCTCACCGCCCGCTGGACCGACGACGAGACCGTGACCGTCGGCCGGACCGCGACCCACACCCGGCGCACGTACACGATGGACGGCGAGATCGCCGTCGACGGCGCGAACCGCCTGCGGACCGAGCTCACCGTCGGCGACCGCGCCGCCGTCGACGTCGTCCGGAACGGCAAGCGGCTGTCCTGGTCGCGCCTGGACGACACGTACACCGGCGACGCCTCCTTCACGCTCGGCGTCCCCCGCGACCAGCGGCACGCGGTCGGCACCGGCACCGAGCGCTACCGGCTGTACGGCTCCGCCGGCTGCTACGACCGCAGCCTGACCTCCGTCCAGGGCACGGTCACCGAGGACCTGCGGCGCTGCTGAACACGACGCTGCCCGGCCCCGCTTCCCGAGGGGCCGGGCAGTGCCGCCGGTCAGGCCGGCTTCGCCGAATCCACGCCCGCGCGGGCCCTGCGCCACTCGCCGCGCGTGAAGTCGGGGATCTCCTGCGGCGCGCCGTTCGCCTTGATCGAGGCGTGGCTCAGCGGCACGGGAGCCGTCCAGGTGGCGGCGTCGTACACGTCGAAGTCCGGCGGCAGGCCCTTCTGGAGGCACTGCATCAGGCGGTAGACCATGATGTAGTCCATGCCGCCGTGGGCCCCCGGCGGGTTGGCGTGGTCCTTCCACAGCCAGTGGTCGAACTCGGCCGCGTACGCCGAGAAGTCCCCCCAGACGTCGTCCTTGTGGTCCGGCTCCAGATAGATCCGGGCCGGGTAGTCCTCGAAGACCCCCCGCGTACCGCCCAGGCTGTTGATCCTGCTGTACGGGTGCGGGGTGGACACGTCGTGCTCCAGGCGGATCAGCCGGCCCTTGGCCGTCCGCACCATGCTGATCGTCCGGTCGCTCTCGATGTACGTCTCCTTCCAGCTCGGGTCGCCGGCCGGCACGTGAGCCGCGCGGTACTCGGCGAGCCCGAGGGACGGGGTGCCGAAGCTGCTGATGCTCACCGCCCGGTCGCCCCGGTTGACGTCCATGTAGTTGGCGACCGGCCCGAAGCCGTGGTTCGGGTAGAGGTCCCCGCGCAGCCGGGTGTGCCACAGCCGGCGCCAGGGCCCCTCGTAGTACGTCGGCGAGAACAGCAGCCCGCGCAGGTCGTGGTTGTACGCCCCCGCGCCGTGCAGCAGCTCCCCGAACCTCCCGGCGTGCGCCATCCGCAGCACCCGCATCTCGTTGCGCCCGTAGCAGCAGTTCTCCAGCTGCATGCAGTGGCGGCGGGTCTGCTCCGACAGGTCGACGAGCTCCCACAGCTGGTCGAGCTCGAGCGCGATCGGGCACTCCACGCCGACGTGCTTGCCGTTCTGCATCGCCGTCCTGGCGATCGCGAAGTGGGTGTCCCAGGGGGTCGCCGCGTACACGAAGTCGAGGTCGGTGCGGGCGCAGAGGTTCGCGTAGTCCTCCTCGCCGTGGGTGTAGAGGGTGGGGGCGGGCCGGCCGGAGGCGGTGACGGCCCTGGCGGCCTTGGCGGCCTTCTCGCGCACCGGGTCGCAGAGGGCGACGACCTGGACCCAGGGGAGGGCGAGGAAGTTGCCGATCATGCCGCCGCCGCGGTTGCCGAGCCCGATGATGCCGATCCGGACGGTGGATCGGCCCTGGAACGGGACGCCGGCCATGGTGGCGCCCCGGCGCTTCGGCACGGCGGGGGCCTGCGGCGTGACGGCGGGAGCGGAACCGGTGGCGGCCTGCGCGGTCTGCCCGCTCGCGGCGGTGATGGCGAGTCCCGCTCCGGCCGTGGTCCGCAGGACCGTGCGACGGCTCGGGGGGCGCGGTGTCTGGTCGTCCATGGAACCTCCCTGCTGACGGGTGGTTGGACTGTACTGTTCAGGTTCCTCCGCCGAGCCGCACCGGCCGCGGATGATCACCCGAACATACGAAGGGCCCCTCACCGTACGGGGTGAGGGGCCCTGTCCGCCCTGGCGCGTGGAGGATTGACGGATAATCAGGGGCGGGTGGCGCGTTCCAGAGCGAGCAGCACCGATTCGTAACTCCGGCCTGTCGCGCGGTTCATCCCGATCTCGCACATCCGGTTCGCCGAGACGTGCGCGTCGAACGGACGGGCCGTGACCTCGGCGGCCTCGCGGGCCGTCGCCGAGGCCGTCAGCTCCGGGTGCAGCATGCCCCGGTCGCCGGCGAAGGCGCAGCAGCCCGCGTCGGCGGGGACGACGACCTCCTCCGCGCAGGCCCCGGCGAGCGCGGTGAGCTTCTCCTCGTCGCCCAGGTGCCGCATCGAGCAGGTCGGGTGGACCACGGCCGAGGCGACCCGGCGGTGCACGTCGAGCCGGGGGAGCAGCTCGTCCGCCGCCCACACGAGCGAGTCCACCACGGTCAGTTCGGCGTGCAGCTCACGGTTCTCCTCCGTCAGGTACGGCACCACCTCGTGCGCGATGCCGAGGGTGCACGAGGAGGCGTCCACCACGAGCGGCAGCCTCCCGCCGGCCGTCCATCCCCAGGCGGCCTCGACGATCCGGTTCGCCATCACCTCGTTGCCCCGCTCGTACCCCTTGGAGTGCCAGATCGTCGCGCAGCACGTGCCGGCCACGTCGTCCGGGATCCACACCGGCCGCCCGGCCCGCGCGGACACCGTGACGACGGCCTCCGGCAGCGAGGGCCCGCGGACGCCCTCCGGATTGCCGAAGACGCGGTTCACACAGGCCGGGTAGTAGACGGCGACCGCCGCCGGACGGTGGGTGCGGGGGAGCCGCCAGGCGGCCGCGCCGGGGATCTCCGGCAGCCACTCCGGGACGAGGTCGGGGCGGACGGCCCTGCGGGCGAGGCCCGTCACCGACTCCAGGACCCGGTCGCCGATCCGGTCCGCGGCGGCGACCGCGAGCCGCGCGGAGGCCTCCACCACGCGGAAGTTCCTCGCGGCCAGAGCCGCGATCCGCTCCTCGCGCGGCGAGTGCCGCTGGTGCCGGAACTCCTTCATCAGCGCCCCCGTGTCGATCCCGACCGGGCAGGCCAGCCTGCACGTCGAGTCGCCGGCGCAGGTGTCGACGGCGTCGTAGCCGTACGCCTCCAGGAGCCGGGCCTCGACCGGCGAGCCGTCGGACTGGCGCATCATCTCCCGGCGCAGCACGATCCGCTGGCGCGGAGTGGTCGTCAGGTCGTGGCTGGGGCAGGTCGGTTCGCAGAAACCGCACTCGATGCAGGGGTCGGCGATCCGCTCCACGGCGGGGATCGTCTTCAGGCCGCGCAGATGGGCCTGCGGGTCGCGGTCCAGGACGATCCGCGGGGCGAGCACACCGGCCGGGTCGATGGCCTCCTTGACCCGCCACATCAGATCGGTCGCCCGCGTCCCCCACTCCAGCTCCAGGAACGGCGCGATGTTGCGGCCGGTGGCGTGCTCCGCCTTCAGCGAGCCGTCGAAGCGCTCCACGGTCACCTTGCAGAACTCGTCCATGAAGGCCGCGTACCGCTGGACGTCGGCGGGGTCGGCCGCGTCGAAGGCGAGCAGGAAGTGGAGGTTGCCGTGGGCCGCGTGGCCGGCGACGGCCGCGTCGAAACCGTGCCGGGCCTGGAGGCCGAGCAGCGACTCGCAGGCCTCCGCGAGCCGGTCCGGCGGCACCGCGAAGTCCTCGGTGATCAGGGTCGTGCCGGAGGGGCGGGAGCCGCCGACGGCCGTCACGAAGGCCTTGCGGGCCTTCCAGTAGCCGGAGATCCGCTTCGGGTCCCGGGTGAAGGCGTTCTCCACGGAGGCCACCGGGGCGATCGGGTCGAGGCCGCCGAGCACGGTCTCCGCCGCCCGCTCGTACGCCTCCAGGGCCGGCGCGTCCGGTGCCCGGAACTCGACCAGGAGCGCCGCCGTCTCCTTCGGCAGCTCCGCCCAGTCGGCGGGCACGCCCGCCACGCTCACCGAGGCCCGCAGCGTGTTGCCGTCCATCAGCTCGACGGCGAGCGCCCCGGCCTCGTTGAACAGGGGCACGGCCGCGGCGGCGGCCGGCAGCGAGGGGAAGAACAGCAGGGCCGTGGACACCTCCCGGTCCAGCGGCAGGGTGTCGAAGACGACCTCGGAGATGAAGCCGAAGGTGCCCTCGGAGCCGACCATCAGTCCGCGCAGGATCCGCACCGGGGTGTCGCCGTCGAGGAAGGCGTCGAGCCGGTAGCCGTTGGTGTTCTTGATGGTGTGCTTGGCCCGGATCCTGGCGGTCAGTTCCTCGTCGGCCTCGATCTCGGCCTTCAGCGCCATCAGCTCCGCGCAGAGCCTCGGCTCGGCGCGCGCGAGCTCCTCGTCGGCGTCCGGGGCGGCCGTGTCGACCACGGTCCCGCTCGGCAGGACGACGGTCAGGGAGGCGACGGTCCGGTACGAGTTCCGGGTGGTGCCGGCCGTCATCCCCGAGGCGTTGTTGGCGACGACCCCGCCGATCGTGCAGGCGATCGCGCTCGCCGGATCGGGCCCCAGGACCCGCCCGTACGGGGCGAGCGCGGCATTGGCCCGCACCACGGTGGTGCCGGGCCGGATCCGCGCCCGGGCCCCGCCGTCCAGGATCTCGACGCCCGCCCAGTGACGGCGCACGTCGACGAGGACGTCCTCCCCCTGCGCCTGGCCGTTGAGGCTGGTCCCGGCGGCCCGGAAGACCACCTCGCGGCCCTTGCCGTGGGCGTACGACAGGATGGCGGAGATGTCGTCGATGTCCTCGGCGACCACGACGACCTGCGGGACGAAGCGGTACGGGCTCGCGTCCGAGGCGTAGCGCACCAGGTCGGAGATCTTCGACAGGACCTTCCCGGGGCCCAGGAGCTCGGTGAGCTCCTCGCGCAGCCGCCGTGGCGTGCCGCGCGCCGTGAGTTCCGGCACGCGGTCGGGGGCGGGCGTCCGCTTCGTACCGGGACGCAGGGCCTGCGGGTTCGGTTCGAGCAGCGGCATGTCCTGGCTCCCCTTCGGCGCGTCCCCGCACCCGTCGGGTCAGCAGCCGCGCTCCGGGCCGGGGTCGACCAGGGCGGACAGCAGACCTTCGAGCACCTCGCGCTGTTCGACGGTCAATGGAGCAAGGATGTCCTCTGCGGCGGCCCGGCGCGCGCTGCGCAGCTCGCGCAGCGTGGCGCGGCCCGCGTCGGTGAGCTCGATCCGCACCACCCGGCGGTTGCTCGGGTCGGGCACCCGGCGCACCCGGTCGCCCGCCTCCAGACCGTCGACGAGACTGGTCACGGCCCTCGGGACGACCTCCAGGCGGGCCGCGAGGTCCGCCATCCGGGGCGGCTCGCCGAAGTGCGCGACCGTGCGCAGCAGCCGGGACTGCGCGGGGGTGATGCCGACCGGCTCCAGATGGCGCTTCTGGATGCGGTGCAGACGCCGGGTGAGCCGCAGCAACTGCTCGGCGAGGAGCCCGTCGGTGTCGGTCCCGCCCGGACGGTCGGAGGTGTTCATGCGGGAACAATATCAGGACCATGTTCATTGTGAGGGTAGGTAACAATGAGCTATGGTCTCTATCGACCGTCGAATCCTCCCGAAGGAGCCCATGCGCCCCCACGACCAGTCCGACTGGACGCCCCCGCCCCGCGACCCCGGCCAGCCCAAGGAGCCCGCGCAGGTGCGGCGGATCCTGCGGCTCTTCCGCCCCTACCGCGCGCGCCTCGCGCTCGTCGGCCTCCTGGTCGGCGCCGCCTCGCTCGTGTCGGTCGCCTCGCCGTTCCTCCTCCGCGAGATCCTGGACGTCGCGATCCCCCAGGGCCGCACCGGGCTCCTCAGCCTGCTCGCCCTCGGCATGATCGCCACCGCCGTCCTGACCAGCGTCTTCGGCGTGCTCCAGACCCTCATCTCGACCACCGTCGGCCAGCGCGTCATGCACGACCTGCGCACCGGGGTCTACGAGCAGCTCCAGCGGATGCCGCTCGCCTTCTTCACGCGCACGCGTACGGGCGAGGTCCAGTCCCGCATCGCCAACGACATCGGCGGCATGCAGGCGACCGTGACCTCCACGGCCACCTCCCTGGTCTCCAACCTGACCGCGGTCGTCGCGACCGTCGTCGCCATGCTCGCCCTCGACTGGCGCCTCACCCTCGTCTCGCTGCTCCTGCTGCCGGTCTTCGTCTGGATCAGCCGCCGCGTCGGCCGCGAGCGCAAGAAGATCACCACCCAGCGCCAGAAGCAGATGGCCGCGATGGCCGCGACCGTCACCGAGTCCCTCTCGGTCAGCGGCATCCTGCTCGGCCGCACCATGGGTCGCGCCGACTCCCTGACCAAGTCCTTCGCCGAGGAGTCCGAGCGCCTCGTCGACCTCGAAGTGCGCTCCTCCATGGCCGGACGGTGGCGGATGTCCACCATCGGCATCGTCATGGCCGCCATGCCCGCCCTGATCTACTGGGCCGCCGGCATCGCCCTCGGGCGGGGCGTCTCGGAGATCTCGCTCGGCACGCTCGTCGCCTTCGTCTCGCTCCAGCAGGGCCTCTTCCGGCCCGCCGTCAGCCTGCTCTCCACCGGCGTGCAGGTGCAGACCTCCCTTGCGCTCTTCCAGCGCATCTTCGAGTACCTCGACCTGCCCGTCGAGATCACCGAGCCCGAGGAGCCGGTCCGGCTGCCGGGGATCCGCGGCGAGGTCGCCTTCGAGAAGGCCGAGTTCCACTACGACCCCGAGGGGCAGAGCCGCCCGACCCTGGACGGCATCGACCTGACCGTCCCCGCCGGCGGCAGCCTGGCCGTCGTCGGCCCCACCGGCTCCGGCAAGTCCACCCTCAGCTACCTGGTGCCCCGGCTGTACGACGTCACCGGCGGCCGCGTCACCCTCGACGGGGTCGACGTGCGCGACCTGGACTTCGACACCCTCGCCCGCGCCGTCGGCGTCGTCTCCCAGGAGACGTACCTCTTCCACGCCTCGGTCGCCGACAACCTCCGCTTCGCGAAGCCGGACGCCACCGACGAGGAGATCGAGGCCGCCGCGCGCGCCGCCCAGATCCACGAGCACATCGCCTCGCTCCCCGAGGGGTACGACACCCTCGTCGGCGAGCGCGGCTACCGCTTCTCCGGCGGCGAGAAGCAGCGCCTCGCCATCGCGCGCACCATCCTGCGCGATCCGCCCGTGCTGATCCTCGACGAGGCGACCAGCGCCCTCGACACCCGCACCGAGCACGCGGTGCAGCGCGCCATCGACGCCCTGTCGGCCGGCCGCACCACGATCACCATCGCCCACCGGCTCTCCACCGTCCGCGACGCCGACCAGATCGTCGTCCTGGAGGCGGGCCGGATAGCGGAGCGCGGGACGCACGAGGAGCTGCTCGCCCGGGACGGACGGTACGCGGCGCTGGTCCGCCGGGACGCCCGTACGGCCGTGAACGGCACCGAGGAGGGCCCCACCCCGACCGAACAGGCGAACGTGGGAGCGGTTGTTCCCCAGAACGTGTGATCGCTCCGGGATTCGTTGCCCGACTCCCGGGCGGCATCGGAAGATTACGGAGTGCGAGCGACGGGCTGCAGACCGCGACCGCACACGTCCCACTGATGTACCTGTACGAGGAGAAGCACCACCATGAACGTCATCACCAACCTGCTCGCCGGCGTCCTCCACTTCCTGGGCTGGCTCGTCTGACGATCGCAGTGCCCGGCGCCGTCGGCCCCCCGTCCCAGGGGGCCGGCGGCGCCGCCGCGTGCGCGGGTTCCCCGGATTCGCGGACGGACCGGGTTAGCGTGCCGCCCATGACGTACCGGACGCCGTCACCGTACGCACCTCAGCGCCGTCCCCGCCGCCCTTCCCTGCCCCGGCCTCCCCGCCGAGACCGTCGAGGCCGCCGGGACGGCCGCGCCCGCCTCACCCGGCGCGGCCGGTTCGCGCTGCTCCTCGGAGCCGTCCTCGCCGTGGCGGTCGCCGTCACCGTCCCGCTGCTGCTCGGCCGCGACGAACCGGCCGTCGAACAGCCCCGCACCCTCCTCGTCCCGGAGGGCCGGCGGGCCGACCAGGTCTACACCGCCGTCGACCGGGCCCTCCACCTGCCCGACGGGACCGCGCGGAGGACCGCCACCACCCCCGGTGTCCTCCCGCTGCCCGCCGCGGCCGGCGGCAACCCCGAGGGCTACCTCTTCCCCGCGACGTATCCGGTGCTCTCGTCCACCACCCCGGAGGCGCTGCTGCGCTTCATGGTGGACACGGCGGCCAGGCACTACGGCACCGCGCGGATCGCCGAGGGCGCGCGGGCGCACGGACTCAGCGTGTACGAGACGGTGATCGCGGCCAGCATCGTCGAGGCCGAGGCCGACAACCCGGAGGACATGGCGAAGGTGGCCCGCGTCGTCCACAACCGGCTCGCCCGGGGCATGGCGCTCCAGATGGACTCGACCCTCCACTACGCCCTCGGCCGCGACACCGTCGACACGAGCTTCGAGGACACGAAGTCCGACAGCCCGTACAACACCTACGCCCGCAAGGGCCTCCCGCCGACGCCCATCGGCAACCCGGGGGACCAGGCCCTGGACGCGGTGATCCGCCCCGCGGACGGCGACTGGCTCTACTTCGTCACGGTGGCCCCGGGGGACACCCGCTTCACCGCCGACTACGCCACCCACCAGGCGAACGTGGCCGAGTTCAACGCCAACCGGGGCGCCGCGCGCCAGTGAACGGGCGGGTCAGGCGGTCGGCGCGGCGACCCGGTCGCCGTCCCGCTCGCCGTCCGGTTCGCGGTCACCGCTCAGCAGGCGGCGGATGTCGGAGACCGCCGCGCGCCCGGCCCGGTTGGCACCGATCGTCGAGGCCGAGGGCCCGTAGCCGACGAGGTGGACGCGCTCGTCCCGTACCGCTCGCGTCCCCTCGACCTGGATGCCGCCGCCCGGCTCCCGCAGCCGCAGCGGTGCCAGATGGTCGATCGCCGCACGGAAACCGGTCGCCCACAGGATGACGTCCACGTCGACGGTCCGGCCGTCGTCCCAGGCCACCCCGGTCGGGGTGATCCGGTCGAACATCGGCAGCCGGTCCAGGATCCCGCGCGCGCGTGCCGCGCGGATCGCGTCGTTGAGGGGGAGCCCGGTGACCGAGACGACGCTCTGCGGCGGCAGCCCGCGCCGCACCCGGTCCTCGACCAGGGCGACGGCCGCGCGGCCCTCCACCTCGCCGAAGGGGCCCTCGCGGTAGACGGGCTCGCGCCGGGTCACCCAGGTCGTCCCCGCGGCGACCTCGGCGATCTCCATGAGGTGCTGGGTGCCGGAGGCCCCGCCGCCCACGACGAGCACCCGCTTCCCGGCGAACGCCTCGGGGCCCGGGTACTGGGCGGTGTGCAGCTGACGGCCCCGGAAGGTCTCCTGCCCCGGGTAGCGCGGCCAGAACGGCCGGTCCCAGGTGCCGGTCGCGTTGATCAGGGCCCGCGTCGCGTAGACGCCCTCCGAGGTCTCGATCCGCAGCCGCCCGCCCTCGCCCTCCCGCACGGCGGTGACGTCGACGGGCCGGTGGACCCGCAGGTCGAAGGTCCGCTCGTACGTGTCGAAGTACGCGCCGATCACCTCCGAGGAGGGACGGGCGGGATCGGCCCCGGTCAGCTCCATGCCGGGCAGCGCGTGCATCCCGTGGACCTTGCCGTACGTGAGCGAGGGCCACCGGAACTGCCAGGCGCCGCCCGGCTCCGGGGCGTGGTCCAGGACGACGAAGTCCCGGTCCGGCTCCAGACCGGCGCGCCGCAGGTGGAAGGCGGCGGAGAGCCCCGCCTGCCCGGCGCCGATGACGACGACGTCCACCGCCCTGACCTCTTCGAACCCGAAATCGTTCACGCTTCCACCAACCGGGGCGGGGGTGCGGTTCTTCCCGCGCCCCGCCCCGTGGTGGCGTCTACCGCCCGCCGGGCACGAGCAGCGGCGCACCGCCCGGAGCGGAGGCCGGGCGACCGTTCGCCGCCGGGACGCCGAGCAACGGGGAGGCGGGGGCCGACGGCAGCAGGCCGCGCGCCGCCAGCTCGGGCGTCACGCCCTCGCCGAACCAGTACGCCTCCTCCAGGTGCGGGTAGCCCGACAGGACGAAGTGCTCCACGCCCAGGGCGTGGTACTCCTCGATCCGGTCCGCCACGTCCGCGTGGCTGCCGACGAGCGCGGTCCCCGCCCCGCCCCGCACCAGACCGACGCCCGCCCACAGGTTCGGCGAGATCTCCAGGCGGTCGCGGTCCAGTGAGCCGCCGCCGTGCAGCGCCAGCATCCGCTGCTGGCCCACCGACTCGCTCCGGCCGAGCAGCTCCTGCGCCGCGGCGACGGTCTCCGCGTCGAGATCCGCGAGCAGCCGGTCGGCCGTCGCCCAGGCCTCCCGCGCCGAGTCGCGCGAGATCGTGTGCAGCCGGATCCCGAACCGGACCGTCCGGCCGCGCTCCTCCGCGAGCCGTCGGATCCAGTCGATCTTCTCCTTCACCTGCCACGGCGGCTCGCCCCACGTCAGGTACACGTCCGCGTGCTCCGCCGCGACCGGGCCGGCCGCCGCCGACGAGCCGCCGAAGAAGATCTCGGGCAGCGGGTCCGGCGGCAGCGCCGTGAGCCCGCCCTCGATCCGGAAGTGCTCGCCGTCGAAGTCGTACGGCCGCCCGCCCCACACACCCCGCACCACCGACAGGAACTCGGCCGTCCGCGCGTACCGCCGGTCGTGGTCGAGGTGGTCGCCGAAGCGGCGCTGCTCGGCCGAGTCGCCGCCGGTCACGACGTTGAGCAGCAGCCGGCCCCGGGTGATCCGCTGGTACGTGGACGCCATCTGCGCCGCGAGCACCGGCGAGATCACCCCCGGCCGGAACGCCACCAGGAACTTCAGCCGCTCGGTGTGCTGGGACAGCGCGACCGTCGTCAGCCAGGCGTCCTCGCACCACGTGCCCGTCGGGGTCAGCACCGCCTCGAAGCCCAGCTGTTCGGCCGCCTTGGCGATCTGGACGAGGTAGTCGATGTCGGGCGCGCGCACCCCGGACACGGTCCGGTCCCGGGTGATCCCGCCGTCCGTGTAGGCGTGCCGGTCGACGAGGGTCCGGCCGTCGCCGCCGGTCGGCAGGAACCAGTGCAGATGGACGGTCATCAGGAGGCCTTTCCGTAGCTGCGCGCCGGGGTGGTGGACGGCGGCAGGTCCTTGTTGAAACGGGTGTCGACGTAGTCCGCGAAGCGGAACGTGCGCGGGACGAGCTTCAGCGCGGCGAAGGTGTCGGCGATCTTCTGCTCGGAGGCGATCGCGGCGTCGTCGAGGGCGACGGGGATGCGCGTCCCGTTGCTCCGCTTCACGGCCGCCAGGGCCACCTCGTACGGCAGCCCGGTCTCCTTCGACCAGACCTTCGCCCACTCCTCGGGGTGGTCGAACACCCAGCCCTGGGCGCGGCGCAGCCGCTCCACGAAGTCGCCGACGGCCTTCGCCTTCTCCGGGTCGGCCAGCGCCGACGGGGCCGCGACCTGGAAGCCGAGGCCGTTGGTGAGGCCGCGCCCGTCGGTCAGCACCCGGCCCTTGCCGCTCAGCAGGACCTGGGAGGTGTACGGATCCCAGACCGCCCAGGCGTCGACCTTGCCGGCGGTGAACGCGGCCAGCGCGTCGGCCGGTTGCAACAGGCTGACCTGGACGTCGTCCAGGCCGAGCCCGGCCTTGCGGAGCGAGGCGATCAGCTGGAAGTGGGCGGAGCTGCCCTGGGCGACGGCGATCCGCTTCCCCTTCAGGTCCCGCGCGGTCCGCAGCGGGGAGTCCTTCGGGACGAGGATCGCCTCTCCCGCGGAGTCGCCGTGCGTCGCGGCGACCACGGTGATCTTCGAGCCGGCGCCGGCCGCGAAGACGGGCGGGGTGTTCCCGACGGAGCCGAGGTCGACGGCTCTGGCGTTCACCGCTTCGAGGAGCGGTGGGCCGGAGGTGAACGTCGACCACTTCACCCGGTACGGGAGGTCGTCGAGCTCACCGGCGGCGCGCAGCAGGGCCTCGGAGCCGCCCTTCTGGTCGCCGACGTTCAGGACGAGGGAGCCCTTGCCGTCGGAGTTCGAGGCGCTGCCGGCCGCGGAAGCGCCGGAGCAGGCGGAGGCGAGCAGGGCGAGCGGCACGAGCAGTGCCGCGGCGGACAGGCGGAAGGACTTCATGGTCGTCTCCTCGGAAGGTGTGCGGTGTGGTGGTCAGGACGTAGTGGTTGAGGCCAACTCGGCCTCCGAAACGCCCAGTTCGGCGAGCAGGCGGGCGCGGAGCGCGGCGAGTGCGGGGTCGCCGGGGGAGCGGGGGCGGTCGAGGTCGACGGCGGTGTCGTACGCGATCACGCCGTCCCGCATCACCAGCGCCCGGTCCGCGAGCAGCAGCGCCTCGTCGACGTCGTGCGTGACGAGCAGGACCGTGCAGCCGCGGCGCCGCCACAGCTCGGCCACGAGTCGCTGGGCCTTGATCCGGGTCAGCGCGTCCAGCGCGCCGAACGGCTCGTCGAGCAGCAGCAGATCGGGGTCCCGTACCAGCGCGCGGGCGAGGGAGGCGCGTTGGGCCTCGCCGCCCGAGAGGGTCTTCGGCCACGCCCCGGAGCGGTGGCCGAGCCCCACCTCGGCGAGCGCCCGCTCCGCCACCGCCCGGTCCGGCTTCCCCGGCAGCCCGAGCAGCACGTTCCGCCAGACCTTCTTCCAGGGCATCAGGCGCGGCGCCTGGAAGGCGACCGCGCGGCGGCGCGGCACGAGGACCGTGCCGGAGACCTCCCGGTCGAGCCCCGCGAGGATCCGCAGGAGCGTCGACTTGCCGCAGCCGCTGTGCCCGAGCAGCGCGGTGAACTGCCCCGCGCGCAGGGTCAGATCGAGTCCGTCGACGACGGGACGTCCGTCGAAGGAGCGGGTGAGACCCTGGACGGTCACTGCCCCGTGAAGGTCGGTCGCCATTGCAGCAGCAGCCTTTCGAGAGTGCGGACGAGGGCGTCGGCGAGCAGGCCGAGGAAGGCGTAGACGACCAGGCAGACGACGATCACGTCCGTGCGGAAGAACTCCCGCGCCTGGTTCATGAGGAAGCCGATCCCGGCGTCGGCGTTGATGGACTCGCCGAAGACCAGCGCGAGCCAGGCCGTCGCCAGGGAGTAGCGCAGCCCGGTCATCGCCCCGGGCAGCGCGCCCGGCAGGACGACGTGCCGGACCAGACCCCACCGGCCGAGCCCCAGCGACTCGCCCGCCTCGACGAGCTGGGCGTCGACGCCCCGGATCCCGGCGTACACGTTGAGGTAGAGGTGGAAGGCGACGCCGAGGGCGATCAGCGCGACCTTGGGCGCCTCCCCGATCCCCAGCCAGATGATGAACAGCGGGATCAGGCCGACCCACGGCACCGTCCGCAGCATCTGCACGGGTGCGTCGACGAGGTCCTCCCCGAGCCGCGAGAGCCCGGACACCAGGGCGAGCGCGATCCCCACCGCCCCGCCGAGCAGCAGCCCCACGGCGACCCGCCGCAGCGAGACCCCCATCGCCGTCGGCAGCGTCCCGTCCCCGACCAGGTCGCCGGCGGCCCGCGCGACGGTCCCCGGCGAGGCCAGCACGTCCGCCGGCAGCACCCCCGTCGCACTGCACGACTGCCAGAGGACGAGCAGCAGCACGGGGCCCACGGCCCGGCGCAGCCAGCGGGGAACGGACGGACCGCGGCCCGGTCTCCGGGCAGGGGCGAGGGGTACGAGATCCGGCAAAGGCGATATGTCGGGCGGGGATGAGGGCGGGGCATGGTCGACCGTCATGACGGACTCCGGGGGAGAGGGAGGTGAAGGTACGCCTCAGCGCCCATGGGCGCGGAGCGGACACGCGCGCACGGGAGTCAGGGCGTCAGAAGGCGGGGTGAAGGTGTGAGAGGGCGTCAGCGACCGCGGCGACACGCGGCGGAGGCCACCCGCAGCAGGTCGATGTGACCGCGCGTGGTGAGCAGGGCTGTACGCAACATGGCGCGAACGTAGCGGTCGGCACGCGCGCGGTCAACGGCGTCTCGGACCCTGGACGCGCGATCCCGGAAACGTCCTGCCCACCGTACCGACGTGCCTCCGTGGCCGACACGTGATCAGCGGACCTTAGGCTCCGACGGAGGTACTCGGACGGCACGTTCACGACGGGGGACACGACATGACGTACCGGCGCGCGGCGACACCCGCGCTCATCGGCGGGCTGCTGCTCACCGCACTCCTGTGGTGGGCGGGCTCCAGCGCCGACGCGCTGCGGCTGCCCGGCAGCGTCGGCACGCTCGGCCCCGAGGCGGTCGCCGAGCTCCACCGCTGGGTGGCCCCCTGGTCGTACGACCCGCCGTCCTTCCTCGACTCCGGCGTGCAGGGCTCCGGCTACGTACCCCTCGGCGACGGCGACGACCGCGACCGCTACAACGGGATCTACACGGCCGGGCTCCAGGTCCGGTACGGAGCGGTGTTCGTCGCCTTCGTCCTCGGCGCCCTCCTCCTGATCCGCAGGCTCCCGCCGGAGCGCGGGCGCACCACCGCGGCGTTCCTCGCACTGTGGGCCTGGGGCGCGGCGGCCGGGACGCTGGCCGCCGCCGTGTCCGCGCCCTGGCTCATCGCCGCGGCCGGGCACGGCAGTCACCGCTTCCTGTCCCAGCTGGCGAGCGTGACCGCCGCCGGACGGCAGCTCCCCGTGGCCGTGTCGCTCGTCGTGGCGGGAGCGACCGTCCTCGTCGCGCGGATCGCCGCCGAAGGCGCGGGTCCGCTGCCCCGCACGGTCGTTCCGGCCCGCACCGCGCGCCTGGCCGCCACCGCGGGGACCGCCGTGATCGCCCTGTCCGTGGTGGTCCTCTCGTACCAGCCGGTCGCCGCCGCCCTCCAGGCGTACTCCCCGGACGGCGGCCTCCTCGCCGAACCCGGCGACCTGCTGCGCCAGTGGCTGCTGCTCGGCGCCTGGGACGCCCCGGCGGCCGGCGCGGTCGTCGACCGGCTCCTCCACCGGGCCTCCGACGTCCTCCTCCTCGCCGTCGTCTGGTGGGCCCTGAGCCGGCTCCCCGGGCTCCTCACCCGGGTCACGCTCCCGGCCATGGCGACCGGCGCGGTCTGCGCCACCGTCCTCGGCCTCCTCGCGAGCCAGCTCCTCCGGACAGCGGTCGTCCAGGCGGGCCCCCAGCAGGGCCTCCTCTACTCCTCCGTCGGCATCGGCATCGGCATCCCGGCCGCTCTGACCTGCGGCCTCCTCGCGGGTGTCCTCGCCACCACGGTCCTCCGGCTCTCCCTGCGGGGCGCGCCGGAACCGGCGGCCTAAGCTGCCGTACGGCACAGGCCCCGACCCCAGGAGCACACCCTCATGAACGATCGCGACCGGCAGCACCCGTACCCCGACGCGTTCCGGGAGGACGAGGCGCCCGCGCCGCACCCGCTGCTCGCCCCGGTCGCCGGGCTGCTCGGGATCTGGGTGGGGCGCGGGCAGGGTGGCTATCCGACGCTCGCCGAGGACTTCGCGTACGAGCAGGAGGTCACCTTCAGCCACGACGGGCGGCCCTTCCTGCACTACGAGGCGCGGGCCTGGCTCATCGACGGGGACGGCACCCCGCTGCGGCCGTCGGCCCGGGAGAGCGGCTGGTGGCGGCTGCAGCCCGAGGGGCGGGTCGAGGCGCTGATCACCCAGCCGACCGGCATCGCCGAGATCGCCGTCGGCCGCGCGGACGGCGGCACCGTCGACCTCGGCACCCACGAGGTCGCCCTCGCGCCCACCGCCAAGCAGGTCGACGCGACCCGCCGCCGCTACACCCTCACCGACGAGGACACCCTCGACTTCGTCCACGACCTCGCTGCCGTCGGCCGGCCGCTCCAGCACCACCTCGCGGTACGGCTCCGCCGCGAGAAGCGGAGCTGACGCCGGGACCGGAGGGCGGGCCTGCACAATACGGGGGTGAGCGATGACGACCCGTACCTGTGGCTGGAAGACATCTCCGGCGAGCCCGCCCTCGCGTGGGTGGCCGAGCGGAACGCCGAGACGGCGGACGTGCTGGCCGCCGACGCCGGGTTCGCCCCGCTGAAGGCGCGCCTGCGGGAGGTGCTCGACGCCTCGGACCGCATCCCGTACACCACGCGGCGCGGCGCGTACCTCTACAACTTCTGGCGCGACGCCGACCACGTGCGCGGGGTGTGGCGGCGCACGACCCTGGAGCAGTACCGCAAGGACGAGCCCGAGTGGGAGGTCCTCCTCGACGTCGACGCCCTCGCCGCCGCCGAGGGCGAGAAGTGGGTGTGGGACGGGGCGCGGGCGCGCCGTCCCGCGTACGACCGGGCCCTGGTGCGGCTCTCGCGGGACGGCGGCGACGCCGTCGTGGTCCGCGAGTTCGACCTCGGCACGCGGGAGTTCGTCGAGGACGGCTTCCAGGTGCCGGAGGCGAAGACGCGGATCGGCTGGATCGACGCCGACACCGTCTTCGTCGGCACGGACACCGGACCGGGCTCCCTGACCGACTCCGGCTACCCGCGCACGGTCCGCCGGTGGCGGCGCGGCACGCCGATCGAGGAGTCCGAGCTCGTCTACGAGGCCGAGGACGGCGACGTCTCGGCCTGGGGGTACCACGACCCCACCCCCGGCTTCGAGCGGGACTTCGTCGGCCGCTCGCTGGACTTCTTCCGCAGCGAGACGTACCTCCTGACGTCCGACGGCGCGTCCGGCGGCGCGTCCGGCGACACCACCGTGCGCATCGACGTCCCCGAGGACGCGCTCGTCGACGCCCACGGCCGGCACCTGCTCGTCACCCTGAAGTCCGAGTGGCTCGGGCAGCCCACCGGCTCCCTCCTCGCCTTCGGCTTCGACGCCTTCCTCGCGGGCGACCACACCTTCGAGGTGCTGTTCACCCCGGACGCGCGGACGGCCCTCGCCGGGCACTCCTGGACCCGGCACCATCTGATCCTGGAGACGATGCGGGACGTCAGCGCCCACATCGAGGTCCTCACCCCGGGCCGCGACGGCGCCGGCTGGACGCGGACCCCGCTCGTCGGCGTCCCGGCGCTGTCCGCCGTCGCCGTCGTGGACACGGACCCGGACGTCTCCGACGAGTACTTCCTCGACGTGTCGGGCTTCCTCCAGCCCTCCAGCCTCCACCGCGGGCAGATCGGCGGCGAGACGGAGGTCCTCAAGCAGGCCCCGGACCGCTTCGACACCGCCGGTCTCACGGTCGCGCAGCACTTCGCGACCTCCCCCGACGGCACCCGCGTGCCCTACTTCGTCATCGGCCCCGACCACACCGCCACCGGACCCGGGCCCACCCTCCTCTACGGCTACGGCGGCTTCGAGGTCTCCCTCACCCCCGCCTACGGCGCCCTGCGGGGCCGGGGGTGGCTGGAGGGCGGCGGCACGTACGTCATCGCGAACATCCGGGGCGGCGGCGAGTACGGGCCGGACTGGCACCAGGCCGCGCTCGGCGCCGAACGGCCGCGGGCCTTCGAGGACTTCGCGGCCGTCGCCGAGGACCTCGTCGCCCGGGGCATCACCACCCCGGACCGGCTCGGCGCGGCGGGCGGCAGCAACGGCGGCCTGCTCATGGGCGCGATGCTCACCCGCCACCCGGAGCTGTTCGGGGCGATCGTCGCGCAGGTCCCGCTGCTCGACATGACCCGCTTCCACAAGCTGCTCGCGGGCGCCTCCTGGATCGCCGAGTACGGAGACCCGGACGACCCGGCCGACCTCGCCCACCTGCGGGAACTCTCCCCGTACCACCGGATCGCGGCCGACCGGACCTACCCGCCGGTGCTCCTCATGACGTCCACCCGCGACGACCGGGTCCACCCCGGCCACGCGCGCAAGACGGCGGCGCGGCTGCGGGAGCTCGGCCACCCCGTGCTGTTCCACGAGAACACCGGCGGCGGCCACGCGGGCGCCGGGGACAACGAACAGGCCGCCCACAACAGCGCCCTCGTGCACACCTTCCTCCGGAGGCACCTCACCTGAGCCCTGGTGTCTAGAGCCATCCCGCGCGCTGCGCCTGCAGCGCCATCTGGAAGCGGCTCGTGGCGCCGAGGCGGGCCATGAGCACCTGGATCCGGCGGAAGAGCGTGCGGCGGCTGACCCCGATCTCCCGGGCGATGACGTCGTCGCCCGCCCCGCCGGCGAGGAGCCGGAGCAGCCGCCGGTCGGCCGGAAGCAGTCCGGCCGGCCGGACGGAACGGCCGTGCAGGGGCAGCGCGTTCTGCCAGGTCTGCTCGAACAGCGCGACCAGCGCCGACAGCAGACCGCACGGCTGCACCACCAGCATGCTGTTGTGGACGTCGGCCTCCTTGATGGAGAGCGAGACCATGGCGTACGACTCGTCGATGATCACCAGCTTCACCGGAACCGACGGCAGCACCCGCGCCTGCTCGCCGGCCTCCACGCACGGCTCGATCGCCGACTCCAGCTGACCCGGGTACTCAAGCGACGCCTGCGAGTAGACGACCCGCTGGGTCACCCCGCGCGCCAGCGTCGCCAGCGCGTCGTCGGTGGCGCTGGGCAGCGGGAAGTACGGCGGGGAGTCCAGCTGCCGGATCTCCCCCCGCGCACTCGCCCAGGCGTGCCGCATGCGGGGGCCGACCGCGTCACCGGTCACCACCTCGACCAGGTCGTCGTGGTACGCGGCGAGCCGCTGCCGCCGGAACGACTCGAAGGCGCCCCCGACCGTGATCCGCGACTCGTCGAGCTCGGCCGCCCGGTGCCGCCCCAGGATCTCCAGGCCCGCGGCGGGAGGCACCGGGGCCACCGGGTCCGGGTCCTGCCCCGCCGGACTCGCCAGGCCCGCGTCGACCAGCTCCCCGTACGCCGCGGTCAGCTCCGCGCCGTCGAGACCGGCCGCGGAACCGATCGCGCTCAGCGGCGCGGGGCCGAGTTCCAGGAGCTGGACGTAGACCCGGCGGGCCTCGTCGCCGATCCCGAGGAGCCGGAGCGCCTCACCGAGCTTCGCGTTCGCCATGGACCGCATTATCGACCCGCGCCGGCCGCCCCCGCCGCCCGGGTGTGGCCGATCCGTGCCACTGGCCGATCCCGGCACCCGGCGTGTCCGCGGCGCAGTACCGTCCGGGTGCCGCCGACGACCGGCGGCCGAGAACGTACCCGGAAGAAGGTGCAGGACGTGGCGAAGGGTCGCAAGAACGGCCTCTACAACGGCGTCTCCGAGGAGCTCTCCGCTCTGATGAGGACGGGGTGGGCGGACACCGAACGGCACGACCTCGAACCGGCCGAGCAGGCCCCGTTCGCGGCCGAGCGCCGTCTGGCGCTCTCCGCGCTCTTCCCCGGCGAGCGCCTGATCGTCCCCTCGGGCAAGCTCAAGTACCGCTCCAACGACGACACCTACCCGTTCCGCCCGTACTCCGGCTATGTGCACATGACCGGCGACCAGGCCCGCGACGGCGCGCTCGTCCTCGAACCCCGCGCCGACGGCGGCCACGACGCCTACTGCTACCAGCTGCCCCGCGACAGCCGCGACAACGACGAGTTCTGGATCGGCTACACCGCCGAGCTGTGGATGGGCCGCCGCCGCTCCCTCGCCGAGTCCGCGACCGTCCTCGGACTGCCCTGCCGCGACGTCCGCACCATCACCGAGGACCTCGCCGCCGGCACCGGCGTGCCGACCCGGATCGTCCGCGGCGTCGACCCGGCCCTCGAAGCCGCCGTCACCACCGACGAGGAGCGCGACGCCGAGCTGGAGGGCGCGCTCAGCGACCTCCGCCTCGTCAAGGACGCGTGGGAGCTCGGCGAGATGCGCAAGGCGGTCGACTCCACCGTCCGCGGCTTCACCGACTGCGTCGCCGAGCTCTCCCGCGCGATCGCCTCCTCCGAGCGGTGGATCGAGGGGACCTTCTTCCGCCGCGCCCGCCTGGAGGGCAACCACGTCGGCTACGGCTCCATCTGCGCCGCCGGCGACCACGCGACGATCATGCACTGGACCGACAACGACGGCCCGGTCCGCCCCGGCGAGCTGCTCCTCCTCGACGCCGGCGTCGAGACGCACTCCCTCTACACCGCCGACGTCACCCGCACCCTCCCCATCAGCGGCACCTTCACCCCGGTCCAGCGCCAGGTGTACGACGCGGTGTACGAGGCGCAGGAGGCGGGCATGGCCGCGGTGAAGCCGGGCGCCCCGTACCGCGACTTCCACGAGGCGTCCCAGCGCCACCTGACGGCGCGCCTCGTCGAGTGGGGCTTCATCGAGGGCCCCGTCGACCGCGCGTACGAGCTCGGCCTCCAGCGCCGCTTCACCATGGCCGGCACCGGCCACATGCTCGGCCTCGACGTCCACGACTGCGCGCAGGCCCGCACGGAGGAGTACGTCGACGGCGTCCTCGAACCGGGCATGGTGCTCACGGTCGAGCCCGGCCTGTACTTCCAGCCGGACGACCTGACCGTGCCCGAGGAGTGGCGCGGCATCGGCGTCCGGATCGAGGACGACCTGGTCGTCACCGAAGAGGGACACGAGAACCTGTCGGCCGGTCTGCCGCGCTCCTCGACCGAGGTCGAGGCGTGGATGGCCCGGTTCGCGGGCTGAGCCTCCCGCCGGCTCGGACGAGGGGCCGTCCGCGTGAATTCACGCGGACGGCCCCTCGTGTCGTCCGGGGGTTCGGCTCGTCGTGCCGTGGGGGAGGGACGGTGGGACGGATCGTCCAGCTGTCTGTGGCGGTGAGGGGTGCGGGTGGGTGACCGTGGAGCGGCGGCAGGGGGGTCCGTGCGGCGTGCGACCGTGAGGAGCGTCCGGGTGGTCGTCCTGGCGCTCCTGGTGTCGGCCCTCGGCGGGCTGACCGTCGCCGGACTCGCCGCCGTCGAGCCCGGCCCGCCGGTGACCGCGGCGGCCGGGTGCGAGGTGTCCGTCCCGTACACCGCCGGCACCGGCGGCTACGCGGTCTACCGCATCCCCGCGGCCGTACGGACCCGAGCCGGGACCGTGCTCGCCTTCGCCGAGGGCCGGCGCGGACGGGCCGGTGACAGTGGCGACATCGACGTCGTCGTGCGACGCTCGGCCGACGGCGGCTGCACCTGGGGGCCGCTGCGGGTCGTCGCGGCGGGGGACGGCGACACGCGCGGGAACCCCGCACCGGTCGTCGATCCCCGCTCGGGCGACGTGGTGCTGGTCAGCTCGTACAACGGCGCGGAGGCGACGGAGCGGCGGATCCTGCGCGGCGAGGTCCCACCTGCCCGCGGCCGCCGCGTGTTCGTCCAGCGCAGCTCCGACGACGGGCGGACGTTCTCCGCCCCGCGCGAGATCACCGCGCGCGTGAAGAAGCCCGGATGGCGCTGGTACGCCACCGGGCCGGGCCACGCCCTCGCCCTGACGCGCGGCCCGCACGCCGGCCGGCTCGTCGTGGCCGCGAACCACTCGGCGGCGCCGCCCGAGGGCTCCACGGACACCGGAGAGGAACCCGGGTACTACGGGGCGCACGCCCTCTACAGCGACGACGGCGGCCGCACCTGGTCCCTCGGCTTCGTGGACGACACCTACGACGGCTTCGTCAACGCCAACGAGTCGACGGCCGCCCAACTCCCCGACGGAAGCGTCTACTTCAGCTCGCGCGACCAGCTGGGGGCGAGCCCCGGCAACCGTGCCGACGCCTCCTCGGCCGACGGAGGCGAGAGCCTCGACCGTCCCTTCGCGCCCCAGCACTCGCTGGACCGCGTGCCCGTGGTGCAGGGCAGTCTGCTGTACGCGGGCGGCCGTGACGGGGTCCTGCTGTTCTCGGCCCCCTCGGTACCGGACGACCGCGCCGAGGCGGCCCTCTGGACCAGTACGGACGGCGGACGGACCTTCACGAAGGCGCTGACGGCGGACCGGCGGAAGGCCGCCTACTCGGACCTGGTCCCGCTGGACCGCGCCACGGTCGGCCTCCTGCACGAGACCGGGACGCGGAGCCCGTACGAGACCGTCGAGTTCCGCCGCATCCCGCTGCCCCCTGTCGCTTGAGCCGCTCCGTACGCATGCCCGGTCCCCGTGTGCCCGAACGAGGGAAAGTGCGGCGGATCTTCACCGATTCAGGTGACAGCGGTCGAGGTGAAACGTCCCTCCCCGCAGAGGGGCGGCCACGCTCGACGTGACACATGGAGCCACCCTGTGGAGCGTCCGATGCAGCTGATCCCCCGTCATGACCCGTACCTCGTCGTCCGCTCGACCGGCGGCGTCACGGTCGCCGCCCTCCGGGGCGAGCTCGACCTCGTCCTGGTGCGGCACCTGCGGCCCGAGCTCGACGCCCTCGTCCGGGAGTCCGACGCCCTGACCGTCGACATCCGGCGCCTCACCTTCTGCGACGCCACCGGGCTCGGGCTCCTCGCCCACTGCGCCGGGCGCATGCACCGGCGCGGTGCGCGCTGGCGGCTCCACTGCGACCAGCCGTGGATCCTGCGGCTCATCCGGCTGACCGCGCTCGGCGACGTCCTCCGCCCCGAGCCCGGTCCTGCGGACCTCCTCGACCCTCCGGACCCGCTCGGTCAGCAGGCTCCGTCCGGACCGGCGGTGTCGCTTCCGGCCGAGCCCGGGGTGACGAGACCCGTCTCGTAGGCGGCGATCACTGCCTGGGCCCGGTCGCGCAGCCGCAGCTTCTGGAGGATGCGGGCGACGTGCGTCTTCACCGTCGCCTCGCTCAGCCGGAAGCGCACCGCGAGCTCCGCGTTGGTGTGGCCGCGCGCCAGGGCCTCCAGGACCTCCAGCTCGCGCGGCGTGAGCGTCGCCAGCTCGCGGTGCGGGGCGGCGGAAGGCCCGGAGGAGGACGCGGCGAAGCGCTCCACCAGGCGCCGGGTGATCGCCGGGGCGAGCAGGGCGTCCCCGGAGCGGACGAGCCGGACCGCCGCCGTCAGGTGCTCGGGCGTGACGTCCTTGAGGAGGAAGCCGCTCGCGCCCGCCGCGAGCGCCGCGTACACGTACCGGTCGAGGTCGTAGGTGGTGAGGACGACGATCCTCGGCGGCGCCGCCTCGTCCGCGAGGATGCGGCGCGTGGCCTCCAGGCCGTCCGTGCCCGGCATCCGGATGTCCATCAGGACCACGTCCGGCCGGGTCCTGCGGACCGCCGCCACCGCCGCGTCGCCGTCGGCGGCCTCCGCGACCACGTCGATGCCGTCGGCGGCGAGGATCATCCGGAAACCGGTCCGCACGAGCGCCTGGTCGTCGACGATCACCACGCGCGGAGCGCCGGCCACGGTCACGGAACCTCCCACGGAATCACCGCACGGACCCGGTATCCGCCGTGCGGGCGGCTGCCGGCGTCGAGCGTACCGCCGTACACCGCGAGCCGTTCCCGCAGTCCGAGCAGCCCGTGACCGCCGCCCGGCTCCGCCGACCGCCGCCGGCGCCCGCCCGTGTCGGACACCTCCACCCGCAGCCGGCCCGCCCCGTACTCCACCGTCACCGACACCCGCGCGCCGTCCGCGTGCTTCAGCGCGTTCGTCAGCGCCTCCTGCACCACCCGGTACGCGGCGAGGTCCACCCCCGCGGGCAGTTCCACCGGGACGCCCCGCACCGCCACCTCCACCGGCACCCCCGAGGACCGCACCCGGTCCGTCAGCTCCGTCAGCCGGTCGAGGCCGGGCTGCGGGGCGAGCGCCACGTCGGCGGCCGGATCGGGACCGTCCGCGGCCATCGTGAGCAGCCCCATCACGTGCCGGAGCTCCGACATCGCCGTCCGTCCGGCCGCCTCCACCGCCAGCATCGCCTCCCGGGCCAGCTCGGGGGAGGTGGCCAGGACCGTGCGGGCGGCACCGGCCTGAATGGTCATCATGCTCACGTTGTGGGTGACCACGTCGTGCAGCTCCCGGGCGATCCGCGACCGCTCCGCCTCCACCGCCCGGCGCAGCGCCGCCTCCTGCTCCTCCCGCAGCACCCGCTCCCGCTGCCGCCACAGATGGACGCCGTGCGAGACGAGGGCGAGCGGCAGCAGGACGAGCAGCGGCACCAGGTCGTCGTCGACCTTCGGCACCAGCGGGAAGACCGCGTACAGCAGCGCACCGGTCAGGAGCGAGGCCGCCACCGACTTGCGGTGCGGGCTGTACATCGCCGCGCTGTACGCCGCGACGAGCCCCGAGGCGAAGGTGATCCGCGTGGCGTCGTCCGCCGCGTCCCCGATGTGCAGGACCACGGCCGCCACCGTCACCGTCCAGTAGACGGTCAGGGGATAGCGGCGCCGCAGTACCAGCGGCAGCGCGGTCAGCAGGGCAGCCGCCGCCTCCCAGGCCTCCACCGGCGGCAGCAGATGCTCCACGGCGTGCAGGGGACGCGGATCGCCCGGACCCCCGGGGAGGCCCGGGGGCGCCGGGACGGGCGGGGGCTCACCGGGCGGCGGCGTCCCCGCCGGGGCCGGCCGGAGCTCCACGTACGAGCGGTTCAGGTTCCCGATCATCGTCGCGACGGCGAGAGACAGGGCGAGCAGCCCGTCGGCCGCCCACGCCCAGCGCGACAGCGGGGGCGGCGCGCCGAAGGCCCGCGATCCACGCACCCGGCCCAGGAGTTCCTCGTACCTGCTCACCGGTGCAGTGTGCCAAGCAGGGCTGCCGGGGCGAATCGGCCCGGGGGACCAGGGCACCGTCCCCGCGGAGTACATCGCGCGGATGACCCGCCGGCGCCTCCGCCGCACACGGTACGGATCTCCGCCACCGCGGCCGACGCGCCCCCGGCCGGCCCGCTCCTAGCGTCGGCGCGAACCCGTTCACCGTCCGAGCCCTGGAGGGCCCATGACACCGTCCGACACGGAACCGCTGATCGACCTGGCCGAGGTCGGCAGGACGTACGAGGACGGGCCGGCCGCGCTCGCCGCCCTCGACCTCCGGGTGGCGCGAGGGGAGTCGCTCGCCGTGCTCGGCCCCTCCGGCAGCGGCAAGTCGACGCTGCTCAACCTGCTCGCCGGGCTCGACCGGCCGAGCACCGGCCGGGTGACCGTGGACGGACTGCGCGTCGACCGGCTGAGCGAGACGGCCTCCGCCCGCTACCGGCGCAGCCGCGTCGGCATGGTCTTCCAGTTCTTCAACCTCCTCGACGACCTCACCGTCCTCGACAACGTGCTGCTCCCCGCCCAACTGGCCGGAACGCCCCGCGGCAAGGCCGCGGCACGCGCCGCCGAACTCCTCGAACGGCTCGGCGTCGCCCGGCACGCGCGCGTGCACCCCGGCCGTCTCTCCGGGGGCGAGCGGCAGCGCGTCGCCGTGGCCCGCGCCCTGATGAACCGTCCGCCGCTGCTCCTCGCCGACGAACCCACGGGGGCCCTCGACACCGCGTCCGGCGCGGAGGTCCGCGACCTCCTGCGCGGCCTCAACGCCGACGGCCAGACGATCGTCCTCGTCACCCACGACCTCGCCCTCGCCGAGGCCTGCGCGACCCGCACGATCGAACTCGTCGACGGCCGCGTCACCCGCGACGACGCCCGGGCGGTGACCCGATGAGCGCGCGTCCCTCCGGCCCCGGCGGAGGAGCCCTCGGGCGCGTCGTGCGCGCCGGCGTCGGGCGGCGCCGCACGCAGACCGCCGTGATGGTGCTGACCACGCTGCTCTCCGTCGCCTCCGCCGTCCTCGCGCTCGGCCTCCTCCTCGCCTCCGGCGCGCCCTTCGACCGGGCCTTCGCCCGGCAGCACGGAGCCCATCTGACCGTGCGGTTCGACGGCGCGAAGGTCACCCCCGAGCGGCTCGCCGCCACGGCCCGCGCGACCGGAGTGGCCGCGGCCTCCGGCCCCTTCGCCGTCACCGCCCTGCGCCTGAGCGCTGACCGGTCGGCCCCGCCCGGCTTCGCCCCGCCCCCGCTGACGGTCGTCGGCCGGGCCTCCGCCGGCGGCCCCGTGGACGCGGTGACCCTGACGGAGGGCCGGTGGGCCACGGCCCCCGGCGAGATCGTCCTGGAGCGCGGATCCGTCCCGCCGGCCTCGGGCCCCGGGACACGGCTGACCGGCGGCAGCGTCGCCCTCACGGTGGTGGGGATCGCCGAGTCGGTCGGCGAGAGCGCCGACGCCTGGGTCGTACCCGCGCAGCTCACGGCGCTGGCGGGCGGACGGCCTCCCGCGCTCCAGATGCTCTACCGGCTCACCGCCGCCGACGGCACCGCCGAGGTGGCGGCCGGCCGGAAGGCCGTCACCGCCGCCGCGCCGCCCGGAGCGGTCACCGGCGCCCGCTCGTACCTCGACGTGCGGGAGGCGGCCCGTCAGAACACGGCCGCCTTCGTGCCCTTCGTCACCGCCTTCGCCCTCCTCGGCCTGGCGATGTCCGTCCTGGTGATCGGCATCGTGGTGAGCGGCGCCGTCGGCGCGGCGACCCGCCGGATCGGGATCCTCAAGTCCCTCGGCTTCACCCCGCTCCAGGTGGGACGCGCGTACGTGGCCCAGGCCCTGATCCCGGGCACCGTCGGGGCCGTGCTCGGCGCCGCCCTCGGGAACGCGCTCGCCGTGCCGCTCATGGCGGAGGTGGCCGAGGTGTACGGCACGACGGAGGTCCTCGTCCCCGTGTGGGTCGATCTCGTCGTGCCGGCCGGAGCCCTCGCCCTCGTGGCCGGTACCGCCTTCGGGCCCGCCCTGCGCGCGGCCCGGCTGCCCACCGCGACGGTCCTGCGCATCGGCCCCGCCACGGGCGGCGGCCGGGGGCGCGCGATCCGTGGCCTGCTGGGGCGGCTGCCGCTGCCCCGGCCCGTCACCCTGGGCCTCGCCGGTCCGTTCGCCCGCCCCGGGCGCGCGGCGAGCACGGCCGCGGCGGTGACCTTCGGGACGCTCGCGGTGACCCTGGCCGTCGGCCTCGGCAGCACGCTCGTCGCCGTCAAGACGGACGGCGATCCGGACCGGGGCGGCGACGTCACCGTCCACACCATCACCCTGGCGCAGGGGAAGCCCGGCGATCCCACGCCGAGGCCGGGGAAGCCGGCCGACGTGGCCGCCGTGGCGGCGGCGATCGCCGCGCTCCCGGGCACGGACTCCGTGTACCGGACGGCCCACACCCAGCTGGAGGCGGCCGGGCTCAAGGGCGGCGCGCCCCTCGTCGCGTACGAGGGGGACATGGCCGGCAGCCCCCACACGATGGTCTCCGGCCGCTGGTTCGGGGCCACCGGGGAGGCCGTCGCGGCGAGCCGCTTCCTGACCACCACCGGGGTCCGCGTCGGGGACACCGTCACCCTCTCCGAGCAGGGCCGCACGGCCCGGGTGCGGATCGTCGGCGAGGTCTTCGACCTCGGCGACGGCGGCATGACCCTGCGCACCGGAGCCGCGTCCGTCGCCGCGCTGCGGGCCCGCTACCAGCCCGCCGACTTCGCCGTGACCGTCACCGCCGGAACGGACGCCGTCCGCTACGCGCAGCGCCTCGACGCCGCCCTGTCCCCGCTCGGGGCCGAGGCCGCCGTCACCGAGGGCAGCAAGTCGAGCGTCATCCGGGCGATGCAGGCCCTGATCGTCATGCTGACCCTGATGCTCGTCGCCGTCGCCTGCCTCGGCGTGCTGAACACGGTGGTCCTCGACACCCGCGACCGCGTCCGTGACCTGGGCGTCCACAAAGCCCTGGGGATGACTCCGCGGCAGACCATCGCTCAGGTTCTCACCTCCGTCGGCGCCCTCGGCCTCGTCTCCGGCCTCGTCGGCGTGCCGCTCGGCGTGGCCCTGCACGGCCGGGTGATGCCGGCGATGGGCCGCGCGGTCGGCACCACGATCCCGCCCGCCGACATCGACGTGTACGGCACACCGCTGCTCGTGCTGCTCGCGACGGCGGGCGTCGTGATCGCGACGGCCGGCGCGCTGCTCCCGGCGGGCTGGGCGGCCCGCACGGCCACGGCCCGGGCGCTGAGGGCGGAGTAGGAGGGGAAGGAGGATACGGTCGCCGCATGTCTGAAGTCCGCTTGACCACGCCCTCCTTCCTCGTGCTCGGCATCATCGACAAGCTGGGCGAGGCCAGTCCGTACGACGTGAAGGTGGAGGCCGCGCGGACGGTGGCCCCGTTCTGGTCCATGCCGCACGCCCAGGTGTACGCGCAGTGCGACCGGCTCCTGGAGGCGGGACTCCTTTCGGAGGTGCGGCAGCCGGGCGGCCGCAACCGGCGCCTGATGAGCCTCACGGAGGAGGGAGCGAAGGCGCTGCGCGGCTGGCTCGCGGACCCCGCCTTCGTCCCGGTCGAGGCCCGCGAACGGGGCATCCTCAAGCTGTGGTTCGGCGCCAGCCCGCGCGTCCACGCCCCCGTCCAGATCGACGAGCACCGGCGGACCCTGGACGAGTACGAGGGGCTCGCGCACGACGTCGGCGAGCTGCTGACGCGCGGTCAGCGCGAGGCCCTGGAGTTCGGCATCCGGTATGAGCGGATGATGGTCGATTTCTGGCAGTGGGTGGAGAGCCGCGAGCCCTGATCCCGCGGACGGCGGCTTGTTACCGACCGGTTGACCCCGGGGGTGCGCGCCCCTACCTTCCTCCATAGTCCAGAAAGGACTATGGGTGCTTTCGGTGAAGGGGGAATCGCCATGAGCCGTCCGACCGGCACGAGCCGGAGGTGGGGGAGAGCGGCGACCGTCGCGGTGACCGTGCTCTGCCTCGCGTACGCGCCGATCGCCATGACCGAACTCTGGCCGTACGCGCGGCCGGGAGCGCCCGCCCTCGGCGAATGGCTCCTCGGCCGGTCCGTCTCCCCGGAGTTCGTCGCCGAGGCCGTGCGCGACCGCATCGGGCCGTACGGCCGCAGCCTCGCCCCCCTGGTCGTGCACTCGGTCCTGGGCGGCCTCCTCATGCTGCTCGGCCCCGTGCAACTGCTCTCCGCCGTCCGGCGCCGCATCCGGCTGCACCGGATCGCCGGGACCGTCTTCGCCGTCACGGTGTACGTGTCGATGGCGGGCGCCGCCCTCTACCTCCTGCGCACCCCGCCGGCGGAGGCCTTCAGCGGGGCCGCGTTCTGGATCGTCCTCGCCACGATCCTGGTCGGCACCGTCGGCAGCGTGACCTCCGGCGTCCTCGCCGCCCTCCGCGGCTTCCCCGACCTCCACCAGCGCTGGCTGCTGCTCTGCTACGGCTTCCTGATGACCGCCCCGCTGCTGCGGCTCGAATGGGGCGTGCTGCCCTCGCTCTACCCCGGGCTCGACCTCTTCGACGTCAACCGCGTCGCGATCATGCACCTCGGCGCGCTCGTCTCCTTCGGCGCGCTCCTCGCCTCCCGCGCCCTCGACCGGCGCGCCACCGTCCCCGGCCTGACCGGCACCTGGTGCCCCCTGCCGGTGCGCGTCGCCGCCCATCTCGCGGGCGCGGCGGGCCTGGTGCGGATCACGGTGGCGTTCCTCGGCGAGGGAACCGCCGGGCGCCGACTGCTCCTCGCCTACCTCGTCCCGTACGCCGTGACCTACGCGGTCATCGCCGTGCGGGCCGCGCGCGCCGGCGGCGCGTGGGCGCGCGAGGAGTGGTCGCTGCACCTCACGGCCCTGTGCCTGGCCCCCGCCTTCTCGGCGCTGACCGTGCCCGTACTCGAACGGACCCTGGGCCTCGACCGGGCCACGGCCCTCGTCGCGGGCGTCGGCGTCGGCTGCGGCATGCTCGCCTACGCGGCCGTGACGGTGGTGAGCCTGCGGATCCTGTACGCCCGCCAAGTCCTCAAGCGGCAGCGGGAGTTCGCCGACCTGCCGACGAGTCCGGCGACCGCCGGTGCCGTGTGGGAAGGAGCGCGGGGATGAGCGTGACTCCGCAGGAAGCGGTCGTGGCCGACGGGCGCGCGCTCTCGCCCGCCGTCGTGGTCCTGAGCGGTGTCGTCGGAGGCATCGGCGCCGCCGTGGGCGCCCTGCTCGCCGTGGCGAGCCTGACCGGGCATGCGGCGGGCGCCTGGGTGTCGCCCGAGGCGTTGAGCCCCGGCCTCGTCGGGGCCGCCATGGCGGGCGTGGCACCCGCGCTGTTCACGGTCGGCCGGGCCCGCGTCTGGGAGGAGGCCCGCTGCCTGGTGCTGCCGCTCGCGATCGTCCTCGTCGGCCTCTTCACGGTGACCGTGCTGAACGCCGGAAGCCTCCAGGCCGTACGGGGCGGCCCACTGTTCCTCGCCCTGTTCAGCCTCGGCTGGGTCGCCACCCTCGGCGTCCTCGCCCTCGCGGCGGTGGGCTGCCTGGCGGCGCAGTACCGCGCACGGCCCGGCGGCACGGGGGCGGGCCCGCGGCGTCCGGCCGTCCCGCTGCCCGCCTGGTCGAAGCCGCCGCTCGCCGTGCTCGGCTCGGGCTGGCTCGGCATCGGCGCCGGCCTGCTGTTCTTCCCGGCCTTCTGGGGCGCCCTGCTCCCGTGGACGGTGAACCGCGCCGACGCGCAGGGCCTCGGCGTGTGGGCGCTCGCGCTCGGCGTCGGCGTCCTCGGCTCCCTGGCGGAGGACGACCTGGCCCGTATCCGACCCGCCCTGAACGCCGTCCCCGTCGTGGCCCTCGCCCTCGGCGCGGTCCTCGCGGCCCGTGCCTCCACGGTCGACTGGGCCTCGGGCCCGGGTGCGGCCCTCGTCGCCCTCGTCGCCGGACTCCTCGTCACGGGGGTCTCGGGCCGATGGCTGCTCGCCCGGGCCGCCAAGGACGTCTAGACGTCCAGGGCCTCTCCGCCGGACAGGCCCTAGGAGTCCCGCTTCCAGTCCTCGGCGAGGAGACCGAGCAGCACCTCGTCGAGGAACTCGCCGAGCACCCAGGCCGAGGAGCGCAGCACGCCCTCGCGGACGAAGCCGTTGCGCTCGGCCGAGCGCAGCATCGCGTGGTTGTCCGCCAGCGTCTCGATCTGCAGCCGGTGCAGACCGCGCACGACGAAGCCGTAGTGGCACAGCACGGCGACGACGTCGGTGCCGTAGCCCTTGCCGCGGGCGGACGGCAGCAGGCCGAGGCCGATGTGCGCGCACCGGTTGTGGGTGTCGATGCCCCACAGCGTCGCCGTGCCGACCAGCGTGCCGCCCTCCAACTCCACGACGGAGAAGGGGACGTGGCGCTGCTCCTTGTCGTCCACCACGAGCCGCGGGTCCTTCGAGCCCGGAGTGATCGGCCGCCACGGCCCGGCTTCGGACCGCGAGCCGTTGACCACGTCGTCGTAGAGCTCGGTCCGCAGGACGGGGACGTCCTCCTCGTGCCGGGCCCGGAGCCCGACCGTGTCGCCTCTCAGCATGCAGGCTTCCTGTCCGACCGGGCCCGGCGGCGGCAAACCGATTTCGCGGCTCAGGGCCGCCAGCGCGGCGCCCCGTCGTCCGGGGTGTCCGGGCTCGCGAAGTGGAAGGGAACGGACAGGTGTCGGGCCAGCGCCCGGCCCGCCTCCTCGGCGGCCGCGGCCACCGGTCGGCGCGATTCCGCGGCCCGCGCCTCTCCCAGGTGCCGTACGGCCGTCTCCCGGTAGACCGTGGCGAGGTGCCGCTCGCCGGCGGGCTCGGTGGAGACGGCCAGGAGGAGCACGAACCAGTCGTGGACGGTGTCGCCGTCCCAGATCGCCTCGATCGCGGCGACCGGCCCCGGGCAGCCGGAGGCCTTCGCCGCCAGCGACTCCAGGTCGAGGGGGCTGAGCGGGGTGCGCGCGATCCGGTCGCCGTGGTGCAGGTACCGGGCGTGGACGACCAACTCCGCCTCGTGGAGCCCCAGACCGCGGGCCCGGCAGGCCTCCCAGACGACACGCGCCGCCTGGAGCCGGCGGTCCTGGAGGACGTACCCGTCGACCTCGCCGCGCATGCCCTCCGGCAGCAGCCCCCACCACTCGGACGTCGTCAACTCGGCCATGCGGATCCTCCCCCGGTTCTCGACGGGTGAGGCTACCCGCAGGTCAGGGGCCCGTGCGCGAGGGTTTCCCGGACCCTCCGGCGGGGCGAAATCCCGTGGCGGGCGGGGCTCGTGGCCGTGATGATGGCCGGATGACCGAGCGCGCGCAGCCCGTGGATGCCCTGATCGTCGTCGACGTGCAGTCGGCCTTCGTCACCGGAGACGGCGCCGTGCCCGACGCCCGCCGGCTCGTCGACCGGACGACCGAACTGATCGCCCGGGCCCGGCGGGACGGGGCGTTCATCGCCCACCTGCAGAACGACGGGCCGCCCGGCGCCGAGGACGAACCGCACACCCCCGGCTGGGAGCTCCACCACGCGGTGGAGCCAGGACCGGCCGAGGTCGTGATCCGCAAGCCCCGCGACGACGGCTTCGCGGAGACGCCGCTGGGTGCGGTGCTCACCGCCGCGGGGGTACGGGCGGTCGCCGTCTGCGGAGTGATGTCGGAGATGTGCGTGCAGGCGACGGCCCGCACGGCCCTGGAGCTCGGCTACCGGGTCGTCGTCCCGCACGACGCCCACGCGACCCAGGACATCCCCGCGGCGCCGGGCATCGGCGAGGCCGTCCCGGCCGCGACGGTCTCCCGCGTCGCGGCGTACGCCCTCGGGAGCGACGCGGAGACCACCGTCCCGACCGCCGACGTCACCTTCACCGCCCCTGGCGCGAGCTGAGACCGCCGGCTCAGTCCTCCGGCTCCGGCTGGATGCCCGCGAGGAGGTTGAAGGCGCCGGTGAGGAGGTTGAGGGTGACCACGCCGACCACCTCGGCGATCACCCGGTCGCTCCACCCGTGCGCCCGCACCTCGGCGACGTCCTCGTCGGAGAGCGCGCCCGGTTCGGCGAGGACCTTCAGCGCCAGGCCGATCAGGGCGGCCTCGCGCGGGTCGGTCGACGTGCCCTGGCGGGCGAGCTCGACGTCGGTCTCGGTCAGACCCGCCGCGCGCCCGGCTGCGACGTGCGCCTCGCGGCAGGTGCCGCAGCCGATCCACTCCTGGACGGCGAGGGAGAGCTTCTCGCTCAGGGCGCGGGGGATCTTCACCCGCTTCATGGCGCGCGAGAGGCTGAGATAGCCGTCGAGCAGCGCGGGCGAGTGCGCCATCGTGGACACCATCTCGCCGACGGAGCCGTGCCGTTCGACGATGTCCGTCAGTAACTCGCGGGCACGGCCCTGCGCCTGCTCGGGGGCGAGCGCGGTCAGTCTTCTCGTCGTCATGGAACCTCTCCTCTGTATACCCTTGGGGGGTATAACGCGGAGGGGTGGCGAGAGGTTCCCGGGGGACGAGCAGCACCTGTGTCACCAGGTCAGGGGGCGAGTGCCGCGAGGTAGTCGCGGAGCAGGGCGATGCGGGCGAGCGGGGCGACCAGGCCCACGTATCCGTCGGGCCGCACCAGGCACAGGTCGCCGGGGCGGCCGAGCCGGCCGGCCTCGATGCCGTCCCGGGGCGTCACGGGCAGGACCAGGACCGGGACGGCGGAGCGGGCACACGCGGCGCGCAGGGCGGCGAGCACCCCGGGCGCGGCCCGCTCGGCCCGCAGGACCAGCGTCCACCGCTCGTACGCGAGGAGGGTGTGCAGCCGGACGACGGGCCCGCGGGAGTGCCCCGTACCGCTTGCGACCCGGTCGTCGCGGACCGCGACTCTGACGTCGGGCACGCGGTCGCCCGCGCGCGGCCCTGAGCGGTGGTGGCGGCCGGCGCGGTGCCAGGACGGCGCGCGGCCCCGGTGGTGGCGGAGCAGGTCGCTCAGGCGCAGGTCGAGCCGGCGCTGGAAGCCGCGCCCGGCGAGGGCGCCGGGCACCGTGGCCGTGAACGCCCGGTGGCCCAGCGGAGGCAGCGGCAGCTCCATGAAGTCGAACCGCATCTCGCGGACGTACCGCACGGCCATCCGCCGCTGCTCGTCGCAGTACGTGTCCAGGAGACCCTCGCCGGCTTGGCCCCGGTGCACGGCGGCGAGCTTCCAGGCGAGGTTGTGGGCGCCGAGGATGCCGACGTTCACGCCGTGGCCGCCGACCGGGGCCCAGGCGTGCGCCGCGTCCCCGGCGAGCAGGCCGCGCCCCTGGCGGAGCCGGGCGGCGACCCGGTCGCCGAAGCGGTCCCGGTTCAGCCGGAGCGGCTCCGTCGTGTCGAGCCGGAGGCCCGGCATGCGGGTGGTGTCCGCGATCAGGTCGCGCAGCTCCTCGACGGTGGGCGCGGCGGTCAGCGTGGGGTCGGGGTCGTCGCGGAAGCAGAAGAAGCGGAAGCCGCCGCCGGGCAGCGGGAAGACGAGCAGGGAGCGGTGCGGGGCCAGGAAGATGTGTCCGCGCCCCGGCCGCCCGTCGAGCGGCCAGGTGGGGCGGGCGTTGCCCTGGACGACCTGGAGGCCGATGCGGCGGCGGCCCTCGAAGGGGATGCCGAGCCGGTCCCTGACCAGGCCGGCGGTGCCGTCGCAGCCGACGATCCAGGGGGCGGTGGCGGACTCGATCCTGCCGTCGCCGTGGCGCAGGGTGAACTCGGCCCGGTCCTCGTGGACCTTGAGGTCGGTCACCTCGGCGTTCCACTCGACGCGGGTGCCGAGACGGGCGAGTTCCCCGCGGAGGAGGCGTTGGACGTCGTGCTGCTCGATGTTGAGCGGGCGGGCGTGCGCGGAGAGCGCCCAGCCGGTGGTGAGCTCGCCGAGGAACCGGTCGCGCGCGTGGATCGTCACCGCGTCCGGCTCCACCCCGTGGCGCCGGAGGAGCTCGCCGACCCCGAGGGAGTCGAGGGCCTCGCGGGCCCGCGCCCAGAGCACCAGGGCACGGGCCTCGTGCTCGGCGGCCGGCGCCTTGTCGACGATCCGGACCCGTAACCCGAGCCGGCGCAGACCGATCGCGAGGGTCAGTCCGACCGGTCCCGCCCCGACCACGCACACGTCCACGTCGCCGTCCGTGCCTGTGTCCACTCGGTCACCCGCTCCCCGCTCGTTCTCCCCGCCCTCTTCAGTTGCTCAGGGTGCGGGCGGCGGATCGGCGTCGGCAGGGCGTGCGGCGGGGGCGCTGGAATCACCGTCACCAGGGGAGAGGGCTACGAGTGCCTCATCTGGTCCGTTTGGGTGATGAGAGGCGGAATTCGGTCGTCCGCAGGAGGTGGTGACGGTGTGTCTGGCGGGATCGTCCCGGTTCGCGGCGCCTCACCGGCCGGACGGCACACCACCGGGCGTACGGACGGTCGCCCCCGGAACGCGTGTGCGCCCCTCGTCCGGCGGCCGGTTCACGACAGCGGCGACGGTCCTCCGCGCGTGCGTGCGAAGCGCCCGGGGGTGGTGCCCACGATCCGCTTGAACGAGCGGTTCAGATGCGACTGGTCGTAGAAGCCGGTCGCGGCCGCCACCTCGACCGGCGGCTGCCCGTCGAGCAGCAGACGCCGGGCCCGGTCGATCCGGCGGGCCGTCAGATACTGGTGCGGCGCGATGCCGAAGGCGCCGCTGAAGGCCCGTACGAGATGGGCGGGGTGCGCGTGCAGCCGCAGGGCCGCCTCGTCCAGGGTCACGCCCTCGACGAGACGTGCGTCGAGGAGCTCCCGCAGACCGTGCGCCACCCCGGGATCGGCTCCCCGCCCGGGCGTGACGAGCCGGGGCCGCAGATGGCCGCGCAGCCGCTCCCCGATCAGGGCGAGGCGGCTCTGCGCCTCCAGTTCGTCGCCCGGCTCCGCGAGCGCGGTGTGCAACTGCCCGACTCGGCGCCGCAGCAGCGGATCGACCAGGTCGGGCGCGTCGACCGCGGGACCGATGAGGCTCTCGTCCAGCTGCGTCAGGTCCAGATAGAGGACCCGCTTCCGGAAGCCGCCGGAGGTGGCGGGCGAGCCGTTGTGCGGGACCTGCGGCGGGAGCAGGGACACCGTGTCGCCGGGCGTGCCGCGCTCGTGCCGGTCGAGGTCGTAGCGGACCGCGCCGTCGTCGACGATGAGCAGCGTCCACACGTCGTGCACGTGCATCGGGTACGAGTGCTCGGTGAAGTGGGCGTGGAACACCTCCACGACACCCGGCACGTCCGGGCGCCACGCCGAGACCTGCTGCCGGGTCACGTGCGGTTCACCATGCAAGGAATGTACAAGACCCCGAGACGGCCCCGGCGGCAGTCTCGGACCATGACGACGATCGACGACACGCCCGACAGCACGCCCGTACGGTTCGACACCAAGATCGCCGTTCTGCTGCGCGAGGACCTGGAGACCTGGCAGCGGCTGAACGTGACGGCGTTCCTGGTCAGCGGCCTCGGCACCCAGCTCCCCGAGGTGGTCGGCGAGCCCTACGCGGACGCCGACGACACCCCGTACCTGCCGATGTTCCGGCAGCCCGTCCTGGTCTTCGAGGGCACCAAGGAGACGCTGACCGCCGCGCACGGCCGCGCCCTCTCCCGCGCGCTGCCCCGGGCGGTCTTCACCACCGACCTGTTCACCACCGGCAACGACCGCGACAACCGCGCCGCCGTGCGGGCCGTGGGCACGGGACAGCTCGATCTGGCGGGCATCGCCGTGTACGGGCCGCGCAACGCCGTCGACAAGGTGCTCAAGGGGGCCAGGATGCACCCGTGAGCCCCGCCGGGATCCGGACCGTCACCCGGCCGAGTCGAAGGTTCCGGACCGTCACCCGGCCGAGTCGAAGGTTCCGGACCGTCACCCGGCCGCGCCGAAGGTTCCGGACCGTCACGCCGCCGCGCCGAAGGTTCGGGACCGTCACCCCGCCGCGCGTTCCGCGCACTCCAGGAGGACGGGGAGCGCGGCGGCCAGCGCCTCCGTCCCGTGCGCGTACGGCAGCCGGAGCCGGTCGCGGAAGCCGTCCACCGGCGAGAACGCCGCCCCAGGGACCACCGACACCCCGTGGCGCCGCGCCAGCTGGGCGAGGGCCTCCGTGTCGACGCCCGGGATCCGCACCCACAGCGCGGGCCCGCCCGCCGGCCGGGTCCACTCCCAGTGCGGTGCCGCCCCGCGCAGCAGCGCCTCGGCGGCGTCCCGCTGGCCCCGCAGCTCCGCCCTGCGCCGGGCGCGGGCCTCGGGCAGCCGGTCCAGGAGGCGGACGGCGACGAGCTGGTCCACGACCGAACAGGCCAGGTCCACCGAGGTCTTGATCTTCGCGAGCCGGGCCACCACCCGCGGCGAGGACCGCACCCAGCCCACCCGCAGACCGCCCCAGAACAGCTTCGAGAGCGTGCCCACGGTCACCGAGTCCATCGGGAGCCCGGCCACCAGCGGAACCGGAGCGGCGTCCTCGTCGCCCAGGGCGAGTTCGGCGCAGGCCGTGTCCTCGACCGTGAACAGCTCCTGCTCCGCGAGGACCCGCACCCACTCCCGTCGCGCCGCGCCGCCCAGCGTGCGCCCGGTCGGGTTGTGGACCGTCGGCTGGAGGTACACGAGCCGCGGCCGCGCGCGGGCGCACAGTCGGCGGAGCTCCGCCGGACCCGTACCGTCCGCGCCGCCGTCCGGCCCGTCCCCGCCGACCGGGACGAGCCGCGCGCCGCGCGCCCGCAGCGCCTCCAGGGAGCCCCGGTACGTGGGGTCCTCCACGACCACCGTGTCGCCCGGTCCCACCAGCGCCTGCGCCACCAGCCACACCGCCTGCTGCGAACCCGAGGTCACCAGGATCTGCTCCGCCTCCGTCGCCACCCCCGCCGCCCGGTAGTACGCGGCGATGCCCTCCCGCAACGCGGGGATCCCGTACGGGTGGTAGCCGTCCGCGCCGAGCAGGCCGCCCAGGTCGCCGTGGGTCAGCGCCCCGACGGCCTCGCCGACCGCGCCGAGCCCGGGCAGGGCCCCGCTCGACAGGTCCGCGGTGCCGGAGCCCCCCGAGCGCGCGTCGAAGCTCGCGAGCCGCCCCTCGGCGACGTACCGGTCGAGCGCCCCCGAGCCCCGCAGCCGGGAGCCGCTGCCCCGTACGCTCTCCAGCCACCCCTCACTCTCCAGGAGTCCGTACGCGGCCGTCACCGTGGACCGGCTCACGCCGAGCACCAGGGCCAGTTCGCGCTGCGAGGGCAGCACGCTGCCGCCGGGCACGTCCCCGCGCTCGGCCAGCTCCCGCAGCGCGTCCGCGAGCCGCCGCGGCAGCGGACCCGGCCCCTCCGACGACCAGCCGGTGAGGAGTCGGGACAGACGGGTCGAGGCGATCCTGGCCATGGCACCCATCTTGCGTCACGACGCAGGCCAATTCGCCCCGACTGGTCGTTGTCGCCGCAGGTCACGCCCCGGAGGATCGACAGCGGCGGGACCCGGGCACGGGACCGGACACGGGACCGGGAGAAAGGTGAGGGCATGGCGACCGTCGTGCTGGCCGGCACACTGGACACCAAGGGGGAGGAGTACGCCTGGCTGCGCGAGCGGCTCAGGGAGTACGGCAGCGACGTCCTCCTCGTCGACACCGGCATCATGCCGCCGCCCGCCCAGGCCCCCGTGGCCGACGTCCCCGCCGACGTCGTCGCGCGCGCCGCGGGCCACGACCTGGCGCGCCTCCGGGCCGCCGGCGACCGGGGCGCGGCCGTCACCGCCATGGCGCAGGGCCTCACCCGGATCGTCCTCGACCTCTACCGCAAGGGGCGACTGCACGCGGTGCTCGCCGCGGCCGGCAGCGGCGGCTCCGCGATCGCCGCCCAGGCCATGCGGGCCCTGCCCATCGGCGTCCCGAAGGTGCTCGTCAGCACCATGGCCGGCGGTGACGTCTCCCCGTACGTCGACAGCAGCGACCTCACCCTGATGTACAGCGTCGTCGACGTCTCCGGGCTCAACTCCGTGTCCCGCCAGGTCCTCGGCAACGCCGCCGCGGCCGCCGCCGGCATGGCCCGCCGCCACGAGCGCAACCACGACGAACCCGCCGGCCGGGGACGGCCCGTCGTCGCGGCCACCATGTTCGGCGTGACCACCCCGGCCGTCGACACGGCCCGCGCCCGGCTCGCCGAACTCGGCTACGAGGTCCTCGTCTTCCACGCCACCGGCGCCGGCGGCCGGGCCGTCGAGAAACTCGCCAGGGACGGCATGCTCGACGGGGTCCTCGACCTGACCACCACCGAACTCGCCGACGAACTCGTCGGCGGCGTGCTCAGCGCGGGCCCCTCGCGGCTCACCGCCGCCGGCGCCCTGGGCATCCCCCAGGTCGTCGCCCCCGGAGCGCTCGACATGGTCAACTTCGGGCCGGCCGCCACGGTCCCCGAGCGGTTCGCCGAACGCCGGCTGCTCATCCACAACGCGACGGTGACCCTGATGCGCACCACCGCGCGCGAGATGGCCGACCTCGGCACGTCCATCGGCCGCAGACTCCGCGCCGCGCGCGGACCCGCCGAGGTCTTCTGGCCCCTGCGCGGCGTCTCCGCCGTCGACGTGGCCGGCGGCCCCTTCGACGACCCGGAGGCGGACCGCGCCGGGCTCGACGCGCTGCGCGCCGCCGTCCTCGGCGGCGAGGTCCGCGTCCACGAACTCGACGCCCACGTCAACGACCCCTCCTTCGCGACCGCGATGGCCGACCGCCTCCACCAGCTGATCACCGAGAACAACCGCAAGGCCGCCCCCTGAGACGCCAGGACGCCCGCCGGGCCGCCCCTGAGACACCGGGACGCCCGCCGAGTCGCCGTTTGAGACACCAGATATGCCCACCGGGCCGCCGTCTGAGACGCCAGGACAACCGTCGGCCGCCTGCTGAGCCGCCCGCTGAGCCGCCCTCCGAGACGCCAGGACACCGAGGAGTGACCGCCGTGAACACCCGGACCACCACCCCAGCCGCCCCCAGCCGCCGGGACGTGCTCGACCGGCTGCGCGCCCAGGTCGCCGCGGGCCGCCCGATCGTCGGCGCGGGCGCGGGCACCGGCCTCTCCGCCAAGTGCGCCGAGGCCGGCGGGGTCGACCTGCTGATCATCTACAACTCCGGGCGCTACCGGATGGCCGGCCGCGGCTCGCTCGCCGGTCTGCTGCCGTACGGGGACGCCAACGCCATCGTCCAGGACATGGCGCGCGAGGTGCTGCCCGTGGTCCGCGACACGCCCGTCCTCGCCGGAGTCTGCGGCACCGACCCGTTCCGCCGCATGGACCTCTTTCTCGACCACCTCAAGGCCATGGGCTTCGCCGGGGTGCAGAACTTCCCCACGGTCGGCCTGTACGACGGCACCTTCCGGGTCAACCTGGAGGAGACCGGCATGGGGTACGGCCTGGAGGTCGACATGGTCCGCGCCGCCCACGAGCGCGACCTGCTCACCGCCCCGTACGTCTTCGACCCCGAGCAGGCCGCCGACATGGCCGAGGCCGGCGCCGACGTCCTGGTGCCGCACGTCGGACTCACCACGAAGGGGGCCATCGGCGCGGGCACCGCCATGACGCTCGACCAGGCCGCCGAGGCCGTCCAGGCGATGCACGACGCGGCCAGGCGGGTGAACCCCGACATCCTGGTCCTCTGCCACGGCGGACCCATCGCCGAACCCGAGGACGCACGCTACGTCCTGGAGCACACCACCGGCGTCGTCGGCTTCTTCGGCGCCTCGTCGATCGAACGCCTGCCCACGGAGCGGGCCGTCACGGAACAGACCCGCGCCTTCAAGGCCCTCACGATCGAGGCCCGGGGACCCCGGCGCGGTCACCGGGAGTGAGCGCCCCCGCCGATCCTGGTCCGTACCGATCGACGGCACTGCGAAGGGCCCGCCGTCGGCTCCTCGGCTAGGGTGATTCGGTAGGGATTGCGCCCCCCGGGGCCGGGCCGATGCGTAGGTCGATGCTTTGGAGACTCATCAGTCGTCGAGCAGGGTTCCGCAGCCGCCCCGGGCGGCCGTCGGGGACGCGGGTGTGCTCCGCGAGCTGCTGCCGATCGCCCTCTGGCGGGAGGACGCCGAGGGCCGCATCGTCGAGTGGTCCCTCGCCGCCCAGGACCTCCTCGGACACCGGCCCGAGCACGTCCTCGGAAGGCTCGCCACCCCGCTCCTCGTCCCCGACGCCAACCGGGAACTCGCCGCCAAGCTCACCGACCGCGTCCAGTCCGGCGAGACCATGGTCGGCACGCTGCCCGTCCGCCACCGCGACGGCCACACGGTCACCATGGAGATGTGGATCGTCCCGGCCACCGACCCCGAGGGCCGCCCGGGGGCCATGCTCATCGCGGTGGAGACCTCCGAGGTCCTGCGGATGCGGGAGAACCTGGCGGCGATGGAGAGCCTCTTCACCCAGTCGCCCATAGGGCTCGCGCTGCTCGGCCCCGACCTGCGCTTCCTGCGCGTCAACGACGCCCTGGCGCGGATGAACGGCGTCTCGGCCGCCCGGCACGTCGGCCACCGGCTCACCGAGGTCGTGCCCGACGTCAACGCAGCCGGGCTCGAATCCCTGATGCGCCAGGTCATGGAGAGCGGTACGGCCGTGGTGGACGCCCGCCGGGTCGGCCGTACCCCCGCCGACCCCGACCACGACCACATCTGGTCCTGCTCGTACGCCCCGCTCGTCGACCGCACCGAGCGGCGGTCGCTCGGGCTCATCGCCTCCCTCGTCGACATCACCGAGAGCCAGGAGGCACACATCGAGGTCGAGCGCGCCCGCCAGCGCTTCGCCCTGCTCGCCGAGGCCGGCGCCCGGATCGGCACCACCCTCGACCTGAAGCAGACGGCCGAGGAGGCCGTCGCCTTCCTCGTGCCCCAGCTCGCCGACTCGGCCGACGTGCAGATGCTGGAGTCCGTCCTCGAACCCGACGATCCCGTGGACTCCACCCGGAGCGTGCTGCGCCGGCTCGCGGCCCGCTTCCCCGACCCGACCGCGCCCACGGCCCTCCTCACCCCCGGGCAGACCTTCCAGATCCCCCTGGACTCCGTGTACGAGCAGGTCCTCGTCCGCGGCCTGCCCATGAACCTCTACACGACCGACATCCCGGAGCTCTTCACCGATCCCCGCACCGAGGCCCTCCAGACGTATCTCGCCACCCGCATCGGCTCGGCCCGGCTCATCCCCCTGGTGGCCCGGGGCCAGGTGCTCGGCGCGGTCACGGTGACCCGGCTGCGGACCCGTGAACCCTTCGACGAGCAGGACTTCGTCCTCATCGACGAGGTCGTCGCCCGCGCCGCCCTCAACATCGACAACGCCCGGCTCTACACCACCCAGCGGGAGGCCGCCCTCACCCTCCAGCGGAGCCTCACCAACAACGCGCTCCCCGACGTCACCGGCCTCGAACTCACCGGCCGCTACCTGCCCGCCAGCTCCCACGACGTCGGCGGCGACTGGTTCGACGTCATCGCGCTGCCCGGCGGCCGGACCGGGCTCGTCATCGGCGACGTCATGGGCCACGGCATCCACGCGGCGGCCGTCATGGGCCAACTGCGCACCGCCGTCAGGACCCTGGCCCGCCACGACATCGCACCCGACCGCATGCTCAGCTCCCTCGACGCCGTCGTCGCCGACCTCGGCGAGGACGAGATGGCCACCTGCGTCTACGCGGTCCACGACCCGGCCACCCGCGGCTGGGTCATCGCCCGCGCGGGCCATCCGCCGCCGGCCGTCGCCACCCCGGACGGCACCATCACCTTCCTCGACGGGCCGCCCGGGACCCCGCTCGGCACCGGGGCGCACGACTTCGGTACGGAGGAGGTCGTCCTGCCCGGGGGCGGACTCCTCGTCCTTTACACGGACGGGCTCATCGAGGCCCGCCACCGGGACCTCGACCAGGGCATGCGGCAGCTCGCCGAGGCGCTGCGGCCCCTGGACAGGCCGCTGGACACGATGTGCGACGAGGTCCTCGGGCAGCTCCTCGCGGGCTCCGCCCAGGACGACGTGGCGATGCTCCTCGCCCGCACCACCCGCTGACCCCTCCTACGAGCGGGACCTGTGGAGGTCGCGGAGGAGGGCGATCTCCGCCCCGTGGTGCAGGAGCTCCTGGTTCACCCACCAGACGATCTCCAGGAAGGGGTTCTCCGGGTCGCTGCCGTGCGGGTACGTGCAATGGCCCACGGTGTCGAGAGCCTTGTCGTCGACGGACAGCAGCGCCTCGCGCCAGGCGGCCGCGGCCGCGTCGAAGGCCGGCAGGGCGGAGGCGACGTCCCCGCTGACCGTGAAGTCGTCACGGGTCAGGTTGCGGCCGCCGTTCGTGTGGTCGGCGCGGAGCGCGAGCATCTCGGTGAGATGGCTCAGCCGCCAGGCGATCGTCGTGAACGGCGGCGGCGCGGGGTGCGGCGGGGGCGTCGTGTCCCGACCCCAGTCGCCGGCGCCCACCAGGAGGGTCGCGCGCGGCCCCGGTCCGTCGGCGTGCCGCCGCACCGACCAGCAGTCGGCCACCGGCTCCCAGAGGTACTCCGCGTCGGTCATCGGACCGACCTCGACGTGTGTCCCGTTGCCGCTGTCCATCACCGGTCCCGCCATCCGTTCCGCGAGCCGCTGCCGGGCGAAGTCGAACTGGTCGAGGAGGGGGACGAGCCGCTCGGGCACGGGCATGGGGCGCTCCGGATCACAACGGGGACAGAGCGTCGTACGCTGCCACAGGACCCTGCCCGGCGCGCGCGAATTTCCTTGCGGGGCCGGGTGGTTGGCGTCCCGCAGGGGGCTCAGGTCCGGTCGATGTGCACGCTGGTCGACTTCACGCGGGCGGTGGCCCGCATGCCGACCTCAAGACCCAGCTCCTCCACCGCCTCGCGGGTGAGCAGCGAGACGAGCCGGTGCGGACCGGCCTGGATCTCGACCTGGGCGGCGATGTCGCCGAGCTTGACGGCGGTCACGATCCCGGGGAAGGCGTTGCGGGCGGAGGTGTACGGCTCCTCCTCGTCCCCGGCGGTGCCCTGCCCCACCTCGATGGAGAAGGCGGCCAGGTCGCGGCCGTCGATGAGCCGCCGGCCGTTCTCGTCGCGGTGGGTCGCGACCCGGCCCGCGTCGGCCCAGCGGCGCGCCGTGTCGGGGCTGACGCCGAGCAGGCGGGCGGCCTGACCGATGGTGTAGGACTGCATGCCGGTCACGTTAGGTCGTAGGGGATCCCCCTACAAGCGATCAAGATCTGTCCCAGGGCGTCGGCCGGTCCGCTCGGACGAACCGACGAAGCCGACCGGAACGGAACGAAGCCCGCTCAAGCCGTCCCCGACCGCCGCCCGACCGCCTCGACCAGCGGCAGCAGCCGGTGCGCCACCCGCTCCCGCAGCGCGATCTCGGTCCGGGTGCGGACCACCCCGGGCAGCTGGATCAGCCGCTGGATGACGTCCTCCAGATGCCCGGCGTCCCGGGCCACCACCCGGGTCAGCAGATCGCCGCCGCCGGTGATGGAGAAGGCCTCCACGATCTCCGGCACGCCCGCGAGCGCGTCGCCGACCTCGTCCAGATGCCCCTGCGTCACCTCGACGTGCACGAAGGCGAGCACCGGGTGACCGAGAGCGGCGGGGGAGAGGACCGGGCCGGTCGCCGTGATCACCCCGTCCCGCTCCAGGCGGTCGATCCTCGCCTGCACGGTGCCCCGCGCCACCCCCAGGATCCGCGCGTACTCGCGCACGCTGGTCCTCGGCTGCTCGATGAGCAGCCGCAGGATCCGCGTGTCGAGTTCGTCCACCGCCATGCTCCGTCGGCCTCCTTCGCCCCGGCTCGTCCGGTTTCCGACTGTACCCATGCCCCCGGTGGGCACCGTGCCCGCGCCCCGTGTCCGGAACCGCCTGCTCACACGGCCGAAACCCCCGAAGCCCCCGGCGGGCCGGGGCCGCATCCCGTACGGTCGGTGCTGCCGGAGCCCGGGAGGCTCGGGGGCCTGAGGGGGAGCGGGGGGATCGGGATGGGTGCGCCACGGCTGCTGCCGCTGCGGGGCGACGATCCGGCGCGTCTGGGACCGTACCGGCTGATCGGCCGCGTCGGGTCCGGCGGGATGGGCCGCGTCTACCTCGGCCGTACCGTCAGCGGCCGTCTCGTGGCGGTGAAGACCCTGCTCGCGGAGGGCGAGGTCTCGGAGACCGACCGGCGGCGTTTCGCCCGCGAGGTGGCGCTGGCCCGCCGCGTCAACGGTGTGTTCACCGTGGCCGTCCTGGACGCGGACGCGGAGACCGGCCGGCCCTGGATGGCCACCGAGTACGTCCCCGCGCCCTCCCTCGCCGAACTCGTCCAGGAGGGGGGTGCGCTGCCGCCGGCCGCCGTGCGCTGGATCGCCGCCGGGATGGCGGAGGCGCTGGTGGACCTCCACGGGGCGGGGATCGTGCACCGGGACGTGAAACCCGGGAACGTGCTCCTGCCGCAGTCCGGACCCCGGCTCATCGACTTCGGCATCTCGCACGCGCTCGACCTGACCCGTACCACCCTCACCCTGGGCACGATCGCGTTCACCTCGCCGGAACAGGCGCGCGGCGAGGCCTCCACCCCCGCGTCCGACGTGTACTCGACGGGTACGACGCTCTTCCACCTGGCGACGGCCCGACCCCCGTACGCCCCGGGCTCGGACGCCTTCCGGCTGCTTGCCCAGGTCCAGCGGACCGAGGTCGTGCTCGACGGACTGCCGCGCGAACTCGACGACCTGATCCGGCCACTTCTGACGCGGGACCCGTCGTCCCGGCCGACGCCGCAGGACATCCTGTCCGCCTTCGAACGCGAACCCAGCGGCGGCAGCGAACTCCTCCCGGCGCCGTGGACGTCGCTGATCCGGGCCCGGCACGAGTACGTCCCTCCGACGGAGGCCGACGACGCCCCGGCCGGCGACGCCACAGCCGCGAGCGCCGCGCGTGCCGCCGATCCCGTACCGGCGCTGCACTCCGCCCCGACGCGGACGGCCCTCCCGAAACCGGCTCCTGCGCCGGCGCAGGAGCCGATGCCGCGCCCGGAGACCCCGGCGGCCCCGGTGAAGGGCGGCGGTCGAAGGCCGGGCCGGCGCGGCCGGGCCCTGGTGGCGGCCGTGGCCGCGATCGTGGTGTCGACCGGGGGGTACCTGGTCTACGACCGCATGGCCGAAGACGGGTTGAGCGTGGCGGACTGCCTGTCCAACACCCGTACCGCCCCGGGACACTACGAACCCGGGAGCCCCCGCGAGGTGGACTGCGACGACCTCGCCGCGACGCTGGTCGTCAGGGCGCAGACAGACCCGGAAGGTCCCTGTCCGGACGCTTCCCTGTCCAGCGAACACTGGCCCGGAACAAACCTCTGCGTCGGGCCGCGCGTTGTCGAGGGCGACTGCCTGAACGAGACCAGGTACGACTCGGGCTACGTTCCGGCGTCCGTCCTGTGGGCGGTGAGCTTGTGCGCAGGTCCGTCTCCCCGGCTGAAGGTCACAGCGGTCCGGGCCGCGGACGGGTCCACGGACGGGTCCGTCTGCGGCGAGGCGTACCGGAGCGGATTCGACGGCCGTCTCTGGACCGACGGCAACGGTTCCGTGTACTGCCTGGAGAGGATCTAGGCACGGCGGAGCCCCGCATCCGCCCGCTGCTCCGTTCGCGCGCCGGAGCGATCTGGGAGAGGCTCGTCGGGACCGGCTGAGGCGCGGCCGGGCACGTCCGGCGGGAGCGACGACGAGTGGATGCGTACCGTGAACAGGACCAGGCGGGTACGTCCCCGCCCGGGCCGGCCGAGCGCTGGAGCGCGGAGGCCGCGTGGGGCGACGCCGTCCTGGACGCGGTCTTCACCCAGTCCGACATCGGGCTCCACGTCCTCGACAGGGACCTGCGCGTCGTCCGCGTGAACGGCGTCGTCGCCGGGCTGCACGGCATACCCGTTGACCGCATCCCCGGCATGCCCGCCGTCGAGGCGTACGCGACGTTCGCGGGCGTGCACATCGACGAGGCCGTCCTGCGCAAGGTCCTCGCGACGGGCCACCCGGCCACCGACCTGCGCGTCGTCGGGCGCGCACCCGGCGCCGCGCACGTCGAGCACGTCTACTCGGCCTCCGCGTACCGCCTCCAGGACGCCGCGGGAGACGTGCTGGGCCTCGTCATCACCAGCACCGACGTCACCGACAGCGAGCGGGCCCACGCCCGGCTGCGGCTCCTGCACGACGCGCACGAGCGCATCGGCGCCACCCTCGACGTGGAACGCACCGCCCAGGAGCTCGTCGACGTGGCCGTGCCGGCGTTCGCCGACTCCGTCGTCGTCGCCCTCACCGACGCCGTCCTCCGGGGGCAGGACCCGGCCCTCCAGTCCCGGGACACGGTGCCGCTGCTGCGCTGCACCGCCACCGGCGGCACGGGGACCGGGCCGGAGGTCCCGGAGGCCGGTGCCGTCGTGCTGCCGGGGATCTTCGACGAGCGGGAGCCCGCGCCCGGCCGTCCGCTCCCGACGCGGCTCGTGGTCCCCCTGACCGTACGCGGGCAGATCTTCGGCGCGGTCGCCTTCCAGCGCCGTGCCGACGCCGAGGCGTACGGCCCCGACGACCGTGCCCTCGCCGACGCCCTGGCGTCCCGTACGGCGAACTGTCTGGAGAACGCCCTCCGCTACACCCGCGAGCACATCGTGATGACCGCTCTGCAGAGCTGGCCGCCGCCCAGGGAGGAGGCCACCCAGAGCGCCGTCGACGTCGCCCGTCGGCACCGGCCCGGTGGCAGCGGCGCCGGCTCCTGGTGCGACGTGATCCCGCTGCCGGGCGCGCGCGTGGCGCTCGTCGTGGGGCAGGTGGAGTCCCGGGGGCCCGGGGCCGTCGCCACCATGAGCCGGCTGCGGACCGCCGTCCACAGCCTGACCACGCTCGACCTCGACCCGCACGAGCTCCTCGCCCGCCTGCACGCGACGACCCTGCGGCTCGCCGCGGAGGGCGGGGCGACGGCCGCCGACTCGGTCGCCGCGCCGCACGTCGACGTCCACCCCACCGCCGGCTGCACGATCGCCGTCCACGACCCCGTCGACGGACGCCTCGACATCGCCCGCGCCGGTGCGTCGCTGTTCGTCGTCGTCCATCCCGACGGGTCGGCGGACCCCCGGCCGCTCGACGAAGGACCCCTGCTCGGCGGCGAGGGCCCGCCGTTCGCCTGCGCGACGTACTTCCTGCCCGAGGGCAGCACCCTCTGTCTGGCGTCCGGCGGCGAAGGGCCCCGGACGGAGGACCTGATGGCGGCCCTCGCCCACCCGGGGCGCGATCCGGAGGCGATGGCCGACGACGTGGAACGGCTCCTCACCCCCGACCGGGTCCTGCTCCTGGCGCGCACCCGCCACCTGCCGCCCGGCGAACTCGCCGAGTGGGAGGTCCCGTACGACCTGTCCGCCGTGGCCACCGCGCGGGTCCACGTCCAGGACCGCCTCCGCCGGTGGAACCACCCCGCCGACCCGTTCACGGTGACGCTCGTCGTCAGCGAACTCGTCACCAACGCCCTCCGCTACGGCGCCGCCCCGGTCGTCCTCCGCCTGATCGCCGACGGCCCGTCGCTCATCTGCGAGGTGAGCGACGCCGGGCAGGCGGCGCCCCACCTCCGCCATGCCAAGGCCGTCGACGAGGGCGGCCGCGGCCTCCTGATCTGCGCCTCCCTCGCGGACAACTGGGGCGTGCGCTACAACGACGACGGCAAGACCGTCTGGGCCGAACTGGGCGGGGAGGCCGGCTAGCCGCGGAGCCTTCGGAGGGCGATCAGCCGACGATGGCGACCGGGCCGTCCCACGCGTCCTGGTCGACGGTGAGGGTGTAGCCGCCGCGCGTCTCCTTGCTGTTGACCAGGTACTGGTGGCCGCGGCTGTGGCCGGTGTACTGGGTGGCGCCCCACGGCCAGTCGGCGGTGGTGGTGTTCTGCTTGTCCCACAGGGCGTACCAGAGGTTGCCCGGCAGGTCGGTGCGGTCGGTCGCGGTGGCGACGGCCTTCGCGCTGGAGCTGGTGAAGCCGTAGAAGCCGCCGCGGTACGTCTTCGCGCGGAGCGTCCTGGTGAAGGACCGCACGTACGTCAGCACGGCGTCGTTGCACGCCTTGTCGGTGACGGCGTACGGCTCCATGTCCAGGAAGACCGGGCTGCCGGGCTTCATGCCGAGTGCCGAGGCCTTCGCCGCCGCGTCGTTGCCGTCCGTCACGCCGAGGGACGCCGCCGTCGAGGCCGTGAGCCTCTCGGGGTTGGAGCTGGTCTGGCAGGGCGGCTGGGCGCCGACGTAGAGGGGGATGAGCTTCCAGCCCGCCGCGTCGACCGACTTCACCCAGGACGCGGTGAGGTTCGGCTGCGCACAGCCCCGGTTCTTCCCGCCGATGTAGACCGCGGCGCCGCCGTAGAAGCCGTTGGTCTTCCAGGCCTTCATCGCCGCCAGGGAGGGCGCCGTGCACGTGTCGAAGGCCCGCCCGGTGAACGTCCTCTGCGCGGGCCACACCGTGGCCGCCATCGAGGTCTGCGCCGCGACCACGGCGCCCACCACGGCGACGGCACCCCCGGTCGCCGCGGCGATGTAGCGACGCTTCTTCGAAAGCCGATGGCCGGCCATACCCACCTCTTGTCACGAACGCGACAGACAGTCGCAGTGACCACGCACTGTAGTGGACGGCCCTCAGGGAGCCGGGACCGGCTGGGTGAGGTTCAACGGATTGCCGTCGGGGTCCTTGATGTGGGCGACGCGCTGTCCCCACGGCATGTCGGTGGGGCCGCCGCCGACCGAGCCGCCGAGCGCCGTCACCCGGCCGAGCGTCTCGTCGACGTCGTCGACACCGATGCTGAGCAGGATCCGCGGCGCCGCCCCGTCCCCCGCGTCGTCCCTGGCCACGAGACCGAGGTCGGTGTCGCCGATGCGCAGGCCGAGATAGAAGACCGGTCCTTCCTCCGGAACCCGGGAGACCTCCTGGGCGCCGAACAGTTTCGTGTAGAAGTCGCGCAGGACGTCGTGGTGGGCGGTGACGATCACCGGCTGGATGGTGGACATGGCACTCCTGTCGAGAACGGTCGGGAACGGTCGTGTCGCCGGGCAGACCGTTCGAGGACGCCGAACTCATCGGTGAAGACACCGGCGCGTGGGCGGCGCCGCCGGCATCCGGTGTCCGGCGGTGTGGGCCAATGGCTCCGTCCGGTCACCCGTCTCGGCGTGTCGCTGGGCCGATGGCCCACCCTTTCGCCGGTGAGTTGAGCCGCTGTACCCCCTTCGGTCTATCCTTGTAGCCATCACACATCTTCGGCGCCGCGCAGCGCCGTCCGGCGACGAGGCCGGACCGGCCCGCGGTGCTTTCGTCGTGTCCGAGCCCCCACCACCCCCGGGGACGTCTCGCGCGCGGTGAGGGACAGATCAAGGGGGGCGGGATTGGCCGCCGTGCACAAGTACTTCATGGCCCCGGATCCGGGGCGCGTCAGGCTCAGGGTCTCGCTGCGCGCCGTCCTCGGCATCGCGCTCGCGGTCGCCCTGGCCGAGCTGTCCGGTCTGTCCCTCGTCGCGTCCATCACCGCCGGGCTCGCCGCGCTGCTCGCCCTCTTCACGGTCGCCGACCCCAGCGTGCGCCGTCAGGCCGTCACCACGGCCCTGCTGCCCACGGTCGGCTTCCCGGTGCTCGCCCTCGCGACCCTCCTGCACGGCGCTCCGGCCCTGCGCGACGCGGCCTGGCTGCTCGTGATCTTCGCCGGCGTGTACGCGCGCCGCTGGGGGCCGCGCGGACACGCGCTCGGCATCTTCGCCTTCATGCAGTTCTTCGTGACCCAGTTCCTGCACGCCCTCCCCGCCCAGCTCCCCGAGCTGTACGCGGCCACCGGCATCGCCCTGGGTGCGGCCGCGGCCGTGCGCTTCGTGCTGTGGCCCATCGAGCGCCGGGTCCCGCCGCCGGCGGCGCCCGCCCCGCTGCCCGGGACGGGCCTCGCCCGGGCCACCACCCGCCAGGCCGTCCAGGTCGCCGTCGCCTCCGGGGCGGCCCTCGTCATCGGACAGGTCCTCTCGGAGCAGCGCTGGTACTGGGCCGTCGGCACCGTCTGGTGGATCTTCGTCAACACGGCCTCCCGGGGCGAGACGCTCGTCCGGGGCTTCCGCCGCGTCCTCGGGACCGTCACCGGCATCGCCGCCGGATTCCTCGTCGCCATCCCGCTGGGCGGCGCCCCCGTCGCCACCGCGCTGCTGGTCGCCGTGTGCGTGTTCGGGATCTTCTACGCCGCCCCCGTCTCGTACAGCTGGATGATCCTCGCGGTCACCGTGATGGCCAGCCTGCTCTACGGGCTCCTCGGGGTGCTCGACGGCGCGCTGCTCCTCCTGCGGGTGTCCGAGACCGTCGTCGGGGCCGTGTGCGCCGGCCTCGCCGTGACGCTGGTCCTCCCCGTACGGACGCACACCACGAACGACGCGTGGATCCAGCGGGCGCTGCTGTGCGTCCGGTCCGCCACGTCGGCGTCCGTGCGCCGTCTCGCGGGCGAGGAGGCCGCCGACCCGACGCCGCACGCCGCCGAGCTGGAGGCGCTCCTCGGGCGCGTCCGGCTCTCGCTGGCTCCGCTGGTGCATCCGCTGACCCCCTTCCTGGGGAGGAAGCAGCGGGCGCGCCAGGTCCTCGTGCTCCTCGACGAGGCGGCCGCCGAGGTGCGGGGACTCGTCGCCGTGGCCGCCGACCCGGACGCCAGTCACGACGCCCGCCTGGCCGCCGCCTGCTGGCGGGTGGAGGCCGCCGTGGAGGCCCTCACCTCGCGCGAAGGGGCCGCGATGGAGCTGGAGGGTCACCTCCGGGCCGACGGCGAGGCCCACGCGGGTGCGCCGGCCCTCGTCCATGCTCGCGGGCTCGCGCGCGTGCTCACGGAGCTGGACGCTCCGCTGCGGACCCCGCCCGGCGCGTGGATGGTCCGCTCCTGAAGGGCCCCGGGCTCCGCGATTTGGTCTAGACCGCCTGCTACCGTCGGCCCGACGAGAGACGACGGCCGGTCGACCGCGACCGGCCCGGGGACAGGGGAGGCGCCGTGGGCGGCACAGGGACGGATCAGGGCCGGAGCGGGGTACGGGCGTACATCGGCTCCTTCACCTCGGCGGGCGGCCGCGGCGTCCTCGCCGCCGACGTGGACGAGGCGACCGGCGCGCTGACCGTCACCGGCGCCGACGACGCCGTCGCCGACCCCTCCTTCCTCGCCCTCGCCGGCCCCGTGCTCCACGCCGTGTCCGAGACCGACGCGGGCGCCGTCGCCGCCTTCGACGTCACCGGGCCGGCGCCCCGGCCGCTGGGCGACCCCGTCCCCGTCGACGGCGCGGGCCCCACCCACCTGGCGCTCGCCGCCGGACACCTCCTCACCGCCAACTACACCTCCGGCAGCGTCACCGCCCTCCCCCTGGCCGAGGACGGCACCGCCCGCACCGCCACCACCGTCCTGCGGCACGAGGGCGGCGGCCCCGTCGCCGACCGCCAGAGCGGCCCGCACGCCCACCAGGTGCTCCCCGACCCCAGCGGCGACTGGGTCGTCAGCGTGGACCTCGGCACCGACTCGGTACGGATCTGCGCGCTCGACCCCGCGACCGGGCGGCTCACCCTCCACGGCGAGACCGCGCTGCGCCCCGGCACCGGGCCGCGCCACCTCGCCTTCCACCCGGCCGGCACCCACGCGTACGTCCTGAACGAGCTGGAGCCCACCCTCACCATCTGCCGCTGGGACGCCGCGCGGGGCGTCCTGGAACCGCTCGGCGAGACCCCCGTCGTCCCCGAGGGCGCCACCGGCCCCAGCCACCCCTCCGAGGTGGTCGTCTCCCCCGACGGCCGCTTCCTCTGGGCCGCCGTGCGCGGCGCCGACACCCTCGCCGTGCTCACCCTCGGGGCGGACGGCGCCGAGGCCCGTCTCGTCGCCACCGTGCCCTGCGGCGGCACCTGGCCCCGCGACCTCACCCTCGCCCCCTCCGGGCGGCACCTGTACGCGGCGAACGAGCGCTCCGGCGACGTCACCTGGTTCACCCTCGACCCGGAGACCGGGATCCCGACGCGCACGGGCGCGATCGAGGCCCCCGCGGCCTCCTGCGTCGTCTTCGGCTGAGACTGCCGGGCGGGGGACGGTCGGGGTACGACGAAGGGCCCGCGCCGGACGATTCCGGAGCGGGCCCTTCCGTACGGCGCGGGGGCCGGGGCCTGCGAGCGGGCCTCAGAGCGAGGGCGCGCCCTGCGGCTGCTGCAGCGGGATGCCCAGCGCGGCGGTGTACTGCGAGAGCACCAGCTTGCCGATCGCCGGGTAGGCCCCCAGCGGCTCGGCGGCGGCGCAGCCCGCCTCCTTCGACGCCTCGTCGAGGAGGCCCTCGGCCAGCTCGGGGCCGATCAGGTACGGGGCGAGGGCCAGCTGCTCCGCGCCGGCGGCGCGCAGCTGATCGGCCACGGAGGTGATGGAACCCTCCTGGTCGAGCGCGGCGGCCATCACCGGGACGGCGAGGCGCGCGGCGAGCAGCATGCCGGTGATGCCGGCGGCCTGCACGGCCTCCTCGCCGCCGACCGTGGCCAGGATGATGCCGTCGGCGGCCGTCGCGACGGTGAAGAGCCGGGCGCGGTCGGCGCGGGCCAGACCGGCCTCGGAGAGCCGCACGTGCAGCGCCTCGGCGAGCAGCGGGTGCGGGCCGAGGACATCGGTCAGCTCGGCGGTGTTGCCGCCGTCCATGAGGGCCTGGCGCACCTGGCGCATCTGCGCGCTGTCAGGGCCCGCGAGCAGCGGGACGACGACCGCGGCCGGGCCCGTCGGGGCGGTGGCCTCGCGGCCGGCGGCCAGGGCCAGCTCGTACCGCTCGGTGCGCAGCTTCTCGGTCGCCGCGAGGACGGTCGAGAGCGAGGGGTACTCGGTGTCGTCGCCCTCCAGGAAGCCGATCGCGGCCTCCAGGCCGGGCAGCTCGGAGCGGGCGATGCTCACGACCTCCTCGGCCAGCGAGCGTATGGCGGCGGACGGCGCGCCGGGCACGGCGAGAACCAGTGCGGGAGCGCCCTCGGGCGCCGCCGCGGGTTCGGGGCGACGGTGCCGCCCGGACTGGCGGGGTCGAGGCATTCGTACAGGCAGGCCGGAAGCAGGCCCAGTGGGGGAGCTCATGGCGCCGCATGCTACTGGTTTCGCCCGCCGCGCCGTTGGCTGAGGTGCGGTCACGTGCCTTCTGCCCCTCTATGTCCGCTCTCTGTTCCGACTTCCGTTCCGCCACGCTTGCGCACCCGCCCCGGCGCCGGTTCCGCTTCCTCGTCTCCTTCACTCCGTACGGGGCGACTCCCGCCGCCGCGCACCGCGTCCCAACTGGGCGGAAGGCCCCGCCTTGACCCCCTCGGCGCCGAACAGGCGGAGCAGCGACGGGTGTTCCGGCAGGCGCAGGGTGTCGGTGGCGAGCGCGGAGGCGAGGGCGACCGCCCCGGCGAGAGGGTCTCCCGCCGGCTCCACCGCCCGGGCCTCCGGCAGCAACTCCGCGAGAGCGGACCGGAGCGGGGCGAGCAGGGGCTCGCCCATCTTGAAGAGTCCGCCGGTGAGGGCCACCGAAGCACCGGGCTCCGCGGGACACGCGGCCTCGGCGGCCTCGGCGATGTGCGCACCGGCCCGCGCGAGGATGCCAGCCGCCACCGGATCCGACCCGGCGCACCGCCCCACCTCGGGGGCGAAGGAGGCGAGTACGGCGGGCCGGTCCGTACGCGGGTAGAGCACGCCCGCCAGTCCGGCCGCGGGCCCGAAGAGCTTCTCGGCCCGCGCCAGGAGCTCCGTCGAACCCCCGCGCCGCCCGTCGTACGCGCGCATCGCCGCCTCGAGGCCCGACCGGCCGATCCAGGCGCCGCTGCCGCAGTCGCCGAGCAGGTGCCCCCAGCCGTCGGCCCGCCGCCAGGACGCCAGGTCCGTGCCGAGCGCGATCAGCCCCGTACCGCCGGCGACGACGACGCCCGGCCGCTGGCCGAGCGCCCCGGCGTAGGCGGTGACCGCGTCGGCCGCGAGCGCCAGACGGCGCACCCCCCACGCCTCCGCGAAGGCGCCCGGCAGTTCGGCCCGCAGCTCGTCCCCGAGGGTCGCCATCCCCGCGGCACCCACGGCGACGGCCGCGACCGGCCGCCCGCCGGCCCGCTCCCGCAGGGCGGCGACGGAGGGCAGGGCCTGCTCCAGGAAGTGACCGGCGGAGATCCCGCCCGGTCCGGTCCGCACCGGCTCCCGGGAGGAGACGGTCTCCAGGACGGTGCCGCTCACCGCCTCGGCCAGCGCGACGCGGAGCCCCGAACCGCCGGAGTCGACGCCGACGACCAGGGCGTCGGAGGACTCGGCCACGGGAAGAGCGGGACGTACGGGATCCACGGAGACCACGGTGCACCATCCTCGGAGACGTGAGCGGGAGCCGGCGGGGGTCCGCGCCGGACCCCGTTGTCAGCGTAGGCCGGTAGAGTGACGGACTGTGACAGCGCGACCCTTGAACGAACTGGTGGAGCCCGGCTGGGCGGAGGCCCTGGGCCCCGTCGCGGGACGTGTCGCCGCGATGGGCGACTTCCTGCGGGCGGAGATCGCCGCGGGCCGGACGTACCTGCCGTCCGGACCGAATGTGCTGCGGGCCTTCCAGCAGCCCTTCGACGAGGTGCGGGTCCTGATCGTGGGTCAGGACCCCTATCACACACCGGGGATGCCGATGGGGCTCAGCTTCTCGGTCGCGCCCGAGGTCCGCTCGCTGCCGCCCAGCCTGGAGAACATCTTCCGGGAGCTGCACACCGACCTCGGCCTGCCCCGGCCGTCGAACGGCGATCTGACGCCGTGGGCCCGCCAGGGCGTCCTGCTCCTCAACAGGGCGCTGACGACGGCCCCGCGCAAGGCCGGTGCCCACCGGGGCAAGGGCTGGGAAGAGGTGACCGAGCAGGCCATCCGCGCGCTGGCCGCCCGGGACAAGCCCCTGGTCTCGATCCTCTGGGGCAGTGACGCCCGCAGGGCCCGCCCGCTCCTCGGGAACCTGCCGGCGATCGAGTCCGCGCACCCGTCCCCGATGTCGGCGGACCGGGGCTTCTTCGGCTCCCGCCCGTTCAGCCGGGCGAACGAGATGCTCCTCGGCATGGGCGCCCAGCCCGTGGACTGGCGCCTGCCCTGAGCCCGGAGGGGCGCCGGACGACCGGCGCCCCGACCGGCGCCCCGATCGGCGGGTCGGGCCGTGACCTCAGATCACCGCCGCCCGCACGCACAGCACGTCCGGCAGGTGCTCCGCCAGGAGCTGCCAGCTGTCCCCGTCGTCCGCGCTCGCGTACACCTCGCCGTTCCGGTTGCCGAAGTAGACGCCCGCCGGGTCCGCGTCGTCCGTGCACAGCGCGTCGCGCAGCACCGTGCCGTAGTGGTCGCCCTCGGGCAGGCCCCGGCTGAGCGGCTCCCACGTGGCACCCGCGTCCGTCGTCCGGTAGACGCGGCAGCGGCGGCCCGCCGGAACCCGGTCGGAGTCGGCGGTGATCGGGAAGACGTACGCGGTGTCCGGGCGGTGCGGGTGCGCGGCGACCGCGAAGCCGAAGTCCGAGGGGAGTCCCGAGCCGATGTCGGACCAGTTCGCGCCGGCGTCGTCGCTGCGGAAGACGCCCCAGTGGTTCTGGAGGTAGAGCCGGTCGTTGTCGCCCGCGTCCTGGGCGATCTTGTGGACGCACTGCCCGAACTCGGGGTTCGGATCGGGCAGGAAGACCGCGGACACACCCTGGTTGGAGGGCGCCCACGCGGCTCCGCCGTCCCGCGAGCGGAACACCCCGGCCGTCGACACCGCGACCGTCAGCGCGTCCGGGTCGCGCGGGTCCGTGACGACGGTGTGCACGGCCTCGCCGCCTCCGCCGGGCACCCACTTCGAGCGCGTCGGGTGCTCCCAGAGCGGGCGGACGAGCTCGAAGGACTCGCCGCCGTCCGCCGACCGGAACAGCGCGGCCGGCTCCGTCCCCGCGTACACGACGTCGGGGGAGTGCCCGGGGGCCGGGTGCAGCTGCCAGACGCGCTCCAGGGAGGCCCCCGTGTCCTCGGGGAACTTCACGGCGGGGCGGGCCGGTTCGGTCCAGGTCCTGCCGAGGTCGTCGGAGTGGAAGACGGAGGGGCCCCAGTGCGCGCTGTCCCCGCCCGCGAGCAGGCGCGGTGTCGGCCGCCGGGTGTCGATGGCCACCGAGTACACCGCCTGCGCGGGGAAGCCGGGATCGTCGAACTCCCATCGTCCGTCGTGCCTCCGCCCGATGAAGAGGCCCTTGCGGGTGCCTACGGTGAGGAGTACGTCGGGCATGGCTGCCACCTCCAGGGACGCCGTTGTCACTGATACGGGCCAGTCTGCACCCGGCCACTGACAACGGCTCCCGGTGACGCGCCGTGGTCAGATCGCCCAGGCGTACTGCGAGGGCGCGGGGGTCAGGGCGCCCAGCTCGCGGGCGGCGCGGCGCGGCCAGGAGGCGTCGCGCAGCAGCTCGCGGCCGAGGAGGACCGCGTCGGCCTCGCCGTTGGCGAGGATCTTCTCGGCCTGCCCGCTGTCGGTGATCAGGCCGACGGCGGCGACGGGCAGCCCGGTCTCGGCCTTGACGCGGGCGGCGAAGGGCACCTGGTAGCCGGGGCCCACCGGGATCTCGGCCGGTCCGCCGTTGCCGCCGGTGGAGACGTCGAGGAGGTCGACGCCGTGCTCGCGCAGGAGCGCGGCGAACCGTACGGTCTCGTCGGCCGTCCAGCCCTGCTGCTCCAGCCAGTCGGTGGCGGAGACACGGAAGAAGAGGGGCAGTTCCTCGGGCCAGACGGCGCGCACGGCGTCGACGACCTCCAGGGCGAGGCGGGTGCGGTTCTCGAACGAGCCGCCGTAGGCGTCGGTGCGGTGGTTGCTGTGCGGGGAGAGGAACTCGTGGATCAGGTACCCGTGCGCGCCGTGGATCTCGATGACCTCGAAGCCGGCCTCCAGGGCGCGGCGGGCCGCGTCCGCGAACTGTCCGGTGATCTCCCGGATGCTCTCCACGGTCAGCTCGGTCGGGACCTGGTGGTCCGCGGCGAACCCGACCGGGCTGGGGCCGACGGGCTGCCAGCCCTCGCTCGGGTCGACCGGGCCGCGGCCCTCCCAGGGCCGGTTGGTGGAGGCCTTGCGTCCGGCATGACCGATCTGGATGCCGGGGACGGTGCCGTGCTCCTTGAGGAATCCGGAGATGCGCCGCAGTCCTTCGATCTGGGTGTCGTTCCAGAGGCCGAGGTCGGCCGGGCTGATGCGGCCCTCGGGGGAGACGGCGGTCGCCTCGACGAGGATCAGTCCGGCACCGCCGGTGGCACGGGCCGCGTAGTGGGCGAAGTGCCAGTCGCCGGCGACGCCCGCGCCCGGTCCGCTCGTCTCCGCCGAGTACTGGCACATGGGCGCCATCCAGACCCGGTTGGGCACGGTCAGGGAACGCAGGGTGTACGGCTCGAAGAGGGCGACGCTCATGACGGACTCCGTTTCGGGATGCCTCGAAGATGCTCGTACGATACTCATCGTAGTACGGCACCTGTCAAACTACGAGGCTCCTCGTACAATGGGGCGCATCCCGGATGAAGTGGAGCCGCCGCCATGACGACCACCACCAGCCCGCGCGTCCTCGAACACCCCACGCGCGACCAGATCCGCCTCGAAGAGGTGCTGCACGCCCTCTCGGACGCCGTGCGCCTGCGGATCGTGCGGGACATGGCGCGCGAGGACACCGAACTCAGCTGCTCGTACTTCGACCTCCCGGTGACCAAGTCGACCACCACGCACCACTTCCGGGTGCTCCGCGAGAGCGGTGTCATCCGGCAGATGTACCGGGGCACGGCCAAGCTCAACTGCCTGCGCAGGAGCGACCTCGACGCCCTCTTCCCCGGTCTCCTCGACTCCGTCCTCGCCGCCGCCGGCGCCCAGGCCGGGCGCGAGGGGGAGGAGGGGACGGCCTGACGGCCGGGCTCCCTCCCGCCCCCCCCCGCGGCGCCTACAGCGAGCGCATCCGGTCGATCTCCGAGCTCTGCTGGGCGATCACGTCGTTCGCCATCTCCTCCACGAGGACGTTGTTGCCCTCGCTCAGCACCTCGGCGGCCATCGTCACGGCCCCTTCGTGGTGCTTGATCATGAGTTTCAGGAAGAGCGCGTCGAAGGCCTCGCCCTTCGCGCTCCTCAGCTCCTCCAACTGCGCCTCGGTCGCCATGCCCGGCATCGAGTGATGGTCGTGCGCGCCCTGTGCCCGCGGACCGCCGTTGTTTTTCAGCCAACCTTCCATGGCGCCGATCTCCGGCCGCTGCGCCGCCGCGATCCGCGCGGCGACCTTCTTCACCTGCGGCGAGGACGCCCGCCGGGGGACCAGGTCCGTCATCGTCAGGGCCTGCCGGTGATGCACCATCATCATCTGGACGTACCGGAAGTCCGCGCCGTTCGGGCTCTCGTCGGGGAGCAGCCGGGCGGCCTCCTCGGGGGATATCCGCCGGGCCGGTTCACCCGGCTTGCCCGGTGCCACCACCGACTTCCCGGTCGAGGCCTCGGCCTGCGGCGCGCTCTCGTCGGGCCCCGACTCGCAGGCACCCAGGGCGAGTACGGCGACGGCGGACAGGGCCACGGCGACGACGGCACGCTGACGGCGGATCAACAACGCGACCTCCAGGGGTTCTTGCGGGGAACAGTGACCGTTCCTAGCACTTTCTCTTCTTGACCGATCGAAAACCTTCATTACGTCTGTGTTGCCATCTGTTGAGATGTGCACGGCAAGGAAGATACTGCCGGGGTCCAACACCCGTTCAAAGATGAACGGATACCAGGGAGGACGGAGTGACTTCGTTGCGTACCCCGCGTTCCACGTCCGACACGCGTGACCCGCGTGCCCGCATCAGACTCCTGGGCGTGGCATCCGCCGCCGCCGGGCTACTGGCCACCATGCTCGTGGCAGGACCCGCGACCGCCAGCCCCGACCCCGGAGACACCGGCCCCGTACAGGGCACGGTCTCCGCGCAGCAGGCCGCGGAGGCGCGCTCCGCCATCCAGAGCGGCGAGATACCCGGCGTGGACGAGATCGTCCACAGCCAGAACATCGAGCACCTGGCGAACATCCCCAAGGACGCCCTCAAGGGCCTCAACTCGGACCTCGCCTTCCAGGGCAAGTACGCCTTCGCCGGCAACTACGACGGCTTCCGGATCTTCGACATCAGCGACCCGAAGGCCCCGAAGACCGTCACGCAGGTCCTCTGCCCGGGCTCCCAGAACGACGTCTCCGTCTCCGGGAACCTCCTCTTCCTCTCCACCGACTCCTCCCGCAGCGACAACTCGTGCGCCAGCACGACGCAACCCGCCTCGGTGAAGGAATCCTGGGAGGGCATGAAGATCTTCGACATCAGCGACATCGCCAACCCGAAGTACGTCGCCTCCGTCGAGACCAACTGCGGTTCGCACACCCACACGATCCTGCCCAAGGGCAAGAACGTGTACATCTACGTCTCCTCCTACTCGCCCAACGCGGCCTTCCCGGACTGCCAGCCCCCGCACGACGGCATCTCCGTCATCAAGGTGCCCCGCAAGGCGCCCGAGCAGGCCGCGGTCGTCAACTTCCCCGTCCTCTTCCCGGGCGACGGCCCGGACGGCGGCGGCAACCCCGGCGCGCCCACCAATCCGGGCGTCTCCAAGACCACCGGCTGCCACGACATCACCGTGCTCCCGTCGGAGAACCTCGCGGCCGGCGCCTGCATGGGTGACGGCATCCTCTTCGACATCAAGGACCCCGAGCACCCGCGGGTCATCGACCAGGTCGAGGACAACGTCAACTTCGCGTTCTGGCACTCCGCGACCTTCAACCAGAAGGCGAACAAGGTCGTCTTCACCGACGAGCTCGGCGGCGGCGGCGCCGCCACCTGCAACGCCCAGGTCGGTCCCAACCGGGGCGCCGACGGCATCTACGACATCGTCGGCAAGGGCGACCAGCGCAAGCTCGTCTTCCGCAGCTACTTCAAGATCCCGCGCCACCAGGCCGACACCGAGAACTGCGTCGCGCACAACGGCTCGCTGATCCCGGTCAAGGGCAAGGACCTCATGGTCCAGGCCTGGTACCAGGGCGGCGTCTCCGTCTGGGACTTCACCGACTCCTCCGCCCCGAAGGAGATCGCCTACTTCGAGCGCGGCCCGCTGTCCGCCACCACCATGGCGACGGGCGGTTCCTGGTCCGCGTACTACTACAACGGCCACATCTACTCGAACGACATCGCGAAGGGCTTCGACGTCCTGCAGCTCTCCGACCGTCGTACGGACCCGGCGAAGCGGATCCGGATGGACCAGCTCAACGTCCAGACCCAGCCGGACTACTTCGACCTCGACGACTGACCGAGGTCATGACGGCCGGATGACGGCCTGAGCACCCGCATGCCGTCGGGCGGACCCCCGCCCGGCGGCATGCCCGCCTCCCAGTCGAGCCCGTACCGCTGGAACAGCTCCCACCGCAGCCGGGCCGGCGGCATCGGGGCCCCCGGCAGCAGCAGCGCCACCACCGTGCCCATCAGCAGGGCGCGCAGCAGCGGGTAGTCCGTGTCCACGTCCGTCGAGCCGTACCGCGCGACCGTGTCCCGCAGCAGGAAGGCCAGGCGCTGCTGCTCCTCGCACTGCACGAACCCCTCGGCCTGCAGGATGCCCGCCATGTGGGTCCGCATCAGCGTGGGCCGCGCCACCGCGAGCCCCAGGACCGCGTCGATCGCGCGGGCCAGCCGCTCGCGGCCGTCCTCCGTGCGCAGCTCCCGCTCCAGCGCCTCCTCCAGGGTGAGGTGCATCAGCCGGTGCACCGCCGCCTGGAGCAGCTGGCGCTTGCCGGGGAAGTAGTACGAGATCAGCCCCCGCGCCGTACCGGCCCGCTCCGCGATGTCGCCGAGCGTGGTCGCCTCGTAGCCGTGAGCGTCGATCAGGTCCACCGTGGCCTGGAGAATCCGCTCCCGCGACCGGCGCCGAAGCTCTTCATTGACCGATGGGCTACGCGGGGACATGCTGGACTCCTGCGTTGACTGGCTGCCGGCCAATATACTCGGCGCATGCCGTCGGCATGCCCCTGTGGCATACCGGCGGGGATGCCGTCTGTTCTGGGCGACACGGGGGATCGTCCAGAACAGGCGGCTTCATCGTCTTCCTCCCATTCTGCTCCCGTGGCCGCCTTCACCTCCGGGGGCTTCGCGCCGCTCGCTCCACCGGTACGTGAGGACCGCCACGGCCACGCAGAACCAGCCGAGCAACCACCCCTCGACGACGTCCGAGGGCCAGTGGACGCCCAGGTAGACCCGCGTGAAGCCCACCCCGAGCACCGAGACGGCGGCGACGCCCGCCACGGTCCCCCAGCCGCGCCACTCGTCGCGCCAGTACAGGGCGAGGACCCAGAGCAGCAGCCCGCAGGTGACCGTCGCCGTCATGGCGTGGCCCGAGGGGAAGGCGGAGTACCGGGCCGAGTCGATCGGATCGGCCCACTGCGGCCGGTCCCGGTCCACCAGCGACTTGAGGGCCTGCTGGAGTCCGGCGGCCAGCAGGCTCGTCCCGGCCACCCACAGAGCCGGCCGCCGCTCCTTCCGCCACCACAGCAGCACCGTGGCGACGGCGGCCAGGGCACGCATCGTCCACGGGTCCCACACCCAGTCGGTCAGCACACGGTTGACGTGGGTGAAGCCGGGGTGCGCGAGGGCGCTGCGGTGGAGGGCCTCGGCGACCGACCGGTCGAAGGAGAGCAGCGGCGACCACCCCACCGCGACGAGCAGGAGCAAGGTCAGGGCCAGGACCCCGGAGATCACGGCGGAGGTGCGCATGCGCCGATCCTGCCCGACGATCAGCCCCGCTCCGTTGTCCGGGCCGGGGGGTGTCGCCGTCCGGGACCGGTCCTCCGTCCCGGCGCGCGTCGCCGTCCGGGACCGGTCCGTCGCGCCCGCTGCCACCTGCCGTTATCCCAGCGCGCGGAGCGCCGGCACGAAGGCCACGAGCACAGGGATGATGGGCACCAGGGAAGCGGCCGCCGTCAGCCGGAGCCGGTGGCCGGCGGTCAGGCGCGGGGTCGCGGTCAGCAGCCGGTTCACCCGCTGCGGCAGACCGGCGTCGGGCGCGGGCCCCGGGCCGAACACTCCTCGGTCCTCGTTCAGTTCGACCAGCGCGAGCGCGATCGTCAGCCGCCCGAAGCGACGCGAGGCGACGTCGTCGGCGGCCAGCTCCACCAGACGGTGCATCTCCTCGCGGAAGGCCGCGAAGACGGGGATCCCGGGGAATCCGGCGGCCAGCGCGCCCGAGGAGTGCAGCAGCCAGTCGTGCCGGGCCCGGGCGTGGCCCTGCTCGTGAGCCAGGACCGCGTCCAGCTGACGCCCCTTCAACCGGCGCAGCGCCGCGGTCGTGATGACCAGCCGGGGCGTGGAGCCCGGGACCCACCAGGCGTTCGCCCGCTCGCCCTCCAGGACGACGAGCCGCTCGCCGGCCGGCTGCTCCCCGGGCAGCAGGGGTGCGCGGACGAGCAGTTCGCAGCGGTGCTGCCGGCGGCGGGCGCGGGCCTGGCCGATCTCGCGGCCCAGCATCGCCCCGGACCAGACCCCGCCGGCCGCCAGGGCCACCGCGAGCACCGCCGACCAGGGCCCGGACGTGCCGAGCTCGTACGCGTCGACCACCGCGCGCGGTGCGCCCGCGAAGACCTGCCCCCGTACGGCCTGCCAGGCCACGGACGCGCTGAACGTCATGGAGAGCGCGAAGCTGACCAGTACCGCGGCCACCACGCACTGCCACACCCACAGGGCCACCACGGGTTCTCGCTCCACCCAGTCGGCCCGGGACAGCAGCTTGGGGGCCGCGACGGCGGTCAGGAGGCCGAGCAGGAACAGCGCGAGGGAGACCCACATGGCGCCAGCCTATGAGCGCGGTACGCGCCGGGGTATGGGCGGGGGCGGCAAGTGACGTACGCCACGGTTTGGTTGGCCGGAAGACGCGGGCACGGGGCCGGATCCCATGGGAGCTCCCCGGGCCCGGCGCGCCCCCGGCCTCACATGGTCACCAGCATGGCCAGCATCGCGAGCGCCATCGACAGCCGGCAGGCGTGCGTCAGCTCCGGCCGGCCCGCCCAGCCGCCGCCCGCGCTCGCCCACGCCCGGCCCGCGCCACCCCCCGCGGTCGCCGCCACCGGGACGAGTCGCGCACCCGAGCGGAGCACGTACGCCGCGTAATAGAGGAGAAGCCCGCCCGTGAGCACGGGTATGCCGCCCGTCGTCCCCGCCGTGTGCCCCGCGTGCGCCCCCGTCGCGCCGGGCGCCGCCATCGCGACCGCCATGTAGACCATGGCGAGCGAGCCCACCAGATGGTGCAGATGGTGACCGCCGTGCCGGACCGCCAGGAGACCGTGCAGCGCCGCCGCGCCGAACACCGCCGCGTACACCGCCCACACCCACTCCGGCGGGGCCAGGACCGCTGCGGGCAGCGCCATCGCCGCCATCCCGAAACCCATCACGGCCTCGCCGACCGCGGCCCGCCGCTCCTCGCCGACGCCGGTGCGCGTCCGCTGCAGGCAGTACACGCCCGTCGCCGCGCACAGCGCGACCAGCAACCACCCGGACAGAGCCGGTCCGTGCACGGCACACCTCCCCCTAGGGCCTGTCTGACCATTCCCGTCGGATCAGGCCGGAATGGTCAGACAGGCCCTCGCCGTCCCCTCCAGGAAGGAATGCCCGCCTCCCGGGGGCCGCACGCGGGCGCACAGGCGCGCACAGGCGTACGAGGAGAGCGAAAGGCGCGCGTTAGGCTCGGGCCGATCGCGCACGCCGATCGTCAACGCCCGAGGGGAGCCCCGAGAACATGGACACCGCCACGTCCCAGGAGACCGGCCGGATCAGCTACCGCGACGCGGTCCTCGACGACGTCCCGGCACTCGTCCCGCTCGTCGAGTCGGCCTACCGGGGCGACGCCAGTCGGGGCGGCTGGACGACGGAGGCGGACATCCTCCAGGGGCAGCGCACCGACCCCCAGGGCGTGACCGAGGTGATCACCACCCCGGGCAGCCGGCTCCTGGTCGTCGAGCGCGACGGCGAGCTGGTCGCCTGCTGCCAGCTGGAGCACCGTGGGGAGGCCGCCTACTTCGGCATGTTCGCGGTCCGCCCCGAACTCCAGGGCGCCGGTCTGGGCAAGCAGATCATCGCGGAGGCCGAGCGCCGGGTGCGCGAGCTGTGGGACGTGCGCGAGATGCACATGACGGTGATCTCCGTGCGCGAGGAGCTGATCGCCTGGTACGAGCGGCGCGGCTACCGGCGCACGGGCCGGACGACCCCGTTCCCGTACGGCGACGAGCGCTTCGGCCTGCCCCAGCGCGACGACCTGGAGTTCGAGCTGCTGATCAAGCCGCTGAGCTGATCCGTCAGGCGGAAAGGTGGCTTCCCCCCTGACGGACAGGAAAAACTTCTGCCGTCAGGGGGGTCGCACAGGATAATTTCTCTTGGCTCCCCTTGTGTGAACGAAGCGTCAATGGTTACGTTGGTCGGACGCAAGGTTCTCCTGTGGAGGAAGAGGCATGACGGAAATTCTTGTGCAGGACGTGACCGGTGGGGCGATATCCACCGACGCCCGCGTGATCGACCACCCGGCCTGGGCCGAGCTCAAGAATGCCGTGGAGGAGATCCGCCCCTGGCAGTCCAAGGACGGCTCCATCGACTTCGAGGCCGAAGGCGCCCCCGCCCGCGCGCTCGTCGAGCTGACCGTGGACCGCCTGGTCGCGGCCGTCGAGCAGCTCTCCCCGCTCGTCCCGCACGACGGCGCCTACCACCGCGCCCTCGTCGCGGACCTGCGCAAGTGGGTCGAGAGCGGCTTCACCGTGCCGGACTTCCTGGACTCCCTCATGGAGTTCCACCCGGCCACCGGCCGTGCCGACGGGCTCCAGCACCTCGTGCTCTTCCCGATGTACACGCAGAACGGCAACCTGGACCGCAACTTCGAGGCCGTCGTGCTCCGCATGGTCTGGCCCGAGTGGCTCTCCGAGCTGGAGCGCACCCGCTACGACAATCCGGGCTTCTGCGGCATCACCTTCGAGGACTTCACCGCCGGGTACGACACCAACTCGGCCGTCCTCTTCCCGGAGACCGTCGCCGTCCGCGAGGTCCCCGAGCGCTTCACCTGGGGCGGCATCTTCTGCGACCGCGAGGCCGCGCGCTTCCGCAAGGTCACCGAGGCCGCCGTCGACACCCTCGGCGTGAAGCTCCCCGAGGACATCGCCGTCATGCTCGGCGACCAGGAGCGCTGCCAGCAGGCCTTCGCGCTCTGGGACCTGGTCCACGACCGCGCCCACAGCCGCGGCGACCTGCCCTTCGACCCCTTCATGATCAAGCAGCGCCAGCCGTTCTGGATGTACGGCCTGGAGGAGCTCCGCTGCGACCTCACCGCCTTCAAGGAGGCCGTGAAGCTGGAGTCCGAGGGCAACGGGCACGGCCGTGACGTGCAGTACGCCGTCCTCTTCGACCGGATGTTCCGCTTCCCGCTCACCGGCGACCGCACCCGCAACTACGACGGTCTGGGCGGCCAGCTCCTCTTCGCGTACCTCCACAAGAACGACGTGGTGCGCTGGACGGACAACGTCCTCACGATCGACTGGGACCGGGCCCCCGAGGTCACCAACCGCCTCTGCTCCGAGATCGAGACCCTCTACCGCGAGGGCATCGACCGCCCGAAGCTGGTCCACTGGTTCAAGGCGTACGAGTTCGTCTCCGCCTACCTCGCCCCGCACCCGGGATCGAAGTGGGCCAAGGGTCCCGACGCCCTCGACCTCTCCCTGCCGCCCCGCAAGCTGGTCGACGACGTGCTTCCGGACGAGTTTCCGCTGAGCATGTTCTTTGAGGCCCTCGCCAAGAAGCTGAAGGGCGTGATCGCCGACACCAAGGGGATCACCGCCGCCGACGTCCCGAGCACCGAGCGGGCCGCCGCGTGAGCGACCTCACCGAGAACACCGAGGAGGCGTCGCCCATGAACTCCAACGGAAACGGCGGACCGCTCGACGGCGCCGTCATCGCGGTCGCCGGCGCGGCCGGCCCCGCGGGTCGCGCGACCCTGCTGCGTCTCGCCGAGGCGGGCGCGACGGTCGTCGCGTCCGACGCCGACCCGGCACGCCTCGCGGAGGCCGTCGACGCCGCCCGCTACGCCCACGGCGGAGCCAAGGTCATCGGCGACACGGTCGACCTCCTCGACCTGGACGCCACCCGTGACTGGGCCGCGAAGACCGAGAAGGAGTTCGGCCGGGTCGACGGCCTGGTCCACCTGGTCGGCGGCTGGCGCGGCAGCGCCTCCTTCACGGAGACCGACCTCAAGGACTGGGACTTCCTGGAGAAGCTCCTGATCCGTACGGTCCAGCACACCTCGCTCGCCTTCCACGACGGGCTGCTGCGCGCCGGCGGGCGCGGCCGGTACGCCCTGATCAGCCAGTCCGGCGCGCACAAGCCGGTCGCCAACAACGCCGCGTACAACGCCGGCAAGGCGGCCGCCGAGGCCTGGACCCTGGCCATGGCGGACTCGTTCCGCAAGCTGGGGGGCGACGAAGGCCCGCAGGCGGCGGCTGCCATCCTGGTGATCAAGGCATTGGTGCACGACGCGATGCGCGCCGAACGCCCCAACGCGAAGTTCGCGGGCTTCACCGACGTCAAGGACCTGGCGAACGAGATCGCGGGTCTCTGGGACAAGCCCGCCCAGGAAGTGAATGGACAGCGTCTGTGGCTGACCCCCAAGCCGTGACCGCGGCACTCGGCCCCAGGACCGACGCACGTCGTCACCACGACCCGTCGGTCCGGGGCTTCGCCAGCGACAACTACGCCGGCGCCCACCCCGAGGTCCTCGCGGCCCTCGCCCTCGCCAACGAAGGCCACCAGGTGGCCTACGGCGAGGACCAGTACACCGATCACCTCCAGCGGATCATGCACAGCCACTTCGGCTCCACCGCCGAAGCCTTCCCGGTCTTCAACGGGACCGGGGCGAACGTGACCGCCCTCCAGGCGCTCACCGACCGCTGGGGCGCCGTCATCTGCGCCGAGACCGCCCACATCAACGTGGACGAGGGCGGCGCGCCGGAGCGGATGGGCGGCCTCAAGCTGCTCACCGTCCCGACCTCGGACGGCAAGCTCACCCCCGAGCTGATCGACCGGCAGGCCTGGGGCTGGGAGGACGAGCACCGGGCCATGCCCCAGGTCGTCTCGATCACCCAGAACACGGAGCTCGGCACCGTCTACACGGTGGACGAGATCCGCGCCATCGTGGAGCACGCCCACGCCAAGGGCATGAAGGTGCACCTCGACGGGGCCCGGATAGCCAACGCGGCCGCTTCGCTGGACGTGCCGATGCGCGCGTTCACCAACGCGGTCGGCGTGGACGTGATCTCGTACGGCGGCACGAAGAACGGCATGCTCTTCGGCGAGGCCGTCGTGGTCCTCAACCCCGACGCGGTCAGCCACATGAAGCACCTGCGCAAGCTGTCCATGCAGCTCGCCTCGAAGATGCGCTTCGTGTCGGTGCAGCTGGAGGCCCTTCTCGCGAAGGACCTGTGGCTGCGCAACGCCCGCCACGCCAACGCGATGGCCCAGCGCCTCGCCACCGGCGTGCGCGAGCTGGACGGGGTGGAGATCCTCTACCCGGTGCAGGCCAACGCGGTCTTCGCCCGCCTCCCGCACGAGGTGAGCCGGCGCCTGCAGGAACGGTTCCGCTTCTACTTCTGGGACGAGGCCGCCGGCGATGTCCGCTGGATGTGCGCCTTCGACACCACGGAGGACGACGTGGACGCCTTCCTCCAGGCCCTGAAGGAAGAGCTGGCCCGCTAGCCCTGAGTGCATATGTATGCGGCCGGACGGAAAGTCATTGACTCCGTCCGGCCGTCTTCATAAGGTCGTTCCGCATGGAACTCATCCAGCAGAACCCCGACGTCGATGCGTACCTCGCCACCGGCGAGGCCGTCGACCACGAGCATCCGCGCGTCAGGGAAGTGTCCGACCGCCTTGCCGGCGATCACTCCGATGCATACTCATACGCCGAAGCGGCCTTCGCGTTCGTCCGCGACGCCATCCCGCACTCCATGGACTCCGGCGACCTCCGCGTCACCTGGCGCGCCTCGGACGTCCTGGAGCAGGGCACCGGCATCTGCTACGCCAAGTCCGTCGCGTACACCGCGCTCCTGCGGGCCCGCGGCATCCCCGCGGCCCTCTGCTACCAGCGGCTCACCGAGGACGACGGCTCGGACCCCGTGGTCCACGGCCTCGTCGCCGTCCTGCTGCCCGGCGAGAGCGCCTGGGCACGGCAGGACGTACGGGGGAACAAGCCGGGCGTCGACGCCCGGTTCTCGCTGACGGAGGAGCGGCTGGCCTTCCCCGTACGGCCGGAGCTCGGCGAAGTGGACTACCCCGAGCTGTACGCCGAGCCGCACCCGCTCGTCCTGGACGTCCTGAAGGCCGCCCGGGACCGCCCGCACCTCGACCGGACGCTGCCGGCGGAGCTCTGAGCCCCGGGGGCGTCCTTCGACGTGCGGAGAAACGGTTCCGTCAGCCGGCGTCCTTGACCTCGGCCGGCGTCGGAGCCGTACCGCCGAGGTGCGCGGGCACCCACCAGGTGTCGTTCGCGTCCTTCGGGCGGACCGGGTAGGCGCGCTGTGCGGCCTCCAGGAGCTCCTGGACGCGCTCGCGCAGCCGCCGGGTGATCGCGCCCGCGTACTGGTCGGAGGGGGCCTCCACGGGCTCGCCGACGCGGATCGTCACCGGGATGTGGCTCCGCTTGAAGTTCCGCGGCCTGCCCTTCGTCCAGACGCGCTGGGTGCCCCACAGCGCCATCGGGATCAGGGGGACGCCCGCCTCCTGCGCCAGGCGCGCCGCACCCGTCTTGAAGCTCTTCAGGGTGAAGGACTGGGAGATGGTCGCCTCGGGGAAGACGCCGATGATCTCGCCGGCCCGCAGCGACTCCAGGGCGTGCTTGTACGCGTGCTCGCCCTGGGTGCGGTCCACCGGGATGTGCTTCATGCCGCGCATGAGCGGCCCCGAGATCTTGTGCTTGAAGACCGAGTCCTTCGCCATGAAGCGCACCAGGCGCTTCTGGGGGAGCGCGGCGAGGCCGGTGAAGATGAAGTCCAGATAGCTGATGTGGTTGCTCACGAGCACCGCGCCGCCGGTCCGTGGGATGTGCTCCGAACCCTGGGTGTCGATCTTCAGGTCGAGCGCCTTGAACATGGTCAGAGCGGCGCCGATGACCGGCCGATAGACGAGTTCTGCCATCGGAGAGGAACCTCTTCTTCATGTGCCCGGAGGGGGTTCTCCCGGCGAAGTTACGCGGCCGTAGGTTTTCGGCTTTGGGCAGATCGTGCCCCATGTGGGGCCCCGTGACCAGTCCAGACGGCTTCGTATGGGGAGATTCTCGTCACTCGCGGTGGTCGTGGCGGGAATCGATCGGCGTCGTGCGACGCTGCACCGGGGGAACGGGTGAGTGAAGGGGAATGGGATGACCGAGGTCCTGGGGCCGGAGGTGCTCGGCACCGAGCTGGGGGAGCGGGCCACGCTCGTCCAGTTCTCGACGGCCTTCTGCCAGCCCTGCCGGGCCACCCGCCGGACGCTCGCCGAGGTCGCCGCGATGGTGCCCGGCGTGGGGCACGTGGAGATCGACGCCGAGGAGCGGCTCGACCTCGTCCGCGAGCTCGGCATCGCCCGCACCCCCACCGTCCTCGTCCTCGACGCCTCCGGGCGCGTCGTCCGCAGGGCCGCCGGACAGCCCCGCAAGGCGGACGTCATCGCGGCCCTGGGCAGGGCCGTCTGACGGCCCTGGATCCGCCGGCCGGGGCCGGGTCGTCTGACGGCGTGACACTTCTCCCACATCCCGGTACGCACTTGACTGCACCGGTCACCGATCGTCACCCTGACGGAGTGCCCATAGAACTCCTTCTCTACGGCCGGGCCCACGTGGATCTGGCCCGCAACGCGAGCGCGCGCTGTCCGGGTGTCTGACCACCCCAGGACCCCTCTCATGACGCCCTCGCAGAAGGACAACTCCATGACGGTTTCGCCTGACCTCCGGCTCAGCACCGTTCCCACGATCGGCGCACCCCGGCAGGCCTCTCCCGATCTGCTCCGCTCCGTCTTCCGCCGGCACGCCGCCGGCGTCGCGGTCATCACCGCGCACGGCGAGCGCCCGGTCGGTTTCACCGCCACCTCGCTCAACTCCGTCGCCGCCGAGCCCCCGCTGATCTCCTTCGGGGTCGGCACGGGCTCCTCCAGCTGGCCCGCGGTCTCCGAGGCCGAGCACATCGGCGTGCACATACTCGGCGAGCACCAGCAGGAGCTCGCGGCCACCTTCGCGCGCAGCGGCGCCGACCGCTTCGGCGAGGGGACCCGCTGGAGCATCGGCCCCGAGGGCGTGCCCGTGCTCGACGGCGTCCTCGCCTGGCTGGTCTGCCGCGTGGTGGCCCGGGTGCCCGCCGGGGACCACCGCATCGTCATCGCGCAGGCGGTCGCCGGGGACCCGGACGGCGCGGGCCGTCCGCTCCTCTACCACCACGGCCGCTTCAACGCGCTGCGCGACTGAGGGTTCCCCCGCGCGCCGCTCTCCGTGCGTTGGCAAGGTCACATGCCTGAGCGCTTGCTCATTGGTAACGGACTGGGTGTACTGGCGAGTAATATTTTGGTCGGGGCGTCCGGCGCCCCGACCGGAAACCCGCCCTTCAGGCGCCTATGCTGCGAGCAACAAGGCAGCCCAGTTATGACGATGCAGTAGGAGAGCCGGCGTGAGCTTGAGGATCGTTGTCTGTGTGAAGTACGTGCCCGACGCCACCGGCGACCGGCACTTCGCCGATGACCTGACCGTCGACCGCGACGACGTCGACGGCCTGCTGTCGGAGCTCGACGAGTACGCGGTCGAGCAGGCGCTGCAGATCGCCGAAGAGGCCGACGACGCCGAGGTCACCGTGCTCACGGTCGGCCCCGAGGACGCCAAGGACGCGCTGCGCAAGGCGCTCTCCATGGGCGCCGACAAGGCCGTCCACGTCGAGGACGACGACCTGCACGGCACCGACGTCATGGGCACCTCGCTGGTGCTCGCCAAGGCCATCGAGAAGGTCGGCTACGACGTCGTCATCGCCGGCATGGCCTCCACCGACGGCACCATGGGCGTCCTGCCCGCGATCCTCGCCGAGCGCCTGGGCGTCCCGCAGGTCACCCTGCTCTCCGAGGTCAAGATCGAGGACGGCGTCGTGACGGGCCGTCGTGACGGCGACACCGCCTCCGAGCAGCTGGAGGCCTCGCTTCCGGCCGTCGTCTCCGTGACGGACCAGTCGGGCGAGGCCCGCTACCCGTCCTTCAAGGGCATCATGGCCGCCAAGAAGAAGCCGGTGGAGTCCCTGGACCTGGAGGACCTGGAGATCGACGCCGACGAGGTCGGTCTCGAGGGTGCCTGGACCGCGGTCGACTCCGCCGCCGAGCGTCCGGCCCGCACCGCCGGCACGATCGTCAAGGACGAGGGCGAGGGCGGCAAGCAGCTGGCCGAGTTCCTCGCGAGCCAGAAGTTCATCTAAGGCTCGCGCGAACCGCGCCCGTTCCCTCAGACCGCCCCTTTCCGTTCGCAGGAGATTGAAGTCCCATGGCTGACATCCTCGTCTACGTCGACCACGTCGACGGAGCCGTCCGCAAGCCCACCCTGGAGCTGCTGACGCTCGCCCGTCGCCTCGGCGACCCGGTCGCCGTCGCCCTCGGCAACGGCGCCGCCGACACCGCCGCCGCGCTCGCCGAGCACGGCGCCGTGAAGGTCCTCACCGCCGACGCCCCCGAGTTCGCCGAGTACCTCGTCGTCCCGAAGGTCGAGGCCCTCCAGGCCGCGTACGAGTCTGTGTCCGCCGCAGGCTCCCTGGCCGCCGTGCTGGTGCCGTCCTCCGCCGAGGGCAAGGAGATCGCCGCCCGCCTCGCCGTGCGCATCGGCTCCGGCATCATCACCGACGCCGTGGACCTGGAGGCCGGTGACGAGGGCCCGGTCGCGACGCAGTCCGCGTTCGCCGCCTCCTTCACCACCAAGTCCCGCGTCTCCAAGGGCACCCCGGTCATCACGGTCAAGCCGAACTCGGCCCCCGTCGAGGCCGCCCCGGCCGCCGGCGCCGTCGAGGCGCTCGCCGTCTCCTTCTCGGAGAAGGCCCACGGCACCAAGGTCACCTCCCGCACCCCGCGCGAGTCGACCGGCCGCCCGGAGCTGACCGAGGCCGCGATCGTGGTCTCCGGCGGCCGCGGCGTCAACGGTGCCGAGAACTTCGCGATCATCGAGGCGCTCGCCGACTCGCTCGGTGCCGCCGTCGGCGCCTCCCGCGCCGCCGTCGACGCCGGCTGGTACCCGCACTCCAACCAGGTCGGCCAGACCGGCAAGTCGGTCTCGCCGCAGCTGTACATCGCCTCCGGCATCTCCGGCGCGATCCAGCACCGCGCGGGCATGCAGACCTCGAAGACCATCGTCGCCATCAACAAGGACGCCGAGGCTCCGATCTTCGACCTCGTCGACTACGGCGTCGTGGGCGACCTCTTCGACGTCGTCCCGCAGCTCACCGAAGAGGTGAAGTCCCGCAAGGGCTGATGACCTGCGGTTCTGTCGGTCCCGGGGGCCGCACGGCGATCTGTCGCCGTGCGGCCCCCGGCCGTTTCGGACAACCATTGACGCAGGTCCCGACGCCTACTAACTTCGCTATACGGATTGTTGATTCCGTGAAGCGGAAAACAGGAGGATGCAGGATGGGTCAGCAGGAGAAGGTGTCGACGAGCCTCGCCGGCGCGGTCAGCGAGGGCATCAGCGCCTCCCTCGCAGCGGTGGACGCCGAGCTCGACCGGCGCTACCCCGGGGACCCCGGCACCCGCCAGCCCGTCCACACCGTCTACGTCCCCGGCAACGTCTTCGACGCCGGAACCATCCGCTCCTGGGGCGACCAGGCCCTCGCCGCCCTCGACGAGCACGCCCCCGACGCCGCCTCCTTCGCCGCCGTCCTCGGCCTCTCCGACGACCTCGCCGAGGACGTCTACGGCCGCGTGCGCGCCAAGCTGGAGCGCGAGCCCGTCGAGGACCTCCGCGTCGACTTCGAGGACGGCTACGCCGGTACGGACGAGGACCAGGACGCGGCCCGCGCCGCCCGCCTGATCTCCGAGGCGTACGAGAACGGCACCGCCGCCCCGTACATGGGCATCCGGATGAAGTGCATGGAGTCCGCCGTACGCGACCGCGGCATCCGCACCACCGACGTCTTCCTCACCGGACTCCTGGAGAACGGCGGCCTCCCCGACGGCCTCGTCCTCACCCTCCCCAAGGTCACCTACCCCGAGCAGGTCTCCGCCTTCGTCCGCCTCCTGGAGGCCTTCGAGAAGACCCACGGCCTCGACGCCGGCCGCCTCGGCTTCGAGATCCAGATCGAGACCAGCCAGTCCATCCTCGCCAGCGACGGCACCGCCGCCGTCGCCCGCATGATCGGCGCCGCCGAGGGCCGCGCCACCGGACTGCACTACGGCACCTTCGACTACAGCGCCTGCGTCGGCGTCTCCGCCGCCTACCAGGCCAGCGACCACCCGGCCGCCGACCACGCCAAGGCGATCATGCAGGTCGCCGCCGCCGGCACCGGCGTCCGCGTCTCCGACGGCTCCACCAACGTCCTGCCCGTCGGCACCACCGAGCACGTCCACGAGGCCTGGCGCCTGCACTACGGCCTCACCCGCCGCGCCCTCGCCCGCGCCTACTACCAGGGCTGGGACATGCACCCCGGCCACATCCCCACCCGCTACGCCGCCGTCTTCGCCTTCTATCGCGAGGGCTTCGAGACCGCCGCCAAGCGCCTCTCCGCCTACGCCAACCACGTCGGCGGCGACGTCATGGACGAGCCCGCCACCGCGAAGGCGCTCTCCTCCTACCTGCTGCGCGGCCTCCAGTGCGGCGCCCTCGACACCGCCGAGGTCGACGCCCTCACCGGCATGACCCGCGCCGACCTCGACCGCTTCGCCGCCCCGCGCCGCGGCGACCTCACCGCCACCACTGATCGCTAAACGGTCACTTTCCCGCCAACTGCCCCGTACTCTTGTCGAGTTCACATGATCGACAGGGGGACGGGGCAGCGGTGTCATCGGGGGAGAACGGGCGGCTCGCGGGCCGCTACAGAATCGTGCGGCAGCTCGGGCGCGGAGGCATGGGCGTCGTCTGGCGGGCCGTCGACGAGGTCCTCGGCCGCGAGGTGGCCGTCAAGGAACTCCGTACGTACTCGGACGCGGCCGCGCCCGAACTGGCCGACCTGCGCCTGCGGATGACCCGCGAGGCGCGCGCCGCCGCCCGCGTCCGCCACCCCGGGGTCGTCGCCGTCCACGACGTCACCGAGCACGAGGGCCGGCCCGTCATCGTCATGGAGCTCGTCGACGGGCCCTCCCTCGACGACGTCCTCGCCGAGCGCGGCACCGTCGACCCCGCCGAGGCCGCCCGCATCGGCGCCCACGTCCTGGAGGCGCTGGCCGCCGCGCACGACGTCGGCGTCCTCCACCGGGACGTGAAGCCCGGCAACATCCTGCTCGACCGGTCGGGCCGGATCGTCCTGACCGACTTCGGCATCGCCACGATGGAGGACCCCGGCGACGGCTCCGCGACCCACCTCACGCGCAGCGGCGAGATCGTCGGATCCCTCGACTTCCTCGCCCCCGAGCGCGCCCAGGGACAGGACCCGGGCCCGGCCTCGGACGTGTGGGCGGTGGGCGCGACGCTGTACGCGGCGGTCGAGGGCTCCTCGCCCTTCCGCCGTACGTCCACCTGGTCGACCCTCGCCGCCATCGTCACCGAACCCCTCCCGGAGCCCCGGCGCTCGGGCCCCCTCATCCCCGTCCTGCTCCGCCTCCTGGACAAGGACCCCGCCTCCCGCCCGACCGCCCGCGAGGCGGCGCGACTGCTCGGCGCGGTGGGGGGCGCGGCGCCGGGGCCGGAGGCCGCCGGTCCGAACGCGGGCGAGCAGGCCGGGCCTGCGACGGTCGCGCCGCATCAGGTCGCGCCGCATCAGGTCGCGCCGCATCAGGTCGCGCCGCATCAGGTCGCGCCGCATCAGGTCGCGTCCCCGCCGGTCGCGTCCGAGCCGGTCGCGCCCGCGCCTGAGGTTCCCGCGCCGAACCCGTATGCCGGTTCCGTGGAGCCGAATCCGTACGCCGCTTCCGCCGAGCCCCACCCGTACGCCCCGGCCGCCGCGCCGCCCGCCGGAGCCTTCGGCCCGGCCGTGCCCGTGCCGCCCGCGCCGTCCGTGCGGCTCGACGCGGGCACCGGCGCTCCCGGCGGACGGGCCGCCCGCCGCGCGGAGGCGAAGCCGCGCCGGGGGAGCGTCCTCGTCGCCGCCGCCGTGGCCGCCGTCCTCCTCGCCGGCGGGGGCGTCACGTACGCCCTCATGGACCACGACGGCAGCACGCAGGCCGCCGGTGAGACCCCGCAGGACGGGGACGGCGGCGGCGCCGCCGGGGGCGACCCCGGCCGTGTCCTCGACCCCGGGAGCAGCACCGCGCCCTCCGGACGGCCGAGCGGCGGCGCCACCCCGTCGACCGGCCCGACACCCTCCGGCCGGGAGTCCGGCGCCGCGGCCGGCGGCGCGCCGGCCACCGACGGCCCGGGCTCCGACGGTTCGGATCCGGGCGCGGCGGGCGGCCCGGCGGCGGGCGGCGCCGGTTCGGACGCGGCGTCCGGAGCCGGCGGCGGAGGCGGTACGAAGGCCCCGGGCACGGCCGGTGGAAGCACCACGGCCGGCGGTACGACGACGACCCACGCGCCCTCCGGGGGCGGCGCCACGACCGCGCCCACCACCCAGGCCCCGCCGCCCGCCTCCGGCTGCACCGCCTCCGGCTCCTCCGCGACCTGCCAGGTCGTCCGGAGCGCCACCACCACCCGGTACGACGGCGGTGAGATGGGCACGGTCGGCGCGGGCCCCCACTCGTTCTCCTGCCAGGTCGACCTGGACCGGACCGAGACGTACGGCGGAGCCAGCAGCCGCTGGTTCGCCCGCACCGACGACGACAGCGGCAACACCAACGTCTACCTCAGCGTGCTCCACCTGTCCGGCGGTGGCGGCGGCGGTCCGGTGGCGGGCCTGCGGATCTGCTGAACGACGGGGCCTCAGGCGGCCGGTGGCGCGATCTCGCCCGATCCCCGGGCGAGCAGCGTCGTGCCGAGCACCAGCCGTTCCGGCGCCTCGTCGGCCCCGTCGAGGCGCCGGAAGAGGCGCTGCGCCGCCGTCCGGCCGAGCGCGGCGGCGTCCTGGGCGACGACCGTGACGCCGAGCAGATCCGCCAGTTCGATGTCGTCGAAGCCGACCAGGGCGACCGGCCGCCCGTGCCGGGCGAGGGCCCGGACCACGGTCACGGTGACCCGGTTGTTCCCCGAGAACAGGGCGGTCACGGGCTCGGGCGCCGCCAGCATCTCCCGCACCGCCGTGCTCACCCGATCCGGGTCCGTGGAGCCCGGGGAGACCCAGGCGTCCCGGACCGGGAGGCCCGCGTCCTCCATGGCGGCGCGGTAGCCGCGCAGCCGCTCGGCCGCGGTGTGGATGCGGGGGCGGTCGCCGATGAAGCCGATCCGGCGGTGACCGTGCGCGATCAGATGGGCCACGCCGTCGCGCGCCCCGCCGAAGCTGTCGGAGAGGACGGCGTCGGCGTCGATGCGCCCGGCGGGCCGGTCGACGAAGACCGTGGCGACGCCCGCCCTCATCTCCGGCTCCAGGTAGCGGTGGTCGTCACCGGCGGGGATGACGATGAGGCCGTCGACGCGGCGCGCGCAGAGCGCCAGCGCCAACTCCTGCTCCCGGTCCGGGTCCTCGGCGCTCGAACCGTTGAACAGCAGGGCCCCGTGCGCCCGCGCGACCTCCTCGACCGCCCGGCTGAGCGGCCCGTAGAAGGGGTCGGCGAGATCCTCCAGGACGAGGCCGACCGTCGCCGTGCGGCCCTTGCGCAGGACGCGCGCGCTGTCGTTGCGGCGGAAGCCCAGGGCCTCGATCGCCTCCCGTACGCGGCGCTCGGTGTCCGGGGTGACGCCCCGTTCGCCGTTGACGACCCGGGACACCGTCTTGAGGCCGACGCCCGCCCGGGCGGCGACGTCCTTCATCGTGGGCCGGGTGCCGTAGCGGGATTCGGGGCGGCGGGCTATGTCTGCCACGGTGCGGGGTTCCTCCGGAGCGGATGGCGCGGTGTCGAGCGGGTCGAGTCGATCTCGATTCGAGCATAGGGCTTGGACAACGTTGTCATCACTGGGAGACTGTACGGAACGACTTTCCGTTCCCGCCGTCGACTGGAGACCCCGCGCCCCATGGACACCGACCCCGCCACGGGCCTCGTCGCCGCCCTCGACATCGGCGGCACCAAGATCGCAGGCGCCCTGGTGGACGGCGAGGGCCGCATCCGCGTCCGCTCCCAGCGGCCCACGCCCGCGCGTGAGGACGGCGAGACGGTGATGGCGGCGGTCGAGGCGGTGCTGGCCGACCTCGCTGCCTCCCCGTTGTGGGAGTCCGCCGGGGCCGTCGGCATCGGCAGCGCCGGTCCGGTCGACGCCTCCCGGGGGACCGTCAGTCCGGTGAACGTGCCCGGGTGGCGCGACTACCCGCTCGTCGAGCGGGTCCGCCGGGCCGCGGCCGGCCGGCCGGTCACCCTCGTCGGCGACGGCGTCGCCATGACGGCCGCCGAGCACTGGCTCGGGGCCGCCCGGGGCCACGCCAACGCCCTGTGCCTCGTGGTCTCCACGGGTGTCGGCGGCGGCCTCGTCCTGAACGGCCGGGTCCACCCGGGCCCCACCGGCAACGCCGGTCACATCGGCCACGTCCCGGTGGACCTCGACGGCGAAGCCTGCGCGTGCGGCGGGCGCGGCTGCGTCGAGCGCCTCGCCAGCGGCCCGCACCTCGCCCGCCGCGCCCTGGAGAACGGCTGGCGGCCGGGGCCCGACGGCGACGTCTCCGCCGTCGCGGTGGCCGCCGCCGCACGGGCCGGGGACCCGGCCGCCGTCGCCGCGTTCGAGCGCGCCGCCCGGGCGCTCGCGGCCGGCATCGCCGCGACCGCCGCTCTCGTCGAGATCGACATCGCGGTCGTCGGCGGCGGGGTGGCGGGCGCCGGTGAGGTCCTCTTCGCCCCGCTCCGCCGCAGCCTCGGCACCTACGCCGCGCTCTCCTTCACCCGGAACCTGACCGTCGTCCCCGCGGCCACGGGCACCGACGCGGGCCTCCTCGGCGCCGCGGCGGCGGTCATGCGCGCGGACGCGGCTCCGGACTCGTGATCGGCAGCGGTGGCAGGCGCCGACCGGAGGCCACGGCCGGGCCCGTCAACACACCGCGCAGGGACCGGCGGTGGGGCGGCGCACTCGCCTGAACGGTCTGTCCGAGGTGTCCTGACGCGCCCGGGGCCGCGTCACGCCCTGCCGTTGCCGGCCGGTAGGGCGCCGGTGCACGTGGCGCGGCCGAACTCGCCCACGGCGGTGGCGCGTTGGACGTGCCTGCCGCCGATCGCCAGTGCGCAGGACGCCTGGCCGCCCTTTCCGTCGAGGACGACGGCGACGGTCGGAGCCTTGCCGACGGGCATCTGGACCGATTTCTTCCACGGGAGGGTCACGGCCTTCTCGACCGTGGCCGTGCCGGACTCGCCGCGGGCGAGATACGAGATCTCGACGGTCCCCGTTCCCGTGACCTCGTAGGTCACCTCGGCCGTCGCGGCGGCGCTCGGCTTCGGCTGCTCGTCGCTGTCGAGGACGCCGTAGCCGACGAGCCCGAGGCAGGCGAGCAGGGCGATGCCGGCGATCGCCAGGCCGCGCCGGGACGGGGCGGCCCCCGTGCCCTCGTGTTCGCTTTCCTCTCGCACTGCGCTTTCCGCAATTTCATTGGACGACATGAGAGGGCCCGGCTTTCGGTCGGTCGGCAGATGATCCGGGTGGTTATACACCACGCCGCGTGCCGGATGCGAGCGAGCGGAAGAATCGGGCGAACCATACCCCCTCGGTCCATCGATTGTCCTTTATGTCGCGGGGGTTGACCACGTCTCGCAAGAGTGGTTAGAAAGCGCGCTGCAATGCCCGTGACCTCGTGGTTTGTGTCTTCCATGCGATCACCCGAATTGCTCCCAGCTGGGCGGTAACCTCCGCGCCAGCTCGTTCGGCGTGCCCATTTCGCGTGTAGTGACGCGGGTGCGTCGATACCGAAAGGTATTGAGGTGAAAGTTCCGTACAGGAGATATCTCTCCTGTCTTGTCGTGGCGGCGGTAGCAGGTGCGCTATTGCCCCAGGTCGCCTATGGTGCTCCGCAGTCGCCGGCGACGGACGACGACAAGGGCGTCCTCGACACGGTCGCGGGTTGGTTCTCGGACGGCGAGGGCGAGGGCCGGTCGGGTGGGCCCGAGGCGCCGTCGAGCGACGGGACTTCGGTGGTGCCGAGCCGGGAGAAGCTGCCGAAGGGCAAGGCGGCTCCGAAGCCGAAGCGGGTCGCGGAGCTGACCGGGAGGCGGACGGCGAACGCCCGGTACTGGCAGCTGTCCGACGGCCGCGTGCAGGCCGAGGTGTCGGCGGTGCCGACCGGGTACCGGGCGGGCAGGTCCTGGAAGGACATCGACCCGACGGTCGTCCGGTCCGGTGCCGAGGGCTTCGCCTTCTCCAACACGACGAACGCGGCGAGCAGTTGGTTCGGCTCGGACGCGGAGCGGCTGCTGCGCTTCCAGGCCGACGGTCACACGGTGACCCTCGGTCTGAAGGGTGCGGGGAAGCTCGCGCCGGTGGCCGAGGGCGACACGGTCACGTACAAGGACGCGGTGTCCGGTGCGGATCTGTCGTACGTGGTCGGTCCGGGCCGTGTGAAGGAGAACATCGTCCTGGACGCGAAGCCGTCCGGTCCGGTGTCCTTCACGTTCACGCTGGACGCGGGCGGGCTGACGCCGAAGCAGAACGAGGACGGCTCGCTCTCCTTCTACGGTGAGGGCGCGGACCCGGTCCTGGTGATCCCGGCGGCGTTCATGACGGACGCGAAGAAGGACGCCAAGGCCGCGTACGGCTCCGCCTACAGCTCGGCCGTGCGGCAGAAGCTGACGCGGGCCGGCAAGGGCTGGGAGCTGACGGTCACGCCGGACGCGAAGTGGCTCGCGGCGCCGGAGCGGCAGTTCCCCGTCACGATCGACCCGACGATCTCGATCGCGCCGACCCCCACGACGGCGCAGGACGTGATGATCTCGTCGGACGGTCCGGCGACGAACTACGACGACAACTGGCGCCTGTCGGTCGGCAACACCTCCACGGGCGCGTCGCGCGCGCTGATCCGGTTCCCGGTCGGCAGCATCCCGGCCGGCACCAAGCTGGACTCGGCCGATCTGAGGCTGTACTTCGACCAGACCCACACCACGGGTGACTCCGAGGTCCAGCTGGAGGCGCACCGCGCCACGCAGCCGTGGACCGAGGCGCAGGCCACGTGGGACAACGCCAACGCGATCACGGGTGAGCTGTCGGGCACGGCGGTCGTCGTGGACAACGGTGAGGCCGGGCGTACGGCGGCGGTCGGCGCGTGGCCGGCGTCGGGGAACACGGCGTACACGCAGTACGCGGTGAACCAGACGTACATGTACAACAAGGACGCGGTCGCGGGTGACACGTACACCTGGCAGCCGAGTCTTCCCGAGGACGGCACGTACCAGGTCGAGACGCACAACGTCCCGGCCACCGACCGTGCCACGAACGCTCCGTTCACCGTCACCTACGACGGCGGGACGAAGGCCTACACGGTCAACCAGCAGGCCGGCACGGCCGGCGTGTGGAAGACGCTCGGCTCCCACCCGTTCAAGGCCGGCACCCTCGGCAAGATCGTCCTGGGCGACGGTCCGGCCTCGGCCACGACCTCGGTCATCGCGGACGCGGTGCGGTTCACCAAGGGCGGTGTGGTCACCAAGCAGCCCGGTGAGCTGAACACCTGGCACTCCTTCCCCGTCACCAAGACCGTCCAGTCCTGGATCGACGGGACGAACGTCAACAACGGCTTCGTGATCAAGGCCGGTGACGAGTCCGCGAACGGCCCCAAGGGCGGTCCGCGCTACGAGGGCAGCGAGTTCGGGTACGGCGGTGAGACCGCCAACTACCCGCGTCTCGTCCTGACCTTCGGCCGCCAGGGCGTCGACCTCGCCGCCCCGACCACGATCCACGACACCGGCGCGGAGCTGAACTGGTCCGCGTACCAGGACAAGGATCCGATCGGCACCGGCGACGACATCGTCGAGTACCAGGTCCACCGGTCCGTCAGCCAGACCTTCACCCCGTCCGCCGCCACGCTCGTCGCGCCGGTCGCGCCCGGCACGACGTCGTTCACGGACACGTCAGCGACGCCGACGAAGGCCGACGACGCCGACCCGTACGGCCGCGCGTACTACTACATGGTCGCGGTCAAGACGAAGGACGGGCAGGTCGTCGCCGCGCCCACCCAGCTCGTACGGCTGCCGAAGGCCGGCCGTACGACGAAGGTGTTCGCCGCGACGCAGGACACCACCCTGTCCTCGACCCGCACGACGCTGACGCACGACACGATCGACGACAGCGGCCCGAAGAACTGGCTGTCGGTCGGCAACAACTCCGCCACCTACGGCGACACCCGCGCCCTGCTGAAGTTCCCGGCCCTCGGCATCCCCGCCACGGCCCGGGTCCTGGACGCGAACGTGCGCCTGTGGTCCACGCAGACCGCCCAGGACACCACGGGCGCCGTCTACGAACTGCGGCCGCTGACGCGTGACTTCGACGAGGCCACCGCCACCTGGGTCAAGTCCGACGCCACTACCAACTGGACCGCTCAGGGCGGCGACTTCGGCGCCGTGGTGTCCGACACCGGCGCGATGACCAACGACCCGGCGCGCCACGACTGGAACGTCACCTCGCTGGCGCAGTCCTGGGTGACCACCCCGGCCTCGCAGAAGGGCGTCGTCCTGAAGATGGCCGACGAGGCCGCCTCGCAGGAGCGCACGCTGTTCCTGTCGTCCGAGGGCACCGAGCCGCGCCTCGCGCCCAGGATCGTGGTCACGTACGTCGACTCCACCACCGAGTCGACGTACTACGCGCCGCAGACCCCGGCCCGCATGACCCCGAACAGCGACTACACGGTCGACTTCACCCTGACCAACACCACGTCCTCCACCTGGACTTCGGCCGACAACGTCCTGACCTACAAGTGGACGCTGCCCGACGGCACGGACGTCACCAACGGCGGCAACCAGGTCCAGACGGCGCTCCCGTCGAACGTCGCCCCGGGTGGTTCGGTCAGCCTGCAGGCGCAGGTGAAGACCCCGATCAACTCGGCCAACGGCAACAAGCGCACCGACTACGTCCTGACCTGGGACGTCTACAACAAGACGACCGGCACCTGGACCTCGGGCACCTCCGGCATCCCGGGCCTGAGCCAGAACGTGGCGGTGGAGGACCCGACCTCCAACCAGCTCGGCCTGGAGAAGTTCTACGGCTACACCGGCAAGAACACCGGCTCCGGCGCCAGCATGATGAACAACATGGCGTCCGGCAACGTGGTGTGGTCGTACAACGCGTTCAACAACCCCGGCCGGGGCCTGAACACGTTCTTCCGGCTGGCCTACAACAGCCTGGACACCTCCGACACGGTCTCCGGCTACGGCTGGTCCATGCAGGCCTCCGGTCCGATCCGCCTGGGCGCGCCGCTGGAGTTCCAGCCCAAGCCGAACCCCACGGAGATCCGTCTTCCCGACGGTGACGGCACCACCCACGTCTTCCGCTGGGACTCGGCCACGAGCTCCTGGAAGGCCCCGGCCGGTGTGCACTACAGGCTGGCCGCCAAGCCCGGTCTGGACTGCACCCCGCTGAAGGACCCGATCCCGGACGCCTGGACGATGACCCGTCCCGACGGCACCCGCTTCCTGTTCGGCTGCGACGGCTACCTGACCTCCACGGTGGACAAGAACGGCAACACCATGCTGTTCACCTACGAGGAGCGGAAGTCCAACAACAAGCCGACCAAGTTCCTGAAGTACGTCACCGACCCCGCGTCGCGTCAGACGCTGACGGTGGACTACTTCAAGAAGGGCGACAACTCCTACGAGTACGTCTCGGACACGGGCACCATCGCCACGGGCTCGAACCTGACCAACTCGAAGATCTACGACCACATCAAGTCGGTCACCGACGTCTCCGGTCGTAAGATCAACTTCTGGTACACGGACAAGGGTCTGCTCGGCCAGTTCACCGACGGCGTGGGCTCCTCGCAGCCGAAGGTGTTCAAGTTCGCCTACGACGCCACGCAGGGCAACAAGAACGTCAAGATGGTGGCGGCCACCGACCCCCGGGGCAACGCCACCAAGCTGGACTACTACGCCCCGCAGACCGGTGACGACCCGAAGTACCACTGGTGGACCAAGACCATCACGGACCGCCTGAACAACAACACGACGTTCGCCTACAAGGCGGACACGGTGAACCCGAGCTTCACCGACACCAAGGTCACGGACGCCGAGTCGCACGTCACGGACTACGTCCTGGACGACTTCGGCCGCCAGGTGAAGTCCACCAACGCCAAGTCCGAGACCCTGGACATGTCCTGGGACGCGGACAACAACGTCATCCTCATGAAGGAGGCGAACGGCGCCCAGACCACCTGGACGTACGACCAGAAGACCGGCAACCCGCTGACGAAGAAGGACGCGGAGGCCAACAAGAACGGCACCGCGGCGACGGTCTACACGTACCAGACCCGTGCGGACGGCTTCTCGGCCGACCTGTCCACCAAGACCTCCCCCGAGGGCCGCAAGTGGCAGTTCGGCTATGACGCCTTCGGCAACCTGAAGACGGTCACCGACCCCATGGGCGCCGCCACCACCTCGGTGCCCGGCGACTACACCACCACGTACGACTACGACGCGTACGGGCAGCTGACCAAGGCCACCGACGCCAACGGCAACGCGACCGTCAACTCCGACTTCGACGTCATGGGCTACCCCAGGACGATCACCGACGCGGAGAACCACGCCACCTCGTTCGTCTACGACGAGCGCGGTCAGGTCACCTCGGTGACCGACGCGCTGGGCACCACCACCACCCAGACCTACGACGCCTTCATGCGTCCGCTGGTCAACAAGCTGCCCAAGGACCAGGCGCAGGGGGTGTTCATCACCACCCCGGCCCCGGTGTACGACGCCAACGACAACGTCACCACCAGCACCGCCGCGGACGGCGTGGTCTCCACCGCGGTCTACGACCCGGCGGACCAGGTGACCCAGTCGACCGGCCCGGACAACAACCTGAGCGGTCGCACGACGCGCTACACCTACGACAAGGTCGGCAACCTCAAGACCACGACCGAGCCCAAGGGCGTGGCGACGACCTCCGTCCCGGACGACTACGTCACCACCAACAACTACAACGAGATCTACCAGCTCATGTCGGTGGTGAACGCCCAGGGCGACAAGGTCTCCTACGAGTACGACAACGTCGGCAACCCGGTCACGGTCATCGACCCGAAGAAGAACGCCACCGCCGACACCACCGACTACACCAGCAAGAGCTCCTTCGACCTCAACCACCGCGTCACCAAGGTCACCGACGCGGCGGGCAAGTTCACCACGAGCGAGTACGACAAGGACTCGCTGCTGGTCAGGAGCACCGACAAGGAGGGCAACGTCAGCGAGGTCGTCTACGACCAGCGCGGCAAGAAGATCGAGCAGCGGGTCCCCTACTCGGGCAGCACCCTGCGCGTCACGAAGTTCGAGTACGACCAGATGGGCAACACCACCAAGGTGATCAGCCCGCGCGGCACCGCCACCGCGGCCGTGGACGACTTCACCAGCCGCACCGAGTACGACAAGCTCAACCGTCCGGTCAAGCAGTACCAGCCCTACGACCCGGCGGACGCGCGCTACAACGACCCCAACGTCTACACCCAGACGACCTATGACGTGGTCGGCCGCGCTTCGCGGGTCTCCGCGCCGCCGTCGGCGGGTCAGACGGTCCGCAACGACACCGACTACACCTACTTCGACAACGGCTGGACCAAGACGTCCACCGACCCGTGGGACATCGTCACCTCCTACGGCTACAACACGACGGGCCAGCAGGTCTCGCGCACCCTCACCTCCGCCGGCGGTTCCAGCTCGCGGACCCAGGGCTGGGCGTACTACCCCGACGGCAGCATCCAGTCCCGTTCCGACGACGGCATCCCGGTCGGCGCCCACGTGGTGGTGGCGGACGACTCCGACACCCAGACCACGTCGGCGACCGGTACCTGGGCCACGGCCTCGGCCACCGGCCAGCAGGGCTACGACCACCGCACCCACGCGGCGGGCACGTCGACGGACACGTTCACCTGGACGCTGAACGTCCCGCAGGACGGCGGCTACACCGCCTACGTGAAGTACCCGACGACCTCGGGCGCCTCCACGGCGGCGAAGTACACCGTCACCCACGACGCCGGCACCACCGCCAAGACGGTCAACCAGACCACCGGCGGCGGCACCTGGGTCTCGCTGGGCTCGTTCACGTTCAAGCAGGGGATCACGTCCAAGATCACCCTGGCGACCGACGCCTCCGGCAAGGTCGTCGCCGACGCGGTGAAGATCGTCCGTACGGTCACCGAGACGGACAACGAGAAGAAGAACTTCACCTACTCGTACGACCTCAACGGCAACCTCACGTCGATCACGGACGCCTCCTCGGGTGCCAAGATCGACACGTACTCGATGACCTACACCGGCCTCAACCAGGTCCAGAAGGTCAGCGAGTCGCTGTCCGGCGTCGAGAAGAAGGCCACGTCGTTCACCTACGACGCCAACGGCCAGAAGTCGACGACGAGCCACCCGGACCAGTACGCGCAGTACTTCTACGACGCGCGTGAGCTGGTCAAGACGGTGAAGGTCGGCAAGTCCGTCTCGGACGCCTCGCCGAAGACCACCGACTACACCTACACCGACCGCGGCCTGCGGCTGAAGGAGACCAAGGCCAACGGCAACACGGTCGACTACGCCTACTACCTGAACGCGGCGCTGAAGACCCAGACCGAGAAGAAGCCCAACGGCACCCTGGTCTCCTCGCACGCCTACGCCTACGACGCCAACGGCAACCAGGCGCAGGACGTCGCGTCCAAGATGAACGCCGACGACCACGGCGCGTACCTGAACTCCACCACGGACTACACCTACGACCCGGTCAACCGGCTCGCCCAGTCCGTGAAGACGGGAACCGGCGCGGGCACCGAGACCTACGTCCACGACGCCAACGCCAACGTCGTCACCCAGACGATCAAGAACGTCACGACCAACTACACCTACGACCGCAACCGGCTCCTGAGCTCCAGCATCGGTGCCGCGACCAACAACTACAACTACGACCCGTACGGCCGACTGGACACGGTCGTCGCGGGCGGCAAGGTGGTCGAGGACCGGGACTACGACGGTTTCGACCACGTGGTCAAGAACGCCAAGCTGCAGACCGACGGGGTCACCACGAAGACGACCACCTACGTCTTCGACCCGCTGGACCGCACGGCGTCCAAGACGGAGGCCGGCAAGACCACCGACTTCAACTACCTCGGCACCTCCAGCGAGGTCCTGAACGAGGCCGTCGCCGGCGAGGTCACCAAGTCCTACCAGTACAGCCCGTGGGGCGAGCGCCTCGCGCAGCTGAAGAAGAACACCGACGGCTCCGAGGAGCTCGGCGTCTACGGCTACAACGGCCACACGGACGTCGAAACCCTCACCGACACCACTGGTGACACCAAGTCCACCTACGGCTACACGGCCTACGGCAACAACAACGACGCCGAGTTCACCGGCATCGACAAGCCCGACACCGCCCAGCCCGACAAGGAGGCGTACAACCCCTACCGCTTCAGCGCCAAGCGCTGGGACGCCGCCAGCGGCACCTACGACATGGGCTTCCGCGACTACAGCCCCGGCCTGAACCGCTTCACCAGCCGGGACATGTACAACGGCGCTCTGGCCGACATGCAGCTGGGATCGGACCCCTTCACGGGGAACCGCTACGCCTTCACCGGCGGCAACCCGATCAGCAGCGTCGAGATCGACGGTCACAACTGGTGCGAAGGCGGAGCCTTCTGCCCCTGGGACGACAACTTCGCCTCCGCGTGGGTCGGCACCGTCGAGACGGTCGCCGACACGCTCGCCAGCCCCGTGCTCGCCGCGGAGCCGATCCTTCGGGACAAGTGCCCCGGATGCTTCGGGACCCCCGGCAATCCCAATGGAGTGGACCTGGGATTCGAGTGGGTCGCCGGCACCGGTCCCAAGCACCGGGACTTCGGCGGAAACGACGCCTTCACGCAGTCGCTCATGGACCACTACCACGTCCAGCGCGTGCGTGAGATCGCGACCGACAACATCAACGGCGGAAACTACAATCTGGGCGCCACGGTCGCGCAGCGCTACAACAAGGAAACGGGGGTCATGGAGAACAACGGTCTGAATCACTCGCTGAATTCCAAGACCGTCTTCATGGACTTCACGTCGAACATGTCCGCGGCGTTCCTCGGTTCCTACAACATGGACTACACCGTCAAGTCCGTCGACAAGGAGGCGGGTACGGCCACCATCCAGTTCCATGTGAGCAACGACAGCACCATGAACTCCGGAACGCACATCGCCCCGGAGCTCGGCGGGTACAGCTCCTGGTGGAGCGAGAACATCGCCAAGCCCCTCAACTCGTATTACGAGACGGGGCGTTTCAGCACGAAGTCGCAGGACGTCACGTGGACGGAGACGGTCGACCTCAACGACCCCAAGGCTCCGTCGCAGTCCTCGCCCTCGCCCTCGTCCTCGTCGGATGATTCGAGTAGCTTCCTGGACACCGTGACAAGTTTCCTGGGCAGCCTCTTCTGACGGACGCGCCTTGAAAAACGGCGGGGCCGCCCCCAGGGATCCCTGGGGGCAGCCCCGCCGCCCAACGACTGGAAGCAAACAGCATGAAGCTCGACGGATTTCGCGTGGGTCGCATGAGTGCGGGCCTTGCGACTGCCGCTCTGACGGTGATCGCCTCGACCGCTTGCGGGCCGGGCCGACCCGCCCCTGTCTTTCCGAAGGCCGTACAGCATTCCGAACTGGTCGGCCGATGGGACGGGACCGGGGACTCGGAATGCGGCTCGCCGGTGATTCGGCTGCGTGACGACTACACCTTTACCGCCAAGGACCTTCCGGTCGCGTGGGACGGCCCCGGACCGGACTCGAAGGTGACACGCCGCTCGGCCGACGGAAAATGGCACGCGGTCAACAAGGACCCTGGGCTGCCGCCCTACCTGATACTCCGTTTCGACCACCGGAACGACCACGAGTCTCTGCCGTTCACCCTGGAGCAGGGGAAGCTGCAGGCGAACGGAAGCATCGAGGCGGACGGGGGAGATCCCTATTCCTTCTCATGTCACTACAGGCGCACCTCCGCCGACCCCGACTTCGGCCGATAGCGGGTCCGCCCCGGGACCTGACGGATGACCGCACCGCGCAGGCCGAGCCGTCTGCCTGTGCGTGGTTTCCGTGGCAGGGTGTTGCGGGCAAGCCACTGGGGGCTATCGATGAGGGGGAAACGTGATCGTCTGGATCAACGGTACGTTCGGTGCGGGAAAGTCCAGCACCGCGCGCGAGCTGGTCGATCTGATCCCGAACAGCACCCTGTACGACCCCGAGGTCACCGGCGGGGGACTGCGCCGGCTGCTCCCGGCCAAGCGGCTCGCCGAGGTCGAGGACTACCAGGACCTGCCGATCTGGCGCCGCCTGGTCGTCGACACCGCCGCCGCCCTGCTCGCCGAGGTCGGCGGCGTCCTCGTCGTCCCGATGACCCTGCTCCGGCAGGAGTACCGGGACGAGATCTTCGGCGGGCTCGCCGCCCGCCGCATCGACGTGCGCCATGTGCTGCTCGCCCCGGAGGAAACGATCCTGCGGCAGCGGATCGACGGCCGCTCGGAGTACGGCGACCCCGAGGTCGACGCCCGTGTACGGGAGTGGTGCCACCGGCACCTGCCCTCGTACCGCGCCGCCCTCGACTGGCTCGCTGACGACGCCTACACCGTCGACACCTCGGCGCTCACCACGGCCGAGGCCGCCCGGGCCGTCGCCGACGCGGTCCTGGCCGGCCGGGCCGCTCCCTGCGGGATCGTCCAGACGCCCGAGCCGACCGGCGAGACCCTCGCCGCGGGCGTCCTGCTCTTCGACGAGCAGGACCGCTTCCTGCTCGTCGACCCCACCTACAAGCCCGGCTGGGAGTTCCCCGGCGGCGTCGTCGAGCCCGGCGAACCGCCGGCCCGGGCCGGCATGCGCGAGGTGGCCGAGGAGATCGGCCTCGAACTCGACGCCGTCCCCCGGCTGCTGCTCGTCGACTGGGAACGCCCCAAGCCCCCCGGCTACGGCGGGCTGCGCCTCCTCTTCGACGGCGGAACGCTCCGCACCGCAGACGTCGAGCGCCTCCACCTCCCCGGCGCCGAACTGCGCGGCTGGCGGTTCGTCACCGAGGAGGAGGCCGCCGAGCTGCTGCCGCCCGTCCGCTTCCGCCGCCTCCACTGGGCCCTGCGCGCCCGCGAACGCGGCACGGTCCTCAACCTGGAGGCGGGCGACCCGGTGGGCTGAGCTCCAGGGCGACCCGGTGGGCTGAGCCCCGGGGCGATCCGGTGGGGCGAAGGCCTCTACGCCTCGGCCGCCGCCGCTGCCGCCGTCAGGCGGTTCGCCGTGTCCGTCGTCACCGGGGCCCCGTGCCCGCAGCACAGCACCGACGGCGCGAGCTTCGCGAGCGTCCGCATGGAGTCCAGGGCGAGGGCGCGGTCGACGTGCAGGACGCCGAACATGACGTCCGGCACCGAGGCCACCGTGTCCCCGGCGAACAGCACGCCGTGGCGCGGGAGATGGACGGCGATCGAGCCGGGGGTGTGGCCCGGGGCGTGGACCACCACGGCCCCGTCGCCGAAGCCCAGCTCCTCGCCGTCCTCGACCTCCCGGTCGACCCGCGTCGGCGGCGCCTCCGGCGAGGTCAGGCCGTGCTCGAAGATCGGGACCTCCCAGTCCAGGAGGGCCGGCTCCGGGACCGGGGCCTCGCCACGGATCACCGGCGCGTCGAGCCGGTGCGCGAGGATCTCGGCCCCGTGCCGGTCCGCGAGCTCCTGGGCCGCGCCCACGTGGTCCCGGTGGCAGTGGGTCAGCACGATCCGGCGCAGCCGGTCCGGGTCCAGGCCGGCCGACCGCACCGCCGCGCCGATGCCGTCCGCCGTGCCGGCCCAGCCGGCGTCGATCAGGGTCAGCTCCTCCTCGTCCTGCCACAGGTAGGCCTGGCCGATGGAGAAGTCGAGGAGGTGCAGTCGAGGGGTGATCCGGGTCGGTTCGATGGATGCCATACGGCGAACCTACGCATCCGCGCAGGTCCGCCGTGTGCTTCTACGCTCTCGGCGAGCTTCGCCGAGCGCTGAACCGACGCCCCGTCAGGCCTGCTTCGAGCGGGCGTAGTTGACGAGGAAGTGAGCCTCGGCCACCGACAGGCGCTCCAGCTCCTCCGGCGAGACGGACTCGTTCGGCGCGTGGATCTGCGCCTCCGGCTCGCTCAGACCGATGAGCAGGATCTCCGACTCGGGGTAGAGCGAGGCCAGCGTGTTGCACAGCGGGATGGAGCCGCCCATGCCCGCCGTCTGCATCTCCTCGCCGGGGTACGCGATCCGCATCGCGTCGGCCATCGACGCGTACGCCGGGCTGGAGGTGTCCGCCTGGAACGGCTGGCCCTGGCCGACCTGCTCCAGGGACACCCGGGCGTCCCACGGCGTGTGCTTCTCGATGTGCGCGAACAGGAGCTTCGTCACCTCGGCCGAGTCCTCGCCCGGCGGCACCCGCAGGCTGATCTGCGCGCGCGCCGACTTCGGGACCGACGGGGTCGCGCCGGCCACCGGGTGGGCGTCGATGCCGATGACCGTGACCGCCGGGCGCGCCCAGATCCGGTCGGCGACCGTGCCGGCACCCGGCAGGGACACGCCGGACAGCACCTTGGCGTCCTGGCGGAAGTCCTCCTCCGGGTACTGGAGGCCCTCCCACACCTGGTCGCCCGCGAGGCCGTCGATGACGGTGGAGCCGTCCGGGCCCCGCAGCGAGTCCAGGACGCGGATCAGCGCGGCCAGCGCGTCGGGCGCGGCGCCACCGAACTGACCGGAGTGCAGGTTGCCCTCCAGGGTGTCGATCGTGACCCGGATCATCGTCATGCCGCGCAGGGTCGCGGTCACGGTCGGCAGGCCCACGCGGAAGTTGCCCGCGTCGCCGATGACGATGGCGTCGGCCGTGAGGAGCTCGGGGTGCTGCTCCGCGTACCGCTCCAGACCGCCGGTGCCCTGCTCCTCCGAGCCCTCGACGATGACCTTGACCGTCACCGGCACGCCGCCGTTCGCCTTGAGGGCGCGCAGCGCGAGCAGGTGCATGATGAAGCCGCCCTTGCAGTCGGCGGTGCCGCGCCCGTACCAGCGGCCGTTCCGCTCGGTCAGCTCGAACGGCGGGGAGAGCCAGACCGACTCGTCCAGCTTCGGCTGCACGTCGTAGTGGGCGTACAGGAGGACGGTCGGCGCGCCGGCCGGGCCGGGCAGGACGCCGTACACGGACTGCGAGCCGTCCGGGGTGTCGAGCAGCGCCACGTCCTGGAAGTCCTCGGCGCGCAGGGCGTCCGCGACCCAGTTCGCCGCGGCCTCGCACTCGCTGCGGGGCGCCACGGCCTCGTCCGCCACCGACTCGAAGGCCACGAGCTCCGTGAGCTCGGCCTTGGCCCGGGGCATCAGTGACCGGACGGTCTCGGCGATCGGATTCGAGGTCATGGGCACGCTCCTGATGGGTGCGACGTTACGACGTGAGGACGGCGTCCGTCGTATGTCGTGGTACGGCGAACGCACCGCCGATCCTACGGGCGGGGCCCTGGCTACCGCGCCGTAGGATGCGTCAGGCAGACCACCGGTCGGATCAGGAGCAGAAGCACACGTGAGCAGCGAGCACGCAGAGAACGCCGGTCCGGAGCACACCGAGCCCGCAGGCGCGGCTGCCGAGGCCGCCGGGAGCGCGGACGCGGAGCCGGCACGGCTCCCGGACGACGCGGCGCCGGACGGGGAACCGGCCGGCTCGTCGGAGGAGTCGCCGGACGGGGAGCCGGCGGAGGTCTGGGACGTCGTGGTCGTCGGCGCCGGCCCGGCCGGCGCGTCCGCGGCCTACGCGGCGGCGGTCGCCGGCCGCCGGGTGCTGCTCCTGGAGAAGTCCGAGCTGCCCCGGTACAAGACCTGCGGCGGCGGCATCATCGGCCCCTCGCGCGACTCGCTCCCGCCGGGCTTCGAACTGCCCCTCCAGGACCGGGTCCACGCCGTCACCTTCTCCCTGGACGGACGCTTCGCCCGCACCCGCCGCTCGCGCCGGATGCTCTTCGGGCTCATCAACCGTCCGGAGTTCGACGCGCAGCTGGTCGAGCACGCGCAGAAGGCGGGCGCCGAACTGCGGACCGGGGTCACGGTGTCCCGCGTCGAGCAGCACGGCCCGGCGGTGCCGGACCGGCGGACCGTCGCCGTCGTCCTCGCCGACGGCGAGACCGTCCTGGCGCGCGCGGTCGTCGGTGCCGACGGCAGTGCCAGCCGGATAGGCGCTCATGTGGGGGTGAAGCTCGGCCAGGTCGACCTGGGCCTCGAGGCGGAGATTCCCGTGCCGCCGTCCGTGGCGGAGGACTGGAAGGGGCGGGTCCTCATCGACTGGGGGCCGATGCCCGGCAGTTACGGCTGGGTGTTCCCCAAGGGCGACACGCTGACCGTCGGCGTCATCTCGGCGCGCGGCGAGGGCGCCGCCACCAAGCGGTACATGGAGGACTTCGTGGCCCGGCTCGGCCTCGCCGGCTTCGAGCCCACGATCTCCTCCGGTCATCTGACGCGCTGCCGCACCGACGACTCGCCGCTCTCCCGCGGCCGGGTCCTGGTCTGCGGTGACGCGGCGGGCCTCCTGGAGCCGTGGACCCGCGAGGGCATCTCGTACGCCCTGCGCTCGGGTCGTCTCGCGGGCGAGTGGGCGGTGCGGGTCGCCGAGTCGAACGACGCGGTCGACGCGCGGCGCCAGGCCCTGAACTACGCCTTCGCCATCAAGGCCGGGCTCGGGGTCGAGATGGCGGTCGGACGCCGGATGCTCGCCGTCTTCGAGCGGCGGCCCGGGCTGCTGCACGCGACGATCACGGGAATCCGGCCGGCCTGGAACGCCTTCGCCGACATCACCCGCGGCGCCGCCACGCTCGGCGGCATGGTCCGCTCGAACGGCATGGCCCGGCGGGCCCTGGAGCTCCTCGACAAGCGGATGGACACCTCGGCGGGTGTCGGCCCGGCGGGGCGGGGCGTCAGCCCGCGCGAGCGCGCGGCGTCCGAGCCGGAGAGCGCCCCGGAAGGGAGCTGACCGTTCGTCACGGGCCCCGTCGTCCCGGCCGGCATCACGCCGCCGGGGTGACGGGGCCCGTCGTCGTGATGCGGAAGACGGGGTGCTTCGGGGCGATGGCCCGCAGCTCCTCGTCGGAGGAGTCGGGGCCGACGCCGCCGAAGAAGACGCCGACCTCGGCCTTCCAGCGCTTGAGGTAGGCGCGGAGCAGGGCGGGCTTGTCGTCGTCGGCGACCTCGACGGCGGTGAACTCCTGCACGTGCTTGCCCAGGTGCAGCTGACCGCCGCCGGCCGCCCGCATGTTGTGGGTCCACTGGACGTGGCCGCGGGGGGCGACGAGGTACTGGGCGCCGTCCACCGTCAGGAGGTTGACGGGGGTGCGGCGCCATTCGCCGCTCTTGCGGCCGCGGACGGCCAGCACGCGGGAGCCCCAGACGCTGATGCCGCGGCGGGTCATCCAGGCGACGGCGCGGTTGAAGACGTTCACCGTGAACCAGCCGGGCTTCATGACGTGGGCGGTGGGCTGAGCGGACATGAGGGCCTCCTGTGGACCTGTGGACCGAAATCGTGAGCACTGCTCTCGCTTGAGATCAGTGTGCACGGTTCTCCGCTCGCAAGCAAGAGCAGTGCTCTCGTTTCGTTCCGGTGCTCTGAAAGTGGCACACTGCTCTCCATGACGACCGTTCGAGGAGCCCGCGCCCGCGCCCGCATCGAGATCACCGCAGCCATCAAGGACGAGGCCCGCACCCAACTCGCCGCCGAAGGCGCCGCCAAGCTGTCCCTGCGCGCCGTCGCCCGCGAGCTGGGCATGGTGTCCTCCGCGCTCTACCGCTACTTCCCCAGCCGCGACGACCTCCTCACCGCCCTCATCGTCGACGCCTACGACGCGGTCGGCGCCGCCGCCGAACGTGCGTCCGCCGAGGCCGAGGCCGAGCGCCCCCTCGACCGCTGGACCGCCGTCTGCCGGGCGGTCCGCGCCTGGGCCCTCGCCCACCCCCACGAGTACGCCCTCATCTACGGCTCTCCGGTGCCCGGCTACACCGCCCCCCAGGACACGATCGCCCCCGCCGCCCGCGTCGGCCTGGTCCTCATCGACATCGTCCGCGGGGCCCACACGGGCGAGGGGGTCGCCCTCCCGCCGCTGCCGGACGCCCTGAGCCCCGAGGCCGAACGGATCAGCACCGACCTGGTCCCGGACCTCCCCCCGGCCCTCGCCGTCGCGCTCGTCGCCGCCTGGGCGCAGCTCTTCGGCCTCGTCTCGTTCGAGCTCTTCGGCCAGTTCCAGCGCGTCGTCGAGGACCGCGACCCCTTCTTCACGGCGGCGGCCCGCCGCCTGGGCCAGGACGTGGGTCTGCTCCCGGGCGGCTGACCCGCCGCCCGGGGCCGCGCTCCTACTCCGGCGGGAGTACGCGCGACCACCCCGCCGGGCCGACGTGCGCGCGGGGCGGTCGCGGCTAGCGTGACCGGTATGGAAGCCGGCATGGACGAGGAGCGACCGGGCGGACCCTGGCGGGGGGCCCGGCGTGTGCGCGGACGCGAGCCGGGCCGCACGCCGCGAGGCGAGCCCGGTCGCGTGCCCGGTCGCGAGCCGGGTCGTGGGCTCCGCGAGCCGGGGTGGCGGGGCGGCGGAGGTCTGGCCTGGCGGTCGACGGTGCTGATCGCCGTCCTCGTCATGGCCGGCACCGGGTTCGCCGCACGCAACCAGCCCGACCGGGAGGCGCTCGACGCCCTCGGGCGGGCCCTGCTCCTGCTGGGGGCCGTCCCGCTGCTCTTCCGTCACCGCCGGCCCGTGCCGGTGGTGTTCGCCGTCGCGGCCGTCACCCTCGGCTACCTCGCCGCCGGCTACCCGTACGGCCCGGTCTTCGTCATGGTGGCCGTCGCCTGCTTCGCGGCCGTCGTCCACGGCCACCGGACCGCCGCCTGGTGGGCCATCGGCCTGCTCTGGGCGGGCCATCTGCTGCTCTCGCACTGGCTCTACCGCTATCTGCCCCCGGCCGGCGACGGGCCCGCCCCCTGGGGGCAGGAGCTTCCCGCCGCCGCGTTCGTCGTGGCCGTGCTCGCCGCGTCCGAGGCCGTACGGGTGCGGCGCGAGCAGCACGCCCAGCTGCGGGCCGAACGGGCCGCCGCCGAGCGGCGCCGCGCCGACGAGGAACGGCTCCGCATCGCCCGCGAACTCCACGACGTGCTCGCCCACTCGATCTCCGTGATCAACGTGCAGGCCGGCGTCGGACTCGCCCTCCTGGACTCCGACCCCGAACAGGCCAGGACCGCGCTGACCACCATCAAGGCGGCCAGCAAGGAGGCGCTCGGCGAGGTCCGGCAGGTCCTCGACACCCTCCGTACCCCCGGCGACGTCCCCCGCGCCCCGGCCCCCGGCCTCGACCGGCTCCCCGAACTCGTCGAGCAGGCCGCCGCCGCGGGCCTCACGGTCACCGTCTCGACCGGCGGCGCCCCGCCGGCCCTGCCGCCCGGCGCCGACCTCGCCGCCTTCCGGATCGTGCAGGAGGCGCTCACCAACGTGGTGCGCCACTCCGGTTCGCGTACCGCACGGGTGCGGATCGCGCACGGCCCCGGGAGCCTGGAGCTGACCGTCGACGACGACGGCCCCGCCACCGGCACGGAGGCCGGCGGCAGCGGCAACGGACTCGCCGGAATGCGGGAGCGGGCCGCCGCCCTCGGTGGCACCATCGAGGCGGGCACCCGCCCGGACGGCGGCTTCCGCGTCCACGCCGTCCTCCCCGTACGCCCGCGGCAGACGCCGTGAGCGAGACCTCAGGAGAGCCGTCCGTGATCCGTGTCCTGCTCGCCGACGACCAGTCGCTGGTACGGGCGGGGTTCCGCGCGCTGCTCGACGCCCAGCCCGACGTCGAGGTGGCCGGCGAGGCCGCCGACGGCGACGAGGCCGTGGACCGGGTGCGCGCCCTGCGCCCGGACGTCGTGCTCATGGACATCCGGATGCCCCGGCTCGACGGCCTGGAGGCGACCCGGCGCATCACCGAGGACCCGGACCTCGGCGGGGTCCGGGTCGTCATGCTGACCACCTTCGAGCTCGACGAGTACGTCTTCGAGGCGATCCGAGCGGGCGCCTCCGGCTTCCTCGTGAAGGACACCGAGCCGGAGGAGCTCCTGCGGGCCGTGCGGGCCGTCGTCCACGGGGACGCGCTGCTCTCCCCGGGCGTCACCCGCCGGCTCATCGAGGAGTTCGCGGCCCGGTCCAAGGCCCCGGCGGCGACGGCCGCGCTCGGCGCCCTGACCGAGCGGGAGCGGGAGGTGATGGCCCTGGTGGGGATCGGCCTGTCGAACGAGGAGATCGCCCGCCGTCTGGTCGTGAGCCCGCTCACCGCCAAGACCCATGTGAGCCGCGCGATGGTGAAGCTGGGCGCCCGGGACCGCGCCCAACTCGTCGTCCTCGCGTACGAGTCGGGCCTGGTCAGGCCTGGTTGGCTGGGCTGAGGGGGCAAGCGGCGCCGTCCGGGCGGCGTTTGCCGGGCATTGCCGCCGAATCGTATATTCCGATCCCATGACTTCCCCTTCCACCGACAACGTCTTCCGGGAACTGATGGCCGAGGCCATGGCGGCCACCGGCGGCTTCGGGCACCGCGAGCACGTCCATCTGACCTGGCTGGCGGTACGGCGGGTCGGGATGCCCGGCGCCGTCGCCCTCGTCGGCGAGGGCATCGAGCGCACCGCCCGCGCCGCGGGAGCACCGGGGAAGTTCCACGTCACGATGACCAGGGCGTGGGTGGAGCTGGTGGCCGGGTGCGAGGAGGAGTGCGGGCTGCCGGACTTCGAGGCCTTCGCGACGCGCCACGCCGGCCTGCTCGACAAGGGCCTGCTCGACCGGTTCTACCGCCCCGCCACGCTGTCCTCCGCCGAGGCCCGCGCCCGGTGGGTCGAGCCGGACCTCGCCCCGCTCGCCCTCCCGTTCCCGTCCTGATCCCGGCGTTCAGCCCCAGGTGATCGCCGAGGTCTCCCGCCACAGCCGGGCGAGTTCCTCGTCGCCGGTCAGGGTCACGGCATCGATGGGCAGCCGGTTCCACAGGGCGAGGTAGAGACGGTCGGCGGGGCCGCTCAGTTCGGTGTCGGCCGGACCGCCCGTGACGTGGAAGGCCCGCTCCGTCCGGGGCGGATCCGTCGGCGACAGATGGACGGTCCACACGTTGTCGGTGTCCGTCGTCCGCACCCGCAGGGTCCGGGGTCCGGTCGTGCGCACCCGGCTGCGGTCGCGGGCGTGGAAGGCGCAGAACAGTTCGTCGATGCCGTCGGCGCCGACCGCCGGATCCACCGGCCCCGGGCCGCTCGCGAGCGCCGACTCGGCGTCCGCGCGGTGGACGGTCGTCTCGTGCGCCTGGCGGCGGGCCCAGAAGGCGAGCGGTGACGGTGCCGGGAGGAAGGTCCAGCACTCCAGGTCCTCCGGTGCCGCGCGCAGGGCGGCGACGAGCCGCGCGTGCCCCTCGCGGAAGTACGCCAGCAACTCCTCGCCGTCGAGCTTCGTCTCGCCCTCGCCGGGGTGGAACGCGGTGCGCCCCTCGGCCACGAGCGTCGTGGCCCAGCGGTGCACCATCGCCGTGTGCCGAAGGAGGTCCCTGACCCGCCACCCGGGGCAGGTCGGCACCTCCGCGTCGGGCCCGGCCTCGGCGGCCGCGTCCGCGAGGCCGCGACCGGCCGCTTCGAGCGCCTGGATGTGCTCCGTGATCGTCAGGGTGTCCATGTCGCGGATTCTGGCACCCCTGGCGTCCCGTGCGCCCTCTCAACCGTCCCGGGAGGCTCCCGCGTTGCGTGCCCCGTAGCCCATGGCCGCCGCGCCGGCCGCGAGGACCGCGACCGTCGTCAGGGCCACCGGCAGGGAGAACCAGTCGGCGAGGAATCCGATCGAGGGCGGGCCGAGCAGCATGCCCCCGTAGCCGAGGGTGGACGCCGTCGCCACCCCGCCGGGTCCGGCGACCGCGCCCGCGCGGGCCACGGCGACGGGGAAGATGTTGGCGAGGCCGAGGCCGGTGACCGCGAAGCCGAGGAGCGTGGCCCAGACGCTCGGCGCGAGCGCGCCGAGCAGCATGCCGGCGGCGGCGGTCGCGCCGCCCGCGACCAGGGTGCGGGTCTGGCCGAGGCGTTCGAGCAGGGCGGTGCCGGAGAGCCGGCCGGCGGTCATGGCCAGCGCGAAGACGGAGTACCCGGCGGCGGCCACTCCCGGGTGCGCGTGCAGGTCCTGCGCGAGGTGGAGGGCGCCCCAGTCGGCCAGCGCCCCTTCGCCGTACGCGGTGCAGAGCGCGATCACCCCGAAGACGAGCACCGTACGGCGCGACCCGGCGGCCCTCGCGCCGGAGGCCCCGTGGGTGGACGGCGCCGGGAGGGACTCGGGGATCACGGGGGAGGGATGACGGAGCAGTACGGGACCGGCGACGGCCGTCAGGGCCAGGCCGACGACCGTGAGGCCGAGGAGGTGGGCGGTGGGGGACAGGCTCCCGGCGAGCAGCCCGCCGAGGCCCGCGCCGAGCATGCCGCCGAGGCTGAACGCGGCGTGGAAGCTCGGCATCACGGGCCGCCGGAGCGCGGCCACGAGGTCCACGGCGGCGCTGTTCATGGCCACGTTGATCCCGCCGTACGCGGCGCCGAAGACGAGCAGCACGAGGCCGAGCGCGAGCGGGGACCGGGTGAGCGCGGGGAGGGCGACCGAGAGGGAGAGCAGGACGGCGGTGGCGACGGTGACGGCGTGGGAGCCGTACCGCCGACAGAGCCGGCCGGTCAGCGTCATCGTGATCACGGCGCCCGCCGAGACGCCCAGGAGGGCGAGGCCGAGGTCGCCGGCCGAGGCGCCGGTCTGCTGCTTGACGGCGGGGATCCGGACCACCCAGCCGGCGAACAGGAAGCCGTCGAGGGCGAAGAAGAGGGTCAGGGCGGAGCGGAGGCGGGACAGGGAGCGGGCGGCGGTGTCTCCGCCGGAGCCCCCCGATACGGCCGTCCGTACTTTGTTTAGTAGCGGCACAAACTCAGGATAGAGGCGGAGAGGCGACGGAATCAACCGGGCGGGGACGGCGGCCCGGCCCGATCATGGGAGACTCACCCCCATGAACGGCAAGGCGACGACGACCCGGACACGGCTGGACAGGGGGCGTAACGCGCTCGGCCCCGCGCTGGAACTGGTGCACACCGGCAGGGCGCCGACCCGGGCCGTCCTCACCGCCGAACTCGGCGTCACCCGCGCCACCGCCGGCGCCGTCGCCGCCGAGCTGGAGGCCCTCGGCCTCATCCGTGTCGACTCCAACCCCGGTGCCGCCGCCGGGTCCCAGGGACGGCCCTCGCACCGCCTCGCCGTCGACGAGAAGGGCCCCGTCGCCCTCGCCGCCCAGGTCCACGCCGACGGCTTCCGCGCCGCCCTCGTCGGCCTCGGCGGCACCATCGTGGCCACCGCCCCCGGTTGCGTCACCGTCTCCGCCGACCCCGCACAGGTCCTCGGCGCCGTCGTCGACGCGGGGGCCGCGCTGCTCCGGGAGAGCGGCCGCCGCTGCGTCGGCGCCGGACTCGCCGCGCCCTCCGCCGTCGCCGAACCCGAGGGCACGGCGCTCAATCCGCTCCACCTCGCCTGGCCCGCCGGAGCTCCCGTCCGGGAGATCTTCGCCGAGCGGGTGCGGGCCGCCGGGATCGAAGGCCCCGCCTTCACCGGCAACGACGTCAACCTCGCCGCGCTCGCCGAGCACCGCCACGGCGCGGGCCGCGGCGCCCGGGACCTGCTCTGCGTCGCCACCGGCCACCGGGGCGTCGGCGGCGCGCTCGTCCTCGACGGGCGCCTGCACACGGGGAGTTCGGGCCTCGCCCTGGAGGTCGGCCATCTGACGGTCAACCCCGAGGGCCGTCCCTGCCACTGCGGCAGCCGCGGCTGCCTCGACGTCGAGACCGACCCGCTCGCCTTCCTCACCGCCGCCGGCCGGGTGCCCGGCCCCGAGGTCTCCCTGCTCCAGCAGTCCCGCGACCTGCTGCGCACGAGCCCCGACGACCCGGGCGTCCGGGTCGCGGTGGGGGAGCTGATCGACCGGCTCGGCCTGGGCCTCGCCGGCCTGGTGAACATCCTCAACCCCGACCGGATCATCCTCGGCGGGCTGCACCGCGAGCTCCTCGACGCCGACCCCGAGAGGCTCCGGGCGGTCGTCGCCGACCGCAGCCTCTGGGGCCGCAGCGGCGGTGTGCCGATCCTCCCCTGCACCCTGGACCACAACAGCCTCGTCGGCGCGGCCGAGCTCGCCTGGCAGCCGGTCCTCGACGACCCGCTCGCCGCGCTGGGCCGCGAACCGGCCTGACGGGGTCAGCCCCGGGGATCGGGGCGCCCCTCCGCCAGGGCGGCCAGCCGGTCCAGGGCCATACGGGTGCCGGCCTCGTTCTCGGCGGGCGGAACGGCGTCCGGCACCCCCTCGTGGACGACCTGGACCTCGGTCCCTCCGCCGATCGCCGTCAGCGTCGTCGTGAGGATCATGGTGCCGTGCAGCGAGGGGTCGGGCGCCTCGAACTCGATGCTCTCGACGACCCGTTCGTACGGCACCAGCTCCAGGAAGGTGCCGTGGTACGTGTCCGTACGAGCCCCCGACTTCCCGGCCCCTCCGGGGGACTCGTACCGCAGCGACACCCGGAACGCGCCCCCTTCGCGCGCCTCGAAGGCGTGCACCTCGCAGGCCATGCCGTACGGCACCCGCCACCGCGCGACGGCCTCCGGGTCGAGGAGCGACCGGTAGACGACCGCGGCGGGGGCGTCGATGTGACGGGACACGCGCGTGGTGTACACGCCACCCAGGCTAGGGCCTGCCTGACCCTTCCCGTCGGGTCCGGCCCGTCCGGCACGCACGCTCGCCGCACGGCCGAAACACCCAAGTAGCTCCGCTACGAGGGTGTCCCGACCGCACGCCGATCGCACGCACCGGACGACCCGGCCTGATCCGACGCGAAGGGTCAGGCAGGCCCAGGGCCTGCCCCGGTAAACCGGTGGGCGGAGGAGCGGGGACGCCGTACTGTTCACCCTCATGATCACTTCGGCGTCCGACGCCTCTTCCGCAGCCGACCTTCCCCCGCGCCTCGGCAGCCTCACCTTCCACGGCCCGCTCTCCGAGGCCCGCGCCACGCGCATGATCGAGCGGCTCGCCGCCTCCGCCCCCGCCGACGTCCTCGACATCGGCTGCGGCTGGGGCGAGTTGCTCCTGCGCGTCCTGGAGGCGGCCCCCGCCGCGAAGGGCATCGGCATCGACATCAACGCCGAGGACCTGGCCCGCGGCCGGGCCCTCGCCGAGGAGCGCGGGCTCGCCGACCGCGTGGCCTTCGTCGAGGAGTCGGCGCTCGGCACCGACCGGGGCCCCGTCGACGCGATCCTCTGCCTCGGGTCCAGCCAGGCGCTCTGCGACCCCGAACTGCCGTACGACCCCGCCGCCGTCCTGCGCGAGCTGCGGCGGCTCGTCCGGCCCGGCGGGCGGGTCGTGCTCGGCGAGGGCTTCTGGGAGCGCACGCCCACCGAGACGGAGCTCGCCGGGATGTGGCCCGGCGCGAGCGCCGGCGACCACTTCTCCCTCGGCGCGCTCGTCGACCTCGCCGTCGAGGCGGGCTTCCGGCCCGCGTGGATCGAGACGGCGAGCGCGGAGGAGTGGGAGGAGTTCGAGTCCGGCTACCGGTACGACACCGAGGTCTGGCTCGCCGCCCACCCCGACCACCCGCTCGCCGCCGAGACGCGCGAGCGCGTCGACCGGCAGCGCTCCAGCTGGCTCAACGGCTACCGGGGCGTCCTCGGCATCGCCTACCTCACCCTCGTCGCCGTGGCCTGAGGCCCACCGCGGCCCCGTCTCACCACTGCCGTCCCGCGCCGAGCGCCGCGCGGCCCGGAGCCGACAGGTGCAGCACCCGGAAGCGCTCGCCCTCGCCGGCGGGCGCTTCCGGGCCCGCCCACAGGGTGAAGCCCAGCAGCTCCCAGTGCCGCGGGTCCACCGCGAGGGCGGAGGCCACCACCCCGTCCCGCCGCGCCTCCCGCGCGTGCCGGGCCACCGCCTCCGCCACGGCCTCGCCCGGCGGGACACCCTCCCCGAGCGGAACCCTCCGGCGCGTCGCGGCACCCGGCGCCGACGCGGCCGCCGGCCCCTCCTCGTACGCCAGGCCCGTCCAGTGCTGCACCACCGGCCGGCCGAAGTCGTTCACGATGCCCTGGAAACCGGGGCCCCAGAGGAAGGAGTTCATGCCCTCGGGGGCGGCCCAGAGGTAGAACGGCGCGTACTGGTTCACGGGCGAACCGTCCTCGCGCTCCCGGATCAGATACGCCTTGAGGCCGAGCCCGGGGAAGGCGTCGAGCAGATGCCCCCTGGTCGCCACCCGCTTGCGGATGATCTCCATGTCGTAGTCGGCGGGCAGGGTGATCTCGTACTGCATCGCGTGCACGGGAAGGCTCCGTCTCTTCAGCGGGGGATGGGGGCGAGCAGGGCGAGCAGTCCGCGTACGGCGGTGTCGAAGGGCGCGGGGGAACCCGTCGCGCGGGCCAGCACGTACCCGCCCTGCACGGTGGCGAGGACCGTCGCCGCGATCTCCTCCGGATCGAGGCCGCCGCTCAGTTCGCCGCTGTCCAGGCCCTCCCGGACGACCTCGGCGAGCCGGCCCCGCACCCGGCCGAGCACCTCCTCGACCGGTGCGCGCAGCTCCGGGTCCGCGACGACCTCCGGGTCCATGGTCAGCCGGCCCACCGGGCAGCCGCGCAGGACGTCGCGCTCGCGCAGCAGGTACGCCTCGATGCGGGCGTACGCCGAACCCCCGCCGCCGAGGACCGCCTCGGCCGCCGCACCCAGCTCCTCCGCCGAGCGCCGGATGGCGGCCAGCGCCAGGTCCTGCTTGCCGGCGAAGTGGTGGTACATGCTGCCCTGGCCCGCGCCCGCCGCCTGCTGGACGGCCTTGGGGCTCGTGCCGACGTAGCCGCGCTCCCACAGCAGTTCGCGGGTCGCCTCGATCAGCCGCTCCGAGGTGCTCATGCTCATGACCGCACTGTACATACCAGTAGGTACAGAAAGGAAGGAGCACCGACCGCGGCGACGTACTCCCGGTGTCGTACGTCAGGAGCCGCTGCCCGTACGACGACCCGGACCCCCTTCCGGAGGGAGCCTCGAACCACGGACACGACACCGAGGAGCTGAACCCTCATGAACACACTCGCCTACGCGGGCCCCGGCCCGTGGGTCCTCTTCTTCCCCCTCGTCTGGGCCGCCGTCGTCATCGGGATCGTCACCGTCGCCCGCCGCTTCGGATGGCGCCGGGGCGGTCCGTGGCGCGACGCCGGACCCGACGAGCGCTCGCCCATCGCCCTGCTCGGCCACCGGTTCGCGGCCGGCGAGATCGACGAGGACGAGTACTGGCGGCGCCTGAGCGTCCTGGAGGAGCAGTTCGGCCGCCGCGCCACGGATCCGAAGGGGCGCCGGACATGACCGCCCCCGCCGCCCGGGTCGTCGACGCCGTCAAGGTGTACGGCCGCGGCGACACCGAGGTCAGGGCCCTCGACGGGGTGAGCGTCGACTTCCCCGCCGGCCGCTTCACCGCCGTCATGGGCCCCTCCGGGTCCGGGAAGTCCACGCTGATGCACTGCGCCGCCGGGCTCGACACGCTCACCTCCGGCGCCGCGCTCGTCGGCGACACCGATCTGTCCACCCTCGACGACCGGCGCCTGACCCTGCTGCGCCGCGACCGGATCGGCTTCGTCTTCCAGGCCTTCAACCTGCTCCCGACCCTCACCGTCGCCGAGAACATCACCCTCCCGCTCGACCTCGCCGGGCGCACCGTCGACCGCCGGCGGTTCGACCGTCTCGTCGACACCGTCGGACTGCGCGACCGCCTCCACCACCGGCCGAGCGAGCTCTCCGGCGGACAGCAGCAACGCGTCGCCGTCGCCCGCGCGTTCGCCGGCGACCCCGACGTCGTCTTCGCCGACGAACCCACCGGCAACCTCGACTCGCGGTCCGGCGAGGAGGTGCTCCGCCTGCTCGGCCGTACGGTCCGCGACACCGGCCGTACGGTCGTCATGGTCACCCACGACCCGGTCGCCGCCGCCCACGCCGACGAGGTGATCTTCCTCGCGGACGGACGGCTCGTGGACCGCATGACCGGCCCCACGGCCGACCTCGTCCTCGACCGCATGAAGGCCTTCGACACGGGCATCACCACGGTCCCCGGAGGTGCGCCGTGAACACCCCCGCCACCCTCCGGCTCGCCCGGTCCTCGCTCCGCGCCCACCGGCGCCGCTTCCTCGGCACCTTCGCCGCCGTCCTCCTCGGCGTCGCCTTCCTCACCGGCACCCTCGTCATGGGCGACACCCTCCGCGCGAGCTTCGACTCGATGTTCACCAGCGCCACCCGCGGCACCGACGCCATCGTCCGCAGCGCCACCACCGTGACCGCCGCCGGCGAGGCCCAGGGCACCCGCGGCCCCGTCGACGCCGCCCTCGCCGAGCGCCTCGCCCGGGTCCCCGGCGTCGCCGCCGCCGCGCCCCGGATCGAGGGCGCGGGACAGCTCCTCGCCGCCGACGGCACGCCCGTCGGCGGCAAGGGCCCGCCCACCCTCGCGGGCAACTGGATCGAGGACGCCGCCCTCAACCCGTACCGCCTCGCGGAGGGACGCGAGCCCAGCGCTTCCGGCGAGGTCGTCGTCAACCGGGGCGCCGCGAAGACGGCCGGTCTCGGCATCGGCGACACGACGGTCCTGCGCACCCCCGACCCGGTGAAGGTCACCGTCGTCGGCCTGGCCACCTTCGGCGGCGCCGACGGCATGGGGCAGGTCACCTGGACCGGCCTCACCCGCGCCGACGCCGAGAAGTACCTGACGGCGCGCCCCGGAGAGGCGACGAGCATCGCCGTACGCGCCGGGCCGGGCGTCTCCCAGGAGGAGCTGGTCGCCGCGCTGAGGCCCGCGCTGCCCGACGGCGTCGAGGCGATCACCGGACAGCAGGCCGCCGAGGAGAACACCGAGATGGTCTCCGGCCGCTTCCTCGACCTCTTCACCACCTTCCTGCTCGTGTTCAGCGGGGTCGCGGTCCTCGTCTCCGTCTTCACCATCCACAACACCTTCGCCGTCCTCGTCGCCCAGCGGACCCGCGAGAACGCCCTCCTGCGGGCCATCGGCGCCGCCCGCCGCCAGATCGTCGCCGGCACCCTCGCCGAGGCGCTCACCGTCGGACTGCTCGCCTCGCTCGCCGGGCTCCTCGCCGGGATCGGCGTGGCCGCCGGACTCCAGGCGCTGTTCCCCGCGATCGGCTTCCCGTTCCCCGAGGGCGACCTCGTCGTGACCGGCACCTCCCTCCTCCTGCCGCTCGGCGTCGGACTCGCGGTCTGCGCCGGCTCCGCGCTCCTGCCGGCCGTACGGGCCGGGCGGACGGCCCCGCTCGCCGCGCTCCGCGAGACGGACGTGGACGGCTCGGGCACCTCACGCCGGCGCGCGCTGACGGGCGGCGCCCTGCTCGCCGCCGCCGTCGGCACGGTCCTCGCCGGCGTCCTCGGCAGCAGCCCCTCGCTGTGGCCCGCCGCCACCGGGGCCGTGCTCGCCGTCGCCGCGTTCGTGGTCCTCGGACCGGTCGCCGCCGCCCTCGCCGTACGGGTGCTCGGCCGCCCGCTGCGCGGCGTCAACCGCGGCCTCGCCCGTCGCAACGCCCTGCGCAGTCCGGGCCGTACGGCCGCGACGGCCACCGCCCTGATGATCGGGGTCGCCGTCGTCACCCTCTTCACGGTCTTCGGCGCCTCCCTCAAGGCGACCATGGACCGGACCGTCGACCGCTCCTTCGCCGGGGACGTGGCCGTCGGCGCGCCCTCGTTCGGCGCGGGCGGCAGCGGGCTCAGCCCCCGCCTCGCCCCGGCCGTCGCCGCGCTGCCCGAGGTCGACACCGCCGTGGGCCTGGGGCGCGGCGTCGCGGAGGTGGACGGCCGGGGCCGCGCGCTCACCGTCACCGACCCGGCCGCGCTCGCCCGCGTCCTGGACCTGGGAGAGGTACGGGGTTCCCTCACCGCACTCGGTACGGACGGGCTCGCCGTCGCCGCCGACGAGGCCGCCGCCTCCGGTCTCGCACCCGGCCGGACCGCCGAGCTGACGTTCACCGACGGCAGCCGGCACACCTTCACGGTCCGCGCGGTGTACGAACGTTCCGACCTCGCCGGCGACTACCTCGTCACCCGGGCGGCCTGGGCCCCGCACCGCACCCAGGACGCCGACCGGCTGGTCGCCGTCTCCTTCGCGGACGGCGTCCGCGCCGAGGACGGCAAGGCCGCCGTGACCGCGGTCGCCGACCGGTACGGCCATCCGGAGGTGCAGACCCGCGCCGAGTACGCGGAGGCCTCGGCGGGCGGCATCGACATGATGCTCACCCTCGTCTACGCGCTCCTCGCGCTCGCGGTCCTGATCGCGCTGCTCGGCATCGCGAACACGCTGACCCTCGCCGTCCACGAACGGACCCGCGAACTGGGCCTGTTGCGGGCCGTCGGGCAGACCCGGTCCCAACTGCGGGCCATGGTCCGCTGGGAGTCCGTCCTGGTCGCCGCCTTCGGGACGGTCGGCGGGCTCACCCTGGGCGGCTTCCTCGGCTGGGTCCTCGTCCGCGCCTCGGGCGACAGCGCGTTCGTGTTCGCCGTGCCCGCCGTGCGGCTCGCGGCCGTCGCCCTGGTCGGGCTCGTGGCGGGTGCCCTGGCGGCCTGGCGCCCGGCCCGCCGTGCGGCGCGGCTCGAGATCCTCCGGGCGATCGCCACGGAGTGACGGGCACCCCGAGGGGTCTCGCCGCCCGACCGCTTCGTCAGCCCGTGCGGCCGCGCACTCCGAAGGCTTCGTCAGCCCGCCCGGCCGCGCACCCGCGAGGGCCTCGTCAGCCCGCCCGGCCCGCCAGGACCGGGCGGGCTGACGACGGTGCCGACAGCGGCTCGGCCGGCGAGCTGAGCGGCACGCCGGGGAGCCGGCTGTAGCCGATGCCCGCGAACAGGCCCTCGGGCACGGCGGCGAACCCGGCGCGTGCGCACTCCTCGACGGGGTCGCCGACGGGCGGCGCCGTGAGGGTGAACCACACGACCTTGCCGGACGCGCCGCACGGCCGGATGCCCCAGCTCTCACTGACCGCCCCGACGATGCCGAGTCCCCGGCCGCAGGTGGCGAGCGCGTCGAGGTCGTCCACCGGGCCGAAGGCGTCGGCGGGGCAGACCTCGGGGATACGGGGATCGTGGTCCCGGACGGAGACGGTGAGACGGTCGAGCAGCAGCTCGATCTCCACCGTGCAGCCCTTGTCCGGCTGGGCGTGTCGGTGCACGTTCGTCAGAAGTTCGGTCACGCCCAGGACGGCCTGGTCGATCAAGGCGTCCAGCTGCCAATGTCGGAGGTGGGCGGAGATGATGCGGCGGACCTGTCCGATCCGCGACGGCAGGGCCTGAAGCTCCACCGCGTAGTACCTGCTCGGCTCGCTGATCACGGCTGCGACTCCCCGAAGTGGTCCGGAAGAAGACGAAGATACGGATCTGTCTCTGCGGTACAGAAGGGGGCGGCGACCTGATCGCAGCGTCACCACCGCTGAACCCTCAGTGAGGTGGATTCCAGCCTGGACCAGCCGTGACCGCCCCGCAACTCGCCGCGAGCCGCCGCAGCTCAGGACGCCGTCAGGGGGTCAGGACCGCCCCGCCGCCCTCTTCAGCGCCGCGAGGAAACGACCCGACGTCCGGGACCCGCCGTCACGGCCGTGGTCGTGGTCCTGGAGCGTCAGCCGGTACCGCGTGCCGTTCACGGTCGCCACCGTCTCGTCCGCCTTCGCGAACCACGGCCGCCCCGCCCGTACCGCCGAGACCGGCGCGCTGTCGATCTCGCTGCCGTAGCTCGTCAGGAGCGCGAGGCGGCCGTCCTCGATCCGCACCTCTCCCGCGCGCGTCAGCGAGCGCGGCCAGCGCGCGATCCGTACGCCCCTGGCGCTGAACTCGGGCTCCGCCATGCCGATCCGCCCCTTTCACCCGGTTGCCGTACCCAGTGTGCCGGGCTGTCGCCGCCCGCACCAGTAGCCCTTCCGCGGCCCGTCCACAAGCAAGGCCTATGGAACGTCAAAGGGAACGTTTGCCCAGGTGAGAGCGGTATTGTCGGCAGTGGGAGACCCCCGAGGCGACACGCGAGAAGAGGCACGGATGAGCACCACCCACGAGAGTGCGGTTGCCGCGACGGCCACCGTCGACATCGACCGCAGCGACCCCGCGTACCGCTCCTGGCTCAAGGAGGCCGTGCGCAAGGTCCAGGCCGACGCCAACCGCTCCGCCGACACCCACCTCCTGCGCTTCCCCCTCCCCGAGAAGTGGGGCATCGACCTCTACCTCAAGGACGAGTCGACCCACCCCACCGGCAGCCTCAAGCACCGCCTCGCCCGCTCCCTCTTCCTCTACGGCCTCTGCAACGGCTGGGTCCGTCCCGGAAAGCCCGTCATCGAGGCGTCCAGCGGCTCGACCGCGGTCTCCGAGGCGTACTTCGCGAAGCTGATCGGCGTCCCGTTCATCGCCGTCATGCCCCGCACGACCAGTCCCGAGAAGTGCCGGCTCATCGAGTTCCACGGCGGGCAGTGCCACTTCGTCGACGACTCGCGCACGATGTACGAGGAGGCCGCCGCCCTCGCCGAGCGCACCGGCGGCCACTACATGGACCAGTTCACCTACGCCGAGCGGGCCACCGACTGGCGGGGCAACAACAACATCGCCGAGTCGATGTACGAGCAGCTGAAGCTGGAGCGGTACCCGGAGCCCGCCTGGATCGTCGCCACCGCCGGCACCGGCGGCACCTCGGCGACCATCGCCCGCTACGTGCACTACATGCAGCACGACACCCGGATCTGTGTCGCCGACCCCGAGAACTCCTGTTTCTTCGACGGCTGGACGCACCACGACCCGAACGCCACCGCCGACTGCGGCTCGCGCATCGAGGGCATCGGCCGCCCCCGCATGGAGCCCAGCTTCGTGCCCGGGGCCGTCGACCGCATGATGAAGGTCCCCGACGCGGCGAGCGTCGCCGCCGTCCGCGCCCTGGAGACCGCGATCGGCCGCAAGGCGGGCGGCTCCACCGGCACCGGCCTGTGGAGCGCCTTCAAGATCATCGCCGAGATGGTCGCCCACGAGCGCACCGGCAGCGTCGTCACCCTCATCTGCGACCCGGGCGAGCGGTACCTCGACAAGTACTACTCCGACGACTGGCTGGCCGCCCAGGGCCTCGACATCGCCCCGTACTCCGCCGCTATCGAGCGGTTCCTGGCGACGGGGGCCTGGCCGGAGTGAGCCGCCGGTCGAGGCGGCGCGCCGCGTCCCGGAAGGAGAGCCCCACGCCGGGTGCGGCGAGCCGCAGCGCCAGCCGGAAGGGGGCGGCGCCGTCGGCGGCCATCGTCCACCGCAGGCGGGTGCCCGTCCCGGTGGGGGAGAGGGTCCACTCCTCCGCCATCGCCGTCACCCCGGGGGCGTTCGTCGTGTCCACCCGGTAGGCGTAGCGGAGGTCCGGCTCGGAGGCCAGGATCGTCTCGTCGAAGGCGATCCCGCCGCGGAGCCGGACGGTACGGGCCGAGCCGTCCGCCGTCGGGACGGCGGAGGTGACGGCCGTGAACCACGAGGGCAGGCTCCCCACCTCCACGGCCACGGACCGGTAGACGGCGGGGGGCGGGGCGGCGAGGTTCGCGGTGAAGACCAGGCGGACGGGCGCGGAGCTGGTGAAGTCGAGCTCCACGGGCCTGAGTCGGCGGGCCATGGATCCTCCCGGGGGACGCGACGGAGAAAGCACCTTAGCTGACGCACCGTCAACTGCCCAGGGGGCCGGCGGCGACGACCCGCACTCCGTCCGGGCGACGCCACGCCTCCTCCGCCCGTGTGAGCCTTTGCGGCGCCGGGCGGCCCGTCAACCACGTTTCGCGACAAGGGTGTTCACGCCCGGCGAGCGCGCCTGCTGAGACGTCCCGGCGGCTGAGGTCATATCGACTGGGTTCCGTCTGCTGGGGGAGGATTCGGGCCGGGAGCGTAATTCGGCTGTTGCAGCTGCCCGGTTCCTGGATTGGCAGTGGGAATCCTCGCGAAATATATCGACTGGGCATTGCCTCCGACCAAGGTGCCCAGTCCCGCACCTTTCTTGGTGTCCAGCCCGACGAGCATTGCACCAGAATCCCCCGACTTGGCGGCCCCGCCCAAAGTCGGCTCTACGCGTATGAGATCCCTGAAGCAATAGTAGCATTGGCGGTTTTCCCCCCAGGTCTTCAATAGTGAACGAACGCTTTTGATGCGCCCTTCATGCAATCCGGTCGTCACTCCTGCGAAAGCCACATGGAGCCCATAGGCAGGCCCTCCGTGTGTACTCAGATCCGCCATCTGCGGTATCCCGTCGACGTTCGTGATGACAATGCTCTGGTTTGGCTGGGGCCAGATGGGAGACGTGTCGCCCGGTCCGATCGCATAGCTTGTCGCTTGACGCCGGGGGCGCGCCCACGCGAGGTCGTAGGTGTTGAAGTAATAGGGCCCCAAGTGGCCTACCGGGTAGCGGAAGAGGGGGTAGCTGTTCTCTATCAGCCCGATTTTCATCTCTTTCTCTGTCCACTCGCCCGGGGGCTCCAGTCCAACCCCTCCTGGGGGCTGGAAGATGAGATCCGAAGGCCTTACTTTGCTTATGGTGGGAGGGTTGCCGGTTGTGTGGCTGGTGCTGAGGACGTGACCTGAGGAAATGATCCTGGCCGGGCCGCCCCAGTCCGCGACGGTCATCGTCCCCATCAGCATTCCATTTCCGTCCTCTTTCCAGATGCCTATCCCGAGCCCGCCCCAGGCCGGACGGCTGTACCAACCCGTGAATCCTTCATGGAGGACGGGCTGTTCGACCTCTATCACATCCGTGGGTGTGAGCTCTCGCGCCGCGGAGACTCCCGGATCGGCCGTCAAGGTCTCCACGGCGGGTGGGATGTGCAGCTCTCCCGCAGAAAGGGCGGACGTCGACTTCTTTTCCAGCACCTGTACGCAGATCGCCCAGTCGCGTGTCTCCCGACCGCCGACGACCTTGTACCTCATGTCGAGCCCGACGACGTTCGGGTCGTACATCCAATGCGCCACGGACTCGTGCAAGCGCCATCTCGGGAATGCTTTCACAACACCCGTCCTTCGGAACTGCGCCGAATTCGGATCGGCTGCGGGCCCCTCAGTCCATCTACCCACCAAGTGCGGTCTCCCGCATCTTGCCGCGGGCGCACCGCCGTCCGGAGCCGACGTCCTCGTCTGCGCGTCAACTTCCCCTGCTGGACTGCCAATCGGTTCTCCCTCCGGATGCGACGGCCGCCGCGAGGGTCCACCGTGGAGAGGAGGACGACGGTGGTACCACCGGTCCGGACTTCGCCGGGGCGGGACTGCGCGGGGCGGTGGGGCTCGCTGTGACGGCCGCGCCCGGCGGACGGAAGGGACAGGGGCGTGAGAGGCATGGCCGAGAAGGTCTTCAGCATCATCGAGGTGGCGGAACAGGACGGGAAGTGGGGGTACTCGGACATCAACTTCTCCGAGCGGCGAACGCCTGATCCTCCGGATTCCGATGAGGGGCCGGCGTGGCGGCAGGTCAGTCCGGTGCCGGTCGCGGGGAGCGGGTTGGCGGCCGCGGGATCGGCCGAGGACGACCGCCGGGTCTACTACCAGGACCTCGACAGGAGCGTCGTCGGCACGGCGTACGAACCCTCGTTGCCGGACGGTCGGTGGGCCGGGTACCGGGTGTTCACCACCTGGATCGGTGCCCCCAGCGCCGATGCGGGAAGCGCCCTGGCGGTGACGGGAGAGATCGGAGACCTGCGGGTCCACTACCTCGACGACGGCCGGCTCGACGGCGGTCGCCGTCTGGTGAGGCTGGAGGAACGGTCGCGGGAGTGGACGTACACCGTGTGCGCCGACGCCCCGCGGGCTTCGCCGATCAGCCCGCTGGCCGCCGTCACCACCGGGCAGGGCGAGTACTCCTACTACCTGGACGGGCGCGGCCATGTCGTCGAGGTGTCGTGGCTCGGGGCGGAGGGCTGGTCGTCCGCCGATCTGACGGCCGGTGTCGAGGGGTGCCCGACCCCTTCTCCGCTCAGTCCGCTGACCGCGGTCGGCCGCGGTGCCGATTCCCGGCTCGTGTACTTCCTCGACGGGAACGACAGACCCGTGCAGCTGGAACACGAGGTCGTCGAGGGCACGAAGAAGAATCCCGAGGGCGGCGTGGTGTGGCGGGTGCGGAGCCTGTCCGCCTACGGGGCCCCGGCCGCGACGGCCGGCAGCCGGCCGGCGGTCCTGCTCACCGCCGAGGGACATCCGCGGCTCTACTACCTCGACGCCGACCGGATGGTGGTCGAGGTGGGTTTCAACGGCCGTGGCTGGGACGTCGACCACGCCGGCGTGAACACCGACGACGGTGCGGGCGCCCCCGCCGCCGCTGACGGCAGTTCACCGGCCGCCGTGGCCGGCCCCGACAGCGGGGCGGTCCAGGTCTACTACCTGGGCGCCGCCGACGCGGGCGCAGGCCCGCGAAAGGGCGACGACCACCTGATCGAACTGCGGGGGTCCGGGGGCGTCTGGACCGCCCGCCGCCTGGGCGCCGAGCTGGACCTGCCCGATGTCGCCACCGGTGTCCCCAGTCCGATCACCGCCATCTACACCAGCGGCCCGCGCGTCTACTACACGAGCGAGGAGTAGACGGCCCGGCTCCACGGCCGAAGGAGAAGCACCCCCATGCGCATGAACGACACCTATCGGGACGCGGTGAGCGGAACCCTCAAGTCCGAGGACGACGGGGGCCGGACGAACATGACGGTCACCAACGGCACGCCGGTACACCTGCTGGTGTACTGGGTCGGGCTCGACGGTCTGCTGTACGGCCGCAACAAGCGGACCCGCAGACTCGCCCCCGGCTACCCGGGCCAGGTCCTGGACCCCGGAGCGACCCTCACCTGGAACAACATCGACCGCTCCTACTACTTCGTCGCCAAGGTCGGGTACTCGGGCGCCTTCGCCGCGGTCTGGCGAGCCGACAGGGACAACGCCGCCGTGACGGTCACCTGCCGCGACCTGCTGGACCCGGACGACATCGGGGAGACCCCCGTGCCCACCGGCTCCATGATCATCCCGCCGAACGGGCCGAGGATCCTGGTGGGAGTGGGGGTGCTGCAGAAGGACAGGTTCGTCACCCGCGAGCAGTTCTGGCAGCGCCTGCCGAACTCCTACAGCCTCGCGGCCGGCGAGGAGAAGGTCGTCAACTACACGCAGACGCAGGGGATGCAGGACAGCTCGTCCGACACCAGGACGGTGACGGGGTCGGTCAGCACCAGCGCCAGCGCCGGCTGGGGCCCGTTCAGCGCCTCCGTCAACGCCTCCCTGAGCAAGTCCTCGACCAAGACCCAGCAGGTCACCGTGTCCACCCAGACGACCAGCTTCACGTCGAACAGCTACTCCAACGATTCGGCCCACGGCTGGCTGTGCCTGTACTGGCAACTGACCGACACCCTCACCGTGTTCGACGAGACGGGCACCCCGTTGTCATCGGTCGTCTCCGCCACGGGCCCCTCCGTCGTCTGGGGCCCCGTCAAGGTCGACACCCTGGAGAAAGAGGATCTGGACCCGCCTGCTCCGCGTGCCGAGATCCGGGACGACAGGCCCGAGATCGTCTCCCTCCGCCCGGCGCCGGAGCAGCTCCGGTCGGCCTAGGGGACAAGACGGCCCGAGGCGAGGTACACCCACCGACAGCTGGAGGAGATCATGGCGACAGCGGGCGCCCGCCCCACAGGCGTGATGCCGGGTGGCGGCTACACGGCGGTCATCGAAGTGGCCCAGGAGCCGGACGGCTCGTTCCAGTGGACCAACCTCAACATCGCCGCGGCCGGCGACGAGGGGCGCGGCATTGCGAGACCCGCCCCCTTTCCGGCCCTGACCAGCGGATTCGTCGCCATCGGATGGGGATCGGACAGTCGGTGCGTCTACTACGCGGACACCGACGGCGCCATCATCGAACTGAGGACCGACGGAAGCGCCTGGGGCTACAAGAACCTCACCAGCCGCATCGGGGTTCCCGTGGCCGCGTGGAACAGTCCGTTCGCCGTCGCCGGGACGCGGTCCAGGACGATGATGCTCTACTACGTGGAGGAGGACGGCAATCTCGTCGTCATGAAGGCCAGGGGCACCTGGACCTTCATGGTGAAGCGCCGCATCCCCAAGGTCCCGGCGTACAGCCCGCTGGCCGCGTTGCAGAACGGCAGGGGCCGTTTCGTCTACTTCTTCGACAAGCACCATCACGTCATCGAGGTGGAGGGCTTCGGGCAGCCGGTGACTAGGATCACCGATCTCACGGCCTTCGCAAAGCTCCCCTCGGCCTCCCCGCTCAGCGGGCTGACCGCCGTGGGGTGGGGCAACGACCGCCGGCGCGTCTACTACGCGGACACCGACGACAACCTCATCGAGATGATGGGTTACGGGGACGAGAAGAACACGTGGCGGTCGCAGAACCTCGGCGGGAAAGGCGTCAGACAGCTCGAGGACGGAAGCCCGCTCGCGGCCGCGCCGGCCGACCGTGCCGTGGAGGGCGTCGCCCTCTGCGGCCGGGCAGCCGAACCGCTCTGGGCGAAATCCGGGTCCGGCTGGGACACCCAGGACATCTACACGACCCGGAAGGGAGCCCGTCCGGTGGTGGCCGCCAACAGCTCCGTCGCATGCGCGGCGAGCACCGACCACCGCCCCTGGGTGTCCTACGTGGACGAGGACGACCACCTCGCCCTGTGGAGGGGACCGGAGTCGGACCGGCAGTGGTGGGACCTGACCGCCGATCTGAAACTTCCGGCCCCCGCCGGGGTGGCCCCGCAGGGACCGTTGGCCCTCGTCCACACCGAGCGGGGCCCACGCCTCTACTACCTCACCGACGAACCCGAATTCTGAGTGGCTCTGCCTCGCGCGCGGATGCGCGGCAGGTGATCGGAGCTCACCATGCGCATGAACGACAACTACCTGGCGGCCCTCGACGGGACCCTCGTCTCACCCCCCAGGAAGGCCAGGGCCTCGGTCCTGGTCATCAACGACCTCACGATCCCCCTCGACATCTTCTACGTCGACCAGGCCGGCGACCTGTGCGGGCCCGACACCGACGGGAACTGGACCGCGGGTCTGCCGGGCCTCGTCATGGGGGCCGACGGCGACAACGCCGTGATCACCGGCGACTGCTGGGCCGAGAGCTACTGGCTGGCCAAGTCCCACTACTCCGGTGCCTTCGCCGCCGTCCTGCAGAATCCCGGCGGCAAGAGCACCATGACCTTCTCGGGGTTCGACCTGCTGGACCCCAACGACATCGGACCGATCCCCGAGCCCAGCGCGGACATGCTCGTCCCGCAGGACGGACCGAGTGTCCTGGTGGCCACCGGTCTCGTCCAGCACGGCACCACGGCCCGCACCCCGGTGACCACGTGGGCGGACGACCAGGCCGCGCTCGGTGTGGCCGTCACCCGTGAACAGTTCTGGCACTGCACGGGGGAGTCGTACAGCCTCGCCCCGGGGGAGACCCGGACCGTCAGCTACACCGTCAGCCAGGGCGTACAGGAGAGCAGTTCGGACTCCGAGACCACCAACGCGTCCGTCGGCGTGAGTGCCGGCGCCGGATGGGGGCCGTTCAGCGCGTCCGTCTCCGCCTCCCTGAGCGAGTCGTCCACCACCAGCCAGCAGCTCACCGTGTCCACGCAGACGACGTCCTTCGTCTCCAGCACCTACCAGAACCTCGGTGAGCACTCCGAGCTCAACTTCTTCTGGCAGCTGACGGACGTCGCCACCGTCTACGACGAAGACGGCCGGCCGCTGTCCTCCGTGGTCTCCGGTGAGGTCCCCTCCGTCGTCTCCGGCCCCTGGAACGTCAAGGAGGTCGAAGGGGACAGGAGGAAGCGCAAGGTGGAGAGAAAGGCAGGTCACGACCGCCCGCCCCAAGGGTGAGGAGGCCCGGCCCGACCGGAGGAGGCAGAGACGGGCGGCCACGACGGCGGGGCGCAGGCCGCAACGCGGGGCTCAGGACTGCTCGTTCGCCACCAGCAGGCCCGGTACGTACTCCGTCACCTCGGACCGGACGCCGTCCGGCAGGCCGCGGTCCGTCACCCACGTGTCGACCTCGTCGAGCGTCGCGAAGGAACTCAGGCCCACCGTCCCCCACTTGGTGTGGTCCGCGACCAGCACGACCCGGCGCGCCGAGCGCATCAGGCACGTGTTGGTCTCGGCCTCCGCCAGGTTCGGCGTGGACAGGCCGGCCTCCACCGACACGCCGTGCACGCCGAGGAAGAGCAGGTCGAAGTGGAGCGAGCGGATCGCCCGGTCCGCGACCGGACCCACCAGCGCGTCGGACGGCGTGCGGACCCCGCCGGTCAGGACGACCGTCGCCGCCCCGCGCCGCGCCTCGCCCCCGCCGCCCGTCTGCTGCGCCTCGTGGAACACGTCGGCGACCCGCACCGAGTTGGTCACCACCGTCAGGTCCGGCACGTCGAGCAGGTGCCGGGCGAGCGCGTAGGTGGTCGTCCCGCCGGACAGGGCGATGGCCGTGCCCGGCGCGACCAGGGCCGCCGCCGTGCGGGCGATCTCGTCCTTGGCGCTCGGTTCGAGCACCGACTTGGCCTCGAAGCCCGGCTCGTGGGTGCTGGCCTCCGCCACCGGAACGGCCCCGCCGTGCACCTTGGCGACCATGCCCTGCCGGGCCAGCGCGTCCAGGTCGCGGCGGATCGTCATGTCCGAGACGTTCAGCCGGCGGGTGAGTTCGTTGACCCGCACACCGCCACGCCGACGTACCTCGTCGAGGATCAGGGCACGCCGCTGCTCGGCGAGGAGGTTCTGGTTGTCAGTCACCGCCGGGGCCGGTCCTTCCGCAGGAGACAAGGGGATGAGTGTCGGATTCGGTGAGAGTCCGTGCGCGGTCGCACGGCCGTCCGCGATCCTGTTGCCGACGTCGCATCTTCCCACTCTGAGAGGAAGTCCCCTCAGTGTCCCCTGCCACACCTGCCCCGCAGAGCGGGGGCGCGGCGCTCGAACTCCTCGTCCACGGAGTCGGCGGAGCCACCCCCGAGTCGATGCTCGACGACCCCAGGACCGTGCGGGTCACCGGCGACCGGACCGCCGCCATGTACCGGCGCGGCGAGGACCTCGACGCCGAGGAGCATCCCGAGCGGTACGCGGCGCGCCCCGTCCCGGAGGCGTACTGCTGGTCCAACCTGACCTCGGGCGACGGCGCCCGCGCCCTCTGGCTGCTGCTCCTGCCCTTCATGGTGGCCAACCTGGCGCACTGGATGCGGCCGCCCGCCCAGGGCAGGCCGGGCCTCGTCCGGCTGTACGGGGTCCTCGTCCGGCTCGTCGCCCTCACGCTCACCGTCCTCCTCACCGCCGCCGCCTGCGAGGTGGCGCTCGATCTGACGGCCTGGCAGTGCGCCGCCACCACCGCCTGCACCGACGCCTACTCCTGGCTCGGCTTCCTCTCCGCCGACCGCGGCGGCTGGTGGTCCGTGCCGGGCCGCCGCCTCGCCCTCGCCGCCCTCGTGCCCACCGCGCTCGTCGGACTGCTCTGGTACCTCTCGAACCGGACCTGGAGCGCGTACGAGGCGCAGCGCCCGCCCACCGGGTACGACGCCCCCGTCGTGGAGCCCCAGGCCGACACCGAGGCCGCGGACGCCGCCGAACCGGCGGGTCCCGTGGAGCTCCGCCCCGCGCTGGGCCGCCCCGGCTTCTGGTACGGCCGCCGGCTCGTCGCCCGCCTGAGGGCCGCCCACACCGCCGCCGGGTTCCTCACCGTCGCCGCCGCCCTCGTCACGGCCACCACCCGCCACGACGCCGGCGCCCCCGGCCTCCTCACCGTCCTCGGCTGGGCGCTCCGGGCGGCCGTCGCCGTCCTCGCCGTCGTCGTGCTCTGGGTGGTCTGCCGGCGCGGCCGCAGCGAGCGCCGGCTCGACCTGCGCGTCGAACGGGCCCTGGTCTCCTGGCTGCCCGCCGCCTCCCTCGCCGTGCTCGCGCTCACCGCCGTGCACGCCGGCTGGTCCCGGCCCGGCTGGACCTCCTCCGGAACCCTCCCCGGTGACGCCGTGTTCGGCGCCCTCACCCTCGTCCAGGGCGGCCTCGTCGTCGGGCTCGGGGTCGTCGCCCTGCTCCTCCAGCGGCCCCGCAGGGACCCCCGTACCGCCCTGCGCGGACTCGGCGGGCCCGCGGTCGCCATGCTGGCGTGCGCGCTCGGCGGCGTCATGTCCGGGGGAGTGGCGCAGCGCGTCGCCGACTGGCTCGACGGGTCGGCGGGCCGGGATGCGGTCCGGATCGGCCCGCCCGTCCTCCTCAGCTGGCAGGCCTCGGTCATCCCCGTCCTCCTCCTGCTGCTCCTCGTGCCCGCCGCCCTCCTCGCCGCCCGGACCGTCCTGGACGCCCGGCGCCTGCGTGCCGCCGTCGAGGCCGACTACGACGCCGCCGACGAACCCGACCCGGTCCGTACGGGACAGATCGCGGCCGGCCGGGCCCGCGCCTCGCTCACCGACTCCGCGCCCGTCCTCGTCGGCGTCGTCTCCGGCGCGACCCTGCTCCTCGGGGCCGCGTCCGTCGCGGGCGCCTGGGCCAGCGGAAACGTCCCGGGCCGGGCCTTCGACGGGGCCCACCCCGCGATCGCCTCCCTCGCCTCCGTCACCCAGGCCCTCGGCTCGTGGATGATCGGCTTCGGTTTCCTGCTCTTCGTCACCTGGGGCCGCCGCGCCTACAGGGACGCCTCCGCCCGCCGCACCATCGGCATCCTCTGGGACGTCGGCACCTTCTGGCCCCGAGCCGCCCATCCCTTCGCGCCGCCCTGCTACGCCGAGCGCGCGGTCCCCGACCTCACCTGGCGGATGAGCTCCTGGACCCGCAGCACCGGCGGCCGGCTCGTCATCTCCGGGCACTCCCAGGGCAGCGTCCTGGCCGCGGCCGCCGTCTGGCAGCTGCAGCCCGCCACCCGGAGCCGGGTCGCCCTGCTCACGTACGGCTCACCCCTGGAGCGGCTGTACGGCCGCTGGTTCCCCGCCTACTTCGGGCCCGAGGCGCTGCGCGGCCTGAACCGCACGATGCACTGCTGGAGCAATCTGTACCGCTCCACGGACCCGATCGGCGGTCCCGTCCGGGTCCCCGCGGAGGACGGCCGTCCGGCCGTCGACGCGGCGGTGCTGCTCGACCCCGTCGCGTACGGCCGCACCCGCGAACACCCGCTGCCCGAACCGATCCTGGCCCACTCCGACTACCAGGCCGATCCGGCGTTCGCCCGCTGCCGCTCCGCGCTCCTCGACCGGCTCCCGCCGGCCCTTCCCCACCAGCGCACCGAGACCGTCGCCGATCAGGGGAGGTCGGGCAGGTCCTCCGGGTAGAGCAGGGTCAGGTCGTCCGTGCTCGCCTCGGCGAGCACGGCGACCCGGCCGGCGTGCCGCTCCACCATCGACTCGAAGGTCCCCCGCGCCGTCCGGCCGTTGCCGAACGCCGGGCCCTTGGGCAGCTTCTCGAAGTACGTGAGGAGCGCTTCGTCCGTGCCCGGGGCGAGCCGGTACTCGTGCTCGTCGGCCTGCTGGCCGACGATCCGGAGCAGTTCCTCCGGCTCGTAGTCGCCGAAGGTGATGGTCCGCGAGAAGCGCGAGGCCACTCCCGGGTTGACGGTGAGGAAGCGCTCCATCTCCGCCGTGTACCCGGCGACGATGACCACCACCGCGTCCCGGTGGTCCTCCATCAGCTTCACCAGCGTGTCGATGGCCTCGCGGCCGAAGTCCCGCCCGGAGTCCTCCGGCGACAGCGCGTACGCCTCGTCGACGAAGAGGACGCCGCCGCGCGCCCGGTCGAAGGCCTCCTGCGTGCGGATCGCGGTCGAGCCGATGTGCTCGCCGACCAGGTCCACCCGGGAGACCTCCACCAGGTGCCCGCGCTCCAGGACCCCGAGCGAGGCGAGGATCTCGCCGTACAGCCGGGCGACCGTCGTCTTGCCCGTGCCCGGGTTGCCCGTGAAGACCAGATGGCGGCGGACCGAGGCGGCCTTGAGGCCCGCCTCCTGGCGCCGGCGCCCCACCTCGATCATGTTGGTGAGGGTCCGCACCTCCAGCTTGACGCTCTCCAGACCCACCAGGGCGTCCAGCTCGCCGAGCACGTCCTGCGAGGAGCGGGCCTCGGGGGCGGGCTCCGGCGCGGCCGGCACCGCCACCGGGGGGCGCGGCGGGGGCACGGTGCCGAGCAGCCCCGCCGACTGCGTGGCCGTCAGGACCGTGCCGCCGTCGGGCACGGAGGAGCGGACGGCGCTCTCGTCGCTGGTGCAGTCCTCCGCGCTCGCGCCCTCCTCGGGGAACTCGTAACCGCCGCGCGCGCACCGCTCCGTACGGCATTTGCGCAGGGTCGTCCGGCAGCCGTCCGTGACGTGGAAGCCGTACCCTCCGCTGCCCGTCACCCGGCAGCCGTGGAAGGAGCCGCGGCCCTCCGCCGACACGTAGAAGCCGGCCTCGGCGGGCGAGGTGACCACGCACCGGTCGATCGTGGGGTCGGCGCCCTTGGTGACGATGACGCCGGTCTGCACCGAGTCGATCGTGCAGCCGCCGAGGGTGCCGCCGCTGCCGTGGTCCCGGAACCAGGCGCCCGTGGAGGCCTCCCGGATCCGGCAGTCGTCGAGCTGGGCCGTGGCCCCGTCGCTCACCGACACCGCCGTGTTCCGCACCTGCGTCAGATCGCTGTCGACGACGTCGACGCGCGAGCCGCGGTCCAGGACGAACAGCGCGTCCGGGACGTCGTGCACCCGGCAGGCGTCGAGGACGGCGGTCGCCCCGTCGCTCACCCACACCGCCGGGTAGTCGCCCGTACTGTCGTGGATCTCGCACTGGTTGGCGTCCACCCGCGTCCCCGGGTCCCACACCGACAGGCCGTTGCGCCCGAAGCGGCGGACGGTCGACCGGGTCAGCGTCAGGACCGAACGCGAGCGCAGGTCGACCGCGTTCTCCGGGACGTCGTGGATGTCGCAGTCGGAGAGCGTGAGCACCGCGTCCGTGTCGAGCGTGATGCCGTCCGCCGAGGTGCGGTGCACGGAGGAGTCGGTGAGGTGGGCGCTCGCGCGGGCCGCGATCTGCAGACCGGCGCCCTTGATCTCGTACACCTCGCAGCCGACGCCCTCCAGGCCGCTGCCCTCGCCGGACACGGCGATCCCCGCACCGGAGGCGTGGTGCACCCGGCAGCGTTCGAGCCGCGGATGCGCGCCGCCGCGCACGGAGACGCCCGCCTGCCCGGCGGAGACCACCTCGCACTCCTCGAACACCCCGCCCGCGCCGTCGAGCACGGCGATGCCGACCCCGGCCGGATTGTCGACCGTGCAGCGGCGGGCCGTCGGCCGGCCGGCGCCCCGCACCTCGATCCCGGCGGCCGAGCGGGTCATGATCCGCAGGTCGAGCAGCTCGGGCGTGCCGTCCTCGACGAGCAGCGCGGGCGCGGCCACGTCCTGCCCCTCGATGTGCAGGTCCTGCACGGTGACGGAGGCGCGGAGGGTCAGGGGCACCCCGTCCGGGGGCGCGATCCGCACCGAGCCGACCCCGCCCTCGGGGCCGCGCAGGGTGACGGCCCGTCGGATCACGAGGTTCTCCCGGTAGGTGCCGGGCGCGACGGTGAGGACGTCCCCGTCGCCCGCGGCCTCAAGGGCGGCGGCGAGGGAGGGGTACTCACCCGTGCGGCGCCGCCACCGCGATGTGCCGGTGTGCGTCACCTGGACCGTGCCCTGTGCCATGGGTGTGTCCTGCCCCCGCCTCATGCCTCGCCGCTGATCCGATGCCCCACCGTAGCGCGCGCGGCGCCGCCGGGTTGACGGGTCGCCGGCCCCCGGGCGTACCGGGGGCCGACCGCCGCCCGGGACGCGTCACCGCCGGTCCGGGGCGGTCCGGACCGGTCGGACCCGGTCGTGGACCGGTCGAACTCGGACGCCGCGCGGCCGTGCGGGCGGGTCAGCTCCCCGTCCCCGTACGGCCCCAGTCGGGACCCGCCGCCGCCCAGGCGCGGTCGAGGCGCGCGTACCTCCGCAGCACCAGTCTTCGGACGGCGAGGCGGCGGACGAGCTCCACCAGGAGACCGGCGAGGAGCGCGGCCGTCAGACCGGCGATGAACGCGTGCGCGCGAGCCGTCCCCGGCTGCATCGGCGGCGCCACCGGGTGCCCGCCCCGGTCCGTCCAGAGCCGGAAGGAGGCGCCGGGCGCGGAGTGCTGCCGGGCCGTCGCCACCGTGCCCGTGCGGGCCGAGCCGTCCGGTGCGGTCCAGCGGGCCACGACCGAGCGCCGCAGCCGCTCCTCCCCGGCGGTCTCGACGGACTTGGGGCCGCTCACGGGCCCGTCGGCGAGCCGCACCACCCGGGCGGTCGTCGGCAGCCGCTGCGCCTGCTGCGTACGCACCGCGCGCGACAGCGAACCGTACGCGGAGGAGCCGGCCACCCAGCCGGTCAGCGGCACCAGGAGGCAGAGCAGGACGATCGCCGCGAAGGCGACCCACGCCTCGGCGAGATCAGTGGTCCGGCGCAGGGGATTGTGCCGCCAGCGCCAGAGTCCGGTGGCTGCGCGCACGTCTGGACCCCCTAGTTGTACACCGCCTCGATGTTCACCATGCCTCCAACGAGTGTGCCCCGGGCCCGGGTTCCCCGCCTGTCGGGCCGGGGAAAAGTGATGCGGGACCGGTGGCCGGCGGTCCGGTCGGTCCGGTCAGTCCGGTCAGTCCGGTCAGTCCAGGATCTTCACCGCGTCGCCGACCCGGACCGTGCCGGTGTGCTCGGGGACGAGGTTCTGGCCGAAGTTGACCCGGCCGTCGCTCGTGCGGTGCTTGGCGAGGGTCCGCAGCGGCTCCTTGCCCCGCTCGGCGGTGAGCTGGTCCGTCGTGGTCACGACGCAGCGCCCGCAGGGCCTGGCGACCCGGAAGGTGACCTCTCCGACGGCGAGCCGCTTCCAGCCGTCCTCCGCCCAGGGGGCGGTTCCCTCGATCACCAGGTTCGGCCGGAACCGGTTCATCGGCAGCGGGCCCTCGTCGGCGTGGTCGCCCTGGGCTATCAGCGAGTTGAGGGCGTCGAGCGAGGCGGTGGTGGTGACGAGCAGCGGATAGCCGTCCGCGAAGCTCACGGTCTCGCCGGGCAGCGCGTAGTCGGGGTCGACCGGCCGCCGGTGCTCGGGCGCGTCCATGTGCACGAGCCGTACGTCGCTCTCCAGGTACGCCGAGAGCCAGGCGGCCGCGGCGGGGTCGGCCGGGACCGCCTCCACGAACTTGTCGAAGATCTCCACCGCGACCGTGGTCGAGGAGTGCGGTACCTCGACCTCCAGCCTCGCGTGGCCCGGAGCGGACAGGGAGACCCCGCCGCCCGGCAGCGGCTCCGCCGTGGCCAGCGCCATCCGCGGGTGACGGCGCTGCGTCACCACCTTGTTCGCGGCGTCGACGACGGTCCAGCGGCGGTCCGCGGCCAGCCCCCACGGCTGGACCTCGGCCTCCGTGCGGGCCAGCGCGCGCATGGCCTTCACCGGGTGGATGTGGACGGAGCGGAGCAGAGGAGTGGACATGCCCTCATCCTGCCAGCCGCCCCGGCCCTCCCGTCGGCCGCTGCGCAGAGCTTGTCAGTAACCTCCACCCTGGTAAGGACGGTTGTACGGGTCGTCGTACGGCGCGGGGGCCGGAACCGGCGCGGGCCGGGGGGCCACCGGGCGCATCGCCTCGTATCCGGCGGCGGCCGGGCGGGGCTGCTGCGGGTACCCGCCGCCCGGGTAGCCGCGCGGGGCCACCGGCTGCTGCGGGATGTACGGCGTGGGGGCGTGCTGCATCGGGACGGGCGCCATCTGCGCCGCCGGCTGCGGGTAGCCGTAACCGCCGCCGTACGCGGGGGCGGGCTGCGGGCTGGGCGCCGCCGGCAGGGCGGGCAGTGCCGCGGGGAGCGCCGGCAGGTAGGAACCGCTTCCGGCGCCGGCGTAACTGCTGCCGGTGTCGTAGGCGGCGGGCACTCGGATCGGGGCGATCTGAGGCGTGCCCCGCTCCGCGACGAGGGAGTCGTAGATGGGGGTGTCCGGGAAGGACGGCGCGGTGTGGTAACCGCCTCCATAGGTGGAGCGGGGGGAGGTCATGGCACATAAGTTAAGCCCACGATGTGCCGGTTGGGGAGCCCCCATCTTCGGGTCATCCGATTTACGCTGTTTTTGTCGGCCTGACCTGCCAAAACATCGTTAAAGTCTGTGTTAACGGCAGGGGATTTCCCACCCGTCGGCGCACGATCTTGAGCGCTCCGAAACTCAGGATTGCCGACCTATTACCTAAAGTAATCGCGGTGCGATTCAGGGGGCGGGCGTCGCGCCGCCGACCCGGCGGGTCAGTTCCCGTGCCGTCTGCGCCACATGCCCCGCGATCCGCTGCCGCTCCGCCTCGTCGACGGCCTCGTCGGGGAAGGTGACCGCGATCCCCGCGATCGGATGCGCGTGATGGTCGAGGACCGGCGCGGCGATCGAGGAGAGGCCCGGCGTCACCTCGCCCTCCTCCGTCGCGTACCCGCGGCGCCGCGCCTGGGTGAGCAGCGCGCGCAGCGCCGTCAGCGTCGCCGGACCGGCACCGTGCCGCTGCACGAACGCCGACCGGTCCGGGAAGATCGCCCGCACCTGCGCGGGCGGCAGCAGCGCGAGCACCGCCCGGCCGCTCGCCGTCAGATGGGCCGGCAGCCGGACGCCGACCTCGCTGACCAGGGGCGGGCGGCCCGGGGCGCGTTCCTCGATGACGTAGATGACCTCGCGGCCGTGCAGGACGGCGAGGTTCGCGTTGTGCCCGGTGCGGTCCACGAGGGAGGCGAGCGGGGCCCGCGCGAGGCGCTGGAACGGCGCCTGGCGCTCGTACCCGGAGGCCAACTCGAAGGCGCTGAGCCCGAGACCGTAGCGCCGCTCCTCCGGCAGATGGACCACGAAGCCGTCCGCGGCCAGGGTGTCGAGCAGGTGGTAGGTCGTCGAGCGCGGCAGCCCCACGTCCCGGCTGATGGCGGCCGCGGGGACGGGGGCGGCCTGACGGGACAGGTAGCGCAGGACGGCCAGCACCTGCGCTGCGGCAGGGACGATGCTCATGGGGCGAGCGTAGACCAGGGACGCCGTAAACCTACTGTCTGGGATCCCAGACCAGATGTCTTGTATCCCAGACACGAGCTGTCCCGCATGCCTCGCGCACCCCTCCCCGCCTGCGCCTTCATAGGGACATGAACGTTGTTGTTGGTGTCGGTGCCCTCTCCGCCGACGAAGTCGTGTCCGTTGCCCGTCACGGGGCCCAGGTGGCCCTCGCCCCCGAGGCGCTCCAGGAGATCGCCCGCAGTCGCGAGGTCGTCAAGGCCCTCGCCGACGACGCCAAGCCCCACTACGGCGTCTCCACCGGCTTCGGCGCCCTGGCCACCCGCCACATCCCCACCGAACTGCGCACCCAGCTCCAGCGCAGCCTGGTCCGCTCGCACGCCGCGGGCTCCGGCCCCGAGGTCGAGCGCGAGGTCGTACGCGCCCTGATGCTGCTGCGCCTGTCCACCCTCGCCACCGGGCGCACCGGCGTCCGCACCGAGACCGCCGAGGCCTACGCCGCGCTCCTGAACGCGGGCATCACCCCGGTCGTCCACGAGTACGGCTCGCTCGGCTGCTCCGGCGACCTGGCCCCCCTCGCGCACTGCGCGCTCGCCGTCATGGGCGAGGGCGTCGTCCGCACCGCCGACGGCGAGCGCAAGCCCGCCGCCGAGGCCCTCGCCGAGGCCGGCATCACCCCGGTCGTCCTGGAGGAGAAGGAGGGCCTGGCCCTCATCAACGGCACCGACGGCATGCTCGGCATGCTCGTCCTCGCCCTCCACGACCTGCGCCGCCTGCTGAGCACCGCCGACATCGCCGCCGCCATGAGCGTCGAGGGCCAGCTCGGCACCGACGCCGTGTTCGCCGCCGACCTCCAGGCCATGCGCCCGCACCCCGGCCAGGGCGACAGCGCCGGCAACCTGCGCTCCCTGCTCGCCGACTCGGCGATCATCGCCAGCCACGCGGGCCCGGACTGCACCTACGTCCAGGACGCCTACTCGCTGCGCTGCACCCCGCAGGTCCACGGCACCGCCCGCGACACCCTCGGCCACGCCGCACTCGTCGCCTCCCGCGAGCTCGCCAGCGCCGTCGACAACCCGGTCGTCACCCTCGACGGCCGCGTCGAGAGCAACGGCAACTTCCACGGCGCCCCCGTCGCCGCCGTGCTCGACTTCCTCGCCATCACCGTCGCCGACGTCGCCTCGATCTCCGAGCGCCGCACCGACCGGTTCCTCGACCCGGCCCGCAACCGCGGTCTGAACGCCTTCCTCGCCGACGACCCGGGCGTCGACTCCGGCCACATGATCGCCCAGTACACGCAGGCCGCGATCGTCTCCGAGCTCAAGCGGCTCGCCACCCCGGCCTCCGTCGACTCGATCCCCTCCAGCGCCATGCAGGAGGACCACGTGTCCATGGGCTGGGCGGCCGCCCGCAAGCTCCGCCGCGCCGTCGACGGCCTCGGCCGCGTCCTCGCCGTCGAGCTCTACACCGCCGCCCGCGCCCTCGACCTGCGCGCCCCGCTCACCCCCGCCCCGGCCACGGCCGCGGTGCGCGACGGGCTGCGCGAGACCGTCGAGGGCCCCGGCACCGACCGCTGGCTCGCCCCCGAGATCGAGGAGGCCGTCCAGTACGTGGCCTCCGGCCGCGCCCTGGCCGCCGCCGAGTCCGTCACCGGCGCCCTGGTCTGACCCGGACGCAGTCCCTCACGCCTTCCGGGTCCCGCGGGACCCGGAAGGCGCGGCAGGCCGCTGCCACCCCAGGCCCAAGACACCCCCGCCTTCCCCGTCCGCGGCCGGCCGGGCAGCCCTCAGAAGGAGCCGTTCCCCGGTGAATGACCTGCCGACCGCCACGGTGCACAACAGCGTCGGTCAACTGCGCGCCGACGCCTGGAGCTCACTGGCGGACCTCACCCACCGCCTCGCCACCCAGGGTCCGGACGGTCGCCCGGACACCGCCGCGCGCATCCGGGAACTCATCCGCCTCCTGACACCCGTCGAGCACTGCTGGGCCTTCCCCGGCACGGCCGCGCTGAAGGAACTCCGCGGGCTCCACGACCAGCACGAGTACCGGCAACTCGCCCAGCGCACCGACGAGCTGTACCGCGCCCTCGCCGGACACCGCCACCACGGCACCGCCCCGCACACCGCCGCCACCCCGAGCGCCGCGCCCGACGAGACGACGGACCCCGCGCACACCCCGCCCGCGCCCTCCGCCCCGTACTTCGAGGTCCTCGTCGTCGGCGACCTGGACGCCGCCGAGGAACAGGCGCTGCGCGCCGAACTGCGCCGGCTGCGCCGCCCCGACGACGAGTTCGGCTACGAGATCGTCGTCGCCCCCAGCTTCGAGGACGCGGTCATCGCCTCCCTCGTCAACTCCAGCCTCCAGGCCGTCGTCATCCGCGACCGGTTCACCGCGCGCTCCCGCCACGACCTCAGCGTCGTCCGCCGGTTCTTCGACGAGGCCACCGACGCCGCCGCACCAGGGGACAGCGGCGAACGGATCCGCGCCCTCGGCGACCGGCTCCTCGCCCTGCGCCCCGAACTCGACCTCTACCTCGTGTCCGAACGGGCCGTCGAGTCCACCGCGAGCCGCATCGGCCGCCGCTTCCGGCGCGTCTTCCACGCCCGCGAAGGCCTCCTCGAACTGCACCTGTCGATCCTGCACGGCATCACCGAACGCCACCGCGCCCCGTTCTTCACCGCGCTGCGCGCCCACAGCCGCAAGCCCACCGGCGTCTTCCACGCCCTGCCCGTCTCCCGCGGCGCCTCGGTGCTCAACTCGCCCTGGATACCGGAGATCGCGGACTTCTACGGCCTGAACATCTTCCTCGCCGAGACCTCCGCCACCTCCGGCGGCCTGGACTCCCTGCTCGCCCCCACCGGTCCGCTGCGCGAGGCCCAGGACCTGGCCGCCGAGGCCTTCGGCGCCCGCCAGACCTACTTCGTCACCAACGGCACCTCCACCGCCAACAAGATCGTCGTGCAGGCGCTCGTACGACCCGGCGACATCGTGCTCGTGGACCGCAACTGCCACAAGTCGCACCACTACGGACTCGTCCTCGCCGGTGCCCACGTCGTCTACCTCGACGCCTATCCCCTCGACGAGTACGGCATGTACGGCGCCGTGCCGGTGGAGGAGATCAAGCGGAAGCTGCTGATGCTCAAGCACGAGGGCGTCCTGCACCGCGTCAAGCTCCTCATGCTCACCAACTGCACCTTCGACGGGATCGTCTACAACCCCTCGCGCGTGATGGAGGAGTGCCTGGCCCTCAAGCCGGACCTGGCGTTCCTGTGGGACGAGGCCTGGTTCGCCTTCGCCCGCTTCCACCCCGTCTACCGCCGCCGCACCGCCATGGACGCGGCCCGCACCCTCACCGACCGCTACCGCGACCCCGCGTACGCCGACACCTATGCGGCCCACCGTGCGAGCCTCGGCGACGACCCCGACGACGAGACCCTCGCCACCACCCGGCTGATGCCCGACCCGGAGAAGGTCCGCGTCCGCGTCTACGCCACCCAGTCCACGCACAAGACGCTCACCTCGATGCGCCAGGGCTCGATGGTCCACGTCTTCGACCAGGACTTCCGCCACAAGGTCGCCGAGGTGTTCCACGAGGCGTACATGACGCACACCTCGACGTCGCCCAACTACCAGATCCTCGCCTCGATGGACCTCGGCCGCCGGCAGGCCGTCTTCGAGGGCTTCGCGCTCGTCCAGAAGCAGCTCGAACAGGCCGGAGTGCTCCGCGACGCGGTCGCCCAGCACCCGCTGCTCAGCCGCTACCTGCGCATCCTCACCACGCCGGAACTCGTCCCGCCCCGCTTCCGCTCCTCCGGCATCGAGCAGCCCCTGCGCACCGGCCTCGCCCGGATGGAACGGGCCTGGGAGGAGGACGAGTTCGTCCTCGACCCCACCCGCGCCACCCTGCACATCGGGCGCACCGGGATCGACGGGGACACCTTCAAGCACGACCTCCTGATGGACCGGCACGGCATCCAGGTCAACAAGACGACCCGCAACACGCTGCTGTTCATGACGAACATCGGCACCACCCGCAGCTCCGTCGCCTACCTGATCGAGGTGCTCGTCCGCATCGCCGAGGACCTGGAGGAACGCATCGGCGAGATGAGCCCGCACGACCGGGCCGCACACGACAGCGCCGCCACCGGCCTCGACGCGGGCTCCGCGGCCCTGCCCGACTTCAGTGCGTTCCACCCGGCGTTCCGGCCGAGCCCGCGCACCCCCGAGGGCGACATGCGCTCCGCGTTCTTCCTCGCCTACGACGACACCCAGTGCGAGCACCTGTCGGTGGACGCCATCACCGACGCCATGGCGCGGGGCCGCACCGTCGTCTCGGCCACGTTCGTCACCCCGTACCCGCCCGGCTTCCCCGTGCTCGTCCCCGGGCAGATCGTCAGCAAGGACGTCCTGACGTACATGGCCGCCCTCGACACCCGCGAGATCCACGGATACGACCCGGCGACCGGATACCGGGTCTTCACCGAGAGCGCCCTCGACACCCGTCACACCGCCGAGCGCTAGCCCGACCGACCCACGACACCTCCTCTCCCGCGGCCCCCAGGCGGCGGGGGAGGATGTCGTGTTTTCCCGACCGACCGATTTCCCCCACCGACCGATCAGATCCAGAAGGAAGAACACCCTCATGGCACCTCAGATCCTGCGCGCGCACGACCGGACCCCCGCACCCTGGAAGAACGGCGGCGGCATCACCACCGAGGTCGTCGCCCACCCCCATGGCGCCGGCACCGACGACTTCGCGTGGCGGATCAGCGTCGCCGACGTCGCGAGCAGCGGTCCCTTCTCCACGTTCGAGGGCGTCGACCGGATCATCACCGTCGTCGACGGGCCGGGCATGGTCCTCACCGTCGACGGCGCGGAGCACGTCGTCGACACCCCCTGTGCGCCCTTCGCCTTCTCCGGCGACGCCGCCACCGACTGCCGGCTGCTCGACGGCCCCATCGTCGACTTCAACGTCATGGTGCGGCGCGGCGAGGTGAAGGCCGAGGTGTCCGTCGAACGCCGCGGTACGGTGCTGCGCCCCGCCCCCGGGACCCGTGTCCTCGCGATCGTCCTCGACGGCACCGCGACGCCGGGCGGGGAGTCCGTCGGCCTCGGCCGGCTCGACGCGGTCCTGCTCCAGGACGACGAGGACCCCGTCGACGTCACCGTCGACGGGGTCCTCGCGATCGTCGCCCTCACGGACGTCCGCTGAGCGGATCGGGGCCTGAGCGGATCCGGGCGTGGGCGGATCCGCTCCGCTGAGCTGATCCGGGCGGGAAGAGTCGCGGCCGCCAGGCCGCGGCTCTCGTATGCCGGGCGGCCTGGCGGCCTGTTCAGGGGAAGGGCGTCACGCCCAGGTGGTGACCGTCCGGTGCACCAGACGCGCGGCGGCCCGCGCCGTGCGCTGGTCGACGTCGAACTCCGGATTGAGCTCGGCGACGTCGACGACCACGAGCTTGCCGCTGCGCGCGACCCGTGTGCAGACCTGCTCGACGACCTCCATCGGCACGCCGTACGCGGCGGGCGCGCTGACCCCGGGGGCGACGGCCGCCGGCAGCACGTCCAGGTCGATCGTCAGGTGGACGAGGTCGCAGCTCGCGAGGAACTCGTCGACGAAGGCCTCCACCCGCGCCATGGCGAGCAGCCCGCACTCGCCGTCCTCCAGGTACCGCACCCCGAGCGACTCCGCGGTGCGGAACAGCGCCTCGGTGTTGGCGGCCTGACTGATGCCGAGCACCCAGTAGTTGAGGTCGCGGCCGTGCCGCCGCTCGCTCTGCGCCATCTGCAGGAACGGCGTGCCCGAGCTGGGCCGCGCGTCCTCGCGGAGATCGAAGTGCGCGTCGAGGTTCAGCACCCCGAGCCGCCCGCCGGCCTTGAGGGCCCGCGTCTGCTCCAGACCGCTGTACGTCCCGAACGCGACCTCGTGCCCGCCGCCGAGGACCACCACGGGGTGGCCCGCTTCGACGAGGTGCGCGACCGCCCGGCCCAGCCGCTGCTGACCGGCCTCCAGGGCGTCGTCCGCGTCGCCGTCGACCGTCACGTCACCGGCGTCGAGGGCCCGCAGCGGCTTCGGCAGCGCCATCGGGGCGAGGGCCCGCCGCAGGGCGTCGGGGCCCTGCGCGGCGCCCTGCCGCCCCTTGTTCCGGCGCACGCCCTCGTCGGAGCCGAAGCCGACGAACGCCACGTCGCCGGGCTCCGTCAGCTCCGGGTCGAGCTCGACGGCCTTGTGCCACCGCAGGTGTTCGGCACCGGGCCCGTCGTCCCGGCCCGACCAGGGGCGGGCCGGGACGTCCGTGACCGGGGGAGCGGTCTCCTGGAAGGTGCTCACGCCGTGCCGTCCCCGGTCTCCGTCATCGGGATGCGCACGCCGCGCTCCTTGGCGACCGAGGAGGCGTACTCGTATCCGGCGTCCACGTGCCGGATGACACCCATGCCCGGGTCGTTCGTCAGGACGCGCTCCAGCTTGCGGGCCGCGAGCTCGGTGCCGTCGGCGATGCAGACCTGGCCGGCGTGGATGGAGCGGCCCATGCCGACGCCGCCGCCGTGGTGGATGGAGACCCAGGAGGCGCCGGAGGAGGTGTTCACCAGGGCGTTGAGCAGCGGCCAGTCGGCGATGGCGTCGGAGCCGTCGAGCATCGACTCGGTCTCCCGGTACGGGGAGGCGACGGAGCCGGAGTCGAGGTGGTCGCGGCCGATGGCGACGGGGGCGGACAGTTCGCCGTTCGCCACCATCTCGTTGAACTTCAGGCCCGCGCGGTGGCGTTCGCCGTAACCGAGCCAGCAGATGCGGGCGGGCAGGCCCTCGAACGAGACGCGCTCGCCGGCCATGTCCAGCCAGCGGTGCAGGTGCTCGTTCTCGGGGAACAGCTCCTTGATCGCGGCGTCCGTCTTGGCGATGTCGGCCGGGTCGCCGGACAGCGCGGCCCAGCGGAACGGGCCGAGGCCCTCCTCGAACAGCGGGCGGATGTGCGCCGGGACGAAGCCGGGGAAGTCGAAGGCCCGGTCGTAACCGGCCTTGCGGGCCTCGTCGCGGATGGAGTTGCCGTAGTCGAAGACCTCGGCGCCCTTGTCGAGGAAGCCGACCATGGCCTCGACGTGCAGGGCCATCGACTTGCGCGCGCGCTCGGTGAAGCCGGCCGGGTCCGCCTCGCGCTCCTTGTGCCAGTCCTCGACCGGGATGCCGACGGGCAGGTAGGCCAGCGGGTCGTGGGCGGAGGTCTGGTCGGTGACGATGTCGATCGGGGCGCCCCGCTCCAGGAGCTCGGGGAAGATCTCGGCGGCGTTGCCGACGACGCCGATGGACAGGCCACGGCGCTCGTCGCGGGCCTGGACGGCCAGTTCGAGGGCGTGGTCGAGGTTGTCGGCCTTGACGTCGAGGTAGCGGGTGCCGATGCGGCGGTCGATGCGCGTCTCGTCGACGTCGACGCAGATCGCGACACCGTCGTTCATCGTCACGGCCAGCGGCTGGGCGCCGCCCATGCCGCCCATGCCGGCGGTCAGGGTGATCGTGCCGGCCAGGGTGCCGCCGAACTTCTTGCGGGCGACGGCGCCGAAGGTCTCGTACGTGCCCTGCAGGATGCCCTGGCTGCCGATGTAGATCCACGAACCGGCCGTCATCTGGCCGTACATGGTCAGGCCCTCGGCCTCCAGCTTGCGGAACTCCTCCCAGTTGGCCCAGTCGCCCACCAGGTTGGAGTTGGCGAGCAGCACGCGCGGCGCCCACTCGTTCGTGCGCATCACGCCGACCGGCTTGCCGGACTGCACGAGGAGGGTCTCGTCGTCCTTGAGGGTCTTGAGGGTGCGGACGATCGCGTCGTACGCCTCGTGGTTGCGGGCGGCCTTCCCGGTGCCGCCGTAGACGACGAGGTCCTCGGGGTGCTCGGCGACCTCGGGGTCGAGGTTGTTCATGAGCATCCGCAGGGCGCCCTCCTGCTGCCATCCGAGGCAGTTCAGTTCGGTGCCGCGCGGGGCCCGGACGACGCCCGGCGCTTCGTGGGAAGGGCTGGTCATGGTTGCTCCTCAAGGGGATCGAGCCGTTGTGCACCGTCATGACACGCGAGCGGCGGAGCCGGGACCAGCGGCGGCGCCCGCATCTCTCGGATCCGAGACACTTCCCCCGGAACGGGACCATCGGCCCGGTCGCCGCCGGCACCGCTCCCCTAGGATTCGTCCCAGGTAGGAGGCAGGGGGAGCGGATGGCGAGGACGGTGGGCGGCGTGGCCGTGGACCCGGTGGAGCTGGCCCGGTGGTACGCGCAGGGCGGGGGCGGTTCCGTCCCCGCGTACCAGCGCGTCAAGGAGCTCGTCCAGCGGCGGATCCGGGACGGCCACTGGCAGGAGGACGACGCCCTGCCCTCGGAGAGCCAGTTCGTCGAGGCCCTCGGCCTGTCCCGGATGACCGTCAACCGTGCCCTGCGCGAGCTCGCCGCCGAGGGCGTCATCCGGCGCGTCATGGGCGTCGGCAGCTTCGTCGCCCAGCGCAAGGCCAGCTCCGCGCTCCTCGAGGTCCACAACATCGCCGACGAGGTGCACCACCGCGGCCACGCCTACGCCGCCCGTGTGCTGTCCCTGGGCGAGGAGGAGGCCGACGACAGGACCGGCGCGCACCTCGGTCTCGGCACCGGGCAGCGGGTGTTCCGCTCGCGCGTGGTGCACTACGAGGACGGGGTGCCGCTCCAGCTGGAGGACCGCTACGTCAACCCGGCCTTCGCCCCGGGCTATCTGGAGCAGGACTTCACGCTGCAGACCCCGTACACGTTCCTGTCGAAGGTCGCGCCGCTGGGGCGGGGCGAGCACATCGTGGAGGCGGTCCTGGCGACCCCCGAGGAATGCGAGATCCTCGGCATCGGACCGTCCGAGCCGTGCCTGCTGATCCTGCGCCGCACGTGGTCGCGGGACGCGCTCGTGAGCATCGCGCGCCTGCTCCACCCGGGCTCCCGCTACCGCCTCGAAGGCGCGTTCGCCACGCACTGAGCCGGCGCGGGCGGAGGCGGCTCAGGCGGCGGTCTGGCCGAGGCGGCTCAGGCGGCGGTCCGTGCCCCCGCGCCCGTCGGCGCGTGTCCCGAGACGGCCGCGGTCAGCCGTGCCGCACCCTGCGCCAGGGCCTGGCGCACGTCCTCGGTGTCGTGCCGGCCGTGGTGGCGGCGCCAGGTGGTGCTGATCGCGGCGACCGGCCGCTCGTTGTGGTCGAACGCGGCCACCCCCATCGAGCAGAACCCCTGGGACACCAGCTCCACCTCCTGCGACCAGCCGCGCTCCCGCTCCCGGGCCAGTTCGCCGGTCAGTTCCGGCAGGGAGCGCGGCCCGCGTCCGGTGCGGGTGGTCAGATCGCCGGGCCGGGGGAACAGCGCCCGCAGCTGCGCCTCCGAGGTGTGGGCGAGGATGGCGCGGCCGTTGGCCGTCAGATGGGCGGGCAGGCGCACGCCGACATCCGTCACGAGTGCGATGTCGACGTCCCCCGCGCGGGCCGGCGGGCGCTCCTTGAGCAGGTAGACGGTCTCCGCGCCGTGCAGGATGCCGAGGTGCACGGTCTGGCCGAGGCGGCTCGCGGTGGCGCGCAGGATCGGCCGGGCGAGCCGCTCCAGGGGTTCGTGGCGCAGGTAGGCCGAGCCCACCTCGAAGGAGGAGACGCCGAGCCCGTACGCCTGTTCCGACGGGACGTACGTGACGAAGCCGCGGTCGGTCAGCACGGTGAGGATGTGGTACGCGGACGAGCGCGGAATGCCCAGGTCACGGGCGAGTGTGGCGGCCTGTACGAGTCCGGGCCGGGCGGCCAGGTACATGAGCATGTCCAGGGCGCGCGCGACCGCGGGAGAGGCGCTCGACGCGGGACCGGGTGTCGGTTTGCGTTCAGTCATCGGGTCACCTCTTGACGCACCTGTATAGACAGGAATATACAGGCTGGCATTCGCCGTCGGCAGCTCGAACGACGGGCGTGCCGCGAGACGCACCGCCCGGCCAGGTCCTCCGACGCCCCGCCCCCCCCACGAGGGAGACACTCGTTTGCGTACCGAAAACGCCGGCCTGAGCCGTGGGCTCAACTCGCGGCACATCCGCTTCATCGCCCTCGGCTCCGCGATCGGCACCGGGCTCTTCTACGGCTCGTCCGAATCCATCCGGGCGGGCGGCCCCGCGGTCCTCCTCGCCTACCTGATCGGCGGCGCCGCCGTCTTCCTCGTCCTGAGGTCCCTCGGCGAGATGGCCGTGGCGTCCCCCTGCGCCGGCTCCTTCGGCGAGTACGCGAACCGGCACCTCGGGCCGCTCGCCGGCTTCGTCACCGGCTGGACGTACGCCTTCGAGATGGTCATCGTCGCCGTCGCCGACGTCACGGCCATCGGGGTCTACATGGGCTTCTGGTTCCCCGACGTCCCGCGCTGGATCTGGGTCCTGGCCGCCGTCCTCATCGTCGGCGCGCTCAACCTCGTCAGCGTCAAGGTCTTCGGCGAGCTGGAGTTCTGGCTGTCCCTCGTGAAGATCGTCGCCATCGTCGCGATGATCGTCGTCGGCATCGCGGTGATCGCCTTCGGCCTCGGCGGCGGCCACGCCCACATCGGCCTGTCCAACCTGTGGGACGACGGCGGCTTCTTCGCGGGCGGCGCCGACGGCTTCGTCATCTCCTTCGCCATCGTCATGTTCGCCTTCGGCGGCACCGAGATCATCGGCGTCACGGCCGGCGAGGCGCAGTCCCCGGAGAAGGCCATCCCGGGCGCGGTGAACTCCATCCCGCTGCGGATCATCCTCTTCTACGTGCTGACCCTCGCCGTGATCATGTCGATCACCCCCTGGCAGCAGATCAGCGACTCGGGCAGCCCCTTCGTGCAGATCTTCGCCGGAGTGGGCCTCAAGTCCGCGGCCGCCGTCCTCAACGTCGTGGTCCTCACCGCCGCGCTGTCCGCCATCAACAGCGACATCTTCGCCGCGGGCCGCACGATGTACGGCCTCGCCGAGCGCGGACACGGCCCCTCCGTCATGTGTCGCGTGAGCCGCAACGGCGTGCCCTGGGTGACCACCCTCGTCATGATCGGCGCCCTGCTCCTCGCCGTCCTGATGAACGCCCTCGTCCCGGGCAGGATCTTCCTGATCATCTCCTCCATCGCCACGTTCGCCACGGTCTTCGTCTGGATGATGATCCTGCTCACCCAGCTGAAGGCCCGCCGCTCGATGTCCGCCGAGGAAGCCGCCTCCCTGAAGTTCCCGGCCCCGTTCTGGCCCTACGGCCAGATCGTCACCGTCCTCTTCATGGCCGCGGTGATGGTCCTGCTCGCCCTCCACGAGAGCACCCGCGTGGCGCTCGTCGTCGGCGTGGTCTGGCTGGCCCTCCTCACGGTCGTCCACCTCCTCACGGCCCGCCGACGGCAGCAGCGGCCCGCAGCGGCCGCCCCGGCCGACACCCCGGCTGCGGTGGAGGAGCCCGCCGGGATCTCCGGCTGACCCGACCGGGAGCCGGGGCGTTCAGCGGTCCGGTGCCGCCTCCGGGCGCGCGTACGTCCGGCCCTTCCACGCCGCGCCCCGGCCCCGGTAGTGCCGCACCGCCGAGTCCACCGTCATCAGGAGGTAGAGGAACGCGGTGAACGGCAGCAGGGGAGCGAGCCACAGCGGCTGCCGGTAGTAGCGGAGCATCGGCACGTACGTCCCCGCCATCACCGCCCACGCGGCACCCCCGGCCCACGCCGCCGGCGCGTCCCCGCCCCACGCGCCGGCCGCCAGGGCCACCGGCGGCACCAGATAGACGAGCGCGAGCCCCGCGACCGTCCCCACGAGCAGCAGCGGACTGTGCCGCAGTTGGGCGTACGCGCTCCGCGCGACCATCCGCCACAGCTCGCCGAGACCCGGGTACGGGCGGACGCTGTCGACCCGTTCGGCGAGCCCGAGCCAGATCCGCCCCCCGGCCCGCCGTACGGCCCGCGCGAGCGACACGTCGTCGATCACCGCCTGCCGGATCGCCTCCGGCACGTCCGCCGCCACCGCCGCCTCCGTCCGCAGCAGCACGCAGCCGCCCGCCGCCGCCGTCGCGAGCGGCCGCGTCCGGTTGATCCAGCGGAACGGATACAGCTGCGCGAAGAAGTAGACGAACGCCGGCACGACGAGACGCTCCCAGAAGCTCGCCACCCGCAGCCGGGCCATCTGCGACACCAGGTCCAGATCGTTCCCGACGGCCGCCGCCACGAGACGCCGCAGACTGTCCGGCTCGTGTGCGATGTCCGCGTCCGTGAGCAGTAGGAACTCCGGGCCCCGCGCGCGTGCCAGCGCCATCCCGTGCCGCAGCGCCCACAGCTTCCCCGTCCAGCCCGGCTCCGGCTCCCCCGGCGACACGACGGTCAGCGGCAGCCCGCCGTCCCGGGCGGCCAGCTCGACGGCCAGCCTCCCCGTCCCGTCCGTACTCCCGTCGTCGACGAGGAAGACCTCCGCGATCCCCGGATAGTCCTGCGCGAGCAGCGACGGCAGGCTCAGCGGCAGGACCTCCGCCTCGTCCCGCGCGGGCACCACCACGGCCACCCGCGGCCACCGCCCACCCCCGGGGCGCTCCGGCGGCAGCCGCTGGTCCGTGCGCCAGAAGAAGCCCTGGCCGAGCAGCAGCCAGAGCCAGACGGCCAGGGACGCGATCGAGAACCAGGCAAGGGTGCTCATTCGCGGCAGTCTGCCCCAGATCGCGGGGGACGAACGGCTCATCGGCTAGGGTGACCGGGTGAAGATCGCGCTCATGGACTCCGGAATCGGCCTGCTCCCGGCGGCGGCCGCGGTGCGACGGCTCCGGCCGGACGCGGACATCCTGCTCTCCAACGACCCCGACGGCATGCCCTGGGGACCCCGTACCCCCGAGGACCTGACGGGCCGCGCCGTCGACGTCGCCCTCGCCGCCGCCGCGCACCGGCCGCAGGCGCTCATCGTGGCCTGCAACACCGCCACCGTGCACGCCCTGCCCGCCCTGCGCGCCGCCCTCGAACCGGACATCCCCGTCATCGGCACCGTCCCCGCGATCAAGCCCGCCGCCGCGGCCGCCGGCAAGGTCGCCATCTGGGCCACCCCCGCCACCACCGGCAGCGCCTACCAGCGCGGACTCATCCGCGACTTCGCCGACGGCGCCGAGGTCACCGAGGTGCCCTGCCCGGGACTCGCCGACGCCGTCGAGCACGCCGACGCGGACGCCGTGGACGCCGCCGTCGCCGCGGCCGCCGCGCTCACCCCGACCGACGTCCGCGCCGTCGTCCTCGGCTGCACCCACTACGAACTCGTCGAGGAGCGGATCGTCGCCGCCCTGGAGGCCCGCCGCCGGGCCGGGCTCCCGCCGATCGTCTTCCACGGCTCCGCCGACGCCGTCGCCGCCCAGGCCCTGCGCCGGATCGGTGCCGAGCCCGCGCCCGACGCGGACCCCACCGGCACCCTCTCCGTCCTCCTCAGCGGACGCCCCGGACAGCTCCCCGCCCCGGCCCTCGGCTACGCGGAGGGCCGCGCCCTCGCGGCCACGGCCGCCGCGCACTGAGCGTCACCGGACCACTGCGCTCCGGCGCGCTGACCGCGCCGATCCCGGGTACTCTCCCCTCATGAGGGAGCTTTCCCGGAACGAGCCGGCACCCGCCGTCTGGACCGGCCGCGCGACCAACCGCTTCCAGTGGGTCGCGGCCGCCGCCGGCGCCGCCTGCATGGCCCTCGGCATCACCCTCGCCGTCGAGTCCCCGTGGACCTCCGGCATCGCCGCCCTCCTCATGGCGGTGATCGGCTGCGTCGCCGCCGGACTCCTCGTCCTCTTCGGGACCCTCGCCTTCGTCCACGTCGCCGTGAAGGTCGACGACCGCGCCATGGAGGTCCGCTGCGGCCACATCGGCGTGCCGCGCCGCCGCATCCCGCTCACCCAGGTCGTCGGCGCCGACTTCGCGCCCAGCGTCACCCCGCGCCAGTGGGGCGGCTGGGGCTACCGCTGGCGGCCCGAGAAGGGCACCGCCGTCATCGTCCGGCGGGGCGAGGCCCTGGTCCTGCGCCTCGGCGACGGCCTGACCTTCACCGTGACCGTCGACGACGCCGAGTCCGCGGTACGCGTCATCCGCGCCCGCCTGCGCCACCCGGCCCCACCGACCCCGCCCGCCCCGACCGGGGTGTGACCGGGACGGAGCGACACCCCGGTACAGCCGCCCGGGAGACGCTCCGCGCCGGGCCGTACCACCCTCCTCCCGCACAGGGACGACACGTAGACTCCCCAAGGTGAGCGCCACCATCACCCCCGTCGAAGCGCCCGGTCCCGACACCGCACCCACGCCGGGCTCCCGGCTGCGGCGGTTCGTGCGGCCCGGGGCGGCTCTGCTGTCCGGGTTCCTGCTCTTCCTGAGCTTCCCCCCGCGCCCCCTGTGGTGGCTCGCGCTGCCCGCCTTCGCGCTGCTCGGCTGGACCCTGCGGGGCCGCCGGCTCCGCGCCGGGTTCGGCCTCGGCTACCTCGCGGGGCTCGGCTTCCTGCTCCCGCTCCTCGTGTGGACCGGTGAGGAGGTCGGCGCCGGTCCGTGGCTGGCCCTCGCCGCCGTCGAGGCGCTCTTCGTCGCCGCCGCGGGCCTCGGCATCGCGGCCGTCTCCCGGCTCCCCTGGTGGCCGTTCTTCGCCGCCGGGGTGTGGATCCTCGGGGAGGGGGCACGCGCGCGCGTGCCCTTCGGCGGCTTCCCCTGGGGCAAGGTGGCCTTCGGGCAGGCGGACGGCGTGTTCCTGCCGCTCGCCGCCGTCGGCGGCACCCCGGTGCTGGGCTTCGCCGTCGCCCTGTGCGGGTTCGGCCTGTACGAGGCTGTCCGGCGGTTCCGCGCGTACAGGGCCACCGGCACCGTCCCGCGCGGCCCGCTCGCCGCCGCCGCGCTCGCGGTCCTCGTCCCGGTCACCGGCGCCCTCGCCGCGCTGCCCCTCGTCGACGACTCCGCCGAGGACGGCACCGCCACCGTCGCGGCCGTACAGGGCAACGTGCCCCGCCTGGGCCTCGACTTCAACGCCCAGCGCCGCGCCGTCCTCGACAACCACGTGGCCCGCACCCGCGAGCTCGCCCAGGCCGTCAAGGAGGGCCGTGAGCCGCAGCCCGACTTCGTGCTGTGGCCGGAGAACTCCTCCGACATCGACCCGTACGCGAACCCCGACGCGGCCGACGTCATCGACGGCGCCGTCAAGGCGATCGGCGTGCCCACCGTGATCGGCGCCGTCATCGCCCCCGAGACCGGCAAGCTCCGCAACACCCTCATCCAGTGGGACCCCCGGCGCGGCCCCGTCGCCACGTACGACAAGCGGCACGTCCAGCCCTTCGGCGAGTACATCCCGATGCGGTCCTTCGTACGGCTCTTCAACAGCAACGTCGACCGCGTCAGCCGGGACTTCGGCCCCGGCACGAAGGTCGGCGTCTTCGACCTCGCCGGTACGAAGGTGGGCCTCGCGACCTGCTACGAGGCGGCCTTCGACTGGGCCGTGCGCGACACCGTCACCCACGGCGCCCAGCTGATCTCCGTCCCCAGCAACAACGCCACCTTCGGCCGCACCGAGATGACCTACCAGCAGCTCGCGATGAGCCGGGTGCGCGCGGTCGAGCACAGCCGGGCGGTCGTCGTGCCCGTCACCAGCGGCGTGAGCGCGATCATCCGCCCCGACGGCGAGATCGTCGCGCAGACGAAGATGTTCACCCCGGACGTCCTCGTCGAGAAGGTGCCGCTGCGGTCCTCGCAGACCCCCGCGACCCGCCTCGGCACCCTGCCCGAGGCCCTGCTCGCGGCCCTCGCGGTGGCGGGTCTCGGCTGGGCCGGCGCCCGCGCGGTCCGCGCCCGCCGGACCCCGGCGGCCTGACGGAGGGCCCGGCCCCGGTCCGTTGATGATCTAGGGTCGGGGCATGGGCACTCCTGACTTCATCCGTGAACTGCGCGCGACGGCCGGTCACCAGCTGCTGTTCCTGCCGGGCGTGAGCGCCGTCGTCTTCGACGACCGGGGCCGGGTCCTGCTCGGCAAGCGGGCCGACAACGGCCGCTGGGCGCTCGTGGGCGGGATCGTCGACCCGGGGGAGCAGCCTGCCGACGCCGTGGTCCGCGAGGTGTTCGAGGAGACCGCGGTGCACTGCGTGCCCGAGCGGATCGTGCTCGTGGAGACCCTCCGCAAGCCCGTCGTCTACCCCAACGGCGACATCTGCCAGTACATGGACGTCGCCTTCCGCTGCCGCGCGGTCGGCGGCGAGGCGCGCGTCAACGACGAGGAGTCGACCGAGGTCGGCTGGTTCGACGTGGACGCGCTCCCGGAGATGAAGCGCTTCTCCTACCTGCGGATCGAGAAGGCGCTCGCCGACGAACCCACATGGTTCCGCACCACAGCAAACGGCTGAACTATGGGCCCTGCGCACATCGGTGGGGCAGGGGCCCGTTCATAGGGTGCGGAACATGAGCGCCCCCATCACCGAACCCGGCACCGTGGCCGGCACCGAGCCCGGTGCCGATCCCGCCTCGCCCCTGCCCCGCGCCGCGGGCCTCGCCCTCGACCTCACCGGCCGCACCGCGCTCGTCACCGGCGCGGCCGGCGGCATCGGGCGCGCCTGCGCGCTGCGGCTCGCCGCCGCCGGGGCCCGGGTCAGAGCCGTCGACCGGGCCGCCGAGGGCCTGGAGACCCTCGCGGAGGAGGCCCGCGGCCTCCCCGGCGGCCTCGACGCCCGGCTCCTCGACCTGACCGACCTGGACGCCGCGGAGGCGGCCGCCGCCGGCACCGACATCCTCGTCAACAACGCCGGGATCCAGCTCGTCCGCCCCATCGAGGAGTTCCCGCCGGACGTCTTCCACACCGTCCTCACCGTGATGCTGGAGGCGCCCTTCCGGCTCATCCGCGGCGCCCTGCCCCACATGTACGGCCAGGGCTGGGGGCGGATCGTGAACCTGTCCTCCGTCCACGGGCTGCGCGCCTCCGCGTTCAAGTCCGCCTATGTGGCCGCCAAACACGGCCTGGAGGGCCTCTCCAAGACCGCCGCCCTCGAAGGCGCGCCGCACGGCGTCACCTCCAACTGCGTCAACCCCGGCTACGTCCGCACCCCGCTCGTCGAGAAGCAGATCGCCGACCAGGCCGCCGCCCACGGCATCCCCGAGGAACGCGTCCTCGCCGAGGTCCTCCTCAAGGACTCGGCGCTCAAGCGGCTCATCGAACCGGAGGAGGTCGCCGAGGCCGTCCTCTACCTCTGCAGCCCCCAGGCCTCGTTCATCACCGGCACCTCCCTCACCCTCGACGGCGGCTGGACCGCCCACTGAGGAAACCCCCTGTGAAGCCCGTCCACAGGGGTGGTGCGACCACACGTCCGGCAGGTATCCCTGTGTCCATGTCCCACGAACACGTCTCCTACCTGGAACTCCTCGCCCGGGGAGCAGGGACGGAGGCCTACGACCGGCCCGTGCTGCTCGCCCGAGCGAGCGGCGCGGGCCCCGAGGCACTGGCGGAGCTCGAAGAGGCCAAGCAGCTCGCGCTGCGGGTCCGGGCCGAGCTGGAGGGGCGGCGGCGCCGCGAGGCGGAGCTCTCCGCCCTCTTCGCCACCGCCCACGACCTCGCGGGACTCCGCGACCTCGACGCGGTGCTGCGCGCCATCGTGCAGCGCGCCCGCTCGCTCCTCGGCACCGAGGTCGCCTACCTCAGCCTCAACGACCCGACCGCCGGCGACACCTACATGCGGGTCACCGAGGGCTCGGTCTCCGCCCGCTTCCAGCAGTTGAGGCTGGGCATGGGGGAGGGGCTCGGCGGTCTGGTCGCCCAGACCGCCCGCCCGTACGTCACCGACGACTACTTCGACGACGCGCGCTTCCAGCACACCCGGACCATCGACACGGCCGTACGCGACGAGGGCCTCGTCGCCATCCTCGGCGTGCCGCTCAGCCTCGGCAGCCAGGTCATCGGCGTGCTGTTCGCCGCCGACCGCAGGGCCAGGGTCTTCGAGCGCGAACAGGTCGCGCTGCTCGGCTCCTTCGCCGCGCACGCCGCCGTCGCCATCGACACCGCCAACCTGCTCGCCGAGACCCGCTCGGCCCTCGCCGAGCTGGAACGGGCCAACGACATCATCCGCGAGCACAGCGGTGTCATCGAGCGGGCCTCCGAGGTCCACGACCGGCTCTCCGAACTGGTCCTGCACGGCGGCGGCGTCCACGACGTCGCCGACGCAGTCTCCGAGGTCCTCGGCGGCACCGTCGAGTTCACCGAGACCGGCGCGGGCGCGGCCCGCCGCACCGGGGGCCACGCGGTCCGCGAGGGCGACGACTGGGTGGCCGCCGTGTCCGCCGGCGGCGAGACCCTGGGCGCGCTCGTCCTCCACGGCCAGCCCGAGCTCGACCCGGTCGACCAGCGCACCCTGGAGCGCGCCGCCCTCGTCACCTCCCTGCTGCTCCTCGCCCGCCGCTCGGCAGGCGAGGCCGAGCAGCGGGTGCGCGGCGAGCTCCTCGACGACCTCCTCGACGCCCCCGACCGGGACCGCGGGCTGCTGCGCGAGCGCGCCGCCCGCCTCCGTACCGACAGCGAGGCCCCGCACGTCGTGCTCGCCGCCCGCATCGACCGGGCCGCCGGCGGCGCCGCCGACCCCGACGCCGGAGGCCGCGAGAGCGCCGACCGCCAGCGCCTGTGGTCGGCCGCCTCGCACCTGGCCGCCACCCGGCACGGGCTCGCCTCGGCCCGCGACGGCGGGACGGTCCTGCTGCTGCCGCTCGGCCCGGGGGAGGGCGCCGCCGAGCTCGCCCGCCAGACCGCCCGGAGCCTCGGCGGCACCCTGCGCGAGCCCGTCACCGTCGGCGCCTCCGCGCCCGTACGGACCCTCCTCGACCGCCCGGACCAGGTGGCCGTCGCGTACCAGGAGGCCCGCCGCTGCCTGGACGCGCTCGTCCTGCTGCGCCGCTCGGGCCAGGGCGCGGCCGCCGAGGACCTCGGCTTCCTCGGCCTCCTCCTCGCCGACGGCCGGGACATCGACGGCTTCGTGGGCCGGACGATCGGGCAGGTCGTCGCGTACGACCGGCGGCGCGGGACCGAGCTGGTCCGCACCCTGGACGCCTACTTCGCCAGCGGCATGAGCCCGGCCCGTACCAAGGACGAACTCCACGTCCACGTCAACACGGTGGCCCAGCGCCTGGAGCGCGTCGGCCGGCTCCTCGGCCCCGACTGGCAGTCCCCGGCCCGCGCCCTGGAGATCCAGCTGGCCCTGCGCCTGCACGCCCTGTCGGACGCGGTCACGGGGACATGACGAGCCGGGCCCCGCACCTGTGCGGGGCCCGGCTCGTCTCGTGGATCAGGCGTCGGCGCCGACCCGGGCGTCCTCGGAGCTCCGCTCCCGGATCTCGCCGAGGTCGCGGTCGCGGGTCTCGCGGGCGCAGGCGATCGCGACGACCGTGAGCAGCGCGGCGGCGATCACGTACAGGGCGATCGGCGTCGAGCTGTCGTAGTCGTCGAGGAGCGCGACCGCGATCAGCGGCGCGGGGGCCCCGGCGGCGACGGAGGAGAACTGGGCGCCGATGGAGGCGCCCGAGTAGCGCATCCGGGTCGCGAACATCTCGGAGAAGAAGGCCGCCTGCGGCGCGTACATCGCCCCGTGCAGGACGAGACCGACCGTCACGGCGAGCAGCAGCGAGCCGAAGTTGCCGTGGTCGATGAGCAGGAAGAACGGGAACATCCAGGCGCCGACGCCGACCGCGCCGATCAGGTAGACCGGGCGGCGGCCGATCCGGTCGGAGAGCGCGCCCCAGGCGGGGATGACGGCGAAGTGGACGGCGGAGGCGATGAGGACGGCGTTCAGGGCGGTCTGCTTGCTCAGCCCGACCTGGGTGGTCGCGTACACCAGGATGAACGCGGTGATGACGTAGTACGAGATGTTCTCCGCCATGCGGGCGCCCATCGCGATCAGCACGTCCCGCCAGTGGTGCCGGAGCACCGCGACCAGTGGCATCTTCTCGACCTGCCCGGCGGCCGCCTTGCGCTCCTCGGCGGCGGCGAGCGCCGCCTTGAAGACGGGCGACTCGTCGACCGAGAGCCGGATCCACAGGCCGACGGCCACCAGGACGCCGGAGAGCAGGAAGGGCACGCGCCAGCCCCAGGAGGCGAAGGCCGCGTCGGAGAGCAGCGCGGTCAGCGCGGACAGCACACCGGTCGCGAGGAGTTGCCCGGCCGGCGCCCCGGTCTGCGGCCAGGAGGCCCAGAAGCCGCGCCGCTTCGCGTCGCCGTGCTCGGAGACGAGCAGGACGGCGCCGCCCCACTCGCCGCCGAGCGCGAAGCCCTGCACGAGCCGAAGCGTCGTCAGCAGCACCGGGGCGGCGGAGCCCACGGTCGCGTGCGTCGGGAGCAGCCCGATGGCGAAGGTCGCCCCACCCATCATCAGCAGGCTCAGGACCAGCAGCTTCTTCCGCCCGAGCCGATCCCCGTAGTGCCCGAAGACGAGCGCGCCGAGCGGCCGCGCCGCGAATCCGACCGCGTACGTCAGGAACGAGAGCAGCGTCCCGACCAGCGGATCGGACTCGGGGAAGAACAGCTTGTTGAACACGAGCGCGGCGGCCGACCCGTACAGGAAGAAGTCGTACCACTCGATGGTCGTGCCGATGAGGCTGGCGGCGACGATGCGCTTGAGGGAACCGGGTGGCGTCGGGGAGGGAGTTGCGGCGGCCATGTGCACCACTTCCAGGCATGTGCGGGGACGTTTCGGTGTCGCCACACCGTAGGAAGCGGCAGGTCAGGGGCGTATGTGGTGGGACACCATAGTTCGACGCTCCCGCATGCGCCCGGCCGCCATGGCCCTGCGCCGTGGCCTCGCGGATCCCGGCGGAGCGGCCGGATGAGCGCCTGTCCGTGTTGCACCGATCGGGGTGTTCTGACGCTGCCGTGCTGACTCCCGTGCTGGTTTCGTGCTGACTGAAACCCCATGTCAGCACCTGTGTTCGCCTCTCCCGTGCTGACTTGGTGCTGACTACGGAGAGCGGAACCTGCGCACATGGGGCAGAGCGGGCGCGGTTGTCGCAGCAGCTGTCGTCGTCATTCCGCTTCGGGCCTGGACGGGTCTTTTCCTGTCCGCGGAGGTGTGTGTGGCAGGTTCATGCGGGTGCCGCCCGGGGGTGTCGGGTCATGGTCCGCGGGAGAAGTTGGGGGCGGCTCACTCGGAACATGGTGACCCGCGTGAGTCGATGGGGCAGATATCCGCGTGGTGCGGGAGGGCTGGATGTGCGGCTGCCCAGTCGCGCAGGCGGCGGGTGTGTCTTTCGCGTCGGACACGCTCGAGACGGGGATGCGTGCCGCGGCATGGGGCGGGACGACGACGATCGTCGATTTCGCGGTGCAGTCGAGGGGCGAGTCGCTGCAGGCCGGCCTGGACGCCTGGCATGTGAAGGCGGACGGGAACTGCGCGATCGACTACGCGTTCCACATGATCATGTCGGACATGAAGGAGTCGACGCTGAAGGAGATGCCGAAACTCGTCCAACACGGCGTGGCCTCGTTCAAATTGTTTATGGCGTATCCGGGTGTCTTCTATTCGGATGACGGCCAGATTCTGCGGGCGATGCAGGTGGCCGACGATACCCGTGGGCTGATCATGATGCACGCGGAGAACGGCATCGCCATCGACGTCCTGGTGGAGCAGGCGCTCGCCCGGGGCGAGACCGACCCCCGCTACCACGGGGAGGTCCGCAAGGCGTTGTGGGAGGCGGAGGCGACCCACCGCGCCATTCAGCTGGCCCGGGTGGCGGGCTCGCCGCTGTACGTGGTGCACGTATCGGTGGAGGAGGCGGTGGCGGAGCCGGCGGCGGCCCGGGACCTGGGTCTGCCGGTCTTCGGTGAAACGTGCCCGCAGTACCTGTTCCTGTCGACGGACAACTTGGCGGAGCCGGACTTCGAGGGCGCCAAGTACGTGTGCAGCACGCCCCTGAGGCCGAAGGAGCACCAGGCGGCGCTCTGCGCGGGCTGCGGACGAACGACCTCCAGGTGGTCTCCACCGACCACTGCCCGTTCTGCTTCGTGGGCCAGAAGGAGCTGGGCCGGGGCGGCTTCTCGAAGATCCCCAACGGCCTTCCCGGGGTGGAGAACCACATGGACCTGCTCCACCAGGCCGTCGTCGACGGGCACATCTCCCGGCGCCGCTGGATCGAGATCGCGTGCGCGACCCCGGCCCGCATGTTCGGCCTCTACCCGCAGAAGGGCACCATCGCCCCCGGCGCGGACGCCGACGTCGTCATCTACGACCCGCACTGTGTGCGGCATCGGCCGCGGCGACTCCGCGATGCGCGTCGCCGGCCGCAAGCCGAACACCCTGGCCCGTCTCGGTGAGGCCATCGAGGTCATCCGCGACCTGGTGGAGGGCCGCGAGGCGACGGTCGACGGCAACCCGATCCGCATTCCCTGGATCAAGGACGGAAAACTCCCCGTCTGGATGGCCGCGTACGGCCCCAGGGCCCTTGCCCTCGCCGGCGAGAAGGCGGACGGCTTCATCCTCCAGCTCGCCGACCCCTTCCTCACCGAATGGATGGTCAAGGCGGTCCGCCAGGCCGCCACCGACGCCGGCCGCGACCCCGACGCCCTCACGATCTGCGTCGCCGCCCCCGCGTACGTGACGGCGGGCGACTCCCCGGCGGCCCTGGCGCACGCCCGGGACCAGTGCCACCACGGCCGCGCCGACAACCCCGACACCGCCTTCGTCCCCGACGAGATCGTCGACCGCTTCTGCCTCCTGGGCCCCGCCGAGGCCCACATCGCGAAGCTCCGCCGCCTCAAGGACTTCGGCGTCGACCAGTTCGCCGTCTACGACATGCACGACGACCGCGAGGGCACCATCGACGCCTACGGCACCGAGATCATCCCCGCCCTCGGCTGACGAGGCCGTTCGGTCCAGCCTTCAACACAGGTGGATGACGGCCATCCACCTGTTCCCGATGACGACCAGCGCACTCGTCATCGGCAAACAGTGTTGATCGAGGCGAGGCGGGTGGCGATCGCGTGGAGTCGGTCGGTGGGGAGGAGGCCGATGGCGAGGGCGGCTATCTGGAGGAGGGTGAGGTCGAGGGCGCGCTGGGCGAGGGGGCCGTCGAGGAGGGCGGCGAAGTGGTCGCGCAGGACGGCTGCGGCTTCTGGGTGGGCGAGGAGGTCGCGCAGCGGCACGTGCACGCTGAGGGGGCCGGTCGGGAAGTCCTCGGGGCGCGGTGCCGGCTGGAGTGCGGCGTCGGCTTGCGGTTTCTGGGCGCGGGCCAGGAGGTGTGCGGACGTGACCGGCCCCGTGGGCGGCAGGCCGAGGCGCTCGTACTGCTCCAGGGGCGCGTCGGCGGTGCGGAGTTGTCGGGTGAGGAGGGTGGCCATGCGCAGTTCGAGGGCGTCGTCCAGGAGGGGGTGTTCCTGGCCGGGGTCGGTGTGCAGGTCGAAGAGGAGGGTGCCGAAGGAGTAGGGGTTGGACAGGGCGTGGCCCGGGACCTTGAGCAGGGGGACGTCCTTGGTGAAGGGGAAGGGCGGGACGAGTTCCGCGCCCTTGAGTTCGGCGGGGGTGAAGCGGCCGCGCATGTGGGTGGGCATGAGGGTGTGCTCGTGCAGCGGCTGGTTGTACGGGTTCGCGCACGCCCGCATGTACACGTAGCGGCCGTCGGTGACGCTGACGTGGCCGCCGAAGCCGCCAAAGAGCGCGGCCTCGCGGACCGGGGTGTCGTCGGCCACGGTCCGGCGCAGGGGCCGGCCTTGCATGTCGGGCGTGCGGTCGACGCCGAAGTACTCCAGGAGCGTGGGACCGAGGTCGATCGTCTGGACGAGGGCCTGGCGGCGCTCGCCCCGGACGCGGCTGCGGGGGTCCCGTCGCTGAACCGGGCGTCCGACCGGAGCGTGTAGGTGAACGTGGTGGCGAGCGCGCTGGTGCCGGCGGCTGCTTTCAGCACGCCGCGTCTACTCATGGGGTGGCCGCTGTGTTCGGAGGAATGCACGGTCTCTCCTCATCGCCGGAGTGCGGGGGCGCCGGATCTGGCTGGAAAACGCCGTCGGCGAAGTGAGGCCCAACGTATGCCCGCCCACAGGGGCTGTGCATGTCCACTTGGCACAGTCATCTGGAGATCGACAGTGCACGATGACACCGTGCCTGCTCCTGTGATGTTGACCGAGCTGATCAGAATGGCGAGGCTCACGCTGAGCCTCGCCACCCCCGGGCCCGATCCCGACACGGTCGCGATCCGGTGGTTCGGGGAGCACCGGCCGGCCGGCCCGGAACCGGAGGAACCCGAGCAGCGCCTGGACGGGTACCGGGTGCTGCTCGGCAGGCCCCGCGTGGGTGGCCCGGCGGTCGACTGGCCCCGCACCGTGGAGCACCTGGTCGCGGCGGGCGCGGCCGCTCTCGCCATCGGCGTGACACCGGACGAGGACGTGGTGCCCGGCGAACTGGTCCGTGCCGCACTCGCTTGGGACGTGCCGGTGGTCCGGATCCCGCCGGAGACGACCTTCGACGAGGTGACGCAGGCGCTCGCCGGCCTGGTCTTCGCATCCGACCTGGACCGTGCGAACCGGCTCGCCATGACCTACGGCGCCCTGACGCAGAGCCTGACCCAAGGCCGTGGCGTCCAGGCGCTCGTCGAGCAACTGCACGGGTACATCGGCGCTCCCACGGCGGTAGAGGACCTGCGCGGCCGGACAATCGCGAGCTCACCCCTCCCGTGGCCGACGATCGAAGACGGGCCAGACTGCGAAATCGGAGCGATCGAGTCGAGCCGCCGCCTCCGCGTCCACGGCGCCGATGTCGGCCGGGTCCGATTCATCGGCCTGGAGGCCGCCGACGCGGAGGCGGCCGAATGCGCGGCCACCGTGATCGCCCTGGAACTCGGACGCCTGCACGCCTACCGCAGCGCGGAATCCGACGCACTGGGCTCACTGATGGAGGAGGTGGCGGGATACCGGTCCGACGACGCGCACGCACAGGATCGCCTGGACGCACTCGGGATCGACGGCCGAGCCGCGCACCGTGTGGTGCTGGCCCGCCTGCCGGCGAACGTCACCGGACGACTCAGGTCGGTCCCCTGGCAGCTGGCCGAACTGGTGGGTGCGCGCCCCACGATTCCGACGGGGATCCTCGACGAACTGGTCGTCATGCTCGTGCCCGGCGACCGCGATGCCCTCGCCGAGGCTCATGCGCTGCACGAGGAACTGCTGGGCTTCGGCAGCACGGTGCAGGTGGGACTGGGCGCGGCGCACCAGGGGGCGTCCGGTCTGAGAATGTCATGGCACGAGGCGCTTGAGGCCTCGAGCCGCGGGCCCGGTGTGCACGAGGTCGCGGTGGTCAGCCTGGCCGCTCTCGTCCTGCAGAGCCAGAACGACGCGGTACGGCGACTCGCAGCCGAGACCCTCACCCCGCTCAAGAAGAACGAAGCAGCCTCCGGCGCCGACCTCGTCCACACCCTGGCCACCTACCTGGAGGAGCGGGGCTCCGTGAGCCGCACGGCAGCACGCCTCTTCGTCCACCGCAACACCCTCCGGCACCGCCTGAAACTCATCGAAACCCTGACCGGCCGCCGACTCGACACCATCTCCGACTGGGTCACGCTCTGGCTCGCACTGGTCGCAGACGGGACGGCCCCGAAAGGCAGCCAGGAAGACCCGAATCAATCGCCCCAGCCTCGGCAGGCCCAACCGCGTCATAAGCGTTCACCGAACCCTGAAGGCCAGGCCAGAGCCCATCTGGACGGAGGGTGAGGAGATCACGCTCCTCGCTTCTCCCCAGAGACTGCGGCTGCGATGTCGCCTGCTGAGTGTGCGGGGGCGGGAGAGGAACAGCGACATCGTGCCAGATGCTGGCTTTTGCTGACCTCCGAGGCTCGCAAGCCGCCGACCTGCGGTGATGTGAGTTGATCACCATGTGTTGGAACTTCGTGGGCCGCACAGGCGAGGAGATCCGCCAGGCCCGCGAGGACTGCATGGCGGGCGACCGCTTCGGCAAGGTGAAGGGCTACGACGGAGACCGCCTGAACGTACCGGAGGTGCTCGCTCTGGCCCATCTGCGGTGCGGTGGCACTTACGCCCAGCTCACCGCCGGGTTCAGCATCGGCATCGCGACCGTCTACCCCTATATACGCGAAGCGATCGGGGTACTGGCCGCCCTGGCACCGGCCCTGGCCGAGGTGATGACGACGGCATCGACGAAGGCGTTCATGATCCTGGACGGCACGCTGCTGCCGATCGACCGGATTGCCGCCGACACCCCGTACTGCTCCGGCAGGCACAAGCGGCACGGCATGAACGACCAAGTCCTCACCGATCCGTTCGGTTGCTTGCTGTGGGCATCCCTCTGCCCTTCCCGGAGTCACCCACGATCTGACCGCCGCTGGCTCAAGCGACGGAAGCGACGGCGCAACAGCGGTCCTGCCAAGATCCGGTGCGCCGGCGAGCAGGCCATGGCCGCCCCGAAGGGCTGGCGCCTGCTGCGAAAGCTCCGCTGCATCACCAACCGGATCCCCGACCTCGTGAATGCCGCTGACGTCCTTCATCACACCTCAACGTGAGGTTGGAAAACGCTCAGTGGCCAGAGGGAGCGGCGATGTTGCCGGGCCGCCTCGCGGAGGATCTTGCGCACGCGGTATTTGCCCGGTGGTCTGCGGTCGAAGCCACGACGGCACCTGATCTCATTCACCGCTCCCAGTAGCCGCCGTCGCACGGTAGGAACAGGCCCGTCGCGAGCTCGCCGAGCAGGTCTTCCCCGACGTCGAGCACGGCCAGGAGGACGATGCGCCGATGTCGTTGGAGGACGTCCGCGCCCACAATCGCCAGGCCGCCGAAGCCGTGCGCGCGGCTGCGATCCGCCGGGCCCGAGCCGAGCGTGCCGCCGGGCGGAACGGCGCTGGCTGTGTGGGATCCGAGACAGCACGCCCACGGGTTGCGTGACGGGCCTCGCGGCCGCAGCAGCTCAGAGGTGGCCGTCCAGGAACTCCCGTACCTCGGCGATGGTCATGAGCCCCGTGCCGTGCGCCACCGCCGCTCCCGCCTTCAGTAGTACGTAGGACGGGGCTCCGGTGACTCCGTATCGCTCGGTGGCGACCGGACAGCGCGTGATGTCGGTGCGGACGACCGTCAGGCGGCCCGTGTACTCGTCGGCGATGCCACCCACGACAAGGTCCATCGCCCGGCAGGGCTCGATCGCCTTGGGCCATGTCCCGATGAAGTACGCGAGGGCCGGGACTCTGCTCATCCCGAGGATGAAATCGAACTCCGCGTCCTCACGCGGTTGGTGAACCCGCTTCGCCATGGAAGCTCCTGACCTCGCGTTCCGTCATTCCCTCCCCATCATCCCCCTCCCGCGCTGCAGAAGAGCACCGAGTACGACCGTCACGTTGTTCCCCTTCACGTGCGGCGGGGTGTGGCTTTGTTCACGAAAACGGGTTCTGGCCCACTTTCCGTGAAGCCGGGCTGATTCGCCGTGCGAGCAGCCAGCGGATGCAGGGAACCGGCAGGTCGACGGCTTGGCATCGGGCTGACGCGAACGCGGCCGACGGACGTCCACGGAAAGTGAGCCAGAAGCCGAGAACGGACAGCACCGGCCTCTGCCCCCTTGGTCGCGGCGGTTCGGGCCCCGGTACCGTCACCGGGACACCTGAATCGAAGGAGAACGGCTCCACGTGGAACTGGGCATCATCGGGCAGGCGGCCGGCTTGTTCGCCGTCACCAACATCGACGACATCCTGATCCTGGCGCTGTTCTTCGCCCAGGGCGCCGGGCACCCCGGTTCCACCCGCCGAATCGTGCTGGGCCAGTACCTGGGCTTCGCCGCGATCCTCGTCGTGGCGGTGGCCGCCGCGTTCGGCGCCACTTTCCTGCCCGAGTCCGTCATTCCCTACCTCGGTCTGCTGCCGCTGGCCTTGGGCCTCAAGGCCGCCTGGCAGGCCTGGAAGGACCACCGGTACGGAAGCGAGGACGAGGAGGAAGAACAGACCAAGCAGGGCGGGCCGGGCCCGCTGGAGGTCGCGGCCGTCACCTTCGCCAACGGCGGCGACAACATCGGCGTCTACGTGCCCGTCTTCGCCACCGCTGGCGCCGGCGGGATGACCGTGTACGCCGCAGTGTTCCTCGTGCTCGTGGCCGTGTGGTGCTTCGCAGGCAAGTTCTTCGCGACCCGGCCTGTCATCGCCAAGGCCCTCGCCCGCTGGGGCCACATCCTGCTGCCCCTGGTCCTGATCACCATCGGTCTGCTCATCCTCATCGAGGGCGGCGCCTTCGGCCTGTAACCCGGGCAGCCACCACCGGACCAGTTCGAATCCGTCACGCTCTTGGGGTGCCTCCTCTTCTCGTGTGCAGAGCCCCCAGAGGGTCCTCCTACAGCTGGACGCCACGCCACAGGTGTCGGAGGCGGCGTTGCAGGTGGCCAAGTGGTGTGTCCTCCTGAGCCGGTCGACCGGCAGCGCGATCGCGGATCTCAAGGGGCACGACCTGCACACCGGCCCCCTTTCGCCGCCGTCTCCGGGGTACGCCCAACTTCTGGACGGCGAGGGCGATCCCGAGGCGTACGTGCAGCAGTCCGTGCAGCGTCGTCACCTGACCGCCGCCGTCTCCGGCGGGGCCGCCGGCGAGAACGTCCTCTTCCGCGAAGGGTCTCGCCCTCAAGCCCAGCTGAACCGCCGACGCCCCGGCCCACGCTCTACCGGAACTGTTACGGGGCGGGCAGGCGGCGGGCGAGAGCGGCGGCAAGCTGCCCGGCCGCTGGGCCGCTCCCGCCAGGGTCGAGCTGCTCCAGGAGCTGGAGGTGCGCGATCGTCTCGCGGACCTCGGGGGTGGTGAGCAGAGCGAGGCGGGGCTCGTCGGAGTAAGGGCCGGTCACGGGCAGGTCGGTGCGTTCATCCTTTCGGGCTACTTGGTGCCGGGCTCAGGCTTCCGTTCGGGAGGGTGGGCAGCCTGGTCGTACAGGGTCCACCGTCGAGGCCGCTATGCCACGGTCTGAATCATCCACTCGCCGGCTCCGGTGCCGATTGACGCCCTTGGCTAATGACATTAGCCTCTGGGCTATGGTTGTTAAGAGGTCGCTGACGCCGGCCGCCGTGGTCGACGTGGCGCTCGGCATCGTGGACGAGCACGGGCCGGACGGCCTCACGCTCGCCGCCGTGGCGCACGCCTGCGGGGTCGCCACGCCGTCGCTCTACAAGCACGTGGCGAGCCTCGGCGAACTGAAGACGCTTGTCGGAGCGCGGGTGCTGGAGGACATGACCGACCGGATCGCGACGACCGTCCTGGGTACCAGCGGCGACGAGGCGGTCACTGGGTTGATGCGCGCCTACCGTGCGTACGGCGCCACGCACCCGAAGCGGTACGCCGCGCTGCCGATGGACCCGCTGCACGACCCGATCCAGGAGGCGGCCGGCGCGAAGCTCGTCGGCGTCATGTATGCCACGCTGCGCGGCTACGGGCTCGAGGGCTCGGCGGCCGTGCACGCGACCCGGCGCCTGCGGGTGCTCGTGCACGGTTTCGCGTCCATCGAATCCGAGGGCGGCTTCGGCCTGCCGGAAGACCTCGACGACACCTACGACCAGCTCATCCAGATGTATCTCGCCACCCTGAGGAGCGAATCATGAGGATCCCGCTGTCCGTCGCAGGCGTACTGTTCTTGCTCTACCCCGCCCTCCGCCCGTGGGAGGACGAGTCCACCACCTCGGGTGCCGCCGCCGCGATGGGCTCCACCGCGTGGATCGTCGCGCACCTGTGCGCGATGATCGGGTTCATCCTGGTTGCGATTGCACTGCTGTCGATCAACCGCGTGGCGGCGATCGTGTTCTGGATCGGCGCCGGCCTGACGCTGCCGTACTACGGCGCCGAGGTCTTCGGCCTGCATGCGATGGCCAACCAGCCGAACGTCCTCGACCTGGCCGAGGACGTGCGTTACAACCCGTTCGCGATGACGATGTTCGGGCTCGGGTTGCTGACCATGGCGGCGGGCGCGATCCTCGTCGCCGCCCGGATGCGCACGGCGCCGGCGATCCTGTTCGCGGTCGGGTTCGGGCTGTTCCTGCCGCAGTTCTTCGGTACGCCCGCGCTGCGGATCGCGCACGGCGTACTGCTCGCGGCCGCCTGCGTGTGGCTGGCCTGGGACGCGAAGCGGGTCCAGCCCGCGCCGGTGTCGGCTTGACTTGAGGTCGTTGCCTTGTGCGTCTGTGGCTCCGACCTGTGGCGCGCGGTACCGGACAGTCGATGATCACCGCGATCAAGGTGTTGCTCAACCCCTGATTCTGCGCACGGCGAGTGCGCGCGGAGGCCATTCGGGCGTCCGCTCCCGCAGCCCAAGTCGCGCTGAAGAGCGGGGGTCATCTCAGCTCCCCGAGATCTGCCGACGGCGGTGAGATCGGCCAATTGACGAACGATCTGGCCGCGAGGATCTGCCGGCACAGTGAGCTCTTTCCGACCTCGCGGCGCTGACCACGAGTTGGACGGTCCTGCGCAACGGCGAAGCTCCTGGTGGACGGGTTCTCGACCAAGATCACCCATGTCCGCCAGGAGCTTCGTGTGCTTGTCTACCCTTCCCCAAGCTCTCGGCTTCGCTCGAGCAGGGGAGACCCCATTCGATCGGCCTGTCCACCCGCGCCCTTCAGTACCTGGCGGGGCGGCTCCGGGCTCGGCGGCGGGCGATCGGGACGCGGTGGCGACGCCTGCCGGTCGGGAATCAGGCCCTGCTGGTCCTGGCCCACCTGCGGTGCGGCGATACCTACGCCCAGCTCGCCACCGGCTTCCGCATCGGCACCGCGACCGTCTACCGCTCCATACGCGAGGCCATCGACGTCCTGGCCGCTCTGGCCCCCACCCTGGACGAGGCGATGAAGACCGTACGGACGAAGGCATTCGCAATCCTGGACGGCACCCTGCTGCCGATCGACCGGATCGCCGCCGACACCCCGTACTGCTCCGGGAAACACAAACGCCACGGCATGAACGTCCAGATCCTCACCGACCCATTCGGACGGCTCCTGTGGGCCTCGCCCGCGCTGCCCGGGTCCACCCACGACCTGACCGCCGCACGCACTCACGGCATCGTCGACGCGCTCGCCGAGGCAGGCGTGAAGTGCTGGGCGGACAAGGCGTACCAGGGCGCCGGCCGACCGGTCCGCGTGCCGTTTCGGGGCCGTCGACTCAAGCGGTGGATGCGCCTGCACAACAGCAGCCACGCCAAGATCCGCTGCCTCGGCGAGCAGGCCATGGCCACCCTCAAGGGCCGGCGGCTGCTACGCAAGCTCCGCTGCAGCACCAACCGGATCACCGACATCGTGAAGGCCGTCGTCGTCCTTCAGCACGCCTCAACCTGAGGTTGAAATAGGCTCACTGCATCCGCTCGTCCGTCGACAGCCCGAACCGCCGCTCGACCCGGTTGAACCAAGAAACTACCGGTGGGCGTGAAGCGCACGTGGAAATGCGGGGTGCGGCCAGCCGTCGCTGGATCTGGCCGATGACCTCGCCGGTGGCGGTGTCGAGTGCGGCGAACAGGGGGATGACGCCACCACGGACGTAGCCGTGGGTGCGATACGAGGAGATCGTCACCGAGAACCGAAAGCCCATTCAGACAGCAGATCCTGCGGTGATCTTTGGCAGCCTCGCCCGAGACGCTGCGCTCGGACGGCCTACTCACCCCCTGCTTGCTGGTGGTCGGCAGCGGTCAGGTGCTCCCTCTGGAGGGCGGTGACGGCTTCCAGGACGGCCTCGTCGCTCATCCTCTCGATCAGGGCACGCGTCGCCTTGTGCAGTCCGGCGGCCACGGCCTCGCGCTGTTCGGAAGAGAGTCCGGCGTGGAAGGCGGGGATGGGCTGGTGGCCGGTCATCCGGTGCTTCAGGACCTGCGTGAGGAACGGTACAACGGCCGTCTGCAGGGAAACCGCCGGGCAGACCAAGGACAGGCTCAGGGAGTCCGCGTGGGAGACGCCTGAGTGGAGCCACATCAGAGGGATGTAGAGGAGATCGCCCGGCTCGAGCGTGAAGCACACCTGGTGCTCGGGCTCCGGCGGCAGGGGATGGGCGCCGACCCCAGGGACCTCCATCATGCGGCGAGCGATGTCCTGCCGGTCGATGTGGCCGGGGGAGGCCAGCCTCCACTCCTTGGTCCCCTGCTGCTGCAGGACGAAGTTGTCGCTGTGGTCGAAGTGCGAGCCGATCCCGCTCGGGGTGTGGGTGCGTACGGTGTCGAACCACGTGCCAGGCGTACCGAAGAGGGCACCGAACCGGGCGGTCTTCGCCGCGAGACCTTCGTGGAACCGCGACACGTCCTCGATGAAGGTGACCTCACCCTCCCGTTCCAGGACGTTGTGGCCACCCGCCCTGGCACAGGCGAGTGCGGCGTCGAAGTCCGCCACCGACCAGGTGGCGCCGAGGAAGTCGGCCGCCGCGCCGCGTACGTACAGGGGTTTCTTGCGCCAGTACTCCGTGAAGAACACCTTGGTGTCGAATGTGTCTCGTGTGTATTCCTGGATGTCCATGGCAGTGCTGTGCCTCCGGTGTCGTTCAGGGAGCCGGTACAGGGGGAAGGGCCACGGCGGAGGGGTCGCCGCCGAGGATCGTGGGAAGGCCGCCCCGCGCGCCTTCGTGCGGGGCACCGAGGGGGACCGCGCTGACGCGGTTCAACCGGGCCAGGTGGCCCGGGGCCAGTTCGAGGCGCAGCGCGCCGAGGTAGGTGTCCAGCTGCTGCAGGGTGCGCGGCCCGACGATCGGGATCCGGGGCGACGTCGCCCCGGGTGAGCGCTGCAGCAGCCAGGCCGTGGCCACCTGGGCCGGGTGGGCGTCCAGCTCCTCGGCGATCGCCAAGACGGTGTCCACGACGACTGTCTTCTGCCGCGTGTTCTCCTGGTGCACCACGCCGCCGTCCCAGTCCTGCAGTCGACCGGAGCTGCCCTGCCGGTACTTGCCCGTCAGCAGGCCGCCGCCGAGCGGGGACCAGGTGGCCGTCCCGAGCCCGAAGGCGTCGGCCATGGGCAGCAGTTCTCGCTCCGCTGTGCGTTCGACGAGGCTGTACTCGAACTGCAGGCCCGTCAGCGGCGCCCAACCGCGTAGTTCGGCCAGAGTGGCAGCGTGTGCCGCCCGCCAGGCGGGGAAGTTGGACAGACCGATGTGCAGGACCTTGCCGGCACGGACGAGGTCGTCGAGCGCAGCCATCGTCTCCTCCAGCGGAGTGAGCGGGTCCGGCCAGTGCACCCACAGCAGGTCCACGTGGTCAGTGCCCAGCCGCCGCAGACTCCCTTCCAGAGACCGGATCGTGTTCTTCCGGCTGTTGCCCGTGGTCGATATCCGGGGCCGGCCGTCGGAGCCGAGTCCGAATTTGGTGGCGACGACGAAGTGGTCCCGGTCGTGTGCAAGGAACTTCGCGAGCAGCTGTTCGGACTCGCCGTCCTGGTACATGTCGGCCGTGTCGATGAACGTGCCGCCCGCCTCCGCGAAGCGCTCGAACATCGAGCGGGCGGCCGCCTCGTCGGCTCCACCGCCCCACACGGTCCCGAAGTTTGCTGTTCCTAGGGCGAGTTGTGAGATCCGCAGGCCTGTTGTGCGGCCGAATGTCGTGTAGCGCACGGTCTTTCTCTTCGTTTCTTCTCGTTGTTCCGGCCGAGCGGCGCGGGAGACGTGCGGCGCTTCGGCTGCGGGCCGTGAGTGTTTGGTCGCGCGGTTCCCGCACGGCCACGGAGTGTGATGCCGCACCGGACTTCCACGAAGCCGTTCAGATGAGAGAGCCCGCCGAGCCGCCGTCGAGACGGAGCACCATGCCGTTCGCGGTACGGCCGAGGTCGGCTATGTACCGGATGCTGCGCAGGCACGCCTCGTAGGCAATGAGGTGATCGATCACGAGGTCGGGGTTGGACTTGCGCAGGAACCGTCGAGTCACGTCGGCCAGCGGCAGGTTCAGCTTCTCGGCCACCCGCCGCAGGTCCGCCTGCTTCTGATCGTCGTCCAGCGGCCCGAGCAGGAGCGTGGCCACGGCGATCGGGCGCGAGCGGCAGGCTTCGGCGAGCCCGGCGGTCAGCAGTCGGAGTGCCGCCTTGCTCGCCGCGTACGGAGCGGCGTCGCGGTCCGCGTGGAACATGGACTCGGAGTTCACCATCACCACAGTGCACGGCCGATCCTCGGGCTGGGCGGCAAGCAGGCCGAGAGTGAGGTGGTAGGGCGCCAGGGCGTTGACCCGGAGGATCTCCTCGTGTTCGGTGAACGTGGGGGCCCGCCCGGCGGGGGAGTAGCGCACCGCACTGTGCACGACCAGGTCGACGGCCCCACCGAGCTCGGTGACGATTCCGGCATGGGTGTCGGGCCGCGCCAGGTCGGCCTGGACGTAGCCGAAGGGGACCTCGCCGATCTCGGAGGCCGGTCGGCTCCCTACCCCGGTCACCGTGTGCCCCTCGGCCGCCAGACGGGTGGCGAGGGCCAGGCCGAGGCCGTGGCTCGCCCCGGTCACCAGGGCACGCTCAGTGGACACAGGTGGCCTCCTCGATGGTGTCGCGGGTGGGTTCTTCGGCCGGGTCGTCCAGCCTGCGGCTGATGAGCAGGCCCGTGCCGCTTCCGGCGAACGCCGAGAAGAGAAGCGGGCTCCGGCCCACCGCTCGGCAGTAGGTGTGGATGGCGGCCGACTCCGCCTCGCCGTCCCCACCGCTCTCGTGTCCGAAGTCGCCCTGGGCGAAGGCGTCGTCGGCGACGAGCAGCCCGCCTGGTTCCAGGAGGGGGAAGCCCAGCTTGAGGTAGGTGGGGTAGGACTTCTTGTCGGCGTCGATGAAGAGCATCCCCACGCTGCCGGGTTCCACCGCCGCCAGGTGATCGGCCGCGTTGCCGACCACGAGGTCGACGCGATCGGCGACGCCGGCGATCTCGAAGTTCTCCCGGGCCAGTGCGGCTGCGGCCGGGTCGTTCTCCAGTGTGGTCAGCCGCCCGCCGGGAGGCAGCCCCCGGGCGATGTGTATGGCGGAGTAGCCGAACAGCGTGCCCACCTCGACGACCCGTCGGGGGCGCTGTATCAGGGTCAACAGCTGCAGCAGGCGGCCCGCAGCGTCGTCCACCATGATGGTCGGCATCCGGTCGCCGTCGAGCGACCGGCGCAGGACGCGGTCCAGGACCTCGTCGCGAGGCCCGAGGACGGCCCTCACGTAACCCGTAGGGGGGGCGATGCTCATGCGATGCCTTCCAGGTCGGAGCGGTCGAAGAAGGCGAAGACGGTGCCGCTGTCGGGGATGGCCGAGGGTGCGTCGAGGTCGAAGCTGTCGCCGAGCGAGCGACGCAGCTCCGGCCGGATCTCCACCTCGGCCAGGGGCAGGGCGTGGTAGGGGGCGTACCGGGCGCAACTGTCGGCCGACCCCCATAGGTAGTGGAAGTTGGCCCCGGGGCTGGCCAGGAGCATCGGTTGGGTGAAATATTCCAACAGATCACCGAGGGCGACGTGGCGGGAGATTCCGAACTCCTCGTCCAAGCGCTGATAGGTCTCGCGGAGTGTTCCGCGGCCGCGCCGGTGTACCTCGAAGTCGAGCAGGGCCAGCGCCCCGCGCTCCACGTATGAGCGCCGGTACTCGAGCATGGTGATGTGGCGGCAGCGGTCCAGTGCACGGACGTCGTCGCCGGGCAGGGAGAGGAAGCGGGCCAGTTCGGGATGGTAGGCCCACTTCTCGAACCAGAGGCTGAGGAATTCCAGCCGCTCCGGTGGGAGGTACTCCAGACCGGCCCGGAAGGACAGGCGTCCCTCGATCAGCAGATGGTTGGCGGCATGTCCGAACTCGTGGAGCAGACTCAGCAGGTTCTGGAAGGTGATGCGGCCCGGCTGCCGGGGATCGCGCTGGAACCGACAGGTGACGTAGGCCGCGGGGAGCTGCTCGAGCCCCGGCCAGGCGGTACGGTTGCGCACCCCGTGGGTGTGGTTGGCGCCGACCGTCTTGTGGGGTGCGTCCCACAGGTCGAGCGTGAGGGAGCCGGCCGGCCGGCCGCCTGCCCGGGCCGACACTTCGATGATCCCGCCGGCTTCTGTGCTCGTACGGCTCAGCTCCAGGCCGAGTGCGGCACGGGCAACCGCGAACACGTAGCGCAGACACTCGTCGAGGTCGAACGACGGAATCCGTGCGCCGAGCGTCAGCCGGCGCAGCGCGTAGGCGAAATGGTCGAGTGGCGGCCCGTCCACCTCCACGGCCTGCGCCGTCTGTGTCTCGAGTGTGGCCGCGCCGCTCATCGCCCGTCTCAGGAAGTCGTGCAGGAACGTCTCGATGTCACTTTCGCCGGCACGAGCACGGCGCAGCGTCCGCGCCAGGACGCTCGTGTGCCCTTCGCCGGCGCTTTGCGCGCGCCGCTCCTCGATCAGCCGGTCGACGGCCTCGGCCAGCGGGCCTTGGTGCCGCTTGCCCACGGCACGCCACGCCGCCGTCAGCTTGGCGCGCGTCGCGGCGCTGTCAGCCTGTCCGGTCAGCTTGTAGAACAGGAGCTGGGGGCGGGCGGCTTGGTCGGCCACACCGAGCCTGCCGAGCAGATGCCGCTGGTCCTCGCGTACCTGCCCGAGCAGCGACAGGGCCTCGGTGAGCAGCCCCTCGGCGCGGGCGAGTCCCGCCCGGTCAAGAGAACGAGCCCGGCGCAGCTGGTCGACGTACTCCAGGCGGGCCTCCTCCGCATCCGGATCCGGGCAGCTCAAGGCCAGCAGCAAGCGCAGGATGCGGTCGTCGAGCTCTGGGTTGTCGTGGAAGCGCCTGCGCCACGAATGCAGCCGTTCGAGCTCGGCGTGGTCTTGGCGGGCCTCCAGGGTGTAGAAGACGTGGGCCACGTCGTTGTACACCGCCATCAGCCGGACCATGGAGTCCTGAGTCAGCCGCTCGGTGTCCACCACGGTGTTCAGCCGGCCCCACAGCAGCGCCAGGTACTCGTCGGTCCCATCGGGGACCGGGGCGGCGTTCGTGCCCGCTTGGCCCGCAGACGTTGAGCGCTGTGCCGTCCCGGGCGAAGTGCCTCGGGCGGTCATGACCGAGCGCTGCCGTCCGCGTTGGCGCCCGACCTGAGCGCGCCGAGCGCGTCGTCGAAGTAGGCGGCGGAGTCATGGGAGAGAGTACGGGCCAGGACCAGCCCTGCCTCGAGGAGCGGCTCGCTGTCGGGGGCCAGTTCGGTCAGCGACTGGTAGTGCCCAAGGGCGCGCTCCCCGTCGCCGGCCTTTTCCCGCAGCCGGGCGGCCTGCAGCAGGTGGTGGCCATAGTAGGGCGGGCCGAGTTCGGCGGCCTTCTCGTACATGCGTGCCGCAGCCTCGGCGCGGCCGGCCTTTGCCAGCACCTCGCCGAGCTCGCCGTAGCTCGGCGCCCACACCGGGTCGAGCGCGATCAGGTCGCGCCCCGACTCCACGGCCCTGTCGATGTCACCCGTGACGTACAGGTGCTCTTTGATGGAGGACTCGTGATACGTCTTGAGCAGGTGCAGCTCGTAGGCGCGGGGCGTGTGCGCATAGGTCTCTTCGGCCGCACGCCGGGCGTTGTCCATGTACTGACGGGTGGTCACAGCGTCGCCTTCAGCTGCGGGGCTCATGGCGAGCGCCCGGTACCAGGAGGACACGGCGGCCGTCGGCATGTCGGAGTGCCGGCCGACCAGTTCGCGGCCGAGCCGCAGGTACCAGCGGAAGCTCTCCTCGGGCAGTTCCTTACGCTTGAGGTACCACACGACGGCCTGGGAACAGCCGTCCAGGGAGCGGTCGGCGGGCACGCCACCGGTCTCGATGGCCTGCCGCATGCGGGCGAAGGCGCGCGGTGAGCCGACGCCGTCGTCACGGCGGTTGGCCACGATGAGTTCGAGCATGGCGACCTCGAAGGTCTCACGGGCGGTGGCGGACCGGGCCGCGGCCTGGTCGAGGAGTCGCTCGGCCAAGCCGAAGCGGGACACGCTGATGAGGGCCGACGCGACGTTGACCAGGCCGACGACCGGGAGGTCCGCGCTGTGCTCGGTCAGCTCGGCGAGGCTTACGGTACCGGGCGTGGGGCGGTGCGTGAGGTCGGCGACGGCCGTAGGGTCCAAGCCCGCGAGGAGAGCCACCTCGGTGAGGGCGTTCGGCTCGAAGACCTGCGCGAAGTCGTAGCCGTACGCAGTGGTCTGGAACTCCTGGAATTGCTCGACGCAGGCCTGGGAGAACAGATCCACGTCTGGACGGGGACCGTACTCGATGCCCAGCAGGGTCTCCTGGAAGGCGTTCCTCCCCTCGGTCCGGCGGGTGCTCGCGGGGCTGGTAGGGGCGGTCACGGCAGGCTCCTTTTCGGTGCGTGGCCCAGCTGGGCGTCGCTTCGTCGGGTGCTGGGTGTCTTGCCGGGGGCAGTGTCGCCTTCCGTGCGGGCGGACCGCTGCGCTGAGAGCCGGCTCAAGACGTGCAGCAGGATGAGCACGGCCCGCGAGGCGTCCGAGACGGTCTTCTCGTCGCGGTCGCCGCGCGCGGCCGCGAACTCGACGAGGTCGAGGCCGACCAGCCGGTTGCCCGCCAGGACAAGATCGAGCAACCGCAGCAGGTCCTGTGAGCTCAGGCCCGTTTCGGCGGGGTAGCCGGTGGACGACATCTCGTTGCGGTGCAGCACGTCGATGTCGATGCTCAAGTGGACGTCGCGGCCGCTGCCGACCGCAGAGCGGAACAGCTCCGGGTCCTGGAGCTCCCGTGAGGACAGGCACAGCTGCGTACCGATCCGGTCCAGGAAGCCGGCCATGGCCGGGGCGTCGGCGGCTTCGACGGTCGCGTACGGGGACACTCCGACCTGGATCAGCCGACCGGCGCCGATCTGGTCCGAGACATGGGACATGACGTTGGTGTTGAAGATCGGGTCCCGCGCGGTGTCCGGGTCGGCGGGAGCCCCCTCCCAGATCTGCAGGTCGAGGTGGTGGTCGAACTGCACGACCCACAGGGGTTCGTCGCGGTTCTCAGTGAGGGCCTCGACGATCGGGAGGGTGATGGAGTGGTCGCCTCCGATGACGCACGGCACCACACCGGGCGGCAGTGCGGCGACGGCGGAGCGGATGGCGGCGTGGGATTCGGAAAGGCCGAGACCAGTGAAGTCGAGATCGCCGAGGTCCACGGCGCCGGCGAGCGGCTGACGGCGATGGCGCAGGTCGAAGATCTGCGGGTTGCCGGGTCCCCAGGTGAGGGCCCTGGAAGCGGTCCGAAGGAAGTACGGCCCGTTCTCGCTGCCCGGGTGCGCGCTGCCGAGCGACGATCCGGCGCCGATGACGGCGGCATGGACCCCTTCGGGGAAGTCGTCCAGGGCGGCCTGCGGCAGCCCGCAGAAGGGCGTCGAGGGTATGAGTTTCGGCAAGGCGATGGCTTTCGGCTGTGGGAGAGTCAGGACGTCCGGGACTGCGGGACCGGGCGGATCACAGGGGACCAGTGGTCTTTGCGCAGGGCACGGCCGAAGACGTACGCGAGGATCGGTGTCTGGAGGCCGGCGAGGGCGATGGCCAGGGCAGGCGACTCCCAGACAGACACTGCGTACCAGGCAAGAGGAATGGCTATGGCGTAAGTGGTCACGGTCGACCAGACGGACATGAGCCCGCCGCGCTGGTGGACTGTCAGCATCTCGCCGTAACCGGCGGACAGGACGTAGAACGGCAACGGCAGCATGAAAGCGAGCAGCACCCACAGTGCGGCGCGGGCATCGGCTTCGCCGCTGCCGAAGACGTCTACGAGGCTGTAGGCCGCCGCCGCGAGGAGCAGGGCGGCGAGGCCGGTGGGAACGGCGATGTAGACCAGGAGCCTGCGTGCGGTCTTGGCGAGGTCCGGGCTGTCCTGGCCGACTGCGTAGCTGTAGAAGATGAACGCTCCGGAGACGCAGGACTGCGGCACCCGGCAGAACACCGTGTAGATCTTCGTCGCGACGACGGTGGCAGCCAGTGCCTCCACTCCCAGGGTGCCGATGAACAGGGTGGGTACCACCGCCCCCGCCCAGTCGTTGAGGTGGCGCACCCCGATGCCGGGGGCCGTTCGCACCATGGACGAGAACTCCGCCCACATCTCGCCCTTGTCAGGCCGTTCGAAGGACTCGGCCCGCAGCCGCATCTGACGGAGGAACACCACCAGGCTGCCGGCTGCCAGCACCAGTTGCACGCCGACCGTGGAGGCGGTGACTGCGCTCTCGGGGGAGGAGAAATGCCGGGACAGGTCGGTGTAGAGGAACAGCCAGTTCAGCATTGCGTTGATGCCGAGGCCAACGACGGGCGCGGCCATGGCCACGCGCTTCAGACCGCAGATCTTCAGGGATTCGGCTACGGCCACATGGACCAGGGCCAGGCATACGGCCCCGATCCGTATGGCGGTGTAGTCGCCCACCAGGGGGACGAGGGCTGGATCCTGGTGGATGAGCGTGAGCAACGGTTCCACGCACAGCACCACCACGACGGCGAGGACCTGCGCGGGGACGAGAGCCAGTAGGAACGCCCCTGCGAGGACGGGTAGCCGCTGCGCGGACGTGCCCTGTCCCTCGGCCATGGCCAGACGGCTGCTGAAGGTGTCGGTCAGGCCGATGAAGAACGCGAAGGCGGCCGTCACGATCAACTCGCCCTGGCCGGCGGCGGCCACGTGGTCGAGGCCCTTGGGCGCGATCATCAACAGGTCGATCGCGCCGGCCCCGACGCTGACCAGCATGATCGCGAAGACGGTCCCGGAGAGGTCGGTGAAATTCCGCACCGTGAGCTGCGTGTGTTTCATCTCAGAAGATTGCCTAACTCGTCTCGCGAAACGGAGCGGGTGAATTACCCGGACGAGACGGAAAACCAGGGACCGGGGCGGCCCCGATCGGTTGGATGCATGAGCTAACCAACGGCCTTGTTGGTTGTCAAGGGAATTGGTCATGCGTCATCCCGTCTCCGACTCGCCGGCGTTGATGGAGGCCAAAAAGGGATGCCATTTCATATAGCCGCAATGTGCCTGCCATCAAAAGTGGACAATTCGCCCCCGCCAATTCCGGATTAGAGGCATATGTCCTGTTGAAATGGGTCCCTTGTGGAGGCAGGGTTTCCAGCCGAGTTGATCACTTCGGCCGGCGATGGTTGACCGCTTGGCTGCCTGAATGGTCAAGTTTTCCAGTCCGGTGCAACCCGTTACGGGAAAGCCGAATGTGCCTGTGTGGGTCGAGACGAAGTCCCGGCATGCGCAAAATCGCCCGGCCTTCCCATTCCTCTTGGAAGTGAGTGAGAAAAATGGAGAAGTACTCGTACGAGAAGAAGCCCGCCTTTTTCCGCTGCATTTCGGCCTGTACGTTCTTTGAGGCCGACGCCGTGGAGACCGAGGCGGTCCTCGGCAACCTGACCACCGACGCGGAGCTCGACCAGGAGCTCGACGCGATCCTCGGCCTGCAGGAAGCCTGATCGAGGCCGGCCGGAGCCGAGGGCACCCGCCCTCGGCTCCGGCCCACCCCGCCCCCACGTCGGACACACGAACAGAGAGGTGTGTGCGGTGCCGACCAGAGCACCGGCGTTCCGCCACGACCCGGTGAAGTCTGTCCTGCCCCTCCACAGCGCAGACACACCGTCCTACTGGGACCGCGAACCTGCCATCTGCGGATACCGCAGATTGACCTACAACAGCCGATCGCTCGACCGGGCTGTCGACGTACCGGTCAGCGCCACACCCGCCGTCGTGCCCGGTGCGGGCGTCGTCGTCGCCTCCGACGACGGCTACGTACGGTTCCACAACACCGACCTGAGCAAGGTGTACTGGCAAAGACGCCTCAACAGCGCCGTCTACGCCTCGCTCGTCGTCGACCCCGACCGCCGACGTATCCTCGTCGCCGCGACGAGCGGCCTGATCACGTGCTTCGACCTCCGCGGAACCCTGGTGTGGGCGACCGACATAGGCAGACAGGTCTTCGCCACCCCGGCCCCGATGCCCGCCGCGCGCATCCTCTTCGTCGCCGCCTTCGGGGGCCGTGTCTTCGGCCTCGACCTCGCCACAGGCCGGATCCTCTTCGAACGTGCGGTCCCACAGCCCTGGCACACCGCACACGGCGGCTCCGCCGCCCATCGCGACCCCTATGCCAGCCCTGCCGTCACTGCCGGCGGCAACGCCGTGGTCTGCTGCGCCGAACACGTCCTGTGCTTCGCGCCCGACGGCACCGAGCTATGGCGGCGCGAGCTCGGACACTCTCTCAAGGCCTCGCCCGTCGCCCTGGATACGACCGGCCAGGTGGCCGTCGCCACAGTCAACGGCCGCGTGCACTTCCTCGACGCCGACACCGGCGGCAGCCGGTCCTGCATCGACCTGAGCGGGAAGATCGTCGCCAGCCCCGCAGTCTCCGGGCCCGTCCTTGCCGTGGGAACCCAGGACGGCATCACCACCGGCATCGACATCCGCAACACCAAGGCCCTGTGGACCTCCCGCCTCGGCGCACCCCGTTCGTACACCTCGTTCAGCGTGCTCCCCTCCGGAGATTTCATCGCCACCTTCGAACGCGGCAACGTCGTCTGCCTGCGACGCGACGACGGACGCTTCCTGTGGGAAAGCAGCCAGGTGCTCGGCATCCCCAACCACGAACCCGAGATGGACATCACCCCCGCCGTCGGGCCGGACGGCCACATGTACGGAGCCTCGTACACCGGCGCCCTCTACCACTTCCTCTTCCGGCCGCGCACCGAGGAGGACCGATGACCACTGCAACCGGCCCGCGCCCAGGGGTCCACGACATGGCGGCCTCCCTGTTGTCGGCGGCGCACCGGCTCCAGACCCTCGCCGCCCGCGACTCGCTCACCGAGGAGGACCTGACCGAGGTCCTGACACTGCTCAACAACGCCGCCTACGTCTTCCTGTACCTGGAAGCCATCGACGACACGACCACGGCCGAGTGCTTCGTTCCCTGGCAGACCCGACTCTTCGACGACCCCGACACCAACGCCCGGCTCCTCACTCTCCTCGCCCGGACGCGTTGCCGCGACGCCGCGGCCGAGGAGATCCGCCGCCACGCGATCGCACACCTGCGGGAGACGGCAGGACGGGACCGCACCACCTCGGCACGCCTCGACACGTTGGTACAGCAGGCCAGACATCTGTTGGGAGAGGTACAAGAAGACCAGACGCGCCTGCTCGACCGGCTCGGCGCGGCCTCCGCCGCCACGCCGCCGGCCATTGCGTTCTACCGGCTCGTTGCGAGTACCCGCAGTGCCGCGACGCGCGAGAAGCTGACCCGGGCCTGGCGGCAACGGCGCGACACCCCCCTCGGCGCCCTGGTGAAAACCATCGACGAGATGGTCGCCCTTCGCCACGAGCAAGCCGTGGCAGCCGGCCACGCGAGCGCACTCGCCCAGTCACTGGAGAATCGAGGCCTGCCGGAGGCAAGCATCGAGGGCTTCCTCCAAGACTTTCTTACGCGGGCGATCGCCGGAACCCGACAGCTCGAACACGAGATCCGCGACATCGTCGGTGAGGACTGCGGCAGCCGTCCCCTCACCCACTTCGGCTTTGCCATAGGAGAGTTGGCTGGACGGACCAAGGCGCCCCTGTTCGCGTGGGACGCGTGCGTCGCCTACATCAGCGCCGTGGCCTCGAAGGCCTTCGGCTTGACCCTGCGACCCGCGCCCGCTCTCACCCGCGACGAGCTGCCCGTGCTTCAGGTCAGATCGAACAGCACCGAGATCGGCCTGCTCAAGCTGGACCTTCGCCCCGCCGCGGCAGGACCTGCCGCATCACCGGCAACAGCACCAGCACCAGCACCAGCACCAGCACCAGCACCAGCACCAGCAACAGCACCTGCCCTCGGCCCGTACGGCCTCCCCGTCGCCTATGTGTCGGTGCCGCTCCACCGCGAGGGACGGATCACCTTCCAGGAAGTCCAGACCCTATTTCACGAGTTCGGCCATGCCTTGCACCACGTCCTGGTCCGCAAGCGCATGCCGTCCGCCTCGGGCCTGGACTACCTCCCCGCCGACCGGCTGGAACACGTCAGCATGTGGTTCGAGCAGTGGGCCCACCATCCTGATCTCGCACGCCACGTGTGCCGCACCCCGCAGGAGGCCGACGCCCTGAGGCGGTGCTCGATTCTTGCCAGACTCGAGCACCGCGCCGGGCTCACGGAGACGGCCGCACTGGCAGCGCTCGACTTCGAGATCCACCGCCGTCGCGGCACTGGCCTGGCCGTGGCCTTCGACCGGCTCGACCAGCGCTACGGCATAGGCGCCCACACGGACCTCGGTGACTTCGTCGCCTACTTCACCTGGCCCATCTTCATAGCCAAGCCAGGCGCGTACTTCGCCAACCTCACCGGCGCGGCGGCCGCCTGCGCGCACGTCACCCGTTACCAGGGCATCGGCCTCGACGACATGCCCCCGGACATCTCCCTGAAGCTGTTCGCACCGAGCCTCGACTTCCTCGAATCGTCGACGCTGCCCGACAGCGCCCCGCTCTTCCGTCTTTACGCCGACACCACCCTCCACGCCCTCGCCGCAGTGTGAAACCCCGCGAAAAGAAAGAGAGAACCATGTCCAGCACACCCCGCATCACCGCGCTCCGCACTGGCGCCGCCACCGCACTGACCCTCGCCCTCGTCGCCGGCGCCGCCGCTAGCGCCACCGCCGCTACCGCCACCGACCAGGTCGCACCCCAGCCCGGCCGGCAGGCCACGGCCTCCGCAGCGACCCTCCCGGCCTTCGACCGCGACCTTGCCCGCCTGCCCGCCCGCATCGGCGAAGACGGCACGTCCATCGTCGTCGGCAACCCCAAGGCCAAGAACGTCGTCGTCATCCTCGAAGACCCGCGCTGCCCGTGGTGCAAGAAGTTCGAGGACGCCAATGCCAAGCAGCTCAACCACCTTGCCGCACAGGGCGATATCCGCCTGGAGTACACCCTCGCCAGCTTCCTCGACCGCCACCTGGGCGGCGACGGCTCGAAGCGCGCCGTCAACGCCCTGCGGGCGTCGGTCGACGCCGGCAAGTTCCCCCAGTACCATTCCGAGCTCTTCCGCACTCAGCCGGACGAGTCCGACGAGACCGCCTACGAGAACCATGAGCTGATCACGTCGGCGTGGAAGGTGGGCCTGTTCAGCCACCGCTTCGTCGACTCCGTCGTGCACAACAAGTACGCCAAGTTCGTGGACGATTCGGAGTACGCCGTCGAGCACTCCGGGGCCCTGGGCACCCCCACCGTACGCATCAACGGTGCCGACGTCTCGGACGATGTCCTCTACGACAGCGCGAAGTTCGCCGAAGCCCTGGCCGCGTCCGGCATCAAGTAACCACCGAACCCGGCAAGGGGACGACCGCAAGGCCGCTCCCTTGCCGGGCTGGCGCCCGACCCCGCAACCATGGGGCGACGTCCGTATCCAGCAACCACCGCCCGTGCCGCACACACCCGCTCCCACCACCCGGCACACCGGGCCGATCAGGCCCTGGTCGTTGTCTTCGGTATGGGGCGGGGTGATCTGACGAATTCGGAGTGGGACCGACTGGTGCCGCACTTACCGGTGTCGGGACGGCGTGGCGGCCGGTGGGACGATCACCGCAGGGTGATCAACGGGATCCTGTTCCGGGTGCGAACAGGTATACCGTGGCGGGACCTTCCGGAGCGTTTCGGCAGTTGGGAAACGGTCTATGAACGACACCAGCGGTGGTCAGCGGACGGCACGTAGGGAGGAGCCCTGGGACTTCGACGGGGCCGAACTCGCTTTCCTGGCAGCCCTGCGAGCCCGGGCTGCTGATTGGCAGGTGCCGTGGGCTCCCAGCCAGGTCGGACGGCCCGAGGACGAGTCGTCGTTCCTCGTCCATGTCAGCCTTCTCGATGAGGCGCGCCGACTGGTGCTCGCCGAGTGGGCCGTGCACTTTCACGGCACACACGTGCTGGCCGGGAAAGTCTGTGACCAGCTCTTCAACCTTCACGAGTCGCCAGAGCACGGCTTCTTCCGGGCCTCCGGCACGGTCGAGGAGCTCGCGGAGCGGTGCGCCGACTGGTTCGAGAGCCTGTTGAGCCGCCCTGTCGTCCGCGTCGAATGGCCGTTCAAGGATGGGAAGCCTGCGTCCCACTGGGAGTTCGCCGACACAGGCGAGATCCTGGCGACGCGCGGCTCCGTCCCCGCCGGCGGCTCATCCCCGGCCCACCGCCTTCCGGTCCGTCCCTGATCCGCCGGACAGGCCCTAGTGATCTGAGTCAGAGACTCGTCGGCAGTAGGTGGCGACTTTGTCGAGGATCTCGTCGGCTGTCTTCGTCCAGACGAAGGGGCTGGGGTGCTTGTTCCAGTCGGTGAGCCAGGCGGGGATGTCGCGTTCGAGGGCCTGGACGGAGCGGTGGACGCCGCGCTTGAGTTTCTGGGTCAGCTCGGCGAACCACCGCTCGACCAGGTTCAGCCAGGACACGCTCGGCGGCGTGAAGTGCAGTTGGAACCGCGGGTGGGCCAGCAGCCACTTCTTGATGTCGGGCGTCTTGTGCGTCGCGCAGTTGTCCAGGATCAGATGAACCTGCAGGTCGGCTGGGACCTCCTTGTCCAGCTCCGCGAGGAACTTCTTGAACTCCGCCGCCCGGTGGCGGGCGTCTCCTCGAGCGTCTTGACGATGACCCGCTCGACATCGGCGTCGGTGATCTTCCGGGGGACACCTGGCCGCGGGTCGTCGCACAAGCCGTCCAGTCCCCGTTCGATGAAGCGGCGCCGCCAGGTGCGGACCGTGTCCGGAGCGATCCGCAGCCGACGGGACACCTCCATGATCGAGTGGCCTTCGGCGCACTCCAGGACAATCCGCGACCGCTGGGCCAGAGCCTGGGACGTCGTGCGACGGCGCACCCAGCCCTCCAGCACCGTCCGCTGGGCATCGGTGACCGACAACTGCGGAATCTTCGGACCCGGACGGCTCATGCCCGACTAACGCCGAATCTCTGACTCAGGTCACTAGGGCCTCTCCGGCGGATCAGGGCGGACAGGCCCTAACGAGCTGGTGCCCGGGACCGGGGTCAGAGAGCCCCGGTCCCGCGCCCAAGTCCACGGGGCGGCGCCCCCTCCCGCCGCCCCGTACCCCTCTCCCGTACCCCGTTATGTCGTACACAGGAGCCTGCCCCATGTCCTCCGCCCCGCCGTCCCCCGTCCGCCCGGCTCGCCCTGGCGCCACGCCCTTGAAGGAGCCCTGGCAGTCGCGGCCGCTGTCATGACGATGACCGCCGCCGCATGGGCGGCGCTCACCGTCCTCGGCGCCGGATCGATCGCTGCCGTCTCGCGCCTCGTGCCGACGATGATGAGCATGGCCGTCGGTGGCCGCGTCACCGTGGAATCGGCGCCCTCCGCCGAGTCCGCCGACGGCGGCGGCCACGGCGGAGGTCTCGGCGGGCTGTTCGGGGGACTGGGCGGTGGCGGTGGCGGCCTGAGCCTCGGTCTGACCGGTGAGGCGGCGGTGACGCCCCTGATGCTGACGTTCCTCGGCACGGCCGTCCTGGCGATCGGCTTCTTCCGGCCCCTGCGCCGTCGGCAGCGGCCCACCGCGGCGCTGCTGTGGGCCCGGTGCGGCGGTGCGCTGGTGACCTCGGCCGTGGTCCTCCCGATGGTGGCCGGCATGGCTCAGGGCACGGCCCGGCTTCCGGAGAGCGTGACGGAGCGCTTCGGCAAGGGCGCCTCGTCCGGGGCGTTCAGTCGGTTCGGCGGCGGCGGGGGCGGAGGCCTCACCAAGGGCCTGTCGTCGGTGATGTTCGAAACCGACACCCCGGCGACCGTCGTCTTCGGCCTGCTGTGGATCGGTGCCGTCCTCGCCCTCGGCTGCCTCGCGGCCCGCCGTACGACCCTGCCGCGCCCGGTCGCCCTCAGCCACCTGCGCCTGAAGTGGAACGCCGTCACCTCCACCCTGACCGGGATCGGAGCCGTGCTGTGCTGCTCGGCCCTGGTCGTCGCGCTCCTGGCCGGGGCCACGACCCTGACCGGCCGGGACCAGGCGGCCAAGGCGGCGGGCCTGCTGCTCCTCCTCGGACCCAACCTGATCGCCGTCCTGCTCACCGCCGGTCTCGGCACCTCCTGGCAGGCAGGCATGCACCGACTGCAGCCGGAAGGCGGCGGGATGCTCGGCATGCTCGACTCCACGGCCTGCGCCTCGGCGGCGACGACTACGTCACCAAACCCTTCGACCTGGAAGAACTGATCGCCCGCATCCAAGCCGTCCTGCGCCGCACCCAGGGAGAGCAGCCCGCCCGGATCACCGTCGGCGACCTCGAACCGGAACCCGACAGCCACCACGTCACCCGGGCGGGACGGACCGTGCGACTGTCCCCGACCGAGTTCCGCCTTCTGCACTTCCTCGTCGCCAACGCCGAACGGACCATAACGAAGAACCAGATCCTGGACGCCGTGTGGGAGTACGACTTCGGCGGCGACCCCAGCATCGTCGACACGTACATCAGCCATCTGCGCCGCAAGGTCGACCGGGTCGAGCCCAAACTGATCCACACGATCCGAGGCGTGGGCTACGTGATCCGCGAGCCCCGGCCGTGAAGCGCCCGACCTGGTGGCCGGCCGAGAGACGGCCGGGCAGGCTGTCCCTCCGCACCCGCCTGCTGTGCCTGACCACGGCCCTGGTCGCGGTCGGTCTCCTCGGCACCGGCGTGATCGTCACCACGGCCCTGCGCGGCTACCTCCAGGACCGCGTCGACGACCGGCTCGTCCTGACCGGGCAGATCGCCGCCCGCCTCGCCCCGCCCGCCGGCACCGAGACCCCGCCGGGCGTGCAGGCGCTCAGCGTCCTCGGCGACACCACCGTGACGTATCTGGACGACGGGGGTGCCACCACCAGGGAGTTCGAAACGAGCACCGTGCCTCCGGGCGGCGGCCCCGAACTCCCGCCCCTCGACCGTGCGGCCGTCCTCGCCCACGAAAGCCGGCCCTTCACCGTGCCCTCGAAGGACGGCGACCACGAGTGGCGGGTCATCGCCCTCACCCGGCCCGCCCAGGCCTTCCCACCGGAAAGGGCAGAGGACCGGGGCAGCGTGGTCGTGGCGACCTCCCTCGACGAGGTCGACCGCACCGTCACCAAGACCCGCAACCTCTCCCTGACCGTGGGGGCCGCCCTGCTCGTACTGCTGGCCGTCGCCGGCTGGTTCGCCGTCCGCTCCGGGCTGCGCCCCTTGACCCGCATCGAGGAGACGGCGACCGCCATCACCGCCGGCGACTACTCCCACCGCGTCCCCGAACTGGCCGCTCCCCACACGGAGGTGGGACACCTGACCGCCTGCCTCAACCAGATGCCCGACCGGATCGACACGGCCTTCCAGGCCCGCGCGGAAGCCGAGGCGCGCACCCGGCGCTTCTTCGCCGACGCGGGCCACGAACTCCGTACACCTCTGGTCGGCATCAAGGGCTACACCGATCTCTACCGCATGGGCGCCCTGCCCACCCGCGAGGACGTCGACCAGACCATGACCCGGATCGCCGCCGAGTCCGAACGCCTCACCCGCCTGGTGGAGGAGATGTTCCTCCTGGCCCGCCTCGACGAGGAGGCGGCCCCGAGCCACGAGCCGACCCTCGCGCTCGACCTCGCCCCCATGGACCTGCGCACCCTGGCCGCGGACGCCCTCCACGACGTACGGGCCCTGGACGCGACCCGCCCCGTGACCCTCACGGGTCCGGGCGGCGGTAGGCCCACCACCGCCCCCGCCGTCGCCGACGAGGCCCGGCTGCGCCAGGTCGTCACCAACCTCATCGGCAACGCCGTCACCCACACCCCGCCCGGCACCCCGATCCGCATCGGCGTCGGCACGGTGGCCGACCGGGCCGTCCTCGAAGTCGCCGACGAAGGCCCCGGCCTCACCCCCGCCGAACGCGACCACGTCTTCGACCGCTTCTACCGCACCGACGACTCCCGCGCCCGCACCACCGGCGGCTCGGGCCTCGCCATCGCCCACGCCCTCGTCACCGCCCACGACGGCCGACTCACCCTCGACACCGCCCCCGGCCAGGGCTGCACGTTCCGCATCGAACTGCCGCTGCCCGACGAGTCACATCGGGCGGGTGTCGACGAGAGGGCGTGAGGCGGTTCGTCGGACCGTTCGCCTCGTGCGCGGACACGTCCCGAGGACTTGATGCCTGTCGGGAAGCTCCTCCGGCGATCGTCATGGCCCTGCCTGAGCGGCGGCCGTTCAGTCGGTGGCGCCGACGAGGCGGAGGGCGAATTCGCCGTACTCCCACACCACGGCGTCCTCTGTGATCTCGCCGTCCTCGCGGAACCAGACGGCGACGCCCATGCCGAGGTCGAGGATCGCGTAGGAGGCCAGGCGGGCCGAGGTCACGTGGAAGCGGCCTGCGGCGACACCGGTGTTGATCAGTTCGCGGAAGCCCGCTTCGTACCGGGCGCGCTTCGCCAGCACTTCGCCGAGGTGGGGTTCTTCGAGGCTGCGGATCTCGCGGTTGCCGACGAAGGCTTCGAGGCGGTGGCGGGCGTGGTAGCGCACGTGCGCTTCGGTGGCCCTGCGCAGGCGCTCGGTGGGGTCGGCGGTGGTGGCGACGGCCGTGCGGTGCAGGTCCATCAGGTCCTGCATGGTGCCGGTCATGATCTGGGCGAGCAGGTCCTGCTTGGACGCGACGTGCTTGTAGAGGCTGGGGCCGCGGATGCCGACGGCCGCGCCGATGTCGGCCATGGTCGTCGATTCGTAGCCGCGGCCGGTGAACAGTTCCAGCGCGGCGGCGCGGATGTCGTCGGTCCTGGACACGGAGCACCTTCTGTTGTTCCAACTGATCACCAAGGGTGGCTAACGAAGAGTAGCAGACCGGTCTTGCAGGCAGCTCAAACCGCACTTAGAGTCGGCTAATAAGCATTAGCCAACTGGAGGACATGTGGCTGTCGACCTGACCCCCGAGACCGCCGTCGCCGATCTGGCGCAACGCACAGCGCGATTCGTCCGAGAGGTCGTGCTCCCCGTCGAAGAGGAGCACCGCGGTGTCGTCCGCTCGGACGCGGTGCGGACACGGCTGCAGACCGCGGCCAAGGAAGCGGGCGTCTTCGCCCCTCACGTGGCGCCGGAGTACGGCGGCCAGGGCCTTGACATGCGTGGGCGCGCGCTGGTCTTCGAGGAGGCCGGCTACTCGCTGCTCGGACCGCTGGCGTTGAACATCGCGGCGCCGGACGAAGGCAACATGCACATGCTGGAAGCGATCGCGACGCCGGCGCAGCAGGACCGCTACCTGCGCCCGCTCGCCACCGGAGCGGTCCGCTCGTGCTTCGCCATGACCGAGCCCGCGCCCGGGGCGGGATCCGACCCCGACGCGCTGACGACCCGGGCCGAGCGGGTCCCCGGCGGCTGGCGGATCCATGGCCGCAAGTGGTTCATCACCGGGGCCGACGGTGCCGGGTTCGCCATCGTGATGGCGCGCACCACCGGCGAGCCCGGGGACCGGGGCGGCGCGACGATGTTCCTGGTCGACGCCGACAACCCGGGCATGAAGACGGTCCGGCACATCGAGACCCTGGACGAGAGCCTGTTCGGCGGCCACGTCGAGCTGCTCTTCGACGACTGCTTCGTGTCCGACGAGGCGGTCCTCGGCGAGGTCGACGAAGGCTTCCGCTACGCCCAGGTCCGGCTGGGTCCGGCGCGCATGACGCACTGCATGCGCTGGCTCGGCATCGCCCGCCGCGCGCAGGACATCGCGGTGGCGCGCGCCGCCGAGCGGCGGCTGTTCGGGTCGCGGCTCGCCGACCTCGGCATGGTCCAGCAGATGATCGCGGACAACGAGATCGACATCGCCGCTTCGCGGGGGCTGATCACGCAGGCGTGCTGGGAGCTCGACGAGGGCCGCTCGGGAGCTCAGTCCACGTCGATCGCCAAGACCTTCTGCGCCGAGGCGATCCACCGAGTGGTGGACCGTTCGCTGCAGATCTGCGGGGCGCTGGGGGTGTCGGGGGACGTGCTGCTCGGGCGGTTCCTGCGTGAGGTCCGCCCGTTCCGCATCTATGACGGTTCGTCGGAGACGCACCGCTGGGCCATCGCCCGCCGCACGGTCAAGCGCCACGAGCAGGCGGCCGGGCGGTGAACGCCGTGGAGGGACTGGACCTGGACGCACTCACGCGGTTCTTCGCCGAGAGCGTCCCCGGCTTCCGCGGTGAGCTCCACGCGGAGCTCGTACAGGGCGGCCGTTCCAATCTGACCTACCGGCTGACGGACGGCCGGAGCAGTTGGGTGCTGCGCCGCCCGCCCCTGGGCGGGCTGACGCCCTCGGCACACGACATGGCCCGGGAGTACCGGGTGGTCTCCGCACTCGCCGACAGCGGTGTTCCGGTGGCACGCGCCGTCGCCTTCGGCGACGCCCGGGTGATGGGCGTGCCGTTCGCTCTGGTCGAGTACGTGGACGGTGTCGTCATCCGCACCGAAGAACAACTGGACGCGTGGCCCGACCAGAAGGTCGCCGACTGCGCCTACGCCCTGGTGGACGTGCTCGCACGGCTGCACGCCGTCGAGCCCGCCGCGGTCGGGCTCGACGGCTTCGGGCGGCCCGAGCGCTACCTCGCCCGCCAGGTCGCGCGCTGGCACGACCAATGGCAGCGGGTCCGCACCCGGGATCTGCCCGACGTCGAGGCCCTGCACGCGCTCCTCGCGCAGGGCTGCCCGCCCGAGAGCGGCGCCTCGATCGTGCACGGCGACTTCCGCATCGACAACGCCATCCTCGCCGGCGACGACCCGTCACGGGTCCGCGCCCTCGTGGACTGGGAGATGGCCACGCTCGGCGATCCGCTCGCCGACCTCGGCCTGCACCTGGTCTACGCCGACCCGGTCTTCGCACCGGTCCTCGCGGGCCGGGCCGCCTCGACCAGCCCGCGCCTGCCCGCCCCCGCCGACCTGGCCGAGCGCTATGCCACCGCGAGCGGCCGCGGCCTGCAGAACCTCGGCTACTACACCGCCCTCGGCTACTTCAAGATCGCGGTGATCGCCGAGGGAATCCACGCCCGCCACCGCCAGGGCCTGACCCTCGGCTCCGGATTCGAGACCGTGGGCGACGCGCCGGCGCCCCTGGCCGCGGCCGGACTGCGCGCACTCAGGAGGAACCCGTGACCACCCCCGTCCTCGACCTGTTCCGCCTGGACGGCAGAGTGGCCGTCGTCACCGGCGCCAGCTCCGGACTCGGCGCCGGCTTCGCCGTCGCTCTGGCCCAGGCCGGTGCCGACCTCGTGCTCGCCGCGCGCCGCACCGACAAGCTGGAGGCCGTCGCCGATCAGGTGCGGGCAGCCGGAAGGCGCGCGGTCACCGTGGCCACGGACGTCACCGAACCCGAGCAGTGCGAGGTGATGGTCGGGGCCGGGCTCGAGGAGTTCGGCAGGATCGACGTCCTGATCAACAACGCGGGCATCGGTACGGCCGTCCCCGCGCTGCGTGAGCGTCCGGAGGAGTTCCGCCGGGTCATCGACCTCAACCTCAACGGCGCCTACTGGTCGGCCCAGGCCTGTGCGAAGGTCATGGAGCCCGGTTCCAGCATCGTCAACGTCGCCAGCACCCTGGGCTTCATCACGTCCTATGCCCCCCAGGCCGCGTACTCGGCCAGCAAGGCCGGACTGATGGGACTGACCCGGGACCTGTCCGCCCAGTGGGCGGGCCGCCGGGGCATCCGGGTCAACGCCGTGGCGCCCGGCTACTTCGCCAGCGAGATGACGGCGGCCGTGCCCGAGGACCTGCTGATGGACTTCATCGCAGAACGCAGCCCTCTCGGCAGGCTGGGCCGGCAGCACGAACTGGACGCGGCGGTGCTCTTCCTGGCATCGCCGGCCTCCTCCTACATCACCGGCAGCACGCTCGCCGTCGACGGCGGGATGTCCGGCCACTGAGTCCAGGGCTTCGTCACGGCAGCGCGATCACCCGGCTCGGACGCCTGTGCGTTCGAGCCGGGTGATCGGCAGGACATGAGCGTGGCTCGATTACGAGGGGAGAGCTCCGCCGGTGAAGACCGCGCGGAGGTCGGCGCACGCGTCCGTGACGGCTTCGGTGGCCTTGGTGAAGGCGCCGATCTCGGTGAAGAACCCGTGGAACACCCCTGGATAGCGGCGGTGCCGCACCGGGACGCCTTCTGCCTGGAGCCGTCGCGCGTACGCCTCGGCGTCGTCGCGCAGGCAGTCCACTTCGGCGGTGATGACGTGGGCGGGGGCGAGACCGGCCAGGGTCGGAGCCTGGAGGGGCGTCAGGAGCGGGCTGGGTGCCACGCCGTCGTCGCCCACGTACTGACGCCGAAACCACTGGGCGTCGGCGGTCCCCATCAACGGGGCGTCTGCGAACTCGGTCCAGGACGGGCGGGCGAAAGAGTCGTCCACCGCCGGGTAGACGAGGACTTGGAGCGCCGGTTGAGGCAGTCGGCGGCTGTGCAGGTCCAGGCAGAGCGCTGCTGCCAGACTTCCGCCGGCCGAGTCGCCGCCGACCGCGATGCGGTGGCTGTCGATGCCGAGGGCCGCCGCGTTCTCGACGAGCCAGGCGTGGGCCGCCCTGGTGTCGTCGACGGCGGCGGGGAACGGATGCTCCGGGGCCAGCCGGTAGTCGACCGAGACCACGACGCACTCGGCGTGGCGGCTGAAGAGGCGGCACACCTCGTCGACGCCGTCCAGGCTGCCGACCGTGAAGCCCCCGCCGTGGAGATAGAGCAGGCAGGGCAGGCCGACGGAGCCCGTGCGGGGCGCGTGCGGCCGGTAGATCCGCACCGGCACGGAGTGGAGCACCCCGCCCGGCCCGGTCCAGGTGGCCTTCTCCTCCGTCACGGACGCGACCCGGGTGAGCCGGGGCGGAGGCTGCGGGGCCGTGAACCTCCGTACCCCTTCGAGCCCGAGGGTGTGCAGGGGCTGGGGGAGCACCTCGGCCAGGAAGTCGGCTGCTCGAAGCGACTCGGGATCGAGGAGTTCGCGCCAGCGGGGCGGCGCGGTCGAACGCTCGACGGGGGGAGGAGGGGGAGTGGTCACAGGGGCGCTCCGTGTGCAGAGACCTTCGCATGGTCTGGCCGATCAGAGATAGTCAAAAGACTAGATCAGATGAGCAACATTGGGGAGGGTTCTGCCCCGGGGGCTTGTCCGGAGTGCCGGGCCGTGAACGACGGTCCGCCGGGGCGGAGTCGAGCGGGCGAGGTCGGCGTAATTTCTCAGTCAGATGTCTTGAACGGATGACTGACTTGGTCTTAGCGTACGGGGCGGCGCCACCCCGGCTCGGCCAGGCCCCCGCGACGAACGTCGCTGTCATGATCAAGACAAACCCGCTCGCCCCCTCCCGACTCCATCGCAGACACCGCGGTCGAAGTGATCACGCGAAACGGCGGCGTGATCGTCGAAGGGCTCTTTACGGGCGAGGGCCTCGCTTTCCCGTGCCCCGAGGAAAACCCCTTCCTTGCCTTCCCCTCGAATGGACCCGGTCGTTCCCGTAGGAGAGCCGGCGAGCGCTCGACCGGTCCTCGGGCTCCCAGGCCCCATCCGATCAGGAACCGGAGAAAAACCATGACAGAAACCCACCAGCCCGCCGGCCTCACCCCCGAGGCGCCTTCACGCCCCGCGCCGAACAAGTGGGCGCTCATCGGCGTAGCCGCGCTGCTGGTCGTCCTGACCAACGCGGTCGTCTTCGTCCTGCCGCCGCTCCTGCCGGTCATCCAGGCGCAGTACCACCTCGCCACGGTGGCCGACACGACGTGGGTCTACTCGGTGCTGACCCTCGGCGGGGGAGCCGGTTTCATCCTGCTGCCGCGCCTCGCCGACGTGCACGGCGACCGGAACACCTCCGTGGTGGCTGCCGCGTTCCTCACGGTCGGCGCGCTCGTACCCGCCATCGGCGACTCGTATCCGACCCTTCTGGTCGGCTGCGCCCTGATGGGCTTCGGTGGCGCGGCGCAGCTGCTCCCACTCGGTTTCCTGCGCCGCAATCTCGGCGAGAGCGGCATCACGGTGGGAGTCGCGGTCCTGGTCATCGCCACCGGCGTCGGCATCGTCGTCGGCATGATCGGCGGCGGCTTCATCGTCGAGAACCTGTCGCTGCGGAGCTTCTTCGTCGTCCTCACCGCCGCGTGCGCGGCCACGACCCTCGCCTCCTACGTCACCATCCCGCACGCCCCGCCCGCCGAGCGCACCCGCCGCATCGGAGTGCTCGGCACCGTGTGGATGATCGCCTGGGTCGCCGCCATCCTGCTCACTCTGACGCAGGGCCTGCTGTGGGGCACCGCTGCGCTCGTTCCGCTGGCGGCCGGCGTCATCGGCGGCATCGCCTGGGTGCGCGTCGAGCGCACGTCGTCCTCGGCGGTGTTCGACGTCGCGATGATGAAGGCGCCCCTGGTCACCGCTTCATGTGTGTGCATCGCGTTGTTCGCGGCGGTGAACGCGGCCTTCATGCTCCTGCTCAGCACCTACGCCCAGATCGCTCCGGCGGCCCTTCGCCCGGCGGACGCCTACGGCCTCGGCCTCAGCGAGCTGAACACCGCGTTGGTCATGGCGCCCTTCGCGGCGGCGTTCCTGGTCCGCGGCACCGTGCTCGACCGCGCGCTGTTCAAGGGCCGCGGTGTGTCCGTCTTCGTCGCCGGAGCGCTCATCAGCGCGGCGGGACTGGCCTGGCTCGCCGTGGCGCACGACCGGCCGTGGCACTACCTCGTGGGATCCGCCGTCATGGGTCTCGGGTGCAGGATCGGCTACACGGCCGGCTTCACCCTGGTGCAGCTGGCGGTGCCCGAGGAGAAGGCCGGAATGGCGGCCGGTGCCGCCGGCACCTTCATGGCCGTGGGTTTCGCCCTCGGTACGGCGCTGGTCAGCGGCGACCTCAGCGCCTCCCTGGTTCCGGTGTCCGGAACCGATCTGGAGGTCGCCGCAGAGGGCCTCTACGGCATCGGCTACTGGCTCGCGGTCATTCTCGCCCTGCTCGTCGCGGTGACCGCGCTGATCTCACGCGCCCGGTCCAACCGGCGGGCCGAAGGCGCCGTGTCCTGAACCGGCCCCCTCGCTTCGACGGCATGCACGTCTGAGGCAGTTCGACGACCCCCGTACAGATCGGCCCTCCGCCCGGTGGCGGAGGGCCTGGCCGAAGGAACCGTGAACCATGAAAGAACTGCTCCTCATGCTGGCCGACCTCTGGATGATCTTCGCCGGCTTCTTCTACGGATGGAAACTCATCCGGCGGTATGACAACTACCTGCTGGGCCTGGAATGGTTCATCATCGCCACGTCCGGCTCGAACTTCCTCGTCTGGTCCCTCCTCGGAGGCGACATGGGAAGTCCCATGTACGCCATCGCGTACTTCTTCGACGCGTTCTCGCGATCGGTGGGCGTCTCCCTGATCCTCGTCATGGGTCTGATGCGCGTGACGCACCGGTACAAGCCGACGAAGGCGGTCGACGTCGGCGTGTTCGCGCTGGGCATCGTCGCCGGGTTGTATCTCCGGCAGTTCCACGGCCATGGGCTCCACGTCGTCCCGGCGACGTTCTACGTCGTCGTCAACGCGCTCTCCACCCTGTTCCTCGCCTACTTCTCCTGGCGGCTCTGGAAGATCCGCGCCAGGGGTCTGGCCGTCGCTGCCGCGCTGACCACCGCCGCGGCAGCCGCGATCGCCGTCACGTACGACTTCTTCCCGATTCCGGGCGACGACGAGTACGGGACGATCTTCTACATCCTCGCTCTCAGCACCTGGGGCACCCAGGGCTTCGTGTACTTCCTCTCGTACCGCGCCCTGCACGACCACAACGCGGCGACGGGCGCAGAGCCGGCCCCGGACGAAAGGAGCGTCGCCCGGGCCTGAGCGGCACACCGAAGGGCGGGGCGCGGACCGAGCCGTTCGCCGAAGCAGAGGACTGGACCATGATACTGTTCAAGTGGTTCAAATGACTGAGTCAGTTCTTCTGGGAGTTTCGGATGGCGTACGTGTCGGCGGAGGCGCGGCGGGAGCAGTTGATCGAGGCGGCCGTGCGGGTGATCGCCCGCGAGGGCGCCGACGGAGCCACCACCCGGAAGATCGCCGATGAGGCGAAGGCGCCTCTCGCCTCCCTCCACTACTGCTTCCAGAACAAGGAGAACCTCCTGCTGGCCGTCTTCGCGCAGCTCTCCGAAGAGATGCCCGTCAGCGCCGATCTGTCGGAGGCCGAGGACGCGAGCCTGGGGCACGCTCTTGAGCTGTGCTTGACGGGTGCCATGCGGTGGAGCGTGGAGAACCCCGTCCGGGCACGGGCCATGATCGAGGTCACGCTGTGGGCCGAGCGCTACGACCCCGAGCTCTCCGTCGGCTTCTACGCCACCTTTCTCAGGTCGTCGGAGGCCATCCTGAGCCAGGTCGACGTGCCGCTCTCGGGCGAGGAGCTGCAGTCGGTGCTGAGGGTCACGATGGGTCTGGTCGACGGGCTCTCGCTGCAGCTGTTCTCGGACGGCGACAAGGAGCGCACGTTGCGTGACACGGCGACCGCCTGCGCGATGCTGAAGGCCTTCCTGAACGAGAGTGCGCGGGAGACCGCCTGAGGGGCGGCGTTTCCGGGCGCCTGAGCGCTACCGGAAACGCCGCCGTCACGAGCGCACCTCGACGAGTCCGGCTCGCCCCGCGAGCCGGACTCGTCCACTTCCGGAAGCGCCGGCGGGCCGTCGTTCCCGACGGCCCGGACGCGATGGCTCCTAGCCCAGGCGGACGAAGGCGAGCCGGCGCTCGGCGTACTGCCGGCGGAGGACCTTCTTGTCGAACTTCCCCACGCTGGTCTTGGGGATCTCGGCGACGAAGGCCCAGCGTTCCGGGAGCTGCCACTTGGCCCAGTTCCCCGCCAGGTGCTCCCTCAGCACCGCGGCGTCGACCGAGTCGGCCTCGCCGTCCCTCAGGACGACGGCCACGCAGGGCCGTTCGTCCCAGCGCTCGTCGGGGACGCCGAAGACGGCCGCCTCGGCGACGGCGGGATGCGCCATGACGTCGTTCTCCATGTCGATGGAGGAGATCCACTCACCGCCGGACTTGATCACGTCCTTCGCCCGGTCGACGAGGGTGAGGTATCCGTCGGGGCTGATCCGGCCGACGTCACCGGTCCGCAGCCATCCGTCGTCGAAGGAGCCGGCCTCGACCGGCTCGTCGCCCGGGCTGTAGTAAGAGCCCGTGATCCAGGGGCCCCTCACCTCCAGTTCGCCGAGCGACTTGCCGTCGTGGGGCACGAGGGCGCCGTCGTCGTCCTTGAGCCTGAACTCGACGAGCGGCGCGAACCGTCCCTGGCTCATCCGGTAGCGCCACACGTCCTCACCGGTCGCACGGGCCGGCGGATGGGCGACCGTGCCCACGGACGAGGTCTCGGTCATCCCCCAGCCGTGGACGACCTTGACCCGGTGCTGCTCTTCGAAGGTCTTCATCAGCGTGACCGGCATGGCCGAGCCTCCCACGACGACTTCGCGCAGGTGGCTGATGTCCTGGGGGTGGGCCGCGAGCCTGGCGGCGAGCCCCGTCCAGATGGTCGGTACGGCAGCGGCGGAGGTCGGTCGCTCCGCTTCCATCATGGCCAGCAGCGGCTCGGGCTGCAGGAAGCGGTCGGGCATGAGGAGCGACGCGCCGGAGAGCATGGACGCGAACGGCAGGCTCCAGGAATTGATGTGGAACATCGGCACGATCGCCAGACACGTGTCGCCCGTCGTCAGCCCCATCGCGGCCGGAGTGGTCACGTGCATCGCGTGCAGGAAGAGCGAACGGTGGGAGTACACCACGCCCTTGGGGTCGCCCGTGGTGCCCGAGGTGTAGCACATCGCCGCGGCTGAGCGCTCGTCCAGCACCGGGAAGCCGTACGCGCCGGGCCGAGCCGCGAGGAGGGGCTCGTAGTCGTGGACCTCGACCCCCCGGGGCGCGCGGAAGCCGGCCGCGTCACCGTTCACGACGATCACGTGGCGCACGGTGCGGAGCCGGGGGAGCACTTCCTCGAAGGCGGACGTGAGCGTCCCGTCCACGAACACCACACGGTCCTCGGCGTGGTTGGCCGTGAACACGATCTGCTCGGGGGAGAGGCGGATGTTCAGAGCGTGGAGGACCGCGCCCATGGCGGGGACCGCGGCGTAGACCTCCATGTGCTCGGTGTTGTTCCACATGAACGTCGCCACGCGATCGGAGGTCCCGACGCCCAGCTCGCGCAGGGCGTGCGCCAACTGCGCCGCGCGCGTGCCCAGTTCGCCGAACGTGCGGCGGCGTGCCGTCGCGCCCGTCCAGGTGGTGACGGTGGCGTCGGCGTGCACGGAGGCCGCGTAGCGCAGCAGATTGGCGAGCGACAGCGGCCCGTCCTGCATCGTGCTCAGCATTTCTTGTTCCTTGGGGTGGGAGATCGCCGTGTCGGCATGCGAGGTGCGCGGCAGCTGGTCGCCGTGGTCGCGGAGGACGCGTTCGACTCGGCCGGGGGTTGACGCCGGCCCGGAAGGCCTGGCTACCATCATGTGGGACGAACGATTTAGACACTCGATCTAGTCGGTTGACTCTACTCAACTTTGCGCGGCCGTCGCAATGCCCTGCCGAAGGCGGCCGGGAAGTCCGACCACGTGGTGCCGGGCTGGTCCGACGTGCCGAAACGCATCGTGCGAACAGGCAGGAAGTGACCCTTATGGACCAGACCATCGAGCGCGTCGACGTGGTGATCGTCGGCGCCGGCCTCTCGGGTATCGCGGCGGCGGTCGAACTGAAGCAGACGCACCCCGGGCGGTCCTTCGTCATGCTCGAGGCGCGCGAGGAGCTCGGGGGCACGTGGGACCTGTTCCGGTACCCCGGAATCCGGTCCGACAGTGACATGTTCACGCTCGGATACGGCTTCAAGCCGTGGACCGCCGAGAAGTCGATCGCCTCCGGCGAGGCCATCCTCGACTACCTGAAGGAGACCGTCGACGAGTACGGTCTGGCACCGCACATCCGCACCGGCCGCCGGGTCCTCGGCGCCGACTGGTCGCAGGACGACCGCTGCTGGATCCTGGAGGTCGCGGGCCCCGCCGGCCCGGAGACCGTCGCCTGTTCGTACCTCTACATGGCCGCGGGCTACTACGACCACGACAGCGGCCACCAGCCGGAGTTTCCCGGCCAGGCGGCGTTCCGCGGATCGATCGTCCACCCCCAGCAGTGGCCGGCCGGCCTCGACTGCACCGGGAAGCGGGTCGTCGTCATCGGATCCGGTGCCACCGCGATCACCCTGGTCCCGGCCCTCGCCCGGACCGCGTCGAAGGTCACGATGGTGCAGCGGTCGCCTTCCTACGTGGCCATCGACTCCGATGTCGACGAGCAGGCCAACCGGCTGCGCGCGGAAGTGGGGGACCACGAGGCGTTCACGCGGATCCGGCTGCGCAACCTCCGCGACCAGCAGGTGAAGTACCACTTCGCCCGCACGGACCCCCAGGCCTTCAAGAAGCACCTCTTCGACGAGGTGGAGAAGATCGTCGGCCGCGACTGCCGGGAGAAGCACTTCACCCCGGCCTATGAGCCCTGGGACCAGCGCGTGTGCCTGGTGCCCAACGGGGACCTCTTCCACGCCGTCCGGGACGGCCGGGCCGAAGTGGTGACCGGACACATCGAGACGTTCACGGAGAGCGGCCTGCGGATGGCGTCCGGCGAGGAGGTCCCGGCCGACGTGATCGTGACCGCCACCGGCCTGCAACTCGTCACGCTGGGCAAGATCCGCTTCAGCACGGGCGGCGAGCCCATCGACTTCTCGCAGACCTTCACCTACAAGGGAGTCGCCTTCAGCGGGGTCCCGAACCTCCTCATGGCCTTCGGCTACCTCAACTCCTCCTGGACCCTCCGCCTCGAACTGGTCAACCGGTTCTGGAGCTCGCTGCTCACCCGGATGGACGAGCTGGGCGCGACGGTCGTGACGCCCGTGCTGCGCGACGAGGACAAGGACATGCCCAGGGAGCCCTGGGTCAAGGACGTCTCCTCGGGCTACCTGGTGCGCCACATGGACGACATGCCGGCCCAGGGCGACCGCGAGCCGTGGATCAACCCCCAGGTCCACGAGCGGACGAAGGACCTCCTGAGCGGGCCTTTCGAGGACGGCGTCCTGCGTTTCGCATAGCGCCGGGCAAAGCCGATTTCTTTGCCGCCATGTCATTGACACCCGCCCTTAACCGGGACTACTTTCAAGCCAAATAACTCGATCAATTGATCCAGTCATTTGATCGAGATTCTGTGTACGTCGCCGGCACTCCGTGTTCGGCCGCGAATGATTGAGGTGAGTGCCCATGAGTGGCGCTGTGAGAATCGAGGTCGAAGCGGATCCGACTCCGCTCGTGCTCTCGCTGGCGAGGGCCCTGCGCGAGAGCGCGGCGGTTCCCGAACTCCGTGATCTCCTCACGGGGCTGACCGGCACCGTGGCGCTGCGATCGCAGCTGGACGCCCAGGCCGCGACCCTGCTCTTCGCCGAGGGCGGCGTGGACATCCACCACGGCGTGGACGAGGGCGTCGAGGCGATCCCCCTCGTGCCCTACTCCGATTACGCGCTCGCCGAGACGCCCGATGAGCTCGCCTCGGCAGTCGAGACACTGCTGAACCCGCCGGTGCCCGCCTGGCGTGATGCCGCCGCGTCCTTCTGGGCGGCGAACCAGGGCTCGTACGGATTCCCCGAGGGGCTCCGCGTGGTCTGCCAGACCGAGGAGGAGGAAATCCGCTTCGGCGAGGACGCACCGGCGTACGAGGTGCACGGTCCCGCAGACGCGCTGGCGGCGGCGTTCAGCGGCCGCGGTGAAACTTTTCTGTTCGCCATCGCGACCGGCGTCACCGTCGTCGGCAGCGTGGCGCATCTGTCGGCAATGTGCGGTGCGCACTGGAAGGTGAGATTCGGTGTCTGAGATGACCATGGATGAGCTTGACCGCTGGCTGGACGAGCACGGCATCACGTCCGTCGAGATCCAGGCGACCGACCTCGACGGCACGTTCATCGGGAAGACCCTGTCGCGAGGCAAGTTCCTGGGCGGCGTCGAGCAGGGATTCGCCTTCGCGGACGTCGTGTTCGGCAACGACCTGAGCAGCACCCCGATCCTCGGCATCCCCTTCCCTTCCTGGCGCGGCGAACTCGCGGACATCTTCCTTCGCCCCGACCTCGGCACGCTGGTCGTGTGGAAGCCGGGCAAGGCGGCCGTCATCGGCGACTTCTGGACCCAGGACGGCACCCCGGTCTCCGTCTGTCCGCGCAACCTGCTGCGCCGCGTCGATGCCGACGCCAAGCAGCTCGGTTTCACGGTCGACACCGCCATCGAGATCGAAGCGACCGTTTTCGAGGAGTCGGTTCGCGAAGCCCGCGCCAAGGGCTACGAGAACCTCACTCCGCTCGGCGGCACCAGCGGAGGTGCCTACGTGCTCGCCAAGGACGCGGACTGGCGCGCGTACCTGGAGCGGGTGGAGGAGCGGCTGCGGGCCATCGGCATCGACTGGGAGGCCTGGAACGACGAGGCCGCCGCGGGCCAGATCGAAGTCAACGTCGCGATGGGCGGTGCCGTCGAGGTCGCCGACCGGTGGGCCCGGTGTCGCCAGGTGATGCGCGAGGTGGCCCACGAGCTCGGCCGGACCGTGACGTTCATGGCGAAGTGGTCGGACGCCTGGGGCCAGGCGTCGCACCTGAACCTCTCGCTGGCGACGCCGGACGGGAACGCCTTCTACAGCCCCGACGGTCCGTCCGACGTGATGAGCCGGTTCATCGGCGGCGTGATGCCGGCGATGGCGGGTACGACGTCGATCGCCCTTCCCTTCATCACCTCCTACCGCCGGCTCATCCCCGCCGAGGGCCCGCCCACGACCATCAGTTGGGGAGTCGGCAACAAGACGACGGCGGTGCGCGCCGTCGTGGACCACCCGAAGCAGTCCCGCATCGAGTACCGCGTGCCCGGTTCGGACGCGAACATGTACCTGGTCACCGCGGCCGTCCTCGGCGCCGGCCTCTTCGGAGTCCGCAACGAACTCGAGCCGCCCACCGCCTTGACCGGCATGGCCTGGTTCCGCCCCGACGGGGAGCCGATTCCGGCGAGCATCACCCAGGCGGCCTCGGCACTGGAGGCGGACAAGATCCTGCCCGAGGCGCTCGGAGCCGAGTTCGTCGGCTACTGGATCGGCACGCGCCTGTCGGAGTGGCTGTCGTTCCACACCGGTGGGGGCGACCCCGATGCCGGGATCACCCCGTGGGAGCGCAACCGATACTTCGAGCTGGCATGAGCACCCGGATCACAGCCGCCGTACTGAACACGGCACCGGGCCCCCTCGAACTCGAGGAGCTCCTGATCGACGACCCCGGACCGGACGAGGTCCTGGTGAAGGTGGCGTACGCCGGTCTGTGCCACTCGGACCTCCACGAGATCGACGGGACCTTCGAGACCCAGCCGCCGATCGTCCTCGGTCACGAGGCGGTCGGTCGGGTCGTGGCCACCGGTGCGAGCGTGTCGGAGTTCGCGCCGGGGGACACGGTCGTGACGTGCCTCTCCGCGTACTGCGGCAACTGCGAGTACTGCGTGGCCGGCAGGCAGACCCTGTGCGTGAACCGCGCACGGCTGCAGCAGGAGCGGTCCCGGCCGAGGCTGACCAAGCCCGACGGCCGGCCGGTGCGGCCGACCGCCGGCATCGGCGCCTTCGCGGAGATGATCCTCGTCCACAAGAACAGCCTCGTCACCATCCCGGACGACGTCCGTCCGGAGACGGCGAGCGTGCTCGGCTGCGCCGTCACGACGGGCATGGGCGCGGTCCTGCACAGCGCCTCGGTGCAGACCGGGCAGAGCGTCGCCGTCGTCGGCCTCGGCGGGGTCGGTTTCGCCGCCGTCCAGGCCGCACGACTGGCGGGCGCGGCGCAGGTCATCGGTATCGACGTCGTGCCGGGCAAGCTGGAGCGGGCCGTCCGATTCGGTGCGACGCACGTCGTCGACGCAAGGGAGACCGACCCGGTCGCGGCGGTGCGGGAGATCACCGGCACCGGCGTGCACCACGCCTTCGAGGCGGTCGGCTCGGCCGCCACGGCCGGACAGGCGTTCGCCATGCTCCGGCCGGGCGGGACCGCCACCGTGATGGGCATGATCCCGGACTCGCAGCCGATTCCGGTACGAGGGGCGGAGCTGTTCCTGGAGGAGAAGCGCATCCAGGGATCGTTCATGGGCTCCAACCACTTCAAGGTCGACGTGCCGCTGTACGTGCACTTCAACCGCATGGGCCTGCTCCAGCTCGACGACCTGGTGACCGCCCGGTGCGACCTCGCCACCCTCAACGACGGATTCAAGGCCCTGGCGTCCGGACGGGAGATTCGCGTCGTCGCCCGGGTCGGGGAGGTGTGAACATGCCACCGCTGATCGGCATCACGGGCCGCCGCCTGAGCCTGGGCATGGTGAAAGGAACGTCCCGCCGCTTCCAATTCCAGTTCGTCAACTCCTACTTCAGCGCGTTCGGCGACAAGGTGGCGGCCGCCGGCGGAATACCGGTCAACGTGCCGTTCAACTGCGACGCGGAACACGTGGTCGAGCGGCTCGACGGACTCATCGTCACCGGCGGGCAGGACGTCCATCCTTCCCGCTGGGGTGGAAACGCCGAGGTCGACCCCGCGGTCGACCCGAGGTGGAACCACGATGTGCCGGACCTCGAACGGGACGAGTACGAGGCGGCCCTGATCGTGGCCGCGCTCCAGGCGAACATTCCGCTCCTGGGCGTGTGCCGCGGTCACCAGCTGCTCAACGTCGTCCTCGGCGGCACCCTCGTCGAGCACATAGAAGAGGGCCCGATCGTCCACGTGTCCCCGAACTTCGCACCCGACGACGGCGACGACGAGCACACCGTCGACTTCGTGCCGGGAAGCCTCGCCCACACGCTCTACGGGCCCCAGCGCGTCGTCAACTCCTGGCACCACCAGGCGGTCGACCGCCTCGGCCGGGGACTCACCGTCATGGGCACCACCGCCGACGGCGTCGTCGAAGCCGTCAGGCTCGCCGACAGCCCGGTGGTGGGGGTGCAGTGGCATCCCGAGTGGATGGCCTCGCCGGACCCCGTCTTCGACTGGCTCGTCGACCAATCGGAGGCGAACGCACTCGGAACCGCCATGACAGGAGGCGCGACGTGGTGAACACGGACCGGACCGGCACCGCACGTTCACTGGACGACTGGCTCGCTCTCAAGAGCCGGCTGAGCCCGTCCCGCGGAATGTGGATCGACGGCGAACAGGCCGAATCGAGGACCGGCCGGACGGCCACCCTCGTCAGCCCGCGCGACGGACTGCCCTTCGCGGACGTCCCCAGCGCGGACCGCGACGACGTGGACCGGGCCGTCCAAGGCGCCAAAAAGGCGTTCTCGTCCCGGGTCTGGGCGGGCCTGGAGCCGCGTGAGCGCGGGGCCGTGCTGATCCGCTGGGCGGACCTGCTCGACCGGCACCGCGATGAACTGGCCCTGCTGCTCGCGCTCGAGATGGGCAAGCCGGTCACGGTGGCGTGGTCCGTCGAACTGCGCACCGCCATCAACACGATCCGCTGGTACGGCGAAGTCGCGGACAAGCTGATGGACGAGTCACCGCGCGGCCGCAGCAACTCCGTCGCCCTGGTGACGCGGGAGCCGCTGGGGGTCGTGGGCGCGATCACGCCGTGGAACTTCCCGATGACGCTGTCGATGTTCAAGATTCCCGCGGCCCTCGTGTCGGGGAACAGCGTCGTCGTCAAGCCCGCGACGCAGACGCCCCTCTCCCTCCTGCGCGCGGCGGAACTCTCCGCCGAGGCGGGCCTGCCGGCCGGGGTGCTCCAGGTGGTCACCGGCAGCGGTGCGACGGTCGGCTCGGCCCTGGCCCTGCACGACGACGTCGCCACGCTGACCTTCACCGGCTCGACGGAGGTCGGAAAGCAGCTGCTGACCTACTCCGGACAGTCCAACGCGAAGCCGGTCTGGCTGGAGTTGGGAGGCAAGTCCCCCAACATCGTCTTCCCCGACGCACCGGACCTCGACGAGGCCGCGCGAATGGCGGCCTGGGCGATCTCCTTCAACAGCGGGCAGATGTGCACGGCGGGTTCGAGGCTCCTCGTGCACGAGGACATCCGCGACGACCTGGTCGCCAGGGTCGTGGACCATCTCGGCCGCCACCGGATCGGCGATCCGCTGGACCCGGAGACCACGATGGGGCCGCTGGCGTACGAGCAGCACCGCGACGAGGTGCTGGACGAGGTGCGCAAGGGGATCGCGGAGGGAGCCCGGCTCGTCCTCGGCTCGGACCGGAAGAGGACCGACGGACTGTACGTGGATCCGGTGGTCTTCGTGGACGTGGACCAGCACAGCCGCCTCGCCCAGCACGAGATCTTCGGCCCCGTCCTGTCGGTCACGACGTTCCGCGACGACGCCGAGGCCATCGCGATCGCCAACAACTCCGACTACGGACTCGGGTCCGCGATCTGGACCGGCGACCTCGCCCGGGCCCACCGCCTGTCGCGGGAGATCCAGGCCGGCCTGGTCTGGATCAACTGCTACGAGGAGGGCGACACCTCGGTGCCCTTCGGCGGTCAGAAGCTCTCCGGCCACGGGTCGGACCGGAGCCTCCACGGCCTCGACAAGTTCACGACCTTGAAGACGACCTGGATCGAACTCGCCTGATCCGTCGCGAGGACGACGCGCAGGAGACCAGGGAGCCGTAATACCCGCGGCTGATCGAGCGGTCGATCAACCGTGGTTCAGATTGAGGGAGAGAATTCACATGGCAACACAGAAGAAGGCCCAGGACCTGACGTCCGTGGCGGCTGACACGTCGGCGGAAGAGATTCTCAGGATCGTGGCCCGTGACGGCGGCGTCATCATCAAGAACTTCCTGACGCAGGAGCAGGTCGACCGCTTCAACAGCGAGATCGAGTCGCCGCTGCAGGCGCTCAACCCGGGTTCGACCCACGAGAACGAAATCGTGGCCGCGTTCCACGGCCACAACACCAAGCGGCTCACGAACCTGGTGACGCACAGCGCCACGTTCCGCAGCGAGATCATCGACCACCCCCTGGTCCACGAGATCAGCGACTCGGTCTTCCTCGAGGAGTCGGGCACGTACTGGATGACCACTGCGCAGGTCATCGAGATCGGCCCCAACAGCCAGGCGCAGCTGCTGCACCGTGACCTGGAGAACTGGTTCCCGTTCGTCGGGCTGGGCCCCAGCGGCCCGGAGGTCAGCATCAACTTCCTGGTCGCCCTGACCGACTTCACGGAGGAGAACGGCGCCACCCGCGTCATCCCCGGGAGCAACCACTGGAGCGACTTCGAGGACCGGGGGACTCCCGAGCAGACGATCCCCGCGGTCATGAGCGCCGGCGACGCCCTTTTCATCAGCGGTAAGGTCGTGCACGGCGGTGGGGCGAACCAGACCAGCGACTTCTACCGGCGAGCCGTGGCCTTCACGTTCAACGCGGGCTACCTCACCGGCGAGGAGGCGTACCCCTTCCTGGTCGACAAGGAGCTCGCCAAGACGCTCTCCCCGCGCGTTCAGCGCATCCTCGGCTTCCGCTCCCAGTACCCGACGGGCTCCCCCGGCCTGTGGCAGGTCAACTACGCCGACCTGGCCGACTACCTCAACCTCTGAGGCCGACCCGACCGGCTCACGCGGCCTCGTCACCGAGGCCCCGTGAGCGAGACGTCCCGCAGACGGCCCTCCACGGGCCCTCTGCGGGACGTCGTCCAGGTCCGGCCCCTGTTCCCGCTCGTTGATCCACGGGACGCCGGACTCGGTGCCGCCGTCCCGCGTGTGCTGAAGGAGGCACTCAAACATGACCAAGGCGACCGGTGTCGTTCTCGTCGGACTCGGTGCCACGGGCATCGCCATCGCGGAGTCGCTGGTGAGCCGACGCGACTGCGAACTGCTGGGTGCGCTGGACATCGGGGCGGACAAGGCCGGAGTGCCCCTCGCCGACTTCGTCGCCGGCGCCCCGCGTGTCCCCGTGGTCTCCTCCGTCGCGGAGCTGCCGCCCGCCGACGTGGCCGTCGTCGCCACGTCGTCCTGGGTCGACGCGATAGAACCGACGCTCGCCGCCCTCGTCGAGCGCGGTACGAACGTCGTGTCGATCTGCGAGGAGCTGCGGGATCCGACCCGGAGCCACGCCCGGGCCGTGGACCGTCTGGACCGGCTCGCGCGCGAACACGGTGTCTCCGTACTCGGTACCGGCTGCAATCCGGGGATGCTGATGGACACGCTGCCGCTGGTCCTGAGCGGCCTCACGCTCGGGGTGGAGCGCGTGTCCGTGCGGCGTACGGCGGACATGAGCCGCTACGGCGCGATCCTGAAGAAGTTCGGGCTGGGCCTCACGCCGGCCGAGTTCGACGCCGAGCGCGATGCGGGCCGTGTCATGGGGCACGTCGGTTTCGCGCAGAGCATCGGCGCCCTGGCACGCGGCCTGGAGTGGGAGCTCGACTCGATCGAGGTCGACGCCGTCGAGCGGGACCTGATCGCGGAGACGGAACGCAAGGGACAGCACACCGTCATCGCCGCGGGAACCGTGACGAGCGTCCTGCACCGGGCCCGTGGACTGCTGGCGGGGAAGCCCGTCATCGAACTGGCCACCCGGTTCGGCATCTTCGACCCCGAGGACGCCGTCGAACGCGGCGACGCACTCACCATCGTCGGCCGTGAGCAGACGATCGAACTCGCGGTGCCCGGCGGGTTCGAGAGCTTCCTCTCGACCGTGGCCATGGCATCGAACGCCGTGACCGCGGTCGTCGAGGCGGCGCCGGGTTTCCGCACCGTCGAGGACCTGCCGGTGGGCGCCCTGGCCAGCAAGGGTGCCCGCGTCGCCCCCTGAGGCTCCCGCAAGACCACGCCCGGCGGTGCCGGGTTCCCGAGAAAGGAAGAAACGTCAGATGAGTCTGGAGTCATCGCGCATCGCCTTCGAGCGAGCCCGGCGCAGTGTGGGAGCGGGGGTGGGCTCCGGCCTCCGCGCGGCGATGCAGCCGCATCCGCTCTTCGTGAGCGAAGCGCGGGGAGCCCATGTCTGGGACCTGGACGGTGACCGCTACATCGACTACGTCATGGCGTGGGGTCCCCTCGTCCTGGGCCACGGCGACCCCCGCATCGTGGACGCCGTACGTGATGTGGTCACGCGGATGCAGGTCGTCGGCACCGGCCACGTCCTCGAGTACGCGGCAGCGGAGGCGGTCCTCGGATCCGTCCCGCACGGCGAACGCCTGCTCTGGAGCAACACCGGAACCGAGGCGGTTCAGGTCGCGCTGCGCCTGGCGCGGGCGGCCACGGGGCGTCGGCGGGTGGTGAAGTTCGCCAAGAGCTACCACGGATGGCACGACACCGTGTACGCCGGCCTGACCGACGCCGACACGGGTGAGGCCGCGGTGCCGGCGAGCAGGGGCCAGAGCCCGAGTGCGCTCGACGACCTCGTGGTGGCGCGGTTCAACGACGTGGAGATGATCGAACGCATTCTCGCGGACGCCGTCGAACGGGACATCGCCGCCGTGCTCATCGACCCGATCATGAGCAACGCGGGCGTCGAATCACCGGAGCCGGACTTCCTGCGGACGCTGCGGTCCCGCTGCGACCGGCACGGCGTGGTGCTCATCTACGACGAGGTGATCGCCGGATTCCGGATCGCCCGGGGCGGCGCGGCCGAGCGCTTCGGGGTGCACCCCGATCTGTCCGTCTTCGGCAAGGCCATGGCCGGTGGCTTCACCCAGAGCGCCGTCGTCGGTCGAGCGGACCTGATCGACCAGGTGACCGATGGTGTGGTCCACGCCGGGACGTTCAACGGAAACCCGGTCGCGTTGGCCGCGGTAAAGGCGACCATGGAAGCACTGGAGGACCCCTCCGTCTACGAAACGCTGGAGGGCGTCTCCGCCCGGTTCGAGCTCGTGATCGGGGACCTGCTGGCCTCCGCGCCCCAGGCCGCCCGCCTCAAGCGCGTCGGTTCCCTGCTTCAGTTCGTCCCGGACCTCGATGCCACGGGCCTGCACGGGACCGGCGGCCTCTGGCCGCGGATTCTGGGCGGGATGCTCGCCAACGGCGTGGCGTTCATGCCTTCCGGCAAGATCTTCCTCAGCACGGCGCATCACCGGGCAGACGTCGATGCCACCGCCGACGCCCTCGAGAAGGTCCTGCGTCAGCTGTAGGGGGCCGCACGGGTCTGAAGCCGCCTGCGGCCCCGGCGCGTCCCGTCAGCGCGTGCCGGTCTCCTTCCCCGCCGTCTTCCAGTGGACGCGGTGCCTGGTGCCGGCCCGCGGGGCCACCGGCTCCGGCTCCGCCTCGGCGGCCACGCTCATCGGTCCCGCGCCGACCGTCGCCGAGCCCATGACCCGGTCGGTCTCGGTGTCGACGAACACCGTGGACTGCGAGCCGAGCCCCGTGGCGACGTACAGCTGCTGTCCCTCGTAGCCGAGCGCGAGACCCTCCGAGCCGCCGGGAACGCGGAAGGTGCGCGCCACCTCGCCGGCCTCGGTGTCGATGACCGACACCCGGTCGTTGCCGAAGCCGGAGGTCACGTACACCGACGTGCCGTCGGGCGCCACGGCCAGCGACTCCGCGCCCTCCTCGACCGGCACGGCGTCGAGGACGGTGGCCGCGCGGGTGTCGAGGACGGACACGTAGTCGGTGCCGTTGCCCGTGGCCACGTACGCCAGGGTGCCGTCCGGGCTGACGGCCACGTCGTAGGCGGCGGTACGCGTGCCATAAGGGGTGGCGGGGGTGCCCAGCGGCACGGTCGCCGCGACCCGGCCGGGGAAGGCGTCGATCACCGACACGCTGCCGGACAGCAGGTTGGCGACGTAGACGCGGCGCCCGTCCGGGGAGACCGCCACGCCCTTGGGGAAGGCGCCGACCCGCAGCGTGCGCACGACCCGGTCCCGGTGGGTGTCGATGACCGAGACGGTGCCGGAGTCCGCGTTGGTGACGTAGGCGCGCCGGCCGTCGCGGCTGACCGCGACCCCCTCGGGCCGGTCGCCGACCCGGATCGTACGGACCACCCTGGCCCGCACGGTGTCGATGACGCTGACGGTGTGCGAGCCGCTGCCACCGGTCACATAGGCGCGGTGCCGCTGCCGGGAGACGGCCACGTCGACCGCACCGGACGGCACGCTCACCGTGTGCGTGACCGTCCGGTCGTCGGTGTCGAGGAACGACAGGGTCCTGGCGGTCGCGTTGGCCACGTAGGCGCGGTCGGCCGCCGGCCCGTCGTCGTGCGGCGGCGTCGCCGCCGCGGGCGTCACGGGCGCGACGGCCGTCGAAGCGACGACGGCAGCGGCGGCCAGGACCACGCGCAGCCGACCGGCGGACCGGCGTCGGGTGGCTTCGTGAGAGTCGCGTGCCGGCACGGGGGGCCTCCAAGGGGGCGGCGATCGGGCGACCCCCGGCACGGGTGCGGGAGCGCATGGGTGTGTCCCCTTCTTCCCGTACCGGGCGCGGGGCGAGACCGAAGGACACGCCTTGTCGCCCGACCGGCCGACGCCACGGGCCCCCGATCGAGTGAATGCGGCGGCCGGGAGGGCGCGGTCCGGCCGCGCCGGACCGTCCCGGCCCCCGGCCGCGCCTACGTTCCCGAGGGTGCCTCCGTCCCCCCGTCTCCTGGCCGACGCACTCGACCGGCCGCAGCGGAGGCTGAAAGGACCCGTGACATGCCTGTGCTCGCATCCGGCGGAAGACGCCGCGGCCTCCATCTCGCCGGCGCCGCCGTGGCGCTCGGCGCACTGTCGGCGGCCCTCGGCGTGCCCACAGCCGCCCATGCCGACCTGCCCGGCGCCTCGCCGGTCCTCACCCGGGCCCCTTATCTGACGGACCTGACGCCCACCTCCGTCCGCGTGACGTGGGCGACCACCACCCGCAGCCGGCAGACCGTGAAGTACGGTCCGCTCGGCAACTGCACGGCCAACTCGGTCACGTCCACCGTGCTCGGCACCACCATCACCGTCAACGGCCTCACCCGGTACACCAACTCGGTGACCGTGCCGAACCTCAGCCCCGACACCCCGTACTGCTACCGGGTCTACACCGGCGACGCCACGCCCATCGACCTGCTCGGCACCAACCCCTCGCCCGAGTTCAGCACGATGGTGCCGGACGGCTCGACCACGCCCTTCACGTTCGCCGTGCTCGGCGACTGGGGCGACACCACCAGCAACGGCGTCAACAGCGGTGCGGTCAACCAGGACCAGGCCAACGTGCTGTCCCGGCTGGCCGCCAGCGGCGCCCGCTTCACGCTGTCCACCGGCGACGTGGCGTACCCCAGCGGCAGCCAGACCAACTACGGCGACCTCCAGCAGTCCGGCGTCAACATCAGCGGGGTCTTCGCGCCGGAGTACTACGCGGCTCCCGGACAGAAGATCCCGATGTTCGCCGTCAACGGCAACCACGGCCGCAACACCACCCTCCTCCCGACCTGGCCGGAGAGCGCCGTGACCGCGGCCTCCAACGGCGTCTACTCCCAGGTCAGCTATCCGTCGTTCTTCGGCAGCGACCCGGCGACCTACCCGACGACGTACTACGCCTTCACCAGCGGCGGCGTGCGGTTCTACATGCTCGACGCGTCCTGGAGCGACAGCAACACCGGCACCGCCGACGGCAACAACTGCGAGGGCACCGACCACTGCGCCATCTACCAGGTGGACGCCGCCGCCCACTGGACGACCACCTCGGCCGAGTACCAGTGGCTCCAGCAGGACCTGGCCGCGCACCCGGGCGGCGTCAAGGTGGCCGCGTTCCACTTCCCGCTGCGCTCCGACGACCCGACCGAGCCGGACGACGAGTACCTGAAGAACAACCCGGGCAGCACCGACACCCTGGAGCAGCTGCTCCACGACAACGGCGTGAACCTGGTCTTCAACGGCCACTCGCACATCTACCAGCGCAACGTCGCCCCGCCCGGCGGCGTGCCGAGCTACGTGACCGGCGGCGGCGGCGCCAAGCTCAGTTCGGTCGGCGGCCACGGCTGCGACCCGACGGACGCGTACGCCCTCGGCTGGTCGTACAGCTCCAACGTCGGCAAGCGCTGCCCCACCTCGGTGCCGATCCCCGCGGCAGACGCCAACGTCCACCACTTCCTGCTGGTCTCGGTCAACGGCTCGACGCTGACGGTCACGCCGACGGACTCCCTCGGCAACCAGTTCGACGCCCAGACCTACGACTTCACCGCCGACGGCACCGCGCCGTCGGCTCCGTCCCCGCTGACGGTGACCCGCCCCGCCTCCACCACCATGAAGCTGACGTGGGGCGCGTCCACCGACGACCGGCAGCTCGCGACGTACGACGTCTACCGCAACGGGACGTACATGGCGACGGTCCCGAAGGAGGTGCTCACCTTCAGCGACAAGACGGCCGTGTGCCCGGCCTCGTACAGCTACGAGGTCAGGGCGCGCGATCTGGCCGGGAACACCGCCGGGACGACCACTCCGGTGACCTGCTGACCGCTCCTCAAGGGCCCGTCTCCCGCCCCTCGGCGGGGGCGGGCCCGCTCCTCCGCGCGGCGCGCAGCCGGCGCACCGCGAGCGGGGTGATCAGCAGCATGGGCGCGGCCAGACCGGCGAACGCCCAGTAGGCGCGCGAGGGGTCGGCCCCGGGGGCGGACCGGTGGGGGACGTCCCCCGACCCGCCGGGGTCGGTCCGGGACACGGCGGTCGCCCGGACGCCCCGCAGGTCGCGCAGCACCTGGAGGTAGCGGTCCCCGTAGGCGCGGGAGGGCTCGACGTAGGTGTTCTCGGAGAACTCGTTCCAGCTGATCAGGCCGATCGCGTCCGGCGCGGAGCGGAGCGCCGCGTCGTACTCGGCGGTCAGGGTCGCACCGTCCCGGCGCGGGACGGGCTTGGTGCCCCCGACGAGCCGCGCGTCGAAGCCGGGCGCGCAGGGGGCCAGCCAGATCTTGTGGTCGGCGTGCACCGCCCGGCCCATGTCCACGAGTTTGGCGGCGTAGCCGGGGGTGGCCTCCGGGTCGGCGGAGGACCAGTAGTAGGCGTCGCCGTCGGTGACGTCGGCGATCCGGCGGTAGCCGTCGACGTTCTTCTCGCTGGCCAGGACCTTCAGGTCGCCGCGGACGGCGGAGGTGACGCGGGCGACGTCGTCGTGGGAGTACTGCCAGGTGCCGCTCCAGACGGTCAGCGGGCGGCCGCCGACGCGCAGCATCGCCGGGCTGTCGGCGAAGTGGTCGCGGAAGTACCGGAAGTCGGCGGCGACCTGCGCGACGGGCAGCGGGCGGCGGTAGAAGTCCAGGCTCTGGTAGATCATGGCGAGCTTGAAGTGCCTGGCCTCGGCGGCGTCGACGAGCTTGCGCAGCCGCCGGTCGTTCACGGTGCCCTGCTTCCACCCGACGACGAACCCGTCGATCCCCGCGGACTGGGCCTCGGCGATCTGGCGGTCGATCACCTGCGGGTCGTCGCTGGAGTACGGGCCCGCGAGCGGAAGGTCGGTCTTGGCCCGCTGCCAGGAACCGGGGCTGAACCACTGGTAGTAGTACGCGAGGAGCGGCGGATCGGACGGGTCGCCCGCGGGGGCGGCGGGCGGGGGGCCGGGGGCGGCCGCGCCCGGCAGGCAGAGCGCGAGCGCGGCGAGGACCGCCCAGAACAGCCTCATCCGGCCGCCGCCCCGGGCGGGCTCCCGGACGGCTCCGGTCGCCGCGGTGGCACGTTCTCTTCCGTGGTCCCGGTGTCGGGCACCGGGTCCGCGGCGGTGCGGCGGGCCCGGCGTCGGAGACCCATCCGGATCGCGATCGGCAGTCCGACGAGCAGCAGGGCGGCGCCGCCGAGGACGAGCATGTCGGCCAGGCCGATCACCGTCACGTCGGCGGTGACGTTCTGGGACAGCTGGATCGTGCGCGGGCTGGTGGCCCCACCGGAGGCGTCGACGTCGACGGTGTACGGGCCGCGCGGCAGGTGGGTCAGGACGGCGGTGTGGTCCGGCCCGAGCGACGCGGTGTAGGTCTTCCCGCCGGGGCCGGTGACGGTGGCCTTCTGGCCGGTGGCGTAGCCGAACAGCGCGTCGTGGGCGGTGACGGTCAGGTCGTGGAAGGTGCCGGTGAGCGTCAGGTGCCGGTCGGGTCCGGGCCGGAAGCTCTGCCGCCCGGCGTCGGCGATCTCGGCGCCGTCGTAGACGAGGCTCCGCAGGGTGTAGTCGACCGGGACGGGCGTCAGGCGGCTGTCGCGGAAGACGGGCACGATGCCGTTCAGCCACGTGGTGCCGGTGGCGGACAGGTCGGAGGTGCGGGCGTCGGAGCCCCTGACCTTCACCGAGGAGACCAGGGACGGGTCCAGGGGCGCGCCGTGCTGGTCGGCGAACGAGACCGTCACGGGGTACTGGGCGGTGAACCCGGCCGTGACGGTGTAGTCGGCGCGCAGCGGCAGCCCGTCGACCCGGGTGCGGAACGTCTGGTCGGGGTCGCGCTGGCCGGCCCAGCGGGTGAAGCGGTAGCGGGCGTCCGGGGTGTCGACGGAGGTGTCGAGCAGCCGCAGCGACTGGGGGGCCGCGGTGTGGGCACCGGTGTACGAGGCGGTGCCGTCCGTGCCCGTGACGAGGGTGGTGCCGGCGAACTCCAGCCGGACCCCGGGAACGGCCGGGACGGTACGGAAGGTGACGGTCACGGGCGGGGCGCCGGCCTGCGGGCGGGTGGTCCCGGCGGTGGCGTGGCCGTGCACGGCGGGCCCGGCGGCGGCGAGCAGCAGAGCGGCGAGCAGGGCGAGGAGGGAGACGAGGTGCCGGCGGGCGCTACGGCGGTTCACGGCGTGCTCCCTTCCGGCGTCCTGGACGGCTCCTCCGGCGTGGCGGCCGGCTCGGCGGGTCCCGTGGCGGCCGTCGTCGCGGCGGAGCGCCTGCGGGCGGCGAGCACGGCGGTGCCGGCGACGATCAGCGCGGCCGCGCCGAGCGCCCCGCCGTAGATCCCGTACACGGGCGTCGCGTTCACCGGCCGCACGGCGGGCCGCGCGGTGGGGACGGCGAGGACTTCGGGCGACCGCGGAGCGGTGGAGAAGTCGAAGGCGGAGGCCAGACCGGTGGCGGAGGCGTCGCGCCCGCCGAGCGACCGCAGGTTCCAGTTGTCCTCGATGAACCGCAGCGCCGACGACGAGTCGAGCACCTGGTGGTCGACGCGCCCGGCCGGCGCGTAGGGGCTGACCAGGACGGCCGGTACGCGCAGACCGCGCGGGCCGTCGGCGGCGGCCGGCGGGGCCACGTGGTCGTACCAGCCGCCGGAGCCGTCGTAGCTCCACAGCAGGGCCGAGCTGTCCCAGTACCGGCTGAGGGCGAGCTGGGTGGCCAGCGAGCGGATGAGCTTCTGGCCGGGCGCGACGGACCGCGCGGAGGTCTCGGAGGAGCCGGTGCCCGCGATGTAGGCCACCGACGGCAGGGTGCCGTTGTCGAGGTCGCGGTAGTACTGGTCCAGGTCCACGATGTGCGAGGCGAGGGCGGGGTCGTCGACGAAGCGGGCGTGCCCGAGCAGCGGGACGCGCACGTGCTGGGTGGCGCCGGGCGCCCGGAAGTTCTCGGTGGGCCGGTAGTCCTCGACGTAGAACTTCCAGCTGACGCCCGCCTCCTCGAGCCGGTCGAAGATGGTGGGGCCGTCGGCCGCGGTGGCGGGGGCGGACCCCGAGACCCAGTAGGAGCGTTCGGCGGCGGTGCCGTACGGGACGGACGAGAAGAACCGGTCGAAGAGCACGTAGCGCTGGGCGGCGGCCCAGGAGAACGGCAGGTCCCGGGCGTCGTAGTGGCCCATCGCGGGCGTGCCGTCCCGGCCCTGCGTGGTGTACGCGGAGACGAAGCCGTCCATGCGCCCGCCGTTGATCTGCGCGGCGATGATGCTCCGGCTCGGGGAGAGCGGCGCGGGCGCCCGGTCGTGCAGGGCGTACGGCTTCACGCAGTCGGAGGCGGGACCGCCGGCGACGCGCGGCTGGCAGGTGCCGGCGGGGATCCCGTCGGCACCGGGGTACGTGCCGAAGTAGTTGTCGAAGGTGCGGGGGCCCTGCATCAGGTAGACGAAGTGCTGGATCGGAGTGGTCGCGCGGTGTTGCTCGGCGGCGGTGCCGGCGCCGGCGGCCGGGTCGGGGTCGGTGGCGGCCGCTGCCGAGGTGGGGCCGAGCAGCAGCGCCGCGCCGGCCAGCGCTGCCAGCAGACGGACGGTCGGCGACTTCATGACACACGCACCTGGTAGATGACGAAGACCGGAGTGGGCGTCGGGTCGGTGGACGACGCGGGGACCTTGAGGGCGGAGGTGTAGACGGCGGTGCCGTGGTACTTCTCCACCAGCTGCCGGATCTTCTCGCCGTAGAAGGGGGCGCGGTGGGAGGTGTACGAGTCCCAGACGAGGTACTGGAACTCGCCGTCCCGCAGCGCACGGTCGGGGTTGGGCACCGGCGTGTACGAGGGGTTGCGGTGGAGCCGGTTGACGCTCACCGAGAGCGCCGAGACGGGCTTGCCCCCGTAGAACTGGAGCACGTTGGCGGTCGAGGGGCCGGCGGCGAGCAGCTGTGCCCCGGAGGGCACGTGCTCGCGCACCCACCGGCCGGCCTCGCGGCCGCCCGGCAGACCGCCGGAACCGGCGAGGAACCTGCCGTTCGGGGCGGTGGTGACGCGGTCCGCCGAGGAGACGGCGAGGGAGGCCGCGACGGCGAGGGCGACGACGACGGCGCCGGCGGCGGCCAGGGTGCGGGGCCGCAGCTTCCCGCCCCACCGCAGCCGGCCGGGCCGCGGCCGGAGTTCGGCGAGGGCGCTCAGCGAGCGGCCCGCCAGCACCGCGAGCGGCGGAGTGATCGCCAGCAGGTACGGGAACCCCTTCACGGGCCACAGGGTGAAGAACAGCACGGGCGCCGCGATCCAGCACAGCAGCAGACCCTCGCGCCAGCCGTTGCGCCGCCGCAGCACGACGAGGCCGGCCACGGCGGCCGCGAGCGTGACCCAGCCGACGGCCTGCGGCACGGTGGCCGCGTAGAAGCCCATCGAGTGGTTGGCGCGCCGGAACAGCTGCCACTGCAGGTAGTTCTGTCCCGTGGTGCGGTGCCCGGCCAGTGACACCGCGAGCGGGAAGGCGGCGACGACGAGGGCGAGGACGCCCGTGGCGAGCAGCGCGTGCCGCAGCCGCATCCGCACCGAGCGGCAGAGCACGAAGAAGACGTACAGGCCGCAGACCAGGACCAGCGCCGTCTCCTTGGAGAGCGTCGCGGCGCCCAGCGCCCCCGCGGCGGCGAGCAGCCAGGCCAGTCCGTCGAGGCCGCTCTGCACGTACCGGACGACGCAGTACAGCGCGACCGTGGCGCACAGCGTCATCAGCCCGTCGAGCAGCACCTGACGGGTCACCACCACGTGGTACGGCATGACGGCGAGCAGCAGCGCCGCGGCGAGCCCCGCCGCGCGGCCGTACAGCCTCCGGGCGAGGAGGTACGTGACGGCGACGGTCACGACGCCGATGGCGGCGGCGACGGCGCGCGCGGTGAAGTCGTCGGTGCCGCCGCGCAGGAACAGCGACAGGAAGCCGGTGAACAGCACGGGGTGGGCGCGGAAGACGGGGAAGACCGCCTGCATGGCCGGGTCGCCGGCGAGGGAGGCGGCGGTGCCGGTGTAGACGGCCTCGTCGCTGTTGAAGCCGGTCTCGGTGAGCTGCCAGAACCGCAGGAACGTGGCCAGGGCGAGGATGGCCGTGAGCGGCAGGGCGCTGCGCACGGCCCAGTGGGCGGCGCGGCGCCGGCGGTCGTCACGGGGGGCCCGGCGGGCCGGGGCCCCGGCCGTCGTCGGCGGACTGCCGCCGGCGAGCCGCGAGCCGGTGTCGGTGTCCGAGGGGGAGGGCACGGGGCGGATCATGGCGTCTTCCCGCCGGCGTCGTTCTCACGGGACGCGCCGGAGTCGGACCGGAGGGTGGTGTACGGGGGCAGGGCGCCGGAGCGCATCGGCAGGGGCGGCGCGCCCTCCGGTGCCTCCGGTTCCCAGTGCGGCCACGGGTGCCCGTCGGCCGCGGGAACCGGGCGGCCGTTGGTCGGCGGCCGGTCCGCGGCGAGCAGCCGGGGTATCTCGTCGGCCCAGCCGAAGCGGTCGGAGGCCAGGACACGGGAACGCACGCCGGAGAGGAAGCCGGTCAGGACCTCCCGCTCGCGGCTGCGCAGCTGGGCGTGGTCGAGCCCGGCGACGGTGATGGCGGGGGCGAAGTACCGGAAGGGCGGGAAGCCGTACGCGTCCTCGGTGTTGACGAGCAGCCGGCTGACGGTGTCCTCGTGGCCGAGGTCGCTCAGCCGGGGCGCGCCGCGCTCGATGACGAACAGCTCGGTCACCTTGACGGCGCTGCTCAGCCGGCAGGACACGAGCCGGTCGACGGCGTACTTCGGCGGGGGCACGAGGATCTGCGTGACGGCGTTGACGCTCATGATGGGCAGGTTGTGGCGGGCAAGGGTGAAGGCGAAGGAACGGCCTTCCTTGGAGTGCAGGCGGCTCTGCCGCTGCAGCCGGTGCCATTCGTGCGGGGTCAGGTCGTCGGAGCGCACGGCGTGCAGGGTGTGCGCGCTGATGGTGAGCGGCTTCGGGAAGCACAGGGCGTTGCCGTGGGCGTCGACGACGGTCATGTCGTCGGACAGGAAGCGTCCCTCGTGCTCGCTGAGCAGCCGCAGGACGGTGGACGTCTTCCCGGTGTCGGTCAGCGCGGAGAGCATCACGCCGGTGCCGCCCAGCTCGACGCAGGCGGAGTGCAGGAGCATCCGGCCGCGGGCGACGAGCACGAAGCGGAGCAGCGCCTCCAGGACGTTGGTGTAGACGACGTGCGGGGAGCGGGCCAGGAAGGGGCTGACGAGGACGGCGATGGGGTCGCCGATGTCGACGCGGAAGTTGGCGCCGAGGCGGCCGAGCTGCTCCTCGTACTGCACGGTGGTGGGCTGCGGTGCGCCGCGGCCGGGGATCTCGGTCATGACCGCGCGGTGGCGGGGGAACCGGCGGCCGACGTCGCCGACCCGGACGGTGATGTCGCAGGAGTCCGGCGGCACCCACTGGGCGCGGAAGAACTCCAGCTCGGGCAGGCGGATCTGGGAGCCGATGGTGACGGTGCCGGCGATGTCGTACCGGTAGGTGAGGTACCGGGGGCGCTTGGGGTGGCCGGCGGAGGACTTGGGCTCGGGGGCGGGGGCGGTGGCCTGCGAGGCGGCTTGAGCGGTGGCCTGCGCGGTGGCGGCGGGCTTCGGGGTTCCGGGAGGGACGGAGCCGGGGGCGACGAGCACGCGCACGGGGTCGCGGCGGGCTCCGTGGTCACGGGGACCCCGGTAGATGACCAGGTCGCTGAAGAGGAACCGGGCCACGAAGAGGGCGACGAGGCTGACGACGTTGGCGGTGAGCAGACCCATGCCGGTGTGGAGCAGCCACTCCAGGAAGGGCAGCCGGCCGAGCAGCAGCAGGTTGTTCAGCGCGAGGAAGGCGAGGCCGCGCATGAGGACCGCGCGTCGGCCGCCGCCCCGGCCGCCGTGGTAGACGAGCGTCTCCAGGAGGGCGAAGTTCCAGAGGGACGACACCTGGGTGGCGAGCGTGGCGCTGACGAGGTGCTGGACGCCGGCGACGGTGTGGAAGAACCACAGTGCCGCGGTGTTGACGGCGATGCCGCTGACGCCGATGAGCCCGAAGGCCAGGAACCGGGCGGTGGCGCTCATGCCGGGGCGGCCCGGTCCGGCGTGGCGGCCTGACTCGGTGCGCCCCGTGGCGCCGGGCCGGCGCAGCCGTGCCAGATGCCTCAGGAACCGCAGCCCTTCGCGCAGCGAGGCCTTGGAGGTGCCGGCCGCGCGGGGTGCGAAGCGGTAGGAGACCTCGGCCACGCGGGCGCCGGGGTGTCTCACGAGCAGTTCGAGGAGGACCTTGAAGCCGAGGGGGCTGAGCCGGTCCAGGTCGATCGCGGCGGTGCGGAAGGCGAAGAGCCCGCTCATGGGGTCGCTGACGCCCGCGAGCCGGTGCGGGAAGACCGCCTTGGTGACGAGGGTGCTGCCGCGGGAGACGAGCCGGCGGATCGGCCCGTCGAGCCCGTCACCCGTCGAACCGGATCCCGCGTAGCGAGTGCCGACGACGATGTCGACGCCGTGGCCCAGGGCGGTGCGGGCGAGCGCGGCGGCCGCCTCCGGGGGGTGCTGGAGGTCGGCGTCCATGACCAGGGCCCATTCGCCCCGGGCGTGGCGCGCGCCCGCGAGGACGGCTCCCGCGAGGCCGCCCTCCCGGGCGTCCTTCTCCCGGTGGAGCATGCGGACCGGCATCCTGCAGTCCCGCGCGTGCCGTGCGGCCGTCTCCGGCGTGTCGTCGTCGCTGTCGTCGACGAACAGGATCTCGGCGGGCAGACCGTCGAAGGCCGGTTCCAGGGCGCGCAGCAGCAGCGGTACGGATTCACGCTCGTTGCGCGTCGGGACGACGAGGGTCAGACGGGGCCGGACGAGCGTGTGCGGGCCGTTGAGCTCGGAGCACTCGGTGCGGGGGATGCGGTTGCCATCCATGTCAGCGGCCTCCAGCGGGGACCGGGCAGCTGTGCTGTCGCCGTACGTCTACGTTTTAAACATACATATTGCTCCGAGGTGTCCTGCCTGTCAATGAATGTCCACTTACACGGTAAACGTATGGGTTAGGGGTCATTCGGATATAGTCGGGAGCAGTCGCAGGTGCGACGACGAGCCCGGAGGCGCGCCATGGCCAGCAGTACCCAGCCGGACCGCAGGAAGGTGGACATCGGCCACGCCACGGAGCGCCGCCGGGGCCGGCGCCGGCTGAGCCGCGAACGGGTGCTCGCCGCCGCCCTCGACCTGGTGGACCACGAGGGCCTGTCCGCCCTGAGCATGCGACGGGTCGCCGCCGAGCTCGACGTCGAGGCGATGGCCCTGTACCGCTACGCCCCCAGCAAGGACGCGCTCCTGGACGGTCTCGTCGAGCAGCTCTACACCGAGCTGTACGAGGACCTCGCCCGCGAGGAGCCCGCCCCCCTCGGCCAGGCCGCCGACCTGCCCGAATGGCGTGCCGAGCTGCTCCGCGGCGCCTGCGCCCTGTACCGGATCGCCCTCGCCCACCCGCACGTCGTGCCCCTGCTCGCCACCCGGCTGCTCGCCGTCCCGCTGGCCCGCCGCCCCCTCGCCGTCCTCCAGGCCCACGAGCGCGTCCTGACCCTCCTCGACCGCGCCGGGCTCGACGAACAGGGCGTGGTCACCGCCTACCGGGCGGTCACCGGATGGGTGCTCGGCTACATCTTCAGCGACCTGCGGGCCATGGTCGAGAACCCCGACGAGCCCGATCCCGCCTTCCGCCTGGGCCTGCACCTGATGCCGGCCCGCGAGCTCCCCCGGCTGCGGGAGACCGCGCCCGCCATGGCCGAGAAGGGCGGCTACCAGGAGCTCACGGACGGCCTCGACGCGCTGCTCGACGGCATCCTGGCGGCACACGCGGCGCGCGCGGCGAAGGAGGGCCCCGCACGGGACGGCGGCCCGGCGTCCGCGTCCACGTCCGACGACGAGGCCCGACCCGACACCGTATAGGGATCCCTCATGAGCACCTCTCGCTTTGTGTGGCGTGACCACATGCCCCGCTGACCTCCCGCCCGCCTAACGTGTGCAGCTCCCGGTGCCAGGACGGGCACCGGGAGGACGCGCCGAGGGCGCACGAGTGGGGGAGGCCGGAGCATGGCCGACGACAGACGGAGTCCGGGGAGCCCGTGGCGACGGCGCGCAGCCCGGGTCCTCGCGGTGGTGGGGGTCCTCGCGGCCGCCCTGACGGCGCCGCCCGCGACCGCCGCCACGCCGCCCCCGTACCTCACCCTGGAGGCGGGCTACGGAGCCGGCACCGTCACCAACGGCTGGGAGAAGGTCGAGCGCTACCTCGACACGACCAGCGGATTCCGCACCGAGGGCTACCCGGCGGACGGCCGCGGTGACCAGGACGGCAAGCGCGTCACGTACTTCGGCGGCGTCTCCCGGCCCTCCTCCGCCCGGTTCCTGCTGTACTCGGCCCCCGGCTGGAACACCGGCAGCCGCACCACGCCCGTCCTCCTCGTGCACGGGGCGAACGACACCGCGGACCGCGCCTGGGCCAACCCCGGCGAATCGGGCGGCTACGGCTGCGGCGCCGCGTCCTGCCCGTCCACCGGACTCATGCAGTACCTCGCCGGGCGCGGCCACCGCGTCTTCGCCGTCGGTTTCGCGCACAAGCAGGGCGACAACCTCATGCAGGCGCAGATCGTCGGCGACGCGATCGCCGTCATCAAGGCGAAGCTCGGCGTCGACAAGGTCGACCTCGTCGGCTGGAGCAAGGGCCAGATGTCGACCCGCGCGTACGTCTCCTCCCTGAAGCCCGCCTGGGGGCGCCCGTACGCCGGCGACGTCCGCCGCCTCGTCACCCTCGGCGGCCCCAACGGCGGCTACGACTACCCGTACGCCCACGGCTGGGCCCACGACTTCTCCATCTGGCCGGAGTGCGGCGGCAAGATCAACGCACCCTCCCCGCACTCCCACATGACCTGCTACGGCCTCTACACCGCACACCCCGAGTTCTCCATGACCCCGGCCGGCGGCCAGGACAACTACCCCGGCCAGCGCCAGATGCTCGCCCGCTGGGACGGCGTGTACGGAGTCGACGGCGCCGCCCAGGACTGGTACACGACGTACTACGGCGGCCAGGGCTTCTACACCGCGGGCGCCGGCATCCAGGCCGCCATCGACGCCGGATCGCTCATCGGCCCGCTGCACAGCGCCGGTGTCCCCGCCTCCGTCACCACCTACCTGCTCGCCGGCGGATCCGCTGACGTCCTCGGCATCTTCAACGAGAACCGCGGCCCCAGCGACGGAGTCGTCTTCATCTCCAGCGCGCTCGACACCACCGGCATCCCCACCGTCGGCGGCACGGCCACCATCGCGACCGCCAACCACCTGGAACTGGGCTGGAACGGCACGGCCGCCGCCCAGGTCGCGACCTGGCTCTCCTGACGGACCAGAGGACAGGACCCCCGCACATGACCACGCTCCACACCCGCCGCGTCGCCACCGGCCGGCTCACCCAGCAGATCACCGAGGCCAGGACCGAGGGGGAACCCGTCGTCCTCGTCCACGGCAACGTCTCCTCCTCCGCGTTCTGGCACACCACCCTGACCGCGATCCCCGCCCCCTACCGCCCCCTCGCCGTCGACCTGCGCGGCTTCGGCGGCACCGACCCGCTGCCCGTCGACGCCACGCGCGGCCTGCGGGACTACGCCGACGACCTCCACGAGCTGCTCGCGGCCCTCGGCATCGAACGGGCCCACCTGGTCGGCTGGTCCATGGGCGGCGGCGTCGTCATGCAGTACCTGCGCGACCACCCGGCCGCGGTGCGCTCCCTGACCCTGGTCAGCCCCGTCTCCCCGTACGGCTTCGGCGGCACCCACGGCGTGGACGGCACCCTCAACTCCGCCGACGGGGCGGGCTCCGGCGGCGGCACGGCCAACCCGGACTTCGTCCGGCTGCTCGCCGAGGGCGACCGCGGCCAGGACTCCCCGACCTCACCGCGCACCGTCCTGACGACCTGCTACGTCAAGCCGCCGTTCCACACCGAGCACGAGGACGCCTACGTCGAGTCCATGCTCGCCACGAGCCTCGGCGACGACCACTACCCGGGCGACAGCACGACGTCGACCGCCTGGCCCGGCATCGCGCCCGGCACCCGCGGCGTCCTCAACTGCATGGCCCCGACCCACTTCCGCGTCGACGACCTGCACCTGATCGACCCCAAGCCGCCGGTCCTCTGGATCCGGGGCGAGGACGACGTCATCGTCTCGGACACCTCGATGTTCGACCTCGCGCACCTGGGCGCGATCGGCGCCGTGCCCGGCTGGGACGGCACCCCGGCGCAGCCGATGCTGGCGCAGACCCGCCACGTCCTCGACCGCTACGCGGCGGCCGGCGGCACGGTGCGGGAGGTCGCCGTGCCCGACGCCGGGCACGCCGTCCACCTCGAACGCCCCGAGGAGTTCGGCAAGGCGCTCCTGGAGGTCCTGTCGGCATGACGGTGTGCCGTACCCGGCAGGGGGAGGTCCGCGGCCGGACCTCCCCCGACGGAGTGAGCTCGTTCCTCGGCATCCCGTACGCCGTACCGCCCTTCGGCGCGCGGCGGTTCCGGGAGCCCGCCCCGCCCGAGCCCTGGACGGGCGTGCGCGACGCCACGGCCCACGGGCCGACGGCACCGCACGCCCCCTACGCCCCGCCCTTCGACGCCCTCATCCCGGAGAACGCGATCCCGGGGGAGGACTGCCTGAACCTCGGCATCTGGACCCCGGCCCCCGAGCCGGGCGCCGGCCTGCCCGTGATGGTGTGGCTGCACGGCGGGGCCTTCAGCAACGGCTCGGGCTCGGCATCCGGCTACGACGGGGCCGCCTTCGCCCGGGACGGCGTCGTCTGCGTCACGCTCAACTACCGCCTGGGAGCGGACGGTTTCCTGCACCTCCCGGGCCGCCCCGACAACCGGGGCCTGCTCGACCAGATCGCCGCGCTCCGCTGGGTCCGGGACAACATCGCCTCCTTCGGCGGCGACCCCGATCGGGTCACCGTCTTCGGCGAGTCGGCGGGCGCCATGGGCATCGGCGCCCTGCTGACCGGCGAAGCGGCCCGCGGCCTGTTCCACCGGGCGATCCTGCAGAGCGGAGCCTGCCACCACTTCCTCCGCCCGGCGTCGGCCCGGCTGATCGCGGCCCGCCTGGCGGAGAAACTGGGGATCGAACCGACCCCCGAAGCCTTCGAGGCCGTTCCCCTCCCGGAACTCCTCCCGGCACAGGCCGAGTTGCGTGCGGAGGTGGGCGCCGACCCGGACCCGGCGCGATGGGGCGAGGCCGTGCTCAACATGATGCCCTTCGAACCGGTCCTCCCGGGCCTCGCCCTCCCGGGCCCGGACTGCGGCGTCGACCTCCTGATCGGCAGCAACCGCGAGGAGTACCGCCTGTTCCTGGTGCCGACGCGCCGCCTCCACGTCTTCCCCGAGTCCTCGCTCCGCGCCATGACCGCGGCCTACGGCCTCGACCCGGACGAGGCACTCGCCGTCTACCGGGCCGCCCGCCCGGACGCCACGCCGGGCGAACTCCTCGACGCGGTCGCCACCGACTGGTTCTACCGGATCCCCGCCATCCGCCTCGCCGAGTCCGTCCCGGGCTCGTACCTCTACGAATTCGCCTGGCGCTCCCCGCAGTTCGACGGAGACCTCGGCGCCTGCCACGCGCTCGAACTGCCCTTCGTCTTCGACCGCCTCGACGACCCGTCGTACGGACCGCTGCTCGGCGCCGACCCGCCGCAGGCCCTCGCGGACGCCGTGCACGGAGCGTGGGTCTCCTTCGCGAAGACGGGCAGCCCCGGCTGGAAGGAGTACGACAGGACGAGCCGTACGACGATGACCTTCACGGGGGAGCCCGCACCGGTCGACGACCCTCGTGCACGGGAACGGCTGCTGTGGGAGGGCGTGCGCTGACGGGACCTAGCGGTCCAGGAAGCGCCGCAGTCCCGTCCGTACGCCCTCCGTGGGCACGGTGGCGGCGAAGCAGGCCGCCTCGACGGCGAGTCCCTCGTCGATCGGCAGGTTGATGCCCCGGGTGACCGCCCGCAGGCAGGCCGCCACGGCCGTCGGCGCGTGCCGGGTGATGCGGGAGGCCAGGTCCCGTGCGGCGTCGAGGAGTTCACCGGCGGGCACGACGGAGTTGACGAGGCCGATCTCGGCGGCGCGGGCGGCCGGGATCGGATCGCCCGTCAGGATCATCTCCAGGCCGCGCTTGCGGCCGACGTGGCGCGGCAGCCGCTGGGAACCCCCGAAGGGCGGCGGGAACCCGAGGGAGATCTCGGGCTTCGCGAAGGTCGCGTGCTCGGCGGCGACCGCGAGCGGCGCGGCCTCGGTGATCTCGCAACCACCCCCGTGCGCAAGGCCGTTGACCGCGACGATCACCGGCTTGGGGAACTCCTCGATGCGCCGGGTGAGCGTGTGCCCCCGGCGGACGAACTCCCGCAGCGCGCGCTCGGGCCCGCCCGCGATGCTGCCCGCCAGGGACGGGATGTCCGCGCCGGCGCTGAACGCCCTGCGTCCGGCGCCGGTCAGCACGACGGCCCGGACGCGGTCGTCGGCGTCGACGCGGTCCAGTTCGGTGAGGAGCGCGTCGATGGTCGGGTAGTCGAGGGCGTTGAGCTTGGGTTCCCTGTCGATGGTGATCGTGACGACGTGCTCGTCCCGCTCGCTGCGGACAGTCATGCCGGGTACTCCGATTCGCCTGGTGCGGACGGTCGCACCGAGGCTAGGAGTCCCGTTCCGGGACGATCCATCTATTGTCCTGGATACAAGTCCGTCCCGTCCGACGCAGGTGCCGCATGCGACCGCCCTCCTACAAAGCCGTCGTCGACGAGTTCGCCGCCGCGATCCGCTCCGGCGCGATCCCGGCGGGCGACCGGCTCCCGACCCACCGGGCGCTCGCCCGCGAGCGGCGGATCGCGCTGGCCACCGCCACCCGGGTCTACGCCGAACTCGCCGCCATGGGCCTGGTCGTGGGCGAGCCGGGCCGCGGGACCTACGTCCGCGAGCGGTCCGGCTACGACGGTCTCGAACCGTCGCGCGCGCTGCCGGTGCCCCGGGTGGCGGACCTGTCGTTCAACCAGCCCCTGGCCCCGGGGCAGACGGACCTGCTGCGGGAGGCCCTGAGCGCCCTCGCGGCGACCGGGGACGCCGAGGCGCTGCTGTACCAGCACCCGCCGGGCGGCCGCCGGCGCGACCGGGCCGTCGTGGCCACGTACCTCCTGGAGCGGGACATCGACACGGCGCCCCGGGACGTCGTGCTGACCGGCGGGACCCAGCAGGCGCTCGACGCCGTGCTGCGCGCGCTCACCCGGCCCGGCGACGTCCTCGCCGTCGACGCGCTCAGCTACCCGGGCGTCAAGCTCCTCGCCACCGCGCTCGGCCTCGAACTCGCCCCCGTCCCGGTCACCCCGACGGGCCCCGACCCCGACGCCCTCGACCGGCTCTGCCGCGACCGGTCCGTCCGCGCGGTGTACACGATGCCCACCGTGCACAACCCGCTCGGCTGGGTGCTCGACAGGGAGCGGCGCGAGCGGCTCGTCGCCGTCGCCCGGTCGCGGGACTGTCTGGTCGTCGAGGACGGCACGTACGCCTTCCTCGAACCGTCACCACCCCCGCCGCTGCGCACCCTCGCGCCCGAACGCACCTGTTATGTGGCCGGGTTGTCGAAGAACGTGGCCCCCGGACTGCGGTTCGGCTTCGCCGTGCTGCCCGGCGGCCTGGTGGAGGGGGTCACCCGGAGTCTTCGCGCGGCGGCCTGGGGAGCGCCGGGGCTCGTCACCGCGCTCGCCACCGGCTGGCTGGCCGACGGCACGGTGACGCGCCTGGAGCGGGCCCGCCGCGCGGACGCGGCCGCCCGGCAGGACATCGCCCGCGCCGCGCTCGCCGGCATGGACGTGACGGCCCACCCGGCCTCGTACACCGTCTGGCTCGGTCTGGAACCGCATCAGCGGCCCGACCACGTGGCGGCGGCGCTCGCGGAGGAGGGGATCCTCGTGTCCACCGCGGACGCCTTCGCCACCGGCCCCCACCGCCCCCGGGCCCTCCGGCTCGCGCTGGCCACACCACCCCCGGACGAACTCCGCGGCGCGCTGCACCGCCTCAGGACGACGATCGAGGCGATCCCGCCGTGATGTGCGGGCTCTTTCGGGCGGCCCGGCAGCGGTCCCGGACCTCGGGGCGCAGCTGCGCCGGCGCCCCCTCGTACCGCCACTCCCGCGGCGCGCCCACGGCGCCGTCGAGGCCGTCGGTTCCCGGTGTGCCGAGCGCGATCGCCGTACGCCGACGACACACCACGGCAGCGGCGGTCCGCACCCGGTTTCCGGGGCGGTGTCACTTCCTGGTGCGGGTGACGACGGCTCCGAACAGCGCCAGGCCCTTGATCACGACGCGGGGCGTGCCCGGCTTCCCGATCCGCTTCGCGGCGCGCTTGTCGAAGACGCCGAAGAGCCCGAAGCCCTTCACCTCGACCTCGATGTCCTCCGGGACGACGATCCTGGTGCCGCCCCACAGGGCGACGGCGCGGATCTCGGTGTCCTGCTCGCTGAAGCGGGCCTCCGTGAGGTCGATCTTGCCGCCGCCCCACATCGACCAGACCGTCATGCGGGGCGGCACGACCCACGCGCCCTTCCGCTCGAAGCCGCCGAAGACGCCCGCGACGAAGCCGCCCGAGGTGGGGCGCCGGTCCACCACGAGCGCGTCGCGCGGGCCGGGCCTCGGCAGGCCTCGGCAGGCCTCCTCCAGGTCGCCCCGGGTCCGGGAGGCGTGCACCTCGTCGAGCCGCGTCGCCAGCTCGGCCAGCGGCAGCCGGCCGGTCTCGACGGCGGCCCGCAGCCGCTCCTCGGCGTCGGAACGCTCGCGGTCCGAGGCGAGGATGTCCAGGTCGTGCGCGGTCATGGGGTCGATCCTCCGATGTAGGCGGCGAGGACAGAGGACAGGGCGGTGCGATAGGCGGTGTCGTGCTCGGGCCGGTCGGGGTCGTGGCCGAGGTCGGTGAGCCAGTAGCGGCGGCCGAGGGCGTAGCCGTACGCGCCGGACATGGCCAGCAGGACGAGCTGCTCGATCCGCGACCGGTCGGGGCCCTCGGGCGGGGGGAGCACCGAGCGGACGCCCTCCTCGATCACGTCGACGAGGCGGGAGAGGTTCGTGGGGGAGTCGGGGGCGGCCCCGTCGTCCAAGGCGTGGAGCTGGGACCAGGTCCACAGCCGGACGTACCGCTCGTCGGCGAGGATCTCGAAGAGCACCTCGGTCATGCCGGTCGCGTACGGCACGCTGCCGTCGGCCCGCATCCGGGCGCGTACGAGCTCCCGCTTGCGTTCGTTCTCGCGCTCCAGGACGGCCCGCACGAGCGCGCGGTAGGTCCCGAAGTAGTGGGTGACGAGCCCGTGGGTCACCCCGGCCGCCTCGGCGACCCGGCGCAGTCCCACACCGTCCGGGCCGTGCCGGGCGATGAGCTCGGTGGCGGCGTCGAGGATCTCGGCGCGCGCCTCGTCCGGGGTGCGCCGGCGTCGTGCGGCGGGCATGGCCCTCCCCTGTTGTCAGAGTGGACAATATCTTGTTTTCCACTCTGACAACAAGCCCGGCCTCGGTCAACTCGCCCCGCGCCGAGCCCACATGACCTGTGGCGAAGCGCCGGGGCGAAAGGGTGGCCGAATCGCCGGGCGGACCGTTAACGTCGCCGCCATGGAGCAGAACGAACGTTTACGCCACGCCTCCTCGTTCGGTGCGGCGGCCGTGGCCTACGCCGAGCACCGCCCGGACTACGCGGATGCCGCGGTGGACTGGGCGCTCGCATCCGCGCCCGGCATGCGGGTCCTCGACCTCGGCGCCGGAACCGGCAAGCTCACCGCCACGCTCGCCGCGAGGGGCGCCGAGGTCGTCGCGGTCGAGCCCGACCCGGCGATGCTGGCCGAGCTGCGCCGCGCGCTGCCGGACGTGCGGGCCCTGCAGGGCGGCGCGGAGGCGATCCCGCTGCCGGACGGGTCGGTGGACGCCGTGGTGGCCGGCAACGCCATGCACTGGTTCGACATGGCCGTCGCGGGCCCCGAGATCGCCAGGGTCCTCGCACCCCGGGGTGTTCTGGCCGGCCTGTGGAACGTCATGGACGACGCGGTCGACTGGGTCGCCGGGCTCGCGCGGATCAGCGGGAGCGCGGTCATCGGTCCGCGTGACACCCCCGCCGCCTGGCGCGCCGCGACGACGGACATGCACCTCCCCGAAGGCGGCGGGGCCGCGTGCTTCGGCTCGCCGGAGCAGCGGACGTTCCCGCACGGACAGCGCCGTACCGCCGCATCCCTCGCGGCCACGCTCGCGACGCGGGCCGGGGTGCTCGTCATGCCGGAGCCCGAGCGCGGGGCCCTGCTCGGCCGCATCGGGGCGTTCCTCGCGGGTCGGCCGGAGACCGCCGACGGGGAGTTCACCCTTCCGATGCGGACCGGTGTGCTGCGCGTCGTCCGACTGTGAAGCATCCGTGGGGGCCGGGTGGTGATCGGTGGAAACCGATGGCCTGAACGGCTCGACGGAACGGCCTTCGATCATGGAAACTGATCGGCAACAGGCCTGAAAGTGGCCTGAGTTCATCACAAACTGACAAGTGCGGGGGAAAACATGGCAACACTGACTCGTCGTTGGTCGGCGCGCATAGCGGGCGTGATGGCCGGAGCGGCCCTGGTCGTCGGTGGCGCGACCGGCGTCTCGAACGCCGCCGTGACGCCGCCTCCCGGCCCGAGCCCGTTCGACGCCGTCGGCAACTACGGCGTCACCACGACGACGCACCCGGACACCGTGGGCTGTAACGGCTACAAGGTGGTCGGGTCGGGGACCGTCACCGGCAACCGGATCAACGGCACCGCCACCTGGTCGCAGACGGAGGACGCCTGCACCGCGACCGTCGCCGGGCAGTGGGACATCAACGGCAAGGTGACGATCACCCAGACCGACGGCTCCCACCTCTACTTCACCTACCACCTCAACGCGCCGCTGACCTCGGACACCATGGTCTACCCGACCGGGAAGTTCACGATCACCGGCGGGGACGGCGCCTTCGACGAGGCGGTCGGCAGCGGCAACATGAACGCCACCGTCAACCTGCTCGACAAGGCTCACGTCACCGCCAACCTGTCCGGCTCCATGGGCTTCCGCTGGCAGATCTGACCTGGGGTCACCCAGGGGCGGAAGACGGCTCGCCGCCGTCGGCCGCCGTCGCGGAGCCGGCCTCGTCGTCAGCGAGGCCGGCTCCGCTCTTCTGTGCGCGACGCACGTGTCGAACGTCTCGACGGAAGACTCCCCGATCGGGGAAGCTGTCCCCAACAGCCCTTCAATGGGGCGCAGTTGGGCAAGAGCCCACAAGTTCGGGGGAGAGAACATGGCAAGAGTCACGCGTCACTGGTCTGCGCGCATAGCGGGCGTGGTGGCCGGAACCCTACTGATCACCGGTGGCACGGTCGGCGTCACCTTCGCGGCCGAAACCAGCCCCTCGGCCGTCGTGGCCTACCTTCCCAGCGTCGAGATCACCAGCAACTTCGCGGTCGTCGCGACCCCGCACCCCGACACCGTGGGCTGCAACGGGTACAACGTGACCGGGGCGGGGACCTCCACCGGCAGGCCCGTCACCACCGCCACCTGGGCGCAGAAGGAGGTGGTGTGCACCGCGACGATCCCCGGCAAGTACGACATCAAGGGGACGGCGACGATGACCCAGCCCAACGGCGACCGCCTCGACATCAGCTACGCGCTCACCGCGCCGCTGACCTCGGACACCATGGTCTACCCCACCGGCACCTTCAAGATCACCGGCGGCACGGGCAACTACGAGTTCGCGGCCGGCAGCGGCAAGATGAACGCCCGCGTCAACCTGCTCGACCACGATCACGTCAGCAGCTCCCTGCTGGGGGAGATCCAGTACCTCGGCTGATCCCGCCATCCGATCGCGCACTCGCAAGGGGCCGCACCATGAAGAGCACGATGCAGGACCGCGAGCTGCTGGTTCGCGACATCCTCGCGCACGGACAACGCGTGTACGGGGACAGCCGGGTGGTCCGATGTGCCGACGGGCCGACCGCACGGTCCTTACAGACCTTCGCCGACATCGCCCGCCAGGCCGAGCAGCTCGCGTCCGCGCTCGCCCGCCTCGGCGTCCAGCTCGGCGAGCGGGTCGCCACACTGGCGTGGAACACCCCCGAACACCTGGTGGCGTACCTCGCCGTCCCGAGCATGGGCGCGGTGCTCCACACCCTCAACCTGCGCCTGCACCAGGACCAGTTGGGCTACATCGTCGAGCACGCCGAGGACGCCGTCATCCTCGTCGACGCGACCCTCCTGGACATGCTGACACCCCTGAGGGACCGACTGGGCGGCGTACGCCACGTCGTCGTCATCGGGGACGCGCCGCAGGTGGAACTGCCCGCGCACATCGCCGTCCACCACTGGGACGAACTGCTCGCCGCCGAGACCCCCGGCTACGACTGGCCCGACCTGGACGAACGGGAAGCGGCGGCGCTCTGCTACACGACCGGCACCACCGGCAACCCGAAGGGCGTGGCCTACAGCCACCGCTCCATCACCCTCCACACGCTCGGCGTCTCGGCCGGCGCCGGATTCGCGATGCACGACGGCGACCGCGTCCTGCCGATCGTGCCCATGTTCCACGCCAACGCCTGGGGCTGGCCGTACGCCGCCTGGCTGGCCGGCTCCGACCTGATCATGAACGGCCGGCAGCTGCACACCCCGGACCTCGTCCGGATCATCAACGAGGAGCGGCCCACCGCCGTCGCCGCGATCTGCACCATCTGGAACGCCCTGGTCCACCACGGCGAGCAGCACCCGCTGGACCTGAGCGCCGTACGCCTCGCCGGCTGCGGCGGCGCGACCCCGCCGCGCGCCCTGCTCAAGCAGCTCCACGAACGCTACGGGGTCCGGCTCAAGCAGGGCTGGGGACTGACCGAGACCAGCCCCCTCGCCACCTTCGCCGTCCCCCCGCACGGCACCCCCGACGAGGACGAGGTCGACTGGCTCGCCAAGAGCGGCCGCGTGATGCCCTTCGTCCAGGTCCGGCTGATCGCCGAGGACGGCACCGAACAGCCCTGGGACGGCCGGTCGGTGGGCGAACTGGAGCTGCGTGGCCCCTGGGTCACCGGCTCGTACTTCAACACCGAGGACTCCGCCGAGAAGTTCCACGACGGCTGGCTGCGCACCGGCGACCTGGGCGTCATTGAACCGGGCGGCTGGGTGGTCGTCAGCGACCGGCTCAAGGACGGCATCAAGAGCGGCGGGGAGTGGATCTCCACCATCGAGCTCGAGAACGCGATCATCGAGCACCCGGCCGTGCTCGAAGCCGTCGTCGTCGGCGTGCCCGACCCCCGCTGGGAGGAACGCCCCCTGGCCTGCGTGTCGTTGGTGCCGGGCTCCGGGGTCGGCGGGGACGAGCTCAGGGAGTTCCTGAACGGGCGGGTGGCGCGCTGGTGGATACCCGAACGGTGGTCCTTCGTCGACGCGGTGCCCAAGACCAGCGTCGGTAAGTACGACAAGCGGGCCGTGCGGGCGCAGCACGGGGACGGGGCGCTCGACGTCTGGATGCCCGAGGCCGACCGTGCGTGAGTGACAAGGGCGGCGCCCCGGACAACCCGGGGCGCCGCCTCCTTCGCCGGTAGGGGGCGGCCCGTGCGTGAGCCGCCCCCGCGTGCCTCGTACGTCTCAGGCCGCCGGCCGGCCCTCCGCCTCGGCGAGCAGCTCCCGTTGCTGGTCGGGGCCGAGGCCCAGCTCCCGTACGAACCGCAGCGCCAGGACGAGCCGGGCCTGCATCGTCCGCTCGGGATCCGGCACCGCACCGCCCGGCGCCGACTCCCCGGCCAGGCCGTCGGCGATCAGACGCTCCAGGGCCGCCGCGTCGAAGTCCTCCGCCCCGGCATCGAGGGACCCGAGGAACTCCGCGACGTACGCGCCGATCTCCCCCTCCGTCGCGCCCTGCGGGAAGCGGCGGCGGGCCGCGATCCCGAAGGCCGCGCCGACCCCCCGCCCGTACTCCGGGCCGGCCGGGTCGAGGGCGGCGGACTTCTGCGCGAACCCGATGAAGTCGAACGCCAACAGCGCGCCGAGCACGTCGAGTTCGGTCGTGGTGACGGTGGTCATGACGGCTCGCCTTCTGCCGTGGGAGCAGCGGTCGTGGTGTGCGCGGCGGCGGTGATCGCGGCCGCGGCGCGCTCGGCGTCCCGGCCGACGAAGCCGATCAGCGCCGAGCCGCGGGTACGCATCCGGTAGAGGCCCAGGTAGTGGCTGCCGGGCAGCACCCCCGTGCCCTCGGTGTGCCGGGGCTGCCCGTCCTCGTCGAGCATCTCCGGGTCGAGCCAGCTCCAGTCGGTGCGGTAGCCGGTCGCCCAGATCACCGCGGACGGCTTGACCCGCTCGCCGTCCGCGACCAGCAGCTCGGCGCCGTCGGCCCCGGTGATCCGGCCCACGGTGCGCATCCGGCCCGCCGCGACGAGCTCGGGCACCCGGTCGCCGACGATCGGGTCGGGCGCCCGCATGTCCACCGGCAGGCTCATCACGCCGAGGACGCTCATCCACCAGAACATGTCCCGGCCGACGACGGTCTGCGGCAGCGGAGGCGAGACGGCCTCGCTGCAGCTGAGCACCACGCTGTGGGTCTCCGACAGCTCCGCGGCGATCTGCCGTCCGGAGTTGCCGTCGCCGACGACGACGACCGTGCCCGGCGGCACCTGGCCGGCGCCCTGGTACTCGCTGGTGTGCAGGGTGGGCACGTCCGGGCTCAGCGCGGCGGCGAAGTCCGGGACCCGCGCCCTGCCGAACGCTCCGGTCGCGATCACGACCTGCCCGGCCCGGCAGTCGCCGTGCGCGGTGCTCAGCAGATAGCCGTCGCCGTCCCGGCGCAGCGACAGCACCCGGTGGTCGGTGAGCACGGGGAGCTCGAACCGCTCGGCGTACTCCCGCAGATACGCCACGACCTCGTCCTTGCCGGGGTAGTGCGCGCCGGCGGCGGGGAAGGGCAGCCCGGGCAGCCCGGAGAACTGCGCCGACGTGAACAGCTTCAGCGACTCCCAGCGGCGCTGCCAGGTCTCGCCGACCTCGCTGCCCGCGTCGAGCAGCACACAGCCGATCCCGGCCTGCCGCAGGTAGTACGCGGCGGCGAGCCCGGACTGGCCCGCCCCGATGACGGCGACCGGCACCTCGGCCGGCAGCGTGCTCGTCGGCCGCCTCGCCGGGTCGGCCTGATCTATTCGCATGTCGAATGTCCTCACTTCTTGGACCTGGAGCCCGCGGAACCGCGGGACCGGGTCCGGGGTGAACGACCGGACCGGGGCGGGACCGGACCGGGGTGGATCGGCCGGACCGGGGTGGGGCCGGTCCGGGGTGGACCGGCCGGGCCGCCTGCGCGGCGGCCCGGCCGGACCGGATCAGCGGGCGTCGAGGGCCCGGCGCAGCTCACCGGCCAGGACGCGCAGCCGCTCGCCGCGCATCACGGTGTAGTGGTCGCCGGGTACGTCGACGAGGGTCGCGTCACCGGGGAAGTACCGCATCCAGCGGTTCGCCGTCTCGACCGTCGCACCGCCGTCCGCGGCCCGCAGCGACACCACCCGGCCGGCGAAGCCGCTGGGCGTGTGGCGCAGCAGGGCCCGGTAGTTGCTCCGGAACCGGCCGGCGATGCCGCTCAGCGTGTCGAGGTCGATGTCCTCGGACAGCGCCCCCGCGGCCCGCGCCTCGGCGTGCAGCACCTCCACCGGCGGGCGGCCGTCGAAGGCCTCCGGCGGCAGCGTCCACTCCACACCGGCGAGACCCGCCAGATCCCGGGCGAACCAGGACAGCAGCGTCTCGTCCGAGACGGGCGCCCCCTCGGCCGGGCCGGGCTCGACCATCAGGTCGATCACCGTGAGCAGCTCCACCTCGGCACCCGCCGCGGTGAGCTGGGCCGCCATCTCCAGGGCGATGATGCCGCCCATCGACCAGCCGCCGAGCCGGTACGGACCCTCCGGCAGCGCCTCGCGGACCGCCGCCGTGTAGTGGGCGGCCATGGCCTCGACACTGGTCAGCTCCGCGTCCGGCAGCTGGAGCGCGTAGAACGGCTGGTCGTCGCCGAGGAGTTCGGCGAGCTCCGCGTAGCAGAGCACGTCACCGCCGACCGGATGCACGAACACCAGGGGAGTCCGCGAACCGCCCGTGCGCACCGGCACCAGCGCCTGGCGGCCCTCCTCACCGCTGCCGGCCTCCCGGACCGCCTGCGCGAGCAGCTCGATGGTCGGCCGGGCGAAGAGCGTGGACAGCGGCAGGCTGCGGCCCAGACCGCGGGCGATCCTGGCCATGAGGCGCACCGCGAGGAGCGAGTCGCCGCCGAGGTCGAAGAAGCTCGCGGTCACCCCGATCTCGCCGACGCCGAAGAACTCCGCCCAGATCTCGGCGAGCCGGCGCTCCACCTCGTCGCGGGGAGCGACGAACCCGGCGCCCTCCGCGGCGATCTCGTCGGGCGCGGGCAGGGCCGCCCGGTTGACCTTGCCGTTGTCGCTCAGCGGCAGTTCGTCCAGGACGAGGACCCGCTGCGGCACCAGGTGCGAAGGGACCACCTGGCGCAGCGCCTCGGTGATCTGCTGCTCGGTGTCGTCGCGGCCCTCGTCGAGGACGACGTACGCGATCAGCCGCTTCGGGCCGTGCTGCTCGCCCGCCGCGACGACCGCGGCGGACCGCACGCCCTCGCACTGGGTGAGCGCGGCCTCGACCTCGCCGAGCTCGATCCGGTAGCCCTGGATCTTGACCTGGGAGTCGAGCCGGCCGAGGAACTCGATGGTGCCGTCCGGCAGGAAGCGCCCCATGTCGCCGGTGCGGTAGAGACGCTCACCGGTGACCGGGTGGTGCAGGAACGCGGCGCGGGTCTTGGCCTCGTCGTTCAGGTAGCCCCGGGCCAGACCGACCCCGGCGATGTACAGGTCGCCCGGCACCCACACGGGGCAGGGCCGCATCGAGCCGTCGAGCACGTGGAAGCGCTGGTTACGCATCGCCTTGCCGTACGGGATGCTCACGCAGTCGTCCGGGACGTCACCGATGGGGTGCAGGATCGACCAGATCGACGCCTCCGTGGCGCCGCCCAGGCTCCACTGCTCCGCCTCCGGCAGCAGCAGCCGGATCCGTCCCGGCAGGGACACCGGGATCCAGTCGCCGCTCATCATGACGAGCCGCACCGGCAGCCCGGTGAGCCCGTTGGAGAGGGCGTGCTCGGTGAACATCTCCATCAGCGCGGGAACGCTGTTCCAGATGGTCACGCCGTGCTCGGTGACGAGCTCCGCCCAGCGGGCGGGCTCGCGGTGCGCCGCCGGCTCGGGCAGCACCAGGGCGCCGCCCACCGACAGCAGTCCGAACACGTCGTAGACCGACAGGTCGAAGTGCATCGCGGAGAGCCCGAGGGCCCGGTCCGCCGCCGTGACGCCGTAGCGCTCGTTGACGTCGACCACCGTGTTCAGGGCCGCGCCGTGCTCGATCATCACGCCCTTGGGAAGCCCCGTGGAGCCCGAGGTGAAGATCACGTACGCGAGGTCGCCCGGCTTGGCGCCGGACTCGCCGAGCGGACGGTCGTCGCCCTCGTCACCGGCCCGCACCACGGTCCTGGCCACGCCCTCCGGCCAGTCCGCCGTGTCCTCCACCCACGGCTGGGTGACGACGTGGCTGATGCCCGCGCTCTCGAGGAGTACGTGCAGCCGCTCGACGGGCACCCGGGCGTCGATCGGGACGTACGCCGCCCCGGCCCGCAGGATGCCGAGCGCCGCGACGACCTGCTCCCAGCCCTTGTCCATCACGATCGCCACCAGGTCGCCGGGACCGGCCCCCTGGGCGCGCAGCGCGTGCCCCACCTGGTTCGACCTGCGGTCGAGGTCCGCGTACGTCAGGGTCAGCGCCTGCGAGATGACGGCGGGCGCGTCGGGCGTGGCCTCGGCCTGCTCGAGCACCATCTCGTGCAGCAGCCCGTCGGGCACGGGCCCGTCGGTGTCGTTGGCCTCGGCCCGTACGGCCAGGTCGGCCGCCGGCACGAGCGCCGGCCTCGGCCGCTGCCAGGCCTCCGGGTCGCGGCACAGCTCGTGCAGCATCCGCTGGTACGCGGCGAACATGGCGTCCACGCAGCCCGCCGGGAACAGCTCCTCGATCACGTCCCAGTTCAGGACGAGCTCACCGGCCTCCTCGACCGCCTGGTGGTCCAGCCACACCTGCGGCGTGCGGACCGAGCTGCTCACCTGCCGGCCGTTCTCACCGATCCCGGCGAGGTACTGCACGACCCCGCGCTGCTCCGTGTCCTGCTGGCCCGCGAAGTTCACCAGGCTCGTGAAGACGACCGGCGCGGCGGCCCGCACCGAGGCGCCACGCGCCCGGTTCAGCTCCCGGAGCACCTGCACACCGCTGACCTGGCTGTGTTCCATGTCGCTCCACAGCCGGGCCTGCACCTCGTTCGCCCGGGTGGCGAACGTGTCCTCGGCCGAGTCGCGGATCTCCAGCATCAGGGTCGTGGAGAAGTTGCCGATGACGTCACCGACCTGCGGGTGCAGCGGCAGCCGGTTGAAGTACAGCAGGTTCAGCGAGAAGTCGGGCGTGGCACTCCACTCCGCGATCACCTGCGCGTACGCGGTGCACAGCGCCGCGGAGGGGCTGACCCCCGCCGCCGCGGCGTGCTCCTTGAACCGGGCCCACTCGTCCTTCGGGATCGTCGCGCCACGGTGGTCGAACACCGGCCGGTCCAGGCTCGACGGAGCCACGGCCAGCGGCAGCTGCGGCGCGGGCGGCAGCGTGTCGAGCCGGTCCCGCCAGTAGGCGAGCGCCCGGTCGTACTCGGGACCGCCCTCCAGCTCACGGGCCTGCCGCACGTAGTCCCGGTAGCGCAGCTCCAGTTCGGGCAGCGTCTCGCCGCGGTAGTGCGCGGCCCACTCCTTGAACAGGATCGAGGTGCTGAAGCCGTCGATGATCAGGGCGTCGAAGCCGGCGTGCAGCCGGATCACCGTGTCGTCGATCCGGGTCACCCGCACGTCGAACAGCGGCCAGCGGGCGGTGTCGAAGACCTGGTGCCGCATCTCCTCGTGGACGGCGGTCAGCGCGGCCTCGCGCTCCTCCGGGGCCAGGCCGGAGACGTCCGTCTCGCGGATCACATAGGCCGGGACCTCGCGCTGGACCCGCTGCTCGCCCTCGGGGGTGAAGACGGCCCGCAGCTGGTCGTGACGCTCGATCATCGCCCGGAAGGACGCGCCGAGCCGGTCCAGGTCCACCTTCTCCAGGTCGATCTCGATCTGGAAGTAGGTGGAGGTGTTGCCGAGTTCGAAGGCCTCACCGCGGCCGACGAGGTACGCCTGCTGGAGGTCGGTCAGGCCGAACGGCTCGTAGCGCCCGGAGTCGTCGTCGCCGGCCTCGGCGACGGCAGCGGCCTCGGCGTCGGTCCCCGTGGCCTCCGCCTCGGTTCCGGAGCCGGAGACGCCCTCTCCGGCTCCGAGGGCCTCGAGCACGTCCCCGGCGAGGTCCTCGGTGCTGCGGCCGTTCAGGAACGCCGTCATCGGCAGCAGGACGTCGAACTCCTTGTTCAGCGACGTCCGGATCTTCATCGCGATCAGCGAGTCGAGCCCGAGCGCCTGCAGCGACTGCCCGGCGTCGAGCCGCGCCGCCACCGTGCCGAGCGCCTGGGCGACGGTCCGCGTCACGAGGGCGCGCACCGCGTCGGGTGCCACCGCCGGAGCTCCGGCCACGGCTTCCACCACGGCCGGAGCCGGGGCCGCCGGGGCCGTGACCCGCCGCTGCGGCTCGGACACCACCGGGGACACCCGCTCGGCCACCGGCGCCCGGACGGCCGCGGGCTCCACCGCGGGCCGGTTCAGGGCCGGGACGAACCGCACGCCGCAGGCCTCGGCGACCAGCCGGCCCTGCGCGGTGACGAGCCGGATCCGCGCCCGGGTGCCGTCGTCGAACAGTTCGGCGTGACATCGGAGCCCGTCCTGGGCGCCACCGCGGTCGTAGTGCGTGAAGCGGTCGAGACCGGCCGGCACGAGGGCCGGACCGTCCAGCGGGAAGCAGGCGAGCGCCGTCTGGAACATGGCGTCGACGAGACCCGGGTGGATCACGTAGCCCTCCGCCTCGCCGGGCAGGGCGGAACGGATCTCCGAGGTGGCCTCGCCCCGGCCGAGCCGGATCCGCTCCACCCAGCGGGCGGCGGAACCCAGGTACAGGGCGCGCTGCCACAGCAGCCGGTACAGCTCGTCGCCCGTCAGCTCGCGGCCCGAACCCACCGACGCGAACGCCACCGTGGGAGCGGCCTGCGCACCGGACGCGGCCCGGCCCTGCGCGTGCAGCTGCCAGCCGCCGGACGGGTCCTGGGCGTAGTAGCGGAACAGGTCCCCGTCCACGACGAGCTGCGCGGCGCGCTCGTCACCGGCCGACGCCGGGTCGATGCCGACCGGTTCGAGGACCAGGTCGACGGGCAGGTCCAGGTCCTCGACGGACACGGGCCCCGGCCCGGCGAGTTCGGTGACCGCCTCGACCAGCGACTCCACGAGCACACCGGCACTGACCACCGGCCGCCCGCCGACCACGAAGTCACCGAGGCAGGGGTGCGCCACCGCGTCGAGACGTGGGGCGAACTGCGCCTGGGCGAGCGGCGACGACGGCAGCCGTACGCCCAGCAGGTCTCCCTGCCCGGCGGCCTGCTCCGACGGCCGCGGCCCGCTGCGCGGGGCGACGGCGACGGGCTCGTTGAGGAGCCAGAAGTGCTGGTGCTGGAAGGGGTACGAGGGCAGCTCGACGCCCTGGGCGTCGTACGCGGAGAGGAGCGCGGTCCAGTCGACGGAGACGCCGTGGGACCAGGCCTCGGCGGCGGACTCGACGAAGCGCTCCAGGCTGCCGGTGTCGCGGCGGAGGGTGCCGACGACGGCGCCGGTGTCCCCGAGCGTCTCGGCGATGCCCGAGACGAGGACCGGGTGGGCGCTGACCTCGACGAAGACCACGCCGGGAGCCGCCAGCCGGCCCACGACCTCCGCGAGCCGCACGCGGCTGCGGAGGTTCCGGAACCAGTACGCCCCGTCGAGCTCGGCCGTGTCGATCACGCCCCCGGTCACCGTGGAGTGGAAGGCGATCCGGCCCGAACGGGGCGCGACGCCTTCCAGTTCGTGGGCGAGGGTGTCGCGGATCTCGTCGACGTGGGCGGAGTGGGAGGCGTAGTCCACGGGGATGCGGCGCGCCCAGACTCCGGTGGTCTCGCACCGGGCGAGGAGCTCGTCGAGCGCGTCGGGCTGCCCGGCGACGACGGTCGAGGTCGGGCCGTTGACCGCCGCGACGGAGAGGCGGCCGTCCCACGCGGCGAGCAGCTCTTCCGCCTGCGCCTCCGGGACGCTCAGCGAGGCCATGCCTCCGCCGCCGGAGAGCACGCGCAGGGCCTTGGAGCGCAGGGCGACGACGCGGGCGCCGTCCTCCAGGGACAGACCACCCGCTACGACGGCGGCGGCGATCTCGCCCTGGGAGTGGCCCACGACCGCCGTCGGGTTGACGCCGGCGGCGCGCCAGAGGGCGGCGAGGCCGACCATCATGGCCCAGGAGGCGGGCTGGACGACGTCGACCCGGTCGAGACCGGGCGCGTCCTCGTCGCCGCGCAGGACGGCGGTGAGGGACCAGTCGACGAACGGCGTGAGGGCCGTCTCGCACTCACCGATCACACGGGCGAACTCGGGTGAGGAGTCGAGCAGGGCCGTGGCCATGCCCACCCACTGCGAGCCCTGACCCGGGAAGACGAAGACGACAGGAGCACCGGACGTACGGCCCGGCTTCGCACCGGACGCGGCCGCGGTCACGGCCTTGAGCTCACCGGAGGCCAGGGCGTCCAGGCCGGCGAGCAGCCCGTCCCGTCCTTCACCGCCGGGCAGCACGGCCCGCGACTCGAAGGCGGAGCGCCCGGTGGCCAGGGAGAGCGCCACATCGGCGGGGCTGAGCTCGGGGCGCGCCCGTACGTACTCCGCAAGGCGTGACGCGGCCTGGGTCAGCGCCTCGGACGTACGCGCCGACACCAGCCACGGCAGCGCCGCGCCGTCGAGACGGACCCCGTCGCCCGGCGTCGTTTCCTCGGCGGGCACGTCGGCGGGGGCCTCGGCCAGGATGACGTGGGCGTTGGTGCCGCTGATGCCGAAGGAGGAGACGCCGGCGCGGCGGGTCCTGCCGTCGGTGGCGGGCCAGGGGCGGGGCTCGGTGAGGAGTTCGACGCCGCCGTTGTCCCAGTCGACGAGCTTGCTGGGCGTGCCGATGTTGAGGGAGGCGGGGAGTTCGCCGTGGCGCAGGGCCATGACCATCTTGATGACGCCGCCGACGCCGGCGGCCGCCTGGGCGTGGCCCAGGTTGGACTTGAGGGAGCCGAGCATCAGCGGCCGGCCGTCGCGCTCGCTGCCGTACGTGGCGAGGAGGGCCTGCGCCTCGATCGGGTCGCCGAGGACCGTGCCCGTACCGTGCGCCTCGACCGCGTCGACTCCGGACAGGGGCACGCCGGCGTCCTGGACGGCGGCGCGGATGACCCGCTCCTGGGCCGGGCCGCTGGGCGCGGTGAGGCCGTTGGACGCGCCGTCCTGGTTGACCGCCGAACCGGCCACCACCGCAAGGACCTTGTGGCCCAGACGCCGGGCGTCCGAGAGCCGCTCCACGACGAGGACACCGACGCCCTCGGCCCAGGCGGTGCCGTCCGCCTCCGCCGAGAAGCTCTTGCAGCGGCCGTCCGGCGCGAGACCCCGCTGGCGCGAGAACTCGATGAAGGTGTTCGGGGTGGACATCACCGCGGCGCCGCCGGCGAGCGCGAGCGAGCACTCGCCCGACCGCAGGGCGCGGACCGCCAGGTGCAGGGCGACCAGCGACGACGAGCACGCGGTGTCCACCGTCAGGGCCGGACCCTGGAGACCCAGGGTGTAGGCCACGCGGCCGGTGGCGACGCTGCCGGCGGTGCCGGTCAGGAAGTGGCCCTCGGCCTCCTCCGGAAGCCGGCCGCCGACGCCGTAGTCGTGGTACATGACACCGGCGAACACGCCGGCGTCACTGCCGTGCAGCGAACCGGGCGCGATGCCGGCCCGCTCCAGGGCCTCCCACGACACCTCGAGCAGCAGCCGCTGCTGCGGGTCCATCGCCAGCGCCTCGCGCGGCGAGATCCCGAAGAACGCGGGGTCGAACTCGCCGGCCTCGTGCAGGAACGAGCCGTGCCGGACGTACGACGTGCCGGAGTGGTCCGGGTCGGGGTGGTACAGGTTGTCGAGGTCCCAGCCGCGGTCGACGGGGAACTCCGAGATGACGTCGCGCTGTTCGGCGACGAGCCGCCACAGTGCCTCGGGCGAGTCGACCCCGCCCGGGAAGCGGCAGCCCATGCCGACGATCACGATCGGATCGTCCTCCGTACGCGCGATGACGGGGGCGACGGGCTGCGCCGGGGCGCTCTCGGCGCGTTCCCGCGCGAGCGCCAGCGTGAACTCGACGACAGCGGTCGGCGTGGGGTGGTCGAAGACCAGTGTGGCCGGAAGGCGCAGGCCGGTCGCGGAGTTGAGGCGGTTGCGCAGCTGGACCGCGAGCAGCGAGTCGATGCCGAAGCTCTTGAACGGCTGGTCCGGGTCGATCCCGTCCCCCGACTCGCTCCCGATGACCGAGGCGAGCTGGGTGCGGACGAGGTCGAGCAGCAGACGGCGGCCCTCCTCCTCGGACATCCGGCCGAGCTTCCGGCGCAGCCCGGACTCGCCGGCGCGCCGCTGCGGGACCCGCACCAGGGAGCGCAGCACCGGGGACAGCGTCCCGGCGAGCGCGTCGGAGCGCAGGGCGGCGGGGTCGAGATTGGCCGGGACGAGGAGCGGGCTGTCGTCGGCGAGCGCCCGGTCGAGGAGTTCGAGGCCCTGCTCGGTGGAGAGCGGGGCGATGCCCCGGGTCGAGAGGGTGTCGTCGTCCAAGTGTCCGGTGAGGCCGGTGCGTTCGGCCCACAGACCCCAGGCGAGCGAGGTCGCGGGGCGGCCGGCGGCGCGGCGGCGGGCGGCGAGCGCGTCGAGGAAGACGTTGCCCGCGGCGTAGTTGGCCTGACCCGGGTTGCCGAGCACACCGGCGACCGAGGAGAACAGGACGAAGGCCGCGAGGTCCTGGTCGGCGGTCAGTTCGTCGAGGAGGGCGGCGGCGTCCACCTTGGGCCGCAGGACGGCCGTGAGCCGGTCCTCGGTGAGCTGCTCGACCACGCCGTCGTCGAGCAGACCGGCGGTGTGGACGACGGCGGTGAGCCGTACGCCGGTCAGCAGCTCCGCGAGCGCGTCCCGGTCGGCGGTGTCACAGGCCGCGAGGGTGACCTCGGCGCCCAGCGCGGTGAGTTCGGCGGAGAGTTCCTCGGCGCCGGGGGCGTCGGCGCCGCGGCGGCTGACCAGGAGCAGACGGCGGGCGCCGTGCTCGGTGACCAGGTGCCGGGCGACCGACGCGCCGAGCACGCCGGTGCCGCCGGTGACGAGCACGGTGGCGTCCGGGTCGAGCGAGGTGCCGCCGAGCGGGTCGGCGGAGGAGGTGTGCCGGACCAGGCGGGGGGCGAGGAGAGCGCCCGCACGGAGGGCGAGCTGCGGCTCGGTGAGCACGGCGCCGGTGACGGTGCCGGCGTCGTGGGCCTCGTCCGTGTCGAGGAGGGCGAAGCGGTCCGGGTGTTCGGACTGGGCGGTCCTGATCAGGCCCCACACGGTGGCCTGGGCGGGGTCGTCGACCTCGGGGCCCGCGGCGCCCTCGGTCAGGACGAGCAGGCGGGAGCCGGCGAAGCGGGCCTCGGCCAGCCATTCCCGGACCAGGCCGAGCGCCCAGCGGGCCGCCCGGTGGGCGGCCTCGGCGAGTTCGCTCCCCGTGGCGACGGAGTCGCCGTCGGAGTCCTGTGGCGTGCCCGGACATCGCGCGGTGCCCGGACATCGTACGGCGACGATCTGCGGCACCACGTCCGGGACGTCGGCCAGGTCGGCGACCAGGCACACGTCCGTCTCGGCCGCGGCCGCGACCGGCTGCCACTCGACACGGAACAGCGAGTCCGTGCCCCGGCCGGCCGTCAGGTCGGCCGTGAACGGCCGCATCGTGACCGACTCGGCGGACAGCACGGGCTTCCCCGAACCGTCGGTGACCCGCAGGACCACGCCGTCCTCACCGCGCGGACTCAGCCACACCCGGAGCGCGTCCGCGCCGTCGGTGTGGCGGGTGACGCCGGACCAGGAGAAGGGCAGGACGGTACCGGCGTCCTCACGGAGCAGGCCGACGGCGTGCAGGGCCGCGTCGAGGACCGCCGGGTGCACCCCGAAGGTCGTGGCGTCCAGCTCGGCGGGCAGGGCGACCTCGGCGAAGACGTCACGTCCCGAGCGCCAGGCGGCGCGCAGGCCCTGGAAGGCGGGGCCGTAGTCGTAGCCCGCCTCCGTGAGCGTGTCGTAGCGGCTCTCGACGTCGATCTCCTGGGCGCCGGGCGGCGGCCACTCGGTGAGGTCGAAGTCCGCGGCCTCGTCGTCGACGTCGAGCACCGCCGCGGCGTGCCGCGTCCACGGGACGCCCGCGTCGGCGTCCTGCGGCCGGGAGTGCACGGCCAGCTCCCGCTGCCCGTTCTCGGCCGGCGGTTCGAGGGTGATCCTCAGCTGTACGGCTTCGCCGGGCGGGAGCACGAGCGGCGCCTGGAGGGTCAGCTCGGTGAGCCGTCGCCAGCCGGCCCGCGCGCCCACGGCCATCGTGAGCTCCAGGAACGCGGTGCCGGGCAGGATCACGGTGCCCTGCACGGCGTGGTCGGCGAGCCACGGCTGCGTGTCGAGGGCGAGCCGCCCGGTGTACACGAGCCGGTCCTCCTCGACCAGCTCGACCACGGCGCCGAGCAGCGGGTGCCCGGCCGAGGCCAGACCGAGCCCGCGGGCGTCGGTCGAGGCGGGCTCCGGCTCCAGCCAGTACCGCTGGCGCTGGAAGGGGTAGGACGGCAGCTCGACGGCGTGCGCGCGGTAGGTCTTGAGCACGGTCGGCCAGTCGACGGAGACGCCGTGGGACCAGGCCTCGGCGGCGGACTCGACGAAGCGCTCCAGGCTGCCGGTGTCGCGGCGGAGGGTGCCGACGACGGCGCCGGTGTCGTCGAGGGTCTCGGTGATGCCGGCGACGAGGACCGGGTGGGCGCTGACCTCGACGAAGACGACGTCGGGAGCCGCGAGCCGGGCCACGACGTCCGCGAGCCGCACCTTGCTGCGGAGGTTGCGGAACCAGTAGGCCCCGTCGAGCTCGGCCGTGTCGAGCACGGCGCCGGTGACGGTCGAGTGGAAGGCGATGCGCCCCGACTGCGGCGCGACGCCTTCCAGTTCGTGGGCGAGGGTGTCGCGGATCTCGTCGACGTGGGCGGAGTGGGAGGCGTAGTCCACGGGGATGCGGCGCGCCCAGACTCCGGTGGTCTCGCACCGGGCGAGGAGCTCGTCGAGCGCGTCGGGCTGCCCGGCGACGACGGTCGAGGAGGGGCCGTTGACCGCCGCGACGGAGAGGCGGCCGTCCCACGCGGCGAGGAGTTCCTCGGCCTGCGCCTCCGGGACGCTCAGCGAGGCCATGCCTCCGCCGCCGGAGAGCACGCGCAGGGCCTTGGAGCGCAGGGCGACGACGCGGGCGCCGTCCTCCAGGGACAGACCACCCGCTACGACGGCGGCGGCGATCTCTCCCTGGGAGTGGCCGACCACGGCGACCGGGTTGACGCCGGCGGCGCGCCAGAGGGCGGCGAGGCCGACCATCATGGCCCAGGAGGCGGGCTGGACGACGTCGACGCGGTCCAGGCCGGGCGCGTCCTCGTCGCCGCGCAGGACGGCGGTGAGGGACCAGTCGACGAACGGCGTGAGGGCCGTCTCGCACTCGGCGATCACGCGGGCGAACTCGGGTGAGGAGTCGAGCAGGGCCGTGGCCATGCCCACCCACTGCGAGCCCTGACCCGGGAAGACGAAGACGGCGCGCGAGGGGGACACACCGTTCTCGCCGTCGACCTCCCGGGAGGCCAGGGCGTCCAGGCCGGCGAGCAGCCCGTCGCGTCCTTCGCCGCCGGGCAGCACGGCCCGGGACTCGAAGGCGGAGCGCCCGGTGGCCAGGGAGAGCGCCACATCGGCGGGGCCGAGCTCAGGGCGCGCCCGTACGAAGGCGGCCAACTGCCCGGCGGCCTCGGCCAGCGCGTCGGAGGAGCGCGCCGACAGCAGCCACGGCAGGCCCGCGCCCTCCAGGCCGGCCACGTCGGCCGGAGCCGCCTCGTCGGCGGGCTGCTCGGCCGGGGCCTCGGCCAGGATGACGTGGGCGTTGGTGCCGCTGATGCCGAAGGACGACACGCCGGCGCGCCGGACCCTGCCCTCCTCGACCGGCCACGGGCGGGGCTCCGTGAGCACCTCGACGCCGCCACCGGCCCAGTCCACGAGCTCACTGGGCTTGCTGACGTTGAGGGAGGCGGGCAGCTCGGCGTGACGGAGCGCCATGACCATCTTGATGACGCCGCCGACACCGGCGGCCGCCTGGGAGTGCCCCAGGTTGGACTTGAGGGAGCCGAGCATCAGGGGCCGGTCCTCGCGCGCCTTGCCGTACGTGGCGAGCAGGGCCTGCGCCTCGATCGGGTCGCCGAGGACCGTGCCCGTACCGTGCGCCTCGACCGCGTCGACACCGGACAGGGGCACGCCGGCGTCCTGCACGGCGGCGCGGATGACGCGCTCCTGCGCGGGGCCGCTGGGGGCGGAAAGGCCGTTGGAGGCGCCGTCCTGGTTGACGGCCGAACCGGCCACCACCGCAAGGATGTTGTGGCCCAGGCGGCGGGCGTCCGAAAGGCGCTCCACGACGAGCACACCGACGCCCTCGGCCCAGGCGGTGCCGTCGGCGTCCGCCGAGAAGCTCTTGCAGCGGCCGTCCGGCGCGAGGCCCTTCTGCTGCGAGAACTCCACGAAGATGCCGGGCGTCGACATGATCGTCACACCGCCGGCGAGCGCCAGCGAGCACTCGCCGGAGCGCAGCGCGTTGACCGCGAGGTGCAGGGCGACCAGCGACGACGAGCACGCGGTGTCCACGGTCAGGGCCGGGCCCTGGAGGCCGAGGGTGTACGCGACGCGGCCCGAGGCCACGCTCGACGTCGTGCCCGTCAGGCCGAACCCGGTGCCGCCCGCGCCCGCCTCGCCGAGGCGGGGGCCGTACTCCTGGGCGATGGCTCCGAGGAACACGCCCGTCTGCGTGCCGTGCAGCGATCCGGGCGTGATGCCGGCCCGCTCAAGGGCCTCCCACGACACTTCGAGCAGTAGCCGCTGCTGGGGGTCCATCGCCAGCGCCTCGCGCGGAGAGATCCCGAAGAACGCGGGGTCGAACTCGGCCGCCCCCTGGACGAAGCCGCCGTCGCGGACATACGACGTGCCGGAGTGGTCCGGGTCGGGGTGGTAGAGGCCCTCGAGGTCCCAGCCACGGTCGGTCGGCAGACCGGAGATCACGTCGCGCCGGTCGGCGACGACCCGCCACAGCGCCTCGGGCGAGTCGACCCCGCCCGGGTAGCGGCATCCCATGCCGACGATCACGATCGGATCGTTGGTGCCCGCCTCCAGTTCACGGACCCGCTGGCGGGACTGGTGGAGGTCGACGGTGAGGCGCTTCAGGTATTCGACGAGTTTGTCGTTGTCCGTTGTTGTCATGGTGATGTTGCCCCCGTAGACGTCGTCGAGCCGTGCGTGCGCGCGCTGCGGGCATGGCTGCCCGGGCGGCGTGCCGGAGCACGCCGCGCGCGTCGAACAGGTGGTGCGGAGTGAGGGGTCCGGCGGTGCGGACCCGGGATCAGAGTTCGGAGTCGATGAACGCGAGGAGTTCGTCGACCGAGGCCGACTCGACGCGTGCGGACAGATCGTCGGTGTCGGCCGGGGTCCGCTGGGCGGGCACCCGGGCCACGAGTGCCTGGAGTCGCTGGACGATCTCGGCCCGGACCTCGTCCAGGGTGTCGTCCGGCATCCCGGTGAGCACCGCCTCCAGGCGGTCGAGTTCGGCCAGGCCGGGCAAGGCCGTCACGCCCGCGGAGTCCCCTGCGGCTTCCTCTTCGGCCGGAGCCAGTTCGGTGTGCAGGTGGGCCACGACGGCCTGCGGAGTCGGGCAGTTGAAGAGGAAGGTGGCGGGCAGCCGCAGGCCGGAGCCGGTCTGCAGCCGGTTGCGCAGTTCCACGAGGGTGAGCGAGTCGCAGCCCATGTCCTTGAAGGGCCGGTCGGCGGGGATGCCGGCCGCGGAGGACCGGCCGAGCACGGCGGCCGTCTGCACCCGGACCAGGTCGAGGAGCAGTTCCTCCCGCTCGGCCGGGCTCAGCACCGCGAGCCGGTCGCGCAGGGTCTCGGTCGCCCGGGGCGCCGCCGCCGGCGAGACCTCCGCCGGGCGCGGAGCGGCCGGAGCCAGGTCCCGCAGCACGGTGGGCAGTTGGGCACCCAGCGCGCCGAGGGCGGCACGGTCGAGAGGAGCGGGAACGAGCGCGGGGGAGCCCACGCGCAGTGCCGCGTCGAGCAGGGCCAGACCCTCGGCCCGGTCGATCGGCGCGAGGCCGGTCCGGGCGATGCGCACCCGGTCGGCTTCGGACAGCGAGCCCGCCATTCCGGCGGCGCCCGGCCTGCCCGCGGTCTCCGCCCACATGCCCCAGGCCAGGGAGACCGCGGGCAGCCCCTGGGCCTGGCGGTGCTGGGCCAGGGCGTCCAGGGAGGCGTTGGCCGCGGCGTAGTTGCCCTGGCCGGCGCCGCCGATGACACCCATGACGGAGGAGAAGAGGACGAAGGCCGCGAGATCCTGATCGGCCGTCAGCTCGTGCAGGTTGCGGGCCGCGAGGGCCTTGGCGGCGAGCACGGTGTCGAGACGCTCGGGGGTGAGCGCCGTGATCACGCCGTCGTCGAGCACTCCCGCCGCATGGACGACGGCCGTGAGCCGTACGCCGGCGAGCAGCTTCGCGAGCGCGTCGCGGTCGCCGGTGTCACAGGCCGCGAGCGTGACCTCGGCGCCCGACTCGGTGAGTTCGGCGGCGAGTTCCTCCGAACCCGGCGCGTCGGCGCCGCGGCGGCTGACCAGGAGCAGACGGCGGGCGCCGTGCTCGGTGACCAGGTGCCGCGCGACGAGGCGGCCCAGGGCGCCGGTGGCGCCGGTGACCAGGACCGTGCCCTCCGGGTCGAGGGCCGCGGGAAGCGTGAGGACGACCTTGCCGATGTGGCGCGCCTGGCTGACGTACCGGAAGGCATCCGGTGCCCGGCGGACGTCCCAGGTGCTCACCGGCAGCGGCTTGAGGGCCCCCGACGACAGCAGGGCCATGACCGCCGTGAGCATCTCGCCGATCCGCTCGGTCGGCTCCTGGAGCAGGTCGAAGAAGCGGTAGTCGACGCCGGGGTGCTCGGCCGCGACGAGGGCCGGGTCGCGCAGATCGGTCTTGCCCATCTCCACGAAGCGACCGCCGTGCGGCAGGAGCCGCAGGGAGGCGTCCACGTACTCACCGGCGAGGGAGTTCAGGACGACGTCCATGCCGGCGCGCTCGGTGGCCGCGCCGAACGCGGCCTCGAAGTCCAGCGTGCGGGACGACGCCAGGTGCTTCCCGTCCAGGCCGAGGGCGCGCAGGGCGTCCCACTTGCCGGGGCCCGCCGTGCCGTACACCTCGGCACCGAGGTGCCGGGCCAGCTGCACGGCGGCCATGCCGACACCGCCCGCGGCGGCGTGGATCAGGACGCGCTCGCCCGAGGTCAGACCGGCGAGGTCGACCAGGGCGTGGTACGCGGTGAGGAACACGATCGGCGCGGACGCCGCCTCGGCGAAGGTCCAGTCGGCGGGCATGACGGCGACCCGCCGGTGGTCGGTGACGGCCATAGGGCCGAACGCCCCGGAGAACAGGCCCATGACGCGGTCGCCGACGGCGAGCCCCGTGACGTTCGGGCCGACCTCCGCGACCACACCGGCCCCTTCGAGGCCGAGCGGACCGGGATCGCCGGGGTAGAGCCCCAGCGTGCCCAGGACGTCGCGGAAGTTGACGCCCGCGGCGCGCACCGCGACGCGCACCTCGCCGTCGCCCAGCGGGGCCAGGGCCTCCGGGAAGGGTTCGAGGGCCAGGTGGTCCAGGGTCCCGCGCTCCCGCACCACCATCCGCCAGGCGGCGGTGCCGGCCGGGGGAACCAGGGCACCGGCGGCCGTCACCGGGCCGAGCCGGGGCACGAACAGGGCCGCGTCCCGTACGGCGAGCTGCGGCTCGGCGACGACCAGCGGCAGTGCGGTACGGCAGTCCTGCGCCGTCTCCACGTCGAGGAGCCCGACGCGCCCGGGGTTCTCGGTCTGCGCCGAGCGTGCCAGACCCCATACGGCGGCGGTGTCCGGGTCCGCGTCGGCGTCCGGCGTCGTGGCCACGGCGTCCCGGGTGACGAGCACCAGGCGCGAGTCGGCGAACCGGTCGTCGGCCAGCCAGGCCTGGAGGAGGGCGAGGGCACGGTGCACGGCGGGCGCGGTGGCGCCTTCGTGCTCTCCGAGCTCCGCGAGCGGTGCGAACACCACCGCGGGGGCGAGCAGTCCCGCGTCGACGGCCTCGCCGAGGGCCGTGAGGCCGGCGTAGTGAGGGCCGACGCCGAGGTCGGCGGAGCCGAGCGACACGGCGCGCGGGGACTCCTCCGCCTCCGCCGTGGCCGGCTTCCAGTCCAGGCGGTGGAGCGAGCGCGGCACAGCCACGGCGTCGCTCACCGGGCGCAGGACGAGCTCCTCGACCTCGGCGACCACCGCGTGGGCCTCGTCGAGGAGGGTCAGCGACACCGCGTCCGGTCCGGTGGCCCGGATCAGTACGCGGGCGGAGCGGGCGCCGGGCTGGTGGACGGTCACGCCGCGCCAGGAGAAGGGCAGCAGACGGCGGCCGCCGTCGTCGAGCTCCGTGATGACGATCGGGTGCAGGGCCGCGTCGAGCAGCGCCGGATGCAGCCCGTAGGAGGCGGCGTCGGTGACGGAGGCCGGCAGGGCGACCTCGGCGACCAGGTCGGTGCCGTGCCGCCGGGCGGCGCGCAGGCCCTGGAAGACCGGGCCGTAGGCGTAGCCCGAGGCGGCCAGTTCGGCGTAGCAGCCGTCGACGGGCAGCGGTTCGCCCTCGCCGGCGGGCCGGGCCGCGGCGGGCGCGGCGGCACCGTCGTGCGGGGCGAGCGCGCCGGTGGCGTGCAGCGTCCACGGCTCGACGGCGCCGTCCGGGGTCTCGGTGCGGGCGTGCACGGTCACCGCGCGCCGGCCGTCCTCGCCGGGCGCGGCCACGACGACCTGCACCTCGGTGCGGCCCTCGTCGGGGATCACCAGGGGGGCGAGGAGCGTGAGCTCGGCGACCCGGGGCGTGCCCGTCTGCGAACCGGCGCGGGCGGCCAGTTCGAGGAAGGCGGTGCCGGGCAGCAGGACCGAGCCGAGGACGGCGTGGTCGGCGAGCCAGGGATGGGTGCGGCGGCCGAGCCGGGCGGTCAGGACGGTCTGCCCGGATTCGGCGAGCTCGACGGCCGGGCCGAGCAGCGGGTGACCGGCCGCGCCCTCGGTGCCGCGCGCGGTCAGCCAGTACCGCTCCCGCTGGAAGGCGTACGTCGGCAGGGCGGGCGTCCGCCCCGGGCCGAACACGGCCTGCCACTCGGGGCTCCGGCCGCGGACGTGCAGGGCGCCGAGCGCGGACGCCAGGGTGCGGCGCTCGGGCCGGCCGCGGCGCAGCACCGGCACGAACGCGAGCCCCTCGTCGTCCAGGCAGTCCTGGCCCAGGGCCGACAGCACGCCGTCCGGGCCGAGTTCGAGGAAGGTCCGCATCCCGAGCTCGTGGAGCGCGGCGAGACCGTCGGACATGCGCACTTCCCGGCGGACCTGGCGCACCCAGTAGTCGGCGGTGATCTCGACGGGCCCGCCGGTGACGGTGGACACCATCGGGACGCGCGGCTCCGCGTACCGGACCGTCGCGGTGACGGCGGCGAACGCGTCGAGCATCCCGTCCATGCGGTGGGAGTGGAAGGCGTGGCTGACGACGAGCCGTCGGGTCTTGCGGCCGTCGGCGGCGAACGCGGCGGCGATCTCCTCGACGGCCTCGACGTCGCCGGAGACGACGACGGCCAGCGGGCCGTTGACGGCGGCGATGCTCACCTCGTGCTCGCGGCCCACGAGGAGCGGGGCGACCTCCTCCTGCGAGGCCTGGACGGCCGTCATGGCGCCGCCGGACGGCAGGGCCTGCATGAGCCGGCCGCGCGCGGTGACCAGGGCGCAGGCGTCGGGCAGGGTGAGGATCCCGGCGACGTGCGCGGCCGCGAACTCGCCGATGGAGTGGCCGAGTACGGCGTCCGGGGTCAGGCCCCGGTGTTCCAGGAGGCGGAACAGCGCGACCTGGAGGGCGAAGAGGGCGCACTGGGTGTTCTCGGTGCGGTCCAGCGCCTCGCCGTCGTGGAACATCACCTCGCGGATCGGCGGCGTGCCGGGCACGGAGCCCCGGCAGGCGTCGAGTTCGGCGCACACGGCGTCGAGGGCGGCGGCGAAGACGGGCTCGGACTCGTACAGCTCGCGGCCCATGCCGACGCGCTGGCTGCCCTGCCCGGTGAAGAGGTACGCCAGACCCTCGTCGGTGCGCGCCGTGCCGAGGGTGAGCGCGGAGTGCGGCTCGCCGCGACCCAGCGCGGTCAGGGCGGCGACGGCCTCCGTGCGGTCCTCGGCGGCGACGACCGCGCGGTGGCCGAGGGCGGTACGGGTGGTGGCCAGGGCGCGGCCGAGGTCACGGTCCGACAGCTCGCCGAGGCCGAGGCTGTGGCCGTGGCCGTCGAGGGCGTCGACCAGCGCGGTGGCCTGGGCGCGCAGCGCCGGCTCGGTGCGTCCGGACAGCACCCACAGCGGTTCGGTGCCGCCGCCCTCGATGACGGTCCCGGACACGGAGGTCCCGGCCTCGGGAGTCTCGGACGCGGGGGCCTCGACGGGGGCCTCCGCGAGGACGACGTGGGCGTTGGTGCCGCTGATGCCGAAGGAGGAGACGCCGGCGCGGCGGGTCCTGCCGTCGGTGGCGGGCCAGGGGCGGGGCTCGGTGAGGAGTTCGACGCCGCCGTTGTCCCAGTCGACGAGCTTGCTGGGCGTGCCGATGTTGAGGGAGGCGGGGAGTTCGCCGTGGCGCAGGGCCATGACCATCTTGATGATGCCGCCGACGCCGGCGGCCGCCTGGGCGTGGCCCAGGTTGGACTTGAGGGAGCCGAGCATGAGGGGCCGGCCGTCGCGCTCGCTGCCGTACGTGGCGAGGAGGGCCTGCGCCTCGATCGGGTCGCCGAGGACCGTGCCCGTACCGTGCGCCTCGACCGCGTCGACTCCGGACAGGGGCACGCCGGCGTCCTGGACGGCGGCGCGGATGACCCGCTCCTGGGCCGGGCCGCTGGGCGCGGTGAGGCCGTTGGACGCGCCGTCCTGGTTCACGGCCGTGCCCGCCACGACGGCGAGCACCTCGTGCCCGAGCCGCCGGGCGTCCGACAGGCGCTCCACGACCAGGACACCGACGCCCTCGGCCCAGGCCGTGCCGTCCGCCTCCGCCGAGAAGCTCTTGCAGCGGCCGTCGGTGGCGAGACCCCGCTGACGCGAGAACTCGACGAAGATGCCGGGCGTCGACATGATCGCCACACCGCCGGCGAGCGCGAGCGAGCACTCGCCCGACCGGATGGCGCGCACCGCGAGGTGCAGCGCGACCAGCGACGACGAGCACGCGGTGTCCACGGTCAGGGCCGGGCCCTGGAGGCCGAGGGTGTACGCGACGCGGCCCGAGGCCACGCTCGACGTCGTGCCCGTCAGACCGAACCCGGCGGCACCCGCGCCCGCCTCGCCGAGCCGCGGACCGTACTCCTGGGCCATCACACCGGCGAACACGCCCGTCTGCGTGCCGCGCAGGGAGTCCGGGGCGATTCCGGCCCGCTCCAGGGCCTCCCAGCACACCTCGAGGTAGGCGCGCTGCTGCGGGTCCATCGCCAGCGCCTCGCGCGGCGATATCCCGAACAGCTCGGCGTCGAACTCCGCGGCGCCTTCGAGGAATCCGCCGTTGCGCACGTACGTCGTGCCGACGTGGGCCGGGTCCGGGTGGTAGAGGCCGTCGAGGTCCCAGCCGCGGTCGGCCGGGAAGCCCGAGATCACGTCGCGCTGCTCGGCGACGACCCGCCACAGCGCCTCGGGGGAGTCCACCCCGCCCGGGAAACGGCAGCCGATGCCGACGATCACGACGGGGTCGTCCTGGTCCCGGTCCTGATCCCGCGGCGCTTCGGGGGCCGCGGCCTCCTGCTGCGCGTCCGCGAGCCGTGCGGCGAGCGCGGCCGGGCTCGGGTGGTCGTAGACGACGGTGGTGGGGAGCTTGCGCCCGGTGGCGGTGACGAGCCGGTTGCGCAGCTCGACGACCATCGCCGAGTCGATGCCCAACTCCTTGAACGTCCGCCGGGGTTCGATCTCGCCGACGGAGTCGTAGCCGAGGACGGCGGCGGTGTGCGCCCGCACGAGCTCCAGGGCGGCGGGCCCGGTCAGCGAGCGGTTCGGCTCGGTCTCGGGGGCGTCGTCGGCGTCCTCCGGCAGTACCGCGGCCCGCGGCGCCGGCGTCAGGGCCCGGGCGGCGTGGGGCTGCCCGGAGATCCAGTGGCGGCGGCGCTGGAAGGCGTACGTCGGCAGTTCGGCGCGGGTGGTGCCGGCGGGCAGGACGGCGGACCAGTCCACCTCCGCGCCGTGGCAGAACGCCTCGCCGAACGCGAGCAGCAGCCGCTGCGGTCCGCCCTCGCCGCGGCGCAGGGTGCCGAGCGCGGCGACCGGCAGATCGACGGCCTCCGCCGTCTGCTGGACGGCGAGCGCCAGGACGGGGTGCGGGCTCATCTCGACGAACAGCTCGTGTCCCGCGTCGAGGAGCGCGCGCACGGCGGGCTCGAAGCCCACGGGCTCCCGCAGGTTGCGGTACCAGTAGTCGACGTCCAGTTCGGAGCCGTCGAGGGCCGTGCCGGTGACGGTGGAGTGCAGCGGCACGCTCCCGGCGCGCGACGCGATCCCGGCGAGCTCGGCGGGCAGCGTCTCGCGCACGGCGTCCACGTGCGGGCTGTGCGAGGCGTACGCGACGGGGATGCGGCGGGTACGGACGTCCTCGCCGTACCGCGCGGCCAGCTGGTCCAGGGCGTCGCCGTCACCGGCCACCACGGTCATGCCGGGCGAGTTCACGGCGGCCACGCTCAGGCCCGGGAATCCGGCCAGGTCCTCGCGGACCCGGTCGGCGGGCAGCGACACGGTGAGCATGCCGCCGCCGCGTCCGGCGAGCGCGCCGAGGGCGGTGCTGCGGACGGCGATCAGGCGGGCCGCGTCGTCCACGGTGAGGGCGCCGCTGACGGTGGCGGCGGCGATCTCGCCCTGCGAGTGGCCGACGACCGCGGCCGGTTCGACGCCCGCCGCCCGCCACAGCGCGGCGAGGCCGACCATCACGGCCCACAGGGCGGGCTGCACGACGTCGTCGCGGTCGAGGTCGGGCGCGCCGTCGCGGCCGCGCAGGACGTCGGTCAGCGACCAGTCGCGGTACGGGCGCAGTGCGCGCTCGCAGTCCGCCACGACCTCGGCGAACACGGGGGAGCTGTCGAGGAGTTCGGCGGCCATGCCGACCCACTGCGAACCCTGGCCGGGGAAGACGAACACGGCCTCGCGGACGGCCCCGTGGCCGCTGCCCTCGACCGCGGACGGGGTGACCCGGGCGTCGGCGACCGCGTCCAGGGCGGACAGCAGGTCGTCGCGTCCCGTGCCGGTCAGCACGGCGCGGTGGGTGAAGGCCGTGCGGTCGTGGGCGAGGGACCGGGCGACCTCGGCCACGTCGAATTCCGGCCGTTCGGCGAGGTGCGTGCGGAGTCGGGCGGCCTGGGCGCGGAGCGCCTTGTCGCCGCGTCCGGAAAGCACCCACGCGACGGCTCCGGAGGCGACCGACGCCTTTGTCTCCGGCTTTGTCTCCGGCTTGTTCTCGACGGCCGGGGAGGCCTCTCCCCGCCATTCTCCGAGGACCAGATGGCAGTTTGTACCGCCCATTCCCACCGAAGTGACACCCGCGACGAGCGGAACGTCGGGATTCGGCCACGGACCGGTTTCGGTGGAGGCGGCGATCCGCAGTTCCTCGAACGGGATCTCCGGATTGGGGGTCTGATAGTTGAGCGTTGGAACGAGTTCCCGTTCCTTGAGGCAGAGAACCGTCTTGACGAGACCCGCTATACCAGCGGCGCCTTCGAGGTGGCCGATGTTCGTCTTGACGGACCCGAGCCGGAGCGGATTATCCGGCGTGCGGGAGGAGGAGAATACGGCGCCCAGAGCAGAGGCTTCGATGGGATCGCCGACCCGGGTGCCCGACCCGTGAATTTCGACGTACTGCGCTTGTTCCAGCGGTATACCAGAATTCTTCCAGGCCTCGCGTATGACGCGTTCCTGGGCGTTTTTGTCGGGAGTGGGGAGGGTGGCGCTCGCGCCGTCGCTGCCCACGGCTCCGCCGTGCAGCAGACAGTGGATGCGGTCCCCGTCGGCGAGGGCCCGGCTGAGGAGTTTGAGCGCCACCACGCCGCCGCCCTCACCGCGGACGTAGCCGTTCGCCCGTGCGTCGAGGCTATGACATCGACCGTCGGGCGAGAGGCTGCCGAAGGCCGCGAGGGCCTGGGTGCTCTCCGGCGCGAGGTTGAGGTTGACGCCGCCGGCCAGCGCCGTCACGGACTCGCCGCGCCGCAGGCTCTCGCAGGCCAGATGCACCGCGACCAGCGAGGACGACTGCGCGCTGTCGATCACCATGCTCGGTCCCTGGAGCCCGAGGGCGTACGAGACGCGGTTGGCGATGATGCCGCGGTGCAGGCCGGTCACCGTGTGCGCGGAGGTGGCCTCGGGGCCGGCCGCGTGGGTGAGGGTCGTGTAGTCGTCGGTGATCGCGCCGACGAAGACGCCGGTGGCGGAGCCCGCGAGCGCGGCCGGGACGATGCCGGCGTCCTCGAGGGCCTCCCAGGCGAGCTCGAGGACGAGCCGCTGCTGCGGATCCATCGCCGCGGCCTCGCGCGGAGAAATACCGAAGAACTCGGCATCGAAGGCGTCGACACGGGGCAGAAAACCACCGGGGCGCGGCGAACCGTCGTCCCGGACGCCGAGGTGTGCGCGATCCGCGGGCGGCTCCGCTATGGCGTCGCGGCCATTCCTGAGGAGATTCCAGAATTCGGTGGGGTTCGACCCGCCGGGAAAACGACAGGAAACGCCGACGACGGCGACGGTCCGGTCATCCATCACATGGGGCACTGCGTCGCCCGATGGACGTTCCGTGTCGATCTGTGGTGTTGCCGCCTCAATCTGGGCATGGCGGATCATGGTGTTCTGCTCCCCCCGTAGAAGCACGATCAACGGCGTCGCCGACTCAGCAGCCCTGCCCGTCTCAATCTCGATTCGGACCCTAGCACCGAGGCGGCGCTCCGTAAACCAATGGCCAGAGTGGCGAGTTGGCAGGGAAAACGAATGTGACGGATAATCTGGACGACACTTGCGTGTGCTACAGCGGGGGATCTGTTTCACGCCATGTCGCAGGACGGCCGAAGACTTCCGGCCCGGTGACACCACCCCCGACAGGAGGGTGGCGTCAGGCCGGGCGGAAGCCGGGAGCGGCGGGGACTACTCGCCCTTCGCCGCCGGGTCGGCCTTGGTGAGCGTGCAGACGCCGTCCACGCACTGGCGCTCCAGACGGCCCCGGGAGATGGTCTGCACGAGGCCGACCATCCAGCAGGTGGGGCAGCCGCGGAAGGCGATCAGGGCCAGCGGGGCCGCGAGCAGGGTGATCGGGCCGTAGGCGGGCACCAGCGCGATCGAGCCGATGATCAGCCCGAAGCCGATGACGCCGCGCGCCAGGTGGCGCGGGACGGACTTGCTGGCGAAGTTCGGCGCCGCGGGCGGGGTCTTGACCTCCGTCGGTGCGATGACCGGGGACTTCGCGCCCTGAGGGGGCTTCACGATGTTCACGGTTTTCATGGTGAGTCTCCTTCGACTGGCTGGTCGATGGCTTGATCTGATGCCTGGTCGGTCGCTTCCAGCGCATGACGCAGTGACGCGCGTGCTCTGTGCAGCCGTGACTTCATCGCGGCGGTGCTCAGGCCGAGCGTCTGGGCGACGGTCCTGCCCGGCAGGCCCTGCACGTCCCGCATGATCAGGACCTGCCGCTGCTCGCGGGGAAGGGCGCTGACCGCGGCCGCGATCCGCTCCACCTCCAGCCGGTACAGCACGGCCTCCTCGGCGGAAGGTTCCGCACACGCCTCCGGCTCGGCCGACCCCTCGTCGCGCATGGCGATGAGCAGCCGCACCTGCCGGAGGCACTCGTTGCGCACGATCCGGAACATCCATGAGGCAAGCGCGCCGGTGGCCCGCAAGGTGCCGATCTTCCGGTACAGGATGATCAGCGCCTCCTGTGCGGCGTCCTCCGCGTCCTGCGGGGAGGCGCACAGCGATATGGCGAACTTGCGCACATGCGGCTGCGATTCCATGACGACGGTGGTGAGCGACGTGACGTCGCCGTCCTGAGCGGCCTTGATCAGCCGCTCGTCGGGCCAGGGGAAGCGTTGGTTCATGTGCTACTCATACCGGAAGGCGCCCCGCGCGCAGGCGCTGGTCAGGTGCGGCTCTTGTTGAAGCGGCGCATCAGGTGCCAGCTGCACATACCCACGAGCACGACGCCGACCACGATGATGGCAGTCCACATAGTTCCTGTTCCCTCCGTGTTCCTCCGGCCCGTTCGGCCGGTACACACATAAGAGACGGGGAGGTGCCGAGAGGATTCGCGGTTCCGGGAAGTTTTTTTCGGGACCTGCTCGGGGGCAGGTCCGGACCCGGTCCGGACCCGGTCCGCAGCAGGTCGGGACCCCGGTCCGCGGCCGTTCCAGGGCCGGTCCCGGGCCCCGGCTAGCGCCCCCTGAGGAGGTCGCCGACCGCCGCGATGCCCTCGGAGATCGCCCGCTCGCCGACGTTCCCGAAGCCCAGGACCAGCCGCACCGGCTCGGGCTCGGGTGCGGTGCGACAGGCGCTCATGCCGTAGAGGCCGACGGACCGGGCGCGGGCCGCGGCGACCAGGGCCCGTTCGTCGGTCGGACCGGCCAGGTGCGCGACCGCGTGGAAGCCCGCCGCGAGACCGGTCACCCCGGCCTCGGGAGCGTGCTCGGCGAGCGCGGCCACCAGCGCGGAGCGCCGCGCCGAGTAGGTCGTCCGCATCCGCCGCAGGTGCCGGTCGAAGCGACCGGACTCGATCAGCGTGGCGAGGGCGAGCTGGTCGAGTGCGGGTGATCCGCGGTCGCTCAGCCGCTTCTGTTCGACGACCGCCCCGGTGAGCGCGGCCGGACAGAGCATCCAGCCGATGCGCAGCGCCGGCGCGAGGGACTTGCTCACGGTGCCCAGGGAGATCACGCGGTCGGCGGCGAGGCCCTGCAGGGCGCCCACCGGCACCCGGTCGTAGCGGAACTCGGCGTCGTAGTCGTCCTCGACGATCACCGCGTCCCGGGCGCGGGCCCACTCGATCAGCGCCAACCGCCGCTCGGGTGCCAGGGAGACGCCGGTGGGCCACTGGTGCGCGGGCGTCACGACGACGGCGCGGGCGCCGGTCGCGGCCAGGGCCCGCACGTCGATGCCGTGCTCGTCGACCCGTACGGGAACCGCCGACATGCCCGCCCGGGACGCGGCCGAGGACACCGTGGCCGGTGAGCCCGGATCCTCGTACGCCACCGTGCGGACACCCGTCCCCGCCAGGGCGCGCAGGGCCAGGCCGAGGCCCTGCGCGTAGCCGGAGCAGACGACGGTCCGCTCCGGATCGGCAGCGGCGGCGCGCACGCGCCGCAGGTAACCGGCGAGGACCTCGCGGAGCTCCGCACGGCCGCGCGGATCCCCGTACCCGAGCGCCGACGACGGCATGGCGCGGGCCGCCTCGCGGGTGGCCCACAGCCAGTCGGCGAGGGGGAATCCGCTCAGGTCCGGGACGCCCCAGGCGAAGTCGGCGAGCAGGCGCGGCGACTCCCGGAGCGGTGCGGCGGCCGCCGGTGCCGGCGCCGCGCCGGTCGCGACCCGGGTCGCGACCGGCGCGTGTCACGAGGTATCCCTCGGACTGGAGTTGGGCGTAGCACTCCTGCACGAGCCCGCGCGAGACCCCGAGCATCCGGGCGAACTCGCGGGAGGACGGCAGCCGTTCGCCCACCCGCAGCCGCCCGGTCCGGATCGCGTCCCGCAGTCCCAGTTCCACCTGGGACCGCAGCGTCTCGCCGCTGTCCCGGTCGACGGCGAGGAGCAGTTCGGGCGACAGACCGGACCACTCCAGAGGCATGGAATCGGATCTTACCGGCGACCGCCCGGCCCCCTAGCGTCGCCCGTGTGACCAAGATGCTCAACTCCCAAGCGGAGGGCGCCGGTTCACGGCCGCCCCTGGTGACGCGGCACCTGCTGCTGCGCTTCGTCTCGATCGTCGGCGCCTCGACGAGCTTCTATCTGCTCCTGTCGGTCGTCCCCCTCTACGCCGAGGTGGGCGGAGGCGGCCACGGTGACGCCGCCGGCCTCACCACGGGCACCCTGATGCTGGCCACGGTCGGCGGCGAGCTCGCGACGCCCCGGCTCGTCGCCCGGTTCGGCTACCGCCTGACGCTGGTGGCGGGGCTGTTCCTCCTCGGCGCGCCCGCGTTCGCGCTCGCCGCATCCGGGAACGCGGTCTGGATCGCGGCGGTCTGTGTGCTGCGCGGCCTGGGCTTCGCGTTCACGGTCGTCGCGGGCGGCGCCCTGACGGCCTCGCTCATCCCGGCGGAACGCCGCGGCGAGGGCCTCGCGCTCGTCGGCATCGTGACGGGGATACCGTCGCTGGTGGCGCTGCCGCTGGGGGTGTGGCTGGTGGACCACGTGGGGTACGGGCCGGTGTTCGCCGCCGGAGCCGTGGCCGCGCTGGCCGCCATCGTCTCGGTACCGGGCCTGCCGGACCGCGAGGCCGGGTCGCCGGATCGCGAAGCCGGGTCGCCAGGCCGCGATGCGGGTCTGCGGGGCCGCGATCCGGACTCGCCGGACCGCGAGGCCGGCCGGCCGGACCGCGAGGCGGACCCGGAGCGGCCGATCGGGGTGACGGCGGGATTCCGCACGCCCGCCCTCGCGCGGCCCGCTCTCGTCTTCGCGGCCACCGCGCTCGCCGCCGGAATCCTCGTCACCTTCCTCCCGCTCGCCGTGCCGTCGGCCTCCGCGGGCGTCGTCGCCACGGCCCTGTTCGCCCAGACGGCCGCGGCGACCGCGGCCCGCTGGGTCGCCGGTCGGCACGGCGACCGGCACGGACCGGCCGCGCTCCTCCTGCCCGGCCTCGCCGTCGCGGCCGGCGGAATGCTGCTCACCGCCCTGACCCACAGCCCGGTCGCCGTCGTCCTCGGCACGGCCCTGTTCGGAGTGGGCTTCGGCATCACCCAGAACGCCACCCTGACGCTGATGTACGCGCGCGTCCCCGCCTCCGGTTACGGCACGGTCAGCGCCCTGTGGAACTTCGCCTTCGACGCGGGCATGGGCGTCGGGGCCGTCGGCTTCGGGATCCTCGCCGGCCGGACCGGCTACCCCTGGGCCTTCGCCCTCACGGCCGTCCTGATGCTCACGGCCCTCGCCCCGGCCTGGCGCGACCGCCGGACGGAGGGCGCCCGCGCGTGACGCTCACATGTGGGGCTGGCCGTAGTACCGGGCGAACTGCTCCAGATAGCCGGGCTCTCCGTACTTCGCCTCGTCGAAGTCGGGGGCGCCCCTGATCTGGTCCTTCGTGCGGTCGACGTACACCTTCTCCTCGGCGGTGTCGATCAGTTCGATCGTCCCGGCGGGGAGCAGCACCCGCCTGCCGAAGATCCAGGTTCCGACGTCGACGACGAGGTGGGACGAGTCGACGTCCTCGGAGTGTCTGTCGATCTTCCCGATGGTGCCGTCGGTGGCCTCGACCTTGTAGCCGACGAGATCGGCGCCCTGCCGGTAGCCGGTGCTCGGTCGGTAGTTCCAGATGTCGAACTCGCTCATGGCGGCACCTCTCCTCCCTCCCCATCCTCCCGTGGCCGACCGGCACCCGCACGTCGTCACCCGCGGTGGCCCCGACCGGCGTGCACGGCGTCGACGACCAGGGCGAGCAGCCGGTCGGGCTGTCCGGAGTGCTCGTCGCGGGCCGTGGACAGGGCGATCCCGACGACCAGCTGGAGCAGGTCCTCGGCGGTGAGGTCGGCGCGCGCCGACCCGTGCCGCTGGGCCCGGGCGAGCAGGCCGGTCGCCGCGTCCAGGATCAGCCGGTGGCAGTCGAGGCCGGACCCCGCGGCCTCCTCGACGAGGAGTGCGCCGCCCATGCCCTGGTTGACCCGGGCATGGGTGAGGAAGGCGCCCAGCCACTCGGCGAGGGCGTCGTCGGGGGAGTCCGCGGCGCGCAGCGCCTCCGCCCGCGCGCACAGCGTCTCGATGCGGTCCCTGAGCAGTGCGGTCAGCAGGGCCGGGCGGTTCGGGAAGTGGCGGTAGAGGGTCCCGGGTCCGACCCCGGCCCGGCGGGCGATCTCGTTGAGGGAGGCGCCGGGGCCGGCCTCGGCGAACACCTCGGCCGCCGCCGCCAGCAGGCGCTCCCGGTTGGCGCGCGCGTCGGTGCGCCGGGCGTGCCCGGCGGGGGCTGGGGTGTCGGTCATCGTCCTGTCCTCCGTGATCTCCGGGGTGGCCAAGCGGAGAACCTCTCCGTATCGTAGCGGGCGTCGAAGCGGAGAGCCTCTCCGTTTCGTCTTTCCGTTGTGCTGCCCGAGGAGTACGGATGACTGTCGAAGCACGGACCGGGCTCGGCCGGGTCGGGATCTGGACCTTCGCCTACGAAGGGCAGCCCGCCGGGCGCGTGCGGGAATCGGCCGCGGAACTGGAGGAGTTGGGATACGGGTCCATCTGGTTCGGGGAGGCCTACGGTCGCGACACCTTCGGCCAGGCCTGGCTGCTGCTCTCGGCGACCCGTCGGATCACCGTCGCGTCCGGCATCGCCAACATCGCCTTCCGCGAACCGATCGCCACCGCCGGCGCCGCCCGCACGCTCGGCGAGGCCTTCCCCGGGCGGTACGTCCTGGGCCTGGGCGGCCACCGGGTCGACGACACCGTCCACGAGGTGGACGGCTACCCGGTGCCGACCCGGGGCAGGGCGCTGCACACGATGCGCGCCTACCTGGACGCGATGGACGCGGCGCCCGCCCACGGGCCCGCGCCGGACCCGGCGCCGCGCCGCGTCCTGGCCGCGCTCGGCCCGAAGATGCTGGAGCTGGCCGCCGAGCGCACCTGGGGCGCGCACCCCTACTTCGTCCCCGTCGAGCACACCGAGCGGGCGCGACGGATCCTCGGGCCGCACGCGTTCCTCGGGGTGGAGCAGGCCGTCGTCCTGGACGCCGACCTCGGCAGGGCCCGGGAGGTGGCCACCGCGCACGTCGCCGGATACGTCGCCGCCGCGGCGCACCAGGTGGCGAGCATGCGCAGGCTCGGCTTCGGCGACGAGGACCTCGTGGGCGGACCGAGCCGCCGCCTGGTCGACGCGATCGTCGCGTACGGGGACGTGGACGCGATCCGTCGGCGCGTCGTGCAGCACCTGGACGCGGGCGCCGACCACGTCTGCCTCCAGGTGCTGACCGCCGATCCGCTCGCGCTGCCGGACCGGGAGTGGCGCGAGCTCGCCCCGGCCCTGCTCTGAAACTGGCCAACTCCCCTGTGCGTGAGGGTGGTTGACGAAAGGTCTGGACCAACCTACGGTCTCCTGGAGCGCGCGCCATGCCCAGGATCCCCCACGTCCCCAGGAGCACACGCATGCCAGGCCCTCGGATCACCCGTGTCCTCGGAGCGGGGCTCGTCACCCTGCTCGCCGCCGCCGTCCTCGCCGGCCCCGCCGCCGCCGAAGGCGCGAAGTCCGCCGCCCCGTCCCCGTCGTCCGCCGCCGCGGACACCTGCGCCCTCAAGCCGAAGCCCGCCGGGAAGGTGCTCCAGGGGTACTGGGAGAACTGGGACGGCTCGGCCAACGGCGTCCACCCGCCGTTCGGCTGGGCGCCCATCGACGACCCCCGTTTCGCCGCCCACGGCTACAACGTCGTCAACGCCGCCTTCCCCGTGATCCGTTCGGACGGGACGGTGCTCTGGGAGGACGGCATGGACAGCGGCGTCCGCGTCGCCACCCCGGCGGAGATGTGCCGCGCCAAGGCGGCCGGGGCGACGATCCTCATGTCGATCGGGGGCGCCGCGGCCGGGATCGACCTGAGCTCCCGCGCCGTCGCCGACCGGTTCGTCGAGACCATCGTCCCGATCCTGACCGCGTACAACTTCGACGGGATCGACATCGACATCGAGACCGGCCTCGTCGGCAGCGGCAGCATCGGCACCCTGTCCGCCTCGCAGGCCAACCTGGTCCGCATCATCGACGGAGTGCTGGCCCGCATGCCCGCGGGGTTCGGGCTGACGATGGCGCCGGAGACCGCGTACGTCACCGGCGGCAGCGTGGCCTACGGGTCGATCTGGGGCGCGTACCTGCCGATCGTCAAGAAGTACGCGGACAACGGGCGGCTGTGGTGGCTGAACATGCAGTACTACAACGGCAGCATGTACGGCTGCTCCGGCGACTCCTACTCCGCCGGCACGGTCGCCGGGTTCGTCGCCCAGACCGACTGCCTGAACCGCGGGCTCGTCGTCCAGGGCACCACGATCAAGGTCCCGTACGACAAGCAGGTCCCCGGCCTCCCGGCCCAGCCCGGCGCCGGCGGCGGATACATGGCGCCGACGGCCGTCGCCCAGGCCTGGAACCACTACGGCGGCTCGCTCAAGGGCCTGATGACCTGGTCGGCCAACTGGGACGGCTCGAAGAACTGGACCTTCGGCGACAACGTCAAGGCCCTCCAGGGTCGCTAGTCGCACCGGAGTCACACCGGTGGCCTCGGACCCCTCGCCTGTTACTTGTCGGTAGGCAATGATGGTGGACGACCATCCACACGGCCGGGGGCTGAGGCAACGGTGAAGACTTTCGACGAACGGACCAGGGTGCACGCCTTCCGGGACGACGCCCTGGGGGAGCACGACGCCGTCGGGCTCGCCGAGGCGATCCGGCGCGGCGAGGTCGGCGCCGCCGAGGCGGCCCGGGACGCGGCCGCGCGGGTGCGGGCCGTCGAGGAGCGGCTCCACGCCGTCCAGACGCACGTCGAGATCCCCGTGCCCGGCGCCGCGGCCGGCGGCGCCTTCGCGGGCGTCCCGAGCTTCGTCAAGGACAACACCGACCACCAGGGCCTGCCCACCGGCCACGGCAGCGCGGCCTTCACCCCGAGGCCGGCACGACGGCACGCGCCCTTCGCCCGACAGTTCCTGAGCAGCGGCGTCACGGTGCTCGGCAAGACCCGCCTGCCCGAGTTCGGCTTCAGCCCGTCCACGGAGTACGAGAACGCCGAGCCCGTCCGCAACCCGTGGAACACCGGCCACTCCGCGGGCGGTTCCTCGGGCGGCAGCGCGGCGCTCGTCGCCGCCGGAGCCGTGCCCATCGCCCACGCCAACGACGGCGGCGGCTCCATCCGGATCCCCGCGGCCTGCTGCGGGCTCGTCGGCCTCAAGCCGACCCGGGGCAGGGTCGTGCCGAACGCCCAGAGCCGCCAACTTCCCCTGGACCTCGTCGCCGACGGCATCGTCAGCCGTTCCGTACGGGACACCGCCGCCTTCCTCGCCGCCGCCGAGACGTACTGGCGCAACCCGAAACTGCCGCCCCTCGGCCTGGTCGAAGGACCGTCCGGGAAGCGGCTGCGCATAGGCTTCCTCCTCGACTCGCCGAACGGCGTCGCCTCCGACACCGCCACCCGCGAGGCCGTCACGGAGACCGCGACGCGACTCGAACGCCTCGGCCACACCGTCGAGCCGGTCGAGATGACCATCGACCCGCGCTTCACCGAGGACTTCCTCACCTACTGGGGGATGCTCTCCTTCCTCCTCGGCGCCACCGGCCGGACCCTCGGCCCGGACTTCGACCGGCACCGCATGGACGGCCTCAGCCGGGGCCTGCGCGAGACGTACGTGGAGAACTGGCGGCGCACCCCGGGCGTCCTGCGCCGGCTGAAGCGCACCAAGGTGGCGTACGCGGCGGCGTTCCGAGGGCTCGACCTCCTCCTCACCCCCGTCCTCGCCCACCCCGCGCCGCCGATCGGCCGGCTTGCACCGACCGTCCCCTACCCGGAGCTCGTCGAACGGATCCTCGCGTACGTCGCGTTCACCCCGGTCGACAACGTCGTCGGCACCCCGTCGATCTCGCTGCCCAGCACCCGGGCCACGGACGAAGGGCTGCCCATCGGCGTCATGTTCTCCGGCCGGCCCGGAAGCGAACGGACCCTCCTGGACGTGGCGTTCACCCTGGAGGCGGACCGCCCCTTCCGCCGGATCCAGGACCTCTGAGCATCACCTGCACGGTCGGCACCGTCCCCTCGGAGCACGCCTCCTAGCGGACGGCACCGTCGACCCGTTCGGCGAGGCGCGCCATGGCCCGCTCCAGTTCACGGCGCGCCCCGAACGGGACGATCGCGGCGCGCCCCGGGACGCGCACGCCGCCGGTGAGCGCCACCCTGGTCCGGCCGCCCTCGTCCACCGCCGCCATCCCGATGACCAGGAACCGGCTCTGCAACCAGCACCAGCCCGGCCGCAGCACGCCGTGGAGACGGGCCCGGAGACCGTAACGGCTGCGGGCGAGGGCCTCCACCCGGTCGCCGTCCCTGCGCACGATCCGCACCGACCGCATGTCCGGCTGGAACTCCCCGAAGCCGCCCTCCAGATCCCCCATGACGGCCCACACCGCGTCCAGCGGCGCGGGCAGCACCCGCTCCACGATCCGCGCGCCCCGGACACCGGCGCCCATCACCCGGAGCCGCCGCACGTCGTCGATCATCGCCTCGTCACCGTTCACGCGGACCACGCCCTCCGGAAGCTCTGCCGTGCCCGGTGCAACCGGGACTTCGCCGTGCCGGCCGGCACCCCGAGGAGCGCCGCCGCGGCCTCCTCGTCCATCCCCTCGACGTCCCGCAGCACCAGCACCGCCCGGTGCCCGGGCGACAGCCGGGCCAGGACGTCGCCGATGTCGGCGGCCAGCTGCGGATCGCCCCGCTCCGGCACGTCCGGGAGCTCCGCGGGCCGTGCCCGCGCCGCCCGCTTGGCGACCCGCACCGCCTCCCGTACGGAGATCGCCCGCACCCACCCGTACAACGCCTCCGGCTCCCGCAGCGATCCGAGCGAGGTGAAGACGGAGACCAGGGCCTCCTGGGTGGCGTCCGGCCCGTCGTCGAGGGCGATGGGGCCGCAGATCCGGGCGATGTACGGGGTGAGGTGGTCGAGCAGGTCGTGCAGGGCCAGGGTGTCGCCCCGCCGCGCGGCCCGGACGAGCGCGACGCCCCGGTCGACGGGACCGGCGGCCTCAGCGGGCGGCACGCAGGGCCTTCCAGCCGAAGACCAGGGACAGCGGCGTGTACAGCAGGGCGTTCAGCCAGGGGAAGGCCGCCCCGGATCCGTCCCGGCCGACCACGATCCACACCAGACCGGCCGCCCCGCGCAGCAGCATCCCGCCCGCCACGGCGTACGTGACGAGGCGCGGGATCCGGCGGCCGCGGACGCCCCGCGCGTGGGCCGCCACGGCGACCGCGGCGCCCCCTTCGAGGACGGCCAGCGGCAGCACCACCGCGGGACCGAAGGACACGACAGCGCCGAGGACGGCGAGCGAGAGGCTCCGCTCGTCGGCGGCCGGCCAGGTCAGGCCGGTCGCCCAGTAGACGTGCACGAGCGCGAGGACGGCGAGCAGCACGGCGACCGCACGCCCGCCGCCGGCCGTACGAGGCCGCTCGATGTCGATGACCGCCATGAGGTCCCCTCCGTATCGGGGTCGGAATGCCGCCGCCGAGGGGCGCCGACACCTGAAGGAGGACCCGAACCGGGCAGGGGTTCCCTGTGATCCGGATCACGTACGACCGGTGGGCTAGCCACCGATCTCGACCACACGGGCCCACTCCGGCGGCCCGGCCGGCACGTGGTCGGGGTCGTCCTCGTTCCACGAGCGGAACCTCCGCGCACGGGGGAAGAGACCCACCACCGTCCGGCACGCGGGACGCGTGGCCGGCCACGGCGTCTGACCGTCGGTCAGGACCACGAGCACGTCGGGGCGCGGGCGCGCCCGCAGCGCCGCGGCGAAACCCGTGCGGAGGTCCGTACCCCCGCCGCCCATCAGCGGGATGCCCTCCGCCTTGCACAGCGGGTGGACGATCCGCGCCGCCGCGTCGCACGGCAGCACGGTCACCAGATCACGCCGGCCGCCCAGCGCCCGGGAGATCGCCGTCACCTCCAGGAGCGCGCTGCCCAGTTCGGCGTCGCTCACCGAGCCCGAGGTGTCGATGACGACGGAGACCCGGGGCGGGCTGCGCCGCAGACTCGGCAGCACCGCCCCGGGCACCGACGCCGACCGCCGTGACGGACGCCCGTACGAGTAGTCGTCCCCGGCACCGGAACCGTAGGCCGCCGACCTGACGGCCGCCCCGAGCAACTCCCGCCACGCCTGCGGCGGATGGAACGCCTCCTCCGCCCACCGCCGCCACCCCGCCGGGGTGCTGCCCGGCCGGCCGGTGATGGCCTGGGCCACCCGGAACCGCACGGCGTCCTGCTCCTGGGTGCTCAGCCCGTCGGCGCCGTCCGCGCCGAGGTCCCAGGCCCGTTCGAGGCCGTCGGCTCCGCTGCCGCAGTCCAGCCAGCCCGCGTCCCTGGTCCGCGAGCCGAGCTGGAACTGCCGCAGGTACTCCTCCATCAGCTTTCCCTCGGGAAGACCGAGGAGCTCGGGATGCACGGCCCCCTCCGGCCTGGGGAGGCCGTCGCCGAACACGTCGTCGTTGATCTCGCAGTCCGCGGCGATGTTCATCCGCAGCCGCTCGCCCGAACCCGTCAGACCCCGCTCCCGCGCCACCCGGTCGCTGCGCCCGTGGTGGTCGCGGAGCAGATGCGTCACCTCGTGCACCCACACCCCGGCGAGCTCCTCCACCGGGGTCCGGTCGACGAAGCCCGGCGAGACGTAGCAGCGCCAGTGACGGTCCACCGCCATCGTCGGCACCTGCCGCGACTCCACGGTGTGCAGGGCGAACAGCGCCGTCGCCAGATACGGCCGGACCCGCACGGCATGCAGCCGGGCCGCGTACAGCTTCTCCCGATCGAGCGCCGGGGCGACCCGTGTGTCCGGGCTCATCGCCCCGTACCCGCGCCCGCGCCGGCCGCGACGCGGTCGCCCGCCCGGTCCGCGCGCCGGGACAGGGACACGACGCCGGCCAGCCGCTCGATCGACTCCGGAACGTCCCAGTCCTCCCGGCGCAGCCCCGCCAGCGTCGTCGCCGGTACGACCACCAGATCCGGAGCCCCCGAATCGAGCGCGCGGACGAGCAGCGCCCACGCCGCGTCCCAGCGGGACTTCTCCGGGCGCCGGGCGACCGCCGCGACGACCCCCTCCAGAGCCGCCAGGCGGCGGTCGCCGCGCTCGGGCAGCTCGGCGCCCTCGGGGTCGGCGAGGAGCAGTTCGGGATCGGGGAGGTCCATCCGGTCGAGCCAGGCGAGGAGTTCGAGCCCCGGCCCGTCCCCGACGACCCCGCGCACCAGCTGCGAGAGCACGTCCCGGGACACCCCCGCGGCGGTCGCGAAGGCGATGAGCCGCAGCGCCATCTCCCAGCTCCGGGGCGAGGGCCAGGCGCCGCCGCGCAGCGCCTCACCGCCGGGCAGCCGGTGCACGAGCGCCGGACGGGCCGTCAGCAGACCGCAGACCGCCCGCCGGGCGACGTCCACGGCCTCCGTCAGCCTCGCCGGGTCGAGGCGGGGGAGCGTGGCGCGCGGCCAGACACCCCCGAGGCCGCGGACCACGACCTCGGCGTCGTGCGTCCACTGCAGATGGACGAAACGGTTCGCGAGCGGCGGGCTCAGCTCCCAGCCGTCGGCGGCCGAGGACCGCGGATTGGCGGCGGCGACGATCCGTACGTCGGGCGGGAGGACGAGCGTCCCGATCCGCCGCTCCAGGACGAGCCGGAGCAGGGCCGCCTGGACGGCCGGCGGAGCGGTGGACAGCTCGTCCAGGAACAGCAGGCCCCGGCCGGCCCGTACCAGCCGCACGGCCCACTCGGGCGGTGCCATCGGCACGCCCTGTTCCGCGGGGTCGTCGCCGACGATCGGGAGTCCGGAGAAGTCGGTGGGCTCGTGCACGCTCGCGATGACGGTGGTCAGCGGCAGGTCGAGCGAGGCGGCGAGCTGCGTCAGGGCCGCGGTCTTGCCGATGCCCGGCTCACCCCACAGGAGCACCGGGAGGTCGGCGGCGACCGCCAGGGTCAGCGCCTCCAGCTGGGGGTCGGGCCGGGGCTCGGTGTCGGTGTCGCGCAGGAGGGACAACAGGGCGCCGGCGACGTCGAGTTCGGCGGTCGGGGCAGGGGAGGAGGGCATGGCTGTGGGCATGGGAGATCACCTGAGGAGAGGAGAGGAGAGGAGAGGATTGGAGAGGGAACCGATGGCTAGGCCGGCGGGAACGTGGCCTGCCGCGGGCGCGGGCCACGCGTGCGCGTGCGGCGGCTGTCCGGACGTGTGCGGAGGGTGGTGACGGAAGGGGGCGCGAGTTTCCGGCCGGGCGCGGGGCCGGCCAGCCCGGCCCGGTAGAGCCCGTACGTGACGCGTCGCCGCGCCGCCGTGTCCAGCGCGTCCCGGAGGGCGCCGTCGCGCAGCAGCGCGGCGGGCCCGAGGAGGCCTTCGACGACGGCCAGCGCACCGGCGATGTCGCCGTGGTCGAGCCGCTCGCGGACACCGGTGAGACAGTCCGGACGCCGGTGCGCCTCGTCGACGGCCCGTACGCAGGGGAGCGCCGTGCCGGTCAGGGCGACGAGGAGCTCCTCGCGCCGCAGCTCGGCCGGGTCGTGGTCGAGCGGTGTCAGCACGCCGTCGACCAGGCCGATCCGGTGCCGGGCGCCCCGGCAGTCGACGAGGCGCGGCGCGCCCGCCCGCTCGGGCGGCCGGGGCGGGCCGCCCGGTACGTGACCGGGTACGAGCGCGGCGGCGACCAGCGGGTGCAGTTGCCCGGCCTCGACGAGACCGGCGCGCAGCAGCTCCAGGTCGGGCGGCAGCCAGGTGGCCGCGTCCGGCAGGACGGGCACCGAGGTGAGCGCCCGCCGCGCGGGCACGTCCCCGACGGGTGCCCCCGACGGGTCGGCGTCCAGGAGGAACCGCCGCCCCCTGCCGAGGCGTACGGCCACCGGGCCCGCCGACCGGCCCTCGGCGCGCAGCAGGATCGCCGCCTCGGCCGTCCACCGGTCCACGGCACAGTGGAGTCCGCCGTGCGGCAGATCCGGCCGGGGGAGGTGCGAGGGCGGTCCGTCGGCCCCGGAACGGGTGCGCAGTTCGGCGGCCCGGCTCGCGTCCCAGAGATGGCGGTGCAGGTCGAGCCGGAACCGTGGGTGCGGACGGGGATGCGAGTGGGAAGGCGCCGGGCCGGTGCCGGGCGCGCCCGGGTCCCGGAGCGCGAGGCTGATGCGCTGCCCGGCGTCCGCCCAGGCGGGCACGGTCCGGGCCACCAGGTGCAAGGGCCCCGTACCGCCGCGTCCCCCGGTGTCGTACCGGGCGAGAGCGACGGTGAGGCCCGGGCGCAGCAGCCCGTCCGGGGCGATCCTCGGCATGTGCCAGCGCAGCAGGTCCGGGGCCAGGCGGCGCAGATCGGCCCGCACGCGGGACGCGAGTTCGGTGCCGTGACCGCGAGCCAGGGCGCGGAGGTCGAGATCGACGTCGACGTGGGCGGCGGCGCAGGCCCCCGCCCAGTCCCCGGCCTCACGGCGGGCGGTCGCGGTCTCGATCATGGAGGGCGGCACGGCGAACTCGCGCACGCGCAGCCAGCGGGAGAGGTGGGAATCCTCGTACGCGGAGGGAGTGGCCATCAGCACTCACCTGTTGCGGACGGGACCCCCGATCTGAGAGAGGAGTGAGTCGTCATCGCGAGCACCATACGACGTTTCCGCGGGTGAGGCCACGCTCTTTTCCTCGGGGCGGTGTTCAGAGGCCGCCCGTGCCGTCCAGTCCCTCGCACGCCCGGCCGTACTGCTCGGGATGGTCCGCGGCGTCGGGAAGGGACAGGGCGGTCCGGAACTCCTCGTGGGCCTCGGCTCGACGGCCCGCCGCCGCGTAGGTGCTGCCGAGACGGATGCGGACCTCCATCTCCAGCCAGGTACTGGTGTGTTCGGTGAGCGTGGACAGGGCCTCGTGGTGGGTCTCGACGGCGGCGCTCAGCCGCCCCTGCCCGTGCTCGGCGGCGGCCAGCTGGGACAGCGCCGCCGCGCGCAGCGTCATGTCACCCGCCTGGTCGGCGAGTTCGACGGCCCGTCGCAGCAGCCGGGCGCTCTCCGCGGGGCGGCCGAGCGCGTGGTGGGCGCCGGCGACGAAGCACAGGGACTGGGCGATCGTCCTGGGCCGGTCGTTCTTCTCGGCCAGGGCGAGGGCGGCGCCGTACTGGTCGAGGGCCTCCTCGTGCCGTCCGCGCAGGGCGTGGATCGCGCCGAGGTTGCACGCCGAGACCCCGGTCAGCCAGTCGTCGCCGAGCCCGGTGGCCAGCTCCAGGGCCCGGCTCAGCAGGCCGACGGCCTCCTCGACCCGGCCCAGCGGCCACAGCGCGACGCCCGTCCCCGCGATCGCGCGGGCCTCGTTCCGCGGGTCCCCCTGGTCACGGGCGTGCCGCAGCGCCTCCGCGAACCAGACGTGCGCCTGCCGGAACCGACCCCGGTGGACGTCGACGATCCCCATGCACGCGCGCAGCGCCGAGGTGAGGCGCCGGTCGTCGGCCAGGTCCGCGCACGGCAGGGCGAGTTCGAGCGCCGCGCGGGCCTCGTGGTGCAGGCCCCGGCGGAGCTGGTGGTCCACCAGGGCCTCGGCGAGCAGGCAGGCGTGGTCGTACTCGCCCGAGGCGGCCGCGGAGGCCACCACGTCGAGCAGCTCCCCGCCCGCCGCGTCCAGCCACTCCGAGGCCTCCCGCTGGCCCCCGAAGGGAGACCCGGTGATGCCCGGCGACCCGGTGATGCCCGGCGCGGTCGGGAAGGTCTCCGGACCCCAGTCGCCCGCCATCCGGCCGGCCGCCGTGTAAAGGCGCAGGAGGGCCCGTCGGTCCGCGGCCGCCTCCTCGGGCGCGGCGGCGGCGAGCTGCCGCGCATGGGCCCGGACGAGATCGTGCAGCCTGTACCGGCCGGGATGCGGCTCCTGGAGCAGGCTCGCGTCGACCAGGTCCTCCAGGACCGCATCGGCCTCCGCGCGGGGCCGGCCGAGGACGGCGGCCAGACCGAGGCCGTCGAAACGGACCGTCGGGACGACCCCCAACGCCCGGAACCCGCGCCTCAGTTCCGGTTCGAGGCGGTCGTACGAGAGCCGGAAGGCGGCCTCCACGCTCCGGTCCTCCACCCGCAGCTCGCCGAGGCCCCGCACGTCGTCGGACATCCGGCCGGCCAGGAACGCCAGGGTCCAGGACGGGCGGTTCTGCAGCCGGGCGCTCGCGATCCGCAGCGCGAGCGGGAGACCGGCGCACCGCCGCGCGAGCTCCAGGGCGGCCTCGGGCTCACGGTCCGCCCGGGACGCCCCGAGGAGCGTGCGGAGCAGGCCGACCGCGTCGCCGGTGTCCAGCGGCTCCACGGTGAGCCGCACATCGGCGTCGAGGCCGGGCAGCCGCTGCCGGCCCGCCACCAGGACACGGCTGCCGGGCCCCGCGGGCAGCAGCGGGCGGACCTGCTCGGCGCTCCGGGCCCCGTCCACGACCAGTAGCAGCCGCAGCCCGCTCGTGGCCGCGCGCCAGGCCGCGACGAGGTCGGTCAACTCGTCCGCCCCGGTGGGCGGTTCCTCGTTGCCGCCGCCCCGCACCGTGCGGAGCAGCCGGCGCAGGGCCCGGTGCGGGCCGGCGGCGCCGTAGGCCTCCAGGTCCACGAACAGGCACCCGTCGGGATGGTCGCCGGCGAGCGCCCAGGCGGCGCGCACGACGAGAGCGGTCTTGCCGACCCCCGCCGTCCCGTCCACGGTCGTCACGGACACCGCTCCGGGGTGGACGGGACCGGTGAGGACGGCGAGTTCCGCCTCGCGCCCGACCAGACAGGCGGTGTCGCCGGGGAGTTCGTTGTGCCGGGGGAGGGGGACGCCGGCACCGGGGCGAACGAGTCCGTCGCCCTCGCCGGCCCGGCCGGCGCGCGCCGGTCCGTCGGTGGGGCCGGCCCCGCTCGCGCGCACCTCCCCGTCGTCGTCACCGGCCCCGCCGGGGCGCCCCGGCCCGTCACCCTCGGCGACGCCCTCACGCCCCCGGTGTTCGGTCTCCGCCGCCCGCACCGCCCCCCGGCCGAGCAGCAGTACGTCGTCCCGGCGCAGGACGGCCTGGTGGACGCGGCGGAGGTCCTCGCCGGGTTCCACGCCCAGTTCGTCGAGGAGCCGGTCGCGGGTCTCGTGGTAGACGGCGAGCGCCTCGGCCTGCCGGCCGCTGCCGTAGAGCGCGCGCATCCGGAGTGCGGCGAGGGGCTCGTCGTACGGCAGGGCCAGCGGCGCCGCCATGAGGCGGTCCAGGGCCTCCGGGTGGCGTCCGAGCAGGACGAGGCACTCCGCGTGCTCCTGGTGCAGGGCCCGGCGCAGCCGGGTGAGCCGCTGCCGCTCGGTGTCGGCGAGGGGCCCCGGCAGGCCGGGCAGGGTCTCGCCGCGCAGCAGCGCGAGGGCCCGGCCGCCCGCGTCGAGGGCGGCGTCGAGGTCGCCCGAGGTCTTCGCCCGCCGGGCGCGGGCCGCCTGCTCGGCGAGCTCGGCGAGGTCGGTGCGGGTGCCGGCGGGCTCGAAGCGGTAGCCGCCGCGACCGCCGTCGATCACCGACCGGCCGGGGCCGGCGTCCGGCGCGTCCAGTGCCCTGCGGAGCGCGTACACGTAGCTGGGCAGGACGCGGTGGCCCGTGCCGGGCGGTTCGGCGCCCCAGACGTCGTCGAGGAGCTGCCGGTACGTGACGAAGCCCGGGGCGCGCAGGACCAGGGCGGCGAGCACCGCCTGCCGCCGGACCGGACCGAGGACGACCGGGTCGTCGCCGCGCAGGGCCCGGACGGGTCCGAGCAGGTCGATCCGCAGGGGCGCGCCCCGGCCCGCCGGCTCTCCACTCACGTCCCCGCCCCCACGTCCCCGTACGTCCGGTGCCCGCACCGCTGCCCATGACCTTCGCTTCAGCAGCATTTCATCGGCCTTCCAGCGGGCCGCGCCAGGGTGGCCGCGTCGGGTCGGCTGCCGCCGTGGGGGCGGCAGCCGGCCCGCGTCGTCGCACAGTGGAGGAGACCCCGTCATGTCACAGCCCGGCAGTCCGCCCGGCGCGCGGCCCACCCGCCGCGCGGGACCGGGCGGGGCGGTGGGCTGCGATCGTGGGCACCGTCGGCCTCGCCGTCCTGCCGGGCCGGGCGCTCGGTGTGAAGGGCGTCGTCGTAGGCCTCTCCGGCGAACGCGTCGCCTCCTTGACCACCGTGGACGACAGTCGTGACGACCGTGGTTCGGGTGATCCCGCGCGGGACCCCGACCACCCCAACTATGGTACTGACGTGGACCAGTTGATCACCGAAGACCCGACCCGCATCGGCCCGTACCGTCTCATCGCCCGCCTGGGCGCCGGCGGGATGGGACTGGTGTACCTCGGCAGGTCCGAGGCCGGCCGGACGGTCGCCGTGAAGGTGGTGCAGGCCGAGCACGCGCAGCACCCCGAGTTCCGCCGGCGCTTCGCGCGCGAGGTGGAGGCCGCCCGGCGGGTGGGCGGGGAGTGGACGGCGGCCGTGCTCGACGCCGACACCGAGGCGCCGGTGCCGTGGGTGGCGACGCAGTACATCCCCGGGCCCGACCTGACGAACGTCGTCGCGAAGGACTTCGGCCCGCTGCCCGAGCAGTCGGTCCGCGTCCTCGCCAACCGGCTCGCCGTGGCGCTGCAGTCCGTTCACGCGGCGGGGCTGATCCACCGCGACCTGAAGCCGTCCAACGTCCTCGTGACCGTGGACGGTCCGCGCGTGATCGACTTCGGCATCGCGCGGGCCATGGACGGCCTCGGCGGGGACAGCCTGCACACCCGCACGGGCATGCTGATCGGCTCTCCCGGCTTCATGTCGCCCGAGCAGGTGCGCGGCCTCGAACTGACCCCGGCCAGCGACGTGTTCTGCCTGGGCGCGGTCCTCGTGTACGCCTCCACCGGCCGGCTCCTCTTCGGTGCCACCGACACCGGGCTGAGCGCGCACCTCTTCCGGATCGCGGAGGACGAGCCGGACCTGACGGGCGTGCCGGACTCGCTGATCGATCTCGTACGGGCCTGCCTGCACAAGGACCCCGCCCAGCGGCCGACACCCGCGGACGTGGCGGCGCGCACGGCGGCGGACCTCTCCGAGGAATGGCTGCCGGGGGCCGTACTCGCTCAACTCGGCCGTCACGCGGCCCGGTTGCTGGACTTCGCGCCCGAGACGCGGGTCACGCCGCAGGATCCGCGGATCCCGGCCCAGCACACCGCCGATCCCCGGCCGGTCCCTCCGCAGCCCGCGTACAGTCCGACGGCTCCGGTGGATCACGCCCCCGTGCCGCCGGGCTTCGGACCGGCCCTCGGCACCGTGCCCGGCGCCTGGGGGGCGCCCACCGCCCCGGCCCACCCGTCGGGGTCGTCGTCCCGGCGGTGGTGGGGCCTGGTCGCCGCCGTCCTCGCGCAGTTCCTGATCGCCGTCGGGGCGATGAGCACGAACGTCGCGCTGCCGATCATCCAGGCCGACCTGCGACTCTCGGTCGACGACCTCCAGCTGATGTCGTTCGCCTACGTCATCGCCTTCGGCGTCCTGCTGCTGCTCGGCGGACACCTCGCCGATCTCCTGGGCCGCAAGCGGATGGTGATCATCGGCCTTGCGGGCTTCGCCGTGGTCTCCGCGGTCGGTGGAGCCGCCCCGGCGGGCGGAGTGCTCATCACGGCGCACGCCCTCCAGGGCGTGTTCGCCGCGCTGCTCTCCTCGGCCGCGCTCTCCCTGGTGGCCGGCGGCTTCACCGACCCCAAGGCGCGCGGCACGGCCTTCGGGATCTACACCGTGTTCGCCGGCGGCGGCCTGGCCGTCGGCGGGTTCGTGGGCAGCTGGCTGGCCTACTACGTGAGTTGGCGCTGGAGCCTGTACGCCGCGGTTCCGCTCGCCCTGATGGCCGTGGTCCCCGCCGCCCTCGTCGAGGACGACCGGTCGGCCCGTACCCCCGCCCGTCCCGACGTACCGGGTCTGCTGCTCGGCACCGGCGCGCTGGCCGCCCTCGTCTTCGGCTTCCACCAGGTCGAGGAGACCCACGGCTTCTTCGGCCCGGCCGGCGGCTGGACCTCCCCCCTGGCCGTGCTGTTCCTGCTCGCCGGTGCTGCCCTCCTGGCGGCCTTCGTGTGGTGGCAGACCCGGACGAGCAGCCCGCTGGTCCAGCCCGGGCTCTTCCGGGACCGTGACCGCGCGGGCTCCCTTCTCGCGCTCCTGCTCGCCGGCGTGGGCGCGCCGACCCTGTTCCTGACCCTGTCCCTCTACCTCCAGGACGGCCTCGACTACACCCCGTACGACCTGGGCCTGGCCCTGCTCCCCCTGGGCGGCGCCGTCCTCGTCGCCACCCAGGTCGCCGGCCGTCTCCAGGGCCGGATCGCGCCCCGGCTCCTCGCCGTCCCGGGTCTCGTCCTCGCTGCCGCCGGCATGGGACTCCTGGCCCTCCAGGACCTCGACGGCTCGTACGCCTCCGCCGTCCTGCCCGGCATCGTCCTCTTCGGCCTGGGCATCGGCACGGCCTTCGGGCCCCTGCTGGCCACCGCGACCGGAATGAGCGGCTTCCAGGGCTCCGGCGGCACGGCGGCGACCGTGCTCGCGGCCCAGGGCTTCGGCGGCTGGCTGGCCTTCCCGCTCTTCGTGGGCCTCGCGCCCCTGGGCGGCTACGCCGCCGTCCTCTGGACCGTTACCGGATTCCTGCTCCTCGCGAGCCTCCTGGCGGGTTTGATGGTCAGGACGAGCGCCCCGCAGCGGGACCGCTGAGGGTGAGGCCGTCGTCGGCGAGGTCGTACACCGCGACCTCGCCGAGTCAGCGGCCCGGCCCCGGGAGGAACCTCGCCGACTTCTCCGCGAGCACGCCGGCCAGGAACTCCGCGGCGTCGTCCGGCCGCATCCGGGCCAGCGTGACCATGCCGGTGATCACCGCGTCGGCGACCTCCTCCTGGACGTGCTCCCAGCTGTGGCTGCGGCCCTTGCGGGGGTTCGTCGCCCGGACGCCGATGACGGCCTGCGCGGCCTCGCCGACCTCCTCGGAGAGCTTGAGGACCTGGAGGGTCCACTGCTCCTCCGACGGCAATCCGCGCTCGGAGTCCAGTCGCGTGAACAGCGCGGCGAGCGAACCGATCGTGTCCCACGGGGTGTCGGCCTGCATGAGCCCTCCTCGGACGAAACGAAGACGAAGGTGACGGACGGACAGCCTGCCCGCCCGTCACCGGGCTCAACGACGGGGCACCGCGCCGGGGCCCGCGTTTTCGAGACGGATCAGCCGCCGCGGCGGACCTTCGCCGCCCGGCGTGCCTCGGCCGTCTTGCGGGCCTCGGCGGCGCGCCGGGACTCGTTCTTCGCGCGTCCCGGGCGTCCCGGGACGGTGCCGATGCCGCGGAAGGCCGCGCCTCCGCGCTTGGTGCCCTCCTGGCTCGGCGCGTTGCCGGCGACCGGCACGCCCGAGGGCTTGCGGGCGCCGGTGATACGGGTCAGCTCTGCCTCGCCCGAGCGCACCCGGGTGACGTGGGGCCTGATGCCCGCCTCCGCCATGAGGCGGGCCACGTCCTGGCGCTCGTCCGGCGTGACCAGCGTGACGACGACGCCCGACTCGCCGGCGCGCGCCGTGCGGCCGCCGCGGTGCAGGTAGTCCTTGCCGTCGGCGGGCGGGTCGACGTTGACGACGAGGTCGAGCTCGTCGACGTGGATGCCGCGTGCCGCCACGTCCGTGGCGACCAGCACGTTGACCTCGCCGGTCCTGAACCGGTCCAGGGTCCGGGTCCGCAGCGGCTGCGACTTGCCGCCGTGCAGCGCCGCGGCCCGTACGCCACTGCCGAGGAGGTGCTTGGTGAAGCGGTCCACGGAGGCCTTCGTGTGCAGGAACATGATCACGCGTCCGTCGCGGGCGGCGATCTCCGTGGCGGTGGCGAACTTGTCCGGCCCGTGCACGTGCAGCACGTGGTGCTCCATCGTGGACACGGCGGCGGCCGGGGGGTCGACGGAGTGCTCGGCAGGGTCCTGGAGGTAGCGCTCGACCAGCGCGTCGACGTCACGGTCGAGCGTGGCCGAGAACAGCATCCGCTGGCCGCCCTGCGGCACCAGGTCGAGGAGCTCCGTGACCTGGGGCAGGAAGCCCATGTCGGCCATCCGGTCGGCCTCGTCGAGGACGGTGACGGCCACCCGGTCGAGACGGCAGTCCTTGCGCTCGACGAGGTCCATGAGCCGGCCCGGGGTGGCGATCAGGACCTCGGCCCCGTCGCGCAGCGCCGTCGCCTGCCGTCCGATCGACATGCCGCCGACCACCGTCGCCAGGCGCAGCCTCAGGGCCCCGGCGTAGGGGGCGAGGGCGTCGGTGACCTGCTGGGCCAGCTCGCGGGTGGGGACCAGGACCAGGGCGAGCGGCCTGCGCGCCTCGGCCCGGCGCCCGGCGGTGCGCGCGAGGAGCGGCAGGCCGAACGCGAGCGTCTTGCCGGATCCGGTCTGCCCGCGGCCGAGGACGTCGCGGCCCGCGAGGGCGTCCGGCAGGGTCGCGGCCTGGATCGGGAAGGGCGTCTCGACGCCCTGGCGGGTGAGCTCCGCGAGCAGTTCGGCGGGCAGGTCGAATCCGGCGAAGGTCACGGCCTCGGTGGCGGCGTCCTTGGGGGGCGTGGTGGTCATGCGGCACCTGGTCCGTGGAGAAGTCTGGAAAAAGCGACGGGCCGGTGTCCCCACCACACGGGTGGGGACACCGGCCGCGTCGGACGTGTCAACGTCAGGCAGGGAGGATGTTCTCCGCCTGCGGGCCCTTCTGGCCCTGCGTGACGTCGAAGGTCACCTTCTGGCCTTCCTGGAGCTCACGGAAGCCGGAGGTCGCGATGTTGGAGTAGTGGGCGAACACGTCCGGGCCGCCACCCTCCTGCTCGATGAAGCCGAAGCCCTTTTCCGAGTTGAACCACTTCACGGTGCCGTTGGCCATGACATATCTCCTTCGGGGCGTAGCCCTGGGGGCCGCACTGTGCGACTCCCGGCGTCGCCGTGATGATTGCCCCGTCCGGAAAACTGCACCGAAAACACATAAAGTGCCCGACGATGTCGAATCGTCGAAGGCACTTGTCAGTTCATTGGGAACCACGACTGCAACTGAGATCGACTGTAGCACGGCGACGTCGGGCATGCACGAAGAATGTCCTGTTTGCCGTCAAGGTGAACATCACGGTGATGAGCAGCGCCCAGGCGCCGAACTTCGCCGGGGAGACCGGCTGCCAGCCGTTCAGCTGGTCCGGGTAGCTCCAGGCGCCGACGTACGTGGCGGCGTTCTCGGCGACCCAGAGGAAGAAGCCGATCAGGACGAAGGAGAGGGCCAGCGGCATCCGCAGGTCGCTCTCGCCGACCCGGAACCGCACCCAGGTCCCCGCCGTCGCGGCGAGCAGCAGCGCGGCGAGCGCCCAGCGGGCGTCGGGCAGCCAGTGGTGACTGAGGAAGTTCACGTACACCGCCGCGGCGAGGACCGCCGTGATCCGGGGCCGGTAGCCGGTGAGCCGCAGGTCGAACAGGTGCCAGGCCCGGCAGATGTAGCTGCCGACCGCCGCGTACAGGAATCCGCCGTACAGCGGCACGCCGCCGACCTTCGTCAGGGCGTCCTCCGGATAGCTCCACGAGCCCATCCGGACCTTGACCAGCTCGAAGAGGAGGCCGATGGCATGGCACCCGGCGATCACGGCGACGTCCCGGCCGGTGTCCCAGCCGAGCCGCCATGCCAGGACCGTGAGCCCGACGCCGTACAGGAGCAGCAGGTCGTAGCGGGCGACCGGCAGGTCGGGCAGGAGGGTCGAGGCGGCGATGCCGCCGACGAGCGCGACCGCGAAGGCGCAGCAGCGCGCCTCCAGGACCGCGAAGCGCAGCAGCTGGCGTATCCCGTGGGTGAGCGTGTCCATGGCGGAAGGGACGCGAGCGGGCCGTGAGCGGTTCGCCGGCGGTGCTCACTGCGAACGGCGGCGCCGCACCCCGGACGGAAACGGCGGAGCGCCGCACCCCCCGTCCGGGAAGTGCGGCGCTCCGCCGTGCTGTCGCTGCTCGCGGGAGGATCAGACCGCCGGAACCGGGAAGGTCGGGTACTCCACGCCGGAGACGTGCTGGACGACCCGGATGACCTGGCACGAGTAGCCGAACTCGTTGTCGTACCACAGGTACAGGATCGCGTTGTCGCCGTCGACCTTGGTCGCGCCGGCGTCGACGATGGACGCGTGGCGCGAGCCGACGAAGTCCATCGAGACGGCGTCGGGGGCCGTGGTGAAGTCGATCTGGCGCTTCAGCGACGAGTGCAGCGAGACGTCGCGGAGGTACTCGAGGACCTCGTCGCGGGTGGTCTCGCGGCCCAGGCGCAGGCTCAGGATGGCGATCGAGACGTCCGGGACGGGGACGCGGATCGAGCTGCCGGTGATCGGCGCCTTCAGGTCGGGCAGCGCCTTGGCCACGGCGGAGGCGGCACCCGTCTCCGTGATGACCATGTTGAGCGGCGCGGAACGGCCGCGACGGTCGGCCTTGTGGTAGTTGTCGAGCAGGTTCTGGTCGTTCGTGAACGAGTGGACCGTCTCGACGTGACCGCGCAGCACGCCGTACTCGTCGTCCATGGCCTTCAGCGGCGGGACGATGGCGTTGGTGGTGCAGGAGGCGCAGGACAGGACGCGCTCGTCCGGCTTGATCGTGTCGTGGTTGACGCCGTGCACGATGTTCGGCACGTCACCCTTGCCGGGCGCGGTCAGGACGACCTTGTCGATGCCGGGGCGCAGGTGCTTGGAGAGGCCCTCGCGGTCCCGCCACTTGCCGGTGTTGTCGATCAGGATGGCGTCGTTGATGCCGTACGCCGTGTAGTCGACCTCGGAGGGGTCGTTGGCGTAGATCACCTTGATCGTGTTGCCGTTGGCGACGATGGTGCTGTTCGCCTCGTCGACCGTGATCGTGCCCTGGAACTGGCCGTGGATGGAGTCGCGGCGCAGCAGCGAGGCGCGCTTCACGAGGTCCTGCTCGCCCCCGCCGCGGACGACGATCGCGCGCAGGCGCAGACCGTTGCCGGAGCCGGCCTTCTCGATGAGGAGGCGGGCGACGAGGCGGCCGATGCGGCCGAAGCCGTAGAGGACGACGTCGCGTCCGTCACGGCGCTCGATCTTGTTCTCACCGGTGGCGCCGGCGACGGCCTGGGCGGTGAACTCCGCCACCGACAGACCGCGGTCGTCGGTCTTGTAGTCCGCGGCCAGCACGCCGATGTCGATCTGGCAGGGGCCCAGGTCGAGGGTGGTGAGCGTCTCGAGGAACGGCAGGGTCTCGGTGACCGAGAGCTCCTCGCCGTCGATCTGCCGGGCGAAGCGGTGGGTCTTGAGGATGCTGACCACCGACTTGTTCACCAGGGAGCGGCTGTGGACCAGGACGGTGACGTCCTGCTCCCGGTGCAGCTTCCCGATGATCGGGATCATCGACTCCGCGATCTCCTCGCGGTTCTTCCAACTGGTGAACGAGTCGTCATTGACAGTCACAAGATTATCTTTCGAGCTAGGCGGCGCTCATATGGTAACCCGCGGCCGGTTTGATCAATCAAGGGGTCCCGAACCGTACGATGGGACACGTCGGGATCCGCCGTAGGCGGGCGGGCCCGCCTACCTTGAGCGGGGGCATGGTGGTGAAGTTCGGGCTGCTCGGACCACTCGTCGTCCACGACGGGACGGAACTGCGGCCGGTGACCGGCCCCAAGGTCCGCGTCCTCCTCGCCGCACTGCTGCTCCGGGCCAATCGCACGGTGTCCCGGGACACCCTCAAGGAAGCCCTCTGGGGCGCCTCGGTCCCCGCCAGCGCCGACGCCTCCCTCGCCAACCACCTCACCCGGCTCCGCCGCGTCCTCGCCGCCGCCGACGGCGGGACCGAGGAGCGGCTGCGCACGGTCGCCCCCGGCTACCAGCTGACCGTCCACGAGGGCGAACTCGACGCCGACGTCTTCGAGGCCCGGGCCCTGGCCGTCCAGCAGGCGCACCGGCGGGGCGACTGGGAGGCGGTCCGCCGGGAGACCGGCCTCGCCAGATCCCTGTGGCGCGGCACCCCCCTCGCGGACCTCGCCCCCTTCTCGGACACCGAGGCGCCCGCACTCCGCGTCCACCAGCTCGCGGAGGCGCGCCTCCAGGTCCTCGAATGGAGCTTCGACGCCGAGCTCGGCCTCGGCCGCCACCACGAGGCCGTCGCCCCGCTCACCGCCCTGGTGGGGGAGCACCCGCTGCGCGAGGGCTTCCACCGGCGCCTCATGCTCGCCCTGCACCGCTCCGGCCGCCGGGCCGAGGCCTTCGCCGTCTTCCACCGGCTGCGCCGGGACCTGGTCGACGAACTCGGCACGGAACCCGGCGCCGCCGTCCACGAGGCCTACGCGGAGATGCTCGCCGGAGAACCCGCGCCCGGCCCCGCGCCCCGCGCCGTCTCGGTCCGCGCGCCCTTCCAACTCCCCTGCGAGGGCGAGGCCTTCACGGGCCGCGAGGCCGAGGCCGCGACCGTACGGGCGCTGCTCGGGGTGCCACCCGAGGCCCCGGGAGCGGCCGCGAGCACCGACGCGGCACCCGGGAGCGGACCCGCCCACGCGCGGGCCGTCGTGATCTCCGGCATGGGCGGCGTCGGGAAGACCGCGCTCGCGATGCACGTGGCCCACCGGGTGCGCGACGCCTTCCCCGACGGCGCCCTCTACGCCGACCTGCGCGGCTACTGCTCCGGCGGGGCGCGCACGGCCCACGAACTGCTCGCCCGGTTCCTGTCCGACCTGGGCGTCCACCAGGACGCCCTGCCCGAGGACACCGACGACCGGGCCACCCTCTTCCGCTCCGCGCTCGCCGAGCGCCGGGTGCTCCTGGTCCTCGACAACGCGCGGAACGCCGCCCACGTCGCACCCCTGCTCCCGGCCGGCGGGCACAGCGCCGCCCTGATCACCAGCCGCCAGCTGCTCGCCGACCTGCCGCGCTCCGCGAAGGTCCCGCTGTCCCCGCTGCCCGAGTCCGACCAGCACGCGCTGCTCGCCAGACTCGCCGGCGCCGAGCGCGTACGGAGCGAGCCCGAGGCCCTGGCCGACATCATGGCCGCCTGCGGGGGACTGCCGCTCGCCCTGCACATCGTCGGCGGACGGCTGGCCTCCCGGCCCTCCTGGCCCCTCGCGCTCCTGGCGAAGCGGCTCACCCCGCACCAGGGCCGGCTCGACACCCTCGCCATGGGGCACTTCGACGTCCGCCGCACCTTCGCCATGAGCTACGTGGCCATACGGGACAGCGAGCAGCCGCTGGAGCGCGAGGCCGCGCGGGCCTTCCGGCTCCTCGGCCGGGTGTGGTCGGCCCACGCCGTCACCCCGCAGTCCGCCGCCGCGCTCCTCGACGTCACGGAGGCCCGGGCCGCCGCCGTCCTCGACGTCCTCGCCGACGCCCACCTCCTCCTCAACCCCGAGCCCGACCGCTACCAGCTGCACGACCTGCTCGGCGAGTACGCGGCGCAGCGGGACGACGAGGACACCGAGGAGGAGCGGACGGCGGCCCTGCTCCGGCTGCTCTCCTGGTACGCCGCGGCCCTCGCGGCCGCGACGGTGGCCGCCACCCGCGAGACGCAGTCCCCGCCGCCGCTCGACGGGGACGCGGTCACGGACATGTCGCTGCCCGAGTTCGCGGACGACGACGAGGCGATCCGGTGGACCGAGCGGGAACTGCCGGCCGTCCGCGACGCCCTCACCCGCGCCGGGGAGCTGGGCCGCTCCGACATCGCCTGGCGGCTCGCCGTGGGCCTCTTCGGCCATGCGAGCACGCACTGGTGGACGGGGGAGTGGGACGCCTGCCTGGAGCAGGCCATGGACATCGCCCGGAGGCACGACGACCGGCTCGGGCAGGCCTGGCTGCACCGGCGCACGGCCGTCGCCCACGGCATGGCCTACCGCAACGAGGCCTGCCTGGAGCACCTCCGGATCGCCCTGGGCCTCTTCACCGAACGCGCGGACCTCGCCGCCCAGGCGTCGATCCTCGGCAACATGTCGGCGGTCTACCTGCAGATCGAGGACTCCGAGCAGGCGCTCGCCCACGCCGAGCGCTCCCGCGACCTCTACCGCGCCACCCGGAACACGAAGGGCGAGGCGCTGCTCCTCAGCCGGATCGCGGACGTCCACAAGATGCGCGGCGAACCGGACCGGGCGGCCGCGGACTACCGGCGGGTCATCGACCTGATCAGGGGGAGCGGCCACGGGGTCTTCCTCGCCACCGCCCTCACCAACTACGGCGACACGCTGCGCGTCCTCGGCGACCGCGACAAGGCCTTCGAGGTCCTCGCGGAGGCGCTCTCCATCCGGCTCCGGATGAACGACCAGGGAGGCACGGCCGACTGCCTCGTCTTCACGGCCAGGGCCCACCACCACTTCGGGGAGTGGGACGCGGCCCGCGAGACCTGGGAGTCGTGCCTGGAGCTCGCCCGCCGGCACGACCTCGGCATGCGGATCGACGAGTGCCTGGAAGGCCTGAAGGCCCTGGCGTCCCGGGTCATGGCGGAAGAGAAGCCCTGAGGTCCCGTCACCCGGCGCCCGTCCGGTGGATCACGACCGGGTCCGTGAGGCCCCGCGCGGTGCCCCGCCGGACGCGCGGCGCTCCCGGATGCCGGCCAGGCGCTCTTCGAGCGCCGCCCGGCGTTCGGGCCATTCGGTGGCGATGATCGAGAAGACGGCGGAATCGCGGAGACGGCCGTCCTCGCCCGGGGCCCAGGAGCGGGCGTGGTTCCGGAGGACGCCCTCGAAGCTCGCGCCGACGGACGCGATGGCCGCCCGCGAGCGGGCGTTGCGGGCATCGGTCTTGAGGTCGACCCGGGCCACCTCCCAGCTCTCGAAGGCGTGCCGGAAGAGCAGGTACTTGGACTCGGCGTTCACTCCGGTGCCCTGGGCGGAGGCGGCGAGCCAGGTGTAGCCGATCTCGACCGCGCTCAGGCCCTCACCGGAGGGCCAGGGACGCGGATCCAGGAACGCGGTGGCACCGATCACCCGGCCGGTCGCCGGGTCGACCTGTGCGTACGGGACGACGGTTCCGTCGGCGGCGCGGCCGAGCTGCCCGTCGACGTACGCCGCGAAGGCGTCCCGCCCCGGCACCCACGTGAAGCCGTACGAGTCCCGGCGCTCCTCCGCCGCCTCCGCCAGGCCGGCGGCGTGGTGGTGTCCCAGCGGTTCCAGGCGTACGAACGCGCCTTCCAGAACCGGCCCTTCCCCTGTGAAGCCCATCCGTCCGCACCCCGTCCGTGTCACGCTGTCGAAGATCATCGGCGGGTGCAGGGTCGCAGAACCGGGGCCCGGTCCGCATCCCGATTCCGCGCGCCGGTCAGCCGAAGGCGAGGGTCCGGAACACGTCCCTGACCCGCGCCAGCGGCCCGGGGTCCCGGGTCAGCCGGAGCCGGTTGGTGAGCAGGACGGCCCACCGGCCGCGCGCCGGTGACACCCACAGGGCCGTGCCGGTGAAGCCGAAGTGCGCCCAGACGTCGTCCGCCGGTTCCGTGCCCGGCGCCGGATGCCAGAACAGCCCGCGCGGCGGGACGAGCGGGCCCGTGTGGACGCGCAGCGACGCGGCGGTCCAGCCGGCGGAGAAGGCGCCCGGCTCCGGGAGGAGCAGATGGCGCAGGAAGCGGCCGACGTCGGCGGTGGTGGTGAAGACCCCCGCGATCCCGCAGGCCCCGCCGAGCAGCCGGGTCGAGAAGTCGTGGACGGTGCCCCGCAGCGGGGCGCCGCCCTCCTCGTCGTACTCGGTGGGCGCGCACCGCTCCCCGAGCCCGGCGGGCAGCGGCCCGTACCGGGTCTCCGCCATGCCGAGGGGCGTCCAGATCCGGTCCGCGGCGAGCCGGCGGAGCGGCTGCCGGGTGAGGTGCTCGGCGAGGTAGCCGAGGATCAGCGCCGCCCGGTCGGTGTACGCGACGGCCTCCCCGGGCCGGTGCCGCAGCGGCTCGGCGAGGACGCCGTCGCGGACGTCCTGCGGGTCGGAGCCGTACAGATGCCGGAGGTTGGCGCGCAGGGGCAGGCCGGCGGTGTGGGTGAGGAGGTGGTGCGCCGTCGCGCCGGCGAGCGGCCGGCCCGCGGCCTCGGGCCAGTACGAGCCGAGCGGGGCGGTCAGGTCGAGCTTCCCGGCGTCGACGAGGGTGCCGGTGACCGCCCAGACCACGAGGATCTTGGTCAGGCTCGCCACGTCGAAGAGCGTGTCGGGGAGCGTCGGTTCACCCGGGCGCTCCGGGTCGAGCACCCCGACCGCCCCGGACGAGAGGGTCGTACGGGCATCGCCCACGGCCCATGCGGCGCCCGGGTACGTGCCCGCGCGGGCGGCCTCGCCGAGGAGCCGCTCGAAGGGGTCGCTGCGATGGGCCAAGGCGTGCCTCCGACGGTCCGGGGAGGTTCGGGGGCGGACCGGCGGATCGCCGACGGACCGCCCTCCGAAGACATGCCCCGGCCGAACGGGAAGACACCCTTCCGTCAGCGGGAGGCGTCGCCCTTCTCGGTGGTCGGCTTGCAGGTCACCTCGTCGCGCGGGGTGTAGTGGGTCTTGTACGTCTCCCGCTTGACCTCGACGCCGTCGTTCTTGAACACGCGGTCCACCGTGGTGTCGAAGCCCTCCAGGGGCGGCTGCGGCACACAGGCCTCACCGGTGCCCTCGCGCTTCACGGGCTGCGTGATGTTGGTGCGCGGTCCGGCGACCGCCTCCACGGAGTCGTACTTCTTCGTGCCGAGGAAGCTCACCGTGACCGAGTGGTCGGTGGCGCTCGCCTTGATGTAGATCGGCTTGCCCGTGTCGTTGCGGAACTTCAGGTCGAGCTGGCCCCAGGCGACGGTCGCCTCCCGGCCGGCCGGGTAGCGCTCGATGTAGAAGGAGTGGGCGCCGTGCTCGACGGGCTGCACCCCGGCGAAGAACATGGCGTTGTAGACGGTGGTGGCCATCGCCGAGACGCCGCCGCCGGGCGCGGAGCGGTACGAGCCGTCGAGGATCATCGTGCCGTCGACGAAGCCGTTGTCCGGGGTCCGCTCGCCGACCGTCTTGTTGAAGCTCCACACCTCGCCCGGCTGCACCAGCGAGCCGTTGATGAGCTCGGCCGCGCGGCCGATGTTCGTCGTCCGGTACGGGGCGGTGGGGAAGTTCACCGTGAACGTCGACATCTGCTCGGTGATGCCCAGGCGGGCCAGCGAGGCGGAGGTCAGCCCCGGCTCCGTCACCTTGGTCGCCACCGGGGCCGTACGGGCCGCGTCGCCCGACTTCGTGAGCAGCGGGCGCACGGCGTCGCCCAGGGCCTTCGCGGTCACCTCGTGGCCCGGCCGGCCCTCCGACTCCACGACGACCTTGCCGTCGCGCACCCCGAGGGAGGCCTCCACCGGCGCGCCCGTCAGCGAGGCGAGGGGACGCGCCACGTCCGGGTCGCGCAGCAGGGCGTCCTGGTCGAGGGAGGCGGTGAGGCGGCCGCCGTCGTTCTTCACGGTGAGGTGGTCGGAGAGCGTGGCGGCGGAGATCCGCAGCCGCTCGCTGCCGGCCGTGAGCGTCACGGGGCCGGAGACGGCGGGCTTCGCGTACGTGTCGAGGAAGCGGGACACCTCGGCGGCGGGCAGCCTGGGCTCGGTCACCTGGACGGGGAGCGTCACCGCGGCGGCGCCGGTGGCGGCCGGGTAGGCCGCGCGCAGGGACTCGGCGGCGCGGCCGGTGTCCAGCTTGCTGCCCGTGACGGACTGGGTCGCGACGGCCTTGCCGTCGTGGAAGGCGACGGACCCCTCGCGGACCGTGCGGTCGTTCTGCTTGGCCAGCTCGGCCACGGCGGTCCTGGTCTTGGCCTCGTCGTAGGCGTACACCGGCCGGACTTCGCGCTCGCCGGAGGAGAAGAGCCGTCCGACGACGGTGACGGGGTCACGGGAGGGGTCGGCCGCCCGGTCGGCGGTCTTCGCGACGTCCACGGTCAGACCGGCGGAGGCCGGGTCCACGGTGGCGGCCCGGTCGCCGACCTTCACGGGTATCGGCGCCTTCCACGAGGCCGGGGCGGCGGCCGTCAGCCTGGCCTCGGCCTCGGAGCGGCTCATGCCGCCGATGTCCACGCCGTCGACCCGGGTGCCGGCGGATATGTCGTCCCCGGTGGCGACGAGACCCGCCACGTACAGTCCGCCCGCGGCGACGGCGACCACACCCGTCGCGATCGCCGCCGTCCGAAGACGCGGACGGCGCCCCTCGCGGGGCGTCGGGTCAAGGTCGGTCGTGGAGCGGGGCACACGCTCTCCCGGGGCGTCGAGGGAATGGGCAACCACACGACCGTACGCCGAAAGAGTGTCTTATGGATATAAAGGTGATATCCCCTACAGGGCTACGGAGCGGGGTGAAGCGGACGCGCAGCGTGCGGCCGTGCAGGTCCCGCCGCCCCGCCTAAGCTGGACCGATGCCCCACACCCCCGGCCCCCAGTCCGTCGACCGCGCCCTCGCCGTGCTCGACCTCATAGTCGACGCGGACCGGCCCGTCGGGGCGAAGACGCTGGCGCGGCGGCTCGGGTGCGCGCTCTCGACCGTCTACCACCTCACCGGCCCCCTCCTCGCCCGCGGCTACCTCGTCCGTACCGCCGAGGGGTACGCCCCCGGCCCCCGCGTCCCGGCCCTGCACCGCTCCCACCAGCGGCACCACGGGCTCGGCGCCGGGACCGGCGAGCTCCTGGGCCGGCTGCGGCGGGCGACCGGCGCGGAGGCGTACCACACCGCGTACCGCGACGGCCTGATCACGGTCGTCGACACCACCGCCCCGGTCACCGACGCCGACCACCCCTTCACCCCGGGCCCCGAGGTCCGCGCCCACGCCACCGCCCACGGCAAGGCGCTGCTCGCCGCGCTGCCGCGCCCGCTGCGCCGCCGCTATCTGGCGGAGCACGGCATGGCCCGCTTCACCGAGCGGACGATCACCAGCGCGGAGCGCTTCGAGGCCGAGGTGGACCGGGTGCGGGGCCAGGGCTTCGCCGTGTCCGTCGGGGAGGCCGACCTCGCGTACACCTGTCTCGCCGTCGCCCTGCCCGAGCGCGGCGACGGCATCGTGCACGCCCTGTCGGTCTCGCTGCCCACCGCCGAGTTCGGGCGGCGGCAGGGCGAGATCCGGGCCGCGCTGCACCGCTCCGTACCGGCGTTTCCGACCCTGCCGGAATCCTGAGCCGTCCCGCTCGCCCACCGGCACCGGCCGCCGCGAGGGTGGACGCATGATCTTCATCGCCGTCCGCTTCACCGTCCGCCCCGACCACGCCGACCGCTGGCTCGACCTGGTCGACGACTTCACCCGCGCCACCCGCGCGGAGCCCGGCAACCTCTTCTTCGACTGGTCCCGCAGCGTCGACGACCCGAACGTCTTCGTCCTCCTGGAGGCCTTCGCCGACGCCGCCGCGGGCGCCGTCCACGTCGCCTCCGACCACTTCGCGGCCGGCCTCTCCGCCATGGCCGGTGCCATCGCCGCCACCCCCGAGATCATCAACGTCGAGGTCCCGCAGCAGGGCTGGGGCGCCATGGCCGAGCTGGCCCCGACCGGCTCCTGAACCGTCCCGGCGCGCCCGGCCCCGCCTGATAGGTTCGCGTCAGACGCAGGCGGGGGCGGCGCCCCGAAGGGGAGAGGCGGCACATGGCGGCGAGCGGACGGCAGACCGGCAGGCCCACCCTCGAGGAGGTCGCGGCCCGGGCCGGAGTCGGGCGCGGCACGGTCTCCCGGGTCATCAACGGCTCCCCGAAGGTGAGCGAACAGGCCAAGGCCGCCGTCGAACGGGCCGTCGCCGAACTCGGCTACGTCCCCAACCGGGCCGCCCGCGCCCTCGCCGGCAGCCGCACCGACGCCGTCGCCCTCGTGATCCCCGAGACCGAGGCACGGCTCTTCGCGGAGCCGTACTTCCTCGACATCATCCGCGGGGTCAGCGCCGAACTCGCCGACGCCGACAAGCAGCTGCTGCTGACCCTCATCCGCAGCGAACAGGAGCGGCAGCGCTTCGAGCAGTACCTCGCGGCGCAGCGCGTCGACGGCGTCCTCCTCGTCTCCGTGCACGCCGACGACCCGCTGCCCGACCAGGTCCGCGCCCTCGGCCTGCCCGCCGTCCTCAACGGCCGGCGCACCCAGGACGAGCGCGTCGCCTTCGTCGACTCCGACAACACCGGCGCGGGCCGGGCCGCCGTCGCCCACCTCGCGGCCCGCGGCCGGCGCACGATCGCCACCGTCACCGGACCCCTCGACATGTACGTGGCCCGCTGCCGCCTCGACGGCTACCGCGAGGGCCTGACGGAGGCCGGACTCACCCCCGACGAGACCCTCGTCACCGACGGCGACTTCACCGAGGAGGGCGGCCGGCGGGCCATGCGGGAGCTCCTCGACCGCCGGCCCGACCTGGACGCCGTCTTCGCCGCCTCCGACGTGATGGCGGCCGGCGCGCGGAGCGTGCTGCGCGAGGCGGGCCGCCGCGTCCCCGAGGACGTCGCCCTCGTCGGCGTCGACGACTCGGCGATCGCCCGGCACATGGACCCGCCGCTGACCAGCGTGCGCCAGCCCATCGAGGAGATGGGCCGCACCATGGCGCGGATGCTCCTGACGGAGATCGCCTCGCCCGGCGACCCGGACGAGCAGCCCCGCCGGATGCTGCCCACCGAACTCGTGGTCCGCGCCTCCTCCTGACACCGGCCGACGCGCCTCCTCCTGACACCGGCCGACGCGCCTCCTCCTGACACCGGCTCCGGTGCGCCCCGCCGGCGCCGAGATGCAGCCCTCCCGGGTGCCCCGGAGAATGGACATCTACAGGGCCCGTATCCGCGAACAGGGCGCTCCCGGCGGCGTCCGACCCGGCAAGGGGGCGGTGGACGATGTCGTTGAGCCGGCTCAACCGGCCGCCCACCGCGTCCGCGAAACTGCGCTTCTGGACCCTGATCTACGTCCTCTTCGTGACCCTGCTGACCGTCGCGTACCTGGAGCTCCCCTCCCGCCACACCACCCTGTGGGCGCTCATCGGGCTCAGCGGCGTCGTCGCGATCCTCGTCGGCGTCCATCTGCACCGGCCGTCCCGGCGCTGGCCCTGGCTGGTGCTCGCCGCGGCCAACCTCACCTTCGTGAGCGGCGACACCGCGTACAACGCCCTGGAGGCCTTCTTCGGCCAGACCAGACCCTTCCCGTCCGTCGCCGACGCCCTCTACCTGGCCACGTACCCGCTCTTCGCGATCGGCCTCTTCGGCTTCATCCGCTACCGGGCCGTCGGCCGCGACCTCGGCGTCGTCCTCGACGCGCTGATCCTCACCTCGGGGCTCGCGCTGCTGTGCTGGGTCAACCTCATCACCCCGCTCGCCAGGAGCGAGGGCATGACCTGGACCGAGAAGGCCATCTCCATCGCGTACCCCCTCGGCGACGTGCTGATGCTCGCGATGCTCGCCCGACTCCTCATCCCCGGCGGGCTGAGATCCCGATCCGTACAGCTCCTCACCCTCGGCACCTGCGGCATCCTCGCGTCCGACGTCATCTACGGAATCCTCCAACTCAAGGGCACCTGGATGGTCGGCACCCCGTGGGACCTCGGCTGGGTCGTCTTCTTCACCGCCTGGGGCCTGGCAGCCCTCCACCCCTCCATGACCGGCCTCACCGAACCCGTCCCCGAACCGCCCCGGCGCGTCGCCGAGCGGCGGCTCGCGCTGCTCGCCGGGGCCTCGCTCGTCGCCCCCGGCCTGCTGCTCCTCCAGTCGCTGCGCCACAACCAGAACAAGGACATCGCCGTCATCGCGATCTTCTCGGCTCTGATGTTCCTGCTGGTCCTCGCCCGGCTCTGGGGCATGATGAGCGACCACGGCAAGGCCGAGGCCCGCGAGCGCAGCCTCCGGCTCGCCGCCGCCTCCCTCGTCGCCGCCCTCAGCCCCCGCGAGGTCGCCGGAGCGGTCGAGACGGCCACCGCCACCCTCTTCGGTCCCGGCACCTCCCACCAGGTCCTCCTCCTCACCCGGGACCGCCGTGGCGGCCTCACCGCCGTGGCCACCACGGAGCACCCCTGGAGCTGCCGCACCGACGAACTGATCCGGCCCCGCGGCACCTCCTGGTCCGAGCTGGTCGCCGAGGGCGCCCGGCTGCTCCCCCTGACCCGGCTCGACCCGTCCGTCGCCGCCGAGATCACGCCCGAGACCCACGTCCTGCTCTGCCCCCTGGAGCTCCAGTCCCCTTCCGGGGGCGAACCGCTGCTCGGCGTGCTGCTCTTCGCGGGATCCGAACGCAAGCTCGCCGAGATATCGGGACCCGCGCAGTCCCTCGCCTCCCAGGCGGCCCTGGCCCTCGAACGCTTCGGGCTCAGCGAGGAGGTCAACCGCCGCACCAGCGAGGCCTACTTCCGCACCCTCGTGCACAACACCTCGGACGTCATCCTGATCCTGGACGACGACGACACCATCCGGTACGCCAGCCCCTCGGCCGAGTCCATGTTCGGCCGCTCCCTGCTCCCCGGCACCCCGCTCACCGACCTCCTCGCCCCCGCCGACACGACGACCGCGCTGCGCCTCGTCGCCGACGCCCGCGCCCGCGGCGCCGCCGACGCCCGGGACGACTGGAAGCTGCTGCGCGGCGGCTCCGGCGAGCTGGAGGCCGAGGTCCGGTGCAGCAACCTGCGCGACGAGCGCACCGTCCACGGCCTCGTCCTGACCCTCCGTGACGTGACCGAGCAGCGGAAACTGGAACGGGAACTGACCCACCGGGCGTTCCACGACTCCCTCACCGGCCTCCCCAACCGGGTCCTGCTCCTCGAACGCATCGAGCGGGCGCTGCTCCGCGGCCGCCGCGAGTCCACCCTGACCTGCATGCTCTTCGTCGACCTCGACGACTTCAAGGTCGTCAACGACACGATGGGGCACTCCGTCGGCGACGAGCTCCTCGTCGCCGTCGCCCGCCGCCTCACCTCGGTCCTGCGGCTCACCGACACCGCCGCCCGGCTCGGCGGCGACGAGTTCGCCGTCCTCATCGAGGGGGCGCGCGAGCCCCGCGACGCCGAGGCCCTCGCGGCCGAGATCGTGCACACCCTCAGCCAGCCCTTCCACCTCACCGACGGCGCCGTCTCCGTGTCGACCAGCGTCGGCATCGCGACCGTGCTCGACAGCGCCCACGCCGAGGAGCTCCTCGGCCACGCCGACCTCGCCCTGTACGCGGCCAAGGCCGCCGGCAAGAAGCGGTGGCGGCTCTTCCGTCCCGAGCTCCACTCCCGGCTCGTCGCCCGCCACGAACTCCAGGCGGGCATGGACAGGGCCATCGCCGACCACGCCTTCGCCCTGCGCTACCAGCCGATCGTCGAGGTGGACGGCGGCGCCCCGGCCGGTCTCGAAGCGCTCATCCGCTGGCCGCACGCCCGCCGGGGCATGGTGCCGCCCGACCAGTTCATCACCCTGGCCGAGGAGAGCGGCCACATCATGCCGCTGGGCGCCTGGGTCCTGGAGCACGCGGCGCTCGACGTCGCCCGCTGGCAGCGCGCCCACTCCGACCGCGCGCCCCTGCGGGCCAATGTGAACGTCTCCCCCCGGCAGTTCCGCGACCCCGGGTTCCTCGAAGAGGTGCGGCGCGCCCTGCACTCCTCCGGGCTCGCGCCCGGCTCGCTCTGCCTGGAGCTCACCGAGACCGTCCTCATGCGCAAGGACGTCCAGATCAGGAGCACCATGGCCGCCCTGAAGGACCTGGGCGTCGCCATCGCCATCGACGACTTCGGCACCGGGTTCTCCTCGCTCAGCTACCTCCGCGAGTTCCCCATCGACGTCCTCAAGGTCGACAAGTCGTTCATCGACGACATCACCACCGACCCCCAGCAGGTCGCGCTGGTCGAGGGCATCGTGCGCATCGCCGACGTCCTCGGCCTCCAGGTCGTCGCCGAGGGCATCGAGCACGAGGAGCAGCGGGCGCTGCTCGCCGGGATGGGCTGCCGGTACGGGCAGGGCTACCTCTTCGCCCGCCCCATGACCGCCCACCAGGCCGAGTCCTATCTGCACCACGCCCCGCCCGCCGCGAGCCGGCCCGCGGCCCGGCCGGCCGCCCGTCAGGCCGTCCGGACGGCAGGGCCCTTCTCCGCCGTGCGCACCACCGGGCCCCCGCGCGAGTCCCGGTGGCGGGACCTGGAGCACCTCCAGCGGACCAGCCTCATGTGCGACGCCGTCATCGACGAGGTCGACGGCCGCCGCATCCGGGTCGGCGACGACTGGCTCGTCGACTTCGCCTCCTGCAACTACCTCGGCTTCGACCTCGAACCCGAGATCATCGAAGCCATCGAACCCGAGGTCCGGCGCTGGGGCACCCACCCCAGCTGGTCCCGGCTCATCGGCAGCCCCCGGATCTACCCCCGCATCGAGGAGCGGCTCACCGAACTCCTCGGCGCCCCCGACACCCTCCTGCTGCCCACCATCACCCTCATCCACCAGTCCGTCATCCCGCTCCTCGCCGGCACCGGACAGGTCTTCGTGGAGGCGCAGGCCCACCGCACCGTGTACGACGGCTGCGTCGGCGCGCGGGGACAGGGCGCCGAGGTCCACCGCTTCCACGCCGACCGGCCCGACGAGCTGGCGAGCCTGCTGCGCGGCGCGCCCGCCGACTCCGGCCGGCTCGTCTGCATGGACGGCGTCAACAGCATGACCGGCAACTTCCCCGACCTGCCCGTCCTCGCCCGGATCTGCCGGGAGAACGGCGCCCTCCTCTACATCGACGACGCCCACGGCTTCGGCGTCATCGGGGAGCGCCGCGCCGGCGAGACCAGCCCGTACGGCTCGCGCGGCAACAGCATCGTGCGCCACCTGGGGGAGACGTACGACAACCTGGTCCTGGTCGGCGGCTTCTCCAAGGCCTTCTCCTCGCTGCTCGCCTTCCTCGCCGTACCGAGGTGGCTCAAGGACCACCTCAAGGTGGCGGCGGCCCCGTACCTGTACTCGGGGCCCTCGCCGACCGCCTCCCTCGCCACCGCCCTCGCCGGACTCGACCTCAACGACGAGCGCGGGGACGAGATCAGGGCCCGCCTGTACCGCAGGACGGCCCGCACCCTCGCCCACGTACGGAGCCTGGGCATCGCCACCCCCAACACCGACGGCCTGCCGATCATCGAGATCCCGCTCGGCGACGCCGGGGACCTCGACGCCGTCGCCACCTTCCTCTGGGAGCGCGGCATCTACGTGACGCTCGCGTCCTACCCCCTCGTCCCGCGCGACCGGGTCGGCTTCCGCATCCAGATCACCGCCGCCAACACCGACGAGGAGATCGACCAGCTGTGCGCCGCCCTCACGGAGCTCGCCGCCCGGTTCACCCTGCAGCCCGCCGCGGCCCCCCGTCCCGTCACGGCCGGCCCGCCCGCGGAGCAGTGATGGACCGGATCCCCCAGGACCCCCCGGCGACGGGCCGGGCACGCCGCAACCGGGACGCCGACTGGGACGACTGGCCCGTCGCCGACTACCTCGCCGAGAACTACCGCCGCCTCCACCCCTGCGACATCGGCGTCATCCGCCACCACTCCGCCGTCTACCGGCGCTTCGCCCCCGGCGCCCTGGCCCGCACCCTCGAACTGGGCGCCGGGCCGAACCTGTACCCGTTGATGCTCGCCGGCGCCGCCGGCCGAGCCGTCGACGCCCTCGAACCCAGCGCCGCAGGCGTCCGCTACCTGCGCGAACAGCTCACCCGCGGCATCGACGACAGCTGGCGGCCCTTCTACGCCCTGTGCCGCTCCCTCGACCCCGCCCTCCCCGAGGACTGCGCGGAGGCGCTCCGCCGGGTGCGGGTCGTCCGCGGCACCGCCGACGACGTGGTCCCCGGCACCTACGACCTCGCCTCGATGAACTTCGTCGCCGAGAGCGTCACCGAGGACTTCGGCGAGTTCACCGCCCTGTGCGAGGCCTTCGTCCGCGCCGTCCGCCCCGGCGGCACCCTCCTGGCCGCCTTCATGGAACGCATGCCGAGCTACCGCATCGGCGACGGCCCGGTCTGGCCCGCCTGCCCCGTCGACGAGACCGCCCTGCGGTCCGTGTTCGCCCCGCGCACCAGCGGACTGCGGATCGGCAGGGTCGAGAAGGACCTCACCCTGCCCGAGTACGGGGACACGGGCATCCTCCTGCTCACCGCGGAGGCGCTCACCGCCGAGGCGCAGGCTCCCGCGCCCGCATGACAGCAGCCCTCATGACAGCAACTCCCGGTAGAGCGCCGCGTACCGGGCGGCGAAGCGCTCGGGGCCGAAGTGGTCCTCGACGAGGGCCCGCCCCCGCTCCGCGAGCATGTCCCAGGAGCGCGGCTGGTCGAGCAGCCATGCCAGCTGCTGCCCGGTGCGGCGCCCGTCACCCGCAGGGGCGCGCAGCACGGCGTGCCCGAAGTCGGCGAACTGCGGGAGGTCGCTGAGGATCGACGGCCGGCCCGTGGCCAGCGCCTGGAGCACGGTGAACGGGATGTCCGGATTCCCGCCGAGCGCGACCGGCGGGTACAGCAGCACCTGGACGGAGGCGAGCAGGGCGTGCATGTCCTCGACGTATCCGCGCACCTCGACGTCCGGCAGCCCGGCCGCGCCGGCGCGCTCCCGCAGCGCCTCGTCGAGGGTCGCGGTGTCCTGCCCCGGTCGTCCCCGCATCGCGAGCACCAGACGGAACCTGGCCCCCTCCCGGTGGGCCTCCGCAGCCGCCTCGATCGCGGTCTCCGCCCCGCCGTGCGGATCGTGGCGCCCGGCGAAGAGGACCGAGGGGAACCCCTCGGGGCGCGGCAGGTACGGCCACGCGTCCAGAGCGATCATCGGCGGGACGACACGGACGTCGCCGAAGTCGGCGGCCCGCAGCCGGCGGGCCATCGACTCGGACAGGGCGACCGTCGTCCCCAGGGAACGGCCGTGGGCCAGAAAGCGGTTGTCCGGAACGCAGGGCACGGTGTGCACGACGGGCCGTCCGCCGAGCAGCAGCGGGCGCAGCCGGGACAGGACCGGGAAGGTGCGGCCGATGGTCAGGAAGACGTGCACGAGGTCGACGCGGCGGGCGAACAGCGCCCCGGCGAGCGCGGACTGCACCCGCGCGGGGACGCCCGGCACGTCCCGGGACAGGATGCGGACCGGCCGCCCGCGCTCCGGGACCTCCTGGTGCCGGTTCGGCCACCGGGCGAACCACACGAAGTCCACGTTCGGCAGCGCCCCGAGGACGTCGCCGGCGAGCCGTACGGCACCGCCCTCCGCCCCGTCCAGCGGACCGCCGGTCAGGAGCAGGACACGGGGCCGCTCACCGCGGCGCATCGAGCACCTCCGCGGCGGCCGGTCCCGGCGCCGGGCCGCACGGCACGGTCACGGCACACCGCCGGCCGTCCGGGTCCTGGTGCGGCGCAGCCGGGCGGGGCCACGGGAGACGGCCGTGTCCCCGGCCCCGGGCAGCAGGTACACCTCGGGCGCGCGGGGGATGAGGCCGCCGGGGAACAGCGCGTCGGCCTGGGTCCGGTAGCCCCGGATCAGCTCCGCCTTCCGGTCGAGGTCCCGCTCCCAGGAACGGGCCACGAGACGGTGCCGGCCGGTGAACTCCGCGTCGGCGGCGGCCGTCTGGTTGTACGGGAACTCGCTGTAGTACACGACCCGGCGGCCGCTCCGCTCGGCGGCGGTGCGGGCGAGCACGTGGTCGGCGTGCCCGCCGACGCCGAGGGGCGCGAGCACCAGGCCGCCGGAGCGGGCGGGCAGCAGGGTGTCGATGGTCTCCCCGGCCACGCGCAGGGTCTCGGCGTCGTGCGCGGACACCCGGCCCCGGGCCAGGTGCAGCCGGTACGTCGGGTACACGTGCTCCAGTTCGGGCAGCAGCGGGGCGAGCCGTCCGAGGCCGGGGCGGGACCGCGGCAGCCGCCGGAACAGCCCGTCGACCAGGCCGACGTGACGCCAGTCCACACCGAGCAGCTCCAGGACCCGCCGGTCCTCCGCGCGCCGGTCCGCGTACAGCTGCTCCGCGTCGCAGGCCCGGGTCTGCCGCAGGTACTGCCGGGCGGAGAGGGTGTACGGCGGCGGCGCGGCCTCCGTGAACAGCGTCGCGACCGTCACCGGGGCCCGCCGCCCCGCCCAGCCGAGCAGCGCGCCGCAGGACAGCACGGCGTCGTCCAGGTGCGGCGAGAGCACGATCATCGGGACACCGGTGCCGAGGACGGTCCGGACGAAGGCGGTCAGCGGGTCGTCTGCCATGACGACGCACCCCTCTTCCTCGGCGGCCGCCGCGCAGCGGCGGGTGAGTCGAGCAGCCGGTGGGCCAGGGCCAGGTAGCGGCCCGTCATCTCGTCCCACGCGTAGTGCTGCGCGGTGATCCCGGCCCGGTGGCCGAGGCACTGGCGGAGCGCGGAGTCCGAGGCCAGCTCGGTCATCCGCGCGCCGAACGCCGCCACGTCGAACGGCGGCACGGCCACGTCCCCGGTGCCGCGCATCCAGCGCAGCGCGGGCAGGTCGAAGTGCAGCACGGGCTTGCCGTACGCCATGCCCTCCAGGGCCACCAGGCCGAAGGTCTCATGTCGCGACGGCATCACCAGGAAGGCGCTGTCGCGCAGCAGTTGGCGCTTGCGTTCCTCGCCGGCGAAGCCGACCCAGTGGATCCGGGACAGCGGATCGCGGTTGTGGGCGGCTATGAGCGCGGTGAGGCGGCGTTCCTCGGCGGGGGCGCCGCTGCCGGCGAGCAGCAGGTCGAGCGGGGGCCGGGCCCGGTCGTAGGCGTCGAGCAGCAGGTCGAGGCCCTTGACCCAGGTGTCGATCCGGCCCAGGAAGAGGATGAACTGCCCGGTCCCGAGCAGGGCCTCGTCGAGCAGGCGCTGATCGACCCCGTTGGGGATGACCTGCACGTCGGCCCGGGGGTTGAGGCGGCGGATCGTCGAGCCGTCCGCGCTGTTCGGCGTCACGATGTGCCGGTAGCAGCGCAGTCCGAGCCGCTCGACGAGGAGGAACGGGAGGCGGGGGCGCCTCCGCGAGGCCTCGCCGGGGCGCCCCTGGTCGATGCCGATCACGGGGGCACCGGACGTCAGGGGCAGGAAGCTCGTCGAGTACGGGGGAGTGAAGTTCTCCAGCCACAGGTCGTGCCGGATCCGGCGGGCCACGAACGGCAGCAGCACGAGGAACAGCAGCTGCCCGGCGCGCGGGCCCGCCCGGCCCACCGGGAGCCGCACGTACCGGATGCCGTCCCGCTCCTCGGTGCCGCCGCGCCGCCCCGCCGTCACGACGGTCACCCGGAAGTCCTCGGCGAGCCGCCGGGCCACCTTGCCGGCCACCAGCGCCCCGCCGCTGCGGTGGGCGGGGGCGTCGGCGCCGTCGTAGACCGACACCACGACGTGCCGCCGCGCTCCGGCCGTGCCGCGCTCCGGAACGGCGGCGGCCGCACGCTCCCGCTCCCGCATCGTGTCGAGGATCCGGAGCAGGGCGGCCTCGGCCACCAGGGACGGAGCCCCGTCGCCGTCGAGCCGGGTGACCCGCGGCAGCCTGCGCGACCAGCTGCGGCAGCGGTCCCACCAGTCGGCCGACGGTCCCGCGGCCTCCTCGCGGCCCCGGGCGCGCAGCGTCCCGGGACCGGTCTCCACCAGCAGGGTGAGACCGTAGCCGTCGGCGATCCGGCGGAAGGAGGCCGCGGCCCGGGAAGTGGCCGGGAGGCCGAACCTCACCAGGCCGTCCAGCGGCCCCCGGTCGGTCAGGACCACGGCCTGCCGGCCGCGCGCCCGTGCCCGCGCGCGCAGCCGGGCCACGGCGATCCGCGCGGCGAGCAGCCCCGCGTCGAGAAGGGCGTGGGCACGGCGCGGCCAGGGTCCCCGGCGCTCGGGATCCGTGGCGCGCCGCGCCCACGCGTCCCTGCCCGGTTCCCCCGCGTCCCTCACGCGGGGCGGGACCGGGAGCCGGCGGCACAGGAAGCAGCCGCGGCAGGGGAGGGCGAGGACGGTGACGCCGCGCTCGCGGAGCAGCACCGCGAGCCGGCGTACGAGCGAGGAGGTGTCGGCGTCGTCGGGTCCCGACACCGCGACGAGCAGAGGCCCTCGGACGCTGGTCATGGCACCCGCCTCCGAGGCTTCTCGGCGTGGGCGGGTCCACGGTCACGTGGGGCCGGGTCCGCGGAGGCGCGGGACCGGGGTGTCGGAGCTGGTCCGGACGAGCAGGCTGATGGGCCTGAGCCGCTGCCGCGGCGGGCGGTGCGGGTGTGGGCCGTGCGGGCGCGCCGCCGCCGGGCGGCGCAGCGCGGCCGGCACGCCGCGCTCCGGCGCGAAGGGGCGACGGGGACGATCCGGTCGGAGGCCCGGCGGGCCGGGTGGGCCGTCGCGGCGCGCGGGGACCGGCAGAGCGGGCGGCGCCGGGCATCGGCGAGGGGCCAGTCGGTCACGCGTCGCAGCGGGTGCGGAACGGGTGCCACCGGCGTTCGGCTGAGGGGGCTGGAGTTCACGTCGAGCCTCTTCCGTCAACCGACCCTGCCGAGGGGGGTGCCCTCAGGGCCTGGTTCGTCCTGAAACATTGCTCACTTCAGCGTTAGCATCCTTCGGTACGGTTCGTCAACCGGAGGGGCTGCGGAAAGGTCCGTGCGCCAGGCGCGACAGGGCGTTGTGCGGCCGCTCGTGGAGGAGCGCGCCGAGGATGCGGGCGCCGTCGCGGATCGTGCGGGGATGCGACGGATCGTGACGGCGCGGCAGTTCGAGACTCGGCACCTCGGCGACGCGTAGCCCGTAGTGCAACGCGTGCGTGACGAGTTCCGCCCCGAGCTCGACGCCGTCCTCGCGCAGGTCGAGGAGGTCGACGAAAGGCCGCCGGAACGCGCAGAATCCGTACCAGAGATCCGTGAGGTGCTGACCGTAGAGCCGGCGGGCGAGTCGCAGCAGCGCGCGGTGCCCGACCCGCCGCGACAGCGGATAGTCGGCGTAGTCGCCGCCCGCGATGAAACGCGAGCCCTTCACGAAGTCGTAACCGCTTTCCAGGTAGTGCAGGTAATGCGGGATCTCGTGCGGCGACATGCTGCCGTCGGCGTTCATCAGGACGATCAGGTCACCGGTCGCCGCGAGCAGGGCCGCGTGCGGGATGTCGCCCCGCGCGAAGTCCCAGTCCCCGAGCCGGACCACGCGGAGCCCGTCGCGGGCGGCGCCCGCCCCGGCGGGGCCGCCGATCAGGACGACCTCCCGCACGCTCGCCGGCACCTGGCCGAGGAGCCGGTCCAGGGCCGCTCCAGGGCGCCCGTCACCGGGGCGGGCCGTGAGGACGAGACTCACCGTCCGGGTGCCGGGGAGGGGCGTCCGGTCGGTCGACCGGCGCAGCGGATGCGCATCACCGCTCATCGGGAACCGCTACTCACTCATCGGGAATCGCTACTCATCGGTACGCCCTGACTGGCCGGTTCGGCATTTCGTGACCGGACCGCTTTCTCAGAATCCTGCGCCCGCGGTGATGCCGTCAAGGAGAACGGAAGAATATGCGGACGCCCGCGAAGGAATGACGTGCCCTGTCACCAGGTCATTTCTGCGCGTGTTCTCCGGGAGGAATACAATCCGGTCATGGCAGGGCGAATTGAGGACTACGCCCTCGTCGGTGACCTGGAGACTGCCGCGCTCATCGGGACCGACGGGTCCGTCGACTGGTGGTGCGCGCCCCGCTTCGACTCGCCCGCCTGTCTCGCCGGCCTCCTCGGGGAGCCGGACCACGGCCGCTGGATCCTCGCCCCGGTCGGCAACGGCCGCTGCACGCGCAGGAGTTACCGGGGCGACACGCTGGTCCTCGACACCTGGTGGGAGACCCTCACCGGCACGGTCCGGATCACCGACTTCATGCCGCCGCGCTCGCGGGGCGGCCTCCCGTCCGGCGGCGGCCCGAGGATCGTCCGTGTCGTCGAGGGGATCGCCGGACGGGTGGCCGTGCGGGGCGAGTTGAGCGTCCGGTTCCACCACGGCAGCATCGTGCCCTGGACCCGCGCCACGGACCGCCGCACCGTCGTCTCCGTCGCCGGACCCGACGCCACCCGGCTCTCCTGCGGGCCCGGCGTCGAACTCGACGTCACCCCCGGCCGTACGAGCTGCGAGTTCACCGTCACCGCCGGCCGGCGGGTCGCCTTCGTCCTCGGCTGGAGCCCCTCCCACGCCCCCGCACCCCCGCCGCTCTCGCCCGCCGGCGTCGCCGACGCGCTCACCCGCACCCTCGCCTTCTGGAACGACTGGGCCGCCACCCTCCGCTACGAAGGCCCCGCGCGCGAGGCCGTGATCCGCTCCCTGCTCACCCTCAAGGCCCTCACCTACGCCCCGACCGGCGGCATCGTCGCCGCAGCCACCGCCTCGCTCCCCGAGTGCGTCGGCGGCGGCCGCAACTGGGACTACCGCTTCTGCTGGCTGCGGGACTCCACCTTCACCCTCTCCTGTCTGCTCCGCAGCGGATACCGCAGGGAGGCGCTGGCCTGGACGGACTGGCTGCTGCGCGCCGTCGCGGGCGACCCCGCCGACCTCCAGCCGCTGTACGGGGTCGAGGGCCAGCGACGGCTCCCCGAGACGTACGCCGACTGGCTCCCCGGCTACGAGAACTCACAGCCCGTCAGATTCGGCAACGCCGCCGTCGGCCAGTTCCAGCTCGACATCTACGGCGAGGTGCTCAGCACCGTCTACTCGGCCGTCCGCGCGGGCATCGCCCTCGACCCCGCGGCCTGGGCCCTGGTGGCCTCGCTCCTGGACTACCTCGGCAAACGCTGGCGGGAACCCGACGAGGGCATCTGGGAAGTCCGGGGCCCGCGCCGCCACTTCGTCCACTCCAAGGTCATGGCCTGGGTCGCCGCCGACCGGGCAGTCCGCCTCGCCCGCGTCGCCGGACTGCGCGGCTCCCTCGCCCACTGGCAGGCGCTCCGCACCGAACTGCACGCGGAGATCTGCGCCCGGGGATGGAGCGAGGAACAGCGGTCGTTCACCCAGTACTACGGGAGCACCCAGGTCGACGCGACCGCCCTGCTGATCCCCCGGCTCGGCTTCCTCCCCGCCGGCGACCCCCGCGTCCTCAGCACGATCCGGGCGATGGAGCGGCTCGACGACCACGGCTTCCTGCGCCGGTACGGCGACGTCCGGGACGGCGGCAGACACGAGCTCGACGACCTCGGCGGCACCGAGGGGAGCTTCGTCGCCTGCACGTTCTGGTACGCCGACGCGCTCGCCATGACCGGCCGCGCCGACGAGGCCAGGACCGTCTTCGAGCGGGTCCTCGACGTCCGCAACGACGTCGGGCTCCTCTCCGAGGAATGGGACCCCGTGGCGGGCCGCCAGCTCGGGAACACGCCCCAGGCGCTCAGTCATGTCGCCCTGGTGAACACGGCGTTCACCCTGTACGGCACCCGCCGCCACGACCGCGACCGGGGTCGCGTCGCCGTGGCATGATCTGGCTGAACTCCGGCGGAGGGCCGGGGGACTGGGGGCGGGCATGGACTGGTACGTCGTCATACCGGGCGCGCTGGCGCTGCTGCTCGGCCTCTCCGGAGCGGCCGCGCTCCGCACCGGCTGGATGCCGTCCTGGCAGCGGCGGCGCGTCTTCCGGACGGCGCTGCACGGCTGGGGCCAGTCGGCGATGGCCGCGGCGTTCGCGATCCAGGCGTGCGGGCAACTCGCGGACGACCTCGTCCTGCGCTCCGGCCTGGGCGTGGCGACTCTCCTCGGCCTCCTCGGAGGACTCGTCCTCCTGGTGCTGGCGCAGGTCCCGCGCCGGGACCGCTGACGCCGTCCGCGCCCCGGCTCCGGCGGCGGGAGCCGCCGCGTGCGGTCTCCCGGGCGGACAAGAGCCCCGCTCGGCCCCCGCCCCTCGGCGTGTCGTTCGGGTGAGTCCAGCGGGCGCCGCGCGCGCGCGTGGGTTCGAATCGGGGCATGGCTTCCTACGACAGGCTCCGCGCCGGCGGCTCCCCGAGGCCGCTGGAGACCGGTGACACCTGGTGGTACGCCGCCGTGGCCGGCGAGGCCGCCGGCTCGTTCAGCACACGGGTCCGCACCCGGACCCGGCGTGCCTGCCTCGGGGCCGTCCTCCTCCTCACGGTCGTCTACGCGGGACTCGTGCTCACCGCGACCGGCCGCCGCTGGGGCGACGCCGCCGTGACCGGACGGCGCGCCGACGGCGTCGCCGTCACGATCCTCCGCGACCACCCCTCGCTCGCCGGGCTCACCACCTTCTCCCTGGTCCTCGGCTGCGTCGTCCTCCTCGCCACCGGACTCATACGCAAGCGGTACGCCCTCACCGGCGCCGCCGCCGGCGCGGTCGTCACCGCACTCGCCGTCACCGGACTCCTCCAGCGGTACGCGCCCCGCCCCCGGCTCGTCGACACCTCCGGCGCCCTCCTCCCGAGCGGCTTCCCCAGCGTCCAGACCACCCTCGCCGTCGGCATCGCCCTCGGCCTCGTCCTCGTCGCCCCCTACCGGACGCGCGCCCTCGCCGTCGGCGCCGCCACCCTCTGGGCCGCCGCCGTCGGCGCGTACACCATCGCCTCGGGGCAGCACCGGCCCGGCGACGTCATCGCCGCCGCCCTCGTCGCCCTCGCCGTGACCTCCGGCCTCCTCGCCATGATCGCCCGCAGGGGCAAGGTCCGCCCCGGACCCCGGCGCGGGCCCGCCCTGCCCGGTCTCCCCGTGACCGTCCCGCTCGTCCTGCTCGCCCTGGCCGGCCTCGGCGCAGGGCTCTGGCTGCTCGGCGACACCCTCGCGCTGCCCGCCACCGCCCCGTACGACCCGGCCGAGCTCCGGCTCGCGCACCGCTGCGGCCAGGCCCTCGCCGCGGGAGTGGTCGCCGCCGCCGGACTGATCGTCCTGGCCCTGCTGCGCCGCGTCGACGTGGACGGTCCCCCCGCCCCGTACCGGCTCGGAGGGCCCTTCGTCGAGGCCGCGGGCGTCCCGCACGACGCCGAGCTCATGGGGCCCTTTACCGAGGACCGCGATCACGAGATATCTTGATGTCGAGCAATCTCGCATACGCAGACGTGGAGCGGAGCACCTGGTGACTGACTCGACCATCATCTACACCCACACTGACGAGGCGCCTGCCCTGGCGACGTACTCGTTCCTGCCCGTGGTCCAGGCGTATGCCTCGCAGGCCGGCGTCACGGTCGAGACGCGTGACATCTCCCTCGCGGGCCGCATCATCGCCGTCTTCCCCGAGTTCCTGGAAGAGGGCCAGCGCATCGCCGACGCCCTCTCCGAGCTCGGCGACCTGGCCAAGACCCCCGGCGCCAACATCATCAAGCTGCCGAACGTCTCGGCGTCCATCCCGCAGCTCAAGGCCGCGATCGCCGAGCTCCAGGCGCAGGGCTACGCCCTCCCGGACTACCCGGACGACCCGCAGACGGACCAGGACAAGGACGTCCGCGCGCGCTACGACAAGATCAAGGGCTCGGCCGTCAACCCGGTCCTGCGCGAGGGCAACTCCGACCGCCGCGCCCCGGGCTCGGTCAAGAACTACGCGAAGACCCACCCGCACCGCATGGGCGTCTGGACCCCCGAGTCCAAGACCAACGTCGCCACGATGGGCGAGAACGACTTCGCCGCCACGGAGAAGTCCGCCGTCATCGCCGAGGACGACACCCTCCGCTTCGAGTTCACCGCCGCCGACGGCACCGTCAGCGAGCTCCGCGAGCCGCTGAAGGTCATCGCCGGCGAGGTCGTCGACGCCGCCGTCATGCGCGCCGCCGCCCTGCGCACCTTCCTCTCCGAGCAGGTCGCCCGCGCCAAGGCCGAGGGCGTGCTCTTCTCCGTGCACCTCAAGGCCACGATGATGAAGGTCTCCGACCCGATCGTCTTCGGTCACGTCGTGCGCGCCTTCTTCCCGAACACCTTCGCCAAGTACGGCGAGGTGCTCACCGCCGCCGGCCTGTCCCCGAACGACGGCCTCGGCACCGTCCTGGCCGGCCTCGACGCCATCCCGCACGGCCTCGGCGCCGAGATCAAGGCCTCCTTCGAGGCCGAGCTCGCCGAGGGCCCCGCCCTCGCGATGGTCGACTCCGACAAGGGCATCACCAACCTGCACGTGCCGTCCGACGTCATCGTCGACGCCTCGATGCCGGCCATGATCCGCACCTCCGGCCACATGTGGGGCCCGGACGGCCAGGAGGCCGACACCCTCGCGGTCCTCCCGGACCACAGCTACTCCGGCGTGTACCAGGCCGTCATCGAGGACTGCCGCGCCCACGGCGCCTTCGACCCGGCCACCATGGGCTCCGTCCCGAACGTCGGCCTCATGGCGCAGAAGGCCGAGGAGTACGGCTCCCACGACAAGACCTTCGAGATCGCCCAGGCCGGCACCGTCCGCCTCGTCGACTCCAAGGGCAACGTCGTCCTGGAGCAGGAGGTCGCCGAGGGCGACATCTTCCGCGCCTGCCAGACCAAGGACCTGCCCATCCAGGACTGGGTCAAGCTGGCCGTCACCCGCGCCCGCGCCACCGGCGCCCCGGCCGTCTTCTGGCTGGACGAGAACCGCGGCCACGACGCCCAGATCATCGCCAAGGTCAAGCAGTACCTGCCGGAGCACGACACCGAGGGCCTGGACATCCAGATCCTGTCCCCGGTCGAGGCCACCAAGTTCTCCCTGGAGCGCATCCGCCGCGGCGAGGACACCATCTCGGTCACCGGCAACGTCCTGCGCGACTACCTGACCGACCTCTTCCCGATCCTGGAGCTGGGCACCAGCGCCAAGATGCTGTCGGTCGTCCCGCTGATGGCGGGCGGCGGCCTCTTCGAGACGGGCGCCGGCGGCTCCGCCCCGAAGCACGTCCAGCAGCTCGTCAAGGAGAACTACCTCCGCTGGGACAGCCTCGGCGAGTTCTTCGCCCTGGCCGCCTCCTTCGAGCACCTCGCGACCAGCACGGGCAACACCCGCGCCCAGGTCCTCGCCGACACCCTCGACCGCGCCACCGGCACCTTCCTCAACGAGGACAAGTCGCCGACCCGTCGCCTCGGTGGTATCGACAACCGCGGCAGCCACTTCTACCTGGCCCTCTACTGGGCCCAGGAGCTGGCCGCCCAGACCGAGGACGCGGAGCTGGCCAAGGCCTTCGCCCCGCTCGCGGAGACGCTCTCCTCGAACGAGCAGAAGATCGTCGACGAGCTCGTCGCCGTCCAGGGCTCCCCGGCCGAGATCGGCGGCTACTACCAGCCCGACCCGGCCAAGGCCGCGGCCGTGATGCGCCCGTCCGCCACGTTCAACGAGGCCGTCGCGTCCCTCGCCTGACCGGCGCGGGACCCGTCGCCCGCCCCGGCGCGTGACCGTACCGCCCCGGCCGGAGCTCCTCCGGCCGGGGCGGTCCCGTCGGTGGCGCATCTCACCTCCGGGTGTGACCCTGGAGGGCATGAGCTGGGCATCTTGGACGACCGCCGGTGTCTACACCGGGCGAGGTGGGGTGCTGACCGACGAGGCCGGAGCCGTCACGGGCGATCTGACCGTCCACACGACCTGGGCCGAGCGCGAGGCACGCGTGGCCGTGCAGTACAGCGGCGCATCCGACTGGTTCACCATGTCGGGCAGTCCCGTTCCGTGCGATTCGGAGGAGGAGAGCCGCGAGCTCCACGACGCCGTCGTGGCAGCCGTCCGGGAGGGGAACGGGGCCACGGTCCCGCGCCTGCCCGTACCCCCGAGATAGCAGCCGTCCCGCAGAAACCGTTATCCCTCCCACGCCCACGGATCTCCTGTCACGGGGGACTCGGACTCAGGGATGAGGGAGCACATCGATGCACAGCGACGAGCGGCGCACCACCGTCCTCGTGGAGGCGGCCAGGGCGGGTGACGCGGACGCCAGGGACACACTCGTCCGCGCTCACCTGCCGCTCGTCCACAACATCGTCGGCCGGGCCCTCGACGGCCACGCCGACACGGACGACATCGTCCAGGAGACGATGGTCCGCGCCCTCGACGGCCTCACGGGCCTGCGCGACCCGTCCCGCTTCCGGTCCTGGCTCGTCGCCATCGCCATGAACGGGATACGGCGCCGCTGGCACGAACACCGGCGCGCGCCCGTGCCCGGTCTCGACCGGGCCGCGGACCTCGCCGACCCGGCCGGCGACTTCACCGAGCTCACCATCCTCCGCCTCGGCCTGTCCGGGCAGCGCCGCGACGTGGCCCGCGCCACGCGCTGGCTCGACGAGGACGACGCCGAACTCCTCGCCCTGTGGTGGCTGGAGGCCGCCGGCGAACTCACCCGCGCCGAGCTCGCCGAGGGCCTCGGCGTCAGCCCGCAGCACGCCGCCGTCCGCGTCCAGCGGATGAAGGAGCGCCTGGACACCGGCCGCGCCGTGGTCCGCGCCCTGGACGCGCTGCCGCCGTGCCCGGAGCTCGCCGGCACGGTCGAGGCCTGGGACGGCCGCCCCTCCCCGCTCTGGCGCAAGCGGATAGCTCGCCACCTGCGCACCTGCACCGCCTGCACCTCCCGCGCGACCGGCCGCCGCGGCCTCGTCCCCGTCGAGGGCCTCCTCGTCGGCATCGGCCTGGTCCCGCCCCTGACGGCCGCGAGCACGCTCACGGACGCACCGGCCACGGAGTGGGCCGCGCACGCCTCCGAACTGCCCGATGCCCCGAGCACGTCCGGCACCGGGCACGTGGCCGGCGCACCCGGCACCGATCACGTCGGCCACATGCCGGCGCAGGCCCATGCGCCGGGGGCCGAGGGCGTGACCCACGGGCCCGCGCCGGCTGACGCCTCCGGCGCCTCCGGGCGGTGGGCTCTGCCGCGGCGCGCCCTCGCCGCCGGAGTCGTGGCCGTCGCCGTGCTCGGGGCGGTCGCCCTTCTCGTACCTCCGCGGCCGGAGGCGCAGGTCAGGCCCGGGCGGCCGGTCGCCGCGCCTCCGGTGACGGCCGCACCGGCCACGGCCTCGCCGAGCCCGACCGTCACCACCCCCGCACCGACGACCGTCGCCCCCACGCCCCGCCGTACTCCGCGCCCGACGCCCGTGCCCGACGTGGGGGAGCAGGTCACCGCGCTCGTCAACCGGCTGCGGGCCGCGGCCGGTTGCGCGCCGCTGCGGACCGATCCCCGGCTGGTCGCGGCGGCCCGGGCCTCCGCCCGCGACATGGTCGCGCGCGGCTACTACGGGCACAGAAACCCCGAGGGCGAGTTCGCGGACGCCCGGATCACCGCCGCCGGATACGACTGGAGCGCCTGGGCCGAGAACCTGGCGCGGGGCGCGGCCGATCCGGAGGCCGTCGTCGAGGACTGGCAGGACGGGTCCATGCACGAGGAGAACATGCTCGACTGCCGGTACCGGGACACCGGCGTGGCGTCGGTGCCCGGACCGGCCGGCCGCATCTGGGTGCAGCAACTGGCTTCCCCCTGAGGCGTGTCCTCAGCGGCGGATGCCGAAGTCCTGCACCCACCAGGGCCCGTTGGCGGCGAGGGTCACGCCGACGCCGATGTCCCTGAACGAGCAGTTGAGGATGTTCGCCCGGTGCCCGGGACTGTCCATCCAGTCCGCCATGGCCTTGGCCGGGGTCTTCGGCCCGCGGTGGATGTTCTCTCCCCAGGCCGACCACGCGTACCCCGCGCCGCTCATCCGGTCGCCCGCGTCGCGCCCCTCCGGGCTGTGGTGCTCGTAGTAGTCGCGGGCGGCCATGTCGTCGGCGTGCCCCTGGGCGGCGTTCCGCAGGTGTCCCTCGGAGCGCAGCGGCCCGCAACCGGCCTTCTCGCGCTCGGCGTTGGCCAGCTCGACGACGTCCTGCACGAACCGCGCGGCCTTCCCGGCGGCGGCCTGGCCAGGTGCCGCGGCGACCTGCACCGGCACCGCCGCGACCTCGTCCGGAGCCCCGGCCGGCGTCGTGCCGGTGGCCGGCGTGGCCACGTACATCCCGGTCACCACCGTGAGCACCGCCGCCGCGGATCCGCCGAGGAGGACGGCCGTACGGAACGACGGACGGCGCGGCCCGCGCCGCCGCGTCCCGCCCGCTCTGCGGTGCCGGCCCACGGCGCGGGGCCGGTGGTCGTCGAGGCGGTCGGGGCGCGCCGGGCCCTGGACGGATTCGGTGTGGCCGGGACGGTCGTGGTGCCGCATGGAGCTCCGCTCTCTCGCCGAGGTCGCCGGGTGTTCCGGTGCCGTGAGAGCCACCGGGGCGACGGCGGTAAGACTTTCCGGCGCCGACCGCCCCGACACACCTCGTCAACGCGGTGCGTCAACCCACGTCCGAGCCTGTCAGCCCTGCGGGATCACCGCCACCGGGCAGGGCGCGAGGTGGAGCGCCGCGTGCGCGACGGAACCGATCCGCGACCCGAGGGCCCCGCGCTTCGCCCGCCGGCCGACGACGAGGAGCTGGGCGCCGCCCGAGGCGGACAGCAGCACCTCACCCGCGCTGCCCAGCTCGACGTGCTCGGCGACCGGCACGGCGGGGTACCGCTCGCGCCAGGGGGCGAGCGCCTCGCGCAGCGCCTTCTCCTCGTACGGGACGAGCCCGCCGGCCTCGTCCGCGAGCCGCATCGAGCCCGGGCTGTACGCGTACAGCGACGGCAGGCTCCAGGCGCGTACGGCCCGCACGGCCGCACCGCGCGCGGCGGCGGTCTCGAAGGCGAAGCCGAGCGCGGCCGCGCTGTCCTCCGGGCTGCCGAGCTGGCCGACGAGCACGTACCCCGACGGCGGTTCGGCCTGCTCGCCGTCGCGGGACCGGACGGCGACGACGGGGCGGGAGGAGGCGGCGATGACCTGCTGCCCGTACGAGCCGAGCAGGAAACCGGCGAGGGCGCCGTGGCCGCGCGAGCCGATGACGAGCATCTCGGCCGTGTCCTCGGTGCCGAGCAGCGCGGAGACCGGGGTGTCGGGGAGCAGCGTGGCCGTGAGCGCGAGCTCCGGGTGGCGCTCGGCGATGGTGGCCTCGGCCTCGCGCAGGACGGCGTACGCCGCGCGCTGCTGCTCGTCGGGGTCCTGGACCAGGGGCAGGTCGAGCGGTTCCCAGCGCCAGGCGTGCGCGAGCCGTAGCGGGAGGCCCCGGTGCAGCGCCTCCCGGGCGGCCCAGCCGGCCGCGGCGAGGCTCTCGGGGGAACCGTCCACTCCTGCGACGATCTCACGACTCATCAGGCTGCCTCCGTGCGTGTCATGACGGGCCCGCCCGGCGGCAGGCCCTTCTGCCTCCAGCTTGGGCCATCCGGCGCCTTGACGAGAGGGCCGGACGGCCCGACATTCCGGACCGTCCGTCCTTTCGCCGGCGAGGAGGCCTCCAGGGGCTCAGGCCGGCAGCGTCAGCCGGGCGTGGGTGCCGTTGAGGTAGTGGTCCCCGATGTCGCGGAGCCGGTGGGCCGCCTGGGTGGGGGCGGTGAGCGCGCGGGCGTTGCGCCAGAAGCGGTCGAAGCCCGGCCCGCCGCCGTGGGCCTCGGCGCCGGTCGTGCCGTCGACGAGTTCCAGGACGCGGGTGGTGACGTGGACGGCCGCCCGGCCGGTGACGGTCTCGGCCGCCGCCACGAGGACGGCGATGTCGGCGCGTTCCTCCAGGCCCAGCGACCACTCGGCGAGCAGCCCGCGCGCGAGGGCGTCCGTCGCCCGCTCCACCACCGCGGCGGCGGCGTGCGCGGCCGTCGCCAGCTCCCCGTAGGCGAGCAGGACGTACGGGTCGTCCCCGGCATCGACAGGCGGGCCTCCCGCGCGGTCGGCGCCGACGGGTCCCGCGTGTCCGGCGCGGCTGACGTCCCGGGCCTCGGCGAGCGCGCCCTCGGCGATGCCGAGTCCGACCTGGACGAGGAGCAGCCGCAGGGCGAGCGGTGCGAGGGCGGTGAAGGGCGCGACGGCGTGCTCGTCGTGCGGGAGGGTGCCGAGGACGTGCGCGGCGTCCACCGGGACCCGGTCGAAGGTGACGGTGCCGGCTCCGGCGAGGCGTTGACCGACCCGGTCCGCGGCGGCTTCCGTGAACACCCCCGGGTGGGCGGGGTCCACGAGGGCGACGAGCAGGTCGCCGGTGCCGCCGGGCCGTGCGCCGACGACGAGCCGGTCGGCGACCGTCACGCCGGAGGCGAAGGCGCGCTGCCCGTCGAGGACCCAGCCGCCGCCGGGGCCGTCGGCGGGGGTGAGCACGAGGCCGGGGCCGGACTCGCCGCGCGGCGGTTCGACGCCGCCGGCGAGCAGCCAGTGCTCCTCGGCCGTCCGCACGTCGAGGGCGAGCGCGTCGCCGGCGTCGGGCCCGGGGCCGAAGAAGCGGCTGCTCCAGGACAGCGCGTAGTGGTGGGCGAGGAGTTCGCCGACCGAGCCGTCGGCGGCGGAGATCTCCCGTACGACCGCACAGGCGGCCCGCCAGTCGGCGCCCCGCCGGGTCGGTCCCGGCGCCGTGAGGAGGGCGGGCAGTCCCGCCTCCTGGAGGCGCGCGACCTCGTCGAAGGGGGCCTTTCCGGCCCGGTCGCGGGAGAGGGCGTCGACGGCGAGGTCGTCGGCGAGCTCGCGGGTGACGCGGGGCCAGATCTCGTCGTCGGCGGGCCGCTCGACGGGCCGGCCGGGCGGTGCGGAGGCGGTGCGTATCGCTGGTCTCTTCGGCGATTTCCTCGGCGTGCTCACGTCACCTCACCTGATCCCTAGTATCCCCACTGGAATAGTAGGGATACTGACAGAGGCGACCGCGCGGCCCCAAGGGGCGTCCACGAGCTGGACAAGGTCGTATCGACCGTCGAGACGGCGTCGGGTTCGCGCAGGTGGTGCGAGGTCGACCGCGCCGGGTCAGGGGTTGGTCCACGCCTCCGGGTCGTCCGCGAGCGCGACGATCCCGGCCGGCAGCTTCGCCGCCGCGAGCTCCGCGAGGGACACCCCGAGGACGTCGCGGACGCTCGCCCGCAGCGCGATCCACAGCGTCAGCAGCGACTCGGCGGGACCCGTGTACGACAGGTCCGGCGGCCGTTCCCCCCGTACGGAGACCAGTGGGCCCTCCACGCAGCGGATGACGTCCGCGACGGAGATCGTCGCGGCCGGCCGGGCCAGCCAGTACCCGCCGTTGCCGCCGCGCTGGCTCTGCACCAGACCGCCCCTGCGCATGTCGCCGAGGATGCCCTCCAGGAACTTGTGCGAGATGTCCTGGTCCGCCGCGATGGCCTCGGCCTTCAGCGGCCCCGCGTCCTCGGCGGCGGCGAGCTGGAGGGCGGCCCGCACCGCGTAGTCGGCCCTGGCTGAAATGCGCATGCGCGCATTATTCCGCACGGCCGCGCCCCGATCCGCGTCGATCCGCATCGATCCGCGCCGAGCCGTATCGAGCCGTGAGACGCCCCGTACCGCACTCTTGACGTCCCCTGTGGCCCGCCGGACACTCGGGGACGGGAAACCGAGCGAACAGGTAGGAAAACCATGGGACGCACCGGCCGGAGGGACACCTCGCCCGCCGCTCCCCTCCCGCGCTCGCTGCCCCTCACCTCCCGCCGGCACATCGATCTGCTGCGGGTCTGCAGCGCGGCGAGTCGCCGTCCCCGCGCGGGCGTTCACCCCGAGCGCTGAACCGCCCGCCCCGGTCCGCCCGTCTCCTCTTCCCGTACCTCTGCCGCCCCGGCCCCGCGCGGCCGCCGCGTCGCCCCGTCGCGACCGGAGCCGTCGCGCGCCGCCCGGCCCGGCACCGAGCACCCCCAAGGGAGAACCGTGTCCATCGTCGTCCCGTCCTCGCTCCTGCCCGCCTCCGTCGCCGTGCCCGTCTTCCGCGGCCGCATCGGCCGCGACGCGAGCAGCGGCCACTACGCCGTCCCGCACCGCTACCGCCTCCACGTCGACCCGGCCGACCCCCGGTGTCTGGGCATCGCCCTCACCCACAGCCTGCTCGGACTCGACGACACGCTCCCGCTCGCCGTGCTCCCCGGCACCCCCGACACGCCCGACGGCGGGTACGCCGCGCTCCGCCCGCTGTACGAGGCGAGCGCCCACCTCTACACCGGCCCGGCCGCCGCCCCCGTCCTCAGCGACGGATGGACCGGACGGATCGTCAGCACCCATGTTCCCGACATCCTCCGCGACCTCGCCCTGCGCTTCCGCGGCGACGGCCCCGAACTGCTGCCCGAGGCGCACCGCGACACCATCGACGCGATCGCCGACCTGTGCGAGCGGAGCGTCAACCGGGCCGCCCAGCGCGCCGGCGAACTCGGTCTCGACGACGCCTCCGCCCACCGTGACCCGCTCACCGTCCTCTTCGCCGCGCTCGGCTCCCTCGAACGCCGCCTCGCCCACCACCCGTACGTCCTCGGCGACGCCCCCACCGCCGCCGACGTGCACGTCTGGGTCACCCTCGTCCAGCTCGACACCGTGCACCGCTGGCACCTCGACGCCGCCGCCATGGACCGGGTCGCCGCCCACCCCGCACTGTGGGCCTACGCCCAGCGCCTCGCCGCCCGCGCCGAGTTCGCCCGCCACCTCGACATCGACGCCCTGCTGCGCCGCCACCGCGCCCACTGCCGGGGCCGCGAGGCCGCGGGCGCCGCGATACGCCTCGTCGACTGGTCCGCCGCCCGCTGACGGGACCGGCGCGCCCGCCGCCCGCGGGGTGCCGTCAGCCGATGCGGTGCCCCGCCAGCGGGGCCGTGTCGTCGCCCGCACCCGCGCGGACCCCGCGCAGGAACGCCTCCAGGGCGTCGAGCGAGCTCGAAGCCGGATCCCAGCCCAGCTCCCGCCGGGCCCGCTCGGTGGCGAGCAGCGGCAGGTGTCGCAGTGCGTCGAAGAGGCCCGGGGAGGCCGGGACGAGCCGCAGCCGCCAGGCCGCCGACAGGGCACCCCGCACCGCGCCGGCGGGCACCTTCACCGGCTTGGCGTTCAGCAGCCCGCCCAGCGTCGGCCCGTCGATCACCGGCTCGGCGGCGAGGTTGAACGCGCCCCGGACGTCCCGCAGGAGCGCCCTGCGGTAGGCGTCCGCCGCGTCCTCGGTGTGCAGGACCTGGAAGCGCAGCCCCTGGAACTCCGGGAGCAGCGGCAGCAGTTCGGGCCGCATCAGCTGGCCGGGGAAGAACCGCCCCGCGAAGATCCGCCGCTGCCCGCTCGCCGACTCCTCCTTGAACAGGAACGCCGGACGCATCCGCACCACCCGGGTCTGCGGATGATCCCGCTCGAAGGTGTCGAGCACCCGCTCCAGATAGGCCTTCTCCCGGGTGTACGCGGCGCCCGGCCAGCCGTGCGTCGGCCAGGACTCGGACACCGGGGCGCCGCCCTCGGGACCGGGGGAGTACGCGCCCACCGAGGAGGCGTGCACCAGGACCGGCACCCGCGCCGCCGCCACCGCGTCGAAGACGCGCACCGAACCCAGGACGTTGGTCCGCCAGGTCTCCACCGGGTCATGGGTCGGCCCGAACCGCCACGCCAGGTGCACCACCGCGTCCGCGTCCGCCACGTACTGCGCGAGCCGCGGTTCGTCCCCCTCGTGGGAGAGATCCAGCTCGGCCCACTCCACCCCGGGGAGGTCGAGGCCCGGCCGGCGCCGGGCGATGCCGAGGACGGAGCCGACACCCGGTTCACGGGCCAGCAGCCGGACCAGGCTCGTGCCGACGTTGCCGGTGGCGCCCGTGACGACGACGCGCGAAAGCGTGCTCGGGTTCATGCCTCCGACCCTCTGTCATGGGCGGCGGAACCGCATTCCGGCAGCCGTCCCCGGCCGCGCCGGTCACACAGCGTGTCCGTATCGGTCGCGGGCGTGGCCGACGACCGGGAATATGGAGCGACTCAGGAGACAGGAGAAACGGCCATGCTGCTGCCCGACAGGAACACCGTCGACCGGCTGCTCCGGCACTTCCGCGCCCAGGAGCGCACCGTGCTGGACAGGCCGTGCGACCTGTCGGCCCGCCGGCGCTTCGAGGACACGGCGTACACCCTCTGCGTACTGATGGGGGTGCGCACCGCCGGAGAGGCCGTCCTCGCCGCGGAGCGGTACGTCACGACGCAGAAGAGCAGGAATCGAGAAGCATGGTCCCCGTACCGCCAGTAGCGTGACAGCCATGAACGCGATGGCTGGAGACACGATGAGCACGGCCCCGAGGACGGACGAGCAGGCGTCCGCGCCCCACGCCGCCGACCGGCACGACCTGATCCGCGTGCACGGCGCGCGCGAGAACAACCTCAAGGACGTGAGCATCGAGATCCCGAAGCGCCGCCTCACGGTCTTCACCGGGGTCTCCGGCTCGGGCAAGAGCTCCCTCGTGTTCGACACGATCGCCGCCGAGTCGCAGCGGCTGATCAACGAGACGTACAGCTCCTTCGTACAGGGCTTCATGCCGACGCTCTCCCGCCCCGAGGTCGACGTCCTCGAAGGCCTGACGACCGCGATCATCGTCGACCAGCAGCGCCTCGGCGCCGACCCCCGCTCCACCGTCGGCACCGCCACCGACGCCAACGCGATGCTGCGGATCCTCTTCAGCCGCCTCGGCGAGCCGCACATCGGCCCGCCCAGCGCCTACGCCTTCAACGTCCCCTCGGTCCGGGCCAGCGGCGCGATCACCGTCGAGCGCGGCAGCAAGAAGACCGAGAAGGCTACCTTCGAGCGCACCGGCGGCATGTGCCCGGGCTGCGAGGGCCGGGGCACGGTCTCCGACATCGACCTCACCCAGCTCTACGACGACACCAAGTCGCTCGCCGAGGGCGCGCTCACCATCCCCGGCTACACCGCCGGCGGCTGGAACTACCGGCTCTACAGCGAGTCCGGCTTCGTCGACCAGGACAAGCCGATCCGCACGTACACCAAGAAGGAACTCGCGGACTTCCTCCACCACGAGCCGGTCCGGATGAAGATCGCCGGCATCAACATGACCTACGAGGGCCTGATCCCGCGCATCCAGAAGTCCTTCCTGGCCAAGGACAAGGAGGGCATGCAGCCCCACATCCGGGCCTTCGTCGAGCGGGCCGTCACCTTCACCACCTGCCCCGAGTGCGACGGCACGCGGCTCAGCGAAGGCGCCAGGGCCTCGAAGATCGAGCGGATCAGCATCGCCGACGCCTGCGCCATGCAGATCAGCGACCTCGCCGCCTGGGTCCGCGGACTCGACGAGCCCTCGGTGGCGCCGCTGCTCACCGCGCTCCAGCTGACCCTCGACTCCTTCGTCGAGATCGGCCTCGGCTACCTCTCCCTCGACCGGCCGTCCGGCACGCTCTCGGGCGGCGAGGCCCAGCGCGTCAAGATGATCCGCCACCTCGGGTCCTCGCTCACCGACGTCACGTACGTCTTCGACGAGCCCACCATCGGCCTGCACCCGCACGACATCCAGCGGATGAACGACCTGCTGCTCCAACTGCGCGACAAGGGCAACACGGTCCTCGTCGTGGAGCACAAGCCGGAGGCCATCGCGATCGCCGACCACGTCGTCGACCTCGGCCCCGGCGCCGGCACGGCCGGCGGCACCGTCTGCTTCGAGGGCACCGTGGACGGGCTGCGCGCCGCCGACACCGTCACCGGCCGCCACCTCGACGACCGGGCCGTCGTCAAGGAGTCCGTGCGCAAGCCCACCGGGGCCCTGAAGATCCGCGGCGCGTCCACGCACAACCTCCGCGACGTCGACGTCGACGTCCCGCTCGGGGTGCTCACCGTCATCACCGGCGTCGCCGGCTCCGGCAAGAGCTCCCTCGTGCACGGCTCGATCCCCGCCGGCGAGGAGGTCGTCTCCGTCGACCAGGGCGCGATCCGCGGCTCCCGGCGCAGCAACCCCGCCACGTACACCGGACTGCTCGACCCGATCCGCAAGGCCTTCGCCAAGGCCAACGGCGTGAAGCCCGCGCTGTTCAGCGCCAACTCCGAGGGCGCCTGCCCCACCTGCAACGGCGCGGGCGTCATCTACACCGACCTCGGGATGATGGCCGGCGTCTCCTCCACCTGCGAGGACTGCGAGGGCAAGCGGTTCCAGCCCTCCGTGCTCGAATACCTCCTCGGCGGCCGGGACATCAGCGAGGTGCTCGCGATGCCCGTGACCGAGGCCGCGGAGTTCTTCGCCTCCGGCGAGGCGCACACCCCGGCCGCGCAGCGCATCCTCGCCCGGCTCGCCGACGTCGGCCTCGGCTACCTGAGCCTCGGCCAGCCGCTCACCACGCTCTCCGGCGGCGAACGGCAGCGGCTCAAGCTGGCCACGCACATGGCCGACAAGGGCGGCGTCTACGTCCTCGACGAGCCGACCACCGGCCTCCACCTCGCCGACGTCGAGCAGCTCCTCGGCCTCCTCGACCGGCTCGTGGACTCCGGCAAGTCCGTCATCGTCGTCGAGCACCACCAGGCGGTCATGGCGCACGCCGACTGGATCATCGACCTGGGCCCCGGCGCGGGCCACGACGGCGGGAAGATCGTCTTCGAGGGCACCCCCGCCGACCTCGTCGCGGCCCGCTCGACCCTCACGGGGGAGCACCTGGCGGAGTACGTCGGCGCCTGACCGGACGGGTACGGGCGGCGGCCCGGGGGCTTCGGCCGCCGGACCGCCGCTCAGCGGGGCACGCGGGGGAACAGCGTCCTGGGCGCGTCCACGCACGTGTCCCGTGAGACCGGTCCGCCGAACCGCAGCCGGTCGTACGCCGTGAACGCCGGCTCCAGGGCGTCCAGTTCGTCCACGCACGCGTGGAGGGCGAGGCGCCACTCCGGCGAGGGATCGTCCCCGGCCGCCGCGAGGCGCGCGGTGATCTCCGCCGTCAGTTCCGCCTTCCGGCGGATGCCCGCCGGGGTGACCGCGTGCAGGCAGACGTACTGACCGCTCAGATAGGCCGCCCACTCGGCGTCCCCCTGCGCGGGGTCCTCCCAGTGCCCCGTGAACCACGTCCGCAGGTGCTCGACCCCGCCCGCCGCGTCGGCGAGGGCGAACAGATCGCGCGGCACCATCTCGGCGCCGTCCGACCGCAGGTAGCCGGGCAGCGGCAGCAGGCCGGCGAGCATCAGCCGCCGGACCTCGTCGGGGTCCCGGCCGAGCGCGCCGCACAGCGCCTCCAGGGGGACGAACTGCGCGGTGACGTACGCGTCGTCGTCGGCGGTCATCGGATGGTCGCCGTTGACCTCGCGGAACCGCGCGGCCGTCTCGGCGATCCGTACGGCGGCGGGCGTCCTGTCCGTCATCGCGTCACTCCCTCGGGAAGACCGCCCGGGCCGGTCCCGGACGGTGTTCCCGCAGGCTAGAAGCCGGATCGTGCGGCGCCCACCGAACCGTCGCCGACCCACCCGGTCCGGTGTCTCCAGTGGCGCCGCACGACCGGCGGTCCATGAGGCGGGGCCTCAGGCCCGGTCGGCCGGCTTCCTGCGTCGCCAACCCCACAGGGCGAGCGCGGCGGCGCAGGCCGAGCCCACCAGGGTCAGCGGCAGTCCGGCCGACGGGCCGGAGGCCTCCTCCGTGGTCTTCTTCGCGGGTGTCGCCACCGTCCGCGCCGCCGGCCGGGGCGCCTCCGCCTCCGCGCCGCGTCCCTGGCGGGCCACCGACACGGTCCGCGTGCCCGAGCCGGCCGCCGCCTTGGCCCGTACCGGCGCGAGCGAGCCCACCGGCTGCACCCGGCCCGCGGCCTCGAAGCCCCAGTCGAGCAGCTCCCGCGCCTCCTCGTACACGGTGAAACCGCCGCCCTCCTGAGGGTTCATCACCGAGACGACGAGCGTCCGGTCGCCGCGACGGGCGGCCGAGATCAGGGTGTTGCCCGCGTTGCTGGTGTAGCCGTTCTTGATCCCGAGGAGCCCCGGGTAGCGCTCCACCCCGTTCTCGCCGGTCAGGAGCCGGTTGGTGTTGGCGATGCCGTACGACCAGGAACCGGCCGGGAACTCGGCGTACGGCGTCGAGCAGTACCGGGCGAAGTCCGGGTCCTGGAGCCCGGCCCGGCCGAACACCGCCAGGTCGTACGCGGAGGACACCTGACCGGGGGCGTCGTACCCGTCCGGGGAGACCACGTGGGTGTCCTCGGCGCCCAGGGAGCGGGCCTTCTCCTGCATCTGCCGGGTCATCGACTCCCAGCCGCCGTTCATCGACGCCAGGACGTGCACGGCGTCGTTGCCCGAGCTGAGGAAGACGCCGTTCCACAGGTCGGAGACCTTGTACGTGTACCCCTCCTTCACCCCGACCATGCTGCTCCCCGCCCCGATCCCGGTCAGCTCGGAATCGGCCACGGTGTGCCGCTCGGACGGCGCGTGGTGGGGGAGCGCGGTGAGCGCGAACAGCGCCTTCAGGGTGCTGGCGGGCGGCAGCTTCCGGTGCGCGTCGTGCGCGGCGAGCACCTCGCCCGAGGAGGCGTCCGCCACCACCCACGACAGCGCGGACACCGAGGGCGCGGCGGGCGCACCCGGCAGCCGCTGCACCTGGGTCCCCCGCCGGTCGAGCCGCGCCGGGTCGACGTACTGGCGCGCGGGCGGCGTGGGCTCCCCCACGACGCGCGCAGGGGCCGGGGGAGAGGCGACGGCCGCCGGAACGGGCAGCACGAACAGCAGCGCCGCGGAACCGGCGGCGGCATGACGGACAGCTGACGTGACGATCATTCAGCCACCGTAGGAAGGGGGTGCGGACCGCGCAGATCGAAGTGCGCCGACCGGGGGAGCGGGTGCGGCGTACGGCGGCGAGTCGTACGCCCAGGCGGGTGGCACCCGCGCCCCGCGCCGTGTGGGCAATCGTCCCGCAGGGCGAGGGGGTCCCCTGCTCGAGCGAAGCCGAGAGCTCGGGGGAGGGTGGGCACACGGGACGGCGCCCTCCAGCGGCGCCTCCGCGTTCCGTGCCCTGACCCGCACCACCAAGGTGCCGTCGCTCGCGGTGCGGGTTCAGGCGCGGGAGCCTCTGGCGCCGGCAGGGGCGCCGTTCCGTTGTGCCCACCCGTTCCGCCCCGGCGGAACGCATGCCCACAACGGGCGGGGCGCACCGGCCCGGCAACTCCGTACGGAGTCCGCCGCGTTGATCGTAGGATCTCACCGCCCACGTGCCGAGACGCCCCCGCAGTCAGGAGTCCCCCTTGAACACCTCGCCCCACCGCATGGACCCCACCGGCGGCTGCCCGCACGCCGTGAACGCCCGGCTGCTCGCCGAAGGCGCCGTCGCCCCCGTCGTGCTGCCCGGCGAGATCGAGGGCATGGTGGTGCTCGGCCACGACGCGCTGCGCGACTTCCTCACCCACCCCGACGTCGCGAAGGGCCCCCAGCACTTCACTGCCCTCGCCGAGGGCCGCATACCCGAGGGCTGGCCGCTGCGGACCTTCGCCACCGTCCCCGGCATGATGACCGCCGACGGCGCCGACCACCGCCGCCTGCGCACCCTCGTCAGCAGCGCCTTCACCGCCCGCCGCGTCGAGGAGCTCCGCCCGCGCGTCGAGACCGTCACCGCCGGCCTCCTCGACGGACTCGCGGAGGCCGCCCGCGAAGGCGACGGCGTCGCCGATCTGCGCCGCCACTACGCGCTGCCCCTCCCGCTCGGCGTCATCTGCGAACTCCTCGGCGTCGACCCGGCCCACCAGGACCGGCTGCACCGCCTCTCCAGCCTGATCGTCGCCACCGACACCGAGCCCGCGCAGGCCGTCGCCGCCAACCGCGAACTCGTCGAGCTCCTGGGCTCCATCGCCGCCGACAAGGCCGCCGCGCCCGGCGACGACCTCACCAGCGCCCTCATCGCCGCCCGCGACGAGGGCGGCGACCGGCTCAGCCAGCCCGAGCTCATCGGCACCCTGCTCCTGATGATCGTCGCGGGCCACGAGACCACCCTGAACCTCGTCACCAACGCGGTCCGCGCGCTCTGCGCCCACCGCGACCAGCTCGCCCTCGTCGTCGAGGGACGCGCCGACTGGACCGACGTGGTCGAGGAGACCCTCCGCTGGGACAGCCCCGTCAGCTACTTCCCGTTCCGCTACCCCACCCGTGACCTCACCGTCGACGGCACCCTCATCCCCCGTGGCACCCCCGTCCTCGCCGGGTACTCGGCGGCGGGCCGCGACACGAAGGCGCACGGCCCGGACGCCGACCGCTTCGACGTCACCCGCGCCACGACGGTCAAGCACCTCTCGCTCGGCCACGGCCCCCACTACTGCCTGGGCGCCCCGCTCGCCCGCATGGAGGCCGCGATCGCCCTGGAAGCGCTCTTCACCCGCTTCCCCGACCTGGACCTGGCCGTCCCGGAGACCGGGCTGACCCGCCACTCCGGGTTCGTCGGCAACAGCGTCCGGGCCCTCCCCGTCCGCCCGGGCGTCTGAGAGCGCGTCGCATGGTGGGGCGCGCCGACTTCACGGCCCCGGCGCGCCCCGGCCGCGACGGGCGGCCCGCCGCCTCAACCGGCCCGCCCCCTGGCCGTCGCGGGGGAGGCCCGCAGGGCGGAGACGAGGCGCAGCAGCCGGTCCTCGTTCCCGGCGAGGCCCGCCGCCCGCAGCGCCTCGTCCGCCTCCGCCATCGGGTGGGTCAGCATCACCCCCGCGTACGGGGCGAGCTGCGGGTCGGTCAGCACGGCCTGGGTGGACTCGAGCAGCCGCAGGTACGCCTGGGCGGCCGCGCGCTCGCTGGCGGTGATCGTGGTCATGTCGGGCTCCCTCTCGACGGTTCGGCGCCCACCACCCTCTCGTACGGGTCTGACAATCGGGCTCAGGCCCGCCCGCCGAGGTGCGCCGACAGCCGTTCCAGGAAGACCCGCTGCCCGGAGACCAACAGCGGAGCGGCGGCCTCCGGGGCGAACCAGCCCACCCGGTCGATCTCCGGGAACTCCTCCTGGACGCCCGACCGGGGCGGCCACTCCATGACGAAGGTCCCCGGCACCACCCCGGCCGGGTCGAGATCGCCTTCGACGGCCCACGCGGTGACGAGCTTTCCGCTCCGCTGGCGGGCCTCGCCGAGGTGGACCCACTCCCCGTCCGGGGCCGGGAGCCCCAGCTCCTCCAGGAACTCCCGGCGCGCCGCGGCCTCGGGGGCCTCGTCGGGCTCGTACTCGCCCTTGGGGATCGACCAGGACGACTCCTCGCGGGACGCCCAGAAGGGCCCGCCCATGTGACCGATGAGGACCTCGACGCCTCCGCCCGCCGTACGGCGGTAGACCAGGAGACCCGCACTGCGCTTGTCCGGCATGCGCCCCAGTCTGTCCGAAGGGCCCGGCCGCCGCAGCCCCGCGTGCGCGGCCCGCCGCCCCCTCGGCGGAGACCTCGCCGCGGCCCCGCGCGCAAGGTCCCGCCCCTACTCCTCGGCGGAGACCGTCACAGGCCCGCCCGCGAGGTCCACGCCGCTCGTCCACCGCGCCCCGAGCCGAACCGAACGCCAGGGGACGAGCGTCCCGCCCAGCCGTTCCCGCCGCAGCGGGGCGCCGTCCTGGGTGACGGTCAGGACCGGTCGCACGAGCCGCCGCTCCGGCCGGACGAGCAGCGACGTGGCGGCTTCCGGTCCCAGGAGACCGGGCGTCACCCACCTCAGCGGGGCCGTCGCGGCCACCGGGACCCCGGAGGCAGGCCAGGGGCCGCCGGCGAGCCGTTCGAGCACCGCCCGGGCCACAGCCCGCCCCTCGGCGGCGGCCACGAGCGCCGGCTCCACCCCGCGCAGGAGGTTGCCGACGGCGAAGACCCCGGGCTCGGCGGTACGGAAGCCCTGGTCCGTCACCGGGCCCCGGGTGCCGGGGTGGAGGGGCAGGCCGTGGGCGCGGACGAGCTCGTGGTCCGGGATCCAGTCGCCGGTGAAGACCACCGTGTCGCACCGCAGCACGGACGTCCGCCCGTCCCCGCCCCGCACCGCGATCCCGCTCAGCCGGCCGCGCCCGAGCAGCTCCGTCACGACGGCGCCGACGAGCACAGGGACGCCTGCGAACGCGACGGCGGGGGAGGGGAGTCCGGTGACGACGGCCGCCACGTCCACCCCGGCCGCGCGCAGCGTGCGCACCGCGCCCCGGGCCACCGGGTCGCCGCCGACGACCACCGCCCGGCGTCCGATGTGCTCCGTTCGCGGCCCGAACCGTGCGACCGTGCGCTGGAGTTCGCCCGTGGTCAGCACCCCGGCGGGGCGCGTACCGGGGACGAGCCGGGCGCTGCGGGGCCGTTCGCGGGCGCCGGTGGCGAGGACGACCGCGCCCGCCCGGATGCGTTCGAGTCCGGTCGGGGCGGTGACCTCCAGGGTGAGGGGCCCGGCCCAGCCGGTGGCCGAGACGCCGGTACGGACGGCCGCCCCCGCCCGCAGCGCCTCCCGTACCGCGCGTCGCGCGTACGCCGGGCCGGTCAGGGCACGCCCGAGGGCGTCCGCACCGAATCCCGGCCGGGCGCAGTGGCGCGGCACCCCGCCCGCGGTCGCCTCCCGCTCCAGGACCTCGACGCGACCCGCGCCCGCCGCCGCGAGCCGAGCGGCAGCGGAGAGTCCGGCGGGCCCCGCACCCACGACGAGCACGTCGACGGCACGCGTCACCGCGCCCCCACCCCGTACGGCACGCGTCACCGAAGGCCTCCCCGTACCGCACGGCTCACCGCGCCGCCCCGCACCGCACGTCTCACGGCGCTCCCTTCCCGTACCGTCCCGCGCTCCGCCCTTCCCTCGGCCCCTCCTCGAACAGCGCCCGTACCTCGGCGCCGCAGTGGTGGCCCTGGCAGCGGCCGCCTCGGGCGCGTGTCCTGCGCCGCAGACCGTCCAGGCCGCCTGGCGGGATCGTGGACACGAGCGCGGCCCGGATCTCGCCCCGGGTCACCCGCTCGCAGTGGCAGACGATCGTGCCGAACTCCGGGTCGCGGGCGATGAGTTCGGCGTCGCGGTACGGGCGGGGGAAGGCCTCGCCGAGGTTCGGCATGCGGACCGGGGCGAGCGGGCGGGCCGGCCCCGGGTCGAGGCCGCAGTCAGCGAGGAGGCCGAGCACGTGCTCGGCGATGGCGAGGGAGGCGGTGAGCCCGGTGGAGCGGATCCCGCCCACCGTCACGTACCGCAGTGCGGGGTGCGCGGCGATCCGGTAGTCCTCCTGCCCGGTCGCGGCCCGCAGCCCCGCGTACACGGCGGTGACCTCCTCGTCGAGGAGCGCGGGGAGGATCCGGCCGCCCTGCTCGCGCAGCCCGGCGAGGCCCTCGGCCGTCGTGCCCGTGGCGGTCTTGTCGTCGAGGTCCTCGGCGGTGGGCCCGAGCATGACGTTCCCGTACACCGTCGGCGAGATCAGCACGCCCTTGCCGAGCGCCCCGGGTACGGGCAGCAGGATGTGCCGGACCAGGTCGCGGGCGAACTTGTCGAAGACGAGCAGCTGGCCGCGGCGCGGGGTGACGGTGAAGTCCTCCCGGCCGACGAGCGCGTCGAACGCGTCGGCGTGGAGGCCGCAGGCGTTGACGAGCAGGCGCGTCCGCAGCACTCCGCGGCGGGTCACGAGGCGGTGGTACGGGTCACCCGGACGCACCTTCTCCACCCGGCAGTTCAGATGCAGGTCGACCCCGGAGCGGACGGCCTGCGTGGCGTACGCGAGGGTCGTCGTCCACGGGCAGATCACCGACTCGCCCGGCACCTCCAGGGCGCCCAGCGCGCCGGGACCCAAGTGCGGCTCCCGCGCGGCGAGTTCGGTGGCACCGAGGAGGCGGGTGGTGCGGTGGCCGTTGCGTTCCGCCTTCTCCGCGAGACGGGGGAGCGTCGCCCGCTGCTCCTCGTCCCAGGCGACGAGCAGCGCCCCCAGCGGCTCCACGGGGATGCCGGCCTCCCGGGCGTACGCGCCGAGGAGCCGGTGTCCCTCGCGTACCAGCCGGGCCTCCAGGGTGCCCGGCGCGGCGTCGAAACCGGTGTGGAGGATGGCGGTGTTGGCCTTCGAGGTGCCGTCGCCGACGTCGTTCGCGGCCTCCATGAGCGCGATCCGCAGCGGGTACCGGGCCAGGGCGCGGGCGATCGCGGAACCGACGACCCCGGCGCCGACGACCACGACGTCGTACTCCGAGGCCTCACCGGTGGGAAGCGGCCCGGTCCGCGTGACGCTCACAGGGACCCGCTGCCGATCGCGCCGTCCGACCGCTCCACCAGTGCCGACACCTCCGCGCGGAAGCGCCCGAGGCGCGTCGCCGCCTCGTCGGCCGAGATCCGGGGCTCGTACACGGCCGAGGGCTTCCACTCCGGCACGGCCTCGCGGAGCGTGAGTCCCGGCCGGTGTCCGAGCCGGGCGACGGCGCCCACTCCGAGCGCCGTGGCGTCGGGCAAGGACGAGACCTCGACGGGGAGTTGCAGCAGATCGGCCTGGGTCTGCATGAGCAGGGCCGACCGGGTCAGGCCGCCGTCGGCGCGCAGCGAGGTCAGCGGCGCGCCCCGGTCGGAGGCGGCGGCCGCGGCGAGCTCCACCACCTGGGCGGCGATGCCCTCGCACAGCGCGCGCACCAGATGGCCGGGTCCGGTGTCCAGACCGAGGCCGGTGAGCGAGCCGCGCACGTCACCCCGCCACCAGGGCGCGGCGAGGCCCGCGAACGCGGGGACGAAGGTGACGCCGCCGGTGTCCGGCACACTGCCGCCGACCGCGTCGAGCTCCCCGGCCCCGCCGATCACGCCCAGGTCGGTGAGCCAGCGCACGGCCGAGGCGACGGTGTACACCTGGCCGTCGAGGCAGTGGGTGACGCGCCCGCCGAGCCGCCAGGCGACGCAGCTCACCAGTCCCGAGGCGGCGCGGCGGGGCTCGGGGCCGGTCTGCGCGAGGAGGAAGGCGCCGGTGCCGTAGGTGCACTTGGCGGCGGCGGGGTCGTCGGCGCTCTGCGTGAGCAGCGCCGCCTGCTGGTCCACGAGCAGCCCGGTGAGCGGCAGGGCGGGGCCGAACGCGGTGGTGGTGCCGACCGGGGTGTCGCAGTCGACGACCCGGGGGAGCGCCTCGCCGCCGAGTCCGTACAGGTCGAGGGCGGTCTCCGACCAGGCGACCGTGTCGAGGTCGAGGAGACCGGTGCGTCCCGCGGTCGCCGCGTCCGTGACGAACGCGCCCGTGAGCCGGTGGACGAGCCAGGCGTCGCTGGTGGTCACGACGCCGGCGCCGGTGGCGTGGCGGCGGATCCAGGCCATCTTGGGTGCGGCGAAGTAGGGGTCGACCGGAAGGCCGGTGAGACGGCGCAGCTCCTCGGCGTGGGCGTCGAGACCGGCGCAGACTCCTGCCGCCCTGCGGTCCTGCCAGACGAGGGCGTCGGTGAGGGGTTCCCCCGTGGCCGGGTCCCAGGCGAGCACGGTCTCGCCCTGGTTGGCGAGGCCCACGGCGACGACGGGCACGTCCGCCCCGGCGAGCGCCGCGCGCCCGGCGGCGACCACCGAGTCGTACAGCTCACGCGGGTCGACCTCGACCAGGCCGCCGGGGAGGTAGCGGGGCCGGACGGGTGCCGTGCCGGTGCCGACGACTCCGCGCTCGGGGCAGAGGACGAGGGCCTTCGTGCCCGACGTGCCCTGGTCGACGGCGAGTACCGCTCCGCCCGACATCCCGCTGCTCCCGTCGCTCGACCGCTCCGTGATCATCCGATCACCGAAAAGGGTCAGGGTGCCGCCGCCGGAGGCCTTCGTCAAGCCCCGGGGGGCGAGCACGTCAGGTCGCCACGCATACCTGACAGTAAGTCAAATTCAGTCGTTGGCTTAATAGTTACTGTCACAAAAGAAAGTGGACCGGTCACGTCCAGAGCCCTCTATAGTGATCGCCGATCAACGGCCGGGACGCCCGCCGGGGGACTGACCACCCCCTCCATCCACCGAGGACCCATGTCACCCACACCACGCCCCACCCCCTGATGGCCGGACACGGATTCCGGCCCGTCTACCACCCCGCCGGCCATGACCACGCCCTGCGCAACGCCGTCCAGGACTTACGCACCGGCCGATGGGTGTCCATGGCGCGGCTGCTCGACGAGACCTCCGACTGGGACGCCTGGACCCGGCGCACCCAGGTCCTCGCCGCCGTCGCCGCGGGCAGTGACGTCGTCCCCATCTGGCGGGCCGAGCAGCCCGAGAGCCTCGCCGCCGCCGTGATGCACAGCCGGGTCGCCGTCGAGCGCGCCGTCCGCGCCCACCGCGCGGGCCACGCCCGGACCCGGGAGCTCTGGCAGGAGGCCTGGGCCGCCTGTCGCGAGGCCTCCGAGCGGTCGCCCGCCGACCCCGTGCCCTGGATCGGCCTCATCGCCCTCGCAGCGCTCGACGGCGGCCGGCGCATGGCCGAGCACCGGCTCACCCCGCCGGCGCCCATGCTGCCGCCCGGCCCCTGGGGCCTGCTCGCCGAGGTGGAGAAGCGCGACCCGCACAACCGCGAGGCCCACCACCGCATGCTGCAGTTCGTCTACGCCCGACGGACCGGACCCCTCTCCGAGGCCGTCAACTACTGCTACTGGGCCGCTGGTTCGGCGCCGGTCGGCTCCGCCCTGCACGCCCTCCCGCTCTACGTCCGCGTCGAGCGCTACCGGCGCGAGCGCGGCCACGAGCGCGCCCTCGACCTCCACTGGGTCGCCGAGGACGCCGTACGGGACGCCCAGCGCGCCCTGGACACCTGGTTCCTCTTCTGCGCCACCGACGAGGCCTCGCTGCTCGACCTCAACCACCTGGCGCACGCCCTCTTCGGAGCCCTCCGCTTCGCCGACGCGGCCCGCGTCTTCGAGGCCCTCGGCCCGTACTACACGACCCTCCCGTGGGCCTACCGCACCGATCGCCCGGACGACCGCGCCCTCGCCGAGGAGGTCTTCCTGCGCGCCCGCGCCCGCAGCCTCAGCGGCTGACGCGCCCGCGCCCCCGGCGCCCCCTCGCTTCCACCCCCCACCCCCGCTCCCCCCGTCCCCCGGAGGTCCCCCATGGCCCGCACCGACGCCCCCCTCGACGCGATACGCAAGCCACCGCCGTCCCAGGACGAGGAGGCGAGACTCAGAGAGCTCGGCTACCAGCCCGTCCTCGCCCGCCGCATGGACGGCTTCGGCAACTTCGCCATCAGCTTCTCGGTCATCTCCGTCCTCTCCGGCTGCATGACCCTCTACGGCTTCGGCCTCGGCACCGGCGGCCCCTCCGTCATGCTGTGGGGCTGGGCCGGCGTCGGACTCTTCGTCCTGTGCGTGGGCCTCGCGCTCGCCGAGGTCACCAGCGCCTATCCGACCTCCGGCGCGCTCTACTACATGGCCGACCGGCTCGGCGGGCGCCGCTGGGGCTGGTACACCGGATGGCTGAATCTGCTCGGTCTGCTCGGCGCCATCGCCGGCATCGACTACGGCGCCGCCCTCTTCACCGGAGCGTTCCTCAACCTCCAGTGGGGCTTCGTGCCGACCTCGGGCTCCACGTTCCTGATCTTCCTCGCGATCCTGCTGCTCCACGCCGGCCTCAACCTCTTCGGCGTCCGTCTGGTCAGCGTCCTCAACTCGGTCAGCGTCTGGTGGCACCTGATCGGCGTCGCGGTCATCGTCGGCGCGCTCGCGTTCGTCCCCGACCGGCACCAGTCCGTCGACTTCGTCTTCACCACCTTCGTCAACGACACCGGCTGGGCCAACCCGTTCTACGTCGCCGCGATCGGCCTGCTCCTCGCCCAGTACACCTTCTCCGGCTACGACGCCTCGGCGCACCTGTCCGAGGAGACGTCCAACGCCTCCGTCACCGCCGCCAAGGGCATCGTCCGGTCCATCTGGGTCTCCTGGCTCGCCGGCTTCGCGCTCCTCGCCGGGCTCACCTTCGCGATCCAGGACTACGCGGGCACGCAGAACAGCGCCACCGGCGTCCCGCCCGCCCAGATCTTCCTGGACGCGCTCGGCTCCGGCGGCGCCGCCGCCCTGCTGCTCGTCGTGATCGTCGCCCAGCTCTTCTGCGGCAACGCCGAGGTGGCCGCCGCGAGCCGCATGGTCTTCGCCTTCAGCCGTGACAACGCCCTTCCCGGCTCCGCGCTCTGGCGCAAGGTCAGCGGCAGCACCCAGACCCCCGTCCCCGCGGTCTGGCTCGCGGTCGGCGTGGCCGCCCTGCTCGCCGTCCCCTCGCTGTACTCGGCCACGGCCTACGGCGCGGTCACCGCGATCAACGTCATCGGCATCACCCCCGCGTACGCCATCCCGATCTACCTGCGGCTGCGGGCCGGGAAGCGCTTCGTCCCCGGCCCGTGGAGCCTCGGCCGCTGGAGCAGGCCGATCGGCTGGATCGCCGTCGTCTGGGTGGCGTTCGTGACGGTCCTCTTCTGCCTGCCGCAGAAGTCCCCGGTGAACGTCGACACCATGAACTACGCGGTCATCGCGCTCGCCGTCGTCCTGATCCTGGCCAGCGTCTGGTGGTACGTCGCCCGCCGCTCGTACGGCACGCCGACCGCGTACGGCACCGCCCGCGAGGAGGCCGAGATCGCCGAGGGGATCATCTGATCCCCCGCACCGCGACGGAATGCCCCGGCAGCCCCGCTGCCGGGGCATTCCTGCGTACGGAAGGTCCCCTCAGTCCCTTCAGGCGCTGAACTCGTAGGTCCAGGCCGCCGACTGGGCCGAGAAGTCGATGTCCGTGATCTCCAGGGCGTGCCCGTGCTGGTCGCTGACGACCCGGTGGACGACCAGCCGGGCCGCGCCGCCCGCCGTCGTCGCGGCCGGACCGGGCGGGACGCCGACCGACTCGCGGTGGGTGATCCGCAGCCCCGCCTGGTGCATCCAGTGGTACAGGAGCCGCAGGTCGGGCTGTTGGCGGCAGTCCCTGCCCCGGCGGTAGCGGGAGAGCTGGGGGATCTCGGCGAGGGCCGGCCGGGAGAACCAGGACACCGCCCGCTGGAGCGCCGCCCCGTGCGGCCCGAGGACCGTGTGCCGGTGGACGAGCGTGGGTTCCCCGGGGGTGAGCAGGAGCCGTGGCGCGAGGGGCGTGGGCGGCGGCTCCCAGGTGAGCGAGGCCCGTACGAGCGCCTCGGCGGCCTGCGGTCCGCCGGGGAAGGTCGGCCTGCGGGCCGTGAGCGCGGGCGCGGCCGGCTCCGGTTCCGCCTCCTCGGCGGCGGCGAAGGTGCCGCGCCGGTCGGTGACCACGAGCCTTTCGTCCCTGAGGAGTTGGAGCGCGCTGCGGACGGTCTGCCGGTTGACGTGGCAGCGCTGGGAGAGCGTGCGTTCCGACGGGAGCCGGCTGCCGGGGGAGATGCGCCGCTGGATGAGGTCCTCGCGCAGGGCGGCGGCGACCCGGAGGTAGAGCGGCACTTCCGTCACCGACTCGGATGCGGGCTCGGCCATGATCAACCCTCTCTTCGCTCAGCGTGACCGCGTGGGTCGGGTGGGTGATCAATTCCTATCATTGGTCTAAACCATTTAGCTAGGTCGGCCCGGCAGAGTGGCCGAAACGAGTGGCGGACCGTGTAATGAGGTACCAGGTGACCGGGCCGAGAACGTATCGGCGGGAGAAGGCGGGTGAGGCCGGATGACGACACCGTTGGAACGCGCCGCACGGGGCAAGGCGGCCCGCAAACGCGTCCCCCGCGCCGACCACGGCCGCTGGATACCCAGGTCACAGCGCCCCGACCCGCTCGCGGTCCTGGAGCGCGAGGCCCTGGACCGGCTGCCCGACCTCGTCCCCATCCGGTACGCCAGGATGTCCGTGTCCCCCTTCGCCTTCCTGCGCGCCGCCGCCGGCATCATGGCCGCCGACCTCGGCGCCGAGCGCCACACCGGGCTCACCGTGCAGCTCTGCGGCGACGCCCATCTCCTGAACTTCGGGGTGTACGCCTCACCCGAACGGACGCTCCTCTTCGACGTGAACGACTTCGACGAGACCCTCCCGGGACCCTTCGAGTGGGACGTGAAGAGGCTCGCCGCCAGCGTCATGGTCGCGGCCCTCCAGAACGGCAGCTCCAAGCCCAAGGCCCACCGCGCCGCGCTCGTCGCCGTCGAGTCCTACCGCACGAACATGCGCCGCCTCGCCGGCCTGGGCGAGCTCGAGGTCTGGTACGAGCGGATCTCCGCCGACGACATCCTCCACGTGGTACGCGGCGCGGACCGCGCCCGCCTCACGAAGCGGCTCGCCGGCGCGCGCCGGCGCACCAGCCTCCAGGCCCTCGCCAAACTCACCGAGAAGGACGCCGCGGGAAACCGGCACATCGTCGAGGACCCGCCTCTCCTCGAACGCGTCACGGACGTCGACCGGGTCACCCTCGGCAAGATCTTCAGCGACTACCGCAGCTCCCTCGCCGAGGAGCGCCGCGTCCTGCTCGACCGCTACCACTTCATCGACGCGGCCCGGAAGGTCGTCGGCGTCGGCAGCGTCGGCACCCGCTGCTTCGTCCTCCTCCTCGAAGGACGGGACGACGGCGACCCGCTCATGCTCCAGATCAAGGAGGCCGGCCGCTCCGCCCTCGAGCCGTACCTGCCGCCGACCGCCTACCCCCACCAGGGCCGCCGCGTCGTCTCCGGCCAGCGGCTCACCCAGGCCGCCAGCGACATCTTCCTCGGCTGGATGACGGGACCCGAGCAGCGCCACTTCTACTGGCGGCAGCTGCGCGACATGAAGGGGTCCGCCGAGGTGGAGAGCATGTCCCCGGCCACCCTGCGGGACTACGCGCGGCTCTGCGGCCGGGCCCTGGCCCGCGCGCACGCCCGCTCCGGCGACCGGATCGCCATCGCCGCCTACCTCGGATCCTCGGACGTCTTCGACCGGGCCGTCGCCGACTTCGCGCTCGTCTACGCCGGGCAGAACGCCGACGACTACGCGGCCCTCGGCGCGGCCATCGCCTCGGGCGTGGTGACCGCGGCCCCGGGCGGCTGAACTGCTCCGAGTGGAGCTCATGAGTGGTGGGTCTGCGGGCACGACCGCAGGCTGAGGGGCACAGCGCCCGTACAGAACTCTCCGTGGCGGGCCGAGCCACGCGGTGCCGCCCCGGTCGGGGCGGCCGTGGTCCCACAGAGAGACCCACCACATGACGCAACAAGGCACCGTACGAGCGCGCACCCGGCGCCCGTACGGTCGACGACGCTCCCGAGGCGCGCGCACCGGGCTCGCGCTCCTCACCGCCGGACTCACCCTGCTGGGTGCCGCCGGCACCGGCGCGGCGAGTGCCGCGCCCGAGGGACGCCCTTCGACACCGGGCAACACGGTGTCACCCCCCTCGTCCGGGCCCCGTCCTGGAGGCCCGGCGCGGTTCGTGCCCGGTCCCTGTCCGCAGACACCCGATCCGGTCCCCGGCCGGTGCGGCTTCCTCGAGGTGCCCGAGAACCGCTCCCACCACGGCCGCGGCCGGACCATCCGGCTGGCCGTCGCGATCATCCCGGCCACCTCGGCCAGGCCGGCCGCCGAGCCGGTGGTGTTCATGGAAGGGGGGCCCGGCGGCGACGCCTTCGACAACATCCCCTTCCTCATCGGCTCCGGGGTGAACCGGAACAACGCCCTGATCGTCGTGGCCCAGCGCGGCGGGCTCCACTCGCAGCCGAACCTCGCCTGCCCGGAGATCGACCGCTTCGGCGTGAAGGCCGTGGGGCTGCGCTACGACGCCCCCTCGACCGGCCGGGAACTGGTGCGCGCGGCGAAGGAGTGCCGACAGCGCCTGGCGGCCGCCGGAATCGACCTGAGCGCCTACAACACCACCGAGAACGCCGCCGACTTCGCCGACCTGCGCAGAGCGCTCGGCATCGACCGGTGGAACGTCTACGGGTACTCGTACGGCACCAACCTCGCTCTGACCTACCTGCGTCTGCACCCCCAGGGGATCCGCTCGGTGGCGATCGACTCGATCGCACCCCCCACGGTGGTGAACCTGCCGTGGACCTGGGACAGCGCCGCCGAGGGGATCGGGGAGATCTTCGCGGCGTGCGAGGCGCAGCCCCGGTGCAAGAGCCGCTACCCGCACCTCCGGCGCACGCTGGACGAGCAGGTCCGCCGCCTCGAGGCGCACCCCCTCACGCTCATGGCCCAGCCGCCGGCGGGCGGGAACCCGGTCAAGGTCGACCTCGACGGGGGCGCGCTGGTCAACATCCTGGTCGCCAACACCGTCAAGGCCGTCGACGTCCCCGCCGCGCTCGACGAACTCGCCCACGGAAACCCGGAGCGCTTCGCGCGGGCCCGCGCCATCGACGTGTCGACACCCATCGGCACGTTCGCCCACGGCCTGACGCAGTCGGTGGCCTGCGCCGAATGGGTGCCCGGCTATTCCGAGCGCGACCTGCTGAAGGCGGGCCGCCGCAACTTCCCCGGCTGGCCCGACACGGTCCTCGCCCAGGCCCCTCAGCTGCCCTTCGAGTACGACGTGTGCCGGGCGTGGAACGTCCCGGACCGCACCGCGATCCAGCGCGTGGCCACCTTCAGCAGGGTTCCGGCGCTCCTCCTCTCCGGAACCTTCGACGCGAAGACCGGCGCGAGCTGGGCCCACGTCGCGGCCGCCACGCTGCCGAACCCGACCTCCGTACGGATCCCGGGCATCGGCCACTGGGTGGTACCCCAGTCGCCCTGCGCGGCGAGCGTCCTCGGCTCCTTCCTGGCCCGTCCCACCGCGCCCGACACCGGCTGCGTGACAGGACTCCGGCCCCCGCCGTTCACCATCACCCCCTGACACGGAGACCCCATGACGTCCCTTCGACCACCCCACCACCGGAGCACCGCACGACGCCTTCCCGCCGCGCTGGCAGGGGCGACCGCCGGTGTCCTCGCCGCCGGACTCGTCGCGGCACCCGCCCACGCCGAGTCCGGCCCCGCGTCCCCGCTCGGCACGGTGGCCCGGACGGCGGGCCACGCCCGCTTCGTGCCGGGACCCTGCCCGAGGACGGCGGACCCGATCCCCGCCCTGAAGGACGCCCACTGCGGAACGCTCACCGTCCCCGAGAAGCGTGAAGGGCACGAGGGCCGGGGGCGCAGGATCACCCTCGCCGTGGCGATCATCCCGGCGGCCACGAAGCGGCACCCCGGCGACCCGATCGTGTGGCTCGCCGGCGGACCCGGCGACGACGCGGTGTCGGAGATCCCGATGGCGCTCAAAGGCGGCCTGAACCGCGACCGGGACCTGATCTTCATGTCCCAGCGGGGCACCTACTCGGCCGACCCGGAGCTCACCTGCGTCAACATCGACCAGTTCAACGCGCGCGCCCTCGGCCTCGTCTCCAACGCCCCGTCCACCGGCCGCCTCCACGTCCGGGCGACGCGGGAGTGCCGCGACCGGGTGGTGGCGCGCGGGGCCGACCCCAGCGCCTACGACGACACGGAGAGCTCCGCCGACCTCGCGGACCTGCGCAAGGCGCTCGGCATCCGGCAGTGGAACGTGTTCGGCATCTCCTACGGCACCGATCTGGCGCTCCAGTACATGCGCCTGCACCCGGAAGGCATCCGGTCGGTCGGCATCGACGGCATCCTGCCGCCTTCCCTGGCCGGCGGGGCCGTGACCTGGAAGGCCGCGCGAGAAGGCTTCGACGGCATGTTCAAGGCGTGCGCGGACCAGCCCGCCTGCAACACCCGCTATCCGCACCTGAAGGCCACCTTCGAGCGGCTCGTCGTCGACCTCGAGGCCCGGCCGGTCTCCACCACTGTCTCGGTGCCCGGTCAGCCGGCGCCGGTCAAGGTCGTGATCGACGGCGGAAACCTCGTGAACTGGCTGACGTCCGCCTCCCACGTGGCGGAGGGCGTGCCGCGCTCCATCGACGAACTGGCCCACGGCAACCCGCAGCGGATCGCCGAGCAGCTGGCGGGAGGCAAGTACAGCCCGGAGGCCATGGGGCGGACCTCCCACGGTCTCGTCTACGGCGTCTTCTGCCGGGAGTGGACCCCGTACGAGAGCCAGGAGGACATCATCCGGGGAGGGCGGCGCGCCTTCCCGTCCTTCCCCCGCTCGCTCCTCGCCAACGCCCCGCAGCTCGCCTGGCTCCACGACGACTGCCGTGCCTGGGACGTCCCCCCGGCGGACCCCTCGGTCCGTGACAGGACGGTCAGCGACATCCCGACCCTCGTCCTGTCCGGCGGCTTCGACTCCCAGACCGCGCCGAGCAACGGGGCGTACGTCGGCCGCACGCTGAGCCGGTCCACCGTCGTCACGGTGCCGTACGTCGCCCACGTGGTGTTCGCCGACTCGACGTGCGCGCAGACGATGACCGTCTCGTTCTTCGACAGGCCGACCGCGCCGGACACCAGCTGTCTCGCGGGCCTCAAGCCGCCCACGTTCGAGATCGGCTGAGCCGAGACGAGGGGTGGCGGTGGCGGGTCCACCGCCACCCGTCGTACCGCTAACCGTCCGTGCGGCGCAGCGGCGGCTCGACCGGAGACTCCGCCGCGGGCCCGAAGAGCACCGCCCGCGCCACGGCGGGGGCGAACAGCACCGTCATCGGGGCGGTCAGGGTGATCGCCCTGCGGAAGGCGGCGCCGACGACCGGGTCGCCCGCCGACCGCTCCTGCACCCGGCCCACGTACCAGCCGACCGCCTTGTCCAGCGCACTGGGCGCGTCCTCGGCACCGACCGCGCCGGGCATCTTCTTGTCGGCGCCCGTGGAGACGTCCCACGCCTGCCGGGAGGCGTCGAGGAGGGCGCGCTGTACCCGCCGGGTGGTGGGGGTGCGCTTCGGGTCGGCGAGCGCCCGGCGCAGGGCGACCGCGGAGATCGCCGCCACCGCCATGCCCTGTCCGTAGATCGGGTTGAAGGCGCAGAGCGCGTCGCCGGTGGCGAGGAAGCCGGCCGGGCGGCGGCCCGGACGGTCGTACCGGCGCCGGATGTTGGCGGTCTTGCGGAAGCCGTACACCGGGGACGCCGGCTCCGCCTTCGCCAGCCACTCGCTGATCACCGGGTGCGGCATCCGCTTCGCGTACTCCTCGAACGCCCCCTCGTCCGAGGGCGGTTCGTTGCCGCGCAGCCCCGAGAGGGTCACGAGATGCGTCCCGTCGCCGCAGGGCAGCACGACGGCCCCGTACTCCTGGCGGGGGTTGGGCAGGATGAAGTAGCCCATGGCGTCGCTGTCAAGGACGCCCTCCGGGGCGCGGTAGACCCGGGTGGCGTAGGCGAGACCGGTGTCGATGGTCTCCTCGTGCGGCGCCTCGGCGCCGATCCCCGCCAGCCAGTCCGCCGCCTTCGTGGACCTGCCGGAGGCGTCCACGACGAGATCGGCCTCCAGGACGCGGGTCTCCTTCTCGGCGCCCGCGCCGCGCTCCCGCAGCCGCACGCCGCGGACGCGCGAGGAGTCGCCGGTCAGGCCCACCGTCTCGTGGCCCTCGAGCAGCTCGATCCGCGGGTCGGCGGACACCCGCTGCCTCACCAGCCACTCCAGCTGCGGGCGCGGACCCGAGTAGAAGTGCACGGTGGCGGGCAGTCGGCTCAGCCACTTGCCGTTCTGCCACTGGACCATGTCCTCGGGCACGCCCACCTTGGGCGCGCCGAGCTCCCGCAGCTCGTCCACGAACCCCGGCAGCAGCTCCTCGAACGCCTGCTGCCCGCCGGCGATGAGGACGTGCAGGTGCCGGCCCTGCGGGACGCCCGGCCGGGCCTCGGGCCCCTCCGGGTAGCGGTCGCGCTCGACGACCGTCACCTTCTCGGCGTGCTCGGCGAGTACCCGAGCGGCAAGCAGTCCAGCGAGACTTCCCCCGATGACCACCGCGTGACGTGTCGCGCGGCGGCCCAAGACGTCGGCCATACCCGCCCTTTCGTGTCGTGGAACTACAACTGACCAGTATCCACGCCGGTGCGGGCCGCGTCGCGCGCCCCGGGCCCCAGGCGCCCGATGTGGCCGAAGGCGGACCGTGGAGTGGCCGCCCGACCGTGGTCGGGCTACTCCTCCGGGCCGAGCTCCGCCAGCGCGCCCGTCAGCCATTCCACCCAGAACCGCTCCAGATCGACCCCGCCGCGCAGGACGAGGTGGCGCAGCCGGTCCGGTTCGGTGCGGCGGCGCTCCGCCGGGAAGTCCCGCGCCTCGATCGCGAGGTACTCGTCCAACTGCTCCTGGTGCAGCGCGAGATGGCGCTCCAGCTCGGCCCGGAGCCCGCTCGCGCCGACCATCGCCGCGGCCCGCATCCGCAGCAGTAGAGAGGAGCGGAGCGGCTTCGGGTCCTCGGACCGCGCGACCCAGTCGCTCAGCTCCGCCCGGCCGGCGGGCAGCACCTCGTACTCCTTCTTCTGCCCCCGCGCGGGCACCGGAGCGGGCAGGGCGCGGATGTGCCCCGCCTGCTCCAGCTTCCCGAGCTCGCGGTAGATCTGCTGGTGCGTGGCCGACCAGAAGTAGCCGATCGACTTGTCGAAGCGGCGCGTCAGTTCGAGGCCGGAGGACGGCTTTTCGAGCAGCGCGGTGAGGATCGCGTGCGGGAGGGACATGCTCGCATCCTAGGTTCGGCAGGCCACGGTGATCACGGAGCGGCCGTCACAGCGCGGCGGCGAGCCGGGTGCCCTGGTCGATGGCCCGCTTCGCGTCCAGCTCGGCGGCGACGTCCGCCCCGCCGATGAGGTGCGCCGGGCGGCCCGCGGCCACCAGCTCCTCGTACAGGTCGCGCTTCGGCTCCTGCCCGGAGCAGAGGACGACCGTGTCCACCGGCAGGAGCTGCGCCTCGCCGTCGATGGTCAGGTGCAGCCCCGCGTCGTCGATCCGCTCGTACGACACGCCCGCCACCATGCTGACGCCCCGGTGCTTGAGCTCGGTGCGGTGGATCCACCCGGTCGTCTTGCCGAGGCCGGCGCCGACCTTGGAGGTCTTGCGCTGGAGCAGGTGCACCTGGCGCGGCGGCGCGTTCCGCTCGGGCGCGCGCAGTCCGCCGCGGTTCTCGTACGAGGTGTCGACGCCCCACTGGCGGAAGTACGTCTCGGGGTCCTGGCTCGCGCCCTCGCCGCCGTCCGTGAGGAACTCGGCGACGTCGAAGCCGATGCCGCCCGCGCCGATGATCGCGACCCGGTCCCCGACCGGGGCGCCGTCCCGCAGCACGTCGAGGTAGCTGAGGACGCTCGGGTGGTCCTCGCCCGCGATCCCCGGCGTGCGGGGGGTGACGCCGGTGGCGACGACGACCTCGTCGTAGCCCTCCAGGTCGGTGGCCGAGACGTACGTGTTCAGGCGGACGTCGACGCCGCGCTCGGCGAGCTGGACGCGGAAGTAGCGCAGCGTCTCGTCGAACTCCTCCTTGCCCGGCACCCGCTTGGCGACGTTCAGCTGGCCGCCGATCTCGGCGGCGGCGTCGAAGAGGGTGACGGAGTGGCCGCGTTCGGCCGCCGCGACGGCGCAGGAGAGCCCGGCCGGACCCGCGCCGACGACGGCGATCCGCTTGGCGAGCCTGGTCGGGGAGAGGACGAGCTCGGTCTCGTGGCAGGCGCGCGGGTTGACCAGGCAGGAGGTGATCTTCAGGCTGAAGGTGTGGTCGAGGCAGGCCTGGTTGCAGCCGATGCAGGTGTTGATGGTCTCGGCGCGGCCGGCGGAGGCCTTGTTCACGAAGTCCGGTTCGGCGAGGAACGGGCGGGCCAGCGAGACCAGGTCGGCGCGGCCGTCGGCGAGGATCTCCTCGGCCACCTCGGGGGTGTTGATGCGGTTGGAGGTGACGAGCGGCACGGAGACCGCGCCCATCAGCTTCTTCGTCACCCAGGTGTAGGCGCCGCGGGGCACGGAGGTGGCGATGGTGGGGATGCGCGCCTCGTGCCAGCCGATGCCGGTGTTGATGATGGTCGCGCCGGCGGCCTCGATCTCCTTGGCCAGCGCGACGACCTCGTCGAGCGTGGAGCCGCCCGGGACCAGGTCGAGCATGGAGAGGCGGTACACGAGGATGAAGTCCTCGCCGACGCGCTCGCGGATCCGGCGGACGATCTCCAGCGGGAAGCGGACCCGGTTCTCGTACGAGCCGCCCCAGCGGTCGGTGCGCCGGTTGGTCGCGGCGGCGATGAACTCGTTGATGAGGTAGCCCTCGGAGCCCATCACCTCGACGCCGTCGTACCCGGCCTCCTTGGCCAGCTCGGCGCAGCGCGCGTAGTCCTCGACGGTCTGCTCGACCTCGGCGTCGGTCAGCTCGTTCGGTACGAAGGGACTGATGGGCGCCTTGAGCGGGCTCGGGCCGACGAGGCCGGGGTGGTAGGCGTACCGGCCGAAGTGCAGGATCTGCATGGCGATCCTGCCGCCCTCGGCGTGCACGGCGTCGGTGATCAGCCGGTGCTCGGCGACCTCCTCGGCCGTGGTCAGCTTGGCTCCGCCGTCCCACGGGCGGCCGGCCTCGTTGGGCGCGATGCCGCCGGTGACGATGAGCCCCGCGCCGCCGCGGGCCCGTTCCGCGTAGAAGGCGGCCATGCGCTCGAAGCCGTGCTCGGTCTCCTCGAGGCCGACGTGCATCGATCCCATGATCACCCGGTTGGGCAGGGTGGTGAACCCGAGGTCGAGCGGGCTCAGCAGGTGCGGGTACGGGGTCGGGGTCATGGGGGGCGCCTCCTCGCGCAGGGGTCGTCGACGTCAGTTCTAGGCGACCGCGCGCGGATTCTGCAACTAGTTGCAGAAGAATGGGGGAGTGATGTCTACTACTCGGTAGTAAAGGTGGGGCGGAGGCGTCCCCGCGACCCCGGCCCCGGGCTCACGCGGAGCGGCTCGGGCCGCTCGCCACCTCCGCCGCTGCCGCCCACGCGTCCAGGTCCTCCGGAGTGCGGGGCTCCGGCGCGCCCGCCGTCAGCAGACCGTGCGTCCGCAGGACGCGCGCCACCGACGTGCCCCAGGGGCGGCGCAGCCGGGCCGCGGCCAGCAGGTCGTCGTCCGCGAGCAGCTCGGCGACCGGGCCCGTGCGCAGACCGGCGGGGGAGAGCACCGCCGCCTCGTCGGCCCAGCGCAGCGCCAGATCCACGTCGTGCGTCGCCATCACCACCGTCGTCCCCGCCGCCCGCAGCCGCTCCAGGGCGTCGAGCAGCCGCTCCTGCCCGTGCGGGTCGAGCCCGGCCGTCGGCTCGTCCATGATCAGCACCCGGGGCCGCATCGCCACGGCGCCGGCGATCGCCGCCCGCTTCCGCTGTCCGTACGACAGCAGGTGCGTCGGCCGGTCCTCCAGGGCCACGATGTCCAGCGCCTCCAGGGCCTCCCGCACCCGGAGCCGTACCTCCTCCTCGGCCAGCCCCAGGTTCGTCGGACCGAACGACACGTCCTGGCCGACCGAGGCCGCGAACAACTGGTCGTCCGGATCCTGCACGACCAGCTGCACCGTGGTCCGCAGCCGGGTGAGCCCCTTCCGGTCGTACGTCACCTCGGCCCCGTCCAGGAGCAGCGACCCGCTCCCGCACCGCAGCCCGCCGCTGAGGAGCCGGAGCAGCGTCGTCTTGCCGCTGCCGTTGCGGCCCAGGAGCGCGATCGCGCGCCCCTCCGCCACCGCGAAGTCCACGCCCGACAGGACCGCGGGCCCGTCCTCGTAGGCGAAACCCGCCTTCACCAGCTCCACGACGGGGGTCGAAGACGTCACGGAAGTCAGGGAAGTCACGGAAGGAACCTTTCCAGTACGAGGGTGAGGGCGACGAGCCCCGCGAGGAGCACGCCCGTCGCCGTGAGGAACCGCCGGGAGACCGCGCACGCGGGCACCAGGACCCGCAGCGTCCCGTCGTAACCGCGCCCGGCGAGCCCCGACTGCAGGCGCTGCGCCCGGTCGAAGGCCCGCACGAACGTGGTCGCGCCGAGCCCGGCGAGCGAACGCCAGGTCGCGGCCCGGGTGGTGTGCCCGAGCCGGGCCGCCTGGGCCTGCCGGATCTTCGCCATCGAGTCGAGCAGCAGGAAGATGATCCGGTACATCACGAGCGCCACGTCCACGACGGGCGCCGGGACGCCCGCCCGGACCAGCCGGGGCAGCACGTCGGACACCGGGGTCGTGAAGGCGAAGAGCAGCACCCCGAGCGAGGCCGAGGCCGTCCGGAGGAGCAGCTCGACCGCGTGCGCGGGGCCGTCGGGCGCGAGGGCGACGAGGCCTCGCGGACCGCCCACCTCGAAGAGCAACGGAACGGCGCCCGTGACACAGAAACCGAGGGGAATGCGGAAGGCCCGCCACAACTGACGGCCCGGCACCCCCGCCGGACCGAGCAGCACCGCGAGCGTGGCCGCCGCCACGAGCACCGCGCCCGGCCACGGCGGCAGGCCCACCGCGCACAGCGTCAGGCCGAAGCCGAGGAACGCCTTCTCCAGGGGATGACGGCGGCGCCAGCGACTGCTGTGCGCCGCCGCGTCGATCGGCAGCATCGGCGCTACGCGCCCGATCCGTCGACCGGCGAGGAACCGGCGCCACCAGCTTCCGCACCCGGCGCGCGGGCGGCGGTAGCGCCGGCACCGGAGTCCGCCCGGGCGCCCGCCGTACCCGTACCGGAGTCCGCACCGGCGTTCGCCACACCCGTACCGGAGTCCGCACCGGCGTCCGCCACACCCGTACCGGAACCGCCGCCGTCGGTCGCCTCGTCCTTCGCGACCGTACCGGTCCGCCCCGCCGCCTCCGCGGCCCTCGCCGCGCCCTGGCGGCGGCCGCGGCGCAGGCCGAAGTAGTAGGCCAGGACACCGGCGCCGATCGCCGCCTGGAGGGCGAACAGGGCCGACTCGATCTCGCCGGAGGGCGGCTCGTACAGCGGGCTGAACCACGGCTTGTAGTCCGGCCGGATCTCCGTGATCGCGGTCTGCGCCTCCCCGTCGGACCCGCTGAACGGCTGCTCCTTGTCGTCCCCGAGGCCCAGCGCGAGCGGCAGGACCGCGAGCGCGGCCACGAGGAGCAGCAGCAGGGCGTTGATCTTCGTGTTCCGGCTCATCGCGCGGCCGCCTCCTCGTGCCGCTCCGCCCGCGGCCGGGCGAGGACGCCGAGGCGCGTCAGCTCGCCCTTGCTGGACTGGGTGAGCAGCCGCATCACGAGCACGGTCAGCAGGCCCTCGCTGACCGCCAGCGGAATCTGGGTCACGGCGAAGATCCCGCCGAACTTGGCCAGCGCGCCGGGCACACCGCTGCCGGGGTCGGGGAACGCGAGCGCCAGCTGCACACTGGTGACGCAGTACGTGGACAGGTCGGCGACGAACGCGCCGAAGAAGACGGCCACCATCAGGGGCGCGCCGAACCGCCGGAACAGCCGGTACGTCCCGTACCCCGCCCACGGCCCGACGATCGCCATCGAGAAGGCGTTCGCGCCGAGCGTGGTCAGTCCGCCGTGCGCGAGCAGCAGGGCCTGGAAGAGCAGGGTGATCGTCCCCAGGACCGCCATGATCGGCGGCCGGAACAGGATCGCGCCCAGCCCCGTACCGGTCGGATGCGAACAACTTCCCGTCACCGACGGCAACTTGAGCGCGGACAGGACGAAGGTGAAGGCGCCGGAGGAGCCGAGCAGCAGGGTGGATTCGGGATTCGACCGCACCTCGCGGGTCAGTGCGCGCACCCCGTGGACGACGAACGGAGCGGCCGCGACGCCCCAGGCGGCGGCGTGCACAGGGGGCAGATACCCCTCGGCTATATGCATGATCGGGAGACCCTCTCCAGCACCTCGTGGATGGACAACGCACCCTGGCCGGTCTCCTGGCTGACGGTCATGCGGCCCGACTCCGCCTTCCCACACCGCCGCGGTCTCCCGTGGCGGTCCAGTGGCTTCCCCGGGGTGTTCCCCCCGGGAATGGAGCCGGACCTCCCGATCACAGTGGCGAGGGCCGCACCGGTACTGCACCGGTTTCCCGTACACCAAGGCCCTGCGACATTAGTGCGTTGACCTGCGGATCACAACACGGCCACCACGCGCCGCGTCCTCCCCGTCACTCCCCGCACGTGCGCCCCGCCGCTCACTCCTTGCGGTACGCGTACGCCTCCGAGGCCGCCGCCGCCACCGCGTCGAGATCCCCGCCGGCGCTCGCCGTCACCAGCGCGGCGACTGCGCCCTCGACGAACGGCGCGTCCACGAGCCGCGCGCCCTCGGGCAGTTCGTCCCCCTCGGCGAGCAGCGCCTTCACGGTGAGGACCGCGCTGCCCAGGTCGACGAGGAGCGCGACCCCGGCACCCCGGTCGACGGCCTTCGCGGCCTCGCAGATCAGCTCGCTGCTCGTCCCGAGCCCGCCGTCCGGCGTCCCGCCCGCGGGCAGGACCGGTGCGAGGTCCCCGCCGCCGGCGAGCCCGCGGGCGAGCTCGGCCACGGCCGCCGCGACGGCGGCACTGTGCGAGACGAGCACGATGCCGACGGGAGCCGGAACCGCGCTCACCTGAGCGGAGCCCCTCACACCCCCTCCGCGCGCGCGGTGTCGGCGAGCGCCGCGAACAGCAGCGCCGAGGACGTCGCCCCCGGATCCTGGTGCCCGATCGACCGCTCCCCGAGATAACTGGCCCTGCCCTTGCGCGCCTGGAGGGGTACGGTCGCCAGGGCACCCTTCTCGGCGGCGGCGCCGGCCTCCTCGTACGAGCTCCGCAGCCCCTCCACGGCCGGCACGAGCGCGTCCAGCATCGTCTTGTCGCCCACCTGGGCACCGCCCAGCTGCGACACGGCGGCCACACCGGCGCCGAGCGCCTCCGCCAGCCGCTCCCGGGTGACCTCCCCGTCCTCGCCCAGGGCCTTCCCGGCGCGCCGCAGCAGCGTCCCGTACAGCGGTCCCGAAGCACCGCCGACGGTGGAGATGAGCTGCCGCCCGGCGGTGGTGAGCACCGCGCCCGGAGTCGCGGGAGGCTCGTTCGCCAGGGTCTCCGTCACGGCGGCGAAGCCCCGCTTCAGATTGGCCCCGTGGTCGGCGTCGCCGATCGCCGAGTCCAGCTCGGTGAGCCGGTCCGCCTCCCGGTCGACGTCCTCGGCCACCGCGGCCAGCCACCGCACCAGGAACCCGGCGCCGAAGGTCTCCGTCACGTCGTCACTCCCCATGCCCATCCCCGTCTCACCGGCCCCAGCGCAGCGCAGGAGTCTGCACCGGAGCGTCCCACAGCCGCAGCAGCTCCTCGTCGACCTCGCACAGGGTCACCGAGCATCCGGCCATGTCGAGCGAGGTCACGTAGTTCCCGACCAGTGTCCTGGCCACGGGCACGTTCCGCTCGACGAGCACCCGCTGCACCTCGGCGTTGAAGCCGTACAGCTCCAGGAGCGGGGTCGCGCCCATCCCGTTCACCAGGGCGATGACCGGCCCGGACGGACGCAGGTCCTCGACGACGGCGTCGACGGCGAAGTCCGCGATCTCCCGCGAGGTCATCATGCCCCGCCGCTCGCGCCCCGGCTCGCCGTGGATGCCGATTCCCAACTCCAGCTCCCCCTCGGGGAGATCGAAGGTGGGACTGCCCTTGGCCGGGGTCGTACAGGCGCTCAGGGCCACCCCGAAGGACCGGGACCGCTCGTTCACCCGGCGGGCGATCGCCTCCACCCGCTCCAGCGGGGCGCCCTCCTCGGCGGCGGCGCCCGCGATCTTCTCCACGAACAGCGTGGCGCCGGTGCCGCGCCGGCCCGCCGTGTACAGACTGTCCGTCACCGCCACGTCGTCGTCGACGAGGACCCTGGCGACCCGGATGCCCTCGTCCTCGGCGAGCTCCGCCGCCATCTCGAAGTTCAGCACGTCACCGGTGTAGTTCTTGACGACGAACAGCACCCCGGCACCGCTGTCGACCGCCGCGGCGGCCCGCACCATCTGATCGGGCACCGGCGAGGTGAACACCTCGCCCGGACACGCGGCAGCCAGCATCCCCGGCCCCACGAACCCCCCGTGCAACGGCTCGTGCCCGGACCCGCCGCCGGACACCAGCGCCACCTTCCCGGCCACGGGCGCGTCCCGCCGCACCACGACACGCCGCTCCACGTCCACGGTCAACTCGGGATGCGCGGCGGCCATCCCCCGCAGCGCGTCGGCGACGACGGTCTCCGGAACGTTGATCAACATCCTCATGGATACCTCCAGGTGAGATTAGCAGGCAGGTTGCTCACCTGCGTTTTCGCAGGTCATGACAGGTGTGCCGGTTTGTCGATCTTGGCGGTCCGTGGCGCTTGCGAGCGGTTCCGTGCGGTACTGATGCTGACCTAATGCTGACTTTCCTGATGATGTGTCATGTTTGGATCGCGAGAGTGAGCTTTGCAAACGCGCATCGCGGAGCAATTATCGACGCAAGGATGCGAGTGCGCATCGATGCGCCACCCGTCGGATCCGGACGATCTCGAGCCCGGGGGTGCTCTGGGGCCCGGAGCCGTGGGGGCGAGTGTCGAGGTGGGCATGGTGAATGGGACAGTGCCTTCCGCGCGGCGACCGCCTGGGTCCGATGTGACTTGGTTGGCTGTAGAAGTGCCGTAGCGAGTCCTCAGAGAGACCATCACCTCTCCGCTCAACTCCATGCCTGGAGACGGAAAGAACTGGCAGGATGGTTCGTCTGGGGCGGGACGCACCGTTTGCGGTGCTGAGCGAGGAGTGGTGCGTGGGGGCACAGCAGTTGATCAACCATCGTTTCCTGCTGCTGCCCCAGGATCCGCGAGCCGGGGGGCTGTCTGAGGTCCGCAAGGCGGTGGACACCAGTGGTGCGGCTGGGGACTACGCGGCCGTGAAGCTGCTCAAGCAGCGCGACGACCAAGCCATCAAGACGTTCCTGTCGCGCGAGACCGACTCGCTCAAGGCTCTGCACCACCCGAACATCGTGCGAATGCTCGACTCCGGCTGGGACTCCGACCTCGGCCGGTACTTCATTGCGCTGGAATGGGTCGACCGCAGCCTCAAGGACGACATGACCGACGGCAGGCCAGTCGGTTGGACGTCGTTCTTCACCCGTACCGGCAAGCCGCTCGCGGCCGCTCTGGCCCACGCGCACGCGCTGCGGATCGAGCACAGGGACATCAAGCCCGGAAACGTCCTGCTCACCGAGGATGGCACGCCCAAGCTGGCCGACTTCGGCATCGCCAAGATTTGGTCCAAGGCTTCCGTCCTCACCGACGCAACGGTGGCGGAGTTCCGCTCCAACCTCTACGCCCCGCCCGAGCAGGAAGACACAATCCCCTACGTCCGGGACGTCTACGGATACGGTGTCCTCGCCATCCAGGTCCTCTCCGGCGGCAAGGCGCGGGACTATCCCGATCTCGCGGAGGTCCTCGCGGAGCTTGATCTCGACACGGAGGTCCGCTCGATCCTGCGGTCCTGTATCGACTTCGACCCCAGGAAGCGTCCCGCGAACGCGACCGTGCTCGAACAGCGCCTGCTCGAGGCCGAGCGAGTCTCCCACGACCAGCAGGCCCGCCGCAGCAACTTCGTATGGCTCAAACTGACCCGCCGTGCGGCCGAAACCCTGAGTAACGTTCCCGCTGGTACCGAGCCGGACTGGGACGTGGCGAAGTCCGAGGTCCTCGCAGACCTGGCCGGTACCGTCCACGCTGACTACGGACACAATCCGAAGACGGACGAGATCGACCAGGGCACCCTGCGGGTCTTCGGGCGCTCCTGGTTCCTCCGGCTCGTCGAGGACGAGAACCAGAGCGACCGGTGTGTGATCCTCGCGGCCGACGCCAGGGGCGAGGAGTGGATGGCCAAGCGGCGTGAGCGGTCGGCGCCGATCGGCCCGGTCCTCACCTGGACCTTCGACGACCCCGGTGAGGACCCCGCCTACGACGGCCTAACCTTCCTTCTCGAGCGACTGGACGAGCATCTGGTCCGACGTGAGGAAGCAGCCCGGGCCGACAAGGATCAGCACCTGGGCGATCTCTTCGGAGGCTGGCGCCGGCTGCTCGAGGCTCGCGAGGAGGTCGCGGCCGGCGGCCGGCAGAACCTCGAGTACGAGCGCGTCACGGGGAGCGGGCGCAACCGGGTCTTCCGCCTGGCCATGCCCACCACCGCCACCCTGGTCGGTGAGGAATGGTCCGTGGCCACCAATTCCTACACCCGGCCTCTCGACCGTGGCGAGGTCACCGCTCAGACCGATGACACCCTCACCGTCCGCTTCCGGCGCCCTGACACCGTCCTTCCCGGCAGGGGTGTCCTCCTGCCGTACCTCGGCCCCAGCCAGAACGCCCTGAACCGGCAGCGCGACGCCCTGACCAACGTCGCGGCGGGTCAGACGACGAACCCGGCCCTGCGCGAGATCATCGAGAAACCTGCGGTCATCACGGTCCGGCCGCCGGCGGAGATCACCCACTGGTCCCGCACCGATCTCGACAAGAGCAAGCGCGAGGTCGTCGCCCACGCGCTTGGAAGCCAGGACATGCTGCTGGTTGAAGGCCCTCCAGGAACGGGCAAGACGACCGTCATCGCGGAGATCGTCGAGCAGGCTCTCAAGCGCGACCCGCATGCCCGCATCCTGATCGTCAGCCAGACCCACATCGCCATCGACAACGCGTTGAAGCGCATCGAGGACGCCGGCATCGGCGGGCTGGTGCGCCTCGGCCGCCCCGATGACCCGCGCGTCGCCGCCAATGTGCAGCCGCTTCTCCTCGACAAGCAGGTGAAGCGGTGGACCCAGCAGGTCCGCACCCGGGCCGAGCGCTACCTCGACGAGATCGCCGCCCATAAGAACCTGAATGGCCGGCGCCTCAAGGCCGCGCTCATGCTGGAGGAGCTGGCCTCCGTCGCGGCCGACCTCGCCCACGTCATCCGGACGCTGGACGAGCTCACGGACCGGCCGGCACCGGACCGCACCACGTCCGCCCGCGAGCTCGGTGAGGAGCTGGTCTCGGCCCGGGACCGTCGTGACCAGCTCGTCGAGCAGCGCCGTGAGCTCTTCACCGCCGTCCAGCCCTTGCTCGCCGGCGAGATCACCCTCCGCGAGGAACTGAGCGCCGCCGAGGCCCGCGACGCGGTCGAGCTGCTGCTCATGGATGCTCCGGGCTCCGCCGGCCAGGAACTCATGCGGCTGCTCCGCCTCCAGGGCGAGTGGTTGCAGCGCATCGGAACCGACCAGAACCTGATCACCGCGTTCCTGCGCACCTGTCCGGTCGTCGCTGGCACCGCGCTGGGCTTCCTCGGTCACCCCGCCGCCCGTGACCTGGAATTCGACCTGTGTATCTTCGACGAGGCGTCCAAGGCCACCGCCACCGAAGCGCTCGTCCCTCTCGCCAGGGCCAAGCGCTGGGTATTGGTGGGAGACACCGCGCAGCTGCCCCCGGTCGACGAGGACCTGCTGCGCGACCCCAAGATCATGGCCGACCACCAGCTCGTCCCCGAGCTGGTTACCACCACGCTCTTTGAGCATCTCGTCCGCAACACCGAGTTCCCGGTCCGACACATGCTGCGCGAGCAGTACCGCATGACCCCGGCCATCGGGAAGCTGATCTCCAACTGCTTCTACCGCGACGAGCTCCTCTCCCTGAACGACCACGCGTTGCCCGGTTACGAGATCGTCGGCAAGCCCGTCACCTGGCTCGACACGTCGAAACTTCCCGGCCGTCGTGAGTCTGAGCGCAGCGCGACACAGACCAGCATCTCCAACCGCGTCGAAGCCCAACTGGCCGTGCGCCGTCTGGAGGTCATCGATCAGGCCATCGGCAAGAACGTCATCAAGGTTCCGGACGACCGGAAGCTCGACGTTCTACTCATCGCCCCGTACGGCCGTCAGGTCGAAGAGCTGGACCGCCAGCTGACCTACGCCAAGCTCAAGTACCTCACCGTCGAAGTGCTCTCTGTCGACGCCGTTCAGGGTCGCGAATGCGACCTCGCGGTCTTCTCAGTCACCCGGAGTAACACCCGTTCGGAGTTCGGCTTCCTCGGCCAGCCGTATTGGAGGCGCATCAACGTGGCTCTCTCCCGTGCCCGCTTCGGCCTCACCGTCGTCGGCGACGCGGCCTTCTGTCGCAGCACGCCCGGTGCCCTGCGCGACGTACTTGACTACATGCGTCACCACCCCGAGGAGTGCGAAATCCGCGATGCCTGACTTCAGCCCCGACAGCCTCCTCGCGGTCCGTTTCGACGACGCCCGCTCCGGCCTGGAGCTCGTCGCCGTTGTCGACGCCGCTCTGCCTGTGGCTCTCGTTACCGCCGATGTTCTCGCGCAGGACCGGAAGCGGCTGCCACTGCTAGACGAGTTCGTCCTGCGCCTCGTCAACAACAAGGTCACCACCGAGCAGGCCATCTCCGGCCTCCTGGGCGTGCCCGAGCGCATGGTCACCCAGACCGTGGCCCAGCACTTCTCGGACGACTACCTCACGTACGCCCGGCCCCTCGCAGGGGCAGACCTGGCCGACCGGAACCTGCGCCTGACCGGACGGGGAGAGCAGACCGCCCGCGAACTGGCCGCGATCACTCCTGTACGCGTCGAGCAACCGCTCGTCTACGACCAGCTGCTGTGGAAGGCCAGGCCCTACGACCGACACACCGTCATACCCCGTGGTCAGGCCGAGGAGCAGGACATGATCCTCCTGCCCGCCGCCAAGAGCGGACCGGTCGAGTCGGGCGACATCTCGGCCGCAGACATCAATGCTCTACTCCGGGAACGTGGCAACAACGACCGTGAAGTGCTCCAGGTCAGAGGCATCACGCAGACCAGGGCCCGTCGGGTGATCCCGGCTAAGATCCTCGTCTACTCGAACCCCGATCGCACCGACATCGAACTGGGCGTCGTCGTCGATGGCGAGCTCAGTCACGCGCACGAGCTCGCACTGATCACGGCCGGCGGAGCGAAGGCGCTCGGCATCACCGTGGAGCCCGCGCCCGAGCGGCCGATCCTCGAGCCCGATCTCGAGCAGGTCCGTGTCCCGCTCAGTGAGGTCACCCAGCGACGCGCCGAGCGAGCCGCAGCGCAGCTCAGTTCGTCGAGCCCGCTGTCCGCCGCTGTCTCCGATCCCGCGCCGGCGGAGCCGGAGATCCGGGCGATCGGCGTGTTCGAGCACCCCGACGTCCTCGACGAGGCACTCACCCACGCCCAGAACCGGATCCTGGTCATCTCGCCGTGGATCAAGCAGGCGATCATCACCACCGAGTTCCTGAGCAAGCTCGAGAACCGTCTCCGCAGCGGGGTCCGGGTGGACATTGCCTATGGCTATGAGGAGAACGACACCAAGTCGGATCCCATTGCCATCCGGCGGCTCGAGAACCTCGCCGCGCGCTACCCCGACAAGTTCGCGTTCTCACGCCTCCGGAGCACCCACGCCAAGGTCCTGGTTTTCGACGACGTCTGGGTGACCACAAGCTTCAACTGGCTTTCCTTCAAAGGCGACCGCAACCGCAGCTACCGCATGGAGGAGGGGAGCCTCATTCATGACAAGAAGCACGCGGACGCCAAATACCAGCGTTATCTCGACCTGATCGGACAGCAACGCCAATAGGTGGCGGGAGTGCGCGGTGATGTAGGCCGCAACCGGCGGTTGTCAGTGCGGCGACGAGCAGCCCAGGCAGCCGAAAGCAGGGAACGACGCTGAGGCCGCTCATTCCGGCAGGACAGGAGCGCTGGCGAACACCGCGCAGACGCCTACTCTCGAGTGAGCTCAAGAGCAGTGACGCGATCCCGTCCCGGTCGCAACATCGGGGCGGGATCTTCGCCGTTTCAGGGTCGCTCAATGACTGTTCTGGGAGCCTTGTTGTCAGCGATCAGCCTGCGTCAGACAGCTTGTGCCACCAGTGACTACATCCGCCTGAACAGTCGCGTTCGCGGCGCCGTGCATCGGCGATCGCGAGTACTGAGATCAGGAGCCGGAACGCTTTGCGGCGTTCGTCGAGAGGTGCGAGACCGGCGATCTTCCCCAGTTGCTCGTCGATCCGGCCTCGTGAGATCAGCACTGCGGGTGTATGCGTCGGGCGCAGCCCGGCACGGCTGATGCTCTCCGGTCCGTCCTCAGTGACGGCGCGAGCCTGGACGCAGTGATGGCGCAGGAACAGCAGCACCTCGGACTGCTCTTCCTGGCCGAGGACGTCGAACCATTCGATGCCCTCTGACATCGGGCGCAGCCCCTGTGCGAGCTCGTTGAGCAGGACGTCGCGTTCGGTCATGACTGCCTCCCGTGGGACGGGCGGCGCTGTGCCGCGTTGATCAGGATGCCGAGCAGCACTGCCAGATCGGCCGCTCCCTCCGAATCGTCGGCCCAGCGAGTGGTCTGGAGCGGGTGCACCTGGTCGATCGCCGCTCCTTCACGGGCCAGGACGAAGGCCAGCGCCAGCATCGCCGCGCGGGCGTTGCCGTCCTCGAACGGATGGAAGAAGAGGATGTCGAGGTAGGTTCGTGCGGCGCGTGAAGGGAGTGGCAGGTCCGGTTGAGTGCTCTCGGACAGGCACTGCTCGAACCTCGCCCGTGTGTCCGGTGCGATGCCGTAGCGCTCTCGTCCTCCCTTGGAGAAAGCAGGCATCGTGCGGAAGGCGGCCACGCCCTCGCCCAGCACGATCTGCTGCCAGTCGGCCATGAGAGGGAACGTCAGACGATCGCCCGCCTTCGCGTCCGTCAGGGCCAGATCGAGGGCTGCCAGGACCCTCGTGGTTCCCTCGGGATCCCGGCCGCCACGGGTTGTGCTGAAGAAGTCCCGAAAGGCGTCTCGGTGCGATGCTTCATGGCGGAGGTGGACACTGCTCCGGCAAGGCCATGAGATCTGCGGACGAATGCGCAGCCAGTCGGCCAGGGCGTCCTTCGGGCCGTCGGGGGCGGACGTCATCCGGCGTCACCCAAAACCCGGGCGAACTTCGCACTCACCGCGTCGACCACCGTGGCGTCCGGCGCGATCCAACTGCCGAACCTGCCGCCGACCGCGCTTTCCACGATCTCGCCGGCTCGCCCCTCTTCGACGCCGTTGTAGGCGAGGAACCATCCGAGCACCTGCTCGCAGTGCCCGTACCAGCCGCTCTCGGCCTGAGTCCGGTCGGCCACCACCGTGACCAGCCGCGTGCATGCTCGCTCCCAATGCCAGGGATCCACCGTGTCCCCCTCCGAGAGCGACGGCGGCGCCAGTGCGGCAAAGCGCTCCGCTAGATCCTCCAACCAGTCACGCCACTCAAGCAGGCCGGCGACGACCAGAGGAGCGGTCTCGTCCGCCGTCGTCACGGAATGGGGGGTGCAGCACCAGGCGCCGACGATCCCGCCGTCGGTGTCGCCCTCGCCTACCGACCAGTTCCACCCGCAGGCCCACCTGCCGTACCGGTCCACCAGGAACTCGGTGACGGGGACCAGCGAGCGCCAGCGGTGCTCTTCGGCGGCCTCGGAGCTGGGCAGCAGGGGAACAACAAGCTCGGTCAGTGTCTTGGCCGCATCCTCGTCCAGCTCGAACGGATGCCGCGGCGGATCCACTTCCGCCCAGGTCAGCGCGTGCGCCCACAGCTCAGTCACCACGCCACTCTGCCTTGCGTAGCCGCCCTGACTCCACTCCATATCGAGTGGCCGTCCCATCAGCGGGAAACGATATTCGGTCAACTGGGAAGCGATCTTCAACCGCTTCTGTCCCGCCTGGTCAGCGGTACTCGTGAACACCCCAGTCTGAGCTACGTCCCAAGAGCCGACCATGTCACTGAACTCGCCTTCCTTGTCGTCGTAATCGATGCCGTGTTGCGTTTCAGGAGGCGGATCCAGACGTCATTAGCCTGGAGGTAGGACGGTGCGCTCCCCCTCGAGGAAGTGCCGGACATCGGATGCGAGGGATGACATCTGCTCGCCGGCCTCCAGCCACGTGGTGACCGAAGTGCTCCAGTCGCCCGCCGCGCTCCGCCAGGGGCGAATGGTCCAAGTCAGGCCGATGTATCCGCCGGAGCGGAAGACGGCCGAGACGGCGAGGTCGCGGTCCATGGTGTGCCAGGTCCGTTCGCCATCCCAGCCCCGGTAGCCCGCTGCCAGCTCCTCCAAGAACGTGGTGAGGTCGTTGTCCCAGATCCAGGCGACCACCTCGTTGACACGGGCGGTCAGACCGGGCGCCCAGGCTTCGATGGCGTAGTGGACGGAGTCCTGGTCGAAACTGAACCGGTCGCAGAACGTCACGCCCACGGACGAGTTGTCCTGGCAGCGGATGGTCACGCAAGGCTTGCCGTCGATGTCGCCGTCCGGGGATGTCATGCACGGAACGCTAGGTCAGCGCTGCCTCGGCCGTCATCCGGATTCGTGGCCGGTGCCGTGCAACAGGGCTTCGGCGATTTCGCGGATGCGGTCGCGGGTGATGCCGGTGCGCTGTTCGACAGCGAGCGGGTGCTCGGTCGGTTCGAGCTCGACCAGGGGCCGCTCGCCGATCGGGCGGGTGTGGACGTTGGTCTTCAGGTTGATGGTGCTGGGGGAGTAGATGGGCAGCTCGGTGGTGAGCCAGCCGAAGTACGGCTTCTCCGACTCGCGCCCGGGCGTGTCCCACAGGTCGGCCGCCCGGGAGAAGTTCTCACGGCTGAGGGAGACCCAGACACCCCAGGAGAACACCTCCTCGCTGCCGATGACCGGTATCTCGATCAGACCCCTGACGAAGTAGTGCTGCGCCTTGATGACGCACTGATCCGAGGAGAGCAGGCAGTCGGGGGCGTCGGCGAAACTCGGGTCCCAGACGTAGGGGGCGGCGGCGGAGTAGTTCATCGGCAGCTCGCCGTGGTGGCTGCCGCAGCACGTGCAGGTGAATCCGAGATCGCTGGTCATGGCGGGAGCCTAGCGATGCACTCGGACAGTCACACTCTGCAGCCAAGACGCACGACTTGCACAGCGATGCCAGCCCTACAGTGAACCCTGCCGACCCTGGCCGATCGGGCGGCCGCGGGGACGTCTCGCGGGGCGACGAGGAGAACCGGTGAACATGCGACACGAGACGCGCGGAAGCCTCTTCGTCGCACTGATCTCCGTGCTGGTTCTCACGTCCTGCTCGACCGGAGCCCCCGGCAGCGCTACGCGCGAGAGCACCTATCCGTACTGGGAGAAGGGTGCCGGCGCCGCCGAAGCGGCCGCGTTCATGAAGATTCAGATCCCCAAGGGCGCCATGGACGTGAAGGGTGCCGTGCAGGTCAACCCCCGCGAAGACGAGTACATCCTCTCCTTCCGTACCGGCAAGGCCACCGCAGCCCAGGTCGCCAAGGACCTGCGCTCCGAAGAGCCGCTGGCGCCATGGGGCATCAAGTCGACACAAGAGTCCGAACTCTTCGAGCACCTTGGACTCGCAGAGCCGAAAACACTCAAAGATGCCCTCTGGGCGGGTGTCTGCCCGCCGTGTGTCAAGGACTACCGACGTCGCGACGTCGCGTGGATGGAGATCTACATCGAGAACCTGGACTCCGAGCAGGCCCGTGTGTACCTCCGCGCCTTCTGACCGCGACCGGCCGATGGCTCTCCCTGGCCTGTCCGAGAAAGGCCGCCGTACCCGGGCGCGAAGGTACGGTTCAGGCATGAGGCTGACGGGTGAATCGCAGCGGCTGGCCAGGTTCGAGTGGAAGGGCGACGTTCTTCACGGGCGCCTCATCGCTGAGGGCGGGGACGACGTCCTGGAGGTGCTGAGCGCCGATCCGGTGAGGGGAGCGGCGGAACTCACCGGCCGCCTCCTCCCGCTTCACGACGTACGGCTACTCGCCCCGGTCAGCCCCGGGAAGATCGTGGCGGTCGGCCGTAACTACGCCGACCACATCGCTGAGTTGAGTCTGGACACGCCGACCGCCCCTCGACTCTTCTTCAAGCCGCCGTCCGCCGTGATCGGCCCCGGGGAGCCGATCCGCTACCCGGCCCAGTCGCACGAGGTGCACTACGAGGCCGAGCTCGCCGTCGTCATCGGACGCACCGCCCGCAACGTCCCCGCCGAGCGGGCGTTGGACTACGTCTTCGGCTACACGTGCGCCAACGACGTGACCGCCCGGGACATCCAGCGGGAGGACGGGCAGCCGTCGTGGGCGAAGGCGTTCGACACGTTCTGCCCGCTCGGCCCGTGGATCACCACCAACCTCGACCCGACGGAGCTCGTCGTGCGCTGCGATGTGAACGGCGAGGAGCGGCAGTCGGCCGGGACGGACACCATGCTGCATCCGGTCGCGTCCCTGCTGGCGTACATCACGGCGGCGGTCACGCTGGAACCGGGTGACGTGCTTCTGACGGGCACGCCGGCCGGAGTTGGCCCGATCGCCCCGGGCGACGAGGTCGCGGTGCACGTCTCCGGGATCGGCGCCCTGGTCAACCCCGTGGTCGGCCGGTAGCTCGGCTCAGGCACGCAGCAGTTCGGCGAATTCCCTCCCGGCGGGGAGCTGGGCGTGTCCGGCCGTGCGGCTGAAGTCGGTCGCGTACTTCATGACCATGCCGGTGCGATGCTCGTCCGGCAGTGCCGTCAGGGCCTGTGTGGCAGTGCGGTACGCCTCCTCCGGCTCGCCGCTCCGGGCCAGGCAGGTGGCACGGTCCAGGCGGATCAGGGTCGGGTCGAGGTACTCGGTGGGCGGGTAGAGGTCGAGCGCACGGTGCTGGACCTGCCAGGCGTCCTCGGTGCGTCCCAGGTGCGTCCAGGCGTTGCCGAGGTGCCAGAGGAACTGGCGCTCGGTATGGCCGAAGGAGGGGTCGTCGCGGTCCTCGGCGGTCAGCCGGCCGAACGCGTCCTCGGCCTGGCGCAGCAGCGGCAACGCCTCGTCCCCGCGTCCCATGCGGGCGAGCGCGCGGGCCTCGACGAGCAGGCCGCGGGTGGTGGCGGGGCCGATGGTGTCGCCCAGGATGTGGCGTGCTCGGGCGGCCTGCTCGTGGGCGGAGGCGGGGGTCCCGTAGTAGAGGGAGACGATGGCCGATCGTACGGTGAGCGCTCCTTCGAGCTGGTTGTCGCCCGCCTCCGAGGCGGCGAGGCGTCCAGTGTGGAACCAGCCGCGAGCCTCTCGGTGGGCGCCGAGCGCGGACGCGAAGATGCCGGCCAGCGCAGCAAGTTGGGCGGCGACCCGGCAGAGGCGTCGGCGGTAGCGGATGGGCTGGCGCTGCTCAAGCAGCCGCTGCACCTCGGTGAAGTCGGCGAGGACATCTGCGAGAAGCCGGTGCGGTGGCACGGTCTGGTAGGCGTGCGCGTACTCAAAGGCGGTGGTCTCCCAGCGCTCCAGGGTCGCCGGCCCGATGGCCGAGGACTCCAGTGCCAGGTCCATGCGCTGCCGTGCGGCGGCCATGACCTCCAGGGCCGCGTCCGTGATGCCGAGGGTCGTTCCGACGACAAGCCCACGGATAAGGGTTCGCCGCTTCATCTCGTCCTCCTCCAGGAGCACGTGCGCCCCTGCCTCGGACGCGTGCTCCGGTTCTTGCTCAGTAGGTGTCGCTGGGGCGTCGGCGGTCGTGGGCAGCGGCGAGCGGTCCGCTAAGGCGAGCAGCTTCTCGGCCGTCCAGCCCGGGAACATGGCCTCCAGGGCCTCGCACGCTTCGGCGCGCGGCACCCCCTTGATCTGGCCGAGGCGCCATCGGTCGTACTGCTTGCGCTGCGGAGTCACGTCGTCCAGGCGCAGCTCGGCGCAGACCTTCCGGAACTCGCGGCTGAACCGCGCGTATCCCCAGCCGCGTTCCCGTACCAGCGTGCCGAAGACCGTCAGTTGTCTGTCGCCCACCGTGCCCCCTTCGCATGGACACCGCCGGGCCCTCCGCCCGTATGCGGCGATTGTCGATCACCTGCCCGCCTCGCAGCCGGGCAGGACGCACTCAAGTCCCAGAAGACCACGGGAGGACCCATCGGGGTCCGGAACGACGAAATCGGGGCCGTAGGAAAGTCCGTCGGCCGACCGTCATCGTTCGGGGACCGCGACGGCGGGGCCTCACGGCCACGCCTCGCCACCAGGATCTGACATGCGGAAGGGCTGGGCGATGGCGTCCTCGGTTCCCACCTCGATCATCACCACGAGCCTCACGGGGTGCCGTGGCGTCCCCACGGCCGGCGGTGCACGCATAGCGCCGTCGCCCGTGGACGTCTCCTTCGTCCGCGACGCCTCGCGGGTCTCGCAGGCGCGGCGGATCGGGACTGCGTGGCTGCGCAACACGTGCCGGGTGCCCGAGGCTCGGGTCGACTCCGCCGAGGTGGTGATCTCGGAGCTCGTCGGCAACGCGGTCGTCCACGGAACGAGCGATGCCGTGGGCCTGCGCATGCGGTACGCACACGGCGAGATCCGCCTGGAGGTCGACGACGGTTCGCCGTCCGAGGTGCCGAGACCCCGGCGGGCCGGAGCCGAGGCGGAACAGGGGCGCGGCCTGTGGCTGGTGGACGCGCTCATGGCGGAGCTCGGCGGCAGCTGGGGGTTCACCGACGACGGCACCGTCGCCTGGTGCGTCTTCCCGGTCACGCGGGAGACCTGCCCGATGAACGGGGGCCGGGCGGTATGAGCGAGGCGATCGAGGCCCGGCCGTGGCGGGTCCCGCCCGGCGCCCGGGTCGTCGTGTACGCGTGCCTCTCCCCAAGAGTCGTCGCCCCGAAGGCACAGCCCCGGCAGGCGGCGCTGCGGCACGTGCTCCGGTACGTGGAGAAGCGCGGCTGGACCGTGGCGGCGACCTATGTCGACCGGGCCGCCGTGCTTTCCAGCCGGGCGGACCGCCCCGAGTGGCCGAAGGTACTCGCCATGGTCGAGGACGGACGGGCCGAGGGGATCGTCGCGCCGTCGATGGTGGCGCTCTGGTTTCACCCGGAGGAGCACGACTCGTTCATGGGGTGGTTGGAGAAGACCGGCGCGTTCGCCTCGACGCCCGGATCTCCCGTCGATGTGCGACGCCAACGCTCGGATGATTCCTCTCCCGAAGACACGATCACCACCCCTCGGCCCACGGCGGGATCGAAGAGCAGGCGCCGGTGATCTCGGCGCCCAGAGCCACGTTCCCCTGGCGGCTCGCCCGGTTGCGCTGGGCCTTCCGCCACCCTGTCCGGCTGCTCCGTCGCTACGGCTTCGGCTGGTTCCAGTTCGTGGTCCTTGTAGTGCCGGTTCTGCTGATCCTCTGGGTCGCCGTCGCCCGCACCTGACCTCCCATATCCGTATCCCATCCGCTGATTCCCACGAGGAGTGCTTCGTGACTTGCCGTTCCGTGCCCGAGTACCGGGTGACCCTGCCGAAGGAGCTTGTCGCCGACCTCGCCCGGCAGGCCGCCGGCCTCCCCGAGTGGCGGCTCGGCAACGACGGCATGCTCTCGCCTGAGACTGCCGCGCGGTACCACGGGGTGCTGGCCGGCCTGCCCTACCTCGCCGAGTTCACCACGACCTGCCACCAGTTGCTCGGCGCCCCCGACGGCGAGGGCTTCGCGGTCCTCGAGCTGGCCGAGCTGCTCGACGCGGCCGACTCCGAGGAGGCCGGCCTGCGGACAGTGACCGCGCTGCTTTCCTTGATCGCGACGCCGTTGCGGGCCTTCGATCGCAGGCCGCTGTGGGAGCCGCTGAGCACCAACCTCGCCATTGCCCCGATGCACATCGATGTCGTGAACTCCACGCTCCCGCCGGACTACATCGCCCAGCTGTGCGTGCGCCCCGATCCCAGAGGCCAGGGCCACAGCCTGATCTCGCAGGCCCGCCGCGCCGTGGACCGGCTCGGCTATGCCGACGCCGAGCTGCTGACCCACCCGCGGTACGTCGACGGGTCGTCCTTCGAGTTCACGGGCGTCGGGGAGGAGTGGCAGCCGTTCCCGATCCTCGACGGCCTGCCGCCTTCGGAGGGCTTCGTCCGGTTCACGGACAAGATGCTCGCGGACGCCGCTCCCGCCGACCCGTACATCAAGGCGGGCAGGGCCCTGGAGCGTGAACTCATTGTCGGGCAGCGCCGGTTCCCGCTCGGGCGAGGCGACCTGCTCATCGCCAACCAGCACCTGTGCTGCCACGGCCGCGAGGCCCTCGGCAACGGCCAGGAGGACGTACCCGAGGACGAGCGCCGCCTCGTCCTGCAGATCTTCCTCCGCGGTCAGGTGCGGCACACGTCAACGCCGGAGGTAGTGGCATGACGACCGTCACGGCGGGTCCCCCAGCACAAGACGCCAGACATCAGAGAGGGAAGCCGATGCTCGAATCCGTCAGCCACCTGGAAGAGGTGGCCCGTGAGTGGAAGATCAACCGCGAGGACGTACTGCTCCTCGCGCTGAACAGCTGCGGTGCGCGTTCGCCGCTGGACAAGCCGCGGATGCGGTTCCAGCTGGAGCTGGACTCGCGGCCGGCCGACCCGTCGTACCTGATCCTCTCGCTGGGCCGCGAGGACTCGCCGTTCGAGATCGACGGGCGCGAGCTGCGGCTGCACGGTGAGCGGGTCGGCACGGTCGCCGGCATCGAGGACGACGACGCCGTGCTGGGCTACTGGCGCAACGGCACCAAGATGCTCACCCTGAACTCGAACCAGCGCTCCCAGTGCGTCGGGTGCACGTTCTGCCCGAACACCCTGGAGGGCGCCTCGGATCCGGCGATCCGCGAACTCGACCTGCCGGGCTACTTCGCCGCCCTCGCGGCGAACTCCGGTGTGCCGGACCTGTCGGGGGTCGAGACCGTCACGGTGTGCACCGGGTGCTTCCTCTACGAGCACCTGGCCCTAGAGCACCTGGAGGGCGTACGCGCCGCGATGCGCAGCACCGGCTGCGAGGGGACCCTGCACTTCCTGTCGTCGGTCCTCACCAGCGAGGCGGGGTTGGACCGGGCCGCCGAGCTCGGGCCGTTCCACCTGACGCTGACCGTGGAGTGCTTCACCAACCGGGCGAACATCCTCAAGCAGTCCAAGGCCGCGCTGACGGTGGACCAGATGGTTGCCACGCTCGGGGCGGCGAAGGAGCGGGGCATCACCACGGACTTCACCTACATCGTGGGCCTGGACCCGATCGAGGAGGCCGTGGAGAACCTGAAGCGGCTGGTGCCGGTGACCACGACGTTCCCGCGGTTCCAGACGTTCCAGGCGCACAACCCGCTCATGGACGTCTACCGCACGCCGGGGTCGGACACGATCGAGTGGAACCTGACGATGCGCCGCGCGGTCGAGGAGCTGTTCGCGGAGACGGGGCTGCGGCCGCAGTGGTGGCAGAACTACCGCTCGCCGTGGGCGTACACGTTCGCCGGTGAGCAGCTGACCGGGGCGCGGATCTGATGGCCGGCCGGGACGGCGGGGCCGTGACGGTGGTGCGGGCGGTGCGGGTGTGGCCGGTGGCCGGGCAGCCGGCCGGTCTGCCGGAAGGGTTACCGGATGCGGTGGCCGCGGTGGCGGTGACCCCGGCGGGTCCGGGGTGGCCGGAGCACCGGACGCGGTTCGCGATCGAGGTGGTCGGTGACGGGGTCTCGGGCTGGCACGCGCCGGTCGGGGAGGGTGTGGCGCGGCTCGTAGTGGACGCCCTCGCCGACGGGCTCGTCGGGCACGATGCGGCAGCGCCGCGCAAGCTCGGCTACCGGCCGCGGACCGGCCGGCACCAGCAGGGGGCGCACGCCCGGCAGGCCGTGTCGGCGGTCGAGCTGGCGTGCTGGGATCTGGCGTCGCGGGCCTCGGGCCGGTCGGTGCCGGAGCTGCTGGGCGGCACGGTGCGGGCCCGGGTGCCGGTGTACGCGTCCGCGCTCGGTCTGGACCCGGCTCACCCGGAAGCGGTGAAGGCGGCGGCGTGGATCGCCGAGCAGGGGGTCTGGGGGCAGAAGTGGCCGCTCACCAAGGAGTTACTGCGCCAGGGGCCACGGGCCGTTGCTCGGGTGCTGGGGGCGCTGCGGGAGGCGGCGGGGGAGGGCCGGTTCATGGTCGACGGGCTGCGTCGGTGCCGGCTGGACGAGGCGCTGGCCCTGATGCCCGTGCTGGCCGATCTGGAGGTCGCGTTCGCCGAGGAGTTGCTGGAGCCGGGCGGCTTCGCCTGGAGCCGGGTGCGGGCGGCCGGGGCCGGGGTGCCGATGGCGGCCGGTGAGCACGCGGTCGACGAGCACGAGCAGACGCGGCTGCTGGTCGGCGGGGCGGTGGACGTGTGGCAGACCGACCCGGGATGGTCGGGTGGGCTGGCCCGCTCCCTGCACACTGTCGAGGTCGCCGCCGATCTGGGGGTGGCGACGTTCCCGCACGGTGACCGGCTGTGGGCGTCGCTCGCGCTGGCCGGGGCGTGCTGCCGGGACAAGGTGCCGGCGGTGGAGTGGCACCTGACGCTGGAGCCGCTGCGGCAGCAGGTGTTTGTCGAGGCCGCCGTCGTGGAGGCGGGGACGCTGCCGTCCGCCCCCGGGGCCGGGCTCACCCCGCCGCCGGTTACCACCTCGCCCCTTCCGGTATGGGCGGTCGGGCCGTGACCGGCCAGGTGATGTGGCCCGAGGTCCGGGCGGTTTGCTTCGACCTGGGCGGCACGCTGGTAAGGCCCGAGGCGGTGGCCACGACCGGCCAGGTCGCCGAGGTGCTTGGCATCTCGCTGGATGAGGCTCGGGCGCTGATGGGCAAGGGAGCCAAGCGGCGCCTGGTCACCCCGCAGGACCTGGCGCACGAACTCGCGGCCGACTTCGGGCGGCCCGCACTGGCCGACCGGCTCGCCGAAGTGCTGGAGCGGGCCCGGCGCCGTGCCGAGAACCCGCAGTTGTACGCGGACGTGCCGGACATGCTCGCCGAGCTGCGGGCGAGGGGCTACGCCCTGTACGCGATGACCAACGCGCTCGGTTCCTCAGTGCCCGAGCAGGATCCTCCCGCGTTCCGTGAGTTTCTGGACGGCGTCTTCTACTCGGCGCGCACCGGCGCGATCAAGCCCGAGCGGGAGGCGTTCGCTGCCGTCGAGCGCACCGGCGGGCTGCGGCCGGGAGAGCTGCTGCATGTCGGCGACTCGATGAACGCCGACGTACGAGGGGCCGCAGCGGCCGGCTGGAACACGGCTTGGGTGGACCGGCATCGCACGACCGGGCCGCTGATGTTGGCCGCGAGCACGCCGCGCCTGCACTCCCTCAACACCCTCCCGCTACTGCTGCCCGCCCGGGCGGCGGCCGGCACGATCACATCGGAGGTGGCCGGCTGATGGAGCCGTCCCGTACGTACCGCCCGGCAACACCCGCTGTCCACGACCCGCTGACCTCGTCCGTGCCGCTGTTCGACCCCAGTCAGCTGCCGCTACGCACCTGGTGCGAGGGCAGCCGCGAGGACGCGGTCACCGGCCTGGTCGCCTTCCCCGACTTCCACAGCCACATCCCGCGCTGCCTCGCCGCCGCGCTGGACGAGGGACGGCTGGTGGCGCTGGCGATCGGGGACGTCGACGGGCTGAAGGACCACGTGGAGCGGACGAACTCCACCAACCCGACCTCCTACGGGCACCTGGCCGGCAACGAGGTCATGGCGACCGTGGGGGCCACGACTCGCGCGTGGTTCCGCGAGCAGCCGTTCGACATCGGCTGCGCGGCGACTTTCGGCGGCGACGAGGTGATCCTCGCCGCGGTCGTTGACGACGCCGCCCAGTTCCACCAGGCCCTCGGGGTCCTGCGGGACCGGCTCGGCGCCGCGCTGCCGGTGACGGTCTCCTTCGCCCTGATGTTCGTCACCGCCGGCGACCTGCCCGCCCAGCGGGAGCGGAGCTGGAAGCACGCCTTCACCAACACCCTGCTGGCGGCCGTGGACCGGACGCTGTTCACGCACAAGGCGGCGCGACGCGCCGGGGGCGGCCAGGGCGGCATCATCGCCGTCACCCGACCGCCCCTGCTGCCCGAGCCCGACCAGGCGGGGGCGAATCCGGTGGTCCTGCTCCCGCTGCCGGCCGCGTCCGACGTCGTGCATATCGTGGCCCGGCCGGAGCGGATCGGCGGCCGGGACTTCCTGCTGCTGCCCTGCCGCGGACCGGTCGGCCAGCGCGGCGCCCAGCTGCGTGTCACCTTCTCCACCGGCAGCTCCAGGACCGTCGTGGCCTACGCACTGCGCGGGCAGGCCGCGGTGCCGTACGCGGCCGTCGCCGACGGCGTGACCGGCGTGCCGCTGACGGTGCGGGGCCTGCGGGACCGCACTCCGCGCAGCGTGCCTGAGGACCTGGCCGCCGCCCTGGAGCGGGCCGGGCTGGACTGGACAGCGGTGCCCGCCCACGAGCAGGCGCAGATCCTCCACCTGATCACCGAGGCCGGCACCGAGGAGATCCGGGCCGGGCGCATCACCGCCGCCGTGGACGCCGTCGCCGCACGGAAGGGGACGGCACGGTGACGGAGACCGCCCTGCTCCCCGGGCCGGCCGTCGTCGCGAGCCCGGGCGACTTCCCCGACTGGAGCCAGGCCGCGTCGCACGCCGCGACCCGCGTGCCGGACGCGGCCGTCACGGCCACGTGGCGGGCGCTGAACTACCTGTGCGCCGCGCAGCTGTACCTGAACGACAACGTGCTGCCCGCCCGGCCGCTGCGGGTGGCGGACGTGAAGGAGGTGCCGAGCGGACACTGGGGGGTGTGCCCGCCGGTGAACTTCATGCTCGCCCACCTGGGGCCGCTCACCGCAGGGCGACCCCCGGGCAGTGAGGTCCTGGTCGTTCACGGCGCTGGGCACGCCGGGCCGTCGGCGCTGGCCCACGCGTACCTGACCAAGACCCTCACTCTGACCGGCAACGGCCCTGGCTGGTCCGCCGCCGACATGCGGGCGCTCGCCGCGGGCTTCCCCCACACGCGCGCCTACGGCGGGGAGATCACCCCGCTCATCCCCGGCGTGCGCTACACCGGCGGCCAGCTCGGACCGGCGCTCGCCGTCGCCCAGGGCATGGTCCTGGACGCCCCGCACCGCCTGGTGGTCGCCCTGCTCGGCGACGGGGAGCTGGAGACCGGCGCCGCCGCGGCCGCGTGGACGGGCCAGCGCGCGCTACTCGGGTCCGGGCTGCACGGCGCGGTGCTGCCCGTCGTGCTGGCCAACGGCCTGCGGATGGGCGGTCCCTCCATCCTGTCCGGGCTCGACGAGGACGAGCTGCGCGCGTACTTCACCGGCCTGGGATATGAGCCGTTCCTCCACGACGGCTCCGACGTGGCCGGCTTCCGGACGGTCCTGGCCGAGGTGTTCGCCCGGCTGCGCCCGCTCGGGGTCGCCCGCCCGCAGCCGGTGCTCGTCCTGACGATGCCCAAGGGCGCGACCGGGCCCGAGCAGGTCGCAGGCCGCCGGATCGCCGGGACCCCGGCCGTCCACAAGACCCCGCTGAAGGACCCCGCCCGCAACCGGGAGGAGTTCGCCGCCCTCGCCGCCTGGCTGGCCTCGTACGAGCCGGCCGAGCTGTTCACCGACCGCGGGCAGCCGTCCGACCTCGTACGGCAGGCGCTGCCTGATCCGGCGCCCCGGCCACGCCCCGCCCCACCGGTAGAGCCGCTCACCGTCCGCGGAGAACAGGCGTGGCCGCTGGTCAGCGCCGTGATCCGTGAGCGCGCCGCCGCCGGTTCGTTCCGGCTGTTCAGCCCGGACGAGGCCGCCTCCAACCGGCTGCGCCTGGCCGTCAGCGGCGATGGGATGCCGGAGTGGGCGAGCGAGATCCTCAACGAGGAGATCTGCCACGCCTGGCTCCAGGGCTACACCGAGACCGGCCGCGACGCGCTGCTGGCCACGTACGAGGCGTTCGCCGCGGTCAACACCAGCCTGCTCGTCCAGCACCTCAAGCACCGCAGCACTCGGACCGTGACCGGAGCCGGCGGACTGCCGAACATCAACTACCTGATCACCTCACTGGGCTGGCGCAACACCTACAGCCACCAGAACCCCGGGCTCGTCTCCGCGATGCTGGAGACCGAGAACCCCACCGTGCACGTCTTCACCCCGGCCGATACCACCCGCGCGGCCGCGATCCTCACGGTCATGCTCACCGGACGCGACCGGGCGAACTTCCTGATCGCCGACAAGCACCACACGTTCACCTTCCCGCCGGACACCATCCGCGAGGAGCTGACCAACGGCGCGGCGATCTGGCCCCACCTGAGTAACCCAGGCCCGGGAGCCCCGGACCTCGTCCTCGCCTCCGCCGGCGACGTCGCGGCACGCGAGCTTTCCGCCGCAGCCGACCAGATCGCCGCCGCCCGCCCGGACACGCGCATCCAGTACGTGCATATCAACGACCTCACCGTCCTCGGTCAACCGGACACCTGGCCAGCCGCGCTGCCCGACGACACCTTCGCCCGCCTGTTCCCGGCCGGTGTTCCCGTCCTGCTGGCCACCGTCACACAGGCACCGGCCGCACGGGCCCTGCTCGCCGCCCGCGGCGAAACCGCCCGGGTCCGGGTGGTCGGCTACCGCGACCCCGGCCGCCCCCTTCCGGCCGCAGACCTGCTGGAGCTCTGCGGCATGTCCGCCACCGCGCTCACCGCCCAGGCGCTCTCGATGGTGAAGGAGCCACGATGACCACCCCGCTCGCACCCGACCCGGAGCAGCGGGCCACTTTCGACCGCGACGGCCTCCTCATCCTGCGCGGCGCCCTCGCCCCCGAGGTCCGAGACCGGGCCGCCGCGGCCGCCGTACGGCTCCTGGCCTCCGACCGCACCGTGGGCCGGGACCGTTCGGTCGACGGCAAGGACGGCTTCCGCGGCGTCGTCGCTCTCGACGAAGCCTTCCTGCCGCTCGTCGCCAACCCGGCCGTGCTGCCCACCCTCGTCGGCCTGCTCAGCCCGAACATCCACCTGATGTCGAGCAACCTGATCTCCATGCCGTCCCTGCCCGACGAGCAGCGCACCATCCGCGTGCCGTCCCGGCACGGCTGGCACCACGACATGTCCTCCACCGTGGCCGACCTCGGCGTCGAGCACACGCCCCGCCTGGCGATCAAGGTGGCGTACTTCCTCACCGACCCGGGGCCGGACGCCGGCCTCACGATGTTCGTGCCCGGCAGCCACACCCGCACAGGCCCTGTCACCGTCCCCGAGGGGGACATCGACCCGCCCAGCGCGATCACTCCGGACATCGGCCCGTACGACGTGGTGCTCTTCGAGAACCGCACCTGGCACGCCGGCGGCCTGAACCGCTCCGGCCACGAGCGGCTGGCCGTGATGATGCAGTACGGCTACCGGTGGCTCAACGCGGTCGACGACCCCGCCCCCGGCATTCTCGACCGGCCGGACCTGAATGCCGTCGAGCGGCAGCTCGTCGGCGCCCGTGACCGCCACCCCGACGGCTCCGTCGCCCGCGAGGGCTCCGGCGCCCGCCCCCTGACCGACTGGTGGAAGCACCTGACCGCCGCCCCGGCTCGTTGACCGATCGCCCGCCCCTGACCCACACCCCCGCGAGAGACTGGACCCGTGACCTCCTCCACCCCCTCGTACACGCCCGAAGAGCTGTTCGCGTCCACCGCGCCGTACTACGCCGCCTTCCGGCCCCGCTACGCGCCCGAGTTCTACACCCTGCTCACCGACCGCTTCCGCCTGGACGGCACCCAGCGCGTCCTCGACCTCGGCGCCGGCCCCGGCATCATCGCCCTCGACCTCGCCCCGCTCGTCCGCGAGGTCATCGCCGTCGACCCCGAGAAGGGCATGCTCGAAGAGGGCCGCCGCCTGGCCGCCGAGCAGGACATCACCAACGTCACCTGGCGCGAGGGCGACTCCACCAACCTCCCGACGATGGACATCGGGCCCGTGCTCCTCACCGTCATGGGCGCGGCCTACCACTGGATGGACCGCGACCGCGTCGCCCAGGACCTCGACCGGATCATCGAGCCCGGCGGAGCAATCGTCCTCGCCTCCGGCGGCGCCCCAGGAGACCTCGAACCCGCCCCCTGGCGGCAGGTCGTCGACGAGGTCCGCACCCGCTACCTCGGCCCCGAACGCCGCGCCGGCTCCGGCACCTACTCCCACCCCAAGGAACGCCACCAGGACGTCCTCGCCCGCTCCCCGTTCTCCCAGGTCGGCACCACGCGCTGGGACCACACCCTGACCCGCACCGTGGACGAGGTCATCGGCTGGGTCTTCAGCCTCTCCTACTCCAGCCCCGCCCAACTCGGCAAGAAGAAGGACGCCTTCGAACGGGACCTGCGCGAGGCACTGCTCGCCTTCGCCCCCTCCGGTCGGTTCGACGAGGTGATCCGGACCGAGGCGGTCATCGCCACCAGGCCCTGAGCGACGCTGCCGCAGGCATGTCCGTCCACACGGAGCAGCCGCTACGACACCGCCGTCTGGCAGGGGGTGCACCGTTGTACAGCCTGCCGGGCGGTGTTGCCCTCTGTCGCGGTCGCGGGATGAGTGACGCTCAGCCGGTCCCAGAGCCCGGACGGCGGGTCCGGAATCCAGCCCCACCGAGGTGCCTTGATGTACTCATCCTCCAGGTGAGTACAAGCCCCCGGCAGGTGCGCGTACCGCGTGGGCGAGATCAGGATGGTGTCCGCGAGGAAGCCCCGCCATTCCCGCCGGATCGGAGACACGGGCCGCTCCGCCCTTGGCGCGACGCCGTTCGCCGGGCAGCAGCAGCCCTGTCCGACGATGAGCTCGCATCGCTCGCAGCGTTCTTCCTTCACAGCCCCGCGACCCCTCATGCCGTGCCGGTCGTCTCGATCCGGTAGACGATCTTCCCATCGAACTCGGCGAACCCGAGCGACTTGTAGAACGCGCGGGCGACGGGGTTGTCGCGGTCCGTCATCCACTCGACGCGGCCGCACCCCGGGCGCCTGGCGGCCAAGGCCCGGAGTTCGTCCATGAGCCGGGCACCGATGCCCTGGCGGCGCAGAGTGCCGCGAACGTACAGCTCCTTGAGGAACAGGGAGTGAGTGGAACCGGCCGCCGGCCAGAGGAAGGAGTAGGCAGCGAGCCCCACGATGCCCCCGGCCTCGTCCTCGACCAGGAGAGCGGAGGCCAGCGGCGGGGCCCCGAACAGCGCTTCCTCCACCTGCGCGCGCCGCTCCTCGAAGGGCTGGATCTCGGTCGATCCGTAGAACCGCTCGATCTCCTCGATCAGTTCGGCCACCGCGTGGACGTCCCGCTGCTCGGCAGGTCGGATCGTCACGGTCATGGGCAACTCCTCGTTACTCGTTCGTCGTTCACTTTGCTCACAGGCTCCAACGCTCGGCACCTCGGTGGCGCTACGGTCCTCCGTCTCATGGGGCCTGACCGGCCGGCGCGTGCGCGTCCCACCCGCTCGCGCGCAGGGAGTCCTGGACGTGGCGGATCAGGTACTCCAGATCCGCGCAGTAGACGGAGGGGTTCCGATAGCCGTGGGCCGCGCTGAAGCGGTGTGGGAGGTAGCCTCCGCCGCAGACCTCCACCAGCGGGCAGCTCTGGCACTTCGTGGCGAGCGCGGCCATGCCGTCTGCCCGGTGCAGGAGCTTCGGGTGACGCGACGCCTCGTCGAAGGAGTGCTGGAAGACGTCGAGCCCGAGCCGGGACGCGCCCTCTTCGACGGAGCGCAGCGTGTCCACGCCTTCCATCGTCCCGTCGGACTCGATCACGATGCTCGTCGGCGGGGCCAGGCCGAGTGTCTCCACGGCACCGCGCACGCCGGAGCTGAGCGCCACGATGTCCTCCAGCATCCGGATGCTGTGCCGGTACTCGGGCCGGGAGAGCCAGGCGTCGTACACCCGGCTCATCCAGAGCCCGTACTCGGGCACGTCGGGGTTGTCGCGGTGTGGCGGGTCGTCGTGGGTGGCGTGCGGAAACCCGAAGTCGATGACCGGCGGCTCGAAGGACGCCAGGAAGTCGTGGACTTCGACCGGATCGTTGGCCAGGTCCACGACGGCGAGGAGGCCGGCGAAGAGGTGCGGCCGGTCCCGCAGCAGTTCGATGCCGCGGACGGCGGCCGCGGAGCTGGACCGACCGGTGTGGGTCAGCCGGTGCCGGTCGTTCGCAGTCGGGGGACCGTCGAGGCTCACCCCCACGACCACCCCGTGCTTCTCAAAGAGGTCGAGCCACGCCTTCGTGAGGAGCGTTCCGTTCGTCTGAAGCTCGAAGCGGACCTTCACTTCCGCCGGAACGCCTGCGCGTACGGCCTCGATGAGCTCGGCCACCTGTCGGCGGCCAGCGAGCAGCGGCTCCCCGCCGTGCAAGACGACGTGGACGGCTGGCAGGCCGTGCGTCGTGGCGTGCTCGCCGATGCGCCGGCCTGCCTCCCTCGCCACGTCCACTCCGAGCCGGACGGGCAGGTGCCGCCACGACTGGTCCTTTGAGTTGAAGACGTAGCAGTAATCACAGTCGATGTTGCAGCGGTTCGCGACCTTGAGGATGAAGGTCCGAAAGGGTGCGGTGTCTTCGCGCGAGGTCATCAAGCGCCAGTGCTCAGAACCACCAGGGCCAGATGAGAGACGCCGCGTGAGGCCCCTCGGCGATGCCGTCCGCCGTGGACTTCTCCTCGTCGAGTCGCTGCTGCACGCGGGCGGCGATCCGCTCCAGGACGGCGTTGCCCTGGATGGATTCGGGACATGTGGGCGGCATGAGCAGAGGCGTACGTGACGACATTCAACGCTCCTCGGGGTGGTGGCGCCGATGGCGGACCGGCACCGTGCGACGGCGGTTGAAGCGGCAGACCGACTCAGCACGCTAGCAGTGCTGTTGTCGTCAGCGGCATGTGGATTCCGGCCAGGTAGCGACCGGCCTATCCGGCTCGTGAGGCGAGCAACTCTTCGAGTTCCTGGGCCGCCGCACCGACTCCGAGACGCCGGTAGAGGACGGCCGCGTTCCGCAGGGCGTCCCCGGCCCGCGCAGGCCCGGCCGAGAACCAGTCGCAGCGGCCGATCCCTTCCAGCGCCCGCGCTTCCTCCAGCGGAGATCGGATCTCCCGCGCCAGGGCGAAGGCCTGCTCGAAGTACTCCCGCGCGACTTCCACCTCGCCGGAGGCGCGCACCAAGGTCCCCCAGTGGTTCAGCACCTCGGCCTCGCCGCACCGGTCTCCCAGCTCTTGGTGAAGATCCAAGCCGCGCCGGAACGCCTCGATGGCCTCATCCCACTCGCCGAGCGTCCCTCGGGCGGCGCCCAGCTCGCTCAGGGCGGCGGCCTCTCCACCCCGGCTGCCGAGATCGCGGTACGCGCTCAGGGCTTCCTCCAGCATCCGGATCGCCTCCGTGGTGTTGCCCGACACGCGCTCCAGCACCCCGAGGTCGCGGATGCTGTTCGCGCGACCGAACCGTTCACCGAGTTCGGTGAAGTACTCCAGCGCCTGGCCGTGCGCCTCCCGGGCCCCAACAACATCACCCGTGAGCCGCCCCACGACGCCCAGTTCGTTGAGCGCGTACGCCTGATGGGTCCGGTCGTCGAGCTCCACGTAGATGTCGTACGCCTCACTGTGTCGGCGCGCCGCCTGCTCGTACTCGCCCATGAGGCGGTGCACGACGCCGAGGTCCCTGAGGGAGTTCGCCTCCCCGTACCGGTCGTCGAGCTCCCGGTAGATCGACAGTGCCTCGCTCTGGGCCTCCACGGCGGCGTCGAACCGGCCGGTCTGCCGGCGCACCATGCCGAGGTCCGCGAGCGCGTTGGCCTGCCCGAGCCGGTCGCCCACCTCGCGGTAGAGCGCGAGGGCCTCGGTCTGCGCGCGGGCGGAGTCGTCGTTGTCGGCGGTCAGCAGCCAGACGATGCCCGCCTGGTTCAGCGCCTCGGCCTTGCCGCGCCGGTCGCCCACGGCGTCGTACTGTTCCACCGCCTCGTTCAGGGCCTCGATCGCCTCGGGGTACGCGGCCATGAAGCGCCGTACGACTCCGAGCTCGGCGAGCGCCCCGGCGAGGGCCTTGCGGTCGCCGGCATGCCGGGCGGCCTCGGCGGCTGTCCGGTGGAGCCCGACGGCCTGGTCCCACGGGCCGGCCTGCCGCAGGAACGGGGCCATGGCGGCGGCCATGCGGATGACGAGCTCGTGCAGGGCGAGACCGCTCGCGCGTCGGATGCAGGCGAGGACGTTGGCCCGCTCGTTCTCCAGCCAGCCGAGGGCGGCCGAACGGGATTCGATGCGCGGGGTCTCCACCGCGGCGGCCTCGTCGGGCGGGACGGGCGCGACCGCGCCTCTACGGACGATGTGCCGGTTCGCGGCAGCGAGAGCGGCCAGGTAGTAGAGGCACACTCGCTGAACGGCCTGGGTCTGCTCCTCCATACTGCTGCCTCCCTCGTCGACGAGACCGCGGGCATAGTCACGTAACAGATCATGAAGCCGGTACCGGCTCCCGGGATGTTCGTCGATCATGTGGGCGTCGTACAGCGCGTCGAGCTGCCGCCGAGCTTCCGTCACGGTCACCCCGCCGAGCGCGGCACCGACGTAGGCGTCGAGATCGGTCCCAGGGTAGAAGCCCAGCCCCCGGAAGAAGCGCCGCCGGTCCTCCTCCAGGTCCTGGTACGACAGCTCGAACGTCGCCGCCACCGCCCGCTCCCCGGCCCGCAGCTCCCCCAGCCGATCCCGCGCGGCCATCAGCCGCTCCCGGAGGTCCTCCGCGCCCCACGACGGGTGGTGCCGCAACCGCGCGGCGAGCAGGGACACCCCGAGCGGCAGATAACCGCACAGCCCGACGAGCTCCCCGACCACGTCCCGGTCGAGCGACGTCGCCGGCCGCCCACTGAGCCGTACGAACAGGTCCATCGCGTGCTCCTGCGGCAGCGCCACCACCGGCAGCACCACCTCCTCCTGCGCCGCCAGCCGCTTCCGGCTGGTCACCAGCACCAGGCAGTCGCCCGCCCCGGGAAGCAGCGGCTCCAGCTGCCGATAGCTGGCCGCGTTGTCGAGGATGAGCAGCGCCTTCTTCCCGGCGAGACCGCTGCGCCACATGGCGGCCCTCGCCTCGGTGACCGCGCCCACGTCGTCACCGGTCGGGATCCGCCCCGCGGGCACTCCGGTCGCCGCCAGCAACGACGCCAGCGCCTCGCCGGCCTGCACAGGGCTCCGCCCCGTCGTGTGCCCGTTGAGATTCACGAACAGCTGCCCATCCGGGAACCGCTCCGCCAGCACATGCCCGGCGTGCACGGCGAACGCCGTCTTCCCCACCCCTGGCATCCCGTCGATCACATGCACCGGCAGCGCCTCACCACTCTCCTGCGCCGCTCTCACCGACCCCACGAGCGCCGCCAGCTCGGCGCCCCGGTCCGTGAACGCCGCGGTATCGCGCGGCAGCGCACGCAACACGAGCGCGGCCCCCGGCGGCTCGGCCCCGTTCTGAGGCGCCGACTCGGTCAGACGCGCGGGCGGCCGAGTCTCCGACAGGGCGGCCAACACTGTCATCACCACGAGTAGCACCCCGAGCAGCACGAACGAGAACCAGCCATGCCTCTGCAGCCACCCCAGCCACCCCGGCCACTTCGACTCGGACACCGCGTTCGTGACCAGCCCCACGAGCATGGTCGTCACGACCCCGCCGGCGGCCACGACAGCGATCGAGATCCCGCGACGAAACCTCATGCGCGATCCGCCAACTCGCTGGGGGAGCGAGTCTCTTCTGCTGGCACGCCACTCACACGACACAGCGCTCCAAGATCAGGATCATTCACGAAGCCCCCCGAGTTCGACGCCCAACTGCCCAAGGGGACCAGCGGAGGCGACCTCGGTCAAGGTCACCGAAGCGCCATAACGCGTCCGGATCCAGCCCTGCGAGATCACAGCATCGGCCTGCCCTGAAACCCCTGAGGCTGATCGGCTCCAGCGTGAGAGGCTGATCAGTTATGTCAGGTTCGTATGAGAGGTTCACGCAGATGACCGAGGCAGAGCTTGAGAGGCACGAAGGCGACGACACCAAGGATGGCTGGTATCTCCTCGCATACGGCCATGAGTACTTCATCAGTCGACACAACCGCATCGAGTTCGTCGACCTCGAGTACCGCCTCTCCTCTCTCGCCTGGCTGCGCAGCAAGATCGCGAAGAGCATCGATGCGGAACTGACCGAGCTGCGTGAGGCGCGGGAGAGTGGGAGTCACAGGGTCGCTGGGTGGGAGGGGGAGAGCGACATGATGCTCGACGAGTCAACGTACGGACTCGACACAAGCACACGCCAGATCAGCGCCGGCGTCATCGTCGTAGCTGCCGTCGCCGCACTCGAGTCCCTGATGAACCGGCTGCTCGACCAACCGGGCGACGAGGATCTCCACAGGGCGGGTCTCACCCGAAAGGCTCGAGTGCTCGCCGAGCGCTGGCAGGACACCGTCGATCGCCAGGAACTCGAAGACCATCTGTCGTGGCTGAGGGAGCGCCGCAACTCGTTCGCGCACCGCCTCATCGACGACGTCGACTCCCAGTGGCGAAGCCACCCGGCGACGTGGGACTTCGACGACGAAGCGGCCGATGAGGCACTGGAGAGAATCAGCGCTGCCGCCTGGCTGTTGGAAGAGGGCTGGGAACAGCACCTCGCCAGCCAGCGCGCTGATGCGCGATACGTACCCTGACAAACGGCAGCACACGACGAGGGAGCGCGAGCGTGGATGCGTCCGAACTGGCCGAACTCCGCACCATGTACGTCTTCGGCCCCGCTGAGGGTTCCACGTGGGGCCTGACCTACGAGGGGATCGAGGCCAAGCTGCGTGAGCGGGAGACGGATACGTTCGTCCGTATCGATGAGGGGGAGGAAGGTCCCGTTCGCGGGTCCGTCATGCACTTCGGTATCACGGTCGGCGAGGAGGAGCTGGAGGGCATGGCCAAGCTGTCCCCGGAAGGCATCGCCGTCGAGGACTGCACGGCCCTTGCCGCAGCGGAGTTCGTCAAGTGGCTGTGGGACAGCGTCGTCCCGGATGGCAGCAGCATCACCTTCAACACGGAGTGGGGTCTGGAGGCCGACCTGCCCGACGCGCTCGTCCTCCACGTGCCCCGCCCCCGCCTCGTGGCCGCCTTCCTCGCTCATCTCGAAGCCACCGGCGGGCTGGACTGACAGCGAGCACACCCCTGGGGATCATGGCCATGTGAGCGACCTGCGAAGGGCCTGGACGAGATGACAGAGAAGACCTCGGGCGACGAAGCCGCCCGCGACGCCGGTACAGTCGACGCTCCGGTCATCCTGGGCGACGAGCCGGGCTCGTTCGCCCGGAGTGTGCTGGCCGAGCGCCACCCCGCACTCATCCGGCAGGTGCGAGACGCCTTCCCGTACGGCCGTCGACAGCATGAAGCCCTCGACGCCCTGCTGGACGAGATCACCAACGGTGTCGTCCGACCGCTCGCTCCCACGGACCACGACCACGTGCGCTGGGCGGCCCGGGGACGGGAGCACTTCGGGCGCTCGTGGTACGACGCCCCGTTCCTGTGGGCGGAGAGCTACTTCTACCGCAGGCTCCTCGGCGCGGTCGGGTACTTCGGTGCCGGCCCTTGGCAGGGAGTCGATCCCTTCGCACCGTTCAAACAGGCCGAACTGCGAGGCGACGCGGTGGACGAGGAGCTGCGCGCCCTCGACACGCTCGCCGGTGCTCCGGCGGAGGAGCGGGCCACGGCCCTCCTGTACGCCTCGCTCTGGGGCAACCGCGCGGGCCTCGGCTTCCGCGTCACGGCGGGGGAGCCGGCAGTGGCCGACGCCGCGGTCGCGGCCCTGGTCGCCGACCACAGCGCCACCCTGTGGCAGCTCCTGCCCGCCGGCGCCTCGGCCACCGTCGCCGTGGTGGCCGACAACGCGGGACGTGAGCTGATTCCCGACCTCGTCCTCATCGACCACCTCCTCGTGCACGGGCACGCCGAGCGGGTCGTGCTGCACGTCAAGCCCGACCCGTACTACGTCTCCGACGCGATGACCGCGGACGTGGTCGACTGCCTCCGCCGTCTCGTCGAGGCGTCCGGCGAAGCGGGCCGGATCGGCGGCCGACTCTGGAAGGCCATGGCCACGGGAAGCCTGGAGGTCCGCACCCACCCGTTCTTCTGCGCTCCGCTGCCGTACGAGGAGATGCCCGAGGACCTGCGGAAGGAGTTCGCGGGTGCCGCGCTCGCCATCCTGAAGGGTGATCTCAACTACCGTCGCCTGGTGGGGGACAGGCTGTGGCACCCGACCGTGCCGTTCGCCGGGCGCACGGCCCACTTCCCGGGGGCCGTCGCGGCGCTCCGGACCCTGAAGTCCGATGTCATCGTCGGCCTGGAACAGGGAACGCTGGACGCCCTTGAACGGTCCGGGGCTGTTTGGCGTACGAGCGGTACTCACGCGCTGATCCAAGTGCGCCCGTAGATCTGAGAGTGCGGGCCGGCTCCGTATCGCTCCTCGACAAGGGATACGAGTCCGACCCCAACCGCCGCGAACTGTGCAGGCGCCGCATCCTTCCGGTCATCTCCCGCAAAGGCGCCCCGAACATCGAGGGGCCGGGCGAGCTCCGTTGCGGCGTCGAGCCGACCCTGCTCCACCAGTTCAAACGCCTCGCTGTCCGCTGGGAACGCCGCACCGAACTCCACAACGTCTTCATCTCCCTCGTCTCCCTCGTCTCCACCCTTATTTGCTGGAGGCGACTCAAGAAGTAGGACGGCGGGCCGGCCTCCCCTCAGAAGCATTCAAAATTCAATCACGCGCCGTCACTCAATTTCGATCTTGGGATCCAGATTGCGAGACTGTCGCGCTTGGGTGACCTTCACAACAGCCCGTCCTGCGTAGATCGCACTTTCCTCCTTGTACGCTTAGGCGTAGACAGCGTGTGTCGGCCGACCGCCGCGCACCTCAAGCACAAGCTCCTGGCTACTAGCGCCTCGCGGGCTGGCAGTGAACACCTCAGTGGCATTTCAATGGAGCGACGATGCGTTGGCGTAGGGACCCTTCACGGCGCGCCCTCGTGAAGGAATGTGAGAGCCTGCTCGCCGATCTCCCTATCCCGGCTCCTTTCAGCGTCGAGGCGCTGGTGCGGAATATGGAGGGCGCGCTGGGGCACCAGATTCGCCTGGTGCCCCTGGATGACACCGACGGGGGTCTCGGCACGGCATGCGGTCTCCGGGTCAAAGCGCCGGATTTCACGATCATTCTGTATCGCCGCCGTTCAAGTCGCAATCAAACCGAGCACATCATTCTCCATGAGCTTGCGCACGAGTGGCTGAACCACGGTACCTCCCTGACGGATGTGGAGATCGAGCGATACGTCCCTGAGCGCATTCGTCAGGAAGTGCTTCGACGTTTCCCGTCGGCCCTTATCCAGGGGCGCGTAGATTTTGGCAGCCCTGAGGAAAAGCAGGCCGAGCTTTCAGCTTCATTGATCAAGCGGCTGGCGCGTCGTCAGTCGTTCACGGGAGACGACATGGTCAGCCTCCTGGAACATTCACTTGCTCACCCAGTCGCTGCTCCAGCGCGGCGACGACTCTAGCCGCGATCGGCTGGCGACCGCTGAGGCATCGTTTCCGGCCTTACGGCTTCCGCCGCATCGCGCAGTCCATCTATTGGCAATTGAGGCTGCGGCCGACTGGCCTTCCGGGCCTGCGAAACGTGCAGCTGGCGCAGATACCCAATGGTTCCGTGTTCGACTACATCAAATACCTTACTGCGGCTGTGATGACCCTCATCGCCGTATGGCGATTCCCTGCGGTCCGGTACGCCGACGCTCACCGTCGGGCGCTCTGGGGCGGTTATGCGGGATTCGCCGTGGCTCTCTGGCTCTACACGCCGGCAGCGATGGATGCGGTGGATCGTATTCCAGTAGTGGACCTGAGTGCCCTGCTCAGGCACTTTGCCAGTACCGCGGCGATCATCGCGGCCTTGACCTACGTCGCCACCAGCTACGGGAAGAGCTCGGAGACGGTCGTACCCCGGCACGTAGCGGTCTCCCGCCGGATCGCCCGCGCGTCCTACGGGACGGGAGCGATAGGCGTCATTCTGCTCACGGTCCTATTCTTCACCGTGGTGGACCGCGACAAGCCGAGCCAGAACTTCCTCATCGACCATGCTGGCCAATGGGGGGTCGCGGTCTACATGACCGTGTTCTACTTCTTCCCGCTCATCACGACCGCAGTTTGCGGCTATCAGTGGACGAGGGCGGCGCGACGGGTCGAGAACACGAGCATGCGTGTTGGGCTGGGTTTGATGGGGATTTCAATGTGGATGGGGCTACTCCACACATTGGCGCGTATCACCATCCTTTGGGCTGCGGTCGCGTTCCCTCTCAGCCCCTCCACGGTCCGGCTCCTTGTAGACGCCACAGCTATATGGATGGACCTGCTCTTCCTGATTGTTGCCGTAGGTGCGAGCATTCCCACCACCCGCGCAGCGGCGGCCCGGTGGAGAACTTGGCGCATCCTGTGCAGGACTTACCCGCTCTGGTTCGACCTGGTGGATGCTTTTCCCGGGACGAGCCTGTACCCACCAGGGCGACGCCTCGCGGAACTCAGGCACATACGCGTCCCCATCGATGTTCGCCTGGACCGATGGACTCAGGACATTGCCGACGCTTGCGAGAAGCTGCGCTATTACGCTCCACGAGACTTGATGTTCGCCGCCGAGGACATCACCGCATCGCACCCCGACCCTGAGCCGGCCGCGGAAGCGTACTGGATTAAGGCCGCACTCCAGGCCACCGACACCTCGCAAGCCAACCAGTACGCCACGGCCCCTCTGAGAGAGAAACCGTTCGTTGACACCGATAGTGAAGCGGCGTGGCTTGCGCGAGTCAGCGCGGCCTACTCGCACATCACCACGGATCAAGCTCGGGAGCTTCTCCTGCACTCCATAGAGGTGGAATCCGAACCAGGCCGCTAGCCTGCCGTTACCTTCGCAGTCTGATTTATCGGTTCAGGCCCTATCTCCCGACGATCGAAACCAGGCTGCATGGCGATCTTGAATGGCGGGCCGGTAGGTGAGATTTGGCACCGTCCGGCGCATGAACTGGGCTGGTACCGTGGGTGATGCGGACTGATAGGTCTTGCTCCGCCTCGTAAGTGCACCCCGGCCTGCGACGCACCTCTACTCCCGTCGCCACGTGTAGCCGGGCAGTGACGCTATCCGGTCTGGATGGGCGTCCGAAATCTCAGCAATCTGGAGTTCTCGCATGTCCAACCGCCGCACGGGCCTCATCCTCGATTTCGGAGGCGTTCTCACCACTCCGCTGCTGCCCGCAGTGCTCGCGTTCGAGCAGCGCGAGGGCCTCCCCCAGGGCGCCTGCCTCACGGCCCTGTACAAGGACGAGGAGGGCGTCCGGATCACCAGCGACCTCGAGCGCGGAGCGGTCTCCCAGACTGAGTGGAACGAGTTCGCCGGCAAGATGCTGGGCGTGCCGGCTGACAACCTGATGGGCCGGATCTTCGGCGACCTTCGCCCCGAGCCGCTGATGATCAATGCGGCTGCTGCGGCGAGGCGGGCCGGGATCAAGGTGGGCATCCTGTCCAACAGCGTGGGACTCACCCCGTGGGACCTGTACGCCGGCTACGAGCTTGAGCGGCTGTACGACGTCGTGGTGATCTCCGAGCAGCACCTGCTGCGCAAGCCTGACCCGGAGCTCTTCGAGATCACGCTCAAGCTCATGGAAATGCCCGCCGAGGAGTGCGTCTTCGTCGACGACACCGAAGCGTACGTTCAGGTAGCAGAGCAGCTCGGCCTCGCAGGGGTGCACAACCAGGACCCCCGGCAGACGGTGGCCACTCTCTCCGAGATGCTCGGCGTGGACCTTACGGCGTCCTAGCCCGGCGTCGGCCGCACGGCGGTCCGACCGGTCTCGATATCGAAGTGAGCCTCCGACCCTGCTGTCCCACACCTCGGTACAGCAAACTCGCCCAGGACGTCGACGCTCGCCCGCTTGGGCGGGCGGTCATGGAGGTAGTGGACGCGGAGGGTGAGCGAGCCTCCGCCCTCGGCGCTGGAGCGCCAGGAACACAAACGGCGAAGGGACTACGGCGATACCCCGGCAAGGGGTATCGCCGTAGTCCCTTCGCCGTTTCGGCCACTTACGCGGCTGCGAAACAGCTCGTACCGGCCCTGGTGCACGCGCGGTCGATGCCAGTATCAGACGCCAAGCCGACAGAGCGGAAACGCCTCATACAGGCCAAGCTCCGAGGAGCACTCGCCGACGGCGTCACTGCCCGTCCTGCACCTCGGGCAGCTTGTGCTTCAGCTCTCCGACAAGCTCGTTGATCTTGGCCATCATCTCGGCAGACAGGCCCCCGCCGTTGCCGCGGGCAGCCAGGCCGAGGATCTGCCCCCGGTGAATCGAGCCGAGGAAGCGGAGTGCCTCCAGGAATTCGCGGGCCGCAGGGTCGACCTCGGCATCGTCCTGGAAGAGGGCCGCGTCGACCTGAAGCGCCTCAGCTAGGCCGGCACGCACCACATCAGAAGCCTCCGTTGTGGCACCTGTACGAAGGGCGGCGATGTCGTCGGCGGTGACGGCCGCCACGCCCGCATGCTCGTTGACGATCCGCGCAATTTCCTCATCGGAGGGCGCTTCCTGGCCAACGTACCCGTGCTGCAGGAGATAGTTGATCTTCTCTCCCACCGTGCGGGGTGCGGACGCGTGCTCGTCATGCGAGGCCCTGGGGCGAATCCCGAACGAGCAGTCCTGGGCGGCCAGCAATTCCTCTTCGGTCACCCCGTATGCCTGTGCGAGCGGCTGCACGTAAGCATCACTGAGTCGGCGCCGGCCGGATTCGGCGTTGCTCACCGGCACGCGGCTCGCGCCGATGATCGCAGCGGCCTCCGCGACGCTGAGGCCGGCGTCGCAGCGCAGGAGCTGCAGGTCCGGCGGACCGTCGTGGGGGAAAAGGGAATCGAGCGGCTGACCGAGCGCATCTGCAATCGCGGGGAGCTTCTCGCCCTTTGGGAAGTCCTGGCCGCCCTCCCATCGAGCGACCGTGGGGGCGCTGACGCCCACCATCTCGGCCAATTCCTTCTGATGGAGGTCCTTGCCCCGTCGGACAGCACGTACGCGGCTGCCGTCGAACTGACGTGGCACATGAACTCCTGCGGGGTGGCGATCGGGCCGGTGGTGGCGGCCTCTGGGGCAACTGTAGCCCAGACTTGATACATCTACGCAACTGACGTACGTTTCCGTATCGCACCTGCTGGCCGGGCTCCGGCTCTCTATGGTGCCAGCCCTGGGGGACCTCTATGCGTTTTGCGTTGTCGTGACCGTTCGCGCAACGCGCCGTCGGATTCGGTCCAGCGGTTGCCGGCCGGTCGGGGGAACCTTCCCCGACACCAGCTATCGCGAGCCCTGTGCGACCTGTAACGAGTCGGGGATGGACTTGCCGCAGGTGTCTACGTATGTTCGTCGTCCCCCGCCGGGCGGCGCCCCAAAGAGGGGCGGATCGAGCACTGGAGAGGAGGTGGGACGAATGCGAGCGCACGGCCCGTGACGGGGCAATAAAAAACCGGCGCCCGGGAGCTACCAACTCCCAAGCGCCGGGCTGGCACCCCGAGAGGTGCCCATACGCATCACGCGAGCGGCGGGGCTTTTGCACGAGAACCGCCGCACCGCGCTCCTACGAAAAACGGAGTATCGCATGCTCGCCATGCCGGGCGGAACCCCGGCCTGCCCGGACACCGACCGCCAGCATCGCCTCGCGGCCCAGCTCGCGGACATGATCCCGGGCGCGGCCACCATCCGGGTCAGTCTCAACGACCCGAAGAAGAGGTGGCCCCACCTGCACGCCACCGTGAAGGACGAGGCCGGGAAGCCCCTGGGGCCGAACCGTGCGACCGTCAGGGTCGCCGCCCGCTGGATCCTGCGGGTCTGGCCGGAGACGGACTGGACCCGGCCGCACACCTTCCACCTTGCCGACGCCACTCTCACCGGCAGCGACCTGATCGCCCCTGGGCGGGGCCGCTGACATGGCGCGGATACGAACCATCAAGCCGGAAGCGTTCACCTCCGAGTCGCTCGCCGAGGTGCGCGTCGAAGCCGAGCGGACCTTCTTCGGACTGCTCACCCAAGCCGACGACCACGGCCGCCACCGCGACAACGCCGCGATCATCGCCGGACTCCTCTGGCCTCTCCGCGCCGAGCACACCTCGGTCCACGTCGAAGACGACCTTCACCAGCTCGCGACCGCCGGCCTGATCTGCCGGTACACCGGCTGCGACGGCCGCAGGTACCTCCACATCGTGACCTGGTCTGACCACCAGAAGATCGACAAGCCGAGCCAGTCGCGTCTGCCCTCCTGCCCGCAGCACCAGGTTGCCGACCGGTGCGCGCCCTGCAAGGGCTCCTGCACCAAGCAGACCGAGGGCTCGTTTACTGCTCCCCGAGGACTCACCGAGACCTCGCCGAACGCTCCCCGAACCCTCGACCTGCCCGCCAAGACCACCTCGACGCCTTCCGGACACGTGGGTGGGGTCTCCGCCGACTGGCACGAAGCCGCCGACATCGAGGGCGATGCTCTTAGCCAGGATGGAATGAAGAGTGCAGGTCAGGGGGCATTCTCAGAGGACTCCCCGAGCCTTCCCCGAAGGGTAGGAGAGGGCTCGGCGCCTGGATCTAGGATCTTGGATCCTGGATCTCTTGTCCCTACGGGGCGCCCGGCGCCCGCAGCTGGCGTCTCGGCCAACCAGCTCGTCGGCGAGTACGTCGCGGCCTGCGACGAGCGCCCGCCCAACGACCTGATCGGACACCTCGGCCGGATCACCAAGAAGCTCCTTGGCGAGGGCATCGCGCCGGAGCACATCCGTGCCGGGCTGGCGAATTTCGCGGCCAACCCCAAGCACCCGAGCGTGCTGACCAGCATGGTCAACGAGGCCATGAACGCAAGCCCCGGTGGCTTGGCGCGGCCGGGAATCCGGCCTAACGTGCCCGCCCATCAGGCGTGGACCAACCCGGCCAACGCCGCTGCCGCCTACGCCGAGGAGCTGTGATGCGCACCCGTCACCGCGAACCGCAGACCCTCGGCGAGGGCACCCTGCACCGGATGGCCCGGATCCTGGCCGCCCGCAACATCGACCCCGGCGCCGCACCAGTCCAGGAGCCCGAGACAGTCTCCCCGTTGGAGGCGCTGTCGGCCGGGATGCCCCCGCGCTACCGGGCCGCCGTCGCCGACCACCCCCAGGTCCTGGCCTGGGTCCGGACCGTCGCCGAGGCCGCCGTCGCCCCCAACCAGGGAGCCAGGCGACAGATCGCCACCGGACCCAGCCTGCTGATGGCCGGTGTCGTCGGCGCGGGCAAGACGCACCAGGCGTACGGGGCGGTCCGGAAGCTGGTGCAGAGCGGAGTCGGCGTGCGCTGGCGCGCGACCACCGCCGCCGACCTGTACGCCGACCTGCGGCCCCGGCCCGGAGCCGACAGCGAGCGAGAGCTTGCCGCCGTCAGCCGCTGCCCGCTGCTGATCATCGACGACCTCGGCGCGGCCAAGGCCAGCGAATGGGTCGAGGAAGTGACGTACCGGCTGATCAACCGCCGGTACAACTACGAGCTCCCGACCCTGATCACCACCAACCTGGCGATCAGGGACCTCCGGTCCCACCTCGGCGACCGCGTCGCCTCCCGGCTCGCACAGATGACCACCCGGGTCGAGTTCGAGCAGGTCGACCGCAGACGGCACCGCCTCGCGGCCTGACCCGCCCCAGGCCGCCACGCCGGGCCGCGCCTTCTGCGCGCCGCCCCGAGCCCTTCCCCGACCCAGCGCACCTCTCCGCCGACGCCCCTGCGCGCGGAGAGCGATCGGAGCACCCCGCATGACCAGCACGACGCACAGCCCTGTCCGCCACCGGTCGCTCGGCGACCACACCTGGCGGGACGAGGCCGTCTGCCAGAGCACCGAGTACAACCCGGTGGACCCGGAGATCTTCTTCCCGGACCCCGATGAGACCGACAAGATCACCGCAGCGAAGGCGCTGTGCGGCCAGTGCCCGGTCCGACGCGCCTGCCTGGACGCCGCCCTGGAAGCCGGCGACACCGACGGCATCCGAGGCGGACTGACCGAGGAGGAGCGCGGACCTCTGCACGAGAAGATCGCCCACCGCCTCGACTACAGCCGCGTCAACGACACCATCGCCGGCCGCGACATCCACCTCACCAAGGCCGAGCGCCGCGCGGTCATCCGCGCCGCCTACCGCCACGGGGTGACCGAGCAGCGCCTCGCCTGGCTTCTGAAGATCACCGAGGAGCACGCCCAGAAGCGGTACCGCGAACTCCGCCGCGCCCTGCGCAACCGAGACCTGGACCAACCCGAGACGACCACCACGCCAAGCGAGGTCAGCGGAGAGCGTCTGGGCCGCGACGACTTCGGGACGGCGGCGTGACCGCCATGACCGCGCCGAAGACGGCGCACATATCCGGCTGGGACCGCGCGGTCGTCATCGCCCTCGGCGGCGCGGGATGCGCACTGTCGTACGACGCGCTGCAGCAGATGGCCGTCGCCATCCACATCCGAGGCTTCCTCACCTACCTCTTCCCCCTGGTGATCGACGGGTTCATCGCGTACGGCGTCCGGGCGCTCCTGGTCCTCCGCGACGCACCGCTGCGCGCCCGGCTCTACGTCTGGACGCTCTTCGGCACGGCCACCGCCGCCAGCATCTGGGCCAACGCGCTCCACGCGGTGCGGCTCAACGAGGACGCGGTCGCCGGCACCGGGCTCCGGCTCGGGGACACGGTGGTCGCGGTGCTGTCCACCATCGCCCCGCTCGCCTTGGCCGGCGCCGTCCACCTCTACATCCTCATCGCCCGGGGGCCGGTCAAGGGCAGTGACCGCGAGGACCTCGGTCAGCCCGGTCACCCGGGTCAGGGTGACCCGCGCAACGCCGTCGCGGTCACCCGGACTGACCGGGTCGGTCAGAACCGGTCGGCGGTCGGTCAGGTCAAGGTCGGCCAGCCGGTCACCGCCCTCACCGACCGGTCGCCACTGTCCCTGGAAAAGCAGGCTCCTGCCTCCAGGTCACTGACCGGGGACAGGGCCCCGGTGGGCAGCAGCAACCCGGTCACCGATGACCGGGGACAGTCGCAGGAGGCCGCTGACCTGCCCGGACAGTCGGACTCGGCTCGGCCGGTCACTGACCGCCCGGACGACACCGCCCCGGTCACCAGCGACCAGGACAGCCCGGCTGCGGTCACCACCCCGCCGGTCACTGACCGAGAGGTTCGGACACCGGGTGACCGGCGGCCCGACCCGGACACCGAGGAACTGCTGAAGATCGCCCGGTCAGCGGTCAGGGCCGAGGACAAGCTGACCCGCAAGGTGGTCGCCCAGGCGATCCGCGGTCAGCAGATCCCGCTCTCCAGCGACACCCTGACCGCCCTGATGGCCCAGCTCCGCGCCCAGCACGGACAGCTGGTCACCTCCACCCGGAACTGACCGGACACCACGGAGCGGGTGACCGAGCCGGTCACGCCAGCCGGTCACCCGCTCCGGACACCCGCCCCGCAGCCCTCCAGAGCAGAAGCGGAGAACACCCGATGCGCACCCACCCGGCCACTCCCGCCGAAGTCGACTCCTGGCTGACCGTTCTTCACCAGCGCGGTCATCTCCACCGCGCCCAGTCCGGCCCCGAAACCACCTGGATCGTGCAACGAGAGCAGCACAGCCGCCCCTGGACCCTCCATCACCCGGTCCTCGCCATGGACTGGATCGAGGAACTCGTCCGCGAAATCCAGCAGCAGAACCCCGAGACGAGCCGGTGACCACCGACGACCCGGCGGTGACCACCGCCGGACAGCAGCGTGACCCCACGACGGCACCTGGCGGAGCAAGCTATCGCGTACGACGGTCCTACGGCCCGTCGCACGCACTTGCCCCCGCCCCAGAGGGCGGGGGAAGCCCGGCTGGTTCCCGAGCGAGGGCGCACGGGGACCAGCCGGGCAACCGGCACCAGGGGGCGCCGGTCACCGGGGGAGAAGCCGACCACGACGACCACCGCGAGCAGCCGAGCCCGAGCACGCCCGCCTTCCCCAACCGCAAGCCGCGCCGCCGCAGCCGCAACCCGAGCGAGCGCACCCGCAAGACGACGACCCGCCTCTCCGACGACGAGAAAGCCGAGATCGTCGCCGCCGCCGCGCAGCGCGGCGTCACCGTCGCCCGATTCCTCGCCGCCGCCGGCCTCGCCGCTGCCCGCGGTTCGACTGCCCTGCACACCAACGAACAACTCGACGCGGCCATCGACGAACTCGCGGCCCTGCGTACCGCCCTGGCCCGGATCGGCAACAACATCAACCAGATCGCCTACGTCCACAACGCCGGCGGACAGCCCCGCCCCGGTGAACTCGACCACGCACTGAACGTCCTGACCCGGTCCCTCGGCCGCCTCGACGACGCGGCCAGCGACCTGGTGACCAGGCGGCTGTGATGGTTCCCGACATCGGACGCGGCGGCCGCACCCACGGACTCCTCGTCTACCTCTACGGCCCCGGTAGGCGCGAGGAGCACACCGACGCGCACCTCGTCGGCTCCTGGGACGGTTTCGCCCCCGACCCCGGCCGCGACACCGACCCGCACGTCACCCTTGCCCGCCTCACCGCCGCCCTCGACCTCCGGGTCAAGCAGGCGGGCGACCGCGCGCCCGCCAAGCACGTGTGGCACTGTTCGGTTCGGACCGCCCCTGGCGACCGGCGGCTCTCCGACGAGGAGTGGAACGCCGTCGCCCAGCGCATCGTCCACGCCACCGGCATCGCCCCAGACGGCGATCCCGACGGCTGCCGGTGGATCGCCGTCCGCCACGCGGAAGACCACATCCACATCGTCGCCACCCTGGTCCGTGGCGACCTGCGCAATCCCCGCCTCAACTACGACTTCAACAAGGCCCAGGCCGTCTGCCGCCGCATCGAGGAGGACATGGGACTGCGCCGCCTCAACGCCGGTGACGGCACCGCAGCGAAGAACCCCACCAGCGCCGAGAAGTTCAAAGCCGAACGCACCGGCCGCCCCGAGACCTCCCGCGAGACGCTCCGCGAAGCCGTCCGCCAGGCCCTCGCGGGAGCGCACGACGAGAAGGAGTTCTTCACCCGGCTACGCGAGGCGGGCCTACGCGTGAAAGTGCGCCACGCCCCGTCCGGCGACGCGCTCGGCTACAACGTGGCCCTGCCCGGCGACCGCAACCGCCACGGTGAACCCGTCTGGTACCCCGGCTCCAAGCTGGCTCCCGACCTGTCCCTTCCGAAGATCCGCCTCCGGCTTGCCGACGGTACCGCCGAGCGGGCAACGTCTTCGGCCGCCGACGGCCGGGCGGACTGGTCCCCGCCCGCCCGAGAGCGACGGAGCGCCACCGGGATCGCCGAGCGTGCCGCCGTCCTCCTTGACGGCGACGACGATGAAGCCGCCGCCCAGCTCGTCGGCATCGGCGAACTCCTGGACGCGGTCGCCCAGACCTCCCCGGCCGCCACCCGCGCCGAGCTGACCGCAGCCGCCCGAGCCTTCGAGCGGGCGACCCGCAGCCACATCCGGGCAGAGCGCGCCGACACCCGGGCTCTCCGTACGGCCGCCCGGGGCATCGTTCAGGCCGGCGGCGCGCTCGGCCGGGGCGAGGACGGCGGCACCACCGCCATGCTCGTCTCCACCCTCGTCCTGGTCGTCCTCGCCGCCGCGCGCTGGCACTCCGCCCGCGGTCACGCCCAGCAGGCCCATGCCTCCCGACAGGCCGCCGAGCATCTGCGCACCGCCTACCGTCAGGCCGCCGCCACGCCGATGCGAGTGCTGCACGACCACGGCCGTGCCCTCCCCGAGGCCCAACGCCGGACGCACGAGGCCACCCTCCGCGCGGCTCTGCCGGAGCACGGCGTACGAGCAGACGGCATGCCGAGGAAACCCGACGCCCTGGTCGCCACCCTCGCCCAGGCCGAGCAGGCAGGCCACGCCCCCGAGGCCCTCCTGCAGCAGGCCATCGACATGCGCGAACTCGACACCGCCGCGGACGTGAACGACGTCCTGGTCTGGCGCCTGCGCCGCCTCGCCCAGCTCCCCGCCCACCCGGGCGAAGCGCCCCGTCGCCCGCAGGCCGGCACCCGCCCGAACAAGACCTCGGCCACCCGCACCAGCGAACGAAACGCACCCACAGCGGCGCCGCGCCCTGCCGTCCCTGACCCGCGCAGCCGCCCACCGCGCCGCTGATCAGCACGTCCAGAAGGCTGGACATCGACCGACCGGACTCCACGAAATGCCTGGACAGCCGGTTCCACCTGCTGTTACGGATGAAAACAGAAAGCCCACGACCGGGAGATGACGCTCGTGCACAGAACCACCGACCGCCCCACGGAGCCGGCACCCGCGCCGCTCGTCCTTTCCACCGGCACCGACCCCCTGCTGCAACTCCAGTACGAGACGCAGCCGGCCGACGGCCCAGGCGCGACGTGCTGCGTCAGCCACCCACACGAACTCGCCCTCGGCGGCATCCCCGTGATGTGCTCGGCCTGCCGGGCCCGACGCGACTGGCTGCTCATCAACCACGGCCGCAACGTCTGGATCCGCTGCCGGTGCAGCAACCAGTGGCTCGAACCCGAGATCAGCCGCGCCGACTTCGACGCCCTGATCGCCGACCCGTACGGCACGACCTACCCCACCGTCGAGACGGGCCTCATTGCGCTCGGCTTTGACGGCACCTTCGTCGGCACCTACTTGGAGTAGGCGAGCGCGGTGCGAAAGGACGAGGCCCATGCATCTGGGGTGTTGACAGTGAGCTCTTCCAACCTGAGTCAGCGGGTTGAGCGTGGCGAGGCCTGCCGCACCGCACGGTCAGTGCCCTTCGGAGTCCAGCCGTTCTGCGGACTGGAGCAGGTATTCGGGCAGTTTCGAGGCAGCCGCCAGCACTTCGATGCCGATCAGGCGGCCCTGCTCGTCGAAATCGAGGTTGATCATGCCGTCAACGCCCACCGGATCACAGGCATACATGTGGGCGGACTTCCGCCTGGACTGTGGCTCGGTGAAGGACACGTACGCGGCGTTCGCGCTCTCGTCGTAGGTAACTCTCACGTCCGCCACGATGCCCCTGCTCCTTCTGCGCGGTGATACTGGCCTCACTCTGGCACCGCGAGCTGCAGGGCCAGGACGGCATGGACGATGTCGGTGATTCGGGTGGTGCTGCAACGGAGTTTGCGAAGAAGTCGCCACTGTTTGAGGGTGGCCATGGCCTGCTCGCCGAGTGCGCGGATCTTTGCGTGGGCGCGGTTGACGGCCTTCTTCCCCACGGAGAGCGTGTCCCAGCGGCCGCGGAAGGGAACGCGGACCGTGGGGTCAGGGGGAGGCGCCCCGGTTGGAAGAGGCTCAGTGTTGGCCAGGAGCTCCTCGGTGATGTATGCCCGAGGTCCTTCGGAGGGGCTCGGGCTGCAGAGTGACGGAATCGGCTGTTTGGTGCCTGGTGTCGAGTCGCGCCAGAGATGGTCTTGTCGCCGGTGAGGCTCTGGAGCCAGTGTGGGGCCGTTGCACTTCCGCGTAGTCGGTGAACGGCCACGTTTTCGATGTCGCGGCCGTCCGTTCTCACGATGTCGGTCGCGACGAGGTCGAGGCCGCACTTGCATCGGCGATCCGCCTGTGGGCCGGACCAGGGCAACCTGGTTTTGTACCCGTGGCGGGCCGCCACGGACGCCGTCGTCGTAGCCGACATTCTCGGCAAGGCCTCCACCGCTTAGGCTCCTGCCAACCCGTTCCAGGGCGCACATCGAGTGAAGTGGTAGGCGGCACGTTCAAGTCGTGATCGTACTTGCACCCTCAGCCGCTACCCACTCGGCCGCCAGTAGCTTCACTTCGATCTATCCGATGGCGATGCGGGGGTGGGCTCCTGCCTTGATCCAGGGCATGATCCGGTCCATCGTGGCGCGTGGCACGGACACGCATCCGGCCGTTGCGCCGGACCCGTTGACGTGCAGGAAGATGCCAGCGCCGCGGCCAGGTACGGCGGGCCATCGGTTGAAGTTGATGACCAGCGCCTTGGCGTACTGGGTGCGGTAGTTGAGCAGGTGTTCGCTGCCTCGTTCACCCGCCTCGGTGAGGGGGAAGTCCGCGCCCGCTTCGCCGTGCATCGAGTTGTAGAACTTCGACTCAGGGTCCTCCACCCACCAGTCGTCCGAGGTGACGACGTGGTACGGCATGCTCGTACCGCCCGACTCGACACCAAACCCCTCGGTGATGGTGTACGTCCCCGACGGTGTGGTCCAGGTGCTCTGCTGACGGGTCGCCCCGTCCGTCACGCCCTTGGACCCCACGCGTCCGGCGCTTGTGCTGAACTGCGCTTTCCAGCCAGCGGACCCCTTGGCCCACGCGGTTACCGTCGCGTAGGAGCCGCTGGCCTTGACGGTGATCAGCTGTGTGGCGTCGCCGACCTGTACTGGGACGGGGAAGTCGGGGGCGCTTGTGCCGCCCGAGCCGTCAGTCGTCGTACTCCCAGTACCCGAGCCGGATCCGGACCCTGATGCGGTGGTGCTGGTGTCGCCGCCCTTCGCGTCGGATCCGCTGCTGGCCGGGCTCTTGCTTGCCGTCCTGCTCTGGCTTGGTGAGGCGCTGGCGCTGGGCGTGTGGGATGCCGAGGCCGAAGGGGACGACGAGGCCGAGGCGGAAGCGGAAGCGGACGCGCTCGCCGGCCCGCTGGGCGAGGCGCTCGGCGGGGCAGCGGCACCGCTCCGGTCCGCCGCCACGTCTTCGACCGTGGTGCCGTCACTCCCGCTTCCGCAAGCGGAGGACAGGAGGAGCGCCCCGCCGGCGGCGGCGGTGACAAGGGTCCGGCGGATTCGTAGGGGCAGGTGAGTGTTTCCGGGAAGCACGAAGGAACCCTTCGTCGAGTACGAGAACAAAGCCAGGGAACGAAAATTGGCCGATATCGGCCCACGAAGGCCGACCTCCCTGGCGAATCGGCGTCGTTATACGGCACCGGGTTACAGGATCACAACACCGGTGAGATTTCGGGCGAATCGCCGATCAGGAATCCGGTCGGCGAGAATCACCCCTTCCGGGCCTGAGTCTCTCCCGTGCACGTGGCACGCCCGAATTCGCCCATGGCGGTGGCGCGCTGGACGTGCTTGCCGCCGATTGACAGTGCGCAGGATGCCTGTCCGCCCTTCTCGTCGAGGGTGACGGCGATGGTCGGAGCTTTGCCGAGGGGTACCTGGACCGATTTCGTCCACGGAAGGGTGATCTTCTCGACCGTGGCCGTACCAGCCTCGCTGCGGGCGAGATATGAGATCTCGACGGTCCCTGTTCCCGTGACCTCGTACGTCACCTCTGCAGTCGGCGTGGCGCGCGGCTTCGGCTGATCGTCGGTGTCGAGGATGCCGTAGCCGACGAGCCCGAGGCAGGCGAGCAGGGTGATGCCGGCGATCAGTAACCTTCGCCGGTCCGGGAAGCTTGCCATGCTCTCGTGTTCGTTCTCCTCCCGCAATGCGTTTTCCGCCATTTCATTGGACGACATGAGAGAGCCCGACTTTCGGTTGTCTGGTAGATGAGCCGGGTGGTTATACACCACCCCACCTGCTGTGCGCGAGCGAGTGGATGAATCGGGCGGACCGCCCCCGTTCGGCCCGTCGATTGTCCTTTATGTCGCTGGGGTTGACTGGGTCTCACAAGAATGGTTAGAAAGCCCGCTGCAATGCCCGTGACCTCGCGGTTCATGTCTTCCGCGTGGTCGCTCCAAATTGCGCCAAGCTGGCCGGAAACCTCCGCGCCGGCTCGTTCGGCGTGCCCATTTCGCGTCCAGTGATGCAGGTGCGTCGATATCGAAAGGTATTGAAGTGAAAGTTCCGTACAGGAGATATCTCTCCTGTCTTGTCGTGTCGGCGGTAGCGGGCACGCTATTGCCGCAGGTCGCCTACGCGGCTCCGCAGTCACCGGCGAATAACGACGACGGCAAGGGCGTCGTCGACACGATCGCGGGTTGGTTCTCGGACGACGACGAGGGAGTGAGCAAGCCCCCGGCTGGCGGGAACCTGGAGATACCCAGCCGGGAGAAGCTGCCGAAGGGCGAGAAGCTTCCGAAGGCGAAGCGGGTCAAGGAGCTGACCGACCGGCGCACGTCGCAGGCGCGTTTCTGGCAGATGTCGGACGGCCGGATCGAGGCCGAGCTGACGGCCGTGCCGACGGCGTACCGCTCAGGGAAGTCCTGGAAGCCGGTCGAGACCACGGTGCGCGCCACCCGGGACATGGGCTTCGACTTCGCCAACACCGCGAACACCGGCAAGAGCTGGTTCGGCTCCGATGCCGGCAGGTTCATGCGCTTCGAGGCGGAGGGCGGCGGGGCGGTCACGTTCGGCCTGTCCGGCGCTGACGCGCTCAGGCCGGAGGCGAAGGGTGACCGGGTCGTCTACAAGGACGCCCTCGCCGGCGCGGACCTGTCGTACAGGGTCGGCAACGGTCAGGTGAAGGAGGACATCGTCCTGGCCGAACGCCCAGCCGGTCCAGTGTCGTTCACCTTCACCCTGGACACCGAGGGAGGCCTGACGCCGAAGACCCGCAAGGACGGCTCGATCGCCTTCTTCGGCGAGGCCCCGGGCACTCCGGTCATGGTGATCCCGGCCCCGTACATGACGGACGCCAAGAAGGACGCGCAGTCGGTCACCGGCGGTACGTACAGCACCAAGGTCGCCCAGAAGCTGACGCGGAACGCCGACGGCAAGGGCTGGAAGCTGACCGTCATGCCGGACGCGAAGTGGCTCACGGCGAAGGAGCGTCAGTACCCGGTCGTCATCGATCCGACGATCACGATCACGCCGATCGACTCGGACTCCGAGGACACGATGGTCCTCTCGGACCAGCCCGGGGTGAACTTCAATAACACCTGGAAGCTGTCGGTCGGCAAGACGGACACCGGTGTCTCCCGTTCGCTGATCAAGTTCCCGCTGGACGAGATCCCGGCGGGAGTGAAGGTCGACGCGGCCAGGCTGAGTCTGTACTACGACCAGGCGCACACCACCAACGCCAACGCCGTCGCCCTGGAGGCGCACCGGGCCACCGGGGCATGGAGCGAGGCGGGCGCGACGCCCGCGACCTGGTCCAACACCAGCGCGCTGGTGGGCGAACTGTCTGGCACCACCGTGCAGCAGGACGACGGTGACGCCGGTACGGCGGCGGTCGGCGAGTGGCCGCGGTCCACCACGACTGGCGGCGCGGCGACCAACGACGACTACGCCTACAACAAGAACGCGCTCACGGGCGAGTCGTACACCTGGCAGCCGAGGGTCCCCGAGACCGACACGTACAGGGTTGACGTGCACTACCCGGCCGCGGCGGACGCTGCCACGGCCGCCCCGTACACCGTCACCTACAACGGCGGGACCAAGAACTACACGGTCAACCAGACCGGCACCGGCGGCGTCTGGAAGACCCTGGACGCGGCGGAGCTGAGCTTCGCCAAGGGCAACGCCGGTAAGATCCTCCTCGGTGACACCGGCTCGTCCACGACCCGTACGCTGGCCGACTCGGTGCGGCTGGTGAACCCGGCCGAGATCACCAAGGCCGCCTGGGACTACAACAAGTGGCACGACTTCCCCGTCGCCGACACGGTCCAGAAGTGGGTCTCCGGCACGGCGGCCAACTACGGCTTCGTGCTCAAGGCCAAGGACGAGTCGGGCACCGCGCCGACCGGCGGCCCGCGTTACGAGGCGGCCGACGGCAACGCCTACGGCGACGAGACGTCCACCTACCCGCGTCTGACGGTGACCTACGGGGCTGTGGGAACGTCGCTGAACTCGCCGACCGTGGTCCACTCCACGGGCCCGGAGCTTTCGTGGCCGGCGTACGCCAACAGCAGCGGTGACAGCGGCCTAGACATCGTGGAGTACCAGCTGCACCGTTCCACGCAGCAGGTCTTCACCCCGTCCGCGGCGACGCTGATCGCGCCGATCGCCTTGACCGCGACGACGTACACCGACACCACGGCGGTACCGACCCCGGACTCCAGCAGCGCCGAGATCGGGAAGTCGTACTACTACCAGCTCGCGGTCAAGACCAAGAGCGGGCAGCTCCTCGGGTCGCCGACCCGCATCGTGGGCATTCCCAAGGCCGGCCGGACGATGAAGATCATCCAGGCGGGCCAGACCGACACCACGCTCTCCTCGCTCCAGCCGACCGTCAACCACGACGGTCTGGTCTCCGGCAAGGCACAGACCTGGCTGAGCGTCGGCAACAATTCCGGCACCTACGGCAAGACCCGCGCCGTCCTGAAGTTCCCCACCACGTCCATCCCCACCACCGCCACGGTGCTGGAGAACAAGATGTACATGTGGGGCGCGGAGACCACCAGCACCACCAACGGCACGATCTACGAACTCCACGCCCTGACAAGGGACTTCACCGAGACCCAGGCCACGTGGAACAACGCCACCTCGACGACCCCGTGGACCACCGCGGGCGGTGACTTCTCCGCCACGGTCTCCGACACCGTCCCGCAGATCACCGACGAGGTCGGCCGCCACTGGTGGGACGCCACTGGACTCATGCAGTCCTGGGTGCGCACCCCCACCAACAACAAGGGCGTCCTGGTCAAGCTGAAGGACGAGACCACCACCGGCCCGCAGGAGCGCACCCTGTTCCTGTCGGCGGAGGCGTCCGACCCGCAGCTGCGTCCGTACATGCAGGTCATCTACGTCGACGCGACCACCGAGGACACGTATTACGCGCCGACCACTCCGGCCCGTATGACGCCGAACTCGCAGTACACCGTCGAGTTCACGGTCACCAACACCACGTCTGCGGCGTGGGCGGCCGGTGAGCGGGTGCTCTCCTACACCTGGAAGTTGCCCGACGGCACGGACGTCACCACGGGTGGCAACCAGCTGTCCACCGCGATCCCGGCCCTCCTGCCGGGCAAGTCGGCCACCATCCAGGCGCAGGTCAAGACCCCCATCAACTCCGATGAGGGCAACAAGCGCCTGGACTACGTGCTCGGCTGGGACATCAAGAAGGTCGCCGACGGCACCTGGCTGTCCGCCGGCACCGGCGCCATCCCGTCGCTGAAGCAGAACGTCACGGTCGAGGACCCGACCTCCAACACGCTCGGCCTGGAGAAGTTCTACTCCTACACGGGCAAGAACACCGGCGCCGGCTCGACGGTCATGAACAACCTGGCCTCGGGCAACAGCGTCTGGTCGTACAACGCGTTCACCAATCCCGGCCGAGGCCTGACCACGTTCGCTCGGTTCGCCTACAACTCGCTCGACACCTCGGACACCGTGCTGGGACACGGTTGGTCGGGGCAGGCGGCAGGTCCGACCCGACTGGGCGCGCCGCTGGAGTTCCACCCGAAGCCGAACCCGACGGAGATCCGTCTCCCCGACGGTGACGGCACCACGCACGTCTTCCGCTGGGACGCCACCAACAGCGTGTGGAAGGCACCGGCCGGTGTCCACTACAAGCTGACGATGAAGGCCGGCCTCGACTGCAAGCCCACCAAGGACCCCGTCCCCGACGCCTGGACGCTCACGCGCCCCGACGGCACACGGTTCCTGTTCGGCTGCGACGGCTACATGACGTCTGCCGTGGACAAGAACGGCAACACGCAGACGTACACGTACGAAGAGCGCAAGTCCAACAACAAGCCGACCAAGTTCCTCACCTACATCACCGACCCGGCCGACCGTCAGAGCCTCACGGTCGACTACTACAAGAAGGGCGACGCCACCTACGAGTACATCAACGACTCGGGCGTCAAGGTCAGCGGCACCAACCTGACCAACTCGAAGATCTACGACCACGTGAAGTCCATGACGGACATCTCCGGCCGCAAGATCTCCTTCTACTACACCGACAAGGGCCTGCTCGGACAGTTCACTGACGGTGCCGGCTCCAGCCAGCCGAAGGACTTCAAGTTCACCTACGACGCCACGCAGGGGAACAAGAACGTCAAGCTGGTCAAGGCAACCGACCCGCGCGGCAACGCGACGCAGCTTGCGTACTACGCCCCGCAGGTCGGGGACGACCCGAAGTACCACTGGTGGACCAAGACGATCACTGACCGTCTGAATGGCACCACCAACTTCGCGTACGCAGCGAACGCCGGCAACAGCAAGTTCACCGACACCAAGGCCACCGACGCCGAGAACCACGCCACGGACTACGTGACGGACGACTTCGGCCGCCCGGTCCAGACGACGAACGCCAAGTCCCAGACCGCGAAGATGTCGTGGGATGCCGACAACAACGTCACATACCTGGAGGAGGCCAACGGCGCCAAGACCGCGTACTGCTACGACCAGAAGACCGGATACCCGCTGTGGCAGCGTGACGCCGAGAACAACAAGGCCGGCGTTCCGCCGTCCTCCGAATGCGCGCCTGGCACCTACCCGGTCAACGCGGCGAAGTACGAGTACCAGACCCGACTGGACGGCTACTCCGCCGACCTGTTCAGGAAGACGTCTCCCGAGGGCCGGACCTGGCAGTTCGGCTACGACACCTTCGGCAACCTGAAGACGGTCACGGACCCGAAGGGTGTCGCGACTACGTCGGTTCCGGACGACTACACCACGAAGTACGACTACGACTCGTACGGGCAGCTGGCCAAGGCGACCGATGCCAACGGCAACCCGACCACCAACAGCGGCTTCGGGCCTACAGGCTATCCGGCCACCATCACGGACGCCCTGAACAAGGCGACGACGTTCGTCTACGACGAGCGGGGCCAGGTCACCCAGGCTACTGACGCGCTGGGCAAGAAGACCACGCAGACGTACGACACATTCGGACGTCCGCTGATCAACACGGTGCCCAAGGATCAGAACGCGGGCGTGCTGATCACGACACCAGCGCCGGTGTACGACGCCAACGACAATGTCACCACGTCCACCGCCCCCAATGGCGCGGTCTCGACCGCGGTGTACGACGCGGCGGACCAGATCAGCGAGGCGACCGCGCCGAAGGACACCTCCACCGGGCCAGAGCGCAAGTCCGCCTACACCTACGACAAGGCCGGCCACCTCAGGACGACCATCGAGCCGAAGGGCACCGCGACCACGGCGGACCCGAACGACTACCTCACCACGAACAACTACGACGAGATCTACCAGCTCACCTCGGCCGTCAACGCGGCCGGCGACAAGGTGTCCTACGAGTACGACAACGTCGGCAACATCACCACGGTCGTCGATCCCAAGAAGAACGCGACCGCCGACACCACCGACTACACGTCGAAGACCGCCTATGACCTCAATCACCGGGTCACCACGGTCACGGATGCCGTAGGCAAGACCACCAGCCGGTCCTATGACAAGGACTCCCTGGTCGTCTCCTCCACGGACGCCGAGAACAACACCACCGAGGTCACCTACGACGAACGGGGCAAGCAGACCCAGGTCAAGGCCCCGTACACGGGCACCAGCCCCGGCATCACGTACCGGACGACGAAGTACGAGTACGACCAGGTCGGCAACACCACCAAGGTGATCAGCCCGCGAGGTGTGGACACGGCCGCCGCGGACGACTTCACCGCCCGTACCGAATACGACGCACTGAACCGCCCGGTCAAGAAGTTCCAGCCCTACGACCCGGCGGACGCGCGCTACAACAACCCGAACGTCTACACCCAGACGGTCTACGACGAGGTCGGCCGGGTCTCCAAGACCTCCCTGCCGCCCTCGGAAGGCCAGACGGTCCGCAACGACACCACCTACAGCTACTTCGACAACGGCTGGGCGAAGTCGTCCACCGACCCGTGGGACATCGTCACCACGTACGACTACGACGAGCTCGGCAAGCAGACCGCCCGTACCCTGACGTCCGCCGGCGGTTCCTCGAACCGCACCATGAGCTGGTCGTACTTCCCGGACGGCAAGCTCAAGTCCAAGTCGGACGACGGCGTGCCAGTCGGCAGCGCGGTCGTGCTGGCCGACAACTCCGACACCCAGAACACCACCTCCACGGGCACCTGGACCAAGGGCAGTCTGACCGGCCAGCAGGGCTACGACCACCAGGTCCACGCCGCCGGTGCGGGCACGGACGCCTTCACCTGGACCCTGAACATCCCCAAGGACGGCACCTACACCGCCTACGTCAAGTACCCGCAGGTCACCGGGGCCGCCACGGCCGCGAAGTACACGGTCACCCACTCCACCGGCACCACCGACGTCACCAAGGACCAGAACGCGGCCGCCGGAAGCTGGGTCAGCCTCGGCTCGTTCACCTTCACCCAGGGCAACGCCGCCAAGCTCCAACTGTTCCAGAACAGCGCGGGCGCGGTCGTCGCCGACGGCGTCAAGCTCGTCCGCAACAACGCGGGTGACACCGACAACGAGAAGAAGACCTTCGCCTACGCGTACGACGTCAACGGCAACATGACCTCGATCGACGACACCTCCTCCGGTGCCAAGATCGACGCCTACACGATCGCCTACACCGGACTGAACCAGGTCCAGAAGGTGACCGAGGCGCTCGCCGGCCAGGAGAAGAAGTCCACCTCCTACACCTACGACACCAACGGCCAACCCGAGACAGTCACCCACCCCGACCAGTACTCCAAGTACACGTACGACCTGCGCGGCCTGGTCAAGACGGTCTCCGTCGGCAAGACGGCCACCGACACCAACCCGAAGATCACCAACTACACCTACACCGACCGCCGCCTGAAGCTGCAGGAGACCAAGGCCAACGGCAACACGGTCGACTACACGTACTACCTCAACGCGGCGCTGAAGACCCAGACCGAGAAGAAGCCCAACGGCACCCTGGTCTCCTCGCACACCTACGCCTACGACGCCAACGGCAACAAGGCGCAGGACGTGGCGAAGAAGATGAACGCCGACAACCACGCGGCGTACCTCGACTCGACCACCGACTACATCTACGACCCGGTCGAGCGGCTCGCCAAGTCGGTCAAGACCGGCAACGGCGCGGGCACCGAGAGCTACGTCCACGACGACAACGCCAACGTCATCAGCCAGACGGTCAAGAGCACGTCCACGACGTACTCCTACGACCGGAACCGGCTGCTGAGCGCGACGACGTCCGGCGTCTCTGCGAGCTACAACTACGACCCCTTCGGGCGTCAGGAGTCTTCCACCAGCGGCGGTCAGGTCATCGAACGGAGCCTGTACGACGGCTTCGACCACGTCATCGAGAGCAGCAAGCTCGACGGCGGGTCCATGAAGACCACGAAGTACACCTTCGACCCGCTCGACCGCACCTCCACCAAGACCGCCGACGGCAAGACCACCGACTTCACCTACCTCGGCCTGTCCAACGAGGTTCTGAACGAAGAGGTCGCCGGCGTCCTGACCGCGTCGTACCAGTACAGCCCGTGGGGTGAGCGCCTCTCCCAGGTCAAGCACAACACCGACGGGACGACCGAGGACGGCTACTACGGCTACAACAGCCACACCGACGTCGAAGCCCTGACGACCAAGGACGGGGATACCAAGGCCACCTACGGCTACACCGCCTACGGTTCGGACGACAAGGCCGAGTTCACCGGCATCGACAAGCCCGACGCAGCCGACCCCACCAAGGAGGCGTACAACCCCTACCGGTTCAACGCCAAGCGCTGGGACGCCCAGGCCGGCACGTACGACATGGGCTTCCGTGACTACAACCCGGGCCTGAACCGCTTCACCAGCCGGGACATGTACAACGGCGCCCTCGCCGACATGGGCCTCGGCGCAGACCCGTACACAGGCAACCGCTACGCCTTTACCGGCGGTAACCCCACCAGCAGGGTTGAGCTTGATGGCCACGACTGGTGGGACACCGTCAAGAGCGTCTTCAAGGGTGGCGGAAGCGTGGCCACGAAGACGGCCGGAAGCGGTTGGCTGACCGCCATTGAGGTCTTCGGGAACGTCATCGGCTGGAATTCGGACAACGGGCCGAAGAAAACGCCGTATGACGAAAGCAAGCCGAAGTACAAGTCGGGATTGTTCGTTGAACCGCAAGAAATCAACGAGTACAGCAATTACGACTCGTATCCGAGTTCGGTGACCAAGGATGGCTGCAAGGATAGCGGTAACACGGCCGCGTTCTATATGCCACTCGACAGTGCGGGTCGGGCGCAAGGGGTCATGGCGTGCCTCAACAAGGCAAATATCAACAATTTCGACAAGGAGACCGGAGAAATCGGGGAGGACGGTCCGGGGCTCGTGGGAAGTGAAACGGTGTGGCCCACAGATAATCCTCTTTTCATTCCCGAGGGGATGCGTGAGGGGCAAAGTCTGTATGGGCAGGGCCTCCATCGCGGGCATCTTCTCGGGAACCAATTCGGCGGAACCGGAAGGGATATTCGGAACCTTGTCCCGATGTACCCGACGACGAACCTCTCCAGAATGAAGCGAGTGGAAACGCAAATCGCCAACCATCTCAGGGCGGGGGAGACGGTGTATTATAGCGCAATGGCGCACTATCCGGATGGAAATACGTATATTCCGGACAGTGTGACGATTACGTGGTACAGCGCCGACACGGGCGCCGGGGGTACCTTCCCTGTAGCGAACACGCCTTAGTGGTGTGACTGGATGGGGCGGAGTAGAGTCCCGACTCCGCCCCGTCTGGTTCCTTCTCTGTTTATGTCATTCAGTGAGGTTAGGTATGTGGATCGATCGACTGGTAGAAGTCACCCATTGGGAGCCCCGTCACGCGGATATGCACTGGGGTGAGACCGAGGAGCGTCTCGGCTTGGCCCTGCCCGAAGATTACAAGCGCCTCGCCGAGACCTTCGGCAAGGGGCTCTTCTCGGACTTCCTCCAGATTCTTTCCGTCGCACCCGGAGGGGCCTTTGATCTCTCCACTACCTGGCAGAGTCTCAGCGTCGACGCTCCAGCCGAGGGGGAGGATCCACTGTACGCGCCGTACCGGATCTACCAGCCTGGTCAGATTGGGCTCATCCCATGGGGATTCAGCCAGACCGAAGGCGAGTACTTCTGGCTGGAAAATGGCAAGGCGGCGGATGAGTGGCCCATCGTTACGCGGGGGCGAGGTTACCAGGAGTGGCGCCAGGTCGACATGTCCACACCCGAGTTCATCTACCGCGTGGTGGCTGATCCGCAGTTCGAGCCCTTCTCGATCGCCGCCCTGGTACCAGAGCCCTTTTTCGCGCCCGCTCCGGAAAGTACGTTCTGAGCTAAACGGAAGTTCGCCGGGTCGCTCTATCTGTCGATCTTGGCTTCTTCGTGGGGCATCCATTTCTCGTGCTCCGAAGTGTGGAGCGGGAAAACGCCAGCCGGATAGGGACTTCCAAGCCGCCGCCAGGGCTGCTTTGCAGACCGAGGCATGGCCTTTCAGGAGGCTTCCGAATCCACGGGGGCCGTCGATGGAAGAGGGAGGGCTGGCCCTCCGTGCAGATCGGTGCGGAATCCTCGGCCGACCGGATTCCAGTCTTCGAAGGTGGCCGGCTTTCAGTCGGGCCGGTCCGGAACGGTGGTGGCGTCGGGAGCGGGCGGGCTGCCCCGGCTCTTGTGGCTGCGGGCGGCCTGGACGCTGATGCCCAGGTGGGCGGCGACCTCCGGGTATCACCAGAGCGGCTGGTCGTCTGCCATGGTGTCCTCCTCCTTCGTCGGGGATGAGCGTGCGCACCTGCGGCCGGGCGCACGGCAAGGCCGCCCCTGCCTGATCGGCGAGAGGCGGCCTTCTGCGGTTCTCGGTCAGACCTCGGCGAGGCGGTTCGAGAGGTCCAGGGCGGCGGTCGCGAACGCGAGGGCGGCGCAGAGGCCGGTCACCTCGTGGAGGGTCGGGCGGACCAGGCGCGGCCAGTCGTCCGGGGCGGACGGCCAGGAGGCGAGGTGGACCTCGGTGGTGGCCAGGCCCAGGTGGGCGCTCACGTCCCAGCCGAGCGAGAGGCGGGCTTCCAGCGGAGGCGTATGCGGCCGAGGGGGAGCTTCGGGGTTCTGGCGGCGAGCCACGTGACGTCGAGCGGGCCGTCGTGCCGGGGGGAGACGCGCTGGACCAGCGCGCCGCGGACGCCGTCCGGCATGGGGCGTACGGCGAGGCCGTGCAGAGGGTGTACGTGCGCCGAGATGGAAGCCTCCAGAGAGTAGGAGGGAGGGGATCAGGACCAGTTGAGGGCGTCGCGCACCGACGGGGGGAGGTGGTCCTCTTGGCCATCGTCGACGATGAACGCCTTGCCGTCCCGGACGACGACCTCGGCCGCCAGGTAGTGGGTGAAGGGCCAGTCGGGGTTGACGGCGAGGCGGATCGGCAGGTTGGGGTCGATGTTCTGGAGCTGGTGGAGCAGGTGGCCGACGGTCAGGTACTGGGGCAAGGAGGCCTCCGGGAGAGGTGAGGGCGTACGGGGTGGGAGCGTCAGGAGGCGTCGAGACAGAGCAGGTCCCGGAGGACCTTCGGCCCCTGGGCGTGGCTGGCGAGGTGTCGTCTACGGCACTCGGTGACGTAGCCCTTGCCGCGCTGCCTCATCTCCCAGCCGCCGCACGAACAGACGGCCTGGGTGTACGAGCGTCCCGGGCAGTCGTCGTGGAGCGGCTTGCCGGAGCTCGTGTGCTTGTGGTCTGCCGGGCAGAGGGTGCCGTCGGCGTGGTGGTTGGTGAGCGGGGCGTGGAACGGCATGGTGGATTCCTCGTGTGGGGAAGGAGGTCCGGGCAGCGGGGTCAGGGCGCTCGGTCATTCGAAGAGGTCGCGCTGCCAGTGGTGTTGTTCGACTCGGCGTGTGGCCCGGCGGCGAAGGGGCTTGGCGCGGCGGCTGTACTGGCCGGGGAGGTAGTAGCAGGTGCAGCGACGGGCGAAGGCGCACTTACGGCGGTAGCCGGGGCGGGTGGCCAGGAGCATGCGTGCGATCGGGGCCTCCTGCTGGACTGGTGATAAGGGAGGGGCTCCCGGCCGAGGGAGGGTGAAGTCAGAGGGCCAGTCGGTAGGAACGGGCGGCAGGGGGCGGGCCCGCCTCGGAGGCGACCGTGCCGTCGGCGACCAGCCGCTGAAGGGAGCTGGCGATGCATCCCTCGCTGAGGCCGGTGGCGGCGCTGATCTCGGCGAGAGCAGTATCGGGGTTGTTCGAGAGGTAGGCGACGACCCGGGTGTCGCGGCGGCGGAGGCGGTCCTGGAAGCTACCGGCGGTGTAGACCAGCGTCATCCCGCAGCAGGCCAGGGGAAGACCGAGCGAAGCCGAGCCGGAACCGGCGACAGCGTCGTAGGCCGCGAGCACACTGGCTCCCAGGCCGACGATGTGGCCGGAGGCGCGGACGAGATCGTCTGAATAGATGGTCACTTTCAGGGCCTTTGGTTCGTGAAGGAGGAAGGGCACGCGGATCGTTGGGCGCGAGGCCGAACGGGTATCGGTGGCCGGGGCGGGTCCTCACCGGCCCGTCTCGGCCACCGGGTTCAGCGGGAGGAGTGGGCGACGAGGGCGGCGATGAATCCGGCCACTGCCTCGGCGGGGGTGTGGGTGCCGAACTCCTGGACCCACGCGTCGCCTTCGGTGGGCTGTACCTGGACTCGCCAGACGATGTCGCGCGTCCAGGCGGCGGGGTCCTCGGGGAGCCAGCCGACGTAGACGAGGCCGTCCGGGCTCGTCGCGTGGACGTTGCACTCCGGGGTGTCGACGACCGTCCAGCCGAGGGCGTGGAGGAGTTCGAGGACCGGGGTGGCGCAGTGGTCCGAGGAGAGCCAGTGGCGGTCTTCCACGGAGGGGTGGACGACGGCGGGCAGGAGGGTGGCGGAGGCGTTCACGGTTGGACGATCCCTTCGTTGAACTGCGGTTTTTCCCGACACCCGTACGTTGACATGGGGCGTGCCGAAGTCCGTAGTCGTTTCCGGGGGTGACCCGTCTGCCGTGGGCGAACTGGTCACGGGCAGGCGGCCAGGACGCCGGCGGCGCGGGAATGGAACGGCGGCCGGGGTTGTCGTAACCGAGTTACGGCGGGGAGCCGTACGGAGCCGAAGGGGGAGCAGGGATGGCGGAGCCGAGCAGGTACTGGGACGGGGCCGGGCTGGAGCGCAAGATCCGCGCCGTCGGGCGGCCGTGGACCGTCGGCGACATCGCGATGGTCGCCGAGGGCCAGTGGGGCGTCGAAGCGCAGCCCGACAAATGGCCGGACGAGGACGAGGCGGTGGAGCACCGGGCCGCGGACGGGCGACGCGTCGAGCTGACGGTGGAGGAGCTGGCCCGCGCGGTGGGTGCCCGCACTGAGGGCGCCCACCGCGACGAGGACCTCGCCTGACCAGTCAGCGGCGCAGCCCCGGGGCGGGCGTCGGAGACCCGACGACAGCCGCGGGAACGGGCTGGTCGGGCACCTGGCCCAGGGCGCGCGGAGCGAGCCCCGAGCGGGCGACAGCGGCCCGGGACAGGCTCGCCGCCGGGCCGCGGTCCGCCGTCGAGGAGGCTTCGCGCGCCTCGATGACGCGCCGGATCGCCTGCAGGTGTGCGCCGCCCTCCGCGAGCGCGACGCGAAGGTCGGCGGCCGAGCTGACGATCCGTTCCAGCTCGTAGTACGCCGGCACGTATCCAGGCCGGGTCAGGGCGTGCAGGCGGTCTTGGTGGACGGCCGCCGAGTTGTCGGTGATGGCCAGGGCCGTACGGATGTGCATGGCCGAGCGCAGGAGCGGGTCGTCGCAGGGGCGACGGACCGCGAGGACCTCCAGGACTTCGATGGGCTGGGCCCAGGCTTTCTCGATCATGGAGGTCGCCTGGTCGAGCGCGGTGGCGTCGGGCATGAGGGAACTCCTGGTGTCCGGAGGGGCGGAGAGGGCGTCCGGGTAGGTCCGGGCGGGAGTCAGCGGCTGGGCCGGCGCGCCGACGAATCGATCGGCGCTCGGGCTGCGGCAGCGGGCGTGAGGGTGGACGACCGCATCCGGGCCGAGGACGTGGTACGGCTCTGGGCTGCCATCACGCGGAGGTCAGCGGCTGTCCGAGGAGCGTGCGCGGCACGGCGGACGGCCTCGGTGACGGCGGTACGGCGTACGTCGAGCGGGGTCGGAGCGCGAGAGCCCTGAGGAGCGGCGATTGGGCCTACCGGGGTCAGTGTGACCAGGTGCTCCACCTCGCGGTGGATCATGTGCCGCTCGCGGACCGCCGGAGCCGAACTCGCCATGGCTGCGGCCGTCGCGGCGATCAGGTGGGACGGGGTGCGTGCGGTGAACACCGCCTCCGCCCGCGTGCCCCAGCCCCGAGGGCCGGCCCACAGCGTGACGGCCTCGTCGTCCCAGCGGGGGTGGCTGGTTCGGATCAGGGCGCCTGCTTGCCCGTCGGGAGCCCTGACGTTGACGGTTCCGTGCATGGCCGGCTCATGGCGCCAGCCGGCGTCGAGGAGCGGCTGGAGGGAATCGGTCCAGTAGACCGACGGGTCCGCCAGGAAGCGCCCGTTGTTCTCGTACGGGTCGGATGCGGCGTAGTCCTGGGCCAGGGCGGTGGTGAGGCCGGCGACGATCTCGGCCGGGGTGACGTGGTTGAAGGTCGCCGTCCAGCGGGGCGGGGCGACGGCCTCCTCGGAGGCGGTGATCCTCCACAGCTCGAAGTCGTCGCCGAACCACCCGATCCGGATCCGCTGGTCGGGCGAGGTCACGAGGAGCTGGCAGGGGCCGTCGTCGAGGTAGTGGTGCGGCCAGTGGGCCACGGGGGCGAAGCCGGCGTCACCGGTCCCGTAGGAGCCGGCGAGGTACATGGGGCTGACCAGTACCTCTTCGTAGCGGGAGGGGTCGGGAAGGGCGGACATGGTCGAAGCTCCGGGCGTGGGTGGGAGGAGAGCGGGTCCGCGTGCACGGATGCCGCCGCGGTGACGGGGAGTGGCTGGCTCTCGGTGCCATCCGAATCACCGGGACCGCCCCGGCGCCGGCTGGGCGGTCACGGAGGCCGACACCCGCGGTTGCGGCTGGGGAGCGTGGCTGAACAGGGAGGTCGGCACGGCAGCGCTCCGGCGCAGGGCTGCTGCGGTCCGGGCGCCGTCCGCCCCCAACGGGATGCCGGAGTGAGTCCGCTGGGTCGTCGCGGCGGGGGCAGGGGGAGTTGGGGTCCACCGCGTGGCCAAGGGGACGCTCCAGTGCTCGACGGTCGCGTAGACGGGGCCCAGCGCCTGGCCGGCTTCGGTCAGCATGTAGGGGCGCCGTGTTGCGGTCCCGTGCGGGTGACCAGGCCGTCGGCCTGGAGCCGGAGGAGACGCTGCCGGGTGAAGGCGTCGGCCCGGCCGATGCCCTCGGCGATGTGGCCGAATCGCATCGGGCCGCCGTCAGCAAGGACTCGGATCAGGGCAGTGGAGTGACGCGGACGCAGACGCCGTACAGCGTCCTCGACGCGTTCGGCTTCAGCCGTTACGTCGGGCGCCAGGTAGATCCGGGACCAGTCGGCCAGGGTGCGGTGCACGGGCGTCAGGGACTCACCGAGGCTGCTGAGCCGGTAGGGCGCTCTGTGGCGGGTGTCGGTCCGGGTGACCAGCCCGCCGGTGTGCATGGCGGCCAGCCGCAGGCCGAGCACCTGCTCGCTGACGGAGGGAAGCTTGGCGGCGATCTCCCGTATGCGCAGGGGGCGGCCCTCCTGGGCCAGGGTCATCACCGACCAGGTGGTCCACTTCGGCCCCATCAGGGCGAACGCGTCTTCGATGCGCTGGGCGTCGAACGAGGTGATGGGGAACACGGGCTGGGCGGGGACGTGTGGCTGGTTCATTCGGCTGCCTCCATGCGGGCGAGGAGCGAGCGGACCAGGGTGGGAAGGCCCCCGGGTTCGCCGCCGGTCCAGATGCGGTCGGCCGTCTCGTCGAGGACGTACGCGGCGTCTTCGAGCAGGCCGCTGGAGATTTCCATGCAGGCGTCGGTGATCCGGGAGGCCGCGAGCAGCGACTGGGAGAACACCCCGACGTAGTCGCTGGGCGGGAGGCCAGCGGCCTCGGCGGCGGTGCGGATCGCCGCCAGCTCCAGCGCGCTGAACGCGAAGTCGAACCCGTCTTCCTCCTCGCCGTCCTCGGACGCGGCGAAGGCCAGGTCCTGGGAGTGCGTGGAAATGCCTACGCGCGTGCAGATTTGGTCGACGACGGTGGTCAGCTCCGCGAGGGACTCGGTGAGCCAGCCCAGCGCGGAGGCGTAGGAGGCCAAGGTGAACAGGCCGGCCGGGGTGGCGGGACGCAGTTCGGCGGCCATGAACTCTTCGAGATGTTCGTTCAGTTCCCCGACCACCTGCGGGCCTGCGGACAGCGCGCCCAGGACGGGGTGCAGGTATGAGCGGCTGGCGGGCGTCGGGTACTCGACGGTGAGGATCCCGGAGACGCTCTGCGCGGCCTCGGTGAGGAGGCCGGCCAGGTCGGTACGGGACATGGGAGCTCGGGCTGCGGTCATCGCTGGGGACCTTTCGAGGGGCGGCTGCCGTGGAGGGGGCCACTGTGGAAGGAGCTGCCGGGGCGGCCGGCGGGCGGTCGGAGGTGAGGGAGGAGCGGGACCGGGCGGCCTGGACACGGGCCTCGGCGGCGGAGGCCGCCGCAGTGTTCTGCGGCGGGGCGGTGCGCAGGTGGGCCGTGCGGTAGACCGCGTAGTCCTTACGGCTTCCGGCGGCGACGAGGTAGATCTCGCGCTTGTGCGTTGAGGTCGGCGGGGCCGAGCGGAACTGGATGACCATCCGGTAGGACACGGACGGGTCGACGTAGACCTTGTGGTAGCTGGCGAGACGGCCCTTCAACGGCAGGCAGTCGCCACTTCCGTGGACAAGGTTCTGCAGCTCCAGCAGCGCCAAGTCACGGATCTCATCGGGAAGTTCCCGAAGATCGGCGATGGCGTCCGGGTGCGCGGCGAAGGCGAAGCGGGCGCGACTCACAGCAGCCGCCTCCTCTGTACCGGACGCTGGACCGGTCCCGCCGGAGGTGTACGGGGGGCGTCGAGGCCCGCCTTCGGTGCTGTGGAGGCACCGGCCGACCGGGCGAGGGCGATGCGGGCCACGCGGGCCCGGACGACGGCGCCGTTGCCATCGCCGTACTCCGGCGGCTCGGGCAGCGGCCCGCTGCGGTCGTCCAGCCAGGCGCGGGCGGCGCCGACGTCGGCGAAGGCGCCCTCGCGCATCGTGTATGTGTCGGCGCCCGCTTCCCACTCCTCGTGGAAGACCCGGATCGGCGCCTCGACGGACCGGGAGTCGCGGGTCAGCGTCCACGTCTCGCTCGGGTCGAAGTCCGAGGTGTAGGTGTCGAGGACCTCATATCGGGTGCCGGATTCCTGGATCTTCCGCTCGACCTGGACCGTGAGGTCGTCGGCGGGTTTGACGACGTCGCCGTAGAGCTTGGCGATCTTCTCGGGCGGGCAGCCGCGCTCGACCAGCCACGCCTGGGCGAAGGGCACCGTGGCGTGGTAGCTCGTCTCCAGGGTGAACGTGAACCGGCTGAGATCCCGCGCGACCGCGATCGCCATGATCTCCGGCTCGCCGCGTGCTCCCCACGTAACGGACTGGTCATGGGCGACGACGAAGCCGCAGGAGCCGTCGGGCGTGATGTGGTGCCGGGACAGCGCCCTCAGATCACCGGACCAGAACCGCTCCACCGCTTCCGCGGACGCGTCATCGGAGGGGGCGAGTTCGTCGAGATCGAAATCGAAGTCGAAAGTGTCGTTCACGCCGCCACCTCCGCCTGTTCGGGAGCGGGAGTGGACAGGACCCGGTGGTTGGGGCGGGTCGGGCTCGTCGTGCACGCGGCGAACGGACCGTCTGGGGCGCGCAGGTGCACCAGGGCCTGGTCCAGGTGGTCGCGGTGCCAGGTCGACGGACCGGCCAGGCCGGCCTCGGTGTCGGTGAGCTGCTGCCACGCGAGCCAGAGGGCGTGCAGCCGAGCGACGGCCTCCGGGTGCTCGTACCACTGCGCGCACCACGGACGCGTCGTGCTGATCTCCCTGCCGTACACCGGCAGGAGGAGGTGGTTCACCCAGTTGCTGAGGGCGGCGAGTTCGACGGCGTACGCCTCGCCGCCCAGGGCGACGATGAACACCGAGGCAGGACCCTCGGCCTTCTGGCCGGCCGCCCCGGCTTCCGTAGCGCCGTCCGTCTGCCCGTCGGCAGCGGGGGGATCGGGCTCGGAGCCGAGGCGGTCGAGGATGACGCCGTGGCGCCTGACCTCCGCGATGGTCTTGGCGAGGGTGCTGGCGAGGTCGTCGAGGTTTTCGTCGGAGACCCGGAACGGCTCAGGGCCGGGGGCGGTCGGGCTGGTGTCGGACATGAGAGCGTGCTCCATCTGTGAGACGGCGACATGCCCGAGAGGATGCGGAGAATCCGCGGTTTGGCCCGGCCGGGAAAACCCGGTAGGCAGCCGCTACCCGTCCGCGCAGCGCGGACAGCGCCGGAACGGTGGTGCCAGCAACTGCAGAGCCCGCGCAGCCTGTTGGGGGACGACTCCGTTCCCGAGCGCGGTGAGCTGCGCCGGGCGTCCGAGGCCCGGGGTGGCGGTGACCCAGCCGGCGTCGAGGCCCTGCATCCACTCGACGAAGTCGGCCCGCAGCCGACCGGCCGCGTCGGTGGGCGCCGGTGCGGGGCGGGTGAGCTTCTCCCATCGGGTGATGGCGGCTGCGTATGGTCCCCACCGTCCGCCGTATCCCCGGCTTCCGGCGACGGCGCCGTCCACAGCGGCAGGACCACCGCTGACAGGGGAGGGCGCCACCCCTTGCCGGGGCGGCGGCCCGGGGTGCCCGTGTCGCCGGCCCGGGGTGTGGGCAGCAGCGATGCCGCCGCACTGGGCAGGGTCATGTCCCCGTTGCCGTGCCGCTGGTTGGGCGAGCCCTTGATGCCGTCCGATGCCTTCGGGGTCGGCAGGAGCCACTCGACCTCGTCGGCCAGGTTCGGGCCGTGGCCTCCGCTCTTCCTCTTGGCCGGGTGCTGGGATCCACCGTTCTTCCCGATGTTGCTGGTCGGCGTCTTGAGCAGGGTCTCCGGCGGGCCAGGCCGCCAGGAAGGTCCACTCGCGACGGTGCGGGGCTCCGACGTCGGAGGCGCGAAGCACGAGCCACTTCGCGTCGTACCGGAGGTCGGCCAGGGATCCGAGTACGGCACCGAGTGCCCGCAGAGGAGGCTGACCTGTGGTGTCTCCCAGACACCACGGGCAGGGTTCCACGTCGCCAGGGGAACCGGCGGGGGAGGTGAGGAGGCCGCGCACATTCTCGATCACTACCAAGCAGGGTCGGAGGGCCTCGACCGCACGGGCGACGTGCAGCCACAGCCCGGAACGGGTGTGGGAGTTGAGTCCGGCCCGGCGGCCGGCGACCGAGACGTCTTTGACAGGGGAAGCCGGCCGTCAGGACGCACACCCGGGGGACGGCGGACCAGTCGACGGTCGTGATGTCGCCCAGGTTGGGGACGCCGGGCCAGTGGCGGGCCAGGATGCGCGAGGCGTTCGGATCGACCTCCGCGTGCCAGGCCAGGGTGCCGCCGAGAGCGGCCTGTACCCCCAGGTCGAGGCCGCCGTACCCGGAGCACAGCGACCCGATCAGCGGAGAGCGGGAGAAGGCGGAGGACATGTCACCGGCCCCGTACGGTCCGGGCTGCGGGAGCCGACGCCGCCGCCGACGGGGCGGGGGCAGCCGGTGCGGCCCCGTACACAGGGGTCGCGGTCCGGGTGAGAGCGGCCCGGAGCCGGGAGGACGGCGGCGAGACCGTGGTCGAGGCGGCGTGCAGGGAGTCGGCCGCCTCCCGCAGGGCCGTGTCCGCCGTTTCGAGCCGGTCTTCGATCACCAGCCCCGCAGCTTCCCGGGCGTCCCGGGCGTCGGGCTGCTCGTGCAGGTGCTCGGTCTGCTCCAGGAAGGTGAGCTGCTGGGCCACTTCTCCGAGAGCGGTCGCAGCCTCACCGGCATACCGGACGGCGGCGGAGAAACCGGAGACGGCCGGGGTGGTGCGGGAGCCGGCCTCCTTGTTGACGGTGCGGAAGAGGACCTCATCGCCCAGCTCGGTGATCAGCTTGCCGAGTTCGGAGATCTGCTGGGCGACAACGATGCTTCCGGGAAGGCGGTGGGGGTCGCCGGGGACCGGGAGCTTGCCGCGCTGGGCGTCGAAGGCAGAGGCCATAGCGCGTATGGCCAGGGCGTCGGAAAGGGAGTTCGTGGTCACGGTGGATCCCGTCTATGAGGAGAGGAGCGGTGGAGGGGGGTGTCAGCTGTGGGTGCGTGAGGGTGGGCACGCGGCGGTTGGGGCGGGGCCGAGGGAGAGCCGGTTTGGTGGAGATGGAGCGGCACGCGGGGCGCTGCGGGTGAGGGCCGCGTGCACCCGCGCCGACGGCGGCCCACTCGGGGAAGACGCGGAGGACGGTGCCCGGGAGGCCGGCCGGCCGTGTGCGGTCTCCCAGCGGGCGCGGACCTCGTCGAGCGGGCCGAGCGCGTGCAGGGCGTGGTTGATCAGCCGCCCCGGGGCGAGGGCCTCGTCCTCGGCCAGGGCTCGGACGGCGCGAGCGGAGGTGGCGGCGGTCCGGGTGATTGAGGAGCGCATCACCTGTTTGCCGAGCCATTCGGCGTCGCCGGCGCCCACGCCGTCGCAGATGACGGCGAACCGGTCCTTCGACAGCGTGCCCTTGGCGAGCAGGCCGCGCCGCTGGGCCTCCCAGAGCAGGGTGATCCGGTCGATGGGCTCGCCGCGGTGGTGCAGCGCACCGAGGCACCGGTAGAGCTGTCCGCGGACCGGGTCGGCGAAGTCCCCCGGCCGCAGCCAGTCGACCACCTCGCCCATGGCCCCCGGCCGCTCGACGAGGACGGCCAGAAGGAACGCCTAGTCCTCGGCCGCCTGATCGGCCTGAGCCGGCGGAAGGGCGGACGGGATGGTGGCCGGCGGTGTCGCGGGTGCGACCGGTCGCGGTTCGGTGCCCCACCGCCGGGCGAGATCGGTGAGCACCCCCGTCAGGACGTCCGCGTAGTGCAGCGCGCCCTCGACCTCGCCGCGCAGCGTGCCCGTGCGAGCCTCCTGGTGAAGCCGGATCGCGTGCTGGGTGACGGTGCGGTGGATCGCGCCCTCCAGCACCATGCGGCCGTACACCGGGGCGTGCGCGGGGCGCGGACAGGCCGAGATCAGGGTGTGGGCGTACGAGGCGGTCAGCCCCCGTACGTGGAGGCTGGCCTCGGCGACCGCGTCGGTCACCCACGACAGCGGCACCGGCCCCTCGCCTTCCACCGCGGGATGGCCGTCGCTCCGGAGCTTGCGCAGCGCGCCGAACAGGGCCTGGTGGACCGGCCGGTAGAAGTGATCCGGCGCGAGCCACTCCAGGTGCGCGAGCTGCCCCGGGTCGATTAGCACCGCGCCGAGGACCGCCTGCTCGGCGTCCATCAGCGGGTTCATCGCCAGCCTCCTGTATTGGGAACAGACGCGGACGGCTCACCCGGCCGGGCACGCAGATCGGCGACCGTCCGGTCGGCGGCGGACAACGCCTCGGCGAAGCCGTCCAGCGCGGTGGTGAACGCGGGATCGGAGACGGGAACCGCCCCGGCCCCGCCGACCAGCCACCACCGGCCGTCGAGCCGGACGGCCGGGGACTGCGCGAGGCGCGCGGATCGCGGCGTGGGCGCGCTCATGCCGACAGCCCGAAGTCGTCGTGGCCGACGGACTTCGCCAGGGCCCGATCGGTGATTGCCTTCGTGGCGCGGGCGGAGGCAGGCCCGACGACCTTGGCGGAGGGCTCCTTGTACCAGGGCCGGATGTTGAGCATGGCGATCCGCAGTCCGGTGGCCAGCAGGAGCACCTTGCCCTTGGGCAGGGCGCGGATTGCGTCCGGGGGCAGGATCCGCTCGGTGCGCATGCTGACCGAGGTGGACTTGCCGCCCTCGCTCGTGGAGACCGAGACGGTCTGGACGTCGTGGTCGCCGACCTGCCTGCTGAGGCGGTCGGCGAAGTCCGCGTCGTCGATGCCCGAACCGACGATCTTGACGGTGGCGGCGGACCAGAGGGCGTCCATCCCGGCCTCGCCCCAGCACCGCTGGCCCTGCCGGTAGCTCTGCAGGATGGTCATCGGGATGACGCCCCGGCTGCCCAGGTGAGAGTAGAGGTCCGGGAGATCAGAGATCCGGCAGACGTTGGCGGCCTCGTCGAGGACGCACAGGGCCGGCGGGTCGAGCCGTCCACCAGAGCGCTCGGCGACGATCACGGCAGCGCGCATCACGGCGTCGGCCGCCGCCGCGATGATCGCGGACGCGCTGCCTCCGCCGTCCTTGCTCAGCAGGTACAGCGTGTCGCGGGAGGTGGCGAAGGCGAGGGGCTTGAACTCGGGGAGGTCCTCGCTCGGGGTGACCCAGGCGGCGACGTCCGGGTCGAGCAGGCAGCTCGCGTACTGCCTTGCCGTCTCGTAGATGCCGTCGCGGGTTTCTGTTGCGCCGGAGACGGTGCCCTGGAGCTGGGCGGCGACCGCGTCGTGGCCGGCGTCGGTGAGCAGGTCGACCGGGGTCCGGTCGGCGGGGGAGGCGAGCCAGGCCAGCACGTCGGTGATCGGCCGCCGGTGGCTTGCGGCGGCGAGGAACAGGGCGCTGAGCGTGTTGGACGCGGCGGTGGACCAGAAGTCGGATCCGCTCGATTCGTCCACGCTTGCCGCGACGAAGTGCCCGGCCAGCCGCTTCGCTCCGGCAAGGTCGCGGGCGTCGGCCAGGATGTCCCACCACATCTCGCGCGGGTGGTGGGCGATCTGCTGGGGGTCGAGGGTCCAGACCGTGCCGACCTCGGCTCGGGCGTCCACCGTGGCGGTGAACGCGTCGTTCGCGGCCTTGTTGCTGGTGAGCAGGACTGGGCCGGGAGCCGCGAGGATCGCGGGGATCGCCAGTCCGGAGGTCTTCCCGGAACGCGGGGCCATGATCGCGACGATCACGTCCTCCCAGGACGCGCGAACCTCGGCACGGCCCGGGTCGAGGGTGCCGAGCAGGATGCCGCGGTCGGCGGGAGCGACCTCTTTTACACTCCCGGTCGCCGAGGGACGGGCGCAGGCTCTTGGCCTTGGCGGTGATCTCCTTGTCCAGCAGCGGCGCCAGATCGGCCTTGTGGGCGAGACCGGTCTTGGCACCGGAGCGCCGGCGCATCCAGAGCACCAGGCCGGTGGTGAGCAGGGCCAGGGTGAGCAGGCCGGGCACGACGCGGGCGCCGACCAGCAGCGCGGTGGTGCTCAGGGCTGGCCACAGCACCTCGGGGTGCAGCAGGGCGTCGGTGGCGCGGAACGGAGCCCACTGGCCGCTGCCGACAAGGGAGTTGGTGAGGTTGCCGGTCAGCCAGGCGAGGGAGCCGAAGGCCATGGCGGCGCCGAGGACGCCGAACAGGAGGTAGAGGAGCGCGTCGGAGCCGGTGGTGGTCGACGGCGCGCTGGTGCGCGGGGAAGGCACAGGCGGTTCCTTGGGGTGCGGGCGGGCGGGGGCTGGACGCGCTCGGCTCTCGTGCAGCTCATGGGCCTACTCCTTCGGGATAGAACGGAATCGTTTCAGCGGGAACGTGGGGCGGGACGTCCTGCGGACAGAACCGGCGAGGGGGCAGGAGGGGCGTTGGTGCCGGTGCCGGTGCTGGCCTTGGCCGCGATGGGTGAGGTCTGACGGGCAGCGGCCTGACGCCGGGCATTGGTGTCGGACGTCTCGCCGACGTAGCCGACGGCCAGGGATGGGTCGATCGCGACCCGGTACCCCAGGTCGGCCAGCTGGCTGGCAGCAGCGGAGGCAGCCAGTTGCCGGTCCGGGCCGGTGACATGCGAGTCGAGGCTGAAAGAGGCGGGATCGCCCTGGTCGGCCGGGGCGATGAACCCACAGGAGCGCAGGATCCGCTGGGCTGACCCGGGCAGGCCGGTTCGGCAGTCGGCCCAGACCAGGCCGTCGGCCCAGGGGTAGATCTCGACTTCGGTGCCGTAGGTGTCGGCCAAGTTGCCCATCGGGGATCCTTCCGTAGAACGGGGCGAGGCAGGAGAAGTCGTGGAAGAGGACGTCGGCGACGAGCAGTTGCTCGCGGAGACCGGACGGTCCGCTTCCTTCGGGCTCTGGATGCCGGGAGGCGAGGGGTCCGCGCCGGCGCCGAGGACGTCGTCGAGCAGCTCGCGCGTCCGAAGGACATAGATCATGTTGTGGTGCCGGGGGTCGGTGCGCTCGGCCGGGCAGGCGGCGATCCCGTCCTCGGCGGCCTCCAACTGCTCCCGGACGTCTTCGAGCAGGCCGTGGGCGGCGGCCAGCCTTGTCCAGGTCTCCATGGCGGAGTTGTGGTGCGGGTCGTCGAACGCCAGGCGGACGCGGACCCAGTCGGCGGCAGCGGCGACGAGTTCCGTCAGCTGAGGCAGAGCCCCGACGAGCGCGCCGTTGATCTCTTCGACGATCCCGGCCACCTCGTCAGGCGCGGCGTCCTCGGTGAGTCGGGCGATCATCCCCGGGACGGAGTACGGATCGTCGGCAGCCGACGGGATACGACGGACCTGGAGGGGTGGATCGTCGATGGGCCTCCTGCCGCTGTGGGCGAGCCGGATGTTGTGCTGCATCGCGGCGCCGATGGCCTCGCCGATGCTGGAGTAGTACTCGGGCGCGGGTCCTCCTGGTTGGTGGTGCTGACGGGTCAGGCCGGGTGGGAGCACGTGCTCCCACCCGAGGAGGCGAGATTGGTCTGGTGGCCCAGGGCGGCGGCGGGGTCACGGCGCGACCGACAGGGTCAGGGCGTCGGCCGCCCGCATGAGATACGTACGGGACAGACCGGCGGAGGGCACGGTGGAAGAAGGCATCCCGATCACCGCCGAGGGCCGGAGGCGCGCGGCGGACGGGCAGACGGGACGGATTCCACGACATCGATACCGAAGGCCGTGGTGGCGACCTCGGCCTTGGCCGCCGCAGGCGAGACGGCCAGCGCCGCGCTCCGGGAGGCGAACGGGTTCGAGGAGCGCGTCGGCGCTTCGGCCTCGGACCGGGAAGGGCCGCCGACACGACGCAGCTCGTCCTCCGAGTCGACGAGTTCCGACTGGGCCGAGCAGACGAAGTCCGCCGCGAAGCCGAACCGGTCGGCCAGCCGGTACGCCTCGTCGTCGAGGTCGCTGATGTGCTCGCCGGCGACCTCCAGCGCTTCCCGCACGCGCTCCAGGGCCCCGTGCTCGGGGTGGAGGAGCTGGTCGACCGCTCGCCGGAGGCCCTCGCCGTTCTCGGCCGACCTGATCGCGTCGGTGATCTGGAGAAGTGCGGCGCCGGCGGCGTAGGACTCAAGCGGATTCGCAGGGGTGCTCATCCGAGCCACGTCCAGGGAGGGCGCGAGAGCGACGTCGTAGCGGGCGGCGCGGAGCATCTCGGCGGCGTGGCTGGCGATGGCGACCTGGTCGGCGACCGGTGTGGTGGTGGGAAGCCGGTGACGCCGACCGTGCCAGTCCTGGATCTGCTGGAAGCCGGCGTGCTTGAGGATCATGGCGGAGAGGTCGTCGGTGGCGCCCTTGGCCACGACGCTGCCGCTGAACTCGGAGGAAATGGTGATCGGAGGAGCGGGCACAGAGGTCTCCTGGGCGCGGGAAGTCGGAGGGGAGGCGGTGGCCAGGTGCCCCAGCTCGGCTGCGATCCGGCGGCATTCGGCCTGGAGGCGGAAGGCGTCGCGGTAGCCGTGGTGCAGGCCGCCGTCCTCGCGGGCGAGGGTGGCCACGACGTGCACTTGCCGGGGCTGGTTGCGCAGGGCGATCCACCGGCAGGCGCCCGGATCACCGTCCGGGGCGATCCCGGTGGCCGACACCAGCCGTCGGGCGACGTCGGCCCACTGCGCGTCGGTGAGGTCCGGCAGACGTGGGTCTGACCGCACCGAGCAGACCCACGTCGGTCGAGCGGGCGCACGGACCCCGAGGCGCTCGACGGGAGCGTCGAGCGCCTGCGCCAAGTACGACAGCGAGCCCGGCTCGGTGAGCAGTTCGATCGGCGCCCCATGGCCGTCACCCGCGACCAGCCGGGGGTTGACGTGGTCACCACGTTCACCCGGCCCGTACAGGTAGGTGAGCAGGCCAGCGGTGTCACTGGCGCGCTGCAGGTGGGCGATCACGGCGGCTACCTCGGAAGGGAATGACGGAGCGACGGCCCGGGAGGTCGGACCGACGGGGAGAGGATCCGAAGGATTCGGGATTTGGCCGCGCCGGAGATCACTGATAAACGCCGCGCTCACCGGCCCTGACCTGTGGGAGAGCAGAACCGGTGCCCCGCCGCAGCGGGGCACCGGACGGCTAGAAGTAGGGGTTCTCGTTGGGCCGGTCGGCGTCGGTGGCGGCCCGGAGCAGCTCGGGGAGGTCGTCCGGTTCGGAGGAGCGCTGGTCGATCCACCAGCCGGCGCGGTTGATCGTGCGAGCGGTCTCCTCGATCTCCTCCCACTCCGCTTCGCTGGTGTCCCCTTCGACGACCAAGGCGATGTAGGCGGCGGCCAGGACCTGATGGCGGCAGCGCGCACCCCAGGGGACGGCACGCTCGGTTCCCTCCAGCGGAGGCATCCGGTACTGCTGGGACCAGGCTTCGGACTCGGCCTGTTCCTCAGCCCGCTTGGTCTTCAACCAGGCTGCTTTGTCCTGCTTGTTGACCTCTTTGGAGGCGCGCCAGCAGTCGGTGCATTCCTGAGTGGCGAGCCACTCGGCGAAGCCCGCGCGACGGTCGGCCGGCCGATCGGACAGGTCGCGGTCGGTGTGGTGGCCGCAGGAGTGGTGGATCGGCCAGATGGTCTTCGACCCCGGGGAATTGCGTTGGATGCGTGATCCGGAGTTGGTTGAGCTGGTGTTCTGCGGCTTCATGCCGAGTACCTCTCTTCGAAGTTGAGGCCAGTGGCCTGGGGTGTTGCGCGCACGCGTGCATCTGATGCATGATTCGCGCGGCTAATGGAGGGGGTGAACGGATGCCCGGAGCGGAACTGCGGGAGGCTTCAGCCCCGCTCGTGCTGCTCCAAGGCGTGTCTCTGCTGCATCCCGAGGACGCGGTCTTCGAGGCGATGCTCGAAGGCTGGGGGCGGCAGCAGCGCGGCGGGCGCCGACTGCAGCCGGACACGATCAGCGACCGGCAGAGCGCGGTGCGGCGCTTCGCCGCGTACAGCAACGCCTATCCGTGGCAGTGGTCGGCGTCCGATCTCGACAAGTGGATGACCTACCTGATCGCCGAGTTGAAGCGGGCGGAGTCGACGATCCGCGGGTACCAGGGCGCGATCCGGATGTTCTGCGACTACGTCGCCTCGCCGCACTACCAGTGGCCGGCCGAGTGCGAGACTCGCTTCGGGGCCCACCCGGTGCAGATCTGCCACGAGTGGAACACCGTCGCGCACCTGGTCGACTACGAAGGCGGCGCCCAGCGGCGGCCGATGACGCGGCAGGAGATCCAGATTTTCCTCGACCACGCGGACGAGCAGGTCGACCGGGCCATCCGGCTGGGGCGCAAGGGAGCGCTCGCGGCCTACCGGGACGCCACCGTGTTCAAGTTGATGTACGGCTGGGGTACGCGGTGCACCGAGACCTCCCGGCTGGACGTCACCGACTTCTACCGCAACCCCAAGGCGCCGGAGCTGGGCAACTTCGGTTCGCTGCACGTGCGTTACGGCAAGCGGACCAAGGGGTCGCCGCCGCGTCGGCGCACGACGCTCAGCGTGATGCCCTGGGCGGTGGAAGCGGTCGAGGACTACGTGATCAACGCCCGGCCCCGCTACGCGGCGGCCCCCGAACAGTCGGCGCTGTGGCTGACGGAGCGAGGCGGGCGCCTTCAGGCCCGCGAGATCGAGGATCGTTTCGCGGCTTACCGTGACGCGTTGGGTCTGGACAAGGCCCTGGTCCCGCACTGCCTTCGGCACAGCCACGTGACCCACCAGATCGAGGACGGCGCGGACCCGGCCTTCGTCCAGCGGCAGGTCGGCCACCGCTACGCCTCCACGACCGCGCTCTATACCGGTGTGAGCGGGGACTTCATGAACACGATGATGCGCAAGGTCTTGGACCGCGCTCTCCAGGGCGGACAGTAGGGAGACGACGTGACGCCGAAGCTGGACTACCGCTGGCACCTGCGGGAGGTGATGGCCACCCGCGGCATGTTCTCCACCACCGACCTGCGCCCCCTGTTGGCCGAACGCGGCATCGACCTGTCGCCCAGCCAGACCTACCGCTTGGTGGTGGAACGGCCCGAGCGGCTGAGCCTGAAGACCCTCATGGCGTTGCTCGACATCCTGGGCTGCACCATGGACGAGCTCATCGAGCCCGTCGCGGCGGCCGGTTCGCGGCGCCGTCACAGCGCCGCAGCCGGCGGCGGACTGGCGCCCGGGAAGGACACCGGGCTCGGCGACTTGCGGCCCAAGAGGGCCCGGATCGTGCCCGAGTAGGCGCCGATCATGCCCGACCCTGAGCTGCCGCGCTCCGCTACGGAGCCCGAGGCCGTGATCAGCGAGATCGTCCGGTCGGCCGACCCCGCGTGCGAGCGGATCGACGTCGTCGCCGTGCTCCAGACAGTCTTCCGCCAGCGACCCCAGCTGCGGACGCTCGCCGAGGTCCTCCAGGCCAGGGGAGACCTGCTGACGTCCGGTCGTCCCGACGGACCACGCGCGATCGAACGGCTCGTCCGGGCGCTGCGCGAGGCCGGCGCCGAACAACTGGTGCTGCCCCGCTGCGGCGACTGCGGGCGCGAGCGTCCGCTGACCGGTCTCGGAGACGGTGCACGCATCTGCGGCGCCTGCAGCAACCGCCGCGTTGCGCGCGCCAACCCCTGTGTGATCTGCGGAAGCACCACCCTCGCCGGACGCGACCGCGCCGGCCGGCCCCGCTGCCGGGCCCATCCGCCCTGGGGCGCCACAGACCCGGCCGAGGAACTGGCCAAGCTGATCGCCGCGCGCCCCTTCGGCGTCTCGCCCGCGACCGCACAGCAGGCCATCCGCTCGATCGAACCCACCCGCCCTGGCCAGCTCCGGCTGCTGTGGGCGCTGGAAGGCACCCCCGACCTGCTGACCGGACGCGGCGCTGAAGGCCCGCCCAAGATCTCCGCCCTGGCCCAGGCACTGATCGCCCGCGGCGCCCGCGGCGTAGTCGTCCCCTTGTGTCCGTTCTGCCAGCGCACCACCGACCTCAAACAGCGTCGTGACGGACTGCGCTGCTGCGGGCCGTGCTGGAGCGACACCAAGATCGCCACCTGCGCGGCCTGTGGTCGCGCGCGACCGATCGGCGGCCGCAGGTTCGACGGCCAGCCCCTGTGCGGCACCTGCCGCCAGCACGACCCCTTCAACCACAGACCGTGCAGCGTCTGCGGCGAGATGCGCCTGAGGAATTCGCGCACCGACGACGGCGGAATCTGCGCCGCCTGCCGAGAGATCCCCACCGCCCTCTGCGCGACCTGCGGTGAACGCGGACCCTGCTACTTCGCCGCCACCGACGCCCCCAAGTGCCTGCCCTGCAGCGCCAAGGAACGTGCGGAGGCCGTGTGCGCCGCCTGCGGCAAGCACCGGCGCGTCAACAACCGCACCGCCACCGGCGAGCCGCTGTGCAGCAACTGCGGCAACAAGCCCAAACCCTGCGCCGGCTGCGGCGGGATCTTCCGCACCAGCGGCCGGACCCCCGAAGGCGAGCCCCTGTGCCAGACCTGCTGGGCCAAGCATCCCGCCGCCCACCGTCCCTGCACCCAGTGCGGGTCCGTCGAACGGCTCCACCGGCACGGACGGTGCGCTGCCTGCGCACGCGCCGCTGACCTGCGCCAACTGCTCAGCCCGCCAGGCGGCCTCATGCGCACGGAACTGGAACCCGTCTTCCAGGCCCTGCTGAAGCCGCCGCCCCGCACCGTCTTGCACTGGATCCACAAGGTCCCCGCCCGCAGAGCCGTCCTCCAGACCCTGGCGACCGAGCGTGGGCCGCTCACCCACGAGGTCCTCGACCGCTTCGCCACCGCGCCGACTATCGAATATCTGCGGGCCGCGCTGGTCGCCGCAGGAGCCCTGCCCGACCGGGACGAGCAACTAGCCCGACTGGAACGCTGGTTGGCCAAGACCATCGCCCGCGTCTCGTCCGCCGAGGAGCGCAGGATCCTGCGCAACTACACGAACTGGCACCCCCTGCGCAGACTCCGCCGCCTGCCCGCCGGACAGCTGGTCACCCACGGCCGGGCCGAGACAGTCCGGATCGAGATCCGCAACGTGGCCCGCCTGCTGGAATGGCTCCACGACGGCGGCACCACCCTGGCCACCTGCACCCAGGACCAGATGGACGCCTGGCTCAGCGACGGCCCCACCACCCGCGCCACGGTCCGCGGATTCTTGCTCTGGACCAGCAGGCGCGGCCACAGCCGACCACTGACCGCACCGGTCATCAGCACCTACTTCGCCGCGCGCACCATCGGCAAGGATCAACGCTGGGCCCTGGTCCGCCACCTCGTCCACGACGAGCAACTTCAGGTCGCCGACCGGGCCGCCGGCCTGCTCCTGCTGCTGTTCGCCCAGCCCGTTGGCCGCATCAGCCGCCTCACCACCGAGCACATCGTCGACCGCGGCGACACACTCGCTCTGAACCTCGGGCGCGTCCCCGCCGAGATCCCCGCGCCCCTGGACGACCTGATCCGCCAGCTCGTCGAACGACGGAACGGCCGCGCGGCCACAGTCCCGCTCAAGGAACCCAAGTGGCTGTTCCAGAGCATCTATCCCGGACAGCCGATCGACCCGCACACCCTCGGCCGACGCCTGAAGGCGATCGGCGTCCCGCCGCAGCTCGCACGCCACGCGTCGCTGATGGACATCGCCTCGGAACTGCCCGCCGTCGTCATCAGCCGACTGCTCGGCTTCCACCAGTCCACTGGAGACAACTGGACCCGCGAAAGCCAGGGCTTCGGCGCCGACTACGCCGCAGAAGTCAGCCGCCGGTGAGCTGCCAGCAAGCACTTGCCGGGAATACCCGGTACTTCCAGAGCGTGTGTCCGTGGAACGCTGTCCCTCATGAGCGAGCCGACTCCCTACGACGACGACCGAGCCGCCTACTCCCGACAGGGACTGGCCCGGCTCGTCCTCTCCGACCATGCGCGAGACGTGGCGGACAGCGCCGCTGGGCTCGTGGGCACCCGCCACGATGCCGAGACCGGACTCGCCGGTCGCGCCAGTCAGGCCCGACAGCTGGTTGAACTGGCCGAACAAGCCCTGCTTTCGGCTGTCGTCTATGAAGTCGAACGCGGCGCCTCCTGGGGCCAGATCGCGACCTACCTGGGGATCAGCGCGGACGAGGCGGAAGAGCGATACTCGCCTGGTCTCCAGGCGTGGAAGGGCGCCTTCGAGAAGCCGTATCGACTGGACGAGACGGGGCGCAAGCGCATCCCGCAACTGCCCACTGCGGCATACGACCCCAGCTGGGCGTGCGCCCAGCTCGACCAGTGGGCCCTTCTCCAGCGCATCGGAATCAACGACCAGCAAGCCGTCAGTGCCGGTCTCGTCATGGCCGGCGCGACAGACGAGCCACTCCCGTAGGCGGAGAGAGGTCCAGCGCTCGCGCCCACCATCCTCGGTCCCGAGAGGGCGGAATGAGTCTCGGGTCTCACCATCGACACCGAGGCTGAGCCACCGTCCCATGGTGATCATGACTGTTGGCCCGTGGCATTCCGCAGCCTGCGATAGCCGGGCTTACCGGTAACCTGCGGCCCGGTTCTCCTGCCCGAACACGGTCCGGACGGCGAGAACGGCTGCCGTTGCGACCTCGACCTGCTCGGCGCTGGGGCAGAAGCGGACATATCGCCGGTGGCACTATTGAGTGCCACCGAAATTCCGACAATGTGTCCGCTCCAGCCGCCTAGTGTCCTGGCCATGGACTCTGAACAGCTCAAGCTCTCTTCGCGTAAATGGATGATCGCGGCCTTCACCGCGCTCGCCGAAGGCCCGTCGTCTCATGACCTGGCGGTCCACCACGCCGGGATCGCTGCCGAGCATCTCCTCAAGTCATACCTGGCCAGCCTCCACCCGGCTCTCGTAGTGGAGGGCAAGGACTTCAACTCCTTGCTGCACGCGACGGGTCACGGGGCACACGCTTCGGTTCCCGCGGAGCAGGTCAAGACCATCGGCTTGGCCGAAGCCCATGCTCGAGCGCAGAAGATCTTGCGAAAAAGGATGCCGGTCGATCAGCGGGCGCTTGGACCGCTAGCCAATGCTCGTAACGGCGTCGCACACAGTGGCATGTACGACCGGTCAGAGGTCAATGCCGTCTTCACCACGTGTCTCCGGCTGATCGACCCCTTGCTCGTCGAGCTCAAGATCGACACTTCCTACTGGGGCCGTTACGAGTCCCTGCACGACCGGCTTCTCGAAGAGAACGTGGAAGCTGTCCGTGTCCGGCTGGAGAGCAAACTTGCTCGGGCCAAGGAGGTCTTCTCTGAACGTTACGGCCACTTGCCCCAGAAGGAACGCGAGCTCGTCCTCGGCACGATTGCACGAGTCTCTCCTCCCGGCTACATCGAACACGACGAGCCCGCCACCTGCCCGGCATGCGACTCGCAGGGCTGGCTTAGTGGTGACACGCACGTGGACGAGGATGAGTGGGCGGTCATGTTCACCCCGTTCGTCTTCACCTGCCCAGCCTGCGATCTGCGTGTCGAGCACGAGGAACTTGAAGAGCTGGGGGGGCTTGCGGAGGAGGTCAAGCTGGATGAGCCACCAACCGACTTCTACGCGGACTGGGAGCCAAGTGAAGTCCGTGGATCTTCATGGGATGGAGGACCATTCCACAACTTCTGATAGCCGGACTTACCAACAACTGCCATGGAGGAACTTCCTTACGGGGGTTGGATCAACGGTCGCGGGAGAAGGCGATGCGCGGGTCGACCGGCCGGGCCGCCGCGACGGAGGTGGCGGGAGCGGTCACCGGCCGCTTGCCTGGGAGGCCGGCGAGGGCGGGGCTGGTGGCGAGCGCGGCGGCGCTGATCGGCGAGCGACGGACGCCGACGTCCTGGGCGCGGTCGTGGGACGGGGCCGGCACGGGCGCCGGATGGTGGCGGGTCGCTACGTCCTGCGCGAGGTGAGGGTGTACGGCGACCTGGACACCGGAACGGTCCAGGGCCAGCGTCGCGGCGGCGACCTTCCCCAGGGCCTCGTCGCGTCCGGTGGTGGCGGGCAGCGTGTAGATGTCGAGGCGGGGGTCGTGTCGCCAGCCGTGGTCGAGCAGGGCGAGTCCGGTGATTCCGGAGGCCCGGTCGTCGATGGCCGCGATGATGCCGAGCCGTGGATGCTCGGCGAACGCGACATCGGGCTCGCCGAGCGGGGTTCGGCCCGGGACGGGGCGAGGCCCGGATGCGAGGGAGGGGTTGAACACAGCGTCCGTGTCGACTCGGAAGTCGGCGTTGCGCAGCAGCTCGACGGCCCGGGTGGTGCGGCCCTGTCCGTCACGCTGCTGGTCGGTCAGGGCGTACATGGTCGGCTCGCCCGGGACGGGACGGAAGTCGAGCCGCTCCAGCATCCAGGTGCTGGCGGCGAGGTTCTTGGGGTTCGCGGCGACGATGCCGTAGTCGGGGTGGCGGCCGATGGCGACGTCGGGAAGCAGTTCTTCGGCGGAGTTGGGCAACACGGCTGATCCATCCGGTGCGGGCGCGATGACGGGGGAGGTCGAGGGCCGGAAGGGGTCTGCTGGTGCGAGGCATACGGCGAACTCCGAGGCGGGAAGAGGTCAGCGACCAGGTGCGGTGGAGGGACGCGCGGGCGGCGGCGCGGCACGCTGGAGGGCTTCCGCCGCCAGGCGTGTGCGGACCGTGCGCGAGCCGGTCGACGGCGAGGGTGTGAGAGCAGCGCTCACCCGAGGTGGAACGGAGGCTGGCAGAGCGGCCGGGGCTACCGGGCTTCGGACCGGGTCGGGCTGGGTGGTGAGGACGTCGCCGAGCCGTGCCTCGTGCGGCCGGGCAGGGGGAGTACCGGGCCTGAGCAGGGCCGAATCGCATAGGACGTTGAAGCCATCGGCCTGTAGTGCAGTGAAGGCCCGGGTCACCATCTGCCGCTGTTCGGCCAGGCCGGTCATGGCCGTGGGCAGCCGGTGATAGCGCTCCCCATCGAACGAGATCGCGGAGATGAAGCCCGCCCGGCGGAGAACCTCGTCGGCGGCGCGCTCCCGGGAGGAGCGGTGCTGCCCGGGACGGGGCGGCACGCCGAGCTGGTCCAGACGCGCGTCGACGGCGGCGAGCAGGCTTGAGACGTTGCTGCCGTGCCGGGCATCTGGACCGTCGGGCTCGGAGTCGTAGATCACCTCGTACACCGCGGGCGCGGCCTCCCGGTGACGGACCACCGTCCAGCTCTCGGGGAACTCGGGGTCCTCGGAAGGCGGTTCCTGCGGTGGCGAGATGATCACCGAGCTGCCGTCGGGGAGGGCGACGTCGACGATGTAGTCGCTCAGGCCGTACTCGACGGTGACCTCCAGGCCTCGCTGGCGAAGGGGACCGGTGAGGTAGCCGTACCCGTGATCCTGTTTCGGGCCGTCGGAGACAGCAGGCGAGGAGGAACTGATCCACGCGGTGATCCGCGGTCCCTCCTGCTGGATGGTGATCAGGAGATTGTCCTGGTGCATGGGTTTTCTCCGTGGTGAGACGCCCCAGCGGCCGGCGGCGCACCGCAGTGGGTACGGGCCGGACCGCGTCGGGCGGGCGGTGGTCCACGAGGATCTGGTGATCGGGCGGTTTGGTCCCGCCGGGACTCGGTGCTACGGGCGTCAGCGGGAGCGGCCCGGGACCGGTGCGTTGGGTGCCGACGGTGCCGGGGGAGAGGCGGGCAGGGTTCCACGAGGGCCGGAGGCGGAGCGGGCGAGAGCCACGCGCGCCCGCTCTGCGTGCGCGGACTGCTCGGCGTCCGCCCGGCGGACCAGGTAGTCGGCGGCCCGGCCGAGGGCCGGGCCGCGGATGGCCAGCTCGTCGGCGTAGTGCCAGCCGTCGGCGTTCCGTTCCTCCTGCGCCTGGCTCTCGTAGAGCTTCCGCGAGCCGGGCAGCGAGGCGTCCATGAGGGCCATGATCTGGTCCCACTCGCGCTGGAGCTTTGCCGCGTGTTCCAGGGTGCGGTCGATGCCGCGCAGCGAGCGGAGGTCTTCGCTGATGGGCCCCTCGACGTAGTCGGCGACTTGGGCGGTCGCGCGGACGCCGGCCAGGACCTCGGGGCCGTGGTCGAGGAAGACCTCGACGTGCTGCCATGCCTCGGCGTCGCGCTTCACCTTGCCGTTCTCGTACCCGTGCTCGTCGACGGGCCAGCCGTCGGTGTCGCAGAAGGAGTCCGAGACCGCGTCCCAGGCGTCGGACGCCTGCCGGATCCCGGCGACGGCGGAGGCCAACGCCGGGATGTGCCTCCGCCACGCCAGGTCCTCGGTGGCCGCCGGCTGGTTCTCGGCCGGGGCGGGAGAACTGGGGGAAACGGACTTGATCGTTCCTCCGGACATGTCTAGGCCGCCACCCGGGCGTCGGTGTCGAACAGTTCGCGTTCGGCCGGGTGGAGGATGTGCTGCGTGATGAAGGACCGGCCCGCGACCTTCCACAGGCCCCGGCCCTTGGTCAGGGCGGACACCGCCTGGGTCTCGACGCCGGTCAGGCCGAGCAGGGACGCGGCGGCGTCGAGCTGGTCGGGCTCCTGCCGATAGATGATGCGCGTGGAGCAGTCGGCCAGGAGGCCCTCGGCCAGGACCCGGCCACGCGAGCCGGCGTCGCCCGCCGAGAGCAGGTCGCTGAGCCGGTGGATGACCATCAGGTTCGCGATGCCGAGACCACGGGAGAGCTTCCACTGGGACTGCATCCGCTCCAGCAGGCCGACGTGTCGCATCACCCGCCACGCCTCGTCGTAGATCACCCAGCGCCGGCCGCCGTCGGGGTCGGCGAGGGCCGACTCCATCCACGCGCTCGCGCACGTCATGGCCAACACCAACGCGGTGTCGTCGCCGGCACCGCCGAGGCGGGAGAGATCGATGGACAGCATCGGCGCGGTCGGATCGAACGCGACGGTGCTCGGGGCGTCGAACATCCCGCTCAAGTCGCCGTGCACCAGGCGGCGCAGGGCGTGTGCGACGTCCTGTGCGGCCGTCCCCAGATGCCCGGAGGAGTTGCCGAGGGCCTGGTCGAGGCGCAGGGGGGAGCCGAGGACGTGCGCGATCTCGCCGAGCAGCGGCACCGTGCCGCGGGCGGCGGCCTCGGCGACGACCAGGTCGAGGGCGAGATCCAGGGCGGTGTGTTCCATCGGCAGCAGATCGCGCTTCAGGACGGTGCGCGCCAGGCCGGCCAGGAGCAGCAGGCGGCGCTTTCGGACCTCGCTCGCCCAGTCGTCCTCGTTGACGGAGGCGGGCCGGGCCGGTGCGTCCAGCGGGTTCAGCCGTCCCGGGAGGCCGGGGCCGAGCGCGATGCTGTAGCCGCCGAGGGCCTGCGCGACGCCGGTCCATTCGCCCTTCGGGTCGCAGGGGATGTAGATCCGGTAGCCGTGGGCGATGGACCGGGTGGCGATGGACTTCGCGAGCGCGGACTTGCCCATGCCGATGATCCCCGCCAGGACGGCGTTGGGGTTGGTGAAGCCCTCGATCCGGCCGCTGCCGTACAGGGAGAACGGGTCGAAGCAGAAAGCGGCCTCGGCGTGGACGTCGCGGCCGATGAAGACGCCCTCCGCCCCCAGGCCGCCCTCGGCGACGAACGGATAGGCGCCGCTGGCGGTGGCGGTGGTCATCCGGTGGGCGGGCAGGCGGAGCTTGCCGCCGCGGGCCGACGCCGGACCGGGCCGCCCGGACAGCGGGTAGGCCGGCCGCAGTTCCGGATCGGCGGTCTCCTGGGCACGGTGCCTCGGGGGCGCTTCGGCGCGGCGGGCCTGCCGGTGGGCGTCGGCGAAACCGGCTCGGGCGGCCCTCCGCTGGGTGCGTGAAGCCTTGTGGGGCACGAACAGGTGGGAGGCGCTGGCGCGGGTACGGGGCATGAACGTTTCTCCAGGCAGGTGACGGGGTCAGCGGCGGATGAGGCCGGTGAACGGGGTATGCAGGTCGGCCGGAGTCGTACGGCGGCGGACCAGGTGCGCGGTGCGCTGATGGCGCTGGCAGATGGTCAGCTCCGGCGCGCCTTCGGGAAGGCCCGCCCGGCACGCCTCGCTCTCGGGCACCTCGCCGGAGTCCGCCCGGGGCGCTGCGTGGTAGGCGGCATGGAGGTGGTCGGCGGCCTGCCAGACCCGGGCGCGGGCGGCACGCAGGTGGTCACCCTCGACCGGCAGGAGCTGCCCGACCCGTACGGCGTGCGCGTCGAGCAGCCCGTACAGCGAGACGAGATGGGCGTGCAGGGCGTCCAGCTCGGCGCGGCTGGTGACGAGCGGGCCGCCGGGGAGGTTGAGCGCGCGGTGGAAGTCGAGCGCGGCGGTGGCGAAGGGCACGAAGTCCTGCGCGGTCGTGCTGGGGGGAGTGCGGGACACGGAAGTGCTCTTTCGACAGGGGGCGTCGGGGGTTACGCGGCGAGGGCGAGCGGCAGTGCGGCGGCGGTGAACGCCTCGGCCTGCTGCCAGGTCAGGGGCCGGAGGTCGAGCTGGGCGCCGACGGCGGCGGTCTCCACGACCGCGCACGCGGTGCGCAGCTCCTCCTCGGAGTCGGCCGAGACGGTCAGCAGACCGGTCAGGGCGACATCCGCGTGGCCGGCGATGAGCTGCCGCTCGCGCGCCTTGATGTCCTGGTACTCGATCGAGTCCGCCTCGGAATCGACCTGCCCGCGCCGCGCCCGCTCGGCGGCATCGGCGATGACCGACGCCTTTTTGCGCTGGACGTCTCGCAGGGCGGCGTCCAGTCCCTTCGGCTCGTAAGAGAGCGACAGCGTGCGCCGGACCCCGCCGGTGAACAGGAGCTGGTGCAGGAAACCGGCGCTTGTTTCGGTCCGGGGCCAGTTCTCCACCCAGTACGTGGCGTGGACGGCCGAGTCGGTCGTGATGTGGTCCGCCTTCTCCACGACCACCACCGGACCGGCAGCCGCGGCGTCGGCCTCGGGACGTCCGGTGGCCGACCACCGGTCCAGCGCCGCGAGCGCCTTGGGGTCGTACGCCGTACGTACGACGGCCGCGATCTCGCGGGCGGTGAGCCAGCCGGTCGGGTTGAGCCCGGCGGTCCGCGCGGCCTGCTCGAAGGTCGAGGTCAGCTGCGCCAGGACGCTGAAGGCCCCGGTCAGTCCGCCGCCGGCCTGGTTGATCAGCCGGCGTGCCGCCTTGGTGTCCAGCGACAGCGCGACGTACGCCTCGTGCGGGGCGGCGGCCGGGCCCGCGCTCTGGATCAGCTCGTTGTAGATCGCGCCGGCCACCGGGATGTCGGGGCGGCCGTGCTCCTCCCAGTAGCGGCGCAGGCTGTCACCGGAGTCCGGGACGGTGCGCTCGATCACCTGGACGCGGGCGATCTGCCCGGTCCGGGCGAGAGCGGCCAGAGCTCGTCCCCAGCCGCTGACGTTGGCGTGCTGGGTGCCCGGGTCGAGCAGGGCGTAGGCGCGGGAGGAGACCTTGACCACGGCGGTCAGCGTGCCGTGGTGCGGGTCGTGGACAGCGCCGTACCGACCGTCGGGCGCGGTGGCCACGCGCAGGCTGGCGGCGGTGCCGGGCAGGTGGAGGAGTCCCTCGCGGGTCGGCCGGCGCGAGGGGCGGGTGAGCCAGACGAGCTGGCCGCGCATCCGGCGCAGGGCGTACCGGACGATGATCGGCGTCCAGTCAGCCAGGGCGCGGCCCCGGTGGCGGACGAAGACGAACAGGGCGATGACGGCCCACAGGGGGATGAGCGCGAGAGCGCCGACCACGCCGTGGGTGAGGATCACAGCGAGAAGGAGAAGGCCGGTGAGGCCGGCGACGAGCAGCTGCGGGGCGGTCAGGCCGAGCAGGACGCCGCGCCTGCTGCGGTGGGGGAACTTCACGGTGGCCGAGGGGACTTCGGCCTGGTGCTTACCGGACATGAGGGTTCCAGACGATGGGAGCGAACGAAGGACGGGACGTGCGGCGCTCTTCTGGAGGACATGACGGAACTCCTTTGACGGTCGGGCTGGGAGGGGGCGGGCTGCGGAGGGACAGCCCGCCCCCGGTGGTGACGGGTCAGGAACCCGAGGGCGGCTGAGTGGGGTACACCCAGGTCGTCGGCATCGGGGAACCGACCGCCAGCGGGGTCGAGGCCGGCGGGGGCGCGGCCCGGGCGGCGAACCACGGGGATCCGGAGGCGGCGGACGGCACGGAGACCATGCTGCCGCCTGGAGCCGACGCGCCGGTGAGAACACCGGAAGGGGCCGCCGGGGCCGGGATCTCGTCGGCGGAAGGGGCTGCTTCGCTTCCGCCGGGACGGGTGATGAGCGGCGGGATGCCGGGGCGCTGGATCAGGGCCCGGCCCTTGTCGCCGGGGGCGTTCGGGTCCTCGCCGTACCGGAAGCGGGTCTGCGGCTTGGGCGGGCCGGCGTCGATGCCCTCCTTGCTGAGGTTGCCGCCGGCGGGGTTGATGCCGGAGGCGACACCGTCGGCACCCGCGCCGGGAACCTGGCTCGGCCCCTGGGGAGCGGGGGTTCCGGTCCCGACCCGCATCGCCAGGCTGGCGGCGGTCTTCGCCGCTCCGGCGGCGATGGCCATGCCCGCGACGCCGGTGCGGTGCAGGTCGTCGTGTCCGCCGCCGTCGCTCGCCCAGTGGACGAACTTGTACGTGGCGTAGGGGCACAGGAGGACCAGGACCATGACGACGATGCCGGCCATCGCGTCGGACAGGGCCGACAGCCCGTCGTTGGCGTCGCTCTTGCCCATGGCGGAGACGCCGATCAGGAAGACGATGGTCATCAGGAGTTTCGAGACGACCAGGGTGGCGGTGGCCTCGATCCAGCCGCGCCGCCAGCGCTTGGCGACCTCCCAGCCGCCACCGGCGCCGGCGAACACGGCGAGCGAGACCATGATCAGGACGCCGACCTTCCGGGCGACCATGACACCCCAGTACAGGAAGGCGCCGATCGCGCAGCCCAGGGCGACCAGGGCGGGAACGCCCCAGCCCAGGCCGTACATCGCCCCCAACTCATTGATCTTCACGACGCGGCGGATCGCGTCGTCGACCGAGGTGTTGGCGGCTTGGAACAGGCCGTCGGACAGGGCGTCGACCACGGTGATGGCGACGGTGGTGAAGGCGATGGCGCAGAAGCTGAACAGGACGCCGGTCATGGTGCCGATCGCGGCCTGGGCCAGGGCCCGCTCGTCGCGCCGCCAGGCCGCGAGCATGAGCTGGATGCAGAACGTGCCGACGGTCAGGGCGAGCCCGATGGGAAGCAGAAGCTGGTAGTTGTCCCGGAACCAGCCGGCGTTGAGGTCGATGGCGGTGGTCTGGTTGACGGCCTTGGTGGCGAGGTCCGCCGCGCTGGCCGCCAGTTCTCCTGCCGACTTCGCGATCCACGCGCCGATGCCGTCGGTGACGGCCCCGGCCGGGTTGGTGGCGAAGTCGATGGCGGTGCACACCTTGTCCATCATGGGGATCCCGCAGACGTCCATGGTGGTACCTCCTTTCGGGAACGGGGGTCAGGGCGCGACGGACGGCATGACGCCGGCCAGGGCGCAGGGCTGGTGGGGGCGGCACTGGACCGCGAGGGTGGTGGAGCGGCTCTCCGCACCGCCGGCGGGCGAGCCCTTCCAGGCGATCGACTGCTTGCCGGAGACCGTGACGGCGTAGATGTACGCCTGGGTGATCGCGCCCGGGTCCTCCTGAAGGGCCCGGGTGAACGCGTTCGGGAAGTGCCCCTCGTTCACCGTGGCGGTGGCGAACTGGCCGTTGGCGGCCATCTCCTTCCACAGCACCGCCGAGGGGATACCCCGGTCGACCGAGGCCGCGTCGGCGTACTTGGCCTCCGAGGTCAGCCACGCGTGCAGAGCGCGCCGCAGTTCGGCCTGCGGGTACGCCCGGGTGTCGTACGACCACAACGCCGCTGCGGCTGCCTTCCCGAAGGCGATCGGGTCGGTGGTCCTCGGCGGAACGGGCAGGGAGCGGGGACGGGTGGTCACCGTGGGCGGCCCGGACGGCGAGACGGCCGAGGAAAAAGACGTTGGCGAACTCGGACGCGCCGCCGCGGTCTTGGCTGGGGTCCTGCCGTCGCGGGTGAGGTAGGCGGCCAGGCCGGCGAGGGCGACGAGCACCGCCAGGACGACGGTGCCGAGCAACGCCCGGCGGCGCACGCGAGATGCGCCGCTGGGGTTGGAGGAGTGGGAAGGCATCAGCGGACCTGCGTCCCCAGCGTGCTGAAGAACGCCACCACACCGTTTGCCGCGCCGAGCAGAAGGGCCGCGCCGGCGCTCACCAGGACGCCCTTCTTGCCGTTGGCCTCGGCCTGGTGGCCGCCGGAGTGGTGGCCCCAGGCCCACACGCCCGCGCTGACGGCGAGGGCGCCGACCACGGCGACGAGACCGAAGAGGTTGATGGAGCCCATCACCTGCTTGAGGACGTTCAGGCCCGGCAGTCCGCCCTCGTTCGGCTTGATCCCGGGGTCGTAGGCGAGCTGCATGACCTGGTCGGCGAGATACATAAGGGAACTCCAGTTCGAATGAAGGCACGCCGAAGCCCATGGGGGTGGAGCGGCGGTGCGGGAAAGGGGAGAGAGGGGAGAGGTGCCGGTCAGACGACTCGGCGGACCGCGAGAATCCCGGGTTTCCAGGCGGCGACAGTGGTGATGCGGACGACGTCGCCGGGGCGCGGGGCGTGCACGATCAGGCCCTGGCCGATGGCCATGCCGACGTGCTCGGGTACGGCGGCCGTGCCCTCGGTGAAGATGAGGTCACCCGGTCGAAGGGCGTCGGCCGAGACCGGCTTGCCCTCCTTGACCTGCGTGTACGTCGTCCGCGTCAGGGTGACCCCGGCGGCCTTGTACGCCTGCTGCATCAGGGAGGAGCAGTCGCACCGGCCCATGGCCTCCGTGCCGTGGGAGTTCGTGCAGGTCCCGCCCCACTGGTACGGCGTGCCGAGCTGGCCGAGCGCCCAACGGATCGCCGTCTGGACTTCTCGCGGAGCGTTGGTGGGGATCTTGTACTCGGCTGGCAGCGCGCCGGGCGGGATGGTGCCGAAGTCGGTCCCGTCCCCTTCGGCGCTACAGCCGCCCGCAGTGCCGGGAGAAGGACCGCCGGCACCGTCCGGCGCCGGATCCGGTGACATGCCACCGCCACTGGCCTTCGGCAGCAGAGGCTCGATGGCCTTCTGCAGAGCGGTGGCCAGTGGCTCCCACTTGGCGTACGCCTCGGGGAAGCCCGACCGCTGCACCGCCTGGGCGGCCTGGGTGATCGACAGGGACTCCCAGCCCGAGACCTGCTTGAGCCCTTCGTAGAACTTGGTGCTGGCGTGCACCGGGTCGAGGATCTCGTTCGCCGTGCCCCAGCCCATCGACGGCCGCTGCTGGAACAGACCCAGCGAGTCGCGGTCGCCCCAGGTCAGGTTCCGCAGCCCGCTCTCCTGCAGGGCGGTCGCCAGGGCCACGATCTGCCCGCGGGCCGGGAAGTTCATCGCGACGCCGGTGGCCTGGATCGTCTTGGCGAAGGGGATCTGCTCGGCCGGATTGTTCAGACCGGGCACGGAGACCGACGTCTTGCCGCCCCCTGCCAGGATGGCCTTCACCTGGTCGGCGACGGCCGCGGTGTCCACGGACTGCGCGCCGTCGGTCGGGCAGGAGGCCGAAGCGGTGCCGGCGCCGAAGGCGAGGATCGGCACGACCAGCAGCATCGAGCCGGCCGTGAACAGGCCGACGACGCCCTTGGTGGTCTTCTTCATCGCCGCCGCCGCTCACCGGGGCGGCGGGGTCGGCCGGGTGACGGCGTCGGGTCGGGGCGCGGGGGTATCAGGACATGCTGCATCGCAGCGGCTCCTCGGTGTTCGTAGGAGGCGCGGTGCCGGCTTCTCGTGCAAAGCCGCCGGCACCGCGCCGATGTGCATCCGCCTCTCGGGCGAGCCCGGGGTCAGGGGAGTTGGTGGCTCCCGGACGCCGGTCGCAGGTCACGCGCGGCAGCCAGCCGCGCTCGTAATCTCAGGCAGTACACCGGGGCTCCTGACGGTGTGCGGGAAAGACGAGGGCAACGTGCCTTCGATACCGCTCGACTGGACGAGACAGCACGGATAAGCACAGGTCAGCGGCGGTGGAGCGAGGCTCCTGCCCGGTGACACGGCGAGACAGTAGACCGGGATTCCGGCCGCACCAAACGACTCCCGGCCCCGGGCCCGCAGGACGGCCCGCCTTGCTGGGTGCGGCCGGAGATCGCCGCTAACCTCCGGAACAACCCCGCCCCGGTGGAACACCGTTGAGCGCTGCCTGGAGCGGGCCCAGCCCCGCCATGCCCTGAGAGAGGTCCTTCCCATGAGCTACATGCTGCACCGGGGCGACGCCCTGACCGTCCTGAAGTCCCTTCCGGACGAGAGCGTCAACGCCGTGATCACCGACCCGCCGTACAACTCCGGCGGCCGTACGAGCTCGGAACGCACCGGGCGGACCGCGCGCGCCAAGTACGTCACCAGCAACAGTGCCCACGACCTCGCCAATTTCCCCGGCGAGAACCGCGACCAGCGCTCCTACCGCTCCTGGCTGACCGAACTGCTCACCGAGGCGTACCGGGCCTCGACCGAGCACGCGGTGGCCATGGTCTTCTCCGACTGGCGCCAGGAACCGACAACGTCCGACGCCCTGCAGATGGCCGGGTGGACCTGGAGCGGCACCATCCCGTGGATCAAGCCCGCCAGCCGGCCCCGCAAGGGCGGGCCGAAGCAGGACTCCGAGTTCATCATCTGGGGCGTCAAGGGATCCCTCGACAACACCCGCGACCTCTATCTGCCCGGCCACTACATCGCCTCCCAGCCCCGCAAGGACCGGGTGCACATCACGCAGAAGCCCGTCGAGATCATGCAGCAGCTCGTCCAGGTCTGCCCCGAGGGCGGCACCGTCCTCGACCCGTTCACCGGCAGCGGCTCCACGGGCGTCGCGGCCCTTCGCGAGGGACGTCGCTTCGTGGGCGTCGAGCTGTCCTCGCACTACGCCGACGTGGCAGAGCAGCGGCTCCGCGCCGAGCTGACCAAGGACGACTTCGACCTGGCTGGGCCGGAGGCGTGATCGTGAGAGCGGAGAGAGCCCGGGGCCGGCGGGCCGTAGACACCGAAGGGCGGCTGGTGCATCGAATGACCGATGCACCAGCCGCCCTTCTCGTTGCGTCAGGCTGCCTCGAACGCCCGCCGGATCAACGGCGCCGCCTTCTCCAGGTCGGCCGCCGAGGCGAGACGTACCTCCAGGTCCCCCGTTCCGAGATGCCCGATACCGCGCATGTCCCGGGTGAAGGCCTCCTCCAGCGCGACCGTGTCGGGGTCGAGTCTGAGATAGACCAGGATGACCTCGTGCTTCGGACGGAAGATCACCGAGGCCACGTTTACCAGCCGCCGGTAGGCGATGTAGTGCCGCAGCGGCGCCACCTCGACCTCGCCCCACGCCGTGAGCGCCTCGTCCAGCTCCGCGTACAGGTCCCGCAAGGACTCCGGCACGAGGCCGGCACCCGTCGGTGCAGGAGTCGCCGACGCGCTGCCGGCCACCGTGTCCCGCTCCCGGCTCCGCCGAGACGAAGCGGCGCTCGGCGAGCCGGGTGAGGAATCGACGAGCAGCAGGCTCAGCAGGCCGCCCTCGAAGACCCGGTAGCGCACAAGGTCGATCCGCTCGGGCAGCCACTGCACGGCCACACGGTCGTGGTGGGAGAAGCCGGCCGCGATGCAGACCATCCGCGGACGGCGCCAGTTGATCGATTCGGCGGCCTCCGCGCCCAGCACCTTCCGGACGAGGGCCCCGAACTCGTGCTGCGCCGAGCGCAGCCAGGACAGATATGAGACGGCCTGCGACAGCACCCCGCTGTCGGACCCCTTCTTGAACTCGATCACCACCGGGCTGCCGTTCTCGTCCAGCCCCAGGGTGTCGATCCGGCCCCGGTGCCACGGACCAGTCGCATACTCCGACGCCACGAACCGGATACCGAGCATCTGCTCCAGCCCGGCCTCGACCCGCCGCTGCAGCTCCACCTCGAGCGCCACCGTCGCACCGGACAGCTCGACATCCCGCCCGTCCGCGTCCCGCCGGAACAACATCAGCTCGGCCACCAGCACCCCTCCCGTGATCTCTGCAAAGACCAATCAACGGCAGGCTCCGGGTATTCCGCCGCTGGGTATCGGTAGGGCGGGATGGGTGGGGTGCTGGCTGAAGGCCAGGTGGTTACTGAACTTGAATGGGTGATGTCGGGGGATACGCCTGACGGCCGCCGTCGGGTCCGGTAGGTCTGGGTGGGTGGGACACGCGCAGGGCGGCGGGCTGACCGACGCCGGGAGAGTCGCGCGGGAGCGAGTCCGGTTGCAGGCCGTCGCCGCGCCGATCGATGCGTTCGGTGTGCGCGGTCCCACGCACCGGCGGTCTACCGGGACCCTATGGACTGATCACCAGGCAAATCGTTATCATCCGATGAGTGCCGTTGGCGGCTCAACACGCTTGTGCTGCCCACGCGTTGCCGATGCGCAGCAGTGCAGTCGCGGATCGGGGCGAGCCGAACAACAGTGGTTACGGGGAGCGGGAATGTCGACCATCGGGCTGGCCGCAGCCATAGAAGAGCTGCGGGAGGAGCTGTACCAAGCCCAGGCTCAGAGCGCCCGGCAGCAGTTCGCCTTTCAGATCGAGGATGTCCAGTTGGAGCTGCTTCTCGAGCTCCGGGACGGGCTCAAGGGCGATGGCAAGCTGAACTTCGGCGTGGCGACGACAGGCGCGAGCGGCGAGCACTCCACCGCTCGCACGCACAAGCTGACTTTGAAGCTGCAGGTCAAGGACCGTGCCGCAGGGGGCTCGAGCCCCGAGATCAGCCAGGACGTGTCAGGGTCCTGGGCCGACGAGGATTGAGTTGGACCAGCGAAGGCTGGCACTCATCCGCAGTGGTGGTGTCGACAAGTATCGCTGCGTCGGAACTGGCTATCTGATCGCGCCTCGTCTGGTGCTCACTGCCCGGCATGTTGTGGTGGACAAGAGTAGTGGTGAGCCGTGGTCGGAGATCGATGTTCGAGTTGGACACCCTCGGGATTCCGATAGATCGCCCCGCAGGGCGACCGTGCTGTGGGCGCCTGACCCAGGTCGTGACGTCGCTCTGCTGCGATTGGGGGACCCGGTCGAGATTTCCGGGACGGTGCTGTGGGGCCGCCCGGTCGGCAGCGCTCCGCTGCGCTACGAGGGACTTGGGTATCCCTTGGCAACCGTCAAAGAGGGGCAACGCGGCGTCGAGTATCTGAGGGGAGTGTTACCTCCGCTTTCCGGCGGTGACGACGCCCGGGATCTGTACGTCCTGGACCAGGAACCAGCACCCGGGAAGCGCGCGGATGGCAAGCAGGCGTGGTCCGGAGCATCTGGAAGCGCGGTCTTCTGCGAGGGCCATCTCGTCGGAGTGGTCGTACACGACGACGACGCCTTCGAGAACCGCCGTCTGCACGCCTGCCCGGCTCGCTCCTTCGCCGACGACCCGCAATTCGTGGATCTCCTGCAGAAATACGGCGATTGCTCGCCTCGGCTGATCGACATCAGTGCGGCACTGTCGTCGAGATTGAGCGCACATTCCGGACAGACGGCCCTCTCTGGCAGGCCGCCCGTCCCGCGGGCACTTACACAGGCAGAGGAAGACCTCCTGCGCCCGCTATGGGCATTGCTCGAGGACCCTTCTTTGTGTGTGACCCATGCGCGGACGCTCGTGCAGCGGCTGGGTCTTTCTGTGCCCGACGACTACTCACCATCCGTTCCGGAGCTCGTCCCACTGTTGTCGGAACACCCGCGGGCGCTGGCAACCCTCAGTGAGTCGCTGGCTTCGACGTCTGGTGTGAAGAGCCGGGCCGCGCGGGCGGAACTCACCAACCTCCTCGCCCGCGGCCGGGCCTTGGGCAGCAGTGCTCTGCTGTCGGTTGGCGAACACGAGCGGCTGATGACCGAGTTGCGCGGGATCGTCGAAGACGATCCCGCCTTGGTGCCACGCGCGGCGCTGTCGGCACTGCGGTTCACGCCGCTACCCGAGGTGTTGCGCCCAGTCCGGTTGTCTACCGACGACCTCGAATGTGCCGTGGAGGGGTTGGAAGCCCTTTCAGACAGCGCTCCCGTGCCTGACGGTACCCCGCAGGTTCCTGCCCTGTTGCATCTCGTCGAGTACGTTGCCGCAGCCGTGGACGAGCGGAAAAGGACCACGCTCCGGGAGTGGAATAACCGTGTTTCCGAGCGGCTCGGAATCCATCCCTCGGCACTTGCGGAGCGTCGCTCCGATGCCGGCCGATGGGCAGCGCACCGCCCCGCATCCACGTCCCGCGTACTAGTGGAGGCCAGCCGCGGCGACGACGATCCCGAGGGCCGGTACCGATGCAAGGTCTGGCTCCTTCGTACGGACAGCCCGCCGGCCCCGCTCCCCTCTGTCACTGACCGCCCGCTGACGGCGGAGGAGGTGGCGCGGGCAGTCCGCGACGCCGTCCACGGCGTCCAGTCCAATGACGGCAAGGACCACGTCCCCCTCGTCAGCGTCGTCGTGGACCGGGCGGCACTGCACTTGCCCGTCGACGAGTGGAACCCGGGACCCGAGAACATGTTCGATCAAGGTGTGCCGCTCGGTGCCGAGTTCCAGCTCACGCTCAGCTGCCCTGAGATGAGTGCCCTGGTGAGGAACCGCGAGGACGCGCAGCGCCGCCGCTGGCAGAGCGGGCACGGGACGCCACTCGTCGTCGACGGCGACTGCGGCACCGAGCAGCAGGTCGCCCTGCTGCTGAAGACCAGTCACCGCAACACCCGCCAGGTCGTGCTGCACGGGCCCCCTGGACAGCGCGCCCGGCTACTCGACGTGTGCCTCGCGCTGGGCGTCCCCGTAGTTCTCTGGGACCGCGCAGCCCAAACGTACGAGCACGCCTCCCGGCTCGACCCGTTGCAGCCTACTGGGCCGATGACCGACCTACCCGAACGTGTCTGGGGCTACCGGGGGAATGCCTATGGCGATCCCGTACGGCATCCGGCCCGGCCGTCACTCGTGTGGGAGGACATGGACCCGTCCCCGTTGAGCGGCCTGCAATTACTCGATCCGGCCCCCTTGGAAGGAACCGCTCCCTGATGACAACGGAAGACATCACAATGAGCACTCCGGACGACGGGTGGCGGCTCTTCCGCGGCGACGGAACTGCCCGCCGAGTGGAGTTCCCCGAGGCACCGCCATGGCGTCGGTTCACACCGCCCGCCGAGGTTTCCGCCCTGCCAAGGCCCTATCTCATCGGCCCCGCCGAGGCAGATGTCGTGAACGCGGCTCTCCTCCTGCGTCGACCGCTGCTGGTGTCGGGGTATCCGGGCACCGGCAAATCCTCCCTGGCGCACGCCGTCGCCCACGAACTGGACCTCGGCCGGGTATTGCATTGGCCGATCAACAGCCGCTCGACCCTGCAGGAGGCCTTGTACCGGTATGACGCCGTCGGCCGGCTGCGCGAAGCGAACCTGCACCGCGACAGGCATGACAGCCGTGCCCCCCGTGCCACCGAGCCTGGGATCGGCAGCTACGTCCGGTTGGGTCCGCTGGGCACAGCACTGGTACCGCGCGCCCGGCCCCGGGTCCTGCTTGTCGACGAGCTGGACAAAGGCGATGTGGATCTGCCGAACGACCTGCTGACTGTCTTTGAGGAAGGCGAGTTCGAGGTGCCGGAACTCGCCCGGCTGACAGACCACGAGTCCATGGTCGAGGTGCTGACCGACGACCCCGACGAACGGATCCCCGTCGTACGCGGCCGGATCCGCTGCTCAGAGTTCCCCGTCGTGATCATCACCAGCAACGGCGAGCGGGAGTTCCCTCCCGCATTTCTCCGGCGATGTATCCGACTCGATCTGCCCGAGCCGGACGAACAGACACTCCGCGAGATCGTCGAAGCCCATCTCGGAACTGGCACCCTGCAGGACGTCGATGAGCTGCTCCGGGAGTTCCTCGGTCGCCGCGCGCCCGGCGAGCTGGCCACCGACCAGCTGCTCAACGCGGTGTTCCTCCGCAAGGGAGGGGTGGATCTCGACGCCGGCGGACTGCTGAACGCCGTACTGCACCGGCTCGGCAGGGCGGTGTAGCAACGTGCCCGACCGCCTACGGCGCGTGCTGGCCGACAGCGGAGTGGATCTCTCCGACGAGGAGCTGCTCGACGTTCTGTGGCTGGCCGAGCGTCTGCCGCACAGCGACGGTGCTCCGGTGGCGCGTGCAATGCGGCCTCGGGCCGCTCCGCCCTCCGCACTCGGGGAGGAGCGTCCACTGCCCGATACGGACGAGGCCGGCACTACGGCGCCGCCACCCGCATCCCCGGCGAAGGACGGAGCCCGGGAGCCGGGGGCCCCGCTGCACGCCAGCCCCGGTGCGCCCGGTTCCGGAGCACAGGAGCATTCGGGTCTGCCGGTGCGGACGCCAGAGGGGAAATCCCTCGCGGCACACGAGCTCCACCTCGGCAGAGCACTGCGGCCGCTGAAGCTGCGGCTACCAGACCCCTGGAAGCAAGAGCTCGACGAGGCAAGGACCGTCGCCGCCATGGCCGAGACGGGGCTCCCCGACGCCGTGCTACGACCGGCACGCGCACGCTGGCTCAATCTCGTCCTGCTGGTGGACGACGGCGTCTCCATGCTGCTTTGGCAGCGTCTGGCCTCGGAAATGCGGGTTCTGCTGGAGCGCAGCGGAGCATTCCGCGGCCTTCGCGTGTACGGGTTGGACAGCCGAGGTCGGCAGGCCCCGATGCTCCATAGCCCTCCCTACGAGGACGGCGGCGCACCCCTGCCACCGTCCGTCGTGCGCGATCCGACGGGGAACACGCTGGTCCTCGTCGTTAGCGACGGCGTCGGTGCAGCCTGGCGGGACGGCCGGATGCAGACGGCGCTCGAGACGTGGGCGCGCCAGGGACCCACCGCGATCGTCCATGCCCTGCCCGCCCGCATGTGGCAAGGGTCGGGTATCTGGGCACAGCAGTGGCTGGTGACCACGCGGCGGCGAGGCGGGCCGGCCAGCGCCTGGCACGTGGCGGATCCGGTGCTACCTGCGGACATCGTGGCCTTCGACGGAGTACCGGTGCCGGTACTGGCACCTGAGTCCACGGCCGTGGGGCGCTGGGCAAGCGTTGTCGCGTCCCCGGGCACCACGGCCGTACTGCCCCTCCTGGCGGACAGCGGAACACCCCCTTCACGCCCCTACGCCCACACGCGGCAGAGCAATACGCGGGAAGCCGTGCTGCGATTCCGCCACGCAGCATCGCCGGCCGCATATCGGCTAGCGGCACACCTTGCGGCCGTCGCACCGATGTCGGTGCCTGCTATGCGCCTGGTGCAGGCTGCCTTGGGCCCGACCATGGACGCCGGGCACCTGGCGGAGGTCTTCCTCGGCGGGTTGATGCAGAGCACAGATCCGGCCGACTTTGCCCTGCCGGTCCGGCACCGCGCGTTCGACTTCTCAGAAGAGGCCCGGGACATCCTCCTCGGGACGGTGCCCGCACACGAACTCCTGCACACTACCCGCACGATCACGGACCAGCTCGGCCGGCTGGCCGGCCGTTCGCCGGACTTCCCCGCATGGCTCAGCCACCCCGACGGACCGGAGCGGCTGAACGACGAGAGTCATCCCATCAGCCGGCTGGACAACCGGCTGATGAAGCTGCTGGGGGTACAGCCCCCGGCAGCTCGGACCGAAGACGCGTTCGGGAACGAACCGCAGCGGCGTCCCATCGGCCGGCAGGAACCCTCGCCCCTGCCCGAACCCGTGCTGCCGTCCACGAATCGTGAGGAGCATCCGCCCGCCCCGCCCAAGCGAGAGACTCCCCCGACGGCAGCACCGGACGGTCCCGAAGACGTCTCCTTCCAAGCCCTTGGCCTCGGTGCCTCCTGGGAGCCACTGCTCACGGAGGATCCCCGTAGAGCCGGGCCCTACCGCCTGCACGCCCGCAACGTCGGCGGATGGCAGCGGGTGGTCATGTTCCTGGGGCGCGACGAAACGGGCAGCACCGTAACAGTGCGGGTGCCGCTCCGTACGAGCCCCGAGGAGGCAGCAGAACTGCTCCGCACCGAGGCGGAGGCCCTGATCCGCATGGCCGGGACCGGTGCGCCCAAGCTGCTCGGCCACAGCGTCGAGGACTCCCCACAATGGCTGGCGACGGAATGCGCCCGCGAGCAGAGCGACGACCCGGGGGCCCGTCCCGCGCACAACCTCCGTGCCCTCCTGGAGGACCGGGGACCGCTGGGGGACACCGTGCTCTTCCGGCGCTTGGGACGGGACCTGGCCAAGGCAGTGCGGCACGCCCACAGCGTGGGGCTCGTCCACGGCTCACTGACACCCAACCGTGTGCTCGTCACCGACCAGGACGTGCAGCTCGTCGGCTGGATGACGGCCATCGTGGACGGCGTTCCACATCGCCAACGCGATTCATTCCGGCAGAATTCTGCCTACCAGCCCCCGCGTGAACTGGAGGGATTCAGCGACCCGATCGGCGTCACCGCGGCGAGCGACACGTACTCCGTGGGGGCCATTCTCCTCACCGCCGCGACGGGACGGTGGTCAGGGGACTTCACTCCCAACACGCTGCGCACCGCCTGCGAGCACACGGGCATGAACAGGTCGCTCGGCGGGGTCCTGCTGGGCTGTCTGGACCCGAATCCGGCAGCCAGGCCCACAGCTGCCGAGTTGGTCGCGGCATTCGCCGCGCAGACCGACGGCCACCCGAACAAGAGTGGGGGCGAGCGCGCCAGGACCCAACCCCCCGCCGGTACGGCACTCGGACAGTCCAGCGGCTTTCGGGACAGATTCGCCTTACTCGGTCATATGACCGACTGTCACATCTTTGAAGGCGACGGCACACGACCCATCCACGAGGAGAACGTCCAGATCCTCCACCGGGCTCAACGCGTTGCCCAGCCTCCCGTGGTCCGACAGTGGCGTGCCGAGATTGAGGCCGAGGAAAGCCGCAAGGCAGCTGCTGGTCTCCCGCACCGTTGGAACCGCCCAAGGTTCGCTATCGAACGCATCACCGTCACCCGCACCCATCTCGGCGAGGACCCCATCGTCCAACTGCGTGTGTGCACCGCGGACTACTATGACTTTCTGGCTGCGTCACTCAACCTCGACCGTCCGCATCCGGACCTTGACATAACGCTTCGCCACCAGTACCTGGAGAACCAGGACCCTGTCATGGCTCCGCCATTCCTGTCCTGCAGTTTCGGGGTGCATGTGGCAGTGGAGACCGGGGTCGACGGCAAGATGCTCTTCAGCCACCGCAGCGCCGCCGTCGTAGGCAATCCCGAGCGGTGGAATGCGTCTGCCAGTGAAGGGCTGTCCGGGCACGACGTGCCCACGGATGGCTCGCCAATCAGCCTGCACGCCACAGCGCGCCGGGCAATGAAGGAAGAGCTCGGAGTCTTCCCCGAGGACAGAATCGACCTTGAACTTCTCGGGTTCGGACTGGATCTCCGTCTGCATCAGTGGGCCGCCTTCTTCCGGGCTGTGTTGCCCGACCTCGGCGAGGAGGATCTCAGACGGCGCTGGGCCCGGGGCATAAAGGACAAGTGGGAGCACGACCGCCATGCCTTCGTGCCAGCCGACCCGGACTCCGTCCTCGACTTCATCCTGGAGCAGACGGTGGATGCGTGGGCGCCTTGCGCACCCGTGCTGTTTTACCTAGCGCTGGTACGCGGAGCGGTCACCCGCCGTGGCGGGGACCTAGCAGGACGGCTTGACGTGGACGCCGCCGAGCGGCGGGCCGAGCGACGCGGCCAGGAGATGACCGGTCCGGCATAGCCCTAGAGCCGCAGGCTCCAGGTGTGCGCATCCGCTGAGCAGCACTCACCCCGGCACCCTTGCAGAACAGACGGCGCCCTTGCCGCACTCCCGTCCCATACGCCGAAGCCCGCTCCACGCTGAGCCCATGGCTGGAGGCTGGACAGAGTCCGCCAGGCCCGGGGCGGCTCCCTACGGGACAGGAGTTACTACTGAACGTGAATTGGTGAAGCCGGTCAGCCGCTGAGGGTCAGGCTGGCGCCGGTGAGGCAGCCGTCGATCAGGTCGGGCCGGTACTGGATCTGCTTCAGTCGGCGCTTGACGGACTTCGTGATCTGGGAGAGGTCGGCGGCCGCGAGGTTGCCGACCTCGCGCTTGACCAGTGACCAGATGCCTTCCTGCGGGTTGAGGTCGGGTGCGTAGGTCGGCAGCTGGAACACGGTCAGCCATGCCGCGTTGCGGTCGATGGACTCCCGCATGCCACGCGTGAGATGGAGGCGGACGTTGCCCCAGACCAGGACGATCGGCCCGCTGAGCGGGATGTGTGCGCGGGCCGGGAGACGGCACAGATCCCGCCAGCCGAGGCCCTTCGCCTCGTCCTTGCGGCCCCGGTACTCCCGCAATCCGTAGATCAGACGGGAGCGGGCGCCGGGCTTGGCGGGCGTCTGTGGAGTGCGCCCATGAGATGATCAAGCGGGGCCTGCTTGGTGATGTAGGGGGTTGACCATGGTCAAGGGCGCCGCGCTGCGGGGATATTTGTTGGAGGAGGCGCTGGCCTGGCTTCTGCGCTCCTCCGGTTACCGCCTGCTGGTGCATGAGAGCCAGGACCCAGAAGAGTTGGTGAACGACGGGAACACGCTTCGGGTGCGGGGCCGGGGAGCGCTGCATCAGGTGGATGCACTGGGCGAGTTCGCGTTCACGCCGGCGTTCTCGATGCCGGTGCGGCTGTTCCTGGAGGCGAAGTTCTACCAGGAGCGCTGCGGACTGGAGATCGTGCGTAACGCTCACGGGGTGCTGCACGACGTGAATGAGAACTTCATGGTGCACGCTGGCAGAAGGCCGCGGCAGCGGTATCAGTACGCGTACGCGCTGTTCTCGACTAGTGGGTTCACGGCGGACGCTCAGAAGTACGCCTTGGCGCACCAGATCTCGCTGGTGGATCTGTCGGGTGCCTCGTTCGCGTGGCTGCTCGGGGCGATCGGAACCACTGCGTGGACGCTGGAGCAGGCACAGTTCCACCTCGGCGCATCCGGGACATTCCCGGTGACGTGGGTGCGTACGGAGCTGCGCAAGGAGCTGGGTACCTGGACTGCGTCTGCGGGACTACTGCCGACGGCGGCGCCAGCGGCTGGCAGGTTCAGGGATGAGGCTGCGGCGGCGATCGCCGGCTTCGCAGCCGCGCTCCAGCAGAACAGCGGTGCCGAGTTGCTGCTGGGTTTCCCGTCAGCGCCGTTCATCCTGCCGCTGGCCGCTAGCGATCATCTGGCGTTCACGACGTACGCGGATGCCCAGCCCGACCATGCAGTGCGCATTCGACGACGCGGCAGTGGCGGTTCGGCGGAGTGGACGCTATCGCCGCTGGGTGAGGAAGGTGCTTACGAGCTTGCCTTCAAACTGCCGAATCATGTGGAGGACTGGATCAGCGACATCGATGGGAAGGAGCGGCGGCGCACCCTGGAGGTGAAGGAGCAGTTCCTCTCCGCGATCACGATCTACCGGATGAATGGCGGTGGCGTGCGGGCCTATCAGCTGCGGTACGAGGCCAGTTCCCTCTCGCATTTCTGATCCCACCGAGCAGAAGAATGTCGGCCTCCCCGAGGGTGGGGAGGCCGACATCTGTGTCAGACCGGCAAGTAGGGGCTGGGCTTGCCGTGCCAGCTGATGTTCAGTGCGTCCCGCGCTCGAGTAGTCGCCACGAACAGCAGAGAACGGGCTTTGCGCTGCTCGCGCTCGTACCGGGGCGGATCCTCGGTGCGGTAGCGGTCGATGACGTGGGTGCGGGGGAGGACGCCGTCACTGGCGCCCACGATGGCGAGGCGCTGGTACTCAAGGCCCTTGAAGCGGTGCATGGTGCCGACGTGGACCTCGCCGTCACCCTTGGGACCCTCCTTGGTGAGCTCGGCGCAGGTGATGCCAGCCTTGGTGACCAGGTAGTACATGGTCTGGCTCACCATGTCGCGATCGGCGACGCAGACGGCGACATGGCCGCTCGGGTCTCTGGGCGAGCCGTGCTCGTCCGTGGAGAGCTCCTTGCGCCATGTGGCCAGGGTGGCGGCGAGGCCTGCGAGCTCGTCGTCCCACGTGTCGTAGGGCGTGAAGGCCGGGGCGGGGCCGTGTAGGACGGAGCGGTATCCGGCGAGGTTGTCGGTGCCGTCGTCCAGGTCGTCGTAGCTCACCTTCTGCCCGGCCTTCACGGGGTCCACCACACGCAAGGCCTCGGTGAGGATCTCCTTGGTGGTGCGGTAGCTGAGGGTCAGGCGCGAGGAACGCCCGCGGATGTTGATCCCGAGGGCGCCGAGGGCCACCTGGTGGTCGTAGATGCGCTGGTGGGTGTCGCCGGCGACGAACATGTCGTTGGGCAGGTCGGGGTCGGCCATGGCCCGGAGCATCTTCCAGTGCGCGGGGCTGAGGTCCTGCGCCTCGTCGACGACGATGTGCCGGTAGCGGTAGTTGAGGTAGCGCATGCCGGAGCTGTTGTCGCGGTGGATGAGGTCCTTGCCGCCGACCTCCTCCTTGTACTCGCGCCGGGCCCTGATCTTCGCGGCGCGTTCCATCTCGAAGCGAGCAGCGCGTTCGGATGCCTGGCCCCAGGTCTCCACGCCGAGCTTGTCGAGGCGGGCGGTGAACTGCTCGATGAGCTTCCAGATGTGGTTGCGCTCGGGCCGGGTCAGAGAGCGGCCCCGCCCGGCACGGCGGGCCTGGAAGTAGGCAGAGCGGGTGGGGACGGACTGGCCGAGGATGACCTGCTCCCACTCCTCCAGGAGGAATTCGGGCTCCCAGCGGCGGTCGTCGAGTTCGGCGAGGAGCTGGCGCATCTCGTTCAGCGCCACGTGGTCGTAGACGCGCTGCCGGCCCCTGCCAGGTGCGGTGTTCTCGCCTAGCACGCGGGCGGCGAGCTGGTCGATGTGAGCGATCTCGACACGGGCGAGGAGCTCGGGCTCGACGAGCGACGCCAGACGCAGGCGCAGGTCCGTGGTCAGGTTCTTGGTGAACGTGGTCAGCAGGATCGCCTTGTTGCTGCCGGTGGGCAGCTGCTCAGCCAGGTGCTTGACCCGGTGCAGGGCGACGATCGTCTTTCCGGTGCCGGGCCCGCCGGAGACGCGGGCAGGGCCCTTGTAGTGGCGGTGGACGATGCGCTCCTGCGTGGGGTGGAGGAACACCTTCCAGGCCCGGAAGTCTCCCTCGTCGATGGCCGCCTGCACGGCATCGTCGACGGCGGTGACCTTGGTACGGCTCAGGGCTGCGGCGAAGTCACCGAGATCGGGCTCGTGGCCGAGCTCGACGGGCTGGGTGATCTCCTTGCGGACCTCGTCGATGGACATACCTGCGGCGAGGCCGTAGAGGACGTCCTTGGACAGCAGCGGGGCGCCCTCGACGAGCTGGTCTAGCTCGGTGCTGTCGGTGACAGCGAGGGCCAGCTCGATCAGCTGGTCCGCGACGCCCAGCTCACGCAGCTGATCTGCGCCGTACGCGGCGAGCAGGGGAGGAGGCTCGGTCTCCACCGTCGGCAGAGGCTGCGGCGTCGGCTCGGGTTCGGCCGGCACCGAGATCCGGTCCGGTTCGGCCGGGGTCAGGGTGATGCCGGCGCGGCGCAGGGCGCTGTCGCCGACGACCGCGAGGTCGACGAACTCGATCTCGCCAGTGACACGGTTGACCGCGACCTGGAGCTCTTCGTAGACATCCTTGCGGTGGCGGACGGCGATGACCAGCCAGCTCTCGGTGCCGTCCGTGTCGACCCCGGTCGGGGTGAGCAGGGCGCGGTAGGAGTCGTTGACCCGCGCGGACCAGATGCGCGAGTCACCCTTGAGCTTCTTCAGCTTCAGGCCCGGCTGGTTCGGGTTGTTCCGGAAGACGTGGCAGAAGTCGTAGAACTGGGCCTTGACCGAGCGGTCGAGCTTGTACAGCTCCTGTTCGGCCTTGCGGTACAGGCTGAGCCGGGCGGTCATCGGATTGTGCCTTCCATGTCGGGGAGCTGGTCGAGCAGGGTGTCGAGGTGGTCGATCCATGCAGCGGCGGTCCGGACCGTCCAGCCCTCCTCGGCGTAGGCGGCGTCACGCCGCTGGGACTCGACGTCCTCGTCGCCTTGGTGGGCAGCGACGACGGCGATCTTGAGGTCGGGAGTCTGCCAGGCGAAGTCCGCCTGCCAGCGGCTGTTCCCGAGTTCGAATCCGAAAACCGGAGCCTGCTTACCGTGCTCGGCGAGTGTCTCGGCGAGGCGAAGGAGGTCTGGCGTCTCGTCGGGGTCTTCGCGCAGGATCTCCAGGATGTCCTCGTCCCAGACCGCGTCCCGGATGATCTGACGAAGGGCGGCTTCGGCTGGCGAGTCAACGCTCGGCTCCGAGACCACAGGCCGTACGGCAGGCGTGGGCGCGGGTACAGGTGCGAGGGCGGCGGAGAGCGAGTCGAGTTCGCCCAGACCACCGCAGACGGCGAGGACTTCGACCTCGAAGTCTGCGGCGCGACTGGCGGCGAGCTGTACTCCGTCCCCACCGGCGAGGGACAGGAACTGGGTGATGTTTGTCCAGTACAGCCAGGACCGCCACCGCAGCTTGTGTTCGTCCGTATCGAGGACAGCGTCGCTGTCGTCGAGGACCGCCAGGGCGGTCCACCGCAGGTTGTCAGGGTCTGCGGCGTCCAGCGCGAACACAATCGGAACGCCGTGCTCGTCCTGGGTGCGGAACACGTGGACCGGACCGATGCCGCCATTGTCGGATACGACCGGCTTGTCGTCCCGTCGGCCGGCTCCGAAGGCGCCGAGCTGCTCGCGCAGCGCGGCGACGAGCTCACTGCGCTTGCCGGTGGCAGCCACGGGGGCCGTGGCGGGAACGGCGGTGAGGCCGGTGACCAGGGCGCGGGCCCGCCGGGCCCAGTGGGTCGCATCAGGGTCCCGCAGATAGGCGATGAGCGTGTCGATCGGGTTGGCGAAGATCGCTTCGCCGAAGTGGGCACGGTTGCCGCCGTACTGCTCGTACGCGGCCTTGGCCTGCTCCTGGGCGGTGCCCCGGTACGGCGGCCAGACGGGCTTGGTGCGCCCCGGACGCTGTTCGAACAGGTCGATGTCGGCCCAGGTGATCTGGAAGACGGTCTTTCCGTCGGCACGGAGCAGGGTGCGCTGGGACGCGTTCTTGGCGATGAGGTTGTGCTCCCGGCTTGCGTGGAAGCGGAAACCCTCCAGATAGACGTGCACGCTCTGCACCGGACCGTCGACGCGGGTGAAGGTGAAGTCCGTGCGGGTGCCTTCGAGCTGCCGTTGGGCGGTCAGCCTCCAGTGCATCACGTCCGAGCCGTCGGTGAACCGCAGATGCCCGCTGGCGTGGCCGTCCTCGTCCAGGGTCGCGTCGTCGGTGACCTTCACCCAGTCCCGCAGGGAGGTCAGAAAGCGTGCCTCCAGGTCGGATTCGACCTGGGCGTCCAGCCCGACCAGCCCGGTGTGCTCCACATCGCTGATGTCCCAGCCGTCCTCGCCGTCTCCCTTGAACAGCAGCGACTCCAGCATGCTGAGCGCCGCCTGTCGGGACACGAGGTCCTGGAACTGCTCGGGGGTGTAGCGGTGCAGGCAGCGGTGGCAGGCGCGCCGCTGCTCTTCCGCGCACGGACATGCCTTGAGCTGTTCGTACGCGCGAGCAAGGGTGTCCCGGAAGGCATGGCGATCGGTGAGCCGGTCCAGGTAGCCGGTACCGCCAGGGAGAGAGTCGAAGAGCACCAGGAACCAGCGCCGCTCGCCGCTGGCGACGTCCGGCATGGAGGCCACCGTGGTGTCCAGGTGCTGCGGGTCACCGCCGAAGTGAAGATCGACACCGAGCCGCAGTGCGGCTCGGAAGGAGTGCACCCGTGCGTCCACGTCGGCTGTCGCGGCAGGGATGAGGATCCGCAGGGCCTCGGTCTCCAGCTGGTGGGCGAGCAGCACCTGCTCCTGCGTGACGCCGTCCTTCTTCCCCCGACGCAGCGGACACCACGGGCGGTGGTGCTTGAGCTGCGGGGCACGAGCCGCTGCCGATTCCATGGCATCGGCGTCGTGGTCGAAGACGGGACGGCCGTCCGCGCTCGCGGCCCCGCAGGCGGTGCACACGTGGAACGGGTTCAGCCGGACCAGATGGCCGGCGAAGTCGTCACGGGCGGGAGCGTCGTAGCGGACCGGCCCGACGTTGATCCGGCGGATCATCGCCGTGCGGCAGTAGTCCACGCCGAAGGTTTCGCGGTCGTGCCGCCAGGATTTGCCCCGCTCGATCTTCTCCACAGGAATGTCCACCGCATCCACGACGGTGTACGAGCGGCGATCGCGGTCGTCCTTGTCGTCGCGGATCCGGGCGTCCTCACGTTTGTCTCGCGACGTCACGGTGGCCGGCTCCACGACGTGGAACAGGCAGGAGCCGTCGTCGGCGATCTGGCTCGTCGTGCACCGGGGGCACGGCGAGCGATCGACGGTGGCGTTCTCGGTACGCACGTACCCGCAGCCCGGACACACGCGCCAAGTCCGCCACTCCTGGCGCCCGCCCGTCGACAGTTCCAGGCCGGTGATCTCGTGCCGGTAGCCGTTGACGTAGAAGGTGTTGCCCGGAGCCAGTTCCTGGATCGCGAGGCGGCGGGGCCGCTCGTAGGAGAGAGTCTCGGACGTGAACACCACCTTGTCCGTCTTCGGGTCGATGCCGTCCTCGCCGTACAGGGTTGCCGACAGGGTCGTCGTCGAGTCGATGAGGGCGTAGTTCGGAAGCAGACCCAGGTCGCACAGGGCGCTTTGCGCCGAGGTGTCGCCCAGGTGGAGGAGCTGCCTGCCCACCCCGCGCCGTTCGGCATCCAGCTCCGCCTTCTGACGGGCCTGGTCGGGGTCGCTGTCGTGCAGCTCGCCGTGGGCCTCGTCGATCTCGCGCAGCCGCGCCCGCAGAGCGTCCTCGGCACGTCGCCACTCGCGTTCCGCCTTCTCCACCGTGCTGCGCAGGCCGTGCGCCGCGAAGGCCTCCAGATCGGCCTTGGCCTGCTCGCTGACGCCCGTCGGGAACAGCCGCAGGAACTCCTTGACCAGCTCCTCGCCCTGATCGAGGGCCAGCTCCACCAGGTCGGTCAGATAGCCGGACGGGCCGAACAGACGAGGCGCCTTGTGCGGCAGTGCGCGCAGCACGATGCCGTCCGCGCGGACGAGACGGCCGGCCGCTGCGAGGTCGAGCAGATGTGCCAGGTACTGGCGCCGCAGGATCTCGACGGCCGACAGGTAACACCCGGGCGGCGCGATCGTGCCCGCGATCAGGTCCTTCGGCCGCTCGAGGAAGTACAGGTCACGGCGCCGACGGTCGGGGATGGTCAGCAGGAAGGCATTTCCGGTACGGCGTCCGGCCCGGCCGACCTGCTGCGCGTACGAGGCGGGGCGGCGCGGCAGCGCAGCCAGCACGACGGCGGACAGGTCCCCGATGTCGATACCCATCTCCAGCGTGGGCGTGCAGGAGAGCACGTTGGGGTCCTTGAACCCGCTGCCGTGCTTGAACGCCTCCTCGACCTTCTCGCGCTGGTGACGCGTCAGCATGCCCGTGTGCTCGGCAGTGACCACCTGGTAGGTGCCCGCCCCGAGGTAGAGCCGACGGTAGTAGTCGTTCCTGTAGTCGCGGTCGCGGTGGTGTATCCCCAGGCCCTCGGGCCGGTCGCCAGCTACCAGGCGCCCTCGGCGGCACCGGTAGGAGGGGCAGGGCTGGCCGTGCCACTGGTCCAGCAGGGACGGGTGGACCGTCTGCTCCCAGAAGCACACCGGGCACCGCACGTACGAGACCCGCACCTGCTCGTCGTCCAGCAGCCGGGCCTCGATGTTGCCGGGCTTGAGCCCGTACACCCGTACCGAGGTGTCGTTCGGGGTGCGCACCGACAGCAGACCCATCGAGGCGAGCTCGGGCAGCAACCGGCTCCACAGCTCGGGCGCAAGCTCACGCGGCAGCTCCAGGCACCGCCCGGCCCACCGTTCGTACCAGGACAGCCGACCGGTCGCGAAGTCGAACTCGCTGCCGTTCTTGGGCTGCCCGAGAAGGAACATAGGGGCGGCGATGCCCTTCGGGAAGGCCCGCATGCCCGGAGCCCTCTTGCCCCAGATGTAGTACCGGCTGGTGCCCGCCTCGTCGATGTACTTGTCCAGCCAGCGGTGCGCGACCGCACCGCGGGTACGGAGCCGCTCCAGAAAGATGCGTACGAACGCCAGATAGCGGGCGTCGTCCTGCGCCATCAGCGGCAGCCCGTCCCGTACACACTCCTCGTGCAGCTGCTTGACCAGTGCGATCACGGCCGTCGGGTCGTCGATGCGGACCTGCGCGACGGCAGTGCGGGTCAGCTCGAGCGTACGGCCGTTACGTGACCGGAAGCCGAACTCCATCAGCGTCTCGAACGCCAGCCGCTGACCGATCAGCCGCCACGTCTTCAGGTCTCCACCGCGGCCCTGACCGGACAGGAGTCGGTCCACGCCCTTGAAGCCGTGCAGATCCGGTGGCACCACCGCGGAGAGGGTGTCCTTGTCGGTCGTGGCGGCGACGACGTTCGCAATCAGATCGTTCAGCGCGGTCGGTTCGTCGTGCCGCAGGTGCTCGGCGAGCAGGGCGCGGAGCGAGAAGGTATACGAGCGGTTCGCGACGAACCCGGCCCGGTGTGCGGCATCCTGCACCGAGTCGTTGAACATCAGCGTCTTGGCCTCGCAGAGTTCCTTGTCGAGCTCCCCGCCGGTGAACAGCTGCGTGACGGACGCCGCGGCCATCGCGGCGGCGCCCGTACCGAGGTAGCGGATCGCGTTGCGCTCACCGCACGCCGGACACCAGTCCTCCTTGGCCGCGGTGTTCGCGGTCTCCCCGAAGTTCACCAGCACGAACGCCGAGTCACGGGCCGTCAGCCGGGGCTCCTTGGTCTCCCGGTCGTAGTCGTTCAGCGGATCAGGCAACCGCAGCCGCTTACGGGTGCCGTCCAGCACCATCAGCAGCCCGCCGGCACCCTGCGACGCGGCCGAGCCCCCCTTGCCACTGGTCGCCGTGAGCAACGCGGCCCCGGAACCCTCCCGGGACTCCTGGTCCGTCGCGGCGATCAGGTTCCGCACCCGGGCCTTGTCCTGGCCGAGCGATGCCCGCCGGATCTTGTACGTGTCGAACTGGACGTCGTGATCGTCGCTCTCCGGGGAGAACACGGCCCAACCCGACCGCCCGCAGTCACGACAGTAGACCGCCGGCAGGAACAGGTTCGCGCTCTGCCCCGATGTCGCCGTCGTCACCGGCGCCATACGGCCGCTGTCGGCCGCGCCCGCGTCGGCCGCGCCGGCGGCGTCCCAGCGGAACTCCGCCTTCGGCCAAGGCAGTACGCCGCGCAGCAGCCGCGACACCGAACGCGCCCACTGGTGCACCTCGACGTGCACGAAGGGCCGGGGCTCGGCGGGGGAAGACTCCGGGGCACGCGCGTACGACAGCAGCGCGACGAACCGCGCCAGCGCCTCAGCCGCCTTCTCCGGCTGCCGCGCCACGGCCTGGGACCAGCCGGCCGCGCCCGCCCGCCACATCACGTCCAGTACCTCAGCGCTGGTCTTCACTCCGCCGCCGAGCGCCTGCATCACCGCACGAGTGAACAGATGCCGCTTGAGGTTCCCACCGAGCACGAAGGGATCGAGGTCACGGACGTCCGTCACCTTCTCAATCAGATCCAGCAGCGCCCCGTCGTCGGTCGCCGGATCGGGCAGCGCCAGCAGCTCGTCGGGCGTCGGCATCGGCTGCATGGTCACCTCGCCGAGCGGGATGAACTCCTCGACCGTGAGCCGGTTCTCCCCGACGATGGAGTCCCTCGTGAACTCCGTGCCGAAGACGTGGGCCGCCACCTCCAGCAGCTGCGCCGTGCCGTCCTCGTCCGTACCGGAAGCGAGCGTTGCCGACGTTGCCACCGGACAGATCTTCCCCAGCGGGCGGCCTTCCTCAGCTGCCCCCACGGCAGCGGCCAGCCGACGCAGCAGCATCCCAACATCCGTGCCCTGAGCGCCGTCGTACGTGTGGAACTCGTCCACGACGACGTAGCGGATATCCGACTCCCGCCACAGGGGGGCGTCGTCCGCCCGCTGGAGGAGCAGGTCCAGCATCTTGTAGTTCGTTATCAGGATGTCCGGTGGGGACATCTGCATGTCCGAACGTCTGGTCCGCACCTTCTCGTACTGCGTCGCCGCGCGCTCACCGATGTACAGTCCGGCCGACAACTTCCCCAACTCGGCGTTCTCCGTGAGGAGCTCGTTGATGCGCTGCGCCTGGTCGGCGGCCAGGGCGTTCATCGGGTACAGGAAGACCGCCTTCACCCCGGCCTTGCCCGCGGCCCGCTCGCGACGGCAGTGATCCAGCACGGGGTACAGGAACGACTCGGTCTTACCGGAACCGGTGCCGGTGGTGACCAGCGTCGGCTGCGGGGTGTGGCCGTGCGCCGAGGTCAGCCGCGCGAAGGCGACGGCCTGATGCACGTACGGCTTGAAGCCCTCCCGCTGCCACTCGAGGTGCTTGCGCCACTCCTCGCCGGCCACGGTGAACGGGGTCCGGATCCGCAGATATGGGCCCCGGAACATCCCCGACGTCTCGTCCCCGAGGAACCGGTGCAGCGCCTCACGCGCGCCCTCGTCCGTGAGCGCGTACGTCGTCGACAGATACTGCAGCAGGCTCTCCTTGAGCCCACGTGCCTGAAGCGTCGGTCTCACGGCTTCGGCACCTCCTGCTTCTCCGGATCCCACTCGCCACGGGCGACCGACTCGTCGAGGCGCGTCTGGAAATAGGCGTGCGCGGCCCGCAACTCTGCCTCACGGTCGGCCCTATAGAAGGGAGGGAGGAAGCCGTTGGGCGGCGGAGTTTCCATCGGATGCTCGAGATGGGCCACCAAGCCTTCGTAGTCTTCCTTAGTCTGATTGTGGCCTGCCGCATAGGGATCCTCTGCGATCCTGCGTCCGGCAGAGTCAAACCACATGGCTGATTCGCGGTCGGCAAGAATCGTATAGCGAGACTTGTAGATCGCAATGAGGCGGTCGGCATCCAAGCCAAGCCAGGCGGATACCAGCGCATCAATCTCTACCAGGGCGGCTCGACGCTCGTACTCTGTGCGAAGTGGGACACTTGGCGACCAAAGAGCCGGTAGGTCCCTATTTAGTTCCTGGATGTGAGGCCATTCAAATGCCCAGGTTTCACAATCTTGCCACGCTGGGTCGAACAATTCCTGCCAGAGGTCGGCATATGCTTCAGTGCTGCAGTTGAGCCGGAGTGTGCGAACCAGCAGGGAGTTGGTTAGAGGGTGTCCGGGGGCTGGGGCGGGCATCCTAATGGCTTCGGGACCCCGGAGGTCCGACCTGCCTGTGATGCGAAGCAGGTAATCAAGAGGGAGGGCTGCCCAGAAGCCAGCATTAACTGCAGTGGTGATGCTATTGCCTACGTGCATTGAATGTACGGCATCGACGTGTGCAGGTCCCGGCGGGATTATGGCGGCGAACAGGCTTCGCTCGGTATTCTTTGTGTCGATTCGCCGCCTCCAGGCCATTCGGTAGGTCTCAGTGTACGGGTGACCGTTCCATGTGTCCTGGGCGCTGGAATACTCGCCTGTCGAGCAGGCGCGTGAATATGTCGTGCGAGGCTTGGCGTCTGAGGGCAGGTTTGTGTGCGCCCAAGGGGTCCAGTCCTTGACGTTTCGCATCGGCATATTGGGTTGTTTGGCGAAGATCGTGGAGATTCCTAGGTGTGTCCCTTGGATGATTACCTCCCTCCAATCGGAAGGCTCTCCTACCTCGTACTGGATGATTCCATTGGTCTTGCTCGTTGCTTCGTGGAAGCCTGAGCTGATCAATGGCTGGGCTGCGCCAAGCCGGTATCGGAATTTAGACAGTGCGACAATTGCAGCCTGCTCAGCCGTCGTCACCGGGTATAGAAGCTGTGTTTCGTCCGCCGGTCCGTCAACCTCTCCGCTGAGCTCTTGCCATTCCGCGAGGAGGGAATCAGTTACCTGGATCACACGTGCGCGATGCGGGCGTACATCCCACCGTCCAGCATGCTTCTGTGCCGGGTTATCTCCACTTCCGTCATGAGACAAGGAATCAGGAAGAACCCTGGCTGACCGAAGCTGGCTGAGGTTGGCAAAGTTGATCGACTGACTCTCTTGTCCATAGACGTGCATGCCGAAAGAGACTGTTCGGTCCACGTCTTCAAATGCCCAGTTGGCCGAATTCACGAATCCGGCATGCACCAACAGATGGTGGTATGCGGCCGACCTCAGCTTCCCCTCTTTCACGCCTTCGAGGTGTGTATCAGGATGCAACATTCCTGCGGTGCCATACCGGCCGATGTGTCGCCAAACCTGACACATGAAAGCGCGGTAGAGGTTAACTTGCGTACCAGCGAGGAGGGGGTAGGTAACCTCCGAGCTAAGGATTTCGACGTTGCCGGAGTGTGTGGCGATCTCGCGCAGGAAGAACGCGTGCGCTTCTTTCTGCGATGCCAAAATTTCCGTTCGCCGCTGGAGGCGCTGCCCTGTGGGTGGCTTCTCCGTCAGGACGAACCACGGGTCAAACTCGGCGAGGATTGCATCCTCCTGCCACCGCGGCCGTACCCACGGCGGGTTACCCACCTGGAGATCGAACCCACCGTTGCGAGCGAAGATGAGGGCGAACTCCAGCTCCCAGTGGAGGAAACCCTGCTCCTCCGCGATGTCGTGTACCTCCCGGAGCCACGGGAAGCGGTCTTCCGGGTTGCCGGCGTCCATGCCCATGAAGCTGGGGAGCGTTTCCTCGAAGCTCTTGAGGGCTTCGAGGTCCTTGAAACTGTCGATGAGGGTGCCCTCGGGAACGTCGGCCGTGCCGAGCATAGCCTCCAGGAACTCCAGCCAGTCGTCCAAGTCCTTGAGTGGGACGATCGGCCGACGCTCCGGCGCTTTCGGCTTCGGTGCTGAGGCCTGGGCCCTTCCCCGCGGCCTGATCTGCTTGACTTCTACGACCGAGTCGTCGGCGCTCAGTTCGAGGTCCTCGAAGCTGGTCTGCTCGGGCCCGAGAGCGAACAGGGCCGTCGCCTCGACGAACTGCGGCACGGGTGTGGGCGTGGGCACTGCGGCCGGTTCCGGTTCAACGACTGGAGCAGCGGGGGACTCCAACACCAGCGGCGCGCCGTCGAGCAGGCGGCTGAGGCTGTCCGCTCCAGTCACCTCCAGTCGCGCCGCGTACTCACCAGCCGTACCGTCGAGCAGGCCGGCTTTATCGACAGGCCAGAACCAGAGCGCACACCAGGCGTCCATGATCTTCTTCAGGCGCCAGTACGGAGTGTCCGCGGCGTTGAAGAGATCTTCGAGGACCTGCTCTTTTGTAACCGCCTGGTCAGGGCGGTGGAGGAAGGCATACTCGGGGGCGGCCGGGTCGGCGCCCCAGACGTCGATCCGGCGGGCGATAGCCTGCTCGGAGAGCTCCATGCGCTTGGCTACAAGCGACCAGAGGAATTCGACTCGGCGGGCGGCGTCCCGGAGGCTGGTGAACTGAGACACCGGCTCCTTCTTCGCCCGGCCGGCCTTGCTGCGCTTGGGGCGCTGAAGGATGCCCTTCTTCCAGGCGGCGAGCTGTTCGACACCCTCCTTCGCCAGTTCCTTGGCCTCCTTCGAGCCCGCGACCGCGGCCCACCCGGGACTCGGAAGGAGGAACTGATGAACCGCGTCCGGGGGGAGCGGCTGAGGCTCGCCGTTCTTGAGGAAGGGCAGCGGGAGCGGGGCCAGGGCGCCCTTGGCCTTGAGCCACTCCTTGCCGGTGACATCGTCGGCCGCGTAGACCGCTCGTCGGGCGCCGATGAGGCTGTTTCCTCGGCGCAGGTGAAGGCCGAACCACGGGGCTCGCATGCCGGGGTGCATGGTGTTGAGCCAGAGGGACACCTCGGCGAGCTCGACGCCCGTGGCGTTGAGGTCGACGCCGTACGCGTTGTGCAGAGCGATGTACGCCTTGGCCTTTTGCTTCTCGGTGAGGGCGTCCGCAGTCGGGATGGTGACACCCAGCTCGTCCTGCCTGCGGCGGAGGTACTCCTCGGCGACCTGGTTGATCGCCTCGTTGAGGAAGGCACCGGAGCCGAGGGCTGGCTCACAGATCTTGTACTTGAGCAGTTCGGACGCGCGGGTCTTGACGACGTTGCCGGCGGCGTCGTGCTCCTGGTCGAGGCGGTGCTTGAGGGTGAGCTCAACCGTGACCTGGGTCAGTGACTCGGGCGTGTAGTACGAGGCGGAGGTCTCGCGGTCGCGGCCGGCGAGGCGGTAGACGAAGGAGCCGTGCTCGTACTTCTTGACGCCGCGCAGACCCTTTCGGGCGTCGTCCTCGTCGTAGTGGACGAGGGTCTTGTCGGGGTACTGGTCCTGCTTGTGGGAGGGGATGAGCCAGGAGCCCTTCTCCGGGTCGCCACCCTTGGCGACCTCGCACAGTTCCTCCTCGGCGATGATGCCGGTGTACGACATCAGGCCCTCGTAGACAGCGCCGAGCTGGTTGATGCCGAGGTTGCGGTAGGAGATGAAACCGCCCCGCTCGCCGCGCTTGCCCTTCTTCATGGTGAGCAGGCGCAGTACCTCGTGCAGAGCGGCGTTACGCAGGCGCAGGTCGAGCCAGCGCGGGGCGTCGTCCTCGTCGCTGCGGGGGTCGACGACACCCCTGCCGATGAGGCGGACCGAGCCGGGCTCGAAGAGTTCGCTGCGCAGGGGTTCGAAGCGCAGGCCGCGGTCCTCGCTGCGGCGGGCGGCCTTGGCCGCGCGGGTCTCCTCGTCGTCGCCGGGCTGGTCGTCGTCGTCCTCGGTGCCGTACGGACGGTGGCCGAAGTTGACCTTGTTGAAGAGGACGTCTAGGGATTCGTGCAGGTGGAAGCCTTCGCGGGCCTCCTCCTCGACGAGCTCCTCGTCGCGTTCGACGAGTTCGCGCAGGCGGGCCATGGAGTAGCCGGCCTCGTAGCTTCCGTCGTCTGCGGGGAGGATGCCGAGCTCGGGACGGGCCTCGGCGTAGAGGAGGAACAGGATCCGGTAGAGGTAGCGGAGGGATTCGCGGGTGAGTTCCCGGGAGAAGGGGATCTTGGGGCTTTCGATGTCGGCCGGGGAGACGCCGTTCTTCGGCTCGGCCATCCGCGCGAGGACTTCGTTGGCGATGATTTCGACCGAGCGCTGGAGCCCGTGGCGCAGTTCGCCGGAGACGCCGGCGGCGTTGGCGCCGGAGGACTTCAGCAGGGCGTCGATGGCCCGGCTCTGGTCGTTCTCGCCGGGCCGGAGCACGTCCAGGCTGAACAGCGCAGCGATGGTGGCGAGTTCGCCCTGCTGGGTGCGATCGTTGCGTTCCAGGGCCGCGTCGAGGTTGACGGCGAGGTAGCGGCCCTCGTTCCAGGACTGGCGGTCGGCGAGGACGAGCACGCCGCCGCACAGCAACAGGACGAAACGGGGGCGGGGTCCGCCGGCCTCGCCTTGTTCGCTCTGGAACAGCCAGGACGCCAGGGCCTGGCCGGTCTCGTACGTCTCGCTCGCACTGACACGCAGCGGGTGCAGCAGTCGGCCGGGTCCGGTCGCGTCGAGGGCGGCGTCGTTGTCGGCGGCCCAGCCGCAATCCAGGGCGATGATCCCGTGGCCGTGGTAGGCCACAGGCAGGGAGTGGTCGCGTCCGGCACGGTGGACGGTGATCTCGGTGGGAGTGGCCTCGAAGCCGAGGGCGTGCAGGATCGTCTGGTGCCACTCGGCGAGGCGCTTGCGCCACTCGGGGTTGTTGTGGGTGCTCGGTCGGACCTCGTCCCCGGCGTCGCGCTCGGCGGCGTCGGCGAAGTAGCCACGTACGTCTTCAGAGAGGTAGGCACCGCGCAGCGAGCGGAGCAGTTCCCGAGGTGTCTTCCGCGGGTCGTTCTCATCGCCTTCGCGCAGGGCCCAGGTGGCGAACAGGCCCTTCTTCAGGTCGGTTCCGAGCTGCTCGGCGAAGTAGTGCGCGGCGAAGTACTCGCCGCGGTTGCTGAAGGAGTCGAAATCAGTGCTCATCGGTCGGTGCCTCCCTCAGCGGCGTTGAGCGGTTCCAGGACGGCGAGCAGACGCAGCATCGGCTCGCCCGTGGTCTGCAGGGACTTGAGCAGGCTCAGCCGCCTGCTGGCGCTGAGGTTCACTCCTCGCTTGCCCGTCCCGTCAGAAGAGAACAAGGCTTCCTGCTGCCAGTGCACGACGCGCTTGCGGGACGGGGCGAGGATCTCCTCGATCTCTTCGCCGTACGCCTCCCTCAAGTCCCGGAGGTGCTGCTCCGCCCTGTTGATGGCGCCGGGGACGAGCTCCGTCAGGCCGTCGAGGTCGTGCGGCGCGGCGCGGCCGGGCATCGTCGGACCCAGGCCGTAGTCCTCCAGCACCTCCGGGGTCAGAGGCGTCACCTGAAGGTCGTTCGGTTCGCCGTGGACGGCCATCCACTCGACGATGGTGGGCCGGCCCAGGGCGTTGGAGCAGATGCCCTGGACCAGGAAGGTTGGTGTTTCCACGGAGGCGGCGAGGACGGGGGCCTGGTGGCGGCCCACCTCGACGAGCACCTTGTCGGTCAGCCAGTCCAGGACCGGGTGGACGTCGGTGACGTAGGAGACGTTCGGCCACTGCGACTTGGACGACTCACGGGCCGCCTTCAAACGCCGGTCTGCGAGGTCCTTGGAGAAGGTGATGCGCATCCGTCCCGGCTCGGCCTTCCGGGGCATGATCCGCTGCTCGTCGAGGTACGACTTCGGCAGCGCCTTCAGCCGGTACAGCAGGTCTCGCGGAGGTTCGAAGGCGATCGTGCCGTCGTCGTCGCGGCGCAGCGAGAGCTGGTCCTCGGGGTTGGGACGGCAGACCTGACGCAGTGCCTCGTCGAAGTAGTCAGCGGTGGACGAGAACAGGCGTGGCACGTACGCCTGCCGGACCTCGGGATGCTCCGGAACGGCGCCCACCTGGCCGAGCAGTCCGGAGAGGAACGCGGCGCCCGCCTGCTGGGACTGCTTGATGGACTCCTCGACGGTCCGGCCGGCGATCAGGTCCTGGGTGAGGCGGTTCTCCTCCTCCTTGGCCCGGTACAGGCCGGTGACCGCCTCCACCGATCCCTCGATCTTGTGTGCTTCCTCCTCGCGCTTGAGCAGCTTCTCGCCCACGAGACGGTCGTCCAGCGTACGGGGCTCCCCGGTCGTCTCGTCCGTCCGCCAGGGGATGCCGCTGGTGAGGATCAGAGCCCGGAACTCCGGCCGGTGCTCCTGGCCGTAGCGGTCGATACGGCCGTTGCGCTGCTCGATACGGATCAGGGACCACGGCAGGTCGAAGTGGATCAGCCGGTGGCACTGCTGGTGGAGGTTGACGCCTTCGGAGGCGACGTCGCCGGTGAACAGAATGCGCACGGGGTCGTCGCGCAGCCCGAACTTCTCGACGATGGCCTGCTGCTCCTCGTCGCTGGTGGCGTCCCCGTGCATGACCTGCACCGCGCCACCGAAGGCCAGCCAGGGCTTGTTCTCGTCGGGGTCGGCACCGCGCGGGAAGCCGAGCGCGGTCGGGACTGCGTCCGCGAGCCACTTCAGCGTGGGGATGCGCTCGGAGAACACCACCACGCGGGTCTCCGAGCCGGGTCCGACACCCATGGTGCGCAACTCGTCCAGGAGGGCCGCCAGCTTCGCCGAGTCCTCGTCCTGGATCCGCTCGGCCACACCCCGAAGGTCCAGCAAGGCCGCTCGCTCCGCCTGCCTGGCCGCCTCGCGAGCCGCCGGGTCGACCGGACGTGCCGTCCGCTGCCCGCCTCTCGCGGACTCGGTGGCCGGCTGCTTGTCCAGCGTCGCCAGTCGCGTCTTCACGGTCTCCAGTAGTGCCTTGTGCGAGGACAGGAAGGACTTCAAGAGCTGGTAGGGCACCAGTTGGTGCCGGCTGACCGAAGACTGGTCGGGGTCGGCCGGAATCCAGCGCGTGGCGAGCTCCTGGAAGACGGCGAGCTCCTTCTCGCCGGCCGGTACGTGGATCGGCTGGGACGGTCCACGGTCCGCCCAGGCACCCTTCAGCGAGTCGCGGACCTCCGCTGTCGTCTTCGTACGCCGGATGTAGAGGTGTTCAAGGTCCTTCACCTCGTATTTCGACGGGTTGGCGATGGCCGCTTCGTCCAGCATCTTGATCAACTCGGCGAACGACTCGGCACGACCGTTGTGGGGCGTGGCCGACGCCAGCACCAGCGCATCGGTCTTCCGGGCCAGGAGGCGGGCGAGCTCGTTGTTCTTGGTGCCCCGGTTGACCAGATTGTGGGACTCGTCGATGACGACGGCGTCCCAGTTGGTGTGCTCGAGGTGGTGCGCGTAGACGTCGCTCTTGAGCGTGTCCACGGAGATGATTGCGCGCTTGAAGTACGCGAACGGGTTTCGGCCGGCTGGAATGTCCTGCTGGATGCGCTGGATGCCGGTGGAGTCCAGACGGACGAGCGGGATCGCGAACCGGGTCCACAGCTCCCGCTGGAACTGTTCCAGCACATGCTGTGGGGTCACGACCAGGATGCGCTCACCGCGCCCGCGCCGGATCAGCTCGGCGAGCAGCACCCCGATCTCGAGGGTCTTGCCCAGACCCACCACGTCGGCGATGAGGATCCGCGGCTGCGGGTTCTTCTCCAGCGACAGCGCCAGCTCGGCGGGCCGCAACTGGTGCACCTGCTGGTCCATGAGGAACCCGTCGGCCAGCGCGAGCCCATGCTCGGTCTGCGGCAGGAACGTCTTGCGCATCACCGCTTCAAGGAACAGGCGGCCTCGCCGGTGGTTGGGGGAGTCGTCCGGGACAAGCCGCGTCTCCCGCGGATCCAGCACCTGGATCGCGTCGAGCCGGCTATAGAAGACCGCGTCCGTGCCGCGTACGAAGGACGAGATGCCGGTGACCTCCACCATCCACCCGTCTTCGCCGACGTCCTTGGAGTTCCGGACGAGCCACAGCTCGTCGCGGATCAGTACCTGCGACCCCGGGGCGTAGCCAGCGGACCCGGTGGTCCGCCGCGAAGCCGCAGCGTCCTCCGGCTCCCAGGCGTCCCACGCCGGATCGCCCTGGCCGCCCACGGCTTCCGCCTCGACGCTCAACGTCCGCTCCGATCCATCACCAGCGACCACCGACGGCCGCCCACACTCCAGGCGCCTGCAAACAACGGACTACGCCGTCCGAGCACGCCATTCCGACAAAGACTCTCACCCAGCACTGTCAGCGCAGGTGTCACAGAACGGGATCGGCGGCATACAACGCGCGCAGCTCGTCCGCGATCCGCTTTGATGCAGGGGGGCGTCCCCTGGCCGCCCCCGGCCTTGGTGGGTCGCTCCGCGTCTTGGAGCCCGGGGCCGGTTCGGGCAGGAGAGCCTCAGGCTCGTCCGGATCCGGCTCTGATTCGTCTGCTTCGGCCTGCGATACGCGCGCAGGGTCGTCGAGCGGGCTTGCCGGTTCGTCGTGCTCGATGCGGTCAGCCTGCTCGTGGATGAGCTTCTCGAACGACACCGTCAGCGGCTCACTCGGGGCCGGCGGAGACCCGCCCCCGTTGGTGTGGGCGATCAGCGCGAGACGGGCGGCGGCCGGTGTCGTCCCGGAGTCGGAGAGAACCCTCGCGCACGCATCGGAGACCGCCTGCAGAGTCGGCCGTTCCTCCGGCACGTGGGCAAGCATCGACTCCAACAGGGGCACCAGCGGCGCAGGCACACCAGAGAGATCGGGAGCGATCTCGGCATTGGTCACCTGTGCCGCAATCGCCTCCCAGCGCGATCCGTCATACGGATAGTGGCGAGCCGCCGCATACAGCAGGACCGTGCCCAGCGCGTACACATCCGCTGCAGGTGACACCTGCGGATGGCCGCCGGCCTGCTCAGGCGGCATGCACCGGACCGTGCCAATGATCATGCCGCTGTGCGACAGCGTCTCCTGCGAGGCATCCATGAACGCGCCCAGCCCGAAGTCGATGATCATCGGTCCGTCATCACCCAGGATGACGTTCTGCGGCTTCAGGTCTCGATGGAGCAGCCCTGCGGAGTGGACTGCCGACAAGCCTTCGGCGAGCAATGCCCCGAGGCTGGCCACCAGAGGCAGGGGAAGCAAGCCATCGCTGTCCACGCAGGCCAACAGCGTGCGCCCGGCCACGTACTCCATGGCCAGCCACGGCCGGTCTGCGTAAGGGTCCGCGTCCAGGAAGCGGGCCACCCGGTTCGTGCCGATCACCGTGCGGGCGATCAGCGCCTCCTTCTCGAAGCGCGCACGAGTCAGCGGATCGAGTTTGTCGTTGCGGATCACCTTCACCGCGACAGGATCGCCTGCCGGCGTGTAGGCGAGATAGACCTCACCCATCCCGCCCGAGCCGAGATCCCGCGCCACCGTGTACCGGCCGATCCGCGTGGGCACCCCGCTCATCCGTACCGACTCACCTTTCCACCGCGCCGCACTCGACCGGCGCTCTTGTCCGCCACCACTCTAATCGGCCAAGAGATCAGCCCGAGGTGCTTTCGCCCTGATCAGGACACTGGGCAGGTCCACTGACCGAAAGTGGCCCCGGTATGGACGGCCGTTTGGCGCCGAGGGATCGAACGTCGGCTCGAGCCCCCTCGCTGTGAGTAAAGCGGAATGGATAGATCACCCGAGCGAGTGAATCTCCTATTTGTCCTCCCGGTCCCGGCTGGGGCAAACGGCCAGGTCAAGTGCGGGGTAGGTCGCGGGCGGTCCGCCACGCCCGGCTGGGGTGCTTGCGATCGAGCCTTGAAGGCTCCGGCATCATCGCCTCCGTCACACAGAGCTCTCTGTCAAGAACACTCAGTAAAGTGAGATGGAGGAGTGACGGTGCTTGATGCCGTTATGAGTCGACGTCGGACGAGGTTGGTCAGTGCCACCGTCCGTCTGGGTTATGCCTGGTCGATCCGGCGTGACGAATCCCGGGCCTGGCGCGAAGTCATGAGCATGACCGGGGTGGTCAACTCCATCCTCGGGGCTGAAGGTGAGGCGCTGACGCCTGCTGAACTCGTCGACCAGTTGTCTCGCGGCCCGCTTTGCCGACTTGCTCCCGAAGTCTTCGAGGGCGACCCTCTTGGGCAGATCACGGTCCTGGAATGGGGCGAGATCAGCGACGACGTCTACTCCGACGGCTGCTCGGCGATCGTCGAACTACTTGAACGAGGCGATCGCGGTCGTGGCTGGATGCCCACATGGACGTGGATGCAGCACGAACTCGTCGAAAGAGACGCCTTCTTGGGACTCAAGATGGGTGCGAGCGATGCCGATTACGTAGTTCGTCGGCGCTTCCCGATCGAGCACCCTGCCGGTGAACGGCAGGCCATCGCCGACTGGTGCAGCAAGGCGGGGATTCTGCCTCCAGTCCGCTACGTGCCCCTGCCGCCAGACCGCGCCCACGAGGGACGCTATTGGTGGCCATGCCCGGAGTGCCGCTGGCCCATGCGAGTCAACGGGGCATCAGTGCGCTGCAGCTACCGAGCCCACAACGCCGCATACGCCATCCGCACCTTGCCTGACGGGCAACCTCCCAAGCTCCGCCCGCGTGATGACACGGTGCGCAGACAACCCGCGGCGAAGGTCGTACAGCGCGATGGCAACCGTCAGACGGTGTGCGTGGAGTTCCCGGTGTGGCGCTACATCGTCGTACCCGGCGTCGAGGAGCTCAAGTTGTACAAGAGGTGGGACGGCAAGCCGCCCCTGTCTGTCGAACTGTGGCCTCGACAGGACGCCTACGACTTGAGGTTCACCATCGAGGAACTCGGCTGGACGTGGGCGATCGATCTCAAGGACGTGGCCAGTGCCGCCGCACTGGCCGACGAGGTCGCCAAGAAGCCGCTCGCCGCAAAGACCATCGTCCTCCCGGACCACCGCGGAGCTGCGCAGCGCGCGGAGTTGCAGGACCTCCTGCCCGATTACACCGTTCTGTTGGTCGAGGACGTGAACCGTATGGTGAGGAAGAAGATCGCAGAGGCGAGGAGCGCCCGGTGATCGACGCTCGCGAACGTGATGGTCTTGGGCGGCGTCAGTCCCAACTCCTGTCGCGCCTCATCGCCTGTGCCTGTGCCTGTGCGCAGGCGTACTTCCCCGACGGCAGGTCGGGCACCACGCTGACTGCCGCCCAATACGTGCTCACGGGTAAGTACGACACCTGGGCATCCTTCGCGTCGCTCCCGCTGGACGATCAACGCCGCCTGAGTCGCCTGATCGCTCACAGGGCGAATCCGCTGGCGAACGACACAGCGTTCCGCGACTACGCCAACATCAACTTCTTCGAGCGGCGCGTTCCAGGCTTCCGGCTGCTCGACGGCCAGGAGCAAGTGGTCGCGCACCATGGCCTCGACCCCCGTGCCTGTGCTGACCAGCTGCTGTCGGAGATGGATGACATCCGGGCAGCTCAGCTGGTGTCCAGCTCGATCGCGAAGCCGGGGGAGTACACACACACGCTGCGCGTACCGATGGCAGGCCGACAGAGCGCACCTGTACTCGCCTACTACACCTTCGAGGAGCACCAGGCGCCACCGCGCCGTGCGCAGCCGGCACGGCTGCGCACGGCCCCGGAGCTTCCGGAGGTGGAACTCAAGATCCCGGGTTTCCTTCAGCTGAACGCACAGCTCGATCAAGGGACGGGGAAAGCCTTCCGGGCCGAGACCCTTGAGCCCTTCTTCAGGAAGATGCGGACCGGGCGGGGGGAGGCGGTCGAGGACGTTCTGAGACTGCAGGCGGGTCCGACACAGGTGCTAAGTGCTCCCACTGGCTCCGGGAAGAGCGTCTTGCTCCGAAGCTATGCCACCTGGGCGGTACAAGAGGGGAACACCGTTGCCCTGGTCGTCGACACCAACGCGAATGCCCTGAAGCTCGCCCACGCAATCGAGCGAGATCTCGAGGAATGGGGTGTCCGAGAACGCCTGGGAGCGGAAGCCTCGACGGTGGTCGTCCCGCTGATGTCCCCTAACAGCTTGATGCGGGAAGTGGACAGAGCGGTCAAGGGCTCGCATGATCCTGACTACGTCGACTGGGTATTCGCCCGGATCGGGTACTCCTGCCAGCTGCCCGCGTGCGCATCCGTGGATGAAGCTGTGGACACGTGGGTGCCGGGCGGAGAGCCCTGTACGAAGCTGACCCCCGTGCGCCCAGAGCGCGGAGAACCTTACCGGAGCATGCCGGCCCCGAAGGTCTGCCCCTTCCGGCAGGGCTGCGGCAAATTCCGGCTGGCGCGGCAGGCGGCTGCGGCGCGAGTCATCGTGACCACGCACGCCAACCTTTACGAGGGGCGCATGCACATCCCGTTGGAAGCGGACGACGGGACGGTGGACGAGAAGGTCAGCGTGGAGAAGTTCCTCATGACCCGCGCCCAGGTCGTCCTCATCGATGAACTCGATGCTTTCCAGTCGACGGTGATGGACCGCTCAGGACGTGGGTTGCCGCTGGCGTGGGGCGACCGGGGACACGATCGCCCCTTGCTGGAGGTGGATAGTCAGCTTGTCAGCGCCTTTGGCCGGCTGCCGGGGGCCTTGGAAGAGCGGACACGCTCCAACGTATCGGAGTGCAGGCGCCTGGCTGAGACCTACACCATGCATTTGGCGCGAGGCGATCTCACCTTGAGCGATCAGCTGCCGGACGATCCACAGCAGAAGCCCCGTAAGAGGCGAGGCGGCCGTCGGTGGATCGTTCCCCAGCGGTGGGACGGATGGTTGGCCAGACACCTTGCCGCGTTCCTCTCGGGCGATGAGGCCACAGTGTCCATCGATCCTGAATCGCGGGAGGCATCGGCAGCGGCCGTATTGCTGGAAGCTGTGTACGACAGGAAGGTCGCGACGTACCTTCTTCCCTCTCACGTCCGCGAGTTCGCACGGTTGGTGCGCTCGATCACCGCTCCCGTGGACGCCGCCGGCATCTTGGAGCATGCCCGCGGCGAGCTGTTCGAGATGCTGGCTGCCTGGATTCCTGCGGCGAAGGCACGAGCGGCGGTGATCGATCGGCTGGCACGCAGGATGTTCCTGGTGCCGCTGAGGGAGATGCTGTACAGCTTCGTTCACGACGCCCCGCAACTGAAACTCGCCGGCGTCCCGGCGGCAGAGGAGATCGCCCAAGCCCTTGGCGGCTACGAGAAGTGGAGGGCGATCCCACACGGCCCGCTCGGGCGACTCGTGTTCGCCTTCACCGAGGACCACAACCCCAAGTCCCTGCACGAGACCAAGCTCAGTGCTGCGGCATTCGGCGGTGATCCGCACCGCTACATCACCTCACTGGGACTGATCAACGCGCTCGCGCATTCGGGGCATCCCAGGGTTGTCCTCGGACTGTCCGCGACAGCTTTCATGCCCGGCGCACACCGGCACCACATCCACGTCCGCCCCCAGCTCATCGTGCCGGACGAGGGATCGTCGGTGATCATCGACGCCCGCCCCATTCCAGATCTGGAAGGGGAACTGATCCGGATCTCCGGGCTTTCAGGCAAGAAGCGGCGGGAGGCCACGAAGCAGCTGGGCATGAAACTGTGGAGCGAGCTCTCACGCGAGCTTGAAGCGCTTGCTACACAAGATATTCCTGGTGTTCAGGACGCGATCCTCCTCGCCACTACCTCCTACGAGAGCTGTCGAGATCTGGCCGAAGGCATGCGCCTCGCCGGCGCGCCACCCGGCCTGATCGCCGTAGCGGTGAGGCCCGATGCGGATGCCGACACTGCAGCCGAGCTGGACCCTGAAGATCAGCCCTGGATCGAGATCCCGGGGGACCAGTTGGAGGACTTCGGTGCCCGAGAGCACGCCCGCATCCTCATTGCCCCGCTCAAGCGTGCTGAACGCAGCCTCAACATCCTCACGCCCGGTGAGCGCCGGTCCCGGATCGGCTCCATCTGGCTCGCCGTACGCCCCATGTCGATCGTCGACGACCCCGACGAACTGCTCGCCCACGTGGGTGCCAGGGCCCTCGACGACCATCGAGTCGACGACAAGCCATGGCTCGAGCTTGCGCGGTCCAAGAAGGTTTCCGGCCAGTACTTCGACCAGCTGCTGAGTAGCCAGCGCTACTTCAGCGCCCTGCCGCGCCGCGCCAAGAAGGCCATCGCCGCCGAGCTCATCGCCTCCATCATCCAGCTGGTCGGCCGTGCACGCCGTGGCGGCACACCAGGCCGGATCCGGCTCGTCGACTACGCGTTCCTTGACCCCAAGGGCAACTCCGACCTGCCGAGCCTCATCCGGCAACTCCGCACCGACTGGGCCCGCTCCGGTGAACTCGACACCCTGCTCACCACGAATGGCGAGGCGCTCAGGGCCTTCTTCACCTTCGCCGACAACCACAACGTCACCCGTGACTCATTGGACACCGCATGCTGACGTCCCTCGCTTACCTTCTCGAACCCAAGCGTCTGGGCCGGGTGGTGCTCTACCGGCTGACAGAAGACTTCGCTGAGGCATGGAACCAATTGCCTCGCTATCGTGACAACGACACCTCCAGGCCGGTCCGGCCCGCCTACGCAGGACTCGCCACAGCACTGTCCGCTGTGACCAGTCAGCCTGTCGTGATCATGCCGGACACCATCACCCCACCCGAGGACGATGAAGTTGTCCCCGCAGTCCTCGCAACCACCAAGCCCATCGCGCCGCGTCTGCTGACTCGGGCCGTTCGTAGTTGGGAGCGGCTCATTCGAGGCGGCGCGGACGACGACACCCTCGCCCCGCTCCTGGCGCAGAGCGAGATGGTGAAGCCCAAGCTGCTTGACTTCATCGAGAACGCGGACTCTGGCCGGCCGCGCGCACCACAGTGGTTCTACCGAGTCGCCGCATGGAACTTCGCAGCCGCCCTATGCGAAACGCCGCTCCACCTGCCTGCCGGCACGGCTGACGCAGGAAAGCGCCTCGAATGGCTCATGGACACCAGAGGCAGCCTGCTCGCCTGGGACCACGTTCTGAAAGGCAAGACAGAACGACCGGCGAGGACCGGCTACGGAATGCACAAACTCGACTTCCGTGTCATCACCCTGCCCGGCGAACCGAGAATCGGCATCCATGTTCTGCCGACCTTCAGCAGACTGGCCACGCACTGGGCCGGCACCCGCACCGCGTTCGTCGAGCGCGGCAAGGAGAACATCGTGCTCCGCCTGCCCGTAGGCCACCGCCGTAGCGGCGAGAGCTGGGAACCGTACGCACGCAACTTCACCGCCCAGGTCGTCGCGGCCTGCAACCTGGAGGCGATCGAGCTCGGTACCAACGAGACCCTGGAGAAGATGAGCGGCGCAGCGCGCGCCCTGGTACCCGGGCCCACTGAGCATCCGCTGGGCAAAGGCACAGGCACTCGGTTCAACCTCTACCTCGCCAACTATGTGAAGGAGGCGGCGAAGGAGCTGAAGATCGAGCAGGTCACGTATGAGCGGACAGACGTCGAAGTCATCCGGCACGTGACGGGACCGGTCGTACGAGAGGATCTCGATCACGCCCTCAGCGGTGCAGAGCAGGATCACGTGCGGATCCTTGCTCTTTACGACGATGAGTACACACGTGAACGTATGATCACCGCGCTCACCCCGTACCTTGAGGAACCAGAAGAGACTGCGGGCTGGGAAGACAACCACGACTACCAGCTCACCAAGAGGCTGTGCGTTCGACTCCATCGGATGCCCGCTCTGGTGTCCCAGACGCCGGTCGACTGGGACCGTGAACTTGCCTTTCTTACACCCCTTGTAAGTACTGCGCTCACCGGCGTCTGGGTCGAGACGATCTGGAATCCCAAGAGACGCGCCTCTCGAAAGGGGCAGCAAGCCGACGTCTACGACCCGAAGCGCGACCTCCGCAGGCACTTCCACCGCCGGGGAATGGTCTCCCAATTCATCGCCCAACGTCCGCGGCCGAAGCCGCCCAAGCCGGAGGATGAGGAAGCTCCGACCCCGGAGCTGGCGGCCGACGCTGATCAGCCCCTGGGCGTTGACGGTGCCCCAGAACCTGCGGAAGGCGAGACGCCGAAGAAGCCGAAGCAGAGCAGGCCACGCCTGGACTACCCGGCGATCAACGGACTGCGTGACCTGATGTTTCGCATGGGAGCGGTCGACGGACGACTTGCCGAGGGCGTCTCACTGGACCGTCCCACCATCCTTGTGGGCGTGCACCTGCGTCAGCAGCGGATCAGCGCGAAGATCGGCTCTGCTGACAAGACACAGATGGTGGAAGTCCTCACAGCCCTCCACACCGATCCGGACCCCAGCCAGCCCTGGCGACTGGAGATGTACAGCCGCCGTCATCACGCCTGGCTACCCCTTCCCCAAGGAGAGGCAGCCTTCGGCGCCGGCTCGATCGGCGTGGATCAGCACGCACGCCACAAGGAAGGAGCCGCACTGGTCCGCGAGCACATCAAGGCCGCGCTGCGGATCCTGCCCGGGCAGACGTCGCTCGTCATCTTTGTGGACACGGAAGCGTGCCGAACCATCTGGCCAGGGCTGCAGCACGCCCGCTTCGGCGAAGCGACGCTCCCGAGCGAGGGTCTCGACGACAACGGGCGCTCGGTGGCCGTGGTGAGCATCAACACGTCGTATGGCGAAGTTCCCACGCCGGTCGATCGAGCCGACGCCAGGGGGCGACGCGACCCGGCGCGGCCACAAGCCCCTGACGACTGGCTGCACGAACGGACGACCTCCACCGGGCTGACCAGTTGGTACTTCGCACAGAAGTCACGCAGCTACGACGGCTTCGGGCAAACGGGTATCAATGGCAGTACGTGCACCCGCTTCACGATTCCGGAAAACCTGAAGGAAAAGCTGCTGCGCAAAGACTGGCACAGTTTCACCGCGACTCAGATCACTGTCCCGCAGCCGGGGGAGTACCAGGCGAAGGACCTGGCCGCATTGGCTGCGGCACTGTGCCATCAGTCGCTTGCTTGGGATGCGCGCACCCGCCATCCCGTACCGCTTCATGTGGCGGGAGCCGTTGATCGAAACCATCCGGAGTATCGCGGTCCCAGCTTCGAGGCAGAGGCGGAGCAGCCAGGAGACGACGTCTCCTGATCGCTTCAGGAGCGCATTGTCCAGGCGCTTCATGCAGGTCGCGTAGCAGGCTCAAGCGATATTGCCCGAAGCCAGGCAACGTCGCTTGAGCCTGCTGTTCATGCGACCAGTCGGCATCGCTCTTCCAGCCATTGCCGAACCTCGGCCGGAGAGAATCGAAGCTGTTGGCCTACGCGAAAGCTCGGCAGCTCTTCCTTGAGGTGGTTGTCGTACACCCAAGAAGCTGGCTTCCCGAGATAGGCGGCAAGCGCCTTGACGTCCCACATCGGCTCAGGCATAAACGATTCCCCTATGCTTGCTTCGGCTGCTCGCGAGGACGGTAATGAGGAATGACGGCCGCACCAAGTGAGCGGACACCTGTCGGGCGGCAAGGTGCGTGAGGTCAGCACCGATCCAGCACGACGCACCCGAACGGACCGGAACGGACGCCAGCGGAAGTCAGCACCAGGTCAGCACCAGCGCGTTCGCGCTCGATTTGTCTCGCGCGAACCGAGCCTGTGACCTGCATGTTTGCGCAGGAGGGCGTCGCGTGGTAAGCGGCGCCCTCCCATTTGGAGAACATCTGGCTGCGCACGAAGCGCTACGACGCGAACGGCAAGGTCAGAAGCGGTACAAGCGATGTCTGGCGGGTCCGTCCACGACCTGACCGCGGCACGGACCCACGGGATCATCGACGCGCTCGCCGCGGCCGAGCTGAAGTGCTGGGCGGACAGGGCGCACCAGGGAGCCGGCCACCCGTCCGCGTCCCGTTCCGAGGCCGTCGGCTCAAGCGGTGGAAGCGCCGGCACAACAGCAGTCACGCCAAGATGCCAAGATCCGCTGCCTGGTCGAGCAGGCTATGGCGGTCCTGAAGAGCTGGCGACTCCTACGGAAGCTCCGCTGCGGCACCGACCGCATCACCGCGATCGTCCAGGCAGTACTCGTCCTCCATCACGCGTCAGCATGAGGTTGGAGAAGGCTCATTCCATCTCGGTACTCGAGCAACCGGGAGACAGTGCAGGCGGGTGCGGCTCCGCAGGTCTCATGACTCTGCTGGCTGTTGTGGCCGATTAAACAAATTGGTTGAGATGCAACGATCGGCTCCGGAGAGCATCATGGGAGAAGGGCGCATGCTGCCGATGCCAGCCCATTTGGAATCACCGAACCCCGTCGATGCTGTTCGAACGGAAGTCACTAGACATGACAGCCGAGCAGGATCCTATTAAGTATGCCGTCGAGCAAGCGAGAGACACAGGGACCCTCGCTTTGTCAGGACTTGGCCTAACGCGCATTCCAGATGAGACTTGGGATAGAGGGAATCTCTCTGGCGTGCACACCCTAGATCTTACCAATAACCGTCTTGAGGACCTAAATGGAGCTCCAATAGATCAGCTTCCTAACCTCAAGAAGATAATGCTGGATAGAAACAGATTGCGCTTCTTTCCGCATGGCTTGGACATCTCGGCATCACTAGAGTACTTGTCCCTGGATGGCAACGGCATAAGATCTCTAGAAATCCCGGAAGTACACCTTCCATGCCTGACTACACTCACTGTAGCGAAAAATGGCCTGGAGGAAGTCAGTTCAACTATTGGCGAGCTCAGTAATCTGAAATATCTGGACCTCTCCGACAACCTCCTCGGCTCCCTTCCTCAAAATATCGCAGAATTGCAACAGTTGAGGGAGCTGAAGCTGGGTGGGAACCCGGGTTTCGTACCGCCGGGCCGTATCACCGCCCTTCGGTCGCTCCGGCACCTAGATATAAGCAACAATCATCTCACTGAACTTCCTGTCGAGCTGGGAGGGCTACCAAACGAAATCACTTTGCGACTGAATGGAAATTTCTTCAACGAGACCATCGAGCTTCTCGCGAAGCGCCAGACCTCACATTTGCTGGCCTACCTTCGGTCACTTGATGCAGAGCCATACCGTGAAGCCAAGCTAATTCTTGTCGGGGAAGGAAATATAGGAAAGACGTCCATGATCGAAGCATTGAGAGGAAACCCTTTCGTTGAGGGCCGACCTACAACACATGGCATTGAGATCCATACATTCAAAGTCAGGGATGAGCATTCCGAAGAGAAGGAGGAGGAAGAAGGAGAGGAAGTCACTATACGCTCTTGGGACTTCGGCGGGCAGGAGGTATATCGAATCACACATCAATTCTTCTTCAGTAAGGGTGCACTCTATCTTGTGGTCTGGCGTCCAAGGGAGGGTCAGGAAGCTAACTTTGTCGAAGACTGGCTTAAGCGAATCAAGATAAGGTGCGGCGAGAATGCTCGCGTTTTGCTCGTCTCCACGTATGCCGATGAGGGCCGGTCTCCAGAGATTGATTATTCTCAGCTTCGGAGAAAGTACGGGGATATCCTGGCCGGAAGTCTAGCTATTGACAGCAAGAGCGGCAAAGGGATCAGGGAGCTTAAGACAAAGCTCGCAGTTATGGCGCACACTCTGCCGCGTATGGGCGAGCGCATCAGCCGCAGGTGGCTCGACGTCCAGGAAGAATTGCTGCGGTCGGACAGCCCTTACGTCAAGCGCGCAACGTTCGACCGAATTTGCGATCGACATAACGTTGACGAACTCGAAGCAGAAGCTATCGCCCCGCTTCTTAATGATCTAGGATATATAGTCTACTATCCAGACGATCAAGAATTGCGCGATATTCTGATTCTCCAGCCAGAATGGCTAACAAAGGCGATCAGTTGTGTATTCGAGGATCCCGAGACGCGACAGAATCAGGGCATCTTGTCCCATGCTTCACTGGCCCGAATCTGGGGTGGCGGCGAGATAGGATACGACGAAAAGCTTCACCCGTACTTTTTGCGACTGATGGAGAAGTTCGACGTTTCTTACAGAATCCCCGAAGAGGATGCCAGCCTAATAGCCCAACTGGTCCCCTACGTGAAGCCGGAATTCACGTGGCCGGATTCCGGTCCCGAGCTATCACTCTACTGCGACTTCGCTCACCGTCCGACCGGACTGATTCCGTGGATGACCGTGAGGACAAGGCGGTTTAGCTCAAAGCAATGGCGACAGGGATTCTTGCTCACCCATCCAGAGTACGACGCGAAAGCGCTCGTTGAGCTACTGTCCCCAACTCGCCTTTCCATCAGGGCAGTGGGAGGCTCACACTATTTCATATTCTCGGTACTCAGGGACACCCTGCAGCATCTAATTAGAATCCGCTGGCCCGGGCTGGCATATCGCATCCGGGTCCCCTGCCTTACTTACTCCGACCATATTGGTCAATGTGAGGGATCCTTTCCCATAGAAAACCTTGAAAAATTGCGCTCAGATGGAACCTTGGAGCTTGTCTGTACCGAGTGCCTGGCCGAGAATGACGTGAATCAACTACTTCTCGGATTCCCGGCCGCCAAGCAATTGCAACAAGAATTTGCAATGGTCGAGAGTCTACGACTACTGCATGGCGAAGTGGCAAGTATTGACCAGGTGCTACGCGCTATGTTGCTTTTCATGAAAGCCACCAACGTCGAAGTCACGGACTGCCCAACGCTTTTTACCCTAAGTCGGGTCGAGTCGAAGGCTTACGATGCTCGAAAGCTTTGGAAGGAGGGTCATTTGCTACAACTTTGGTGCGAGGAGCCAGGAAGCCAACATCCAATCGGCGAACCCTATAGCCTTGGCGTGACAAAGGAATGGGTCGCCGATATTGCACCCTATTTGCGATTCACCGCGAAAGCTGTGTCCGTTCTTGCTCCCATTGCGGGGAACCTAGGAGGCCTGCTCGATGCTCAGGACTTGAAGGACAGCTCGCTTCTAATGAAGGCCCTCGCCGATGCTGCAGCTCCACTGAAGATTTCAGAAGCTGCGGAAGAGGCCGACGATCAACTTTCACCTGCCGAAGGGGCAGCGCTGCGTCGATTTCGGGAAATGCTGTTCAAGCTTGATAGTAGCCGCGACTTCCGTGGGCTTCGACGCGTCTATTTGCCGACTGGCCAGTACGTGTGGCTATGCGAAACTCACTATCGGGTTTACGAGCCCTCCCTGCTTCAACTTCCGGAACCACAAAAGTCTATTGACGGCTCCGTGGAGCCCTCTCCTTGACGTGTCGTCCTTAGACCGTGTCCTATGTGGTGAGGCGGACGAGTCGTTTGTAGCAGCAGATGGCGGCTGCGAGGCCGAGGAAGGCCAGGTAGTTGCGGGGGTGTCGTTCGTAGCGGTGGTTGAGTCGGCGGTAGCCGGTCAGCCAGGACATGGTCCGTTCGATCACCCACCGACGCCGGCCGAGTCGTTCGCTGGACTCGATGCCCTTGCGGGCGATGCGGACCCCGATGCGTTTCCCGCGGAGCCATTTCCGCAGTTCAGGTATGTCGTAGGCCTTGTCGGCATGAAGGCGTTGGGGCTTGAAGTGACGGCCGCGGTGGGGGTCGTGTCTCGTTTGGTGGCCGAGCACCATGGGCTTCAGGGCCTGGCTGTCGTGGGTGTTGGCGGCCGAGACGCCGACGAGGAGGGGCAGTCCGTTCGCGTCCGACAGGACGTGCATCTTGGAACCCGCCTTGCCTCGGTCCACGGGGCTCGGACCTGTGAGTTCGCCCCCTTTTTCGCCCTCACATGGGCGGAGTCGAGGACCGCACGCGAGAGATCGAGCAGGCCGGCGTCGTCGAGACGGTGCAGGATCTCCTCGTGCAGCCGGCCCCACACGCTGGCCCTGGACCAGATCAGGAACCGGCGGTGGGCGGTCGACTTCGAGACCCCGAAACAGGGCGGCAAGGCCCGCCAGGCGCAGCCGGAGACCAGCACGTAGATGATCGCGGCGAACAGCGTCTCATCAGGCGTGTCCCGCGTCCCGCCGCCCTGCGGCCGCACCCGAGAGGGCGGGATCAGCGGCTTTGCGATCTTCCACAGCCCGTCCGGAACAATCCAACTCCACGTACCCCGCCCCATGGTGACCTCAACGACCGCCTCACCACATAGGACACGGTCTTATTAGGGGCGGCCGCTTTAGCTCCCTACCATCGGGGCCGAACCACTGGTGAGAGATGAGGTGCCCTATGGGTTGCCGGTTCCTTGGGATCGCTGAAGCGGCCGAATATTTGGACATGTCTCAGCGTTGGATGTACCGCGATTCACGGAGGTACGGCATCCCTCGCTACTACTTCGGAGGGCGGCTCAAGTTCAAGATCGAGGACCTTGAATGGTGGGCGCAGCAACAGAAGGTCTCGTGAAGGAGGGGCCGGGTGGAAAGCCCGGCCCCTTTTGGCTTTCCGTTAGAGTCCGGCCTCAAGGACCTTGGCCGCACGGCCGATGGATGCTGGCATCAGGTGACGGTAGATGCGATACGTCATGTTGATGTTCGAGTGCCCCATCCACTCGGCCACGTCGGTGATGGGGATTCCCCTGGACAGGCAGTTTGAAGCGAAGAAGTGGCGTAGGGAGTACGGGTTCAGCTTCCGTGTGATGCCTGCTCGCTTCCTGGCTGCGCTCCACTGGTAGTCGAGCGTCGAGTATGCCCAGTAGGGGCTGCGCTGAGTGCGCAGCAAGAACCCGTTCTGGTCCGTGCCGACGTCGTGTGCATACCTGAGGAGGGACTCCCGGGCCGTCGTCGGCATGGGGACCTCGCGGAAGTCGCCAGCCTTGCGGTGCTTGAGCGGGGCCCGCTGGCGGGTCCTCCCTTCGATCTGCTCGGTGATGCGGTACACGTCGTCGGCGACCATCCCTTCGAGGCTGGCTGCGAACGCTTCGCCGTTCCGGTGCCCACACCCGGACATCAGGTCGATGACGACGACAAGGGCCTTGGACGCGACCTCCTTGAGGGCGTGGATCTCCTCCACGGTGGGGATGGTGATTCGAGTGGGGATGTACTCCGGTGGGACAACACCCCGGAGGGGATCGTCGGCTATCCCGCCCCTGTGGTGGGCGTCCCGGAGGATCTTCTTGAGGGTGTCGAAGGCGTTCTGCTGTGTGGCCAGGCCGACCTTGCGCTCCTCCATCGACATGATGAAGTCGTCGACGACGGTCGGCGAGAAGCTGTGGATCCGGCGGGACTCGAGGGTCGGGAGTATCTGACGGTCGAGCAATTGCTTGACCGTGCGTACTGTGCCGGGTGCGTAATGTCGCTGGCGCGGCAACCAGGCGCCTGCGTACTCCCCGAAACGCTGCTTGCCCAGCGTGCGCTTCATCTCGGACTGTTGCACGGGAGTGCTGCGCTTCTCCCTGTAGATCTGCGTGAGGCGATCGAGGGCGTCGTCCTGCGTCGGGTAGCCCGACTCCTCGCACTGTCGTCCCGTTCCGTCGCGGAACCGGATAGCGTAGGGGTGTGCGCATCCGCCCTGCCGTTTGCAGCTGCAGGTCTTGAAGAAACTGCCCATCCCACGGATGAGTTTGGTCGCCACTGACACCGCTCCTGACTCATGCTGGGAGTTTGCTGACCAACGGCTCCACAGCATGGCCCTGACCTGCGGCCGCACCAAACTAGGGCACGTTGATCAACATCCTCATGGATACCTCCTGGAGAGCTGAACAGGTGGGTTGACGAGCGGGGTTTTCGCAGTGCAATTATCGACGCAAGGACACGAGCGCGCACGGGTGCGCCACAGGTCGGATCTGGGAACACCCCCCGCTTGCGCGCGGACCACGATGTCGGTGGAGGCCCCACCCGACGCCCCTCCACGTCACTCGAGTGCCTCGGTGCTCGGGCCGGCCGCGATCACCGTGCGGAGGGGGAACGCGATGAGCAGGGCAACGGCGACCAGGAATCCGCTCGACCACAGCGGCCCGAGGTTCCCGGCCGTGGTGCCGAGGGTGGTCGCGGCGATGAGGGGGCCGACGGCGGCGCCGACGTTGAGTGCCGCGGTCGCGTACGAGCCGGCCATGGTGGGGGCTTCCGCGGCTTCGTAGAGGACCCGCGTGATCAGGGTGCCGCCCAGCGCGAACGACAGGGCGCCCTGGACGAACACGAGGGCGAGCAGCGCGGCCGGCTCGCCGGCCAGCACGGCCAGGGCCGGCCAGCCGATGAGCAGCAGGGGGCCGCTGACCGCGATGACCGGGCCGGGGCGCTGGTCGGACAGCCGACCGGCGACCGTCACTCCGGCGAAGGCCCCGATGCCGAAGAGCACCAGGGCGACGGAGATCCACAGTTCACCGAGCCCGGCGGTGTCGGTCACGACGGGGGCGAGGAAGGTGAGGCCGGCGAAGGTGGCCGCGTTCACCAGCGCGCCCAGCAGCATCACCAGGAGCAACCTCTGCCGTGCCAGCTGGGCGAGTTCCGCTCGCAGGGCCGGTCCGCCGGTCATCTGTTCCTTCGTCCGCCCTGCCGGGATTCCCTTCAGGATGCCGAGGGCTGCGGGCAGGCAGAGAGCGGCGACGGCCCAGAACGTGGCCCGCCAGCCGAGCAGCGTGCCGAGCACCGAGCCGCCGGGGACACCGGCGATCGTGGCGGTCGTCGTGCCGGACAGCAGCACGGCCAGCGCACGTCCCTTCTTGTCGGGCGGGACCAGGGTGGCGGCAGCCGTCAAGGCGACGGCGAGGAACCCCGCGTCTGCGAGCGCGGCGACGACCCGGGTGGCGAACAGGACCGGGAAGCTGGTGGTGACGGCGCCCACGGCGTGGGCTGTCGCGAAAGCGAGGACGAACCCGATCAGGCTGGAGCGCCTGGGCCAGTTGCGGGCGACCGCGGCCACAAAGGGGGCTCCGACGACCATGCCGATCGCGAAGGCCGAGGTGAGCACGCCTGCTGTCCCGACGGTGACGTCGAGATCGGAGGCGATGTCCGGCAGGAGGCCGGCGAGCATGAACTCCGAGGTGCCCATGGCGAAGACGGCCACGGCAAGCAGGTACAGCGGAAGAGGCATCGAGTGGCTCCGGGGCGAGGAGAAGCACGACAAGGTCATCTCGTCACCGCGGCCAGCCCTTGAGGGCGCGCTCGTCGCACCGCAGAACGCGGCGCGACGGCAGGTCTAGGAGCTCAGTGGTTCAGGGGGCTGACGGCGTGACCGAAAGCCCCCACCTTGTCTGACTCAGGACTCGACATGGCCCGCACGCTACCCGACCACCGCCCGTCGAGGCACCTGGATTCCACCGGCGTCGGCTTGCACCGCCCACGTCGAAGGCGCCGACCTCGTACACCTTGACGGTGTTCCTGGGCGAGAGCGGAGCCTGGCGGACCACGGCGGCCGCGCTCCACATCCACGTGAGCACGCTCCACTACCGCATCGAACACCTCACCGGCCGCGACCGCGTCGACCTCTACCTCGCCTGCGCCGTCGACTGCCTCTCCGGCATCCCGATTCCCCACCCTGCGCTACTTCTCGCCCCGCCCCACCACGAGCAGCGTGAGGACGGCGAGGGCCGCGCCGATCCACAGCACGCTCGTGGTGGCGATGCCCTCGACGGCGAGGCCGCCGAGGATCCAGGTCTGGAAGCTCACCGGTACGGCGCCGTAGCCAAGGCCCCACAGGATCAGGACGGCGCCTGCGGTGACGGTTGTGTTGCCGACGAGCGCCCCGGCGATGAAGTTGCCGCATATGCCCGCGACGCCGAAGGTCAGCAGGAGCGCGCTGATCATGCTGTCGCCGACGCCGTCGTCCTGGAGGAGACGACGGCGGTCGCCCGCGGGACGTGCTTCTCGGGCACCAGCCGCAGCGCGATGCCGCCGGCTATGGACCAGAAGCCGCCGACGCTGATGCCGATCAGGAAGCGGGCGGCCAGGACGACCGCGAAGCCCGTCGCGAAAGCGGAGGCGAGGTCGGCCGCGCCCACCAGACCGACCAGGCCCGCCAGGACGATACGGCGGTCGACGTGACCGGTGGCCACGGTGACCAGGGGCGCCGCGACGGCGGCGACCAGCCCGGGCACGGTCACCATCAGCCCCGCGGTGCCCTCGGACACGTCCAAGGCGGAGCCCACCGGGGTGAGCAGGCCCACGGGCAGCAGTTCGGAGGTCATCAGGGCGAAGATGCCCAAGGTCACCGCCAGGACGGCGAGCCGGCCCTTGACGGGCGATCGCTCGCCGGCGGCGGACACCGGTGCGTCGAGGGTGGTCAGGGCTCCATCAGCCCTTCGTGAGGTGAGCGTTCCAGGGCATGGCATGGCGTGGCATGGCACGGGCGGGGCGGTGGCCCCGTGGGTCGGCCATCCTCGGCGTAGACCTCATCGGAGACGCCCTCGGGCAAGAGGGTGACGGCCTCGAGGGCGGCCTTGCACACCTGGGGGCGACGGTGGAGAAGTTCATGCGCCGAGGCACCTGAAACGTTGTCATGCCATGAACCTAAGAGCGGAAGCGACCCAGGGTAGGGTGCATTTCCATGGTGGAAGCATGGGTCAATTCTCCGGAGTCCCCCCGCGAGCGAAGCCGGCCGGACCCAGCTGCGGGAACCGACCTCCACCTGGAACTCTCCGGGGAGGGAAGTCTGCGCAGCCGGCTCATGGACGCCCTGCGGGAGGCCATCCGCTCCGGCCGGCTCGCCCCCGGCACCCGGCTGCCGCCCTACCGCAGCCTCGCCCGCGACCTGGGCGTCGCCCGCAATACCGTCGCCGACGCCTACGCCGAACTCGTCGAGGAAGGCTGGCTCACCGCCCGCCAGGGCTCCGGCACCCAGGTCGCCCGGCGCACCACACCGCTCCGGCCGGACCACGCGCGCCGCTCCCAGGGCATGCCCCGCCGACGCATCGAGCACGACCTGATGCCCAGCTCGCCCGACGCCGCCGCCTTCCCGCGCGCCGCCTGGCTCACCTCCGCCCGCAGGGCCCTCGCCGCCGCGCCCAACGACGCATTCGGCGTGGGCGATCCGCGCGGCCGGGCCGAGCTGCGCGGTGCCCTCGCCGAGTACCTGGCACGCGCCAGGGGCGTGCGCACGGAGCCCGACCGGATCGTGATCTGCTCCGGCTTCGCCCACGGACTCCGGCTGCTGGGCGGTGTGCTGGAAGGCCCGGTCGCGGTGGAGTCGTACGGGCTGGACTTTCACCGGGGCATCCTCGACGGGATGGGCCTGCGCACGGTCCCGCTGACGGTCGACCCCCACGGCGCGCGGATCGACGAAGTGCCGGACGCCCGCGTGAAAACCGTCCTGCTCACCCCCGCGCACCAGTTCCCCACCGGCGGACCGCTGCACCCGGAACGCCGGACGGCAGTCATCGACTGGGTTCGTTCCAGCGGAGGGCTGCTCGTGGAGGACGACTACGACGGAGAGTTCCGCTACGACCGCCAGCCGGTCGGCGCGGTGCAGGGCCTTGACCCCGACCGGGTCGTCTACATCGGCTCGACCAGCAAGAGCCTGTCACCGGCGCTGCGGCTGGGGTGGATGGTGCTGCCGGGCCGGCTCGTCGACGACGTACTCGCCGCCAAGGGGCCCCGGGAGATGTGGTCGGGCGTCGTCGACCAGCTCACCCTCGCCGACTTCATCGCCCGCGGCGCCTACGACCAGCACCTGCGCCGCATGCGACAGCGCTACCGGCGCCGCCGCGACCTGCTGGTCGACACGCTCGCCGAACGCGCCCCGCACATCAGGGTCAGCGGCATCGCGGCCGGCCTGCACGCCGTCCTCGAACTGCCCGAGGGCACCGAGGACGCTGCCCTGCGCGCGGCCCGACGGCAGGGACTGGCGCTCGACGGGCTGCGCCCCTATCGCCATCCCGACAGCACGATGCCACCGCGCGACGGCCTGGTCATCGGCTACGGCACACCGCCGGAGCACGCCTTCGCGGCAGCCATGGACGCACTGTGCCTGGCGCTGCCCGATCCGCCGCAGGACGACCGGTGACAGACGACCTTCACCGTGAACACCCGCCCGTCACCAAGGCGCTGCCGCCGGCCTGGGCCGAGAGGTGCCTGGAGCGGGTCTCCGAAGAGCAGGGCGAGCAGGCGCGGGTGCCGAGTCTGCGCACCTCGCACGGGCACCGGCAGCCTCAGGTCCGGCGTGGCGCACGGGTGCGTGACGGCCGATCGTCAGGTCTCGAGTTCGCCCTGTCCGGCGGAGGGCAGGAGGTCCCTGGCCCGGCGCTCCATGAGGACCGGCAGGTACGTCCGCACGCGTGCGTACTTGAGCTCTTCGTACGCCGTCCGCACCGACCCCTGGATCAGGCCGACGTCCACATGGGGATGCGCCTTGATCAGCCGCTCCGCTACGAGGCGGATCGCCTGGGCCCCCTCCTCCGATTCCGTCATCCGGCACCTCAGCCTTCCTCGCGGGGCTCCTCCCCTCAGTTTCGTGGGGGTGTGCTCCGCGGGGAAGTCGATCTTCCGTCGAAGCGTGCGGCCGACTGCCCCACCTCGTCGGCCGGACCTGGGTGCGTGGCGGCTTCGGCGACATCGGATCGGGGGCCGGAGAGGCAGGCTGATGTCGAGCGAGCGCCTTCTCGCGGGAACGGGCAGACCAGGCGGGAGCGGTGTACGGGCGGCGTATCCATTCGGGCGGATGCCGTCAGGGGAGCGTCAGGAGGCCGCCGGGGCAGGTGAGGAACGGGAATAGCGTCGGTGACACCCCGGTGCGACCGCGTCCGGGGTCTCGTTTCCACCTCGGAGGAAGCCATGTCGTCAGCTGCCTTGTACGGAGAAGAGCCCGAGCCCGGAGAACAACTCCCGGCCGGACGCCTCTGCGTGCCCGTCCGGCCGGGCTCCGGCGGGTGTGTGACCCGCCTCTTCCGTACGCCGGTCGGCGGCCGGACCGCCGTCGCCTTCACCGGTCCGGCGCGGTTGAGGGCCGTCCTGGGCGCGGCCCAGCCGTGGATCGTCCTCGCCGAACCGGCGCTGCGCGCGCTCATGGAGCCGCTGGGCGTCCGCGAACTGCGGATCGACCCCGTCCTCACCGCCCCGGCCCCGGCCTCGTCGGCCGCTCCCGCGGCGGTGCCCCTGTCGGGCCCGCGGCCGCTCGCCGTACTCGCGAAGTGAAAGGGGCCGCGGCGATGACCACCCTTCCCCTGCCCGTCGTCCCGACCGACACCGCCGTCGGCACCGACGGCCACCGCTCCGTCTGGCCCGCGACCACCGCCGAGCGACCTCATGGCGACGTCCTCGTGGGAGGCGTGTCGCTGACCGGGATCGCCGAGAGCCACGGCACCCCCGTCTACGTCCTGGACGAGGCCGAGGTCCGCGAGCGCTGTCGCACCTACCGCAGCGCCTTCCCCGACGCCGGGATCCACTACGCGGCCAAGGCGTTCCTGTGCCGCGCCCTCGCCCGCTGGATCGAGGAGGAGGGGCTCGGCCTGGACGTCTGCTCGGCCGGCGAGCTGGAGCTCGCCGTCACCACCGGATTCCCGGCCGACCGGATCCTGCTGCACGGCAACGCCAAGTCGCCGCAGGACCTGGCGCTCGCGCTCCGCCTCGGTGTGGGCCGGATCGTCATCGACACCCCCGCCGAGATCGCCCGCATCGCCGCCGCGGTCGGCACCGGCGGCCACCAGAAGGTCATGGTCCGGGTGACGCCCGGCATCAGCGCGGGCGGCCACCACAAGATCCGTACCGGCTCCGACGACCAGAAGTTCGGCCTGTCCCTCCGCGACGGCCACGCCCAGCACGCCATCGCCCGCATCCTCGACCAGCCGCAGCTCGAACTCACCGGACTCCACTGCCACCTGGGCTCGCAGATCACGGACGTCAGGCCGTACCTCGTGGCCGTACGCCGCCTCGTCGGCCTCATGGCCCGCGTCCGCGACACCCACGGGATCGCGCTGCCGGAGCTCGACCTCGGCGGCGGCCACGGGATCGCCTACCGTCCCGGCGAGCCGGCGCTCGACCTGACGCGACTGGCGGCGAGGGTCCGCGCCGAACTCGCCGAGAGCTGTGCGGCGGCAGGGCTTCCCGTCCCCCGTCTGATCATCGAGCCGGGCCGCGCCGTCGCGGGCCCCGCCGGCGTCGCCGTCTACCGGGTGCTCGCGGTGAAGCGAACGCCCGGCCGGACGTTCGTGGCGGTGGACGGCGGGATGAGCGACAACCCGCGGCCCGCGCTGTACGGAGTGCGGTACGCGCCCCGCCTGATCGGCCGTCACTCACCGGCCGAGGCCGAGCGCATGACGGTGGTGGGCCGCCACTGCGAGGCCGGCGACGTCCTCGCCGAGGACGTGCCGCTGCCGGCCGACGCCCACCCGGGCGACCTGCTCGCGGTGCCGGTGGCGGGCGCCTACCACCTGGCCATGGCCTCCTCGTACAACCTCGTCGGCCGCCCGCCGGTCGTCGCCGTCCTCGACGGCCGGGCCCGGGTCCTGGTGCGCCGCGAGACCCTGGAGGACCTCCGGGTCCGCGACATCGGCCTCTAGCGCCTGTCCGGCGGGCCGGACGGCTCACGGCGGCCGCTTGAAGCCGTCGGCCGACGTGGACGTCCGTCCGCCTCGAGGCCACCGCCCCGCTCGCCGCGATCGACGCTTGGCTGTGACCCGATCTCATCGTTCGGGCCGAACCTACGATGCCGCCATGGTGATCTCCGGGCCGCAGCCCCCAGCAGCGTGGAGTGGTTGGCGGGACCGCTCCACGAGGCGGGTTTCCGTGTCGTGGGGCGGTTCCCCTGCCGGAGATCGCCGAGTCCTGGCGGTCTTCCAAGCGACTCCCGGAGTCGGCGGTCTCGTGACCCGGGAGAGCCTGGCGACCGTGCAGGTGCCGGTGGGGATCCGCTGGGGTGGAGCGGACACGGTCAACCCCTACGAGGTCGACACCCGGCCCTACCTGGACCACATCCCCAGGGCAAGCGGCTGCTCGGCGGGCCCCGACGTCCGCCACGAAGACTTCTTCATGCCGGAACCCGCCGACTCGGCCGTCCGTGTACAGATGGGCAGGGAGGCCGCCGCCTTCTTCGAGCAGCACCTCTTTTCCTGAACCTCGACGTGTTCGGGACGGGAGGCACAGAAGACGCCGGCCTTCCACGCGGAGGTCGCGCGGCCGGAGGCGGCCGGCCGGAGACCGGCCGCGAACGGGTGGCTCAGCCCGCCCCGCTCGCGCCGCACGCCGATCGCACGCACCGGACGCCCGGCCTGATCCGACGCGAACGGTCAGACAGGCCCTAGCCCAGCCCCGACACCTTGAGGACCGACCGCGCCGCCTCGCGGTGGACGTGGCGGGAGAGCCGGGTCAGATCGCTGGTGTCGCGGCTCAGTGTGCCGCGCTGCGTCGAGGTCCTGGCCCCGGCCTCCAGACGGAGCCAGAGCGCCGGATTGGCGGTCAGAACGCGCAGGCCGACCTCCGCTCGACCGCCCTCCGTGTCCCTCAGGACCACGCGAAGCGAGGTGCCCGTGGCCGGCCAGGCCACGGTCGAAAGCCGGTCGGTGCGGACCGTCCTGGTCGTCCACAGGTCCTGGACGATCAGCAGGTCCGGCGTGGCGGTGACCCGCGCGGGCAGCAGGACCACCAGCAGGACCGACGCGAGAGCGATCGATCCCACGGCGCGCAGCAGGGTCAGGTGGTGCGTGCCGGCCTCGACGGTCACCGACACCACGAGAAGGAGGGCCGCGCATCCGACGGCGGCGCGGGCCTCTCCCGGCCAGCCCGCGTCGGACAGGACGTCGCCGGAGGCGTCCGGTACGGGACGGACGATGCGGGGGAGCGGCTTCATGGCCCCCACGCTAGGACCACGGCCCGGCCGTACCACCGAGCTCGTACGCCGTGTTTACGCGGCCGTCCGAAGAATTGACGGAGCGCTGACGGCCACCGGACCGGTCGTGTGGTGGACGTACTCGCGGGCGAGACGGAAGCCGGCGGTCCGGGCCAGGAGGCGGCTGGTGCGATGGGCGCGGGAGCAGCTCCAGGCGGCGGCGCGGCCCCGGGCGGTGATGCCGTCGGTGATGCCCCCGGGCGAGGGCGGTGGGGGCGCCGGCCAGGAGGGCGTGGTCGCCGCAGGTGACGGCGACGACGCGGGATCCAGGGCGGGGTCGCGTACGGGATGTGTCAAGACGGCCGCGGTGCACGTTAGGGGGACGTCAACGGCGGCGGCGTGGTGGCTGGAACGCGATTTCCTCTAACAGGTCCGAACGGATCACTCATCTCAACCACTCACATCCGGGAGCTCACGATGGCCGACGTGGCCTTCGTCGTCACCACGGTCGCGATCTTCGCGCTGGTGGCATTCGTCGCCAAGGGGGTGGCGAAGCTGTGACTGTCGAGAACATCGTCGGTCTGCTGGTCGCCGCCGGCCTGCTGGCCTATCTCGTCCTCGCCCTCGTCAAGCCGGAGAGGTTCTGACGGTGACATCAGTCGCTTCCGCTCCGGGGGATATGAGTCCCGTCCTGGCTGGAATCCTCCAGCTCCTCGCCCTGGTCGTCGCGCTCGGTCTGTCCTACCGGCCGCTCGGTGACCACATGGCCAAGGTGTACTCCTCGGAGAAGCACTACCGGCCCGAGAAGTGGATCTACAAGGCGATCGGCGCGAACCCGAACGTCGAGATGCGCTGGCCCGCGTACCTGCGCGGGGTGCTCGCCTTCTCCGCGGTGAGCGTCCTCTTCCTCTACCTGCTGCAGCGGGTGCAGGGGTCGCTGCCCGGCTCGCTCGGCTTCGTGTCGATCGACCCGGACCAGGCCTTCAACACGGCCGCGTCGTTCGTCGCGAACACCAACTGGCAGTCGTACTACGGCGAGCAGGCCATGGGGCACGTCGTGCAGACCGGCGGCCTCGCGGTGCAGAACTTCGTCTCGGCGGCGGTGGGGATCGCCGTGGCGGTGGCCCTCGTCCGTGGCTTCGCCCGCTCCCGCACCGGTGAACTGGGCAACTTCTGGGCCGACCTGGTGCGCGGAGTCGTACGCATCCTGCTGCCCATCTCGGTGATCGGCGCGCTCGTCCTCGTCGCCTGCGGTGCGATCCAGAACTTCGCCGGGATCCACGAGGTCGGCCAGTTCACGGGCGGCTCGCAGCAGTGGAACGGCGGCGCGGTCGCCTCGCAGGAGGTCATCAAGGAGCTGGGCACCAACGGCGGCGGCTACTTCAACGCCAACTCGGCCCACCCCTTCGAGAACCCCAACGGGCTCTCCAACCTCTTCGAGATCTACCTGATCCTCGTCATCCCGTTCGCGCTCACCCGTACCTTCGGCCGCATGGTCGGCTCGATCAGGCAGGGCTACGCGATCCTCGCCACCATGGCCACCATCTGGCTCGGCTTCACCGCGCTGATGATGTGGACCGAATTCGCCCACCACGGGCCCGCCTTCGACATCGCCGGCGGCGCCATGGAGGGCAAGGAGACCCGCTTCGGCATCGGCGGTTCGTCGATCTTCGCGGTCGCCACGACGCTGACCTCGACCGGCGCGGTGAACTCCTTCCACTCCTCGTACACCGGCTTCGGCGGCGGGATCACGATGCTGGGCATGCAGCTCGGCGAGATCGCGCCCGGCGGCGTCGGCTCCGGCCTGTACGGCATGCTGATCATGGCGGTCATCGCGGTGTTCATCGCCGGTCTGATGGTCGGCCGCACCCCGGAGTACCTGGGCAAGAAGATCGGCACCCGCGAGATCAAGTTCGCCGCGCTCTACATCCTGGTCACCCCGGCGCTCGTGTTGTGCTTCACCGCTCTGGCGATGGCCCTGCCGACGCCGGCGAACTCGATGACCAACTCCGGCGCGCACGGCTTCTCCGAGATCCTCTACGCCTACACCTCGGGCGCCAACAACAACGGCTCCGCCTTCGCCGGCCTGAACGCCGACACGCAGTGGTTCAACTCGACCATCGGCATCGCGATGCTGCTCGGGCGGTTCCTGCCCATGGTGTTCGTGCTCGCCCTGGCCGGTTCGCTGGCCGAGCAGACGCCCGTACCCGAGACCGCGGGCACCCTGCGGACCGAGAAGCCGCTGTTCACCGGCCTCCTGGTCGGCACCATCATGATCATCACCGGTCTCACCTACTTCCCGGCCCTGGCCCTGGGACCGCTCGCCGAAGGGCTCGCGGCATGAACATCGACGTGAAGAAGCAAGAGGGCGCTGTGAACCAGTCGTCTACCGCCACGGCGGCCACGGTGCCGCACGAGGACCTGTCCGCGGGACATCAGGCCTCCGGCCGCGTGGGCGGCGGTCTGTTCGATCCGAAGCAGCTGGTCAAGTCCCTCCCGGACGCGATCAGGAAGCTCGACCCGCGGGTGATGGTCAAGTCGCCCGTGATGTTCGTGGTGCTCGTCGGCTCGGTGGTCACCACCGCACTGGCGGTCAAGAACCCGGGGGACTGGTTCGGCTGGGCGATCACCGCCTGGCTGTGGCTCACCACGGTCTTCGCCAACCTGGCGGAGGCGGTCGCCGAGGGCCGGGGCAAGGCCCAGGCGGACACCCTGCGCAAGGCCAAGACCGACACCGTCGCCCGCCGTCTGACGAAGACGGGCGAGGAGCGCGTCCCCGGCACCGAGCTCAGGATCGGTGACCTCGTGGTCTGCGAGGCCGGAGACGTCATCCCCGGCGACGGTGACGTCGTCGAGGGCGTCGCCTCGGTCGACGAGTCGGCGATCACCGGCGAGTCCGCCCCCGTCATCCGCGAGTCCGGCGGCGACCGGTGCGCGGTCACGGGCGGTACGAAGGTGCTGTCCGACCGGGTCGTCATCAAGATCACGACGAAGCCCGGCGAGACGTTCATCGACCGGATGATCAACCTGGTCGAGGGCGCGGCGCGGCAGAAGACCCCGAACGAGATCGCCCTCAACATCCTCCTGGCGTCCCTCACCATCGTCTTCCTGCTCGCCGTCGTCACCCTGAAGCCCTTCGCGATCTACGCCGGGGCCGACAAGCAGACCTCGATGATCGTGCTGACCGCCCTGCTCGTCTGCCTGATCCCGACGACCATCGGCGCCCTGCTCTCGGCGATCGGCATCGCCGGCATGGACCGGCTCGTGCAGCGCAACGTGCTCGCGATGTCCGGCCGAGCGGTCGAGGCCGCCGGTGACGTGAGCACCCTGCTCCTCGACAAGACGGGCACCATCACGCTGGGCAACCGCCAGGCGTCGGAGTTCGTCCCGGTCAAGGGCACCACCGAGGCCGAACTGGCCGACGCCGCCCAGCTCTCCTCCCTCGCCGACGAGACCCCCGAGGGCCGCTCGATCGTGGTCCTCGCCAAGGAGAAGTACGGGCTGCGCGAGCGCCACCAGGGCGAGCTGGCGCACGCCACCTGGATCGAGTTCACCGCCCAGACCCGTATGTCGGGTGTGGACGTGGACGGCCGTCGGGTCCGCAAGGGCGCGACCGGATCGGTCGTCGCCTGGGTCGAGGAGCAGGGCGGCACGGTCGCGGCCGACGCTCAGAACCTCACCGACTCGATCTCCCAGGCCGGCGGCACCCCGCTGCTCGTCGCGGTCGAGGACGACAGGGGTGCCCGTGTCCTCGGGGTGATCCACCTGAAGGACGTCGTCAAGGAGGGCATGCGGGAGCGGTTCGACGAGCTGCGCCGCATGGGCATCAAGACGGTCATGATCACGGGTGACAACCCGCTGACCGCGAAGGCCATCGCCGAGGAGGCGGGTGTCGACGACTTCCTCGCCGAGGCCACCCCCGAGGACAAGATGGCCCTCATCAAGCGCGAGCAGGCCGGCGGAAAGCTGGTCGCGATGACCGGTGACGGCACGAACGACGCCCCGGCGCTCGCCCAGGCCGACGTCGGTGTCGCGATGAACACGGGCACGTCGGCCGCGAAGGAGGCCGGCAACATGGTCGACCTCGACTCCAACCCGACCAAGCTCATCGAGATCGTCGAGATCGGCAAGCAACTCCTCATCACCCGGGGCGCGTTGACGACCTTCTCGATCGCCAACGACGTGGCGAAGTACTTCGCGATCATCCCCGCGATGTTCGCCGTCGCCTACCCGTCGCTCGACAAGCTCAACATCATGGGCCTGGCCTCGCCCCAGTCCGCGATCCTGTCCGCCGTCATCTTCAACGCGCTGATCATCATCGCGCTCGTCCCGCTCGCCCTGAAGGGCGTGCGGTACCGGCCGAGCAGCGCCGACTCGATGCTCCGCCGCAACCTCGGCGTCTACGGACTCGGCGGCCTGATCGCCCCGTTCATCGGCATCAAGCTCATCGACCTCCTCATCTCCCTCATCCCCGGAATCGGCTGACCCGCGATGAACAACTCCGCAGGAAACACAGGACGCGTGCTCTGGGCCGGGCTCCGCGCCCTCCTCGTCCTCACCGTGATCACCGGCGTCCTCTACCCGCTCGCCGTCACCGGCATCGCCCAACTCGCCTTCCCGTCCAAGGCCAACGGCTCCGAGATCAAGGACGCGAACGGCAAGGTCGTCGGCTCCGAACTCATCGGCCAGACCTACAACCTGCCGCTCAAGGACGGCGAGGAGACCGCGGCCCCGGACCTGAGGTGGTTCCAGCCGCGCCCCTCCAACGGCCTCGGCGGCAACAGCGTCAACACCCGGTACAAGCTGATCCTCTCCGGCGCCACCAACCGCTCCGGCGACAACGAGGACCTGATCAAGTGGGTGACGGACGCGAAGGCCGCCGTCGTCAAGGACAACTCCACCGCCGACTACAAGGTGAAGCCGTCCGACGTCCCCGCCGACGCCGTCACCTCCTCCGGGTCCGGCCTGGACCCGCACATCTCCCCGGAGTACGCGAAGCTCCAGGTCCACCGGGTCGCCGAGAAGAACCACCTCGGCGTCGCCCAGGTCGAGAAGCTGGTCGCCGACCACACCGACGACCGCATCCTCGGCTTCATCGGCGAACCCCGCGTCAACGTCCTCCAGCTCAACACCGCGCTGAAGAACCTGACGGCGGCCAAGGGCTGATGGCCTTACGCCCGACGTACGGGAGCCGGCAGCCGGGGAACGCCCCGGCTGCCGGCTCCCGACGCGCATCCGACGCCACGCTCACGACGAAAGGCAGTACGCCGATGACCCGGGTCCTGGTCGTCGAGGACGACGCGCAGCTCGCGCGCGCCCTGATGATCAACCTCAAGGCGCGCACGTACGAGGTGGCCGCGGCCCACGACGCCGCCACCGCACTCCGGCTCGCGGCCACCGAGCCACCGGACGTGATCCTGCTGGATCTCGGGCTGCCCGACATGGACGGCATCGACCTCATCCGGGCGCTGAGCGGCTGGAACCGGGCTCCGGTGCTGGTGCTCTCCGCCCGCAGCGGGTCCGAGGACAAGATCCGTGCGCTGGACGTGGGTGCGGACGACTACATGACCAAGCCGTTCAGCATGGACGAGCTGCTCGCGCGGCTCCGCGCGGCCACCCGCCGTCTGGAGGAGTCGTCCGCGCGGGCGGGTACCGGAGGGGCGGGGTCCCTGGTCACGACCGACGACTTCACGGTCGACCTCGTGGCGAAGAAGGTCCGGCGCGGTGACCGCGACATCCGGCTCACCCCGACCGAGTGGCACCTGCTGGAGATCCTCATCTGCGACCCCGGCGTCCTCGTCAGCCAGCAGCGCCTGCTCAAGGAGGTGTGGGGGCCGAGCCACAGCACCAAGACCAACTACCTGAGGGTCTACATGGCGCAGCTGCGCCGCAAGTTGGAGGCGGACCCGTCACACCCCCGCCATCTGATCACCGAGCCCGGCATGGGGTACCGCTTCGAGGCGTGACGCCCCGCCCGCACACGTACACGCCCTGTCCGACATCGACGAGAAACGACACCATGGGACGCGGAAAGCTTCGTATCTATCTCGGCGCGGCACCGGGCGTCGGCAAGACGTACTCGATGCTCTCGGAGGCCCACCGACGGGTGGAGCGCGGCACCGACTGCGTCGTCGCCTTCGTCGAGCACCACAGCCGGCCGCGTACGGAGGTGATGCTGCACGGCCTGGAGACGGTGCCGCGCAAGGAGATCGCGTACCGGGACACGGTCTTCACCGAGATGGACGTGGACGCGGTCCTCGCCCGGAAGCCCGCCGTCGTGCTCGTGGACGAGCTGGCCCACAGCAACATCCCCGGCTCGCGGAACGCCAAGCGCTGGCAGGACGTCGAGGAACTGCTCGCGGCCGGCATCGACGTCGTCTCCACGGTCAACATCCAGCACCTGGAGTCGCTCGGCGACGTCGTCGAGTCGATCACCGGGGTACGTCAGCGGGAGACCGTCCCGGACGAGGTGGTGCGCCGTGCCGACCAGATAGAACTGGTCGACATGTCGCCGCAGGCCCTGCGACGGCGCATGGCCCACGGCAACGTCTACAAGCCGGACAAGGTCGACGCGGCCCTCTCCAACTACTTCCGCCTCGGCAATCTCACCGCCCTACGTGAACTGGCCCTGCTCTGGACCGCCGACCGGGTCGACGAGTACCTCCAGGAGTACCGCACCGAACACCGGGTCTCGAAGATCTGGGGCTCCCGGGAGCGGATCGTGGTGGGTCTGACCGGCGGCCCCGAGGGGCGCACCCTGATCCGGCGTGCCGTCCGGCTCGCAGAGAAGGGTGCGGGCGGCGAGGTCCTGGCCGTCTACATCGCCCGCAGCGACGGCCTCACCGCCGCCTCCCCGAAGGAGCTGGCGGTCCAGCGGACCCTCGTCGAGGACCTCGGCGGGACGTTCCACCACGTGGTGGGCGACGACGTCTCCACCGGACTCCTGGAGTTCGCGCGCGGGGTCAACGCCACCCAGATCGTCCTCGGCGTCAGCCGCCGCCGCTCCTGGCAGTACGCCTTCAGCCCCGGTGTCAGCGCCACCGTCGCCCGCGAGTCGGGGCCCGACCTCGACGTCCACATCGTCACCCACGACGAGGCGGCGAAGGGCCGCAACCTGCCCGCGGCGCGTCGCGCGAAACTGGGCCGGTCCCGCACCGTCTGGGGCTGGCTCGTCGGCCTCGCAGGACCGGTGCTGCTCACCCTGCTGCTCGGCGTCACCCCCGAGATCGGGCTCGCCAACGACGTCCTGCTCTTCCTCACCCTCACCGTGGCCGCCGCACTCCTCGGCGGCCTGCGCCCGGCACTGGCCTCATCGGCCGCCGGATCGGTGCTGCTCAACTACTACTTCACCCCGCCGATCCACGAACTCACCATCGCCGACCCGGAGAACATCGTCGCCCTGGTCGTCTTCGTGGGCGTGGCGATCTCCGTCGCCTCCGTGGTCGACCTGGCCGCCCGCCGCACCCACCAGGCCGCCCGGCTGCGCGCCGAGGCGGAGACGCTCTCCTTCCTCGCGGGCAGCGTGCTGCGCGGCGAGACGGGCCTGGACGCGCTGCTCGAACGGCTCCGGGAGACCTTCGCCATGGAGTCCGTCGCGCTCCTGGAGCGCAGCGACGACACCGAGCCGTGGACGTGTGTCGCGGTCGTCGGCCCCGGCCGCCCGGTCGGCCGGCCCGAGGACGCCGACGTCGACATGCCGGTCGGCGACCACCTGGCGCTCGCCCTGACCGGCCGCGTCCTGCCGGGAGAGGACCGGCGCGTGCTCGGCGCGTTCGCCGCGCAGGCCGCGGTCGTCCTCGACCGGCAGCGTCTCGTCGACGAGGCGGAGGAAGCCCGCCGACAGGCCGAGGGCAACAAGATCCGCACCTCTCTGCTCGCCGCCGTCAGCCACGACCTGCGCACGCCGCTCGCCGGCATCAAGGCGTCCGTCTCCTCGCTTCGCTCCGACGACGTCGACTGGTCGGAGGAGGACCGCGCCGAACTCCTCGCCAACGTCGAGGAGGGCGCCGACCGGCTCGACCACCTCGTCGGCAACCTCCTGGACGTCTCACGCCTGGAGACCGGGACCGTGACGGCAGTGCTCCGGCAGACCGGCCTCGACGAGGTCGTCCCGATGGCACTCGTGGGCGTGCCCGACGACAGCGTCGAGCTCGACATCCCCGAGACCCTGCCCATGGTCGTCGTCGACCGCGGTCTGCTGGAGCGGGCCGTCGCCAACATCGTCGAGAACGCGGTGAAGTACAGCCCCGCCGGCACACCGGTCCTCGTCGCCGCCAGCGCCCTCGCCGACCGCGTCGAGCTCCGCGTCGTCGACCGGGGCCCCGGCGTCCCCGACGAGGCCAAGGACCGCATCTTCGGTGCCTTCCAGCGGTACGGCGACGCCCCGCGCGGCGCGGGAGTCGGCCTCGGCCTCGCGGTCGCCCGCGGCTTCGTCGAGGCCATGGGCGGCACGGTCACGGCGGAGGACACGCCCGGAGGCGGCCTGACCATGACCATCGGCCTCCGCATGGAGGAGGGCGCTCCGCCGTTCCACCCCGACACGACGACCGGGACGACGTGACCGCGCGGCAGCCGCGACCCCGGACGTCGGCTACGTGGCGGACCGGCCCGGGTCCTCCAACAAGGCGGACAGGAATTCGGGGCGCTCCTCGACCACGAGGTGCCCGGCGTCGGAGACCACACCCAGCTCGGCGCCGAGCGTGCCGCGCACCGCTGTGGCGAGCCGCCTGGGCGGGAGGAAGACGTCGTGCTCGCCGGTGACGACCAGGCGGGGGACCGGGCGCGCGGGCAGGACGGCCGTGCCGGGTGCTCCGCTGGAGCGCGCGTGCCGGGCGACCAGCGTCATCCAGTCCACCAGCTCCTCGCGCGGTCGACGGCCCGGGGCGAGCATGGCGCGCAGGAGCCGGGCGCTGTGCGTCGGTCGGGGCCGCAGGAACCAGGCCGCGGAGGCGGCCAGTACCGCGGGGGTCAGCCTCAGGCGGGCCAGTCCGCCCGGCGAGACCAGCACGAGCCGGCTGATCCTGGGCGAGTCGGCGGACAGGGCCATCGCGGCACCGAAGGAGTGGCCCATCACCGCCACCGGCTCGGGCGAGACCTTCTCGATCACCTCGCCCAGCCATGCCCCGTACCAGGACAACCGGCCACCGGAGAGCGCTCGTTCGCCGGAGCTGAGGCCGGGCTGGCCCGGGACGTCCAGCAGGAGGACCCGGTGTCCGGCGGCGACCAGGGCCGTGGCGAGCGGCAGGGACGCGGCGGCGTTGAAGTTGGTGCCGGGAACGAACACGACGGTCGTAGGGCCGTCCCCGGCGAGGACCACGTGCGTGCGCGCGCCGTTGGCGGTCACCGTCGTCCGCTCGTGCGGTACCGCCCATGCGTCGAGCCGGTCGTGGCACCAGCGCCGGATCTGCTCCCTGCCCGTCGTACTGCGGTAGATCGAGTCCACAGGTCGAGTATCGCGCTTTCCGCGGACGGCGACGTGGGAACGGGCGGACGGGGTGGGCGAGTTGTGGCGCCTGCCGGGCCCCGTGCGGAGCCCCGGGCGGCGCGTGCCGCTCCCGGACCCCGGGGCGGCGCGGATCCGCCCCCGTGCGGTGCCCCGGGGCGGCGCGTGCCGCTCCCGTGCGGTGCCCCGGGGCGGATCCGGCCGCAGTCCGTCAGGAGGCGTCCGCCGGGTCGGGCTGCTCGGGCACGGTGCCCTTCGGAGTCTCCGGCGCCGGCGTAGGAGCGGCGTCGAGGTTGCGGGCCGCCCGGTCGAAGTAGCGGAGCAGTTCCACCGGGAAGGGCATCACGAGCGTGGAGTTCTTCTCCGCCGCCACCTCGACGACGGTCTGCAGCAGCCGCAGCTGCATCGCCTCGGGGGTGTCGGACATGATCCGCGAGGCGTTGGCGAGCTGCTGGGCCGCCTGGAACTCGCCGTCCGCGGTGATCACCCGGGCCCGCCGTTCGCGCTCCGCCTCGGCCTGCCGGGACATCGACCGCTTCAGCGACTCCGGCAGTTGCACGTCCTTGATCTCGACCCGGTCGATGTGGACGCCCCAGCCGGCCGCCGGGCTGTCGATCATCAACGCGAGCCCTTCGTGCAGCCGCTCCCGGTCGGACAGGAGGTCGTCCAGATCGCTCTTGCCGATGATGGAACGCAGCGACGACTGCGCGACCTGGCCGACGGCGAAGGCGTAGTCCTGCACCTCGATCGCGGCACGGGCGGGATCCGTGACCCGGTAGTAGACGACCGCGTCGACCTTGACCGACACGTTGTCCCGGGTGATGCCCTCCTGCGTCGGGATCGGCAGCGTCGCGACCTGCACGTTCACCTTCCGCATGCGGTCCGCGACCGGGATCAGGAAGGTGATGCCCGGCTGCCGATGGCCGGGCAGCGCCTTCCCGAAGCGGAACACCACCCCCCGCTCGACCTCGTTGATCACACGCATCCCGCTGCGCAACAGCAACAGGAGGAAGACCACCACGACGACGACTCCGACCACTGCGCTCTCCATGGCGCCCTCCTTCGTGAAACCTGTCCGGCATGGGTGAGGACGGCCGGGAGGAACCGACGGATGCGTTCCCCGCGTCAGGAACACGTCAAATCTTCGGCGTCTGCCCGGGGCGAAGAGCAGTCTTGGCTCACGTGACGCCAACCATCCATCTACGCCTGCCACTCGGGCAGCGCTCCCAGCACATGGTGATCTGCGGGGACGACGGTCTCGCCCACCGGCTCGCCGTCGAGCTCGACGCGGTCTGCGGCGAGACGGTGACCGTGGTCCTGCCCTCGCGGCGCGATGTGTACGGGGCGGAGGTCGCCGACCTGCACCGCGACCCACGTTCGCCGGTCGAGCTGCTGGTGTCGGCGAGGCCGGACGAACAGACCCTGCGCGCGGCCGGGATCGAGCGCGCCGCCGCCCTCGCGCTGACGTACGGCGACGACCAGGTCAACGTGACCGCCGCGCTCCTCGCGCGCAGCCTCAACCCGTCCATACGCCTGGTCATCCGCATGTACAACCGCGAGCGCGGGCGCCATCTGGAACGGCTCCTCGACCGGGCCGCCGAGGTCGGGGGACAGGCGGACGACGCGTCCCTGGACACCTCGACCACCGTCCTCTCCGACACCGACACCGCCGTTCCGGAGCTCGTCTCGGCCGCCGCCGTCGGACAGGGCCACACGCTCCAGGTCGAGGGCAAGGTCTTCCGAGGCGTCGTACGCCCGGCGGGGGCACCCGGCCGGCCCACCGATCTGGCCACCCTGGCCGTGCTGTCCGGGGCGCACCAGGACGACCCGGCGAGCGAGGACAGCGCGGAGACCCCCGGAGAGGACGGCACCCAGCTGTTGCCGGACACCCGTACCTCCTACCACCGCCAGTTCACCCACGGCCGGCTCATGCTCGAAGAGGTCACCCATCACCATGACCCGGAGGCCCCGAAGGCCTCCCGCGGCTACCGGGACCTGCTGCTCGGCCACCTGACGCACCTGCCGTGGAAGGTCTTCTTCTCCAAGGAGGTCATCGCCGTCTTCGGGGCGCTGGCCGCCATCGTCGTCCTGCTCTCCGCCGCGACCGCGTTCGTCCTGGACGGCCCGCTGTGGAAGGACGTGTACCTGCCGCTGCTCGACATCTTCACCATGGGGGACCCGGCGACCGACGAGGAGCCGGCCCGCCGGATCCTCCAGCTCGTCGCGGGCTTCGTCGGCCTCGCGATCCTCCCGCTCGTCGTGGCCGCCACCATGAACGCCACCGAGGCCTTCCGCAGCGCCTCCGCGAACCACCCGCCGTCCGCGGACCTGAGCGACCACATCGTGCTGGTCGGACTCGGCAAGATCGGCACGCGGGTCCTGGCCCGGCTCGGTACGACCGACCACAAGATCGTGGCCGTCGAGCGGGACCCGCACGCCCGCGGGGTCCATCTCGCCCGCGAGCTCGGGATACCGCTGCTCCTGGAGGACGCCACCGCGCCCGGCGTCCTCGACCGGGCCCGTGTCGGACAGAGCAAGTCCCTGCTCGTCCTGACCCGGGAGGACAGCGAGAACCTGGACATCGTCATGGCCGCCAGGGAGGCCAACCCGGGCATCAGGGTGGTGATGCGGCTGTACGACGACGACTTCGCGGCCACCGTCTCGCGGACCATGCGCGCCTCGTACCCCGATGCCCTGACCCGCAGCCGGAGCGTGTCCGCGCTGGCCGCCCCGTCCTTCGCCGCCGCGATGATGGGGCGGCACGTGCTGGGGGTGATGCCGGTCGAGCGGGGCTCGCTGCTGTTCACCGTGGTCGACGTCGCCGGCCACCCGGAGCTGGAGGGCCGCTCGATCCACGCCGCGTTCCGCGAGAACGAGTGGCGCGTCCTGGCGGTCGGCGCCGCGGACGCCCGGTTCTCCTCGTCCTCGATGGACACGCTGGCAGGGCTGCGGCTCGACCGGCCGGGCCTCGACTGGCACCCGCCGCACGGGCGGATCCTGCGCGCGGGGGACCGGGCGGTCCTGGCGACGACCCGGCGGGGCCTCGACGTCCTGATGACCGGGGTGCAGCCGCACCCGCCGGAGCGAAGGCACTGAAGACGGCCTTGGCCTTTCTCGCCGTCGACCTCGCCGGCCGGCCGCCGCAGGGCGACGACCCCGTACTCCGGCGACAGGGCCAGGACCGCCCACAGGACGGCGCGTACGGCGCTGAGTGTTCCGTACGCCGCGTCGGCGACGAGCAGCAGAGCCAGGAGGCCCGCAGCCCGGCAACCCGCGTACCGGAGGTCTCCGGCCCCCTACCGGTCGGGTGCGGGTATCCGGCACCCGCAGCCGCTTGACCCGGTACTCCTCCGTCCCGTGCGGCCGCGCGGACCGCGCTCCGGTCGAGCGTGCGGCCGTCGGGAGCGGACCATGGGAGGTGAGGCCGGTGCGGCGTGTGGTGCCGTCGGTGGGCGAGGGGCGGTGTGCGTCGGCCGGGCGTGAGGAGGAGGCGGCCATGATCGTCGACTGTGCACACTACCGGGACGGGCGTCGGCAGCACGAGGGTGCGATGCCCCTGGAGCAGGCGGCCGCGCACTGCAAGCTGGGCGGGTTCGTCTGGCTGGGCGTCTTCGAACCCGGTCCCGAGGAGTTGACCCGGGTCCGTGAGGTCTTCGGACTGCACGAGCTCGCCGTCGAGGACGCGCGGACCTTCCACCTGCGGCCGAAGGCCGAGCAGTACGAGGACGGCACCGAGCTGATCATCCTGCGCACGGCACGCTACGACGACGAGCGCGAGGAGATCGACACCGGCGAGATCAGCATCTTCCTCGCCGAACACTTCGTGATCACCGTGCGCCAGGGCATCGCGAGCGAGCTGCACGGAGCCCGGAGCCGACTCGAGAGCCGTCCCGAACTCCTGAAGACCGGCAGCGCCTCCACGCTCTGGGCCATCTTCGACCAGGTGGTCGACAGCTACGCGCCGGTCGTCGAGGAGCTCGAACGCGACATCGAGCAGATCGAGGCCACCGTGTTCTCCGGGGCCGTGGCCCCGACGCAGCGCATCTACTCCCTGCGCCGCGAGGCGACCGACTTCTACCGCGCCGTACACCCGCTGCTCGCCGTGCTCGGACGGCGCCTGCAGCCCGGCAAGTCGCCGCCCGCGCTCCTGCCGTACATCCGCGACGTGCACGACCACCTGCTGCTCGTCAACGAGGAGGTCTCCGCACAACGCGACCTCCTCGCCACCGTCCTGGAGGCGAACATCGCGGTGATCTCCGTCGAGCAGAACAAGATCAACCTTCGGCAGAGCGCCACGATGGAGCGCCTCACCATCCTCGCCAGCGTGTTCCTCCCGCTGTCCTTCGTGGTCGGCTTCTTCGGGCAGAACTTCGACTGGCTCGTCTCCCACATCACCAGCCTCGCGGCCTTCCTCGTCCTCACCATCGCCGGAATGCTGCTGCCGTGCCTGATGCTCTACGCATGGCTGCGCCGACGGAGCCGCGCCCTTCCGCCGGCGCCGACGACGGAGGCGACCAGCACCGTCCGGCGCGGAGCGGAGGCCCCCACGGAGTGAGGGCGCCACGGACCCCGGACGCCCGGTCGACCGACAGCGGCGCGCCCGGGCCGGGTGCCGAGGCCCGCGCGCCGACGGCGCTCCCGTCCAGCTCCCCCTCCACGTGGGTCCCTGACGCCGGTTCATGGGAGGGCCCGCACGCTCACCGCTGCCCGTCGGACCCGCCGAGCCCCGGCGCGCCCCAGACCGGGAACCAGCGCTCCATGTCGGGTTCCAAGGCGAGATCGCCCGCGAGGAGGCCCCTGACCTCCAGTTCGAGGGCGTTGTCGCGGGTCTCGGCCCGGTCCGCGCGCGGGGCGAAGGGGTAGAAGGTGCCGGGTTTCAATCAGGTAGACAGCCCTTCGAGGGGTTCCCCTTTGTGTTTGGTCAGGCTGTGTGGCTCACAATGCGGCCATGGATGACCAGGGTGGGGACTCGGTGTCGGTGTGGCGGGTGGGTGGGGCGGCTCGCGTGGCGGGCTATGCGATCCCGGCCGTTGTGGGGGTGAAGGCGCTCTTCGGTTGGGCAGGGTGGGCCTCCTCGCCGGGAGCAGAGACGGCACGGCTGGCCGGGCTGTGGACGGGGCTGGCCGTCGGCGTCGCGTTGTTCTTCTGGTGGGCGATTCTCAGGGTCCGGCTTCAGGTCGGTCCTGACGGGATCGTGGCGGTCAATCCGTGGGGGACCCACCGCCTGGGGCTGGACGAGGTGACCTCGGTGCGGCTGGGTGCGTGGGGTGCGGAGTTCCATCACGGAGACGGCTTCAAGACCACGGCCTATGCGCTGAGCGAGCTGGCAGCGGGAACCTCGCAGGACCGGCGCTTCGCGGAGCTGTTGGCTGTTCTGGAGGCGGACCCTGATTCCTCGCCGCGGTGACGCCTGACAGAGACGACGGTCAGGGGCCGGCCGGTCGCGGCTCGCAGAAGATGCCGCGTAACGAGGGCTCAGCCGGCCAGTCCCGGCGCGTCCCATAGCGGGAACCAGCGCTCCAGGTCCTCCTCGATCCGCAGGTCGTTCTTCAGCAGACCAGCCACCTGTAGCTCCAGCGCGTTATCGCGTTTGTGCTGGTCAGGCAGTGTACATAGCGGATAGAACGTGCCGCGCTTGTAGAGGTAGACGAGGGCGAGGTCGCGGGTCCGGTCCGTGCCGCTTCCCGCGCCGCCTTCCGGGGCGTGGAACGCGGTCAGGGAGCAGAGGAGGTTCGGGCCGAAGCCGGCCTCCTCCAGGAGCGCGTTGACCGCGTGCAGGTCGTTGACCAGCGTGATCAGGTCCTCGGCGGGACGCCGGACGGTGAGCCACGTGTAGCCGTACGCGTCCGAGGTGTACGTCACGGGCGACGCCCCCGGCCCGGCACCCGCACCCGGACCGGGATCGGCCGACGCCTCGACGTCGAGGAGGTCCCGTACATCGCCCTTCAGACGCGCGAACGCACCGCCCTCCACCGCGGCGAAGCACACCGCCCCGGCGCCGGTCGGCACGAAGCCCGTGCCCGCCTGCAGGGTCAGCGCGGCGGCCGGGAGTCCGAAGAGCCGGTCCAGATCGGGCCGCACCGGCCGGCTGCGCCCGAGGATGCTGTCGAGGAGTCCCACCGCCGTCACGCCTCACCCAGCCGCGCCGAGATCCGCGCGAGCTGTTCGAGCCGCTGCTCCAGAGTGGGGTGGGTGGAGAGCAGCCGGCTCAGGCTCTCCTTGGACGAGAAGGCGGGAGCGAACCAGAACGCGTTGTACGGCTCCGCCTTGCGCAGGTCCTTCGTCGGGATCCGGGCCATCTCCCCGCTCACCTTGGTGAGTGCGGACGCGAGCGCCGAGGGGCGGCCGGTGAGGAGCGCGGCGGCACGGTCGGCGGCCAGTTCGCGGTAGCGGGACAGCACCCGGGTCAGCAGGAAGCTGACGACGTAGACGGCGGCGCTGACCACGGGCACGAGGATCACGGCGACGCCCATGGTGCTGTCCCGGCTGCGGCCGAGACCGCTGTACAGCGCGACCCGCGTCATCATTCCCGCGAGCACCCCCAGGAACGACGCGATGGTCATGACCGCCACGTCCCGGTGCGCCACGTGCGACATCTCGTGCGCGAGCACGCCCTCCAGCTCCTCCGGCTCGAGGCGCCGCAGCAGACCGGTCGTGACGCAGACCAGCGCGGTCTTCTCGCCGCGGCCGGTGGCGAACGCGTTCGGCACGTCGCTCTCGGCGATCGCGACCTTCGGCTTCGGCATGTCGGCCAGGGCGCAGATCCGGTCCACGGTGCCGTGCAGTTCGGGCGCCTGCTCGCGCGTCACCTCGCGCGCCCCCATGCCCAGCGCGGCGATCCGGTCGCTGAACCAGAACTGCCCGACGAACAGCGCGCCCGTGATCAGCAGGATGACGGGCCAGGACCCGCGCATCAGCACCAGCAGGACGCCGACGAAGACCACGTACAGGAGGCCGATCAGGAACATCGTCGTCGCCATGCGGGTCGCGAGCCCCCGGTCGGGGGCGTAGCGCGAGCGGGACGAGGACCGAGTACCGGACATCCGCGCACCCTCTTCCACGAGTGGGCGGAACGGCCCCTGCCCCGGGCCGGGGCAAGCCCTCCGCCCCCTCCTGCCAGTGTGCTCCCCCGCACGGGAGAACGGGCGCGGGGCGGGCGTGCCCGGCGGGGACCCGGGCTTTCGGCGGCCGTGCGTGCGCGGCGGACGCCTTTGCGTGACCGTTCGCGGGGGAGCACATGACGCGGCACGGCGTCGGCGCGGGCATCGGCGCGGAGCGCCCGGACGGGCCGGCCGCGGTGCGTGCCGACGTCCCCGTCAGCCGGTCGCGGGGTGCAGGCGGTCGCCCAGGAAGGCCAGGATCTCGTCCCGGGCCCGGACGGTGGGGTGGCCGGCCTCGTCGACCAGGTGGGCGGTGACGACGCTGTGCGGCGTACCGACCGTCTCGGCGAAGAACGGCGGGGGAGCGGGGTTCGCGGCACTGTCCGGGAGGACCCGGCCGTCGAAGGCGTCGCCGAGCAGCGCGCGGTACGCCGCGAACCGTCGGCCCGTGCACCAGCGGTCGCCCTCGAAGCGGTACGAGAGGACGGTCAGCCCGTCGCGGGCCACCCGCTCCTGGATCGCGCGCGCGTCCGCCTCGTCGAGTTCGAGTCCGCCGGGGTCGTCGAGGGGCAGGGAGGGGTGGTTGACCACGGGCGCGATCACGGCCGGTTCCAGGGCCATCGTCAGGGCGAAGTTGCCGGTGAAGCACAGGCCGATCGCGCCGACGCCCGGGCCGCCGCACTCGGCGTGCGCCCGGCGCGCCAGACCGCGCAGCCACGCCGCGACCGGGCTCGTACCGCCCCCGGCGAACGCCCGGAACTCCGCGCTGACGCACGCCCGCCGGATCACCTCCTGGCCGCCCTCCACCGTGGGGAAGGCGCCGTCGGTCCCGAAGAGGGAGGGCACGAGGACGGTGAAGCCGGCGTCCCGCACCCAGCGCGCGAGGCGCAGCACGTCGGGACTGATGCCGGGCATCTCGGGCAGGACGACGACGGCGGGCCCGGAACCGGCGGTGTGGACGGTCTTCACCACGCCGTCCACGTCGATGAGCCGAGGGGTGAAGTCGTCGAGGGGATCGTCGGCGGAAGGAGTCATGGGCACAGCCTGGCCCGCCGCCGAGAGCCCGGGGGAGGGGCGAGATCGCCACAGGCACCGGTAATCTCGCCACCATGAGTGCGCTGCGCGTCGGTGTCCTGGCGTATCCGGGCTGCTTCGCGTCCGAAGTCTTCGGCGTCCCCGACCTGTTGACGATGGCCGGACACATCGCGGGGCCCGACGGCCCCGGGTACCAGGTGGCGATCGTCTCGCCGCGCCGCCGGGTCACCGCCTCCGGCGGCGCGCGGCTCGACGTCGGTCCCCTCCGCGAGGTCGACGTCCTCGTCGTCCCGGGCTTCGAACTGCTCCTCGACGCCGACCTGGACGAGCGGCTCGGCGCGCTCGGCCCCGAGATCGCCGCGATCCGCGCGCAGTTCGCCGCCGGCACCGCCGTCGTCTCCCTCTGCGTCGGCGCGTTCCTGCTCGCCGAAGCCGGACTCCTCGACGGGCGGCGCGCCACGACGTCCTGGCTCCAGGCGGACGCGCTGGCCCGCCGCCGCCCGGCCGTCGACGTCCGGCCCGAAGAACTCGTCGTCACCGACACGGGGGTGACGACCACGGCCGCCTTCAGCGCCATGTACGACTTCGCGCTCGACCTGATCCGCCGCCACGGCGGGCCCCGCGTGGCCCGCGCCACCGCCCGCCTCGCCCTCGTCGACGACGCGCGCACCTCCCAGACCCCGTACGTCGACGCCCGGCTCCTCCCGCAGCCCGGCCACGCGTTCTCCGAGCGGGTCATGCGCCATCTCGACCAGCACCTCGCCGACCGCTACGACCTCTCAGCCCTCGCCGCGGCCTTCGGCGTCAGCACCAGGACCCTGCTGCGCCGTTTCTCCGCCGAGACCGGCCGCACCCCGCTCGCCCACCTCCAGTCCTCCCGCGTCCGCCGCGCCCGCCACCTCCTGGAGACCACCGACCGCACCGTCGCCGCCGTCGCGAGCTCCGTCGGCTACCGCGACCCCGGCACCTTCACCGTCCTCTTCACCCGCCACACGGGCCGGTCCCCGAGCGCCTACCGGGCGGATCTCCGCCGGCGCCGAAAGACAGGCGCCACATGAACAACAGAGGTCAAAGCGACATCCGGACAAGGGAGTTGACTGGGCGCTGGGGTACGTTGACGGCGTGACCGACATCGAATCGCGCATCGACACCTCCCGGCCGCACACCGCCCGGATCTGGAACTACTGGACCGGCGGCAAGGACAACTACCCCGTCGACCGGGAGGCCGGCGACCAGATCCGGGCGCTGCACCCCGGCATCGGGGAGTACGCGAAGGCGGACCGGCTGTTCCTCGGCCGGGCGGTGCGGCACCTGGCCGAACAGGAGGGCATCCGGCAGTTCCTGGACATCGGGACGGGACTGCCGAGCGCCGACAACACCCACGAGGTCGCCCAGCGCGTCGCCCCCGACACGCGCGTCGTCTACGTCGACAACGACCCGCTCGTCCTCGCGCACGCCCGCGCCCTGCTGGTCGGGACGCCCGAGGGCCGCACCGACTACCTCGACGCCGATCTGCGGGACGTCGACACGATCCTGGCCGCCGCGGCGAAGACGCTCGACCTGTCGCAGCCGGTCGCGCTGATGCTGCTGGGGGTCGTCATCTTCATCGAGGACGACGAGGAGTCGTACGCGATCGTCCGCCGGCTCATGGACGCGCTCGCCCCCGGCAGCCACCTCGTCCTGTCCCACACGGTCACGCACCCCGACATGCCGGACGTCGACGCGGCGGTGGCGTTCTGGAACGAGCACGGCACCCCGAAGCTCACCCAGCGCACCCCCGCCGCCGTCGCACGGTACTTCGACGGCCTGGAGCTCCTCGACCCCGGCGTGGTCTCCTGCTCCGCGTGGCGGCCGGAGACGCCGGCGGACGACGTCGCGATGTACGCGGGCGTCGGCCGCAAGTAGCGGGCGGCGCCCCCGCCGAGCCGCACGGGACGTGCCCTCCGCGCGGACCGCGCGAGCGCACGTCGAGGCCCGTCGTCGGGCAGCTCGTCGAGGCCCGCGGTGCCACGGCCGCCCCCGGCCCGCCGGGCGGGAACCGGACACCTGAGCCTTTCGCCGGAGGAATGCCGTGTCCCCGGGCCCGCACCTGGGGCAGGATGCGGCGTGGACGCGTGTGCGCCGGACGAGGAGGAACCGTGGGGGACGGCAAGCTGCTCGCAGTGAGCGACATTCATGTGGCGTACAAGGAGAATCGTTCCATCGTCTCCTCGTTACGACCCGGCTCGGACGAGGACTGGCTGATCGTGGCGGGGGACGTCGGCGAGAAGTTCGCCGACGTGGAGTGGGCCCTGACCCTCCTCGCCGAACGGTTCGCGAAGGTTGTCTGGGCCCCGGGCAACCACGAACTGTGGGCCCACCCCGAGGACCCCTGCGACCTGCGGGGCGAGAAGCGCTACCAGCACCTGGTCGACCTCTGCCGCTCCCTCGGCATCGCGACCCCCGAGGACCCCTACCCCGTGTGGCGGGGCGACGGCGGGCCGGTCACCGTGGCCCCGCTCTTCCTGCTCTACGACTACTCCTTCCGCGACCCCGCCCTCACCGTCGAGGAGTCGCTGCACCGCGCCCGCGAGGCCGGAATCGTCTGCACCGACGAGTACTTCCTGCATCCCGACCCCTACCCGGACAAGGCCGCCTGGTGCCACGCCCGGATCGCCCACACCGAGCGGAGGCTGGCCGCCCTGCCCCCGGACGCGCGCACCGTGCTCGTCAACCACTTCCCGATGACCCGCGAACCGACCCGCATCCTGCGCTACCCCGAGTTCGCCCAGTGGTGCGGCACCGAACGCACCGCGGACTGGCACACCCGGTTCCGCGCGCTCGCCGTCGTCTACGGTCATCTGCACATCCCACGCGTCCTGTGGCAGGACGGCGTCCGCTTCGAGGAGGTCTCCCTCGGCTACCCCCGGGAATGGCGACCGCGCCCGCCCCGGGAACCCCTGCACCAGATCCTGCCGGTCCCGCGGGCCGCGGGAGCGATCCTGTGATCGAGGCGATCCTCCCCCCGGACGTCGTGTCCGTGGCGGCACCGGGAGACCTCCCGGACGACGCCCTGGAGCACGGCGAAGGGCTCTTCCCCGAGGAGGAGGCGCTCATCGCGCGCGCCGTACCCCCTCGGCAGCGCGAGTTCACCACCGGACGGATCTGCGCACGCCGGGCCCTCGCCCGCCTCGGCCTGCCCCCGGCCCCCCTGCTGCGCAACCGGCGGGGCGCCCCCCAGTGGCCCGCCGGCGTGGTCGGCAGCATGACCCACTGCCAGGGCTACCGGGCCGTCGCCGTCGCCCGGACCGGCCACCGGGTGACGATCGGCATCGACGCCGAACCGCACGCGCCGCTGCCGGACGGCGTCCTGGAGGCGATCGCGCTGCCCGGCGAACAGCGGGCCATGGCCGCCCTCGCCCGGCACAGCCCCGGAACCGCCTGGGACCGGCTGCTGTTCAGCGCCAAGGAGTCCGTGTTCAAGGCCTGGTACCCGCTCACCGGAGAGGAGCTCGGCTTCGACGAGGCGGACATCACCCTCGACCCGGACCACGGCACCTTCACCGCCCGCCTGCTGCGCCCCGGCCCCCACGTCGCCGGCCGCCCCCTCACCGGCTTCTCCGGCCGCTGGCTGAGCCGTGCCGACCACGTCGCCACGGCGGTGGTGCTGTGACCGCCCAGCCGGTGGGAGGCGCGGGCGCTCCGCCACCGGTCAGTACGATGGCCGCTGCCCGTGGCGGGCGAGCCGGAGCGGCGGACGGGAGGATGACGCGTGGTGGACCGGAGCAGGGGCGGGGCGGAGCCCGGACCGCGCAGGCGGGGGCAGGGCGAGCTGGAGGCCCAGGTGCTCGGCGTCCTGCGCGGAGCGGCCGAGCCGGTCCCCGTGGCCTGGGTGCAGGAGCGCCTCGGCGGCGGTCTCGCGTACACCACCGTCATCACGATCCTCACCCGGCTGCACGCGAAGGGCGCCGTCGCGCGGGAGCGGGCCGGGCGGTCCTTCGTCTGGACCGCCGTCGCGGACGAGGCCGGGCTCGCCGCGCTGCGCATGCGCAAGGTCCTCGACGCCGAGACCGACCGCGAGGCCGTGCTCGCGAGCTTCGTCACCGCGCTCTCGCCGAACGACGAGCGACTGCTGCGTGAACTCCTGGCCGATGTCCCGGAGGAGGCCCCCGGGGAGGGGGAAGACTGACCGCCATGGGGGTTTTCGTCTTCCTTCCGCTGGTCCTTCCGCTCACCGCCTGGCCGGTGGCCCGGCTCGCCGAGCAGCGCCTGCACCCGCGCACCGCGACCCGCCTCCTCACCGCCGTCGCCGGCGTCCTCGCCGTGTGCAGCACCCTGTGCCTCGGACTCCTCGTGATCGTGGGCACGGCACAACTGCCGGGGAACCCGCTGCCCGACGGGTGGTCGGACCCCGAGGTGCGCGCGGCCGTCCCGTACGACGAGGTCGCGGGCCGGGCGGCCATCCCCGCGCTGCTCGCGGTCCTCCTCTCCTGCGCCTGGGCGGCCTGGCGGCACGCGCGGGTCCGCCGCCGCGCGGTGGCGGCGCTCGCCGGCCTGCCGGCCGGACCGGTCGCGGTGCTGCCGGACCCCGACCCGTACGCGTACGCCCTTCCCGGCCGTCACGACCGGGTCGTGGTGAGCGCGGGGATGCTGGCGGGCCTGAAGGCCGCCGAACGCCGGGCCCTCTTCGCCCACGAACGGGCCCACCTGACGGGCCGCCACCACCGGCACCTGCTCGTGGTGCACCTCGCCGCCCGGGCCAACCCGTTCCTGCGCCCGCTCCGTACCGCCGTGACGTACACCGCCGAGCGCTGGGCCGACGAGGACGCGGCGATCGCGGTCGGCAGCCGCCGCACCGTCGCCCGCGCGATCGGCAAGGCGGCCCTGATGTCCCGCGCGCCGCTCTCGGTCACTCTGCCCGCCTTCGCGGCCGCCGGGCCCGTGCCCCGCCGGGTGGCGGCGCTCATGCGGCCGGCCCCGGCGGGGCGCGCCTGGCCGTCGGCGTTCACGGCGGCGGGCCTCGCGGTGTGGGGCGCCGCCGCCGGCGCGACCGTGTCGGCGCTGTCCTCCGCGAACTCCGCCGTGACGCTCTTCGCCATCCTGCGGGCGGCCACCCCGATGTAGCCCTCCCGGGAGGGGCGCTACGGGGTGAGCCAGCCGCGCAGCAGTCTGCTCACCGCGGGCATCGCCACGTACGTCATCAGCACGTTGAAGACGCAGGCGACGACCGCACTGCTCAGCAGCAGGGGGAGCCCGGTGAGACGGGGCACGAGGAAGAGGCTGCCGAGGACGGAGATCGGGTAGATCGCCAGGGTCGCACTGATCGCCATCTTCCACCGGGGCGGCGCGGGCCGGGTCGATCCCGGCTTGGCGAACCAGGTCTCCATGCCGGTGAGCCTCCGCCGGGCGATCTCGGTGTGGTGGTGCCCCTGGCAGTCGGCGAACCAGGCGGCCCGCTCGGGTGACTCCTGCCAGGCCCGGCAGGCCTCCGCGTTCCGGAACCGGTGGACGAGGAACCAGGGGCGTCGCCGCCGGAGGAGCGGAAGAGCCCGTACCCGAGGTGGCCGGGGAACGTGGCCGCCGTGTCGAGGATGCCCTTCGCCCACACCTCGAAGGCCGCTTCGTGTCCGGGCTCCACCCGGCGGGCTATCAGCAGGGTCACCTCGCCGGTGTCGGCGGGCACGGTGGCGTGTTCAAGGCTGACCGCGGTCACAGATACTCCTCGTGATCACGTCGCGCCCGCCCTCACTCTACGCGGAGCCGGGCCGGGCCGGGAGGCACGGGCCCCCGCGCGGTCGGCCCTTCAGGGCATTCGGCGTCCCGGGCGCCGCGCGGCGTCGGAGCGGGGCCGAGGGTTCGGGATATCAGTGTCGGAGGCGGCGGTCGGCGGTGACCGCCACTGTCCGGAAAGGCGGGAGCCCCGTGGCCGTCCAGCCCATCCCCGAGGGATATCCGCGCGTCACGCCGTACCTCTGCGTCGACGGGGCCGCGGAGGCGATCGACTTCTACGTGTCCGTGCTCGGCGCGACCGAGCGGATGAGGATGCCGGCGCCCGACGGCAGGATCGGCCACGCCGAGCTGGAGCTCGGGAACGGGCTCGTCATGCTCGCGGACGAGTTCCCGGACATGGGCTTCCGCTCGCCGAAGTCCGTCGGCGGCACGCCCATCACCCTCCACGTGTACGTCGAGGACGTCGACGCGGTCTTCGCCGCGGCCCTCGCGCGGGGCGCCGAGGAACTGTCGCCGGTGAAGAACGAGTTCTACGGCGACCGCACCGGACAGATCGAGGACCCCTTCGGTCACCGCTGGAACATCTCCACGCACGTCGAGGACGTCCCCCCGGAGGAGATGGAGAAGCGGGCCGAGGAGGCCATGCGCTCCATGGAGCCCTGAGGACGGCACTCCGGGGAACCCTGAAGGGCCTCCCCGGAGTGCCGGCGGTCCGCGCTAGACCTCCGCGTCCGGGGCGATGTTCTGGTTGTGGTGGAAGACGTTGTCGGGGTCGTACGTCTTCTTCACCTCGGCCAGTCGGCCGTAGTGTCCCCGGTACGTCGCCCGGACCCGGTCCCGGCTCTCGTCCGCGCCGAGGAAGTTGACGTACGCGCCGCCCATCGACGTGGGGTGCAGGGCCTCCCAGTAGTCCACCGCCCAGGTGCGGAGCGCCTCCGCGTCGGACGGTTCGGTGCTGATGGCGCCGATCACGCCGGACCAGACCGCGTCCCGGTAGGCCCAGGCCGTGTCCATGGCTCCCACCCGGTGGGCCGCGCCGTCGACGGGGTAGAGGTGCATCGTCGACAGCTCGGTCGGGATGTTCTCCAGGAAGGTGCGGTGGACGTCGATCGCCTCCTCCGGGATGGCGTCGAAGAAGTCGCCGCGCCAGTACCACTGCAGGCCCTTCGGGATCAGGTCGTCGAACATCGTCTGGAGGGCCGGGTACGGGATCGGCGTCGCGAAGTGGAAGGCCGGCGGGGCCGGATCGGCCACCGCGGCGAAGGTCCTCGCGAGGCTCTCCTCGTCCGTCGGCCCCGTGCTGCACCAGACCACGCCGCACATCTTCTTGTGGTGGATCTCCTCGGGGAAGGGCGGTCCGGGAGCGACCGTCAGCGTGGCGAAGAAGCCGTTCAGCTCGTCGGGCGCCGCCGGCAGGAACTCCCGGTACCAGCGCAGCACCGCCCCGATGTGCTCCGGCTCCCACAGGGTGACGCCGAGCCCGACGTCGACCACCGGGTGCAGGGCGTACCTGAAGGACGTCGCCACGCCGAAGTTGCCGCCGCCACCGCGCAACGCCCAGAAGAGATCGGGGTGTTCGTCCGCCGACGCGGTGACGACCCTGCCGTCCGCGAGGACCACGTCCACCGCGAGCAGGTTGTCGACGGTCAGCCCGTACGCCCGGGTGAGGTGCCCGTGTCCGCCGCCCAGCGTCAGCCCGCCGACGCCGGTCGTCGACATGATGCCGGCGGGCGTCGCGAGCCCGAAGCCGTGCGCCTCGTGGTCCAGGTCCCCGAGCTGGCTGCCGCCGCCGACCAGGGCGGTCCGCGTCGCGGGGTCCACCCGCACCCAGCGGATGCCGGACAGGTCGATCATCAGCGAGCCGTCGACCAGGCACAGGCCGCCCCCGCTGTGCCCACCGCCGCGGACCGCCAGGTCCATGCCGGTCTCCCGGGCGTACCGCACCGCCGCCCGGACGTCCGTGGTGTCCGCGCACCGGGCGATGACGGCCGGCCGCCGGTCGATCATCGCGTTGTAGATCTGCCGGGCCTCGTCGTACCCCGCGTCCTCAGGGCCGATGACCTCGCCGCGCATCACCCCGCGCAAGGCCTCCACCGCCGTGCCGCCCATGGCCACTCCTTCAGGGCACCCCTGGCTGCCGGCCGTGCTACCCCTTCAGTCTCCCCCCGCCGCCCTGGGGCCGCGAGCCATGACGCACGACCCGCTCCCCGCGCCGTCGGCCACCGGCCGGGGCCGACGGCGCGGGGAGGGGTCACCGGACGCGGAAGGTGGCCATCATGCCCATGGCGGAGTGGTCGAGCATGTGGCAGTGGTACACGTAGTCGCCCCGGTACCCGTCGAACGTCACGTGGAGCTTCACCGTCTCGCCCGGCATCACCCGGACCGTGTCCTTCAGGCCCGTCTCCGTCGGGCCCGCGGGCCGCCCGCCGCGTTCGAGGACGCGGAACTGCACCAGGTGCAGATGGAAGTTGTGCGGGGCGCGCTTGTTGGAGTTGGTCACGTTCCAGACCTCGGACGACCCGAAGGCCACGGTGGTGTCGACGCGATCGGGGTCGTACATCCGCCCGTTGATGAACCCCCGGGGATCGGGGCGCCCGTCCTCGTCCATGCTGAGCTCGATGTCGCGGGTCACGGCGGCCTTGGGCAGCGCGGCGGCCGGCCGCAGGGTGCGCAGCACCTCGGGGACGCTGCTGGGGTCGTCGGCGGTGCGCACGACGTCGAACGCCAGCACCTTGCCGACCTGCTCGGGCCGGCCGGGGCCGGTGTTCGTGAGGACGAGGCGGGTGCCGACGGTGTGGCGGGAGAAGTCGACGACCACGTCGGCGCGTTCGCCGGGCGAGAGCGTGAGGACGGGCACGGCGACGGGGCGTTCGAGCAGCCCGCCGTCCGAGGCGATCTGGGTGAGCGGACTGCCGTCGGACAGACTCAGCGCGAAGAGGCGCAGGTTGGAGCCGTTGAGCAGACGGAAGCGGTACTTGCGGGCCGCGACCTCGAAGTACGGGGTCGGCCTGCCGTTCGCGAGGACGGTGGTGCGGTTCCGGTCGCTCATCGTGTACGCCAGCTGCCCCCGCTCGTCGAAGCGGGCGTCGCGGAGCGTGATGGGCACGTCGTACCGGCCCTTGGGCAGGGGCAGGCTCTGTTCGAGGTCGTCCGTGAGCAGATAGGTGCCGGACAGCCCGCGGTAGACGTGCTCGGCCTCCATGTGGTGGGCGTGGTCGTGGAACCAGAGCGAGGCGTGCGGCTGCCGGTTGGCGTACACGTACGTCCGCGCGGTCCCGGGCGCGAAGACGTCCATCGGGTTGCCGTCGGAGGCGGACGGGACGTTCCCGCCGTGCAGGTGGACGGTGACGGGCATGCCCAGGTCGTTGTGCTGGCGGACGAGGACACGGCGCCCGGAGCGGGCGTGGATGACGGGGCCGGGGAAGTGCCCGCCGTAGGTCAGGACGTCGGTGGCGATGCCGGGGAGGATCTCGGCGGTGGACCTGCGGATCGTGAGCTCGTAGCAGTCCACGGCACCCGTGGAGGAGAGCGGGCGCAGCACGGTCGGGACCGGCATGGCCGTGGTGAACGCGGGCGGCACGGGGTCCTTCGCACGGCGCGGGCCGGCCGGCGGCAGGGCCTCCGCCGCGTGCGCCTCGCCCCCGGCGAGTATGCCGGGGGCGAGGAGCGGCAGGCCTGCGGCGGCGAGAGCGCCGCCGAGCATGCTGCGACGGGTGATCATCTGCTTCCTCCCGGGAGATGGGCGGCCAGTGACGCCGGACGAGTGGCTTCCGGCGGGCCGGCCGACACCCTGTGAACCAGGTCTAACCGAGAGTGGAAGGAACCGCACACGGCGGCGGCGCCGACGTGACCCAAGCGGGTGGCCAGGTGCTTTGCGCGGTCATCGGCGCGACGGGGACGGCTTCACCCGGGGGAAGGCGGCACGCAGGGCGGAGCCGCGGGTGAGGAACGCGAGGCGGATGACGGGCAGCACGCAGACGGTCTGCATCACGGCGTACCACGGCGGGCACACGCCCGGGATCAGGTCGACGCCGATGATCGCGACCGGCAGGACACCGGCGAGGGTCCGCACCCGCTCGAAGGCCCGCCGGGATCCCCGGGAGGCGGAGACGACCAGGCGGTGGACCGCCACGGCGACCACGGGCAGCAGGACGGCCCGTACCCACATGAACGTGTTCACGGGATGGCCGCCGGCCGCCACCGCGACGACGGTGAGGAGGGAGAGGGCGCCGAGTGCGCCGTAGATCTTGACGCTCGTCCTCGCCGTGGCGAAGGCTCGTCGGGTGGGGGCACGGTCGAGCGGGGCGGCCGTGGACGGGGTGCTCGGGTTCAGGTCGGTTTCCATGTCACCGACCCTGCCGGGCGTCCGGCGGGGCCGGTATCCGTCTGGGCGCACGAGGGGGTGGGGCCAGACCCACTCCTCGGCCGACCGGGGGAGAGAGGGGCAGCCTCCGGTGCACAGTGGACGCACGGAGCGGATGCCCTGAACGGAAGGCGAAGGCGGAGGCATGAGACAGCTGGGCAGGTGGGCGGTGAGCGTCGGCGTGGGGTTCTTACGGGCGTGCGCCGTGGCGGGAGTCGGCATGCTCGTCCCGGCCGTGTGGGCGGCCGCCGTGGCGCTGGGCATCCGGTGGGGACCGGGCAACCCGTGGTCGTGGGTCGCGCCGGCCGTCCTGGTCTGCGCGGGCACACTGGCCCTGTCCCGGCCGGTCTGCCGGGCCGTCCGCGCCCTCGTCGCCCGGTGGACGGGCACCGTCGTTCCCGCCGGCTACCGGGAGGCCCCGCCGGTCACGCGGCTGTCCACGGGCTACTGGTGGAACGGTTTCGGCTACGAAAGCACCCGCCGCGACGCCCTCATGGACCAGCGGTGGCGCATCCGGTGGAACGACCCCGCGAACCTGCGCGACCTGAGGTTCACGGCGATCCTGCCGCTCACCGCGGGCCTGGTCGCACTCCTGCCACCGGCCGGGGTGGCCGCGGCCGTCCTCGGGTTCGCGGGCGGGTTCGGACCCGGATTCGGGTCCGGCCCGTCGGGGACTCCCGGCCGCCTCGTCGGAGCGCTCGGGCTGGCGACGGCCGTCGCCGTCTCCCCGTACGCCTGGCGGACGATCGAGCCGGTCGGCGTACGCTTCCTGCGTCCCTCGGCGGCCATGGCCCTGGCGGAGCGCGTGGAGCAACTCACCGCACAGCGCGCCGAGGCGACGATCGCCCAGGCCGCCGAGATCCGCCGGATCGAGCGCGACCTGCACGACGGTGCACAGGCCAGGCTCGTCGGCCTCGGGCTCTCCCTGGCGACGGCGGAGAAGCTGATGGAGACCGACCCCGACCGGGCGAAGGCGCTCATGCGGGAGGCGCGGGCGGGCGCCACCGCGTCCCTGACCGAACTCCGGGAACTGGTCAGGGGCATCAACCCGCCCGTCCTGAGCGACCGGGGACTCGTCGACGCCGTCCGCGCCCTCGCCCTGGACAGCCCGCTCGACGTCGCCGTCCGCGCGGACCTCCGCCACCGACCGGACCCTCCGGTCGAGTCGGCCCTGTACTTCGCCGTCGCCGAACTCCTGAGCAACGCGGTCAAGCACGCCGGGGCGACCCGGGTCCGGATCTCCCTCACCGAGGGCGCCACGGGCGCGGGAAGCGTCGCCGTCGAGGTCGCGGACGACGGCCGCGGCGGGGCCCTCGTCCGCGACGGCGGCGGCCTCGCCGGGCTGCGCCGCCGTCTCGCCGCCTTCGACGGCACCCTGGAGATCACCAGCCCGGTGGGCGGCCCCACCCTCGCGACCCTGGAGGTGCCGTGCGCATCGTCGTAGCCGAAGACCTCTACCTGCTGCGCGACGGAATGGTCCGGCTCATCGAGGCGTACGGCCACGAGGTGGTGGCGACGGCGGCCACCGGACCGGAGACGCTCCAGGCGCTGCGCACCTGGCGGCCCGACGTCGCCGTCGTCGACGTCCGCATGCCGCCGACGCACACGGACGAAGGCCTGCGGGCGGCCGTCGCGGCCCGCGCCGAACTGCCGGGACTGCCGGTCCTGATCCTCTCCCAGTACGTCGAGCAGCTCTACGCCCGTGAGCTGTTGGCCGACGGCTCCGGCGGGATCGGGTACTTCCTCAAGGACAGCGTGTTCGACGCCGACCAGTTCGTCGACGCGTTGGAACGCGTCGCGGCCGGCGGAACCGCGATGGACCCGGCCGTCATCGCCAAGCTGTTGGGCGGCGGGTCCTCGAACCGCCGTCTGGAGCGGCTCACCGAACGCGAGCACTCGGTCCTCGGCCTCATGGCCGAAGGACTGTCGAACCAGGTCATCGCCCAGCGCCTGTTCCTCAGCGAGAGCGCCATCGGGAAGTACACGACCTCCCTGTTCGGCAAGCTCGGCATCGTCGACGACGGCACCAACAACCGCCGGGTCCTCGCGGTCCTGGCCTATCTGAACAAGGACTGACCCCCTTCGGTCACGGTCGGCCGGTCTTCGCCAGCCCCGTGGCCAGGCCGTCCGCGTCCCGGGCGACCTCCAGGACGGCGTCGACGGCGGCGCGGTCGATCGGGCCGAAGACGTGCGGGAACAGGGTCTCCTCGGAGACACCGGGCGGCGGGGTGGGCGCGGCGGCCTCCCACTCCGTCCTCGCCGTGAGCCGGCTCTCGTCGAGGAGGAGGACGAGGAGCGGCCCGGTGACGCCGCGGAAGTAGGCGTTGACGACGGCGAGCGTGGTCGGCTCGTCGGGGGAGCAGTGCACGAACCCGTCCTCCGCGAGGGAGGCGGGGGCGTACGGCTCCTCCGGCCGGGCGGACCATTCGGCGGGCGTCACCACGTGGTAGATCATGCTCCGGTTATAGCAGCAGCGCCCGGCGTCACCAGGTGCGCCCGGCCTCGACGAGCACGTCCCTGACGCGGGTGACGTCGGGGTTGCCGGGCCGGCCCGGGCGCTGGACGAGGTAGCCGGTGTTGATGGGCGGGTCCTCCGGTTCGTGCAGGGACACGAGCGCGCCCGAGGCCAGTTCGGCCTGGCAGAGGTAGCGCGGCAGGACGCTGAAGCCCGCTCCGGCGACGACCGCCGCGAGCACCCCGCGCAGGTCGGGCACGGTCACGGCGGCGGGGCGGGAGAGGCGCGCCCCGAACACGTGGCGCCAGTAGCGGCGGGCTATCGGCAGGTCCTCGGCGTACGTGACGAGGGGGACGGGATGCAGCGCCGCCGGTCCCTCCAGGGCCAGCCGCTCCTTGACGCGGTCGGCCCAGACCGGGGCCGCGACCAGGACGAACTCCTCGTCGGTGAGCGGTACGGCGGTCAGCGCCCGCCCGCGCGGCCGGAAGGTGGCGATCACCAGGTCGTGCCGGCCCGCGCGCAGCTCGTCGAGGAGCGGCTCGGTCAGACCCGGGCTGACCCTGAGCCGTACGCCTTCGGCCGCCAGCGGGGCGAGGGCGGGCAGCACGCGGGCGCAGAGCAGTTCGGCGGGGCCCGCCAGGTGCACGGGGGCGGCCCGCTCGTGCGGTGCGGCCTCGTGCCCGGACACGGCGGCCAGCGCGTCGAGGGGCCCGGCCACCCGGGCCGCGAGCTCGTCGGCGACGGCGGTCGGGGCGACGCCGCGCGGCAGCCGCTCGAAGAGTTCGCGTCCCGTCTGCCGTTCGAGGGCGCGGATCTGGGTGGTCACGGTCGGCTGCGACAGACCGAGCAGCCCGGCGGCGGCGGTGAACGATCCGGAGCGGTGGACGGCGAGGAAGGTCCGCAGCAGGTTCAGATCGGCCACCGGCTGAACTGCTGCGCCATCGGAATCGTGATGTCTCACGGAGCGAAGCCTAACCAGGCCTATGACAGGGCGGCCTCGCCCCGGAAGGTGCGCCGGTACGCGAGCGGGGAGACGCCGATCGCCGCGTGGAGGTGCTGGCGCAGCGACGTGCCGGTCGCGAAGCCCACCTGGCCCGCGATGTCGTCCACGGCGAGGTCCGTGGACTCGAGGAGCTGCCGGGCGCGGGCCACCCGCTGCTGGATCAGCCAGCGGCCCGGGCTCATGCCCACCTCCTCGTTGAACCGGCGGGCGAAGGTCCGCAGGCTCATCCGGGCATGGGCGGCGAGCTCGCCGAGGGCGAGAGGCTCGTGCAGGTTCTCCAGCGCCCACTGCCGGGTCGCCGAGGTGTCGTTCGCGGTGGTCTCCGGCACGGGCTGCTCGATGTACTGGGCCTGCCCGCCGTCCCGCCAGGGCGGCACGACACAGGCGCGGGCCACGTGGTTGGCGACGGCGGCGCCGTGGTCCTTCCGTACGAGGTGCAGGCAGACGTCCACGCCGGACGCGGCGCCCGCCGAGGTCAGCACGTCGCCGTCGTCGACGAACAGCACGTCCGGGTCCAGGGCCACCTGCGGGAACCACTGGCGGAAGACGGCGGCGAGCGCCCAGTGCGTGGTGGCGGGGCGGCCGTCCAGGAGCCCGGCGGCGGCGAGGACGAACGCGCCCGTGCAGATGGACACGGTGCGGGCCCCGGCCGGCACGGAGGCCAGCGCCTCGGCGACCCCGGCGGGGAGCTCGCGGGAGAGGAGGGACAGGTCGAACGGCGGAAGGATGACGGTGTCGGCCGTACGGAGCGCCTCGGGGCCGTGCTCGACGGTCACCGAGAAGTCGGAGTTGGTACGGACGGGCCGGCCGTCCACCGAGCAGGTGAGGACCTCGTAGCGGTCGTCCACCGCGCCGAACACGCGGCTGGGGATGCCCAGTTCGAAGGGATAGACCCCGTCCATGGCGAGGACGACGACACGATGGCGATCACCCGCGACAGGGACCGGGGCAGGGCCCAGAGCGGGGCCCGTGGCAGAACTCATGGCAGGATCCCTTCGAAAGATGGCAATCATGCCATGGTACGGGGCGGGACGGCCCGCGAGTCTTGACGGCATGACGAACCACCCCACCATGCGAGCCATCAGCCAGGACACCCACGGCACCGCCGAGGTCCTCCGGGAGGTCGTGGTCCCGCGGCCCGTGCCCGGCCCCAGCCAGATCCTCGTCGCCGTCCGCGCGGCCGGCGTCAACCCGACCGACTGGAAGCACCGCGCGGGCGCCCTCTTCCTCGACCGCCTCCCCCTCGTCCTCGGCTGGGACGTCTCCGGCGTCGTGGAGGCCGTCGGCTACGGCGTGACCGTGTTCAAGCCCGGCGACGAGGTCTTCGGGATGCTGCCCTACCCGTACGGCGTCGGCTCCCACGCCGAGTACGTGACCGGCCCCGCCCGCGCCTTCGCCCACAAGCCGGCCGAGATCGACCACGTGCAGGCCGGCGCCCTGCCGCTCGCCGCCCTCACCGCGTACCAGGCGATCGTCGACACCGCCCAGGTCGGCCCCGGGCAGCGGGTCCTGATCCACGCGGCCGCCGGCGGCGTCGGCCACCTCGCCGTCCAGATCGCCAAGGCCCGCGGCGCGTACGTCATCGGCACCGCGAGCGCCCCGAAGCACGCGTTCGTCCGCTCCCTCGGCGCGGACGAGGTGATCGACTACCGCACCACCGACTTCGCCGAGGCCGTCCAGGACGTCGACATGGTCCTCGACCCGATGTCCGGCGACACCCGCAGCCGCTCCCTCGACGTCCTGCGCCCGGGCGGCACGCTCGTCTCCCTGCTGCCGCCCGCCGACCCCGACGAGCCGGCCAAGGCGGCGGCGCGGGGCGTCCGCGTGGAGACCCTCCTCGTCGAGGCCGACCACGCCGGCATGAACGCCATCGCCGCCCTCGCGGCCTCCGGCGCCCTCCGTCCTCACGTCGAGGCCGTGTTCCCCCTCGCCGAAGCCGCCAAGGCCCACAGCCTCGGCGAGACCGACCGCACCACCGGCAAGCTCGTCCTGACGGTGGACGGCCCCTGAACCCGGCTCACCGGCTCCGTCGAACCCGACTTCACCGGCTCCGTGTCCCGGAGGCCGTGAAGACGGGAACGGCCAGGAAGAAGCGGTCCGCGGCGGCGCGGGCGGCCTGGTCCGCGCTCCAGGCCGCCGCCTGCTCGCGGGTGACGGCCCCGCTCCGTACCGCCGACTCCGCCAGGCCCGTCGCGAGGGGGAGCCAGCGGGCGTCGGTGAGGACGGCGGTGGAGACCTCCACCGCCACCTCGCCGAACCCGTGGTCCAGGAGCAGGCCGCGGAAGCGGCGCGCGACGCGCGGTCCGGCGACCAGGTCGGCGCGCGCGTGCACGATCGTCCGGGTCAGGGCGCCGTCCTCGGCGTCCAGGACGCACGTGTCCCAGTCCTGTCCGGTGAGCACGGCCCGTCCGCCCGGCGCGAGGACCCTGCGGGCCTCGGCGAGCGCAGCCTCCGGATCGGGCAGTTCGTGGAGCACCTTGTCCGCACGGTACGCGTCCCACGCGCCGTCCCCGTAGGGGAGCGCGGTCGCCTCGGCTACGGCGAACGCGTGGTCCGGGTGCCGTCGCCGGGCCGCGGCGACCATCGCCCCGTCCCGGTCGACGCCGGCGGCGAGAGCCCCGCGCCCGCCGGCCTCCGCGACGGCCAGGCCCCCGCCGCAGCCGACGTCGAGCAGACGGGTGCCCGTCGTGATGCCCAGGAGGTCGTACGAGCGGGCGCGCAGCGCGGCCGCTCCCGGGGCGCGGTCGACGGCGTCGAGTACGGCGAGCAGGGCAGGACCGTGGTCGCGGCCGGAAGGGGCCGCAGGCGTGATGGACATGGCGACCACGCTCGTGGTTAATGCCGACATGAAGTCAAGCGGTGCACCTCCGACGGCTCCCACGCCCCCGACGACGGTGACGATCGGCGAACTCGCGGGCCGGTTCGGGCTCGCCACCCACGTGCTGCGGCACTGGGAGTCCGCCGGGCTCCTCGAACCCGCCCGCGACCCCCACGGCCGCCGCCGCTACGACGCCGCCCACCTCACCCGTGTCGCGGTCGTCCTCCGGGCCAAGGCGGCGGGTCTCGCCCTCGACGACATCCGGGAGCTGCTGCGGGCCGGTGATCCGGCCGTCCGCCGGCAGCGGCTCGAAGCGCACCGCGAAGAGCTGCGGCGCCGGGTGGCGGAGGCCCAGGCCTGTCTCGACCTGGTCGAATGCGCGCTGGGCTGCGCCCACGACGACCTCGCCGACTGCCCCCGCTTCCGGGAGGCCGTGGCCGCCACCGCCGGCGGCTCGGACCTTCCCGCCGTGGCCGCCACCGCCGGAGCCGAAGACCTCCCCGCCGTGACCGGTGCCGAAAGGCCTACTCGCTGGTACGGTCCCTGACCAGCCGGTGCTCCACGGGGAGCCGCCGGGCCAGGGGAGGGGCGGATCCATGACGCGGCGAACGGGCGGGGAGCTTTCCGGAGAGCCTTCCGGGGTGCTTCCCGAGGGGCTTGCCGAGGCGATACGCGGCACCGCCGACGACATCGCCGCGGTCCTGCGCACGGCGGAGCCGGACGGCTCACTGCTTCCCGTGCCGCGCTCCACCTGGACCGTCGGTGAGGCCGCCGCCCACCTGGCGCAGGCGAACGCCCTCATGGCCGATCTGGCCGCCGGCCACGAGCGCCCCTACGGCGACGGCACCCCCGACAGCCTGGCCGAGGCCAACGAACGCGCCCTCGCCGCCTTCGGCGAGCGGTCACCCGGTCCGCTCGCCGAGATGATCACGGACCAGGCCGCCGCCTTCCTCGCGAGCGTCGAGGAGCGCGACCCCGCCGAGCCGGTGTCCACGCCGCTCGGCCGTCTGAACCCGGCCGTCCTCGGCTCGTACCTGCTCACCCACATGCTCGGCCACGGCTACGACCTGGCCCTCGCCCTGGACCGTCCCCACATGCTCGACGCGCGCCGGGTCGAGCTCACGCTGCCGTTCATGGTCGAGGCGATGCCCCGGGTCGCCGACCCGGCCGCCGTCGCGGGCCTGACCGCGAGCTTCGCCGTACGGCTCCGCAGCGGTCCGAGCTTCGGCGTCACCGTCACGGACGGCGTGGTCCGGACCGGCCACGAGCCGCCGGCCCGGCCCGACTGCACGATCCTCACGGAGCCGGTCGCCTTCCTCCTCCTCGGACTCGGGCGGGTCGACCCCTGGCCGGTGATCGCCCGCGGCAAGGCGCTCGGCTGGGGCCGCAAGCCCTGGCTCGCCCCCCGCTTCCCCCGCCTCTTCCGCGCGCCCTGACCCCGTCCCCTGTGCATTCAGGCCCCCGCCGATGGATCCTGGAGGTATCGGAAGGGGCCGTGCCTCGGTTGCGCGCGACCCGGCGATGCGAGGAGGCGGACCATGAGCCGCACGCTGGAATGGACGGTCGGCGTGGAACTGACCGAGGACAGCGGCAGGACGAAGGCCGAGGCCCGGCTGAAGACCGGCACCTCGACCCTCACGGGACACGGCTCCGCCCGGTGCAACCCGGCGGACGTGGACGTGCCGGCGATCGGCGACGAACTCGCCGCGAGCAGGGCGATGAAGGACCTGGCGGGCAAGCTGATGAGGGAGGCCAACCGGGAGATGGAGGCGGTGGGCGCGGGGACCGTGCCCCAGCACACCGGCCCCGGATACGGCTGGCCGGAGGCGGTCTCCTGACGGAACCGCCGCCGTAGTGCCCGGAGCCCGACGGGACGGAGACGCCGCCGGGCTCCCAGGCCCTCTCTCAGGACGCGCCCGCGCCCTCCTCGTACGTCATCCGGTCCACGACCTCCACCACCCCGTCGACGGTCTCGCACAGGCGGACCAGGATCGGGCCGAGGCCCGGGCGCTCCAGGGTGCCGCTGAGCGTCACCCGGCCCTCGTCGACGTCGATGTGGACGGCCGAGGGCGAGAGCCGCAGGATGCGGACGATCACGTCCTCGCGGATCTCCTCCTGGATGGAGCGGTCCCTGCGCAGGAACAGCTGGAGCAGATCGCTGCGGCTGAGCACGCCGATCAGCCGGCCGTCCGCGTCCACGACCGGCAGCCGCTTCACCCGGTGCCGTTCCATCAGGCGGGCGGCCTCGACGGCCGTCCAGGAGGGCCGGGCCGTCACGGCCGGGCTCGACATCATGGCCTCCGCCGTGCTCGGCCCGTCCTTGGCCGTGTGCCGCCGCAGCAGGTCCGCCTCCGAGACGACGCCGACCGGCCGGTTCTCCTCGTCGACCACCGGGACCGCGGTGATGCCGTACTCGTCGAGGAGCCGTGCGATCTCCTTGAACGACGTCCCCCGCTGTACCGCGACTGCGGTGGGCGTCATCAGGTCCGCGACACTGCGGTGCCTCATCGTCCGTTCCGTCCCTTCTGCGTGCCTGCTTCCATGATCCCGCACCGGGCGGGACGGGCAGTGCGGAGGGGTGCGCCCCGGGGGCTTGTGGGCTCGACGTGACCATGGTTACCTCCGGTAAGTCGTCGTCGTGCCATGGAAGAAGGACCCCCATGCCCTCTCCCCGCCCGTCAGGGACCCGCCGCTTCCTCGGAGCCCTCGCAGCCGCCCTCGTGCTCGTCACCACCTCGGGCGGCACCGGAACCGCCGCCCCCGCCGGACTCCAGGAGGTGATGTTCGTCGGCAACAACTGGGACGGCACCGCCGACGTCATCGCCTCCCGCGGCGACTTCCACCGCGTCGGCCGCGTGAACGTGATCCCCGACAAGGAGGAGCGCCTCCGCGAGATCTACCTAAACCCGATCAAACTCGCCTACTTCCTCGGCGTCCGCAGCGGACCGGGCGAGGGTCACGACCAGTTCGTCGACGACATGTACGCGACCCCCGACGGTTCCGCCATGGTCGTCTCCCGCCCCAGCTTCGCCGACGTCGTCTCCCTCGACCTGCGGACCGGACGGATCAACTGGCGCTTCCCGGTGGCCGGTTACCGCGCCGACCACATGGCCGTCTCGCCCGACGGCACCTGCGTCGCGGTCTCCGCCTCCACCGCGAACACCGTGCACGTCCTGGACATCGCGACCGGACGGCAGCTGGGCTCCTTCAAGACCGGCGACAAGCCCCACGAGAACGTCTTCACCTCCGACGGCCTCCTCTGGAACATGTCCATCGGCGAGGTCACCACCGCGCTCGACGCACCCTGGCTCGACTGGACCAAGGGCGACCGGAGGATCACCGTCGTCGATGCCCGCACCTTCGAGACCGTCCGCGTCATCGACATGCGCGACCGCCTCGACGCCTTCGGCCGCGGCGACCTCTCCGACGCCGTCCGCCCGCTCGTCTTCACGCCGGACGAGAAGAAGATCTACTTCCAGGTCTCCTTCTTCAACGGCTTCCTGGAGTACGACGTCGACTCCGACCGCATCACCCGCCTCAAGAACCTCCCCGGCAACCCGGCGACCGACCCCGACCGGACCACCTGGGTCAACGACTCGCGCCACCACGGCCTCTCCATCAGCCCCGACGGCGACAAGCTCTGCGTCGCCGGGACGATGGACGACTACGCCACCGTGGTCGACCGCGCCACCCTCCAGGAGGGCCCGCTCGTCCCCGCCTCCAAGCCCTACTGGGCGACCGTGAGCGGCGACGGCCGCTCCTGCGTCATCTCCGAGAGCGGCGCCGACCGGGTCACCGCGATCGACTTCGCCACCGGGCGCCGGGTGACGAGCGTGGACGTCGGCGACCACCCGCAGCGCGTGCGCCTCGCCCGCGTCCCCGCCGACTGGACCGGCCCCACGGCGGGCTGACGTCCCGGGTACGACGGAAGGGGCCTGCCGGATCGGATCCGGCAGGCCCCTTCCGTCGTACTCCCTCAGGCTCAGGACCTGTTGACGGCCACCTCGTAGAGCGAGTAGCCCCAGTCAGTGGCCCGCTTCACCCCGTGGACACGCACGTAGCGCGCCGACTGCGAGTCGAACTCCGCCGTGTCGATGCCGCCGTCACCCGCGTCCGTGGACCACACGTCCCGCCAGGTCGTGCCGTCCTCCGACAGCTCGATCTTGTACGCGCGCGCGTAGGCCCGCTCCCAGTCGAGGGTGACCCGGCCGACCCGGCGCACCGAACCCAGGTCCACCTTCAGCCACTGGTCGTCGGACCACTCGCTGGCCCAGCGGGTCCCGGTGTTGCCGTCGACCGTGAGGCCCGGCGAGAAGTCCACGAACGGGTTCCACCACTCGGTGGTGGAGGCCGACACCGGGTGCCCGGCCGCCAGGTTCACACCCGGCTCGTGGTCCTCGGTCTTCTTCCACGTCGTCAGGTACGACTCCGCTCCCCGAGACAGGTCGTCCACGACGCTCTGACCGCCGGGGGAGAGCCGGATCTGCTCGACCCAGTCCGGCACGAGGCCGTTGTGCGCGGCGCCGTCGGTGTTGAGGTCCCAGGTGCGCTCACCGGTGACCTGGCGGTCGAGGACCGAGCCGCCGTCGAAGCTGCGGAACGGGTACTTCACCGCGTTCGGAGCGTCCGCGCCGACCGGGCCAGGATGGGCGCCGACGCCGTTCATGTCGGTGCCGTAGCCGAGGCCGACCCCGTACTTCTTGCGCAGCTCGGCCTTCTGGCCGGCCTCGCCGACGAAGCCCTGAGCGCTGCCCATGTACTGGGCGACGAATCCGCCGAGCCGGTAGACCCGGTCCGTCCAGTCCATGTCCATCCAGCTGTGGCTGGAGATGACGCCCGGGTACTCCTCGGCCTCCAGGATGTCGAGCGCCCGCCCGGCGGCCTTGACGCTCATGTGGTCGAGCTCCAGCATCATGCCGCGCTGGATCATGCCCTTCAGGGCGTACTCCCCGAGCCGCGTGAGACCCCGGGTGTTGCACTTGGCGTCGGAGTCGTACGAGGGGACGCTCACCCCGGCCGGCAGCTTCTCGGCCATCGCGGGCGGCGCGGCGGCGAGGCCGATCGGGTTGTCGTGCTGCGGGCCCGCGCACTTCTCGGTGGCCCAGAAGGTGCCGGTCGAGAGGAACTGGCCGATGTTGACCGCCACGCCCGTCGTGCCGCTGTCGAAGCGGACGCCGCACAACGCGTTGTCGAACTTGTGGCAGAGGAACATGCTGCGCACGCCGAGCGCGTACAGCTCGTCGAGGCCCTTGTCGATGTCCGCCTGACTGCACTGCGCGATGTCGAGGATCTGCTTGCAGCCGAAGGGCTCCGAGGTCTCCACGCCGAGGACGACGGCGAGCTTGCCCTGCTGGATCACCGAGCGGGCCTGCGCGGAGTCGGTCACGATGCGGAACCAGCCCTTGCCCGGACCGCCGTACATCTGGTCGATGTAGTCCTGCAGCTCGTAGCTCTTGCGGGCTTCGAGCCGGAGGGCGTCCATCTCGTCACAGCCGCGGTCACGCGGCAGGAGCGAGCAGATCAGGCCGTTGGTCACCAGGTCGTTGACCAGGACCCGCTGCCCGCCGCGCCAGGCCCGCTCGACCCACGCGTAGTAGTTCTGCTGGTGGCTCATCGAGTCGGGAGCGGGCCAGTCCTTGAACGTGGGCCAGCCGACCGGGTCGTGCTTCCCGTTGTCACCGCCCGTGAGGTGCTCGAAGAGCGCCCCCGAGCCGTCCGGGTAGTGCTCGGGGCAGTCCTTGAGGGCGTCGGCGACACCGGCCTGCGAGAACGTCGCCCCACAGATCATCCGGCCGCCGAAGCCCTCGTTGGACATCAGGTGGTTGTGCGCGTCGACGAAGCCGCGCACCTTCCCCTGCGCGTCCGTTCCCTTGAACGGCTCGCCCGTGACGTTGATCTGCGAGTCGGGCGCGGGTCGGGACGCGGGCTCCCACCACGCGCCGCCGGTCGCGGCGGCGGGGACGGGAGCGGAGCCGAACAGCACCGCGGCGAGGGCGATGAACAGCGCCAGGAGGGCGGATCTGCCGCCGTTCCCGCGCGAGAATGGTCGAGTCATGTTGAGCGATGCCTCCGGGCGGTGGGGGTGTACCGGCGCCCCGAGGATCGCGTTACCGTGGGTACGAGTCAAGAGTCCGGGTCAAATGACCTGTTGATGAATCGCGGAACCCCGATCGGGTTTCAACCCTCGATCAGGGATACGAGTTGATCGGCCGTCAGATCCAGGTGGTCGGCGGCCGCGCGTTCGTCGCCGAGGACCAGGAACTGCAGGGTGAGCCCGTCGATCGCCGCCGCCAGATACCGGGCAAGGACCTCCACGGGCACCGTGGGTTCGAGTTCCCGCACCTCGCGGACCTGATCGATCAGCGCCGTCGCCGACGCCACGTACTGCTCGTACTGGGCGCGCGCCAGATGCTCGAACCCGGGCTCCCGCAGCGCGTACTGGGTGAGGTCGTACGTCAGCATGTGCTCGCCCGGATGGGCCGTGACATGGTCCCAGTACGTCTGCAGCGCACCCCTGACGGTCTCGCGCAGCGTCGCGCCCGGCTCGACCGCCGACTTCACGCGCGCCACGTAGTTCCCGGTGATCGTCTCGATCGCGGCCTCCAGGAGCGCCTGCTTGGAGTCGAAGCAGTAGTGGAAGACGCTCAGTGAGACCCCCGCCTCCGCGCAGATCGACCGCGTCGTCGTCCGGGCGACCCCGTCCCTGGTCATCGCCCTGATCGCCGCCTCGACCAGCTGCCTGCGTCGTTCGGCCGACGGCATCCGCGCCATGGTTCCTCCTCGCGTCCGGCGCACAGGGTAACCGCAGCCTCCGCGCACCTCCCCCCGCCGGTCCCGTGCACGACGGGACCGGCCGGGAGAGCCGTCAGGGGGTGTACGAGGTGTCGCTGTGATGCAGTTCGGTCAGGGTGGGTTCCGTCACGCGGTACACGGCGGAGCGGCGGATCGTCACGGCGGCCGAGGGCTCGGAGTCCCCGCGCGTCAGGTAGACGACGGTCGCCCGACGTGGTGCCGGTGTCGAGACGTCGATCGACACCACGGGGGTGCGGTCGCCCAGCGAGACGGCTGCCACGGGCACCGGCGCGCCGGAGTCGTTGCGCCAGGTGACGAGGCCGTAGAACTTGCCCGTGCCGCCGGTGGTGACCTTGACGGCGGCCACGGCGTCCTCGGCGGCGTCGCCCGTCACGTCCCCGATGCCGCACTGCGGCTGAAGCTCGATCACCACGCCGTCGCCCTCCCACCGTCCGTCGGTGAAGGCGACCGTCCCGGCCGGGGCGTCGGGGAAATGGAAGGACGGTGTCTGCAGTGCCGCGTTCCGCAGCTGGTCACACGTCAGCGCGCCCGCCGAAGGCTCGTTGCCCGGCTGCGTCGGCTTCGCCGGCTCCTTCGACGTCGTCGGCGAAGGCTTGGCCGATTCCTTACCCTTCCCCGTCCCCGGCGCCTTCGAAGCTCCCGCGGACTTGTCGGGCTTGGGGTCCGCAGCCGCTCCGTCGCCTCCCGTGTCCTGGCAGCCCACCGTGACCGATGCCAGCAACAGGGTCGTGATCAGCCACGTTCCCCGTGTCGCCCGGCTTCTCTTCCCGTTCACCGCAGGACTCCCTTACGTCCGTCCGCGCCGTCCGCCCGCCGTCAGGCAGGTCCGAAGACGCGTTGTTCCGCACCGCGGTTGCGGGTGCGGGGCAGCGAGGAGGGCAGGGCGCCGTGGCCTGTACTCGTCCCCACGGCCGGAGATCATAAGCCTTCCGTTCTCCCGCCCCCGCCTCCCGAAGAGCCGCCGTGATCGACGGCACCACCCCACTCCCGCCCACCGGCGGGGCCGGTCCCGTACCGGGTTCGCCGGGTCCTCCGCGCGAGGTCAGTCCTCTTCCGGGGCCTTCACGTCAAGGACCTTGCGCAGCGCGGCCACCGCGTGGGCCCGGTGCTCGTCGAGCCAGCGGACGGTGTTCTCCTCGTCGCCGTGGCGGAGCGAGGAGATGACGGCGCGGTGCTCCCGTATGGCCTGCTTCCGGTGCCCGGACTCGGCGTAGTAGAGCGAGCGGTACGCGTCGGTGGCGTCCCACAGGGTGGCGATGAGGCGGACCAGGCGCGGCATCCCGGACGCCTCGACGAGGGTGAAGTGGAAGAGCCGGTTCGCCGCCGCCATCGCGGCCACGTCCCCTTCGTCGGCGGCCCGCTCCACGTCCCGCTGGATCCGTTCGAGCGCGGCGATCGTGCCGTCCGGCGTCCACCGCACGGCCATGCGGACCGCCTCGGTCTCCAGGAGCTGCCGGATCCGGTAGATCTCCTCCAGGTCGTTCAGGGAGAGCTCCGCGACGAAGTAGCCCCGGTGGACGTGATGGACCACCAGGCCCTCGGCCTCCAGGGCCTTCAGGGCCTCGCGCAGCGGCACCCGGCTCACCTCGAACCGGGCCGCCAGGGCCTCCTGGCGGATCGGCCCGCCCGGCCTGAGTTCACCGGTGGTGATGGCGCGCCGCAGTTCCTCCAGGACGAACTGCTGGGCGGTCTGCGGCCGCCGCCTCTGCTCCGCGCTGCTCATCGCCTGTGACCTTCCGTTCCCTCACGTCGCCGGCGGCGGACCCCGCCGCCGGTGCCGACCATCTTCCTACGCGCCGCCGTCCGCCGCTGACGGCCTGTGGACAACTCGTCCCAGCTCCGCCAGCACCCCGTCCGTGTGCTCGCCCAGGCGCGGGGGAGCGGTGCGGTAGGAGGGCGGGGTGGCGTCGAGCCGGATCGGGTTGGCGACCTGTCCGGGGCCGGCCGCCGACTCCGGGACGCGCGGCGCGAGCCCCAGCCGGTCGGCGAGCTCGAAGGCGGCCGCCAGGTCGTTGATGGGGCCGCAGGGCACGCCCGCCGCGGTGAGCTCCTCGAACCAGCCGTCGGCGGTACGGCCGGCGAGCGGGCCGGAGAGGGCCTCGACCAGCTCCTCGCGGTGGGCGACCCGGGCCGTGTTCGTCGCGAAGCGGGGATCCCCGGCGAGCTCCGGCCGGCCGAGCCGCTCGCACAGCGCCCCGAACTGCCGGTCGTTGCCCACGGCGAGGACGAGCGGCCTGTCCCCCGCCTCGAACACCTCGTACGGGGCGATGCTCGGGTGCCTGTTGCCCATCGCGCGCGGCACCACCCCGGCCCCGAGGTGCGCGGCGGCCTGGTTGGTGAGCGCCGAGAGGAGGGAGGTGAGCAGGGAGACCTCGACCCGCTGCCCCTCGCCGGTGCGCTCCCGGTGGCGCAGGGCGGCGAGCACCCCGAGGCCCGCGTGGAGGCCGGTGATGACGTCGACCAGGGCGACGCCCGCCTTCGTGCCCTGCCCGTCGGGTTCGCCCGTCACGCTCATCAGCCCGCCCATGGCCTGCACGAGCAGGTCGTAACCGGGCAGCCGGGCGCCCTCTGCGGTGCCGAAGCCGGTCACCGAGCAGTAGACGAGCCCGGGGTTGCCCGCCCGCACGTCCTCGTATCCGAGGCCGAGCTTCTCCATCGTGCCGGGGCGGAAGTTCTCGACGAGGACGTCCGCGCGGTCCACGATCGCGCGGGCCGTGGCGAGGTCCCCGGGGTCCGTGAGGTCGAGCGAGACGGAGCGCTTGTTCCGGTTCACGCCGAGGAAGTACGTGGCCTCGCCGGCGGCGAACGGCGGGCCCCACGCGCGCGTGTCGTCACCGGAGCCCGGCCGCTCGATCTTGATCACGTCCGCGCCGAGGTCGGCGAGGAGCATGGTCATGTACGGCCCGGCGAGCACCCGGCCGAAGTCGGCGACGACGATCCCGGACAGGGCACCGGCCGTCGGTGGCGTGCCCGGTGTGTCCGGTGCGCCCGGTGGGTCCGGCTGAGCTGCGCGCATGAGGCTTCCCTCGCTCCCGCTGGTGGATACCGGAGACTGGATCCGATATCCGGAGGTCGGATCCAGCCGATTGGAGATTGGATCCGGGCGATTGGATCCGGGTGGTTGGAGATTGGATCCAATCGGACCGTAGGGCTCGGGTGTGGGATTTTCAATACTGGATCCAATATCCGATCTGCCGCTACGCTTCGGCTCGCCGAGTTGCCACAGTCGCCAGGAGGCCGTCCGTGAAGTCGCCGTCCACCCCCGTCCACCCCTTCGACCTGCTCGCCATCGACGGACTCCTGACCGACGAGGAACGGGACATCCGGAACACCGTGCGCGCCGTCGCCGACCGCGAGCTGCGGCCGCACGTCGCCGGCTGGTTCGAGAAGGGCGAGATCCCCGCCCGCGAGCTGGCCCGCACCCTCGGCGGCGCCGGCGTGCTCGGCATGCACCTGGAGGGCTACGGCTGCGCGGGCACCAACTCCGTCGCGTACGGCCTGGCCTGCCTGGAGCTGGAGGCCGTCGACTCCGGACTGCGCTCCCTCGTCTCCGTACAGGGTTCCCTCGCCATGTACGCGATCTGGAAGTACGGCTCCGAGGAGCAGAAGCAGCAGTGGCTGCCGAAGATGGCGGCCGGCGAGTACATCGGGTGCTTCGGCCTCACCGAGCCGGACGCCGGTTCGGACCCGGGCGCGATGCGGACCAACGCCAAGCGCGACGGCTCCGACTGGGTGCTGAACGGCACCAAGATGTGGATCACCAACGGCTCGGTGGCCGACGTCGCCGTCGTCTGGGCGCGGACCGAGGACGGCGTCCGCGGCTTCCTCGTCCCGGCCGGCACCCCCGGCTTCAGCGCCCCCGAGATCAAGATGAAGCTCTCGCTGCGCGCGAGCGTCACCAGCGAACTGGTCTTCGAGGACGTGCGGCTCCCCGCCGACGCGATGCTGCCCGAGGCCCGCGGCCTCTCCGGCCCGCTCGGCTGCCTCAACGAGGCCCGCTTCGGCATCGTCTTCGGCGCGCTCGGCGCCGCCCGCGACTGCCTGGAGACGGCGATCTCCTACGCCAAGGACCGGGTCGTCTTCGCCCGCTCCCTCGCCTCGTACCAGCTGACGCAGCAGAAGCTCGCCGACATGTCCGTCGAGCTCGGCAAGGGCATGCTCCTCGCCCTCCACCTCGGCCGGCTCAAGGACGCGGGCACGCTCACCCCCGAGCAGGTCAGCGTGGGCAAGCTGAACAACGTCCGCGAGGCGATCGCGATCGCCCGCGAGTGCCGGACCATCCTGGGCGCCAACGGCATCACCCTGGAGTACCCGGTGCTGCGCCACGCCAACAACCTGGAGTCGGTGCTCACCTACGAGGGCACGAGCGAGGTCCACTCCCTGGTCATCGGCAAGGCGCTCACCGGCGAGCAGGCCTTCCGCTGAGCCCGGACACCCTCCGGTTCCTCAGCCCGCCGTCACCCGGTCGACGAACGCGTCCAGGTTGCCCGTCAGCCGGGCGACCTGCTCGTCGAGGGTGAGGGACTCCTCGTGGCGCCGGGCGCGCAGCTTCGGCTGCCGCCGGCCCCGGACGTAGAGGGAGCAGGCGAGGTCGGCGCAGAGGTAGATGCCGACCGTGTTCCCCTCGCGGCCGCGGCTGCCGGCCAGCGGCGCCACCAGGAGCGTGACGCCCGAGGACGCGTGCGCCGTCAGGCAGACCTGGCACATGCTGGACTTCACGGCACTGGTGCGTCCGGTGGCCGGGACCCGCAGGGTCACGCCGAGCGGCCCGTCCTCGCGCGGTACGACCAGGTGCGCCCGCAGGGGCGCGCCCGGGTCGACCCAGCCGAGGAAGTCCAGGTCCTCCCAGGGGAGTTCGGCGAAGTCGAGGGGCAGCTTGAGCCGCGCCGCCTCGCCCTTGGTGCAGTTCACGAAGGACGAGCGGATCTGTTTGTCGGAGAGCGCTTCCACTCGGTGGACCGTACACGGACCATCCCGGACGGGCATCCGAATATGAGGCCGCCACCGAGCCCGACCAGCCCACCCAGCCAGCCCGGCTCGCGCCGCCCACAGAGCCCGCCCGGCTCGCGCGGCTCGCGCGGCCCGCCGGGCCGGTCAGGCCACCCAGTCCGGCAGGGCCGGGTCGGCGACGTGCCCGGGGGCGTTCTCCAGGGCCGCCGCGAGCCGCTCCGCCGCCGGTTCGTACACGTCCAGGGGCAGCGTGAACGGGATCCGCAGCCGGTGCTCGTGCGTCCCCGGATCCACTCCGAACCGGGCCCCGCCCTCCACCCGCACCCCGTGCCGCAGGGCGCGGGACGCGAGGGCGGACGCGACCGGCCGGCCCAGGTCGATCCAGAGGCACATCCCGCCCGGCGGCACCTCCCACCGCCACTCCGGCAGATGCCGGGCCAGGGAGTCGCTCAGCGCGGACCGGCGCAGCCGCAGCTCGTCGAGGCGCTGCGGCAGGATCACGTCGAGACGGTCGATCAGGGCGACGGCCACCAGCTGGTCGAGCACGGAACCGGACAGGTCGGCCGTGATCCGGACCCGGGCCAGCTCGGTCACCACACGGGACGCGGCCCGCACCCAGCCGACCCGGAGCCCGCCCCAGCAGCTCTTGCTCAGCGAGCCGACGGAGATGATCTGCTCACCGTCGCCCCCGCCCGCAGCCGCGGCGAACGGCACCGGCGCGGGCACGTCGAGGGCGATGTCCGTCAACGTCTCGTCGACCACCAGCCACGTCCCGGTGGCCCGCGCGGACCGCGCGAGCTCCCGGCGCTGCTCCGTCGGCATGAGCCGCCCGGTCGGGTTGTGGAAGTCCGGGATCAGATAGGCGAGACGCGGCGCGGTCTGCCGGAGCGCGGCGTCGACGAGCCCGGAGTCCCAGCCTGCCTCCGTCACCGGGACCGGCGTCACCCGGAGCATGCGCCCCCGCATCGCGTCGAGGGCGTTCGTGTACGAGGGGTTCTCGGCAAGGACCCGGTCGCCGGTCCGGCCGAGCAGCGTGAGCACCAGCGAGACGGCCTGCTGCGCACCCGTCGTGACGAGGATCTGGTCCGGCAGGGTCGGCAGGCCCCGGGCCGTGTAGCGGTCGGCGATCGCGGCGCGCAGCGCGGGCAGCCCGTACGGGTGGTAGCCCTGCGCGCCGGCGTAGCGCGGCAGCTCGGCGGCGGCCGCCGCGAGCGCGGCGGTCAGCTCGGCCTCCGGCGCGTGCGGGGCGGCGAGCGCGAGGTCGATGACCGCGCCGGTGTCGTCCTGGAAGGCGCCGAGCGCGGTGGGCGCCTGCCCGTCCGGCAGTGCGGTCCACGTACCGGCGCCGCGCCGGCTGTGCGCGTAACCGCTCTCCCGGAGCAGGTCGTACGCCCCCGTCACGGTGGTGCGGCTCACGCCCAGGACCGCGGCGAGCTCCCGCTCGGCCGGCAGTCGCAGCCGCAGCGCCACCCGGCCGTCGAGCAGCGCCTCCCGTACGGCCCGCGCGAGCTCCCGGTACCCGAAGCGGCCGTCCGGGGGAGGGGTGAGCAGCGATGCGAGCTGGCGGCCCGTCAGGGTCCGGTCCGCGGTGTGGACCACACGTGCCACTGCCATGCCAATCACTCCTCATTGGCTCTGCTGTCCGGGCCAATAAGCCTACAGACTCCTCTCCAGTGGCCCTCATGGAAGGAAACGGTCGATGTTCGAACACTTCACCGACCGCGACGAGCGGATGTGGCAGCGGCGAGCGGAGGAGCGCGCGGCCCGCCCGGTGCCGATCGGAGCCTGGCTCCGGGCCCTGCGCGCGAGGACCGCGGCCCGCACCCCCGCGGAGCCCCGCGCCGCGACGCCGGCGCCCGGCGCCCACACCTGCGAACCGGCATGACCGGCCCGTTCCCGCGGGACGGCGGCCGGGTCGTCGTCGGGGTGACCGGTTCGCTCGCCTCACTCGCCGCTCTGCGGTACGCGGCCGCCCTCGCCCGCCGCGACGGAAGGGCGCTCCTGGCGGTGCTGGCCTGGGAACCTCCGGAGGGGGAGGCGTTGTTCGCCCGGATGCCGGACCGCGCCTGGGCGCGTCTGTGGGGCGAGGACGCCCGGCGGCGCCTGGAGGGCGCACTCGTCGACGGGCTCGGCGGCGCCCCCTCGGACCTTCCCTTCGAGGCGCGGGTGGTCCGGGGTGCCCCGGCGGGCGTGCTGTGCGCGGTGGCCGGCCGTCCGGGGGACCTGCTGGTCCTCGGCCGGGCGCCGGACGGGGGCCGGCTCGCCCGGCTGCGCCGGCGGCCGGTGCTGCGCGCGGTCCAGCGCCGTGCGCCGGGGCCGGTGCTGACCGTCCCGGGCCCGGTCCTCCTCCCGGGCGAGGCCCGGGTCCTGCGGCGGAACGCCCGTACCTCCGTACCGGAAGGACGGACCGGCACGGAGGTACGACCCTGACGACGCGGTCCTGGCAGGGCGCTCAGACGAGGGGCGTGGACCCGGACCCGGACCCGGGGCCGGGCGCCGGAGCCGAGGCCGAACCCGACGCCGAACCGGCCACGGAACGCGCCACCGAAGCCGATGCGGAACTCGAAGCGGAAGTGGAACCGGAACCCGGCTTCGAAGCCGACGGGAGTCGCGACCCCAGCGGCGACAGCGACGCCACCGGCGGGACCGCCGCCGCCGACTGCTCAGCCGGTTGCTGCGGTGGCGAGCTGTCCGAGGCCGGTTCCGACGCCGGGCTCGACGAATCCGTCGCCGGTGACGAATCTGTCGCCGGTGACGAGTCCGTCGGGCCGGAGGAATCGGACGACGGCGACTCCGGGGAGGACGTCGACGTCGACGGGGAGAGCGTCGAGGGGCACGGCGACGGGGTGACACCGTTGCTCGGCGTCGGGGTCTCCCCACCCGTCACCGTCACGCACGGCACGGGCGACGAGGGGGACGAACTGGAAGTGGAAGGAGAAGTGGACGTGGACGGCGCCGGAGAGAGCGTGGCAGGCGGAGGAGGCGTCGGCCTGTCGTGATTCCCCGTGTCGCCGTGGATCCGCGCGAACCAGCCGTCGTCCTCGGTGTCGTACACCACGAAGACGTTCACGACGGTCACCGAGGGCGCGACCACGACCACCTGCTGGGAGCTGTAGCCCGGCCACGGGGTGCCGGTCGTGCGCGGTGCCTTCTGCGCCACCGGGCCGGTGAGCGGGTTGCCGCAGGCGCAGCGGACCCGCGGCACGCCGTGGCCGTCGACCATGACCGCCGTGCCGGCCTGGAGCACCGACTGGTAGGCGGTGGCCGCGCCGTCGCGGAAGCCGTGGTTCGTCACCCGGGTGTCGACCCGGAGCTGAAGCGGGGTCAGGGACCGGAGATACGCGGGGACGTCGCCGGCCGGGACGCCGACGACCGAGGCGAAGGCCGCGTTCTTCGCGGGCTCGGCGGAGAGGTAGCGCACCTGCTGTTCGACGTCGCAGCTGGACACCGACCGCGTACCGCCGTACAGGCCGGGCGCCGATCCCGACACCTCGGGCACGGTCGAGGCGGTGCGGGGCGGCAGCGAGGGCGGCGGTGCGGAACCGCCGTCGGTGCGGGCCGTCGACCGGGTGAACGGGTCCGGGCCGGTCGCGGCGGCGTTCTGCAGGAAGACCTCGCCACCGCCGGAGCCCGCCGTGCCGCCCTTGTCGTCGGGGCGGTTGGTGAGGACGACCGCCAGCGCGGCGGCGGCCACGAGCACGGCCGTGATCGAGGCGACCTTCGGGACGGAACGCCACCAGGGGCGGCCACCACCCTTGCCGCCGCCCCCGCCCCCGCTTCCCGAGTCACCGCCACCGGAGCCGCCCCCGCCCCCCGAACCGTCGTGGGGCGGTCCGGGCGGCGGCGGGGGGCCGGCGCTTCCCGGGCGTGTGCTCGGACCCGAGAGGGGGCCCGAGGGGGGACCTGCGGGGGGAACCGACGGAGGGCCGGACGGCGGGTGGGAAGTCACGTTTTTCCCTTTCTTCCGTTCCGCGCCCATTGTGTGCGCCGAACGGTGCCCACCCGCAAGCGGAAGCACGCGGAAGCCCGAGCCGCCCGCAAGCGGGCACCCCGCCCCGGTACTAGCGTGGGCAGCGTGACGAGCAGTCGGCTCCCCGCCCCCGCGCGGACACCCGCGACCCCGACCGGGCTCTACGCCCGCGTCGTCCTCCAGGCCCTGGCCGCCGTGGTCGCCGGGTTCGTCGCGATGGGCGTCTTCGCCGGGCTGGGCCTCTGGGCCGCGGGCGCCGCCGACCTGCCCAGCGGCTTCGCGTCCGTCCTCGCCGCGGTCGTCGTCATGGCCTCGGGCGGCCAGGTGGAACTCTCCGGCGACGCGGGCGCCCTCGCCGGCACCCAGGCCGAACTGACCGCCATGCCGCTCACCGTCACCCTGGTGGGCGCACTGGTCACCGGTTTCTGCTTCCTGCGCCCCCTGCGCCACCACGCGGTGACCAGCGCCCGCGAACTCCTGCTCCGCGCGGCGAGCGTCGTCGTGCTCTGGCTGGCCGCCCTCGCGGGCCTCTCGGCCCTCGCCCGCCACGACTTCCCGATCACCATCGGCGGCGGCAACGCCGAGGACTCCCTCATGGACCTCTTCGGCCAGCTCCTGGACGCCGTGAACCCGACCGTCGGCTTCCGCACCGACCTCGGCCCCACCCTCTTCTACGGGCTGCTGTGGATCCTCGGCGTGCTCGTCATCGCCCTCCTCGTCTCCCGCAGGACCCCGCTGCCGTCCCGGCTCCTCCGCTACCAGGAACCCGTCCGGCCCGCCGCCTTCGCGATGCTCCTGCTGCTCCTCGCGTACGTCGTCGTCGGCCTGGTCATCGGGATCGTCGTCGCGGCGACCAAGGGCCATGTCGCGGAGACCCTCGCCGTCCTCCTCCTGGGCCTCCCCAACATCACCTGGCTCGCGTTGGGCGTCGGCATCGGCGGCTCCTGGCAGGGCAAGGCGGAAGGCCCCTTCGGCCTGCCCATGCCGGAGATCCTCGACACCGTCCTGCGGAGCAAGGGCGACAGCCCGGACCTCTCGACCGTCGACCTGTCCTCGCTCGCCGCCCAGGACGCGCGCGCGTGGTGGCTGCTGCCCGTCGCCGCCGTCCTGGTGCTCGGCGCCGCCTTCGTGGCGGCCGTCCGCTCCCCGGCCCGGATCACGCTCTGGCAGCACTCCCTGCACCTGGGCATCGCCTTCGCGCTCACCATGCTGGTGGCCGCACCGCTCACCCTGGTCGAGGCCCGCTTCGGCCTCTCGGTCATCGGCATCGGCGACCTCGCCTCGCTCGGCGGCGAGGTGATCCTCCGCCCGGACGTCTGGAAGACGGCCGGCTTCGCACTCCTGTGGGGCCTGGCCCTCGGATTCCTCGGCGGCCTCCTCGCCTCCCGGGTCCACCGCAAGGGCGAGGTCGACCGGACAGGCCCTAGTCCAGGTCCCTGAACACCGGCCGCGCCCACGCCGGCGGAGCGGGCGGCGCGCCGAGCCGGTCCGGCTCCGGCGGCACCACCACCGGGCCGCCGCCGCCCGCGCCCGTCAGGACGGCACGCAGCTCGGCGACGAACTCCAGGCACGTCCCGTACCGCTCCTCGGGCGTCTTCGCCAGCGCCCTGGCGAACACCGCGTTCGCCGCCGACGGCAGCCCCGGCCGCACCTCGGAGAGCGGCGGCGGCGGATCGTACTGCTGCGCCCACAGCACCGCCCAGTCGGTCTCGCGGCGGAACGGCGGCGCCCCCGTCAGGGTCTCGAAGACCACGCACGCCAGGCTGTAGACGTCGCACCGGCCGTCCACCGGCTTGCCGGAGATCTGCTCGGGCGCCACGTAGTCGAGCGTCCCGACGAACTCGCCCACCGTCGTGAAACCCGTGAGGGACAGCGACTTCTTCGTCAGCCCGAAGTCGGTCAGGTAGACGTGCTCCGGGTGGTCGCCGTCGGTGCCCTCGGCGACCAGGATGTTGCCCGGCTTCACGTCCCGGTGCACCAGGTCGTGCGCGTGCGCCGCGTCGAGCGCCGAGGCCACCTGCACCGCGATCCGGCCCGCCTTCACGGGCGGCAGCGGCCCCTCGCGGTCGAGCAGGGCCACCAGGTCCTGCCCCGCCACGTACCGCATGGCGATGTACAGCACGCCCTCCGTCTCGCCCGCCTCGAAGACCGGCACGATGTGCGGGTGGTCGATCGAGGCGGCGACCCGCGACTCGTGCGCGAAGCGCTTGCGGAAGGTGTCGTTGCGGGCCAGTTCGGGGGCGAGCAGCTTCAACGCCACCGTCCGGTCGAGGCGCAGGTCGAGGGCCCGGTACACGACCGCCATGCCGCCGCGCCCGATCTCGCCCTCCACGCGGTAGCCCGCGATCTCCTTGCCGACCAGCCCCGAGGGCCGCCCCGCCGGGATCTCCGGGTCCCCGGTCATCGGCCCTCACCCGCCGGTCCGTTCGGCCCCACGACCTGGGTGGGCGGCGGCCCCGCCGCCACCGCCGGGTCTACCTGGGGCACGACCTGCGTCGGCTCGTATCCCGGCGACGGCGCTCCGGCCCGCTCGCGGGCGTCCTCGACGGCGTCGTCGGGCGCCTGCGCGGGAGCGGGCGCCGCCGAGGCCGCGTACGTACTGAGCCCGATGCCGTCGCAGTACACCCAGCGCTCGTGCTCCGCGTCGTACAGCCACACCGACTCGCCGTCGACGACCACGCCGACCCGCAGGCCGCGGGTCCGCAGCCGGAAGCCCTCGCCGTCGAGACGGCCCGCGCCCAGCTCCTCCGCCGCCCGCCGGTAGCGGCCGAGCGCGTCCTCGGCGCGGGTGACGAGCGGCCGGGGATCGGCGGTCCTGGTGAGCGGCCGGCCCGCCGCCGGAGGGTCGTCGGGCACGCTCACGAGGAGGCGCGCGTCCACCCACGCGGTCCAGCCGTTGGAGCACAGCACCCGCCCCCAGTCGCCGGACCGCTCCACGAGGCACACCGGCAGGAAGGCGTCGAGCGGCGCCGTGGGCAGCCCCGGATCGGGCGCCTCCCAGGCGGAGAGCCCGGAGCGCGGCACCACATGGGTGGGCCGGAAGTCCGGCACGTCGTACTCGGGTACGGGGACGCTCACGCGCTCACCTCCGGCACGGGGGCCATGGGGCTACCTCCGCATGACGACCGGCTCGTGGCGGCGCAGCAGCCGCGCCACGACCAGGCCGAGGACGAGACAGAGCACCACCATCATGCCCATGTCGAACAGCCAGGCCTCCGCCGTGTGCCGCATCAGCGGGTCGGCGGTCTTCTCGCCCGGCGCGATCTTCCCGATGTCGATCGTCGCACCCATCGCAGCGAACGCCCACCGCGAGGGCACCAGCCAGGCCAGCTGCTCCAGGACGGGCGTGCCGCGCACCTTGAGCAGCGCCCCGCAGAACACCACCTGCACGATCGCGAGGAGGACGAGCAGCGGCATCGTCACCTCCTCCTTGCGGACGAGGGCCGAGACCAGCAGGCCGAGCATCATCGCCGTGAACGCGAGCAGCGCGACCGCGAGGGTGATCTCCACGAGCGGCGGCATCAGGACGCCCTTGCCGCCGGGCACGTTCAGCGGTACGCCGATCAGGGCCACCAGGGTCAGCACCACGGCCTGCACGACGGTGATCGAACCGAGGACCACCACCTTGGAGGCGAGATAGGCGGAACGCGAGAGGCCGACGGCTCTCTCGCGCCGGTAGATCGTGCGCTCCTTGACCAGTTCGCGCACGGCGTTCGCCGCGCCCGTGAGGACGCCGCCCACGCAGAGGATGAGCAGCACGTTCATCGTCGACTCGGGGTTGAGGCTGCCCTCGGAGAGCGCCCGGGCCATCGCGCCCATCACGAACGGCAGCGCGATCATGATGGCGAGGAAGGTCCGGTCGGCGGAGAGCGCCGCCGCGTACCGCCGTACGAGCGTCCGCAGCTGGGAGCCCCAGCTCTGCGCCTTCGGCGGCGGAGCCGGCTCCGCTTCCCCGACCCCGGCCGGGGAGGCGGGTACGGGGACGTCGGGGCGGACCGTCGCCTCCGCGATGTACCGGCGGTGGAAGAGGGAGGACCGGTACTGCCCGGCCCAGTCGCGGTCCCGGTCGTTCTCGAAGGCCTCGAAGGCCTCCGGCCACTGCGTGAAGCCGAAGAAGCCGAGCGAGTCGGCGGGCGGCCCGTAGTACGCGACCCGGCCGCCCGGCGCGAGCACGAGCAGCCGGTCGCAGACGTCGAGGCTGAGCACGCTGTGCGTGACCACGACGACCGTGCGGCCGTCGTCCGCGAGCCCGCGCAGCATGTGCATCACGGAGCGGTCCATGCCCGGGTCGAGCCCGGAGGTCGGCTCGTCCAGGAAGAGCAGGGAGGGCTTGGTGAGCAGTTCGAGGGCGACGCTCACCCGCTTGCGCTGACCGCCGGAGAGGCTGTGGATCGGCTGCTCGGCGCGCTCCACGAGTCCGAGTTCCCGGATCACCTCGTCGACCCGGGCCCGCCGTTCGGCCGCGACGGTGTCCTCGGGGAAGCGCAGTTCGGCCGCGTATCCGAGGGCCCGGCGGACGGTGAGCTGGAGGTGCAGGATGTCGTCCTGCGGGACGAGCCCGATGCGCTGACGCAGCTCGGCGTAGTCCTTGTAGAGGTCACGGCCGTCGTAGAGCACCGTGCCCCGGTCCGCCGGGCGCTGGCCCGTGAGCGCGCCCAGGAGCGTCGACTTCCCGGCGCCGGACGGCCCGACGACCGCGAGCAGGCACTTCTGGCCCACCGGGAACGACACCTCGTCGAGCAGCGTACGGCGCCCGCGGTCGACGGTCACCGCGAGCGACCGCACGTCCAGCGAGACCTCGCCGGTGTCGGTGAACTCGACGAGCTGCCCGCCGATCAGACAGAACGCGCACCTGCCGATGCCGACGATGTCCTCGGGTGTCACGCGCGCGTCCACGACGGGGGCGCCGTTGAGGAAGGTGCCGTTGTGACTGCCGAGGTCGTGGATCCAGTACGTGCCGTCGGGATGGGCGCGGAGCTCGGCGTGCCGCCGGGAGACGACCAGGTCGGCGACGACGACGTCGTTGTCGGGCGCGCGCCCGATCCGGATGCTGTGGGCCGGCAGCGGCCGCACGGACGTGGGCTGCCGGAAGGTCCCGGTCGCGGCGGGATACGAGACGGAGGGTGGCCGGAGCATCTTGGGCCCCGGCCCGGGGGCGGGCTCCGGGGCGGGCTCCGGCCGGAAGCCGACGGCCGGCGGCTCCGGCAGGGGGAGCGGCTGCGCCTCGGCCGGGAACCCCTCCACGACTGCCGGGGAGGGCGGGGCCTCGGGCGCCACTTCCCGTACGGCCTCCGGGGGAGGCGGGGGTGGCAGAAGAGGAGGGTCGCCCGGCTCCCGTACGACGGGGGGCGGTTCCGGTGCGACCGGTCGTCTCGGTACGTCGCGCGGGCCCGCGTCCCGGGCCGGGGCGCCCGTCGAGAGCACCGCGCGTGGTCCGTCGGCCGGATGCCCGAACCGTACGACCGTCCCGGGACCGACCTCCCGCACGGGGGCGACCCGCAGGCCGTCCGCGAACGTGCCGTTCGTACTGCCCTCGTCCGCCAGGGTCCAGTGGCCGCCGGCGGCGCTGAGCACCGCGTGGTGCCAGGACGCCCGGGCGTCCGCGAGCACGATGTCGCTGGTGGGGTCGCGCCCGATGCGATAGACGCGGCTCGGGTTCATGAGCGTCGCGTCCCCGTCGATCTCGAGGACAAGATCGGGCGCCGCGGGCACGACGGGCCGCTCTGCCATGCGTGAATTTTATCCGCCGCTGCCGACGGCCGCCCGGGATGAAGCCGTCGGTGCCGGTCGCAGTCCGGGGAAGGAGACGTCTGCGCTGGTCACCGTCCGGGAGGGAGGTGTCGATGCCGGTCGCCGTCCGGGGAGGGAGGCGTCTGCGCTGGCCGCCGTCCGGGAGGGAGACGTCGATGCCGGTCGCCGCCGGGCAAGGGGACGCCGGCACCGGTCGCCGCCGGGTAAGGGGGCACCGATGCCGGCCGCCGCCGGGGCGGAGCCGTCAGGACTCGTCGCCGCACGTGAAGGCGACGCCGGTAAGGTGGGCGTCCGCCGCGCGAGCGGCCCGATCGAGGAGGACGCACCCGTGCCGAAAGGTGTCACCAGGCGGCGGCCCCGCACCCGCGCGGCGCTCCTGAAGGCCGCCCTGGAGACCTTCGCCGAGCACGGCTTCCACGCGACGACGATCGAGCAGATCTGCGAGGCCGCCGGCTACACCCGGGGCGCGTACTACTCGAACTTCGCGAGCAAGGAAGAGCTCTTCCTCGCCCTCTTCGACGAGCACAGCGAGCGGACCGTACGGCGCCTCGCCGAGTCCATCGACGCGCTGACCCCCGACGAGTACACCCTGACCCGGCTCGCGGAGCTCGCCGCCCGCGTCGAACCGGACGAGCGCGCGTGGTACCTCGTCACCACCGAGTTCACCCTGCACGCCATCCGCGACCCGCAGGCCGCCTGGGTGCTCGCCCGCCACGACGAGCGGCTGCGGGCCGAGATCGCCCGCGGCCTCACCCTCGTACTGCGCCGGGCCGGGCGCGAACTGACCGTGGAGGCCGACCGGTTCGCCCGCCTCCTCATCGCCCTGCGCGAGGGCGGTCTCGCGCAGAGCTACGTGGAGCCGGCCGAGCTCCCGCCCGGCACCCTGGAACGGCAGTTCCTCGTGCCGCTCCTGGAGGCGACGACCCGCGAGCTCCCCGGCCCGGGCCCCGAGGGTCAGTCGAACAGGTCGGGGTCGGACGCGGTGATCTGATCCCACAGCGGGCGCGCCTGGAACCAGCCGGCCAGGTGCCCGCCGATCTGCCCCCGGGTGAGCAGGGCCGTCTCGCGGTCGATGAGCTGCGGGGTGCCCGCCGCCATCGCGAGGAGCTGCGCCTGGCAGGAGCGCTCCATGGTGACGAACCACCACACGGCCTCGGCGACCGAGTGGCCGACGGTCAGCAGCCCGTGGTTCTTGAGGATGACCGCCTTGTGGTCGCCGAGGGCCTTCGCGACCCGCTCGCCCTCCTCGGTCTCGTTCACGACGCCCCGGTAGTCGTCGTAGATCCCGTGGTCCTCGAAGAACGCGCAGGCGTCCTGGGTGATCGGGTCGAGCGGGATGCCGAGGCTGGAGAAGGCCTTGCCGTGCAGGGAGTGCGAGTGCGCGGCGGCGACCGCGTCGGGGCGGGCGGCGTGGACCCGGGAGTGGATGACGAACGCGGCCCGGTTCACCGGCCGGCGCCCTTCGAGGACGTTCCCCTCGTGGTCGACCAGGATCAGGTCCGAGGCCTTGATCTGGGTGAAGCTCATGCCGAACGGGTTGACCCAGAAGGCGTTCGGGTCGCCGGGGTCGCGGACCGTGATGTGCCCGGCGACGCCCTCGGAGAAGCCGAACCTCCCGAAGATCCGGAACCCGGCGGCGAGCTGCTCCTTGCGGTACGCGCGCTCCTCCTCGACGGACTCGAAGGTGGGCGGCAGCGGGATGACCGCTCCGTCGGGCAGGGGCCCGACGGCGGCGGCGATCGCGGGAGGCACGGTGCTCATGGCGGCTCCTCGGTGAGCGTGACGCGGGGGTGGTGCACGGCGCGCCAAAAGATACAGAGATGTATCCGATACGCCAATGCATCGGTTGACGTTGTGGCGTACGGCTCAGCCGGCGGGGTCCGGAACCGGGGGGCGGCGAACCCCGGCTCACGGCACCCGGCTCCCGCTCCGCCGTCAGCTCGTCGGCTTCCCGAAGCTCGTCGGCGCCCCGAACCGTGCCAGGTAGTGCCAGACCTTCTTCACGTCCTGCTGGTCGTACCGCCCCGACGCCGCCGCCTCCTGCACGATCCGCGGGTCGAGCGCCCAGTCGACGGCGATCCGGGCCGCGAGCTCCACGTACTCCGGCCCCCGGAAGTCGGGGTACCGCCGCAGCTCGTCGACGGAGACGCGGAAACCCCCGTGCCACTCCACGGGACACGGCAGCCGCCGCGCCGCCTCCTCCACCTCCGTACCCCGGTGGCTCGGGTCCAGAACCAGTGCCTCCACGTCCCGCCCGATCACGACGGGGCCGTGGACCTGCGCCTCGATGTAGTCGTCGAGCGGGTCATGGTCGTCGGCCTCGGCGAGGGCGATCAGCCGCATCCGGGACGCGACGCCGAAGTCCTCGGGCTCCAGGAAGCTGTCCGGGTAGCAGAAGCTCGCGCGTTCCGCGGCGGCCGCCGTGAGCCGCAGATGGGCGGAGCCGAAGCGGGGAGCGGCACCGAAGGGGCGGCGGCGGAAGTCGAGGGCGCCGTACACCGGGCGGGTGTCCGCCGGGGCCGCGTCGTACGCTCCGCCGAAGATGCGGCTCTCCCAGCGCCAGCGGTCCCCGCCGGGGCGGGCGGTGAGGCCGCCGTTGCTCGTACCGGTGACGAACTGGGAGCGGTAGACCCCTTCGTCCGCGAGCCGGTCCAGGAAGTGCGGATGGAAGTTGAGGGTGACCCGCAGGCCGGGGTCGAGCGGATCGCCGGTGGAGCGGTCGGCGACGTGGGCGAGGGCCTGCCGGGCATGATCGTGGAGGGGTGTCATCGGTGCAGTGTGCGGGAGGGGAAGGGGTTGCGGCTCGCGGTTTTCGATGGCTACGGTCGCGGAGCGAGGGGGGAAAGCGCTTTCTCCCTCTCTGGAGGACCCACCCGCCCCGCACCCGCCCTGGAGCCCACCGCGTGACCACCGCCGACGTCCTGATCTACACCCGCACGGCGGGATACCGCCACGACTCGATCCCCGCCGGCGCCACCGCCCTCGCCGAGCTGGCGGCGGAGCTGGGACGGGCGGCCGAGGTCACCGAGGACCCGGCGGCCTTCACCCCGGAACGCCTGGCGGGCTGCGCCGCCGTCGTCCTCCTCTCCACGACCGGCAACGTCCTGACGCCCGAGGGGCGCGCCGCCTTCGAGGCCTACCTCCGGGGCGGCGGCTCCCTCCTCGCCGTCCACGCGGCCGCCAACGCCGAGCCGGACTGGCCCTTCTACGGCGAACTGCTCGGCACCCGCTTCGACGGCCACCCGGAGATCCAGCCGGGCACGGTCCTCGTCGACGACCGCGACCACCCGGCGACCGCGCCGCTCCCGGAGCGCTGGGACTGGACGGACGAGTGGTACAACTTCACCTCGGACCCCCGGGATTCGGGCGGTTCCGTACGGGTCCTCGCCCGGGCCGACGAGACCACCTACCGGGGCGGCACGCACGGCGCCGACCACCCGCTGGTCTGGTGCCGGGGGATCGACCGGGGCCGCTTCTTCTTCACCGCCCTGGGCCATGCGCCGGAGACGTACGGCACTCCCGTCTTCCGGGCCCACCTCAGGGGAGCCCTGACCTGGCTGACGGCCGGTCACGGCAGCGGCGGCTCGCCCGCAAGGTCCTCCTGACGACGCGGGCCGCCGGAGGGGCCCGAGCGGACCGCCGGTGGCCGGGTCACCCCACCGCGTCACCCCTGTTGCGCCCCGCCCCCGGGAGAGCGGAAGGTTACGGACGGGGGCCGACAGCAGGAAGACGGGGGCCGATGGCAGGAGGAGACACGTCATGGGCATCGCCACCGTGAACCCGGCGACCGGCGAGACGCTGCGCACCTACGACGCCCACGGGCCCGAGGAGGTCGAGCGGCGCATCGCCGCCGCGCACGAGGCGTACCGCCAGTACCGCACGACGTCCTTCGCCGAACGCTCCCGGCTCCTGCGCGTCGCCGCGACCCTCCTCGACGAGGACAACGAGGACATCGCCCGCACGATGACCGTCGAGATGGGCAAGCCGATCGCCGCCGCCCGCGCGGAGGCCGCCAAGTGCGCCAAGGCCATGCGCTGGTACGCGAAGAACGCCGAGCAGCTGCTCGCCGACGAGCACCCGGCCGAGAGCGACGTCCAGGACTCCGGCGCCGACGTGGCCCGGGTCCACTACCGGCCCCTCGGCCCGATCCTCGCCGTCATGCCGTGGAACTTCCCGCTCTGGCAGGTGATCCGCTTCGCCGCGCCCGCGCTCATGGCGGGCAACACCGGCCTCCTCAAGCACGCCTCCAACGTGCCGAGGACCGCGCTCTACCTCGGCGACCTGTTCCGCCGCGCCGGCTATCCCGACGGCTGCTTCCAGACCCTCCTCATCGGCTCCCGCGACGTCGAGGCCGTCCTGCGGGACCCCCGCGTGGTGGCCGCCACCCTCACCGGCAGCGAACCGGCCGGCCGGGCCGTCGCCGCCGTCGCGGGCGACGAGGTGAAGAAGACCGTCCTGGAACTCGGCGGCAGCGACCCGTACATCGTCATGCCCTCGGCCGACATCGTCGGAGCCGTGAAGACCGCCGTCACCGCGCGCGTGCAGAACAACGGGCAGTCCTGCATCGCCGCCAAGCGGTTCATCGTCCACCGCGACGTCTACGACGACTTCTCGGAGCGCTTCACCGCCGCCATGAACGCCCTCACCGTCGGCGACCCGCTCGACGAGTCCACCGACGTCGGCCCCCTCGCCACCGAGCAGGGCCGGGCCGACGTGGAGGCGCTCGTCGACGATGCCGTCGCACGCGGCGCCACCGTCCTGTGCGGCGGACACCGCCCGGAGGAACCGGAGCTCCGGAGCGGCTGGTACTACCGGCCCACGGTCCTCACCGGCATCACCCCGGACATGCGGATCCACCACGAGGAGGCCTTCGGCCCGGTCGCCACCGTCTACCCGGTCAGCGACATCGAGGAGGCCGTGGCCGTCGCCAACGACTCGCCGTTCGGCCTGAGTTCCAACGTCTGGACGCGCTCCCAGGAGGACATCGCGTTCTTCGTCCGCGACCTGGAGGCGGGCGGCGTCTTCGTCAACGGCATGACGGCCTCGCACCCGGCGCTGCCCTTCGGCGGCATCAAGCGCTCCGGGTACGGACGGGAGCTCTCCGGCCACGGCATCCGAGAGTTCTGCAACGCGACCACGGTCTGGCAGCGCGCCTGACCCGCCGCCGGTTCAGGCCGCCGCCCACTCCAACAGCCGTTCCGCCGGCCAGGTGTTGACCACCCGGTCCGGCGGGACCCCGCACTCCTCCGCCCGCGCACAGCCCAGGATCTGCCACTCCAGCTGACCGGGCGCGTGGGCGTCCGTGTCGACGGCGAAGTACGTGCCCGCCGCGACCGCCGCCCGCAGCAGCCGGCGCGGCGGATCGAGGCGCTCCGGACGGCTGTTGACCTCCACCGCCGTCCCCGACCCGGCACAGGCGGCGAAGACGCGCTCCGCGTCGAACTCCGACTCGGGCCGCAGCCGTCCGCCCGCCACCAGACGTCCCGTGCAGTGTCCGAGCACGTCCACCAGCGGGTTGCGCACGGCCCGTTCGAGCCGGCGGGTCATCGACCGGGCGTCCATCCGGAGCTTCGAGTGGACCGAGGCGACCACCAGGTCCAGGCGATCGAGGAGCTCCGGTTCCTGGTCGAGCGAGCCGTCGTCCAGGACGTCGCACTCGATCCCGGTGAGCAGCCGGAACGGCGCCCACTCCTCGTTGAGCCGGGCCACCACGTCCAGTTGCTCCCGCAGCCGCTCGGGGGACAGGCCCCGCGCCACCGTGAGCCGCGGCGAGTGGTCGGTGAGCACCGCCCACTCGTGACCCAGCGCCGCCGCCGCACGCCCCATGTCCTCGATGGTCGCGCCGCCGTCGGACCAGTCCGAATGCAGATGGCAGTCGCCGCGCAGAGCCGCCCGCAGCGCCTCGCCGCCGCGCCCGTCCGACCCCGCCGGTCCGAGCGAGGCCTCCAACTCCTCCTCCAGGTGCGCCAGGTACTCCGGCACCCGCCCCTCCAGGGCCTCGCGCACCACCGCCGCCGTCTTAGGGCCGACGCCCTTCAGCGACTCCAGGGTGCCCGCGGCCGCGCGCCGCCCCGCCTCGCCCTCGGGCAGGGCGGCGACGGCCGTGGCGGCCGTACGGAAGGCGCGCGCCTTGTAGCCGGGCGCCCGGCCGCGTTCGAGCAGGAACGCGATGCGGTTCAGGGCGGCCACGGGATCCACGGCAACCTCCTCACCCACCACCGGGGGCGGACTCGGCACTCACCGGCGCGGGCCCGATCTCGCACCACACCGCCTTGCCCTCGCCCCGCGGCTCCACACCCCACCGCGAGGCCAGCGCGTCGACCAGGAGCAGCCCCCGGCCCGAGGTGGCGGCCTCGCCGGGGGTGCGCCGCCGGGGCCAGGCGCTCGACCGGTCCTGCACCGAGAGCCGTACCCGCCGCACCGGCTCCGGCAGCACCTCCAGGGTCAGCACCGCCCCGCCCTCGGTGTGCAGCAGCACGTTCACGAGGAGCTCGCCCGTCAACAGCTCGGCGTCGTCGACGAGTTCCGGCATGCCCCAGTCGCGCAGCGCCTGCCCGACGGCCGCCCGCGCGTCCGAGAGCCCCTGCGGGTCGGCCTGGTGGATGTACTGGTGGATGCGCGGCGCCCGGGGCGTGCCCGGGTCCGGGCTGCGCCGCAGCACCAGGAGCGCCACGTCGTCCCCGGAGCCCCACCGCTCCCAGAGCCGCTCGGAGAGGTGGTCGGCGAGCGCCTCCGCCTGCGGCGGACCGCTGCTGATCGCACTCGACAGCGCGGCGAGACCGGACTCGATGTCCGAGCCGGGCTGCTCGACGAGCCCGTCCGTGCACAGCACCAGCGTCTCACCGGGTACGAGGTCGAGCCGCGTCTCCGGGAACTCCTCGTCACCGAACACCGTCGCCAGGCCCAGCGGGAGCCCGCCCCGCAGCTTCGGCTGCCCGACCCGCCCGTCGGTGTGCCGGATCAGCGGACCCAGATGCCCGGCCCGTACGGCACGCAGGGTGCCGCTCGCCAGGTCCACCTGTGCGTACGTGCAGGTCGCGAAGCGGTTGGTGTCCAGCTCGGCGAGGAACCGGGAGGCCCGGGCGAGGACCGTCGACGGGGCGTGCCCCTCACCGGCGTACGCGCGCAGGGCGATCCGCAGCTGCCCCATGATCGCGGCGGCGTGCGTGTCGTGACCCTGCACGTCGCCGACGACGATCCCGACCCGGCCGCGGGGCAGCGGGATCACGTCGTACCAGTCGCCGCCGACCTGCCGTCCGCTCCACGCCGCGTGGTAGCGGACCGCGATCTCGCCGCCGGCGAACTGCGGGATCCGGCGCGGCAGCATCGTCGCCTGCAGCCCGGTGGCCAACTCCCGCTCCTCGTCGAAGAGGATCGCCCGCTGGAGCGACTGGGCGACGATCGCCGCCAGCCCGAGGGCGAGGTTGCGCTCGTCGGCGTTGAACGAGGTGCGGCCCCGGTAGAACAGCGCCATGCCGCCGAGCGAACGCGCCTGCGCCACGAGCGGGAGGTAGCACGCGGCCCGGAACTCCAGGCGCGCCAGGTACGGGGCGAGTTCGGGGAAGTCCCGCCCGAGCGAAGGGAACGAGGAGACGAACCGGGGCCGCCCGCTCAGTACCGCCTCGGCCAGCGGCAGTTTCCGGTCGAGCCGGCGGCTGCGGAAGTCGTTGAGCACGTCGGTGGACTCGCCGCTGAGCGCGATGAGGTTGAGCGAGCCGTTCTCGACGAGGCCGAGCGCGAGACCGTCCGCGCCGAGCCGGGCGAGGCCGCCCGGACCGGTCAGGGCGGCCGTCACGTCGTCCACCGTCACCGCCCGCGACAGCGCGTTCGTCGTCCGCTCGACGATGTTCGTCTGGACCTCGCGCCGCTTCTCCAGCTCCTGCACGAAGGCGAAGTGCGCGACCTCGGCGGTCGTGTCCCGCACGACGCCGACGATCCGCCGGGCCCGTCCGTCCGACGAGCGCAGGATCCGCGCCTGCACGTGCGTCCAGTGGGGTGATCCGTCGGCCTGCGGGATCGGGAAGTGCGCCGTGTACGAGACGGCGCCGCCCTTCACGGCCTGCCGTACGACACCCTCCAGCTTCTCCCGCTCGTCGGGGTCCAGACGCGCCACGATCGACGTCGGCCGCCCGTCGAAGGCGCCCGGGGTCACGCCGAAGACCAGCAGCCCGGACTCGTCGACATCGATGGTGCCCGTGTCGAGATCCCAGTCGAAGCTGCCGGTCCGGTTCATGGCGAGCCACTCGGCGGGCCCGATCTCGCCACTGCGCGTACGCCGGTCGTCATCGGTCATCCTCCCCATTGTCGAACCAGCACCCCGCCGACGCCATGGCGGTGACACGGCGTGGCGCGAGTTCGCCGTCCCGGAGGAACCCGGGGGCGTCGCACCCCGGCCACCGCACCGGGGCAGAATGGGCCGGTGCAGCCGCCCTACCGCGTTCTCGGTCCCTGCCAGGCCTTCCGTACCGACGACGGGACGGAGGCCGTACTGAGCGGTGCCAGGCTCCGCGCCCTCCTCACCGCGCTCGCCGCGGCCGGCGGGCGCGCGGTCGGCCCCGGCACGCTGATCGACCAGGTCTGGGCCGACGGCGACCCGGCCGACGACCAGGACCGTACGGCCGCGCTCCAGGCCCTCGTCGGCCGCCTGCGCCGGGCCCTCGGCCGCGAGGCCGTCGTCTCCGCCCCCGGCGGCTACCGGCTCGCCGCCGACCCGGACTCCGTCGACCTGCACCGCTTCGAACGGCTCGCCGTCGAAGGAACCGCCGCCCTCGCCGCCGGCCACGCCGAACGGGCCGCCGCGCTCCTCGACGAGGCCCTGGGGCTCTGGCGCGGCCCCGCCCTCGCGGACCTGCCCGGCCGGGACGCCGACCCCCTGGTCGTACGGGTCGAGCGGCGGCACGCCCAGGCGCGGCGCGACCGGCTCGCCGCCGACCTGGCCCTCGGGCGGGCCGACGCCGTACTCGCGCCCCTCGCCGCGCTCGCCGCCGGACAGCCCTTCGACGAACCCCTCCAGGCCCTCCGGATCCGCGCCCTGCGCGCGGCCGGGCGGCCCGCCGAGGCCCTCGCGGCGTACGAGGAGGTACGCGCGGCCCTCGCGGACCGCCTCGGCACGGACCCCGGTCCCGAACTGCGCTCCCTGCACGCTGAACTCCTCACCGAGGAAGGGCCCGTGAGGCCCGAGCGTGCGGTCGGCCTCCCCGCCCGCCTGACCTCCTTCATCGGCCGGGCCGACGAACTCGGTTCGCTCGCCGCCGCCTGGCACGGGCGGCGGCTCGTCACCCTCACCGGGCCGGGCGGCGTCGGCAAGACGCGGCTCGCCCTGGAGGCGGCCGGCACGTACGAAGGGCCCGTCCACCTCGCCGAACTCGCCTCCGTACGCCAGGAGTCCACGGTCGGCGCCGCCGTCCTCACCGCGCTCGGGGCCCGCGAGACCCAGCTCTGGCACACGCCGCCCGTCACCCCGGCCGACCCGAAGGACCGGTTCGCCGCCCTCGTCGAGCACTGCGCCGGGCGCCGGATGCTCCTCGTCCTCGACAACTGCGAGCACGTCGTCGCCGAGGCGGCGGACCTCGCGCAGGCGCTCCTCACGCGCTGCCCGGGCGTGACCGTCCTCGCCACGAGCCGCGAGCCCCTGGGGGTGCCGGGGGAGGAGGTGCGGTCGCTGGGTCCGCTGCCCACGGACATGGCGCTCCGGCTGCTCGGGGAGCGCGGCGCGGCCGCGCGACCGGGGTTCGCGGTGACGGAGGACCAGGAGGCGGCGGAGGAGGTCTGCCGCCGGCTCGACGGACTGCCCCTGGCGATCGAACTGGCGGCGGCGCGGCTGCGGATGCTGTCGGTACGCCAGATCGCGGACCGCCTCGACGACCGCTTCCGCCTCCTGACCTCCGGCGCGCGGACGGTCCTGCCGCGCCAGCAGACCCTGCGGGCGGTGGTGGACTGGTCGTGGGACCTCCTCGACGGGCCCGAACGGGCGGTGCTGCGACGGCTTGCGGTGTTCACGGGCGGGTGCGACCTGCGGGCGGTCGAGGCGGTGTGCGCGGGGGTGGGGGTTCGGGGCGTCCGGGATGCTCCGGGCGCCGACGTGCCGGGCGCCGACGTGCCGGGCGCCGACGTGCCGGGTGTCGACATGCCAGGCACCGACATGCCGGGCGCCGACGTGCCGGGTGTCGACATGCCAGGCACCGACATGCCGGGTGTCGACATGCCAGGCACCGACATGCCGGGTGTCGACATGCCAGGCACCGACATGCCGGGCGCCGACGTGTCCGCCTCCGACGTCCTGGATATCCTCGGCGCCCTCGTCGACAAGTCGCTCGTCGTGGCCGCGCCCGACGGCGGCGGCGGGATGCGGTTCCGCCTCCTGGAGACCGTGGCCGAGTACGCGGGGGAGCGGCTGGACGAGGCGGGGGAGCGGGCGGCGGTCGAGCGGCGCCACCTCACGTACTACCGGGAGCTCGCCCGCCGGACCGACCCGGAACTGCGCGGTCCGGACCAGCTCGCCGCCCTCGCCCGCTTCGAGCGGGAGCACGACAACCTGCGCGGCGCCCTGCGGACGGCCGTGGCGCTCGGCGACGAGCAGGAGGTGCTCTGCCTCGTCCACGTGCTCAGCTGGTTCTGGCAGCTCCGCAACCACCAGGTCGACGCCCGCACCTGGGCCGCCGAGGCCGGCCGCCTCGGCCCCGACCCCTTCCAGGAGCCCGTCCGCCCCGCCGGGCCGCTGGAAGGCCGCTGCGTGGACGTGCCGCCGCCGTGGACCGGCGAGCGGTTGTGGGAGGCACGGCGCGGCGGCCGGCTGTACGCCCTCGCGACCGAGGGCGTCGACGCCGGCACCCTCGAACGGCCCGAGACCCGTGCCCGGCTCGCCGCCCTGGTTGCCGCGTACCGCCCCGGTCTCCCGCAGACCTGCCGCCAGCCGGGCACGATGTGGTACTTCGCCCGGCTCATGACCGGCGAGCTCACCGGCCTCGACGAGACCCTGACGCTGATCGTCGACGCCGGCCGTGCCCACGGCACCGGCTGGGACCTGGGCTTCGCGCTCCTCATGCGGGCCAAGCTCGTCGGCGGGGACGGCGCCGACGCCGCCGAGGCGCTCGCCCTCTTCGAGGCCGCGGGCGACTCGTGGGGGATCGCGGAGTCCCTCGCCGCCCGGGGCGAGGCGTACGAGCGCGAGGGCCGGCTCGCCGAGGCCGCCGCAGACTTCGAGGGGGCCACCGAAGCCGCCGCCCGCGTCGGTGCGCGCTCCCAGGTGCCGGTGTTCAGGGCCCGCCTCGCGGCCGTACGGCTCCGGCTCCGCCCGGAGGGGGACGCGGCGGCCGAGCGGCTGCTGGCCGAGGCCGCCGACGAGGCCGGGCAGTGGGGCGCCGACGCCGCCGGTGCCGCCCGGACGCTGCTCGCGCAGCACTACGGAAACACCGGCCGCACCGGCCTCGCCCGTGCCCAGCTCTCCCTCCTGGAGGAGGAGTTCGGGGAGGTCACCCCGGGGCTCTTCCGGGGTCTCGTCGGCGGGGCGTGGGCGTGGCTCGACTGCCTCGACGGCGCCCACGACCAGGCCCTGTCACGCCTCGCGCGGGCCGTCGTGGACATCGAGACCCTCGCCCACCTGGTCGCCCCGTACCTCCTCGTCGCCCAGTTCGGGACCGCCGCCTGGGCCCGGGGCGGACGCGGCGCGCCGGGCGACGCCGAGACCGGAGCCCGGCTCCTCGGCGCGTACGACACCCACGCCGGCCATGACACGGGCGGCGGCTTCCGTCCCTTCACCCCGGAGACCGAGGCCGCGATCCGCGCCCGCGCCGAGGCGGTGCTCCGCGCGGCCCTGTCCCCGGAGGCGTACGGCCGTGGGTACGAGGAGGGCGCGGGCCTCTCCCTGAGGGCGGCGGCCGCCCTGGTCCGGGAGTCAGGCCCCGTCGAGTGACAGGCGTTCGCGCGCCTCGGCCAGGTCCTCCGGGGTCGGCGCGTCGTCCTGGGCGAGACGGCGGCGCCAGTACCCGGTGAAGTGCACCGACCGCCGGTCGACGCCCCGCTCCTCCACGAGGTGCCGCCGCAGCCCGCGCACCGCCGAGGCCTCGCCCGCCAGCCACGCGTACGGCCGGCCGCCCGGCAGGGTGTCCGCCCGCACGGCCGCGGCCGGCGAGTCGCCGTCGCGCAGGCGGCGCACGGTCAGGTCGCCGGCCGTCGGCAGCGGCTGCTCCTCGGCCGCGTCGGGCAGCTGGAGGTACGCGACGGCCCGGTGTCCCGCCGGCAGCGCGGCGACGACCGTGGCGAGCGCGGGGAGCGCGCAGGCGTCGGCGTACAGCAGCGTCCAGTCGCCCGCGCCCGGATCGACGGGCACCGCGAAGGCCGCCGACGGCCCGAACATGCCCAGTGCGTCCCCGGGGCGCGCCGACCGCGCCCAGCGCGTCGCGGGACCGGCGTCCGTGTCCTCCCCGTGCTCCCCGTGCTCCCCGTGGAGGAAGAAGTCGACGTCGACGGTTCCGGCCCCCGGGTCGTGCGCCCGGAGGGTGTAGCTCCGCATCCACGGGCGCACTTCCTCCGGGAGCGCCGCGTAGGCCCCGTACCAGCGCATCGCGTCGCCGTCGGACCCGGGCTCGGGCAGGACCGGCTCGGCCTGGCCCGGCCGGGGGAAGAACAGCTTCACCTGCTGGTCGGGGCCCGCGAGGGCGAAGCCGTCGAGACTCGGGCCGCCGAGGGTGACCCGCCGCATGCGCGGGGTCACCGGGCGGACGGCGGTCACCCGAAGGCGGTGCAGGGGCAGGGGCATCGTCGACTCCTCGGTTCGAACGGGTTCGGCCCCCACGTTCCCGGGCCCCGTCGACACGCCGCCGACACCCCGCCGACACGCGGTCACCGCCGCCAGGGCCCCCGGACCGGCCGCCCGCGTCGGCCCCGGATGCGCGCACGGGGACCGGACACGAGAATGGCGAGTGCCGGACGAACACGTAGGAGGCGGCATGAACGCTGAGCCCGACAAGACGTCCATGGGGGAACGCCCGACGCCCGACAGGATGCTGCACGCCGGTTCGGAGGGCGAGATCACGGCGGAGGACCTGGTCCTCGCCTCCGGCCGGGACGTGAACGAGAAGACCCTCGCCTGGGCGGAAGCCCGCATGGCGAAGAAGGGGCGGCGCACCTCCATGGACGAGCTCCTGCCATAGGACCTGTCCGGCCTCCGGGCCGGTCCTCTCGCTCATCCCCTCTCACGGGCCCCGGCTCGGTCGCCGTACCGAACCGGGGCCACGGGCGTCCTGGAGGCGTCCCGAGGCTTCCGCATTTGTGGAACACGTTCTACCGTGTCCGCCGTCGCGCGTCGCACCGCATGAGGACGCCACAGGTAGCCGCCGCCGGACGCCGCCACGGGAGGACGCCATGCACCTCGAGTACACGCCCGCACAGAACAGCCTGCGCGCCGAGCTGCGGGCGTACTTCGCCGAGCTGGTCCCGGACGACGTCCACACCCGCTACGCGGACCCGGCCGCCCAGAAGCGCTTCTACCGCGAGACCGTGCGGCGCCTCGGCACCGACGGCTGGCTCGGGGTGGGCTGGCCCACCGAGTACGGCGGGCGCGGCCTCACCCCCATGGAACAGTTCATCTTCTTCGACGAGGCCGCGCAGGCCGGCGTGCCGCTGCCGCTGATGGCGCTGAACACCGTCGGCCCGACGATCATGCAGTACGGCACGGACGAGCAGAAGGCGTACTTCCTGCCCCGGATCCTCTCCGGCGAGATCGACTTCGCCATCGGCTACAGCGAACCCGACGCGGGCACCGACCTGGCCGCCCTGAAGACCCGCGCGGTGCGGGAGGGCGACACGTACGTCGTCAACGGGCAGAAGATCTGGACGACGAACGGCGACACCGCCGACTGGGTCTGGCTCGCCGTCCGCACGGACCCGGACGCCACGCCGCACAAGGGCATCACCATGCTCCTGGTGCCGACGAGCGACCCCGGCTACTCCTGCACGATCATCAACACGCTCGCCTCGCACGACACCACCGCGAGCTACTACGACGACGTCCGCGTCCCCGTCTCCCGCCGTGTCGGCGAGGAGAACAAGGGCTGGCGGCTCATCACCAACCAGCTCAACCACGAGCGCGTCACCCTCGCCGCGCACGGCACCATGGCGATCCGCGCCCTCCACGACGTCCAGCGCTGGGCCGCCGACACCACGCTCTCCGACGGCCGCCGCGTCATCGACCTCCCCTGGGTCCGCCGCGCCCTGGCCCGCACCCACGCCCGCCTCGACGCGATGAAGCTCCTCAACTGGCAGATGGTGAACGCCGTCCAGCACGGCACCCTCACCCCCCAGGACGCCTCCGCCGTCAAGGTGTACGGCTCCGAGGCCCGCCGCGACGCCTACGCGGCCCTCATGGAGGTCGTCGGCTCGGCGGGCGCCCTCAAGGAGGGCTCGGCGGGCGCCGTCCTCCACGGCGAACTCGAACGCGGCTACCGCTCGGCCGTCATCTTCACCTTCGGCGGCGGCAACAACGAGATCCAGCGCGAGATCATCTCCTGGATCGGCCTGGGCATGCCCCGCGTCCGCCGCTAGGTCCGCGGCTCAGACGGGCGGGAGCAGATCGCTGTCGCTGACGGTGTACGTCAGCGGGGGGTAGACGAAGTCCGTCTCGCGGTTCTCGCGGCGCCGTAGTCGGTAGAACTCGGTCCTCTGTTCGTCGTCGGCCGGCACGAGGCGCGCACCCTGCGGGAGGTGTGCGTGTCCGTCGCGAAACCGGAGCGAGGTTTTCGACGTGCGGAACGTGACACCCAGCCAGGGGTTGTCCGCCGTCTCCGTCCGGGCGGGCGCGGTCCACACGATTCTGTGTTTGAGGCGCCGGTTCGCGGCGACGGAGAACGCGACGACACTGTTGTGGGCGAGAGGGATCTCGGACTTCTCGCCTTCGGCCCCCTTCGATTCGAAGACGAGCTTCCTCGTCGGGCCTGCTTCGGGGCGCTCGTAGCAGGAGAAGACGGCGATGAACGAGTCGTCGGCCAGGTCGAGGGCCTGGTCGGAATGGCTGCCCATCGTCTTGTAGGCGTTCGTGTAGCTCTCGATGAGGGCGTTGTTGAAGCCGACGGGAAGTGCCGCGCGTTCTTGGATCTGCTGCGCCAGCCGTTCGTGCACCGGGCCGAAGCGCTGCGCCGGGTTTCCGTATCGAGTGGTGGTGCGGACGAGAGGCACGCCGCCCGTCTCGTCGATCCTGGTGAGGGTGGCGCCTCGTCTGCCTTTGCCCAGGTCTTCCCAGCGGGTGGACGCGGACAGCTCCGCGAAGAGGTTCTCCTCGGTCGGCAGGGCGTACGAGAGGATCTCGTCCGCGATCCTAGGCTCGGGGGGCAACGTAGTCTCCCGTGTTCATGCTGAAGAGGAATCGGTCGCCGTAGTCGATGAAGGACGTGGACCTGTTCTCCTCGGCGTACAGCGTGCGCAGCTCGTCCATGCCGGCCGGCGTGGGGGGTTCCAGCCTCACCAGGCCTTCGGCCCTCTTGAGGAACGTTTCGCCGCCCTTGTGGACGGCTTCGGTGCTCGAACAGCGCACCACGTATCCCAGGCGGGTCGGGAGCAGTGCGGCGTCCAGCGTCGAGGGCCGGATCTCGTGCGTGTACAGGCGGTTGGTGGACAGCGGCACGAAGAACACGGAGCCGGGGTGGAGGGTCACGCTGAACTGCGCGGGGAGCGCCGCCCCGTCGCGTTCCGCGGTGGGGTCCTTGAGGTGGAAGCGGAGTCGGGTCAGCCCGCTGACACCCTTCACGCCGTAGTCGAAGGCGTCCCCGGCCAGGGGCTCCAACCCGTCGAGCCGGTCGTAGAACGTGCAGAAGGCCATGACGCCGTTGACGGGCATGTCCTTGGTCTTGTCGGCATGGGACGAGATCTTGGCCTTGGACTGCTTGCGCCCGGCCGTGGCAAGGGTGTTGTGGTAGGTCTGGGCGAGGACGTGATTGAGCGGCGCCTGGTCCCGGAAGACGGAGGCGGCCTCGCGGTTCAGGGCCTCGACGATGTGCGTGTCGGTCGGGCGGAAGCCCTCGGTCGGCCCCGAGAGGTTCGTGGAGCACCGGAGCAGGCGGAAATGCAGCTCGTCACCGTCCTGGGTGACGGGCGTCAGGTAGATGCCGCTGCGATGCGCCGTTCCGGGCTTGGTGGACTCCGTCAGGGACTGGAACTCGTGCTCCGTACGGATCCGTTCGAAGTGATCGGTGCCGAGTCCGAAGAACCGGCGGTAGTACACGCCGACGCCGTGTACGCGGAGGGGGACCCGGCCGAGGTCGACGAGGTTCCAGGACGCGTCGAGGTCCTCGTGCCGGCCGTGCGACAGCTCCCGGACGACGAACACCCGGGCAGCCGCATCCAGCCGGCGGCCGTTGATCCCGGACACGTCGCCACACAGGTAGACGGTCTTCTGCGCGAGGTCGGGCGAACCGGAGGCGAGATCCTCCGGCGTGATCACGGACCCGAAGAAGTCCTTGGTCAGGTCGTCGTCCTTCAGCGCCGACGGCGCGACCAGGATGTTGTTCGCGTCCTCGATACGGGCTTCTGCCGTGGTCACGGTCCTCATCACCGTCCTGGTGTTCAGCGGTATTCGCAGAGGTAGGCGGTCTCCACCGCCACCTTGAGCTGGAACCGGCTCTCGCCGGGAACCTTGAAGTGGGACCCGGCGGCGTACGTCTCCCACTCGTCGGCGCCGGGCAGCCTGACCGTCAGGGCGCCGCTGACCACGTGCATGATCTCCGGCGCCGCGGTGCCGAACTCGTACTCTCCGGGAGCCATGACGCCGATCGTCGCCGGGCCCTCCTCCTGGGTGAACGCGATCGACTTGACCGTGCCGTCGAAGTACTCGTTGACCGTGAACATGGGCGTCCTCGTGTGAGTGGAGCGGATGGGGCGGCCGGCGACATCGTGTACCGGCCACGGGTAGGGGAACCTTAACGGCGCGGGAGCGGTCGGCCGGTCGCCCGCCCGGTTTCATCTCACGTGCTGGACGGAGCTGTTCGGCGGGACGATCAGGTCGTCGGGCGGCCGCCGAAGGACCAGTCGTGGACCTCGACGTCGGCGTACCGGTCGGGGGTCCGCAGGACGGCCGCGGCCGTCGCCGCGTCCGGGGCGCGGACCAGGGCCGCCGTGCCCACCCAGGTGTCGCCGTCGTCGGACAGCAGGGGGCCGTACGCGATCAGGTCCTCCCGGTCCGCCGGAGGGGTGAGGTCGACGGGCTCGCCCTCCCCGAGGCCCAGGACCAGGTAGCGGTTGCCGCCCTCGCGGCCTCCGGGGAACTCCCACATCGTCCGCCCCAGTGTGTTGCGCCACCGCCGCAGCAGGACGTCCCGGTACACACCGGCCTGGTAGTTCGGCTCGTCGAAGGCGAACGCCCGGGCCGCGGCCGCGTCGGGAAGGTCGACGATGTGCACGCTCCCCGTGCACTTCTCGCCCGCCGCGTCGAAGGTCGGCCCACGTGCGATCAGCTGCTTCGCGAAGCCGTCCATGTACGCCCAGTGCGCCTCCAGGAGGGCCTTCCTCAGGGGCATGGACGCGGACCGGTCACGGTGGTGGCAGAGGAATTCCATGGGCCCAGGATGTGCTGCCCGGAGCGGTCACGTCGAGGGAATAAGGGCCGCGTCACGGCCCGTGACGCGCACTCGTCCAGGAGCGGCCGTGGTCCGCCGCGTACGCCTTGAACACCTCGTCGGGAGGACCGCCCGTGCGCAGGAAGCGGTCGTCGAGGACGGTGGCCAGGTCGTCGAGTGCCGTGCGCAGGACCGACGCCGAGAGCCGGACGTCCGGATGGCGGGCCCGCTCGGCCCGGTCCGCCAGGCCCACGGCGTCGCGGAGCCGGGCGGCCAGGGAGATGCTCTCCTGACCGTCGTAGAAGTAGTACGACTCGGCGTACTGCAGGAAGTCGACCGTGACCGTCGCGAAGGCGGAGGCCAGGCCGTCCAGGAGCGCGGCACCGCCGTCGGAGTCGAGGACCTCGACCGTGAGGCGGTTGCGGCCCAGATGGGACAGGCGCAGCGCGAGCGCCCGGCGGCGGGCGAGGGCCGGATAGATGCCGAGGACCCAGGCGACGGTCGCCGACAGCAGGGCGAAGCCCACCAGGGCCTCCACCGGGGCGAGGATGCGCAGCCACTGCGAGGTCGGGGCGATGTCGCCGAGCCCGAGGGTGGCCAGGGTGACCAGCGAGACGTACAGCGCGTCGACCGGGCCCGCGTGCTCGGCGGGGACGAGGCCGGGGGCGTACGAGAAGTCGTCCGGCATGTGGGGCCAGTAGATGAGCCCCCAGCCGACGGCGATGACGAACGCCCAGACGGTGACGACCGCCATCATGCCCACGGGCCCCGCCAGACCGACCGGCCGCCACCGCGGCCCGTGATGGGCCGAGAGCCGCCAGACACCCAGCATCACCAGCCGGCTCAGGCCGCCGTGCCGGGTCGGGTGCCAGATGGTGTGGAAGACGTCCCGCAGGATGAAGAGGATCAGCGCCGCTCCCGCGAGGACGGGCAGCCACGTCATCCCGGAACCGTCCGCCCCGCGCAGGTCCGCGCGGGCGGACCGAGAAGCTTGCTGGCCATGCTTCGAGGATGCGCGGCCGGGCGCCGCACCGCACGGGGACGGCGGCCGCACGCCCGACGCCGGCCTGTGCCAGCATGGGCGGATGTCGAACGAGGCGCTCGTCGAACCCTGCGGACCGACCCTGGTGGTGCCCCTCGGCGCGGAGCACGCCGACGCGGTCGTCGCCATCTACCGGGCCGGCGTCGACGAGGGGAACGCCACCTTCGAGACCGCCGCCCCCAGCTGGGAGCGGTTCGACGCGGCCAAGCTGCCCGAGCACCGCTTCGCCGCCGTCGACGGGACGGGGCGCGTCCTCGGCTGGGTCGCCGTCGGCAAGGTCTCCGAGCGGAGCGCGTACGACGGCGTCGTCGAGCACTCGGTGTACGTGCACCCCGACGCCCGCGGCCGGGGCGTCGCCTCCGCGCTCCTCGACGCACTCGTCGCGTCCACCGAGGCGGCGGGGATCTGGACCATCCAGGCCGGCATCTTCCCCGAGAACGCCGCCAGCCTCGCCGTCCACGCCCGCGCCGGCTTCCGGGTCGTCGGCACCCGCGAGCGCATCGCCCGGCATCACGGCGTCTGGCGCGACACGGTCCTCGTCGAACGCCGCAGCCCCCACGTCGACTGACCGGCGAGGCACCCGAGGCGTCGGCCGGGCCCGCGTCGTCGTCGACCTGTCCTCCGCCACCGCCGACCGGGCCGAGGACTTCCTCGGATTCCTCCGCACGCGCGTGTGGACCGGCCCCGCACGGGCCCCGGCCCTCGCCGGTGCGCCGCTGACGCGCGTCCTCACCGTGGAAGAGGGCCGGTCCTGACCGGTTCCCCGGGGCCGGTTCCGGCGTAGCCTGAGCGCCATGAGGCAGGACGCAGACCCCGGGCTCTTCGGCCCCCGCTCCGTGACCTGGCAGCTCCACAGCGACCCGGTGATGTGGATCGCCGGCGTCCGGGCCCTCTGGCTCCAGGCCCTGCACCCCGTCGCCGTCCGCGGCGTCATGATCAACAGCAGTTTCCAGGAGGACCCCTGGGGCCGGCTGATGCGGACCGCGAACTTCGTCGGGACCCTCAGCTACGGGACCACCGAAGCCGCCGAGGCGGCCGGCGCGCGGGTCCGGCGGATCCACCGGCTGCTCGGCGTGGACGACCCCGAACTGCTGCTCTGGGTCCACTGCGCCGAGACCGACTCGTACCTCTCCGTCGCCCGCCGCTCCGGGATCCCGCTCACCGACGCCGACGCCGACCGGTACGTCGACGAGCACCGCACCTCGGCCCGGCTCGTCGGCCTCGACCCCGACACCGTCCCGGCGTCCACCGCCGAGCTCGCCGCCTACTTCGAGGGGGTGCGCCCCGGACTCGCCGCCGGCCCCGACGCCCGGACCGTCGCCGACTTCCTCCGCCGCCCGCCCGTCAAACCCGCCCTGGTACCGGCGCGCGAGGTGATCTGGCGGCGCGTCACCGCACTCGCCCACGACACCCTGCCCCCCTACGCCCACGCCCTCTACGGCCACCCCGCCCCGCCTCCGGAGACCGTCACCCGCAGGCTCGTCGCGACCGCCAACCTCCTGCGCTGCATCCCCGCCCGCCTGCGCTGGCGGCTGCCGCCCCGGCACATCCTGCGCGCCGTGGACCGGCTCGGCCCGGAGACCCGTCCCGACCCGTACGCGTACCCCGCCCCGTATTCACTGTCCGACCCGGCGGCCATACTGGAGGAGCCGAGAAGGCAGTACGGATTCGACGGGGGCGGCAGCACACGATGGGGGACTCCAGACTGATCCAGGGCCGGTACCGCCTGCACGAGGTCATCGGTCGCGGAGGCATGGGCGAGGTGTGGCGCGCCACCGACGAGGCGCTCGGGCGCGGCGTCGCCGTGAAGTGCCTCAAACCGCTCGGCCCGCAGCAGGACCCGCAGGTCCTCGCCGTGGTGCGCGAGCGCTTCCGCCGCGAGGCCCGGGTGGCGGCCGCGCTCCAGCACCGGGGCATCACCGTCGTGCACGACTTCGGCGAGTACGAGGGCGTGCTGTTCCTCGTCATGGAGCTCCTGGAGGGGCGCAACCTCAGCCAGCTCCTCGTCTCCAACGACCAGCAGCCGCTGCCCGTCCACGACGTCGTCGAGATCGCCGACCAGGTCGCCGACGCCCTCGCGTACACGCACCGGCAGGGGATCGTGCACCGCGACCTGAAGCCCGCGAACATCATGCGGCTGCGGGACGGCACGGTGAAGATCTGCGACTTCGGGATAGCGCGCCTCGGCGCCGACATGGGCTTCACCTCCAAGCTCACCGGGACCGGCATCGCCATGGGGACGCCCCACTACATGTCCCCGGAGCAGATCGGGGGCGGCGGCGAGATCGACCACCGCAGCGACCTCTACTCACTGGGCTGCGTGCTGTACGAGCTGGCCACCGGCGCGCCGCCGTTCGACCTCGGCGACTCCTGGGCCATCCTCATCGGCCACCGGGACACCGTGCCGACCCCGCCGCGCGCGATCCGCGCCGAGCTGCCCGACTACTTCGACCGCATCGTCGTCGACCTGCTCGCCAAGGTCCCCGAGGAGCGGCCGTCCGACGCGGGCGACCTGCGCCGCCGGATCGTCTCGGGCCGCTTCGGCACCGCCTCGTTCCCGCCGCCGGCCGAGACGCCCGCGCCCCCCGCCCTGCCGCTGACCGTCCCCATGCCCGTCCCGCTCCCGGAGGAGCCCGCCCCGGCGCCCGCGTGGGTCCGGGGGATCACCGGAGGGCACCGCCCGGCGGCCGTCACCGGACCGCGCCCCGCCGCCCACGATCCCGCCGCCGCCGTCCTCACCACCGAGTGGACCACCGCCGCACCCGACACCACCCCGCCGCCCGCCCCCGAGCCCCCGGCGGAGCTGGTCGCGGTGCTCGCCGGCCGGTTCCGCGCCGGGATGGGCCTCGGCCGGCTCGGCCGCTGGGACGAGGCCGAGTCCGTACACCGGTCCGTCGCCCGGGACCGCGCCCGCACCCTCGGCGAGGACCACCCCGACACCCTGACCAGCCACTACGAGGTCGGCTTCGCCCTGGCCAGGCTCGACCGCCCCGCCGACGCCCTGCACGTCTTCGGCAGGGTCGCCGAGGCCCGCGCCCGCGTGCTCGGCGACGACCACCCCGACACCCTCGCCGCGCGACAGGAGCGGGCCTACGCCCTGGGCCGCCTCGGACGGCACCCGGAGGCGTACGAGGTGTACGGCGAGGTGCTCGCCGCCCGCGAGCGCACCGTCGGCCCCGACCACCCCGACACCCTGCGCTGCCGCCACAACATGGCGTTCACCCTCGGCCGCCTCGGCCGCCTGGAGGAGTCGTACCGCACCGCCCACGAGGTCGCCGAGGCGCGCGCCCGACTCCTCGGCGAGGCGCACCCCGACACGCTCATGACCCGCCACGAGGTGGCGTACACCCTCACCCGCCTCGGCCGAGGGCAGGAGGCGCTCGTCCAGTACCGCGCGGTCGCCGACGCCCGCGCCACCGCCCTCGGGCCCGACCACCCCGACACCCTCGCCGCCCGCTACGAGACCGGCGTCTGCCTCGGCCGGCTCGGCCAGGCCGCCGACGCCCTCGACCTCTGCCGCGACCTCGTCGCCGCCCGCACGCGCGCCCAGGGCCCCGACGGTCCCGAGACGCTGCGCGCCCGCCAGGCCCTCGCCGTCAACCTCGGCCGCCTCGAACGCTGGACGGAGGCGCTCGCCGAATCCCAGAGCGTGCACGCCGACCGCGAGCGGGTCCTCGGCGCCGACCATCCGGACACGCTCACCAGCCGCTGGGAGACGGCCGTCGCCCTCGGCCGGCTCGACCGCTGGGAGGAGGCGCGGGAGTGCCACCGGGCGATCGCCGCCACCCGCACCCGGCTCCTCGGCCCCGCACACCCCGACACCCTCGCCGCCCTCGACGACGAGGCCCACTGCCTGGAACGCCTCGGCCGCGACGCCGAAGCAGCCGCCCTCCTCCTGAAGGCGGCGACCCCGCCGGGGGCGTGACGTTCGGTCGGGGACGCGACGGACGGTCGCGTGCCGGGCCGCCGGAGGCGTGACCGCCCGCCAGGGGCGTGACCGTCCGCCGGAGGTGCGACGCCGGTCGGCGGGCGGGCGGTCCCGGACGCGGTCAGCCCAGCCGCGCGAGCTCCTTCGGCCCGTACGGTGCCGCCGCCGCGCCCGTCGCCAGTGCCCAGTACCGGTCGCCGTACGACCAGTGCCACCACTCCGTCGGGTAGTTCACCAGGCCCGCCGTCGTGAGCACGGAGCCGAGCAGCTCCCGGTGGGCGCGCGCCTCCTCGGAGATGCCCTCGGCATGGGTGTAGCAGGCGCCGCCGCTCTCCTCGGGGTCCGCGTTCATCCGGGTCCCCAGGTCCAGTTCGCGCCCGTCGGCGTCGGCCAGCGTCAGGTCGACGGCCGCCCCGGCGCTGTGCGGGGCGATCTCGGGCGGGGACACGTACCGGCTCGCCGCCGTGAGGATCCGCTCCTCGGGCCACGCGGGGTGCAGCGCCCGTAACTGGCCCGCGTACTCCTCGAAGTACGCCCGCTGGAGCGACGGCGGACGGTACCCCTCGACGAACAGCAGCCGCAGGCCTCCCGGCAGCAGCTCCTGCGCCGCGAGGAGCCGCTCGACGACGCCCTCCCGCAGATGCGCGAACGCGTCCGCCGGGTCCTGCTTGCGCGTGTCGACGAGCAGCGAGCCGACGCCGCGGACGTCCACCAGGCGCTCACCGCACTCCGTCACGGGTATCGCGGCGACCTTCGGATCCGACATCAGGATGATCTCCGTCATGCCGTGATCATGACGGATCACGACCGGACGGCGGGGTTCCCCCGGCACACGGGCGCGTGTGAGCATGAGCCATGACCGCCCCTGATCCACTCCGCGACGCCCAGGACCCCGCCCTCCCCCAAGCTCTCGACTTCGCTCGAGCAGGGAGGGACCCCCGGTACGACGCCGTCGTCGTCGGAGGCGGGCACAACGGGCTGGTCGCCGCCGCCTATCTGGCCCGCGCCGGACGCTCCGTCCTCGTCCTGGAGCGGCTCGGCTCCACCGGCGGGGCGGCCGTGTCGACGCGCCCGTTCGCCGGGGTCGACGCCCGGCTCTCCCGGTACTCGTACCTCGTCTCGCTCCTGCCCGACAAGATCGTGCGGGACCTCGGGCTGCGGTTCGCCGTGCGGAAACGGTCCGTCTCGTCGTACACCCCGAAGGGCGACGGCGGCCTCCTCGTCGGCGGCGGACCCGATCGCACCCGGGCCTCGTTCGCCGCGCTCACCGGCTCCGACCGCGCGTACGAGGCCTGGCAGGCGTTCTACGCCCGCACCGGCGAGGCCGCCCGCCGGATCTTCCCCACCCTCACCGAGCCCCTCCCCACCCGCGAGGGGCTGCGCGCCCGAGTCGACGACGCCGACACCTGGCGGATGCTCTTCGAGGAACCCCTCGGCGTCGCCGTCGAGCGGACCTTCGCCGACGACCTCGTCCGGGGCGTGGTCCTCACCGACGCCCTCATCGGCACGTTCGCCGCCGCCCACGACCCCAGCCTCCTGCAGAACCGCTGCTTCCTGTACCACGTCATCGGCGGCGGCACCGGCGACTGGGACGTGCCCGTGGGCGGCATGGGCGCGCTCACCGACGCGCTCGCGGACGCCGCCCGGGCCGCCGGGGCCCGCATCCTCACCGGCCACGAGGCCACCCGGATCGAGACCGACGGGCAGCGCGCCGCGATCACCTACCGCACCGCCGACGGTGAGGGCACCGTCGAGGCCGGCCGGGTGCTCGTCAACGCCTCCCCGCAGGAGCTCGCCGCCCTGCTCGGCGAGACGCCCCCGTCGGCCCCGGAGGGCGCCCAGCTCAAGGTCAACATGCTGCTCACCCGGCTGCCGAGGCTCCGCGACCGCACGGTCGACCCGCGCGAGGCCTTCGCCGGCACCTTCCACATCGCCGAGGGGTACGGGCAGCTGGCCGCCGCCCACGCCGAGGCCGCCGCCGGGCGCCTGCCCTCCGCGCCGCCCTCCGAGATCTACTGCCACTCGCTCACCGACCCGACGATCCTCGGCCCGGAACTCGCCGCCTCGGGCCACCAGACGCTGACCCTGTTCGGCCTGCACACCCCCGCCCGGCTGTTCGCCGACGACAACGACGGCACGCGCGCGCAGCTCCTGAAGGCGACCCTGGCCCAGCTCGACGCCCATCTGGACGAGCCGATCGCCGACTGCCTCGCCCTCGACGCGGAGGGCCGCCCCTGCATCGAGGCGAAGACGCCGCTCGACCTCGAACGCGAACTGCGGCTGCCCGGCGGCCACATCTTCCACCGCGACCTCTCCTTCCCGTACGGGGACGAGGACACCGGCCGCTGGGGCGTCGAGACCCGGCACGCCAACGTCCTCCTGTGCGGCGCGGGCGCGATCCGCGGCGGGGGAGTGAGCGGCATCCCCGGCCACAACGCGGCGATGGCGGCGCTGGGGCGCTGAGGCACGGCGTACAAATCCCGACGGGCCGGACGGAGAGCCCTCACGAGAGGTGGTCTATCCGTTCGGCCCCGTTGACGTCGCCCTTCCCCCGCCTGGGGTGTGAAGCTGATCTGCGAGCGCGCTTAAGAAATCCTCGATGGACCGCAAGCCTCGCGTACGGAAGATTCTCTTCCAGGGATCTTGGGCGCACAGTCGTGCCCGCACCCTCACATCACAGGACACGCACGTCGGGAGCCGTTGCATTGAAGGCGCTGGTCAAGCTGAACGCGGAGCCGGGACTCTGGCTCACGGACGTGCCCGAGCCGGAGACGGGTCCCGGCGACGTCCTCATCAAGGTCAAGCGGACCGGTATCTGCGGGACCGACCTGCACATCCGCTCCTGGGACGGCTGGGCGCAGAAGACGATCGCCACGCCGCTGACGATCGGCCACGAGTTCGTCGGCGAGGTCGTCTCCGTCGGCCGTGACGTCGCCGACATCAACGTCGGCGACCTGGTCAGCGGCGAGGGCCACCTCGTCTGCGGCAAGTGCCGCAACTGCCTGGCCGGCCGCCGCCACCTCTGCCGTGCCACCGTCGGCCTCGGCGTCGGCCGCGACGGCGCCTTCGCCGAGTACGTGGCGCTGCCCGCCTCCAACGTGTGGGTCCACCGCGTCCCCGTCGACCTCGACGTCGCCGCGATCTTCGACCCCTTCGGCAACGCCGTGCACACGGCCCTCTCCTTCCCGCTCGTCGGCGAGGACGTCCTCGTCACCGGCGCCGGCCCGATCGGCATCATGGCCGCCGCCGTCGCCAAGCACGCCGGCGCCCGCAACGTCGTCATCACCGACGTCAGCGAGGAGCGCCTGGCCCTGGCGCGCAAGACGGGCGTCTCGCTCGCCCTCAACGTCGCCGAGCAGACCATCGCCGACGGCCAGCGCACCCTCGGGCTCAAGGAGGGCTTCGACGTCGGCCTGGAGATGTCCGGCAACCCGCACGCGATGCGCGACATGATCGCCAACATGACCCACGGCGGCAAGATCGCCATGCTCGGCCTGCCCGCCGAGGACTTCGCCGTCGACTGGGCGAAGATCGTCACCTCCATGATCACGGTCAAGGGCATCTACGGCCGCGAGATGTTCGAGACCTGGTACGCGATGTCGGTGCTCCTGGAGGGCGGGCTCGACCTCAGCCCGGTCATCACCGGCCGCTACGACTACACCGACTTCGAGGCCGCCTTCGACGACGCGGCCTCCGGCAAGAGCGGCAAGATCATCCTCGACTGGACCACGGGAGCCTGACCCATGTTCGATTCCGTACGCGACTCCGTCCGCGCCACCCTCGAAGAGATCGAGCAGGCCGGACTGCACAAGCCCGAGCGGGTCATCGGCACCCCCCAGTCCGCGACCGTCGAGGTCACCTCGGGCGGCCGCCCCGGCGAGGTGCTCAACTTCTGCGCCAACAACTACCTGGGCCTCGCCGACAACCCCGAGATCATCGCCGCCGCCCACGAGGCGCTGGACCGCTGGGGCTACGGCATGGCCTCGGTCCGCTTCATCTGCGGCACGCAGGAGGTGCACAAGGAGCTGGAGGCCCGCATCTCCTCCTTCCTCGGCCAGGAGGACACGATCCTCTACTCCTCCTGCTTCGACGCCAACGGCGGCGTCTTCGAGACGATCCTCGGCGCCGAGGACGCGGTCATCTCCGACGCCCTCAACCACGCCTCGATCATCGACGGCATCCGCCTCTCCAAGGCCCGCCGCTTCCGCTACGCCAACCGCGACATGGCCGACCTGGAGCAGCAGCTCAAGGAGGCCACGCAGGGCGGCGCCCGCCGCAAGCTGATCGTCACCGACGGCGTCTTCTCCATGGACGGCTACGTCGCCCCGCTCGACGAGATCTGCGACCTTGCCGAGCGCTACGACGCCATGGTGATGGTCGACGACTCCCACGCGGTCGGCTTCGTCGGCCCCGGCGGCCGCGGCACCCCCGAGCTGCACGGCGTCATGGACCGCGTGGACATCATCACCGGCACCCTCGGCAAGGCCCTCGGCGGCGCCTCCGGCGGTTACGTCGCGGCCCGCGCCGAGATCGTCGCCCTGCTGCGCCAGCGGTCCCGCCCGTACCTCTTCTCGAACACCCTCGCCCCGGTCATCGCCGCCGCCTCCCTCAAGGTCCTCGACCTGCTGGAGTCCGCCGGCGACCTGCGCGAGCGCCTCAACGCCAACACGGCGCTGTTCCGCTCCCGCATGACCGAGGAGGGCTTCGACATCCTCCCCGGCGACCACGCCATCGCCCCCGTCATGATCGGCGACGCCGCCGAGGCCGGCCGGATGGCCGAACTGCTCCTGGAGCGCGGCGTGTACGTGATCGGCTTCTCGTACCCGGTCGTGCCGCAGGGCCAGGCCCGCATCCGCGTCCAGCTCTCCGCCGCCCACTCGACGGAGGACGTGAACCGGGCCGTGGACGCCTTCGTCGACGCCCGGGCCGCCCTGCGCGGCTAGTGTCCGCAGGCTGAGACACTAGGGGCATGATCGAAGCGCGGCGGTTGCACATCCTCCGTGCGGTGGCCGACCACCGCACGGTCACGGCGGCAGCCGCCGCGCTCTATCTCACCCCTTCCGCGGTCTCCCAGCAGCTCGCCGCCCTGGAACAGGAGACCGGCCACCGCCTGGTGGACCGCAGCGCCCGGGGCGCGCGCCTCACCCCGGCCGGCGAGATCCTGCTGAGCCACGCCAACGCCGTGCTCGCCCAGTTGGAGCGCGCCGAGGCCGAGCTCGCCGCCTACGGCTCCGGCGACGCCGGTACGGTCACGGTCGCCGCGTTCGCCACCGGCATCGGGCTCGTGGTGGCCCCCGCCATCGCGGCCCTCGCCCGCACCGCGCCCGGCATCCGGGTCCGGGTCCGGGACGCGGAGGGCGACGAGAGCCTGCTCATGGTCCTGGACCGGCAGGTGGACGTGGCCGTCGCCGTCGAGTACCGGGGCGCGCCGGGAGAGGACGACGACCGGCTCACCCGCGTCCCGCTCTACGCCGAGCCGTTCGACGCGGTCCTGCCGCCCGGCCACCCCCTGGCGGCCGGCGAACGGGTCGCGCTCGGCGACCTCGCCAAGGACACCTGGATCGGGCAGTCCACCGGCAACCCCTGCCACGACGTGACCGTCCTGGCCTGCGAGTACGCCGGGTTCGCCCCGCGCTTCGCGCATGTCTCCGACGACTTCCGGGCCGTCGCCGCCCTCGCCTCGGCCGCCGCCGGAGTGGCGCTCGTGCCGCGCTCGGCGCTGCGCGGGATGGACCTCTCCGGCGTCGAGGTCCGCCCCGTGGACGGGGTCGCGCCCACCCGCCGGGTCTTCGCGGCGGTACGGCGCGGAGCCGAGGAGCACCCCCTGATCAGCCCGCTCCTGACGGAACTCCGCACGGCGGCGGCACCGGAACGGGCGGAAGTCGAGCACTGACGGTCCGGTCAGTCCTCCGACGCCGTCCACCCCACCGCCTCCACCCGCGCCCCGTCCGCCGGCCGGGCCTCGTCGAAGAGCGGGAGCCCGGCGGCGTCGAGGACCCGCAGCCCGTCCACGTACACCCCGCGCCCGACGTACCGCTTGTCCGTCGCGTACCGCCAGCGCAGCCGTACGGGAAGGGCGCCGGCCTCCGGGAGCTCGGCCGTGAGCCGGTGCCAGGCCCGGCCGGACCAGCCGCTCACCGCCCCGGTCGGGTGCGGCTCCGGTTCCTCCCCCGGGCGTACGGTGACGAACGGCACCGGCTCCCAGGTCGCCCCGCCGTCCCGGGAGGCCTCCAGGACGGCGGTGTCCGCGGCCGGTTCGGTGTCCCACCACAGCGCGCACGCGAAGCGGGCGGCGCCCGGCACCGGGGGCAGGGTGAGCGTGCCGACGGCGTTGCCGTCCATGCCGGAGAACCAGGAGGTACGGCCCCGGACGGGCCGCACCGGCACGGCCCTGGCCAGCCGGTCCGCCGTGGCGACGCGCGGCGCGGAGCCCGAGCGCCAGCTGCGCACCGGGTGCACGGAGTTGCCGAGCACGATGAGGAACGCGTCGGTCGTCGGGTCGAGGACGAGGCTGGTGCCGGTGAAACCGGTGTGCCCGGCCGTGCGCGGAGTGGCCATCGCGCCCATGTACCAGTGCTGGTAGAGCTCGAAGCCGAGCCCGTGCTCGTCGCCGGGGAAGGCGGTGTTGAAGTCGGTGAACATCAGCTCCACCGAGGCGGGGGAGAGGATGCGGGCCCGGCCGTACGCGCCGCCGTTGAGCAGGGTGCGGGCGAGGATCGCGAGGTCCCAGGCGCGGGAGAAGATCCCGGCGTGGCCGGCGACGCCGCCGAGGGCGTAGGCGTTCTCGTCGTGGACCTCGCCGTGGACCATGCCCCGGTCGAGGCCGGACCAGGGCGGCCGGGCGTCCTCGGTGGCGGCGATTCCCGGCCGCCAGGAGAGCGGCGGATTGAAACGCGTGCGGTGCATCCCGAGCGGGGCGGTGATCTCGTCGTGGAGCAGGACGTCCAGACCGCGACCGGTGATCTGCTCCAGGATCAGCTGGAGCGTGAACAGGTTGAGGTCGGAGTAGAGGTACGCGGAGCCCGGCGGGTGCGCCGGGGTCTCCGCCCACAGCAGCCGCAGCTTCCCCTCCCGCGTCGGCTCCCGGTAGAGCGGGATCCAGGACCGGAACCCGGAGGTGTGCGTGAGCAGCTGCCGTACGGTGACGTCCTGCTTCCCGCCGCCCCCGAACTCCGGCAGGTACGCGGTGACCCGTGCCTCCAACTCCAGTGCCCCGCGCTCGATCTGCTGCACCGCCAGGATCGAGGTGAACAGCTTGGAGACCGACGCCAGGTCGAAGACGGTGTCCTCGGTCATGGGGATCCGCCGTTCCGGCGGCAGCTCGATCCCCGTGTCGGTCTTCTCGTCGTACGCGGAGTACCGCACGGCCGAGCCGATCGCCCGGTGCAGGGCGACGGTCCCGCCCCGCCCCGCGAGCAGGACGGCGCCCGCGTACCAGGGGTGCGCGGGGGACGGCCCGAGGAAGCGCTCGGCCTCCGCGACGAGCCCGTCCAGATGCGGCGCGAGCAGCCCGGCCCGCTCGGCCGAGCCCCGCCGCAGCGTGGTCCGCCGCGCGGCCGATCCCGACCCCGGCTGAGGTCCGGCCGAAGCCGAAGCCGAAGCCGAAGCCGAAGCCGCCGCCCCCGGCACCGCACCGATCATCAGCGCACCTCCGAGGGCCAGCACCCCGCCGCCGAACGCGCGGCGGCTCGGCCCTCCGTCTCGTCCCGCATCCTCCGTCATGCCCACCCTCTCCCACGCGGAGCGCCGGCGAAACACGGACGCACCGGCCGCAAAGAATCTGACGATGCATCAGAAAACCTCTTCCCTCCGTCGCGCCGCTGCGGCATCCTGCCGCCCATGAAGACGGAGCTGAGTCGCACCCTGGGAATCGAGCACGCCATCTTCGGCTTCACGCCCTTCCCCGCGGTGGCCGCCGCACTCACCAGAGCCGGCGGGTTCGGCGTCCTCGGCGCGGTCCGCTACACCGCGCCCGACGACCTCGCCCGCGACCTCGACTGGATGCAGGAGCACACCGACGGCCTGCCCTACGGCCTCGACGTCGTGATGCCCGCGAAGAAGGCGGTCGAAGGGGTCACCGAGGCCGAGATCGAGGCCATGATCCCCGAGGAGCACCGGGCGTTCGTCCGTGCCACCCTCGCCAAGCACGGCGTCCCCGAACTCGCCGAGGGCGAGGCCTCCGGCTGGCGGATCACCGGCTGGATGGAGCAGGTCGCCCGCAGCCAGCTCGACGTGGCCTTCGACTACCCCATCAAACTCCTCGCCAACGCCCTCGGCTCACCGCCGCCCGACGTCGTCGCCCGCGCCCACGACCACGGCGTCCTCGTCGCCGCCCTCGCCGGCAGCGCCCGCCACGCCCGCCACCACGCCGACGCCGGCATCGACGTCGTCGTCGCCCAGGGGTACGAGGCGGGCGGCCACACCGGCGAGATCGCCTCCATGGTCCTCACCCCCGAGGTCGTCGACGCCGTCTCCCCGCTGCCCGTCCTCGCCGCCGGCGGCATCGGCAGCGGCGAGCAGATCGCCGCCGGACTCGCCCTCGGCGCCCAGGGCGTCTGGCTCGGCTCGATCTGGCTCACCACCACCGAGGCCGAGCTGCACTCCCGCGCCCTCACCGCCAAGCTGCTCGCCGCGGGATCGGGCGACACGGTCCGCTCCCGCGCCCTCACCGGCAAGCCCGCCCGCCAGCTCCGTACCGAGTGGACCGACGCCTGGGACGACCCGGCGGGACCCGGCCCGCTCCCCATGCCCCTCCAGGGACTCCTGGTCGCCGAGGCCGTCTCCCGCATCCAGAAGTACGAGGTCGAACCGCTCCTCGGCACCCCGGTCGGCCAGATCGTCGGCCGGATGAACTCCGAGCGCAGCGTCCAGCAGGTCGTCGACGAGCTCACCCGAGGCTTCGAGAAGGCCGTCGACCGCATCAACCGCATCGCCGGACGGAGCGCGTCATGAGCACAGGAAGCCAGGCCCCCACCGGATTCTGGGCCCAGGCCGCCGCCGACCCCGGCCGTACGGTCCTCGTCGCGCCCGACGGCGAGGAGTGGAGCGCCGGCCGGCTGCACGCCGAGGCCAACCGTCTCGTCCACGGGCTGCGCGCCGCCGGTCTCGAACGCGGCGACGCGTTCGCCGTCGTCCTGCCCAACGGCCCCGAGTTCTTCACCGCCCATCTCGCCGCCACCCAGGCCGGGTTCTACCTCGTCCCCGTCAACCACCACTTCGTCGGCCCCGAGATCGCCTGGATCGTCGCCGACTCCGGCGCCAAGGTCCTGGTGGCGCACGAGCGGTTCGCCGAGGCCGTGACCCCCGCCGCCGACGAGGCCGGCCTCGCGCCCACCCACCGGTACGCCGTCGGCACGGTCCCCGGCTTCCGCCCGTACGCCGAACTGCTCGACGGACAGGACGGATCCGCGCCCGAGGACCGCACCCTCGGCTGGGTCATGAACTACACCTCCGGCACCACCGGCCGGCCCCGGGGCATCCGCCGCCCGCTGCCCGGGAAGCTCCCCGAGGAGACCCATCTCGGCGGCTTCCTCGGCATCTTCGGCATCCGGCCCGCCGACGGCAACGTCCATCTCGTCTGCTCGCCGCTCTACCACACGGCCGTGCTCCAGTTCGCGGCCGCCGCCCTGCACATCGGCCACCCGCTCGTCCTCATGGACCGGTGGGCGCCCGAGGAGATGCTCCGGCTCATCGACCGGTACTCCTGCACCCACACCCACATGGTGCCCACCCAGTTCCACCGCCTGCTCGCCCTCCCGGCGGACGTACGGGAGCGGTACGACGTCTCGTCCATGCGCCACGCCATCCACGGCGCCGCGCCCTGCCCCGAGCACGTCAAGCGGGCGATGATCGACTGGTGGGGCCGCTGCGTCGAGGAGTACTACGCGGCCAGCGAGGGCGGCGGCGCCTTCGCGACCGCCGAGGAGTGGCTCAAGCGGCCGGGGACCGTCGGCCGGGCCTGGCCCATCAGCGAACTCGCCGTCTTCGACGACGACGGGAAGCGGCTGCCGCCCGGCGAACTCGGCACCGTCTACCTCAAGATGAACACCGGCGGCTTCCAGTACCACAAGGACGAGGCGAAGACCGCGAAGAACCGCATCGGCGACTTCTTCACCGTCGGCGACCTCGGCGTCCTCGACGAGGACGGCTACCTCTTCCTCCGCGACCGGAAGATCGACATGATCATCTCCGGCGGAGTCAACATCTACCCCGCCGAGATCGAGGCGGCCCTGCTCGCCCACCCCGCGGTCGCGGACGCCGCCGCCTTCGGGATCCCGCACGCCGACTGGGGCGAGGAGGTCAAGGCGGTCGTCGAGGCGGCCGAGGGGCACGAGCCGGGGGACGCGCTCGCCGCCGAGATCCTGGCCCACTGCGCGGACCGCCTCGCCGGCTTCAAGCGCCCGAAGTCGGTCGACTTCGTCGCGGCCATGCCCCGCGACCCGAACGGCAAGCTCTACAAGCGCCGCCTCCGCGACCCGTACTGGGAAGGCCGTGAGCGCCCCCTCTAGGGGGGGACGTACCTCTGGTGGACGCCCGTCCGGTTAGGGTGCGGCGGACCAGTGGTTCGGCGAGGCGTTCGAGGGGTGCATGGAACAGCGGGTGCGTGTGCACAAGGCCAGGCTGGGCGGCGTCGAGGTCAGAGTCATCCGGCCGGATCCGGTCCGGTCGCGCCTCGCCCTGCGCGACGACGGCCACTGGCTGTCGATGTACGTGGACCGGGGCGGTGCCGAGCAGCTCACCGCGCTGTGGGGGCTGGCCGCCCGGTCCGCCAGGTCCCTGATCCACCTGCCGATCCGGGCCAACGCGGTCCCCGACGGGGCCGCGGTGGAAGGGGAACCGGTGGCGCTCGACCTGGTCCTGGTCCACCACAGCCTGCAGTTCCCCACCGCCTCGTGGAAGGAGGTACGGGCCCGGCTCGGTGCGGGCAGGCCACACACCGCCGCCACCCCGGACGGTGACTTCCCCGACGAGAGCGCCGTCGACCACGAGCGCAGGTACTTCTCGACGTTCCGGGACCACCTCGGCTTCGACATCGCCGCCCACACCCTCTTCGTCGTGGGCAGCGCCACCGCGTTCCGGGAGCACGGCTCCGCACTGCGCGGTCTCGTCGACGAGGCGCCGTCCCACCGGCACCGCCATCCGGGTGCAGGGCACTTCTGCGTGGAGTTCGGCTCCGGCCCGTGGACGCGTCCGAGGACCCGCCGGAACGTGCCGGGTGCCCTCCACATCCAGTACTGCGAGGACTGGCGCTAGCGCTCCGGGGCCAGGGCCGGGAGGAGCTGGGACTCCTCGTACGCGAAGTGCTCCTCCAGGTTCGTCGCCAGGCGTTCGACCTCGGTGCGCAGGGTCGCCGGGGCGGCGCCCGAGGTCAGCAGGGCCTCCAGCTCCCCGATCGCGCGGGCGACCGCCTCGTGCTCCCGGCGCATCCGGTCCAGGGACTCGGCGAGCTCCGGGAACTGTCGCTCCAGGAGGTCGAAGACGCCGTCCTCGTTGTGGTGGTGGGCGCCGAGTGCGCCGCAGAAGCTGAGGCAGTGGCGGGCGAGCCGGCCTCCGAGCGTCGGCGCCGGGGAGTCCAGGCCCTCGCGGAGCGCGGCGAGTTCGGCGCGGAGCTCGTCGTGGACCTCGACGAGGTGGGCGGCGATCGCCCGGTGCCGCGCCGGGTCCGTGAGGTCCACGCGGTGCAGGGCCACGACGGGGATGACCCGGTCGGTGCCGGCCTGGTAGGCGGCGAACGCGGGATCCCGGTCGCACTGCTCCGCGTACAGCCGGTCCCGCTCCTCGCCCTCCGTCACGACCGCCCGGGCCGCGAAGCGTTCGACGGTCCCCTCGGGGGTGCCGAGCTCGACGGTCACGCGGGCGTCGGCGCGGAGGTTGTGGAACCAGGCGGGGTGCCTGGGCCCGCCGGCGTTCGAGGCGAAGACGAGGAGCCGTGCCCCGTCGCGTACGTACACGGCCGGATGGGTGTGCGGCCGGCCGCTGCGGGCGCCGGTGGTGGTGAGGAGGAGTAAGGAGGCGCCTTCGAACATCCCGCCCACGCGGCCGCCGTTGGCGCGGAACTCCTCGATGACCCGCCCATGGAAATCGGACATGACGGTGCCCTTCGGTAGCATCGATCACGACAGATCTATTTGCTTTGAAAGCAAAGCTAAATCGGAGGATGCAGGGTGTCAATCGCGGACAACGGCGACCGGCGTGCCGACGGCCCGGACGTCGACGAGGCCGTCCGTACGCTGCTGCTGCTCATGCCCCGCATGGTCGGACGGGTCAAGCGGATCAGGATCCCCGAGGAGCTGCAGTCCCTCACCCTCGCGCCCCGCCACCTCTCCCTCCTCGCCTACCTGCTCTTCGACGGGCCGCTCGGCGTCAACGAGCTCGCCGCCCGCCTCGAGGTCGCCCCGACCACCGTGAGCCTGATGGTCGGCGACCTCGCCAAGCAGGGGGTCCTGGAGCGGACCGAGGACCCCGCCGACCGGCGGCGGAAGATCGTCTCCATCGCCGAGGCCCACCGCCCCGCCATCGACGGCTGGCTGGGCCGCAGCGCCGGCGCCTGGCGCGCGGCCCTCGCGCCCCTCGGCCCGGCCGAGCGCAGGATGTTCGTCGAGACCCTCGCCGCCTACGAGAACGGCCTCGCCGATCCCGAGGACTGAACGAGAGGACTGAACGAATCGGGCGCAAAGGCCCTCTTGTGGCAATATGCGGATCATGAGTTCGACGGTGACGGCAAGGGCACGGCAGTGGACCACCTGGGGGCCGGTGGTGGCGGCGCTTGTGCTCGCCCTCGCCTGGGGGCGCGAGCTCCCGGGCTTCGCGGTGGGGATCGTCGTCGTCTGCCTGTTCGCGGGAGTGCTCTCGGCGGTCCATCACGCCGAGGTCATCGCCCACCGCGTCGGCGAACCCTTCGGCTCCCTCGTCCTCGCCGTGGCCGTGACGGTCATCGAGGTCGGACTGATCGTCATGCTGATGATCGGAGGGGGAGACAAGGCGACGAGCTACGCCCGGGACACGGTCTTCGCCGCCGTCATGATCACCTGCAACGGCATCGTCGGCCTCTCGCTGCTCGTCGGCGCGCTGCGCAACCGGGTCGCCGTCTTCAACGCGGAGGGTTCCGGCGGCGAGCTCGCGATCGTCTGCACCCTCGCGACCATGACCCTCGTCCTGCCGACCTTCACGACGAGCCACCCGGGCCCCGAGTTCTCCGCCGCACAGCTCGCCTTCGCCGCGGTCTCCTCGCTCCTCCTCTACGGGGTGTTCGTCGCCGTCCAGACGGTCCGGCACCGCGACTACTTCCTGCCCGTGCCACGGCCGGACCGGGGGATCCCGGAGTCGGCGGACGAGCACGCCGCGCCGCCCACCGCCCGCGACGCCTGGTTCAGCCTCGGCCTGCTCGTGGTCGCCCTCGTCGCCGTCGTCGGCAACGCCAAGCTGGTCTCGCCCACCATCGAGGACGCCGTCGCGTCCGCGGGCCTGCCCAAGGCGGTCGTCGGCGTCGTCATCGCCATGATGGTGCTGCTCCCCGAGACGCTCGCCGCCGTGCGCGCGGCGAGCCGGGACCGCATGCAGACCAGCATGAACCTGGCGTACGGCTCGGCCATCGCCAGCATCGGCCTGACGATCCCCTCGATCGCGCTCGCCTCGATCTGGCTGGACGGGCCCCTGATCCTCGGCCTGGGGCCCCTCCACATGGTGCTGTTCGTGCTCACGGCCGTGGTGAGCGCCCTGACGGTGGTGCCGGGACGGGCCACCCTCCTTCAGGGCAGCGTCCACCTCTCGATCTTCGCGGCCTTCGTGTTCCTGTCGTTCAGCCCCTGACGACCTCCACCTTCAGCGCGGGCGAGCGCAGGATGTCCTTCTCGCAGAACCGGGAGGTCACCCAGCGCTCGCCCGCGAACAGCCGGGTCTGGTCGCTGTAGTGCGGGGACGCCGGGTTCGACGACTGGGAGTACGAGAGCAGGGTGCGGGCCACCGGGCACCGGCTGCCGTCCCAGCCCACCGCCTGCACGTGGCTGGTCCCGTGCGCGACCTCCACGTAGCCGCCGCCCGCCGCGTTCCACACGGGCTCGGCCTTGTTCCAGATGCCCAGCGACTCGGTCCCGCCGCTCACCGGGATCCGCTCCCCGTTCCGTACGACGAACTGGTGGGCGCCGAGCGGCGCGTCCAGCGCGATGCCCGCCGCGCGCAGCTCGGCCGCCGCGGCCGCGAGGGCCTTTCCGAACTCCGGGAGTCCGGTGTTCAGGGTGTTCGGGGTGCGGACCGGGTCGGCGGCCGAGAACGGCACCTTCCACTGGTCGGCCGGCTTCACCGTGCCGGTGAACTTCCGCCAGAACCGGTCGAAGAGCAGCGCGCCCCGGCTGTCGGTGTTCACCGTCCGGTCCCAGTCCCCGATCACCCGGCAGACCTCCGGGTCCTCCGGCAGCGCCGACGTACAGGCCTTCGCCGCGTCGGCGGCCGCCATGTCACCGGCCGGGGCACGGTTGGCGAACTGCTGGCGCTGGAGGTCGGCCACCGTGAGCCGGCCCCGGTCCGCCATCGCCGTCACGTCCTCGATCCCGCCCCGGGTGCGCAGCGAGCGCGGTGTCGCGACCGTGCCGAAGATCCGCTCGTAACCGGTCAGCGGCCGGTCGGCGTTGGCGAGCCAGGCGCTGTCGTTGGAGTTCTCCACGTACGGGGTGTCCCGCAGGACCGGCATCCGCGCCGGCCCGAAGACGCCCGGCTGCACCGCGTCCGGGTCGGAGCCGAGTGCGCAGTCCGACCGCGAGCCGTCGAGCACGGCGACGCCCGAGGCCGGGTAGGTGGCCCGGCCGAGCGGGGTGGAGCAGCGCGCGGCGAGCTCGTCGGTGATCCGGGGGAGCACCTGCGACTGGGTGAAGAGGGAGTGCCCCGCGGAGTCCGCCGCGATCGTGTTGACCCAGGGCAGCCCCTGGGTGCGCCGGAGGGTGTCGACGATGTCCTGCGTGGACCGGGCCCTGCCGAAGCCGAGCGCGGTGTCGGAGCCGCGCAGGTTGGCGGCGTTGGGGTCGTTCAGCGCGTACGCGGTGGTCGCGGTCCACGGCAGGGGCAGCTGTGCGCCGAGGCCGCCGACGACCGGTCCGTACCGGGTCCACCACTGGGTACGGGTGACGGGGGCGCCGTCCTTCACCGCGACGGTCACCGCGCGCGGGGTCATCCGCTCCGGCTTCCCGTCCACCAGATAGGCGGTCGGGTCGCCGGGCGCGAGCGTCAGCTGGTGGAGGCTGAGGGGGACTCCGGTGGCGACGGTGTGGCTCCAGGCGACCTTGTCGTTGAAGCCGATGTTGACGACGGCGGTGCCGAGGAGGGAGGCGCCGGAGACGTTCAGTTCGCCCGGGATGGTCTGCTGCGACTGCCAGAAGCGGCGGCCGCCCTGCCACGGGTAGTGCGGGTTCCCCAGGAGCAGCCCGCGCCCGTTCGCCGTGGTGGCGCCGGAGAAGGCGACGGCGTTGGAGCCCATCGTGGCGTTCTCGGGAGCGAACAGCTCGCGTGCGGCCTCGGCGGCGTCGTCCGGATCGGGGACGGCGTCGGAGGCGGCGGTGCCGGCGGGCGCGGCGGGACCCGGGGAGCCGGTGCCGGCGGGCGGGGCGGCCGGGGGAGAGACGGGCGGCCGGGCGGCCGTGATGCCGTCCACGGCCCTGCCCTGTCCGCCGAGCACCGAGACGGCGAAGCCGCGCCGGGCCACGTCGAGCGCGGTGACCGGGTGGACCCAGCCGGCGTCCGCGCAGGCCGGGTCGGTGATCCGGTTCTTCCGCAGCCAGGCGTTGTAGCCGGCCGCCCAGCCGCGCATCAGCTCCTTCAGGTCCCGGCTCGGTCCGGCCGGCGCCGGGGTGGCGAGCAGGTCCTCGACCGTGCCCGCGTCCTTCACGCCACGGAAGTACAGGTCGCTGGAGAGGTTCGTGCCGGCGGAGGACAGCGAGCCGTCGGGGGCCGCGTCCGGGCCGAAGTACCGGGAGCGTTCGCCGTTCACGGTCAGGAAGCCGTCGGCGAGGACGCAGACCTGGTCGGCGGCCTGGGCCCAGCCCGTGCCGAAACCGAGGTTCGCGTAGTCCCTGGCCACGATGTGCGGGATGCCGTACTCGGTGTAGCGGATGACGGCCGACAGACCCCGGTCGGCCGGGCGGTCGCCCCGGTCCCCGGAGTCGGCGGCCGCCGCGCCGGGCAGCGAGGCGGTGACGACGGCGAGGGCCGCGCCGGCGAGCGCCAGGTGTTTCAGACGGGTGCGGAGGTGCAAGATGCCTCCCAACGGGCAGACGGGCACTGCGGATCGGACCATGCACGCAGCTGCCCGCCCCCGTGTCAACATCCCGTTCGGTATCCGAGGTCCCGTCATGCGGGGCGCGCCGCACGGTACTTGACCTTCCGCACGTCACCCGCCGAGGATCACCGCATGGATCGACTCCTCAGCCGTACCGTCGACGGTGTCCTGCGCGCGAGCGCCCGGCGCGTGCCCGACCGGATCGCCGTCCGGTACGCCGACCGCACCTGGACGTACGCGGAGCTGGACGCGGCCGTCACCGCCGCCGCCGCCGTCCTGCGGGAGCCGCACCACGGCCTGGCCCTGCCGGAGTACGCCCGGGTCGCCACGTACGGCCACAACTCCGACGCCTACCTCATCGCGTTCCTCGCCTGCGCCCGGGCCGGGCTCGTCCACGTGCCGGTCAACCACCACCTGACCGGCGAGGACCTCGCGTACGTCCTGGAGCAGTCGGACAGCTCGCTCGTGCTCGCCGACCCCGCCCTCGCCGGCCGGATCCCCGAGGGCTTCGCGGTCAAGGCGCTGCGGGACGCGCCCGGTTCGCTGCTCGACGCGCTCGCCGGGGCGGAGGAGTACCTCACCGACCGGGACGCCCGCGACCTCGCCCAGCTGCTCTACACCTCGGGCACCACCGCACTCCCCAAGGGCGCGATGATGACCCACCTCGCCCTCGTCCACGAGTACGCGAGCGCGATCGAGGCCCTCGACCTGAGCGAGGACGACCGGCCGGTGCACGCGCTGCCGCTGTACCACTCGGCGCAGATGCACGTCTTCCTGCTGCCCTACCTCGCCGTCGGCGCCGAGAACACCATCGTCGACGCACCCGACCCGGCCGTCCTGTTCGACCTGATCGAAACCGGCCGCTGCGACAGCTTCTTCGCCCCGCCGACCGTCTGGATCGGCCTCGCCAACCACCCCGAGTTCGCCACCCGCGACCTCTCGGCCCTGCGCAAGGCCTACTACGGTGCCTCGATCATGCCGGTCCCCGTCCTGGAGCGGCTGCGCGCCCGGCTGCCCGGGCTCGCCTTCTACAACTGCTTCGGCCAGTCGGAGATCGGACCGCTCGCCACCGTCCTCGGCCCCGACGAGCACGAGGGCCGGATGGACTCCTGCGGCCGCCCCGTACGCCACGTCGAGGCCCGTGTGGTAGGCGAGGACGGCGAGGACGTCCCCGACGGCACCCCGGGGGAGGTCGTCTACCGCTCCCCGCAGCTGTGCGAGGGCTACTGGCGCAAGCCCGAGGAGACCGAGGAGGCCTTCCGGGGCGGCTGGTTCCACTCCGGGGACCTCGCGGTCCGCGATGCCGAGGGCTACCTCACGATCGTCGACCGGGTGAAGGACGTCATCAACTCCGGTGGCGTGCTCGTCGCCTCACGCCAGGTCGAGGACGCGCTCTACACCCACCCCGGGGTCGCCGAGGTGGCCGTGATCGGCCTCCCCGACGAGCGGTGGATCGAGGCGGTCACGGCCGTCGTCGTCCCGCGCGGGGACGTCACCGAGGCCGAACTCCTCGGCCACGCCCGCGAGAAGCTCGCCCACTTCAAGGCGCCGAAGCGGGTCTTCCTCGTGGACGCCCTTCCCCGCAACGCCAGCGGCAAGATCCTCAAGCGGGACCTGAGGGACCGCTTCGGCGGTCAGCTCTGACCCTTCTCCTCCATCACGCAGAGGATGTTGCCCTCGCTGTCCTTGAACCAGGCGCCCCGCATGGTGCCCGCCTCGGCCACGCCGTCGACCGTCTTGAGGTCGGGCAGGTCGTAGTCCTCGAACGTGACGCCCTTGGAGCGCAGCGTCGTCATCTCCGCGTCGAGGTCGGCGACCTTCCAGCTCGCCAGGGTGTGATCGGCCTTGCCGCCGTACGGCGTCTCGTAGAGGCCGATGGTCGTACCACCGCACTCGTACCTGGTGTCCTCCGGCGCGTCCTTCGTGAGGGGCAGACCGAGGGTCTCCGAGTAGAACTGCTTGGCCCGGTTCATGTCACTGACCGGAATGATCGCGGCTATGGGGGAGTCCGACAGCATCGCAACCACCTCCTCCCCCCAGGCTACGCGCCCCGGAGGTCCACGATCCGCTTGATCTTGCCCACCGAGCGCTCCAGCGTCTCCGGGGCGACGACCTCCACGGCCACCGAGACCCCGACCCCGTCCTTCACCGCCGCGGCGATGGTCCGCGCCGCCTCCGCGCGCTCCTCCGGCGTCGCGTCCGGGCGGGCCTCGGCGCGCACGGTCAGGGCGTCGAGCCGGCCCTCGCGGGTCAGCCGCAGCTGGAAGTGGGGGGCCACGCCCGGGGTGCGGAGCACGATCTCCTCGATCTGGGTGGGGAAGAGGTTCACCCCGCGCAGGATGATCATGTCGTCGCTGCGTCCGGTGACCTTCTCCATCCGGCGGAAGACCCGCGCGGTCCCCGGCAGCAGACGGGTGAGGTCGCGCGTGCGGTAGCGGATCACCGGCATCGCCTCCTTGGTGAGCGAGGTGAAGACCAGCTCGCCCTCCTCCCCGTCGGGCAGCACCTCGCCGGTGAACGGGTCCACGACCTCCGGGTAGAAGTGGTCCTCCCAGATGTGCAGGCCGTCCTTGGTCTCCACGCACTCCTGCGCCACGCCGGGGCCGATGACCTCCGACAGGCCGTAGATGTCGACCGCGTCGATCGCGAACCGCTCCTCGATCTCCTTGCGCATCTCCTCCGTCCACGGCTCCGCGCCGAAGACGCCCACCTTCAGCGAGGTCGACCGCGGGTCCACGCCCTGCCGTTCGAACTCGTCGAGCAGCGTCAGCATGTACGAGGGGGTCACCATGATGATCTCGGGCCGGAAGTCCTGGATGAGCTGCACCTGGCGGGCCGTCATGCCGCCGGACGCCGGGATCACCGTGCACCCGAGGCGCTCCGCGCCGTAATGGGCGCCGAGCCCGCCGGTGAACAGGCCGTACCCGTACGCCACGTGGACCTTGTGGCCGGGGCGCGCCCCGGCCGCGCGCAGGGAGCGGGCCACCACGTCGGCCCACATGTCCAGGTCGGCCTCGGTGTAGCCGACGACGGTCGGCCGGCCGGTGGTGCCGCTGGAGGCGTGGATCCGCCGGATCCGGGACTGGTCGACGGCGAACATGCCGAAGGGGTAGTGGTCGCGCAGGTCCGACTTGGCGGTGAACGGGAAGCGGGCCAGGTCCGCGAGCGTACGGCAGTCGTCCGGGGTCAGCCCGGCCGCGTCGAAGGACCGCCGGTAGAAGTCCACGTTCTCGTACGCGTGGTGCAGGGTCGCGCGCAGCCGCTCCAACTGGAGGGCCGCCAGCTCCTCGCGCCCGAGCCGTTCGCCGCTGTCCAGCAGTTCCGTCATGCGCCACTCCTCCGCCGTCGTAAAACGGACAACCGATCATTCGGTTGATCCGTTCCGGGTCAGTAAAACCGGAGGTACCCGGGGCTTGGCAAGGGGGTGGACGAACTTTTCCCGACCGTGCGCCCGCCCGGACGGCGGAGCGCGCACGGCGCTCGCGGGGCGGCCGCCGCCACGTGGCGCTCCCACCCGTTCGCGCCGCACCCGGAAGAGGGACACCACGGTGCGTTACACCTGGACGCGGAGAGTGACGCACGAGTCCCGCGAACGCCCCAGAAAGCGAGTCACCCATGTCGGTCGACACCGAACCGGCGGCCACCCCGCCCGCCGTCGAGCTCCGCCAGGTCCAGCTCAGCCTCAGCACCGCAGCCGCCCGCAACCTCGCCACCACCACCAAGTCCGAGCCCCAGATGCAGGGCATCAGCTCCCGCTGGCTGCTCCGCACGCTCCCCTGGGTGCACACCCCCGGCGGTGTCTACCGGGTCAACCGGCGCCTCTCGTACGTGGTCGGCGACGGCCGCGTCACCTTCGTGAAGAGCGGCTCCCGGGTCGAGGTCATCCCCGCCGAGCTGGCCGAACTCCCGCTGCTGCGCGGCTTCGACGATCCCACCGCGCTCGGCGCGCTCGCCGACCGCTTCGTCCAGCAGGAGTACGAGCCCGGCCAGGTCGTCGTGGAGGCCGGCGGGAACGCCGACCACGTCTACCTCATCGCCCACGGCAAGATCGAGAAGCTCGGCACCGGACAGTACGGCGACGAGACCGTCCTCGGCCGGCTCGGCGACGGCGACACCTTCGGCGGCCAGGTGCTCGCCGGGGACGGGACCTGGGACTTCACCGCCAAGGCCGTCACCGCCGTGACCCTCCTCGCGCTGCCCCGCACGGCCTACCTGGCCGTGGCCGAGCGGTACGAGAACCTCCGCGACCACGTCCAGGGCGGCGGGGTCAACGGCCACCAGCGCTCCACCAACCCGTTCGGCGAGGCGGCCATCGAGCTCAGCGCCGGCCACGTCGGCGAGGCCGTGCTGCCCCACGCGTACGCGGACTACGAGCTCAGGCCGCGTGAGTACGAACTCAGCGTCGCCCAGACCGTTCTGAAGGTCCACAGCCGCGTCGCCGACCTCTACAACCAGCCGATGAACCAGACGCAGCAGCAGCTCCGTCTGACGATCCAGGAGCTCCGCGAGCGCCAGGAGCACGAGCTCGTCAACAACCCCGAGTTCGGTCTGCTCCACAACGCCGACTTCGACCAGCGCATCCAGACCCACTCGGGCCCGCCGACCCCGGACGACCTCGACGACCTGCTCAGCATGCGCCGCGACACCGACTACATCTTCGCCCACCCCCGGGCCATCGCCGCCTTCGGCAAGGAGTGCAACAAGCGCGGTCTCGTGTTCGGCACGGTCGACGTCGAGGGGCGCCCGATGCCGGCCTGGCGAGGGGTCCCCATCCTGCCCTGCGGGAAGATCCCGGTCACCGACCGGCAGAGCTCCTCGATCATCGCCGTCCGCACCGGCGAGAACAACGAAGGCGTCATCGGCCTCCACCAGACCGGCCTGCCCGACGAGATCGAGCCCAGCCTCAACTGCCGCTTCATGGGCATCGACGAGAAGGCGATCATCTCCTACCTCGTCTCCGCCTACTACTCCGCCGCCATCCTCGTACCGGACGCGGTCGGCATCCTGGAGAACGTCGAGGTCCGTCCGCGCGCCTGACCCGCCGACCGGGCGGGGCGCCGGGCAAATCCGTTGCCCGGCGCCGGACGCCGGTGCTGGAGTGGCCCGCATGGAATCCCAGCACCTACGTGACCTCCACGACCTCCAGCTGCGCCGCGAGGCCCGCCCCGACGGGCCCGGCTGCCGCGTCGAGCGCGTCGGCGCCGTCGTCCGCCAGACCGGCCCCGCGCACGCGTGGAACGGCGTCCTCTGGTCCGGGCTCGACGCGCACGACGGGCCCGGTGCGGACGCCGCGATCGCCGCGCAGATCGCGCACTACCGCGCCGCCGGCCTGTCCTTCGAGTGGAAGCTGTACGCGCACGACACCCCCGCCGACCTCGGCGACCGGCTCCTCGCGGCGGGCCTCGCCCCCGACGACTCCGAGACCGTGATGGTCGCCGAGGCCGCCGCCCTGCCCCGCGGGGTCCCGCTCCCGGAGGGCGTCGAACTCCGCGCGGTCACCGACGAGACCGGGGTCCGCCAGGTGGTCGAGGTCCACGAGCGGGCCTTCGGCACCGACAGCTCCCGCCTCGGCCGGCAGCTGCTCGACCGGCTCGCGGCCGACCCCGGCACGGTCACCGCCGTCGTCGCCCTCGCCGCGGGGGAACCCGTCAGCGCCGCCCGCATGGAGCTGTACCCCGGCACGGACTTCGCGGGCCTCTGGGGCGGCGGCACCGTCGAGGGCTGGCGCGGCCGCGGCCTCTACCGCGCCCTGGTCTCCCACCGCGCCCGCATCGCCGCCGAACGCGGCCACCGCTACGTCCAGGTCGACGCGGCGGACACCAGCCGCCCGATCCTCCGGCGCCTCGGCTTCCTGACGCTGACGACCACGACGCCCTACGTGTACGAGGTCTGAGGCCGCCTACCCCTCGTCGTGGCCGGTCACCACCGCGCGCAGGAGTCCCGGGAAGCGCTCCTCGAACTCCTCGCGGCGCAGCGCGTTCATGCGGGAGGTCCCCGCGTAGTGCTGGCGGATGAGGCCGGCCTCGCGCAGGACGTGGAAGTGGTGGGTGGCCGTGGACTTGCTGACCGGCAGGTCGATGGTCCCGCAGGACAGGTCCTCGCGGGCCGCGTACAGCTCGGCGACGATCCGCCGCCTGACCGGGTCGACCAGGGCCTCCAGGACCTGCTGCAGGCCGATGTCGCGCATGTCGGGGTGGGGCGGGACGCGGTCCCGTCGGCCGGTGCCTGTCGCTGCTGTCATCGTCGTGTCGCCTCCGGGAGCATCGTACGACAGGCGTCGAAGTTTCATGACCATCGAAGTTTGACAGTGGTCGAACCTTGCGCTTGGCTGGGGCACGGCGGCGGAGCGGCCCGCCCGCCGCCGTCACCGAACGGGGAGGGGAAGCCCGATGAGCAAGGCCAGGACGGTGCGGTTCCACGAGTACGGCGGCCCGGAGGTGCTCCGCCTGGAGGACGTGGAGGTCGGCGAGCCCGGCCCCGGCGAAGTCCTCCTCCGGATCGAGGCCATCGGCGTCAACCGCGCCGAGGCGCTCTTCCGCGGCGGCCACTACATCGAGCCGGCCCGGAGCTTCCCCGCCCGCCTCGGCCTGGAGGCCTCGGGTGTCGTCGAGGCCCTCGGGGAGGGGGTCGACGGGTTCGCCGCCGGGCAGGCGGTGAGCGTCGTGCCCTCGTTCTCGATGAACGACCACGGGGTCTACGCCGAGCGCGCGATCGTCCCGGCCTCCTCCCTCGTGCCCCGCCCCGAGGGGCTCGGCCCCGTCGAGGGCGCCGCCGTGTGGATGCCGTACGTCACGGCCTACGGCGGACTCGTCGAGGTCGGCGGGATGCGCGCGGGCGACACCGTCGTCCTGACCGGCGCCTCCAGCAGCGTCGGGCTCGCCGCGATCAGGACCGCGCACCGGATCGGCGCCACACCCCTCGCCACCACCCGCACCCGGGCCAAGAAGGACGCCCTGCTCAAGGCGGGGGCGGCCGAGGTGATCGTCACCGACGAGGAGGACGTCGCCGAGCGGGTACGGGACCTCACCGGCGGGCGCGGCGCCGACCTGGCCTTCGACGGCGTCGCGGGCCCCGGCCTCACCGACCTCGTCGGGTCCGTCGCCCCCGGCGGCACCGTGCTGCTCTACGGAGCCGTGAGCGGGCTGCCGACCCCGTACCCCGGCTTCGACCTCGGGATGCCCGCCGTCTCCCTGAGGACCTACACGATGCCGGAGACGACCAGGGACCCGGAGCGGCTGCGCCGGGCCCGCGCCTTCGTCGAGTCCGGACTGCGCACCGGCTTCTTCGAACCCGCCGTCGACCGCACCTTCACGCTCGACGAGATCGTCGCCGCGCACCGGGCCATGGAGGCCGGCCGGCAGGTGGGCAAGATCGTCGTGACCGTGCCCGAGTGAGGGACCGTCAGGCGGTCCAGTGCGCGGGGCGGTCGAAGCCCTCGGGGAGGCGGGTCGCGGCGTTTCCGCGCGCCGAGTTCAGCTGGGGCTGCGTCAGGAACAGCGCGCCCGTCAGATCCGCGTCCGACAGATCGGCGTCCCGCAGGTCGGCACCGATCAGGTCCGCGAGCGACAGGTCCGCCCCCGTCAGGTCGGCGGCGATGAGCAGCGCCCCGCGCAGGTCCGTGCCCCGCAGCTTCGCCCCGCGCAGCCGCTTGCCGATCAGGTCCGCCCCGCGCCGGCTCTTCGGCCGCCCGCCGGCCGTGGCGCGGACCAGCTCGCTCGTCCGCAGGAGCAGCGGGTTGACCTCGGCGCGCACCGGGCCCACGTCCAGCTTCTCCAGGGCGTCCGGCGTGCCGCCGGTGAGCTCCTCGACCCGGGCCAGCGCGGCCCGCAGCTCGGCGTGGACGGGGCGGGCCGTCGGCAGGGCGAGGGCCTCCGTGAGGTAGCGCAGCAGCTCGTGCAGCTGGCGCACCACCGGGAAGACCTCGTACATCTGCCGGGCCGTCTCCGGAGCCTCGCGCCAGGACACGCCGCCGAAGGTCACCTGGGAGACCTGCTGGCCGGCGCCGAAGCAGTCGTACACCGTGCAGCCCTGGAAACCGCTCGGCCGCAGCCGCGTGTGGATCCCGCAGCGGAAGTCCTCCTGGAGGTTCCGGCAGGGCTCGCCCGACGACTTGTTCACGGCGAAGTCGGCCGACTTGGCGAAGGGCAGCGCCACACAGCACAGGCCGAAGCAGTTCGCGCAGTCGCCGCGCAGGGTGGATTCCCGGGTGTCGGGCACGGTGGAACGGTTCCTTCGCGGTTCGGGGACGGTCCTCCACCGTATCGCGCCGCCGGTCCGCCGCTCCCGGCACGGCGCTCACGGCGAAACCGATTGCGAAGATCCACCCGGGCCGGTGAGGATCGGCGGCATGCCGACGTTCACGACCCATGACGGGACCCAGCTCGCCTACCGCGTCCAGGGGGAGGGGGAGCCGCTCGTCTGCCTGGCGGGCGGGCCGCTGCGCGACGCCCGCTACCTCGGTGACCTCGGCGGACTCGCCGCCCACCGCACCCTCGTCCTGCTCGACGCCCGCGGCACCGGCGCGAGCGCCGCCCCCGCCGACCCCGGCACGTACCGCTGCGACCGGCAGGTCGGCGACGTCGAGGCCCTCCGCGCCCATCTCGGCCTGGAACGGATCGACCTCCTCGGCCACTCCGCCGCCGGCAACCTCGCCGTCCTGTACGCCGCAGCCCACCCCGAGCGGATCCGCTCCCTCGTCCTCGTCACCTCCCTCGGACGCGCCCTCGGCGTCGGGACCACCGACGAGGAGTGGGACAAGGCCGTAGAGGTCTTCGCCGACCGGGACTGGTACCCGGAGGCCAGGGCCGCCCTCGACAGCATCGGCCCCGACACCCCGCTCCGGCGCGAGTACGAGATCACCGCCCCCTTCGCGTACGGCCGCTGGGACGCGGCCGCCCGGGAGCACGCGGCGGCCACCGACCGGGAGACGAACTGGGAGGCCGCACCCGCCTACCACGGCGAGGGCGCCTACGACCCCGAGGCGACCCGCCGCGCGCTCGGCGCGCTCACCGCGCCCGTCCTGATCGTGGCGGGCGAGTACGACGCGGGCCCGACGCCCGCCAAGGCGGCCGAGGCCGCGGCGCTCTTCCCGCACGCGGAGCTCGTCGTCCAGCCGGGCGCCGGACACTTCCCCTGGGTCGACGACGCCGAGGCCTTCGTCCTCCCGGTCGCCGCCTTCCTCGACCCGGCCGTCCGCACCGTCACCGTGGACGGCGTACGGCTCGCCTACCGGGTCGCGGGACCCGAGGACGCCCGGCCCGTCGTCCTCGTCCACGGCCGCGGCGAGAACAGCACGACGTGGAGCGGGATCACCGCGGACCTGGCCGCCGACCACCGGGTGTACGCCCTCGACCTGCCCGGCCACGGACTGAGCGACCGGACCGGCCGCTACGGCTTCGAGGACTTCCGCGACGACCTCGGCGGCTTCCTCTGGGCCCTCGGCCTCGCCGGCGCCACCGTCGTCGCCCACTCGATGGGCGCCGGCGCCGCGTACCTCCTCGCCCAGCGCGAACCCGGCCTGATCGGCCGCCTCGTCCTGGAGGAGGCCCCGGCCTTCGTCCCCCTCGACCCGCCGCGCCCGGTGGCCGAGCGCCCCGAGGGCCCCCTGCCCTTCGACTGGGCCGTCGTCACGTCCACCGACGCCGAGCTGAACGCCCCCGACCCGGCCTGGCGCGAGGGGCTCACCGCGATCACGGCCCCCACCCTCGTCGTGGCCGGCGGCCCGACCAGCCACGTCCCCCAGACCCAGCTGGCCGAGCTCGCCGACCGCATCCCGGACGCCCGCCTGGTCACGATCGAGACGGGCCACCTCGTCCACGACGCCCGGCCGGCCGAATTCCTGGCCACGATCAGGGGGTTCGGACTCTAGGCGCCTTCTTCCGCGTCCGCCTCCACCGCCACCGCGCGGGCCCAGCGGTAGTCCGCCTTGCCGCTGGGGGAGCGCTGGATGCGGTCGGTGAGGACCAGCTGACGGGGGACCTTGTAGCCCGCCAGCTGCTGCCGGCAGTGGGTCTGGAGGGTCTCCAGGTCCAGCGGGCGGGCCTCCGGGCGGAGTTGGACGACCGCGGCGACGTGATTGCCCCAGCGGGCGTCCGGGACGCCGGCGACCAGGGCGTCGTACACGTCGGGATGTGACTTGAGCGCCTGCTCGACCTCCTCCGGGTACACCTTCTCGCCGCCCGTGTTGATGCACTGGGAGCCGCGGCCCAGGACGGTGACCACCCCGCTCTCGTCCACCGTCGCCATGTCGCCGAGCAGGACCCACCGCACCCCGTCCCGCTCGAAGAAGGTCTCGGCGGTCTTCGCCGGGTCGTTGTAGTAGCCGAGCGGGACGTGCCCGCGCTGCGCGAGCCGGCCGGTCTCGCCCGGTGCGACGGGGACGCGGGTCGCCGGGTCGACGACCTGGGTGCGCTCGTTGACGTGCAGCCGGAAGCCCTTGGCCGGGCCGGAGTCGTCGGTGGCCCGGCCGTTGGAACCCGACTCGGTGGAGCCGAAGTTGTTGAGCAGCGTGACGTTCGGCATGAGCTCCTGGAGCTGCGCCCGCACCGTCTCGGACATGATCGCCCCGGAGGACGAGAGGCTGAAGAGGGCGGAGAGGTCCGTGCCCCGCAGCGGTCCGCGCAGTGCGTCCACGAGCGGGCGCAGCATCGCGTCCCCGACCAGGGAGATGCTGGACACCTTCTCCTTCTCCAGGGTGCGCAGCACCTCCTCGGGCACGTACTTGCGGTGCAGGACGACCCGCTGCCCGTAGTTGAGGGCGATGAACGCGGTCAGCGTGGAGGTGCCGTGCATGAGGGGCGGCGCGGGGAAGAAGGTGATGCCGGCGCCGCCGGCCGCGACCCGCTCCGCCAGCTCCTCGGGGCGCTTCACGGGCTCGCCCGCGGGGTCGCCCCCGAACAGCCCCGCGAAGAACAGGTCCTCCTGGCGCCACAGGACACCCTTGGGCATGCCCGTGGTGCCGCCGGTGTAGATGATGAAGAGGTCGTCGGGGGAGCGGGGGCCGAAACCGCGATCCGGAGAACCGGAGGCCTCCGCGTCGGCGAACGGCACGCAGTCGAGCGCCGGGGCGTCCTCGGACGGGTCGCTGTGCTGCGTAGCAGCTCCTTGAGGGGCGGCGGTCGGGCGACGGGTGGGACCCACCCTCACGAGGTGCCGCAGCTTCTCCGTCTGCGGCAGCGCCGCCGCGACCCGGTCGGTGAACTCGGCGTCGAAGACGAGCGCGGCCAGGTCGGCGTCCCGGTAGAGGTAGACGAGCTCCTCCTCCACGTACCGGTAGTTCACGTTGACCGGCACGATCCGCGCCTTGAGGCAGGCGAGGACGGTCTGGAGGTACTCGACGCCGTTGTACAGGTGGAGGCCGAGGTGTTCGCCGGGCCGGATGCCCGCGTCGGTCAGGTGGTGCGCGATCCGGTTGGCGGCGGCGTCCAGCTCGGCGTAGGTGAGCCGCCGCTCCTCGCCGGTGCCCGGATGGTCGACGTACACCAGCGCCTCGCGGTCGGGGACCACGTCGACGACCGATTCGAACAGGTCGGCAAGGTTGTACTCCACCGTTCCTCCTGACCCCGGTTCGCTGGTTCACACGGACGTGGCGGTCATTAGAGCGCCGACCGCTCGCCGGGGGAAGGGGGTGCGCAGAAGAATCTGACTGAGTGTCAGAAAACTATTGAACTGGGCCCGCGGCTCCTGCAACCTGTTCCAGAACTGGAGACGGGAGACCCCCATGGGCGGCACCGAACACCTCAGCGTCCGGCGCGAAGGCGCCACGCTCGTCCTCACCTTGAACCGGCCCGAGGCCAAGAACGCCCTGTCCTTGCCGATGCTCGTCGGCCTGTACGACGGGTGGCTCGAAGCCGACGCCGACGACACCGTCCGCTCGGTCGTCCTCACCGGCGCGGGCGGTTCCTTCTGCGCCGGCATGGACCTCAAGGCGCTGGCCGGGAAGGGAATGGAGGGCGAGCAGTACCGGGACCGGATGAAGGCCGACCCCGACCTGCACTGGAAGGCGATGCTCCGCCACCACCGGCCCCGCAAGCCCGTCATCGCGGCCGTCGAGGGGTACTGCGTCGCCGGCGGCACCGAGATCCTCCAGGGCACCGACATCCGGGTCGCCGCCGCCTCCGCGACCTTCGGCCTCTTCGAGGTCCGGCGGGGCCTCTTCCCCATCGGCGGCTCCACCGTCCGCCTGCCCCGGCAGATCGCCCGCACCCACGCCCTCGAAATGCTCCTCACGGGCCGCCCGTACAGCGCCGAGGAGGCCGCCGCGATCGGCCTCGTCGGCCGCGTCGTCCCCGACGGCACCGCCCTCGACGCCGCCCTCGACATCGCCGAACGCGTCAACGCCTGCGGGCCGCTCGCCGTCGAGGCGGTCAAGGCCTCGGTGTACGAGACGGCCGAGCTGAGCGAGACGGAGGGGCTGGCGGCCGAGCTGAAGAGGGGATGGCCGATCTTCGACACGGCGGACGCGAAGGAGGGGGCGCGGGCGTTCGCGGAGAAGCGACCGCCGGTGTACCGGAGGGAGTGACCCTTCCCCCACCCCACCCCTCCCCGAAACGGGGGGCTCCGCCCCCGGACCCACCCGTGAACCGGGCTCCGCCCCGGACCCCCGGTCTTGGGGCTTCGCCCAGACCTCGGTCGTGGGGGGCTCCGCCCCGGACCCCCGCCTCAAGCTCCCCTACGCCTGGCGGCGTGGGGATCCCGGCGGGGCTGAAGTCCCCGCCCAGCGGGCGGGAGTTCAGCGCGCCCGGCGTTTGAGGGCGAGGCCGCAGGCCGTGCGGGGGGCTGGGGGCCTGCCCCCAGTTCGGGAAGGGGCGGGGTGGGGAGAAGGCCCCGCGCAGCGGCCCCACCCGCACCCCACACCCGTCCGCCCGCCCACCCCCACCAGAGGAGCCGTCCCATGACAGCAGCCGCACCCCCGCCCGGAGCCCTCCAGGCGCCCCTCGTCGTCGAGTTCCCCTTCACCCGTTCCCTCGGCCCCGTCCAGTCCGCGTTCCTCACCGGACTCCGCGAGCGCACCGTCCTCGGTGTGCGCACCGAGGCGGGTGGCGTGCTCGTCCCGCCCGTCGAGTACGACCCCGTGACCGCCGCCGAGCTCCGCGAGCTCGTCGAGGTCGCCGCGACCGGCACCGTCACCACCTGGGCCTGGAACCCCGAGCCCCGCCCCGGCCAGCCCCTCGCGACCCCCTTCGCCTGGGTCCTCGTCCGCCTCGACGGCGCCGACACCGCCCTGCTCCACGCCCTCGACGTCCCCGGCCCCGAGGCCGTTCGCACCGGCCTGCGGGTGCGGATCCGCTGGGCCGCCGAACGCGCCGGCGCCATCACGGACATCGCCTGCTTCGAGCCGTACGAGAGCAGCCCGCAGGACGACACCACCCCGCACGACGGCCGGTTCGAGGAGCCCGTGACCGGCATCGTCGCCCCCGCCCGCCTCGACTACACGTACAGCCCCGGCCGCGCCCAGACCCGCTATCTGCACGGGCTCGCCGAGCGCCGCACCGTCGGCGAACGCTGCCCCTCCTGCGCCAAGGTGTACGTGCCGCCCCGCGGCGCATGCCCCACCTGCGGCGTCGCCACCACCGACCAGGTCGAGGTCGGCCCCCGCGGCACCGTCACCACCTTCTGCATCGTCAACATCAAGGCGAAGAACCTCGACATCGAAGTCCCGTACGTCTACGCCCACATCGCCCTCGACGGCGCCGGGCTCGCCCTCCACGGCCGGATCGCCGGCATCCCCTACGACGAGGTCCGCATGGGCCTGCGCGTCGAACCCGTGTGGAGCGAGGACGGCCGCTACCCCGACCACTACCGGCCCACCGGCGAGCCCGACGCCGACTACGACACGTACAAGGAGCTGCTATGAGCCGGGACGTGGCGATCGTCGCCTTCGCCCAGAGCGACCACCGGCGGCACACCGACGACCTCTCCGAGGTCGAGATGGTGATGCCCGTGCTGCACGAGGTGCAGCGGCAGACCGGCCTGAAGGCCGCCGACATCGGCTTCACCTGCTCCGGCTCCTCCGACTACCTCGCCGGGCGCGCCTTCTCCTTCACCATGGCCCTCGACGGCGTAGGCGCCTGGCCGCCGATCTCCGAGTCCCACGTCGAGGCCGACGGCGCCTGGGCCCTCTACGAGGCCTGGGTGAAGCTGCTCACCGGAGAGGCCGACACGGCCCTCGTCTACTCCTACGGCAAGTCCTCGCCCGGCTCCGTCCGCGACGTCCTCACCCGCCAGCTCGACCCGTACTACCTCGCCCCGCTGTGGCCCGACTCCGTCGCCCTCGCCGCCCTCCAGGCCCAGGCCCTCATCGACGCCGGGGAGACCGACGAACCCGCCCTCGCCGCGATCGCCGCCCGCAGCCGCGAGGACGCCCGCACCAACCCCCACGCCCAGCTGCCGGGAGCCCGCCCCCAGGGCGGATACGCCGTCCAGCCCCTCCGCACCGGCGACTGCCCGCCCGTCGGCGACGGCGTCGCCGCCGTGATCCTCGCCGCCGGCGACCGGGCCCGCGAGCTGTGCGAGCGCCCCGCCTGGATCCGGGGCATGGACCACCGGATCGAGGCCCACTCCCTCGGCGTCCGCGACCTCACCGACTCGCCCTCCACCCGCCTCGCCGCCGAACGCGCCGGAGCCTTCGAACGGCCCGTCGACACCGCCGAACTCCACGCGCCCTTCACCTCCCAGGAGGTCGTCCTGAGGAAAGCCCTCGGGCTCGACGACAGCGTGACGGTCAACCCCTCCGGGGGCGCCCTCGCCGCCAACCCCGTCATGGCCGCCGGACTGATCCGGCTCGGCGAGGCCGCCGCCCGCATCCACCGCGGCGAGTCCGACCGCGCCCTCGCCCACGCGACCTCAGGACCCTGCCTCCAGCAGAACCTCGTCGCCGTCCTGGAAGGGGAGACCCATGCCCGGTAAAGAGCCCGTCGCCGTCGTCGGCATCGGCCAGACCAAGCACGTCGCCGCCCGCAGGGACGTCTCGATCGCCGGACTCGTCCGCGAGGCCGCCCTCCGCGCCCTGGAGGACGCCGAGCTGACCTGGGCGGACATCGACGCCGTCGTCATCGGCAAGGCCCCCGACTTCTTCGAGGGCGTCATGATGCCGGAGCTCTACCTCGCCGACGCCCTCGGCGCGGTCGGCAAGCCCATGATCCGCGTCCACACGGCCGGATCGGTCGGCGGCTCCACCGCCCTCGTCGCCGCCAACCTGGTCTCCGCGCGCGTGCACCGCACCGTCCTCACCCTCGCCTTCGAGAAGCAGTCCGAGTCCAACGCCATGTGGGGCCTCTCCCTGCCCGTCCCCTTCCAGCAGCCGCTGCTCGCCGGCGCCGGCGGCTTCTTCGCCCCGCACGTGCGCGCGTACATGCGCCGCACCGGCGCCCCCGACACGATCGGCTCCCTCGTCGCGTACAAGGACCGGCGCAACGCGCTCAAGAACCCGTACGCCCACCTCCACGAGCACGACCTCACCCTGGAGAAGGTCCAGGCCTCCCCGATGCTCTGGGACCCGATCCGCTACTCCGAGACCTGCCCCTCCTCGGACGGCGCCTGCGCCATGGTCCTCACCGACCGCGCCGGAGCCGACCGCGCACCCCGTCCGGCCGCCTGGGTGCACGGCGGGGCGATGCGCAGCGAACCCACCCTCTTCGCGGGCAAGGACTTCGTCTCCCCGCGGGCCGGCCGGGACTGCGCCGCCGACGTCTTCCGGCAGGCCGGCGTCACCGACCCCCGGCGGGAGATCGACGCCGTCGAGATGTACGTGCCGTTCTCCTGGTACGAACCCATGTGGCTGGAGAACCTGGGCTTCGCCGAGGAGGGCGAGGGCTGGAAGCTCACCGAGTCCGGGGTGACCGAGCTCGACGGCGACCTGCCCGTGAACCCCTCGGGCGGGGTCCTCTCCACCAACCCCATCGGAGCCTCCGGGATGATCCGCTTCGCCGAGGCCGCCCTCCAGGTACGGGGGGACGCCGGCGCGCACCAGGTCGAAGGCGCCCGCCGGGCCCTCGGCCACGCCTACGGCGGCGGCGCCCAGTTCTTCGCCATGTGGGTCGTGGGGGACACCCCGCCCACCGGCTGAGCCGCGGCGGGGCGCCTACCCTGACCTCCATGAACGCGGAACGCGACCTCACCCGGCTCCTCGCCGGCATGCGCCCGGAACTCGACCCCGGCCGCTACGTCTTCACCACGGTGGACGGCCCCGCACCCGCCGGGGTCGCCCCCGTCGTCACCGTCACCGAACCCGAGGGCCTCACCCTCGTCGTACGCCAGGAGGAGGCCGACTCCGCAGGCCTCGCGTACGACTACGCGGCCGGCTGGATCACGCTCCGGGTGCACTCCGCGCTCGACGCCGTCGGACTCACGGCCGCCGTCGCGGGCGAGCTCGCCGCGGCGGGCCTGAGCTGCAACGTCGTGGCCGGATTCCATCACGACCACCTCTTCGTCGAACACGACCGCGCAGGTGAGGCGTTGGACGTTCTGGCCCGGCTCTCGGAGCGGTCGGCCCTCTTGGCCGAATGACGGTCACAAGCGGCCCCGCCGGGCGTACGCTGGGGCCTTCGCGGGGCCAGTAGCCCGGTCCTCCCGGACATGCGCCGGGCGTGCGCCCTCGGTGTGGGGGTGGAACGTGGCGCGACAGGGTGACCGGCCGACCCGTCGGGGATTCGGCCTCTTCGAACGCGAAGCGGCGCTCGACGCGGCCGAGGACGCACTCGACCTCCTGACGGGACTGACGGATCCGGCGGGGCTGCCCGGATGGGCCGCCGTCACCGGCGAGCCGCCCCGGTCCGAGCGGATCCCCGCCCCTCGCGAGGCCGCCGGCCCGCACCTCGTGGTGGTCCCGAGCGGCCCCCACGCGCGCGTGGACGGCGAGTCCGCGACAGCGCCGGGACCTCACGCGCGTGCGGCCCGCGAGGCCATGACCGTGCGGGCGCCCCGCCCCCGCGTGGACGGCGAGACGGTGACCTCCGGATCCGCCGACGCCGACGCCGACGCCGACGCCGACGCCGACGCCAGGGCCGATGCCGACGCCTACGGCTCCGGCGCCCCCGCCCGCCCCCGCGCCGCCGCCCGACGCGGAGGCGTGCTCGCCTACGCCGCTCCCGCCGGGCTCGGCAAGACCACCCTGCTCGCCGAGATCCGCCGCCGCGCCGCCGCCCGAGGCTGCACCGTGCTCTCCGCGCGCGGCGGCGACCAGGAGCAGCGGGTCGCCTTCCACGTGGCCCGGCAGCTGCTCCAGCCGCAACTGGCCCACGCCTCCGACACCGAACTGCGCGAACGCCTCGGCTCCTGGTACGACATCGTCGGCCCCGCCCTCGGGCTGCGGGCCGCCGGCGAGGGCGCGCCGCCCGACCCCCAGGGCCTGCGTGACGGCCTCGACTGGGTCCTCACCCACCTCGCCGTGCGCCGCGACCCGCTCGTCGTCGTCCTCGACGACGTCCACTGGGCCGATCCCGAGTCCCTCGGCTGGCTCGCGGCCTTCGCCCCGCGCGCCGAGGAGCTGCCCATGCTCCTCGTCGCCGCCTACCGTCCCGACGAACTCCCCGACGAGGGCAAGGAGTTCACCGGACACCGGTCCGGACAGCGGCCCCACGGGCTGGCCCCGCTCACCTCCGCCGCCGTCGCGCACCTCGTCCGCGACCGCGTCGGCGCCCACGCCGACGACGCCTTCTGCCGCGACTTCTGGACCGTCACCTCCGGCAACCCCTTCGAGGCCGTCGAACTCGCCGCCAAGGTCCGCGACCGCGGCCTCGAACCGACCGCCCACGGCGCCCGCCACCTGCGCGACCTCGCCGCCGCCCTCAAGGGCAGCGGACTCGTCACCCGCCTCGAACGCCTCGGCGCCGCCACCGTCCGCCTCGCCTGGGCCTGCGCCGTCCTCGGCACCGAGATCTCCCCGCAGCTCGCCGGGGCCGTCGCCGGCCTCGGCGGAGAGGCGGTCGCCGACAGCGCCGCCCGGCTGCGCGAGGCCCGCGTCCTCGCCGGGGCCGAAAGGGCCGAAGGAGCCGACGAACACCTGGAGTTCGTCCACCCCCTCATCGCCACCACCGTCTACCGCTCCATCCCCGCCGCCACCCGCGTCGCCCTGCACGGCCAGGCCGCCTGGTGCGTCGTCGACGCCGGGCTCGGCCCCACCGCCGCCGCCCGGCACCTCCTGGAGACCCACCCCGAGGGCGACCCCTGGGTCGTCCAGCAGCTGCGCGCCGCCGCCGGGGAGAACCTCCGCGCCGGAGCCCCCGACGCGGCCCGCCGCTTCCTCGCCCGCGCGCTGCGCGAGCCGCCCGCCGCCGACGACCGCGCAGCCGTCCTCTACGAGCTCGGCTGCTCGTCCCTCCTCACCGAACCCGCCACCACCGTCAACCACCTGCGCGCGGCCCTGGAGGAGCCCGTCGCCGACCCGGCGCTCCGGCACGGCATCGTCTACCGGCTCTCCCAGGTCCTCGCCCACAGCGACCGGCTCGTCGAGGCCTCCGAGCTCCTCGGCCGCGAGGCGGGCCGCACCACCGACGCCCGCAGCCGGCTGCGGATGCAGGCCGAGAAGTTCATGTGGGACGCGTTCCGCGCCGACGAACCCGAGTCGCCCGCCCGCTCCCGCCGCCTCGCGGCCCTCGCCGACCGGCTCACCGGCCGCGACCTCACCGAGCGGTACGTGATCGGCCTGCGCGCCTGGGACGCCACCCTCCGCGCCGAACCCTCCGCCACCGCCCTCCGCCACGCCGAGCGCGCCCTCGAAGGAGGCCTCAGCTGGGCCGACGAGAGCCGCGGCTTCGAGGTCCCGGTCCTCACCGCCCTCACCTTCCTCTACGCCGACCGCCCCGGCCGCGCCGAGGAGCTCTTCGCCGCCGGCACCGCCGAGTTCGAGCGCCAGGGCTGGCGCGGGGCGCACCTCTCCTTCGCGTACACCCTCCTCGGGTACATCCGCCACCGGCGCGGCCGGCTCGTCGAGGCCGAGGACTTCGTCCGCGCCGGCCTGCGCCTCGCCGAACGCGTCGGACCCCGCACCCCCGCCCAGTGGTACGCCGTCGGCGTCCTCATCGAGGTCCTCCTCGCGCGGGGGCGTACGGAGGAGGCCGCCAGGATCGCCTTCGACCACGACTTCGGCGAACCCTTCCCCGCCGCCGTCACCTTCCCCGACTCCCAGACCGTCCACGCCGAACTGCTCCTCGCCCGGGGTCGCACCGACGAGGCCGCCGCCGAGCTCGCCGCCGTCGGCCGCCGCCTCGACCCGCGCGGCATGCGCAACCCCGCCTGGTGCCCCTGGCAGCTCCACCTCGCCCTCGCCGAGGCCGCCACCACCCCGGTCCGGGCCCGCCGCACCGCGGAGGACGCGGTCGCCCGCGCCCGCCAGTACGGTGCGCCCTCCGCGATCGGACAGGCGCTCCGGGTGACCGCCGAGGTCTCCGAGCCCTCCGCGCGGGTGAAGCTCCTGGAGGAGTCCGTCGACCGGCTCGACCAGTCACCCGCCGCGTACGAGCTGGCCCGCTCCCTCGTCGCCCTCGGCGCCGCCCTGCGCCGCACCGAACGCGCCGGGGAGGCCGCCGAGCACCTCTACCGGGGCCTGGAGACCGCCCAGGACTGCGGCGCCGACGGCCTCGTCGACGAGGCGCGCGCCGAGCTCGCCGCGGCGGGGCTCCGCCCCCGCGCCCTGCACCCGGCGGGCACGGACGCGCTCACCGCCCGTGAGCGGACCGCCGCCGAGCTCACCGTCCGCGACGAGGACGCGGCCGCCGCGCTCGGCATCGACACGACCACCGTCGGCAGGCTCCTGTCGTCCGTCTACCGCAAGCTAGGCACCGACCGCTCCGGCCTGGCCCAGGCGCTGGGGCGCCGCTGAGAGGCGCCGACCGGAGGCGGCCGCCCGGCGCGTCGCGCCACGCGCGGAGGCACGTACCATGGCCGTATGTCCTTCCTCCGCCGCCGCAGCGCCGCCACACCCGCGGGCCCGGACTTCGACGTCCTGGCCATGGATCCGGGGGACTGGCCCGGCAATCTCGGCGCCGGCCTGCTGCCCGCACCCGACGGCTCCTGCCAGGGCGTGTTCCTCCGCTACGACCTGTTCGGCGGCCGGGGACCCGCGATGATCATCGGTAACCTCCCCGAGGGCTCCCCGGCGCGCGAGCTCGCCGACGGCCAGATCCCCTTCGAGGTCGCCCAGCTCCTCGTGGCCCTGGAGAACGACGAGCCGGTCGAGGTCCTCGACACCGAGGACATGCCCGTCATGCAGGGCGACAACCTCCTCATCGTGCGCCGCCTCAAGCTCTCCGAGAGCCGCATCTCCTGCGTCCAGTTCGACCGCAGCGACAACGTCCTCGTGACGATCGCCAGTTGGGACCGGCCGATCACCGACGACCTGTACGCGCTGCTCAAGCCGCTGCCCGCCGAGCTGTTCCAGCAGGGCTGACGGGGGAGCGGGGCCGATGAGCGCGCGCGTCGACGCCTGGATCTGGGCGGTCCGGCTGACCAAGACCCGCTCGCAGGCCGCGGCCGCCTGCCGGGCCGGACACGTCAAGGTCAACGGCGAGCGGGTCAAGCCCGCGCAGGCCGTGAAGCCCGGCGACGAGGTTCGGATCTACCACGGCGGCCGGGAGCGGATCGTCGAGGTCAAGGAGCTCCACACCAAGCGGATCGGCCCGCCGGTCGCCGCCGAGGCGTACGTGGACAACAGCCCGCCCCCGCCGCCCCGTGAGCACGTCGCGGTCGCCGCCGTGCGTGACCGGGGCGCGGGCCGCCCCACGAAGCGCGAGCGCCGCGAACTCGACGAACTGCGCGGCCGTCGCCCCTGAGGCGAAGTGCGGGGCCGTCGCCCCTGATCCGTCGACTCGTCGACCCGAAGGCCTCCGGGAGTCCTCCCGGAGGCCTTCGGCGTACGTCGGGTCAGCGGGGTCCCGTGCCGAGCAGCTCCGTGATCCGGGCCGCCGAGGTGCCGAGACCCCTCGGCCCCCGCAGCAGCAGCGGGCCGCCGCTGCCCGCGCGGACGTCCTCCGCGCCGTAACGCCGTACCTTCCGGTGCCAGTTGAGGACGCCCGCGAGCCAGTCCTCCAGCTCCCGCAGATACGCCTCGAAGGCCGCACGGCCCGCCGCGTCGATCCCGAAGTCCTCGTACAGCAGCGGGATCTCACGCTGCTTCAGGGTCTCGTACTGGCGCAGCCGGCCCCGCATCAGGTCGTCGACCATCGACACCGCGGTCGGGTAGTCGCAGTCGAAGAACTTCTGGAGCACCAGGACGCCGTTGTGCACCTCGCCCTCGACCTCGATCTCCTTCTGGTACGAGAAGAGGTCGTTGACGAGCGTCCCGTAGTCCATGACCGAGTTCTCCAGGCTGCGCACCGTGCCCGACCGGAACAGCTCCGGCGGCAGCGCCGCGTCCTGCCGCAGCCGGCACAGCAGCGTGGTCAGCTCGGAGCCGAAGGTGCTGCGCCGCATCTCGATGTAGTCGACCGGGTCGGGCACCCGGTGCTGCACCGTGTTGTGCATCTCCCACATCCAGCTGTCGAGCATCGCGTCGAGCGCGGTCCGCAGCCGCGCCCGCGCCTCGGGCGCCATCGGCGTGGCGGTCCGCTCCCAGATGTCGGCGAGCGAGCGCTCCAGCGGGTTCACCGCGCGTGCCGCACCGGCCGCGGGCTCGTCGAGCGGCATGCACGCCTTGAGCCGCTCGGTCTGCTCCTTCGCGCCGGCCAGACCGCCCGTCCGCCCGAAGAAGGCCGGGTAGTAGTCGTCCGCGTAGGTGCCCCAGGTCAGCCAGTCGGCGCTGAGCGACAGTTCCTCCAGGGACGCGTCCGGGTCGAGGCCCGCCGCGCACAGCGCGAGGTCGAAGCCCTCCGCCATCGGCCGGTCCCAGAGGTCGTCGAGGAGGCCGAGGCGCTCGGCCCAGTCCACCGTGTGCCGCGCCGCCTCCGGGTGGTGGGGGTTGATCGTGAGCGGGTACGGCAGGTCGAACTCGGGCAGCAGCGAAGGACCCACGTGCTGGTGCGGGGCATGCGTGAACGCCCGGTGCCGCGCCGCCGCCGGCCGGCCGAAGAGGGTGCGGATGTCGAGCGCGGAGGTGCCGATGATCCCGTCCAGGTGCGAGGGACCGCCGACCATGCCCTCGTTCATGTAGCGGCTGGAGCGCATGTGCCACTCGTGACCGCCGGACTGCCAGTCCTGGAGTCCCTTCGCGTACGCCGCGACGGCCGCGCACTCCTCCGGGCTCAGCCCCTTCTCGGCGGCGAGCAGCGGCACCTCGGTGAGCGCGGTGTTCTCGAACTGCTGGACCCGCGAGGTCAGCAGGTCGTTGACGGCGTTCGCCGCCTCCTGGGTCGTGCAGCCCAGGAACCGCTCCAGGACGAGGACGCCGTTGCTGTTCTCGCCCTCCTCCTCCACCTCGCGCTGGTACGAGAAGAGGTCGTTGCGCAGGTGCACGGCGTCCGAGAAGGCGTCCCTGAGCACCCGCAGCGGCCGGGAGTACGCCACCTGGGCGGGGACCTCGGCCCCCGCCGCGTACTCGACGAGACCGGCCGACCAGGGCGCGCCGCCCACCTTGCGGCGCATCTCGATGTACTCCAGGGGGTTGGCCACCCGCCCGTCGTTGATGTTGTCGAGCTCCCACAGGGACTCGTAGAGCAGGTGCTCGGTCGCCTCCGCGAACCGCACCCGCCAGCCCTCGGACATCGAGGGGACCGTCCGCTGCCAGAGGTCCGCGAGACCCGCTTCGACGGGGTTGGTCGGCTCGGGCATGCCGGCCGCCGGGTCCGCCGGCATGAACAGGGGGAGCCGGTCCAGATAGGCCTTGCTGCCCGCACGGTCCTGGGTGCGCTTGAAGACCTCAAGGAAGTGGTCGTCGAAGAAGAAGACCCAGGTGTACCAGTCGGTGACGAGGTTCAGCGCCTCCTCGTCGCAGTCGGGATGCGTGTACGAGCAGAGCAGCGCGTAGTCGTGGGACTGGAGGTCCTCCTCCTCCCAGACCCCGGAGCCCTCCAGCATCCCCATCTCCCGCGCCCAGTCGCAGGTGTGCGTACGCGCGGCCTCCAGGTGGGGATTGAGCCGGGCCGGATACGGAACATAGAAATCCGGCATGACGAAGGGCTGAGGCATTTCCTGGGGGGCCTTCCGGTGAGCTGGGCGATGACCGGCCCCAGCCTTACCCCTCGTCCAAGGGGCGCACGCGCTCTCCGGAATAGTCGTATGAACGCCGACGGGGTGGTGCCGGACCCCGCGTCCGGCACCACCCCGCACCTTCCGGCCAGGCTGCCGTCAGCCCTGGGAAACCCGCACGTCAGCGGCCTTCACGAAGGCGACCCGGTGGCCGAACTGGATCTGGTAGTACTCCTCCTGGCCCCGGACGACCGTGTGCCCACTGGGATCGAACACCGGAGCGAAGTAGTACTCGCCGGGGGTCTGGCCCCCCACCACGTACCGCTGACCGGCGAGCAGCTTGTACGGCAGCGGCGACACCGACTGCACCGGCACACCCGCCGGATACGCCGAGGCCTCCGGATACGCCCTCCCGTACACCGGCACCTGCGCCAGTCCCTCCCGGGGCGTCAGGACCTGCCCCCGGACGTTCACCGCCGTCGGCTCCGCCACCGGGTTGCTGAACCACGCCTTCTGCCCGAGGTACCAGACCGCCGTCCAGTCCCCCCGGCGCTCCGCCACCGCGAAGCTCTGCCCGGTCGAGGCCCGCGCCCCCGTGTCGTTGACCCCGGTGGTGGAGTCCTGCCCGCCGGGCCGCAGACCGATGTCCTTCACCAGGGGCGCGTCGGCGCTCGGCTCGGTGTGCAGGCGCACCGCCCCGCTGCCGTGCGGCACACACGCCTGCCCCGCCGTCACACAGCCCGTGTAGACCGGCTGGTGGGACTCGTAGTCGGGCCGGATCGTCACCACGCCCGCCTGCGGACCGGCGCTCGGGGTGATCGGACGGCCGAGCAGCTGGAAGTAGTGCGCCCAGTCCCAGTACGGCCCCGGGTCCGTGTGCATGCCCTTGATCGAGGACGTCACCGTGCCCGGCACGTTGTCGTGGCCCAGGACGTGCTGCCGGTCCAGCGGGATGTCGTACCGCGCGGCGATGTACCGCACCAGGCGCGCCGACGACCGGTACATCGCCTCCGTGTACCAGGAGTCCGGCGAGGTCAGGAAGCCCTCGTGCTCCAGACCCACCGACTTGGCGTTCACGAACCAGTTCCCGGCGTGCCAGGCCACGTCCTTCAGCGGCACGTGCTGGGCGACGTGCCCGTCGGAGGACCGCAGCGAGTACTGCCAGGACACGTACGTCGGGTCCTGCACCAGCTTCAGGGTGGTCTTCCAGTCGGCCTCGGTGTCGTGGATCACGATGTAGTCGATCGACTGGGAGACGGGCCGGTTCGCCTTGTCGTGGTTGCCGTAGTCGCCGTCGCCGAACTCCTCGTACGGCGCGGGGATCCACTCGCAGGCCACCGAGGCCGGGCACTCCACGGGCCCGGCGGCCGGCCGGCGCAGCCCCAGGCCCGCCACCTGGCCCGTGGCGGGCGCGACCGCCGGGGCGGCCGGGAGCGTCACCACCTGCCCGCTGTCCGTCGTCCGCGTCTCACCGCTCCGGATCACGTCGAAGACGTCGTTCGCGTACGTCGTCGCCGTCGCCGAGTCGTCCGCGCCGGAGAACCGCGCCACCGCCCCGTACCAGTCGGCCGGGTCCGCGCTCGCCGGAAGACCGGCCTCGCGCTGCGCCGCGGCGAGCAGCGCCGCCCCGCCCTCGATGTTCGCCGCCGGTACGGTACGCAGCTCCTCGGCCGGGATCCCGGACAGCGAGGACGCCCGCTCCAGGGTCCGCAGCCGCTCGGGCAACTCCTCGGCCGCGGGCGCCGGGACGTCCCCGCCGGCGCGGGCCGGGCGGAAGTCGTCGCCCCGGGCGTCCTCCTCGCCCTCCGAGTGGTGCGGGACGGTCCCGGTCAGCGCCGTCACCGCGTCCGTCAGGTGCATCGGACCGTAGCCGCCGGTCACGCTCGGCGCCCCGCCGTGGGTGTCCCACCGCGACTGCAGGTAGGAGACGGCGAGCAGCACGCTCTCGGGCACGCCCTGACGCTCGGCGGCCCGGGCGAACTGCCCCTGCAGGACACCCGCCTCGGGCACCTCGGCGCCGGCGGGCGGGGCGGCGGACAGCAGGGGAAGCAGCAGGGCGGTGGACGCCAGGGCGCCCGCCGCCCCCCGTACACGAGTCGGGGAAGGGTGTCTGCGCGCAGCGGAACGGAGCAAGGCGGCCTCCAGAGGCAGGGGGTGACACGGGGGCGTGCGGGGCCGAACCCGTACAGGGGTATCGGCTCCCGGACGCTGCGTCAATCACACCCGCACGAAAGGAAGTTCCCACGTCAGGGCGGGAATGGAGGCCATGTGGCGGAGTTTCGCGGAGACGGGTCCCGGGCCTGGGACGCGTCAACGGACTGGACCAATGGAGGGAATGGACCAATGGAGCGGTTCTCGTGGCGGGGACGGTACGGACAAGCCGATGCGCCGCGTCCCGGTGTGTCGGCACCGGGCTCACGGCGCATCGCCCCCGTGTGGTCGGCCGGACCCGCCCCTTCAGCGCGTCCCGACCGCCGCGCGCACGGCCCGCCGTGCCAGCGCGCAGTCGTCGTGCAGCCGCCTCAGCAGCAGCCGCTGTTCCTCGCCGGGCGCCAGCGCCCCCGAGGGCACCGGCACCGAACCGGCCGGCGGAGCCTCCTTCATCGTGCGCTGCACCGCCGTCTCGTAGGTACGGATCTCCCGCGTCAGCACGATCATCAGGTTCACCAGGAAGGCGTCCCGGGAGGCCGGGCCCGCCTGCTGGGCGAGCTGACTGATCTGCCGCCGGGCCAGCGGCGCGTCACCGAGCACCGCCCACAGCGTCGCCAGGTCGTAGCCGGGCAGGTACCAGCCCGCGTGCTCCCAGTCGACGAGGACAGGTCCTGCCGGGGAGAGCAGGATGTTGGACAGCAGGGCGTCACCGTGACAGAACTGGCCCATGCCCTGACGGCCGCCCGCGTGCGCCAGACCGTGCAGCAGCTTCTGCAGGTCGTCCCGGTCCCGGTCCGTGAAGAGCCCGAGCTCGTGGTAGCGGGCGATCCGGGCGCCGTAGTCCAGCGGGGCGTCGAAGGTCCCGGCCGGCGGCCGCCAGGCGTTGAGCCGGGCGATCGCACCGAGCGCGGCCCGCACGTCGGCCCGGGGCGGGGCCTCGACGGGGTGGCGCGAGAGCGCCGCCGCCCGCCCGGGCATCCGCTCGATCACCAGCGTGCAGTTCTCCGGGTCCGCGGCGATCAGCCGCGGTGCCCGCACCGGCGGACGGTGGCGGACGAAGGAGCGGTAGGACGCTATCTCGTGCCGGAACCGCTCGACCCACGCGGGGGAGTGGTCCAGTAAACACTTGGCGACCGCCGTCATCCGCCCGGTCGTCCCGACGATCAGTACGGAACGGCCGCTGCGCCGCAGCACCTGCACCGGGTTGAACTCCGGGCAGATCCGGTGGACCGACGCGATCGCCATCTTCAACTGCGCCCCCTGGGGGCCGGACAGATCGATTCTCCCGCTGACCGGCTGGGTACCGGTGCCGCCCGCCCAGCGCCTCGGCCGGACGGCCTGGGGCGCGGGGGCGAGGTACGGTCCGGCGCCTGCCGGGACGATGCGGTGCTGCGGCCGGGGCGGGGCGGACACGGAGGACGATGCTGTGTACATGGAGGTGACAGATCCCTTCGTGCGCCGACGAATTGCGTGCGTCGCCCCGCCCGCCCCCGGTCCGCACCCTGGGGAATGAGGGCCGGTCGGCGGGGCGGGGTGGCGCGTTCCTACCTGACACCCGGGCGCGGGTGGCGGAACATCTCGCGCACCCTGGCGAAGCCTGGCGAATTGTCGCCAGGCCTATGACAGCGGGCTACTGTCAACTCAGCCGAGAACCTGGGGGCTTAGACGTGACCGGACAAACCAACACCCGCCTGGCAGACCTGTTCGGCCTGGCCGGCTGGTCCAAGGGCGAACTCGCGAGACTCGTCAACCGGCAGGCGGCGGCCATGGGCCACCCCCAGCTGGCGACGGACACCTCGCGGGTGCGGCGGTGGATCGACCGGGGCGAGACCCCGCGCGATCCCGTGCCCCGGGTGCTGGCAGCACTGTTCACCGAGCGACTCGGCCGTGTCGTGACCATCGAGGACCTCGGGTTCGTACGACACGGGCGTGCCGGAAAGAAGCAGGACGTCAGGAAGACGGAGAACCCTGACGGGCTGCCCTGGCCCCCCGATCGTGCGGCGGCGGTCCTCACCGAATTCACGGGAATGGACCTCATGCTCAACCGACGCGGCCTGGTGGGCGCGGGTGCCGCGCTTGCCGCCGGCTCCGTACTCAGCAACGCCATGCACGACTGGCTGCAGACCGACCCCACGCGCACGGGCGTCGCCCCGCGAGCCACCGATCCCCTCCACGCCGACCCCGCTGGGTTCGACCGCTACGAGGCCGCCCCCATCGGGTCGGAGGAGATCGAGGCCCTGGAGCACTCCGTCATCGTCTTCCGCGCCTGGGACGCCTCCCGGGGCGGCGGGCTGCAGCGCAAGGCGGTCGTGGGCCAGCTCAACGAGGTGGGCGGCATGCTCGCCTACCGCCACGCCGACCACCTCCAGCGGCGCCTGTGGGGCGTCGCCGCCAACCTCGCGGTCCTCGCGGGCTGGATGTCCCACGACGTCGGCCTCGAACCGACCGCGCAGAAGTACTTCGTCATCGCCGCCCACGCGGCCCGCGAGGGCGGCGACCGGCCCCGGGCCGGCGAGGCGCTGTCCCGGGCCGCCCGCCAGATGGTGCACCTGGGCCGGCCCGACGACGCCCTCGACCTGATGAAGCTCGCCAAGGCGGGCTCGGGCGAGCGGGTGCTGCCCAGGACCCAGGCCATGTTCCACACCATCGAGGCCTGGGCGCAGGCCTCGATGGGGCGGGGGCAGGCGATGCGGCGCACCCTCGGCGAGGCCGAGGACCTCTTCGTCTCCGACACGGGCGAGGAGAAGCCGAGCTGGATGCAGAACTTCGACGAGGCCGACATGCACGGCATGCAGGCGCTCGCCTACCGCACCCTCGCCGAGCACGACCCGGCCGCCGCGATCCCCGCGCAGCGGCACGCCAAGCTGGCCATCGAACTGCGCCACGGCGGACACGAGCGGTCGAAGCTCTTCGACCACATCTCGCTCGCCTCGGCCTGCTTCATCGCCGACGACCCGGAGCAGGCCGACCGGTACGCCCGGCTCGCCCTGATGTCCATGGGGGACACCTCGTCCCACCGGACCTGGGACCGGCTGCGGGAGATGTACCGGCTGACCGGCCAGTACGCGGGCTACTCGAGCATCGAGAGCCTGCGCGAGGAGATCGAGCTGGCCCTCCCGAGGTCCCCCGTCAACCGCCCGAGGACCGGGCAGGCCTGAGCCTCCCGGTCCTACGGGACGGGGAGGCTCAGGCCGTCGGGGCTCGATCGGGGCTCGGTGGGTTTCGGCCCGTCGGGTGGTTGGACGGCTTCGGGCTCGTCGAGTGGCCAGGCCGTCTCAGGCGCGGCGGGCGACCCGGACCACCATCACGCAGGCGTCGTCCTCGCGTGACTCCTCGCCGAACTCCTCCACCACCGCGCGCACACCGTCCTGCGCGTCGCGCGCCTCCGCGAGCCGGGGGCCGAGGGCGAGCAGCCGTCGCGTGCCCGTGTCGTCGTCCGCGCCGGTGCCGCGGGTCAGCCCGTCGGTGTGCAGGACAAGGAGGTCACCGGGGAGCAGTCGGGTCTCGGCCTCGCCGTAGGCGGCGCCGGTCGTCGCCCCGAGCAGGACGCCCTCGGGCCGCCGCAGCGTGTGCCCCGTCCCGTCGCGGAAGAGCAGCGGGGCGGGGTGTCCGGCCTGCGCCCAGGCCAGGGTCTGGGCCACCGGGTCGTAGCGGCAGCACATCGCGCTGCCGAGCGCGGGCTGTCCGGAGGTCTCCAGGAGCTGGTTGAGGTGGCCCATCAGCGCGGCGGGGCGGATGCCGGCGACGGCCATGCCGCGCAGCGCGCCGAGGAGCATGGCCATGGAGGAGGTCGCGGCGACCCCGTGGCCCGTCAGGTCGCCGACGGTGAGCAGCGCGTCCCCGTCGGGGAGTGCGAGTGCGTCGTACCAGTCGCCGCCGATCAGACCGGTGCTGGCGGCCGGGAGGTAGTGCGCGGCCACGTCGAGCGGGGCGGGGCCGTCGTGGGCGAAGCGGAGCGAGCCGCGCCACGGCGGGAGGACCGCCTCCTGGAGCTCGACGGCGACCCGTCGCTCGGTGAGCTCGATGTGGCGGCTGCGCTCCAGGCTGTCCCGGCTCTCGCGGACGGTCCGCTCGCTGCGCCGCAGCTCGCTGACGTCGCGCAGGACGGCCCACATGGAGGCGGTGCAGCCGTCGGTGTCGAGGACGGGCTCGCCGGTCATGTGCACCGTGCGCACCCGGCCGTCCGTCCGTACGATCCGGAACTCGCCGTCGATCGGCTTCCCGTCGATCAGGCAGTCCGTCACCATGCTCTGCAGGACGGGCTGGTCCTCGGCGAAGACCATCGTGGGCATCTCGTCGAGCGACATCGGGCCGCTCTCGCGGAGCCGGCCGAAGATCTGGAAGAGCTCGTCGGACCAGCTGACCTCGTCGGTGAGCAGGTTCCACTCGGCGCTGCCGACCCGGGAGAGCAGCGAGCCGGTCCGGGGCGGGGCGGCCACGCCGTACGCCGTGCCGGGGGCGGTGTCGACGGGGACGTCGATCTCCCCGGCCGCGTCCACGAGGCTCGCGCTCGCCGGGACTCCGGCGCGGAGCTGGCCCAAGTGGGCGCCCAGGTCGTCGAGTTGATGGACTGCCAGGTCGCACAGGGCGCGCTGCCACCGCTGCTGGGGGTCGTCCTCGTCCGCCACGGCGTCCCGGCGGACGGCGTCCACCTCGCCGCGCAGGCGGCGGGTCTGTGAGATCAGCGCGTCCACCGCGCCCGGCTCCGGCGGCTGGGCGGGGCGATCCGCGAACAGATGGGACGGCATGTCGTACTCCGATACAGGCGCGGCGCGGCCAGGTGTGGAAGGTGGCCCGTAGACGACTGTTGCACAGCCCGGCACAGCCCGTAAGGGATTTGGCAACACTCGATCCGGTGGTGCTTCCGTCATATGCCAAAGGCCCGGCGATTATCGGACAGGCCACGACCCGTTACGGTGCTGGGGTGGTGAACGACGACGCAAACAGCACGGTGGGCGCGGGTGCGACGGTCACGGGCGGGCCGGCCGCGGGCGGTTCGGACGTGCGTACGGGGGCGGGTCCGGGAGTGCCGGGGGCTCTTGCGCCCGGCGCCGTGACGGGTGTGGCGGGCACGGCTGTGGGCGGTCCGGACGTGCGTACGGACGCGGGTGCGGCGGCCGCGAGCGCGTCGGTCACGAGTCCGGTGGCCGTGAACGCCGTGGGTACCGCCGTTCTACTCGCCGCCGCGCCCGCCGGCCGGGGCCGCGCCATGGACGCCGCCTCCGTGCTGCCGGCGCTCGCCGCGGTGCCGCCCGGGGTCCTCACCGGCACCACGGCCGCCACGGTCGTCGAACTCGCCGACCCGCTCGACCCGCAGACCGTCCTCACCCGGCTGCGCGCGGCCGCCGCGAGCCCCGGCCCCCTGGTCGTCTGCCTCGCGGGCCAGCTCCACCTCGACCGCCGCCAGCAACTGCCCCATCTCGCCCTCGCCCGCACCACGCAGGCGACCCTCCGCTACACGGCGCTGCCCTGGCACTGGCTCGCCGGCGAACTCGGCGTACGGCAGCCCGGCACCACGACCGTCGTCGCGGACCTCGCGGCCGACCCGGACGTCTGGCAGCGCCTCACCGCGGCGCCCGGACTCCTGCACCTGGGGCCCGGCCCCCTCCTCTACGGGCGTGTGGTGCCCGCCCCGCGCAGGGGTGAGCCCACGACCCCCGAGTACCTGCGGGCCTGGGCCGAACTCTGGCGCTCCGGAGCCCGGTTGACGCCGGCGTCGGCACACGCGGAGGCGGCGGCGCGGGCGACGACGGTGTCCCCGGCACCGGAACCGGTGTTCCTGACACCAGGGCTCGCGCCTCCGGGGGCTCCAGCGGCCGGACCGGAGACGCGCCACGCGCCTGCGCCGGGGTCCGTACCCTCGCCCGGCCCGGCACCGGCGCCCGGCCCGGCGACTGGGCCCCCGGCAGCTTGGGCACCGGCGCCCGGCCCGGAGGCAGTGCACCCGGCCGGTACGGCGCCCGCGCCCGCTCCGGGAGCTGTGCACCCGGCCGGTACGGCGCCCGCGCCCGCTCCGGGAGCTGTGCACCGGGCCGGTACGGCAGCCGTGCCGGGTCCGGGAGGTGTGTATCCGGCCGGTACGGCAGCCGCGCCCGGCCCGGGAGACGTGCACCCGGCCAGTGGGGCAGTCGTGCCGGGTTCCCCAGTCGTGCACCCGGGCGGTGCGGCACCTGGGCCCGGTGCGGGAGCTGCGTACCCGGTCGATACGGCAGCCACGCCCGGTGCCGCAGCCGTGCGCCCGGCTCGTACGGCACCGGCGCCCGGTCCGACGGCCGTGCCCCCGGCCCGTACCGCACCCGCGTCGGTCTCCGCACCTCCACCCGCGCCGGTCTCCGCACCCGTTCCCGTGACCCGGCCCGCGCCCGCGTTCCCGCCGGTGCCGGCGCCCCCGCCCGCCCGTGCGCACGCGTCGGCGGGCGCCGCCGTCGACCCGCACCCCGCGATCCTCTCCGCCGCCATGGCGGGCCGGCACGGGGAGGCGGCGGCGGTGGCGGCTGCCTGGGAGCACGAGGCTCTGCGCCGTCACGGACCCCGGTCGGTGGAGGCCGTGCACTGGACGGAGGTACGGGCCGACCTCGCCCGCCTCGCCGGGGAACCGGCCCGCAGCTGCGAACTCTGGATCGCCGCCGCCGAGGCCCGGCTCGGGCTGCACCAGCGCCCGGACGACCCCGACGTCGAAGGGGCCGTCGACCGGGCCCACCACCAGTGGGAGCACATCGAGGACCCCGGCCGCGCCCGGGCCATCGGGCCCCTCCTGGTCGACCTCCGCCGACGGGTCCCCGGCCGCAGGCCCGGCGCGCTCGCCGCGCTCACCCGCCGCATGGGCTGAGCGGCCGGGACGGGGCGAGGGGCGGCGGCCTCCGCCCGCGCCCGTACGGCCACGACGGAAAGCAGGCCCCGATCTCCCCTCCTCGGAAGGACCGCCCCATGACCTCGCTCGCCCTCGCCCAGCGTTCGCTCGCCGATCCGTCCGTACGCCACCCGCTGTGGCCTCCGCTCACCCGGGGCTGCCCGGTCACGTCCACCGAGGACGTGGCGTACCCCCTCGACATCGACTACGACTACGACCGGGTCCCCGCCGACCTGTTCAAGGGCCCGGCCGCCCACGGCCTGGAACGGTGGGCCCCACTGCTCCCGCCCCTCGCCGCGCCCGGCCTCGGCGAGGGGAACACGCCCCTGGTCGAACTCCCCGACGGCGTCTGGATCAAGGACGAGTCCCGCAACCCCACCTGGAGCCACAAGGACCGGCTCAACCGGGTCGCCGTCAGCGCCGCCGTCGCCTCGGGCGCGCGGGGCGTCGTCGTCTCCTCGTCGGGCAACCACGGGGCCGCGGCCGCCGCCTACGCGGCCCGCGCCGGTCTGCCGTGCGCCGTCTTCACCTCCCCGTACGCCCCGCCCGCCGTCGCCTCCCACCTCCGCGCCTACGGGGCGACGGTGCTGACCGTCCCGTACGAGTCCGTACGCCCGCTGATGCGCCGCATCGTGGACGAGCTCGGCTTCCAGAGCGTCAGCAGCGTCACCGACACCGCCCACACCGGGCACCCCTTCGGGCCCGAGGGCTACAAGACGATCGCGTACGAGATCGCGCTCGACCTCGGGCGCGCGCCGGCGGAGGTGCACCTCCCCTGCGGATACGGCGAGTTGCTCTTCGGGGTGGCCAAGGGCTTCCAGGAGCTCGCGCGGCTGGGCGTCACCGACTCCGTGCCCCGTGTGTACGCGGTGGAGCCCGCAGCGGCCGGTGCCCTCACCGAGGCCCTGCGCACCGGCCGGCCCGTGGCCCGCGTGCCCGTCGGTCCGACCACCGCGTACGCCATCGACTGCGAGATCAACAGCTACCGGGGCGTCCTCGCCGTCCGCACGACCGGAGGCGGCGCACGCGCGGTGACGGACGATCAGATGGCGTCCGCACGAGCGGAGTTGGCGGCACAGGGCATCTGGTGCGAGACCTCCTCCGCCGCCGGCCTCGCCGGCCTCCGCGCCCAGGGGCCCCGCGAGACCGGAGGACCGGTGGTGTGCGTCGTCACCTCCAGCGGCTACAAGGACGTCGCCACGGCGAAGGAGACCTTCGCGCCGACGGCCCCGGACTGGGATCCGATCAAGGAGGCCCTGACCTCCACGCGACCGTCCTGACGCCGGGTTCCGGCCCGGGCCTGAGATGATGGGAGACGTGACCGTCTCCCCGCACCCCGCCCACCACGTCGGCCCGCTCGTCACCGCGCGGCTGGTGCTGCGGCGCGTCCGGAGCGGGGACGTGGCCGCCGTGACGCGGCTGTGGACCGACCCGCTCGTGCGGCAGCACCTCGGTGGTCCCGTCATCGAGTCGGTCGTCCGGATCCGGCAGCGGCGGATCGTGGGGGCGCCCGGGTTCCACGCGGTCGTCAGGGCCGAGGACGGTGTCCTCGTCGGTCTGGTCACGGTGGAGGACGGCGCGCGGAACGGGGAGACGGAGGTCTCGTACCAGTTCCTGCCCGAGCACTGGGGGCAGGGGTACGCGCGCGAGGCGGTGGACGCGGTCGTCGCCCGCGTCCTGGAGGGCGCGCCGAGCGTGGTCGCGCTCACGCAGGAGGCGAACCATCCCTCGCGGCGACTCCTGGAGGCCGTCGGTTTCGAGCACGCGGAGTCGTTCGTGGAGTGGGACGCCCGCCAGGTGCTCTACCGGCGGCGCGCCTGATCGGTGTCCCGTCAGGGACGCCTTCCCGCGGCCGGTGCCGCCACCGCCCGTTCCCGTCGCGCCGCCCGGGTCTTCGCGGTGCGGGCCTGCCAGAGGCTGAGGATCACCAGGTAGCGGTCGGTCTTCCCCAGGGCCTCGAAGGCCTCCGCGGCCCTCGGCTCCGCCGCCAGGGCCGCCGCCAGGTCGTCCGGGACCGTCGCGTCCTTCTGGGAGGGGTACGCGGCCTCCCACCGGCCGTCGGCCTGCGCCGCCCGCACCTCGGCGAGGCCCGGCTCCCGCATCCGGCCGGCGGCGGTCAGCGCCTCGACCTGGCGCACGTTGACCCGGGACCAGAGGCTGCGGGGCCGGCGCGGGGTGATCTTCTGGAGGTGGCTCCGCTCGTCGCGGGCCATGCGCTTGCCGGTGATCCAGCCGTACGCGAGCGTGCCGTCGAGGATCTCCTCCGCGCTGGGCGAGGCGAGGTCCGAGTCCTTGCGGGCGAGCAGCAGCCAGATGCCCGGGGTGTCCCCGTGGTGCTCGTCCAGCCAGGCCTCCAGTTCCTCCCCGCCGCTGAACGCCATGACCGAGAGCCCCTCGACCGTCTCCATCGGATCGTTTCCTTCCCGCCGTCGGACGTCCCCGGGGCCACGATAGGAGGCCGGCGGCACGTACGATCTGCGGATCGTCCCCAGGGCACCCGTACACCCGTTTCCAGGTCGTCCCCTAGGAGTTCCGTCCCATGTCCTTCCTGGTGATCGGCGAGTGCGTCGCCGACATCGTCCGCGCCCCCGAAGGATCCGGCGCCGCCGACCGCGTGCACCCGGGCGGCAGCCCCGCCAACGTCGCCTACGGCCTCGCGCGCCTCGGCCGGGACGTCATGCTGCTCACGCAGCTCGCCGACGACGCCGACGGGCGGCTGATCGCGGACCACCTGAAGGGCGCGGGGGTACGGGTGGAGGTCGGCGGCGTTCCCGTACGGACCCCGTCGGCGGCCGTCGGGCTCGACGCGCACGGCCGGGCCACGTACACCTTCGACATCGCCTGGACGCTGGAGAGCGGCGCACCGCCGGCCGAGGCGCCGACGCACGTGCACATCGGCTCGATCGCCGCCGTCACCGCTCCCGGCGCGGCCACCGTCCTCGCCGAGGTCGAGCGGCTGCGCGACCGGGCCACGGTCAGCTACGACCCGAACGTGCGGCCCGCGTTGATGGGGGACCACGCCGAGGCCGTCGCACGCGTCGAGCGCTGTGTCGCGCTGAGCGACGTGGTGAAGGCGAGCGACGAGGACCTGGCCTGGCTGTACCCCGGGGCGGAGCCGCACGAGGTCGCCGCCCGCTGGCGGGCCCTCGGCCCGGCCGTCGTCCTGATCACCCGGGGCGCGGCCGGCTCGACCGTCTTCACCGGGCGGGAGACGATCACCGCGGAGGCGCCGCCGGTCACCGTCGTCGACACCGTCGGCGCGGGCGACTCCTTCATGTCCGCCGTACTCGACGTCCTCGCCGGGCGCGGGCGGGAGACCCTCGCCGGGCTCGGTGCCGAGTATCTCGCGCGGCTGCTGCGCAGAGCGACCGCGGCGGCGGCCGTCACCGTCTCCCGGGCCGGCGCCCAGCCCCCCGACCGGGCCGAACTGGACGCTGCCGGGGAGCGGTTCACCGTCAGGTCCGCGCGTGTGAGGTGATGTCCGCGGCGAACTGCTCGACCATCTCCGGCGTGACCGTCGGCCGGCACTCGGCGATGGCCTCCAGGTAGTCGGCCGTGCTCGCGCCGGGCGCCGGAGCGTCCCCGCCACGGCCGCCGACCGCGACCAGGTCCCGCTCGAAGGAGGCCTGGGCGGCGATCCGCGCCGCGTGCTCGATGTCGGCGGGGGTGAACAGCTCGCTCGCGAGGACCAGTTCGTCGATGTCGACGTCCGTCCGGCCGTCGGTGTAGCGGGCCCAGATCGCCGCCCGCGCCGCCTTGTCCGGCGTACCGATCGGGATGAGGTAGTCGAAGCGTCCGGGCCGCAGGAACGCCGGGTCGAGGGAGCGGATCGAGTTGGTCGCGCAGACGAGCAGCCGCTCGTCCCGCTCCCGGAAGCCCGGTATCAGCTTCAGGAGTTCGTTCGTCACCCCGTGCATCCCGCCCGGCTGGGCGGGCTCCGAGCGGACCGGGGCGATCTCCTCGACCTCGTCGATGAAGACCAGGACCCGCTCCAGCTCGGCGATCCGCGCGAACGCGGACCGCAGCGCGGCGGCGAGGTTCCCCTCGTCGGCGAGGCGGGACGGCAGGATCTCCACGAAGGGCCAGCCGAGCCGGGAGGCGATGCCCCGCGCGAACGTGGTCTTCCCGGTGCCGGGCGGGCCGAACAGGCAGACCGCGCGCGGCGGCCGCACGCCGTGCCGGTTGGCCCGCTCCGGCTCGGCCAGGGGCAGCACCACACGGCGCTCGATCAGGTCCTTCTCCCGCTCCATGCCGGCCACCTTCGCCCACAGGTCGCCGGGGAGCAGCCGCCCGCCCAGGTCGTCGAGGAGCCCGGCGGCGGGGCCGTGCAGCGGCTCCACCTTCTCGAAGTACGCGACGGCCGGCTGGCGCGTGTACCCGGCGTTCAGCAGGCCCTCGCCGAGGAGCTCCTCCTCCGGCAGGACGTACGCGATGCGCCCGACGCGGGCCGCGACGAGCCGCCGCTCCAGCTCCACGAGCAGGGCGCTGGCGAGGCCGCGGCCCCGCCACGCCGAGGAGATCGCGATCCGCATGACCCAGGCCCGCTCGCCGGAGACGCAGGCGAGCGCCGCACCGATGGGGGCGCCCTGGTGCACGGCGACCACGGCCGGTTGGCGGGTGGTGAGGGCGCCGATGCACTCGGCGAGCGAGAAGACGGACTCCTGCCCGAGTTCGGCGGTGGTGTCGATCAGATGGACGACGGCCGCGAGATCGCTCTCGCGGTAGTCGTGGATGTGCCAGTTCACCGGTGGTACCGCCCCTCGTTCGCTGTGTTGCGGCGAGGCTAGGCGGAGCGCTGGGGCGAGGGCCTGCGCCGCCGTGCACAAGGCGGCGCGTCCCATCGCTCCGTACCGGCTCTATGCAGCGGCCGGAACCGCCTTCGGGTCCGGGCCGTAGGCGTTCTGCCGCTGCTCGCCCTCGGTGGCGAGGAAGACGATCAGGACGATGCAGCCGACCAGCGGAACGAGGGCGATGAGGAGCCACCAGCCGGAGCGGCCGGTGTCGTGCAGACGGCGGGTCATCACGCCCAGGTGCGGCAGGAACACGGCCAGGAAGTAGACCGCCCAAAGGAGCGGGAAGGTGCCGATCGCCAGGTCGATCGCCACGACGACGACGACCGCGATCGCGTTGACCAGGAAGAACATCCAGTGTTCCGTGCGGCGCGCACGGCCGCTGAACACCGCGTACTTCTTGAGCACGTCGAGATACCAGTTCACTTTGTCCCCCGAGGACTGGGTGTACGAGCGGGAGGCCGGCCCTGTGGGGCAGGCCGACGAAGAACCTATGCGGCGGAAAGCACGGGGGTCAATCGGTTCTCGGACGTCCGCGGTTCACGCGCGGAAGGTGCGTCGACGCGGTGAACGGCGGCACCTCCGGGAGAGGAGATGCCGCCGTTCCGGGGAGAGGATCGACGAAGGTCCGGGAGTCGGACGATCAGAACGTCACGTCCGCCTCTTGGTCATGAGAATTCCGCCGGCCGTGAGGGAGAACAGGCAGACGCACGCGCCGGTGATCACGTTGCTGAGCACCGTGCCCGTGTCAGGGTGCCGCGAGACCACCCACGGCGCGACGATCAGCCACGCGCCCAGGAGCAGGACGACGAAGTTCAGGTCCTGCGACCGTTCGGGAGCCATCGACATGCACAGGCCGAGCCCCGCGAGAGCGATGCCGACGACCAGGTTGGTGATGGCCAGCTCCGGTCGGGCGGCGGAGAAGTGGACCGTCCAGGCGGAGATCGCGGCCCATAGACCGGCGAGGATCACGAGCTCCTCGACGGCCGCGACACCTCTCGTCTGGAGCATGCGGGCATAACGGTCCCGCATTTCCGACGCATCGGGGTGTCCCGCGATATCACCGGGACGGTGGGAGAGGTCGGCCATGTGACTCGCCTCCTTCTGGCGTCCTGCATGTCTGGCCGCACTGCGGCAATTGCGCCGCTGCTTCATTGTGCTCTTATCTGGCCTTTATGTGTAGGTCTGTCCGGTGGGGATGTGCACAGAAAAGGAGTCGTGGATGTGCGTGGATCCGCCAAAAGGTCATTTCCGGTCAATGAAAATTCAGCGCAAAGTCGAGCCGTTCTTCGCATCGCTATGCACATGGCCCCGGGCGGTGGCCGTGACCGCTCCGGCGTAGCCTGGAAAAGGACTCGGGGACCGGATCTTTCCACCGCCCGGGAGTGCGCGATGGCCGGCATCGTACGGAAGAGCTTCGACTCGGCGGACGAGACGCGTCCCTTCGAGGACGGCAAGGGCAGGCTCGACCTGCTCATCGGCGACGGTGGCTCGGTGGGCCGGGCCGTCTTCGAGCCGGGCTGGCAGTGGTCCAAGCACGTCAAGCCCATCGCCGGCACCGACAGCTGCCAGGCGTCGCACGTCGGATACGTGATCAGCGGCCGGATGAAGGTCGTCATGGACGACGGTGAGACGACGGAGTTCGGGGCGGGCGACTACATGGAGGTCAAGCCCGGCCACGACGCCTGGGTCCTCGGCGACGAGCCCTGCGTGGCCCTCGACTGGCTGGGCTTCACGGACTACGCCGTGCCGCAGTCCTGACGGTCTCTCCGCTCGGCGGCGCCGCGGGGCGGGACGGTGTTCGCGTGAACGTCCGGCCAGTGAGGCCTATCCGTACGCGTCCGTGACGCAGTCGGCGGCGCAGCGCCAGTGCTCGAACCTGCGGCGGAGCGCCGCCGCCGCGTGTGGCCGCTCCACGTCCGCGTGGCCGTACCGCTCCTCGGCCGTCCGCATCACCGCCGTGACGGTGACGATCGCCGGCTCGCCCTCGCCGGCGGACCGGCGGGCCTCCGCGATCACGTGGTCGGCCGCCCGCTGGAGGTCCCGGGCGTACTCCCGCTGGGCGACGGTCCGCGCCCGTGAGGCGGCGAAGGGCCGTACGGCCCGGCCCTTCCAGATCGCCCCGGCGGCCATGAGGCCCGCTCCGGACAGGAACAGGAGCGCCCAGCCCACGGCGCCGGCGTCCCACTTCATCGCCGCCGCCTTCCCCTGGCCCAGCGTGTTCATCCCGAGCCTCCGAGTCTAGGGGCCGCCGCTTCCGCTGGGGGATCTCGCGCGCCAGCCTCCCGACACAGAGGATTGACACGTGTAAGCAGGCGGTGACAGGCTCGGGCTCCGGCCCCGTGTGCCCGCGCAGAAGGAGCAGCACTCCATGAGCACCACCGTCACCACCGACCGAGGACCCGTGCGCGGCGAGCGCCGTGCGGACGGGACCCTGCGTTTCCTGGGCATCCCTTATGCGCAGCCGCCCGTCGGCGACCTCCGTTTCGCGGCCCCCGTGCCGCCGGAGGCCTGGTCGGAGCCGCTGGACGCGACGGCGTACGGGCCGACCGCGCAGAAGCGGCCGTTCGCGGACGTCACGACGATCCCGGAGCCGTCGATCCCGGGCACCGGGGTGCTGAACCTGAACGTGTTCACGCCGGCGGCGGACCCGGAGGCCGGTCTGCCGGTCCTGGTCTGGATCCACGGCGGCGGGTACGTGGCGGGCTCGGCGGCGAGCCCCTGGTACGACGGTGCCGCCTTCAACCGGGACGGCGTCGTGGTCGTCTCCGTCGGCTACCGCCTCGGGATCGAGGGCTTCCTGCACCTGGAGGGCGCACCGGACAACCGCGGCGTACGGGACTGGATCGCGGCCCTGGAGTGGGTGCGGGACAACATCGCGGCCTTCGGCGGCGACCCGGCGAAGGTCACGGTCGCCGGCCAGTCGGCGGGCGGCGGCGCCGTGCAGACGCTGCTCGCGGTCCCCTCGGCGCAGGGCCTGTTCCGGGGCGCGCTCTCCGTCTCGGGCGCGGTCCTGCGGCCCGACGGCCCCGAGGTCGCCCGCGCGGCGGCCCGGCTGTTCACGTCACGCACCGGCGTCCCGGCCACGGCCGCCGCTCTGCGCGACCTGACCGACGACGAACTCCTCGACCTCCAGGACCTGATGTCCGCACCGGGCCCGGACCGCGAGGGCCTGCCGCCGATGCTGGCCCTCGCCCCCTTCGCGGACGGCGAGCTGATCCCCGTACCCGTCCTGGACGCCCTGACGACGGGTGAGGCCGGCGCGGACGTACCGCTGATGCTCGGCTTCACCGCGGACGAGTTCACGATGATTCCCGGACCCGGCCCGGACGCACCGCCGCTGCCCGTCCTGCTCGGCGGGCTCGGCCTGGACGCGGCCGGGGCGGACGCCTTCACCGAGGAGTACGCGGAGGCCGGCGAGGAGCGGTACTTCGGGCAGGCGCTGACCGACACGGTCTTCCGCGCCCCGAACCTCGCCGTCGCGGACGCCCGCGCCGCGCGGGAACGGCCCACCTGGTTCTACGAGTTCCGCTGGCGCTCGCCGGGTCTCGGGCTCGCGTTCCACTGCCTGGACCTGCCCTTCGCCTTCGACCTCCTCGACGCCGAGGGCGTCGCGGCCGTCGCCGGCGACGAGCCGCCGCGCGCGCTCGCCGACACCCTGCACCGGGCCTGGGTCGGCTTCGTCACCGACCAGGACCCGGGCGCCGACTGGCCGCGCTACACCGCCGCCGAGCGCGCCACGATGATCTGGGACGCGGAGTCCCGGGTCGCCTCGGACCCGGTGCACCGCGTCCGCGACATCTGGCTCGGCTGAGCCGCCGGGCCGCGCCAGGGCCTGTCCGGCCTGAGGGGGACGGACAGGCCCTGGCGTCCGCAGGCGTTCACCCTGACCACAGGCCGGGCGGCGGATGGCCCGCAGTCCATCCCCGTCCTGCGGATCCGCGCCCACCTGCGTAAGCGCCGTATCAAGGCGGTCATCCCGGAGGAGAAGGGCTCCAGAGATGGCCGACCCGTCAGCCACGACGCCGGTCTCCACAAGGAGCGGAACACCGTCGAACGCCTGATCAACGAGCTCAAGGCATGGCGAGGCATCGCCACCCGATACGACAAGACTCCCGACGGCTACCTCGCCGGTCTCCACCCGCGCGCCTCGATGATCTGGATCAAGGACCTCACCAGGACCACCCGATGATCACGACTCGATATGTCCCTGGGTGACGCGCTGAGGTGCCGGACGCCAAGGGCGGGCAGGAGTTGAGTCAACGGTCAGCCAGCCGTGGACGCGGAGCCTCACCCGTGGATTCCGCGTCGGTGTCGTCGGTGCCGACCGGGCCGCGGGGAAGCGTCCGGTCCAGCCACTTCGGCAGCCACCAGTTGGTCCGGCCGAGGAGTGTCATGGTCGCCGGTACCAGCACCATGCGTACGACCGTGGCGTCGATGAAGATCGCGGTGGCCAGACCGAGCCCGAACATCTTGGTGGAGGGATCGTCGGCGACGGCGAAGGACAGGAAGACCGCCACCATGATGAGGGCGGCCGAGGTGATGATCCGGGCGGTGCGCGAGACGCCCTCGACGATCGCCGTGCCGTTGTCGCCGGTGCGCAGGTACTCCTCGCGTACGCGGGAGAGGAGGAACACCTCGTAGTCCATCGACAGGCCGAACAGGATGGCGAAGAGGAACATCGGGATGAACGACACGATCGGAACCGTCGCCTCCAGTCCGATGAGTGCGCCTCCCCAGCCCCACTGGAAGACCGCGACCATGATGCCGTAGGCCGCGCCGATGCTCAGCAGATTCAGCAGGACCGCCTTGAGCGGTACGAGGACCGAGCGGAAGATCAGCATCAGCAGCAGGAACGACATCGCCAGCACGGCGGCGACGAACACCGGCAGACGTTCGCTGGTGCGTCGGCCCACATCGGACAGGCTCGCTGCGGCCCCGCCGACGTGCGCCGTGGCCGGGCCGTGCCCGATCGCCGCGGGCAGCACCTCGGCGCGCAGCCGGGCGATGGTGTCGGCCGTGGCCTCGTCCTGAGGGCTGGTGGTCGGGAACACCACGAGGGTCGCGACGCCGGTGGCCCGATCGATGCGCGCCGGCGCGACGGACGCGATCCCCGGATCCGCCGCGACCCCCGCGACGAGACGGTCCACCACTCCCGGATCACCGGCGGGGTCCGCGGCGATGACGAGGGGACCGTTGGTGCCCGGGCCGAATCCCTCGGCGACGAGTTCGTAGGCCCGGCGCTCGGTACGGCTCTGCGGCAGTGAGCCGTCGTCGGGCAGGCCGACGCGCAGGCCGAGCACGGGCAGCGTCGCCGTCATCAGCAGCGCCACGGCGCCGACCGCGTACGGCACCGGGTGCCGGCCGACGTGGCCGAGCCAGCGCCGCCACCCGACGGCGGGGACGGCGCCCGCCGCCGTGTCCCGTCGTCGGCCGAGGCGGCCCGGCCGCCCGGCCCGAAGTGCCCGGCCGATCCGGCCGATCCGGCCGGGCCGGCCCAGCCGCGGGCCGGCCGCGCCGAGGAAGGCCGGCAGCAGCGTCACCGACGCGAGCACCATCGTCAGGACGACGATCGAGACGGCAACCCCGCCCACCGTCATGAACGGCACGTTCGCGACCGCCAGGCCGAGGATCGACACGACGACGGTGCCGCCGGCGAAGACCACCGGCCGCCCCGCCGTTGCCACCGCTCGTCCGGCCGCCTCCTGCGGATCGAGCCCGCACGCGAGGTACTCCCGGTGCCTGGCGAGCACGAACAGCGCGTAGTCGATGCCCACTCCGAGCCCGACCATGCTGCCCAGGACCGGTGCGAAGGTGGGGACCTCCGTCACCCCCGCCAGTACCGTCATCGTGGCGACCCCGACGGTCAGCCCGAAGACCGCCATGCCGATCGGCAGCGCGGCGGCGACGAGCGAACCGAACGCCAGGAACAGGATCGCGGCCGCGGCGAGGAGGCCGATCAGCTCGCTCGCGCCGCCGTCGGGGTCGGAGAAGGCGTAGAAGAGGTTGCCGCCCATCTCGATGCGCAGCGGCAGCTCGGCGCGCAGCCGGTCGCCGAGAGCGACGAGGGCGTCGAGGTCTTCGGCCGACAGCCGGCTCTGGTCGGGGTACTGCACCCGGACGACCGCGATCCGCCCGTCGGCCGAAACGAGGCCGCCGCGCACGGCGGTGTCCCCGCCCGCGTCGAGCGCCCCCGCCGGGTCGCTCGTGCCGAGCACGTGCGGCAGCCGCTGCACCTCGGCCCGCAGCCGCGTGAGAGCGGTGCGCGCGCCGTCGTCGTCGAAGAACGTCGCACCGTCGTCGAGGGGGGTGACGACCACTTGGGCGGTCATCCCCTCCTGGCCGGTGCCTGCCCGCTCGATCAGTTCCGCGGCCCGTCGGGAGTCCAGTCCCGGAGCGGTCATCGAGTCCGCGGTCCGCCCGCCGATGGCGACGGCGGCGAGGACGGCGAGCGTGGCGGCGAGCAGCCATGACGCGATCACCCGCCAGGGATGGCGGGCGGCGCTTGCGCCCAGGCGCAACAGGGCTTTCGAGAGCATCGGGTCCTCCAACCACCTCGTCGGCCGTCCTTGTACGGCCGCCGATGCCGAGGCTCGTCGCCACGGCGCTCCGCGGCATCGGCCCGCGGGCCGCGGATCCGTCGGCCCCGGGGCGGAGCGACGACCCGTCCTTTCGGCCGATGCGCGGCACGCCGCGGTCCCTAGGCTGAGAACCGTGCTCCGAGACGACCTGCGAACCCTGTGGACCGAACCCCGGCCGCCCGACGCGCCCGCCCGGGTGCGGCGGGACTGGGCGCTGCTCGCCGCGGGCCTTGCCGGTGTGGCGCTGGAGGCCACCCTGCGCGAGGACGTCGTGTGGCGGCCGGTGGCGGTGGTGTTCACCGTATGGCTGTGCCTGCTGCCCCTGTGGCGCCGGACCCGCCCGCTGGCGATGGTGACGCTGGCGTTCGGTTCGGTGATCCTGCTTCCGGTGGCCTCGCTCGTCGCCGCACCGCGCGAGCCCGTCGGCCTGTACACCGGCGCGGTCGTGCTCGTGCTGGTGTACGCGCTGCCCCGGTGGGGATCGGGACGCGAGATCGTGCTGGGCGGCGCGGTGATCCTCGCGGCCGACGCGCTGTGTGTCGTCACGGACGGGACCCCGGTCGTCGAAAAGGCCGTGGGCTTCGTCTTCCTGCTGCTGCCCGGCGTGGTCGGGGCTGCCGTGCGGTTCCGGGTGACCGCTCGCGAGCGGCAGTTGGAGCAGGTGCGCTCCCGCGAGCGCGAGCAGCTCGCCCGGGAACTGCACGACACGGTGGCCCACCACGTGTCGGCCATGGTGATCATCGCCCAGGCGGGCCGGGTGCTCGCGGGCGCCGACCCGTCCGCCGCCGTCGAGGCGTTGGAGGGGGTCGAGGAGGAAGGGGCGCGCACGCTGGAGGAAATGCGCGCCATGGTCGCCGCGCTGCGCGACCGCGGGGTCGGCGCCGAGCTGGCGCCGCCTGCCGGTGTCGCGGATCTGGAGCGCCTGGTGCGCACCCCGGGTGGTCGCCTCAGGGTCGACCTGGGGCTCGACGGCGAACTGGACGCGCTGCCCCCGGCCGTGGACGCGGCCGTCTACCGGATCGTGCAGGAGTCGGTGACCAACGCGCTGCGCCATGCGGTCGACGCGACCGAGCTCGTCGTCCGGGTCGCCGCGGAACGGCACACGGTACGGGTGAGCGTGCGCGACAACGGCCGGCGCACCGGCCGGGGTCGCGACGGATACGGACTTACCGGACTTCGCGAGCGCGCGACCCTGCTCGGCGGCACACTACGAGCCGGCCCGGGTACCGACCGGGGCTGGCATGTCGAAGCCGAACTGCCGAGAGCGAGGATCGAGAGCGGTGTCCATTCGCGTCCTCGTCGCTGACGACCAGACGATCATCCGCACCGGGTTGCGGATCATGCTGAACGCCCAGCCCGGCATCGAGGTGGTCGGCGAGGCCGCCGACGGGCGGGAAGCGGTACGTCTGGCCCGCGAACTACGCCCCGACGTCTGCCTGTTCGACATCCGCATGCCCGTACTCGACGGGCTCGGGGCCACCCGGCTGGTCGCCGGCCCGGGCGTCGCCGACCCGCTGGCCGTGGTCGTCATCACCACGTTCGACCTCGACGAGTACGTCTACGGCGCGCTGCGTGCCGGCGCCCGCGGATTCCTCCTCAAGGACACGGGACCAGACCTTCTGGCCCAGGCCGTACGGTCGGCGTCCGACGGCGAGGCGCTCATCGCGCCCAGCGTCACCGTCCGTCTGCTCCAGGCATTCGCGGACCTGCCCGCCGGCCGGCCCGTGGTCCAGCCGGTCTCACCCGTCACCGCCCGCGAGGAGCAGGTGCTCCTCGCCGTCGCTCGCGGGCTGACCAACACCGAGATCGCCGATGCCCTGCACATCAGCCTCAGCACGGTGAAGACGCATCTGGCCAGCCTGATGGCCAAACTCGGCGCCCGCAACCGGGTCGAGATCGCGATGTGGGCCTACGAAACGCGTCGTATCCTCCCCGGAACCTGAGCCGGCTGCCGGGCCGTGTCCCAGAGACACCCGATACGGACAAGACTCCCGACAGCTACCCCGCCGGTCTCCACCCGCGCGCCTCGATGATCTGGATCAAAGACCTCACCAGGACCACCCGATGATCACGACTCGGTACGCGCCCTAGTCGCCGGTCGTCCCGTCGAGCAGTTCGCGCAGGATGTCCAGATGGCCGTTGTGGCGGGCCGTCTCCTCGGTGAGGTGGAGGAGGATCCAGCGCAGGTCGACGTGGAGGCCGCCACGGACGGGGCGCTTCGCCCGGGCGTCCAGGTCGCTGCCGGCGACCAGTTCGCGGTAGCGGGCGCTCTGACCGGCGTACTCGTCGAGCAGCTGCGCGAGCGGGAAGTCGACGGCGATGCGCATCTCGCGGTCGGGGTCCTCATCGGTCCAGGGCCCCTCGTCCTCCTCGCCGAGGAAGACCATCTGGAACCAGTAGTACTCGACCCAGCGGAGATGGTTGATCAGCCCGCTCACGGTCATCAGCGGGGAGCCCGGCAGGAGCGCCTTGCGGGCGTTCTCCTCGGAGAGGCCCTCGCACTTGACGCGGACGGTGTCACGGGCGTAGTCGAGGAACGTGGTGAGCTGGGTGCGCTCGTCCCACGCGGGCGGTGTGTCGTCGATTCTGGTCATCGCGCGAAGCGTCCCCGATCACCGCGACCGCTGTCGAGTCAATTACCGACCCGTCACCCCCTAGCATCGGACCCAGCCCGCCGCGCCCACCGGGGCCCGCCGAACGGACGGATCGGAACGCCAGATGCTCGAGGACTTCGCCGACCTCTCCACGCCGCTCGTCGCCGACGCCTGCGTACGGCTCGGGGAACCCCTGCGGGCCGCGCCCGCCGGGATCCTGCCCGTCGTCACAGGGCAGCGCGTCGCCGGCCGGGTGCTGCCGGCCCGCCACTACGGAAGCGTCGACGTCTTCCTGGAGGCCTTCACGCACGCCGCGCCCGGGGACGTCCTCGTCATCGACAACGGCGGCCGCCGCGACGAGGCCTGCATCGGGGACCTCGCCGTCCTGGAGGCGGAAGCGGCCGGCGTCGCCGGGCTCGTCGTCTGGGGACTGCACCGCGACACCCCGGACCTGGTCGAGATCGGACTGCCCGTCTTCTCGTACGGACGCCACGCCCCCGGCCCCGTACGCCTCGACGACCGCGACCCCGACGCGCTGACCGCCGCGCGGTTCGGCGACCACGAGGTCACCGCCGCCGACGTGGTGTTCGGCGACGAGGACGGCGTGCTCTTCGTACCGGCCGACCGCGTGGAACCCGTCCTGGAGACCGCCCGGTCCCTCTTCCGCACCGAGCGGGAACAGGCGCGCCGGATCAGGGCGGGGGAGACCCTCCGCGCGCAGACCCGCTTCGACGAGTACCTCACGGGCCGCACCGAGGACCCCTCGTACACCTTCCGCCGCCACCTGCGCCGGATCGGCGGCGCGATCGAGGAGTGAGCGCGCGGGTCAGCCCTCGAAGCCGACCGTGCCGTCCGGCAGGAGCGCCTCCACGCGTGCGCCGTGCTCCACCGTCCGGCTCACCGTGCAGAACTTCTCGTGCGTCAGGCGCACCCCTCGGGCGAACACCTCGGCCGCCTTCGGGTTGTTGTCCGGCAGGTCGAACTCGTAGCTCACCCGGATCCGGCCCAAGCGGCCGCCGTCCTCGGGGCCCGAGACCGACTCCACCACGATCCGCAGGTCGTCGTGGTCCACCGCGCGGGCCGTGCGGTCGATGACGAGGCCGCCGCAGCCGCCCATCGCCGCGAGCAGCAACTCGACCGGCGTGAACGAGGGCTGCGCGTCCGCGTCGTCGGCGGCGGCCATCCGGACCTCCGCGCCCCGGTCGTTGCGGGCGGTCCAGTTGCGGTACCCGGTGCGGACGGTCTCGATCCGGTAGTCGGCCATGGCGGCGGGGCTCCTTCGTTCACGTGCGTGTCCTCGTACCGTACGCGTTGGGGGTGTACGGAGCCTCAGATGCCCCGCGCGTGTGCGTGGGCGCGGACGACCTCGCCCCACGCGTCCGACACCGCTCCCCAGACCGCCCGGAGTTCCGGCTCCGCCTCCCGCACCGACGCCACCGCGCCCGCCGGGTCTCCGCCCGCCGAGCTCAGCAGGCCGCCGTCCCCGGCCGCCCACGCCGCCACCGTGTCCGCGCCCGCCTCGGGATGGAACTGCACCACTCAGCCCGCGCTCCCCACCCGGAACGCCTGGTAGGCGCAGTCGTCACCGGCCAGCAGCGGCACCTCCCCGGCCACGGCCTCCCGGACGAGCACGGCGGGCCCCGCCACATCGGTCTGCTTCATCTGCGCCTCCACGGTCTGCCACCGGAGCGCCCGGGGGCCTTCGCTCTGCCGAGGATCGCTGGTGGAGGGCCGGTGCGGGAGCCCTGGAGAGCGCGTACCCGATCACGTCTGAGTAGCGCGGTACGGGCGGCTGAGTACGCCGACCGATACGGCGCCCGCCGCCCGCTGATGGACTGGGGTCATGACCTTCGACGCCCGGCGCGCCCGCCGCCTCCAGCACGTCACCGCCACCGGCACGGCCCTCGCGGTGGCCCTCGGCCCGCTGGTCATCGGCGCGCTCTTCGCCAAGTCGGTGGGCGGGGACCCGATGGTCTCCGTCAACGCCCTGATCGCGGGCGGCGGCCAGCGCGCCCGGATCTCCCGCGCCCAGCTCCGGACCGGAGCCCGGCTCCGCAGTGGTGCGCGTCTGCGGAGTCGCGGGGCCGTTGTGCGACCCGGCTCCGTCGTGCGGCCCCGCTCAGGCGCCCGGCTTGCGCGTCAGGAGGAAGCCCTGCGGCGTCTTCTCCCCGGCGTCCGGCTCCCGTACCAGCCGGGCCGACTCGACGAGACCCGCCGCCGTCAGCAGGGACGCCAGCCGGTCGGGTGACCAGCGGTACACGTCGAGGTCCACCTCGTGCCCGTACGCCCGCTCGAGACGGACCCGCTCGTCACCCACCTTGAAGGCGACGAGGGCGTATCCGCCCGGTGCGAGGACCCGGTGGAACTCGGCGAAGGAGGACGCGAGTTCGTCCTCGGGCATGTGCACCGTCGAGTACCAGGAGAGGACCCCGCCGAGCGAGGCGCCGGGCAGGTCGAGCGCCGTCATGGACCCCACCTCGAAGCGCAGCCCCGGGTGGCCGTCCCGGGCGACCGCGATCATCCCCGGCGACAGGTCCACGCCGAAGACCTCGGCGCCGAGGTCGCGCAGATGGGAGGTGACCCGGCCCGTCCCGCACCCCAGGTCGCCGATCACGCGCGGCCCGTCCACGGCCGCCACCCTCTCCGCGAAGCCGGAGAGCACCGCCCGGTCCAGCGGAGTCGTCTCCAACCGGCCGGCGAGCAGCCGCTCGTAGTCGGCGGCGACGGTGTCGTAGGAGCGGCGGGTGGCGGTGACGTGCGCGGCTTCGGTCATGCGGTGACCCTACGGCGGCGTTTCCCTCGCGGTGTCCCCGCAGGACGTCCGCACAAGACGTCCACGCCGAACGGCTCCCGGAGGGCCCGGACATGCGCGATGATCGTCGCCTCTGAGGATACCCGGGAGTAGCAAGCCGGGTTCATGGCGAAAGGGCACACCGAATGGCGAGGCGGCACCCCGTGCGGGACGACGACCACACGAGCGGCACCGAGGGCGGAGGGCCCGGCATCGGCCGGCGGCGGTTCCTCGGATACGTCCTGGCCGCGCCCACCCTCACGGTCGCCGCCCAGCTCGGTGCCGAGGCCCTCGCCCCGCGCGAGGCCGCCGCGGCGACGCCCGCGCTCATCCCCTCGCTGCCGGGTCCGGCCGAACTCCTCGACCTCAACGAGCTGCTCACGATCGCGGCGCTGCCCACCAGCAACCTCATCACCATCCGCGTCGACGCCGACGGCACGGCCCACTTCGCCCTGCCCCGCGCCGAGGTCGGCCAGGGCGTCACCACCTCCAGCGCCATGATCGTCGCGGAGGAACTCGACCTGCCCCTGGACAAGGTGAAGGTCACCCTCGCCGACGCCCGCCCCGAGCTGCTCTTCAACCAGCTCACCGGCGGCTCCAACACCACCTACTCCACCTACACCCCCATCCGGGTCGCCGCCGCCCTCGCCCGGGGACGGCTGCTCCACGCCGCCTCCGTCGTCCTCGGCCAGGCCGTCGAGACCCTCACCACGAAGGCCGGCGCCGTCGTCTCCCCGGCCGGCGCGCTGCTCGGTTACGGCGAACTGGCCGTGAAGGCCGCCGCCGTCACCGACGCGGCCGTCGAGGTCACGCTCAAGGACGCGGGCGACTTCCGCGTCATCGGCACCGGGCAGCGCCGGATGGACGCCCTCGAAGCGGTCACCGGGCGCAAGAAGTTCGCCATGGACCTCCAGGTCCCGGACGCGCTGCCCACCATGATCTGCCGCCCGCCGACGATCAACGGAACGGTCCGCTCGGTGGCCAACCTCGACGAGGTGCGGGCCATGCCCGGCATCACCGACGTCGTCACCGTCTCCACCGGCGTCGCCGTCCGCGGCCGCACCTTCGGCCAGTGCGTCGACGCCGTCCGCGCCCTCCGTGTCGACTGGGGGCCCGGCACGGCCGAGGGCGCCTCCGACGCCACGATCCTGGAGAAGCTCCGCCGGGCCGAACTCCCGCTGGTGGTCCCGCCGCTGCCGCTCCTCACCAAGGCCGTCGACGCCCGCTTCACCTTCCACTTCGCCAGCAACGCCGCCCTGGAGACCAACTGCGCCATCGCGGACGTGCGGAAGGACTCGGCGGAGATCTGGGCCTCGCTCAAGTCGCCGATCGTCGCCCAGGAGCAGATCGCCCTCAAGCTCGGCCTGCCGCCCACCGCCGTCCGCGTCCACGTCACGGAGGGCGGCGGCTCCTTCGGCCGCAAGTTGTTCTCCGACGCCGCCCACGAGGCCGCCGAGGTCTCCAAGGCCCTCGGCAAGCCCGTGAAGCTGATGTGGCACCGTACCGACGACTTCCGCCAGGGCCGTACGCACCCGATGTCCACCTCCCGGGTCCGGGCCACGTACTCGCTCGGCGAGATCCTCACGTACGAGCAGCGCCACACCTCCGTGGCCACCGACTTCGGGCACGGCATCGGCGAGGTCCTGACGGCGGAGGCGGCCCGGCTGCCCGTCGCCGACGCCACCTTCTCCGAGACGATGTTCCAGCTCACCCAGATCAGCCCGTACCACCTCGGCGTCACCACCCAGCTGCTCGCCGAGACCGACAAGGGCTTCAACACCGGTTCCATGCGGAACATCTACTCGCCCAACGTCCGCTGCGCCCAGGAACTCGTCCTGGACGAACTGGCCGAGCGGACGGGCCAGGACCGGTACCGGATGCGGCGCAAGCTGCTCAAGGACGGGCGGGCCCGCGCCGTCCTCGACAAGGTCGCCGAGGTGGGGCAGTGGGGCCGGAGCATGCCGGCCGGCACGGGCCAGGGCATCGCCGTCCACACCGAGTACCACTCCGCCGTCGCGATCCTCGCCGAGATCGACTGCCGCCCCGAGACCACCGGACGGAAGATCCCGGGCGCGTACACCGGGCCGCGCGTGACCAAGGTGGTCTGCGCCGTGGACGTCGGCCTCGCGGTCAACCCGCGCGGCCTGGAGGCCCAGATGATGGGCGGCATCGCCGACGGCATCGCCATCACCCTGACGTCCGGACTCCACCTGAGCGACGGGCACTTCCTCGAGGGCAGCTGGGACCAGTACTTCTACACCCGGCAGTGGAACACCCCGCCCGAGCTGGAGATCATCGTCATGCCGCCGAGCGGCGACAAGCCGGGCGGCGCGGGGGAGCTGGCGGTCGCCGGCGCCATGGCCGCCGTCGCCTGCGCCTACGGCCGGGCCACCGGCACGATGCCGACGGTCTTCCCCGTCAACCACGCCGAGCCGCTCGCCTTCACGCCCCTGCCGACCGTCCCGCCCGTCCCGGCCTCGCCCACCGACGGCCGCGACCGCACCATCTGAGACCTGGAGCCCCCGTGCCGCAGCACACCTTCATCCTGAACGGCAAGGCCGTCACCGCCGACGTCGAGGGCGACGTCCGGCTCCTCTGGGTCCTCCGGGACGTCCTCGGCGTCACCGGCCCCAAGTACGGCTGCGGGGTCGGCGTCTGCCGGGCCTGTACGAGCCACCTCAACGGCAAGGCGTTCACCCCCTGCGCCGTGCGCGTCGACGACGTCGCCCCGACTGACGAGATCACCACCATCGAGGGCCTCCCGGACACCGTCGGCGCCGAACTCCACCCGATGCAGGAGGCCTGGCTCGACCTCGACGTCGCCCAGTGCGGCTTCTGCCAGCCGGGCCAGATCATGGCGGCGGTCGCCACCGTCCGCAAGGCGCGCGAGGCCGGCCGCGAGGTCACCGAGGCCGACCTCGACACCATCCGCAACATCTGCCGGTGCGGCACCTACCACCGCATCCGGCAGGCCGTCCTGGAGGGCGCCCGCCGGATGGAATGACGACGGGGGAGCGGCGCCGCCGTCGTGCTCAGGGGGCCGACTGGAGGAGGGCCAGCGTCGACTCCAGCTCCTGCCGGGTCAGCCGGGCGGCCTCCTCCGGGTCGCCCGCCTCCACCGCCCGTACGACCTCGGCATGGGCGTCCTCGCCGTGCCGCAGGTCGGTGCCCCGCAGCCCGAGCAGGTCGAGCAGGTCGATCAGGCCCTCGCGGAGCACCGGCGCGAACTCCCCGAACAGGTCGGTCAGGACGGGGTTGCGCGCCGCCGCCACGATCGCCGCGTGCAGGGCGATGTCGGCGTCGACGAAACCCGCGTCGTCGAGCGCGGCCGCCGCCCGCCGCCCGTCGAGGGCTTCCCGCATCGCCGTCACGTCCTCCTCGGTGCGGCGCCGAGCCGCGAGCCGCGCCGCCTCGACCTCGACCAGCATCCGCACCTCGTACACGTCCGTCACCGCCGCCCGGCGCAGGCGGGCCGGCCAGTCCTCCGTCGGCCGGGTCGCGATCACGAAGACGCCCGCGCCCTGCCGGGGCTGGACGAGCCCCGCGCCCGCGAGGGCCCGCAGCGCCTCGCGGACCGTGGAGCGGCCCACGCCCAGCTCCTTGGCGAGCGTCGTCTCGCCGGGGAGCTTCGTGCCGACCGGCCAGTGGCCCCGGACGATCTGCTCGCGCAGCCGCTCGGCGGCCTGTTCGACCAGGGGGCTGGGACGCAGGGCGCCGAGCGGCATGGGGGTCACCTGATTCTCTTGGGTCTCTGGGCGGAATTCTCCGGACGGAATCCTCCGGACGGCTGGTCCGGACGATCCCTGCAATCCACTGATCTCCGCAATCCACTGATCTCCACAATCTACTCGAACTTGTCTGAGGAGTACTTGTCTGAGGAGCTGAGGAGTGGTTACGGTACCCGCCATGATCCGCAATCCCCAGCGCCCCGGCCCCATGCCGTACCACCGCTACCGACCGTTCCAGGACCGCGTCCACGTCCCCGAGCTCGACCGCCGCTGGCCTTCCGCACGCCTGGAGCGCGCCCCGCTCTGGGTCCCCGTCGACCTCCGCGACGGCAACCAGGCGCTCGTCGAGCCCATGGACACCGACCGCAAGCACCGCTTCTTCGAGCTCCTCGTCCGCACCGGCTTCAAGGAGATCGAGGTCGGCTACCCCTCCGCCAGCCGCGCCGACTTCGACTTCGTCCGCCACCTCGCCGGACTCACCGCCTCCGGCGCCGTCCCCGAGGACGTCACCCCGGTCGTCTTCACCCCGGCCCGCCCCGAACTCATCGAGCGCACCTTCGCCTCCCTCGACGGGCTGCCCCGCGCCGTCGTCCACCTCTACATCGCGACCTCGCCGGTCTGGCGCGACACCGTCCTCGGCCGCGACCGCGCCGAGGTCCGGCGCACCGTCCGCGAGGCCGCCACGCTCATGGCACGGCTCGCCGAGGCCCGCCCCGGCGCCGACATCCGCTTCCAGTTCTCCCCGGAGACCTTCAACCTCACCGAGCCGGACTACGTCCTGGAGCTCTGCGACGGCCTCACCGAACTGTGGGACGCGAGCCCCGACCGGCCGGTCACCCACAACCTGCCCGCCACCGTCGAGATCTCCACCCCCAACGTGTACGCCGACCAGATCGAGTACGTGCACCGCCACCTCGCCCGCCGCGACTCCGTGATCCTCTCCGTCCACCCCCACAACGACCGCGGCACCGGAGTGGCCTGCGCCGAACTCGCCGTCCTCGCCGGCGCCCAGCGCGTCGAGGGCTGCCTCTTCGGCAACGGCGAACGGACCGGCAACGTCGACCTCGTGACCCTCGCCCTCAACCTCTACGCCCAGGGCGTCGACCCCATGCTCGACCTCTCCGACATCGACGCCGTCCGCGAGGTCGTCGAGCACTGCAACCGGATCCCCGTCCACCCCCGCCACCCCTACGCGGGCGACCTCGTTCACACCGCCTTCTCCGGCACCCACCAGGACGCCATCAGCAAGGGCCTCGCCCGGCACGCCGAGGACGCCGCCGAGGCCGGGATCCCGCCGGAGCTCGCCCCCTGGAACGTGCCCTACCTGCCCCTCGACCCCGCCGACCTCGGCCGCGGCTACGAGGCCGTCATCCGCGTCAACTCCCAGTCGGGCAAGGGCGGAGTCGCCCACCTGCTCCGCACCCACCACGGCCTCGACCTGCCGGAGCGGATGCGCCCGGACGTCTCCCGGGCCGTGCAGGCAGTGACCGACGACAGCGGCCGCGAGGCCACCCCCGACGACCTCCACGCGCTCTTCCGGACCGCCTACCTGGAGCCCGGCCGGGGCGCCGGCCGAGTCGCCCTGGAGTCCTGGAGCACCGACGGCGACGCGGCGGGCGGCCACCGCTTCAGCTGCGTCCTGCGCGTCGGCGACCGCACCGCGCCGGTGGAGGGCAAGGGCAACGGACCGCTCTCCGCCCTGGCCGACGCCCTCACCCGGGCCGGAGTCCCCGGCACCGTCGACGTACTCGACTTCGCCGAGCACGCCGTCACCGGCGGCAGCACGGGCGAGGCCGCCGCCTACGCCGAATGCCGGGTGGGGGAGCGCACGGCCTGGGGCGCGGGCCTGGACACCTCCGTCCTCACCGCCTCGGTGCAGGCCGTCCTGTCCGCCGTGAACCGGGCGTACGCGGCGTGAGGCAGCCCCTGCAGCCGGGCCCGCCCCTGTATCCGGCCCCGCCCCCGACGCCCGTCCTCCGTGCCGAAGCCGTCTCCGTCGTCCGCGAGGGGAACCCCCTCCTGAGCGACATCGCGCTCACGGTCCGGCCCGGGGAACACTGGGCGCTCCTCGGGGCCAACGGCGCCGGGAAGACCACCCTCCTCGGCCTGCTCGGCGCGCAGGCCCATCCGACCCGCGGCCGGGTCGAAGTCCTCGGCCGCCGACTCGGCCGGGTCGACCTCCGTGAACTGCGCACAGCCATCGGTCACGTGACGCCGCGTCACCCGCTGCGCTCCGCGCTCGCCGTCCGCGACGTCGTCCTCACCGGGGCCGTCGGCTCCGTCGAACGGCCGCCCCGCTGGACCCCCACCCCCGAGCAGGAGGCGCGCGCGGACCGGCTGATCGCCACCCTCGGGCTCGCCGGGCGGCACACCGCCCGCTGGCCCACCCTCTCGCAGGGCGAGCGCGGCCGGGCCCTGATCGCCCGCGCCCTCATGCCCGCGCCCCGGCTCCTCCTGCTCGACGAGCCCGCCACCGGACTCGACCTGCCCGGCCGCGAACAGCTCCTCGACGCCCTCGACCTGCTCGGTGCCGAACACCCGGACCTCGCCACGGTCCTGGTGACCCATCACCTGGAGGAGCTGCCCTCCGGCACCACCCACGTCCTGCTCCTGCGCGAGGGGCGGGCCCTCGCCCGCGGACCCGTCGGCGAGGTGCTCACGGGGGAGCTGCTCGGCGCCTGCTTCGGCCTGCCCCTCGCCGTGGAGCGGCACGGCGGCCGCTACGCCGTACGCACCGCCCGCCCCGTACGGGCTACGCCCCGGCCGTCAACTTCTCCCGCACCACGTCGAGATACTCCGCCACCGCGTCCCGGTTCCGGGTGAGGCAGCGGATCCGGTCGGTCATCCGGTCCCGCTCGTTCTCCAGGGTCGCCAGCATCTCCGGGGTCGCGTCGGGGAAGTGGATGACCCTCGGCTTGTTCAGGCACGGGAGGATCTGCTTGATGATCCGGGTGGGCAGACCGGCGTCGAGCAGGCCCCGGATCTGCATCACCCGGTCGACGTTCGACCCGTCGTAGACGCGGTAGCCGTTCGGCAGCCGGTCCGCGACGATGAGCCCCTGCTCCTCGTAGTAGCGCAGGAGTCTGCGCGGTGTTCCGGTGCGCTCGGACAGCTCGCCGATCCGCATGGGAGGCCCCCTCCAGGGAATCGCTTGACCTTCACATCAATGTGAGGGTTCGAGCATACGGACATGACCCACGACACGACAGTGGCGGCCGGCCCCGCCACCCCCGCGCCCGCTTCCCCCGACCCCCGTCCCGCCTCCGGCCGGCTGCCCCTTCCGGCCCTTCTCGCCCTCGCCACCGCCGTCTTCGTCACCAGCCTCACCGAGACCCTCCCGGCCGGTGTCCTGCCCGGCATGAGCGCCGACCTCGGCGTCGGCGAGGCCGCCATGGGCCAGTCGGTCACCGGCTACGCCCTCGGGACGGCCCTCACGGCCGTCCCGCTGGCCGCCCGCACCGCCGGCTGGCGCCGCAAGCGCCTCCTGCTCACCTCGATGGCCGGCTTCGCCGCCGCCAACACGGTCACGGCCGTCTCCTCCTCGTACGCCCTCACCATGGGCGCCCGCTTCCTCGCCGGGGTCGCCGCCGGCGTCGCCTGGGCCCTGCTCGCCGGCTACGCCCGCCGCATCGCCCCGGCGCACCTCCAGGGCCGCGCGGTCGCCGTCGCGATGACCGGCATCCCGCTCGCGCTCTCCCTCGGCGTCCCCGCAGGCACCTTCCTCGGCGACGCCGTCGGCTGGCGCGCCGCCTTCACCGCCATGACCGTGATCGCCGTCGTCCTCCTCGGCTGGATCGCCCTCGCCGTCCCCGACCTGCCGGGCGAACCGCGCGGCGGGCGCGCCCCGGTCGCCCGCACCGTGAAGACCCCCGGCGTCCTCCCCGTCCTCGCCGTCACCTTCACCCTCGTCCTGGCCCACACCGTCCTCTACACCTACGTCGCCGCCTACCTCGACCACCTCGGCCTCGCCGGGTCCACCGGCCTCGTCCTGCTGGTCTTCGGCGGGGCCTCGCTCGTCGGGATCTGGTTCACGGGCCGTCACATCGACCGCAGGCTCCGGGCCCTGACCCTCGCCGGGGCGATCCTCTTCGCCGTCGCCGCGGCCGTCTTCGCCGTCCCGGCGGCGAGCGCCGCGCTGGTCCTCGTGGCCGCCGCGCTCTGGGGCCTGGGCTGGGGCGGCGCGCCCACCCTGCTGCAGACGGCCGTCGCCGAGGCGGGCGGGGACGACGCCGACACCGCGCAGACGATGCTGGTGAGCCTCTGGAACGCGGCCATGGCGGCGGGCGGTGTCGCGGGCGGCCTCCTCCTCGACGGGCTCGGCGCCGGAGCCCTTCCCTGGAGCGTCCTCCTGCTGCTCGTCCCGGTGGTCGTCGTCGTGACCGGCGCCCGCGCCCACGGCTTCCCGGCCCGCGGATGAGGAAGACCCCGGATACGAAGGGCCCGGACACGACAACCCCAGGCGCGAAGGCCCCGGATGACGGAAGCCCTGGATGTACGAAGGCCCCCCACCGCGCGCGGTGGGGGGCCTTCGTACATCCAGGGCAGGGTCAGACGCCCGGCGGCACCCGGGACGGGCGGCCCGAGCCGCGCGTCAGGACGTAGCCGCCTATGCCCGAGAGCGCGGCCAGAACGCCGCCCGCGAGGGTCCAGATCCAGCGGTCGGACCACCAGCCGGAGGACCAGCCGTCCTCCGGGGCCGCCGCCTCGACGGCGGTCTTCCGGCCGGCGTCCTCGTCGGCCTTCGCCTGGTCGGCGGTGGTCGCCCCCGGGACGAGCGGCGCGGCGAGCGAGCCGTCGGTGGCGTAGGCGCCGCCCTCGTCGAGGAGGTCGGCCCCGATCCGCGCGGTGAACGGCTGGCCGAGGTCCTCGTCCGGGCCGCCGGTGCGGGTCAGCCGGACGTAGTAGCTGCCGGGCAGCGGGTCGTTCGCCCAGGCGTCGGCCGAGGCCCGGACCGGGCGCAGCACGCAGGCCAGCTCCACGGTCGCGGCGTCCTTCGCCACCGCACGGGACTGCATCCCGTACATGCACGGCTGACGCCGCCGCAGCCCGTCGTACACGTCGATCCGCCAGGTGGCGGGCCCGTGCCGCAGCGCCGCGTCGGGCAGCGTGACCGTGGCCTTCACGGTCGGCCGCTCCCCGGTGTCCGCCGGGAACACCCAGTACAGGTAGTCACCCGTGGCGGCCTGGGCCGTGGCCTGCTGTCCCGGCAGGAACCGGGCGGCGGTACGGAAGGTGGTGCCCGCCTCCGTGGGGCCGGCCTCGCCGGAGGGGGACGCCGAGGCGCTGGGCGAGTCGGCCAGGGCCGCCGGGGCCGCGAGACCGAGCAGGGCCGCGCCCGCGAGGGCGGCCGTGGCGAGCATGCGTACGGTACGCATCAGTTGGTCCTCCAGACAGCGACGCGCCAGCGGGACAGCCAGCCCCAGAGCAGACCGGCCAGGAAGCCGGCGAGCACCAGCACCCCGAGCAGCCACCAGCCGCGGCCGAGACCGAACGAGGCGACGTCCGACGCGCCCGACGGGCCGTCGACGACGTCCACCGTCAGCTCGACCGGCATGCCCGGCGTCGTCTTGACCGACGGGGGAGCGGAGAAGGAGTTGCTGACCTGGAGGCAGACCGTCTCGGCCGCCGGCTTGGCGTCGCCGGGAGCGTCGTCGGCCTCGGGCTTGGGGTAGCGCAGTCCGGTGGAGATGACGTCCGTGCGCCCGTCGCCCGCCTCGGAGCCGCGGACGATCTCCCGGCCGTGGAGGGTGACGGCGCGCAGCAGCACCCCGTAGTCGTTGTTGACGGCCCGGTCGGCCGACACGCTGACGGAGGCGCGCAGTTCCTGGCCGGGCAGCAGGTCCACCCGGTACCAGCGGTGCTCGCCGAAGGACTCGCGGTCCGTGTAGAGGCCGGGCTTCAGCTGCGGCGCCTTGTCGCACTGCAGCGCGCCCTCGGTGGCCACGGGGGTGACGACCGGGTCGGCCGCGCGGTCGACCAACTGCTTGACGCGGTTCGAGAGTTCCTCGGTGCGGTGGACCGAGGTGTACGTGCCTCCGGTCGCCTCGGCGATGCAGGTGAGCTGCTGCCGGGTCTTGGCGTCCGGCACCAGGCCCAGGGTGTCGATGACGAGGTGGATGCCCTTGGCCGCGATCTCGCGCGCCACCTGGCACGGGTCGAGCGGGGCGCAGGTGTCCTCGCCGTCCGTGATGAGCACGATCCGCTTGGTCGCCCCGTCCTCGCCGAGGTCGTCGGCCGCGCCGAGCAGCGCCGGGCCGATCGGCGTCCAGCCGGTCGGGGCGAGGGTGGCGACGGCGGTCTTGGCCTCGGTCCGGTCGAGCGGCCCGACCGGGTACAGCGAGCGGGTGTCCTTGCAGCCGCGCTTGCGGTCGTTGCCCGGGTAGTCGGCGCCGAGCGTGCGGATGCCGAGCCGGACCTCCTCCGGCACCGCGTCCAGGACCTCGTTGAAGGCCTGCTTGGCGGCGCTCATACGGGACTTGCCGTCGATGTCCTTGGCCCGCATGGAGCCGCTGACGTCGAGGACCAGCTCGACCTTGGGGGATTCCTTCGCCGCCGGCTCGTCGGCGGCCGCGCTCGTCGGCAGGAGCACGGCGCTCAGGGCGGCGAGCAGTGCGCAGGCCCCGGTCGCCAGCCGTTTTCTCGTGATCATCGCCGGATCGTATTGATGATCGTCCGACAAACCAAAACCGGGGTGGGTCCTGTCACCCCTGACTGTTGAGGAAGCCGATGAGGCAGGCGCCCCACCAGCCGGTCTGGCTGATGGTCGCCGCCAGGCCCGAGCGGACGAGCAGTCCCCGCGGGACGGAGTCGGAGCGGTGGGCCTCGAGGAGCTGGCCGAGGCGGTGCGCCCAGAGGCCGTTGAGGGTGACGGCGACGACGAGCCCCAGCTTGACCAGCGTCAGCGGGGAGTGGAGGTCGGGGCGGAGGAAGAGCCCGGAGACGACGAGTCCGCCCAGACCGGTCCAGATCGGCGTCTGGAGGGCGACGGCCGTGTCGAGGACGGCGGTGAGCGGCCGCTTCCCCGTCAGCCAGAGCACGGCCAGCCAGTCCACGGCGAGCACCGAGCCGAGCCCCACGACGAGGAAGGCGACGTGGAAGAAACGGGCGACCGTCAGCAGGGAGGCGTCCGCGTGGACGTGTCCGGCGGTCCAGCAGGCTGCCGCGATACCGGCGGTGGCGACGAGCCCGAGGGCGGTGAGGAGCCAGGAAGGGGTGAGCTCCTGCGCGGTTCTGGACATGCGTTGATCTTCCGGACGTATGGACGGAATAAATTAGGTAAGGCGAAGCTAAGTTCCCATCTGTGTGCACGTCAAGCCGGTGTGGTGCACGCCCCGGTCACGGAACCTTCACCGGTGCTCCGGATTCGGGAACTCCGGCTTGCATCCCGCGTCCCAGGCCGAGCGCTGGTTGCCGTGCGCCGGGATGCCGCCGGCCCGCTTCAGGAGCCCGGCCAGATGCATCAGGTTCCACGCCATGAACGTGGTGTTCCGGTTGGTGAAGTCGTTCTCCGGCCCGCCCGAACCCGGATCCAGGTACGAGGGCCCCGGGCCGGCCTCGCCGATCCAGCCCGCGTCGGCCTGCGGCGGCACCGTGTACCCCAGGTGCTGGAGGCTGTAGAGCACGTTCATCGCACAGTGCTTCACGCCGTCCTCGTTGCCCGTGATCAGACAGCCCCCGGCGCGTCCGTAGTACGCGTACTGCCCGGCGTCGTTCAGCAGGCTCGAACAGGCGTAGAGCCGCTCGATGACCCGCTTCATCACCGAGCTGTTGTCGCCGAGCCAGATCGGCCCGCACAGCACCAGGATGTCCGCGGCCATCACCCGCTCGTACAGCTCGGGCCAGGCGTCCGACGCCCAGCCGTGCTCCGTCATGTCGGGCCACACGCCGGTCGCGATGTCCAGGTCCACCGCCCGCACCAGAGAGGTCGTCACGCCCTGCCCCTCCATCACCGACCGGCTGCGCTCGATCAGGCCCTCGGTGTTGCTGGCCTCGGGGGAGCGCTTGAGCGTGCAGTTCAGGTACAGCGCGCTGAGGTCGTCGTACCGGTACTCGGGTGCTGCGGGCGCGGCCATCGGCGGGGTCTCCTCGCTCCGGGTGCGGCCCCCTCCCGGGGCCCGTCCCCAGCCTGCGCACCCGGCGGGCCGCGGGGCCACTCCGGAGCGACCGAACGCATGAGGGCCGGGGGCGGACCTCAGGCGGCCGGAGAGGGTGGATCCTCCGGACCGGGGTCGGGGAGCGCACGGGCCCGGACCGGCCGGGAGATCTCCTGATGGCCCCCGCTCGCGAGAATGCGCACCTCGTCCCGGTCGCTGATCTCGGCCCGGATGATGCCGGTGGCGTCGACGTAGACGGGATGGCCTCCGGACCCCTTGAGGGCCGTGCGCTCCACGACCACGACGTCCTGGGCCGATCCCGTGTCGTCGGAGAACACCAGCTCGTATCGGAGTGGGCTCATCTACCTGATTTTACGCCGATCGGACACGCCCACCCGTCGGAGCCACCGCGTCGACCAGGGCCGCCAGGGCCCTCCCGAGGGCCTCGACACCCGGGCCCGCGGGCCCGCCCGGCTCGCCCATGTACCCGTCCCGGCGGATCTCCACCATCAGGGCACTCACCCGCGGATCCCGTCCGTAGTACTCCAGCGGCACGTACGTCCCCGCGAACGGGCTGTCCGTCCCGACGTCGCCGAACCCGCCGAACGCCTCCCGCGCCGCGTCGAGCAGCGCGGGCGGCGTGTGGAAGGCGTCCGTGCCCAGGCAGACCGGCGGGCGCGGGCCGTCGCCGTGCAGCTCGTACGGCAGCGGCTCCGTCGGGTACGAGTGGACGTCGACGATCACCGCCCGCCCCGCCACCGCCAGACGCTCGGCCACGGCCTCCGTCATCGCCCGCGCGTACGGGACGAAGTACCGGTCGAGCAGCGGCTCCGGATCGAACCCGGCCGGCCGCAGCGCTTCGCGGTGGGTGGTGCGGGTGTACACCGCGCCCATTCCGACGGACAGCATCTCCTCGCGCTCGTCCGGGAACCGCTCGGGGTCGACGACGAGCCGCGACAGCCCGTTGACGAACCGCCAGGGCGCCGCGCCGGCCGCCGCCGCGGCCACGGCGGCGATCTCCGCGGTGTGGGAGTCCGTGATGTGGTCCAGCTCGCGGGCCAGCTCCCCGTCACCGAGCAGGATCCCGTCCCGTACGCCGGCCGGTATCTCGCGGGAGGAGTGCGGCACATGGAGGAGGACGGGGGAGTCCGGGGCCCCGGGGAGGAGCCGGAAGGAGGGCGGGGTGTCGGAGCTCGTGTCGGCTGCGTCGGTCATGGACCGATCCTGCCTCCGACCCCGCCCGCGCCGTGGCGAAACCGCTGGTTAGAGTGGGAGGAGGTCGCGCCGCCGCACCAGGCTCAGGCGTGAGACCGGGCCGACTGTCGACCACAGGGACCCGTACGACCACCCCTGCCCGTCCCAGCCCGGAAATCGCGCATCCCATGAGCATCGACGCCGCACCGCGTCCCGACACCGCCGCCTCCGCCCCACGGGGTGCCCGCCCGCGGTGGATCGCCGGCCGCGCCCCGGCCCGCCCCGCGCCCGGCGCCGCCGTCCACAGCGTCAGCGCCGCGACCGCCGCCCTCCTCGGGCTCGTCGCCCTCGGCGCCCTCATCCACGAGCCGGTGCTGATACCCCCGCTGGCCGCCAGCGCCGCGCTCGTCCACTGCGCCCCCGCGCTTCCCCTCGCCCAGCCCCGCAGCGTGATCGTCGGCCACCTCCTCGGCGCGGCCGCCGGATACGCCGTGGCGGCCGTCGCCGCGCACGGCAGCGCCTGGGCCGCGGCCGTCGCCGCCGGAGTCACCCTCGCGCTGACCACCCTGGCCCGCACCCCGCACTCCCCGGCCTGCGCGACCGCCGTCGTCATCGTGCTCCAGGCCCCCGCGCCCGGCCGGTTCGTCCCCCTGCTGTTCGGGGCGACGGTGCTGCTCGTCCTGACCGCGTTCGCCGCCTCCCGCATCCGCCGCGCCGCCCCGAGGTACCCCGCCTACTGGTGGTGAGCCCCGGGACCCCGGAGCCTCCGCACCCCTGCGCCCCGGCGTGGCGACCGTACGCCCTCCCGCTGATCGCGTGTGCGGGCGCCTGCGGCCCGGTGCGCCCCCGGTGATCCGCACCTCCGGGCGCCTTTCCCCGGGGTGATCGGGTCACCTTCCGGCCGGTTCCGGTCGGAAGCCGCCCGTGGACGCCGGACCGTCCGGAACGAGGGCGTATGACCCCGTGTATGGCCACCTCCTTTCCGTACCTCCGGCAGGACTTCGCCGCCTCCCTCGTCGTCTTCCTCGTCGCGCTGCCGCTCTGCATCGGCGTGGCCGTCGCCTCCGGCGTCCCCGCCGAACTGGGTCTCGTCACCGGCATCGTCGGCGGTGTCGTCACCGGCCTCATGCGGGGCAGCAGCCTCCAGGTCTCCGGCCCCGCCGCCGGCCTCACCGTCCTCGTCCTCGACGCGGTCCGCACACTGGGCCCGGCCGCGCTCGGCGTCGTCGTGCTCCTCGCGGGGCTGCTCCAGGTCGCCCTGGGCCTGCTGCGCTGGGGCCGCTGGTTCCGGGCCATCTCCCTCTCCGTCGTCGAGGGGATGCTCGCCGGGATCGGCCTCGTCATCGTGGCCGGCCAGCTCTATGCCGCGGCCGGACTCAGCGCCCCCTCCTCCGGCCCGTCCCGGCTCGCCGGACTGCCCGCCGCCCTGGGGCGCGCGGTGACCGGCGGCGACACGCTCGTCCCGCTCGCCGTCGCCGCCGCCACGGTCCTGGTGATCGTCGGCTGGCGGCACCTGCCCCGCAGGGTGCGGGCCGTCCCCGGCGCTCTCGTCGCCGTCCTCCTCGCGGCGCTCGCGACCGCCCTGCTCGACCTGCCCGTCGCGACGGTGCGGGTGAGCGGCGTCGTCGACGCCGTACGGCTGCCGGGGGCGGACGGTCTGGCGGCCCTGACCGACCTCGCCCTGCTCGGCACCGTCCTCGCCTTCGCGCTGATCGCCTCCGCGGAGTCCCTGTTCAGCGCGGCGGCCGTGGACCGGCTGCACGACGGACCGCCCACCGACTACGACAAGGAGCTGGTCGCCCAGGGCTTCGGCAACACGCTCTGCGGGCTGCTCGGCGCCCTGCCCATGACCGCCGTGATCGTCCGCAGCTCGGCCAACGTCCAGGCGGGCGCCCGGACCAAGGCCTCCCGTGTGTTCCACGGGCTGTGGCTCCTGGTCTTCGCCGCCCTGCTGCCCGGCACCCTGGAGTACGTGCCGCTCGCCGCGCTCGCCGGCATCCTCGTCCACGCGGGCTGGAAGCTGATCCCGTTCAGGGGCCTGATCACCCTGTGGCGAGGCCACCGCGGCGAAGCGCTCGTCCTCGTGGTGACGGCCCTGGCGATCGTCTCCCTGAACATGCTCGAAGGCGTCCTGATCGGACTCGTCTTCTCCGTCGCCAAGGCGGCCTGGGACGCCTCCCACCTGCGCGTCGACCACACCGACGAAGGCGAAGGGCCCGTCCGCGTCGGCCTGTCGGGCACGGTGACCTTCCTGCGGCTGCCGACGATCCTCGACACCCTCGAATCCCTGCCGCGCGACCGCCCCGTCGTCCTGGACCTCTCCGGGCTCCACCACCTCGACCATGCCTGTCGCGCCGCCCTGGAGTCCTGGGCCGACCGCCACCGCACGAGCGGCGGCCCCGCCTCCGTACACCTCCACGGCCCGCCGGACCGTCACCCCGCCCGCCCCGCGGACGCCTGAGCGCACGCGGCCTCAGCGGTCGACGGCCACCGCCGCGTGGACGGTCTTTCCGTCCGGCCGGGTGTCCACGGACACCTCGCGGCACAGCCGCAGCACGATCGGCCAGCCGAAACCGCCGGGCCGCAGCTCCCCTTGGGGCTCGTGGCGCGGCGGCTCCCCGCTGGCGTCGGCCACGGAGACGGTCACCCGGTCGCTGCCGACGGCGATCCCGAACGAGGTGACACCACCCCCGTGACGATGGGCGTTCGTGACCAGCTCCGAGGTGACGAGCAGCAGGTCGTCGACCTGGGACGGCGGCAGCGGGCCGAGGGCCGTGAGCGTGCGGCTGACCAGCCGGCGTGCCTGCGCCGGGGTGAGGAGCGGCGGCGGTCCGGCCCTTCCGGCGGCTGCCGGAGAAGCCGCGGCGGTCGTACGGGACCGGGTTTCGCTCCGGCTGTTCATCGCGGGTCCCTCACTTCCCGATGTGTCGAAGGCTGACGGGGGACGCCTGCCCGGACACGCCGGAGTGATGCCTCCCGGCCGGGCCGAGGACGACCCGGACCGCCGAGGAGTGGGTCCGCGCGGAGCGGGTACGCGAACCGGGACCGCCGAACGGACAGAGAGCAGGAGGAGGTCGTCCCCGTGCGGACCGAGGTGGCCAAGGCGACGACGGACGTGACGAGCGGTACGACGGGGGAGCTCCCCCTTCTCGAGGCGCCCCGCGAGGTGCCGCCCCGGGACGCCCGCGCCCTGTCGCGGGTGTTCCTCCGCGAACTCGCGGCACGGGAGGAGGGCACGCCCGGGCACCAGTACGTCAGGAACACCCTGATCGAGATGAACATGACGCTCGTGCGGTACGCGGCGGGCCGCTTCTCCATGCGGGCCGACGAGCGGGAGGACATCGTCCAGGTCGGCATGATCGGCCTGATCAAGGCGATCGACCGCTTCGACCTGTCCCGCGAGGTGGAGTTCACCACCTTCGCCGTGCCGTACATCGTGGGCGAGATCAAGCGGTTCTTCCGTGACACCTCCTGGGCCGTCCACGTCCCGCGCCGGCTCCAGGAGGCGCGGGTCGAGCTGGCGAAGGCCACCGACGAACTGAGCGCGCGGCTCGGCCGCGCACCCCGGGTCGCGGAACTGGCGCCCGTCATGGACCTGTCCGAGGAGCAGGTGGTCGAGGCGCAACTGGCCGCGAACGGCTACCGGTCGACCTCCCTGGACGCGGCGCTCGGCAGCGGTGACGAGGAGAACGACGACGCGGCCCTGGCCGACCTCATCGGCGAGGAGGACCCGGCGCTCGCGCTCTTCGAGGACTTCCACACCCTCGCTCCCCTCGTGGAGGCCCTCGGCGAGCGCGACCGGCTGCTGCTGCACCTGCGCTTCGTCGAGGAGCTGACCCAGACGCAGATCGGCGAACGCCTCGGTGTGTCCCAGATGCACGTCTCGCGCCTCCTGGCCCGCAGCCTGGACCGGCTGCGGCAGGGCATGGTCGGGGCGACGACCGGTGACTGACGGGGCGGGGCGCGCCCCGGGCACCCGGCCGGTGGGCTCACCGCACCGAGCCGAGGAACGCGCGCGTACGCGCGTGGGTGGGGGACTCCAGGAGTTCGCCGGCCGGGCCCGACTCCACGATCCGGCCCCGGTCGAACATCAGGATCCGGTCGGAGACGTCCCGGGCGAAGCCCATCTCGTGCGTCACGCACAGCAGGGTGATGTCGGTGTTGCGGGCGATGTCCCGCAGCACGTCGAGCACCTCCGCCACCAGCTCCGGGTCGAGCGCGGACGTCACCTCGTCGAGGAGCAGGATCTCGGGCCGCATCGCGAGCGCGCGGGCGATGGCCACGCGCTGCTGCTGGCCGCCGGAGAGCCGGGTCGGCCGCGCCTCGGCCTTGTCGCCGAGCCCGACCAGGTCGAGCAGGTCCCGCGCCCTGCGACGGGCCTCCTCCCGGCCCTCGCCGAGCACGTGGACGGGCGCCTCGACGACGTTCTCCAGGACGCTCATGTGCGGGAACAGGTTGAACTGCTGGAACACCATGCCGATCCGGCGCCGGAGCACCGCCAGATGCCGTTCGTCCGCCGGCACCAGCTTCCCGCCCGCGCCCCGCGGCATGTGCGAGTAGGGCTGCCCGTCCACGAGGACGAGGCCGTCGGTGACCCGCTCCAGCGTCATGAGCAGCCGGAGGATCGTGGTCTTCCCCGAGCCGCTCGGACCGATCAGCGTCACCCGCTCGCCGCGCCCCACCTCCAGATCGAGGCCGTCGAGCACGGTGTGGTCGCCGAACCGCTTGGTGACCCGTTCGAAGCGCACCGCGGGGGCCGCCGGATCCTTCCGGTCCTCAGTGGGCAAGGCGTTCCTCCAGTCGTCGTACGAGGACGGACGTCGGCCAGCTCGCGAGCAGGAACACCGCGGCGGCCAGGGTGAAGCTCTCCAGATAGGCGAAGTGCGTACTGCCGAAGGTGTTCGCCTCGTGGACCATCTCGTGCACCGTGATCACCGAGAGCAGGGGCGTCTCCTTGAACATGGACACGGCGTAGTTGCCGAGCGGCGGCAGCACGTTCCGTACGGCCTGCGGCAGCACCACCGCCCGCCACACCCGTCGGCGCGGCAGCGAAAGGGCCGTGCAGGCCTCCCACTGGCCGCGTGGCACGGCGTCGATGCCCGTCCGGTACACCTCGGAGAGGTACGTGGCGTAGTGCACGCCGAGCACCAGGACGCCGAGCACCGGGGCGTCGAGCGCGGGCACCAGGACCCAGGCCGCGAACAGCTGCACCAGGAGCGGCGTCGAGCGGACGAACGTGGCCGCCGCGCGTACCGGGAGCGCCAGCCACCGGGGGCCCGCCCGCTGGACGAGGGCGAGGACGAGCCCGAGGACCACGGCGACGGCGAACGCCGGCACGGTCGCCAGGACCGTGACGCCGAACCCCTCCAGTACGGCGGGCAGCGCGGCCCGGGCCGCCTCCCCGTCCCACATCACGCACCGCCTTCCTGCCCGAGCCGGGCCTTCGCCACCCGCTCCAGGGCGTTCATGAGGAGGCTCAGGCCCACGGCCATGGCGAAGTAGAGCCCGAGCAGCAGCAGGTACGAGGCGGCCGTCGCGCCCGTGGCCGAGCGCAACTGGTCGATCTGGAAGGTGAGATCGGGGACGGTGACCAGGGAGAGCAGCGGCGTCGCCTTCAGGAGCTGCACGAGCAGGTTCTTGAACGGCGCGACCATCAGGGCGTGCGCCTGCGGCAGGACGACCCGCCGCAGGCGCAGCGCCGGCCCCATGCCGAGCGCGATCCCCGCCTCGGTCTGCGCGCGGGGGACCGCCGTGATCGCGCCCCGCACCACCTCGGCGCCGTACGCCCCGTAGTTGAGGCCGAGCGCGAGCACGGCGCAGGCGAGCGGTTCGAGCCGGAAGCCGACCATCGGGAGCGCGAAGAACAGCCAGAACAGCTGCACGTACAGCGAGGTCCCCCGGAAGAACTCCACGACGAACCGCGCCGCGCCGCGCACCGGCAGCCGCGCCGACCGGGACGACAGCCCGAGGACGTACGCGAGGAGCAGGGCGAGCGCCGCGCCGAGCACCGTGGCCTCCGCCGTCACCAGGAGCCCTTCCGCGAGCCGGGGCAGCGCGCGCCGGAGCTCGGCCGGGAAGTCAGCCATGCCGGGCGCCCGTCAGCCGGCGCACAGGTCGGCGGTCCGCAGCGAACGGGGCGGCACCTCGCGGGCGGTGAAGCCGTACTTCCCCACGAGCCCGACGAACCGGTCGGGGGAGCCGGTGATCTTCAGGAGTTCCCGGTCGAAGGCGTCCCGCAGCCCGTCCGCCCCCGGCCGGAACACGGCCCCGCCCGCGCCCAGCTGCCGGGCGCCGCCGACCACCGGGACGAACGCCTCGCCCACCTCCACCGGCGCGTCCCCGTTCGTCCGGGCGAGCCAGCGCAGGGAGATGGCGGTCAGCGCGAAGGCGTCGATCCGTCCGGCCAGGAGGGCGTCGAGCCCGTCCTGCTGCTTCGCCAGCGTCTTGACCGATCCGTCCGGGACGCCCGCCGCCTTCGCGTAGGACGCCTCCACGGCCGCGGTCAGCACCCCGACCGTGGCGCCCTTCGCCGCGCAGGACTCCAGGTCGCTCACCCCCTTCGGGTTGCCCTTGCGGACCATGAGCGCGGTGGGGGAGACGAACTCCGGCTCGGAGAAGATCACCTTGGCGCAGCGCTCCGGAGTGATCGCCATGCCCGCGCTCACCACGTCGAACCGGCCGGCGAGCAGTCCCGGGATGAGCGCGCCGAACTCCGTGAGCGTGGGCCGAAGTTCACGTACGCCGAGGGCCCTGAAGATCTCGCGGTGGAGCGTCGGGGCCTCTCCGGCGAGCTCGCCGCCGTCCTGGAAGCCGTACGGCGCCTCACCGGCGAACCCGACCCGCACGAAGCCCTGCTCCCGGAGGGTCGAGAGGAGCTTCGCGTCGCCTTCGGGCGCTCCCGTCCCGGCCTCGGTGCGGGTGCACGAGGTCAGGGCGAGACCGCCGAGGAGGGCCGCTCCGGTGAGGAAGCCGCGGCGGCCGAGCGTCATGAGCGGTCTCCCGGGCGCGCGGCGATGAAGGAGGGGCGTCGGACCGGTGCGGCGAAGGGCGCCTCGGGCTCGTTCTCGACGCTGTTGAAGACGAGGAAGACATTGCTGCGCGGGTACGGGGTGATGTTGTCGCCCGAACCGTGCAGGGCGTTGCAGTCGAACCAGGTGGCCGACCCCGCCGGGCCCGTGAAGTGCCGGATGCCGCAGGCGTCGGCGAAGGTGGTGAGCGCTTCGTGGGACGGGGTCCCGGCGTCCTGCATCCGCAGCGACTGCTTGTAGTTGTCCTTCGGCGTCTCGCCCGCGCAGCCCAGGAAGGTGCGGTGCGAGCCCGGCATGATCATCAGACTGCCGTTGGTGGTGTGGTTCGGGGTGAGCGCGATCGACACCGAGACGGTCCGCATCCGGGGCAGGCCGTCCTCGGCGTGCCAGGTCTCGAAGTCGGAGTGCCAGTAGAAGCCGCTGGCGCCGAAGCCGGGCTTGACGTTGACCCGCGACTGGTGGACGTAGACCTCGGAGCCGAGGATCTGCCGGGCGCGCCCGGCGATCCGCGGGTCCTCGGCGAGCCGGGCGAAGACCGGGCTGATCCGGTGCACCTCGAAGACGGAGCGGATCTCCTGGGAGCGGGGCTCGACGACGGCCCGCTCGTCCGCGCGGACCGCGGGGTCGGCGACGAGCCGGTCCAGCTCGGCGCGGAGCTCGTCGACCTCGTCCGGGGTGACGATCTCGTCCACCGTGACGAAGCCGTCGCGGTCGTACTCCTCCAGCTCCCGGGCCCAGAAGGGTCCCGGTGTGCCGGGCTCGGACCAGACGACGGGGTCCTTGCGGCCGATGAGCTCCTCGCGGGAGCCGCGGGTGGGGTAGAGGTCGACGGGACGGGTGGGTGCGGAGGCCATGGGGTGCCTTCCTTTCGCGTACGGAGGGGGCTCAGGCCTGACCGGTCTCGGGCTCGGTGAGGAGCGGGTAGACGCCGTTCTCGTCGTGGTCCTCGCGCCCGGTGACGGGCGGGTTGAAGACGCACAGGCAGCGGAAGTCCCGCTTGACCCTGAGGGTGTGGCGCTCGTGCCCGTCGAGCAGGTACATCGTTCCGGGCAGGATCGTGTACGTGCGCCCGGTCTCGTGGTCGGTGAGCTCGGCCTCGCCGGCGGTGCAGACGACCGCCTCGACGTGGTGGGCGTACCACATGGAGGTCTCGGTGCCGGCGTACAGCACGGTCTCGTGCAGGGAGAAGCCGACCCGCTCGCGGGCCAGCACGATGCGCTTGCTCTCCCAGGTCCCGGACGCGGCCCGGACGTGCCGCTCGGTGTTCTCCAGCTCGTCGAAGGTACGGACGATCATGGGGTGATGGCCTTTCGTGCGGGGGTGGTCAGGCGGCGCGGCGGCCGGCGGTGTGACGGACGGAGCGGGCCAGGACGCCGAGGCCCTCGTCGAGTTCGTCGTCCGTGGCGGTCAGCGGCGGCAGCAGCTTGACCACCTCGCCGCGCGGCCCGGAGGTCTCCAGGAGCAGACCGGTCTCGAAGGCCCGCCGGCACACGGCCTCGGCGCGCTCCCCGTCGGCGAACTCCAGGCCCCACACGAGACCGCGGCCGCGCACCGCCACCCCCGTCGCCGCGTCGTCGCCGCACAGGTCGAGCAGGGCGCGCTCCACGCGGGCGGCCCGGTTCAGGGTGCGCTCGCGGAGGGCGCCGTCGCGCCAGTAGGCGTCGAGGGCGGCCGTGGCGGTGACGAAGGCGGGGTTGTTGCCGCGGAAGGTGCCGTTGTGCTCGCCGGGCTCCCACAGGTCGAGCTCCGGGCGGAAGAGGCAGAGGGACATGGGCAGGCCGTAGCCGCTGATGGACTTGGACAGGGTGACGATGTCGGGCGTGATGCCCGCCTCCTCGAAGGAGAAGAAGTCGCCGGTGCGTCCGCAGCCCATCTGGATGTCGTCGGCGATGAGGAGCATGTCGTGCCGGCGGCAGAGTTCGGCGAGACCGCGCAGCCACTCGGCCCGGGCGACGTTGATGCCGCCCTCGCCCTGGACGGTCTCGACGATCACGGCCGCGGGGTGGTCGAGGCCGGAGCCGGAGTCGTCCAGGAGCCGCTCGAACCAGAGGAAGTCGGTGACCTGCCCGTCGAGGTAGTCGTCGAAGGGCATGCGGGCGGCGTGGTGCAGCGGGACGCCCGCTCCGGCGCGCTTGGCGGCGTTCCCGGTGACGGCGAGCGAGCCGAGCGACATGCCGTGGAAGGCGTTGGTGAAGGAGACGACCGTCTGGCGCCCCGTGACCTTGCGGGCGAGTTTGAGGGCGGCCTCCACGGCGTTGGTGCCGGTGGGGCCGGGGAACATCACCTTGTACGGCAGGGCGCGGGGTTCCAGGACGGTGGCGCGGAAGGTCTCCAGGAAGGCGCGTTTGGCGGTCGTCGACATGTCGAGGCCGTGGGTGATGCCGTCGTCGGCGAGGTAGTCGAGGAGGGCGCGCTTGAGCACCGGGTTGTTGTGGCCGTAGTTGAGCGAGCCCGCCCCGGCGAAGAAGTCGAGGTACGGGCGGCCGTCCTCGTCGTACAGCCGGCTCCCGGCGGCGCGTTCGAAGACGACGGGCCAGGCGCGGCAGTAGCTGCGGACCTCCGATTCGACGGTCTCGAAGACGGAGGGGGCGGCGATGTCGGTCAGGGTCACGGAGTCTCTTCTCCAGAGTGGGGTGGAGTTCGGCGAGCGGGGGGAGCGGCGGAGCGGTGGTGTGGGCTCAGGACGCCGGTGGTGCGAGGGGACCGATGCGGTAGAGCACCTCGGCCTCGTGTCCCGTCACGGGGAAGGAGGCGGACGGGAAGAGGACCTCGCGGGTGAGGTCCGTGCCGTGCCGGCGGGCGAAGGAGCGGAACAGCCGGTCGGAGGCCAGGTTCCCCGGTGTGACGGTGGCCTCCACCCGGTCGAGTCCGTGCTCGGCCGCCACGCGGGCGGCCAGAGCGTCGAGCAGGGTCCCGGCTACCCCGGTTCCGCGGTGCGAACCCTCCACGGCGACCTGCCAGACGAAGAGCGTCCCCGGCTCGTCGGGCCGCAGGTATCCGGTGACGAAGCCGACCGGTCGTCCGGTGGCGTCACGGGCGACGGCGGTCGTGTCGGCGAAGTCGCGGCACCACAGCAGGTAGCTGTAGGGCGAGTTGAGGTCGAGTTCTCCCGAGCCGCGCGCGATCCGCCAGAGCTCGGCGCCGTCCGCGATCTCGGCCGGGCCGACGGAGACGCCGCCGACCGGGGATGTCAGGGGGGCAGTGGTCATGGGCGCCGAAGTTACCGAGCGGACCGCGGAACTTCCTGGGGCGGAGGTCTTGTTCGAGGCGGTGCGGGCGTGATAGATGCGTCGGCGGCCTCCGTGGCGGGAATCCCTTCCCGAACGCGCGGCACATCCGATCAGAAGCGGTCAAAATGACCGTTTATAACGGGTGGATAACGCATCTTGGTTGTCGGATTCGATCCCTTAAAAACGTGAGACGATCCGGGATTTCGCGTTTGAAGGCGCCGGGAACGGTCAGGCGTAGGGGTCGACATGGCAGGAGCCGGGCCGGGTGCGCCACCGCACCCGGCCCGGCTCCGTCGCGTCCGTGTCGCCCGGACTGCCGGATCGCGACTACCAGATCGCCTCGACCCACTCCGGGTGGTCGATGAACGGGTTCCGGTTGTGCTGGTAGGTGTTGTAGATGACGTCGTTGCGGCGCTCCTCGAAGGCGCTCGGCGGGTCCTGCTCGTTCCACTGCTTCAGGACCGAGAGGCGGCCGTGGAAGGGCACGCTGCCGTTCGTGGACGACTCGTTGGGCTCCAGGTCCGGGAAGCCGTCGTCGCCCTCGTAACGGACGGCCATGTAGAGGATCATGCGGGCCACGTCGCCCTTGTCGGCGTCGCGCGGCTCGAAGGAGTCGCTGTCCGTGTAGCTGCCGGGCGCGCCGCTGACCGCGCTGCCGCCGTTGTCCCAGTCCTTGTTGCCCCGCGTGCTGTTGACCTGCACGTCGCAGGCGCGCAGGTGGTGCAGGTCGGTGCCGGGGCCGGCCGAGGTGCCGAAGTTCCCGTGGGACTGGGCCCAGGTGTGCTCGCGGTTCCAGTCGCCCACGGCGCCGCCGTTGAGGGACTTGCTGCGCGAGACGCCGCTGTAGAGCAGGATCACGTTGTTGGTGTTGTTCGGGTCCTGGTCGGTCGCCTTCAGCGCGTTCCAGACCGCGTCGTACGAGATCTTGCTCTGGCTGCTGATGATGGTGTGCAGCGAGGACTTGAGGCTCGTGCCGGTCTTGCCGATCGCGTTCTTGTAGTACGTGCTGTCGTACGCGGTGGTCGTGGCGCTCGCGGGAGTCGCGGTGACCGCGGGGAGCGTGATGCCGACGAGGGTGGCGGCGACGGCCGCAGCCCACGCCTTCCATCCACCGATCCGCACAACGGACATGGGGGGGCCCTTTCCCGGGGACGGCACGCGCGGGGCGGCGGGCATGGCTCAAAGCCGCCGTTGTCTACGCGTGTTGACTACGTGTCATCGGGAGAGTGGCACACGTCAGGTACCTGTCATGTAACGAGGAGGGGGCTGTTCCATGACGTTCTCGCATCCGGCGCAACCGGAACCGCCCCCTGGTGTTCGTTCGGAGCCTCAGACGCCCCGGACGTCCACCGGCATCCCCTTCGGCTCCTTGATCCGCTTCATGATGATCTGCGAGTTCACCTCGGTGACCCCGGCCAGCGTCGTCAGCCGCTCGATCCACAGCCGCTCGTACGCCGCGAGGTCTGCCACCGCGATCCGCAGCAGACAGCCGGGACTCCCGAACAGTCGGTACGCCTCGATCACGTCCGGCACGTCCTGGAGCGCCGCCTCGAAGGCCTCCACCGTCTCCCGGTCCCGCTTCACCTCCACCGAGACGAGCACCTCGAAGCCCCGCCCCACCGCCTCCGGATCGATGATCGCCCGGTAGCCCTGGATCACCCCGTCCTGCTCCAGCTGGCGCACCCGGCGCAGGCAGGGGGAGGCGCTGAGCCCGACCCGCTGGGCCAGCTCCTGGTTGCTCAGTCGGCCGTCGTTCTGGAGCTCACGCAAGATGTGGAGATCGATCCGGTCCATGGCGCAATTATCCACCACGCCGAAACGAAGGAGGGGCTGATTTCGCAATCGGCTTGCGTGCCTCCTGTCCTATCGTTGCGAGCACAGGAGAAATGGGTACGGAGTGAGGACGGCAGGCATGAAGCGGACGAACGACGGAGGGGCGCGCCGGATCGTCGTCATCAGCACGGGCGGCACGATCGCCAGCCGCTGGCAGGGCACCGGCTACGCGGCCGACGCCTCCGGCGACGACGTCCTGGCCACCGCCCCGCTGCCCGAGGGCGTCACCGTCGAGGTCGTCGACCTGTTCAACGTGAACAGCTCCCGCATGACCTCGGCCCACCAGCTCGCGCTGCTGCGCACCGTCCACGAGACCTTCGCCGACCCCGGCGTCGACGGCATCGTCGTCACTCACGGCACCGACACCCTGGAGGAGACGGCCTTCCTCCTGGACCTCCACCACACCGACGCGCGCCCGGTCGTCCTCACCGGCGCCCAGCGCCCCTTCGGCACCGGCGACGGCGACGGCCCCGGGAACCTCTACGACGCCCTCCAGGTCGCCGCCTCCGTCCGCGACCTCGGCGTCCTCGTCGTCTTCGACGGCCGCGTCCACGCGGCACGCGGCACCGTGAAGAGCCAGACCCTCGCCGCCGACGCCTTCTCCGACCCCTCCGCCGAGCGCCTCGGCCGCGTCGGGTTCTCCCGCGTCGACATCGAGCGGCAGCCGGAGCGCCCCGCCGCGCTGCCCCTGCCGGCCGCCGCGCGGACCGCGGCGCCCGGGGCCACCGGCCCCGACGCCACCCCGCTGCCCCGGGTCGACATCGTCACGCACCACTCCGACGGCGACCCGTTCCTGCTGAACGCGGCCGTCGCCGCCGGCGCCCGGGGCATCGTCCTCGTCGCCACCGGCGCCGGCAACGCCACCCCCGAGATCGCCGCCGCCGTGGCCGACGCGGTCGCCCAGGGCGTCCTCGTCGCCGTGACCACCCGCGTCCCCGCGGGACCGCTGGCCGAGATATACACCGGCGGCGGCGCGGTCGACCTCGTCGCCGCGGGCGCCCTGCTCACCGGCACCCTCCGGGCCGGCCAGGCCCGCATCGCCCTCCTCTCCACGCTCCTCGCCGAAGGCGCCGCCGGCGCGGGCGACCCCGCCCGCAGCACCGCCCTCCTGCGCCGCCTCCTGGAGGGACCGGTCCGCGACGAGCCCGCCCTCGCCACCGGCCACTCCCGCTCGGCCTCGGCGGTCGCCGCCCGCGTGTAGGGCCGACCGGCGGCTCCGGCCCCACAGGTCCGCCCCGCCCGGCGGATCAGGGCCGAGAGCCCCACAGGTCTGTCCCGCCCGGTGGCCCGGGCCCGACAGGCCACCCCACAGCCCCGGCTCGCGGACGGTGCACTCCCCCCGCCCGCCCGCGAGCCGGAACTCAACCTCCCTCACCGGCGCACCGCGCCCGCCGGGGCCGCCCGGCGGCTCCGCCGTGCCCGGAAACGGCCACCCGGCCACAGGCGCGCCTTCCCGCGCCCGCGCCCGCCCCGCACCACCCGGCATCCCTCCCCTCCTCTCCCCAAGGACGGCTCCTCATGGTTCCCGCGGTTCCCGCACCGGCCCCGCACGACGCTCCCGTACGCCGCGAGCACGACCTGCTCGGCGACCGGGACGTCCCCGCCGACGCCTACTGGGGCGTCCACACCCTGCGCGCCACCGAGAACTTCGCCATCACGGGCACGCCCATCTCGGTCTACCCGCTGCTCATCGACGCGCTCGCCGCCGTCAAGGAGGCCGCCGCCCGCGCGAACGAGGAGCTCGGTCTGCTCCCCTCCGACAAGGCCGACGCCATCGCCGGCGCCTGCCGGGAGATCCGTACGGGAGGGCTCCACGACCAGTTCGTCGTGGACGTCGTCCAGGGCGGCGCGGGCACCTCCACCAACATGAACGCCAACGAGGTCGTCGCCAACAGGGCCCTCGAACTCCTCGGTCACGCCAAGGGCGAGTACACCCGCCTCCACCCCAACGAGGACGTCAACCTCGGCCAGTCCACCAACGACGTCTACCCGACCGCGATCCGCATCGCGGCGATCGGCGCCGCCCGCGAGCTCCTCAAGGCCATGGCCGTCCTCCAGGACGCCTTCGCCGCCAAGGCCCTGGAGTTCCGCGAGGTCGTGAAGATGGGCCGCACCCAGCTCCAGGACGCGGTGCCCATGACGCTGGGCCAGGAGTTCTCCACGTACGCCGTGATGCTGGAGGAGGACCGCGGCCGGCTCGCCGAGGCGATCGAGCTCATCCACGAGATCAACCTCGGCGCCACCGCCATCGGCACCGGCCTCAACGCCGCCCCCGGCTACGCCGAGACCGCCCGCCGCCACCTCGCCGAGCTGACCGGGCTGCCGCTCGTCACCTCCGCGAACCTCGTCGAGGCCACGCAGGACTGCGGCGCCTTCGTCCAGCTCTCCGGCGTCCTCAAGCGGATCGCGGTCAAGCTCTCCAAGACCTGCAACGACCTGCGACTGCTGTCCTCGGGTCCGCGCGCGGGCCTCGGCGAGATCAACCTGCCCCCGGTGCAGGCCGGTTCGAGCATCATGCCCGGCAAGGTCAACCCGGTGATCCCCGAGGTCGTCAACCAGGTCGCCTTCGAGGTGATCGGCAACGACATCACCATCACCATGGCGGCCGAGGCGGGACAGCTCCAGCTCAACGCCTTCGAGCCGGTGATCTTCCACGCCCTGTCGAAGAGCCTCCTCTCGCTGCGTGCGGCCTGCCTCACCCTCGCCGAGCGCTGCGTCGTCGGCATCACCGCCAACACCGAGGCGCTCCGGGCGGCCGTGGAGAACTCCATCGGCCTCGCCACGGCCCTCAACCCGCACCTCGGCTACACCGCCGCCACCGCCATCGCCCAGGAGGCGCTCGCCACCGGCCGCGGGGTCCTCGAACTCACCGTGGAGAAGGGCCTGCTGCCCGCGCAGCGGCTCGCCGAACTCCTCACCCCCGAGCGCCTCACCGGAGCCCCGGGTCCGGCCGGCGTCTGAGCGCGGGCGGGGGCGATCAAGAGGGCATGTCCGGCCATAAGTTACCCGGCAGTTTCTCGTGACTTCCTCGGCGGCCGGTCGTAGAACGTGTTCCCATTCACTCGCGACCGAGGAAGATCACATGAGTGAACACCCCCTGTCCGCCCAGGGAAACCAGAGAGTGAGCCGCCGCCGCTTTCTCGCCGGAACAGGTTCTGTTCTCGGCGCCGCCGCCCTCGCCGGTACGATCACGACCCCCGCCCGCGCCGAAGTGCCCGGCCTGAACTGCACCCCCATCCCCGACGGTTCCCAGGTCCGCGCCCTCGTCATCGGCACCGGGTACGGCGGCTCCGTGGCCGCCCTGCGGCTCGCCCGTGCCGGCGTCGACGTCCACATGATCGAGATGGGCATGGCCTGGGACACCCCGGGCCCCGACGGCAAGATCTTCGCCAACACCACCAAGCCGGACTACCGCTCGTTCTGGCTGCGCACCCGCACCAAGCAGCCGCTGAGCCAGTTCCTCGGCTACCCCCTCGACAAGGACGTGCCGGTGCACACCGGCATCCTCGACGCGGAGGACTTCGCCGGCATCACCGTCTACCAGGGGCGCGGTGTCGGCGGAGGCTCCCTCGTCAACGGCGGCATGGCCGTCACCCCGCTCCGGGAGCGGTTCCCGGCGATCCTCCCCACCGTCGACCCGGCCGAGATGTACGCCACCTACTACCCGCGCGCCAACGCGGGCCTGGGCGTCACCTCGGTGGACGTGAACTGGTGGGAGAGCCAGGACTGCTACCAGTACGCGCGCGTGGGCCGCAAGCACGCCGAGCGCTCCGGCTTCCCCTTCGTCTTCGTGCCCAACGTCTACGACTGGGACTACATGAAGCAGGAGGCCGCCGGGACCGTCCAGAAGTCAGCCCTCGCGGGTGAGGTCATCTACGGCAACAACGTCGGCAAGAAGAGCCTCCAGAAGACCTACCTCGCCCAGGCCGCCGCCACCGGCCGGGTGAACGTCTCCCCGCTCCACCGGGTGACCTCCGTCAGCCCGGCCTCCGCCGGCGGCTACACCGTCGTGATCGAGCAGATCGACACCACCGGCACCACCCTCGTCACCAAGACCGTCCGCGCCGACCGGGTCTTCTTCGCGGCCGGCAGCGTCGGCACCAGCAAGCTCCTCACCCGGCTCAAGGCGACCGGCGCCCTGGGTGCCCTCAACGACGAGATCGGCAAGGGCTGGGGCGACAACGGCAACGTCATGTGCGGCCGCGCCAACCACATGTGGGACCCCACCGGACAGCTCCAGTCCTCGATGCCCACCGCGGGCATCGACAACTGGGAGGCGGGCGGCGCCTTCGCCGAGGTCGCCCCGCTGCCCACCGGCATCGAGACCTACGCCTCGTTCTACCTCTCCATCACCCGCACCCCCCGCCGCGCCGAGTTCAGCTGGAACCCGGCCACGGGCAAGGTCGACCTGAGCTGGGACCGGGCCTGGAAGCAGACGTCCATCGACATGGCCAGGTCCATCTTCGACAAGATCAACAGCAAGGAGGGGACGATCTACCGGACCGACCTCTTCGGTGCCTACAAGATCTGGGGCGACCACCTCACCTACCACCCGCTCGGCGGCGCCGTCCTCGACCGGGCCACCGACAACCACGGCCGCCTCCACGGCTACCAGGGCCTCTACGTCATGGACGGCTCGCTCATCCCCGGGAACACCAGCGTCAACCCGTTCGTCACCATCACGGCCCTCGCCGAGCGCAACATCGAGCGCATCATCGCCGAGGACTTCTGAGCGCCCCCATGCGAAAGAGGGGCCGGCCGGAACACCGGCCGGCCCCTCTCCGCACCCTCAGTGCGTCGGCAGCACGCACACCTCGTCGAGCCCGAGCACCCGGTTGAGCCGGCCGAACGCCAGCCACGAGCCCAGGCTCATCGTCAGCTCCACGATCTCCGCCTGGCTGTACCGGGCCGTCATCCGCGCCCAGAACTCCTCGTCGAGACCGTGGTGGTCGAGCGCGTACCGCTCCGCGTACTCGGCCGCGAGCCGCGTCCGCTCGTCGAAGGCCTCCGAGACCTCCGTCTCCCGCCACGCCGCGACGAGCTCGTCGAACCCCTCCTCGACCTTCACCCCGTCCCGGTCCGTACGCCAGTCGAGGCAGAAGCCGCAGCCGTTGATCTGCGCGATCCGCAGCCGCGCCGCCTCGAACTCGCGCAGTCCCAGGGTCGTATGGGCGTACACGGACAGCGAGAAGTTCGCCGCCGCCGTCCCGATCTCCGGGACCATGTCGCCCCACACGTACCCGATCGGCTCCTGGCCCTCGGGAATGTCGATGATCACTACGGTCTCCTTCCCAGCTTCCCGACCGCCGGCCGCAGCGGCACGTCCAGCGCGTCGTACAGTCCCGGCTCCGCCTCGACCAGCCACTCGATGGCCCCGACGAGCCGTCCCACCGCCGTGGCGTTCCCGCCCGCCGACCTGTTCTCGCCCTCGTCGGTCGCCGCCACCGTCACCTCGATCCGGGGGCTCCCCTCGACGATCACCCGGTGCGCGCCCGCCCCGTCCGGCGGCACCGGCCAGTCCGGCGCGCACGAGGGGTGGATCCGGGTGACGTGCTCGATCACGATCCGGGGCTCCCCGCCGACGATCCCCTGGACCTCGAAGCGGACCGCGCCCTGCGTCCCCGCCTCGAACACGCCCATCGTCCGCGTCTTCACCGTGGACTCCAGCGGGCGCCGTTCCAAGGTCTCGCGGATCTCGTCGAGTTCGGCCCCGAGCGCGCGGGCCATCAGACGTATCTGCCCGCCCCAGACCATCGTCGGCACCGACGGCCAGAGCATCGGCGGCTCGTACTCCATCGGCCGGCCCATCCCCACGAGTTCGCGGACCGACTCCTCCTGCTCGTACGTCGAGTAGTCGAAGATCTCCTGGCAGCGGATCACGTCCACCGTGGCGGCGAGCCCGCTCACCAGGAGCGGCAGCACGTCGTTGCCCCAGCCCGGGTCCACGCCCGACACGAAGAGCGAACCGCCGCCCTCGGCGACCGCCGCGAGCACCGGATCCCGGAACTCGGGCGGCGCGTTGCGCTGGTCGTACAGCGGATACAGGGCGGGCGTCACCACCACCGCGCCCGCCGCCACCGCCCGCGCCACATCGGCGAGCGCCCCGTCGGGCCGGGTGTCGCCGGAGGCCGCGTAGACCACCGCCCCCGGCCGCCCGTCGAGCACCGCGCCGACGTCGTCGCCGGCCGGCACCCCGAGATCGCGTCCGAGCCCCGCGAGCCGGCCCGCGTCACGGCCCACCTTGGCCGGGTCGGACACGAGCACGGCCGCGAGCTCGAGACCCGGATGGGCGTCCACGGCGCGAATGGCCGCGCGCCCGACATTCCCCGTACCCCACACCACCGTCCGAATCATGCGCGGAGGGTAGCGCCGGGCACCGGAGGTTCCCAGACCCGTGACGAGATGTTCTGACGGAGCGTCAGAAATAGTGCTGGTCAGGCCAGACGGAGTGCCACGAACGGAATCGTGTCCCCCGGCAGGACGTACCGCTCCACCTCCGTGAAACCGCGCGCCAGGGCGAACCGCAACCCCTCCTCGTTCGAGGCGAGGACCACCGTCTCCACGCCCTCGTCGCTCAGCGTCCGCGCGTGCGCGAGCCCCGCCTCGTACAGCGCGGTCCCGAAGCCCCGCCCCCGGTACCCGGGCAGCGTCCGCGCGATCACCGTCGCCGCCGGGGTCTCCTCGTCCGGCGGACGCACGGTCGAACAGCCCACGGCCACGTCCCCGAGATAGGCGACGTCAAGCCGGTTCCGGCCCGCTCGCTCCCGCACGTCCTCGGCGGAGAGCACCGCCGTCGGGATGATCGTGTTGTGTACGGCCCGCCAGTCGGCGAGCTGCTCCTCGGTCCTGGCCCGCTCGATACGGAGATCACTCATCGCAGCAGGAAACCGCGCCCCGCCGGGCGGGTCAAACGCTTTCGGGCGCGGGGAGCCCCCGGACCGCCCGCGCGAGCGCGTCCCGGACCCGGTCCGTGTCCTCCTCCGTCGTCCGCCAGTTGCTGAACGCGGCCCGCAGCGCGGGCGTCCCGTGCAGGACCGTGGGGGTGAGGAAGGCCTCGCCGGAGTCGGCGACCGCCCGCGCCACGGCGGCGAGCCGCTCCGCCGTCGGACGGTCGGCGAGCGTGAAGCAGACGACGTTCAGGTGCACCGGCGCGAGGAGCCGAAGCCCGGGGACGGCCGAGATCCCCTCGCCGAGGCGGCGGGCGAGCGCCGCGCAGCGCTCCACGATCTCGGCGTGCCCCTCGCGTCCGTACGCGGTCAGCGAGAACCACGTCGCCAGGGCGCGCAGCCTCCGCGAGTTCTCCGGCGTCAGGTGCAGGAAGTCGGGCGTCCCGGTGGGGAGGCCGAGATACGGCGACTCGTTGTGGAAGACCCGCACCTGGAGGTCCTGACGGCGGGTGAACTGGACGGCGGCGTCATAGGGGACGTTCAGCCACTTGTGCAGGTCCACGCAGATCGAGTCGGCGGCGTCGAACCCGTCGACGAGCGAGGCGTGGGCGGGGGAGAGGGCGGCGAACGCGCCGAACGCCGCGTCGACGTGCAGCCAGAAGTCGTACCGCTCCTTGAGCGCGGCGATCGCCCGCAGGTCGTCGAAGTCGACGGTGTTCACCGTCCCGGCGTTGGCGACCACGATCGCGGGCCGCCCGTCCAGCGCTTCCAGCTCCTCGGCGAGGCGCGCCACGTCCACGGCCTCCCGCTCCCCGCCGAGCAGCGGCACCGGCCGCAGCCGGTCCCGCCCGATGCCCAGGACCGACAGGGCCTTGGTGATGCTGGAGTGCGGGCTGCCGGACAGCACGGTGACGGGGCCGAGCGCGGCCGCGCCGGCGCGCGACACCGAGACGCCCAGGCGCTCGCCCAGCCACTCCCGGGCGATGGCGAGCCCCACGGTGTTCGACATGGTGGCACCGCTGACGAACGCGCCCCGGTGCGCCTCGCCCAGCCCGAAGAGCTCCCGCAGCCAGCCCACCGTCTCGCGCTCCAGCGCGTCGGAGGTCGAACCGCCGCCGCTGGAGCCGTTCTGGTCGTACGCACCGGTGAGCCAGTCCCCGGTCAGCGCCGCCGGGGTGGCGCCGCCGGTCACGAAGCCGAGGTAGCGCGGGCCCGCCGAGCCCGAGAACCCGGGCTCCCAGCGCTGCGCGAACCGGTCGAGGGCGCCCTGGGCTCCGACGCCGTCCGCCGGGAGCCGCTCGGGTCCGGGAGCCTCCTCGGCGGTGGCGACGGGCCGCTCGTCCACCCGGGAGAGCTCACGGGCCGCGAAGTCGCGGGCGGTCTGGAGGAGTTCGGGGAGCCGGGCGAGGTCGGCGGCGAGGGTGGGATGCATGGCCTCAGACTAGGCAGTCGATCAAGGGGCATGCGGGGGCCAATTCAAAGAAAGTGGCCTGATATGTGGGTCCATGGGCAGGCCGATCGCTCTCAGTGGTACGGATCCGGTCGGGCCACGCGGGAACAGCGCCGTCGGCCGTTCGCATCACGGACGCAGCCGTACGGGTGAGGGCGCGGCCGCGGCGGCAGTGCCGCCCGTCGAACGGGTACGGATCGCTGCACTGCCCCCGGCCAGGAGGATGCCGTCCCATGCCCGTCCGCAAGGGCGCCCCCGCGCTGCTGAGCGCCGGCACACTGTGCGCCGCCCTGCTGCTCACCGGTTGCGCGAGCCCCACCGCACCCGTACCCGCGCCCGCCCGCACGACCGCGCCCGCCTCGGGCGACGGTCGCCCCCACCCGGCCCCGCCGGCCGCGGGCGCCAACCGTCTCGCCTCCGCCCCGGTCCCCGTGCCCCGGCTCCCCGGAGTCGGGCCCGGCACCCAGGCCCTCGTGCCCGACGGCAGCACCCAGGCCCTCGTCGTCACCGGAGCCACCGAGGACTCCAACACCTCGACCGCCACCCTGTACCGGCGCGACCCCGCCCGCGGCTGGATCGAGGCCGCCGGACCGTGGCGCGCCCACAACGCCCTCCAGGGCTGGACCTCCGACCACACGGCCGGTGACCTGCGCAGCCCCATCGGGGTCTTCCGGATCGGCGACGCGGGGGGCAGGCTGCCCGACCCCGGCACCCGGCTCCCGTACGACGAGGACGAACTGTTCGACATCAGCGGCACCGGCTTCCTGGGCGAGCCCCTGGAAGGTTCGTTCGATCACGTGATCGCGATCGACTACAACCGGGTGCCCGGCCGGAGCCCGCTCGACAAGGAGCGCCCGCTCGGTGACGAGAAGGGCGGCGGCGTCTGGATCCACGTCGACCACGGCGGACCCACGCAGGCGTGCATCGCCCTGGACCAGGAGGCGCTGCGCGAACTCCTGCGCGCCCTCGACCCGGCCGCGGAACCCGTCGTGGTGATGGGCCCGGTGCGGGAACTCGCGGAGTGACGGCCCGGCTCACGTACTGACGGCCCGCGCGGCGCCGGCATCCGGTCACCCGGCGCCGCGATCAGGGCGTCAGTCGTCGCCGCCCGTCCCGACCGCCCCGCGGAACGAGCCCGTGTGCAGACGGACCTGCTCCGGCGTCAGATACGCGTCCGTGTACTCGAAGTCCCGGAGCGTCCCCGCCTTCGAGGCCAGGAACCCGGTCCGTACGTAGTCGTCGCCCGCGACGGCGTTGAGCAGCCAGTTCGTCATCACCCGGGTCTTGGCCACATTGGTCCGCAGCGCCGCCCAGTGGTAGCCGCGGGCCACGGCCTGGGCGGGCGCCCCGTGCAGTTCCACGCCGAGCGGCTTCGACACCCCGTCCATCCCGCCCAGGTCCACGACGAGCCCCAGGTCCTTGTGCGTGTACGGGTGGGTCTGCTCGCGTCGCAGCGTCGCGACCAGGTTGTCGGCGACGGCCTTGCCCTGCCGCATCGCGTGCTGCGCGGTCGGCGGGCAGATCGCGCCCTCCCCGCCCTTGGCGAGGTCGGGGACCGCGGCCGCGTCGCCGAGCGCCCACACCCCGTCGAGCCCCGGCACGTCCATCTCGGCCGAGACGACGAGCCGGCCCCGGACGGTCTCCGCGCCGAGCGTGCCGATCAGCGGACTCGCGGCCACGCCGGCCGTCCAGATCAGCGTCCGGCTGGGCAGCACCCGCCCGTCGGTGAGCGTCACCGCCTCGTCGTCCACCGAGGCCACCGACACTCCGAGCGACACCTCGATGCCGCGCTTCGTCAGGATGTCCATGGCGGCGGCACCGAGCTTGTCGCCCAGTTCGGGCATCAGCTTCGGCGCGATGTCCACGAGGTGCCACTTGATGAGGTCGGGGTCGAGACGCGGGTACCGCTTGACCGCGTTGCGGGTGAGCAGCTGGAGACAGGCAGCCGTCTCCGTGCCCGCGTAACCGCCGCCGACCACGACGAACCGCAGCCGCGCGGCCCGTTCCGCGTCGTCGTCGCTCGCGTCCGCCAGGTCCAGCTGGGCGATGACGTGGTCGCGGATGTAGACGGCCTCCGCGAGGGTCTTCATCCCCCGCGCGTGATCGGCGAGCCCCGGGATGTCGAAGGTGCGGGTCACACTGCCCGGCGCGAGGACGAGATGGTCGTACGGCTCCGTCACGAACTCGCCGGAGATCGTCCGCACCACACAGACCTTCGCGGCCGTGTCGATGCCGACGACACCGCCCGGGACGATCCGGGTCCGGTGCCGCTGGCTGCGGCGCAGCGAGAGCGCGACCGACTGCGGGGTCAGCACGCCCGCGGCCACCTGGGGGAGCAGCGGCAGGTACAGCTGGTACGAGAACGGTGAGAGGAGCGTGATCAGCGCCTCCCGCTCGGCAAGCCGCCGTTCGAGCCGCCGTACGCAGCCCACTCCGGCGAAACCGGCGCCCACCACGAGGATTCTCGGTCGCGTCACGCTGTCCGCCCTTCCGTATGAGCGTTGGTTCACCCTTTTTATCGCGATTGGTGACGTATCGCTCCTCGGGTTACGTTGCGGAAGGCCCTACGGAAGGCCCCGGAAACATCCCCCAGCGGAAGGCAGGACAGCGCGCATGACCACGTACCAGGTCGGCTATTTCGTCGGCAGCCTCTCGACGAAGTCCATCAACCGGATCCTGTCCCGGGCCCTGATCCGCGTCGCGCCCCCCGGCCTGGAGTTCCGGGAGATCCCCATCAAGGACCTCCCGCTCTACAACCACGACTTCGACGCCGACTACCCGCCCGAGGGCAGGGCGCTCAAGGACGCCATCGCGGCCGTCGACGCGGTCCTCTTCGTGACGCCCGAGTACAACCGGTCCATCCCCGGCGCGCTGAAGAACGCCATCGACTGGGCCAGCCGCCCCTGGGGCACGAACTCCTTCACCCACAAGCCGTCCGCCGTCATCGGCGCCTCGCCGGGCAAGATCGGCACGGCCGTCGCCCAGCAGAGCCTCCGTTCGGTGCTCAGCTTCTGCAACTCCCCGCAGATGAACGCCCCGGAGGCGTACATCCAGTTCACCCCGGGGCTGTTCGACGAGGACGGCGAGGTCACCGATCCGACGACCCAGCAGTTCCTGTCGGACTTCATGTCCGACTTCAAGGCCTTCGTGGAGCGGGTCCTCACCGTCCTGCCGCCGCAGCGCTGAGGCCCTGCCGCGGGTCAGAGGACCGCGATCCCCAGGGGCCGCGAGCCCGCCGGGAGACGGCGGGTGTCGCCCGTGTCCAGGTCGACGACGGTCAGACCGTCCCAGTACCCGTCCCGGGTGAAGCCGCCCGTCACGTAGGCGGTGCGGCCGTCCCGGGACACGGCCACGCTCTCGTGCGGGCCCTCCAGCGGGTAGACCCGCTCGGCCCCGCCGGGCGTGCGCACCGTCAGGGAGGGGCCGCGGTCCACGTCCGGGTCGACGGGACCGGTGCCGACGGTCAGCAGCGTCCCGTCGGCGGTCACGGTCGCGCCGTGCTGATGGGTGTTCGCGGTCATCGGCTCGATCGTCGTCCGGCCCGTCCGGGGGTCCACCACCGCGAGCCGCTCGCCCTCGAACGGCAGCAGCAGCTTCCCGTCGGAGGGCCGCACGGCCGTGTAGTGCGGCTTGAGCCAGGAGCCGAGCCCGCCCTCCGTGCCGTACGGGGCGACCTCGATCCGGCGCGGTTCAAGGGTTCCCGCCGCGACGACCGTGACGTCGAAGGAGTCGTGGTCCGTCGCGTACACCTCGGCGCCGTCCCGTGACACGTCCACGTCGAACGGGCGCCGGCCGACCGGGACGGTGTCGGTGACTTCGAGGGCCGCCGTGTCGACGACCTCCAGGGTGCCGTTCCCGCCGGGCACGTTGACCCCCACGTACGCCCGACGTCCGTCCGGGGAGAGCGCGATGCCCATGCCGCCGCCCCGGTACTCGCCCGTGGTGACGGGCCCGGTGTCGGTGCGGTACGGGATCAGCGCGAGGCGTGTGCGGCTCTTCGTGTCCACGACCGCGACGCCCTCGGCGGTCGCCACCCAGGCCCGCCCGTCCTCGCCGACGGCCAGACCGTACGGCGCGGTGCCGACCTTCACGGCACCGGTGGCGCCCCGCGCGGGGTCGACGAAGGTGACCGTGTCGGAGCCGAAGTCGGTGACGAGCAGGGTGCCCGGCGCGACCGTGCCGTCAGGGGCGGGCGTCACCGTGACGGGGGAGCCGGGGGTGGGCGATCCGGCCGTGGGGGAGGTCCCGGCGGGCGTCGTCGGACCGGTGGCGGTCCCGCCGGAGCCCTGGGCGCAGCCCGCGAGCAGGACCACGGCCACCGCGCCGGGCAGGAGCACCCGGGCGGCACGGGACGAACGGCGGAACTTCGGCATGACGGACTCCTCGGTACGGCGACCGCGCGGACGGCCCCGCCGGGGTCCCGCGCCCTGTCCCGATCCTCCGCCCGTGCCGGGCCCCGCCGGGTCCGCCGCCCGTCCCCTCACGGACGGCGGGACGGCCGACCCCGGGGTCCACCGATCGGTTGACCCGGCCCCGCCGGGCTCACCCGTCGAGGGCGTCCAGGAAGCACAGCACCCGCTCGGCGCACAGCGCGGCGACCTCCGGCACGAAGTCCGGCGTCCCGCGCTCCGCGAACAGGTGGGCAGCCCCCGGGTAGAGGAACAGCTCCCGGTCCCCGGATCCCGCCACCAGTTCGCGCGCCGCCGCGAGGTCCCCGTCGCCGACGAAGTACGGATCGGCGTCCATGCCGTGCACCTGGACCCGTACGCCCTCCGGCCAAGCGGCGCCGAACGCGTCCGCCGGCACACAGGCACCGAACAGCAGCGCGCCGGCCGCGCCGGGCCGGGTCTGCGCCAGCTTCTGCGCGGGCACCACGCCCAGCGAGAACCCGGCGTACACGACGTCCTCCGGGAGTCCCTCGGCCGCCCGCTCGCCCCGGGCCGTGATCGTGTCGAAGCCGACCTCCCGGGCGTACCCGACGCCGGCTTCCAGGTCCTCGAACGTGCGCCCCTCGTACAGATCGGGCACGTGCACCGTGTGCCCGGCCCGCCGCAGGCCGTCGGCGAACGCGCCGACGCCCTCCGTCAGCCCGAGCGCGTGGTGGAAGAGCAGTACCTCGGCCATGTCGCCATCCCCATTCCCTGTGTCACCGTACGGCCACGCCGGAAGGCAGCATGACGCAAGCCACTGACAACGGGCCCGGCATTCGGGTCCGACGAGGTCAGTGCATCGGCCGGTGCGGGACGACGGCGCCCGCCTGGCCGATCATGCCCCCGGGGCCGCCGACACCCATCGGGCCGCCGACACCGGGGTGCGGGGCACCGACGGGCACGATCGCGCCCTGCGGCACCATCCCCTGCGGCACCATCCCTTGCGGCGGCATCCCCTGCGGAGGCATCGGGATCACCCGGCTCAGATCCCGCAGAAGCTCCTCGGCGACCTGACGGACGTCACCGGGAACGTCCCCCCGCTCCCGTATGAGCTCGGCATAGATAGGTGCCGTGCCGTCCGCGTGGTTCATGGGGCTCGCTTCCTTCGTCTGGGCCGGTTCCGTCACCGACGGGCAGACGGCGAGTCTACGGGGCACCACCGACACGCCCGGGATCGGGAGCCCGCCCTACGGACCCTCCGACGGCCCCCCGTCACGAAATTCGCTGTTCTGCCCGGCCGCCCCGCCCCGAGAATGGATCATCGAACACACGGGAGGGACCCCATGAGCCAGGCGACCCTGACTCTCCACGACCTGATGCCGTCCGACGAGCTCGCCGACGCACTCGCGAACGGGCACGTCACGCGCAAGCACCACCCCGAGCTGCCGCTGTCGATCTACACGTACACGCGCGCGTGCCAGTACGCCCAGGTATGGAACCGGGTGACCACACGCTGCCGCGGACTCGTCGCCGACGACACCACCGGGCGGATCGTCGCGCTCCCCCTCCCCAAGTTCTTCAACCTCTCCGAGCACGCCGGCGGCCGCCCCTACGCGCCCCCGCTGCCCGACGAGCCCTTCGAGGTGTACGACAAGGTCGACGGCAGCCTCGCCGTCGTCTTCCACTACGCCGACCGCTGGCACGTCGCCTCCAAGGGCTCCTTCACCAGCGGCCAGGCCACCTGGGCCCAGCGCCGCCTCGACGCCGCCGACACCACGGGCCTGACCCCCGGCGTCACCTACCTCGCCGAGATGCTCTACCCGGGCAACCGCATCGTCGTGAACTACGGCGAGCGCCGCGACCTCGTGCTGCTCGCCGCCTTCCGCGCGGACGGCACCGAGCTCCCCCTCGCCGAGGCCGCCGAAGGCTGGCAGCCGCTCGGCTCCGTCGTCCGCACCTGGCCCGCCATGGGCGTCGACGAGCTCGTCGCCCTGACCGAGTCCAACACCCTCCCCGGCGGCGCCCGGGCCACCGGCACCGACGCCGAGGGCTTCGTCCTGCGCTTCGCCTCGGGCCTGCGCGCCAAGGCCAAGCTCAGCGAGTACGTACGCCTGCACAAGGTGCTCACCGGCGTCACCGAGCGGGACATCTGGCGCAGCCACGGCATCCAGCGCTTCGCCGCCCTCCCGGCCGGCGAGCTGGCCAAGGGCCTCGGCTGCGCCGTCACCGACGTCGAGGCCTCCGGCGGCAAGCCCCTCGACGCCCTCCTCGAACAGGTCCCGGACGAGTTCGACGCCTGGGTGCGCGAGGTCATCACCCGCCTCGAAGCGGCCGCGGCCGACCGCGAGCGTGCCGTCGACGAGGCGTACGCCCGCCTGGCCCACCTCGCCGGCGACCGGGCGGCCTTCGCCCGCGCCGCCTCCGGCCTCACCGACCGGGCCCTGCGCGCCCTGCTCTTCCTGCGCCTCGACGGCCGCCCGACCGACCTCCTCGTGTGGCGGCAGCTGCGCCCCGAGGCCACCGACCCCTTCGCCCACGACCAGGAGAACTGAACGTGCCTGTCGTCCACCTCATGACCGGCCTCCCGGCCTCCGGCAAGACGACGGCCGCCCGCGCCCTCCAGGCCGCCGCCGAGGGCCGGATGCGCCGCGTCAACCTCGACGACCTCCGCGCCATGCTCGACGTCCCCTCGCCGGAACGCGGCCGGTCCCACAAGCACGAGCAGACCGTGCTCGGCATCCAGGACGCCGCGGTCCGCGCCGCCGTCGACGACGGCTTCGACGTCGTCGTCGACAACACCCACCTGACCCCGCACGTCCCCAAGCGGCTGAAGGCCGCCGTGGGCGGCCTCGCCACCTTCGCCGTCCACGACTTCACCGACGTCCCCGTCGACGAGTGCGTCCGCCGCGACGCCGCCCGCGAACGGCCCGTCGGCGAGGAGATCATCCGCATCCTCGCCGACAAGCACGCCAAGGCCACCCGGGGCGGCTGGCGGCTCACCGCGGACTGGCTCAACGACCGCCCCACCGTCGGAGAGCCCTACGTCCCCGACCCGAGCCTCCCCACCGCCGTCATGTGCGACATCGACGGCACCCTCGCGCTGCGCGTCGACCGGGGCCCGTACGACTTCAGCCGCTGCGACCGCGACCTGATCAACCCCTCCGTCCGCGACGCCCTGCGGGCCTTCCGGCACGCCGAGCGGGACCGGATCGTCCTGCTCTCCGGGCGCAGCGAGGACCACCGCGCCCTCACCGAGAGCTGGCTCGCCCGGCACGAGGTGCCCTACGACGAGCTGTGGATGCGCGCCTCCGGCGACGGCCGCGGCGACGACCTCGTGAAGGCGGAGCTCTTCGACGCCCATGTGCGCCACCGGTACGCGGTCCGGGTCTCCCTGGACGACCGTGACCGCGTCGTCGCCCTCTGGCGCCGGATGGGCCTGCCCACCTGGCAGGTCAACTACGGCGCCTTCTGACCGGCCCCGGCCCGCACGGCGGAGGGGGTGGGACCGCCCACCCCCTCCGCCGTGTCAGGATCGTGGGATGGTGGAGAAGATCATCGCGGCGTGCGACGGCGCGTCGAAGGGAAACCCCGGCCCCGCGGCCTGGGCATGGGTCATCGGCCGCGCCGACGGAGCGATCGACCGCTGGGAGGCCGGCCCCCTCGGCCGGGCGACCAACAACGTGGCCGAACTCACGGCCCTCGAGCGCCTCCTGGAGGCCCTCGACCCCGCGGTGCCCGCCGAGGTCCGCATGGACTCGCAGTACGCCATGAAGGCCGTCACGACCTGGCTCCCCGGCTGGCGCCGCAAGGGCTGGAAGACCGCCGCCGGCACCCCGGTCGCCAACAAGGACCTGGTCGTGCGGATCGACGAGCTGCTCACCGGCCGGGACGTCGACTTCGTGTACGTCCCCGCGCACCAGGTCGACGGCGACCCGCTCAACGACGCCGCCGACCGCGCCGCCAGCCACTCCGCCCGCACCCAGGAGCCCCTCGACTCCACCGCCGGGGCCGAACTGCCCCCGGCGGAGCCCGCCACGCGCGCCTCCACGCCCCGAGCGCGCTCCTCTGCGCCCCGTAAGGGCTCCGCGAGTGCCGGCGGGGGCTCCGCCCGTAGGACTCGCCCGTCCGGCGGCACCCTCAACGCGAAATTCCCGGGCCGCTGCCGCTGTGGTCGTGCCTACGACAAGGGCGAGACCATCGCGAAGAACTCCGACGGCTGGGGCCATCCCACCTGCGTCTGAACCGACGGGCCGTCCGACTGGCGGGCGGCCCCGTCCGTCCCGTGAGACCGGTCGACCCCGCCGGACGGCAGGCTTCACCCTCGCGTGGACGCAGGTTCTCCCCGGGTTCTGTTCTCGGAGCGGTTGTGGCTGCATACTGATCCTCCTCGCACCCGGTGGCGAACCGTTTTACCTGCTCATTTGCCGTTCTCACGGCACTTTCGGCACCGGGCGAGAACCTCCCTCCTGCTGCCGCCGCGGCCTCCCCGCGGCGGGAGTCGTCCCTGCCCGTGAAAGACCCGAGGTTCCGTGCCAGTACCTGTTCTCCTGACCGGGCGCTCCGTGCGCCTGGAGCCGCTGGCGATGCGGCACGCCGAAGCCCTCGCCCGGGCCGGCGGGGCGGACCGATCGGCCTACGCCTTCACCCCCGTACCCGACGGCTTCGAATCGGCCCTCGACTACATCGCCCGTGCCCTCACCGATCAGGCGGCAGGCCGTTGCCTGCCCTTCGCCCTGGTCAGTACGGCCGACGAGCGAGTCATCGGCTCGACCCGTTTCCTCGAACTCGACTACTGGCGAGGGCCGCTGGTCTGGCCGCCCATGCCCGGCATGCCCCACGGCGATCCGCTGACCGCCGTCCCGGACGCCGCCGAGATCGGCAACACCTGGATCGCCGGCGACGCCCGGGGCACCGGGATCAACACCGAGGCCAAGTACCTCATGCTCCGGCACGCCTTCGAGGCCTGGGGCGTCCGCCGCATCACGATGCGCGCCGACGCCCGCAACACCCGCTCCAGAATCGCCATCGAGCGCCTCGGAGCGACCTGCGAAGGCATCCGCCGCGCCCACTCCCGTGGGCTCGACGGCGCCGTCCGCGACACGGCCTTCTACTCGATCCTCGACGAGGAATGGCCCACCGTCCGGGACATCATCGAACTGCGCCTCTCCACCCCCCGGCAGGTGCGCATCCCGCAGGACCTGCTGCCCGCCTGAGGCACCGGGGGGACGCACGGGGCGCGGTCACCCGGTGACCCGCGCCCCGTGCGCGCACCGGGCACTCGCGCCCCCGTCCCGCCGGTGGTTCCATGGAGGTGACGGGAAGGACTCGGTGTGAGGACGCGGAGTAGCGGCCGTCACAGGACCGCGCACCGTGCAATCAGGATCCGCGAGAAGCGGATGAGTCCTTCCCGCCCTTCGGTGCCGCTCGCGCCTCCCGGTACGGTGGCCGGGTCAGCGAGTCGTGCCACCCGAAGGGACCGAGTGATCGTGCCGACCGGAACTTCCGACGTGCTCCTCCGGACGGAGGGCCGCGCCGGGATCATCACCCTCAACCGGCCCCGCGCCATCAACGCGCTCACCCACGCCATGGTCCGCGCCGTCGACGGCGCGCTCACCGACTGGGAGCACGACCCGGCCGTCACCACCGTCGTCATCGAAGGCGCCGGGGAGCGGGGCCTCTGCGCCGGCGGCGACATCCGCGCCATCCACGACGACGCCCGCGCCGGCGGCTCCGCCTCCGCGGCCTTCTGGCGGGACGAGTACCGGCTCAACGCCCGCATCTCCCGCTACCCGAAGCCCTACGTCGCCCTCATGGACGGCATCGTGATGGGCGGCGGCGTCGGCGTCTCCGCGCACGGCTCCGTCCGTATCGTCACCGAGCGCTCCCGGGTCGCCATGCCCGAGACCGGCATCGGCTTCGTCCCCGACGTCGGCGGCACCCACCTCCTCGGCCGCGCCCCCGGCGAACTCGGCACCCACCTCGCCCTCACCGGCGCCCACGCCGGCGCCGCCGACGCGATCCTCACGGGCCTCGCCGACGCCTGCGTACCCTCCGCCGAACTCCCCGCCCTGGCCCGCGACCTGACGCGGCTGCCCGCCGACGAGGCCCTCGCCCGCCACGTCGTCGCCCCGCCCGCCGGCGTCCTCGCCGAGCAGCGGGAGTGGATCGACGCCTGCTACTCCGCCCCGACCGTCGAGGAGATCGTCGAGCGACTCTTCGACACCGGCGTACCCGCCGCCAAGGAGACGGCCGAGACCCTCCTCGGGAGGTCCCCGGCCGCCCTCAAGGCGACCCTGGCCACGCTCCGCCGCTCCCGGGCCCTCACCACCCTGGAGGAGGTCCTCGACCTGGAGTACCGCGTCTCCTGCGCGGCCCTCTCCACCCCCGACCTCGTCGAGGGCATCCGCGCCCAGGTCGTCGACAAGGACCGCGACCCGCACTGGACCCCGGCCACCCTCGCCGAGGTCACGGAGGCCGACGTCGCCCGCTACTTCGACGCGCCTGCCGACGGCGACCTGGGCCTGGCCGCGGCTTCAGGGGCCGGCGCGGCCGCCGGAACCGCCGCGGGTTCCGCGACCGTCCCGGCCGCAGACCCGGGAGCGCGGGCCGGCGCGTGACCGCGAACACCTCCTTCCAGCCCGTCCTCGACCGCATCGCCGAGGAGATCGCGGAACTCACCGACCGCGGCACCCCGGCCGACTACATCCCGGCCCTCGCGGCCGGCGACCCGCGCGACTTCGGCATGGCCGTGGCGGAACTCGACGGCACGGTCTACGGAGTGGGGGACTGGCAGCGCCCCTTCTCCACGCAGTCCGTCACCAAGGTCTTCACCCTCGCGCTCGCCCTCGCCGGAGAGGGCGAGGCGCTCTGGGCCCATGTCGGCCGGGAACCCTCCGGCGACCCGTTCAACTCCCTCGTCCAGCTGGAGTACGAACACGGCATCCCCCGCAACCCGTTCATCAACGCCGGCGCCCTCGTCGTCACCGACCGGCTGCACCGCCTGACCGGCGACGCCTCCGGAAGCCTGCTCGACTTCCTGCGCGCCGAGAGCGGCAACCCGGACCTCGCCTTCGACGCCGGCGTCGCCGCCTCCGAAGCGGCCCACGGCGACCGCAACGCGGCCCTCGCCCACTTCATGGCCTCCTACGGGAACATCACGGGCCCCGTCCCCGACCTCCTGAGCGAGTACTTCCGCCAGTGCTCCCTGGAGGCCTCCTGCGCCGACCTCGCCCTCGCCACCGGCTTCCTGGCCCGGCACGGGCTCCGCGCCGACGGCAGCCGCCTGCTGACCCGCAGTCAGGCCAAACAGGTCAACGCCGTCATGCTCACCTGCGGCACCTACGACGCGGCCGGGGACTTCGCCTACCGCGTCGGGCTGCCCGGCAAGAGCGGCGTCGGCGGAGCGGTCGTCGCCGTCGTGCCGGGCCGCTGCACGCTGTGCGTCTGGAGCCCGGGCCTGGACAGCCGCGGCAACTCGGTGGCGGGCGTGACCGCGCTCGACCGGTTCACGACCATCACGGGCCTGTCGGTCTTCTGACCCCTCGGCTCCCCGGCGGTCAGCGGGGCCAGTCGGGGGCCGGGTCCTCGTCGAGGAGGGGCCGGAGGGCGCCCACGACCGCGCCGACGCACACGTCGCGCAGCTCGGTGCGCGTACAGGTCTCGTGGGTCAGCCAGTCCACGCACAGCACCTGCACGAAGACCAGCCAGCTCTTCAGGGCCCCCGACACGGCCGCCCGGGTCCGGTCGTCGGCGAGCGGCAGCACACCGAGCAGACGCTCGCGCAGGGCGTCGAGTTCGCCCGTGATGATCGTCTGGACGAGCCGGTCGCCGGCCAGGACGCGGTTCGCCGCGAGCACCGTGTTGCGGTTCGCCGCGAAGTACGCGATGTGCGCGTCCAGACCCTGCGTCAGCTGCTCGACCAGGGTGTCGGCCGGGTCCAGCCGCGTCTGCGCGAGCAGCTGCTCGGAGACCTCCTGGTAGAGCGCGGCGAAGAGGTCCCGCTTGTTGGGGAAGTGCTGGTAGAGCAGCGCCCGCGAGACCCCGGCCCGCTCGGCGACCTCCTCCATCCGCACCTCGTCGTACGGCAGCGCCGCGAAGTGCCGTGCGGCGACGTCCAGGAGCTGGGCGCGGCGTTCGGCGGGGCTGAGGCGTCTGCGGGGCGGCACACCGCCATCCTACTTGACATGTGTCCAGTAAGCGGCCGTACGCTCGTCCTGCTACTAGATGTGTGTCTACTGGATGGGGGTCGCGGACATGACCAGAGCCAAGACGCTTCGAGGCCTCGCCCTCGCCATGGGGTACGCCTGCGTGGCGATCGGACTCCTCCACGTCCTGCTCGGCAACGCCGCGATCCCGGGCGCCGCGTCGGCCGGCCCGACGGTCGACAGCCTCGGCCGGTTCTTCGGCGCGATCTTCGCCGGCTACGGCCTCGCCTGGCTCTGGGCGGCGCGACGGTCGCCGATTCCCGCCGCGGCCGTGCGCGGGCTCACCGCCGTGTTCCTGCTCGGAGCCCTCGGCAGGCTCCTCTCCCTCGCCGTCGAAGGACGGCCCCACTGGTTCCAGCTGGCGCTCGCCGCCCTCGAACTCGCCCTGTCCCCGCTGCTGTTCTGGCTGGCGGACGCGGAGGAGCGGGCCGAGGGCGAGACCGTCTGACGAGGAGCCGGGGACTCAGCCCTCTCGCCGGGGGCCTTCACCGGCGAGAGCCGCCGGCTCGCCCAGGGCCCCGGCCGCCGCCCGCCAGGCCGCGGTCACGGCCCCGTGCGCCAGCTCCGTCGCGGCGGCCACGTCGTCGGGCAGGTGCAGCGGCGCGCCGATGTGGACGTGCAGGCCCGGCCTGCGCACGGGCGCGGTGAGCACGCCCGCGAGCTGCTTCGCCCGCCCGCCCGAGGTGATCCGCCGGGCCCCGGCCTGACCGATCGGCACGACCGGCGCGCCGGTGGCCCGGGCGAGCCGCGCCAGGCCGGTGCGGAACGTCTCCGGCGGGTTCTCGGCGGCGTCCCGGCGCGGCGGGATGCGCCCCTCCGCGTACAGCATCACGTGCCGCCCCGAGGCGAGCGCGACCGCCGCGTGGTCCAGGGCCGCCGCGGCCCGCGCCGAGTTGCGGTGGACGGGCACGTGGCCCTCGCGCGTCAGCGCCCGGCCCAGGACCGGGATCCGCCAGAGGCCCGAGGTGGCGAGCAGGACCGGCTCGACGGACAGCCGCCTGCGGAGCGCGGCGAGCACGAGCGCCGGGTCGGCGAGCGACGTGTGGTTCACGACGAAGATGCTGCCCGGCTCGACCCGGGCCCCGGGGTCCGAGGTGACGGTCAGCCGGCCGAAGAACGGGACGACGTGGGCGGCGATACGGCTGAGCACGGGAGGCCCCCTGGGTCCGAGGCGGAACGGTGACGCGACCATCGTCCGGCGACCCCGGAACCCGGACATGAGCATCCGTACTCAACTGACGGACGCGCACCCGTACTCACCGCTCCGCGCACCCGGTGCGGCGCCGCACCGGGCCCCGTCTACGCTGAGCCCCAAGGACGGGGACCAGCGGAGGGGGCGGGCGGCACGGTGAAGAGCTCCGCACGACCCCTCGCGACCCTCGTACCCGCACTCCTGTGCGTGCTCTGGTCGTTGCTGCTCGCCCCGGCGGCGGACGCGTCCGCGCGGGGTGCCGCGACGCCGGCCGCGCCGACCGTGTCGGCTCAGGGCCTCCGGCCCTCGGCCGCGTCCGCGCACGGCCTCGCCGCCTCCGGCGCGTCCGGCGCGTCCGCGCAAGGACGAGCGGCGGCCGGCACCACCCCCCAGCCCCCCTCCGACGCCGCCCCGCGCGCCCGCTCCCAGGAGCCGCGTCTCGCGCCCGCCGCCGTCGTGGGGCTTCCGGTCGCCGTCGAGAACCCCGTGCGGTTCCCCGCGCCGCCCGCCGCCCCGCCCGTCGCGCAGGCCGACCTCTCCGTACCCGCGCGGGGGCTCCTCGTGGGCGATCCGCGCCGCGAGCGGGCGCCGCCCGGCGGCGTCCACCGGCCGCGCGCGTCGCGCGGTCCGCCCTCCACCCGGCACAGCTGACGTCCTCCCGCGTCGCCGTCCGGGCCCTCGGCATGCCCACGGGCCGGTCCTCGACGCGCTTCCGACCGTACGTCCCGCACGGACGCCGGGCGCCCCTCCCGACAGGCGGCGCCCGGCCGCGCCGTGCGCCCGCCCGTGGAGACCCCATGTCCTCTCGTGCCTCGTTCCGGCGCGCGCTCCTCGCGCTCGCCGTCGTCGCGCTCTCCCTCTGGATCACCCTGACCACCCCGCCCCGCCTCGGGCTCGACCTCCGCGGCGGGACCCGCATCGTCCTGCAGACCGAGGACGGACCCACCACCCGCGCCGACGCCGCCGCCACCGACCGCGCCCTGGAGGTGCTCCGCAAGCGCGTGGACGGCCTCGGCGTCGCGGAACCCTCCCTCGCCCGCTCCGGCGAGCGCCGCATCGTCGTCGAACTGCCCGGCCTGCGCGACCCGCGCCAGGCGGCCGAGACCATCGGCCGTACGGCGCAGCTCACCTTCCACGCCGTCACCGGCTCGGCCCGGGGACCGGCCGGACCGGCCGCGGCCGACGGCACGCGCGTCCTGGCCGACCCCGACGCCCCCGGCGGCTTCCTCGCCCTCGCCGCACCCGCCCTCACCGGCGACGGCGTCAAGGGCGCCGAGGCCGTCCTCGACACCGCGACCGGCCGGGGCTGGACCGTCGACCTCTCCTTCCGCGACCGCGCCGCGGACGGCTGGGCCCGGCTGACCGGCGCCGCCGCCTGCGCCGCCCCGGCGGACCCGGCCCGCCGCGTCGCGATCGTCCTCGACGACCGGATCGTCTCCGCCCCCGGCATGCAGGCGGGCGTGCCCTGCGGGCCGGGCATCGGCGGCGGCTCCGCGCAGATCACCGGCGGCTTCTCCGCGCAGGAGGCCCGCGACCTCGCGGCGCTCGTCGAGGGCGGCGCGCTCCCCGTGCCGGTGACGACGGTCGAGCAGAGCACCGTGGGCCCGACGCTCGGCGCGGAGGCGATCCGGGCCGGCGCCCTGGCCGCCGTCATCGGCCTCGCCTGCACGGGACTCTTCGTGATCGTCGTCTACCGACTCCTCGGCGTCCTCGCCACGATCGCCCTCCTGCTGTACGGACTCGTCTCGTACGCCGCCGTCGTCGCCCTGGGAGCCACCCTCACCCTGCCCGGTCTCGCCGGCTTCGTCCTCGCCATCGGCATCGCCGTCGACGCGAACGTCCTGGTCTTCGAACGGGCCAGGGAGGAGTACGCGTCGCTCGGCCGGGCCGCGGGGCGGGATCTGCGACGGCCGGTCGCGACGGCGTTCGGCAAGGTGTGGAGTGCGGTCGCGGACTCGCACATCACCACCCTGCTCGCGGCCGGCCTGCTGTTCGTCTTCGCCACGGGACCCGTCAAGGGCTTCGGCGTGACGCTCGCCGTCGGCGTCCTCACCTCGCTGATCACCGCGATGGTGATCACCCGGCTGTTCGCCGACCTGGCCCTCGGCCTGCCCGCCGTCCGCCGGCGGCCGACCGTGACCGGCATGGCCGGGCTCGGCAGGCTGCGGACCCGGCTGACCCGCCGCGTGCCCCGCCTGATGGCGCACCGGCGCCGCTGGCTGACCGGCTGCGCCGGACTGCTGCTCGTGGCCCTCGCCGGAATCGGTGTGCGGGGTCTGGAGTTCGGCGTCGAGTTCACGGGCGGCCGGGTCGTCCAGTACACCGCCGAACGCCCGGTGGACGCCGACACGGCCCGTACCGCCGTCGCACGCGCCGGCTTCCCCGACGCCGTCGTGCAGACCACCGGCGACACCGACGTCTCGGTACGCGTCCGGGAGACCGGGGACGACGAGCAGCGGGAGATCAGGGAGGCGCTCACCCGGGTCGCCGGCCCGGTGGAGGTGGAGCGCGACGACCTGATCGGCCCGAGCCTGGGCGGAGAGCTCCGCACCCACGCCCTCCTCGCGCTCGGCCTCGCCGTGGCGGCACAACTCCTGTACCTGACGGTGAGGTTCCGCTGGACGTACGCGACGGCGGCCGTGGCGGCGATGGCGCAGGACGTGCTGCTCGTGGTCGGACTCTTCGCGTGGCTGGGCAAGCCGGTGGACAGCGTCTTCCTGGCCGCACTGCTGACCGTCGTCGGCTACTCGGTCAACGACTCGGTCGTCGTCCTCGACCGGCTGCGGGAGCTCCGGCGCCGGGGCGGGGGAGTCCCGCTCGCCGACCTGGCCGACCGGGCCGTCGCCCAGACCCTGCCCCGTACGGTCAACACGGGGATGGGGGCGCTCTTCGTCCTGGTGGCGCTCGCGGCGCTCGGCGGGGACTCGCTCACGGACTTCTCCGTCGCGCTGCTCGCGGGCGTCGTCCTGGGCATGGCGTCCACGGTGTTCACGGCGATGCCGCTGGCCGTGGCCCTTGAGGCCCGCCACCCGCGCCCGGCACCGGTCGCCCCCGCGCCGCGCCGGCGCTCGGGAGCCGTGGTCTGACGGAGACGGCCCCGCCACCCCTTCGTGCAAGGAGGGGGTGGCGGGGCCGTCGCCCCAGGTCAGGGCGTGTCGTACCAGGAGAGGGCCGCGATCCGCCAGCCGTCCGGCGTCCGGACGAACTGCATCGTCTTGGTGCCCCCGCCCTCGTAGGGCTCGCCTTCGAGGACCCCGGACTTGCGGTAGCCGCCGATCCGGGAGGCGATGTCGCCCACGATCCACGTCTCCTCGGTGGTCTCCCACTCGGAGAACTCGACGAGCCGCCCGTCGGACAGCAGCCGCTCGCGCGGCTCGATGAACTCCTCGACGGTGTACGCGGTGAACGTGGGCGCGGTGCAGACGATGACGCCCTGGGGCAGCACGAGCCGCCGGATCCGGTCCACGTCGGCGGTCTTGCCGTCCCGGTTGTCGAACGCGCCGTAGAACTCGGCGGTCACCTGGTCAATCTCGGTCTTGGACATGACACGGACCCTACGCCTCGGCCCGGGGCCCCGCGCCGGCCCGGACGAGCTCCTCCTCGATCAGGCCGGCGGCGCGGAGCGTGCCGCCCTCGCGGGCCATCGACTCCCGGATCTCCCGTGCACGGCACGCCACTTCGGGGTCGTCGACGAGCGCGAGCACGGCCTCCCGGAGCCGCTCGGGGGTGACCTCCTCCATGGGCACATGGCGTGCCACACCGAGGGACTGGAGCATGTCGGCGTTCCCGAACTGGTCCACCGCCTGCGGCACGGCCACCATGGGCGTGCCGGTGGCGAGCCCCTCCTGGCTGCCGCCCGCGCCCGCGTGGGTGATGAAGACGTCGGCCTGACGGAGGATCGCCAACTGGGGGACCCAGGAGTGCACTTCCACGTTCAGCGGCAGCTCGCCGAGCTCGGTGGGGTCGACGAACCTGCCGATCTGCAGGACGACGTGCCAGCCCGGGAGACCGGCGAGCGCCTCGGCGCAGTCCCGGTAGAAGCCGGGCTGCTTGGTGAACGAGGAGCCGAGCGACACCAGGGCCACCTTCTCCGCCCCGTCCGGCCGCCGCCACTCGCCCTGTTCGGCGCGGGTGCCCTGACAGGCGCCGACGAAGGTGTAGACGGACTCGTCGACCCGGTCGGCGTGCGGCTGGAGGGCCCGGGGGATGAGGACGAGCGCGCGCCGGGGGCGGGCGACGAACCGGTCGGGGTGGGTGTCGACCCCGTGCCCCCGGAGCCACTCCTCGAAGCGCGCGTAGTACGCCTTGCCGCGCGCCGAGGCCTTGAGCTCGGCGAACATCGGCTCGGCGACCTCCTCCTCGTACCCCTCCCACGGCACCAGGTTCGGCCACAGCGAGACGGCGGGCACGCCCCACGTGTGGGCGAGGACGGGGGCCGGGTAGGCGGTGATGTCGTGGAGCACGAGGTCCGGCCGGTCCTCGTCGAAGGCCTCGGCGAGCTGTGGCAGCACCTGCATCGCGTCGGCGAGGAACGGTTCGAGGTTGTCGATCAGCTCGGTGCCCCAGGCGTCCGGGTCTTCGTCCGTCGGCAGCGTGGAGGCGTAGACGACGGGCGTCGCGCCGGTCTCCGCGACCTTCTCGGCGAAGGACGCGGGGACGGCGTAGCTGACGCGGTGGCCCCGGGCGACGAGCTCGCGGATGACCTCCAGGCTCGGGTTCACGTGGCCGTGGGCGGCGATGGAGAACATGGCGATGTGCGCGGGAGAGCTGGTCATGACGAACACCGTAGGCGAGACGATACGTATCGTCTAATCATTTTCGGGGTTCAGGTCCGGCGGCGTCCAGTCGGCGTGCCGCAGGACGGCGCGCAGCGTCGCGCGGTCCGGCGCCACCCGCAGGGCCGCGTTGCGCACGGCGACGGCGAGGGGGTGGGAGAGCTGCTGGCCCATCCGGCCGGCCTGGCGGGCGGCGCGGGCGACGGACTGGCTGCGCGGGCGCCGCTCGGCGTCGTACCGGGCCAGTGCCGTGTCGAGGCCGGGTGCGGTGGCGAGCGCGGCGGCCAGTGACACCGCGTCCTCCAGCGCCTGGCAGGCGCCCTGGCCGAGGTTCGGGGTCATGGCGTGGGCCGCGTCGCCGAGCAGGGCGACCCGGCCCGCGACGAACGTCGGCAGGGGAGTGGCCAGTTCGTGGATGTCGTGGTGCAGCACGGCCTCGGGTCGGGTCGCCGCGAGGAGGGCCGGGATCGGGTCGTGCCAGTCCCGGAAGCGGCGGCGCAGGACGCCCAGCGGGTCCGGATGGCGCACGCCTGCCGGGGAGTTGAGTACGGCGTGCCACTCGGCCCGGCCGTCGGCGAAGGCGATGTGCCCGAACTCGGCACCCCGTCCCCACGTCAGCTCGAAGTCGGTCGCGAGCGGTACGGGATGCTCGGTGATCGCGCGCAGGACGGTGGAGCCGCTGTACGCCGGCCCCGGGTGGCCGGGGAAGAGCAGGGTGCGGAGGGCGCTGTTCACGCCGTCGGCGGCCACCACCAGATCCGCCTCCCGTACCCCCGCGCCGGTGACCACGCCCACGCGGTCCGGGGCGGCCGGATCCAGGGAGGTCACCTCCGCCCCGACGACCAGGCACCCGGCGGGCAGTGCCGCGCGCAGCAGCCGGTGCAGGGTGGCGCGAGGGATCCCGACGATCGGGGTGCCGAGCGCCCGCTCCAGGGCGGCCCCGTCCATCCGGGCCAGCCGGCCGCCGCCAGGGACGCGGGTGCCGCCCGTGTACTGGGGCCGGGCGGCCTCGCGTACCGCCGCGCCGACGCCCAGCGCGTCCAGGGCGCGGATGCCGTTGGCGTGGAGGGAGATGCCCGCGCCGGCGTCACCGAGGGCCGCGGCGCGTTCGAGGACGGTCACCTCCCAGCCGGCCCGCCGAAGTCCGATCGCCGCCGCGAGGCCCCCGACCCCGCCCCCGACCACCACCGCGTTCCCGCCGTCCATGCCGGACACCCCTCCGTACTGTTCTTCTACAGCTGTAGAAGAACAGTACTCCTTCCCTCTACAGGTGTAGAAAGGAGGGATGTCCGCCCACGCCTCCGCCGCCGCCCGGCGCGCCCTCCTCGCCGACACCGCCATCGAGGTCCTCGCCGACCACGGCATGCGCGGGCTCACCCATCGCGCGGTCGACCGGGCCGCCGGCCTGCCGCCCGGCACGACGTCCGCGTACCACCGCACCCGGCAGTCACTCCTGACCGCGCTCGTGCGCCGCCTCGTCGAGCGCGACCAGGCCGAGATCCAAGAGGCGGGGCGGCGGGCGGGCGCGCCGCGCGACGCCGGGGAACTCGTCGCCGGGCTCACGGCGTTCGCCGGGCTGCGGCTCACGGGGGAGGGGCGTCGGCGTTCCCTCGCGCGCTACGCCTGCGCGCTGGAGAGCGTGCACCAGCCCGAGCTGCGGGAGATCCTCGTGCCGCGCGACAACGCGGCCCGGCAGTCCGTCGAGGACTTCCTCGCCGCCCAGGGCCTCGCGGACGCCCGCGCGCGCACGGTCACCCTGCTCACCTGCGTGGACGGCCTGGTGTTCGACCGCCTGGTCAACGGCGGCGCGGTCGCCGCCGAGGAGGTCCGCCGGCTGGTCGCGGCCGCGCTGCGGTAGGCGTGGGGCTGGGGGTGGCCGTGCGCGGTAAGTACCGGCCGGGGGTGGCTGTGCTGTGGTGAGCGCCGGCCCGGGTGCGGCTGTGCCGCGGTGGGTGGCCAACCGGAGATGGCCGGCGGATGAAGCCTTGTCCGGTGGGCCGGGCACCCTCGCGTACGTGGAGTGTGCATGCCAAGATGCGCTCGGCCCATGCCCACCGACCCAGGGGGACGCAGTGAAGACACCCGCGTACGCCGCCAGGGGCACCCTCGCCCTCGCCGGCGCCCTCGCGCTGATCATCGCCCTGCCGAGCAGCGCGCTCGCCGCACCGCCCACCGCCCTGCCCGCCAACGCCGACGGCCTGGAACAGACCTTCCAGCCCGCCTACGACTACGACACGGACGGCTGCTACCCCACCCCCGCCATCGGCCCCGACGGGACGCTCAACGGCGGCCTCAACCCGTCCGGCGCCCTCAACGGCCAGTGCCATGACGCCTCGGACCTCACCAACACCAACGGATACGCGCGCGAGAAGTGCAACAACGGCTGGTGCGCGATCATCTACGGCCTCTACTTCGAGAAGGACCAGGCGGTGATCGGCAGCAGCCTCGGCGGACACCGCCACGACTGGGAGCACGTGGTCGTCTGGGTGCAGAACGACCAGGCCCAGTACGTCTCCACCTCCGCGCACGGCAACTTCAACGTCTACGGCCGCGACAAGATCCGCTGGGACGGCACCCACCCGAAGGTCGTCTACCACAAGGACGGCATCGGCACCCACTGCTTCCGCCCGGCGAACTCCAACGACGAACCGCCCGAGAACCACCAGCACACCTGGCAGTTCCCCAGCCTGGTCGGCTGGAACGGCTACCCCGCGGGCATCCGCGACAAGCTCGCCCAGGCCGACTTCGGCAGCGCGGTCTTCGGCCTCAAGGACGGGAACTTCGCCGCGCACCTCGCCAAGGCCAAGCCGGCCGGGATCCCCTTCGATCCGTACGCCTGATCACGAAGGGATGAATATGCCCCGATGCCGCCCCGCCGTCGCCGGCGGGGCGGCACCCTTCTGACGTGCGAAAAGAAGACAAAAAGGTCGTACCCGGGCAGCGGGTCGCCGCACAGGGATCCGGCCCCGGCCGGACCGAGGACACCCCGGCCGGGACTGACGGGCCCCCGTACCGGAACCGGCCCGCCGACAGGACCCGGTCCTCCGACCGGACCTGGTCCCCCGTCAGAACCCGGTCCTCCGACGCGAATCCGTCCGCCCGCCGGGCCCACTCCGCCGAAGACCGTTTCCGCTACTGGTTCGACACCACCCTCACCCGGGGCATCGCCGCACTCTGCGGCTGGCTGGCGCTCGCCTGTCTGGCGCTCGTCGTCCCCGTCAGCACCGTCCTCGCCTGGACCGACCAGCGCACCCCCGCCTCCCTCGGTGCCAGGATCGCCGCGGTGTGGCGCAACACCGGACAGACCATGCGCCTGGGCGGCGAGGTCGGCCCCCCGCTGCGCGTCGCCCTGTCCGTACTCCTCGCCCTCATCGCGCTCTTCTACGTCTCCACCCTCGTCAGTCTCATCACCACCGGCCTCACCGACCGCATCATCGCCCTCAACCGAGGTCACGCCCGCATCCTGGAGAGCGGTCACACCGTCGTCCTCGGCTGGTCCGAGCAGCTCCCCACCGTCGTCTCCGAACTCGTCGCCGCCCGCACCGACCGGAGCCGCCGGGTCATCGCGGTCCTCGCCGACCGCGACAAACCCGCCATGGAGGAGGACCTCCGCGCCACCGCCGGCGCGACGGGCCGCACCAGGATCGTCTGCCGCACCGGCCGGCCCACCGAGCCCGCCGCACTCGCGCGCGTGAGTCCGGCGACCGCGGACAGCGTCCTCGTCCTGCCCGGCGACGACCCCCGCGACGACACCGAGGTCGTCAAGTCCCTGCTGTCCCTCTCCGCGGCCGTGGGGGAGGCGAATCCCGTGCGCGTCGTGGCCGCCGTACGGGACGACCGTTTCCTCCACGCCGCCCGCCTGGCCGGAGGGCCCCGGGCCACCGTCCTCGACATGGACGACATCGCGGCCAGGCTCCTCGTCGACTGCGCACGACAGCCCGGACTCTCCCTCGTCCACCAGGAACTCCTCGACTTCGCCGGACACGAGTTCCACACCCTCCGGGACCCGGGGTTACCGGGGCGCACCTTCGACGAGGCCGCCCGCGCCTGCCCGGTGTCCACCGCCGTCGGCATCGTCCACGCCGACGGCACCGTCGCGCTCAACCCGCCCCGCTCCACCCCCCTCCTCGACGACGACACCCTCCTCGTCATCGCCGAGGACGAGCGGTCGACCCACCTGTCGGTCACCCCCGCGCCCTACGACCCGACAGCGCTCGCCCAGGCACCGCCCGCGACCCCCGCACGACCCGAACGGATCCTCCTCCTCGGATGGAACCGCCGGGCACCCCGGATCGCCGCCCAGCTGGCGCGCCGTACACCGCCCGGCTCGGTCCTCGACGTCGTGGCCGAGCCGCGCACCGCCACCCTCACCGGCATCCGCTCCGTCACCGCGACCGTCGGCGGGCGTCTCTCGGTGCTCCACCGGTCCGGCGATCCCACGCTGCGCGAGACCACGGACGCGCTCGACCTCGCCCGGTACGACACCGTGATCGTCCTCGGTCCCGACCACCGGCCCGGCGGCACCGACCCGGACGACCGCACGCTCGTCACCCTCCTCCATCTGCGGGCCGGGCAGCAGGCGAGCGGCCTGCGCGTCCCCGTCGTCACCGAGTTCACCGACGACCGCAACCGGCTCCTCGCCCCACCGGCCCCGGGCTCCGACTTCGTCGTCGGCGGCAGGCTCATCGGGCTCCTGATGACCCAGATCTCCCAGAACCCCCACCTCACCGCCGTGTTCGAGGAGCTCCTCGCCCCCGACGGCAACACCCTGCGCCTCCGCCCGGCGGCCCACTACGTCACGACCGGACGCACCACGTCCTTCGCCACCGTCGCCGAATCGGCCGCCCGCCAGGGCGCCGTCGCCATCGGCTACCGCGCCACGGTCTCCGACGGAGACGGCCTGTGCGTCAACCCGCCCAAGACGCACGTCCGGCGCTGGCATCCCGAGGACCAGGTCGTGGTCATCGTCCGGGCGACACCTCCGACGCCGTGAGCGAGCCCCCGGACCCGTCGGCCCGGGCGCCCTCGCCGTGCGTGCCACGGTGCCTTCGGTACCGGCCGGGCGCGGTGCCGAAGGCACGCTTGAAGGCGTTGGCGAAGGCGAACGGCGAGGTGTAGCCGACCCGGGCGGCCACCTGGCTCAGCGGAGCGTCGGACGCGCGCAGCAGCCGTGCCGCGGTCGTCAGCCGCCACCAGGTCAGGTACGCCGACGGGGGCCGGCCGACGGTGTCGGAGAAACGCTTGGAGAAGGCCGCGCGGGACAGCCCCGCCCGCGCGGCCAGGGCCGCGACGGTCCAGGGGTGGGCGACCTCGCCGCCGTCGCCGTACGCGCGCTCACCGACGACGGTCATGCCGGGGCGAGCCACCGGCTCACCGGTCCCGAGGCCCTGACCCAGGCGGAGCAGGTGCGCATCATCGGCGAGGTGATCGACCGGCCGGTGGTGTGGACCGAGACGCCGGAGGAGACCGCACGCCAGGAGACGCTCGCGCAGGGCTGGCCGCCCGCCGTCGTGGACGGGGTCCTGCGCGCCCAGGCCGAACTGGTCACCACGCCCGGACCGCTCACCTCCACAGTGGGGAGCGTCACCGGTGCGCCCGCCCGCACCTTCCGCGCATGGGCCAGGGACCACGAACGGAACTTCCTCACGAGCGGGCCGAACTGACGGGGCGCACGACGCCAGGGCCGCGCGTCCGGGGCGTGCGATCGCCCCGGCAGCCCTACACGGCCGGTACGGAGGGCTTCCGCGCCTCGATCAGGGTCCGTGCGGAGTACGCCACGAACGGCCCCTCCGCGCGGATCAGCGCGTCGAGCTCGCGCAACCGGGGCAGCCGGTCCTCGACCGTGAACCCCGGCACGATCCAGATGACCTTCCGCAGGAACCAGACCACGGCGCCGATGTCGTGGAACTCCATGCGCAGCCGCTCGGCGCGCACGTCCACGACGTCGAGCCCGGCGGCCCGCGCCGCGGCGGCCTCGTCGTCGGGATGACGGCCCCGGGCCGCCTCGGGCTGCGGCCCGAGGAACCACTCGACCAGCTCCCAGACGCTGGCAGGGCCCACGTGCTGCGCGAAGTAGGCGCCGCCCGGCCGCAGGACACGGGCGATCTCGGCCCACCACACGGTGGCCGGGTGCCGGCTGGTGACGAGGTCGAAGGCGGCGTCGCCGAAGGGCAGCGGCGGCTCGTCCGGGTCGGCGACGACGACCACCCCCCGGGGGTGGAGCCGCGCGGTGGCCCGCGCGACGTTCGGCGGCCACGACTCGGTGGCCGCCATCGTCGGCGGGAGCACCGGGACCCCGCCCAGGACCTCCCCGCCACCCGTCTGGACGTCGAGTCCGGCCGCGGCGGTCGCCAGCCGCTCGCCGAGGAGCCGCTGGTAGCCCCAGGAGGGCCGTTCCTCGCTCGCCCGCCCGTCCAGCCAGGAGAAGTCCCAGCCGTCGACCGAGGCCGCGGAAGCTTCCGCGACGAGCTCTTCGAAGGTGCGCGTCATCCCCCGATGATCGCGGAAGCAGACCGGGTACCGCACCCGGGTTCCTCGCCGCCCTCCCCGGCCGGCGACACAACCCGGCGCCGCATTCCCGGCGACCGCTCCATGGTCACGCGCGCGCGTGACGGGCAGGGTGGTGGGGACCACCGCGGGTGCCCCGAGCGTCCCGACGAACGACCGGAAGGAACGACGCCCCCATGCCCCAGCAGTACGGCGACTACCAGAACGAGATCTACCTCAACGGGCTGTTCGGCGTCGCACCCGCGCTGCCCATGACCTTCGCCGAACTGGAGACCAAGGCGCGCGCCGCCCTGCCGCCCTCGCTCTGGTCGTACGTGGCCGGCGGCGCGGGCGACGAGTACACCCAGGAGGCCAACGTCACGGCCTTCCGGCAGTGGGGGCTCGTCCCGCGGATGATGGTCGGCGCCTCCGACCGCGACCTGTCCGTCGACCTCTTCGGCCTGAAGCTGCCGTCCCCGCTGTTCATGGCGCCCGTCGGGGTGATCGGGCTCTGCGCCCAGGACGGGCACGGCGACCTCGCGACGGCCCGCGCCGCCGCCCGCACCGGCGTACCCATGATCGCCTCCACGCTCACCGTCGACCCGATGGAGGAGGTCGCCGCCGCCTACGGGGACACCCCCGGCTTCTTCCAGCTCTACACGCCCACCGACCGCGCCCTCGCGGAGAGCCTGGTGCACCGGGCCGAGGCGGCCGGCTTCCGGGGCATCGTCGTCACCCTCGACACCTGGATCACCAGCTGGCGCCCCCGCGACCTCGCCACCGGCAACTTCCCCCAGCTGCGCGGCCACTGCCTGGCCAACTACACCTCGGACCCGGCCTTCCGGGCGCGCCTCGCCAAGACCCCCGAGGAGGACCCGCGCGCCGCCGTCCTGGAATGGGCGGGGATCTTCGGCAAACCGCTCCGCTGGGAGCACCTCGCCTGGCTGCGCTCCCTGACCGACCTGCCGATCATCCTCAAGGGCATCTGCCACCCGGAGGACGTCCGCCGCGCCAGGGACGGCGGCGTCGACGGCATCTACTGCTCCAACCACGGCGGACGCCAGGCCAACGGCGGCCTGCCCGCCCTGGACGCCCTGCCCGGCGTGGTCGCCGCCGCCGAAGGCCTGCCCGTGCTCTTCGACTCCGGCGTCCGCACCGGCTCCGACGTCGTGAAGGCCCTCGCCCTCGGCGCCACGGCCGTCGGCATCGGCCGCCCGTACGCGTACGGCCTCGCCCTCGGCGGCGAGGACGGCATCGTCCACGTCCTGCGCTCCCTCCTCGCCGAGACCGACCTGATCCTGGCCGTCGACGGCTACCCGACCCTGGACGCCCTCCGGGAGGAGGGCGCCCTGCGGCCCGTCACGGCGTACGGCGTGCCCGGCCCGCGAGGGAGGTGACGCGCCGCCGCCGCTCCGCACGCGCGCGCGTGTGCCGGTCCAGCTCCTCCATCAGCCGGCGGCCGCGGTGGTCCGGATCGAGTTCGTCGAGCACCCGGTCGATCTCGGCGAGCAGCGCACCGTACAGCTGCCAGCGCTCCGGATCGTGCGCCGCCTCCGCCCTGAGGAGCCCGGCGGCGCCGTCCCGGGCGGCGCGGGCAGCTCCGAGCTGCTCGCCCAGACGGTCCTCCGCCGTCTCCGCACCGTCGCTCGAATGCGAGGTGACGAGATCGGCGAAGCTCACGAGGGTGTCTCCGAGGTACCGCAGCGTCTCCCGGAGGGCGAGACCCGCCTCCCGGCGCACCAGACGCGCCCCCTGCCGCTCCTTCGCGAGGTCCGTCAGGGAACGCGCGAGGACGCGCAGCACGACCGCGCTGATCTCCAGGGTGTCGAGGCCCGTGCGCAGCACGATGCGGTGGAGCAGACCCTCCTTCACGCGCGGGTTCAGCCGGAGGCTGTCCTCCGCCTGACGCAGCGCCGCGTCGACGTCCGCGACGTCGTTGTCGAGGCGGCGCGCCTCGTGGAGCCGCGCCTCGGCCCGCTCCACGGGAGCGGACTCCACGGGGGAGGCCGCACCCGGGACGAGGCCCGGGTCCGCCAGCTCCTCGCCGATGTCCAGGAGCAGCCGGCGCATCCGCCGCGCCAGGTCCACGATCGAGTCCCCGGCGGTGTCGACCCAGACCGGCGGGACGAGCACGACGTTGAAGAGCAGGCCCACGACGGCGCCGATCAGGGTCTCCAGGACCCGGTCCCACGCCGTGTTCGCGACCTGCGTCACGCCGAGGACCAGCATCGCGCTGATGGCCACCTCGGGCACGAACTCCCCCACCCGGACGAACCGGCCCACGACCAGTGACGCCAGGATGACCAGGGCGAGACTCCACCAGGTGAGCCCGACGAGCGCGCTGAACGCGATGGCGATGAGGACGCCGACGACGACGGAGTTCACCCGCCGAAGGCTCGTCGTGAGCGTCGAGTACAGCGTCACCTGGACGACGAGCAGCGCGGTGAGCGGGGCGGTCAGCGGCGCCGGCTCCGAACTCAGCCGGAGCGCGACGACGTACGAGATCGTCGCGGCGGCCGTGGAGCGCAGCGTCTGCACCACCACCGGGTCCCGCCCCCAGCGCTGCCACCACTTCCACCGGCGCCACGGGTGCGGCATGGCGTACTCCTCCTCGCGGGTCGGCGACCTGCTGGACGCCTGCCCGCCCGAGGCCCTCGCATGGCGATGCTCCGTGCCCGCCCCCCGACAGCGCGCGTCGGCACGCCGCAGGACCCGGGTGAATCCCGGGTCGTTCCCCGAACAACCCCAGGTCCGTACCCCGGGGTTACACTCCTGCGCCCATGTTCGATCTTGTACTGGAGACCGGGAGCTTTCCGAGATGGCACCAACCCTGCGCGTCCTGATCCACGGCGGAGGCATCGGCGGCCTCACGCTCGCCACCGCCCTGGCCCGGCGCGGCCACACCGTGGAGGTGGCCGAGATCCGCGAGGAACTCGACGCCCTCGGCGTGGGCATCATCCAGCCGTCCAACGCCCTGCACGTCATGCGCGAGCTCGGCGTGCTCGACGAGTGCCTCGCGGCGGGCTTCGCATGGGAGGTTCTGACGATCGCCGACCCCGCGGGGAACACGCTCGCGCGGATACCCCAGCCCCGCATGGACGACCTGCCGGCCGCCAACGGCATCCCGCGGCCCGCCCTCGCCCGGGTCCTCGGCGACGCCGCCCTCGCCGCGGGCGCGAAGATCCGCTTCGGCGTCACCGTCACCGAACTCGACGACGACGGCACGGGAGTCACCGTCGCCCTCTCCGACGGATCCACCGGCCGCTGGGACCTGGTCGTCGGCTTCGACGGCATCGGCTCCCCGCTGCGGACCCGCCTCTACGGCGACCGGTACGCGCCCGCGTACACCGGATTCGCCAACTGGCGCGTCACCGTGCCCCGCCACCCCGACGTGCGGGGCGTCCTCATGGCCACGGCGGGCAAGGAGGCGAAGGCCCTGCTCACCCCGATCACCGACGAACTGATGTACCTCGGCGCCGTGTTCGCCGAGGCCGAGGACCACCGGCCGGACCCGGCACGCGCGCACGAACAGCTCGCCGAGCGGCTCGCGGTGTTCTCCGGGCCCGTCGCCGAGGCGCTCCGAGCGGTCACCGACCCGGCGGCCGTCGTGTACTCCCGCATCTCCCAGGTGACGGTCGAGGAACCGTGGCACGTGGGCCGCGTGGTGCTCGCCGGTGACGCCGCGCACGCCTCCACCCCGCACCTCGCGCAAGGAGCCGCGATGGCCGGCGAGGACGCCCTCGTCCTCGCCGAATCCCTGGACGCCGCCGACTCGGTCCCCGAGGCCCTGGAGGCCTGGGAGGCGCGCCGCCGGCCCCGCGCCCTCTGGGTGCAGGCCCTGTCCGGGGCGGTCCTCAAGCAGGAGATGGGCGCGCCGACGACGCCCGAGGAGGACGCGCTGCTCGAGGTCGGCGTCCCGGGCGCCGCCCACGTCCTGGTGAAGCCCTACTAGGACCCCGGGGGCCGGGCTTCTCCCAGGGCCCGGCCCCGCGCACCAGCTCTCCCGTCCCTGCCGCCGACCGCGTCCTGAGGCGTTGTCAGTGGGCGGGGATACGTTGGGGATGTTCCGCCGCTCCGGCGTGAACATCCCCTTTGACGTGCATGGGAGAAGTGCGTTGTCGGTCTGGGAGAGGTCGAGCGCGGCGCGGGTGGTACCGCCCGCGCGACCGCGGAAACTCGCCAAGGTGCCGTTCGTCGAGCTGGCCGACGGACGCTTGCAGGGAGTGGTGTCCAGCGGGTCCGACATAGGGCGCGTGTACGTGTCCTCGATCGCCGCCGGGACGTACGCGTTCGCGTGCAGCACCAACAACAACCGCCCCTGCGGCGGAGCGCGCGGCTCGTTCTGCAACCACCTCCGCGCCCTCGTCACCGAGGCCGTCCTGCAGTACGGCGCGCGGCGCGTCGCCCGCTATCTGAAGGCCGAGACGACCGAGGGCGAGCCCGACGCGCAGGCGCTCCTCTCGGCGATGACCGCCACGCGGCCCGCTCAGGGAGACACCTCGGCCGCCGCCCCCGTGTTCAGCCGGTTCCTGAGGCACCTCGCCTACCTCGAACTGGAGTCCGCCACCGCGCCGCTGCCCGAGATGCAGTGGTTCCCGCCGACGAGGGCGGTCGCCTGATGCGTACGGACCTGCTCGCCGACCCCGTCGACGGACTCGACGAGGCGCTGGCCGCCGTGGACGCCTTCGACGACGCGCTCGTCGCCGGCCTGCTCCGTCCGCAGCCCGCGCAGACCGACGGCCTCGCCGCACTCGCGGACGCCCTCGGCGGCACACCGCTCGCCTCCCTCGTCGCCGAGGCCGCGGACAAGACCGCGGCCGGCGCCGCCGGCGAGGACCACTTCGTCGCGCTCGCCGCCGCCCGCACCGCGCTCATGGGCTCCGTCCACGACGCCCTGACGGCCCGCGTCGCGGACGTCACCGGCCGTCCGGCCGCAGAGGCGCCCGAGCAGCCCGCCGACGGGGACGAGCCCGCCGCGAACGTGCTCGCCGCCGCCCGCGCCTGGCTGTGCGACCTCGCCCGCGCGGGCTGGCAGGGCCTCGACCACGAACTCGTCGGCGGAGCCGCGCCCGTGGTGTCCGCGATGCTGCCGGACCCCGCGCTCCGCCGGCAGGCGACCCTGCTCGACGGCTTCGCGGCCGAACTGGCCGCCTCCTGCCCCGGGGCCACCCTGGACAGGATCCCGGTGCGCCGCTGGGCCGACCTCTGGTCGCGCGCCCTGCTGCTGACCCTCCCGGGAGCCGCCCGCACCCCCGCCGGTTCCACCGCGACCGGACGCCTGCTGCCGCTCGGTGTCGACGTGCAGGAGCACGCCACCGCCGTACAGGCCCAGGTCCACGCCGTGTTCGAACCGGCCGACGGGGCGCCACCCCGCCTCGTCCGGGCGGCGGCCTCCGCGCCCAAGCCGGACACCGTCGTCGGCGCCGGGCTCTGGCAGCTGCTCCGGCCGCGCATGTCGCTCCTCACCGCGGTGAGCGAGGGCCGCGCGATGGACCTCGACGGCATGCCCGTCACCGCCGAGGGCGACCTCGTCTGGGACGACGAACGCGCCCGCGTGGGGGAGCCCGCCGACCCCTTCGCCACGGCCCGGGTCGCCCTCGCCACCGCGACAGACCCGGTCACCGCCCCGCTCGACCGCCACCCGGTCCGCATCGCCGTCCCCGTCCTCCTGGAGGGGTACGCGGCGGAGCGCGCGGACGACGGGACGGTGACGTTCACGGTCGCGGGCCACCGGCTCGCCGTCGACACCGACCGCGTACCGGACGCCGGTCCGCTCACCCCGGAGGCGATCGCCGCGTCCGGCGCGTGCCTCGGGCTCCTCCGCTGGGACGCCGGAGCCTTCCTCCTCCAGCCGCTCGCCGTCGAGACCACCGTCCGGAAGAAGACCGTCGCCGTCCACGCGGGCGCGTGGGCCGGCGGCACCACCGACAAGGCGGGAGTCCGCGCGGAGAAGGCGGCCACGGACGCGGTCGCCGTCCTGCGCGAGCGAGCGGGAAGGCTGCTGCGCTCATGACCGAAGCGACCCCGCCCGACGCCACCCCGGCGACCGGCCCCGAGCCGACGGCGTCCGTCCTCCCCGACCCGACCCCCGCGGCGGGTCCCGAGCCGTCGACGCCCGCCGGACCCGACCTCACCCCCGCGACGGGCCCCGAGCCGTCGACGCCCGCCGGACCCGACCTCACCCCCGCGACGGGTCCCGAGCCGTCGACGCCCGCCGGACCCGACCCCCACGACAACCGGCGCCAGGTCCTCTACTGGCGGCTGCTCGCCCGGCTCTTCGATCCCGAGGAGCAGGCCGCCCTGGAGGCGGCGAGTCTCGCCGTCGTCGAGGACATCGGTCTGCCGTCCGCGCTGCTCGACCCCGGCGCCTCCGTCGACTCCGTCGTCCAGCGCCACCCGGAGCTCGGCGACGAGCTCGACGGCCTGATGACCCCGGAGCCCGAGCCGGACGGGGCCCGCGACCGCGCCGCCGAGGTGCGGCGCGCCGCGCTCGCGTCCAAGCTGCTGCTCAACGTCTTCGCCACCGGCTCCGGCACCGTCTCCGCCGGACAGCTGGCCCGCTGGCAGTCGGACGCCGGCTGGCTGGAGCGAGCGCTCGGCTGTCCGCCCGGCGGGCTGCGCGGCGGAAAGGCGGCCGGAGCCGCCCTCACCGGCGGCGGCCTCGGACCCGAACTCGGCGCCATCGAGGCCGACCTCGTCCAGCGCATGCACCTGCGCGAAGTCCTGGCCGACCCCGCGCTGGCCGCCCGGCTGACCCCCAGCATGTCCCTGATCGAGCAGCTGCTGCGCGACAAGGGCAACCTCTCCGGAGTGGCGCTCGCCAACGCCAAGGCGCTGATCAGGCGGTACGTCGACGAGGTCGCCGAGGTGCTCCGCACCCAGGTCGAGAAGGCCACCGTCGGCGAGCTCGACCGCTCGGTCCCGCCCAAGCGGGTCTTCCGGAACCTGGACCTCGACCGCACGATCTGGAAGAACCTCACCAACTGGAGCCCGGAGGAGGAGCGGCTCTACGTCGACCGCCTCTACTACCGGCACACCGTCCGCCGGACCGCACCCCAGCGGCTGATCGTCGTCGTCGACCAGTCCGGCTCCATGGTCGACTCGATGGTCAACTGCACCATCCTCGCCTCGATCTTCGCCGGGCTGCCCAAGGTGGACGTCCACCTCATCGCGTACGACACCCGCGCGATCGACCTCACGCCCTGGGTGCGCGACCCGTTCGACGTGCTCCTGCGCACCAACCTCGGCGGCGGCAACGACGGCCCGGTGGCGATGGCCATGGCCCGGCCGAAGATCGCCGAGCCGAAGAACACCGTCATGGTGTGGATCTCCGACTTCTACGAGTTCGACCGCTCGCAGCCGCTGTTCGAGGGCATCGAGGAGGTCCACCGCTCCGGGGTCCGCTTCATCCCCGTGGGCTCGGTGACCAGCTCCGGACGGCAGGAGGTCAACCCCTGGTTCCGGGAGCGGTTCAAGGCGCTCGGCACCCCGGTGATCTCCGGCCACATCGACAAGCTCGTGCACGAACTCAAGACCTTCCTGACCTGAGACCGAAAGGCTCCGCACATGTCCGACCTGCTCCGCGCCCCCGCCGAGATCAAGTACGCCGAGGAACTCGACTGGCTGGAATCGATCGACGACAACCCCAAGCCGTTCTCCTGGCGCCTGTCCCCGAAGATGGTCCGCCTGTTCATCCTCGGCTCCGAGCGCGCCGACGGCCTGGACCGGGAGGTGTCGCAGAAGTGGTTCGGCGACCGCAGCTTCGTCGAGCGTTCCATCGTCACCCTCGCCTCCGACCGGGGCCTGCTCCTCATCGGCGACCCCGGCACCGGAAAGAGCTGGCTCGCCGAACTCCTCTCGGCCGCGATCAGCCGCAACTCCACCCAGGTGGTCCAGGGCACCGCCGGCACCACCGAGGACCACATCAAGTACTCCTGGAACGTGTCGATGGTCATCGCCAAGGGCCAGTCCCGCGAGTCGATGATCCCCTCGCCGATCATGACCGCGATGGAGACCGGAACCATCGGCCGCTTCGAGGAGCTGACCCGCTCCACCAGCGACGTCCAGGACGCGCTGATCTCGATCCTCTCCGAGAAGTACGTCTCCGTCCCCGAGCTCGACGGCGCCGACGGCGAGAACATCGTCTTCGCCAAGCCCGGCTTCTCCGTCATCGCCACCGCCAACAGCCGCGACCGCGGCGTCAACGACCTCTCCTCCGCGCTCAAGCGCCGCTTCAACTTCGTCCGCATCCCCGTCGTGACGAACAAGAAGAGCGAGGCCGAGATCGTCCGCTTCCGCACCGAGGAGCTCCTGCGCCGCCACGCCATCGAACTGGACGTGCCGCCCACCCTCCTCGACGTCCTCCTCCAGAGCTTCGCCGACCTGCGGGCCTCCGCCGCCGCGGCCGGCAGCGACGACGAGAAGCTGGAGTCGGCCCTCTCGACCGCCGAGCAGATCGGCGTCCTGGAGGACTCGATCCTGCACAGCAACTTCTTCGGCGAGCGCACCCTGACCGCCCGTACGCTCGCCGCCTCCCTGGTCGGCACGCTCGCCCGGCGCGAGCCGGAGGACCTGGCCATCCTCAACAAGTACCTGCACGGCGTCGTCGAGCCGCGCGGCAAGGAGGAGGGCGGCTCCTGGCCCGAGTTCCTCGAGGGCGGCCGCGAAGCGATCGCGAAGCTGTCGTGACCGGGACCCCGTTCACCGCGCTGCGTGGTCAACTGCACGAGGCGGCAGCCGAGTTCGCCGGAGGGGCCGACGCCCTGGAGGGCATCCTGCTCGGTCTGGTCGACGACGTCGACCGAGCCGTGGCGGAACCGCTGGAGATCTTCCCCGTCTGCCACCACTCGCCCGCCTCCGCCCTCGCCATGGCCCGCCGGCTGCGCGAGAAGCAGCCCAAGGTCGTGTACCTGGAGCTGTGCGAGGACATGACGCCGCTCCTGACCGAGCTGCGCAACTGCCGGCTGCCCGTGGCGGTGCAGGCGTTCGCGAGCGACATCGACGGCTTCCCGGAGGACTGGGCACCGCTGTCGGTCGTCGCCCCGATCACGGAGGCCTCCGCCGAGTACCAGGCCATCGCGTACGCCCTCGACACCCCCGGCGTGGAACTGGTCCTCGTCGACCGCTCCTCCGACCACGTCTTCCAGTGGGACCGGCGGCACGACCGCGCCGACGACCCGGCCGCCCGCGAGGAGGACGGCACCGAGGCCGCGCTCCACGGCGAGGCCGTCGGCGTCGAGATCGGCGACCTGCGGCCGCGCTTCGCGGAACTGGAGGAGCACCTGCTGCGCCACGGCAAGGTGCGGCACTGGTCGGAGTGGTGGCACCAGTACGTCGAGGTGCCGCTCGGCGACAGCGACCACGACACCTACCGTCAGGTCATGTTCCTCATCGGGAGCCTGTTCCGGCGGCTCGCGCCGGGGGACGGCGACCGCGTCCGCGTCGACGAGGACCGCGAGCGGTACATGTGGACCAGGATGCGCGAGCACCTGGCCGCGACCGGCACCGACCCGGCGGACTGCCTGTACGTGTGCGGAGCCTTCCACGCGGCCAGCCGCGTCGACGAGTTCGGCATCGGCGGCGGCGACACCTTCGCGATCTCGCCGCGTACGGCCACGACCTGGCAGTACGGACTGATCCCCTCCAGCAACGCGACGATCGAGGCCCAGTTCGGCCTCGCCTCCGGCTCCGTGTCGATCGCCGCGACGCAGTGGACGAAGAACCTCAAGCGGACCCGGGTGAAGCCGTACCGCCTGGAGGGACAGGCCGGCACGAAGAAGACGGCGACGAAGGCCGCTTCGCCCGCCGCGCCCCCCGCGGCGGCACCGGCCGAGGACCGTCTCTCCGGCTTCCTCCAGCGGCCGCCCGTCCTCGACACCCTGGACGAGAGCGAACTGCTCGGCTGGTCCGTGGACATCGTCCGCGCCGCCCGCCGCAACGGCTACCCGGCCTCCACCGCCGACGCGATCGCCGTCTTCGAGACGTCGATCCTGCTCGCCGGGATGCGCGACCGGGCCAAGCCCACGCCGTACGACTTCCAGGACGCCGCGGTCACCTGCATCGAGAAGGACAGCGTGCCCGGGCGCCGGGACGTCCGCCGCCTCGTCGAGATCATGATGGGCGGCGACCGGATCGGCCAGGTCGGCTACGAAGCCCTGCCGCCGCTCGCCCGCGACGTCCACGACCGCCTGGCACCCCTGGAGCTGAACCTCCAGCAGCGCGGGGTGCGCCGCGCCCTGCTCGACATGACCTCCCGGCCGGAGCTGCGGGCCTGCTCGGACGTCCTGTGGATGCTGCGCCGCCTGCTGCCGAGCGGCGCCGCACGGCCCGTCATGGGGGAGCGGCGGCTCGGCGAGCGGTCGATCCAGGAGTCCTGGGACCTCGCCCTCGGCACCCACCAACGGGCCCTCATCGAGCTCGGCTACGAGGGCGTGAGCCTCGAACAGGTCCTGGAACAGCGCCTGCGCCGTACCGCCTACGGACCACGGGCCACGACCGCCGAGGTCCTCGCGGCCGTCGAGGACGCCACGCTGTACCTGGGCGGCCGGCGGCTCGCCGACGAGCTCGGCAACCGCGCCCTCGACGTCCTGGCGGGCGAGCGCACGGTCGACGGGGCGCCGGAGGTACTGCGCCGGGTGCGCGGCCTCCTCGCGTACTACCGGACCGGTGAGCCGGTGCTGCCGCCGTGGATCGAGTCCTTCGTCCGCACCGGGTACGCCCACTACTGCACGCTGCTGCCGACGGCCTTCCGCGACGAGGACGCGACGGTGGGGCAGGTGGCGGCGATGCTGGGCTTCCTGTTCAGCATGGAGGGCCTGGCGCTCTCCCTCGGCTGCGACAGGACGCAGCTGGAACTGGCGGTCGCCCAGGCGCACCCGCGGGACCCGGCGAAGACCGCCCTGCTGTGGGCGGCCCAGGTGCAGCTGGGCACGCTCTCGCGGGGCGAGCTGCGGGCCCGCTGCGACGAGCTCCTCGCCAACCCCCTGGTCGTGCCGACCTATCCGCGCTACCTGAGCGGTTTCGTGCACGCCCTGGAGCCGGTGCCGGGCCTCGCGGACGTCGTGGTGGAGGCCGTGTCGAACGCCTTCGGGCGCCTGCCGGACGCCGTCCTGCTGCCATGGCTCCCGGTCCTCATCACGACGCTCCGCTCGAACGCCGCGGAACTGGCCCCGCTGCTCATCCGCGAGGCGGGACGGATCTTCCCGGCCCGGCTCGCGGCCCTGGACGCCTGGGTCCCGCCCTGGCACCGCCGACCGGCCGCCCCACGCCCCCTCCCTGCCGCCACCGGCCCCCGGGGCGCGGCGCTCCTCCCCGCCCATCCGGCGACCGTCGACGCCCTCGCGAAACTCCTGGGCAGCGCGGAGGGCTGGACGGCGACGGACGCATCGGCCCGGGGCGGGCGCGGCGTGGCGCTCCTCACCACCCACCCGGGCACCGTCGACGCACTGGCGCGCGTCCTGACGGACCGATGACCGCGCCGGTCCGGGCGGAGCAGGGAAGGTCACGGCCCACCCACCCGCGTGAGCCGTGACCCGTCCCGGTCAGTTCGTCGCGCAGAACGGCATGGTCCGCACGTACCCGCCGAGGTTCTCGTCGTCGGTGCCGAGGAGGGCGTCGGCGGAGCCGGGCAGGCACTCCACGGCCTCGACCTTGTACCCCGGGAAGGTGCCGAGCACCGTCGGCGAGGCCGCCAGGGTGATCCGTACCCGGCCCGCCGCCGACAGGGTCACCCGGCCCGCGTCGCTCACCGCGGAGTCGAACGGCCCGTCGTCACCCGCGTCCCCCGCCGAACCGACCAGGATCCGGCCGGAGTCGGTCACCGCGATGTCGGAGATGTGCCGCGTGCTGTCGCCCGTCGGGTACGCGGACCGGTAGCTCCGCTGCGAGATGGCGCCGAACAAGGGCTGACCCCACGGCGCGAACGTCAGCGATGCCGCGTACAGGGTGGCGGGCCGTCCCGCGCCGGCACCCCGGTCCGCCCAGAGCGCGGCGAGCCTGCCCTCCCGGGCGACGAGCGCGAAGCTCTCGAAGTCGTCGCCCTCGCCGATCGACGGCAGCGGCGTGTAGTCGACGACCGTCACCGTCGAACCGGCGACCTTCAGGCGGAAGAGGATGCCGCGGCCGGTGAGCGCCAGGTACTCCCCGGGCAACCCCGGGATGGGCTCGACGGCCTCCAGGTCGACGGGCTCCGTGCCCTCCCAGGTGAGCGGGGTGACCACGGCGGAGCCCTCGGTGGAGGTGATCCGGGAGATCCGCGGCTGCCCGGACTTCTTGTTGTCGTGCACGATCAGGGCGTTCACCCCGTCCCCGCCCTCGGTGCCTCCCTCGTACGCGAGGCCGCTGACACCGGTGCGGGAGTCGCCGCCGACCTTCTGCCAGCTGTCGGCCGCTCCGGCCGGGGCGGCGCCGAGTACGGCCAGGAGTGCGGTAGCCGCTGTGAACCGGGTCATGCGCTTCGACATCGGAATCGGAATCCTCACGGGAAGTCGCTGCCTTCTCTGTCCGACAGACGCGAGGTCACGCGCCGGGCGCCACGTTATTGATCATGGCGATCACGGCCCAGTGGCGCTTACGCCGTCTGCCGGAGCGTGAAGTCGTACGGAGGGCGCGCGACCCGGTCGCACACGGCGCAACCGATCCACCTCCGGCGGAAACTCCCTTGTACCGGCCTGACCGGCCCGGATATAAGACGATCATGTTCGCCCCGCGACCGTTCCTCGACTCCGACATGCCCCGCCTCCAGGAGACCGTGGCGGAGTGGATCGCCAGCGCCGGCCGTGACGCCTACGACCACGTGGGCGAGCTGCCGCACCGCGTGTACGACAACCTGCGCGGCCACCCGTCCGTCGGCGACCTCGTGCACGTCTGGGAGCACGAGGGCGACGGCCGGCTCGGGGGCGTCACCATCTGCCTGCGGTTCGGCGCGGCCTTCGACGTCTTCTGCGCGCCGGAACTGCGCGGCACCGACACCGAGCGCTCGATGCTGACCTTCGCCGCCGACACCACCACCCGGCACATGGCGCAGGACGAGGCGTACGTCCTCACCGACCTCTTCGAGACCGACACGACCCGCGCACGGCTGCTGAACGAACTGGGCTTCACCCGCTTCCGGGTCTGGGACGACGTGAACACCCGCGACCTGACCGATCTGCCTCCCGTCGCGGTGCCCGACGGGTTCACCGTCCGCCCGGCCGCCCTCGACGACGCCGAGGCCCTGGCCGAGGCGCGCAACGCCTCCTTCGGCTCCGACTGGACGGGCGCGGCCTACCGGGACGGCATGATGACCAGGCCCGGGTACGACCCGGCGCGCGAGATCGTGGCCGAGGCCCCGGACGGACGCATCGGCGCCTACACCGTCTTCTGGACCGACCGGCTCAACGGTCTGGGGCACTTCGAGCCCGTCGGCACCCATGAGGCCTTCCGCCGCCTGGGCCTGGCCCGGGCCGTCATGACCGAGTCCATGCGGCGGATGGCCGAGCTCGGTCTCCGGCGCGTGACGGTCAACCACGACGCCGAGAACCTCCCGGCCGCGAAGCTGTACGGCTCCCTCGGCTTCGCCGTCGAGTGCCGCACCCTCGGCTACCGCCGGGCGAAGGACCAGGACTCGATGTCGCGATAGCGGATCGGGCCGGGACCGCGGCCGTAGTTGCTGCCGACGAGATGGAGGCGCTCGGTGGCCCACCGGCGGCCGGTGAAGCCGGCCAGCCCGTCGGCCACCTCCAGGACGGAGGCCTGATCGTCGCGGCGGGCCCGGGCGAGCGTCAGATGGGGACGCAGCGGCCGGTCCTCGAAGGGGATCCCGCACTCCTTCACGACCGTCCGCACCTCCGTGGCGAGCCGGTGCAGACCGTCGAGGTCGCCGTCGATGCCGCTCCACAGCACCCGGTCGTCGAAGTGCCCGCCACCGCGCAGCGCCAGTTCCAGCGGGCGGCGCGCCGCCGCGATCTCCGCCAGCGGAGGCCGCAGGAGGGGAACGGTCTCCACCGGGAGCTCCCCGAGGAACGCCAGGGTGATGTGCCAGTCCTCGATCCGGTTCCACCGCAGACGGGGGTACGCCTCGTACGCGGGTCCCAGCTCGCGCGCCAGCTCGTCCTTCGCGTCGTCGGGCGGCGCCAGCGCGACGAACACCCGCACGGTCGCGGCCCGCGCCCTGTCCAGGTCACCGGCATCCGCGGGGGCCGTCGTCGACTCCGTACCCTGCCCGGGCGCCTCAGCCATCGTCCGTTCCCCGCCCACCGTCTGTCCGCCACCAACGTCGCAGGCGAGGGTACGCGGTGGGCCGTCCTCGACGGCCTCCGGGGATCACCCCGGCCCGAGCCCGAACCCCTGCACACCGCATCAGAGGCGCCCCCGGCCGGTGCGCCCCCGCGCGCTCCCCCACGGGGGTGGTTCACCGGGGGCCAGTGGGGCGCAGTGCGGCACGGTCGGCGCGGGCGCGCGGGGGCGCGGCCCGAAGCTGGCGGCTGTTCCCTGTTCACCTGCGAAGACGGAGGTTCGTCCACCCATGACCCACGCACTTCTCAGACCCGCGGCACGGCGCCGCAGACCGGGCGGGAGGGCCGCGGCGCCGGTCGCTCTCGGGCTCGCGCTCGTCCTGGCCCTGCCCGGCACGGCCTTCGCGGCACCCGGCGACCTCGATCCGGCCTTCGGGGACGCGGGCCGGGTCACGACGCCCATCACCGACTCCGCGGAGGGCCACGACGTCGCACGGCAGGCCGACGGCAAGCTGGTCGTGGTGGGCACGAGCCAGGCCGGCTTCGCGCTCGCCCGCTACAACACGAACGGCAGCCTCGACACCACCTTCAGCGGCGGCACGGTGACCAGCGACTTCGGCGGCGGTTCCCACTCGGCCAACGCCGTGGCGATCCAGCCCTCCGACGGCAAGATCGTCGTGGCGGGCACCACCGAGGTGGTCGCGGAGGAGGGCGGAGGCTGCTGCTTCTTCTCCCTGGCCCGCTACAACACCGACGGCAGCCTGGACACGGGCTTCGGCACCGGCGGCCTGGTACGGGTCGACGAGTTCGGCGGCTCGGCGGACGGCTCCGACGTCGCCGTACAGCCCGATGGCAAGATCATCGCCGCGGGCAAGGGCGCCGGCGGCGGCTTCGCCCTCGTACGCGTCGACACCAACGGGAACCTCGACCCCGGCCTCGGCGGCGACGGGGCCGTGGTCGCGGGCTTCACGCCCACCTCCCCGCAGGACGCCGGCGGCATCGCCCGGAGCATGGCGCTCCAGCCGGACGGCAAGATCGTCTCCGTCGGCTACGTGGGCAACACCGCCTTCGACATCGGGGTGGCCCGCTACAACAGCAACGGCACCCTCGACACCACCTTCAGCGGCGACGGCATGGTCACCGCCGACTTCGGAGGCACCGAGTTCGGCAACGCCGCCGCGGTGCAGCCCGACGGCAAGATCCTCGCCGCGGGCTCCGGCGGCGCCGGTTACGCCCTGCTCCGCTACAACGCCAACGGCACCCCCGACACCGGATTCGGCACGGGCGGACGCACCTCGGTCGCCTCCCCGGGCGACGGCGGCCTCGCCTACGCGATGGCGCTCCAGCAGGACGGCAGGATCGTGCTCGCCGGCCGGGCCGACGATCCCAACAGCGCCGAGGCGAACGACTTCGGCCTGGCCCGCTTCCAGACGAACGGCACCGTCGACACGAGCTTCGGCGGCGACGGCTTCGTGGTCACCGGCTTCAACGACTTCGACGAGGCCCGCGGGGTACTCGTCCAGCCCGACGGCAAGATCGTCGCGGCCGGATACGGAGCGGGCTTCCAGTTCGCCCTCGCCCGGTACGAGGGCGGTGGCACGCCCCCGCCCCCGCCGTACGCCGACCTGTCGGTGACCAAGTCCGGTACGACCACCGTGAGCATCGGCGACCGCGCCACGTACACGGTGACCGTCACCAACGCCGCGTCCTCCACCGCCACCGCGACCGGCGTCACGCTGACCGACACGCTCTCCGGCGCCGGCGGGACGCTCATCTCGGCGGTCCCCTCGCAGGGCACCTGCACGACCACCGCCACGACCGCCAACTGCGCCCTCGGCTCCCTCGCCCCCGGCGCGAGCGCGACGGTCACGGTGACGGCCGAACCCCGCGCCACCGGCACCCTCACGGACACGGTCGGCGTCAGCGCCACCCAGCCGGACCCGGTGACCACCGGCAACACGGCCACCGCCACCACCGCGGTCAACAACGCCCGCGGCTGCACCATCATCGGCACCAGCGGAGCCGACACCCTGAACGGCGGCTACGCCAACGACGTCATCTGCGGCCTCGGCGGCAACGACACCATCCGTGCCAGTTACGGCAACGACACCGTCTACGGCGACTTCGGCAACGACAACCTCGACGGCGGCTTCGGCGACGACACCATGAACGGCGGCCCGGGCAACGACACCCTGACCGGGTACTACGGCAACGACCGCCTCACCACCACCGACGGGATCTCCGGCAACGACACCGCCAACGGCGGTCCCGGCACCGACACCTGCACCACCGACCCGGGCGACACCCGCATCAGCTGCCCCTGACCCCTTCCTCCTCCCGACGAGTGCCGTCGGCGCCGTGCGCGCCGGCGGCACTCCCGCGTCCGTACGGCTGCGCTCAGGAGACGGACCTGCCGAAGAACTCCAGCTCGGCGATGGCCACCTGCTTGCGCGGGTCGGCGCGCCAGGCCGTGCGGAGGACCAGCTGGACCGACAGGGCGTCCCGGACGCGCACGTCGACGCGCTGGGTCCCGCCGTCGTCGATGCGGTGGTGCGAGACGTGGAGTTCGCCCGCGGCGTCCTTCACCACGAGATCGAAGGTCTGCGGTGTCGCCTGCCCGTCCGCCTGGGTCGTGTTCTTCGCACTGCCGGGGGTGATGAGCACGCTGAGGAGATCGGTCGGCTCGGCGAAACGCGCCTCCAGGTACTGGCCCGCCGAGTCGCCCGCGTACCCCGTGCCCCACCAGGTGTTCGAGTAGCCGTCGCCCGCCAGCTTCGGGTCCTGCTTCGGCGCGGAGTGCGAGGCCAGCCAGGCGACCGGGTGCACCGGGACGCGGGTGGCGAAGTGGTCCTGCACCGCGCGGGCGGCCGGCGGGCCGCCGAAGACGCCGCCGACCACCACGGCCACGACCGCCGCGGCGATCAGGGCCCGGACGAGCACGCGGCTCCGGTCGTGGGCGAGACCGGGCCGCCGACCGGCGTACGGGCCCTCGGCCGTGGAGAGCCGCTCCGGGACCATGGGGGTCGCGCAGAAACGGCAGAAGTGACGGCCCGGCGTGTTGGCCAGCGAGCAGGCCGGGCACGGGGTGCCGCCCTCGACGGGGGCGGGCGCCGCGGCGGCCCGCACCGCCGGACGCGCCGCCTCCGGACGCGCGGGGAGCACGGGAGCGGCGACGGCCGGCTCCGCGGGCCGGGATTCGGGGACCGGGACGAGGAGGGAGCGTGCGACGGTGTCCGAGGGCCGGCCGGTGGTAGGGGAGGCCGGGGTGGTCGGGGCAGGCGTGGCGGCTGAGGCCGTCCGGGCGTCCGGAGCCGCCACGGCCGCCGGTGCGGTCGGTTCGCCCGGTGCCGTCGGCGCTGCGGGTGCCGTCGGGCGTCCGGGTGCCGGCTCTCGGGGCGTCGGCCTCTCGGTGTCAGGTTCCTCGGACGCGGTCCCCCCTGGCCCCGTGCCCGCCTCCGGTGCGGGAACGGTCGCGGGCGCCACGCCAGCCGAGGTCACGGCGGGCAGCGGGGCGGTGACCTCCTCGGACCCGACGGGGGAGCGGTCCCGGGAGCCGGCGGGCCCCCGGTCTCCGACGCCGGCGGCCGATCGGTCCTCCGGCGCGGCGGTGCCCCCGGCGGCCGTGGCACGCGCCTCCCCGGACGCGTCGGCCGGTCCCGGCACGTGGGCCGGCTCCGAGGTGGACGCGTCGGCCGGTCCGGAGGCCTGCCCCGCCTCCGGGACGGACCGGCCGGCGACCGGCGCAGCTGCCGCCGGGGTGTCCCAGCGCAGGAACGCTCCGCAACTGTCGCAGAACGACTGGTCCGCCGTCCGCACCGGGCTCGCGCAGTCCGGGCAGGGACGGGACTGGGGCGCGTCACTCATGGGGGTCATGCTCCTTCTGCTGTACGGGAAGTGGTCACCGCGACGGTGAACGGCAGGTGCGCCGGGCGGGCCGCGGCCACGACCGCCCGCAGCCGGTGCGGATCGACCGAGGCGGGGTCGGCGACCCGCAGGACGACGTGCAGCCCGGCCACGGGCGCCCCGGGGAACGGGCCGAGCGGGCGGGCGGACCAGCTCGCACCGCCGCTCTCGGTGATCTCCGGGGCGACCCCGAAGGCGAGCCGCACCGCCGCCGCGAGCCCCTGCCGGGTGCCGCGGACCCGGTGCAGCGCCACGGCCGAGGCGACCGCGTGGCGGCGCAGCGGAAGCGGCTCGCTGCCGTCCAGCTCCGCACCGACCCAGGTCGCCAGGTAGTCCACGAAGTCGGCGGGGGCCAGAGAAGGCGTGAAGTACGCCTCCAGCGAGTCGAGGACGTTGAACAGGGGAGCGAGGACGACGTCCAGGCCGGAGACGAACCGCTGCCCGAAGTCGTCCTCCGCGTAGACGGCGGGCAGCGCCGCCCCCAGCGGGTACGGGGTCGCGAGGCCCGGGACCGTACCCCGTGAGGAGCCGGTCACCGCGCCTCGATCACACGGACGCGGTGGTCGAACGGGAACAGCAGCGCGGACGGCGCCAGTTCGATCCGGTCCGTCGCCTCACCCCGCCGGCCGGTCAGCGGATCCGCCGGGTGCAGCAGCACCTCGTCCACCAGCTCCACGCCCGGCACCCGCTGGAGCGCCGCGAAGACCTCCCCGGCGCGCAGCGGGCGCCCGAACGGCCAGCCCTCGCCGTGCGCGCCGCCGGTCAGCGGGTCCAGGTACGCGTACAGCGTGTCCAGCGCCTCGGCGCGCACCCGCTCCGCCTCGGCCGCCCGGAACGAGTGCAGCGTCGCGACCACCGTCACGCCCTGGTAGAACGGCGGGCCGACGGCGAGCCGTGTGCCCAGGGGACGCCGCTCGTCGAGGAAACCCGTGACCCGGGACAGGAGTTCGTCGCCCGGGACGAGCTGCTCGAAGCGCAGCCGCCCGCCCCGGTCCGGCACCGCCTGCGGCACCACGAGGACCCGGACCGCGTTGTCGCCCGCCTCGGCCGCGTCCGCCGCCAGGCAGGAGATCCGCGCGGCCTCGGGTGCGGCCCGTCGGGCCAGCTCCTCGTAGTCGCGGGCGGTGACGGCCCGTTCCTGCGCGCGCAGGGTCACGGGCGCGCGGGACTTGGCCTCCTCGACGGTCTCCCCGTCCACCCCGCCCCGCGCCGCCTCGCGGTTCTCGACGCGCGCGATGTACGGGATGGAGCTGCGCAGCACGGTGATCGTGGAGCGGGCCACGTTCCCCGCCCGGCCGCCGCCGGTGCCGTACCGCACCGCGCGGATCGCCGCGCCCTTCGGCGGTACGGCACCGAACTGCCGCAGCGTGCCGTCCGGTTGGCGTACGGACGGGCCGAAGGCGATCTCGCCGGTCGTCGCGTCCAGGGTGTAGTGCCGGTCGCCGGGGCGCGAGGAGGCGAAGTCGCGGACGGCGGTCCACTCCTGCCAGCCGGCCTCCGGGTCCTCCTCGTCCCCGCCGGCGTCCGCCCGCTCGGCGACCTGGAGGAGCAGCGGCGGCCGGTCCACGACCGGGGCGTGCGCGAGCCGTACCCGCTGGCCCGGGACGCCCTCGGACTCGCCCAGACGCTCGTCCCGCACGGCCTCGGCGTGCGCCGCCCGCACCGTACCGCCGATGGTGAACGCCGCCGCCGCCCGTACGGTCGGCGACTCGCTGTACGACGGCAGGCCCTCGACCGGGTCCACGACCCGGCAGCGCACCCAGCCCGCCTCGTGCCCGCCGAGCCGCGAGACCGCGTGCCCCGACGGCATGTGCAGCACCACCTCGCCCGGCCGGTTGAGCCCGCCCGTGGAGTCCTCGTCGACCTCGCACGCGACCCAGCCCTCCGCCGCCGACCAGGCCTCCCACAGCAGCGGAGGGCGGCGCGGGTCCACGCCGACGCCGTCCACCCGGCTGTCCAGGTCGAGGACGAGCACACAGTCCGGCACGGCCGCCGAGAGCCCGAGCAGCAGCGCGTCGCCGACGCGCGGCAGCGGGGAGAAGGCCGGGACGTCGTCCCCGCCCACGATGTCCTGCGACCGGTCCTCGGGCGTGCCCCCGGCCTCCTGCCGCAGCAGCCGGGTCAACTCGCAGGGGACGACGGTCAGATCGGCCGTCGTCGCGAAGACGACCGCCTCCTCCGTCTCCGTGCGCCCCGTGGACACCTCCGTGCCGGCGGGCAGCAGCACCGGCTCGGGCTGCGGTGCGGAGAGCCGGAAGGTGATGTCGGCGTGGGCGGCGGCGGGCGGGAAGAGCGTCACGCCGAGCAGGTCGAGGAAGGCCAGGTGGTTCTTCTCCGGGACCCGGTTGAGCCGGTAGACGAGCTGGTCCGCCATGTGCGCGACGGCCTCGACCAGGGTGACGCCCGGATCGGACACGTTGTGGTCGGTCCACTCGGGGCACGCCTGCTGGATGTAGCGCTTGGCGTCGTCGACGAACTGCTGGAATCGGCGGTCGTCGAGATGGGGTGCGGGCAGGGCCATGGCGGCTCTTTCAGTCCTCGGAGGGGATGACGTAGAAGGGGAAGACGAGGTTGCGCGGGTTGTTCGCGCCGCGCACCCGGTAGCGGACGTCGATGTACAGGGTGGTCGGCTCCCCGGGCGCGGGGGCGACCGCGACGTCCTCCACCTCGATCCGCGGCTCCCAGCGGTCGAGCGAGGACATCACCTCGTACCGGACCCGGCCCATCGTCGCGTCGTTGACCGGGGCGAACACCAACTCATGGACGGCACAGCCGAATTCGGGCCGCATCGGCCGCTCGCCCGGCGCCGTCGCAAGCACGAGACGCATCGACTCCTCGATCTCGCGGTCGCGCCGGACCAGGGCGATGGAGCCGCTCGGCCCGGTGCGCAGGGGAAAGCCCCAGCCCGCACCGACGAAGTGCTCACTCATGACCGCCTCCTCCTTCTGCTCAGAACGGCAGGTTCGCCGCGACGGGGTTGGGCATCGGGACGGTCGACGTCACGAACGCCGGCGCGTTGACGACGGCCTGGGTCAGCGCCGAGACCTTGAACTTCGCCCCGGCCTTGATGTCCACGCCGAGCCCCGCGTCCAGCCGGATCTTCCCGGCGGCGGAGAGCGTCAGATCCATCCCCGACTCGACCGTGACCCCCCGGGCCCCGCTGATCGTGACCGTGCCGTCGCTGTCGATGGTCAGCGTCGTGCGGGCCTCGTTCAGCTCGACGCTCAGCCCGCCCTTCGACGTCCGCAGCCGGATGCCGTGCGAGGCACGCGTCCGGCCGCCCTCCTCGCGCAGCTCCACGGTGTGCCCGGTGCGCGAGGTCAGCGCACGCCACTGCACCCGGCCGCTCGTCGGATCGACGGGCGCGACCCGGTCCGTGGCCGGAGTGTGCCGGTCGACGCCGTTGTACAACCCCGCCAGGACGTAAGGGTGTTCAAGAGAGCCCCGGTCGAAGGCGCACAGCACCTCGTCGTCCACCTCGGGCAGCACGAGACCCCCGCCGCCGCGCCCACCGAGCTGGGCGACCCGGCACCAGCCGCTCTCGTACGTCGCCGACAGCCACGGGAAGCGCAGCCTGACCCGGCCGAGCGACAGCGGATCCTTGGTGTTGGTGACCAGTGCGACCGCGACGCCCGGCATGGGCGGCGCCGGCTCCCCGCCGCCCGAGGCCGTCCCGTACAGCGACCGGAACTGCCGTCCCGAAACGGTCAGCCACGTGGTGAACTGCCGCCCCGACGCGAAGACGTGACGCACCCCGGTCGCGGTGTAACGCCCCTCGAACGGGAACCCCGCACCCTTCACGGCCACCGGCTGCCCCGGCTTCAACGACGGATTGCCGGTGACGGCGACCTCCACCTCCGCGAACGAACCGGTGACGTCGTCGGCGAGCGCGGCCGCCGCCTGCGCGACCTCCGCCTGCGTCGTGAACGGCGTCCCGGTGGCGGCGAGCTCGGCCGCGCCGAACGGCGCCGACAGCTGCGCCGGAGTGATGTCCGAGACGATGTCCCGGCTCGCCGCGGCGGGCGTCGGCGAGGACAGCGCCTGCTTCGTACGGGGATCCCAGCCCCGCACGTCCACCCTCCCCACCTGCCCGGCGGCCGTCACCGACACCCGGCTGTGCAGCGTGTTCGCGCCGAAGTCCAGGACGTACGGGCTGGCCGCGGCCGGCGTGGTGTCGGCGGGCGCGGAGGAGGCCGGCGGCAGCGCCGCGAAGCCGAGCCGGCCCGCCGCGTCGACGGAGAGCCGGACGTCGTTCTCCCGGGCCAGCCGGGACAGGAAGTCCCAGTCCGTGATGTTGGGCTGGGTGGCCAACTCGTAGACCGTGGGCGTCGCTTCGACCTTCCCGAGCGGGATGCGGTTGAGCGCGGCGAGCTTCCGGACGATGTCGGACGCCGTCATGTTCGGGTAGCCCTCGACCCGCCGGTTGCGCAGCAGCCGGTGCCCCGGGTCGTAGCCCCGCAGGATCAGATAGCGCCCGTGCCCCGGCGCCGCGTCCACCTCCACGGCGGTGACCTCACCGGTCAGCATGGGCTCGCCGAGACGCCCGTCGGTGAACGGGGACAGCACCGCCATCGCCCCCACCTTCAGATAGGGGAACTTCTCGGTGAGCGTCCCGTCCTTGTCGCTGAAGGTCAGCTGGAACGCGGACGGGACGTTGACACTGGCGTCCACCCAGCCCTCCGTCAGCCGGACCGCCAGCGGGTCCGGGAGCGGCGTGCCGTCGAGCTGCACGTGGAGGACGGTGGTGAAGGTCTTCTCGCTCATGAGGCGCCCTCGGTCTCCGGCATGTCGGTGGTGGACGGGAGCAGCAGTTCCGTGCCCGGGCGCAACCGCATCGGATCGTCGATGCCGTTCGCCTCGGCGATGACCCGCCAGCGCGTCGCGTCGCCGTACTCCCGCCAGGCCAGCGAGGCGAGCGAGTCCCCGGCGACCGTGCGGTGCGCCTTGCGGGCCGACAGCGCGCCGGACGTCGGGTTCTGCTTCTTGGTCGCGGTGGCGACCTCGGTGAGCGAGAGGGAACAGGTGGCACGGATCGGGATGCCGCTCGGACTGAAGAGGGTGTACGTCGCGGACACGGACGTCACGTACGCGACGAACCGCACCGTCGAGAACGACCCCCACGAGAACTCCACCCACGGCGGCGACGGCGCCTTCGCACCGATGCTCTGCTGGGTCACCTCGCAGCAGGACAGCAGGAGCTCCACCTGCTGCAGCACGTCGTTCGACGACGGATCGTCCGACCGGTCCAGGAACACCTCCAGCTGGAGCCGGGCGGGCTCGCTGCCGGTGAACTTCGGCGGCGCGCCACGGGTGTACGCGACGGCCGGCTCGGTGTGCCAGTTCGCCGACCGGCTCAGCTCCAACTGGTCCGGGTTGAACTGGAACTTCACCTCGCCGATCCGCCCGCCCATCGAGCCGCCGAGATCCGTCGGCGGCTGATGGACGGCGAGCGAGGCACGCGACAGCCCCCGGGCCGCCAGGGCGCCCATGATCCCGGCCATCTCAGGCGCCCCCCGCGTCGGTGAAACCGTGGTGCGCGATCTCGAGCGTCTCGGTGGCGACGGCCGGACTGGACGGGTCCAGCGTCGGCCCCGTCCACCGCACCGGCAGCACCTCGACGAGCCCCCACTGCGCGACCGTCGAGCCGTCCGCGCGCAGCGCCGCGATCTGCGCCGTCGGTCGCGTGATGCCCGTCGCGAGCGACGATATCCAGGCGGCGACCTTCGCCGTGTCCGGGGTGAGGGGACGGGTGAGGCGGATCGTGGAGAAGGTCACCCGGGTGGGGAGCTGCCACACGAAGCCGTTGTTTCCGCCCTCCCGGCGCTGCTCCACCTCCACCTCGGAGGACAGGCCGTCGCAGCCGTTGAACAGGCCGAGGTCCTGGCCGTCGATCGTGAGCTTGAAGAAGACGGTGGATGCGGGGTCCAGCTGCGTGGGCATGGGCGGGTCTCTCGGTAGGCGGATCGGGGGTGCTTGCTAGTGGCCGTGGTCGCGGAGCCGGCCCACCCGCTCGCGGTCGGCACGGAGCTCGGCGCGCAGGAGACGCGAGAGGGGCGTGACGAGACGCCGGGCCAACTCGTCGAGGTGCGTGGGCGATTCGGGTGCGGGAGCGGCAGTCGTCTCGGTGGTGGGCTGCCGCGCGGGCGGTGAGGCGGTCGCGGTACGGGCGACCGTGGTGGTGCGGGGGGCTGCGTGCGGTGGGGCGGCGGCGGTCGGCTGGATCGGGACGGGGAGTGCCGGAGGAGGAGCGGGCGGCGTGGGAGCGGGCGTGCTCTGGCGCTGCACGACCACCGGCCGGGCGGTCGGCCGCGCCACGGCCGGCGAGGCGAGGGGGACGACAGAACGCTGGACGGCGGTGCCGGCGGGCGGTGAGGCCGGGCGGGAGAGGGGGACGGTCGCCAGGGGAGAGGCCGGGCGGGAGAGCGGGACGGTCGCCGGGGGAGGCGTGCCGGCGGGCGTGCTCGCGGTCCCCGGGATGCTCGGGGCGAGCGGCCGGGTGGTGGCGAGCGGCCGGGCGGAACGCCGCTGGACGGTGGGCGCGGTGGCGCGGGGGAGGTCGGCGAGGGTGACGACGGGGAGGGGCGCGGCCCGTACCGGAGCGGGCGGGGCTACGGGCGGTTCGACCGGGTGGGCTGTTGAGGTGGGGGCCGGGGGCTGGGAGGGCGCCGGGGTGGGGAGAAGGGGTGCCGGCGCCGGAGGGGCGGAGGGAGGAGTGACCGGTGCCCCGATCGGGGACCGGCGTGGTGCGGGCTTGGTCTGAGGCGTGGGCGAGTCGGTGAGGGAGCGCTGGACGGGCGCGCCGAGGCCCGGCCGGACCGGGGGTGTTGCGGGGGCGCGGTGCGGCTCGGTCGCCCGGGGGGTCGGGGCGGCCGGGTTCCCGGGGTGCGCCGGGGGGAGGGACGCGGTGGTGGGTGCGGGGTTCGTTCGGGGTGAGGGGGCGGCAGGAGTGCCCGGGGTGGCCAGGGCGGCGGGAGCGGTCGGAGCGACCTTGGCGGGCGGGGCTGTGGGAGCGCCCGGGTGCGCGGGAGCCGCCTGCAGCGCCGGAGCGACTGGAGCCGCAGGGGTTGCCGGAGCGACTGGGCTTGCAGGTGCTGCCGGGGATGCCGAAGGGGCTGGGGTTACCGCCTTGGCCGGCGCGGCCGGGGTCGACTGGGTCGGCGACGGTGTGGTCGTCACCGTGCTCCAGTCGGCCCCCGGCGCGCGACGCGAACGCCGTACGGGGGGACGGCGCTGCACCGGGGTGTCGGGCGTGCCGACGGGAGTCCCGGGCCCGGTGGGGGAACCAGGGCCCGGGACGTTCTGGGGCCGCCCGGGGCGCGGGGCCTCCGGCGCGGCGTCGTCGGGTGCGACCGTGGGCGTCGCACCGGCAGGGGCGGTGGGACCGGGTGCTCCGGTCGGCTTCGCGGCACCGGCCGGAGCCAGGCGGCGCGGAGGCTGTACGGGCCGGGCGGAGACCAGCGGCGAGCGTCGCGCGGGTGCGGGCCGGACGGGCCCGGAGGGCGCCGCGCCCGCGGCAGGCGTCGCCCCGCGCGGGGTGCCGACGGCCTCGCGCCGGGAGGGCGCGGCGGACCGGACCGGGGCGGTCGCGGCGGCACGCTGAACCGCCTGGGGACGGGACGCGGGCGGGGTGCTGCCGCTCTGCGGCGGGGCGGCCGAGTGGCCGCGAACCGGGGCGGCCGCTTCACCCCGCACCGAAGAGGCAGCCGCGTCGCTCCGTACGGGGGCGGTTGCGTCGGCCCGTGCGGGGGCGGACGCCGCGCGCTGTACCGGGGCCGCAGCCTCACCCCGTGCGGGAGCCGTGCTGCCCTCAGCCGGACCGGCGGCCCTACTGCGTGCCGGGTCGGAGGCACGACCCTGTACCGGGGTCGCAGCCTCATCCCGTGCGGGAGTCGTGCTGCCCTCGGCCGGACCGGCGGCCCTACTGCGTGCCGGGGTGGACGCGCGACCCTGTACCGGGGCCGCAGCCTCACCCCGTGCGGGAGTCGTGTTGCCCTCAGCCGGATCAGCGGCCCTACCCCGTGCCGGGGTGGACGCGCGACCCTGTACCGGGGCCGCTGCCCCGTCCGGTGCCGGAGTCGTACGGCCCTCAGCCGGACCGGCGGCCCCGCCCCGTGCCTGGACGGGCGCCTGGTTCCGTACCGGGGCCGTGCTGCCCTCGGTCTGGTCGGCCGCCCTGCTCCGGGCCGGAGCCGACGGGTTGCCTCGCGCTGGCGTGGAGGCCTTCCGCTGGGCGGGCGCGGTCTCCTGACCCCGTACGGGAATCGCCGTTTCGCCCCGAGCCGGAGAAGCGGTCCCACCGGTCGCGGCGCCGCGTTCCGGAGCCGCCGCCCGACCCCGTACAGGAGCCGGCCCCTCACCCCGTACCCGCGCGGGCCCGGGGGAGGCCGAGACCGCGGCAGCTCCATCAGGCCGGACCCCGGCCGCAGCCGTTTCGTTCCGGCCCCGTCGGGGCGTCTGCCCGCTCCGTCCGGCGTGGGCCTCGGGTGCGCGCTGGATCGGCGACGAGGCGGCCGCGGCCTGTCCCGCCACCGGCAGTCGCAGGCCCGGGAGTTCCGGGGCCGGGGTGCCCGACGGCGGGCGGACGGGGCGTACCGCGTCGAGGAGTACGCCTCCGGGCGCGTCCGGGACCGCGCCGTGGCCGAGGTCGGTCTGGAAGGAGGGGTTCCAGTGGGTGGCGAGCGACGCGGCGAAGCCGTGCGACGCGATGGTGCGGGGAGTCCCGTCGAGGACGCGCTGCACGGGCGGCAGCCCGAGCCACGCGTCCCCCGGCGCCGTCGCGGGCGCGGCGGACTCCGTGACCGGCTCCGTCGCGGACTCCGCTCCGGACGACCTCCGCGCCCGCCACTTCTCGAACATGCCCATCCTCTCCAACCTCCTTTCCCCGTACCGCTCTTATGCCTGCGACCGCTCCACCAGCGAGGCCACCTGTGCCACGTACCTGCGCCGGTCGGCGTGTTCCAGGTCGAGGATGTCGTCCATGCCCCAGTGGAAGTGGAAGGCGAGGTACGCGGTCTCCTCCTCGATCCGGTCGGCCGCGTACGTCACGATTCCCCCAGGCGGCTCCCGGCCAGCTCGACCTCGAAGGACTCCTCGCAGTGCGGGCAGGCGACGGCGGCCCTGGTGTGGCCCTCCGCGTTGATCTGCCGGTAGAAGTCCTGGAGGAACGCCAGGTCGGAGGCGAACATGTTCTCCACCGTCCCGTCGTGGACCGACGGGAGCGTGCCGAGCCGGGTGATGACCCGGCCGAGCAGCACCACGGACAGGTACGCCGGGTTCTCGCGGACCCGGATGTCCCGCAGCGGCAGCAGCTCGTCCCGGGCCGTGGCCAGCCGCATCGCCCCGTGCCGGTGCACGGTGCCCGCCTCGTCGACGAAGCCGCGCGGCAGCTCGAACTCGAACTCGGTGCGCAGCGGCTCCTGTTGGCGGTCCGACTGCGCCGCCCCCGCCGATCCTTCGCGTCGCATCAGCCGAGCGTCAGCTCTTCGAAGGTGATGGTGACCTGCTCGGTCAGGGCGGCCGCGTCACCGGCCTTGGTGGAGCTCAGCTCGACCTTGGTGCACCAGGCGTTGCGGAGGTTGTACCGCTTCACCTCGGTCAGCTGGTAGTCGAGGAAGATGATGGACGCGTCCTTGCGGGCCGAGCCCATGTCGCCGGCGATGGAGGCGGAGATCCACTCGGTGAAGGCGGCGGACTGCGTGGCGCCGCGGGTCACGGTGCACTCGCCGGCCTTCTTCACGCCGGGAAGCTTCTTGATGATCGGCTTGCCGTCCGCCGAGACCTGCTGGAACTCGATGACGTCCTGCTCCATCGTGAGGCCGCTGATCTCCTGCAGGGTCTCGACCATGACGCCGTCGATCTGCAGGCCGAAATTGTGGGTGGTGAGGGCGTCACCGGTGTCGAGGGACATGCGGGTCACTCCTGTTCATGAGGGGTGGGAAGGGGTACGGGCGGGGCCGGGGCCGGGCGGAACGGGGACTACTCCTCCAGCTCGCCGCCGCCGCCCTGGAACTGCGAGAGCCGGAAGACCACGAACTCCGCCGGCTTCACGGGCGCGATGCCGATCTCGCAGACCACCCGGCCGAGGTCCACCGACTCCGGCGGGTTGGTCTCCGCGTCGCACTTCACGTAGAAGGCGTCCTCGGCGCGCTGGCCGAACAGGGCGCCCTGGCGCCACTCGTTGACGAGGAACGCGGAGATGTTGCGGCGGATACGGGCCCACAGCGACTGGTCGTTGGGCTCGAAGACGACCCACTGCGTCCCGACGAGGATCGACTCCTCGAGGTAGTTGAAGTAGCGGCGGACGTTCAGGTACCGCCAGGCCGGGTCGGAGGCCAGCGTCCGGGCGCCCCACACCCGGATGCCGCGGCCCGGGAAGGCGCGGATGCAGTTGACGCCGATCGGGTTGAGCAGGTCCTGCTCGCCGCGGGTGATCTGGAGCTCCAGGTCGACCGCGCCGCGCACGATCTCGTTGGCGGGCGCCTTGTGGACACCGCGCTCGGCGTCGTTGCGGGCCCAGACGCCGGCCATGTGACCCGACGGCGGCACCGTACGGGTCTGGCCGCCGGCCGGGTCGAACGACTTGATCCACGGGTAGTAGAGCGCCGCGTACCGGGAGTCGTAACCGGCCGTCTCCTGACGCCACTTGCGGATGTCCCGGGCGTTCATCCCCGGCGGCGGGTCCAGGATCGCCATCCGGTCGCCCATCAGCTCGCAGTGCGCGATCAGGCCGAGCTGGACGGCCTTGACCTGCTCCAGGTCGATGAGCCCCTGCTGGTAGGCCGCCATCAGGTCCGGCACGGCGACCATGTTGATCTCGTCGAAGGCCTCGAGACCGCCGAAACCGGTGCGGTCGGCGGAGTCGCCGATGAACTGCCCGGACTCCATGGCGGCGGGCGCGTCGGCGCGTACCGCGACCGGGGCGGGGGCCTGCGCCGGCGGGGCGAGGGTGACGGTCTGGGCGTCGGGCCTGGCGAGCTGCCCGCCGGCCACGGCCTCCTCCAGGACGATGGTCTTGGAGCGCTGCTTGACCTGCGCGACGACGTAGTTGCGGGCGCTCTTCTTCGCGGAGGCGTCGAAGCTCTCGACGACCTTCTCGCCGTCCTTGACGACCAGCTTGAACCGCTCGGCCTCACCCTCGACGTCCTGCACCTCGACGGTGAGCGCCCCGCCCGCCTCGGACCCGGCGGCGATGGCCGCGACCCGGAAGGTGCCGAGCGCGACGGCCTCACCGGCGACGAGCTCGCGCGGCGCGGCGGCGGCCGCCCCGACGGGCTCCGTGGCGCCCTGGGCGTCCCCGCCGCCCACCCGCACCACGTACGCGGCGGTGCCGCCGTTGTTGAAGAAGCCGTACACGGAGTGGGCGAGGTAGTACCCGTCCGTGAAGTCACCGAACGACGCGACGTACTGCGACCAGTTGGTGACGAGCACCGGCTCGTTCAGCGGTCCGGTCGGCGACAGTCCGACGAAGGCGGCGACGGAGGTCCCGACGCCCTCGATGGGCCGGGAGCCGCTGGCGACTTCCTCGACGTAGACGCCGGGGGACAGGTAGGTGGGCATGCGGAGACTGCTCCTTCGGAGAGGGTGGGGCGTGCGGGAGGGGTCAGGTGTTCCTGACCGGGTGGACGGTGTCGCCGGACTTGTGCAGCGCGATCAGCGCGCGCACGTGGTCCGTGGGCATCCACGGGGGGAACATCGTGCTGTTCTTCGTCTGCGCGGCCCCCGTGTGCCTCCGGTCGAGTGCGTGCACCTCGCCCGGCCGGCCCTCACGACCGACCTGCTCGACAGCCCGCCCTCCCCGGGAGCGTGGCCGCAGCCCGCGCCGTGGACGGGTGCGTCGCGCTGCGCCGCAGCCGCGAACGCCGCGTTCCCCACGGCCCGTTGCGGCGCGGCCGCCGCTCCCGGGGCCGGGTGTGCCGTCCCGCCGGTCGCGGCGCGCCGCGCGGGGTCCGTCGGCAGGGACTCCCGGGCAGGGCGCGTGACCGGGCGGTCGCTCCGGACCGCTCCGGGCTTGTCGCGGTGCGTCGACTCCATCGTGCTCGCCCTCCCCTTCCCTCGTGGACCTCGGCCGAACGATGACGACTCTCGCCGAACCCCGGCCGACCCGACCAGGGAAGAAGGGGCGCTCACGAGGGCAGCGGGGGATGCCCCAACGGTCACGCTCCCCGGGCCGGACCTTCCCCCGCCGGTGCGGTCGCGGCTCTCGGAGCCGTACCGGCGGCCGGGACACCCAGGCCCCTTGACACCGGGCCCCGGCGTGCGAGGGTAGGGCCGGAGGCGCACCCCGCCCGTGTGCCCGGCCCCCCGTGCCGGACCGCCCCCCCAAGGGCGTCGGGGCAGCTCGCGTTGCCCTCGCACCGGGACTTTCGGGCAGCCTTGGCCCACCCCCACCGCCCTACCCTGCGTCCATGACCATCTGGACCTCTCTGGACCCGGCCGATGTCACCATCGAGCCGGGGGCCCGGACCTCCGCCCGGTTGCGGGTGCGCAACACCGGGGACACCGTCGAGGAGTACCGGCTCTCCCTCGTCGGCAAACCCTCGGGCTGGTCCCGGGTGGAGCCGGACGTCCTCCGCCTGTACCCGGGCAGCGAGGGGACCGCCGAGATCACCTTCGCCCCGCCCCGCTCCTCGGACGTGGAGGCCGGACCCCTCGCGTACGGCGTCCGCGTCGACCCCAGGGAGAACGTCGGCGCCCGTGACGTGCTGGAGGGCCGGCTGACCGTCACGCCCTTCACCGAGACCCGCGCCGAGCTGCTGCCGCCCGCGCTCATCGGCCGATTCCGCGGCCGGGCCCGGATCGCCGTCGACAACCTCGGCAACACCCCCCTGACCGCGTCCCTGATCGCCCGCGACGAGGCCAACCGGCTCACCTTCGACCTGCGGCCGAACGCCGTGCAGATCGCCCCCGGCCGCGCCGCCTTCGGGGAACTCACCGTGCGGCCGCAGGCCGTGCGCTGGACCGGCTCCGAGGAGTCGCACCGCTTCACCGTGGCCGTCCGCCGGGCGGGCGACGACACCGCGCTCGACCTGGAGGCCACCTACGACCAGCGGCCCGTCTTCGGGAACTGGCTCGTCGTGGCCGGCGGACTCCTCGTGACCGCCGCCATCGCCTTCGCCGTGCTCTGGTTCGGCTTCTCCCCGAAGATCGTCAGCGCGGCCAAGGAGATCCAGGCGACCGGCGCGCCCCGGCCCGCGCAGCAGGGCGGCGGGAACGAGCTGCCCGCAGCGCCCCCGCCCGGCGCGAACGGCGGTCCCACGCCCGGTGGGAAGCCGCCCGGCGACCAGCCCCCGCCGCTCGACGGGACCCGCCCGCCGGCCGACGGAGACGGCGGTACGGACGACGGTGCCGGCGGCGGCCCGAGTGGCGGGACGACCGGCGGCGGATCCGGCGGAGGTGCGCCCACCGACCCGGGACCGGGCTCCGGCGACGGCGGGAACCAGCAGCCCCCGCCCCCGCCCGCCCAGACGAAGACCCTTCCCCCCTGGGTCCAGGGCGACCCGAAGGACCTCGTCGTCGAGTACGCGCAGGAGCGCCTCGCCGCCATGAACAACGCCTGCAAGCTCTCCGGGAGTTGGTCGCGAGGTGTGATCGACAGGGCGACCCGCGACTCGATCGCCTGCTACCAGCGCGCCGTCGTCAACGACGCCGTCGAGAACGGCAAGAACTCCGGAGAGATCCTGGACCACGACACGGAGGGCACCCTCGGGCGCTCCACCCTCGTCTCCCTCTGGGCCCAGGGCATCACGCCCGACGAGGTGAAGCCGGGGAGCAGCACCATGGAGAACACCCAGCTGATGGCCGCCTTCTGGAACGCGTACAACCGGAACTTCAGCGACCACGACCTCGACGTGGCGCGCACCAACGCCCGGGCCGGCATCGACAACCTCCGGACGGGCAAGGTGACGGCCACCCGGAACGGCAGCAGCGTCCAGGACCACATCCGCGAGTACCAGGCGGCCGTCGGCCTGACCGCGACGGGCACCGTCGACTGGAACACCCTGCACAAGATGGTCGGCGGCAGCGTGATGTGAGCCGGTGACGCGAACGGGCCGAGGGGGCCACCCGTACGGGTGGCCCCCTCGTTCACGTGATCACGGCGCCCAGGGCGCTCCCGCGTCCGGGACGAGCCGCCCCGCCTTCCGGTACTCGCGCCGCGCCCCGGCCCGTACGTCCTCGCTGGTCACGGCCGCCCCGCGGGCCGCCGCCAGATAGCCGGCCGTCACCGCGGCCGAACGGATCGCACCGCCCGCCAGCTCGAACTCCTGGGAGCACCGGGCGAGTTCCTCGTCCAGTCCCTCCGCCTTCGGCGTGCCCGCCAGGCAGGAACGCCACAGCGACAGGCGCTGCCCGGGGTCCGGGAACGGGAAGTCCACGACCAGGTCGAGACGGCGGGTGAACGCCTCGTCGATGTTGGCCCTGAGGTTCGTCGTGAGCACGGCGATCCCGTCGAACGCCTCCAGGCGCTGGAGCAGATAGGCGCTCTCCAGGTTCGCGTACCGGTCGTGCGAGCTCTTCACCTCCGACCGCTTGCCGAAGACCGCGTCGGCCTCGTCGAAGAGGAGCACGCAGTCCGTGCGGTCCACCTCGGCGAAGATCCGCTCCAGGTTCTTCTCCGTCTCGCCGACGTACTTGTCGACCACCGACGAGAGGTCCACCACGTAGAGATCCAGGCCCAGTTCGCCCGCGACGACCTCCGCGCCCAGCGTCTTGCCGGTGCCCGACTCCCCGGCGAACAGCGCGACGACACCGCGTCCGCGCCCGCCTCCCGTCCGCAGCCCCCACTCGCCGAGCACCCTGTCCCGGTCGCGGGCCCGGCCCGTCAGTTCGCGCAGCAGTCCCAGCGGCTCCTCGGGGAGCACCAGATCGGCGAACCCCACGGCCGGCCGGATCCGCCGCGCATGGCTGTCGAGCAGCGGCGCCGAGACCAGCCGGGCACCGCGCTGGAGCTGCGCCAAGGTCAGCGCCGTGCCCTCGAACGCGGCGAGCGCCCGTGCGGAACGCGCCGCCCGGCGCACCTGGTCTCCGCTGAGACGGTACGGGGCGGTCGCCGCGTCCAGGTCGAAGTCGACTTCCAGTGAGCCGAGTTCACGGTGCCAGAGGTCGCCCGGGCCCTCCGTGCCGCCCGGCGCGTCGAGCGCGATCAGCTCCGCGTGCGGCGCCCACCGGGGATCGGGTGCCTCGGTGCCGGCGAGGACGACCGTCGTCCCGGACGAGGCCAGCACGCGTACCAGCGCCCCGGGCCGCTCGGGCAGCGGCTCGACGACCACGGCGGCGCCACGCAGCCGGGCCTCACGCAGCAGCGCCCGCGCCACCGCCTCGTCCACGCCCTCCGGCCGGTAGCGCAGCACGGGCCGCCCGGCGGCGCGCAGCGCGGCCACCACTCCGTCGGTCGCGGCCCCGGGGACGCGCTCCCGCAGATGGACGGTGACGGGACCGGCGGCGACGACCCGCGCGCCGAGCGGGGAGGGGGCTGTGATTCCGTCGCCGGAGGGATCCAGCAACTCGACCTCGGAGGAGGACAGTTGCGGGTCGAGTCGTCCGTCGTCGCCCAGAAGGTACGCCACCACCCGCTCCGGCACGCGCAGGGCCCGGCCGGGCAGCGGGCGGTCCTCGTCCTCGACCTCCAGGAGACCGCCGGAGCGCAGCGGCGCGGCCGGATGGAAGCGGTCACGGGCGGCCGCGTCGAAGGGACCGGTGCCCGCGAGGTCCAGGGCCAGCGCCACGGTGGCGCGGCGCCGGCCCACGTCGTCGTTGAGGTACCCGTACAACGCCTCGAAACCCCGGTCCACATCGGGCGCGAGCGCCGCGACGAGGATGTGCGCGTCGAGCGCGGTGAGCCCGAAGACCCGGGAGAGGGCGGTGAGGCGGCCGGTGCCGTCCGTGTGGGGAAGCGGGCTCCCGCCGTCCCCCGCCGGGGCGCCCACGCCCGGCAGCGGCACGCCGCCGCCCCCTGCCGGGACACCCGGGTCCGGAACCGGGACGTCGTCCCCCTCCCGGGCGCCTCCGTCCGGAAACGGCACCCCGCCGTCCCGAGACGCCCCCGCCCCCGGCCCCGGCGCCGCCGCGATGCGGCGGGCCGTGTCCTCCGTGACGTACAGGCCGCGCATCGGATCGCCCGCCGTGGGGTCCCCGGCGCTGCGGGCGTCCACCAGGGCCGCGACCCGGCCGCGCAGGGCGGCGAGCAGGCCGAGCACGCCCGCCGGGCCCGTGAGGTCGTTCCCGGTCACGCGCCACCTCCGACACGTCGCCGCATCCGGGGCCTGGAGTCCGCCGGTACGCCGTCGATGCCGCGCACCACGACCTCCGCGCCCTCGGTGACCGGTGGAGCCGCCTCGTACACCGGGGTGACCGGGAACGGAGTGGTGACCACGACGTCCAGCGAGGGCTTGAGCTCGCCGCCGAGCGCGGACCAGATGTCCGCGAGCGAGCGCGACTCCGCGGGCGGCACCGCGACGGAGAGCGGCAGGGACGTGGCGATCGGCCGTACGGACTCCGGCACCGCGTCCCCGGCCAGCACCTCGTGCGGCAGGAGCAGCGCCAGCGCGCCCGACAGGAGACGGTGCTCGTCCTCGGGCCGGGAGGTCCAGGCGGTCACCAGGTACGAGAGCCGGAACCAGCGCGGCGGCTGGCGCCTGCGCGTCACGATCCCGTCGGCGTCCCGCTCGGCCACCGCACCGCGCTCGCGCCGGGCCACGTCCTCGCGGATGTCGTACAGGTAGGCGTTGAGCGTGGGGGTGTTGCGGCGGGCCGCCCAGTCGCGGGTCGGGGCGTCGAAGGCGATCTCGCCCGTGACGGCGGGAGCGAGCAGCCGGCGCAGCGCCTCGTCTATCTCGTGGATCATCAGATGTAGCCTTCGCGGAGCGCGTACGCGACGGCATGCGCCCGGTTGGTGAGCTGGAGACGGGTCATGAGCGAGTGCAGGATGTTCTTGACGGTGCGCTCGGAGTAGGCGAGCTTCTCGCTGATCTGCCGGGTGTCGAGCCCCTCGGCGAGCAGCCGCAGCACGTCCACCTCGCGCGGAGCCATCCCGAACAGCGGCACCGCCCCGCCGGTGCCCGTGCCCGCGGCCGTCGCCCGCTGGAGGCGCCCCACCTGGTTGAGCAGGCGGCTGACCAGGTCGGGCGGCAGTTCGCCCTCGCCGCGGGCCGCACTGTGCACGGCGTTCAACAGCCGCTGCTCGGTGGCCTGGTGGCGCCAGATGATCGCCCGTACGCCGTACTCGACGACCGACAGGAGGTCGGGTTCGCGCAGCTCGCGGGCGACGAGGACGACGCGCTGGTCGCGGCCGCGAAGGAGGCGCCGGAGCTCCGCGGTGGTGGGTTCGTCGATCCGGTCGGCGAGCATCACGGCGACCGCGGGGTCGCCCCGGACCCCGTCGTCGTGCTCGGGCACGAAGTCGATCGTCGGCTGGTGCCGTAGATGGCTGATGAGTCCGGCCCGGCTCAGCGGATCGGACGCGTGGACGGTCACCGTCACCCGTGTGGTGAGCACTCCCGCTACCTGCTCCTTCTCACGCGCCTCTCCCGTCCGGGCGTGGTCGGGCGCCCGGAGGCGGCCGGCGCGGCGGCGGCGGCCTCCCGGCCGGTGACCGCCACGCACGGTGAGGCTCCCCGTGGTCTGCTGGTCCGTGGCCGGTGCACCGGCCACGATGGTCTCGACCAGCTTCCCGCGCGGTGCTCACGTCTCGCTAACGCTCCGCTGCCGCGTTCACGAACCGCACACCGGGGCCGTCCACAACGCTCTTCCCGTGTGGCGCCCGCCACTTGGGAGTCCCGCAGGGCGCCGACGGGCTCAGGTCATGTTGAAGTACGGGAGGGGGCCGGCCGGCTGGTCGGCGGTGATGCGGCGGATCACCGCGATCGCCAGGATCGAGTCCAGGATGCCGATGCCGTGGTCGACCGGGTTGTGGTACTCGGTCTGGTGGAGCACCAGGAGGTGGACGGCGACCGAGAGCGGGCCGTCGCAGAGCCAGACGAACCACCAGGCGTTGATCAGCCAGGTGTCGCGGGGCGGGCCGCCGGCGCGCCGGACGTCCAGGGCGATGCGCCGGGGCAGCCACCACATGGCGAGCGGGATGATCCAGGCGCCGAGCGCGAAGCCCGGAGCGTACTTGTGGGTGCCGGGCGCGAGCACCTCGGCGTTGCAGCGGGCGCGGTGGAACCAGACCAGGAACGAGGCCCAGCAGGCGAGCTGGAGCACGCCGAGAAGGACGCTCCCGTCCTTGAGCCAGGGGGCGTCGGGGCCGGTCGCGATGATGTACGCCTCGGCGAGCGCCGAGGTCGCGATCAGGCACTGGACGACGAGGGCCGGTCCGGCGGGGTTGCGGAAGCGGTAGCGGGGTCCGTTCACGGCCGCCGGCCCCACGGGCACGTTGTACTGGTCCACTGGTCCGCCCCCCCGGAAGTGCCTCCGCGCCTGTGGGTGGCGGCGGTGATCACCGGCATCGTAGGTGCGCGCCCCCGGGGTGTCCACAGAGTTGCGGCCGCGGGAGAGGAGGCCCTCCGCGCGGTGCCGTCACGGCTCGGTGCGGACGCGCGCCTGCTCCCGTACCGCACGCGGCGACAGACCGAACTCCGCCCGGAACACCCGGCTGAAGTGACTCGCCTCGCCGAGGCCCCGGCGCGCCGCGAGGACGTACGCGGGCAGGTGCGCCAGACCGGGATCGACGAGGTCCGTGCGGATCCGCTCCAGACGGCGGCGCCGCACGTGATCGCTCACCGTCACGCCCGACTCCCGGAAGAGCGCGTGCAGATGGCGTACGGAGATGTGGTGCGCCGCCGCGATCGTCCCCGGTGACAGGTCCTCCGCCAGGTGCTCGTCGACGTACGTGAGGATCCGGTCCATGACGCCCGCCGAGCCCGACCCAAGCGCCGGCCCGGCGCCGCCCGTCTCGCGCAGCAGGGTGCGCAGGATCGCCGACACGTGCTCGCCCATGTCCCGGCGGGCCAGCGGGCCGAACCCCTGCGCCCGCTCGGCCAGCTCGCCGACGACCGCCGAGAGCACCCGGCCGCTCGGCGAGCGTGGCAGCTCCGCGTTCGCGGTCACCGCACCCTCCGCCCTCGCCAGCTGCCCGGCCGTACCGGCGTCCAGGGCCAGGACGAAGTACCGGTGGGAGTCGCCGAGTTCGAGCCGGAACGGCCGCGCGCCCGTGTAGAGCACGAAGTCGCCCGGCAGCAGCGCCGCCCGCCGCCCGTCCTGTTCCAGCTCGCCGCGCCCCGCCACGAGGAGGCCGAGGAGATGGCCAGGCCGCGGCGCCGCGGGGGAGGGCCGGGGCATCACCCGTATCTCCTGGTCCCCGCTGATGTCGCAGCCGCTGAGCGCGCCGAACCGACTCGGCCGCATGTCGGCGGCGTACCCCTCGTCGCCCGCCCGGGCCCGGACCAGCACCGTGTCGGAGGCACCCGACGGGTCCGCCGACGCCGTGTCGAGATAGCCGAAGACCAGATTGCCGTCGTCCCGGCGCTCCACCGGCATGTCGTTCCCCCTCACGCACCCGCCCGCACCGGGGACACCCGATCAGGCCCCGCACCGGAGAAAACCGGCCCGGCCCGCACCGGGGACACCCGGTCCGGCCCCCGCACCGCACGCACCCGGTGCGGCCCCGCACCGCACGCCCCGTTCGCGCCGTCCGGTCCGCGCACTGCCGGCACAGAACTCTGCGCTGACGGACCAGTGCCCGGCGCGGGATTGCCAGATGCTCGCAGAGTCCCCGCTGCACCCGGAAGCACAGAGGCGGTAACAGATGGATGTACTTCTGGCCATCCTTGGCCAGTTCGGCCTCTACGGCCTGCTCACGGTCGGCATCGCGGTGATCTTCGCCGCGACCCGGGTGGTCAACCTCGCCCAGGGCGACCTCGCCATGACCGGCGCCTACGTCGCCGCCACCGCGACCGCCGCCCCCTTCGGGCTCCGCACCCTGCTCGCCCTCGCCGCCGGCGCGCCCCTGCTCCTGGTCGTCGAGCGGCTGCTGCTTCGCCGCCCCGGCTCCGACGGCCTCGCCGCCATGCTGGTCACCTGGGGTCTCGGCATGGCGCTGCGGCAGGGCGCCGAGCTCCTCTTCACCGGGACCTCGCGGACCGTCGCCGTGCCCGTGGAGGGCACGCTCGACGTCCTCGGCACCCCCTACCCCACGTACCGGCTGGTCTGCGCGCTGACCGCGACCGCCGTCATCGCCCTGGTCCTGCTCGCGGCCCACCGCACCGACTGGGGCCTGAGGCTGCGGGCCGTCGCCGACAACCCGGCCATGGCGGCACTGCTCGGCACCGATCCACGCCGCATGCGCGCCACGGCCTTCACCCTCGGCGGCCTGCTCGCGGTGCTCGCCGGAGCCCTCTACAGCCCGGTCCTCGCCGTCAACCCCAGCATGGGGTTCGGCCTGCTCGTCCCCGTCTTCTTCGGGCTGCTCCTCAGCCGTCCCGGAGCCCTGGCCACCGCCGCGGGCGCCGCCCTGCTGATCTCCACCCTGTCGGTACTGCTCCGCACCTGGCTCTCCGACACCCTCGCCGAAGCCCTCTTCTACGCCGTCGTCGTCGCGATCGCCGCACTGCGCTCACGCCCCTGGATCGGAAGGTTCTCCGCATGGTTCCGTCGTACCCCCGCGCCCGCGAGCGCCGCATGACGCCCGCGCTCCGCACCACCGCGCCGGCTCTGGCGGCCGCCCTCGCCCTCGTCCTCACCGGCTGCCAGGGCGCGGCGCTCTCCGACGACGACGCCCCCGCCACCGGCGGGCCGGTGAAGATCGGCGTGGTCGTCCCGCTCACCGGCCCCGTCTCCCAGGTCGGAACGGCCCTGCGCAACGGCCTCGAACTGGCGGTCAGGAAGGTGAACGCCGACGGAGGCGTGCACGGCCGCCCCGTGGAGTACGTCGTGGTGGACGACGCCGGAGACCCCGCCAACTCCACCCAACTCGCCCGCCGGCTCGTCCGCCAGGACAAGGTGACGATGCTCTTCGGCACCATCACCGGCGACACCGCCGAGGCGGTCGGCAGGGTCGCCGACGAGGCGCACGTGCCGTTCGGCACCGCCATCCTCGGCGACACCGAACACTGCTTCGCCTACCAGTGGGGCTTCGGCGAGTCCACCCGGCAGATGCTGACCCCGACCGTGCCCGGCCTGGTCCGGAAGCACGGCACCAAGGTCGCGCTCGTCGGTTCCGACTACAACTACCCCCACTTCTACGCCGGTGTCGCCGGGGAACTCGTGAAGAAGGCGGGTGGCACCGTCGTCGCCGAGGAGTACAGCCCCCTCGGCCAGACCGACTGGCAGCCGGTCATCGGCCGCCTGAAGTCGGCCGCCCCCGACACCGTGCTCTCCATGGTCGTCGGCGCGGACGCGGTGACCTTCGCCAAGCAGGCGCAGCAGTTCGGCCTCCTCACCCCGAAGATCGGCTTCGAGGGCGCGTCCCTCGACGCGGACTTCCAGCCCGCGCTCGGACCGCTCGTCACCGGCCGCACGCACACGGTGCGCTGGAGCGACCGCCTCGACGACGCCGAGAGCCTCGCCTTCGTGAAGGACTACCGGGCCGCCCACCAGTGGAAGGCCCCCGTCCCCGAGGTCGCCGGCAACGCCTACTTCGGCGTCAAGTTCCTGCTCGCAGCCGCCGAGAAGGCCGGTTCGAACGACCCCGAGGCCGTGAACAAGTCGATCGGCGGACTGTCCTACGACAGCCCGCTGGGCAAGGGCACGCACTTCGACGCCGCCAACCACGTGCTCCAGGCCGACATGAGGGAGGTCACCATCGGCGGCGACGGCGCGTACACCGTCACCCGGACCCACCCGATGGTCACCGACACGACCCCGAAGAAGGGCTGCTCGTGACCGTCCCCGCAGCATCGAACGCCCCCGTCGCTCCCGCCGTGTCCACCCGCGGCATCCGGCGCACGCTGCGGCTCGCGCTCCCCGGCCTCGCCGGGGCGGCCCTCCTCGCCGCCCCCTTCGGCCTCGACGCCTTCGCCGTCGCCACCCTCACCCTCGGCCTGTGCCACGGCCTGTTCGCCTACGGCCTCGACCTGAGCTGGGGCCGGGCGGGACTCCTGAGCGTCGGACACGCCGCGTTCTTCGGGCTCGGCGCGTACGCCGTCGCCCTCGCCCAGGAGCACCACCTCCCGTGGACGGCGACGGTCGCCGCGGCCGTCGCCGCCGCCGTGCTGATCGCCGTGCCCGTCGTCCGCATCGGCCTGGCCGCCCCGGTCCCCGACGCGCCGCTGATCCTCCTGACCATCGGCGTCGGACTCCTGCTCCAGCGCGCCGCCACCACCCTCGCCCCGGTCACCGGCGGGACCAACGGACTCTCCGTCTCCGGGCCGGACGTCGTGACCTCCTATTACGTCACGCTCGGCGCCGTCGCGGCCGTCGTCGGCGCCTGCGGAGTCCTTCTCGTACGAGGACGGTTCGGCGCCCGCCTCGTCGCGGCCTCCCGGAACCCCGAGCGGGCCGCCCAGAGCGGCATCGACACCACCAGGGTGCGCACCGCCGCCTTCGCCGTGAGCGCGGCCGTCGCCGCCCTCGCCGGAGCGCTGTACGCACCCGTCGCCGGGCTCGTCTCGCCGCAGGTGTTCGGCCTCGGCCTGTCGACGTCCGTCCTCATCTGGCTGGCGCTCGGCGGACGCGAGTCCACGGTGGGGCCGTTCGCCGGAGCCGTCGCCGTCACCGTCGGCCAGCAGTACCTCGGCTCCACCTGGCAGGGCTGGTACCTCCTCGCCCTCGCCGCCCTGTTCCTGCTCGTCGTCCAGGTCGCACCCGCCGGCCTCACCGCCGCCCCGCGCCGTTGGCTGGCAGGCCCCGGACCCGACGTCCGGCTTCCGTCGGCGTCCCGCCGAGCCCCCTACCGTACGGCTTCGGAGAGCGCGGGCGACCGTCTCCCCCTCGCCGTCACCGGCATCCGGAAGTCCTTCGGCCCCGTCGAGGTGCTCGCCGGGGTCGACCTGACCGTCGAGGCCGGCCGGTGCGTCTGCCTCATCGGACCCAACGGCGCCGGCAAGAGCACCTTCCTCAACGTCGTCGCCGGACAGCTCGCCCCCGACGCGGGCACCCTGCGCCTCTTCGGCGCCGACGCGGCCGGACTGCCCGTCCACCGCCGGGTGGGGCTCGGCGTCGGCCGGATGTTCCAGATCCCCAGCGTGGTCGCCGAACTCTCCCCGGCCGACAACCTCCGCCTCGCCCGCATCGAGGCGCCCGAACCCGCCGAACCGCCCGCCGAGTTCCGCGACCTCGCCGAGGACGAGCTCCGGCCCGCCGGCGCCCTCCCGCTCGCCGACCGGCGCCGCCTCGAACTCGCCGTGGTCCTCGCCTCCGGACCCCGACTGCTACTCCTCGACGAACCCGCGGCCGGCCTCGGACCCGACGACGCGCGCCGCCTCACCCGCGAACTCCGGGAGGTCAACCGGCGCACCGGCTGCGCCCTGCTCGTGGTCGAGCACGACATGGACATCGTGCGGGAACTGGCCGACGAGGTCGTCGTCCTCGCCGAGGGACGGGTCCTCGCCCGCGGCCCGCTCGACACCGTCGCCGCCGACCCCGCCGTCCGCACCGCCTACCTGGGAGCGCGCTGATGCTCGAACTGACGGGCCTCGCCGGCGGATACGGACAGGCCGCCGTCGTACGGCCGACCGACCTGACCGTGCGCGCCGGCGAGATCACCGCCCTGATCGGCCGCAACGGCGCCGGGAAGACGACCCTGCTGCGGACCGTCTTCGGTCTCGCCGACCGGCACGGCGGGACCGTGACCCTCGACGGACGCGCCCTGTCCCCGGGCCGGCCCGAACTCCTCGCCCGGGCCGGCGCCACGCTCATGCCCGAGGACCGGGGCGTGTTCCCCGCGCTCACCGTCGCCGAGAACCTCCGCCTCGCCCGCCGCCGCGACACCGTCCCCGCCGTCGACCCCCACACCGTCTTCCCGCTGCTCACCGACCGCGCCGGGCAGCAGGCCGGCACGCTCTCCGGCGGGCAGAAACAGCAGCTGGGCATCGCCCGGGCGATGCTCGCCGGCCGGACCCTGATCGCGGTCGACGAACTCACCCAGGGCCTCCAGCCCTCCGTGGTCGCCGACGTCCTGGAGGCGCTCGGCACGATCGCCGCCGCCGGGACGGCCGTCCTCCTCGTCGACCAGCACGCCGGAGCGCTCCTCGACCACAGCCGGCACGTCGTGGTGATGGAGGCCGGCCGGGTCGTCCTCGACGCACCGAACGGCCCCGGCCTGCGCGACCGCCTCGACGACCTCCTCGCGGTCCGCTGACCGCCCCACCCCACTGGAGCCCCTGCCATGGACCCCTTCGCCTCCGCCACCGACCTCGCGGCCGCCGTCCGCCGTCGTGACCTCAGCCCCGTCGAGATCGCCGAGACCTACCTCCGCAGGATCGCCGAGCACGACCCGGAACTCGCCGCGTTCACCTGGCTCGACGAGGAGGCCGTCCTCGCCGCCGCGCGCCGTGCCGAGCGGGCCGTCACCGACGGCGGCCCCCTCCCGCCGTTCCACGGCGTGCCCGTCCCGGTCAAGGAGCTGACCCAGGTCGAGGGGCAGCCCGCCACGTACGGCTCGTACGGTGTCGACGACCGGCCCCGCACCCTCACCGAACCCGTCGTCCGGCGCCTCCTCGACGCCGGGTTCCTCCTCATGGGCCGCACCAACTCGCCCGAGATGGGCCTCCTCTCGACCACCGACAACAGCCGCTTCGGCAGCACCCGCAACCCCTGGAGCCCCGAGCACTCGGCGGGCGGCTCCAGCGGCGGCGCCGCCGCGGCCGTCGCCGCCGGGCTCGCGCCCGTCGCCCACGCCAACGACGGAGGCGGCTCGATCCGCATGCCGTCCTCCTCCTGCGGACTGCTCGGCCTCAAGCCCAGCCGGGGCCGCGTCCCGCAGCAGACACCCGGCTGGGAGCACGCCACCGTCGAGGGCGCCATCACCCGCACCACCCGCGACGCCGCCGCGCTGCTCGACGCGATGTCCGTCCCCGACCGGCTGGCCATGTACCAGGCCCCCGCACCCGTCCGGCCGTACCTCGACGAGGTCGGCCTCGACGGCGGGCGCCTGCGCATCGGGCTGCTCACCGCGGCACCCACCGGCCTCCCCGTGGACCCGCAGTGCGTCGAGGCCGCCGAGCACACCGCCCGGCTGCTCGAATGCCTGGGTCACCACGTCGCCCCCGCCTCCCCCCGCTTCTTCAGCGAGGAGGCGATCACCGGGTACGCGCAGACCGTCCTCGACGCGGCGCTCTGGGCCGCCCCGTACCAGCAGCCGGAACTCGCCGAGCCGCACCTCCGGTTCCGGATGGAGCGGGCCACCGGGAAGCACTCGGGCGAGTACACCCGGGCCGCGGCCCTGCTCGCGGAGGAGGCCCGCGCGGTCCGCGCGCAGTGGGGCGAGGAGTTCGACCTGCTCCTCACCCCCACCATGGCCTGCCTGCCGCCGCCGGTCGACGCGCTGCTCAAGGAGGCCAACGCGGACCCCGGCGGCCCGCGCACCACGGAGACCCGGATGATCTCCTTCACCTCGATCTGCAACATCACGGGCCAGCCCGCCGTCAGCCTGCCCACCTTCGCCTCGGCCGAGGGCCTCCCCGTCGGCAGCCAGCTCATCGCCGGCCCCTGGGACGAGGCCGCCCTGATCCGGGTCGCCGCCGAACTGGAGGCCCTGGACGGCTGGCCGCAGCGCCGCCCCGCGCGCTACTCCGGCTGAGCCCCGGACCGCGCACGCAAGAGCGCCACCCCGCCGCCTCCGGTTCCCCCACCCAGGGAACCGGCCCCCCATCGAAGGAGCCGTACATGGCACGCACCGCCCCGGCCCGCATGCTGCGCCGGATCGTCGCCGAACACTCCCCCGGGACCGCCGGCGCGACGGCCGGAGGACCCTCCCGCCGCACCGTCCTCGGCGGCATCGCCGCCGGCGTGGGCCTGGCCGCCGCCACCTCCGTCGGCGCGGCCCGGCCCGCCCGCGCCGACACCGCCCCCCAGCCCGTCATCGCGATCGTCGGCGCCGGCATCGCCGGACTCGACGCGGCCCTGCGCCTCGCCGACCACGGCATCGCCTCCGCCGTCTACGAGGCCGACACCCGGGTCGGCGGCCGCATGTACTCCAACCCGGCCGGCGCCTACTGGGCCGACGGCCAGGTCACCGAGTGGGGCGGCGAGCTGATCGACACCGGCCACACCCTCATGCAGGACCTCGCCTCCCGCTTCGGCCTGCCCCTCGACGACCTGCACGCCGCCGAGCCCGCCGGCTCCACCGAGGTCTACCGCTTCGACGGCGCCTACTACAGCTACGCCGACGCGAGCGCCGACTTCAAGAAGCTGAAGCCGGTCCTCAACCAGGACCTCGCCACCTTCGACTGGCCCGTCGCCTGGGACGCCGCCAACAGCCCCGGCGCGATCACCCTGTCGAACACGTCCATCCACGACTGGATCGCCACCCGCGTCCCGGGCGGGCACGCCTCGCCGTTCGGGCAGCTCCTCGACGTCGCCTACACCACCGAGTTCGGCATGGACACCCGTACCTCCTCGGCGCTCGGCATCATCGGCATGCTGGCCTACCAGGCGACCCCCAACAGCTTCGCGCTGTACGGGGAGAGCGACACCCGCTACCACGTCCGCGGCGGCAACCAGCGCCTCCCGCAGGCCATCGCCGCGGCCCTGCCCCCGGGGACGGTACGCCACGGCTGGCGCCTCCAGTCCGTGGCGGCCGCCGCCGGAGGCCGCCAGCTGCTCACCTTCACCGCCTCCGGCTGTACGCGCACGGTGCTCGCCGACCACACGATCCTGGCCCTGCCCGCCGGTGTGCTCCAACGGCTCGACCTGTCCGCCTCCGGCTTCGACGGCCGCAAGCGCGCCGGCATCGCCGCGATGACGATGGGTCAGAACTGCAAGCTCTCCCTGCAGTTCGACACTCGACCCTGGAACTCCTCGGGGCCCTGGGGGATCGCCAGCGGCAGCACGATGAGCGACACCGGCTACCAGACCTCCTGGGACTCCAGCAGAGCCCAGCCCGGCGGCAAGGGCATCCTCACCGTGTACGCGGGCGGCGGCCACGCCGCGGACTTCACCCCGTCCACGCCGTTCCGCACGGCGGCCGACCCGCAGATCGCCCGGTACGCGCAGACCGCGCTCGCCCAGCTCGAACCGGTCTTCCCGGGCATCACCGCCCACTGGACCGGCAAGGCCACGCTCGCCGCATGGCCGCTCAACCCGAACGCGTACGGCTCGTACGCCGGCATGCCCACCGGGTACGCCCACCAGTACGGCGGCTACGAGGGCGTCCGCCAGGGCAACACCCACTTCGCGGGCGAGCACACCTCCTCGGTGGCCCAGGGCTACATGGAGGGCGGCGCCGAATCGGGGCAGCGGGCCGCCGACGAGGTCCTCACCGACCTCGGCGTCACGCCGTAGTCAGCGTCGGGCCCGCCGGAGGAGATCCGGCGGGCCCTTCCTCAGCCCCGGCCTGGGAGCAGGCCCCGCTCCATGGCCACGACCACCGCGCGGGTGCGGTCGCTGACGTCCAGCTTCGCGAAGACCCGCAGGAGATGGGTCTTGACCGTCGCCTCCGCGATGACGAGACGCCGCCCGATCTCGGCGTTGGAGAGCCCGTCGGCGACCGCGCCCAGCACGTCCTGCTCCCGCGAGGTCAGCACGACGGGGGCGGGGCGGCGCATGAGCGCGACCAGGCGTTCGGCGACGCGGGGAGCGAGGACGGTCTCGCCGCGGGCGGCGGAGCGGACGGCCTCCGCGAGCTGCTCGGCGGTCGTGTCCTTCAGCAGATAGCCGATCGCGCCTGCCTCGACCGCCCGCTCGATCTCCACGTCGGTGTCGTACGTGGTGAGGATGAGCACCCGCGTCGGCGCGGGCCCCGCGGTGATCGCGGCGGTGGCCTCGACCCCGTCCATGACCGGCATGCGCAGGTCGACGAGCGCGACGTCGGGCGCGAGCCGCTCGACGACCCCGACGGCGGCCCGCCCGTCGGCCGCCTCCCCGACGACGGCGATGTCCGGGACCGGCGCCAGGAGGGCCACCACTCCGGCGCGCATCACGGTGTGGTCGTCGACGACCACGACCCGGATGGGCTCGTGCGCTGCGGGCATGTCAGGGCCGTCCGTTCGTGTGGAAGGTCGCGAGGACGCGGGTGCCGTCCCCGACCGAGCTGGTCACCGTCAGTTCGCCGTCGAGCTCGGCGAGCCGCTTGCGCATGCCGTCCAGACCGAAGCCCCGGGACTCCTCGACGACGAAGCCGCGTCCGTCGTCGGTGATCTCCAGCTCGATGGCGTACGGCCCCTGGGTGAGGACCACGCCGACGGTGCTCGCGTCGGCGTGCTTGCGCACGTTGGCCAGCGACTCCTGGGTGCAGCGGAGGAGCGCGATCCGGGTCTGCTGGTCGCAGTCGACGTCCACGGCGAGCTCCGCGTCGACCGTGATCCCCGTGTCCTGGGCGAACCGCTCCAGGGTGCGGCGCAGGGTCGGCACCACTGAACCGGGGGTGAGACCGCTGTGCGGGGCCGAGCCCACCAGGACCCGGGCCTCGGCGAAGTTCTCGCGGGCGGTCCGCTCGATGGAGCGCAGTTGCCGGGCGGTCCGGTCAGGGTCTCCGCCGAGGCCGGTCCGGGCCGCCTCGGCCAGGACGATGATGGACGCGAAGCCCTGGGCCAGGGTGTCGTGGATCTCGCGGGCCATGCGTTCCCTCTCGTCGGCCGCGCCCTCGCGGCGATGGGCCTCGGCCAATTCCTCCTGGGTCTTGGAGAGTTCGGTGGCCAGGACGACGGCGCGGGCCTCGCCGTCCGCGACCAGGCGGTGGACCAGGAGACCGGCCAGGACCGACACGCCGTATCCGGTCAGTGCCACGGCCGCCTTCCACGGCGAGTCGGACACGATGCTTCCGGCCGCGGTGGCCGCGGCGGCGCAGCCGCTGAGCAGGACGGCGAATCCTCGGCCGCGGGAGTGGAACCAGAACTGCGGAAGAGCCGCGATGAGCAGGGCCGCGCCGCCGCCGGGCAGAACGGCCATCGCTCCGAGGCCCGCGGCCAGGGCGGCCAGGTAGGCCGGCCCGTGGTCGCGGGTGCGGTGGACCGCGGTGTAGGCGAGGGCGGCCCCGAGCAGGGCGAAGACGGCCCATCTCGGGGGTCCCGTGTCGTCTCCGACGGCGATGAGGGGTGGGGCGAGACCCAACAGCAGCCAGGCGGCGGTGTACCAGCGTCGGAGGGTCGTGTCGGTCATGCGGTCAGCCTACGGACGCCGGCTGACGCTCCGTCGGCTCGGGCCGGTCGGCCGGGCGCGCTCGGCGCGAGGGCCACCAGTTCGCCTCGCCGAGCAGCAGCATCAGGGAGGGCAGGACCAGGACGCGGATCACGAAGGCGTCGAGGAGGACCGCGACCGCCAGGCTGAAGCCGATCTGCTTCATCTCGATCAGGTGCAGGGCGGCGAAGCCGGCGAAGACCGTCACCATCACCACGGCCGCGCTGGTGACGACCCCGGCGGACGAGGACAGGCCCTGGACGACCGCCTGCCGGGTGGGGACGCCGTCGAGGCGGGCCTCGCGGATCCGGCTGATCACGAACACCTGGTAGTCCATGGAGAGCCCGAAGAGGATCACGAACAGGAACAGGGGGACGCGGGATCCGATCGAGCCGGTGGAGGTGAAGCCGAGGATCCCCTCGGCCCATTCGTGCTGGAAGACCACGACGAGGAGGCCGAGCGAGGCGAACGCGGAGAGGAGGTTGAGGAGGATGCCGACGAGGCCGAGGACCACCGACCGGAACGCCCAGACCGTCATCACGAAGGTGACGAGGAGCAGCGCCCCGACGATCAGCGGCAGCTTCCGCTTCTGGTGGGCGGGGTAGTCGGCGTAGCGGGCGACCTCGCCGGTGACGGCGGCCTCGGTGCCGGTGAGCGCGCCGACGGTTCCGGGCACGAGGTCGGTGCGGAGCCGGTCGAGGGAGGCCCGGGCCTCTCGGCTGTTCACGGAGTGGGGGACGGCCAGCTCCAGGAGGGTGGTGCGCCGGTCGGCCGAGGTCCGCAGGACGGGGGCGCCGCCGATGGCGGGGTCCTCGGCGTTCGCGCGGTCCGCGAGGGTCCGCAGGGCGCCGGCGACCTCCTCGGCCCGCTCCGCTTCCGCTCGTACGACCACCTGGTGCATGGCCTTCAGCTCGGGATAGGCGGTCATGAGCCGGTCGTAGGTCCGCATGGCGGGGATGGCGCGGGAGTGCGTCTCGCGGCTCATCTCGGTGATGTCGATGTCCAGGACCGGCAGGGCGAGCGCGAGGAGCGCGAGGGTGGAGGAGGCGAGCGTCACCGCGGGGTGCCGGGCGACGGGGCGGAGGACCGCGGCGGTGATCCGTCCGCCGGTACGGGAAGTGCCCTTCCGCATCGGCTTCTTGCGGGTCCTGCGGCGTTCGGAGCGGGCGCCGAGGAGGGCGAGGAGCGCGGGCAGCACGGTCAGCGAGCTCAGGACGGCGACCAGGGTGACGACGACCGCTCCGGTGGCGATGGAGGAGAAGATGACGTCGTCCGCGAGGTAGAGGGTGGCGCTGGACACGGCCACGGCGAGCCCGGAGACCACCACGGCCCTGCCCGAGGTCGCGGCGGCGAGCTCCACGACGGCCTGCGGGGTGAGGCGGCCGGCGGCCCCGGCCCGTTCCTCGCGCTCCCGCTTCAGGTAGAAGAGGGTGTAGTCGACGCCGACGGCGAGCCCGATGAGCAGGATGACGTTGGTGCCGACGCCGGCGTCGGGGAAGACGTGCGAGGCGATCATCGACAGGCCGACGGCGGCCACGATCGAGGAGAGTGCGAGCAGCAGCGGTACGACCGCCATGACGACGGATCCGAAGACGATCAGCAGCGTGATCAGGGTGACGGGCAGGGCGATGACCTCCGTACGGGAGAGGTCGTCGCCGCGGAGCTTGTCGACGCCCTTGCCGATGGAAGGTCCGCCGACCTCCTCGACGAGCAGCCGCGGGTGCGCGGCCCGGACCTCGGCGGTCTGCGCGAGCAGTGCGTCGACGTGCTTCTTCCCGTCGAACTCGGCGCCCTTCATGGTGACGTCGACGCGCAGGGCGGTGTGCCGCGCGTCGGCGACGGGGCCGGTCACGGACAGGACATCGGGCAGTTGCCGCATCCGGGCGGCGATCTCGCGTGCCGCCGCCCCGGCCTCGGAACGGTCGAGGGGGCCGGTGCCGGGCGCGGCCTGGATGAGGACGCGCTCCAGGGGCTTCTGCTGCAGACCGCCCTCGGCGGCGAGCGCCTCGGCCCGGCCGGCCTCGCCGATGCGGAAGTCCTCCGTCGTCGCGGGGTGGGAGCCGACGGCGATGCCCGCGCCCAGGGAGAGCGCCACGAAGAGGAGCCAGCCGATCAGCGCGCGCCAGGGGTGCCGGGCGCTGTGACGGGCCATGCGTACGGTCGGGTTCGTCATGCGTCCCAGGCTCGTCGGCGGAGCCGTCCCGCCGACAGGATCGGCCGGTTGAACCTGGTGTCCACCGGTCGGTGGACACGGGGCCTAAGCCGCGGGTCAGCCCAGGTCGCTCGGCTGGTCGGGGTCGAGCTTGAGGCCGAGGCGCAGGGTGGCACTCGCGAGGACGCCCCAGAGGGCGTCGCTGAGGAAGTGCGTCAGGTCGTCGAGGGAGCTCCTCGACTCGGGGTGGGCGGCCCACTGGTTCACCACGCCGTCCACCAGGCCGACCATGCCGAAGGCCAGGTTGAGGTTGAAGCCGGTGGGCGCCGGCCCGCCGTCGAGGAACCGCTCGGCGTACGCGTCCAGGAGCCGTGCGAGGTGGAGGGCGACGGCGGTGCGGGTGCCCGTGACGGCGGGCGAGCCGCTGCCGAGGAAGCGGTAGAGCTCGGGGTGCAGCGCCACCCAGCCCGCGTAGGTGCCGGCGGCGTGTTCGATCGCCTCCCGGATCGTGCCCCGGGGTGCGAGCGCGGGGGTGAGCGCGGCCATCAGGTCGTCGGTGATGCGTGCGCGGATCTGTTCGTCGAGGTCCTCGCGGCTGCGGAAGATCCGGTAGACGACGGAGCGGGGCATCCCGGCCTCGGCGCCGATCGCGGCCACGCTGACCGCCGCTCCCTCGCGCCCGATGACGGTGAGGGCCGCGGTGAGGACCTGGTCGCGGCGCTCGGCGCGGTGGCCGGTCCAGCGGGTGTCGCGGCCGTCGGGGCGCCCGCCGTTGCGTGTCTCTCTGTCCTCGGCCACAGCGTGGATCGTACCCGGCGATCAAGAAAGGACGGCGTGACCGGGGTGGCGCAGGTCACGTTACCGCCAGTATCCTGGACGCCGTGACGCAGGTAAATTCCGGTGCCCGGGGGAGAAGAGTCCGGGGGAGAATGCACCGGCACCACCGGTCGCGGAGGGGATGGACATGGAGAACCGGCACGTCGACGTGCTGATCATCGGCGCGGGTCTTTCCGGCATCAGTGCCGCCTGCCACCTGCTCGCCGGGAACCCCGGAACCACGTACGCGATCATCGAGCGGCGCACCGCGATCGGCGGCACCTGGGACCTGTTCCGCTACCCCGGCATCCGCTCGGACTCCGACATGTACACCTTCGGCTACGGCTTCCGCGCCTGGCACGGCACCAAGGTCCTCGCCGGAGGCACGGACATCCGCCGCTACATCCGGGCCACCGCCGAGGAGCACGGCGTCGCCGACCACATCCGCTTCGGCCGCAGGGCCGTCCGTGCCGACTGGTCGAGCGGCGAAGGGCGTTGGACCGTCGAGACCCTCGACGAGGCCACCGGCGAGACCCACCTCCTCACCGCCCGCTTCCTCGTCGGCGCCACCGGCTACTACGACTACGACGCGGGCCACCGCCCGGAGTTCCCCGGCGAGGAGCGCTTCCGCGGCACCCTCGTCCACCCGCAGCACTGGCCCGAGGACCTCGACCACACCGGCAAGCGCGTCGTCGTCATCGGCAGCGGCGCCACCGCCATCACCCTCGTCCCCGCCATGGCCCCCACGGCCGCCCACGTCACCATGGTCCAGCGCTCGCCCACGTACATCCTGGCGCTCCCCGCGGACGACCCCCTCTCCGTCCTCCTGCGCAGACTGCGCGTCCCGGCCGGACTCGTCCACCGCGTCGGGCGCACCCGGAACATCGCGATGCAGCGCGCCCTGTACGCCCTGTGCCGCAAGGCCCCCCGCCTCATGCGCAAGGTGCTCCTCGGCGCCGTACGGGCCCGGCTCGGCAAGGGCGTCGACATGCGCCACTTCACCCCCGCGTACAAGCCCTGGGACCAGCGGCTGTGCGTCGTGCCCGGCGGCGACCTCTTCACCACGCTGAAGAGCGGTCGGGCGTCCGTGGTCACCGACCACATCGAGACCTTCACCGAGACCGGCGTCAAGGTCCGGTCCGGCGAGGAGATCCCCGCCGACATCGTCGTCACCGCCACCGGCCTGCGCATGCAGCTCGCCGGCGGCATGGAACTCGCGGTCGACGGGAAGCCCGTCGTCACCTGCGACCACCTCCTCTACAAGGGCGTGATGCTGGACGGCGTCCCCAACCTGGCGATGATCATCGGCTACACCAACGCCTCCTGGACGCTCAAGGCCGACCTCGCCGCCGCCTACGTCAGCCGGCTCCTCGCCCACATGGACCGGCACGGCCTCACCGCCGTCACCCCCGTCGCCACCGAGGCCGACCGCTCCTCCGTCTCCGTCATGGGCGAGTCGCTGACCTCCGGATACATCGCACGCGGCGACGCGATCATGCCCCGCCAGGGCACCCGCGACCCGTGGCGGATCTGGAACGACTACTACCGCGACCGCCGCGCACTGCGGCGCTCCCCGATCGAGGACCCCGCACTCCGCTTCGACCGCGTGCCCACCGAAGGAGGACGAAGATGACCAGCGTGCAGAGCTATCACGAGAGGCTCCGGACCCTGTCCGAGGCATCGGTGCACATCCACTTCGACGCGTTCACCGACATCGACTGGGACCACCCCGACTTCGCCGTCGACCCCGCCGACCCCCGCTGGGTGCTCCCCGCCGCCGACCCGCTCGGCGGCCACCCCTGGTACCAGGCACAGCCGTTGGAGGTCCGGACGCGCATCGGGCTCTGGCGGTACGCCAACATCGTCAAGGTGGGCATGCAGTTCGAGAACGTCCTCATCCGCGGGGTGATGGACTACCTCTTCGCCCTCCGCAACCAGAACCCGGAGTTCCGCTACCTCACCCACGAGGTCACGGAAGAGTGCCACCACACCCAGATGTTCCAGGAGTTCGTGAACCGGGCGGGCGCCGACGTGCCCGGCGGACGACGCTCCTTCCGGGTTCTCAGCCGCTTCCTGCCGCTGGCCGGCTCGCTCGTCCCCGAGTCCTTCTTCACCGGCGTCCTCGCCGGCGAGGAGCCCATCGACCACCTCCAGAAGGCGATCCTGCGCGGCGGCGACGACATCCACCCGCTGATGCGCCGGCTCATGCAGATCCACGTCGCCGAGGAGGCCCGGCACATCTCCTTCGCCCACGAGTTCCTGCGCGTCAAGGTCCCCGGCTACGGCAAGGCGCGCAGGGGCGCGCTCTCGGTGGCCTTCCCCGTGATCATGCGGGTGCTCGGCGACGTCATCATGGTCCCCGACAAGAAGGCCGCCGAGACGATCGGCGTGCCCCACTGGGTCGTCAAGGACATCTTCTGGAAGTCGCCCGACGGCGAGAAGATGCTCCGCGACCTCTTCTCCGACGTACGGATGCTCGCCGAGGACATCGGCCTGATGAACCGGACCTCACGGCGCGTGTGGAAGGCGCTCCGCATCGACGGCCGGCCGTCCCGCCACCGCGGCGAACCCGCCCCGCACGCCGCCTGACGAAGCCGACCGAGCCGGAGCCGGCCGTCCCGGCGGTCCCCTGAACGGAGAACCCCTCCCCATGCCGTACGTCGTCACCCGGTCGTGCTGCGCCGACGCCTCCTGCGTGCTCGCCTGCCCGGTCAACTGCATCCACCCCGCCCCCGGCGAACCGGGCTTCGGGCAGACCGAGATGCTGTACGTCGACCCCCGCACCTGCGTGGACTGCGGCGCCTGCACGACGGCCTGCCCCGTGGACGCGCTCAAGCCGCACACCGGGCTCACCGAGGCGGAGCTGCCGTTCCTCGAACTCAACCGCGCCTACTACGACGCCCATCCGCACGAGGACCGGGCGCCGATGGCGATCGTCCCCCCGCAACGCCGCACCTCCGCACGCGAGGTGCGGGTCGCCGTCGTCGGCGCCGGTCCCGCCGGTCTCTTCGCCGCCGACGAGCTGCTGCGGTACCCCGGCGTGACCGTCACCGTCCACGACCGGCTGCCCACCCCGTACGGGCTCGCCCGCGCGGGCGTCGCGCCCGACCACCAGGACACCAAGCAGGTCGCCCGGCTGTTCCGCGCCGTCGAGAGCCAGCCCGGCTTCTCGTACCGGCTCAACACGGAGATCGGCCGCGACCTGCACCACGAGGACCTCCTCCGCGACCACCACGCCGTGATCTACGCCGTGGGCGCGGCCGGCGACCGGCGGCTCGGCATCGACGGCGAGGACCTGCCCGGCAGCGCCTCCGCCACCGACTTCGTCGCCTGGTACAACGGCCACCCCGACCACAGCGCCACGCCCTACGCCCTCGACGGCGAACGGGCCGTCGTCATCGGCAACGGCAACGTGGCCCTGGACGTGGCCCGCATCCTGACCGCCGACCCCGACACCCTCTCCCGTACCGACATCTCCGACCGGGCACTCGCCGCGCTGCGGACCAGCCGCGTCCGCGAGGTCGTCGTGCTCGGGCGCCGCGGACCGGCCGAGGCCGCCTTCACCCTGCCCGAACTGATCGCCCTCGCCGCCCTCGACGGCGTCGACGTCCTCGTCGAGGGCTGGCCGGCCGACGTACCCCCCGACGCCACGCCCAAGACCCGGGTCCTCGCCGAGCTGGCCGCCCGGACGCCCGTACCGGGGCGGCGCCGCATCGTCCTGCGCTTCCGGACGCGCCCGGTGCGGATCCTCGGCGAGGACCGGGTGACCGGCCTGACCGTCGAGAGCACGGACAAGGTCGAGAGCACGGACGAGGTCGAGAGCATCGAGACCATCGAGGCGTCGCTCGTCCTGCGCGCGATCGGCTACCGCGCCCGTCCCGTCCCCGGCCTCCCGTTCGACGAGGCCACCGGAACCGTGCCGCACGAGAGGGGCAGGGTCCGGCCCGGTGCGTACGTCGCCGGCTGGATCAAGCGCGGACCCAGCGGCTTCATCGGCACCAACAAGTCCTGCGCCCAGGAGACCGTCTCCGCGCTCCTCGACGACCTCGAAGCCGGGCTGCTCACCGCCCCCGCCTCCGGTGGTCCGGTGTCCGGGCACCCGGAGGCCGTCGGCCTCGACGGCTGGCGGGCGATCGACGACGCCGAGCGTGCGGCGGGGCGGGGACAGGAACGTCCCCGGGTGAAGATCGTCGACAGGGAGGAGCTGCTCGCCGCCGCGGCGAGGCGCCGGCCTCAGCGCGTCGGCCGGCGCTCGTCGTCCTGACCCCCGCCTCCCGTCCTACCGCCGGGTCGACGCCCTCGGGCGGAAGCGGGCCTGCGTGAGGCGGGGGGCGTCGGCGGGGCGGCCCGCGATGAGGGACTGGAGGATGTCGAGGAGGGCCGCCGAGCTGTCGACCGGGTTCAGTTCGAGCGCGGAGACGGCGGGGCGGCTGTTGCGGGCGTGCTCGGAGTCGGAGCCGGTGACCACCATGGTCTCCTCGGGCACCCGCACGCCGCGCGCCAGGAGGCCCCGCTGCACGCCCGCCGCGTGCCGCCCGGTGAGGCAGAACACGGCGTCCGGCAGCCCGTCGTCGACGAGCCGGCCGGCGAGGGCCGCACCGCCCTCGACGCCCGCGCGCTCGGGGAGCTCGTACAGCCGTGGCGCACGGCGGTGCTCCGTGCACCAGCCGAGGTACGTCTCCTGGTGTTCGAGGTTCCAGGAGTTCGGGTCGGTGCCCCGCACCAGGGCGACCGAGCGGGCCCCCGCGCCCTCCAGGTGGCTCAGGACCAGGCGGGCGGAGGCCCGGTCGTCCTCCGAGGCCCAGTGCGTGAAGTCCGGGCGTCCGGGCGGGCGCCCGTAGGTCACGTAGGGGATGCCGCGCTCCTCCAGGCGCGCGACGACGGGGTCGTCCACGTGCGGGTTGGTGACGATGTAGCCGTCCAGGGAGAAGGCGAGCGGCGGGACCGGCGCCCGCGTCAGGTCCGGCACCAGCATCAGGCTCAGGCCACGGGCCAGGGCCTGCGAGGCGCACGCGCCCACGAACCGCTCGAAGACGTCCACGCCCGCCGGCGCGTAGTCGCCGAGGGCGTCGAGCGAGCGCAGGACCAGACCGACGGCCCCCATCGTGGACCGGCGAAGGCCGCGCGCCAGGGCGTCGGCCTCGTACCCCATCTCGTCGGCGACGGTACGGATGTGCGCGCGCGTGGCCGCGCTGAGGGTGCCCTTGTCGTTGAGGGCGTGCGAGACGGCGGTGATGGAGACCCCCGCCCTGCGCGCCACGTCCTTGATCGTGACGCCCCGCGTCCGTGCCATCGCGCCGCCCGCCCCGGAAGAAGTGACTGGAAGGAATGCCGTGGCCCAGCATTGCATAAAACGTTTTACGTTCGTACGTTGAAGCGCGCCGCCCCCGTTGGCCCGCGGCCTCACCTGCCTCGAAGGAACGCGCGTGGAACTCCACACCCTCATCACCGGGACCACCGACCCCCGCGAGCGCGGGACCCTGCTCGGCACCCGGTTCGGCGCCCAGGTCCGGCGCGTCGCGGAGCTCTACCGGGAGCACTTCGCCGTCCTCGGCCTGCCGGCGGACCGGGTCCGCGACCTCGCCGGCCGCAGCCACGAGGCGCTCCGGGCCTGGGCGCCGCACCTCGCCGAGGAGTCGGACGCCTGCGCCGACGCCGCCGGCGTCGAGCGCTGGACGGTGGCCGCCGTCGGAGCCCGGACCGAGATCCTCGCCGCGTGCCCGGAGCCCGGCAAGGGCGAGTGCTCGACGGCGGTGTTCGCGCCCGCCGGGGCCGCGCCGCAGACCGTACAGACCTGGGACTGGCACGACCTGCTCGTCCCGGACGCGCTGCTGCACGCGCTGACGCCGAGCGAGGGGCGCACGGTGAAGCTCTTCACCGAGTTCGGCGCCCCCGGCAAGATCGGCGTGAACAGCGCCGGTCTCGGCGTCCACTTCAACATCCTGTTCCACGCGTCCGACTCCGCGGGCGGCGGCGTGCCCGTGCACGCCGTCGCCCGCCGCATCCTCGACGAGGCGGACACCCTGGACCGGGCCGTCGAGATCGCCTCGACGGCCCGCGTCAGCGCCTCCACCTCGCTGACCGTGGTCACCGCCGACTGCTCGGCGGCGAGCCTGGAGCTCTCGCCCGCCGGCCTCGCCGTGGTCCCGGCGGGGGAGGACGGCTGGCTGCTGCACACCAACCACTTCCTCGACGCCGGACTCGCGGCGGGGGACACCGGACCGGCCGACTCGATGACGGCGGAGAGGCTCGCCCACCTGCGCGCGGTACGCGCCGCGATGCCGGGCCTCTCACCCGCCGAGCGGGCGCGGGCCTTCTGCGGCGAGGGCGGGGCCGACGCCGTCGTCTGCATGCGGCCCGACGCGCACAAGCCCCCGCACGAGCAGTGGGGCACCCTGCTCACCGTCGGCCTGGACACCGCCGACTGCGCGATCGACTACCTGGCCGGCGCGCCGCACGAGGCCCCGGCGTCCGGCCTCGCGCGCTTCTGACGCCTCAGGTGCGCAGGAACGCGCGGACCCCCTGGGAGACGGCGTCGTCGCCGAGGAGCTCGTTGTGCTTGAGGCAGCCGGCGCCGTTGTCGACGGCGCCGGCCAGCGGCACGCTGCTGTCGGGGTTGATGACCTCGTCGCAGTTCGACCACCAGGTGGCGTAGCGCACGGCCCCGGGCGTCTCGTCGCCCTCCGCGAGCTTCTTCTGGACGTACGACCCCGGGCTCATGTCCCGGCAGGCCTGGTCCCACAGCGCGCACGCCCATGCCGTGGAGGTGCCGTGGTTCGGGCCGGCGAGGGAGACCCAGTGGGCGACGGAGGACTGGCCCGCCGCGTCGAACTTCACGTACCAGCGGGTGACGAGGCTGCCGAAGGAGTGGGCGACGAGATCGACCCGGGAGGCCCCGGTCTGCCGCTTGACGCCCTCGACGTACGCGGCGAGCCGGCCCGACAGGACCTCGTTGACGGACTGGTGCGTGTCGTAGCCGAAGGAGAACAGCTCGGCGTCGGTGTACCCGTCGGCCTTGAAGTCCGCGCGCAGTCCGCCCCACACGCCCGGGTCGGCGTTGTAGCCGTGGACGAACACGACGGGGACGCGGGAGGACGCCTCGGCATGGACGGGTGCCGCCGGCAGGAACAGGGACGCGACGAGCGCGAGCAGTGCAACGACGATCCGACCACGGAGTCCCAACACGCTTTCCCCTAAAATGAGTTACGCACGAGTAGTCAGCAGCATGGTGGGGGCTGCGGGGGCGGATGGCCAGCCCCCTGCGCGGCTTCGCCGGCCCCCCGGTGACCGTCAGGCGATCGTGAAGGGGGCGCACGTGCGGGGGAGATGGGGCCGCCGGGGGAGTGGCGGCGACAGCGGGAACCACGGCGGCGACGGGCGCGGGGACGACACGGACGGCCTCCGGCGGGCCGCCGAGGCCGGGGACGTCACGGCGATGTTCCGGTACGGCCTGCACCTCGGTGCGCGCGACGACCGGGAGGGCGGCGAGCGGTGGCTGCGCCGGGCGGCCGAGGCGGGGCATCCCGAGGCCGGTGTGACCCTCGGCGTGCTGCTCCACGGCTGGCAACGGCACGCCGAGGCGGAGCCGTTGCTGAGGGAGGCCGCCGGGGCCGGGCACGTACGGGCGATGGAGATCGTCGCGTACCTCCTGCGGAAGCGGGGGGAGCACGAGGAGTCGGTCCTCTGGTACCGGCGTTCGGCCGAGGGCGGCAACCCGTACGCGATGGGCGTCCTCGGGGAGCTGAGCCGGGACCGGGGAGCGGTGTCCGAGGCCGAGGACTGGTTCCGGCGGGCCGCCGACGCGGGCCTCGCCGACGCCGCGTACCTCCTCGGGAAGATGCTCTACGAGCGGGGCGAGACCGTGGAGGCCGAGCGCTGGTCCCGCCGGGCGGCGGACGGCGGCAGCACCGCCGCGATGAACGCCCTCGGGACGCTCGCACTGCAGCGGGGGGACCGGGAGGCGGCGAAGGCCTGGTACCGCAAGGCCGGCGCGGCCGGTGACGGGGAGGGCGACCGCCTGCTCGGGAGGATGCTCACCAAGGCCGAGGCGGTCGTCGAGTACGAGATGCGGCTGGCCGAGCGCGCCCGTAGGCGTGACGTCGACGCGTACGTCGCGCTCGGCCGGTCGAAGGAGCTGGGCGGCGATCTGTACGCGGCGCAGGGCTGGTACGAGAAGGCCGCCAAGGCGGGGCACGTCGGGGCGATGCTCCATCTCGCCCGCATCTCGGAGGCGCAGGGCCACCTCCGTCAGGCGAGGGCGTGGCGCCGGAAGGCCGCCGAATCCTGAGGCGTCTGTGACGGATTGACCGTCTTTCGAAGGGGTCCGTCGGCGCTGCCGGCGAACTCGTTCCGTCACAGGGCTTGTCAGTGCAATTTCACATTACTATGTTACACCGCACATGGCCCGGTGATCGACCGTCACCCGCCGTGCCGTACAGGCCAGTTCGCGAACCGACCATTCGCGGACCATCCCCGCATCCCCCCCATCAGCAGGAGTTCCGTTGTCCCTCCACCGACGTGTGCGCTCGTCCCTGCTCGCCTCCGCCGTCGCGGTCACCCTCCTGGCCTCCGCCGGCCAGGCCGGTGCCTCCGCGGCGGGCGCGGACGACAAGCCCGCCGCCCCGGCCCCCGCCCTCGGCGCGCCGGCGCCGCAGGCGCAGCCGGGAGCCAACCCCTTCGACGAGGTCGAGCACCGCGCCTCCGCCCCGCGCACCACCTTCGGCCCGGCCCCCGCCCCCGGCGGCCACACCGCCGGCCGCGTTCCCGGCCCGGCCAAGTCCGCCGCCACCGCACGCTCGTTCGCGGCGGTCGCCACCGACACGCAGGCCGGCGTCCCCTGCACGCTCGACGGGATCACCGGCCTCGCCCCGGAGCAGTTCGCCGACTTCCTCGCCGACCCGGCGGTCACCGCCGACGGCTGTCTGCGCGGCCTCATCTGGACCTGGGACGCCCGGCTCGCCCCCGTGATGTCCGACGCCCACGTCCAGGCCGTGTCCCGCCGCATATCGAGCCTCGCCGCCTCCCACGACGGACGGAACGCCTCCCACCTGGAGGAGATGTTCACGTACCTGCACGCCGTCGCGTACCACGACTACTCGCGCGGCGAGATCGACATCACCGACGCGCCCACCGTGAACGCGATGCGGCAGGCGGTCGCCGACTTCGGCGCCGCCGCCCGCACCTTCGACGTCACGAAGAGCAACGCCAACACCCTCCGCGAGGCGCTCTACGCCGCGAGCGCGCCCGGCCTGCGCCAGTACCAGCTCGCCCTGATCAAGCGGGTCCTGGCCACCATGGACCCCGCGCACACCGCCACGAACCTGGACCCGGCCTGGGCCGGCGCCGCGCTCGCCGCGCTGTCCGTCAACTACCTGGGCGTCTACCCGGGCAACCAGGACGCCGCCTTCCACGCGGCGGCCGCCGCCGACCCGGCGTACCGCGCGCTCTTCAAGGCCTTCGCGGGCTACTCGCACCTGAAGGGGACCGCGAACGCCTGGGTCGCCCGCGACGCCCTCAGCGAGTACGGCCGCTTCGGCCAGATCGACGGGCTCAAGGACGGCGTCGTCGCCGACCTCGGCGCCACTCTCACCACCGTCGTCGACACGTTCGGCCGCGGCAGCGAGCAGTGGGCGAAGGTCGTCTCCTGGCTCAACTTCTACGAGGCCTGCAAGCCGTACGGCGTGTGCAAGGAGGACATCGAGAAGCAGCTCTTCCCGTACACGTACAGCTACGACAACGGCGCCATCAAGGTCCGCACCGCCCTCGACCGGGCCACCGTCGACCAGCTCTACTACGCGAGCAAGCAGGTCAAGGCGCAGTACCACCGCGTCCTCGGCACCGACCAGCCGCTCGCCGGCGACCAGAACACCACCCTGAACATCGTCCTCTACGCGTCCCGCGCGGACTACGAGAACTACCACCCGATCCTCACCGGCATGGGCACCAACAACGGCGGCATCTACATCGAGCGCGGCGCCACCTTCTACACGTACCAGCGGCGCGTCCCGCAGGACTCCTCGCTCACCCTCGAAGAGCTCTTCCGCCACGAGTACACCCACTACCTGAACGGCCGCTGGGCCGTCCCCGGCTTCTTCGGCGAGGGTCCCTGGTACCAGGGCGACCGCACCACCGCCATGGACGAGGGCACCGCCGAGTTCTTCGACGGGGCCACCCGCGACAACGGCATCGCCGTCCGCAAGTCCCTCGTCCGCGGCGTCATCAACGACACCGCCGGCGGCGGCCCCCGGATGAGCGTCCAGCAGCTCCTCCACGCCACCTACGACGGCGACGGCTTCCGCTTCTACAACTACGCGGGCACGTTCTTCGAGTTCCTCTGGACCGAGCACCCCTCCCTGCTCCGGGAGATGTACACCCACCTGCGGGCCGACGACGTCGCGGCGTACGACGCGTGGCGCAACCGGATGGGCTCCGACGCCAACCTCCAGAGCGCCTACGACCGCTTCCTCGACACGCAGATCGCCAAGCTCGACCAGCTGTACGTCCCCAACACCGCCTACACGCCCAACGCCCAGCTCCGCGACGCCGACCTCGCGTCCGTGAGGTCCTCCTTCGCCACCGCCACCTACAACACCCCCGACTGTGTGGAGAACGGCGAGCCCGGCAAGCGCCGCTTCCTCTGCACCGGGCGGATCACCGCCAACCTGTCCAACTGGGCCAGCGAGGACCAGAACTTCAAGGACATGTCCGAGACCGTCGACTACTTCATCCTCGACCGGGCCGGCGCCGCGTCGAACAACCTTGCCGACATGAACTGCAGCTTCGGGCCGATCGACATCTGGTCCACCAAGGTCGCGGGCACGTCGAGCTTCAGCTGCGAGGGCCCCCTCCGCAGCTGACCGCACCCACCCGTCCGGGCCGGTCCTTCCACGGGGGGAAGGGCCGGCCCGGCACCCGATTCCCCTTCAGGAGGCCGTACTCCGTGAGCACCACCCCGCACTCGGTCCGCACCACCGACTACCACACCGCAGGCGAGCCGTTCAGGATCGTCGACGAGGACCTGCCGCCGATCCCCGGCGACACCGTCGCCGAGCGCCGCGCCCTCGCCCTCCGGCTGGGACCGCTCGACGAGCTGCGCCGCCTGCTTGTCCGGGAGCCCCGGGGACACTCCGGCATGTACGGCGGGTTCATCGTCCCGCCCGACGACGACGGCGCCCACTTCGGCGTGCTGTTCTGGCACAAGGACGGCTACTCCACCGCCTGCGGCCACGGCACGATGGCCCTCGGCGCCTGGGCCGTCGACACCGGCCGGGTCCCGGCACCCCACGACGGCCACGTCCCCGTCCGCATCGACGTGCCCTCGGGGCGCGTCACCGCGACGGTGCACCGCGAGGGCGGCCGCACCACCGGCGTCACCTTCCGCAACGTCCCCACGCGCGTCCTGGCGCGCAAGGTCCCGGTGACCACCCCGTACGGCACCGTCGAGGCCGACCTCGCCGACTCCGGCGCCGTCTACGTCTCCGTCCCCGCGCGCGCCCTCGGCCTCGACACGACCAGGGCCTCGCTGCCCGCGCTGGTCCGGGCCGGGCGGGAGATCCGCGCCGCGTTCCCCGAGCACGACGTGTACGGCGTCATCCTGTACGACGAGCTGCCCGACACCCCCACCGGGCCGCACCAGCGGAACGTCACCGTCTTCGCCGACGGGCAGATCGACCGCTCGCCCTGCGGATCCGGCACCTCCGCCCGCCTCGCGCTGCTCGGCGAGGACGGACGCCTCGGTCCCGGTGAGGTCCTCACCCACGAGTCCGTGGCCGACACCGTGTTCACCGGCCGGCTGCTGCCCGGCGGGATCACCGAGGTCACGGGAGCCACCCACCGCACGGGCACCCACACCTTCGTCCTCGACCCGCACGACGACCTGGGCACGGGATTCCTGCTGTGACCGACCTGCTCCTCATCGACGCCCCGACCATGACCCGCCTCCTCACCCCGGCCGCGACGGCCGACGTCCTCGCCGACGTCCTGCGCGCCGGACTCGACCCGGAGGCCGGGCCGCCCCGTACCGCCGTCCCCGTCCCGGCCGGGGAACTCCTCCTCATGCCCGCCGCCTCCGGCCCGTACGCCGGCGTGAAGATCGCGGGCGTCGCCCCGGGCAACCCGGCCCTCGGCCTGCCCCGCATCACCGGCTCCTACCTGCTCCTCGACGGTACGAGCCTTCGGCCCCTCGCCCTGCTCGACGGCGCGGCCCTCACCGAGCTGCGCACCCCGGCCGTCTCCGCCCTCGCCGTACGCCGTCTGACACCGGACGACCGGCCGCTGCGCCTGGTCCTCTTCGGCTCCGGGCCCCAGGCGTACGGTCACCTCGACGCCGTCCTCGCGGTGCGAGAGCTCGCCGAGGTGGTCGTCGTCGGGCGCAGCCCGATCGGTGCGCGCGCCCTCGCGGGCTACGCGCGCTCGCTCGACGTCCCCGCCCGCACCGGGACGCCCGAGGACGTGGAGGGGGCCGACCTCGTCGTCTGCTGCACCACGGCCCGGGAACCCCTCTTCGACGGCAAGCTGGTGGCTCCCGGCGCCACCGTCGTCGCGGTCGGCTCGCACGAGCCGGCGGCCCGGGAGACCGACACCGCCCTCGTGACCCGCGCCGAGGTGTACGTCGAGGCGCGGTCGGCGGCGCTCCGCGAGGCCGGTGACCTCCTCGTCCCGCTGGCCGAGGGGGCGATCGGCGAGGACCACATCGCGGGCACCCTCGCCGACCTGGTGAACGGTTGTGTCCCCTCGGGGCGTCCACGGCTCTTCAAGAGCGTGGGCATGGCCTGGGAGGACCTGGCGGTCGCCGGTGCCCTGTACGCGGCCCGCACGGCCTGAACGCGGCGGGGCGGCTCAGGGGGTGCCGGCCGCCCCTCGGTGCCGCAGGTTGACGACCGCGGCCTTCGCCACGACCACGGGGTTCAGGAAGCGCAGCGGACCGATCAGGCGGGAGGCGAACAGGTGCATGTGCCGGGCGAGGGCCCCGTTCCGCGCCGCCGCCGAGAACATCAGCCGCTCCATGGGGTTGAAGGGGCGGCCCGTGGCGAAGTCCGCGGCCAGGAACTGGTGACCGCCCAGCCGGCGCCGGTGCCGGCGCGCGTACTCCGCGAGGGACCGGTCGAGATCGCCCCGGCCGGCCGCCGCCGGGCCGACCGCCTCCGCCAGCCAGTGCGCGGACTGCAGGGCCCACCCGCAGCCCACTCCCCACAGGGGGTCACCGGTCAGGGCGGCGTCGCCGACGAGGGCGAGGCCCGGTGCGGTCGCGTTGCGGGTGCGCAGCGGGTAGTCGACCGCGCCGGTGATCTTCGTGACGCGCTCGGCGGAGTCGATGTCCGGTGCGTCGGGCAGGGAGCGGACGAAGTCGAGGAAGCTGCCTTCCAGGTCCTTCCGGAAGTCGGGAAGGCGCTTCTTCTCGGGGAGCACAGCGACGACCGTCACGCCGTCGTCGTTCGGGAACGCGTAGGCCATGTCGGGGACCAGGAACCAGGCGTGGCTGATCCCGTCGCGCAGCGGCAGGTTCCGGAAGTGCGCGAGATAGCCGAAGCGCGCGTTCTCGTGCTGCCGGGTGGGCACCCCGGCGAACTTGGCGACGGCCGAGTCCTTGCCGTCGGCGCCGACCACGAGACGGGCCCGGATCTCGCGCTCGCCCTCGGGCGTCGACGCACGCACGCCCACGGTCCGTCCGGCCTCCTGGACCAACCCGGTCACCTGGTGGCCGAGGAGCAGGTCGACGCCGGGGGTCTCGGCCGCGCGGGACCTGATGAGCGGGTCGAGGGTGCTGCGGCGGACGTTGTAGCCGTACGGCAGCTCGGGACCGGGAGCGGCGCTCGGCTCGATCCAGCCCCAGCGGGTGTACCAGCGGGCCTCGTTCCGGACGGCCCCCGCCTTCTCCAGGGCGGGGAGCAGGCCGAGTTCGGCGAGGACCGGGGTGGCGTTGGCCGTGAGGGAGTGGGTGCACAGCGTCTTGTACGCCGCGGGGTCCGAGCGGCGCTCCAGGAGGGCGACGCGGGCGCCGCGCCGGGCGAGCAGGATCGCCGCCGCGCTGCCGGCGAGACTCGCCCCGCTGATGACGACGTCGTAGTCGTGTCCCGTGTTCTCGGGCTTGGTCATGCGCTGATCGTCCCCCCCGTGATGTGGTCCTGCTTCTGTCAGGAACATGAGGACGAGGAAGGTGAGCGGTTGTCAAGGGATCAAGCCCGCCACGGGTCTTGGCAACCTGAGTGCCATGTGAAATATTACTGCCGTGCCCACGAGAAACACCTCGGATGTCATCGTCGTCGGCGCCGGCGTCGTCGGCGCGGCCTGCGCCCACTACGCCGCCCGAGCCGGCCTCTCCGTCACCGTCGTCGACCGCGGTCCCGTGGCCGGCGGCACCACGGGAGCCGGCGAGGGAAACCTCCTGGTCTCCGACAAGGAACCAGGGCCCGAGCTCGAACTCGCCCTGATCGCCACCGCGTTGTGGCGCGAGCTGTCCGATCGGCTCCCGCCCCAGGTCGAGTACGAGGCGAAGGGCGGCCTCGTCGTCGCCTCGGACGAGCCCGGGATGCGCGCCCTGCGCGCGTTCGCGGCCCGCCAGGAGAAGGCGGGCGTCACCACCCAGGAGGTCCCCGAGGACCGGCTCCACGACCTGGAGCCCCACCTCGCACCCACTCTGGCCGGCGGCTTCCTCTATCCCCAGGACGCCCAGGTGATGCCCGCCCACGCGGCCGCCCAGCTGCTGCGCGCCGGAGCCGAACGGATCCGGCTGCGCCTCGGTGAGGAGGTCACCGGCCTCCTCACCGGCGCCGCCGGAGAGATCCGCGGCGTGCGGACCGCGGCGGGCGAGATCCACGCCCCGTACGTCGTCAACGCCGCCGGAACCTGGGGCGGGGCCCTCGCCGACCTCGCGGGCGTCCACCTGCCCGTACTGCCCCGCAGGGGCTTCGTCCTCGTCACCGAACCCCTCCCGCGCGTCGTGCGCCACAAGGTGTATGCCGCCGACTACGTGGCCGACGTCGCCAGCGGCTCCGCCGCCCTCCAGACCTCGGCGGTCGTCGAGGGCACCCCGGCGGGCCCGGTCCTGATCGGCGCCAGCCGCGAACGCGTCGGCTTCGACCGGACGCCCTCCACCGAGGTCCTGCGCCGCCTCGCCGCCGGAGCCACCGCCCTGTTCCCCGTCCTCGGCACCGTACGGGCCATCCGCAGCTACCTCGGCTTCCGCCCGTACCTGCCGGACCACCTGCCCGCCATCGGACCCGACCCGCGCGTCCCCGGCCTGCTCCACGCCTGCGGCCACGAAGGCGCGGGCATCGGACTCGCCCCCGTGACGGGACGGATCGTCGCCGCCTGCCTGACCGGGGACGAACCGCCCCTGGACATCCACCCGTTCCGTCCGGAACGGTTCGCCGACACCGGGAACTGAGTTCCGCGCACCCACCGTCACGAGAGGAGGGCCCGTGGCCCGCACCCCCGCCGACCTCGTCGGCGCACAGCCCGATCCGCCGTTCGAGATCACCTTCGACGGCCGTCGCGTCACCGCCCTGCCGGGCCAGACCGTCGCCGCCGCCCTCTGGGGCGCCGGCATCCTTGCCTGGCGCACCACCCGGGACGGCGGCCGGCCGCGCGGCGCCTTCTGCGGCATCGGCCAGTGCTACGACTGCCTCGCCACCGTCAACGGCGAACCCAACCGGCGCGCCTGCCTGGTCCCGGCCCGCCCCGGCGACGCGATCACCACCCAGGAGGGACACGGTCATGACCGCCTCACCGTCTGAGCCGCGGGCGCGGCGCGAACCGTACGACCTCGCGGTCGTCGGAGCGGGCTCCGCGGGGCTCGCCGGCGCCGTCACGGCCGCCGAACTCGGCCTCGCCGTCGCCCTCCTGGACACCTCCGCCCAGACCGGCGGCCAGTTCTACCGGCACCCGGCGCCCGCCCTGGGCGCCGTACGGCCCGAGGCCCTGCACCACGACTGGTCGGCCTACTCCGACCTCCGCGGGCGCCTCGCCGCGAGCGACGTCACGCACCTCGCCGGACACCACGTGTGGTCCACGGTCCGGGAGGACGACGGCACCTGGACCGTCCACGCGGTCACCGGAGCCGACGGGACCTCGGAGCGGCCCGCCCTGATCAGGGCCAGGGCACTGCTGCTCGCCACCGGCGCGTACGAACGCCAACTGCCCTTCCCCGGCTGGACCCTGCCCGGCGTCGTGGGCGCCGGGGGAGCGCAGGCCATGCTCAAGTCCGGCCTCGTGCTGCCGGGCCGGCGCATCGTCGTGGCCGGCAGCGGCCCCCTGCTGCTCGCCGTCGCCTCCTCCCTCGCCGCCGCCGGCGCCCAGGTGCCGGCCGTGGTCGAGGCCGCCGGGTACCTCCGGTACGCCCGCAGCCCCCGGGCACTCCTGGCCAACCCGGCGAAGGCGGCCGAAGCCCTGCTGCACGGAACCGCCCTGCTCCGCCATCGCGTACCCGTCCGGCTGCGCAGCGCGGTCACCGAGGTGCACGGCACCGACCGCGTGGAGGCCGTCACGGTCAGCCGCCTCGATGCCGACTGGCGGCCGGTGCCGGGGACCGCTCGCCGGATCGCCTGCGACGCCCTGGCCGTCGGCCACGGCCTCGTCCCGCAGATCGAGCTGGCCACGACCCTCGGCTGCGCCACCCGACGGCTCCCCGACGGAACGCTGGGCCTCGCCCTGGACGACCTCCAGGAGACCTCGGAGCCCGGCCTGTGGGCGGCGGGTGAGACCGGGGGAGTCGGCGGTGCCGGACTCGCCCGTACGGAAGGCGAGTTGGCCGCCCGGGCGGTCGCCGCGCGACTCCTCGGCCGCCGTGCGGGCGACGGGCGGATCGCCGAACTGCGGCGGCGCCGGGACCGGATGCGCGCCTTCGCCGACGTGATGTCCGCGGCCCACGCCCCGGGGCCCGGCTGGCAGGACTGGCTCTCCGACGACACGGACGTGTGCCGCTGCGAGGAGGTCGGTGCCGGGCGCATCCGCGAGGCGGTCGCCGAGCTCGGCGCGCGGGACGCACGCACCGTCAAGCTCCTGACCCGGGCCGGCATGGGGTGGTGCCAGGGCCGGATGTGCGGGACGGCCGTCGCCTGCCTCGCCGCCCGCGGCGGCACGGCCGAACCGCCCGCCGAACGCCGCCCGTTCGCCGTACCGGTCCGGCTCTCCACGCTCGCGTCGCTCGACGAGGGCGCGGCGGATCCGAGCCCCGGAGCTCCATAGCGCACGGAGGGGCCCGCTCGGGCCTCTCCTCTCCGAACCTTCTTCACCCCTCTATAAAATGTCACACACCACAGAAAGGTCATCGACATGACCGCCACCACCTGGAACACCGACCGGCCCTGGCGGGGCATCATGGTCGCCACCACCCTCCCCTTCCGCGAGGACCTCTCCGTCGACCACGACGCCTACGCCGAGCACGTCGCCTGGCTGATCGCCAACGGCTGCGACGGCGTCGTCCCCAACGGCTCCCTCGGCGAGTACCAGACCCTCACCGACCAGGAACGCGCCCAGGTCGTCCGTACCGCCGTCGAAGCCGCCGGGGACGGCGCGCGCGTCATGCCCGGCGTCGCCGCGTACGGCAGCGCCCAGTCCCGCCGCTGGGCCGAACAGGCCGCCGAGGCCGGCTGCGGCTCGGTCCTCCTCCTGCCGCCCAACACCTACCGCGCCGACGCGGCGGCCGTCCGCGCCCACTACACCGAGGTGGCCCGGGTCGGGATCCCCGTCGTCGCCTACAACAACCCCTTCGACACCAAGGTCGACCTCACCCCCGACCTGCTCGCACGGCTGCACGGCGACGGCAGCATCGTCGCGGTCAAGGAGTTCAGCGGCGACGTCCGCCGGGCGTACGAGATCGCCGAACTCGCCCCGGAACTCGACCTGCTGATCGGCGCCGACGACGTCCTCCTGGAGCTCGCCGTCGCGGGCGCCGTCGGCTGGATCGCCGGCTACCCCAACGCCTTCCCCGCGAGCTGCGCCACGCTGTACCGCGCCGCCGTCGCGGGCGACCTGGACACCGCTCTCCCGCTCTACAAGTCCCTTCACTCGCTGCTGCGCTGGGACTCGAAGACGGAGTTCGTCCAGTCCATCAAGCTCTCCATGGACATCGCCGGCCGTCCCGGCGGCCCCACCCGTCCGCCGCGCCACCCGCTCACCGGCGCCGTCGAGGCCGCGGTCCGGACCGCCACGGAGAAGGCCGTGGCCGACGGCCACCGCTGACCCGCGCCACGGCGGACGCCCCACCGCTGACGCCCCGCCGCCGACGGCTGCCGTCGGCGGCCGCGCGCCCCCGACCCGATCCCCACTCCAGGCGACCCCTTCCCCGGAGGCCCCCTCCCATGACCGACGTCCTTCCCACCCTCATCTCCCGCAACCCGGCCGATCCCACCGACGTGCTCCTGCGGATCCCCGCGCCCGGTGCCTTCGCGGTCGTCGACACCGTCGAACGCGCCCGCGCCGCGCAGCCCGGCTGGCTGCGGGCCGGAGCCGCCGCGCGCTCGGCCGCCCTGGGCGCGGTCGCCACCGCCGTCGAGGCCGCGGCCGGCGAACTCGCCGAGCTCGCCGTCCGCGAGGTCGGCAAGCCGCTCTCCGAGGCCAGGGCCGAGGTGGCCCGCGCCGCCGCGATCTGGCGCTACTACGCGCAGGCACCCTTCCAGCCCACCGGCGAGGTCCACGAGACCTCGGTGGGTGGCGGACTGCTCCTGACCCGGCGCCGCCCGCACGGCGTCGCCGGACTCATCACGCCCTGGAACTTCCCCTTCGCCATCCCGACCTGGAAGGCCGCACCCGCCCTCGCGGCCGGCAACACGGTCGTCCTCAAGCCCGCCCCCGAGGCCACGGCCTGTGCCCAGCGCCTGGCCGAGATCGTGCAAGGGGCCGTGCCGGAAGCGGTGTTCACCGTCCTTTCCGGCGGCGCCACCGAAGGCCACGCGCTCGTCTCGTCCGCCGACGTCGTCTCCTTCACCGGCTCCACCCCCGTCGGCCAGGCCGTGGCCAGGGCCGCGACCGCCCGGGGCATCCCGGCGCAGGCCGAGATGGGCGGCCTCAACGCGGCCCTCGTGCTGCCCGACGCGGACATGGAGCAGGCCGCGGGCCACATCGCCGCCGCCATCGCGGGGTTCGCGGGCCAGAAGTGCACCGCCACCAGCCGCGTCATCGCCGTCGGCGCCGCCCTCGACCCGCTGCGCGAAGCGCTCTCCGAAGCCCTGCGGGCCCTCCCGGTCGGCGACCCCGCCGACCCGGCCACCGTGTGCGGACCGCTCATCCACGAGGCCGCCCGCGACAAGGTGGTCGAGGCCTGCCGGGGGCTCACCACGCTCGCCGGCGGCACCGCGCTCGACAGGCCCGGCTGGTACGGCGCCCCCACGCTCGTCGAGAAGGTCGCCCCCGGACACCGGCTCCTTCGCGAGGAGGTCTTCGGCCCGGTCGCCTCCCTGCTCGCCGCCGACGACGTCGCCCATGCGATCCGGATCGCCAACTCCGTCCCGTACGGCCTGGTGACCTCGGTCCACACGGCCGACCTGAACACCGCCCTGACCGGCCTCGACCAGCTCGACACCGGGATGATCCGGATCAACGCCCCCTCCACCGGCGTCGACTTCCACCTGCCGTTCGGCGGCTCCAAGGCCTCCAGCCACGGACCGCGCGAACAGGGCAGGGCCGGCCTCGAGTTCTACACCTCGGGCCGGACGTACACCGTGGCCCCGGCCGGCCAGGAGGCATGACCCCGTCTCACGACGCCGTGGCGGCCCCGCCGCACAACGCCTCCTGGTACAGCGCCTTGACGGCGCCGTCGATGGGGTGGGGCTGCGGCCGCCCGGAGGCGTCCGGCCTGTTCCACCGGATGAGGTTGATCGCCACGGACATCTGACGCCTGCCGTCGGCGCTGGTCAGGGAGATGGCACCCGCTCCCCAGACGGTGCCGTCGTGCCCCCAGAAGGTGCCGCGGGGGGTCTCGACCTTGTGCAGCCCGAGACCGTACTGGATCGGCGACCCGTCCAGGGCGGTGGCCGGGATCGTGCGCCGCATCTCCGCGAGCGACTCCGGGCCGACGATCCGGCCCGCGAACAGCTCGGCGTAGAAACGGTTGAGGTCCTCCGTCGTCGACACGAGACCGGCCGCCACCCCCACCCAGGACATGTCGTAGACGCTGTAGTCACGCGGCGGGTCGATCAGGCCGTAGAACGCCTCGTAGAGCAGCGAGTGCGGTCCCTCGACGCGCGTCCCCTCAGGGAACCCGGTGTGCCGGAGCCCCGCGCGTTCGATGACGTTCCGGGTGATGCACTCCTCGGCCGGCATCCCCGTCAGATGCTCCAGGAGCTCGCCGAGAATCAGCCAGTTGACGTTCGAGTACACGCCCACGGGTCCGCCGGGCTCGCCGGTGGGAGGTGCCGAGAGCCCCAGCTCGATCAGCTCGGCGGGACGCCACGTACGGAACCGGTTGTCGTCGATGGACTGCGTCGAGACGTCCAGACGGGTGGGGAACCCGCGGAGCGACGGGAAGGCGTAGGCGAGGTAGTCGGGGATGCCGCTCGTGTTGTTGAGCAGCATCCGCACCGTGATCCGCTCGCCGCGCTCGCCGGGCACGAGCTCCGGCAGACGGTCCCCGATCGGCGTGTCGAGTCCGATCCGCCCCTGCTCGACCTGCTGCATCACGGCGGCGGCGGTGAAGGTCTTGGTGACGCTGCCGACGCGGTGTCACATGTCGGCGGTCACAGGACGGCCGGTGTCGACGTCGGCGACCCCCGAGGCGCCGCGCCAGGTCCGGCCGTCGTCCCGTACCTCGGCGAACACGCCGGGAACTCCCGCGTGGTGGACGGCGTCCAGAGCGGACTGCAGGGCGGCGGGGTCGAGGCCGGTGGACGTGTTCACGGTTCGGACGGTCATGACATCGGTCCTTTTCTTCGGAGGGCGTGGGTTCAGTCGGCGAGGGCGCGGCGCAGGACCGCGCCGAGTTCGGCGTTCTGCCGCTGCGAGACCTCGGCGGAGAGGATCGCCTGCGACCCGTGGAACGTCCCGGGCCACTGGTGGAGCTCGACGGACACGCCCGCCTGGAGCAGCCGGACGGCGTAGGCGATGTCCTCGTCGCGGTTCGGGCAGAACTCGGCGGAGGCGACGTACGCCGGCGGCAGGCCGGACAGATCGGCGGCCCGCGCGGGAGCGGCGTACGGCGTGGCGGGCCGGGAGCCCAGGTAGTGGCCCCACGCGGCGGTCGCCTTGCCCCGGTGGTACCAGGGCGTGTCGGTGAAGTTCCGCGCCGACCACGTCTCGAGCCGGTCGTCGAGCCCCGCCTGGTTGAGCAGCTGGAAACGGATCGGCGGACCCTGCTCGTCACGCGCCCGCAGCGCCACCCCGGCCGCCAGACCACCGCCGGCGCTGTGGCCCCCGACCGCGATGCGCGCCGGGTCGATGCCGAGCTCGGCCGCGTGCCCGGCCGTCCACTCCAGCACGGCGTATGCGTCGTCCAGGGCGGCGGGAAACGGGTGTTCGGGGGCCAGCCGGTAACCGACCGAGACCACCACCGCGCCGGAGCTCTCCGCGATGCGGGTGGCCCACGGGTGCTCGGTGTCCACGTTCCCCATGACGTATCCGCCGCCGTGCAGCCAGACCACGGCACCCTGCGCCCCGCGCGGCCGGTAGATCCGTACCGGCACGTCCGGATCGGCGGGCACCAGCACGTCCTCGACCTCCAACTCCGCGGTGTCGGGCGCCGGCACGGCGGCCGCGAGGTCGGCGAAGTACGCGCGGGCGGCCACCGGGTCGGACAGGTCGGTCTGCGGGAAGAAGGGGATGAAGGCTTCGAGTTCGGGATCCATGCCGAACATCCTGCGCGCGGGCCCCCGACGGGTCATCCGCCGTCCGTCGCGCATCCCGCCCCGAACACGCGCCGAACGGCGCGCCCCGCACGTAGGGCCCGTCTGCGATCCTTCTGCCATGGAGGCACTGGCCGTACGGCTGTCGGGACTCGATCCGTACGTCGACGGCGCGATGCGCATCGTCGCGTTCTACGACACCCTGATGCGCCGCAGGGTCGACCTCCCGGCGCTCGCCCGCGCCTCGGCGGGCCTGGCCGAGTGCGTCGCCGGGACGCGGCTCCACGGCACCGGCCGCGCGACCCGCGTCTCGCCCCACGGCACGGAGGCGACCACGCCGCCGGCGCCCGCGTCCACGGAGGCGCCGATCATCCTCGACGAGGAGGAGATCGGCACGGTCTGGCTGGAGCGCCCGGGACCGCCCAACCCGCTCGACGAGGTCCTCCTCGACCGCTTCGCCCTCGCCGCCGCGGCCGCCGCCGAGCGCTACGGGCCGGCCCGCACCACCATGGCCGACCCCGCCCTCGTCGAACTGGCCGTCAGCTCCGACAGCGACGACGCCGCCCGGGCCCGGGCGCTGCGCCTCCTGGGCTTCGCCCCGGACCTCCCCGTCCACGTCGCAGCCGTCCGTACGAGCCTCCCGCTCGACCGGGTCGGCGCGCTGGTGTGCCCGGCCCGGCCGGTGAAGGCGGCCCCGCTCGCCGACGTGGGCGTCATCCTGGCCACGACCCTGGACCGTACGGCCTTCCCGCCAGGCGTACGGGCGGGCGTCGGCGCCGGCGACAGCCCCGACCGCTCCTGGCGCCAGGCCCGCACGGCCCTCCGCTTCACCACCCCGCGCGAACCCGTCGTCCACCACACCGACCTGGGCGCGCTCGCCCTCCTGGCGGACATCCCCGAGGACGCCGCACGGGACAACCCCGACGTGACCGCGATCGACCGCCTCTCCCCGGAGGACCTGGAGACCCTGGACACCTACTGCGCCACCGCCTCCGTCCGCCGCGCGGCCGAGGCCCTCCACCTCCACCACAGCAGCATCGCCCGCCGCCTCGACCACATCGGCAAGACCCTCACCCTGGACCTCACCGCCCCCACGGGCCTCACCCGCGCCCGGCTCGCCCTCACCACCTGGCGCCTGCTCCACGGCTGAGCAGGCCCGACGGGAACGGGCTCGTTGACGCCACCGGACGGGGCTGAGAGGCTGCCCGCGATCAAGGACCGGACGCTCTCGGGGGAGACATGCCCTACTTCAAAGCCGTGCTGTTCGACTGGGTCGGGACGCTCGTGGTCCCCAAGTGGGGCCCGATCGCCGGGAGGCCGAAGGGCGCCCACTGGATCGAACGCACCCTGCTCGGCCTCGGCCGCGACGCCCCGGACGCGGAGACACGGCGGATCAGCGAGGCCCTGAGCGAGGCGGCCCGGCTGCCGGAGGTGGCGAGCGGCTGGTCCGACGTCTCGGCCGACGCGCACCGCGACGGCTACGACGGGTGGGTCCGGGCCGCGGGGATCGAACCGGCCCTCGCCGACGCGCTCTACGCGACCCTCTCCGACCCCGTCGGCAACCCGTTCGCGACGGATGTCGCACCCACCCTGGCGGCGCTCAAGGCCGCCGGCCTGAAGGTGGCCGTCATCAGCGACATCCACGTCGACATCCGGCCCGCCTTCGTGAACGCCGGCCTGGACACCCACGTCGACGCCTACGCCCTGTCGTTCGAGCACGGCCGGTGCAAGCCCGACCCCGCCTTCTTCGGCGTGGCCCTGGACCGGCTCGGGGTGAGCCCCGACGAGGCCCTGATGGTCGGCGACCGCTCCGGCCGCGACGGCGGAGGCGTCGAAGCCGGCCTGGCGACCCTCCTCCTGCCGCCCCTGACCGACACCACCGAGGAACGGCTGCACCTGGTGCTCGGAGCCTGCGGGCTCGCCGCCGGCACGGGAGCCACCCGATGAACCTCACCTACGAGTCGTTCGTCGAGACCGCCTCCGCCGACGCGGCCGTCGTCGGCCTGGTCCTCAAGGGGTCCCGGGCACACGAGGGCATGACCACCCGGCACTCCGACCACGACCTGTACGTCGTCCTCGCCGACGGCGTACCGACGGAGCTCACCCGGTTCGCGGGGCACCGCACCCACGAGCTCGACCTCGTGATGCTCACCCTCGACGCGTTCCGGTCCGTCGGAATGCCGGGCTTCGAGCGCTACGCCCTCGCCCGCGCCCGGGTCGTGCTCGACCGGCTCGACGGCGACATCGCCCGGATCCTGGCGGCCAAGGCCCGGCTCACCGCCGACGAAGCCTCCCGCGCCGCCGCCGAGTGGCTCGACGCGTACGCCAACTCGCTCTACCGCTCCCTCAAGAACGACCGGGACGGGCTCGGGCTCGCGGCCCGCCTCGACGCCACCGACAGCCTCGGCCACCTGCTCGAACTGCTCTTCGCGCTCGACCGCCGCCCCCGCCCCTACAACAAGTACCTGGAGTGGGAGCTCGCCCGGTACCCACTGCCCGGCTGGGACAGCGGCACCCTGCTCGGCGCCCTGGGGCGCATCGCGGAATCCGGCGACGCCTCCGCCCAGCGCGGGCTCTTCGCCCGGGTCGAGGCCGTCGCCCGGCACCACGGACACGGCGCGGTGCTCGACGCGTGGGGCGACGACCTGGAGCTGATGCGCGGGCGGTAGCCCTTCCCGCGTCAGAGGCGCTTCGCGCTGCGGAGCGTCTTGGCGTAGTAGCCGTTGCCGTCGAGGCGGGAGACACCGCCGATGTCACCGATGGTGGGCCCGTTGACCTCCTCGCGGCTGGACACGAAGATCAGGTGCCCCTCGGTGTCGTACCCGAGGACCATGCCGACGTGGTCGAGCCGCTGCCCGGTGCGCGTGTCGAGCTTGAAGAAGACGAGGTCGCCCGGCTGCAGCTGGTCGATCGTCGAGGGGCGGTTCGCGGCGCCGATGCCGGTCAGCGGCAGGATGTCCACACCCCGGTCGGAGCGGGCCATGCCGTTCGCCGTGCGGGGCAGGCCGTCACCGGACTTGTCCGAGGACATCAGCGGGTAGCGGGCACGGTAGCCGAGGACCATGCGCATGAAGCCGGAGCAGTCCAGGGACCGGGCCTTGAGTGCCTCCGGCGTGCCGACGGTGCCGTCCCGGAAGGGGTAGCGGACGCCGAGGAAGTCGTAGAAGTCGGACTGCTCCAGGCGGAGGTCGCCGCCCTCGGCCCCGGTGGTGTTCAGCGGCCCGAAGTTCGCGTCGCCCGCGATGATCCGGCCCTGCTCGTCCTTGCGCTGCGGCGCCCCCGCCACGTACTGGAAGGCGAACGCGAAGACGTCGTCCTCCTTGCTGTCCGCGTTCTCCGCGTACCAGTCCTTGAACCACTTCTCGTTCTCCGCGCCCTTGGCCCAGGGCTTCGGCATGAGACGGATCCAGTCGGTCGTGGAGACCTTTGACGCGGTGGAGGTCGGCTCGGCGAAGGTACGGGCCGGGCCGGTGAGCTTCGCGGTGCGCGCGCCGTCCGTCATGACCGCCGCCACCTGGCCGTCGGCGCCGCGGAGCACGCTGCGCGCGGGGTTCTCCAGGCGGGACCAGCGCTCCTCGCCCGTGGCCTCGGTCTTGGGCTTGGTCCCGTTGAGCACGCCGACGTTCCGCACCTCGGTGACGCCCTGGTCGTCCTGCTTGCGCAGCTCCACGGTGAGGTAGCCCGAGGTCGCGACGAGCCCGAGTACCGCGAGGCCCGAGAGGAGCGTGCGTGACTTCTTCTTCCCTGCCATGGTTCTTCCTTGATTCTCAGGCGGCGGTTCGCGGACGGCGGTTCGCGGACGACGGTTCTCAGGCGGCGGCGGGCATGACGCCGAGCAGCAGGCCGGCGGCGACGACGATGTAGGCCAGCATCGAGACGGAGGCCGTCGCGAGGAGCGTGGGCCCCTTGGGCTGGCGGACGAGCTGGTAGGCGATGAGGCCGGGGACGATGAACCCGAGGGTCTGGTTGCCGTACATCAGCGGGAACTCGATCGACAGGACGATCATCACCGTGGCCTGGAGCAGCACCCCGAGGAGGACCACCGCGGCGAACAGCCGCTTGCCGTACAGGATCACGAGCCGCTGCATCAGCTTGGTGCCCGCGTACGTCAGGGCGGTGACGCCCACGACCATGGCCGCGCGCTGGAGGTCCTCGATGAGGGTGAGGGCGATCCAGCCCGGGGTGATCATCCCGCCGGGGGAGAGGTTGGTGGTGAGGTAGCACAGCAGGGAGAACAACAGACCGATGGCGATGCCCAGGGCGGCCATCTCGGGGGTCAGGGCGGCGGTGGTCAACGGGGGCTCCGGGCGCGGTTACGGGGGGTGAGGCGGGTGGGCGGCGTCGGGTCAGGGGTGCGGATGGGGCCGCTCCCCGTCGTCCTGCTGCGGCGGCTGGTGGAACCAGCCGAAGGACTCCTCGGGCTCGGGGACGGACCAGCCGTCGTCGGGACCGCGACGGGCCGTCAGCACCACGGGACCGGGGTGCTCGTCGACCGGCTGGAGGGGGATCCGCACCATGGGGATCTCCTGGGTCTGGGAGGCCTGGTACCGCTCCTCGTAGGCCGCCGGGTACGTCGCGTACGGGTCCAGGCGCTGCGGCCGGCCGTATCCGTACCCCGCCGGAGCCGCGTACGGACCGGTCTCGTCGGCGACGGCGTAGGCGTCGTCGTAAGCGCCGTCGTAGGCGTCGTGGTCGGCCTCGTGGACGGTGCCGTGGTCCGCGCGGGGGTCGGCGCTCTCGTCGGCCGGGAGCTCGGCGAGGTACTCGAGCAGCTCCTCGCCCTGGCCGTGGATGTTGCCGATGGCGACGAGCGAGGACCCGTCGGGCATCCGGCCGAGCAGCGCGGGCATGAAGTCCTCGGCCGGCCGCCGGTCGCCGCCGAGGTCGATCGCCCGGTCCCGCCACTCGGCGGGGATGGCGTCGATGGCGCTCTTCGAGGGGTGGCCGATGACGAAGACGTTGTCCGGCTGCAGGTCGGGGATGATCTCGCCCATCTGCCCGTTGCGTTCGACGCGGTCGGGACGGCAGTTGATCACGACGTTCAGGGGACGGCTGATGGCGCCGAGGTCGAGCAGCTGGTTGACGTTCATCAGGGTCGACTCGGGGTCGTTCGCCGCGAACACGTTCGCGAAGGCGAGCCGCCGGTCGTCGGGCGTGACGTAGCGCTCCACGGACAGGACACCCGGGTCCGGCGGCGCGTCGTACATGCCCTGCAGCGCGACCTGCCGGTCGATGCCGAGGAGCTCCGCGACGGCCAGGGCGATCGCGACGTTCTCCTTGAAGGTGAACCAGCTGAAGCCGCGCAGCTCGGCGTCGCTGACCGTCTCGGGGTCGGCGTAGACGAGCCGGCAGTTCCGCGCGTCCGCCTCCTCCTGGAGGATGTGGAAGCGTTCCTTCTCCGCGGTCACGCAGATGCCGTCCTCCGGCATCGAGCGGCACAGCGAGCGGGCCACGTCGTCCAGGGTCGGGCCCATCTCGGCGAGGTGGTCCTCGCGCACGTTGCACAGGACGCCGATCGTGGAGCGGATCAGCTTGCTCTGGTTGACCTCCTGCAGGGCGGGCATGACCGCCATGCACTCGATGACCAGGGCGTGCGGCCGGTAGGTGGCGGCCCGGCGGACGATGCCGATCTGCTCCACCACGTTGGCGATGCCGAACTTCCGGTAGACCGGCTCCTCGGTCGCGTCGGGGTGGATGAAGCGCGCCGCCGTGCCCGTCGTCTTCGCGACGGTCACGAGACCGCCGCCGCGCAGGGCTCCGGCGCACAGCCGGGTGATGGAGGACTTGCCCCGGATGCCGTTGACGAGCACCCGGGTCGGGATCGTGTGGAGGGCGGCGTAGTGCCTGCGCTGTTCCACGATGCCCGCGATCAGCAGGAACACCCCGCTGATCAGCAGGACGAAGTAGAGGTAGAGCACGGCCTTGTCACCTTCCGCCGACGCCGGGCCCGGTCTCCGCGGACCGGCGCGCCTGGTTGTGTCTGAGGGCCTGCGCCTGCTGGCGCAGCAGTTCGAGGCTGCGGACGACGGCGCCCACCTCGTCCTGGTACACGGGGTACAGCACGGTCTTGAGGTCGCCGTCCACGAGCTTCTCGGCACTGCCGGCGAGGGCGCGCAGCGGCCGCACGACCACCAGGTAGACCCAGCCGAGGCAGAAGATGATCGCGGCGAGGCCCAGCATTCCGGCGAGCACGCTGCGGTCCTCGCGCTCGTACGGGGCGATCTGGAAGCGGGAGGCGTCCTGCTTGCTGACGACGGTCCAGCCGATGTCGGCCGTGACGCCGCCACCGGAGAACGGGGCGGCCGCGGCGACGGTGACGCCGTTGCCCTCCCGGATGAGCAGGCCGTTCTCGACGGGGCCCGCGCCGACCGGCAGGCCGGCGGCCCGGACGAGGTCGGTCAGGGCGCCGTCGGGGAGCTTCTCGAACGCCAGGAAGCCGTTGCCGGCGGCGATGGTCCGCGCTTCGGAGTCCACCACGCGGACGTCCCCGAGACCGGGCCGGGCGAGCAGCGAGTCGAGGAACTCCACCCGGATCTCGCCGACCAGGGTGCCGTCCTTGTGGTCGGGCAGGGGCGCGCCGGCCTGGACGATCGGCTCCTTGCCGCCCTCACCGGAGACGCGGACCAGCGGCAGGTCCTCGCCCCGGGTCCAGTCGTGGGGCTCGGTGCCCGCCCGGGCGGTGATGCCGCCCTCGGCGTCGACGACGTACAGGGCCTGGTAACGGGGGTGCTTGAGGAGGGCCTCCTCGAGGATCCGGCCGGTGTCCCCGTGGTTCTCCTCGCCGATCAGGCGGGAGGTGGACACGACGTCGGCCTGGGCCTCGTTGAGCGCCCTGCGCAGGCGGTCGGCGATCAGGTCGGTGCGGTCGCGCTGGTCGTTGACCATGGTGGCGGGCACGCTGACCGAGTCGTCCGTACGGTTCAGGAGCAGGCCGACGGGCACGCACCAGACGAGCAGCAGCACGGCCGTGACCACGAGCGGGCCGCGTCCGCCGACCCGGACCCGCCGGCGCGGGGCGCCGTCCGAGTCCGTGCCGTCACCGGCGAGCTGCCGGCGCAGCCGTTCGAGGGCGGCGCCGATGCGGGCGGCCTCTCCCCAGCGGGGCACGGAGACCGGCCGGGTCAGATCGCCGCGGGCGAGCCGGCGCGACTCCAGGAACAGGCGCAGCAGCGGCCGCTGCACGGTCGCCCAGAGGACGGTGACCGCGAGCAGCCCGAGCAGGACGAGCACGCCCGCGGCCGCGAGGCCGTACAGCTGGCGGCCTTGGTCGCCGGTCTTCTGCTCGACCACGGGAAGCAGGGCCACGACCGTGAGACCGAGGCCGGCGGCCTGGCTCGGCTTCTCGTCGGGGTTGGCGGAGGCGAGCGAGGCGTAGCCCGCCGTGGCGATGCGGCCGTTGTACTGGCCGCCCAGGAGGGTGCCGCTGACGCCGGGGTAGCCCCGCGAGCCGGGTTCCTTCGCGCGGACGGGGTGCTCTTCGGCGCGCACCGCGGCCTGGTCGGCCAGCCGGGTCATCTGCTTGTGGAGGAAGGACAGCTCCTGGCGCTCCTGGTCGGAGTTGAGCGCCTCGGCCTGCTCGAAGCCGGCCGTGCCGAGGACCTCCCCGCCCTTGGCGACCACGGCCATGGTGCGGAACGGGCCGAGGTTGATGGCCGGCACGGAGAGGCTGCTCGACGCGAGCAGCAGCTGCTGCGGCCGGTCGGACCAGTCCAGTACGGCCATGGTCATCAGGCGGACGTCGCCGGTCTCGAGCCGCACCATCCGGGGCGTCAGGGCCTTCTTGCCGGTGAGGACCTCCTTGTCCAGCCAGGACAGCGGAACCGCCTCGCCCCGCTCGGCGAGCACCTCCCCGCTCTCCAGGTCGACGACGGAGGTGCCGGTCCACTTCTGGTAGGTCCGGCCCAGGTCCGAGAGGATCCGCTCGGGCTTCACGGGACGCCCCGCGCTGATCGCGGTCGCGGTCCGCTGGAGGTCGGTGACCCGCTCGTCGATCGAGGCCCGCAGCGCGATGGCCCCGTCCTCCGCGAAGTACTTCTGGGACGACAGCACCGCCTCCGGCACGACCGCGTCGTCGCCGGGGCCCAGCACCTTCGCCGTCAGACCGGCCAGGGCGAGGATCAGCACGCACAGAACCGCGATCGGCGGACGGATGCCGCCCAGGAGCGGCATGTCCGCGCGCCTGCGGCTGCGTCGCCGTCCCCCTCGCACGCGGTACGCGGCATTACTCGATGTCACTGCTGCTCTTTCCTGGTTCTACGGCCACCGCAGTTCCCACGGCCCCCGCACGCGAGGGGCCGTCACTGGCGCGGGCCCGGCGACGCGGTCACGAACGCACGAAACGGACGGGGTAACGGCTCAGTACGTCAGGGAGAGCTCGGCCAGGCCGTCGCCCCCCGGAGCACCCCGGTTGAAGAGGAAGCCACGCGTCCGCTCGGCCGCGAGGCGGTAGCGGGCGAGCCGGTCCGGGGGCAGGTCGCCCGGTGCGTCCAGTGCGTGCCGGACGTCGACCACCCGGTGGTCGGTGACGGCGCCGTCGGGGAGCTTCTCGCCGGGCTCGGCGTCGGGCGGGATGTCCACCAGGGTGGTGCGGTAGCGGGCCTGCACGTCCCACCCGGTCTCCGTCTCGTGGAACTCGAACCAGCCGATCGCCCCCTCCTCGGTCAGTCCCGTGGGGGAGCCGTGCCGGGCGACCTCGTTGCCGAGGCTGAAGGCGACCCACTTGCCGTTCAGCTTCTGGATCGGCTGCACCACGTGCGCGTGGTGGCCGATGATCAGGTTGATCCCCGTCTCCTTGGTGAGACGCTCGGCGAGCTGCAGCTGCGGGACGCTCGGCTCGTTGTAGTGCTCGAGGCCCCAGTGGAGCGAGAGGATCACGACCTCGGCGCCCTGCGCCCGGGCCCGCTTCTCGGCCTTCTTGATCTCGTCCGTGTTGATCCGGTTGAACGACCAGCGTTCCTTCTCGGGCGTGGGGTTGAGGAAGGACTCCCACGAGAAGGCCAGGTGCGCCACCTTGACGCCCTTGACCTCACGGATGTTGATCTTCTGCGATTCCTCGGGCGTACGGGCCGAGCCGGTGTGACCGAGGCCCGCCTTGTCCATCGCGTTCAGGGTGCTGCGGATGGCCTTCAGGCCGTGGTCGTTGGTGTGGTTCGAGGCCGTCGAGCAGGTGTCGTAGCCCACGTCCTTCAAGGTCGTGAGGATCTGCGGCGGCACGAGGAACTCCGGATACCCCGCCCAGGGCCCCCGGGGGGATCCCACGGGCGTCTCCATGTGACAGATGGCCAGGTCGGCCTTGCTGATCACCGGCTTCACGCCGGCCATCAGCGGGCCGAAGTCCAGTCCGTCCTTCCCCTTGCCCGTCCTCTTCGCGTCACGGGCCGCCTGTTCCACCAGTTCCGGGTGGATGAGAACATCTCCGGCGGCGGCGACGGTGAACGAGCGGCCGCCGGGCTTGGTCTGCGACTCCGTGGGCGTGGACGCACAGCCGGCGGTGAACACGGCGAGGGCCGCCGTCACTGCCAGCACACGACCAATGGGGAGAGAATCGCGGAATGTCACCAGCCGATCTTCACACGAGTCCCAAGATCGACTATCCCCAGGGCGTCACGAGATCATCACTTTTTCTTTATATCCTCACTTTCGTCGCCATGGCACTCACGCTCGTCGGCTGCCACGACGCGGCGCGCGACAGCGAGCAGGCAGGGCATGGCGGCGCCCGTGAGCTGGTGAACCTGGACGACCGCATCGTCGAGTACGCGAAGCAGGCCGGAGACCGCGCGCCGTACACGCCCCCCAGCAGGGTTCAGCGGGAACGCCTCGCCCTGGGCGTCGGGCAGCTCCTCGACCGCGAGGACGCCAAGGCCGAGGAGACCTTCGCCTCCGTCGGCTTCCACGTGACCCGGCTCACCGACTCCGCCTCCGGCCGCCGCTACGACGAGGTCGCCGCCCGGAACCCGGGGGCCGAGGCGGGCTGGGGGCGGCTGTACGTCACCGCCGACTCCGCCGTCCGCTGGAGCGTCCAGGTGCCGCACCCGGTGGCCGACCGCGGCACCGAGTCCCTCGGCGCCCGGCTCCTGGAGAAGACGACGGGCGGCGCCCTCGTCGTCGCCGGAGCCCACCGCACCTCCGGCCGGGGAGACGCGGCGGACGTCGCCCACCGCACCGACAGCGCCTTCCACGCGATCATCACGGAACTGCAGAAGCGCGGCGTTCCGGGCCTTCAGCTGCACGGCTTCGCGAAGGGCCCGGACCGTCCGTACGACGCCATCCTCTCCACCGGCGCCGTACAGGCCGCGCCCGAAGAGGCCGCGGCCCTCGCCGCCCACATGAAGACGCGCGGCCTCCGCGTCTGCCGGGGCTGGGCCGACCGCTGCCCCCTGGAAGGCACGACGAACGTCCAGGGGAAGTCGGCGGAGGGCCACCACGCCACCTTCATCCACGCCGAACTCGCCCCGGCGGCCCGCGCCGAGGACGGCAAGAAGGCCGCGCAGGCCCGGGCCGCTCTCACCGAACTCCTCGACGTCTGGTCGGACACGCCCGCGGGACGCTAGGGCCTGTCCGGGCGCCCGGTCTGGCCGGGAACGGCCGGCGCCAGGAACTGACGGGCCTGCAGCTCGTACGCCTCACGGAACGCCCCCGTGCCCCGGGCCGGGTCCATGAGCTGGTCGAACGTGCCGTGTTCGACGACCCGGCCCCGCTCCATCACGTAGATGAGGTCCGCGTGGCGGACGCTGTGCAGCCGGTGGGTGATCAGGACGGTGGTCTGGCCCGTGCCCGCGAGCCGGTGGATCTGGTCGAAGACCCGCTGCTCGGCCACCGGGTCCAGGGCGCTGGTCGGCTCGTCGACGACCAGGACCTGCCCGTTCCGGTACCGCGCCCGCGCAAGCCCGATCTTCTGCCACTGCCCGCCGGAGATCTCCTGACCGCCCCGATAGCCGCGGGCCAGCAGCGTGTCCAGACCGCGCGGCAGCTTCGCCACCACGTCGTCGGCCCCGGCGTACGCGGCCGCGGCGCCGACCTCGCCGTCGTCGATCGCCCCGCCGGGCCGGCCGATCCCGATGTTCACCCGGGCGGTGAACGGCCACCGCTGGAAGTTCTGGGCGACCATCGCCACCCGCGAGAAGAGCCGGGCCCGGCAGACCTCCGCGGCGTCCACCCCGCCCCACGTCACCCGGCCGGCCGCGGGCATGTGGAGGCCGCACAGCAGCTTGGACACCGTGGTCTTGCCCGACCCGTTCGCCCCCACCAGGGCCACCGTCGAGCCACGGGGGATGACGAGGTCCACCTCCCGCAGCGACGGCTCCTCGGCACCCCGGTAGGAGAAGGTGACCTTCTCGAAGCGGATCGCGTCGAAGTCCTCCGGCAGGTCGAGGCCGACCTCCGGGATCGCCCGCCGCTCGGCCTCGGCGCACAGCCGCTCCAGGTCGGCGACGAAGAGGGACTCCTCCTGGATGTCGGTGACCCTCAGCACCAGGTCGGTGATGCTCGTCGACCCGGCCCGGATCGCGAGCACCGCCGTACCGCCGACCGCGAGCTCCATCTGCCCCTTCCACAGGAGCAGCCCGAGGACGGCGTACGCGGCCACCGTCGCCACACCACGGGCACCGTCGGCGAACAGGCCCGTGCGCGCCCCCACCCACGCGAGCCGGGTCTGTTCACGCTCGCTGGTCTCCGCCATGCCCCGGAAGTGCTCCAGCAGGAACGGCCCCACGTCGTGGACCCGGACCTCGCCCGCCGCCTGCTGGTCGATCAGGAGCCGGCTGATCAGCTGCGCCGCCCGCGCGTGCTGGACGAACCGGTGCCAGCTCTCGTACCGCGCCCTGGCCATCGTCAGGGATCCCCACGCACTCGGCAGCGCCATCGCCACGAGGAGCGGCAGCAGCGCCACGTGCAGGACCGTCAGCACGCCCGCGGCGGCGATCAGGGAGATCGCCGAGGCGACCACGGCCGTGCAGTACCCCACCATCCTCATGGCCCCGTTGGCGCCCCACTGCGCCGAGTCCATCAGCTTGTGGAAGGCGTCGTCCTCGATCGCGTCCATCTCCACCCGGGCGACGAGCTCCAGGTACCGCTCGGTGGCGACCCGTTGGACCTTGGGCTCCAGGATCCCCGTCGAGGCGGTCGACGCCGACTTGAGCAGCGAGGACACGACCGCGAGCACCGACACGAGCACCAGGGACGGCAGGGCCGCCCGCAGCCGGTCGACCAGGATTCCCGACGACAGCAGTTCGGTCAGCAGGGCGTTCACCGCCACCAGCGAGTAGGCCTGTGCCACACCGCGGCCGAGCTCGCTGACCGCCACGGTGTACAGGGCGCGGGGGTCGGCCTGCCGGGCCAGCCGCACGGCGATCCCGACCTGCCGGGGAAAGCTCGCGGCCATCCGCCACATGCCGAGCTTCACCCAGGTCCCGCTGTGCTGGCTGAAGCCCATGTCGTAGGCGAGTTCACCGCCGAACAGCAGCCGCTCGGAGGCCGAGACGGTCTTCGTCGGGGCTGGGGTGGCCGTGTCGTCCGGGGTGGAAGTCATGCCGCCCCCCTCGAGTCCGGACGTGGCCGGCGGGGGACCACGGGAAGAGGGGCGTCGACGCGGTGGGGAAGGGGGTGCATGGCGTTCTCCGGGAGCCGGTGGCCGGGCTGTCGGAGAGCTCAACGAGCAGGGCGGGCGGGTCGAACACATGTGTTTCGGACGCCGCGCGGACCCCGTGGCAGCACGAATGCACGTTCGTGCCGGGTGCATCGACCCTTGCGGCGCGCGGGTCGCGCCCCCATGGGTGAGTGGCCGAAACGCCGACGGAGGGTCTCCCGGGTCGGACGTCGACGACCCGGGCGGCCGTGACCCCGGCTCCGCCGGACCTCAGGCCCCCGCCAGTTCGGCGTTCGCGCGATCCGTGATGAGGGTCAGCACGCGGCCGGCGGCCGCGAGGTCCTCGGCGGGAATGCCCTCGTACAGCCGGGCGGCGATCTCGGCACTCTCGGCGGTGGTCGTCTCGTACACCTTCCGTCCGGCGTCCGTGAGCCGCAGCCGGGAGGCCTGCGCGGGGACCTGCTCCAGGAGTCGCGCGGCCGTCAGCTCGTCGATCACGCCGTGCACGACGGGCGCGTCGGTCTTGAGCGAGCCGATGACGTCGGTGACGAGCGCGTCCCGGTCGACGGAGTCGCCCGCGACCGCGACGACCCGGAGCGTGACGCTCTGCTCGAACGTGATTCCGTGGTGCGTCAGTATCCGCTCCAGGAGGGCGCGCGGGGCGTAGTGGGCCAGGGCGATGACGCGGCCGTTGACGGTGGGTGCGGTGGTGGTCATGACTGCTCCTCGTGATTCTCGGCGTTCTCGGCGTTCTCGGCGTGCGGATCGAGAGGTGCTTCGAGCAGGGTCGCGAGGTCGCGGGTGAACTGCCGTGCGCGCGGGCCCTTCCGTCCCCCGAGCGGCTCCAGCATCTGGTCCAGGAGGCCCTGGACCACCGTGATGGCGCGGCCCGTGACGTCGTGCCCCTGCTCGGTGAGCGTCAGTCGCATGGCGCGCGGGTCGTCGGGGTCCCGGGTGCGGGCGACGAGCCCGGCCGCCTCCAGCGCTCGGGCGAGCTTGGAGACGTACAGCGGTTCGAGCCCCGTGTGGTCGGCGAGCTGACGCTGGCTCGGCTGTCGGCCGGAGCGCGCCATGCCGTACAGGGACCCCATCAGTGCGTACTGGGCATGGGTCAGGCCCAGCGGTGCGACCGCCCGGTCGACGGCCACGCGCCACTTCATCGACAGGCGCCAGACCAGGAAACCGGCCGTGGCGTTCTCGTTCTCTGAACTCACGAGAAATACAGTACATGGCTACTATGTACATGGCTACTGTTTCTGGGCCGTGCCCGGCGAGCACCGCCGCCCCTCCCGGAAGGGGCGGCGGGCTACCGTCCCTTCGCGCTCAGCGCCACCAGGCCGTCCATCCCCATCACGTACACCTGGCCCCCGCCCGCCCAGAACGCGCGCGGCGGTCCGGTCTGCAGGGTCGTGCTGAACCGGTACCGCCAGCGGGCCTTGCCGTCCGCCGCGTCCAACGCCCACATCTGGCCCCCGGCGGCGAGGTAGAGGGTGTCGTCCGCGCTCTGGAGGACGGGCAGGCCGCCCTTCATGTCGGGGATCGTGCCCGCCCAGCGCACGGCGCCGGTCCGGGAGTCGAAGGCGTAGACGAGGATCGACAGCGCCGTGCGGGCGCGGGCGGCGGCGAAGACGGTCCGGCCGTCGGTACTCGCGACCACGGCCCTCAGGGCGACCTCGGGGGAGGTCCAGACGACGTGACCGTTCGCCGGGTCGACCGCGCGAAGGCGGTCGGTCACGTGGAGGAAGAGGCCGCCGGCCGAGGAGTGCGGGCCGTCGCTCCAGTGGTCGTAGCGGCCGCCGGACAGCCGCTCCATCGGATCGGTCGCGGCGCCCGGAGAGGGCTGTTCCCACGCGAACTTCCGCGTGCGGACGTCGATGGCCGCGATCTTCTGCGCGCTGCCGTCGGTGTTCTCGGTCGCCCAGAGCAGACGGGTGCCCGAGGACGGCACGAAGAGACGGCCCTGGGGGTACTTGACCTCCGGATCCGTGAGGATGCTCTTCCATCCCGTCCGCTTCGCCACGTCCACGGCCCAGATCATCGGGCCGGCGATGATCTGGAGGCCCTTCTTCGGGTCGATCACGCTCGCCCCGGCCGTGCCCGTGACGTACACCGTGCCGTCCAGCACACCCGTCACCCCCACACCCGTGGGGGACTTGTACGGGGCGGGGAGGGTCCAGGCCTCGGCGCCGGTGTCGAGGCGGATCGCCCGCAGCGCCTTGTCCAGCTCGCCGGCGCCCCTGCGGAGCACGGCGTACGCCATGCCGCCGCTCACGGCCGCGATGCTTCCCTCGATGGCCCCCGTCGCGCTGTCCGGCAGGTGGGCCACCGGGCCCCAGCGGCGTCGGCCCGCGGGATCGAAGGCCCAGACGTGCTTCGCGCTGAACGCGACGACCGTGCCGCCCTCGCCCGCGAGCTGGACCAGGGGCTCGGAGACGGGCGCGGTCCACAGCGGCTCGGCCTCGAACCCGTCGCCCAGCACCCGGTCCGGGTCCGTGCGGGCGGGGGCGGGAGCCTTCGCACCGGACGCAGGCTTCGGCTCCGGTGGATCGTCCTGCCCCAGCCACAGACCGAACCCGGTGCCGCCGCCCGCGAGCGCCACGGCCCCGCCCGCGAGCCCGAGCCGGAGGAACCGGCGCCGACCGGGGCCCGCCGGGCCGTCCCCTGCGGCCGGGGGCCCGTAAGGCGGCCCGTAAGGGGGCACATGCGCGGACCCGTACGGAGAGCCGTACGGGGACCCGTAGGGAGGTACGGAAGGCGGCGGTCCCGGCGGCAGCGGAGGCAGCGGCACGGTCGACGATCCGGCCGACGGCGGCGCCGGCGCGGGTACCGAGGGCGCCATGACCGCCGCCGCCCGTTCGATCGCGGCGATCAGCGCGGGCGGCAGCCACGCCTCGGAGGTACGCGGGGTCCCCGCCGTACGGACGATGTCGACGACCTGCCGAGGAGTGGGACGGTCGCCCGGGGCCTTCGCCAGACAGGCGGCGACCAGGAGCCGCAGCCCCTCGGGGACCGCCGACAGGTCCGGTTCCTCGTGCGCCACCCGCCGCAGCACCTCCTGCGGCTGCCCGGCGCCGCCCTCGCCGTCGAAGGGGCCCGCGCCGCCCGCGGCGAACACCAGGGTCGCGCCGAGCGAGAACACGTCGCTCGCCGGGGTGAGCGGCTGCCCGAAGGCCTGCTCGGGCGACATGTACGCGGGCGTGCCGAGGATCATCCCGGTGGCCGTGAGCGCCGTGCCGTCCGTGGCGCGCGCGATGCCGAAGTCGATGACGTGCGGCCCGTCCAGGGCGAGCAGCACATTGCCCGGCTTGAGGTCACGGTGGACCAGGCCCGCCCGGTGGACCGACTCCAGGGACTCGGCGACCCCGGCCGCGAGCGCCCGCAGCGCGGGCTCCGGGAGCGGTCCTTCGAGGGCCACGGCCCGGCCGAGCGAGACGCCGGGGACGTACGCGGTCGCCATCCACGGCACCGGGCCGTCGGGGTCCGCGTCGACCAGGGGCGCGGTGAACGCCCCGGAGGCGGCCCGGGCCGCCGTCACCTCGGCGCGGAACCGCGCCCGGAACCCCGGGTCGGCGGCGAGCTCCGGGCGGATCAGTTTCACCGCGACGGTCCGGCCGCCGGGCGATCTCCCCAGGTACACCGCGCCCATGCCGCCCTCGCCCAGGCGCCCCCGCAGGGAGTACGGGCCGATCGCGGGCGGATCGGTCGGCCGCAAGGGCTCCAGAGGGGACATGATCAGGCTCCGTTCGCGTCCAGTGCGGCGACGGTCGTCGCCCCGGTGTCGGAGATGCACAGCCGCCGGTCGCCGGCGGCCCAGGCGAGGTTCGCGGGCGCGATCCCCTTGAAGCCGCCGTACTTCCAGCGGGGCTTTCCGTTCGCCGCGTCGAAGGCCCACAGCATCCCGTCGGCCCCGATCCGGTACACGTTCCCGTCGGCGCACAGCAGCCGGGCGCCCGGGGCGGGCGAACCGGGGGCGTCGGCCGGGATCGGCCGGCGCCACCGGGCCTTGCCCGTGGCCGCGTCGAGGGCGACCAGGGAGAGACCGTCGTCCGCGTCCCGTACCAGGACGTACGCGACGGTGCCCCGCTCGTCGGTGGCGACGCCGTCGCCGAGCCGGGAGGCCCCGAGGACGTCCGGCACCGTCCACGCCCGCTCGCCGGTCGCCGCATCGAACGCGGTCAGGGTGCCGTGGTCGTCGACGACGAGGTAGTACGGTCCCGCGGCACCGGCCAGGGCCGCCCTGAACTCCTTCGACCAGGCCACCGTGCCCTTCGCGCCCACCGCGACGATCCGTTCGGTGTCGGCGTACAGCAGCCCGCCGCCGGACCGGGGAAGGCTCCAGAACACGGGCATGGCCCGCGCCTCGTGCAGCCAGGCGGTGCGGCGGCCGGCGAGGTCGAGCGCCCACACGTTCAGCTCGCCGACGGTGCTCTCGTCCCTGGTGAGGGGCAGGACGTAGGCGCGGCCGTCGCGGACGCCGGGGAAGCCGAGGGCACCGGCGGAGTCGTGCCCCGCCAGGGTCGCCGTCCAGGGATCCTTGCCGTCGGCCATGCGGACCGAGAGCACCGCCGCCTTCACTCCGGCGCGCGCCGCCGTCGGCGTCATTCCGGCGGAACCCGACACGTACAGCCGGTCGCCGTCCACGGCGGCGACCCGCAGGGCGTTGGCGCCCATCACGGAGAAGTACATGTCGTGGTCGGCGCTCTTCACCGTCCACGCCGTGCCGCCCCGGCGGTCGAGGCCGACCAGCTGCTCCAGGGTCACGCAGGCGACGATCCCGTTCCCGGGGAGCACCTGGACGGCGGCGGACGGAAGCTTCGTCTGCCAGGTGAGCTTCGCGTCGGGCACGCTGTCGGGCTCGGGGCGGGAGGGGCCCGGTGTGCTGCCGGAGGCCCCGCCGCCCCGGCCGTCGGCCGCCTCGGAGCCGCCGTGGTTCAGCGCCCATAACGTGCCGCCGCCGGCGAGGGCGAGCGCGCCGCCGGTCAGACCGAGGAGCAGCGTCCGCCGGCCCGGCGCCCGTCCGGGCGTCCGTCCCGGCGTCCGTCCGGGTTCCGCCGGGGGAGGGAGGAGGTCCTCGACCGGGCCGGTGAGCGGGAGCGTCGGGTCCGGCACGGGCTCCGGAGTGGGCTCCGGCTCGGGCGGTGCCGTGAGGACCGCCCGCAGCGCGAGGACGTCCGCCGCGACCTGACCGGGGAGCCAGCCGGCCAGGTCCGCGGGCCGGTCCGCACGGAGGCCGGGGCCGTAGCCGAGGCGCGGGTCGGGGGGACGGGTGAGTCCCTCGACGTACGCGATCACCTCGCGCGGGGACGGCCGTCGCTCCGGTTCCTTGGCCAGGCACCGTTCGATCAGGGGCCGTACGCTCGCGGGGACCGCCGACAGATCGGGTTCGGTGTGCACGACCCGGAAGAGGACCGCCGCGCTCGCGCCCTCCCCGAACGGGCTCTCCCCGCACGCGGCGAACGCGACCGTGGTCCCCAGCGAGAACACGTCGCTCGCCGGGGTGAGGTGCCGGCCCAGGGCCTGCTCGGGCGACATGTACGGCGCCGAGCCGATCACGGAACCGGTGGAGGTCAGGGCCGTGCCGTCGGTGGCGCGGGCGATGCCGAAGTCGATCACGTGCGGCCCGTCCAGGGCGAGCAGCACGTTCGCCGGCTTCAGGTCCCGGTGGATGACCTCCGCCGCGTGGATGCCCACGAGGGCCTCGGCGAGGCCGGCCGTGAGCATCCGCAGCGCGTCCTCGGGCAGCGGTCCGTGCGTTCCGACCGCGCGGTGCAGCGAGACCCCCACGACGAACGCCGTGGCCATCCAAGGCGCGCGGGCGTCCGGGTCGGCGTCCACGACCGGCGCGGTGAAGGCCCCCGACACCAGCCGGGCCGCCGCGACCTCGCGGCGGAACCGGTCCCGGAAGGCGTCGTCGACGGCGAGGTCGGGCCGCACCATCTTCACGGCGACCGTCCGTCCCCCGGACGACCGCCCCAGGTAGACCGCCCCCATGCCGCCCGTGCCGAGCCGCGCGACGAGCGCGTACGGTCCTGCCTCCCGCGGATCGTCCGCGCGGAGTCGCTCCATCGTGGCCCCTCTTCCTCGACGGCCCCACAGGTTACCGGCGCGGGAGGGGTCCGCGTCCCGGTCGTCGAACTGTTCGGACGCGGCCGACTCCGCGCTCGGGCAGGGGACTTGGGGCCCGAGGGCCGGGTCAGGAGGGGAGGGCGCCGAGCTGGCGCAGCTGGGTGAGGACGTCCACGACGCCCCGGACCTCGGCGATCTTGCCGTCCACGAAGCGGAGGACGAAGATCTCGCCGTAGGTGACGGGCCTCCCGGTGGGCGGCAGGCCCCGGTACTCGCCCAGGTGGGTGCCGGTCACCGTGTTCCGGGAGACGACCTTGTCCCCTTCCGCGACCGTCTCCTCGACGGTGACGCGGATGTCGGGGAACGCGCGCAGGAGCGCCGCCCACACCCGCTTCAGGGCCTCCGCACCCGTCCCGCCCATCGGTACGGGAGCGTGGAAGACCAGGTCCGGGGCGGTGAGCTCGTCGATGGCCCGCGCGACCCGGTCGGGGTCGCCGCTGTTCGTGGCGGAGTGGAACCGTTCGAGCACCGCGATGTTGCCCGCTGCCTCGGCTGCCGACATGGGTCTCTCCTTCTGCTCTGTGGACAGGACGTCTCGGCGGTACGACGGCACGGCGGCCGGGAACGTGACATCGCGCGGACCGGCGCCGGCCACATGGGACGGTTCTGTCCGGTTCGCCCGGTATTCCAGCATGTGGATCGGCGGTAAAGCGCGGGAAAAGTTGTCCCGGCCGGGCTGCGGTTCCCGCACGGAGCGTTTCGGCGGTCTTGACGCGTTCTTGGCGCCCCGGCGCCCCGATCCGGCGTGTCGGAACAACGGATTCCGCAGCTGGTGGGGCATTGACCTGCGGTTCTGCTCACGCTTCCATTCAGCCCGGGAGCCCACGGAACCACCTGATCATCAGCCGCCCCGGAGGCGATACCGCTCCCGCTCAGAATCACCGCACGCATCGATCGGAACCGCCTGATGACCGACACCCTCAGCGCACCGCACGCGTTGGCCCCTCAGACCGGCCCTGTGCCGCAGAAGCTCAAGCGTTCCATCGGTGTCGTGGGCGGCACATTGCTCACGCTGTCGTGCGTGACGCCCGCCTCCACCCTCTTCGTGGTCGTACCCGACCTGTTCGACGGAGTCGGCACGTACGCGGCCCTGACCATCGCGATCGGCTCGCTGCTCTGTATCGGCGTGGCGTTCTGCTACTCCGAGCTGGGCACCCTCATCCCGAGCGCGGGCGGCGAGTACGCCATCGTCTCCACCCTCTCGGGCCGCCTGGCGGGCTGGCTGGTGTTCGTCCTGTCCCTGCTGGTGGTGATGATCGTGCCACCGGTGATCGCCATGGGGACCGCCGACTACCTCGCGCCCCTGGTCCACATCCCCGCCCCGATCGCCGGCGCCGGCGTCATGCTCCTCGCGACCCTCGCGGGCCTCCTCGACCTGCGCGCCAACGCCTGGATCACCGGCATCTTCCTGGTCCTCGAAGTGGTCGCGGCGGGCATCGTCGCGATCCTCGGCTTCGCCCACTCCCAGCGGGGCGTCGGCTCCCTGCTCCACGGCGAGGTCGCGCACGCCGGCGGTTCGCACTCGCTCGTCACCGGCGCCATGGTGGTCTCCGGCCTTGCCATCGCCCTCTTCATCACCCAGGGCTTCTCGACGGCCGTCTACCTCTCCGAGGAGCTGGAGAACCCGCGCAAGTCCGTGGCCCGCACCGTGCTCGCCACCCTCGCCATCTCGACCGCCGTCATCCTGGTGCCCGTCGTCGCCATCACGCTCGGCGCCGGCGACCTGGAGACCCTCACCGGCGGCGACATCAGCGGCATGATCAACGCCTGGTCCAACTCCGCCGTCGGCACCTTCATCAGCCTCTGCGTCGCGCTCGCCATCATCAACGCCGGCATCGTCATGGTGATCCAGAACTCCCGCGTGCTGTTCGCCTCGGCCCGCGACAAGGCCTGGCCCGAGCCCGTCAACAACGCCCTCTCCCGCCTGGGCCGCTTCGGCTCCCCGTGGGTGGCCACCCTGGTCGTGGGCGTGCCGGGCGCGGCCCTCTGCTTCGTCAACCTCGACACCCTCTACGGCGTCACCGGCGTCTCCGTCACCGGCATGTACCTGCTGGTGGCCGTGGCGGCGCTGTTCAGCCGCCGGGGCGCGCACCGCGAGGTCGCGGCGTGGCGCATGCCGCTCTGGCCGGCCGTCCCGGTGGTCCTGATCGGCGTGCTCGCGTACGTCCTGTACATGCAGGACGCCGAGTACCTGCTGTGGACCGGCGGCATCACGGCGGTGGCCACCCTCTACTGGGTCCTGTACCTGAGGCCGCGCAAGGACACCCGCTGGCTGGTCAGCATCCCGGAGGACGAGCAGGTCTGACCCTGCCGGAACCATCCCCCCCCCGAGGGCCGGAGCGCTTCGTGCGCCCCGGCCCTCGGGCGTTCCGTCGTGTGGGCCGTTCGTGTCGCGCGCCGTACGGCACCGGGGGGACGATCACTCCGTACGGGGGGCGGACGGGAGCTCCCGCGTGTCGTGACGGGCGACGTGGGCTGCGGAAACGTATCTGTGCATGCATGACCGCTGACATGGAACACCTGTTGAACGTACGCCTGTGCGAGCGCTTCGGTGACGCGGCCGAGTGGGCCGAGGTCACCGCCTTGACCGCCTCCCACCTCCGGGTCGTCGTCTCGGCGCTCGGCCCCGAGGACGCCATGACCTTCCTGACGGCCGCGCGTCGCGCCCTGGACGAGGAGGAATCCCGGGCAGGAACGATTCATCTGGGCTTCGGCGCCCACCTCTGGACCCACCTCGAAGACGTCCCGATGGGCGCCTCGCCCCTGGCCAGGGCCTCGGCCTGGGACGCGATGCTGACCATGCACCGCCTCTCCGTCCTGGACCCGGAACCGGGCCTCGGCACACACCTCGACAGCGCCCTGGACGCTTGCCGCCTCCGCCTCGTACCGGCCGCTGCGGGGTTCTGAACGGGGGTACGCACGGGTGCGCGGGACCCGGACCCGCGCACCCGCGCCCCCAGGATCGACCAATCGCCCATCCTCTGATCGAAACTCGATCAATCGACGAGAACGCATTGACTCGATCACCGGCCGCACCTACTTTCTGGCCGCATCCGACCGCCAGAAAGGTTGTTGCGTCATGACCATCAGAGCTTTTCCCGGACGCCGTTCGGCAGGCCGCGGGCTTCTCGTCGCCGTCCTCGCGTTCGGCGGAACCGCCGCACTCCCGGGCCCGACCGCCGAGGCCGCGGGAAGCGTCACGTACGTGGACTGCTCACAGGCGACCGCCGGGGACGGCAGCCTCGCGGCGCCGTTCAACAGCATCGGACAGGCCAACGCCAGGACGTACGGCCCCGGTGACACCCTCGCCTTCGCCTCCGGGACCACCTGCACCGGCGCCCTCGCCCCCCAGGGCAGCGGCACCGCCACCGCACCCGTCCAGCTCACCGGTTACGGCTCCGGCGCCCTGCCCGTGATCGACGGCGGCGGCGCCCCGAACGCGGTCTCCCTCACCAACCAGGACCACTGGCGGATCAGCAACCTCAAGATCACCAACCCCGCCGCCTCCCTCGCCCGCCGCACGGGCCTGCGGATCTCCGCCACCGACGGCACGGCGCACCGGGGCTTCGACATCGGCGGCCTCGTCATCGACCGGGTGGCCGGCCAGACGAACAAGAACAGCCCGACCACCGAGGACTACGTCCAGTCCGCGGGCGTCGTCACGGGCGCGACCGGCACGAACTCCACCCTCAACGACGTCCACGTCCACGACAACCAGATCAGCGACACGGGCGGCGGCGGCCTCAAGATCCGCGTCGGCGCCATGGCCGTCAAGGGCACCGGAGTCCTGATAGAGAACAACACCCTGAAGGACGTCGGCGGCGACGGCATCATCGCCAGCTACGCCGAAGCACCCATGATCCAGTACAACAACGCCTCCGGCGTCGGCAACGGCGTCTACCCCTTCTCCGGCGGCAACTTCGCCGGCATCTGGGTGCTGGGCGACCACGACCCGACCATCCAGAAGAACGCCGTGTACGGCATCACGCGGATGTCCGTCGCCGACAGCCAGGCCTTCGACTGCGACTGGGGCAACACCGGCACCTGCACGATCCAGTACAACTTCAGCCGCGACAACATCGGCGGCTTCTTCCTCGACTGCGACGGCTGCGGCACCATCGGCGGCGCCCAGCAGGTCATCCGCTACAACATCTCCGAGAACGACTGCCGCATGAGCAGCGTCAGCGCCGGACGCTCGGCCCTGCACCTCTACAACAACGTCCTCTACTGCACGGACAGGAAGTTCAGCATCACGCTCCCCGACGAGAGCGTCGTCGAGAACAACATCTGGGTGGGTACCGCCGACTCCCGGCTGCCCACGGCGGCGGGGATCTCCTGGCTGTGGAACGTCTTCCAGGGCGTGCCCCGGCCGACCGCCAACGGCATCGTCGGCGACCCGCAGTTCGTGAACCCCGGCACCGGCGGCGACACCATCCACTCCGCCGACGGCTACAAGCTGCGCTCCACGTCCCCCGCCCTGAACAACGGCTCCGTCATCAGCGGCAACGGAGGCCGCGACTACTGGGCCAACCCGGTGAGCGCCACCACGAAGCCGCACCGCGGTGCGTACAACGGACCGGGTCTGTAGCCGTCCCGACGCCTCCCGAGGACGGGTGGGGTCCGTCCTCGGGCACGACTCACGGTGCCACGTGGTAGTACCGGGTGCAGGCCAGGACCATGCCGTCGTCGGCGATCGTGAACAGGTCGACGAAACGCAGGTCCTGCCCGTCCGTGCCCGGCACCACGCGGCGCCCCGTGGCGACCACACTGCGGTCCTGGCCGACGACCCGGTCGATCGCGTAGCGGGCCGTCGGCAGGGTGTGCCCGAAGTGGGTGTGCAGGACAGCCGCCCGGCCGTGGAACGGAGGCAGGCCCGGCAGTTCGAGGACCACCTCCTCGTGCAGCAGGGAGGCGCACGAGTCCAGGTCACCGGCGTCGAGGTAGTCGTAGACCAGGCGGACGTGGTCGATTCCCGCGGCGGTGACCAGGTCGGCCGGTCCCGGCAGCCCGGTGCTCGTGTCTTCTTGGCGGTTCAACGGCTGAGCCCCTTTCGCTCTCGGCCAGGATTCTGGGGGGAGCCGCCAACTCCACGTTATCCCCCCTCTATCTCCGACCGGGATCTTCACGGCATGGACAAGGCGGGGGTGGTTGTGGAGACTGTCCACACTTGGTCCTGAAGTGTCAACTCGTTTCTTTGGTGGGGGAATCGGTGACGGACGACATCGGGGACAGATCCCAGGAGCTCCCGGACCCGTCTCCCCTCGTCTTCCGGGTCCTGGGGCCGCTCCAGGTCCACGGCCCCGTCGGGCCGCTGCGGCTCCCTCCGGGCCGCCAGGAGGTGATCCTCGCGGCGCTGCTCCTCGAGGTGAACCGGGTGGTCAGCACCAACCATCTGGTGGACCTCATCTGGGAGGACAACCCGCCGGAGACCGCCCGCACCCAGGTCCAGATCTGCGTGTCGCGGCTGCGGAAGCTCCTCGCGGGCGCGGACGGAGAGGTCTCGATCACGACCCGCCCCCCGGGGTACGTCCTGCACACCGACGCCGGCAACGTGGACGCGGCGCTCTTCACCACCCTGGTCTTACGGGCCCGACGGCTGCGCGAACGCGGAGAACTCCACGAGGCCGTGCGGCTGTTGAGGGACGCCGTGACGCTCTGGCAGGGCGACTGCCTGTCCGGCCTCGACAGCGGCCCACTGGCCAACAAGGCACGCCAGCTCAACGAGGAACGCCTCACCGCCGTCGAACTCCGCATCCGACTGGAACTCGAACTCGGACGCTACGACGGTCTCGTGGGCGAACTGCAGAGGCTCGTCCACGAACACCCCCTCCGGGAGAAGCTGCGCGGTCAGCTCATCCAGGCGCTCTACTGGTCGGGACGACAGGCCGAGGCCCTGGAGGCCTTCCGCACCACGCGACGGTTCCTCGCCGAGGAACTCGGCCTGGAACCCAGCCGCGAGCTCAGGGAACTGGAGTCGGCGATCCTCGCCGGCCGACTGCCCGCGCCCGCCGCGCCCGCACCCGTACCCGCATCCGTACGCGTCCCGGCGGACAAGGCCGAGGAGCGGACGGCGGCACCGGAGGCGGAGGAGGAGCCCGAGCCGACGGCCCCGCCCGCCCCGGAGTCCGTACGCCAGGACGCCGTACCGCACCAGCTGCCCGCCGCCGTCGCCGACTTCGTCTCCGACGCCGGCCAGCTCGCCGCGCTCGAAGAGGCGCTCACCGGACGGCCCGGCCGCACCACCGTCGGGCTCGCCGCCATCACCGGCAAGCCCGGCACCGGCAAGTCGACCCTCGCCGTGCACGTCGCCCACATGCTCTCCGAGACCGGCTTCCCCGACGGTCAGCTCTACTGCGACCTGCGCGGCACGACCGGCACCCCGGCCACCCCCGAGGAGGTCCTCGGGCGGTTCCTGCGCGCCCTCGGCATCCCCGGCCAGCTCATCCCGGAATCCCTGGACGAGCGGGCAGAGATGTATCGCACCCGACTCGCCTCCCGCCGCGTCCTGGTCGTCCTCGACGACGCCTGCGGCGAAGGCCAGGTGCTGCCGCTGCTCCCCGGCAGCCGGGGCTGCGCCGTCCTCGTCACCGGCCGGGCACGCCTCACCGCCCTGCCCGGCGCGCACCGCGTGGAACTCGACGTGCTCGCCGAGGACCGCGCCCTCGAACTGCTCTCGCGGATCATCGGACGCGAGCGGGTCGCGGGCGAGGCCGCGGCAGCGGAGGCCCTGGTCCGCACGGTCGGACGCCTCCCGCTGGCCCTGCGGATCGTCGCCGCCCGCCTCGCGGCGCGCCCGCACTGGACCCTGGCGTCCATGGTGCAGCGGCTCGCCAACGAGCGGCACCGCCTCGACGAACTGACCCACGGCGAGATGACCATGCGCGCCAGCCTGTCCCTGACGTACGAGGGCCTGGCCCCGGACGACCGCCGGCTCCTTCGCCTCCTGAGCATGGCGCAGGCACCGACCCTGCCGAGCTGGCTGGCCGGTGCCCTGCTCGACGACCGCCGCCCCTTCCCCTCGGACCTGATGGAACCGCTGGTCGACGTGCAGATGCTGGACGTCGCCGGAGTGGATCGGACCGGCGGCTTCCGCTACCGCTTCCACGAGATCATCCGCGTGTACGCCCGGGAGCAGCTGGCGGCGCACCACACGCCCGAGGCACGGCAGGAGGCGCTCGCCCGGATGGCGGGCGGCTGGATGCACCTGGCCCAGCAGGCCCACCGCAAGGTGTACGGCGGCGACTTCACCGTCCTGCACGGCGACGCGCCCCGCTGGGAACCCCCGGACTCCTACACGGACGAGGTGCTCGCCGACCCGCTGGCCTGGCTCGACGCCGAACAGGCCTCCCTGTGCGGGATGGTCGAGCACACCGCCGACGCGGGCCTCCACGACCTCAGCTGGGACCTCGCGACCTCGCTCGTCACGCTGTTCGAGGTGCGCGGACACTACGACCTGTGGGAGCAGACCCATCTGAGCGCGCTGGCCGCCGTCCGCAAGGCGGGCAACCTGCGGGGCACCGCCGCGATACGGGCCTCGCTCGGCTCGCTCTACATGAGCCGCAACCAGTTCGACACGGCCCGGCAGTCCCTGACCTCGGCGCTCGACGTCTTCCAGGCACTCGACGAGCCCATGGGCGAGGCGCTCTGCCGCCGCGACATGGCGCTCATCGCGCGCACCAGCGGTGACGACTCCTCGGCCCTGGAGCTGTACCGGAGGTCCCTGGCCGACTTCGACCGGGCCGGCGACGTCGTCGGCCGCGCGATCGTCCTCACCCAGAGCGCCCACATCCGGATGCGGCAGGGCGAGACGGCGGAGGCACAGAGCCAGCTGGACGAGGCGCTCGACATCTACGAAGGGGTCGGTTACACGGGCGGCCGGGCGCGCACACTGCGGCGCGTCGGGCAACTGCTGCTCGAACAGGGCCGGAGCGACCTGGCGGTCCTGACCTTCACGGAAGTACTGGAGCTCTGCCGGGACTCCGGCGACGTCATCGGAGAAGGCCATCTGCTCCGCGACCTGGGACACGCCTTCGTCATCATGGGCCGTCCCGACCGGGCCCGGGACTTCTTCGACCGCGCGGTGACCGCGCGGGAGGGCGTCATGGATTTTAGCGGGGGCGCGCTGGCGCGCCTGGACCTCGCCCGTCTGCTCGACGCGGAGCCGGGGCGGTCGAGGGAGCTGCTCGTCCCGGCGGTCGAGGTGTTCCGCGAGCGGCGGATGGGGCGCGAACTCGCCGAGGCGGAAAGGCTGCTCGCGACCGGCTACTGAAGAGGGGGACCGGCCCGACGAGGGGGTCGGTCTGAGGAGAGGGCCGGCCTGAGGTGGGGGTCGGCCTGACGAGAGGGTCGGCCTGATGCGGCGGCCGGGCCCGACGGGGGTCAGTCCCAGGGGTTGTTGTCGCTGCTGCACGTGGTGATGGTGGCGCCGGTGGCGTCGACCACGGTCGTGCAGACCGGGGTGGTGCTCGTCGTGCTGCCCGTCGTCTCGTCGGCCCAGCTCGCCTGGACGCCCGCCCCGGTCAGGACCACGATCAGCGCGGCGGTCACGGCGGCGCGGACGGAGGTGCGGGCGGCGGTGGTGGAGAAGTACGACATCGGATCCTGCCTCTCGTTGGTGTGCGGCGTTTCCTTCTGACCACCAACTTAGGAACACGCGGATTCACGGCACCGCTCGCTGCCTTATCACCCCGCTATCACGGAACCGATCCCCGCCCGCACCGCTATCACGAGTGACCATGCCGCTATCGCCGGGCACCGGGGCCCGGGCATCTCCACGTCCGGAGGGACGGCGGCCGGTTAGTGCCGGGATGCCCCCTGAATAGTCGCGTCCGGACGATGGGTTCCAGCAGACGGCGAGGCGCAGCCCCCGGTCGGCGGCCCGATCGGGCCGCCGACCGGAGGACCGCCCCAACTCGACCAGCGGGAGCTTCTCATGACGACCAGTCTCTCCCCGGAGGACACCGTGACGGCCACCGCCGCACTCGGCACCCTCATACGCGGCCACCGGCTCCGCATCGGCCTCACCCAGCAGGAGCTCGCGGACCTCTCCACCATCAGCGTCCGCGCCATCCGCGACCTGGAGAAGGGCAAGGCGCAGCGTCCGAGAGCCGACACGATCCGGCTGATCGCCGACGGCCTCCGGCTCGGCCCCCGGGCCCGTGCGGCCCTGGAGGACGCGGTCCGACGGGGACACGGACACCGGGGCGGCGTCGGGACCGGCCACTTCGCCACCGAGCGGCCGGCCCCGCCCGTACCGCTGCACCCGCTGATCGAACGGGACGCCGAGTCCACCGTCCTCACGGAGGAACTGCGCTCCGGGGCCGAACGGCTGATCACCGTCGTCGGGCTGAGCGGCGTCGGCAAGACGAGAGTGGCCCTGGAAGCGGCGGCCCGACTGCACGACGCGGGTCTCCCGGTGCTGTGGCACACCGCCCCCGGCGCGGTCGCCGACTGCCTCCCGTCCTGCGACGGCCGGCCCGCCGCCCTCACCGCCGACTGCGCCGCCTTCCTGCACGGCGACGGCCACGCGGACGACCTCCTCCCCGAACTGGCCGGCGCGCTCGGCGACCGCGCGGCCCTCCTCGTCCTCGACGGCGTCGACACCGCGCTGCTCGACTTCCAGCGCCTCAGCCGGCTGCTGCGCGAGCTGCCCGGACTCCGCCTCCTCGTCACCGCCGACGAACCCTGGAACGTCCCCGGCGAACGCCTCTTCCTCCTCTCCCCGCTGGAGGCCCCGGACCCTTCCGAGGGCGTCCGCCCCGACGCGCCCGCCGCCCGGTTCTTCCTCAGCCGGCTCCGCCACGTCCGCCCCGACATCGTTCCCGACGAGCGGGTCCTCGCGGATGTCGCCTGGGTCAGCCACCGGCTCGACGGCCACCCCCTCGCGCTGGCCGCCGCGGCCTCCTGGCTCACCGTCTGCGACCTGACCACGCTGCGCGGCATCGTCGAGTCCGACCCGGCACCGCTGCTCGACCACCTGGCCGACGGCCGGTCCGGCTCCCGCCTCCGCGAGCGCGTCGCCCGCACGCTCGCCGCGCTCCCCGACGGCCACCGGGACCTGATCGGCGCGCTGTGCGCCGCGAGCGAGGACGTGTTCGTCCTGGAGGACGTCGTCCGGCTGACCGGCATGCCCCTGCCGCACTGCGGCCGCATGGTCCGCGACCTGCTGGTCAGTGGCGCGATCCGAGCCGGCTCGGACGGAGGCCGCTCGGCGTTCCGGGTACTGAGCGTGGTGCGGGCCCTCGCGGGGGACGTGAGCGCGGTGACGACGCCGTCCTCGTGACGGGCGGCACCGCGACCGCTGCCGCTCGACTGCCGATCCACCGCCGCACCGCTGGACCAACTGCCGATCCACCGCCGAACCGCTGGCGTACCGCCGGATCAACTGCCGCTCCCGGCCCCGGCCCACGGGTTGTATGGCGACTGCCCCGCCGCGCTCTCCCCTCGAAGAAGACCCCCTCCTCCGCCGTGACCTCCACAGGAGCCCCTCATGCCGTTCGACACGCCCGTCGCACCCGCTCCGGCTGCCGTCCGGTTGCCGCTCTCGGTGGCCCAGCGTGACATCTGGACGGCACACGCCCTCGACCCCACCGGCGTGAAGTACAACGTCGCCGAGTGCCGCGAGATCAACGGCCCCGTGGACCCGCAGCTGATGGCCGCCGCCTGGCGCCGGCTCGTCGAGGAGGCGGACTTCCTCCGCATCCGCCGCTTCGAGGACGACGGCGAGCAGGTGTGGCAGCTCGTCGACACCGACGCCGGCACGCGCAGCCTGCCCTTCACCGACGTGAGCGGCACCGACGACCCGGAGGGCGAGGCCTGGCGGATCGTCGACGCCCTGATCCGCGCCCCCTTCGACCTCACCGACCAGCCGCCGGTCCGCTGCGCGCTGATCAAGCTCGGCGAGGAGAGGTACTTCTACTTCTACGGGTTCCACCACCTGGTCGTCGACGGCGTGGGCGTCTCGATGGCGCTGGCGCGGCTGGTCGAGCTGTACGAGCAGGCCGTCGCGGGCGAGCCCTGGGGGCCCTCCCCGTTCGGGAGCCTGGCGGAGCTGCTCGCCGAGGACGCCGAGTACCGGCTTTCCGAGGAGGCCGCCGCCGGGCGCGCCGCCTGGCGCGAGCACCTCGCCGGTGCCCCGGACGCACCCGCCGGCCTCGTCCGGGGCACCGGCCGGGCGACGGCCGCGCACGGCGGACTGCCCTTCGCCCGCCGGAGCGTACGGGTGTCCCCGGCGGACGCCGACCGGCTCCGCTCGGTCGCACGCGGCGAGCGCGCCACCTGGTCCGTCCTCCTCGTGGCCCTCTTCTCGGTCTACCTGCACCGCGTCACCGGACGCACGGAGCTGATGATCGCCCTGCCGGTGACCGGCAGGACCTCCAAGCTCGCCCGCAGCACCCCGGGCATGTCGTCGAACGTGGTCCCGCTGAGGATCCGGGTCCGGCCCGAGGACTCCCTCGGCGCACTCGTCCGCTCGGTGGGAGCCGAGGTCAAGCACGGTCTGCGCCACCAGCTGACCCGGTACGAGGACCTGTGCCGCGACGCCGGCGTCATCGACGACGCCCGCAGGCTGGCCACCCCCGTCCTCAACATCATGGGCTTCCACGGGGAGCTCACCGTGTGCGGCCACCCGACGGTCAACCACAACGTGAGCAACGGCCCCGTCGACGACCTCAGCGTCGCCGTGCTCGACCTGGGCGCCGCGAACGGCCTGCGCATCGACTTCGACACCCCCGTCGACGGCGTCGACGTGACGGCCGTGGCCGCCCACCAGGACCGGTTCGCCGCCTTCCTCTCCTCCGTCCTCGCCACGGAGCGACCGGGCGATCACAGGGTCGCCGACCTCGACGTCCTGTCGGCGACGGAGCGCGAGCTCCTCACGGGCGAGTGGGCCGGGCCCGTGGCCGACGCCGTCCACACGACCCTCGTGGAGCGGTTCGAGGAGCAGGCGGAACGCTTCCCCGACGGGGTCGCCCTCATCGACGAGACGGGAGAGGTCACGTACGCGGAACTCAACGCCGCCGCCAACCGCTGGGCCCGCCACCTCCGCTCCCGCGGCCTCGGACGCGGCGACATGGCCGGCATCCTCTTCGAACGCGGCACCCGCTTCGCCACCGCCCTGCTCGCCGTCCTCAAGACCGGCGCCGCCCACGTCCTCCTGGACCCGGACTTCCCCGACGACCGACTGCGCTCGGCGGCCACCGACGCCGGAATCAGCCACCTCGTCACCCGCCCGATGCTCGCCGAGCGCGTCGACGGACCCTGGCAGACCCACACCGAGGCCCCGGGCGAACTCCTGGCCCACAACCCCGGCAACCTCGGCCTGCCGCTCGGCCCCGACGACCCCGCCTGCCTCATGTTCACCTCGGGCTCGACCGGCCGGCCGAAGGCCATCCTGTCCTCCCACCGCAACCTGGTGGCGACCCTCATCGGCCAGCCCTACCTGCCGGTGGGACCGGAGCAGGTGTACCTCCAGTGCTCGCCGGTGTCCTGGGACGCGTTCAGCCTGGAGTTCTGGGGCGCTCTCCTCCACGGCGGCACGGCGGTCCTCCAGCCGGGACAGAAACCCGAACCCGCCCTCGTGACCGACCTCGCACGCCGCCACCGCGTCACGACGCTCCTGCTCTCGGCGACCCTCTTCAACTACCTCACCGACGAGCACCCCGAGGCCTTCGAGACCGTCACCACCGCCTTCACGGTCGGCGAGGCGGCCTCCCCGGCGCACGTCCACAAGCTCCAGCAGCTCAGGCCCGGCATCACCGTCCTCAACGGCTACGGACCGGCCGAGGTCATGATCTACGCCACCACCCACACCGTCGAGCCCGGGGACGAGCCCCACGCGGTGATCCCGATCGGCACCCCGCTCGTCAACAAGCCGGCGTACGTCCTGGACGCACAGCTCGACCTGTGCCCGCCGGGCGTGACGGGCGAGCTGTACGTGGCGGGCGAAGGCCTCGCCCACGGCTACCTGGGCCGACCGGACCTGACCGCCACCCGCTTCGTGCCCGACCCCTTCGGCCCCGCGGGCGGCCGGCTCTACCGGACGGGCGACCTGGCCCGCTTCGACCGGGACGGACGCCTCCTGTACGAGGGCCGGGCGGACGACCAGATCAAGATCCTCGGCTTCCGCATCGAACCCGGCGAGACCGAGGCCGCGCTCCTGACGCATCCCCGGGTCACCCAGGCCGTCGTCACCGTCCACGAGAAGCGCCTGGCCGCCTACATCGTCGTCACGGACGGAGACGCCGATCCCGAGGACATCCGCCGGCACGTCGCCGACCGGCTCCCCGAGCACCTCGTCCCCACGTACCTGACCACGCTCGACCGCCTGCCCGTCACACCCAACGGAAAGATCGACAAGCGGGCCCTTCCCACGCCGACGAAGGCGCTGACCACGGCCCGCGCCCCGCGCGACGAGACCGAGGAGATCCTCGCCGCGCTGTTCGCCGGAACCCTGGACACGACCGCCCACGTGGGCATCGACGACAGCTTCTTCGCCCTCGGCGGCCACTCGCTGCTCGCAGCTCGGCTGACGAACCACATCGCCGAGGCCTTCGGCGTACGGCTGACGATCAAGGACGTGTTCGGGCACCCGACCGTGGCGGGACTCGCGGAGCTGCTCGCCGAGCAGAGCGGGGTACGGGCCGTCCCGCCGCTCGTCGCGGGGGAGGGGGACGGTGAACTGGCTCCGGCCTCGTTCGCCCAGCGGCGACTGTGGCTGCTCGCGGAGCTGGAGGGGGACAG
>NZ_JACHJY010000002.1 GCF_014203895.1 Streptomyces nymphaeiformis | reverse complement strand
TGACACCACCAGACGATCGAACACTCCCGCCCCGGAACTCCCTGCCCGGGGCGGGAACACCAGGTGCCGTCCGGCATGGGGGCCGACCAGCCCCGCGGTAGCGAAAGCCACCGGCTTCCGGACCTACTGCCGGCACTATCCGATCAACGAGACAGAGTCGTTTACCCCGCCCTGCTCCTCCAGGTCTACTTGCACTTCGATCCTCGGACCCGCTCGGAGCGGGGAGGCAAGGACAGCATCCTGGCTGCGAGCGTATGGGCTTCCCGCTCCTGCTCCCAGGAGCCGAGCGGATTGTCCTGGAGGTCCACGTCGCAGCGGCGTCCTGCTTGTCCGAGTGGGCCAGGACCAGCACCCCGTCGATGTCCACGACCACTTCGCCACCCGAGTCCGGCTCCGATTGTCCGGCCAACTTCCAGAGCCGTCCGCGGACTTCGGACCGTGTCTGGCGGATGGCCGCGAGCGCGCGGGGACCGGCCGCGGCGAGGGTGTCGACCAGTCGGGAGACGGTCGGGTCGGACGCGACCGACCCGAACACAGCGGGCTCGGCCCGCAGCATCGCCACGTCCGACAGGCAGTCGCCGCCGAGCGCGACGGCCAGGGCGAGGTCGAGCAGGACCTTGCCGGGATCGTGCACCGCCCGCGGCTTGCGCCACGGGGCCAGGGCCGCCGACAACGCGGCGTCCAGGCCGGTCCGGCGAGCCGTCTCCACCAGGAGCACCCCGCCGGCCTGCGAGACCGTCCCCTCACCGCCGCCCCGGACGCGGACACCCGGATACAACCCACTACGCTTGCTCACCTGAGGAGTGCGGCTCTCTTGAGGATGATCAGGACCCTAGACAAGTCCCATCGTCCCAGGTCAGTGGCACTCCTAGTTCTCTTGATCAAGCTTCGGACGGCGACGCTCGTGAAAGCGCGAGACTAGGCACGCACGGCGCGTCAACTCCGTAACATGGCTGCCAACTGATTGGTGATCATGAATAGGGATGGAGACGCTTCACCCGATGCGCGGCGCGATCACGGGGGTCGTGCTGGTCCTGGCACTGGCTGGTTGTGCGGGAGGTAGCGGTAGCGGCCAGGCCGGCAGCGAGAGCGGGAAGGGCGGCGGCGCAGCCTCCGCGCCGTTCAACCCCTCCCAGGTGGCCATGGCCATCCCCAGCAAGCTCGCCGCCCCGAAGGGCTGGCTCGCCCAAGAGCCGCGCGTCCTCGACGGAAGCGCCGCCCAGCAGCAGTGCCAGACGCAGGGCCAGTGGGCCTGCGTCTGGGCTCACTACTCAGGCGACGACCCGGCACTCCGACGAGAACACGAACGGCGACAAGGACGTGGACGTACAGTTCACCCTCCTCGCCCACGACTCCGTCGAAAACGCCAAGGCGGGCATGAAGGCGGCGGTCGCCGAGAACCGCAAGGGCGCGAACAGCAAGCCGAAGCCGCTCACCATCGACACGGCCGCCGACGAGATCGACGCCTTCACGGAGGAGGACCAGGGATCGACGTATCAGACCGCGGAGCTGCGCGTCGGCTCCGTGGTGGCCGTGATGTCCGGCGAGAACCTGCCCAAGGACCATGAACTCTCGTCCTTCGTGAAGATGCAGGTCGACCGCATCACCACCGCCGCCACGGGCAACAACCCGGATGCCTGAGGTCCAACGAAGATCTTGCTCGGAGGGGACACCTCAGTCGGAGGTGGCCCCTCTGAGCGATGTGGTGGTTCGACAGCCCGCCTCTGGCGTTCGGTTCGATACCCCGCGAGGTGCTGTCCGAAGTGCGGTTCTGGCGCAACTTCCGCAACTTCTGTGATGCCGGACCCTGCGGCCGACACTCGAAGCGCGGCAAGCCGCTGACCTGCCGATCCCGTCAAGCGTCGGCCGCCACACACTCAGCGATCGCACCGCACCACGGAACTCGTGCCACAACCCGATCTCGGGTTCTGGCACAACTTCTGTGGAGCCGTCACGCTGAGTGGTCCGTTAACCCAAGGCCGTGAAGTTACGGTTGCGTGGCTGGTGGCAAGTGGGGTTCGACGGTCCGCCCACTGTAGGTAGCGGGCGCCTGGTAGAACGACGGTGTTCGTGTCGGGGGCTCCACGGTCCGCCCGGTTAGGCTGTCGGGCAGCTCTCGGGGAGGAACATCAGATCGATGACCACGCTCTCAGTGCCGTTCAGCACCGAACGGCTCCTATTGCGCCGGTTCACGCCGGACGACCTCGATGACCTGTACGCGTATCAGGGCCTCTCCGAAGTCGCTCGCTACCTCTATCGGCCGCCGCTCACTCGTGAGCGGTGCGTGCGGAGCCTGGCTCGGCGTGCGGCCGGCACCGCGTGGGCCGAGGACGGCGACGACCTGGTGTTCGCCGTCTGCCCGGTCGGTGAGGCGAAAGTTGTCGGCGAGGTTGTCCTGAAGCTCGCGAGCGCGCGGGCGGGCCAGGTCGAGATCGGTTGGATCTTCAACCCGGCGTACGGCGGCCGAGGCTACGCGACCGAGGCGGCGCGTGCGATCACCGAGCTGGCCTTCGCCGAGCTGGATGCTCACCGGCTCTTCGCCCGCCTCGATGTGCTCAACACCGGGTCGGCGCGGATCTGCGAGCGCCTCGGCATGCGCCGGGAAGCGCATCTGGTCGAGAACGCTCTCGACGACGGGCGTTGGGGCAGTGAGTACGTCTACGCGATGCTCGCCCGAGAGTGGAAGGCCGATCGGGCCTGACAAGAGGGCCGGGCAGCGTCGCGTGGTTCGGGCGGACGTTCGCGTGAGGAGCGGAGTCCCGGTAGAACGACGTTGCCGTCCAAGACGAGTCGTTCACCACGGGAGCTCCGCTGCCTGGTGAGCGTGTCATCCGCCGCGAGATCGCGGTAGCCGAAGGTGTCTTCGCCCCCGGTCATCTGGGAAACCTGACCCAGATCGTGCCGTTCGAGAAGGTCGACAAGGTCCTCACCGAGTGCGGGGCGGGCCAGCAGCGGATACGGAAGCTGCCCGCCCATGTGGTGGTCTACCCGCTCCTGGCCGCCGCGCTGTCCGAGGAGTGCGGCTACCTCGCGGGGTGGGCCAAGCTCACCTCCGCGCTGGGGTCCCTGCCGATACCGAAGCTCACCGGCACCGCGCTGTGGCACGCCCGTGCCCGGCTCGGCGTGCGCCCGCTGCGCGGACCGGCTCAGAAGTCCGCACCGCCAGTGCCCGCTGTGCCGGGCTGCTGGTCGTCGCCATCGACGGCACCTACCTCGATGTCCTCGATGACCCCGCGACCCCGCCCACCTGGGCAAGACCTCCAACCAGTACGCCGCCTCCAGCTACCCCCAGATCCTGGTGGCTCTGGTCGACTGGCGGCACCCGCGCCGTCATCGACGCGGTCTTCGGCCCCCCGCACCCGCGGCGGGACCAGCCACGGCAAGCGCCTCACACGTTCCCTGCACCTCGGGATGATCGTGCTGCTGGACCGCGGCTTCTCCGCTAACGCCCTCCTGGAAGCGGTCGCCGACACCGGAGCCGCGTTCCGGTCCCGCTTGTCCGTCGCCCGCAAACCCCCGGTCCTGAGTGACCGGCTGCGGCGTGATCGCGCGCATGGACCCACAGGTGTCGTGTGAGGGCTCAGGACATGTTTGACGCAATGCTCTCGAGACACCCTTGACAGTTTCTGATGGTGCTTCAGATGCTTCGGGTGTGACTCAGGAGGCGGAGGGCCAGCAGCAGGGCGACTGGTCGACCGAGCAGAGGGACCGAGCGGTGCTGGAGGTGCTCGACGGTTCGCCAATCACGGAGGTCGCTCAGGGGTACGGGGTCTCACGGCAGTCGGTCTACACGTGGAAGGCGAAGTACGCCGCGGGCGGCTTCGAGGGGCTGCGGGAGGTATCTCGCCGTCCGCGGACCAGTCCGACCAGGTTGCCGGCCGAGGTGGAGGCCCTGGTCTGCGAGATGCGCCGGTCTCGCCCACGTTGGGGAGCCCGACGGATCGCCTACGAGATCGAGCAGACTGGCGCCGAGCCTGCTCCGTCGCGGGCCACGGTCCATCGGGTCCTGACCCGCAACGGCCTCGTGCGCCCACAGGAACAGCAGCATCGGCGCAAGTACAAGCGGTGGCAGCGCGAGACGCCGATGCACCTGTGGCAGCTCGACCTGGTCGGCGGGATCTACCTCGCCGACGGGCGCGAGTGCAAGATGCTCACCAGGATCGACAACCACTCGCGCTTCATCGTGGTCGCCGAGGTGCTCACCGTGCCCTCCGGGAGGGCGGTCGCCGACGCGTTCGTGCGGGCCATGCGGATCCACCGGGTGCCGGCCGAGGTGCTCACGGACAACGGCAAGCAGTTCACCGGCCGCTACACCCGGCCCAGGTCCGCGGAGGTGCTGTTCGAGCGGGTCTGCCGGGAGAACGGGATCGGCGCGAAGCTGACCAAGCCGTACTCGCCGACCACCACGGGCAAGATCGAACGCTGGCACCGGACCCTGCGCCGGGAACTGCTCGACGACTGTGGGCCGTTCGCCTCCCTCGCGGCAGCCCAGGCCGCCATCAGCGAGTGGGTTCAGACCTCCAACCACCTCCGCCCGCACCAGGCCCTCGACATGGCCACACCGGCCAGCTTGTTCCGCCCCAACCCGCAGCCCGAACCCGTCAGGGTCGTGCCTGCTCAGCGGTCCGAGACCGTGCCCGCGCCCGCCGAGTCGGCTCCGCCGGCGCTGGTAATGACGCCGTCGGCCGGCGCGGTCGAGTTCGACACCGTGGTTCCCGCCGGCGGTCAGGTCGGCATCATTCCCTCCGTCCAGCGCATCCGCCTCGGCGCCGAGCGCGCCGGCCTGCGAGTCCGCATCTGGGTCGACGAGAACACCGTCCACGTCCTCGTGAACGGCGAAGTGGTCAAGACGGTGGCGTCCAACCTCGACGCCGAACACCTCCACCAGCTCAAGCTCCGCGGAGCCCGCCCGGCCGGACCCCCACCCGCTCTCCCGGCCGTCGACCACGTGGGCAACCTCCCGGCCGGCCACACCCTGGAGCTCGAACGCACCGCAGACCAGGACGGTTGGATCACCCTGGCCGCCCAACGCGTGAAGATTGGGCCAGAGCTCGCCAACCGACGGATCACCGTCCGCCTCGACGGTCGCCTCCTCCACGCGGTGCACAACGGGCAGCTGGTCAAGACCCTGCCCTCGCCCTTCGCCGCCGGAGAGCACCCACGGCTCCGCGGTGCCAAGCTCGCCACGACCCAGCTGCCGCCGGCCCCCGCCGCCGTTACGGTTGAGCGCAAGGTCCCCAACGACGGCGTCGTGATGGTGGCACGCCAGCGCCTGCGCGTCGGCCGGGCCCACGCGGGCCGGATCGTCACCATCTACGTCGAGGACACCCACTTCCGCGTCACCTACGAAGGCGCCGAGATTTCCCTCCACGCCCGCCAGGACCAGCACCCCGTGGCCCGCTGGAAGGCCAAGTTCCCGCCCCCAAGATCTAACCGGGATTGTCCAGCGGCTCCTGAGCCCGTCAACAATCTCGTGAGCCGAATCTGTCAACCAAGTCCCAAGACCTCACACCACAACAGGTGATAGCCGCTGTCGTCGCCAGCCCCACCGCGCTGATCGCCGCCGCTGCGGCCTACATGGCAGGACGCCACCAAGCCCGCGGAGCCCATCGTGGTCCCGTCGACGCAGTGCGTCGGCAACACCAGCGAGACGCTTAGAGCTCGTAACACGATCTTGTTGAACGGCCCTGGTAGGCCATGACCGGTGTGACGATTCGGCCGTTCGGGATGATGTGACTACCCGGCCGTGGATCGTGGACGACGACTTGTGGGCGCTGATCGAGCCGCTGCTGCCGCCCTGGCCCGAGCGATCGCCGGGGCCTCGGCCGGTGCCGGACCGGCTGTGTCTCCAGGGCATCCTGTACGTGCTGTACAACGACATCGCCTGGCAACTGCCGCCTCTGGAGCTCGGGTTCGGCTCCGGGCAGACCTGCTGGCGGCGGCTGGACCGTTGGCAGAAGGCCGGGGTCTTCGACCAGCTGCACCGGATCCTGCTCGCCGAGCTGAACGCGGCCGGCGAGCTGGACTGGTCGAGGGCATGCGTGGACGGCTCTCACATCCGCGCGAAAAAGGGGGAGCCGACACCGGTCCGTCGCCGGTCGACCGACGGAAGACGGGCAGCAAGCATCACCTGATCTGCGACGGACGCGGCACCCCGTTCAAGGTCATCACCACCGCGGCCAACGTCAACGACGTCACCCAGATCCTCGCCCTGGTCGACGGCATCCCGCCCATCACAGGCCGCCCAGGACGGCCCCGCCGGCGCCCCGAAACCCTGCTCGGCGACAAGGACTACGACTCCAACCCCCACCGCCGCGAGCTACGCAAGCGCCGGATCCTGCCAGTCATCTTCCGCAAGGGTGCCCCGAGCATCCAGGGCCTGGGCAAACTCCGCTACGTCGTCGAGCAGACCTTCGCTCTCCTCCACCAGTTCAAGCGCCTCGCTGTCCGCTGGGAACGCCGTACCGAACTGCACGACGCCTTCGTCTCCCTGGCCTGCGGCCTCATCTGCTGGAGACGCCTCAAGAAGCACAACCCGTGATCATGTTACGAGCTCTATGCCGTGGGGCGGGCGCAGGCGAATCCGCGCATATTCCACGGGCGAGTGACAAGACCGCTCTGGCGGGAGGACGGCGCAGGTCCTGGCACCAGGGTGTGGCGCCAGGACCCTGAGCAGGCCTCGCGGCAACGAGTCGGCTCTCTCCGGTATCTGATTGCCCGCAGTACATCGGAGAACGCCCAGGGCGGCCATAAGCCGCAACCGGGCGCATGGACAAAGATCGGGCATGCCGCGTCTGAGGTCAACAGCGAGACGTCAATGCGGAAATCCTCCCTGCACATGCCTTCTGAGCTGCAGTGATACATGCCAGAGCACACCTGAGAAGGTTGTGAAAGCCGGGGACGCTCCTGCGGATACTGACGTCCGGTCGCCAGAAAGGTGGGCCGCATCTGCGGAAAACTCACTCTCTTCCCTCGTCTGAGCAGCCAGAACGTCTGGATGAGGCGGGGCCTGCGGGTGCCGTCTCACAGGGACGCAGATGCGGATTCGACCGGTCGAGGGTTCGTTCGGAGGCCGCGCATGCTGCAACATCGCTACCTACAAAGGCGGCGGCAACCGCCCTGCACGACCGTTCAGTCAGCCCGCAGCTCATCGTCATGAGGAGACCTTCCACGTGAACAACTCCACGTGCGGCACGTCCCGCACCTCACCGCGCCCCTTGTCCACCTGGGACATCGGGATCGTGATCATCATCGTCGTAGCTGCCGCCTTACTGGCTTATGCCGGATGGCAGATCATCAGCGTGATCGTTCTGAGTGCTGAGGTGGCAACGCTCAGCCTGCGGGTCATGCGCCGCCTTCGCGGTGGCCTCCGGCCCGAGCTGGGGCTCACGGGGAGCTAGCCACTGATGGGGCGCCCTGAGAACCCGATCGCGCAGTGCAGCAAGTCCTTGCGCAACCTGGCGACGTGGCTGCGCCTGGGACGGGAGGCAGCGGGGCTGACCTACGGCCAGCTCGCTGCTCGCACCGACTTCAGCGCCGACACCCTCGCGCGCGCCGCCTCGGGGCACAGTGTGCCGCAGCGTCTGAACGTGGTCACCGCCTACGCTCAGGCCTGCGGCCTCAGCACCAAAGAAGCAGAGCGGCTTTGGAAGCTGGCCCGCCGCGACGAAGCCCATGCGCAGGGCGTCCTCAAAGGACACCGCGGCGGAGGACACATCAGCGTGGTCAAGGACTTCGCTGACCTTCGCTCCGCAATCGTCGACCTCTACCAGGACGACGGCGGCCCTCCCCTGCGCAGTCTGGATCAGCGCATCGGCGGTGTTGGACGCCTCCCCCACAGCACCGTCGGACGCGTACTCGCCGGCCGCTCAACCCCCCGGCGCGACTTCGTCCTCGCCTTCGCCGAGGCCTGCGGCGTACGGAAAACCGACCTCGCCGAGTGGGCGAAGGCCTGGGACCGCGCGGACGCCGACCGCCGCACGACCCGAGCGAACCAGGGCCGACCGACAGGCGTTCTGCACACCTACGACCGCATCACCCCCCGCGACCTTCAGATCCTGATGAGCGACCTGGAGGCCTCAGCTCGCAAGGAGCCCGGTCTCAAACTCCGCGTGGCTGTGCCGGACCCGAATGAGGCCCTCTCCGGCCAGTCCGCTCGGATGACCCGGGAGCTCCTCGTCGACCAGGCGCAGCGACGAGGGGAGCTCGCCTGCCCGCGGTGCCGTCGGCCGTCCTTCGGCTACGACGAGAAGAAGGGATGGATCGCGGCCCTGTGCGACAACTGCAGGGACCGTACTGCCCCGCCTTTGGCCAGGCTCTCGGACACGCCGACGCTTGTCCTGAGAGTGCCCGCGTCGCCTGACCGGGCGCCGCTCCCGCGACGGGTTCCTCAAGCCTCCTGGCGGCATTCAGTCAAAGCCGCCTCACCTCTGCTGCCATCGGGAGCCGACGACTTCTCGACCATCACGGATCCGCCAGCACCCGGCCCAGCCCTCAGCCCTAACCCCAGTCCGAGGCCCGGCCATGCGGGGTTTCTTGATCGACGCCCCGGCCCTGGCACCTTCCCAACACCCGCCCGGCCGACTGCCGCCCGCATCCGAACCGCACCTGCACCGAAGCCACTCCCCCGAGGGACTTCCCAAGCTTTCTGGCCAAGCCCTCCAGAAGACCAGCCGACGGTGTCGCTGAAGGCCGACGACCTCCCAACCATCACCGACCCGCCGGCACCAGACCGCCCTCAGGCCCCAGTCACCGATGGGTCAGCGCAGAGTTACCCAAACGGGGCTCCCTACCCGGGAACGTTCCGCACGCCCACCCAGCCGGGAATGGTCCGTATCCGCATCCGGATTCCTGACAAAAGGCCCATTCCGCCGGTTGCTGAGCATTAATGCGGACCTCGAATCTTCCGGCTCGCCGAGGTCGTCCAGGAGGGCGCAGGGCAACCGACTCCTGCGAGAGCGCGGCGGTACGCCGCGCCGGTCTCAGCCCCCAGACCGGCGCGGATGGTGAGGACGGTGGGGCCGACGCCGGTCCGGTGAGGGATCAGGAGCGGCCTGGGGTGAGGAGAATCCGCCCGGTATCGCGGTGCGCTGCGCCGGCTGCTCCGCGGCAGGGGCCGCGGGGGTGGGGAGAGCGGGCCTGGCGGTGGCCAGGACAGCGAGGTGTGGGATGTGCCGGGCGCAGGTCTGGCAGACTTCTGCCAGGGTCCAGACCTGGCCGACGGCCGGATTGTGCACGAGGACCAGCAGGCTGCTGCCGGCGCACTGGACGCGGGATTCGTGGAGGGCGCACTGCGCGCTGCCGCAGCTGCAGGCTGCGTTGGGACGGGCGCCCGCGAGGCGTCCGTGGGCTTTGACGTGTTCCGCTGCGAAGCGGCGCATGCTCGTGGCGTCCTTCGAGCGGGGCGGCATCCGGCACTCGGCGGTGCTGCAGGTGACGGACACGGTGTGATCGGGGTGGCCGGTGAGGCGGACCGTCCAGGTCCGTCCCGGCACGCGTGCTCCGGGCATCAGGGTCAAGTCGGGGTCCCGTCGTTGTGCTGGTGCTGGCCGGCGTTCCTGCCGGCTCGTGAAGGGGTCGCGCGTGTGCGCCGTGCCGAGGGGGACGGCACGTCGGCGGCTCGGAGCGCTCTGGGTCAGAGCGCGCGCAGGACGGCGACCACCTTGCCGAGGATAACGGCGTCGTCGCCGGGGACCGGCTGGTACGCCGCGTTGTGGGGCAGGAGCCAAGCCCGGGGCGTTCATTCGGCGCAGGCGTTTGACCGTGGCTTCGCCGTCCAGCATGGCCGCCACGGTGCCGCCGTGGCAGATGGCGGCTCGAGGCCATCAGCCCGGCTGCGTGCCACCGGCCCCACCAGCCATCGCGCACGGTCCGGGTCGACGGCTGGCCGGGGTCAGCGGAGGGGGCGGAGCGCGACGAGCACGTTCTCGTTCTCGTCGCGGGTGACGAAGAGGCCCGAGCCGGCCACGGAGGTGTGCTGCGGGATCTGAACCCCTGCGCCGAGTACCTTGGCGTCGCCGGTCGCCGTCTTCAGGTCGAGCAGGACGGCCACCGGGTCGGACGCGTCGCCGTCAACCCTGCCGTAAGCAGTGCCGTCGTCGGAGATGGCACCCACCGCGATCGTTTTGCGGTTGCCGTCGCCCTGCAGGCAGACGCCCTGCTTGCGCCCCAGGTCGAAGGCGACGGGACCGGCGGCGAGGAAGCGGCCCGAGGGCGAGGTGACGACCGGGTAAGTACGGGAGTTGCCCTGGGAGGTGACGGTGGGGAAGTCGTCGTAGGCGCACTCCATCCGGGCGAGCGGGGCGCCCGAGCCGACCTCGTGCACGGACCACACGGTCGGCCCGTCCGAACCGTTCTTCTCGGCGCCGTGCCACTGTGCGAGGAAGCGGCCGCCGGCCACGCCGTAGACGTCGCCGTTCCAGGAGGAGGAGAAGCCGAAGGAGTACGTCCGCGCCGCGCCCCGCGGCAGGACGGAATCGCTGAACCAGGCGCCCGGCATGCCGAAGCCCTGCCCGAGGCCGACCAGCGGACCCTTCGGGCTCACTGCGACCACCCGGCTCCAGCCGCATTCCAGGTTCTTCCCCTCACACTGCTTCAGCAGGCCGGAGGGAGCCCCGTACGGTGTCACCTTGCCGCTGACCAGGTCGACGGCGGCCCCCCACCTCGGGTAGCGGCCATGGTCGCCGTAGGCGACCAGGACCCGGCCGCCGTCGGCGCTCACCCGCCAGCCGTCGTTGTCCGCCTTCACCGACACCGGCACGTCGATCTCCCGCAGCGGCTTGCGGCCAGTGGCCGGGCCGCCGGCGGCGTCGAACACGGCGAGGCGGACCACCTCGGCGCCCTCGTGCAGGTCGTCCTTGCCCACCGTCCCGTGCGCGGACACGACCACAAGCTTCCGGCCGTCCTGCTCGACGCCGAGCACGGTGGGGATGTCCTTCTTCTCCGCGTACTCCAGCGGCAGCGGAGGCTTCCAGGCCGCCGAGGTCCACAGCACCTTTCCCGTGCCGGCGGCCCTGGTCCGCACGGCGAAACCGCCGGCCTCGCCCACCGTCAGCACGGCCACGGCCGCGGCACCGGGCAGGACCGCCACCGGCGGCTCCGCATGCTCCGGAACCCAGGGCAAGGACTCGTCCCAGCCCTTGGCACCGTCGTAGAGCGGCGGCACGGCCAGCTTGACCGGCGCCTTCGCGTCACCGCTCGCCGTACCGCCGGGACGGCTCGTGCCGTTCGGGCTCGACGCGTTGCCGCAGCCGGCCAGCAATCCGGCTGCCAGCACGACGGCCAGGGCAGCCGTCGTCTTCGTCGCGCGCATGGTGCTCCCCCTCGCAAGAATGATCAAAGAGCGTCGAGACTAACAAAGTGACGCACAGTCAAAGCCGCACGCCGAGGCACTCGCGGCGGCATTCCGGATCAGGCGCTGCAACGCCTTCGACGAACAGATGCCGAAGATGCTCAGCCAGCAGACCGGGGGCGACAGAAGGAGCAAGGGGCAGCCAGGCGGCGGCCTCAAGCAAGGGGCTGCCAGCCGCGTCAAGGGAAGCGCAGCCCCAGCCGCGACGTCGGCCTCTGGTCCCCCAGAACACGACGATTCCGTTCGCCCAGGGCCCATGAGCGAGCGCAGGATCACCCTTCGGCCAGTAGAAGGCCGTCCCACCGGACTCGTCCCATCGCTCTACGGGCGGCAAGCCTGCGGCCTTGAGAGCCTGAGCCGAGGCCGAGCAGTACTGCCGAACCTCGGCATAGCTAGCAGCAGGCCGAGGCGCCATCCCAAGTAGTCACGGCCCTCCTTCACCTCGAGCCACTCAACCACAACAGCCGCTACCAGCACTTTCACAAGAAGTCCTAGTCCGCAATACAGCCCCAGTAGGCGATCTCGGCTGGTTCACCATCCCGGTACAGCACGGTGCACCGGCCGATTCCACGGCCGATCTGGGCGAGCAGTCGGTCTGTCGCAGTGTCCCACTGAGTGGTGTGCATCGTGAAGTAGCAGGTCACGGGCCTGGTGTGCATCGGCTCCGGGGTACTCATGCTGGTGACGGGCGGGTGACTTCGGTGGAGATCGTCGGTCAGCGGGCGACTTCCCCGTTTGTGAGGACGAGCAGGCGTGGGCGCCCTCCCTCATCGTCGCCCACTGCCGCGGGCGCCGCCTAAATCCGCTGGCGGCCAACGCCTCGTCCTGCGACAGTGCGGGAATGGAGTGGAGAGCCGTTTCCGTGGCGGACGTCGACGCCCTCGCCGAACTACTCGGCCGGGACGAGGAAGCGACGGTCGGTCGCCGCGAGTCCGGCCCCGCCGAGGCGCGCAGCATGCTGGCCGCCCCCGGCCTGGACCTGCCCTCCCGCACGTGGACCGCGTCGGGGCCCGACGGCGGCCTGCTCGGCTTCGCCGCCCTCCATCCCGCGCCTCAGCCAGGCGAGCTGCGTGCCCAGTTGGTCGTCGCCCCGTCGCCGGATGCACCTGCCGTCACCGCGACGCTCCTGGACCGCCTCGACGTCTGGGCCGCCCACTACCTGCCGACCCCTGACACGCCGGTGACGCTGTATCAGCTTCCTGGCTGCTTCCCCCACGACCAACTCCTCAGCCGCGGCTGGACCGTCGTGGACAGCGGCAGCCGCCTCACCGTCGACCTGGACGCCATCCGCCTCCCCGACCACCCCGCGCCCGCGGCCCGGAACAAGACCGACCTCCGCACCGTCCACTCCGTGCTGAACGAGGCCTTCACCGACGCCCCGGAGCACCCCCGCCCGGACTTCGACGCCTTCCACCACGCCCAGCGCCGACGCGAGGGCTACAACCCCGACTTGTGGCTCCTCGCCGAACTCGACAGCGTCCCCGCCGGCGCCCTCATCGCCCGCGACCCCGTCGACCGCGCCAGGATCGCCTGGTTCGGCGTCCACCCCGCCCACCGCCGCCACGGCCTCGGCGCCCAACTCCTCACCACCGCATTCAGCCTCCTCCGCGCCCGCGGCCACCGCACGGTCGGCGTCGATGTGGACACCCACAACACCGGCGCCATGCAGGCCTACACCTCCGTCGGCATGACCCTTCTCGGCGCGGCCGACCAGTGGCGCAGGACCTACGTCTGAACCCGGCGCCCGCCCTGCGTCAGGCAAGGGCGACGCCGCCGGTGGTAGGCCCAGGCGAGAGCCAGAACGATCGGTGTTGATCGTCGGTCACCGGGCGACTTCGCGGTTCGTCAGGACCAGTAGGGCTCGTACCAGCGCGGTCGCCCACTTCGGGTCGGTGCGGATTTTGCCGAGCACGCGCCAGTTCTTCAGGTGGGCGAATCCGTGCTCGACCGGGGCCCGGGCCGCGGCCAGCGCCTTGTTGGACAGCTTCTGGCCCCTGGTCAGGGGCCGGTTGCGGGCCGCCTTGTAGCCGGTGATCACCGCCGGGTCGGCGCCCAGGCGGCTGTCGTCGAGGCCGACGAAGCCCAGGTCGGCGATCGCGCCGAGGTCGACCGCGCGCAGATGGGCGGTGAGCTTGTCGTGGCGGCAGGCGGTGATCTCCGAGGTGCGTCCGGGCCGGACCGCGCTCACCCAGACCAGGCGGCCCTTGTCGTCGGTGAGCGCGATCACGAGCAGGCCGTGGCACTTGTGCTTACCGGAGTAGTTCTTCCGGTTCTCGGTCCCGGTGCGGCGGCGGGTGCGGATCAAGGAGCCGTCCAGTAGGACCACCCCGCCACCCGATCGGGCGATCTTCTTCAGCGCACGGTCCAGGCGCGGTGCGCGGGCGGCCACCAGCCCGATGACTTCCCGCACCCACCGGGACACCGTGGTGCGGTGCACCCCGTTGCCGCCAGCCAGGTCGCCGGGCCGCTGGTCACAGCGCAGCACTGCCAGCACGATCCCGGCGATCTTCCCCGCAGACAGGGCCCGCCACCGCGATCCGATCTTCTTGCAGTGGCCGCGCATCAGCTCGGCGAGCCAGTTCAGGGTGGCACTCGACAGCGGCAGGCGGGCGGTGTAGACAAGACCGTCAGAGCCCTCGACGTGAGGGTTGTTTTTCTTCACACCAAACTCAACTGCCGTCGGGGGCGCTCTAGTTACGCTGCGGCAGCGTGCCCCACAACGCGGCTACAGGCGCGCGGTGAACTTCCCGTCAGGACGTTTGTGTAGCCAGCCGCGATCCGCGAGCTTCGCCCGCAGCGGCTCCAGTTTCCCGCGCACCTCCACCTGAAGGCCCAGCTCCTCGCCCACTGCCCGCACCTGCACGGGACCGCCGGCGGTCCGCACGATCGCGAGGATCCGGCGGTAGTCACCAGGAAGCGCGGTCTCGTCCGGGCTGTCGCCGCGGTGCGGGACCAGAAGCACCGCACGCCCGCCAACCTGCGCCGACGCCGGTGCGACGGCAGCGCGCTCCCCAGCGAACTGCTCGCTCATCCGCACCAGGACCCGCTCGGCGACCGCGAGTTCGTCCCGCTCGGCCCTCACCTGCTCCAGCTGCTTGATCAGCTGTTCTTCCAGCCCGTCCAGTTCCGCGCGGCGCGCGGCGATCCGTTCCAGCACCTCGGGGTCCACCATGTCCGGGAGCGTAGGAGCCCCGCGGGCCGGAACGGACCAGAACCCGCGAAGACCTCCCTGCCCGATGATCTACACGGCAGACTGCCCCGCGCGACCAGCACGAGCACCCAGGCACGGAATCAGACCAGGCATGTCACCTGGCACTTCACGATGCACACCGCTCGCTCGGCCAGAAGTCTGCCAGCGGCGCGCCTGGCTGGATCTGACGCCGCGTGAGGTGCCGTCTGGCACGCGAAGACATGCGGGCCCCGAGAGGTCTGGACCACAACCAAGCCCCGGGTCACTGCCCCGGAGCCTCACTGAAGAGCGGATGAGGCAAATCGAACCCGTGCCATAGGCGTGGGAATCACCCGGCACTTGGGCGTGCGCATGCCCTCCGACCTGCCGGAATGTTCGGCAACGGATCTGCCCCGGCCGCTTCCGGACCCCGTGCTGACCGCTGTTCACCGCCACCAGGGGCACGTTGTGGCACGGAGCAGGCGCCGCTGGCGCCGTTCCCCCTGTCGCAGCCCTATGCGCTGCCGGCCGCAGCAGGGTCGCGGGAGTCGACGTCCTCCATGAAGGACAGCATCCGGGCGTTGACCACGTCGGGGTGGTCGATCTGTGGGCCGTGTCCGGTCGCGGTGATGATCTCGGCGCGGGCGCCGGGGACGAGGCGCGGTACGCGTTCCAGCTGGCGCTTGGGGTGTACGAGCAGGCTGTGCTTGCCCATGATGACGTAGAGCGGGGTCCGGATGGATCCCAGCGCGTCCTCGGCGAGCGGCAGGGGTGCGGGGCGGCGGATTCGGTACGCGCGGGCGCCGAGCTGGATCCACTTGCGCATCTCGGGGGCGGCGATCACCGGCTGGTCCAGCCACTTGGCAAGCCGGGGACGCAGCGCCTTCGGAGCGAAGGTGGCGAAGAGGCTCACGAAGACCCAGGCGAAGAAGCGCAGGCCGACCTTCTCCAGGCCGCCGGGGTCGAGGGCGGTGACCGAGGCGAGCCGTCCGGGCCGCCGGTGAGCCTGGTTGAGCACCAGCCAGCCGCCGTACGAGGAGCCGACGAGGTGGACCCGGTCGAGGCCGAGGGCATCGAGGGCCTCGTCCATCCACTGCGCGGCGCGCTCGGGCTGCCACATCGGCTCGCGGTGGACGCTGCGGCCCGCGTCGCCCGGGGTGTCGAGGGCGTACACGGGGCGGTCGAGGCTGAGCCCGGGGGTGTTGGGATACCACATCGCCGAGCTGTAGCCCGCGCCGTGGATCAGGACGATCGGCGTCCGGGAATCGGCGGCGGGGTCCGAGGGCCCGTACCGGTAGACGTGGGTGGTGCCGAAGCTGGTCTCCACGTCCGTCTCGGAGCGGGCCGGCGCCCCCATCGCGTAGAGGACGTCGGCAGCGGCGAAGTAGCGGTCGCGCAGAACGTCGTTGACGTAGCGGCCGACGTCGCGGCGTACGCGGGCGGTGTTCTCGGGCACGGCGGCACCTCCGGTGAGGATCCGTTCTTCGTGGTACGACCGTACCACCAATGTGGTACGACGGTATCATGAAGGGGTTCGGGCAGCGGAGCCGCGAACCCACTATCGACAGGCGGAGACACGGGAACATGCCGAAGCGCGTGGATCACGAGGAGCGGCGCGCCCAGATCGCCGAGGCACTCATCCGGGTCGCGGGGCGGCAGGGGCTGCATGCCGTCGGCATGCGCGACGTGGCCGCGGAGGCCGGTGTGTCGCTCCGGCTCGTGCAGTACTACTTCGAGACCAAGGAGAAGCTCCTCTTCTACGGCCTCCAGCACCTGACCGACCGCTTCACCGCGAGGGTGGGCGCCCGCTTGGCCGCTGCCGGCCCGGACCCGGGCCCGCGCGCGACCGTCGAAGCCCTGCTGCTGGCCTCGCTGCCGACCGACGACGAGAGCCGCACCTTCCACCTGCTGTACAGCTCCTACGCGATCCTGTCGGTGACCGACGAGGCACTGGCTGCGCAGCCCTTCATCGACAACCCCGACGCCGCGGAGAACGCCATGGCCGGACTCCTCGAGCGGGCGCAGGGGGCCGGCCTGGCCGACCCGGAGGCCGACGCGCGCACGGAGGCGATCAGCCTGCTCGCGATGGCGGCGGCCATGGGCACCAGCATCCTCGTGGGTCAGCGGAGTCCGGAGGCGGCGATCGCGGTGCTCCACCACCACCTGGACCGGATCTTCACGGCTCCCGGGACGTCCGAGCGGGGAGCGGGAGCAAACTGACGTGTCACGGAGGGAGGGTTTCGGCGAAGCCTGGGGTTCCTGTCCTACGAGGAGAAGGAGAGGGCGGGCTTCGGACTGCCCAGGAACCGACCCGACCTGCGCAACGCGGTGCCCTGAGCGGAGCTGACGTGGTTCGCCACGTCAGCTGCACCGACTGCGGGCCACGTGGGTAACCACGTGGTGCACAGGTGGTGCGAGGCCCGGGTCTGGATCGGGCAACGAACAAGCCCCAGGACGTCGGCCTGGGGCTCCGCCATGGAGCGGAGGACGGGATCGAACCCGTGCCATGAGCTTGGGACCACCCGGCGCTTGGACGTGCGCATGGCGGCGTCTGACCTGCAGGAACGTGCGCGGGTGACCTCGTTTTGGATACTTCACAGGGCCCCTTGCCAACCGCTGTCTACCGCCCTTACCGGCACGTTGTGACACGGGCGTCCCGTCGAGGGGGCGGGAGGCGTCTTCCCTCAGTCATGGCGGGGCCACAGGCGTTGTGCCTGCGGCCCCGGTCGGGCGTCGGGGTCAGGACGGGGCGCCGTACCTGAGGCCACGTCCGTTGGTGCCGACGTAAACGCCGGTGACGTCCTTGACGGTACCGATCGCGAAGAGGGCCTGCTAGGAGGCGCCCGGCGCGGCCTTGCCGAAGCCGAGGGCGGACTTCACCGTGCCGAGCGTGGTGAAGGCGCGGCCGCCGTCGGTGGAGCAGGCGCCGTCCGGCTCGCCGCCACGGCCGCCGCGGACCATCATCGCGGGGTTGGACCGGGCGAAGCCGATGTGGGTACTGGTGATCGTCATCGGGTTCTTCAGCCACCCGGCGGGCACCCCGGTCAGGGAGCTGGAGGAGCCGTTGCGACCCTCTGCCAAGCCCTCGGGTCGCCCCCTTCGGTCGATGCCGACGGTGGGCGGACTCACCTCAAGCCGGGTCTGGTGGTGCGTCGGATGCGGCGGCCCGACGGTATTCGGCGTTGATGCGCTGGGCCTCTTCGAGCTGGTCTTCGAGGACGATGATGCGGCAGGCGGCCTCGATCGGTGTGCCCTGGTCGACGAGTTCGCGGGCGCGGGCGGCGATACGCAACTGGTAGCGGGAGTAGCGGCGGTGGCCGCCCTCCGAGCGCAGCGGGGTGATCAGGCGGGCCTCGCCGATGGCGCGGAGGAAGCCCTGTGTGGTGCCGAGCATCTCGGCGGCCCGGCCCATCGTGTAGGCGGGGTAGTCGTCGTCGTCGAGACGGTCGTACGAGTCATCTGCTGCCATTTGCACCTCTCTGGGAAACGCGTCGAGGGGCCCTGGTGCCGTACTGGCACCAGGGCCCCGAAGGAACTACTACACCACCTGCCGGCCCTGATACTGCGCCGGCCTTCTGTGTCCGCGCACCCGACCTGGTTGCTGTCGGGGTTGCGGGGATCGCGGTTGCTTGACCGGAGACCACCTCACTATCGATGTCCTGCGGTACCCGGGCTCAGACTTACGCCCGGGCGATCCTGATGGCGCGGGTTCCTCCGTTCTTCCTCGGTGATCGACCACTTACTGGGGGAACTGCGTACTGCGGGTGATGCGAACTGCTCAGTGGCCTGCGGCAGCGCCACTCTTCGACAGCCAGCCCTGTTGCCTGTCCTGCGTCTGCTCCGGCTTGGGACCCCGCTGCCGAACGTCCCGGTGCGCGCGTCCGCAGCCGACGCCTTCACCAGGGGTACCGCTCACTGACTTCACTGCTGGGTGCTGCGCACTGCATCCACGGGTACCGCACCTGCCATGACCGCGGTCCCGCTTGCGGCGGCCCCTGATCACTGCGGGCCACCCGGTCCGGCCGCCAGTCCCGTCGCCGTCCCACGAAAGCCCTGGCTTCGAAACTCCGCCGCCGTACCGTCCTGCTCACTGCTACTACCTGTACTACCGGCCGGCAGTTCGTCTCTGCCAGGCCCTTTTGTCTCTCTGAGCTACGAGAGAAACCATAACCATGCCAAAGTCCAATGTCTACTCCGGCCGACATAGATTTCTGCGTGTCTGTTGAGCAGGTAATCGACCTCGACCGGTGATGCGGAGGGTTGCGGGGCGGGCACCGCCAGGTTGACCACCGCATATCCGGGCACACGCCTCGGGCGGGTAGGGACCGGTTCTGACGGGTACGGACCAGGGGACCTGATGGACGCGATGAGCGTCGACGTCGAGACCGACCGCCCTGCAGGTTCCGTCGCCTCGACACGCGACAGCGCCCGGCGCTTCCTCGAAGGGCTCGTACCGGCGCCCACATCCGAGGTCGCCCGGTGGCACGACCGGTTGAGGGGACGGGGTGACCCGTGAATAGAATCGGTTCTCATGTCGAAGCCTGACGAGCTGCTCGTTGACGTCGCCACGCTGGTGGAGTCCGGGCAGAGCAATCAGATGTCCCTGACCGTGGTCACCGGTGGAGCTGTCATCACCGGTCGGCTGGCGCCCGAAGCGGTGTGGAGGCAGCGGGTCTCGGAGGTCCTGGCGGACTCCGCCCGCCTGGGAGAGTTCTCCGCAGCCTTCACCGCTACGACGCGGAGGGACGGACCGCCCGCCCATCTGCACTTCCACATGGCGCGGATCCTTCAGGGAACGGTGGGGATCCCGGAGACGGGCGGGATGTACCGCGTCTCGATCGCGGACGTCAGCGCCTGGACCATGGGCGACTTCAGCTACTCCGATCACTGACCGGCGCCCGTAGAGAAACCTGCCCACCGATACGCGAGAGGGCCCGACCGGCGGATGCCGGTCGGGCCCTCTCGGCTGTCCGGGTGTCAGCTCACGGTCGCCCGTGGACCACGGTCAGGCCGCCGCCGGGGTGCCGAGCATCGCGGAGGCGTGCTGGAACGGGCCTGCGGCGCGGGTGGGCGCGGTGTTCTGGGGGAGGCCTCGGCAGGTGAAGCCGAGCTTGGTCATGGCGCGGAGGACTTCAGCCGCGCTGAAGTCGCGACGGTCCTGGCGGGTGATGACCTGGCCGACCTGCTTGACGGGGTAGACGCGGCGGCCGATGATCACGGACTCGCCGGTGATCTCCTCGGGCTTGACGCCCTTCATGGAGTCCAGGACGCCGCTCTTGGTGAGGTCGAAGGGGAAGCGGGCGATGACACAGCGCACGATGCCTCACAGGGAGAGGAAGGGGATGGTTCCGCCGTGGTGAGGCGGTTCACGCGAGGACGAGGGCGGGCGCGAGGGCGCCCGGAGTGTCGTCCTGTTCGCCCATGCCGGACGAGGTGACGACCCGGGGACGTGCGGCCCGCCCGATCGTCGAGGCGGTGGCCGAGGTGAGCGGCCCGCCGTCGCCGGAGAGGTCGCGCAGCTGGAGCCGGTCCGTGTAGGTGGGGCTGTCGCGGACGGCGGTGAGCTGGGCCCGGGTGACCAGGCCGGTGCACAGGCCGTCGTTGTCGCAGACGAGCAAATGCCGGGTGCGGGCTGCGGCCACGACCGAGAGGGCCACCTCGACGGTCATGTCGTCGCAGACCTGTGGTCCGGCCGTGTCCACGGCGCCGGCCGCCGTCAGGTGCGCGGGGGCGGGGTGCGTCGGGCGGGGCTGCATCTGGACCGGCGTCACAACATACCTCCTGCAGAGATGGGTCGGCTTCCGGATCACGTACGGTTCAGGCCGCCGCGTCGCCGGCGGAACGCCGTCCGCGGGCCCGCCTCGCCGCCGAGGCGGGCCCGCGCCGACCGCGGGAGTCCGTGCCGCGTTTGCGCTGCTCGGCCGGCGGCGCGGTGATCGTCACGGGGATGCCGGAAGGGGTCTGGGCGCCCGTGATCCGGCGCAGCGCCTCCTCGCCGGAGCGGACCTGGGTGGTCTCGGGCACGATGCCGGCGGCCGCCATGAGGCGAGTCATGTCACGGCGCTGGTTGGCGGTGACCAGGGTGACGACGCTGCCGGACTCACCGGCCCGGGCGGTCCGGCCGCCGCGGTGGAGGTAGTCCTTGTGGTCGGTCGGCGGGTCCACGTTGACGACGAGGTCGAGGTTGTCGACGTGGATGCCGCGCGCGGCGACGTTCGTGGCGACCAGGACGGTGACGTGCCCGGTCTTGAAGCGGGCGAGGGTGCGGGTGCGCTGCGGCTGAGACTTGCCGCCGTGCAGGGCGGCGGCCCGGACGCCGCAGTGGAGGAGGTCCTCGGTGAGGCGGTCCACGGCGTGCTTGGTGTCCAGGAACATGATCACCCGGCCGTCGCGCGCCGCGATCTCGGTCGTCAGCCGCTGCTTGTCAGCGCCGTGCACGTGCAGGATGTGGTGCTCCATCGTGGTGACCGCCCCCTGTGAGGGGTCCACGGAGTGGACGACGGGGTCGGTGAGGTAGCGGCGGACCAGGAGGTCGACGTTGCGGTCCAGGGTCGCGGAGAACAGCATGCGCTGGCCCTCGGGGCGGACCTGGTTCAGGAGCGCGGTGACCTGGGGCATGAAGCCCATGTCGGCCATCTGGTCGGCCTCGTCGAGGACGGTGATCGCGACCTGGTTCAGCCTGCAGTCACCGCGGTCGATGAGGTCCTTGAGGCGGCCGGGGGTGGCCACGACGACTTCGACGCCGCTTCGCAGCGCGTTCGCCTGCCGGCCGATCGGCATTCCGCCGACGACGGTGGCCAGGCGCAGCTTCACGGCGCGGGCGTAGGGCGTGAGCGCGTCGGTGACCTGCTGGGCGAGTTCCCGGGTGGGGACGAGGACCAGCGCCAGCGGCTGACGGGGCTCGGCGAGCTGTCCGGCGGTGCGGGCCAGCAGGGCCAGGCCGAAGGCGAGGGTCTTGCCGGAGCCGGTCCGGCCGCGGCCCAGGACGTCGCGGCCCGCCAGGGAGTTCGGCAGGGTCGCGCCTTGGATGGGGAACGGGACGGACACGCCCTGTGCGGTGAGCGCGGCCAGAAGACGCCGGTCCAGGGCCAGGTCGGCGAAGGTCTCGACGGCGGGCAGCGCCGGAGTGATCGTCTTCGGCGGGGCGAACTCCCCCTGGGTGGCGGCGGGACGCCTGCCGTATCCGCCCGACCGGCTCGGACCTCCCGATCGGCTCGCGGCGGACGAACCGGGGCGACCGCCCCGGCCCGTTCCGGCGGAGGAGTCGTACGCGTAGCCGCCGTTGCGGCGGGTACGGGCGGAACGACCGTTCGTGCGTGTGGGGTTCATGCAGAACCTTCCTTGATACGGCGCGTATCGAGGAATTCCGGCAGCGGATGAACAGCGTTGGGAATCACCGGCACGGGCCGAATGAAATGCGAAAGCAAGCAGCCTGGCTCAGGGCAAAGGAATTATCAGCGCAGGCGGGCGAGCGAAAGAAACGCGAGAGACGCGGGTGCACGTGAAAATCCCGCGAAACGCATGCAGCTGGGGCCCGCACCCCGAGGGATGCGGGCCCCAGCTACGTATTACGCGTCAGCGTCAGGCGGAAACGATGTTCTCGGCCGTCGGACCCTTCTGGCCCTGTGCGATGTCGAAGGAGACCTTCTGGCCCTCCTGGAGCTCACGGAAGCCCTGGGCGGCGATGTTCGAGAAGTGGGCGAACACGTCAGGGCCGCCACCGTCCTGCTCGATGAAGCCGAAACCCTTTTCCGCGTTGAACCACTTCACGGTGCCAGTCGCCATGTCATATCTCCTTGGGCAGTACGCCGGAACCCGTACCGTACGGACTCCGTGTCGCCGCGATGATTCCCTGCCCGGAAAATGACCGGTAAATGCGAAGCGTTTCCGTGCGACCGGTGGCCGACGGAGACGCTTGAAGTTTTCGGGTACCAAAACTGCAACTGGGTTCGACAGTAGCACGTCACCGCGTCCTGTGCGCTTCGAGCATTTTCCCCTGCGTGTCACCGGCAAAAACTCTCTCCGCGATGACCGTTAAAATCTCGGACCGCGAACACAGGTATTCATTCCTCCGAATGCGGCAACACCGGCCGCCGCGTGATCGGCGACCCCGAGTCCCGTGCGGGCAAGCGGGAGATCACGCGGTGTTCATGTGTCTTGCAGCAGGGTGTGCAACGGATGAGCGGCTGCGTGCGCGAGGGGACGTGACAGGTGCAGGGCCGTGTGGAAGTAGCCGTCGGTCTCCTTGCCGCGGGGGTCGTCGCCGGCCGCGGACACCGCGGCGATGGCGTAGCGCTGTTCGTCGGTGTCGGTGAAGCGCCTCTGCGGATACGTGCGGGACGTGTCCTTCTGCGTGGTCAGGCCGAACTCGGCCAGGCCGTCGGAGGTGTCCTTGTAGAGAACGGTCCGCAGGACTAGGGCGGCCACCCAGGGTGGCTCCTGCCTGCCCTTCAGGAGCGCTCGGAAGGTGCGGGCGGACAGGAAGGTCGCCCCGCCGGTCACCGTGATCAGGCGGGTGTCGCGAGTGGCCTGGTACAGCGCCGGGCTGGGCGGGGCGGTCTCCAGGTTCTCGGCGAATCCGTCGTCGAGCAGACCGACCGCGCGGGCGTAGGCGATGGCCGGCGCGGAGATGTCGAGGCCGATGACGGGCACGGCGTCGGTACGGCGACGTGCCCCGTAGTACCCGCGGTCCTCCTCGATCAGTTCGGCGGTCGTCAGCGTGGCGACCTGCGGTGAGGTGTAGTGGTCGTACAGCTCCTGAAGCGTCACGTGGTGGTTGAGCAAGGCCGCGTTGATGCCGTACGAGCAGCAGATGTCCAACACCGTGGCCTGCGGCACGACGTCCCGGCCGCCCGGGCGAGCGTGATCCTCAGGGAAGCCGGCGAAAGGAAGAAGGCGGCGGAAGAGACGCTGGGCGTGATGCGGTGCCTGATAGTCCAATGGACCCAGGGTCGCGAAGTACGAACGTGGGTCCGGCCGGCTGTAGATGTCGTCGAAGCGGGTCATCTGCGCGGGTGTACCTGATGCGTGAGGGTTCCGAGCCGTGGTCACCAGGGCCTCCTTAGGCGGTCAGTCAGGCATAGCGCACCGCGTCGTCGGCAGGGAAGGGCGCCGGGCCCTGGACGCTCGGCTTCAGCCACATCAGGTCTGAGGAAACCCGCAGGCCCGATACCGTCGGCGGCGTCGGCGGCGGCACAGAAGATGCTTCGCCGTAGCAATACGAGAATCCGGACGCTCGGGGCGTCACCGTCAGCGGCCGTACATGGACCGGCAGAGGTCGGCCGCTCCCAGGGGTGCCTGGATGCGCGAGGCATCGCGGCACAACCGACGCATCTCCGGGGCTTGGCCGGCGGCCGACTGTCGGCGGTCATGAGCGGGATTCCTCTGCTTCTTCCTCGGGACAGTGGACTTCGTACGCGTGCGCGTCTTCCTGCCGCTCGGCTTCGCCTCCTTCTTTGCTACGGGAGGTGCAGCCGTTCGTCGGACTGGGCGCCGGAGCGCTTCCTCGGCGGCGGTGTCGGCGGGTTCGGCCGGAGGCCTCGTAATGGGAGTGTGTGCCGGTTCGGCGACGAGGCGGGGGGCGGTGGCCGCGAGCTCTTCGCGGGCCGGGGCCTGGGTCGGGTCGGCCTGGGCGGGAAGCGGCGCGGGGGGCCGGTCGGCGGCGGGTGCGAGTTCGGCGGGGCGGGCCGGCGGGCCCGAAGCGGGGCGGGGGACCACGACGCATCCGCTGGTGAGGAGTACGGCCAAGGCGAAGAGGACTGTGCGGCAGGCGTTCATGGCCGTCACGGTGCCGGAGCCGGGCGGGTGCGGGTGGACGGCGCGGCGCGGATCCACCATGACGAGTGACTCGCCGGGCCGCGGTACGCCCGTGCCCTCCCGGCGGGGGGCCGGGAGGGCACGGGCGGGGCGGGCAGGGGTGCTCTTGGCCAGTCGACTCCGCCGCCCGCGTTCAGAGTAGGCACGTGGGGCGCTGACGGGGCGAAACCGCCGGTCAGCAGGCGCTGGGGCCGGGGCTAGAACTCGAAGACCAGCCCGGTCGCGAGCTGGCGCTCGCAGTCGGTTTCGTACGAGCGCTCCCGTGGACTCTGCGGCCCCGGTAGGTGCCATGCGCGGTCACGGTGATGGGAGCGGAGTCGTACGAGCAGATGGCTCTGTCCGTGCCGGGGAGGCGGTCGAAGTTCCCGCCCGCGGTGCGCAAGTCTGCGCAGGCCTCGGCAGTGTAGGGGCGGCCCTGCCCGGGCGTTCCGGGGCAGTCGAGGTGGACGATCCCGACGCTCTCGGTCTCGCCCTGGGTTCGGGCCACGGTGAGCGTGACGTGTGCGTCGCGGGTCGCGGGGTCGACGGGTACGGCGGCGATCGCGGCGGGGGCGAGGGACGCGGTGAGAAGTCCGGCGGCGACCAGTGTCGTGACGATCTTGTTCATGAGCGGATCAACGCGGGGGCGGGTGGGCGGTCACCTCGCCCGACGTGGTCATGTCTCCTGCTCGGGCCGGCACTTGGCCAGCCGTTCGCCGCCGCCCGGGGTCTGTTCGGCGAGCGTGGTCGCGTACCGCCGCGTGTCCTGACGGAGATCACGCCCGCCTACGAGGACGTCGTTTCTTATCGGCGTCGGAACCGGTGAGGCCTCTACTGCAGTCAGCCCGGGTGTGCGGTGCCGCGCACGTACCGCGGGTCGGCGTTGCGCGGGAGAAATCATGATCCCGACATGGACCAGAGAGAACCTGGCTTGGAACTCGGCAACCGCTGCCGGGTTGCGAGGCGAGCGCCGGGACTTCTCCGGTTCAGCCGCTGCCGACGGGGTCAGTCGGCGTTAGCCGATGAGTGCTGCGGCTATGCCGACCAAGGCGACGAAGTGCCTGTCACGAGCGGGAGAGCACGGCCATGTCGTAGCGCTCGAGGACTGGCTGGGACTTGCCTGACGTCTCGCTCCGAGCCGCGGTCTCCAGACGAACCAGGACCCGGCTGAGTGGACGGCCCCAGGCACTGCTGGTACGTAAGGAGGCGGACCGCGACGAAGCTCCGCTGGGGCCTCGCGGCCGACCAGGCCGGGCCGATGCCCTGAAGGTCTACGCGGAAGCCTGCGAGACCACCGTCATCCACTACAGCGCGGCACCGTGACGGCTGTGTCCGGGCAGACCGCACCCGCGGTCTGCCCGGGCACACGTGCGATGAGGGCCGGGTCGCTCCCGAGCAGGTCGCACGGGGTGGCCTTGCCGTTCACGGGGGCGGGTCAGAAGGCGGTGGCGTCTTCCAGGGCCCACCAGGATCCGTTGCTGTTGTCGACCCTGCGCAGGCCTCCGGTGGCAAGTCCTTGGTACTGGAAGAGCGAGAAGCCGTCGGACGCTTCCAGGTCGGGTCGTCCGTCGCCGGAAGTGTCGCCGACGCCGAGGATGTGGTCCATGGCGTTCCAGCCACCGGTGCCGATGAGCTTGCGGGCGCCGAGGGTCCGGGCAGAGGTGCCGGGGTAGAGCCACAGCTTCCCTGTGGCCTTCTCCCGGGCAACGAGGTCGGCCCGGCCGTCGCCGGTCATGTCACCAGCGCCGACGAGGGCGTTCATGGAGTTCCAGCCGCCGGAGCCGATGAGCTTGCGCGCACCGAGGCCCCCGCTGCTGGTGCCGGGGTAGAGCCAGAGCTTGCCGGTGGCCTTCTCCACGCCGAGGAGGTCGGAGCGGCCGTCGCCGGACAGGTCGCCGAACGCGGCGAGCAGGCCCATGGTGTTCCAGCCACCGGAACCGATGAGCTTGCGCACACCGAGGCCCCCGCTGCCGGTGCCCGGGTAGAGCCAGAGCTTGCCGGTGGCCTTCTCGCGGGCGATCACGTCCTCGCGGCCGTCGCGACTGAAGTCACCGTGCCGCGCGAGGGCGTTCATGGCGTTCCAGCCGCCGGAGCCGATCATGTTCCCGGTGCCGTTGCCGGGCATGAACCACAGACGCCCGGCCTCGTCACGCAGCACGGCGTCCGCGCGCCGGTCGCCGTTCATGTCGCCGAACCCGCCGACCTTCGGCGACGTCGCCGTCTCCCAATAGGGATACGGCTCCGCCTCACACTCGCGCAGCGTGGGCACGAGCTTGATGGAGCTGATCTCAGCACCACCCCCACCGGTCGGATAGGACTGGGCGGGGGTATCCCACGAGTAGCCGCCCGCGAGCCCGTAGTTCTGCTGGTCGTACATACAGACGTTCAAGCCCGTGCGGTTGAATCGCATCCGGATCTTGTTGTCCCAGCTCCCCAGCGTGGGCACACTCGTCCTCGTCTTGAACATCGAGCCCGTGCCGTCGCCGTTCGCCCAGCCACAGAAGTAGCCCTGGGGGCAGTCACTGATCGCCGCCTGCGCGGGCGCCGCGCCGGCCCCGAGCACCCCCAGTGATGTGATCCCCAGCGTCGTGGCCAACGCGGACGCGCGCTGAAGCAGAGTGTTGCGCATGGATTCCCTCCCTTACGCGGCACGGAGCAGAGTCTCGACGTGCCACGCCAGGAAGATACCTCGGCCTACGGACAGCTGATCAAGCACCTCGGATGTGGTCACCGGCTGTATTGACCACGTCGTCCGCCAGTCGGCGACCGGGCTCTGCCTGGGGCATCAGCCGACGCCAAGGACGACGTCGCCCTGAAGGTCACTGAACCGCGGTCCCTCCCCCAGACACGACCCCCAGCTCCGAATATCGCGCTTGGAATGACGCTCCCTGCCGGCTGGAGCCTCCCAGTGGACAGCAGCGCGCCGCGAGGAGTACGCCAACGACCTCGGAGCTCCGGCCTCACTCGTCGCTGTGACTGCCCGGTCGAACCGGAGCAAGGCGGACCAGGACCCCGGCACCTGGATGCCTCCGGCGGAGTCCGCGTGCTGCCGATACCTGTCCGAGTGGGTGGCCACGAAGCACCGCTGGGTTCTCACCGTCGATCCGGTCGAAGCGGACAACAGGCCGCGGCCCTGAGCCCTCGACGGCAGAGGTGCTCACTGGTGCCACCGAAGCCCTCGACGTCTCACCGCTTACCGTGCACGAGCCCGTTAGGGCTCGCAGAGAATCAACATGCTGACTTGATCTTGGAGGGGTTGCTGTTCGAGAGGAACGCGGTGACGTCGGTGGGGGTGCGGAACCTGACTGTCGATGGCCGAATGGTGTAGCCGTGCTCGGCAAGGAGGGGCTGGACTTGGCGGCCGGCTCTGGTGAGGGTGCTGCCGTTGACTCCGAAGAGCTGGGCGATCAGGTCTCGGGGGCCGAGTTTGCGCAGGTAAGCGGTGCGCGGCCCTCACCGGTGTAGACCCACCAGTCGGTGAAGCTGGGGACGTGCCCGCTGCTGCCGATGTCGACGTACACCGGGCCTGGCACAGTGCCGTCCTGCAGCAGAACCCCGACCTTGCCCACATGCCCTTCCGTGCCGTCCGGCTCCCACGTGGCCGGCCTCCTCTTCTTCTGCATGTCGGTGCGGCTGCCGCTGTACAAGACGATGGCAGCTTCCAGACTTCTCACAGTGCCCGAACTACTGGGACGGGCGCAGGCGAATCCGTGCATATTCCGCAGGCGAGTGACAGGCCGGCTCCGGCGGACAGTGGCGCCGTGGGGCGCAGTGTGCTTCGACACGCCGGGCAAGATCACACGATGAGTGGGGAGATCGCCTGAGCAGGCTTGGTCGATCCAGGAGCGGCGGATCGGAAGAACGCGGTTCCCATCGCACCCCGTGCTGAGCACTCCGATATGTTCTTCCGGTCTCGCACCGGCGGGTCCCACGCGTATTCGAGGGGGAAACTTGCCTGGTCAGCGGCTTGACGCGGAGTGGGTCCGGTCCTGGTGGGAACAGGCCGATGCGGCGCTGACGAAGCTGATGCAGTCCTTCCTCTCGACACACGGCTTCCCGCCCGGCCACAACGCCGTGATGCTCGCACCCGACGACAGCCACCAGGCGACGGACGCACTCGTGGACCTGACGCCGATCCCCTCCGACCTGACCACGCTCTACTGGGTGATCGGTGAGGCTTCGCTGCCCGGCGTCGACAGCGGGTACTTCATCCACTCACCTGCGACGGCAGCGGAGCACTTCCGTGAATACGGCCCCGCTCCGATCGACGGCGAACCGATCGCGCTGGTCTTCGCCAGCGACGGCGGGGGCCATCTGTTCGCGATCGGAGACAGTGGACAAGTCTGGAAGTCCGCCACGGCCTCCTGGTTTGACGACTTCGAGGTCACCGCGTCCAGCTTGCAGGAGTTCCTCGAACAGCTCGGCCGCCGGATCGCGAACCAGACCTGATCATCGGCCGAGGACAAACCGGCCCCCGCCCATGAGGTCATTCCACAGCTGGGGAATCGCGAGCAGGTGTGGGGTCACCCCTGAGCAGGGGGTGATCAAATTTCAAAGAGCGTCATCACCCGCACCTGGCTGCTCTCTATAGCGCGGCGCACGGTCGTCGACAGCCTGCGGCACGCCGCCGCCCGGCCCCGGCTCTCCGACCGTGACGACTGGCAGACCGCCGCCGAGCACGCGCAGCCCCGGGACCTGCCCGGTTTCGAGGACGGCATCGCGCTCACCGAGCTCCTGTCTACGATCCCCGGCGAACGCCGTGACGCCTTCGTCCTCACGCAGCTTCTGGGTCTGCCGTAAGCGGAGGCCGCGGAGGCGATCGGCTGTCCGGTCGGTACGGTGCGCTCGCGGGTGGCGCGCCCGGGCCGCGCTGCTGGCGCTGCTGCGGCACGACGAGGGGGTGAGCGGCGACTCGGCAGCGCTGGCCGTCGCCTGACGTCGTATCGGCCGCGGGGCCGGTTCGTCAGGGAGCGGCGGGCGTCAGCCCGCGATCAGGATCCCTCCCGCCACGGCCGCCGCCACCCCCACGAGGAGGGCCACGACGCCGAACGCGATCTCGCCGACGCGGGAGCGGTGTTCGGCGGCGAGGTCCGTGGTGAAGACGCCCGGGTCGTCGGGGCGGTAGTGGATCGTGAGGTCCCGGCCGCGCGAGCCGACGGGGTCGCGCAGCCCTTCGGTGCGGTAGGCGGTGACGGCGGTGCCGTCGTGGGTGGTGAAGGCGACGACCGGGGTGTGGCTGGTGAGGGTGTCGCCGTCCTCGTTGACGGTGACGTCTTTCAGTACGGCGATGACGCGGCCCGGGACCGGGCCGCCGGAGGCGAGGCCCTCGATGCGCAGGCGTGTGTCGCGTACGGCTCCGGGCAGGTAGGTCGCGCCCAGCAGCGTCCAGGGCACGCCGAAGCCGATGAGGGCCCACGGCCAGCCCCAGTCGATCGAGGCGACGACGACCAGCCCGACGTAGATGAGGAAGACCGCGAAGTTGGGCCAGCCGAGTCCGCTCCGTCCGGCGTCCGGGTCGGTGGTGAAGCGGTAGGCGTGCGGGCGGCCAGGGGGGTAGCGGATGCCGATCTCCCGGCCCGTCCAGGCTGTGCTGATCCGGTCGCCGCGCTCGCCGTCGTTGGTGACGGTGAACTCCTGCCCCGTGGCGGGATCGCGGAAGGTGACGACCACGGCGATCCCCTCGCGTCCCGAGCTCCCGTGCCGGGGTTCCGCGACCCGTTCGATCCGGCCCATGACGCGGACCGCCCGCTGGGCGCGGGTCACTCCGGCCAGGGACCGTCCGTATCCGACGAGCGCGACGGCGCCGAGGACGCCGCACCACAACGCCAGATATCCGTGCCAGCCCATCTGTGCTCCTCCTGGTCCAAACCGTCTGTCCCGCCCGGCTCACCCGTTATGTCCGGGCCACCCGTCCCGTCCGTCCCGTCAGCGCGCCGGGACGCGCCGCACGGTCTCGCCGTCACCGTTCGCCTCCAGCGAGGCGGCGCCGTCGGCGCCGGTCACGCCGACCCTGAGGGTGAGGGCGCCGGACAGACTCTCGGCGGTGAGCTGCCAGGTCCGCGGGGAGCGGACGCCGAGGGTGGTCCTGGCCTCCCGGACGAGGGCGGGGATGCGCGGGTAGGGCAGGGCGTCCAGGTCGAAGCCGGGGGCCTGCGAGCCCGCGGGGGTGAAGACGACGGTGAGGAGGCGGTCCTGCACGACGACTGTGAGGGCCTGGCGCTTTTTACCCTCGCCCTTGGTGAGCGAGTCGACCGCCTGGCGCAGCCGGCCCTCGTCGAACAGGGACTGTCCGGGGCCGAGGGCGACGGTGCCGGACGCGGCTGAGACGATCGTGGTGGACGAGGTGCCGGGGTCGGCAGGCCCGGCGGCCGAGGGGGGCCGGTCGGTGGGGTCGTCCGGGCCGAAGAGTTCGGCACGGAAGACGAAGACCACGCCGGCCGCGCCCAGCAGCAGGGCGAGGAGCGTGATGTAGCCGCCGACGGTGCCGCCCGTGGTCGGCTCGCCGGCCAGGACCGGGCCGGGCGCCGAGTCGAGGCGGGCCGCGGCCGCGCGGTCCTCCCATTCCGGTGTCGGGCGCTTCACCAGCTTCACCGTCCACGGCTGATGCGGCGGGTACTGGACGACGACGATGCCGCCTGGTTTGTAGTCGGGCAGGTCGACGAGATTGACGGACTGAGTGGACTCGACGCGGTACGCCGGTCCGTCGTCCGGGGCGACGGTGAGGTCGAAGCGGACGGGCACATCGCTGGTCTCCCCGCCGGTGGCGCGCAGGCTCTCGATCATGGCAAGCGCAGTACAGGGGACGATGGCCGCCTCGCGCGCGCGCTTGGGCGCGCCGGCGGCGAGTACCAGCAGTCCGTAGGCGATGGGGACGGCCAGGCCACCGACCAGCAGGGGAACGTGCTCGAGGACGGTACCGACGACGAGTGCGGCGAGCGAGCTCCCGATCACCGCGCCCGTGAGGATCCCGCGGGCGAGGCCGAGGGGGGTGCGGCGCGTCGGCGGTGCGCTCACAGGGGCCGGCGTGATCGTCATACCGGGATTGTGGCGGTCCGGGCCGCGGTCCGGTAGGCGTCCGGACGCCCTTCCCTCCCCCAACGGCGTTTCGTGGGATGGATGTTGTCACCTGCCGGCCCACCCGGGCCACGCTACAATGCGGGCCTACTCGCAGATCATCACAGGATCATCGGGAAGGTACGCCCTCTGCGTTGCTCCCAGCGCTGATCCACAGGTTCCGAGCATTGCTCTCGGCGATGCCGCAGAACTGATACAACAGAGGCTCCTGGATCACACGTCGGCTTCGACACTCTTCGAACTATCAAGAGGCCCTGCTCTCATGCACAGCAGTCGAACCGCTTCTCATAATCGCTGGGATGGGCGAAGTCGCATTGCCATACTGGTGCGATGTGCTTCCGAGGGGGGACTCCGAACCGGCATTACGTGTGCTTGCCCTGCCGCTCTTCGTTCAAGAAGCGCGGCACGTGGGCTAGCCGATGTCCGCGCTGCGCTGGAGCGTTGATCGACGCCGGTCAGGACCTCGCTGTGCCGAAGCGGAACGACTCCGCTGGGTGGCGGACTTTGACCGCCCTGCTGAATGCGGGGGTCACGTTTCACTCTGGCTGCTGTGACGGGCCCGGCTGGCGGCCTCGAACACCGCGCGAGGTACGCGAGCGGCTGGCCGCCGCGGCCGGCACCGGCGTGCCGCTGAGCGTGGCGCTGACGACGGTCGACGTTGACGAGCTCCGTTCCGGGCAGACCTCACGCTGATCCGTCGGCCCGGCACGTCCCCGGCAGACGAGCGCCCCGAAGAGACCCTCGTTCGAATGCCATGCGCCAAGATCGGTACAGCAACGGCTTCTGAGTGCCTCAGTTGGCCAGTGAGCCGTTGAGTTGGCGAGCTGAGCTACGTGGGCGGCCATGGCCGTAAGGAGGGCCCGGCTACCCACTCCAGCGGTAACCTTGCGAGGATCCTCGGCATGACCTCGTCTCCCGCCGGCCAAGACCGCCCCGACGACCCCTTCGCCGAGATCGGCGATCCTGTCCTGGCCGTGGCGGACAAGCGGAGAGGCCTGGTCGCCGTGGCCGGCGCGCACGAGTACGACGAGGCGAAGACGGTAGGTGTCTTCCACGTCACCGACCGCGCCCGCCGCCGGCTGCTGCTGCACTCGCAGCACCCCGTGAACGCGATGGCCTTCCACCCGACCCTCCCCCTGCTCGCCGTGGGATCCGGCGAGTACGACGGCGGCTACTACTTCGAGGGAGAGCTCTTGCTCCTCCACCTGAAGACCGGCACCGCCCTGTCACTCATCGAGCACCACCTCGGCCGCCAGGTCCTCGGACTGGAGTGGCTGAACGGCCAGGACCTCCGTGTCCTGATGGCGCCACCCGACGACTGGAAGGACGGACAGGCCCACGAGGAAGGACACATCGCCGTGGTGCGCCGCGCCGACTGGACCGCAGTCGAAGCCAAGTCGCTCACCGGCAGCGACCTGGCCGGCCCTCGCGTGCCGGCGCCCCGCCCAGACCACCGCGAGGCCGCCCGCCAGGCGGTCACCCGTCTGACGGCGCCGCGGACGCGCCGACACCACACCAGCCGAGCGCACGGGTGAGGACCGGCCGACGCTCAACTCGCCAACTGGGGCCCTCAGTCACACCCCAGCATTGGAGCTGCCGGGGGGCCAGGCGTTTCGCCTCCTACGGTCAGCCGGCTCGCCGAGCGCGGCGGCGTTCCCCCCGGGTCGCCGGCGACACGGTGGCTGCCTGGGCGGCCCGGCCGAACGCCGCGAGCTTCTCCTCCAGGCGCGCGGTGTCCTCGAGGTTCCCGGCAGCGTTCATCAGCTCCTCGGTGGCGGTGACGAGCGCCGGGTCGGGGCAGCGCAGCAGCGGGGCGGCCGCGGCGGCGATCCGGGTGAAGGGTTCGCGCAGCGTGGCGGCGGCCTACTTGCTCACGATCCTCTCCTGCGCCAGCAGTTCCGCCCCGCGCCCGAGGCCCGCCAGGCCGCTCTGTGCGTCGGTGCCGCCGGCGATCCAGGCCCGGGCCGCGCCGCCCACGCAGACGAGCCCCGCCAGCAGAACGGTCCGGCCGCGCTCGGCCAGCGTCTCCCACAGCATCTGGTTGGCGGTGCCCGCCGCCCGCAGGTCCGACACCGCCACTATCAGCGCGTCGGCGTGCCCGCACAGCGCTTCCCGCTCCCGCTCCGGGCATGAAGGTGCTCGAGTCACGTTCTGTCTGTACTGCCGACCTCGACTGCGAAACGCGCCGTGTCGGAGTTGATCTCGTCCCGTGCTCGACACACCAGCCCCCACACGGAGAGAGGGGAGATCAGGTCCGCGTCTGCGGTTTCCGTCGCCCCACCACGCCGCATCTGGTCAGCGGTGAGGTAAGGGGGGATGCCGAGCTCGTTGCGCATCCGATACAGCACAGCCTGCTCGACGTCGTACGCATCCGAACCAAACATGAAGTGCTGGGTCTTGATGATCGACCAGCCATCCCGACGATGATCTGCAAGCCGCGTCGTGCCGATGTTGGTGATGCCGATCTTTACGGCGTTCATGTGGCTGTGGTGCATGACATACACGAAGGCTGGAAGGCAGTGGTTGGCGCCAAAAGGGCGACACCGCCGGCACCCTCCCGCGCCTTGAAGCGGCTTTTCCACATCAAGACCGCAAGTCAGGCACTGGAGCCGCCAGGCAGCGGTGATTCGGCCGGGATAGGGCTCAAGAGGCTTGAACCCCAGTACCCGGGCCTTCGCCTCAGCTTCGTGCGGCTCGACGAGAGGGTTGCCCGAACACTGACGGCACACCCCACGTCCGTACTTCGCCAAATGATGAACAGGGAAGACGACCCGTCCGCACGCATGCCGGCACTTCCACCGGGCGAGTGTCCCAGGACAGGGCTCCATCGGCTCCAGGCCAACGGCACGCATTTCCGCCACTGCCTGGACGGAGAAGTTGGTCCGGCGGGTCGTCTGCCGTCCGACCCTCGCGCACTCCGCGCAACCCCCACCTCTGCGTACGGTGGTGTACCGCGGCTTGACGATGGCTCCGCAGAGGAAGCACTTGCACGTCCACGGCACCTGACTGCCGGGGTAGGACTCCAGAGGATCGAAGCCGGCGGACTGCATGAACTCGACGGCTTCCTCACCGCTGACCCGCACCGAACCGTTGCAGCCCGAACAGCAGACCTCTCCCGCCCGAATCTCGGCCAACCGCGGGTACCGGACCTGACCGCACGCCCCGTGCAGAGCCTTCCAACCCTGGTGCACGCCCGGGTACGCGGCCAGCGGCTCCCAGCCGGCCTGGACCAGGTCGACGGTCGCCCGCCCCGCCTCTGCGGCCAGATACCGCGCACTCAGCTCCGCCTTCGCGCACGATCCGCACCTGTCCTGCCCTCGCTCCTGGACCTTGGCGAACGCTGGCTCCGCCTGCCTCCCGCACACACCGCAGAGGCATGGCCACGGTTCCAGCGCCCCGGGATAGGGAACCAGTGGACACCATCCGTGGTCCCGCATCAGCTGCTCGGCCTTCGCAGCCATGCCTGCCTTCTGGCGCTTGCCGCGATCTGCCGCTACGCAGAACCGGCACCCCACGTAGTCCCGTCCGCGTGAACGAACGGCCGCCTGCACCGTGCTGTAGTGCGGGGCAACTTCCCGCCCACACCGCAGGCACTGGGAAGGCCAACCCCTCCTCCCACCCACTGGGCGAGGCTGCAGCGGCACGAGCCCCGCGACACGCATGACCTCTACAGCCTCTGCCTCATCAACTCTGCGCGGCATCGATGCCCCCTCCTACAAGAACAGCACCCGCATCATGTCCGGCCGCTGGGCACCAGGCCGTACTGGCCTTCGCAGAGTGTGCGACATCCCGTGAGTTCTCCTGAGCCCTGCAGAGTCACCAACCGCGTGGCCAGGGGATTCCCCCTCTCTCTGGCGGTTCGCCGTCGCCGAAACGTTGGCGATCGCCATCAGCTCTCATCAGTGCCGGGCTCCTGGTGCCAGAGCGGACTGAATGGAAGCGGAAGATTCCCGTCGCTGTCATGCCCCAGGGCCGTTGCCAGGTCTTCGGAAATCTCGTTCTGGCCAACCATCTCGATGAAGGCGGGCACGACTCTTTCAGAGTTTCGGGCGACCCGTGCGATGTCACGTAGATCGACGTGCTCATAGACCATGGCGACTGTGACCTCGGCGGACTCGTCGGCAGGTTCCGAAGTTGCAGCGTGTTTCCGACATGCCCGGATCGCCCCATGCAGGCTATCCAGCTCAGGTGTCGTGACTGCCGTCCCCAACGTCTCGACAGCCGCTTCCATGGCCTGCATTGCCTTGATGTGCCGACCTGTTAGACAGCGGGCGTAGCCGAGATTCGCCAGAGCGAGTGCGACGTAGCCCGGCTGAGTGGCCTGGTGAAGAGCTTGCGACAATCGCTGAGCACATTCGAAGGTGTACTCAAAATCGGTAATGGTCTCGAATGACCCTTCATCGGTGAAATCCACCAAAGCGATGAGCCGCTTTACTTCGACTGGCTTTTCCGGCGGGTGGCCGTCGCGAAGCTGCTCTGCAAGGTAGGCGCCGTGGATACGCATCGCCGTCAAAGCAGAATCGTATTCCGGCTCGACAGGGAATGGCGGATACGGGTGAAGGGCGTGCACCAGAAGGTCAGCGTAGCTTCGCCAAGTTTTCGCGCGGTCCGATCCCATCTCTTGTTTTGTCGCGGCCTGGACGAGCCGGTGGATGCTCACATCTGTGTCGGTCAGTCGAGTGATCAGCCCCGTCTTGACCAACTCGCCGATGACGTCTTCCAGGTCCTCGAACGGGATCCCGCGGATCTGTTCGACAATTCCGGCCAACTGCTCGTCCAGCCCGTTGGCTGCGCTAGCGAGAGGCTCAGGCAGCAGCTGGGGTTTCGAGAGCAGCCAGTTGAGAGGGATGGAGTCGGGGCTGAGGAACGCGCACAGTCGTAGGAGTTGGAGTGCGGCCGGGCGATGCGCCCGTAGGTGATCGACGTGCAGTAACCAGGTCGTGGCAACGCTGTCGGGGTATTCGGCCGAGTGCAGACCTGTCTCCAGCAGCCGGGCTCTAACCCGTGGCGATCGGAAGAGTTTCAAATAGCCGCCGATCGATAGCTGGTGCTCCTCGCAGTAGGAGGCGGCCTGCGCCAATGCCAGCGGGAGGTGCCCCAGCGCTTCGGCAAGTTCGGCGGCTCCGGGATCGTCGCGGCCGGTCCGAGCACACAAGAATGCCGCCGACTCGGAGGGCGTGAACAGGCCGATGTCCAGTGGCTGTGCGTAGCGGCTCCAGCCACGCGACCGGCTGGTCAGGATGACGTGCCCAGACGATGGGAGCTGGCCCTCGATCAAGCCGGGGTCGGCGACGTTGTCGTAGATCAGCAGCCAGTTCGACTGGTGCCCCAGTTCCGTCAGCACCGCTTGGACGTCGGCGTTCTCGCGCAGCCCGAGCCGGGGCGCCAGCGCGAGCAGATCCTCGTTCATCGCCGCACGTTGCTCGGCTCGGACCCACCAGACAATGTCATACGTACCCGCAGCGTGGTGGTGGTGTGCGAACTCCAGGGCTAGCTGTGTCTTGCCGACACCCCCCATCCCCCGGAGTGCGACTACGCAGACCGGACCATCGCTAAGGCGAGAGCCGAGCCGTCGTAGCAGTTCGTCCCGACCGGTGAAACAGGCAGTCCGAGGCGGCAGATTGCTTTCCCGTAAAGGTAGTTCGGCTGATAGGCCGCTGGAGCAGCTGGCCGTTGCGCGCGGTTGCGGAACCCGAACTGGCTGTGCACGATCGACAAGCGTGCGCCAGTAGTTCTCGTTCGGTTCCCTCTCCTCGGCCCAGTGGCACCACAGGCGCACCACGGCCCAGACAACATCAGCGTCACGTGGGACCTTGGCCTTAGCCGCGTCTTCCGGAAGCCAGTCGCTGATGGCCTGCCCCCGGAACGTAATCGAATAGGGTGGCTTGCTCAGCGCCTTCTCCAGCTCGCGCTGCGAGAACACTTTGCCAGCGGCGCGTCTGCCAGCCTCGGCCCGGCTCTTGAGCGCGTACAGCTCGCTGTACAACCTGCGGGCGTCTCCCGCGGTGATGATGACCTCCTCGCTGATGCCTGGGCCTCCCGCCGCCCGCAGCGGGCACGGCGGGCACGACTGTGACCAGCAGCTTAGGGCGGATTCGCCCGCCCTGCCCGCTCTTCCGGACGAGCAGTCAGCTCCCCTTGGAGTCTCTCCCCATGCCGGCAACGTGCCGGAGTGAAGAGACTTGGGGGTTCCCATGAGGAAGCGCAAGAACAGCACCACGCGCCGGCTCGGCCGTGCTGCGATATTCAGCCTCGTACGTGGCATGGCGTCGGCGGCTGGAGCAGCGTTCCTGACTTGGATCACCTGGTGGATTCAGAGCCACTGAATGGGGTGGGCCGGGCGGAGGACACCGCCCGGCCCAGCGCCTCACGCTGGTCAACGTCCGCCGCCCATCGGCGACGCTGGGGGTATGGGGTCTTCAGGATGCCGACCCGGCCGCACCGGCCGCTGCCAATCGGGCGGTTTCCGCCTCGGGCGGAGTTCGAGGGCCGGGAAGAGGGGCCGCGGCGGCGAGGTCGAGGTGGGGGGTTCATGTCTAGCTCGAACCGGCCGTAGGGGTTCACGTGGGTCCAGAAGAGCGGGGACAGGGCCCGCCGGTCGGCGTCGGTGAGCCGCTTCTGCTACTTCTCCTCGCTCAGGATGTCCTGGAGAAGCAGGGTGTTGACGTGCACCAGCGCGGACTGGAGCAGGCGCAGGGCGAGCATCGAGACCTCCTGGGACTCCTTGGCTTGGAGTCCGTCGTTGATCTCGCGGCGCAGGTCGGCGTCGGCGAGGTAGTCGCAGATGAACGCCGTACGTACCGCGCGGCCCAGTTCCTCGATCGCCCGGTAGGTGGGGTGCTTGGGGCCGCCGCGGGGGAAGCGCCACGTGACCGAGCCGGCGGAGCGCGCCGTCGGCTCGGAGGGCGGCGGCGGGGCCACGGCCGCAGTGCCAGTCCTGCCGGCCTCGGCCACGCCCGGGCAGGTCGTCCTGCCCGCCTCCCGGGCTCTTCCGCAGGTCAGTATCCGGCTGTCCTCCCCCGTCCCGAAACCGCCCAGTCCCAGCCGCTCCCCGCATCGGCCGTGCCTTCCGATGGCTCGTCCGAGGCGGGTCTCCCGGACATCGACTTCCCCAGGACCGGCCCGTGATCAACCTCCTGGGCAAGGTGGAACTCTCCAAGGCCCGTGGCACCGTCGACTCCAACCGGCGCACCCGGGCTATGGAACTCGCTGCCTTCCTCGTCCTTCATCCGGGCGCCACGGCACCTCAGATCGACGAAGTCCTCTCGCCACGTGGCGGGCTGACCACCCCCAACACCCGCAACACCCGCCTGCGTGATGTGCGCCGGTGGCTCGGCCTCGATGACGAGGGCCAACCCTTCTTCCGCCGCATGACCAAGCACGCCGATGGCCACCGGCTCGTCGGAGTCGAGTGCGACTGGATCCAGTTCCAGCTCCTCCACAACGTCGCCCTCCAAGTCCCCCGCGCCCAGGGCCAGGCCCTGCTCCGCCGAGCGCTCGAACTGGTCCGGGGCCGCCCGTTCTCCGGAGTCGGCTCCACCTACCACAGCTGGGCCGAGCCGATCGTGGAGGACATCAACGACAAGGTCGTCAACAGCGCCGGCCTGCTGGCCCACTGGTACCTCGAAGCCGGTGACGGCCGAGGCGCGCTGCGGGCCGTCGGCCGGGGCCTCGAGGTCGCCCGAGAGCGCGAGGAACTCTGGCGCCATCGCTTCCGCGCCCTGGCGCTCCTGGGAGACCACAGCGGGCTCGAGGAAGCGATCCAGCGACTGGAGACCCTCCTCGTGGACAACGGGTGGACCATGGAGGAAGAGACCTACGAGACCATTCGTATGGCGCAGGTGACTCGCCGCTGACCGTTCCACAGGAAGGAAGGGGGACCGCCGGCTCGGCGGTCCCCCTCTTCATCTCGCCGGTCCAGGTACTCCCCGCTGTCCGGCGCGCGACTGTGACAAGCACCAGTCATCGACGACGCAGCCTGCCCCGGGCCACTTGTACACGAATGCACGCTATTCCGCACCGCCCGCTGCAGGCTCCTCAACTTCCTCGGACTGCATGCAGGTTCTCCCTGACACAAGGTCGGCGTCCGATCCGCGGGCGTGAGAGCGCGCGGATCACCATGCAAACAGCTCGTAGCTCATCACGTTCTGGACCACTGAGCCTGTTCCAACCTCAGGTTGCGGTGACTGAAGGCTATGAGCGGGTTACCTCCGAGCGGTCGTGAGGTAGCACCGGCACCCAGCCCTTCCATATAGGACAGAAACTGACCTGGATCCCGCCTAACGTCGTGACTGGCAACCAACATTGGCGGAAGGGCCGTGATATCTGAGCAGACCAACTCCACGCCGGCGGGCTACACCACCGTCGCCCCCTGGGTCGTCACCGACGACACTGGGGCTTTCCTCGACTTCGTCTCCCAGACGTTCGGGGGCGAAGAGCTGGCGCGAGTGCCCACCGAGGACGGGTTGATCGGTCACGGTGAGATTCGAGTCGGCGACACCGTCGTGCTGGCCTTCGACCGGCACACGAACTGGCCCACCATGCCAAGCCTGCTGCGCGTGTTCGTCACCGACGCTGACCAGGCCTTTCACAAGCCGTCGCAGCCGGCAGCCATGTCGTCACGCCTTTGGCCTACGACGCCTTCGGACAGCGCGGAGGCCGTATCAAGGACCCCGTCGGCAATATCTGGTGGGTGATCAGCCGCGTCGAGGACGTCTCGGAAGAGGAGATGTGGAAGCGGCTGCAGGACCCCGTGTACGCCGAAGTCATGCGTGTGGCTCAGGAGACACTCGACACCGAACTCAGCGGTCGAGACCACGGACGCAGCAGTGCTCCCGTCAGGACAACCAACTGATCAGTGTCCAACTTGACTGAACCGATCGCCAGTTGGCTTGGGGCGGTGTCCGGGCAGAGGTGAAGCTCCTGGTAGATGGGTTGCCGGCCAAGATAAACCTGTCTGCCCGGAGCTGCGCGTGCTCGTCTACTCATCAGGGATCGATCTGTCCAGTTCGACCCTGCGCTGTCCCTCCCGCCTGCTGACCGCCCAACGCCTGGAGCGGGGCACGCGGTGGCGTCGGCTCCCCGCAGATCGCTAGGCCCTGCTGGTCCTGGCCCACCTGCGGTGGGACACACATACGCCCAGCTCGCAGCCGGGTTCGGGGGCGGGATCGCCACCGTCTACCGCTACATCACCGAAGCGGTCGAGGTCCTGGCCGCCGTCGTACCGGACCTCGCCACAGCCGTACGCACCGCCGCACACAAGGCGTTCGTGATTCTCGACGGCACCCTGCTGCCCATCGACCGGATCGCGGCCGACCGGCCCTACTACTCCGGGAAGCACAAGAAGCACGGCATGAACGTACAAGTCCTCACCGATCCATTCGGGCGGCTGCTGTGGGCCTCCGCCGCTCTGCCCGGCCCGGTCCACGACATCAAAGCCGCCCGCACCCACGGCGTCATCGCGGCACTGGCCGAGGGCTGGCGTGCGCTGCTGGGCCGATAAGGGGTACCAGGGCGCTGGTGGCATCCTGCGCGCCCCCTACCGTGGCCGCTGGGAGAATCTCTCCGCAGGCCAGAAGGCCGTCAACGTCTCCCACGCGAAGATCCGAGCAGTGGGCGAGCAGGCAATGGCCACCCTGAAGTCGTGGCGACTGCTACGCAAGCTCCGCTGCAGCACCACCCGCATCACCGACCTGGTCAAGGCCGTCCTCGCTTCTACCTGGCAACCTCAAGCTGAGGTTGGAAAAGCCTCAGTGACCCACAGTCGCGGACCACAGAACTTGAGCCGGAACCCGGGAAATAACGGCACTGCCGTGTCGCGGCGTGCATATCCCGGTGCACGAAGTCTGGCTGGGTCCCAGACTGCGGGGATGGATGAAAGCACCGGGCCCACGGCCGTCACGTCGGCAGAGCAGTCGAGTGAGTTACTGGGACATCCGCCCGATGTCCGACTGCTGATCGTCAACTGCGATGACTTCGGGATGTATCCAGCGATCAACGCCGCGGTGATCGAGTCGGTCGAAGAGGGCATCGCCAGCTCGTGCAGCCTGATGGTCCTGTCCCCCGCAGCGAAGCAGGCCGTGGATTTGCTCATCCGACGGCCGCAGGTCCCGTTCGGGATCCACCTCACCCTGGTGTCCGACTTCCCCAGCCTGCCATGGGAACCGCTGACCGACCGGGAAAGAGTTCCCTCACTGCTCGACCCCGCGGGCGCGTTGTTTCCACCGACACCCGCCGGACGGACGGCCCTGCTCGACCAGGCTCGGCCCGACGAGGTCGCACTCGAATTCCGCGCCCAGATCGATGTCGTCGCCGATGCCGGGCTCACACCGACTCATCTGGACTTCCACTGCCTGGCCGACGGCGGCCGCGACGACATCCTCGACCTGACGGTCGAGCTGGCCGCTGAGTACGGCCTCGCGGTCCGGGTCTGGCTCGAACCCGCGCGCCGGTCGATGCGGCAACGCGGACTGCCGGTCACCGACAACGACTTCCTGGACAGCTTCTCCCTCGACATCGAGGGAAAGGCGGCCCGATACGCTCAGTTGCTGCGCGACCTGCCCGCCGGGCTCAACGAATGGGCGGTGCATCCCAGCCTGGGCGATGAGGAGTCGCGAGCTGTCGACGGCGGCTGGCTCGTGCGCCGGACGGACTACGAGTTCCTGACATCGCCGCAGGCCCGTGAGGTTCTCCAGCAAGAGGACATACGCGTGATCGACTACCGGACGATCCAGCACGTCTGGTCCCAGGGCACCAACTTGCGATGAGTGATCCGGCCCGCTGCCCTCTGGGCAGGGAGTGTCGTGCCCGCTGCGCAGGCCCCGGTCCTGGCGGCGGGCATCCTCGACGGTGATGCGGCGGCGCCGGATCTCATCGGCAACCGCGTCCGCGGCGCCCTGGGGAGCGGCGAAGCTGTTTGTCGTGGTGGTCATGACCGGATCAACGAGCGTTGGAGCCCAGGGCGGCGTTCATGAGCCAATGCGCTGGAAGCCGGGGGCGAGGCCGCGCCTTCGGGGCCGGGTGCGGCGCTTGATACGCGAGGCCGGCATCGCCCCCGGCCCGGCGGCCGCCGGTTCGGACTCGACGGGCAGGCCCAGGCGCCGACGGGCTGTGATCGTCGCAGTCCTCACTGCGGCCAGCGCTCCCCCACCCCCGGGGCGATCTGGGCGGGTGCAGCGGCCAGGGTGTCGATCGCGATCAAGGCGTCGCCGGCGGAAATTCCGTGGCATACGACATCAGTAGCTGTCGTAGCTGGGCTTGCCGTTCGGCCGGTAGACGCCGACGACGGTGCCGCCCTTCGTCGTCGAGACGCTGACCGGCTCCAGCGCCGTAGGGATCGCGCCGTCGGCGAACAGCCGCTTGCCGGTGCCGATGATCACCGGGTGGATGGTCAGCCGGTACTCGTCGACGAGGTCGTGCCGCATGAGGGTCTGGGCGAGGTCGCCGCTGCCGACCACGTTGATGTCGCCGCCGTCGGACGCCTTCAGGTTACGTACGGCATCGACGGTGTCGCCCTCCAGCAGCGTGGAGTTCTGCCACTGGACGGACGTCAGGGTCCGAGACGCAACATATTTGTGCATGCTGTTCATCCGCTCGGTGAACGGGTTGTCAGGATCGGCGGTCGGCCAGTACGACGCGAAGATCTCGTACGTCTTGCGACCCAGCAGCATCGCGTCGGAGCGCTCATACCAACCGGCAACGGCCGCGCCGACCTCGTCGTCGTCCACCGGCTTCTGCCAGCCGCCGTGCTTGAAACCGCTCTCCGCGTCCTCGTCCGGACCGCCCGGCGCCTGCATGACGCCGTCGAGCGTCAGAAACGTGCAAACGATGATCTTGCGCATGGTGCGCTCCCTTCGTTGACCGGTAGACCACACAACCGCCCAAAACTCATCGGCGCCACTTCCACGGCACAGCCCTACGGTGTCTCACCGCGATGGCGGATCCGACATTCATCCGACCTCGGGCATTTGCACGGCTTTATCCAGCCTGACGTAGCACGGGAGCGGCGGCCGGCATCGGCCGTCCGGCGCGGGGTCGTACTACCTGACCGCCGACGGCGCAGTCACAGCGAAGCCGTACGTGCTCCTTCGGAAGGCGTTGGACCGGACCGAGAAGGTCGCCGTCGCCAAATTCGTTCTCCGCGGCCGGGAGCGCCTCGGTCTCCTCCGCCCCCTTGGTGACGCGCTGCTGCTGTCCGGGCTGCACTGGGGCAACGAGATCTGCTCCCCCGCCGAGCTCTCCCCGCCCGAGGCCAAGCCGATGGTCTCGAGAGCCGTCGCGGTCACAACTGACAGCGTACGGCTCGGCGTGGCGATCTGGTCGTATTGCCAAGATCAGAGCACCTCGGCATCCACTCCGTTCAGAAATGCATCGAGGGCCTGGTGGAAGGCTTTCTCGTCTTCGGCGATCTCCTTGCTGAACTTCAGCAGGTCTTGGTCTGGTACGGGTTTTCCGGAGGCGCCTGCGACCTTGTAGGCAATTTCGCGCCAACCTTTCTCGACGTCGGTGAAGAGCGTCCGGCTCTTCTCTGTGCCCACGAGGCGGGAAGTCATGCCCGCTCGGGTCAGCCTGTCGATGGCGGGGGTGAACCGCTCCTCAACCTCGCGGCGTTTTTCCCCCTTGTCCGCTCCTTCATTGACGAGCGGCACAAGACGGATGATGGCGGCCTCGAAGGAGTGAGCCTTTTTCAACCTGGCGGCAAGGTTGGGTGGTCGTGGCACCCTGTCCGATCAGAAGGTCGATCGGAGAAATTTCTCGTAGAAGGCGTGCTTGCTCTGATCGACCTCCAGAATCTCGAGGAGTTCGCGCGCCTCCTGACTGCCCCACGGATTATTGAGGAACTCCCGGTAAACCAGGGTGAGGCCACCCCGCAACACCCGGAAGGTGCGCGCATACAGGCTGGAGGAGTCAGGATCCTCGTCCCCACCCTCTCCCGCGGCCAGTTGCAGCATCAGCCACAGGACGTCCGAGGCCTGTCGGGGTGTCAATCCGTCGGCGAGCATGCCCAGCGCCACCGCGGCCACGGCCGGCGCCGGGTCTCTCAGGAACGGGCCCTCAAACGCGTGCTTGTCCATGGCCGCCAGCGCGGCCGGGGCGCAGGTGAGGACATCCTCCATCAGCCCGTCAAGCAGGTGGGAGGCGGGCAGGCCGCAGCCGCACCGGATCGCTGCCCAGTCGCGTCGACGGATCTCCGCCCGCGCAATACTCAGCATGTCGCCCATTCGTGCGTTCCCTTGTGCTGAGCCCGTTCTCACCTGATGGTTCTGACCCCGTGCTGGAAGGATCTACGGAACGAAGAACCTGCTGGTCAGCTACTCGCCGAAGAAGCTCGGGTTCTTCTAGGGGCACGAAAAGAGGCGCCTGACCTGGGATTTTTCCCTTCAGGCGCCTCTCACTCACCACGCACATCTGGAGGGCGCGTTTGCGCCGAAACTACCAGTTCATCCCACCGGTATCCCGTTCCTGACCAGCTCTTCCGGACCAGTCACGGACCAAACCCCGGCTCATTCCCCAGGCGACTCGCCCCGGCTGACGCGGTCCCACTCCTCCATGGGCTGCTCGACGAGGCGGTTGGCCTGCTCCCGGACGCCATATAGGAACTTGGCGTAGTGACGGAACAGGACCTCGATGCTCTGGCCCGAGCTGCGAAGGAGCAGACAAGGGTGCATATTGAAAATAACAGTACTCGAACCGCACGGCCTTCAGCTTGTTGATCAAGCGCTCGACGGTGTTCCGCTCCTTTCAGAGCTCAGCATCGTGGCCGACCGGCCGGTCGCGGTTATGCGGACGCGCGCATCCATCGCGGAACTTCCATGCTGACTATTGAGCACATACCGCTGACTACGGTCGATGTCGTCACTCCTGTGGTGGTGCGTGCGTTTCAGGCGCCGCAGAGAAGAGGAGTGGCACATGGCCACGCTCGAGTACTGGATCCAGCTGGAGAACCGGCCCTGGGACGCGTCGCCGAACGGCAGGGACCGGATGACCGGCCAGACGATCGAGGCGATCACCGGGAAAGCACCGGTTACGTCTCGCTCACCTCGCCAGGTACCGGGGTCACCACGACGCGGACCATGCACAACCCCCTGCGGGACCCCCAGTCCCCTCTCAAGGTCATGGACGCTCTCATCCTGCGCCGCTACAAACCGCCGACGCGGGGGACGACAGCGAAGCGTGGACCGTCCCGGACGACCGCAAAGTGAACCCGTGGGACCTCAACGAGCCCGACCCGACGGACGCCGGGACCATGGGCACTATTCCCGGCCCGGTCATCGAGTGCGAAGTCGGCGACACCGTGCTCGTGCACTTCCGCAATATGGACATGCGAGCCATGGACCCGCAGTCGCCGAACCGGGTACACAGCCTGCATCCGCACGGGTTCGTGTTCGAGCGGGCCCAGGACGGCGCGTACCCGCTGTCACCTCCGGACCAGGACCAGCCGGTGCCAGCCGCCGAGGCGGCCGCCTGGGCGGGGGTTCTGGATCCCCGCGGAATCCTGAAGCAGGGTGACCGGGTGCCGCCGGGCGGAACCTTCACCTACCGGTGGGAGACCTTCGGCTGGCCCACGACGGCAGGTGTCTGGCTCTACCACGACCACTCCATCTGCGACATGGAAAACGTCGGGCTCGGAGCGATCGGGATCATCGTGATCCACAACCCTGCGGACGACCGGAACGAGGTGGACATCCGGCTCCCCAACGACCCGACCTCAGCCGATCCCGCCCTGCTGCCGGGAGGGTCGCCGAACGGCAGTCCGATCACCGATGACTGCATTCCACTGGGGGGCCTGCCCATTCTGCCCCACCACCTCGCGGGCCTCGGCGCTCCGCCACCCCCCGGGATGCCCGGGAACGGCGGTGGGCCGACTCCCGTGGCCGAGCACGCCAAGCATGCCGCGGGGCCAAAGGCCGCGAGCCGCGGCTGGAACGGGTCACCACCGTCGGAGGCCTACGCCTTGAGCTCGACGAGGACCTGAGGACGGCCATCGGCGTGTGGTGTCCGACCTACCATCAGCCGCCTTCCAAGGCCCTGTACCTGCAGCTGTTCCACATGCTCGCCGGCGTGGACCGGATAACGATCAACGGCCGCGTATTCCTCGGCAACACACCGACGTTGATCGCGGGGCTCGACACCCGGATGCGGTTCGGTGTGGTCGGTATGGGCGATGACATCCACACCTTCCACATCCACGGCCACCGCTGGACCATCCCCGGTCCCGACGGAGCCGATCCGGAGACGATCCAGGCCAGCCCCCAGGTGAGAGCCGTCTCCCAGTTCGAGGACACCCGCGTGTTCGGACCAGCCGACTCGATGGCCTTCACCATCGACGGTGCGCCAGGAAGCTTCACGCGCGCCGGCGGCCCCGAAGCGGACCAGTCGATCGGCGAATGGCACATGCACTGCCATGTGCTGATGCACATGATGAACGGAATGATGGGGTCGCTCATGATCATCCGAGGCGGGGAGCTCGTGGAGGGCCTGCCCGAGGGCGTCCCCTGCGAGATGGGCGGTGGCCATACGGGCGACCACCCTGACGAAGCACAGACCCACGAGGTGGTGATGCAGCACAGTCAGTACGTGCCGCCCAGCATGTCGGTCCACGTCGGGGACCAGGTCCGGTTCGTGAATCAGGACAACAACGCTCACACCGTCGACTGGGACACGGCGGGAGTGCTGCCGAATTCACCGAACATCAACGGGCCCGGCGGCCGACTTCCGGCGTCCGTCCGCGCCGAAGCCGATCATGACCGGGAGACCGCAGCAGAGCTGACCCAACTCCGCGACACCGACTTCCCGTTCGGGATGCCGCACGCGCGTGACCTGTTGAGGATCAAGCTCCCCGACACCCTCGTCGACCGGCTCGACGACCTCGCCCAGCAGTTCGGTGCGGCGCAGTACGGACGCTGGGACCTGCTCTACCCCCTCGCGCCCAACGGGGTGGCGTTCGAGATCGAGCACGCCGTACTGCTCCACACGTCGAAGGTGATGTTCCTCGCGGACGGCCCCAACACGCTTCTATGGAACCCCTCCGATGAGACGACGCCGAAGTTCGATATGCTGTCGGACTCGGAAACGGGACTGACAGTGAGCCTCCTATGCGGCGGGCACTCGTTCCTGTCGGACGGGAAGCTGCTCATGGTCGGCGGAGGCGGTTTCTCCCCTGGCGCTGCGACCTCGAACCAGGCCTGGAAGTTCGACCCGGACAGCAAGAAGTGGACCCAGACCGCCGGCCTGATGAGCACCCGACGGTGGTACCCGACCGCCGTAACCCTCGGGACCGAGGAGGGGCCGGCCGGGCACTCGGGCCAAGTGCTCATCGCCAGCGGCCAGGACGAGGAGGGGGCTGCCGCGATGGAGCTGTACTCCGAGGTCACGGACAGCTTCACCCCGGTGACCGTCACCGGGCCGGTGACGAAGGACTTCCAGCAGCTCTATCCCGGCCTGAACTTGCTGCCTGGCGGTGAAGTGAGCTACGTGCCAACAGGATTCGGCAACTGCGGCAGCGGGAGCGTCTACGGCCTCAGTGACACCGCGGCCTACTTCACCTTCACCGGCGCGGCGACCGGCCAGTGGACCGAGGTCGGACCGCCGACGAACCGGACCAAGGGAATGAGCGGTCTGCTGCTGCGCCGGAACCCGCCGTTCGTCCGAGTGATCGCCGTCGGTGGCGGCGCTCCCGGGACCAGCTCGACCGTACAGACGCTGAACCTGTCGACGTTTTCCCCGGCCTGGGACCCGCCCTCCTCGATTCCGGACGGTGAGGCGCGCGTCAACGTCGCCACCGTACTGCTTCCCGACGGCACGGTGTTCGTGGCCGGCGGCACCCAGACCACGACTCCCGCGTCGTGGATCTACGACCCCGACACCGCGGTGACGCCGTGGCGGCAGATGGACGAGCTCAACGCGCCTCGCCACTACCACTCGTGCCTACTTCTCCTGCCGAACGGCAAGGTCATGGCAGCGGGCGGCGCGAGCGCGGGCGGCTGCACGTCGAGCGTGGAGAACACCATCGAGGTGTTCAGCCCGCCGTACCTGTTCAACCCGGACGGCACCCTGGCCACGCGACCGGCCATCGTCTCGATCGACGGAAAGCCCCTGGGGGACCCTGCGATCGGCCCCACCGGGCACTATGGCGTGCACCACGGCCACAACTTCGTCATCGGCACCCCGCAGGCCGACGAGGTCGCGAAGGTCGTCCTCGTCCGCCCCATGGCGGTGACCCACCAGACCGACACCGAGCAGCGGGTGCTGGAGTGCGATTTCGTGCGGACCGGAGACCAGGAGGTGACCGCGACCGCGCCTGACGGTGGGCACTCGCACGCCATCGCGCCGCGCGGGTACTACATGCTCTTCGTGCTGAACGGCAGCGGAACGCCGTCCATGGGAAGGTTCGTCCACCTCCACTAGCCGGACGTGGGGCACCCCCGCCCGTGTGGGCGGGGGTGCCCGGTTTGCAGTCCTCGGTCAGCAGTCGTAGTGGAAGTCGGAGATGTTCCGGGTGGTCGGCTCGGTGACGCCCCCGGCTGCGGAGGAGGGCGCGGTCAGCCTCCCGGTCATGACGGACCTGGTCGATGAGGACGGAAGCTGCGGCAAGTCGGCGGCAGCACGGGCGGCAGGCCCGGGGGCGGGGTGGCAGGAGGAATGGTCACCGTCGGCCTGATCGACGGGTTCGTCAAGGCGGCGACCGGTCACGCCGACTGGGGGCGGTCGGTGGCGACAGCGGTGATCGACGGGCACCTGGTCACCGTCACCGGAGTCGACGGCAAAGCCGTGCTGGTGTGGGACCTGACTGGGTACCGGTATCAGAGACAGGTCGCACCCCGGCCGGGGGCAACAAGCAGGGGGCGCTGATCGTCGCTGTCGTCGGCGACTGCCTGGTCGTCATCACCGGCACTGGGACGGGCAGGTTCAGATGTGGGACATGGCCGCGTGCACAGAAGTCACAAAGCGTGTGCCACTGACCGGCCACACCGGTCCGGTGTGGGCCCTCGCCACGACCGTGGTCGACGACCGTCCCTCGTCGTCACCGGCGGTGACGACCGGACGTACGAGTGTGGGACATGTCCGCACGCCGTCAGGTGGCTCGGATCTGGTGTTCCCTTCGAAGGTGACCGCCGTGACCATCGGACTGGCACCCAGCTGCGCGTAAGCCCGCCAGGACTGCCGCGCAGTTGCTCGGACAGCCGGACGGATATCACGGGCCTGACCTTTGATGGGGTTGACAGCCTACGGTCACAGACCGGAGGTGCCAGTTTTGGAGCGGGTGACCGTCGGTCTCTGTGGGCTGATCTCGGCTCTGACGGCAACACGCGACGATTACTGCGCAACCAGAGACCGCGGGGAGAAGCGCGTCCGCCGGTTCGCCGACGCGGAACGGCCGAGTCTGTAGTAGTCGAGCATGTCGTCGGCCGGCCAGTACGACGGGGCACGTGCGGCGGAAACGGGCCTCCGGCGCCAGCCTTGACTCGGCGACCGCCGCGCGGTCCAAACGAGCCAGGCGGTTCCACGAGCGTTTCCGGCGCCTTGTCAGCCATTCCCCGGGATATCGGGGAATTCCACGAAAGCCTCGCCCATTCGGCTTGATTTCTTGACCGCCAGGCGAGGCATGAACGGGGCGCCTCCACCGCCGAGCCTCCGCACCGCCCATCCTGGCCAACACCGGATACGTGTCCGGTAAGCCTCCCGCGTCCGAACGGAGTTTCCGTTGAGCTACCTTCAGTTCCCGCGCCTACACTTCTCAGGAGGGTTCCTCTTCGACCCTTCCACCGTCAACAACGACCCGGAGCACTTCAACAACGACACGTTCCAACCTCGTTTTCACAGACGCTCCCGGTTCACAGAAGACGGCTGGTGGAATCCACGAGGAAGTGCCTCGTTCCGCCTGCGCGACTGCAAGGTGACCAGCGTCGTGGGGGCGGATGGCCGCCTGGTGACGTCCGGTGCGATCGAGCCCGTCGTCGACGGCTCCCTGATGGACGACGGCGATCGCGTCAGCGCAAAGATCCAGGACCTGGACCCGGTGCAGCAGGCCGTTTCCCAGATCTGGGGCCTGCGGCTTCGACTGTTCGACAACGAGCAACGGCAGGTGCTGTGCGGGGATTTCCGCCGCGCCTCGTTCGTCGACCTGTGGCCGCGCTGCCGCCAGACCACAGGTCTGGGCAGGTACTCCGCCGTCTACCAGTCCGTCATCAAGCTCAGCCCTGACCAGACGGACACGGGGTCGTCGCCGTTCCTGAAGGAACTGGTGGAGAGCACGGCCGATGACGAGTTGTCCATCAAGTTCATGCTCGACGGCTACGAAGCCGATTGGGACTCGCCGCGGTTCGGCACGGGCCGCATCGTGGGCTCCATCGGTCCGACCGCGTCTGGAGAGCCCCGGCACTTCACCGCGGCGCGCCGACTGCGCAGCCCGACCGCGGTAGGACCCTTCATGGACGCGCCGTGCCGCATCGACGGACAGGACCGGCTGCACATCGATCTGGGCAACAGCGTTCCCACCAGTGCCCCCGGCGGCCCTCCCCTCGACAGCATCGGCCTCCTTCAGGTGGTGGCCCTGCCGAAGGACGGCGGCAAGCCGGATGTGCTGGCTCAGCTCGGCCCCCTCGACGAGAGGTTCCTCACCGAGCGCGCGGGCATCGCCACCATCCACCTCGAGGAGGGCAAGGCGGCGTTCTCGGACCGTCGGCTCGCCCTATGGACTCTCGACGGCACCGTGCTGCTGGAGGAGAACAGCGACGCCAGTTTCGCCCGCGCCGACGACGTCGTCTTCCACGTCTACCCGCCGGTGCAGGCGGGGGAGGGCCCGACCACCACCGTCCACGCCACCCGATTCGGTGAGCCGGCCGCCAACGTCAAGATCGTTTTCGACAACGCCGCCATGGAAGGCGCCAAGCGGCATTCCGACGACAACTCCCTGGTCGCACCGCCGATCCCGATGGGCAAACCAGGCGGGCTCCAGCCGATCCAGCCGGTAACCACCGATCAGCACGGGCAGGCCACGGTCCGACTGGCGGCGACCGACCCGGGCAACCCGCGCGGTTACATCGACGGACAGGTCTACAGCGTCGATTACGGCCCGGAGTACTCGAGCGGCAATGGGACCGTGATGTACACGGAAGACCAGCTCAACGTGCTGGTCTGGGACGAGTACAAGGAGCCGGCCGACATCGCCTGGATCCCCGACGTCAAGCCGATCCTCCAGCAGTACGCCAACCTGTACCCGGTGATGCGGAACGTACTCGACCTGGCGAACTACCACGACGTCGTCAAGCACAAGGACCGCCTGGAGCACGTCCTCACCGAGCCCATGGATTCACCGAGCCACATGCCGGTCACCCGCGACCTGTCGCCGGGCAAGAGGGACGCGATCGTGAGGTGGCTGCGCCAGGAGCGGCCCCCCTTCCTGGCGCTCCGGAACGTCGATGACCTGCGCCACGCACTCCAGCTCGCCCTCGAGCTCGAGCACTCCACCATTCCGCCGTACCTGTACGCGCTGTTCTCCCTCAAGTCCGGCAGTAACCGTGAGGTGGCCGAGATCATCCGGGGTGTCGTGAGGCAGGAGATGCTGCACATGACCCTGGTGGCCAACATCCTGACCGCGTTGGGCGGGGAGCCCCGGATCGGTCGGCCGGGATTCGTGCCGACGTACCCGAACCACTTGCCCGCCGGGGTACTGCCCGACCTCGTCGTCTCGCTGCGCCGGTGCTCGGTCCAGCAGATCCGCGACGTGTTCATGGGGATCGAGAGGCCCGAGCAGCCTCTCACCAAGGCGAGGGCGCCTTATCCAGAGCCAGTCGTCCCCGAGCGGATCGAGCTCAACGAGCTGGGCGAGGTCACGTCCTACTACTACGAGCTGCCCCAGAACAACACCGTCAAGATGGCCCAGGCCATTTCGGCGCAGGATCTGGACACCCATCTGTTCTCCCCGCTGAGGACCTTCTTCCAGGAGGCGGAGTTCGAGGAGTTCACCATCGGATGGCTCTACACGCAGGTGGCCAGAAGGATCGACGAGCTGGGGGACGGCATCTTCACGGGGAAGGACAGGCCCCAGGTGCTGAACTGGCCCGGCGAGGCGCCGGGGAACCTCCACAGGGTGTACGACGTGGCCACCGCCCAGTCCGCGATCTACGAGATCATCCATCAGGGCGAAGGCACCATCGGCAACCCCGAGTATCAGGGGCAGCCCTCCCACTACTACCGGTTCCAGCAGGTCGTCAAGGGCAGACGCCTGGTCCAGAAGGACGGCGCATGGGTGTTCGAGGGCGAGGAGATCCCCTTCGACCCGGACGGCGTGTACCCGGTGATGGACGACCCCGATACGTCCGCGATTCCGCAGGAGTCCCCCGGCCGGCTCGCGTCCGAGCTGTGCGACCGGACGTACGGTGATCTCCTCGGGGCCCTGGACCGGGTCTTCAACGGGCACCCCGAGCACCTACAGGAGGCGGTCTCGCTGATGTACTCCGTCGAACTCCGCGCCAAGGAGCTGTTCCAGCACCCGTCCACTCCCGGCGCCGATACCGTCCTGGGACCGAGCTTCCAGGTCTGACGCGACGCCAGGCGGCCACCACCTCCATGACCACCACTCACGCATGTGTGTCCACGGCCTGGCCGGAGCATTGCCCGGCCGGGCCCGGCCTCCTGGTGCGGCGTCCGGGCCGCAGGCCGGTGTCCCTCCGGCGCCGCCGCCGACAGCAGCCGCGCAGACCACCGGCCAGGTACCTTGCGCCGGTCCCGCTGCGGGTAGTGCGCCGCGCGCAGGCCGGAGACGAATCCTCACGTGCCTTTGTCCTGGGGCGAGGAAAACTGCGGGCCCGCCGTCCCGGCAACGGGCTCCCGGTGGGGGCCGGGCACGCACTACCCGAGGCCCGCCAGCCGCAGGAGCAGCGGCTTCACATCGGTGGCCTCGACCTGACCGCAAACGGCCCCGGAAGCTGAGCACACGATGACCGGCCCGTCATCGGGGTCCTCGGGCAGGCGGCCGTGACTGCCGCGGACGGGCGACGGGTCGAGTGGTACGACTGCCATGCGGTAGCGCATGCCGAGTTTTTTGCGGGCGAGCACCCACATCGCCCTGGCTCTCACCCAGGGATCGAGGGGGTCCAAGAACAGCTCGGCGGGGTCGTAGCCGGGCTTGCGGTGGATCTCCACCGTCCGGGCGAAGTCCGGGGCGGCCGCGTCGTCCAGCCAGTAGTAATACGTGAACCAGGCGCCGGGCTCGGCCACGGCGACCAGGTCACCCGAGCGCGGGTGGTCCAGGCCGTGGTCCTTCTTGCCCCCGTCGTCGAGGAGCCGTTCCACGCCGTCGAGGGCCAGGAGCACCCCGCGGGCAGCCTCCAAGTCCTCCGGACGGCGCACATAGACGTGCGCTACCTGGTGGTCGGCCACCGCAAAGGCGCGTGAGGCCGCGGGGTCGAGATACTCCATGCCCTCCTGGGTGTGCACCTCGAGCAGTCCGGCGCGGCGCAGGGCCCGGTTGATGTCGACCGGGCGGCTCACACGGGTGATGCCGTACTCGGACAGGACGACGACGGTGCGGCCCTCGGCCTCGGCGTCGTCAACGAGCGGGGTGATCACGGAGTCGAGTTCGGCGGCGGCCCGCTGGGAGCGCGGGTCGTCGGGGCCATACCGTTGCAGGTCATAGTCGAGGTGCGGCAGGTAGGACAGAACGAGGTCCGGAGCGCTGGAGCGCATGATGTGGCGGGTGGCCTCGGCGATCCAGCGACTCGAGTCGATGCCCGCGCCCGGTCCCCAGAAGCGGAACAGGGGGAAGGTGCCGAGTGCCCGGGTGAGCTCGTCGTGGAGCCGGGGCGGGCGGGTGTAGCAGTCGGGCTCCTTGCGGCCGTCGGCGCGGTAGACGGGGCGGGGGGTGACGGCGATGTCGGTCTCTGCGCCCATCGCGTACCACCAGCAGACGTTGGCGACGGTGTAGCCGGGGTGTGCGCGCCGGGCCGCGTCCCACAGTTTGTCGCCGCGGACCAGTCCGTTGTGCTGACGCCACAGGAGCACCTCGCCGAGTTCACGGAAGTACCAGCCGTTGCCCACGGCGCCGTGTTCCGCTGGGAGCGTGCCGGTGAGGAAGGTGGACTGTGCAGCACAGGTCACGGCGGGCAGCACCGTTCCCAGGTGTGCCCATGAACCGGACCGGGCCAGCGTTGCGAGGCGGGGCATGCAGTCGAGTAGGCGCGGGGTCAGGGCCGCGACGTCGAGGACGAGGAGGGGCCGTGGCGGGCGGTGGCTTGTCATGGCAGCTCCTTGAGGCCTAGATCGACAAGGAGGTCGCGGGCGAAGGCCAGTTCGGCGGCGATGCCGTCGGCGAGCTGGCCGGGGCCGCCGGGGCGCAGCTCCGAAGGGAGGTCCTGCCAGGTGTAGGTCTCGACCTCGAGGTGGCGGCTCAGCGGCGTCGGGCCGCCGATGAGGTGTTCCAGGGTGTCCCGGAGTACGTCGGTGGTGGAGGTGAGCGGAGGGGAGGGCGGCGTGTGCAGGGGAACATGGAAGTGCGCGCGCCACGGAGACTCGTCCGGCAGGACGCCGCCGGCCAGCGCCTCCACGAGGTCGTCGGTGCCGAGCAGGCCGCCGGCGGTCCGGGTGCGGGTCTGGTGCAGGAAGCGGGGCTCGGCGAATGCCGCGAGGGCCTCGCGTACTTCGGGCAGACAGGGGTGCTCGGCGTGCAGCGCGGCGGAGAGCTGGACCTTGGGCACGGGGATCCGGGCGGCCTGGAGAGCGTTGAGCGCGGTGCGTGGGTCCTCGAAGCAGGTGGCGAGGTGGCATGTGTCCAGGCAGACACCGATGCGGTCGCCGGGGACGGTGGTGAGCTGCGCGATGGCTTCGGCAGTGGTCTCGATCACGCAGCCGGGCTCCGGCTCCAGGCCCACGCGGACGCGGCGGCCGGTCTCCGCCTCGAGGGTGGCGAGCCGTTCCGCGAGCGCGGCCAGAGCAGCACGGGCGGCCCGCGCCCGGACCGCGTCGAAGGGGGTGCGCCAGGCGACGGGGAGAGTCGAGATGGTGCCCTCTGCTGCGTCGTCCGGCATCAGTGTGGTGAGGAGCCTGGCCAGGTCGGCGGTGTGGGCCAGACGCCTGGGGTCGGTCCAGTCGGGCTGGTAGACGCGGTACTTGACCTCGGCGGCGCCGAATCCTTCATAGGGGAAGCCGTTGAGGGTGACGACCTCGAGGCCGCGCCGGTCGAGTTCGGAGCGCAGCCGACGCAGGGCGGCGGGGTGCGCGGTCAGGGTGCGGACTGCGTCTCTGGAGAGCCACAGGCCGATGCCAAGCCGATCCCGCCTGAGCAGCCGTCGCACCGGCTCGCAGTGGTCGCGGAGTTGGGCGAGCACCCCGTCGAGAGTCTCGGCCGGGTGGACGTTCGTGCAGTAAGCGAGGTGGACGACGTCGCCGTTGGGGTGGCGGAAACGCACGAGGGCCTACTCCTCGCCGCGCAGGATGGAGTTGCCCTCGTAGGGGGTGTCCGGTCTGCCGCGGTCGAGACCCAGCCGTCCGCTCATTCCGTAGAATGCCACGGGGTTGCGCCACAGCACCTGGTCGACCTCGTCCTCGCCGAACCCGGCTCTCAGCATGGCATCGCCGACCTTGCGGGTCGTGAGGGGGTCGCTCCTACCCCAGTCTGCGGCGGAGTTGACCACGACGCGTTCGGTCCCGAAGTCCTTGAGGGCGGCGACCATGCGGTCCACGTCCATCTTGGTGTCCGGGTAGACGGAGAAGCCGAGCCAAGCTCCGCTGTCCTTGGCCTCCTTGGCTGTGGTCTCGTTGAGGTGGTCGAGCAGCACCCGCTCCGGAGGGAGGGCCGACTCGCGCACGACGTCGATGGTGCGACGTAGGCCGTTGAGCTTGTCCCGGTGCGGGGTGTGGACGAGGGCGGGAAGCCCGTGGTCGTGGGCGAGCTGGAGCTGGGCTGCGAACGCGGTGTCCTCGGCGGGGGTCTGGGAGTCGTAACCGATCTCGCCGACAGCGACGACGTGGTCTTTGACGAGGTAGTGCGACAGTTCGTCGATGACGGGCACACACCGCGGGTCGTTGGCCTCCTTGGGGTTGAGGGCGATCGCGCAGTGGTGGGTGATGCCGTACTGGGCGGCTCGGTGGGGCTCCCAGCCGAGCAGTGAGTCGAAGTAGTCCAGGAAACTGGCGGGCGAGGTGCGTGGCTGACCCAGCCAGAACGAGGGCTCGACGACGGCCCGCACGCCCGCCGCGCGCATGGCCTCGTAGTCGTCGGTGGTGCGGGAGGTCATATGGATATGCGGGTCGAAGATGCGCATCAGGGCTCCTCCGCCTCTGCGGCCAGGGCTTGGACGAGGTACAGGTCGACGGGTACGGGGCGGCCGGCGGCTGTGCTTTCGCCGGTGTGGTCGGCAAGCATGCGGGCGAGTTCGGCGTCGCCGCGGGCCCGCCTGGCCAGGCCGGCGACCGCGGCCACGGAGACCCCGGTGCACAGGCACTTGAGGACCGCGTGCCGCCAGGCGTGCGGGGCGAGGTGTTCGGCGGCGTACGGGCCGACTGCAGCGGCGATCAGGCGGGGGTCGCTGGTTCGCAACGCATCCTCCACGAGCGGCAGCCCTTCCGCGGGGGCGAGCTCCAAACCGGGCAGGGCGAGCAGCACGGCGCGGCGTTCGTCGGCGGTGCCCCGGCGGTAGAGCCGCGCCGCGGTGGCGGCGCTGGCGCCTGCGGTGTGCAGCAGCAGGACGCGCGCCGTGTCGGCGGCGTCGGAACCACAGCGGCGGCCGGCCTCGGCGAAGCGCAACTCCCAGGCCGGCAGGCTCCGCCGGTGTCCGGCCGGGGCTGCGGGTGCGGCCGCCTCGGCAAGGGCCGCGTCGAGCCAGGCCCGGGCGGCGGGCGGCAGCCGCTCGTCGAGGGCTGTGGACGGCTCGTCCGCTGCCGCTCTCGTGATTGCCGGTGGGGTGGTCACCATGTGCCTCCATTCCGTAGGAAGCGCAGGGAGCGCTCGGCGAGGTCCGGGCCCCTGTGCGAGTGCCGTGGCAGTTCGACGACGGTCAAGCCCCGATAGCCCACAGCGCTCAGGGCATCGAGAACGGGCGGGAAGTCGATCTCGCCTTCGCCAAAGGGCAGATGCTCGTGGACCGCGCGGCGCATGTCCTCGATTTGAACATGTCGCAGCCAGGGTGCGGCGGCCCGCACGCAGTCGGCGGGCGGCTCTGGCTCGAGGCACTGGCAGTGCCCGATGTCCAGTGTGAGGCCAAGGACATCCGGGTCGCCGAGATCCGCGCGCAGGCGGTGGAAGTCGGCGAGGGTGCCGAGGAGGTGGCCGGGCTCGGGCTCGACGGCAAGGGGCAGCTCTTCGCGTTCCGCCGCAGCGAGTACCGGTTCGAGCGCTTGGCCAAGCCGCTTCCACGAGGTGCCGTCATCCGCTCCGTCCGGCACGGTGCCGCTGAAGCAGTGCACGGCGTGCGCCCCGAGTTCGGCGGCGATGTGCACGGCGGTCACCAGCAGCCGGGCCCTGGTGGCGCGCGCTTCGGGGTCGGGGTCGATCAGAGAGGGTCCGTGCTTGCGCCGAGGGTCGAGGATGTAGCGTGCGCCGGTCTCGACGGTCACGCCGAGGCCGAGCCGAGCGAGGCGCCGCGCCACCTGCCGGGCGCGGGCGAGCGCATCGGGGGCTGCCGGGTCGAGGTGCATGTGGTCGAGGGTCAGCCCAACCCCGTCGTAGCCCAGGTCGGCGAGGAGTGCAAGGGCGTCGTCGAGCCTGAGGTCGGTCAGGCCGTTGGTGCCGTAGCCGAGTCGCAGGCTCATGTCGGACTGACCCTCCGTGAGAGCCTCCGCGCGGCCGGTGCCAGGGTGATGATGGCCGCCGCGGCACCGACCGAGCCGTCCCGTGCCGCCAGTGCAGCTTGCAGCGGGATCATCGCCCGGATCCCGCCACCGACGGCCCGCCGAGTGAGGGCGGGCGAGGGATCGAGCACTGCACGGATCAACGGCCCCGCGAACCCGGCCGCGAACCCGGCCGCGAACCCGGCCGCGAGCCCGGCGTGGGTGAGGCCTTCGGGGGAACGGCTCCGACGACGCCCGAGCCCGCGCCGACGGCTCGTCACGATCCCCACCACTGCTGTCGTGCCGAGCGCGGCGAGGGGGGCGGTCCGCGAGCCGCCCAGCGCCTCGTGGCGGGAGACCATCGTGACGGCGAAGGTGTGCGCTCCCAGGGCGGCCGCCGGACCCAGCGCAGCCCGCGTTCCTGAGCGGGACGTGGCCACGGCGCCCAGGAGCAGGTCCAGACAACGGGCCGCCGTCATGACTGCCGGGCCGGCCTTGGTCCGCTTCAGGCCCAGGTCATACGCCCACGCCGTGGCCGCGAGGACCGCCGCGGTCCGCGCGGCTTCGCGGCCCGCCTGGCGAGCCAGCGCCAGGCCAGCCGCTGTCAGGCCAGCCGAGGCCGCGAGCGCGGTGCCCGGCCTGATCCGACCGGAGGGGATCGGGCGGTGCGGCCGGCAGGTCGCGTCCTCGTTCTGGTCCGCCCAGTCGTTGAGGGCCATCCCTGCCGCGTACAGGCACAGTGAGGCGCCCATCGCGAACCCGGTACTGCGGGTCGGCCGCTCCCCGGTGGCCGCCGCCCCGGCAAGCGCATCACCCGGAACCGTGACCAGGGCGGAGACTCTCAGGAGTTCTGCCCAGGCACGCAGTCGGGACGCAGGCCGCGCGGCGGTTCCCCGACCGTCGGCCGGCATCACCGTGGCTCCCGCAGTCGCTCGGCGAAGCCCAGCAGGGCCGTGTATTGATCGGCCAGCGCCGAGGAGCCTCCGTCGGGGTCCTTGAAGTAAAAGCCCAGCTCCGGGAGCGGGCCCGTGATCCCCGCCTGGTGGGCGCGGGCAAGCAGCCGCGCCAGATCGAGGACCAGGGGTGCGGCCAGCGCCGAGTCACAGCCCTGCCAGGTCGTCTGCAGGAACATCCGCGCACCGAGGAAGCCGTCAAAGGCGATGTGGTCCCAGGCAGTCTTCCAGTCCCCCAGCACCGGCACATCATCGATGTGCACCTTCCCTTCGGGCAGCGAACCGAGGGTGTCGTGCAGCGTCCGGTTCTTGCCGGCATTCTTGGCGGCGGCAGCTCCGGGGTCCGCCAACGCGGCGCCGTCCCCTCCGCCGAGCAGGTTCGTTCCGGACCAGGCGCGCACGTCCAGGGCGCGCTGCCGGAACATGGGCGCGAGCACGGCCCGGAGCAGGGTCTGCCCGGTCTTGCCGTCCCGGCCCGCGTGGGGCACCGTCGCGTCGCGAGCCGCCGCACGCAGCGCCGTGTGACGAAGGCCCGGGGACGGCGTGAAGTTGACATAAGGGCAGCCGGCGCGCAGCGCGGCCGCCGCGTACAGCGAACTGGGGGGCAGACGGGCCTCGCCCGCGGCGGGCGCGGGCTCCGTGGTCGCGACGTTGACCACGACCGTGCGAGCCGCACCGCATCGGCTCGCGAAGCCGGCGATGTCGGACGCGAAGCCCGCGATCAGTTCCTCGTCGCCTCGGGGGTCTGCGGGCAACGGCCCGCCGGTCCGTATCTCCGCGTCAGCGGCGTCAAGTTCGGCGTGCACCGCTGACGGCAGCCCATGTGGCAGCACTCCCGCAGCGGCCAGCGACTCCGCCTTCTTGGGCAGCGGGTAACCCGCCGTGTCGTGCCCTCCGAAGACGAACGAGGACAGGGCGGGCAGCCCGCTCCCCACGAACGGCGGGGTCTCGGTAACCATACCGGTCGGCGGCAGCAGCCCGGCGGTAACGGCGGCGCACCCCGCAACCGCCGTAACGGCGACGGAGCCCCGCGCCCCGACGAACCACACTCCAGTCCGGGATCCGTCCTCGGGCTCGGACCCGTTGGCGTGAAGGGACACAGGCTGCCTCCCAAAGGCACCGACTCTCGACGGTCTGTAACCCGGATATTACGGGATAAGATCCCATTACACCTCTATTTGATATTCATGCCCCTCTTGCGAGGATTCACGGGCCGCGACTGCGCGAACCTGTCGTCGAGTCGCACCAGCACCTGAAGACCTCCGGTCGCAGGTGGCAACGCGTACGCGACCAAGGCCGACCTGAAGCGCATCGAAACGTGACGGGCTGCCGGCGTCGCGGAAGCTCAAAAGGCCACCACAGCAGGTCAATCGGCAATAATGCTCATGGATGAGTCCGCCCGGGCCGATCGCGCCTGCGTACGTCCAACTGGAGGATCCAGTCCGGCTCGCCGGGCCTACTTGTCGCTTCGCCGCAGACGAGCGGGCAGGTTCCGGAGACTCAGGGCGGCTTACGGCCGCATGCCTCGCACGCCTGCCACACCCGCAGTGGGACGCCGGTCGCGGCGAGCACCGCCATGATCTGCGGGTAGGCCGGATGGCCCAACAACTTCGGGACTGCGGCTCGAACGGAACCGGCCCGGGGAGCTCCAGCAGCGCCTTGCGGATGGTCCGGATCCCTTCGGCGCCCCGGTGAAACTCTTCCAGCTGCGCGGAAAGCTCCACGATCCACCGCTTGGGCAGCACGACGAAGCCGCGCATGCCGTCACACTGCGCTTGACGATGGCCAGGACCAGGGCGAGGGCGGCGAGTGCGTACTCGACGAGGCTGCCGGTGTAGCCGCCGTCCGCCCAGACCAGCACCGGCCGGTGGTGCGCGGCCGCCACCTGGGCGAGCAGAACCTGCCCGGCGGCGCGGTCGCCGATGTCCGCCGAGGTGACTATCACCCCCAGCAGCAGGCCGAGGGTGTCGACCACAGCGTGCCGCTTGCGGCCGTTGACCAGCTTGCCGCCGTCGATCACACCCGCGGTCGGCTCCGGCTCCCGCCCCGCCTGCTCGCGGACCTTGCTGCGGAGCCGGTCGTGGAACTCCTTGACCATGCCGTGGTCTCGCCAACGGCGGAAGAACGCGTAAACCCAGTCCCACGGCGGGAAATCGGCCGGCATCACCCGCCACTTCGTTCCGTTGTCGACCAGGTAGCGGCCCGCGTCCAGCATCGCGCGGTGGCAGTACGCCTCCGGCTGCCCGCCCCGCCCCCCGCAGCCGGCCCGGCACCGGCACCGGCAACAGCGGCCGCACCATCGCCCACTCCGCATCGGACATGTCCGTCGGGTAGCGGCGCGCACGGACCCCGTGGTCGGCGGCGTTCCCGAACCGGTGAGCCAGGCAGTCACACGCGAGAGTGGCAGAAGTGGACTCCGCCCACGCGATGCCGTAGCACTGCGTCAACAGGGGCTCCTGGAATGCTCGTTGGCGTAGAAACCCTTGAGCTACCAAGAGGCCCTGCTTTCATGCGCGGCGGCCACCGCACTCACCCGATCGAGACTCCCCCGCTGGGAGAACGACCAGCCTCGCTGAGCACTCAGGTCAGCCAGGCTCGGCAGACAGCAACACGGCGGTCCCCATCCCCGTCCTCAGTGTCGGCAGTAGGGCCGCGGCTCGCGCCGCAGCCTCGTCCAGCATCGGGCCTCAGTGCAGGGCGCCTTCGAAGAAGGACCCATCCGGGTCCTTCGCCTTGATCACGATGTGGTCGACGGCAGAGGACCCGGCACTGCAGACCGGCGTGAGTCGACCGCCCGACGCCGTGGCTGTCCGAGGACGGGGAGGCAATCCCCGCCGGACCTCGTCGGCACCCGTCAACGGGTCAGTGGTCTCCGTGACGTAGCCGAGCTGCGCTCCGTCACCCAGCGGGTTGAACGTCATGTTCGCCATGTATGAGCTTGCGGCGTCCATGAACGGGCCGCGCCGACACCGACAGGGCCGCCGACGACGGCTGACCCCAGACGGCCGGCATCCCGTTCAGGCCGCCTCCGCAACGTGGTGGCGGCCTGAACGGGCGTCACGTCGAGCGGTGCGGACCGGCCGGGGTGCCCGCACGCCGTCCGGGGCCGAGGCGGCTCACTGTGACGGGCCGCGATCGCCGCCGGCACTTGGACCCGGCGGCGGATCGGTCTCGTTCACGATCCGTAGCATCTCCGACGATGGCCGGTGCTGCTCCGTGACGATCTGCGGGCAACGCCGGCAGAGCGAGGGCCCTTCCTGGTGGAACCAGCGGCACTGGGCACGGATCGGACACCTCGGCAGCTCGCTGACCACCTCGTCCAGCAGCACGGCGCTGCGGGAGGCGATCTGACATGCCGATTTCTTGAAGTGGGCGCAGCCCGACGTCCGGCAGGGTGCCGCGACGCGGAAGACCTCGCCGGATGACGCGGGCCGGGCGAGTTCGGTGATCTCAAGGGTGACGGGCATCGCGTGCGCGGTCGGGGTGACCCGCGGTGCGCCGGGCGTGCCCGCCACGACTCCGATCAGGACCGCCCCGGCCGCATCGGCCGGCGCGCTGGGGCAGAGCAGTTCCGCGCCGTCGTCGGCCTGGTCCTGCGGCATCGCGGGTCTACCGCGGAGTCTTGAGCGGCTGGACGTTCTCCACCGCGAGCTGTCCGTCGAAGCTCTGGGCCAGCGTCACCTCGAAGAGCTCCTCGGGGAAGAAGCCGGCGACGATGGGCCTGGAGATGTCGAACTCGCCCGAGGCCTGGCGGGCCGCGATCGCGATCGCGACACCCTGGGCCGCGGCCGCGGCTAGCTGCTTCGGTGAGATCTGCTTGGCGTTCATGAGGTTCTCCTGTGTTGCCGTTACCACGGTTTGGTGGCGTAGCAACGGTTGCACAGAGTGGCCGATGCTGCACGATCTGTCACCTGTTGGAGTGGGAACGCCCCGCCGCCGGCGGGTGGGTCAGACCTGGATCTGCTGGATGTCGGCCACCGTGCTGGTGAACCCGTTGGTCGAGATGATCCTCAGCTGGACCTGCTGGCCCGGGCGGAACTGGCTGTGGTCGACCTGGATGACCGGGTCCTTGAGACCGACGCCGACCGTCTGCCAGGTGACGCCGTCGTCGGTGCTGACCTGTGCGGCGAAGGTCCGGCCGGGCTCCGGCGCCTCGTCGAAGTCCAGTGCCAGCCCGAACGCCCCGTTGTCGGCCCCGGCGTGCCGGGCGGTGCGCAGGGCCGGGGGTGCGCCGGCGGCTCGGAAGGCGTCCACGACCTGCCCACCGACGATCAGCTCGATCGCCGCCGGGCTGGGTCCGACCGGCACCACGGCGTCGACCAGGCCGGTACGGTCGGCTCCCGGGGCCAGCTCGGACGCCAGCTTGACCGGGACCGGGACCTCGCGGGGCGCCCCGCCGTCCGCCTGCTTGATCCGCAGGACCACCGGGGTCTCCCCGTTCGGGCCGGGTTCGCCGGAGACGGCGGGCTGAGCGGCCAGCGGTGACACTGGGTTGACGAAGCGGATGCCGCCCTCACGCCTGGTGAGGTTCACCGTGCCGACGACGCTGACGAGCTGCTCGGCCCCCGCGAGCGCGCCACCCGCCCGGGCGATCATCCCCGCCTCCGGAGCAGCCGCGCGGGTGACCGACAGTTGCGGGAACCGTTCGTCGGGGCGACCGCCGGTGGGCGCGGCGGGCCCTGCGGACCCGGCGACCGGGACGACTGGGAGCGGTGCCGGGGCACCCTCGGGCAGCGGGGCCGGGGTGGCCGTCGAGCCCTCGGGTACCGGGGCACCAGCCGTGAGCGCCTTCTCGGCCATCAGGCGCTGACGGATGGCCTCATAGGTGTAGCTGCTGATCCACTGCTGGTCGCAGTAGGTCATCACGTCGTGCCACTGCACCCCGGGCCTCACCCTCATCGGCAGGTTCAGTGCGAGGTCGCCGACGTCGAATCCGACGAAGGTGTCCGGTGAGTCGGCGAGCTGCCCCTTCTGGAAGGGGTGGTTCTGCAGGTCGTCCGGGGACTCCCCGCAGAACCCGGGGTGCCGACGGCCGAAGGTGTGGCCGAGTTCGTGGCCCCCGTACCAGTCGCTGTAGGCGCCGTCGAAGTCCCAGCCCCAGTCGGCCGCTCCGCACGGTGACGACGCGACGGTCGCCGGGTCCGGCGCCGCGGGGACGCCGGAGGAGCAGCCACGCATGAAGAACCGCCGTCGGCCACCTGACCGAGGTAGTGAGTGCGCGGGTCCCCGCCCCCGCTGATGTCCAGGGCGCGGATGGCGGCGAGCTGCGCGTTGGTGTCCTCGCACGTGAACGGGGCCGGGGCGACCACATCGATGACGGTACGTGAGCTGATGACGTCGGGCACCAGGTAGGCGCGCTCGAGCCAGCTGATCAGCGCGGTGTGGTCGAGGTCCCGGGGAGTGTGGGTGCCCGGCACGTCCCCGCCCTCGTACCGCAGCCCGAAGACCTTCACCCGTAGTGGCGGTGAGTTGTGGAACCAGACGGTCGGGCCGTTGGCGGGCGCGCTGACCCGGACGGGGTTCCCGCTCACCGTGTCGGTGAGGGTGAGCGACCTCACGCTGAGCGCCCCCTCGGTCGTCAGCGCGGGCGGCAGCAGGAAGTTGAGGCTCAGCGTGACGTCGCCACGGCGGGTGGCCAGGTCCTGGGGCACGCTCGGATTGACCGAGACGGTGTTGGCCGACAGGACGGTGAAACCGGGATCCGTGGGGGACCTGACCAGCTTGAGGGCGCCGCTCACCACGGCGGCGGGGCCGAACGTGCCGCTCACGTAGGCGCGGATCACGGTGGCCTTCCAGCGATCAGGGTGACGCTGTGCTGGAGGTCCTGCACCGCCTGGGTGATCTCGGTCGCGTCCAGTACAGCGGTTGTCGGAGTAGTCATGGCTGACCCATTGGACGAGCGTTCCGGTTCCTTCAGGCTATGTCCGGCGAGGGCTGCCCGCCCGTCCTGCGGCGCTGCCAGAAAGGGCTCAGGGGCCAACGCTGCTCCTGTCCGTACGCGTACGCATGATTGTCGCGGTAGGCCGTCGCGACCCTCTCCAGGAACGCTGTGTAGTCGGCGAGGGCGGTGGTCGTCGCGCCCTCGTCGGCCAGGCAGTCGGCGACGGCGCGTCCGGCGCGGGCGCCAGTGTGCAGCGCGGTGAGGATGCCCTGCGAGGAGAGCGGGTCGAAGGCGATCGCGGCGTCCCCGGCCGCCATCCAGCCGGGGGCGGCCGCCGGGGTGAGCCGCAGGCCGTGGGCGGGTGCCCAGCGCGGTACGGGAGTGGCAGCGGGGTCGTGGTCGGCCAGGCGCCGCCGTAGGTGGCTGGTGCGGGTGAGCGCGTGCCAGAATCCGTGCGGGGTCTTCATGGACGGCTCGGCGAGGTCGACGTCGGTCAGGTGGGCGACCAGACGTCCGGCCGGGATCCGGGTGGTGTACCACCAGCCGTGCGGCGCCGCCTCGACCAGGGTACGGGCCTCGGCGGCCGCCGGGTGGTCCCGGCCCGCGGCATCCCGGTCGGGGAACACTGCGTACGCGGCAACCAGCCGGTCCTGCCGCCGGCGCCGGCCGTGGCGGCGGCCGATGACGCAGCGTCGGCCGGTGGCGTCGATCACCCAGCGGGCCGGCAGTGCCGTCAGGGTGCCGGCGGCCTGCTCACGGACGATCAGGCGCCCAGCCTCCCGGCGCAGCGCCGTCGCCCGCAGCGGCTCGGCACCGGCCGCGACGGCGGCCCCGCGCAGGAAGGCGTCGAAGCGGAGTCGGTCGAGGTGCCAGCCGTGCCCGTACGGGTCGAACAGGTGGCTGCGGCCGTGCAGCGAGGCCGAGCCCCAGGCGGCGTAGGTGCCGGTGGACACGGGGTGACCGGCGGCCAGGAAGCCGTCCAGCAGCCCGAGGTCGCGTAGCAGCGGGCGGGCGACGGGCGGCAGGAACTCGCCGATCTTGAAAGCCGGCCCGGCCGTCTCCCCCCGCCCGGGCCCGCCGTCCTCAAGCAGCAGCACGCGGTGGCCGCTGCGCGCCAGGACGAGCGCCGCGACGGCACCCGCCGGGCCGCCGCCTGCGACGACGGCGGCGGGCGGCCTGGGCGGGCGCAGGCGGGTGGTCACCGGTGCGTCCGGAAGCGCTTGACCTTGTCGATGAAGCCCACCGAGACCTCCTCGTCCGGGACGTCCGCCATGGTGACCGCGGTGGCCATGGCGGACGCGCCGAGGACCGGGTCGGCTGCGCGGTCCACGTGCACGGTGACCAGGTTTCGCCCCGCCGGCGGGGCGGGCTCGCGCGGGAAGCTCACCTCGGACTCCACCAGGAGCTCCGCCGGGAACCGGGGGTCGTCCGTCGGCCCCGGTCGGCGCTCGACCACGCCGAGCTTGCCGAAGTCCTGCACCATCGCGTTGATGGCGTCGAGGTAGGGGGCGGGCAGCCAGCGCAGCCAGGTCTTCCTTGTCCCGAAGGCGGCCAGCCGCTCGCTCATCGGGCGGGAGGTGTCCAGGACGACCTCGTAGTCCTCCTCGGCGAGCACGTGGTTGGGCACCCGGGCCGGCCAGAAGGTCGGCAGGTACGGGTCGTAGGGACCCAGTCCGAGGGTGACGCTGTACTCGTAGCCCGAGCGGCAGCTCGCGGTGTCGGTCTGCCACGGCACGGCCATCCAGCGGGTCAGGTCGCCCGGGCCCTGGGCGTGCAGCGGGCCGTCGAGGGAGAGCGCGACGTCCGGGGTGAGCGCCTGGCCGTAGAAGGGCGGCGGGGGCGCGGCCGGGTCGCGGTGGCGCACCCGGAAGGGGCTGCTGTACAGCGTGGTGTGACGCATCGGCCAGGTCAGCTCGCAGCCGGGGTGGAAGGCGTCGGCGAGGCAGAACGACAGGGCCGCCCGGTCGAGGGTCTCGGGCCGCTGGGCGAACGGGACGTCGTCGATCGTGGCGGGCGGCTTCTGCGCCGGGTCGTAGTCGTTGGCGAAGTCCCCGCGGGCCCAGCGCTGCAGGAGGCGGTACTGCAGCGGTGAGAGCGTCATGTGCTGGCGCACCGACTGAGGCGGCAGGTTCATCGCGTCGCCGTAGACCGCCGGCCACGGCACGGGGGACACGCCGTCGCGGTCGTAGTCGCGCACGGAGAGCCAGACCTGGCGGCGCAGCTCCCTCTGGACGGGCGAGGGGTCGGCGAGGGCGGCGAGCCGGGCCGGGCCGAGGAGGTCGTCACGCCCGCCGTGGCCGAACTGGACGGCCAGGCCCTTGTTGACCCACTGCAGGCCGGACAGCCGGCGCAGCACGGGCAGCACGTCGCGGGTGAACGACACCTGCTGCGGTTCGGGAAGCAGGCCCGCCTCGAAGAAGGACCCGCGCACCAGGTCGTACATGGTGCGCACCGAGGTGAGTTCGGGCGCGTAGTTGGGCGGCGCGGTGACCACCCAGCCCGGGTCGACGGGGATCTTCCGCCCGTCGATGCTGACCTCGGCGGTGACCGGGCCGTCGGATACGTCGTCGTACCAGCCGTCGTTGTTGGCGAAGGTGTCGGCGGGGGCATCGGCGGCCGAGGCCGAGGCGCCGTGGCCGCCGAGGAAGATCAGCCGGCCACTGTCGTCGGTGCGCACCTCGCCGAGGTAGACCCGTCTGTCCATGAAGGTGCCGGTGTCGAAGCGGTACTCGGGCTTGCCGGAGCGGTTGCGCCCCCGCACCGAGCGGGGTCCGGGGTTGATGGTCAGCAGGCCTCGCTGGTCGGCCGGGATCTTGGCGTTGCGCAGGTTGCTGGTGTCGGCCTGGCCCGCCTCGGGGATGTCCAGGGCGATCTGGAACTGGTACCAGGCGGCCTTGGAGTTGGCGACGTGCACCGTCCAGCGCAGGTCGGCGTTGTCGGCGGTCAGTTCGGCGACCGGCTCACCGGCGGCGTTGTAGCCGTAGACCCGGAAGCGGACGGCTTGGCGTTTGAGGGCGCCGGTGACGTCCTTGTAGCTCCCGGTGGGCGGCAGGTCCGGGTGGTCGACCTCGGGGGCGAGGATGAAGTCGTCCATCATGCTGTCGCCGACCCGGGCCACGCCGATCGCGGGGTGGACGGCGGCTCGGACGATCCGGGTGTCGCGGCCGGACGGCGGGGTGATCTGCGGGCGGGCCGGGCCGGGTTCGGCGGCCGGGACGCCGTTGACGTCGCGGCGCTGCTCGGCCGAGGCCTGGTAGACGGTCCTGCGCACCTCGGCGATGCTGCCGACGGGTCGGTGCTCGGCGAGGCTGTGCCACGGGTTGTAGGCGAGGTTCTCGCCGTAGGCCGCCTGGCCGCGGGAGGTGACGTCCTGCTGCTGGAGGGTCAGCCGGGCGACCTTGACGGGGGTGCTCGCGGTCTCCTCCCAGCGCACGGTGGCCTTGTCCAGGGGCATGGCCTCCGGGTCGGTGCGGAACTGGAGCAGCAGGTCGAAGGCGGCCGGTCCGGCGGCGAGCCGGCGGGCGAGGTCGGTGCCCAGGTAGGTCGGGTCCTCGTCGGGCGGCGTCGCCGCCGGGTCGCCCGATGCGCAACCGGCTGGCACCAGCTTGTACTTGACGAAGCGCTCGGGCCCGAATGCGTACGGCAGCACGCCCCAGTAGGTGGTGGTCAGGACGCTCTCCTCGAACACGGCCATCGCGTCGAGGATCTCCTTGGTCACCGGGTGGTCGGCCAGGTACCGGTCGTAACTCCCTTCGACGACACCGGCCTTGGTGAACTCGCACATGTCCTGGGCGGTGTCCACGAAGAAGACGTCGTGGTTCTGCATCAGCAGGTCCTGGGTACCGGCTTCGGTGTCGCCCTCCAACAGCTTCGGCCCGGGCACCCCGAACAGCTTGATGCCGATGCCGAGGGTGGTCATCAGGTCGGGGCTGCCGGGCACGGTGTCGCTGGAGAAGCGCACCCAGGCGGTCAGGCCGCCGGGCTGCTCCTGGGCGCTGCGCAGGAAGCCGACGCGTAGCTCGGCCGGCAGGTCGTCGGCGACGGTGAGCACGCCGCGGGCGACGCCGTGCGGCTTGAGGAAGACCGGCCGCTTGACCGGGTCCTGGCCCCGGGCCATCCGGACGCCCTGGGTCATGTCCACGAACATCTGCTTCAGCGCGGCGGCGGCGTCCTCGGCGCAGTCCGGCAGCGGAGGAGCGCCTTCGGCGTCGTCGAAGGGTTCGGGCTTCCCGATCATGCTGTGCTCCCGTCAGTGCGGCGATTGGTCCGGGGGCCCGGTGAACGCCGCTTCCCGGCTGCTCGGCCCCAGCCAAGCGTGCACAGAGCGTCCGGGATCCGCGCGCCGACGTACGCCCGAACCGAGCATTCCCGCAGCCCGGCGCAGGCCGAGTCACTCCGATCGCCCAGCACCGCTTGCGGCCGACGCGGTCGACAGGGGCAGCGTCGGAGGAGTTCCGGCGAAGGGAAAGGGGATGAGCGAGGAAGGGCTGCGCGTCACGGGGGCAGGGTGGGGTCACGTCCGCTGGAGTGGTGTATCGACGGCCACTCGGTGATCTCGTCAGAGGCTATGCGGTGAGTTCGGCCGGGATGGCGGGTTCGTCGGTTTCTGACTCGATCGGGTGGAGGCGGGCCTTGGCGAGGAGTTCGCGGCCCATGTAGCGGCGAGCCTCGGTCCACTCGCCGTTCTGCTCGGCCAGGACCGCGCCGACGAGCCGGATCACAGCGGTGCGGTCGGGGAAGATGCCGACGACGTCGGCGCGGCGGCGGATCTCCTTGTTCAGCCGTTCCTGTGGGTTGTTCGACCAGATCTGCTTCCAGATCTCGCGCGGGAAGGCCGCGAAGGCCAGCAGGTCATGCTGGGCGGCGTCCAAGTGCGCTGCCGCCTTGGGGAACTTGGCCTCCAGCGCGTCCGGGACCTGCCGCATCTGTGCTTTCACCGTGTCGGTGTCGGGCTGTTCGAAGACCGTCCGCAGCAGCGTGGCCACCCAGGGCTGGGCCGATTTCGGGACCTGGCTCAGCAGATTCCGCGCGTAGTGGGTGCGGCAGCGCTGCCAGGACGCGCCGGGCAGGGTGGCGCCGATCGCGTCGACGAGGCCGGCGTGGGCGTCGGAGACGACGAGCTGGACGCCCGTGAGGCCGCGGGCGATCAGGGAGCACAGGAAGGCGAGCCGGCCGGCGACTCCTCGCTGGAGGCGACGTCCAGGCCGAGGATCTCGCGGTGGCCGTCGGCGTTGGCGCCGACCGCGATCAGTGCGTGGACGTTGACGATCCGGCCGCCCTCGCGGACCTTCTGGGTCAGCGCGTCGACCCAGACGAACGCGTAGGGGCCGGCGTCCAGGGGCCGGTTGCGGAAGGCTGCGACCTGCTCGTCCAGATGCCGTGCCATCGCGCTGACCTGCGACTTCGACAGCTGGGTGACGCCGAGGGACTCGGCGGGTTTCTCCACCCGGCGGGTGGAGACGCCCAGCAGGTAAGCGGTGGCGACCACCGAGATGAGGGCCTGTTCGGCCCGGCGGCGGCGTTCGAGGAGCCAGTGCGGGAAGTAGCTGCCCTGCCTCAGCTTGGGGACGGCGAGCTCGACGGTGCCGGCGCGGGTGTCCCACTCGCGCGGGCGGTAGCCGTTGCGGTGGTTGACGCGTTCGTCGCTGACCTGCCCGTATTCGGCGTTGCAGAGCGCGTCGGCCTCCGCGGACATGAGCGCGTCGGCGAACGTCTTGATCATCGCGCGCAGCAGATCGGGACTCGCCGCGGCGAGGTTGTTCTCGGTGAGGGCGTGCAGGGGCAGACTGCCTGGTGCGGTCATCGTGCTGATCTCCTTCGAGGCTTCGACACTTCGAAGATCAGCCGGTGGCCGTTCGTCTATGCGGGCACCATCCTGACGCCGGAGCAAACCCCCGGAGCAGGTCGAACCCGTACACCACTTCCTTGGACGCAACCCACCCCTGATGAGCCATCAGCCAACTACACTCCCGACGATGCCTCTGACCAGGCCAGCTAAGGGTTGTCCCGCAAAGATCTCGGCTCCGGGGATCGGTAGGGTGCCGTCATGACTCTGGGCATAGTGCGGGTGGATGATGGTTGGCGCGTGCCTGCGCTCCGCGGGCTGGGCGTGTCAGAGCTCGTCATCGACGACCGGCTTCGGCTCCGCATCGAGTCGAACGAGATCATGCTGTGCTCGGGGGCGGAACTTGTGGCTGACGAGCGGGCGTACGGGCTTTCGGCGTGGCCGCAGACGAACCTCGGCAAGGCTACGGAGCTGTTGCGTCAGGCTGTTGCCGAGGTCAGCGTTTCCGATCAGGGAGCTCTCCGAGTCCTGTTCGCGGGCGGTTGGCGCTTGCTGGTGCCGGTCAATGACGAGCGGTCAGCATGGAGAGTGACGGTCCGCGACCATGGAGTTCTCACCGCCAAGCCCGGCGGCGGGGTGGCAGTAAGCGATCCCGGCTCCGAGACGTAGTCCGGCCTCGTTCGATGACCCGGGCTTCGAGCATGGACCGGCCCTGATCGATGATCATGATGTGGCGAGTGTGATCACGGCATCGGAGCCGTCTTGGATAACCCCATTCGCAGGGCTGAGCCCGCGCTGCTTCAGCAAACTGCTGACGGCGTTGCGGCGCGATGGAGGAGATGTGATCCACCGAGGTCGGCCGTGGAGTCTGCCGCTGGAGGATCGGGTGCTGCTGGTCACGGCCTATTGGCGTACCAATCTAACGTTGCGGCAGCTCGCTCCGCTGTTCGGCGTCTCGAAGTCCACAGCTGGCCGAGTCATCAACCACCTCGGACCCCTGCTCGCGCTCCGGCCCCGCAAGCGGTTCGCGAAGGACGCCGTGCTCATCGTGGACGGCACTCTGGTCCCCACCCGCGACCACGTCGTCGCCGAGCGTTCGAAGAACTACCGGTACTCCACCAACCACCAGGTCGTCATCGACGCCGACACCCGGTTCGTCGTCGCCGTCGGCCGGCCCCTGCCAGGCAACCGCAACGACTGCAAGGCATGGGAGCTGTCCGGTGCGAAGGCCATCGTTGACAGGGCAACTGTGATCGCTGACGGCGGTTACCGCGGCACCGGCCTGATCATCCCGCACCGCCGGGAACGCGGTCAGGCCGAACTACCGGCCTGGAAAGAGGAGCACAACGCTTCCCACCGCAAGGTCCGGGCTCGCGTCGAGCATGCCTTCGCCCGTATGAAGGCGTGGAAGATCCTCCGCGACTGCCGCCTCAAGGGCGAGGGTGTTCACCACGCTATGCGCGGCATCGCCCGCCTCCACAACCTCACCCTCGTCGGGTAAGACACAGCGCCGCTGGTCGATTGGCACGCCGCAGATCATTTACGGGACAGCCCTTAGCGAACCGCTGCTGGAGTACTAAGGGCATGGGGGTGGCCGCCCCTCAGGTCGGCCTCGCTCGGCGTGCGGCGATCGTCCGGCCGCCTGAAGGGGGCGTGATCGTTCTCCTGAACCCGACCGTAGTGGAGGCGTCACCGGAGGTTGATGAGCACTACGAAGGCTGCCCGTCCTTCTTCGACGTCCGCGGGAAGGTTCCCCGTCCGCGTGCGTTGCGGGTTGAGCATCAGGACTTCGACGGCAAGGCCCGGACGGCGATGTTCACTGATGGGCTCGCCCGACTAGTCGCGCATGAACTCGATCATCTGGACGGCGTGCTGTACGTGTCGCGGATGCTTCCTGGCTGCGAGGTGATCCCGGTTGCTGAGTACAAGGGGACTGGTAGGCAGTGGCAGTACGGAGAGAGCCAGTAGCGCGCTGGTCGACATGGGGACAGTGCCATCCGGGTCGAGTCTGTTGACGGTGGTTCGCTGGTGTGAGACATGACGTTGGGCATCGCGGATCAGGCTCCGTACTGACACAGGGGCCCTCGTGGTGTTCCAACGCCGCTCGGGTTAAAGAACGCCGAAGGGGCCTCGGGTGACGGCGGCCATGACCAGCTGGATCTGGCAAGATTCTCGTAGCCGGAAATTATCTCGGTGAGATAGTCGGCTGATCGGCATAGCGTCGTCGGAGGTGTGCGATGAGGACGGCGCGGTGACTGGGAAGCCGTCGGCCGGTCCTGGCTGCGCGCCGACGACCATCGGGGGAGATCAGCGCGGCGGAGACGTCCGGGGCCGGAGGCGGGCTGTGAGGGCGTCGCCCAGGGCCGTGTCCGGCGGGCCTGGGGGGTCAATCCGGAGCTGGTCGGCCAGGTCGCCGAGGTGCAGATGGACTGCGGCCTCCAGGAGCTGGGCGTAGGCGTCCGTGGCGGTGCGGATGCGGTGCCTGGCGACCAGCGTGAGCGCCACGGCCAACGGAGCGGCGGGCCACCACCACATGGTCAGCGGGGCGTACAACAGCGCCCACCCGGCCAGTGCGCCCGCGCGGGTCAGCGCCTGTTCAGCGACGGTGACCTCGGCGCGAGCGGTTTCGGGCAGGGTCAGCCACAAGTGCGGCCACACGAAGGGCAGATCCACGTGATGGTCGCGCTCCAGGCGGACGACCACGGCGTGCAGGCGGTCGCCGCTCCAGGTGGGCCGGTCTGGCTCCTCGGCGGCGACGCGGAGCAACGCCCGGTGCAGGGCATGCCGGACGGCAGGGTCGGCGCGTCGGCCACTGTGCGCCAACTCCATGGCGTCGCGGTCCAGTTGCCGATGGTAGCGGGTGGCGGTAGAGGTCCAGCGGGCACGGCGGCGGGCAACCAGGGCGCGAGCTCCCCGGCGCAGCGGACGCGGCCAGGAGTGCCAGTCGGCGGCCAGTACGGTGCGTTGCACCAGCGCGCCCGCGCCCTGCGCAGCAAGCCCGGCGGCCGCCGCGGCTGCGAGGACCGCGCCGAGCAGGACGACCTGCCCGCCGACCGTGCTCGCCGCGGGCTCCTCGGCCCACTCCGTGACGCGGGAGACGAGCAGTCGGCGGTCAAGGGCGTGGGCCTGACCAAGAGTGTGTGCGGCGGTCGCGACGGCCAGGAAGAGGGCTCCGGGCAGCACCAGAAGCGTCAGCCAACGCTCGGCGAGCTTCTGCCCCAGAGCAGTAAGGAATCCGCCCACCGCTACAGCCGTTCGCGGCGCAACGGCTGACCGGTGATGCGGCACCCGGACGGCTCCTGAGCGTCCGGCCAGGCATAGCGTGCGCACTGCCCGGTGGGGCATAACAGCAGCCAGCCGTCGGGACGTTGGGCCCCGACCCCGATCGGGAACAGGCCACGTCCCTGACCGCGCACCCCCGTCGCGTCCCCGGCGAACAGCAGCGCCTCGTGCAGCGCGTCTAGCGGCGCGGTGGGATCCTGCCCGGCGCGCACGGCCGCCACCACCCGCTCCAACGGCTCGGCGCCCTGCGGCCCATAAGCCTGGAGATCCTCGCGCATGCGGTCCAGCTGGGTGCACACGTAGGCGATGTCGTCGCCCGTGCCCCCGGTCCGCGCGTCGTGCCGGTCGTCCATCGTATCCCCCGATCGCCGAAACCCGCTCCGGCGGAACTGGAAGCGGACCTGTGCCGTCATGATGTAGAAGAAGGACCACACCGGGCAACCTTCAGTTCCGGTGCCTCGTGACCGTTCGGCCACCGCAGGGAGCACGGATGAGTATGCGTGACGCATTACTGGAGTCGATCCGCGCCAGGCTCAACGAGGTGGTGGCCACCGGTGACCGATCGCCCGTCATGGAACAGGCCGCGATCGGCGATGCCATGAAGCTCATGCAGTACGGGGTGAACGAGACGGCGGTGGACGCCGAAGTCCTAGTCGCCCTGGGCTGGTTCTACTTCTGGCGCTCCCAGGAGCTTCCCGAGCCGCGTGCCGAGGCGGAGCGTGGGGTCGCGCTCCAGCTTCTCGCGATCCCGTTCCTCGGCGGCGAGCAATTGCTTCCGGAACCACTGCTGCTCCCCCTGGCCGAGTCGGCGATCCCCGAAGCCACCAATATGCTCTTACGCACCCTGCGGACGCCCGTGGGCGTGCGGGATGCGGCCCTGACTGTGGCGGTGTGGAGCCGGATCACCCTCCATCTGCCGGAGGACCACGTGGCGTATTACTCGGGCCTGAGCAGCCTGGGCCTGGCCTGGCGGCGCAGGTGGGAGATCGCGGGCGATCCCGTCGACCTGAACTGTGCTGTGGAGGTCGCCCGCGAGATCGCCGAAACCCTGCCCGCCGGCCGGCCGGGTCGGGCCACCTACTGGTTCCACCTCAGTACTGCCCTGCACCTGCGCTTCGAACAGGGAGAGGACGCCGAGGACCTGGACGGCGCCGTCGAGGCCGGTCGCGAGGCTGTCCGCACCGCGACGGATGACGACCCCGACCGCTGCCTCTACCTGACGGGCCTGTCCAAGGTGCTGCTGACCCGCTACGCCCGCACGGGAGACCGCCTCGACTTGGGTGCGGCACTGCAGGCTGCCGGTGAGGCTATCGCGCAGGCGCCCGAGCGGCATCCCGACCACACCATGCTCCTAACCAACCACGCCAACGCGCTTCTCGCGCGGTACGCGACTTACCTAGAGGCCGACGACATCGTGGAGGCGGCACGGATGAATCGCTTCGTCGTCCGGATCGCGCCGCGCACCCATTTCGAGTATGCCCGGTACCTCTCCAACGCCTGCGGGGTGCTGCGGCTGCTCTTCGCGCACACCAAGAACGCCGAGGACGTGAATGAGGCGATCGAGTACGGCTACCGTGCGGTGCGGGCCACGCCTGTCGGTGATCCCGAGCGGACCATGTACCAGATCGGGCTCGTCGAGGCGCTGCGGGACCGCTTCGACGCTCTGGGTGACTTCGGCGACCTCGATGAAGCGGTGGCGGTCTGCCGTGCGGCGGCCCGGGGCGCGGCCCAACTCGACCACCCGGACCAGGCGATGGTCATGAGTGTGCTGGGGAGCGTGCTGCAACAGCGGTACGAGCGCGACGGCACGAGCGAGGACCGTGACGAGGCGTTGGGGGTGTGGGAACGCACCGTCGCGATGAGGACGGCCCCGCCGCTGTTGCGGGTGGGCACCGCCCGGCTGGCCGCCGAGCTGGCCGCGCCGTCCGAGCCCGGGCGCGCGGCCCGGTTCCTCGAGCAGGCCATCCTGCTGCTGCCCGAGGTTGCTCCGCGCCGACTGCGCCGAGGGGACCAGCAGCGCGCACTGGGCGCCCACGGCGACCAGCTAACCGCGGACGCGATCGCGCTTGCCCTGTCCGACACCGGGGTGTCCGCACCGGAGCGGGCCTCGAGAGCGCTCCGCCTCGCGGAGGCCGGACGCGCGATCCTGCTCGCCCAGTCCCTCGACATCCGGGGCGACGTGACCGAGCTGCGGGACCAACACCCGGATCTGGCACGAGAGTTCGTCGACCTACGCGGCCGGCTCGATGAGGACGCCGACACGGTCGGAGCGTCAGCCGCCGTGCCGGGGGCACCCTCGCACTCCGCACACTTGAGGCTAGCCAAAGAGATGGAGGCGCTCCTGGGGCGCATCCGCGCCCACGACGGCTTCACCCGCTTCGGGCTGCCTCCTACTTTCGACGAACTGGCCGCGCAGGCCGGCCGCGGCCCCGTCGTCACCCTCAACGTGAGCCGCCACCGCAGCGACGCCCTGATCCTCACCCCGGACGGCGTCACCGCCTGCCCCCTTCCGGGGCTGGCGTTCGAGGAAGTCGCTCGCCAGATCGGCCAGTTCCACCTCGCGCTGGTCGCGGCGACCGCCCCCGACGCCGACCGAATCGCCGCCCAGCGCATGCTGCACGAGGTACTGGAATGGCTATGGGAGGCGGCTGCCGAACCGATCCTGACCGCACTCGATGCCCTGGGTCAACTCCCCGACGGACAGGACGCGTTGCCCCACGTATGGTGGGCTCCGGGCGGGATGCTCGGCCTGCTGCCCCTGCACGCGGCCGGGTTCCACCGGGACCCCGGCCGCGTGCAGGGCCGGCGCACCGTGCTCGACCGTGTCGTCTCCTCCTACACCCCGACCATCCGCGCCCTGCGCCACGCACGCGCCCACCGCCCCGCCGCCACCGACCGGCCGCGGCCCCTGATCGTCTCCATGTCGACCACACCCGGCCACGCACCCCTGCCGCACGCGGCCCAGGAGACCGACCGACTCCGGGCCCTGCTCAAGGACCCGGTCGTCCTCAGCGCGTCAGGGGAACGGCCCGCGACGAAGGCGACCGTCCTTGCCCAACTCGAGCACTGCACCATCGCCCACTTCGCCTGCCACGGCATCACCGAGTCGACCGATCCCTCGCAGAGCAAGCTACTCCTCCAGGACCACGCCGAGACGCCGCTGACGGTCTCCGCGCTGTCCCGGGCCGACCTCACCCACGCCCAGCTGGCCTATCTCTCCGCCTGCCGCACCGCGCACCCCGGCAGCCCCCGGCTGCTCGGTGAGGCCATCCACCTCACCAGCGCCTGCCAACTCGCAGGCTTCTCCCACGTCATCGGCACGATGTGGACCATCGACGACCGCCTGGCCGCCGATATCGCCGAGTCCTTCTACACCCACCTGGCCGACGGCCTGACCGGCGCGCCCGATCCCGCACGGGCCGCAACGGCCCTGCACCGAACCGTCAAAGACACGCGCGACCGCTTCCCGGCCACCCCGTCCCTCTGGGCGGGCTATCTCCACTCCGGCGCCTAGTGCCGCATCAGAGAACCTCCGCCCTGTTTCTCGGTGAGAGGATCACTGGCAAGCGCCGGGACTGACAGTCTCGGATCGAACGGGGGGAGACATCGAGAGTGGCCGGGGATGAGCCTTGGACAGGTGACGATCAAGATCACAATGATCGGTGTCATGCGCGTTGGCGAGCGTCGTTGAACCGCTCGACGGCTCAGTCCGGCTACCGGGACGAGTGGTATGACGCCCAGTGCGGAGGATGCCGCTTCTGGATCCCGTTGAGCGGGCAGCTCGGCCGGGACTACGGGGCGTGCAGCAGCCCTGGCTCGTCATTCGATGGGCGAGTGCGGTTCGAGCACGACGGCTGCGAGAGCTTCGCCGACCGCGCCGACGGCTCATTCGGGTAAAGACCGTTCAGGCAACGATGACTCTGGCCACGACCCTACGGAGGCGCTCATCGGCGGCGTGCTTGTTCCGCCAGATGATGTAGCGGCGGATCATGCTGCCCTGGGCTTGGTGGCTGTGGTGGTCGGTGCCGTCGAGGGCGAAGTAGCGCAGGGCGGTGAACTGGGCCTCGATCCGGTTGAGCCAGGAGCTGTTGGTCGGGGTGTAGGCGATCTCGACGTTGTTCGCCGACGCCCAGGTCCCGACCCGCTGGCACCGCTTGGTGGTCAGGTGGGGTGAGTAGTTGTCGCAGACGATCGCGATGCGCACGTCCAGCGGGTGCAGCGAGCGCAGGTAGCGGCAGAACTCCAGGAACTTCGATCGGTTCTTCGTCTTCTTGATGTGTCCGTAGAGCTGGTCCTTGGCCAGGTCGTAGGCGGCGAACAGGTGCCGTACACCGTGCGGGCGGGTGTAGGTCGCCCGGCGGCGGGGCCTGGGCTCCCGGTCGGGATCCTTGTGCCAGCCACCGCGTTCCGCCCACTGACATCCGGGGTGGGGTTGGAGATTGAGTGGCCCGAATTCGTCCAGGCAGAAGATGACTGCGGGCTCGCCTTCCTCGGGTATGACCTCGCCGTCGGCGATCGCGTAGAGGTGTTCGACCCGGGCCTTCTTCGTCGCGTAGTCGGGGGCGCGGGAGGTCTTCCAGGTCTTCACGCGTTGAAAGGAGACGCCCTCCTCTCGGAGCAGGATGCGCAGGCCCTCGGGGCTGATGTCGTCGACCACCCCCTCGGCGACCAGGAACTCCGCCAGCTTGGTCAGACTCCAGGTCGAAAAAGGCAGGCCGTGCTCGGCCGGCCTGGACTTCGCGGTCTTCTTGATCTCCCGGCGCTCGGGCAGGGTGAACGTCCTGGGTCGGCCGCCCTTGTACTTCGGGTAGAGCGACTCGAAGCTGTCGGCGTTGAAGTTGTGGATCACGTCCCGGACCCGGTCCGCGCTGGTGAACGTCACCTCGGCGATCTTCACCACCGGCATGCCCTGCGCGGACAGCAGCACCATCTGGGCCCGCCGCCAGGTCACCACCGAACCGGTGCCTCTGCGGATGATCCGCAACAGGCGCTGCCCCTCGTCGCCATCGATCTCGCGAACACGTACCCACTCTGCCATCCGCACATGATCTCGTTCAGTGCACGATCATGCGGGTATCCCAGGCGGCGCATAGTGGCGCAAGTAGTCACGTACCTGAGGCTCGAGTCCGGACAAGTCATTGCCGTTGAGGGCATGCCAGAGACGGTTCTCGATCCAGAACCGATGGGCGAACTCCTCGAACGAAGATGCACACCAGAGGATTGCGGCCCTTTGCTCCTCCGGATCGTCGAGATTGGTCTCCGTCTCTTCCCCGTCGCGCCGCGCCTCGTACTCGTATTCGTAGTCGAGATAGGAGTGCACCACGAAGGCCTCACCCGACGGACGGAGGTAGAGGTACCAGATGACGCAGTCCTGTTGATCCCGCAGGAATCGCACAAGGAAGGCATCAGGCTCGACCGGACTGGGCAGGGGCTCTGAGATATCGGTCCAGCAGCACGTCACCGAGACCTCATCCAGCGAGCAGTGCAGCTTCGAGTCGGCCTGGAAGGTGACGAAGTCCCGAGGCAGCGTCAAGCCCTTGGCCGCCAGGCTCTCTGCCAAGCGATTGAGCACTGTGACCTGTTCGGGAACAGGTTCGCCGGTACCACCGAGCCGTTGAAAGGCGCCCGTGAACTCGGTGGAGTCGAGAGGCGGCAGGCTTTCGTAGGGGTAGTACTCATAGGTGTAGCGGCAGGGGCGGTATTCACCCAGGTCGGTGGCACACCAAGCAGAGTCGAAGCCGACCGAGGACAAGTCAGACCCTGATCGTTCACCAAGCATCGGTCCCCCATTGATCACCGTGAGCGGAGTTGTCGGCGTCAGCATCGCACTGCCTACTGACACTCCCCCACCCCGCCGCTCTGCCCTCCCTGAGCAGCAACGATGATGGCCTCGTGGTGACAGACCTTGAGCTCTTCGCGGACTACTTCCAGATCCACCTCCTGGGCGACGAGTCCGAGGGTGACCTGAGCGAGGTGTGGACCGAACAAGCCGTCCGGGACGGGCTCGGCGTCACTGAAGATGCCCTGGCCATCGGCACTGACGTCAACATGACCGTGGCAGTCAGCGTCCACCTCCTCGCGCAGCAGCCGGACGACGACCGCGACGACTTCGACCATGTTGTCGAAGCAAGCCTCAATCTGGTCTCGGGACGGCTGGTCGTGCTGGGCTGCACCGACTACCTCCCCGATGCGGCACGCTTCGACATGCCCACCGGCTGGACCCGCATCCGCGCTTCTCGACGGAACCTCGCTGCCGCCGCTTTCCCTGACCCCGATGGCGAGGACGAGCCGGAGGACACCGAGGAGATCCGACTGCAAGCCTGGCCGGCCCCGTACTCCCAGCCGCACATCATCAAGCGCTGGGCACGCCCCGACGCGTAGTCGCTGTCGCGAGCCGCTCTACATGTTCACCATGTCGTCGCGCACGAAGTCGTCCGAGGCATCAGAGACCTCGCCTGAACGTCTCCACCGTGAGTGTCGCCAAGCCTCTCGTTGCTGTTGATACAGAACGTCGCTCAACACCCTGGCGAGGGCGAACGTTGCCTGATGCGGCACTAGTGTCCTGGTGTCGGCGTACGGGCTCAGGAGCTATCCGGCTGGAGGACGACGTCACACGGCCCACCCCTACCTCTTCCCTCCCGACGTACCGACACCGAAGCGGCCTCGGGCCTGGCGCCCTCGCAGGTCAGCGGCTCGCCACTCACCGCTAACGGAGCAATAGTCAAGACTTGTGGATCGGCAGTTGCTCAGCTTCAAGTTGATCGGAGCCTGGTGAGTCCTCCGACCGTCGAGAGTTTGTCGTTGAGAGGCTCGGCGGCGGCCGGCGAGGTGATGAGCAGGAGTACCGACACGTCGGGGTGCTCGTCGTCGTAGAGATCGTCTTCCCCGTCGTCTCCGGGAATGGCGTTCGGCTGGATCTGGAGGCGGGTCGTGTCGGCGAGGGTGGCCAGGAAGTAGACGCCGAGGTAGTCGCTCTCGTGTTCGGTGAAGGTCACGTCGAGTCGGTCGGCGAGCAGGCTGGCCAACTCCTTGGTCATGTAGAAGTTCGTGCCGTAGGTGTCGGAGACGGTCATCTGGGCATTCTCCTCAGGCCGCATGGCTTTCGGTGCGTTCGACCAGCAGGCCGTTCTCGAACCGGGTCCCGGCCCGGACGAGTGGGACCAGGTGGGCTCCGGCGATCGCCCGCCAGCGGGCCTGGGCGGATTCGACGAGCTTGAACACCATGGCCAGGGCCGCGGCCGGGCTGCCGGCGCCTCGGGTGACCTTGGTCCGGAGCTTTCGGAAGACAGTTCGTCACATTACGGGCTTTATGGACCCAGCAGCGCTGGTGCCGAGCGGTCGGGAACACCTCGATCAAGGCTTTCCACAGGCCCATCGCGCCGTCGCCGATGACGAGTTCGGGGTCGCGCATGCCGCGGCGGCGGCAGTCGCGCAGCAGGTCGGCCCACGACTCGGTGGACTCCCGCAGTCCCTCGGCCAGCGCGATCAGCTCCTTGGTGCCGTCCAGGCGGACGCCGAGGAGGACCAGCACGCACGAGTGCGCCTGGCCGAGCCGCACCTTCGGGTGGACCCCGTCGGCCCATACGTAGACGAAGTCGCGGTCGGACAGGTCCCGGTCCTGGAAGGCGGCACGGTCGTCGCTCCATTGCTTCGTCAGCCGGGTCACCGTCGCGGCCGACAGTCCGGCCGTGCCGCCGAGGAACTGCTCCAGCGCGGGCACGAAGTCTCCGGACGACAGTCCGTGCAGGTAGAGCAGCGGCAGCACCTCAGAGAGCTTCGGTGACTTGCGGCACCACGGCGCAAGGATCTTGGAGGAGAACCGCTTGCGCTCGCCGGTAGCCTCGTCGACGCGGCGGTCGTTGACGCGCGGCGCGGTGACCTCGACCGGCCCGGCCGCGGTGACGACTGTCCGGGGCCGGTGGTGGCCGTTGCGTACGACCAGGCGCCGTCCGCGCTCGTCGGTCTCGGCAGCTAACTCGGCTATGTACCGGTTGACTTCCGCCTCCAGCGCGGCGGCCAGCATCCGGCGGGCGCCCTCGCGGACGATCTCGTCGATCAGGGAGCCGGACGCGATACTGCCGTCGGCGTTCACTACGCTCAGCACGGGCGTGCCTTCCCGACCCGCGCTGCGAACGCGGGCCTACTCGGAGACCTTCAAGGGATCATCGGGAAGGTACGCCCTCCGCGTTCCTCCCGGCATCGATCCACAGGTTCCGAGCATTGCTCCGCGACGACTCGGCTGCTGATTGGGATGCGCGCATCGAATCGCTCGTATGGACGTGACAGCGAGGTCGTCTGCTGGGACGGAACAGGAGAACGACGAAGGAGGCTCTCGTGCCCGAACCGTGGGCGGGAACGGACGCGGGCAAGGAGGAACACCACTGCACCGTGATCGACATGGACGGCGTCAAGCTGCTCTCGCGCCGAGTGGCGAACAGTGAGGACGAGCTGTTGAAACTGCTCAGTGGCGTCCTGGACTTGGCTGACGGTGGCACGGTGACCTGGGCAGCGGACCTGAAGCGCCTGATCCAGTCCTACCTCGGTGCCGACCGCCGAGCCGGCACCACGGGCATGTACAGCGGACCGAAGCGTTCCTACGAGGACGACCTCGCCGAGTCGGCCTTCAGCGACATCACCAAGCGCCGTTCCCCGGTCCGCCGCACCTGGACGCCGACCGGCGTGGTCGCCTATCTGCGCAGCACCAGCTTCGCCCGCGCCGATCTCTTCAAGGACCGGCACACCCGGTTCGAGTCCGAGGCGCCGGCGCTGCTGGAGCAGCACGCCACGGACGGCGTCCTCATCGAGGATGCCGTGTTCGACGTGCTGCTTGCGCGCCGTCCGGGAGGTGCCCGTTGACCGGCGGCGAGCGGTACACGGTGCCGGTCGATGTCCACCTGGTCGCCGTCCGCGACGGGGGGGGGAGACGGGTCCGGAGGTGCTGCTGTCGCACCGTGCCGGCTCCGTCTACGCCGCGGGGCATTGGCATCTTCCCTCTGGGCATCTCGACGGGCCTTTCGAGGACGCCGTCACCGCGCTCGTCCGCGAGACCCGCGAGGAGACGGGCCTTGTCGTGGATCCGGACGACGTGTGCGCCGCGGTCACCGTGCATCACCGCGCGCCTGCCGGAGACGCGCGGATCGGCGTGTTCTGCGAGGTCCGTTCCTGGTCCGGGGTGCCGGAGGTCATGGAGCCGGTGGTCTGTGACCGGATGGAGTGGTTCGGGTTCGATTCCTTGCGGGTGCCGATGGTGGCCTACTGCCGGGCCGGGCTGGACGCGTACCGGGCCGGCGCGAGGATGGCGCTGCACTTCCAGGAGCCCGGCGGCCCGATCGGCTACGACCCGGCCGTCGACCGACTGCGCCTCTTACCCGCGCCTGGGTCCGACGGGCCGCAGCCTGCCCAGGAGGTGCGGGACTTCGCTGAAGGGTCGGTCGGCCGGATCACCCGTTGGTCCGACGCCTCTTGGGCCCGGGCACCAGCCAGGTGTGGCGGGTCACCGGCGCCGGCGGTGGGGTGTGGTTCGTCAAGGTGCACCAGAACGTCAAATTCCACGCTCGGGAGACGACCGCACTGCGTACATGGGTCCCGGGTTTGGGCGGCGCTGGGCCCCGCCTGGTTGCCGCCGACCCCGCGCTCCTGGCGGTCGTGGTGACCGCCGTCGAGGGACGTCCCCTGCACGGCGCGGTCCTGACCGGCGCCGAGGAGGAGGCCGTTTTCCGGTCGCTCGGCGTGCTCGCGGGCCGGATTCACGCCGGCCCTCCTTCTCCCTCCCCTACGGCCGTCGCCCCGGTGACCCGCGCGGACCGGTACGCGAAGGTGGACCGGCACCTGGAGGCGGCCCGGCCTCATCTGGCTCCCGGTGATGAGGAGCACGTGCGGGCGGTCGTGGAACAGGCCGTCGTTCTGGAGCCGCTGCCGCTGGTGGTGACCCATGGGGACTTCCAGATTCGGAACATCCTGCTTGCGGCCGGCGGAAGCCTTCGAGTCGTGGACTTCGAGCGCTCCGCACCGCAGCCCGTGGTGCGGGACCTTGTCCGCCTCCCTGACCACTTCGACGGCCGAGAGGACCTCCGCCGGGCCTTCTTCGACGGGTACGGCCGGCTCTTTACCGCGCTCGAACAGGCACATCTAGCGACGGAGGCGGTCCTGGACGCCGTGTCCGGCATCGGCTACGGCACCGCCCACGGCGATCCCGAGCTGGTGGAGCGCGGTCGCCGCATCCTCGCCCGCAGCCGCGCCGGCACGCTCTGCCCTGCCCCGACACCGCCCGCTGGAGGCAACCCATCATGACGCCCAACACCGTTTCACCCGCCGCGGATCCTGTCGTGCGGCCGGCCAAGCCGGACGATGCCGCCGAAATCAGCCGACTGCGTTCGGCCTTCGTCCTGTCCGAACCCCTCGACAAGGAGTGGCTCGACAGGACACGCGATCACCTCGCCGGACGGCTCGGCCCCGCGGGCGACGCCCGCGCCTACGTCGTCGACGCACCGACCGGTGGGCTCGCTGCCTGCGCCCTCGGCCTCATCCACCCCGTCCTGCCGGCCCCGCGCTACCCCCAGGGCCTGGCCGCGCGCATCCACATCGTCGCCACCGACCCCGCGTACCGTCGCCGTGGGTTCGCCAGGGCGGCGGTGGCCGCGCTGCTGGACCACTTGGCGCGGGACGGGGTCACCCTTTTCGAGCTGCACGCGAGCAAGGAGGCGGCCCCGCTGTACGGGGAGTTCGGGTTCGCCACCGAGCCGGCCCTGATGCGGATGACCCGGCTCTCCCCCACGCCCGGGGAGGGAAGGTCATGAGCTCGACGTGGCTGCCTCCCGAGGAGTACGCGACGACGCTGCCGAAGGCCACTGTGTTCGGCAGCGTGTTCTTCACCGACGCGTACGACCGGCCGGTGCACCTGCACGCCGTCTACAGCGCGGAGCATCCCTGGCAATGGCCGGGCGGTACGGCAGAGCCGGGCGAGCGGCCGTGGGACACGGCCGCCCGCGAGACCGCCGAGGAAACCGGGCTCGTGGTGCCCGGCCCACCGAAGCTGCTGGCGGCGATCTTCGGACTCCCCGGCACGGCATGGCCGTTCGCGACCTCAGGCCTGGTCTTCGACGGCGGCCGGCTCACGGAACAGCAGCTCACGAACATCACCCTGGCGCCCGAAGAACACGACGAGGTCCGGGTTCTGCCACTTGAGGACTGGCGGGGACTGATGCCGGAGCGGGACTTCGCCCGGCTGACCGCCGTCATGGAAGCCCGCCGCACAGGAGTGGCGGGCTACTACGACACCTGGGACTGGGATGGCTGACCGAAGGGCTGACACCCACCGCCCCCGCGCCAGAACAACTTACCTCGCCGCGCGAGGAGATGACGGATGTATGTCGTGCGGTCCCAGTGGGAAGAGCACCATACCGACGGGAAGGGGTTCCGGCTGCTCAGCGACGACGAGCGGGAGCTGCTGACCCGGCGTGCCCCGGCCCGGACGGCGGCCGGGCGCTGGACGCCGACTGCGGCATGCGCGGTGGTCGCGGACGAGACCGGACGCGTGCTGCCGGGCTCGTCTCGGCGCGGTCACCTGGAACTCCCGGGCGGGAAGACGAACGGCTCGGAGTCTTTCGAGGCGGCCGCGGTCCGCGAGCTCCGTGAAGAGAGCGGGCTTGTCGCGAGGGTCGAGGACGCGCACGTTGCCTGTTCTGACACAGATTCCCGCAAGAGTCCGCACGGCCGGTGTTCGCCCGAAGTGCCGGCCGGCAGCCGTGACACCTCCCTGCCCGGACCCGTTGGACAGCACGACGTGAATCGAGGAACCGACCATGAGCGCAAAGGTGTTCACGGCGCCGGAGGCTACGGAGGACGCCGCACGGATGCGCCGTGCACTGACCACCGCGGCTCGCGGCCTGCAGGTCACACCGGTCGGGCCGGAGGTATGGGGCTGGCAGGGCCGCACGCTTGGACGCCGCGCCGGGACAAGCTGGCTGCGGGTCGTCTCCGCGCCGTCCGAGAAGGCCGGCGGACGGCTGTGGGAGGGCACCGCCCTGGCAGACACGGCGGTCCCCCGGTCCGTGCCACGACCCCGACTGCGGAACTTTCTGGACTGGACGGGCGGTCCCTACTCCTACCGGGCCGAGCTCACCGAGCTCATCACCACACCGGCCGTCGTCGCCGGCAGCCCCGTGCTCGACCGCGACCCCGGGCTGCCGGACTCCTGGTGGCGAGACCTGCGCGCGGCAACGCACGCGCTCGCCGCAGTGCCGACCGACCGTGAGGCCGTCCGGCAGGCGTGGATCGACCGCAACTTCCGCACCTTCCTGGGCATCGACCCGCCGCAGATCAGCGGCCACACCACCGGGCACGCGGACCTGCACTGGGCCAACCTCGCCGCCCCCACCCTGATCATCTTTGACTGGGAAGGATGGGGCCGCATGCCGGTCGGTTACGACCCGGGCCTCCTGCACGCCTACTCCCTGACGGTTCCGGCGGTCGCCGCGCGCGTACGGCGTGAGTTCGCGGACGTCCTCGACGCTCCCGCCGGCCGGGACGGGGAGCTTGTCGCCCTCGGGCAGCTCCTTCAGGCCTGTGCCCGGGGCGTCCATCCCCACCTCGCCCCGCTCGTCGCCCGCCGGGCCGAGGCACCTCACCGGCGTCCCCGTCCCCTCACCCTGACCAGACCGGCCCTCAGCGACCTGGAGGAACCCGTGCCCCACCCACACGTCTACGTCGTCGTTCTGACCTCGAACGACCGACCGGACGAGGAGGCTGCCGCGCAGGCGACGCTCCTCGCGCCGAGCGATGCCGATGTCCGGGTGGTCGTGGTCGGCAACGGGTGCCGCCCCGAAGTCGTGCCACCTACTGCGCTCACCGTGTCCCTGCCCGAGAACATCGGTATCCCCGGCGGCCGCAATGCCAGCGCCGACGCGCTCCGCAAGGCAGGCGACCCGGCCGAATGGCCGTTCTTCCTCGACAACGACGCCGGCTTCCCCCGCACCGACGTCCTGGCCCGGCTTGTTGCCGAGTCCGAGCAGCATCCCGAAGCCTCCTGGGTGCAGCCTCGGCCGACGGGGCCGGGCGATGCGACCACGCCGCTGGCGCGGATACCGCCGTCGTCACCGCCATCTGGGCACCGGACAGCCGACGCGCGCCCGAACTCGCTGACGCCCTTGCCGTCCTGGGCGCCGGCGCCCCGCGGCTGCTCGGCTACGGTGACGCCCGAAATCCCGAAGCGGCTCCCGGCCGCCCCCGTCTCATCGACGCGCCCCTCGACGAAGTCGTGGGCCGTCTCGTCGCTCACCTGCATGCCTTCAAGCCGATCGCCGTAGTGACACATGATGCCGTCGGCCAGTTGACGGGCCATCCCGACCGTGTCCGGACGCACCAGGTCACCCTGCTCGCCGTCGAAGCCGCGGGTCACGCTTGCCTGTATCCCAAAGTGGGGCCTCCGTGGCGGGTGTCCGACCTGTACGCGGCCACCCACTCCAGGTCGGGTGTGGGCCTGCTCGGTCCGCTGATGGAACGAGTGGGCAAGAGCGTCCTCGCGGTCGAGGACGCGTACGTGACCGTGCGCGTCGACGTCACGCCGTGGGCAGCCGCCAAGCGGAAGGCTGTGAGCGCACACCGCGGTGAGGTCGCCCGCGAGCGACCTCTGCCCGGCATCCTTGCCCGTCTGCCCGAAGCCGACCGCCACCGGACCATCTGCTTCGAGCAGTTCACCCGGATCGGTTTCGGGGCCGCGCCGGCCACCATGGACCGGCTCACGGCCTGACCCGCCTTTCCGCTCCTCGACACGCCCCTCTCTGATCGGAGAAACGATGACGACACGCGCCGAAGACCAGCCGCCTGCGGCGGAGATGACCGACGAAGAGTACGGGGCGCTGCGTGCCTCGGCGGCCCTGTGGGCCGGCACCTCCGTGCTGATCACGAACGAGCAGGGCAAGGTCCTGGTCCAGAAGGTGGGCTACCGGCCTTTCCGGCTCCTGCCGGGAGGCGCCGTCGACAAGGGCGAGACCGCCGCCCAGGCCGCTTCGCGCGAGCTGAAGGAGGAACTCGACGCCACCGCCACCATCCGCCGGGGTCTCGCAGTCGACTGGGTCTCCGCTGATGCCGTCCAGGCACCCGAGGAGATGTGCTTTCCCGGCGAGATTCTGCACGTCTTCGACGGCGGCGTCTGGAGCGAAGACCAGATCGCCGCGATCCGTCTGCCGGCCGACGAGATCCAGGCGGTCGAGTTCGTCGAACCGGCCGATCTGCCCGCCCTCATGTCTCCGGGCGACGCCCGCCGTGCCCTGTCCGCGCTCCGCGCCCGGATCGACGGCGCAGGCGTCGTCCTCCTGGAGGACGGCGTCCCGCTCTCGCCAAGCGTCCTGGACCGGGTAGGCGTCCTGCGCACCGGCCGGGCACGTCACCATTTCCCCTTCCATCCCCGCCCCGTTCCCGACGGCCTCACGGTTCGCCAGTCCTGGGCGTGGGCCTTCGCCCCCGACGGCCGTGTCCTCGTGCTCCTCGAACCCGATACAGGAGCGGCCTGTCTGCCCGGCGGCACCCCGGAACCCGAGGGCGACGGTGATCCCGAGGCCACGCTCGTGCGTGAAACCCGGGAAGAGGCCGCGGCCGAACTGACCGGCGCCGTGTATCTCGGGTACCTGTCTGATCCCGATGAGCCCTGCGCGCGCGTGCGCTACGCCGCGGCGCTCGAACGCATCGGCGCGCCGCCCGTCGACCCGGCCACCGGCCGCACGCACATCCGCGTCCTGGCCACCCCCGAGCAGGCGGTGGAGCTGTTCGACTGGGGCCCGGCCGCGGCCGACCAGCTCATGGCCGTCCACCGGGCCCGCGCCCTGCTGCGCATCCCCCGGGCTGCCCATCGGCCCATCACCGAACTCGTCGGCCCCCGCACCTGGTGAGCCACGGCCCTGGACGGACTTCACCATGCCCACCGCCCTGCTCGACCTGGACGACACCCTCACCGACCGCGCAGCCGCCTTCACCGCCTGGGCCAAGGAGTTCTCCGCCACCCATGCCATCCCCGAGAACTGGCTTCACGAGGCGGATGCCACGCACTCCGGGCGCCGCCGCGAGTTCTTCGCCCTCGTCAAAGCCCGTCACGACGTGCCCGGCACCGTCGAGGAGCACTACGCCGCGTTTCGCCGCCGCACGCCCCAGCTCGTCCCGTACCGCCCCGCGGTGAACACCGCGGTCCACGCTCTGGTCGCCCGCGGCTGGCAGCTCGCCGTGGTCACCAACGGTGATCACGAGGCCCAGCACGCCAAGCTCGCCTCCGCACGCCTCACCGACCTGCTGCCGACGGTCGTGATCTCCTCCGACCACGGGGTCCGCAAGCCCGATCCTGCTCTCTTCCATGCCGCTCTCGCCCGGCTCGGCGCCACCACGGAAGAAGCATGGGTCGTCGGCGACTCGCTCGAAGCCGATGTCGCGGGAGGAAACGACGCCGGATTACGCACCCTCTGGATCTCCCATGGACGCACTCACCCCGGAGGCCCGCGCCCTCGACACATCGCCGACACCATCGTGGGAGCCTGCACCTGGCTCCTGGCCCGGACAGATCCAGAGCCGCCGGGCAGGAGTTCACGTACACCCATACGAGTGTCATCGACTGGACCCGGAGGGGGATGACTCCCCTGCCCCGGGGCCCGCGTGCATCGCCGCTGCGCTGGCGAACGCCTCGGCCGGCCCGTCAGCCTTGCCGAGATCTCGAAGGGCAAGCCGCGCGCGAACGCCGAGGCAGTACCTCAAGCACGGCCCGGTACCTCTGCTCGACCAGGGCCGGGGCAGCGCAATCACGCCAACTCCGTGACAGATTCCGCTGGTTGGTCGGCGCCCACGGCTTCGTGCGGACAAGGTGAGAAAGGGGCGTGGGCCCCGGTCTGCGGTCGATGCCGCTCAGAGCCGCGCCGACCGTCCTGGCGCTGGAAGGACGGCATGGAGTTCTCCACTGGTGGCGCGCCGAATGCCCACGCCGAGAGCACGGAGCGATGGCTTCAGCAAGTGGCAGGAAGGGCCACATTCGACCAGACCGAGTTCGTCGACCCCTACGCGATCCTTCGCTGGGAAACCAGCCACGGCGCGCCGGGCCTGGTGCACTCGATGGTCGACGGCAACGCGTCGCCGGCCCTGGTGCTCAGGGCTCTGCGGAGGGCTCACGGTCCGCAGCTGGCGGGCCGGTGCGCGTGCGTGGTCGTCGCGCAGACGAGCACCCAGGTGCAGCATCCCTACGTCCCCGAGCTCCACGTCCTGGACGTCGACGGCTCCGGCACGCAGTACGACACGACCTGGTCCCGGCTGGAGGCGGTCCTCGGCCGGCCTGCGCCGTACCGGTCCGACTGCACCGGCCCGCACCCGAGGAACCGGACGAGGTCGTGCGCCGCGCGGGCCGGCCTGCCATCACCGAACGCCGCGACGTCCTGGCCCACCGTGTGGCGGGATTCTCCCGCCCTGCGCTGCAGCGCCTGCCGAGCCACTCCCTCCTCGCCGAAGTCACCCTCAGCCGGGACGTCTGCTGGAACCGCACCGAGGACCAGTCCCTGTGGCTCGCTCCCAAGCGGTCCGATTACGGCATCGACTACGGCCACTCGGGCACCGGCAGCAGGACCCTGGCCCGCCTCCTCGACACCCTCCTGGACGACATCTCCTCCCCCCGCTGCCGACGCCGGCGGCCCTGACGTGCCCGGTGGTCTGCTCGATCTCGTCGCCTCGGCGCCCAAGCACGTGTCCGTCACCTACGGCCGCGCCCAGTCACTGGCCGCCAGGGACAGTGACGGGGCCTCCCCGCCGGCAAGAAGGCCTGGTGAGTCCGCTCACGGAGGCAACACCGCCAGGGGTTTGAGCGGAGCCGCCTATCGCCTGGCCGCCGTCCGCGACCCGCGCAGCAGGCAGCCGGGCCGGTCCGCCCCGAACACGCCAAGGACGCCATCGGCCCCCCGGCCCGCACCGGCGGGCCGTCGCAGAGCATCGATAGGGAGGAGAAACGAGATTGAGCAACCTGGTGGGCGGTCTCCTGGCCGCCACGGTCCTGGGAGCTGGGTACGCATTGTACTGGCTCACGCTCTATCCGTGCCGGCTGACCGAGTTGAAGTTCGCGTTCAGGCCCGAGTACGCACCGCACAGGCAGGCGTTGAAGGCTGCACGGGAGCAGTTGAGACGCGTCAGGGAAAACCGCGCCGAAGAGGCTTCCGGCCCTGCCAGGCGCCGGAAGGAGATCCTCGGCGCCCGCAACCGGGAGGTGGGCAAGCGGGAGGCTGAGATCAGCCGTCTCGGGCGGGAAGAGGAAGGCGAGGTCGTCGGCCGGCTGGGAGCACTTCGCCTGCACGAGCACGCTCTCGTCTTCCTCGCTGTGAAGGAGAGCCGCGAGGAGCAGGAGGCGACGACCGAAGTCGAGAAGATCCTTCGGCTGGCCCGGATCGAGGTCTCCCTCAAGCTCGGCGGACAGTGCACCTACGTCGAGGTCATGGACGCCGACGGCATGTGGCGGTCGGCCGAGTACCCCCACGGCCAGTACGACGAGAGGGAAGTCCACCGTTTCGAGGAGCGGATCCGCAACCAGACCCTCCCCGCGAGGCAAGACCTGGTACGCCGGGAGGAAAGGATCGCGACCCTCCAAGCACAGATCGAACAGATCAACGCGCGCGCGGAAGAGGAACTGCGAAAGGCGGACGAGGCCGAGCAGGAACTGTTGGAGGCCCAGCGCGCGGACGAGAGGCTTGACCGTGCCGAGAAGAGGTGGAGAGAGGAGCGCCGGGCGTGGAAGGAGCTGACCGGCTGCCGGCCCAGGGAGTGACCCTCCGGTCTCGGAGCAGTCAGTCCTGTGCACACCAGCGCCTGGGCTACGCGGTCGTCCGTCCGCTCGCCGACTGCTGGATCAAGCAACTACCCTTCCTCGTCGGGGAGCTTGGAAATGATCATCTGCTCCAGCTCCGTCATGGTGCGCCGGAACGCCTCCTCAAGGTCGATCTCGTAGAGCCTGGCGAGGACGATCACGGACCACAGACAGTCCGCGAGCTCGTGCTCCAGGGCGGCCTTCCCTCCGCGCATCGTCCGGGCGCCCTCCGCGCCCATGACGAGCTTGGCGAGGTCGCCGACGTCGCCCATGAAGCCGAGCATGAACTCCTCACGGGTCCAGGTCCGGCCCCGTTGATGCTCGTTCAGCCTGTCGTACAGCTCGTGAACGCGCATGGCCCGCTGGCTCGACTCGGCAAGGTCCATCGTTTTCCCCCGTCTCAGGCGCTCCCGCGAGAACCGGCATCCCCAGAGAGGTCCGGAGTGGGCCGGTCCTCCTCCAAGGCTGCTCACTTCGCGTTGATGGTGGCCGTCCAGCCGCTGCGCTCGAAGTGGCAGGTGCCGTCCGGGTCGATGCGTACCGCCGCTCCCGAGATGGGCAGGTCGCCGTCGATCACGAGCCAGGTCCGGATGCGATCCAACTCCTCCCACAGGCGGCGGGGCCCGCCCTGGTGAACGGTGGGGAGTTCGCGCGCGCCTGGTGCTGTGGCGCGGGCCCAGGAGCCGTCGTCGTGCAGCATGTAGGCGGTGCGGGAGCCGTCCTCGGCCGTCTCCATGCGGTGCTTGATGCCAGGGGCGATGAGTTCGAGGGTGGAGCGGACGTCCCACGTGCTGTTGACCCGCATCACCGGGTAGAGGCCGGTGGTGACGCTCTCGCCCTCGGCGGTCCGGGCGGTGTGCCACAGGCCGGTGTCGTCGGGAGCAAGGGGGTAGTCGTCGCCGTGGCGGGTGTTCATGAACCCGGCCGCCTCAGGTGCGACCCTTCCGACGGCGCCCCCATCGGGAGTCTTGTCCGCGACGACGAGCAGGCCGGTCCGGGACAGGGTGGTCACCATCCGGCCACCAGGGGCGAGCGCCTTGAGCCAGGACGCGGGGATGGCGGGTACCGCAACGGTGGAGACGATCCGGTCGTAGCCGCCGGGCAGCTCGCCGGTCAGGTCGCACACCTCCAGCCGCGGCTGGTGTCCGATCGCGGCCAGGCGCTCTCGTGCCACCTCGATCAGGTACGGGTCCACGTCCACACTCGTGACCAGCTGATCGCCCAGGCGCCGGCATGCCAGGGCCGTGCCGTATCCGCTGCCGCAGGTCACCAGGGTGCGGGAGTCGTCGGCGATGAACGCGTGCTGGTACATCTGCGTGACGAGCCGGGGCAGGGTGGACGACGACGTGGGCCGCGTCTCCGGGACCACGGCGCCAGGCGCGGCAAGGTCGGCGTGGAGCGGGCCGACGCGCGTGATCACGCTGAGGCCGCCGTCGTAGGCGATGTCCATCCACCTGCCGGTATCACCGGCGCCGTCGCAGAGTTCATAGGCCCAGGCGCCGTCACGCTCGCCCGATTCCCACCACCGGGGCACGAACAGGTGCCGGGGTGTGCGGGCCAGCGGCCGGTGCCAGCGGGACTCGGGGCGCACGATCCCGTCGGCCATCCTGGCGGCGTAATCCTGCCAGGCGGGCGACGTCTGGGCCATGGAAGAGCTCCATTCGATGGAAGCGGGGTGGGGCCGGGCGACCGGGGTACGGCCGCCGGCGAGGTGCTGCACAGTCTCTGGCCGCGCGTGGGTCAGGAGGCGGGGATGAAGCTCACCGGGCCGCACGGGTTGCCCTTCGAGGGGGCGCAGGAATCGGAACTGGCGGGCTCGCAGTCGGGGCCACAGGCCCGGACGTCCGGCCTGCGGGGGACGCTCGCGGTCGCCTCGGCCCACTGGTCGCTGGCCAGGACCGACCTCAGGCTCCCGCGCCGCACGTTGCCCGCGGTCAGGAACCTCCCGATCTCGCACACCGACACATCGCCGTTGGGCAGGACCGTGGCACGTCGGTCTCCGCACCGTCCGCACAGCGCCGAGGTGGAGGGGATCGCGGGACCGGCGTTGCCGACCGCGCGAACCTCGCCGACGTGGATGTCCGTCACCTTCAGGGCGTACATCTCCGCGCGGGCCCGTGCGGCACGTTCGCCATCGCCCGCGTCGAGAATGGCGACCCGCAGCGGAATGCCGCGCTCGACGGCCTTGATGATGTTGGCGCGCGTGGCCTTGTGCGATCCGGTCCGGCCGGTCAGTCTGTCGTGCTCCTCGGCGTCCGTGCTGTGGTACGTCGTCGCCAGGCGGACGCCCGGATGACGGAAGAGGGCCCAGTGCTCATCGCGCACCCGGAACAGGTTGGTGTAGACACGGACGCGCAGGCCGGCGGCCAGGGCGTACTGGGTGATCCTGTCGAATCCGGGGTGCAGGGTCGGCTCGCCGCCGATGAGCTGGATCTCTTCGGTGCCGAGGGAGACGGCCTCGTCGATGATCCGCAGCCAGTTCTCCTCGCTCATCGAGCTATGACTCCGTGACGGGCCGGACTCGGCGTAGCACACGGACGGGCAGGTGAACTGACAGCGCTCGGTGATCTCCAGGGCCAGGTACCACAGCGTGGTGGGTTCCGCCGGGGCGATTGTCATAACGCGATCGTAGGTCGCGGGCCGTCAACCCGTATGCGAACTATGCGATTTGGCGGGCGGCTCGGCCTCAGCCTGCGGCGCGGGCCGGGCCGGGCCGCTGGACGTCACCCGCCGTGACCATCGCCAAAACACCCCGGAAGCACCGACCACGTAAGGATGTCGAACCAGGATGCGTAAGCTCTGCTGGAGTGAACGCCATGGGCCAGGTGGTCAGCCCGTAACAGTTCCAAGGCAGGGTGAGTACAGCGTTGACGGCGTCAATATCGAGGGCGACGCCGACGGCGAGGGTGTGGAGGCTGGGCAAGTGCTCCTTACGGACGGCCTCGGCCAGTGCGACAGGCACGCCGCCCAGGAGGCCGTCGCGGACGGCCTGCGCCCGACACATCCCTGGTCTGAACGGAGTCGCCGGAGGCGGACGGCCGGTAGCCCGCCGGGCTGGCGAAAGCCACAGCAGCCGGCCGCGGAGGTCGGTGACGACGTCTGCGGCATCCCCTACTCGCTCTGCTGCGGTAGCCCTGCCGGAGACCTTGACGCGTGAGAGTGGCCTCCCGGCGCCCTCACGAGGTGGGCGCCGGGAAGGCGGTGGGGTGCCTCTTGCGTGACCTTCGGGTCAGCGGAAGGTGACGGAGGCGCCGCCCGCGGCGGTGGTGACGGAGGCCGGGCAGAGGAAGCTGCCCGAAGTGCGGGTGGCGGTGAAGGCACGGTTGACGTACCTGCGGGTCGTGCCGTCACGGTCCCAGACCAGGGACGTGGCCCTATAGCGGCAGCTGATGAACGACTGCTGGCCGGTGATGTCGATCAAGTCGGTGCGTGCGGTGGCGGTGGTGTCGTCGAAGGTGAAGGCCGGGTTGTTGTTGAGGGTGGCGGTGATCCCGCCGTCGCAGGCGAGGTTGCCGCCAGGGCGGTTGACGGTGGCCCGGTCGACGGACAGGGCACTCGGCGCGGCGGCGCTGGTGTTCGCGCCGGTCCACGTACAGGTGCTGCCCGCGACCACGATGACGCCGTCGGCCTTGAGCTCGGCGGTCGGGCCGATCGCGGTGGCGGTGACCGTGCCCGCGACGACCGTCGCGAGAGTCAGAGCCGCGATGCCCGTGTAGCGGGAGATGTGCCTCATGTCGCTCCTCCTTGCCACATACTCGTGGCGTCTGGGGGGCGAGGCCGGGAAGCCTCGCGGGAGAAGTGCGGAGAGATCTCGTACGGCGGCACGTCCGGCGGCAGGCGTTTCCACCGGGGATCGCGACGCGCAAGGAGCGTGCCACGGGGAGTATGAAATGTCATGCCCACGTCAATCAATTGGCCGGATCCCGGCGCGCACGCCGGGACGCACAGGCCTGCGGGCCCGCGGCGTCGAGCGGGCGTCACGAGACCTCATGCGCCGGCCGGACGGTGACCGGTGACCGGCGTCGACAGTTGCGAGCGCACAAGAGAGCATAGGGACGGGTTCCAAGCCATCGAATGCAACGAGCCGAACCACATCGCGAAAGCCACCGGCCCGGACAATTCCGTGCCTCGGCAAGAGCACGACGGGACAGCAGCCCGATCCCGTTCACCTGCACCGCCGACCATCCGCCCCGGTCCCCGGTCTCCAGCCTCGGCCCGCCGCGCCGCTCCGCCCACCGCGACCACGTCGATCACCGCCATCCAGGATCTCGACGTGATCACAGAGAAGGCGGAGTGCTCCCGCGACGCCGGTGACGACACCCCCACTGACCGAGCTGATCCGGTCAGGGTGCCGTACATGTTCTTCCGCCGGGACCGACTCCGGCCGCAACTGACTGCACACACAGGCACTCGCCGCGTCCGGGGCGACACCGAATTCCACGATCGCCCACGACGGTGTCCCGTTGGCCCGGCCCGCCACGGCCGACGCCAAGAAGCCGGACAAACGGTCGCCTCCGGCCAGAGCATCGCCGTCAGCGGCACGGGTGACACAGACGTGTGCGCACTTTTCGAGCGGTGCCGGTGACGAAGAGGTGACGCCCGCCCTGTCAGCCATGAAGACCCGCGCGACGCGCACACCTCGGTCGTGGGGTCCGAAGAGGGGCGGCCTGCTACGGTGTGAGTGACGTAGACCTTGTATCGAGGAGTCGCAGACGTGGTGGGTGACGACGACATCTCCGGGTGAGACCCGGATCTGACGGCCACCGGCCGGTGCCCAGGAGCGCCGCCGAAGTGGTCCGCTTCGTCGTACCCCCTTTTCCCACGTCTGCCCAGGGCAGAGGTCCATGCTCTCTGCCCTCAGTTCCTTCGAGGTGCCTCCATGTCCGATGCCGCCATCATCTGCTCGAACCTCTCCTTCGCCTGGCCGGACGACACCCCGGTCTTCTCCGACCTGTCCTTCGCCATGGCCCCCGGTCGTACGGGCCTGGTCGCTCCCAACGGATCCGGCAAGAGCACGCTGCTCAAGCTGATCGCCGGTGAACTCAAGCCCGCCACAGGCTCGGTGTCGGTCGGCGGGACGCTCGGCTACCTCCCGCAGAGCCTCCCCCTGACCGGTGACCTCACGGTCGCCGAGGTGCTCGGCGTCGCCGAGGTGATCCGCGCCCTGGACGCCGTGGAGTCCGGCGACGTCGGCGAGGAGCACTTCACCACCATCGGCGACGACTGGGACATCGAGGAGCGCACCCGCGCGCAGCTCGACCGTCTGGGTCTCGGCGACCTCGCTCTGGACCGCAGCCTGAGCACGCTCAGCGGCGGTCAGGTCGTCTCGCTCGGCCTCGCCGCGCAACTGCTCAAGCGTCCTGACGTCCTGCTCCTCGACGAGCCCACCAACAACCTCGACCTTCAGGCCCGGCACAAGCTCTACGACGTACTGGGGGACTTCAAGGGCACGCTGCTCCTCGTCAGCCACGACCGTGCCCTGCTCGACCGGATGGAGCGGATCGCCGAGCTCGGGAGCGATGAACTGCGTTTCTACGGGGGGAACTTCACCGAGTACGAAGAGGCCGTGCGCGCCGAGCAGGAGGTCGCGGAGAAGAACGTCCGCAACGCCGAGCAGGAGCTGAAGCGGGAGAAGCGGGAGATGCAGCAGGCCCGGGAACGTGCCGATCGCCGCGCGAGCAACGCCGCCAAGAACCTCAAGAACGCCGGGCTGCCCCGTATCTTCGCCGGCAACATGAAGCGCGGCGCGCAGGAGGCCGCCGGGCGGGCCGGGCAGATGCACTCGGCGCGAGTAAGCGAGGCGAAGGCGCGTCTCGACGAGGCCGGACGTGCCCTGCGCAACGAGCAGCGCCTCACCCTGGACCTGCCCGACACCCAGGTGCCCGCCGGACGCAACCTCTTCCTCGGCGAGGGGATGCAGGTCCGCCTCGGTGACAGTCCGGTGTTCGCCGAAGGCGGCGTCGACCTGACCGTCCGGGGCCCCGAGCGCATCGCGTTGACCGGGCCCAACGGCGCCGGCAAAACCACCCTCATGCGGTTGGTCACCGGTGATCTCGCTCCGGACGGCGGGGAGATCAAGCGCAGCGACGGCCGGATCGCCTATCTCTCGCAGCGACTTGACCTGCTGGACCTGGACCGCACCGTGGCGGAGAACTTCGCCGCGTTCGCCCCCGAGCGGCCCGAGGCGGAGCGGATGAACCTGCTCGCCCGCTTCCTCTTCCGGGGCGCCCGGGCACACCTGCCCGTCGGCGTGCTCTCCGGCGGCGAACGCCTGCGCGCCACCCTGGCCTGCGTGCTGTGCGCCGAGCCGGCCCCCCATCTGCTGCTCCTCGACGAGCCGACCAACAACCTCGACCTGGTCAGCGCGGGCCAACTGGAGAGCGCGCTCAACTCCTATCAGGGCGCGTTCATGGTGGTCAGCCACGACGAGCGGTTCCTCGCCGAGATCGGGGTGAACCGCTGGCTGCGGCTGGCCGAGGGCACGCTCACGGAGACGGGAGCCCCGGGGGTGTGAGCCGCCGGCGTGTGAAGCGGCCCGCGCCGAGGCGACCCGCCCCGCGGGCCGACCATCGATCACGTTGGACGGTCCCCCATGCCCCAGCCCGCTCTCCTCGCCCACGATCTCGTACGCGATCTGGGCGGCCGTCGCGTCCTCGACGGCATCTCCCTGACCGCCTCCCCCGGCCACCGCATCGGCCTGATCGGGGAGAACGGCGTCGGCAAGTCCACCCTGCTGCGGGTGCTCGCCGGCGTGGACGAACCCGACGCGGGAAGCGTCACCCGCCCCGGCGATCTCGGCTTCCTCCACCAGGAAATGCCGTACGACGCCGATTCGACCATCGCCGTGGTGCTGGACGAGGCGCTGCGCGAGGCTCGCGAGGACCTCGCCGAGCTGGACCGGCTCGGCGAGGAACTCGCCCGCGTCCCGGACGGCGCCCCCCGCCATCAGGAGCTCCTCGACGCCTACGGCCGACGCCTTGAGCAGGCCCAGGACCGGGAGTCCTGGGACGCCGACCGACGGGCGGCCCTGGTGCTTGACGGGCTGGGTCTGGGCTCGTTCGGACACCACCGCACGCTCGGCTCGCTGTCCGGCGGGCAGCGCGGACGGCTCGCACTTGCCGCCCTGCTCGCCCGGCGGCCGTCGGCCCTGCTCCTTGACGAGCCGACCAACCACCTCGACGACGGCGCCGCCGGCTTCCTGGAGGAACAAGTCCGCGGCCTGCCCGGGACCGTGGTGATCGCCAGCCACGACCGGGCGTTTCTGGACGCCGTCTGCACCGATCTGATCGACCTCGACCCGGCGGTGGACGGCCCGGTCCGCTACGGCGGGAACTACAGCGCGTACCTCGGTGAGAAGCGTGCCGAGCGGGAGCGCTGGGAGCGGCGGTACGCCGAGGAGCAGCAGGAGCTGGAGGAACTCCGTACCTCGGCCGGCGTGACCGCGCACCGGGTCGCACCGGACCGGGGCCGCACCGACAACGAGAAGATGGGCTACGGGCACCGGGCGGGCCGGGTGCAGAACCAGATCTCCCGCCGGGTGCGCAACGCCACGCGGCGACTGGAGGAGTTGGAGCGCACGCGGGTCGCCGAGCCGACGCGGCCGCTGCGGTTCGCGGCCGGGGAGCTGGCGGCGCGTGCGGAGGATGAGGAGGGGCAGCCACTGGTGTCCCTGCGGGACGTACGGGTGCCCGGCCGGCTCGCTCTCGACGCCCTGGAGGTGGAGGCGACGGAGCGGCTGCTGGTCACGGGCGGCAACGGAGCGGGGAAGTCCACGCTGCTCGCCGTGCTCGCCGGGCGTCTCACCGCCGAGGGCGAGGTGCGCAGGCGGCGCCGGCTGACCGTGGGACTGCTGACCCAGGACACCGTGTTCGACCGGCCCGACCGCACGGTCCGTGACACCTACGAGCTGTCGCTGGGAGCGGAGCGGGCCGAGAGGGTGCCGTTGCGCTCGCTCGGTCTGCTGGGCGAGGCGGATCTGGAGAAGCCTGTCGGTCGGCTGTCCGTCGGGCAGCGTCGGCGGCTGGCGCTGGCCCTCCTGGTGGCCCACCCACCCCAGTTGCTGCTGCTCGACGAACCCACCAACCACCTCTCGCCGGCCCTGTGCGACGAACTGGAGACCGCCCTCGGCACCGGTCCCGGCGCGATCGTCCTCGCGAGCCACGACCGGTGGTTGCGCCGGCGGTGGCAGGGCCGTGAGATCCGTCTGGAGGCGGGAGGCGGGCAGTGGGAGGACGCGGTAGCGGCCCGTACCCGACCCGGATCCCACCTGGCCGGGTCATGCCTGGAGTGTTGGTGATCCTGACCACGGCGTCACGCCGGGCGGTCCGCCGTGCTCATCTGCCGGTGGTTGTGGGACCGGGCGTTGCTCGGTTCCACAACCACCGGCAGGCGTTGATGCCGACGGCGGAGACGTAGGCATAGGCGTTGTAGTCGGAGTCGAGGTCGGAGATGACGTCGTCCCAGATCTCGTCGACGAGGTGGGCGTCGCGGGTGGCCCAGGCGTCGACGAGGTCGCCCCAGACGTAGCGGACGGTGACGGTACGGGTGGACAGGTCGCACCGGTACTTCGCCTCCACCCGCGTCTGGTCGACCGGGTAGATCTCCATCCGGCGGCCCCGGCCCTTGTTGTCGAGGTGCTTGACCAGCCAGCCCGAGCGGATCAGGTTCTCGCGCCGGCGGTGCCAGTACGCCGCGTCGATCCGCTCCCGGCTCGCCCGCGTCGGGGACACCTGGCCCTTCGACCTCATCCAGGAGCGGATCGTACGGGGGGAGATGCCCTGGGCCTTCAATTCGGCGCAGCCCGCAGGGCGTTCTCCCCCACCTGGACAAAGGTCGCCTTGGACGGCCGGTCGGTCGTCGTCGCGGCGGACGCCGACCGGGCCGTCACATGTCGTCGCTCGTCCTTGCTTCAGCGCACCACGGGAAGGGCGTAGTCCCAGAGCCGGTCCGCGGCGTCGGGGTCGACCGACCACTTGGCCACGCCCGCCATGACCTCGGGGCCGCCGTCGACGACCTCCGCTTCCTGGTTGTCCTCGAAGTACCGTCCGGTCACACCGTCGAGGAGCGGAGACGCGGCCAGGAGCACCGTGGTGGAGGCGCCCTGGGCCGGGGTCTTGTAGTAGTCGGGGGTGATCAGGTTACCCTCGGCGTCCATGGCGCCGAACGCCTGCATGGTCGCCTGGTCGAGGTGGCGGGTGAGGTTGGTGTGGATCCACCCCGGCGCGCAGGCGTTCGCGGTGATCCCGTGCTCCGCCCACCGGCGGCTGATGCCGACGGTGAGCAGCACGTCCGCGGTCTTCGACTGCGCGTAGGCGACGAACGGGTCGTAGGCGCGTCGCTCGAACTGCGGGTCGTCGAAGTCGAATCCCGCGCGGAGCTGAGCTCCGGAGCTGACCACGACCACACGCGGCTGCTCGGCCGCCTCGAGGGCCGTGCGCAGACCGAGGGCGAGGGCGAAGTGGCCGAGGTAGTTGATGGACAGCTGCATCTCCCAGCCCTGGGCGTCGACCTGACGGGTCGGAAGCATCATGACGCCGGCGTTGGCGACGAGGCCGTCGAGCGGTCCCGTCCAGGCGTCGCAGAAGGCACGGACGGACGCCAGGTCGGCCAGGTCGAGCGCTACGGCCCGGGTTCCCGGGAACTCTCCGACCAGCGGCTCGGCGTCCACGGGGTTGCGGATGGCGATGGTCACCTCCGCTCCCGCGCCGGCCAGGGCGCGCACCGTCTCGACGCCGAGGCCGGAGGACCCTCCGGTGACGATCATCCGGCGCCCGCTCAGATCGACGCCGTCGATCACCTCAGCGGCGGTGGCGCGCATTCCGAACGAAGTGGTGGTCAGCGTCATGGCTGTGCCCTGCCTTCAGAAGAGAGTCTCTCTTGGTCGGTGACGTCTCGCGGAACCGCTCACACCAGTACGTCACGAGAGAAACCATACAACGTGTTCACACCTATCGATCGCTCTCGCGGGCTCACACGTGTGCTCCCATGGTGCCGATCAGGCGGTGATGGTCTTGTACTCGGTGTAGGAGCCGAGGCCGACCGCGCCGTACTCACGGCCCACACCGCTGGCCTTGAAGCCGCCGAACGGACCGTCGAAGGCGACGGGGGCACCGTTGACCGTGACGGTGCCGGTGCGGATACGGCGGGCGACCGCCAGGGCATGCGCCTCGTCGGAGGACCAGACGCCGCCGGACAGGCCGTACTCGGAGTCGTTGGCGATGCGGACGGCCTCGTCCTCGTCGTCGTAGGCGATGACCACGAGAACCGGGCCGAAGACCTCATCCTGCGCGATCCGCATGGAGTTGTCGACGTCGGCGAAGACGGTGGGGGTGACGTAATTGCCCTTCTCCAGGCCTTCGGGGATCTGCGGTCCGCCGGTGACGAGACGGGCGCCCTCGTCGATGCCGAGCTGGATGTAGGTGCGCACCCGCTCCTGCTGGTCGGGGCGGATCATCGGGCCGATGAAGGTGTCGGGGTCGTTCGGGTCGCCGACCTTGAGCGACTCGACCAGTTCCTTCAGCGCGTCGACCACTTCCTCGTAACGGCTGCGGGGGGCCAGGATCCTGGTCTGTGCGATGCACGACTCGCCGTTGTTGAGCAGGGAGCCGAACTTGAGGCCCGCGACGGCCTTGTCGATGTCGGCATCGGGGAGGATGACCGCGGCGGACTTGCCGCCGAGTTCGAGGCTGACGCGCTTGAGCTGCTCCCCCGCGATCGAGGCGATGCGGCGTCCGGCCCGGGTCGAGCCTGTGAAGGCGATCTTGTCGACCTCCTTGTGGGAGACCAGGTGCTCGCTGGTCTGGCGGTCCGCGGGGAGGACGCTGATCACGCCGTCCGGCAGACCCACCTGTTCCAGTAGCTCGGCGAGGAAGCCCATGCTCAGCGAGTTCTCCGGGGACACCTTGAGGATCACGGAGTTGCCGGCAAGGAGGGCGGGGATGATCTTCGAGGTGGCCGAGGAGAAGGGCGAGTTCCACGGGATCACCGCGGCCACGACGCCGACCGCCTCCCGGCGCACGATGCTGCGTACCGGGGAGGAGGGGTCGGAGGGCACCAGCGTCTCCTCCCAGGCGAACTCCTCCGCCGCCTGGAGGTAGGCGTTCGCCTGCCGGGTGAGTCCGGGCTGTCCGGCCAGGGTGAACCATCCGGCGGAGCCGTTCTCCAGCGAGATGAGGTGCGCGATCCTCTCCGCGCTCTCCTCGCGCAGCGCGTTGAACCGCCGCAGGACGGCGATCCGCTCCGTCGGCGGCGTCAGGCGCCACTCGCCCGCTTCGAAGGACGCGCGTGCCGCGGCGACCGCGAGGTCGACGTCCGCCGGCTGCGCCTGCGCGGCCCGGCCGACCACCGACCGGTCGTGCGGCGAGGCGATGTCCATCAGTTCCGGGTCGCTGGGCTCCTGCCAGGATCCGCCGATGAAGAGTCGGTCGTAGATGATCATGCGCTTTCTCCTGTCCTGCGCTTCGAGCACGCCCAGGTGGGCCATTCCATCTAACTGACACATGAATGTAGCACTTGATTCTATTAGTAGGACGTAAATGTCGCAGAAGAGGCGTGATCCGCCTACGTGCGTACGACCCTGAGGGTCAGGCGGCGTCGACGGTTTCCTCGGTCACGGCCGGGGCGGCGGCAGGAGCGGGCGCCATGGCCTCCGGCTTCCGCGTGGGCTTGAGGAGGACGGCGAGGAGGACCGCCGCGGCGGGGCGGGGGCGTCCAGGGCGGCGTCGCGCAGGGCCGCGGGGAGGCTGCCGATCGTGTCGGGGCGGGCGGCGTCGAAGCCGGCCGTGGTCGGCAGGCCGCGAACGCGGTCGGTGAAGTCGGCACTGAGCAGGGTGCCGAAGACGGCGACGCCGAAGGCCGCGCCGATGGAACGGGCGAAGGTGGCCACAGCGCTGGCGGCACCGAGGCCGGAAGGGGGAACCGTGTTCTGGACGGCTGTCAGGACGACCATGGGCACCATGCCCATGCCGACTCCGGTGAGCAGGAAGCGGGCGCTCAGGACGAGGGTTCCCGTGGCGGACCCGATGGTGCCGAGCAGGAGCAGTCCTGCGAGGTTGGCGGCCAGGCCCGCGACCAGCGGCAGCATGTGGATGCCGGAGAGGGTGGCGGAGACGCCGCGGACGATCTGCAGGTACGTCGGCAGGTAGACCAGGGCGGCGAACGTCGCCGCGTTCGCGAAGAACCCGATGAGCGAGGCGAAGACCACGGTCCGGGAACCGAGCATGGCCGGCGGGAGTACCGGGGCGGCCGCGCGGCGCTCGACGGGTACCAGTCCGCGACCAGCGCGACGGTGACGGCGATGAGGCCGACGATGGCCGGGGAGGTCCAGCCCCAGCGTTCACCGAACGAGGCGATCAAGACCAGGCCGGTCGGTGAACACGCCGCCGAGCAAGGGGCCGATGATGCTGGCGACGCCGTAGACCGAACCGAACATGCCCTGGTAGCGGCCGCGTTCGGTCGGGGCGACGATGTCACCGACCAGGGCAAAGGTCAGCACGATCACGCCTCCGCCGCCCACGACCCTGAATCACGCGGGCTCCGACCAGCTCGGGCAGGTTCCGTGCCAGGCCGCATGCCACCGACGCGATCAGGAAGATCGCGGTCGAGGCGAGTAGAGGCGCTTGCGGCCGAACATGTCGCCGAGCTTTCCCCACAGTGGTGTCACCGCCGTGGACGCGAGGAGGTAAGCGGCGCCGACCCATGCGATGTCGTCGAACCCGTTCAAGTCCCGGGCGATGCGGGGCAGTGCAGTGGAGACGATCGTCTGGTCCAGGGAGGCCAGGAGGACCGCGAGGATCAACGCGCCCATGGCGGCGGCCACCCCACCTGGCCGGGGATGAGGAACCCAGCGACTTCGACGTTGAGGTTCCCTTTCTCGGTTATCTGCAACTTAAATGCTGCACTTAGAGCACACACCTCCACGAAGCAGTGGCGCTATGGGCTCCAGAGGCCACACTTCATGACTAGACTCGGGACGGTGAGAGCCGACGCAGCACGCAACCTGGAAGCCGTTCTGACCACCGGAGCGCGGATGCTCGCCGCCGATCCCGGCGCGAGCATCGCGAGCATCGCCGCGGAGGCGGGTGTGGACCGGAGCACCGTCTACCGGCGGTTCGCCTCCCGCGAGGACCTGCTCGCCGCCATCTACGACGCCCGCCTCACCGCCATCGAGCAGGCCATCACGGACGCACGGCTCCGCGAGGCACCCGTCGCCGTCGCTCTGCACCGCTACGTCGAGAACATCATCACCGTCAACCGCACCTGGCCCGTCGACCTCGGCCGCATGCTCGCCGACGACACCGTCCACTCACGCCGCGACGCGGCCGTCCAGGAAGTCGACACGTTCCTCGAGCGCGCCGTCGACGAAGGCCTCCTGCGCACCGGCCTTCCTGAGGGGTGGGCGAGCGTGCTCCTGCCCCAGCTCGTGCATCTGGTGTCCCGGCAGAGGCCCGAACTGGGTCCCGGCCAGGCGGCGGACATCGTGGTGAACACGTTCCTGCATGGCCTCGGAGTGTCCTGATGCCCCGGCGTCCTGAAGTCCTGATGCCCTGACGCGACGCCGTTCCCTTCCCTCCTTCGCCCCCCGATGTGTCACACATCGGGGGGCGAATCCACAAGCGACGTCACCATCTTGACGAGTGATGAGATGCGTGCAAATCTTTCATCACCGATCAGAACAGTTACTTCTTGGTGAGGAAGTCCCATGGCAGTCGTACGGTTCCCCCTCGTCTCCACGCTCAGCCCGAAGGACGTACTGGCAGTGCTGACCGACTTCAGCCCCGCCCGCGCCGAGGCCTGGCCCACGATCGATGCCGAGCACTTCCAGGTCCACGAACTGGGCGACACCTGGGCGGAGGTCACCGAGGGAACGGCCGCCGCCTGGGAGCGGGCGCGCTACACGTGGGAGCCGGAGGGTGACACGGTCACCATCACCACACTCGACTCCAAGCTCTTCGGCGCCGGCGGCGGCTGGGTCTTCCGGATGACCCCCGAGGGCGACGGAACCCGGATCGACGTCGAGCTGACTCGGGAACCGAGCACCGTCAAGGGTAAGATGTTCGCCGCTCTGCTGCCTCTCGTCGGCCCCTCGTCCCTGCGCAAGTCCTTCGCCGGGCCCCTCCAGGCCGAGTGAGCCCGGCGAAACACGTACCCCCGTCGCCATCGGACGGAACGTGTCTCGCGCCTCACGGCGTACGGCTGCTCCACTTCTGGTCGGGTGCGCCCACGCACATGTACAGCTGCAGACAAGCACCGTTTGTCGTCTCCATGTCCTTGACGTCGACGCACTTGTTGCCGGACTGCGGGTTGGTCAGGTCGTGTGAGCTGTTCAGACGGGACTGTTGTGCGCCCGAGCCGTTGCAGGTCGTCCGGTTGATGGCCGCGCAGTTCTGTGTCGAACCGCCGGAGACGTTCATGCACTTGCCCTCCGACCACACGGTTCCGTCGACGAAGGGCCGTCTCTGGTAGGAGACGTCGTAGCAGTCCCAGATCACCAGCGCGGATCCCGTGGCCGCGCCCGGACTTCCGGCGACGTCGATGCAGCGGTTGGAGGCGTGGCCGTAGATCTGCACGCCGCCGGGCCAGGGGTCGCTCGGCGGTGCCGTCTGCTGCGTCCCGTCCTTGTCCTACGTGGTTCCGGAGGCCGGGGACGAGGTGTTCGAGCCGCTCTTGGAGCCCGAGGAGGACGTACCCAAGCCCGAGGAGGCCTTACCCGACCCGCTCTTGGGGCCCGGGGACGAGGTACCGGGCGCCTTCGGGTCGGTGGTCGGGCCGCCCTTGGTCGCGGGCTGCTTCCCGCCTCCGGCGGGACTGCCCGGCGGCGCGACCGTGAGAGTGACGGTCTTGCCGTCCGGGCCGGTGCCCGTCATCTTCGGCACGGGCTTCCCCGGCGCGGTGGACCTGGACGGCGACGGGGACTGCGAGCCGGCCACGCCGTGGACCGTGCCCCCTTGACCGTCCAGAACGGTGCCCGGCGTGGCGCCCTGCTTCGCGGTCGTCCGGTCGTCGTCGCCGTCTCCCCCGCTGATCAGGAACGGTACGGAGAGCAGCAGTACGCCGACGATGGCCGCCCCAGCCAACAGGCTCTTGTGCGGGCGGCCCGATACCGGATCGGCGAGGCCGTGTCAGAGGAGTGCCGGTGAAGACGTCGCCTTGGTTACTCCGTTTCACGTTCATGGGGTGGGCCCGGTGGAGTGCTGGACGGAGAGCGGCTGCTTACGGGCATCGGTCGCCCACCCTTGCCTGGACCAGTCCGCCACCGGCGTTGCCCCGGGCCGTACAGTTCACCACGAAGACCGGCGCCTCGGATTTGATGCGCACGCCGCCCCTGCCATCGGCACTCACCTCGCAGGAGTTCAAGGGCGCTCGCCCAGCCTCGGCGATGAGCACCCCGCGCTCGCCGCCCTCGCGGGCCGTCACGCGGGTGGCGGTGAGGTCACCGTCCTGCTCAACCAGGACGCCGTGCTGTCCCGCCGTGATCATCGAGCAGTCCCGTACGGTCAGGGTGCCGGAGCCGCCGACGGAGAGCCCGGTGCCCTCGGGGCCTCCACGGCTCCCCGCCGACGCAGACGTTGCCGTCGTCCGCCATGCACGCGCCCGTGTCACCCGGCCGCTGGATCAGGCAGTCCTCCAGTCGGCCCTGCCGTCCTTGGTCACCTCGACGCCGCGCCCCGCCGCGTGACGATCCACGCCTTGCGAACGAGCGGATTGACCCCGGTACGGATGGCGATGCCGACGCCGGAGGTGCTCGTCACGTGTACGTCCTCGATGACGGTGCGCGCCTCGCTCGTCAGGTGCAGGCCATGGGTCGTGTCGTGGACCACCGTGCGCAGCACGCTGGTCGTGCTCCGGCCTTCCAGCGCCACCGCCGGCTTGTCGGTGGAGAAGGTGTCGCGCTCCTCGATGGAGACGCTGCCCTGATAGTCGGCGTCCTTGTAGAGGCAGATGCCGCCCTGCGGACAGGCGGTCGCCGCCGACGAGCTCCCCCGTCGTGACCGCGACTCCGGCGACTGTCATTGCCAGTGCCGCGAGCGAGGTGCCGATGGCGTACACCGTCCGCCGTGCGATGCGATGTGACGCGGCGCGGAGCCACGCGCGCGTCATCGGGTCCGCCCGGGAGGCCTTCGCGCACACGCCGGACGCGACGCTGAAGGCGGTCGCCCGTGGAGCGGGAGTCGGCCAGGGCACCGTGCACCGGCACTTTCCCACCCCTGACCACCTGTTGCTGACGGTCCGTGAGGACACGATCGAGGAGTTGGCGGACGCGGCCGCCCTGCTGCTCGAACGGCACGCTGGGCACCGCTTCGGCCCGGGCGGTGGCGGCCGTCACTCGGACCGACGCCGGCGGACCGGCGTACGCACGGATCTGCCGTGCGCTGGAGGGACTGCTCGCCGCCTGCCGCACGGGCCGTCGGTCGCGCCAGGACGTCTCCGTCCACGAGGTGCTGCTGCCCATGTCGTACGCCTGGGCACAAGGCGGTCAGTGCGCCTCGCCCGGCCGCCGGGACGCCCTGGACATCCTGATGGACGGGCTGCGCGCCGGCGCGTGAACTGCCGGCCCGGTGCCCGGCGGGAATCCGCGGGGCACCGGGCCGGGCGTCGGCTACAGCCCCAGGTCCAGGGCCAGGCACGAGAAGTAGTTCCACGAGGCCTCGGGGTTGTACCGGGCGTTCGCCCCGGCACTCGGCTCAGCCGGCTTCTCCTCGGTCATGCTCTCGAAGCCGATCCGCTCGGGGAGCCTGCCGAACCGCTCGTGCCGTGCCACCGCGGCGGGGTCGCTCGTCAGTTCCTTGTTCATGGCCGGTCTCCCCTTCATCGTTCATGAATCGCGCTCTGCTCGCCTTCCGAACACGATTCACTATCCTCGCCCATGCGTAACCTGTCAAGACGGTGACGAAAGCATCGTGTGCATTCATAGCAACTCTCGTGTGACCAACATGCCTCCCCGGAGCACACCACCCTCCACATACCCTTCAGGAGGCCACGCCATGAAACCCCTGCCTCCGACGGAAGACACCTTGCTGGTCCGGACGGACTTCTCCGACGAGGTCGCCTGGCAGGAGCTCCGCACAGCGGTCACGACCCCCCACGGGGGAGGACGGGTGCCTCCCCATGCTGTTCATCGTCGACGACCCCGTCTACCGCGACCTCACCGCCGCGGACCTGGTGGCCCTCGTACCGGACGGGGAGTCCCTGCTGTTCCTGGCGGACAGGACGGCCCTGACCACGCCCGACCTGTAGGTACTCGCCGTCTCGCCCTCCGAAGAGGACGAGGAGGTGTCCGAGAGCCACAAGACCCTGCGCGTCACGGCCGAGGCGCTGTGGTCCATCGAGAACAACATCGCCGTCGCCGACATGGGCTGGGAGGAGTTCGTGGACGCCGTCGGCGACGACGGGGTGTTCCGGGGCTTCTGAACGCAACGACCCACCCGGCGGGCGCGGCGCCGCGCTTCAGGAAGCGGACGGAGGCCTGGGGCGGCCGTGTGTCGGTGACGAGGGCGAGGATCAGCTCGGAATGGTGGCGCCGGCACCCAACTGTCGCTCGATCTCCGCGGCCGGGAACGGCGTCTGCTTGCTCTCGGTGCACAGACGGCGGAAGAAGGAGTCCACGACAGCGGCAGGGCCTGCGTGCCGGTCGATGATGGCCGTGATCTCGAGCGGGATGCCGTCGGGTCGCCGGCCCGCGATCCAGTCGTGCAGGAAGACTTCGGGTTCCGTGTCACCGCGCACGCCGTCGAGCAAGTGGTATCGGAGCAGGTGGCTCGCGGTGTAGCAGCGGTCGTACGTGAGGTGGTCCACGAGGAAGTCGGACTCGTTCGCCGCAAGGTCGAAGCGGGAACTCAGGGCGAGTCCGAAGTCAGCGAAGTAGAGCTGTCGGCCATCGGTCAGGATGTTGGCGAAGTGAGCATCGAAGTGGACGAGTCCGCGGGAACTCATGAAGGCGGCTCCGTCCATCAGAGCCTGCTCCACCCAGCGGAAGGGCGAGCCGTCCCCGCCTGCCGGCATGGCAGTCTTGCGGTGGTCGGCCAGCCATCCGGCGAGTGTGTGCGGCACGTACTCCAGGAAGACCACCAGGCTGTGCGAGGACCGGCCGATGGCCTCCAGCCGGTCACGAACGGCGGGTGACCCCTCCCAGTGCGCGACGGCCCCCTCCAAGCCGCCGAACGCGTCGGTGAATCCTTCGGGAGGGGAGTCGGGCAGAACCCGCCAGTGGTACATCAGGGGGAATCCCGCATACTCGTCGCCGAGAACCCAGTTCGTGGTCATGGTGTGCACGGCGAGCTCCCGCCAGGCACCGAACCCGGCCGAGCCCACCCCGTACTGGTAGAACATCGGCAATGCGAAGATGTTCGCCGTCGACCGCACGTTCTCCGGGCGCAATTCGGTGTCCGTCAAGGGGATCCGTTTGACGAAGACGCGCGTTCCGTCGATGTCCAGCTCTGCCGACCTGCCGCCGATGCCCGACCCGAGCGGGGCAGCGGCTGCCACCGCCTCCCCGAGGCGGTGGTCGCTCAGCAAGGAGAGCTGCGTACTCACGGTCCCGTAATCAGCCAGGCGCGCGGCGCGCAGCAAGTCCCGGTCCAGCATCGACGGCTCCTCAGTGCTCGAACCAGGGCTTCGGCAGTCCCGCGTACGGCATCGACCATACGCTGATGAGGTCAGCCGCTCTCGCACACGACCCTTCACCTGAACGGGCGCACGGTGCCGCAGTTCAGGGTCTGCTTCTCGCGTGCCCTGTGTTCGACGGGCTACCGGGCCGTCAGGGGCACCCCGAGGAGGTCCTCCAGTTCGGCGACGGTGTGCCGGGGGTCCTTGGCGTGGACGGTGGCGAAGCCCAGCGCCGCGGCGGGCGGCAGGTAGCGCTCGGTGTCGTCCACGAACACGCACGCCTCGGCCGGCAGTCCGAGCCGGTCGAGGACGAGCCGGAAGATCTCCGGTTCCGGCTTGCGCAGTCCGTGGTCCTCGGAGATCACGACGGCGTCGAAGCGGTGCTCCAGGTCGTGTCCCGCGTAGAGGTTCCACGGGTCGGTGCCGACCGAGTTCGACAGGATGCCGACCTTGATCCCGGCCCGGCGGGCGGCGTCGGCGGCGGTGAACAGCGCCACCTCCGGTCGCAGGTCGGCGAAGATGCGTCCCATGAGGTCGTCGGCGGGGACGCCGATGCGCTCGGCCGCGGCGGTGTTCCACTGGGTCTGGGTGATCGCGCCGCGCTCCAGGTCCTCGGTCCGCCGGACCATCTCCTCGTCCAGGTACAAGGCGTTGAGCAGCGTGCCCTCGGGCAGTCCGGCGCGCTCCTCGAAGGCGAGAGCGGCAGGAACCAGGGGTGTGGTGAGTACTCCGCCGAAGTCGAGGACGAGCCCCTTGAGGTTGGTCATGGCACGACATTAGACGGTGAGGTGTACGGAGCGTGTGCCGGGGCGACGGGTACATGTGTGGATGTCACATGTGCCCTTCCGTCCCTCGCGGCGGCCCGCCCCCGGTTCACCCTGGTGTTCAGCCCCGGTAGGTCTCCAGGATCCTCAGCCACACCTCACTGATGGTGGGGAACGGAGGGACGGCGTGCCACAGCCGGTCGATCGGGGCCTCGGTGGTGATGGCGACGGTCGCGGAGTGCAGGAGTTCGGCCACCCCGGGGCCGACGAAGGTGGCTCCGACGACCACGCGCCGCTCGGGATCGATGAGGACGCGGGCGGTGCCGCGGTAGCCGGGGACGTACTGGTGGGCGCCGGCCAGGTTGCCCAGTTCGTAGTCGACGACGTCGACCCGGCGGCCGGTGCGCTCGGCCTCGACGGTGGTCAGGCCGACGGCGGCGACCTCGGGATCGGTGACGACGACATGGGGGACGGCCGCGGTGTCGGCGGCGGCGACATGGGCGCCCCAGCGCCCGGTGTCGAGGGGCGTGCCCTGCGCACGGGCGGCGATGACGGCGCCGGCGATGCGGGCCTGGTACTTGCCCTGGTGCGTGAAGAGGGCGCGCCGGTTGACGTCGCCCACCGCGTACAGCCAGTCGTCACGGACCGCGGTGACGGTCAGGGTGTCGTCCGTGGTGAGCCACTCGCCGGAGGCGAGGCCGACGGTGTCCAGGCCGATGTCGTCGGTGCGCGGGGCTCGGCCGGTGGCGAACAGCAGGGCGTCGGTGAGGAGCTCGGTTCCGTCGGACAGCTCGGTTCCATCGGACAGGAGGATCCTGATTTCGCTGTCGGGTCCGTCGGTCCGCTCGACGTGCCGGATGGTGGTGCCGTAGCGCAGGTCGACGCCCGCCTTCTGCAGCTGCTCGGCGACCAGTTCGCCGGCGAAGGGCTCCATGCGCGACAGGAGGGCGTCCTCGCGGGCGACGAGCGTGACCTCGCTGCCGAGGGACTGCCAGGCGGTGGCCATCTCGGTGGCGACCACGCCCGCGCCGACGACGACGAGCCGCCGGGGCGCTTCCTTGGCGGCGGTGGCCTCTCGGCTGGTCCAGGGGCGCAGTGCGTCGAGTCCGGCCAGGTCATCGGGGAGGGCGGCGCGGCTGCCGGTGCAGACGGCCACCGCGTGCCGGGCGTGGAGCAGTACGGTGCTGCCGTCCGGTGTCGTCACACTGACGCGGCGGGGTCCGGCGAGCCGGCCGTGGCCGCGCAGCAGTTCGATGCCGGCGGACTTCAGCCACTCGACCTGGTCCTCGTCGCTCCAGTGTGCGGACATGCGGTCGCGGTGGGCCAGCACGGCCGCGGTGTCCAGCGGTCCGGCCACTGCGGGGTCCAGACCGGGGACACGACTCGCCTCGGCGCGCAGCAGAGCGGGACGCAGCAGGGCCTTGCTGGGCTCGCAGGCCCAGTAGGAGCACTCTCCGCCGACGAGTTCGCTCTCGACGATGACGGTGCTCAGTCCGGCGGCGACGGTGCGGTCGGCGACGTTCTCGCCGACCGGTCCGGCGCCGATCACGACGACGTCGTAGGTGCGGGTGTCTTCGGTCGTCACAAGGGGCTCCAGGCGGATGGGATGTGCGGCCGGGCGAAGGAGAACCGGAGGCGGCCGGACGGCCGGGGCGGCCGCCTCCGGGAGATGGTGCGGGGTGGTCAGCGGCCCGGGGCGCGGACGGTGACCTCCTGGAGGAACCACTCGTTGCCGTCGGGGTCGGTGAAGGAGGCGAAGGTGCCGTAGCTGGGGCGCTCAGGGGCGAGGCCGGGCACCCGGTGCGTGCCGCCGGAGTGGTGGAAGGCGCCGGTGTCGTCGTGGAACGGGCCGTCGACGGCGACTCCGCGGCCGGTCAGTTCCCCGACCGCCTGCTCGATGTCGGTCACGATCAGGTGCAGTCCCTGGGCCGAGCCGGCGGGGGCGGTGGTCAGGCCCTCGCCGAAGATGATCGAGCAGGCGGAGCCGGGGGGCGTCACCTGGACGATGCGGTACCCGTCGTGGATGGGGAAGTCGGCGTCGGCGCGGAAGCCGAGCGTGTCGATGTAGAACTCCTTGGCCTTGTCGACGTCGGAGACGGGGATGACGACGACTTCGAGCTTCAGGTCCATGGCAGTGCTCTCGCTTTCGGAGACGGTGGTGTGGGGAGGGGGCGTCAGCGGGTGGCGCGCGCGGCGTCCTCGATGACGCGGGTGACGACGCCGGGGCGGGAGACGGCGACGGAGTGCGAGGCCGCGACCTCCGTGATGTGGGCGTCGGCCCGCTCGGCCATGAAGCGCTGTGCGGCGACCGGGATGTTCAGGTCCTGGGTGGTGACGACGGCCCAGCTGGGGATGGTCTTCCAGGCGGCGACGGTGGCCTTCTCCTCCAGGGCGGCCTGGGCGATGGGACGCTGGCCGGCGGCGGCGAGGGCGGCCTCGTTGCGCGGGACGTCCGCCGCGAACTGGTGGTGGAACTTGTCCTGCTGGATGTAGAGGTCGGTACCCGTGGTGCCGTCGGGGTTGGTGACGGTGACCGGGTCGAGGGTGCCGGGGAGGGTGGAGCCGGGGTACTTGTTGGTCAGCTCGAGCGCGGTCTCGCCGGGAGCGGGCAGGAACGCCGCCACGTAGACGAGGGCCTTGACGTCGGGGCGGTCGGCGGCGGCCTCGCTGATCACGGAGCCGCCGTAGGAGTGGCCGACGAGGATCTTCGGGCCCTTGATGTGGTCGAGCAGCCCGCGCAGGGAGGTGGCGTCGTCGTGGGGGCCGCGCAGCGGGTTGGCGGCGGCGACGACCGGGTAGCCGTCGGTGCGCAGTCGGGAGATGACGCCGTTCCAGCTGGAGGAGTCCGCGAACGCGCCGTGCTCCAGCACGATGGTGGGCTTGGGCCCGTGGGAACCGGCCTGGGCGGTGGCGTCGGCGGCCTTGGCGGTGGTGGTGACGTCGGCGCTGGCGGTGCCGGTCAGGGCGAAGGCCCCGAACGCGGCCCCCACGACGACGGCCGCGGCGGCCCCGGTCAGTACCCGCTGCTTGCCTGCGCCCTTGCTGTTCATCACGACGATTCCCTTCGAGAGTGGATCGGTAAGCACGCCATTGCGTCGTCACCCGTTTGGATGGTGACTAACTTGTCAGGCGCTTCGTAACCTGTCAAGACGGTGACGAATCTTGGTTCACATGTGCGTGCGCCCCACTCTCGCTACTGCGCACAGGCGCCCGCATCAGTCACTGACGGTCACTGGAAGGGGCGTCGAACACCGCCCCCCCCACAGTGAGGTGCCCGCACCGAGCCCTGAGGGATGGAGACCTGCATGAAGGTGTACGACGTTGTCAACGGCGATGAGCTCGTGTCCGACGCGTTCCCGATCAAGGAGGACGGCATCTGCTATGTCGTCGAGGGCAAGTACGTCACCCGCACTGTTGGGGCGATCGACATTGGTGCTGTCGACAGCAGCGAGGAAACCGACGACACCACCGGCTCGGAGGGCGCCACCGCCCTCAACGCCGTTGGCGCGCACCGCCTCACGGAGACGGCGTACGACAAGAGAAGAACTACACCGGTCACGTCAAGGCGTACCTGAGCGGGCTGTCGAAGAGGGTGTCCGCGGACGAGCGGACCGCATGGCAGCAGCAGATCCAGGAGGGGTTCAAGGGGGTGCTCGCCGACTTCGACAACTACCGGTTCTTCACCGGCGAGAGCATGAACCAGGAGGCCGTGGTCGTCCTCATGAAGACCGGCGAGGACGGCGAGACCCCCTTCCTGTACTACATCCGCCAGGACTCAAGGTCGAGGTGTACTGACTCCACAGCCCGACCTGCTCCGGCACCGAAGCAATGCCTTCCCAGCTCCGACGCAGGCCAACAGCCCGCTCCGAGACGAGGCCCCCTACCCCCGCGACCAGGGCCCGTCCTGTCGTCCACGCCGTCATGGCAACACCGGCCGCACACCAGCCGCCGCGACTTGGGCCGCTCGGGCAGGCGGGCGTCGAGCGGCATGCGGGCCTCGTCCTCGAGCGCGCGAAGGTCGTAGTCGCACTCCGCGCAGACCAGTTGAGCGGCGCGCGCTTGCTTCTTCGACCAGGCGGACTACTCCGCCGACAGCGCCGGCTTGGCGATGACCATGCCGTCGGCCCGGGGCCGGAACACCGTGAAGTCCCGTGCGGGCATCCTCGGCGATGTCGGCGACAGCCTGTTCGATCCGGACGTACCAGATGGAGCCGCCTCCTGCACGACGCTCCGGCCTGAAGCGAGCGCTACAGGACACCCCAGCGTCGATGCACACGGGCGCGAGTCCGCACCGACCCTACGCCGCAGCCGAGTGGGCGGGACTACGTGCGAGCGCCGGGATCAGGCGCGGTGGCCGGCGAAGAGTTCGAGGTGGGCACAGTTGGGGCAGCGGTAGGCGTCGATCTGCCAGGCGGGCTTGCCCAAGCGCTTGGCGCCACCGAAGGGGCCTCGTTCGAGGGCGCCTTGTATCCAGCGGGCGTAGCCGCGGGAGCTCTGGCCGGCGTCCTCGACGAAGCCGGGTTCGAGGCCGATGGTGCCGCAGTGAGTGCACCGGAAGGAGTTCGTCACGACCGGAGCTTAAGCCTGTACTGCGCACCGTCGGTGGCCAGGGGCACGGGTTCCTGGTTGTCTTGCGCTGGAGGCACTAGGCGACGGCAAGCCGGCCCGGGCCATACCGGACAGCAGGGTGCCAGTGGCACCTCCGGCATGACGCTCAGGACGATGCCACCGAGGCCCACCGAGCACGGCCTCGCGCGCCCGGAGAACCCGCGCGGGCTCAGCACCGTGCGCTCACCGCATATGGGGGCGAGCAGCGACGCCTTCTACTCACGAGGCTCCCTGCGTATCAGACAGGTTGCCTACGGCTCCGCCAGGACCGCCGGGTCCGGGCGCGGGGTGTGGTACAGGCTCACGCGGTCGACACGACCGCCCTCCAGCGTCATGATCCAGGCCACGCCGGGCGGGCAGTGGTCCGGTGCGTCCGGCGGGTTGACGAGGTCCATCTCCCAGACGACCAGTGAGCGCCCGGCGATCACGTGGGCGGGGCGCTGGCGGACGCCCGCGGACAGGTCGCCTTCCATGCCCGCCACCAGGAGTTCGCTGCCGCCGAGGTGCTGTCCGGCGCTCAGCAGGGTCACGCCGGGTGTGTACCGGTCGGAGACCACCTTCCCGTACTCCCCGCGTTCGGCGGCGGCCAGGGTGTCCCGTACCTCCAGCCAGCTCTCCTCGGTCCGCCTCCGGACGTCGTCGTGCGCGCCTGCCGCAGTGGCTTCCAGGGCCTTGGCCAGGCCGGTGCGCGCCTGGCTGAGCCGGCTGCGGACCGTGCCCACGGGGATGCCGCACGCCTCCGCGATCTGCTGGTAGGAGGTGACGCCGGCGGAGAAGTAGCGGAGTACGACGGGGAGCCTCAGGGCCGGTGAGAGGCTTTCGACGGCCTCCCAGATCCAGTCGCGCAGCGCGTGCTTGTCGAGGACGTGTTCGGGGGTGGTCAGCCCCGGTGGCAGCGGCACCTCCGCCAACGGTTCCGTACGGGCCGCCGCGCGCCGCACCGAGCGGCTGCCGTTGCGGACGACCATCCGCAGCCACGCGCCGACGGCTGCCGGGTCGCGGACATCGCCGATGCGGCGCAGCGCCACCAGGGCGGCGTCCTGCATCACGTCGTCCACGTCGGGGCCGGGCCCCAGCAGGCTCAGCGCGACGGCGCGCATGCCGGGGCGGTGGCGCTCCAGGAGCAGTCCCAGAGCCGCGGCGTCGCCCCGTTGGGCCGCACGGGTCAACGCGGCGTCCTCGACCCGCTCGATGTCCTCCGACACCACGGCCATGGCCGGCCCTTTCCTCATGACCACTCCCCCGGCCGGTGCGGCTGGTACCGGCACGCTGCCCGGGGGCGCGGGATCGTGTCAGTTGTCGCTCTGGAGGATCGACAGTACGCGGAGGGCCTCCAGGTAGATCCACACCAGGGTGGTGACGAGCCCGAAGGCGGCGAGCCACGAGTCCTGCCGGGGAGCGCCGTACGTGAGGGCGTCCTCCACCTGCTTGAAGTCCAGGGCCAGGAAGGCCGCGCCGAGCGCGATGCCGATGAGGCCGAACGCGATGCCGAGGCCGCCGCTGCTGAAGCCGAGACCGCCGTCGGCGCCGAAGAGCGAGAACAGGGCGTCGGCCGCCAACAGGATCAGGAAGCCGGTGGCCGCGGCGATGACGAAGCCGTGGAACCGCCGCGTGACACGTATCCAGCGCCGCTTGTAGGCGATGAGCACACCCGCGGAGACCGCCATGGTGCCGAGTACCGCCTGGATCACCACGCCCGGAGAGATCCAGGCGGAGGCGGCGCTGGAGACGACGCCGAGGAAGACGCCCTCGAAGGCCGCGTAGCCCAGGATCAGCGCCGGGGACGGCGCGCGGCGGAACGCCTGGACCATCGAGAGGGCGAAGGCGACGAGGGCGGCGGCGACTCCGATGCCGTACGAGCGCCCTATGCCGGTGCTGTCGACGGGCAGCAGGAGCCAGGACAGCGTGGCGGTGAGGACGACGGTGCCGAGTGTGGCTGCGGTGCGGACCACTACGTCGTCGATGGTCATCGCCGGGTCGGCGGCCCGTCCGTCGGCCTCGGAGTTCCCTTCCGCGGGCCCGGGATGCGGGTCGGCGTAGGGGTTGGTGAGGGCCTCGCCGGCGAGCGTCGGCTGAGGCTGTCGGGCGGTGAACCGGTCCGCGCCGTCGTCACGGCGGAAACCCCGCCGCGAGAAGACCGGGTTGCTGCTGCGCATGTCGTTCCCTCCCGTGCCGCGGTCCGTGCGGCCCATGTCCTGAGTGGAATGCTCACGGAGGGGCGGTATTCGAGCTGGCCCTTCCGAGCGCGTAACCACTCTGACAGGTGACGTGGCGAGGTGCAAGGGGCGCGGTGGTTCGGAGTCGAACCACGTCTGCCGACACCGAACCACGGATACACACATGTTTGCGCCGCGGTCTAGCGATCGCTGCGGGTCGGTCACTTCACGGGTTGCAGGCCCGAGCGGCACGTGATCGGGACCGCACCAGGTCAATTCCACCGGTAAAAGGAGATCTCACGCCATTCACGTGTTGAAGAGAACGACGTACGCTTGCACTCACCGTCGACACATCCGGCGAGCGGAGAGCCGGTGGCAGCGGCAACATGTCGCCCGGCAGGGCGGCTCTCGGCGTGACGCGACCCCACGGCGCCACTCCGAGAGAGCAGCCAACGCCTTGCAGGTCTACGCGGCGCGCATCGAACGCCTCGATGCCACCGCACGCGGGAAGCTACTGCGCGGCGCACTGGACGGGGCCGCCGCCGCGGTCGATCCCGACGACGAGGTGGCCACAGCACTGGAAGCGGCGGCGCGCTCCGCCGCCCAGCGCGGTGGTGCGTCGGCGTCCGTGGCCTGGCTGAGCGAGCACGCGGCGGACCGGTCCAGGCACCTCCACGAGGCCTCGTACATCGCGGGGTAGGCAGCCCTGTTGGACGAGGCGGAGAGACTCGCGCATCGCTCGGCACCGCGCCCTGGTTATACCGCCTCCCTGGCCACAGTGGTGACCTCGGCCTGGACGGGCTTCTACCACGAGGGAGGGGCGCCGGAGCGCCTCGTCGCGGCGACCGAGAGGGTCGGGGAGGACCCGGTCGGAGGTTCGACGGCATGCTCACCCACGTGGTGGACACGTTGTTGGCCATGGCGCAGTGCTCCGGTGCCGACGCCCTGGGGCGGCGTACCGAACGGCTCCTCGGCCCCTCGGCGTCCGGGTCCACCCGCTGAGCGCGATCTACCGCGACGCCCGGGGCGACATGGCCGGGCACGGCACGGGACTGCGCGACCGCAGGAGACCCGCCTTACGGCTCGGTCCCGTGAATGCCCTGGAGCGCGAGCCACAGCAGGACGTGGTCGGCGACGGACCGCCAGCCGCTGTCGACGGTCAGCGAGTGCGCGCGGTCGGGGAACTGCTTGAGGTCACTCGTCGCCGTCGAGTCGCCGTACAGCTTGTAGACCGAGCGTGTGACGCTGTCGGGCACCATGCGGTCCTCCTGGCCGGAGATGAGCAGCAGCGGGCCCCGCCGCGCGTTCCGGGTGTCCACCCTCCGACGCGGGTGACATGTGACGTCCTCCCTGACCAGGTCGGACAGCAGGTGGCCCGAGGAGGGGATGACGTAGTGCCGGAACAGGCACGAGGACTCCTCCTCCGGCACGGCGTTGGCGAAGCACGCGCGGAACTCCTCGACGCTCAGCGAGACGGTCGCGGTCCCGTCGTCCGGGGAGTCGGGCGGTACGGAGCGCACGGCCCGCCCGGTCAGTTCCGGCGCGGGAGGCGCGCCCGCGATCGGTGCCGGGGCGATGGCCACCGCGGCCCGGCCCAGTCCGGCGTCGAGGAGGTGCTGGGCGACGAGCCCGCCGACCGAGTGCCCGATGATCACCGGTGGGGCGTCGAAGGAGCGGGCGACGCTCGCGTAGTGGTCCGTGAGCCCGTCGAGTCCGAGGCTCGGCGTGGTCACGGACGGGCTGCGCGCCTCGCCCACGGTGGGGGGCTCTCCCGGCCAGCCCGGGGCGACGACCTCGAAGCCCCGGCCGGCGAGGCGGTCGATCCAGGACTGCCAGGACAAGGCGTGCAGCCAGGCGCCGTGGATGAGGACGACGGGAGTTCGGTTCACGGAACGGTCCCTCCACGGGCGTTGTCGGACAGCCGCACAGGAGTGTGCGGGACGTGCTGAGGACCAGGGTCGTCCACCGCCTTCCAAGGGGAAACAGTCGAATGACTGAATGTCGGCGCCTCTGGGGTGTCCCCGTACGCACGGCGGGTGTCGTCGGTCCCGCGACTCGCGCATCACCGTCATGTGACTGATGCGCGAGGGGGCTGGCGAGGAGAAGAGTGGACAGGGAGCAAGCCACTGCGCACGGAAGGTTTCACATGATCAACAGGCGTACCTTCACCAAGGCGATGGGTCTGAGCACGGGAGCGGCCGCCGTTTCGCTGGCCGGCCTCCAGGGCGTCTCGAACGCGTCCGTCCCGGGCCGAGGCGGCGAGACACCCGTCGTGCCGACGATCGCTCCGGGCACGCACACCTCCTTCCCGGTCCTCAAGCAGATCAGGGCCGGCCTGCTGGACGTCGGCTATGCCGAGCTGGGGCCCGCGCACGGGCCGGCGGTCATCTGCCTGCACGGCTGGCCGTACGACATCCACAGTTACGTCGACGTCGCTCCCCTGTTGGCGGACCAGGGCTACCGCGTCATCGTGCCCTACCTGCGCGGCCACGGCACGACGCGTTTCCTGTCCCCCCGGACGTTCCGCAACGCCCAGCAGTCGGTGATCGCGCTGGACGTCATCGCGCTCATGGACGCCCTCAAGATCCACAAGGCCGTGGTCGCCGGCTTCGACTGGGGCTCGCGGACGGGCGACATTCTCGCCGCCCTGTGGCCCGACCGCGTCAAGGCCCTGGTGTCGGTCAGCGGTTACCTGATCACCGACCGCAAGATGCAGCTGGAGCCGATCTCGCCGGCCGCCGAGCACACCTGGTGGTACCAGTACTACTTCGCCACCGAGCGCGGCAGGAAGGCCATGGAGCACAAGGACCTGCGCCACGATCTGACGCGGCTCGTCTGGGATCTCGTCTCCCCGGACTGGGACTTCGACGACGCCACCTTCGAGCGCACCGCGGCCGCCTTCGAGAACCCGGACTACGCCGCGATCGTCATCCACAACTACCGCTGGCGGCTGGGCCTCGTCGAGGGCGAGCCCCGCTACGACCGCTACGAGGACGTACTCGCCACGGGACCGACCATCGGGGTGCCCACCCTCACCATCGATCCCCTGCGTGACCCCTTCACGGCACAGCCCGGCGACGGCTCCTCCTACCGCGCCAAGTTCACCGGGGCGTATGAGCACCGCGCGCTGTCCATCGGCCACAACGTGCCCCAGGAGGCGCCGACGGCGTTCGCCCAGGCCGTCGTGGACGTCGACCACTTCTAGCGGAGTCCGGGCCGGCGTCGTCCGGCCCGTCCCCCGTCAGGTCCCGTCCGCCGGCGCGGACCGCCCTCGCAGAAGGCCTCCATGGCCGCAGTCCTGTGGAACCACATGACTGCGGCCGAGCTACGCAAGCGCGCGGCCGAGAACGCCGTGGTCCTCCTGCCCGTCTCGTTCGACCGCATCGCCTCGTCGGGCGCCGCGGGCCACGGTGACGCGGCGACCGCCGAGAAGGGGGAGAGGCTGCTCTGCGGCCTGGCCAGGGCGCTGGCCGAGGCGCTCGCCGAGGACCCCTGGTCCGGGGCGCGGGGCCGCTGACGCGGGGACCGAGGCCGTCGGTGTCGGTGAGCACGGTCGGCAGCAGATCCGCCGTTCCAAAAAAGCAGCGCTCCCAGAAGCGTGGCGAGGGCGTACCCACGGGCGCGGCGGGCCATCCGTACGAGGTGGAGTCGGTAGGCGGCCACCACACCCGCGTAGGCCGCCATCGTGCCGAGGACGAGCTGGACGAAGACGCCCGGAGCGAGGTGCGCCGAGGCCGTGTTCGAGAGGACGCCGAGAAAGGCCGCCTCGAAGCCCGCGAAGACGAACGCCGGAAGGGCCGACGACGGGCGGCCCCGGCACTGGAGCACCACCAGGAGCACGGTGCCCAGGCCGATGCCGGCCGCCAGGGCGTACGAGGGGCCCGACCGCGCCGGGTCGACCGGCGGGACCGTCCACGTCAGGACCGCGGCCAGGGCTGCCACGGCGAGCGTCGAGGCGGTACGGGCGGTGACGGCGTTCGTGGTCATCGGATCGCCCACCAGATCGGGCGACGGTCTGGTACCGGACCGTGGGACCCGCCGCGCCTCGTCGGCTGCGGCAGGCCGCTCGCCTCCAGAGGGGACCTCGGCCATCGGATCCCGGGCAGCGGTCTTCTGTCCGTCCTGACGCCGGTACCTCTGACGTGCGAGTACCGGGTTGCTGCTCTCGAACGGACGGAGTCCGGGTTCGGCGCCCATCACGGAGATCTCCCCCTTGACCTCGCGGGCTTGACCTTGCGGTTGAAGCGGAAGAAGTCGGCGGGGTCGTAGCCCCTCTTCCCCTCGGCGAGCCGGGCGCACCGCCATGGTCCGTAGACGTTCCGCACGCCCTCCGCGTCGGTCGCCTCGTCCGGGGACAGGAAGTTGGCCATGCCCCGGTCCGCGGCCCACGGCTCCAGGCCGTTCGTCACGTCCGCCCACTGCGCCCGCAGCAGCTCCGCCTCTCCGGGGCCCATGAGGTCGACCAGGTCCCGGTGGATCTCCCCGATAGAGGCGAAGGGCTTCTCGCCCACCAGATCGACCAGCACGGGTGCCACCGCCCGCAGCAGTGCGATCAGCCGCGCCCCGTCCTCGGGGGCGCCGAGGAATCCGATCCGCAGGTGCACCACGAAGGCACCGCGCAGAGGCTCCGGCAGTACGGGTAGGTCGGGTCGTGGTGATCAGTAGTCCGGCCCGGGCGGGTGAGACGACCTGGTGGGCCGTGGCCTTCACGGCGACGGGCAGGCCGTGCCGATCGGCGAAGCGGACGGCGATGCGCACGTCGTTCTCGTCGACCGCGCCGAGCACAAGGGCCGGTTCGAGGGAGACGCTCAGGTTGTACGTGGCGCACTCGGCCTCGTACCCGTCGTCCCCGGTACGAGCACCGCGTCCCTCAGCACCGTCATGTCCACCGGATGCAGGTCCCCGAGGGAGGGAGAGGGAACGGCTGTGCTCATCTCGATCTCGCAATCTCCTTCGCGGCAAGTGGATCACCCATGCGCCCGCGCGCTTTGACACGTGTGTTGCGTGAAACCATGACACATGTCGAATTGCCGGGTGGCACGACATGTGTGTCGACCGCAGGCCGCGGCAAACAGGGGCGCGGATGTGATGGCTGACACATGTATGTATCTCGGGACACCATCCGTCTACTCTGCGGGAGAGTGCTCCGGGCCGGAGCAGGGCCGAGAAGGGGGACGAGGACCGTGGAGTCACTCGGCAGAACGATCGTCGGTCGCAGCAGGGAACAGCGCGAACTGGCCGCTTTCGTCACGGATGCCGGCGGCGGGGCCCTCGTGGTCAGGGGCGAGACGGGCGTGGGCAAGAGTCTGCTGCTCGACCATGTCGCCGACGTCGCCGACAGGGCGAACCACAGGGTGCTCCGAGCCACCGGGGTGGAGGCGGAGTCGGACCTGCCGTTCGCGGGACTGCACCAGTTCCTGTACCCGCTCCTCCCGTATATCGACCGACTGGACGAAGCCCACCGGGCGGTGCTCGACGTGGTCTTCGGCCGCGGCGCGGCGAAGCCCCCTTCGGTGATGACTCTCGCCATCGCGGTACTGGATCTGCTGGCCCTCGCGGCATCCCCACAGCCGCTTCTGCTGGTCCTGGACGACGGCCAGTGGCTGGACGCGGCGAGCGCGGAGGTGTGCGGGTTCGCGGGGCGCCGGCTCACCGGCAGCTCCGTGAGGCTCGTCGTGGGGCTGCGTTCGGACATCCCGTCCCGCTTCGACACGGCCGCGCTCCCGGAGCTGCTCCTGCCCTCCCTGTCCCGACCGGACTCCGAACTGCTGCTGACCGCCTGCCATCCTGACATCCCGCCACGGCTGCGTCGCGTGGTTCTGGACGAGGCCGAGGGCAACCCGCTGGCCCTGCTCGAACTTCCTCCGTTCCTCACCGAGGAACGGGCCGGCCACGACGGTCGGGATCCGTTCGGCCACCAGAACGTCCCACTCCCCCATCGACTCCAGCACGTCTACGGAAACCGCATCCGGAGCCTCGACGACGCCGTGCGGACGGAACTGCTGCGCGGCGCCCTCGACGGCGTCGCGGCCGGAAGGAGCGCCGGCCGCCCCCTCGGCGGCACGCGGTACCGCATGAAGGACGCCGACGACGCAGTGCTCAGCGGGCTGCTGGAGATCGACCCCTTCACCGGGGACTTCGTCTTCCGTCACCCCTTGGTCCGTTCGACCGTCGTGCAGCTGGCGACTCCCAACGAACGGCGCGCCGCTCACGCGGCCCTCGCGCGGGTGCACCGGGAAGACATCGAGCGCCACGCCACACACCTGGCGGCTTCGACGGTGGACCCCGACGAGCAGGTCGCCGCCGAGCTGGAGGCCGCGGCGGAATCCGTGATCCGGCGCGGCGGCGCCCTGGCCGCCGTGGCATGGCTGACCCGCGCCGCGGAACTGAGCGAGGACCACGAGGGCCGCTCCCGGCGGCTGGGCGACGCGGCGTTCATCGCGGGACAGGCCGCCCTCCTGGACCAGGCACAGGCGTTGGTCCGCTCCGATGTCGTGCCGGGCCTGCACAACTCGCCCGCGTCGGTGATCGCCTCCACGTACATGGCGCTGTACCAGGACGGGGACGTGCGCTTCTCGCGCCGCCGGCTCGTGGCAGCCATCGAGGGCATACGGGACGGGGTGATGACCGGAACCGACGAGATGTTGTCGCGGCTGGTCAACCTGTTGCTCGCCATCTGCCAGTACGCGAGCGATCCGGCCGCCTGGCGCGAAGCCCGCGCCCTCCTGGACTCGTTGGGCGGCTCGGTCCCGCAGAGGTCCCTCATCTACCGGGACGCCTGGAGCGACGTGGTGCGGCACGGAGCCGGGGTGCACGAGCGGGTGGAGGGCTCCCTGGCCGAACTGCGCGGCCTGGAGCCCTGGGACGTCACCCGCCTGGGTGTGGCGGCGTACCACGTCGACGCGCTGGGCCAGTACCGCCCTCATCTCCAGCGCACGGTGGACCGCGAGGTGGAGACCGGGGCGACATCGAGTGCGATCACCATGGTGCACCTGATCATGCTCGACCAGATCGCCGTCGGCGACTGGGACGAGGCGGAGCGCTCCGGGGAGCGCGCTCTGGAGCTGGCGACGGTCCACGACCACGTTCTGTTCGCCCATCACAGTCGCGCCTACCTGGCCCTCGTCGCGGCCCTGCGCGGCCGGCTGGAACGGGCGCGCGAGCTCCAGTCCGTGGTCGACGCCTGGGCGCGTCCCCGCGGCGTCGGCTTCCTCACCCAGATCGCAGACGCCGTCGGCACCACGGCGGCATTGAGCGAGGGCGACTACGAGACCGCTTATCTGTACGCGATCGGCATCACGACGCCCGGTTCGTTCGAGCCCTATGCCCACCAGGCCTCGCGCACGCTGCTCGACCTCGTCGAGTCCGCGGTGCACACGGGCCGCGTGGAGCAGGCCCGTCGGCATGCCCTGGCCGCCCGTGAGGCCGGTCTGCCCGGCATCTCGCCCCGGCTGGCGCTGATCACCCACGGCGCCCTGGCGATGACCGCGGAGGACGACGAGGAGGAGGCCGCGATGTACGAGAGGGCCGAGGCGGCCGGGGCGGCGTCCCTCTTCCCGTTCGAAACGGCCCGCATCCGGCTCGCCCATGGCATCCGGATCCGGCACGCCCAGGGCCCCAAGGCCGCACGGGAGGCGCTGAGCCGGGCAGCGGAAGCCTTCCAACAGTTGGGAGCCGTCGCCTGGTCCGCGCGGGCCAGGGCCGAACTGCGGGCCGCCGGCTTCGCCGAGCGCGCGTCCTCGTCCCGTCTGCCTTCGCTGACCTGGCAGGAGCACCGGATCGCGGACCTCGCCGCGAGTGGACTCACCAACAAGGAGATCGGCGAACGGATGCACCTGTCCCCCCGTACGGTCAGCTCCCACCTGTACCGGGTGTTCCCCAAACTGGGCATCACCTCGCGGGCCGCGCTGCGGGACGCGCTCGGAAAGGTCTCCCGCGACGGAAGCATCTGACACCGTCGGGACGAGAGCGCCTCCGACAGCACGGCCGCGTGGGGCCATTGACAGCCGATGCATGAGAGCCGACGAAGCGCCTGCGACATGACGGCCCTGTTCGACCTACCCGTCCCGCCGCTCGCCGCACGGCTGGAGCACGCCTACCGGCTCGTGCCCGCCGGCTCGTGCCGGAGGCCGTCGACTGAGGCGCGGTCGCCGTCGCCCTGCTGCGTGGAGGCGGGATGACATCCGCCTGACAACCGGTCGTCACCCCGACGCGGGCCGCGTACCTTCGTTCTTCCCTGACCGGACCGTGAACCCCGCAGAACGCACACTGGCTCGGCCCGCCCCCTGTCAAGGGCGGGCCGAGCCAGTGACGCACCGGGGTGCTCAAAGGGTCCCGGTCGCCCGCCGGCGGGACTTCCGGTGGGCTCCGGCGATGGCCGGGGCCCACACCACGGCCAGGATGCCACGGGACGGGCAGAGCCGCGTCAGGGAGGAACGCTCACCGGTCGCGGGCGTACCGGGCGTCGTGGTGTGGGCGGTCATGGTGGGTCGGCCTCTCTCTGGTGCGGGCCGGTCGGATCAGTACCGGGACGGGTACACGCACCGGAAGCTGTCGGCGGCGGCCGGGTCGCCGTAGCCCTTGTAGCGCGACACCTTCGGGTAGGCGCACAGGTCGCGGGTGACCTGCTTGCCGGCGGAGTTGGTCAGGGTGGCGGTGAGCGTCACGGGCGCCTTGCCCTCCTCGACCCAGGCCCGCAGCGCGCCGAGGTCGTCGGTCTGACCGGTCAGCGCGCAGTGGGCCGTGCCCGGCGCGAGGAAGAGACGGTAGAAGTCGTCGACCCGTTCGGCGCCGCCCATCTCCCGCTCGACCTGCTGGCGGTAGGTCACCGTGCCCTGGGTGGGGATGAGCTGGTCCTGTCGGCCGTGCCAGGTCAGGAGCTTGCCGCCGGACTTGCGGAACGCGGTCAGGTCCGGGGCGTCCGTGCCGATGACCTCGTCGTACTCGGCCTGGGACTGCCGGAACAGCTCGGTGAACTGGCTGTAGGTGATCGTCGAGACGTCGAACGAGGGCTGCTTCTTCAGCCAGGACTGGACCCAGGAGGCCGGGACGGGGAACGCCTGGCCCTTGAGGTCGCCGTTCGCGTCCGGCAGCGTGCCCGCGAGGTACGGGAACTTCAGGTCGGCGCCGATCGGGACGCCGGACCACAGCTTCTGGCCCGACGTGGTGCGCGGGCCGTCCCAGATCTTGCGGACCACGGCCGCGTCGGCCGCGCTGATGGTGACCTGCCTGCCCTCGCACTCGAGGGTGGTGCCGATCAGCCGGCGCGGGTCGAAGTCGCAGCGGGCCGGGTTCTCGACGAGGCCGTCCTTGACGCCGTCGAGCGGGTCGCACGCCTTGACGGCCGCGGTGTTGAAGGCGTCGAACTCACACCCGCTGGGGTAGGTCTTCTCGTTGTTCATCACCACCTGCGGCCACAGGGTGGCGACCTCGAACTCGTCCCAGCTGATGGCGGGCGCGTTGGCGAGGATGCCGTCGTAGTCGTCGGGGTGACGCTGGGCTTCCGCGTAGCCCTGGCGGCCGCCGGTGGAGCAGCCGTTGAAGTACGCGTAGGAGGCCGCCCTGCCGTAGAAGCCGTTGATGACCTGCTTGGCGACGACGGCGGCCTCGTGCTCGGACCGGGAGGCGAAGTTCTTCAGCAGGGAGGCGTTGACCTGCCCGCCGGCGTCCAGGGCCCAGCTCGTGTCGAGGTAGGTCTTGACGCCGGCGTCGGTGGTGGCTGCGGCGTAGCCGTTCTTGACCGCGCCGGCCAGAGCGGAGCCGTAGTCGCCGGCGGCGAAGGCGCTGCCGCCCACGGTCTGCAGGCGCCCGTTCCAGGTGTCCCTGGGCAGCCAGACCTTCACCTCGGCCTGGTCGCCCTCGCCCGGGTGGGTCAGCGTGACCGTCACGTCGCAGTAGCCCGGCACATCGGTGACCTGCGAGGCGGGAAGGGGCGGGACCGCGGGTACGTCGACGGTGCCCGCGGGACGGTCGACCGCCTCCACGCTCGCCACCGTGGTGCCCTCGGGGGCCTGCACGGTGACGGTCGAGCAGTCGAGCGACCGGGAGGCGGAGCTCCCGCTCTCCGCCCATGCGGTCGGCAGGCAGACCGCCGCGGCCAGCGGCACCCCCGCCGCGACGGCGGTCAGAAGTCGTCTTCTCATGGCTTTCCTCTCAGGAGTAGATACCCGCCCGGAGTGGCGGCTCTTTCGCCACCGGTCGAGCGGGTTACGGGGACGGACGATCGGTGGTCCGGGTGCGCGCCCGGTGCCGCACGGGATCGTCGGTTCTCACCTTGTCCGTGCGGAATGCTGCGGTACATCAGTCAGTTGACGGTCGGTGTTGCCGCCATGGGTGGCACGGGTGTGGACACAGGCCGCCGGACGGTCCTCGGAACGGCGGCTGCCTTCCACGCCCTTGGGTCATTCGACGGCCGGACGCGACGGTGTCGCGGCGGGAGGCGCGCTCTCCGTGTCGGCGTGCTCCTCGCCGAGCCACCGGGAGTGGTGCCGGTCCGCCCAGGACCGGCTGACGTAGCCGGTCCGCATGCCCAGTCGGGCTTCCGGGTCCGCGTACGCCCTGCGGATGTGCCCGATCAGGACGAAGGTGATGGTCCAGGCCAGGATGTCGTGCACGAAGATCGCGCTGGTGCGGGAGATGAAGGGCAGCAGCCCCATGAACCACATCAGCAGGCCGGTGAACATCATGACCAGGACGGCACCGGCGATCCAGCCCGCGTAGAGCTTCTGCCCCGCGTTGAACTTGCCGGCCGGCCGGGCCTGCGGCGAGGTCAGACGCCTGCGGGCGGCCCGCAGCCACTGCCGGTCGTACTCCGCGAAGCGGTTCAGACGGCGCAGGTCGGCGCGGAACTCGGACGACAGCAGTCCGAGCAGGAGGGGCGCCGGCAGCAGGATGCCGGACCACTCGTGGACCATGGCCATGAGGTGCCGCCGGCCGACGAGTTGCGCGAGCGGACCCAGGTACAGGCACGCGGCGGTGGTCAGGCAGATCATCATGAGCCAGCCGGTGGCCCGGTGGACGGTCCGCGGGACGGGGCCGAACCGCCTGACGCGGCCGTCCCGGTCAGGCTGCGCCATCGGTCCGGTCCGCATCCTCGAGCCAGCCGTCGACCGGATAGCCGCGCTCCTCCCAGAAGCCCGCGACGACCTGCTCGGTGACCTCGATGCCGGACAGCCACTTGGCCGACTTGTAGAAGTACATCGGCGCCACGTACAGACGGACCGGGCCGCCTTGCTGATGGGTGATCGGCTTGTCCTGCATGTTCAGCGCGACCAGGACGTCCGAGCGGCGGGCCTGTTCCAGGGTGAGGCTCTCGGTGTAGGCACCGTCGAAGCACGTGAAACGGACCGCCGTTCCCTCGCCACGCACACCGGCGGCATCGAGCAGGTCCGCCAGTTTCACGCCGTCGAAGGGAGTGTTGTCCACCCGCCAGCCGTCGGTGCACACCGCGTCGCCGACGACCCGCGTCTGCGGAAGCGCCCGCAGCTCGGGCAGGGTGTAGGTCCTGGGATTCTCGACCAGACCGCCGATCGTCAGCGCGTAGTTGCGCTCGTCCTTGCGCGGCACGGATCCGACGACGCTGTAGTAGCGGAAGCCGCCCGGATTGGGCAGCAGTCCGGTGAGTCCCGTGCGGTCGACCTGGGAAGCGGCGCCGAGGAAGTTCTCCCAGCCGCGCTGGAGCGGGGGCGCCGCGACGAGTCCGGCCGCGCCCGCGGCCAGCACGCCAAGCAGCGCGCGCCGCCCCACCGGTGCGCCGTCCGCACTTCGTTTCGGTCGATCTGCCATCTTCCCCACTCCTTCATGGACTCAGCACACACGCCATCACCCTTTAAAGTGGTTACGATAGTGGCACACGCCCATGACGGCGTCAACAGCGAAATCTCTTGCCCACACCCAGGTAACCTGCCAGCGTGGTGATATGACACCTCGACATGTCTTCGTGTGCGGCGATCCCGCAGGAGGCCCTGTCCACCGTCGCCCGCGGGGCCGTCGAACTGCTCGGTGGCGCCGAGTCACGTCTGCTCAAAGAGTGCGACAACCCGGAGTGCACCCGCGTCTACGTCGACCGGTCACGGGGTGCGAGACGGCAGTGGTGCGGCATGGAGTCCTGCGGAAACCGGTTCAAGGCAGCCGCTTACCGGGCCCGTAAGAGGAAACCGCCCGCACTGGCCGCGCGCTGACCGGTCCACTCCACGCAGGGCCCTGTTGCCACGGCGCAGGGCCCTGCGTCACGCTGCCGGCCGCCGATGCGCTCGCGTGACACGTGTGCCGTGCACGCATCGCGGGATTCATGGACACACTTGGGGGGGGCATGTTGTACAGAGGACTCGTTGTGCCTCCCGACACTTCACGAGCAACACGGTGCTGAGGGCGTATGTCTCCCCGCCCCGGGCCTTCTGCACAAAAGACCCGGCGTGGGTACCATGCGCAGCGTCATCCATTACTAGGGAGTGAACGGTTGTGACCAGCCAATCAGCATCCACGCTCCGCGCGCGGCTCGTGGATCAGGCCGCGTCGGACCTGGAAGATAACCGTCGACGTCAGCAGGAGCTGGCCGAGAAGATCAGGATGCTGAAGCAGGAGGAAGCCCTCCTGGTCGACATCCTCAAACTCGCCGAACGGTACGAAGGTCTGGTGGAAGCCTCTCCCCTGCCCGAGCAGGCCCAGGAGGAGCCCGTAATCGCCGGGACGAAGTCGCGCCGGTCGTCCGCTCCGGCTGCGGCCGGCACACCTGCGCGGCGTGCGGCCAAGACGGGAAAGACCACGCAGGCCGCCGCGAAGGGGAAGTCGCGGCAGCCTCTGCTCGGAGACCTCCTGATGGACCTGCTCGGCGGTCACGACGAGCCGCGCCTGGCGAAGGAACTGCGGGAGGAGCTTCTGGAGAAGCACCCGGACCGCAGCCCCACCCCGCAGGTCGTGCGCAACACCCTGGAGTCGCTCGTGGCCAAGGGCCGCATCCGGCGTCACAAGCAGCAGCGGTCCGTGATGTACACCCTCGCCGCGAAGGCCTGACGTCCTCCACCCAGGATGATCCCGTCGGCACATGCTGCCCGCGCGGACGTGTCCCGCCTCCTCTCGGCGCGGCGGGACATACCGGTGCCGTTCGACAGCTCCACCACGTGTGCGATCGCCGCGCGAGCGGGCTCGCACGTCCGACGCCTCTTGGCCCACGGCCTCGAGTCGCCCCTGCCACGCGACGGCTCCCTCCGCCCCGTACCGCGGTGCGCGGCACGTCCCCCTGCCGGCCGGGCAGAGCGACATCCCCGCCCTGACATGCGTCGCCGCGTGGACGGGGAAGCCCGCCTCGTCGAGGCGCGCGCCCGCATGTTCGAGCACTACCTGCACAGTGCCGACGCCGCGACCGCCCCCTCCTTGCATACCGCCAGGGCGACGACGTCCTGCCGCTTCCACACGCCGAGGTCCACCCCCAACGGTTCGCCGACCGGGCGCAGGCTGCGCAGTGGATCGTGGCCGAGCGGTACGTACTGCCCGTCCTGCTGCGGGACGTGAGCCGGCATCCCGAGGCCGACGCTTTCCGGCGCCGGCTCACTGCGGCCCTGGCCTCATCGAGCAGCCGGCAGGCCTCGACGCCATGAGACAGGAGTTCAGGGACCGTACCGAGGGCGTCTCCTGGGCCTCGATGATTCCCGACGGTACCCACCCTCCCCTGTGCGAGCCGCCGGCGGGCTCCTTGCCGGCGACCGGCCAGAGCCGGCCAGCCCAAGGGTGTGACATGGCCAGTCCCGCCGGAGATCGCCACCGAACAGCTCGGCAACACCGGCCCGACCTCGCGCCCGTGGCCTGACCGGACGTCTCCGCCACCCCACCCCCGTGGGGCGACCGAGACGCAGACAAGTGACGCAGGTCACAGAGCTGGAATCGAACTTCCGGGTCTCCGCCGCGTCCTGCCGGTGTCAGTAGCCTTCTCACCCTAGGGAGACCCTCATGAACACCCCCGCGAACCCCGACTCCGCCCTGCGGGAGCCGAACGGCCCGCTCTCCGTCGGCGCCCGCTCCTTCGAGGTCGGCGGCATCGCGCAGCGCTACCACGTGTACGGCGACGGCCCCGTCTGCGTGGTGCACTCCGGAGGCCCCGGCATCTTCTGGGAGTACATGCGCATGCCGCTCCTGGAGCGGCACCTGACCATGGTCTACGTGGAGCCCATCGGTACCGGCGGCTCCGGGCGACTCCCCTCTCACCCGCATGGCTACACCCGGGACCGCTACAGCCGCTTCCTTGCAGTGCTGACCAACCGCCTGGGCGTCGAGAAGGTTCACCTCCTCGGCCACTCGCACGGCGCCTTCGTCGCCGCCTACCACGCCCTGCACCGCGCGGAGCGGCTGGCGGGCGTCGTGCTGTACGGGGGCGCGCCCGTCACCGGCCCCGAACACGGCGAGGAGGCAGGACGCAGGGTGCAGGAGTTCGCGGCCAAGTACGCCGACCACCCTGGTCTCGCCGACGTACTGGCCGCGTTCGGTGCGATGTCCTCCATCGCGGACGACGCCTCGACCCTCGCCGTGGCGCGGGGCGTGCTTCCGTCGTACTTCGCGGACTACTGGGGCAACGAGGAGCGCTTCGGTCCCGTCCGGGACGCCGTGCGCGCCACGTACGTCTCGGGACTGGACGAGGACCTCTGTCCGGACGTCATCGACGACCGGGCCGCGCTGAAGGGACTGGACCTTCCGACACTGGTCGTCGTCGGGCGGCACGACGTCATCTGTGGACCGCGCTGGTCGCGGGAGCTCCACGAACTGATCCACGGCTCCAGGCTGGTCGTCCTGGAGAACAGCGGCCACCTGGGCCACATCGAGGAGCCCGAGCCCTTCCGTGACGCGGTTCTGGACTTCGTCACCGACACCCTCTGAGACGCACGGCGCGGCGCCGTCCTCCCTTCCGGGCAAGAGGACGGCACCGCGTCGTTTCGCCGCTTCGCCCGTCGGCGCCGGGCTCGATCGGCACGATCACTGCCCGGACGTCGCCACGGCCGCGGAACCGCTCTGGGACCCGGGAGTCTTGGCCGCCGGCCTCTTGGGCGCGACGGTCCGGGGGTCGACCGCCTCACCCGGCGTGCCTTCTCGGTAGAGCCTGTCCGGACGGCTGTCCCGGTCGTGGGACAGCAGGAAGAACGCCCGACGCAGGTACAGGCCGCAGCCCGGATCCGGGGACGCGCCGTCGTCCAGGAGGGCGTACCGGGCCACGCGCCCGTCGCCGACATACGGTGACTTGGTGTTGCGGCACCGCGTCTTGTCCCGGGCCCGGCGTACGCAGTCCAGCGCTTCGAGGTCCTCCCGCCGCACCACCTCTTCCTCGTGGACGAGGTCGCTCTCCGTCAACAGCGAGCTCGTGGCCGCGGCGCCTCCCTCGTCGACTTGCCCCAGTCCTCGCCGGAGTGCACCACGCGCTGCACTCCGCGTGGAGCAGGCCCTGTTCCACCTGCAGATCGCCCCGGGGATCGGCGTCCCCGGTGCAGCACTCGGCCGGGAAGCGGCCGATGCGGTCCTCGGTTGCGGTGTAGGCGGTGATCGCGAAGCGGACCTTGGCGAGACCTTCGAGAGGGCCTCAGGCGGCCAGGTAGCGCGTGGCCCCCTCGATGAGCCACAGCAGGATTGCCGGCCCCTCGTCGCGTATGACACCCGCCCCTTAGGACAACAGATGCCTGCGGTCCTGCGGTCGTGAAGACCAACGGTGTACGCACGCCCATAGACACTCCTTCCGCCCAGCCCGCCCAGCGATACACACATAACCATCTTGACCAGTTACTGATCGACTGTTAATTTCTTCTCGTAACCATTTTGAATGGTTGCCAGGAGAGAGTGATGTGCCCTCGGAGCCCCGAACGCCCGAGGGCACACCTTCCACCCCGCGAGCCGCGGGTCCCGTGCTACTTCCCCCGGCACGGGACCCGCTTCCCGCGGACCACGACGGACATCGGCATCGCTCACCAGGGGTGATCCGACCGGACAGACGGGCGAGAGCATGAACCTCAAGGCGTACGTCAAGGAAGGCCGCACCAAGAGCCTGCCGCCGGTCGCCGGCCGCCAAGACTCTTCCCACCCCTCGGTGCCGGACTGGAAGGTCCCGGTCACCGGACTCGACGCCACCCAGATATGGACCTGGGCGGCCATAGCAGCGATGTCGGGTTTCGGGCCGTCCCCTACGGCATTCCGCTGAACGGTCCGACACCAGGCGCCAGGTGTGACACGTTTCTCTGATTCTCGGAGTCCGAGAAGCGCCGGTGTCGGATCATGTACCAAGCCTCCGTCGCCACTGGTGGGCCGTTGGCCGTCGTATGCGGGCACATCTCCTCTACCTCATGTCATGAGTCACCCGCATCAGGCGATGGACCGGCCGTTGACGCCGTACTCCGCTGAGGGCATCGAGTCCCATTCCGTATGCGCGCCATCGCGCGTCACCATGAACAACGGGCGCGACCGGAGGACCTGGCCGACCGGTTGCCCACGCATCACGACCCCAGGATCGTCCGGCCCTGCATAGCCCTCGGGCGTGTAGCGAAGGTGCACGCCCATGGACTCGGCATACGCGATGGCGTCGCTCTCCAGCTCCGACAGATCTCTCCCGACCAGCAGGATTCCGTCGTACGCGACCCGGGGACCGCGCACGGCGTCCACAGCGACGCAGAACAGCCCCACAGCCTGGCTGACGTAGGCCGTGACGGCAGGCGGGGAAGAGGTCAATCCGCGACGGTGGACTTCGACCCGCCACGTCGGTGAGAAGATCGCGTGGTCGCGTACGCAATCGCTGGCCTTCGTCCGGCCGAGTACCCCAACCGCCTCGACCACTTCGTCGACGGTCATACCGAACCGGAGCGGTCCGACGCCGACAGCCGGCGCATAGGACCAGTCCTCCCGTTCCGCGACTCCGGAACCGACTTCGGTCTCGAACGCCATGGTCGCTCCTCTGAAGACACCTCGGGCTTGCCGCCGCCCATCAGTCAATCACCGACCGGCAGACCGGCGATACTTCGTCCATCGGCCGCCGCTGCCCGGTGCGGAGAAGTCGTAAGGTGGAACACGCATGTGTTTCGCTTCGGTTCCGGCCGCACGCGACCGGTCATTCGGTGCGCACGGCGGTACGTGAGGATGTGAGGCCCTTCATGACCACAGCACGCAACCTCCTCATGGTCGTCCTGGACTCGGCCCCCGGCGGGGCGGTGAGCCCGGGCGACCTGTCGCTCGCGCTGGCCGGGGCCGAGCTCGTCGATCTGCTCGATGCCGGTGCGGTCGCCCTGCGGGCGGAGCGCGTCGTGCCCGGAGCGTTTCCCCCGCCGGGCGACGACCTCCTGACGCAGGCGTTCGCCTCGTTGCGGCGGGAAGAGCCGTACGAGGCGGTCGGGGACTGGCTGTGGCGCAGGGGGGACGGACTGGCCGAGGAGTACCTCGCGGCGCTGGAGGAGGAGGGCACGCTCACCGGGCGACGCCGCCGCGGCCCCCGGTTCGCGGCCCCTCAGCCGGTCCTCCAGGATTCACCGGACCGCCGCCGGGCGGCGGAACTGTGGTCTTCCGCCGACCCGATCCTCGTCGGTCTCACGGAGGAGATGGGGCTCCACGACGCACCTGCCGCCGAACCGGGGCGCCTGGAGGCGCTCGACGACTCCGTAACGCTCGTTCTGGCCGCCGTCGGGGACGCACTGCTGGAGCTGGCGGGTGTACGGCAGCGGCGGGCCGTCGAGCAGGCGGCGTTCGACAACGTGTGGCGCGGCTCCGACTGACGGGAGCCGTCAGCCCTTGAGGGCGAAGAAATGCATCGGTGAGTTCGGCCGGAAGCCGATGCGCGGGTACACAGGGGCCCCGGCCGCGGTCGCATGGAGGGTGGCGCGGGTCAGGCCCGTGGCGCGTGCTCCCTCGTGCAGCGCCTTCCGCGTCACGGCCTCACCGTACCCGCGGCGCTCCCAGCCGGGGTCCGTGGCGACCAGTACGACGAAGAGACGGCCGTCCGCCTCCACCGTCGCGGCGCAGGTCACGGGCACGCCGTCACGCAGCCCCAGGTAGGCGTGTACCCCGTCCTTCCAGAGGGCGGAGCCGACGAGGCCGTCCCGGCCGTCCTCGAGAGCGAAGCCGTACGCACGGGAGTTGATGTCCGCGTAGGCCTGAAGGTGTTCGTCGGTCGACACCCGCACGAAGGTGAGTTCCGGATGGACGGGCTCCGGCAGGGGCAGGAGGTCTCCGGCCATGCCCGTGCCGGGGAAGGCGTACACCAGGCCCGCCCGTTCGGCCGCCGCTTCCAGGCCTGCGCGCGCACCGTCGCCGATCAGCTCTTCGAAGACCCACAGGAAGCCCAACTGCTTCTTGGAGCGCATGATGTCGCCCGCTTCGCGCAGTCGGCGCTCCAGGAGCGCGCCGTCGACGCCCGCCTCGGTCAGGGTGACGCAGTTCCAGAAGGCGAAGCGGCAGTCGGCCCAGCGGACGGCGATGCCGGGAAGGTCGCGGACGTCGGCTTCCCCGTCCCGGTCGAGGACCATGGCCCGCCAGGCCACGGCCAGTTGTTCCATCGATTCGACGGAGTCCGTGAGAACGGTCACCGGAACACCTCACTTCGTCGACACATGCGGAAGACCTGACGAGTCAACCACGTTTCCGGGCGCGCGGAGCACGCGGTGCGTCCAAACGGTGCCGCCGTGTGTGTCATCGGCTCGCACACGTTCGACAGGTGTTCCGAGATGTCTCCGAGTGGCCTGTCCGGAGGCCTCGATACGATCGTGGCCTCCGCAGGAGGAGACCATGTCCGAACTCCGAGGTCCCGTGCGGCGGCGCCCCTGATTGCCGAGCAGGGGCGGCGGTTGGTCCGTGGCGAGCCGGTCACCGTGGTCGCCCACAGGCATGGTCGGTGCGCCTCTCCCCCGGGCCGCGGAGCACCGCTCGGAGCTCTTCCGGCGCCTCGCGTACGTCACCGCGTACAGGCCCGACTCCGACACGCCCTGCTTCGCCAACCCGTCGTTGCCGCAGGCCGAGGGGGCGATTCGCTGGGTCTGCTCGCCGACGAGGCCTTCCCGCGGAACAGGGCGCACGTGATCGACCTGGATTCCGCGCACTCGCCGTTCCTGTCGATGCCGGACCGCCTCGCTGACATCATCGCGGAACTGGTCTGCCCCGTACGGACGCATCACGTGTATCTCGACAGCACGCGCATGTCTGTCATCTCAACTACGGTTCCACTGGTCTTACTTACCGCAGAAGCTGGTCGGCCGACCGCCCCCTTGGGACGTTTGACCACCGGGACCGGTGCCACAAGGTGTGCCGCACCGCCGCCGGCCGACTGACGCCGGCGGGCTGGGGCTCAGCGGCCTGGGCGGCGCGTTGCGACCGAGCACCATGTCTCGCTTCCTAGGGGGTGTCCGACGGGTCGCTCGGAGTGCCCATCACTACGGAGCTGCAAGACGAGCTCGCCTCTGGGCACCTGGGGAAGGTTCAATGCCGGAGTGGTGGACTGGACACAGATGCGTGACTGCTGGTTCGAGGTTGATCGTGTTCCGGAGCTCTTGGAGCAGGTCGAGCGCGATGACGTCCCAGACGCGTGGAAGGAGCTGGGATGGCGGCTCGTCCTTGAGCATGACCTGGTCTCCCCGGCCAGTTTCGCTGCGCTGCCGCGTCTGGTGCGCCTTGCGCCTCGCAATGCGCAGGCGCGCGCCCTGGCGGGGGAGATCCTCGAGCGTGCGGCAGGCCACCATGGCTGCGACGCTCTCTTGGCGGACTGCGCCGACGCCATCGCGCAGTTTCGCGAAGTGCTGAACCGACACCTGCGGTCGCGGCCGACTGATTACCTCGTGTCCTTCCGTGCCCTGCTCTCGGCCGAGGAGGACTACCACTGGGCGGCGGCCCTGGGCGACTTCAAGGATGACTTCTATCCGCTGGCCTGTCCCCACTGTGGCGTAGAGGTCACGATCGCCATCGGCGACTACGGGCGGTACTCCGCGATCCGGGACTGGGACATGGGTGATGTGGAGCGACGCGACCTGCGTCCGGCGGCCGCCGAGGGACTGACCGGAACCGGCAAGTGGATGCATGAGATGGCTGTCCGCGATGGGCAGGAGGTGCTCGCCGAAGGAATCTCCCACCTCTTCGGTCATGCGGAATGCCCGGGCTGCGCCAGCCTCTTCAGCGTCGCGGACGAGTACACAGCCGCCAACCGTCCGGTCATGCGGTAAGGCGGATCCGACAGCTGCTCGGCTGTCTCCTACGGGTGAAGCCACAGCCGGATCGCGGCGACGGTGACCGTGCCGTGGAAGACGTAGGCCCTCTTGTCGTAGCGGGTTGCCACGGCTCGAAAGCTTTTGAGCCGGTTGATGGTTCGCTCCACTTCGTTTCGGCGGCGGTAGGTCGAGCGGTCGAAGCCGGTCGGCCGACCGCCCTTACTGCCGCGGCGTTGGCGGTTGGCACGCTGGTTTCGCGGCTCCGGGATGGTGTGCTTGATCTGGCGTCGCCGCAGGTAGTGGCGGTTGCCGCGGGACGAATAGGCTTTGTCTCCGCCGAGGTGGTCGGGCCGAGTGCGTGGGCGTCCGACTTCTGGCCGAGGGACTCGGATCTGCTCAAGCACGGGGATCATCTGCGGGGCATCGCCCCACTGGCCTGGCGTGATGGTGAAGGCGAGCGGGCGCAGCCCGCCCTCACCTGCAAGGTGGATCTTGCAGGTGAGCCCACCTCGTGAACGGCCCAGGGCCTCATCCGTTCGGTGCCGAGCCGGCCTACTGTGCCTTCCCGGGATCCTTGGTGGGCTTGAGCGAGCACCTGCCGCATGCTGATGGGCGCGGCAGGAGGTGGAGTCCACGCTGACCATGCTCCGGTCGATCTGTCCTTGAGCATCGGCGTTGGCCTGGATGGCCCGCAGGATCTTCTCCCGTGTCCCGTCTGCTGACCACCTGCGATGACGGTCGTGCACCGTCTTCCAGCCCCCAAGGCGGGACGGCAGGTCCCTCCACGGCAAGCCGGTCCGCTGCCGGAACAGGATCCCGTTGATCACTCTGCGATGACACTGCCAACGCCCGCCCCGTCCGTGGTTCCTTGGAAGGTGCGGTTCCAGCAGAGCCCACTCGACATCCGAAAGATCACCCCGCTCCACGAAGTTCGGAACGATCGATCCGCATATGAGTCACTCGACCCGTCGGACAGGTCCTAGACACCTCCACCACACCGGAGGTCTTCGCCATGATCAAGACCCGACAGCGTTACAACGCTCATGCTCAATACATCTAGGGTGTGGGTGACGTCGGGGTCACTTCCGAGAGGGTCTTCCAGAGCGTGGCGAGCGCGAGGAGCTGTGCCACGAAGAAAGCCACCGAGGCGAAGCGCATCTGGTAGATGTACGCGACCATGCCGGCATTGGTCGCCCAGTAGCGGCGCTCGTTCTGGAAGGTCTGCAGGTCCATCACCAGACCGGTGCACGTCATGACCGAGCCGAATGCCGCGATCTCGCCGATCAAGTGGGGCACGCTCTCTCCGAGGGCCTGGGCGACGAGGAAGTCGGCGGCTTCCGGGATGGCGAACGCGAGCGTGACGAAGAGCGCCTTCGTCGGCCCGTGACGGCCCGGCAGATCACGCCACAGCGCCCCGAGGAAGAATCCCGCGACGATCCACGCGATCTGCCAGAAGAGGACGGTGACCGTGATCCAGAGGAATCCCGCCGAATCCTCCGCGTTCACCGTCCAGGAGTCACCCTTCACCGCATAGGTCCAGTACAGCAGGCCGGTCGCGGGCAACCCGACGAGAGAAGCGATGACGGCCCCACGGCGGGCATTGCCCCACCACGTGCTCATCGGGCCACAGGCGAACGGCAGATCGACGGGCCTGACTCCGGCCGGCAACGACTGGTCCAATCTGTCGATCTCGGCCTCGAGCGACTCCCGCTCGGCACGCTCCGCCGCGTTCGCCGTGCCGAGGTGACTCAGGCGCGCCTGGAGCTCCCGGAACCGGCGCGCCAGACGCAGCACGTCGGCCCGCTCGGTCTGCGAGATCGTCATGCCGAGCGGCGCCTTGTCGGTGAACGGCCGCTCCAGTACGGAGACGGAAGAGCCCAGGGCCAGTACCCCCCACGCCGTGCACATGCACAGCAGCAGGGTGAAGGCGTAGGCGGAGAGGCCGTAGTGGTTCCCTACTGGCGCGAGGGTGATGGCGAAGAGGACCACGAGGAGGAACTGCTCCGCCGGCGCGGGCGTGAACGCCGACTTCTCGTACTGTTCGACCCGGCAGACCCGCAAGACCCCCAGCACTGCCAGCGGCGCCAAGATCCCCACGATCACCAGCAGAGGCACGAGAACACTGTCCGGGAAACTCCACCACCATGCGTCGAACGTCTGGTTCCAAAGGGTCTGAAACTCTGGTCGACCGGGGTCGGCGAGCCAGCTGATCCGGTCCCAGTAGCGTTCGAAGGCGAGATAGCTCCACAGGACGGTGACCATGGCCGCCGTGATGGCGGCGGGGACCATCAAGCGCGGCGGGATCCGTGTTTCCCGGATCAGTAGGATCCGTTGCCCTGCGGCGATCACCCCCAGCCAGCACACTGACATCAGCGCACAGCAGGCGAGGGCTGCCACGGTCCAGCCCGGCGTGGACAGCTCATGGTCGGCTGTGGGAAGCAAGGTGAAATCGAATACCTCCGACACCACGTACCAGCCGAGGATCACCGCGAGGAGTACGCTCACGCTCACCCGCAGGGGCTTGGACCAGCTGCCGAGGAGACACAGCGCAAGCCCGAGGAATGCCAGGCTGAACACCGACAGCGTCGACGAGTAATCGAACTCCCAGGCCATCAGTCGGGCGAGAAGCCGGTACAGGTTGTCGCCGAGGTACACGAGCAGGCCGAGGAAGATCAGGAGGATCGACCACCACCGCAGGAAGCGCAGTGCTCTCGCCTCCTCCGGCATCGTCTTGCCGGCCAGACTGCGCTTCAGTCGCCGAGCCGCGACCAGCAGCAACGCGCCCGAGGCGACGTACCAGAACGCTCCCGAGGCGCTGAAGGCGCCCCACGTCTCCCAGGCCCCCCAGGGGGCTTCCAGCGAGGTGGTGATGAAGTTCCACTGCTGTACCGCCGGTGGGCGGAACGTGACCTCGGGATCCTGGCCGGGCTGTTTGTGCCGCCAGCTCAGGTTCGTTCCGCCTTCGCCGAAGGCAGGCGGAGGCGTGGCCGTCAGGGCGCCCTGTCCGCCCAGGTTGACCTGCACGCTTTCCCAGTTCGCGCTCTTTAGGGAAGACGAAGGCGTCAACGTGATGCGCCAGTCGTCCTTCGTCACCGCCAGCTCCCACGGGCCGACGGCGGAGAAGGCGCTCTGGACCCAGGTGCTTGCCTCGTAGTGGACCTTGACCCACTGGCCGTCGGCCTTCACGGCCACCGGCTTGAACCGCCACTCGCTATCACGGAAGTCGTCCTGCCCCAGCGCGGGTTTGCTCACCAGGCACGCCAGCGCCGAGCGGTAGACCGGAGAGTGGGCGTCCAGGAGCAGTTCGGAGGCATGAGCCCAACCGGCGGGCACGCTGACATCCATGGTGCTCGTGAGCATGCTGTAGTCGTTGCCGCGGTGCTCGAACTCCGCCAGCGCCGTCACCTTGGCCTTCTTGAGCTGGTCGGCTCGGCAACTGGGCGAGTCGCGTTCGGCGGCGTCGGCCCTTCCCAGGGTGGGGAGGACGAGGCAGAGGAGTAGCGACAGCACGAGCAGAGGGCGCTGGGCGGAACAGCCGTGACGGATCACCTGCCCATGATCGTCCCCGCGCCACGCGCACGATGTCGCGCGCTGCACCGACGCGCAGACAGGTCCACCCCAGCAGCCGACACGGTGGGCCGTGCCCGTCGGCTGTCGGGGGTGGATCTTCGTGAGCGGCCGGCGCGGGCCGCCCGAGCGCACGGTGCTCCGGCACGCCGGGCGGTGGCGGCGTCGCGGGCCTGGCCATGATCCGCCGGACGGGCTCTAGGCGGGCCTCACGGCGCGGGAAGAGGCATGCCGCCGCGCCGTGGTACGACCACGGCCCGGCAGAACCCAACGAAGAGCTGATACAGCATGAACGGCATGGCCATCTGGCCTCCTTGCCATAAGGAACTGACGAGAGACAGGTCGGCGGTGAGCGAGCCGCGTGACGGAGGAGCACCCTCGGTCCGCGTCCGCCCGCGTCGACATCACACCGGCTACCGGCCTGGCCCAGGTGTTCGAGACGGATGAGAGCGCGGGCCTGGATAGTCCTGCGGCAGCGTGGGCGTCCTTCACCACAGACTGGAACTGGGCCGCCACACTGCCTCATGCCGTCGCAGTGTCCGGCTCCGGCACCGCTCCGCTTGTCCGTCCCGTGCCTGGCGGCTACACGCTTCCGGACGTTGGAGCCTACCCAGGGACAGCCTGGCCGGGCCGTGGCCGGCCCTGACGCTGACCGATCCCCGACAGCCTTCCTGGACGGCCTCTACGTCCCGGCAGGCCTCACCGCCCACTCCGGCGGCACGCCCCTGCGGAGCCTGGAGGCGGAGTTCGTCTGGACAGCCGTCTCCGGGCTCGCGCTCGCCGCACGGCAGCCCCTGGCAGCCCGCGTTCAGCGCACCCGCCGCCTTGGTGCAGCACGTGACGGCCACCGTGTACGAGAGCGCGCTGCCCCTCCCGAGGAAGGGCGGGCGTCACTCCTTGGCGTCTCTGGTGGTGGACAGCACCGCCGTCATCCAGCGCCTGGGGTCTACGGTGGCTCTCCTGTCGGCCGCCGAGTCCGGCCTGCTCGTGTGAGGAAAGGCAACGCACTGTGACGACCGTCGCTTACCAGGGTGAACCCGGCTCCAACTCGGCGGCGGCCACCCAGCAGCTGTTCCCGGGCTGTACGGAGCTGCCGTGCACCGGCTTCGAACAGGCCTTGGACGCCGTGACGCTCGGCACCGCCGACCAGGCGGTGATCCCGGTGGACAATTCCGCCGCCGGTCGGGTCGCGGACGTGCACCGCCTGCTTCCGGAGTCGGGGCTCTTCGTGCGGGGCGAGCACTTCCTCGCCATTCGCTTCGACCTGATGGGCGTGCCCGGGGCAACGCTGGGCGACATCGAGTGCGTGCGCAGCCACGTGCACGCACTCGGGCAGTGCCGGAAAGTCCTGCGAGAGGGCGGTTGGCGCACGCTCGTCAGCGACGACACGGCGGGCGCCGCCCGCGAGGTGGCGGAGCTCGGGGACGTGCGGCACGCGGCGCTGGCCCCGCCCGCCGCGGCCGAGCACTACGGCCTGGAGGTCCTCCGGCCCGCGGTCGAGGACGACCCGGACAACACGACGCGGTTCGTCGTGCTCTCCCGCGACGCCGACTTCGCGCCCGTCGGCGCAGGACCGACGATGACCAGTCTGTTCTTCGCCGTCCGGAACATCCCGAGCGCCCTGTACAAGGCGCTGGGCGGGTTCGCGAGCAGCGCGGTCAACCTCACCAAGATCGAGAGCTATCAGGTGGGTGCGGGTCTCAGCTCGAGCCGGTTCTACGTCGAGATCGAGGGCCATCCCGACGAGCCCCATGTGGCACTGGCCCTGCACGAGCTGCGCTTCTTCTCCACCGAGGTGCGCATCCTCGGCGTGTATCCGGCGCATCCGCACCGCAGGAGCGGCGTCCCCGCCTGACGTTCACGCCTCGCGGGGGCGACGTCCCGCCTGACGTTCACGCCTCGCGGAAGCGGACCGCTCACGCCCCGGGAAAGCAGTCCGGATGCCCGGTCCCTTCGGTCCCTTCGACGGGCGTGCCGTTCAAGCGCTTCAGCACGACCAGCGTCAGCCGTAGCGCGGCATGCAGTTCACGGGCCTAGGCGATGGTGGGACGCACGACGTCCCGCCGGTCGTCGTGCAGCCCTGGCCAGGTAGGCCGTGACGCCCGTCCGCCCGTCGGCGGCAATACCTCCGTACGGAAACACGGCGCGCGACAGCACCGTACGAGTGGTTGCCACTCCCCTGTGGACGTCCGGCACGCACATCGGTCACGTGGCTGCGCCTCCGGCCGAGTCGGTGACTCAGTCGCCGGCGCCTTCCTCGACGTCCAGGAGGTCGTCGAGGAAGGCGTCCCAGTCCAGGGCGTCGGTCTCCGACTCCGCAGGGACGAGTTCGTACGTGGTCTCCAGCCACTGCTCAACCTCCGCGACGGGCAGTTCGAACACGGCGCTGTGGTCCCTCGACTCCAGCAGCAGCCAGGCCGTGTCCCTCCCCTCGCCCTGCACCGGCCACACCTGCACGTCACCCTCGCCGCTCTCCTCGTACAACCCCCGGTAGAGCAACTCGCGACCGATGCGCCACGTCACTCCCTGGCCGCGCCACGGGGTGAGCGTCACCGACGCCACCATCGGCGACGACGCGTCGAACCGGAACTCGGCCCGAATGGGCTGCACCGGCGCACCGTCCAGCACCCGCCGAATATCCAGACGAAGAACAGACAACTCCCCTGATCCCACCTGACCTGCCCGGACGCCGGTCTGTTCGCCGTTCATGACGGAAATCCCTCCGTGGTGCGAGATCCTCACCCTGACTCTCCCGTGGCGGCACCCTCCACGGCATCCGTCATCCGCCCCTGCCAGGCCCTATGTCACCGCTCGCCGAACCAGCCGCACCCACCACGTCGACGCTCCGCGCCCCGCCTGCCCGTACGTCATCCGACTTGGCCGGGCGGATACCCGGACCGGACGGCACTCCGATCGTGTACGGATGAACCCGAGGCCGGGTCAGAACGCTTGTACCGGTGTGACTGACATACGCAGCCCCCTCACAGGGCGACTGCGGACCGCCGGCCCCTTCCGCCCGCCGGTCCGCGCACAACGCGCTCAAGGGCTGGACCGGTGACCACCGCATGGGGAATCTGCGCTCGCCTGTCGGGGTCTACGGCCTCACGGCGGCGGGCGGACTGCTGGTCGACTCCGGCGCCTGTCTCCCCTACGGCCGCTCCGGCGGCTTCACGCTCGGCGGCACCGGATTCCGGGGGGAACCACTGGCCGGCTCCTTCGACTCTGTCGTCGCCATCGACTACGACCGCGAGCCCGACTCCTCGCCACTGGACCGGCCCCGGCCGCTGGGCGCCGCCAAGGACGGCGGCATCCGGGTGCATGTCGACCCACGGGGCCCTACCCAGGGGTGTATCAGCATCGCGAAGAAGCACATGGAGGAACTCCTCCGCGCGCTCGACCCGGCAAAGGCCCCCGTCATCGTGATGGGGGCGCCGCCTCGCTGTCGCGCTGACCGCGTCAGGACTCGCCCCGCCTCGGCAGCCGCCAGCCGGGGCGCGGGAAGTGACAGGTGTAGCCGTCGGGGTAGAGCCGCAGATAGTCCTGGTGCTCGGGCTCGGCCTCCCAGAACCGGCCCGCCGGGGTCACCTCGGTGACCACCGGACCCGGCCACAGGCCCGAGGCGTCGACGTCGGAGATGGTGTCCTCCGCGACGCGCCTCTGCTCCTCGTCCAGGTAGAACACGGCGGAGCGGTAGCTGTCCCCGATGTCGTTGCCCTGCCGGTTCTTCGTGGTCGGGTCGTGGATCTGGAAGAAGAACTCCAGGAGGGTGCGGTAGTCGGTCACCGTACGGTCGAAGACGATCTCGACGGACTCCGCGTGCCCCTCGTGATGGCGGTACGTCGGATCGGCCAGGTCACCGCCGCTGTACCCCACCCGTGTCGCCAGGACACCGGGCTGTGCGCGAATGAGTTCCTGCATGCCCCAGAAACAGCCGCCCGCGAGCACGGCCCGCTCCTCGTTGCCGGTCATGGTCCGTCACCGTCCCCTTCGTCCGTCACGCCACTCACGGTCGGCCCCACGGGGCCGACCGGTCGGCTTGCGTCCAACGCCTCCCGTACGGGCGGCATGCACACAGACTGACACACCGCTCGTCACCAGTCAAACAGGTGACGAAAATCCGGACCGGTCGTAACGCACCACGACGGTTCAGCCGTACCAGCCGCCGTCCACCGTCCACGGCGAGGGTGGACGGGGTGGCATAGGCGGACAGCGGAGGTGGCCAGGAAGGCAACGAAGGCCTCGTAACTCCTCCGACGCCCGATGCGACCGATGTCGTTCGGCGTCAGCGCCTCGACCAGACGGGGCTCGATGTCCTCCCACGCCCCCACCCACCCGCTCCGCCGGCCGAGCTCCAGTAGTGGCGGCTGATTGGCCGACGTGAGGATGCCGTCGGCCGCCACCGCGTTCGAGGTGACGCCCGTGTTCTTGAGCTCGCGCGCCAGGGACTCGGCGAGGGAGTTACGGGCACCGTTGATCGCCGCGTAGTGGGGCTACGACGCGGCCGGCAGCTCGCCGGTGACGCTGCTGATCTGGATGACCGACCCAGCCCCGCTCACGCGTCCCGGGAACGAAGCGCTGGATCATGCGCACGCTGCTGAGCACGTTCACGCTGTAGATGTCCGCCCAGTCCGACGCCGCAAGATCGGTCCAACTCCGACTGGTGTCGAAAACACCCGTGCTGTTGACCAGGATGCCGACCGGAACCCCAATCGAAGCGGCGGCGTACACGGCGTCCGCACCCTCCTCCACAGCCAGGTCGCCCAGGACGAACGTGACGTCGCCGCCGGCCTCCTCGACGGCTTCGACGACGGCCGCGGTGCACTGCGGGGCCCGTCCATGCACGATCACCGAGGCGCCTTCGGGTCGCCAGACGCTTGGCGATCACCTCGTCCACAGGTGGGGCGCACGTCATGCTCCGTAGATGCTGGGGCTCGGTCGATCATCAACTCGCTCGCGGTCGGCCACGACACTTGCGCGGTTACGGCACCTTGCCGAGAAACGCTCTGTCGACCTCGGCCGGTTTCTCGTTGTCGATCCTCGTTGCACCGTCGCGAGTGCATGCCGCACCGGAGCCCTCCATCACGCGCGGGGCAGGAGGCTGGACAGGGGCGATGTTCGGGCTGAGGTACATGACCTTGCAAGAGCACTCGCGCCCCGGCTGGGCGAACCGCACGCTGCCGGAGCGTGCCCGGCCAACGCTCAACTGGTCAACTGAAGTGACCGGACACAACCGCTGTCCGGGCAGTCGGGTGTCAGTGCAGTGTGCGAATCTGCCAGGCATGAGTGACGACCTGGCTCTCCGGGAGGCGAGAGACCGGCGGATCGGCCTACGCGGCAACTGTGGCGAAGTCCATGGATCTGATCTGTTTCGACGTGCAGCAGAACCAGCTCCGGCCGTGAGCGGGGACGTCAGTCGACGGTAGCTGGCGAGGCTGCGGCTGCCGACGGCTCCACCGCCCCTACGAACGCATCCTGCCGTCCAGGACGCGGTTCTCTCGACCACCCAGCGATGTCGGCCCAGCCGCTGTGCGGACTCGACACCCTTGCGGGCGATGCGGTGGCGGATTCCACGCCCGCACAGCCATCGGCGCAGATGGTCGTAGCTGTAGCCCTTGTCGGCGTGTAGCTTCGCCGGCCTCCGGCGCCGGGGCCTGCGGCGGGACCGGATGGGCGGGATGCCGCGCACGAGCGGCTTCAGGCCCAGGCTGTCGTGCATGTTCGCGCCGGAGACACCCGGGGACAGCGGCAGTCCGTTCCGGTCGGTGATCAGGTACTTCTTCGATCCCAGCTTGCCAGGGTCGGTCGGATTTCAGCCCCGTCGACGGCCGCCCTTTGCAGCCCGCAGGCTGACGGAGTCGATCGCACACCGCGGCCACTCCCACTCGCCCTGCGCCCCGCGCCCCGAGTTCATCGAGGATCACGCCGCGAATGCGGGCCCGAATCCGGTCCCGGCTCCACTGGGCGAACCGGCGGTAGACCGTGGTCCAGGCGCCGGCCACCGCCCTGCGGTTCTCCACGTGGGAGGCCTGGGAGCAGTGGCGCCAGACGGTACTCGACCACTACACCGAGCTCGGCCAGCGGTGCCCCCTGAGCAGCCTCACCACCGAACTCGGCAACTCCTCCCTCGAGGCGCGCGGGATCATCACCACCCTCTTCGACGAGTGGGAGGAAGCGCTGCTGCGCGGTGTGCGGGTCGTCACGCCCCAGAAGCCCCAGGCCGCCCACAGCCGGGCCCGTAGCATCCTCGCCGCCGTCCAGGGCGGGGTCGTCATACTCCAGGCAACCGGCCGCACCGACTACCTCGACGCCGCCCTCACCACCGCACTCGACGACCTGCGGCCGTACCCGCCACGTAGCGGTACGTCGCACAAGTACGGCGGTTGCCGGGCCCGAGCGGGACCGCTCAGGCCTGGGCGGCGTGCTGGCGGGCCCGGTAGTTGGCGGCCTTGACCCGGTTGCCGCAGGTCCGCATCGCACACCACTCCCGGCGGTGGCCCCGCGAGCGGTCGAGGTAGACCTGCGTGCACTCCGGACGGGAGCACTCCCGCAGCAGCGCGGCCTCGTCCCCGCCCAGCAGCTGCACCGCTTCGCGCGCGAGCGCCGCCAGTCCTTGGGAGACCGACCCCGTCTTCATGACCCCCTCGGGCCCCAGCCGCAGCGTCACCGGCAGACCGGAGGCCTGCAGGTTCAGCTCCGCCACCGCTTCCACCGGCAGCGCGCGGCCATCGAGCCGGGCGGCCACCAGGTCGTAGATCGCCTCGCGCAGCTGCACGGCGATCACCACATCCGCCTCGCTCGCACCGGGCACGAGATCCAGCATCCCCGACTCCATGAACCAGTCGTCCAGGAGCCCGGGCGTGGCCAGCTTCTCGAGCGGTTCGGCGTTGCGCCGCGCCCGCAGAGTGCCGACGAAGTCCAGGCAGAGCGTCCCACAGGGAAAGGCATGATTCACGTAACCATACTGACCAGTGACAGCGCTCAATGCAAGCCCCATCGTGCAGCCCGTCCGGGCACCGGCTTCCGGCCGCCTCCTGATGCTCAGTGATAGGCGGTCACGAGGGGCTTCGTCACGTCGAAGACATACGTGGCCAGCATCATCGTGGTGACCGTGCCGACGTTGCGGGCGTTGTGGATGACGTCGTGGGGATGAAGAACGGATCCCCCGTCCGTAGCCAGAGGAAGGCCTGTCGTCGAACTCCATCAACACGTCACCACGGACGATGTAGCCGACCTCGACGCCGGGGCGGCTGTGCCGGCCGGATTCCTTCCTCCGGAGGATCTCCACGAGTGTCTGCACGGCCTTCCATCCCTCGGCAGTCGAGGGATGTTCCTGGAGCAGGGTACGCGTGGCTCCCGAGGTCGGATCGGGGTCTACCGCAAGGGGGACACCACCGCGAGGGGCGGGGCCGCTGCCACGGGGGCGGACGAGGAGGCCGCAGCGCCGAGCACGCCGGCCGCGGCAACGCCACTGGTGCACAGAAGAGAGCGTCGATCAAGCATCGGACGTCCTTTGCGCGGGCTGGAGGCGGCACGGCTATTGCTCAGCAGCACAAACATGTACACGCACTGACACACGAGAGCGGAGGTCGGCCACGCTGGATACATATGAGTAGTCCGCACCGGGTGGACGGGGCCGGGCGTTCCCACCTTGCCCATACCGCCGCTCCCAGGGTGTCGAGAAAGGGATGGGCAGAGATCCGGAATGGCAATGAAGACTCGGTAACGGAGGAAACGGCCTTTCCCACGCGCGTACGGGTCACCAGTCAGCGACTGCGTACCGGGCACCGGCGCCGGACAGAACACGCATCCAGCTTGCTCGCCCTGAGCGGATCAGGAAGCGGCGTCCCAGCTGACGATCCGCGGCCCCGCCGCGCCATCGCCATCGCCATCGCCATCGCCATCGCCATCGCCATCGACGGCAGTAAGCCTCCGCCAACCTGAAGACGCAGGTCAAAGAGCTCGTGCGACTGGTCCCCGGGGTACTCGTGCTGGTCGTGGGCGGGAGTCCGCGGAGAAGATCATCTGCCAGCGGTTGATTTCGAGGTTCGTCAGGACGAACAGGGCGCGCAGGAGGCGGGTGGCGCGGGCGGGGTCGGTGCGGAGCTTGGTGAGGATCCGCCAGTTCTTGAGGTGAGCGAAGCCGTGCTCGACCGGCGCCCGCCCGGTGACGATCACGGGGTCGAGAATGTCGTTGTCCAAGCCGCGGAAGCCGAGGTCGGCCAACGCTCCGAGGCCGGCGGCGCGCAGGTGGGCCAGAATGTGGTCGCGGCGGGCGGCGGATATCCAGATCAGGCGGCCATTCTCGTCGGTCAGGGCGAGGAAGTGCAGGCCATGGCTGCGGTGCTTGCCGGAGTAGCTCCCGCCGGTCGGCCTTGCCGGTGCGGCGCTGGGTACGGATGAGGGTGCCGTCGATCAGGACCACCTCCCCACCCTGCTTCGTGACCTTCCGCAGGGCTCGGTCCAGGCGCAGCGCCTGGGCAGAGAGCGGCCGGATCAGCTCGTCGCGCCAGTGGCGGACGGTGGACTCGGACACATCGTTTCCGCCGGCCATGTCGGCCAGACGCTGGTCGTGGCGTAGTACGACCAAGACGCTCACCACGATCTTCCCAGGCGGCGGGATCCTCCACTTGGACCGAATCGCCTTCAGATGACACCGCAGCAGGTTGGCGAGGTGATCGACCGTGTGCGTGGACGGCGGCGGGCGGCACTGGTGGACAGCGGGCGGCACTGGTGGACAAGCGGGCAGGTGTCCTCCGCGCGCTTTTTGGTACTCGTCACACAATTCCAACGGCCGCCGGGGGCAACCCGGTTACGCCCGTTCGGAGCCGCTCCGAGTGGCGGTGCTCCTGGTCACAGGCGGGTGGTGAACCGGCCGTCGGGCAGTTTCCGCAGCCAGCCGCGGTCGACGAGCCTGACCAGCTTTCTGCGTAGTGGTTCCAGCTTGGCCTTCACGCTGATGTCCGCCCCCACCGCTTCGCCGACTTCGCGGGCCATGACCAGTCCGGCAGCCTGTCGCACGGCGGCGATGATGCGCTGGCAGTCCGGCGGAAGCATGCTTTCGCCTGTGCCCGGCCGGCGGTGCGGGATCAGCATCACCACCCGGCCGCCCACCTGCCCAGGAATCGGCTGGGCTGAGGAGCGTTCTTCGGCGAGCTGCTCGCTCACCCGTTCAAGGACACGTTCGGCGACGGCGAACTCGTCCCTCTCGGCCCGCACCGCTTCCAGTTGCTTGGCCAGCTGTTCTTCGAGTTCGTCCAGCTCTGCACGGCGCGTAGTGATCCGTTCCAGCAGTTCGGGATCCGGCACGCACAGGATCGTAGGAGGCGGCCGAACCGCAGCGAGCAAGAACCGGACGGTCAGCTCCCCGCTTCTGCTGCCGGCCTCCTGCGAAGGAACTGCTTCGCCGCCTCGACTGCTTCCCTGTTGAGCTCCTCGACGGACACGTCCCAACTCTCCTCCCATTCGTCCAGGTTGAAATGGCACGAGACGAGGGACTGCAGCTCTTCGGGGTAGCCGAGGTCGTAGGCGACGTCTGCCCAGATGAGGTGGGTGCCGGTGGCGGGATCCAGGGTTCCGTCGGCTATCTGACCGGCGATCCAGTAGCCAAGCGCCCACTTTGCGGCCCGAGGGTCGGCGGGCGGATGGAAGAGAAGTCCCAGCTCCTCCAGCACCTGGTCGAAGAGCGCTGGCGCTTCGGGTTCCTCGCTCCGGAGGAGGCCAGCCAGCATGGCGAGGGAGGGACTCTCGACCTCGGCAATGAGGGCGTCAAGACCTGCCTGGATGAGCCGGTCGGACCCGACATGTCTACCGATTGCCCGCTCGCGCGCGATGTGGCTGAGCTGTTTGAGAGCATCGTCGCGGGTCATCAGAGTCTTCTCGGTCGGCATCTGGGGACAGAAGGCTCGCACATCCGCCGACGCTGCTGCATGGCCTTTCTTTCGGCTCAACCATGCTGACAAACGATCTTCTCCGTGGACTTCCGCCCACGATCAGCACGAGTACCCCGAAGACCGGTCACACGAGCCCCTTGACCTGCGATTTCAGGTTGGCGGAAGCTCAGTCGGGGAACAAGGCGACCATCCCGAGCGCGGGACCATCCCCGCGCGAGCGCCCCCCGGCCGGCACCACACCAGCCGATCCCGAGCTGGCCCCACCCGCCGGACTACCCTGAACCGCCATACGGCCCAGCCCACCCCCCCTGCCGGTTCCTCACACAGGAACAGCGAAAGCCATGACAGCCAGCAACCCACCTGCTAGCCACATCACAGCATCCGCTTGGTCACCCCATGACAGCGATCGCAGCCCCGTCCCACCCCGCTACCACGACATCAACACCAGAACCCGCTGACACCCGCCCACTGCCGCCCCACCACCCACTCACAAAGATCATTTGAAGACGTTGCCTGGCCCGGGTCAGCCGGGCGGGAGGCACCGGGTCCGGGCGCCGTCATGCCGGTGAGCCGGCGTGGTGAGACAGTGGAGCGGAGGTCTGCTTGCTCGACCCGGAGGAGCTGCCGATGGACACGGTTCTGGTCACGGGCGGCACGGGGCACCTGGGACGGGACGTGGTCGCCAGGCTGAAGCCGTCGCACCACGTGCGCGTGCTCGCCCGTTCGCCGGGATCGGATCCCGATGTGGAGTGGTTCCGGGGGGACCTCGCCACCGGCGAGGGGATCACGGCAGCGGTGTCCGGGGCGGACGTCGTCGTGCACGCGGCAACACTCTCCCCGGCCGCCCGGCGCGGCTTTCTCCTGCCGGTCGACTTCTGGCGCAGCCCGCCGGAGGTCGACCTCGACGGCACCCGCCGACTGCTCGACGCGGCCGCGCGGGCCGAGGTGGCCCACTTCGCCTATGTGTCCATCGTCGGCGTCGACCGGGCCCGCATCCCGTACATGCGCGTCAAGTACACCGCCGAGGAGCTGGTACGCACCGGACCGGTGCCGTGGTCGATCCTGCGGGCCACCCAGTTCCACTGGCTGACCGACCGGATGCTGGGCAAGGCCGCCCGACTGCCCGTAGTGGCGTTGCCCACCGATCTGCAGACCCAGCCGGTGGACTCGCAAGACTTCGCTGACCACCTTGCCGAACGCGTCGCCGAAGGCCCGGGAGGGCGGTGCATGGACTTCGGAGGACCGCAGGTACTCACGCTCGGCGACGTCATCACGTCGTGGCAGCGGATTCGCGGCAGACAGCGACGACTGCTACGCCTCCCGGTACCGTCCGCGGTAGAGCGCGCGGCCCGCGACCTCACATGCCCCGACGGCAAACGGGGCACCACCACCTGGGCCGACTGGCTCCGCACCCATCCGCCGGAATGAGTCAGGCTGAGCGACCCCAAAGACCCTCGCCACAGGACGCTGCAGAGCACACGACGGCGGACCGACACGCAGCGCAAAGCGCGATCGCCGGTGTACGCGACCACCGCAATCCAGACCATCCCCATGCAAGGGGAGAGCAGGCGTCCCACCACGGCGGGCCGGAGGTGTCGTGGGGACCCTCCCCGCGCGAGCAGGGAACAGTTGCTGTGGAACTTCACGTCATTCCCCAGCCGCAGCATCAACGCCCCACGCATAGGTTCGAGCCCAGCGCCCACGTCCGTATCGGACTCTGTGTGGGTAGTGGTCACTCGCAGTGTGGAAGTGGCCGGCGCTGAAGAGATCGAAGCGGCGCTCGTGCCCCCGAAGGAACACCCCCATTCGCAGTCGTCACCGAACGACACAGGAACCACGTTGTCGTCGGACTCCTGGAACCCGAACCCGCGGAACGCCACCTCGATGTCCAGAAGCTCCTGGCGCAGCAACTCGGACGCGGTGCCTCTTCTCCCCGGCAAGGCCCCCAACAGACCCTCTCCTGCATACATAGGTACACAAGATCCCGGCATTGCCCTCCTCTATCCCGCCAAACCATCATGGATCTCCAGCCCGCCCCTTCAGTGCCCGGCACCACCACCGTCGGCGAGGATGAGCGGCTCGGCCGGGGCGACCTCGGCGTGCGCGGGGGCGGCCAAGGTGAGGGAGAACAGGGCAAGCGCGGCGGCCGCGGTGGTGCGGGTGAGGCAGGTGATCACGTCCCGTACAGGTACCGGACCTTCGCCGGGGCCGGCGGCCGGCGGGGGCGGAGGCCACCCGTTGTGGTGTACGAGTTCACCGCAGGAACGATTCCAGCGGTGCCGCTTGTTGACGCCCGGCCAGGGCCGGGCATCTCGTCAGTTCCTGGTGGCTGGGGCGGGGGCGGGGTGGGTGGTCATCGTCCGCCTTCTTCCAGCGGCGCCTGTGCTGGTGCTGGAGCCGCGCGCGCTAGACAGCGCGGTCCTTCGTCATGGTGGTCATGCAGACGTAGGAGGGGGCTCGTAGAGCCGCATTCGCTGGTACAGGCGCCAGGCCGACCAGGGGGCCGGCAGCCAGCTGTGAAGCGGGGGCCTTTTGTTCGACTCGTTTTCCTCTCGCCCTGCTCACTGTGGCCCGGCATCAGCAACCAGTTGCAATTCCCCACAGGGCCCTGCTCCTGGGGAAGTATCTGGCCGCCCGCCGTCACGCTGAGTCAGACCGCCAAGGGCGGGCGGGCAGGAGTTGCCAGTCCGACTCCCAGCGCGCTGCCGACAAGAAGGCCCACTCCGTGGTTGTTGGTGAGGAGGCAAAGGACAAGACCCGCGGCGGGGATGACGAGAGCCACCCGCCGCAGGGCGACGACGCTGCCGCGCGCCGCGTACCAGGTAGCGAGTGCGCCGACGAGTCCGCAGATCGCCACGGAGTCCCCGCCTCCTTGGAGGCTCCAGCCGGCCATGCTCACCGCCTGCGCCGTCACACCGCTTGCCGTAAAGACCAGCAACGTCCGCCAGGAGCCGAACTGCCGCTCGGCGAGCGGGGCGACCATCGCGAGCGCGGCCAGGTTGAACAGGAGTTGGAACCAACCCGACGACTGCACCATCAAGGCGGTCACGGCTCGCCACCACGCACCATGAGGATGTCGCTCGAGCGCATCGATCATGGCGGGGGCAGCCGTCTGGGCCACGCCGAGCACCACCATGGTGGCCACCAGCCCCGTGGCGACTCTCGGGAGAGGATGCCGCCACGCCCGCAGCAAGGCCAGGGGAGGAGACATCTCCTCGCAGCCCTTCGTGGCGAGCGTCGCCAGGAGTTGGATGCCCGACACGATGACGACCACCGCGCACCCATAGAGCAACACACTGTGCATGTTCATGATCGAAGCCTGCCAGACGGTGCAACTACACAGACAGGCACAGCCATACGAGTGGCAAACGCACTACCCCTGCCCGACAGCGTCAACGACACGGAGAGCGACACGCCAACTGGCCGTACGTGGGGAACTCGTACTGGCCGCCGTCACACAGTCCGCCGCATGATCAATGAACCGCTCCACGAGGACAAGGACTCGGACGTCTCCTGTGGCGGGCCGCCATGCACTGGAGCAAGCCCGCAGCGCCGCCTACCAACTCCTCCAGACAGAGGTCGACGGACCCTCCGACCGGCTGTGCCAGGCCGAAGGACTCACCACCCCCGGCTACACCCACACCACACCGGCATAGCAACCAGAACCTCGCCAACAAGACCATCCCCACACCAGCGGGGAGCAGGAGCACCGGTGAAGCAATCGCGCCGAGGGCCCCGGTGCGCGTTCCGCAGGTGGGAACCCCTACGCGGGCCCAAGTGCCGGGTGATTCCAAGCCTGTGGCGCGGGTTCGGTTCCCGTCATCCGCTCCTGAATGAAGCCCCAGGTCGGTGACCTGGGGCTTCGCCGTTGTCCGGACCCGTCGCTCAGGATGACAGCGCGTCCAGGGTGGCGAGGTCCTCCGGGTCGAGGAGCAGGTCGGCTGCCGCGATGTTCTCCTCCACGTGGGCGACCGAGGAGGTGCCGGGGATCGGGAGGACCACCGGTGAACGGGCCATCGTCCAGGCGAGTTTGACCTGGACCGGGGTGGCTCCGTGCCGGGCGGCGATCCGGGCGAGTGGCTCCGTCGGCTCGGGGCGGCCCAGGGTCTCCAGGGAGAAGAAGGGCACGAACGCGATGCCCTGCTGGGTGCAGGCGTCGAGGACATCCGGGTTCTGGCGGTGGAGGAGGCCGTACATGTTCTGCACGGCGGCCACGGGGGCGATCCGCTGCGCCCTTGCGAGCTGGCCGGTGGTGGTGTTGCTGAGGCCCAGGTGTCGGATGAGGCCCTTCTCTCGCAGGGCGGCGAGCGTGCCGAACCGTTCGGCCACGGTGTCGTCGTCGTCCTCGTGAAGCCGCAGGTAGACGAGGTCGAGGTGGTCCCGGCCGAGTTCCCGCAGCGAGCGGTGGACGCCGGCGACGAGTTCCCGGGGGCCGGCCGGGGCTCCCCAGTTCCCGTCGCGGTGCCGGACCGGGCCGACCTTGGCCGCCAGGACCAGGTCCTCGGAGTAGGGGTGCAGGACGCGGCGGATCAGGCCGTTGGCCGAGAGTGCTCCGTAAAAGTAGAACCAGGCGGTGTCGATGTGGTTCACCCCGAGCTCGACGGCCCGTCGTAGTACGGCCGCTGAGGTAGCCGGGTCGTTCGTGGGACCGGTGATCTCCCGGGCCGGGAGGCGCATAGCGCCGAAGCCCATGCGGGCGACGGAGAACTCTCCGCCGAGGAGGAAGGTGGAGGCCGGGTTCTCAAGGGGCGTCGTCATGTCCCCGATCCTCGGGATCACTCGCAACGGAAGCCAACGGATGGCAGCTTGGTGCCATGACGACGAGGGGCATCGTGACGCTGCGGGGAGAGTCCGAGTTGGTGCGGCGCGCGGGTGCCCTCCTCGACGGTGCGCGGCGGGAGTTCCTCTGTGCCGCCGGGGGTCCGGAAACCTGGTCGGCGGCGGTCCGGAACATCCGCCGCCGACCTGTGCCGGGACTGTCGGTCCGCAAGTTGTACGGCCCCGGGGTCTTCGATGAAGCCGGCGGGCCGGAGTTGCTCGCACGCCTCGCCGAGGCCGACGTGGAGATACGGATCTCCCCCGCGCCCCCGGCCCACGAAGCGATCGTCGTCGACCGGCGCTTCGCCGTGCTGGCGGCCCCGAGGTCCGCCGCGGGTGAACCCCGTACGTACAGCATCGTCCAGCAGCCGGACGTCGTGGCCGGCGTGCGAGCCCTGTTCGAGACGGTCTGGGAGACGGCGACGGACCTCGCCACGTACTGCCGTGCCCCCTTCCCTCACCTCGACGAGGCGGAGCGGGCCGTACTGCGGTCTCTGGCGGCCGGCCACACCGACGAGACGGCTTCCCGCCTGCTCGGAGTCTCCCTGCGCACCTATCGACGCCGGGTAGCCGCCCTCATGACCGCCCTGGGCGCCCGCTCCCGCTTCCAGGCCGGGCTGCGAGCCCGCGAGATCCTCGGGCGGCACCCGGACGCCTGACCGACCCGCCCGCGTTCCACTCGGTGCCAGGAGGGGCAGTCGACAGCGGGCATCAAGCGGGCCCACGAGGCGGCCAGAAATGCTGTCGCGGAGAGAAGCTCACTCAGGTGAGGTGAGGTGTATCCCGCCGAGTACCGGGTGATTCCCCCAGCTTATGACGCGGGTTCGATTCCCGTCGTCCACTTTTCACACGAAGCCCCAGGTCAGCGACCTGGGGCTTCGTCGTTGCCCGGACCTCTCAGGGCTCGCATGGTGCAAGGGTGCGCAGGACGTCGAACTCGTTGCCTTCGGGATCGGCCATGACCACCCAGCTCCTGCCAGAGCCCTGCCCCACGTCCACCTTGGCGGCACCGAGGCCGAGCAGTCTGGTCACCTCGCCGTCGGTGCTGCCGTCGATCGGGCTGACGTCGAGGTGAAACCGGTTCTTCACGGTCTTGCCCTCGGGCACCTGGATGAACACCAGAGTGGGCGGCATCTGGCGGGCCCTGACCTCCCCGACGGTCGGCACCCAGGAGCCGATCTCGACCTTGTCCTTCGCCCGCTCGATCACCTTGAAGTCCAGAACCTCACACCAGAAGGCCGCGAGCCTCTCCGGATCGTGGCAGTCGACGACCAACTCCGTGAACCTGCTTGTCATGTCTCTCCTCGGGGTTGTCTCGTACATGGTCCTCGGCTCAGGCGGTACGCAGTCGGGGATCGCGGGTTCACGGCGATGGCGACTCGGCGCCGATGCCGTCGGTCACGGTGGAAGCCGGGGTGTGCAGGATGCCGTCGAACGCGTCCAGGACGGGGGTGTGCAAGAAGGCGCTCTGCAGCCGGATGCGGTCGGGGGCGGAGGCGGGTTCTGCGGTCCCCGTGCGCGCCTGGTGGAGGCCGGCGACACTGAGCCCGAGGCCGGCCGCGGCGAAGGCGGCTTCGATGCTGCCCGGTTCGGGCGGCTGTAGTGCGGTGTGCTCGATGGTGAAGCCGAAGCGCGCCCGCTCGTCGCGGACCATTTCCGCGGTGTGCCCGCCGGAGCTGGTCAGTCCGAGGGCGAAGTAGTCGTCGCCGAGAGCATCGCTCAGGTGCTGCCCCATCGGGAAGCCGGTGAGATGGCCGTCGAAGGAGATCGGCGTTTTCTGGATATGGGCGTTGTGGGCCGCCAGCACGATGCGGGTTCCGGGCTCGGTGCGCTCCAGGTGCCACAGGACGGACTCGGCCATGTAGACGTCCCGGGCCGAGGTGTCGGCGGTCAGCCCGTTCCCTGCGAACAGGCCGGCCATGGCACGGAATCCGTGGTCGGCCCGGCAGGCGCCTTCGAGGCGGTGCAGGGCGATGTCATAGCTGTACCGGTCGCCGCGGGAGACGTACAGCGGTGCGACGGCACGAAACCGGATGAGCAGGCGTGTCAGGGTCGAGGTGAGGGCGTCCTGGTCGGCGGCGGGCAGACGGGTCCACGCGGGTGCGGCGGCGGCCGCGGAGGCGCCGGCGAACGAATCGGCGATCCGCATCGCCTTCTGTACGAGCGGGAGGGCTTCGGGGTCGACCTGACGCAGATAGTCGGCGACCGGGGCCAGGGCGGGCAGCAGGGATCCACCGGCGGCCGGGATGTCGATGCCTGCGAAGCGCACTGGTGCCGGGGCTGCTTGATTGTGTCGGCGGATCCAGCGCAGCGGTCCGTCGACGCCCACCGGGATCGACTCGGCGAGGTGGTCCCTCAGTTCGCCTTCCGTGCCCTCGCCCTTTCCCCAGGCGTCGAGGAGAAAGCCTTCGCTGAAGCCGTACTCGAAGGCCAGGACGGTGAAACCGCAGCGCTCGACCAGGAACCGCACGAGACGCCGGCGCAGCCGGATGAACTCGTCCACGAAGTGGGAGTGTTCGCCGATCGCGACGACACGCGCATGGCCGATGAGGTCGCGCAGCGGTTCCAGGTCGTCGAGGGGCGCGTCGGGGTCGAGGTGGGTGAGCGGGATCGCATGGCCGCCGAGCCAGTCGGCGAACGAGACGGAGTGGGGCTCAGCCGACATGCTGACGACTCGATTCGTATCGGGAAAATGGATCGATGGGCAGGGTGGGAGTGGGGAGTGAGGAGCGCCTCGTGCAGGGGCACCGCCGGAGCACGGCGGCGGAGAGGTGATGCCACGCGGCGCCGCCGGTTCACGGAAGCCGGACGGCTCGACGGCAGCCCGGCGGTCCCGCGTCTCGGCGTGGGGCGTGACGTGCCTCTACGGCTGTACGGGGGCCGCCTTCTCCAGGTCGTCGACGCTGCCGGACATGAGGGTGCGGATGTGGCCGGTGATGTGCTCGACCGGCCAGTCCCACCAGGCCACCGCCAGCAGCCGGGCGATGTCCTCCTCGTTGTAGCGGCTGCGGATGAGAACGGCCGGGTTGCCGCCGACGATCGCGTAGTCGGGGACGTCCTTGGTGACCACGGAGCCGGCGGCGATGATCGCGCCGTGGCCGATGCGTACGCCGGGCATCACCGTGACACCGCGGCCGAACCAGACGTCGTTGCCGACGACGGTGTCCCCGCGGTTCGGCAGACCGGTGAGCAGGTCGAAGTGCTCGGCCCACGAACCGCCCATGGTGGGGAAGGGGAAGGTGGAGGGGCCGTCCATGCGGTGGTTGGCGCCGTTCATGAGGAACCGCACCCCGGTGCCGAGCGCGCAGAACCTGCCGATGACCAGCCGCTCCGGCCCGTAGTGGTAGAGCACGTTGCGCGTCTCGAACGCGGTCGCGTCGTCGGGGTCGTCGTAGTACGAGTACTCCCCCACCTCGATCAGCGGCGAGGTGACCAGCGGCTTCAGCTGGACCACCCGCGGCTGGTCGGGCATGGGGTGCAGCGCGGTCGGGTCGGCGGGAACGAGTGCCTTCACTGCTGTCTCCTCTTCGAAGTAGCTGGATGGGCCACGATCCCATCGTGTCTTCCCGGGCCGGGTACCCGAAGTCCGGTGAGCGCCATTGCCGAACGGAGCCCCTTCCCGGCGCGCCCAGCCTGGACGCAGACGGGCACCGACGACAACGGCGGGTCCGATAAGGTACGTTAACTCCTCGCTTAACGACGAAGAGAGTCTGCGTGGAGCTGCGCGACGTCGAGATCTTCCTGACCTTGGCCGAGGAACTGCACTTCGGCCGGACCGCAGAGCGGTTGCACGTGACGCCCGCACGCGTCAGCCAGGCGATCAAGAAGCAGGAACGCCGTATCGGCACAGCCCTGTTCGAACGCAACAGCCGGGCCGTGACGATGACGCCGATCGGCCGGCGGCTCTACACCGACCTGCTGCCGGTGTACCGCGGCCTGCACGAAGCCGTGGAGCGTGCCATCCGCTCGGCCGGCGGAAAGACCGAAGTACTGCGCCTGGGCATGCTTTCCAGCAACGTCCAGGATTTCCGGCCGCTCCTCGACGCCTTCGCCGCCCGGCACCCCACGTGTGACGTCCAGATCCGCTACGTCGGATTCGGCGACCCGTTCGGGCCTCTGCGCGCCGGCGACGTCGATGTCCAGATCGCCTGGCTGCCGGTCGAGGAGGCCGACCTCACCGTCGGGCCGGTCGTCAGGATCGAGCCCGTCGTCCTCGCCGTCGGAGCCGGGCACCGGCTGGCCCGGCGGGAGACGGTGTCGTACGAGGACCTGGCCGACGAAGTCGTCATCGGCGGAGCCAAACCCGGCTACTGGAGCGAGGCCCTCACGCCCAGCCACACCCCCAGCGGGCGTCCGCTCCGGGTGGGGCCGACCGTCGCCACCGAGACCGCGATGATTCCCATCCTGTCCAATGGCGAGGCGGTCGCGTTCGTGCACTCCCACGCCAGCCGGTACTACGCCCGAGCGGACCTCGTGTACGTCCCCGTCCATGACGCTCCTCCGGCCCGCTGGGCGCTGCTGTGGCGTACCGCCACCGAGACCGACCTGATCCGCTCCTTCGCACACGTCGGCCGCCTGGTCGAACCGAGTGGTTCCTGACGGACTCCGTACGGCCGGACCGGCGCCCCGCACGGGCGTCCCGGTTCTCGGGACGCATGCACCCACATCACGCCTTCCGCGAAGGGAACTTCGTCATGCCCGCATGGCCGCGTATCACCTGCCACGTCTGCCGCCGCTCCGTCGCCGTGAACCCTGGCACCAGGCGGATCGCCGATCACAAGCACCCGCGGCCCCGCGAGCGCGCCTTGGACCTGGTTCTGTGTCACGGGTCAGAGCAGGAGGTCGAGCTGGGCGGTGTCATGTTCTTGCCCTTCGAGGAGGACGATCCGACGAAGGAAGAGGCGCTCTTCTGAGGTGTAGACCAGGCAGCACGCCCTCGTGCCACCCTGACTTCGGCAAACCGGAACGGACCTGACCGATTAGAGACCGTGGCAGGGCTGACCAGCAGGTTCTTGGTCTGCTGGTGGTACACGCGCCATACCCGGACTGACCAGGAGCGATGCTGGTTGGAGCCGGCAGTGCAGGGTGGTGGTTCGGAAATGGTCCGTATCTTGGTCCTGACGTTCGGCGCAGCTGCCGTGGCAGTCACCTGTCGCTGGTCAAGCTTGACGAGGTAATGGCCGGCGCCCGCCCGAGCACCACGGGCTGCCGCATCGAGAAGGCGCCGTTCTACGGCACCCAGGACGCCGCGACCCTCTGAGCGGAAGTCACCGGAGCCACCGAGCCGGAATCTGGCACCGGGTGAGGTGTGTGCCAGGTCCTGTCGTGGACGGCGTAAATGCCCACGCGTCGCGAACATCTGCGAATCACCCGGCGGCGCCGCTTGTCGAACTGGCCCCGGACGGTGGCCGGATCAGGTCCGGATGAGGACCTTCAGGGCCTCGTGGTCGACCATGGCCCGGTATCCGTCGGCGGCCGGGTCCAGGTCGATGGTGCGGTCGAAGACTCGGCCCGGGCTGGACGCGGCCTTCAAGGACGTCGGGCCGAAGCTCGTCGGGCCTCGTGCCGGCCCATGAGGATGATCCGCTCCGAGCCGAGGCGCTTCGCGGCGAGCACCGGCGGACAGGCCGACCGCGCCGTCGCCGATGCCGATGTCCTCGACGACGTCGAGGGACTCGTGGCCGATCCGGTCCCGTAGAGCTCGGGCGGGTCCAGCGCCGTGCCCGGGGCCCTCCGGCAGGCCTTGACCGAGGTCGGAGGCGCGCGGAGACTGGACGTAGTACGTGTGCATCGTAGGTGTACGCCGGTACACCCTCTGACGGGCGCCGGCGGCGGCGAGGCCATGGCTTCCGTGACCCGCACCCTTACCTCGAGCCGGCGCCCCGCGCGGGCTGTGCGCCGGTGCAGTAACAGAGGGGAGGCCGCGCGATGGCCCTCCACAGACTCCAACACCACCCTGTGGGCCCGGTCCGCACACGCTTCTGGGCGGAGACCGCCCTGGGAACCCTGTCCGGGCTGCTCTTCCTGGTGACGCTCGTTTGGCGCGACTGGATCGAACTCCTCTTCGGCGTCGAGCCCGATGCCGGGAGCGGCGCCCTAGAGTGGCTCATCGTGGCCGTTACGGCCCTGGTCACCGTCCTGTGCGCCCTCGGTGCGCGGATGGAGTGGCGCAGAACCCACCCAGCCGGCGCGCACGCCTTGCGATAGCGGAGCCGGGCTGAGGCGAGAGGAGGATCGCCATGCCCGAGGACGTGAGGGAACTCATCCGGAAGGCGCCGCTCAGCTTCGTCGGTACGGTCACGCGGCTCGGTGACGCGCGAGTGGCGGACGTACCGGTCGACGAACGGACCGCCGTGGTCCAGGTGGACGCGGTCCTGCACGCACCCGACGCCTTCAAGAAGCTCGCCGGCAGCGAGGTCACCGTACAACTGTCGGCGGAACTCGACCCGCCGGCCGTCGGCGACGCGGCCGCTTTCTTCACCGACGGAACGGTCTACGGTCAGGGGCTCGCCGTCCATGAGGTCGGACGGCTGCCCGCGGACGCGGTCCAGCCGCACCTCTCCCGTGCCGCCAGAACCGCCGACGCGATGCCGTTCTCCGCGCTGGAGCGCGACATCGAGGACGAGGACATGGTCACTCACGCCGACGAAGCGGACGCGGTCGTGATCGGCGTCGTCGTGGGCCTGGAGCAGGCGGGCCGCAGACAGGCGGGCGGCGAGCAGGCAGGCGTCGAGGGCGTCTCGGAACACACCCCCAACTGGTGGCTCGCGCAGCTCGACGTGGGGCACGTGGAGCAGGGGGACGTCACCGAGGGGCCGATCACGGTGCTCTACCCCAACAGCCGGGACTTCCGCTGGTTCCAGGCGCCCAAGCCGCATGCCTCGCAGGAGGGGATGTGGTTCCTGCACGCCACCGAGGGCGCCCTGGCCGAGTGGGCCCCGTTCCAGATCCTCCACCCAGATGACTACCAGCCGGTGCAGAAGCTCGAAACGCTGCAGGCACGGAGGTGAGCGGACATGCCCACGCTCAAAATCGTCAACATCACCCCCGTCGCGCTGAGCGGCAACCGCACCCAGGACGCCGAGCCCGACCTCGCGGTCAACCCTGAACACCCCAACGAGGTGGTCGCGACCGCGTTCACCCCCGACCCGATGGGAGGCTCCCTCGCCCCGATCTACGTGTCGACCGACGGCGGCGACACCTGGATCCTGAGAAGCATCGTCCCCGGTGGTACCCCGACGCTGGGCACCGGAGACATATCGGTCAGCTTCGCGTCCGAGGGAGGCGCCCTCTACGCGGGCATCCTCAACGCCAAGGCCTCCCTGCAGGACATCCTGCGCATGCAGATCCTGCGCTCTCCGGGCATCTCCTCGACGGCACCCATGGAGGTCCTCGTCTCCCGGGACAGGCCGGACCAGCCGGCGGTTGTGGCCGGGAGCTTCGAGACCGACGGAGTCACCCGCGACCGCGTCTACGTCGCCAACAACGACTTGGGGCGGGCTCCCAGAACCGCAGCCGTGGACGTCTCCGACGGCGCCCGCACGGCAGCGCCGCCCGCCGGATTCGTCCGAAACCGCGTCGAACAGCGCACCCCGGACGGCCAGGACGGGCCGCCGGTACGGATCGCACTCCACCCCGAGGGGACGGTCTACGCGACGTTCGAGAGCTGGCAGAACGCCACCGACGGCGGCGGCGACATCGTGAACGTCACCTTCGACGTCGTGGTCACCCGTGACGACAGCGGAGGCGTCGGGGCGAACCCCTTCCAGGACCTCAAGGACGCCGACGACTCGGCCATCGGCCAGCGCGTGGCGACGGGGCGGGTGGAGAAGTTCAACGCGTTCATGGGCCAGGAGCGCCTCGGCGGCGATCTCGCGATCGCGGTGGACCCCACGGACGCGGCCCGCGTCCGGGTGGCCTGGTGCGACCGTGTCGGAGCGTCGGCGGGGGTCGGCTGCATCCTGCACGTCCGCCATTCGACGGACTTCGGGCAGACCTGGTCGGACGACGTCCGTACCGTCACCAACGCCAAGAACCCGGCGCTGGCCGTGAACACGGACGGCTTGCTCGGACTGGCCTACCAACAGTTCGGTCAAGAACAATGGGCGACGGTGCTGGAGCTGACGGCCGACGACTGGCAGACCCCGCCGGAGCGCCACGTGCTGCACCAGGCACCGGCCAACGTGCCCACGGCGCGCTTCCTGCCCTTCCTGGGCGACTACATCCGGCTGCTCACGGTCGGCCGCGACTTCTACGGGGTGTTCTCGGGCAACAACACGCCCGACCACGCCAACTTCCCGGAGGGAGTGACGTACCAGCGTCACGCCGACTTCGTGAGCCACCAGTTGCTCGACCTCGACAACGTGACGCGGGTACCCCCGTCCATCGACCCGTTCTTCTACCACCGGACCGCATAGGCCTATGGGCCTCCACCCCGTACGGCACGGCTTAGGTGCCAGCGGTCAGGCAGAACTGCACGAGCCCGGCGTCGACATCGAGGACGATCTTCTCCATCTCCGCCCACGGTGGGTGGAAGCTCTTGCCCCACTCGACCGTGAAGGCCAGGATCTTGCCCTTCTGCGGGTCGACGATGTGGCGCGCGTAGGCGTAGTCGTCGCTGGTTCCGCAGGTCGGGTACAGATCGAAGGCGGGCTGCGGGGTGTAGTTCTTGCCCCGGACGCCCCTCAGCGCCTTGCAGAACTGCTCGGCGAGCACTGCGGAGTCGTCAGTGTCGGTCTTCGGGACGAACTCCGCGTAGAGCAGGTCCTGTTTCAGTCCGCGCTTGCCGTCGAAGGCGGGGTTCCGGAAGTTCCTGGTCGGGTCGACGGACTGGTTGTTGTCGTCACCCCACACGTAGAGCATGTCCTGGGTGTAGCTGTGCACGTCGACGAACCAGCGGGTCCGCGGGAACTCGTCGAGCAGCCAACGGACGTTGCGGGTCTCGGGCTCCGAGAAGGCACTGGGTCCCTGGTACACCTGATCCGGGTCGGCCGGGTCGGCCGAGACCCGGACCGGGGCGTTCGGGTGGAAGGCGGTCTCGAAGTCGAAGAGGTGGTCGTAGTTGCGGTTGATGTCGACGCCGACTGCTTCCGGGTGGCCGCCGGACTGGGCCGGATTGCGGTTCCTGCGCCACATCGGATCGACGGTCTGGCTGTAGTGCCGGCCGTCCGGATTGACGAGCGGGAACACGACGACGTCTAGTCCGTCGAGGATGCCGTGCACCTGGGCGGAGGTGAAGCTGGTACCTCCGTAGGTGAGGCCCGTACCGCCGCTGTGCGCGTGCAGCAGGTCGGCCGCGAGGTTGACGAGGATTTCGCAACTGCCCCATTCCCGGGCATGCGCGCCACCGATCAGTACGACGGCGTCATTGACCCCCGGCTCGGCGGTGCCGATCCGCAGAGCGTGGGCGGCCCGGCCCTCGAAGGAGCGCTCGGGCAGGTCGATGAGCTCGCACGTGTGGGGGAACGCGGTGGCCAGGCTGGCCACGGCCGACTCGACCTCGACGATGTTCAGGTACGACATGGCGTCCCTCCTAGGCGTCCTTGGCGCCCTTACTGTCCTTCACCTTGAGGGCGAGTCCCTGGGGAACCGCGTCCGCGGGAGCGAACTGGTCTCCCTGGCCGACCTCGGCCTGGCGGGCGCGTCCGGTGGCTGTGGCGTCGTAGTCCAGGGTTGTGACCGTGACGCCCTCGCGGGGGAGGGCCTGGGCCTTCTCGGGAGATACGTAGGCGTCGAAACTCAGACTGCCGTCCTCGTCCTGGCCGATCCGGCCGCCGACGTCGGGACGCGTATCGCGAAGGAGTGCGCGCAGGGTGTCGGCGTCCTTCGCAGTGACCCGGACGCGGAGGATCGCGTACTCGTTGGACATGACGGGCCTCCTTCGGGCGCCGTCGGGCCCTCATCAGCGCTGCCAGAGCTGCCGGGACGGCGCGCAGGCTGGCGAATACGGGGAACGCGGAACATCTATTGTGGACGGATATACGCGTATACCCGATGTTCACCTTGTACTTTCAGCCTGCGCTTCCGCCGTAGAACGAGTCAAGGGGTGCCTCAGGCATCCGGCTCAGCAGGCAGTCGAGGCCCGCGATCATTTCCTGCTCGTCGTCGTACTCGGCCAGTCGCGGGACGAGTGCGCGCAGCCGCGGGTACTCGGCGGCGGGCATCCGGTACAGGCCCAGGCGGAGCATGAGGTCCGGCTCCTCGGGGTTGTCGACCGTCTGGCGTTTGTCCACGAGGAGGCAGCCGAGGATCCAGGCCGCGAACGCGCGGTAGATCGTCAGCGTCGTGGCGTCGTCGAAGCCGGCCCGGCCGCGTACCTCAAGGATGTGCTCGGTGAGTTTGAGCACCGGCGCGGGGCGCCGGCCACCGGTACGCTCAGCGGGCGCGTGGCCACCACGAGCAGGATCTCGGGGTGGGTGTGCACCGTGGCGGCGAAGGCGCGCGCGATCCGGTGCAGTTCGGCGCGCCAGGACGGGCCGCTCGACGCGATCTCCCAGTCGGCGGAGGTCTTTTCGGCCGAGGTCCGCAGCCGGTCGTTGACCTCGGCGAAGAAGGCCTCGACCAGGCCGTCGAGCAGGGTCCACCACCCACACCTGCGGCCGGGCAACGGCCGATGAAAACGGCTCGCCGACACTACTGGAAGCGGAGGAGTACGAGCGGTTCGGACGACTCCTACGACCGCATCGCAGACGCGCCTGCAAGCCTCGCAGGGGTGGGCAGCGCACACCGTGCTTCCGGCGGCGGTGGTTCAGGGTGCCGCTGTGTGACGGCACCCCGCGTCGGTTCACAGAGCCTGTGGGAAGTCGAACATCCTGCTCGGGTCGTAGCGCCTCTTCAGCTCAGCCAGTCGGTGAGCGGCCGAGCCGTAGTACGCGGAGCGCCAGTTGCTCAGACTTGCGTCCGTGTAGTTCTGGTATGCCGCGCCCGAGGCGTGCCGGCGCATCGCGGTGTGCGTGCTGTCCAGCCAGGCCGTCGCCGGCCCGGCGGTGTGACCGGCGGGCCAGGATGCGGTGTACTGCGCCAGGAAGCGTGAGTTGCGGTGTATGAAGGCGGTCGCCTGTGGGGAAACGCGGTTGACCGCGCCGCCCAAGGCGGTGAGCGCGATGGAGACGGCGCCGCTGTTGCTGCTGCGTCCGTGGCGTTCGACCTGGTCGAGCAGTGACCGGATGCCGGCAGTACTCAGTGAGCGGTTGAAGAAGTCCGAGCGTGCCGCGTACGTCTCCCGCTGGAGTACGCCGGTGGGCTGCCGCCCCGGGGTTCTGCCGGGCAGATGGCACTGGGCGGTGGGCTTCGTCGCGCAGCCCGCGTACATCCGCATGGTGTCGAGGTAGCCGCGGCGGCGCATGGTGATGCGGGAGGCGGCGCCGGGGCCGCCGGCGCGGTCCGCCAGTCGGTCGACGGCGTTCTGCAAGTCGCCGTACGTGCCGAGTGAGAAGCAGCTGATGGAGACGGTGGGGGTCCGGCCGGCGACGGCGGACAGGTGCAGCGCTGACCAGATCTCGTCGGGCTGGGCGGGACCCCACTCCTGCCAGGAGCGGAGTGCGGCGGCGGCCTTGGACCAGGGCCAGGTCATGTACGCGGTGACGCCGTCGGCGGCCTTGTGGGTGCGGAACCGGAGTTCGGTGACGACGCCGAAGTTTCCGTTTCCTGCGCCGCGCAGCGCCCAGAACAGGTCGCTCTCCCGGTCCTTGGACACGTCGAGGGTCCTGCCGTCGGCGGTGACGATGCGGGCGCCGGTGAGGTTGTCGGAGGTGAGCCCGTAGGAGCGCGAGACCACTCCGTGGCCGCCCCCGAGCGTCAGGCCGGAGATGCCGACCGTGGGACAGGATCCGCCGGGGATGGTGACGCCTCGCGCGCCGAGCTGGGTGTAGACGTCGATGAGCTTGGCACCGGCCCCGATGACTGCACTGCCGGAGTCACTGCGAATGGACTTCAGCGCGGAGACGTCGATGACGAGGCGTCCGTTGCCGCTGGACCAACCGGCGTAGGAGTGCCCGCCGTTGCGGATGGCGACGGGGGTACCGTGGCGGCGTGCGAAGGCCAGGCACTCGGCGATGTCCGCGGTGTTGGCCACGTAGGCGACGGCGGCGGGGCGCAGACTGTCGAAGCGGGTGTTGTACAGCTGGCGGGCGATGGCGTAGTCGGCATCGCCCGGACGTATCAGACCTCCCTGGAGGCCCCTGTCGAGCGCGGACCAGTCAGCGGCGCGGGGCGCGACCTCTTGGCTGCCGGCTGCGCCGGATGCGGGGCCCGAGGGCCGTTGCCCACTGGTGGCAGCGGCGGAACCGCTGCTGGACGCGGCCCTCACCTGACCGCTGCCCCAACCCATCGTCCAGGCGGCGGCCGCCGTGTAGCCCGTACCCGCTGCGAGCAGTGTGCGCCGGTTCATGGCGGCCTCCGTTCACGATGCTCTGCTGTCGTATAGGCAGAGTGCGAATGGGGGGTGGTGGTTCCGCGAGGTGGGCTTTTGTGCTCCGGGGGTTCGCCCGCAGCCTGACCGTGCCGTGCCGTGTCGTGGACCGAGCCGGTGCTCGCGGCGGCGGGGAACCCGGTCGAGGCGGGCGAGCCGGGGGCGCGGGGGGCAGGTCTGTTTGTCGTGACGGACAGGCGACGGCCGGCCGGGGTCGTCCCCGCGCGAGCGAGGAGCAGCGGCGCTGGAACAGCGCTGCAGAGGTTCGGCGCCGACGCGCGATCGGTGGAGCGAGGGACAGTTCGGGCTGGGCCCCCAGCACGACGTGCTCCGAGAGGCGATCGGCAGCGGACTGGACCAGTTGCGCGCCTGACTGCGCTCGGGCGGTACCGGGCGGTGCAGGGTGGTGGGAGCATCCCCGCCGCTGCGGGATGCAGCGTGTCCTGGAGGTACTGCGGCTCGTCGTTCGGAGGGCGTCTTCCCGGGTCGCCTCGTGGGCCATGTGGAGACGGGTGTCTCAAGACCTGGGGATTGTTCGTGTGCCGGGTCCTGGACGGGCATGCGTGGGGGCCGCGCCCGCCCTCGGGGGGGTGCGGCCCTCGGCCGTGCGGTCGGAGTGGGGTGCTACGGGGTTTTCTGGTGGACCGGGGTGTCGGTGGCGCTCGGGGTGGTGTCGAGGGTGGGGAGTTCGGTGTCCGGTCGGCGGGTGCGGGCCCACATCGCGAGGGAGAGGAGCAGGGCCGTGGTGGTGGCCAGGGCGGCGGTCAGGGTGACGTCGCGGACGCCGAGGCCGAGGTCGATGGTGGTGCCGCCGAGCCAGGCGCCGAGGCCGTTGCCGAGGTTGAAGGCGGAGACGTTGGCGGAGAGGGCGAGTGCGGGGGCGGCGGCGGCCACGGAGAGGATGCGGGCCTGGAGGGCGGGGATGATGGAGAAGCCGGCGGCGCCGAACAGGAAGAGGGCGGCGGCGGCAGGGATCTTGTAGGGGCTGAGGGCCCAGAAGAGTACGAGTGAGGCCAGCAGGGCCGTCTGGGCGGTGAGTACGCCGCGCATGACGTTGGTGTCCGCGGCCCTGCCGCCGAGGATGTTGCCCAGGACCGAGCCGATACCGAAGACGATCAGCAGGATGCCGACCATGGCGGGCGCGAAGTGGCTGACGTCGCGGAGCAGGGGGGCCAGATAGGTGGAGGTGGTGAAGACGGCGCCCTGGGCGAGGACGGTGATCAGCATGGACAGTTGGAGGCTTCCGCTGCGGAACACCTTCAGCTGGTCGCGCAGGGAGACGTCCTTCTCGGTGTCCTCGTCGTCCGTGGTGCTGAGGCCGCTGGGGACGAAGGCGTAGATGAGGGCGACGCAGGCCACGGCGAAGACGGTGATGAAGACGAAGGTGGAACGCCAGCCGAACTGCTGGCCGATGAGTGTTCCGATGGGGGAGCCGAGGACGTTGGCGAAGTTGAAGCCCAGTGCGATCTTGGCCATGGCGGTCGCCTGCTTGTCCGGGGGGGACATGAGGGCGGCGACGTGCCAGGCCACGGCGGCGAAGGTGCCGTGGCTGAAGGAGGTGAAGATCCGCGCTCCCATCAGCATCCCGTAGTTGGGTGCCAGTGCCGCGACGACGTTGCCCACGATGAAGATGCCCATCAGCCCGAGCAGCAGGCCCTTACGGGACCACTTGGCGGTCAGCAGGGTGATGATCGGGCCGCCGATGGTCACGCCCAGCGCGTAGCCGGTGACCAGGAGGCCGACCGTGGGGACGGACACGCCCAGGTCGGCGGACATTTCGGGGAGGATTCCCGCGATGGCGATCTCGGCGGTGCCCACGCAGAAGACCCCGAGCATCAGGGCGAGAAGGGGTAAGGGCATGGTGACCGAGCCTTTCTGGGGAGCACTTTCAGATGCATTCAGTTGCATGTAAATGATGAACGAACACGAGGGTGCGGTCAACCGGCGCAAGGAGTTACGCTGGGCGACGTGACAAGCGGGTGAACAGAACGTCCGGCAAGACTCAGCGAAGGGCCGCACCGATGGAGACTTGGGGACCCGGCGGCGAGCTGGACGAACTCGCCCTCTGGCGGCAGCTGGCCCGCCTGATGGAGCAGGTCAACTCGACGGCCAGCAAGCGGCTGGCCCGCAACCACGGCGTCTCCACCGGTGAACTCCTGCTCCTGCTCTCCCTGTCGGAGCGGCGGGACGGCACCCTTCGGATCTCCGAGCTCGTGCGGGCACTGGGCACCAACCAGCCCTCCGTCAGCCGGATGGTCGCCCGACTCGAAGAGGCCGAGTGGGTCGCACGCCGCTCCGCCGCCGACGACAAGCGCGGGGTGGACGTGCAGGTCACCGAGGCGGGCCGGCAGGTCGCCGGGGCGGCGGAGCAGACCCTGCGGAAGGCACTGGCCGAGACCTTCGACGCGGCCGCGGTCAGCGACTCCACGGCCGCGCTCATCGCCCGGCTCCGGTACGCGCCGGCCATGCCGGTGGACTGACCCTCCCCCGTCCGCGGCCCCCCGAGGCCTCGGAGGCTTGGCTCCAGCTCACCTAATTACATGCATCTGAATGCATTCACTGTGAGCATGGTCACGTTGAAATGCATTCATGTGACGACCTAGCGTTCGAACTCGATGGCCGACCCTCTTCGGACGGTCTGCCGCCGTTGGTCCCCATCGATCCCCATCGATCCCGTGGAGGTCCTGCCATGCCTGGTACCGCAACGCCCCGGCCCGCCGGCCTGAATTCGACTGCCGACCTTCCCAAACCCCCCGGGCTGCACTGGAACGTCCGGGCCAAACAGCCCGTCGCCTACAGCGTCAGCATGGTGCGCGGGCTGCTCGACCCCGAGAACCCCACCCTCGCCCACGCCTGCGGCGGCGGCTGGGGACGGCCCTTCCGCTCCCTGGTGGTGATCGACGCCGCCGTCGACGCGCTCTACCGGGACCGGTTCGAGGCGTACTTCGCCCACTGGCGGATCGAGGCGACCTGGCAGGTCGTCCAGGGCGACGAGGAGGCGAAGTACCTGGAACAGGCCGTCCTCGTCACCGAAGCCATGTCGCGCATGGGGATCCTGCGCCGCGCCGAGAAGGTCGTCGCCGTCGGCGGCGGCGTCGTCCTGGACATCGTCGGCTTCGCCGCGAGCATGTACCGCCGCGGCGTGCCCTACGTCCGCGTCCCCACCACGCTGATCGGCCAGATCGATGCGGGCATCGGGGTCAAGACCGGGATCAACTACGGTCACCACAAGAACCGCCTGGGCTCCTACTTCGCGCCGGAACTCGCCCTGATCGACCCCGAGTTCCTGCGTACCATCGACCCTCGGCACGTGGCCAACGGCATGGCCGAGATCGTCAAGATGGCGCTGGTCAAAGACGCCGCCCTCTTCGACCTGCTGGAGGCCACGGCCGGCACCATCACCGCCGACACCCTGGCCGGCTGCGGCTCCGCGGTGAGCGAGGTCCTGTCCCGGGCGATCTCCGGCATGCTCGACGAGCTGGAGCCCAACCTCTGGGAGCAGGTCCTGGAGAGGTCGGTCGACTACGGTCACACCTTCAGCCCCTCCCTGGAACTGCGGGCCGACCCCCCGCTGCTGCACGGCGAGGCCGTGGCCGTCGACATGGCGATCTGCCTCGCCCTCGCCCACCTGCGCGGGCACCTGTCGCAGGAGGACACCGGCCGGGCACTGAAGCTGATGCAGGACCTGGGCCTGCCCGTCGCCCACCCCACCTTCACCCGCGAGCTCCTCGAAGAGGCCCTGGGAGACGCGGTCAAGCACCGCGACGGGCTCCAGCGCGTGCCCCTCACCCGGGGCATCGGCTCCGTGGTCTTCGCCAACGACCTCACCCCGGAAGAGCTGGGCCGCGCGCTGGACTTCGTCACCGGATGGAAGGCGACCAGGAACGGCGAGCTCGCCGGCGCCGCGATATGAGCGCCGCCGTCACCGTCTTCGACGTCGGCGGTACCCACATCCGCCAGGCGTGGTGGCTACCCGGGGGCGAGCTGCGCGCCCGCACCTCGCGCCCCTCCCCCAGCTTCAGGCGCTTCCCCCGCGCCGACGTCGCCGAGCTGCGGGCCATGATGGTCAAGGACCTGTGCGACGCGGTGCCCAAGACACCGGGCGCCGTGGCCGGCGTCTCCTTCGGCGCCGCGCTCGACCACCGCTCCGGCCTCGTCTACGCCTCCGCGCCCCTGTGGGGCGAGCACAGCAAGCCGTACGACCTGCGGGCGGCGCTCACGGCCCGGCGCCGCGACGTCGACTGGCACATCGTCAACGACGTCACGGCCGCGCTGCTGCACGCCGCCGCGCATCCCGGCCGCGGCGCGCACCGCAAGATCCTGCTGGCCACCGTCAGCTCGGGCATCGCCTGCCGCGTCATCGACCGGCGGCGGGGCCTGATCCCGGTGGACAGCAGCGGGCTGCAGGGCGAGATCGGCCACCTGCCGGCCCACGCGGAACTGGCCGGACGGCCGCTCGAGGCGACCTGCGACTGCGGGAAGCCCGGGCACCTGGCGGCGTACTCCTCCGGCCCCGGCATCGCGCGGGCCGCAGGCGTCCTCAAGGAGCGGGAGCCGAGCCGCTGGTCGCACTCCCGGCTCGGCGCCCTGACGGCCGGCGGCCTCGGTTTCGAGGAAGCACTGCGCGGGGCCCTCGACGAGCGGGACGCCCTCGCGGGCGAACTCCTCGACGCGGTCACCGCTCCCGTCGCGGACGTCCTGCGCACCGCCCTGTGCCTCGATCCCGAGATCGACGAGGCGATCCTGACCGGCGGCGTCGTGCACGGCCTCGGCGACCACTACCGGCGCGCCCTGCTGACGTCCCTCGCCCGGCAGGGGCTGTACCTGACCAGCGAGCACACCCCCGACTGGTGGGAGCGGCGCATCACCGTCACCGCCCCCGGGGAGGCCGACGGCCTGGTGGGCGCGGGGATCGCGACCCGCGCCGGAGTGACGGTCGCGGGCGTGTCCGCGTCCTCCGGAGCGGCGGCATGACGGCGCCGAGGGACCTTCCCGGCCACCGGGCGCTCGTCCGCGAGGCGGGGAAGGTCCACCTGCGGCTGCGCCCCACCCCGTACCCCTCCCCGGGCGAACTGCTGGTGACCACCCCGGTGGCGGGGCTGTGCGGGACGGACATCCAGATGCTGCGCGGGCTGCGCGACGACCCGGCGCCCGTCATCGGCCACGAGGGCGTCGTCCGGGTGGTCGCCGCCGGCCCGGGCATCCCCGCCTCCCTGGCGCCCGGCACCCCCGTCGTCGTCAACCCGACCCACGGGGACGACCCGTCGTTCCTGCTCGGGCACAACGTCGACGGGCTGCTCCAGGAGTTCACCCTCATCCCCGCCACAGCAGTGCGCGGCGGCCTCGTCGTCCCGCTGGAGCAGGTACCCGACGCCGAACTGGGCACCCTCGTCGAACCGCTGGCGGCCGTACGGTACGCCCTCGGCCTGCTCGCGGCGGCCCGCCCGCGCACCCTGGTCGTGTACGGCGACGGGAACATCGGCCAGCTCGCCGTACGCGCCGCCCGCGGCCTGCTCGGGACAGGCGTCCGCGTCCTGCTCGTGCACCACACGCCCGAGGGACGGCGGTGGAGCGAACGGCACCCCGTCACCGGCACGGAGGCGGTGGGCGGAGAGGCCCCGGGCGGGCTGCCGCCGCTCGGCGACGGGCCCACGGCCGCCCTGCTGGCCACCCCGCGCGACGGGACCCTGGATGCCCTCGCCTCCGCACTGCGGCTCGGAGGCGGCGGCAACCTGACCGTCGACCTGTTCGGCGGCCTCCCGCCGGGCGCCGCCAGCGCCCTCCTGCCCGGGGTCGACCTCGCCGCCGTACGGGCCGCCAACTGTGCCGGGCGCCCCGTGCCGGCGGTGTTCACCGAGGCGACCACGGCCGAGGGCCGGCGCGTCCGGCTGACCGGCCACCGCGGCGTGGGCAACGGCCACCTCCTGGAGGCGGCCGCCGAACTGTGGCAGCACCCGGAGCTCTACCGCGACCTGGTCACCCACGTCGTGGAGCCCGCCGAGGCCGCCCGCATCATGAACGGCCTCGCGGCCGGCCGCCGACGGACCGTCGACGGCAACCGGCTCCTCAAACTCGCCGTGCGCTTCGCCCCGGCACCGGCCCCACCCAGGGAGAAATGGTGACAGCACAAGGTCAGAACGACCGCCGCGCGCTGGTGGTCGGCGGCTCCACTGGCATCGGCCGCGGCGTCGCCGACGCCTGGGCCGACGCCGGCCTCGACGTGACGGTGCTCAGCAGGTCCGCCCCGGCCGGCCCCGGTGCCGGCCGGCTGCGCTGGAGGTCCGCGGACCTCACGGACCCCGACCGGGTCGTCGAGGCCCTGGACGAGGCGGCGGCACAGCCCCTCTACGCCGTCTGCTACTCGGCGGTCCACTACGGCGCCGGGCGCGCCCTGTTCCGGGACTGTGACGTGGCCGAGTGGCGCCGCCAGATCGACGTCAACCTGCACGGCCTGTGGCTGACGCTGGACCGGACGCTCCCGGCGCTGCGCCGCCCCGACTCCCCCGGCGTGTTCCTCGGGATCTCCTCCGAGGTCGTCTACAACGCCGGTCCCGGCCGGTCCGGGTACGCCGCCTCGAAGGCCGCCGCCTCGGCGCTGCTCGACTCCGTCGCCCAGGAGGAGAGCGCCCAGTCGCCCGACGGGGAGGCCCTGCGCATCGTCCAGGCCCTTCCCGCCGGCATGGTCGACACCCCCGGGATCCGGCGCCGCCGCCCCGAGGACTTCGACTACAGCGCCTACATGACACCGGCCGGTTTCGGGCCGCTGGCCCGCGAGCTGGCGGCGACGTCGGGTGCCGGACTGCACGGCGCGCACCTCGTGGTCGACGCCTCCGGCACCTGGCGTCCGGTCGGCGAGGGGATGCCGGTCTCCCAGAGCCGTGCCCTTGCCGCGCGGACGGCGTCGTGACCCGGTCCCCCCGGGTGGGACTCGCCGGCTGGCGGCTGCCGGGGGACCACTTCGGCGCCGCCGCGCTGGCCCGGCGGGCGGGCGCCGACGGCCTCCAGCTCGACCTCGGCGGACCGGGCCGGGGGCCGTGGCTCGACGCTCCGGGCACCATCGACCGGCTCCGCGACGACAGTGCCACGCACGGCGTGGAGCTGCTCGGGGTCGCGGGCAACACCCTCAACGACATCGGGCTCACGGCGCCGGCCGGCAGCCGGGACGCGCTGCGCGCCCGGCGCGTCCTGGTCCGCGTCCTGGACACGGCCCGGGCCCTGGGCGTGCCCCTGGCGTTCGCCCCCAGCTTCCGCCGCAGCGCCATCGACGGCCCGGACGACCTGAGGCGCACCGCGGCCGTCCTGGCCTGGGCGGCACGGGAGGCCGACGCGCGCGGACTGCTCCTGGCCAGCGAGAACGCCCTGCAACCCGCCGCCGCGCGGGCCCTCGTGGAGCAGGTGGCCGCCCCCTGCTTCCGGCTGGTGCTCGACACGTACAACCCGCGGGTGTACGGGGTCGACGTCCTGGCGCTGATCGAGGCGACGCACCCGTGGATCGCGCCGCAGGTCCACCTCAAGGACGGCACCGGCGGCATCGTGGGCCACGAGCTGCTCGGGGACGGGGACGGCGGGGTGTGGGAGGCCCTGGCCGCGCTCCTCGCCCACGCGGGCGCGCCTCCCGGGGCGCTGGTCCTGGAGAACGACTACCGCGACGGCGACCTCGGTCGCCTCGCCCTCGACATCGGGCGTGCCCGCGCCGGGCGGGCGGATCTGCCGGCCACCGTCCCGGACCATCCAAGGAGCTGACATGTCCACCGTTCTGTCGACGTACGAGACGACCAGGCTGAGCAACGGCGTGGTGAGCTTCGGCGCGTGCGCCTTCCCGCACGACGTGCTCGGGGACGACACCGTCGTCATCAGGCCCGATCACATGGGCATCTGCCGCGCCGACGTCAAGGAGATCCTCGGCTCGCGCGACGTCCCCGAGGACCGGGGGCCGCTGTTCGGTCACGAGCTCGTGGGATCCGTCTTCTTCGCGGGGTCCGGCAGCGGATTCGCGGCGGGCGACACCGTCACGCTCAATCCGAACATCACTCCCCGCCGCACCACCGGTTTCGCCGAGTACGTGTTCGTACGGGGCTCGAAGGAGGAGCTGGAGCAGGCCGTCGTGCGGGTCCCCGGGCCGTACGACGGCGGGGACGTCTGGATGCCGGAGCCGTTCGCCTGCATCGTGCACGCGCTGCGCAAGCTGCTCGAACTCACCCGGCTCGACTCCCTCGCGGGCAAGCAGGTCGGGATCGTCGGCGCCGGCTGCGCGGGGCTGATGTTCGCCCTGTACGCCCGTCATCTGGGGGCGTCGGTCACGGTGTTCAACCGCGGCGAGGCCCGGCGTGTCTTCGCCTGTGAGCAGGGCATCCTCGCCTCGGACGAGATCCGTCCGCTGGCGCAGGCGGGGGCGTACCCCGGCGCGTTCGACGTGGTCGTCGTCGCGCCGACGGTGGCCACCGCGGAACTGCTGGAGACGGCGGGTCGGATGGCCCGCGACGGGGCGGTCGTGCTCGTCTACGGCGGGACCCGGAAGGGCGACCGGTTCCCCGGGGGCCCGGTGGACGTCGACGCCGTCCGTCGGGGTGAACTCCTCACGTGGGTGGACCACGCCGGAAAGCGGCTCGGTGTGTCGGGCGCGTACGGGTGCTTCAAGGAGGACTACGAGGAGGGCTTCAGGCTGCGCGCGGAGCACCCGGAGGCCTTTCCGCTGCACCGGCTGGTCTCGCGGCGCATCACCCTGGGCGAATTCCCGGACTTCGTCATGGACATCGCGGCGGGCCGGACGGATCCGCCGGGGAAGGTCCTGGTCGAGGCCGCTCCTCGGGGCTGATGCCGGGTCCGATGCCGGGTCCGATGCCGGGTCCGATGCCGGGTCCGATCGCGGCCTGGTCCCGAGGCGGCGCCCGGTGCGTGCGGACGGGGCCGGTGTCCGTACGGACCCGTGCGCCGTCCGGGGCCGGTGGCGTTCAGCACGAGCCGGCGAAGTCCTTGGACAGGACGTGGTCGACGAGAGTCAGGTCGTCCGCGCAGTGGCCCTGCCGGTGGCGGGAGGTGTGCTCCGTGCCGCTGTGCCGCACTCGTTCGGCGCGCCGGGCGTCGTAAGCGGCGAGCCACGCGTGGACACCGGTGCCCGAGGCGTCCCAGGAGTCGCCGAGCGCGACGGCGTCCTCCAGCGCCTGGTGCAGGCAGCTGGTCTCCGGACGGTGCGCCTCCTGCCCGCTGTCGCCGACCCGCGCGATCCGGCCGGGCGCCCGGTCCGCGGCAGGCGGGCGGGCGGGGAGTGTCAGCGCCCGCCAGTGTCTGCCCGTGGTGAGGACGTCGCGGGCGGCGGCCGCGATCCCGGGAAACGCGCCGAGGACCTCGTCCGGGTCCACCCGGGTGCCGTGGAGGCTGTCGCCGGTGTGGTGGTGCCGGGTCGCGGTGAGGTTCAGGTAGCGGTAGTCGGGCAGCGGGTAGTGCGAGAGGTGCCAGTCCCCTCCCACCCAGCAGACGGCGGCGCTCTGCTGCCACCGGTCGGCGACCGCGTCCATGGGGACGATCGTGCGGTACACGGCGAGCCGTTCCCCGGGGACACCGCGGCCTGGTTGCGCGTCGTCGTGGTGGACGCCGGGGCGGGCGCCGTCCGTGAGGATCAGGGCGTCGCCGGTCACGGTGCGCCCGTCGGCAAGGAGCGCGCGTACCGTCCCTCCTTGCCGGGTGTGGCCGATGACGCGGCTGTCGGTGTGCAGTCGTACGGAGTCCAGCTCCCAGCACGCCTCCAGCAGGGGCTCGTACACGTCCAGCCGGTGGGCCGTCGCGTGTGCCGGGGAGGAGGGCCGGCCGCGGGTGGGCAGCTTCGCCGCGGTGAGCAGTTCCCCGGTCGAGCCGTCCCGGACGTGGAACGCGTCGAGTGTCAGCGACCGTTCCCGTACGGCGTTCCCGACGCCCAGCGCGTGCAGGAGCCGGAAGTCCCGGGGGGCCAGCCGGACGCCCGCGCCGCTCTCGGTGAGGGCCGACCGCTGTTCCAGGACGAGTACGTCGTGGCCTCGCCGTCCCAGGGCGAGCGCGGTGGCCAGACCGCCGATGCCGCCGCCGGCGACCAGGACGCGCGGCCGCGACGGGTCCGGGGTGCTCGTGCGGACCGTCCACGGGGAGGGGACGCGGTGGGGGCGGGAGGGGTCGGTCAACGCGGTGTCCATGTGTGCGTGCCCTCAGACTTCGCCCAGGGTGACGACATCGGTGAAGATCTCCTCGTCGTGCTGCCGGGCGGTGACCAGGATCCGCTGCCGGCCGGTCGGGGCGCCGGGGAGCGGGCGGGCGTCGATCCAGCACGGCGCGTCGAGTTCCGCGTACCGGGTGAAGACGGCTTCCATGCCCACGACCGCGGTCGGCCGGGGCGACGAGGCCTGTGCGGCCTGGCGCGCGGCTTCCAGCAGCAGCATTCCCGGGGCGTGGTCGACCGGGTGGTCGAAGAGGATCGGGTGGGAGGTGTCCACCCGCAGTTGCCAGCGGCCCTCGCCGTCCGCGCGTGCGAGCACGACGTCCTCGTCGTGTCGTCCGCCCCTCACCGGAGCGGGAGCGGGCGGCGGGGCGGGAAGGGCGCGGGCGTTGGCGAGCACGAGGTCGGCGTACCGTCCGCGCAGCCGCCGGTACACGGCGGGGTCCTGGACGGTGAAGTGCGTCCGGGCCTCGGCCAGTCGGGCGCCCTGCCGCCATGCCTCCACGTGCAGGACGAGGGCCGCGGCTCGCGTCCCGCGGTACTTCACGTCGGTGGCGGTGATGCGTAACTCGACGTCGGCGCCGTGGCCTTCGTCGCGTGCCGCGGCGGGGTCGAGCTCCCAGCGGAAGTCCTGCCAGAGCAGGTGGTGGTCGAGCGGTACGCCGTACTCGGCGTGCGAGAGCAGGGGCAGTGTCTGGCGTATCGACTCGCTCAGGAGCAGGGGGTCGAGCAGGCCGTCGCGGTGGACGTAGAACCCGTGGGCCCGCGGCCAGCGGGCCGTGACGGCGAAGGCGTCGGGTCCCGTCCGGCACCAGCCGGTGAGCAGGACTTCCGACGGGTTCGTCTTGTGGGTGAAGACCTGGGGCACGTGTGCGGCGGATAAGGCCGCCTCGTCGTGGACGAGGTCAAGCGAGGACAAGGCAGTTCCCCCAACCGGTTCATGAGCCACTCACCCTGGCGTGTCAGCGCACGTCATGAAATGATAGAGGTCATTATTTTATTTTGTCGAGAGGGATCAGGTGCAGGTGGAAGAGGGCACTCGGACCATGCAGCAGCGCGCCGTCCGCACGCGGGAGGTCCTTCTCCGGGCCGCCGCGGAGGTGTTCGACGAGGTCGGCTACACCCGGGCGAGCATCCTGAAGATCATCGACCGGGTCGGCCTGACGACCGGGTCGGTGTACTTCCACTTCAAGTCCAAGGAGGGGCTCGCCCGCGCGGTGATCCACGAGCAGGCCAAGGACCTGGAGTTCCCTCCCGGGGAGCCCGGCCTGCAGCACCTGATCGACATGACCTCCTACCTCGCCGTGGAGATGCAGCAGAACACCCTGCTGCGCGCGGGCGTCCGGCTCGCCGTCGAGCAGAACGAGGCCGACCTCCACGAGTACGCGATCTACGAGTGGTGGGCCCGGAAGTTCCACGACGAGCTGGTCGCCGCGCGGAGCAAGGGCCAGCTCCTGCCCGGGGCCGACGAGACCGCCTTCGCCTCCCTGCTGGTGGCCGCCTACACCGGCACCCAGATCATGTCGCAGCTCTCCACCAGCCGGACCGACCTGCCGTGCCGGATCGCCGACATGTGGCGATGTATCCTGCCCGCCCTGGCGCCTGCCGACGTCATCGCGGGGATCACCCTTCCCACCGCCCCCGCCGAGGAGCGCGCGTGACCCCGCGGGTCGTCGTCACCGGGGCCGCCGGGTGCACGGACTCCAGGTCCTGCGCGCCGTAGCGGGATTCCACGGCGGGCCGGACGGCCGAGGTCCACGTCCTCGTCCGCACCGTCTCTCCCGGGCCGGCCGGCCGGTCCCGCCCGTCATGGGTGAGCGTGGACCGAGCCCGGACCCGGCCCGGTCGCGGCCGCTGCGCGGGGCCGGCGTGTACGGGAAGGAGCCGGTCCCCGGCTCCCCCGGCCGGTCGCACCTAACCCCCCGTCATAGGGCCCACTGCGCCCCGGGGTTCATTCCAGCACCAACAGGACCGCCAGGGCGATCGGCAGGGAGTCGATCCGGTCGAGGAGGCCACCGGAGCCGGGCAGCCACCGGCCGGCGTCCTTGGCGCGGGCGCCCCGCTTGGCCATCGACTCCAGCAGGTCCCCGAGCAGGCCGCCGACCGCCACATCAGGCAGAACAGCACGGCCAGCGCGAGGAGGCCGGCCGCGGCCCCGGTCGGCGTGCCACTCCACCGCTCGACGGGCGACAGCGGGGAGCACTGCTGACGGTGGCCCGTGGTGTCCGGGACCTTCGGAGTCTCGATGCCGGGTACGACCGGGCCGGGCGCTTCCGTGGCCTCCCCAGCGCGGAGTGACACGGACTCCTCGCTCCCGGCCGGGACTTGAACCTGGAGCCGTTCGAAGCACCCGGAGGCAGCGGGTGGAAGCCTCATGGCAGCGGTATCCCCTCGGCGTTCTCGCGGACGTCCAGGTGGACGTGGTCAACGCCGACCCCGGTTCCAGGGCAAGGGGCACTCACCGTTCCGCCCCCCACACCCGTGAACGCGGCGTCGTCGCCGACGACGATCTACTCACCGTCGCGGCCCTGCTCAGCGGCAAGGACTTCGACCGCACGCCGGTCTGCGCGGTGCGCCGGCAGCCGCCCTGCCAAGCGCCGTCGACGGAGAAGGTGGCCTGGCCGAGCCCTGGCGCCTGCCTGTCCGTGGAGACGATCCACCTTCTCCCCGGCAGATCGCACAGGCTGGCGCGGCACAGCAGATCCGAACGATCCCAGGGGCAGCCGAAAACGATCAGCCCGCGCACTCGGTGGCGGTCGGGAGAAGGCCCTCCGAGGGCGACGGCCCCTCAGGGTTTCGATGGTTGGGCGAGAGATGCGATGCCGGCTTCGAGGAAGGCGAAGCCGGTCCGCAGGGCCTGTTCTGCGTCCTGGTTCTCGGCTGTGGCGTATGCCTGGGTGATGACGGCGACGATGGCAGCGGCGGCGAGGGCGGGCCCGGCATCGTCGGGGGCCGCTCCGATGTCGCGGGCGATCGATGCGGTGCCCGCCCGGACTGCGTCGGAGTAGTGAATGCTCCGCAGGGCCTGGAGTTCGGGGTTGGCCTCGAACATGCGATGTTCCAGGAGGTCGAGCTCTGTGGCTGCCTTGATCTCCTGGTCCAGCCACGCCTTGACGGCGTCCAGCGTGCTCACGCCGTCGGGGCGGTCCGTCAGGGCGTCCGTCAGGCGCTGGAGTGAGTCGGCCGTGCGGGCCAGGGCGAGATCCTGCTTGGTGGGGAAGTACAAGGTCACGGTACGGCGCGCGACCTCGGCGGCCTGAGCGATGTCGTCGATCGTCGTGGGGCCGTAGCCGCGTTCGGCGAAGAGGCGGTAGGCCGCCCGCGTGATCGCTTCCCTGCGGCGCCGCTTTCCGCGCTCCCTCAGCCCCGGTTGGTCCATGGCGGAACCCTACCTCTGGAACAGTAAATGCCATGCAGTGCATTTTTATCCTAGGATGCATAAATCTGATGTTGCTGGGAGAAGGAGCGATAGGCGTGGCCGGACGGCTGTATGAACTGGGGCGCTGGGCGGCGCGGCGTCGGGGCCGGGTGCTGCTGGCGTGGCTGTTGCTGGTTGTGGTGGTCAGCACGTTGGGTGGTGCGCTGGGCGGACAGCTGGGCACCACGTACTCCGTGCCTGGCATTGAGTCGCAGCAGGCGCAGGAACTCCTCGCCCGGAAGTTTCCGGCTGCCTCCGGTGGTTCCGCGCGCGTGATCATCGCCGCGCCTGAGGGGCGCACTCTGACGGAGGCTGGCGCCCGCGAAGCATTGGCGGGCGCGTTGGATTCCGTTGCCCGGGTTCCGGGGGTGGTGCATGTCGCCGGGCCGGAGACGGGAGGGGCGCTGTCGGCGGACCGTAGGATCGGGTACGCGGATGTCCAGTTCGCTCAGCCGGCCTCCGAGGTGACGGAGTCGGCCAGGTCGGCTCTGTCCGGGGCGGTGGAGCCGCTGCGTGAGGCCGGTCTGCAGGTCGAGTTCGGCGGTTCGGTGCTGCCTGTCGCGGGCGGCGGGATCGGTGGCGCCGGAGAGATCGTCGGTGTGATCGTCGCGTTCGTCGTTCTGGCCGTCACCCTCGGTTCGCTGTTGGCCGCCGGACTGCCCCTGCTCACCGCACTGGTGGGTGTCGCCGTCGGTGTGATGGGGGTCCTTTTCGTGTCGGGCTTCGTGGAGATGACCAACACGGCCACCGTGCTGGCCCTGATGATCGGCCTGGCCGTGGGAATCGACTACGCCCTGTTCGTCATCTCCCGCCATCGCGAGCTGCTGGCCGATCCCGGCACCCGCGTGGAGGAGGCGATCGCGCGGGCCACCGCCACGGCCGGGACCGCAGTCCTCTTCGCCGGCCTGACCGTCGTGACCGCGCTGGCCGCCCTGGCGCTGACCGGGATCCCGTTCCTTGCCGTCATGGGTCTGGCCGCCGCGTTCACCGTGCTCGTCGCCGTGACGGTCGCGGTCACCCTGGTTCCGGCTCTCCTGTCCTACTCGGGTGAACGCCTCCGGCCCCGGCTCCGCCCGACCACAAGGAAGCCGGCCGGAGCATGGAGCATGGCCTGGGCCCGGGGCGTCACCCGCCGCCCCGTCATCGTCCTTCTCACCGGTACCGTCCTGCTGACCACGCTCGCCCTGCCCGCGCGCAACCTCCGTCTCGGACTGCCCGGCAACGAGAGCCAGCCCGTCGCCAGCACCCAGCATCGTGGATACCAGCTGCTCGCCGAAGGCTTCGGCCCCGGCTTCAACGCCACTCTGGCCGTGGTCGTCGCCGATCTTCCCGCTGCCGAACGCCAGCAGGTCCTCGACGGCCTGCGCACCACGCTGACCGCCGAGAAGGGCGTCGCCGTCGTCGCTCCTCCGGTCACCAACGCGGACGGATCCGTCGCGCTGCTCGGCATCGTGCCCACCACCGGCCCCGACGACGACGCCACCACCGACCTCGTCCACCGTCTGCGCGACGGCCACCAGACCGTGACCGATGCCGGCGGCACCATGTACGTGGCGGGCGCGACCGCCGCCACCATCGACATCTCCGCCAAGCTCGCCGACGCACTGCCCCTGCTGCTCTGCATCACCGTCCTGCTTGCCCTGCTCCTCCTGACCATCGCCTTCCGGTCCCTGCTCGTCCCCCTCAAGGCGATCGTGGGATTCCTGCTGTCCATCGCCGCCAGCCTCGGAGCGGTCGTGTGGGTCTTTCAGGACGGACACCTCGCCGGCGTCGTCCAGCTCGCCGCAGCCGCCCCGATCCTGTGCTTCCTGCCCGTCCTGGTCATCGGCGTGCTCTTCGGACTCGCCATGGACTACGAGGTCTTCCTCGTCTCCCGGATCCGCGAGCACTACCAGCACACCGGCAACGCGCACGAGGCCATCACCCACGGCCTCGCCCGCAGCGGACGCGTCGTCACCGCTGCCGCACTCATCATGGCCGCCGTCTTCGGCGGATTCATCTTCAGCCCCGACCCCGTCATCAAGTCCATCGGCTTCGCCCTCACCGTCGGCGTCCTCATCGACGCCTTCCTCGTACGCCTCACCCTCGTCCCCGCTGCCCTGGCCATCCTCGGAGACCGCGCCTGGTCCCTCCCCGCACGCCTGGACCGACTCGTCCCCCACGTCGACATCGAAGGCACCACGACGACCGTCGCACCCACGGTCCCGGACTCCAAGGAGCCCGTCGCCGCCACCCGGACCTGACCGCCCGCCTGCCACGGCGTGCCTCTGGGGCCAGAGGCACCGGCCATGGACTCCCGGAGGCCGCTGCCCCGCCCGCTTGCACCGGGCTGGGCAGTGGGCCCGGGCAGGCGGGACAACTCGCACTGCAGGTGCTGTGCGAGACGAACCATGAAGTGATCGATCGACTTGCAGAGCGCACAGTGGTTTTGAGGAGACGCCGAGTGATCCCGATGCCGCCCCACCGTACGAAGGGCCCGGGTGTACTCGGCGCCCCCGGTCCCGGCACCAACGGATCCTTCGGTCGCTGGCCGGAGCCGGACAAAAACGACCCGGCACAGGGTCCACCACCGGAAACACTGCGAACGCACACCCTCGTGTGCCCGCACTGCGCGGCGGGACCGGCTGACGGTCAGACCCGCACTCTCGCCCTGGACGGGGACCGACTCAGCGTGACGTGGCATGCCGTCTCCTGCCCCCACCACGCCGCCGACCGCGTCCTGGCGGAACACGAGCCAGCCTCTCCGAACCCACCGGGCACTCCGCCCCACGCCACGTAGTCGCACACGGTCGGGGCCCTGAACCAGAACCCTGACGGGCACCCCAGAACAGTCGCGGGCGAGCCGTGAGAACCCGCGTGCACATCACTTCAACCCGGGTACAGAGCCTGCGCTTTACGCGCCCTTGCGACAAAGGATGGATGGTGCAGATGGGCAGCGAAGGTTCCCCGCCCACACCCCAGCAGTCGCCCGTCATAGCCGGGGCGGACAACCCCCTGCCGTCCCGCCGGTCCCGGCTGCGCCGACGCGCCCTGTTCGTGGTCGCGACCCTGCTTGTCCTCGTGTTGTCCGCAGCGGCCGCGATCCTGTGGGTCATCACGGGCAAGTTCGTCGAGCCGATCGACGACACACCGTTGAACACCCGCATTGTTGCTGCCTCGCAGGGAACAGTGACGCTGCCCGCAACCCCCGAAACGGGCCTGCCGGGAACCTGGGGGCTCATCTGGCAGGAGGGTGAGGCAGGCGAGCGCCGTCAGGGCGTCCTCGGGCGGGTCCTTCGAACGGACGGGAACACGGTGACCCGTGAACTCACCACCGATGACGGGCCGCCCCCGGCCGGCGCCAAGGCGAAGGTCTCCGTCACCGTCTGGGACGGCGACCCGAAACGGACCCTCGCACTGGACTACCAGGACCTCACCTACCCAGGCGACCTCGGCCCGATGCCGGCCTGGTTCCTACCCGGCAGCGAGAAGACCTGGATCATCCAGATCCACGGACTTGGCGCCGGCCGCAGCGCGGGCCTGCGGACCATGCCGCACCTGAAAACGCTCGGCTTTCCCGTCCTCGACATCACCTGTCGCAACGACCCGGGCGCGCCCCACGACGCCCACGCCACACGCCGGTTCGGCGACGCCGAGTGGCACGACCTCGACGCCGCCGTCCGCTACGCCCGCACCCGCGGTGCCACCGGCGTGGTCCTGTACGGGTTCTCCATGGGCGGCGGCATCGTCGAGACCTACCTGGACCGCGCCACGGACACCAGTCTCGTTCGCGGGGTCGTCCTGGACTCCCCCGCACTGGACTACCGCGCCGCCATCAGCACGATCGTCGACGGATTCTCCCTGCCCGGAGCCGTCACCGACGTCGTCTCCGCGTTCGTGGAAATCCGCTCCGGCGCTGACCTCGACGCCGTCGACACCCTGACCGCCAACCGGCACAGCGGCGGCCCGAAGCAGCCCGTGCTTCTCTTCCACGGCACCGCCGACACCATCGTTCCCCACGCCACCAGCGCGGCGTTCGCCCATGACTGGCCCGACGACGTCACCCTCGTCACGGTCCCCGGCGCGAGCCACACCGGATCCTGGAACGTGGACCCCAACCGATACGAGCGCGCCCTCACGACCTTCCTCGAGCACCACGTCAGCCAAGGCCCGCCTTCAAAGCCTCGAAGACGTGCTCGACGCGATCCCACACGCATCGGTGCTCGGCGTTGTCTTCCCCCTCGCCAGGCAGAGGCTCGTCCGGGGGCGATTGCGCTGGGGGCGACGAGGCCGGTGTCGCTGCAAGCGCCCTCGGCCAGCGAGGATGCGCCGGCCTTCCGGTCGCGGACCGGGATCAGGGTGCCGTCCGCGATCCACAACCGCTCGCCCCTGTCGGCAGGCCCAGCCGGCCAGTGGCAGGCGGCACGGCCGGCCACCTGTCGCCCCGACGCGGCGCACTGGCGTCGCTCGCCGGTGAGCCGCGCTCCGCATGGTTCAAGGCCGCCGCGACGACCGCCTTGAACCGCGAGTGGCTGTGGCCCTCGGCCATCACGCGGTGGGATCCACGTTCCACGTCTCTGGCAGATCGCTGCCGCAGAAGACGCAGACGAAGTCGTCCTCGCGCACGATGTTGTGCTCCTGGCAGCCAGGACACCGGCGGAACACCACCTCGTGGGTGAAGCCGGAGGGCCGTTCGAGCCCTTCGTCCAGAGCACGAGCGACTTCCGACCAGGAGCCAGTGTCGGGGCAGTACCCGGTGGACTGGTTGCTGACCTCAGTCACGGCCCACCGGTCCCCCTCGCGCACGAAACCAACCTCGCCAGCACTCAAAACCATGGCTCCGCCGGCACAGGCAACGTGCTCGCTCCGTCGCGGCGCCAGCCGGAGCACACCGTCCGCGCCGACCACAAAGGTGAACGGCTCGGCCGGCTCCGTCGCCGATCGCCCAGCGATCCAGTCGCCGAATTCAGCTGCCGAGCTGATCCGGCAGCCGCAGCTGCCAGGCCGGACCGCAGCCTTCAGCTCGACCGGTCCGACGTATCGGTAACTCCGCCCCCGCGCACTCACGTCAGCCAACCTAGAGCACTTCCGACACACGCCTAGCCGGCCGGCTGCAATGCCCAGTAGTGCGGTTCGATGGGGGCCCGCCTCACCACGATCCGGCCGGTCACGCCGGGATCGTCCACGATCTTTCCGTACGAGTCGGAGAAGTCGCCGGGTGTGTGCTCGATGTCGGCCCACACCACGCTGTCGGGCCCGGCGGAGCCGTAGGAGACGGTCCACTCGGCGTACCTGTCACCGCAGCTGGTGACCGACACGCTGTGCTGCGACGTCACCTTCAGGCAGGTGCGCGGGTTCGAGCCCGACGGGGAGACTTCCATCATTCCGTCGGGGCGTCGCAGCACCTGCCAGTTCGCCGAGGTGGACGCGGTGTCCGTGCAGTCACCCAGCGACACCACGCCGATGCTCGCGTGTGTCTTGGGCCAGACCAGACACTTGCCGTCCGTGAGAGCCGCGAACCGGTAGACCCCGTCGACGAGCGGGGCGGCGTGGGCGGGTTGCGCGAGTGCCGCAGTGGCCGCGAGCGCGGCGGCCATGACGGCGATGACGCGTGAACGCATGGGGTGAGACTCCTCGAACAGCCGTGGTCGATCCGATCACACGGCACAGATGCGGTGGAGGGCAGCTGCCGCCGGAGACGGCGGCGGCACTGATCTTGGAACACCGGCCCGTCCGGCAGCGGCTCGCGGCGGCCGCTGCCACTCGTCTGGCCGAGCCGTGTCATCCGATGGCGTGGCGGCTCGGGATGCGGCCTCGCCGCCGAGAACCCCGTGAACACGAACGGGGGGCTGGGCCCGGCCCCGGGTGCGTCAGGCCGTCAGGCCCGCCGCGTTCAGGGTGTACGCCGTCAGCGGCTCGTAGAAGCGGGGGTCCAGGACGTGGTCGTCCAGGGGGATCGTGACCTGTATCGTCCCCTCCGCCTCGCCGATGAACAGCGCCGGCGTGATGTCAGCCGAGGACAGCGAAGCCCAAGGCGTGTTGTCGACACCCCGCCGTGGTCAACTCGCGCCGCGACGGTCACGGGGCGTCGAGCTCGAAGCTCTCCACCACCAGCACCAACTCCTCGATGGCAATCTCCGTGGCGGTGCCGCTGAGCGACGGCGCCGAGTACTGCTTGGGCCAGGCGTTGGTGAACTTCCACCGCAACGCCGGCTTGCCCGCCTCGTCGTTGAGCACGATGTGGCCGGTGCGGCGAATCACCGTGCCCTCCAGCACCGCTCGCCGCCAGTCCCACAGCTCGCGGTTGGTGGTGAAGCCGCGCTTGAGCGTGATGTCACCGAACTTCTTCAGCCCTGGGAGCTTGATCACCGAGAAGTCCATGTTGCCTTCGCGGTACTCGATCACGTCCTGCTCGGTGTTGGCCCCGCTGCACTCAGCGAAGCCATGTGAGCCCGCCAGGCCGTCGATGTCCAGCGTGAAATTGAACGCAGCGGAGGGATCAACCCTCTGTCCGGTCTGTGCCATAGCCGTTCCGCTCTGTGCCTACCGGGGACTGGGGCGGCCCCTTACCCACAACGGCAGATACGCCAGCTCAAAACGGCTGTACAGGCAGGAGCCGGACTGGTCAGATGAAACGCCCACTCGTGCACTACTGGCTGCGACTGGGCAGGGGTGTGGCCAACTGGGGCGTGTTTCGGAAGTGCTCTAGGTTGGCTCGAGTGAGTGTGCGGGGGCGGAGTTGCCGATACGTCGGACCGGTCGAGCTGAAGACAGCCCTTCGCGTCGGCCAGGGACTGGAGGCGGGTGAGGATGCGGTGCCAGCTGCCGTTCCGCTGCCATCGCCGGAACAGGTCGTCGACCCGGTTCCACGGTCCGTACTCGACGGGCACGTCCCGCCACGGAACACCGGTCCGGACCCGGAACCGTATGCCGTCGATCAGCTGCCGCCGGGGCCAGACGGGTGGCCGCCCCGCCTTCGCCCCCCCTCGGCAACAACGGCTCCAGCGTTGCCCACTGCTCGTCCGTGAGAGTTCCGTGGTCCGCCGCCACCGCTCGTACACCTCGCACCGTTCGGCTCCACGGCCTACAGACTTCGTCGGGCCGATGGACCTGAGGGGCAGACGATGACCGTCTCCAGGTCGAAAGCGACCGGCTTCGTCGCGGGGTCCGCGCGGTCCAGGGCGAGTGGGTGAGGTCAAGAGGCGGGAACGGAGTCCTCGAAGGCCGTTCCGTTCGAGCGGTACGTGGCGACCTTCGCCGCCACTTCGGCGGGGGTGAGGACCTGGTCCTTCACGTGAAGGACGTAGTCGACCTGCTCCTCGTAGGCGCGAGGGGTAGTGGAGGTCTGCCCGGCAAGGTCGATCAGCCACTGGTTGAAGTGGATCGACATGGGCCGCTCGGGCAGGTAGCGGGCGTCGTGCCGGGCGAACTCCTTGCCGTCGAGGTAGTAGACGAGCGCGGTGTCGTCGATGGTCAGGACGAGGTCGTGCCAGCCGGCCTGGCTCGTGCGGGCCTCGGTGTGCTGGTTGACGGCCTCCCAGGGGTCGGGGCGGAAGGTCTCCCAGGAGGTGGTGTAGAGGACGTTCGCCGTCTCGCCCCAGCCGCCGTTGGGGAGGTACTCGAAGTCGTACTCGGCGTAGTCGTCCGCCATCGGAGCGGTGAGGTCGTTGATGGTGAAGAAGCTCTGGACCAGGTGGTCACCGTCCGGACCACTGGCCGGAGCGTCCGCGAAGCGCACCCGGGCGGCGTACGTACCGCTCTTGAACTTCCGCACGCCCGTGTGCACTTCGGTTTGCCGGGTCGACGCGCCCGACCCCTGGGTCGACGTGCGCAGCGTCATGACGGAGTTCGTGCCCTGCTTGGCGAAGGTCACGTTCTCGGGCGCCCAGCTCGCGTCGCCGACACCGGGGCCGCCTCCGCCGGAGCGGATGGTCCAGCCGTGTGCGGCGATGGCCGGATCGGTGTGGCCGGTGTAGTCGAAGTCGTCGAAGAGGACGCCTCGGCCGGCCGGGGGCACGGTCGGACCGGTGGGGAGCGGATCGGTAGGCGTCGGAGTGGTGGGAGTGGGGCCGGTCGGGGTCGCGGGTGGGGTCGGCGTCGGCTCGTTTCCGGCCGGGGTGGTGCCCCAGACCTGCACGCCGCCGACGGTGGCGGTGACCTTGCTCCAGTCCCCGTACGCGGTCTGCGCCGGGCCGAACGAATAGTCGTCGAATTGGTCGAGGGGCTGCCAGTCGGAGCGGTGGAAGCGCAGTTGTACGTCCCCGGTGTCGGCACCCGGCGCGAGGGACCCGGCCTCCGCGGTGAACCCGACCTCCAGGTACCGGTCCGCCGCGGCGGTCGGACTGGTCAGCGTGCCGAACGTGCCCGTCACCTGCGTACAGCCCCTGACCGCCCAGTCGCACGCGTAGCTGTAGGAGGCGCCGGGGTCGCCCTTGAAGTAGTAGCGCACCTTGACCTGGCTCAACGGAATGCTCGTAGCCCCGGTGTTGACCACCGTGAGCCAGGGCGCAGCCTGGTCGCCGCCCGTGCCGCCATGCCGGTACCGGACGGCGACGCTCTCTTCCGCGGCGGCGGCCGGAAGGGCGGTCAACGCCGTGGCACCGAGGCCGATGACGGTGGCCGCTGCGAGGGCGGTGCGTATCCGCAGCTTGCGGCGGCCTGTTCCGTTGCGCATGGGGATTCCTCTTGGAGAGGTGATGGGGGAAGGCAGCACGATGCCGAGGGCGAAGCCTGCTGCTTCAACGCCCTTGGTGGGGACGGCTGATCATGCACCGAGGAGAAGTTGGCATAGACCAATGGGGGCGTCAACTCCTGGCTTCTCTCAGGCGCGCACGAGGGCGCCGCACTCGGCGTTGCCCGTGCCCGCCCCGTTCCGGGAAGGGGCTGCGTCCTGGGACCTGCAGGACGAGCGGATGGACTCGACCCGCCCGGTGGCCACCTCGCGGCGATCCGGCCCCGTGCCACGGGGCCGTGTGCTCAAGGCCCGGACCGAGCCGGGCCACAAGAGGTGCTCGCCCGGCGGCCTGAGCCGTCGGCCGGTCCGGCTCGTTCAGGACGTGTCCTGTGTCCGGTCGCGCAGGGCGTCCACCAGGACTGTGTGCAGGCGGGCGAGGTCGGCGGCCATGTCGATGTCGGGCTTGAGAAGCCACTGGAGCTGGAGGCCGTCGGTGACGGCGAGCAGGACGCGGGCCGCCCAGTCGGCGTCGAGTTCCGACTGGTCGACGGCTGCGGCGGGGGCGTTGGACGCGGCGGTCTTGGCGAGCACGCCGGCCAGGCCGTCGCGGTACCGCTCGTAGCGCCGGGCGAAGAAGTCGTGGGCCGGGTGCTCCGGTTCGGCAGCGGCAGCGGCCACATCGACGAAGAGCTTGACCAGCCCCGGCGTGGCGGCGTTGCGGGCCAGGATCTCCAGCGCGGCGGGCGGGTTCTCGATGGGGTCGCCGAAGGAGGCCACGGCCTCGGCGTCGCGGGCTTCGAGTACGGCCGTGAGCAGTCCCTCACGGTTGCCGAAGTGATGCAGCACGCCGGCGTCGGTCATCCCCACGCGCTGGGCGATGTCACGTACGGACACGCTACGGCTGCCCGCTTCCTCGTAGGCGGCGAGGGCGGCTTCGAGGATCTTCTGGCGCTTGGCCGAGGTCTTGGCGTAGGGGCCCCGAGGAGTGCTCATGCGGGCAGTCTACGAACCCCAGCTGAAAACCTTGAAGCTCTAGGGTTTCGCGGCTAGGGTGAGCCGACCTTGAGCGCGGGCACAGCAAAGGAGCTGTCCATGACGTCGCCGTCCGCCGGTCCGGTCCTGCCGGATGTGCCGGTCCCCGAGAAGGAACCATCCTCGAGAGCAGGCCGCCTGGGCCCCGTACTGGGCATCACGCACCTGAGCTGGATGCTGCCGGTCGCCGCGTCGCACACTCTGCTCCTGGCGCTCCTGGAACAGTTCGACGAGGGGACCAAGACCGGCCGCTACGCCGTCCTGGCAGGGGCCGGTGCGGTCGCCGCGATGGCGGCCAACATCGTGATCGGGGTGCTGTCGGACCGCACCCGCTCGCGCTGGGGGCGGCGTAACCCGTGGATCCTGTGCGGCGGGTTCACCACGGCCGTTCTGGGTTGCGCGGTGTCGTTCACACAGAGCTTTCCCGTCCTCGTACTGCTGTGGATCGGATTCCAGATCGGCCTCAACGCGGTCGTCGCACCGCTCAACGCGGTCATGCCCGACCGGGTGGCCCCCGCCCACCTGGGCAAGGCGTCCTCCTGGGCCGGTATCGGCTCGCTCCTTGGCATGGGGATCGGCGGCGTGACCGCCGGGCTTCTGGTCGCGGCGCCGGTGCTCGGGCTTCGCTGGATCTTCTGGACCATCCCGGTGGGCGGGCTCGTGCTGATGTTCGCTGCGCCCGACCGGTCGAGCGCCCGCCTGCCCCGGGAACGCTTCTCGGGCCGCCTTCTCGCCCGGAGCCTGGTGCCGCCACGGGACGCGGACCTGTTGTGGGCGATGGCCGGCAGGCTGCTGACCCTGCTCGGCATCAACCTCGTCCTCGTGTACCAGCTCTACGTGCTCAAGGACTACCTGGGCATGTCCACCGAGCGTGCCGGTTCCACGATCGCGCTGGCCGGCGTCCTCCACGTGGCCGTCTCCGGCGCCGCGATCGCGGTGTCCGGTCCGCTCTCCGACCGGCTCGGGCGGCGCAAGGTGTTCATCGTCGTCTCCGCCACGATCGGAGCGGCGGCCGTCGTACCACTGGCCGCCACCACCTCGCTGTGGGCGTACTTCACGTTCGTCGTCGCGGCGGCCCTCGGGTTCGGCTGCTTCCTCGCCGTCGACCAGGCCGTCATGGCCCAGGTGCTGCCGCAGGCGGAGAACCGGGCCCGGGACCTGGGCTTCCTCAACATCGCCAACACCGTGCCCTCCCTGATCGCCCCGATCCTCGCCGCCGCGGTGGTTCCCGCCTTCGGCTACCCGCCCTTGTTCCTGCTCGCGACCGTCATCGCCGTCGCCGGCGGCCTGTGCATCCTGCCGATCCGCCGCGTCGCATGACCGCGGCCCGTCCGGAAGGACCCCACCACCCCATGACGCGAACGTCCGCCCGCCCGGCGAGGTGTCCCGACGGATTCCTCTGGGGCGCCTCCACCTCCGCGCACCAGACCGAGGGCGCCAACACGGCCAGCGACTGGTGGGCCCTGGAACACAGCGGCCTCACCGACCGCATCGAGGAACCGAGCGGGGACGCCTGCGACAGCTACCACCGCTGGCGTGAGGACATGGACCTGCTCGCCGGACTCGGTTTCACCGACTACCGGTTCAGCATCGAATGGGCCCGCGTCGAACCCGCGCCGGGTCTGTTCTCCCGCGCCGCGATCGCCCACTACCGGCGCATGGTCGAGGGCGCCCTCGCGCGCGGACTGCGCCCCATGATCACTCTCCATCACTTCACCGCACCGCTCTGGTTCGCCGAGCGAGGCGGCTGGACCGCACCCGAAGCGCCCGAGGCGTTCGCCCGGTTCGTCCGGTCCGCGGCGCCCGTCTTCACCGACGGCGTCGAGCACGTGTGCACCATCAACGAGCCCAACATGGTCGCCGTCATGGCGGCGGTACGGCAGACGCTGACCGTCGGCGGCACCCTGCCCGCCCTCGGGCTCCCGCTGCCCGACCCGGCCACCACCACGGCCCTCGTCGCCGCCCACCGCCGTGCCGTCGACACGATCAAGACACTCTCACCCCACATCCGTACGGGCTGGTCCGTGGCCAACCAGGCGTACCAGGCGGTGGACGGGGCCGAGGACATCACCGCCGCCCACCGTCACCCCAGGGAGGACGTCTTCCTGGAGGCCGCGCGCGGGGACGACTGGCTCGGTGTCCAGTCGTACAGCCGTAACCTCGTCGGCCCCGACGGTCCCCTGCCCGTCCCCGAGGGCGCCGAACGGACCGCCATGGGATGGGAGTTCTACCCGGAGGCGCTCGGCGAGGCCCTGCGTCACAGCGCCGCCGTCGCCCCCGGCGTGCCGCTCGTCGTCACCGAGAACGGCATCGCGACCGATGACGACAGCCGGCGCATCGACTACACCACGCGTGCCCTCGCCTCCATGACCGCCGCCATGGCCGACGGCGCCGACGTGCGCGGCTACTTCCACTGGAGCGCCCTCGACAACTACGAGTGGGGCACCTTCGCGCCCGCCTTCGGACTGATCGCCGTGAACCGGCGGACCTTCGTCCGCTCGCCCAAGCCGTCCGCGGCCTGGCTCGGCTCCCTCAACCCCGCCCGTACGACCGCACAGGAGCTCGCATGACCGACACCGACCGCGGCGACCGTACGTCCCGGCGCGACCCCGGCCCGCTGAACCACGGACCCGCACCCGCATCTCACCGAGGGGAGACGACATGACGGCCGACGCGGCAACCGACCGGCTCACGCTGGAGGAACAGGCGTCCCTGACCTCCGGCAGCACCACCTGGAACACCACACCGGTACGGGACGTGGTGCTTGCCCTCACCCTGTCCGACGGTCCCCACGGGATCCGCCGGCAGAAGGACGTCCCGGGCGATCCGCTCGGAATCCAGGGCAGTCGGCCCGCCACCTGTTTCCCGCCCGCCGTCACGCTCGGCTCCTCCTGGGACCCGGCGCTCGCCGTCCGTGTCGGCGCCGCGATCGCCCGCGAGGCGTCCGCCCTGGGCATCGACGTCGTCCTCGGGCCGGGCGTCAACATCAAGCGCAGTCCGCTGTGCGGCCGGAACTTCGAGTACTTCTCCGAGGACCCGCACATCAGCGGGGTGATGGGGGCGGCGATCGTCGAGGGCATCCAGTCCCTGGGCGTCGGGGCGTGCGTCAAGCACTTCGCCGTGAACAACCAGGAGACGGACCGGATGCGGGTGAGCGCGGACGTCGACGAGCAGACGCTGCGCGAGATCTACCTGCCCGCGTTCGAGCACATCGTGCGCGAAGCGAAGCCGTACGCGGTGATGTGCTCGTACAACAGGGTCAACGGCGTCCACGCCAGCCAGCACCGTCGTCTGCTCACCGAGGTCCTGCGCGAGGAGTGGGGTTTCGACGGCCTGGTGATGTCGGACTGGGGCGCCGTGAACGACCGTGTCGCGGCGTTGGCCGCCGGGCTCGACCTGGAGATGCCGCCCACCGGCACCGACGACCAGATCGTGACAGCGGTGCGCGAGGGCCGGCTGGACCCCACGGTGGTGTCCACCGCGGCGGGTCGCCTGCTGACCCTGCGCGACCGGGTCGACCGGGCGGCCCGCTTCGAGGACTGGGACGTCGACGCCCACCACGAGCTGGCCCGCGAGGCGGCCCGTTCCTCGGCCGTCCTGCTGAAGAACGACGGCGGCCTGCTCCCGCTTGACCCGACGGCACGTCAGCACGTCGTAGTCATCGGCGAGTTCGCCCGCACGCTCCGCTTCCAGGGCGGGGGCAGCTCCCACGTCGAACCCACCCGCACCGACAGCCCCCTGGACGCGCTGCGCGAAGCAGTCGGCCCGGACACTGAGGTCGCCTTCGCGCCCGGATTCACCCTCGACGGAGAGCGCGACCCCGCACTCGTCTCCGAGGCCGTCGCCCTCGCGGCCCGCGCGGACGTGGCGCTGGTCTTCCTCGGCCTGCCCGAGGCGGCCGAGACCGAGGGCCTGGACCGTACGCACATCGGTCTGCCCGCAGCGCAGCTCGACCTCCTCCGCGAGGTCGCCGGTACGTGCGCACGGGTGGCCGTGGTCCTGGCCAACGGCGGTGTCGTGTCGGTCTCCGAATGGGAGGAGCACGCCCAGGCCGTCCTCGAAGGATGGCTGCCGGGCCAGGCCGGCGGCGCCGCCCTGGCCGACCTCCTCCTCGGACGTCACAGCCCCTCGGGCCGGCTCACCGAAACCATTCCCCACCGACTCGAGGACGTCCCCTCCCACCTGTACTTCCCCGGCGCCGACGGGCACGTCGTCCACGGCGAGGGCCGGTACGTCGGATACCGCCACTACGACACCCTCGACCGGCCCGTCGCCTACCCCTTCGGCCACGGCCTGACCTACACCACCTTCGCCTACAGCGACCTGACGGCGGAGCAGACCGGCGACAACCGGTGGACGGTCGAGGTCACGCTCACCAACACCGGCAACCGCTACGCCCACGAGGTCGCCCAGCTGTACGTCGCCCACGACGAGGCCCGTCCGACCCGCCCCCGCCACGAACTCCGCGGCTTCGCCAAGATCGGCCTGGAGCCGGGCGCGTCCGCCCGCGCACGCTTCGAGCTCACCGGCCGCGACCTGGCCCAGTGGTCCACCGGTCGCAACCGCCGACGCATCAGCCCCGGAGCCTTCACCGTCGAGGTCGGTGCCTCCTCACGCGACATCCGGCTCCGCACCGTCCTGACCACCCCGGGCGACGGCCGGGGCCACGATCTCACCGCGATGTCCACCCTCGGCGAATGGCTCGACCACCCCGTCGGCGGACCAGCCGTCCGCCAGGCACTGGAACAGGCGTCCGTCCCCATCGAGCTCGCACAGACCAACCCCGAACTGCTTGTCCTGGCCCGAGGTGTACCGCTCCTCAAGCTGTGCGGACTCGTCCCTGAACTCACCCCGGAGACCGTCGAGCGACTGGCCGCGCACCTGGCCGAGGAGGGAGCCCAGCACGCCCGGCCCTCGTGATCGAGCCTCGGTCAGAGGACAGGTCCGGGCACGCCGCGGACACGAACCGTCCTCCGCCGTTCGGCCCCTGGACGAACAGCACCGAGGCCTCCACGCACACACGGGTACCGGCCGTGACCCGGACGGACTGTGATCGTTGCACGGTCCGTCGAGTACTGGTCCAGTTCTTCAGTCATCAGGGAGTCAGCACGTGAGCAGTGGTGTCGTCAAGAACACGGCCGTAGCGGGTACGGGAGCGGGTGCCTCGGCCGGCATCCCGGTGGGCTCCTGCGGCGAGGGTGAGCTTCCCGACCTGGCGACGCCCGTGGCGCCGGTCGGTGGCGCGGTCGGATCGGTCGAGAACCTGGTCGCGTGGGAGCCGACCATCTTCGGGTGGGGCGTCTCCGACGGCGGTGAGAAGCAGTAGCGATGGCTGATGAGGTCACGTCGCCGAGGGACTCCGGTCCTTCGGCGGGTGACGGGCTGTTCGCCGCGTTCGGTGAACGGGTCGACCGGCAGCTGACTACCGACGCCGCGCGGCCGTCGCCGGCCGGCTGCCGTGGCCTGTTCGGGGAGCTGGCACGGTCGGGCACCGTGATGGAGGCGGTGCACCGGTTGTTGCGCCGCGCTGTCGAGGCCGGGCCCCGGCACCGGGTGGCGGGGTTCGACGGCGGGTCCTTCGTGCTTGCGCGGGGGTCGGGCTGGTCTCTGACGCTGCGGGCGACAGTGCCTTCGCTGCCGGAGAACCTCTTGGTCACCTCAGCGGCCGACTACATGCTCGCCGTCCCCTCCGGCGCACGGGACGGCGGGAGCATGGAGTGCTTCGGCCGGCCGGCCGGGAACCGCCCCGATCTCCTCGACCCGGCGGCTCGGCTCACACCGCGTGGCCGGCACCTTCTGCGGCCGGGGCAGGTGTTCACCCTGAGCGCGGATTCCCAGGTGGCGCGTCTGACGGCAGGTGACACAGGGCTGGTGCACCTGGTGTTCGCGGCCGATCCGCATCTGTCCTACCGGTTCGTCTACGACCGGGCCACGCTCGGGCCGGTGCGGATGATCAGCGCGGACGGCACGGCGTCCCGCCTGACGTACGCCGTCCGCCTGCTCGCCGCCTGCCGACGGCCCTCCTCCCTGCCCGTCCTGCGATCGCTCGCCGGGCACCCGTCGCACGAGGTGCGGTGGGAGGCGATCCGGGCCGTGCACCACGTCGATCCGGAGGCCTGCCGACAACTCCTCCAGGTCGCCGCCCACGACCCGCATCCCGAGGTCCGGCAGGCCGCGGTCCAGGCCCTGGTCCCGGAGAGTCAGGCCTCCAGGTGACCCATACCCTGACCCCGGCCGAGTCCGGAACCCTGGACCTGGCCGACTACCTCGACCACATCCGCGCCACCGTCGACCCCCACGACCCGGACTCCATCCTGGAATCCGCCGGGGCGCTGCGCGCGCTGAGCGACAACACCGACCTGCTGGTCGACCACCTCAACCAGGAGCTGGCCGACCTGGCCACCTGGCAGTCCGACAACCGCTACGCGGGACAGAGCCTGCTCCTGGGCCGAGGCGAGGGCTTCCTGGTCCGCGCCAACATCTGGATGCCGCCCAGCTCACTGACCGCCGGCGAGGAACAGGCCCTGCACTCCTACGAAACCCCGCACGACCACAACTTCTCGTTCCTGACCGTCGGACACCTCGGCCCCGGATACGCCACCACCATCTGGGAGTACGACCCCACAGCCGTCGACGGCCACCCCGGCGAACCCGTCGACCTGACCTACCTCGAACACACCACGCTCCCGCCCGGCAAGATCATGTACTACCGGGCAAGCCGTGACATCCACACCCAGCACCACCCCACCGAACTGTCGGTGTCGCTGAACCTCCTCCTCGACAACCCCGACCCCCTGGCCGAGCAACGCTTCTTCGACCCCGCCACCTCCACCATCACCCGCACGAACCACAGCCGGGCCGTCTCCGCACACCGCCTGCTCTGCGACCTCGCCGGCCACCTCGCGGACGACCGGAACACCTCGCTGCTGGAACACCTCACCGTCCACCACCCCGCGCCCGCGGTCCGTCACGCGGCCCTGGAGAACCTCGGCCGGAGCGCCGGAACCCAGGCCCTCCCCGCGCTCGAACGCGCCGCCCACGACCCCCACCCGGCCATCCGCGCCCACGCGCTGCGCACCCTGGACGAGTGGGACAGGCAGGAGCAGACCGCGTGAGCGCCCGGCTCCTTCAGGTGGTGCGGTGGTTCTGCAGGCGGGCGAGCGTGAGTTGCAGCCAGGTGATGTAGGAGGCGTGCTGGGAGAACCCGTATTCGTGGGCGGAAATGAACAGCTGCCGGGCCCACGCGGGGTCGATCTCGGGAAGCTGTGGCCGGAAGTCTGCGGACACCTCGTCCAGGGTCCCGGTCGGACTGGCGTCGTTGAGCCGGTACTCCAGTTCGGTGCGTACGACCGAGATGGCGAGATCCCGGTCGAGGAGGCCGGCGAACAGGAAGCGCAGCACGAAGTCGGGGTCCGCCAGGCGCGGCGACGGCTGATACGGCGAGCGGGCCCACTCCCACAGCGCCTCGCGGCCCTCCTCGGTCAGCGAGTACACCTTCGCGTCGGGCCCGCCGTCGCGCGGGTCGACCTCGAACTCGATCCAGCCGCGCTCGACCAGTTTGGCCAGCCGCCGATAGATCTGCGGGCCCTGGACCTGGTAGCCGATGTACCGGAGCCTGCCGTCCATCCACTGCCTCAGGTCGTAGCCGGAGAAGCGGGTGAGGGACAGCAGTCCGAGGATCAGCGAATCCAGATACACAGCACATCCCTACGGTGACGGGGCATGCCGGGAAGCCCCTCCTGAGCTCAGCGTAGGGGCGGCGTCGCCCCGTACCCAGGGGCGCCCTGCTCCGAAAGGGCCGCGATCCCGGCGAGGACGACGGCCAGGTCGAACGTGAACTGCTCGGCGGGGTCGGGGTCGTCCGGAATCCCGGCCCGCAGCAGCGGGAACTCCTGACCGGCGGAGGCCAGGATCGCGGGCAGAGAGGCACGCTGCTGCTCCGGGCCGCTCGCCCGGGCGACGAAGACCGCGCGGACGTGCGCCTGGACGACCTCGACGAGCAAGGTGAGGCATCGGAGGGAGACCTCGGGGCTGAAGCCGGCGCGTACCAGGACCGTCAGGACGGTCTCGACCTGGGCGAGTTGGCGGCGTCCGCTGCGGCCTTCCAGAAGGACGAAGTCGACGGGGGTGGCGTGGTCGACGAGCGCGGCACGCATGGCATGGGCGAACGCGGTGAGCCAGGTCTGCCAGTCGGCGTCGGGGGTGGGCATCCAGGACTCGTCGAGTGCCTCCTCCAGCCGGGCGACGGCGACCAGCGCGGCCATCTCCTCCCGGTCGGCCACGTGGTGATAGAGGGTGCCTCGGGGGACCCCGAGCCGGTCGGCGACCGCTTGCATGCTCAACGCCCGGCCGGCGTCCTCGATCGCGAGCGCGGCGTCGACGATCATGCCGCGGTCGATCAGATTCGGGCGCCCTGGCCTGCGCTTGGCCTCGTCCATCACGTACCTCCTCGTCGGCCCGAGCGTAGGGCCTCCACGGATCCCCGCCGCGGCGCCCTTGTTTTCTGCGGGCGCCGATTATAGATTCCGGCGCCCGCAGACAATTGTCTGGCGCGGCACCCGCCGCCTGTGCGGCAGCCTCGAAAGGACGTGCTCGCATGGCCCTCCCGCGATCCCGCCGACCACGTCGGCGCATCTCCACGGTCGTGCCCGTCGGCGCCGCGGTACTGGCGCTGACCGCGACCGCCTGCACCGTCCAGGACCAGAGCACTCCCTCCCCGGGCAGCTCCTCCGGCATCGTGAAGTCCGGGAACGCCCCCGGCGTGACGGCGGACAGCATCAAGATCGGCATCACCTACCCCGACCTGGCGAGCGTCAAAGCCTTCCTCGATGTGGACCTCGGCGACTACGAGGCCACATACAAGGCACTGATCGACAAGATCAACGCGGGCGGTGGCGTCCACGGGCGCAGACTCGTACCCGTGTTCGGAAAGCTCAACGTCGTCTCGGCGGCCGCAGCACAGGAAACCTGTGTGAAGCTCACCCAGGACGAGAAGGTGTTCGCCGTCCTCGGCACCTTCGCCGGGCCGGACCAGATCCCCTGCTACACCCGGACGAACAAGACCGCGGTCATCGGCGGGCAACAGCCCAAGGACATGTACGCGCAGGCTCAGGCCCCGTGGTTCAGCGAACTGGCCGGCAGCGATCTGATCGCGAAGGTCGTGCAGGTCTTCGCCGAGCGGGGAGACCTCGCGGGGCGGAAGATCGCGGTCGTGGGCACGGCCGAGGACCAGAGCTCCGTCGAGCACTCGCTGCTGCCCGCACTGCGCAAGGCCGGGGTCACCCCCGTGGCGACGGGCTACCTGCAGTCGCTCGGCGTCGACGCCGCGACACTCGCCCAGCAGACCGGCGTCCTCCTGCAGAAGGCTCGGTCCGCGGGCGCCGACACGCTGCTGCTCACCGGTACCCCCGCACAGTCGCTGCCGCTGGTCCTGGAGAAGACGACGTGGCGCCCGCGTCTGCTGTTCACCGACGCGCCGGGCGGTTATCAGGCGGCTTCGGGGAAACACGACTTCAGTACCCTGACCGGCGCTGTGGTCGCCACCCCGGACATCGTCTGGAGCGACCCGATGCTTCAGGACTGCGCCACCACCGTCGAACGCGCCGACCCGAGCCTGGCCGGCAAACTGGTCGATCCCGGCACCGTTCCGGCCGGGCAGCCGATTCCGGGCATCTCCCTGTGGACCGCCTGCCTGAACCTGAGGCTGTTCACGGCGATCGCCGACAAGGCCGGCACCGACCTGAACTACAGCACCTTTCAGCAGGCCGGCCTGGGTCTCGGGGCGATCCACCTCCCCGCCTACGCCGACGACGCCACCTACGGCCCGTCCAGCACCAACGGATCGATTCCGGTGAAGGCCAAGACCTACGACCCCGCCACCAACAGGTTCGTCCCGGCGGTCCCGGCCGGACACTGACGCAAAGGAAGCTGCCCATGCCCCTCGCTCCCGAGATCAAGGAACTCATGGCCATGATCGCCGAGGCTCCGCCCGAGGTGATCGGTGGCCCCGACCTCACCATCGAGGAGGCCAGGGAGCTGGTCGAGGTCGGCGCCGCCCTGACCACTCCGCCCGAGCAGCGCAGCACGGTCGCCTCCGCCGAAGACCACACCGTCCCGGGCCCTGCCGGTCCGGTTCCGGTACGGGTGTACCGGCCGGCGCGGACCACGTCCTCCCCCGTACCCACCCTGCTGTGGGCGCACGGTGGCGGCTGGTGCTCCGGAAGCCTGGAGACCGCCGACACCGCGGCCCGCGCCCTGTGCTCGCTCGCCGAGGTCGTCGTGGTGTCCGTCGGCTATCGCCTCGCCCCCGAGGCGCCCTTCCCCGCCGGTCTCGACGACTGCGCCGCCGCCCTCGCCTGGGTGCGGGGCACCGTCGCGGAGCTCGGCGGCGACCCGGCCCGCATCGGTGTCGGTGGCGACAGCGCCGGCGGCAACCTCGCCGCCGTCCTGGCCCAGGCCGTCGGCTCCCACGGTGTCCCCCTGGCCGCCCAGATGCTCGTCTACCCGGCCACCGACCTGGACCTGACCACCGACGCCTATCCGTCACGCGAAGCACTGGGGACCGGCTACCTCTTCGAGACCGCTGAACTGGTCCGCTGCGTCGAGCGCTACCTCACGGCCGGCGATGACCCGGCCGACCCCCGTGTCTCCCCGCTTCGAGGCACCGATCTGTCCACCACGCCTCCGGCCCTGATCGTCACCGTCGAATACGACCCGCTGCGTGACGAGGGGACCGCCTACGCGGCCAGGCTCCGTGCCGCCGGTGTCCCCGTGGTCCACCAGGACGTCGCCGGCCTCGCCCATGGCACCTTCGACATGCTCGGCCTGTCCGAGACCGCCCGCACCGCCATGGCCGAAGCGGCGCGCGCCTTGAAAGCCCTCTTCGCCTCGCGGTGACCCGGCACTGAGGCGGTGTGGGCTCTCGGAGCCCACACCGCCTCAGTGCTGTGTCACACGCCTCCCTCTCACGGTGTCGCCGACGATCCGCTGCGCGCGATGGCCCGCTCGTCGGTCCCCAGGTAGCCGGCGACGACCCGCGGATCGTGGCGCACCGCGTCCGGCGTCCCTTCGGCGATGACCCGGCCGGTCTCCAGGCAGTACACGCGATCGCTGATCCCCATGATCAGCGGCATGTCGTGCTCGATGACGAGCATCGACGCACCGAGTTCGCGGCGGATCTCCAGGATCAGCGGCCCGAACGCCTCGGTCTCCCGCTGAGCGACCCCGGCGGTCGGCTCGTCCAGGCACAGCAGCCGGGCGTCGAGTGCGAGCAGCCCGGCGAGTTCGACGATCCGGCGGGTACCGGTCGACAGGTCGTTGATGAGCGTGTCGGCATGGCGTCCGAGCCCCAGGAAGTCGATCAGTTCGCGGGCCTCGGCGCGCTTGGCACGCTCCCCCTTCACCGAGCGGGGCAGCCAGAGCGCGGAGGACAGCAGTCCACTGCGGCCGCGCGCCTCCAGGGCGATCTGCACGGTCTCCCGCACCGTCAGTTCGGGGAAGAGCGTCGCCGCCTGGAAGGTGCGCCCAAGGCCGAGCGCCGCCCGGGCCGCCGGGTGTGTCCCGGACACCTCGCGTCCCAGCAGCGCGACGGTTCCGGCGGCCGGAACGAAGCCGCCGATCGCGTTCATCAGCGTCGACTTGCCCGCCCCGTTGGTGCCGATGAGGCCGACGATCTCATGGGGCCGGACGTCGAGGCTGACGCCGCTGACCGCCGTCACCCCGCCGAACCGTACGTGGATGTCCTTGATCGCGAGCACCGGCCGGTCTTCGGGCAGTGCGTCGCGTTCCGGCCGGGTCAGGACCTGCGGCGCCGACGGTACGGGGTCGGCCGGTGGCGGTCCCAGGCGTCGCTCGGCCCACCCCAGCAGGGCGTCGCGCGCGCTGTAGCCGATCTGGACGAGGCCGCCGGGAAAGTACAGGAGCAGGAGGAGCAGGCCCATGCTGGAGGCGAGGAGCGGCACCAGCGCGTTGCCGGGGAAGAACGCGGGCAGGCCGATGACCCACAATGCCCCGAGCACAGGTCCGCTGGTCGAGCCGATCCCGCCGATCACCACGACCGACACGAGCATCAGCGAGTCCTGGCTGCGGAAGTAGGCGTCTGTGTACGGAACGGACTGCAGCGCCCCGGCGAGCAGCGCGCCGCCGAGCCCCGCGACACCGCCGGCCAGCGCGAACGCCCTCAGTTTCACGCGCGCCGCCCGGACCGTGTAGGCCGCGGCGGTCGCCGGGTTGTCGCGGACGCCGATCGTGGTGCGGCCGACGCCGGTGCGGCGCAGCCGTCCGGTGACGACGAGCACCACGACGAGGACGGCCAGGACCACGTAGGAGTAGGAGCGCTGCGAGCTCACGTCGATCCCGAGGACGTGGCCGCGGGAGAACGACGCGGTGACCTGCGTCGGGCCGTCGTGGAACACGTCCTGCCGGAAGACCCACTGTTCGCAGGTCACGGCGAACGCGATCGTGCTGACCGCGAGCAGGAGCCCTCGGACGCGCAGCGCGCCGACACCGATCAGAGCCGCCAGCGCGGCGGTGAGCAGCGCTGCGAGGGCCACGGCTGTCGGGAAGGTGAGCCGGTCGAGGACCAGTTCCTTTTCGCCGCCGATGTCCAGGCGCAGGCCCCGGCTCAGTGCGGCGGCTGTCAGCGCCCCGATCCCGGCGAACGCCATCTGCCCCAGCGACAGTTGCCCGGCCCAGCCGGTGAGCACGGTGACCGAGGCGGCGCAGATCGCGTAGGCGAGGATCACCGTGTAGAGGAGGTGCTTGGAGGGCTGTGCGACGACCAGCGGGATCGCGATCGCGACGACGCCGAGCGCCGCGAGCCCGAACCGTTCCAGGTTCCGGACCCACCACAGCTCGCGCAGCCGCTCGGGTACGGGTCGGCGCTTCGGGGCGAAGGAGAACGTCGCGTTCTCGGCGTCCCGTCCGCGCCCGGCGGCGAAGACGGCGACGAGTACGAGCGCGAAGACGATGACGTCGGTCAGCCCGGGCCGGTCGAGCCAGTTGAACTGGATCACGGCCTGCAGGAGGCCGAGCCCGATGCCGGCGAGGAGGGCGATGTGGAAGGAGTACATGCGCGCGATGGCGGCGGCGGCGAGCGCCCGCATCAACGTGGTCGGCCCGAGTGCCGCGGGAGAGGTGACCGATCCCGTACGGCTCGATATGAGGATCATGCAGATCGTCGCGAGGAGCCCGGCGAGTGCCCACACCGCGGTCGACACGACTTTGGGGCTGATTCCGTTGAGGCGGGCCAGTTCGGGGTTGTCGGCCGAGGCGGTGGCGGCCCTGCCGAGCACGGTGTGGCCGAGGAGCCGGTTCAGCGCGAGTACGACGAGCGGTACGACGGCGAGGACGGCGATCTGCGCGGCGGTCACATCGACGCCGTGGAGTGGGTGCCAGGTCGAGCTGGACCAGACGGGATAGGTCTTGGCGGCGTCGACCTCGGGGTAGGCGGTGACGATCACCTGTGCGAGCTGGGCCACGCCGATGGTCGCCACGAGCAGGATGACGCGCGGCGCGGCGAACAGTCGCCGGACGACGGCCAGGTCGACGACGGCGCCGAACGCGGTCCCGGCGACCAGGGAGATCAGCAGGGCGGGCCAGAACGGCACGCCGTAGCGGACAGCGAGCAGGGAGAAGAGGGCCGAGCCGACCAGCCCCATGTTGGCCACGGCGAAGTTGATGACGCGCGTCGAGCGGTGGACCAGGACGACGCCCATCGCGAGCAGGCCGATGACGAGGCCGTCGACGAGGCCGTCGACGGCGAGTTGGCGGGTGAGGCTGATCATGCCGGGCACCGTCCTTGCCGAGCGCGCGGGGCGCGTGCGAAACCGTGGCCGTTGAGGAGTCCGACAGCCTGAGGGATGGGGTGACACGTCGTCGGCCGCACGTCAGGCACCGTCCTTGCCGAGGAAGACCGCACGTGCCAGGTCGTCGCGTTCGGCGAGCTCGCGAGCGTCGCCGACGAACCTGACCTGCCCCTTCTCGAGGAATACCGCCCGGTCGGCGATCGCGAGGGCGACGTTCAGGGACTGTTCGACGATGACGATCGTCAGCCCGTCCGTCTTGAGGCGCTCGATCACCGTCAGCAGGTCCTGCACCACCGCCGGTGCCAGGCCCAAGGACAGTTCGTCGATCAGCAGCACCTCGGGGTCGTGCATCAGGACCATGGCGAGCGCGAGCATCTGCTGCTGGCCGCCGGACAGCGATCCGGCACGCCGGTCCAGGCGGTCGGCGATGTCCGGGAACAGTTCCAGGACATGGGCGAGGCGGGCCGCGCGATGGGCCTGGTCGGTCTCGCGCAGCTGGAAGCCGCCCATGTCCAGGTTCTCTTTGACGGTCATGGCTCCGAACACGCCTTTTCCGCCGGGCAGCAGGCGGATGCCGAAGCGGCCGCGCTGCTCCGGGGACACGTAGGTGATGGTCTGTCCGTTGAGGCGGACCACGCCCCGCGAGGGCGTTCCCAGGCCGCAGACCGCTTTGAGGATCGTGGACTTGCCCGCGCCGTTCGTGCCCAGCAGGGCCAGTACCTCGCCGCGCCGCACGTCGAAGCCGACGCCGAACAGCACCTGCACGTTGCCGTAGGCGAAGTCGATGTCGGCGACCTGCAGTACCGGGACACTGGCCGGGGCCTGCGCCTGACGTTCCTGTTCGGCCAGTTCCTCCCGGAGCTCGTGGACGACCAGGGACAGGTCGTTCCTGATGTACGAAGCGCTGCGGATCAGCAGGACGGCGCCCACGAGCGTCGACGGGACGCCGATCACCAGCGCCGCGACCCGGGCGTCGTAGGAGGCCAGGAACAGTGCGGACAGCAGTGATCCGCCGGTGGCGCCGATGAAGAAGATGTAGACGGCGGCGAGTGCCATGCCGAGGCCGCGCAGCCGGTAGGGCGATACGGACTGCATCACCGGGCCGGTCATCGCGAAGGCGGTCGACAGCAGGATCAGTGGCAGCATCTGCAGGATGACGAACGCGGGAGCGGTGGGCATGAACCACTGGATCGGCGTGATGAGGGCGGTCGGCAGGATCAGGTAGCCGACGAGTCTCAGGGCGCGTGCCGGGTCGGTGCGGTACAGGCGGTCGTAGCGGGGCCCGACGAACGGCAGGACGGCCAGCACGCCGAGGCCGCCGAGGGTGCCGTAGACGCCGCGGGCGAAGGTGCTGAGGCCGAAATGGTCCTGCATCCACAGGTTCGTCAGGACCGGTCCGGTGAACAGGCTGAAACCCAGGGCGGCGAAGGCCAGGATGACGGTTCTGGTGGTGCGGATCTGCATCAGGCGGGCGAAAGCCGCCTCAAGGGAGATCGGCATGGGTCTCTCGTGGTCGATGACTTCGCCGAGGACGGCTTTCATCTCGTTCTGGCCGCGCCGGGGTTCGGGCAGCCGGAACGCGAGCAGGGCCACGACCGCGGTCGGGATGCCGAGGGCGAAGAACGCCCAGCGCCAGCCCTCGGTCCCGCCGGCCAGTGCGGCGATGCCGCCGACCGCCAGGGGGCTGAGCGTCGCGGCCAGGCGGCCGGCGAACCCTCCGGCGGCGGCGAGACGGCCGCGAACGGCGATCGGGTAGGTGTCGGCGTTCAGCGAGCCGTGGACGGGCAGCGTGCTGGACTTGGCGACCCCCACGCCGAGCCGGGCCAGGAACAGCAGGAAGGCGTTGGCGGCCAATCCGCTCGCGACCACCATCGCGGCGAACGCCAGGCCGGCCCATCCGGCGACCCGGCCACGACGGCACCGGTCGGCCAGCCGGCCCATCGGCAGCGCACCGAGCACCAGGAACGCCCCGGAGGCGGCGGACAGAGCCACGATCGCGCCGTCGCTCATCCCGAAGGAGTCCCGGATGTCGGGGGCCAGGACCCCGAGCGTCGCGCTCTCCAGTTCGTCGAACGCCGCCAGGGCGGTCAAGGTGACGAACGTCGCCGAGCCGCCGGCGGCCAGCCCCTGGCGCAGGGTCAGATGTTCACCGCCGACGCCGGGCAGGAGGTCGTCGGCGAACAGAATCTCCTGCCCGGCGCGGGCTTCCTGGGCGCGTTCGGCCTCGGCCTCCATCAGTCCGGCCGCCAGCCCGGCAGCCGACGGCGGGGTCCCGGCGGGGTCCGAGGTGGTCACCGGCAGTCCAGGCGACGGGCGGTCGAGCAGCGGGGGACGAGTGGCATTCGCACTCCCAGGGAGTCGGGTCCTGCGCATGGGGAATGACGATGGCAATGTGCGTAAGAACGCATGGGGCATCGTGAGACGACCGCAAATACCTGTCAATAGCGCAGTTGATTCCTCATGACTAAGTGCACAAGAACCTAGATCATCACCGCAACGCTCTTGTTCTGGCGCTCCCAGCCCTGCCATCATCGACCGAGCCACGATCCCTGACGGTCCGTCAGGCATGTGTTCCGTCCTGTCCCGGCTCCGCCTGCGCCGGTCCGGAACCCCTGAAGACAAGGAAGCGCGGCCATGAAGTTCTGGCTGTCACCGGCCTTCTGCGACACCGCCCACCTCATCGGCCTGGCTCGGGCCGCCGAGGAGCACGGATACGAGGGCATCGCCGTCCCCGACCACCTGTTCCACCCGGTCGAGCTCTCGGCGCCCTACCCCTACACCCCCGACGGCTCCCGCTATTGGACCGCCGCCACACACTGGCCGGACCCATGGACCGCCATCGCGGCCATGGCAGCGGTGACGACCCGCCTGCGGTTCACCACCAACGTCTACGTGGCCCCGGTCCGCGACCTGCTCACCGTCGCCAAGTCGGTGGGCACCGCGGCTTGCCTCTCCCAGGACGCCCGAGGCCGGCACCGGGTCGCCCTCGGCGTCGGCCCTGGCTGGTGCGAGGACGAGTTCAAGGCCACCGGCCAGCCGTTCGCCGAACGCGGCAGGCGTCTGGACGAGATGCTCGTAGCACTCAAGGCCCTGTGGTCCGGCGAGGTCGTCGAGATCGACGGCCCGAACTACACCCTCCCCAAGGCATCCATCTGCCCCACCCCGGCCACCTCGATCCCGGTCTACGTCGGCGGCGAATCGGACGTCGCCCTACGCCGCGCGGCCCGCAACGACGGGTGGATCGGCATCTACTACACGATGGAGGACGCCGAGAAGGTCCTCGGCCGCCTCCGGCAGGCCCGCGAGAAGGCGGGCACCGCCGACCGGCCGTTCCGGACGATGCTCGCCGTACTGGCAGACCCCACCCCGACGACGTGCGCCCGGCTGGAGGAGTGGGGCGTCACGGATCTGTTCTGCGCGCCCTGGATGAACGACGTCCACGCGCTGACGCCGCCGGGGCCTTCGCTGGAGGCGATGGTGGACGCTCTCGCGGACTTCGCCGAGCGATACGTGAAGTAGCGGCGCCCGCAACTCTCCATCGCCCCATTCGAATCCCGGAGGATGACCATGCCCGCACATGCAGAGCTCGAAGGCCGCACGGCACTCGTGACCGGCGGCGCCAGCGGGATCGGCGCGGCCCTTTGCGCCGAGCTGTCCGACCGCGGAATGGCGATCGTGGTCGCCGATATCGACTACGAGGGCGCGCAGCGCGTCGCCGCCGGGCTCAGACAGCGCGGCGGCACGGCACTGGCGGTGGCCGTCGACGTCAGCGACCCCGATTCGGTCGAGCGGCTGGCTCAGGCCGCGTACGCGGAATACGGATCGGTGGAACTGCTCTGCAACAACGCCGGCGTGCTGCTCTTCGGCACCATCGAGGACTCCTCCCTGGGCGACTGGCGATGGCTGGCGTCCGTCAACGTCGAGGGGCTCCTCAACAGCCTGCACGCATTCCTGCCACGGATGAGTGCGCAGACCGGCTGGAAGCACGTGATGAACACCGCGTCCACGCACGCGTTCCTGGCAGACCCCTCCTTCACCGCCCTCTACACCGCCACCAAGCAGGCCATCGTCGCCGTGACCCAGGGGCTGAGACACGAGCTGCGGGAGCAGGGTTTCGGCGTGACCCTGCTGTGCCCCGGCCAGGCCGACACCCGCATCCTGGACTCCCAGCGCAACCGCCCCGAACGGTTCGGCCGCCGCGCCGACGAACCCTTCGGGACCGGCGACGTCCCCCTCGCGATCGGCGTCGACGAGGTGGCCCGGCGAGCGGTCGCGGGCCTCCTCGCCGACGCGGAGATCGTCTTCGCGCTGCCGTCCGAGGGCCTGGAACAGTTCCGTGGCCAGTTGGAGGAGTGGTGGCGGCTGGCGGACGACGCTCTTGTCCGCCACACCGAGCCGCTGGCCTGACACAGGCCTGACGGCCACCGGCCCGGGCCCCGCAGGAGGCGGGTCCCGGGCCGTCAGTATGCCCGCGTCGGAGCGGGTGGCCCGCTCGCGTTCAGGCGGCGTTCTGGAGGGCGGGCAGGTAGGCGCCCGACTGGCCGGCCGCGTTGGGATGGAAGGACTGCCCGATGGGCCAGTTGAGGGCATGGAGCCAGGGTGTGCCGTCGCACAGTTGGTGGCCCGTGAAACGGTCGGCGACGTCTTCGTAGACGAAGCCGCTGTGCTGGGCGACCTCGTCGCGGATCACGCTGTTGAGGACGTCGGCTCCCTTGTTGAGCGCGGTGCGCTTGGTGGCGCTGATGCCGGGGCAGGCCGGGACGTCGAGGTCGTAGAACCTCGGGTAGCCGAGGATCACGACGCGAGCCTGTGGGGCGCGGGTGCGGATGGCGTCGTAGACGGCGTCGAGTTTGCCGGGGAGTTCGGCGTGTGCGGTGGTCTCGGCGGTGGCGATGGCGTCGAGGCAGGCGCTGTCACTGCCGAACAGGCAGGTGGCCATGACCGTGCCGAGACCGATGTCATTGCCTCCGATGGTCATGCTGACCAGCGTGGTGGTGTCGCCCAGCGGAGCCAGCTGCTTGTCGAGGACGTCGGTGGTCTTCGCGGCGCCGCACGCCTGGAAGTCGAAGCTGGCGGGGGCGGTGAGCTGGTTGTAGAGGTAGGGGTACGAGTTGACGCTCTGGTTGCAGTCGTTGAGGTAGGTGGTCGAGGAACCGCCGCCGGCGGAGTAGGAGTCGCCGAGGGCCACGTAGTGGACCCCCGTGGCGGGGGCGGCGTGTGCGGGGTCGGTCGTGGTGAGGCCGAGGGCCGTGGTCGTCAGCGCGGCGAGGACGGCGGCGAGGGCACGGACGCGGGTTCTGGGCATGCCGAAGGTACGGCTCTTGCGCATGGGGTCTCCTGGCGGTGCGTACGGGACGGGGTGCTCAGGCGCTGCGGGCGCAGCGGAATCCGGCGTGGCCGCTGGTGCTGTCGGGGGTGTTCGCGGTGCGGGCGGCGACGCGGTAGCGGTTGCAGTAGGAGCGGTGGCACAGGTGGGAGCCGCCGCGGATGACCTTCGCGGTTCCGGTGGCGGGGCCGGCCGGATCGTCCGGCGGGCGCCGGGCGGGATGGTCGGTGGTCCACCAGTCGGCGCACCACTCCCATACGTTGCCCGAGGTGTTGTACAGGCCGTATCCGTTCGGCTCGAAGGCGTCGACCGGCGCGGTGCCGCGGAAGCCGTCGGCGGCGGTGTTCTTGGTGGGGAAGGTTCCCCGCCAGATGTTGCAGCGGTGGGCGCCGCCCAGGTCGAGTTCGTCGCCCCAGGGGTAGCGCTTCTGCTCCAGGCCCCCGCGGGCGGCGTACTCCCACTCGGCCTCGGTCGGCAGGCGCTTGCCGGCCCAGGCCGCGTAGGCGGCCGCATCGTTCCAGGAGACGTGCACGACCGGGTGGTCTCCGCGCCCTTCCAGCGTGCTTCCGGGTCCCTCGGGCCTGTTCCAGACGGCCCCGGACACTCCACACCACCACGGGGTGCGTTCCGGGCGTGGAGCACCACGCCGCAGCGCGGCGGGCAGAAAGCCGGCGAACACGTACGACCAGCCGAAGCGCTCGGCTTCGGTGACATGACCGGTGTCGAAGACGAACCGGGCGAAGGCGTCGTTGGTGACGGCACAGGTGTCGATGAGGAACGGCTTCAGCCGCACCCTCCTGATGGGTCCCTCACCGTCGCCGGGAAAGCCTTCCGCGTCGTCCGTGCCCATGAGGAACTCGCCTCCTGGCAGCATCACCATCCCGACGGCCGAGGTGTCGTGCCGTGGCCGCGGTGGCGAGAGCGGCCGAAGAGGTGCGTCAGGGAGGCCGGGCCGCCGTCCGGGTGCGCAGCAGGCGGCCGGGGTGCCGGGGGCGTACCGTTCCGCCTCCTCGCCCTGAACCGGCGCGAAGGGTCCCTGGCTCATGACAGGGCCTGCTCGCGCCGCTGGTCGAGCTCGGCCTGCAGGCGGACGGTGTCGCGGGCGTACGTACGGTGCAGCAGGGTCAGGAACGCCCCGTTGACCAGCATCAGGATCACCAGGACCCACAGGAAGACGGGCCGCAGCCCGATCGCGTCGCCGAGGAAGCCGGCACCGAGCCCGAACAGGGCCCAGGCGATCGCCTCGAAGACGGAGACGTAGAGGGTGAAGGCCGCAGGCCGCAGCTCGGGCGGGACCACGGCCATGATCATCGGCCGGTTGATGCCCGGGTTGACGCCCTGCGCCACCCCCATGAGGCCGAAGAACAGCGCGTACAACCCGATGCCGCCGTAGTGGAACTGGGTACCGAGGAATGCCAGGGCGGCGAAGAGGATCTGGGCCCCCTGGAGCACGGCGGGCAGGCCGTGGCGCGGGCTGAGGCGGGCGGCCCGGTCGGCGGCCAGGCCGCCGAGGATCGTTCCGGCGAAGTAGCCGATCCCCAGGGGCATGAGGACGACGGACGCGGTCTGAGTGGTGAAGCCGTAGACCTCGACGAGGAAGACGACGGCGAAGGAGAAGACGAGGAGGTGGCCGGAGAGGAGCCGGGAGACGAGAAGGACCACCAGGGTGGGGATCTTCAGGAGGGAGGCGACTTGGCGTCGGTTCACCAGGCCGGTGGCGTTCCGGGTGGCGGGGTCGAGGTCGGCGAGCTGCGGCTCGGAGGCGCCCCGGCCCGGGTCGCGCAGGAACCGCCACAGCGCGAGGCCGAAGAGGATGCTGAACGTGCCGATCGCCCACAGGCCCCAGCGCCACCCGTCTTCCACGCCCGCCAACTGCCCCTTGAGCGCGGCGAAGACCGACGACGCCAGCGCGGTCGCCCCGAAGAGCATGCCGACGGCCCGGCCGCGGGACAAGCTGTCGAACAGGTCACCGACGAAGGTGGTGATGATCGGGTGGGCTCCGGCGTATCCGGCGGTGAGCAGGGTCGAGAACAGCAGGAGCTGGGTGAAGTTCTGCGCGAAGCCCGCGGCGATGCCCCATACGCCCCACATGCCGGCGCAGAGGACGAGCACCGCCTTGCGGGACCAGCGCTCTGCGGCCCACACCCACAGCGGTGTGGTGATCACGCCGATCAGTTTGCCGGCGGCGGTCAGGACTCCCAGAGCTCCGAGCGAAAGCCCGAGGGCCTGCCGGATCACCGGGAACAGGCCGCCGATCATGCCGGCCTCGGTGTTGTCGACGAGCATGGCGCCGCCCAGGAGCGACAGCTGCCGCCAGCGGCCGGGAACTCTGGTGTTCGGGGCCCGTCCGGTTCTGGAGGGATCGTGGATAAGCTCGGGCATGGCGCCTCGCTTCCTCTAGGTGTGTGGTCTCTTCGCTGGAGATGCACGGGGAAAGGGGTGTGTCGGCTGGTGACGGGGCGGCAACCCCGTCACCGGCCATTTCGTTGGTGGCTCAGAGTGCGGCGAGTTCCTCGGCGACCGCCATGAGCGCGTCGCGGGGCATGGCCCCGGCCGCCACCGCCGCGACGTCGATCAGCGGCATGGGCCCGAGGAGCTGGAGGAGCTCGGAGTCGAACAGGCCGGGCAGATGCCTGCGCAGGACGACGGAGGTGACCGGGTCGGACATCAGCGTCCGCATCGGCGTCCGCAGCGACACCCGCCCGGCCGGGAACTCCTCGGGACGCGGCAGCGCCTCCGCAGCCCGCTCGGCCTGGGCGCGCTGGGCGCGCACCAGCAGGTGCTTCTCGGTCACCGGGCCGTCGGCCGGCAGCCCGAGCCGCTCGAACTGGCTCGGCGGCGCGTCACCCTCCCGCAGCAGGCCGACCAGCAGGGAGGCCATGCGCAGCTCGACCTCGTCGTCGACCAGCGGGGCCAGCTGCTCCGGATCGCTCTCCAGGTCGAACAGGAGGGTGCCGTGCTGATAGGGATTGAGGAGGCTGCGTCCGGGCGTGCGCAGGGTACGGACGCCCTTGGTGAAGCCGAACGGCTCGGCCAGCTCCGCGTCCACCAGCTCGGCCGGGCTGAACCGGCCGCGCATGTGGGTGGGCATCAGCGTGTGCTCGTACAGCGGGGCGTTGTCGGGTGAGACGGGTGCCCGCATGTACACGTACCGGCCGTCGGTGACGTTGACGTGCCCGCCGTGCGCGCCGAACAGCCCCGCCTCGCGCACGGGTGTGTCCTCGCCGACCGGCAGTGGCACTCCCTGCATGTCGGCCGGGCGGTCGACGCCGAAGTACTCCAGGATCGTGGGCGCCAGGTCGATCGTCTGCACGAGCGCCGAACGCCGTTCGCCGGCCGTCTCCGGGCGGCGCGGGTCCCAGGCGAACAGGGGCAGATGGACGAGCTCGTTGTACCAGGGCTGCACCCACTTGGCCCACCATCCCTTCTCGCCCAGCAGGAACCCGTGGTCGGTGTTGACGATCAGGAGCGTGTCGTCCCACAGCTCCAGTTCGTCCATGGTGTCCAGGACGCGGCCGAGCGAGCGGTCGCACATGGACAGCAGCGCCGCGTACTCGAAGCGGGCGTGCGCCACCTGGTCGTCGGTCTCGGTCACCCGCTTGTAGTCGGGCCAGTCGAAGTGCGGCCCGTCGTACTCGTGCGGGTAGAGGTCCTTGTACCGCTGGTGGGAGAAGAAGGGCTCGTGCGGGTCGAAGGTCTCGATCTGTACGAACCAGCGGTCGGCGTCCTTGTTGGTGCGGACGAACTCCAGGCCGGCGTCGAAGGTCAGCGTCTGCGGATGCCGGTCCTCCGTCGCCATGTAGGAGCGGTTGATCCAGTCCTGGCGGTACGCAGGGGTCCGCATTCGCTTCAGCCCCTCGGGCATCTCGGGGGCGGCGACGTGGCCCTTCCACGGGTCGCCCTCCTGCCCGCGGAAGAACTCCCAGGTGTTGTACCGGCCGTGGTACGTCGCTCCGCCGTCCTCCCAGTAGTGCGGATGGTCGCTCGCGAGGTGGGTGTAGACGCCGTTCTGCGAGAGCAGCTCCGGCATCGAGTCGTCGAACGGCTCCAGCGGTCCCCAGCTGCGGTGCAGGAAGTTGTAGCGGCCGGTGTGCAGTTCGCGGCGGGCCGGCATGCACGGCAGGGAGCCCGCGTACGCGTTGTCGTACGTGACCGCCCGTTCGGCGAGGCGCGCGAAGTTCGGCGTATGGGTCCAGTCGGATCCGTACGGCGGCAGCATGCGCCGGTTGAGACTGTCGAACATGACCATGATGGCCTTCATGCGGAGGAATCCCCTCTCTCTGTGTCCGGCGTCCGGTGGTGTTCGAGGCGGTGCCGCATGCCCTCAAGCCAGTCCACCCAGGTGTCGACCGCCGACGAGCCGTACGCGTGCAGCTCGTCGAACACCTCCTGTGCCAGCTCCCGGTCCATCTCGGGCGGTTGGCCCTCGAAACGAAGCGTGCGGTCGCGGTCGCGGTTGCGGGCGATCTGGGCGCGCCGGTAGGCGAGTTCGGTGTCGATCAGAGCGATCGCGGCGTGCCGGTCGAGCGGGGCGGTGAAGGCGAACCGGGCCAGGAAGTCCGGGTCTTGGAACCGGCTGGTCGGCTCGTACGGCGAACGAACCCACTCCCACAGCACCTCACGCCCACGCGGGGTGAGCCGGTACACCTTCGCGTCCGGCCGCCCCTCCCGCGGGTCGACGTCGAACGCCACCCAGCCGTCGGCCGTCATCCGGCCGAGCAGCCGGTAGATCTGGCTGTGATGCGCCCGCGACCGCAGGAACTGTCCCTCCGACTCGACCCAACGCCCCAGATCGAAACCGCTCCGCGGACGTCCCGCGATCAAAGCGAGCAGCACGTACTCGAACTTCACCGACCCACCGCCCCTATGTGCACTGTCACCTATGTGTCTAGTGTTGTAGGGCCTGCGGAGGGAGACGTCAACGGATCCGGCACGCACTTATCAAGGCCGTATCGAGCCGTTCATGTTCAGGACCGGCCGATCCCGACAGACCAGCGGGCGAACGGAGCCCTCAGATGCCGACACGCGATGGACTGCGAGCGGGCGGCCGTTGGCAGATCCCCGCCCAGCTCACCTGGCACGTGGCCGGCCCCGTCCCTGGCTTCGTCGTCGGGCACCTCCGGTGTGCCGGGTCGCCCAACGGCTGGGACCCCTCCCAGCCGACACACCGGAGCCTTGTTGTGGATCGTGGACGGCGCACTGATCCCGACACGGGACCGGAACGCCCGGCGCTCGGTTACGCGAGTGGCGTCGATCGTTCGCGACGGTCCATCGGTTTCCTTAGGAACCGTTCCTCCCGTCCACTCGTCATCTCTCGACGGGTTGCTCCTGCACCGACGTGGCGGCCGCCTTCGCTCTTCACCGTCCAAGACCGAGGAGATCCATGGCCGACACCGTCCACTCGCTGATCGCCCGCCTTCACGAGCTGCTCGTGACGCACCTGACCGACGGGGCCGTCGACATCGCCCCGGGCCTCCACGACGTCGTGGATCGGGGCGCGGCGCTCGGACCCGACGGGGCGTGGATCGCCGCCGGCGCTCACGCGAACCTCAGCGGCATGGCCCTCGTGCATGGGCAGGAGGACCGGGCGGTCTCCCACCTCGAAGCCGCAGTGGCGGCCGGCTACAACGACTGCGTGGCGCTGCACTCCGGCCCCGTGCTCCCACTGCACCAGGATCCGCGCTTCCGGGCCCTGTACCAGCGCATGCGCATCACCGAGGGCGACTTCGAGGAACTGTTCTGGCTGCACCAGGAGATGCGGACCGCGGTGAGGGACGCGCAGGACGCGATGGTCGACAACATCGGCCGCCTCGACACCGGGGTGTCCCCGCTCCCACAGGCCCCGCTGCCCACCCGCGAGCCGCACACCCAAGGCGTCCTGGCCACCCGCGTCGACCTCGCCGCGCTCCAGACCGCGCTCCAGCGGGCCGCCCTCAAGGCGGAGTTCCAGCGCGGTTCCGGTAACACCAGCCTTGATCTCATCGACGGCTCGTGGGACTACCCCAGGGCCAGGCGCGACGCCTGGCACGCCGACGCGTCGGACACCCGGCGCCAGCGGGCCGCCGAGGCCCGGGCCTTCGTCGAACGCCCCAGTGCCGGGTCGTCCCTCCTCGCCCCCTGCCCTCCGCTGGGCTCGATCACGTACCCGGCCTGATCCCAAGGAGGGCCGGGCTGGACGGAGGAGGGGCAGCACTTCGAGGGCCTGCAGGAGAGCCTCCTCCAGACGGGCCACCAGGCCACCCAGAAGCCCCTCGAGATGGCCGGAGGTCTCCTCATCAGCGTGGTCGGCGGCTGACCGACAGCACGCGATGCAAGACCGCTCGGTCGCTCATGGCTCCGTCCTCGCCCACGTCACCCATGGCCGTGCCGTACGGCCTGACACGCGGGCAGGACGGAGATCCTGCCGTGGCCCGACGCCGTACTGGCCCGACCGACGCCGCCCTGCCCCGCCGGATAGCCCTCAAGAGTGCCCGCAAGATCTCCGCGTACGGCGGCTGGCGCTCGGTCCTGGCCGTGCTCACGCATCCTGATGCGCCGTCACGACGATCCTCGCCAGCCCCTGGACCTCGGGAAAGGACGGATGCCTGCTCGGTTCTTCACCCGTGCCACCCACCGCGGCTCCAAGATCCGGACCATATCCGGTCCACGCTCCGGTATCGCCATGGAGAAACCGACGTTCGTGCTGGTCAGAAAGATGCCAAGCCTGTACCGCCAGCAGACGAAGAACCTGCTGGTCAGCTACTCCCCGAAGAAGCTGGGCTTCTTCTAGAGGCACAAAAAGAGGCGCCCGACCTGGGCTTTTGCCAGTCAGGCGCCTCTCGCTCGCCCTATCGGGAGCGAGGCCGCGTTCGTATCGAAACCCCTGATTCCTCCCACCGGTGTCCCGTTCCCGACCAGCGCTTCCGGACCGGTCGCGGACCCGGACACCGACTCACCGCGCAGGCGCCTCGCCCCGGCTGACGCGGTCCCGCTCCTCGATGGACTGCTCGATGAGGTGGTCGGGCTGCTCACGGACGCCGTCCCGGTCCAGGTCGGCCAGCCCGCGCTCCGGACGGAGCCGGGGACGGGCACCGAGGCCGTGAGGACGGCCGCGACGCGGGCGCGCGATCCGGGTCCCGACCAGCGGGTGCTGCTTCGCGTCGACCCGCAGCAGGCACCGGGGCGCCCGAGGCCGGTCTCGCCCGGATGGTCACCCTCGACCAACGGCGCGAGCGGTCGGGTGGCCGTGGAGGGCGACGGTCCGTGCCGCTTCGCGATCACCGGCCTCGAGATCGGACCCGCCGTGAGCACGTGAGCGAAGACGCTCGGCGCCGGTCCGCTCCGGGCGACACGCAGGGCCAGGCCCTGCCGCCGACGGAGCCGGTCGTCCCCTCGGCGGCAGTGTCCTTCCCGGTTCCCGCCGTCAGCGCTTGGCCGGCTTCACGTTCTTGTCGACGCCGTTCACCCGCACGGCGACGGTCGCCTGCGTGGGCGCCCGGTCGGCCACGATCCGGTAGGACGTGACCTTCCCGTCCCGCCATTCGCAGCTGACCTCGTAGCCGCCGCGGGCGCGCAGGCCCCTGAAGGACCCCTTGGCCTTCCATTCGTCCGGCAGTGCGGGCAGCAGCCGGATGACGCCGTCGTGGCTCTGCAGGAGCATCTCCGCCACGGCGCCCGAGATGCCGAAGTTGCCGTCCATCTGGAAGGGCGGATGGTTGCAGAACAGGTTGGGCAGCGTGTTGAACGTCAGCAGTCCGCGCAGCATGATCCCGGCGCGGTGCCCGTCGCCGAGGCGGGCGAAGAGGGCCGCCCGCCAGGGCCAGGTCCACGAGCGGCGGCTGTCGCCCGTCACCGTGGCGGCCGTGAACGGGACGCCGTCCCGCTCCCCGCACCTCGCCTTGAGCGAGACCAGGGCGGCGGCCGCGAGGTCCGGCGTCCTCGTGGTGATCTGCCGGCCCGGGTAGACCGCGAAGAGGTGTGAGGTGTGACGGTGGGTGTCGGTGGGGCTGTCGATGTCCTCCTGCCACTCCTGCAACTGCCCCCACCGTCCGATCCTGTTCGGCGCGAGGCGCGCCTGCATGTCCGCGACCTTGGCCCGGTAGGCGGGGTCCGCGCCGAGTACCGCCTCGCAGTCGAGGTAGTTCTGGAACAGGTCCCAGATGATCTGCTGGTCGTACATGACCCCGTCCTCGCGCGGCCCGTGCTCGGGGGACCAGCCGTTCGGCGCGACGAGGAAGCCGTCCTCGCGTTCTTCGAGGTGCCCCTCCCAGAACGTGCAGATCTCCTTGATCATCGGGTGGGCGACGGTGCGGAGGTAGACCATGTCCTGGGTGAACGCCCAATGCTCGTACAGGTGTTGCGCGTACCAGGCGCTCGCGACGGTGTTCCACTCCCACGCGTTGCCGCCGAAGACGCTCTGGCTGGTACGGGCGGTCCACCCCCGGGAGTCCGCGCCGAAGGCGTTGCGGGTCGCCACGCGGCTGGGGACCGCCACCTGCCGGACGAACCCGACGAGCGCCTCGTGGCACTCCGGCAGGTTCGTCGTCTCGGCTCCCCAGTAGTTCATCTGCACGTTGATGTTGGTGTGGTAGTCGGAGGCCCACGCCGGCGCGTTGCTGTCGTTCCAGAGCCCCTGGAGGTTGGCGGGCAGCCCTCCCGGGCGCGAGGAGCTGATCAGCAGGTAACGCCCGAGGTCGAACATCGTCTGTTCGAGGGTCGGGTCCTGCCCGCCTGCCGCGTACCGAGCGAGCCGGACGGGGGTGGGGAGGGCGACGACGGCGTCACCTGTGGTGCCCCAGTCGACGGAGACACGGTTCATGAGGGCCCGCGTCCCGGCGATGTGCTCCTCGCGCAACTCGTCGTAGGACCGGGCGGCCGCCGCGTCGAGCGTCCTCGCGACGACCGGTTCCGGATCGACTCCGCGCCATCCTGCGGCGGCGTCGAGCTTGTAGTCGGTGCGGGCGTCGAGCAGCAGAGTCAGGCTCGTACAGCCGCTGAACCGGAGCGTCGCCCCCTCCGCGCGCACCTCTCCGTCCGCGTGCGCGACGTGGAGGGCGCACGCGTGCTTGAGGCCGTTGCCCATGACGCCGCGGAAGGCGATCCTCCCTGCGGTGGCGTCGACGGTGGTCGGAGCCCCCTCTTGTCCGGACGTCAGGGAGATCACGCCGGACAGCCCCCGGTCGGCGTCCGAGGTGTACCGGAAGACCATGACGTCCGCGGACCGGCTGGCGAAGGCCTCCCGCAGGGCGCGCCGCCCCGGCGCGCCGAAGCGGGTGACATGGAGGCCCTGGGCGAAGTCCAGGGCACGCTGGTAGTCGACGAACGTGCGCAGAGTGCGGGTGTCGAGACCCGTGCCCGCCAGGGCCACCTCCGCGATCTGGAAGCCGGTGGACGCCTTGCCGGGGGTGAAGGTGATCCGGTAGGTGCGGTAGGCCGTGGTGTTGGTGATCCGGTAGGTCCGGGTCTCACCGCGGCCGGCGAAGGACGCTCCCGGGTTCTGGGCGTCGAGGGTCACCCAGACCTGCCCGTCCTGCGACGCCTCGAACACCCACCTCCGGGGGTCGTCCTGCGAGCGGTCCGGGGCCGCCGTCAGCGCGTACGACGTGACGACGGCCGCGCGGGGCAGGTCCGCCTGCCAGACGACCGCGGGTGCGCCTCCCTCCACCCGCCAGACGGTGGCGGGATCGGCGTCCACCGAACGCGAGATGTCCTGCGCCCCTGCCTCGGCGCCCGATCCCTCGGAGTGTCCGCTCGGCGAGGACAGGTACATCGCGCCTCCCCCGACGAGGTCGACTCCGGGCAGGGCTATCTCGCTCACCTGGAAGTGGCTGACTCCGGCCTTGGGGACGAAGTCGAAGCGGTAGAAGCGGTAGGCCCCGGTGCCGCCACAGGTGAATTCCTTCGTCTGGAAGCGGCTCTCGAAAGGTGCCGCAAGAGTGCGGCTGTCCAGCGTGGTCCAGGTGGCGCCGTCGGAGGAGCCGGACAGCGTCCACTCCTGCGGGTCGCGCTCCGGAACGTCGTTGGCGCTCGTCAGACGGTAGGTCGCGACCGCGACGGGGTCGGGCAGCTCGACCTGCCACTGCACCTTCGCGCCCGGTCCCTCGATGCACCACTTGGTGCTCGGCGTGCCGTCGTACGTCTTGTCGACGCCCTCCGTGGAGGAGGTCCGGTACGGGCCTCCGGGCGCCGTGACCTGCGGGCGGGCGTGGAAGGTGACCACGGCGTCACCGAAGTTCCGGTAGGAGCCGAAGCCGGTCATGCCCGTGTCGAAATCGCTGTCCGGCTTGCCCGCGAGGGCGTTGTCGTAGTCGTTGACCCCGCCCCACAGGCTCTGCTCGTTGAACTGGATGCGCTCCTGGTCGGGGTCGGCGAAGAGCATGGCGCCCAGTCGGCCGTTGCCGATCGGCAGGGCCTGTGACTGCCAGTCCAGGGCAGGGACGGGATACTTCAGCGCCGTACGGGAGAGGGTCGGCCACTGGAGGACCGCGGCCGTGGGGGCCGTCGCGGCCGCGGCTTGTCCGGCCGGCGTCCAGTCGGTCAGCTGAGTGACCAGAGGTGCGAGTGCGAACGCACCACCGAACTTGAGGATGCTCCGTCGCTGCGGTCGGACCTCATCGGTCATGGCAGGGTCTCCCATCCATGGAGGGGTTCTCTTGCGGGGAAGTGGGGGCTCAACGGCTTTCGCCGAAGGCGTCGTCATCTTTGCGGCGCAAGAGATCCGATGTCTAGAGTCGTGCACCACCCATGACACCCTCAACTCGGCAGCGAGACACCGCACATGGGGGTATACATCGGAGGTTTAATGCGGTCTCTCGTCCTCGATCACGACGATGTCCAGAATCCTCGGCCCGTGCACGCCCTCCACCCGGTCCAGTTCGATGTCACTGGTGGCCGAAGGCCCCGAGACCAGCGTCAGCGGTCGGTACGGGTCGAGCAGGCCGAGCGCCTCGGGCACGTCGGGGGCGATCCGGTCCGCCCTGATCACGCAGACGTGCTGGTCCGGCAGCAGGGTCAGTGCCCTGCGGCCCTGACCGGGGCCGTGGTCGAGGGCCACCGTGCCGGTGACGGCGATACCGACGGCGACGGTGGTGACCACGGCGTCCGCGGTGTCCAGTCGGCCGACCGTCAGGGGCGGCGCGTCCGCCAGCCACGTCCACGACCCCTCCGGGAGCAGATCCGCGGGAAATCCGGGCGGCACGACCACGGACCGCGCTCCGGTACGCGCCAACGCGCGGCCGACCGCCGCGGCGGCGTCGGCCGCCGCCACCCGGACCACCACGGCCCGGTACTCGGCGGCGCGCTCGGCGAACAGTCCGACGACGTCCGGCCCCGCGTGGTCGGCGCCGGGACCACGCGAAGGAGCGTCGTCGGGACTCTCGGAGTCCGGCACGCCGGCCAGCGCCACCCTCACCGCGCCCAGCACGGCCTCACGATCACTCATCGTCGTTCCTTCCCTTCGGTCTCCGTACGGCCTTCGTCTCGCGTGCCCGTCCTCGTACGGCGCCACCAGGCCCGCATCGACTCCCGGGGTGGCACGGGTGTGTCCCGGGTGCCGGACCAGCGGGCGAACGGCCCCGGCAGCGCGCCGATCCGGCCGTCGCGGGACAGCAGGCGGGCCCCGAGGACGGCCAGCCTCTGGACAGCGGCGAGCCGCCTCGGCGAGGACAGGACGGCACTCGCGGCCTTCATCGCCAGCGCCTCCGGGGTGGGCAGCAGCCGACTCCGCCGCTCGGCCTCGACGACTTCGGCTCGCAGGTGGACCAGCACCTCCGGAATGTCGATCTTCACGGGGCAGGCGTCGTAGCAGGCACCGCACAGGGTCGAGGCGAAGGGCAGCGAGGCGGCGTTCTCGACGCCGACGAGCTGCGGGGTCAGGACGGCGCCGATCGGCCCGGGGTAGACGGAGCCGTAGGCGTGACCGCCGGTGCGCTCGTAGACCGGGCACACGTTGAGGCACGCCGAGCAGCGGATGCAGGCCAGCGCCTGACGGCCCACCTCGTCGGCCAGGGTGGCGGTGCGGCCGTTGTCGAGCAGTACCAGGTGGAAGCTGCTGGGCCCGTCTCCGTCGGTGACGCCGGTCCACAGCGAGGTGTACGGGTTCATGCGCTCGCCGGTCGAGGAGCGCGGCAGCAGCTGGAGGAAGACGTCCAGATCGGCGAAGGCGGGCAGGACCTTCTCGATGCCCATGACCGTGATCAGGGTCTCCGGCAGGGTCAGGCACATCCGCCCGTTGCCCTCCGACTCCACGACCACCACCGTGCCGGTGTCGGCGGCGGCGAAGTTGGCTCCGGAGACGGCGACCTTGGCCCGGAGGAACTTCTCCCGCAGATGGAGACGGGCGGCCTCGGCGAGATCGCGCGGGTCGTCGGTGAGCGTGTCGGGTGCCGGCCTGCCCCACTCCCCCATCTCCCGTCGGAAGATCTCCCGGATCTCGGAGCGGCCCCGGTGAATGGCCGGCACGAGGATGTGTGAGGGGCGGTCGTCTCCCAGCTGCACGATGAGTTCGGCGAGATCGGTCTCATAGGCGCGGATGCCGGCGTCGGCGAGCGCCTCGTTGAGTCCGATCTCCTGCGTGGCCATCGACTTGACCTTGACGACCTCACGCTCGCCGGTCGCCCGGACCAGCTCGGTCACGATGCGGTTGGCCGCCGCGGCGTCGGCGGCCCAGTGCACCGTTCCGCCCGCCGCGGTCACCGCCTCCTCCAGGCGCAGGAGGTAGTGGTCCAGGTGACGGAGCGTGTGCCTTTTGACGGCCGCGGCCGTCTCCCGCAGCTCCTCCCAGTCCTCGAGTTCGGCGGTGACCGCCAGCCGCTTGTCCCGGATGGTGCCGGTGGCCCGGCGCAGGTTCGCACGCAACCGGGTGTCGGCGAGCGCTCCGCGCGCGGCTTCGGGGAAGGCCGGGGCGCCCAGCCACACGACGTTGTCGGCACCGCTCACCGTGTGTGTCCTTCCGTGGCGGCCAGGATCTCGGCCAGGTGCAGGGTTCCGACGCCCGTACGGAGGCGGGAGAGTCCGCCGCCGATGTGCGCCAGACACGAGTTGTCACCCGCGCACAGGAACTCGGCGCCGGTGTCTTGGACATGGCGCATCTTGTCGGAGAGCATGGCGTTGGACACGTCCGCGTTCTTCAGCGCGAAGGTGCCGCCGAAGCCGCAGCAGGATCCGGCGTCGGGCAGTTCGACGAGGTCGATGCCCTTCACCGCGCGCAGCAACTGCAGGGGCCGGTCGCCGACCCGCAGCATGCGCAGCGAGTGGCAGGTCGGGTGGTAGGTGACGCGGTGTGGGAAGTACGCCCCGACGTCGGTGACGCCGAGCACGTCGACGAGGAGTTCCGACAGTTCGTACACCGTCGGCACCACCCGATCGACCGCCTCGGCGAGGGCCGGGTCCCCGTACTGGGCGGCCACCACGCGGTGGTGGCCGCGCACCATGCCGGCACACGATCCGGAAGGGGCGACGACGGCGTCGTAGCCCGCGAAGACCTCGGCGAAGCGGCGCACCAGGGGCAGGGCCTCGGGGCGGTAGCCGGTGTTGAAGTGCATCTGGCCGCAGCAGGTCTGCCCTTGCGGGAACTCGACGGTGTGGCCGAGGCGCTCGAGGAGTGCGGTGACCGCGCGGCCCGTACGGGGGAACATCGTGTCGTTGAAGCAGGTGATGAAGAGGGCTATGCGCACGGTGCTTCCTTCGGCGTACCCGGGGATCCGATGACGGTCAGCCCGTAGGTCCGCGTGGCGGTTCCGGCGAAGACCTCGTGGCGTTCCGCCGGATCGAGCCGCGCCGTCACCGCGTGTGCGGCGCCGAGGACTTCGGCGTAGGTCGCCGCGAGACGGCAGACGGGCCAGTCGGATCCGTACATCAGCCGCTCCGGCCCGAAGGCGTCCAGGACCGTGTCGGCGTACGGCGCGAGGTCGTCCGGGGTCCATGAGTCCCAGTCGGCCTCGGTGACCATGCCTGAGAGTTTGCAGACGGTGTTGGGCAGGGAGGCGAGCCGTCGGATCCGCCGGGTCCAGGGGGCGAGTTCACCGGATCCGATGGGCGGTTTGCCCAGGTGGTCGAGGACGAAGGTGAGTCCCGGCAGGAGTGCGGCGGCCTCCGTCGCGGCCTCCAGCTGATGGGGCTTCACCACGAGGTCGTAGACGAGCCCGGCCTCGGCGACCGCGGCGAGACCGCGCAGCACGTCGGGGCGGGTGAGCCAGCGAGGGTCAGGTTCTCCCTGCACCTGGTGACGGATGCCGACCAGATGGTCGCCGCCCGGTCCTCCTCGCAGGCTCGCGAGTGTGTCGGCGACGTCGGCGGCGGTCAGGTCGGTCCAGCCGACCACACCGGCGACCAGGTCGCTGCGCGCGGCCAGGGACAGGAATTCCGGGGTCTCCTCCGGCACGGTGATCGTCTGCACCAGCACGGTGGCGACGACTCCGGCCGCGCGGGCCTCGGGCTCCAGGTCGGCAAGGGTGAAATCACGCCGCAGCGAAGCCAGTTCGGGTCCGGAGATCCAGTCCTGGTCGCGTACGGACAGCTCCCAGAGGTGGTGGTGGGCATCGACGACGCGGAGCTCGGGGTAGGGGGTGGTCACAGCTGCCACACCACCGGCAGCGAGGCTTCCGCTCCCTCGGCGGAGTAGTCGTGGGCGACGTCCAGGAGTCCCGCCATCCGCACCTGCCAGGCGATGTTGACGGGCAGCCTCCCGAGCGCGGCGATCATCGCCGCGTAGTCGTCGACCTCGAGTGCGTGGAACAGATCGGTGCCGCTGCGCCAGATCGTCCACTCGCTCACGCCGGCGGCGCGGATGGCGTCGGTCAGCTCCTCGGGCACCTCGCGGTGCGCCGCCTCGTACTCCTCCACGCGGTCGGCGCGGACCCTGGTGTGCAGGGCGACCCTCATGACTCCTCCTTCGACGGTGCGGCGTGGGGAACGGGGACACCCGCCGCGAGGAGACCCTCGGCGCGCAGTTCGTCCCACAGCGCGTCCGGGACCGGCCGGCGCAGCTGCTCCACGGTGTCGCGCACCTCCTCGGGGGACCGTGCGCCCGTCAGGACGCTTGCGACGGCGGGGTGACCGAACGGGAAGTGAAGGGCGGCGGCGCGCAGCGGGACGCCGTGGCGTCCGGTGATCTCCAGGAGCCGAAGGGCACGGTCGAGCACAGGCTGCGGGGCGGGCGCGTAGTCATACGTGGCACCCGGTCTCGGATCGGTGAGCAGGCCGGAGTTGAGTACGCCTCCGATGATCACGTCACGACCGCGGGCGGCCGCCTCCGGCAGCAGCTCGCCGAGCCCGTCCTGATCGAGCAGGGTGTAGCGGCCGGCGAGGAGGACCACGTCGATGTCGGTCTCGCGCAGGAAGCGGGCGGGCAGCGCGGACTGGTTCATCCCGACGCCGATCGCCCCGACCACGCCTTCGGCGCGCAGCCGCTCAAGGGCCGGGTACGCCTCGCGCAGGGCCTGCTCGGCGTGGTCGTCAGGATCGTGCAGGAGGGCGAGGTCGACACGGTCGAGGCCGAGGCGGTCCAGGCTCGCCTCCAGGGAGCGCAGCACCCCGTCGGCGCTGAAGTCCCAGACTCGACGGTGGGTCGCCGGAACGGCGAAGCCGTGGGCGAGGTCGTCGCCGGCGCGGCCCTCGGCGTCGGGCACGAGGAGGCGGCCCACCTTGGTGGAGAGGGTGTACGCGTCTCGGGGGCGGCCGTGCAGGGCCGCCCCCAGGCGCCGCTCCGACAGGCCCAGACCGTAGTGGGGTGCGGTGTCGAAGGTGCGGACGCCGGCGTCCCAGGCGGCGTCGACGGTGGCGCGGGCCGTCTCGTCGCTCACCGGCTCGTAGAGGTTGCCGAGGGCGGCGCAGCCCAGCGCCAGGCGTGAGCCCCGGAGGGCATCGCCGCCCGCGGTGGTGGTCCTCACTGGCGGACCGCCGGGCGCAGGCGCAGCCCTTGCATGCCGCCGTCGACCGCGAGTGCGGTGCCGGTAACGCTGGCCGCGGCGGGACCGGCGAGGTACACGATGGCAGCCGCCACCTCCTCGGCCGTGACCAGTCGGCCCATGGGCTGGCGGCCTTCGAGGGCGGCGCGCTCGGCCCGGGGGTCCTCGGCGGCTTCCAGGAGCCGGCCCACCCAGGGCGTGTCGGCGGTGCCGGGGTTGACGCAGTTGACCCGGATGCCCTCGCGGACGTGGTCCGCGGCCATGGCGAGGGTCAGGGACAGTACGGCGCCCTTGCTCGCGGAGTACAGGGCCCGCTGCGGCAGCCCGGCGGTGGCCGCGATGGAGCAGGTGTTGACGACGGCGGCGTGTGCGGATCGGCGCAGATGAGGCAGGGCGGCCCTGGTGGTGCGGACCATGCCGACGACGTTGACGTCCAGGACGCGGTGCCACTGCTCGTCGTCGTTGTCCTCGACGGTCCCGGCGGCGCCGATGCCCGCGTTGTTGACGAGGATGTCGATCCCGCCCAGTCGCGCGGCGGCGGTGTCCACAGCCGTGCGTACCGAGGCGTCGTCCCCGACGTCGGCCTTGAGGGAGAGCACCGGTTCGGGCACGCCGGCCGGGTCGAGGTCGAGCACGGCGACCGCCGCGCCGCGCGCGGCCAGCGCGCGGGCCGTGGCCAGTCCGATGCCGGAAGCGCCGCCGGTGACGACGGCCCTGAGGCCTGACAGCTCGGTCATGCCGCGTTCTCCTGTCCGGTGCGGTCGGCGACCCAGAACGTTCCGTCCGGGTAGCGGTACTCGGCGATGGACTCCGCCCGCATGGCGGCGGAGAAGCCGGGGGCGAGCGGCGCGGCGTAGTGGCCGTCGCGTATCACCACGGGGTCGGTGAAGTGCTGGTGGAGGTGGTCGACGTATTCGATCACGCGGTTCTCCGTGGTGCCGGACAGTGCGAGGTAGTCGAACATCGACAGGTGCTGCACCAGCTCGCACAGCCCCACCCCGCCGGCGTGCGGGCAGACCGGCACACCGGACTTGGCTGCGAGCAGCAGGATCGCGAGGTTCTCGTTCACGCCTCCCACCCGGGCGGCGTCGATCTGGAGGACGTCGATGGCGCCGGCTTCCAGGAGCTGCTTGAAGACGACACGGTTCTGGACGTGCTCGCCCGTGGCGACCTTCACCGGTGTCACGGCCTTGCGGATCGTCGCGTGACCGAGGATGTCGTCGGGGCTGGTGGGCTCCTCGATCCAGTACGGGTCGAATTCGGCGAGGGCGCCGGTCCAGTCGATCGCCTCGTTCACGTTCCACCGCTGGTTGGCGTCGATGGCGATGCGGATGCCGGCGCCGACGGCGGCACGTGCGGTGCGCAGTCGTCGGATGTCGTCGTCGAGGTCGGCGCCGACCTTGAGCTTGATCTGGGTGAAGCCGTCCGCGACCGCCTGCCGGGCGAGCCGGGTGAGCTTGTCGTCGGAGTAGCCGAGCCAGCCCGGGGACGTGGTGTAGCCGGGGTAGCCGCGTTCCAGCAGCGCCGCCTCGCGTTCGGCGATCCCTGCGCGCCCCTCGCTGAGGAGGTGGAGGGCTTCCTCGGGTGTGAGGGCGTCGGCGATGTAGCGGAAGTCGACCTGGGAGACCAGCCACTCCGGCTCGGCGTGGGCGAGCAGCTGCCACAGCGGCTTGCCCTCGCGCTTGGCGGCGAGGTCCCACACGGCGTTGACGACGGCGCCGATCGCCATGTGCATCACGCCCTTCTCGGGGCCGAGCCAGCGCAGCTGGCTGTCTCCGATCAGGTCACGGCTGAGGGAGCCCGGGTCGGCGCACAGTTCCGCCACGGGGCGTCCCACCACGTGGTGCCGCAGCGCGTCGACGGCGGCGACCTGGACGTCGTTGCCGCGTCCGATGGTGAAGGTGAAGCCGTGTCCTTCGAGCCCGTCGGCCGCGTCGGTGCGCAGGATCAGGTAGGCGGCGGAGTAGTCGGGGTCCGGGTTCATCGCGTCCGAGCCGTCCAGCTCCCGTGAGGTCGGGAAGCGGATGTCGAAGGTGTCGACCGCGGTGATCCGGGCGGGAGTTGCAGTCAAGGGGGTGCCTTTCACGCTTGGCCGAAGGTCTGGCGCTGGCTGCCGAGCCCGTCGACGGACAGCTCGACGGTGTCGCCGGGAGTCAGGAAGGGGGTGCCGGGCAGGCCGAGGGCCACGCCGGCGGGCGTGCCCGTGTTGATGACGTCGCCCGGCTCCAGGACCATGTACTGGCTGAGGTACGACACGATGTGGTCGACCGGGAAGATCATGTCGCCGGTGTGGCCGTCCTGCCGCTTCACACCGTTGACGCTGAGGTGGAGTCCGAGGTTCTGGGGGTCTCCGACCTCGTCTGCGGTGACGAGCCAGGGGCCGAGGGGGTTGAAGGTCTCGCAGGACTTGCCCAGGTCCCACTGGGGCGAGTACTCCAGTTGGAACTCGCGCTCCGACACGTCGTGGCTGACCGCGTATCCCGCGATCACGGCTCGCGCGGCGGCCGGCCCGTCGAGGTAGCGCGCCCGGCGGCCGATGACGACGGCGAGTTCGACCTCCCAGTCCGTCTTCACCGAGCGGCGGGGGATCAGCACCTCGTCGTACGGGCCCACGACCGTGCCGGGGTCCTTCATGAACACGACCGGTCGCGAGGGGAGCGGCGCGCCGGTCTCGGCGGCGTGGTCCCGGTAGTTCAGGCCGACGCAGACGACCTTGCCGGGGCGGGCGACGGGTGCCCCGATGCGTAGTCCTTCCGGGTCCAGCTCGGGCAGCGATCCCTCCGCCAGCGCCGTACGAGCCCGGTCGAGACCGCCCGAGGCGAGGAAGGCGCCGTCGATGTCGGAGGCCACGGAGGAGAGGTCGAGCAGCCGGCCGTCGTCGGTGCGGACGGCGGGCCGCTCCTCACCGGGGGCACCGACACGTAGCAGTTTCACAGGACAACTCCCTTGCCATGGCTGGTTCGTCGAGGAGGTCGACCGCAGGTGTCTTCGACGGCCCGCGTCCTCAGGCTTCGGACACGGTCATCGGAGGTATGGCGGCAGCGCGACTGTAGACACAAGGAGGCGGGACCCGCAACGGATACATCCGATGTATCTCGGAACTCCAGGCCTGACGTCCGGTAAATCGTTGTGAGCGGACCCTTGTCAACGTCGGCAACACCGTCGTAACGTCCTCGACGTCCGGGATACATCGGAGGAATGCGAGGTGCCTCCGCATCCACTCGCCTCCGAAGCCTCGGCCACCGGCTGGACCTCACGTGCCTTTCCCCGGGCACGGTCCCGCACGCCACGCGCCGGGCCGCCCTCCGCCCGGACGGCGGGCTCGCCCTCCCCGGCAGGCGAATCCGCCACCTCCCACCCTCGCTCTGCGGCTCCCCCGCCCCGGCTCAGGAGAGAACACGGTCATGAAGCTCGCTCGCACCCGTTCCACCGCCACGGCAGCCGTCGCCGTCCTCGCGGCGCTGTCCCTCGCCACCGCGTGCAACCGCGAGGGCGCGGACTCGGCCGCCTCCGGCAGCGGCAAGCCCGCCATCGGCATCGACCTGCCGCGCTCCGACTCCGACTTCTGGAACTCCTACGCGCAGTACCTGAACAAGGACATCGCGTCCGGAGGTGTCCACACGCTGCCCCTGAGCAACTCGCAGAACGACGTCACCAAGCTGGTCGCCAACGTGCAGGTGTTCCAGAACACCGGGGCCAAGGCCGTCGTCATGGCGCCCCAGGACACCGGAGCCGTGGCCTCGACCCTCGACACCCTGTCGGCGGCGAAGATCCCGGTGGTCAGCGTCGACACCCGGCCGGACAAGGGCGACGTCTACATGGTGGTCCGGGCCGACAACCGGGCGTACGGCACCAAGGCCTGCGAGTTCCTCGGCAAGCAGCTGAACGGCGAGGGCAAGGTCGCCGAACTGCAGGGCGCCCTGGACTCCATCAACGGGCGCGACCGCTCCGAGGCGTTCGCCGCGTGCATGAAGACGAAGTTCCCGAAGATCAAGGTCTTCGAGCTGCCCACCGACTGGAAGGGCGACGTGGCCTCCGCGAAGCTCCAGTCGCTGCTCGCCCAGAACCCGGATCTGAACGGCATCTACATGCAGGCCGGCGGCGTCTTCCTGCAGCCGACGCTGGCACTCCTGGAGCAGAAGGGGCTGCTGAAGCCGGCCGGCGCGAAGGGCCACATCTCGATCATCTCCAACGACGGCATCCCGCAGGAGTTCGACGCGATCCGCAAGGGGCAGATCGACGCCACCGTCTCCCAGCCCGCCGACCTCTACGCCAAGTACGCGCTGTACTACGCCAAGGCAGCGACCGAGGGCAAGACCTTCCAGCCGGGTGCGACGGACCACGGCTCCACCATCGTCAAGATCCCGAACGGCCTGGAGGACCAGCTGCCCGCTCCGCTGGTGACCAAGGAGAACGTCGAGGACAAGGCCCTGTGGGGCAACAACGTCGGCTGACCGCCGACACCCGCGGTGGAGAGGGTGACATCGCCCTCTCCCCGCACCGCTCCCCGCGTTCCCCAGCACCCCGGCATCCGCACACGAAGGACGGTATCCACCATGGCGGACACCGCGACCGCCCCGGCGACGGGCCCCGGGCATCCGGCCCCGGTGGCCGAGGCCACCGGCATCACCAAACGGTTCGGCGCGACCGTCGCCCTGCGCGACGCCCGCATCAGCGTCGCGGCGGGCGAGTCGCACGCCCTGGTCGGACGCAACGGCGCCGGCAAGTCGACGCTCGTGTCCGTCCTCACCGGACTCCAGCGACCCGACACCGGATCCCTGCGCTTCTCGGGCGCACCGGCACCCGCCCTCGGCGACATCGACGCCTGGCGGTCCCGCGTCGCCTGCGTCTACCAGCACTCCACGGTCATCGGCGACCTCACGGTCGCCGAGAACCTCTTCCTCAACCGGCAGAGCGCCGGACCGCTGCGGCGCATCCGATGGAAGCAGCTCCGGGTCCGCGCGGAGGAGTTGCTCGGCGAGTACGGGGTGGAAGTCGACCCCGCCGCACGGGCGAAGGACCTCACCGTCGAGCAGCGGCAGTTCGTCGAGATCGCCCGGGCACTGTCCTTCGGCGCCCGCTTCATCATCCTCGACGAACCGACCGCCAAGCTCGACGCCCGTGGCATCGGCCGCCTCTTCGACAAGCTCCGCGACCTCCAGGAGCAGGGCGTCGCCTTCCTCTTCATCTCCCACCACCTGCAAGAGGTGTACGACCTCTGCAGCACCGTCACGGTCTACCGCGACGCGGCGCACGTCCTCACCGCGCCGGTGGCCGAGCTCGGCCACCAAGCGCTGGTCGAGGCCATGACCGGCGAGTCCGCCTCCGTCACGCCCGTGGCCGAGGGCAGGGCTCCGGCGGTGACGGCCGACTCGGCGGAACTGCTGACGATCGACGCGCTGACGCTGCCCGGTGCCTGCGAGGAGCTGTCGCTCTCGGTCCGCTCGGGCGAGGTGGTGGGGCTCGCCGGTTCAGCGGCCAGCGGCAACGTGCAGGTGGGCGAGGCCGTCGCCGGTCTGCATCGCGCCAGGGGCGGCAGGATCTCGGCCGGCGGCAGGACCGTACGCACCGGCAGCGTGCCGTCCGCCCTCGCCGCCGGGGTCGGTCTGGTCCCCGAGGACCGCCATCTCCAGGGGTTGGTGAACGACCGCAGCGTGGCGGAGAACGCGACGCTCACCGTCACCGATCAGCTCGGCCCGTTCGGCACGGTGCTGCCCTCCCGGACGAAGGTCTTCGCCCAGCGCATGATCCGGGATCTCGACATCAAGACCCCGGGCGCCGCCACCCCCGTCTCCGCCCTCTCCGGTGGCAACCAGCAGAAGGTCGTGGTCGCGCGCGCCCTCGCCACCGACCCCCACGTCCTGGTGGCCATCCGGCCCACGAACGGTGTCGACGTCAAGTCCAAGGAGTTCCTGCTCGGCAGGATCCGACAGGTCGCCGACAGCGGCAAGGCCGCGCTGATCGTCTCCGACGAGCTCGACGACCTCAAGGTGTGCGACCGGGTCGTCGTCATGTTCCACGGACGGGTGGTCGCCGAGTTCCCGCGCGGTTGGAAGGACGAGGACGTCGTCGCCGCGATCGAGGGCGTCGCCGCCCCCGGCACCGCATCCCCTGCGTCCGGCACCGACAAGCACGGAAGGTAGTCATGTCCGCCACCACAGATCTCACCGAGCCCGCGACGAGCGCGACGGAGCCGGCCGCAGCGGACCCCGTGCGTCGCCGCGTCGACCTCGGCCGCTTCCGCGAGCTGTCCCTCGTCCCCGCCATCCTGGTGCTCGGCCTGATCGGATTCATCGTCTCGCCGGCCTTCCTCACCGCCGACAACCTCATCGGCGTCGCCCAGCAGTCCACCGAGCTGAGCCTGCTCGTCCTCGCCACGACGTTCATCCTGATCTGCGGGCGGATGGACCTCTCCCTGGAGTCGACCATCGGTGTCGCTCCCCTCGTCGCCGTCTGGCTGGTCCTGCCCACCAGCGGAGGCCGGTTCAGCGGTCTCGGGCTCCTTCCCGAGTGGACGGCCGTACCCCTGTGCCTGCTCGTCGGCGCGCTGATCGGCGCCGTCAACGGATTCCTGATCCTCAAGCTGCGCCTCAACGGCTTCATCGTGACGCTGGGGGCCCTCACCATGCTGCGCGGCCTCCAGGTCGCGCTGTCCGAGGGCCAGTCCATCATCGACCTGCCGCCGTCGTTCACCTATCTGGGCAAGGCGTCCTGGCTCGGCGTACCCGCCGCGATCTGGGTCTGCGCGGCGCTCTTCGCCATCGGTGGCAGCGCGCTGGCCTGGCTTCGGCACGGCCGGGCCCTCTACGCCATCGGCGGCAACCCCGAGGCGGCCCGCACCGCCGGCATCCGCGTCGAACGGATCGTGTGGATCGCCCTCGTCGTCGGCGGTGTGCTCGCCGCGTTCGCCGGCATCCTCTACAGCGGCCACTACGGCTCCATCTCCGCGACCCAGGGCAGCGGCTGGATCTTCCAGGTGTTCGCGGCGACCGTCATCGGCGGCGTGAGCCTCAACGGCGGCAAGGGGTCGGTCTTCGGTGCCCTGACGGGTGTACTGACCCTCCAGCTCGTCGTCAACGTCATGACGCTGGCGGGGGTACCGCCCTTGTGGAACCAGTTCCTCAACGGCCTCATCATCATCGTCGCCCTGGTCATCTCCCGCTTCGCCTCCGGCGAGAAGCAGGAATAGCCTCACCCCACGAACGGCTCCGCCCGGCCCCGCAGCGGGCGGAGCCGCCACCCCGTACACACCCGGCTTGGAGACACGCTCGTGGCACTGACCGACGAGGCCATCGACAAGATCAAGGCGATGATCGTCACCGGAGAACTCGCACCCGGTTCCCGCCTTCCGAAGGAAGAGGTCCTCGCCGAACAGCTCGGCCTGTCCCGCAGCTCGCTGCGCGAGGCCGTCCGGGCTCTGACCGCCATGCGGATCCTGATCACCCGGCAGGGCGACGGCACGTACGTCTCCAGCCTGGAGCCGCACCTGCTCCTGGAGAGCCTCTCCTTCGCGGCCGACGTCTCCCAGGGGCAGACCGCCCTGCAGCTGCTCCAGGTCCGCAGGCTTCTCGAACCGCAGGCCACCGGACTCGCCGCCGCCCTGCTGCAACCGGACGATCTGACGGAACTGCGGCACCTCCTCGACCAGTGCCGCTCCGCGGCCACCGTCGAGGAGTTCGTCGCCCACGACATCGCCTTCCACCTCAGGATCGTCGAAGCCGTCGGCAACCCGGTGCTGTCCATGCTGCTGTCCGTGCTCTCCACCCGTACCCAGCGCGTGCGCATCATGCGCGGCAGCCGGACCAGCCACGCCCTGGAGAACGCCCACAGGGACCACGAGGAGATCCTCCGCGCACTGGAGGCACGGGACACGCTGCTCGCCGTCTCCACCGCGACCACCCACATCAGCGCCGTCGAGCAGTGGCTGGCAGCCGGCCTGGACGACAACTCGCTGGGATCCATCGACGACTGAGCGACCGCGTCGGGCACACGCTGTGGCGCGAGCGCTGTGGACGGCCGGCAGGGCTGTCCAACCGACTTCCAGCCCGTCTCGCCCTTCCGGTGACGCGCGGAAACCTGTCAGGTTCTCGCCAAGCCGGGTTCGGGCGGCGTCGGCGTCTTCTTCGGCAGGTGATGTCCGCAGCCCCCTGGCCGCGGCCCGGCACCGCCGGCGGCCCTCCCGCCTCCCAGGGGCGACGGACGAGTCCCTTCCGAGGCACTGGAGAGAGCCGAGGGGCCACGGGAACCGCCCAAGAGCAAGCAGCCACAGGCGCCTTGCGGCGACGGTCGTGACACCGGCCGCTGCCGCCGCGCTGCCCGGCCGGTGCCGCCGACCAGGACCACGTCCTGCCGACGATGAGGCTCGACGAGCCGTTCGAGGCGAAGCTTCCCGACTCGATGAAGCCGGACTCGACGAACCGGGGGTGTCCCCGGGGTGCGTGGCCGGGACCCGGCGTGCGTGCCCTTCGGTCTCGTCGGCGGGGACTTGTCACGCCGCCCTGATGACCGTGCCCCGTCCTACCGCACCGCTCGGGCGCTGCCGTCCGTCCCCGCCCCCCGCGCCGAGACGCCACCAGGGACGCCGCACCGGTGGGGCCCGCGATTCCCTTCACTTCTTTTCTTGACGCAAGAAAGTATCTACGCCAGACTCGCGGCAACACTGAGATGTCATGGGGATGCCAGGGAGGGATGTGACGTGACCACGCCGACGGCTCTGGTCCCGGATCAGACAGGAGCCGAGATCTTCGCCCAGGTACTCACCTCGGGCCCGGTCTCACGCACGGTGATCGCACAACGGCTCGGACTGTCCCCGTCCACCGTGACCCGGCTGCTCACGCCGCTGATCGAGGGCGGCTATCTGAGCGAGACCGGACAGCAGAGCGCGACCGGGCTCGGTCGCCCCCAGCGCCTGCTTCGGGTCAACACCGAACAGCACCTGGTCGTCGGGATCCAGATCGCGCGCACCCACGTCGCGGCCGTGCTCACCGACCTCGGCGCCCGCCCGCTGCTCCGCATGGAGCGTTCACTCACGTCCCTGGAGCCGGCCCATGTGCTCTCGGTGGCCGCGGACCTGACGGCCCGGCTCATCGCCGAGGCGCGGACCGGTGACGCGAAGGTCCTGGGCATCGGGGTCGGCGTGGGCGGCCACGTCGACGCGGCCGCCGGCGTGTGCCGTTCGGCGGTTCGCCTGGGCTGGACGGACGTCGCCGTCGCGTCTCCGCTGAGCGAGGCGACCGGACTTCCGGTGGTGGTGAACAACGACGTCAACGCCCTGGTGATCGCCGAGCGCTGGTTCGGAGAGGGGAGGGAGGTCGACTCCTTCGCCGTGATCTCCGTCGGGCGGGGCGTCGGCGGTGGACTGATGCTCCATGGAGTCCTCCACTCCGGGGCCGGCGGACTGGCCGTCGAGTTCGGGCATCTGCCGATCGAGCCGAACGGCCCCGACTGCGCCTGCGGCAACCGGGGTTGCGTGGAGGCCCTGGCATCCTCCGACGCGGTGCTTCGCCTGTTCCAGGAGGCCGGCGGCCGGCCGGATGCCGACTACGACGCGGTGGCGGAGTTCGCGCGGTCGGGCACGGAGATCGACCGACGGGCCGCGCTCCACGCGTTCTCCGTCGCCGGCGACGCCCTCGGGCGCGGCCTGGCCTGCCTGTGCAATCTGCTCAACCCCGGTCTGATCGTGATCGCGGGAGAGGGCGTCGTGGCGTACGAGCACTTCGGACCGGCGATGACCGCGGCCTTGGAACGACATGCCGTCTCCACGGCCGCCCGCGACTGCGTGATCAAGGTCGACGAGGCCAGCGAGACGTTGTGGGCGCGGGGTGCTGCCTGCCTGGTGATCAGGGAGAGCGTCCGCGCCCGACTGTCCTGAGAGGCCGCCCCACTCCTTGCCTCCCCCGTGCGGCTCCCGCACCGGGTACCGCCGCACGCAAGGGAAAGAACACTCGACGCCAGCCGTCGGTCACCTTAGCCATTCGCGACTGAATTCCTTACCCGGCCCACCCGACCGTGCCGCCTCTCGACGAAGAATCAATTCGAGAGCGACGGCCTGCGCAGCATGCCCTGGATCAGGCACAGGAAAGGGCACAGGAAAACCCTTGGAAAGGGTATTGACCAGCCCTCCATAAAGGGCTGAATAATCCTTCACGGATTCCACGAGATCGCAGATTCCACGGGACTTGAATGGGCCAATCGGAAGCCCGTCCGGTCCACCCCTCCCGCTCTTCTCATCACGTCGTTCACGAGGAAAGCCATGCGCACGTTCACGCACAGATCCGCAGCCGCCGCAGCAGCCCTTTCTCTGGCCCTGATGGGGACCGGCTGTTCCGGCTCCGACTCCCCCGGCGACTCGTCCCCCAAGGGGCCGGTGTCCATGGAGTTCTGGGGCTGGGCCCCCGGCTACGACAAGATCACCGCCCAGTGGAACGCCGCCCACCCCGACATCAAGGTGACGTTCAAGCAGATCCCGTCCGGTGCCAAGGGCGGCTACGACCAGATGACCAACGCGATCACCGCCGGCAAGGCCCCTTGTCTGGCCCAGGTCGCCTACAGCGACATCCCGTCGATGCTGGTCAAGAACGCGCTGATGGACATCACCCCGTACGCCTCCGGGGACACCGGCACGTACCTGGACTGGGCCGTCGCCGCTTCCTCGGCCGGTGGCAAGGTGTACGGCATCCCCGTGGACACCGGGCCGATGGCGCTGTACTACCGCACCGACCTGTTCAAGAAGTTCGGCATCGCGAAGCCTCCCACGACCTGGGAGGAGTACGCCGCCGACGCAGCCGCCGTCCACAAGGCCGACCCGAGCGTCGCCTTCGGCACCGCGCCCCAGGACGCCTACGACATGTCCGCCCTGACCTGGCAGACCGGCAAGTCCTGGTTCGGCACGTCGGGCGGTTCCTGGAAGGTCGCCATCGACAATCCGGGCACCCAGCAGGTCGCCACGTACTGGCAGGGTCTGAAGGACCGGAAGCTGGTGATGAACAACGGCAACGCCTGGGACCCGACCTTCAACAAGGCATCGGAGGCCGGCAAGGTCATGACCTTCGTGAACGCCTCCTGGGCCGCCGCGGGCATCAAGGGGGACCTCAAGGACCTCGCCGGCAAGTGGGCCGTGGCCCCGATGCCGACCTGGGCCTCGGGCGACAAGGCCAGTGCGAACTCGGGCGGTTCCGCCACCTCCGTACTGACCGGCTGCAAGACGCCCGAGCAGGCCGAACAGTTCGCCGCGTTCCTCTCGGGGGACAAGGAGGCGATCGGGACCGGCATCACCGTCGGCGGCCTGTACCCCGCCTCGAAGGCCGGTCTCGACCACCCGCTGCTCTCCCAGGGCGACCCCTACTTCGGTGGGCAGAAGATCTACGACGTCTTCAAGCAGTCCGCGGCGAACACCCCTTCCACCTGGGTGGCCGGGCCGACGTTCGGCCAGATCGAGGCCGACTACACGGACGCGATCGGCAAGGGCGGCTACGCCCAGGCCACCACCGTCGTCCAGCAGAAGACGATCGACAAGATCAAGAGCCTGGGCCTCTCCGTGAGCGGCAACTGACCCCCAGAAAAGCGCAGATCGCCCGAGGGAGACTCCGCGGCGCCGCCCGGGGCGCGGCGCCGCGGAGCCGGTCCCCCGTCCGCACCGCAACCGCGTCGAGGAACGAACACCATGAGCTCCCAGACCGCACCACCTCCCGTACCGGCACCACCTCTGACACCGGCGCCGCCGCGCGCGTCGGCCGCGCCGGGCCGCCGCCACCGGACCGCGCTGAACGCCGCGGGGTTCCTGGCGCCGTTCGGCCTCCTGTTCGCCGCCATGATGCTCGCGCCGATCGGATACGCGATCTACCAGAGCTTCTTCACGGTGCGCCGTGAGGGTCTGTTCGGCGGCGCGCAGACCACACGGTTCGCCGGCTTCGACAACTTCCTCGACGCCCTCCACGACGCCGACTTCACCGCTTCGCTCGGCAGGGTCGCGCTGCTCGGTGTCGTCCAGGTGCCGGTGATGCTCGGGCTGGCCCTCGCGCTCGCGCTGCTGCTCGACTCGCGTTCCGCCCGGTTCAAGAAGACGTTCCGGCTGACGTTCTTCCTGCCGTACGCCCTCCCGGGCGCGATCGCCGCCGTGATGTGGTCGTTCCTCCTCGTGAAGGACATCTCGCCGTTCACCGGTCCGCTGTCCGCCCTCGGCATCCACACCGACTTCCTGTCGGCCGGCTGGATCCCGGTGTCGATCGGCAACATGATCACCTGGGGGTGGACCGGCTACAACATGCTGATCATCTACTCGGCGCTCCAGGCCGTTCCCGGTGAGGTGATCGAGGCCGCCACGCTCGACAACTGCACCGGCTGGCGCCTGGCCTGGTACGTCAAGATCCCCCTGGTACGGGCCGCCCTGGTCCTCACCACGGTGTTCTCCGTCATCGGCACCGCCCAGCTCTACACCGAGCCGGCCGTGCTCGCCGCCGCCCGGATCCCCGGCGCCTCCAGCAAGTTCAGCCCGATCATGAACACCACCCTCAACGCCTCGCAGGCGAACCCGAACCTGGCTGCCGCCGAATCGGTTCTGCTGGCGCTCGTGACGCTGGTCCTCTCCTTCGGGGTCCTGAAGTTCGCCCAGCGAAGGATGGCCGACGCATGACCACCAGCCGCGGCCCGATGGCCACCCGCAGCCCCCTCCCCGCCCGCCTGGTCGTCAACGCCCTGCTGGGCCTGATGACCCTCTACACCCTGGTCCCGCTCTGGTGGCTGTTCGTCTCGGCGACCAAGGGCGAGGGGTACCTCTACCGGGGCAGCCCGCTCTGGTTCTCCCACTTCGACCTGGGCGGCAACCTCAGCCGCGTCTTCTCCTTCCAGGACGGGGCCTTCTCCTCCTGGCTGGCCAACAGCGCGCTCTACAGCCTGCTCGGCGCGGCCGTCAGTACGCTCCTCTCGGTCATGGCCGGCTTCGCCCTGGCCAAGTACCGGTTCCGCGGTCGCGAAGCGATCTTCAACGTGATCCTGGCCTCCGTGCTGATCCCGGCACCGATGTTCGCCCTGCCGCTGTTTCTCATGCTGGCCAAGCTGCAGCTCACCGACACGTACTGGGCGGTCCTGCTCCCCAGCTTCGTCAGCCCCTTCGGGGTCTACCTCTCCCGCATCTACGCGTCGGCGTCCGTCCCCGACGAACTGCTGGAGGCCGCGCGCATGGACGGTGCCGGTGAGCAGCGGGCCTTCTTCCGCATCGCGCTGCCGGTGATGACGCCGGCGCTGGTGACGGTCTTCCTGTTCCAGTTCGTGAGCGTCTGGAACAACTACCTGCTGCCCGCGCTCATGCTCAACGAGGCCTCGAAGCTGCCGGTCACCGTCGGCCTGGTCCAGTGGCGGTCGGAGTTCGCGAACGGTGTGCCGCCGATGCTTCCGATCACCGGGGCGTTCGTCTCCCTGGTCCCGCTGCTCATCGCCTTCGTCTCGTTGCAGCGCTTCTGGCGCAGCGGTCTCACCGCGGGCGCCGTCAAGTAGCAGCCCCCACCCACCCGAAGCCCCGTTCCGTAGAAGGGCAAGCCATGGATCGCCCACGCGCCCGGGCCACGTGCGCCGTACTTCTCAGTGCCTCTCTGCTCACCCTCGGCGGTACCGTCCCCGCCGCAGCCGGGCCGATGGCGACGGCCGCCACCGCGGCCATCCGTTCCGGACAGCTGACGGCCACGGTCGACACCGCGTTCCCCCAGGTGCTCCAGTATCGGCTGGGCAAGGGCACCCTGCCCGGCAACACCGGTGCTACGCCCCAGGTCAGCGTCAACGGCACCGCCTTCACACCCACCGTGACGTCCACGATCACCCCCGATCACGTCGACTACGTGCTCGGTTTCCCCTCGATCGACGTCACGCTGAACGTCCGGGTGTCGGTGTCGGGATCCGTCCTGTCCTGGAAGGTCACGGGCGTCACCGAGACCGGCGCGACGAAGGTCTCCACCCTCGCGATACCGGGGCTGAACCTGCTGTCGATCCGAGGCGACCGGCCCGGCGCGCAGGTGGCCGACGCGTCGGTGTACAAGACCTACTACGCACCCGGCCCTGACATGGACACCATCGCCGCCGTGTCCTCGCTGCCGACGGACCCCGCACCGCTGCACAAGGCCATCGCCCTGGTCGCGGACTCGACGATCGCGGCCGGCATCACGAGCAATTCTCTGACCTCCTTCGGCGACCCGGTGGACCCGAACCGCGGCGGCAACCTGTTGGTGCGCACCACCGGCTCCGCCGGCGTCAACACGACGGCCATCGGCTCGGACCTGTGGACCTACCGTGGTCCGGACGGCAAGGTCGTCGCCCTGCCGGAGGCGAAGGTCGTCCTGACCGGGGACGCCAATGGCACCCCCGGCATCGACTGGCAGGACGCGGCCGTCGCCTACCGGCAGATCATGACCGAGCCGGAGCAGGCGGCCCAGACGAAGAACAACGTGGTCTCCCAGATCGCGATGAACTTCGTCTCCCAGGCGCAGAACCCCTTCGTCAAGACCCTCGACGACATCAAGAAGATGGCGCTCCACACCGACGGTCTCGGCCAGTCCATCGAGCTGAAGGGCTATCAGGACGAGGGCCACGACGCCGGCCACCCCGACTACGCAGGTCACTACAACACCGCCGCCGGCGGTCTCGCCGACATCAACACCGTCGTCGACGGCGCCGCGGCCTACAACGCCATCGTCGGCGTCCACATCAGCAATGTCGGCCAGGCGCCGCGCAGCAAGGCCTTCCGCTGGGACAAGACGTACGACCCGACCAACCCCGCGCCCCCGTACATCTGGGGAGACACCGCCTTCGGCCTCGACACCGGGAAGGACCTCGCGAGCGGCGACTACGCCGAGCGGATCGCCGCCCTGGTGCACGAGGTCCCCAACCTGGGCTTCGTCTACAGCGACGCGTTCTTCCAGCAGGACAGCGTCAACTGGAACGCCTGGAAGGAGGCGAACGTCGTCGCGCGGCACGGACTGCCGATCTACACCGAGTTCCCGACGTACATGTTCCCGTACGTGTCCTGGTACCACGACTCGGCCGAGTACGACGACGTGGGCATCAACAGCCGGATCCTGCGCTTCGTCTACAACCACGACATGGACGCCTGGATCAACAACAGCGAGCCGATGCTGGCCGGCGTGCAGAACAAGGCCTCGTTCATGGGCTGGCACAGCCAGCACTCGGTGAACAAGGAGATCGCCCAGGTCTTCACCAACAACCTGCCGACCAAGTACCTGCAGCACTTCCGGATCACCGACTGGAAGGACGGCGCCATCACGTTCACCGACGGTGTCTCCACCCGGATGAACGGCGCCTCGCCGCAGATCTGGCGCGACGGAGCCCTGGAGCGCGACGGCGACAAGTTCTTCCTCCCCTGGTCCCCGCAGGGCCAGCAGAAGATCTACGCCTGGAACGACACGGCCGAGTCACGGACCTGGACGCTGCCCAAGGCCTGGTCCGGTCAGAGCTCGGTCACCCTGTACAAGCTCTCCGACACCGGCAAGGACGCGGGTGCGCAGATCACGGTCAGCGGCGGCCGGGTCACCCTCGACCTGGACCCGAACACGCCGTACGTGATCTACCCCGGCACCCCGGTCTCCGTACCGACGGCCGGCACGTACGCCGACGGCAGCAACACCGGCGCCCCGGTGCGGCGCGCCGACACCGCCACCTCGGTGGGCTTCGGCACCGGCACGGTCGTCAAGAACGGGGAGTTCTTCACCCGCGACCTCAGCGGCTGGACGTCCGCCTCCACGTCCGGGGACGCGTCCGGCGTGTCCGTCGTGACCGACTCCAACGGCTTCCAGAGCCTGCGGATCACCGGCTCGCACGACGGCGAGGTCACCCAGAAGCTGACCGGCCTGACACCGGGTCAGACGTACTCCGCCTCCGCGTACGTCTCGGTGACCGGCTCCCGCAAGGCGACGCTCCGGGTCGACGGAAACGGCGCCGACCCGGTCGAGAACTGGATCGACAGGCCGACCCCGGTCCAGACCGACGCGAACAACCGGTTCAGCGGCCAACGGTTCCAGCGCCTGGAGGTGCTGTTCACCCAGCCCGCCGGAGCGACCACGGCCACCCTGCACCTGATGGCCGACGCCGGCTCCGACAGCGGTGACACCGTGCTCTGGTCCGACGTACGCGCCATGGCCGACCCCGGCGCCACCCACCGGGCGGACGGGCACACCTACACCGAGGACTTCGAGCACAACACCGGCGGAGGGTTCGGCCCCTTCCTGATCGGCAAGCCCGGCGAGCCGAGCGAGATCCTCTCCGAGGCCCACGACGGCTACACCCGCGACACCATCAGCGGCACGTACTCGCTCGAAACCATCAACAACGGCGCCGGACCGCAGTTCCGCACCTGGCCCGGATCGATCCGCTTCCTCCCCGGTCACTCCTACCGCGTGCAGGCGGACTACCAGAGCGACATCGCCGGGCAGTACCGCTTCCAGGTCGACGGCGAGAACGCCGCCGCCCCGATCACCGACACGCTGCTGGAGCAGACCACGACCGAGAAGCTGACCGGCGCGCCGGCGCCCGGACCCGTGCCGTCCTGGTGGACCGGCCCCTGGACGGACAGCCTGCCGCCCGTACGGTCGGCCCCGCACAACCGCATCGACACCTCCTTCACCGTCGGCGACTGCGGGGACGTCTACCTGTCCCTCACCAGCGCCACCGACAGCAACGGCGCCGCGACCCTGGACAACCTGGTCGTCGACGACCTCGGCACCGCGGCCACCGGCCTGCCGACCTGCCGACCCGCCGTCTCCGGCCCGATCGCCGGCGTGGGCTCCGACCGCTGCGTCGACGTGCCGAACAGCGACGCCACCGACGGCACGCGCGTCGCGCTCTGGGACTGCAATGGCGGCGCCAACCAGACCTGGGCCTTCGCGGCGGACGGCACGATCCGCTCGCTCGGCAAGTGCCTGGACGTCATCGGGCACGGCACCGCCGACGGCACCGGCGTCGAACTGTGGAACTGCAACGGCGGCGCCAACCAGCAGTGGACCTACGACACCGCCGCCAAGACGTACAAGGGTGCCGAGTCCGGCAGCTGCCTGGGGGCCGTCGCCGGCGCCACGACCAACGGCACCCTGCTGGAGATCCGGCGCTGCGACGGAGGCGCCAGCCAGCAGTGGAGCCACCCGTGACGGACGCCGGCACCCGCTGACACACGTGTGACCGACAGGGTGCCGGGCACTGCCACCCGTCTGGCTGTGCCCGGCACCCCACGCCCATGACCACGACCGAAAGCACCCCTCATGAACACCCGCCCTCCCCTGACCGTCGACGGCCACCGCTTCCTGCGCGGCGGCCACGAGCACCGCGTGGTCTCCGCCGCCGTGCACTACTTCCGCATCCACCCCGGGCTCTGGCGCGACCGGCTCCAGCGTCTGCAGGCCATGGGCTGCAACACCGTCGAGCTCTACATCGCCTGGAACTTCCACCAGCCCACCCCCGGCCCGGCCCGCTTCGGCGGCTGGCACGACGTCGCCGGGTTCATCCGCGAGGCCGACGCGCTCGGCCTCGACGTGATCGCCCGCCCCGGTCCGTACATCTGCGCCGAATGGGACCTCGGGGGACTCCCGGCCTGGCTGCTCGCGGACGAATCGATGCGGCTGCGCACCTCGGATCCCGCCTACCTGGCCGCCGTGGACCAGTGGTTCGACCAGCTGATCCCCGTGCTCGCCGAGCTCCAGACGTCACGCGGCGGCCCGATCGTCGCCGTACAGGTCGAGAACGAGTACGGCAGCTACGGCAACGACGCGGCCTACCTGGAGCACCTGAAGGCCGGCCTTCTCGCTCGGGGAATCGACTGCCTGCTGTTCACGTCCGACGGTCCCGAGGCACGCATGCTCGCCGGCGGCACCCTTCCCGGGGTGCTGGCCACCGCCAACTTCGGTTCGCGCCCCGACGAGGCCTTCGCCGCCCTCACCACGTTCCGGCCTGACACCCCGCTGGTCTGCATGGAGTTCTGGAACGGCTGGTTCGACCACTTCGGCGACCCCCACCACGTCCGGGACGCCGCCGACGCAGCCGAGGCGCTCGACGGGATCCTCTCCGCCGGGGGTTCGGTCAACATCTACATGGGCCACGGCGGGACCAACTTCGGCTGGTGGGCGGGGGCCAACCACACCGGCAAGACCCTGTCCGAGCCGGGCTACATGCCCACGATCACCAGCTACGACTACGACGCGCCGATCGGCGAGGCCGGCGAGCTGACCGAGAAGTTCCACGCCTTCCGCGAAGTCATCGGCCGCCATGTGAAGCTGCCGGACAGGGAACTGCCCGCCCAGCTTCCGAGGGTCGCCCCGCAGACGGTCCCCGCCACCCCGGTCGCGGCCCTGCGCGACAGCCTGGACCAGCTGTCCACACCCTCGCACCGTCCCGTACCCGAACCGATGGAGAAGCTCGGCCACCACCGCGGGCTCGTCCATTACCGCCACCGTGTCACCGGACCCGGCGGCCCCGCCACACTGACCGTCGACGGCGTCCGGGACCTGGCCCAGGTCTTCCTCGACGGGCGCCTGGCCGGCGTGCTCGAACGCGACGACCCGAACCCGACCGTCGTGCTGGACGTCCCCGAGGGCGGTGCGGAACTGGAGATCCTCGTCGAGCCCTTCGGACGGGTCAACTACGGTCCCCACCTGGCCGACCGCAAGGGCCTGATCGCGGGCGTGCGGCTGGACCACCAGCACCTGTTCGGCTGGGACGTCCGCGTGCTCCCCCTCGACGACCTGGCCGCACTGTCCACGCCCCCCGCCGCGGTAACCGCCGACGGCCCCGTCTTCCACCGCGCCACGGTCGACCTGCCGCAGCCGGCCGACGCCTTCCTCGCCGTCCCCGACAGCCACCGCACCCTGGTCTGGCTCAACGGCTTCCTGCTCGGCCGCCTGCGCACCGAACAGGGCCCCCAGCGCACCCTCTACGCCCCGGCACCCCTGTGGCACGCGGGCACGAACGAGATCCTGGTCCTGGACCTCGCCGGCCCCGCCCGGCCCCTCACCGTCGAACTCCGTGACCAGCCCGACCTCGGACCGGTGGCGCCGGCACCCCGGTACTGACGCGTCCCGCATCCCGGACCTACCGCGAAGGGCCGGTCCTTCCGGCCACGGGCATCGTCCCGAGAACGGCCGTACGCGGGATGCCCTCGACCCGCGGGCGCACGGGAGCACCCGACCGCGCCTCGGCGGATCGGCCAAAATCCGGGCCATTCCGAGGCAGGAACGAACCGGCCTGCGCAGCTCGACAGAAGCTGAGCTCTGGGGGCGGTCGTCGGACCGGCAGTCGGACCGCGGAAGAAGCCCGCGCCGACTGAAGGAGCTGCTGAAGGAGCAATCGTTCCCGTCGGTCACGGACGTCGCGGTGCTGTCCGTGAACGTGCGCGCGGAGCGGGTGCGCGTCGACGCGCGCTCACTACGGGGCGGTGCCCTGTGCCCGGTTTGCGGGGTCTGGTCGAACCGGGTTCGTGGCTCCTGCCTGCGCGTTCCCCCTGATGTGCCGGGCGCCGGACGAAATATCGCCCTCCGGCTGCGGGTCCGGCGGTTCGCCTGCGGAACTCCCACGTCTTCAGATTCAGATCGACGGAGCAGCAGGCGGAGGACGGAGAGGGCGGACGATGTGCCGCCGCCCTGAAGGTTTGAGTCGCGTGTCGCGACACCTCGCGACGTCGGTCCAACCGGGCGCTCCCCTCGTGCCCCAGCCCGCGCCTCAATTCAACATAACCAAACACTCGACCCCATTGCCACAGTCAACTGCGCCACCCGTCCAGGGGTTTGGCTCATTCTCGACTAACTACCGCCACCCTCTTCCAACAGAGTCACACAAGCTCTACCGTAAGCGCGCCATGACGTCGGCATGACCGTTCATCACGCGAGGAGCACGGAGGAACGCAACAATGCGCCGTCTACCCACCCGCACCACCAGGGCCCGAGAGGCCCTGACGGCACTGGCCGCCGTCACACTGCTGGGGGCCGCAGGGCTCGCCGCGCCGGCCACCGCCGACGCCACGACTGCCGCCCCAGGCCCAACCCCGGCCCCCGCCACCTCCGTGACGGGCGACGGACTCGCCCTCACCCCGCCCATGGGCTTCAACAACTGGAACTCCACCCACTGCCGTGCCGAGTTCAACGAGACCATGGTCAAGGGGATCGCCGACATATTCGTCGAGAGGGGCCTCAAGGACGCCGGATACCGGTACGTCAACATCGACGACTGCTGGGCACTGCCCGAGCGCGACGCCGACGGCAAGCTGGTGCCCGACCCGGCCCGTTTCCCCCACGGCATCAAGGCCGTCGCCGACTACGTCCATTCCAAGGGGCTGAAGTTCGGCCTCTACACCAGCGCCGGCACCAGGACCTGCGACGGCAGCGGCTTCCCCGGCGCGCTGGGCCACGAGTACAGCGACGCACGGCAGTTCGCCGACTGGGGCGTCGACTACCTGAAGTACGACAACTGCAACAACCAAGGCGTGGACGCCAAGGGGCGCTACATCACGATGCGCGACGCCCTCAGGGCCACCGGCCGGCCGATCGTCTACAGCATCTGCGAGTGGGGCGAGAACAAGCCCTGGGAGTGGGCCGGCGACGTGGGCCAGCTCTGGCGCACCACCTACGACATCAACGACAGCTGGGGCAGCATGCTGTCGATCATGAAGCAGAACCTGCCGCTCTCGCGGTACGCGGGCCCCGGCCGCTGGAACGACCCCGACATGCTGGAGGTCGGCAACGGCGGCATGACGGACACCGAGTACCGCTCCCACTTCTCGATGTGGTCGATGATGGCCTCACCGCTGCTCATAGGGTCCGACCTGCGCAAGGCCACCCCGGCCGCCTTCGAGATCCTCGCCAACCGGGAGGTCATCGCCGTCGACCAGGACCCGCTCGGCAAGCAGGGCTCCGTCGTGTCCTCTTCGTCGGGCCGCTGGGTCGTCGTCAAGGAACTCGCGGACGGCAGTCGCGCCGTGGCCCTGTTCAACGAGACGGAGTCCGCCCAGCGCATCGGCACCACGGCGCGCGCGGCAGGCCTGCCGGACGCCGACGCCTACACCGTGCGCGACCTGTGGCAGCACACCACCACCAACACCGCCGGCACCGTCTCCGCGACTGTTCCCGCCCACGGCACGGTGATGCTGCGCCTCTCCGTCGACGACACGTGGGCGTCGTACCCGCCGGCGGTCGAAACCGCTCTCGAAGCCGCTCCGCTCCTTGAAGCCGGCAAGACCACGGAGTTGACCACCACGGTCACCGACCTCGGCCGTACCCCCGCGCGGGACCTCTCCGTGGCGCTCACCGGTCCGGCCGGCTGGCGGATCGAGGCAGCCACGCCCCACACCGACGGTACGGTTCCGACGGGTGCCTCGCTGGCGACCACGTGGCGGCTCACGGCGCCGGCGGGCACGCCCACCGGGGCGTACGCCCTCACGCTGACCGCGGACTACCGCTCGCCGCTGGGCGTCACCGCGCGGTCCGTACTGCCCGTCCGGACCCATGTGGTGGTCGCACCACCCGCCGGGACGTCGTACCTGAGCGACCTACCCTGGCTCGCGGCCGCCAACGGCTGGGGACCGGTGGAACGCGACGCCGCCAACGGCGAGAACCAGGCCGGTGACAGCGGCCCGCTCACCATCGGCGGCACGGTCTTCGCCAAGGGGCTCGGAGCGCACGCCCACAGCGACGTCGAGTTCTACACCGGCAGCGCCTGTACGACCGTGAGCGCCCTGGTCGGCCTCGACGACGAGTCCGGCGCCCACGGAACGGTCGCCTTCGAGATCTGGGCCGACGGCCGGAAGGCCGCGTCGACCGGCGTCCTCACGAACGACGCTCCCGCACAGCCGCTCAAGGCCGACATCACGGGTGCGCGGACCGTGCACCTGGTGGTCACCGACGGCGGGGACGGCATCGGTTACGACCACGCCGACTGGGCGGACGCGAAGCTGAGCTGCTGACGGACGAGGAACGGGGGTGCGTTGCTCCGTTCCGCCGATCGACAGGTACGGGCCGTACCGCCCGCACGGACCGTACGGGCCGTACCTGGAGCAGCTGAGGCGGCATTTCGAGGGCGCCCGCTCCTGCGGGTCAGGGGCGGCCTCCGCGGCGTACGCCCCTTCGACGGCGACGCCACTCGCCCGGGGTGACGCCGCACGCGGCCCGGAAACGGCGGCAAGGTGGCTGGGGCGGTGAATCCGGAGCGGGCCGCCACGGCGGAGACGGCCAGGCCCGCGCGGCGGGGCGAGGCCGGCATGGGGCAGGCCGCATCCAGCCGCCCGTCGACGACCCACCGCTCCAGGCTGATGCCGGCGCCACCGAGTCCGGTGGGGAAGTCGTCCACGGCCGCGCGGACGCGTCGGCCGTCCTCGTCGTGTCCCGCCGAAAGCAGCGGAGCACGGAGCGGGGCGGTGGCCGGCTCCTTGGCGTTCGCCAAGGCCTCGGCGCCCGGGTCCGCCTCCAGTCGGCCGGGGTCTCGCCAGAGGGCGCGCAGGGGAACCGGGAACCGACGTCCCCGTCACCGCTGCGCGTCCGGCCCCGCGTAGCGCTGCGCGTGGTGGTCGCAGTAGGCGCGCAGCCCCTCGACGAGGTCCCGGATGGCCGAGCGGGCGTAGTGGTCGGGGTCCCATCCCGCGTACAAGGGGACGGTCAGCAGACCCTCGGGCGTGCGCACGGTCAGTTCGGCGAGGCCGAAGCGGGTCTCGTCGGTGACCAGGCAGACGCCGCGGCCGGCGGCGGCGGGTGCCTGGGCGAAGGCCGAGGAACCGGTCTCGGTGACAGCCGTGAGGGTGAGGCCCGCCCGGGCGACGGTCTCGTCGACGACCAGCCGGCTCATGTTGGTGCGGCTCATCAGGATCAGCGGTTCGGTGACCAGCTCGGCGAGGGTGATCTCGGTGCGCCCGCTCCAGGGGTGGCCGCGGGGCACCTGGGCGAGGACCGGCGAGCGCCCCAGGAGGGCCGACTCCAGCGGGGCCGGGGCCGGGATGGTGGAGATGCCCAGGTCGGCGTCGCTGCGCAACAAGGTGTCGAAGACCCTGCTGGGCTCCTCCTGGAGGGCGTCGCGGAGCGCGGGACCCCCGGCCCCCGCCTGCCATGAAGGGCGCCAGAAGGTGCGCGACCGTGGTGGGCGACGCGACGACCGTGAGCGCCACGGGCTCGTCCCGGCCGGCGGCCGCCATCGTCTCGGCGGCCTGCTCGCCTTCGAGCGCGAGCAGCTGCGCCGGTACATCGTCGAGGCGCACCGCTGCGGCTGGCAGGTCGCCACGCACGCGATCGGCGACGCGGCCCTGGACGTCGTCCTGGACGCGTACGAGGAAGCGGGCCGGTCGCATCCGCGCGTCGACGTGCGGCACCGGATCGAGCACGCGGGCGTGGCGAGCGACGCGCAGGTCGCCCGGATCGCGGAGCTCGGCCTGATCCCCGTACCGCAGGGCCGGTTCCTGTCGGAGACGGGTGACGGGCTGCTGGCCGCGCTGGGCCCCGAACGAGGGAGACTCGCCTACCGGATGCGGTCGTTCCTGGACGCCGGCGTGGTGCTGCCCGGCTCCTCGGACGCGCCCGTGGTCGCCTCCGACCCGCTGCTGAGCATCCACGACATGGTGAACCGGCGTACGGCCTCGGGCGCGCCCATCGGTCCGGACGAGGCGGTGACGGCCCGGGAGGCGCTGTACGCGACACGGTCGGTTCGGCGTACGCGGTGTACGAGGAGCGGGTCAAGGGCACTCTCGCCGGGGGCATGCTCGCCGACTTCACAGTCCTGAGCGACGACCTGCTTGGCGTGCCCGCCGACCGCATCGGAGAGCTGACCGTGGGGGCCACCGTCGTAGGCGGTCGCATCGCCCATGACACCGGAGCCCTGAAGGTCTCCTGACCGGCTCGCTCCCCACAAAGGCCGACACGCCGACGCGACGACGCGCCGTCCGGACTCAAGTCCGGACGGCGCGCTTCCGGCAGTCGCTACGGGAGCGTCCACCGCTGGTTGGCCCCGCCGTTGCAGTCCCAGATCACCAGCTCGGTGCCGTTGGTGGTCGAGCCCCCGGGGACGTCGAGGCAGCGGCCCGACTGAACGCCCTTCAGGCTGCCGTCGGGCTGCGGCGCCCACTGCTGGTTGGCGCCGCCCGTGCAGTCCCAGAGGATCACGGCCGTGCCGTCGACGGTGCCCTGGCCGGTGACGTCCAGGCACTTGCCGCCCTGGGTCAGGGTGCCGTTGGACCAGGTCCAGGTCTGCGCAACGCTGCCGTCGCAGTCCCACAGGCGGACCGGGGTGCCGCTCGCTCCGGAGGCGTCGGCGGCGGCGCACTTGCCGGCCAGACCGGAGGCGACCCGGCCCTCGTGCGAGGTGGGGGTGCCCGGGGTCAGGGCGAAGTCGTCGAACTGTTCGGTGACGTAGCCGGTGACACCGAGGCCGGCCTGGCCGTTGGTGTAGCCGAGGTCGGTGGCGCTGCCGACGGTGACGCCGTCGACGACCGCAGTGAGGGCCGAGCCCTCAAGCGTGAACGCGACGGTGTGCCAGCTGCCGGTGCCGAGTGCGCCGGTGGTGCCGCTCGCCAGGGTGGTGAAGTTCCACTTGGTGTCGCTCTTGTCGATGGACCAGGCGCCGGTGTCGCTGACCCGCAGGTGGTAGGCGTTCAGGCCGTTGTTGTTCCTGCCCTGCTGGTTGACGCGGCCCAGGAGTTCGACGGTGCCCGCCTGCTCGAACATGGTGTCGGCGGAGACGGTGTAGTTGCTCCAGGTGCCGTCGCCCATGATCGTGTACGGGGCGTTGTACGGCTCCTCGGTCCACCGGATCGGCGACATCGGGGCCATCTGCCGCAGGCAGGTGCCGGTACGGCCTCCGCCGCAGGACACCGACTGGAAGGCGCCGTTCATGTCGGAGAAGTACTTCGGCGAGGTGGTGGTGGCGCGGGTCTCGAAGTCGTCCGAGTACGGCAGGCCGAGCGCCTTGCGAGCGGGCGAGACGGCCGTGCCCTTGCCCTGGCCGGTCGTGGTGGTCACGGTGTAGAGGTGGCCGGGCTGGAGGGTGAGCGTGTACTTGCCGCCGCTCGGGGTGACGTCCTGCTGGTGGACGAACCAGCGGGAGGAGTCGTCCGACTTGACGTCGGTGTCCCAGACGTGGACCTGGCCGGTGGACAGGCCGCCGGTGACGGAGAACGAGACGGTCTGGGCACTGGTGGCGTCCATCGTCTCGATGACGGTGCTGTAGTCGGTGTTGTTCGTCGACTTCAGCGTCACGTAGCTGCCGTTGGTGCGCGTGCCGCCCAGGTAGCCGCCCGCCGAGTCGATGTAGCGCCAGCCGGGCCGGGTGAACTGCGTGGTGTGCGCGGTCACCCAGGTGGTCTTGCCGATGTGGTAGTTGCCCGACCAGGGCTGGTTGGCGACGGACATGCCGTCGGTGGAGAAGAAGAGGTTCGGGTAGAGGGCGGCGATGACCGGCCAGTTGAAGTAGGCGGTCATCTTTCCGTCGAGGTAACCGCGGTTGATCGACCGCGCCACGGCGGGCGCGCCGGTGTCGGCGTCCTGGGAGCCGTTCTCACTGGCCCACAGCGGCTTGCCGAGACGTTGGGCGGTGGGGGTGCTGGGGCAGGTGGCGTAGGCGTCGAGGTACCCGCACGGGTAGTGCACGCCGACGATGTCGACGGCGTCCTTGAACGCCTGGTCCTGCGCCATGGCGTCGGCCACGCCCCAGTCGCTGTCCGCGGCGACGACCTTGGTGGCGCCGTAGCCGTGGGAGACCAGAGCGGCCTTGAGGTTCCGGTACCAGGTCTTGTCGTAGCCGCGTTCGTTCCAGCCGCCGAGGTAGTCGATGGTGAGGCCGTGGCCGTCGGCGCAGTCCATCCAGGACATCAGGTAGTCGATGGTGTCCTGGGACCAGAAGTTGCCACCGCCGAGCCAACCGGGGGCGCCCCAGGACAGTGCGGCGAGTTTGATCCGCGGGTTGCGGGCCTTGGCCTGCTCGGCCATCCACCACTCGTAGCCCTGGTTGCAGTCGACGGTGCCGGCCGTGTGCATGTGGCTGGGTTCGGCACCGTCGGTGGAGTTGGTGTCGCCGCCGATCTCCAGCTTCAGCAGCTGCAGGGAGGCGCCGTAGCCGGGCTTGTACAGGTAGTCGAGCAGCTCGCTGCGCTGCGGCTCCGGATAGTCGACCAGGAGACGGGAGTTGCCGCCGCCGCCGGAGATCGCTCCGACTCCGTCGAAGGTCAGGCCCGGCTTGGTGCCGTTGACCGTGATCGAGGTCGAGGGGGTGGGCGCGGACGAGGGCGCGGCCTGCGAGACGGTAGGCGCGGCCAGGCCGCCGCTGAGCACGCCCAACGACAGGCCGAGGAACGCGGCGAGCGTGCGCCGGAGGCGCACGGGTGCCCGGGTCATGTGGACTCCTTCTGGGTGGGGGCGCCTGGAGGTGGCACCGGGCGCCGGGAAACGACTGCGGAGGTGCGGAACAGAGGGGGTGGGCCCTCGGGGTTGCCCGAGGGCCCACGTGTCAGGTCGTCGCGAACGTTCCCAGCCGCAGCGAGACCGCGCCCGTCGTCCCGTCGACGACCCGCACGGTGGGCCGGTAGTAGTCGCCGCCCCCGTAGCCGAAGTCGGGATAGTTCCAGTGCGTGTCGACGAACAGGGCCCGTGCCGCCCCTGTGGTGGCCGACAGGGCCTGGAACGCGTCCACGAGCGGGAGGATGCCTGAGGAAGAGGGGTTCTTCTCTCCGGTGACGACCAGGCGGATGGTGTGCCGCCCCTCGGCGAGGCCCGTCTTGCGGTAGACGACCTGCTGGTACTGCTTGGCGGGTGCGTACTGGTCGACGGTGGTGTCGAGTCGCCCGTCGATGAACACGTCGATCAGGCCGAGGTTGGAGCCGTGACCGCCGAGCCACTCGACGCCGGTGCCGTCGAAGCCGAACTCGCACCAGTCGCCCGCGGTGAACGAGAAGGACTCGGTGTCCCCGAAGTCATCGTGCGTCCACCCCTCACCCCGCGCATGTGTCCATGCGCCCTGGTACGTGATGCCCGGGTCGCCGTCGTCGACCCACCGGGGCGGGGTCCGGTCGACCCGGGCCGCGACGCTCCCGTCGGACTCGACGCGCACGCCGGTGCCGTCCGGGCGGGTCAGCGCGAAGGTGTGGACGGCGGAGCGCAGGGCGCGGAAGTCGTTCGTCTCCCGGCCGGCGTCGTCCTTCCCGTAGAGGAAGTACGAGTGGGTGTCCTGCGACCAGCTCCATCCGGGCCGTTCCCGGTAGGCGGATCCCGCGTGCTGCGGCACCGCGAGCGCGGTGCCCACGGGCCGGCCGATGTGGTCGTCCGGGTACACCGACCAGAGGGAACCGGTGCGCCAGTCGATGCGGTCGGCCCCGTCGGGGGCGCCGAAGCGCACGCCGAGTTCCTTGTAGCCGCTGTCCGGCTGCCCCGGCGGGGCCTTGACGATGGTGTACGTCGTGGTGAGCAGTCCGGTGCCGTCGACCGTGACGTCGAAGACGACCGGACTCGCGCCGTGGCTGCCCGAGATCGTGACGACGGTGGTGCTCGCGTCCTTCTGGCGCACGCTGATCGACCCGAAGGTCCAGGGCGGCAGATATCCGCCGCGGACGTGCAGGTGCGGGCCGTCGGTGAGCACGGTCGTGCCGCCGTACTCCGCCCGGGTGATCAGGCCGGTCGTCCTGCTGAAGGCGACGGAGAAGCCGGCACCGGTCAGTGTGAGGCTCGTGTCGCTCTCCTCGACGGCGGGCGCGGAGCCCGCGGGGCGGGGCGGGGCCGGTGCGGCGACGGGTCCGATGGGCAGGGCGTAGGAGTCGACCAGCCGTTCCCGGTCGTCGAGGAAGTCGAGTGCGAGCACCTCGCCCTGGGTCCAGGAGCGGTGAGGGATGCTGAGCTTGCCGCTCGCTCCCGGCTTGAGGTCGATGCCGGGCATCGTCCCCTGGGCGCCGCCCACCCGCCAACGGACGGTCAGCTCCGACAGGTTCGTGAAGTCGAACCAGTTGGAGACCGGAACGGTGAGGGGGGTACGGGCCCGCTGCCCGAGCAGCGGCGCGTCGGGGACCCGGACGGGCGAGTACGCCTTCTTCGCCAGCCAGTACTCCGGCTTCTGCCGCCGCCAGATGTCGACGAGGCCCCATTCGGCGGTGCCGGAGACCTCTCCGGGGAGCGGGAACACCTCGTCGACCCCGCCCCAGATCGCGCCGCCGACGACCCCGTACGTGTCGTGGACCTTGGGCCAGAACCGCGAGATCGTCTCGCCCCAGAAGGTGCGGACGCCCGGGTCGGTCCTCAGGTCGTCGACGTTGTACGCGGGCAGGTGGGCGTACTCGTCGTAGAGCGAGGGCTTGGCGGTCTCGCCGCCCAACTGGCCCTTCACGTCCGGGTAGTGGGCGGTGAAGATGTCGTAGCTCGCGCCGGTCGAGTACGTCTCGGCGTGGCTGTAGACGGCGGGCCGCGAGGGGTCGGCGGCCTTCAGGTAGTCCCACTGGGCCTGCGGATTGGCGCCCCAGCCGATGTTCTCGTTGCCCATGGACCAGATCAGGACGCAGGCGTGGTTGCGGTCCCGCTCCACCATCTCGGCGAGCTGGCCGAGCCAGTCCGGCTTGAACGCCGGGTCGTCGAGGAGGTCGTCGTGACCCTGCTGGTTCACCCAGCAGACCGCGGTCTCCTCCTCCACGTACATCCCGTACCGGTCGGCGGCGTCGAGCAGGGCCTCGGTGGGCGGGTAGTGGGAGGTACGGATGAGGTTGACGTTGGCTTCCTTGAACAGGCGTACGTCCTGCTCGTCCCAGCGGCCGGTGGCGCCCCGGCCCATCGTCGGGCTGACCTGGTGGTGGGCGACACCGCGCAGCTTGACCTCCCGGCCGTTGACGAGCAGTCGCTTGCCGTCGACCTCGATCTGCCGGAAGCCCACTCTGCGCGTCACGGTGGACTCGGCGCCCTCGGGCCCCGCCGTCAGTTCCAGGGTGTAGAGGTTCGGGTGTTCGGCGTCCCACTTGAGCGGGGCAGTGACGGCGATGTCGTACTGCGCGGGTCCGCCGGGGGTGAGGGAGCGGCTGAGCACCTCGGCTCCCGCGGGGTCCCGCAGGACCAGCCGCACCGGCAGTGCGCCGGCGCCCGCCGGGGTCAGCCGGAGGCCGAGGACCGCGTCGCGGTATCGGGTGTCGAAGGTCGTGGACACGTGGACGCTCGACAGATGTCCCGGCGGCAGGGCGATCAGCCGTACGTCGCCGAGGATGCCGCCGATGCGGTGGCGGGCGTAGAAGGTCTCGTACGACAGGTCCTGCCAGCGGTCGGTGACGCCGACGGTGACCCACGCCTCCGTACCCGGGGTGACGTGGTCGGTGATGTCCGCCTGCCAGCTCGTGAATCCGCCGCGGTGGTCGCGGACGTGGGCCCCGTTCACCCAGAGCCGGGCGTCGCTGTACACCCCGTCGAAGCGCAGGACGATCCGCTGCCCGGCGAAGTCGGCGGGCACCGGGACCTTGGTCCGGTACGCGAACTCCTTGTCCTGCGGCACGTCCACACCCTGCATGGCGGGCTCTCCGGGCACCTCGACCCGCGGCCAGCCCGAGGTGTCGACGTCGTCGCGCCAGAACTCCGCGGGCGGCTCGGTGGAGATCGACCAGCTGCCGTTGAGGCTCAGCACCGGCTCGCGCACACCCGCGACGGTGTCGGGCACGGGTGTCAGGGTGACCGTGGGCTGCGGCAGAGCGTCTGCCGGGGCCCCCGCTCCCGCTCCGTCGACGGTCCCGGAGGCCGCCGCCGTGGTCGCGGAGCCCAGCGGGCCGGCCACCACTCCCGCCACGACGGCGGTTCCTGCCATGAGGAAGGTGCGTCTGCGCGTCAAATCTCCACTCCTTGTGAGACGGGGGTGTTCCTGCCGGGTCGCGGTCGCCTCAGGTGGGGAGGCCGATGCGGCGTTCCTTGTTGCGGCGCTGCTGGATGACGACGGCGATGACGAGCAGCGCGCCCTGGGCGACGTTCTGCCAGAAGGTGTTGATGCCCTGGACGGTGAGCCCGTTCTCGAGGGCGCCGAGCAGGGCGACCGCGAGCAGGGTGCCGCCGATGCCGCCCTTGCCGCCCTTGAGGGCGCAGCCGCCCAGTGCGGCGGCGGTGATGGCCTTGAGTTCCAGGCCCTCGCTGCCGGACACGGGCTGTCCCGATCCGGTGCGTGCGGTGAGCAGGACGCCGGCGACGGCCGCGACCACGCCGCACAGGGAGTAGGCGGCGATGAGGTACTTGTTGATGGAGATGCCGGCGAGGCGGGCCGCGGTGTCGTTGCCGCCGATGGCGTAGAGGTTGCGGCCGATGTCCGTGTAGGTGAGGAGGACGTGGACCGCGAGCGCGACGACGGCCAGGATCCAGATCATCACCGGCAGTCCGGCGATCTTCCCGCGGCCGAGGAAGACGAAGACGCTGTCGTTGAGGACGTAGCCCTGCGCGCGGCCGTCCGAGACGAGCTGCGCGATGCCCTTGTACGCGGCGAGTCCGGCGAGCGTCGCGATGGTCGGGTTGACCCGCCCGTACACGATGATCACACCGTTCAGTACGCCGGCGAGCACGCCGACGCCGAGGGACGCGGCGATGCCGACGACGGCGCTGGAGCCCGTGGAGGTGAAGGCCATGGCGCTGACGACGGAGGCGAGTCCGGCCTGGGAGCCGACGGAGATGTCCAGCGCGCCGCAGATGATGACGACGGTCTGGACGACGGCGAGGAGCCCGACGAGGGTCGCGGCCTCGCCGATGACCTGCATGTTCGACCAGCTGAGGTAGTTGTCGTTGAGCGAGCCGAACAGCGCGAGCACGACGACGAGGGCGCCGATCAGGCTGAGGTTCTGCCCGCCGACCGCGGCGATCCGGAACCGCCGGCCGGGCGCTGCCGGTGCCAGTGCCGGATCGCCCTCCGTCCGGTCCGGGGCGAGGGAGACGGTGGTGTCGGTCATCGGAGTGCTCCAGGCATGAGGGCGGGGGTGCTGAGGTCGTCGGCCATGGCGAGGCTGAGGATGGCCTCCTCGGTGGCCTCTGCCCGGCTCAGTTCGCCGGTGATCCGGCCGTTCTGCATGACGGCGACACGGTCCGCGAGGCCGAGCACCTCGGGGAGTTCGGAGGAGATCACCAGGAGGGCGACGCCGCTGCGGGCGAGGTCCGCGATGATCTGGTAGATCTCGGCCTTGGCTCCGATGTCGATGCCACGCGTGGGCTCGTCGAGGATCAGCAGCCGGGGTGTGCGGGCCAGCCAGCGGGCGAGGACCACCTTCTGCTGGTTTCCTCCGGAGAGCTTCCCGGTCTCGTGCTCGATGGAGGGCGTGCGGACCCGCAGCCGGTCGGTGTACTCCTGCGCGACGGCGCTTTCCTGACCTCTTCTCACGAACCTCAGACGGCGCAGCCGTTCGAGGCTGACGAGTGAGGTGTTGTCCCGGATGGATCGCTGGAGGAACAGTGCCTGGGCCTTGCGTTCCTCGGGGGCGAGCCCGATACCGGCCCTGATGGCGTCCTTCGGGTTGCGCAGGGAGAGACGCCGGCCGTTCATGCTGATGCTGCCGGAGCGGATCGGGAGGTCTCCGGCGATCGCGCCGGCCAGTTCCGAGCGGCCGGCGCCGATGAGTCCGGCGAGGGCGACGACCTCACCGGCCCGGATCCGGAGGTCGACGCCGGTCACGTCGTCGGTGGTGACGTCGTGCAGTTCGAGGACGACCTCGTCCCGTGCGACGTCCTGACGGACGAAGAGCGAGGACAGGTCGCGGCCCACCATGAGGCGGACGACCTCCTCCTCGTTCGTCGCCGCGGCGTCCAGCACCCCGGCCACCGCACCGTCGCGCAGGACGGCGACCCGGTCGGCGAGCCGGAAGATCTCCTTCATGCGGTGCGAGACGTAGATGACGGCGATGCCTTGGGCGCGGAGGCGGCCGATGAGCGCGAACAGCGCCTCGACCTCGTGCTCGGACAGCGAGGAGGTGGGCTCGTCGAAGGCGATGATCTTGGCATCACCGGTCAGTGCGCGCAGGATCTCGACCAGCTGACGCTGGGCCGGGGTGAGCTCCGAGCCGAGTGCGCCGGGGTCGATGACCTTGTCGAAGCCCAGCCGGGCGAGGTCGGCCGCGACGCGGCGCCTCAGCTCCGCACGGTCGAGGACGCGTCCGCGCTTGCGGGGCAGGGAGCCCGCGTAGACGTTCTCCGCCACCGAGACGTGCGGGATGATCTCCGGTTCCTGCGGGATGATCCGGATGCCGGCCCTGATGGCGTCCTGAGGGGCGGCGAACGCGATCGGCTCGCCGTCGAGGAGGACACGGCCCTCGGTGGGCTGGTGGTCACCGGTGAGGATCTTGAGCAGGGTCGACTTGCCCGCACCGTTCTCCCCCATCAGCGCGGTGACCTGCCCCGCGGGGAAGTCGAGCGTGACGCCGCCGAGCGCCTGGACGGTCCCGAACCGCTTGGCGATGTTCTCGACGGTGATCACCGCGCCGCGGCGGTCGGCTCCGGGGCGGCCGGTGGAGGGTGTGGGCTCCGGTGGTTCGGCGCCGGATCTGTTCATGGGTGGCCTCGCAGGCTGGAAGCGGGTCGGCTTCGGCGTGGGCAACGGGGTGGAGGGTGTACACGGCCGAGGGGTGGCCGGGGGGCGGGGCGCGGCTCTCTGCGCGGGGCCCGACGCAGCGACGGCGGGGCCGGCGGCGCGAGAGGAGGGGGGCCTGTGTGGCGGTCCGGCGGACCCACCACACCGGGCGCACCTGGAGCGTCGGGCAGCCGACCGGACGTCGACCGTCAGGCCGGCGGTCGACCCGGCGGGGAGCCTCAGGCCAGCCGAGCGGACGGGGAGGCTCAGGTCAACCGACCGGAGGAGGCGCGCCGGTCAGGCGACCGGCGCACGGCGCCGGTTCAGCTGCACGTGACCCCGGAGGCCTTCCAGTCGGCGGCGTCCACCATCTTGGTCGGCGCGAACGCCTCCTTCGGGAACCCCTTGCCGTTCTTGAGCCTGTCGTACATGGTCTGCACAGCCAGGGCGCCGACGTCGGCCCCGTTGATGAACAGGGCGGCCTTCATCCCGGACGGCTTGCCCGAGCTCCAGTTCTTGCAGGCCAGGTAGGCGCCGAGGCCGACGCCGATGACGTCGGACGCCTTGAAGCCGGCGTTCTCCAGGGCGGTGACGCCACCCTGGACGTTCTCGTCGTTGCAGCCCCACACGATCCAGTGCTTCACGCCGGGGTTGGCGGTGACGGTCGCCGCGATCTTGTCCTGGGCACCGGTCGGCGTGTTGTCCGTCGGGACCGCGATGTTCTTCACGTCCGCGCCCGCGCCGTCCTTGAAGGCCTTCTCGGCGGCCTTCACCCGGTCGGTGCAGACGGTGACGTCCTGCTTCCAGGCGGAGACGGTACGGGTGTCGGCGGCGTTCCAGCCGGCCTTCTTGAACTCCTCGGCGGCGCGCTTGCCGACCTCGCCACCCATCTGGGCGCCGCTGAACCCGATGCGCGGCACCAGGGCCTCGGGAGCACAGGCGGACGGGTCCGGGCCGGTCGTGCAGATCTGGTCGTCGGAGGTGAGCAGCGCGACCTTTCCGTCCTTGGCGGTCTGGGCGAGCTGGGGGCCCACCGCGGGGTCCGGGACGACGACGATCAGGCCGTTCGTCTTCTGCGCGATGGCGGACTGCACCTCACTGATCGTCTTGTTGGCGTCGTTGCCCAGGTTGACCACTCTCAGGTCGATGCCGAGCTCCTGGGCCTTCGCCTTGGCCCCCGCGGCCTCACCGATGAAGTACTCCTGGTCGCCCTGCTTCTGCAGATACGTCAGGGAGATCTTCCCCTCGACCTTCGCGGTGTCGTCGCCGCCCGGCTTCACGGTGTCCTGGCCACTGGAACACGCCCCGAGCGCCAGGGTGACGACCGTTCCCAGAGCGACGGCTGCGGCACGTCGGCGACTGCGATGAGTGGACATGGAATTGCTCCTTGAGAGACGGCTCGAGAAACGCACGGGGGTGCGCGAACGGCAACACATCGCCGAACTCACGCGAAATCAAAAGGCTCGTGTCATCCCTGCACGCGCTTTCCGAGTCCGGGAGGCGACGCTTGTCCCGTCGGCGGAAGCCACCCCGACAACGGATCAACTTCGCACATGGTCGAACACAATGACCCAGTAGTCAACATGAACGTTCGCAACATGTTTCCCTGGAAAGGGAGTTGGTGATCCAAGGTCGCCTGACGTCGAGCACCGGGCCGCAGCGGACACCGGGCCGCACAAACGGACGCCGTAAGGGACGCGGGCACGCGAAGTCGCACGACGCCGCTCTCACAGGAAGCCTCATGTCGGGAAATGTTCAAGTGGCATGAGGCGCGGGCGATCAGTCGTGCCGTACGCAGAGTGTGCGGGGAACCGGCGTGAAACCGAAGCGTCCGTGGTGTCGGATTCCGGCATGGCGGAAAGAGGACAGGCCTCGCCCGTGGAGGACCCCACCGACTCCCGCGCGGCTCGTGCAATAGTTTGAACGTGTATTCACTTCAAGGCATTGGCATCAGTGCGACTGCCGAGGACGTCTATCTCTCCCTCGTCGAGCGCGGCCCGACGAGGCCGGCCGAACTCGCGGACGTCCTACGTGTGAGCGGGCACGCCATGAGCGCGGCCGTCGTCGAACTCACCGGCCTCGGCCTGGTGGACCTGGACGGCGCGGGGCTCGTGGCCCACCCTCCGCGTGCCGCGCTCGACGCCCTGGTGGAGAGCCGGGCCAAGGAGCTCGCCACGTTGCGCAACGGTGTCGAGGAGCTGACCCGGTTCTGGCACGACCATCACGCCCAAGGCGCCGGCTACATCGAGATCATCCGCACGGAGGCCGCCCGCACCGCGATCGGCCGACGGCTGTACGACGAGGCCACCGAACAGATCCGCGCCCTCACCATCGGCTACACCGGCCGGTCGGCACGCCCCAACAAACTGGCACCGGGCTGCGAGGAGGCACTGTCCCGCGGCGTCAGGACCTCGGTCGTGTACGGGTCCCGGGTCCTGCGGGACAGGCTCGCCCGGGAGGCCGTCCAGACCTCCATCGACCTCGGTGAACAAGCGCGTGTCTTCACAGAGGTCCCTCTGAACATGGGCATCTGCGACGACCGCTTCGCCCTGGTGGCTCCCCCGGCACGCGACTGGGACCGCCGTCACCACATCGTCGTGCGGCGGTCGGACCTCCTCGACGCGCTGATCGGTGTCTTCGACTCGTACTGGCAGATCGCCGTCCCGCTGCCCAACGCCGTCGACACGGCCGACGACCACCGCGCGGCTCCCACCGCCGAGACCCGACAGCTCCTCACCTGTCTCAGCGGTGGTCTGACCGACGAGTCGATCGCCCGCGAACTCGGCGTCAGCGAAAGGACGGTCGGCCGCCGCATCACCCGCCTCCAGGAGCTGCTGGGCGCACGAACACGCTTCCAACTCGGCGTCCAGGCGAGCCGTCGCGGCTGGCTCTGAGGCCGAAAGCCCCCTCCCAACCCTCGCCCTCGCCCCGCTTCTACCCACGGCAGGAGATGCGGGAGAACGCCACGGGCTCGCCGCCGAAGCGCCCCGAGCGCCATCCGGACCATTCCCGGTCCACGAAAGCAATTCGACCGCCACGAGCGGCCATGTCCGCAGGTCAAGGGGGCCACGCGTCGTGTACCACCAGCACACGAAGAACCTGCTGGTCAGCTACTCGCCGAAGAAGCTCGGATTCTTCTGAGCGTCTCTGGCGAGGCGCACCAGGCGCCAACTGTCCGGCGGCCGTCCGGTTCACCACTGGGGACAGCCGTTGCGGGCACGGCTCTGTAGGTCCCGGAACGTCGAGGCGAAGCTGTCGAGATGGGCCACTGCGGCAGCGGCGAAGTCCCTCACCACGGTGCTGGGATGGACCTGCAGCTTCTCGGCGGGGACGCACAACACTGGCCGGGTCGGTGAACAGGCCGCAGCGCTCACTCGGGGAGAGGGTGGAAGGCGCCGTCACGGCTTCACTCAGCCGGGACGCGCGACCGTGGAGGTCCTGCGCCCTCCCGCCCGCGTATCGACGGAGGCACCCGCCCGCGCCTGCTACGCCGTCCCGCCGCACAGCCTGACGGTCCTGCCCTCCGCCGGGCCGGCGGACCGGTCAGGCGAACGCCTGCGCGTGGTCTGCCGCCCAGGTGTCGAAGGTCCGTGCGGGTCGTCCCAGTACCGCGGGCACCGCGGAGTCCACCCGTGCCTTCGCGCCGGCCTGTTGGCGCCCGGCGCTGTGCAGCAGCGCTTCGGCGATCGCCTCGGGATGGCGGTCCAGCAGTGCGGAGCGGGCTCGCTCCGGCCCGAGTTCCTCGAAGCGCAGTGGTCGCCCCAGGACCTTCGAGAGCACGGTGGTCTGTTCGAGCGCGGTGACCGCCTCCGGACCGGAAAGCGCGTGCACGCGGCCTTCCTGCCCGTCCTGTGTCAGGGCGTGCACCGCCACCTCGGCGATGTCGCGCGGGTCCACGCAGGCGTTGGCGGACTCCCCGTAGAGCGCGCGCACGACGCCCTCGGAACGGATGGCCGGTGCCCACGACAGCGTGTTGGACATGAAGGACCGGGGGCGCAGCAAGGTCCACGCCAGTCCCGATTCCCGCACGGTCCGCTCGCTCTCGCGCTGCCAGCGGGTGATGAGGTCGTCCGCCTCCGGATCCTCCACGGCGGCCGCGGAGAGTTTGACCAGGTGCCGTACGCCGCAGGCCCGGGCCGCTTCGATGAACCGCGCGTCGTCCTCCTCCGCCACCCGGTTGGTGACCAGGAAGGCGGCGTGGACTCCCGTGAGCGCCCGGTGGAGGCTTTCGGGGTCCGTGAAGCCGCCGCGGACCACGGTGACGGCGGGCCCTTGGGCGGTGACGAGTTCGGGCCGCCTCGTGAGGATGCGCAGCGGGCGGGCGGGGGCCAGCAGGCGGGCGACCTCCCGCCCCACCGTGCCGGTTGCTCCGGTGACAAGGATCATGTCTGCGTTACCGTCCGTCAGCAGGTGGGAAGGGCCGAGGAGAGCTCGGCTAGGAACACCGCGCCGTCGTCCTGGCTCCCCGTGATGGTGATGCCGGTCGTTCCGGCGCGCGATGTGGGCAGGGCGTGGGCCCGTATCCAGCAGGGGGTACCGAACTCCGCGTAACGCTGGAAGCTCATGCGTCCCGAGGAGGGGACGAACGGCTGGGACGGCGTCCCCAGTTCGGCCGCCTGCCTGGCTGCTTCGAGGAGCAGCATCCCGGGCACGTGGTCCTTCTCGCCCTGGAACAGGATCGGGTGCCTGGTGTCGACCCGCAGCTGCCACATCCGGTCCTGCGGCGTGGGCGAGAGCAGGACGTCCTCCGCGCACGACCGGCCGACGAGCGAGGCCGTCACCGGAGGTGTCCGCGGGACCTCGAATCCCGGGACGGCACGGTCGCCCCGTATCCGCCGGTAGGCCTCCGGGCCGACGATCCGCCCCAGGATGGCGCCCGTGGACACGACCGATCCCGCGCGGCGCACGACCATGTCGACCCTGAGCTGGGAGACGTGCCCACGGGCCCGCTTCACATCACAGACCACCTGCACCTCCACCTCCCCGGGCCCGTCGTCGATGGCGAGCCGGTTCATGTGGCAGGTGAACTGCAGCTCCGCCAGGAGGAAGTGGTGTCCTACCGGAACGCCGTACCCGGCGTGCAGCACGAGCAGGGTGGCCTGGCGCATGGTCTCGGTGACGAGCAGCGGATCGTAGCGGTGCCCGTGTACCGGTATGAAGTAAGGGTGTTCACCGGGCCAGTGGGCGATGACCGAGTAGTGGTCGTCCCGCGTCCGCGTCCAGCTGACCGGGAAGGCGTCGGCCTCCCTGGCTCGATGCAGCTGAGCCAGTGACGCGGGAAACGGCCCGCTGGGCGACCGGAGGCTTCCCTCATCGATCGTCGTCGTGTTCATGAAATCCCCCGTGGTTTTCGGCGGCGGCGACAGGCGAGCCGCGCCCGAAACAAGATCCAACCAGACGGATGATCTTTTACGCCGACCAGGTCGCTACTTGACGAGGAGATCCACGTCACCGGCTCCTACCGGGGCTCGCCGAACCACAGGCGCAGTGCGTCGGTGAGGTCACCCGCGTCCGGCGCCCAGGCGATGTGGCCGTCAGGACGCACCAGCATCGCCTCGCACGGGAGGGCGGCATCCGGTGAGGCGACGACGGTGTTCAGCACATGGGCCCAGCCCCGGGCCGACTTGCCGTACGCCGCAGCCCGCTCGCCGGACAGGAGAAGCAGAGGCCGGCTGTCGGGCAGCAGCCCCGTGACGTCCTGCGGCTCCGCGCCGTCCCTCACCGCGACGTTCTCCAGGAACCGCCCCTCCCACCGGGAGGCGAAGCCCGAGCGAACCGGGTACACCGTCTCCTGCGCGCTGATCAAGTCGCCCACGTGCCGCCGGGTCTGCTCCAGCGTCAGCAGCTCGGCGACCATCGCGCGGAGCGGGTCGAGTTCAGGGGCGGGACGCATCAGCGTCAGCTGGACGCGAGTGTTGTCGATGACCCGCTGCGCGGCCGGCCTGCGCTCGTCGTCGTACGTGTCGAGCAGCCCCTCGCCCGCCGTTCCACGCACGGCGTGGGCCAGCTTCCAGCTCAGGTTGAGCGCGTCGACGAGTCCGGTGCTCAACCCCTGCCCCCCGATCGGGAAGTGCACGTGTGCGGCGTCCCCCGCCAGGAACACGCGGTCCTTGCGGTAGTGGCGCACCAGCCGGGTGAAGTCGCTGAACCGCGTCACGGAGAGCGCATCCTCCATCGGGATGTCGTATCCGGCGATCCGGGACGCCTCGTCCCGCAGTTCCCGCACAGTCGCCGGTGTCCCCCGATGGGGATGGGGCCCGTCGCAGTCGAGCGTGCGTACGAGGGTGTGCCCGTCGGGAACGGGCTTCGTGATGACCCAGCCCCGCTCGGTACGGCACCAGCCCCGCGGCGCCTTGTCGGGCTCGGTCAGCCGGACCAGGCCCATCATCGCCGAGACCGTCGCGGGGTGGGTGTCCTCGGTGAAGCCGGCCTCCCGGCGTACGGTGCTGCGCGCGCCGTCGGCCCCGACCAGGAAGCCGGCGCTGTACGTGTGCTCGCCCCCGGGACCTTCGGCCACCACTTCGACCCCGTCGGGCCCCTGGCGCAGCGCGGTCACCCGGTGGCCGCGCAGCACGGTCACCCCGCGATCCCGGGCCCGTTCCTCGAACTCCCGCTCCAGATCGGCCTGTGCGCGCTTGAGGACGGGCTCCGGTTCGGCCGCGGGAACCGTGATCGTCAGCCCGGGCATTCCGGCGAAGTGGAACTGCTCGGTCACCGGAGCATCCGAGAACCGCGGCAGCCCGAGGTAGCCCCGCCGGGCCAGCGCCTGCACGGCCCTGGCGTGGACGGTCCCGGCCTTGGGCTGACCGGATGTCGCACTCTTCTCCTCCAGCACCACGGCATCGATCCCGTACGCCCCCAGCTCGGCGGCGATCAGCATGCCGACCGGCCCGCCTCCGACGACGACTATCTCGGTGTGCGTAGTGGTGCGCATGACAGGTTCGCTCCTCCGCCGGTCGATGTGTGCAGCGGTTGCGGGCCATTTCCTCGTGGTTCAGGCCGATCCGCCGGGCCTTCTCCGGGACTCCCGTTCGGCCTTCATGATCGAATCTAGTACAGCAGTGCCGCTGCGCGTGGTGGTCACGGCCATGCGTCACCCAAGGGATACGGGCGGCCCGGCCCGGTGACCTCGGAGGCCGGCCCGAAGCGGACCTCCCGCGACACCCTTCAGGGCCTGATCCGAAGACAGATCTTCGACATCGTCTTCACGGTCCCGATCGGGTATGCGCCGACCGAGGACTCCATCGACAGAACGATCGCGTCCGCGCCGGACTTGCCTGGACAGGAGTCCCGAAGCCGATCTGTCCCGCGAGGGCCGGCTGCCTGCAGGTGGCCCTCGCGGGCAAATTCGCCGTAGGGGAAGGCGAAGTAGGAATGGCAGGACTGCTCGGGCTGCCGGCGCGCAACGGGACTCGGGTCGCTCCTAACGAGCTGGTGCGTGATAGCAGTGGAGACGTGTTTGCCTGATCGGGGTCGTGGTCACACGTTGGCGGTACGGTCGGAGACGAGGCCGGCGATGGCCCGGTAGGTGTCAGGCAAAGCTTCGCGTCGGTGGGTCCACCGGGTCAGCTGCTTCCAGCGTTTGTGGTCGGCGAGCGCGTGCTCGACGGTGATGCGCTTCGATGAGTGTCGGTGCCGGGCTTCTTCTCTGGCGGCGTGCACGTGCGGGAGGGCAATCTTGTTCGGCTTCCTGGGGGGTGTGACCGCCTGGCCGGGGTGGTCACGTCTGAGGCCGAGGTATCCGTCGTCCAGAAGCACTTCCACGGCTGGGAAGTGCTGGAAGCAGACGGCGATGCCTTCGTTGCGTGCGGCGGTCGCATCGTGCATCCGGCCAGGTCGCAGGGCATCGGTCCAGAGCGTGCGGCCCTGGTGGTCGGCGATGACGGTGGCCTTCATGGTGTTCTGCTTCTTCTTGCCCGAGACGAACGCCCGGCGTCCGCCACGGCCGGCCGGAGGCCTGCGGACCTGGATCTCGGTGGCGTCCAGCCGCAGCTCGATGCCCTCGGCCTGGGCATAGGCGAACACATCTGTCAGGGTCCGAAGCCGCATACCAGGGCGGTCGGGAACCGCGCAGCCTCGTTCGGCCGGGAGCCTGCGTATCTCTCCGATGGCACGGGTGGCGGTGGAGCGGTCGACACCGAACAGCAGGGCGAGGACAGAGTGCGGCAGATCATGCCGCAGATGAATCAGCGTGGCGACCAGCCGGTCCATGAAGACCAGCTGATGCCGGGCGCCGGCCCCCGCAGCCCGCCTCCTGGCCCCGCCGCGTGCTTCATGACGGCGCCCCTCGACACCTGCCTGCCACGGCTCGGCCAACTCCTGAGCCAGACAGGCGAGATGATGCCGAGAGACCCCCGTGAACAACTGATGCGCGAGAACCGCCCGGTCGACCACGATCGTCACACCCGGATCATGCCAGCCACCAGCAACGACGTATCAGCCGCTATCACGCACCAGCTCGTAAGGGAGCTTGTTGTGACCACTCCCCCGCGCCATGTCTACGGTCTGACGCGGGCCGACGTCGACGGACAGCCCGCTTGGGCATGGGTCGGTGAAGGCTCGCTCGCGACTCTGGCATCCGACCGGATCACCGCGCGCGAGTGGGAGACGCCGCCCTTGGACCGGCAGGAGCACGAGGGACTCGTCGGGCTGCGTGAGAGCAGTTCTCGGGAGTACCGCGCCTACACCGTCACACGGTCCGGCATCGCGTGTCTGCTCGGGGCACCCGCGTTGTACAACCCCTTCCGTACGGCGCAGCTGAGCAACTGGTCTTGGTGGTGCCGTGGGTAGCGTAGTGTTGCACCTACCGACGCGGGGTGGAGCAGCTCGGTAGCTCGCTGGGCTCATAACCCAGAGGTCGCAGGTTCAAATCCTGTCCCCGCTACTGAAGTCAGATGAGGCTCGGATCCTGTGGATCCGGGCCTCATCTGTGCTGTTCTGGCGAGCACCTTCATCCGTGCTGCGACTGACGTCGCTGTCGGTTTTGGTGCACAGCGCGGGAAGCGACTCGCACGAAGGCCGCGGTCGGCAGGACAACTGTGCCCGATGACGGCGGCCACCGCGGTGCCGGCCCGGTCGTTCCCAACCCGGAACGCGGTCAGGCCGAACTACCGGCTTGGATGGAGGAGCGCAACGCTTCCCACCGCGCGGTCCGCGCCCGCGGCGAGCACACCTTCACACGCAGGAAGACGTGGAAGATCCTCCACGGCTGCCGCTTCAAAGACAAGGGCGTTCACCAGGCCATGCTGAACACCGCCCGCCTCTACAACCTCACCTTCGCCGGGGAGCGTCGCTCGTACCTGCAGAGCACCGTTGGCCCGAAGCCCACGTCCGCAACGTCCTCATGCCCGAGGCCCCGTCGAAGCCGAGTCCCTGGTGAATCGCAGCATTCGCCCCCCCCGCTGCGACGGATCGGACGCCTGCTGCCGCGTTGCAGGAGCCGACTCCCGAGTCGGTACATGGACGACAACAGAGTCCCACCCACGAGCCCATCCATCGCACCCACAGAACTGATGAAAACCTCAGGAGGGGGCGTTTCGGATGTTCTCCGAAACGCCCCCTGACCGGTCTTCCGGGAGCCGGCGCGGCTACTTGGCCAGCTTGCCGTCGGGGCGGACCGTGAACCACGTGCCGTTCACCCCGTGGCCGCTGGTGTCGCCCGGCTCCTTGTCGCCCGTATACCAGTACAGCGGCCAGCAGTCGAGAGTGAGCTGCTGGGTGCCGTCCGGGCGCTTGTACGGGATGACGAGCTTCGGGTCGATGCCCTTGAGGTCCTTCTTGTCGACGAGCCTGGCCGGCTTCCAGAGCTTGAGGCAGTCGCCCTGGCAGTTGGACTTCATCGGCCAGGCGGTGTCCTTGGTGAAGCGGTAGAGCGTACGTCCTTTGCCGTCGCGGACGATCGTGCCGAGCTTCTCGTCCTTCACCGTGGACAGGGCCGGGAGGGCCTTCGGCGCGGGAGGCTCGCTCGGCGGCGTCGTCTCCGCGGTCCCGCTCCCCGCCCCTTCCTTGGCCTTCGTGCCGTCGGGTGCGGCCGCGAACCAGGTGCCCCCGATGCCCTGCCCACGGGTCTGCCGGGGCGCTGTGTCCTTCACATAGCGGTAGAGCGGCCAACCGGCGAGCGTGACTTGCAGGGAGCCGTCGGCGCGCTTCACCGAACCGAGCAGCGCCGCGTCCAGGCCGCGGCCCGCCGTGGCGTCGTCGACGAGCACCGGAGGCCAGGTCGCGGCGCAGCCCTCCGCGCAGTTCGAGGTGGGCGGGTTCGCCGTGTCCTGGTCGAAGCGGTAGAGGGTGAACCCCGCGCCGTCCGTGACGACCGGGCCCAGCTCCTTGCTCTGCCAGACGCTCAGGCGCCCCGCCTTCGAGGGCTGCCCCCCGGTGTCCGAGGCGGCCGGGCGCTCGGGCGAGCCGGCGCCGGTCACAGCCGTGTCCGGGGAGCCCCCGCAAGCCGCCGTCAGCATGACCGCCGCGACCGTCAGTACCGCCGGAACCACAGTGAATTTACGCATGAGGATCCCTCTTTCCGAATTTCTGGCTTTCCGCATTTCCGCATTTCCGCGTTCTTGGGGGACGGTGTCGCCGCCGTGTTGCGAAGGGGCCCGCCCCGGCAGCGGGGAGGAGGTCGGCCGACTGCCGGGGCGGAGTATGTGATGCGGATACCGTTTCGGTCCGCCGCCCAGAAGCGCGTCACTTCACAAACGGCCCGTGCGGGCCGGGGGTTCAGACTCCGGGAGTTTTTCTTTTCCGTACGTGTGGCGGGGAGGTCACACCCGTCCGGTGCCCGCGCCCGCCAGCGTCTGTGTGGGGACGGTCACGCGGAGGCCGAGCACGCCCAGGTCCACGGTGCCGTCGGAATCCGCGTACCACCGCCAGTGCGCGCCGGGCACGTCACCGACGGCCAGGACGATCCAGCCGCCGCCCGCGGGCGCGGACAGGTCCGCGAGAGCCCGTGCCTCCTCGGCGGTCGGCGCGTCCTGGAGCACGATGAATCCGGTGACCTCGCCGCTTCGGGCGACCCCGCGCACCAGACCCACGCCCAGCTCCTCGGCGGCGTTGAGAACCTCCTCGGGCGCCTTGTCCCGCACCTCCGCCACCCCGCGGACCCGCACCACACCGTTGAGGCCGGGCAGTGCGCTCGCGCTCGGGTCCACCGACACGACCACCGTGCTCTGCCGGGGGAGTTCGAGGAGCCCGCGCACCAGCGCCGCCACGGTGTCCTGGGCGACGGTGAGGTCGCCGCGGATGCTGAGCGCGCCGTTGATCTGCCCGAGGTCCACCATGGCCTGCGCCCCCCGGTCGCTCACTCCGAGCCTGGCGAGGTGGGGCAGCGCCAGTGTCGGGTCGGCCGTCGGATCGCTCTCGACGACGACGGGCAGCCCGGTGCGCTCCCAGCGGTTCATGTCCAGCGCGGTCCACGGCGCGGGGGCCGTGTGGCCGCCCGACACCGAGGCGAGCAGCTTCGTGGGTTCGGCGAGCACGCTGTAGACGCGTACCGGCCGCTCCGTCTTCGCCTCCGCGCCGGCAGCGGGGATCAGCTCGCGCAGTGCCTGCCGCACCACCACCGGCGTGCGGGTGTCCGCCGCGAGCCGCCGAGCCAGCACGGTGCGCCGGCGACGGCGGAGCGCGAGCGCGAGGCCGCGTGGGAGTCGGGGCCGCAGCACACGGGCGCCCCGGGCGATCGTGGAGCCCGACGCGCGGGCGGCTCGGGCGATGCGACGGCGCGCGACGATCGCCAGGGTCAGGGCGGCGACGCCGCCGATGCCGCCGATCAGCCAGGGCAGCTGGATCCGGTTGCCGAACACGCCGAGGGATCCCGCCGTCCGGCCGGTGGCGGTACGGACAGCGGGGGCCGCGCTCTGCCCGGTGCTCGCCGACGCGTCGACGGCCGCCTCGGGCAGCACGCCGAACTCCACGCCCGGCCCCTTCGCGTCCTCCGGCAGGATCAGCGCGAAGTCCGGGACGAGCTGCTCGGGACTCACGAACACCGAGCCGTCCGGAAGCGGGCGCCCGCTGTTGAGGACCAGCACCTCCTCGAACCGGTTGCCGTCGCCGAGCGTGCGCCGCGCGATCTCGAACAGGGTCTCCTGCTGACCGCCTCTGTTCTGCGGGGCCTTGATCACGTAGTACTTCGTCAACTCCTCGGCACGTACGGCCTGAGGGAGCCGGTTCTGGACGGAGGCGAAGGCCGCGGCGGACGCCTGAGCCCGTACGGAGTCCCGTGCGTGGGCCGGTGCGGGCAGCGCCAGCGCGGCCACGGCCACGAAGCCGCACACCGCCGTCACGCGTGCCGTGGTGCGCCGCGGCGCCGTCCACCGCGCGTCGTTCGTCTTCCTCGGGGCGTCACGCATCTTTCTCGTCCTCCTCCGGCAGGGGCCTGGTGACGCGCACCGCTGGTCGCGTCGGCCGTCAAACGCACCTGACCGCGTGTCGGTTCAAACGAGCTGAACCGGATCGCGGCACGTCTCGTGAGGAGGTGCCGAATGGCTCGTATCCGGGAGGAGCTGGAAGATGGCGCGTCGGCACACCACGGGCTGGGAGGTTCTGGGGTTCGGGGAGGATCCCACCCCGGGAGACCCCGAGGCGATCAGGACTCTGGCCGGGACGTATCGGGAACTGGGCGACGGGGCGGGCGAGGCCGTCGACCTGCTGCGCGACGACGGGGCGATCCGCCGGGGCAAGGGCCAGGCGATGGACGCCCTGAAGACGCGTGTGGGCAAGGACCTGCCGGGGCTCCTGGAGAAGACCAGGGACTCCTTCCGTACGGCCGCGAGCGCGTACGACGAGTACGCCACCACCCTGACCGACGCCCAGTCGATGCTGGACCGGGCGATCGACCAGGGGCAGGAGGTGGCCGGGACCGCCGGGGCGGAGGTGCCGGCGCTCGCTCCCGACGCGACGCCGGAGCAGGCCGAGGCCCAGCGGGAGCGGCAGGGCGAGGTGGACGCGGCGAAGGAGCAGCTGTCGGCGGCCGTGGCGCTCGGCCGCGACGCCCAGCGCCTGCGGGAGGACGGGTCCCGGAAGGCCTCCGTCATCCTCGACGAGGCTGCCGAGCAGGCCATTCCGGCACGGGACTTCGTGAAGGCGTTCGGCGACTTCCTCGCGGACAACCCGCTGGTGGAGATCATCGCGGGCATCCTCGTCGCGATCGTCGCGGTGTTCCTGCCGGTCGTGGGGCTCATCCTGGGCGCGGTGCTGTTCGCGGTGTCGGTGATCCGCATGGTGTCACAAGGGAAGATCGACGCCGGCGACATCATCATCGGCCTGCTCACGCTCGTGCCCGGCGGGGTGCTGCTCGGCGGGCTCGGCAAGGTCGTCGCGGCGGCCGGGAAGCTGGCCAAGTTCGCGCCGTTCCTGGCCAAGGTGGGCAAGGGGATCGGGACGACTGCCGCGGCGGTCACGGGCGCCCTGAAGAGCTCGACGTTCGTCCGTAAGATCATCGATCCGCTGGGCAAGGGGCTCATCGGACTCAAGGCATCGCCCGCGCTGGCCCTCGGTGCCAAGTTCACGATCGACGCGGGCACCGAGTTCGCCCTGGGCTTCGTCGCGAGCGGCCTGACGGCTGTGTTCGACGGCAAGAAGTTCGACGCCGCGTCGGCGGCCAAGGGCGCTGCGCTCGGCGCGGCCACGGCCGGGGCGCTCACCGTCTTCGGCGGCACGAAGTTCGCCAACAGCATCAAGGACGCCTTCGTCACCAAAGGCAAATTCAAGAGCAACATCGGCAAGGCGTTCTCCCTGGAGAGCCTGGGTGTCGCCAACGGACAGTTCAAGCCGTCCAACGTGCTGTTCGTCGACGCCAAGGGGATGGGACAGAAGACGGGCTTCCACGGCATCAACGGCACCACCAAGTCCGACCCGTCCACGGGCGAGATCAAGACGAAGGTCACGACACCGGACGGCGCCAAGACCGAGACGAAGACCACCCCGCCCGCCCCGAAGGCCGCCGAGGCCCCTCCCGCCGACGACCTCCCCTTCGCGCCGACGGCCCCCGACGCGACGTCGACCAAGACGACGACGCCGGACGGCTTCACCTCGACGACCGTGGACGGCACGAACACCATCGAGAGCCCGGCCGGGGACACCATCACCTCGAACGGCACCACGACCACGGTGTCCACCCCGGTCGAGGGCCCGACCTTCAAGGAGAAGGCCGCAGGCGTCTTCGGCGGCGAGTTCGCGCCGTCCCCGTCGACGAAGCCCGCGCTCTCCACGGAGCTGGGTCCCGGCGGCACCTTCTCGACCTCGGGCCCCTTCGGCGGCGTCTCGAAGGACGCCGCGGGCACGACGACGTTCAGCTCGCCCGGCGACGGCGCCCCCACGCCGGAGTTCACCGTGAACAACAACACGATCACCACGCCGACCGGCGTCACCGTGACGGAGAACGGCGGCTCCACGTCGGTCGGGGGCGGCGGCGTGAACGTCGACAACCAGAACGGCGTCACCTCGGTCTTCAACAACCCGGGGGGCGGCGGCCAGCCGGTGGCGGTCCACCACCCGGCCGACGGGTCCGTCGACGTGAACTTCGGCAACACCACGATCCACGCGCCCGCGGGCCCACCCGGCGGTGGCGTCACCCTCCCGGACGGGACGCAGGTCTCCGTGGCCGCCGACGGCGGAGTGAACGTCGCCAACGGCGACGGTGGCGGCCAGACCGTCACCCTGCCCCCGCAGGGCGCGGGCGGGCCGCTCACCGTCACGGACGGCAACGTCACCACCAGCATCCCCCCGGGGGGCGGCGCGACCGTCACCACCCCCGGAGGCCTCGTCACCACCCTCGACAACACCGGCTTCACCGTGGACACCGGAGGTCCCCGACCCGACATCGTCCAGTTCAACGGCCCCGGCGGCACCCTGGACGTGACCCCGCCGGGCGGTCAGCCGCAGGTGACGGTCGGTCCCGGCGGCGGTCTCGCCACGGGCGGCATCACGACCGACGGCGCCGGTGGCGGCACGGCCGCCGGCGGGGGCGGGACGATCGCCTTCTCCCCGGCCGACATCACGCTCGGGACACCGGACGGGACGTCGTTGTCGGTCACCCCGCAGGGCACCTTCGACCTGAACCCGTCCGGCGGCCAGCCGCCGCTCACGGTCGCCCCGAACGGCGACATCGCGGTGGGCGCCCCGGGCCCCGCCGGAGTCGCCTTCACCACTCCGGACGGCGGTTCGGTCGTCACCAAGCCGGGCGGCGGTCTCGACGTGACCCCGCCGGGCGGTCAGCCGCAGGTGACGGTCGGTCCCGGCGGCGGTCTCGCCACGGGCGGCATCACGACCGACGGCGCCGGTGGCGGTGCGGCCGCGGGCGGCGGCGGGACGATCGCGTTCTCCCCGCTGGAGATCACGTTCAGCACACCGGACGGGACGTCGCTCTCCCTCAACCCCAACGGGAAGTTCAGCCTCGACGGCATCAGCCACGGCGCCGACGGCGTCACCATCGCCGGCTCCACCACGGTCGACCCGGACGGATCGGCGAGCATCGCGCACGGAGGCCAGGAGATCCACGTCGCCCCCGACGGCACCTTCACCGCCACCGACGCCCAGGGCAACCCGGTGGCACCGGCGGTCCCGCAGCCGGCCCCCGGCAGCGCCGTGGACGTCGGCAACACCACGATCTCCGTCGACGGGACGGGCGGCCACAGCGTCACCGTCCACGGGAGCAACGGCACCACCGTCACCATCGCCAACGGCACCACGACCGTCAGCTCCGGCCCCGTCCAGGCCAGTCACGGCCCGGCCGGCGTCACCGGCACGATCGGCGGCGGTCCGAACCCGGTGCAGCTGCACCAGGGCCCGGGCGGCGTCACGACCGTCAGCCAGGGCGGCACCACCGTCACCACGAGCGCCGGCGGACCCACCACGGCAGGCCCCCAGGGACAGCCCGCGGCGGTCACCGTCGACGGACCCACCGGCACCACCCCCGCGCAGGTCACCACCGCCGACGGCAGCACCACCAGCGTCCACGCCGACGGCACCGTCACCAAGTCGGCGCCCGCCGGGCCCGGCAGCCAGACCGTCACGGTCGGCGGCGCGGGCAGCGGCACCACGGTGACGGTCGGCACCGACGGCACGGCCGTCTCCTCAGGTCCCCTCCAGGCGGGACACGGCCCGAACGGCACCACCGGATCCGTGGGCACCCTCAACCCCGTCCACGTCGACCAGACTCCGGGCGGCGCCACCACGATCAGCCAGGGCGGCACCTCCGTCACCACGAGCGCCGACGGGCCCACCACGGTCGGGCAGCAGGGACAGCCCCCGTCCGTCACCGTCGCCCCCGCCACCGCGAACGGTCCGACCCAGGTCACCACCTCCGGCGGCAGCACCTCCACCCTCACCGGCGACGGCGCCCAGACGTCCGTCGGCGGCACCGGCACCGCGGGCGCCACCGTCCACCAGGACGGCAGCGTCACCACCCAGGCTCCGGCGGGCCCCCACACCACCGTCACCCACGGCCCGAACGGCACCACCGCGACCGACAACGGCGGCGCGTTCGGAGTGGACCACACCGGCACCGCCACCAGCGGCCCCGTCACCGTCACCGCCGGCACCGGAGCGGGCAACACCCCCGTGGCCACGCTCACCGACACCACCGCGGGCGGGGCCCAGGCCGACGTCGGGGCGAACGGCATCGACAGCCAGGGCGTCACCACTACCACGGGCCCGAACGGTGAGGCCACCTTCACCCACCAGCCGGCGGGCGGCGGCATCACCACCGTCTCCTCCGGCCCCGACGGGACGATCACCACACAGAACCCCGACGGTTCCAGCGTCCAGGTCCCGCCGCGCACCGCCCCCGCGCCCGGCGGCGTCGGCCCGGTGGCGGCACCGGCACCCACCACGGTCACCAACGGCAACGGCGCCACGCTGAGTACGGACGGCCAGACCGTCACGTACGACGCGAACGGCGTCACGACCACCCTCGGCAACGACGGGAACGGCCCGACCACCACCACGATCCACCACGAGTCCGGCGTCGGCCACACCATCGACGGCACCGGGCAGTTGACCGTCCACAACTCGCCGAGCGACGCCGCCATCACCGCGACCCACACCCACGTGACGGTGAACACCCCGCAGCAGGAAGGCTGGGGCCTGTTCGGCTCCCCGGAGATGACGGGCGGCCAGAACACCCTGTCCAACGGCCCGAACGGTCCCACCATCACCACGCATGGAGCCGATCCGGTGTCCGAGCCCGGCAGCACGGTCGTCCACGGACCGAACCAGGGCGGCCCCGAGGGCGAGTTCTCCGTCACGTACGGACCCGCCTCCGGCACCTTCGCCCCCGGCGGCGTCACCGGCCTCGGCCCCTCCGGCACCCACCTCGACCCCACCACCCACACGCCGATCGACACCGCGGGCAACCCCCTCGGCAACGGCCCCGGGCAGACCTCCATCAGTACCGTGGGCGGCGACGGCAACAGCGGCATCACCGTGCCCACACCGGGCGGCGGACCCACCCTGCACCACGACGGCTTCTACGGCGGCGGCACCACCGTCGGCACCGGCACCACCACCGTCTCCAAGAGCCCGGGAGACGTGGAGAACGCCGGCACCGCGGGCCAGAAGGCGGGCGTCATCGACGGCCCCCACAACCCGCTCGACCCGGCCCCCGCACCAGGCCCCGAGACCTTCACGGTCGCAGGCAACGGAAACGGCGGCCCGAGCCTGGACGTCCCCGTCGGCGGCACCGACGGCAGCACCGTCCACGGCGGCCCCTTCGACGTGAAGGCCACCGGCGGCGGCGCCTTCGAGGTCTCCGTCGCCGGCGGCGGCAACGGCCCGAACGACAAGGTCGCCATCGGCCCGGACGGCACCCTCGCAGGACCGGGCGTGGCCGCACCGGCCCAGCCCGGCGGACCCCAGCAGGTCACCCTCAGCGACGGCACCACCGTCACCGGCGGGCCGGGAACCCAGCCCGTCGTCACCCCGCCCGGCGGCGGCGGCCCGACCACCACCGTCAACAACGGCACCGCCACCACGACCGACCCGGCCGGGGGAGCGACCATCACCCAGAACCCCGACGGAACCGCGACCTTCACCGGCACCGCCGCGGGCGAGACCACCACGTTCACCGTCACCCCGGACGGCGTGACGGGCACCGTCACCACCACCGGCCAGAACGGCCAGCCGGCCACGTTCCACGTCGACCTCAAGAACAACGGCGCCGTCGAGGTCACCGACGTCAACGGCGCGACCCTCACCAAGCTCGACGCGGCGGGCTCGTTCAACGAACAGCACACACCGATCCACGACTACCACGCCAACACCGGTGGCCCCACCTCGGTCACCAGCCTCCACGAGTACGGCTACGAGGCCCTCACCAGCATCATCAAGGGCGCCGTGGGCCAGGCCGTGAGCGTCGGGTACGAGGTCGGCGCCAAGGGCGCCGACCCCCAGACCGCGCTGGAGAACGCGGGCATCAAACTCGGTTACGGCGTCGGCAATTCCCTGGCCGGAAAGAAGATCGAGAACGACTACGGATTCAAGACCAAGGGCCCCGAGGTACCCCTCGCCTCCCTTCCCCAGAAAACCCTGGGAGGTCTCAACGCCGCACAGGACACCGAGCTGGCCAATCCGCCCGAAGAAGCCCCCATCAAGGTCTGAACCGAATTCCCGAACCCTCCGTTTAGAGGGCGCGGGACCACACGACCCAGCTCCACACCATCCGACGGGAAACGGGAGAACACTCATGGCCGACTACATCGTCAACGACGAGAAGACCGCGTCCGCCGCACAGCAGACCATGAACGAGTACGACATCGCGGTCGCCCAGCTCAACAAGATCAAGACGGACCTGGACGCCCTCACGGCCGACGGCTACAACACGCCCTCCGCCCAGCGCGACTTCAGGCCGTTCGTCGAGGAGTACATGGGCAACTACGGCAAGGTCACCGAGGGCCTCACGGGCATCTCGGAGTACATCAAGAAGTACGGCGAGGGCATGACCCAGTTCGACACCGACATGGGTGCCAGCCTCCGGGGCTGACCCCGCACCGGCACCGGCCGGGCCGGACCGGGCCCCCTCCCGGACCGGCCCGGCCGGCCCGCCCCACCCCCACCCCTGGTGACCACCGTGCCCAAGGAGCACCGACGATGCGCCTGACCGTCACCGCCGTCGACCCGGAACAGGGCCAGACCGCGGACATCATGATCGAGGCCGACCCCGAGTCCCCGGCGGGCGAACTCGCCGAACACCTCCACCGGCGACTGCGAGGTGGCACCTCGGGGGAACGGCCCGTCCTCTACCGGGGAGCCACCCGGCTCCCCGCCGACCAGCCCATGGCCGCGAGCGACCTGCGCGCCGGCACCCTGCTGTCCCTCGGAGCACCCGCACCCGAGCCGGGCCCCGAACCCGACGGCGTGGTGGAACTGCGGGGCGTCGGAGGGGCCGACGCGGGAACGGTGTTCCGGCTCCCGCCCGGCGACTACGAGATCGGCTCGGCCACGACCTGCCGCATCCGGCTGAGGGCCGAAGGGCTCGCCGGGACCGCGGCCCGCCTGAAGGTCCTCGCCGACGGCACCGCGACCGTGCGGGCCGCGGAACAGGACCGCGTCACCCGCGACGGGACCGACGTGCGCGACTGGACCGCGTGGCCCCTCGGAGACGTCCTCACCGTCGGCCCCGTCCTGCTCGAACTCACCGAGCCCTCCCGTCCCGACGCCGCGCTCCAGCCCTCCGACGACGGCGTCGGCCTCGACTACAACCGGCCGCCCCGGCTCCTTCCCCCGCCGGTCGCCAACCGCTTCCAGCTCCCCGTCCCACCCGGGAAGCCCGCCCGCAACAAGCTCCAACTCACCCTGATCTTCGCCCCCCTGCTGATGGCCGCCGTCTCGGTCGCCATCTTCAACAACCCCAGGTTCCTGGTCTTCGGACTGCTCTCCCCGGTGATCGCCGTCATCTCCCAGCTCTCCAACAAGCGCCGCGGCAAGGAGAGCCACGAGGAACAGCTCAAGGAGTACGAGGAGCGGAAGGCCGCCCTGGAGGACGACGTCACCGAGGCGGTCCTCGCCGAACAGCGGGCCCGCCGACTCGCCGCCCCCGACCCGGCCGCCGCCCTGCTGATCGCCACCGGACCGCGCCAGCGCCTGTGGGAGCGCCGCTGGCGCGACGACGACTTCCTGCTGATGCGCCTGGGCGCCGCGGACCGGCCCGCCCTCGTGGAGCTCCAGGATCCCTCCGAGCCGGAACACCGCCGCAGGATCGACCGCACCACCTACGCCGTGCCCGTCCCCGTCCCGCTGCGCGAGTACGGCGTCCTGGGCATCGCCGGCGGCACCGCCGCCGAGCCGCTCGCACGCTGGCTGATCGCCCAGGTCGCCGTCCTGCACAGCCCCTCCGACCTGCGGATCTGCGTACTGTCCGGCAGCACGGGCGCCGACCGCTGGTCCTGGGTGCACTGGCTGCCGCACTGCGCGCCCCTCGGCGAGGACACCGTCGCCCTCGTCGGGGCGAACGCCGAGTCCGTGGGCCGGCGCATCGCCGAACTCACCGCCGTGGTCGCCGCCCGCCGGCAGGCCGGGGAACGGGCACCCCGCGGAGGCGCCGCGGGCGAACCCGACATCCTTGTCGTCCTCGACGGCGCCCGCAGACTGCGCTCCCTGCCCGGCGTCGTCCAGCTCCTGCGCGAAGGACCGGCCGTCGGCGTGTACGCGCTCTGCGTCGACGACGAGGCCCGGCTGCTGCCCGAGGAGTGCCGCGCCGTGGCCGTGGCCGGACCCGAGTGGCTGCGGGTCGAGCAGGACACCGCCGACCCCGTCGACGAGGTCCGCATGGACGCGCCGAGCCGTGCCTGGTGCGTGGGCGTGGCCCGGGCGCTCGCGCCGATCCGGGACGTCGGCGACGAGACCCAGGAGAACCTGCTGCCCGCCTCCGCCCGCCTCCTCGACGTACTCGGCCTGGAGCCGCCCACCCCCGACGCCGTCGCCGCACGCTGGGTGATCTCGGGACGGGGCACGCGCGCCGTCCTCGGCGAGGGCGTCGACGGCCCGTTCGCCGTCGACCTGTCCGCCGACGGCCCGCACGCGCTCATCGCGGGCACCACCGGTTCGGGCAAGTCCGAACTGCTCCAGTCCCTCGTGGCGAGCCTCGCCGTCGCCAACCGGCCGGACGAACTGAACTTCGTCCTCATCGACTACAAGGGCGGCAGCGCCTTCGCCGAATGCGAGGACCTGCCGCACACCGTCGGCATGGTCACCGACCTCGACACCCACCTCGTCGAGCGCGCCCTCGTCTCGCTCGGCGCCGAACTGAAGCGACGCGAGCACATCCTCGCCGAGGCCGGCGCCAAGGACATCGACGACTACACCGACAAGCGCACCCGCCGCCCCGAACTCGCCCCCATGGCCCGGCTCGTCCTGGTCATCGACGAATTCGCGTCGATGGTCCGGGAGCTTCCGGACTTCGTCTCCGGCCTCGTCAACATCGCCCAGCGGGGCCGCTCGCTCGGCATCCACCTGGTCCTCGCCACCCAGCGCCCGTCCGGGGCGGTCACCGCCGACATCCGCGCCAACACCAACCTGCGGATCGCGCTGCGCACCACCGACACCAGCGAGAGCCGCGACATCATCGACGCCCCCGACTCCGGACAGCTCTCGCCCCGCACCCCGGGCCGCGCCCACGCCCGGCTCGGCCACGCGGCGCTGCTGCCCTTCCAGACCGGCAGGATCGGCGGCCGCCGCCTCGACGAGGCGACGACGGGCGAGGACCGCCCCGCCCCGGTGCTCACCGAACTCCACTGGGAGGGCCTCGGCGACCCGATGCCCCGCCCGCCGGCCCGGGAAGACGCCTTCCAGCCGGTCACCGACCTCTCGGTCCTCGTCGAGGCGGTACGGGGGGCGGCCGAGCAGCTCGCCGTCCCGCCCGCCCGCCGCCCCTGGCTCCCCCCGCTCCCCGCCGCTCTCACCCTCGCCGACCTGCCCCCGCTTCCCCAGGCGGAGCACGGGCGGCTCGCCCCCGTGGCGTACGGGATCGTGGACGTGCCCACCGAGCAGGCGCGCCGCCCCCTCACCCTCGACCTCGACCGGGCGGGACACCTGTACGTCATCGGCTCCCCCCGCAGCGGCCGCTCCCAGACCCTGCGCACCCTGGCCGCCGCCCTCGCCGACACGCACCGCAGCGCCGACGTCCACCTGTACGGCCTCGACTGCGGCAACGGCGCCCTCCAGGCCCTCACCCCGCTGCCGCACTGCGGCGCCGTGGTGGACCGCACCCAGGTCGAGCGGGTGGTGCGCCTCCTGAACCGCCTGGGCGCGGAGATCGGCCGGCGCCGCGACCTCCTCGGCCGGCAGGGCGTCGCCGACCTCACCGAACTGCGCCGCATCCTGCCCGAGGAGGAACGGCCCCCGCACATCGTGCTGTTCGTGGACCGCTTCGAGGCGTTCGAGCGCGACTTCTCCGGCTACGACCAGGGCTCCGTGATGGACACGATGACGCTCCTGCTGCGCGAGGGAGCCGGCGCGGGCATCCACGTGGTGGCGACCGGAGACCGGATCCTCGGCCAGAACCGCTTCTCCTCCCATACCGAGGACAAGCTCGTCCTGCGGCTGAACGAGCGCTCCGACTACTCCATGGTCGGCCTCAACTCCCGCAGCGTGCCCGAGGACCTGCCCGCAGGACGCGGCGTCCTGGCCAAGGACGGCAACAGCGTCCAGACCGCGCTGATCCCCGGCACCGACACCGGCGGCGCGGGACAGGCCCGGGCGCTCGGCACGCTCGCGGACCGGCTCCGGGAGCGGGAGGCCGACGTGGCCGCGGCGCGTGGGCCGTTCCGCGTGGACGTGCTCCCCGACGAGCTGGACTTCGAGGGAGCCCTCGCGCGCAGGCCGCGGGACGTCTCCCCGCTGTGGGCGATGGTCGGAGTCGGCGGCGACGAACTGAGCGCGCTCGGCACGGACCTGTCCCAGGTGCCTTCCTTCGTCGTCGCCGGTCCGCCCCGGTCGGGACGGAGCACGCTCCTGCTCACCATGGCGAAGTCGCTGACCTCGCTCGGTACGAAGATCGTGGTGATCGCTCCGCGCACCTCCCCGCTGCGTAGGCTCGCCGGACGCCCCGGTGTCGTCGAGGTCTTCACGGACGTGGACCTCGCGGTCGCCGACTTCCGCACCGCGCTCGGCGAGGTGGACACCCCCGCGGGGGCCATCCTCGTCGACGACGCCGAGATGATGATCAACTCCGAGCTGGACCACGACTTCGTCGCGCTCGCCCGCGGCAGCGCGGGGGACGGCTGGGGCCTGATCGTGGCCGGCAACAACGAGGCGCTGCTCGGCGGCATCGGCGGCTGGCAGGCCGTCGTGCGCCGCAACCGGTGTGGCGCCCTCCTCGCGCCTCGCGCGATCGGCGACGGCGAGCTGGTGGGCGCCCGTCTGCCGCGCGGTCTGCTCGGCCAGGACAGCGAGCCCGGGCGGGCCCATCTCCAGCTCGGCGACGGCCGGTTCACCACCGTCCGCGTGCCCGCGACGACGGTCGACTGACTGACGCCGCACACCGAAGGCCCGGCCGTTCCTGATCGGAACGGCCGGGCCTTCGGTGTGCGGCGGCGTCGGTCAGGTCGCCGTGCCCACGGTCTCCGGCTCCCCGTCGCCGAAGCAGAACGTCGACGTGATGGCGTCGAAGAGGTCGTACAGCGGCTCGGCGAGCGGGATGTTCGGACTGAAGCAGGTGATGACCAGCACGCGTCCTCCCCCGGGAACCGGCACGAAGGTGTGCGTCACCACCAGCTTGGACGAGACGCCATCGGCGATCTCGGTCTCCTCGATGCCGCTCATCCGGCCGACCGGCCCGACCCAGGGAAGCGCATGTGTCGTGAGGGTCCGTGAGGTGCCCTCGCGGTGGCGGCCTCCGGCGGCCGAGAACTCCCTGGCGAGGCCCTTCGCGGAGAAGTCCGCGCCGGTCGGCGGGGTCAGGCTGAAGACCATCAGCCCGGCCATCAGCAGGCCGTCCTCGTACATGGTCGTGGTGCCCGCCGCGTAGACGGCCCCGCGCCTGCGGGCGCCGTCCATGATCCGCCGCGCGCTCCGGAACGCCCCGTTGATGGCGTCCCGGGTCTCCTTCTGCGGGGCGTGCCGCAGCATTTCGGCGCGGCGCTCGGCGAGCGTGTCGCCGTGGAGGTCGTATTCCGTCCAGTTCTCCGGGATGCCGATCCCGAAGCTGTGCGAACCAGTGGTCATGGGACCGTGCTCCTCAAGCTCGTCGTGTCTGGTTCCGCCGGCGGGTCACCGGCGGGGACGGCCGCCGTCGCCGTCGCCCTTCAGGGAGTCGCCCATCTGGCGGTCGAAGTCGTCGAAGGCCTTCACGATGGCCTCGCAGGCGTTCGTCAGGTCCTTGGTGTTCCGCTTGACCTGCACGCGCCCGTCGTTCCACTCGTCGTCGAAGTAGCCGCCGGAGCGCGCCAGCGGCGGTCCGACGTCCTCGGCGGTGAACCCGGACGGCTTGGTGTCGATGAGTTCCACCACCCGCCGCAGAAGTCCGCCGAGGCGTTCGACCTCGTCTCCCGGCATGTCGATCTCGGCCAAGGCTCCCCCTGGGGGTGTTTCGTGGTGGGTGTCGTCCGGGACGAAGGCCCCGGGGCCGGCGCGGGCCGGTGGCCGCTCACGGGGCGGTGCGGACGAGCTTGCCGTCGGGCGAGACGGCGAACCACTCGCCGTCCAGCCCCTGGCCGTTGACGTCCCCGGCGGCGTCGTCGCCGACGTAGTAGTACAGCGGCCAGTCCCCGTACGCGACGTGCACGGCGCCGCCCGGCCGCCTCTCATCGCGCAGCAGGCCCGCCTCGACGCCCCGGCCCGCGGTGGCGGGGGAGGAGCCGGTCAGCGCGGGCCATACGGCGATGCACTCCGTGCCGCAGCTGCCGGAGGTGTCCTTGTCCTTGGTGAAGGCATACAGGGTGCGCCCCTGCCCGTCGACCAGGATGGAGCCGAGGCCGGAGTCCGCCACCGTGACGGTCGCCCCGCGGACGGGCTTCCCCGCTGCCTTCCGCCCCCCGTCGCCGTTCGGGCCGCCATCGCTCCCGCCGCCGCAGGCGGCGAGCGCCAGCGCCAGCGGTACGGCGAGCAGGGCCTTGGATGCGCGCATGGTGATGTCCTCTCTCGTACGTGCGGAAAGCGAGGAGTGGTGTTCCCCACGGCCCACACGTCCCGGGAGCCGTCGGGGTTCAGTGCGCTCGCGAGCCGTGCCCGTGCCGGGCGGAGGGGGGACGGGATTGAACCCGCGGGGCGGCGCGTGCGTGCTCGACGCGAAGGGATCCCACTTCTGGAAGGACGACAGACATGCGCAGGCTCACCGCGGTGGTCGTGGCCGTGATCGTATGCGCCGGCCTCGCCGGTACGACCCCGGCGACGGCCGACGACGGTCCTGGGGGCTCCCCGGGCGGCGGGACGGCCGTGTCGCTGGTGGCCCGTCTCACCGGCGACCAGCAGGTGCCGGGGAAGGACGGGAGGGCCGCGGGCGACCGGGACGGCAAGGCCATCGCGCTCGTCAAGGTCAAGGGCGACCGTGTCACCTTCGCCCTCTCCTGGAACGGCGTCGACAGGCCGGCCCGGGCTCACCTCCACCAGGGCGCCGTCGGGTCGGACGGCGCCGTCGTGGCCGACCTGTTCGCCACACCGATGCCGACTTCGGTGTATTCCGCCGCCGGACAGACCTCGCTGTCCTCCGCGGCACTCGCCGAACGCCTCCGCCGCGACCCTGACGGCTTCTACGTCGACCTGCACACCGACGCCTTCCCCGGCGGAGCCGTACGCGGCCAGCTCCGGCCGTTCGCTAAGCCGGTGAACCCGCTCGGCATCATTCACGGCGGCAGGATGCGCGCCCTCGCGGACGGCGGACAGGAGATCCCGGCCGGTGACCCGAAGAAGGCCGGCGACCCCGACGGGCACAGCACCACGTTTCTGCACCCGCGGACGGACCGCGTCGACTACTCCCTGGCCTGGGTGAACACCGGACCGCCGCTGTCCGGGCGGATCCACGAAGGAGGCCTGGGCGAGAACGGGGACGTTCGGCTGCCTCTGTTCCTCTCTCCCGTGCCGAAGAACGTCTTCGCGATCTCCGGCGCTGTCAGCACCCCGGACGCCCCGATGATCACCCGTCTCAAGGAGGATCCGACCGGCTTCTACGTCAGCCTGACCACCCGGGAGTTCCCGGACGGAGCCGTCCGGGGGCAATTGTTCCGCTGATGCTCGCCGGAGGGTCTGAAGATGGTTCCGGCCAGCTGAGACGGGCGATCTTGCCCACCCACGCCGCTGGTGGAACTCTGCTTCCGTGCCGATCATTCTTCCCTCCCCCGGTTCCCGCTTGTTCTGGATCGCTCTGCCCGTGACGCTCGGGCTGACCCTGCTCCTTGGCATCGCGACGTTCGGCGCCGACGGCGCCGCCCGGGCGGCCGGTGTACCCGCCGACGACCAGTACGTGGACATCGCGACGGTCACGCCGACGCGCGCGCCCGCCCGGGGACCCGACGCCAGCACCGGTACCTTCACCGTCGACTGCGGCCGCAACGAACAGGGCCACCGCAACGCGGACAACTTCGTCATCTCCCCGGGCATCGTGAACGGCGCGCACCACACGCACGACTACGTCGGCAACCTCTCCACCGAGGCCCTCTCCACCGACCGGAGCCTGGACGCCGCCGGCACCACCTGCGCGGGCGGCGACCGGTCCACGTACTACTGGCCCGTGCTGCGCCGCCTCGACCGCACGGGCGCCGACGCCCACACGGCCGGCGGCGGCGCGCACGGCAACAGCGGCGAGATCCTCATGGCGTCCTCGGTGCGGGTGGAGTTCCGGGGCAACGCGACCGGCGCGGTCGTCGGCATGCCCCGCTTCCTGCGGCTGGTGACGGGCGACCCGGTCGCGGCCACCACCCCGAGCGCCGACATCCGCGCCCAATGGGGCTGCTCCGGCTACCCGGACCGCTTCACCACCAAGTACGCGCGCTGCCCTCGAGGCAGCCGACCCACCCGCACCCTGGACTTCCCCAGCTGCTGGAACGGCCTCGCCACCGACAGCCCCGGCCACCGCACCCATGTGCAGTTCCCCGCAGCCGACGGCACCTGCCCCCGGGCCACGTTCCCCGTACCGCAACTGCGGATCACCCTCGCGTACGACCTCCCCGACGGCACGCCGTTCGCCGTGGACTCCTTCCCGGAGCAGCTCCGGAACCCCGTCACCGATCACGCCATGTTCGTGAACCTGATGACCCGGGACCGCATGGCGGAGCTCGTGCGCTGCGTCAACGAGGGCCGCGAGTGCCGGGCCGGGTGACGGGATCCGGCCGACTTCGAACACCGGTTGAACCGACGCGACCCCCCGTCCGTGTCCACCGCGTTGGCCCAGGAGAGGACGGAGAGAAAGGATGGCGGCATTGCGGCTGCGCAGTCGGCAGAAACAGGACACCGGTGACGAGGCACTGATCCGGTCCCTCTACGAGGAACACGGACGGGCCCTCCTCGCGTACGCGCAGCGCCTGACCGGCGACCGCAGCGCCGCAGAGGACGTGGTCCAGGAGACACTGATCCGGGCCTGGAAGCATCCGGAAGCCCTCGTCAACGGCAAGGGCTCGGTGCGCGGCTGGCTGCTCACCGTGACCCGCAACATCATCACGGACCGGTACCGGGCCAAGGCCGCCCGTCCCACGGAGGTCGCCGAATCGGTGACCACCCAGCCCATCGAGCAGGACCACGCCGAGGCCGTGGTGAACTCGATGGTCGTCGTGGAGGCGCTCGACCGGCTCTCCCCGGATCACCGGGACGTGCTGCTGGAGATCTACTTCCGGGGCAGGAGCGTCGCGGAGGCGGCGCAGGCACTCGGGATACCACCCGGGACGGTCAAGTCCCGGTCGCACTACGCGTTGAAAGCACTGAGAGACATGTACGTGGACCGGCCGAAGGCAGTGAGTGCCGTGGAATGGAAGGGAGTGGCGGTATGAGCATCAGGGAACACGACAGCGCGCTGCTCGGCGCCTACGTCCTCGGCGCTCTCGACGAGCAGGAGGTGCGGACCGTCGACGAACACATGGCGTCGTGCCAGAAGTGCCGCGACGAACTGGGCGAGCTGCGGGACATGGAGTCCGCGCTCGGCGAGGTCCCCCCGGAGGCGTTCCTCGACGGTCCCCCGGAGGGGGGTGACCTGCTGCTGCAGCGCACTCTGCGCCAGGTACGCGGCGAACGCGCCGCTCAGGCGCTGAGGCGACGGGCCTTCCTGGCCGTGGCCGCGACCGTCGCCTCCGCGGCCCTCCTCGGCGGCGGAGTCCTGATCGGCCAGAACACCGGCGACCGGACCGCTCAGGCCGTCCCTCCGGTCCCCTCCGCCACGACGAACCCACCGACGGCCCCTCCGGTGAGCGTCAAGTTCTTCGAAGGCCGCAGCGCGGAGACCGGCGGCGAGATGCGCCTCCGGGTGACGCCCGCCGCCGACTGGATCCGCCTCAACGCCTCGGTCACAGGCGTTCCGGCGGGCGAACGCTGCCGCCTGGTGGTGGTCGCGAAGAACGGCGACCGCGAGATCGCCGGCAGCTGGCTCGTCGCCGACGAGGAGAGGGGCTCGAACCTCGACGGTTCGGCGGCGGTCCCGATGGACGACGTCGCCGAGGTCGTCATCGAGAACGACCGGGGCAAGAAGTACGTGACCGTCAAGGTCTGACCCGCTTCGCCCCCGGACGGCGGCGGACATGGCATGGAGGCGTGGCACGGAGCGATGCCACGCCTCCTCCTGCCGGCCGGTCCACCGGGTGGTCCCGCATCCGGGCGGCCGACCGCGAGGCTTTCGCCGAGTTCTACGAGACGTACGCGTGTGCCGTCTACAACCATGCTCTGCGCATGACGGGCAACTGGTCCACGGCCGAAGAGTGCCGCTCAGCAGGTCCGCGACGGTGAACAGATCGTCGCCGGCGACGACGCCGCGTTCACGGGTGTGGGGCAGCACGGAGAGTGCGCCCCTCGCGGAGGCCTGGGACTCCGGGGCCGCGGCCTGGAACGCCGAGCGCCGGAAGGCCTACGCCAACGACCTCGGCGCCGACCGCTCCCTGATCGCCGTCACCGCGAAGACCATCGCTCGAAGGGCGACGAAGAACCGGCCCAGTGGATGCCGCCGGGCGCCACCGCCCGGTCACCTCCCTCGCCGACTGGGTTGCGGCGAACTCCGCTGGAACCCGACCGCCGGCGGGCGGGTGCGGGCTGTCGGCGGTGCGGGGCGAACCCGGCCGGGACAGGTTGGCGCCCGGGACCTGTCCAGGTCAGGGCTCGTGCAGCGTCGATGAGGGTGTGGGCTTCGTCCTTGCAGGCCCAGGTGCCGCGGCGGGGCTTGAGAGCCATGACGAACGGCAGGCCGGCCTCACGCAGGGTGTGCCGGACCTCGTCGTGGCCGCCGTAGCCGCAGTCCGCTACCACCGCCCGGAAGGTGAACCCGGCCTCATGGGCCTGGCCGGCGAGGTCCGTGGCGAACTGGGGCTTGGTGCGGAAGTCGGGATCGTTGCGCTTCCTCGGGAAGTGGCGGGCCGGGCGTGCAGCGGATAGCAAAGGCGCTCGTCCGCCCAGAGCGTGGGCACCGTGACGACGCCGTTGTCCGTCTTCCCCAGCCGGCCCAGCCACTGCCGCCGCTGCACTCCCGGGTGCTGGGCCCCGGTCACCGGCTCGGCCCCGGCCGGCGCCGTGAGCGTCTTGTTCCGGTCCCGTGGCAGCAGCAGACCGGTCAAGTACTCCCGAAACCCCCGCCGCTGGGCCAGCGACCTGAAGAGATCATCGAACCGGGCCGCGCACCCTTCCAGCGGACCAGGAGCCGGCGGACACCGGTGCCCGTGCGGTCATGGCCGTACCCCCGAAGCACTCTCACCTCACCGATACGGTCGACCTGACCCCATGTCAACAAACCACCGGTAGTGCTGTGCCCGCGACCGTTCACCGGGTTGGGTCGTACTGATGGCCCCCTGCACCAGTACAGTCGGCGCACTGAATGAGCAGAGGATCCCCGGTGCGCAAGAGGGACAGCAACGCTGATGGCCACGGCCAGCGGGCCGTGGCCATCAGGTGGATACAGGTCGTGCCGTTCGGAGTCGTTGTTCTGCTGTTCGGATTCCCTATCTGGGAGCGAGAGCACAGCGGTGGTTCGAGCTCGATCGTGTTCGGGCTGATGACCGCATCGGCATCGTCCATCGGCATGCTGGAACGTTATCGGGCAAACGTCGCCAAACGATCTCGGTAACTCACCTTCCAGCCGGTTCAGGCCGCCGCAGACGGGGGTCCACCGCCCCAGCGGATGCCTCTCCCGTGCCGACCAAGATCCGGGCCATACGCGGACCAGCCACCTACAGTTTGGCCGAATCGTGGCCGTTTCCGCTGGTCAGCGGCCACACGAGGCGTGTACCGCCAGCACTCGAAGAATCTGCTGGTGAGCTACTCCCTGAAGAAGCTGGGCTTCTTCCAGCGGAACGGAAGAGGGCGCCTGACCTGGGGTTTTACCCGGGTCATTCCGAGTGGCGCGCTTCGCGCCGCACCAGCGCCGGCGTGATGGTGGCGAGTGCATCAGCGAGGGTACGGCGGGTGTTGCCAGGCGTTCGGTCCCCTCGCCTGGCAACACCAAGATCGCCGATCACATCATCGTCATGGAGCGCGGCCGGATCACCAAGCAAGGCCAGTACGACGACCTCGCTCACGGCGGCGGGACCTTCGCCGAGTTTCTGGGACTCTCTCAGGACCGCTGACCGAACTCGCCACCCCACGGGATCGTCTCCCGGGTGATGGCCTTCTCGACGTCGTTGGCCACCACGTCGGCCCGTGCGCCTGCGTCGACGCGGAGCGGCGCGTGGCCGGGACGGACTCGGCGTGCGCGGCGGTGGATCCGGCGGTAGTGGTCGAGGACGGCTTCCGCGGCTTGGCGTACGACTTCGTCAGGTGCAGAACACCGGTCTCGTACGTGGTGGCCGCAGCGCCGAGCACGACCTCGAAGGCCCGGGTGGCGGCGGTCCGCAGCTCGTTCAGCGGCTCATCGGGACCGAGATCAGAAATGAGCCCACGGCTTGGCGCAAAGGGGGCCACGAGCGGATGACGGTGACAGCTACCGACGCAGCCGGCCGAGTGGGCTGCGGATCAACCTCCGCTACGACGGGGTGCGCGTCATCAGGCGCCCGCGTGGACGTGGGCGGCCCACACCGACGGCAGGTTCGGATACGTCGCCCTGAGCTGCCTGACCGTGCGATGGACCGCCGCCGACGCGCACAACGCACCGGATCGATCCGCGATCAACTCGCCGTAGATCTGCTGACTGAAGGCTGGTGCCACGGCGTCGTCGACGCGCCAGAGCGTGCCGACTACCTGGGAGAACCCGGCTATCTGAAAAGCCGCCAACGGGTGGATCGCCTCGTCGGACAGGCGCGCGGTGGTGCGGGCCGTGTCGCAGGCCGACAGGAACGCGAACTCCGCGTTCCGCAGGCGCAGCCGGGAAAGGTCCAGCACCCGCAGCGGCGCGCGGTCGTGGTCGTGCAGCGCGAGGTGGCTGTCCGAAGGATTGTCCGGGTCGCTGTACCCGTGGCAGGCGAAGTGCGCCCAGCCACTGGCCGGCAAGGCGTCGAGAACGGCGTCACGAGTCGCGTCCGCGCCGACCAGGACCGTGGCGCCGGGTAGGAGGGCGGCCAGGTGGTCGGCTTCGGCCTGTGCGCCGGGCAGGTCCGGGGCGTCCGGAGTGTGCGGCATCGCGACCACCAGTAGCCGCGGCTCGTTCCGGTCGTCGCGGCGGCCCGCGCGGGCGTGGCCCAGTGCACGGATCGTCGGCGTCGTCGAGGAGACGACGCGGTCGAGGAGCACAGGTCCGCCGTCGCGGTGGTGGCCCGCCGCGTGCAAGGGGAGCAGGCTCAGCGGCCCGACCGGGGCCCACCAGATCCTCGGCCACGGACCATCCGCAGCCGGTTCCGCCGTCAGCCCCAGTTCGCCGAGCACAGGGCCGGCGATGGTGTCCCACAGCCACTCGAGCGTGTCATGGATCGCCTGCTCGGCGGCCAGCCGCCCCTCCGTGAACGCGGTGTGCAGAGCGCGTACGCGGTGACTCACGGTCTCTTCGCTCAGCTGGTCCAGCGCGCGTGACCGGACCCCGTCCGGAGTGATGATCAGCGCGTCACACCGGTACCGGCTGACGTTCACGTACACGATCGGGCCCTCGTGCGCCTGCGCGGTGAGGTCGGTGAGCAGCGGGGGCCGCAGGAACCGCTCCATCCCGGGCAGCGCGCGGATCCGGTCGGTCACCGCGTCGAGCTCGTCGGCGAGGGCCACGCGGTCGCTCGTGGTGTCGGTTTCGAACTCCGCGGTGAGCGTCCGGAAGCGCTCGGCCAGCTCGGGTGCCCGCTCGTGCAGGTCGGAAAGATCGCCGCGGCTGTCGAGTGCCTGGGCGGCGAGCACGCAGCGCCCGGATTCGAGCAGGGTCACCGCGCTCACCTCGTCGCCGACGGCCAGCGCGCACGCGGCCGCGTCGGCGGCGACCCCGGCGAACCGGCCGAGCCAGTACTGGGCGTCCTCGCGGCCCAGGCGGCGCCCGGCGAGCCGGGGCAGCAGCCGGACCGCAGCGGCGTACCCCTCGGCGGCCACGTCGAACTGCCCGGCCTCGGCGGCCAGACCACCCCACCGGACCGCCCCTCCCGCCCGCCTCTCCGCCGGCGATCCGGCAGACGCTGCGGCCTCCCGGTAGCAGCCGAGGGCCTCGGTCAGCGCGTCGCCGTCGCCGAGGTGCCGGAAGCCGAGCGCCAGGACGTTGGCGACGCGGGTCAGAAAACCCGCCCGGGAATAGGCGTCCTGCTCGGGCCTCCGCGCCGCACTCCGGGCCAGGCCGACCGCCTCGGCGAGGACCTGCGGATCCGGCGGCTCCCGTCGCGCGGCGGCGGGTGCGACGGGGTCCGTGCACCAGTCGCCGAGGGCGGCGGCCAGGCTCGCGGTGTACCGGGGCCAGTGCGGGCTGTCCTGCGGAGTCGCGGCGACGGACGCGCGACGCGCGGCGATCGCGTCCCGCAGCACGTTCCGGTCGCCGAACTTCTCGTACGCCCTCTCCAGCACACCGCCGAGATTGGCCAGCCGCACTGCCCGGCCCGGGTCGTCGTCCGCCGTCGCATCCGCGGCCGCGCGGTGCGCGTCGATCGCCTCGTCGAGCACGCTCGCCTCGCCCGTCCTGGTGAACCAGTCGGACAGCATGGCGCCGAGGTTGGAGAGCCGCTGTGCCTGCCCGGCGACCAGGTTCGCGCCGAGGCGGACGGACTCCCGGGCGCGGTCGACCGCCTCTGACAGCACCTGCAGTTCGCCGGTCGCCCGGAACCGGTTGTGCAGCACGACGGCGAGGATCGCGAGCGAACGCGGGTGGTCACCCTGCCCGGCGGTGACCTCGGCGGCACGGCGAGCGACGTCGATCGCGTCTATGACGTGGGCCAAGTCTCCGGTCGCATGGAACAACGCGTTCAGGTTGGCGGCGAGGTTGCCCATGAACCGGACCCGCAGCGGATGGCCCGCCGGTGTGCATGCGAGCGCCTCCCGCTCGATGGTGACGGCCTCCGCGAGCGCGGCGTGGTCCCCGAACGCTTCACCGCGGGTGGCCAGCGCCGTGGCGAAGTGATCCAGCCGCTCGCCGCGGCGGGGGTGCCCGGCAGGGGTCGCCGCCGCCACCGAGCGCCCGAGCTCGATCGCCCGCTCGAGTCGGGCCGAGTCTCGGGTCTGCTCGAACTCGGCGGCGTACCGTCCGCACACTGCGGCTTCCGTATCGGCGCGTTCCCAGCCATCGTTCGGTTTCGGGACCTCGCCGGTGAGCGCGGTCCAGTCTCGTTCCGTGGTCGTCAGCTCGACGAGGTTCTCCGAGTGCCGCGGATCGGTGACCGGGGTGTGGGCCACCAGCGTCTGCCGGACCCGAAGCAGCTCGGCCAGATCATCCCGCGCTCCGAGAGCCCGGTAGCGGTCGTCGAGAAGGTACGCGAGGTTCTTCAGCCGGTCGCGCACGTCGGACGACCCGGCCGGCGTGAGCTGCACCGCTCGCCGCGCGGCGTCGACGGCTTCCTCCATGACGCCGGTCTCCCCGGTCTCATGGGACCAGTCGCGCAGGACGAAGGCGAGGAAGTGCAGGCTCCTCGCGGTGAGCACGTCATCGGGGGAGCACTCGACGGCGGCCCGCGCGTGCTCAACGGCTTCCGCCAAAGGGTCGAGGTCCTCCGTCACGGTGAACGCCGTCCGCAGCGCGACAACGAGGTTGCCCAGGTAGAACGCCTTCTTCGTGGACGGTGCCTCGTCGACGGCCGCCCGGCTCCAGTCCAGCGCGTCGGCCAGGGTTCCGCGGTCCTGGTTCTGCCGGAACGCGGTGTGCAGCAGCATGCCGATGTTGTTGGCGTAGCTGGCCGAGTCCTCCGGGCTTTCGTACGCCAGGAAGTAAGCCTCCGTGACGTTTCCGACGGCTTCCTGCAGGAACTCGAAGTCGCCGGTCTGGTGATAGCGGGTCTGCAGCAGGCCCCCGAGATGGGACAGGACCGGGTGACGGTCGGCCACGTCCTCGGCGGCCAGCAGGGCACGGCCGAGGTCGATCGCCTTCTCGACCGATGCGGGGTCCGCGCTGTGCCGGGCCACCTGGAACGCCTCCCAGAACCGCTCGGCCAGGCCGTTCGCGGGCCCGCCACCCACGCGTCAGTCCTCGTTGCCGTTCGAGGTGCTGTTCGAGGTGCCGGCCGGGCCGCCGGGCGCCTCGTCCGGCTCGGCGACTGTGCGTTTCGGGGTGTAGCCGCGTTCCGCGGCCTCCTGCAGCAGTGCCGCCTCTTCGGGTGAGAGTCCCGGTTCGTGCTCCACTATCGCTCCTCCCCCGGCACGGCCGCCGGTTCTCCGGCTTCGACGAACTCCAGCACGTCGTAGTCTTCCGCCCGCAGCAGCAGGCCCGCCGTCCCGCGCACGCGCACGCCGAACGACCCGTCGGCACCCATCACGCGCGCCGATTCGAGGTACAGCTCGGCCGGGTGGGGGTACGAGGAGGCGTACGACCGGTCGCCGTACCAGCCGCCCGCCCAGTTGCCGTCCTTGAGCCGCACGCGCACGAAGCACGGTTCGCGGTCGCGGAACGCGTGGTCCCAGGCGCTGGGCGTGTGCAGGAACCGAGCCTTGCGCCGCTGCCGATCCACCAGGGAAACGGTGACCGCCGCCACGGCCGGCACGACGAGGAACAGCACCACGGCGACGAAGCCGACCACTCGCGGCCGCTCCACGAAGCCGTCCCAGTCGCCGCCGGTGCCTCGAGCCAGGCGAACCAGCGCCGGCCCCGCCACCACGACGTACAGTGCGTCCAGCGCGATCGACGCGACGATCGCCCGCAGCACCCGCTCACCCAGATCACGCTCACCGGGCACCGGCCCACGGCGGCGTTCCCGGACGAACTGATAGGTGACCCCGGGCAGCACCAGAAGGACGAGCAGAGCGAGCTGCACGACGGTCGCAGGCGCCTGCACTCCCCACCCCCATGGCTCACGGACTCCGTTCGATCAGGCTACTGGCTTGCGTCTCCGCCGTCGGCAGAACACCCCTTTCCGCGGCTGTGGGGAGGCAGCGGCCGGGACACCTACGTCCCTCACATGCCCGACACCATGCGAGCCGCCTCACCTGGAATCCTTCGCAGGACCTATGGATAACGACGGTGATGTGGAGCCAGTATCCGAGGCTGCGCTCCGAGCAGGCACTCGTCACGGGCCACCCCTGCCACCCCGCGCCCAAGGCCCGCACCGGCGGCGGCCCACCCGCCGCCTGGCTGCGCTCCGCCCCGGAGGCGTACGCGCGATTCCCGCTCGTGCTGCTGGGCGTGCGCGCGGACGCGGTGGTCGGCGATGGCGGCACCCGCGCCCTGGACTGCCTGGGCCAGGGCGCGCCCGGCTACCGCCTGCTGCCCTCCCACCCCTGGCAGTTCGCCCTCACCCACCACCTGCCGTCCGTGCGCACCCCCCTTTCTCCGAGGGGCGGCTCATCCGGCTCGGCACCACCCCCTGGCGGGCCCGGGCCACGTCCTCAACGGCGATGTCCCGGGCCAGGTGTAGTCGTTGGTGCCAGGGCACCGCGATCGCGGACTGCACCCTGCGCAAGACCGAGTTCCAGCACGGCAACTACCACGGCGTGGCGTCAGGAGCCCTCGCCGCACCGGCCGCCTCCCTCGGCGCAGCCGTCGACCACGTGGACGACCGACTTCCCTCAGGATCACGCCGGCCGATGTGCGGCAGCCTTGCCGTCTTCCTCGCCGTGGGACTCCTGGCCGGCGCCCTCTCCGGCTGCGGAACCCGCTGGATCGCCCTGGTGCGGATGCTCTTCCCGACGACCCGTCGGCCCTGGCTGTACGAGAAGCGGCTCGGCGACGCGCCGGAAGCCGAGCGGCCGGGCGCCGTGCCCGATCGGATCGCCCCTCATGGCGGCTCGTTCTCGCGCTAGTCGGCCGATAGCGCCCGGCGGTGATCCTTGAGTCATCGTCACTGGTCGCCGGCGCGGCAGACGCGTGATCCGCCCGTCTGCCGTCCCCGCCTCCGACACACGTGATGTCGACGGATGTCGCTCACCGCCGAAGGGCTGGAGCGCGCCGGAGGGGAACGGCTGCTTTCGCAGTGGGGAAATGGGGGAATGGGTGGGCTGGTCAAGCGTGTCGGCTCCTGTCGTTTCGGCGGCGGGTCGATTCGAGTCCTTCCGCGAGACGGTGTCCGATGGAGTCCTGTCCGACGTGTCCCGGGCACGCGGCACCGGGCACCGGCTCGATGTCCGGGAAGAGGTCCTCGACGAAGGCGTTGCCCATGAGGAGGTCTCCGTCGATGAGACCTGCGAGGGTGGGGCCCGCATCAGGAGTCTGGGCCTGGGACCGGTGCGGCTGACGGCGGGTGACGTCCTGCCAGGGGGCCGGGACAGCCGGCGGGTTCCGATCCCGAACGGTTGCCCCGACGAGTACAGGCTGGCATGGATGACCGATGCGAGCGGCCCGGGCGCCCCGTCCGGCACGGAGGCGCCGTCCCGGAGCACTCTGGTGCTCAGTGACCCCGTACGTCCGACAGCCGTCCGTCCCGCGGAAGCGGAGGGCCGGGTGCGGGCCGCTGTCCTCCACATACCCCGCGCCTCACTCGCCCTGCGACCGGATCACGTCGAGCTGCTCCTGGCGCGGCCGATCTCCACGGGCAGCGGCAGCGCTGCCGTCCTCGCCGCCTTTCTCGCCACACTGCTCGAACACGGTGCCGACTGCCGGCCCGAGGCGCAGAGCCGTATGGGCGCCATCGCCCTCGATCTGGCAACCGCCTGTCTGGCGGAGCAGCTGCGAGTCCTGGAGACGGGCACGGACGAGACCCGGGCGCAGACACTGCTGAGACGCATTCACGGCTTCATCTCCCAGAATCTCGCGGACCCGGACCTCACGCCGCGGACGATCGCCCGCCGGCACCACATGTCCCTGCGTACCCTGTACGGCCTCTTCAGCCGGCAACCCGCCAGCGTCGCGACGGTCATCCGCCGCGGCCGCCTCGAACGCTGCCACGCCGAGCTCGCCCGTCCGGATCTGCGCCACCTCAGCGTCCAGGTCATCGCCTCACGCTGGGGCTTCACCAATCCGAGCACCTTCAGCCGGGCCTTCCGCGAGGCATACGGAATCAGCCCCACCGAACACCGCGCGACCGCCTCGGCACCTGCACCGCCCGGTCGGTCCGCCGCCTGACGGGTCGGATCCGGCGCGCACCGCCGCGAGGATGCCTCGCCAGGGCCTGGAGGGGAGCGCCGGGCGCAGGAGATCATGCGGACGGCTCCGGCGCGCCGGACTCCTCGTCCTGGTCGTCCGGCGCTTGCGAGCGGGCGCGGGACAACACCTCCTGTGCGGCGATCCGGCCGGTTCGGTGGCCGATCTCCGCCAGGATCGACACGGCGTGCTCGGCGTGCTCGGCTGCCTCGACCGGTCGCCCCTCGGCGAGGCGGAGGCGGCCGATGACCGTCAGAGCCTGCCCCTCGAGAATTCCGTAGCCCTCGCGGCGGGCTCGTTCCAGGGCGTGCCGGACGTACGCGTCGGCCTCGGCGAGGTCGCCCCGCAGGAGGCGCGCCTCGGCCCTGCCGATCAGGATCGCCGCCTCTGTGTGCCGGGCGCCGGTCTGTTCGGCGAGGTCCTGCGCCCGTCGGTAGATCTCCTCGGCTTCGGCGAGCTGCCCGAGAACGGTGCGGACGGACGCCACGGTCTGGAGGGCGGCCGCTGCAAGTCGACTCTCCTCGATCTCGTCTGCCAGTGCCGCGGCGGCCAGGGCGAGGTCCAGGGCGGTGGAGTGGTCGCCTCGGTCACGGTGCCAGTCGGCCAGCCCCCGGAGAGTTTCCGCCTCACTGCCGCGGTTGCCGAGCTCCCGGTGGACGGCGAGGGCTTCGGTGAGGCACTCGAGTGCCTCCTCGGAGCGCCCCAGGAGCCCGAGGACCTGGCCCAGGTTGCCCAGGGTGACTCCTTCGGCTCCTCTGGAGCCGATGCCTCGGCTCAGTTCGAGCGCCGTGGCGTTGTGCCGTTCGGCCTGACGAAGATCCCCGAGTTCTTGGCGGAGCAGGCCCATGTTGCCCTCCGTGCTCAGCCGGAGCAGGTTCCACCGCGAGTCCGCCGGCAGGGCGTCGACAGCCTCCTCGTAGCGTTGGACCGCGTCGCGCAGTTTCCCCGTGAGGATGCCGACCAGGCCCAGGCTGTTGAGTGCCTGGGCCTTGCCCTCGGCCCAGTGAGCGGATTCCGCGTCGGCCAGCAACGCCTCGTAGTGCTGAGCCGCGCGGTCGTACCGGCCGAGGCTGCGGTGCGCGTCGCCGAGGCTCATGCGGGCGGTGGCGGAGCCGATCGTGTGGTTCGCCCCCTGCGCCGCCTCGAGCCCCGCCTCCGCTACGGAGACCCAGTCCGGGCCGGTTCTGACCAGCCAGAAGTAGCCGCGCAGGCCGTCGCACAACTCCCAGGAGGCGGCGGGCAGGCCGAGCGCCGCACCTCTCTGCGCCGCGATGACCAGGTTCGTGTGCTCACCCCTGAACCACTGGCGTGCCGCGGTCTCATCGGGCAGGACCACGGTGCCGACGGTGCTTTCCTCGGCACCTCGGGAGGAGCCCGCGTCCATGTCGACGGCGGTCTCCGCGGCGGCGTGCCCGGCGGCCTGTCCGGGGCCGAACGCGCGCAGCTTCTCCGGATAGAGCAGCCGGGCCCCGGCGCGCACGCCCGCGAGGTAGTAGTCGTAGAGGCGCCGAAGGGCCGCGGCACGCTCCTCGGGGCTCTCGTCCGCCGCCGCGTTGCTCTCGGCGAACAGCCGCAACAGATCGTGGAGACCGTACGCGTCCGGGTCGGTCTGACCGACGAGATGGACGGCGACGAGTCGCCTGAGCAGCTGCGCCGTCCGTGCGACCGGCAGCCCGAGCAAGGCCGAAGCACCGGCCACCGTGATCGTGGGTCCGGGGACGAGGCCGAGGCGGCGGAAGAGCCTGCGCTCGTCGGGTGACAGCGACAGGTAGGACAAGGAGAGGACCGCCTGCAGATTGCTGGCCTCGTCGTCCGGCACACTGAGCGCGGCGAGTCTCCGGTCCTCGTCTCGCAGCCGATCGACGTGGCCGGCCACCGGGCGATCCCCGCCGGCTTCCCGTACGTTGACGGCCGACACCCGCAGTGCCAGGGGCACGTACCAGCACAGTCGGGCCAACTCCGCCGTCGCCTCCGGCTCGGCCGCTACGACGGACGCTCCGAGGAGACGTTCCAGCAGCTCCGCGGCCTCTTCCGGAGCCAGGGCGTCCACTCCGAGATGGCGGGCGCTGTCGCGGACCACCAGGCCGGCCAGCACGTCCCGGCTGGTCACCACCACGTGGGACCCCGGGGTTCCCGGAAGCAGAGGGCGTACCTGGTCGGCACTGCGGGCGTTGTCGATGACGACGAGGACGCGCTTCTCGGCCAGCAGGGTGCGATACAGACCCGCGGCACGGTCGGGATCGTCGGGGATCCGGTCCGCCGGGATGCCGAGCGCGTAGAGGAAGCTCGCGAGCGCCTCCACGGATGTGACCGGCCTGGTCGTCGCGTAGCCCCGCATATCGATGTAGAGCTGCCCGTCCGGGTACCGCGCTCGAGCGCTGTGACCCCAGTGCACCGCGAGCGCGGTCTTCCCCATGCCGCCTTGCCCGTCGATGGCGGTGATGACCATCGGTCCGTGGGTGCCCGAGGCCCCGGCCCATTCGTCCAGGGCACGTAGATGGGCGCCGCGGCCCGTGAAATGAGCCGTGCCAGGCGGGAGTTGCCTGGGAGGAGGCACCTGCCCCGCGTTCCGGGAGACGGCGGCACGGGAAGCGGCTGCGGTCGGCGCCGCGAGGGCCGGGCTGTCGGCGAGGATCGCGCGCTCCATCTCGCGCAGCGCGGGGCCCGGCTCCAGACCGAGCTCCTTGACGAGGACCCGACGTCCCTCACGGTAGACGTCCAGCGCGTCGGCGCGCCGGCCGGCCCGGTACAGCGCCAGCATGTACTGCGACCGCAACCGTTCCCTGAGCGGTTCCCGCGCGAGCTCGCGCCGCATCTCACCCAACAGGGCGTTGTGGCGGCCGAGGCGGAGGTCGATGTCCATCAGCTTCTCGAACGCCGAACGCCTCGCCTCTTCGAGACGAGGCGCCTCCACCTCGGCGAGATACCGGGACGCCGTTCCTTCCAGCGCCTTGCCGCGCCAGAGCCCCAGAGCCCGCCTCTGGAGCTGGGAGGCGGCGACGAGGTCGCCGCGCTCCTGTGCGCCTTCGGCTTGTGCCACCAGATCGTCGAAGGCGTGGACGTCGAGCCAGTGCGACTCCAGGCGCAGGACGTACCCGCCCGGCTCGGTGAGCAGGGGGTCCGATCCGCATGCCAGGAGGACCTTCCTCAGCCGTCGGATGTAGTTGTGGAGCGTCGTTCTCGCGGTCTTGGGCGGGTTCGTTCCCCACAGGCCGTCGATCAGGTCCTCGGTCATGACGACACGGTCGGACCGCAGGAGGAACATGGTCAGCAGCGCCCGGTGCTTCGCCGCCGATATCGGAACCGGCTGCCCCTCGTGCAGGACTTCTTCCGGTCCCAGAAGACGGAACTCCACTGTCCTCCCCCTTGGCACGGCCGGCGTTCCCGTCTGTGCCGACGTCCGTCGCGCGATGGCGCGAGGTGATCATGCTAGGTCAGGACAGCGCTTGAGCAGGATTTTTCCGCGTGCCACGAGCCTCCGGAGCGGCTCCGGAGGGGGCCTGGAGGTGCCGGACAGGCCCTAGGCGTGGGCGCACGCACGGGGAGCGCCTTGCACGGAACGTGGAGCGATCCTGCACGTGAGGAACACACCGGCGCGTCCCGCGAATCTAGGTTCATCAGTGCTGGAGACGACGCCGAGGCGTAAGCACCCCGCTCCGTGGCGATGGTGGCCACGCAGCGGGACGGCCGCGGCGGCTGATCCGGCAGACCGTTTGTCCGTGAACACCCTGCCGGGTGCGAAGCAAGGAGACGACATGCCGTCCCAGACCGTGGAAATGCCCCAGATGCGGGTGGCCGACGAGTCGGCGCCGAGCATCACCACCGACGCCCAGTACGAGCGCGCCTGGGTCCCGCCGTACCTCGCGCCGGGCGGTGCGGCGAAGTAAGCCGCAGCGCGGCAGGCCGGTCGTCGGGCTTCCGGCGGCCGGCCTGCCGTGTCCTCCCCCGTACCGTCCCCACGCCTCACGAGGTGCATGTTGTCGCCGTTGTACACACAGATAGACAGAACCCTGGGAGCGGACCCGCACTTCGGCGCCGCCGACGCGATCGAGGCCAGGAACATCGCGCGCTACCGGCTGGGCCTGACGGTGCTCGCCCGCCGGTTCCCCGACGCGGCCGACCGGTTCGAGCGGCTCGGCAAGGCGGACGACGCCGTGCTGCGCCCCTTCCTCTACGACCCGGTGCTGAGGAATGCCTTCGAGGACGACCTGCTCGCCCTGGAGAACCACCGGGACGACCCGAGCGAGTTCGCGGCGCACCTCGCGGAGGTCGACCTCGACGCCGAGGACGGGCTGGGTCCGTGCGAACGCCTCATGACCCCGCGCCGACGCCCCTGGGCGAGCCGTGGCGTCGGCTGGGTGTGGACGGAGGTCGGGCCGGAGTCGGCCGGACGGCCGCTCGCCCGGCGGCTGGAAGAGCTCAAGGACGGGACCTTCGCCGACATGCGCGGTGCTCGCCGGATCAGCCCTGACGAGGAGCTGGTCGCGGGGCTCTCCCGGGGTGCCGAACTCCTGGCCGAACTGCTGCCGTACGCCGGGGCGGGAGTCTTCCCGCACATCTCGCTGGTGGGTCTGGCCCGGGCCGAGAGCGACGACGGTGAGCTGTACTCGCTCTCCGGCGGCGATCCGCTGCCCTCGGCTCTGTTCATCGCTCCGGAGCACCTGCGCGATCCCTGGATGACCGCGGAGATCCTGTTGCACGAAGGACTGCATCTCAAGCAGTTCGACGTCCTGCGCACCGGCTCGCTCGTCGCCGACCCGGGCCACGAGATCGAGATTCCCTGGCGGCTGACCCCGTGGTCGCTGACGCGGGTCCTGGCCGCGCTGCACGTGTACGCGCACATGGTGCTGTTCTTCGCGGCGGCGGGCGAGGCCCCTGCCGAACTCCGTGAACGCTTCGGTGAGCCGCCGGTCACCGAGGACGTCGGTGTGCCCACCCCGGGCAGCCGGGCCGCGGTGGAGGGCGGGTACACCACGAGCGCCGAACGGGCCGCCTATCTCGGGCAGCAGGCACTTGAGGTACACGGCGGGGCACTGACACCGGCCGGACGGCGCTTCGTCGAATGGCTGATGGACGCCGCCGCCTCCCTGGCGCCTTCCGTACGGGCGAACGTCGCCCGGGAGCCCGTCCCGAGCTCCGCTCCGCACGTGCCGCAGCCGGATCCGCGCGGCTACCGCAAGATCGAACCGGTCGCCGTCTGCCCCCTGCCCGAGCAGGGCCAGCTGCTGGCCTTCGCCCCTGACACCGCGAAGTTCCACTGGCTCAACCGGCACGCCTGGATGATCTACGCCCTCTGCGACGGCCGCGAACTCGCCGCGCTCCAGGAGCAGTACGCCCAGCACACGGGCTCCGACCCCGCCGGACTGGCATCCGGCCTCGCGGGCCTGGTCGCGGCCGGCCTCGTCGAACCCGTCGTCGGCTGAACCGGACGTACGATGCCGCCCGCCCTGCCGTCCCGCCAACGCTCGCGCACGCCAATGGCAGGCGCGGGCGCGGGCGCGGGGAACCGATGATTCCTGCGGGCCGGGACGGGGCGGGCCGGGCCCGGCGTCTGTTTTCCCTCCTGCCGATCACTGCCTGAGGAGGTCGCGCCGACGTGACTCGACTGCACGGGTCTGCGGCATCAGCCTCAAGCAGCCGGGGGATGCGCCACTCCCACCAGAGCTCGTCGTCTTCTACTCGGTCGGGCCACGGGATCGTTGCCACGCGGAACCGCGCGTGTGGATCGAGGCATGCGCCATGGAGACCTGTCGGTCCGCCCCTCGCTTGTGTGCCGACTCGTCGCCGCCACGGGCATCGGCCAGGAAGCCCACCCTGTGCCGACCAAGATCCAAACCATACGCGGACCAGCCGCCTATAGCTTGGCCAAATCGCGACTGTTTCCGCTGGTCAGCGGCCACCTGATGCGTGTACCACCAACACTCGAAGAATCTACTGGTCAGCTACTCGCCGAAGAAGCTCGGCTTCTCCTAAGGGTACGAGAAGAGGCGCCTGACCTGGTCTTCTGCCCGCCAGGCGCCTCTCGCTCACCCTGCCGAGGGAGGGGTCTCGTTTATACCGGAACTCCCAGTTCATCCCACCGGTGCCCCACTCCTGACCGGCCCTTCCGGACCTGTCACGGCCCAAAACCCCGACTCGCCTCACAGGCGCCTCACCCCGTCTGCCGTGAGCGATGTCGAGGGGCGCCCTCGTCTACGACAACCGACGACACAGAACCGCGATCGAGTGGATCAAGCCGCTTCTGCCGGTGCTGGGATGGAGGGCAACGCCCCAGGCACTGGGCGAGCGCTGGGTGAGGGGGTCTCACGCAGCTCCCGGCGTGGTCAGGCCGCACGGCTGGGCCAGGCGGATTCGCCCGTCCTGCGAGTCGTACCTCCTGCCACGGAACCGCGCGATCGGCTTGCTGGAGCAGGCACCCGGCGGACGGACGAACCGACCGCGCACCTGTCTGCTGGCCCGCAAGCCCGATAAGCACTGGCGGGGCTTGTCTCCTGCGACGAAGCCACTCGTGTCAGACCACCGACGGTCACGGCATCGCTCATGCCCGAACGGCCTTCTCCTCAGTGCACTCCCCCATTCCAACCTCCTCAACGGCGGCTTCGGGCGCCGAAGCGGTCTGATTGCGCCACGGCAGGCGGTCGGGCGACGAGAGCGGCCTGATGTTGTCCGACTCCGCGAGGCCGACACTATGCTCATGCGGCTGATGTCGCGTGGCCGTGTTCCCGGCGGCCGGGGGCCGCCGACCTCAGCTACGACTCGAATCGGGGGATCAGATGGACGCGAGCATCACTTCGGCCTTGATCGGCGCCGTCGCTGTCGGCGGAACGGCCCTGGGAACTGTGCTCGGCGGATGGGTCCAGGCGCGTGGCGGCCAGGCCCAAGCCAAGGCCGCCCAGCAAGCTGCTCAGATAGCGGCGGAGGCGACACACCATCAGGCTCTGTACGACCGGCGCTGGTCGCTTCTGGCTGCATACCTGCGAGCCGCCAGCGAATGCATGGAGGCTGCGGACCAGCTCTACACCACGGACTCGTTGCCGGAGGCCCGACGGCGCTGGCACGCGTTCACACTCGCCCATGCCGAGGCCGAACTGGCGGCGCCGGCGGCGATTCTCGATCCCATCGACAATCTCCGCAAGGCCGTGGGGCGCATGTACTGGACAGCCCAGCATTCCGCCCCTTCGAAGCGCGCGCTGAAGGAGCTGCGCAAACGCGCGAAGCAAGGGGAAGGTGCGGCGGTCCGAGCCAAGGAAGCGGTCGAGAGGCTCTGGGAGATGAGCGACCAGGTGCCCCACGCACAGCGGGAATCGTCCCCGGAGTACTCGAACGCGGGGCAGGCCCTCGACGACCTTCCCGGATTCGGCAGCGAACAGGCCGCGCTATTGCTGAACACGACAAAGCAGCAGTGGGAGGCCGCCGGCCGCGACAGGGAGACGGGAAAGGAGAACCATCACCGAACGCGCCAGGAGCTGGTGTCGGCCGCGCGGAACGCGTTCGGCACAGATCACTTCTGACGAGCCCCACATCCGCGCCGGGCGCCCTGGGCGTAGGCGCCCTCCAGGTCCCGGCAGATGATCCCCACGCCAGTACTAGCGGCTCGTCAGGCAGCCTTGGCCGGGTAATGCGTCCAGGCACGGATGGGCGAGTCGGGGGCGAAGTTGGTCTTCGGTTCGGCGCGGGCGTTGCGCCGGCGGATGCGGTAGTACAGTTTGCCGGTGGCCAGATCGAGGGCGGCGAGCATGTGCCTCACGCCGCCGTAGCGGTTGTAGGTGGCTCGCAGGCGGCGCGGACGCCGCGCTGGCCCCCATGTCTTGCCCTTGCGGGGCATCAGGTTCAGCGGCCCGAACTCGTCGACGCATATCACCCGCCCGTCGGCGGGCGGGGTGTCGTACAGCGCCAGGATGCGGTGCATCTTGGCGATGAACTCCGGGTCGGTGGACGTCTTCCAGGTAGTGGTGGTTTTCCAGGAGAGCTTGCCGGCGCGCAGGATTCGGCGCAGGGTCTCACGGCTGAGGGCCGCGGTCACCTTCTGCTTGATGAGGTGGTCGGCGAGCTTGCTCAGGCTCCAGGTGGAGAACGCGGTGATCCTCCAGTCTGTGGGGGACGTCCGGGCGATCAGGCAGATGTGCTCGCGCACCTGGTCGCTGATCGTCCTGGGGCGTCCCCCGCTCCATTTCGGGTCCAGCGCGTCGAACCCCCGCTCGTTGAAGGCGTGGATGACATCGCGGACGTAGTCCTCGCCGACCTGCATCAGCATGGTGATGTCCTTGGCCGTCTGGCCTTGAGCGGACATCAGCACCACGATCGCCCGGCGGAGTTTCACCGGGTCCTTCGCGGTCCGGCTGATCTGCTGCGGCCTGCGGCCCTCCTCCATGCTCACCGGCCGGACGAACACACTCGGTCGACGCCCACGACCACCTCCAAGATCGGTCTTGGAGACAGTCTGCTGACCGACGGCCAGCAGGTTATGCGACTGGGTTGAGGACTTCGGTTGGCGAGTCGGCAGGGCGGAGTTTACGAACGGGCGCCCCCGGTCACATGGCTGGCGGTTCCAGGTCGGCCCCGTCACGGAATCGGAACCCTATGGCGTGAACAAGCGCGAAGACCAAGTCCTCCGCCAGCGGATCACACTCAGCCACCAGGGCAGCCCTGAGCGCCACCGGGGCCGGCTGAAGGCCAGCCCCTCGGGCCCAGGCTGCAGCTTGCTCGCCTACTTCGACCGAATCACCGACCCACTCACCGGGGAGGCCGTGATCCCGCGCCGTCTCCGGCGACAAAGCGCATTGCCATGACAGGCCATCGGGGCTCGTTGCCTGAACCGTCGCGAAGTCGCTGTCGACCACATGACAGACCAGGACAGAAGCACGCGTCTCGCCGATGATCGAAGGGGCCGGATCCGCGATAGGGCACGCTTGTAGGATCTGCCACTCGCCATCGCGCGCCGACCACAACGGCACACAGTCCGCCGCCCGTATCGCCGCCAACTCGTCAGCGGCCGACCGGCTCGCGCCACGATGAAAGACCCCGAGAACCCCATGACCGGGAACCATAGCCGCGATCACTGACACCGTTGATTACCCGGCCAAGGCTGCGTGATGAGCCACTAGAAGGTCCTAGTACTGTCGGGCCGCGGTCTCCAGCACACCAGACATCTCGGTGACGACCGCGAGGAAGAGGTCGAGCTGCGCAACACTCCGGAGAATCGCCAACTCACCTTAGAGCGAGCGGGCGTTGACATAGCACCATTGGGTGGAGAGCGAGCCTACGACTGCGCCTTGATCCCGCTGGCGGGCATGCGCGACGCCGTCGCGGCCACTCGCCCGTACGGTGTCGCCTTTCCCGCCCCGTCCCATTTGGGCCCCAGGATCACAGCGGCTGACCGCAGGCAGCGGCTGCACGAAGCGGGTACGGAGATTCCGCTCGTACGAGGGCCCGACCTGCTGGAGCAGACGAATCTGCCTCGACGCCGATGTCGGGAAGCGCCACTCCATGGACCTCGACCGGGAACCCCTCCTGCTGGACAGCCGCCGCATCGACGGTCTGGGCAGCGTCCTTAGAGTGCCTCTCCCTACGCGACTGGTGGACGTGGCCTGCTCCTGGTGTCCGCCCTGGCCGACGCCTGGACCGCATGTCCCAAGTGGGACGGAAGCGGCAAACGGGTCATCGCCTTCGTGAAACGCCCCGAGACCTCCCTCACCCCCTGACCCCCTTCACCGGAGGCACCTCATGTCCACTCTGCTCCCGCCCTCGCCGCGACCTCAACGGCATGCTCCTCGACACCCGCCCGGTGATGGAGCGCGCATGGCAGCAAGTCCTCCATGAGCACGGTTACGAGCGCCACCTCGGCCGGCCGTTCGCCGACATCATGGAGCGGCTCGGATTCGCCGAGTCCGAGCGGTTTCACCCTACGTACGAGACGTCGATCGCAGCGTCCCATCTCGCCCGCTCGTTCGACGGTGCCGCGGAAGTCCTTCACGTATTCGTCGCCGCCGACCGGCGCCTCGGGGGCCCTCACGTCCAAGCCCTTGGAGCCTGTGGTGACCACGCCCTCTCGCCATGTCCACGGTCTGGCGCGGGCCGGCGGCCCTGGAGGGGGCAGTCTCACGTTGTGAGCATTCTTGGCCGCACTCTGGTCACAGGTTTACGTGCGCGTGACACTTAACTCGTCCTGTGTGCGGCAACGGCGCCGTAACATCCATCAATGGACCGGACCCGAGCGAGCCGCACCTTGTGGCGGATCCGGTGACCGCCGCGCCAGAAAGGCTTTCTGTGACGACTCGTTCCGAGACGCAGACCGTCCTCGACGATCTCCTCAAGGAGATCGAACACCGCAATCCCGCACAGCCCGAGTTCCACCAGGCCGCCCACGAGGTCCTGGAGACGCTCGCGCCGGTGCTCGCGGCCCGCCCCGAGTACGCACAGGCCGGGCTCGTGGAGCGGCTGTGCGAGCCCGAGCGGCAGATCGTCTTCCGGGTACCGTGGCAGGACGACAAGGGCCGCGTGCACGTCAACCGCGGCTTCCGAGTGGAGTTCAACAGCGCGCTCGGCCCGTACAAGGGCGGCCTGCGCTTCCACCCGTCGGTGAACCTGGGCGTCATCAAGTTCCTGGGCTTCGAACAGATCTTCAAGAACGCGCTGACCGGTCTCGGCATCGGTGGCGGCAAGGGCGGCAGCGACTTCGACCCGCACGGACGCAGCGACGCCGAGGTCATGCGGTTCTGCCAGTCCTTCATGACCGAGCTGTACCGGCACATCGGTGAGCACACCGACGTCCCCGCCGGCGACATCGGCGTCGGCGGCCGTGAGATCGGCTACCTGTTCGGCCAGTACCGCCGCATCACCAACCGCTGGGAAGCCGGCGTCCTCACCGGCAAGGGCAAGGGCTGGGGCGGCTCGCTCATCCGCCCCGAGGCGACCGGCTACGGCAACGTGCTGTTCGCGGGGGCCATGCTGCGCGAGCGCGGCGAGGGCCTGGAGGGGCAGACGGCCGTCGTCTCCGGCTCCGGCAATGTCGCGATCTACACCATCGAGAAGTTGGCCGCCCTCGGCGCCAACGCCGTGACCTGCTCGGACTCGTCGGGCTACGTCGTCGACGAGAAGGGCATCGACCTGGAGCTGCTCAAGCAGATCAAGGAGGTCGAGCGGGGCCGCGTCGACGCGTACGCGGAACGCCGGGGCTCTTCGGCACGCTTCGTGCCGGGCGGACGGGTCTGGGAGGTGCCGGCCGACATCGCACTGCCGTCCGCCACCCAGAACGAGCTGGACGAGAACGACGCCGCGGCCCTGATCCGCAACGGAGTGAAGGCCGTTTCCGAGGGCGCCAACATGCCGACCACCCCCGAGGCCGTCCGCCTGTTCCAGCAGGCGGGCGTCTCCTTCGGTCCCGGCAAGGCGGCCAACGCGGGCGGCGTCGCGGTCAGCGCGCTGGAGATGGCACAGAACCACGCGCGGACGTCCTGGACGGCCGAACGGGTCGAGGGCGAACTCGCCCGGATCATGAACGACATCCACGCCACCTGCCACGAGACCGCCGAACGCTACGGCGCCCCCGGCGACTACGTGACCGGCGCGAACATCGCCGGCTTCGAGCGAGTGGCCGACGCCATGCTGGCCCAGGGCGTCATCTGACCCTCCGGCGGCCCGACGCGTGTACAGCGGGGTCCTCCCCCGCGCAGACCGTGGAGGAGGACCCCGGCGCCGACCCCGCATTCCGTACGGGCCTGGGACGGGTCGACGGGTGATCTCGTCGACGGCCCGTCCGCAGGGAGACTCGTCGTACGGAGGACGTGCTGACCAGCGCTCACCGCACTTTCCCGTACGCCACCGAGACCGGTCCGATGACCGGCCGGCCCCGGGAGCTGAAACGGTGGAGACCTGGGCTCGGTACAGTGCGGCGACGGACCGGTGGACGCTCGACCGGGCACCGAGGCCCGCCGACGGGTCCCACCGCGACGAGCCCACAGCGCTGCCGACGCTGTGGCTCGTGCGGGCTGCCGATGCCCGGCCGCTGGTGCCGCTCGCCTCGGTGAGGCGGACCGCGCACCGGGCCCACGGCACGCTCCGGCCCGGCGTTTGCCCGCATCCTGAGCGTGGAGGTCATCAGCTCCAGTGCGCCGGGGGTGGCAAGGACACCGATCCTACGTATGACGGCGATGACCAGGCCGGCCCCGAACGGGGGTGGGGAACGGGAGTGTGGTCTGCGTACCTCTCCCCCGTGGTTCGGGCCCCCTGGAAGGTGTTGCCCGTTGCGATGGGTGAAAGGTCACCGGGCGACCGGACGCGGCGCATCGAGGCGTGGAGGAGTCCGGGACCACGTCGGCCACTCGCGTCTGGCGTCTGGCGGTCAGGGAGCGTCAGTCAGGGGGTGTCGCCGGTGTAGTAGAAGCGGCAGGCGACTCCCGGGCCCCGCGCGCGCTGCCCACCGGGCCGCGGATCGTACAGCGCGCGGCCTCCGGGCCACCGGCCGAGTTCCGTGGTCAGGGCGACGCCCTCGTCGACCTCCTCCGGCATCCACTCGTGGATGTCCAGCAGCAGGCCGTCCAGCGGGCCGCCGACGAGTTCAGCGTAGGTCCGGCCCGGCCGCGGACCCGGATCGGGGTCATCGTGGTCACGGCCGTAGACCCGGCCGCGCAACAGCTGCTCGTCGCCATTCATACCGGTCAGCCTTTCAGACACCACTGACAACAAGGCTAGGGACAACAGGCCCGACCCGCCAACGCCCCCGGCTTCCATCCGCGCTTCCATCCGCCCTCGCTTGGTGTTTTCCTCCCTTCCCGCTGATCATGGGCCGACAGGCACCGGTCGGCCAACCGGCCTGCGCGAGGGGGGACGCATATGTTCGGCACGCTGGGCCCTGGCCCGGGACCGGCTCCGCTGGTGGGACGGCAGGACGCTCTGAAGGTCCTGTCGGCCGCTGTCTGCGCGGCCACGGCAGGAGCCGCCCAGTGCCTCGTGGTGACGGGTGAAGCGGGCATAGGCAAGTCGCGTCTGCTCGCCGAGACCGCGCGTGGGGCCGCCGCACAAGGCATGGCCGTCGCCGAGGGAAGGGCCACCGAACTCGACCGGCTCTCCCCTCTCGTAACCCTGGTGACCGCCCTCGGCAACGGCACTCCACCGGTGCTGGACGAACCCGACCGGGTCGAGCTCGCGGCGCGGTCGGCCGTCCCGTACCGGCAGACGTCCCTGCTCACCGAGCGGATCGCCGCGTACACCCGCTCCCGGCCGCTCCTGATCGTCCTGGACGACGTGCAGTGGGCCGACGAGGCCACGGCCCTCCTGGTCCGCTCCTTGGTCCCCGCGCTCCGCGACGCCCGGGTGGTGTGGCTGCTCGCGGGGCGGCCCCTGCCGGAGGCGTCGGCGATGCGCGTGGCGGTCGAAGGGCTGGTGGAGAGCGGCGCCCGGTCCCTCGCTCTCGGTCCGCTGTCCGACGAGGCCGTGGAGGAACTGACGGCGCACACGCTGGGTGCCCGCCCCGGCGGTGGAGTCCGGGCCCTGGCGGCAGGCGCGGCCGGGAACCCGTTCCTCCTCCAGGAGCTGCTGCGCGCGCTGCGCGAGCAGGGCCGGGTGCTGGTCGAGGACGGCGTCGCCCGCGTCACGCCCGGTGCGCTGCCGGAGGACTTCCGCGCCCAGGTGGCCCGTCGGTGGCGCCACCTCTCCCCCGCCGCACGGCAGTTGACGGAGGCGGGCGCCGTCCTCGCCCGACCGTTCGCGATACACGAGGCCGCCGGAGTGACCGGCGTCCCGGTACGGGAGATGACCGCGGCCACCGAGGAGGCCATCGCGCAGGGGCATCTCGTCGCGGAGGGCCCGCTGTTGAGGTTCCGGCACGACCTGATCAGGGAGGCCGTCTACGACAACCTCGCGACGCCGGTGAAACACGCGCTGCACCGCGAGGCGGGTTCGGTGCTGGCCGCCGAGGGCAGACCGGCGGCCGAGTCGGCGACGCACGTGGCCTGGGGCGCCCGGCGAGGGGACGCGCAGGTACTGCGGGTCCTGCGGGACGCGGCCGACAGCATCGTGGGTGTCGCGCCGGGAGTCGCCGCCGATCTGCTGATGCGGCTGGTCGAGCTCGGCGATCCCGGTGACCCGGACCGGCCCGACAACGTCTGCAGGGCGCTGAGCGCCCTGTCGTTCAGCGGGCGCATGGACGAGGCGATGGAAATGGCCGAGGTCGAACTCGCGGCCGCGTCGAATCCGACCGCCCTCGCCACGGTACGGCACGGCGTCGCGGCGGCCCTGAAGTTCGCCGGCCGGACTCCCGAGGTGCTCACGCTGGTGGACCTCGCCCTGGCGGACCGGGGTGTACCCGTCCTCAACCAGGCGCAGTTGTGGTCGTTGCGCGCCCACACCCTGGTCGACGGCGGGCTCTCGGCGGGCGAGGATCCGGGCTGCGAGGCCGCCGACGCGGCGGGTGCCGAGGCGGTCCGGCTGGGCGGGGCCGCGGAGGAGCCGGCCGCCGTGACGTCGGGCCTCACCGCCCGCTCGCGGGCCGCCCTCGCGGCGGGGCGGGTGGAGGAGGCGGTGGTACTCGCCGAGCGGGCCACCGGGATCGCCGAGCAGAGCGGTGGTGAGGCCCGCTGGCACGCACCCCGCAGATGGCTCGGCGAGGCCCTGGCCGTGTCCGAGCGCTTCGCCGAGGCCGAGGCCGCGTTCGACCTGGGGCAGCGGGAGGCCGAACGGCTCGGTGTGCCCTGGGCCGTACCTCGCCTTCGTGGTCACCGGGCGCGACTGTGGCTGGCCGCGGGACGGATCACGGAGGCCACTGCCGAGGCCGAGGCGACGCTGAACAGCGCGGTTTCCCTGGGCACCCCTCCCACGGCCCAGGCGTCCCGCACGCTGCTGGCGCGCCTGGCGATCCTGCGGGACGACCTCTCGTCCGCCCGGTCCCTGCTCGCCGCCGCGCACAGGCTCGCGGACAGCGGGGTGCGGGTCGCGGACGACGAACTGTTGCTGGCAGACGTGCTGTTGCGGGAGGCGCAGGCCCGGAGCGACCGGGACGCCGCCGATCGCGGCGACGGGCTCTGGGCGATCCTGCCCGAGTGGATCCGTCCTCTCTGCTACGAGCCCGGACTCGGTCCGGAGCTGGTGCGGATCGCGCTGCGGGCCGGACTGCCCGAGCAGGCCGAGCGCGCGGCGGCGGCGTCCCGGCTGCTCGCCGTACGCAGCCCGCGACTGGCGTCGGCCCAGGCCGCCGCCCTGCACGTCGACGCCCTGCTGTCGGGCAGCCCCGAGGAACTGCGTCGGACGGTGGGACTGTGGCGTTCGGCTCCGCGGCCCCTGGCCCTGGCCCGGGCCCTGGAGGACGCGGCGAAGGTCACGGCGGACCGTGACGAGGCCCTGGCCCTGTGGGAGGAGGCGTTCACCGTCTACGGCACGGCGGGGGCGGTACGAGGCGCGGCGCGGGCGCGGCAGGAACTGCGCGCCTTGGGCGTGCGCCGCAGGATGCCGCGGTCGGCGGACCGGCAGGCGGAGGGCTGGGGCAGCATCACGCCGTCGGAGATGCGGGTGGTGCGGCTCGTGACCGACGGCCTGACCAATCGTCAGGTGGCCAACCGGCTGTTCCTGTCCCGGCACACCGTGGACGCCCACCTGCGCAACGTCTTCGCCAAGTTGGGGGTGTCGAGCAGGGTCGAGCTGGCGCGCCTGATGGCCGTGCACCTGGCCGAGGGGGACACGCCAGGCCCCGACGTCGCCGAGGGGGCCGCCGTCCGCGGGTCCTGACCTGACCGGACCCTCGGTTCCGGGGCACGCTCTAACCAGGATCCCCCGCGGACGGCCTTAGGGATCACGTGTCCCCGCGGTTCCGATCACGTGATCGCGTCGTCACGGGGTGGGTCCCCTCGTCGGAAGCTCTTCCTGTCGCCGCACCATCCGATCTCCCCGGCACGGAAAGAGGGACCGATGTCCTCGCACGCGTACAAGACCCTGCTCAGCCCGCACGAGAGCGTGTTGGTCCTGATCGACCACCAGCCGCGGATGCTGGCCGGCGGCTCCTCCGGCGAGCGCGAGACGCTGTGCAACAACGTGGCGGGCCTGGCCAGGACCGCGAACGCGTTCGGCGTCCCGACCGTTCTCACCGGCATCGCCCCGGAGGCGTTCGGGGGGACGCTCCTCCAGGAGCTCACCGACGTCTTCCGGGACCGCCGGGTCATCTCCCGCACCCTCATCAACGCCTGGGCCGACAGGGGGGTGCGGGACGCGGTGCTGGCCACCGGCCGCCGGCAGATCATCATCGCCGGCCTGTGGTCCGAGGTCGGCGTCGTCCTGCCCGCGCTGTCCGCGCTGGAGGAGGGGCGCGAGGTGTACGTGGTCGCCGACGCGTCCGGCGGTACCAGCGCGGAGGCCCACCAGCTGGGCCTCCAGCGCGTCACTCAGGCCGGCGGCGTCCCGCTCACCTGGCTCCAGCTGCTCGGCGAGTTCCAGCGCGACTGGGCCGGTGAGGAGACGCACGCAGCCGTCGAGGCCATCCTGCACGCCCATGGGGGCGCGTGGGGCCGGGGCGTCGGCATGGGCCGCGACGGCGCCGTCCGCGGCACGGAACGGGACGCGTCGTGACCGGGTCGCTCGCCGCTGCCGGACGGACGGTGTCCCGGTCGCCCTCGGCCCGGGTTCGGCGGCCGCACCCGGAGGAGGGCAGGTCTCGCCGCTCGTGGACGCCGCGACGGGCGAGGGAGCGGCCCGACAGGGCGCGCCCGTACGACGTACGGCTGCCGGGACCGGCAGCCGGCCGGCGCTAGGAGGTGGCTGACGGGCCTGCCTGACAATTCGCGCCGGATCAGGACGGGGCGTCCGGTGCGTGCGATCGGGCAGGGCCGCCTCACGTCGCGGACTTGGGCGGACCCTGCCAGCGCTCTCCTGCCGATCGGGCCGGACCGTCCCGCATCACGGACCTCGACCGCCCCCGCCAGCGGTCTCCTGCCGATCAGGCCGGACCGCCGCATCGCGGACCTCGACCGCCCCCGCCAGCGGTGTCGTGCCGATCCGGCGCGGCTACGACGACACGGCCCCCCAGGGGCTCCCCGACCTCGCTACGCCCCCCGCCCGCAGACCTGCACGACCGCCACGACGCCCCCTGGTCACCGCGTCCCCGGCCGACCCCTGGGCCAGCAAAATCGAGACCCCCCTGAGGAGACCTCTCATGAAGCCACGACTCGCCGGCGTGGACGTGCCCCCGGAGGACGTGGACGCCATCGTGGCGCTGGTCGCCGAGGTCGAGCACGCCCAGCAGAACGCGCTGCCGGACGCGTTCGTCGAGCTGTTCCGGCCCGATGCCCTCTGGTCCGTCCCGTACAAGGCACCGGTGACGGGCATCGAGGAGATCGGCGCGTTCTTCCGCCGGATGCTGCCCGACACGGCCGGGCAGCCGCTGACCTCCACGTACGAGACCGAGTACATCCACTTCCTCCGCCCCGACGTGGCCGCGGTCAAGATCAGGCAGCGGCCGGTGACCCGCGACGGGGAGCTTCTCGACGACCTGCTCCGCAGGCCCGGCGCGTCGGGCCCGTCGAGCGGCTGCCGAGGTTCCAGCGCCGACGTGCGCCTCTGGGCCTCCCTCGTGACGACACTCCCCGCTGTCGCGCCGGACACCTCCCTGTACGTCCTGACGAAGTCCGACGGTCGATGGCTCATCTCCGTCGCCCAGGACACCACGGCCATCGAGTCCGACGCCCTCGCCGTCGGCTGAACCACCTTCTCGCCGGGCCCTCCGGCCCACCCCCTCTCGCTTGGAGCACCCCATGAGTGTCGCCGCCCCTCCCCTGCCCCTGTCAGGGGACAGGGATCGTGTCCCTGCCAGAAGATGGCTCGCCGTCGTGGCCATGGCCGTCGGCACCTTCGCCCTCGTCACCGTCGAGTCCCTGCCCGTCGGACTCCTTCCGCTGATCGGCGGAACCCTCGGTGTCTCTGAGGGGACGGCGGGGCTGATGGTGACCGTCCCCGGACTGGTCGCGTCCGTCACGGCACCGTTGCTTCCCGTCGCGATCCGGCGCGCGGACCGCCGGGCCGTCCTGCTCGGCCTCATCGTCCTGATGGTGGCGGCGAACGGGCTGTCGGCCCTGGCACCCGACTTCGCGGTCCTGCTGGCGTCGCGCTTCCTGGTCGGCGTCAGCATCGGCGGGTTCTGGGCGCTGGCCGCGGGGCTCGCCGTCCGCCTGGTTCCGGAGCGCCACGTCCCTCGTGCCGTGTCGATCGTCTTCGGCGGGGCGACCGCCGCCAACGTCCTGGGCGTTCCCGCCGGGACGCTGATCGGCGCGCTCGCGGACTGGCGCGTCGCCTTCGCCGCCGTGGGCGGACTCGGCCTCCTCGTCCTCGCCGCGCTGCTCTGGCTGCTGCCGTCCCTGCCCGCAGAACGGGCGGTCCGGCTGCGCACGCTGCCGGAGCAGTTCCACAACCCCGTCGTGCGCGCCGGTGTCGCCGCCACCTTCCTCCTGGTGAGCGGTCACTACGCCGCCTTCACCTACGTCAGCCCGATCCTTCGGGACGTGTCCGGGTTCGACGCGGGCATGATCGGCCCGCTCCTGCTCGGCTTCGGCGTGGCCGGCATCGTGGGCAACTTCCTCGCCGGTGCGGCGGCGGAGCGCGACGTCCGGGCCACCGTCGTCACCGTGGGGACCGTACTCGCCCTGGTTCTGGCGGTGTTCCCCCTCGCGGGCCGCACCCCGGTCGGCGGGGCGATCCTGCTGATCGTGTGGGGCCTGGGATTCGGCGGGGTCCCGGTGGGCGTGCAGACCTGGATCCTCAAGTCGGCGCCGGCGTCGGCCGAGGCCGCCACGGCGCTGAACACCGCGGTGTTCAATCTGGCCATCGCGCTCGGTGCGCTCCTCGGCGGAGTCGTCGCCGACCGCCTGTCCCTCAACGGTGTCCTGGCCCTCGGTGCCGTCCTCACGCTCCTCACCTCCCTGGCCGTCCGGAGCGCGCGCCGGGCGTGACCGCCACCGGTCACCGACGTACGAGCCGGCCCTCCCCTCCTCAGTCACGAAAGACCTTCCATGTCAAGAGAGTTCACGGTCGAGGCTCCCGACACACGTCTCCGCGGCGTCGACACCCCCGGCGCGGAACCGCCGCTGCTGTTCCTGAACGGAGGCTTCGCCACCCGGCGGAGCTGGCGGCGCGTCCTCGCCCGGCTCGGCGGGACGCATCGCACCGTCACCTTCGACGCGCGGGCACGCGGACGCTCGGGCACGTCCGCGGACTGTTCGCTGCGGGCGGCGATCGACGACGTCGACCGCGTGATCGAGGCGACGGGGCTCGACCGGCCGATCCTGGTCGGCTGGTCCCACGGGGCGACGATCGCCGTGTGCTGCGCCGCCGAATGCCCGGACCTGATCGGAGGGCTGGTGCTCGTGGACGGCGCCTACCCGGTCTCCCTGCTGGACGAGGAGGAAAGGCGGCGCGTACGTGAGCGGTTCCGCCGACTCGGACCGGTCACACCCGTCCTGGCCCTCCTCGGCCGTTCGGCCCGGATGACCCCGCTGGAGGCCGCCGACGTCGTCATCGGGACGGACGAGGTCAACGGCGGGCTGGAGGCCGACCTCGCGGCCCTGCGCTGCCCGACGGCGTTCGTCGTCGGACACGGCGAGCACTCCGGTGCCCCTGGTCGGCAGGCACACACGATCCGCGCCGCCGTCGCGAAGGCCGCGGCCCGCAATGACCAGGTGACCCTGTTCGGCACGACGGGCAGCGACCAGGCGCGGGTCCTCACCCGGGACGCCGGGCTCGTGGCGGCCGCGATCGAGGACGTCGCGCAGCGGTCGATGCGCCCACCGATCCGCTGAGGGTGCCATCGTTTGCCGACACCGGCCTTCAGAGGATGGAACACGCGTCGGGGGCCTACGTCGCCGTTAGGGCACCCGGTCTTCGTACGACTGCGGCGGGTTCTGCGACCCTGCTAGCCTGCGGTCCATGATCAAGGGCGGTTTAGCAGGTCGAATAGGCCGGATGGCGGGGGACAGTGGGCCGGAGCGCGTGCTGGTCGCCGCCAGTTTCGTCAACCGGGTCGGCAATGGTCTGTTCAACGCGGCGTCGGCGCTCTATTTCACCTTGGTCGTGGGCCTGCCTGCGGTGCAGGTGGGCACCGCGCTCACCATCGCCGGAGTGATCGGCTTGTGCGCGGGGATACCTGGGGGTCATCTCGCTGACCGGCGCGGCGCACGCGTGATCATGACGCTGGCCCTCGCGGTCCAGGCGGTATCGATGGCGGCCCTCGTCCTCGTCGAGAGCTGGGCCGCGCTCACGGTCATCGCCACGGTCGACCAGATCGCCGCGGCGGTCGGAGGAGCGGCGTGGGGGGCTCTGGTGGCCCGGGTCGGGGGTGAGCGACCGGCCATGTTCCGGGCGAAGCTGCGCACCTTCGTCAACCTGGGCGTCATCCTGGGAACGGTGGGTGCCGGGCTGGCGCTGGCCGCGGACACCCGCGGCGCCTATGTCACGCTGATTCTCGGCAACGCGGCGAGCTTCGCCCTGTGCGCGGTGCTTCTGCTTCTGCTGCCCCGCTATCCGGTGCTGGCAGCGCCGCCGCGGCAGCGGCGCTGGCTCGTCTTCGCGGACCGTCCGTTCCTGACGTTCACCGCCCTCTACGGGGCCATGGGACTGCAGTACCCGGTGGTCTCCCTGCTCCTGCCGATCTGGATCTCCCAGCACACCGAAACGCCGCGTTGGGCGGTGGCCGCGCTGTTCGGAGTCAATTCCGCCTTCTGCGTACTGATGCAGACCAGGATCGGCTCCCGTATCGAGACCCCGTACGACGGCGGCAGGGCGTTTCGCACTGCGGGGCTGCTCTTCCTCGTCAGCTGTCCGATGATGGCGCTGGCGGCGTACGCCCCTGTCTGGGCGGCAGCAGGACTGGTCCTGGCGGCGATCTTCGTCCATAGCCTGGGAGAGGTCTGGGAGTCCTCGGCGTGCTTCGCCCTGGGTTTCGCTCTTGCCCCTGACCATGCCCAGGGCCAGTACCAAGGTGTCCTCGGCCTCGGCTTCAACGCGGGCCAGGCTCTTGCCCCCGCGATCCTCACCACGGTGGTGCTGGGCCTCGGCACGGCGGGCTGGCTGCTGCTGGCGTTGTTCTTCGCAATGCTGGGTGCTGCCGGCCCATCTCTTGCCCGCTGGGGCATGCGGACCCGGCCGCAGCCGGGCGTTGCTGCGGAAGCGACGAGATGACCGGGGAGTAGGTGCCAGGAGCCTTCCGCGTGGCATGGAAGAGTCCGTGTGCATCGCGTGGCCGCTGGAGTAGCGACATGACACGGGTGGTCAGGCCGCCTGACCGTAGCCGCCCGGCGTGCGCGGGACGTCACCGCGCAGCGGGCTGAAGCCGACGTCCGGATGCGGGTCGTACGCCTCGGGCACGAGGTCGAGCTCATGGGTGGAGTACTCGCCGAAGCGGCGGACGTGCTCGGTCGGGTACGGCGAGATGTGGGCCAGGTCCTCGGGGTCGATGACGTAGCCCTCCTCCGACAGGTACACGAACCGCTCGTCCGGGGGGCCGTCCGGAACCCGGATCGGGAGGGTGTCGGCGAAGGGGACGCGCAAGTACTCGGCCTGCTCACCGGGCACCTGCCCGTAGAGCTTGGTGTAGCCGAAGAGACTCGCACCGCTGCCGTGCTCGTGGACCTGAGTCGTCTCGCACTGTGAGTGCAGACCTCGCTCGCACATGAAGCAGGCACCGCAGGACACGTTGAACGGTACGACGACCCTGTCCCCGACCTTCAGTTCCCGGACGTCCGGCCCCACCTCGGCCACGACGCCCATCGGCTCGTGCCCCAGAACGTCCCCCCGCGTCCAGGAACGGCCCCAGCACCTCGTAAAGATGCAGGTCCGATCCGCACAATCCCGTCGTCGTCACTTCGACCACGGCGTCCGTGGGATCGACGATCTGCGGATCCGGAACGTCTGCCACCTCGATCTTGCGGCGGCCCTGCCACGTCACGGCCTTCATCACGCCTCCTCGGTGACGAATACGGATGGGGTGCCGAACTCTCTCCCGGCCGCCCTTGCTTGCGTGTCAGCGGGAGAGTGCTTCGAGGAGTTCGCCGACCTGGGGTCGGGCAGGGAGCGGGCGACGTCGGCCCGGGCGACGAAGCCGACGAGGGTGTGTCCGTCGATCACGGGCAGGCGGCGGACTTCGTGCTCGGCCATGGTCCTCATGCTCTCGGCGGCGTCGTCGTCGGCACCGATGCAGGTGGCGTCGGGGGTCGTGAGCTCGCGTGCGGTAGTCACGGTGCTTCTCCCGAGCTCGGATCGGCCCACGCGGCCGGTCCCGGCGGCCTGGTACCCGCGCGCCTGTCCTCTTCCGGACGCTCCAAGCAGTCCACACCCGGCCATTCGGCACGAGGCCCCCGAGCCGGTGAGCGCCGGCTACCGGCTGATCGGCCCTGACGCCCACACCCTCGCCGACTGCCTCGCCGACGCCCGCGCCGCCGTCGAGCACGTGCGGCGACTCGCGCCGGACCTCCCGCTCTTCCTCGCCGGGGGCTCCGCGGGCGGACAGCTCGCCCTGACCACCGCGCTCACCGCGCCGGCCGACCACCCGCCGCTCGCCGGACTGGTGCTGTTCAACCCGGTCGTCGACCTGTGCGCCCCGGGTGACCCCGGTGACGCGCTCCGCGGTCTCCTCGGCCTGTCCGGCCCGGCGGCTGCCGAGGTCTCGCCCCTCCACCTCGTCGGGCACGACGCCCCGCCCGCACTCGTCCTCCACGGAACGGCGGACGCACTCGTCCCGATCGCCGACGCCCGCCGCTTCCGCGACGCCATGAGGTCGGCCGGCAACGCCTGCCGGCTCGTCGAGTACGAGGGGGCGCCGCACGGCTTCTTCAACCCGGGCTCAGGAGAAGCCCGTTGGTTCGAGGACCCGGTGGCCGAGACCGTCGCCTTCGTCCGCTCCCGGTCCGCCCCCGACACCGGATTCCCGGGGGACCACGGCCGCGTCGTCGAGGCCGCGCTCGCCCGTCTCGACCTCGACGCCAAGGCCCGCCTGCTCGCCGGGCAGGACCTGTGGACCTTGCCCGGGCTGCCCGAGATCGGCCTGGACTCCCTCGTCATGTCGGACGGTCCCGTGGGGGTCCGCGGGGCGGCCTGGAGCGCCGGCGACCCGTCGCTCTGCCTGCCCAGCCCGACCGCGCTGGCCGCGACCTGGGATCCGGCGCCGGCCCGCCGGGCCGGCCGGGTCCTCGCCCAGGAGGCGCACCGCAAGGGCGCCCACGTCCTGCTCGCGCCCACCGTGAACCTGCACCGCTCCCCCCTGGGCGGCCGGCACTTCGAGGCGTACTCGGAGGATCCGCTGCTCACCGCCCGGATCGGCACCGGCTACGTCACCGGGGTCCAGGAGAGCGGGATCGCCGCCACGGTCAAGCACTTCGTCGCGAACGACGCCGAGACCGAACGCTTCACGGTCGACAACCGTGTCCCGGCGCGGGCCCTGCGCGAGCTGTACCTCGCGCCGTTCGAGGCGATCGTCCGCGACGCCCGCCCGTGGGCGCTGATGTCGGCGTACAACGGCGTCAACGGCACCACCATGACCGAGCACCGCGCCCTCCAGACGGGGGTCCTCCGCGACGAGTGGGGCTTCGACGGTGTCGTGGTGTCGGACTGGCTGGCGGCCCGTGACACCGTCGGAGCGATCGAAGGCGGTCTGGACGTGGCCATGCCCGGGCCGCAGACCGTGTTCGGTCCGGCGCTGGCCGCCGCGGTACGGGACGGGCGCGTGCCGGAGGCGACGGTCGACACGGCCGTACGGCGCGTCCTGCTGCTCGCCGCGCGCCTCGGGCTCCTCAAGGGCGTGGCGTCCGCCGTGCCCGCCGGCCGGAGGCCCGCGCCCCTGGACGGCCCCGCGGTCGCCCGGGAGATCGCAACCCGCTCCTTCGTCCTGCTCCGCAACCCGGCGGGGACCCTCCCGCTGGACGCGTCGGCCGTCCCCAGCATCGCGCTGATCGGCCGCGCCGCCCGCGACGCCCGCTTCCTGGGAGGTGGTTCGGCGACCGTCTACCCCGCCCGGGTCGTCTCGCCGCTCGACGGTCTCACCGAGGCGCTGCCGAAGGACGTCGCCCTGACGTACGCCATGGGAGCCGACCCTAACGACCAGCTGGAGGTCGCCGCCAAGGGATTCGAGCTGCGGGCGGTCCTGCGCGACGCGCACGGAGCCGTCCTGGCCGAGCAGCCCCTCACCCTCGGCCGCATCCGCTGGATGGACGCGGCGCTGCCGGACGACGTCGACTACGACGCCCTGGCGACGGTCGAGATCACCGGCACCTTCATCCCGCGCGACGGCGGGACCCACCACTTCGGCACCGGCGGTACGGGAGACTTCCGGCTCACCGTCGACGGCACCGTGCTGCACGACGAGGCGGACCCCGAGGGCGGCGACCCGATGGAGGTGCTGACCGGCCGCGCGGTCCCGCGCGGGTCGGCCGAGCTGGAGGCCGGGCGAGCCGTCGAGGTCAGTCTCCTCCACCGCGCCCCGAAGGTCGCATACGGGTCGATCCGCGGCGTCACCTTCGGCCTCACCCACCGCGCCCCCGAGCGCGACGGGGACCGGCTGATCGAGGAGGCCGTCGCCGCCGCCCGAGCCGCCCACACGGCAGTCGTCGTGGTCGCCACCACCGAGCGCGTCGAGTCCGAGGGCTTCGACCGGGCGGACCTGCGGCTGCCCGGCCGCCAGGACGAGCTGGTCGCCCGCGTCGCCGCCGCCAACCCCCGTACCGTCGTGGTCGTGAACGCCGGGGCCCCGGTCGAGATGCCCTGGCGGGAGGACGTGGCCGCGGTCCTGCTCACCTGGTTCCCCGGCCAGGAGGGCGGCGCCGCCCTCGCCGACGTGCTGCTCGGCCGGGAGGAGCCGGGTGGCCGGCTGCCCACCACGTGGCCGGCCCGGCTGGAGGACGCCCCGGTCACGCGCGTCACCCCGGAGAACGGCGTCCTGCCGTACGACGAGGACCTCTTCGTCGGGTACCGCGCCTGGGAGCGGCACGCCGCAGCCCCCGCGTACCCCTTCGGCCACGGCCTCGGCTACACCACCTGGGAGTACCTGACCCTGGAAGCCGCCGACGGGCGCGCCCGGGTCAGGCTCCGCAACACCGGTACCCGACCGGGCCGGGAGACCGTCCAGCTCTACGCCGAGCACGTCGTCCCGGCCGAGGACCGCCCCGCCAGACGGCTCACCGGTCTCGCCACCGTCACGGCGGAGCCCGGCGAGACGGTCGAGGCCGAGATCGCCCTCGCGGAGCGGACCTTCCAGGTCTGGGACGAGGGGGCCCGGGCCTGGGCCGTCTCCCCCGGCCCGTACCTCCTGCACGCGGCACGCAACGCGGCCGACCCCGTACTGACCATCCCGCTGTCCGTCCCCGGACGGCACTGAGACCGCCCGGGCGCCGGAACCTGACAGCCTGCGCCCGGGGCCCCTGCCCTCCCCCTGCAACGCCCCCTGGAAGGACCCCACCGTGCAAGCCGATGTCATCGTCGTCGGAGCCGGACTCGCCGGACTCGTGACCGCCCACGAGCTGACCTCCCGGGGCCGGAAGGTCGCCCTCGTCGACCAGGAGGGACCGGCCGACCTCGGGGGGCAGGCGCACTGGTCCTTCGGCGGGCTTTTCCTCGTCGACGCGCCCGAGCAGCGGCGGATGGGGGTGAAGGACTCGTTCGAGCTCGCCTGGGGCGACTGGCAGGGCAGTGCGGGCTTCGACCGGCTCGCCCACCCCGGCGACGAGGATTCCTGGGGCGTCCGCTGGGCCCGCGCCTACGTCGAGTTCGCGGCCGGAGAGAAGCGGTCCTGGCTGGCCGGCCACGGCATCCGCTTCCTGCCCACCGTCGGCTGGGCCGAACGCGGCGGGCTGCGCGCCGACGGCCACGGCAACTCCGTCCCTCGCTTCCACGTCACCTGGGGCACCGGCCCCGCCGTCGTCGCACCGTTCGTCCGCAGCGCCCACGAGGCCGCCGCCGCGGGGCTGCTGCGCTTCCACCACCGCCATCGCGTGGACGAACTCGTCGTGACGGACGGCGTGGTCCACGGTGTACGGGGCGCCCTCCTCGCCGAGGACCCCGTGCCGCGCGGCGTGGCGACCAACCGGAACCGGACGGGCGACTTCGAACTGACCGCCCAGGCCGTCGTCGTGGCCAGCGGGGGCATCGGCGCCGACCACGAACGCGTCCGCCGCCACTGGCCCGAGCACCTCGGCACCCCTCCACGGCACATGGTCACCGGGGTCCCCGCGTACGTCGACGGCCGGATGCTCGACATCAGCGCCGTGGCCGGCGCCCGGCTCGTCAACCGCGACCGGATGTGGCACTACACCGAGGGCCTGCACAACTGGGACCCGGTCTGGCCCGGCCACGGCATCCGGATCCTGCCCGGCCCCTCGCCCCTGTGGCTCGACGCCCTCGGCCGCCGGCTGCCCGACCCGTGTCTGCCGGGCCACGACACCCTCGCCACCCTGCGCCATCTGCGGACGACGCCCGACATCGCGGCGTACGGCCACTCCTGGTTCATCGTCACCCAGAAGATCATCGCGAAGGAGTTCGCGCTCTCCGGCTCCGAACAGAACCCCGACATCACCGGCAAGGACCTCACCGCCTTCCTGCGCACCCGGCTGCTCGGCGGATCCGCCGCCCCGGCCCCCGTCGAGGCGTTCAAGCGGCGCGGCGCCGACTTCGCCGTCGCCGACACCCTCGCCGAGCTCGTCGACGGCATGAACGCGCTGACCGAACACCCCCTGCTCGACACGGACCTGGTACGCCGCCAGATCGAGGCCCGCGACCTCCAGATCGCCAACCCCTTCAGCAAGGACGCCCAGATCCAGGGCATCCACAACGCCCGCCGCTACCGGGGCGACCGCCTCGGCCGCGCCGCCGCGCCGCACGGCCTCCTCGACCCCGCCGCCGGCCCCCTCATCGGCGTGAAGCTCCACGTCCTCACCCGCACACCGGCGACCCGAAAGACTCACAGACCCTCGAAGCACACCCAAGTGATGTACACCACAGGCAACGGCTGTTACGGGAATCCGTCCCACACTTTCCCGTCCCGTGCACACCGAGCGTCCCGCGCATCCCGGCCCGTCCCGTATCGCTCCCAAGGGGCTCCCGCACCACGGACCCCGAAGGCACCATGTCTTCAGTCACCAAGTCGCTTGTACGCATGGCGACTTGGCCATCTCGGCGTGCATCCGTCGAGACATCGGCATCGACCTTCGAAGACAAGGACTCGGAGTGATACCCATCGGTACGGCCCTTCCGGCCTCCCAGGTGCCGGCCCCCCGGCTGCCCGTCGCCCGCGCGGCACTCGTGCTGTTCGTCGCCCTGCTCGCCATGCTGGCACCCTCTGCCCCCGCACACGCCCTGGACTCCACCACCTGGCTCCAGCGCAATCTCGCGGGGATCGGTTACCTGCCGTACAGCGGCATCGACGGTGTCTACGGCTCCCAGACCAGCACCGCGGTCCGTTCCTTCCAGCACGACAACGGGCTGGCCGAGGACGGCGAATACGGCAGTCGTACCGAACTCGCCCTGCACAACAAGGTGATGGAGGTGCAGCGCAAGGTCGGCACCACCGCCGATGGCGCCTACGGCGACGGCACCAAGTCCAAGGTGACGGCCTGGCAACAGGCGAACGGCCTGTCCGCCGACGGCGTCACAGGCCCCGCGACCATGAACGCGATGCGCATCGCCCGCACCGTGAAGATCACCGGTCAGTGGAAGACCACCGAGCACGGCTGGTCCGTGAGCAGCCAGTTCGACTGCCTGGACAACCTCTGGATCCGCGAGAGCACCTGGAAGGTGTACGCGACGAACCCCTCGTCCGGTGCGTACGGCATCCCGCAGGCCCTGCCCGGCGACAAGATGTCCGTAGCGGGAGCGGACTGGCAGACCAACCCGGCCACCCAGATCGAGTGGGGCCTCGACTACATCAAGTCGCGGTACGGCACCCCGTGCGCGGCGTGGTCCTTCTGGCAGTCCCACAACTGGTACTAGGAGAAGAGGACTCGACCATGACATCCGACCTCTCGCGACGCTCGCTGCTGCGCTACGGCGCCGGCGCGGTGGCCGCCACCGGTCTGGCCGTCGGCACCGGCCTGGCCCTCGCCGGCCCGGCCGCCGCCTACGGCTGGCCCTCACAGCTCTCCCAGGGTTCCAGCGGTGAGGCCGTCAAGGAGCTCCAGATTCGGATCGCCGGCTGGGCCGCCGACTCGGCCCAGCAGACCTTCGTCTCCCTGGACGGCGACTTCGGTCCCGGCACCGAGGCGGCGCTCCGTCGGTTCCAGGCCGCGTACGGACTCACCGTGGACGGTGTGGCGGGGGCGCAGACGTTCAGCCGGCTCAACGCCCTGGAGAGCTCCGACGGATCGACCGCGCACTTCGACTTCTCCGAGTTCGAGAGCAAGGACGGCTCCGGCTTCTCGGGTGGCAAGGTGAGCGCCACGACCGTCAAGGAGAACGTGCGCCGCAACATGTACAAGCTGGAGGCGCTTCGCAAGAAGTGCGGCGACCTGGCCGTCACGGTCAACTCCGGCTTCCGCAGCATCTCCCACAACGCGTCGGTGGGTGGTGCCGCCAACTCCATGCACCTGTACGGAATCGCCGCGGACGTCGCCGTCTCCGGCCTGTCCACGAAGACCGTCTACCAGAAGGCCGAGACCTGCGGCTACTCGGGCCTGGAGACCTACACGGTCTCGTGGCAGCACGTCGACTCCCGGGTCGAGTACCCCTACGGGTCGCAGTCCTGGTGGTGGCAGGACGGCGTGGCCTGACCCTCCCGCTCCGCACCTGTCCTCTGCACAGCATCGCGACAGGCGGGTGACCACCGCCGAACAGCGGGGGGCGGGCGTCGTCCGCACCTCTCGGGCAGTCATCCAGCACCTCGCCTCCGAGGAGCAGGCCGCCGTCCGCTCACGCGGGCGGCGGCACGGCGCGTGGCGCGGATCAGGCGAGACCGAGCAGGGCGCGGACCCGGTCATGCGGGAGGGCCGGTGTGCGGTGTCCCCGGCGGCCGGTCATGGGCTCGTTGGCGACCAGGGCGTTGAGCACCGCTTCCTCGACGCACTGCACCGCCGCTTCGTAGAAGGGATCGATCCGGCCCCACGGGACGAAGCGGAGGTTGTCGTAGTCCTCCTCGGTCGGGTCCCCCTCGGGGAAGGTGCTGTTCAGGGCGCCGGCGTTGGCGGTGGAGAAGGCGAGGAAGATGTCGCCGGAGAAGTGGCCTCCGGGGGTTCCGGTGCGGCCGAGTCCGAGTGCGGCACGGCGGGCGAGGGCCTTGCACTGGCCGGGGAGGAGGGGCGCGTCGGTCCCGAGGACGACGATGACGGAACCCGCCCCGCCCGGCACGCGGCCGGGCGTACCTCCCAGGTCCCGCTGGAACCAGTCGTCGTCCTCCAGCGGGTTGTCATCGAGCAGGGAGCGGCCCACCGGCGCGCCGGCGATGACGAGTTCGCGCCGGTCGCCGAAGTTGGCCTGGGCGAGGGCGCCGATGGTCCATGTGTCCGGCCCGTACCCGACGGTGCGCGAGGAGGTTCCCGAACCGCCCTTGAAGCCGTAGCAGTTCATGCCGGTGCCGCCTCCGACCGATCCCTCCTCCAGTGGGCCCGAGGCGGCCGCGTCAATGGCGGCGATGGCGTGTTCGGGGTGGACGTGGCGGCCGTTGATGTCATTGAGGTAGCCGTCCCAGGTCTCGGCGACCACGGGGAGCATCCACTGCGCGGCGAGCCGCGGATGGTTCTCCGCGACCCACTGGTCCACGCCGGTGTGGACCGCGCCGACCGCGTGGGTGTTGGTGAGCGCGATCGGCAGGTTGAAGCCGCCGGACTCCTCGATCCAGGTCGTGCCGGTCATCTCGCCGTTGCCGTTGAGCGAGTACCAGCCGGCCGCACAGGGCGTACCGACGCCGTTCCGGCCCCTCGGCAGCAGGGCGGTGACACCGGTGCGAACGCCTTCGCCCTCGATCAGGGTGACGTGCCCGACCTCGACGCCCGGGACGTCCGTGATCGCGTTCCAGGGGCCGGGGGTGCCGTCGAGCGGGATGCCGAGGGCACGCGCCCGGGGACGGCCGGAGGGAGTGTGGTGGGCGGGGACGGCCTCGGTCGTGCTCAGGGGGGTGCTGAGGGTCATGATGATGGGCTCTCCGTATGAGTGGCGGGTGGTTCGTGGGTGTCGGCGAGACCGAAGGGGAAGGTTCGCTGCTCGGTGACGCGTACTTCCGCGGCTGTGCGTCGGCCTTCGCGGAAGAAGCGGAAGAGCCGGCGAAGGCAGGGCCCGGCGTGATGGTGGTGCTCCAGGAGGGCTACCAGATCATTAAAATGAAATTTAAGAAGCTTCCCTCAAGGCTGTCAACAGATGATGCCCTCTGTTTTAATGGGAGTCAGATGCAGTGAGGCATGGCTGTACGGCCGAGGAGGCACTGTCGTGGGGCGCGGCGCAGGCAAGGGCAAGGAAGCCCGCATGGCGGAACTGACCGAGGCGGTGGAGCGCGCGCTGTTCGTGCGCGGGCTGGAATCCCTCCGGCTTCGGGACGTCGCCGAGGAAGCGGGTGTCACCCCGGCCGCGCTGCTGTACTACGGGGATCTCGACACGCTGGTCCACGAGACCTACCAGCGGGCCATCGAGCGCTTCGCGCGTGAACGCGAGGAGGCCGTCGAGGCTCACCCGGACGCGCGGGACCGGCTGCGCGCCTGCATCGACAAGGGGGTGGCGACCGGACCGGACGACACTCTCACGCGGCTGCTGTTCGAGTACTGGCCCCGCTGCCTGCGCGACGTCAAGGCCGCCACGCTCGACAGCTCCCTGACCGAGCGCCAGATCGCGATCTACTACGGCATCCTGCTGCTCGGCCAGGCGCAGGGGCACTTCACCCTCCAGGGCCCGCCACTGCAGCTCGCCGCCACCTTCCTCGCCCTGGAAGACGGATTCCAGATGGAGGTCCTCGCGGGCCGCCGCTCCCGTGACCAGGTGATCGCCGCCGTGTACGCCTACGTCCGGGCGGTCACCGGCTGGACGCCCTGATACAGGCTCGGCACTGTCCCGTCCGTATGCCGATCCGGCAGGACGTACGCGCCGTAGGGACCGCGATGCGGATGACGCGGTCCTGGGCTCCCCGGGCCGGCGCGTGATCCCAGAGTCCGGAGTCGAGGTCGTTCAGGCTCCGGCTCCTGCGTGCCGGAGTACCTTCCGGACTTCCGGCCGTACGACGTCAAGGCGCTTCACGCGTACATCAGCAGCGTCCGGCGTGCCGTACGAGCCGAGGGGATCGGCATCGAAAGCGTGAGCGCCTACGGCGTCGAGCGCACCGGCACGCAAAAGGCCGCAGGCACCTGCCTCCACGTCGCACAGGCGGCGCGTCCATGCCTCGCGCCGCTCGTGCTCGCCGCGTGGCCGCGCTCGGCGTGCTCCCGGCGGGCCGCCTTGTCCTGCTCGCCTTCGCGGCATCCCGCCCCCGTGCTCGCGGTCCGGTCGAGCACAGCCATCCAGCGGCTCTCCATATTTGTGTTTAACAACGGACCCCCTTCCCTTGACGAGGGCGCAGCCACCTTCTTAAATCTGGTTTTAACAACGCGTCTCATGTGAGGAGCCTCCGTCGTGACGCTCAGCTCGAATGACTCCCCTGCCGGACCGAGAGCCGGTGCATCCCCCAGCCCCGTCGACAAGGGGCTGCGCAGCGGCAGCGTGGGCCTGCTCGGTGTCGTCGCCCTCGGGCTCTCCTCCACCGCTCCTGCCTGCTCCATCGCCGTCACGCTCGGCCTGGTCACCATGACCGTGGGGCACCTCGCTCCCGCCGCGCTGCTGATCGGATTCGTGCCGATCCTGCTGACGGCGTTCGCCTTCCGCGAGCTCAACCGGGACATGCCGGACTGCGGCACCACCTTCGTATGGAACACTCGCGCCTTCGGCCCATGGACCGGGTGGCTGGTCGGGAGCTGGGTGCCCACCATGGCCACCCTCTTCTCCATGACCGCGCTCGCCCAGGTCGGCGCCACCTACCTGCTCTCCGTCCTCGGCCTCGACGGCCTGGCCGACAGCGATGCCGCCGTGACCGTCACGGCTCTGCTCCTGCTCGCCGGCGCGACCGTACTGGCCCGCCGGGGACTGCAGATCGCCACCGGCATCCAGTACGCGCTGCTCGGACTGCAGCTCGTGGCGCTGTTCGGGCTCGGCCTCGCGGCCTTCACCCGGCCCGGCGCCGCCACGCCTTCGCTGTCCTGGCTCAACCCCTTCGCCTTCGACGGCGCAGGTCCGTTCGCCGAGGCGGTGCTGCTGTGCCTCTTCATCTACTGGGGCTGGGACGCGCTGATCACCGTGAACGAGGAGAGCAGTGACGCCGACCGTGTCCCCGGTCGCGCCGTGCTGATCTCCACCTTCGTCCTCCTCGTCACCTACCTGTTCACCTCCTTCGCCGCGGTCGGGTATGCCGGAACCGGCACCACCGGCATCGGCCTCGGCAACCCCGACAACGCCACGGACTTCCTGGCGGCCCTCGCCCCGCCGCTCCTCGGGAACGCCCTGGCGGCCCTCGTCCAGCTCGCCGTCTGCGTCAGTGCCCTGTCCGCGATGCTCACCTCTCTGGTCGGCAGCGGCCGAGGCCTGCTGTCGATGACCACCCACGGGGCCTTGCCGAAGATGTTCGCCCGCATCCACCCCCGCTTTCGGACGCCTGCCGTCGGTACCGTCTTCTTCGGTGCCGCCACCGCCGTGACCCTGGTGGTTCTCAAGCTCGCCTCGCCGCGCTTCCTCGGCGACGCCATCCTCTGCATCGGTCTCCTGATCGCCTGCTACTACGGAGCCACCGCCTTCGCCTGCGTCTGGCACTTCCGCCATCGCCTCCGCGACTCCGTGCGCGACCTGCTGCTCAAGGGCGTGCTGCCGGCACTCGGCGGACTGATGATGCTCGCCGCGCTCGCCCGCAGCGTCTACGACACGATCGCCCCCGACTACGGCAGTACCTCCTTCCTCGGCATCGGCGGCGTCTTCCTCCTCGGCATCGGCGCCGTGGCCCTCGGGGTCCCCGTCGTCCTGCTGGTCCGCGCCCACTTCCCCCGCTTCTTCCGCCAGGGCAAGGCCTCCGTCGCCCCGCCGACCACCACCGAATTCGCCCGGAACGAAAGCTGATCCCGCCGATGCGTACCCTGGCCATCGCCGCCGTCCAGACCGCCCCCGTCCCGTACGACCCGGAAGCCACCTGGTCCCGGTTCGCCCACCAGGTCCGGACCGTCCGCGAGCTCTTCCCCCACGTCCAACTCGTCGTCGTGCCGGAGCTGTTCCTCGCCGCCGAGGGACCACTGCTCGCCGAACGCCCCGAGAACTGGATGGAGGAGGCCGCCGTCACCATTCCCGGACCGCTCACCGACCGCCTCGCCGGCCTGGCGATGGAGACCGGGCTGTGGCTCGTGCCCGGCACCGTGTTCGAGCGCACGACGGACGGCACGATCCACAACACCGCGCTCGCGATCTCACCCGAGGGTGACATCGCCGCCGACTACCGGAAGGTCTTCCCCTGGCAGCCGTACGAACAGGCCACTCCGGGGAACCGCTTCACCGTCTTCGACATCCCCCAGGCAGGCCGAGTGGGCCTGGCCATCTGTTACGACGGCTCCTTCCCCGAGACCATGCGCCAGCTGGCCTGGCTCGGCGCGGAGATCGTCATCCAGCCCACCCTGACCACCACGCGCGACCGGGAGATGGAACTGGTCTGCGCCCGCGCCAACGCCTGGAGCAATCAGCTCTACGTCGTCAACGTCAACGCCTCCGACCCGGCCGGCGTCGGCGCCAGCCTGATCGTCGACCCGGAAGGCTCCGTCCGTCAGCAGGCCGGAACGGGTGCGGAGGTACTCGTCGACGTCCTCGACCTCGACGCCGTGACCCGCGTCCGCCAGTACGGCTCCGCGGGCATCAACCGCCCCTGGAGCCAGCTCGCCCGCTACGGATCGAGCATCGAACTCCCCATGTACGGCGGAACGTTCCGCACGCCCGACTGGCTCAAGGAGACCGCCGGGCACTGAGCCGGGAACCCACCCGGACCGGTCCCCCGGGAGGGTTCCCCCACCGGTGCTGCCTGCCCCTCCTCTCTGCCCTGGGCGGCAGGCAGCACCGGGTCCTTCCGGTCGGCCCATGGAACGGCACGTACAGGCCGGACTCCTCACCGGCACCACCCGTGCCGTGGTGGCGGTCGGGCTCGCCCTGGCAACCGCAGCCGCCTGTTCCGGCGGTCGTCCCGGCACCAACGGCGCCGCCGGGAAGGACGTCAAGCTGACGATCGACACGCCCGCCGCCAAGGGCGAGCTCGACACGGTGCGATGGAACCTGGGTACGGAGCCGAGCTCACTGGACTGGATCTACACCTACGACTGTCCGCCGAACACCGTCATCGCCAACGTCTGCGAGAGCCCGCTGCGCCTCGGCCCGGACTTCTCCGTCAAGCCCGGCCTCACCGAGAAGATCGACCGCCCCGACCCGAAGACCTGGGTCTACACGATCCGGCAGGGGGTGAAGTTCCACGACGGCTCCACGGTGACGGCGGAGGACGTCGCGTACAGCCTGAACCGGCACCTCGACCCCGACCTCGGTTCCTACTGGGCGAACGTCTACGCCAACGTCGACTCGGTCGAGGTGTCCGGCGCCCACCAGGTGACGGTCAGACTGACCAAACCCGATGTCCTGTTCAACCAGTTGCTCGCGACCCCACCCGGTGTCGTCGCGAGCAAGGCGTACGACGCCCTGCCCTCGGTGGACCAGGACCTCACGCAGGCGAAGAAGCTGGTCCAGGAGGCCGGCGCCCCGTCCCGTCCGATCGTGATCGCGTGCAGCAGCGCGGACCCCGTCAACGGTGGTAGTGGTCGGTGGCGGTCGCGCCGAAGCGGAAGCCGGTGGGCAGTTCCGGGAAGGGTGGGGTGCTCGTGCGGTGTGCCTCACTGGTGGCTCGGGGCCGGTGCGTGGTTCGGCCCGCTCGGAGGGCACGGCGGTCACCGTTCCGGCGCCAGCCCGCGGTCGAGCAGCCAGGACAGCTGGGTGGGCGGGTTCGCGCCGTAGCCGCCTCCGTGGTCGGCGAAGGGCCAGACGGTCATGGTGCGGTCCTCGCCCGCGTAGCTGTTGAAGGCGGCGTAGACCGTCCGGGGCGGGCAGACCGGGTCCATCAGGCCGACGCTGAACAGGGCCGGCGCGGTGGCCCGCCGGGCGAAGTTGACGCCGTCGAAGTAGTCGAGGGTGGCGAAGGTCTGCCGCACGCGGTGCTGGCTGTGCCGGCGCAGGTACGTGACGATCTCCAGATACGGGCCCTCTTCAGCGATCTGCGTGGCCTCGCGGAAGTGGCAGAGGAACGGGACGTCCGGCATCACGGCGGCGACGCGGTCCCCGCTGAGCCCGGCGACGGCGAGGGCCAGGCCGCCGCCCTGGCTGCCTCCGGTCACCACGATGCGGTTGCCGTCGAGTCCGGGCAGTTCCGCGACGGCGTCCACGGCGCGCACGCAGTCGGTGATCAGCCGCCGGTAGTAGTGGTTCTCGGGGGAGTCGATGCCCTTGGTCATGAAGCCCTCGACCCACTGGGTGCCGTCGCCCATGCCGTGGTCCGGGGTGTCCCGGCCCTGGCCCCGGCTGTCGACGACGAGTTGGGCGTATCCGGCGGCGGACCAGAGCAGCTGGTCGGTGGGCAGCCCGCGGCCGCCGGAGTAGCCGATGCAGGTCACGACCACCGGCAGCGGCCCGTCCACGCCACGCGGGCGCAGCAGCCAGGCGGCCACGGGTTCGCCGTTCCAGCCGGGGAACCGTACGTCGTCGACGTCGACGGTGCGCAGACCGTACTGCGCGGTGACGCGTTCGGCCTTGACCGCGCCGCTGTGTGAGCGGGCCTCGTCGAGGGTTCTCCGCCAGAACTCGTCGAAGTCCCGCGGGTCGGTCGACTCAGGGTGGTAGCCGATGAGTTCGTCGAGCCCCAAATCGGTGAACGGCATGAGGGATTCCTCCGGCTGTGGCGAGGGCGAGGGGTCATGAGGCGAATGAGCGGTGACTTGGGGCCCGCCTCCGGGCCGCCGTGCGGGGCAGGGCCGGTGGGCCGGTGGGCCGGGTCGCCGGCCGGTACGTCGCGTCGTCGAGGGGGCGGTCCACCGCCGGCCATCCGGCCGGCGCAGCGGTCGACGGTCGCGCCGAGCAGGCCCTCGACGTTGCCGCTGTCCAGGAGCACGTCAGCCCGGCGCCCGGCCCGGTCCGGCGTCTTCGGGGCCGGCGGGGATCAGAAGCCCTGGGCCAGCCGGTGGTAGGCCTGGTTCCAGCGCAGTTCCTTGGTGAAGCGGCGCATCGTGGTGTCGTCGTCGATCACCAGGAGTTCGACGCCGAGCATCTCGGCGAGATCGTCGAGCTCGTCGGTGCCGACCGCTCCGGAGAGCACGGTGTGGTGCGGCCCACCGGCGGTCAGCCAGGCCTCGGCGGAGGTGGACAGGTCCGGGCGCGGCTTCCAGACGGCACGGGCGACGGGCAGCTTGGGCAGCGGCTCCGGTGACGCGACCACGTCGACCTCGTTGGCGACCAGCCGGAACCGGTCGCCCAGGTCCGCGAGGCCGACCACCACGGCCGGACCGGGCTCCGCGTCGAAGACCAGGCGGACCGGGTCCTCGCGGCCGCCGATGCCGAGCGGGTGGATCTCGCACGAGGGGGTGCCGGAAGCGATGCTCGGGCAGACCTCCAGCATGTGCGCGCCGAGGATCAGCTCCCTGCCGAACTCCAGGTGGTAGGTGTAGTCCTCCATGAAGGAGGTGCCGCCGGGCAGTCCGCCGGCGGTCACCTTGAGGGTGCGCAGCAGGGTCGCGGTCTTCCAGTCCCCCTCACCGCCGAAGCCGTATCCGTCGGCCATCAGCCGCTGCACCGCCAGGCCGGGCAGCTGGCGCAGACCGCCGAGGTCCTCGAAGTTGGTGGTGAAGGCCTTGAAGCCGCCCTGTTCCAGGAAGCCGCGCAGGCCGAGCTCGATGCGCGCGGCGTAGCGCAGCGACTCGTGGCGCTCCCCGCCGGCGCGCAGTTCGGGTGCGAGGCGGTAGACGTCCTCGTACTCCTTGGCCAGCGCGGTGACCTCGGCGTCGTCCGTCGCGTCCACGACGGTGACCAGGTCGTTGACGCCGTAGGTGTTGACGGAGACCCCGAAGCGCAGCTGGGCCTCGACCTTGTCGCCCTCGGTGACGGCCACGTCGCGCATGTTGTCGCCGAAGCGGGCGAGCTTGAGGCCGCGCAGTTCGGCGCGGCCGCCCGCGGCACGGGCCCAGGTGGCGACCCTGGCGGCCACGTCCGGATCGCTGACGTGTCCGGCGACGGTCTTGCGGGCGACGCCGAGGCGGGACTGGATGTAGCCGAACTCGCGGTCGCCGTGGGCGGCCTGGTTCAGGTTCATGAAGTCCATGTCGATGCTGTGCCAGGGCAGTTCGACGTTCGCCTGGGTGTGCAGGTGGAGCAGCGGCTTGCGCAGGGCGTCCAGTCCGGCGATCCACATCTTGGCCGGCGAGAAGGTGTGCATCCAGGCGATCAGGCCGATGCAGCCGTCCGTGGAGTTGGCCTCCAGACAGACCCGGCGGATCGCGTCGGCGTCGGTGAGGACGGGCTTCCAGACGATCTCGACCGGAACGGCGGGGTCCCGGTCCAGGGTTTCGGCGATGCGCTGGGACTGCTCGGCGACCTGGCGCAGCGTGTCCTCGCCGTAGAGCCCTTGGCTGCCGGTCAGGAACCAGACCTGGCGGCCTTCGAGTGGCTTGGTCATGGGGTGGCTCCTCACCGGGCCTGGGGCTGGCCGTAGACGTTCTGGTACCGGAAGTTGAGGCTGTCGATGTCCGCCTGGGCGATCGGCAGGGGCTCGCCGAGCTGGCGGGAGAGGTGGACGGTGCGGGCGACGTCCTCGCACATCACGGCGGCCTTGACCGCTGCCTTGGCGTCCTTGCCGATGGTGAAGACGCCGTGGTTCTGCATCAGGACGGCGGGCGAGCGGTGACCCTTGAGGGTGTCCACGATGCCCCGGCCGATCGAGTCGTCGCCGATCAGGGCGAAGGGGCCGACGGGGATCTCGGCGCCGAACTCGTCGGCCATCGCGGTGAGGACGCAGGGAACGGCCTCGCCTCGGGCCGCCCAGGCGCAGGCGTAGGTGGAGTGGGTGTGCACCACTCCGCCGACCTCGGGCAGGTGGCGGTAGACGTAGGCGTGCGCGGCGGTGTCGGAGGAGGGCGCGTGCTCGCCTTCGACGACGTTGCCGTCCAGGTCGCAGACGATCATGTCGCCGGGCGTCAGCTCGTCGTAGGAGACGCCGCTGGGCTTGATGACCAGCAGGTCCTCTCCGGGAACGCGGGCGGAGACGTTGCCCGCCGTCCACACGACGAGGCCGTAGCGGACGAGTTCCTGGTGGAGGTCGCTGACCTGGTGGCGGATGGCGTCGATGGTCACGTTCACAATGCCTCGCTCGGGGTGGTGAGGGCGACGTTCCGGATGTCACGCAGGCGGTGCAGGAGCTTGTCGGCGCCCAGGCCGAAGGAGTCGTGCAGGGCGCGGTACTCGGCGAAGAGCAGGTCGTACGCGTCGGCGGCGGCCCGGTGCGGCTGGTAGGCGCCCCGGTGCACCCGGCCCATGGCGGCGGCCGCGGCCCGGACGTCCGGGTGGGCTCCGGCGGCGACGGCGGCGTGGATCGCCGAGCCGAGCGCCGGGCCCTGCTCCGACGCGGCGACCGAGACCGGGCGGCGCAGCACGTCGGCGTAGATCTGCATGAGCAGGGGGTTCTTCTTCAGTCCGCCGGTGACGATGAACTCGGTGACGGGGACGCCGCCCTGCTCCAGGGTCTCGACGATGACGCGGGTGCCGAAGGCGGTGGCCTCGAGGAGTGCGCGGTAGATCTCCTCGGGGCGGGTGGCGAGGGTCAGGCCGGCGATCACGCCGGAGAGGTGGTGGTCGACCAGGGTGGAGCGGTTGCCGTTCATCCAGTCGAGCGCCACCAGGCCGTGCGCGCCGACGGGTTGGGCAGCGGCCTTGCGGGTGAGCAGTTCGTGCGGGTCTTCGCCGGTCTCCTCGGCCTCGGCCAGGTAGTCGGCCGGCAGGCCCTGGCGCAGCCACCAGGCGAAGATGTCCCCGACGGCGCTCTGGCCGGCCTCGTAGCCGTAGGAGCCGGCGACGATGCCGTCCTCGACCACGCCGCAGATGCCGGGGACGTCGGCGAGCGTGGCGCCGTTGACGACGTGGCAGGTGGACGTGCCCATGATGGCGAGGAGTTGGCCGTTGTCGACGGCGCGGGCGGCCGGTGCGGCGACGTGCGCGTCGACGTTGCCGGCGGCGACCGCGATGCCCTCGGGCAGGCCGGTCCACTCGGCGGCCTGCGCGGTGAGCGAGCCGACCCGGGAGCCGAGCGGGGAGAGCGGGTGTTCAAGGCGGGTGCGGGCGAAGTCGGCGAAGTCCGGGTGGAGCGCGGCGAGGTAGTCCTCGCTCGGGTAACTCCCGTCCTGGTGGATGCCCTTGTACCCGGCGGCGCAGGCGTTGCGGCTCTCGGCGCCGGTGAGCTGCCAGACGATCCAGTCGGCGGCCTCGATCCAGCGGGCGGTCGCGGCGTAGACGGCCGGGTCCTCTTCCAGGACCTGGAGGGCCTTGGCGTACTGCCACTCGGCGGAGATCCTGCCGCCGTAGCGGGAGATCCACTTCTCGCCCCGGGCGTGGGCCAGCGCGTTGATCCGGTCCGCCTGCCCCTGGGCGGCGTGGTGCTTCCAGAGCTTGGGCCAGGCGTGCGGGCGTTCGGCCCACTGCGGCAGTTCGGCGAGCGGGGTGCCGTCGGCCAGGGTCGGCAGGACGGTGCAGGCGGTGAAGTCGGTGGCGATCCCGATGACGTGGGCGGGGTCGATGCCGGCCACCGCGAGCGCGGCCGGGACGGTGGTGCGCAGCACGTCCCGCCAGTCGGCGGGGTGCTGCAGCGCCCAGTCGGGCGGCAGCGGCCGACCGGTGCCGGGCAGCTCGCGCTCGATGACGGCGTGCGGGTACTCGTGGACGGCGGCTGCGACTTCCTCGCCGTCCCGTACGCGGACCACCACGGCGCGGCCGGAGAGGGTGCCGAAGTCGATGCCGACGACGTACCGGTCGGTGTCGTGGGCGGCGGGGGTCACGGTCACTTCCTCATCCTTCGTACGGGAGGTATGCGTTGTCGCCTGTCGCCGGCGCCGTCGTGGGCTCCCTCCGGAGGGGGCGGGACGAGGGGCCGCCGGGAGACGGAAGCGGGGATGCCGGCCTGGCAGGCAGCTCGGGGAGAGCGCTTCTGTTAACGCTCACAGGCGATTGTGAGCGCTCACAATCACTGCGTCAAGGGACGTCCGCAGCCGGATGCCGCCCACGAACCAAATGAACCCGATGTTTCGAACCGGCTACCGGTTCAACGTCGGTTGGCGGGGGCGACGCTGCGGCGCAGCACCATCTCCGGGGAGATCTGCGCATGAGCCCGGGAGGTCGACCCGCCTTCCAGCTCCTCGACCAGCAGTTCCAGGGCGCGGCGGCCGAGTTCGCCGAAGTCCTGGCGCACGGTGGTCAGCGGCGGGATGAAGTACGCGGCCTCCGGAATGTCGTCGAAGCCCACCACGCTGATCTCGTCCGGGACGGACCGGCCGGCCTCGTGCAGGGCGCGCAGCAGGCCGAGGGCCATGTGGTCGTTGGCGCAGAAGACGGCGGTGACATCGGGAAGTTCGGCGATCCGCAGGCCCGCCTGATAGCCCGAGCGGGCGCTCCAGTCCCCGCGCTCCACCTCCGGCACCGGTGCTCCGGCCGCCTGCAGGGCGAGGCGCCAGCCCTCCTCGCGATCCTGGCTCTCCAGCCAGTTGGCCGGGCCCGCCACGTGGTGCACGGTACGGTGCCCCAGGTCGAGCAGGTGCCCCGTGGCCACTCCGGCACCGTAGCGGTTGCCCACCGACACCATGGGCACCTGGGTCTGGTTGCCGGAGCCGACCGCGACGAGCGGAACGGAGCTGGAGAGCCGGGCCACCGCGCTGACCGTGGAGGTCTGCGGCGCGATCACGACGACGCCCTCCACCCCCTGGTCCCGCAGCCGGTCGACGGCCTCCTGGACCGACCGGCCGTCCAGGGAGCGCAGACTGGTCACGCTCACGAAGTACCCGGCGCTGCGCGCCGCCCGCTCGATGCCCTCCAGCATCGAGGCCGGTCCGTAGAGCGTCGAGTCGAAGCTCACCACGCCGAGCGTCTGGGAGCGGCGGGTCACCAGGGCGCGGGCCGCGGAGTTGGGCCGGTAGTCCAGCTCCCGGATGGCGGCCAGCACCCGTTCGCGGGTGTCCGGCCGCACGTGCGGGGCGCCGTTGAGCACGCGGGACACCGTCTGGTGGGACACTCCCGCCAGTTTCGCCACGTCCGCCATCACGGGCTGGCGCTGTTCCGTCCCGGCATTCTCGGTTCCCACGCGTGATCCCTCCTCGGCCGTGGACCACAGTACGCGACCAGGTCCAGGCCAATCCGTCACCCTCGGCTCGACGGTGCCCCCTCTTCTTACCAGCCGCCGAGGGGCCGTCGTCAGTGGTCCCCAGACCCTTGACGGAGCTCTTGTGAGCGTTAACACTTCTCCACGCCAGGCCAGAGCCACCACAGCCCCCGGTGCCCTGCAGCCCGAGGGAACGCTCCCGGCCGGCCCCGCCCGACCGCTCCCAGTCGCCCAGTCAGGGTCGCTCTGCGCCGGTCGCGGAACACCACTGGAGGAACTGTGCGAAAGATTTCGGCGGGCCTCGTCGCCGCGGGCCTGGTGCTCTCGTTGGCGGCCTGCGGCCAGAGCGCCAACGGCGTCGGCGACGGCGCGGCCAAGGCGGACGCCAAGGGCGGCCTGGTCGGCATCGCGATGCCGACCAAGTCCTCGGAACGCTGGATCAACGACGGCACCAACATGGTCAAGGAGTTCCAGGCCAAGGGCTACACGACCGACCTGCAGTACGGCGACAACGTGGTCGAGAACCAGGTCTCCCAGGTGGAGAACATGATCACCAAGGGCGCCAAGCTGCTGGTGATCGCCGCCATCGACGGCTCCTCCCTGACCAACGTGCTGCAGAAGGCCGCCGACGCCCACATCCCGGTGATCTCCTACGACCGGCTGATCCGCGGCACGGCGAACGTCGACTACTACGCGACCTTCGACAACTACAAGGTCGGTGTCCTCCAGGGCGGTTACATCGCCGACAAGCTCGGCCTCAAGGACGGCAAGGGCCCGTTCAACATCGAGCTGTTCGCCGGCTCGCCGGACGACAACAACGCCGGGTTCTTCTTCAAGGGCGCGATGAGCGTCCTCAAGCCGTACATCGACAAGAAGAAGCTGGTCGTGCGGAGCGGCCAGACCGACTTCAACCAGGTCGCCACGCTGCGCTGGGACGGCGGGCTCGCCCAGTCCCGGATGGACAACCTGCTGAGCAAGTCGTACACCAACGCCCACGTCGACGCCGTGCTCTCGCCCTACGACGGCATCTCGATCGGCATCCTCTCCTCCCTGAAGGGCGTCGGCTACGGCACCGCCAAGTCGCTGCCGATCGTCACCGGCCAGGACGCCGAGCTGGCCTCGGTGAAGTCGATCATCGCGGGCGAGCAGACCCAGACCGTCTACAAGGACACCCGCCAACTGGCCAAGGTCGCCGTCCAGATGGGCGACGCGGTGCTGACCGGCGGCAAGCCCGAGGTCAACGACACCAGCCAGTACGCCAACGGCGTCAAGACCGTCCCGGCGCAGCTGCTGCAGCCGGTCAGCGTCGACAAGGACAACTACCGGAAGGTCCTGGTCGACAGCGGCCAGTACACCGCGGACCAGCTCAAGTAGCCCGCGGGGCCCGGTTCGCCGGGCTCCATGCCGAACCGGCGGTGCGGAATCCGGGAGACCTCGGCCCCCGAGGGCTCCCCCACCGCACCGCCCCGAACGATACGGACGCACAACCATGGCTGGACCCGTTCTCGAAATGCGGTCGATCAGCAAATCGTTCCCCGGCGTCAAGGCGCTCTCCGAGGTCAACCTGAGCGTCGCCGCCGGCGAGGTGCACGCCATCTGCGGCGAGAACGGCGCCGGCAAGTCCACCCTGATGAAGGTGCTCAGCGGCGTGTACCCGCACGGCGGCTACGAGGGCGAGATCCTCTTCGAGGGCGAGCCCTGCCGGTTCAAGGACATCCGGGCCAGCGAGCAGCGCGGCATCGTCATCATCCACCAGGAACTGGCGCTGGTGCCGTATCTGTCCATCGCCGAGAACGTCTTCCTCGGCAACGAGCACGCCTCCCGGGGCGTCATCAGCTGGCACCGGACGCTCACGCACGCCGCCGAACTGCTCCGCCAGGTCGGCCTCGACGAGAGCCCGCACACCAGGATCGCCGACCTCGGCGTGGGCAAGCAGCAGCTGGTCGAGATCGCCAAGGCGCTCGCCAAGAAGGTCAAGCTGCTCATCCTGGACGAGCCGACGGCCGCGCTGAACGACGAGGACAGTCGCAAGCTGCTCGACCTCATCCTGGAACTCAAGGCGCAGGGCATCTCCTGCATCATCATCTCGCACAAGCTGAACGAGATCGCCCGGGTCGCCGACGCCGTGACCATCCTGCGCGACGGGCGGACCATCGAGACCATCGAGATCGGCCCCGGGGGCATCTCCGAGGAGCGGATCATCCGCGGCATGGTCGGCCGCGACCTGGAGCACCGCTACCCCGAACGCGCCCCCGACATCGGCGAGATCGCCTTCGAGGTCGAGGACTGGAGCGTCCGGCATCCGATCGACCAGCAGCGCACGGTGGTGGACGGCGCCTCGCTGAACGTGCGGCGCGGCGAGATCGTCGGCATCGCCGGGCTGATGGGCGCCGGCCGCACCGAGCTGGCCATGAGCGTCTTCGGCCGCTCGTACGGGCGGTGGGCCGCCGGGCGGGTGCGGCTGCACGGCCGGGAGATCCGTACCCGGACGGTCCCCGAGGCGATCGGGCACGGCATCGCGTACGTCACGGAGGACCGCAAGCAGCTCGGCCTGAACCTCATCGACGACATCAGCCGGAACATCTCGCTGAGCGCGCTCGGCAAGGTCGCCCGGTACGGCAGGGTCGACCGGCACGAGGAGACCCGGGTCGCCGAGTCCTTCCGGCGCACCATGAACATCAAGGCCCCCTCCGTGTTCGCGGAGACCGGCAAGCTCAGCGGCGGCAATCAGCAGAAGGTCGTCCTCAGCAAGTGGATCTTCGCCGAGCCCGAGGTGCTGATCCTCGACGAGCCCACCCGCGGGATCGACATCGGCGCCAAGGCGGAGATCTACACCGTCATCGCCCAGCTCGCCGCCCAGGGCAAGGCGGTGCTCGTCATCTCGTCCGAACTCCCCGAACTCCTGGGCCTGTGCGACCGGATCTACACCATGGCCGAAGGCCGGATCACCGGCGAGGTGGCCCGTGCCGACGCCACCCAGGAATCCCTCATGCGGCTCATGACCATGAGCGCCGCATCCAGCAACGAGCAGGTGTGAGGCATGGCCCAGACCGAGATCATCCAGGATTCGTCCCCGAAGGCACGGCAGGACGGCCCGAGCGCCTCCGCCGGCTCCGTCCTGGCCCGCGCGCTGCGCGGCAACGTGCGCCAGTACGGCATGCTGGTCGCGCTCGCGCTGATCGTGCTGCTGTTCCAGATCTGGACGGACGGCATCCTGCTCCAGCCGCTGAACATCACCAACCTGATCCAGCAGAACGGCTACATCCTCATCCTGGCGATCGGGATGATGATCGTCATCATCGCCGGGCACATCGACCTCTCGGTCGGCTCCCTGGCCGCCTTCGTCGGAGCCGCCGCCGCGGTGATGATGGTCGAGCACCACGTGTCGTGGCCCGTGGCGATGCTGGCCGCGCTGGTGATCGGCGCGCTGGCCGGGGCCTGGCAGGGCTTCTGGATCGCCTACCTGGGGATCCCGTCGTTCATCGTCACCCTGGCGGGCATGCTGCTGTTCCGCGGCGGCACCCAGATCCTGCTCCAGGGCCAGTCGGTGGCGCCGTTCCCCAAGGGCTTCCAGAACATCAGCAGCGGGTTCCTCCCCGAGGTCGGCCCGCACACCAACTACCACAACCTCACCCTGCTGCTCGGCCTCGCGGTGCTGGCCGTCGCGATCCTCCAGGAGCTGCGCGGACGGCGCCAGACCGCCTCGTACGGGCTTGAGGTGCTCCCGCTCGGGCTGTTCCTCGTCAAGCTCGCCGTGATCACCGCGGCCGTGGCCGTCTTCACCCTGCTGCTGGCCAGCTACCACGGCGTGCCGATCGTGCTGCTGATCCTGGGCGCGCTCCTTGTCGGCTTCGGCTACCTGATGCGCAACTCCGTCATCGGACGGCACACCTACGCCATCGGCGGCAACGAGGCGGCGGCGAAGCTGTCCGGGGTGAAGAGCAAGCGGGTCGTCTTCCTCGCCTTCACCACCATGGGCGTCCTCGCGGCCCTCGCCGGCCTGGTCTTCGCCGCGCGCCTGAACGCCGGCACCCCGCAGGCCGGCATCAACTTCGAACTGGAGGCCATCGCCGCCGCGTTCATCGGCGGCGCCTCCGCCAGCGGCGGCGTGGGCACCGTCCTCGGCGCGATCATCGGCGGCCTGGTGCTCGGCGTGCTCAACAACGGCATGTCCCTGGTCGGCGTCGGCACCGACTACCAGCAGGTGATCAAGGGCCTGGTCCTGCTCGCGGCCGTCGGCTTCGACGTCTACAACAAGCGACGCGCCGGTTCCTGACCGCTCCCCGGACCGACGCGGACGCCCCTCCACCCATCAGGGTGGAGGGGCGTCCGCGTCTATCAACGGGTGGCGAAGGAGTGGACCGTCGTCGAGCGGTAGGTCTGGCCCGGGCGGAGCACCGTCGACGGGAAGGACGGCTGGTTGGGCGAGTCGGGGAAGTGCTGGGTCTCCAGGCAGAAGCCGTCGCCCTGGCGGTAGACCTTCCCGGAGGAACCCGCGAGCGTGGCGTCGAGGAAGTTCCCGCTGTACAACTGCACTCCCGGCTCGGTGGTCGCGATCTCCATCACGCGGCCGTGGACGGGCTCGGTGACGGTCACGACATGCTGCGGGGTGTCGGTGAGTCCCTTGTCGAGCACGAAGTTGTGGTCGTAGCCGCGGCCGAAGACGAGCTGCGGGTGCGCGTCGCGGATGTCCCGGCCGATGGGCTTGCCGTGGCGGAAGTCGAAGGGGGTGTGCGCGACCGCGGCGAGTTCGCCGGTCGGGATGAGGGTGGAGCCCACGGGGGTGTAGCGGGACGCGGCGATCCTCAGGGTGTGGTCGAGGACGCTGCCACTGCCTTCGCCCGCGAGGTTGAAGTACGTGTGGTTGGTGAGGTTCACGACGGTGGCCCGGTCCGTGACGGCCTCGTAGTCGATGCGGAAGTCGCCGCGGGGCGTGAGGACGTAGTCGACCCGGACGCGCAGGGTCCCCGGGTACCCCATCTCGCCGTCGGCGCTGACGTAGCGCAGGGTGAGGCCGGTGTCCCGCCCTCGCGCGTACGGCTCGACGTCCCACACCCGCTTGTCGAAGCCCTTGTCCCCGCCGTGCAGGCTGTTCGGGTCGTCGTTGAGGGGGAGGCGGTGCGTCGTGCCGTCGAGCGTGAAGGCGCCGCCCGCGATGCGGTTGCCGTAGCGGCCGATGATCGCGCCGAAGTACGGGCTGCTCGCCACGTAGTCCTCGAGGTTGTCGAAGCCCAGCGACACGTTCGCGTACCGCCCGCGCCGGTCGGGTATGTCGAGGGCCTGGACGATGCCGCCGTACGACAGCACGCGCAGCCGGGTGCCTCCCGCGGCCACGGTCCAACGGTAAACCCGTGTGCCGTCGGGCAGGGTCCCGAACAGCTCCTTCGCCGGCCCTCCACCCCGCGGCTCCGCGCCTCCCGAGGCGAACGCCGGGGCCGTCCCCACGGCCGCTGCCGCCACTCCGGCGGCGCCCGCCGCCATCACCGTACGCCTGTTGATGGTCATGTCGTCGTGGCTCCTTGACAGAGAGAATCCGATGTTTCGTCACACATGTGAGATCGCGGCCGTGGCGGCTCGCTCGGCCGTTGGCGAGCGAGCCGCCACGCCGGTGTCAGGTCGTCAGCGCTGCAGTGTCAGCAGGCCCGGCCGGTAGGGCAGGAGGCCGTAGTCGACGCCGTCGGAGCTGGGGCTGCGCCCCTGGTAGAGGAATTGCAGATGGCAGGGATCGACGGTCATGGTCTGGTCGGCGCCGGCGCGGATCAGTTCGCCGTGGCTGATGTCGTTGGTCCAGGTGGCGCCGCTGTTGGCCTTGCCGGCGAAGGGGGTGCTCTCCGTCGCGGCCTGGGGTGTCCACGAGCCGTTCAGGCTGGTGGCCGTGAACGAGCGGAAGTACCGGCCCTGCGAGCCGATCGCCTCGACGATCATGAGGTAGCGGTCCTGGCCCTTGAGCTTGTAGACCTGCGGGGCTTCGAACAGGTTGTTCGTCGTGTCACTCATGATCACTGTCGAGGTCGTGCCGAAGCTGCCCGGGAAGTTCCCGATCGGCATGCCGGCCCGGTAGATCTTTCCGTTGTCACCGGCGAAGAACAGGTACATGTTCGTCCCGTCAGCGATGAGCGTCTGGTCGATGGGGCCTGTTCCGGAGTTGGCGATGGTTCCGGAGAAGAGCTCCTTCGGCGACGACCAGCCGTTCGGGTCGGTGGGATCGTTCGACGTCCGGTAGGAGAAGGAGGTCCCACCCCACTGGTAGGCGAGCACCCAGATGTTCTTCGGCGCGAAGTAGAAGAGCGTGGGCGCGACGGCGGAACTCGACATCGCGTTCTGACCCGCCGAGGCCATCTCCGACCAGTTGGTGAACGGGCTGAAGCCCATCGAGCCCCAATTCGTCCCGGTGTCGTGCGTCGTCGCGTAGACGAGCTGCTTGCCGTTGTAGGGGACGACGGTGAAGTCCTTGAGCGAGACCCACCCCGACCTGGGCTGCGCCAGCGCGCCCGTCGAGGTCCAGCGGTAGGTCGACGGAAGATCGCACGTGCCGGGGTTGCCGGCGCCGACCTGGACGAGCTGCCACTGCTGGTTGCTGCCGCCCCAGTCGTCGTACTGGACGATGTTCGCGCCGTCGGCGGTGGAGCCGCCCTGCACTTCGAGGGCCTTGTTGCTGTGGCGCGCGATCAGCCTCACGTAGCCACCCGCGCTGTCGGCGAGCCGCCACTGCTGGTTGGTGGCGTTCAGGTCGGTCCACTGGACGATCGGGGCGCCGTTGGCGGTGGATCCGCCCTGGACGTCCAGCACCTTGCCGGAGTGGCGGGACTTGACGCGGTAGTAACCGCCGCCGGCGTCGACGAACTGCCACTGCTGCTGGTTCTGGTCGTTCCTGGTCCACTGGGTGATGCGCGCGCCGTCGTCGGTCGCCAGGTTGTAGACGTCCAGGGCCTTGCCGCTGGTGCGGTTGACCAGTACGTACCAGGCGTTGGGGTCGACGCTCGCCGCGGCGGCGGGCGGGGCACTGAGGAGAGCGGTCCCGAGCAACAAGGACGACAGGACCGCGAGTACGAGACTCAGGACCAGGGGTGGTCGGTGAAACCTCATCAGAACAGCTCCTTTGGGGGACGGGGGTGAGGTGACCCCGACGCACCGCGGATCGGCCGCGTCGGGGAGTCGGGGACGGCATAGGGGTGAAGGAGGCCGCACATGCCGAAGAGCCGGCGCTCCGGGCGCTCCAGTCGTGACACTGCGCCGTGGTCGAGGTGGGAGAGGTCTCCGGCCTTCAGCCGCTCCAGCTGGCGTCCGGTCTCTTCGGCTGCGGCCAGGGGGCCGTCGCGCCAGCGGATCTGCCAGTCGCCCAGGAGCTCGCCCTTCAGACGGTGGGCCGCGATGTGGAACTCCCGCAACCCGCCTTCGCGCAAGTCCAGGAAACCTTCCAGTGCCAGGTCGCGGCGGCGGCGCGCTGCCGCGGCCCGGTCGCCGGTCAGGGCGGCCGCCGCCTGGTAGGCGTGGGGATCGGCCAGTACGGGAGCGGGGAAGGTGAAGACGGCGTCGCCGGCCTCGGGGAGTCCGCTGTTCTGCATGAGCACCACGAGGCGCAGGCCGCCGTCGTTGACGAGGCGGTGGATCGTGCCGGGGGTGAACCAGACGACGTCGCCGGGGTGCAGCGGGGTGTCTGCGAAGCCGGAGGTGGCGAGCGTCTGGACGCTGCCCGCGCCGTCGACGACGACGTAGGCTTCGGAGCAGACGAGGTGCATGTGGGGTGTGCCGCCGCACAGCCCGTCGGCGGCCTCCCAGTCGTACACGGTCAACCCGGAGATCCCCACGCCACCGGGGAACGGGGTCACCACGGGTGTTCCGCGATATGGCGGGTCAGGCGCCCGAAGGTCCATGCACCGTCGGCCACGACGATGCGGTAGCGGCGCGACAGGGTGTCGCCCGGGGGCAGCGGCAGTTCCTTGTCGAAGGCCAGGGAGGGGTTGACGGCGGGGATGGGCTCACTGCGGACGAACCACTGGCAGGGGGCTTCCGGATCGTCCAGGAACAGGAGCGTGGAGGAACGGTCGACCTCGTCGTGCGTGCCCACGAAGGCCAGCCAGTCGCCCTTCTCCCCCATCGCGGGACCGATCACGTCGCCGCCTGCGAAGTCGCGCGGGCCGCGCCAGAAGAGGCCGGAGTAGCCGGCCAGCTCTCTGCCCTGTGTGCCCGGGCTGCCGAACGACAGGGTGGTGTCGTGGACGTTGGTCAGCGCGGTGGTGAGCTCCAGGGTCCAGGAGTCTGCCTCGACGTCGCGTGCGGTCAGCGTGCGGCGCTCGTCGATCCAGTGCTCCCCCGCCATCGTGTGCCAGGCCAGGTCCTCGGTGATGACGGCGCGACCGTGGCCCGTTTCGGCGGACACGGTGAGGCTGCGCATCGTGCCGAGGTTCGGCAGGTCCACGTAACCCTGGCCCCGCAGGTAGGTGCCGCCGCCCCAGAAGTTCTGGCCCGACACCCACGACGCCGTCATCTGGATCCCCTTGTGCCAGCGGTGGTCGTGCGGCCGGTATCCCGTGACCACGTCGCCGGCGAGCGTGCGTACGGGATGCAGGTAGGGCTTCGGCGCCTCGAAGGGGTCCATGACCGGCCGGTGCACATACCGGAAGAGGTCGATGCCGCGGGTCCGGACGATCAGCGAGTCCTCGTTCTCGAGGAGTTCGAACGTCATCGGAACGCCTCCGGGCACCCTCCGTTGAGCGCGCCGTAGAACGGGTCGGCCGTGTCGATCTCCCCGCGCCGGACCGGCAGGCCGGTGATCGCGGCCTTGTACAGGGCGGTGACCAGTTCCATCGTGGGCCTGCCGAGGTCGGGCCGGATTCCGGCCTCGTAGCCGTCCAGGAAGTCCGCGAGCTGGGCGGTGTGCGAGCTGGGCAGGTCGTCGGGCGGCTCCCACTTCACGCCGGACGACCCGGCGGTGAACGTCCAGTCCGCGTTGGAGTACCCGTACAGATGGCGCAGCTCGACCGTGGCCTCGGTGAGGTCGAACCGCAGGTAGCTCTCCTCGCGTGGGGAGAGGACGCTGTTGACGACCGTCGCGAGGGCTCCGTTCTCGAACCGGACCAGGGCCGCGGACACGTCCTCGGTCCGGACATCGCGCTCCAGACGGCCAGCCATCGCGCGTACCTCGGCCCAATCGCCGAGCACTGCGAGCATCAGGTCCATCTGATGGATGCCGTGGCCCAGCGTCGGGCCACCGCCCTCGCTCTCCCATGTGCCGCGCCAGGGCACGTCGTAGTAGGCGTCGTCGCGGTACCACGCCGTCACGCACTGCGCGACCAGCGGACGGCCCAGCGTCCCGGCCGCGATCCGGTCGCGCAGGTACCGGGCTCCCGTGCCGTACCTGTGCTGGAAGACCGCGCCCGCGGCAGCGGGCCCTTCGGCGGCTTGGATCCGGTCGAGCTCGGCCAGCGACAGGGCCACCGGCTTCTCGCACCACACCCACGCGCCCGACTCCAGGCAGGCCACCGCCTGTTCGGCGTGCAGGTACGGCGGCGTACACAGGTGCACGACGTCAGGGCTCTGCTCGTCGAGCATCGCGTGCAGGTCGGTGTAGACCGCGGGGATGCCGTGCTCGGCCGCGAACGCCTCGGAGCGCGCGGCGTCCACGTCGACGGCCGCCACGATCTCGGCCCGGTGCGCCTGTGCCCGGAGGGCGGGAACGTGGCAGATGCCGGCGATCCCGCCCGCTCCGACGATCGCCGTTCTGATCATCCGCCCAGCACCTTCCTGATCGCGTGGTACGCGGGCTTGGGCGTCAGGTTCTCGTCGTAGGGCAGCGCGGCGCCCTCGCCCGGGAAGACCGAGGGGATCCACGAGTACTTGTCCGTGTAGTCCCAGACGGTGACGCCGACGCACTTCTCGACCGCCAGGCAGGCCTTGACGTAGTCCGCGTACCAGGTGGCCTGGGTGGCGAGCTTCTCCGGAGTCGCGGGGAGGGGCATCCGGATGTCGAGTTCGGTGACCGCGACCTCGACCCCGAGGTCGGCGAAGCGCTGCATGTTCTGCCGGACGTCGGCGGGGAAGCCGTACTGGAGCGCCAGATGGCCCTGGATGCCGAAGCCCTCCACCGGGACTCCGTCGGCCTTCAGCTGCTTGATCAGGGAGTGGTAGGCGTCGCTCTTGGGGCCGATCCCGTCGACGTTGTAGTCGTTGAGGTACAGCTTGGCGTGCGGGTCGATCTCGTGGGCCCAGCGCAGGGCGTCGGCGATGTAGCCGGGGCCGAGCGTCTTGTAGAAGAGCGACTCGCGATAGGTGCCGTCCTCGTTGAAGGCCTCGTTGACGACGTCCCAGTGGATCACCCGGCCCTTGAAGTGCCGGACCTCCGTCTGGATGTGGTTCTTGAGGACGGCACGCAGTTCGTCGGCGGTCCAGCTGCGCTCGGTGAGCCAGGCGGGGAGCTGGTTGTGCCAGACGAGGGTGTGGCCGCGGACCTTCTGGTGGTGGGCCTTGGCGAAGGTCATGACCTCTTCGGCGGCGGTGAAGTCGAAGACGCCGCGCCGGGGTTCCGTGGTCTCCCACTTCATGGCGTTGCCGGGGGTGGTCTGCCCGAACTCGCTGCCGAGGAGCTTCAGGTAGGCGGCGTCGGTGAACTCGGGGTTGTCGGTGGCGGAGCCGAAGTACTTGTGGTGCTTCTTGGCCAGTTCGGCGAGCGTACGGGGACGGGGCTCGGCGGTCGCGGGCGCGGCGGCGAGGCCGGCCGCGAGGCAGACGGCGGCGGACAGGGCGATGAGATGCCGGGACACGGGCATGAATGACTCCTCGGGTGCGGGACGGTTCAGTCGAGGACGATCGTGGTCAGCGCGCGCGGGGCGAGCGTCGCCGTGAGGGTCGTACCGTGCGTGGAGACGATGTCGGCCGGGGTGATCGAGCGGGTCTCGTCGGTGACGTAGGCGTCGGGGTGCCGGTCGTGCCCGCCGCGGAGGGTGAAGGTGGCGGAGGTTTCGGTGGCGGCGGTGTTGAGGATCTCGATCACTCGGCGGCCGTCGGTGTTGCGGAAAGCCGTGATCCGCAGGGCGGAGTCGGCGTGCGCGACCGGTACGCGGACGGCGCCGGGGCGGATGAAGCGGCTGAAGGCGGCCAGCGCCCAGTACCGCTTGGACACCCGGTAGTCGTCGCCGGGGTCGGCGAGCCGGATGAGTCCTCGGGTCGCGCCGAGGGACGCGCCGGTCCAGTAGACGTAGGCGTTGGCGTTGCCGACGGTCAGGGTGTTCTGGATGTCGGCCGCGACGGTGAGGCCGTCGTAGCCGCTGCCGTCGTCCCAGTTCTCGTTCCAGGTGGAGCCGTCCGGCGACCACTCCGACATCCACACGCGCTTGTCGGTCGGCTGCGGGACGTCGGTCGGGCCGCCGTAGCGGTGACCGGTGACGGTCCGCACGGCCTTGTCGGCCGCTGGGTCCTCCTCGACGGCCTGGGTGTAGGCGACCTGTCGGTCCCAGCCGGCGGCGTCGCAGCAGACCAGCTGGGTCTTCAGTCCGGATGCGCGGACGGTCGGCCCGAGCACCTTGAGGAAGTCGACGGCCTGCTGCGGGGTGAACCGCATCGAGGCGTAGGTCGCCGTCCAGTCGGGTTCGTTGGTGAACCCCAGGTCGGTGATCCCGATGCCCTCCTGACGGTAGAACTTCGCGTACTGGACGAGGTAGTTCGCGTAGGCCTGACGCCATTCGGGCCGGAGCTCGCCGCCGTCGTTCTCGCTGCCGTTGGTCTTCATGAAGGCCGGGGCGCTCCACGCGTCGGCGAAGAACCGTTTGACTCCGTAGGCCTTGGCCTCCTTGGCGAGCCAGACCTGGCCGCCGTCCCAGCCGTCCCAGACGTACTTCGGCGTGGCGTCCGGACCGCCGGGGTCGGCCGGCAGGATCGTCGGCATGTGGTCGTAGATCCTGTCGGTCGACGACCCGATGCCCAGGCGCAGGATCGAGAGGCCCGCGCCCTTGTCCCTGCTGAGCAGCAGGTCGAGCACCTCGCGCTGTTTGGCCGGGCTGAGGCCACGCGCGCCGTGCAGCAGGTCGGCCCGTTGGAAGGCCATCGAGAAGCCGAATCCGTCGATGGGCTGGAGTTCGGTGCGGAAGTCGACGGCGACGCGTTCGGGATCGGCCGCGGGTCGCGCGGGGTCGGCCGCGGGTCGCGCGGGGTCGGCCGCGGGTCGCGCGGGGTCGGCCGCGGGTCGCGCGGGGTCGGCCGCGGGTCGCGCGGGGTCGGCCGCGGCCTGTGATGTTAGCGCTAACAAAATGGCGCATGTCAATGCGCTCAGACGTTTCACGAGGTCTCCTCGGGGATGGAGGTGGCGCGGGGCGCGTCAGCCCTTGGTGGCGCCCGCGGTGAGGCCGCCGATCAGCTGTCGTTCGGCGACGGCGTAGAAGGCGAGGGCGGGGACCATGGCGAGCACGATGTAGGCGAGGACGAGCGCGTAGTCGGTCGAGTACTGGCCCTGGAACTGCTGGACGCCGACGGGGATCGTCTGCCATTTCGGGTCGTTGAACACCAACAGCGGCAGGAAGAAGTTGTTCCAGCTCGCGACGATCGCGAGCACCGAGACCGTGCCGAGCGCCGGGCGCGCCATCGGCAGCAGGATCTTCCAGAAGAAGCGGAACTTGCCGCAGCCGTCCATGACGGCCGCCTCCTCGACCTCGGCCGGGATGGTCCGGAAGAAGCCGCGCAGGATGATGATCGTCATGGGGAGCCCGAAGGCGGCCTGCGGGAGGATCACTCCGAGCGGGTTGTCGAGCAGGTCGAAGGTGCGCAGCAGCAGGAACAGCGGCAGGACGGCCACCGCGAACGGGAACATCAGCCCGATCGTGAACAGCGTGTAGAAGAGCTCCCTGCCCCGGAAGGCGTAGCGGGCCAGCGCGTACGCCGCCATGGCGGAGGCCGCGACCGTGCAGAGGGTCGTGCCGATCGCGATGCCCGCGCTGTTGGCGATCTGCCGCCAGAACATCCCGTCGCCGAGGATGCCGGTGTAGTTGCCCGTCTTCCAGTGCGCCGGCAGCCCGAACGGATTGGTCGTCAGCTCGCTGGTGCTCTTGAATCCGGAGATCACCGCGTAGATCAGCGGTCCGGCGACGAACGCGGCGATCAGCCAGACCACGGCGTGCGTCGACAGGCCGCGTACCGCCCTGCGCGCGTTCATCGGCCACCTCCCGTGGTGACGGCCCCGCTCAGGTCACGGCGGAGCACGTAACGCTGGTAGAAGAGGGAGAAGACCAGGCTGATCATGAACAGCACCACGCTGATCGCGCTGGCGTAGCCGACCTGGTAGCGCTTGAACCCGAACTGGAACATCGAGAGCGCCATCGTCTCGGAGGAGTGGTTGGGACCGCCCGCCGTCATGACCCAGACGAGGTCGAAGAGCTGGATGGCGCCGATGACCGAAAGGAAGACGCTGATCCGGATCGTCGGTCCGAGCAGCGGCAGCGTCACGTACCGGAAGCGCTGCCAGGCGCCGGCGCCGTCGATGGAGGCGGCATCGAGGATCTCGCGCGGGATGCCCTGCAGCCCGGCGAGGAAGAGCATCATGTGGAAGCCGAAGTACTTCCAGGTCATGACCAGGAACAGGGTCGGCATGACCGTCGAGGGTTCGGCGAGCCACTTGCCCTGCAGCCCCTCCAGGCCCAGGGCGCCGACGAGGTGGTCGGCCACGCCGTCGCCGGGGAGGAAGATCATGGTGAAGAGGACCGCCGTGACCACCCCGGACAGGATGTACGGCGCGAAGAACAGCATCCGGTAGACGGCCCGGCCGCGCAGCTTCTGGTTGAGCAGTACGGCGGTGAACAGCGCGAAGGGCAACTGCACCGTGATCGACAGGACGATCAGGTACAGTCCGCGCCCCATGTCGCCGAGGAAGACCTGATCGGCGAACAGCTTCGTGTAGTTCTCGAAGCCGACGAAGTCGTCCATGGGGCCGATCCCGCCCCACTTGAAGAAGCCGGTGCGAACGGCGACGGCGATCGGGGCGAGGACGAAGACCAGGAAGAGGACCAGAGCCGGGACGAGGAACCAGGCGACCGACGCCCAGCTTGCAAGACCGCGCAGGAGCGACCGGGCCGTGGCGGGCGGGCGGACCGGCACGACGTTCTCCGTCCGCTCCTCGGCCGGGCCCTTGACCGGGCCCTTGGTCGGGGTGGCCACGGAGCTAGGCACCCTTCGCAGCCTCGGTGATCGACCGGGTGACCTGCTCGGGCGTCTTCTTGCCCGCGATGAGGTCGGCGACGCTGTCGTTGACCTCCTGGCCGACCGCCGGCGGATAGGCCTGGTCGAGGAAGAGCTGGAAACCCGTCGCCTTGACCAGGCTGTCGGCCACCACCTTCTTGTTGGCGTCGGTGAGCTGTCGCTCCGCACCCTTGACCACCGGCAGGTAACCGTTGGAGGCCAGCAGCTTGGACTCGTTCTCCAGAACGAAGAACTTCAGGAAGTCCAGCGCCTCCTTCGGGGCGCCCTTGCGCAGCGCGAAGCCACCGCCGCCGCCGAACACCTCGGTGGCCCGGCCGACGCCGCCGTCGACCGTCGGGAAGGGGAAGAAGCCCAGGTCCGCTCCGAGGTCGGCGCCCGCGTCCTTCTGCACCGACGGTCCCCACTGCCCCATCAGCTCCATGGCGGCCTTGCCGTTGCCCATGGTCGCGGCCTGGCCGCCGGGGGTGGCGTAGCCGGCGCCGAGGAAGCCGGCCTGGAACGGCTGGAGGTCGACCAGCTCCTTGAGGTGGGCACCGGCCTGGACGAAACCGGCGCCGGTGAAGTCCTTGCCGGTCGCGGCCTGTTGCAGCGCGGGGAGGCCCGCGACGCGCATCGCGAGGTAGGCCCAGTAGTAGTGGCCCGGCCATTTCTCCTTGCCCGCGAGGGCGATCGGAGTGACGCCCGCCGCCTTGAGCTTCCTGACCACGTCGAGGAACTCGGCCCAGGTGGCCGGCGGCTCGGTGACCCCGGCCTTGGCGAAGAGCTTCTTGTTGTACCAGAAGCCGACCATGCCGATGTCGTAGGGGACCCCGTAGGTCCGACCTCCGATCTGATAGGCCTGCAGCGACACCGGAGTGAGGTCGGACGCCCAGCCGAGCGCGTCGGTGAGGTCCTCGACGAGACCCGCGTCGACCTGCTGCTGCAGCACGCCCCCGCCCCAGGTCTGGAAGACGTCGGGGAGCTTTCCGGACGAGATGGTGGCGGTCAGCTTGGACTTGAACGCCTCGTTCTCCAACGAGGTCGTCTCGATCCCGATGTTCGGGTGAGCGGCCGTGAACGCCGAGGCTATCTGCGGGAAGAGGGACTTGCCCGGTTCCGTCGTGGCGATGTTCCACCACTCGAAGGTCACCTTGCCGTCGGCCGCCGGCTTGCCGCCGGAGCCGCCACCGCCGCAGGCCGCGACCAGCGGGACGGACAGCGCGGTCAGGGCCGAGAGGGCCAGGAAGCTTCGTCGGCTCGGGAGAGTGCTGGCCATGGGACCTCCGGGGTGAGGGATGCCGATGCGAGCTCGAAAACTTTTCGTAACTTTCTCGAATTCTGCGCTGCCACAAACTAGGAACGCGTGGCTTCCCGGTCAAGACCCGCCACCGAACTTCCCAAAGACATCTGCCGGTTACAGGGTTGACAAGCAGGTCACACGACCGGAAACTCTTTCGAAAAGTTTGCGGTACTTGTCGCCGGACGGAGATCGCCGGACGAAGACGTCCGCGCAGAGGAGATGAGTTGAGCGAGCAGCGTCCGACCCTGGCCGTCATCGCCGCGGCGGCAGGAGTCTCCCAGGCCACCGTGTCCAAGGTGATCAACGGTCGCTCCGATGTCGCACCCGCGACGCGCGAACGGATCGAGACCCTGCTGCGGTCCCACAACTACCTCCAGCCCGGCCGACAGCGCAGGGCCCGCAGGTCGGGCCTGGTCGACCTGATCATCGGCGGTCTGGACAGCGCGTGGGCGGTGGAGATACTGCGTGGCGTCGAGGCCGAGTGCGCCCAGCGGAGCGTCGGCACCGTCGTGTCACTCGTCCCCCCGGGCGAGGCCACTCCGTCGAGCTGGGCCGAACTGCCGGTCCTGCACCACAGCGACGGCGTCATCCTCGTCACCGCCTCGGTCACCCAGGCCCAGCGCGCCCAGGTCGAACGAGCCGGGGTGGCACTGGTCGTCATCGACCCGATCGACCTGCCGGGCAACGGCGTGCCGAGCATCGGAGCGACCAACTGGGCGGGCGGCCTCGCCGCCACCGAGCATTTGCTGGAGCTGGGGCACCGCCGGATCGCCACGATCGGCGGACGCAAGGAGATGCTCTGCAGCCAGGCCCGCATCGACGGGTACCGGGCCGCCCTGGAGCGGGCCGGGATCGAGGTCGACCGCGACCTGATCCGGTTCGGCGACTTCCAGCACGAGGGCGGGTTCCGGTGCGCGCAGGAACTGCTCGCCCTCCCCGAGCCGCCGACGGCCGTCTTCGCCGGTAGCGACCAGCAGGCGATGGGCGTCTACGAAGCCGCCCGGCAGAGCGGACTGAGCATCCCGCAGGACCTCAGCGTGGTCGGCTTCGACGACCTGCCGATGGGCGAATGGCTGTCACCTCCACTGACGACGGTACGTCAGCCGCTGGAGGAGATGGGCCGGCTCGCCGCCCGCGCACTGTTCCTGCTTCTGGAAGACCAACCCCTGGTCAGCCCCCGGATGGAGCTCGCGACCGAACTCAAGGTCCGGCTCTCCACCGCCCCGCCTCGCCTCTAGGAGAACCCCTTGACCGAGCCCTGGCACGACCCCCTCCTGCCCGCGTCCGAGCGAGTCGCCGATCTGCTGGGACGGATGACGCTGGAGGAGAAGGCGGGGCAGCTCGCCGGCTTCTGGGCGCTGCCCTCGGATCCGGGGGCACCCGTCGCGCCGATGGAGGACGATTCCGGCGAGCCCGCGCCCGGCCTCGACGACATCGTCGCCCACGGGCTCGGCCAGCTCACCCGGGTGTACGGCACCGCGCCGATCACCGCGGAAGCCGGGATGGAGCGGCTCGGCTCGCTCCAGCGGCAGGTGACCGGCTCCGGCCGGTTCGGGATCCCGGCGGTCGCTCACGAGGAGTGCCTGACCGGGTTCATGACGTTCGGCGCGACCGTCTTCCCCGGGCCGCTCGCCTGGGGGGCGTCCTTCGACCCCGACCTGGTGCGCCGGATGGCCGCCGCCATCGGCACGGGGATGCGGCGGGTCGGCGTCCACCAGGGGCTGGCTCCGGTCCTCGACGTGGTCCGCGACTACCGGTGGGGCAGGACCGAGGAGTGCATCGGCGAGGACCCCTATCTCGTCGGAGCGATCGGCACCGCGTACGTGCAGGGCTTGGAAGGCGCCGGGATCGTGGCGACGCTCAAGCACTTCGCCGGGTATTCGGCCTCGCGCGGCGGCCGCAACATGGCCCCCGTCGCCTCGGGGCCGCGCGAGTTCGCCGACGTGCTGGTCGAACCCTTCGTACGGGCACTGCGCGAGGGGGGCGCCCGGTCGGTGATGAACAGCTACACCGACGTGGACGGCGTCCCGGTCGCCGCCGACGAACGGCTGCTGACCGAACTCCTCAGGGGCGAACTCGGTTTCAGCGGTGTGGTCGTCGCCGACTACTACGCCGTCTCCTTCCTGGAGACCCGTCACGGCGTCACCGGATCGCGGGGCGCGGCCGGCGCGCTGGCGCTGACCGCCGGAATCGACGTCGAGCTGCCCACGGCCCGCTGCTACGGCGAGCCGCTGACCGAACTCGTGCGGGCGGGAACCGTACGCGAGGAGCTCATCGACCGGGCCGCGGAGCGGGTCCTGCTGCAGAAGGCCGAGCTCGGCCTGCTCGACCCCGGCTGGGAACCCGTCAAACCCGAGCCGGTCGATCTCGACCCGCCGGAGAACCGCGCCCTGGCCAGGCTCCTGGCCGAACGGTCCACCGTACTGCTCGCGAACGACGGCATCCTGCCGCTGCGGCCGTGCCGGGTCGCGATCAGCGGGCCGTACGCCGACGACCCGCAGTCCTTCCTCGGCTGCTACTCCTTCCCCAATCACATCGCGCTGCCCGGCGACCTCGGGCTCGAGATCCCGACACTCGGCGAGGCGCTCACCGCTGCCGGGTTCACGGTCACCGCGGACGATCCGGACGTGAACGTGCTGGTGCTCGGAGACCGGGCCGGCATGTTCGGCCGGGGCACCTCCGGAGAGGGCTGCGACGCCGAGACCCTCGACCTGCCCGGCGACCAGGCCGCGCTCGCCTCCGCCGTTCTGGAGTCCGGGGTGCCGACCGTCCTGGTCCTCGTCTCCGGACGACCGTACGCGCTCGGCACGCTGGCCGAGCGCGCGGCGGCCGTGGTGCAGGCGTTCTTCCCCGGCGAGGAGGGAGGGACGGCGCTCGCCAGGATCATCAGCGGGGCCGCGGAACCGTCCGGGCGGCTGCCCGTCTCCATCCCCCGGCAGGCCGGCGGCCAGCCCGGCACCTACCTGCACTCCAGGCTCGGCGGGCACACCGACTGGAGCTCGGTGGACCCGACCCCGCTGTTCCCCTTCGGACACGGGCTGAGCTGGACCAGCTTCACCTACTCGGAGCTCTCGGTGGATCCCGTCGCCGCGACGGACGGAGCCGTCTCCGTGGCGGTCACCGTACGCAACGTCGGCGAGGTGCCCGGGACCGAGGTGGTCCAGCTGTACCTGTCGGACCCCGAGGCGTCCGTCGTCCGGCCGCACCGGTGGCTCGCCGGATTCGGAAGGGTCGAGCTGCGACCGGGCGCGGCCGCCCGGATCACCTTCTCCGTCCATGCCGACCGGACCTCCTTCACCGGGATCGACCTGCGGAGAAGAGTGGAGCCAGGGGAGATCGGCGTGGCCGTCGGACGGTCCAGCGTCGATCTTCCGCTCCAGGGCTCCTTCACTCTGCACGGCCCCGTACGCCACCCGGCGGCCGACCGTGTGCTGTCCGTGCCGGTCGAGATCGTGGAGGTTCCATGACCGCGTCGTTCGGTGATCCCGTGCTGCCCGGGTTCCGGCCCGACCCGTCCGTCTGCCGAGTGGGAGCGGACTACTACCTGGTGACGTCCAGCTTCGAATGGTTCCCGGGCCTTCCCGTGTTCCACAGCCGCGATCTGGTGAACTGGCGGCGCATCGGCTCCGCGCTCGACCGGGCGTCTCAGCTCGACCTCGAGGGGTGCGAGCCCTCCCGGGGCCTGTTCGCACCGACGATCCGGCACCACGACGGGGTCTTCCATCTCGTCTGCACGCTGATGGACGGCCCCGGTCATTTCGTCGTCACGGCGACCGACCCGGCGGGGCCGTGGTCGGAACCGCACTGGCTGGAGGGCGAGGGCTTCGACCCGTCGCTCTTCTTCGACGACGGGCCGGATGACGGCGACGGCGACGGCGACGGCGACGGCGACGGCCGAGCCTGGTTCACCGCCGCCCGCGTGGTGGACGAGGCCGCCGGCCACACCGAGATATGGATGCGCGAATATCTTCCCCACGAGCGCCGGCTCACGGGACCCGAGTACGTCCTGTGGCGGGGAAGCCACGAAGGCGCCCGCTGGTCGGAGGCCCCGCACCTCTACAAGATCGGCGGCACCTATCTCCTGCTCACCGCCGAGGGCGGCACCGATGTGGACCACAGCGTGGTGGCCGCCCGCGCGAACCGCGTGACCGGCCCCTACGAGGGCGCCCCCGGCAACCCGGTGCTACCACCGGCCGAGGGCCCGGTCACCTGCACGGGACACGCCGACCTCGTCCACACCCCGAACGGCGAGTGGCGGGCCGTCCTCCTGGGCGTCCGCCCCGGCTCCGCCATCGGCCGCGAGACGTTCCTCAGCCGGGTCACCTGGGACGCCGACTGGCCGGTCTTCTCCCCCGTCGTCCACACCGGCCTTCGCCGCCCCCTCCACGACGACTTCGCCACCCTCTCCGCCGACTGGAGCACCCTGCGCACCCCACGCGCGCGGTTCTGGACCACCGGCGACGGGCTCCGTCTCCAACTGTCCCCCGAACGCCTCGGCGATCACACCACCGCATCCCTCCTGGCCCGGCCCCAGGAACAGCCCGACTGCGACGTCTCCACCGAACTGCATTTCGCTCCCGCCTCACCGGACGAAGAGGCAGGCCTCGCCGTAGTCGTCGACGACGACACCCATCTCCTCTTCCTTCGCACCGCGGAAGGACTCAGCCTCCGCCGCGGGCCCGAGGTCCTGGCCGGCATTTCCCTTCCCCCGGGTCCCGTTCGCCTGGGGGTCCGCATCCGCGGTTTCAGCCACACCTTCGCTCACGCGGCACCCGACGGTGCCTGGCAGGACCTGGCCACCGTCGAAGCCACCTTCCTCAGACCTCTGTTCACCAGCGTCCAGCTCGGCCTGTACGCCACCTCCAACGGCCGCCCCTCCACCCACCAGGCCCACTTCACGTGGTTCGACATCACGTACCCGGCACCCATGCACTGACGCCGAATTTCCACGAAATACTTTCGAAGGGAGATTATCGAAATCTCTTCGAAACTGTTGACATGTTTCTGCCGGATTTCCACACTGAGTTCCGAGGTTCCGGTGGTCGGCGTCCTTTATCAAGGGACGCGACCAGCCGCCGCAGCGGTTTCATTCTGCCGCGCGCCGATTCTTCCCTGATTTCCGCCCTGGAGGCTCAGCCATGCGCTTAAACGCCATTCCCCCGACCACCGTCCGCCGGAAGATCGGCGGCCTCTGTACGGCCCTGGTCGGCGGCGTCCTCGTTCCGGCCGCCGTGCTGGTGGCACCGCTGACCGCACACGCCGCCGAGAGCACGCTCGGCGGCGCGGCGGCCCAGAGCGGCCGCTACTTCGGAACCGCCATCGCCTCGGGCCGGCTCAACGACTCGACGTACACGACGATCGCGGGCCGCGAGTTCAACTCGGTGACACCCGAGAACGAGATGAAGATCGACGCCACCGAACCCCAGCAGGGCCGGTTCGACTTCACCGCCGGCGACCGCGTCTACAACTGGGCGGTGCAGAACGGCAAGCAGGTGCGTGGCCACACCCTGGCGTGGCACTCCCAGCAGCCGGGCTGGATGCAGAGCCTCAGCGGCAGCGCGCTGCGCCAGGCGATGACCAACCACATCAACGGCGTGATGGCCCACTACAAGGGCAAGATCGCCCAGTGGGACGTGGTGAACGAGGCCTTCGCCGACGGCAGTTCGGGAGCCCGGCGCGACTCCAACCTGCAGCGCACCGGCAACGACTGGATCGAGGTCGCCTTCCGCACCGCGCGCGCCGCCGACCCGGCCGCCAAGCTCTGCTACAACGACTACAACGTCGAGAACTGGACCTGGGCCAAGACCCAGGCCGTGTACGCGATGGTCCGGGACTTCAAGCAGCGCGGCGTGCCGATCGACTGCGTCGGCTTCCAGTCGCACTTCAACAGCGACAGCCCGTACAACAGCGACTTCCGCACCACCCTGCAGAGCTTCGCCGCCCTCGGCGTCGATGTGGCCGTCACCGAACTCGACATCCAGGGCGCCTCGGCCACGACCTACGCCAACGTGACCAACGACTGCCTGGCCGTCCCGCGCTGCCTCGGCGTCACGGTCTGGGGCGTGCGCGACACCGACTCCTGGCGAGCGGATCAGACGCCGCTGCTGTTCAACGGCGACGGCAGCAAGAAGCCCGCGTACACCTCCGTCCTCAACGCACTCAACGCCGCCTCCCCCACCACCCCTCCGACCCCCTCGCCCGGTTCCGGACCGATCAAGGGCGTCGCTTCGGGCCGCTGCCTGGACGTGCCCGGCGCCGCCACCGTCGACGGCACCCAGCTCGACCTGTGGGACTGCAACAACCGCACCAACCAGCAGTGGACCTACACCGCCGCAGGCGAGCTCAGGGTCTACGGCGACAAGTGCCTGGACGCGGCCGGCACCGGCAACGGCGCCAAGGTCCAGATCTACAGCTGCTGGGGCGGCGACAACCAGAAGTGGCGCCTGAACTCCGACGGCACCATCGTCGGCGTCCAGTCCGGCCTCTGCCTCGACGCCGCCGCCGGCGGCACCGCCAACGGCACCCTGATCCAGCTCTACTCCTGCTGGAACGGCGGCAACCAGCGCTGGACCCGCACCTGACACCTTGCGGGATCGCGTTCGTCGCGATGGCCCTGCCGTACCAGCGGGCACCGGCCTTCGGGGTTCGCATCCGGGTGGTGTGGTCGACGTGGACGGCGCCGAAGCGCGAAGGCGGCGCCGTTCTCGGTGATCGCCACGGGGAGGCCGCGATCCGGGAGCGTACGGGCGCGGCCGCTCTCTGGGCGGCGGCAGGCCGGACGCCGGCGTCGAGGAGTTCGTCGACGAGCCGGCTACAGAAGATGCGGGGGAGGGGGCGGCATGGTGGGCAGTCCTGGCGGCGGTTCGGGCCACACGAGCAGCACCGGACAGGGGGCGTGGTCGACGACGAAGCGTGCGGCGGGGCCGAGGCTGTGCGGTCCGAGGTGGGTGCGGTCGCCGTCCCTGGCCAGGATCAGCAGGTCGCTGCCCTCGACCGCGGCGACGACCTCGCGCTCGATGCGGCCGGTGCGTTCGGTACGCGTGCAGGGGCGGTCCAGGCGGTCGGCGGCGTCCTGGAGCAGCTGCCGCGCGGAGGTGGCGGCGAGGTGTTCCAGGCGCGTGCCGGGGTCCCTCCCCCAGCCTTCGGCCGGGCGGTGCCCCGCGGGGTGGCCGCGGCCGAGGAGTCCGGCGAAGGCGCCGTGCGCGGCGCCCGGGACGTCGGCGGGGGTGACGTGCAGGAGGACGACGTCGGCGTCCGCCGGGGTGTGCGCGCGGGCGGCGTCCACGCAGGCGCGCCACGTGCCTTCGACGATCCAGACGACCACGGCCATGGGTTCAGCCTCCTCCGATGACGGTCAGCGAGAGCCACAGTGCCAGTACGGCGGCGGCCAGGCTCGTGGGTACGGCGTACACGCCGAGCCGGGTGAACTCCTTCAGCTCCACCTCACCGTCGTGGGCGTGGACGATACGCCGCCACAGCAAGGTGGCCAGCGAGCCGGCGTAGGTGAGGTTGGGGCCGATGTTCACCCCGAGCAGGACGGCGAGGACGGCGCCGGGCCCCGAGGGGGCGGTCAACGGCAGGAGCACCAGGACCGCGGGCAGGTTGTTGATGACGTTCGCGAGGACGGCGGCCAGTCCGGCCAGGGCGAGAAGTTCCGGCAGGCCGGTGCCGTCGGGGATCAGGTGTCCCAGGGCGTCGTCGAGACCGTTGTCCACCACTGCCAGGACCACGATCCCGAGGGCCAGGACGAAGGCGAGGAAGGGCACGGAGGCGGCGCGGACCAGCGCACGGGGACTGGTGCGGCGGCGGATGAGGGCCCGTACGGCGAGGGCGAGTGCCCCTGCCAGGGCGGCCCACGCCGGGTCGACGCCGACCACCGAGGTCAGCACGAAGCCTGCGAGCGTGCATCCCACGGTCACCAGGGCGAACAGCGGCAGCGGCGGCGGTTCGACGACGGCGGGGGCCTGCGCTCCCGCGTCCAGGTCGGTGGCGAAGAAGCGCCGGAAGACCAGGTACTCGACAGCGATCGCGGCTGCCCACGGCAGGGCCATCAGGGCGGCGAACCGGGTGAAGCTGAGCCCGCTGGCCGCGAAGGCGAGGAGGTTGGTGAGGTTGGAGACGGGCAGCAGCAGGGAGGCCGTGTTCGACAGGTGGGTGCAGGCGTACACATGGGGCTTCGGACGGGCGCCGATACGGGCCGCGGTGGCGAAGACCACCGGGGTCAGGAGCACGACCGTGGCGTCCAGGCTGAGCACGGCGGTGATCGCCGATGCCGCCAGGAACACCTGGACGAGCAGCCGGCGCGGCCGGCCCGCCGCCGTACGCGCCATCCACGCCCCGCAGGCCTGGAACAGCCCCTCGTCGTCGCAGAGCTGAGCCAGCACCAGTACGGCCGCCAGGAAGCCGATCACCGGCCCGAGCCGTTCCGCCTCGGCCAGGGCGTCGTCGAGGGAGATGGCCCCGGTGACGACCACCAGGACCGCGGCCGGGACGGCCACGACCGCCTCCGGCCACCCGAAGGGGCGGATGACCGCACAGGCCAGCACGAGGACGAGCAGGGCCGCGGACAGGGTCTCCGCGAGCTGGGGGTTCAGAATCGGGTCCTTCCGTCGCGGCGGTCGACCGCCTGCACCATTGCACCGAACGCTACCCGCACGAGCGTCGCGTCCCGTGGACCGGCCAGGCGGTCGACTTCGCGCCACCGCGTCGACCCCGTTGACGGTGTAAGTGCGCCTCACTAATCTGCGCTCAGATCTCCGCCCCCTCGACCGGTGCTCGATTCTCCATCGCTTGGGAGCGCTCCCACCATCAGGGAGGCAAAGAGGAAATCGTTGACATGCCCACTTCATTCGGGCAAGTCCTCCGGCGGCGTCCTGGTCGGCCGGAGGAGACCGTCTCCGCCTTCCCGGCAGACGGGCCTGCTCACGCAGACCGACCCACTCGCTGATTCCCCCGACGACACACAGGAGCCGCACATGCCACCCTCTCGCTCGTTACGTCTCCCCACCGCCCTGCTGGCGGGCGCCCTCCTCCTGGGCGGTCTCGCGTCCGTACCGGCCGCCGCGGACGTCCCCGCCGCCACGGCGGCGACCACGGCCGTACGCGTCAACCAGGTCGGCTACCTGCCCGACGGACCCAAGCGCGCCACCGTCGTCACCACGGCGACGCAGGCGCTCTCCTGGCAGCTGCGGAACGCGTCCGGCACGTTGGTCGCCTCCGGATCGACCGTCCCGCGCGGCGCGGACACCCCCTCCGGGCAGTCCGTCCAGGTGGCCGACTTCTCCTCGTACCGGAGCACGGGCCCGGGATACGTCCTGTCCGTGGACGGCAACAGCAGCGCACCCTTCGACATCCGCGCGGACCTCTACGACACCTTGCGTTCCGACTCGATGGCGTTCTTCCACCACCAGCGCAGCGGCATCGCGATCGACGCCTCCCTGGTGGGTCCCGCCTACGCACGCCCGGCCGGACACCTCGGCGTCGCGCCCAACCAGGGCGACACGTCCGTACCGTGCCAGGCCACCGTGTGCGACTACACGCAGGACGTCAGGGGTGGCTGGTACGACGCGGGCGACCACGGCAAGTACGTGGTCAACGGCGGCATCTCCACCTGGCTGGTCGTCAGCTCCTTCGAGCGGGCCAAGCGGGCCGGCAGGGATGCCGCGCTGGGCGACTCGACCCTGCGCGTCCCCGAACGCGGCAACGGAACACCCGACGTCCTCGACGAGGCGCGGTGGGAGCTCGACTTCCTGATGCGCATGCAGGTGCCCGAAGGAAGGCCGTACGCGGGCATGGCCTTCCACAAGGTCCACGACGCGGCCTGGACCGGCATGCCGCTGCGTCCCGACCAGGACGCGCAGCCCCGCGAGCTGCACCGGCCGTCCACGGCGGCGACCCTCAACCTCGCGGCGGCCGCCGCTCAGTGCGCCCGGGTCTTCCGCCCGTACGACTCCGCGTACGCCGACCGGTGCCTGTCGGCCGCCCGCCGGGCCTGGACCGCGGCCCAGGCCAACCCCGCCCTGTACGCGTCGGCTTCGGACAGCACGGGCGGCGGAGCCTACGAGGACACGCGGGTCACCGACGAGTTCTACTGGGCAGCCGCCGAGCTGTACGCGACGACCGGCGAGAGCGCCTACCGGGACGCGGTCACCTCCTCGTCCTGGCACACCTCTGCCGACGCGTTCAGCCCGTACGGCTTCGGCTGGGCGGACACGGCGGCGCTCGGCCGGCTCGTCCTGGCCACCGTCCCCAACGGCCTGCCCGCGTCCGACCTGGTCCGGATCAGGTCCTCGGTGACCACGGCCGCCGACGGCTATCTGTCCAGGATGGCCGCCCAGGGCTACGCCGTGCCCGTCCCGGCGGACGGATACTTCTGGGGCTCGAACGGCGAGGTCGCCAACGACGCGATCGTCATGGCCGTCGCCGGTGAGCTGACGGGCGACGGGCGCTACCGCGCCGGCGCGCTGGAGACCATGGACTACCTGCTCGGCCGCAACGCCCTCGGCATGTCGTACGTGACCGGCCACGGCGAGAGGTCCTCACAGAACCAGCACCACCGCTTCTGGGCCCACCAGTTGGACGCCTCCCTGCCCCACCCGCCGGCCGGGTCGCTCGCGGGCGGTCCCGACAGCGCGCTCCAGGACCCGGTCGCGCAGGAGAAACTGACCGGCTGCGCGCCCGCCGCCTGCTACGTCGACGACATCGGCTCGTACTCGACCAACGAGGTGGCGATCAACTGGAACGCCCCCCTGGCCTGGCTCGCCGCCTACGCCGCCGAACGAACCTCCACCGGCGGCGAACCGCCCACCGCCGCCTGCGCGGTGACGTACACGGTGAACAACGTCTGGAACACCGGCTTCACCGCGACCGTCACCGTCAAGAACACCGGCCCGACGGCCGTGGACGGCTGGCAGCTGGCCTGGGCCTACCCGGGCGGCCAGCGCGTCACGAGCGCCTGGAACGCCACCGTCACCCAGAACGGCACCACCGTCAGCGCCCGCGACGCCGACTGGAACCGGGCGATCGCCCCCGGTGCGACCGCGAACTTCGGAGTACAGGGCACCCACACAGGTGCGAATCCCTCCCCCACGGCCTTCACGCTCAACGGGAGCGCCTGCGCCTGAACCACGGCCGGCCGGGACCGGGCGGACGCTTCCCGCCCGGTCCCGGCGGCGCCGCGCACCCAGCCGGAACCCCACCACCAGGAGCCACCCATGCGCCGACTCCTCGCCTGCCTGACGGCGGCGGCAGCCGCACTCGCCGGACTCACCGCGACGGCGCCACCGGCGACGGCCGCCGACTCGGGCACGTTCAGCGTGCTCACCTACAACGTCGCCGGGCTTCCCGACGGCATCTCCAGCGCGCCGACGCCCCGCGAGCCCGCCACGACCGAGATCGGCCGACGGATCGAGGCGTACGACATCGTCCACGTCCAGGAGGACTTCAACCACCACGCCCGCCTCTACGCCGCCGACACCGCCCACCCGTACCGCACCCCCACCAGCGGCGGGGCGGGCATCGGCAGCGGCCTCAACACGCTGTCGAAGACCCCCTACGAAGCGGACGACTTCGAGCGGGTCCGCTGGAACTCCTGCCAGTACGACTCGGGCGACTGCCTGACCCCGAAGGGCTTCACCTTCGCCCGGCAGCGCCTCGCCGAGGGTGTGTACGTCGACTTCTACAACCTCCACACCAACGCGGGTACGAACGCGGGAGATCTGAACTCACGCGCCGACAACCTGAAGCAACTCACCGCCTTCATCACGGCCCACTCGGCGGGCAACGCGGTCGTCGTCATGGGTGACACCAACACCCGCTACACCCGCGCCGGCGACACCATCGCCGAGTTCGCCGCCGCCAACGCGCTCACCGACGCCTGGGTCGGGCTGATCCGCAAGGGCACCCCGCCCACCAAGGGCAGTGACGCCCTCGTCTGCGACCAGTCCCAGCCGACCGTGCCCAACACCTGCGAGGTCGTGGACAAGGTCCTCTACCGCGGCAGCAGACTCGTCTCCCTGAACGCCACCTCCTACAACAACGAGCACGCCGCGTTCCTCACCGGCGACGGACTCATGCTCTCCGACCACGACCCGGTCGCGGTGGGCTTCTCCTGGTCGCGCAACCCTGACTTCCGACTGAGCGAGCAGTTCGGCGGACCGCACGGCGACCACTTCAACGACATCGACAGCGTCCCCGCCGGCGCCCGCGCCACCACCATCACCTTGAGCGCCGGCTCCCGGATCGACCGGCTGGCCATCACCCTGGACAACGGCACGACACTCACCCACGGCGGCACCGGAGGCGCCACGACCTCCCTCACGCTCGGCAGCGGGGAGTACGTCACGACCGCGCACGTGTGCCGGGCCCAGAAGGACGGCCGCACCCGGATCTTCCACGCAAGGTTCAGCACCAATCTCGGCCACACCCTCGCCGGCGGCACGCCGACCTCGGACTGCGTCACCCACACCGCCCCTCCCGGCTGGCAGATCACCGGCTTCCACGGCCGATCGGGCGACGAGATCGACAAAATCGGCTTCATCCACACGCAGCGCTGACGCCCGCGATCTCCCGCGCCAGGTTGCGGAATCCGGGATGTGCGCTCCTCCGGCGCCGGAGGAGTCTGCAGGAATCCCACTCCCCCACAGGTTCGCAAACGAGGATCACGGTCAAGATCCGGACCATTCCCGGACCACGATCTCGTCGCCCATGCCATCCAGCACGGCGGCAGCCTCGACGTGACGGTGCGGCTCACGGCCACCGGCCGCACGATCACCGTGCGCGGCGGCCGAGCTTCGTCCGTACGCCCCGTACGAGGCGGAGGGACGCCCGTTGATCGAACTGGTCCGCGCGGATCTGGCGGTCAGCCTCCCCCGGGCTGATCTCACACTTGAGGTGGTGCACGGTGACCGGGATGCTCACCGACGCGAGGTCGAGGCGCGTCGTCCGGCATCCCCACCGCGTTCGACTTCCTACGCGAGGGGCGTGCCCGCCGCGGGCCAGTGCCGACGATCGGGAATCAATCTGCGCAGAATCCACAAGCCGGCGCGCAGCTTCCAGTCGTCGGGGGAGCGGATTTCGTGAATGAGCGCGGCGGTGCTCCTGCTGATCGACCGCGTCGCTTCCTCGGTCGAATCCGGGTCCAGGAGTCTGTCGCAGTTGAACCAGGCCAAGCCCCGTGCGACCCGGATCCCATAATTGGTCAACAGTTCGTCACTACGGGTGAACAGCTTGTCCAGAGAGCTGAGCCCATGAATGTACCTGGACGAAAGGTCGTCCTGGACCGTGTCGATACAGGACGCCAGCACGTCGTTCATACGGTGGAAGTCCGCGATGTGGCTGCGGTCGTCCGCAGGCGTCGCCATGCGCCGCAACGCCCCCGGCAGGTCGTACGAGATGTGCGCCATCATGGAGAAGAGCACGTCTTCCAGCATGTAGGAGCGCCGGACACTCGAAGCCGCGATGACATCTCGCCATGGTGGGGGGATGGAGTCCGGCAGATCACTGGGACGGATTTCGTCTGCGGAGCCACCGGATCGTTCTGCCAGCCATTCGTCGACGCTGTCCATCGCGCTGAAGTAGGCCGACGCGAGCGTCTCGCACAGCTCGGCGACCCACGGCGGGTTGTTGAACGCGGGGGTGCCTGTGTCCAAGGCTGTGGCGAGCGTCGCCGTGAGGCGGTAGTAGGTGTAGGCGAACGGGGCCCGGCGATCGTGCGTGGTGTCGTACTGCCTGACCCGCTCGGCGAGCGATCCGGCGACCAGGCTGACCTTTTCGGCGGGGAGCGTGGACTCGGTGGTCATCGGGAGTGTGTTCCTGCCGCCCGCTAAGCCGGCACGCTGATTCGGCGGGTTTCCTCGGTCACCCTGCCCCAGTCACACAACAATTCAGCGAAGATGCTCTGACGGTCGGCTGCGACCTGATAGTTCCCGGTCCAAGGGGTCGCGAGCAGCGGCATGTGGTAAGTCGCGGCCATTCCTTCGTCGCGAATTTCCGCAGTGTAGATGAAGGTCCGCGTGAGCAGGCCCGGCACAGGGCCGAGCCTCTCTTTCCCGTGCACAGTGACTCCGGTTCCGTTGCTGTCCAGTACGTACTGCTCTTCCAGGAGGTACAGGGTCACGCCGAACTTGGAGATCTTGACCACGTTGTCGGCCTGGCCGAACTCACCCTCGTCCGGCTTCGCCACGATCGTCGATTCCTGCCGTGGCGCACCGGTGAGCAGCTCGATGGTGTGCATGGCGGTCGCGAGCAGTTTGTTGGGCAACCCGATGCGGCTGCGCATGAGACGACGCCAGGAGGTGACGCGGAAGGTGGCCTTTCCGTGCCAGGTGCCGGTCCCGATGTCGAAGTAATAGACGTGATTGGGCGCGCTCGTTTGGTATCGAGGCATGCCTTCGGGCTCGATTGTCACGATTCGTAGCGTAACATTACGCTACGTGCACATGGCGTCGTCCGCCGCGCGGCTGGGCGGGAAGTGAGGCGCGAACGGCGGACGACCAGTCGGGTACCGGCGGTCGGCCCGAGACCCGACGGATGCGGGTGTCGCCGGCCGGCCCGGCCCCGAGCGGCGCGCCTAAGATCACCGGAACGGGGACGGCGGACGAGACACGGGAGGGGCGGCGGACATGGCGGACGAGCGCGTGTACCTGGTGACCGGGGGCGGAACGGGGATCGGGGCCGCGACCGCGCAGTCATTGGCCCGGGCGGGACACAAGGTGGCGGTGTCCGGGCGCCGCCCCGAACCGCTGCGGCTGATCGCCGAGGAGACCGGCGCCCTGCCCGTACCGTCGGACATCGGGGACCCCGCCGCGGTGACCTCGCTCGTCGAGACGGTGGTCGGCACGTACGGGCGGCTCGACGGACTGGTGCTCAACGCCGGCATCGGGCGGGGCGGCGGGGTGGGCGAGGTGACCCTGGAGGACTGGGACGAGGTCATGCGGACCAACCTGACCGGTCCGTTCCTCCTGCTGCGCGCCGCGCTCCCGCACCTGCTCGACGCCCGCGGCGCGGTGGTCGCGGTGGCCTCGGTGTCCGCCCTGCGCAACGGTGTGGGGAACGCCGCCTACGCCACCTCCAAGGCGGCGCTGCTCCAGCTGTGCCGCTCGCTCGCGGTCGACTACGGGGGCACGGGACTGCGCGCCAACACCGTGTGCCCCAGCTGGGTGCGCACCGACATGGCGGACCGCCGAATGAGCCGGTTCGCCGACGAGGCGGGCCTGGGCGGGAACGGCCTGGAAGCGGCGTACGAGGAGGTGACCCGGGTCCTGCCCGCCGGGCGGCCCGGTGAGCCGCACGAAGTCGCGGAGGCCATCGCCTGGCTGCTGTCACCCGCCGCCTCGTTCGTGAACGGTGCGGTGCTCACCGTCGACGGCGGCGCGACCGCACTCGACCCGGGCACCCTCGGCTTCGAGTTCCGGCTGGAGCCCCGCACCCCGCGGGCCTGACCGACAGTCACGGCCGAGGCCACCGGCCACGCTCGACCGACCAGTCGCCCCGCACGGTCGGGGACGGTCGAGGCCGTGGTCCGGATGGAACGCTTGACAAGGGGCTCGCACCCGGCACGCCCAGGGGCATCCCGCTTACCAAGATCTGGACCATTGCGGCTCGGCTCCCGGGCCTCCACTTCCACGGCGGCAAGCCGCCGAACACCTACAGTGGCCCTCTGCGATCGAAGGGTGACTCCACGTGCCCTTCTCACCTCGTCGGAGTCGCCATGGCCTCACCCTCACGCTCACCCAGCACACGCCACTCCGGGGTGTCGCTCCTGCCGGTCTTGATTCCCCTTGCGGTTCTGATCGTGGTGGCGGTGTCCGTGGGGTCCCGGCTGCAGTTCTCCGAGCGGCAGGCAACCGACACGGTCCACGCCGTCGGATCCCGAGCCGCCGACCGGGTGGAGGTGGAGGCCGTCGTCCAGAGCGTCGACGCCTCGGGCAGAGAACTCGTCCTGCGGGTCAGGGTCACCCCCCGTGGGGCTCTCGGCGAGGAGGAGGCGACCGCCCCGGTGGACGATCTCAGCCTCCAGACTTCCGTGGCGACCCTCAGCGACCTGGAGTTCAAAGCACACGAGCGGCTCACTCCCAAGGACGTGCAGGTCGCGATCACAGGGGGATCGATCGGCGACTACCCGTTCGACACCTACGAGACCGACATCGAGTTCTGGGCACTGATGGGTGGCAAGGAGGTGCCGGTCCGGATGCTCTTCTCCAACAACGACACGCGCTTCTCCGCCTTCACGACGCCCCCGGCCTCCGGACAGGACGCCGTCGTCAAGCTGCGACTGTCCCGATCGACCAGCCTGCTCGTCTTCTCGGTCTTCATGATGGTCGTGATGTGGGCGCTGGCGTCGTCCGTGCTCCTCGGAGCCTGGTATCTGACGACCCGTGGCGAGGGTGTGGTCTGGCCCGCCCTCGCCTGGATGGCCGCCACGCTGTTCGCTCTCTCGGCGTTCCGCAACACCGCTCCCGGCGCACCGCCGATCGGCTGCGTGATGGACTGGTTCGCCTTCTTCTGGGCCGAGACCGTCATCGCCCTGTGCCTGATCGTCGTGGTCACCACCGGCGTGCGCGGCGCCATCCGCTCAGAGGGCACCCATCGCGCCTAGGCGTCGTCCGTCGCAGTCCACAGCAGTCAGACAGCCCGGCCCGCGCTCTCGCCTCCGACCGCGGCGACCATGCTCGCCGGGGGCGGGATGCTGCCCGCCGAGCCTCGTGATCCGAGTCGGAGATTCGTCGGCGGTCAGCAGCGACTTCGTGGTGGGTCTCCTCGGCGGTCTTCGTCCGCACGAGGGGCCCGGGGTGTTCGTTCCAGTCCACGGGCCAGGACCGGATGTCTCCTCCGAGGGCCTCGTGTTCACCGCGCTGACGGCCCAGGCCGACGCCGACGGGGAGCCGGCTCGGACGATGTCGGTGGACTCCACGATCGTGCGGGCCCACCGACTCGCCGGCCAGTGGGCCGGGAGAAACCCGCAGTCACTGACGGCACCAGCCGCTCGTTGCACACGTACGGCGCTCAGCCACGTGCGCCCCTCGTCAGGGGCTCGTAGCCATGATCCATGGCGGAGGCCACATCCGGCAACGGGCCGGACACCAGCCCCACACAGGGCGACGCCTCCGGGCGAGGCCCTTCCGGCGACTCGCCGGGCTGGGCAGCGACGCGGCACACACCATGTTCGCCTTCGCCGCACACCCGTGGGTCGGACTGAGCGTCGGCATCCTCGGCACCGTCCTGATCCGGTCCTCGACCACCACCACGGCCATCGCCGTCACCGCCGTCGGGTCGGGCGCGCTGCCCATCCAGGGCGCGATCCCCATCATCCTGGGCGCGAACGTCGGCACCACCGTGACGACCAGCCTGGTCGCCCTGACCTTCATCGGCGACCGCACGGAGTTCCGCAGGGCACCGGGCGCCTCGACCGTCCACGACTTCTACAACTGGCTCGCGCTGCTGATCTTCTTCCCCGTCGAACTGATCTGGCATCCGCTGAAACACCTCAGCGGGACGTTGACCGATGCGCTGTACGGCACGGACTGGCTGCCGAACCCCGCCCACCTGAACTTCATCCGGGCGGCCACCCGACCGGTGGAACACGCCGTGATCCACACGACCTCCCACATCAGCAGCACCCTCGGCCCGCTGTTCACCATCCTGATCGGCGCCGCGCTGATCCTGATCGCCGTCCGCTACCTGGGAAAACTCCTCAAACTCCTCATGGTCGGCAGGGCCCGCGACCTTCTGCTCAAGGCCGTCGGCCGCAACGCCTACCTCGCCATGGCCTCCGGCATGGGCGTGACCGTCGTCACCCAGTCCTCCACCATCACCACCTCCGTACTGGTGCCCTTCGCCGGAACCGGCATCCTGACCCCGGCACAGGTGTATCCCGTCGTCGTCGGCTCCAACCTCGGCACCACCTTCACCGTGGTCTTCGCGGCCTTCGCAGGCGTCGGACAGGACGCGAAGATCGGCCTGCAGGCGGCCTTCGTCCACCTGCTCTACAACCTCTTCGCGATCATCGCGATCTACGTGATACCACTCCTGCGCCCCGTACCACTGTTCTGCGCCGAGACCCTCGCCCGCATCGCCTCCGAACACCGGTGGGTCCTCGCCGTCTACCTCGGCACCGTCTTCGTCGCACTGCCCGCCCTGGTCATCGTGCTGGTCGGCGTGCTCTGAGCACCACCCCCGACGACGGAACCCGTCAGGGCTCAGCGCCCCAGGGTGATCCGCTCGTCCAGACGGGGGTGCACTCCCGTGAGCTCGACACCGGCCGCCTCACTGACCTGGCCGTCGCTTGCCCGGACACCCACGAGGTCGGCATCCCGCCCTTCTCCGGCGCCCCGCGCGCACCAAGAACCTTCCGGTCAGCTACTCGCCGAAGAAGCTCGGGTTCTTCTAGATGAGCGAAGCGCGTTGCCTGGTGGGGGGGGCGACACCCTCTCCGGGTGACGGACGACCGGACGCGCGACGTGTCCGGGCAAAGACGGTCCGGGCAAAGACGTCTGTGCGCCCGGCCCGGCAGCCCGTCGAGCCGGGCGCGCTCGGTCTCTGTCGGAGCGGTCAGCCTGCGGTGCGGTCGGCCTCCGCGGCGGGGCCTGACAGAGGACGGCAGGCCGTGCCCTGAGTGGACAGCCGATTCCCCGCGTCGGCGAGGGTCCCGTACGGCCCTCGGGTCGTGCACGGACAGGTTCGTCGGCTCGTCGGTGACGACGTGGACGGGGCGCCGCCCGCTCCTGCGCATGCACGCCTGATCCGGCCTCCCTACGCTGAAGGCGTGGGTCTCGCCGTCCTGCCCGGCTCGACGAGAGCGAGAGCGAGAGCGAGAGAACATGGCCGCAGAGGACGCCGCGCCCGCCGGGCGAACCGTGGGTTTGAAGGCCGACGCCATCGGGTTCGTCGACGCTCTCGTCATCGGGCTCAACGCCACCTCTCCCGCCTACTCCCTCGCCGCCGTGATCGGGCCCGTCGTCGCCTTGGTCGGGATCTACGCACCCGGCGTCATGGTCGCGTCCTTCGTCCCGATGCTGCTCATCGCGTCGGCGTTCTACTACCTGAACAAGGTGGACCAGGACTGCGGCACCACCTTCTCCTGGGTGACGCGCGCCATGGGCCCGTGGGCCGGCTGGCTCGGCGGATGGGCCATCACGATGACCGGAGTACTGGTCATCGGCTCGCTCGCCGACGTGGCCGTCAGTTTCGCCCTGCTCTCCTTCGGGCTGGACGGCTGGGTGGACAACGGCCTCGTCCGCCGGCTGCTCACCGTGCTGCTCATCCTCGTCATGACGGCCGTGTGCGTCATCGGCACCGAGCTGTCGGCCAAGGTGCAGAACGTCCTCATCCTGGCCCAGGTCGCCTGCCTGCTGGTCTTCGTGGGCGTGGCGCTCCACAGCGTCTACGACGGCACGAGCAGGTACGACGCTGTGGAACCTGCCCTCAGCTGGCTGAATCCGTTCGGCGCCGGTGGTGCGGCGCTCACAAGCGGGCTGCTCCTCGGCGTCTTCATCTACTGGGGCTGGGAATCGGCGGTCAACCTCACCGAAGAGGTCGAGGACTCCGCGACCGCCCCCGGCAAGGCCGGGCTCTGGTCGACCGTCATCCTGCTGGTGACCTACGTGTCCGTGGGATTCGCCGTCGTGGCGTACGCCGGTCCCACGTTCCTGGCCGAGAACGCGGACGACGAGGAGTTCGTCTTCGCCCGGCTCGCCACGGACGTCCTCGGCGGCTGGGACTGGATCCTCCTCCTGGCCGTCTCCACCTCCGCCATCGCCTCCACGCAGACGACGATCATCCCGGCCTCGCGTACGGCGCTCTCCATGGCCCGCCGCCGGGCGCTGCCCTCCCCGTACGGCCACATCAGCCCGCGCTTCCGCACCCCCGACGTGAGTACGTGGTGGGTCGCCGGCATCGCCATCGCCTGGTACCTCGCGGTGAGTCAGATCAGCTCCAACGCCCTCTTCGACTCGCTCACCGCGCTCTCGCTGCTCATCGCCTTCTACTACGCGCTCACAGGAATCGCCTGCGTGGTCTACTACCGTCGCCACCTCTTCGCGAGCGTCCACAACCTCCTGTTCATCGGGCTGGGCCCGCTGGTCGGATCCGGACTGCTCGCGTGGCTCCTGGTGCGGTCGGTCACCGACATGGCCGATCCCGCCAACTCGTACAGCGGAACCTCGTGGTTCGGCCTCGGCCCCCCGCTCGTCATCGGTCTCGGCATCGCCCTCGCCGGAGTGATCGTCATGATCGCCTGGCGCCTGCGAGCCCCGTCGTTCTGGCGGGAGCGCCCGAGCGTGGCCGACCCCGCCCTGGTCCACTCCCACGGCGCGCGCGAGGAGTCCTGAGATGTCGGTCGTCCTGGGCGACGACGAATCCCCCGGCGCCGCCCGGGCACTGCGCATCGTGGTCGGCAACCGCGACAGGCGACGGCTCGTGGGAGGATCCCCTCCCAGGCGGCCGCCCCGACATCACGCGATCAGGTTCAGTAGTGATCGTAGCGATCAAGGCGGGCGAGCGCGGGCCGGGCGTCCTCGGACGGCACGCGGTACGCGTACCGCTCAGCCCCGCTGCGTCGACTCCCCCGGGACGAGCCGGGACGGCACCGTGACCGGTTCGGGTTCGGCGCCCGTCAGGCGGTCGATGAGGGCCGCCGCACAGGCCGAGCCGACCCGCCGGGGGTCGAGGCTGAGGGTGGTGAGGGCCGGCCGGGTGCCCGGTTCGACCTCGTCCATGACGGTGACCATGAGGTCCCCGGGGATCGAGAGGCCCAGCGCCTGGGCCGCGGCCAACACCGCTTCGCCGTACGTGCGGTTGAGGGCGTGGACGGCGTCGGGTCGGGTGGCGAGGAGGCGGCGGGCGGCGTCGCGGGCGGGCTCGCCGGGGGCAGTGCGCTCGACGGCGGCCGGGAGGTGCCGGGTGGTGCACCACTCCGCGTAGGTCTGCTCGCTGTCGAGGGTGAACGAGTCGAGCTCGGATCCGCTGAGCAGCCCGATCCGCCGGGCGCCGGCGTCGTGCAGATGGTCCATCACCAGCCCGATGCCGGTGACGATGTCGCTCTGCACGTACGGGAGTTCGGCGTGGGCCGGGTCGATCGGGCGGCCGTCGGTGACGACGGCGAGGCCGCGGCGCAGGGCCTCGTTGATGACGGGGTCGCCGGCGATGGGGTCGACGACGATCAGGCCGTCCATCGGGATGCGGGTCCACAGGTCCGTACCGGGGCCGACGGGCACGACGACCAGGGCGTAGTCGCGGTCGACGGCCTCGACCATGGCGCCGGCGGTGAAGGCCGCGTAGTAGGGCCGGTAGGTGCGCTCCCAGGGCTCGGAGCTCTGGTGTCCGGCGGCCAGGCCGATCACTCCCGTGCGGCCGGAGAGCAGGACCTGGGCGGCGGGGTTGGGGCGGTAGCCGAGCTCCTCGGCGACCTGCCGTACCCGCTCGCGGGTACGGGTGCTGACCTGGCCCTTGCCGTTGAGGGCGTGCGAGACCGTGGTGATGGAGAGGCCGGCCGCCCGGGCCACGTCCTTGATTCCGACGGTGCGTCCGCCTTCGGCACCGCGCCCCGCTCCGGCCGTCCGGCCGGTGTCCTTGGGCCTGCCCATCGCCGGGTCCTCCTCACCCTTGACTCCCAAAACCTTTTGGGTCAGCATACTCGGCATTCCGCCACCCAAAAGGTTTTGGGAATCCGATCTCCCTCCCCCCTCACCCCCTTCTTCCTTCTCCGAGCCCCGGGAGCCCCCGTGCGCCGTCCCCTTCCCTCCCTCCTCCGGTCCCCCGTCCGCGCCGCCGCCCTGCTCGCGGCCGCCGCCCTCACCCTCACCGCCTGTTCCTCCGGCCCCGGCGGTGACGCCACCAGCGCCGACACCAAGGCGCAGGGCAACCGCTACGGCGACTGCACGGTCAGCGGCAAGCGCGGCGAGCTGAAGCTGAAGACCGTCACCCCCGGCGCCCTCACCGTCGCCGGCGACCTGCCCTCCGCCGGATGGTGGAACGGCAACACCGTCGCCGACATCAAGAGCGGCTTCGAGTACTGCCTCGCCGCCGAGATCGCCCACCGCGCCGGCCTCGACACCCTCACCATCCGCAACGTCTCCTTCGACGCGATGGTCGCCGGCAAGGCGAAGGGCTACGACCTCGCGCTCGCCGAGGTGTCCATCACCGACGCGCGGCGCAAGGTGGTCGACTTCTCCACCCCGTACTTCGACTCCGACATCGGCGTCCTCGCCAAGCCGGGCTCCGTCACCTCCGCGAACATCCGCGGACTGCGCCTCGGCGTCAAGCAGGCCACCTCCGGCGCGGCCTTCGTCAAGGACGAACTCAAGCCCGAGAAGCCGGTGTCCGTGTTCCCCGGCGACCCCGAGATGCTCGCCGCGCTCCAGTCCGGGCGCATCGACGCCGCCCTGACCGACACCGCGATCCTGCTCGGGCAGGCGGCGAAGTCCAAGGGCGCGCTCTCCGTCGTCGGCCAGTACGCGACCGGCGAGTCGTACGGCGCGATCCTGCCCAAGAACGGCCCCGACACCGCCGCCCTCGACGGCCTCCTCGCCACCCTGAAGCGCGACGGCACGCTCGACCGTCTCTCCCGCGAGCACCTCGCGAAGGCGTTCGGCGGCGACCCGGCCACCATCCCCGTCTGGAGCCTGTGATGAGCGCCACCACCACCGCCAAGCCCCCCGTCACCGCTCCCCCGCCCTCCGTCCGGCTCCCGCGCGTCCTGCCGCCCGCCGCGCTCGCCGTCGCCGTGCTCGTGTGCCTGGGCGCCGCCTGGACCGCAGCGGTGCTGTGGCAGGCCGCGCCCGCCGACGGCGCCTGGTCCTGGACGCTGCGCGCCATGGCCGTCGCCGGCGGGCTCGGCGCACTGGCGGTACTGAAACCGGCCGGCCAGGCAGTACGTGCGGCCACCCGGGCCGGCAAGGCGGCCACCGACCGCTCGCGGCTCGCCGAGGCACGCGCGGAGGCGGCCGACGCCCGCGAGTCGGCCTGGGTCACGGTGGGGGCGTCCGCAGCGGTGCTCCTGCTGACCTCGCTCACGCTCTTCCTCCTCGCCAACGACCACGCCGTCCAGGCCACGTTCTTCAGCCCCGAGGCGATCGCGTCGAGCGCCGCCGACGTCGCCCGCGCCTTCGGCACCAACGTCTTCATCGCCGTGGCCGCCGAGGTCCTGGTACTCGCCTGGGGTCTGCTGCTCGCCGTCGCCAAACTGGCCCCCGGCCGCGCCGGGCGCCCGCTGCGTCTCCTCGCCACCGCGTACATCGACGTCTTCCGCGCCGTGCCGAGCATCGTCGTCATCTACCTCATCGGCTTCGGTCTGCCGCTCGCCGAGATCCCCGGGCTGAGCGCGCTCACCCCCACCTGGGCGGCGATCCTCGCGCTCACGCTCACGTACGGCGCGTACGTCGCCGAGGTGTACCGGTCCGGCATCGACTCCATCCACTGGAGCCAGACCGCCGCCGCCCGCTCGCTCGGTCTGTCCCACTCCCGCACGCTGCGGCACGTCGTCGTCCCGCAAGCGGTGCGCCGGGTGGTGCCGCCGCTGCTCAACGACTTCATCGGGCTGCAGAAGGACACCGCCCTGGTCACCGTCATCGGCACCATCGACGCGTTCAACCAGGCGCGGATCTACGCCTCCAACGACTTCAACCTCTCCTCCGTGACCGTCGTGGCCGCGCTCTTCGTCGTGATCACGATCCCGCAGACCCGGCTCGCCGACCGGCTGCTCGCCCGGTCCGGCACGGCTTCGAAGGGCGACTGAGACCCCATGGCATTTCTCGAGATCGAAGGCATACGGAAGTCCTACGGCGCCCACGAGGTGCTGCGGGGACTGGAGCTGACGGTGGATCAGCATCAGGTGGTCACCCTCATCGGGGCCTCCGGCTGCGGCAAGTCCACCCTGCTGCGCTGCGTCAACGCCCTGGAGACCATCGACGCCGGGCGGATCGTGCTCGACGGGGACCCGGTCTCCGGCCGCGGCGTCGACGTGGACCGGCTGCGCCGGGACGTCGGCATCGTCTTCCAGCACTACAACCTCTTCCCGCACATGGACGTCCTCCACAACATCACCCTCGCGCCGACCGTGCTCGGCGTCCTGGGCGAGGAAGAGGCCGAGGAGCGGGCGATGGAGCTGCTGCGCCGGATCGGCCTCGCCGACAAGGCGAAGGCGCTGCCCGACCGGCTGTCGGGCGGACAGCAGCAGCGTGTCGCGATCGTCCGGGCGCTCGCGATGCGGCCCCGGCTGCTGCTCCTGGACGAGATCACCTCGGCGCTCGACCCCGAGCTGGTCGCCGAGGTCCTGAACATCGTGCGCGACCTCGCCGAGGACGGCATGACGATGCTCCTCGCCACCCACGAGATGGGCTTCGCGAAGGAGGTGGCGCACCAGGTGTGCTTCCTCCATCAGGGCACCGTCCTCGAACAGGGCCCACCGGAGCAGATCTTCGGCGACCCTCGGGAAGAACGCACCAAGGCGTTCCTGCGACGCATCGTGGAGGCGGGACGACTGTGACGCACCTGTCCGCACACCCTGTTCTGGTGGTCCAGCACGAGGCCGACACCGGTCCCGGCCTGGTCGGCGAGCGGCTCCGCGATGCGGGGCTCGATCTGCGGGTCCACCACCCTTGGCGGGGCGAGGAGTTGCCCGCCGACCTGTCCGGCTGGGCGGGTCTGCTCGTCCTCGGCGGCGCGCCCAACTGCGAGGACGACACGGCCGCGCCCTGGCTGCCGCGCCTCAGGGAGCTGATGAGGGAGGCCGTCGACGCCCGCCTCCCGGTCCTGGGCATCTGCCTCGGCGGCCAGGTCCTGGCGCATGCCCTCGGCGGCCGGGTCGTCCGGCGCCCGCAGGGCCCCGAGGTCGGGGCCGTACCGCTGCGCCGGCTGCCCGCCGCCGACGCCGATCCGGTGCTGGGCGCGGTGCCCGAGGGGGCACTCGCGGCCCAGTGGCACTGGGACGAGGCCGAGACGCTGCCCGTCGGCGCGGTGCCGCTGCTGACCGGGGACGACTGCCCCTACCAGGCCTTCCGGGTCGGGCCCCGGGCGTGGGGCGTGCAGTTCCACCCGGAGGTCCTCGCCGACGCGATCGCCGACTGGGCGGAATCGGACGGGCCGGCCGTACGGGCGGCCGGCGGCGACCCGGACGGTGCCGTCACCTCCGTACGGGAGGCGGAGCCCGGGCTGCGCGCGGTCTGGGGCGCGATGGCCGGGGCGTGGGGAGCCGTCGTACGGGAGGCCGCGGAGGCGGAGGGCGTCCCTGTCCCGGTGCCCGTGCCCGGCGCGCGCGAGTGAGGCCGTGCCCGGGGGCGCGGGAATGAGGGGATGGTCCGTGCGCAGGCGTTCGCGTGCGCACGGACCGGAATGAGGAACAGTGCCGCCCATGGCCGACCCGGTGGACTCGTCCAGCGCCGGCCACGAGTTCTCGTCGGACGGGCCTCTCCGAACGGTCCTTTCCGGACGGACCTCTCCGAACGGTCCTTATAGGCCTGAGCCTTCGCGGACCGTCCCCCAGGCCTGGCATTCGGGGCAGCGGCCGAGCCGCTCGGCCGTCTGCCGGCCGCACTCGGTGCAGCGGCAGGACGGCCGGTCCTCGGCGGTTTTCGTACGGGCAGCCATGGGTCTCACCGTCACGGGGGCCGGTGCCGGGGGGCGTTCGGGGAGGTGGTCCCGGTGCAGCCTCCAGGCGGGCCGTCCCGTCCGGAATCTCCACTCTGGTGCGGTCCCGGGGACGCGGCCCAGGATGGCCCGGGCGGCGGTACGAGCCCGAGGTGGGCCCAGGCTGCGGGCGTCGCGACCCGCCCCCGGGGCGTCCGGGCCAGCAGCCCCTCCCGAACCAGGAACGGCTCGGCGACCTCCTCCACCGTGTCCCGCTCCTCCCCCACCGCGACCGCGAGGGTGGCCAGGCCCACCGGGCCGCCGCCGAACAGCTTCAGCAGGGCGTGCAGCACGGCCCGGTCCAAGCGGTCCAGGCCGCGGCCGTCGACCTCGTAGACCCCCATGGCCGCGGACGCGATCTCGCGGGAGACCACGCCGTCCGCGGTGACCTGGGCGTAGTCCCGCACCCGGCGCAGCAACCGGTTGGCGATGCGGGGGGTGCCACGGGAGCGGCCGGCGATCTCGGCGGCGCCCGCGGGCTCGATCTCCACCTCCAGCAGGCGGGCGGAGCGGTGGACGACGCGCTCCAGTTCGGCCGGGTCGTAGAACTCCATGTGGGCGGTGAAGCCGAAGCGGTCGCGCAGCGGCGGGAGCAGCAGGCCGGCCCGGACGGTGGCGCCGACGAGGGTGAACGGCGGCAGTTCGAGGGACATGGCGGCCGCGTCGAGGCCGGTGCCGACGACGATGTCGACGCGGAAGTCCTCCATCGCCAGGTAGAGCATCTCCTCGGCCGGCCGGGACATGCGGTGGATCTCGTCGAGGAAGAGGACCTCGCCCCCCGTGAGCGAGGCCAGGACCGCCGCCAGGTCCCCGGGGTGCTGGATGGCGGGGCCGGAGGTGATGCGCAGCGGGGCGCCCATCTCCGCGGCGATGATCATCGCCAGGGTGGTCTTGCCGAGCCCCGGGGCACCGGAGAGCAGCACGTGTTCGGCGGTGGCGCTCCGCTGCCGCGCGGCCCTGAGGACGAGGTCGAGCTGCTCGCGGACCCGTTCCTGGCCGATGAACCCGTCCAGGTCCTTGGGGCGCAACGCCGCCTCGGTGGCCCGCTCCTCGCCGTCGGCGAGGACCGCGACCGGCCGGTGGGCCGGCTCCGCCGCGGTGGGCCGGCCGGCGACGGTCCCGCCCGGGGCCGGCGTCTCGCCCCGAGGCGTGGCGGTGCCGGGGAGCATGGTGCCGCCCCGGTTCACCGGCGTTCGCCTCGCGTCGGTCTGCGGGAGCGGCGGGCTGGTCTTCATGGCCCGGCCGGGGTGCCGTCGAGGAGGACGCGGGGGACCTGACCGTTCGGGGCCGACGAGGTCGGCCCGGTGGAGCCCGAACCGGCCGCGTCCGAGTCGAACGGCACGGTGCCGGGTGCGGCCACTCGGTTCGCCGTATCCGCCCAGGGCTCCGCCGGGTCCTCCGGCTTCGCCCCGATGCCCAGTTTCTCCCTGATCCTCTTCTCGATCTCGTCGGCGAGGTCGGGGTTGTCCTTCAGGAGGTTACGGGCGTTCTCCTTGCCCTGGCCGAGCCGGTCGCCCTCGTACGTGTACCAGGCGCCGGCCTTGCGGACGAGGCCCTGCTGAACGCCCAGGTCGATCAGCTCGCCCTCGCGGCTGATGCCCCGGCCGTAGAGGATGTCGAACTCGGCCTGCCTGAACGGCGGGGCGACCTTGTTCTTGGCCACCTTGACGCGGGTGCGGTTGCCCACCGGCTCGGCGCCGTCCTTGAGGGTCTCGATGCGGCGGATGTCGAGGCGGACCGAGGCATAGAACTTCAGCGCCCGACCGCCGGGAGTGGTCTCCGGCGAGCCGAACATCACGCCGATCTTCTCGCGCAGCTGGTTGATGAAGACCATCGTGGTTCCGGAGTGGCCCAGCGCGCCGGCGATCTTCCGGAGCGCCTGGCTCATCAGCCGGGCCTGCAGGCCGACGTGCGAGTCGCCCATCTCGCCCTCGATCTCCGCGCGCGGCACCAGCGCCGCGACGGAGTCGATGACGATGAGGTCCAGGGCGCCGGAGTGGATGAGGGTGTCGGCGATCTGCAGGGCCTGTTCGCCGTTGTCCGGCTGGCAGACCAGCAGGGCGTCGGTGTCGACGCCGAGCCGCCTGGCGTACTCGAGGTCGAAGCCGTACTCGGCGTCGATGAACGCCGCGATCCCGCCCGCCTTCTGCGCGTTGGCCATGGCGTGCAGGGCCAGGGTCGTCTTGCCGGAGGACTCCGGGCCGTAGATCTCCACCACGCGGCCGCGCGGCAGGCCGCCGACGCCGAGGGCGAGATCCAGGGCGATCGAGCCGGTGGGGAGGGCCTCGATCGGGACCCCCGGCTCATCGCCCAGGCGCATCACCGAGCCCGCGCCGAACCGTTTCTCGATCTGGGCGAGGGCGAGCTCGAGCGCATCCTCGCGGTCCTGTTCCTTCATGGGGTCCGCCTCCGATGGGTGCGGTGTGTGGTCGCGGCCGACGCACGGGGCGCCGGTCCGTCAGAAGGGATCCGTCTCCTCGCGGGAGGCACGTCGTCCGCCCTCGGCGAGGACGGGCTCCTCGCCGCCGTCGGGAGTGCGCGACTCACCGCCGTGGGGCCGGGTGAACGGGTCCTCGGTGGGAGGACGGGGACCGCCGCGGGAACCGGCGGGGACGCCGGTGTGCGGGGGTTTGGTGACCGTCGCGGCGGCGAACCGCAGCGACGGGCCGATCTCGTCGGCCTCCAGCTCGACGACGGTCCGCCTCTCGCCCTCCCGGGTCTCGTACGTCCGCTGGCGCAGCCGCCCCTGGACGATGACGCGGGTGCCGCGGGTCAGGGACTCGACGACGTGCTCCGCCTCCTGCCGCCAGACCGAGCAGCGCAGGAACAGCGTCTCGGCGTCCCGCCATTCGTTGCTCTGCCGGTCGAAGGTGCGGGGCGTGGACGCGACGGTGAAGTGCGCGACGGTGTCGCCGGACGGGGTGAGGCGCAGCTCGGGGTCGTCGGTCAGGTTGCCGACGACGGTGATGACGGTTTCACCGGCCATGGCGGCTTTCCTCTCGTGCGGCGGGTGATTCCTCACCCGTGCCTGTTCGCGTTCGACGGGCGGCCTCGTACCGGTGGTGAGGGGTGCCCGGAGGGGAGGGACGGCGGGGCTCCGGTACGGCGGCCCCTTCTCGAGGTGGGACGCTCATCGGGTTCACCGCGCTTCCTCCTCCTGCCTCGGCCCGGGCTCGGCCACCCCGGCTGCGAGGAGCCGTGCCTGGTGGGCAGGGGCCCTCCTCAGCGGGGTTCCGAGCCGGGGGACGACGCAGGGACGGTCTGCGGCAGCCCCGCACCAGGGACAGGGCACGCGGAGGGCGCGGACGCGCGGGTCGCGCTTCGAGCCGGTGAGGTGGGAGGGCGGACCGACCGGGGCGGCGGGTACGCGCGCGACCCGCTGTCCTGAGGCGATCGCGGTCACCAGCGCGAGGAGTTCCGCACGATAACGGCGCGGGTCGTCGGGGTCGCTGTCCGGGAGCGGCAGCGGGTCGCGGGCGAGCCGCTCCTCCCGGATCGCGCGCACCTCGGCGCGGATGTCGGCGGCGGCGATACGGGACCGCTGTCTGCCCAGCCGGGTCACGGCCGCCCGCACATCGGCGACGTCCAGGTCGGCGAGCAGCAGGTGCCAGGCGTCCGTCGTGCTCTCCTCCAGGTGCATCGACGGGCACATCGCCGCGACCAGGGCGACGAGCTGGGCCGTCTCGACCGGCAGCATTCGCTCTTCCCTTCCGCGGGGGAACGTCCCGGCTGGCGCCGGTGCACCGCTTCCCGCTGCATCCGCCGGCTGCGGGTACGCGTACAGGACGGCCCCGCAGGCGCACCGCAGCCACTTGTCGTCCTCGAACGTCCAGCGGCCGCAATCGAGGTGACCGGCCCGGGAGACCAGGAACCACACCGTGCCGAGCGCGTCCCGGTCGGGGTGGGCGATGACGGCGGTCATGGATCCTCGCCGCCCTTGAGGGGAAGCAGACGGCGCAGGTCGAGCGTGCCGGTGTACCAGGCGCGGGCGATCCGTTCCCGTCCGCCGGGCAGGGGACGCAGGCTGAACGACCGCGGTTCGGAGGCCGGCAGCACGCCGAGGCCCGGGATCTCCTCGCCGCTGTACGGGTCGGCGACCGGGTCGAGGCAGGTCAGCCGGGCGAGGAACTGCCGTTGCCAGCCGGGGCGCACCCGGACCAGCTTCTCCACCTCGCCGGGGTGGTTGTCGGCCACCCAGGCGGTGAAGGCCTCCTCGTCGGCGACCACGACCGTCGGTTGGGGGTCGACGAGGGTGAGGGTGGCGACCGGTGTGTCGTCCGGCAGTGCCACCCGGACCGATTTCAGGTTCAGCTCGGCGCGGGCCGCGAGCAGCTCCTCGAGGACCTCGTGGCGCTCGGTCTGGTACTCGGCGTCGACGGCGTCGCGCAGCACCCGGAGCACGGCGACCCGGGTGGCGTGCTCCTTGAGGCTCATGCCGCCTTGCCCTTCCGCTCGGCCCCGTTCTCCCGCTTGGCCCCGTTCTCCCGCTTGGCCCCGGCACCGGACTCGACGTCCTCGGCGACCCTGTTCCTCGCCGCCGCGGTGCCGTGGCGCACTATCAACTGGCCGAGTGTGCAGGTCTCCCCGCGGTCGTCCAGGACGGCGGCGCCGAGCAGGTTGTGCCGGCGGGCCTCCTCGTACAGGGCGCGCAGCTCCTCGTGGCCGGCGCCCGGCGCGGTGGCCGCCGTGACGTAGTCGGACACGGAGAGGGCGGGCTTGCCGGCCTCCAGCCAGTCGAGGACGGCCTCGGCGAACTCCGGGCCCGGCGTGTGGAGCACCGTCCCGGACAGCGGCTTCGCCCGGGACTTGGAGATCACCAGGGTGTTCTCGTGGTCGAGATCGCCGACGATGTCGAATTCGTACTCGATGCCCTCCCGTTGCTCGGGCTTGAGCCCGATCTTGCGCGGTACCTTGCGGCCGCGCTCGTCGGCCTCCACGACGTACTCGGTCTTGGTGCGCATGGTGACGATGAGGTGACCGGGGTAGGCGAGCAGTGCGTCGATCATCGCCCGCTCCTGGGGGCGGGCTTCCTTCCAGCCGGCGAAGCTGCCGCCCGCTCCGAGGCGCTTGGCCGCGTTGTCGACCTGCTCCAGCATCCCGCCGGTGCCGGACCAGAAGTGACTCAGAGAGTCGACGATCATGACGTCGTAACCGTCGTGGGCGGCCACCGCGAGCGCGTCGACGAGGGTGGTGGGCTGGAACGTCGTGAGCGGGAGGGTGTCGAAGGCGAACTCGTCGGCGTACTTGGCGGCGCTGCCGTGCTCGGTGTCGATCAGGGCGACCCGCTCGCCGAGTCCGGTGGCGGTGACCAGGGCGGTGTAGGTCTTGCCCGACCCCGTGGGGCCGGCAAGCGCGATGCGGGCCTTGGCCTGTTCCTTGGTGGCAGTGGTGAAGGTGAGGTTCACGCCGTTCTCCTGGCGTCTGCGACGGCGGTTCCGGGTGGGCCTGGCCGACAGGGGACGCGGTCCTCGTCCGGCAGGACGTGCTCCCGCGTGACCGTCGCTCGGATCGAATATGCATTCGAATTCTGTCTGCATCCACGCTAAGCGCACAAAGGGGAAGAATCCACCCTTTTCGGCAAGAAAGATACAGGAAAGGGAGAAATGTCAGCGAGAACGTGTATAATGCGCGCCCACATGTGCGCGGGGGTCGACCGCCTCCGGCCTCAGTCGGCGTCGGCGGCCGGGTGCTCGTCCTCCCCCTCGGCCGGATCCGTGGCGACGGCCAGGGGATAAGGCGGCGGGGTGCCGCCCCAGGCCGGGCACAGCGCCCGATGGGGGCACCAGTCGCACAGCCGGCTCGGGCGCGGAGGCCAGTCGCCCGTCCGCGTCGCCCGCCCGATCGCGTCCCACAGCGCCAGGAGCTTGCGCTCCACGGCCCGCAGATCGGCCTCCGCCGGGTCGTAGGTGAGTACGTCCCCGCTGCCCAGGTAGACCAGCTGCAGGCGGCGTGGCACGGTGCCACGCCGCCGCCACAGCACCAGGGCGTAGAACTTCAGCTGGAACAGCGCGTCCGCCGCGTACTCAGGCCGGGGCGCCCGGCCGGTCTTGTAGTCGACGATCCGCACCTCGCCGGTCGGCGCCACGTCCACCCGGTCGATGACCCCTCGCAGCTTCAGCCCGGAGTCCAGCGTGGTTTTGACGAACAACTCCCGCTCCGCGGGCTCCAGACGGGCCGGGTCCTCCAGGGTGAACCACCGCTCGACCAGCTGCTCCGCCGTGGCCAGCCACTCCGCGCCCCGCTCCGGGGCGGGCGCCCCGTCGTCCCGCTCGAACAGCTCCGCGAGCTCCGGCCGCGCCGCCAGCAGCCGCTCCCACTCGCCCGCCACCATGGCCCGGGCCCGGACGGCCGTGCGCTCCGCCGCCGGCACGTCGAAGATCCGCTCCAGCACCGCGTGCACCAGCGTGCCCCGAGCCATCGCCGCACTCGGCTTCTCCGGCAGCCGGTCGATCACCCGGAACCGGTACAGCAGCGGACACTGCATGAAGTCGCCCGCCCGCGACGGCGACAGCGACGACGGCGGCGCGGCGGGCCGGAGTGCTGCGGGCGGGGCCGGTGCGCCGGAGGTGTTGATCGGCTGCACACCCCTGACCTTACGCCGGAGACCGGCACACCGCTCCGGCACCGCCCCCGCCTGCGGAGGCGGGGGCCGAGTGACCGCCTCATCGGGGCCGTCGGGCCGCCGACGCCTTCGGGATCGGACGCCCCGTCGTCGAGCCGATCCGCACCGTGCTCACCGGGCACGGCGTCGACATCGCCCCTCCACCTCCTACGCGGCCGAGACCCGCCCGCCTCACCCCGGGCGACACCGGATGCCGAACCGGAGGTCACCGGGGCGGTCCGCGGAAGGAAGGTCGTCGCCATGGTCCCCGGGCGGGCGCCGGACCTGGGTGATCACCTGGTCCGGTCGAGCACGTACGTGAACAGCCCGTCCAGTTGCTGTGCGGCGGTGCGCGTGAGCGACGCGTCGCGCAGCGCGCGGCGGGCGGTGTCCAGGTGCCGGCGCGCCTCGTCGCGGGTCGCGGTCCGCCCGCCCAGCTCCTCCACGAGTGCCGCGACGTGTGCGGCGGCCTCGTGGTCGAGCGGCTGGGGAGGGTCGAGCAGCGCCGCCAGTTCGTGGGCGGCCCTGCCTCCGCCGGCCAGTGCGGCGAGCATCGGGTAGGTCTTCTTGCCCCTGCGCAGGTCGGCGTGGACGGGTTTGCCGGTCACGGCGGGGTCGCCCCAGATGCCGAGGATGTCGTCCACCGCCTGAAAGGCGAGGCCGAGATGGCGGCCCGCCCGTTCGAGCGTGGTCACGGTCCGGTCGGGGGCGCCGCCGAGGACCGCGCCGAGCGCGACCGCGCAGCCCAGCAGGGCGCCTGTCTTGTGTTCGGCCATCGACCGGTACTGCTCCGGCCCGACGGCGCCGGGGCCGTACCACGGACGGTGTTCAAACCGCAGGTCCTGTGCCTGGCCGGACACCAGCGCGTTCAGGGTCCGGCAGAAGCAGCGGACCGCGGCCGCCGCGTGCCGACCCGGAGTCTCGGCCAGGGTGGTCATGGCCTGGGCGAGAAGCGCGTCGCCGGCGAGAACGGCGGGGCCGGTCCCGTATGCCTTCCACACCGCGGGCCGCTGCCGGCGCAGGGCGTCGCCGTCCATGATGTCGTCGTGGAGGAGCGAGAAGGTGTGCACGAATTCGACGGCCACGGCGCCGGGGACGGCGTCCGCGCCGTCCGCCCCGACCGCCTCGGCCCCGAGCACGGCGAGCGCCTGGCGCACTCCCTTGCCCTCGGACCCGCCGGAATCCGGAGTACCGGACGTGTCGGACCAGCCCAGCGCGTACGCCGCCATCTCACCGGTCCACGGATGGAGGCTGCTCACCGCCTCCACCAGCGCGGGCCGGACGAGTTCGCGACAGCGCTCCAGGACACGGGCCGGCGCTGCGTCGTGATCGACGTCGTGGTCAATCCCGTGATCAATCCCGTGATCAGTGTCGTGATCGCGAGAGGAACGCACCGTGGCCACGACTGCGACGCCCGGCGAGAACGGTGTCGGGACGGCGCTCACCGCAGGCCCTCCACATCGGCGGCCTGAAGCGCCTCGGCCCCGACCGCCGGCAGCACGGGCCTCGCGGCGCCCTGCTCGTGGCCGCCGTGGTCCGGCAGCGGCCCGACCCCCAGTTCGGCCGCTGCCTTGTCCACCATGTCCCGGGCGTGCCGCAGCCCGATACGGTCCAGCGTCGAGCGCAGTTCGGCCAGGTCCGCGGCAGTGTGCGCGGCATCGCGGCCCAGGTGGGCGGAGGCCTTGACCAGGCCCAGTCGCGACAGCGCCGTCCCGCGCGGCTCGTCCATCTCGCGGAACTCCTCAAGGGCCAGCGCGTACATCTCACGGGCCTGCTCGTAGCGGCCCGCCCGGTACAGCACGTTGCCGCGCATCTTGTGGTTGTAGGCGAGCGCGCTGGACAGCCGCATCTCCCGGCAGGCCTCCTCCGCCTGGGACAGCAGCGACAGGGCGCGCTCCACGTCGGCGTCGCGCACGGACACCACGTCCGCTATGCCGCGCAGCGCCCATGCCCACCCGCGCCGGTCCTCGGCTCGGGACGCCGTGTCGGCCGCCTCCTCGAACAGGGCCAGGGCCTCGTCGTATTCGCCGGTGTTGCGGTGCATCTGCGCGATGCCCTCCAGCGCCCACACCGTGTGCCGGGCCTCGCCGCGGCGGCGGGCCTCGGCAAGCAGCTGCTCGTGCAGCCTCCGCACCGCCGCGTAATCGCCCTGGATGCGCCCGGTCTCGGCAAGCCCCGCCAGCGAGTAGCCGCGCACGACGACGTCACCGCCCCGCTCGCCCGTCTCGGCGGCCAGCCTCAGCAACCGGTACGCCAGCCTGAACGCACCGCGCTGTCGGGCCAGCGTGCCGCCGCTCCACAGAGCCCACGCCATGGCCCCCTCGTGACCGGCCGAACGCGCCGCCCGGTAGCTCGCCTTCCACGCCCGGTCGGCCTCCTCGATGCGCCCGAGCCTGCGACAGGCCTCCGCCACGGCCAGCCCGCAGCGCGCCTCCTCCCGCCGGTCCCCGGCCCGCTCCGCCGCCTGCAGCTCCTCCATGCCCCGCGCCAGCACCTCGGGCAGTGAGGCGTTCACCGACAACGATTCGAGAGCACCCTGGTACTCCGGCGCCGATGCCTTCGCCCGCTTCGTCCTACACGCCTGACCTGCCATCACACCCCTCCTCGGGTCGACTCGACGATCAAGTCGACACGAGGACCAAGACGGCGACCGCGGGCCGGGGTTCCCTCCCGGCCGAGAAGTCCGTCTCCGTACGGGCGCGGGGTCATCCTCAAGTGCTACGCGGCCGTCGGCGAATCCTCAGCGAGATGTACGCCGGTGGCTCCCGGCTCAGCGCGGGGTGAGGCTCGAACGACGGACGACCGGTTCCGTTTCTGTCCGGTTCAACCGCCGGCACGACGTCGGCGGCGGTCGGGGAATCCGACGCTGAGGGGATGCCAGGGGCCGCGCGTTTTCCCTGCTTGACGCGACGGGGCGGAAAACTTAACTTCTCGGGACCGAGTCCGGGAGTACGCCATGAGGCCCCTTGTCCGTACCGCAGCACTGAACGGCTACGTCGAGCTGAGCCGCTCCCTCGGCGTCGACCCGCACGCGCAGATGAAGCGCGTCGATCTGGACACCGCGGACCTCGCCGTCCAGGACCGATGGATCTCCGGCACGGCAGCGGTCCGGCTCCTGGAACTCTCCGCGGCCGCCTCGCACCACGACGACTTCGGCCTGCGCATGGCGGAGTTGCGCCGCTTCTCCAACCTCGGCCCCCTCAGCCTGGTCGTCCGTGAGGAACCCGACGTACGCAGTGCGCTGGGGCTGCTGCTCCGGCACGAGCACATGTACAACGAGCTCCTGCACGCGCGGCTGTCCGAGCGCAACGGTCTGGCCACCCTCAAGGTGGATCTCCGACTCGGCGATTCGATGCCTGCCCGGCAGGCCACGGAATTGGCCGTGGGCGCCTTCACCCGCATTCTCCGAGGGTTCCTCGACCCGCGGTGGCACCCGCTCTCCGTGTGGTTCACCCACAGGGCCCCGGCGGACCCCGGCAGGCACCGCCGACTGTTCGGCCCCGGCCTCGAGTTCGATCGCGAGTTCAACGGCATGGTCTTCTACGCCGACGACCTCGACGCCCCCAATGCCATGGCGGACCCGCACCTCCGGAACTACGCCCGGCAGTACTTCGACGCCATCGCCGCCTCTCCCCGGGACACCTCGGTGGTGGACCGGGTCCGCGAGCTCATCGAGGCCCTGCTGCCGACCGGCCGATGCTCGATCGAGCAGGTCGCCCGCAGCCTCGGCGTCGACCGGCGCACCGTCCACCGTCATCTGGCCCACTCGGGAGAGACGTTCTCGTCCCTGCTCAACGCCACGCGGTTGCGGCTCGCGGAGCAGGTCGTGGCCAGTCCCCGCCGTTCACTCACGGAGATCTCCGGCCTCCTGGGCTTCTCCTCCCTGAGCGCGTTCTCCCGATGGTTCCGCGAGCAGCTCGGGTGCAGCCCGAGGGAGTGGCGCAAGGAGAAGAGCCAGGAGCAGGACCCCGGCCGGGGCTGACGCCCACGGCAGGACGACGCCCGGCCGGCGCCTCCGCCTCCGGGCCCTCTGTCCCCGATTGACAAGTCATCCGTCACCTCGGGTCAAGCAGCCGGATTCACGCGGCTCTACCGTGGCTGCACCACACGGTGGTCGGCCCCCGGAGGGGAGCCGATCCGCTTCACGCAGCACGCCCCCTCCGGGCCGGTCGATCGCGACCGGGCCTGTGCGCCCGACGTTCTCGATGTTCTCGACGTTCTCCCCGACCCGTTCCGACCCCTGCCGTCCGAATGCTCCGACACCACGGACGTCGGCGGGCACACCGGGTCATCACCCGTACGCGAAGGAGAAGGACCGTGCATTTCCACGACGACTCGCTCTTCCCCGAGAACCAGGAGAAGCTGGTCATCCAGGCTGCCCCGTACGGACCGGAGTGGCTGCCCGGCGACGCCGACGACCTGCCCCTGACCATGGACGAGCACGTCCAGGCGGCCGTCGACTGCTACGACGCCGGTGCCACGGTGCTCCACATCCATGTGCGCGAGCTCGACGGCAAGGGCTCCAAGCGGATGTCCATGTTCAACGAACTCCTCGGCCGACTGCGCGACGCCGTACCGGACATGGTCCTGCAGATCGGCGGGTCCATCTCCTTCGCCCCCGAGGGCGAGGGCGCCGACGCGAAGTGGCTCAGCTACGACACCCGCCACATGCTGGCCGACCTCACCCCCGCGCCGGACCAGGTGACCATCGCGATCAACACCAGCCAGATGAACATCGTCGAGATCATGACGGACGAGGACCTGGAGGGCACCTCGATAGCGAAGCCGGAGTACTACCGGGCCTACCGCGACATGGTCGTCGAGGCCGGTCCGGAGTTCTACCTCGAACACCTCAGGCGGCTCAGGGAGAACGGCATCCAGCCGCACTTCCAGCTCGCCACCATGGCCCAGCTGGAGACCGTCGAGCGGCTCATCCGCGCCGGCGTCCACACCGGGCCCCTCGTCCTCAACTACGTGGCGATCGGCGGCGGTTTCGCCGGTCGGCACCCCGCCGACCTGATCGAGTTCGTCCGCCGCGTCCCGGACGGTGCGGTTCTCACCATCGAGAGCTCCATGCGCGCCGTGGCACCGATGAACGCGATCGCCATCGCTCTCGGCGTGCACGTCCGGGTGGGCAACGAGGACAACCTGTGGCGGCGCAAGGGCGAGCGGATGTCGTCCGTGGAGCAGGTCGAGCAGATGGTCCGGATCGCGGAAGCCGTCGGACGCGACGTCGCGACCGGTCAGGAGGCCAGGAGGATCTACAAGATCGGCGAGTACTACGCCGACGCCGACGAGACGCTCGGTCGTCTCGGCATGGTCCCGAACCGCGTGCCCGGCCGGCGCGGCTTCATGCTGCGCGACCCCAAGAGCTGACCCTGCGACCACCGCCGTACCCGAGAGTCCCCACCCACGAGCATCCGGAGCAAACCCGTGGCACACGCCGTCCGCTTCTACGAAACCGGTGGTCCTGACGTCCTGACATGGGAGGAGGTCACCGTCGGCGACCCCGGCCCGGGCGAGGTGCGCATCCGGCACGTCGCCGTCGGCCTCAACTTCGCCGACACGTACTTCCGTACCGGTCTCTACCCGGTCCGGCTGCCCGACGGCATCGGCGTCGAGGCGTCCGGCGTGGTCGAGGCCGTCGGCGAAGGCGTCACCCATGTCGCCGAGGGCGATCGCGTGACCTACACCGGCAGCCCGCTGGGCGCCTACGCCACCGAGCGGGTCATGCCCGCCGCACACCTGATCAAGCTGCCTGACGCGATCAGCTGCGAGACCGCCGCCGCGATGACCATGCGCGGGCTCACCTCGGCGTACCTGCTGCGCCGGATCCACCCGCTGAAGGCGGGTGACACGGTGCTGCTCCACGCGGCGGCGGGGGGCGTCGGCCTGATCGTCTCGCAGTGGGCCAGGCTGCTCGGCATCACCGTGATCGGAACGGTCTCCAGCGAGGAGAAGGCGGAGATCGCCAGGGCCCACGGGTGCGGGCACATCATCCACTACCGGCGCGAGAACGTGGCCGAGAGGGTGCGGGAACTCACCGACGGCGTCGGAGTGCCGGTCGTCCTGGACAGCGTCGGCAAGGACACCTTCGCAGGCTCGCTGGCCTCGCTGAAGCGCCGCGGTCTGCTGGTCTGCTTCGGCACCGCCTCCGGACCCGTGCCACCGATCGACGCCGTGCAACTCGCCGTCGGCGGCTCTCTGTTCGTCACCCGCCCCGCGCTGGCGGACTACATCGCCGCCCCCGCGGAGCGGGACGCCCTGGCAGGCGAACTGTTCGGCCACGTCGCTTCCGGACGCATCAGGATCGAGATCAATCAGCGCTACGCGCTCAAGGACGCGGCACAGGCGCATCGCGATCTGGAAGCCGGACGAACCACGGGATCCTCCGTCCTCCTCGTCTGAGCACCCCACGTGGCACCGGGACCGACCGTCATCCCAGAATCACCTTCGTCCCAGGAGTGTGCACCATGCCCCAGACCCTCCGCCCCGGCGAACCCGCGCCCGCCCTGGTGCGCCCGGGCGTGCTCCGCAGCTCGATCGAGGTCGAGCCGCTGACCTGCACCCTCGGCGCCGAGATCTCCGGCGTGAGCCTCGCCGACGCCGCCCGTGACGACGGCCTCTTCGCCGAGATCAAGAGCCTGTTGCTGCGGCACAAGGTCCTGTTCCTGCGCGACCAGGACATCACCCGCGCCGAACACGTCCTCTTCGCCCGGCGCTTCGGCGAGCTGGAGGACCACCCCGTCGCCGGAAGCGACCCCGACCACCCGGGTCTGGTCCGGATCTACAAGGAGCTGGACAGTCCCGCCGAGCACTACGAGAACGCCCTGCACACCGACGGGACCTGGCGCGAGAACCCGTCCATGGGAGCCGTGCTGCGCTGCGTCGAATCGCCTCCCGTGGGCGGCGACACCATCTGGGTCGACATGGTCGAGGCCTACAACCGCCTCCCCGAGCACATCAGGACGCAGATCGAGGACCTGCGCGCCCGGCACAGCATCGAGGCGACCTTCGGCGCCGTCCTGCCCGAGGAGAAGCGCCACGCGCTGAAGGCGCTGTTCCCGGACGCCGAGCACCCGGTGGTCCGCACCCACCCCGAGACCGGCGAGAAGATCCTCTTCGTCAACGCCTTCACGACGCACTTCGTCAACTACCACACGCCTCGGAACGTCCGCTTCGGCCAGGACTACGCGCCCGGGGCGAACCTCCTGCTGAACTACCTGATCAGCCAGGCCTCCGTCCCCGAGTACCAGGTCCGCTTCCGCTGGCGGAAGAACAGCGTGGCCGTCTGGGACAACCGCTCCACCCAGCACTACGCCGTCCAGGACTACTGGCCCGCCGTCCGCAAGATGGAGCGCGCGGGAATCGTCGGCGGCCGACCGGTCTGACCCCTTCAGAAGCAGTCGAGGTGATGACAATGGAGTTTCACACCACTGCGGACGCCGTCCCGGGGGCCACGGCCTCCTCGGGATGGCCTGTGTCCCGACGCTACGCCTGGGTGGTCTTCACGCTGAGCTTCGGGCTTCTGCTGTCCGACTACATGTCCCGGCAGGTGCTCAACGCCGTCTTCCCGATGCTGAAAGCCGAATGGCTGCTGTCCGACGCCGGACTGGGTTCGCTCAGCGGCATCGTGGCGCTGATGGTCGGCCTCCTCACCTTCCCCCTCTCGCTGGTGGCCGACCGCTGGGGCCGGGTGAAGTCCCTGATCGTCGCCGCCACGATGTGGAGCCTGGCGACTCTGGGCTGCGCGGTGGCAGCGAGCTACGGCCAGATGTTCCTCGGCCGGTTCGTCGTCGGCATAGGCGAGGCGGCCTACGGAAGCGTCGGCATCGCCGTCGTGCTGAGCGTCTTCCCCGTCGCGATGCGGGCCACCCTCTCCGGTGCCTTCATCGCGGGAGGTGCCTTCGGCTCGGTCCTGGGAGTGGCGATCGGCGGCGCCGTCGCCCAGCAGCTCGGCTGGCGCTGGGCGTTCGGCGCGATGGGCGTCTTCGGGCTGGTGCTCACCCTGGTCTACGCGGCCGTGGTCACGGAGAGGAGACTGACGCCGCAGGGGCGGTGGGCCGGCACCGGCGGCGGCTCCCGCGGCCGGCTCAAGAGCCTTCTCCCCCGCCTGTTCTCCTCCGTGTCCGTGGTCAGCGCCTACATCGGCAGCGGGCTGCAGCTGTTCGTCGCCGGCTCGCTCATCGCCTGGCTGCCCAGCTACTTCAACCGCTACTACGACATGCCGCCCGCAGAAGCCGGGGGGACCGCCGGTCTCTTCGCCCTGGTCATCGGAGTCGGCATGATCCTCGGCGGGATCGCGTCGGACAGGCTCAGCCGGCGGTCCCCGGTCCGGAAGTGGGTCGTCGCCATCAGCTGCAGCTTGGGATCCCTGGTCCTTCTGGTGGTCGCGTTCCGCCTGCCGGCCGGTCCGGTGCAGCTGCTGGTGCTGGCGCTGGGGAGCTTGCTGTGCGCGGGAACGGCCGGACCAGGGGCCGCCATGGTGGCGAACCTGACGCCCGCGGCCGTCGCCGCGACGGCGTTCGCCACCCTCACGCTTGCCCAGAGCCTGCTCGGACTCGCCCCCGGCCCCGCCGTCACGGGGCTCCTGGCGGACCGACTCGGCCTGCTCCACGCACTGCGGCTCGTCCCCCTCGTGGCGATCGGGGCCACGGTGGCCTTCCTCATCGGCCGCCGCTGGTACGAACGCGATCTGCGCCGTCTCACCGGCCTCGCCCCGGCGGCGGAGCCCGAGCAACCATCGGAGGTGCCCACATGAGCCCGACGACGCGGCCCACCGTCGTGATCGTCCCCGGCATGCGCGACCACGTCGAGGACCACTGGCAGACCCTGCTGGCCCGGCGGCTCACCGAAACCGGCCGCACCGTGTGCACCGTTCCCCCGCTGACAGGGAACCGCCTCAGCCGCGACGCCCACGTCGCCAAGCTGGTCGAGGTGATCGCACGGACCACCGGACCGCTCCTGCTGGTCGCCCACAGCGCGGGCTGCCTGACCACGGTGCAGTGGGCCCGACGGCACAACGCCGACGTCCGGGGCGCCCTGCTGGCCACGCCCCCGGACTTCGACACGCCTCTCCCGGACGGCTACCCCACCCCGGGCGAGCTGGAGAAGTCCGGCTGGGCCCCGGTGTCCCGCGGCCCCCTCCCCTTCCCCAGCATCGTCGCGGCCAGTTCGACCGATCCTCTCGGCTCCTTGGAGCGCGTCGCGGCACTGGCCCGGGACTGGGGCAGCCGCCTCGTGGAACTCGGCGACGTCGGACATCTCAACCCCGCCTCCGGTCACGGCCCCTGGCCCGGCGCCGAGGAGTTCGTCGAGGCGCTCGAACACGGCTGGTGCCGCTCGGCCCCGAAGCCCGCCTCATAGGCCGGCGGGCGCTCCCGCCATGGCCGTCCCGGCGGTCACCCGTTCGTCACGCAAGGGAAAGGCCGGTCGTCAGCGACCGGCATACGGCAGCAGGGCCATCTCCCGGGCGTTCTTGACGGCGGCCGCGAGGGAGCGCTGCTGCTGGGCGGTCACGCGGGTGACGCGTCGGCTGCGGATCTTGCCGCGGTCGGAGACGAACTTCCGGAGCAGGTCGGTGTCCTTGTAGTCGACGTACGTGATGCCGGCCGCGTCGAGCGGGTTGGGGCGGGACTTGACGGGCTTGCGGGGGTCGGTGTGTCGTCGGGCCATGGGGCGGCTCCTTCTCGTGGGTGTTTCCGTGGGGTCGTACGAGATCAGGCGGCGTCGAGGAGGGAGTCGAAGGCGCCGGGCAGGCGCTTCCACTCCTCGCGTCCCGCCTGGTACTCGGCGTCCGTGAGCAGGCAGGAGTCGAGGAGTTGTTCGAGCCCGTCCCGGTCGAGGCCGGGCGAGGTGAAGACGAGGTGCTGGCAGCAGTCGCCGTGCTCGGGGTGCCAGTCGAGGGCGGCCGCCGCGCGGCGCACGGGCGGGACCAGCTCCCAGGCGGCGTCCGGCAGTGACGCCAGCCAGGGACCGGCGCTCTCCACGCACAGCGCTCCGCCGGCCGCGTCCCAGGCGAGCAGGGTGTCGGGGCGGTCGGCGAGCCAGAACCGGCCGCGGCTGCGGGCCGCCGCGCAGCACAGGTCCTCCAGCGCCTCGTACAGCCGCTCCGGGTGGAACGGCCGGTGGCGGCGCCAGACGAAGGTGGCGACTCCGGCCTCGTCGGCGTCCTGGGGCAGCAGCGCGCACGCGGGATGCTGCGCGGCCGCGGCGGCCTCGACGTCGAAGCCGGCGAACGCGGCTTCGACGAGCTCGCCCGAACCGGCCTGGACGCGCCGAGCGGTGGGATGCAGCTGCGCAAGGAGGGCGAGGTCCTCCTCGTCGGCCTCGTCGCTGTCGACCACGGCGAGCACGGGCGCGTACTCCAATTGCCGGGCCCACGTGTCGCCCACCGTCCGCCGGTCGGTGGGGGCAGCGGCCAGACCCGCCTCGGCGAGGTCGTCGCCGTTGCCCAGACAGGGCAGGACGAGCGCCGGGTCCACTGCGGTGATCACGTTCGTCACGGCCATGCGGTCTCCGCCGTGGGCGGCGATGACCTCGGCCATGGCCTTCGGTTCGACCGAGTCCCACAACTCGACGACGGCGAGACGGGTCAGACCGCCGTCCGCCAGCCGCTCCAGTTCCGGAACCAGGTCCTCGCGCAGCGCGCAGCACGCGCAGTCGTTGACCAGCGGGGTCTCGCCCGAGGAGACGGTGCCGGAGGCGTCCCGTACGAGACGGAGCACCGTGCCGTCGGGCCCTCCGGCGAGGTCGTGGTGCAGCGCCACGCTGTCCGGAACGGTCCGCAGAAGTCGCCCGACGACCTCCTTCCGCGCATCGGCGTGCAGCCCGGCGACGATCACGACGGGCAGCCGGTGTTCGTCGCCCATCAACGGGCCCCGTAGCGGCGCTCGAACTTCTCCACGCGGCCGGCCGTGTCGAGGACGCGCGCCGTGCCCGTGTAGAAGGGGTGGCTCGCCGAGGAGATCTCCACGTCGACGACCGGGTAGGTGTTGCCGTCCTCCCACTCGATCGTCCTGTCACCGGTCAGGGTGGAGCGGGTGAGGAACGCGGTGCCGGAGGCGGAGTCGCGGAAGACGACGGGCTCATAGACGGGATGGATTCCGGGCTTCATGGCGGGCCTTTCGGTGATCGGGTCTGGCGGGGTGCGCGGTCGTGTGCGTCAGCGCGCTTCGCGGAAGCGGAGCTTGATGACCGGGCGGCGCTCGGTGCGCGCCATGCCGGTAGTATATGGGAACGGTTTTCATTTCCAATACCGGGTATCGTACGCATCACCCAGCCAGCGAGAAGGGCGGCACCATCCATGTCGGCGCACTGCCAACTGACCGGCGCGAAGCCGGGATTCGGCAACACCATCTCCCACTCCCACCGGCGCACCTCGCGCCGCTTCGACCCGAACGTCCAGCGCAAGCGCTACTGGCTGCCCGGTGAGGGGCGCCACGTACGCCTGACGCTCAGCACCAAGGCGATCAAGACGGTCGACGCGATCGGCATCGAAGCCGCCGTGGTGCGCATCCGCGCACGAGGAGGGAAGGTCTGATGGCGAAGCGGAGCAAGATCGCCAAGAACGAGAAGCGCAAGGAGATCGTCGAGCGGTACGCCGCCCGGCGGGCCGAACTGAAGGAGGTCATCCGCCGGCCGTCGTCCACCGCGGCCGAACGCGACACCGCCCTCGCGGAGTTGCGGCGCCAGCCGCGCGACGCCAGCGCGACACGCGTACGCAACCGCGACAGCGTGGACGGGCGCCCTCGGGGCTACCTGCGCACGTTCGGACTCTCACGCGTACGGACGCGACAGCAGGCTCACGCCGGATTCCTGCCGGGAGTCACCAAGTCCAGCTGGTAGAAGCGGATTCACGACGCCGCGACACACCGGGCGACGCCCACCCGAGCCGGGCCGACGCGCCCCCGCTCATCTCACCCGACCACTTCACACATGCGCGACGCGCACACCCCGAACCGCAGTGCCGCACCCCCTGCGAGTCGGAAACCGGACCAAGGAGTCTCACGATGGCCGTCCCCAAGCGGAAGACGTCCCGCAGCAACACCCGCCACCGCCGCGCCCAGTGGAAGGCGACCACGCCCCAGCTGGTGCCGATCACCGTGGACGGTGTCGTCCACCGGGTCCCGCAGCGCCTGGTGAAGGCGTACGAGCGCGGCCTCATCCGCACCGGGCCGTCGATGTCCTGACCGGCTCTGCGGCACCCGCAGGCCTGCCGCTACCTGAGGTAGGGGCCGTCGGCGCCGACCTTGCCGGTGCCGCCGAGCACGTACACCCGGAGATTGCCCTTGCCGGGCGCGGCGACCGTCAGGCTGCCGTTCGTGACGGTCCGGACGTCGCCGGTGACGGCGTCCACGTACGTGCCGTTGGGGATCCCGGTGTACGTGGCGCCCCCGCTGACCGTGACCAGCGCGAAGCTGTCGGTCCCGGCCGCGGTGTAGCGGCGCTTGAAGGCCATGCCGCCGCTGATGCCCTCGGTGGAGTACTGGCCCATCTGCAGGGCGGGGACCGCCCGGCGGATCTGGTTGAGCCGCTGGAGGTGCTTGACCAGGGGCTGGTCAAGGGTGGTGGCGACCGCGCCGCTCGCGGAGGCGACCTTCGAGAAGCCGGCCGCCGTCACGCTTCCGGCGAGGTGGTCGCCGTAGTAGGCGCGGCCGGTCGCGGCGAGCGGGCAGGTGGGCCCGCAATCGATCTTCTTCCCGGCCTGGAACTCGATCTCGGAGCCGTAGTAGAGGGTCGGAATGCCGCGGAAGGTCCACATCAGGGACATGTTCTCGGCCCACGCGTCGGTGCCGCCCGCGTAGCGCTCGCTGCTCTTGTTGGGGCCGTAGTCGTGGCTGTCGACGTAGACGACGTTGTATGTGGCGTCGTTGACGCTGTCGTCGGAGTCCTTGCCGTTGGAGAAGGCGTTCTGCGCGTCGCCGAAGTTCATGTGCATGCGCATGTCGATGATGTTCATGCCGGAGAACCGCGAGTGGTCGGGCGTGTGGTAGCTGTTGCCCTGCAGGAACGCGTTGGTGCTGGTGGGCTGCCCGGCCGGGCCGAGCCCCTGCTCGTACGCGTACATCTCCAGGCTCGCCTTGGCGTCGTCGGCGTCGTACTCCTTGCGCTCCTTCCACGTGAAGAACTGCGCGGAGTGGTTGACCGAGCCGCGGTTCCACTTGTCGTTGACGAAGGCGGCGACCTCGCCGAAGACGAAGAAGTTCCGCGCCGCCTCGGCGCCGTGGCGCTGGGCGACCCGCTCCTGGATCGCGGGCAGGAAGCGGCGGTTCCAGGTGGTGCGGGGGATGTGCACGGCGGTGTCCACGCGGAAGCCGTCGACGCCCATGTCGATGTACTTGTCGTAGGCGCCGATCAGATAGCCCTGCACGGTCGCGTTCTCGGTGTTGAAGTCCGCCAGGTCCTCGTGCAGCCAGCAGGAACGGGCGTCCTCGCCCTCCCAGTTGCCGATCCAGCACTGGTGGTAGAGCGCCTTCGGGAACATCCCGGAGGTGGGGGAAGGCCACTGGCAGTTGTAGAGCGTGTACCCCTCGGCGCTCTTCCCGCCCGTCGGCTTGCCCCAGTTGAGGCAGGTGTTGCCGGCGAGCTCTGCCGTGGACCACAGGTCGCCGTTGTAGTACGACTTGCCGGTCTTCGGGTCGACGGTCAGCCCGTCGTACTCGAAGCCGGGCTGCTTCTCGTCGTAGTACCAGCTCCACTGGGAGTCGCGGACGCCGTAGACGGTCGGGGTGAACAGGCCCTTGGCGCCCCAGCGGGAGGAGTGGTTGTAGACCACGTCCTGGTAGATCTTCATGCCCTTGGCGTGGGCCGCGTCAATGAGGTCCTGGTAGGAGGCGCCGGCGGACTCCAGGCGCGGGTCGACCTTGTAGAAGTCCCAGCCGTGGTAGCCGTGGTAGTCGTAGTCCGAGCGGTTCAGTACCACCGGGGTGATCCACACGGCCGAGAAGCCCAGCGCCTTGATGTAGTCGAGCTTCTCGACCAGGCCCTTGAAGTCGCCGCGGAACATGGGGTCGTCCTGGGCCGCGTTGCCGGACTTCACGTGCTGGCTGCCGCCCCGGTTGTTCGTGGCGTCGCCGTCGTGGAAGCGGGCGGTGAGGACGAAGTAGATCGGGTCCTTGCGCGGGTCGGTGCCGAGCGGACTGCCGGGCGCCGGGTCGGCCGGCTTCACACCGGTGGTGGCCTGCGCGGACGCCGAGGCCGCGGAGACGTTTCCGGCCGCGTCGACGGCCCGCACGGTGTAGGTGTACGCGGTGTTCTCGGCCAGACCGGTGTCGGTGAACACGGTCGAGCCGACGCTGGTGACGACACTGCCGCCGCTGCCGCCGGTGCGGACCACCTGGTAGCCGGTGACGGCCCGGTCGTCGGTGGACGGCTGCCAGTTCAGGACGACGGACACGCCGTCGGCCCGCGCGGTGAGCCCGGTGGGGGCGGTCGGGGCCCGTGTGTCGGGCGGTGCGGCCGCGCAGGGGTCCTGGGCGTTCGCCGTGACCGTCCGGTTCTTCACGGTGCTGGTGCCGGTGGGGACGGCGTAGTCGGCGCCGTTGTTGTTGTCCCAGGTGCCGTTGCCGTTGTTGAACGCGGCCTTGAGGGACGTGGCCGAGCCGAGGCCGATGGTCTGCTTCCACCAGCCGGCGCAGGCGGCCTGCATGCCGACGCCCGGGACGGTCGTCCAGGAGCCGCCGGCGGGCGCGTAGTGGATGTTCGCGGTCGACCAGCCGAGCGCCTCGGTCGAGTAGTACACGGTGGCGGAGTTCGGCGCGGGGGTGCCGGTGTCCGCGCAGGGGTCGGAATGGGCGACCACACCGTCCTTGACGGTGACGGTCCCCGTGCCGAGCGCGTAGTTCGCGCCGCCGTTGTTGTCCCAGGTGCCGCTGCCGTTGTTGAAGGTGGCCTGCAGACCGCTCGCGGAGCCGAGGTCGACGGTCCGCTTGACCCAGTCGGTGCAGGCGGCCTCCATCGCGACGCCCGGAACCGCGGTCCAGGCGCCGCCGTCGGGTGCGTAGTGGAGGTTGTACTGCGCCCAGTTCCTGGTCTTCGTGAAGTAGAAGACGGTCGCGGTGTTCCCGGCCGTCACGGCGGCCTCGGCGGTCGGCGCGGTGGCCGGTGTCAGGCTCAGCAGCGTGCCGGCGACGGCGAGGGCGGCCAGCGGCCGGAGCAGCCGTCGCGTGGGACTTCGTCTCATGGGGGACTCCCTCGAGGAGCTCAACAAGCAAGAAGAATCGGAAACTTGCTGAAAGGTTTTGCGATGGCTGGAAGTTACCCGCGGTTGACCTGGTCGTAAAGAGATCGCGCCAAGATCCGCGAAAACCCGGGGGATGTTCTGGACACCCTGCGCTCCGGGCGTTTGGCGCGAGCACGCAAGGGAACAGGGCTGTGCGGTGTGGTGACGGAAGATCAGGGACCTGATCGCACGGGGGGACCATGCAGATCGGCGCAGTCAAGAGCACGCACGCGTACTGGGATCCGGCGCATCCCGTCCTGGAGATCCTGCGCGCCCGCCGGGAGTCCGGGAGCTTACCGGGGCAGCGCACGGACGGTGCGACCGTCGCCCTCGCCGTCGAGGGCGGCGGCATGCGCGGGGTGATCTCCGCGGCGATGCTGTCCCAGCTGGAGGACTACGGCTTCAAGAACGCCTTCGACGTGGTCTACGGGTGCTCCGCCGGAGGGATCAACGGTGCCTACTTCCTCGCGGGCGAGACCTGGTACCCGCTGTCGATCTACTACGACGACCTGACGAACAGGCAGTTCGTCGACTTCTCCCGGGCCCTGCGCGGGCAACCGATCCTGAACCTGGCCTACTCCTTCGACCACATCATGGAGCGGGTCAAGCCCCTGGACTACGAGGCCGTCCTCCGCTCGCCGATCGCCCTGGCCGTCCCGATCACCGACGTCGACGCCCTGCGGACCGTGGTGCTGCGGGAGTTCGCCTCCCGGCACGACCTCAAGGCCGCGTTACGCGCCTCCGCCTGGCTCCCCATCGCCGTCCCCGGCACCTTCGCCACGCCCGACGGCAGACGCGCCGTCGACGGCGGCGTCCTCACCGCCCTGCCCTTCCGGCTCGCCGTCGGGGACGGCTGTACGCACGTCCTGTCGCTCAGTACCCGGCCGATGGGACCGGCCGGCGCCGGGCTCAACCTGATGCACCGCTACACCTTCCTGCACCTGGAGCGGATGCGCCGCGGCCTCGGCGCCGGCTATCTCGCGGCGATCCGTCAGAAGCACCGCGACCAGGACTGGCTCCGCCGGATGAGAACGGCTCCCGCGGCCGGCGGGCCGTACGTCCTCGATCTGGCGCCGCTTCCGTGGATGCCCGAGCTCAAGCGGCACGAGCTGAACCAGGGCCGGCTCCTCCACCACGCGCGGATGGCCTACGGAATCGCGTTCTGCGCCACCGAGGGAAGACCGACCGAGCTGATGCGTCAGGGCGGAATACGTGCCATGCCGAGACTGAGGGTGGTTGACAGCGCGAATGGAGCACCGGGGCGCGACGCTGGATCTGCTGCTCGCAGCACTGTCCGATCTGACGGGATATGACGAAGGGCACCTGGCACGGTTACAGGACCTGCTCGAGCTGCCCACCGACGGCCGGCCGGAAGCCGCCCGGCAGCGGACCCGCCGGCTCGAACTGTGGCGACGCCTGTTGCAGGACATCCCTCTCGACGAGCGGTCGTTCGAGGACCGCTTCGGGCTCACGGGCAGGCGGGCCACGATCGCGCACCTCGAAGCCTGGTGCCTCGGATACCGAGACCCGAACGGCGGACGCCCGGCGGGCCCGGACGAGCTGTTCGGGTTCGTCAGCCTGTTCCTGCTGACCCTGCTCGGCCTCGCCGAGTCCGAGGCGCAGCGCTCGCTCCCACAACCGGGGGCCGTCACCGGCCGGAGCGGCCGGGCGCTGACCCATGACTGCGACGGCGTCTGCGGTGTGCTCGTGGCCGAGGTCGCGGTCGCGGAGGTCATCGCCGACGTCTACAGTCCGCAGCGGCGGCCCGCCGGGCGCGGGGCGGCCGAGACCGCGGAACCCGCCCGGCGCGAGTGGGACGCCATGCAGCGCAAGCTGGGGTTCCATCGGCACGGCAGCACCTCGATGATCCTTCGCGGTGCCACGGCGGACGCCGTGCACGGGACCCGCCCGGAGTTCGCCCTCAAACTGATCCTGTACCCGTTCACCCGGATCGGGACCCTCGCGCAGGCCACCCGCAGCTACGCGGAGACGTACGGCACGTCGAGCACCGGGTCACGGCACCTGGTGCGGGTCTGGGCCAGCTGGGACAGCTGGATCCTCATGGACTTCATCGAGGGCAGGACGCTCGCCGAGCTCGTCCGCGAGGAGTGGGGGCCGGAGGCGGCCGGCGCGGGCCAGGCCTCCTCCCTTCGCCTGGACCGGCTCCGGGAGAAGGCGCTGCTGCTCTTCGAGGCCCTGGAGGACCTCCAGCGCGTCGCGCGCGACGACCCGGTCCACGGCCGGCTCAAGAGCGTGCACGCGGACCTCGCACCCTCCAACATCATCGTGTCCGCGGCCGACGACGCCTTCAAGCTCATCGACCTCGGCCGGAACTACCTGTACACCCACACCGTCACCGGGACGGCAGGGGCCGAAGCCGCCTACACCGCTCCGGAGGTGAAGGCCGGCGAGACCGAGATAGCCCGGGCCGACCTCTACTCGCTCGGGCAGCTGCTGATCCTCTTCGGCACCGGACGGGCGAGCGCCGACGGCGTCGTACCCGACATCTTCTACATGCGCGCCGCGCTGCTCGCGCGGTTCGTCGAGGACCTGGTCGACGCCGACCCGGGCCGGCGGCTGCTCATCTTCTCCGCCGGATCCGGGCCCGAGCTCTCGTACGCGCGACTGAAGGACGGCTTCCTGGCGGAGCTCGACATGGTGCAGGCCGCCGAGCAGGGCGAGTCCGACCTGCGGGTCGAGACCGGGTGGCGGGCCCTGCGCGAGCTGATGCGGCCGCTGGCCGGCGACCCGGGCCGCGAGTGGCGGCTGTGGCGGATGCGGAGACAGCTCGACGAGCGTCCGGAGTCCGACCGCGGGCAGTTCACGGACTGGCTCCTCGCCTGGTCCCTCCTCTCGGCGCTGATCTGGGCGGTGACGAACACCGTCGTCGTCACCTGGTTCCTGCGAGACCTGGACCTGGACTGGGGGAACAAGCTCGTGGAGCTGGTGCAGCACGCCAGTCACACCCCCGAGGGCCTCCCGATCATCGACACGTGGCGGCGCGAGGGCTACGAGGTGCCGGACCTGCGGGCCAACCTCCCGGCCCGGATCGTCGGGCTCTCCTACGCGATCGCCGCGCCGAAGTACTACCAGATGCTGTTCTCCGGCCTGACGCCCCTCGTCATCGGCTGGCGGGCCGGCTCGATGACCCGGCTGGCCCTGGCGACCGAGGTGATCATGCGGATCATGGCCGTCGTGCCGTGTCTGCTCGTGCTGGCGATCACCCTGGTCGAGCCCCGCTGGTGGCCGATCAACTCCGCGATCGGGCAGGTCCTGACCCTGCTCGCGAACGTGCTGACCCTCGCCTACGTCCGCGCGGTCATCGTCCGTTCACGACAGCTCGGCCTCAGCACGGTCCCCGGCGACGACACCAAGATCACCGGCCTGTCCTCGTTCACCCAGTGGGTGCCGACCTCGCTCTTCTACGCCACGGCCGTACTGACCATCGGCACCGCGCTCTACCTGGGACTCCTCCACGACGTCTACGTGTACGCACTGGCCGTCACCTCGACCAACATCGTCCTCTTCTACGCCATCAAATGCGGCATCGGCGGCCCGACGATCCGCGTCACGATCGTCCGGACCTGCCTGGCCGCCGAACGCGTCGGCCGAAGCACTGCCTACTGAGCCCGGCACTCACAGGAACCGCTCACCCCGTCCCCCCGTCATGTTCACGGGGGTTGCCGGCGACCCGGCGCCCCTCCGCTCTTCACCACCGAGGTCCGAGGAGATCCATGGTCGACACCGTCAACTCACTGGCCGTCCGTTTTCACGAACAGCTGGTGGCGCTCCTGACCCATGGCCCCACCGGGGTGGGCACCGCGGGCTTCCACGACCTCATCGCGCGCGCCACGGCGCTCGGCCCCGACGGCACGTGGCTCGTCGCCGCCGGCCAGGTGAGCCTCGGCGTCATGGCCTGCGTACACGGACAGAGGGACCAGGCCGTCTTCCACCTCGACGCCGCGGTGACGGCCGGCTACAACGACTGCGTGACGCTCCACGCCGCCCCCATACGTCCGCTGCACGGCGATCCCCGCTTCCGAGCCCTGTACCAGCGGATGCGCATCACCGCGGCCGACCTCGACGAATTCCTCTGGCTCCACCAGGAGATGCAGATCATGTCGAGGGAGGCCCAGCAAGTGAGCGTCGACAACATCGGCCGCCTCGACACGGGGGTGTCGCTGCTCCCTCAGGCCCCCATGCCGACCCGCGAACCGAACACCCCCGGCATACTGATCACCCGCATCGATCTCGCCGCGACACAGACCGCACTCCAACAGGCCGTCATCAAGGCGGAGTTCCAGCGTAGCTCCGGCAACACCAGCCTCAGTCTCATCGACGACACGTGGGACTACCCCCATGCCCAGCGTGACGCCTGGCACGCCGACGAGCTGGACTCTCGGCGCCTGCGGGCCGCCGAATCCCGGGCTTTCGTCGAACGCCCCGGCGCCGGCACCACGCTCGTCCCCTGCCCGCCGCTGGGCTCGATCACCTACCCGGCCTGAGGAGGCGCCGCATCGAGGTCGAGCGGCGCCCTTCGGCTGCGCGGGCCGGCCCCCGGGGGGCCTGGGGTGGATGGTGCGGGCACGCGGGGTGTACTAGGGCCGGATGCCGTCGCACGCGATCCGCAGATGGCGCGGCCCGCGCAGTACGGCGTTCTGGCGGTACGGGGGCGGGTCCTCCAGCAGGCGTGGTTTCTCCAGTCTCCGGGCCAGCTCCGACAGGGCGAGTTGGGCCTCCAGTCGGGCGAGCGGTGCGCCGAAGCAGCTGTGGATGCCGCTGCCCAGGCCGAGGTGCTGGACGTCCGGGCGGTCCGGGTCGAAGCGGTCGGGGTTCTCGAAGCGCTGGGGGTCGCGGTTGCCGGACGCCAGGACCAGCCAGAGGGTGGAACCCTTGGGGATCGTGACGCCGCGGACCTCGATGTCGGCGAGAGCGGTGCGCCCCGGCAGCAGCTGCACCGGCGGCTCGAAGCGCAGGAGTTCCTCGACGATGGGCACGGCGAGGCGCGGCTCGGCCCGCAGGCGCTGGAGGACGTCGGGATTGCGCAGCAGGGTCAGCATTCCGTTGGTGATGAGGTTGACCGTGGTCTCATGCCCTGCGATCAGGAGCAGGGCCGCGGTGCTGAGCAGTTCCATCGTGGTCATCGGACCGTCCTGGCCCTCGGCCGTCGCCAGCTGGGACAGCATGTCGTCCCCGGGGTTCTTGCGGCGCTCCTCGATCAGACCGGCGAGGTACATGCCCAACTGCATCCGGGCCTCGACCGTGCCCTTGCCCCGCTCGGCGGGATCGGCGTCCGGGTCGGGGTCCAGGCTGGCGGCGAGGGTGTCCGCCCAGGTGTGGAAGCGTGCCTCGTCCTCGCGCGGAATGCCGAGCAGTCTGCAGATCACCGTCACCGGGAACGGGTAGGAGAACTCCTCCACCAGGTCGATCCGGCCCGGGTCGCCGAGGCCGTCGATGAGGCCGCCGACGATGTCGTGCAGCTCCGGGCGCATGGCGTCGACCCGGTGGGGGGAGTGCGGCGGGCCGAAGTGCCGGTTCGTCATGCGCCGCAGCCGGTCGTGCTCCGGCGGGTCGAGCCGGAGGAAGCTCGGCGGCAGGGCGCTCTCCTCGGAGGCCGACTCGGCCAGCGGGTCGGCGCCGCCGGACGCCAGGTTGCGGGCGTCGGAACTGAGCCGGGGATCGTGCAGAAGGCTGCGGATCTCGTAGTAGGTGCTGATCACGTACGGCCCGTCGGTATCGTGGTGGACCGGTGTCCTCCGCAGCTCTTCGTAGATCGGGTACGGGTCGGCCCGGTTGGCGTAGTCCAGGATCTGGTGCAGCAGGGTTTGCGTCATGGCAGGTCCTTGTGGCCGTGCGGGTCAGTGCGCGGGGGTGAACGTGATCCGGCGGTCGGCCGGTGAGTATCCGCTGAGGGTCACGGTGGGACCGTGGCTGGGGACCGACGGGTCGGGGAAGTCCGCGTCCACCGGGCGCAGTCCGTCCGGGTGCCGGTCGACCGTCGCGAACTGCGGGGGGAACGGCGCGGTCTTCTCGATGAGTTCCTGGTAGAACGGCAGCCACCGGCCGTGGTCGAAGGAGACGGCGCCGATGACACGCCCCTGGTATCCGTAGACGCCGACGAAGCGGCGGCTGTCCAGTGAGCCCTGCGAGATCAGGATCTCCGTCGCCATCGACGGCACTCCGACCGACTTGATGTTGACGCCGAACTGGGAGGACCAGAAGGCCGGCACGTCCATGTGCGGCAGTCGGTCGATGCTCTCGCTGAGCATGTTGTGCGCCGCGATCCCGGCCTGGGCGACGGCATTGCCCCAGTGCTCCAGCGACAGGAACTGGTATCCGAACAGGGGATGGGGGCAGCGGGCGACGTCGCCCGCCGCGTAGATGTCGTCGGTGACGATCCCGCGGATGTCGAAGGCACGGCAGCCGGCGTCGCAGGCGATGCCGCGGGGCCCGGCCCCGAGCCCGGAACCGGACAGCCATTCGGTGTTGCGGAGGGCGCCGAGCGAGACGACCACCACGTCGGTCTCCACGGTGGAGCCGTCGGACAGATGCGCGGCGCGCACCCGTCCCGAGGCGTCGCCCTCCAGAGCGGTCACCATGACGCCGCACCGCAGGTCCACGCCGTGCTCGCGCTGGAGGTCTGCGGCCACCGCGGCGACCACCCCGCCGAGTGCGCCGACCAGGGGCGCGGCGCCTCGTTCGGCGACGGTGACGGGGAGGCCGCGTTCCCGGCAGGCGGAGGCGACCTCCGAGCCGGCGAACCCTCCCCCGATGACGAGGACCCGCTTGGGTCCCTCGTCGAGCCGGCGCGCGAGCGCGGAGCCCTCTTCGCGGGTCCGCAGCACGAAGACGCCGTCGAGTTCCGCCTCCTCCTCGCGCGGCCACGGTCGCGCACGGACCCCGGTGGCGATCAGCAGCCGGTCGTACGGCACCTCGTCGCCGTCGGCCAGCCGCACCCTCCTCGCGGCCATGTCCAGGCCGGTGGCGGGAACGCCGAGCCGCCAGGTGGCGTCGACGGACCGGAGCCGGGGCAGCGCGGTGCGGTCGGCGCGCGCCCTGCCCAGCAGCACCCCCTTGGACAGCGGGGGCCGGTCGTACGGTTCGCAGGGCTCGTCGCCGATCATGGTCAGGGATCCCACGAAGCCCTTGGCGCGCAGGGTCTCGGCGGCCCTCAGGCCTGCCAGCGAGGCGCCGACGACGACGATGCGGCCCTCGCGTTTGAGCTGTTCCAAGGCTCCGTCACCGAGCATCGGACACGACCTCCGTCGGCTCGTCCACGGCATCGACGAGGATGGCCTGCACGGGGCAGGCCGCGGCGGCCTGAGCGAGCTTCTCGCGCAGCGCGTCGTCGGCATCCGGGTTGTACAGGAGCGCCTCGTCGCCGTGCATGGTGAAGATCTCGGGAGCGAGGAACGCGCACTGCGCGTACCCCTGGCAGCGGTTCAGATCGACGGCGATGCTCACCACGTGCTCGGTCCTCTCCAATGGCCTGGGCGGCCCCCTGCGCCCACTTTCGTCGGCAGGGAGGGCCACAGCCATGGGGAGCGGACCGATCGAGTGAGGGATGAGGCCCGATCAGGTCGAGGCGACGGGCCGTGGCGGGGCGGAATGACGGCCCCACAGAATGTTCAGGCTGAGAACCACCACCCAGGCGGGGAAGATCAGCTCCGACCAGGGCACGCTCGCCCCCACCACGAGGAGCGTCAGGCCGGCCAGATGGCCGATGGCGACGAGTGGGCGCGGGAGGACGCCGAGCCGGCGGCCGATGGTCGAGGTCGTGAGGACGAACACCGCCGCCATCCGCATGGCGTAGGTGGTCAGCAGGGCGTACGCGACGTCGCGGCCGAAGGAAGCGCCCTGTCCGCCCGCGTCGAGCACGCTCCAGGCCGCCGCGGCGGCGCCGAACAGCGTGGCGACGAAGATCAGACCGCTGCCGAGGAACACCGTGGAGACGAACCTCTCCTCGCGTTCGCCTCCCTGCTCGCGCAGGGCACCCATGAACCACAGGAAGGCGATCCCGGCGAACGGGATCAGCTCCAGCGCCGTCCGCACAGCGCTCCGCTGCCCCGGCTCCAAGGTCGCTCCGGTCCCGTCGGCGCCGCTCGGCAGGGCGGTTCGTACCAGGACGATCGCCGTGGCCGTCAGGACCGCGAACACCACTCCCGCCGCCCCGGCGGCCCAGGGCGTCGCGAGGCGCTTGAGTCTCCGCTTCATGCTCTCCCGCTTTCCGCGTGCGCTTCCGTCGTCCAGACACCCGTGATCGCGGGCCGCGCGCCACTGGAATCACCCGAGAGGAAGAGCTCGGTGCGCCGTACAGGCCACGGCAGGGCCGGGCGAGGGACGCCCCGTCCTGCTCCCTTCGAGCACGCCGGTCCGGGAGCCACCCGTTGCCGTGCCTGATCATCCGCCGAAGGGGACGAGCCCTCCGGTCAGACGCCTACGGCATGTGCGCAACCATCCGGACGCGCCGTTGCCGACGCGCCCGGTCCCCGCGGGGCCCCGCACGGTTCATCCGTCGCTCAGTCGCAGCAGTCGCAGCAGCACTTGCACGGGTTGCAGCAACCCGTGCCACAGCCGTCACCCGAGCCCCCGCCGGAGCCACCGGATCCGTGGCCTCCGCCCGAACCGCCGAAGGAGCCTCCCGAGTGACCGCCGCCATGCCCGCTGAACCAGCCGTCACCCTGGGAACCGTCCCTGCCGGAACCGCCCCTGCCGGAAGAATCCCGGCTCGAACCGCCGTCGCGGTTGCCGTCGCCGAACTGCCAGGGCTCTCCGTCACCCGAGTCCGCGTCGTCGTCGCAGCGGCAGCAGTTGTAGCACAGCCTGCAATCGCCACACAGCCGACGCTGCCGCTCGCGACACCGTCGGCACTCCCCCTCCGGCGGCCGGCCCGATGCCGTCGGCGCACCCTCCAGGGCCGCACCCGCGAGCACGCCGACGCCGCAAGCCGTGCCCGAGGCGGTCTCCGGGGGCTCCGCCGTCGCCGTACGGCGACCCGGCCACGGAAGCGTTCGCACGTCCCGTGACCGGCGGCTGTGACGATGGTGGCGATGCCGGGGGTCGAAGACCCGGTCGACAGCGCGCTCCAACTCGCCGCCCAGAAGCGCCCGTACCAGCCGCCCGTCGACGAACACGGCGTCGGACAGGGAAAGCCGGATTCCGTGGACGGCGTCGTCGCAGAGCCTGCGCACCTCGGCGCGGTCCGCACCGGTCACGGCGATCGGGTTCCACGCGCCCGACGCCTCATCCGCGTCCAGGTCCTCCACCGCGTCCAGCAGATGCGCCAGTCGGCCGAACAGACGACCGGCTTCCGCCAGCGGTGCCGCGTTCTCCGGGCGGTCCGTGAGTACGGCGGTGTACGCGAAGGCCGCGGCGGTTGCCGCTTCCGTGGGCTCCGTGACCGTCAGCAGCGAGTCGCCCCGGCCTGTCGAGCGCTCGATCTGCGGCTGGCGCTCGACCGCCGTGAGCAGCACCGAGGTGTCGAAGCCGAGCCGTTCGCCGCCTGCGGCACCCGCACGGTCCCAGCCGTCGGCGATCCGGCGTGCCGCCAGCGCCACCGGGCGGCGTCCCAACAGGCCGTCCCGGTCGGCCACATGGTCGCGTATCTTCGCAGCGGCGAGCACCAGCGACACCGTCGCCGCCAGCCGCGCGCCCTCGCCCTGCGCCACGTCCGCCGACCGCATCCCGCGCAACGGGCAGGGACCGGCCCCTCGCCGCCAGTCGCCGGTTCGCTCCGACTGCGCTTCGGTCAGTACCGAGACGATCAGGCCGTCGTAGTTGGTGGCCACCCTCGCGGCCTGTCCGTACTCGCCGCGCAGCGCCAGGCACAGCCCACACAGGTGCGCCATCCACTCGGTACGCAAGCCCTCGCCCAGCCGATGACGGCACGGCCTGATGATTCCGAACACCGAAGATCTCCCCCGTAGCACAACTACCCGGACGCATGCGCCGTCGACGCGCGGTCGTCATCCTAGACGGGTCCGTTCGAGAGGTGTCCGTGGAGGCCGCGCGCCTCCCGCAAGCAGATCGCCAGCAGGATGAACGCACCCCTGAGCGCCATGAACGACAGACGCATCAGGTCGAGCACCACCGAGAAGTGACGGACCGTCAGGACGCGCTGGTCCACCAGCAGTGCGGAAGAACACTGCAGTGCCGCCTACAGGTTGCTTTCACGAGTTGCGAGGGCTCGGATCCGGGGCTTGCATGGGAGTACGGCGAACACAGGGCCCCCTTCGGATCGCGAACCAGTTCGCCCCACGGGCGTCGATGCCCGCTCACATCCGACTGCCGCCGCTGCCCTGCGTACGGGCGCATCGGGGGTGCGCCACGCCTGGTGACGAGGAGCGGGTTTCGAGGCCAACCGATCCGGAAAGCACGGGGAGAAAACGTCATGGCCGAGAAGACCATCGATGTCACGCTGGCAAGCATCACCAACACGGGAACACGTTCGGTGTCCCCGTACGGGGGCATATCCGCTCAGTCGGTTCGCGTCAAGGACGAAGAGCAGATATTCCAATCCGGGTTCCTCTACTACACAGAGGCAGGAAAGCCGATACATGAGAGTGGGGTGCTGTCCATCAAGCCCGGAAAGAGCCTCACATATAATTCCACGCAGCGCCTCACCATTTCGCACTTCGATGCAGAGGAGGTCGGTGGACTCAACCAGATGCTCATGATTTACAGCAGCCTTCAGCAGCACATGGTGACCATCGGCGGGTCCAACGAAACCTACTACTTCGCCGGCCGAAAGAAGATATTCTTTATCGACCTCGAAGGATTCTTTGATTTCCCGTGGTCGTATAGGGCCCAATATGAAGACGATGAGCGCACGTTCGAGGCGAACTATACAGTGAACCTTATTTCCTCCTCCGGGTGACACCGGGCCACGAGGTGACCGTGCCTCCGCGATACCGGATCGATGTACGCGGAGGTGCCGCGGGCGTTCCGGTCGGGAACGCCCTTACGGCCCAGGTCCAGGGCGGTGCGTTGTGGGGCGGCGCCGGCGACGGAGGGTGACCGCAGGCAGGGTCAGTGGATGTCCGGCGTCTGCCGGGACCAGGGGCGGGCGCGTTCGAGCTGGCCGGCCAGCCGGAACAGTGTGGACTCGTCGCCGTAGCGGCCGAGGAAGTGGACGCCGATGGGCAGCCCTGCCGGTGACCGGTGGAGAGGGACGGACATGGCCGGGGCGCCGGTGAGGTTGGCGACGACGGCGGGGAAGGCGATGAAGGGTGCGCTGTTGCGCGCGGTGCGCCAGGGGTCTTCCTCGGTGGAGGTCATCTCGCCCAGAGGAAGCGGTGGTTGGGCGAGGGTCGGGGTGAGACAGGCGTCGTACCGGGTGAGGAATCCGGCGACGGTGCGGGCGAACGACTGCAGGGTGGTGACGGCCAGCAGGTAGTCGCCTCCGGTGACGCGCCGGCCGTGCTCCCAGGAGGCGCGGGTGTACGGCTCCAGCTCCTGCGGCGCCGGCTCACGGCCCAGTTCGTGGATCCAGTAGCCGACGATCCATGCCATCGCGGCGCCGAACACGGTGCCGATGGCCTCGCCCACCTCGTCGGTGAGGCCCGCCAGGCCCTGTTCGACGAGGTCGTGGCCGAGGTCCGCGCACAGCTGGACGGCGTCCCGCAGCGCGGCCGAGCAATCGGGGTGGACGGGGTGGCCGCCGCTGGTGCGGAGGCTGTAGGCGATCCGCAGGCGTCCCGGATCCCGTTCCGTCTCCAGGCGGAAGGGACCGGGCGCCGGCGGGGCGGGGTACGGGTCTCCGGGTTCCGGGCCCGCGACGGCGTCCAGGAGAGCGGCCGAGTCCCGAACGGTGCGGGTGACGGCGTGTTCGGCGGCCCAGCCGCCAAAGGCGTCGCCGTAGGCCGGGCCGAGCGGGACGCGGGCGCGGGTGGGCTTGAGGCCGAACAGGCCGCAGCAGGAGGCGGGGAAGCGGATCGATCCGCCCGCGTCGTTGGCGTGCGCGGCGGGGACCATGCGAGCGGCGACCGCCGCCGCCGAGCCGCCCGAGGAGCCCCCGGTCGTGCGGGTCGGATCCCAGGGGTTGCGGGTGGGGCCGTGCAGGAGTGGTTCGCAGGTGGGGGCCATGCCGAACTCGGGGGTGTTCGTCTTGCCGAGCAGGACGAGCCCGGCGGCGCGCAGCCGCCGGACGAGTTCCTGGTCGTGGTGCGAGACGTTGTCCCGGAGGAAGGCCGAGCCTTCGGTGAAGCGCACGCCGGCCTGTTCGGTGGCGAGGTCCTTGAGCAGGTACGGGACGCCGGTGAAGGGTCCGTCGGGGAGCCCTGCGCGGACCTGGTCGAGGGCGCGGTCGAAGGTGGGCGTGATCACGGCGTTGAGGCGGGGGTTGAGGCGTTCGACGCGGGTGATCGCGGCGGTGACGAGTTCCTCGGCGCTCAGTCGGCCCCTGCGGACCAGTTCGGCCTGGCCGGTGGCGTCGAGAGCGGTGATGCGCTCGATGTCGGAGGTGGCGAGGGTGGTCGTGGCCGTGCCTCCAGGATGATGTTGAACGGGGCGCTGTCCTGGGCGATGCGCCGTCAGCTGCTTTCCGTCGCCGTGACCGCGGCCGGGATCTGCTCGCTGCTCGCCCTGAAACCGCACCATCCGGCCGTCCCTCCGGTCTCCGCCGCTCCGACCGGACCCGGATCCTCCGGTACGGGCTCCGGGGGCCTGGTCTCCGGCACGTACACCGGGGACTCCGTCGACACCCGGTACGGGCCGGTGCAGGTGCGCGTCACGGTCGGCGGCGGGCGGCTGACCGGGGTCGTGGTGGTGAGGACCCCTTCGGAGAACGAACGCGACCGGGAGATCGCCGGCTATGCGGTGCCGGTGCTCACCAGCGAGACGCTGACCGCGCAGAGCGCGCAGATCGACACGGTGTCGGGGGCCACTTACACCAGCGAGGGCTACGTCCGGTCCCTGCAGGGCGCGCTGGACCGGGCCCATGGGTGACCGGGCCGGGGCGGGTGGGCTTCCATGGCGGCACGCCGAACCGGTGATGGGCACCGTGGTCTCGTTCGTTCTGCGTCACCGGCCGACGCCCGTGCTGCGGGCCGCACTGGCGGATGCGGTGGCGCTGCTGCACGAGGCCGACCGGGTGTACTCCCCGTTCCTGCCGGACAGCGCCGTCAGCCGGCTGCGGCGTGGTGAGCCGGGCCGGGCTGACGCCCCGTCGGAGGTCCGCCGGGTACTGGAGCTGTGCGAACGGGCGCACAGCCGTACCCGGGGCGCCTTCGACGCCTGGGCGGACGGCCGGCCGGATCCGTGCGGCCTGGTGAAGGGCTGGGCCGCCGAGCGGGCGTGGCGGGTGCTGCGGGAGGCGGGCGCCACCGACGTGTGCGTGAACGCGGGCGGGGACGTGCGGGTCGGCGGCGCGCCGGGACCGGCGGGTGTCTGGCGCACCGGGATCGCCGATCCCCGGCGGCCGGGGCGGCTGCTCGCGGTGGTGGCCGGACGGGACCACGCGGTCGCCACCTCGGGGACGGCCGAGCGTGGCGCGCACATCGTCGACCCGCGCACCCCGGCCCCGGCCACCGGACTGCTGGCGGCGACCGTGACGGGCCCGGAACTGCTGTGGGCCGATGTCTACGCGACGGCGGCGATGGTCCTGGGGGCCGCCGAGGCGCATCGATGGATCGTCTCCAAGCCGGGGTACGCCCTTCTCGCCGTCGCCGCGGACGGTGAGGCGCGGCAGAGTCGAGCCGGGGCGGAATCCAGCCATCCGCAAGCATGGATGATTGCTGACGCAATTCCGATTGCAAGCCCTTCGGACAAGCACCCCCAATGGCCCGGCACTCCCTAACTCGCCGCTACAGCACCGATTTAGGACACTATCTCCCATTCATGGGTAACGTGACGTTACTGGTACGTCACCCAAAATGAGACTCCACGTGTGACCTACTTCACAATGAACTCACGCCCGGCGGTGGATATTTGCAATATCGAACGCTCCATCCGCAGGTGCGACGCAAGCGTCGACCTCCGTCAGTTCGCCGTTGGCCGTGCCGTCCAGGCACAGGCGTCCCCCCTTGTCGCGGAGGTCGACGACGAACTTCGTGACCGCGCCGGACCGCTTCAGGCCGTGGATGCGCTCGTCGATGTAGCCGAGGCCGTTCAGCACCTTCCTGACCTGGGCGGGATCGGGCTGCTTGAGTTGCTGGAGCGCCTCGGCCACGCGCTGTTCGTGCTGGACGCCGGCGCACCAGTCGCGGGCGTCCAGTTCCGCCTCCGGGCCCGCCGTGGGGGCGACGGGCTCGACCGCGCCGACCGGCGGCGACTTCACCGTGGCGCCGGGCGGCGGCTCCACCGGAGCGGTCGGCGGCTCGCCCTCCGGGGTGGGCTGCGTCTCCCTCTTCGTGCCAGGCGGGGGGCACTCCCGCGCCACCTCGTCCAGCATCTTGATGAAGGCCGCGTCCTTCGTGGCCGAGACGGCATCGACGGACTCGGCCCGCCCTCCCGGGCGATCCGGCTGCTCGGAACCACAGGCGGCCAGGGTCAGGGCGGCGAGAGCCGTCAGCGCCAGAGCGTGCCGACGGCGGCGCATTACGGGGTCAACTGCCCTGATCCGGGCTCGGGTTCGCTTCATGTACCCAGTCTTGGGGCCGGGCCGCACGCACCACATGAGTACGCGTACTCAACCTCGGGCGACGGCCGGGGATCTTCACTGCTGCAAGGATGAGTAATCAACTATCCGTCGTTACAAGCCACTTGTGGTCGTGATCGCGCCGGGTCTACGGTCCGCAGCGATCAAGCAACACACCTACGACACGAGGGGGGAACTCGTGCGCAAGACAGCCCTGCCTGTCATGGCCGCGCTCTCCGTGGCGCTGCTGCTCCCGCAGCAGACCGCCGGAGCAGCCGTCATCCAGCAGCCGCAGGCCGCGGCCGCCACCGTCGATCCGCCGCTGGCCGACGGGGAGATCCAGCAGGTCGGTCCCGGCCTGTACTCCACCGCGGAGAAGTCCTTCGAGCTGTCCGAGACCGATGTGGCCGAGGGCCTCATGGGCCGTACCCACACGGTGACGGAAGGCGCGGACGGAGTCGCCAGGCCGGAGTCGGCGCCCGCGACCCGTCCGGACCAGGGCGTCTTCGGCCCCGGCTGGGAAGCCGGGTTCCTGGGGGGCCAGCTCAACCGCAAGCTGGAGCAGAAGGCCGACTCCGTCGTGGTCACCGACCTCGACGCGAAGGTCTCCGTCTCGTACGCCCTGAAGAGCAGCGTCGACTACCCGAGCGGCGGCGGCGTCAAGAAGTACGAGACCGCCACCGGCGACAAGATCACCGAGACCACCACGTACAACGAGGCGACCGGCACGCTGGTGACCACCGCGGTCGAGACCCTCGCCCCGGCCACCGGCACCCCGGACACCGACGTGACCGGCGACGAGGACGCCGGCGCGGCCATCGGGGTCGCCAACCTCACGGCCACCTACAACTGGAAGCAGGTCGCTCCGGGCACCGACAAGTGGCGTGTGACCAGCCTGGGCAACCTGGCCGACGGCGCCACCGACACGGTCTCCTACGACACCAAGGGCCGGGTCGCCACGGTCAGCGAGCCCGCCACCGTCGACGCTCCGGCGCAGTCGCTGACGGTCAAGTACTCGACCGCCACGACGGCCACCGGCACGACGCTCGGCGAGTACACGGGCCGCGCCAAGGAGATCACCCTCACGTCGGGTGCCACCACGCAGACGCTGGCGCGCTACTCCTACGACGCCTTGGGCCTGCTGCGCAACGTGACCAACCCGGTCGAGGGCACCGACCCGGTCTCGTCGTACGCCTACGACTCCACGGGTCGTGTCACCGACGTGGCCTCGCCGACCAACGGCGAGTGGGACCTGACGTTCCCGGCCGAGTCCGCCGTCCCGAACGCCGCGCCCGTCGGCACCGACCTGCCGTCCTCCACCGAGCCCCTGCAGGGCCCGGCCGGCGACGGAACCGCGACCGCGCCTCCGGCCGGGGACTTCACCACCGGTGAGATCAACGACCCGCAGGCCTACCCGCGTTACTGCAACCGCGCCACCGAGTGGATGTGGTACCTCAACCGCGGCTGCGTCGCGTGGGCCGCGCACTACGGCTGGCACTGGCCGTACTTCCGGTACACGCCGACCGGCTTCCGCGTGGCGGGCATCATCTACGACGGATGCAGCACCCCCGGCCCGAACATCAGCCGCCCGGGCGGCTTCAACTTCCGGGCCGCGTGCGACACCCACGACTACGGCTACGGCCTGATCGGCAACACGTACAAGGGCTACAAGTACTACCTGGACCGCAGCAAGAAGTCGAACGTCGACAACGCCTTCTACAGCACGATGAAGACGCACAGCTGCAAGGCGTACAACATCCTGGTCCGCTGGAAGTGCAACTCCTACGCGTACGTCTACCTCAAGGCCGTGGCCTGGAAGGGCAACCCGAAGAACGGTGCCAACAAGACCTGATCACAGGTCAGCGCACCTTCTGACGACGTACGGCACGACCTCCTGACGGAGCACGCCCCTCGGGCGTGAACGGGCCGGGTGGCGGACACCTCTCGCCGCCCGGCCCGTTCCGCCGAGGTCTTTCACCACATCGCCACCCCACATCTCCCCGGGCTGCGCCATGCCTGCTTCCCCACGGGCCTGGCCATGACGCGCCCCCTGCTCACCGAGGCAATATGAAGAGAACGATCTGGGCGACGGTCGTCACCGCGATGACGGCCGCGACCCTCGGCGCCGCGATACCGGCCCACGCCGTCACACCGCTGAGCACCGCGACAGTGGCCGAAGCCGCGGCCGACCCGGTCGACCCTCCGCTCTACGACCAGACCGCGGGCGGCGGCAAGGTCCGCGTCAACGTCGTCACGGAGACCCTCGCGGACGTCGCCGACGCGGCGACCGCCGGCGAGACGAAGCAGGCATTCGAGACCGTGCCGGTGGTCACCCTCAAGGTGGACCGGACCGGCCTCGACCAACTCGCTGCCAAGCCGGGCGTGGTCAGCGTCACCGAGGACAAGGTCGAACCGCCGACCCTCGACCAGAGCATCCCGCTCATCGGCGGTGACGACGCCTTCGCCGCGGGCAAGACCGGAGCGGGCCAGGCGGTCGCCGTCCTGGACACCGGCGTCGAGGTCAGCCACCCGTTCCTGAAGAACCGGGTCGTGGCCGAGGCGTGCTTCTCGCCGAGCGATGCCGAGAGCGGCGTCGTCAGCCTGTGCCCGAACGGCGCCGACACGCAGGAGGGCACCGGTTCCGCCGACACCGCGGCCGGCCCCTGCGCGACCATGGCCGCCTGCGACCACGGCACCCACGTGGCCGGTATCGCCGCGGGCAACGGCGCCGGCATCACGGGCGCTCCCAAGCACGGTGTGGCGCCCGGCGCCAACATCGTCGCCATCCAGGTCTTCAGCGAGTTCACCACCGAGGAGTTCTGCGGCGGCATCGCCCCCTGCGTGGGCAGCTACCAGAGCGCACAGCTCAAGGGCCTCGAGCACGTGCTGAAGCTCAAGCAGGCCGGTACGCCGATCGTCTCGGCCAACCTCAGCCTCGGCAACGGCCGTTACACCACCGCCTGCGACACCGATCTGCGCAAGCCGATCGTGGACAGCCTGCTGAGCGCCGGCGTGGCCACCGTGATCGCGGCCGGCAACAACGGGCACACCGACGCGGTGAGCATGCCCGGCTGCATCTCCTCCGCCGTCACGGTCGGCTCGACCACCGACGACGACGAGCTGTCCGCCTTCACCAACCGGGGCCCGCTGCTCGACCTGTTCGCCCCCGGCACGAGCATCGTCTCCTCCGTGCCCGGCGGCGCCTACGCCTCCAAGAACGGCACCTCCATGGCCGCGCCCCACGTGGCCGGCGCCTACGCGGTGCTCAAGCAGGCCTTCCCCACCAAGAGCATCGCCGACCTGACGGCCCTGCTGAAGAGCAGCGGCCGGAACATCGTCTACACCGGTGCCACCACCCCGCGGATCGACCTCGGTGCCGCTGTCAGCGGCGGGGGCACCACCCCGAAGCCGGCCGGGATGACCGACTTCAACGGTGACGGCGCGGAGGACATCGCGGTCTCCGACCCCCAGGCCACCGTCGGCGCGGACGCGAAGGCCGGCCTGATCCGCATCGTGTACGGCGGCGGCAAGGGCACCGCGGAGATCAGCCAGGACCTGGACTGGGTGCCGGGCGGCTCCGAGGCGGACGACTACTTCGGCGAGACCCTGGCCACCATCGACTGGAACAAGGACGGCTTCACCGACCTCGTCGCGGGAACCCCGAGCGAGACCGTCGGCACCGCCACCGACGCCGGCTTCGTCGACATCCTGTACGGCGCGGCCGGGGGCCTGGGCACCGGCACCCTGAAGGCCACGCACCTCGAACAGGGCACCGGCACGGGTGCGATCGCGGGCTCGGCGTCCGAGGCGGGCGACCGGATGGGCCACAGGATCGCGGCCGCGGTGAACGACGCCGGCCGGCCGTACCTGGTCATCAGCCTGCCCGGTGAAGCCATCGGCAGCGTCACGCAGGCGGGTTCCGCGTTCTACGTGTACGGCACGACCAGCCTGGCGTTGAGCCAGTCGACGGCCGGTGTGTCCGGTGACCCCGAGGCGGGCGACCTCTTCGGCTGGTCCGTGGCCGCCGACCAGAACTACATCGCCATCGGCGCCCCCAACGAGGCCCTCGGCAGCACGGCGAAGGCCGGCGCCGTCATGATCTTCGACGCCAACCGTTTCGACTCCGCCGGCCACCCTCTGCCACTGAGCTGGCTCGACCAGGACAACGCGGCCATCTCCGGCGGTTCCGAGGCGGGCGACCAGTTCGGGTACGCGGTGGCCATGGCCCCGTTCCGGGCCACCGGCGCCGCAGCCGCCACGGAGTCGATCCTGGCGATCGGTGCGCCCGGTGAGAGCGTGACGGTCGGCACGGAGGACCGTGCCAACGCGGGCCGTGTGGTGCAGATCCGCATCAAGCCCGACGGCACCTGGAGCTACCTGCGGGAGCTCAAGCAGGGCACCGCGGAGGATGATGTGTCCGGCACCTCCGAGACCGGTGACCGCATGGGCGAGTACCTCACCGCCGTCAACACCGCCCCCGGTTCGGTGAGCACCGTGGCGTCCATGCGGCTCGCCGTGGGAACGCCCGGCGAGGACATCGGCACCGTCGCCAACGCGGGCGCGGTCCACACGTTCTCGCTGGCCGGCTCGGCCGGTCCGAACGACCGTTGGATCGAGGCCGGCGACGGCGACGGCATCCCCGGTCCCCCCGGCGCCAACCAGTCCCTGGGCAAGAGCATCCACTTCACGGCGACCAAGCTGTACGTGGGCATGCCCTTCGGGCCCCTGGCCACGGGCGCGCTCTACGCGCTGCCGATGTCCAACGTGACGCAGGGCGGCACGGTCGCTGCCACCACCACGTACAAGCCCGGCTCCGGTGGCCTCCCGGCCAACGACGTGGCCTTCGGCTACTCGGCACGATAGACGGCGGCCGATGTGAAAGAGAGGCGCCTGGCCTGGGATTTTTTCCGCCAGGCGCCTCTCGTCAGTCCTGGTCCCGCGCCCGTTCCGGGACGCGGAACGACCCGCTGGCGCACGGTCTCGGGGAAGGAGCCGTCGTAGCAGATGGCCAGGCCGACACGGCCCTTGCCGGGTATGTCGAAGACCGTGAACGAGTCGCCCGGCGCGGCGGGTTCGTAGGGCTGCCAGGGGAAGACCTTGCGGTAGCGGGCCGCGATCTCGCCCTCCGGTGAGATCGCGAGGGCGGTGTTGTGGATCCGGCCGTCCTCGGCGCGTTCGATCACGGTGCCGGGCACCAGCCAGAGCCCGGTCTCCCTGGCCAGCTTCGCGAGCCGGTCGGTCAGCGGGCCGGGCACCGGCTCAGCGGCCTCTGCCGGCCATCCGTCGGGGGTCTCCGCCGGCAGCGGGCCCACGGAGGCGAGGAAAAGCTCCGGCACGATGACGAGTTCCACGTGGGGGAACAGCGTCCGGACACTGCGCACCCGTTCGGCGAACCGGTGCCAGGTGGCCTCGGTGTCGTACGGAACGGGCGCGGTCTGCACGGCCGCGATGGCGAGGGTACGCATGGGAGTTCGAACCTCCGTGGTGGTGAGTTCTTCGATGAGGGTGAGGGCGGTGACGGAGCTACGGCCGTCGCGGAGGATGCGCCGGAATCTCTCCCTGGGAGCAGCAGGGCGGGGCGGGTTGCGGGACGCCGCTCACGTCGTCCGCGTGGGCGCCGTTTCCGCCCGGTCCACCGCGGAGGCGGCTCCGACCGACCGGCTCCCCGCGGCGATCGCGCCCACCGCGGCGGCTGCGGGCAGTGCCCAGGGCAGTGCGTTGACCCAGGTGAGCCTGCTGCCGGTCAGCGTCGGATAGTTGGCGATCATCAGCACCGGACCGCCGAGGAGTCCGAGGCCGCCGTCCACCGTCTTCGCCGACGTCGACAACACCTCGACCATCGCCCAGGAGGAGATCTTCGGCCCGGTGCTGTCCGTGATCGCCTACGACGGCGGCCACGACGCGGTGCGCATCGCCAACGAGTCCGACTACGGGCTGGGCGGGTCGGTGTGGACGTCCGATCCCGAGCGCGGCCGGTCCGTCGCCCGCCGGGTGCGCACGGGCACGATCGGCGTGAACCGCTATCTCCCCGACATCGCGGCGCCCTTCGGTGGCGTCAAGTCGAGTGGCCACGGCCGCGACCTCGGTCCGGAAGCGCTCGCCGCCCATCTGGAGGCCAAGTCCATCTACGTGTGACCCCCACCGACTCCGGGCCGGGCCGCGCGGTCCCCTCCCCTGCGGCCCGGCCCGGGCGCCTACGTGGACGACGGACCGGGCCACCCTCGGGGTGTTCGCCCACGGCGGGGGGGACCGTCCTCGCCGGCGTGTGTCGCGCGGGCTTCGCCGTTGACGTGCGCCGGCGGCCCGGGAAGGTCGACCATGGAGGCATGACCTCCTCGCCCCGACCGCCGCACGTCGACGACCGACCGGATCCGACAGGGGGGACTGCCACGCCCGGTGGAGAGTCCGCCCCCGCCCGCGGGTATCTGCTGGACAACGCGCGTGCCGAGGCGGGCGAGCGATTCGTCTGGCTGGCCGAGCTGTTCGACGGCGTGACCCGCGGGCACTTCGATCGACTGGGGGTCGGGGCCGGCTCGCGCTGCTGGGAAGTGGGGGCCGGTGGCCCCGGCATCCCGGAGGCGCTCGCGGCGGCCGTCGGTCCGACCGGTCACGTGCTGGCCACGGACATCGACCCGTCGTGGCTGAAGGCAGGCGACGGGTACGAGGTGCGCCGGCACGACGTCGCCGCTGATCCGCCCCCGGAGCCGGGGACGTTCGATCTGGTGCACGCACGGCTCGTGCTGGTCCATGTACCCGACCGGGCTCGCGCGTTGGCCACGATGGCGGCGGCGCTGCGGCCCGGCGGCTGGCTGCTGATCGAGGACGCCGACACCGCTCTGCAGCCCTTGGCGTGCCTGGACGACAGCGGCCCCGCGCAGCGCCGGGCCAACCGGCTGCGCGACGCGGTCCGGGAACTGCTGGCGCGACGCGGCGCGGACCTGCGCTACGGCCGGACACTGCCGCGGGCATTGCGCGAGGCCGGCTTGGTGGACGTCGCCGCGGCGGGCTCTTTCCCGGTGGGCGGGCCGGCCTGCGACCGGCTGGAGGCGGCGACCATCCGGCACGTGCGCGGCGAGCTGCTCGCGGCCGGTCTGGCCGACGACGCCGAGATCGACGCGCACCTGGCCGCCATCCACGCGGGCGAACTCGACCTGACACTCGCGCCGCTGATCTCGGCCTGGGGACGCCGCCCAGCCGAGCCCCCTCCGGCACTCGGCTAGGTTCGGATCCGGCCCTTGCCCGACCTGCCCACGGCACTGGCTCGCGAGGCCGTCGAGATGCCTGGAATGCGGTGCGATGCGCCCGGCCCCAGCATCTCCGTACACGGCTGTGTGCGCCGTGCGGTCACGGCTGCCCGCGCCGTGCGATCGCCGTGCGACCAGGGAGCCGATGCTCATGGGACCGGGACCGGGACTCTCCGCCTACAACAGCGTCTCGCAGCTGCTCACCGACCTCTGGTGGTCGATCGCGGACACCGCACGCCATCTCGCGATGCCGAACCTCGACCCCGCCGAGCGGAGCAGGGGGCAGGCCGAGCTGGAGCAGGGCCTCGCGGACGCCGACGTGCTCACGTACTACCTGAGCCATCCGGGGCGGCAGGCGGCGGCGACGCTGCGCGCGCTCGCGGTACCCGAGACGTACCTGGAGCTGAGCCGGGAGGCGGAACGGATCGGGCGCGGTCTGATCGGGGACGTGAAGGTCTCGGCGGCGGTGACGGGGGTGGAGGCGCCGCCCGTCGACGAACCGGAGGCCGCCGTGGACAGGCGTCCCCGGTTCGACGTGCTGGTGGTGGCCGATCTCTCCGAGGCCGAGCGGACGAAGATCGCCGGTGAACTGCGCGCGATCCGCCGCCCCGAGGACCCGTTCGTCTACGACGTGGTCGCGGTGCCGAGCTTCGTCGACGCGATGGTCGCGGTCCTGGTCAACCCGTGGATCCAGGCCGTCGTCGTCCGGCCCGACTTCCGCGGCCGTTCCGCGCTCGACCTGACGCTCCTCGACGATCTGGTGCCCGCGCTCGACGTCCCGGACATCGAGTACTTCACCGCGGCGGAGCGGGCCCGGATCCTGGCCCGGGCGGTCCGCGACGCGCGGCCCGAACTCGACCTGTACCTGGTCGAGCAGGCCTCCGTCGAGCATCTCGCCACCGAGATCGGGCGCGACTTCGACTCGGTCTTCCTCCAGCAGGAGGACGTCCTGGACCTGCACCTGACGATCCTGCGCGGGGTCGGCAAGCGGTACCGGACCCCGTTCTACTCGGCCCTCCTGCAGTACGCGCGCATGCCCGCCGGTGTCTTCCACGCGCTGCCGGTCTCCCGCGGCAACTCGGTGGTCCACTCTCCGTGGATCCACGACCTGGCCAACTTCTACGGTCTGAACCTCTTCCTGGCCGAGACCTCGGCGACCTCCGGCGGCCTCGACTCGCTCCTGGAGCCGCACGGCCCCATCAAGGAGGCGCAGGACCTGGCCGCGCGCGCCTTCGGCTCGCGGCGGACGTACTTCGTGACCAACGGGACCTCCACCGCCGACAAGATCGTCACGCAGTCGCTGGTGGCGCCCGGCGATGTCGTCCTGGTCGACCGCAACTGCCACAAGTCGCACCACTACGCGCAGGTGATGGCCGGATCCCACGTCGCGTACCTGGACGGCTACTCGCTCGACGCGTACGCCATGTACGGCGCGATCCCGCTGGCCGACATCAAGCGGACCCTGCTCGCCTACCGCCGCGAGGGCCGGCTCGACAAGGTCCGGATGATCTCGCTCACCAACTGCACCTTCGACGGCGTCGTCTACGACGTCCAGCGGGTGATGACCGAGTGCCTGGCCATCAAGCCGGATCTCGTCTTCCTGTGGGACGAGGCGTGGTTCGCCTTCGCCCGCTTCCACCCGGTCTACCGGCACCGGACCGCGATGGCGTCCGCGGACGCGATCGCCGCGCGCCTGGGCACGGCGGAGTACCGGGCCGAGTACGAGGCGCATCGCGAGCAGATCCAGGGCATGACCGACGAGGAGCTGGTGAACGAGCCGCTGCTCCCTGACCCGGACCGGGTCAGGATCCGCGCGTACGCCACCCACTCGACGCACAAGACCCTGACCTCCCTGCGCCAGGGCTCGATGATCCACGTCTACGACGACGACTTCAGCCGGCGCAGCGAGGAGGCGTACATGACGCACACCTCGACCTCGCCCAACTACCAGATCCTCGCCTCGCTCGACATCGGCCGGCGCCAGGTCGAGCTGGAGGGCTTCGAGCTGGTCCTGCGGCAGGTCGAACTCGCCATGACCCTGCGCGACCGGATCGCCGGGCATCCGCTGCTCTCCAAGTACTTCCGGGTCCTCGCCAGCAGCGACCTGATCCCGGACCCGTACCGCCCGTCGGGCCGCGAGGACCCGCTGCACATCGGGCCGGTGGCGATGGAACAGGCGTGGCGCACCGACGAGTTCGTGCTCGACCCGTGCCGGCTGACCATCGAGATCTCCGCGACCGGCATCGACGGCGACACCTTCAAGCACCGGCACCTGATGGACCGCTGGGGCATCCAGGTCAACAAGACCACCCGCAACACGGTCCTCGCGATGACCAACATCGGGACGACCCGGAGCGCCGCCGCGCAACTGCTGCGCGCGCTGATCGGCATCGCCGAGGAACTGGAGGACGGAGTCGCCCAGTTGGCGCCGGAGCAGCGGCAGGCCTTCGACCTCGAGGTCGACTCGCTCGCCCACGACCATCCGCCGCTGCCGGACTTCTCCCGCTTCCACGCCGCCTTCCGCGCCGACCCCGAGGGGGCGACGGCGACATGCGCAAGCCGTACTACATGGCCTACCGCGAGGAGCTCTGCGAGTTCGTGACCTCCGAAGAGGCCCGCCGCCACCTCGACGCGGGCAGGCCGGTCGTCTCGGCGATCTTCGTCACCCCGTACCCGCCCGGCTTCCCGGTCCTCGTCCCGGGTCAGGAGTTCAGCAAGGACATCCTCGACTTCTTGGACGCCCTCGACACCAAGGAGATCCACGGCTTCGACCCGGTGCGCGGCTACCGCGTGTTCGTGGAGGCGGCGCTGGAGGAGGCGGCCGCGGAGCCGGGCGCCGGGACGTCAGGGGCCTCGGGGGCGTCCACGGCCTGACGAGGCAGGTCGCCGCGATGGGCAGGAGCCGTCGCCCGCAGGGACGCGACGGTCAGCAGCACCGCACACCCCGGAGCCACGGGTCAGCGGCCGGGCCGCGCGCAGTGCCTCGGCCTGGCCGGCGGCCCTGCTGCGCGAGCGCACCGTACTCCTCCGCCGGCCCGTGGCTGCCGGCCTGGGGCCCAGGCCTTGAACCCGTGGCCGTTCTCGGGACACGCTTCGTGCCGACCGTCTCCATGGCCGCGGGCGGTCTCGCCGCGCCGGGCAGCAGGAGACCGAACAGATGGGAGAGGTCCGCATGACCACGCGCACTCCGGAGGAACTCGCCGTCCCCGTACGAGGAGGCGACCTCGCCGTGACCCGATGGCCGGGAGAAGGGCCTGCGGTCATCGCCGTGCACGGCATCACGGGCAACAGCCTGGCCTTCGGCGCCGTCGCCGAGCGGCTCGGCGACATCGATCTGTACGCCCCGGACCTGCGCGGCCGGGCCCACAGCGCCGGTCTGCCGGCTCCCTACGGCATCCAGGCCCACGTCGAGGACGTCCTCGCCGTCCTCGATCACCTGGGTCTGCGTCAGGCGCTGCTCGTCGGGCACTCCTTGGGGGCCTTCACCACCGCGGTGGCCGCCGCGCGGCACCCGGACCGCTTCCCGCGCGTGGTTCTCGTCGACGGTGGCCTCGGCTTCCCGATTCCGGGCGGCGCGGACCTCGACGAGGTGATCGAGTCGGTCATCGGCCCGGCGATGCGCCGGCTCAAGACGACCTTCCCGGACGGCGACGCGTACCGCGCGCTCTTCCGTGAGCACCCGGCCTTCACGGACCACTGGGGCCCGCACGTCGAGGCGTACGTGGACCGCGACGTGACCGGCGAGCCCCCGGAGATGCGCAGCAGCTGCGTCCTGGAAGCGATCCGTGCCGACGGCGCGGGCCCCATCGGCGACGCCGAGACGCTGGCCGCCATCCACCGGCCGGAGGTGCGCGGCACCATGCTGTGGGCGGAGCGAGGGGTGATGAACGAGCCTCAGGGGCTCTACGACGAGGGGCGTCTGGCCGGGGGCGGCCTCTCTCCGGACCGGATCACCACCCGCCGGGTCGACGACACCAACCACTACACGATCCTGTTCGCGGAGAACGCGACGGCGGCCATCGCGGAGGCGGTGTACGCGGAGCTGAAGCAGATGTAGCACCGGAGCCGACGTGACACACCGGGCCGAGCGCGCGTCCGATTCTGCGGAACGGCGCACGTCCGGCCCGGTGCGCGACCGGCGTCAGCACGGCCGTCTGCCTGCAGACGGGTTGTTTCGAAGGTCTGATCCTGTGGCAGATGGTGACGGTGTGGACACGTACCGCTCACAGGCACCACACTCGCCTCAGCCCCTCGGCGGGGAACCAGACCTCAGGACGGAGACGCGATGCTTCGGCGCACGATCCAACTCACCCTCTCGGTTGTCATGGTCATGGTGGCAACGCTGGGTGGGATGCTGTCCACGGCCGGATCCGCCCAGGCCGACGAGTGCTACACCTGGGGCCGCACCCTGTCCGAGGGCATGTCGGGCTCCGACGTGACGCAGTTGCAGATCCGCGTGGCCGGACACGCGGCGTACGGCGAGGTCATCGCCGTCGACGGCTCCTTCGGCCCGGCCACGAAGGCCGCCGTGACCCGATTCCAGCAGGCGTACGGGCTGCCCGCGGACGGCATCGCCGGTCCCCAGACGTTCAGCAAGATCTACGCCCTGCAGGACCCGGACTGCACGCCCGTCCACTTCACCTACGCCGAACTGAACAAGTGCAACTCCGACTGGTCCGGTGGAGCGGTCAGCGCCGCGACGGCCAAGGCCAACGCCCTGCGGACGATGTGGAAGCTGGAGGCCATGCGCCACGCCCTGGGCGACGTGCCGCTGACCGTGACCAGCGGATTCCGCTCGTACGCCTGCAACAGCGCGGTGGGCGGCGCCTCGAACAGTCGGCACCTGTACGGTGACGCCGCCGACCTGACCGGCAGCCCGTCGCTGTGCACGCTGGCCCAGCGGGCCCGCTACCACGGCTTCGGCGGAATCTTCGGCCCCGGCTACCCCGACCACAACGACCACACCCACGTGGACGGACGCACCAGCCGATCCTGGTCCGCGCCCAACTGCGGCGTCTGACCCGTACGTACGCCACGGACAGCGGGCTCTCCCCCGGACCGGCTCCGGCCGGGGGAAGAGCCCGCACCGCACGCACGGCGCGCGGCCGGCAAGGCTCCGGCCCTCCGGACGGGCACCGCTCGTCCCCGCCCCGAGCAGACCTGCCCCCTCCCTCTCCCCCCTCCCCGCATCGAGTAGGAGTGCCCTGATGTCCTCCCGCATCCCCTGGCGCGTCCGTGCCGGAACGGCCACGCTGGCGGTGCTCGCCGGTGTCGGCGCGTTCGCCGCGCCCGGATCCGCCTCTGCCGCCTCCCCGCCCGGGGCCGGCCGACAGGCCGTCAGCTACCACGGCTACCGCATCGAGGTCCCCGCCGACTGGCAGGTCGTCGACCTGGCCGAGAATCCGCAGGCCTGTCTCCGATTCGACAGACCCGCCGTCTACCTGGGCGAGCCCGCCGAGCAGAGCGACTGCCCCGCACACCTCGTGGGCCGTACGGCGGGCATCGTCGTGGAGCCCCTCAGCGCCCGCTCCGCCGGCCAGGCGACGGCGGCCACCGCAAGGACCGCACGCGGCAAGGCCACCGCCCCGACCGCCGTGTCCAGCAACGACACCATCCAGATCGCGGTCGAGGACGCCGGTGTACTCGTCACCGCCGCCCACACCCCGGCGACCGAGGATCTGGTGCGGGGCGTTCTGGCCTCGGCCGAGCTCACCCCGGGTGCCCGGCGCACCGAGCTGCCCCGCACAGTCCAGCGGCCCGACGCCACCGCCCTCGCCGCGGCCGGGCCGCAACCCGGCAACTACCTGGGCAAGGGCTTCGACACCTGCGCCGCGCCCTCCCAGGCCGCCATGAACGCCTGGCGGGCCGGCTCGCCGTACAGCGCGGTCGGCGTCTACATCAGCGGCTCCTTCCGCGGCTGCGCGCAGCCGAACCTGACCGCGAGCTGGGTGACCGGTCAGACCGGCAACGGATGGCGGCTGATCCCCATCGACGTCGGCCGCCAGGCCCCGTGCACGAGCTTCTCGCTGAAGATGTCCGCCGACCCCGCCACGGCCAAGTCCCAGGGCGTGACCGCGGCGGCCGCCGCCCTCACCGCCGCGGCGAACCTCGGCATCCCCGCGGGCAGCGCCGTCTACAGCGACATCGAGGGATACGCCTCCACGGCCTCCTGCAAGGCGGCCGTGCTGTCGTACCTGTCCGGCTGGACCGAACGGCTGCACAGCGGCGGCTATCTGTCGGGCTTCTACTCCAGCGCGTCCTCCGGCATCAAGGACGCCGCGAGCGAGTACGGCAACAGCGCCTACACGCGGGTCGACCACATCTTCTACGGCTGGTGGAACGGCACCGCCGACACCAACACCGGTTCCTACGTCCCGTCCACCTACTGGGCCGGCCACCAGCGCATCCACCAGTACGCGGGCGAGGTCACCGAGTCCTACGGCGGCTACTCGATCAACATCGACCGCGACTACCTGGACGTGGGCACCGGCACACCGCCCGCGCCCACCTGCACGGGGACGAACCTCGACTTCACCACGTACCCCACGGTCCAGAGCGGATCGACCGGCGACCAGGTCAAGGCGGCCCAGTGCCTGCTCAAGGCCGCCGGATACGACCCGGGCACCCCGGACGGGGCGTTCGGCTCCTCCACGACCACCGCGACCAAGAACTTCCAGAGCGGCACGGGGCTCACCGCGGACGGAGTGATCGGGCCGAAGTCCTGGACCGCCCTGCTGTCCCGCGGATCCACCCCCACCGTCCAGAACGGCTCGACGGGAGAAGCCGTTACCCGGCTCCAGCGTGCCCTGACCGCCGCGCTCGGCCGGACGGTGGCCGTCGACGGCTCCTTCGGTCCGGGCACCGACCAGGCCGTGCGCGACTACCAGTCCTCACGTGCTCTGACGGTCGACGGCATCGTCGGCTCCGGCACCTGGGGCGCCCTCCAGTCGGGAAGGTGAGGAAGGCGCCGTGAGAGGGAGAAGGCCTGCACGGTTCAGGCCTTCTCCCTCCTCTGCTTCGCGCTCGACCGGCGCCCGTGAACCAAGACCGCCACGGGCGTCCGGTCCGGCCTTCCCCTCCTCGTCCCCGGCCTGGTGGTCGCCCGCGTCAGGAAAGCGTGCTCACGACCTTGCGGACCTCCGTCGCGACGGACGCGGGCAGCCGTGCGTAGTGGTACGCGTCCAGCTGGGACTGGCCCTCCTCGCTCGCGGTGTACGTGAGGAAGGACTTGAGGGCGGGCAACGTCTCCGGCCGGTTGCCCGTGTCGCAGACGATCTCGTAGGTCACGAGGACGATCGGGTAGGCGCCCTCGGCCTTGGTCCGGTAGTCGAGCTTCAGCCTGAGGTCCTTGCCTTCGCCGGCGATCTCGGCCTCGGCGATGCCCAGCGAGGCGCTCCGGGGAGTCGGGGCGACCGGCTCGGCGGCGCCCGTGGCGATGCGGACCGTCCCGATCTTCCGTTGCACGGCGAAGGACAGTTCGAAGTAGCCGATCGCGCCGTCGGTCTGCGTCACCGCCTGGGAGACGGCGTCCGAGCCGCTGGCCGACTGACCGCCCTGGGCCTGCCACTTCTTGTCCGCCGGATACGGCCAGGACCTCCGGGCCGCGCCCTTGAGGTAGGCGTTGAGGTTCTGGGTGGTGCCGGAGTCGTCCGCGCGGTGCAGCGGGACCACGGGGATGTCCGGCAGCGTCGCATCGGGGTTGAGGCGCTGGATCGACGGGTCGTTCCAGCGGGTGATCCGCGCGTCGAAGATCCGGGCGAGGGTCGGCGCGTCCAGAACGAGATCGGTGACCCCCGGCACGTTGTAGCCGATGGCGATGGGCCCCCCGGCCATGGGCAGGTCGACGGCCTGCCCCCCGGGGCAGACGTCCTTGGTGAACTCCACGTCCTCCGCGCTCAGTGCCTGGTCCGTGCCCCCGAACGCGGTGGCGCCGCGCTGGAACTGGGCGACGCCCGCCCCCGATCCGAGCGGGGCGTAGGCGACCTGGACGCCCTTGCAGGCGAGCTGGTACTGCCGGATCCAGCGCTCCATCGCGTTCTGCTGGGCCGACGAACCCGACCCGCGTACCTGCCCGGACTCGGCGCAGTCGATGCTCGGCGCGGCCTCCGTCGCCGACGGCCCGTCCGCGCCGTCGGAGCCTCCCGCGCAGCCGGCGAGCAGCGCGCCGCCCATCGCCACCGCGGTGGCTCCTCTCCATCGGCCGGACCGTCCCGAACGCCGGAAACCCACCGTGATCCTCCTTCGGCCATACGCGGATGTCGCGCAGATGATCATCGATGTTCCGGAGGAGAGATGACCGTGTGGTGAACAGGGGCGGTCATCCGGTCGACGTCCAGGTGAGCGGGGCGCCTTCCCCCGACCGCGGGCGGGGGAAGGCGCCCCGTGCCCGCGGTCGGGCGGTCTCGATCAGGCGCAGGTGAGGGTGGGTGCGGCCCAGTCCGCGTGGTCGTAGTCCTTGCCGTCGCCGGCGTCGGTGACCTGAAGGGTGAGCTCGTAGGCACCGGTGAGCGGGGCGTCCAGGTGCACGGTGCCGGCGCTGCCGGTCACGGTGGAGCTCTCGGCCACCTTCGTACCGTCCGCGAAGACCCTGAAGACCACCGAGCCGTGGCTGCCGGACTCGTCGTCGACGCCCACGTCGGTGCTCAGGCCGGTACACGTGCCGCCCAGGTAGTACGTGACGGTGGAGGCGGCGTGGGTGCCGAGTCCCTTGGCGTACGGCGTACCGCCGATGGTCAGGGTGCGGCCGTCGCCGGCCGCCTGCTCCCCGTTGCTGAGGTCGCGCTCCACCGGGCCCCAGCCGTTGACGGCACCCGCCCAGGGCAGGTCGCCGAGGTCGTGCCTGCCGGCCGACGGGCCGTCGCCGCAGGCGAGGCGCGCACCCGCCCAGTCGGCGTGGTCGTGGTCCTTGCCGTCGCCGGCGTCGGTGACCACCAGCCGCAGGTCGTTCGCGCCGGTGAGGTCGACGCTGAGGCGCCTGGCGGGATCGCTGCCCCGGAGCACCCCGCTGTCGGCGGCCAGGCTCTGGTCGCGGTACACCCGGAAGACCACCGAGCCGTTGTTGCCGGACTCGTCGTCGACGCCGACGTCGACGGTGAGGTTCCGGCACGTCCCGCCCAGGTGGTAGCGGACCTCGGAGGCGGCGTGGGTGCCCAGGCCCTTGGCGTACGCCGTGCCGCCGACGGTCAGGGCGTGCCCGTCGCCGGAGCCGCTCTCGCCGTTGCTCCGGTTGCGCTCCACCGGGCCCCAGCCGTTGGTCGCCGAGGTCCAGGCCAGGTCGCCGAGCTGGTGCAGGCCGGCGGGCAGCGCGATCGGCGCGTTCGGGGTCACCCGGTACATCACGGTGCCGTGCGGGGGAACCGTGGCGCCGACCGTGCCGGTCGAGGTGGTGGTCTGCTTGGACCACAGGTCCTTGAGCGTGTACGAGGGCGCGCCGCCGATCCCGGCGGCCTCTGCGGTGGTGGCGACGGTCTGGGTCTGGCCGGTCTCGTTGGTCAGGGTGATCGCGCGGCTGCCGTCGGCCAGCGGCTTGCTCATCACGACGAGGCCGCCGCTGCTGGACAGCACGGTGCCCTGCACGCCCAGCGGGTCCTGGTCGACCGCGATCACGTCGGTGTTCTTCAGGATCGCCAGCGTCGCCGCACTCGCGGTCCGCAGGTCGCTGCCGATGAGCAGCGGCGCGGACATCTGGGCCCAGAGGCTGAAGTGGGTGCGGTACTCGGTGTCGGTCATGCCGCCGTTGCCGACCTCCAGCATGTCCGGGTCGTTCCAGGCGCCCGGCCCGGCGTACGGGGCGAGCGGCTGGTTGGCGTGCGCGATGCCGATCATGCTGGACCAGGTGTCGGTGATGTCCCCGGTGGTGCGCCAGGAGTTGCCGACGTCCTGCGCCCAGTTCCACGGCTGGTTCTGGCCCCACTCGCAGATGCTGTAGAGGATGGGCCGGCCGGTGGCCTTCAGGGCGTCGCCCATCGCCCGGTAGCGCTGCCGGGCGTCGACGAACTGGTTGTTGCAGTTGTCGTACTTGAGGTAGTCGACGCCCCAGGACGCCCACAGGTCGGCGTCCTGCTGCTCGTGGCCGAGTCCGCCGGGGAAGCCGAGGTTGTCGCAGGTCTTGGTGCCGGCGCTGGAGTAGATGCCGAACTTCAGGCCCTTGGAGTGGACGTAGTCGGCCAGCGCCTTGATCCCGTTCGGGAAGCGCACCGGATCCGGGACCAGGTTGCCGGAGGCGTCGCGGTTGGGCAGGGCCCAGCAGTCGTCGAGGTTGACGTACTGGTAGCCGGCGTCCTTGAGTCCCTGGGAGACGAAGATGTCCGCGATGCCCTTGACCATCGACTCGTTGAACTCGGCCCGGCAGTGGGTGGAGTTCCAGTTGTTGAAGCCCATGGCGGGGGTGCGGGCCAGTGTGTTGTCGGCGGCCGCCGCCGGTGGAGCGGCGGCCAGTTGGAGGCCGGCCGCGGCCGTCGCGGCGAGCGCCCCGCCGCCGAACAGCATGGCCAGCGAGGCGGTCACCGCGGTCAGGGCATGCCTGATCCCGGGTGTGGACGGAGTCACGTGGGTTCTCCTGTCTGAGAGGTTGTTGGGCCGGAGCTGATCTACGCGGGCAGGCCGACGGCGCGGCCGCGGTTGCGGCGCTGCTGGATGACGACGGCGGCCACCAGGAGCAGCCCCTGTGCGACGTTCTGCCAGAAGGTGTTGATGCCCTGGACGGTGAGCCCGTTCTGGAGGGCCCCCAGCAGGGCGACCGCGAGCAGGGTGCCGCCGACGGTGCCCTTGCCGCCCTTGAGGGCGCAGCCGCCGAGCGCGGCCGCGGTGATCGACTGGAGTTCCAGGCCCTCGCTGCCGGAGACCGGCTGCCCGGAGCCGGTGCGCGCGGTGAGCAGTACACCGGCGAGGGCGGCGACGGTGCCGGTCAGCGCGTACGCCGAGATCAGGTACTTGTTGAGGTTGATGCCGGCCAGTCGGGCGGCGGTGTCGTTGCCGCCGAGGGCGTAGATGTTGCGGCCGATGTCGGTGTACGTGAGCAGGACGTGCACGGCGACCGCGACCAGGGCCAGGATCCAGACCATGGTGGGCAGCCCGGCGATCCTCCCCCGGCTGAGGAAGACGAACACCGGGTCGCCGAGGACGTAGCCCTGCGCCCGTCCGTCGGAGACGAGTTGGGCGAGTCCCTTGTACGCGGCGAGGCCGGCCAGGGTCGCGATGGTGGGGTTGACCCGGCCGTGGATGATGACCACGCCGTTGAGCAGGCCGACGGCGGCACCGGCGAGCAGGGCGGCGCCGATGCCGAGCGGGGCGCTGGAGCCGGTGGCGGTGAACACCATCGCACTGACCACGGAGGCGAGGCCGGCCTGGGAGCCGACGGAGATGTCGAGGCCGCCGCAGATGATGACGACGGTCTGCACCACGGCGAGCAGCCCCGCGATGGTGGCCGCCTCTCCGATCACCCGGATGTTGTCCCAGCCGAGGAAGTTCGGGTCGAGCGAGCCGAACAGGGCGATCACGACGACGAGGGCGCCGAGGAGGCCGACGTTCTGCCCGCCGATCGAGGCGAGGAGCGCGCGCGGGCCGCGCCGGGTCGGCTCGGGCCCGGTTCCGCTCGGCGGGCGTCGGGTGCTCGGGGCGGTGGTGGCGCTCATCGGGCGGCTCCGGTGGCGGTGGTCGGGGTGTCGGTGCCGGCGCCGCCCTGGGGAGCGGCGGTGAGGTCGTCGGCCATGGCGAGGGCGAGGATCGCCTCCTCGGAGGCCTCGGAACGGCCGAGTTCGCCGGTGATGCGGCCGTTCTGCAGCACGAGGACGCGGTCGGCGAGGCCGAGGACCTCGGGCAGTTCGGAGGAGACCACCAGGACGGCCACGCCCTCGCGGGCCAGGTCGGCGATGATCTGGTAGATCTCCGCCTTGGCGCCGATGTCCACGCCGCGGGTGGGCTCGTCGAGTATCAGCAGCGCGGGCCTGCGGGCCAGCCATCGGGCCAGCACGACCTTCTGCTGGTTGCCGCCGGACAGGGCGTGGACCTCGGTCTCGACGGAGGGTGCGCGCACGCGCAGGCGGTCGGCGAACTCCTGCGCGAGGGCGCGCTCCCGGGACTTGCTGACGAAGCGCCGGCGGCGCAGTCGGCGGAGGCTGACCAGAGCGGTGTTGTCGCGGACGGTGCGGTGCAGGAACAGTGCCTGGGCCTTGCGCTCCTCCGGGGCCAGACCAATGCCGGCGGCGATCGCGTCGCGCGGGCTGCGCAGGTCGAGACGCCTGCCGTCGAGCGTGACGGTGCCGGAGCGGATCGGTGTGTCCCCGGCGAGGGCGAGGGCGAGTTCGGAGCGGCCGGCGCCGATCAGTCCGGCAAGGGCGACCACCTCGCCGGCCCGTACCTGGAGCGTGACGTCGCGGACGTCGTCGGTGGTGAGGCCCTTGACGTCGAGCACGACGTGCTCGGTGGCGACCTCCTGCCGGGCGAACAGGCCGGCCAGGTCGCGGCCCACCATCAGACGGACGACCTCCGCCTCGGTGGTGGCGGAGGCCTCGACGACTCCGGCCACCCGGCCGTCGCGCAGGACGGCTATGCGGTCGGCGAGGCGGAAGATCTCCTTCATCCGGTGCGAGACGTAGACGACGGCGACGCCCTGGTCGCGCAGCCGCCCGATCAGGGTGAACAGGGCTTCGGTCTCGTGCTCGGAGAGGGAGGAGGTCGGCTCATCGAAGGCGATCGCCCGGGGTGGCGTTCCGCCGGTGAAGGCGCGCAGGATCTCCACCAACTGGCGCTGTGCGGCGGTCAGCCGGGAGCCGGGGAGGTCGGGGTCGAGGACCTTGGCGAAGCCGAGCCGTGCCAGGTCGGCGGTGATACGCCGGCGCAGCTCGGCCCGGTCGAGGCGGCGCCCGGCGCGGCGGGGCAGCGAGCCGGCGTACACGTTCTCGGCGACCGAGACGTGCGGGATGATCTCCGGCTCCTGCGGGATGATCCGGATCCCGGCCCGGCGCGCGTCGATCGGCGAGGCGAGGGAGAGCGGCGTCCCGTCCAGGAGGACCTGCCCCTGGGTCGGCCGGTGGTCTCCGGTCAGGATGCGCAGGAGGGTGGACTTGCCGGCGCCGTTCTCGCCCATCAGGGCGGTGACCTGGCCGGGCGGGAAGTGCAGGGTGACGTCCTGGAGGGCGTGGACGGCGCCGAAGCGCTTGGAGACGTTCTCGGCGGACAGGCCGGCGGCCGGGGTGGTGGTCATGGGGCCTCACTGATGCGAGGAGGGGCGGGACGGGAGCGAGGGCGCGTCAGCCGCAGGAGACGCCGGCGGTCCGCCAGGAGGTGGCGTCGACCATCCGGGTCGGGGCGAACGCCTCCGCGGGGAAGTCCTTGCCGCTCTTGAGGCGGTCGTACATGGTCTGGACGGCGAGCGCGCCGACGTCCTTGCCGTTGATGAACAGCGCCGCCTTCATGCCGGACGGCTTGCCGGACTGCCAGTCCTTGCAGGCGAGGTAGGCGCCGAGGCCGACGCCGATGATGTCGTTCGGGCCGACGCCCGCGTTCTGCAGGGCGGTGACGCCGCCCTGGACGTTCTCGTCGTTGCAGCCCCAGACGACCCAGTGCTTGACCCCCGGGTTGGCGGTGATCGTGGCCGCGACCTTGTCCTGGGCGCCGGTCGGGGTGTTGTCGGTGGCGACGTCGATGTTCTGGACGGCGGCGCCGGCGGATGCGGCGAACGCCGCCTTCGCGGCCTTGACGCGGTCGCCGCAGACGGTCACGTCCTGCTTCCAGGCGGAGACCGTCCGGGTGTCGGCCGCGTTCCAGCCCGCCTTGGCGTACTCCTGGGCGGCCCGCTTGCCGACCTCGCCGCCCATCTGCGCTCCGCTGAAGCCGATCCGCGGCACCAGATCGCCCTTCGCGCAGGACGCGGGGGCCGGTCCGGTGGTGCAGATCTGGTCGTCGGAGGTGAGCAGGGCGACCTTGGCGTCCCGGGCCGCCTGGACTACCTGCGGGCCGACCGCGGGATCGGGGACGACGACGATCAGGCCGTTGCTCTTCTGCGCGATCGCGGACTGGACCTCGCTGACGGTCTTGTTGGCGTCGTTGCCCAGGTTGACCACCTTCAGGTCGACCCCGAGCTCGGCGGCCTTCGCCTTCGCCCCGGCGGCCTCGCCGATGAAGTACTCCTGATCGCCCTGTTTCTGAAGGTACGTCAGGGACATCTTGCCCGCCACCGTGTGGACGTCACCGGACGAGCCGGACGGCGCCTGGCCGCTCGAACACGCGGAGAGGCCGAGAAGGGTGACGAGAACCGTCGAGGCAGCGGGGGCCAGGCGGGCGCGCAGGGTAGGCATTCGAGGGCTCCTGAGGGTGGGAAGTAACCAGCGAGTGCGACACAACCAATCAGAACCACGCGCAATCAAACGATGCGGTCACAGGAAACGCCGCGATCATGCAACCGTCAATACCTCGCGCTCGAATGGGTCATGCGGCCGCGAAACAAAGGAGGTTGAGGGAACGAGCAGGCACCCCTCAGGAGTCCGGGACAGCAGGCCGACCGGACCACGGAGGTGGTAGATCCTGTTCGAAGTACCTTCGTTCGCGACAGTCGACGCCGAGGGGGTCCGGGCGGCGGCCGGGGGACCTACCCTCTCCCCCATGCCACCTCCGCTGTTGCACCGGCGCTGTCCCGAACTGGCCGACTCCCTGGGCTTCCTCCGGCTGGGCGAGGCCCCCACACCGGTTCGGCGTCTGCCCGGCCTGGGCAGGCGCTCCGAGTTGTGGATCAAGGACGAGAGCGGATACGGGGACGGCGGCTGGGGCGGCAACAAGGTCCGCAAGCTGGAGTGGCTTCTGCCGGAAGCCCGGCGGCGCGGCGCGAGGACCATCCTCACCGTCGGCGGCCTCGGCACCAACTGGGGCCTCGCCGCTGCCTCGTACGCGCGGGAGCTGGGGCTCGGGGTGGCCCTGGGCCTGATCGACCACCCGGTCGACGAGCACGTGCGGGCTCAACTGGAACGACTGCGTGCTTCTGGGGCGACGCTGCATTTCCTGCACAGCAGGACGAGGCTGATCCTGGCCGCGCCCTGGCTCTTCGCCCGGCACGCCCACGGCCTCGCTCCGCCGTACTACCTGCCGGCGGGCGGCTCCTCGCCACTCGGCACGCTCGGCGCCGTCGAGATCGCCCTGGAGCTGGGCGCACAGGTCGAGGCCGGGGAACTGCCGGAGCCGGCGTGGCTCGTCACCCCCGTCGGATCCGGCGGGACCGCCGCGGGGCTGGCCCTGGGGCTACGGCTCGCCGGGCTGCGCACCCGCGTCCTCGGCGTCGTGGTCAACGACACCCTGCGGCTGGACTCCGCCACCCTCCTCAGGCTGTCACGCCGCTGCGCGGCTCTCCTCCGGGCCCGGGGTGCGGATCTGGACGACGCCGGGCCCGCCCCCGACGCGATCCGCACCGAGACGGCCTGGCTGGGAGACGGCTACGCGCACCCCACCGCCGCGGGTGACCGGGCCCTCGCCCGCGCCTCGGCGCAGGCCGGCCTGACCCTGGAACGCACCTACACCGCCAAGGCGCTCGCGGCCCTGCTCGACCTCGACACGGCGGGCCGACTGGGCGGCGGCCCGGTGGTCTTCCTGCAGACCCACGGACCGCGCTGAGGGCGGCGCCCGGTCGTACGAGCCGAAGTCAGGCCAGTACCCGGAGAGACGCGGGTCGCGCCCTGAGGGTCACCGGCAGGGTCGCGTCGACCTCGCCGTCCGCGCCGTACGGGAGGGGCCGGTCGGCTTCGATGCGGACCTCCTCGCCGCGCAGGATCTCGATCTGAGGACGGTTCACGTGCGCGCCCGTCTTCAGTTCGTTCATCATGGCGAAGAAGAGGCGCTTGGGCGCCTCCTTGATCACCACGACGTCGAGCAGGCCGTCGTCGACCCGCGCGCCCGGTGCGATCTTCCTCCCGAATCCGTAGAAGCCGGAGTTGGCCGCGACCACGGTGTAGCCGGTGCGCTCGTGCCGGATCCCGTCGATCGTGATGCGGTACGCGGCGGGCTTCCAGGCGAGGACCGCCCGGAGGCCGCCCGCGTAGTACGAGGCCGCGCCGCGCAGCAGACGGGAGGCGTTGGCGTGGCGGTTGGCCACCGCGTCGACACCCGCGTACACGCTGCCGAGGACGTGGACCCCCTGGTGCTTGGCGGACTCCACCTCGATGGTGTCGACGGCCCGCGGTTCGCCGTCGAGCAGCACCTTGGCGAGGCCTTCGGCGTCGGTGGGAAGCCCCAGGGCGCGCGCGAAGTCGTTGCCGCGGCCCGCGGGGACCAGGCCGAAGACCGTGTCCGTGCCGCTGAGCGCACCGCCGACGGTGCCGGCCATGCCGTCACCGCCGACGGCCAGCACGACGTGCCCCTTCGCCCCGGCGTCCCGGGCGACCTCCTGTGCGTGTTCCAGGCTGCGGCTGTAGACGGTGTCGAGCCGCGCGCCCGCCTCCCGCAGCAGCCGGGCCAGCGGGATCAGGCTCGCCGTGCCGCTGGATCCCCCTGCGGTGGGGTTGACGACGGCGGTGAACTGTCGCATGGATCTGGCCTCCGGGCGGCAGAAGAAGGGGTTCGGGAAGGAGGGGTTCGGGAAGGCGGCGCTCAGCGGACGGGGATCAGGACCCCGGGGCTCAGCACGCCGGACGGGTCGACCTCGGCCTTGACCGCCTGGAGCATGCGGACACCGAGGGGGCCGATCTCGCGGGCGTACCAGTCGCGGTGGTCGGTGCCGACGCCGTGGTGGTGGCTGATGGTGCCGCCCGCCGCCAGGATCGCGTCGTTCGCCGCCCGCTTCACCGGCGCCCAGTGCGCGACGGCGTCCTCGCCCTGCGCGGAGACGACCGTGAAGTACAGCGAGGCGCCGTTCTCGTACGTGTGCGAGATGTGGCACATGACGAGCGGCGGGGTCCCGGCCTCGGTGAGGGTGCTGGTCAGCGCGTCGCGTACCGCGGTGTAGAGGCCGGGGATCGCGGACCAGAACGCGGCCGTCTCCAGCGTCTCGGCGAACGCGCCGGCGTCGAGGAGCGCGTCGCGCAGGTAGGGGGCGTCGTAGCGGCCGTGCTCCCACTTGTCACCTGCCTCCACGCCGATGAACTCGCCGTCGCAGGCGAGGAGGACCTCACGCGCGGCCTCGCGGCGGGCGGCCGTGTCGGCCTCGGTGCCCTCGAAGCCGACGATGGCCATGCAGCCGGGGTTCTGCGGGAGTTCGGTGGTGCCGATGGCGTCCGGCTGCGCGAGGCCGATGAAGGTCTCCGACTCGTCGGAGAGGCGCAGCACGGTGGGCCGGGGGCCGTCCTGGGCGAGCCGCCGCAGGGCGGCCGTGCCCGCCTCGAAGGAGGCGAAGCGCCAGCCCTCGTAGATCCGCTTCTGCGGCAGCGGGCGAATGCGTACGGTGACCGCAGTGATCACGCCGAGGGCGCCTTCGGAGCCGAGGATCAGCTGGCGCAGGTCGGGACCGGCCGCCGAGCGCGGGGCCCGGCCGGTCTCCAGGGTGCCTTCCGGGGTGGCGACCTTCAGACCGACGACCATCTCGTCGAAGCGGCCGTAGCCGGCCGAGGCCTGGCCGCTGGAGCGGGCCGCGGCGAACCCGCCGACGGACGCCCATTCGAAGGACTGCGGGAAGTGGCCGAGCGTCCAGCCCTGCTCGTTGAGCAGGGCCTCGCACCGCGGGCCGCGCAGACCGGGCTGCAGGGTCGCGGTGCGCGACACCTCGTCGACGGACAGGAGCTGGTCGAGCCGGCGGAGGTCCAGGGCGACGAAGGGCCGCTTCGTGGTGGGCGCGAGGCCGCCGACGACGGAGGTGCCGCCGCCGAACGGGACGGCGGACAGGCCGTGGTCCGCGCAGGCCCGCAGGACGGCGAGGACCTCGTCGTGACTGCCGGGGAGGACGACGGCGGCGGGGACGTCGTCGACCTCGCCGGCACGGATGCGCAGGAGGTCGGGGGTCGACTTGCCCCGGGTGTGCCGGACGCGGCTCTCGGCGTCGTCCCGCACACCGTCCGGTGCGGAGACGGCGGCGCGCAGGGCGGCGCTCGCCTCTCCGGCCAGTGCCGGGGCGGGCACCTCTATGTCGGCGAGGCCGGCCGGGCCGCTCTCCCGCGGCGTGACGCCGAGCAGGTCCCGCAGCAGGCCGGTCACCGATTCGGGCAGGGGCGCCGCCTTGGCCGGGTCGCCCCAGCCGCTCCACAACATGTCCACTTCGAGAGGTTCCTCACGGTCTGTTTCACGGACGGCGCTGCCGCTCGGCCCGCACTGGCATTACACTGTGACAGATGACGCCCATTCGTCACAACCATGCGGACGCAGATCCCGTGCTCGACGCAGCACGCGACTGCGTACTCGCCGTCGGCGTACGGCGAACCACCCTCACCGACGTCGCCCGGCGGGCCGGCGTGTCCCGGATGACGCTCTACCGGCGCTGGCCCGACGTGCGGACCCTCGTCGGCGACCTGATGACCCGTGAGTGGATCGCCGTCGCCGCCGGCGCCATGCCGACCGCCGACGACGACCGGCCCGAACGGACCCGGATCGTCGAGGGGTTGGTGGCGGGAGTCGCCGCGTTCCGGTCCCATCCGCTGTTCCAGAAGATCCTCGACGTCGACCCCGAGCTGTTGCTGCCGTACGTCCTCGACCGGCGGGGCGCCAGCCAGGACGCCCTGCTCGGGCTCCTCGTCACGGCCCTGGACGAAGGGCACGAGGACGGTTCCGTACGCCTCGCCCACCCCGACCTGCAAGCCCGGTCCCTGCTGCTCGTCGTCCAGTCCTTCACGCTCTCGATGCGCACCATGGCCGACGAGAACGATCCCGAACTGAGCGAAGCCGCCTTCCTCGGAGAGCTGCGCACCCTGCTGGAGAGGACCCTCGCCCCATGAAGCCCACGAGCAGCACCGCCCTGCCCGGCTCCTCGCTCGACGCCGTGCGGCGCCGGCGCGAACTGGACCGGCTCGCCGACGGCGACGTCGTCGACGTACTCGTCGTCGGGCTCGGCGCCACCGGCGCCGGAGCCGCGCTCGACGCCGCCACCCGCGGACTGAGCGTCGCCGCGATCGACGCCCACGACCTCGCGTTCGGCACCTCCCGCTGGAGCTCCAAGCTGATCCACGGCGGGCTGCGCTACCTCGCGTCCGGGCAGCTCGACGTCGCCCACGAGAGCGCCGTCGAGCGCGGCATCCTCATGGAACGCACCGCCCCCCACCTCGTCCGCGCCCAGCCCTTCGTGCTCCCGCTCACCCCGCTGGTCAGCCGCGGCCAGGCCGCCCTCGCCCGCGCCGGATTCGTCGCGGGCGACCTGCTGCGCGTCGGCGCCCGCACCTCGCGCCGCACGCTGCCGCAGCCGCGCACGCTGTCCGCCGTCGAGACCCGCCACCTCGCCCCGGCCCTGCGCCCCGTCGGCCTGCGCGGCGGACTGCTCTCCTGGGACGGACGGCTCTCCGACGACGCACGCCTGGTGACCGCGATCGCCCGCACCGCGGCCGCCTACGGTGCCCGCGTCCTCACCCGCACCCGGGCCCTGGAACTCCACGGCGACGGCGCGCTGGTACGGGACGAGACCACCGGCCAGGAGCTGCGCGTCCGCGCCCGTACCGTCATCAACGCCGCCGGGGTCTGGGCGGGCGGCCTCATCGACGACGTACGTCTCCGGCCCTCGCGCGGCACCCATCTCGTCCTGCGGTCGGAAACCCTCGGCCGGCTCTCCGCCGGACTGCACATCCCGATCCCCGGTGAGACGAACCGCTTCGTCCTGGTCCTGCCCCAGGGCGACGGGCGCGTGTACGTCGGCCTCACCGACGAGCCCGTCGACGGCGACGTCCCCGACGTGCCGGAGGTGCCCGAGACCGACATCGGCTTCCTCCTCGACGTACTCGGCTCCGCCCTCGACGTCACCGTCCACCGCTCCGACGTGGTCGGGGCCTTCGCCGGCCTGCGGCCCCTGCTCGACACCCGGGACTCGGAGGGCCGCACCGCCGACATCTCGCGCAAGCACGCCGTGCTCACCTCGCCCGACGGCATCGTCACCGTCGTCGGCGGCAAGCTGACCACCTACCGCCGCATGGCCCAGGACGCCGTCGACGCGGCCGTCGCCGCCCGCGGCCTGACCGCCGGCGCGTGCCGCACCGCGTCCGTCCCCCTCGTCGGCGCGGCCGCCCCGCAGACCCTCGCCGGTCTCGACGTCCCGCCCCGCCTCGTACAGCGCTACGGCTCCGAAGCCCCGGCCGTCCACGCCCTCGGGCTCGAAGACCCCGCCCTGGCCGAGCCCGTCGTACCCGGCCACCCCGTCACGGGCGCCGAACTGGTGTGGGCGGTCCGCCACGAAGGCGCCCTCGACGCCTCCGACCTCCTCGACCGCCGCACCCGCATCGGCGTGGTCCCGGAGGACCGCGCCCTCGCCGAGGAAGCGGCCCGGGACGCCCTCGCCCGTACGGCCCCGGTGCGCTGAACGGACACGGTGCCCCTGCCCGACATCCCGGCAGGGGCACCGGTCCATGAGCCAGGCCCACGGCAAGGCGCAGCGAGCCTGGCGAACGGGCGTGCGGACGACAGGAAGATCCCCTCGGCTGAGGCGGGTCGCGGGCGCATGTCGGCGTCCGTGCGGGGAAGACGCCGGAGATGGAGGAGCGCCTTCGCGGCACGCTCTCGTGGATTACAGGAGGCCGACATGGCTCGGTCGGTCGGTATCGACCTGGGAACGACGAATTCGGTGGTCTCCGTACTGGAGGGCGGCGAGCCGACGGTCATCGCGAACGCGGAGGGTGCGCGGACGACGCCGTCCGTGGTCGCCTTCGCCAAGGGCGGCGACGTGCTGGTCGGCGAGCTGGCCAAGCGGCAGGCTGTGACGAACGTGGACCGCACCGTCCGGTCGGTGAAGCGGCACATGGGCGAGTCGGACTGGCGGTTCCCCGCGAGCGGCGAGGTGGACGGCCGGCGTTTCACCGCGCAGGAGATCTCGGCGCGGGTGCTGCAGAAGCTGAAGCGGGACGCCGAGGGCTACCTCGGCGAGGACGTCACGGACGCGGTGGTCACCGTACCGGCGTACTTCGACGACGCGCAGCGCACCGCGACCAAGGAGGCGGGCGAGATCGCCGGTCTCAAGGTGCTGCGGATCGTGAACGAGCCGACCGCGGCGGCGCTCGCGTACGGACTGGACAAGGAGAACGACCAGACGGTCCTCGTCTTCGACCTCGGCGGCGGCACCTTCGACGTGTCCCTCCTGGAGATCGGCGACGGCGTCGTCGAGGTGAAGGCCACCAACGGGGACACGCATCTCGGCGGGGACGACTGGGACCAGCGCGTCGTCGACCACCTGGTGCAGCATTTCAAGAACGGGTACGGCGTCGACCTGTCGAAGGACCGGATGGCGGTGCAGCGTCTGCGCGAGGCCGCGGAGAAGGCGAAGATCGAACTGTCCGCCGCCACGGAGACCACCATCAACCTGCCCTACATCACGGCCTCCGCCGAGGGCCCGCTGCACCTGGAGGAGAAGCTCACCCGAGCACAGTTCGAGAAGCTGACGGAGGACCTGCTGGAGCGCTGCAGGACGCCGTTCCACCAGGCGGTGAACGACGCCGGCATCGATGTGGCCCGGGTCGATCACGTGATCCTGGTCGGCGGCTCGACCCGCATGCCCGCGGTGACCGAGCTGGTGAGGTCCCTGACCGGCAAGGACCCGCACAAGGGAGTGAACCCGGACGAGGTCGTGGCGGTCGGTGCCGCGCTCCAGGCCGGTGTCCTCAAGGGTGAGGTCAAGGACGTCCTGCTCCTCGACGTGACCCCGCTGTCCCTCGGCATCGAGACCAAGGGCGGCATCATGACCAAGCTCATCGAGCGCAACACCACGATCCCGACCAAGCGGTCCGAGATCTTCACGACGGCCGAGGACAACCAGCCGTCCGTGCAGATCCAGGTCTACCAGGGCGAGCGCGAGATCGCGGCGTACAACAAGAAGCTCGGCATGTTCGAGCTGACCGGTCTGCCGCCGGCCCCGCGTGGCGTCCCGCAGATCGAGGTCGCCTTCGACATCGACGCCAACGGCATCATGCACGTGACCGCGAAGGACCTGGGCACGGGCAAGGAGCAGAAGATGACCGTCACCGGCGGCTCCTCGCTGCCGAAGGACGACATCGACCGGATGATCCGCGAGGCGGAACGGCACGCGGAGGAGGACCGGACCCGCAAGGAGGCGGCCGAGACCCGCAACCAGGGCGAGCAGCTCGTCTACCGGACCGAGAAGCTGCTGCGCGACGACCAGGACAAGATCCCCGGTGACGTGAAGTCCGAGGTCGAGGCCGCGATCGCCGAGCTGAAGGAGAAGCTCAAGGGCGAGGACGCCGCGGAGGTCCGCACGGCCGTCGACCGGCTGAACGCGGTCGCCCAGCGGATCGGCACCGCGATGTACGCGCAGCAGCAGGAGGCGCAAGGGGGTGCCGGGCCGGGGGCCGGCGACGCGGGAGGGGACGGCGGGGACGACATCGTCGACGCCGAGATCGTCGACGAGGACAAGCGGGAGGACACGGGCAGACAGGGCGAACGGTAAGCGGGACGACAGGACGACAGGACGACAGGACGAACGGTAAGCGGGACGACAGCAGCCGAACCACGTGTCCGAGGTACGAGGCGATCGAGCCATGACCGAGAAGAAGATCATCACGGTGATCGGAGCGACCGGTAAGCAGGGTGGCGGATTCGTGCGGGCCGTCCTCGCCGACCACGCGAGTGAGTTCGCGGTACGCGCCGTCACCCGCCACCCCGACGGGGAACCCGCCCGGGAGCTGAAGCGCCTCGGCGTCGACGACATCGTCCGGGCCGACCTGGACGATCCGCCCAGCCTCGCGCCGGCCTTCGAGCACGCGTACGGCGCGTTCGTGGTCACGAACTTCTGGGAGCACATGTCCGCGGAGCGGGAGAAGGCCCAGGCACAGGCGGTCGCACGGGCCGCCTCCCATGCGGGAGTACAGCACGCGATCTGGTCCACCCTGGAGGACACGCGCGACTGCATCCCCCTCGACGACGAACGGATGCCGACGCTCCAGGAGCGCTACAAGGTGCCGCACTTCGACGGCAAGGCGGAGGCCGACCACTACTTCACCGAGGAAGCGGTGCCGACCACCTTCCTGCGCACCACCTTCTACTGGGACAACCTGCTCGGCGCCTTCGCGCCGCAGCGCGGCCCGGACGGCGCCTTCCAGCTCACCTATCCCATGGGCGAGAGCCGGCTCTCCGGCATCGCGGTCGACGACATCGGCAAGACCGCCCTCGCCGTCCTCCGCGGTGGCGCCGATTTCGTCGCCGCCACGATCAGCATCGCCGGCGAGCACCTCAAGGTCGCCGACATGGCCGCGGCGCTCACGGAGTCGCTCGGCGAACCGGTACGGTACCGGCCCCTCAGCCCGGACGAGTGGCGCGCGCAGGGCCTGCCCGGGGCCGACGAGACGGGAAACATGTTCCAGTACTACGCGGACTGCGAGCACCGCTTCACCGCGGCCCGGGACCTCACCGCCGTCCGTGACCTCAACCCCGCCCTCCAGGACTTCGCCACCTGGCTCGCGGCCCACCACGACAGACTGCTCACCGCCTGGGCCTGACCCGACGTGACTGCCGCCGTTCCGGAGACGATGGCGGCCTGGGTCGTCCTCGCCGACCGCCCCGGGACGATCGAGCGCCGGGAACTGCCCGTGCCCGCCCCGGCGCCGGACGAACTGCTGGTCCGGGTTCGCGCGTGCGGCGTGTGCCGTACCGATCTCCACGTACGCGATCACGAACTCCCTCCGCACCGGGACCAGGTCGTCCCCGGACACGAAGCCGTCGGGGACGTCGTCGCCGTCGGCGACGAGGTCACCGGTCCGGAGGCCGGTTCCCGGGTCGGTGTCCCGTGGCTGCGGCGTACCTGCGGGACGTGCCCGTACTGCGCGCACGGCCGGGAGAACCTGTGCCCCGCCTCCCGCTACACCGGCTGGGACGCGAACGGCGGCTACGCCACGTACGCCACCGTGCCCGCCGCCTACGCGTACGAGCTGCCCACCGGGTACGCGGCCGAGGAGCTGGCCCCGCTGCTGTGCGCGGGGATCATCGGCCACCGGGCCCTGTGCCGCGCGGAGCTCCCCGAAGGAGGGCGGCTCGGCATCTACGGGTTCGGCGCCTCCGCCCACCTCACCGCGCAGCTCGCCGTCGCCGAGGGCGCCACCGTCCACGTCCTCACCCGCTCCCCCGCCGCCCAGGCCCTCGCCCTGGAGCTCGGCGCCGCCTCGGCGCGCGACGCCCGGACGGGGCCGCCCGAGCCACTGGACTCCGCGATCCTCTTCGCCCCGGCCGGCGACCTCGTCCCGTCGGCCCTGGAAGCGCTGGACAGCGGCGGAACGCTCGCCATCGCCGGCATCCACCTCTCCGACGTCCCTCCCCTGAACTACGCCAGGCACCTCTTCCGGGAGCGGACCGTCCGCAGCGTCACCGCCAACACCCGCGAGGACGGACGCGCGTTCCTCGCCGCGGCCACCGCACACCGCCTCCGCCCGACCCTCTCCCCCTACGCCTTCGCCCACGCCGACCGCGCCCTGGCCGACCTCGCCGCGGGCCGGGTCCACGGTGCGGCGGTACTGCGGATGCCCGGGGACGAGAAGGCGGGTCGCCCCGGAGGCGTTCTCGCCTGATCCCGGTCGCATACCGCCGCCCGAACCGCCTCCGTACCTGCCGGTCCTGGCGTCCGGCGCGCGAGAACGTTGTTGCGGCCCACCCACCGTCCCCTGTGAGGAGATCCCGTGCTCGAAGGCTTCGGCGAGGCGCTCGCGGACCGGGAGTACTACCTGCCGCTGGCCGGCGTGGCCGACCCCGGGCCGCGCTTCGCTCCCGGCGAGGTGCCGCCGGGCGTGCGCGGCTCCGCCCAGGGCATCTGGACGGTCTGGGGCGGTCCGCGGACCGGACTCGCCGAGCAGGGCTGGAAGATCCACGTGTCGGCGCGCCTCGACCGGGCGCAGCACGTGCTCGACACCGTCGCCGGGATCTGCTTCTCCGAAGGCGTGCCGTTCAAGCACCTGAGCGCCCGGCTCTTCTTCCTGTTCCTCCATCACAAGCACGCCGTGCGGGCCCAGGCGGGCAAGTTCTGCGCCGTCTACCCGCCGGACACGGCGTCCGCCCGCCGGCTCCTCGAACGCCTGCGCGACGCGCTCGACGGGGAGGAAGGGCCGTACGTCCTCACCGACCGGCGCTTTCGCGACTCGCGGACGGTCCACTACCGCTACGGCTCCTTCGACGGCGCCCGCAGCCGGCTCCGGGCCGACGGCACCCGGGAGGGGACGGTCCGCGACGGCTCCGGCCGCGAGGTCGTGGACTCGCGACTGCCCGCCTTCCACCTGCCCGCGGGGATCACGGACCCCTTCGTCGAGCAGGAGGAGCAGCCGCACGCGGGCCCGATCCTGATCCGCGACTACGAGGTGATCCGCGCGGTGCGCCTGAGCAACGCCGGCGGCGCCTACCAGGCCCGCGACCGGCGGACCGGCCGCACCGTCTTCCTCAAGGAGGCCCGTGCCCACAACGGCCTGGTCTTCGACGGGACCGACGCGCAGCAGCGGCTGCGGCACGAGTACGACGTGCTGCGCGAACTGCACGCGGCGGCCCCGGGGGTGGGCCCGGAGCCGCTGGACCACTTCACGGAGTGGGAGCACGACTTCCTCGTCACCGAGCACGTCGCGGGGCAGCCGCTGGTGGGCTGGCTGAGCCGGTCCTCCCCGCTGGCCCGCGCCGACCGCACGGCCGAGTCCGTCGCCGCGTACTACGGGGCGTGCCGGCGTCTCCTTGCCGCGCTGGACGCCTCGCTGGAGCGGCTGCACGCCGCCGGCTACCGGTTCGGTGACCTCAGCCTGGGCAATGTCCTGGTCACGCCGTCGGGCGGGGTCCGTCTCGTCGACTTCGAGGCGGCCTCGGCGGTGTCCGCGACCCCGTCCGGGATGGGCACTCCGGGGTTCACGCCGCCGCCCGGCCTGCGCCGCGCGGACGACGATCCGCTGCTGCAGGACCGGTACGGCACGTCGGCGGTCGCGCTCGCCTTCCTGGCACCGTTCAACGAGACCGCCGAGCACGCGCCCGCCAACCTCGCCCTCCTGCGCCGCGATCTGGCGGACGTCGCTCCGCCGCAGGACCTGTGGCAGCGGGCGACCGCCTTCCACCTGACGGGAGACCGGGCGCGGGGCCAGAGCGGTCCCGGCCGTCCGCCCTCCCCCGTCGAGCTGGACACCGATCCGCGCGGCTGCCTCACCCGGCTGGCCGAGGAGGTGGCCGCCGGTCTCCTCGAGATGGCTGACGCCGACCGGCCTGACTGGGTGTTCCCGCCCTCACCCGAGGCGTTCCGGACCAACAACGTGTGTCTGGCCTACGGCACGGCCGGGGTGGTGCACGCCCTGCACCGCGCCGGTGCTGCGGTGCCGGAGGAGATCCTCGAACGGTTGCGCCGCGACACGCTGGCGCTGCGCGACGCACTGCCCCCCGGCCTGCTCGTCGGCTCGGCCGGCATCGCCCGGGTGCTGGCCGGCCTCGGCCGGCCGGACGAGGCCGTCGACCTGCTCCGGGCCGCCGACGGGCACCCGCTCACCGCCTCCTGCGGCACGCTGGCCGGCGGGCGGGCCGGAGTCGGCCTGGGCTGGCTCGCCCTGCACCGGCTGACCGGGGAGAGCAGCCACCTGGAGCGGGCCGCGGCGGCGGGGGAAGGCCTGCTGCGCACCGCCGACCTGCCGGCCGCCCTCGGCGAGCACGACGCCCGCGGCCTGCTGCACGGCCGCTCGGGACTCGCCCTCTTCCTCCACCGCCTGGCCCGCGACACCGGCGAGGCCCGCTTCCTGGAGGCGGGCCGCCTGCTGCTCCACCAGGAGCTGGACCGGACCTTCCCGCTGGACGACGGCGCCCTGTCCCTCTCCGACGACGCACGGCTCACCCGTGCCATGCCGTACCTGGCCACGGGCGCGGCCGGTCTCGCGGTGGTGCTCACCCGCTACGTGGCCACCGCGCCGGACGAGCGCTGCGCCGCGGCACTGCCGCGGCTGGTCGCCGGCATCCGGGTCTCGTGCGCCACGAAGGAGGCGGGCCTGTACCGGGGGCTGGCCGGACTGACCTGGTTCCTGACCGAGCACGCCGGGCTCACCGGCACGGACGCCGCCCGCGGGGACGCCGTGCGCGCGGCAACCGGCCTGCTGAAGTACGCCGTCCCGTACCGGCGCGGTGTCCGCTTCCTCGGAGCGGGTTCGCAGCGGTTCACCGCCGACCTGTCCAGTGGCGGGGCCGGTGTCCTGCTGACCCTGCACCGCCTGCTGTCCGGCCCGCTCCTGCCGGGGCCCCACCCTGCGCGACCCCGGCTCCCGGCAGCCGTCTGACGGCACCGGACGGGCCTCCCACGACCCCCTCGGCGCGGTGGCGAACGCCTCGTGCCGAGGTATGCAGTGACCGACCGATACGACCCCGACAAGAATGAGGAGATCATCCATGACCCAGATCCTCGCGCTCCAGGCCCTGGACACCGAGCAGGAGGCCGACGCCTTCGCCCCCTGCTTCAGCGTCGCCTGGAGCATCAGCGACATCTTCCCCGAGCCGATGTAACGAGCCGGCGCCCGGCGAGGGCCGGGACCGGTGGCCCCGCCACCGGTCCCGGCCCTCTGCGTTCGCCTGCGGTGGTCCGGCGGCCCGCGTCACCGCAGGCCGGTGCCGCGGGTCACTGGAGTCCGAGGCGCCGTGCGGTCTCCTCGGTGTGCCGCAGGCGTGCGGGGGCCTCGTCGCCGAGTGCCGCGACGACTCCGGCGACGACGGTCTCGACCACGGCGAGGGTGGGCACGAGGCTGTCGTACGGTGAGGGTGTCGTGACCAGGCTGGGCAGGACGACCTCGGCGTGTGCGGAGACCGGGGAGAGCCATCGGTCGGTGAACAGGATGACCTTCGCGCCTTGTTCGAGGGCGAGTCGGGCCATGGTGACCTTGTCCTCCTCGTAGCGGCGGTAGTCGAAGACGACCAGGACGTCGCGGCGTGTGAGCGTGCCGAGTGCCGCGGTCCGCTCGACGTCTCCCGCGGGCAGGAGCCGGATGTCGCCGCGCAACTGCATGAGGTGCAGTCCGAGGTACTGGGCGAGGAGATGGGTGAAGCGGCCACCGGTCAGGGTGATGCGCCGTCTGCCGTCGGCCAGGAGCGAGACGGCGTGTTCCAGGTCGTGCGGCGGGAGTTCGGTGAGGGTCTGCCCGACGGCGGAGCTGAACAGCCTGCTGCCCTGTTCGAGAAGGGATGCTTCGCCGGCCGGTGCCTCGTCGGCGCGGGTGCGGTCGGCGGATTCGTACAGGGACAGGGGTGAGGCGTTGCGTTCGTCGAGCTCCTCGCGCAGCGCGGTCTGGAAGTCGGGGAAGCCCCGGTAGCCGAGCCGGTTGACGAAGCGGATGACGGTGGGGGCGCTGACGCCCGCCCGTTCGGCGAGGACGGCGACGGTCTCGAAGCCGGCGGAGGGGTAGTTGGCCAGAAGGACGCGGGCGACCTTGCGCTCGGCCGGGCTGAGGTCGCCCAGCTTGTGCCGGATCACGTCGGCGAGTGCGCCGGAGGCCATCGCGGGTTCCCTTCTCGGTCGTCGGCGGGCGTGCGCCCGCGTGCCGAGCCTAATGCCGATCGATCGAGCGGCGATCACGGCCGCCGGGCCCGGGGCGACGGCGGGTGCTCCCGCACCGGGCAACGGCGCGGTGAGCCGGTGCGGGAGCGTCGGGGGGGCAGCGTCAGTCGCTGCGGCCGTCGCCGAGGTCGGCGATGAGGGAGGCGAGCAGGGCGACCCTGGCCGGGACCGTACTGACGTCGAGCCACTCCTCGGGGGTGTGGTCGGCGCCGCCGACCGGTCCCAGACCGTCCAGCGTCGGGACTCCTGTCCCGGCGATGGTGTTGGCGTCCCCCACGCCGCCCGTCGCCGTGGCGCCGAAGGTCAGACCCAGGCGTACGCCGATGTCCTGGGCCCTGCCGAGCATCCGGCGGGAGGCGGCCGTGTCTTCCATCGGCGGGCAGGACGCGAGTTCCTCGACGGTGACGCGGGTGCCGGGGACGACGGGCCGCGAGGCGGCCTCTTCGAGGGCGGCGGTGGCCGCCCGCATGCCGCTGTCCGTGGTCGAGCGGATCTCGACGAGGAGTTCCGCCTCGGGGCAGACGATGTTGAAGCGGCTGCCCGCGCGCACGACGCCCACGTTGAGGGTGACGCCCTCCCACGTGCCGTTCAGCGCTTGGACGGCGATGACGAGGTGGGCGGCGGCCAGAGCCGCGTTCGCCCCGCGTTCGGGTTCGATGCCCGCGTGTGCGGCGCGGCCGGTGACGGTGAGCCTGAAGTCGGCCACGCCCTTGCGCGCGATGACCAGGTCGCCGTTCTCCCGGGCGCATTCGAGGGCGAGGGCGTAGTGCGCCCCTTCGGCCGCCCGCCGGGTGACCGGCCGGCTGGCGGGTGAGCCGATCTCCTCGTCGGGCGTGGCGAGGAAGACGAGTTCCGCGTAGTCCTCGATGCCTGCCGAGGCGAGGATCTCGAGGGCTGCGAGGCCTGCGACCAGGCCTCCCTTGTCGTCGCTGACGCCGGGTCCGTGGGCGAGGGGTCCGCTGAGGGAGAAGGGGCGTTCGGCGGCGGCCCCGTCGTCGAAGACGGTGTCCATGTGCGCGGCGAGCAGGAGTCTGCGGCCTCCGTCGGCGACGGCGAGGCGACCTCGTCTGCGGCCGATGAGCACGTCTCCGGTGCGGTGTCCCTGGGCCGGTGGCAGCGGGACGCGTTCCACGGAGAAGTCCAGACGCTCCAGATGGGCCCGGACCAGGTCGGCGACCCGGTTGACGCCGTCGGCGCTGTACGAGCCGGAGTCGATCGCGACGAGTTCGGCCAGGTCTTCGAGGTACCGGGCCTGGTGTGCGTGGGACAGGGACAGCAGCGCTTCGTCGAGGGGCTGCTGCCGGGGCGGGGCGCTCACAGGACCTTCGACAGGAAGGCACGGGTGCGCTCCTGCTCCGGTTCGGCCAGGACCCGTCGCGGGTCACCGGATTCGACGACGACGCCTTCGTCCATGAAGACGGCCAGGTCGCCGACTTCGCGGGCGAAGCCGATCTCGTGCGTGACGACGACCATGGTCATGCCGTCGTCCGCGAGCCGGCGCATGACGTCGAGGACGTCGCCGACGAGTTCGGGGTCGAGCGCCGACGTCGGTTCGTCGAACAGCATCAGTTTCGGCTTCATGGCGAGGGCGCGGGCGATGGCGACGCGCTGCTGCTGGCCGCCCGAGAGCTCGGCCGGGTAGTGGCCCTCGCGGTCGGCGAGCCCCACCTGGTCGAGGAGGGCCCTCGCCTCGTCTCGGGCCCGTTCCCTGGCGGTGCCGGCGACCTTGACGGGGGCCTCCATGACGTTCTCGAGGGCGGTCATGTGCGGGAAGAGGTTGAACCGCTGGAACACCATGCCGATGTCGCGCCGCCGGGCGGCGACCTCGCGCTCGCGCAACTCGTGGAGGCGGGTGCCCTGTGGCCGGTAGCCGACCGGTTCGCCGTCGACGGAGAGCCGTCCTCCGTCGATCTTCTCCAGATGGTTGATGCACCGCAGGAACGTGGACTTGCCGGAGCCGGAGGGCCCGAGGAGGCAGCACACCTGGCCGCGCTCGACCGTCAGGTCGATGCCCTTGAGGACCTGGAGCTTCCCGAAGTGCTTGCGCACGCCCTCGGCGTGCACCATGGGCGCGTTCAACGGCCCTCCTCCTTGTGTGTGCGGCCGAGCAGGGCGGTGAGGGGTCCGGCGCACAGGCGTCGCAGGGGGGAGATCTCGGCGCCGCGGGCCGTGCCGCGCCCGTAGCGGCGTTCGAGCCACGCCTGCGGGACGCTCAGGGCGCTGACCAGAGCCAGGTACCAGAGCGACGCCACCACGAGCATCGGGATGACCTGGTAGTTCTGCCCGTACACGTCCTGGATGTTGGACATCAGGTCGTGTGCCGCGATCACCGACACGAGGGCGGTCATCTTGAGCATGTTGATCGTCTCGTTGCCCAGCGGCGGGATGATCACCCGCATCGCCTGGGGCAGCACGATCCGCCGCATGGTGAGTGCCGGGCGCATGCCGAGCGAGTGGGCCGCCTCGGTCTGCCCCGGGTCGACGGACCGGATCCCGGCGCGGACGATCTCGGAGGTGTACGCGGCCTCGTTCAGGCCGAGCGCGAGCAGGGCCGCGACGGACGGGGTGAGCAGGGCGTTGGTGTCGGCCTGGAAGAAGGTGACGCCGGTGAACGGGACGCCGATCATCACGTGGTGGTAGAGGGCACCTGCGTAGCCCCAGAAGATGATCTGTACGAGCAGCGGGGTGCCGCGGAAGACCCAGACGAACAGCGACGAGAGGCCGTACAGGACCGGGTTGTCCGAGAGCCGCATGACGGCTACGAGGGTGCCGAGGGCGAGACCGACGGTCATCGCGGCGGCGGTCAGCCACAGGGTGGTGACCAGGCCGTCGAAGATGAGCCCGGCGAAAAGGTAGTGGCCGACGACGTCCCAGTGGAGGTTGCCGTTCTTCGCGAGCGAGCCGATGAGGCCGGCCAGCGCGGCGACGGCGCCCACCGCGGAGAGCCGGCGACCCCAGTGGTGGACGGGGACGATCTCGAACGTGTCGGGTGCGAGGGGCGCGCCGGTGTGCGGTGCGCCGACGTGGGTGGTGGTCATCTCTAGTCCACCGCCGCGTTCTTGGTGGCTTCCTTCACGGCGATGGAGGCGACGCCGTACTTGTCGCAGATCTTGGTGAGGGTGCCGTCGTCGATCAGCGCCTGGAGCGCCCGCCTGATCGCCTCGGTCAGTTGCGGGAGCTGTCTGCTGACCGCGATGCCGTTGGGCGAGGCACGGTAGCCGGCCGGCGCCTCGGGGTCCTCGGCCAGGTCGAAGGCCTTGCCGCCGTCGGCGGTCTTGGCCGACCAGCCGGCGGCGGGTTTGGTGACGACCTCCGCGATCACCTTGCCGGAGCGCAGGGCGAGTTGGGCGTCGGAGTCCTTGGGGAAGGTCTGGATGTCGGCCGGCTTCCGGCCGGCGGCCCGGCATGCGGCCTGGTGGGCCGTGAGCAGCTTGTACTGGTTGGTGGCCGCCTGGACGCCGACCTTCCGGCCGCAGAGGTCGTCCAGCGTGCTGATCTTCGCCGGGTTGCCCTCGGCCACCAGGATGCCCGAGCCGGAGCGCGAGTAGTCGACGAAGTCGACGACCTTCTGCCGCTCCTTGTTGTCGGTCAGGGCGGACATCGCGGCGTCGAACCTGCCGGCCTGGAGGGCGGGCACGATGCCGTCGAACTTCGTCGGGGTGAAGGCGAACCTGACGCCGAGCTTCGCGCCCAGGGCCTGGCCGAGGTCGTAGTCCAGGCCGGTCAGGTCGCTCTTCCCCTCGGTGACGAACATCGCGAGCGGGGGGTAGGGGACGTCCGTGGCCACGCGCACGGTGCCCGCCTTCTTGATCTGCTCGGGCAGGGCCTCGTGGAGGGCCGCGTCCCGCGTGACCGTGACCCCGGCGACCTCGCCCCCGGCCGCGGGCTCACCACCGCCGGCACCGCTCGCGCCGCAGCCGGAGACCACCGCCAGAGCCGTGCAGGCCAGCACGGCTGTCGCCCCGCGGCGGGGCGCAGAGATGTACATCAACGTCGTTCCCTCTCGGACGTCCGAAGCGAGCGGAATCAGCTCCGCCGACGTTCCAGAAGTTACACATCAATGTTCAGTATGGCTAGATGTAATGCCTGTTACGTACGGGCAGGTGTCATGCACGCTCCGGGCCGTCGAGGTCGAGGCGCTTGTTGAGGGCCTTGCCCGAGGGCAGCGCGTCGATGAAGTTGTGCAGGAAGGTGAGCATCGCGTCGGTGTCCAGGCCCTCACAGGCGGCGTCCATCGAGGCGTAGAGGAGCTCTTCGATCTCGGCGACCGCGGTGGCCAGGCGCCGCCCCTCGGGGGTGAGGCTGAGCTGGAGGTAACGACGGTCCTCGGCGTCGGTGCGGCGTTCGACCAGTCCGGCCGCGACGACGCGTTCGACCAGCCGGCTGGGGTTGGTGCCGCTCTCGCACACCAGGAGCCGCCCGAGTCCGTTGAGGCTCAAGGTGCCGTGCTGCTGGAGCAGACGCAGCACCTCGGCCTGCGACGGGGTGATGCCGTGGGGCTTGAGGGCCTGGATCAGCAGCCGGTTGCCTTCGCGCTGGGCCGCCAGGATCGCGAACCGCAGGTGTTCGGCCTTACGCATCGGCGCCCTGGCGGGTGGCCGGCAGGGCGGCGAGGAAGTCGTCGACCGCGGCGGCGTAGGTGACCGGGTGGGAGAAGCGGAACATGCGGCCGGTGCGCGGCAGCACGACCTCCCGGGCGTCGGGGATGCCCGCGAGCATGGTCTTGGAGGCGTCCTCGCCGATCAGCACGTCGTGCGAGGGGGTCAGGATCAGGGTCGGGACCTGGACCCGGCCGAGCACGTCGACGTAGTCGGCGGTGAGGGCGGCCCGCACGCGGGCGTCGAAGGAGGCGGCCGGGGTGTTGGCGAGGAACAGCTCGCGGCTGCGCGGCTCACTCCAGGACACCTGCCCCTCGCCGTCGAACGGGGAGGCGAGACGGTGGGCGTGGGCCCGCAGCGTCAGCTGCCGGTAGAACGGGCCGCGGGCCTTGCCGATCGCCCGCATCAGGGCCTTCCACGACTTCGAGTCGACCGGGTTGGCCGCGAATCCGCCGGACACGACCAGGGCGCGCAGGCCCTGCGGGCGGCGGGTGGCGAGCGCGAGCGCGACGTTCGCGCCGAACGAGTCGCCGACCAGCACGAAGTCGTCCAGGTCCGCGATCGCGCTTTCGACGTGGTCGGCGTAGCGCTCGATGTCGTTGACGCCTTCGGACAGGCGCAGCGTGCGCGTGGGCGCCGCGCCGTAGGGGGCGAGCTGCTCGGCGCTCCAGGGGGCGCCGGAGAGGCAGGAGATGAAGACGAGGGTCGGATTCTTCTCCGAAGTTTTCATATCGGACACGTTACACAACACATATGTCGTGACATAAGTTACCTGGGTCACACGCATGGTCACCTCATGCGCACGTTCGCCTCGGGCGGCGCGGTGTCCGACATCGACCAGGGCACCGGCGAAAGGCGAAGAGGGCGCGAGATCACCTGCCCAAGTCACCCCGGCTCCACGGTTCCTGACGCCCGGACTTACTCCGCCGCCGAGTTCCCTGTGCAGCAGGACGCGGAACGTGTCGTAGCGCCGGGCGGCCCTGTCCGGACCAGAGGGCGCCGGCGAGGACGGAAACCGGCCGACGCGCCCGTGCACGCCAACGAAGGCCGGCAGGCGTTGCGCGTTTCCGCGCAGGTCGACCGGCGCGGCGTCGTACTCGAGACGGAGCTGTCCGAGCAGCCGCAAGCGGGCGCCCACGGACGGGAGGGAGGCGGAAGGGAACGGAGACGACATCATCTGCGGCTTCCGCCGGAATACGCGCGTGGGGCGGTTTCGAAGGCCGCAGTCGCTCTCAATAGTACGTCTCGCAACCACATTTGGCGCGCTGGGGACGTCTCCACGGGTGGCGCGAGCGGGGCTCCCGGGTGCACGCTGAAAGAGGGGATGCTGACGGCCGCACGCCCGCACGTAGGAGGCGAGAGCAATGGCCGAGAACATCATGAAAAGTCAACAGAACGACCTCAGTTCACTCATGGAGCGGGCGTCGAAACGCGACTCCACCGTCCCCTTCGACGGCTACAGCCGCGATGACGGGAACATCCCGGGAAACATCCTGATCGTCGAATCCAGCGACTGCGTCTATTCCTTCGCCAAGTCCGACATCATGGACCGGGAGACCCTCGGCGAGGACCGGATCAGGGTGTACGTGCGGCAGGGTGCCACGGCGTTCCGCCTGGGCCGGATGCGCGCCGGTGAATCGCAGGACGCCTTCATGGTCGCCATGGAGGACATCGCACCGCCGACGAGCCCCGGAATGCCGGGAGAGCCGAAGCCGGCGGGCGGGCCGGTCGGGCTCGCGAACGCCGAGGCGATGGAGCACCTGGCCCCTCCGTCGGCAGCGGACATGCCGGGCGCGCCGCGCTACGCGGAAGCGGACACGGGACAGGCGCAGGCACAGACGGCCCAGCCCCGCGTGCTCGCCCCGCCCCTCTCCAGCGTCGGAAGCTACTGGACGAACAGCTGCATCGCGGGCGACACCTTCGCGAACAACTGCGCCCACTTCCTCTCGGACGCCTTCATCCGCGCCGGGTACACGGAACTCTCCGCCCCGAACCCGTACATCAACGCCCGGTGCTACACCTACGCCCGCCGGCCCATCAGAGCACGGGACATGTGGGCCTGGTTCGCGTCGAAGGCGGTTCGCACGAGCTCCACACCGACTCCGTACACAGGATGGTGGGCCGTCTTCCAGCTCGACGAGAGCGTGTACTGGGGCGGCCACGTGGCGCTCTTCGACTCCAACTCGTGGACGTATTACGGCACGGGCTGGCACGGCGCGTGGCGCCAGTACATGTACCAGTGGTGAACGCGTTCCGGCACCAGCCGCGTCCGGAAGGAGACCATGGTGAACGCGCTTCTGTACGCCCCGAACAATCGCATCGTCGAACTGATGAAGCAGCCCGCGCAGCTGCGTGACGTGGACTGGATGCAGGAGGCGGCGCAGCAGGCGGTCCTGCTGGAACTCGCCACGCTCCCGCCGTACCTCTGCGGCCTGTGGTCGATCGACACCTCGACCGGGGACGGTTCCGTCTTCGACACCCTGCGCGAGATCGTCTTCGACGAGATGTCGCACCTGGGTCTGGCGTGCAACCTGCTCACCACGATCGGCGGGACTCCCGTGCTCGCCGACGAGACGGTGGTGCCGAGGTACCCGGGCCCGCTTCCCGGCGGTGTGCGGCCCGAACTCTCCGTCTTCCTCAGCGGACTGACGAAGGATGCGGTGGACATGTACTCCCGCATCGAGGAACCGGACCATCCGCTCGTACGGGCCGTGGCGGAGCACACGTCGATCGGGGCCTTCTACACCGCACTCCTGGACGCGTTCCGCGCGCATCCGGAGCGGATCACCGGCACCCGGCAGCTGACCATGCTCATGCCCCAGCACGGTGAGGGGAACGACGTCGTGCCCCTCGACACGCTCGCCGCCGTCGAGTCGGCCATCGATGTGATCAAGGAACAGGGTGAGGGCACGTCGGCCTCGCCTGACAACCCGCACCCGGGGGAGGCGGGAGAACGCGCCCACTACTACGCCTTCCGGGAGATCTTCCACGAGCGCAAGCTGCAGAAGAACCCGGACACCGGGAAGTTCGAGTTCACGGGAGCGCCCATCCCGATGCCCGATGCCAAGCGCATGACGGTGGTTCCCGAAGGGGGCTGGCCCCGGACGGGACCCTCCGCACCGGACGCCGAGACGATCCAGACCCTCGACGAGTCCAACCAGGCCTTCAGCGACCTGCTGCGCGCGCTGGAGAAGCCGTGGCGGGCGGGCGACGCGAGCCAGGCGGAGGAGCTGCTGTCCGCCGCGGTGGGGCAGATGTTCTTCCTGCAGGACCCCGCGCAACGGCTGATGGACCGGCCGATCCCCGGCGCCGGCGGCAAGACCTACGGTCCGGAGTTCCGGTACGTGGCTCCCTGACGGCACCGGGGCGCGCCTCCACGGGCCGTCCACGCGCCCCCGCCGGGCGGGTGAAAAGGGGACCGGTTCGGCGCCCGGGGGTGGTTCGCAACCGCGCCCCGCGCGGTGACCGGGGTTAGCGTCGGACGCGTTCCGATCCCCCATCCGCCCGGCAGGGGGCCCCTTGGTGCGTCCGCGGGCGGAGAACGGCGACGATCCGATGAACGTCCACCTCCCCTCACGGACCCGCTGATGGCAGCCGCCCCCCTGCCGCAGCTGGCGACCGACGTCCGCGACGGGCTGATCCTCCTGCTCCCGGACCTCCCGGGGCTTCCCGACACCGCCCGTCCGAAGCGCCTGGCGCAGGCGCTCGGACTGCCCTCCGACGCGCTCACCCCGGAGGCTCTGCTCACGCGGCTCGCACTGCCGAACGCAGCGGCGCCGGGGGATCTGTGGCCGGTCCTCGTCGACCTGCTGCGGACGGCGGTACGCGGCGCGACGCGGGCGACGCCGAACTGGTCGCTGGTGATCGAGAACGTCCTCCGCGCCGGCCCCACCGAGGTGGAGCCGCTCGGCACCACGCTTCCTCCGGTGCTGAACCTCACGTTCAGGCTGAGTGACACCCTCGGTCTGGTGCCGGGGCTCTCCGTGCGGGACGGCATCGGCCTCGTGCTCGCCCTGCCCACCCTCGCGCCCGAGAACTCCACCCTCGCGTTCCGGGCCGACGGCCTGGAGCTCGCGCTCGCGGACCACGAGCTGCTGAAGCTCCTCGCCCCCGACGGCCTCTCCCTCAAGGGGAGTCTGGGCGTCCGCCTCGACGGCAAGGGGCTGCGGCTCGACGGCGGCAGCAACGGCAAGGGCATCGCCCTGCCCCTGGACCGGGCCCCCGCCGGGCTGCGCGCGCCCTCGCTGTACGTGGCCTCGCACGACGGCGGGCTCCAGCTCATCACCTCCTTCCGTGCCTCGCTGCTCGGTGTCGCGGACGCGGCGGTCGACGGGGTGGGGCTCGAGATCCGTCCGACGGCCGGCGGGTACACGCCGTCGATCGTGCCGCCGAAGGGGCTCGGACTCAGCCTGGCCCTCGGCCCGGCGAAGGGCGGCGGATTCCTCGGCGAGCAGGACGGGCAGTACCGCGGGGCGCTCTCGCTGAGCCTGGGCCCCGTCGAGGTCAAGGCGTTCGGGATCCTGCAGCCCCGCCCGCCGTCGGTGCTCGTGGCGCTGAGCGCCGAGTTCACCCCGGCGATCGAACTGGGCCTCGCGTTCACGCTCAACGCCGTCGGCGGTCTGGTCGGCGTCGGCCGCGCGCTCGACCGGGCGGGCCTGGCCGCGGCCGTGCAGTCCGGCCACCTGGACGACCTGCTCTTCCCCGCGGACGCCGCCGCGGCGGCGCCGCGCATCCTGACCACGCTGGGGGCGGTCTTCCCCGCGCGGGCCGGGAGCACGGTCGTCGGGCCGATGTTCCGGGTCGGCTGGGGCCGTCCGGTCTCGTTCGTCACGGCCGATGTCGGCGTGGTGCTCGAACTGCCCAGCGGGGTGGTGGGCCTCCTCGGCCGGCTGCGGATCGCGCTGCCCGCCCCGCAGGCGCCGGTGATCGACCTGCGGGCCTCGGTCGCGGGCGTCGTCGACGCCGCCGACGGCCTGGTCGAGATCAACGCGAACCTCGCCGGATCACGGCTGCTCACCGCCCCGGTGGAGGGCGGCCTCGCCCTGCGGGCCAAGTCGGGTCAGGACGCGACGTTCATCCTCAGCGCCGGTGGCTTCCATCCCCGCTACACCCCTCCCGCGGGCTTCCCCACGCCGAAGCGCCTGACGATCCCGATCGCGGACAGCCCGTTCCTGAAGGTCGTGTTCTCCGGCTACTTCGCCCTCACCCCCGGCACCGTCCAGGCGGGCGCGGAGTTGTCCGCCGTCATCGGGACGAGCGGCACCGGCGTGTCCGGGCGGCTCTCCTTCGACGCGCTGGTGCGCTGGGAGCCGAGCTTCGGCGTGATGCTCGACCTCAGCGGCTCGTTCGCGCTGCGCGTCGCCGGGGAGACCCTGTGCTCCGTCGGGCTGCGCGTCCACGTGGACGGTCCGACGCCGTGCTGGCACGTCGCCGGACGCGCCAGCGTGTCCTTCTTCTTCTTCGACGTCAGCTTCCCCTTCGACGAGCACTGGAACTGCACCGGCCAGGTGGTCGCCCCGACGCCCCCGGACGTCTGCCGGGCCCTGGAACAGGCCCTGGACGATCCCCGCAGCTGGGAGCCGGTCCTGCCGGACGGCGTGCGCACGATGGTCTCGCTGCGCGCCGACGGCGTGGCCGCCGGCCGCCTGCTGCATCCGCTGGGGCGGGTGCGGTTCAGCCAGCGCACGGTGCCGCTGGGGATCGAGGTGGTCCGGTTCGGTCCCGGCCGGCTGCCCAAGGCGACCGCGTTCGACGTGGCCGTCACGTTCCCCACCGGGGTCGGGACCTCGCAGCCGGTCACGGAGGACTTCGCGCGGGCCGACTTCTTCGACCTCACGGACGATCAGAAGCTGACCCAGCCGGCCTTCGAGCGGTTCCGCTCCGGCGCCGAGCTGACCCCGCCGCCCACCGCGGGCAGCGCCACCCGGACGACGGTGCCGGTCGAGTACGAGACCAAGTGGCTGGGTGGCACGGCCCCCGCCCCTCCCTGGCTGATCAGCGACGCGGCCCTCGAGACCGCCCTCGCCCACGGTGCCGTCGGCCGCAGCCTCGTCCACGAGCTGAGCACCCGTTACACCACGCCGCCGCGACAGCCGGTGCTGAAGGAGCGCATGTACGCGCTCGCGAGCCGCGACACGCTCAAGACGCAGACCGGCTTCCTGAGCACGTTCACCGAAGCCGCAGCCAAGCTGGGGGACACCGCGGGCGGGCCCGGGCTTCTCCAGATCGTGCCCGCGTACGAGGTGAGGCCATGACCGTGTACACCTTCGCGTCCTGGGACCGGGCCGGCGCCGCCGCCTGTCTCACCGACGCCGACGACCTGTCCCGTACCACTCCCGTACGGGGGTCGCTCGCGGCCACCGCGTCCGTGAACGGCCGTCCCGGCCGGCCGGTCCCGATGCCCGCGCTCCAGCTGTACGGCCCCGGGGACGTCCGGGCGATCGACCCCAAGGAGATCGTGCGGGTCTTCCCGCTGCCCGGCACACCGGACGCGGAGCCGACCCGGTTCCCGCTGGTGGAGTTCGAACGCACCGAGCTGCCCTGGCTGTTCACCCCGCTGCGAGCCGGCGCGACGGGCGAACTGCGCCCCTGGCTGACCCTCGTCTGCGTACCCGGCTCGGCGGGCCGCCCGCAACGCGAACCCGGTGTGCCGCTGCCGGTCCTCCGGGTCCCGGGCAGCGAGCTGCCCGATCCGAGCACCCTGCACCTGTGGGCGCACGCCCAGACCCTCCCCGGCCACGAGACCGACCCGCGGCGGTCGGTCTCCCGGCTCCTCGCACCCCGCCGCCTCGAACCGCACACCACGTACACCGCCTGCCTCGTCCCCTCCTTCCTCGCCGGAAAGCTCGCCGGACTCGGCAAGGCCGCCGACGGCGCGAGTCTCGCCCCCGCGTGGGAGTCCGACGCGACCGTCCGGTGCGAACTGCCCGTCTACTTCTCCTGGGTGTTCTCGACCGGCGAGGCCGGCGACTTCGAGACCCTCGCGGCGCGTCTCCAGGCCCACCCGCTCCCCCCGCACGCCGGCCGCCGGCCGCTCGACGTCAGCCGCCCCGGTCTGTTCGCGAACGGCCCCGGACCGGTCGTCCAGGAGGTGGAGAGCGCCTTGCGTCCCCCGGGCGACCGGCCCCGGGACCCGTGGCCCACCGGCGCCCAGAGCGCACAGTGGCAGCAGCGGCTCGCGAAGGCGCTGGTCCCGGTCTCCGACGGCAGCGGCGATGAGGACCCCGACGTCCTGCCCCCGCTGTACGGAGGCTTCCACGCCCTGCGCAAGAGCGCCGACCCGGCCTCGGCGGGCTGGCTCGACACCCTCAACCTGGACCCGCGGTGGCGGGTCCCGGCGGGCCTGGGCGCCCGGGCCGTGCAGGCCGACCAGGAGGCCCTCATGGCCTCCGCGTGGCGCCAGCTGGTGGACGTCCAGGCGGCCAACCGGTTCCTCGACCTGGCCCGGTTCGCCCGGCTGGTCTCCGGCCGGCTGCACCTGCGGCACGTGAAGCCGCTCTCCGCCGACGAGGTGCTGCGCCTCGCGACCCCCCTGCAGAGCCGGATCCCCCTGACGGCGAACACCACCCTGTGGTCGTCGGTCCGGGCGAGCCTCCTGCCGAACGCCATGGCCACCACGGTGTTCCACCGCACGGTGCGCCCCATGGGCGTCCTCAGCCGGCGGGTGGGCCTGATCGCCGGGCGGGCGGCGGACGCACCGGAGCCGCCGCCGTTCTCGACGGTGCTGACCTCGGTCGCCTCCTCCCCCACCGGGCTCGCCGTGGCCCGCCGCGACCCGGACGGCACGGTGGCTTTCTCCGTCGCGCCCGAGCAGGTCGTCGGCGCGGAGCGGCTCGACGCCGTACGGAAGGTGTTCGCGCCCGAGGACGGGGCGGCTGACGCCTGGCAGAAGGTGGCGGCCGACGCGCTCGCACGCTCCCGGCAGCGCGCCGTCACCACCGCGGAGCTGGCCGCCAAGGCGCCGCTCGCCGCTTCCGGACTCAACCGTTCCTTCCGGCTCGGCGCACTGCCCGAGGTGGAGGCCCCCGAGGACTTCCTGGCCAGGACGAGGGTCGACCCGCACGGCGATCTGGTCTTCCCCACCGAACGGACCGGACCGGCCGGACTCGACCTGTTCACCGGCGCGGTGGACACCGGGACGGCACCGGGAGGGTTCACCGGCTCCTGGACCGGGCCGTGGGACACCGTGAACGCCGGCAAGGGCGAGCCGGCCGGCGGCTGGCGGGGCACCTGCTCGGGCACCTTGCGGATGGGCCCCGACCGGTCGGGCACCTGGCAGGGTGCCTTCCACGGCAGCTGGAGCAACAACACGGGCGCCGGCGGCACGGACCCCACCTGGCTCGCCCTCTACACCGGCACCTGGGAGTCCGGTGGGGAGCGCGGGGTCTGGCGCGGGGTGTGCACCGGGACCTGGGACTCCTGGAACTCCTCCTCCGACGGCGTCTTCACCGGGACCTGGAGCTCCGAGTCCCACCACGGCACCTTCCGGGGCACGTGTCCGGGCGACTGGGACTGGGACGCCGCCGGCGGCTACACCGGCGAGTGGAGCGCGGACTGCTACGGCGAGCTCCGTCTCCTGGGCGAGGGCTCCGGCGCACCGCAGGATCCCTGGGACCCGGAGGCCCTCAAGGGGCTCGTCGACCGCTGGCAGTCCACCGGCACGCTGCCCCTGGACGTCTTCACCGGCGGCGGTCTGCTCGCCGGGCAGCAGGACCGGCTGCCCGCACCCGCCGTGCTCGGCGCCAGTCCGGAGAACCTCAAGGACATGGTCGTCTCGGCGCACGACCGGGTCCTCGGCCCGTCGGACGCCCCGCCGATCCCGCACCGGGACCCCTTCCCGACCGGCACCTCGCAGAACGGCATCGTGGCGCTGACGGACCCGTCGGTGACGGTGCCCGCCGTGGTGGCCTCCCGGGTGGAGCGGCCCGAGGGCACCGACCCGGAGGCCCCGGTGCAGTGGGCGCCCGTGTTCCAGGACGCCATGTGGCCGCCGCTGTCCAGGCAGTCCGACGAGTGGCTCTTCGGCGGCCTCGAACACGTCCCCGCCGACTCGGCGGTCCTCGCGCTCACCAACGCGCCCTTCGTGGCCTCCTACATGGTCGGCCTCAACCACGAGTTCGCCCGCGAGCTGCGCTGGCGCGAGTACCCCACCGACCAGCGCGGCACGTACTTCGCCTCGTTCTGGGGGTACGGGAAGGACCTGCCGGAGCTGCACACCTGGCAGCGCGACCTCCCGCTGGGCGCGCACCTGACCGCCCCGCCCGACCGGGTGGTCCTGCTGCTGCGCAGCGCCCTGCTGCGCCGCTACCCCGGCGCGATCATCTACGCGGCTCCGCTGCACGGCACGGAACCCGACGAGGCACACGCCCGGCATCCCCTGTTCCGCGGCGGTCTGGACCCCGACACCACCATGGTGGGCTTCGACGTCACCGAAACCGAACTCAGGGCCTCGCCCTGGTGCTTCGTGATCGCCGAGCAGCCGACCGAGCCACGGTTCGGGCTCGACGACCCCGACCCCGACGCGCTCACCACCCCGCCGCCCGCCGGCGCCTGGGGCGGCCCGTACAACCCGCCGAACACTCCCGGCGAGGCGGACGACTGGAACGAGCTGAAATGGAGTCACCTCTTCGACTCCAAGGACGCCTACCTCGCCGCGACGTACGCGCCGGGAACCCTGCGGCCCAACGTCTCGTACGGCGGCCTGGTCTGGGGCAGGAGCGCGGCCGGAACGGCCCGCCAGTGCTTCCAGCAGCCCGTCAGGGTCATCCTGCCCGCCGAACGGCTCCTGGCCCCCTGAGGAGAGAACACCCGATGAGAGATCTCGGCGCACTGCGCCAGGACGTGGCCGAGGCCGAGGAGCACCGCGCCCTGCTCGGCGCCGGGGCCACCGACGCCAAACGCAAGGCCGCTTTCGCCCGCCTCGGCAGGGCCCGGCGCGCGGTCGACGAGGAGCTGCGCACCCGCACCGGCGACGGTTTCGCCCCGCTGCTGCGCCAGGTGGATCCCGAGGTGCCGCTGATGCTCCTGCCGGTACGGCTCGAGACGCGGTTGCGCCTGGACGGTCCGGGACCCGACGAACTGCTCGTCCGCATCTTCCCCGACGACATCCACGTCGAGTCGCACGAGCCGCACCCGACCGACGGTGAGGTCCAGCAGGCCCGGCGGTACTGGCGGACCGTGTGGCGGGCGGGCCGCGCCGACGACGCGGACCGGGACCGTGAGCGGCTGCTGCTCGCCGCCTGGGGCCAACTGACGGGGGCGGTCGGCGCACCGCGGGCCCGGTGGCTGGTCCGGCTCATGAAGCCGGTGTCGGACACCCGGCCGCCGACGCCGGTGCCCGACGGCGAGGCGGTGCCGGAACCGCAGTGGCCCGAGGTGCCCGTCCGGGGCCGCGGCTGGAACCGGGCGGCGACCGTCTCGACGCTGCCGGACATGTTCGTCGTACGGGCCTACCAGGGCGACCGCCTGGTCGCCGAGGAGCCCGGCGAGGCGATCCCCGATGTCGTGCACGTCGGCCCCGACCCGGACGCCGAGCCCGCACCCGGCGGACCGCACCTCGATCCGGCGCTGCTCTGGCTGAAGCAGTACGACACGGCGAAGCAGAACGGGCTCGCCGTCACCCTGGCCCTGCGCCCCGAGAACGGGTACGAGCCGGACCGGGAGCCGCTGCTGACCCGCGTGGTCGTGTTCGGCGTGTCGGCCTCGCTCGACCCCGAGGCGGCCGCGGCTCGCGTCGCCGGCCTGCTGTCCGGCCGGGACGGGGACGGCGAGGCGGCGTTCGTGCCGCAGGGCATGCCGACCAACAACCTTCCCGAGACCGAGGTCCCGCCGCCCGCGCCGCCGGACGTCGACCGGCTGCTCGGCGCCATGCCGACCGCCCCGGCCGACGCCTGGGACAACGGCACCCGTACCGCGGCCGCCCTCGGCCTGCCGCCGGGCGGCCTCGACGCGCTGCCCGGTGCCGACGATCCGGAGCAGGCCGACGCGCGCAGCCTGCAACTCGCCCTGTGGAGCGCCACCGGGGACTTCTTCCTCGACGAGCTGATGGATCAGGACAGGGGAGGCGGGCAGCTCGACGTCGACCGGGAGTGGCTGCGCCGCCATCACTACGAGAACGTACGGGCCAGGGGCCCGCTGCCGGTCCTGCGGGTCGGCAGGCAGCCGTACGGGCTGCTGCCCGTCACCGCGACCGCGCGCTGGCGGGCCGACGTCCCGGAGCACGAGCCGTCCGGACTCGCGGGGCTGCACCGCGTCCTGGGCGTCCTGCGCCCGTTCTGGGAGGTGGGTGTCGGCACGCTGCCCCGTATCGGCGGACCCGACCAACCCGGAGAGACGCTCCCCGTGCCCAAGCCCGAACGGGACGTGCTGCGGGCCCTCGGCATGGCGCCCGTATCCGCGACGGTGCAGGTGCGGTCCGTCCAGGGCGGCATGCTCGCCTGCTTCGGGGACCTCGGCCTCGGCATCCTCGGCTCCGGCTTCAGCACCGGGGAGCAATGCATGGAGAGCACGCCGGAGGACCGGCAGTCCCGGGCCCTCAACGAGGCCCTGGGCATCCACTACCGGCCGCGCATCACCTACCAGATCAACGGCCGGGCCACCCGGCTCTGGCTGCCGTACGCACAGCCGTACCTGTCCGACGGCACGGATCCGGTGCAGGCGCTCTCCGGCTTCCTCGACAGCGTCGTCGAACGCTTCGAACTGCGCAGCCTGATCGTCGGCAAGCAGGAGGCGCGCACCCTCCTGGAGGCGCTGCTGCGGCACAGCGCCAACCTGGAGTACGGGCGCGCCGCCGCCGGGGCGAAGGACCCGCTGGTGTTCCGGCCCCGGCTGCCCTTCGCCGATGTGCTGCTCAACCCCGACACGGCCTTTCAGACGATCAGTTCCGCCGGGCTGAAGGCGAGGACCTTCACCCTGGGCAAGATCATGCAGTCGCCCGCCGGGGGCGTCGGCGGGACGTCCGGGAACGACACCCCGACCGACCGGGGTCCGACGGTGTTCCAGGCCATCGTCGACGCCCGTCTGTCCCTCGCCGGTCAGATCTCGGACGCGGCGCTCAACCGCAGGGGCGTCTTCCTGACGCTGGGCACCGAACGCCCGTGGAGCGTGCGGCTCGCGGAGATGGACTCCGCCCTCCAGTACCTCGCCGGGCGGGTGAAGGAGTGGGACAGGCGCGGGGACGCCTTCGGGCCGGTCGAACGGCTCCTCGGCGAGTCCCTCGACCTCGTGTCGCACCGGCTGGACGCGTGGATCACCTCCCTCGCCACCGCCCGGCTCCACGCCCTGCGGAAGCGACGCCCGGCCGGTGTGCAGCTGGGCGCGTACGGATGGGTGGAGAACCTGTCGCGGCACCCGGGCAAGCGCAGCCGGGGATGGGTGCTCGCGCCCTCGATCCCGCAGGCGGCGACCGCGGCCATCCTGCGCAGCGGCGCCCTCTCGCACCCGAGCGACCCCGGGGCCTTCGCCGTCGACCTGTCCTCCCGCCGGATGCGCGTGGCGATGACGGTCGTCGACGGGATGGCCCAGGGCCAGCCGCTGGGCGCGCTGCTCGGCTACCGGCTCGAACGGCGCCTGCACGACGAACGCGAGCGCGCCGACGCGCCGCCCATGGAGCTGGACCGGTTCATCGCGCCGCTGCGTGCCAAGTGGTCGGTGCAGACCGCGCAGCACCCGGGTGCGGGGGCGCAGGAGTTCATCGGCCCCCACGACGTGACGGACGGGGCGCGGCTCGCCGAGGTGCCGGTGCAGCAGGTCGTCGACTACCTCAGGACGCAGGCGGGGACCACGGAGATGTCCCCCGACGAAGAGGCCGTCGTACGGCGGCACCTGGAGGCCCTGCGCGACGATCTCGACGCGGTGGCGGACCTCCTCCTGGCCGAGGGCGTCCATCAACTGGCCAACGGCAACCCCGACCGGGCGGCCGCCACGATGGAGTCCCTCGCGGCGGGCGGGCAGCCGCCGCCCCGGCCGCAGGTGCTCGACACCCCGCGGCGGGGCGTCCCGCTGGGCCACCGGGTCCTCGTCGTCGTACCGGAGGGGACCGCCCGGGCGGCCGGGTGGGACGGTGCGCAGCAGGTCGCACGGCCCCGCGCGCTGGCCGAACCGCGGCTCGACGCGTGGGCCGGGCACCAGTGGGGGCCGACGGGCCGGATCCGGCTGCGGGCCGCCTGGGTACGGCCGGGCCAGGACCCCGGGGCCGGGTCGGCCACGGTCACCGAGCACGCCTGGCCGCTCGCGCGGTACTGCGCCCTGGACGTGGTGGCGCTCGCCGCGGCGGGCCGGCTGCGGGCGGTGCTGGAACAGGCGTTGACCGGCGAGCGGCCGGCGAACGTGCCCGACGACGCCCTGCCGGTCCTGCGCACCGGCAGGGCCTCGGCCTGGGCCCGTACCACCGTGGGCATCACCCAGGTCGAGGCGCTGGGCGCGGCGGTGGCCTCGGTGCTCGCCTCCGGCAGGGCGGGCACGGCCGCCGATCTGGCCGCGGCCCACAACCCCCCGCAGGCCGCCGCCGACCAGGAGCTGACGGACCGGGCGGACACCGCGCGCGGCGGCCTCCGGGCGGCGCTCGCGGCCAAGGACCTGGAGGCGCTCGCCGCCTACGGGGTGACCGGCCCGCCGTCGGGCTCCGCCGCGGAGCTCGACGACCAGCTGGCCGGCGCCCTCCGCAAGGGGCAGGAACGGCTCGACCGGGCCGACGAGGAGGCGAAACGGAAGGACCCGGGGGCCGCGGCCGCCGTCCTGGAGGCGGTGTTCGGCGCCGGGTTCCGGGCCGTGGGCCTCGTCCAGGCACCGGAGGCCGGCGTGCTGGACGCCTCGTTCGGGTCCGGCCTCGACCGGGGCGGCGACGACCGTCTCGTCCCGGGCGACTGGGTGGAGCAGATGGGCACGGTCCGGCCCGGCACCGGCGCCCTGGCGGACCTGCTGCTGCACGCCCAGGCCGCCGGGACGGGGGCCGGTCAGGCCCTGCGGATCGGACAGGTCCCGTTCACGAAGGGCGACCGCTGGGTCGGCGCGCGCAGGACGCCCGAGGACGAGAGGAAACCGGCGACGGGCCTGGTGGTGCACGGGCCCGCCCAGCCGTTCGCGACGCACCGGGCGGCCGTCCTCGTGGTCGACGAGTGGTCGGAGCTGATCCCCGCTCAGCGGCACACGGCGGGCGCCACCTTCCACTACGACGCGCCGGGGGCGCGGGCTCCGCAGGCCGTGCTGCTCGCCGTACCACCCGAGGTGGGGGCGGCCTGGACGCCCGACGTCCTGACCGCCACCGTCGGCGAGGCGCTCGACCTGGCCAAGCTGCGGCTCGTCGACCTCGACGCGCTGGGCTGGCTGGGGCGCTACCTGCCCGCGGCCTATCTGCCCGACACGGCGCTGCCCTCGGCCCCCTCCGTGAACATGAAGGACCTCATGAAGCGGGCCGAGCTCGAGTCCCTCGTCACCCTGCTGACCGACAAGGAGTCCTGACGGTGTTCGATGTCATGTCCTTCGGCCAGTTCCACCGCGTGGAGCCGGTGGTCAGGCCGAGCGGTACGGGCGGCCGGCTCGACGACGCGCTCGCGGCGCGGGTCGCCGACCCCCTGTTCCTGCTGGCCCGGCAGTGGCAGGTCGCCGAGTTCGCGGGCGAGGACGGCGGCTCGCCCGTCTGGTGCACCCTCAGCACCGAGAGCACCCCGCTCGGTTCCTTCCGTCCGTCCGCCGACGGCACGGCGGTGCCCCTGCCGAAGGGCGTGCCGCTGGAGTTCCTGGCGGAGGCCGGGGCGGCACCGGGAGAGGGCGCGCGTCAGCTCACGCTGCGCGCCGCGGCCCGGGCCGGCGGAAGGTTCCTCGCCACCCTCCGTACCGTGAACCTGCCCGACGGCGTCCTGGACGACATCGACGAGGCGGTCCTCGCGAAGGCGCCGCTGCCCGGACCCGGAAGCGATCCGGAGCAGGACCCGCTGCGCCGCGACCCGGCCGGGCGTGCCCTGCGCGAGGTCCTCGCGGGCCGGGCCCCCGACGGGGCCGCGCTCGCCGGCCATCTCGCCGACGGCTGGCGGCCGCCGGGACTCACCGGCCCCCAGCGGACCGCGTTCGACAAGGCGGCCGACCTCTGGCTGGCCTGGTTCCGGGAGCAGTACCAGCCGCCGGTGACGTCGAGTTGGGCGCGGGAGCGTCTGGAGCACCGCTTCGCGGTCACCGCCGCACCCGGCGGCCGGACGGTGACGCTGACCGCTCCCGAGTACACCGGCGGCGCCGCCGACACGTACCACTTCGAGCTCGACACCGGCGGCGGCGCGCTGCCCGCGCCGGCCGGCGGCACACCGGTGGGAGTGCTGCCCACCCGGGTCACGTATCCCGGCATGCCGGCCGAACGCTGGTGGGAGTTCGAGGACGCCACCGTCAATCTGCCCCGCATCGACGCGGGCGTCACGGACCTGGCCCGGCTCCTCGTCGTCGAGTTCGCGAACGTCTACGGAAACGACCACTGGATCGTCCCGGTGGAGCTGGCCACGAGCGCGCTGCACCGGATCGCCTCGCTCACGGTCGTCGACACCTTCGAGGAGACGACCGTGATCGAGCCGGCCGACGACGACCACTGGTCGGTGTTCCGGCTGACGGACGCCGCGACCGGCGCGCCGGCTCCTCCCCTGCTGCCGCTGCTGCCGACGGCCTCGGCCCGCCTCGAAGGCGCCCCCGTCGAGGAGGTCCTGTTCGCCCGCGACGAGATGGCCAACCTGGGCTTCGCGATCGAGCGGATCGTGCAGAGCGCCACCGGCAGACCGCGCGTCCGGGCCGACGAACCGCCGGACGACGAACCGCAGGTCCCGCCGGCCGACCCGGCGGCGCTCGCCTACCGCCTCCTGACGCCGGTCCCGCCGCACTGGATCCCCCTGGTGCCGGTGCCGCTGAAGGAGGACTCGGCGGCCATCTGTCTGCGCCGCGGCCAGATCCCCCGGTTCCGCGCGGACGGCACCCGGCTCCCGCAGGTCAAGGCGGCGGGCCGGGTCCTCGAACCGGAGGTGAAGCGGGTGTTCTTCCGCGACGAGGAGGTCCCGCGCTCGGGAGTGACCGTCAGCCGCGTGCCGGTCGTGGCGCGCGGCGAGGACGGCCGGATCTACCAGTGGGTGGGCCGCCGTGTCCGGGCCGGCCGGGGCGAGGCGTCCAGCGCCCTCGCGTTCGACGGGGCCGTACCGCCGAAGGGGTCGTGATGGACGCGGGAGCGAGGATGAACGCGTACGCCCGGACGGGCATGCCGGACGAGGGGATCGGGCCCGGCGCGCGCGGCGACCGCCTGAGGCCAGGATCCACCGCCGTGAGGAGCACGAACCGCGCGGTGGGCGAGATCACCACTCCTACGGAGTTGATGGTCCTCCGCCTGACGTCGGACGATGCCGAGATCGTCGGTGTGGACTACATCGGGTACGTCCGCCGCTGGGACAGACTGCTCGGGCAACCGCTGTCCGACCCGGTCCAGGTACATGCACGGACCGTCTTCGCGATGGTGCTCACACCCGACGACCGCGAGATCGTCATCGGCGGCGGCGACGGTGTGCTGCGCCGCTGGGACCGGGTGGACGGCACCCCGCTGGGCGAGCCCCTCATCGGCCATCGGCTCCGGGTCCGCGGCCTCGCCGTCACCCGTGACGGGCGGGAGCTCGTCTCCGCCTCGCAGGACGGCACGGTACGCCGCTGGGACCGGGCGGCCGGCTCCCCGCTCGGCGAACCCCTGCGGGGGCACGCGGGAACGGTACGGGCGGTCGCCCTCGGCGCCGACGAGGACGTCATCGTCACGGCCGGGCAGGACGGCACCGTACGGCGCTGGAACCGGTCGGCCGGCACCCCGATCGGCGAGCCGCTCCTCGGCCACAGCGGTCCGATCCAGGCGCTCGCGGCCGCTCCCGACGGGCGGATCGTCGCCTCCGGTGGCAGGGACGGCACGGTACGCCGCTGGGACCTCGGCTCGGGCCGGCCGGTGGGACCCCCGCTCGTCCTCGACTCGCCCGTGTGGTCGGTGCTGCTCACGAGCGACGGAGAGATCGCGGCGGGCAGCGCCCACGGCCTCCTGCACCGCTGGGACCGCACGGGACAGCGCATCGGTGCGGCCGTCGCGGCGCACACCTGGGGCGTGCCGTCCCTCGCGGTCACGCGGGACGAGTCCGAACTCGTCACCTGCGGCTGGGACCGCAGGATCCGCCGCTGGGCGCGCGTCACGGGGGAGCCCACCCGGTCGGCCCGGAAGGAGACCCGGATCGAGCTCGTACCGCGTCTGGAGATCACCGGCACGACACCGTTCTGACCCCCTCCCCGCACCGACGACCGATCGGGAGAGCCGATGCCGGCCATCACCATCGACACCTCACAGCTCACGTTTCCCCTTGTCGCCGTCGTCGACGCCGGATACGAGGCCGCGGACGGATCCGCACCCGGGTACGCGGACGGGGCCGGGTACGCGGCGCCTTCCGGGCATCCGGCCGCATCCGCGTACGGCGCCCGGCCCGGGACACGGTTCCTCGACGGGGCGGCCGACCCGCCGCCCGAGGTCGTGCTCCCGCCGCGTACGGGCTACCGCCTGCGGCTCGCCGACGGCGCCACGGCCGCCGTCACCTTCGACGTGCGCGAGGACGGCACGCTCGACTTCGCTCCGGAGTTCGACGCCTTCCTCGGCGGCCGCGGCGGACGGCGGCTGACCGTGCGCGGCGTCCTCGTCGCCGTCGACGCCCGGGCTCTCGACCATCCGCTCGTCCCGGACCTGCCGGAGGCGGAACCCCTGGCACCGGACCGGGTCCACCAGCTCGATCTGCTGCCCGCCTCCGGTTACCGGCTGCGGGTCGCGGCCGGCACCGCCGACGGCGGCCTCGGCTTCTCCGTGTCGCCGGACGGCCGTGTCCGGCCCGCCCCGGAGGCGGCGGGCTTCGCCGAAGCCTCCGGGCACACGCTGACGGTCCACGGGCACACGATCACCGTCGACGGCCGCGCGCTCTCCCACGGCCTGCTGCCCGTCGGCGCGCCTGTCGCCGGCACCGGCTTCCTGTCCCGTGCCTCGACGCACCGGCTCACGCTGCTGCCGGCCTCCGGGTACCTCCTCCAGGCGGGTCCCGGGGTGACCGCCGACCTCGCGTACACCGTCCGGTCCGACGGCACCGTCGACTACGAGGAGTCCTGCGACACGTTCCTGACCGGACGCGGCACGGACACGCTGGTCGTGGGCGGGTTTCCGGTGGTGCTCTCGACGGTCCGGGCGGACAGCGACCTCGTCGGTGTCACGGCCCTGGACTCCCCGCCCCAGACCCCCCGCGAGCTGACGGCCGTCCTCGCCCCGGCGACGGGCTACCTCGCGCGGACCGCGCACGGCCTGTGCAGCGCGTTCGGGATCGACCGCGACGGCGCCTTCGCCATCGATCCGTCGGCCGCCCGCTCCTTCGCCACCCGGCCGGCCCTGGCCACCGGGTCGCACACGACGTTGACGGTACGGGTCGCGCCGACGGTCCCGGGCGGTCGCCCGCCGCGCGGTGCCGTCACCTTCAGCACGGACGGCCGGGTGCTCGGCACGGTCCCCCTGGACGAGGTGGGCATGGCGACGCTGCGGACCGCCGACCTGCCGGCGGACGGGGCCGGGATCGACGTCACGTACGAGGGCGACGACGACCACGGTCCGTGCGGCGTGACCGTTCCCTCCGGGTCTCAGGGGGACGGGGGTGGCGAAGCCGCCCCGTGAGCCGGCGGCTCCTCCGGATTCCGGGTGGCCGGGGAGTCGGTGACGACCCGTTTGCCGTCCAGCGTGTAGTCGCGGCGACGGCGCCGGGGCACGTACCCCTCGGGGCAGAGCCGCACGCCCCGCCCCGGCGGGGGGTGCTGGTCCTGCGGGGGCGGATAGGGCGGCGGCTCCGCCGCCCCGCCCGCCTTCTCGATCCGGACGCACTCGACGTCCGGATCGACCTCGGAGGGGATGACCTCGGGCCGGTCGTCCTCGGGCCGGTCGTCCTCGGCCGGGAGGTCACTCGACTCCACCCGGGCCTCCCCAGTAGAAGTTCGAGCCCCAGGTCGTCGTCCCGGAGAAGTCGGTCGCGATCCTGTAGGCGTTCGGGTTGGTCTCGTGGGGGTAGCCCTGCATGTTGACCATCGTTCCGGAGGGGTCGGACTGATAGGCCAGGTTGCGCATGTAGGCCGCACGGCTCCAGCCCTCGAACGGGAAGTGGCCGCTGCCCATCCAGGTGGCCGTCGGCCCCGGGTGGCCGATCTCGTCGACGACCTCGCCGCCCCAGTCGACGGACTGCGCCTGGTTGAGCAGTCCGGCGGCGTTGAACAGGCTTGCGGGGTAGTACCCCATCCATTCGTTGCCTATCCGGATCCACCAGTTGCCGTTGAAGAGCGTGACCTTGATGGCGAGTTCGTACTGGTCTCCCCCGTAGACGCTCTCCGCGAGGCGGACGGTCGGGTAGACCGAGGTCGACACCTGCTGCCAGCCGGCCACGTCGGTGTTGTAGCCGCCGATGTTCGCGCCGCTGGCCGTGTAGTTGTTGGTCGTGTAGAAGATGAACAGGTGCGGGTACCAGTCCCCGTAGAGGTCCTTGTAGGTCTGCGCGCCCACTTCGACGGTCTGCCCGTCGGTCGTGCCGGGCACGAAGCTGCCCCGCACCACCCACTCCTGCCCGAGGGAGAACTCGTCCGACCACTGGACGTAGGGCCGCCAGGTGTTGATGACGCCTTCCGTGCCGTAGTTCGTGACCTGCTGGGCGGCGTGCGCGTACTTGTGGGGGGAGACGGCCGGGGGCGCGATGCCGGGATCGTCGGGCGGGGTCATGACCTTCGCCCGTGTCCCCTTGGCGAGGTAGTCCTGGAGCGTGCCGGCGGCGGTGATGCTGTCCAGCTGCTTGCGCACCAGGGGGACCGTGCCGGGAGGGCCCGTCTGGGCGCTGCCGGCGGCCGCCTCGAAGGGCTGGGCCGACGCGGGACGGTCGCTGGTGCCGGGGCGTTCCGGGTACTCGAGATCGGGTGGCTCGGCATCGGCCTCGCTGGGGACCCAGTCGAGGTCCTCTCCGTACGGGGTGGTGGTGCGGGCGACGACGTCGCGTCGCGCGTACAGGTCCTTGAAGTACTGCCGGATCTCGTCGAGCCGTTCTGCGGCCTCGCGTTCGATGTCCCGGCCCGCTCGCGGTGGCGGCGCCGACTGCGGCGCCTCCGGGTTGCGTTCGACCCTGCCCGCTTCCATGGTTGCCTCCTTCAGGCCTTCCGGAGCGACGGCCCGTCAGGGGCCGACACCGAACTCGACGTACCGGGGCTCGACGTGGTCGAGAATCGTGGCGCCGTCGAGCCCCGGGGGACGGCGGGGCCGGGCTGCGGGTGTTCGGACAACAGGTTCGCCACCTGATGGTCCGGAGACAGGGGGTTCGTACGCGTCACCGGTCATGGGAAACCTCTTGGCGTCGGATGCGGGCGACGATGTCGCGGCCGCACAGCCCCGCTATCTCCCATCCTGCCCCCACACGGGGGTCGGCGCAGCTCGACGGCAAGGACCCGGTCGTCGGTGTCGGGAATCCGCCAGAGGACGGCGCCCGTTCCTGCTGGACTGGTGGACGCCTTCTGCAGGTGACGCCCAACTCAGGACGGGATTCATGTCCACAACGACCACCACTTCTGTCCCCTCTCCGGCACCGTCGGAGCGCCCGGACTCGACTTCCTGGCTGGCTGTGATCTCGGTGATGCTGGGAATCTTTTCGATCGTCACCACGGAAATCCTGCCGATCGGGCTGCTGACCTCGATCGGTTCGAGTTTCACCGTCTCGGACGGAATGGCCGGTCTCATGATGACCATGCCGGGATTCCTGGCCGCGGTCGCGGCACCCTTGGTCACGGCGGCCACGGGGCGCGTCGACCGGCGGGTCATGCTGGGTGCGTTCGTCCTCTTGCTGGCGCTGGCCGATTTCCTGGCCGCTGCGGCGTCGAACTACTGGCTGGTCCTGGTCTCCCGCGTCATGGTGGGGATCACCATCGGCGGCTTCTGGTCCATCGGTGCCGGGCTCGCCGGCCGGCTGGTGCCTGCGCGATCCGTGGGCCGCGCGACCTCGGTGATCTTCTCCGCGGTACCGCTCGGCTCCGTACTCGGGGTACCACTGGGCACTTTCATCGGTGACGCCGCCGGCTGGCGGACCGCGTTCCTCGTCATGGGCGGCTTCACGCTCGCCGTCCTCGCCCTGCTGCTCCTGGTCGTCCCGCCGCTCCCCTCCGACCGGGCGACCCGCCTCGACGCCCTCGGCGGCATGTTCCGGAGGGTCGACACCCGCTTCGCCCTGGCGATGACCTTCCTGGTCGTGCTCGCCCACTTCGGCACGTACACCTACGTCACCCCCTTCCTGGAGCAGGTGACCCAGGTGGGTCCGGGGCTCATCACGGTCTGTCTGCTCGTCTACGGAGCAGCCGGAATCGCCGGCAACTTCCTCGGTGGATCGACTGCGGGGCGCCATCCGCGGGCCGCTTTCGCCGCGGCCGCCGCGTTGATCGCCGGTGCGACCCTGCTCCTCCCGGTCCTCGGCCGGTCGGCGGTGGGAGCGGTGGCACTGCTGATCGTCTGGGGCGTCGGCTACGGAGCCGTGCCGGTCTGCTCGCAGACCTGGTTCGCCAAGGCCGCACCCGACTCCCCCGAGGCGTCCTCCGTCCTCTTCACCGCCTCCTTCCAGGCCACCATCTCCATCGGGGCCCTGGTCGGAGGGGCCGTCCTCGACCGGTCCTCGCCCTCGACGGTCATGGTGCTGGGCGGTTCGGCGGCCGTCCTGTCGGTACTGGTGGCTGGGGCCCACCGGGCAGGGAGGCCCCTTGGAGCGATCGGCCGCCGACCGGGGAGGGACTAGGGCATCCCGCCCGTCCCGCCCGGAACGACATCGCGCGGCGGGGCGGGCAGCGGGGGAAGGGAGGGCTGATGGAGCCAGGACGTGAGCAGGGTATCCAGCGGCTCGGCCGCGTAGCGGGCCACGTGGGCGGCGAAGCTCGCGGTGGTCACCACGCCGTGGCGGTGCACGCCGGCCCAGTCGCGCAGCATGCGGAAGAACGCCCCGTCACCCAGCGCGCAGCGGATCGCGTGCACCGCGAGGCCCCCGCGTTGGTAGAGGCGGTCGTCGAACATCAGCTTGCGGCCGGGGTCGGCGAGGACCAGGTCCTGCGGCTGCGAGGCCAGCAACCGGTGTGCGGCGAGGGCCAGTTCATGTGCGGTGCGACCGCCGGACCGCTCGGACCAGAGCCATTCGGCGTACTTCGCGAAGCCCTCGTTCAGCCAGATGTGCCGCCAGTCGGCGATGGTCACGCTGTTGCCGAACCACTGGTGGGCGAGCTCATGGGCGATGAGCCGCTCCGAACCCCGCACGCCGTCCACGTGGTTGGTGCCGAAGAGGGACAGCCCCTGGGCCTCCACCGGCACGTCCAGCTCCTCGTCGGCGACGACGACCGCGTACTCGCCCAGGGGGTAGGGGCCGAACAGTTCCTCGAAGAGCCGCATCATCGCGGGCTGCCGGGCGAAGTCCCGGGAGAAGTTCGGCAGCAGGTGCGCCGGTACGTGGGCGCTCTGCGGAACACCGCCGAGTCCGGGGTCGCCGAGCAGCACGGTCTGGTACATGCCGATGGACAGGCCGACCAGATAGCTGGAGGTCGGGGCGGTCTGCTCGTACACCCAGGTGGTCGTGGAGGACTTGGTCGTCCGTGTCAGCAGCCGGCCGCCGGCCACCACCGCGTACGCGGAAGGGGTGTTGACCGAGAGCAGGTAGGAGGCCTTGTCCGCGGGACGGTCGTTGCACGGGTACCAGGAAGGCGCGCCGACCGGCTGGCTCGCGACGAGCGCGCCGTCCGTCAGTTCCTCCCAGCCGAGGCCGCCCCAGGGGCTGCGTACCGGCTTGGGGTTGCCCGACCAGTGCACCTCCACGGTGAAGGCGGCGCCGGCGGGGAGGGGCTTGGCCGGGCGGATGCGCAGTTTGCCGCCCCGGTGGCTGTAGTGGGGCGCCCGGCCGTTCACCTGGACCCGGCCGACCTTGAAATCGGCCAGGTCGAGGGCGAAGTCGGTGAGCTGCGCCCGGCCGGCGATCGCGCTGAGCCGCGCCGTCCCGGCCAGCCGGTTGGGGCCGGGACGGTAGTCCAGGGCGATCTCGTACCGGTGCACGCGGTATCGGGGGTCGCCGCTGGCCGGAAAGTACGGGTCCGACGCCGTTGTCCTCTGGCCGCTCACTGCCGCTTCCGCTCCCTGCGCTGTGCTCGTACGCCGTAGCCCCTTCAGGACCGCCACGCCTCGATCGGATTGCCCAGCCAGCGGGTGTCGGCGGGGACGGATTCCCCGGCCATCACGAGCGAGGCCGGTCCCAGTGTGCTGCGGGCCCCGACCGTGCTTCCGGGCAGGACGATTCCGTTCGGACCCAGGGTGGCGCCCTCGCGAAGGATCACAGTATCCGTCCTCAAGATCCGGTCGTGGAAGAGGTGCGTCTGCAACACACAGCCGCGGTTCACGGTGGCGGCGTCGCCCAGTGCCACGAGGTCCGTCTCGGGAAGCCAGTAGCTCTCGCACCACACGCCCCGGCCGATCCGGGCCCCCAGACCACGCATCCACAGGGTGAGGAGCGCGGTCCCCGGCACCGATCCGGCGAGCCAGGGCACGGCCAGGACCTCGACGAACGTGTCGGACAGTTCGTTGCGCCACACGAAGCCGCTCCACAGCGGGTGCTGCCCCGTCCGGTGCCGGCCCACCAGCAGCCATTTCGCGGCCACGGAGACCACCGCGGCGGTCGCCCCGGCGGCGAGCAGGACCGCTCCGGACAGCAGCGCGGCCCCCGCCACCCCCACTCCGCCGGTCGCGGTCAGGGCGCACAGCGCGGCCACGGTCAGGACGGCGAGCGCGGCCGAGCAGAACACCGGGACGAGCCGGCACAGCTCCACCAGGCCGCGGGCCCACAGCAGGTGCTTGGGCGGGTCGTAGGTGCGGCTCCGGTCCGCGTCGGCCGCGGACCGCGGCAGCTTGACCGGCGGCAGGCCGAGGTAGGAGCTGCCCTTCTTGGCCTTCTTCGGGGTGGCCGACAGGACACCGACCAGCCCGTCGTCGGGCACGCTGCGGCCCGGCGCGGTCATTCCGGAGTTGCCGAGGAACGCCCGGCGGCCGATCTCGGAATGTCCGATGCGGACCCACCCTCCGCCCAGTTCGTACGGAGCGGTCAGGGTGTCGTCGGCGAGGAACGCGCCGTCGCCCACGGTCGTCAGGCTCGGGAGCGCGAGCACCGTGGACACCTCGGCGCCCCGGCCGATCCGCATGCCGAGCAGCCGGAGCCACACGGGGGTGATCAGCCCGGCGTACAGCGGGAACAGGGTCTCCCGGGAGAGGTCCATCAGCTGGGTGACGGTCCAGGCCTGCCAGCCGACCCGGCTGTGCGTCGGATGGGTCCCGGTCCGCAGCCCGAGGCTGAGCAGACGCACCGAGACGAGCAGCAGCAGCGCGTACGCGAACCCGAAGGCGAGCGCTCCGGGCACCACGGCCGTCAGCGCGCCGCGCAGGGCCTCGGCGAGCCCGGCGTCGGCGGGTACGGACAGACTGACGACGAGCAGCGCCGGCAGGGCGGCGAGCACCGGCAGGGCCGTGAGCCAGAGGCCGCTCGCTCCGTACAGGGCGCGCCAGCGGACGGCACGCGGCGGGCGCTCCTTGGGCCAGTTCCGCTTGGCCTTGCCGAGCTTGACGGCGGGTACTCCGGCCCAGCGCTGGCCGGTCGGGATCGGCCCGGTCACGGCGGAGCCGGGGGCCACCTCGGCCCGCTTGCCGACCCTCGCGCCCGGGAAGAGCACGCTGCGGGTGCCGACGACGGCGCCCGCGCCGACCTTGACCGGGCCGATCTCCAGCCGGTCCCCGTCCAGCCAGTGCCCGGAGAGGTCCACCTCGGACTCCACGGCGCAGCCGCGTCCGAGCTTGAGCATGCCGGTCACGGGGGGCAGGGAGTGCAGGTCGACCTCCGGGCCGATCTTGGCTCCGAGGGCCCGTGCGTAGCGTTCGAGCCAGGTCCCGGTGAGGGAGGTCGCGCCGACGAGGTCGGCCAGTCGTTCGGCCGTCCACAGGCGCAGGTGCACGCTTCCGCCGCGCGGGTAGTGGCCGGGCCCGACCCCGCGCAGCAGGAGGCGGGCGCCACCGGCCGCGAGGGCCAGCCGGCCCGGTGGGCTGTAGAGCAGGGCGGCGCCGGCGGCGACGAGCCACCAGGAGGCGGTGGGCACCCAGGGGTAGGGCCCGAACCGGTGGAGGACGTTGCCCAGGGCGAGGAGCGCCACCGTCCAGCGCAGTCCGACCAGGGTGAACAGCGGGAGCAGGAGCAGCGTCTGGACCACCTGGGACCGGAGCGGGACGGGGGCGACGGTCCGGGCCTCGCCGCCGTCCTGCACGGACCGCTCCAGGTGGCGGGCGAGCTTGCGCAGGGTGGGCTGCTGGTAGACGTCGACGACGGCCGCGCTCGGGTAGCGGGCGCGGAGCCGGGTGGTGAGCTGGGCGGCGGCGAGGCTGCCGCCGCCGATCGCGAAGAAGTCGTCGCCGGCTCCGGTGACGGGCACGCCCAGGGTCTCGCTCCACTGCTCGGCGAGCCAGGCCTCGGTGCCGTAGAGCCGTTCGGCGGGGCGGGCGGTCTCGAGTTCGGGCAGTGGCCAGGGCAGCGCGTTCCGGTCGACCTTGCCGGAGGTGCGGGTCGGCAGTTCGGCGACCGGCGCGAGGAGCGGCACGAGGGCCGCGGGCAGTTCGGCGCGGAGCCGCTCGACGGCCGCGGCGTGGTCCCATCCCTCCTGGGTGACGACGTAGCCGACGAGGAGCTCGTTGCCGCCGCGCGCGGTGCGGACCGCGGCGGCCGCTCCGGCGACGCCGGGCAGGGCCTGGAGTGCGGCGTCCACCTCGCCCAGTTCGATGCGGCGCCCGCCGAGCTTGATCTGCTCGTCGCCGCGGCCGAGGAAGACGAGCCCCTCCGGCTCCGCGCGGACGAGGTCGCCGCTGCGGTAGGCGCGCTGCCAGCCGAGGGAGGCGAGCGGGGCGTACTTCTCGGCGTCCTTCGCGGGGTCGAGGTAGCGGGCCAGGCCCACGCCGCCGATCACGAGCTCGCCGCTGCCGCCCATGGGCACCGGCTCGCCGGACTCGTCGGCCACGGCCAGTTCCCATCCGTTCAGCGGGAGACCGATGCGGATCGGTTCCTCACCGGTCAGGAGCGAGGCGCAGGCGACGACGGTGGCCTCGGTGGGGCCGTACGTGTTCCAGACCTCGCGGCCCTCGGTCACCAGGCGCTGGGCCAGTTCGGGCGGGCAGGCCTCCCCGCCGAAGATCAGCAGCCGGACCTCGCCCAGGTCCGCGGGGTCCCAGAGCGCGGCCAGGGTCGGCACGGTGGAGACCACGGTGATCTCCTGTTCCACCAGCCAGGGACCGAGGTCGGCGCCGCTGCGCACCTGGGAGCGCGGGACGGGCACGAGGCAGGCGCCGTGGCGCCAGGCCAGCCACATCTCCTCGCAGGAGGCGTCGAACGCGACCGACAGTCCGGCCATGACCCGGTCGCCGGGTCCGATCGGTTCCTCGGCGAGGAAGAGCGCGGCCTCGGCGTCCACGAAGGCGGCGGCGCTGCGGTGGCCGACGGCGACGCCCTTGGGCACTCCGGTGGAGCCGGAGGTGAAGATGACCCAGGCGTCGTGCTCGGGCCCGGGGCGGGCGGCGGGGGCGTGGCCGGGCTCGGGGGCCGCGGTGACCTCGACGGATCGTCCGGCGCCGAGCACGGCGCGTACCCCGGCTTCGCCGAAGACCAGTTCGGCCCGCTCGTCCGGGTCCTCGGCGTCGACCGGCACGTAGGCGGCGCCTGCGGCGAGCACGGCGAGGACGGCCACGTACAGGTCGTTGGTCCCGGAGGGCACGCGCACTCCGACGCGGTCGCCGAGTCCGACGCCGGCCGCGGCGAGGGTGCGCCGCAGCCGCTCGACCTCGGCGGCCAGCTCACGGTATGTCAGCTGGGCGGAGCCGTCGTCGAGCGCGGGTTCGTCGGGGTGGGCCAGGACGGTCGCGTCGAGGATGTCGACGAGCGTACGGGGCGGGGCGGCGGGCCCGGCGGAGAACCGGGCCGCTTTCCCTGAGTCCTCGTACGTCTCCCCGTCGTCGAGCAGAGTGAGTTCACCGCGCTCAGGTGTGGCTGACATCGGCCCTCGCGTCTCGTGCCCGGAAGCGTCCGGGTCGCCGGTGGAGCCCGGGTCTGCCCAGGTTGTTCCGATCCGGCGCCAAACAGCCCGTCAGTCTAGTGCGCCCGACCGGGATTTCCTTGTCGAATCCCTTGCGCGTTGCCGAGGAAATCCGATATGGGGCGGCTGACGGTGAGACCGGGACGGAGCACTGTCACGGGGACAGTGCGTCGGAGGCCTCCCGGATATCGCCGAAGGGGACGGTTCAGGGTGAGGTGCGAGCCCGGTTCGTCCGCTGAAGCATGGCGAGGCGGCTGGCTGTGCGGTCCAGGTCGCGGGTGAGGGCCTGGTCGGCGGGGAGGGCGGTCAGGGGGTCGGCGCCGATGAGGACGAGCCGTATGTCACGGTCGCAGGCGACGTCGACGAGGTTCGCGAACCGCTGCCGTCCGTCCGCGGAGGCCTCGGCCAGCGGAGGCACACCGTCCAGCACCAGGGTGGGGAACCGTTCGGCGAGGGCCAGGTAGTCGGGCACCCCCGTAGCGGCCTCGCACAGGGCGTCGAAGGCGAACCAGACCACGTCACCGCGCACCGCACGGGCCGGCAGCTCCCGCAGGTGGGCCTGGACGGGGGTGGCCTCCGCGGGCTCCGGGGCGGTGAGGCCGAGCGCCTCCAGGCCGGTGCCGCCCGGGGGCAGGCACAGCCCCGTGGCGAACCGGCGCCCGCCGTCCGCCGCCGCGGGTGCCTCGACGCGGCGGAAGTCCACCGGGCCCGTGACGTCGAGGACGTCCATCCGCTCCTCGATGAGCTGGATGGTCGGCTCGAAGAGGTGGTGGTAGAGCGGGTCCGGCATCAGTCCGGCGGGCGGGTAGTTCGAGGTGGTGACCAGGGTGATGCGACGGTCGAGCAGCGTGCGGAAGAGGCGTGCGATCAGCATCGCGTCGCCCGCGTCATGAGCGTGGAACTCATCGAAGACCAGGACCCGGCTGTCGCCGATCAGCTCGTCGAGGGCGCTGTCGACGGCGCTCTGCCCGTCGTGGCGGGTGCCCGGCCTGTTCACCCCGTCGTGCAGCCTGCGGAAGAAGTCGTGGAAGTGCAGGCGGCGTTTGCGTCCCGTGGGCAGCCCTTCGTAGAAGGTGTCCACGAGCCAGGACTTCCCCCGGCCCACCGGGCCCCAGACGTACAGGTCGCGCGGCGGCCGGGGGAAGGTCCAGGCCGGACGGGCGAGTTCGGCCGCCATGCGGGCCAGCCGCTCGACGGCGGCCTCCTGCGCGGGGGCGACCGAGAAGCCGCGTCGCGCGGCGGCCTCGTGGAAATGGCGGCGCATGGCCTGGGCGTGCTGGGGCACCGGTCGGTTCATCCGTTCGTACGTCGGGGTTCGGTCATGGTGGCGGAAGAGGGATCAGGCGCCGGGTCCGGGGGCCGTCTCCGACTCCCACAGTGCCGCCGGGTCCCCTCCCGTCTCCGCGGCGGGGCCGTCCGACGGCAGCACGAACTCCACGCTCTGATCCCCCTGTTCGGCCCCCGAGAACAATCATGATCACATCAGAGACCGCCACGCGGACAGCCCTTTCCCCTGACGGCGTGATGCCGGTGACGTCGGTGTCCGAGCAGGGGGAGGCAGGGAGATGCAGCTCCCGACCCTGACCGCGACTGCGGGGGTACCCGGGGGTGCCTCAGGGCTGTCCCCGATGTGTGCCGTGTGGCCCGCGAGCATGATCGTTCCATGACGAACACGACGCGCCAGTGGGCCGGTTTCACCATCGCTCCGCTGTGCATGACGGCCTACGGAGTCATCCGGCTCACCGATGCCACCCACGGCCCCGGCATCTCCTGGAGTCTCGGGCATCTCGCGCTGCTGGCATCCGTGTCGGCCTTCGTGCCGGTGATGTGGCGCCTGAGACGGTGGGCGACGGCGGGGCGCGGGCAGGCCGCAGGCCTGTTCGCCGGTTTCGCGGCCGCCGCAGGGCTGCTCGGGGCGGCCGCGGCGACCGCGCAGACGGTGATCGACCTGGCGGTGGGCTTCCTGTGCGCGGACCGGGAGGCCATGGACATCATGTTCGACGAGGTCCGGAGCCACCCGGGCGTCACGCCTGCCATCTACACGATCGGCCCGCTGCTCTTCTACGTGGGCCTGACCCTGCTCATGGTTCAGCTGGCGGCGATCCGGCGCATAGCGGTCTGGCGGCCGCTCCTGGTGGTCGCGGGCATCGCCGTCACGGCGATGAGCCTGGACTTCCTGCCCCTGGGCGGCCTGTTGCTGCTGCTCGCCCTCGCACCCCTTGAGCGACAGCGGCGGCTTGCCCCACCGGACGTGGTCCAGGACTAGCCTGACAGCGCCCGCGGCACGGCGGGTGCGGGGCGTGGACGGGGCCGCCGGCGAGCGGTGGCGGCTACTCGTCCGTCCCGTATCGCAGTCCGTCGAGGATCAGGTCGAGCAGGCGACCGGAGCGTTCGCGCTGGGCGGGTGAGCTGGTGATCAGCGCGACACCGGCGAGGCTCAGGCCGACGTCGAAGGCGTCGACGTCCGAGCGGAGGACGCCCGCCTCGGCTCCGGCGCGCAGGAGCGAGTCGATCGCCGCACCGAGCTTGTCGAGGGTCTCGGCGAAGGGGTCCGCACCGGACGCGACCGCGGCACGCAGCGCGTCCGCCATGCCCTCCTTGGCGGCCAGGTAGTCGATGAACCCGTCCATCCACTGGCGTAGCGCCCGGTCCGGCGGGAGGTCGGCCAGCAATTCGGCGGCGCTGTCGCAGACGCGGGCCAGCTCGTTGCGATAGGCCGCCTCGACCAGCGCCTCGCGGGTGGGGAAGTGGCGGTAGAGCGTGGCGGAGCCGACCCCGGCGGCCTTGGCGATCGCGTCGATCGGCACGTCCGCGCCCTTCTCGGCGAACGCACGCACGGCCGCTTCGAGGATGCGCTCCCGGTTGCGGCGGGCGTCCGCGCGCAACACGCTCGGTTGCGTGGTCAAGGCTGCTCCCTTCGTCAGGATCCAGTCTATCTGGACAACCGGGGAATCCCCCGGTTAGCCTCTCGATTAAATGGGGAGTTCCCCGGTTACTGGCCGGCGCTCCGTTCAGACAGGCAAGGAGACCCTTGATGGCCAGCGAAAAAACCGTTCTGATCACAGGCACCTCGTCCGGCATCGGCCTCGCCACCGCCGTGGCCGCCGCCCAGGCCGGCTGGACCACCATCGCCACCATGCGCGACACCGGAAAGGCCGAGGCCCTGCTCAAGGCCGCAGCCGAGCACGCGGTCGCCGACCGCGTCCAGGTCAAGCGCCTGGACGTCGCCGACGCCGACAGCATCACCGCGTGCCTCGACGAGGTGATCGCCGAGCACGGCCGCCTCGACGCGCTGGTCAACAACGCCGGGGCCGCCCGGGTCGGCACCATCGAGCAGATGAGCCTCGCCGACGTCCGCGCCACCATGGAGGTCAACTTCTTCGGCGTCGTCTCCGCCACCCGCGCCGCCCTGCCCCACCTGCGCGCCTCTCGGGGCCGGGTGATCACCGTCACCAGTGTGGGCGGAGCCGTCGGCCAGCCCTTCAACGAGGCGTACTGCGCGGCCAAGTTCGCGGTCGAGGGCTTCATGCAGTCGCTCGCCCCCGTGGCCGACACCGTCGGCGTCGACGTCACCGTGGTCGAACCGGGCGCGGTGGCCAGCGAGTTCGTCTCCAACCTCGGTCTGGACGTCCCCGCCCTGCTGGCCGCGGCCGGACCCTACGCCCCGGCCCTCCAGGCGTACATCGCCCGCACCCAGAAGTCCTTCGGGAACGCCCAGACGCCGTTCGAGGCCGCGGCCCCGATCATCGAGGCCCTGGCCGCGGAACACCCCCCGTTCCGCGTCCAGACCTCCGACTGGGCCCGCGAGTTCGTCGGCACCACGCTCACCGACCTCGACGGCTCCGCCGTCCAGACCCTCACCCGCGCCTGGCTCCGCTGAAGCACTCCACGTCGACCGGCCGGGACATCGCTGCGCGCGACGCACGCGGCGGGCCCGGCCGCCCGTCGGGGAGCCGGGCCCGCGGCCCTCACGGTGAGATCACGTTCCCGCTGATGACGGCCGGCGGCTGAACGCACCCGCGCGCGAACCGGCCGCATCGTGGGTGGCCGGTGGTCCACGTGGTGGACGCCGATGTGGCGGATCTTGCCGCATCGGCGGAGAAATAGCAGGTCAGGGCGGTTCGTACGAGACGTCAGGTGGCGCAATACTGCGGCAACACCATCGGCGGCACTCCACGAGTACGTTCCCTGCCATGCCAGCCGAACCCACCCCCGCAGCCCGCCCGGTCGCCGCCGCGCGCCGTCGTCGACTGCGTGCGGACCGGGCCCGACAGCTCGCCGATCTGCTGCGCCACCAGATCCTCGCGGGCGGCTTCCCCCAGCGGGTCCTCCCCCTTGAGGACGTCATCGCCGCGGACTACCGGGCCACCCGCAACACCGTCCGACAGGCCCTGGACCTGCTGCGCGGTGAGCAGCTCGTCGAGCGGCAGCCCGGTGTCGGCACCGTGGTGGTGTGCGAGAAGTACCCGCACGGCCTGGACCGCCTCCAGGGCCTGGCCGAGACCCTGCACGAACACGGCCGGGTCACCAACGAGGTCCGTACCGTCGGCCCGGTCTCCGCCCCGGGCCCGGTGGCGCACCGACTGGGACTGCCCGACCACAGCGATGTGCTCTGTATCGAGCGGCTGCGCCGCCTGAACGGGCTTCCGCTGTCCTTGGACCTGTCCTACCTGCCCATGGACGTGGGCGGTGAACTCCTCGGCTGCGACCTGGAGAACACGGATGTGTTCCGGCTCCTGGAATCGCTCACCGGCGGTCCGCTCGGGCATGCCGAGATCACCCTGGAGGCGGTCACCGCCGACGCGCACTCCGCCGCGGTGCTCCAGGCCCCGCGAGGCGCGGCCGTACTGATGCTGGAGCGGCTCACCTGCCTGCCCGACGGGCGCCCGGTGGACCTGGAGTTCATCCGGTTCCGCGGCGACCGCATCACCATGAGCGGCGTGCTGCGCCGGTCCCTGTGAGGCGGGGAAACCGCCACCCGGCTCCCGGCTCGCACCCCCCTTCATCGCTGGTCTTTCGTCTTTCTGCCTTCCTCATCCCTCGTTGCTTCCCCTTCGGGTCCTGGAGACCGCCATGCCTCTTGTTCCACAGCGCTCGGACGTGCCCGTGACCATCGACGAGTCCAAGTGCATCGACGGCTGCACGCTCTGCGTCGACATGTGTCCGCTCGACTCGCTCGCCATCCGCGAGGACGACGGCAAGGCGTACATGCACGTGGACGAGTGCTGGTACTGCGGCCCGTGCGCGGCGCGCTGTCCCACGGGGGCGGTCACCGTCAACATGCCCTATCTGCTCCGCTGAAAGGCCGGCCTTCCATGCCCAGCAAGAGACTTCCGCTCCTCCCGCTCCTGGCCACCGCGCTGCTTCCCCTCGCCACCGCCTGCGGTGGCACGGCAGGCGCCGACAGCGACGGCGCGAAGAGCGTCACGGTGACCGTCGGCTACCAGTCGAAGACCATCAACACCGTCACCGCCGGCACGCTGCTGCGCTCCCTCGGCTACTTCGAGGAGGAGCTCGCGGCGCGCGGGAGGAAGGACGGCGTCTCGTACAAGGTCGTGTGGCAGGACTACGCCACGGGTGCGCCGATCACCGCCCAGATGACGGCCGGGAAGATCGACATCGGGTCGATGGGCGACTTCCCGCTGCTCATCAACGCCGCCAGGGGCAAGCAGCTGGGTCAGCCGACCCGGCTGGTCTCGGTCACCGGGTACAACCTGCGCGGCGGGCTCAACACCGTCGTGACCGCGCCCGGTTCCTCCCTGAAGTCGCTGGCCGACCTGCGCGGCAAGAAGGTGTCCACCAGCGTCGGCTCGGCCGCCGACGGCACGCTCGTACGGGCGCTGGAGCGGTCCGGTCTCGACCCGCAGACGGACATCCGGAAGCTCAACCAGCAGCCCAGCGTGGGCGCGTCAGCGCTGACCGCCGGCAGTGTCGACGCGCTGTCCCAGTTCGTCGCGTGGCCGGGACTGCTGGCCTTCGAAGGCCGGGCCAAGGCCCTGTACGACGGTGCGGTGCTCGATCTGCCGACCTTCCACGGGGTCACCGTACGGCAGAAGTTCGCCGAACAACGGCCCGGCATCCTCGACGACTTCCTCAAGGCGCAGCGCCGGGCCACCGACCACCTGCGCACCCGGCCCGTCGCCGCGGCCGAATCCGTGGCGAAGGCCACCGGACTGCCCGCCGAGGTGGTCTACCTCTACAACGGCGCGAACGGCATCTCCACCTTCGATCCGCAGCTCCGCCCGGAACTGGTCGCCGCGCTGAAGGAGGACGTGCCGCTGCTGAAGGCGGCCAAGCTGGTCGGCGACGTCGACGTGGACGCCTTCGTCGACCCGGCGCCGCTGAAGCGGGCCGCGTCGAGCCCGGCGTACCCGAAGGCGACCACGGCCAAGCCGGAGCTGTGGCTCAAGGGGCAGGCCACCACCCGTTCCTTCGACAGTCCCGAGGAGCTGCTGAAGGCCGTCAAGGGCGCCGACGTACGGGCCGCCTACGTGCCGGACGCGCTGACCGGCACCCTGTGGTTCGCCGACAAGGCGGTGTGGGTCGCGGACGGCGAACGGCTTCGGGCCTTCGTCACCCCTGCCAATGCGCGGACGTACGTCTCCAGGCATCCCGGAGCCCGGGTCGTGGGCTACGCGGACGCCGTGCGGCTGGCGTCGTGAACGCGGGCCGCCGTCTGGTCCGCGCGGGTTCGCTCGCCGCGGCCCTCCTGCTCTGGCAGCTGCTGACCTCGCTGGACGTCAACCTGTGGCTGCGGTTCGAGCAGTTCCCCACGGTCGTCGAGGTGGCCTCGGCCTTCGCGGACCGGGTCGGCACCACGACGTACTGGCAGGACCTGGGCCACAGCCTGGGCCGGATCACGGTGGGCTTCCTGCTGGCCGCGGTCCTGGGGGTGGCGGCCGGCACGGCCGTCGCCCGCTCCCGGTGGGCCGCCGACCTGCTCGGCCCCCTGGTGGAGGTGGTACGGCCCGTCCCGGCCATCGCCCTGGTCCCGGTCGCCATCCTGCTGCTGCCCACCAACGAGCAGGGCATCGTCTTCATCACGTTCACCGCCGCCTTCTTCCCCGTCCTGGTGTCGACCCGGCACGCGGTCCGTGCGCTCACTCCGGCCTGGGAGGAGGCCGTGCTCACGATGGGCGGCGGTCGGCTGCGGGTGCTGCGCTCGGTGGTGCTGCCGGGCGCCCTCCCGGGCGTCTTCGGCGGGCTGTCGGTGGGCATCGGCGTCGCCTGGATCTGCGTGATCTCCGCGGAGATGATCTCCGGCGAGTACGGGGTCGGCTACCGGACCTGGCAGGACTACACCGTCGTCGACTATCCGGGGGTGTTCGTCGGCATGGCCACCATCGGCGGCCTCGGTTGGCTCACCTCGACCGCGGTGGAGTTCCTCGGCCGTCGCGCGACGTCGTGGCTGCCCCGTCCGACGGCGGGCGGGGCGGCCGGCACCTCGCGCGCGCTGTTCCGCCGGGCCGCACGGGTGACCCGTACGACCCCTGAGTTCCCCGCCCACAGCGACACGGACGCCGACGCGGGCGCCAAGGCCGGCGTCCTCGCCGACGCCGCCGCACCCACCGCCGTTCCCCGGAAGGAGCCGGTTCCATGAGCCCCGCACCCGCGCCCGCCGGCGCCGAACTCACCCTGGACGCCGTGCGGCTCGGCCACCCGGACGGCGCCGCCATACCGGGCACCGTGACGCTGAGCATCCCTCCCGGAGAGCTGCTGGCCGTGGTCGGCCCCTCCGGCTGCGGCAAGTCGACGCTGCTGCGTACCCTCGCGGGACTGCTGCCCCCACGGGAGGGAACGGTCCGCCAGGACGGTCAGCCGATCGACCGGCCCGCCGCCGACCGGGCCCTGGTGTTCCAGCACGACGCGCTGCTGCCCTGGCGGACCGTCCGCGCCAACGTGGAGCTGCCCCTGGCGATCCGACGGGTCCCCCGTGCCGAGCGGCGGCGCTCGGCCGCCGACTGGCTGGACCGGGTCGGCCTCGCGGGCCACGCCCACAAGCTGCCGCACCAGCTGTCCGGCGGCCAGCGCCAACGGGTCCAGCTGGCCCGCGCCCTCGCCGGACGCCCCCGCGCGGTCCTGATGGACGAGCCCTTCGGCGCGCTGGACGCGCACACCCGGGCCGGGATGCAGGACCTGCTGGTCGAGATCCTGCGCGGTACCGGCGCCACCGTCGTCTTCGTCACCCACGACGTGGACGAGGCCCTGCACCTCGGCGACCGGGTCCTCCGACTCGGCTCGGGGCAGGTGATGGGCGTTCCGCATCCCCGTGAGCGCGACGCCCGAACGGCCCCCGGCACCGAGGAAGCACGCCGCCGCATCCTCGAATCCCTCTGAGATCTCCCCCGAACCCCGAACCCCGAGCCTCGGACCCCGAACAAATCCCGAGCCCATCCCAGGCATCCATCCCGACATCCATCCGAGCGTCATCCGAAAGGCACCCCTGTGGACACCCTGGTGGACACCCCTCTCGCCATCCCCTCGCTCGCCGACGCGACCGAACTGTCCTGCGACGTCCTCGTCATCGGCGGCGGCACCGCGGGCACGATGGCCGCGCTGACCGCCGCCGGACGCGGCGCGTCCGTGCTGCTCCTGGAGAAGGCGCACGTCCGCCACTCCGGCGCCCTCGCCATGGGAATGGACGGGGTCAACAACGCGATCATCCCGGGCCGGGCGGAGCCCGACGACTACGTCGCCGAGATCACCCGCGCCAACGACGGCGTCGTCGACCAGTCCACCGTCCGGCAGACCGCGACCCGGGGCTTCGGGATGGTCCAGCGCCTGGAGTCGTACGGGGTGAAGTTCGAGAAGGACGAACACGGCGAGTACGCGGTCCGCCAGGTTCACCGCTCCGGCTCGTACGTGCTGCCGATGCCGGAGGGCAAGGACGTCAAGAAGGTCCTCTACCGGCAGCTGCGGCGGCGGGAGATGCGCGAGCGGATCCGGATCGAGAACCGGGTCATGCCGGTGCGGGTGCTCACGCACCCGGAGGACGGACGGGCGATCGGCGCGGCGGGATTCCACACGCGTACGGGCGACTTCGTGATCGTCCGGGCGGGCGCGGTGATCCTGGCCACCGGCGCGTGCGGCCGACTGGGCCTGCCCGCCTCGGGCTACCTCTACGGCACGTACGAGAACCCGACCAACGCCGGCGACGGCTACGCCATGGCCTACCACGCGGGGGCCGCGCTCACCGGGATCGAGTGCTTCCAGATCAACCCGCTGATCAAGGACTACAACGGGCCGGCGTGCGCGTACGTCGCGAACCCGTTCGGCGGGTACCAGGTGAACCGGCACGGCGAGCGCTTCGTGGAGTCGGACTACTGGTCGGGCCAGATGATGTCGGAGTTCGCGGCCGAACTCGCCTCCGACCGGGGGCCGGTGTATCTCAAGCTCAGCCATCTGCCGGAGGAGACCGTCGGCGCCGTCGAGTCGATCCTGCACACCACGGAACGGCCCACCCGCGGCACGTTCCACGCGAACCGCGGCCATGACTACCGCACCCACGACATCGAGATGCACATCTCGGAGATCGGGCTGTGCGGCGGACACTCCGCCTCCGGGGTGCGGGTGGACGCCCACGCCCGTACGACGGTGCCCCGGCTGTACGCGGCGGGCGACCTGGCATGCGTCCCGCACAACTACATGATCGGCGCGTTCGTCTTCGGCGATCTGGCCGGAGAGGACGCGGCCCAGTACCGCGCGTTCGAGGGCGAGTTGCCCGCGGAGCAGCTGGCCGCCGCCCATCGACTCGTCTACCGGCCGCTGCGCAATCCCGACGGACCGCCGCAGCCGCAGGTCGAGTACAAGCTGCGGCGGTTCGTCAACGACTACGTGGCGCCGCCGAAGACCGGGGCGAAGCTGTCCCTGGCGGTCGAGGCGTTCACCCGGATGTCGAGCGAGATCGACGGCATGGGGGCTCGCACGCCGCACGAGCTGATGCGGTGCGCCGAGGTCTCCTTCATCAGGGACTGCGCGGAGATGGCCGCCCGGGCCTCCCTGGCCAGGACCGAGTCGCGGTGGGGGCTGTACCACGAGCGACTCGACCATCCGGGTCGGGACGACGCGGGCTGGCTGCACCACCTCGACCTGCGCAAGTCCGCCTCGGGAACGATGGAGTTCACCGCGCGGCCCGTCGAGCCGTACGTGGTGCCGGTGCCGGAGTTCGCGCCGGCACCGGGAGCCGAGCGGCTGCTGGGCGAGGTCGCACTGGTGCCGGTGGCCACGGCGGGGCCGCGGGAGGCCGCCCCTGCCGCAGCCACGACTCCGGTCGCCGCCCGCCCGACAGCGCCGCCGACAGCCCCCGAAAACGCCGCAGCCCCCGAAACAGACCCGGCAGAGGTCACCGCGCCCAGCCCGGTCCTGCTCCGCCTCCTCTCCCTCGCCGAGGAGTCCGCCGAGCTGGAGGAGTTCCGTCCGTACCTCGCCGATGCCGATCCGGCGGTGCGGTCGGCCGCCGTGACCGCCCTCGGCGAGACGGCGCCGGCCGGCGCCGGGCCCGTGCTCGCCGCACATCTGCTGGACTCGGCACCCCAGGTCCGGGCCGCCGCCGCGGCGGTGCTGCGCGAGCTGGTCGAAGTGCTGCCGCCCGAAGCCGAGTTGGGCACTGCGCTCAAGGCTGCGTCGGCCGTCGCCGACCCGGCCGTCCGAGCGGCGGCGCTCGACGTAGCGCGCGCCTTGCGGCTGGGCGATGCCGTAACCTACGCGGCCGCGCTGGCCGACGACGACATCGAGGTACGCATCACCGCCGTGCGGGCCCTGGTGTCCGTGGACGCGGTCGCCGAGCTGGCGGTGGCCGCCGCCGACCCGGCCCGCGAGGTGCGGGTAGCGGTGGCCCGCGGTCTCGCGGCCGTGTCCGCCCCGGCCCCGGCGACGCTGGACGGGCTGATGGACGACCCGGACCCCCTCGTCAGGGGCGCCGCACTCGGCGCGCTGGCCGCGACCGGCTGCCCACGGCCGTACGCGGCGCGGGCCACGGCTGCCCTGACCGATCCCGCCTGGCAGGTCAGGGCGGGCGCCGCGAGCGCGCTGCGGGCGGCCCCGGCCGCCGAGGCCGTCACCGCCCTCGCGCGAGCCCTGACCGACCCCAACGCGGATGTCCGCAAGGCCGCGGTCCTCTCGCTCCTGGAGCACCGCACCGACCCCGGGGCCCGGACCGCCCTGGCCACGGCCACCCGCGACCCTGATGCCGACGTCCGCGCCTATGCCTCCCGCACGACCGTGTGACCGCGTGACATCCGTGGCCCGGAGGTGTGGCTACCTGGCGTGCCAGTGGCCGAGGTCGTTCCGCTCGGTGTCCGCGGCTCGTCGGAGGGCGTCGGTGCGGCCGACGATGCCGTGGGGCAGGTAGCCGGAGCGGACGCGCAGCTCCCACCCGTGCACCTGGACGGCGAGGGCGGTCAGGGCGAGGGTGTCCAGGGGCAGCAGCGTCCGTGGGGCGGGGTCCGTGCCCACGCTCTCGCGGTGTGCGACCAGCCGGGCCACGAGTGCGTCCTCGAAGGCCGCCTGGTCGTCGTCGAGCAGGACGCGCAGCAGCTGCTGGTCCGGCGTCAACCCGTCGGCCGCGTCCAGCCGTCGAACGGCTTCGACGCGCTCCTCCGGGTCGGGCTTGCGCAGGGGCACGGTCGGCCAGTCGCGGGGGAGGTGCCCGCTCTCCTCGGTCAGATAGCCGCACAGCGCCTCCATGGCCGCCAGATCGGCCGGCGTCGACACCGACGTCAGCTCCGAATACGGCACGCCGTCGCGGATCGCGGACGCGAAGTCGTCCCGGAGCAGCAGTCCGGTGACCCGCCGCCACTCCCACACCAGGCCGCTGACCACGACCGCCGCGAAGGTGTCCAGCCATGTCCGCGCCGTGGGAGCCTCGTCGATGACGTCCTGGAACGCGAGCTCCTCGCTCGTCAGCTCCTCGTGGACCAGCGGAAACCGGATCTCCTGGTCGCCGTTGGGATAGCAGCCCAGGCTGATCACTCCCAGCGCACACTCCGCCGCGGTCAGCAGCACGACGCGTGACGCGTCGTCGAGCTCCGGTGCGCTCAGGGTGCGGGCGGCGACGTGGTCGAGCAGTTCGTCGCCCATCTCGCGCAGTCCGTCGAGGCGGAAGGAGCCGTAACGCATGCTGTGCCAGCGGCCGAAGGCCCTCCCCCCGATGTCCTCGAGCGCTTGGGCTATGCGCTCGTCGTTCACCTCGTGATGTGCCACTCCCTGCACGACTGCCGTCCTTCCATGATCGATCCGGCCGGGCAGCGGCACGCTATCAACGAGCTCGGACATCCCTTCCCCACGCGAGCCCGGCCGAAGGAGGAGCGCGCCGAAGTGCCGGCCCGGCTGTAGGGGATCGGTCCCGGGCGGCTGACGGGCCGTCGGCGCGAGGGGGTCGGGGCACTTCCGTCGTCGGCGTCTCGATCCTTCAGGCGAGGTTCTTCTCCATCGCTGCGACGTAGTTCTTGACGGGGTGGTCACGCAGGGCGTCACTGGCGGGGGCGAAGGGATCGGCGGTGGCGCCCTTGAGCCGGTCCGTCAGCGCGTCCGTCAGCGGCATGGAGGAGCGGACGCGGCCACCTGCGTCGATGTAGTGCAGGGTCTCGACGTGGGTGTAGGCGGGCTCGGGCGGCAGCTGCGGGACGATGTCGTTGTTGTTGACGTAACGGTGCAGGCGGTCCTTGAAGGTCTTGTTGCAGGAGGCCGCCAGAAGCCGGTCGCAGGTGCGGGGCTGGCCGTAGGTGTAGATGCCGTCCGCCTGCAGCCGCGGCTCCTCCAGGTACATGCGGCAGCCCGCGAGCATCGCGAGTGCACCGCCGAGGCTGTGTCCGGTGCACCACACGCTCTGCTCGTTGTCGCGGAAGTCCGCGAGCGCGTCCCTCACGGCGGGAAAGACCGAGTCGAGGGCCTGACCGAAGCCGTAGTGGATGTAGCCGGTCCTGGCCGGCCCCGGCGACGGGGGTGTGGTGGTGTCCGAGAGCCAGTCCCGGATCTGCGCGGGCTCGGTGCCCCGGAATCCCGCGATGATCATCTTGTCGCTGGCCATCGTGTACGCCTGGGTGTCCGCCAGCGGGAACGGCGGGGTGAACCGCGTGTGATGGTGGCGCACCCGGTCGAAGCCCCAGCCTCGCGCCTCGGCCTCGACGGTGGCCTCGTCCTTGTAGGCGAGGTCGGCGGCCTGGACCATCCAGTACGCGAGCCGGGGACTGTGCTTCCTGGCAGCGTGGTCGATCGTCGACGGTACGAACACGGTTTCTCTCCCGGCCATGATGAGGAGGCGGATCGCCCGCGGAGCAGCCCGCGGACCGAAACGCCGGTCCGGGCCGACCGGGCAACCAGACGCTATGCGGGAACCGGTGCGGTTCCCGGCTCCCACAGCCCGGCCGATACGCAGGAACGATCCCTCCTCACCCGGACGGACCGGGGCCGCGCACGGCAGGTGGGCTCGGATACGGCCGCCCGGGTACCGGACTCACCCCCACAGGTGCGGCGGCCCGGACCGTCTCTGAGCGGAAGCCGTGGCCTCTCTCTCGGGAGCGAGCCCGGGACGCCCGCAGCGCTCTTCGCCTGCACCCGTGTCCGACGGACACGGCCCTGACACCCGTCTGAGGCCGTGAGATGCGCGGCCTGCCCACCTGCCCGCTATATCTTCCGAGGGCAGGACGGCGACAACCACTCCGCACTCGAACGTAAGGGCCATTGAACCGTGACCGGACGCATCCCCGAGCCCACCGAGAGATCGAGTCCGCACGGGCCCGTCGGTGAGCACCGGTGGCCGATGGCCGCGGCCGTCGTCGCCGCGATGGTGCTCACCCTCCTGCTTCCCGACGACCTCCGTCTGGCGCCTCGCTGGGTGCTCCCGGCCGTCGAGGGACTGCTTCTGCTCGCGCTCATCGCCGGCGACCCCGGCCGGATCGACCGGCGCTCGACGGTACTGCGCACCATGTCGATCGCCCTGGTGGGCGTGCTCGCGCTCAGCGCCGTCTGGTCCACCGTCCGGCTGGTGGACGACATCCTCCAGGGCGGCAAGGAGACGGGCTCCGCCACCAGTCTGCTGCAGAGCGGCAGCACGGTATGGGCCTGCACGGTTCTGGCGTTCTCCATGCTCTACTTCGAGCTCGACTGCGGCGGGGCCGCTGCGCGTGCCCACCACATGCCCGCAACGCCCGCGCTCGCCTTCCCCCAACAGCTCAACCCCGAAGTGGCGAGGGCGGACTGGCGGCCCCGGTTCGTCGACTACCTCTACCTCGCGCTGACCAACGCCACCGCGTTCAGCCCCACCGACGTGATGCCCCTGGCGCCGTGGGCCAAGATCACCATGGGCGTCCAGTCCCTCGTCTCCCTGCTCATTCTCGGCCTGGTGGTCGCCCGAGCCGTCAACGTCCTCGCCTGACCCGCGGCACAGCGCGCGGCGGCGTGCCCGTCGTGCGGCCTGACATCAGACGCGTCGCCCGCGGCGCCTGGTCTTCGCGCGCGTACCAGCTCATCGACCGCCATCGAAGACCCCCGTCAAGGCTTTCCGGGCCCCAGGGCACCGGCACCAGCGGTCAAGCATGAGCCAACCGCCGGTCACCGGGTCAGCGTCTGGAGGGCGCCATCGCATCGGCCTGGCTCAGCCGGTGAGGTGGAGACCGTCTGCGGTGGGTCCACCTCGTCCGGGCCCGGTTCGCTGCGCCAGAAGAACGCGGCCAGCGAGCCCTCCTCTGCGGCCAGGTCGACCGCTCGGCGGGCGTTGTCGACGACGGCCTCGATCTTGCCCCGGTGGCGGACGATCCCCGGGTCCTGGAGGAGCCGGTCCACATCGGCCTCGGTGAACTCCGCGACCAGATGGAAGTCGAAGCCTGCGAACGCCTTCCGGAAGTTCTCCCGCCTGGCCAGGATGGTCCGCCAGCCGAGTCCCGACTGGAACCCTTCCAGACTGATCTTCTCGAACAGCCGCCGGTCGTCGACGACGGGGAAGACTCCGTCCTCCACGCCTTGCCGGATCCACTCCTGATGGTCTGCCATGTGATCCGGTGCCTGGCTCTTGTCGGCCGCGAAGCGGAGCAGGACGACGAACACGTAGATCTCCTTCGATTGACTTCTGGCGGTGGGCGGGGTCAGTGAGCGGAGCCCGCTATCGGGCGGCCGTGCGCGAGGCGTTCGTCCAGCCAGGCGTGGAGGCGGTCGACCTCCCGCCGTACGAACTCTCCGTCGTGGAAGGCGTTGGACAGGGTCGCCGCGCCCTGGCTGAAGGCCAGGACGTGCATCGCGAGGTCGTCGGCCTCGACGGCGAGGCCGAGCTCCTCGAACTGCGCCCGGAGCCACGTACGGAACAGGTCGAAGACGGCCACGGCCTGGGGCCGCGCGGGATGACCGAGTTTGGCGAGCTCGTTCGTGAGGGTCCCGACCGGGCAGCCGAAGTCCTGGATGTCCGCCCCGTTGGCGATGACGATCTCCACGAACCGCCGCACCCGCTCGGCGGGGCCCGGCTCGTCCCGGTCCCACTCCGCGAGCATCGCGCGCGTGCTCTGGAGCCGGGCCTCGATGACCGCGCCGAGGATCTCGTCCTTGCTCTTGAAGTGGTGGTAGAAGTTGCCCCGCGAGATGCCCACCGTCTCGGCGATCGCCGCGAACGACGTGTGCTCGAAACCCTTCACGTAGAAGAGCCGGTTCGCGGCGTCGACGATCTGCGCCCGCGTCGTCCCCGCACCCTCGGCCACCACGTAACCCCCACGGCCCTCACCCTGCAACTAGGACAGGCGTCCTAGCGCTTCTGCGTGTTGCGCGACCGATGACGGAAGTCTTACGGACCGGCGCGGGCTCCCGCTGATCCCGGATCCGGTCCGTAGCGTCGCTCCCATGCGCGTACTCGTCACAGGAGGAGCCGGGTTCATCGGCTCGCACATCGTCACCGCCCTCACGAAGGCCGGGCACGAGCCGGTGGTTCTCGACGCCCTGCTGCCCAGCGCGCACGGCGTGACCCCGGAGGTGCCGGCCGTGGAGTTCCTCCACGCGGACGTCCGGGACCGGCTCGTGGTCCGAGCCGCACTGCACGGGGTCGACGCGGTGTGCCACCAGGCCGCCATGGTCGGTCTCGGCAAGGGGTTCGCCGACGCGCCGGAGTACGTGGGCAGCAACGACCTCGGCACGGCGGTCCTGCTCGCCGCCATGGCGGACGTCGGCGTGCGGCGGCTCGTCCTCGCCGGGTCGATGGTCGTGTACGGGGAGGGGCGCTACGAGTGCCCCGCGCACGGTGTCGTACGGCCCGGCGCCCGGCTGCCCCAGGACCTCGCCGCCGGCCGCTTCGAACCGCGCTGCCCCGCCTGCGGCGCCGAACTCGCCCCCGGCCTGGTCGCGGAGGACGCCCCCGTCGACCCCCGCAACGTGTACGCGACCACGAAGCTCGCCCAGGAGCACCTGGCGGCGGCATGGGCGCGCGCGGTGGGCGGCACGGCGGTCTCGCTGCGCTACCACAACGTGTACGGGCCGGGGATGCCCCGCGACACCCCGTACGCCGGTGTCGCCTCCCTCTTCCGCTCGGCCCTCGCCCGGGGCGAGGCGCCCCGCGTGTTCGAGGACGGCGGTCAGCGCCGGGACTTCGTGCACGTACGGGACGTGGCGGCGGCGAACCTGGTCGCGCTCGAGGCCGCCGACGGCCTGCCGGCCGGCGGGCTCGACACGTACAACACCGGCAGCGGCGAGCCGCACACCGTGGGCGACATGGCCTTCGCGCTCGCCCGGGCGTGCGGTGGCCCCGAGCCCGTGATCACGGGCGAGTACCGGCTCGGCGACGTCCGGCACGTCACCGCCGACTCGTCGCGGCTGCGCGGCGAGCTCGGCTGGCGACCCGTGGTCGGCTTCGCCGAGGGCATGACGGAGTTCGCCGGGGCCGGGCAGCGGGCCTCGGCGGGCCTCTCCTGACCTCGGTCAGCCCGCCGCAGCCGGCAGGGTGACCTCGAAGCGGCAGCCGCCGGGGACGTTGCGGACCTCGGCGCGGCCCGCGTGGGCCTCGACGATGCCGCGGACGATGGCGAGGCCGAGCCCGGCGCCGGCCGGCGGGGTGCGGGCCTCGGTGCCGCGCCAGCCGGTGTCGAAGACGCGGGTGAGGTCCTCGTCGGGGATGCCGCCGCAGCCGTCGGTGACGGACAGGACGACGGCGTCCGCACGGTGTTCGGCCGCGACCGCGACGGTCCCGTCGGCCGGCGTGTGACGGATCGCGTTGACGAGGAGGTTCGCGAGGACCCGGGTCATCTCCTTGCCGTCCACCTCGACGGGCACGGCCGCGACCTCCTCTCCCACGAGCCGCACCCTGTGCTCGCGGGCCAGCGGGTCGGCGCCGCTCAGGGCGTCGCCCACCAGGTCGTACACGGACATGCGGCTCGGGCTGAGGATCAGGGCGCCGGCGTGGATGCGGGAGAGTTCGAAGAGGTCGGTGACCATGGCGGTGAGGCGCTCGACCTCGGTGCGGATCTGCCGGTGGTAGCGGGCGGGGTCGTCGGCCATGCCGTCCTCCAGGGCCTCCGCCATGGCGCGCAGCCCCGCCAGCGGGGTGCGCAGATCGTGGGAGATCCAGGCGACGAGCTCGCGGCGCGAGGCTTCCAGGGAACGCTCGCGCTTGCGGGACGCGTCGAGCTTGGCGCTGGTCGCGGCCAGTTCACGGCTGAGCGCGGCGAGTTCGGCGGTGGCGGCGCCGTCGGGCGCGGAGAAGCTGCCGCCGTCGCCGAAGTCGCGTGCGGCGCGGGCGAGGGCCCGGCTGCGGGCCACCACCCAGCGGCCCAGGACGAGGGCGGTGCCGAGCGAGACGAGGGCCGCCATGGCGACGACGACGGTCACCACCCACAGGTCGTGCCCCGACAGGAACATCGCCTGCGCGACGGCGAGCGTCCCGGCGAGCATCGCCGTCACCGTCACGGCCGCGACCACCGTCAGCGAGACCGCGACCGAACGGTGCCGTACGAGACGGAGGACGATCGCTCCGGCGAGACCGGCGCAGACGGCTCCCGCCAGGGCGAGAACGGCGATCAGCAGGACGTCCTTCATGAGGCTCCCCCGTCCTTCCGCGGCTCGAAGCGGTATCCGACGCCCCATACGGTCTGGATGAGCCGGGGCCGCGCCGGATCCTCCTCGATCTTGGCGCGCAGACGCCGCACATGGACCGTGACCGTGGAGAGGTCGCCGAAGTCCCAGCCCCACACCCTGCGCATCAGCTCCTCCCTGGTGTGCGCGGCGCCGGGCCTCTCCAGGAAGTACGCGAGGAGGTCGAACTCTCGGAGCGTGAGGGCGAGTTCGCGGCCGGCGCGGGTGGCCCTCCGGGTGACCGGGTCGACGGTGAGGTCCGCGTCGCGCAGGACCGACCGGCCGGCCGCCGGCCCGGCTCCGCGACTGCGCCGCAGCACGGACTCGACGCGCAGCACGAGCTCGCGCGGGCTGAACGGCTTCGTGACGTAGTCGTCCGCGCCCACCTCCAGGCCCGTGATCCGGTCCTCCTCGTCGCCGCGGGCGGTCAGCATGATCACCGGCACCGGCCCGGTCCCCCGCAGCCGCCGGCACACCTCGAGACCGTCGAGACCGGGCAGCATCAGGTCGAGCACGACGAGGTCCGGCCGCCGCTCCTCGGCCCGCAGCAGGGCGTCGGGGCCGTCGGCCGCGTGCTCCACGGCGAACCCGGATCTGCCGAGGTATCCGGTCACCACCTCGGCCACGGTCGGGTCGTCGTCGACCACCAGGATCCGGGCCGGGGGCGGCGGGGCGCTGTGCTCGCTCATGCCGCACAGCGTCGCATCCGCCCGGCGGGCGGTCACGGCCACTCGGGCGTACGGCGGCGGACGTTCGCGTTTCGTAAGGAGTGGAGCGGCCCCGGAAGGCCCTGCGGTTCCTACGGTGAGGCATGTGACACCCATGACCGTAGATGTCGTCCTTCCCTGCCTCGACGAGGCGGATGCCCTGCCCTGGGTCCTGGCCCGCGTGCCGGCCGGATGGCGGGCGATCGTCGTCGACAACGGCTCCTCCGACGGATCGGCGGCCGTCGCCGCCGCGCACGGCGCCACCGTCGTGCACGAGCCCCGGCGCGGCTTCGGCTCCGCCTGCCACGCCGGACTGCTCGCCTCCGACGCCGAGTTCGTCTGCTTCTGCGACTGCGACGCCTCCCTCGATCCCGGCTTGCTGCCCGGCCTCGTCGGCGCGGTGGCCGACGGCTCCGCCGACCTTCTGCTGGGCCGCAGGCGCCCCACCGGGCGCGGCGCGTGGCCGGCCCACGCCCGAGCCGGGAACCTCGCCCTGTCCCGGCTGCTGCGCCGGCGCACCGGGCTGCGGCTGCACGACCTCGGCCCCATGCGGGCGGCCCGCCGCGAGGCGCTGCTCGGCCTGGGTCTCGACGACCGGCGCAGCGGCTACCCGCTGCAGATGGTCGTCCGGGCGGCCGACGCGGGCTGGCGGGTGCGCGAGGTCGACGTTCCGTACCTGCCCCGGACCGGCCGGTCCAAGGTCACGGGCACGTGGAAGGGCACGTGGCAGGCGGTCCACGACATGCGCAAGGTGCTCGACGAACCGGCACCGGCGGGCGGTGGCCGTCCGTGACCAGCCTCTCTCCGCACAAGCCCGCGGCGTCGGGCGGTGGCCGTCCATGACCGCGCCCCTCGTCACCACCCTCCTCGTCATCGCCAAGGAGCCCCGGCCCGGCCGCGTGAAGACCCGGCTCACTCCCCCGTTCACCCCCGAGGAGGCCGCCGCGCTCGCCGAGGCCTCGCTCGCCGACACGCTCTCCGCCGCCGCACGCGTCCCGGCGGACCGGCACGTCCTCGTGCTCGACGGGCAGCCGGGCCCGTGGCTTCCACCGGGCTTCGCGGTCGTGCCCCAGGCGGGCGGCGGGCTCGACGTGCGCCTTGCCGCCGCGTTCGCCGGCTGCCCGGGGCCGGCCCTGCTCATCGGCATGGACACTCCGCAGGTCACACCGGAGCTCCTGGCCCCCGCCCTGCGCCGGGACGCGCACGACGCCTGGTTCGGGCCCGCCGCCGACGGCGGCTTCTGGGCCCTCGCTCTCGCCCGTCCCGCCCCTTCCCTCCTCCTCGGAGTCCCCATGTCGACACCCGACACCGGGGCCGTCCAGTACGCCCGTCTGCGGGCGGCCGGGCTGCGCGTCGGCACCCTGCCCGTCCTGCGGGACGTGGACACCGCCCCGGACGCCCGGCAGGTGGCGGCCGCCGCGCCGGGGACCCGTTTCGCGGCCCGGTACGCCGAACTGACCACCGCGGCCACGGGAGCGGGCCGTTGACCACGACGACGGCGTGGCGGGCCGACCCGTACGACTGCGCCCTGCGCACCGGCAGGGGCCCGCTGTTCCTGCGCCGGCACGACGGCTGGCTCCTGCCCCTCGACATCGAGCGCTGGTGCACGGCCCCCGACGGCGCCGACCGCTCCGTACTCGACCGCTGTCGGGGCACCGTCCTCGACGTCGGCTGCGGACCGGGGCGGCTCGTCGCCGCGCTGGCCGCCGAGGGCCAGCGCGCCCTGGGCGTCGACATCAGCCCCGAGGCCGTCGCCCGCACCCTGCGGATCGGCGGGTCGGCCCTGTGCCGGTCGGTCTTCGAACCGCTGCCCGGCGAGGGGCGCTGGGACACCGCGCTGCTGATCGACGGCAACATGGGGATCGGTGGCGACCCGACCGCCCTGCTCCGCCGGCTCCGGCACGTCGTGTCGCCTTCGGGGCGCCTCATCGCGGAGTGCGCGCCCGTGGACGTCGACGAGTGCTGCGAGGTACGGGTCGACGACGGCCGGGGCGGGCGCGGGGCGCCGTTCCCCTGGGCCCGGGTGGGCAGCCGCGCCCTGGCCGCGCACGCGCGACGTGCCGGGTGGGACGTCTCCGGACAATGGACACGGGAGGGGCGTACGTTCCTGTCGCTCGCCCCTCAGCCGTCCGCCGGCACCCGCCCCTGACGGCACTCCCGCCGGCGCCGTACGGCGATCAGCAGGCCCGTCACCACCGTCACGGCCGCCAGGACGATCGCGAGGTTCCGCCCGTACGGGAGGGGCAGCGCCGAGGGGTTGGGCGGCGCTCCCGGCCGTACGAGAAGAGGGAGCGCCACGAGGACCACGCTCCCCGCGACCAGCAACGCCCCGCGCAGCGGGCCCCGCCGGCGCCGTCCCACGAGCAGCAGTCCCACGGCCAGGACGAGGGGGGCGAGGATCCCGTCGTGCAGGACGAGTGCGCCCGCCAGCCACACGAGCACACCGAGGGGATCCGGCTGGTCCGTCACCAGCCACGCTCCGAGTCCCATGAGGGCGAGGCCCAGCGCCCCGAGTCCGTACCGCAGCACGCTCACCGTCCTCACAGCACCTCCAGCCTCTGCACCCACTTCGTCTGCAGGACCCCGGGCCGGCCGGGTGCGATGATCCGCGCCGGGAAACCGTGGTCGAGCGTGAGCGGCTGCCCGTTGAGGGTGAGGGCGAGGAGGGTGAGCGGATCGTCCGCGTACTCCGCGCCCATCTCCATCACCCGGTAGGCCCCGCTCACCTCGAGCGACGTCACCCGCACGGCGTCCCGGCCGGGCCGTCCGCCGGCCCGCTCGATGAGGTCCCGGAGGCGTACCCCGCCCCAGTCGGCGCCGACGCTCCAGCCTTCGACACAGGCGATCGGCAGCCGGGCTCCGGCTCGGGGCATCGATCCGAGGGCGTCGAGCGTGAGGACGTACGGGCGGGGTCCCGCGACCTCCAGGCGCCAGCCCGCCAGACGGCGCGCCGTCACGCCGGCCGCGGCGGCGGTCCGGTTCACGGGCAGCCCCTGCGGGCCGTGGTCGGGGTGCCGGGGCGCGAGCAGGTCGAACGTCTTCAGGGGCGTGAAGGACTGGCCGACGGTCGTCAGCGTCACCACGCCGACGGCGCCGCCGGTGGCGAGGAGCAACGAGCGCCGGTCGACGGCGTCCTGGACCGGCAGGGCTTCGGTGCCTGCCGAGCGACGGCTCCAATGGTCCCTGATCTCGGGGGCCTTGACGGCGATGTGCAGCAGGATCGAGCCGGTCGCCACCCAGGCGACGGCGAAGTGGACGGGGACGAAGGAGAAGGGCCACGGGTACCACTCGACGATGTTGAGCAGCCCCGTCAGCACCTCGAAGACGGCCGAGGCCACGAGGACCGCGACGGACAGGCGCTCCAGCGCGTGCCGCACCGACCGCACCGGCGGCCACACGAACAACCGGGGGTACACCGCCCACAGTTTCACGAGCAGCAGCACGATCGCCGCCAGTCCGGTGGCGACGTGGAGGCCCTGGGTGAACGCGTACCCCCACGCCGGCCGTGCGGGCAGCCGATCGGCGAGCCAGGCGGGCGGCTGCTGGAGGTAGTGGCTCACGAGGCCGGTGAGGAGGCAGACGGCGAACGCCGCGCCGAGCCACCGGCCGACGGCCGTCGCGGTTCTGGCGTCGTGGAGGCGCCCGGTGAAGGCGGGCGGCCGGACGGCCGGGGGCCGGAACGCGGGGCGCGGCGGCCGGGGCATGCGGAACGTCATGCCGTCCATGACACCGCCGCGAGCGGCGCCGTGGACGGTCCGACACCTTACGAAACCCGAACGCCCCGCCGGGTCTCCTCCGCACCCGTCGTGCGCGCTGCCAGTCTGCGCCCATGACCCGCGACCACCGTCTCCCGCTCCCCCTCGTCGTCACCACGCTTCTGCTGGCGCTCCTGACGGCGTCGCTGGCCCTGCTGCTCCGCGCGGGCGCGCACGGGACCGGGTTCCTGGCCGGGTACGCGGGCGCGTGGGCGGTGTTCGCGGCGGCCGCGGTCGCCCTGCGGCGTGTCCCCCGCCGGCACGTCGTCCCGCTCGTCCTCGCGGGAGCGGTCGCGGTGACGGCGACGGGCCTGGTGGCGGCGCCGCGGACGAGCACGGACTCCTACCGGTACGCGTGGGACGGCCGGGTCCAGGCATCGGGCGTCTCGCCGTACGATCACGCGCCCGCGGACCCGGCGCTCGCCGGACTCCGGGACGACTGGCTCTTCCCCCGCGCCGCGGTCTGCGAGCGGGACGGCGCCGCCCTCGCGTCCCTCGGCGACGGCCGGTGCACCCGGATCAACAGGCCTGCCGTCCACACGATCTACCCTCCGGTGGCCGAGGGCTGGTTCCTCCTCGTCCACGCCCTGTCGCCGGAAGGCGTCCGCCACAAGGGGCTCCAGGTGGGCTCGGCCGTTCTCGCCCTGGCCGTCAGCGGCCTCCTGCTCGGTGTTCTGCGGCGGCGCGGGGATCCCCGCCGGGCCGCCCTGTGGGCGTGGTGCCCGGCGGTCCCCGTCGAGGCCGTCGACAACGCCCACGTGGACGTCCTGGCCGTGCTCCTGTCGGTCGGCGCGCTCGCTCTGGTGGCACGCCGCCGTCACGTCACGGGCGGGGTGCTGCTCGGTCTGGCCGTCGCCGCGAAGCTGTTGCCCGCGCTGCTCCTGCCCGGCGCGCTGTCCGGAATCCGGCGGGCCCGTACGGTCGCGGCCGTGGCGCTGACGGCCGCGGCGACGGTGGTGCTGACGTACCTGCCGTACGTCCTCCTCTCCGACGGTTCGGTCCTGGGCTACCTGAGCGGCTACGTCCGGGAGGAGGGCTACGACGACGCGGGCGCGGGCGGCCGCTACGCCCTGCTCCGCCTCGTGCTGCCCGACGCGTGGGCGCCGCCCGTGGCGATGCTGGTCATCGTGGCGGTGTCGGCGGCGGTGTGGTGGCGCGGCGACCCCGAACGCCCCTGGCACGGTGCCCTGTCGACGACGGGCACGACGTTCCTCCTGCTGACTCCCGGCTACTCCTGGTACGCCCTGCTGCTCATCGCCCTCGTCGCCCTGGACGGTCGCTGGGAGTGGCTCGGCGTCGCCCTGGCCGGCGCGGTGGCGTACCTCGTCGGCCCGGTCACCGGCGCCGTGGGGGTGACCACCGCGTACGGGGCGGCGGGAATCCTGGTCGTCGCCCTGTGGTGGACGCGGCGCCGCAGCGTCGGACGCCGCCCGATGAGCGTCGAGCCGCGAAGCGCGTCCGCTCCCACGAGGTGACGCACAGCGCGCTTCGGCGGTGTCAGGGGTGTCCGCGCCACTGGAGGACCTTGAGGGCGGTGCCGACCTCGACGGTGTGCTGGGCGAGCGGGCGCGGCAGGAGCTGGTCGGCGCGGGCCAGGCGCCGGAGCAGGGTGTTGCGGTGGGTGAACAGCCGGGCGGCGGCCCGGGTGGCGTTGCACTGTTCGGCGATGAAGACGCGCAGCGTCTCGGTGATCTCGGGCGGCGCGGTCTCCAGCTCGCCGAGGGTGCGTTGGACGAACCGGTCGGCGCCTTCGGGGTCCGCGGTGAGCAGGGCGACGAGTTCCACCTCGTGGTGGAAGGCCAGCCGGGACGGTGAGGTGAGACGGGTGAGCATCTGCTGGGTGGTCAGGGCGTCGAGGTGGCTGCTGCGGAAGCCGTCGACGCCCGGTGCGGTGGAGCCGACCGCGACCCGCACGTCCGGCAGCTGGTCCAGTGCGGCGCGCGCCCGGTCGCCGTCGGGTCGACCGTGCACCCACAGCCAACGGGTGGCGGCGCTGGCGATGACGCTCAGGGGGCGGAGCTGGCCGGCGGCCTCGGCGAGCGCGTCGGCCGCCCGGTCGAGCCGGCTCAGGTCGGCGTCGGGGGCCTCGGTCCAGACGATCGCGGCGGTGTGCGTCGGCTGCAGCCGGTAGCCGAGGCGGCTCTCTGCGCGCTCCCGGGTGATCGGAGCCCCCTCGAGGAGCAGGGTGACGGTCTCCCGGCGCTCCGCGTGGGTGCCGCGGGTGAGCTCGTCCCGCTCGGCGCGCATCCGGGCCGAGATCGCGCCCACCGTGTCGTCCACGAAGGCGGAGATGGAGCGCAGGGACACGTCGAGGAGTTCACGCAGCTCCTGTGGATCGCCGGTGAGCGAGCAGGCGATCTGCGTCCACATCCGCACGGCGACGCTCTCGCCGACCCGGTAGGCGTCCAGGGCGGATTCGTCCAGGCCCCGCCGGATCATGTCCCGGGCGACGGCCAGTGGTGCCTCCGTGTCGTTGGCCGGGACCGGCTCCCCCGGCGCGCGGACGTTGGAGGCAGCCCAGAACAGCAGGTTGGAGCGGTTGGTACGGCGTGTCCCCGCAGCCAGCACGGGATCGGCGGCGATCTGTCGCCTGGCTTCGCCGGAGAGGGTCGCCGCGTCCAGCTCGGCGAGCCAGTCGGCCGAGGGGGTGAGCGCGATCTCGGCGCCCCGGCGGATCAGCTCCCGCACCCGGGGAGAGGGCGACTGCCACGACATGCGCCCATCGTACTGGTGCAGATCGTCACCTTCGCGCGATCAGGCTGGTGCTGTTTGCACGTTGGTGCCGGGCCGTGGCGGCACCACCATGGACGCACCCTTCCACCACCACTGCCGGGAGCTGCCCGTGTCCTCGTCCCCCGCAAGGTCCGCCGTCGAACACCTCGACGTCCTCATCGTCGGAGCCGGGATCTCGGGCATCGGCGCCGCCCGGTACCTGAGGACCGAGCTGCCGTCGAAGAGCTTCGCGATCCTCGAAGCGCGCGAGGCGTCCGGCGGGACCTGGGACCTGTTCCGCTATCCGGGCATCCGGTCGGACTCGGACCTGCACACCTTCGGCTACGAGTTCAAGCCCTGGCGCGACGAGCAGTCCATCGCCGACGCGCCCCGGATCCTGGACTACCTGCGGCAGGCGGCCGCCGAGAACGGCCTGGAGGCACACACCAGGTACCGCCACAAGGTGCTCGGCGCCTCCTGGTCGACCGATGACGCACGGTGGACCGTCGAGGTCGAGCGCACCGACACCGGCGAGCGCTCCACGCTGACCTGCGGCTGGCTGTTCTGCGCGGGCGGTTACTACCGCTACGACGAGGGCTTCACGCCCCGGTTCGAGGGCCTGGACCGGTTCCGGGGTCCGGTCGTGCACCCGCAGCACTGGCCGGAGCGGCTCGACTACGCGGGCAAGCGCGTGGTGGTGATCGGCAGCGGGGCGACCGCGGTCACCGTGGTACCGGCGATGGCGGACACCGCCGCGCACGTCACCATGCTGCAGCGCACGCCGACGTACGTCCTGCCGATACCGCGCGCCGACGTCGTCGCCAACGCGCTGAAGAAGTACCTCGGCCAGCGGCGCGGCTACGCACTGGCCCGGCGCAAGAACATCGTCCAGCAGCGTCTGATCTGGAGCTTCTGCCAGAGGTTCCCGAAGGCGGCGCGGCGCCTGATCCGATGGGTCAACACCCGCCAAATGCCTGCCGGTTACCCCGTGGACCTGCACTTCAACCCGCCGTACGACCCCTGGGACCAGCGGCTGTGCGCGGTCCCCGACGGCGACCTGTTCCGGGCGATCCGCGAGGGCCGGGCCTCGGTGGTCACCGATCGGATCGCCACGTTCACCGAGCAGGGCATCGTGCTGGAGTCCGGTCGCGAGCTGGCGGCGGACGTCGTCGTCACCGCCACGGGGTTGAACGTGCAGGCGTTCGGCGGCATCCGCCTCACCGTCGACGGCCGGGAGGTACGGCTGCCGGACACCCTGGCCTACAAGGGCATGATGCTCTCCGGCGTGCCGAACTTCGCCTTCGCCATCGGCTACACCAACTCCTCCTGGACGCTGAAGATCGGCCTGCTGTGCGAGCACTTCTGCCGTCTCCTCGCCCACCTGGACGCCCACGGCTACGACATCTGCCGACCCGAGCCGGCGGACCCCGGGATGCCGACCCGTCCGTTCCTGGACTTCGGGGCCGGATACGTCCGGCGCGCCGTCGACTCGCTGCCTCGCCAGGGGGACCGGATGCCGTGGCTGACCTCGATGGACTACCGGGACGACGTCAGGCTGCTGCGGTCCGGCAGCGTCGCCGACCCGGAGCTGGTGTTCTCCCGGGCCGCCGTCCGGGCGGAGGCGACGGCGTGACGGGCAGGGACGACGGCGTGGCAGACACCGCCGTGACCCGCGGGACCCCGGCGGCCCCGGAAGAGGGAGCCGCCGTGACCAGGGGCACCGCGACCACGCCGGAAGGCGGAGCCGCCGCCGAGGACCTGTTCGTCGACCTGCCGGCCGGCCCTCGGCTCGCGTACCGGGTGCACGGCCCGGCCGACGGCGAACCGCTGCTGCTGGTCGCCGGCCTCGGCCTCGACCTCACCTCCTGGCCGGCCCCTCTGGTGGACGGGTTCACCGACCGCGGCTTCCGGGTGGTGCGGTTCGACAACCGGGACGCCGGCCGGTCCAGCCGGATCGCCGCGCCGCCGCCGGGCCGGACGCGCCAGCTGCTGGCCCGGCCCCGCCCCGACGCGTACGACCTGGCCGACATGGCCGCCGACGCCCTGGGCCTCCTGGACGCCCTGGGCATCGACCGGGCCCACGTGGTCGGCATGTCGATGGGCGGCATGATCGGGCAGACCCTCGCGGCCCGCCACCCCGACCGGGTCGCCACTCTCACCTCGATCTTCTCTACCACCGGCGACCGTCGGGTCGGCCGGCCCGCCTGGTCGACCGTCGCGCGGCTGGTCAAGCCCGCGGCCGCCACCGTCGAGGAGTCCGTGACCCGGCACCTGGAGTTGATGGCGCACATCGGCGGCCCCGGCTTCCCGCCCGACGAGGCGTGGGAGCGGGCCTGGGCGACCGCCGTGTGGGAGCGCACGGGAGGCGGTCGCTCCGGCGCGCCGGTGGCCCGGCAGATCGACGCCATCCGCGCCTCCGGCGACCGCACCGCCGAACTGCGCCGGATCACCGCGCCCACGCTGGTCGTGCACGGGGACCGCGACCTCATGGTGCATCCCAGCGGTGGCCGCGCCACGGCCGCCGCGATCCGCGGCGCCCGGCACGTGGAGATCGCGGGCATGGGCCACCATCTGGCTCCCGGCGTCCTCGGCCGTCTCGTCGAGCTCACCACCGAACTCGCCCGTACCCACGGGGCCCGCCCCGTGCCCGCCCCATCGACAGGAGAACCCGTATGAGCAACAGCGTGCGCGACAAGGTGGCCGTCGTCACGGGCGCCGGCTCCGGCATCGGACGCCGACTGGCCTTCGAACTGGCCAAGCGCGGCGCCCGGTTGGCCGTCAGCGACGTCGACGACATCGGCCTCGGCGAGACCGCCGACCGGGCCAGGGCGCTGGGCGCCGAGGTGCACACCGCGCGCCTCGACGTCAGCGACCGTGCCGAGGTGGAGACGTACGCCGCGGCCGTGGCCGCGCACTACGGGGTGGTGCACCAGATCTACAACAACGCCGGGATCAGCGGCGGCGGTCAGACGGTCCTGGAGGCGGACTGGGAGGTCTACGACCGGACGCTCGCGGTCAACCTGTTCGGTGTCATCCACGGCACCAAGGCCTTCCTGCCGCACCTGATCGCCTCCGGCGACGGGCACGTGGTCAACGTCTCCAGCCTCAACGGCTATCTGGCGCAGCCCACCCTCTCGGCCTACTGCGCGAGCAAGTTCGGCGTCCGGGGGTTCACCGAAGCGCTGCGCACCGAGCTGTTGAGCGAGCGCCTGCCGGTCCGGGTGACCGTGGTCCACCCCGGCGGCGTGAAGACCAACATCGCCACCGCCACCCTGTCGCAGGCACGCGACCAGGGCCTCGCCCCGACGGCGGCCCAACTCGACCGCACGCGCGTGTACAACGACAAGCTCCTGAAGATGCCCGCCTCACAGGCCGCCCGCGTCATCGTCGACGGCGTGGAGGCCGGCGCCCCGCGCATCCGCGTCGGCTCCGACGCCAGGACCGCGGACCGGCTTGTCCGCCTGCTGCCGGGCCTGTACCCGAAGCTGACCGCCGCGGTCGAGCGGAAGCTGTTCGGCGTCGCTGGGCGGTGACCGAGGACTGCGCGTGCGGCGCGTCAGTCCGCCGCCGGGGACGCGGCGCGGCGGGCACTCGGCTGATTGCGAGGACGGTACTCCACGCTTCGAATGCGGAATCCGCCGTCCGTTCCGGAACGTGGGAGTCCTCGAGAGTGGCGTCTGCGGCCCTCTTGCCAGCGCGTTCGACCGCTCCCTACCTTTGTGCAGCGAGTCCCGGCCCAGTGGGTCCACCGGCCCGCGTCGGCCATTGTCCGCTCCTCAACGCACGACACACCATGGAGGCGTCACATGCCCTTAGCCGTGCCGGATCTTCTGGAAACCGACGGATTCCGCGACGCGGGTCTGCTGGAGATCGACGACGAGGCGATCGCGTTCGAGGACGACGACCGCGGTGACCGCGAGCACACGGCGTGTCTCGCCGACCCCTGGGTGACCGCCACCACCCGCTTCGCCTGTGACCTGAACTCGTAGCGGTGGCCGTTTCCATCGCCGGCCGCAGCGGCTGGTCCGACGACACGTGGTCGTACCTCAACGATCCGCGGATGCCGGCGATGGAACACGGATGGAAACTGCACGTCTCGGCACGTCCCGGCGACCTCGACGCCGTGACCCGACTCGTCCTGCCGGTGCTGGCCCGGTACGTCTGCCACGCGAAGTTCGCCCGTGGCCCGGAGACACTGCGCCGCCTCAACTCCGGGGTGGTGAGCGCCGGAGCCGTCGGCAAGGCGATCACCGTCTACCCCGTGGCCGACGCCGTGGTCGACGTGGCCAGGGACCTCGCCGCCGTACTGCGCGACCGGGAGGGCCCGCGGGTCGTCAGCGATCGGCGGGTCGACCCCAGGGCCCCCGTCTACTACCGCTACGGCCCCTTCACCGGCGACTACCGCACCGGCCGGAGCGGACGACTCGAGTCCGTCATGACCGGGCCCGACGGCCGGATCTTCGACGGCCTGGCCGTCGGCCGCTACCGGTGCCCGCCCTGGGCCGAGGACCCCTTCGCGATCGGCTCCGGACGCGGTGACGAGCCGGCCTCCGCGCCCGGCTTCGACGGCGGGCGCTACACCGTCACCGCGGGCATCGCGCGCGCACCCCGCGGAAACGTCTACCGCGCGGTCGACCGCGCCCAAGGGCGGCCGGTGGTGGTCAAACAGGCGAGGGCCTTCGTGGGCGAGGACGAATCCGGTACGGACGCCCGCCACCGGCTGCGCAACGAGCGCACGGTCCTGACCGCGCTCGACGGCGTCACCGGCGTGCCGCGCGCACTGGACTACTTCGCTCACCGGACGGACGAGTACCTGGTGATGAGCGACTGCGGCACGCGAGACCTGCGCAGGGACGTTCTGCTGAACGGCCCCTACCGGGCCGACGGCACCCGGTCGGCGCGCGCCCTCTCCGTCCTCGCTTCCCGGCTCCTTGCCATCCTGGACGCGATCCACGGTCGGAACGTGGTCGTCCGCGACCTCAAGCCCGACAACGTCGTACTCGACGACGCGGGCCCCGGCCGGTGCCACATGATCGACTTCGGGATCAGCGAGTGGAACGGCTCCGGCCCCGGAGGGGCGACCCCCGGCTACAACGAGCCCGTTCTGCCCCCGACGGGACCGGCCTCCCCCGCCGACGACTACTACGCCCTCGGGGCGACCCTCTTCTTCGCCGCCACCGGCATGGACCCGGTGATCGTCGACACCGACCACGAGGTCAACCGGGACCGGACCCTGGCCTGCCTGGCAGGGGCACTCCCCGGGGAGGTCCACCGGGGCATCCGGGCCTCGATCACCGGCCTGCTGAGCTTCGACCCGGCCGTACGGACCGTCTCGGCCGGCCGTCTGCGCTCCGGCACGCCCGGAACCGTGCGCGGGCCCGCGCGCCCCAGGATCGACGACGACCTGCTGGACGAGATCATCGCGCACACGACCGCCTTCTGCGTCGGCGAAGCGCGGGCGATCGTGGACCCGGAACGGGCCGCACAGCTGAACGTCCCCACCTCGATCGACGTCTACGGCGGCAGTTCGGGGCTCGGCCTCGAACTCCTGCACCATGCGCACCGGCCCCATGTGCGGTCGGCCGTCACCGAGTTGGCACGCTGGACCGCGGGTCAGAAGAGGAACCTGGCGCCCGGCTTCTACACCGGGCGCACCGGCGTCGAACTCTTCCTCACGAAGGCGGAGGCGGGGACGGGGATGGGGACGGGGACGGACGCCGAGGCGCAGTCGGGACACCCCGTCCTGCCGGACCGCGCGCCGGACGGCGGGCCCCCGGAGGCGGACCTGATCGCGGGCGCCGCCGGAATCGGCCTCGGCCGGCTGCTCCTCGCCCGGCACGCCCTCGGGTCCGGTCAGCGGCCTGCCGCGGACCGGCACCTCGCCGTCGCCGCCGACTGCGACCGAATGCTGGCATCGGGCACCGCCCGGCTGACCCCGACCGGTGCGGACACGGCCGGCAGCGCCGCACTCCGCGAGGGCATCGCGCACGGCGAGGCGGGCGTCGCCTGGTTCCTGCTCGAGTACGGCGCCGCGACCGGGGACCCGGACGCGATCAGCCGCTCCGAGAAGGCCGCCGCGCACCTGGCCGCCCTGACACCGGACGTCATCGCGGCGGCGGCCGCACCGGGCGCGACGCGCCGCTACGGCTCGTGGTGCCGGGGCCTGGCCGGCATCGGGTCCGTACTCGTGCGGGCCGCCGACCTCCTCGACGAGCCCGGGTACCTCGACCTCGCCCGGCGGGCCGCGCGGGCCTGCGCCGCACTGGCCCCGCGGATGCCGCTGGTCACGCAGTGCTGCGGGCTGGCCGGAGCGGGCGAACTGATGGTGGACCTCGCGGAGGCGTCCGCGTCCGAGGAGTTCCGGGACGCGGCCGAGACCGTCGCCCTGCTCATCCTGAGCCGCAGCGGCGGCACTTGGTCGCGGCCGGTGTTCCCGGACACCGGTCTCACCCGGGCGAGCGCCACGTGGGCCGGTGGCTCCGCGGGCGTGCTCGCCTTCTTCCGACGCCTGCACGACCTGGGCGGCCCACGGCTCGGGTTCGCCTGAGTCGGACGAGCCCGCCTTCGTCCACCGAGGCGGTGTCAGTCGGCTGACGTATCCTTCCCGGCACCTCACACCGACTGGTAGGACCAAGACCATTGACTGACCTGTCCGCTTTCCCGCTGCCCTTCCACACGGCCCGTTCCCTGCCGTTCGCGGATCCCCGAACGCTGCGGGAGCTTCAGATGATGCAGTGCAGCTCGCACCTCCGGGCGAAGCCCGGATGGTTCGACAAGATGAACGACGCCGACATCGTCGCCCGGTGGACGCGGGAAGCACTCGACCAGGGCCTCACCGAGGCGCAGATACGTTACGTACTCGCAGAACTCGCGCACTACGCCGCGCTGCGGGACGAGCGAACCGGCATCGAGGTGTCCGCCGTCGACGGGGTGTGGCACTCGGACGCCTTGGTCGACGACGAGCTCAGGAGCCGGCTGCGCGGCGCGGTCCGGGTGCTGGAAGAGGTCCCCGAGGCAGAACTGGACTGGCATCCCGGCTCCGACGGCCAGGTGCTCGACCTGGTTCATCCCTCCCTGTTCTGCCTCGTGAACGGGGTGAGCGGCGCTCCCGAGCAGGCCTGGCGGAACCCGACGAACCACTACTCGCGGTACGAGTTCTCGGAGAGGTTCCAGTGGCTGCCCACGGACGTCGACGTCACGGACGACGGCGACGTCGCCTTCCGGTCGTACGTCAACAACGTCCACCCCGAGACCCACGGCGAACTGGCCGCCGTTCTCCCGGACTTGTTCGCGCGCATGCGCCCGCTGTTCGAGAACGTGCTCACCGATCTGCGCCATCCTCGGCCCCCGCGGATCGAGGCCGATCCGTACGGATGGTACGGCCCGGAACCGGAGTATCCGGACAAGGCCTCCTACAGCGACGACGAGGCCTACGAGGAAGCCCGCCGCGCATGGAATCGGGCCCAGGACGAATGGTGGGAGAACCGCCGCCCGGTCGTCCCGGACGCCCCGGCCTACACCCCGCCCGAGTCCCCCGAGGAGTCCGCCCGGATCGACCTGCGCGGGCGGAGCCTCCAGGTCATCGTCAAGCTCGCCACCATCCGCCTCACGCCGGACAAGCCCGAGTACCAGGGCGGTTCCTGGCATGTGGAGGGGATGCTGAACGAGCGGATCGTCTCGACCGGCATCTATTACTGGGACAGCGAGAACATCACGGAAAGCCGCTTGAGTTTCCGGGCGGCGCTGGACGACCCGGACTACGAACAGAACGACGACGACGGTCTGCGTGACGTCTACGGTCTCGAGGACGAGGACGCGCTGAACCAGGTTCTGGGATCCGCGTCGACGCCGGAGGGCCGCTGCCTGGCGTTCCCGAACGTCCTGCAGCACCGCGTCGGCTCGTTCCGCCTCGCGGACACCACCCGTCCGGGGCATCGCAAGATCCTCGCGTTCTTCCTGGTCGACCCGTCGGAGAGGATCGTCTCGACGTCCGACGTGCCGCCGCAGCAGCCGTGGTCCGACACGTCGACCATGACGCTGGAACAGGCCGAGGAGTACCGCGAAGAGCTCATGCGGGAACGCAAGTTCTTCGTCGACGAACACAACGAGCAGCTCTACGAGCGGGAGTTCTCGCTCTGCGAGCACTGACGGCTCGGGCGCGGCCGGCCGCGCGGCCCGGAGGGCCGCCGAAGCGGCGGGGACGGTGTTCTCCCCCGCCGCTTCGGCGCCTCAGGCGCGGGACCTGGCGGCGACCAGCGCGTCCTTGACCTCCTGCGCCACGCGGGCCGCGTCGTCCGCGTTGTTCACCACGTCGGTGCGGTTCATGTCGATCACCAGGACCTCGCTGGCCGAGTAGTGCTTGTGCACCCAGTCGTCGTAGCCGGACCACAGCGTCCGGTAGTACTCCACGAGGGCCTCGTCCTGCTCGAAGTCACGGCCGCGCAGCCCGATGCGGTGCAGCACGGTCTCGAAGTCCGCCTTGAGGTAGACCATGAGGTCGGGTGCCTTGCGGTACGGCAGGGCGTCGATCTCGCGCATCATCTCGTTCAGCAGGCCCTCGTACACCTGCATCTCGAGGGAGCTGATGCGGCCCAGGTCGTGGTTGACCTTGGCGAAGTACCAGTCCTCGTAGATCGACCGGTCGAGGACGTTGTCGCCCTGCTTGTACGCCTCCTTGATCGACGCGAACCGGGTCTGCAGGAAGTACAGCTGGAGCAGGAAGGGGTAGCGCTTCGCCTGGATCTCCTCGGGGCTCGCCGTGTAGAAGAGCGGCAGGATCGGGTTGTCGTCCACGCTCTCGTAGAAGACGTCGCTGCCGAGCGCCTTCGCGAGCAGCTCGGCCACGCTCGTCTTGCCGATCCCGATCATGCCTCCGACGCAGATCACCGACATACCTCACTTCTCCCTGGAGACTTCCGTTCGCGGGCGGGGACCGGGCTCCCCGCACCACTGTGACGCGTGGCGACGGCCACTCGATTCCCAAGGATCGGCATGATCAGTGTCACGTGGTCCGCCCGCCCCCCTGAGGCCCGGCCCGGACCGCCGTCCTCGGCGGGTCCGACCGGCCGCTTCGCGGGTGCCGCCCGGAGAGACGAGTCATCGCCTCCCGGCCGCCTTGAAGCATAGATGACGAGTCACCCCAGGTCGGCCCGGTGGACAGGGCCCCGGCCCTTCGGAACGCACGGAGGAGTCACCGGTGGCAGGCCGGGTCGGGCCTTGGGATCATTTGTCCCGGAGGACAGCCATGGCTCCTGATGCACACAAGCCTTCGCCGGACGGCTCTCCGGACCCCGAGGAAGCCGACGGCCCCGAGCCTGCCGACGGTCCCGAACCGACGGACGGTGCCGAGCCGACCGCCGATGCCGAACCGACCGCCGACGCCGAGCCGACCGCCAGTGCCGAGTCGGCCGATGGCACCGAACCGACCGCCGGCGCCGAGCCGCCCGAAAGCACTGAGCCGGCCGAGGGTGCCGGAAAGCGACGTTGGTCGCCGCGGCTCACGCTCCCCGGCTGCTGGGGCGCGCTGCTCCTCGCCTGTCTCTCCTTCACCCCGTCGCTGCTGCCCCGCGGCGGGGTGCTCCAGGGGCTGATCTGCGGCATCAGCGCGGCCATCGGCTACGGGCTCGGTGTGATCGCGGCCTACGTGTGGCGCGCGTTCGCCGACCGCGAGGCACGCGAGGCGTCGCGCAGGTCGTGGCAGGTCCTCGTCGTCTGCGGGATCGCGCTGTTCGGTCTGTCGTTCGGATTCGGCCAGTACTGGCAGCACGAGATCCGCCAACTCATGGGGGTCACCGAATACAACGTCCTCGCCGCCGTCGCCTGTCCCTTCATCGCCGTGCTCGTCTTCTGGCTCATCCTGCTCGCGGGCCGTGGGCTGCGGCGCCTGTACCGGTGGCTCGCCCGTCTCCTCCGCCGCTGGATCGGGCCGCGCGCGGCCCGGGTCGTCGGCTGGGTCGTGGTGGCCGGCCTGGCGTGGTCGGTCATCAGCGGCGTCCTGCTCTCCGGCTTCGTGAACGCGGCCAACGAGGCGTTCTCGCTGCGCGACACGACGACGCCGGAAGGCATCCACCAGCCCACGTCCACGCTGCGGTCCGGCGGACCCGGCTCGCTGGTGCCGTGGGACACGCTGGGCTACCAGGGCCGGGCCTTCGCCGGCAGCGGTCCGACGGCCCGGGACATCGGCGCCTTCACCCACCGCCCGGCCCAGGAGCCCGTCCGGGCCTACGCCGGGCTCCAGACCGCCGACGACACGGAAGCGCGCGCCGAGCGGGCCGTCGCCGACCTTCAGCGGGCCGGCGGTTTCAAGCGCGCGAACCTGCTGGTCATGACGACCACGGGAAGCGGCTGGGTCGACCCCGCCGCCGTGGACTCGTTCGAGTACCTCGGCGACGGCGACTCCGCCACCGTGGCGATGCAGTACTCCTACCTGCCGTCGTGGCTCTCCTATCTCGTGGACCAGTCCAAGGCGCGCCAGGCCGGCCGGGAGCTCTTCGACGCGGTCTACGACGTCTGGTCCAAGCTGCCCCAGGACCAGCGTCCGCGGTTGTTCGTCGCCGGCGAGAGCCTGGGGTCCTTCGGCGGCGAGGCGGCCTTCAGCGGCGAGTACGACCTGCGCAACCGCACCGCCGGCACCCTGTTCGCCGGTCCCCCGAACTTCAACACCCTGTTCCGCGAGTTCAGTGACCACCGGGACGCGGGCAGCCCGGAGATCGAGCCCGTCTACAAGCAGGGGTGGACCGTACGGTTCACCGACGACCCGACCACCGGGATCACCCCGGCGGACGAGCCCTGGAACGGCACGCGGGTGCTGTACCTCATGCACCCGTCCGACCCGATCGTCTGGTGGAGTCCGAACCTGGCGCTTTCCGAGCCCGACTGGATCGGCGAGGCGCCCGGCAGCGACGTGCTGGAAGGGATGTTCTGGATCCCCTTCGTCACCTTCTGGCAGGTCACGGCGGACCTGCCGTTCTCCACGGGCGTACCGGACGGCCACGGCCACACGTACAAGGCGGCGTACGTCGACGGCTGGAACGCCGTCATGCGGCCGTCGGGCTTCACGTCCCAGGACCTGGACCGGTTGAGGGACATCATCCACCCTGATCATTGAGCCCCGTGCGGGCGGGAAGTCAGCGGAGCAGGAACCCGGCGACGTAGCCGAGCGCGTTGACCGCCCAGTGCAGGCCCATGGGCGCCAGCACGCTGCCGCTGCGGCGGCGCAGCTCGCAGAGGAGGACGCCCGCCGCGGCCGTGAACAGCACCGCGCCCGTGATCGCGAGCACGGAGCCGAATGCGCCGTCTCCGACGACCGTGGTCAGCGCGGGCTTCGCGGTCGCCAGGCCCAGGGACGGCAGGATGTGCCACAGGCCGAACAGCAGACTCGACACCGTCGTCGCCCAGACGGTCCCCCGGGCCCGGCGCACCAGCCCGTAGAGCACCCCGCGGAAGGCGATCTCCTCCACCAGGACGGTGCCGACGGGGACGACCACGAGAACGCGCGCCGCCAGCTCGCTCCCCGTCATCCCTTCGTACCGCCGGTCCTCGAACAGCGACCGCGTGTCCGGCAGCAGCGCTCCGACGGCGTAGACGAGTCCGACGAGTCCCACCAGGGCCAGCCCCCACTTCGCGCCACGGGCCAGGGTCCCGGGCGCCAGCCCCGCGTCCGCGAGGGTGCCTCCCGCCCAGCGGAGCACCCCGAGCAGCGACGCGCTGACCGCGACGGCCGTCAGCAGGCGCAGCGGGCCGGTCAGACCGTGCAACAGGAGGTTGGCCGCGACGAGTAAGACGACCACGAGGCCGACGGCCGGCCAGGTGCCGAGCGGCCCGGACCACCGGCTTCGTGCCCGGTCGTCCGCGGTGCGGTGCTCGGCGCCGTCTGGATCGCGGGAGGGCTCCGGAGTCATACCGTCCTCGACTGTGGCCTTCGGGGCGTCTCGTCCCTCCCCCGGGTCAGTGGTCTCGTTTGAGCGAGTCCCTGATGCCTTCGGCCCGGCGGCGAACGCTCGCCGCCTTCTCCCGGATCTTGACCTTCATCTGGTCCGTCTTGCCCTCGGCCTCGAGGCGCTCGTGGCCGGTGATCTTTCCGGCGATCTCCTTGAGCCTGCCCTTGGCCTTGTCCACGCTGTCGCCCATTCCCGGTGTCCCTCCGTCGCGTCGGTCACCACCCTCCAGGTTAGGTTCGGGCGCCCCGACGTGCTCGCCGGGGCGCCGTCCTCGTCCATTCCTCCAAGCACCCTCGCATTCGCCATGGAGACTCCGACGACTTTGTTGCAGATGAGCAAGATCGGGCCCTACGGTGTCGCATATGCAGTCCTACACCATCGGGCAGGCCGCACGGCTTCTGGGCGTGAGCCCGGACACCGCGCGGCGCTGGGCGGACGCGGGCCGGGTGGCGACCCACCGCGACGAGAGCGGTCGTCGAGTGATCGACGGCAAGTCGCTGGCCGCGTTCTCCGTGGAGATCGCGCAGGGCGACGACGAGGACGCGTCGTACACGTCGGCGCGCAACGCGTTCCCGGGCATCGTCACGGCGATCAAGCTCGGTGACATCGCGGCCCAGGTCACCATCCAGGCCGGACCGCACCGCCTCGTCTCCCTCCTCACCCGTGAGGCCGTGGAGGAACTGGGACTGGAAGTCGGCATGCAGGCCACCGCCCGCGTGAAGTCGACCAGCGTGCACATCGACCGCACCTGACCCCTCACGCAGTACCAGGAGATCTCGACCGTCGCGCGGTCGGCCCCGCTCCACGCCTTTCGCACTTCCGCACCTTCCGTTCTTCCGTTCTTCCGTTCCCAAGGAGCTCAGAGCCTCATGACCTTCACCGTCACCAGACGCCGTGCCGCCGCTGCCGCACTCACCGCCGCCCTCCTCGTCCCGCTCGCGGCCTGCTCGTCGAACGACGACACCGACAAGGGCGCCAGTGGCTCCACCTCCTCCGGCTCGGCCGGCACCGCGCCGAAGGCGAACCTCACCGTCCTCGCCGCCGCGTCCCTGACGGACGTGTTCAAGACGGCCGGCGCCGCGTACGAGAAGTCCCACCCGGGCACGAAGCTCACCTTCTCCTTCGCCGGCTCGCAGGAGCTCGTCGCCCAGGTCTCGCAGGGTTCGCCCGCCGACGTCCTGGTCACCGCCGACACCAAGAGCATGGACAAGGTGAAGGCCGAGACGAGCACCCCGGCGGTCATCGCGAAGAACCGGCTCGTCATCGCCACCGGCAAGGGCAACCCCTTCAAGGTCGACGAGCTGAAGGACCTCGCGGACACCAAGCTCAAGGTCGTCCTCGCCGCCCCCGAGGTACCGGCCGGCAAGTACAGCAAGAAGATCCTCGACGCCCAGAAGATCACCGTGAAGCCGGTCTCCCAGGAGCCCAACGTCCGCGCGGTGCTCAGCAAGGTCGAGCTCGGCGAGGCCGACGCCGGACTCGTCTACAAGACCGACGCCGAGAGCGCCGAGGGCAAGGTCGACGCCGTGGAGATCCCGGACGCGCAGAACGCCGTGGCCTCGTACCCGGCCGCCACGCTGAAGGACTCGAAGAACGCCGAGGCCGCCGCCGCCTTCGTCGCCTGGCTGTCCTCGCCCGAAGGCCAGAAGATCCTCCAGGACGCCGGCTTCCAGAAGCCGTGACCGACCGGGGTCGCTCAGACCGCGGAGGGCTGCCCGCCACGGGGGGACGGGCAGCCCTCCGCTTCTTCTCCTCATGTCTTCGGGATCATCGATGAAACGATCAGGCGCACTCGCGTCCGGTACGCGTCCGCCCCTCACCCTGGTGCTGCCCGCGCTGGCGGCCGTGGCCTTCCTGGCCCTGCCCCTGGTCGGCATCCTCGTACGGACCGAGTGGAGCGCGCTCGCGGACCACCTGAGCTCGCCGGGCACCGTCCAGGCGCTGAAGCTCTCGCTCCTGGTCTCCTTCTGGGCGCTCGGGCTCTCGCTGCTGCTCGGCGTGCCGCTGGCGTGGCTGCTGGCCCGGGTGCCGTTCCGCGGCAAGGCGTTCGTCCGCTCGCTCGTCCTGCTGCCCATGGTGCTGCCGCCCACCGTCGGCGGCGTCGCCCTGCTGCTTGCCTTCGGGCGGCGCGGGCTCCTCGGACCGTGGCTGGAGGGCACCTTCGGCATCACGCTGCCGTTCCACACCTCCGGCGCCGTGCTCGCCGCGACCTTCGTGGCCATGCCCTTCCTGGTCATCAGCCTGGAAGGGGCGCTCGGCGGACTGCGTCTCCGTTACGAGGAGACCGCGGCCTCCCTCGGCGCCTCACCGGTCCGGGTCTTCTTCACGGTCACCCTGCCCATGGTGACGCCCGGAGTCGTCGCCGGCGCGGCCCTCACCTGGGCGCGCGCGCTGGGCGAGTTCGGTGCCACCATCACCTTCGCCGGCAACCTGCCCGGCACCACCCAGACCCTCCCGCTCCAGGTCTACCTGCTGCTCCAGGACGAGCCCGAAGCCGCGACCTCCGTGTCCCTGCTGCTGCTCGCCATCGCCATGGCCGTGCTGATCGCCCTGCGGGGACGGTGGACGGGCACACCGGCCGACCGCGAGCGCCACGCCGGACGCGAGACCGTTGCGGACCCGATCGCCGCGGAGCCGACGGCCGGCGTCGCCCAGGCCCTTCCGCCCGCGCCCTCCGGCGGACGCTGGGCGCTCCGGGCCGAGGTCACGGGCTTCACCCGGCTCACCCTCGACGCCGAGCCCGGCACCACCATCGCCGTCGTCGGCCCCAACGGCGCCGGCAAGACCACCCTGCTGCGGGCGCTCCTCGGCCTCACCCCCCGCGCCCACGCCGACCTCACCCTCGGCGCCGTCGACGTCACCGCCCTGCCCCCGCACCGCCGGCGGGTCGCCTGGGTACCGCAGGACGGCGCGCTCTTCCCGCACCTGACGGCCCTCGCCAACACCGCGTACGGTCTGCGCGCCCAAGGCGTCGCCCGTACGGAGGCACGGCGGGAAGCCCAGGCCTGGCTCGACCGCCTCGGAGTCGGCCACCTCGCCCACCGCCGCCCCGGCCAGCTCTCCGGCGGACAGGCCCAACGGGTCGCCCTGGCCCGCGCGCTCGCCGCCCGCCCCCGGCTCCTCGTCCTCGACGAACCGCTCGCCGCGCTCGACCAGACCACCCGGGCCCACGTACGCCACACGCTGCGCACCCATCTCGCGAGCTTCGGCGGCGTCTGCCTCATCGTGACGCACGACCCCGTCGAGGCCGTGTCGCTCGCCGACCGCGTCCTCGTCCTCGACGAGGGCCGCGCGCTCCAGGACGACAGCCCCACCGAGGTCACGCGCCATCCCCGCTCGCCGTGGGTGGCCCGGATGCTGGGCCGCAACGCCTGGCCGGGCACCGCCACCGCGGAGGGCCTCGCGCTCGACGCCGGCGGTGTCCTGGTCGCGACCGATCCGCCGGCGGTCGGCACCGCGGCGCTCGCGATCGTCGCGCCCGAGGCGGTGTCGATCCACCGCGAGAAGCCGGGCGGCAGCCCCCGTAACGTCTGGCCCGGCACCGTACGCGAGATCACCGCGAGCGGCAGCCGGCTGCGCGTCCTGATCACCTCCGAGAAGGCGCCCGACCTCGTCGCCGAGATCACCCCGCAGGCCGCCGCCGAACTCGGCCTCGCCGACGGGGTGTCCGTCTGGACCAGCGTCAAGGCGACCGAGGCCACGGTCGTGGCCGTCTGACCGGCCGTGAACGAAGTCGAGGGCCGTGCTCCGTCCGGAGCACGGCCCTCGTGCATGACGGAGTTCCCGGTCAGGCGGCGGAGACGGAGATCTCGGTCGACTTGATCAGGGCGACGACGGCGGTGCCGGGCTTCAGGCCGAGGTCCTCGACGGCGTCCTTGGTGATGGCGGCGGTCAGTTCCCCGCCCTCGACGGAGACCTTCACGGACGCCATGGCACCGCCGGTCGAGACCTCGGTGACGGAGCCGGCGAGCTGGTTACGGATCGAGATGCCCTCGACCGGGCCGGTCGCGAGGGCGACCTCGGTGGACTTCACGAGGGCCCTGACCGCGGAGCCCTCGGCCAGTGCGAGGTCCTTGACGGCGTCGGCGGTGATCGCGGCGGTGACGTCCTGACCGCCTGCCAGGCGCACCTTCACGGACGCCATGGCCTCGCCCGTGGTGACGGCGGTGACGGTGCCGGGGAGCTGGTTACGAATGGACAGGGTCATGGAGAACGCCTCGCAGAGCCGGAAACGAGCGGTGGTCGCTTCCATCCTCGCGCCTTCGGAAAAGGTCCGCCCGTCGCGGATCCCGCACCGAGGTGCGCGGAACACACCGGCTGACGTGAACCGCACCAGCAAGACGTCAGCGCACACGCACCTTGCAGATGTGCCCCGTTGAGGCCCGATCACCTCTTGGATGATCCACTGCACTCAGGGTGTCCCCGGCCGGATATTTCTGTGCCCAGATCCAATCGCCCCGGCGGTTCCCCGACTGCTTGACTGACTTCCACCGGCCCCGTCGCGGAGGAGTGGCTCTCGCCGCGACGGAACTGCCGGCCAGGAGGTCCCTGCGTGCCGTGCGCGGTGTTCGGCACGCAGGGGGTCCTTCTTCACGGGACTGCGCTCGAACCGTCCTTCGAGCCCCGGTCACCGTCCATGTCGACCATCAGAGAGATGGGATCCGATGACAGGAAACACGTCGCTGCGCCTTGCTCCGAGCAGGGTGCTGGTCCTCGGCGCGGCGCTGGCCCTGGCCGTGCCGGGCACCGCCTACGCCAACACCGTGAGCGTGACGGTGAAGACCCCCGGGGCCACCAGCGGCCCCGCCTCCGCCAACTCCGAGATCTCGACCCACGCGGACTGTGCCGGCGGTCTCGTCTCCGGCGGTGGGATCAACCAGGCCGTCGGCACCGGCGCCGGCGCGAACGGCAACCACGTCAACGGCACTTCGCCCAGCTCCGACGGCACCACCGAGTACACCGGCTCCACCGGTGTCGTCGGCACCGACGTGACGCACTGGCTCGGCATCGGCGGGAGCGGGGGCCAGGTCAGCGCCTCCTTCTCCACCACGCCTTACGCCCTGTGCTTCACCAGCAGCCTGATCAACCACACCCAGGTCGTCATGAACAAGGCCAACACCCCCACCGCCGGGGCGACCGTGGGCCGCGTCACCGCGACCTGCCCCGCCAACACCCGCCTCCTCGGCGGCGGCGCCCGTACCGCTCCGGGCGACACGGGCGGCTTCAAGACGATCGCGAGCTACCCCACCTTCAACGACTCCGCGCACGCCTTCGGCGCGAAGGCCGCGGCGGACGGGGAGACCGACCCCGACTCCTGGTCGGCGGTCGGGTGGGACTCCGGCGCCAACAGCGCCGACTACACGTACGCGTACGCGATCTGCAGCGGTAGCGGCATCAACGTCAGCGGCGCCACGGTGAAGGTCCGCTACGCCGAGGTCGGCGGCCCGACCACCGGGAGCACCGGCCAGACGGCGACCGTGGGCTGTGGGCAGGGCGACGGGAACCTGGTCGGCGGCGGTGCCGCGATCAGCGGGGGCAGCGTGACCACCACCGCCTTCACCGGTCCGGGTTCGCACGGTGACCACCTCAACGGCAGCTTCCCCAGCACGTCCGGCGGCGCCGCCGTCGGCGACGGGACCACCACGGCGGCGTACTGGACGGCCTCCGCCCACACCGGAGGCCAGTCCTCACCCGGCACCTCCACCGACGTATGGGCCCTGTGCGCCAACGACGGCGTCTGAGCCGGCCGGCCATGCGCATGAACACACGGGAGAGAGTTCGATGAGCACGAGAATCCGGCGGGGCTCCGCCACGGGCAAGGCCCTGATCCTGGCCGCGCTGCTGACCGTCGCGGTGCCGGGGGCCGCGTACGCCAAGACCGTCGACGTCGCCGTCGTCACCCCCGGGGCCACCATGGGCCCCGCGACTCCCTTCACCGGGATCTCCTCGCACGCCGACTGCCCCGACGGCCTCGTCTCCGGCGGCGGGGCCGACCAGGCCATCGGCAGCGACGAGATGTCCAACGGCAACCACGTGATGGGCATGGTGCCCAGTGCCGACGGCGCCACGGAGTACACGGACGCGCCCGGGGTCGTCGGCACCGACGCCACGCACTGGATGGCGTTCGGCGGAAGCGGGAGCCGCAGCAGCGAGGCCTTCTCCACCACCCCGTACGCGATCTGCCTCACCAGCAACCTCATCAGGCACACGCAGGTCGTCATGAACAAGGCCCAGGGACCGTCCGCCGGGCTGTCCTCCAAGCTCGTGACGGCGACCTGCCCGGCCGGCACCGTCCTGATCGGCGGCGGCGCCCGCACCACCCCGGCCAGTGTCGGCAGCCTCAAGCCGGTCGCGAGCTTTCCCACGTTCGACGACGCCGGGCACCACTTCGGCTCGATCGCGGCGGGCGACGGTGAGCGCGACCCCGACTCCTGGACGGCGGTCGGCGGGATCGGCGGCGGACGCGGCGAGGACAACATGACCTACGCGTACGCGATCTGCAGCACGGACGACATCGACCTCGAGCACGTCTCCACGACGGTGCGCTTCACCGAGGTCAGCGGCCCGAACACGGCCTCCACGGGCCAGACGGCGACGGCCGGCTGCTCCCGAGGAGAAGGGCGGCTCGTCAGTGGCGGCGCGGCGATCAGCGGCGGCAACGTGACCACGACCGACTTCAGCAAGGCGACCTCGGGCGGCCCCCACCTCAACGGCAGCTTCCCCAGCGACGCCGTCGGCACCCCGGTCGGCGACGGAGGCGCCGACCCGTCGTACTGGACGGCGGCCACCCACAGCGGGGGTTCGCCCTCGCAGGGCAGCTACTCCGACGTCTGGGCGCTCTGCCTGGACGTTCAGCACGGGCACAAGCGGTAGGCACGCCCCCGGACCCCGCATCGCCAATTGGCTTTTCAACAACTCCGTGGTGTAGAAAGCTCCGTCGATCAATCATGATCACGTCACAGAGCACTCTCATTCGGGGGAATGGAAGAATGACCTCAACTCGCCGTGTCCTCAGCGCGATCGCGCTCCTCGCCGCCCTGAGCGGCGTCGCCGCCTGCGGGCCGGAGGACCCCACCGCCGAGGGCGTGACCGGAGGTTCGGGCAGCAGCGCCTCGCCGTCGGCCTCGCCGTCCAAGACCTCGGACTCCGGCGAGGCCGGAGACGGCCCGGCCGATGACGTCGACGGCGACGGAAAGGGCGGCGACTGCGGCAAGCCGCCGACCCTGCCCGCGGGCGTCCTGAAGGTGAAGGTCGAGCTGATGCGTGACGCCGGCGGCTTCGAGGCCGCGGAGGCCAAGCCGCACTGCACGCCGAACGACTGGATCTACGGCGCCGACAAGGGCGACCCGACCAAGCACTACGTCCTCCCCGGGAACGTCAAGGCGTTCCTGGCCCTGGCCGCCGGCCCGGGCCAGTGGAAGCAGGTCGACCACGAGCAGCTGGCGCTGCACGTCGACCGCTGCCTCGCCGAGGAGATCGGGGCCCCCACCGACGACTACCCCAAGGTGGAGGCGCCCTACGGCTGCTTCGGCAACGTCTACGAGATCACGCTGAACGCCAAGGGCGAAGTGGACACGATGAAGGAGATCTGGAGCGTCTGACGACCTCCGAACACCCGGCCGGAGCCCAGGCTCCGGCCGGGTGTTCCGGCGTCCCCGGCGCCGGTCCGCTACAGGGCGGAGTCGTGGCCGGGGTCGCCGACCAGACGCCGCAGCAGGGCGAGGTCCACGTCCAGGAGGCTGCGCGCGACCGTCCGACGCGGGGCGGGGGCGATGGGGGTGTGCGAAGGGATCGCCAGGACCGAGCAGCCGGCTGCCTCCGCCGACGTGATGCCGGTCGGGGTGTCCTCCACGGCGACGCAGGCCGCCGGAGGGACGCCGAGCGTGGTCAGGGCCGCCCGGTAGGGGTCGGGGAACGGCTTCGTGCGCGGGGTCTCGCCCTCGGCGACCGAGGCGGTGAACCATCGCCGCCCGAGGGCGTCGAGGACGGTGTCCACCACCGGTCGCGGCGAGGCGGAGACCAGGGCGGTCGGGACCCCCGCGGCGCCGAGGGCCGTCAGGAGCTCCACGGCCCCCGGCATGGGGACGACCTCCCGGCGTACGCGTTCCGTGAAGCGCCGTTCGAGGGACTCGCCGAGCCGGGCCCGATCGGGCCGCCCGGCGGACCGGGCGGCGAGGTGGGCGGCGCTGTCGTCGATCGCCCGGCCGAGGACGAAGGCGAGGTCCGCGTCCGTGAGGGCGATCCCGAGCCCGAGGGCCTCCTCCTCGACCACCCGCAGCCAGAGCCGCTCGGTGTCGACGAGTGTGCCGTCCATGTCGAAGAGGACGGCCTGCAGTGCGGTGTCCAAGGAAGCTCCCGGGTGCTGGTGAGGTCCTCAGCCCTCGGATCGGCGCGCGATCCTCAGCGTGCGGATCTCGAAGGGGCGGAGGGTGAGGTGCGGTCCCGTGTCCTCCGGGGTGTCCGGGCGGACGGGCACGGTGCCGTCCACGGGGCGTTCCAGGAGGTCCGTCTCGGTCACGGTCTCCCAGGGGAGGGCGAGGGACAGTGTGGTCCGGGCGCGTCCGCCGTGGGCTTCGTACAGGCGGACCACGACGTCGCCGGAACCGTCGTCGGCGAGCTTGACCGCCTCGACGACGACGCCGTCGTCGTCGGTGGCGACCAGCGGTGCCACCGCCGCCGCGCCGGGGACGGCCCGCTCGGGCAGGTTGGCCTCGTAGCCCTCGCGCACGGCGGCCGCGACGTCGGCCCCGATCACGAAGCCGTACCGCAGCCGGTGCCGGCCCTGGTCGGCGTCCGGGTCGGGGTAGCGGGGCGCCCGGAGCAGCGTGAGGCGGACGGTGGTCGTGGTGCCGCCGTCGGGGCGGACGTCACGGGTGACGTCGTGGCCGTAGGTGGAGTCGTTGACCAGGGCGGCGCCCCAGTCGTTCTCGCCGACGTGCAGGAAGCGGTGGGCGCAGATCTCGAACTTGGCGGCGTCCCAGCTGGTGTTGGTGTGGGTGGGGCGCTTCACGTGGCCGAAGGGGATCTCCGCCGTGGAGTGGTCGGCGCGCACGTCCAGCGGGAAGGCGGCCTTGAGGAGCTTCTCCTTCTCGTGCCAGTCGATCCCGGTGTCGACGTCGAGCCGCCGGGAGCCCTCGCGCAGTGAGAGGAGCTGCTCGATCCGGGAGTCGCCGAAGGTCCGGACGACCCGGACACCGCCGGGCTCGGCGCGCACCTCGTCGGCCGCGGTGAGGTCGCGGACGGTGTTGCGGTAGAACTCCTCGATGTCCCAGGCGTCGTACTGGTTGGGGAAGTCCTGGTGCAGTTGGAGCAGGTTGGCCGCCGCGCCGGGGGCGAGGGCCTCACGGCCGGTCTCCAGGTCGACCGCCGAGACGACCAGGCCTCGGGCGTCGATCTCGATCCGTACGAGCCCGTTGTCGAGGGTGAAGCCGTCGCCGGAAGGCACCGGCACGACCGTCGGGTCGGCGGGTGCGGTACGGACGGCCGCGCCGAGCGCGGGGAGGCCGCCGCGGGCGTACGGGGAGGCGTTGAAGACGACAGTCCCCTCGCCCTCGCCGGCCAGCGCGCGCTGCGCCGAGGCGACGATCCCCTCCAGTTCGGCCAGGACCTCGGCGTACGTCCGCTCGGCCTCGCGGTGCACCCAGGCGATGGAGGAGCCGGGCAGGATGTCGTGGAACTGGTGCAGGAGGACGGTCTTCCAGAGCCGGTCGAGCTGCTCGTACGGGTAGGGGAAGTCCGTGCGGACGGCCGCGGTGGCCGACCAGAGTTCGGCCTCGCGCAGCAGGTGCTCGCTGCGCCGGTTGCCCTGCTTGGTGCGCAGCTGGCTGGTGAGCGTGCCGCGGTGGAACTCCAGGTAGAGCTCGCCGACCCACACGGGGGCGTCGGGGTACTCGGCCTCGGCGCGCGCGAAGAAGTCCGCGGGCCGCTCGACGACCACCCGGGGCGAGCCCTCCAGGTCGCCGAGGCGCGCCGCGCGTCCCAGCATCTCGCGGGTGGGGCCTCCCCCGCCGTCGCCGTAGCCGAAGGGCAGGAGCGAGCTGTTGGCCGCTCCCTTGTCCTGGAAGTTGCCCACGGCGTGGGCGAGTTCGGCGCCGGTGATCTCGGCGTTGTACGTGTCGACGGGCGGGAAGTGGCTGAAGATCCGGGTGCCGTCGAGCCCCTCCCAGCGGAAGGTGTGGTGGGGGAACTTGTTGGTGGTGTTCCACGAGATCTTCTGGGTGAGGAACCAGCGCACGCCGGCCAGCTTCATCAGCTGCGGCATGGCCGCGTTGTAGCCGAAGGTGTCGGGCAGCCACATCTCCCGGGTCTCGACGCCGAACTCGTCGAGGTAGAAGCGCTTGCCGTGGACGAGCTGGCGGGCGAACGCCTCGCCTCCGGTGATGTTGGTGTCGGGTTCCACCCAGAGGCTGCCGACCGGCAGGAACTGACCGGTCTTCGCCTTCTCCTGGACGCGGGCGTACACCTCGGGATGCCGCTCCTTGAGCCAGGCCAGTTGCTGGGCCTGGGACATGGCGAAGCGGAAGTCCGGGTGCTCGTCCATGAGCTGGGTGACGTTGGAGAGCGTCCTGGCGACCTTGCGGACGGTCTCGCGCAGCGGCCACAGCCAGGCGGTGTCGATGTGCGCGTGGCCGACGGCGGAGACGCGGTGGGCGCTGGGTGCGGCCGGGGACTCCAGGGCGGGGCGCAGCACCTCGCGGGCGGCGGGCGCGGAGCCGGAGACGTCCTGGAGGTCGACGGCGTCCAGGGCCCGTTCGATCGTCCGGAGGAGTTGCCAGCGGCGGGGGTCGGCTTCGGGGAGGGCGTGCATCAGCCCGCCGAGGACGTCCAGGTCCTGGGCGAGTTCCCAGACCTGGGTGTCGAAGACGGCGAGGTCCGCGCGGAGCAGCCGGTACAGGGGGTCGCCGGCGTCGCCGCCTCCGGTGATCCAGGCGGGCGCGCCGCCGAGGGGGGTCGGTTCGTGGCTGTCGCAGAGGGCCGGGTTGGCGGCGGCCTCGACGGTGTAGGTGACCTCCTCTCCCCCTCGGACCGGGTCGGCGACCGGGATCCAGCTGTTCCGGGGGTTGAGCGCCTTCAGGACGGTGCCGTCGGGCCGGTACACCAGGCCCTCGGTGGAGAATCCGGCGCCGGTGACGTCGAAGCCGAGGTCGAGGACGGCTTCGACGCGCTGTCCGGCCCACTCCTCGGGGATCCGGCCGGTGATCCTGAACCAGCTCGTCGACCAGGGCGGTCCCCAGCGGTGTCCGATCCGGACCGGGCGGTACGGCGCCGCCAGGCCGGCGGCGACCGGCACCGGCTCGCCGGGGACATCCCAGATCTCGACGTGGAGGGGGACGGCCCGGGCGTGTACGGCGGGCCGGATCCGTTCCTTGAGCACCCGCTTCAGGCGCTGCTCGACGAGGCGTTGCTTGCTGTGCATGGGGCTCTCCGCGCGGGTGTCGGTGCCGGACAGAACGGGGGGGTGTCAGTCCTCTGCGGGTCCCAGGTCGGGCCGGTCGCGCAGTTCGACCGTCCGGGTGGTGGTGGCATGGAGTTCGAGGACGGTGATGTCGTTGCGTCCGGGACGCAGGACCGGCGCGGGGACGTACAGGGTGGTCTGGGGGCCCCGTGACCAGTACCGGCCGAGCGGGAACCCGTTGACCCAAGCATGGCCCTTGGTCCAGCCGTCCAGCGCGAGGTAGCCGTCGGCGGGCCGGGCGAGTTCGAAGGAGCCCTGGTGGAAGGCCGGCCCGACCAGGGGCCCGGTGGGGGCGACGGCGAGGTCGTCGATTCCGTCGAGCGGGAGCGGGCTGCTGCTCCAGTCGGCGAGGTCCTCGCCGTTGACGGTGACCCGGCCGAGCAGGCCCTTGCGGTCGTGGATGCCGGTCCCGTAGTTGACCCGACCCTGGTTCTCCACCAGCACCGTGAGGCGGGCTCCGCTCCTGGGCGTGAGGAAGGCCAGGGCGTGTTCGTGGTTCTCCCGTTCCAGGACGCCGACGGGCTGCCCGTCGACGAAGACCTGGGCCCGGTCGCGCACCTCCCCCACCCGCAGCACGGTCGCCCCGGCCGTGGGCAGCTCCGCCTCGTACCGCACGAACCCGAACGACTGGCCGAGCTGTTCCATGGTCAGCGGGCGGTCGGCGCGGACGGGCCGCCCGAACAGGCTTGTCCGGTCGAACAGGGCGGCGGACGCGTCGAGCTCGACGACGGTCGGGGCGAGCTTCGGGCCGGGCGCCGGGACCGGCTCGTCCGGGACGGGGGCGTACCGGGCGATGACCTCGCGGAAGGCCTCGTACTTGGGGGTCGGGTCTCCGGCCTCGTCGAGGAGGGCGTCGTAGTCGTAGGAGGTCACGGTGGGGCGGTAGGTGCCCTTGTCGTTGGCTCCGCTGGTGAGGCCGAAGTTGGTGCCGCCGTGGAGCATGTAGATGTTGACGGAGGCCCCGGCGGCGAGCAGCCGGTCCAGGTCTGCCGCCGCGTCGGCGGGATCGCGGGTGGTGTGGGCGGCCCCCCAGCGGTCGAACCAGCCGATCCAGAACTCCGAGCACATCAGGGGGCCGGTCGGCTGGAGGCGGCGCAGTGCGTCGAGGCCGGCCTCGACACGGCTGCCGAAGTTCACGGTGCGCAGGACCCCGTCGAGGCCGCCGCGGGCGAGGTCGGCGGGCTGGTCGCAGGTGAAGAGCGGTACGTCGACGCCGTGGGTGCGGAGCAGGCCGGCGAGGTCGGCGAGGTAGGCGGGGTCGTCGCCGTACGCGCCGTACTCGTTCTCCAGCTGCACGGCGATGACCGGCCCCCCGGCGCCGGCGAGGTACGGCTTGAGCGGCGGGAGGAGGGCGGCGAGGTAGCCGTCGACGGCCGCGAGGAAACGGGGGTCGCGGCTGCGCAGTGCGATGCCGTCCTCGTCGAGCAGCCAGGAGGGCAGGCCGCCGCCCTCCCATTCGGCGCAGATGTACGGGCCGGGGCGGAGCAGCACGTGCAGGCCCTCCGCGGCCGCGAGATCGAGGAAGCGGGGCAGGTCGAGACCTCCGTCCAGCCGGAACGCACCGGGCCGGGGGGCGTGGAGGTTCCAGGGGACGTAGGTCTCGACCGTGTTCAGTCCCAGCAGGCGTGCCTTGTGGAGCCGGTCGGCCCACTGGTCCGGGTGGACGCGGAAGTAGTGCAGTCCGCCCGAGATGATGCGGAACGGCCGGTCGTCGAGACGGAATCCGTCGTCGGCGATCTCCAGTCGGGGCATGCCGGGGTGCTCCTAGGTGTGGGTGCGGAAGGAGGTGGTCAGGCGAGCGGGCGGCAGAGCAGGGCGTCGGGGACGCCGTAGTGGGACCACTTCCAGGTGTAGGCGACGCCGGCGAGGTATTCGCCGTCGGCGCACTGGCCCTTGTAGTAGCCGGGGGCCCAGTCGCTGGCGTTCGAGCCGCCGGTGGCGGGGCGGTTGTCGCCGTGGTCGAACCAGAGCACGCGGCCGTTGGTGGGCAGGGAGGCCGCCGCGGGGGCGCAGAGGAGGGCGGCCATGGAGTTGCCGTTCACGCTGTAGCCGACGGCGAAGGTGCGGTCGGGGCACTGGAGCTTGTTGTAGCCGCTCGCCCAGTCGCCGCCGGTGACGTACCGCTCGTCGGTGACGACGGTCCAGGATCCGGTGCCCTTCGCCGGCTGGCCGGCGTCGGTGCACAGGCCGCGGCTGTCGCTGCGGCCGAGGCCGACGAGTCGCTGGGTGTCGGGGCAGTTGCCCTTGCGGTTGCCGGGTGACCAGTCCGGCTTGGCCAGCATGGTGGCGGAGACGTCGTAGTCGGCGTAGTCCAGGTTGAGCATGTTCCAGCGCGGGGTCGTGGCGATCTGCCCGGTCCTGGCGGGCGCGGCGACGAGCTTGTTCCAGTCCGTGGCCCGCCAGTCGCCGGCGTCCATGAGGCCGAGCCGGGTGCCGTCGGTGCTGTAGTTGACCATGGCCCAGTTGTCCTGCGGCTTGCCGGTCGCGTCGGTCCAGCCGACGAGCGGCCAGATGGCGAAGTCGGTGTCGTTGTTCACCAGGATGTCGGTGAAGCGGCGGAACCAGTCGCGCTCCTTGGCGTTCGGCTCGCCGCGGCCGGAGGCACCGAACTCGCTGATCCACACGGGGGCGGTGAAGTGCTGTCCTGACCGGGTGACGAACAGGGCCTGGTCGTCGACGACCTTGACGAGTTCCTCGGGGGTGAGGTCCTGGTAGCGCGGGTCGTGGGTCTCGCCCGTGCCGGTGGCGCCGGTGTGGTTGGGGCCGGTGTACGCGTAGAAGTGCGCCGAGTAGACCAGCTTGTCGGAGCGGATCAGGGTGTTGGAGAGGGTGGCGACCGGGGTGAGCGTCGGGCGGCTGTGGGGGGTCAGGTCGGTGGGGATGCCCTGCCAGTTGATGCCCTCCATGATGATCAGGAGGTCCGGGGCGGCCTGCAGGATCTCGTTCCCGGCCTGTTCGAGCGCCTTGTTCAGGTCGTAGTCGTTGCCCCAGCCCCAGTTGGCGTCGTTCCAGGTGTCGCGGCGGACCTCGTTGCGCAGGTCGGCGCCCACGACGCGCTTGTTGTCCCGGTAGCGCTTGGCGAGGAAGACCCAGTCGTCGATCCACTGCCGGGTGGACTGGCCGCTGTTCCAGCGCTCGTTGCCGTCGAGGCCGCAGCAGAAGCGGTAGCTGGTGGTGTGGTTGTTGAGGATGACCGCGAAGCCGTCGTCGGTGAGCGCCTGGATCACGGCGTCCATGACCTGGAGCGGGGTCTTGCCCTTGAGCTGGGGGTTGGCGGCCACCGCCGCGTCGGGGACGGTGGTCGTGTCGTGCACCAGGGCGTTGGCGAACGGCAGCCGGATGCTGTTCAGCCCCAGGGCGTGGAAGTCGGCGAGGATCTGGTCGATCGGCTTGCGGTCCAGGCCGAGGGGGATGTTGTTCGACTTCTGGTCCGCCTGGTGGTTGGCGGGGTCGTTGACGTCGCCGCTGCCCTCCCAGGTGCCCTGGGCTCCGGCCCAGTTCCCGGACTTCAGCTTGAAGCGGTTGCCGGTGGCGTCGACGACGTAACGGCCCCGGGTGGAGAGCGGTCCGGTCCACGAGGTGGCGAGCTGGTCGGCCGTCGCCGCGACGGGGGCGGGGTCGGTGGCGGTCTCCGGGGCGGCCGCGGCGCCCGGTACGGCGGCGGCGAGGAGCGCCGCGGTGGCGAGCAGCGCGGGCAGGCCGCGTACGGCGGACCCGGCCGGTCGGGTGGTTCGGAAAGTCCTGGCGGTTCGCATGAGGTGTCCCTCCGTCGTAGTGGGGTGAGGGAGTGCGGGTGGTGCGGCCCCGGACCGGGGTCCGGGGAGACTGGTGGGCCGATGCGTGTCCGGTCAGCCCTTGAGGCCGCTGGTGGCGATGCCTTCGACGATGTAGCGCTGGGCGACGAGGAACATGACGACCAGAGGCGTGATGGTGACGACGGCGCCGGCGAAGAGGCCGGGCAGGTTGATGGTCTGCGAGGTGAGGAACGTGGACAGCGCGATCTGCGCGGTCCAGGCGGACGGGTCCTGTCCGATGACCAGGGGCCACAGGAAGGAGTTCCAGCTGTCGATGAAGGACAGTGCGCCGAGCGAGGCCAGCATCGCTCCGGAGCTCGGCAGGGCGATCCGGCCGTACAGGCCCAGCCAGCCGAGGCCGTCGAGTCGTCCGGCGTCCTCGATCTCGCTCGGGAACTGCAGGTAGAAGTTGCGGAACAGCAGCACCGCGAACGGATTGAAGAGGCCGGGCACGACGATGCCCCAGAGGGTGTTGACGCCGCCCATGGAGCCGACCACGACGAACGTCGGCACGAAGGTGACCGAGCCGGGGATCATCAGCGTGGCCACCACCAGGGCGAGCACCACCCCGCGTCCCGGGACCGGGATCCTGGCAAGGGCGTAGCCGGCGGCGGAGGCGAGGAGCGTGGACACGGGTGCGGTGACGGCGGCGATGAGCAGCGAGTTGCCGAGGGCCGGGCCCATGGAGACGGCGGGGTCGTCGAAGAGGGCGGTGAAGTTCTCGAAGTGCATCGTCGAGGGCCACCACGTCCACTCGGGCGCCGTCAGGCTCCGGGAGTCCATGAGGGAGTTGCGGAGCATCAGGTAGAAGGGCGCGAGGAAGGCCGCGGTGAGCAGGCCGACGAGGAGGCCGCGGGCGCCGAGGCGCGCGGTGCGGGCCAGTGCGGGCAGGGTCGTCATGCGCTTCTCATTCTCCGCTCCTGCCGAAGCCGGTGAACCGGCCCTGGATCAGGGTCACTCCGACGATGAGGGCGGTGAGCACGAAGGCTCCGGCGGAGCCGATGCCGTAGTTCTGGCTGCCCATGGCGGTGTTGTAGAGGTGGACCAGGGGGGTCTGGACGGGGGCGGTCCCGGTGCCGGACTGCCCGCTGTTGAAGAGGTTGTAGAACTCGTCGAAGGCCTGGAAGGCGGCGATGAACAGCAGCATGAGGACGGCGACGGAGGTGTTGCGCAGCATGGGCAGGGTGACGCCGGTGAGGAGTCGCCTGCCGGTGGCGCCGTCGAGTGCGGCCGCCTCGTACAGCTCCTTGGGGATGGCCTGGAGCCCGGCGAGGAAGAGCACCATGTAGAAGCCGACCTGGAGCCACAGGCGCAGCGTGACGAGGACGATCCAGTAGAGCGGTGGCGAGGTGGACTGGAGCCAGGCCACCGGCTCCGCGCCGAACCAGCCGCCGATCGTGTTGGCGATGCCCGCCGGAAGGCCGTTGAACAGGCTCATCTTCCACAGCAGTGAGGCGGCGACGTACGAGACGGCCGCCGGGATGAGGAAGGTGGTGCGGAACAGGGCCCGGCCGCGCCGGATCCGGTGGACCAGGAGCGCGAGCCCCAGGGAGACGGCGAAGGTGACCGGCACGATGAAGGCGGTGAAGAGCAGGATCTGGACGAGCGAGTCGCGGAAGGCCTGGTCGGACAGGAGCGTCCGGTAGTTGTCGAGTCCGACCCAGTGGCCGAGGGCGATGGTGCCGCGCGCGTCGCTGAGGCTGAGCAGGAAGCTCCAGCCGATCGCGACGTACTTGAAGATGCCGAGCCCGATGAGCACGGGTGCGGTGAGGAGCACGAACGCGGTCCAGCCGGACCGGCCGGCGCGGGGCCGGCCGGACCGGGCGGTCCGGGCGGCGCCGCGCGGGGTGGCCGCGGGGCGCCCGGTGCTCTCGGGCTTCGTCGTGGTGGAGGTCGCCGAGGCGTTCATCGGTGTCACCGGCCGAGCTGCTTGTCGATCTCGCTCTGGGCCTTCTTCGCCGCGTCGGCGAGGAGGGCGGCCGGATCGCCTTCGCCGCCGGTTATCTTCGCCGCGGCCGCGTTGAAGGCGCTGCTGATCGCGGTGTCCCAGGTTCCCGGGTTGTGCTTCCCGTACTTCTCTGCCAGGACCACGGTCTCCTTGGCGGTGCCGGTGGAGAGCTTCTCCGCGGTCGCCGCGACGGACTTGCGCGGCGGGACGTGGAATCCGTAGCTCTCGGCGAAGTCCCGCTGGAGGGAGGACTGCTCGACCCACAGCCACTGGGCGAACTTCTTCGCCGCCGCCAGGTTCCTGCTCTTGGCGTTCACGCATTCGGTCCAGCCGCCGACCCGGACGACGGGGGTGCCGCCGGCCTTGAAGGCGGGCCAGGGGATCACGCCGAAGTCGTCGCCGAGCGCGTCCTGGACGGCGGGCATCGCCCACAGGCCGCACCACTGCATCGGCACGACGCCCTGGGTGAAGGCGGCGGGGTCCCACCAGTCGGTGGTGAAGCCGAGGAGCAGCGACTTGTCGTCGTGCAGGCGCTTCAGGGCGGTGACCGCCTCGAGGGCCCGGGGCGATCCGAACGCCACCTTGCCCTCGGGGGTCACGAGGTCGCCGCCGTTGGACCAGACGGCGTTGCTGGCGCTGTCGCCGATGCCGTCGTTGCCGACGAAGAGGCCCTTGTTCTTGCTGGTGGTCAGGGCCTTGGCCGCCGCGGCGAGACCGTCGAAGGTGGTGGGCGGGGTGATCCCGGCCTTCGCGAGGACGCTCTTGCGGTAGTAGAGCATGATGACGTCGTCGATCATCTTGACGCCGTACAGCTTGCCGTCGACGGTGACGGAGCTGATGGCGTTGGCGTTGAAGTCGCTCCGGGCGCTGCCGTACACGTCGTCGAGCGCGGCGATCTGCCCCCGCCGGACCATGGCCTCGCTGAAGTCGCCGATCTCGAAGACGTCGGGGGCCGCGTCGGTCAGCAGGGTCGCGTTGACCTTGGCCGAGTAGTCGCCGGGAACCCACGTCACCTTGACCGCGATGTCGGGGTTGGCCTTGGTGAAGGCGGTGGCGTAGCGGAGCACGGCCTGCTGGGTGCCGGTCTCGCCGTAGGCGTGGTACCAGACGTTGAGGGTGGTCTTCGCTCCGGAGGAGGAGCCGCCGGTGGGGTCGGTGCTGCAGGCGGTCGTCAGGACCGTTCCGGCGGCGACGAGCAGCGATCCCGTGAGGAAGCCTCGTCGGCTAAGCTCGGCTCTGCGTGCGCTCATGTCGTATGTCCTTCTGTGAGGGTGTGCGGGGCGGATGTGCTCCCTGGTCGGCGCCTTCGTCAGTGCTTGCCGGCAGAGGAGGGCGGCGGCCAGGGAGTCGTACGCGACGGCTGCGGGGACGGCGGTTTCGCCGCGCCGGTCAGCCGACGCCGATCGTGGAGGGCGACGCGGGCTGCGGGAAGAGGGCCTGTATGGCCACGGCGGCTCCCCCTCGGGCCCATTCCTCCCAGGGCAGCGGGCGCAGCGAGAGCGGACAGCGGGACGCGGCGCCGAAGACGTGCGCGGCGTACGCGTCCTGGATGTGGCGGCCGAGGAGGTCGTAGGCGTCGACCCCCTCACCGCTGACGACGACCCGTTCCGGGCCGACGACGTTGACCAGGGTGGCGATGCCGACCCCGATGGCGCGTCCGGCGCGGGCGAACGCCTCGCAGGCCTCGGGGCTGCCCTCGCGGGCCATCCCGACGACCTCGCCGAAGGTGAGGCGCGGGTTCGCGGCGGCCTCGCGGACCGCCGCGAGGATCACGTCGGTCGAGGCGATGGACTCGACGCAGCCGCGTGCGCCGCAGCGGCAGCGCGGTCCGGTCGGGTCGACGCAGACGTGTCCGACCTCGCCCGCGACGCCGTAGGCGCCCCTGAGCAGGCGCCCGTTGACGACGAGGGCGGAGCCGATGCCCGAGCCGATGGTGACCAGCGCGAAGTACTCGGTGCCGATGCCCTCTCCGAACCAGTGCTCGGCGACGGTGAGGGCCCTGACGTCGTTCTCGACGGTGACCGTCAGGCCGGTGGAGGCGGCGAGCAGTTCGGCGAGCGGGACGTCGCGCCAGCCGAGCAGGCCGGAGTGGCGGAGCCGTCCGCTGTCGCGGTCCACGTCGCCGTTCACGGCGACGCCGAGGTGGCGCGTACGGTCGCGGAACGCCGGGTCGGCGTCGAGGAGTTCGTCGACCAGGCCGGCGACCTGGACGGCGACGGCCTCGGGGGTGCACTCGTTCAACGGCCGGCCGGCCGTGGCCCGGATGCCGGCCCTGAGGTCGCAGACGGCGCCGAAGAGTTCACCGGCGCTGATCTTCAGTCCGATGAAGTACTCCCGGTCGGGCGCGACCGCGAGCGGGTTGACGGGTCGTCCGGCGCCGGGGGCGGTGCGCTCCGGCGGGAGTTCGTACAGGTAGCCGTCGTCGATGAGCGGCCTGGCCGCCTTGGTGACGGCCGTCGAGGAGAGTCCCGTTCGCCGGGCCAGTTCCACTCTGCTGAGCGGGCCCTCCGCGAGGAGCAGGGCGAGGACCGCGGTCTCGGCGGGCGCACTGACCAGAGGCTGGGAGTGATGTCGAAACACGGGTGCAACGTAGAGCAAATAAATAACTTCTTCCAGTATTGATTTGAGAGTTGGGGCTCCCCTACGCTCGGGCCCGCTTCTGTGCCCATCTCCGGCACATGGAAAGCGACTTCGGCGACTCTCCACGCAAGTCGCCCTGGATACGGCCCTGTTACCACCGCACCGTCAGGGGATCCATCCGTGCTTGCCGCACTCCCGCCCGTCACCTTCCACCCCGACCTCGGCCTCGCGGTCCTGCGGACGCCCCACAGCGTCTACGCCCTCCGCCTCGCCGCCGACGGCAGCCCCCGCAACGTCCACTGGGGCGGGCCGCTCGGCATCGACGCCCTGGCCGCGCTGCCCGACGCGGCCTCACCCGCCGCGAGCAGCTTCGAGGCGGACGCCGCGCCCGACGAACTCGCGCCTCAGACCGGGGCACGCTTCGGACCGGCCGGCCTGCAGGTCCGCTTCGCCGACGGCACCCGAGGCACCCAGTGGCGCTTCGCCGGCCACCACGTCGACGGCGGGGAGCTGCGGCTGCGCCTGGAGGACCGGCACCGCCCGCTGCGGGCCGAACTCTGCTATCGCGTACGGCCCGACACGGACGTCATCGAACGCTGGACGGAACTGACCCACACCGGGGAGGCGGACGGATCGCCCGGTCCGATCTCCGTCGACCGGCTCGACTCGGCGTCCTGGACCGCTCCCCCGCTGGCCGACTACCGGCTCAGCCACCTGGCGGGCGGCTGGAACAGCGAGTTCCAGCTGCAGCGCGACCGGCTTCCGGTCGCCGAGACCGTGCTGACGAGCCGCCGGGGACTCACCGGCCACCACGCGAACCCCTGGCTGGCCGTCGACGACGGCACCGCGAGCGAGGTACGGGGCGAGGTGTGGAGCACCGCGCTCGCCTGGAGCGGAAGCTGGCGCGTCACGGTCCACCGCGATCCGGTCGGCCGCACCACCTGGACCGGCGGCTTCGGCCACGAGGGGGTCGGCTGGACCCTGCGGCCGGGCGAGAGCCTGCGCACCCCGGTGTACGCGGGCCTCTACACGCCGGACGGTTTCGGCGGGGCCAGCCGCGCCTGGCACGCGTACGTGAGCGGGAACGTGCTGCCGGAGCCCGAGCGCGACCGGCCGGTCCTCTACAACTCGTGGGAGGCCACCGGGTTCGACGTCGACGAGGCCGGTCAGATCCACCTCGCGCGGCTGGCCGCCGGGCTCGGCACGGAGCTCTTCGTCCTGGACGACGGCTGGTTCGGCACCCGCCGTGACGACCGGTCGGGCCTCGGCGACTGGACGCCCCGCCCCGAGGCCTTCCCCCGGGGGCTGCGTCCGCTCGCCGACGAGGTGCACCGCCTCGGCATGCGGTTCGGTCTGTGGGTGGAACCGGAAATGGTCAACCGGGACAGCGAGTTGTACCGGGCGCATCCGGACTGGGTCGTCCACTCCGGCCGGCTCGACGCGACCGAGCTCCGCAACCAGCTGGTGCTGAACTTCGGCCGGCCCGAGGTGGAGGCCTGGGCCCACGAGACCCTCGACCGCCTGGTCCGCGAGCACGACGTCGACTGGCTCAAGTGGGACGCCAACCGCCCCTTCACCGAAGCGGGTTGGGACGGCCACCCCGACCCCGACCGGCTCTGGATCGATCACACCCGGGCCGTCCACCGCATCATGGACCGGCTCCGTGCCGACCACCCCGGCCTGGGCATCGAGGCGTGCGCGGGCGGTGGCGGGCGCGTCGACCTCGGCATGCTCGCCCGCACCGACCAGGCCTGGACCTCGGACAACACCGATCCGGTCGACCGGATCGGGATCCAGCACGGCTTCTCCCAGCTGTTCCCCGCCCGGGCGATGGCCGCGTGGGTCACCGACAGCCCGAACCCCGCCACGGGCCGGCGCACCCCGCTGCGCTTCCGCTTCCACGTCGCCATGGCCGGGGCGCTGGGGCTCGGCGGGGACCTGACGTCCTGGACCGAGGAGGAGTTGAAGGAGGCCACCGAGTTCGTCGCCGCGTACAAGCGCATCCGCCCGCTCGTCCAGCGGGGACACCAGCATCGCGTCGCCTTCGACGGTCCCGTGTCCGCCGTCCACTACGCGGCGCCGGACGACAGCGAGCACGCGATCCTCGTCTGGCGCCCCACCACCCGCTTCGGCCACGCGCCCGCCCCCGTGCGGCTGCCCGCGCTCGACCCGGAGGCGCGCTATCTGGACCTGGACGTGGACCGGGTGCACAGCGGTGCCGTCCTGGTGAGCCGGGGCATCGACCCGCGGCTTCCCTCCGGCGACTACGCCAGCAGCCTGATCCGGCTCCGCCGCGTCGGCCCCTGACCCCCCCTCCACCCACGACACCTCTGGACAGCCCCATGGACACCGCACCGGACACCGCCCGCGTCCTGGTGGTCGGCATCGACGGCGTACGCCTCGACCTGCTCCCCGAACTCGGCACCCCCCACCTCGACGGGATCGCCCACGAGGGCTTCCTCGCACCCGTCGAGGTGGACGCCGCGACACCCACGATGTCCGGCCCGTGCTGGGCCACCGTCGTCACCGGTGTCGGCGTCGCCAAGCACGGGGTGTGGGGCAACCGCCTGGACGGCAACCGCCTCGACGTCTTCCCCGACTTCACGACCCGCCTCGCCGCCGACTGCGGACGCCGCACGTTCGCCGTCGGAGGCTGGGCTCCGCTCTTCCTCGCCCAGCAGGGCGGCCCGCTCTTCGTCGCCCCCACCCGGCTCGGCTATGTCGCTCCCCGCGAGGACACGCCCGAGGCCTGGGAGGAGGTGGACACGCGGGTGACCACCGACGCGGAGCACCTCCTCGGCCTGGACGAGGACCTCCACGCCGGCTTCGTCTACCTGGGCGCGGTCGACGAGACCGCCCACTTCCTGGGCTGCGGCGCGGAGTACCGCGCGTCGATCGAGGCGGCGGACCGCCGCCTCGGCCGCCTCCTCGCCGCCGTGCGCCGCCGCCCCTCGTACGAGCAGGAGCGGTGGACGGTCATCGTGGTCACGGACCACGGCCACCGCGACGAAGGGGGACACGGGGGCCGCAGCCCGCTGGAGCGCACGGCGTGGATCGCCGCGTGCGGCCCGGGCCTGTCCGCCGGTGCGGCCCCGCAGGTCCTCCACCACGCCGATGTGGCCGCCCAGGTGTACACCGCGCTCGGCATCACACCCGACCCGCACTGGACCCTGGACGGCGCGCCATTCCGCGTATGACCGGTCAGTCCTCCCCCGGCGCCCGCATGCCCCGGGCCCGCGCGGTCCTCGTCGCCGGCTCGGACCCGAGGAGGTCGAGGACTTCCCGGGCCCGGGCCGGCCGGGTGGAGGACGCCGGCACTCCCGCGCTGAAGACCGAGTCGATCGCGGTGTCCCCCGGCAGCGGTCCGACGACGACCACGCCCGGCAGGTCCATCAGCTCGCTGTGCTGCTGGAAGGCCAGGTCGGCCTGCCCGGACGACAGCAGGCCGCCGGCGGGCACCCCCGGTGCCGCCTGGACGAGTCGGTCGGCGAGCGTCTCGGTGAGGCCGAGTCTGCCGATCAGGTCGACGAGTGCCGTCCCGCTCGGGCCCGTGGAGTAGGCGATCCTCCCCGCGGCCAGGAGGGCGGCGCGCAGGTCGGACTCCGAGTCGAGCGCCGGGACCGGCGTCCCGTCCGGCACGGCGGCGACGACCTGGGAGATCCACAGCGGCCGCACCGTCTCCGCCAGGAGGTGCCCTTCCGCCGCCAGCGCGGCCAGCGCTCCGTCGGCCAGCACGAGCAGGTCGGCCCGCGCGCCCTCGCGTACGCGCCGTGCGGTCTCGACCCCGCCGGCGGCCTCGAACCGGACGGGGATCCCGTGGGCGAGCCGGATGTGCTCGGAGAGCTCGGCCAGGATCGGCCGGGTCGCCATCGAGGACAGTCCGGAGATCTCTCGGTTCAACTGGACTCCTTGGTGTGCGGCAGCTGGTACGGCGGGCAGTCGGGCTGCTCGGCGCCGGTCTGCGAGACTGGCCGCGTGAGCGCGACCCAGATCTCAGCAGCGGGAAAAGTCCTCAAGGTCCTCTCGGCCTTCGGCCGTGAGCACTCCTCACAGACCCTGTCGGAGATCGCACAGCGTACGGGTCTCGCTCTGAGCACCACGCACAGGGTGGTGACGGAGCTCGCCGGCTGGGGCGTCCTGGAGCGCGGCGAGGACGGGGCGTGGCATGTCGGGCTGAGGCTCTGGGAGATCGCCTCGGGATGCCCGCGCACCCAGATCCTGCGCGATGTGGCACTGCCCTTCATGCAGGACCTCTACGAGGTGACCCACGAGAACATCCAGCTCGCGGTGCGCGAGGGCACCGAGCTCGTGTTCGTCGAGCGGATCGCCGGGCACCGGTCGGTGGAGCTGCTGACCTCCGTCGGGACGCGTTTCCCGGTCGCCTCCACCGGAATGGGCCGGGTGCTCCTCGCGCACGCGCCGCGGGAGATCCAGGAGGAGGTCCTCGACTCGCCGCTGCGGTCCTGGACCCCGCACACCGTCGTCGACCCGAAGGCGCTGCGCACGCAGCTGGACCGGATCCGCCGCGAACAGGTCTTCGTCAGCGACCGGCAGCTCTCGGCGAGCACGGTCGCCGTGGCCGCGCCCGTGCGGATCGGGCGCAGGGGTCCGGTCAGTGCCGCGCTCGGAATCGTGTTCACGGCACAGGGCGCGAGCCGTGCGCGCGCGTTGCGGGAGCCGCTCCTGAGGGCGGCGCACGGGATCTCCGACGAGCTCGCCCGGCGTACCCACACGACCGCCTGAGAAAAGAGCGGGCTTCCGCCTGACGGAAACGCCCGCGACCGGCCGCGGCACCGGCTGTCAACGTTCGACGTGTTCGGAACGTTCTCAGTTGCTCAGGAGATGCCATGGCTGATGCCGTCGTCGACACCGTTTCCTCGGTTCCAGTCGCTGTCGTCGGTGCCGGCCCAGCCGGCCTGATGCTGGCGCACCGGCTGGGGCGCGCGGGGATCGACGCGATCGTGGTCGACACCCGCACCCGCCGTGAGATCGAGACGACGCAGCGGGCGGGCATCCTGGAGGCCGACGCGGCCCGCGACCTGGTCGAGACCGGCGTCTCCGACCGGATTCTGCGCGAGGGCCACGAGCACGAGGGCACGGTGCTCCGGTTCGGCGGCCGGCCGCACCGCATCCCCTTCAAGGAACTGGTCGGCGAGTCGGTGTGGCTCTACCCGCAGACCGACGTGTTCATCGATCTGGCCGACGCACGGGAACGCGACGGCGGCACGGTCCACTTCGGTGTCGGGGACACCGAGGTCCTCGACGTCACGACCGGTGCCCCCCGGGTCCGCTACACCGCCCCCGACGGATCGCGTCACGAGATCCGCGCGCGGTACGTGGTCGGTGCGGACGGCTCGCGCAGCATGTGCCGCAACCTGGTCCCGGAGGACCGGCGGGTGCGGTACGGCAAGGAGTACCCGTACGCGTGGTTCGGCATCCTCGCCGAGGCGCCGGTCAGCGCGCCCGAGCTCGTGTACGCCCACTCCGAGCACGGCTTCGCGCTGATCAGCCAGCGCTCCGAGTCCGTGCAGCGCATGTACTTCCAGTGCTCCCCCGACGAGTCCGTCGACGCCTGGTCCGACGACCGCGTGTGGGAGACGCTCCAGGCGCGGGTGGCCGGTGAGGACGGCTTCCGGCTGAACGAGGGTCCGATCACCGACAAGACGGTGCTGCGGTTCCGCTCCTTCGTGCAGGAGCCGATGCGCTGGGGTTCGCTGGTGCTCGCCGGGGACGCCGCGCACACGGTGCCCCCGACCGGCGCCCGCGGGCTCAACCTCGCCCTGCACGACGTGAAGGTCCTGGCCGAGCTCCTGCTGCGGGCACTCGGCGGCGCGGGCGACGCCGCCCTCGACGACTACCAGCCGCGCGCGCTGCAGCGGGTGTGGCGGGCGCAGAACTTCTCGCACTGGATGACCCAGCTGCTGCACACGGCGCCCGGCGGCTCGCCGTTCGACCTGCGCCGCCAGCTCGGCGAGCTCGACAACGCCGTGGGCACCCGATCCGGGCGCACCTACCTCGCCGAGCAGTACACCGGCTGGCCCGCCAGCTCCCGCGGCTGACCCCGACGACCTCAGGAGACACCCCATGATCATCGACTGTCACGGTCACTTCACCACCGCGCCGCCACAGCTCGCGCGGTGGCGGGACCGCCAGGTGGCGGCGGTCGGCAGCCCCGGGGACGCTCCCGACCCCGACTCCCTGGTCATCACCGACGACGACCTGCGCCGGGCGATCGAGGGCAACCAGCTGCGGCTCATGGACGAGCGCGGCAGCGACCTGACGATCTTCTCCCCGCGGGCCAGTTTCATGGCCCACCACATCGGCGACTTCCAGGTCTCCTCGACCTGGGCGCGGATCTGCAACGACCTGGTCCACCGGGTCAGCACGCTGTACCCCGAGCGCTTCGCGACGGGCGCGATGCTGCCGCAGTCCCCGGGGGTCGACCCCGCGACCTGCCTGCCCGAGCTGCGGCGCGCGGTCGAGGAACTGGGCGCGGTCACGGTCAACCTCAACCCCGATCCGTCGGGCGGGCGTTGGACCGCGCCGCCGCTGACGGACCGCAGCTGGTACCCGCTGTACGAGGCGATGGTCGAGTACGACATCCCCGCCATGATCCACGTCAGCACCTCGTGCAACCCCGCCTTCCACACGACCGGCGCCCACTACCTGAACGCCGACACCACGGCGTTCATGCAGCTGGTCCAGGGCGACCTGTTCGCCGACTTCCCGACGTTGCGGTTCGTGATCCCGCACGGCGGCGGGGCGGTGCCCTACCACTGGGGCCGGTTCCGCGGCCTGGCGATGGCGCTCGGGAAGCCGGACCCGGAGGCGCTGCTCGACAACGTCTTCTTCGACACCTGTGTCTACCACCAGGCCGGCATCGACCTGCTGACCCGGGTGATCCCCAGCCGGTCCGTCCTGTTCGCCAGCGAGATGATCGGCGCGGTCCGCGACGTCGACCCGCGCACCGGCCACCACTTCGACGACACGAAGCGCTACGTCGACGCCACCGAGCACCTGTCGGACGAGGGGCGTGCCGCCGTCTACTCCGGCAACGCCCTGCGCGTCTACCCCCGACTCGCCGCCCGCCTCGCCGCGGCCGGCCGCTGACCCCGTCGCTGACCCCAGGAGAAGTACGCATGGAACACACCGAGATCGGCGTCGTCCACACCAAGGTCGACCGTGCCGACCCCGCGGCCGTCGCGGAGCTGTCGAAGTTCGGCGTCGCGACGATCCACGAGGCCATGGGCCGGGTCGGCCTGATGCGCCCCTACCTGCGCCCGGTCTACCCGAAGGCCCGGATGTGCGGCACGGCCGTGACCGTGCTGCTCCAGCCCGGCGACAACTGGATGCTGCACGTCGCCGCCGAGCAGATCGAGGACGGGGACGTCGTCGTCGCGGCCTGCACGACCGAGAGCGAGGACGGCTTCTTCGGCGAGCTGCTCGCCACCTCGTTCCGCGCCCGGGGCTGCCGGGGCCTGGTCATCGACGGCGGTGTCCGCGACGTCGCCGACCTGGAGGGGATGGACTTCCCCGTCTTCTCCCGCGCGGTCAACGCCAAGGGGACGGTCAAGGCCACCCTCGGCTCGGTCAACGTGCCCGTGGTCTGCGGCAACGCCCTCGTCCGGCCCGGTGACGTGATCGTCGCCGACGCCGACGGCGTCGTCGTGGTGCCGCGCGAGCGGGCCGCCGAGGTGGCCGCCGCGTCGGCCGCGCGCGAGGCCAACGAGGAGGGCAAGCGCGCGCAGTTCCGCGCGGGCGCGTTGGGCCTGGACATGTACGGGATGCGCGGCCCGCTGGCCGAGCTCGGACTGCGGTACGAGGACTGAGGACGGCTCATGACCACGAGTTTCGAGAAGACCCCCGGCTGGCTGGACTGGTACGCCGGTCCCAGCCGCCCGGAGTTCCGGCTCCCCGACGGCGCCGTCGACGCGCACTGCCACGTCTTCGGCCCCGGCGCCGAGTTCCCGTACGCGCCCGAGCGCAAGTACACGCCGTGCGACGCCTCCAAGGACCAGCTCTTCGCACTCCGCGACCACCTCGGCTTCGCCCGCAACGTCGTGGTGCAGGCGACCTGTCACGGCGCCGACAACACCGCCATGGTCGACGCCCTGCGGGCCTCCGGCGGCCTCGCCCGGGGCGTGGCGACGCTGCGGCCCGACGTCACCGACGCGCAGGTGCGGGAGCTGCACGGGGCGGGCGTCCGCGGGGTGCGGTTCAACTTCGTCAAGCGCCTGGTGGACGCCGCGCCGAAGCAGGACCTGCTGGACATCGTCGAGAAGATCGCGCCGTACGGCTGGCACGTCGTCGTCTACTTCGAGGCCGCCGACCTCGCCGACCTGCGGGACTTCTTCCTCTCGATACCGGTGCCGCTGGTCATCGACCACATGGGCCGGCCGGACACCGCCAAGGACCCGGACGGGCCCGACTTCGAGGCGTTCCTGAACTTCATGCGGGCCCGGCCCGACATCTGGTGCAAGGTGACGTGCCCGGAGCGCCTCTCGGTGAGCGGCCCGCCGGCCCTCGACGGGGAGCAGCGGGCCTACCGCGACGTCGTCCCCTTCGCCCGGCGCGTCGTCGAGGAGTTCCCCGACCGGGTGCTGTGGGGCACCGACTGGCCGCACCCCAACCTCACCGACCACATGCCCGACGACGGGCTGCTCGTCGACTTCGTCCCGCACATCGCGCCGACGCCGGAGCTGCGGCGGAAGCTGCTCGTCGACAACCCGATGCGCCTGTACTGGCCCGACGCCGACTGACCCTCCCCCGATTGGAGCCCCAGCATGTCGCTGGACAAGACCTACAAGCTGGTACCGGGGACGACCATTTTCGACTCCGAGCAGTCGGCCAAGGGCTACCACCTCAACCAGTTCTGCATGTCGCTGATGACGGCGGAGAACCGCGCGAGCTACCTCGCCGACGAGCGCGCCTACCTGGACGCCTGGCCGCTGCGGGAGGAGCAGAAGCGGGCGTTGCTCGACCGCGACCTCAACGCGGCGATGCGCGAGGGCGGGAACATCTACTTCCTCGCCAAGTGGGGTGCCACGCTGGGCTTCTCGTTCCAGCAGATGGCGGGCTCGATGACCGGCATGACCGAGCAGGAGTACCGCGACATGATGGTCGGCGGCGGACGCCCGGTCGAGGGGAACCGCATCGACCACGCCGTCCTCGAAGCGGCCCACGCCCCGGCGGCCCCCGCCGAGCACGCCACGATCACCGGTGCCGTCTTCACCTCGCACGTGCCGGCGATCGGCGCGGCACTCGACCACGGCAAGACCGACGAGCCGTACTGGCAGCCGGTCTTCGCGGGGTACGAGTACTCCAGGGCGTGGGAGCGGGAGAACGTCCCCGACGTGGTCTTCCTGGTCTACAACGACCACGCCAGCGCCTTCGACCAGTCGATGATCCCGACCTTCGTGCTCGGCACCGGCGCCTCCTACCCCGTCGCCGACGAGGGGTACGGGCCCCGCCCCGTGCCCGGCGTCGAGGGCGACCCCGACCTGGCCGCGCACATCGCGCACTCCCTGATCCGGGACGACTTCGACCTGACCCTCGCCAACGAGATGGCCGTCGACCACGGACTGACCGTCCCGCTGTCGCTGATGTTCGGCGACGTGGAGAAGTGGCCGTGCAAGGTCATCCCGTTCCACGTCAACGTGGTGCAGTACCCGGTGCCCTCCGGCGCCCGGTGCTTCAAGCTCGGCCAGGCCCTGCGCAAGGCGATCGAGTCGTACGACCGGCCGCTCGAGGTGCAGGTGTGGGGCACCGGCGGCATGAGCCACCAGCTCCAGGGCCCGCGCGCCGGACTGATCAACCGGGAGTGGGACAACGCCTTCCTCGACCGGCTGGTCGAGGGCCCCGCCGACCTGGCCGAGGTCCCCCACCTGGAGTACGTCGAGGAGGCCGGCTCCGAGGGCATCGAGCTGGTCATGTGGCTGATCGCCCGCGGCGCGATGAGCGATGTCGACGGCTCCGGCGAGGTCGAGGTCAAGCACCGCTTCTACCATGTGCCGGCGTCGAACACCGCCGTCGGCCACCTGATCCTGGAAAACCGCCCCCGGGCCGAAGAGCCCGCCGAGAAGGAGTGACATGACTGACGACCGGACCCTGCGGATCGCCCTGGCCGGGGGCGGCGCCTTCGGCGCCAAGCACGCGGCCGCGCTGAAGCGGATCGAGGGCGTCGAGGTGGCCGCCGTCGTGAGCAGCAGCCTCGAACGCGCCCGGAAGTTCGCCGCGGAGCAGGGCGTGGGCCGCGCCGTCGCCTCCCTGGACGAGGTCCTCGCGATGGACGACGTCGACGCCGTCGTCCTCGCCACGCCCACCCAGCTGCACGCCGCGCAGACGCTGGCCTGCCTGGAGGCGGGCAAGCACGTGCAGGTGGAGATCCCGCTCGCCGACTCGCTGGGCGACGCCGAGGCGTGTCTGGCGGCGCAGGAGCGCACCGGGCTCGTCGCGATGGTGGGCCACACCCGGCGCTTCAACCCGAGCCACCAGTGGGTGCGGCGGCGGATCGAGGCCGGCGAGTTCGGCATCCAGCAGATGGACGTGCAGACGTACTTCTTCCGCCGGAAGAACCTCAACGCGCTCGGGCAGCCGCGCTCCTGGACCGACCACCTGCTGTGGCACCACGCCGCGCACACCGTCGACCTGTTCGCCTACCAGGCCGGTTCGCCGATCGTGCAGGCGAACGCGATCCAGGGGCCGATCCACCCCGAGCTGGGCATCGCGATGGACATGTCGATCCAGCTGCGCGCGGCGAACGGCGCCATCTGCACGCTGTCGCTGTCGTTCAACAACGACGGCCCGCTGGGCACCTTCTTCCGCTACATCGGCGACTCCGGCACGTACATCGCCCGGTACGACGACCTGTTCACCGGCAAGGAGGAGCCGATCGACGTGAGCGGCGTCGACGTGTCGATGGACGGCATCGAGCTCCAGGACCGCGAGTTCGCCGCCGCGATCCGCGAGGGCCGGGAGCCCAACTCCTCCATCGCCCAGGTGCTGTCCTGCTACCGGACGCTCGCGGCCCTGGAGGAGCAGCTGAACGCGGCCGCGGGCTCGTGAGCATGCCGACGGCCCGCCGGATCGGGCCCTTCGAGGTCCCGGCCGTCGGCCTGGGCTGCATGAACCTGAGCCACGCGTACGGCGTGGCGCCGACGCCGGAGGAGGCCGAACGGCTCCTGCTGACGGCCGTGGAGGAGGGCGTGACGCTCTTCGACACCGCCGCGCTGTACGGCTTCGGCGCCAACGAGGAGCTGGTCGGCCGGGTGCTCGCCGGCCACCGGGACCGGATCGTGCTTGCCAGCAAGTGCGGGATGACCGGGGTCGACGGCCGCCGGGTCATCGACGGACGCCCGGAGACGATCCGGCGCACCGCCGACGAGGCGCTGGCCCGGCTCCGTACCGATGTCATCGACGTCTACCACCTGCACCGGCTCGACCGGAAGGTGCCGGTCGAGGAGAGCGTCGGGGCGATGGCCGAGCTGGTAGCGGCCGGGAAGGTGCGCGCCCTGGGGCTGTCGGAGGTGTCGGCCGCGACCCTGCGCCGGGCGCACGCCGTGCACCCGATCGCCGCGCTGCAGAACGAGTACAGCCTCTGGTCGCGCAATCCCGAGGAGGGCACGCTGGCGGCGGCCCGCGAACTCGGGGTGGCGCTGGTGGCCTTCAGCCCGCTGGCCCGCGGCGTGCTCACCGACGCCCCGCCGGACCTGGACGCGCTCCCGGCCTCCGACATCCGGCGGGGCATGCCGCGCTTCGACGCCCGGCACTACCCGGCCAACCTGGCTCGGCGCTCCGAGCTGGCCCGGCTCGCCGAGCAGGCCGGCATCGGCCTTCCTCGGCTGGCCCTGGCCTGGGTCCTCTCCCGGGGTCCCCACGTCATCGCGATCCCGGGAACCCGGTCGGTGGCACACCTGCGGGAGAACCTCTCGACGCTCGACGCCGACGTGCCCGGCGAGGTGCTCGACACGGCGGGGCGCCTGCTGAACAGCGCGACCGTGCACGGCCCCCGCTACAACGAGGCCACCCTCGCCGAGATCGACACCGAGCGCTGCGGGCGCGCGGGCTGACCGGGGCTCACGGGCCGCCGCGTCGGCGGCGGCCCGTGAGCGGCGGGTCAGCAGACCTCCAGCGCGTAGAGGCGTGCGGCCTCACGACGTGGCCCGAGCAGGACCGGCGCGCGCTCGTCGCGGAGGTCGGTTCGAACACCGCCCCGGGGCTCGCCCGTCCCCGCGTCGCTCCCCCGCCGACCGGGCTCAGCCGACGAGGAGGGCCTTCTTCAGCCGCTTCAGCTCGCGGTGGTCGATGCCGAGGGCGTCCTTGAGGTAGCGGTCGAAGGAGCCGTACGTCGCCTCGACCTCGTCGTAGCCGGAGTTGAGGTACTCGGCGCGGACGTCGAGGAGCGGCTTGTAGACGGCGGCCTGCTGCGGCGGCAGGTGGCCGAGGAGGGCGTCGTTGGCGGCCTTGCGGTACGTGTTGCTGGCGAGGTAGTCGGCCATGACGGTCTCCCTCGGCACGCCGAGGGCGGTCAGCAGGGCCGCGTTGGACCATCCGGTGCGGTCCTTGCCCGCCGTGCAGTGGAAGAGCACGGAACGCTCGTCGTCCTCGCCCATCGCGTCGAGCACCTGGCCGTACGCCTTCTTGCCACCGTCGCCGCTGACCATGGCCTTCTCCGCGTCGATCATCATCCGCTCCGCCTCGGCGGGGGTCCTCGGCATGCTCGGGAAGGCGCCCGAGCCGGCGAAGACGTCCGCGACGACGTAGTCGGCGCCGGCGGGGACCTTGTCGGGGTCCTTGGCGCGCTCGTCCTCCATGCGCAGGTCGAAGACGGTCTTGACGCGCAGGCGCCGGAGCTTGGCCTGGTCCTCGTCGGTCAGGTGGTTCAGGGCGTCGGAGCGGTAGACCTCGCCCATCCTGACCCACTGGCCGTTCTCGGTGCGGTAGCCGCCGGCGTCGCGGAGGTTGACCGTGCCGGAGAGCTTGACGAGCCGGTCGGCGAGTCGCAGGCCCTGGCCGCGGTCGGCCTCGAACCAGAACCACTGGCGGTCGGCGGCGGGCAGGCCGGTGACCACCGCGCGGCCCGTGGCGGCGCCCCGTGCGACGACCCTGCCGTTGGCGCGGATCTCGACGCGCGTGACGCCCTCCGCCTTCCAGGCGAGGGTGAAGGAGCCGTCGGCCTCGGCCGTGACGGTGGCCTCGGTGAACGGAACGGCCCGGCCGGAGTGGTGCTGTTCGGGGTTCCGCGGCTGGTCCCACGCGGCGGCGGTGGCGGCCGGCGCGAGCGGCACGGAGAGGGCGAGGGCGGAGGCGACGGCGGTCGCGGACAGAGTGGCCTTGTTCATGGCCGTGAGACTGGGCGGCCGGGGCGAACCTCGCATGAACGCGGAATGGCTGGAGGGCACCCCACCGAAGACAAGTGGCACAACGTGCCATTCATGCAAGGCGTGCAGGCGACAGGCGACGGACTCGACTCTCTTGTCACAACTGGTTTGTGATGCAAAGCTGACGGCATGACAGACGCATCGATGCCCTCACCCGGCACGCCCCGCGACGTCCTCGCCGGCCTCGGCGACCTCACCCGCAAGGTCCGTGCCGCGCAGCGCGGCACCTGGTTCCCGCTCCTGCTGATGGGGCTGCTCACCCTGGGCGGGATCCTCGTCGGCCGCTTCACCACCGAGGTCGAGACCGTCCCCTGCCCGACGGGCGGCAGCTGCACCCTGGTCAGCCAGGGCTCGCCGGTCTACTGGCCCGTCGGGCTCGCCCTGGCCTACACCGCGACGGCGTACTTCTACGTCCGCCGCTCCCGTTCCCGTGGCGTCGGCACACCCGTCCGCCCGTACGTCCTGACCGGCATCGCCCTGGTCGCGCTGTCGAGCGCCACCGCCCTCTGGACCCTGCGCCACGGGATCCCGGGCCCCGGCGAGCAGGTCGACCTCTGGGGCCTGCACCTCGACCCCGGCTCCGGTGTCACGCTGTTCCTCGAACGGCTCGCCGGGAACGCCACGGCCGTCGGGCTGCCGCTCCTCGTCCTCGCCCGGGTGGAGCGCAGCCGCGCCCTGCTGCTGCTCGCCGTCGCCTACCTGGCCGTCGAACTGGTCCCGCTGCCGACCGGCTGGGCGGGGATCCCCGCCACCTCGGCCTGGGCCTCCCTGCCCCACTTCGCCGTCCCCGGCGTGCTCCTCCTGCTCGGCGCCCTCGGCTTCCGCCTGGCCGAGCCGACCGGACGGCGCAGCGCGGCATGACCGATCAGCCCGAACCGCACCCCGTCACCGGTCTGGACGACGTCGTCCACCAGCGCGTCCGCCTCGGCATCCTCACCGTCGCCCACCAGGCGCGCCGCGTCGAGTTCGGCTTCCTGCGCACGGCGCTCGGCCTCACGGCCGGAAACCTCAGCCAGCACCTGTCCGTCCTGGAGAAGGCCGGACTGATCGACATCGAGAAGGGCTACGAGGGCAAGCGCGCCCGCACCTGGCTCTCCCTCACCCCCTCCGGCGATCGCGCCCTCAAGGACGAGGTCACCCAGCTCAAGCGGCTCATCCAGCAGATCGAACAGGGCGGCTCCTAGGCCATCCAGAAGAAGACGGCCGTCATCCGCTTGTCCTCCAGGGTGGTGCCCGCGTACGCGGTCGCGGTGTGGATGAGGTTGGCCGAGTACAGCAGCAGGCGGTTGTAGCGGGGCGGGACGCGCAGGTCCTCGGTGAAGGAGTCCGCCGGCACGAAGCGGGTGCCGAGCGCGTCGACCAGGTTGTTGTGCGGGGCGAGCACCTGGTTGCCGCCGAGGACACCGCCCGGCAGGTTCTGGCGGTAGAAGCTGGTGCCGCAGTCCTTGGGCAGGTCCGGGCTCAGGTACAGCACCGCCGCGTACCGGCACAGGCTCCGGGAGTCGGTGTGCGGGCGCGGTTCGCACTCGCCCTCGCCGACGACCTGGACGCAGTTGTGGTTGAAGGTGCCGCCGCCGACGGGGTCCACGGTCCAGAGCTTCTGCACCCCGACGGTCTTCCGTACCAGCTTCTCCACATGGGCGAGTTCGGCCGGTTCGAGGCCGGGCATCGTGCGCAGGCCCGGCCACGGCTCGGGCTTGTGGGGGTAGCCCTCGACCCAGTCGTCCCGTTCGAGCATGCGGACACGTACGGCGTCGGGGTCGGGCAGGACGTCGTCGAGGATCCAGTAGTCGCGACCGCGGGTGGGTCTGCGGTACGGCAGGACCTGGACCTGGCTGGTGCGTGGGGGGTTCGTCGCCATGCAGCGAACGCTAGTGCGGGGGCTGACGCCACCCGCCAAAGCGCCGCCAAGACTGCGGCAAGACATCGTCATGCAGGCAATCCGCAGGAAAAGTCGGCCGCGAGGGGGTCACTGGAAGCTGAGCCGGTGCGGGTGGTCCGGGTCGGCCGGGCAGGTGTGGACGCGCATGAGACCGCGGCCCAGGTAGACGCCGACCGGGTCGATGACCCGCGGGTCGTCCGCCGCGTCGCGGTCCTCGACCGGCAGCCAGCTGCGCGAGGCGCCGTCGCACTCCACCCTGGCGACGGTGAGCAGCGGCGGCATCGGCGTCCCGCACGTGGCGCAGTCCACGGGCCTGGGGTCGGTCAGGTGCCAGGAGGCGAAGCCTCCGACCTTCCAGCCGGGGGCGATCGAGAGGTCGCTCATGTAGTCGATCTCTTCGGGCTCCTGCGCGCGGGCGGCGGCCATGGCGGCCTCGTACTCCTCGTACGTCGCGTAGCTCGCGGGCGAGGAGGAGTCGTACGCGTCGTCCTCGTCCTCGTCGAGGAGGCCCTCCTCCCACTCGGCGATCTCCTCCTGGAGCTCCTCCCCGAGCAGCCCGAGGTACTCGTGCTCGACGACCTGTTCCGGGTGGACGACGCAGGAGGTGGGGACGCACTCCTCGCGCCCCGCGACCGGCGGTTCGGGCTGCGGGGCGAGCACCGCGCCGACGTCGGCCGAGCGGCGCCAGCGCAGCCGGACGTCGATGGTCCGCTCGGGGCCGTGGGCCTCGAAGGGGCACCAGAAGACCTGGAGCAGGTCGTGCCCCTCGGGCCCGACGAGGTCCGGGACGTCCCGGGTGTGGAGCTGGGCGACGGCGAGCAGCGGCAGCGGGTCCTCGTCGCGGAGCTCGGGGACGTGCGTTCCCCTCGCCATCCCGTCGAGGAGCCGCCGCTCCTCGACGGTGAACTCCCGCCCCCGGGCCTCGTCCTGGATGCGCCGGCGGAGCCGTACGTCGGTCAGCAGGTGTCCCGTGCCCTTGGGGTGTACGGCGGTGCACACCGGCCACGGCTCGTCGGCGGGCCAGAGGAGCGGCCCCGCCACCGAGCTCTCCTCCGGCTTCGCCGTGCCCTGCCGGGGGTGCAGTCGCGTGGTCGTCCGCCGGTGCCGGGCGAGCGCGGGGAACACCGCTTCGACGTCGACGGGGCGCGGGGGCGTGGTGCGGGTCATGCGCGGATCCTCCAGGGGCGGTTCGGTTGCGATGCTATAGGCCCGGTACGGCGGTCCGGACGCCCGCGGCCGGATTCTCGATGCTGTGGGTGAACGAGAAGCCCTTGTTGCCGAAGGCCGTGAACTCCAGCCGGATCGGGATCGGGTTGGAGCCCGCGTAGATCGGCTTGATGTGGTACTGCACGACCTCCTTGTTCTTCGTCACCTGGTCGAAGATGACCTGCTCCACCTGGTCGCGCTGGTCGGGCGAGTTGGTCGGGGTCTGGGTCTGGGTGACGAGGTTGTGCCAGGCCAGGCGCCCCTTGCCCGCGCCGCCGAGCCGGTCGGCGAGGAGGTGGCCGCGGGCCTCGTTGAAGGCGGTGCCGTCGCCGCGCCAGCCCGGCGGCTTGAGCTTTCCGGCCTCCGTGCCCTTCTTCGCGTCGATGATCTCGGGCCGCAGGCAGGCATAGACGCCGGTGGGCCTGCCCAGGTGGTCGAGGCGTCCGTACCGGATCGAGCCGTCCCAGTCGTAGGCGTCCATCTGGCACCGCTTGGGCGCCAGGCCGAGGGGGTCGGTCCACACCCACGGATTGACCACGTACGTCGAGGGGTTGGGCGCCGGGGCGAGGCCGAGCGGGTCGGGGCTCGTGAAGCGTGCGGTGTCGGGGTCGTAGTGCCGGAAGTAGCTGGAATGGAGGCCGGTCTCGGGGTCGGCGTACTGCCCGGGGAAGCGCAGCGGGATGTAGGCGGTGGCGGCCGTGTTCCATCCCGTGGTGCCCCAGGTGGTGGACCGGCTGCGCCAGGCCGTGTCCCCTTCCGCGGAGACCAGTTCGGTGGGGGTGCCGACCAGGTCGGTGACGACGGCGAAGAAGCGCGCGTCGACCTCGTCGTCGTCCAGCGGCCTGCGCTCGTACTGGACGAGGGGCCGGTGGCCCTCGTACTCCCAGGTGAGGATGGTGCCGGCGGTCTCGTCGTACTGCTCGACGAGGAGGGGGCCGTCCCAGGTGAAGCGGATCGTCTCGACGACCGTGGTGCCGTCGGCCGCCATCCGGTGCTTGGCGCTGCGGCGGCCGAGCGGGTCGTAGGCGTAGGTCCACAGGGTGCCGTCGGGCGTGGTGCAGGAGACCAGGCGGTCCTCGGCGTCGTAGGCGTACCGCCATGCGTCGGGCTTGCGGGAGAGGCGGGTGCGGCGGCGCAGGACGACCCGGCCGGCGGCGTCGTGCTCGTAGTGGACGGCGCCTGCGGAGACCAGGTGGGCGCCCTCGTATGCGCGCGGGCCGCGGGCCTCGGTGTGGCCTGCGGCCTCGGGCCATTCGGCCGAGGTCTGGTTGCCGGCCGCGTCGTACGCGTACCGCTCGACCCAGTCGGGTGCCTCGACGGACAGCGGCCTGCCCACCGGGTCGAGGGTGATGCGCTTGTCCCGGCGCGTGCGGTTTCCCGTGGTCTCGCCCAGGGTGACGGGGTAGCCGTCGGCGCGGTAGGCGTAGTCGCGGGCGCGCACCGGGTCCGGTGAACCGGGCGCCGTCAGCGTCTGGCCGACGGGACGGCCGATCCGGTCCCAGTCGGTGGTGAGCGTGGTGGCCGACCCGGGGGCGCCCCAGCTGCGGGTGAGTTCGCGGCCGAGGGGGTCGTGGGTGAAGGTGAGCGCGTGGCCGCCGGTGACGAGGGCGACCCGGTCTCCCGCCGCGTCGTACAGGAGCCGGCTGATCGCGCCGGTCGGCGTGATGCGCATGACGCGGCGTCCGGCCGTGTCGTAGGCGTGCCGGAGGGTGCGTCCGTCGACGGTCTCGGCGAGGGGCCGGCCGAGCGCGTCCCGTTCGACGGTGAGCGTGGAGGTGGCGGTGCGCGCCTCGACGAGGGCGCCGGAGCGGTCGTAGGCGTAGTGGGTCACGGCGCCGTCGGCGTTCCGCGCCGTCAGGCGGTCCATGGCGTCCCAGGTGTAGGCGACGGTCCGGCCGAGGGCCGTGGTGCGGCTGGTCAGCCGGTTCGCGGCGTCGTAGCCGTACGAGAGGTCCCGGCCGTCGAAGTCGGTCTCCGCCTCCAGGCGTCCGGCCGCGTCGTAGCGGTAGTGCCAGTCCTGGCCGAGCGGGTTGGTCACCCGCAGCAGCCGCAGTTCGGTGTCGTAGCGCAGTTCGTGGCGGGCGCCGTCGGGCGCGAGGCGGGCGACGGGCTTGTCGAAGGGGCCGTACTCGGTGGTCCAGACGCCGCCGGCGGCGTCGGTGTACGCCAGGCAGTTGCCCTCCGCGTCCCAGCTCCAGGACTCCCGCGTGCCGTCGGCGGCGACGCGGTGCCGCAGGCGGTCGTCGTGGTCCCAGGAGAACTCCTCGCGCCCGCCGGCCGGGTCGGTGATCACGAGGGGCCGGCCGCGGTGGTCGCGCTCCACGGTGGCCACCCCGCCGTCGGTTCCGGTGATCTCCAGCGGGAGGCCGGCGCGGTCGGAGCGGATGCGGAGGGTGGCGCCGAGCGGGTCGCTGACGGAGGCGACGGCGCCCGTGGCGTCGTGGGTGAAGCGGGTGACCGCGCCGTCGGGGCCTTCGGTGGAGGTGCAGTTGCCGAGCTCGTCGAAGGTCTGCCGCCACGGCGTGCCGTCGGCCGCGACGACCTCCAGCGGCAGGTTCCGTTCGTCGTAGCGGGCGGTCGCGGTGCTCCCGTCGGGCAGCCGGACCTCGACGAGGTTCCCCGCCTCGTCCCAGGTGAGTTCGGTGGTGTGGCCGAGGGGGTCGGTGCGGGTGAGGGGGCGGTCGTACGGGTCCCAGGTGAGGCGGGTGGTGTGGCCGAGGGGGTCGGTCTCGGCGACGACCTGGAGCCGGTCGTCGAGGACGAGGGTGGTGGTGGCGCCCGTGGAGTCGGTGTACCGCGTGACGCGGTGGCCGGTGTCGGGGTGGACGTCGTAGGCGAACCGCGAGGAGAGGATGCCGTCGGGGCCGACGGTGCCGGAGACCCGGCCCTCGGCGTCGTAGACGTACCGGAACGTGGTGTCGTTGCGGTCGGTCCACGACGTGATCCTGCTGTCGCCGTCGTACGAGAAGGTCATGGCCGGCCCGGCGGGGCCTTCGGGGCCGGTCAGCCGGGTGAGGTCGCCCGACGGGGAGTAGGCGTAGCCCACGACCGCGGCCGGTTCCCCGGGCCCGCGGACGGCGAGGCCGGTGACGCGCGAGGCGTCGGCCGCTATCTGGAGGACGTAGCCGCCCGAGTGCGAGACGGCGGTCGGCGCGCCGTCGGAGCGGCGCGAGAAGGCGATGCGGTTGCCGTTGCGGTCCTCGATCGCGGACAGCCAGTAGGCGGTGGAGCTGCGGTAGGGGCTGCCGGTGTAGACGCGGACCTGGCCGCTGTGCGGATCGTGGATCTCGTACGAGGTCTCGTCGCCGGACACGCCGCCGTGCGCGAGCGGCAGGCGGTCGCCCTCCAGGGGCATGACCCGGTCGTCGCCGGGGCGGGGCAGCCGGGGGTAGATCAGGACCGCTCCGTCCTCGCGGGCCCAGATCGCGCCGCCGCCCGAGGCGTCGACCTCGATCCGCTCGTCGAGGGTCGAGGCCCAACTGCGGCCGAACCACTGGCCGTAGCGGTAGGTGGAGACGTGGGTGCGGCGCAGGACGAGCGGCAGGACGCCGGGCAGGGTGAGGTCCGTCTGGGGCAGCAGCATCTTGCCGGTGGCGACGTCGACGGGGTCGTTCTTGCAGACCGTCTTGTCGAGGGAGACGCCGTTGGCGCGCGGGTCGTCCTTGGCGTCGCTGACCGAGTTGGGCCTCGTCCGTACGTCGTCGTGGTCCTTGCGCGGCGATCCGTTCCCCTTGCCGCCGTGGTCGTTGTCGTGGTCGCCCTTGCGCTGGCGGGCGAAGCGGTCCCGGAGGTCGTCGTCGGTGTTCTTGTGGTCGACCGAGATCTGCTTGACGACCTTCGGCAGCGTCTGGCCGACGTGGTCGCCCATCGACTTCGCCGCCTTGGTCAAAGCCTCCATCGCCTTGTCCGCGACCGGGTCGATCGCGTCCGCGATCGAGTCACGCCCCCGGGTGCGGCCGTGCGCCGTCTTCGCCTTCGTGAGTTTGCCCGTCGTCTTCCCGTGGATCCGCACGCTCACGGTGTTGAGCTGGGTCGAGGCGTGGTCGTGCTCGTCGTGCTCGATGTGCAGGTTCTTCAGACCGCTGCCCGGGCCTTTCGAACCGCTCCCGGCCGAGGCCAGGTTCATGGCCTCCTTGCCGGACTGCACTCCGTCCTTGAACCCGTCCGTACCGGCCTTCTTGGTCTGGTCGAGGTCCACCCCGTCCTGCAGCCCGATCGCCATCGCGCCCAGCTGCACGACCAGGTCCGCCGCCATGCCCTCCAGGGCCGCCACCGCCGGCTCGGTCAGCGCCGACACGACGTACCCGACGGCCTCCTCCACACACTCCTTGATCAGCCGCTTGACCACCTCCTGCGTGGCCCGCATCGCCCCCGCGCCGATCAACGACGACAGACCGAACGTCACCGGGATCAGCGAGATCGCGATGCCCGCCTCGGAGGCCAGATAGCCCAGCTGCACCAGGGCCGCCAGCTTCATCCCCTCGACCGCACCGGCCGCCAGGTCCAGACCGCCCGCGATCGTCCGGGCCGCACCGGCGATGTCCTTGAAGTGCTTGCCCTTGACCTTCTGCCAGTGCTCGTCGAGGGCGTCGATCGCCTCGCCCTCGCCCGAGGACAGCAGCCGCTCGAAATGGTTGTTCGCGAGCTGGCCGTCGTCCTCCAGGTCGTCCGCGAACTCCCGCAGCGCGTCCGCCATCTCGCGGTACGCGTCCTCGTCGACGTTCGGCCAGGCCACACCTATCAGGTCGAGAAGGGTGTCCGCCCAGTCCGGCACCGTGACAGCCACGTTGTGTTCCCCCGTCCGTGGAGTCTCCTCCCGCCGGTCGATTCGACCGGCCTCAACAGTCGTACCACGAACCCCTGGTGAATGATCGTCACGGGAGGCGAACCTCCACGCACCCTCCCCGAACGCCCGGCCGGGACCGGGCGGCCGGCCTCCGGCCTCCACGAGCGCGGTGCCAGGCGGTGGCGGCGGTCGGCAGCGGTCCCGGCCGCCACAGGACGCACCGGGCGGCAGCCGGCGGATCCGGGTTCTACGCGCGTCATCATCGGCATGGCCATATCGGCACCGCCATATCGGAAAACACCAAGGGGAATGCCTGGGATTGGAGCAATGGCATAACCGTCGAGTAGGGGGCGAAATATGGCCTCTGGCCAGGAGAGAATTCCGGACGCACTGTCCAAAAGAGCAAGAGGAATGACCCGTGCGACCGAGACTCTTCGGCATGACCGCCTCCGTGGCCGCTTTCGGCCTCCTGGGTTCCCTCGCCACCGCCTGCGGCTCGTCCGGGAGCGACGGGTCCACGCTGCGTCTGGTGGCCCCCGAGTACGGCGACAGCCCGGCGACCAGTTCCAAGGCGTACTGGGACAAGCTGACCGCCGCCTTCACGGCCGCCCACCCCGGCAAGAAGGTGGAGGTGACGCTGTACCCGTGGGCCGACGTCGACCGCGAGGTGACGCGCATGGTCCAGGAGGACGACGCCCCGGACGTCGCCCTGATGGGCGCGTACTCCGACTTCGCCGCGCAGGGCCGCCTCTACTCCGCCGACGAACTGCTGTCGATCAGGGCGGAGGCGAACTTCCTGCGGCCGCTCGTGGCGGCGGGGTCGGTCGACAACACGCTCTTCGGCCTGCCCTTCGTGGCCAGCAGCCGGCTGCTCTTCTACAACGAGGACCTGTTCGACAAGGCCGGCGCGAAGCCCCCGAAGACCTGGTCGGACCTGAAGAAGGCGGCGGAGGAGCTGAAGAAGGTGGGGGTGCGCTACCCGTACGCCCTGCCGCTCGGTCCCGAGGAGGCACACGCCGAGGCACTGATCTGGGAGCTGAGCAACGGCGGCGGGTACACCGACGTCAGTGGCGGCTACAGCATCGCCTCCGAGCAGAACACGCAGACCTTCCGCTGGATCAAGGAGAACCTGGTCGCGCCGGGTCTGACCGGCCCGGTTCCGCCGGCGCGGCTCAACCGGCAGGACGCCTTCGCCGCGTTCCTGCGCGGTGACGTCGGCATGGTCAACGGCTATCCGTCGCTCCTCCACGAGGCGAGGGCGCGGGGCATGAAGGTCGGCACGCTCAGCATGCCGGTGTCGGACACGCTGGGCGAGGGGAAGAAGCCGCCGGCGGCGGGCGTCGCCGACTGGATGATGGCCTTCCGGCACGACGGCAACCGTGAACTGGTCGGCTCGTTCCTGGACTTCGTCTACCAGGACAAGAACCTCAGCGAGTTCGCCGGGCGCTACCACCTGCTGCCGTCGACGGTGTCCGCCTCCGAGGCCTCCGAGGGCTCGGCCGCGGACGACCACAGCACCGAGCAGTTCTTCACCGCGCTGAACAGTGCCCAGCTCTACCCGGTCAACGAACCGTCCTGGCTGAAGGTCAGCGACACCATCAAGCGGAACATCGGCAAGGCCGTCGCGCCGTCCGCCGACCCGAAGGCCGTCCTCGAGGACATCGCCGACCAGGCCCGGGAAGCGCAGCAGGAGCAGCAGTAGCGGGTCCCGGGTCTCCCCGCTCACAGCGGTACCGGGCGCCGATGGCATCGGCGCCCGGTACCGGACTCACTGATCAGCGCTCAGGCGTGCCGTCCTAGCGCTTCCCCTCCCAGGGGTCGATGCCCTGCGACCAGAGGCGCCGCTGCTCGTCGTCGCCGAGGAAGAGCGCCGAGGGCCTGCCCCACAGGGCGAGGTCGCCGAGCGGGCACTCGTCGAACTCCCCGCGCAGGACGCGCACGAGGAACTCGACCATGCCGCAGTCGTAGCGCCGCCACAGGTCGTCGTCCCGGTTGCGCACCAGGATCGGCCACGCGTCGGGGTCGTCGCCGGACGCGTCCCAGCACAGCAGGTCCGAGCTGCCGGTGACCCCCCAGGTGATCAGCACGGGGTCCGCGCCGTCGAGCTCGGGGGACTTCTTGTCCCGCGCCCAGGCGTCCTCCGCGTTGACCGTCTCCAGGAGCATGCCCCCGAACGGGGACGCCGGTTCGGCGCCCTTGTGCTCGGGCCGCTGGATCACCAGGTAGGCCTGGATCGAGCCCGGGCCGTAGGCCCCGATGAACTGCCGGTAGTCGGCGGGGAACCCACGGCCCCACGAGGTGCTCATGCGGTCCCAGTCGATTGCCGCGCCGCCTTCGTCCGGCGGCGGCACGAGGCGCCGGAGCGCCTCCCATTCGGCCACCTGACTCACTCTCTCTCCTCTCATTCCATCGATCCGGTCGGGACCTGCCGACCGGTGTTCGGATCGTTGAACATGCCGAGGTTCCGGCCTGCCAGGGTGTTCGACACGAAGGTGTCGATCCTGATGCCCGCGGACCCGTCCGGGTTCGTACCGTACGCGGTGATCTTGAAACCGAGCGGAACGGTTCTCCGGCCGCTGTAGGTGGGTGTCACCGAGTACAGGACGTCCTGTCCGGCCGCGACCGCCTCGGCGACCTGGTTCTCGTAGTTCTTCATGTTGTTGGAGCCCTGCTGGGAGCCGGTCTGCCAGTCGTTGGCGCCGCGCGAGCACGTCGCCAGGTTGTTCAGGTCGGTGCCCGAGCCGCTCAGCTGCTTGCCGAGGAGGTGGCAGGCGTTGATGTTCTGTTCCACCGGGTGCGCCCCGAGGAAGCCGGCCGTGCGCTGGGCCCACCGGTAGCCGGGAGGCGCGACCTTGGAGACGTCCGTCTTGGTGCCCTTGTGCGTCTCCAGGTAGGACTTGTTGAGGCAGGACGTCACACCCGTGGCGCGGTTGCCGTTGGCCTTGTCGACGTCTCCGTGCTTGACCCAGCCGCACTTGCTGTCGTCATCGTCGTCGTCGGTGCCGCGGGGCTTCGGCTTGGGCTCGGGGTCGGGCTTGGGCGAGGGCGCCGGCTCGTCGTCCTCCTCCGCCGCCTCGTCGATGGCCTCCTCGATGCGGTCGGCGGCCTCCTCGACCACGGCGACCACGGCCGCCACGATGACCACCGCGGCGACCACGGCCACGGCGACCGCGAGGATCGGGATGGCGGCGAGCGCGAAGGCGAAGTGGCCGTCGATCTCGACGTTGCTGATCGGGTTGCCGCCGGTGAAGGCGTAGCGGTTGCCGGTGAAGGCGTCGGTGCCGAGGCCCATGTCGGCGAGGGCGCCGTTGTACATGTCCCGCGTGGTGAAGCGGTTCAGACCCGGCGCGTAGTCCCGGAAGCCCATGTCGTAGGTGCCGGACTGGGCGTCCCACCGCTTGGCGTTGAAGCGGTAGTGGTTGTACTCCTCCTTCGTCGGGTCCCCGGCGTCGGGCTTGTCGATGCCGGTGAACTCGCTCTTGTCCTCGCTGCCGTAGGCGGTGTAGCCGTAGGTGGCCTTGGTGTCGCCGTTCTTGTCGGTCAGCGTCTCGACGTCGGTGTGGCTGTTGTAGCCGTAGTACGCGTCCTCGGTGGTGCCGTCACTGTTGTGCGTGACCTGGGAGAGCCGCTGGCCCCACGGGCTGTACTCGTAGGACTTGGTCAGCTTTCCGGCGACCTCCTCGTTCAGCACCTCGTTGGACAGACCGAGGTAGTTGAACGTGGTGGTCTTGCCCTCGGCCGTCTTGGAGACCGTGCGGTCCAGCGGGTCGAAGGCGTAGGTCGTCGACTTCATCGCGCCGGATCCGTCGCGCTGCTGCGACTCGACCACGTGGTCGAAGCCGTCGTAGACGCTGCGGGACACGACCTGGCCGCCGCTGGTGACGGACTCCTGTCGGCCGAAGGGGTCGTAGGTGAAGGAGGACGTGACGCCGGAGGTCGAGGAGCTGAGCAGCCGGTTGCGGTCGTACGTGTACGTCGCGGAGGACGCCTTGTCCGACTGGCTGATGACGTTGGCGTTGTCGTCGTGGACGAAGGTCTCGGTGTTCGCGCCGTTGCCGGTCTTGACCGACTTGGCGAGGCGCTCGACCGGGTCGTAGGTGAAGTCCGTGGTCGATTCGAGGTACGCCGCGTGGTTGTCGGCGTTCATCTTCTTCGCCACGTCCTGCGCCTTGTTGCCGTTGGCGTCGTAGGCGTAGGTGTGCGAGGAGACCAGGGTGCCGTTCGGCTTGTTCTCCGTCTGGGACTTGACCGCGCCGTCGAGGTAGTACGTGTTGTCGACGGTGTTGCCGTTGGGCTTGGTCTCCCGGAGGGCCAGGCCGCGGTCGGTGTACGTGAACGAGGTGACGTTCGGCGACGGGTCCGTGGCGGTGTCGCCCACGGAGATCGTCTTGACCTTCTCCCGGAGGTCGTACGTGTACTTGGAGTACTGGTCGGGGTGGGTGGCGGTGTCCGGGCGGCCGTTGATGTCGTACGTGTAGGAGGTGGTCTTCTTCTCCTGGCCGGCCAGCGACTCGGTGACCTGGCGGACCTGGTTCAGATCCGTGTAGGCCATCCGGTAGGCGTCGACCCGGGTGCCCGACGAGGTGTCGGCGATCGACTCCATGTTGCCGTTGACGTCGTACGCGTAGGTGAAGGTGTGCTTCTCGGTGTCGGTGTCACCGGAGTTGTCGCGCACCAGCTTCACGCCGTCGGCCACGACCGCGCCGCCGCTGTTCTGGAACAGCTGGAGCTTGCCCGTGTTGCCCTGGGTGAACGTGAACGAGCCGAGGCTGATCCAGGCACCGGCGCCGGTGGCCTGGCTGATCGTCTTGTCCGTGGTTCCGGCGGAGTGCGTGACCGTGTACTTGGCGGTCGTCGCGGCCCCGGAGACCTGCGGGTACTTGACGTACGCGGTGTACGTGCCGTCCTTGGGGATGTTCAGCGTCCAGGTGAACGCGTCGGTCCCGGCGCCGGCGGCGTGGACCTGGTGGTCGTAGCCCTGCTGCCCGGTCGCGCTCCCCTTGGTCCAGGTTCCCGTGGAAACGGTGTTCTGGGTGTCGGAGTTGTCGACGAGCGGCACGGCGCTGCCGACCGGGACGCCGTCGTCGGTCTTGGTCCTGAGCGTGCCGTTCGGGTAGTACGTCCAGCCCATGGTGCGGCTGGAGGAACCGCCCGCCGAGGTCAGCGTCCTCGACGTCTGCTGGCCGACGTCGTTGTAGCCGTAGGAGGTGGTGATGTCCCAGGCGTCGGTCGACGACTTCGCCCACCCGTTGTCGAAGTAGGTGTACGTGGTGTCGTTGCGGACCGTCTGGCCCTGCGACGCCGGCGCCGAGGTCCTGGAGACCCGGCCCACCTCGTCGTAGAACGTCTGGGTGTAGACGTCCGACTTGTTGTAGCGCGGGTCCGCCGGGTCGTACGGCTGGAACTGCTTGACCGGACGGTTCAGCTTGTCGTACTCGGTGCGCGCGGCGAAGTCGTCGGGGTTCGCCGTGTCGTTGCCGCGCGGGGTGGTGACCTTGACGGCGTTGCCGACCTGGTCGTACTCGTACGTGGTCGTGCGGTACGTGATGTTCGGCGCGGTCCCCGTGTGCGGGACCTTGACCTGGACCTGCTTGCCCCGCTCGTCGTAGCCGACCAGGGTCTCGTTGCCCTCGGCGTCCTTCGACGCGACGACGAGCCCGTCCTTGTCGTAGGTGCGGGACGAGGTCTTGCCGAGCGCGTCGGTGGTGGAGACGGCCCGGTGGTCGAGGTCGTACGCCGTCTTGCTGGCGTAGTCGGTCGTGTCCGGGGTCGCGTTCCGCCGCGGGTCGACGACCGTGACGGGGTTGCCGACGTTGTCGTACTCGTAGGAGATCTTGTGGCCCGCGGCGTTGACCACGGAGCTCAGCTGGTAGATCTCGTCGTAGGTGTTGGTGGTGACGAAGTCGTTGGGGTCCGCGGTGGTCGCGGTGCCCTTCGGCTCGGTCGTCGTCCGCAGGTGGCCGGTCCTGTCGTAGGTGTAGGCCGTCCTGCGCTCGGGGGCCGTCGGCGAGTCCTTCGGGGCCGTCGCCGAGGTGATCTGGTCGTTCGCGTCGTACACCGCGGTGGATTCCGCGCCGTGCGGCGCCGTGACCAGCGTGACGTTGTCGTTGGCGTCGTAGACGGGAGCCGGCGTGGTGATCAGCTCGCCCGCCGCCTGGTTCTTCGGCACGGTGCTGACCAGCGGACGTCCGTACGCGTCGTACGTCTGCGTGGTCTTCTTGCCCAGCGCGTCGGTGATCTCGGTGACCAGACCGCGCACGTCGTAGACGACCGACGTGGTGTGCTGCAGCGCGTCGGTGGTCTTCGCCGGGTATCCGGTGGGACCGAACTCGGTGAAGGTGGTCGGGTTGCCGTTGGCGTCGACCGTCTTCGTCGGCTGGCCGTAGGCGTCGTACTGGTGGACGGTGGTGTAGTCGTCCGCCGTGGCGGTCGCGACGCCCTTGGGGTCGGTGACCTTCGTCAGGTTGCCGAAGGAGTCGTAGCCGAACTCCCAGGTGCGGCCGCCCGGGGAGGTCTTGCGGAAGAGGTCGGTGGCGAAGCCGTCCAGACGCGTCTGGTACTGGAACTTCTGCGCGTCGGCCGGGAAGACGCCGGGCGCGCAGTCGCTCTGCGCCGGGATGCCGTTCTTGTTGCTCTCGGCGTCCCGCTTCCACAGCGGGTAGCCGGTCCGCTGGTCGTAGCACGACACCGTCTTGGCGCCGTTGGCCTCTTCCAGGTAGACGACGTTGTTGTCGGCGTCCCAGGACAGCTTGCTGACCTGCGACTTGGCGTTGGTGGTCTGCACCGGACGGCCGAAGTCGTCCGTCACGTAGTCCGTGGCCCGGTTCTCGGCGTCGGTGACCCTGGTGGCGGTGAACTTGGCGTTCGCGGCGTCAGGGGCGTACGTGAAGGAGGTGGTGCCCTGCCGGCGGTCGGTGATCGCCTTGGTCCACCAGTGGTACTTCGGGTCGTCGCCGGTCTGCGGGAAGTTGTACGTGAGCTGGGTGGCGTTGCCGCGCGGGTCGGTGACCTTGACCAGCTTGACGTTCTTGTTGCCCTGGGTGGCGTCGTACTCGAAGGCGAAGACCTTGGGCTGGGACGAGCCCGTGCCGTCGGTCAGCTTGGTGAGCAGGCCCTTGTCCGAGTACTCGAACGTGAGCTTGCGCCCCGAGATGTCGGTCATCGACTTGACGTGGTCGAGGACCTTGGGTCCGGCGCCGTCGGCCTTGCCGTAGTAGGTGACGGTCAGCGTCTGCCGGCCGACCGGGTCGGTGATGTAGGCGAGGAACTTGGTGGGCTTGTTGTTGGACTTGCGTTCCTCGTACGTGTAGGTCTGCGTGTTGCCGTTCTTGTCGACGACCGACGTCATGTAGCCGTCGCAGCCGAACACGAACCGGGTGCCGTCCGGGCGCGTGAGCGTCCAGGCGTCCGTGATCGGGTCCTTCTCCGGGGTGCAGTCGAGACCCGGCTTCGGCGTGACCTTGAAGTGGACGCCGGCCGGGGCCTTCCACGAGCCGTCCGGCTGCTTCCGGAAGACGTGGGTCGTTCCGTCGCCGTCCGGGAGGCGGATCTCGGTCGGGTTCGGCTTGGGGTGGAACTCCAGCGGGGCGCCGAGGCGGATCGGCCCGGCGGCCTGGCCGGACCAGCCGGCACCGAGCACGGTGTCCGAGGTGTCCAGGGAGTTGTAGGAGAACCGGACGAAGGTGTTGAGGCCTCGGCCCGGGTTGGAGAACGCGTTGTAGTTCCAGACGGTGTTGCCGGACGCCGCGTTGTTCATGACGGTCGAGCCGGCGCCGGTGTTCTTGCCGGCGAAGAAGTAGAACTTCTCCAGGCCGAGCGTGTTGGAGGTCGGGTCCTCGACGGCCACGTTCTGCTGGAGGCCGGGGATGCCCGCCGTCGCGGACGCCCAGGTCCCGGCCGTCTTGTTGTAGACGTCCCAGGTCAGCGCGTAGTCGGTGCGCTTGTTGCCCGAGTCCGAGTTGATCGGGGTGCTCACCTGCGCCTGGAGCGTCACCGAGTCGCCGGGCGCGACGTCCCGGGGCAGGGCGGTCCTGATCTGGTTGCCGCCGTTGGTGACGTCCGTGCCCTCGGGCAGCGTCCACCGGTAGGTGAGGACCTGGTCGGCGGCCGTCCAGGTGGCGGCGGTGGTGTTGGTGAGGGTGAAGTCCACCGTGTAGGTGGTGTTCGGGGTCATCCGGGCCGGGGTCTGCGGCGCGTAGTACGTCGACTCGGTGGTGGAGTCGATGTACGTGAGGACGATCCTCGGGCGGAGTCGCTGCTCGGCGCCCTCGGAGGAGAGGAACAGCGTCCGCTCCTGCGAGGCGGTCTCGTCGGCCGTCCTGACCATGACGCCCTGCTGGGAGGCGGGGGTGGTCACCCAGGACTGGGCGAGCGAGGTGACGTTCCACTCGTGGCGGGCCGGGTCGTTGCTGATGGCCCCGTTGTCGGCCACCGAGGCGCCGGAGTCGCCGCCCTGGCTGGTCCAGTCCGTGCCGGCGGTCGCCTTGGTCCAGGTGGCGGCCTCGTCGAAGTCACGGGTGAGCGGCCGGATTTCGTAGACCGCGCCCGCGGCGTCCGTGGTGGTCTGCGTGCTCCACAGGCGCACGTCCGCTTCGAGGACGCGGGCGGTCGTGGGGATGCCCAGCGCGGGGAACTTCAGCAGGGCACGGGTCTTGCCGTACGTCGCCGAGTTGTTGCCGACCGACAGCCAGGTCTGCGGGCCGCCGTCGTCGAGGGTGTCGTGCGGGGCGGTGGGCTGCGCCGAGGACAGGGTGGTGTCCTGGGACGCCTCCAGGATCTTCGTCGTCCGGCCGGCCTTCGGCAGCCGTACGAGCTGTGTCGGGGCGGGGACGACCTGCCCGTCCTTCGTCTTCACCGCGACCATGTAGTAGTACGCGCGCCCGAACGGGTCCGCGTCGTCGGCCTTGGTGGGGACGGCCGTGGTGTCGGTGAACGCCGTCGTGCCCGCCGGGACCGGCGAGACGAGGGTCGAGGCGGACGGCGTGAAGGTCTGGAAGACGGAGCGGTGGACCTGGTACTCGACGATGTCGTCGCCGGTGGCGACCGGGTCCTTGTCCTGGTACGCCGACCAGTTCAGCTCCGCGCCCGTGTCGTGGATGACGGACGGGGCGGCGAGGTCGACGCCCTGGCGGCCGAAGGTCACGACGAGACGCGGGTAGTTGGCGGTCTCGCCCGCGTAGGCGAACTCGCTGCCCTCGTAGCGCGGGCCGCCCTTGGGGCCGGTGGCGCTCTCGTCGCCGGCCTTGATGACGAAGCCGTTGTTGGCGTTCGTGCCGTCGACCCAGGACTGGACGGTCTTCGTCACCGGGAAGGAGTGCCAGGCGTTGAGCTCGCCGGCCTTCTTGGTGACCACGCCGCCCTTGGTGAACCGGACGGCGTCCGCGATCACGGAGGTGGTCGCCGACGCGGGACCGTCACCGAGGACGATCTTGCCGAGGGTGCCCGCCTTGAACGGGTGGGAGCCGAGCGTCTTCCACACGCCGGCCGTGCCGGCCTGCTGGTTGACGGTGTACGTCTTGCTGCCACCGTCGTACGTGACGGTGTAGGGGGCGTTGGCGGCCCGGTCCGACGCGGGTATGTAGTGCGTCTCGACCTGGTAGGTGCCGTCCTCGGGGAGGCTGGGCTGCCAGGTGTACGTGTCGCCCGCGACCGAGTCCTTGTTGTACAGGTAGTCCTGGTTCACCGCGTACTGCGTGTACGCCGTGTTCCCGGAGGCGGGCCAGGCGCCGACGGCCGCGGTGCGGCCGGTGTCGCCGTCGTCGACGACGACGGCGGTGCCGGACAGCTCGCCGGTGATCGCGTTGGCGCTGTTCCAGGTCGCCGTGGACTCGGTCCAGGACTGGGTGGCGCGGTGGGCCTCCAGCTGCACCTCGGTGTCACCCGTGGTGTGCGTCTGGTCGTAGTAGAGCCGCAGGTCGGCGGAGTCCACCGTGGTGCCCGCGGGGATGCCGCCCAGCGGGAACCTGACCAGGGCGCGCGAGGCGCCGGTGCTGGTGTTGCCGACGGACAGGCGCCAGTTGTCGTCGTAGTTCGTCGTCGGGCCGTCCGACGAGATCATCACGTCCTGGGCGGTCGTCGGCGTCGGCGCGATCGAGATCGTCGGATCGACCGTGACCGGATACGTCCGCTCGGGGGCGGCCAGCCACTTCGCGTCCGGCGTGACCGTCAGCTTCCAGCCCTTGCCCGCCCGCGTGAGCTTCTGCTCGACGGACGTGCTGTAGGCGGCCCCGTACGGCGAGGAGGCGTCCTTCCTCGCGTCCGTCATGAACGCGGCCGGGATCACCAGGACCGGCTGCGCGGCCTCGCCGTAGAAGGCGACCGAGCCGTCCTTGCCGGCCTTCGGCGTCAGGCCGCCGGCGTCGAGGGTGAAGGTGAACGAGACCGGCCCGGCGGGCCGTTCGTCCAGGACGATGTTCTCCTTGACCCGGCCGGGGCCGACCTCGTACGACAGGTCGGCGCCGGCCACCGCGTCCTTGTAGGTCACGGTGCTGCCCTGGGCCGTGGGCGCCAGCCTGCCCGCGCCCTCCAGGCCGAGCGTCACCGCGTGCCCGTTCCCGGCCTCGAACCTGAGCAGCCGGTGCGCGTCCGAACCGAACCAGCTGCGCGCCGCGTTCGTCGTGTTGCCGAAGGCGAAGCCGCCGCCGGCCGTCGCACGGACCGTCGGATCGATGTCCTGCCAGGACTTCCCGGCGCGGTACGCGGTCGGTACGGCCGACACCTCGGCCTGCACCCGGCCGTCGGACAGCTTCCAGTACCGCGCGTTCGCGGTACGGCGGTCCTTGAGCTCCGCGACGCGCTTCGGCTTCGGTGCCGCCTTGCCCTTCGGCAGCGTCTCCCTGGTCGGGAGCACGGGGGTACCGCCGGTCGAGACCTGCGGCGCCCGGGCGTCGCCGGCGTCGTCCTCGTCGGAGAACCAGCCCTTGAACGTGTCGAATACGCCTTCGTCACCGCCGTCCGACGCCGGCGCGGCGAATGCCACGCCCGGCATCATCGAGGCGGTGACCGCCGAAACCACGAGGCAGGCAAGAGCCCGCCCGAATCTCACTTTCACGCCATTCCTTTCGTTCGCGCCCACACGCGCATAAGCGAAATGGGCACACGGGTGCCCAGCGGGTGGGTTTCTAACCAAACGCGGAGAGCGGTGTCAACCGACTTCAGAATTAGGACATTTGACGGTGCGGCAGGGACCGGTAGGGCATATTCGCCCGAAATGACCGCGCCCTTGCATTCACCGGTCCGAACGGTGTAGGCACCTGTCGAATTCTCATCATCCGATTGCGGAGTTTCGTATATCGCGGGTGTATCGAAAAGCGCATACGCCGCCGCGACGGCCTTCCGTCTTCCATGGCGGCATGAACCACGACACGCCCCTGTCCGTGCCACCCCGCCGGATCGTGCTCCTCGCCCTCACGGTCCTCGGCCTGGCGAGCGCCCTGTTCGTCCTGAGGCGGCCGCTCATGATGTCCGCTCCGAGGTGCCTGGCCGGGCGGTGGCACGGCTGCCTCGACACGTTCAACGGGGTCGTGCTCCTCGCCCTGGCCGCGCTCCCGCTGTCCGCCCTGGTGGTGTGGGCCCTGGCCCGCCGGCGGCGGGCCGCCGGTGCCGGGGCGGCGTGGCGGAGGTCGCTGGCCGAGGTGGGCCTGGCGCACGGGACGGTGCCCTTCCTGTGGCTGACGCTGATGCCGGGCGCCGGCGCCGGCACCGTCCCCGGCCGGGTGAGCCTCGTACCGCTGCGGGACCTGGTCGCGATGGGTCCGCTCGGGATCGCCGGGAACCTGCTGGTCTTCGCCGCACTCGGGGCCTTCGCGCCGATGCGGTTCGCGGCCGTGGCGTCCGTACCGCGGATCCTGGCGCTCGGGGCGGGCTGCTCGGTCCTGGTCGAGACCGCGCAGTACGTCCTACGGCTCGACCGGGTGTCCTCCGTGGACGACGTCCTGGTCAACGCCACCGGCGCGCTGCTCGCCGCGCTGGCCACACGCCGCTGGTGGCGCACCGGGGCGGCGGTGGCACCGTCTGACCGGCCCCGCCCGGCGGCGCCGGCACGGACGGCCTGAGCCGCACGGCCGATGCGCCCGCACCTCCGCATACGTCGGCGACATGTCGGGTTGCCTAGGCTTCAGCCATGCGCGTACTGATCGTGGAGGACGAGCCCTACCTGGCCGAAGCCGTGCGGGACGGTCTCCGGCTGGAGGCGATCGCCGCCGACGTCGCCGGCGACGGCGACTCCGCCCTGGAGCTGCTCGGCATCCACTCCTACGACCTCGCGGTCCTCGACCGCGACATCCCCGGCCCCTCCGGCGACGAGGTCGCCCGGCGCATCGTCGCCTCCGGCAGCGGCATCCCGATCCTCATGCTCACCGCCGCCGACCGCATCGACGACAAGGCCTCCGGTTTCGCGCTCGGTGCCGACGACTACCTCACCAAGCCGTTCGAACTGAGGGAGCTCGTGCTGCGGCTGCGGGCGCTCGACCGCCGGCGCGCGTACGCCCGGCCGCCGGTCCGCGAGATCGCGGGCCTGCGCCTCGACCCGTTCCGCCGGGAGGTCTTCCGCGACGGACGCTACGTCGCGCTCACCCGTAAGCAGTTCGCCGTGCTCGACGTCCTCGTCGCCGCCGAGGGCGGGGTCGTCAGCGCCGAGGAGCTGCTCGAACGGGCCTGGGACGAGCACGCCGACCCCTTCACCAACGCCGTCCGCATCACCGTCTCCGCCCTGCGCAAACGGCTCGGCGAACCATGGGTCATCGCCACGGTGCCGGGCGTCGGCTACCGCATCGACGCAGGCGGGCCCACGGATGCCTAGACGCCCGGGGCTCAGCGTCCGCCTGCGACTCACGCTCAGCTATGCCGGGTTCCTCGCCGTCGCGGGAGCGCTCCTGCTGGCCGTGGTGTGGGGCTTCCTGCTGCGCTACGTACCCGACAACACGCAGGGGCTGCTGGGGATCTCGCCCAACCGCTACCTCCTGGTGCGCACCTTCGGCCCCGCCGCGGCCGTGGCGATGGCCTTCCTGCTCGTGTTCGGCCTGGTCGGGGGATGGTTCCTCGCGGGCCGGATGCTCGCGCCGCTCACCCGGATCACGGCCGCGGCCCGGACGGCCGGGAACGGATCGCTGTCCCACCGGATCCGCCTGGACGGCCGCCGGGACGAGTTCCGCGAGCTCGCCGACGCGTTCGACTCCATGCTGGAACGGCTCGAGTCGCACGTCGCCGAGCAGCAGCGGTTCGCGGCGAACGCCTCCCATGAGCTGCGCACCCCCCTGGCCGTCTCGCAGACGCTGCTCGACGTCGCCCGCAGGGATCCGACGCGGGACCGGGAGGAGCTCCTGGCGCGCCTCAAGACCGTCAACACGCGCGCGATCGACCTCACGGAGGCCCTTCTGCTGCTCAGCCGCAGCGACCGGGGGACCTTCCGCCGCGAGAGCGTGGACCTGTCCCTCGTCGCCGAGGAGGCCGCCGAGACCCTGCTGCCCCTCGCCGAGCAGCGCGGGATCACGCTCGACGTCACCGGGGAGGCGGCACGGACCAGCGGCTCCTCGGAGCTTCTGCTGCGGATGGTGACGAACCTCGTCCAGAACGCCGTCGTGCACAACCTCCCCGCCGGCGGCACGGCGACGGTCCACACCGGGACGCGGGGCGGCACGAGCCTCGTACGGGTCGAGAACACGGGCCGTCCGGTCCCGCCGGAACTGGTGCCGACCCTCACCGAACCCTTCCAGCGCGGTACGGAACGGGCGCGCACCGAGGAGCACGCCGGCGTCGGCCTGGGCCTCGCCCTCGTGCACAGCATCGTCCGCGCCCACGACGGAACCCTCGACCTCGTCCCCCGCCCCGACGGCGGTCTCCGCGTCACGGTCCGACTCCCCCACACGGATATGTGACGCAGGTCACATTCCGCTCCTGTCAGGAATCGGGGCGCCGCCCCGGTCAATCCACCGAAGGCAAGCGAACCGACAGGAGCACCCCATGAAGCACCGCATCGTCGTCCTCGGCGCCGGCTACGCCGGGAGCTACGTGGCAGGGAACCTCGCCCGACGGCTGTCCCCGGCGGACACCGAGATCACCGTGGTCAACGCCGTGCCGGAGTTCGTCGAGCGGCTGCGGCTGCACCAGGTCGCGGCCGGCCAGGAGATCGCGGCACCGCGGCTCACCGACGTCTTCGCGGGTACGGCCGTGCGGCTGCGCCTGGCCCGTGTCACCGCCGTCGACCCCGACCGCCGGGTCGTCACCGTGGCCGACGCCGACGGCGGCTGCGAGCTCCCGTACGACACCCTCTTCTACGCGCTCGGCAGCCACGGCGACGACCAGCGCGTCCCCGGCGCGGCCGAGCACGCCTTCGACGTCAGCAGCCGCCCCGCGGCGCTGCGCCTGCGCGAGCGCCTGGACAGCCTGAGCGAGGGCGGCAGCGTGCTGGTCGTCGGCGACGGGCTGACCGGCATCGAGACCGCCACCGAGATCGCCGAGTCCCGGCCCGGTCTCTCCGTGACGCTGGTCGCCCGCGGCGAGCTGGCCGCCCGACTCTCCGCCGGGGCCCGTGACCACCTGCGCCGGGCCTGCGCCCGTCTGGGCATCACCGTCCTGGAACACGCCACGGTCGAGTCCGTCGAGGCGGCGCGGGTGCTGTGCGCCGACGGCACCGCCCTGGCGTCCGACGCGACCGTGTGGACGGCCGGGTTCGCGGTCAGCCCCCTCGCGGCCACGGGCGGGCTCGACGTCACCGGGGACGGTCGGATCGTCGTCGACCGCACCATGCGGTCGGTCTCGCACCCGGACGTGTACGCCGTCGGCGACAGCGCGTACGCCCTCGGCGACAACGGCCTGCCCCTGCCGATGTCCTGCGCCTCGGCCGGCTACACCGGCATGCAGGCCACGAACTCGGCGGTGGGCCGCCTGACCGGCCGCAAGGCCGGGAACACCAAGCTGGAGTACGTGGGCAACCACATCAGCCTCGGCCGGCGGGACGGGATCCTGCAGCTGGTCGACGGCGAGGGGCGGGCGAAGCCGAAGTACCTGGGCGGCCGGACGGCGGCCCGGGTCAAGGCGGGCATCCTCTGGATGTCGCTGTGGACCACCTCGCACCCGACCTTCGGCCTGCCCAAGCGCGGCCTCCGCGTCACCGCCGCGGCGGAGGGGTCCTCTCCGAAGACGGAGCCGTCCGCCCGGAAGGCCGTCGCGTAGCCGGCCGAGGACATCACCGTGGACGGCATCACCATCGACGGCTTCGACACCGGCCGGTTCGAGGCCAGCCGGAACCGGCTGGCCTCCCTGGCGTACCGGATGCTCGGCTCCGCCGCCGACGCCGAGGACACCGTGCAGGACGCGTTCCTGCACTGGCAGGCCGCCGACCGGCAGCGGATCCGGGTGCCGGAGGCCTGGCTCACGAAGGTCGTCACCCATCTGTGCATCGACCGGCTCCGCTCGGCGCAGGCCCGCCGCGAGCGCGCCGCCGGAACCTGGCTGCCCGAGCCGCTCCTCGACGGCGACCCGATGCTCGGCCCCGCAGACACCTTCGAGCAGCGCGAATCGGTCTCCCTGGCCGTGCTGACGCTCATGGAGCGCCTGTCGCCCCTGGAGCGGGCGGTCTACCTGCTGCGCGAGGCGTTCTCGTACAGCCACGCCGAGATCGCCGAGATCCTCGACGTCTCCGAGTCCGCGAGCCAGCAGCACCTCCACCGGGCCCGGGGCCGTCTCACCGCCGCGCGACGGCGCGGCGGTGAGGTCGATCCGGCCTCCGCCCGCAGGCTCGTCGAGGAGTTCTTCGACGCCGCCTCGTCGGGCCGTACCGAACGGCTCGTGGCGCTGCTCACCGACGACGTGACCGCCGTCTCCGACGGCGCCGGGCCGAGCGAGAGGCTGCTGCGGTTCGACACTCCCCAGCGCGTCGCCGCCGTCGCCCGGGGCGGGTTCCGGCCCAGTCCCGCGAAACGGCGCCTCGCCGGTGGCACACCCGCCGTCCACACGGCGCGCGTCAACGGCGCTCCCGCGATCCTGTTCACCCTCGGCGACCGGGTCATCGGCGCCGTGACGTTCGACATCGCCGGCGGCAGGATCGCCACCGTGCGCGGCATCGCGGCCCCGACCCGCCTCGTCCGCCTCAACGCGGCCTGGCGGCGCCAGGAGCCGGGCACACCGCTGGTCGCCCGGTGGTGACGCGAACGCGCTCTCGTTCCCCGTACGACAGAGCGATCAGTACCAGTCGCCCGAGGGAGCGCCCGGCGACGCGATCAAGCCGTTCCGGGGGCGCGGGGCATGGGCCGCCGACCCGTGGGGCACCGATCCCCGCGTGCCCCACACAGACGAGACAGAGCAGTTCACCGCCTTGTCGGCGCGGCTGACCGGCTTCGACGACGTGGACCTGATCGCCACCGGGCTCGTCGAGGTGTACCGCGCGGTGGCCGTGGAGCAGCTCGGCACGGAGCTGTACGGACGGCTGCTCGAAGGGACCGAGCCGGTGGACGACGCGTCGCAGGCGGCGGCCCGGGCGGTGACGTACCTCTGGTACACGGGCAGTTGGCCGGGCCCGCCGCCCAGGCTGGTGTCCTCGCGGGCGTACGCGGAGGCTCTGGTCTGGAAGGCGGCCGGTCTGTCGGCTCCCGCCGCCGCCCCCGGAGGGTACGGGAGTTGGGCCGAGGTGGGCGGCCGGTGACGCGGTACGACGTGATCGTCGTCGGCGCCGGTGTCGCGGGCTCGCTCGTCGCGCATCGGCTCGGTCGGGGCGGACGGCGACGGGTGCTCGTCCTGGAGGCGGGCGCCGGCGCCCCCGAAGCGGCCGCGGCCGACCCGCTCACCGACTACCTCAGGGCGTCCGCCAGGCTGCCGGGCTCCCCCTATCTGCCCCATCCGGCGGCCCCCTGGCCGGAGATGACGGACCTCGCCGGTACCGACGACGGGACCCCCGGCTTCCGGGCTTCCGGGCATCTGCGGCAGGACGGCCCGCTCCCGTACGCCAGTGGATACGTCCGCGTCAACGGCGGCACCGGCAACGTCTGGACCGGTCTCGCGCCCCGCATGCTGCCGGAGGACTTCGACACCGAGTCCTTCGGGTACGGCCGCCGGTGGCCCCTCGGCTACGACGACCTCGAACCCCACTACCGGGCGGCCGAGGAGCACCTGGGGGTGGCCGCCGACGCCGACGAGCAGCGCGCGCACCTCGGTCTGCGCTTCCCCGACGACTACGTCTTCCCGATGCGCCCGCTGCCCGCCGCCCGTCTGGACCGCCTACTCTCGGCCCGTCTCGACGGGCGGCGCGTCAAGGACCCCGTCGCCCTGGGCGAGGTCGAGCTGAGGGTGGTCGGCACCCCGCACGCCCGCAACGGCGTCCCGGACCCCCGGTACGGCGGCGGCCGCGGCTTCGTCCCGCGCGGGCGGGGCGGGCGGCCCGATCCGGACAGCCGGTGCGTGGGCAACGCGACCTGCATCCCGCACTGCCCCTCGTACGCGAAGTACACGCCGCTGAAGACGCAGGGGCGGTGGAGCCCGTCGGTCACGCTGCGGGACCGGTCGGTGGTGAGCCGCGTCCTCGTCGACGGGCGGGGGCGCGCCACGGGCGTGGAGTACCGCTCGTACGGCGGCGAGGTGTCCGTCGCGCACGCCGATGTCGTCGTCCTCGCCGCGCACGCGGTGGAGAACGCCCGGCTGCTGCTCCTGTCGGGGCTCGCCGGCCGCAGCGGCCAGGTCGGCCGCAATCTGATGGACCATCCGGTGCTGCTGACCTGGGGTCTGCTGCCCGAGGGCGAGCGGTCCTGGTCGTATCGGGGACCCGGGTCCGTCTCCGGCTTCGAGGGCTTCCGGGCCGGTCCGGCGCGCCGGCTGCGGGCGCCGTTCCGGGTCGAGTTCGGGACCTGGGGCTGGATCTGGGCGAAGGGCCCCGTCGAGACGGACGTGGACCACTTCCTCCGCGAACGCGGCCTGCTCGGCAAGGAGTTGAGGGAGGCCGTCGCGGACCGGGTGCGCAGGCAGTTCACCCTGCAGTTCGAGATGGAGCAGGGCGCGGACCCCGCGAACCGGGTCACCCTCCACCCGTCCGAGCGTGACGCGCTCGGCCTGCCCCGGCCGCTGGTCACCTACGACCTCGACGAGCACGTCAAGGAGGGCATGGCCGCCGCCCGCGCCGTCTCGGACCAGGTCTTCGCGCTGCTCGGCGCCGAGGACCACACGGACTACGCGCCGTCGGCGGCCTGGCCGGGCCGGTTCGAGCACCGCGGCCGCGCGTACGGCTATCGCGGGGCGGGTCATGCCGCCGGAACGCACATCATGGGCGACTCCCCGGACACGTCCGTGGTGGACGCCTGGCAGCGCTGCTGGGACCACCCCGGTCTGTACGCGGTCGGCTGCGGCAGCATGCCCTCGGTGGCCACCTCCAACCCGACGCTGACGATGGCCGCGCTCGCGCTGCGCAGCGCCGAGCGCATCGAGGCCGATCTGACGGCCCGCGACCGCCCCCTCTCCCCCGTGGCCGCCACGACGACCGCCCCGACCACCCCAGGAGCCCCCGCGTGACCTCGCTGCCCCTGCCGCCCGTGCCCGAGCCCTTCCGGCTGCCGTTCCACTACGGGGCCCTGCACCAGATCGGCGTCGACTGGCTGGTGGACCCGGGTCCCGTCCGCCGGCTGCTCGCCAAGCACCACCCGGACCTGACGGCGGCCGCGTTCGACGACGGGCGGGCGCTGGTCTCGCTCAACTACCAGCTGTACTTCGCGCAGTACGCGTTCGGCGGCGGCGTCACCCAGGAGATCGAGTTCAACGTCATCGCGTTCCCGACGGCCGAGGCGGACCGTCTGCCGCGGCTGTCCTACGCCCAGTACGCGCAGGGCTGGGACCAGACGAAGCTGCTCGGCATCGCCCGGCTCCACGTCGTGTGCGACAACCCGTTCGCGATCAGGGCGGGGCGCGAGCTCTACGCGGAACCCAAGTACCCGGGATGGTTCGAGGTCGGCCTGCCGTCGCTGAACGGACCCGAGGGCGCGACCTGGACCGTACGGTGCAAGGCGGCCGAGGTCGGGACCGACGACGCCCTGGAGCGCGGGCAGGCCCCGCTGCTCGACCTCACGGCGAGGCTGGACGGCCTGACCTCCGTCGCCGCCAACTCCGCCCCGGTCACGGGTTACGGGACCGACCGCGAGGGCCGGCTGCTCGCCGGACCGATGAACGTCCACCAGCCGTACGGCTGGTACGACCTGGCCGCCCCCGAGCACTCCGGGCGCACCCGTCTCGCGGTCCACGCCCCGGACGGCGACCTGGGCCGCGACCTCCAGGCCCTCCTGCCCGACGGCACACCGGCCGCGGGCGCCTGGACCTTCCAGTCGCCGCCGGTCGCCGCCCACAACCGCCCGTACTACCTGCCGACGGGTCCGCGCGTCTGAGGGCGGCCCGGCGTCAGAGGGCGTCGGCGATGCCTCCGGCCAGGTACGGGATCCGGTACGCGGGGACGCCCGCGATGTTGATGCGGCCCGCGGTCGTGCCGTAGATGCCGGACCGGTGGCGCATCCGGCGCATGCCCTCGGGGGTGAGGGGCAGCATCGAGAACATGCCCTTCTGCCGGGCGAGGGCGCTCGCGTGCTCCTCGTGGCCGAGGGCGCCCAGGTGGGCGACGAGGTCCGTCCGGTTGGCGGTGATGCGCCGGCGCATGACGTCGAGTTCGGCGAGCCAGAGGGCCCTGAGGCGCTCGTCCTCCAGGACGGTGGCGACGACGGCGGCGCCGTGGTCGGGCGGCATGGAGTACAGGGTGCGGGCGGCGTTCTGGAGGGCGGTCTCGACGTGCCGGAGCGCGCGGGCCGAGGAGCCGAGGACGATGGCGCAGCCGGTGCGGTCGCTGTAGAGGCCGAAGTTCTTGGAGCAGCTGACGGCGATCAGCACCTCGGGGAGCCGTTCGGCCAGCATCCGGGTGGGGGCGAGGTCCGCTTCGAGGCCGTCGCCGAGGCCGTGGTAGGCGAGGTCGACGAAGGGGACCCAGCCGTTCGTCGCGGCGAGCGCGGCGAGCTCCTCCCAGGTCTCGGCGGTGGGGTCCGCTCCGGTGGGGTTGTGGCAGCAGCCCTGGAGGAGCACGACGTCGCCGGGTCCCGCCGCGCGGAGGTCGTCCAGCATCCCCTCGGGGTCGAGCCAGCGGAACGTGCGGACGGTGAGGCCCGCGCCTTCGAGGATGGGGCGGTGGTTGACGTACGCGGGGTCGCTGATCCACACCGTCGTGCCGGGGCGCGTCTGCCGTACGAGGTCGGCGAGGAGGCGCAGGGCGCCGGTGCCGGCCACGGTCTGGACGGCGGTCGCCCGTGCGGTGAGGGCTTCGGTGCCGAGGACGGTGGTGAGCATGGCGCGGTTGAAGGCGGTGTTGCCCGACAGGCCGAGGTACTCCTTGGAGCCGGAGCGTTCCGCCAGGCGCATCTCGGCCTCCTTGACGGCCGCCATGACGGGGGTGACGCCGGTGTGGTCGCGGTAGACGCCGAGGACGAGGTTGAGGCGCTCGGGGCGCGGGTCGGCGGCGTACTCGGCCGTCAGGTCCCACAGCGGGTCGGCGGGCGGGGCGGGGAGGAGCTCAAGCATCGGCGGAGACCTTGGTTCGGGCGGATCGGTCGGCGGGGGCTCCGGCGGGGGAGCCGTCGGCGGACGCGACGGTTCGGGGGCGTCGGTTGGCGAGGGCGACGCCGAGGGTGATGAGGGGGACGCCGATGACGACCGGCAGGGTCGGCTTCTCGTCGAGGAGGGGCATGGCGAGGAGGACGACGGCGACCGGGCTGAGGCTGCCGACGACGGAGCTGCGCTCGGGGCCGAGGCGGCGGATGGCGAACGCGTACATGAGGCCCGCGCACAGGCCGACGCCCAGGCCCTGGACGACGAGGAAGAGCGCGATGTCGCCGCCGGCCGCGTGGGCGATGCCGGTGGGCAGGACGCCGGTCAGGACCAGCAGCGCGATGACGGCGAAGGAGGGCAGGCAGAGCAGTCCGATGGACCCGATCGGGTCCAGGTCCACCTCCCGCAGGCCGACGGTGTAGAGGGCCCACAGGCCGCTGGCGACGAGCAGCGTGCCCGTGCCGAGCAGGACGTCCGCGTCGAGGGCCGCGGTGTAGCGCCAGACCAGGGCCACGACGCCGGCCACGATGAGGGCGAGGCCGGCCGCCTGGGTGCCGCGCGGGGCGCTCTTGCCGCCGGCGACCATGAGGGCGGAGACGAACAGCGGGACCATGCCGGGCACGATGGCCCCGACGAACGCGGCCGAGGTCAGGGAGCCGCCGTACATGGCGGCGAGGAAGAACGGGACCCCGGCGCCGCAGATGATCTTGGCCGCGGGGGCGAACCGGACGGCGGCCAGCCGGCGCCTGCGCCGCCACAGCGCGGGGGCCAGGACCACGAGCGGCACGCCGAAGCGCAGCAGCGCCGCGTCGGCGGGCAGCAGCGTGGAGCTGCTCAGAGCACGGGCGCTGAGCGCGAAGGCGGCCCAGATGGCCACTGTGAGCAGCAGCGCGAGCATGCCCACGGCCTGCGGGGAGAGCCCGCCGAACCGGCCGGCACGGGGCTTCCCCTCGTACCCCGCGGGCGGAGTGCGCGTCTCGCGCCCCTCCCCCGTTCCCGCCCCCACCGATTGCGTCGCGGCCACCGGCCGTACCTCCCACTCGAAGCCGTTCGGGCGGAGCCGATGTCCGGCTTCACCCCGGTAAGCAACCGTAGAGCCTGGGCCGGGGCAGGCGATTGCCAGTTCTGCCCTCCAGACATAGCGTGGGGGCAGAATCTGCCAAGATCCGCCAAGGAGAACCGATGGACGCCGTGGACTTCCAGATCATCCACGAGCTGCAGAGCGACGGCCGCCTCTCGAACCAGGACCTCGCCGACCGGATCAGGCTGTCCCCGTCCCCCTGTCTGCGCCGGGTGCGCCGCCTGGAGGAGTCGGGGCTGATCGGCGGCTACACGGCCACCGTCGACCAGGTGGCCTTCGGTCTGCCGATCACCGTCTTCGTACGGATCCGCCTGGAGCGCCACACGGCCGAGGCGGTGAACGTGTTCGAGCACCACGTGGGCCTCATCGACCACATCCAGGACTGCTATCTGATGGCGGGCAGCAGCGACTACCTGCTGAGGGTCGTCATCGAGAGCCTGGAGGCGTACGAGACCTTCGTCCGCACCCGGATCCACGCCATCCCGGGCATCGCGTCGATCGAGTCGAGCTTCGCCTTCGGCAGCGTCAAGCAGTCGAAGGTCTTTCCGCGGCCGGGGATCCCGTCGAAGCGGCCGGCCGAGGGTCGATGATCCATGTCACGGGCGCCGGATCTTCAGCAGGCGGCGGCTCAGCCCGTAGCGTTGCCGCGACGAGCCGGGCACGGTGAAGGGATCAGGGATGTTCCGCAAGGTGCTGGTGGCCAACCGCGGCGAGATCGCGATTCGCGCGTTCCGCGCCGGCTATGAACTGGGGGCGCGGACGGTCGCCGTCTTCCCCCACGAGGACCGCAATTCACTGCACCGGCTGAAGGCCGACGAGGCCTACGAGATCGGTGAACCCGGCCATCCGGTGCGGGCCTATCTGTCGGTGGAGGAGGTCATCCGGGCGGCCCGCCTGGCCGGTGCCGACGCCGTCTACCCGGGCTACGGGTTCCTCTCCGAGAACCCGGACCTCGCGCGCGCCTGCGAGGAGGCGGGCATCACGTTCGTGGGCCCGTCCGCGCAGACCCTGGAGCTGACGGGCAACAAGGCGCGTGCGGTGGCCGCCGCCCGCGAGGCGGGCGTGCCCGTGCTCGGCTCCTCGGCGCCCTCGACCGATGTGGACGAACTCGTGGCGGCCGCCGAGGACATCGGCTTCCCGGTGTTCGTGAAGGCCGTCGCGGGCGGGGGCGGCCGCGGCATGCGCCGGGTCGAGGACCCGGCGACGCTGCGGGAGTCCATCGAGGCGGCGGCCCGCGAGGCGGAGTCCGCGTTCGGCGACGCCACCGTGTTCCTGGAGAAGGCCGTCGTCGACCCGCGCCACATCGAGGTGCAGATCCTCGCCGACGGCCGGGGCGACGTCATCCACCTGTTCGAGCGGGACTGCTCGCTCCAGCGCCGCCACCAGAAGGTGATCGAACTCGCGCCCGCCCCGAACCTCGACCCGGCGGTACGGCAGCGGATCTGCGACGACGCGGTGAAGTTCGCCCGCCGGATCGGCTACCGCAACGCGGGCACGGTGGAGTTCCTCCTCGACCCCGAGGGCAACCACGTCTTCATCGAGATGAACCCGCGCATCCAGGTCGAGCACACGGTGACCGAGGAGGTCACCGACATCGACCTGGTGCAGTCGCAGCTGCGCATCGCCGCCGGGGAGACCCTCGCCGACCTCGGGCTCTCCCAGGAGTCCGTCGTCCTGCGCGGCGCCGCCCTGCAGTGCCGGATCACCACCGAGGACCCGGCCAACGGCTTCCGCCCGGACACCGGCATGATCAGCGCCTACCGCTCGCCGGGCGGCTCCGGCATCCGGCTCGACGGCGGAACCACCCACGCCGGTACGGAGGTCAGCGCCCACTTCGACTCGATGCTGGTCAAACTGACCTGCCGGGGACGGGACTTCAAAACCGCCGTCGACCGGGCCCGACGCGCGGTGGCCGAGTTCCGCATCCGGGGCGTGTCCACGAACATCCCCTTCCTGCAGGCCGTGCTCGACGACCCGGACTTCCAGGCCGGGCAGGTCACGACGGCGTTCATCGAGCAGCGACCGCACCTGCTCACCGCCCGCCACTCGGCCGACCGGGGCACGAAACTGCTCACCTACCTGGCCGACGTCACCGTGAACAAGCCGCACGGCCCCCGCCCCGAGCTGATCTCCCCGGCGACCAAGCTCCCCCGGCTGCCGGCCGGAGAGCCGCCGGCCGGCTCCAGGCAGCGCCTCACCGCGCTCGGCCCGGAGGGCTTCGCACGGAGCCTGCGCGAGTCGCCGACCCTCGGCGTCACCGACACCACCTTCCGCGACGCCCACCAGTCCCTCCTCGCCACCCGGGTCCGCACGAAGGACCTGCTCGCCGTCGCCCCGGCGGTGGCGCACACCCTGCCGCAGCTGCTCTCCCTGGAGTGCTGGGGCGGCGCCACCTACGACGTCGCGCTGCGCTTCCTCGCCGAGGACCCCTGGGAACGCCTCGCCGCGCTGCGCGAGGCCGTGCCGAACATCTGCCTCCAGATGCTCCTGCGCGGCCGCAACACCGTGGGGTACACCCCGTACCCGACGGAGGTGACCGACGCCTTCGTACAGGAGGCCGCCGCCACCGGCATCGACATCTTCCGGATCTTCGACGCGCTCAACGACGTCGACCAGATGCGGCCCGCCATCGAGGCCGTACGGGAGACGGGCACGGCGGTCGCCGAGGTCGCGCTCTGCTACACGTCCGACCTCTCCGACCCGGCGGAGAAGCTCTACACCCTGGACTACTACCTGCGGCTCGCCGAGAAGATCGTCGCCGCCGGTGCGCACGTCCTCGCGGTCAAGGACATGGCCGGTCTGCTGCGCGCCCCCGCCGCGGCCCGGCTCGTCTCCGCGCTGCGCCGCGAGTTCGAGCTGCCGGTGCACCTCCACACCCACGACACCGCGGGCGGCCAGCTCGCCACGTACCTCGCGGCGATCCAGGCCGGCGCGGACGCCGTGGACGGCGCGGTGGCCTCCATGGCCGGCACCACCTCGCAGCCCTCGCTGTCGGCGATCGTCGCCGCCACCGACCACTCCGAACGGCCGACCGGCCTCGACCTCCAGGCGGTCGGCGACCTGGAGCCGTACTGGGAGAGCGTCCGCAAGATCTACGCCCCCTTCGAGGCGGGCCTGGACTCGCCGACCGGGCGCGTCTACCACCACGAGATCCCCGGCGGGCAGCTCTCCAACCTGCGCACCCAGGCCGTCGCGCTCGGCCTGGGCGACCGCTTCGAGGACGTCGAGTCGACCTACGCCGCCGCGGACCGGATGCTGGGCCGTCTGGTGAAGGTCACGCCCTCGTCGAAGGTGGTGGGCGACCTCGCTCTGCACCTCGTCGGCGCCGGGGTGGCGCCCGAGGACTTCGAGGCGGCACCGAACCGGTACGACATCCCCGACTCCGTCGTCGGCTTCCTCCACGGGGAGCTGGGCACCCCGCCCGGCGGCTGGCCCGAGCCGTTCCGCAGCAAGGCCCTCGAAGGCCGCGCCGGCCCCAAGCCGACGCCGGAGCTGACCCCGGAGGACCGCACCGGCCTGGCCGAGGACCGGCGCGCCACCCTCAACCGCCTGCTCTTCCCCGGCCCGACGAAGGCGTACGAGGCACACCGGCAGGCGTACGGCGACACCAGCGTGCTCGACAGCAAGGACTTCTTCTACGGGCTGCGCCCCGGAAAGGAGTACAGCGTCGACTTCGGGCCCGGCGTGCGGCTGCTCATCGAGCTGGAGGCCATCGGCGAGGCCGACGAACGCGGCATGCGCACGGTCCTGTCCACCCTGAACGGCCAGCTGCGGCCGATCCAGGTCCGCGACGACGCGGCGGCCGCGGACCTCCCGGTGACCGAGAAGGCCGACAGGTCCGACCCGGGCCATGTCGCCGCGCCGTTCGCCGGCGTGGTCACGCTGGCCGTCGCCGAGGGCGACGAGGTCGGGGCCGGCGCGACGGTGGCCACGATCGAGGCGATGAAGATGGAGGCCTCGATCACCGCCCCGAAGGGCGGCCGGGTGTCCCGCCTGGCCATCACCAGGATCCAGCAGGTGGAGGGCGGCGACCTCCTCGTCGAGATCCGGTAGTCCGGGAAACGGCCGGGACACCGAGCGGGGTGTCCCGGCCGGGGCCTACTGCTTCAGGTAGCCGAGGACGGTCATCATCCCGGACTCGGCGTGGTAGACGTTGTGGCAGTGGATCATCCACAGGCCCGGGTTGTCGGCGTCGAAGTCGACCTCGATCCGCTCCCCCGGCAGCACGATCGAGGTGTCCTTGCGCGCCCCGCCGTTCGCGTGCGCGTAGGTGTGCCCGTGCAGGTGCATGGGGTGCCACATCGTCGTGTCGTTCACGAACGCCAGGCGGACGCGCTCGCCCGAGCGCACGGGGTAGCGCTGCGCGGGGTCGTACTTCTTGCCGTTGATGGCCCAGTCGTACTTCATCATCGAGCCGGTCAGGTCGAACTCGATGGTGCGGTCGGGCCTGCCCGGCTCCAGGCGCACCGATTCCGCCGCCTTGAGCTGACCGCCGTGCACGACCTTGCCGTCCAGCTCCTTCGGACGCGCGGAGGAGCCGGGCGCGGCTCCTGTGCCGGTACGCAGCACGGCGAGAGCGGTGCGGCCCTTGCCCTCGGCGAGCGCGGTGAGCGGGAAGGCGCCGCTTCCGACGGTGACGAGGGCGTCGACGCGCTCGCCCATCCCGAGCAGCACCGCGTCCGCCTGCGCGTGCTCGACCGGGAAGCCGTCGGTGTGGGTGACGGTCAGCCGGTGCCCGCCGAGCGCGACCCGGAAGGCGGTGTCGCCGCCGGCGTTGATGATCCGGAGCCGGATCCGGTCGCCGGGCCTGGCGGTGAAGGTCTGCGGGTTCTGCGGGGTACGGCCGTTGACCAGGTAGTACGGGTAGCCGACGTCGCCCGCGTCACCGCCGAGGAGATCGCTGGCGGCGCCCATGAGCATGCGGGAGGGACCGGAGGGCCGGGGGGACGGTGACGTCCGGGTGGTCATCGACATGCGGGACATGTCATGGCCCTCCGTACCACCGGATCCGCTCATGTCCATGCCGCCGTGGTCCATGCCTCCCATGCCCTTGCCGAGCTCGGCGAGGACCGCGTCCGGAGTGGAGCCGTCGACGCCGTCGACCCAGTCGTCGAGGACGATCACCCACTCCTTGTCGTACGCCAGCGGCTCCCTGGGGTCCTCGACGATCAGCGGCGCGTACAGGCCGCGGTCCTGCTGGACTCCGGAGTGCGGATGGAACCAGTACGTGCCGGGACGGGAGACCGCGAAGCGGTACTCGAAGGAGCCGCCGGCCTTGACGTCACGCTGGGTCAGGCCGGGCACGCCGTCCATGTCGTTGCGCAGCGCGAGTCCGTGCCAGTGGACGCTCGTGGCCTCGGGGAGGTGGTTGGCCAGGGTCAGCGCGAGGGTGTCACCGGCGGTGACCCGCACCTCCTTGCCGGGGAGCTCGTCCCCGTACGCCCAGGTGCGGACGGTGCGCCCGCCACCGAGGTCGAGCGGGGTCTCGACGGCGGTGAGCCTCACCTTCCGCTCGGGGCCGGGCTTGCGCAGTGCCTCGGTCTCCCCGATCTCCTTGCTGTCGGGGGTGACGTAGTCGGCGGCCGGCGTGGTGCCGGTGCCGCGCGTGGAACGGTCCGTGCCGCTCATCGAGCCGGAGCAGGCGGTCAGCAGGCCGGTGCCGGCGACGGCGAGGCCGGCGCCGAGGACGGTACGACGGGTGGGTCGGTTCATGGCTGAGGAACCTCAAGACGTGGTCGTTGCAGGGGGGCGGTCTTCCGCTCGCGGTGGGGAGCGGCCGAGCCCGCCTATATGCGCAACAGGGACAGGCGCGTCAGGAGGGAGCCGGGCGGGGCGGGCGGCGGGATCGCGCGGAGCGCGTACGCAAGGCGCGCCGTCGGCGGCGGCAGGTCGCGACCGGGCGTGCGCCGTCCGAGGGCGCGGGTCAGGAGGGCCACCCCGATGCCGACGCCGAGCACGGCGAGGCAGACGGCGGCGGCTCCGGCGCCGTGGGCGGGCGCGGGGCGCGTCGAGTGAGGTGTCGGAGCGGCGGCCCGGTGCTCCGCCGGTGCGGCCGCCATGACGTGGTCGGCGTGGGAGACGCGGCTGTCGGTGGTGGCGTGCTCGCCGGGGTGGCCGAGGGCGTGCATGAGCACGATGCCGAAGAGCAGCGCGACGGAGAGCAGGCACCGGCCCAGCCGGGTCGCCGTCTTCGGGCGTACGGCCACGTCGGTCTCCTTCCTCGGTACGACGCCTACGGGTCGGACGCAGCCGATGATACGGGGTGGGGGTATGAAGCCCGATCCGGCCCGATCGAGAAGGTGCCTGACAACAGGAGGCACCGATGAGGTTTACGGTGCACACTGGGCACGAAATGGCGTCGAGTCCTGCTTGGGGGCCGAAAGAGTGAACGGCGGCAGCGGCGGACGGCGCCTGCCCGGCCGCGGCTCGGCCGGGCAGGACCCGGCGGGAAGCCGCTCGACCTGGGAGAACGCCCGCTTCCGACGGGGCAGGGGCGTTCTGCCACCGGACAGGTTCACCCTGCGCAGCCGACTCGCATGGCTGAATTCCGCCACCACCAGGATCGGCACGACCCTGGACCTGGAGCGCACCGCGCAGGAGCTCGCCGAGTTCACCGTGCCCCGCTTCGCCGACGGGGCGGCCGTGGACATCCTGGAGAGCGTCCTGCGGGGCGACGAGGGCTCCCGGTGGACGGAATCGGGCATCCCCGCCATGCGGGCCACGGCGCTCTGCGCCATCGAGGAGCTCACGTCCCTGGAGCCCACACCGGTGGGCGAGACATTCGTCCACGCCGAGAAGCCGCACGAGACCCTGCTCCACCGGTACTGCCTCCGGCAGCGCAAGCCGGTCCTGCTGAGCCGCATGCGCGACGAGGACTTCATCCGCGTCGCGCCGACCGTCAGCGCGGCGGAGAAGATGCGCGCCGCCGGTGTGCACAGCTATCTGGCCGTCCCCCTCATCGCCCGTGGGCTGCTCCTCGGCAGCGCCGACTTCGTGCGTGCCCCGGGAACTCCGCCGTTCTCCTCCACCGACCTGGCCCTGGCGGAGCAGCTCGCCTCCAGGGCGGCCGTCTTCATCGACAACGCCCGGCTGTACGGGCGCGAGCGCGAGCACGTCGTCCAGTTGCAGCGCAGCCTGCTGCCGCGGGTGACTCCGGCGACGCCGGGCCTGCTGGTCCACGCCGAGTACGCGCCCGCGGCCGCGCACCACGGCGTGGGCGGCGACTGGTACGACGTGATGGCGCTGCCGGGCGGGCGGACGGCCCTCATGGTGGGCGACGTGATGGGGCACGGGCTGCCGGCCGCCGCCACCATGGGGCGGTTGCGGACCGTCGCCCGCACCCTGATGACCCTGGACACGGCCCCCGAGCGGATCCTGGCGCGGCTCGACCTGGCCACCCGCGACCTGGAGGACGAACAGGTCGCCACCTGCCTGTGCGCCGTGTACGACCCCGCCGACTCCAGCTTCACGCTGGCGAGTGCCGGGCATCTGCCGCCCCTGCTCCTCGACGGTCAGGGCGGCGCCTCGTACGTCCCGGTGCCGACCGGCGCGCCGCTGGGGGCGGGGGTGATCCCGTACGACCCGCTGCGGCTGCGCGTCCCGGACGGCGCCCACCTGGTCATGTACACCGACGGCCTGGTGAAGTCGCGGGAGGAGGACGTCGACGCCCAGCTGGACCGGCTGCGTTCGGCGGCGCTCGGCCTCACTCCCGAGGCACTGGAGCAGGGTGGTCTCGTGGAGTGCGCTTCGGCCACCGCCGCCCGCTTCGACGAGGCGGTGCTCCTGGTGACGGCGGACGCCCCGCTCCCGGCCGGCGATCTGCGGGTGTGGCAGCTGCCGCAGGACGGGCGGGCCGCCTCGGTGGCCCGTGGCCTCGTCACCGACCAGCTCGCCGCTTGGGATCTCGAGGAGCTGGCCGACGTCTCCGAGCTCGTCGTCTCCGAGCTGGTCGGCAACGCGCTGCGCTACGGGAACGGCCCGGGCGAGCTGCGGTTGCTGCGCGGGGAGCGGCTCGTCGTGGAGGTCTCGGACACGGGCCCCGACCTGCCGCAGATCCAGCACGCGGACCTCAGCGACGAGGGCGGCCGGGGACTCCAGCTCATCAACATGCTGTGCCGCAGATGGGGTTCCTGTCGCACCGTCACCGGCAAGGTGGTCTGGGCCGAACAGAACATGCCGTCCTGAGGCGGGAGCGGGCCCCGGGCGGCTGCCCGGGGCCCGCGTGCCGAAGGATCAGGCGATCGTCCACCGCTGGAGGGCGGAGCCGGTGTCGGCCTGCTGGGTGACGGTGGCCCCGTCGGCCGTGGAGGCCGTGGTCATCGACAGGCCGCTGCGGGCCGAGGTGACGGTGTAGCCGCCGGCCGCCTGCCGGACCAGGTTCCAGCGCTGGTTGGAGCCGCCGTGGCAGGTCCACTGGATGACCCTCGCGCCGGCGGTGAGGGAGCCGTTCTCGATGTCGGCGCACTTCCCGGACGAGCGGTTCCTGATCTCGTACGTGCCGTCGGTCTGCTGGGTGAGGGTCCAGCTCTGGTTGGCGCCGCCGTTCGGGTTCCAGGTGATGAGCTGGGTGCCGTCGGTGGCGCTGCTCCCCGGGTTGTCGAGCGCCTTGCCGCCGGTGGTGAGCGTGTGGACGCCGTTGAGGGAGGCCGAGACCGCGGTCAGCGTCAGGGACTGCTCCCCCGGTGTGCGGCCGCCGCCGACGGCGTTCCCGGTGGTGTCGCTCCAGCTGCGGGCGGGGGTGGTCTCGCTGAGCCGGCCGCTGTCGCCGGAGAGGCCGACGACGAGGCCGCTGTAGCGGTTGACCAGCTTGTACGTGCCGGTGGGGCCGTTGTCCGTGGCGGAGGCGCCGCGGATGACGAACCACTCCTGTCCCGGGCCCGTGGTGGCGGGGGTGGCCGTGGGCCTGGTGCCCCAGGCCCGGGTGGCGGTGCCGGAGCCGTCGACGCCGAGCAGGTTGCCGGTGGAGGCGTTGGCGATGCGGTAGGAGCCGTCGCCCTTGGCGGTGAAGGTCCACGCGTCGAGGCCCGAGCCGGTGGCGGCGGGCACGGAGGTGGTCGCCGGACTGCCGGGGACCTGGGCGAGGACCCGGCCGCCGGCACTGGAGATCCGGTAGGTCCCGCCGGAGTCGACCGGGGCGGCCGGCTCGTTCGTGCCGACGCTCAGGTTGACGTACTCGGAGCTCGCTCCGCCGGAGCAGCCGAAGGAGCAGTAGGCGCGGAAGTCCTTGCCGACGATGCCGGAGCCCGTCCTGTTGCCGCTGTCGAGGAACCAGCGGTACCAGGAGGCGGTCCTGTAGCTGCCGGTGTCGCCGAGCCGGAACCACTTCTGGGTGGTCAGGTCGTCGGTGGCGTAGATCTCCTGCGGGGCGTTGCCGCTCTGGTCGACGGCCTGGGGCTCGCCGAGGTAGAGGCCGAGGTAGGCGTTGTAGGTGATGTCCATGACGAACAGCGGTGACGTCGGGGGCGTCAGGCCGGCGGCGACCTGCTGGCTCACGGAACCGCCGTTGGCCGGGTCGTACTCCTTGGCCGTCGGCACGTATCCCGTCGTGCTGCTCGCGCCGACCGGGACCATGGTGCTCTCGCGGCCGCCGACGCCGGGCTCGGTCCAGGTGCCGTCGTACCACTTCCTCCAGGTACCGGGCGCCATCTTCCCGGAGAGGGGGGCGCGGGCGACGTGGCCGTAGAACGCGGCCCAGCCGCCGCCCTTGTTGACGATCCGGGAGCCGTAGAAGGCGTAGAAGTAGCCGGAGGCGGTGTCGACGAAGAGGCGCGGGTCGCCGGTGCCGTAGTGGTAGGTCTGCTGCGGGAAGGCGGCGGCGTCGCCGCGCCGGGTGCTGTACCGCGAGGTGATGACGTGGTCCTTGACGGTCCAGGTCCTCCCCTGGTCCGTGGAGACCGCGTAGTCGATGCCGTCGTAGTGGATGCCGTCGCCGAAGGGCTGGGGGGTGAACTCGTTGTGGACGAGCCCGTACCAGTCGCCGGTGTCGGGGTCGACCCACATGCCGGTGAGGTCGCAGTAGTTGCGGTGCGCGTAGCCGCTGCCGGCCGGGGCCTGGGTGGATTCGACGCCGGTGGGGCTGTTGTCGCAGCGCCAGGTGGTGTCGTTGTTGCGGTCGTCCTTGTTGTTCGGGTTCACCGCGTCGCTGAGGGTGCCGGACCGGTTGGCGGTGTCGAAGTCCGGTCCGGTGTAGAAGGTCCAGCTCCGGCTGTCCTTCGCTCCGTAGAGCGCGTGCGCCTGCTGGTAGTAGAAGGTGCCGTCCTTGTCGATGTACGGGCTCGCGGGGGTGTCGTCCGGGCGGGTCCAGGACCCCTTGGTGCCGACGGTGACGGTGTACGCGGCCGTCGGCGGGACCGCCGAGGCCGCGGGCGGGGCCGCGAGGGTGCTGCCGCCGGTGACGGCCAGGGCCGCCGCGGCGAGCAGGCTCACCGTTCTGCTGCGCGGAGATCTCACACGTACTCCTCAGCTCGTGGGGGCGCACGCCGGGTTGGCGTGCAGGAGGTACGGCCGGATGACGCAGGCACGGACCCTAGGGCTTCTTTGACCGGTAAAACAAGACCCGGGCGACGGGGAACCACGGCCCACGGGCGCCTTGACCGGGGGTGGGGACCGCGTTACGTTGCGAGCCCATCCGGACCGGTACGACGGGGGCGCCGTGGTCACCATGAGGGACGTGGCCGAGCGCGCCGGCGTCACCAAGCAGACCGTCTCCAACGTCGTCACCGGACGGGTGCCCGTGCGCCCCGCCACCGAGGCGCGGGTCCGCGACGCGATCGCCGAACTCGGCTACGTGCCGAACCTCGTGGCGCGCTCCCTCGCCACCGGCAGCACCCGCACCGTCGGGCTGTTCGTGCCGACCGTCCGCGCCCCCTTCTACGCCGAACTCGTCGAGCACGTCGAGGACGTCCTGGAGGAGCGCGGTCACCGCCTGCTGCTCTGCACCACCCGGCTCGACGGGGAGCGCGCCCGCCGGCACCTGGCGGGGCTCACCAGCCGCTCGGTGGACGCCCTCCTGATCGCCGGGGACCAGGGCCTGACGGGTCATCTGCCGCTGCTCGCGGGGGCCCGCTTCCCCGTGGTCCTCTGCGCCTGGGAGGCCGGGCTCCCCGACGGGCTCCCCGACGGCTTCCCGGTCGTCACCCTCGACTACGAGCACGGCGGGCACCTGGCCGGCCGGCACCTCCTCGACCTCGGGCACGAACGGGTGGCCGTCCTGGCCAGTCCCGCGCACGGGGTGCGCGTGGCGGGCTTCCGGCGCGCCTTCGAGGAGGGCGGGATCGCGCTGCCCGACAGCGCGGTGCACCTGGCCGCGGAGCCCACCTTCCGGGGCGGCCTGGAGGCGGCGGCCGCGGCGCTGCGGGCGGCTCCCGGCACGACGGCGCTGTTCGCGACGCACGACCTGCTCGCGGCGGCCGCGGTGGAGGCCGCGCGGACCCTGGGCCTCTCGGTGCCGGAGGACCTCTCCGTGGTGGCGCACGACGACACCCCGGAGGGGCTGTTGTCCCGTTCCCCGCTGACCTCCGTCGTCCTGCCCAAGCGGGACATGGCCCGGCAGGCGGTCGAGGTGGCGCTCGGCGCCCTCGACGCCCCCGCCTCGGCCGATCTCCGGCCGAGGCTCCTGCGCCCTGAACTCGTCCTCGGCGACAGTACGGGACGGGCCCCCGCGCACGGGGGCGCACGACGAACGGTCCGCCCCTGAGGACGGACCGTTCGACACCTGTGCCCTGGAGACGCCCGGGCGGAGGTCAGCGCACGGCGAGGGCGACGATCTGGGTGACCGCGTCCTCGGCGAAGTTGTCGTCACTGACCAGGATCAGCGACCGCTCGCCCGACGGCAGCCTCGGGCCCCACGTCATGCCTTCGGTGTTGTCGACGGTGGAGAGGCCCAGGGTGTCGAAGTCCGCGACGAGCGTCTTGCGCATCGCCACGACCGGCTGCCCCGCGAGGGAGTCCATCGCCTGCACGTCGGTCGCACCACGCGTGGTGGCGTCGAAGAGGCGGATCTTGTAGCCGGCGCCGGCGACCCAGGTGCGCTCGAGCACGAGGTAGCGGTTCGGGTCGTCGGGGAAGGCGAGGATCGACGGGACGCCGGTGTCCGGGCCCCAGGGGCTGTTCGGGTCGTTGACGGCGAAGATCTTCTCGACGGGGTACGCGAACTGCCCGAGGACCTTGCCGTCGCGCGTCTGCTTCGTCACGCGGACGAGCGCGCCGTGGTCCACGTCGGGCTCCGGGCCGTCCTGGAGCAGCGGACCCTCGACGGCGCTGGTCAGCACGCGGCCCCGGTCGCCGAAGGTGATCGCCTCGATCGCCTGGTTCCGGCGCGGTCCGCGCTCCTCCATCGTGATCTCGTAGTTCGCCGGCAGCGGCAGCCGGCCGAGGTAGGCGCCGGTGGGGCCGGCGAACTGGATGGACGGCTGGATCACCGGCGGGCCGACGGTCTTGGGCCGGTCGCCCTCCTGCGCCCACCAGTAGTCGCAGGAGCGCGGGTCGACGCGGATCTCCTCCGGGTCGACGGCCTTGCCGTCGCCGACCGTCGGCGCGGGGTAGACCGAGCCGTCCGGCTGGAGGAAGGGGTGGGTGCCGGTGAAGTCGACGGCGTGCACGCCGTTCGCGTCGACGTCCAGCTCGGCGGTGTAGAAGCGGGCGGGCTGGAGGTACGAGCGGTCGTCGCTGATGAACACGTACTCGCCGGTGCAGCGGTCGCGGTCGACGCCGGAGAGGCCGCCGACGGTGGTGCCCTGGAAGTCGAGCTTGTGGGGGACGATCTTCTCGCCGAGCAGACGGGCCTGCGCGGCCCGCACCGGCCGGTGGTCGTGTCCGCCCGGCTGGGCGGCCACGGCCACGGCGGGGGCCAGCGTCGAGGTCAGGAGCAGGGCCGCGGCGAGCGCCCGGCGCGTCAGGGATGAACTCATGCGGTTGATCTTGCCGTCGTCCGCCCCGGCGGCGCAGTCGCCCATCCGGGTATTCCCGGCAGTACGAGACCGACGGGCCCCGCCGTGACGACGGGGCCCGAACTGGTCATCGGATCAAACGATATGAGGATACGTCAGAGGACGTTGACCCCGGTCCAGGCCGCGGCCACCGTGGCGTACTCGGGGCTGGTGGCGCCGTACAGGTCCTTCGCCGCGTTCAGGGTCGCGGTGCGGGCGCCCTTGTAGTCCGTGGTGGAGGTCATGTAGACGGTCAGCGCCCGGTACCAGATGGCGGAGGCCTTCTGGTTGCCGATGCCGGTGACGGTGGAGCCGTTGTACGTCGGGCTGTTGTAGGAGACGCCGTTGATGGTCTTGGCGCCGCTGCCCTCGCTGGCGAGGTAGAACCAGTGGTTGCCGACGCCCGAGGAGTTGTGCACGTCGAGCCGGCCGACGGACTTCGACCAGTAGTCGGCGGAGCGGCCGTCCAGGGAGGGCTTGTCGAAGCGGCGCAGCCACGGCGGGGTGGACTGGTCGCTGAAGAGGTAGTCGGGGGTGTCGATCGGGTTGTTGGCGTACCACTCGACCATCGTGCCGAGGATGTCGCTGGTGGCCTCGTTCAGGCCGCCGGACTCGCCGCTGTAGCGCAGGTTGGCGGTGGCCGAGGTGACGCCGTGGGTCATCTCGTGGCCCATGGTGTCGAGGTCGACCTGCTCGGGGTCGGTGGTGCCGTCGCCGTCGCCGGTCATCATGCAGAAGCAGGCGTCCGACCACTGGGCGTTGTCCCAGTTGGTGCCGACGTGGACGAAGACGGTGGCGCCGCGGCCGTCGTTCTTGATGCCGTTGCGGCCGAAGGTGCTCTTGTAGTAGTCGAAGGTCTTCGCCGTGTTGGCGTGGGCGTCGACGGCGGCGGTGGCGCGGTCGGTGGAGAACTTGCGGCCGTCGCCCCAGATGTTGTCGGCGTCGGTGAACAGCGTGCCGGAGGAACTGTTCAGGGACGAGGACGAGACGTTGTGCGCGTCCTTGGTGATGTGGCCGCGGACCGGGTCGATCAGGGCGAAGGTGCCGTTGGCCTGCAGGGTGGTGTCGAGGGAGATGTCACCGGTGTACTCGGAGTGGCCGGTGCCGGTCGCCTCGTGCTCGGTGTCGTAGTTCTCGATCGCGGCGCCGGTGGTGGCGTCGGTGACGAACACCTCGCCGTGCGGCTGGCCCTTGTCGCCGAGGCCCTGGACGGTGGTGCGCCAGGCGAGGCGGGGGGTGCCGTCGGCGGCCCACACGACCAGCTCGGGGGTGGACCTGGCGCTGCGCACGAGGCCGTTCGAGCGGTTCAGCGCGCCGGCCGAGGCGCCCTTGGCGTCGACCGCCGGGGTGACGGAGCCGAGCGCGACCTTGTGGGCCTTGGCGTGGGTGGAGCCCTTGAGCGAACCGTCGGCCTTCTGGTGGACGACGAAGTCGCCGCCGACGACGGGGAGGCCGCGGTAGGTCCGGTCGAAGCGGACGTGCTGGGTGCCGTCGGCGTCGATGACGACGTCCTTGACCCGGAGCGCCTGGCCGGCCCCGAAGCCGAAGGTGTCGGCGTGGCGGGTCACGTTGGCCTCGGCCCGGGCTATCGCCGTGTCGCGGACGGAGGTGACGCGCTGGGCGGCGTCGGGCTGCGAGTACGCCGGTGCGGCGAGCGTGCCCGTGGTGATGACGGCGGCGGCGACCATCGTGGAGAGGGCCAGCAGAGGACGGGACATGACGGGGTGTTCCTTCGCTCGTCGTGGGGGGTGACGACGTCCTTGGACGTTGACGCGAAGTGTTCACCAGGTGACATGTTCCTGACGTGATCCCATATGGGATATAGCCGGGGAGCTATAGGGGGTGCCGTGCTGCGGCCCGCCCGGCCGCCGGGCCGCGGCCCTCGGACCCGCCCTGCGGGACCCGTCAGCCGTCCGCGCCGAGCGCGAACTCGGCGCCGCCGTCCTCCCACCAGGCGAGGTACTGCGGCCGCTGCCGTACGAGCGACAGGTACTCCGAGAGGAGGCGCCCGCCCACCGCGTCGGCGAGCTCGGGCGGGACGGATTCCGTGTTCCAGGCCAGCTGCAGCCGCCGGTGGAACGGGACGTCCACGAGCGGCCGCTGCACGGTGCCCTGGGCGGGCACGTCGGCGCTCGGCCACACCCCGCAGACGGCGCGCCGCCCGGCGACCAGGAGCTGCGCCACGGACAGGTCCGGCGTCACGTGCGCGATGCGCGGGGTGAACCCCGCCGACTGGCAGGTGAGGTGGAGGTAGGCGTGCACCCCGCTCTCGTCGGCCTCCGGCATGACCCACTCCTCGCCGTGGAGGTCGCGCAGGAGGACCCGTTCCTGGCGCGCCAGCGGATGGTCCTCGGCGAGCAGGACGAAGACCGGTTCGCGCAGCAGCGTGCGCGTCGCGACCGACTCGCCGACGGAGAGCGGGAAGCCCGGGAACTCGCCGAAGACCGCGATGTCGCATTTCGACTGGCTCAGCGCCTTCACCAGGGTGTGCACGGAACGGCGCGCGTCGATGGTGACCCGGTTCTCCGGGACGAGTTCGAAAAGGGCGGATATGAGCAGCGACACCAGGGGGCCGGCGGTGCCGCCCGCCCGCAGCGGCGCGGTGGTCCCCCGGTCCGTCTCGGCGGCCGATCGCGCGTGCTCGCGCAGCCGGTCGAAGCCGACCACGAGGTCGCGTGCGCAGCGCAGGACGTACTGACCGTTCTCGTTCGGTTTCACCCCGTCGGCGCTGCGGGTGAAGAGGGGGCCGCCCAGTTCCTGCTCTATCCGCTTCAGTTGAGCGCTCGTGGCGGGCTGGGAGAGCTGGAGGCGCGCGGCGGCTCTGCGGATGCTGCCGGCCTCGGCGACGGTGAGCAGGACACGGAGGTGACGGAACTCGAGGTGCATGTACATTCCCCGCTCAGGGCGGAGGGCACCCTTGCGCACCCCCCGTGACCAGCAGTACCAGCTGCCCCGGGGGCATGGTCACCAAGCCTCTGACGGGCCTGTCGGGGCGGCAACCACGGGAGGGCAAAATCTACGTGCCCATGCCAGGCTTTGCAGCGGCATCACGCGCCCGGGCCGGATCGCTCGCCCGGGGCCGGGCGGGGTCCGGTCGGGAGCGGCTCGTTAGAGTAGGTGCCATGCCTCGCACCTCTCCCTCGGTCGCGCTCGACGCGATGCTCGCCGGCAACCGGCGTTTCGTCGCCGGCCGGCCGAACCACCCCAACCAGGACGCCGCCCGCCGCGCGCAGCTCGCCCCCGGGCAGGAGCCGTTCGCGGTCATCCTCGGGTGCTCCGACTCGCGGCTCGCGGCGGAGATCATCTTCGACCAGGGGCTCGGCGACCTCTTCGTGGTGAGGACCGCCGGGCACGTCCTGGGGGCCGAGGTCCTGGGCAGTGTCGAGTACGCCACGAGCATGCTCGGCTGCCGCCTCGTCGTCGTCCTGGGACACGACTCGTGCGGTGCCGTCGCGGCGGCCCGCACCGCGGTGGAGGACGGGCTGCCGGCGGCCGGATTCGTACGGGACGTGGTGGAGCGGGTGACGCCGAGCGTCCTGGCCGCCCGCGCCGCCGGTCTGACCGAGGACGCCGACATCATCGACGAGCACATAAGGCACACCGTGCAGCTGCTCATGGACCGTTCCCGGGTCCTGTCGGAGCAGGTGCGGACGGGCGAGGTGGCGGTCGTGGGACTCGCCTACCAGCTCGCCGAGGGCAATGCCCGCCTCGTGACGTCCCACGGCGTCGAGAGCGCGGAGTGAGCGACCCCATGGCACAGCGTTTCGACTGCTCGGACCCCTCGGCCCGCCGGGCCGGACTCGACGCGGCGGTGGCCGCCATCGGACAGGGGCGTCTCGTCGTCCTCCCGACGGACACCGTCTACGGGATCGGCGCCGACGCCTTCGATCCCCGGGCCGTCGCCGGTCTGCTCGCCGCGAAGGGACGGGGCCGTCACAAGCCCTCCCCCGTGCTCGTCGGCTCGAAGGACGCGCTCGACGAGCTGGTCGGGGACCTGCCGCGGACGGCCGAGGACCTGATCGGGGCGTTCTGGCCGGGCGGTCTGACCCTGGTGCTCCGCCACCGGCCCTCGCTCTCCTGGGACCTCGGCGAGACCGGCGGGACGGTGGCCGTGCGGATGCCCGATCATCCCCTGGCGCTCGACCTGCTGGCCGAGGCGGGCCCGATGGCCGTCTCCAGCGCGAACCTCACCGACCGGCCGTCGCCGGAGGACTGCGACGCGGCCTTCGGGATGCTGGGCGACTCCGTGGCCGTGTACCTCGACGGGGGCAGGACCGCGGGTCCGGTGTCCTCGTCGATCGTCGACCTGTCCGGCGACGCCCCGGTCCTCGTCCGGGAGGGCGTGCTGTCCGCGGCGGAGCTCGCGAAGGTCGTCCCCGGGCTGATCGTGCCCTGACCGTCCTCCCCGTCACCGGCGCCGCCGTCCCCGTCCTTCCGGGGGCGGCGGCGCCGTCGTTCCGTCGGGAAGAAGTCCCGTCACCTTCCCGGTGAGCGGGAACCGCCCCCTGCGCCGGGGCGCCTCCCCCTGCCAGGCTCCGACCCGCTGTGGTTCCACCGCCCGCGCCCCGCCCGGGGGAGGGCGGTGCGGCAGGGAGGACGTGACAGATCATGAGGGGCGCGCAGACCATCGCCCGGCTCGCGGACTGGGCCGCGGAGCGCTACGGGGATGAGGAGGCCCTCGTCTTCGGCGAGGAGCGCTGGACGTTCGCGGAGCTCCGCGACCGGGTGGACCGGGCGGCACGCGCGGTGATCGCCCAAGGGGTGCGCCCGGGCGACTCGGTCGCCGTGTGGGCGCCCAACAGCGCGCGCTGGGTGGTGGCCGCGCTCGGCGCGGTGGCGGCCGGCGGGGTCCTCGTCCCGGTGAACACCCGCTACAAGGCCGCCGAGGCCGCCGACATCCTGCGCCGCTCGCGCACCCGGCTGCTCTTCACCGAGCACGACTTCCTCGGTACGGACTACCGGGCGCTGCTCGCGGACTCGGGGGAGGAACTCCCGCTCCTGGAGCGGACGGTGGCCCTGCACTCGGCGGACTGGTCACCGTTCCTGTCGGGTGCGGAGGGGGTGACCGGGGAGCAGCGGCTCGCCCGTACCGCCGCCGTGAGCCCGGCCGACACCGCGGACGTCCTCTTCACCTCCGGCACCACCGGCCGCCCGAAGGGCGTGCCCACCACCCACGGCCAGAACCTGCGCGTGTACGACGCCTGGGCCCGCACGGTCACCCTCCGGCGCGGCGACCGGTACCTGCTCGTCAACCCGTTCTTCCACACCTTCGGCTACAAGGCCGGCGTCCTCGCCTGTCTGCTGCACGGGGCGACGATCGTCCCCGAGCAGGTCTTCGACGCCGACGCCGTGCTCGGCCGGATGCGCGACGAGCGCATCTCCGTCCTGACCGGTGCTCCGACGGTCTTCACCTCGCTCATCCACCACCCCGAGCGGGAGGCGTACGACCTGAGCTCGATGCGCATGGCGGTCACGGGCGCGGCGAACATCCCCACCACGCTGATCGAGCAGATCAGGACGTGCCTCGGTGCACGGAGCGTCAACACCGCGTACGGCCTGACCGAGTCGACGGGCGTGGTCGCGATCTGCCCGCCGCACGAGTCCCCGGAGACCCTGGCCCGCACCTCGGGGACGGCCCTGGAGGGGACGGAGCTGCGCATCGACGCCCCGTCCGGGGAGCCGGGCGAGATCCTCACCCGCGGCTACCACGTGATGCACGGCTACCTCGACGACCCCGAGGCCACCGCCCGGGCCGTCGACGAGGACGGCTGGCTGCACACGGGGGACGTCGGGGTGCTCGACGAACGCGGGTTCCTGCGGATCACCGACCGGCTGAAGGACATGTTCGTCGTGGGCGGGTTCAACGTGTACCCGGCGGAGGTGGAGCAGGTGCTGCGCGGCCACCCGGCCGTCCGGGACGCGGCGGTCGTCGGCGCGCCGGACGCGCGGCTCGGGGAGGTCGGCGTCGCGTACTGCGTGCCGGAGGACGGGGCCGGCATCGACGCGGCCGAGCTGACCTCGTACACGCGTGAGCGGCTGGCGAACTTCAAGGTGCCGCGCGCCTTCCGTTCGGTGCCGGCGCTGCCGCACAACGCGGCGGGCAAGGTCGACAAGAAGGCGCTGCGGCGGTCGGCGGGGAACACCATCACCACTCGATGAGGAGAGTACGAACGTGAACGACAGCAACACCGAGTCCCCCGACGTCGTCGACGTGGTCGTCGTCGGGGCGGGCGTCACCGGCCTCTACGCGGTGCACAGGCTGCGCGGTCTCGGCCACAGCGTGCGCGGCTTCGAGCGCGGGGACGACGTGGGCGGCGTCTGGTACTGGAACCGCTACCCGGGCGCCCGCTGCGACGTGGAGTCCGTGGACTACTCGTACTCCTTCGACGAGGAGCTCCAGCAGGAGTGGGACTGGAGCGAGAAGTACGCGACGCAGCCGGAGATCGTCCGCTATCTGCGTCATGTGGCCGACCGCTTCGACCTGCGCCGCAGCTACAGCTTCGGCACCTCGGTGCTCTCCGCCGAGCTGGACGAGGAGACGCTGCGCTGGACGGTCCGCACGGACGGCGGCGAGGTGGTGTCGGCCCGGTACTGCGTGTTCGCCGTCGGCTGCCTCTCCAGTACGCACGTACCGGACATCCCGGGCGTCGGGGAGTTCGCTGGCGCCACCTATCACACGGGCGCCTGGCCGCACGAGGGCGTGGACTTCGACGGGCTGCGGGTCGGGGTGATCGGCACCGGGTCCTCCGGCATCCAGGCCGTCCCCCTGATCGCCGAGCAGGCGGCGCACCTCACGGTCTTCCAGCGCAGTGCCAACTTCAGCATCCCCGCGGGCAACGCGCCGCTCGACGAGGAGACCCGCCGGCGGCAGAAGGCCGGCTACGCCGAGCGGCGGCGCCTCTCGCGGCTCAGCGGCGGCGGCTCGCCGCACGCGGCGCACCCGTCGGCGACGTTCGACGTGTCCCCCGAGGAGCGGCGGGCCGCCTTCGAGGAGCGGTGGGAGCTGGGCGGCGTGCTGTACTCCAAGACCTTTCCCGACCAGCTCACCGATCCGGCGGCGAACGAGGCGTCCCGCGCGTTCTGGGAGGAGAAGGTCCGCGCGCTCATCGACGACCCGGCCGTCGCCGACCTGCTCGTGCCCACGGACCATCCGATCGGCACGAAGCGGATCGTCACCGACTCGCACTACTACGAGACGTTCAACCGCGACGACGTGACGCTCGTGAGCCTGCGGGAGAACGCGATCGAGCGGATCGACGCCACCGGGATCGTGCTGGCCGACGGCAGCCGGGTGGAGCTCGACGCGATCGTGTTCGCGACCGGTTTCGACGCGATGACCGGGGCGGTCGACCGGGTGGACGTCCGGGGGCGGGGCGGCAGGACGCTGAAGGACGTCTGGAGCGGGGGTCCCCGCACCTATCTGGGTCTCGGCGTCGACGGCTTCCCGAACCTGTTCAACCTCACCGGCGCCGGCAGCCCGTCGGTCATGGCGAACGTCGTGCTCTGCGCCGAACAGCACGGCGACTGGCTCGCCGACTGCCTGCGCCATCTGGACGAGCACGGCTACCGGGCGATCGAGGCGAGCCCGGAGGCCGTCGAGGAATGGGTCGCGCAGTGCCGCGACCGGGCGGCTGCCACGCTGTTCCCGGCGGCGAACTCCTGGTACCTGGGGGCCAACATCCCCGGGAAGCCGCGGGTGTTCATGCCGTTCATCGGTGGCTTCGGGGTGTACGGGGAGATCATCGCGGACGTCGCGGCCTCGGGTTACAAGGGGTTCGCGCTGATAGGCCCCTGACACGCCTGCGACCCGGAAAGCGCACCGCCCCCCACCCGATCGGGTGGGGGGCGGTCGTACGCGTACGCGTCGGTCAGTCCCGGGCGAGGGCCTCGCGCAGGGCGGCGAAGGCGGTCTCTCGGGCCTCGTTCGCCGCGGGCAGGGCGCCCGCCATGGAGAGGAAGCCGTGGAACATCCCGGCGTGGTGGTGGGAGGTCACCGGGACGCCCGCGGCGGTGAGGGCCTCCGCGTACGCCAGGCCGTCGTCCCGCAGCGGGTCGAAGCCGGCGGTGACGACCTGGGCCGGCGGAAGCCCGGACAGGTCGGCGCCCGCCAGCGGGGCCGCGTAGGGGCTGGTGCGGTGCGCCGGGGCCTGCAGATAGCCGTCCCAGTACCAGCGCAGGTGGTCGGCGGTGAGGAAGTAGCCCTGGGCGTTCTCCCGGTGGGAGGGGCGGGAGCGGGTGGGGTCGAGCATCGGGTAGTAGAGCGCCTGGCAGGTGACCTCGGGGCCGCCGCGGTCGCGGGAGAGCAGGGTGAGGACGGTGGCGAGGTTGGCGCCCGCGCTGTCCCCGGCGACGGCGATCCGCCGGCCCGGGTACGTCGCCGCCGCCCACAGCAGGGCCGTGTAGGCGTCCTCGGGGGCGGCGGGGAAGGGGTGCTCGGGGGCGCGGCGGTAGTCGACGGAGACGACGACCGCCTCCGTGGCCAGGGCGAGGGAGCGGCAGAAGCCGTCGTGGCTGTCGAGGTCGCAGAGGACGAAGCCGCCCCCGTGACAGAACACGATCACGGGGGCGGTCTCGTGGACGCCCGGGTCGTAGACGCGGACGGGCACGCCGTCGGCGTCCTCGTCCGTGACGCGGGCGACGGGCGGTGGTGGGACGGCCGGCCCGGGGCGGGCGGCGAAGAAGGCGCGCACCTCGGTGATGTCGGTCATCTCCGTCGCCAGCGGGGGGAAGCCGGCGGTGGCCAGGTCGATGACCGCCTGGACGTCGGGGTCGGGTCGGTTCACGTGTCGGCTCCGTTCGGGGTCAGGAACGGCATGCGGCCCGCCGACGCGCCGCCGTCCACGGCGAGTTCGGCGCCGGACAGGTAGGAGGAGTCGTCGGAGGCGAGGAAGGCGACGAGGTGAGCGACCTCCTCGGGCTCCCCGACCCGTCCGAGCGGGGCGCCCGGATGCTCCTTGGTGCCGAGGTGGGCGGTCATGGCGGTGGCGATGGCTCCCGGGTGGACGGAGTTGACCCGGATGCCGTCCGGTCCGAGTTCGAGGGCGGCGGTCCGGGTGAGGCCGCGGAGCCCCCATTTCGCCGCTCCGTACGCGCCGTGCCCCCAGATGCCCTGGAGGCCGGCCTGCGAGGAGATGTTGACGATGGAGCCGCCGCCGCTCTCCCGCATCGCGCCGGCGACGGCGCGGACGCCGAGGAACGGGCCGATCAGGTTGACGCGGAGGATGGCCTCCAGGCGGGCCGGGTCCTCCTCGGTGATGGGCGAGGTGGAGTAGACGGCGGCGTTGTTGACGAGGACGTCGAGCCGGCCGAAGGCGTCCACGGCGGCGGCCACGGCGGTCGCCCAGGACCGGTCGTCGGTCACGTCGTGGCGTACGAAGCGGGCGGCGGGGCCGAGGGAGGCGACCGTCGCCTCTCCTTCCGGTTCCAGGACGTCGGTGAGGACGACCTTCGCGCCGAGGGCGGCGAAGAGGCGGGCCTCGGCCTCGCCCATGCCGCGGGCCGCGCCGGTGATCAGCGCGACCTTTCCGGTGAGGTCGACGGGCATCAGGGGTTCTCCTCGATCGGTCGGAGGGTCGGGCCGGTCGTCCAGCCGCCGTCGACGGCCAGTTCGGCGCCGGTGACGTACGAGGCGGCGTCCGAGAGCAGGAAGGCGACCGCCCGCGCGATCTCCCGGGGCTCGCCGACCCGGCCCATCGGTGTGTTCGGGTACTTCCCCTCGCCGCGCTCGATGCCCACGTGGGCGGTCATCGGGGTGTGGATCATGCCGGGGTGCACGGAGTTGACGCGGATCCGGTCGGCGCCGAGCTCCACCGCGCCGAGCTTGGTGAGCCCGCGCACGCCCCATTTGGCCGCGCCGTACCCGGCGGTCCTGGCCAGGCCCATGAGGCCGGCGGCGGAGGAGACGTTGACGATGGAGCCGCCGCCGCTCTCCCGCATCGCGGGGATCACGGCGCGCATGCCGAGGAAGACGCCGGTGAGGTCGACGTCCACGACGTGCCGGAACGCCTCGGCCGTCTGCTCCTCCAGGAGGTGCGAACCGCCGGAGATCCCGGCGTTGTTGACCAGGCCGTCCAGCCGGCCGAAGGTGGCGACGGCGAAGTCGGCGACCTCGCGCCAGTCGTCCTCGGAGGTGACGTCGTGGCGGACGAACCGGGCGTGCGCGCCGAGCCGCTCCGCCGCGGTCCGTCCCTCCTCCTCCCGGACGTCGGTGAGGACGACGCGGGCGCCGGACTCGACGGCCGCCCGGCCGGCCTCCGCGCCGATCCCCCGCGCCCCGCCGGTGATGAGCACCGTCCTGCCGCGCAGGTCCGTCATCGGGCCGGTCACCGCGCCTCGGCGGAGCGCGTACGGGCGATGTGGTCGGCCGCGAGCCAGCTGAAGGTCATCGCGGGGCCGATGGTCGCGCCGGGTCCCGGGTAGGTCTCGCCCATGACGGCGGACGACACGTTGCCGGAGGCGTACAGGCCGTCGATGGGCGTGCCGTCCTCCCTCAGGACGCGGGCGGTGGCGTCCGTGACCAGGCCGCCCTTGGTGCCGATGTCGCCGGGGTGGACGGGGATCGCGAAGTACGGGCCCTTCTCCAGGGGCGCCAGGTTGGGGTTGGGGAGCGTCGGGTCGCCGTAGTAGCGGTCGTAGACGCTGTCGCCGCGGTGGAAGTCCTCGTCGCGGCCGGCGCGGGCGAAGCCGTTGAAGCGGTCGACGGTGGCGCGCAGCCGCTCCGGGGCGACGTCGATCAGGGCGGCGAGGTCCTCGACGGTCGGGGCCTTCTTGACGAAGCCGCTCTCCAGCCACGGCTTGGGGAAGGACTGGCCCGGGAAGAGGCCCATGAAGATGTAGCGGGACTTGGCGGTGGCGTCGAGGATCAGCCAGGAGGGGACGGTGGTCGCCCCGGGCTTGTCGTTCGCGTACATGGCGTCGACGAACTCGTGGTACGGAGCGGCCTCGTTGGCGTACCGCTCCCCCGCCTGGTTCACGATCGCCATGCCGGGGATGCCGCGGTCGGCGACGAGGAAGAACGGCCTGCCCTCGGGAGGCACCACCGAGGGCGCGCCCCACACCCGGTCCATCAGGTCGGTCGCGGCGCCGAGGGCCATGGCCGGCTCCAGGGCGTCGCCGGTCTGGCCGTCGGACGCGGAGCTCCACTCGGTGGAGGTGGGCCCCGGCAGGTACTTCTCGCGGAGCTTCTGGTCGTGGGAGAAGCCTCCGGAGGCGAGGACGACGCCGCCGGTCGCGCGGACGGTGAGCTCGCGGCCGTTCCGGGTGATCCGGACGCCGGTGACCCTGCCGTCCTCCTCGACCAGGCCGGTCAGCGGGGCGGAGAGCCACAGGTCGGCGCCGAGGGCGTCGAGGGAGTGCCGCATGCGGGCGATCAGCGCCTCGCCGAGGGAGAGCGGCTCCTGGCCGGAGAGCCGGGCCTTGACCGCCTGGGCGCCGACCTTGAGGGCGGTGCGGCGGCCGGACCAGGTGCGTCCCACCATGTTCAGCTGCCGGAAGTCCTTGGAGGTGATGGTGAGGCCGTACGTGGGCAGGCCGGCGCGGCGCATGGTGGCGCGCTGCTCGGGGCCGAGCTTCTTGAAGTCGAAGACCTGCGGTTCGACGGAGCGGCCCTGCGGGTAGCCGCCGAGCCGCTCGGGGTAGTAGTCGGAGTAGCCGGGGGTGTAGACGAACCTCACGGCCGTGCGGTCGTGGAACTCCCGTACCATCCGCGGCCCGTGGGCGACGTAGGCGTCCTTGCGCTCGGCGGGGACCCGGTCGCCGACCGTGGCGTCCAGGTAGGCGCGGGCCTTCTCGGGGGTGTCGCCGAGTCCCGCCTCGTCCAGGTGGAAGTTGTCCGGGACCCAGATCGCGCCGCCGGACAGGGCGGTCGAGCCGCCGTAGACGTCGGTCTTCTCCAGCACCAGGGCGGTGAGTCCGCGGAGCCGGGCGGTGATGGCCGCGGCCATGCCGGCGGCGCCGGAGCCGACGACCACCACGTCGTACGTGTGGTCCCACTGGTCGTTCATCGCGTTCTCCCTGGTTGTCTCGGGTGGGTCGGCGGCCGGGGCGGGCCGTCCTCCGCCCCGGCCGCCGGGTCGTCGCGCGCGGTGAGCCGCGCGTCGGTTCAGCGGGCGGTGATCCGCGCGTCGGTGAGGACCGGCGCGTCCCCGCGGTCCGCCGCGGTGGCCGTGAGCCGGTAGCCGTCGGGGGTGTCCCAGACGCGCAGCCGCAGGGTCTCGCCGGGGTGGAAGACTCCGGCGAAGCGCGTACGGCAGCCGGCGACCGCGCTCGCGTCGCCGTCGAGCAGCCGGTCGGTGACGGCCTTGACCGCCATCCCGAAGGTGCAGAGCCCGTGCAGGACGGGCCGGTCGTGGCCGGCGCGCCGGGCGGTGGCGGGGTCCGCGTGCAGCGGGTTCCAGTCACCGGTGAGCCGGTAGAGCAGCGCCTGCTGACGGAGCGTCGGGATCTCGGCCACCAGGTCGGGTTCCCGATCGGGGACGGGGAGGCGCTCGGAGGGGCCTCGGTCGCCGCCGAAGCCGCCCTCGCCGTGGACGAAGATCTGGTTGCGCTGGGTGATCAGCGGCTCGCCGTCCTCGCCGGTGAGGGTGGACTCCTGGACGATGACGGCGGCCTTGCCCTTGTCGTGGACGGCCGTGACCCGGGTGGCCGCGGTCGCCCGGGCGGCGGTGGGCAGCGGGCGGTGGACCGTGATCTCCTGGCCGCCGTGGAGCACGTTCGCCAGGTCGATGTCGACGCCCGGCAGGTCGAAGACCTGGAAGCCGACACCGCCGGTGCCGCCGGCGACGACTCCGAAGGTGGGCAGGACCTGGAGGCCCCGCTCGTGTCCTTCGTACGTGTAGCGCAGTTCGCGCGGGTCGGTCTCGGGGACGCCCGCGCCGAGGGCCAGGTGGTAGAGCCGTACGTCGCGCTCGTCCCAGCCGGCCTCGGTGCGCACCGGCGGCGCCGAGGTCGCCTTCTCGACGTCGATCGGCATCAGAACGCGCCCACGGCGTAGCGGCTGCGGAAGAAGAGCAGCGGCCGGCCGTCCTCGCCGGCGTCGAGCGCCACCACCTGCGCGGTGACCAGGTGGTGGTCGCCGGCCTCGTAGACGGCGTCCAGCTCGCACTCCACGTGGGCCAGGGCTCCGTCGATGCGCACGGTGCCGTGTTCGCCGGTGCTCCAGGGCACCCCGGCGAACTTGTCGGGGCCGCTGCGGCCGAGCGCGGCGCAGGTGTCCCGCTGGTCCTCGGCGAGGATGTTGACGCAGAAGCGGCCCGCGCGCTCGATCCTCGGCCAACTGGTGGAGTTCTTGCCCACGGCCAGCATGACCAGCGGGGGGTCGAGGGAGAGCGAGGCGAAGGACTGGCAGGCGAAGCCGACGGGCTCCACGGCGTCGGCGTCGAGGGTGGCGACGACCGTGATGCCGCTGGCGAACCGGCCGAGCACGTCGCGGAACTCGGAGGGCGGGATCAGCCGTTCCACTGGTGGCCCCAGAAGCTGTCGGCGGTGATCTCCTTCGCGACCCAGGTGGCGGGGTCGACGACGAGGCCGTCCCAGCCGTACTCGACCTGGAAGCCGCCGGGGGCCTGGGCGTAGAAGGACACCATGCGGTCGTTGGTGTGGCGGCCGAGGCTGGAGGCGATGGGGATGCCGGCGGCGTGCATGCGGTCGAGGCCGCGGCCCACGTCGTCGAGGGTCTCCAGCTCCACCATGAAGTGCACGATGCCGGGGGGCAGCGCGCCGGGGTAGAGGCCGAGGCTGTGGTGGCGGCGGTTGGGGCTGAGGAAGTGCATCCAGTGGAAGTCCCGCTGCTCGGTGGCGGTCGGGACGGCCTGCGGCGGCAGCTTCATGGAGTCGCGCAGCTGGAAGCCGAGCAGGTTCTCGTAGAAGTCGAGGGCGGCCTCGACGTCCGGCACGGGGAGCACGACGTGGCCGAGGCCGAGGTCCCCGGTGACGAAGCGGTTGCCGTACGGGGTGCCGAGCGCGGTGTGGTCCTGCGCCTGGCCCCAGTAGATCTCCAGCGGGTTGCCGCCCGGGTCGGTCACGTGGATGAGGCCCTGGACGCGGCGCTCGGTGAGTTCGGCGGGGTCGGCGGCCTTGACGGCGACGCCGGCGGCCTCCAGTTCCTCGGCGACGCGGGCGAGTGCGGCGGCGTTCGCCACCTCCCAGCCGGCGGCGAGGAGCCGGTCGCTCTCGCCGGCCTGGATGACGATGCGGTGGGCGCGGTCGTCCAGGCGGAGGCAGAGGGTGTCCTCGGTGGTGCCGGATGCCTCCACCATGCCGAGGACGTCGAGCGCGTAGCGGCGCCATTCGTCCAGGGTGGTGGTCTCCAGGCGGAGGTAGCCGAGAGCGCGGATGTCCATGGTGTGCACCCCTTCTGTGGAGGTCTCAGTGGGAGAAGAAGTCGACGGCGAGGCGGTTGAACTCGTCGGCCCGCTCGGTCTGGGCCCAGTGGCCGCAGTGCGGGAAGACGTGCAGACGCGCGTCGGGGATGGTCTTGAGGGCGACGAGGGCGCCGTCGAGGGGGTTGACGCGGTCCTCGCGGCCCCAGGTGAGGAGCACCGGGTGGGTGATCCGGTGGGCCTCGCGCCAGAGCATCGTGTCCTCGGCCCAGGCGGGGTCGGCGAACGAGGCCCCCATCCGGGCGCCGCCGAGGCGGGTGTCGGGGTCGGTGGCCGAGGCCCAGCGTTCCTCGACGAGTTCGTCGGTGACGATCGACTGGTCGTACGCCATGACGCCGAGGAACGCGCGCATCTGCTCCCGGGTGGGCTCGGGCGAGGCGTTGAACTCGAAGAGCCGCTTGATGCCTTCGGTCGGGTCGGGCGCGAAGAGGTTGACGGAGACTCCGCCGGGGCCCATCAGGAGGAGCTTGCCCACCTTGTCCGGGTGGTCGAGCGCCATGCGGACGGAGGTGCCGCCGCCGAGGGAGTTGCCGATGAAGTGCGCCTGCCGGATGCCCAGTTCGTCCATGAGGGCGGCGACGGCGGCGGCGCTGAAGCTGAAGTAGTCCTTGTCGAGCTCCGGCTTGTCCGAGCGGCCGAAGCAGGGCTGGTCGACGAGCAGCGTGCGGAAGTGCTCGGCGAAGACCGGGAGGTTGCGGCCGAAGTTGCTCCAGGCGGAGGCGCCGGGGCCGCCGCCGTGGAGCATGATGACGACGGGGGCCTCGACGGCCCGGCCGGCGGGGGCGGCCTCGTGGTAGTGGAGGGTGAGCCCGGCCGCCTTGGCGGTGCGGGAGGTCGACTCGTACGTGAGCTCTGCCATCGTCGGCGCCTCTCAGGCCATGGTGTCTTGGATGTCGATGCCGAGCGCGCTCTGCCCGTACATGACGAGGGCCCGCTCGGGGTCGTTGGCGGCGTGGCCGCGGCCGGTGTGGGCGTCGCGCCAGGCGCGCTGGACGAGGCCGGGGCCGGTGCGCATGGCGCTGCCGCCGGAGTTCTCCATGAGCAGGTCGACCGCCGCGACGGAGCGCTCGGTGGCGAGCACCTGGTCGCGCCGGGTGCGCGTGCGCAGCTCCATCGGGATCTCCTCGCCGCGCTCGGCGAGGGCGTACATCTCGCCGATGTTGCGGGTCAGCTGCAGCCAGCTCGCGTCGATGTCGCCGGCGGCGCGGGCGATGCGGACCTGCGCGAAGGGGTCCTCGGCGACCTTCTGCCCGTACGAGACGCGGAACCGCTGCCGGGTGGCCTCGGCGTACGACTCGAAGGCGCCCTCCGCGATGCCGACGATCGGGGTGGAGATGGTGGTGGTGAACACCCCGGCGTAGGGCAGCCGGTACAGCGGCTCGGGGTTGACCTCGTGGCCGGGCACCTTCAGGGCGGTGACCGGGCCGAAGCTCAGGGCGCGGTGCTCGGGGACGAAGACGTCCTCGACGACCACGTCGTTGCTGCCGGTGCCGCGCAGGCCGACGGTGTCCCAGACGTCGTCGACGCGGTAGTCGGAGCGGGGGATCAGGAAGGTGCGCATGTCGACCGGGTTGCCCTCGCCGTCGGTGACGAGGCAGCCGAGGAGCGCCCAGCGGGCGTGGTCGCAGCCGGAGGAGAAGTGCCAGCGGCCGGAGAGCCGGAAGCCGCCGTCGGCGGCGGTGGCCTTGCCGGTGGGGGCGTACGAGGAGGCGATGCGGGTCTTGGGGTCCTGCCCCCACACCTCCTGCTGGGCGCGGGGGTCGAACAGGGCGACGTGCCACGGGTGGACGCCGACCACGGAGGCGACCCAGCCGGTCGAGCCGCACGCCTTGGCGATCTCCTTGACCGCCGAGTAGAAGACCACCGGGTCGGCCGCGCGGCCGCCGAAGGCCTTGGGCTGGAGCAGCTGGAAGAAGCCGGTGTCCTCCAGTTCCTTGACGGAGGTGTCGGGCACCCTTCGCAGCGTCTCGGCCTCGGCCGCGCGGTCGCGCAGGGCGGGGGCGAGGTCGCGGATCGCTGCCAGGACGTCATCGGCCATGGGGGCATCCCCTTTCGGGTCGTGGTGGGGGAATGCCAGGACCGTACGGCGTGCCGTACGGCAGCGAAATGCGCTGCTCCCACTGAGCGGGAACCCGCCCGGGGGAAGGCCTTCGGGTCAGACCATCGGGTCGTGGACGTCCATGCCGAGGGCGTCCTGGGCGTACAGGACAAGGGCCCGCTCGATGTCGTTGGCGGCCTGGCCGCGGCCGGTGTGGAGGTCGCGCCAGGCCCGCTGCAGGACGTCGTCGCCCACGTGCAGCGGCCCCCGGCCGGCGTTCTCCATGAGGAGGTCCACGGCCGTGAGGGCGCGTTCGGTGGCGAGCGCCTGGTCGCGGCGGGCGCGGGCGCGCAGCTCCCTCGGGATCTCCGCGCCGGCGCGCGCGACCGCGTACAGCTCCGCCATGTTGCGGGCGAGTTGCAGCCGGGCGGCGTCGATCTCGCCGGCGGCGCGGGCGATGCGGACCTGCGCGAAGGGGTCCTCGGCGGTCCTCCTGCCCTGGTCGTTCCGCAGGCGTGCGCGGGCCGCGCCGAGCTGGTCCTCGTGGGCGCCTTCGGCGATGCCGACCATCGCGGTGGAGATGGCGGTGGTGAAGACGGCCGCGTACGGCAGCCGGTACAGCGGTTCGGGATGGATCTCCTGTCCGGGGCAGCGCAGCGTGGTCACCGGGCCGTAGCCGAGCGTCCGGTGGGCGGGCACGAAGGCGTCCTCGACGACGAGGTCGTTGCTGCCGCTGCCGCGCAGGCCGACCGTGTCCCACACGTCGTCGACGCGGTAGTCGGACCGGGGGACCAGGAAGGTGCGCATGTCCACCGGCCTGCCCTCGCCGTCGGTGACGAGCCCGCCGAGCAGGGCCCAGTGGGCGTGGTCGCAGCCGGCGGAGAAGTGCCACCGTCCGGAGAGCCGGAAGCCGCCGTCGACGGCGGTGACCTCGCCCGTGGGGGCGTGGGAGGAGCAGATCCGGGTGGAGCCGTCGGCGCCCCAGACCTCCTCCTGCGCCCGTGGGTCGAACTGGGCCACGTACCAGGGGTGGACGCCGAGGACGGATGCCGCCCAGCCGGTCGATCCGCACGCCTTGGCGATCTCGTGCACGGCGGCGTAGAAGACGGCGGGGTCGGCGGCGAGTCCGCCGTACGCCCCGGGGAGGAGCAGCCGGAAGAAGCCCGCGGCCTCCAGTTCCCGGAGGGAGGCGTCGGGCACCCGGCGCAGCGCCTCCGCCTCGGCGGCGCGCTCGCGCAGGGCGGGGGCGAGGGCGCGGACCGCCGCGAGGACGTCCTCGTCGCGCATGGGTGCCCCTCTCGGAATCCGGTCTCGTCGTGCCGTGACGACAGGGAACCTACGCGTTACTGTTCCGAGACGGAACTCCCCCTTCCCAGTGCCTGTCATCCTCTGGCAATCTCCACGCAATACCGGAGATTACGGACTCGGCCAGGGGCCATTCGGCTGTGCCGTCCGTGTGGGAGGTGTCGATGACGACCCATGCCGTCGAGGCTGTCGAGGCCGGGATGCCGCCTCTGTCCCTGCTGGAGAAGGCGGCGAAGGTGCTGAGCGCCTTCGAGAGCGCGGGCCCCCGGCTCACCCTCACCGAGGTCGTGCAGCGCTCGGGCATCCGGCGCTCCTCCGCGCACCGCATCCTCGACCAGCTGGTGCAGCTGCGCTGGCTGGAGCGCGAGGGCCGCGACTACCGGCTGGGCATGGGCATGCTGGAGCTCGGGGCCATGGCCTCGCACCACAACCGGCTCCGCAGGGCGGCCCTGCCGCATCTGCACGCGCTGCACGAGTCCACCGGGCACCTGGTCCACCTCACCGTGCTCGACGGCTCCGAGGTGGTCTATCTGGAGCGGATCGGCGGCTCGGACGACTCCGTCGTGCCCTCGCGCATGGGCGGCCGGCAGCCGGCGTACTGCACGGCCTCGGGCAAGGCGATCCTGGCCTTCGGCGACAGCGGGCCGATCGAGCAGGTGATACGGGACGGGCTGCGGCCGCGTACCCCGCGCACCCTCACCCGCCCCGAGTCCTTCCGCCGTGAGCTGGCGATGACGCGGGAGCGCGGCGTCGCCTTCGACCACGAGGAGGGGTACCGGGGGGTGTTCTGCGTGGCCGCCCCGCTGCGCGGCGCCGGCCGGGCCGTCGCCGCGGTCTCGGTCAGCGGCCACGGCGTCCACCGCGAGATGGAGCGGCTGGCCCCGGCCGTGCGCGGCTGCGCGCGGTCGGTGTGGCAGGCGATGTTCGGGCCGGGGCGGCAGTCGGAGAAGCGCGCGAGGCCCGAAGGGTCCGTGGCGGGGATCCCGCAGCCCTCGATGGACAACATGATGGCGTGGCTGCGGTTCAGCGACTGGATGTAGCCGCTGGAGGGACGTGACGACGCCGTCCCCGGAGTCCGTACGGGCTCCGGGGACGGCGTGCTTCCGGCTACCAGGTGCGGTCGCCGCGGAGGACCGCGTCGGCTCCCCCGTCGGCGAAGACGACCTGCCCGGTCACCAGGCTGTTCTCGGGCGAGACGAGCCACGCGAGGAGCGGGGCGACCTGCTCGGGGCGGGCGTGGCCGTGCAGCGGCATCGGCACGCTCCGCTCGACGAGCCCCCGCATCTCCGGATCGTCGAGCAGCGGCCGGGTCAGCGGTGTGAGGACCACGCCGGGCGCCACGGCGTTCAGCGGGACGCCCGCGCCGGCCCACGCGTCGCCGGGGGCGGCACGGCGGACCCAGCGGGAGATCGCCGCCTTGGACGAGGAGTACACGAGGTGCCCCTCGCCCCGGTCGACGGCCGCCCGCGCGGCGGCCACCGCACCCGCCTCGTCCCCGGCGAGCGCGGCGTCCACGATCGCGGTATCGACCGGGTGGACCGAGTCGATGGAGCCGACGACCACGGCCCGCGGCTCCGTGCCCGCCGCGAGCAGCGGACGCAGTCCGTCGAGCGTGGCCACGGCACCGAAGTGGTTGACCTTGATCGTGAGGGGGTCGAAGTGCGCGACGCCCGCGCAGGAGACGACGGCGTCGAGACGGCCGCCGGTCAACTCGCGGGCCCGGGCGACGAGTTCGGCCCGACCCTCGGCCGTGGACAGGTCGGCGCGGATGTCGCCCTCGGCGAGGTCGGCGCCGATGACGGTGTGGCCCCGCTGCCGCAGGAGGGCGGCGACGGCCTCGCCGATGCCGGAGGCGGCTCCGGTCACCAGGCAGGTACGGGACATGGCGGTGCCCTCCTCAGGAGTAGGTGATCTCGACCCGGTCGGTGAGCGGGAGGGCCTGGCAGGCCAGGACGTACCCCTCGGCGATGTCCCGGTCGTCCAGGACGTCGTTGCGGAGCATCTTGACCTCGCCCGCCACGACCCGGCAGGTGCAGGCGCTGCAGGCGCCCTCCCGGCAGGAGTACGGGGCGTCCACGCCGGCGGCCAGGAGCACGTCGAGCAGGGGCGCCGTCGCCGGCCAGGCGACGGTGTGGGTCTCGCCGTCGAGCTCGACCTCGGCCGTGCCGCCGCCCGCCGCCTCCGTGTCCACCGGAACGGCCGGGGCGTCGAAGACGTCCGCGCCGAGGGAGAAGAACCGCTCCCGGTGGATGCGGTCGCCGGGCGCGCCGAGCGAGCGCAGGGCCTGCTCGACGGCGTCCATGAGCGGCTGCGGGCCGCAGACGAAGGCCTCACGGCCGGCGTACGGCGCGAGGGCGGCGGCCAGCCGGTCCACGGACGGCAGGCCCTGGAGCGACTCCAGCCAGTGGTGCACGAGCAGTCGGTGCGGGTGGTCCTGGGTCAGGGCCCGCAGTTCGTCGCGGAAGACGACCGAGGACTCGTCGCGGTTGGCGTAAAGGAGCACCACCTTGCCCCGGCCGGCGGCCAGCGCCGATTTGGCGATCGACAGGACGGGGGTGATGCCGCTCCCTCCGGCGACGAGCAGCAGGTCGCCGTCGAGGGAGTCGGGGGTGAAGGTGCCGGCCGGGGGCAGCGCCTCCAGCTCGTCGCCGGCCGCGAGGCGGTCGCAGACCCAGTTGGATCCGTACCCGCCGGCGACGCGCTTGACGGTGATCTTCAGGGGCTCGCCGGTGTGCGGCGAGCTGGCGAGCGAGTAGCAGCGGGCGGCGGGCCGCCCGTCCGCTCCGGGCAGCTTCAGGGTGAGGAACTGCCCGGGGCGGTACGCGAAGCGGTCGGCGCTCTCCGCCGGCGCCTGGAGCACCAGGGAGTGCGCGTCGGCCGTCTCGACGACGACCTCGACGACCCGCAGCCGGTGGGTGCGGGCCCCGCTCGTGGACTCAGACATCGACGGCCTCCGGGGTGCCGGGCGCCGGGGCGCCGAACGGCAGAGTGCCGGACTCCCGGGCTCCGGCCGTCGGGGTTCCCGGCTCCAGGGTGCTCACCGTCAGAGTCCCCTCCTCCACCGCGCGGGCGATGCTCGCCCGCAGGGACCGGCAGGTCCGCATCCGGGCGGTGGTCACGCCCGGGCCCACCCGGTCGCGGAACTCCGCGCAGGCGACGGCCGCGTCGGCCGTCCACTGCACGGAGGTGTGGGCGACGCTGAACTTCTCGCACAGGACCTGGTTGCCGCAGGCCGCGCACTCCACCGCTCGCATCTCAGGCTCCGGTTTCCGTCTCCGCCGCGCGGCGCGCGAGGTTCTCCTCGACCTCGGCGCGCCAGGCCGTGTTGGCGCGCTGGGTGTCGATCTCGAACTCGAAGCGGCGGGTCATCTCGTCCTTGACGTCGGCGACGTCCACGTAGAACTGCTCGTACCAGCGGCGCAGTTGGTAGACCGGGCCGTCCTCCTCGGTGAGCAGGGGGTTGTCGATCCGGGTCTTGTTCCGCCAGATCTCCACGTCCTGCTCGAAGCCGACGGTGGCACCCTCGGCGGTGAGCCGCGCCGCCTCCGCGGCCTGCTCGTCGGTCATCCCGGGGAGCCGCTTCACGATCGCCCCGTACTGGAGCAGGAAGCTGTTCTCGTCGATCGGGTAGTGGCAGTTGATGAGGACGATCTCCATCTCCACGCCGCCGCCGACGTCGCTGTAGAGGTTGTCGATCATGTAGGAGGGGCCGAAGTAGGAGGCGTCGGAGCGCAGGCGGCCGGAGCTGAGGGTGCCCAGTTCCATGTCGCCGCGGGGGCTGCTCTCCATGTACTGCGTGGCGACGTGGCCGTCGAAGACGTTCTTGAAGTACTCGGGGAACGCGTAGTGGACGTAGTAGAAGTGCGCCATGTCCACGACGTTGTCGACGATCTCGCGGCAGTTGGCGCCCTCGACCCGGAGGGTCTTCCAGGTCCAGTCGCTCCACTGGTCGGCCTCCGGGCCGTGGATGCCCGGGATCTCGGGGACGGTCACCTCGGCGGGCGGCGGGTTGCCCTCCGGGTCGTTCCACACGAAGAGCTGCCTGTTGCGCTCCAGGGAGGTCCAGGCGCGGGTCCTGGCGCGGGGCGGGACGCGTCGGGCGTACGGGATGCCGGCGCATCGGCCGTCGCCCGACCAGCGCCAGTCGTGGAAGGGGCAGGCGATGGCGTCGCCCTTGACGGTGCCCTGGGCGAGGTTGCCGCCCATGTGGGGGCAGTAGGCGTTCAGGACGTGCAGCCGTCCGTCGTCCTCGCCCTGGAAGACCACCAGCTTGGTGCCGAAGGCCTCGATCTCGTGCGGCTTGCCGTCCTTGAAGCCGTCGGCGAGGCCGAGGCAGTGCCAGCCCCGGGCGAAGCGCGCCGGCGGCCTGCCCGTCTCGATGACCCGGACCTCGTCGTTGAGAGCAGTCATCTCGTCCCTCCTGGTTCCTGTCGGTTCAGTTCTGTGCGGCGAGTTCGACGGCGATGTCGATGAGCTGGTCCTCCTGGCCGCCGACCAGGCGGCGCTCGCCCGCGCGCAGGAGGATCTCGGCGCCGGAGACGCCGTAGCGCTCGGCCTGCCGGTAGGCGTGCTTGAGGAAGCTGGAGTAGACGCCGGCGTGGCCCATGAGGAGGGCGAGCCGGTCGAGCCGGCACTCGTCGTCCATGACCGGGCGGACGACGTCCTCGGCCGCGTCGATGATCTTCAGGACGTCGATGCCGGTGCGGATGCCCATCTTGGCGCAGACGGCGACGAGCGCCTCGACGGCGGTGTTGCCGGCGCCCGCGCCGAGGCGGCGGGTGGAGCCGTCGATCTGCAGCGCTCCCGCCCTGATCGCGGCGATGGAGTTGCCGGTGCCGAGGGCCAGGTTCTCGTGCCCGTGGAAGCCGACCTGGGCGTCGCCGCCGAGTTCGGCGACCAGGGCCTCGACCCGGTCGGTGACGTCGTCCATGACCATGGCGCCGGCCGAGTCGACCACGTACACGCACTGGCAGCCCGCGTCGGCCATGATGCGGCCCTGCCGTGCCAGCTTCTCGGGGGTGGTGGAGTGGGCCATCATCAGGAAGCCGACGGTCTCCAGGCCCCTCTCGCGGGCGAGTCCGAAGTGCTGGGCGGCGATGTCGGCCTCGGTGCAGTGGGTGGCGATGCGGCAGATGCCGGCGCCGTTGCCGTGGGCGGCCCGGATGTCGTCCTTGACGCCGAGTCCGGGCAGCATGAGGAAGGCGATCTTCGCCCGCCGCGCGGTGTCCACGGCGACCTTGATCAGCTCCTGCTCGGGGGTCCTGGAGAAGCCGTAGTTGAACGAGGACCCGCCGAGCCCGTCGCCGTGCGTCACCTCGATGACGGGGACGCCGGCGTCGTCGAGGGCGGCGACCACGGACCGTACGTCGTCGGCGGTGAACTGGTGCCGCTTGGCGTGCGAGCCGTCGCGCAGCGAGGAGTCGGTGACGCGGATGTCGAGGGTGTCGGAGTAGGCCATGCGAGGTGCTCCTTACGCGCCCGGGGCGAGGATCGCCTTGGCGAACTCCTCGCCGACCTTGGTGGCGGCGGCGGTCATGATGTCGAGGTTTCCGGCGTAGGGCGGCAGGTAGTCGCCCGCGCCCTCCACCTCCAGGAAGATCGCGACGCGGGCCATCCCGCCGTTCTCGGGGCTCGGGTCGTCGAACTGCGGTTCGGCGCGCAGCCGGTAGCCGGGGACGTACGAGGCGACCTGCTCGGCGATCTCCTTGGCGGAGAGGGCGATGGCGGCCCGGTCGGCGTCCTCGGGGACGGCGCAGAAGACGGTGTCGCGCATGATGACGGGCGGCTCGGCCGGGTTGAGGATGATGATGGCCTTGCCGCGCGCGGCGCCGCCGATGGTCTCGATGCCGCGTGAGGTGGTACGGGTGAACTCGTCGATGTTGGCGCGGGTTCCGGGCCCGGCCGAGACGGAGGCCACGGAGGCGACGATCTCCGCGTACGGGACGGGGACGACGCGGGAGACCGCGTACACCATGGGGATGGTGGCCTGTCCGCCGCAGGTGATCATGTTGACGTTGCTCTCGTCGAGGTGCTCGCGGAGATTGACGGGCGGTACGACGGCGGGGCCGACGGCCGCCGGCGTCAGGTCGACGGCCTTGATGCCGAGCTCCGCGTAGCGCGGGGCGTTGGCCCGGTGGACGTAGGCGCTGGTGGCCTCGAAGACGATGTCGGGCCTCTCGTCCTGGGCGAGCAGCCAGTCGACGCCCTCGTGGCTGGCCTCGACGCCGGCGCGGGCGGCGCGGGCGAGGCCCTCGCTCTCGGGGTCGACGCCGATCATCCAGCGGGGTTCGACGTGCTCGGAGCGCAGCAGCTTGTACAGCAGGTCGGTGCCGATGTTGCCGGAACCGACGATGGCGGCGGTCGCCTTTGTCTTGATGGTCATGATCACCTCAGATGAACGAGAGGGAGACGGCGCCGAGGCCGGTGAACTCGGCGGTGTACGTGCCTCCGGCCGCCACGTCGACGGCCCGGGTGCAGGAGCCGGGCAGCACCACGTGCCCCTTCTTCAGGGACACGCCGAAGCGGGCGACGGTACGGGCCAGCCAGGCGACGGAGCGGGTCGGATCACCGAGCACGGCGTCGCTGCGGCCCTCGGCGAGGAGCTCCCCGCCGGCGGTCAGCCGCGCGTCGACGGCCGTGAGGTCGAGCGCGCGGGGGTCCCGCCCCTCGCCGATCACATAACCGGCGGAGGAGGCGTTGTCCGCGATGGTGTCCGCGATGGTGATCCGCCAGTCGCGGATCCTGCTGTCGATCAGTTCCAGGGCGGGCACGACGCGTTCGGTGGCGGCGAGGACGTCCGCCGGGGTGCAGGTCTCGCCCGGCAGGTCGTCGCCGAGGACGAAACCGACCTCGACCTCGACGCGGGGGGCGCAGTAGCGGGCGGCGGTGACGGGGACGTCCTGCCGGAGCTCCATGTCTCCGAGCAGGTGTCCGTAGTCCGGTTCGTCGACGCCCATCATCCGCTGCATGACCGGGGACGACAGGCCGACCTTGTGCCCGCGTACCTCCGCGCCGGCCGCGAGGCGGTGGCGGATGTTGACGAGCTGGATCTCGTACGCGTCCTCGGTGCCGATGCCGGGGAACGCGTCGATGAGCGGGGCGATCGGGGTGACGTGGTCTTCGGCGGAGCGGAGCAGCTCGGCCGCCTCGAGTCTCTGGCGGTCCGTGAGCATGGCGGGTCCCTCCTGCGGGGCGGTTGGGGCTGTGCGGGGAGGCTAGGCCGGGGTGGTCGGCGGCGGGGAGCGCCAGTTCCCGGTGAGCGGGAAAGGCCCACGAGGGGGGCGGCGCGGGGGTCTGCGCCCGCCCGGCCGGGGCCCCGGCTCCCGCCACGTCGCCCCGAGCCCACCAGGCCGGTTGCCTCGGCCCACGCCCCGTGTGGGCAATCGTCCCGCAGGGCGAGGGGGTCCCCTCTCGCCCCAGCGGAACGACTGCCCACAACGGCGGGGCGCAGGCCCACAACGGGGGCGCGGAAGCGCCTGCGTTCGTCAGCGGGTGCCGTAGACCGGGTGTGGCGGCTCCGCGGACGACAGGAGCTTCAGGGCCGTCTCGCCCGCCTCCGCCGGGGTCCAGCGCGCCCCCTTGTCCGCCGTCGGGCCCGGCCGCCAGCCCTCCATGACCGTGATCCGCCCGGCCTCCGCCTCGAAGACGCGGCCGGTGACCCCGGCCGAGGCCGCGGAGCCGAGCCAGACGACGAGGGGGGAGACGTTCTCGGGGGCCATCGCGTCGAACCCCCCGCCCTCCGCCGGCGCGGCCATCGTGTCCGCGAACGTCTGCTCCGTCATCCGGGTCCGGGCCGCGGGCGCGATCGCGTTGACCTGGACCCCGTAACGGCCCATCTCCGCGGACGCGACGAGCGTGAGGCCGACGATCCCGGCCTTGGCCGCCGAGTAGTTGCCCTGGCCGACGCTGCCGAGCAGCCCCGCCCCGGAGCTCGTGTTGACCACCCGCGCGACGGGCTGCCGCCCGGCCTTGGCCTCGGCCCGCCAGTGCGCGGCCGCGTGCTTGAGCGGCAGGAAGTGGCCCTTGAGGTGGACGCGCATGACGGCGTCCCAGTCGTCCTCGTCGAGGTTGACGAGCATGCGGTCGCGCAGGAAGCCCGCGTTGTTGACGAGGGTGTCGAGGCGGCCGAACGTGTCCACGGCCGCGGCGATCAGCGAGGCGGCGCCGTCGGCGGTGGCGATGTCACCGCCATGGGCGACCGCCTCCCCTCCCGCCGCCCTGATCTCGTCGACGACATGCTGCGCGGGCCCCGCGCCGCCCCCCGTGCCGTCGAGGCCGACGCCGAGGTCGTTGACGACGACCTTGGCGCCCTCGGCGGCGAAGGCGAGCGCGTGCGCGCGGCCGAGACCGCGGCCGGCCCCGGTGACGATGACGACCCGTCCGTCGCACAGTCCTGTCATGGTGAATCCCTTTCGGTTTCGGTGAGTGGGTCGAGTCGGTTCAGTGGTTGACACTTGCCGCGTCCAGGAACGCCGGCCGTTCCCCGCCTCCGTGCACGAGGAGGCTGGCGCCGGTGATGTACGCGGCCCGGTCGGAGGCGAGGAAGACGCAGGCGTCGCCGATGTCGGAGGGCTCGGCGAGCCGGCCGAGGGGTACGGTGCGGCCGACGGAGGCGACGCCGTCCTCGTCCCCGTAGTGCAGGTGGGACAGTTCGGTGCGCACCATGCCGGGGACGAGCGTGTTGACCCGTACCAGCGGCGCCCATTCCACCGCCATGGACCGGGCGAGGTTGTCCAGGCCCGCCTTGGCGGCGCCGTAGGCGGCGCTGCCCGGTGAGGGGCGGGTGCCGCTGACGCTGCCGATCATGACGATGGACCCTCCCCCGGGCTGATTCCGCATCACCTCGTACGCGGCGAGGGAGGCGGTCAGCGGTGCGACGAGGTTCAGCTCGACGACCCGGGCCTGCTGTGCGGCTCCCCCCTCGCCGAGCATCCGGAAGGGCGTTCCTCCGGCGTTGTTGACCAGGACGTCGAGGCGCCCGTGGTCGGCCCGTACCCGGTCGAAGAACTCCGTGACGGCGGCCGGGTCGCGAAGGTCCACGGGGAGGAAGCGGGCCGTGCGCCCCGCCGCCTCGACGGGCTCGTCCGGGGGCCTTCGCGCGCAGGTCACGACCTCCGCTCCCGCTTCGAGCAGAGCGCGGGCTATCCCGGCGCCGACGCCCCGTGTGCCGCCGGTGACGACGGCGACGGAACCCGACAGATCGATGGTGACTGGCAAGGGACACCTCCCGCAGCGCGCGAACCGCTGCTATCTTCCACCTAACAAACGTTTGGTGGAAAGGTAGCTGATCTGGTCATGGGTGTCTCCACCTCCGCCCCGGACAAGGGCATCGCCGTCGTCACCGTCGACTTCCCCCCGGTCAACGCCCTCCCCGTACAGGGCTGGTACGACCTCGCCGCCGCGGTGCGCGCCGCCGGCGCCGATCCCGAGGTGCGCTGCGTCGTGCTCACCGCGGAGGGCCGCGGCTTCAACGCCGGCGTCGACATCAAGGAGATCCAGCGCACGGCCGGGCACGACGCCCTCCTGGGCGCCAACCGCGGCTGTTACGAGGCCTTCGCCGCCGTCTACGACTGCGCGGTGCCGGTGGTCGCCGCCGTGCAGGGCTTCTGCCTCGGCGGCGGCATCGGCCTGGTCGGCAACGCCGACGCGATCGTCGCCTCCGAGGACGCGACCTTCGGCCTGCCCGAGCTGGACCGGGGCGCGCTCGGCGCGGCCACGCACCTGTCCCGGCTCGTCCCGCAGCAGCTGATGCGGGCCCTGTACTACACCTCGCGCACGGTCACCGCCGAGGAGCTGCACCGGCACGGCTCGGTCTGGCGGGTCGTCCCGCGCGAGGAGCTGCTCGACGCGGCGCTCGGACTCGCGCGGGAGATCGCCGCCAAGGACGGACAGCTGATCCGGCTGGCCAAGGCCGCGATCAACGGCATCGATCCGGTGGACGTCCACCGCAGCTACCGCTTCGAACAGGGCTTCACCTTCGAGGCCAACCTCAGCGGCGTCGCCGACCGGGTCCGCGACACCTTCGGCAAGCAGGACACCTCCGAGACCGACAAGGAGCAGCAGTCGTGAGCAGGAACAAGACGATGACCGCCGAGGAGGTCGTGGGCCGGCTCCGGAGCGGGATGACGATCGGCATCGGCGGCTGGGGCTCGCGGCGCAAGCCGATGGCCCTGATACGGGCGCTGCTGCGCTCCGACCTCACCGATCTGACCGTCGTCTCGTACGGCGGCCCCGACGTGGGCCTCCTGGCCGCGGCCGGGAAGATCCGCAAGCTGGTCGCGGCCTTCGCCACGCTCGACTCCGTCCCTCTGGAGCCGCACTTCGGCGCGGCCCGGCAGCGCGGCGACTTCGAGCTGGTGGAGCTGGACGAGGCCATGGTGATGTGGGGCCTGACCGCCGCCGTGCACCGGCTGCCCTTCATGCCCATCCGGGCCGGGCTCGCCTCGGACGTGATGACCGTCAACCCCTCGCTGCGGACCGTCACCTCCCCGTACGACGACCGCGAGGAGCTCGTCGCCGTCCCCGCGCTGCACCTGGACGCCGCGCTGGTCCACCTCAACCGGGCCGACGCGCACGGCAACGGCCAGTACCTCGGCCCCGACCCGTACTTCGACGACCTGTTCTGCGAGGCCGCGGACGCCGCGTACGTCTCCTGCGAGCGGATCGTCGAGACCCCTGAGCTGCTCAAGGACGCGGGACCGCAGTCGCTGCTGCTCAAGCGCGCGTTCGTCGACGGTGTCGTCGAGACGCCGAACGGCGCGCACTTCACCTCCTGCGCGCCCGACTACGACCGCGACGAGGCCTTCCAGCGCGCCTACGTCAAGGCGGCCCGGGACCCGGAGGCCTGGCGGGAGTTCACCGCGCGGTTCCTGTCCGGCGACGAGGACGCCTACCAGGCCGCGGTCGCGGCGTTCCACGAGGAGGAAGCATGAGCGACACCCTGACGAGCGCGACGAGGGCCGAGTACTGCGTCGTCGCCTGCGCCGAGGCCTGGCGGGACGCGGGCGAGGTCCTGGCCAGCCCGATGGGCACCGTCCCGATGATCGGCGCCCGCCTCGCGAAGCTCACCTTCTCCCCCGACCTGCTGCTGACCGACGGGGAGGCGCTGCTCATCGCCGACGTGCCGGCGGTCGGCGCCGCGCCCCGGGTGGTGGAGGGCTGGCTGCCGTACCGCCAGCACCTGGCCATGGTCGCCACCGGGCGGCGGCACGTGATGATGGGCGCGAGCCAGCTCGACCGGTACGGCAACCAGAACATCAGCTGCATCGGCGACTGGGCGCGGCCGAAGCGCCAGCTCCTCGGCGTGCGCGGCGCTCCCGTCAACACCCTGAACAACCCGACCAGTTACTGGGTCCCCAAGCACTCGACGCGGGTCTTCGTCGAGCGGGTCGACGTGGTCTGCGGCGTCGGCTACGACCGGGCGGCCGAGGCCGGCCCCTCCGCGAGCCGCTACCACCGCCTCCCGGACGTCATCAGCGACCTCGGCAGCTTCGACTTCGAGACCCCGGACCGCACGATGCGGCTGCGCTCGCTGCACCCCGGCGTCACGGTCGAGGAGGTCGTGGCGGCGACCGGCTTCGCGCTGACCGTCCCCGACGAGGTGCCGTACACCCGCGAGCCGACCGCCGAGGAGCTGCGGCTGATCCGCGACGAGATCGACCCGAAGGGGCTGCGCGACCGGGAGGTCCCCTCATGAGCGACGCCACGATCGCCACGCCGCTCACCGAACTCGTCGGGGTGCGGCACCCCGTCGTGCAGACCGGCATGGGGTGGGTGGCCGGTCCCCGCCTGGTCTCGGCCACCGCCAACGCGGGCGCGCTCGGGATCCTGGCCTCGGCGACGATGAGCGTCGACCAGCTGCGCTCCGCCGTCCGCGAGGTGAGGTCCCGCACGGACGCGCCCTTCGGCGTGAACCTGCGGGCGGACGCCGGGGACGCGGGCGAGCGTGTGGGGATCATCATCGACGAGGGCGTGAAGGTGGCCTCGTTCGCGCTCGCGCCGTCCCGTGAGCTGATCGCCCGGCTCAAGGACGCCGGGGTCGTCGTCATCCCCTCCATCGGGGCAAGGCGGCACGCCGAGAAGGTCGCGGCCTGGGGCGCCGACGCGGTGATCGTGCAGGGCGGGGAGGGCGGCGGCCACACCGGCAGCGTCGCCACCACCGTCCTGCTCCCGCAGGTCGTGGACGCCGTGGACATCCCGGTCGTCGCGGCCGGCGGCTTCCACGACGGACGCGGCCTGGTCGCCGCGCTCTCCTACGGCGCGGCCGGCATCGCCATGGGCACGCGCTTCCTGCTCACCTCCGACAGCACCGTCCCCGACGCGGTGAAGGCCCGCTACCTGGCCGCGGCGGTCACGGACGTCACCGTCACCACGAAGGTGGACGGGCTGCCGCACCGGATGCTGCGCACGGAGCTGGTCGACGCGCTCGAACGCTCGGGCCGGGCCGCCTCGCTCCTGCGTGCGGTCCGGCACGCCGCGGCCTTCCGGCGCGAGTCCGGCATGAGCTGGCCGCAGATGGTCCGGGACGGCCTGGCGATGAAGCACGGCAAGGACCTCACGTGGAGCCAGATCCTGCTGGCCGCCAACACCCCGATGCTGCTCAAGGCGTCCATGGTCGAGGGCCGTACGGATCTCGGCGTGATGGCCTCCGGGCAGGTCGCGGGGCTGATCGACGACCTGCCGTCCTGCGCCGAGCTCGTCGACCGCCTCATGGCCGAGGCGCGGGCGACCCTGCGCGTCCTGCCGTCCACGGGCTGACCGGCCCCACGAACGCACAGGTCCGCCGGAGTACCTTCACCCCGGCGGACCTGTGTCTCGACCGCACGTCCTCCGCACCTACTCCGAACGGAAGCACCATGCCGATCCAGCGGCTGAACCACGCCGTCCTCTTCGTCTCCGACCTGGAGCGCAGCCTCGCCTTCTACCGCGACGTGCTCGAGTTCCGCCCGCTGCCGCAGGCCTTCCCCGGGGCGGCGTTCCTCCAGGCGGCGGGCTCCGCCAACGACCACGACCTCGGCCTGTTCCAGTCGCCCGAGCCGGGCTCGGCGCAGCGCACCGGGAAGGTCGGCCTGTACCACCTGGCGTGGGAGGTGGACACCCTGGCCGAGCTGGGCCGGATACGGACCCGCCTCGCCGGGGCCGGGGCCCTGACGGGGGCGAGCAACCACGCCTCCACCAAGGCCCTCTACGGCCGGGACCCGGACGGCATCGAGTTCGAGGTGTGCTGGCTGGTCCCGGACGCGGCCGTCGCCGGGGAGCTCTCGGCGATGACCTCGCCCACCCGCCCGCTGGACATCGACGCCGAGATCGCGGTCTACGGCGCGGAGACCCCGGGAGGCCCCCGCACCGATCACGCCGTGTGGCGCGAGGTCTTCGCGCGAGGCGTCACAGACGCTCGATGATCGACCCGTCCTTACCGGCCCCCTCGCACCGCTCGGCCCCAGGGGGCCTCCCGGGCTTCGGGGGCCTGCGCCGGCCTCCGGCCGGACGGTCCGTGGTCGGGGCCTCGTCCGTCAGAGACGCTCGATGATCGTCACGTTCGCCTGGCCGCCCCCTTCACACATGGTCTGCAGGCCGTAGCGGCCGCCGGTGCGCTCCAGTTCGTGGAGGAGGGTGGTCATCAGCTTGGTGCCGGTCGCGCCGAGCGGGTGGCCGAGGGCGATGGCGCCGCCGTTGACGTTGACCTTCTCCGGGTCGGCGCCGGTCTCCTTCAGCCAGGCGAGGACGACCGAGGCGAAGGCCTCGTTGATCTCGACGAGGTCGATGTCGTCGAGCGTCATCCCGGCCTTCTTCAGCGCGTACGCCGTCGCCGGGATCGGCGCCGACAGCATGCGGATCGGGTCCTCGCCGCGCACGGACAGGTGGTGGACCCGGGCGCGGGGCGTCAGACCGTGTTCCCGTACGGCGCGCTCCGAGGCGATCAGCATCGCCGAGGCCCCGTCGGAGACCTGCGAGGAGACCGCGGCGGTCAGCCGGCCGCCCTCGACGAGCGGGTTCAGGCCGGCCATCTTCTCCAGGGTGGTGTCGCGGCGCGGCCCCTCGTCGGTGGTGACGTCCCCGTACGCGACGATCTCGCGGTCGAAGCGGCCCTCGTCGATGGCGCGGGCGGCCCGCTGGTGCGAGCGGAGGGCGAACTCCTCCATGTCCCGGCGGGAGACGTCCCACTTGGCGGCGATGAGCTCGGCGCCGTGGAACTGGTTGACCGGCTGGTCGCCGTAGCGGGCGCGCCAGCCCTCGGAGCCGATGTACGGGCCCTCGGTGAGCCCGAGCGGGTCGGCGGCCTGGCGGCTGGCGAAGGCGATGGGGATCATCGACATGTTCTGCACGCCGCCCGCGACCACCAGGTCCTGGGTGCCGGACAGGACGCCCTGCGCGGCGAAGTGCAGGGCCTGCTGGGAGGAGCCGCACTGCCGGTCCACGGTCGTGCCGGGCACCTCCTCGGGCAGTCCGGCGGCCAGCCAGCAGGTGCGGGCTATGTCGCCGGCCTGCGGGCCGACGGTGTCCAGGCAGCCGAAGACGACGTCCTCGACGGCGGCCGGGTCGGTGCCCGAGCGCTCCATCAGGGCCTTGAGCACATGGGCTCCGAGGTCGGCCGGGTGGACGGCGGACAGTCCGCCGTTCCGCCGGCCGACCGGGGTGCGTACCGCTTCGACGATGTAGGCCTCGGCCATGACCGCTCCTTCTTCTCTGTCCACGATGTCATGTCATGTGCGGGTAGCCGGGGCGATGCCTTCCAGCACCATCGACAGGTACTGGCGGGCGATCTCCTCCGGGCTGTGCTGTCCGCCCGGCCGGTACCAGGACGCGGCGACCCAGACGGTGTCGCGCACGAAGCGGTAGGTGAGCCGGACGTCGAGGTCGGTGCGGAAGTCCCCGGCGGCGACGCCGCGCTCCAGGGTCCTGAGCCAGGCCTCCTCGAACCTCCGCTGGGAGCCCGCGAGATAGCCGAAGCGCGGCTGCTCCCGCAGGTGTCTGGACTCCTTCTGGTAGATGGCGACGGCGGCGCGGTGCCGGTCGATCTCCCGGAACGATTCGGTGACGAGGGCCTCCAGGGTCTCCCGGGGGCCGAGCCGCGCGGCGAGCACGGCGCCGTACCGGGCCCACAGCTCGTCCAGGAAGGCGCGGAGGATCTCGTCGAGCATCGACTCCTTGGAGTCGAAGTGGTAGTAGAGGCTGCCCGCGAGCAGGCCGGCCGCGTCGGCGATGCGGCGGACGGTGGTGGCGTCGTACCCCTGGGCGGCGAAGACCTCGGCCGCCGTGTCCAGGATCTCGCGGCGCCGCCGGGGCGCCGGTCTCACGGGTGCTGGCTGCTGACGGAGAGGACCTCGCCCGTCAGGTACGAGGAGTAGCCGCTGGCCAGGAAGACGATCACGTTGGCCACCTCCCACGGCTCGGCGTAGCGTCCGAAGGCCTCGCGGGAGGTCAGTTCCTCCAGGAGTTCGGGGGTGGTGACCTTCACGAGGTGCGGGTGCATGGCCAGGCTCGGGGAGACGGCGTTGACCCGCACCCCGTAGTCGGCGGCCTCCAGGGCGGCGCAGCGGGTGAGCGCCATGACGCCGGCCTTGGCGGCCGCGTAGTGGGCCTGGCCCTTCTGGGCCCGCCAGCCGATCACGGAGGCGTTGTTGACGACGACGCCCCCGGCGCCCGCGGCCTTCATGCGGCGCAGTGCGGCGCGGGTGCAGCGGAAGGTGCCGTTCAGGGTGACGTCGAGGACCTTGTCCCACTGTTCGTCGGTCATGTCGACGAGGTCGGCGGTGCCGCCGAGGCCCGCGTTGTTGACGACGATGTCGAGGCCTCCGTGGTGTTCCACGGCGAGGTCGAACAGGGCGGCGACCTGGGTCTCGTCGGTGACGTCGCAGGGCAGGGCCGCGACGCGGTCGGCGCCGAACTCCGCGGCCAGCTCGGCCTCGGTCTCCTTCAGCCTGCGGGCGTGGGCGTCGGAGACGACGACCCGCGCGCCTTCCTCCAGGAGCCGCCGGGCGGTCGCGCCGCCGATGCCGGCGCCCGCCGCGGCGGTGACGACGGCACCGCGGCCGGCGAGCAGACCGTGGCCCGGCACGTAGGGGGGTGGGGTGCCGGTCATGGGCGGACCTCCTTGGGCAGGCCGAGGACGCGCTCGGCGATGATGTTCCGCTGGATCTCGTTGGAGCCGGCGTAGATGGTGTCGGAGCGGGAGAAGAGGTAGAGCCGCTGCCAGTCGGTGAGGTCGTACGGTTCGCCGTCGGCCAGCATCCCCGCGGCTCCGCAGACGTCCATGGCGAGTTCGCCGAGCTCGCGGTGCCAGGTGGCCCAGAAGATCTTCCCGATGGAGGCCTCGGGTCCGGGTGCTCCGGCGGCGACGCCGTCGAGCATGCGCAGGGCGTTGAACCGTATGGTCTCCAGGCCGATCCAGGCGCGGGCGATGCGGTCGCGGATCAGCGGGTCGGCGGCGGCGCCGTTGCGCTTGGCCAGGTCGATGACGGCTTCCAGCTCGCGGCGGAAGCCGACCTGCTGGCCGAGGGTGGAGACGCCGCGCTCGAAGCCGAGCGTCGCCATGGCGACCCGCCAGCCGTCGCCGGGGGCGCCGACCACGTGGGAGGCGTGGGTGCGGGCCCCGTCGAAGAAGACCTCGTTGAACTCGGACGTCCCGGTGAGCTGGACGATGGGCCTGATCTCGACCCCGGGCTGGTCCAGGGGGACGAGCAGGTACGACAGGCCGTGGTGGCGGGTGGATCCGGGTTCGGTGCGGGCGACGACGAAGCACCAGTCGGCCTCGTGCGCGAGCGAGGTCCACACCTTCTGTCCGGTGACCACCCACTCCTCGCCGTCCCGTTCCGCGCGGGTGCGGACGTTGGCCAGGTCCGAGCCGGCGTCCGGCTCGGAGTAGCCCTGGCACCACTGCTCCTCGACGCTGACGATCCTGGGGAGGAAGCGCTCGCGCTGTTCGGGGGTGCCGAAGGCGATGAGGGTGGGCCCCAGGAGCTGTTCGCCGATGTGGCTGACGCGGGCGGGGGCGTCGGCGAGGGCGTACTCCTCGTGGAAGGCGACCTGCTGTTCGAGGCTCGCGCCCCGGCCGCCGTACTCCTTGGGCCAGCCGACGCAGGTCCAGCCCGCGGCGGCCATGTGCCGCTCCCAGGCGAGGCGTTCGGCGTGTGCCTCGTGTTCCCGTCCGGGGCCGCCGCGCCCGCGCAGGGCGGCGAACTCGCCCGTGAGGTTGGCGCTCAGCCAGCCGCGGACCTCTCTGCGGAACTCCTCGACGTTGCTCATGGCCGTACGTTAACCTACCAAACACTTGTTAGGGAAGGAGGGCGGATGTCCGCTGCCCGCACCGCGTCCACCACGGCCCCGGTCCGCTACGAACGCCTCGGCCCCGTGGCCGTGGTCACGATGGACCGGCCCGATTACCGCAACGCCCAGAACTCCGCGATGACCTACGCCCTCGACCGCGCCTTCTACCGCGCGGCCGACGACGACGAGGTGAAGGTCGTCGTGCTCGCCGGAGCGGGGAGGCACTTCTCCGCCGGCCATGACATCGGCACCCCCGAGCGGGACGCCCACCTGCCGTTCGACCGGCGCGCCGGACTCTGGTGGGACCACTCGGACAAGCAGGGCGCGGAGAGCCGCTTCGCCCGCGAGTCCGAGGTCTACCTCGGCATGTGCCGCCGCTGGCGCGAACTGCCCAAGCCGATGATCGCTTCGGTGCAGGGCGCCTGCGTCGCGGGCGGACTGATGCTCGCCTGGGTGTGCGACCTCATCGTCGCCGCCGAGGACGCCTTCTTCGCCGACCCCGTGGTCCGCATGGGCATCCCCGGCGTCGAGTACTTCGCCCATCCCTGGGTGATGCCGCCGCGCATCGCCAAGGAGTTCCTCTACACCGGCGACCGGATGGACGCCCGGCGCGCCTACGAGGTCGGCATGGTCAACCGGGTCGTGCCGCCGGGGGAGTTGACGGAGCGGACCATGGAACTGGCCTCCAGGATCGCCGAGATGCCCCGCATGGGCCTGGCCCTGACCAAGCGCGCCGTCAACCAGGCCGAGGACCTCCAGGGCCTGCACACCGGCATGGACTCGGTCTTCGGCCTCCACCACCTCGCGCACGCGCACAACGCCGAGACCGCCCCCGACGCGCTGGGCGGCATGGACATACACCGGATGAAGGCGGCGGGAGCCTGATGGACCTCGACTTCACCGCGGCGGAGGACGCCTTCCGGGCCGAGGCCCGCGCCTGGCTCACCGCCCATGTGCCCGACGTCCCGCTGCCCTCCCTGGAGACGGAGGAGGGCTTCGCCGCCCACCGGGAGTGGGAGCGGACCCTGTCCGCCGACCGCTGGTCGGTGGTCTCCTGGCCCGAGGAGTACGGCGGCCGGGGCGCCTCGATCCTCCGGTGGCTGATCTTCGAGGAGGAGTACTACGCGGCCGGCGCCCCCGGCCGGGTCAGCCAGAACGGCATCAACCTGCTGGCCCCCACCCTCTTCGAGCACGGCACCGACGAGCAGCGCGCCCGGATCCTGCCCTCCATGGCGAGCGGCGAGGTCATCTGGGCGCAGGCCTGGTCCGAGCCCGAGTCCGGCTCCGACCTCGCCTCGCTGCGCTCCACCGCCGAACGCACCGACGGCGGCTGGCTGCTGCACGGCCAGAAGACCTGGTCGTCCCGGGCGGCCTTCGCCGACCGCGCCTTCGGCCTCTTCCGCAGCGGCCGGGACGATACGAACACGGCGAAGCCGCACCAGGGCCTGACGTACCTGATGTTCCCGCTGGACGCCGACGGGGTGACCGTACGGCCCATCGGGCGGCTCGACGGCAAGCCCGCCTTCGCCGAGCTCTTCCTCGACGACGTGTTCGTGCCCGACGAGGACGTGATCGGCGCGCCGGGCCAGGGCTGGCGGGTCGCGATGAGCACCGCGGGCAACGAGCGGGGGCTCACCCTGCGCAGCCCCGGCCGGTTCACGGCCGCCGCCGAACGCCTCACGGCACTGTGGCGGGAGACCGCCGATCCCTCGGACACCGCCCTGCGCGACCGGGTCGCCGACGCGGTCATCGCCGCCCGCGCCTACCGTCTTTCCGCCTACGCGGGCGCCTCGCGGCTCGCGGCCGGGGGCTCGATCGGCGCCGAGTCCAGCCTCAACAAGGTCTTCTGGTCCGAGCTCGACATCGCGCTCCACGAGACCGCCCTCGATCTGCTCGGCCCGTACGGCGAACTGGCCGACGCGGCGGAGGACGCTCCCGCGCACGGCGGCTGGGCCGAGGGCCACACCTTCTCCCTCGCCGGCCCCATCTACGCCGGCACCAACGAGATCCAGCGCGACATCATCGCCGAGCGGCTGCTCGGCCTCCCGAAGGGACGCCGGTGATGCGGTTCCTCCTCGACGAGGAGCAGCGGGAGTTCGCCCGCTCCCTCGACTCCATGCTCACGGCGTCCGACACCCCCGCGGCCGCCCGGGCCTGGGCGGCCGGGGAGTCCGCGCCCGGCCGCGCGCTCTGGTCCCGGCTCGCGGAGGCCGGCGTGTTCGCCCTCGCCGTCCCCGAGCGGCACGACGGACTCGGCCCGCTGCCCGTCGAACTGGCCGTCGCCTTCACCGAACTGGGCCGCCACGCCGTGCCGGGACCGCTGGTGGAGACGGTCGCCGCGGCCGCGCTCCTCGACCGGCTCGACGACGCCGCGGCCACCGCGTGGCTGCCGCAGATCGCCTCCGGGAAGGCGGTCGTCTCCCTGTGCGTGCCGGCCGCCGGCAGCCCCTACGCCCTGGACCCGGACGCCGCCGACGCCGTGCTCGTCGTCGAGGGCGACACCGTACGCCGGGCGGAGACGGCCGGCCCCGTCCAGCCCTCGGCCGACCCCGCGCGCCGGCTCGCCCGCCCGCTCGGCGGCGCCGTCCTGGCACAGGGCCCGGCGGTGACCGCCGCCACCGCGCACGCCACCGAGGTCGCCGCCCTGGCCACCGCCGCGCAGTCCCTGGGCCTTGGCCGGGCGCTCCTCGACCGGACCGTGCGGTACGTGAAGCAGCGCACCCAGTTCGGGGTCGCCATCGGCTCCTTCCAGGCGGTCAAGCACCGGCTCGCCGACACGCTCCTCGCCCTGGAGTTCGCCGAGCCCCTGCTCCACTCGGCCGCCCTGGCCCTGGCGGAAGGCGCCGGCCACAGCGCGGCCGAGGTCGCCGCGGCGAAGGTCACGGCCGGCGAGGCCGCCCACGCCGCCGCCCGCACCGCCCTCCAGCTCCACGGGGCCGTCGGCTACACGGAGGAGCTGGACCTCGCCCTCTGGATCCGCAAGGCCCGCCCCCTCCGCGACGCCTGGGGCACCCCCGCGGCCTGCCGCGCCCGCGTCCTCGCGTCCTGACCGGCGCCCGCTGCCCGGGACCGGGCAGCGGGCACCCGCACACTCCCCACACCGCTCACCGTTCCCCTACCGCACCCGGGAGTCAGCGTGTCCCCGCACACCCCCGAGAGATCCTCCGACCCCGCCCTGCTGCGCAGGGTGGCGCTGTCGAGTCTGCTCGGCACCGTCATCGAGTACTACGACTTCCTGCTGTACGGCACGATGGCCGCGCTCGTCTTCGGCGAGCTGTTCTTCCCCGAGTCCGATCCCGCCGTCGGCACGATCGCCGCCTTCGGGACCCTCGCCGCCGGCTATGTGGCGCGCCCGCTCGGCGGCGCCGTCTTCGGTCACTTCGGCGACCGGCTCGGCCGCAAGTCCATGCTCGTCCTCACCATGGCCCTCATGGGCGTGGCGAGCTTCCTGATCGGTGTCCTGCCGACGTACGGGACGATCGGCGTCGCCGCTCCCGTGCTCCTGGTGCTGTTCCGCGTCGTCCAGGGCGTCGCCATCGGCGGCGAGTGGGCCGGCGCGACGCTCATGGTCGTCGAGCACGCCGACCCCCGGCGCCGCGGCCTGTGGAGCGGCGTGATGCAGATGGGCTCCCCGATCGGCTTCCTGCTCTCCACGGTCGCCGTCACCCTCGCCTCGCTGCTCCCCCGCGCGTCCTTCCTCGCCTGGGGCTGGCGCGTCCCCTTCCTGTTCAGTGCGGTACTCCTCGGCATCGGGCTCTACGTCCGCGTCAGCATCAGCGAGAGCCCGCTCTTCCGGCAGGCGGCGGAGTCCCGGGACGCCGGGTCGGCTCCCGGCGTCCCGCTGGCGCAGGTGCTGCGCAGGCCCCGCAACCTCGTCCTCGCGTGCGCCGTCGGCATCGGCCCGTTCGCCCTGACGGCGCTGATCAGCACGTTCATGCTCACCTACGCCACGGCCATCGGGTACGCCACCTCCGAGGTGATGACCGGGCTCCTGTTCACCTCGGTCACGGGCCTCGTGTCCATCCCGCTGTTCTCCGCGCTCTCCGACCGCGTCGGCCGCCGGGGCGTCGTCCTCGGCGGTGCCGCCGGCGTCGTGCTGCTCGCCTTCCCCGTGTACGCCCTGGTCGACGCCCGCTCCCCCGCGCTGCTGATCCTCGGCATGGTGATCGGCCAGGTGGTGCAGTCCGCGATGTACGCGCCGCTGGGACCGCTGCTCTCGGAGATGTTCGGCACCCGCGTCCGCTACACCGGCGCCTCGCTCGGCTACCAGCTGGCCGCGCTGATCGGCGGCGGCTTCACCCCGATGTTCGCCGGCAGCCTGCTCTCCCGCTCCGACGACATCCGCAGCACCCCGCTCGTGGTGCTCGCCGTGGTCTGCGGGCTCGTGACCGCGCTCGCCGTCTGGCGCACGGCCGAGACCCGGGGCCGGGACCTGTCGGACGAGGACCTGTCGGCACCGACCGAGCGGCCCCGTACCCGTCCGGCATCGAGAGGAGCACAGGCATGAGGCTGACGGAGGAACAGGAAGAACTGCGGTCCGCCGTGCGGGCCGTGCTCGGACGCCACGCGGACGGCGCGGCCTGGCGGCCGCTCACCGAGCAGATCGGCGTCGCCGGCCTCGCGGTCCCCGAGGAGTACGGGGGCGCCGGGTACGGGGCCCAGGAGGTCCACGTGGTGATGGAGGAGCTGGGACGGGAGCTCAGCCCCGTCCCGTACCTCGGCTCCGCGGTGCTCGTGGCGGGCGCGCTGCTCGCCTCGGACGACGCGGCGGCCTGCGCGCGGCTGCTGCCGGATCTCGCCTCGGGCGCCGGGGTGGGCGCCCTGGCGTGGGCCGAGCTGGGTTCGTGGGACCCGTCGGCCGTACGGGCCGAGGCCGCCCCCGGGCCCGGGGGGAGCTGGCGGATCACCGGCGCCAAGGAGCACGTGCTCGACGGCGCGGAAGCCGGTGTCCTGCTCGTGGCGGCCCGTTCCGGAGCGGGGGTCTCGCTCTTCGAGGTGCCCGTGGACGGTACGGGCGTGGACCGCGAGGCGGCCGTGACGATGGACTCCACCCGGGCGCAGGCGCGGGTGGTGCTCACGGAGGCGGAGGGCCGGCTCGTCGGAGCCGAGGGGGCGGGCGACCGGATCCTCTCGCACGTCCTCGACCTGGCCTGCACGGCACTCGCCGCCGAGCAGGTCGGCGCCGCCTCCCGCTGCCTCGACGTCACGCTCGCCTACGCCGGGGAGCGGGTCCAGTTCGGCCGGACGATCGGTTCCTTCCAGGCGGTCAAGCACCGTCTCGCGGACGCGTACGTCCTGGTCGAGTCGGCGCGGTCGGCCGCGCTCGGCGCGTCCCTCGCCGCCGCCACGGGCGACCCGGAGCTGAGCCGACGCGCGGCCGCCGCCAAGTCCGCCTGCTCTGAGGCGTTCTCGACGGTGGCGGGCGAGATGATCCAGCTGCACGGCGGCATCGGCATCACCTGGGAGCACGACGCCCACCGCTACTTCAAGCGGGCGCACGGCTCGGCGCAGCTCTTCGGCCCCCCGGCGTGGCACCGCGCCCGTCTGGCGGCCGACTTGGGCCTGATCGCGGTCTGAGGACCGCACGGAGGCACCCACGTCACCCATCCGTCCGGAGTGATCGTTTCTTCCTACTCCGGACGGATGACCTGGTGTGTTCGCGCCCAACTCCCCGGGGAGGAACGCCCCGACGAGGAGGTGCGGCATCGTGTGGGAACGGATGCGCCCGCCGCGGGTCCGCGGCATCCGGGACGGGACGTCGCCCGCCGCGACGGGGATCACGCCGGGCGTGTGGCAGTCGGCTGCCGACATGCCGTACGCGGGGTTCTGGGCCCAGCCGTCCGACGCGGCGGCCGTCCTCCGCGACGACGAGGTCCTGATCGCGGGCGGCGAGGACGGGCGCCGGCTGCCGACCGACGGCAGCATGGTCCTCACCGTGTCGACCGGCGTCTGGACGTCCACGCCACCGCTGCGGCAGGCCCGCCGGCTGCACACCCTGACCCGCCTGGAGAACGGCCAGATCCTCGCCGTCGGCGGTATCGGAGCGGGCCCCGGAGTACCTCCCGTCGGCCTGGCCACGGCCGAGTTGTACGACCCCGCCGGCGGCGGCTGGGTCCCCGTCGGAGGGCTCTCCGAGGGCCGCTTCTCCCATTCGGCGACCGCCCTGAAGGACGGCCGTCTGCTCGTCGCCGGCGGCTGCACGGCCCGCGACGACCACTCCCTGCGCACCCTGCGCACCGCCGAGCTGTACGACCCCGGCACCCGGCGGTGGACGCAGGTGCGCGCCCCGATGACCGACGCCCGGTTCGGGCACCCGGCGGTGCGGTTCGACGACGGCCGGGTGCTGCTCGTCGGCGGGGCGCTCGCGGTGGGGCGGGGCAGTTACGCGGCGCTCGGCCACTGCGAGCTGTTCCGGCCCGGCGACGCCACCTGGACGCCGACCGGCACCCTCGCCACCGCCCGCAAGGGCCATCAGGCGACCCTGCTCCTCGGCGGCGGCGTGCTCGTCACGGGCGGGGACATGCGGGGCTTCCGGGACGAGGACTGGGCCTACGACCCGTACAGCCAGTGGACGACCGAGCGCTACGACCCGACCGCGGGCACCTGGAGCGCCGACAGCGACATGCCGTGGGGGCGCAGTCATCACCGGGCGGTGCGGCTGAAGTCGGGCGCCGTGCTCGTGCTCGGCGGCACGGACGACTCCTCGCTCGCCGTCGGCTACCAGAACGCCGTGCTGTACGACCCGGGCGCCCGCGCCTGGTCCGACGAGTTCCCGATGGCCGAGGGCCGCTGGGCCCCGGCCGCGCTGGCCCTGCCGGACGGGCGGGTGCTCGTCCTGGGCGGTCTCACCCACTCCGGTGCGGCGGCCCCGGTGCCGGGCGAGGACCAGGTCACCGCCGCCACCGAGATCTACACGCCCTGATGCGCGAGGAGTGGCAGTGCGCGACCTACTGGCCGGCGGAGCGGGCACGGCCGCGGGCACGGCATCGGCTCCGGCCGGGCACGGCCTTGCCGTGCGGACCGGAGGGGGCGGCTGGACGGCCGCCGGGGACCTGCCGGTTCCCCTGGTCTACTGGCACGGCCAGTACGAGGGTCCGGTCACCCTCGAGGACGGCCGGGCGCTCGCCGCGGGCGGCGCGGGCCCGCTCCTGGTCTCCCTGGACGACTCCTGCGTGTACGAGCCGGGTCCCGGCTCGTGGACGGTGACCGGGTCCCTGCTCCTGGGCCGGCGCCTGCACTCGCTCACGGCGCTCCGCGACGGCCGCGCGCTCGCCGCCGGGGGTGTTCCCGGACGGCAGGCCTATCCGCAGCCGACCGTCGGCCACGCCGAGCTGTTCGAGCCCGGCAGCGGGACCTGGCGGGCCACGACGGAGATGACCGAGGCACGCAACGGGCACTCGGCGACGGTGCTCGACGACGGACGGGTCCTGGTCGCGGGCGGCCAGCGGCCGCGCTCCGCCCACGACATGCTCACCCTCGCCGGCGCCGAGGTCTTCGACCCGGTGCACGAGACCTGGACGCCGACGGGCGCCATGACCGTGGCCCGCTGGGGCCACGCGGCGGTGCCCCTGCCCGGCGGCCGCGTCCTCGCCGTGGGCGGCATGGTCGCCACCACGCGGTACGGCGCCTCCCCGTCCCTCGGCCTCTGCGAGGTGTACGAACCGGGGAGCGGCACCTGGCGGCCGACCGGGTCGCTGCGCGAGGCCCGCGCCCTGCACCAGGCCGTGCCCCTCCCCGACGGCTCCGTGCTCGCCGTCGGCGGGGACCCCGGCCGCTCCTCGGACGACGCCCGCTTCCACCCGTACAGCCTGGCGAGCACCGAGATCTACGACGTGGCGACGGGCGTCTGGCGCCCGGGGCCGCCGCTGCCGTGGGGACGCTCCTACCACCGGGCGGCGGCGACCGGGGACGGCGTGCTGGTCTTCGGCGGCACCGAGAGCGCCTGCCTGCACACGGGGTTCGCGAGCACGCTGCGCCTGCGGGACGGCGCCGGGCGCTGGGAGGCCGCGGGGCCCCAGCTCACCGGCCGGTGGTCGTTCGGGGCGACCGTGCTCGGGGACGGGCGGGTGCTCGCGGCCGGCGGCGTCTCCCGCATGGACGCCGCCGCACCCCGCGCCGGCGAGGGCGTCCCGGCCCGCTCGGCGGAGGTGTTCGCGCCATGAGCCGAGGGCAGTGGGCACCGGCCGGCGAACTGCCGTGGGAGCGGAACCTGTTCGGAGCGGAGAGCGCCGCGGTACGGCTCAAGGACGGGCGGGTCCTGATCGCCGGCGGCGGCGACGAACGGCTCGGCCCGCAGGACGGGACCGCGCTCTTCGACCCGCGCGCCGGGGCGTGGACCACGGCGGCACCGTTGCGCGAGGCGCGGCGGATGCACTCGACCACCCTGCTCGCCGACGGACGCGTCCTGGTGACCGGCGGCTCCGGCAGGGCGTCCGGCTTCCCCGTACGACCACTGGACAGCGCCGAGCTGTACGACCCCGCCGAGCGGAGCTGGTCGGACGGCGGGCGGATGGGGCAGGCGCGCTGCGGGCATTCCGCGACCCTCCTCCCGGACGGCCGGGTGCTCGTGGCCGGCGGCACCACGGCCCGCTCCGCCGACAGCGAGCGCTCCCTCGCCTCGGCCGAGGTCTTCGACCCGGCGTCGGGGCTCTGGGCCCCCACGGGCTCCATGACCGACGCCCGCTCCCTCCACCCGGCCGTGGCCCTGCCCGGCGGCGGGGTGCTCGTCGCGGGCGGCTGGGCGGCGACCCGGCGCGACTGGCGGACCGGCGCGGGGCTCGCGTACTGCGAGCGCTACGACCCCGCCACCGGCCGCTGGACGGTGACGGGCGGCTTCTTCGCGGCCCGTACGGGACACCGGCTCACGACCCTGGCCGACGGGACGGTCCTCGCCACCGGCGGGGGCGACCCCGACGCGGGCACGCAGGGCCGCCCCGACCCGTACAGCCGGGCCACGGCCGAGCGCTACGACCCGGCGACCGGCACCTGGAGCCGTGAGGCGGACATGCCCTGCGGCCGGGCGCTGCACCAGGCGGTGCGCCTGCCCACCGGGGAGGTCCTCGTGATGGGCGGCACCGACGACGCGCTGGGCGAGGCCGGTTACCGCAGCACCGCCCGCTACGACCCGCGCTTCGGGACCTGGACGGAGGGGCCGGGGATGGCGGTCGGGCGGATCGACTTCGCCGCGGCCGTCCTCGCCGACGGCCGGGTCCTGGTCGCGGGCGGCTCCGTGCGGACCGGACCGGCCGCCCCCTCCGGCTCGTTCCTCCGTCTCACCCGCACCAGCGAACTGTTCACCGCGTAATCGCTCGCCCCTCCCCCACGGCACAGAGGAGTTCCGCCATGACCGAAGCGACCGCCGGCCCACCCGACTCCGCCCCACCACCGGTCCGGCGCCTCGTCACCGGCACCGTCACCGAGGACGGCCGCCCTGCCGCCGCCGGGACCCGGGTCGCGCTCACCGCCCGGCGGCTGCGGTCCACGAGCGGGCTCGGCGAGACCCGGACGGGCGGCGACGGCCGCTACCGCCTGGAGTACGAGGCGCCGGCCGAGCCCGCCGGTCTGGTGGTGAGCGCCTCGTCGCCCGACGGCCGGTCGGCCGAGGTCTCCTGCCCTGCGCCGCGCGCCGAGGAGACCCTGGACGTCGCCCTGCCCGCCGACCCGCGCACCGAGTACGCCCGGGTCCTCACGGCGCTCGCACCGCTGCTCGACGGCACCGATCCCGCCGGACTCACCCCCGAGGAGGCGGGCTTCCTCGGCCACGCCTCCGGCGTCGAACCGGACCGCGTCCGCCTGGTCGCCGCGGCCGCCCGGCTCGCGGCCGGCACCGGGCAGCCGGCGGAGCCGTTCTACGGGCTGCTCCGCCGGGGCCTGCCGGACGACCTCGCCGAGCTCGCGCTGCGGCGGACGAGCGCGGTACGGGACGCGCTGACGGCGGCGGCGGAGACCCGTCTGATCGACTCGGCGGACGGGGCAGAGGAGCTCGTCGCCGCCGTGCGCGCCGGCCAGCTGGGCGCTGAAGGACGTGCCGGGTCCGTGAGCAGCCCTCGCACCACCGGAGTGGACAGCGCCGCGAGCGTCGACGGCGCCCGGCCGTCCGCTCTCGCCCGCCTCTTCACGCTCACGATCCCGGACCCGGAGGTGCGGCAGCGGCTCTTCTCCGCCCACCTCGACCACGACGGACCCGAGGACCGCGCCCACGAGACCCTCCTCACCGTCGGCGCGCCGCCCGCGACGATCGAACGCCTGTCTCTGGCCCTTGAGTTGAGCAAAGTGGCCGACGGGCACCCCGAGCTGGTCGGCGCGCTCCTCGACCGCTTCGACAGCGGGGAGCTCGCCCACCCGCGCGAGCTCGTACGGCTCGACGGGCACTGGGAGGGCCTCGTCGCGGAGGCGGGCGGCCCGCCGCACGCCAGTCCGCCGGCCTTCACCCCGGAGGAGTACGCCGACGAACTGCGCTCCCGCGCCGAGCGGACGTACCCGACCGCGTACGTCGCCCATCGGCTCGCCACCGACCCGGCACCGGACACCGCCCCCGCCGCCCGCTTCCTGGCCGCGAACCCGGACTTCGACCTGGTGAGCACCCCGGTCGACGCCCGCAGCGTCCCCGACGAGGAGGCCCGGCCCGAACTGGCCGCACTCCAGCGGGTGTACCGGGTCGCGCCGCGCTTCGACGCGGTGCGGGCGCTGCGGGACGAGGGGTTCTCCTCCTCGGCCGCCATCGCGGGCGTGGCCCGGGACACCTTCGCCGCGCGCATGGCGGAGCACCTCGACGAGGCCGAGGCCCACGCGGTGCACGCGCGGGCGCTGCGGGTGCACGCCGCCGCGGTCAACCTGGTGGCGGACCTGCGGACGGCCGGCCAGTTCGAGGTGCCGTGGCTGCCCCGCGTGGAGGAGCACGCCGATCTGGTCCCGGACTGGGGGGAGCTGTTCGGCTCCGCCGACTCGTGCGCGTGCAAGGAGTGCCGCACGCTCTACAGCCAGCCCGCCTATCTGGTGGACCTGCTGTACTTCCTCAAGCGGGCGCCGAGTTCGGGGACGATGGGCGAGCTGGGCGAGAGCCCGATGGCGGACACGCTGTACGCCCGGCGCCCCGACCTGTGGCACGTGAAGCTCAGCTGTGACAACACCGACCTGACGCTCCCGTACATCGACCTCGTCAACGAGCTCCTGGAGAACGCGCTCGTCCGGGACCCCGCCACCGGGGACGAGGTGCGGCAGAGCAGCGGCGACTCGGCGCATCTGCGCATCCAGCCCCAGTGGACCAATGAAGGCGCCTACAACCGGCTGGCCAACGCCGTGTATCCGTGGTCGCTGCCGTACGACCTCTGGGCCGACCGCGCCCGCAGCTACCTCGGCCTGCTCGGGGTGCGGCGCGAGGAGCTCATGGCGACCCTGCACCCGGCCGACGCCGACTCGGTCGAGGTGGTCGCGGAGGGTCTGGGCATCACCCTGGGCGGCCTGCGGATGATCACGGGCGAGTCCACCGAGCCGGGCCGGACCCTGGCCGCCTTCTACGGCAAGCCCTCCGCGATGCCGCCGCAGGAGCTCCTGAACTCCGTGTCGACGGTGCGGGCCATGATGGACACCGCCCAACTGGACTATCCGGACCTCGAGTCGGTGCTCGACACGCGATTCGTCGATCCGGACGGGACGCTGCACGTCGTACCGACCGATCCGGACCACCCGTGCGCCACGGAACTGCTGCGGATCGACGGGCTCACCACGGACACCCTCGACCGGCTGCACCGCTTCGAGCGGCTGCGCAGGGTGCTCGACTGGCCGGCGCACCGGCTCGACCGGGTCATCGCCACCTGCACGCCGGGCGAGCTGACCGCGACGACGCTGTCCTGCCTGGTCGCCGTGCGGCGGCTGTCCGAGCGGTTCGGCCTGCCCGTGGAGCGGCTGCTCTGCCTGTACGGCCCGCTGGACACCCGTCTCTACCGCACGGGCGACGATCCCTCCCTCTACGACCGGCTGTTCCTCGACGACGCGGTGGTCGCCGGAGTGCCGGGCGGCCGCAACCCGTTCACGCTGAACGCGGCCCGCACCGAGGTCGACAGCCCGGGCGATCTGCACTCCTATCCGCTGTCGGCCGCTCTGCTCGGCATCCTGGAGATCACGGACGCCGACCTGGCCGTGATGCTCTCCGGACCGCACGCCGTGGTCGCCGACACGCGGGTGACGCTCGCCAACCTGTCGGCCCTGGTGCGGACGGTGACGCTGGCCCGCGCCGTGCGGCTGCCGGTCGCCGACCTGCTGCGGCTGTTCGAGCTGCGCGGCGGCAGTCCGCTGCGGCCCGACGGGCGTCCGGCGCCCGGGGCGGTAGCGGCCGGCGAGACGGAGCTGCCGGCCGGCCGGCCCGTACGCCTGAGTCCCACGCCGGTCGACGACCCCGGACGCCGGGAGTCATCGGCGGGCGCCGGGGGTGCGCTGGGCGAGCCGCCGGCGGCCGCGGACTCGGCGGCCCCGGTGCGCGCCTCGCTCGCCGACACGGCTCGGTTCGCCGACGAGGTGGAGGCGATCCTGGCCGGCGGGACGACCGTGGCCGAGGTCGACGCCGTGCTGACCGCGACGACCGGGCCCGAGGGCTCGACCGTACCGTCGGACGCCACGCTCGGCTCCGTGCTCACCGGGCTGCGTGCGGCCCTGCGGGCGGTGTCCGAGCAGACCGCGCAGACCACGGACGACACGGGATCGCTGACAGGGCGTCAACTCTCTCTGCTCGGTTGGGAGCCGGCCCGGGTGGAGCAGGCGGTGGCGACGCTGCTCGGCACGGCCGTGTACGCGGTGGAGGTTCCCAACGACGTCGGTTCCCGCCCGTATCCCGCGGATCTCCCCGTGCGCTTCGAGCCCGGCTCCGACGGGCAGGGCCTGCTCCGGTTCACCGGGCCGATGACGCTCGCCCAGCGGGACCGGATGTACGCCCTCGGCTCCGGCGAGCTGTGGGGGATCTACGTACGGAAGCTGTTCGCGGGGCCCCGGGACTTCGTGACCACCCGGATGAACGCCTACCGGATCCCGCTCTACCGCACGCCGCTGACCGCCATGCCGGCCGATCTGGTGCTGCCGCCGGAGCTGGTCGGCAAGGTGTTCCACGATCCTTCGGCGGGGACGCTGTGCTCCCTCGGTCATCGCAGTCAGGACGAGATCGACGCGCTGTCCGCCGCAAGCGGCGACGAGGACTTCCAGCGCGCGGTGCACCTGCTCCAGGGCGTGCAGGGCGAACCGATCGAGGGCGAGAACAAGTTCCTGGACAGGTCGCACGCCGATGCCCTCTTCGACGAGCCGCAGTCCCCGGCCGACCGCTTCCGGCTGGTCCTCTCGGTGCTCCTCCCGGAGCTGCGCCGGCGGATCGGCGAGACGACCGTGAAGCTCCAGCTCGGCCAGGCGACCGGGCTCGACGCGGCCTCGGCGGACGCGCTCCTCGGGACGTGGCTGCGGGCCCTGTCCGTGCCGGGTCCGCTGGTCCTGGACTTCCTCGATCCCGCGTTCGTCGACAGCGACCCGGCGGTGGCCGTCACGCGCACCGGCTTCCCCGTCCAGTTCACGGCCCTGGCGCTGCTGCACCGGGTGGCCCTGGTGCTGGCGCGGCTGCGCGTCACGGGCGAGGAGCTGCCGTGGGTGATGGGGTACGCGACGGGCGCCGGCTGGCTCGACCTGGCCACTCTGCCGCCGGCCCGCGTCGAGGGCGCGTCGCCGCTCTACCGGCCGTTCGTCCGGCTCCTCGACCTGCTCGCGCTGCGCCAGACGGTCCCGGGCGGCTCGGACACGCTGGGGGCCGTCCTGGCCGCCGGTCACGAGCCGGGAGCGTTTCCCTACCGCGTCTTCGACACCCTGAGCGCGCGCACCGGGTGGGACCGCGAGGACGTCGAGGTGCTGTGCACGGGCAGCATGCTGGGGATCGGCCTGCCCGGTGAGCTCGGGGACGAGCGGGGCCTCGGCAAGCTGCGGGCGGCCTTCTCGCTGCTGCGCCGCCTGGGGGTGTCGGCGGCGCGTGCCCTCGCCTGGATCCCGTCGTTGCTGCCGATGGACATCGTGCAGTCCGTGCAGATGGCCGCGAAGGCGCGGTTCTCGCCCGAGGACTGGCTGACCGCCGCCGTGCCGGTGGCGGACGCGCTGCGCGAACGGCAGCGGGCGGCGCTCGTGTCGTACCTCGTCGCGTACCCGCTGACCACCAGCGTCGGATTCCCGTACTGGAAGGACGTCAACGGCCTCTACGACCACTTCCTGCTCGACGTCGAGATGGGCAACTGCCGGCTGACCACCCGGATGGCGCAGGCGATCAACACGGTCCAGCTGTTCGTCCAGCGGGTGCTGCTGGGTCTGGAGCCCCGGGTGCGGCCCGGGGACGACGAGACCTGGGAGCAGTGGGAGTGGATGAAGCGCTACCGGCTGTGGGAGGCCAACCAGAAGGTCTTCCTCTACCCGGAGAACTACTTCCAGCCCGATCTGCGGGCCGGTGCCTCCCCGCTCTTCACCACCCTGCGCAACGAGCTGATGCAGAAGGAGGTGGTCGGCGACAACATGGAGGAGGTCTACCGCGGCTACGTCGACCGGCTCGACTCGGTGGCCCGGCTCCAGCCGTGCGGGATCGTCCACGACCTGTCCACGGGCGTGGAGGTGGTGCACCTGTTCGCGTGCACCGAGTCCGCTCCCCGTGTCTTCCACCACCGCACCTGGACCAGGAACCGGACCACGTGGACGCCGTGGGAGAAGATCGAACTCGACATCGACACCCCGGCCCTGGTGCCGGTGGTGTGGAACAGGCGCCTCCATCTGATGTGGCCGACGTTCGTCAAGGTGGGGGACGCCAAGGCGATCACGACGCTGCCGGATCCGATGAAGGCGGACTCGGCGATCGAGGCGCCGTCCCCGTACTGGAAGATCCAGCTCAACTGGACCCAGTACGCCAACGGCGCATGGCAGCCGAAGCGGATCACGCAGGACACGATCACGACGCTGAAGTGGCCGCAGAGGTTCGAGGAGGACGAGGCCAACCCCTTCCAGAACACCGGCCCCTACCGCCTCTACCCGCAGGTCGACCCCGTCAGCGGGGAGCTGACGGTGTGGAGCGTCCACAACTTCGCCAGCTTCGTCAACCCCGATCCGGCGAGGGGGACGGTCTCCGGGGCGTTCCGGTTCGGCCGGCGCACGGGGGCGGTGAGCACCGTCCCGACGCTGTTCGTCCACGAGGACGATCCTCAGCACAACAGCAGGGGCCAGCGGTTCATCGCGCCGACGGACACCCAGAACATCAACAACGAGTTCGTCCAGCACCACCCGCCGAACCTGCCGGCCGGGTATCGCGACCGTGTCCACCTCCCCGAGCTGACCCAGTTCTGGGGCAGTGACCTGGTCCTGGCCAATCCGCAGGGCGACCACCTCTTCCGGATCCAGCTGCCCGTCAGCTTCGTCTCGCCGTCGGGCTGGTTCCTGGACTCCGGCACGGTCACCGACGGTGCCCGCAGCTACCACGTCACCGCGGACACCCGCACGACGAAGCCCCGGTTCCGGTTCACTGCGATGTACCACCCGCACGTCGAGCTGTTCACGCGGCTCCTCGACGAAGGCGGTACGGAAGCGCTCTTCGACCGGTCGGTCCAGCTGGACCCCGGTGCGAAGTGGCCGCTGTTCGACTTCGCCTCGTACCAACCCCAGGACAGCGTCTCCCCGGAGCGGCCCTCCGAGGCGGAGGTGGACTTCACGCCGGAGGGCACCTACGCCGACTACAACTGGGAGCTCTTCTTCCACATCCCGCTGCTCATGGCGCAGCGGCTGAGCGCCAACCAGCGTTTCGCCGAGGCGCAGCGGTGGTTCCACACGATCTTCGACCCGACCTCGCGGTCCGGCGGCGAGGCGCCCGCGCGCTACTGGATCACCAAGCCGTTCTTCCAGCAGGAGGACTACCAGCGGGACCGGATCGAGGACATCCTCAAGCGCCTCGCCGAGGGCGACGACGGCGAGCGGCGCCGGGTCGAGGAGTGGCTGGCGCATCCCTTCCAACCGGACGTGATCGCCAAGTTCCGGACGACCGCCTACCAGAAGGCCGTCGTCATGCGGTACCTGGACAACCTGATCGCCTGGGGCGACAGCCTCTTCCGCGAGGGCACCCTGGAGGCCGTCAACCAGGCGACACAGATGTACCTGCTGGCCGCCGAACTCCTCGGGTCCCGGCCCGTGTCCGTACCGCCGCCGAACGAGCCGGCACCGCTGAGCTACGCCGAGCTGCGTTCCCGGGGCACGGCGGCGCCGGACCCGGTGACGGCGGCGGAGCACCTGATCCCGGCGGGCGGGACCGAGGCGCCTCCGACGCGGATCGCGCCCGGCCTCGGGCTCGGCTGGCTGACGTACTTCCGCATCCCGCCCAACGACAAGCTGCTCGGGTACTGGGACACGGTCGAGGACCGACTGTACAAGATCCGGCACTGCCAGGACATCGAGGGCGTCCAGCGGGCGTTCGAGCTGTTCGGCGCCCCGATCGACCCGGCCCTGCTCGTCGGCGCGGTGGCCTCGGGCGCGGACCTGGCGTCCGTACCGGAGGATCTGGGCGGGCCGCTCCCCCACTACCGCTTCACCACCATGGTCGCGAAGGCCAGGGAGTACACCGCCGAGGTCAAGTCCTTCGGGGCGCTGCTGCTGTCCGCCCTTGAGAAGCGGGACGCGGAGGCGCTCGCCCGGCTGCGCTCCAGCCACGAGACCTCCCTCCTCGACGCGGTGCGCGAGGTGCGGCTCGCCCAGGTCACCGCGGAGGCCCACGCGGTGGCGGGGCTGCGGCAGGCGCGCGAGGCGGCGACGAAGCGGCAGGACTACTACGGCTCGCGCCGGAAGATGAACGCCGGCGAGAAGGTGCACGAGGCCCTCACCTGGACGGGGATCGGAACCCAGTCCGTCGCGGCCGTCATCGACATGACGGTGAGCGTCATGCGGCTGCTCCCGGAGCTCAAGCTCGGCGTGCCGACCACCCTCGGTGCGACCTGGGGCGGCACCAACCTCGGCGAGGCCCTCAAGGGCCTGTCGGGTTCGCTCTCGCAGATCGCCGGCACGTTCCACTCGGGGGCCTCGCTGGCGGCGACGCTCGCGGGCTACGAGCGGCGCTCGGAGGACTGGGACTTCCAGAAGGGCCAGGCCGACTCGGACGTCGCGAACTTCGACGCGCAGATCGCGGCGGCGGTCGTCCGCCACGAGAACGCCCGCCGGGAGCTCGCCAGCCACGACCTCCAGGCCGCCCACACCCGGGAGGCGGACCGCTTCCTGCACGACAAGTACACCGGCCAGGAGCTGTACGACTGGATGGTGGGGCAGCTGTCCACCTCGTACTTCCAGGCGTACCAGCTGGCGTACGAGACGGCGAAGCGGGCCGAGCAGGCGATGCGGTACGAGCTGGGCACCGACGGCCCGCCGCTCGTCCGCTTCGGCCACTGGGACACCCTGCGCAAGGGCCTCCTCGCGGGCGAGCGGCTCGCGAGCGACCTGAACCGGCTCGACGCCGCGTATCTCGCGGAGAACGCCCGGGAGTTCGAGCTGTCGAAGGCGGTGTCGCTGGCCCAGCTCGACCCGAACGCGCTGCTGTCCCTCAAGGAGACCGGCAGCTGCTACGTGTCGCTTCCGGAGGCGCTGTTCGACCTGGACACGCCCGGCCACTACCTGCGGCGGATCAAGACGGTGAGCTTCACCGTGCCGTGCGTCGGCGGGCCGTACACCAGCGTGAACCTGACGGCGACGCTGCTGCGGAGCAGTGTGCGGACGGACCCCCGGCTGCCGGGCAACCGCTATGCGCGGCAGAGCCCGGACGGCCGCTTCCGGGACTACGCGGGCCCGATCCAGTCGGTGGTGACCAGCAGCGGCCAGGACGACAGCGGGCTCTTCGAGACGGGTCTGCGCGACGAGCGCTTCCTGCCGTTCGAGGGGGCGGGCGTCATCGGCGAGTGGCGGCTGAGCCTGCCGCAGGAGTTCCGGCAGTTCGACTACGAGTCGATCGCCGACGTCGTCATGCACCTGCGGTACACGGCGCGCGACGGCGGGTCCGGCCTGGCCGACCGGGCCGTGTCCGAGCTCCGCGACGGCCTGAACGGCTGGCTCCACGCGCACGGCGGCAAGGGCCTGCTGCGGGCGTACAGCGCGCGGCGCGAGCTCGGCGACCAGTGGTACCGGTTCGTGAGCGGGGCGAGCCCGACGCTGCGGTTCCCGGTGTCCAAGCGGTGGTTCCCGCGCCTGTTCGCCGACGACGGCATCGAGCTCGCCGATCCGACGGTCGTCCTCGTGCTCTCGACGGACCTCGTCCCCGACGGCACGAAGCGGTACGTGGACTGCTACGGGAGCGGGACCACCGACCTGAGGGTGACCCTGACGCCCCCGGGGGGCGGCGGCACCCCGTCCACGCTCAGCGCGGACCCGCAGCTGAAGGGCCAGCCCCGGGCCCGCTTCACCGACGCCGGCGGGCGGGTCGCCGAACACGACGAGGACTGGCTGCTGACCGTCCCGGTGCAGGGCCTCGACCCGCTCCTGCGGAAGGACGGCGGGCTGAACCCGGACGCGGTGGTGGACGTGCTGCTCGTGTGGGAGTACGAGGTGACGCGGGTGGCGTGAGCAGGGACGAACGGGGGCCGCGCGTCGGGCGTGGCCCCCGTTCCGTCATTTGCGCCGGGTGACGATCTTGTTGAGGTCCGAGGTCTCGTCCTGCAACTCCAGCTTCAACTTGTGCAGTTCGTCGATGAGCGCATTGCGGTACTCCAGCGTGTAGGGGGTCTTGCCCGCCACCGCCTTCTCCAGCCGGTTGAAAATCTCCTCGTTGTACCCCCTGCCGTGCGCCCCCTTGTGGCCCGGGATCGAGACGAGGTTCTCCTCGGCGGTCCTGACCTTCAGGTCGGGCAGCCCCGGCACGCTCGCCTTCTCGAAGATCACCTCGAACTTGGGGGTGAACTCCTTGGGGGACTTGTCCGTGGCGACGTGATGGTCCTGGGGCTTCTCCACGGGCTTCTTGGGCTCCTGGCCCGAGTCGAAGAACTGCTGCCGGGCCGCCTCGTCCCGCTTCTTCTTCTCCGCCTCCGCCTGCGCCCGTTCTTTGAGCCAGGGGTTCGACGGGGCCGGCGCGGCCTTGCGCGGTGCCGCTCCCGTCTGCTCCTTGGTCGTCGTGCCGCCCTTGTCCGGCGGCTTGCCCGCGCCCCCGGCGGAGGTCTTCGGCGGCGCCGGGTCCGGTTCCTTGGGGACCGCCGGGACGAACTTGCCGTCCACCCAGTTGCCGTGGACCTCCTCCGTCCCGGGGTCCGGCTCCGTGCGCGGCGGCGGAACCACCGCCGGCGGCTGCGGCTTGGTCTCGTGGGTGGCGTACACGTAGGCGCCGTAGGCGATGGCGCCGACGACGATGACGGCGGCGGCCAGTTTGAAGTAGCCCGGCGCCACCCTGGCCACGACGCCCGCCGCCTCCAGAGCGGGTGCGGCGGCAGCCGCGGCCGCCGCGTACTTCCCGCCCTCGTCCACGAGCCGCCCGTCAGGGTCGCGGAACCGCACCGGCCCGCACCTCGCGTAGGCGTAGCGGCACGGGCCGTCCGTGAGGCCCGCCGGGTCGCAGCTCGTCCAGCGGCCCAGCCAGGGGGCGTAGTAGCGGGCGCCGAAGTAGCTGAGGCCGGTCTCGTCGTCGCGCTCCTTGCCGGTGTGGCGGTAGCGCTTGAGACCGGTCTCGGCGGCGGTGCGGCCGGACTGGAAGGCGGTCGTGCCGTACGGGTGGTACTCCTCGTGGCCCACCAGGGCGCCGTTCTCGTCGAGTTCGACGCAGACGGACTCCAGGTGGTCGGCGTACCGGTAGCGGACGGCGGGCGGGCCGGCGGGGAGGGTGGGCGTCTCGACGAGGGCCACGCCCTCGCCGGTGTCGCCGACGTGCAGGGTCTCTCGTTCGAGGACCGTGCCGCCCGTGCCGTACTCGCGGTACAGCTCGAAGCCGCCCGCGTAGCGGCGTTCGTTCTTGAGGGCGCCGGCCGCGGTCACCGTCACCTTGCGGACCCGTTCGCCGCCGGAGTCGTACACGTAGTACGTCGTCTCGGGCGTGCCGTCGTTCACCACCTGCCGCGCGGTGGCGGCCAGCCGGTCGCCGTGGTCCCAGCGCATCAGCGGCAGGTGCGGCATGCGGGTCGTGTTGCCGTGCGCGTCGTGGTCGTAGCGGGCGCCGTAGCCTCCTGCCGTCGCGTAGTCGGGCAGGCCGCCGGTCTCGCCGGGCAGGCTGGTGGCGAGGAGCCGGTTGCTGTCCAGGGCGTACTGGTGGTGGCGCCGCCACAGGGCGGGGCCGGGGGCGTCGGCGTCGCCGCCCTCGTGGTGGGCGAGGTGCATGAGGTTGCCGACTCCGTCGTAGCGGTAGCGCTCGACGTAGCCGCGCAGGCCCTGGAGGTCGTTCGGGTGGATACGGGCCCCGGCGAACGGGTAGTCCCGTCGGCTCGTGTCGGGCGGGTCGAGCAGGAAGCCGGTCTGGCCGGTGTGTTCGCGGCCGCTCGCGGCGACGAGCCGGTAGAGCGCATCGTGGGTGAAGTCGCGGCCGTTGCCGACGCCGGCGATCGTGGCGAGCGCGGTGTCCTCGACGCGGGTGATGTTGCCGACCGGGTCGCGGGTGTAGTGCAGGTCCTGCACCACGGACGCGTTCGTGAAGAGCAGCGAGGCCGTGGTGTCGGGGTCGGCGGGCCGGGTCGTGCGCACGCCGGTGAGGCGGAAGGTGAACGGGTCGTAGGTGTACGTGCTGCGGGCGCCGTTGCCGTGGTCGACGCGGGTGCGCCGTCCGTGGGCGTCGTAGTCGACGCCGGTGAGGAACGCGGTGGCCGCCGCCGCGCCACGGAGCCGCACCTCGACGCGCTCGGGCAGGCCCGCCTCGTTGTACGCCCACCGGGTGCGGCTGCCGTCGGGTGCGGTGGTCTCGACCGCGCGGTCCAGGGCGTCGTATGTGGTGCTCGTGGTCAGCGCCGGGCCCGGTTCCAGGAGGGGTTCGGCCGCCTCGGCGATCCGGTCCGGGTCGGTGAGGGCGCCGAGGGCGGACCAGTCCGGGGCGCCGGTGTGGTCGCGGGCGAAGCGGCGGGCAGTGGCGAGGAGGTTGCCCCGGAAGTCGTAGCGCTCGCTGGTCGTCACGCCGGCCCCGTCGTACACGCGGAAGGCCCGGCCGCGCAGGTTCCGCTCGGGCTCGGGGTGGGTCTCGCCGTAGACGCGGTACTCGACGAGGACCTCGGGTCCCGGGGGTGACGCGGGGTCGCGCGGGGCGCCGGAGAGGGTCGTGTCGCCGCTCGCGGTGACGTGGGTGCCGACGGGGCGGCGCAGCGCGTCGTACGTGACGCGGGTGCGGAATCCCCGGCTGTTCCAGGTGAAGGGCAGTCCGTCCGCCGCGTCCCGGAGGGTCCAGCGGGTGCCGGTGTCCGGGCCGTGCTCGACGAGTGCGCGGCCGGTCATGTCGTAGCCGGGGGTGAAACCGCTCGGGGAGAGGTTCTGCGGGTCGTCGAGGGGACGGGCGCCGGGCGGGAGGGGCGGGACGGTGTGCTGGAGCACCCGGATGCCGCGCGGATCGTGGACCCAGAGCGCGGCGCCCTCCACGTCCAGCCGCGTGAAGGTGACGTGCTTCTCGTCGACGCCGTCCGTCCTGTTGTGCGCGATCGTCAGGGCGGTGTGCCCGAGGCTGTCCAGCAGGGAGAGGCCGGGGGTGCCGGCGTGGGCGGCGGCCTGGCGGGCGGCGCGGCGTTCGGCGGGCAGGGCCGAGGTGCTCATCCGGGCGTACCAGCCGTTGCCCGGTTCGAGGGCGGTGTCGTTCTGGTCGTGGTCGGTGACGTGCCAGGGCGAGAAGTCGACGCGGCGGTGGCTGCCGTCGGGGAACTCGGTGCGGATCTGCCGTCCGATCGCGTCGTAGAAGTACAGCGCGGTGACGCCGTGCTCGACGGTCTCCTCGAAGCGGTGGCCGCTCTCGGGCGGGCCGAAGTACGGCTCGTACCGCTTGACCGGGTTGCCCTTGTTGTTGACGACGGTCTTGCCGTCGACGACCCAGCGCAAGGGCCCGCCCGGCTCCTCCGGTTCGGCCTGGACTTTTCTGACCAGGGGGTTTCCGGTGCCGTCCGCGTAGAGGAAGGCGGCCTGGAGGGGGCTCTCGGCCTGCTCGTCCGCGTGTCGCTCGCGGGTGAGCACGGCGGTGCAGGGCGGGTGCTGGGCCCAGAGGACCTCGCCGTCGCGGAGTTCCTCGCCGAAGTGGAAGAGCGATCGGCCGCTCGCGCCGCGCAGCAGCGTCCGGGCGTGCGCGGGGTCGTAGTCGTCGGTGACGAAGTAGGCGGTGAGGGCGGGGAGTTCGGGGTTGAGCGCGGTCGCGTCGAGCCCGTCGAGGTGGTCGCCGGTGCCGTCCTTGCCGCCGCGCGCTTCCGCTGCGGGCAGGCCCAGGGTGTCGAAGCGGACCTCGGTGTGGTTGCCGTTGATGTCACGGATCCTGCGGGGCGCCATGACCCGGTAGTCGTGGGCGAGCACCTCGGTGCGGTTGCCGAGGGGGTCGGTGGTCGCCTTCAGGGAGAGCCCGTACGGGTCGTGTTCGAGGCGGGTGGTGTTGCCGAAGGGGTCGGTCCACCGGGCGGGCAGGAAGAAGCGGCTCGGTGCGTCGGGGTCGTACTCCGAGCCGTCCGAGCAGCGCCAGTACCCGCCGGCGGCGTCCTCGCCGAGGAGCCGTACGGCGGCCGGGCCGCCGAGGTGTCCGCTGACGCTCCGGTCCGCCTGCGCGGCACGCACCTCGGGGGTCGCCCGGTCGCCCAGGAGCGCGGTGAGCATCGCGTCGGTCCGGGCGAGGCCGTACGTCCCGTACGGGAGGGCGCGGGCGGTCAGGCCGCCCAGCGGCAGGGGCGCGGAGAACGTCTCGTCGTAGTACAGCGTGCGGACGAGTTGGAGGAGCCGCTTCTGCGGAGTCGTACGGTCGGGCAGCTGGTGGTGGTCGAGTGCGGCGACCGGTGTCCCGCCGCTCTGGTACCGCTCGCCGAGCCGGAACCGGCGCAGCCCGTCCAGGGTGACCGATCGTCCGTCGCCCGCCTGTGCGGGCCCGATCCCGGTCAGCTCGTAGGTGCGGGTCTCGCACCGGAGCGGGAGTCGGTGCCGGTCGGGATCGGGCGGGAGGGCGTCGGTGGTGCGGCTCTCGGTGTAGACGGCGTGCAGTTCGCCCTGGACGGCGGCGACGAGGGTGTCGGTGCCCGGGGGCAGGAGGGGGTCGGCGAAGGGGGCGGGACGGGTGCGCGGATAGGCGACGGTGACGGACTGGAGGACGGTCCCGTACGGGTCGACGGTGACGTCGAGGGTGTGGGTGACGCGCGGGTCGGGCGCGGGCGCCGGTCCTGTCAGGTCGAGTTCGTAGTGGTGGGCGACGGTCTCGCTCGGGAAGGTGTGGAAGACGGCGTGCTGCCGGCCGGCGCGGGGCTGGAGGAGCCGGATGCGGTGGGCGTGCGTCGTGGCGGCGAGGAGGCGGACCGGTGCCGGGGGCCGCTCGCCGTCCTGCACCGCGTCGAGGTCGAGTTCGTACGTCTCCTCGCGCAGGACGGCGCCCCTGAACGCCCGGAGGGCCTCGCGTCGTGCGCCGGGGTCGAGCGGCATGCCGTCCAGGTCCGGGCCGGGCGGCGCGTACTCCTCGGACGCGCGGACGTACTCCTGCCGGAACGGGTGCAGCGGGTCCCGGCCCTCGACGGGCACCCCGGTGTGGTGCCAGCTGACGGTGCGTACGGGCGGCTGGTGGAGGCGGTGGTCGGCGGTGACGTACGGGCTGTCGGCGTTGGCCGCGGCGAACGTGCCGTAGTCCTCGACGTCGGTCCGCTCCACCCGGGCGAAGCCGCGGAACTCGCGCTCGGTCCCGTCGAAGCAGCCGTGGTGGTAGCTGTAGCGGCTGGTGAAGGCCGTGCCGCGCCACTTGTCGCGGGCGGTCGTCCGCTCGACGACGTGGACGGGGAAGGGCAGCGCCGTCGCCCAGGGCGTGCCGGCCCGGCGGTCGCGCAGGGCGAAGGCGGTGGAGGGCGCGTACGCGATCTCGGTCTCCGCGCCGAGGTTGTTGCGCATCCGGGTGAGGAGATGCGGCTTCACGCCGCCCATCAGGTCGAGGTAGCGCAGGGGGCGGCCGGAGTCCGCCGGAAGGGGTGAGGACCACACCAGGCAGGCCGTGCCGTTGCCGAGCAGGTCGACGGCGAGGACGTCGGTGAGGGCGTCCACCGGGGGCAGTGTCGGGAGTGGCACCGGGGGCGCGAAGTCGTTGCCCGACCGGTTGAAGTGGATCCGCGCGCCGTCGGAGCGGAGGTGGACGACGTCCGTGGCGCCGGAGCCGTCGACGTCGGCGAGGAGGACGCGCCTCCGGTCGAAGCGGTCGGGGTGGTCGGTCGGCGCCCCGGCCATCACGATCTTCGGGCCGAAGCGGCCGTGTCCCAGGTTCGGCCAGTAGCAGAGGTCGCCGTTGCGGATACGGACGAGGTCGGTGAGGCCGTCCCCGCTCATGTCGGCAAGATGGACCGACTGTTCGGCGTCGGCGAAGACGAGCACCGGGCCGCGTTCCTCGTCGCGGGCGCGGGTCTCGCGCCGCTCGGGTCCGAAGCCGTCCTCGCCGAGCGAGGGATGCCAGACCAGGGCGTCGTCCTCGGTGACGAGGACGTCGGCGAGCCCGTCGCCGTCGAGGTCGACGAACCGCAGGTTGGGGTCGGACCAGTCGCGGTCGGGCAGCGACGCGAAGGGGGTGTGGGGCTCCCACGTGCCGTCGGCGGCGTGCTCCTGGAAGCCGGGGTCGGGCCCGGCGAAGCGTACGAGGTCGGGGCGGCCGTCCCCCGCGAGGTCGAGGAACTCGGCCCCGTCGGCGAGGGCGAACGAGGGGCGGTGAGGGACGGACTCGGCCGGCCCGAACCGCGCCCCGGCCGGGGTGAGCGGGCTCAGGTTGCGCTTGTAGAACCAGCCGCCGCCCTGCTCGGAGAGGATGCCCGGCAGTCCCTCGCCGTCCAGGTCGACCCACCGGTACCGGGTGCCGTCCAGGCCGGCGGGCAGTCCGTCCAGGCCGTCCCCGTCGAGCTCGCGGAGCGTGTGGTCGACGACGGCCTCGGAGTAGTCGAACTCGACCGGCGGCACGGACCGGACCCGGTGGCCGTCGCCGTCGCGCTGGTGGCCGCGGTGCGTGACCGCCGCGAGGGTCGTGTGCACCCCGTACGCGTACCGGAAGTCCGTGGAGCGGACGAGACAGCCGGCGCCGACCTCGGGCTCCTCGGGGAAGTGATGGAACATCAGCACGCGTCGGCACAGCCGGTGGCTGCGCACCTCGAAGCCGGAGCGGAACGAGGAGAAGGGGTCGGGGCGGGCGCTCCAGGCGCCCGTGCCGTGCGGGGTGGGGGCGGTGGGGTCGTGCTCGCCGTAGTCGAGGACGAGTTCGAAGTGCCACTGGTCGTCGGCGGGAAGCGGGCGCCGCCCGGTGGCTGCTTCGAGGGAGGACGGCCAGGGGGTGCGGTTGCCGTAGCGGATCCGCTTGAGGTGGCGCTGGGCGGAGCGCTGCCGGTTCCGCTCGTGGCCGGCGGTGGTGTCCACGCCTTCGTCGTCCTCGGGCTTGTACCCGTACGCGACGAGGTTGCCCCGGTCATCGTGGCGCTCGCAGATCAGCCAGGCGAAGACGCGGGAGGGGTCGGCCGGGTCGGCGATCCGGGACTCGAAAGTGGTCCCGTACCAGGTGGTGACGTCGTCGCGGGAGATCGAGCGCCAGCAGACGTCGGTCGGGTCCTCGGTGTTGGTCCAGCGCTCGATGCGGGCGAAGACGCCCTCGACGCGGGGCCGGTAGCGCCGGACGGCGTACGAGCTGCCGCCGATCGTGCGCGGCGGCAGTGCTTCCGGCACCCAGTGGTCGCCCTCGGGGACCAGGACGGGGACGAGGTCCTCCGCGCCGGACAGGATGAACACGTCGGAGTCGGCGGCGTCGTCGTACCGGGGCACGCCTTTGTCGGTCTTCCGGGTGATCGCGGGCAGCCCGAGGCTCCAGCCGAGGCCGAAGGGGCCGTTGCCCGCGCCCGAGTCGTAGGCGAGTACCGGGTCCGGTCCGAACCCCGAGCGCCCGGGGGTGGCCGCGACCGGCACGGTCAGGGCACCGGCGCCGGTCACCGGATCGGCCGCGAACTTCTCGCCGATGCCCTTGATCGCCCCGCCGCCCTTCGGCAGGGACACGGCGGGCGGAGCCTGCGGTGGGGGGCCGGACGTGGGTGCGGACGGGGGCGTGGGCGTGGCCGGGGTGACGGGGCCGCCGTCGGTCGCGCCCGTCATGGATTCGCTGCTGACGGCCACCACAACCCCCACGTGATCATCGGCTCAGGTGCTCGGAAAGCTAGTACACCGATGCTTTCTGCCGCATCCCCGACATACACGCCATTCGAAGCACTCCGCTCGCCCCGGGCGCCGAAGTGCGCCGCACGCGCCCCGCCTGCGTCAGCCGGTGGACCGCGGGCCGATGTGGGCGAGCAGCGCGGCGGCGCCGTCCTCCGCGGCGAGCCCGTGGGCGAGTTCGGCCGCGCGGCGGCGGTGGGACGGGTCGGACACGCAGGTGGTGATCGCGTCGGCGAGGTTCTCGGCGGTCAGGTCCGCGAAGGGCACGGGCCGGGGGGCCGCTCCGAGGGCGTGCAGCCGCGACGCCCAGAAGGGCTGGTCGTACATGACGGGGACGGGCACGGCGGGTGCACCGGCCCGCAGTCCGGCCGCGGTGGTGCCCGCCCCGGCGTGGTGGACGACGGCGGCGGTGCGGGGGAAGAGCCAGTCGTGCGGAACGTCCCCGACGGCCAGGACGTCGTCGGAGTCGGGGCCGACGAGCCCGGCCCACCCCGCCTGCACCACCGCGCGCACGCCCGCGCGCCGCACCGCCGCGCCCACCAGTTCGCCGAGCCGCTCCCCCTGCCCCGCCGCCATGCTGCCGAAGCCGATGAACACCGGCGGCGGACCGGCCTGGAGGAAGTCGACGAGCTCGGCGGGGGGTTGCCAGCCGTCCGGCCGCGCGGGCCACCAGTACCCCGTGACGTGGACCCCGGACGGCCAGTCCTCGGGGCGCGGCACCACCAGCGGGCTGTAGCCGTGGAAGGCCGGCCGGATGTCCCCCGCCGCCGAGGGCGTGCCGGCGGGCAGCCCGAGGCGGTCGCGCAGCCGGGTCACGGCGCCGGCGAAGACCCCGTCGGCGCGCTTCAGCACGTCCCGGCCCGCGGCGAGGTTGCCCTCGGGGCCGAGGCCTTCGGCGTTCCGCGCATGGGGTAGCGGGAACTCCCGGGTGGCGAACGACGGTACGAGGTAGGTGCCGACGACCGGGACGCCGAAGGCCGCACCGGCCGTCCGGGCCAGCGGCGCCGGGCCGTGCGCGGTGAGCAGCAGATCGGCGCCGCCCGCGACGGCGTCCGCCACCCCGTCGGCGAGCCCGTCCGCGTACGCCCTGGTCAGGGCCTGGACCTCCGCGCGCGAGGCCGCCCGGGACCAGTCGCGGATCAGCGCTTCCGGGTCCCCGGGCACGGTGCGGTGCTCGAGACCGCACCCGGCGATCAGTGCGGCGAAGGACGGGTGGGCGGCCACGGCGACCTGGTGGCCGGCGTCGAGCAGGCGCCGGCCCAGGCCGGTGAAGGGGGCGACGTCTCCCCGGGATCCGGCGGTGATGATCAGAATGCGCATGGCGTCATCCTCCTCCGGGCCGGCGTCGCCGACGCTCGGATTTCAGCTCTGGTCGAGGGTCAGCACCGCCTTGCCGTGGAGGTCTCCCGCGAGCAGGGCGGCGACCGCGTCGGCGGCGTCGGCCCAGCCGCCCCGCCAGGTGATGCCCGGGTCCAGGGTGCCGTCGGCGACCCGGTGGGCGAGCCAGCCGAGGTCGCGGTCGAGGCCGGTGCAGGAGAGGAGGAAGAAGGTCACGACGGACCGGTCGTGGCGGCCCTGGTCGCCGAACAGCGCCCCGAACGGGAAGTCCTCGCCCGTGCCGGCGGAGTGGCCGAGGGCGACCAGCGTGCCGCCCTCGCCGAGGGTGTCGTACGCGTCCACGAGGAGCGGTCCGCCGACCAGGTCGACGACTCCGTCCACGGGCCGGGAGACCTCCTTCGGCGCGCGGACCACCTCGTGTGCTCCGAGGCCGCGCAGGAGGGCGCCGTTCGTGGCCGGGGAGCTCGTCGACGCCACGACGCGGGCGCCCGCGGCCCGGGCGAGCTGGACGGCGTACCGTCCGACGCCGCCGGTCGCCCCGGTGATGAGGACGTCGCGTCCGAGGAGCGGGCCGAGGCGGTGCAGGGCGCGCAGGGCGCTGGTGCCGGCGACGGGGACGGTCGCGAGGGCGGCCGGGTCGGCCCCGGCGGGGGCGACGCCGATCAGGGCGGTGTCGACCGCGCGGAGTTCGGCCCAGGCGCCGTCGGGCATCAGGGTCACCACGGGGGTGCCGGCGGCGGGTCCCGAACCGTCCGCGGCGGCCCGCTCGACGACGCCGGCGGCTTCCCAGCCGAGGACCGAGCCCGTCGGGGCGGCGGCGAGGCCGAAGGCTATCTCTCCGGGGTTGAGCGAGGTCGCGGTCACGCGGACGAGCGCCTGGTGGGGGGCGGGTTCGGGGTCGGGGGCGGTGCCGAGGCGGAGACCGCCGGGGGCGGAGGGGTCGACGAGAAGGGCGCGCATGGAGGACCTCCGAGAATCTGCCACTGAGTGGCATAAGCCTATAGGTAGCGTTCGCCGCTCGGATACAGTGAGGGAGATGACGGCCGAGAGCTCCCCTACGCCCCCCACGTCGCCCACGCTCCCGCTGCGCGAGCGCAAGAAGCTGCGCACCCGGCAGACGCTGATCGACACCGCGCTCGACCTGTTCGGCGCCCACGGCTTCGACGGCGTGACGCTGGACGGGCTCTGCGAGGCAGCCGAGGTGTCGAAGCGGACCTTCTTCCGCTACTTCGACAGCAAGGAAGACGTCGCCATGGCCCCCACGCAGGACCTGTGGGCGGCCTTCCTCGACGTCCTGGAGACGTGCCCGGCCGACGGCCGGCGGCTCCTCGCGCTGTTCGAGGACGCCCTCACCGAGGCCATCGGCCGGATGCCGGCCGACGGCTGGGCCGAACGCGTCCTGGCCTCCCGCCGCCTCGCGGCCCTCACGCCCTCGATGGACGCACACGGCCTCGCCTTCTGCGACCGCACGACGCGCTCCGCACTCGCGGTGGTCGAACGCCGCTTCACCCTCCCCGGCCCCGACGGCCGGCTGCACGCCCGCCTGGCGCTGGACCTGCTCGTCGTCCTGTTCCACCGCACGCTGGACGCCTGGGTGACCCAACCGACCGGCCACACCCCCGACGACCTCGTCCACCGCCTCCACGCGACGGCAGCGGAACTCCCGTCGGCACTGACCGCGACGGCGGGCCCGCAGGTCTGAGTCCGGCGCCGTGCCGCATGGGGGCGTGCGCGTTCACGGCGTACGGACGCGAGACGCTTTCGGGGACGTAGTCATGCTTGAACCCTGGATGCGCTGCCGACGGGCCACGGACCGGACCAGCACACACCGGTGGTCCGGTCCGTACGCCTTCAGCCCACGTGCACGGCGACGCCGCACAGGCCGAGGCCCCGGCGGGCAGCCGTGCGCCACACCCGCAGGGGGCCGTCGAGGACGGACTCCTCGTCCTCGATGTAGTCCAGCCAGTCCTGGGCCTCCGCGGCGGCGCGCCCGGCCGGGGTGAAGGTCAGCGCGCGCTCGACGCGCGGCAGGCTCTCGCGCACCTGGGCGGCGGTGAGCAGGAAGGTGCCGCACCAGCCCGGGAGCAGTGCCGCGCGGGCGGGGCCGATGGCGTGGAACAGGGACGAGACCGCGTACTCCTTGCTGTGGACGGAGATGAACATGCCGTCCTCGTCCTGTCCTTCCCACACGTCGTCCAGCACGGAGAAGGAGGGGTCCGCGCTCCCGGCGCACACCTCGTCGACATGGCGACCGGGTGCGGTGAGGTCCTGGAAGGACGCGATGGCGGCCCACGCGTCCCTGTCCGCGCGGCCGAGGGCGTACCAGGTCCGGAAGTCGGGGAGCGGCTCCTCCCGCCAGGCCGACCAGCGCCGTTCGGCATCCGGGTGGGCGCGGTCGGCCCGCATCGCGGGGAGGAGGCGTGGGGAGAGGTCGGTGATGACCTGATCGGTGTGGCTGCTGATCGCCCACGCGCTCGTGAATCCCATGTCCGGGACGCTACCTCCCACCACCGACAAGACCGTCGAGCCGCTTGACCATGACGACCACGCCCGGGCCCGTGTGTTCGTCCGCCGGGCGGTCGATGCCGTGGGCGCTCATCGGCCCATGCCAGGACACCCCTGACCGCCGGCCCGCCCGCCGTGTGGATCTTGTGGGGATCGGTGACGGGTCTTGCACCGAACCGGACGACGGGCGGGCGTCCCCCGGCCGTCCTGGCAGCCGGACCCTCGCTCGCCCGCGCGGTATTCATCGACTGATTCACCGTCAAACAGGGCGCATGCATGCCGTGTTACCGACGATTCGGGCACGGTTGCGCTCCTCTCCGGCGTTCTGGAACCCTCCGTTCGACTTAGCTGACACACCGACAACGGAGGCAACCTCCCATGCCCTCACGGCGCATACGCCGCGCCTGGCTCACGGCGGCCCTCGCGGCCTCGCTCGCCGTCACCGGTCTCGTCGCTCCGGCCCAGGCCCAGGACGTCCCGACAGGCTCCTCGGACCCCACGGTCCAGGAGCCGCTCACGACCGTGGCCGCTCCCCCGGCGCTCACGGCCGCCGGCTGGACCTCGCCCGGCGGCACGGCCGACGCGAGCGACTTCACGATGTCGCCCGGCGCGCTGAACTCCGAGACCACCACCCGGGTCGCCCGCCTGGACTCCGTACTCCCCAAGTCCGGCGTGCAGAACCTCCTCGCGGGGGCGAACCGCACCGTCACGCCCTGGTGCTCCCGCGACCCGTTCGGCACCGCTCCCGACCCCGACACCAAGTACTGCCTGCAGAGCGACGACTCCACCTCGCCCGAGTGGATCCCGCAGGGATTCACCGGCGTCTCCGACGCCCAGGACGACGAGTTGTGGGGCACGGCCGGGAACATCCAGCTGTTCGCCTCGTACGACGGCTCGGACCCGGGCCGGGAGACCGACCCGGATCCGGCGACCGGTGACTGCACCGAGGCCGAACTGGCGGCCGACGACGCCTGCAACCAGAAGGGCGTCCGGATCACCTTCGTGCAGAGCCGGACCAACCCGGCGACCGGCAGCCCCGAGATCAAGTACCGGCACGTCCTGCTGGGCTGGACGTACATCAACTCGGCGGACCACGTCTCCTTCGACGGGCTGCACGCCTCCGAGTACCCGATCCAGAAGGGCGTCCACGCCGGCGGGATCGTCTGGTACGGCAACTACCTGTACGTCGCCGACACCCGCAACGGCCTGCGCGTCTTCGACATGCGCTACATCATGGACCTGGACCCGGACGGCGACCCGAGCACGCACGACGCGATGGGCGCCGACACCGACGGGGTGAAGACCACCGCCGACGTGCAGGACAAGACGAAGGTCGGCCGGCACGACAACGTCTGGTACAGCTTCGGCTACCGGTACGTGATGCCGCAGGTCGCCGCGTGGAAGTTCAAGGCGGCGCAGGGCAACCCGGCGGGTTCGTACGCCTGCGTCCCCACCGGCGCCCCGAAGGCCTCGTACATCTCGCTCGACCGCAGCACCACCCCGGACCGTCTGATCATGGGCGAGTACTGCCGCCCGGCGCCCGGCTACCCGTCCACCGGCCGCGTCTCCTCGTTCGAGATCGCGGCCCTGGAGGGCCGCACCGCCGACGTCACCTCCGAAGGCTGGGCCAACTACCTGCCGTTGACCAACGGCGGCGCGCAGGGCGCGACCGTCCACGACGGCACCATGTACGTCAACGAGTCGAAGGGCACGGACGAGCCCGGCCAGCTCTGGCGCTACGGCTGGAGCACCGACAAGCAGCTGGTCACGAACGGCCGCCTGCCGATCAAGACCGCCCGGGGCGCCGAGGACCTCTACGTCGATCGCGGTACGGGCCGGCTGTGGTCCCTCTCCGAGCACCGCCCCGGGTCGGATCCCGACTGCACCGCGAACCGGGACGCGGCCGACCCGGTGGGCACGGACTACTGCCAGCGGGTGCTCTACGGGCACAAGCTGAGCTGGCTCGACGGCCAGCCGTAACCACGGGGACCCGCCCCTGCCGTACCCGGACGGAACGCCGTTCCGTCCGGGTACGGATACGGCCAAGTGGACGGTCGCGCTCCGAGCACTCGGGACGCGCCCTCCGAAATCGCCGTGGGGCCTGCCCTGGAGGGCGATCCGCAGAGGCCCACGCCCGTCGCCGTCGCAGAAGGATCGTCCCGCTGTCACAGTGCCGTCACACCGTCATCGTCGCCCCGTCGCACCCGCGGCCCGCACGATGGCCTGAAACCGTACGACTGAACGCCCCTCCCCCGAACCGTCGTTGATCACGCCTGTGTCGCCTCACATACTGCGCTGACCGACGGCGGGTGCTCTGGCACCGCCGGCCGGATCCGACCACCCGACCTCGTCCCGAGCTCCTGGGGGAGACTTGCGCGCACACGTGCACAGAGCACGCGCCTTCACCGTCGCGGCGGCCACATCGGTGGCCCTCGTCGCAGGCATGACCGGCCCCGCGACGGCGATCGCCGTCCACGCGGCGGCCGCACCCGACACCGCCCCGCGCCTCGGCGGCACCGAACGGATCCCGCTCGTCACCGGCGACCACGTGGTGGTGAACGCCAAGGGCCGCATGGTGGGCTTCGAAGCCGCCAAGGGCCGTGAGCACATACCCGTACAGGTGGAGCGCACCGGGGACCACACCCTCGTCGTGCCCGCCGACGCCCGGCGCCTGATCGCCACGGGCCGCCTCGACCAGCGGCTCTTCGACCTCGACGTGCTCACCGACCCCCGGCTGCGCAGGAGCCAGCGCGCCGGGCTCAAGCTGATCGTGCGGTACGAAGGGGCTGCCGGCGCCGCTCGCGCCGAGGTCCGCGCGGCCGGCGACACCCAGGTGCGGCGCACGTTCCCGACGATCAACGCCGATGCCGTCCGCACCTCCCCGGACGACGTGGCCCGGATCTGGGAGGCGCTGACCGACCGGCAGAACACCGGCGCCCGCATCGCCGCGTCCGGCATCGCCACGGTGTGGCTGGACGGGGTGCGCGGAGCGAGCCTGGACCGCAGCGTCCGGCAGATCGGCGCCGACAAGGCCTGGGAGTCCGGCTTCGACGGCACGGGCGTGAAGATCGCCGTCCTCGACACCGGCGTCGACAGGACCCACGCCGACCTGAAGACGCGGGTCGTCGCCGAGAAGAACTTCTCCGCCTCCGCCGACGCCGTGGACCGCGTCGGACACGGCACGCACGTCGCGTCCATCGCCGCCGGCACCGGCGCCGCGTCCGGCGGCCGGTTCAAGGGGGTCGCGCCCGGCGCCGAGGTGATCAGCGGGAAGGTCCTCGACGACGAGGGGTACGGGGACGACTCCGCCGTCATCGCGGGCATGGAGTGGGCCGCCGCCGAAGGCGCGGACGTCGTCAACCTCAGCCTCGGCGGCCCCGACAGCCCCGGCACCGACCCGCTGGAGGCGACGGTCGACCGGCTCTCCGCCGAGAAGGGGATCCTGTTCGCGATCGCGGCGGGCAACGAGGGCGAGTCCGGTCCGTCGTCCGTCGGTTCGCCGGGCACCGCGGACGCCGCGCTGACCGTCGGCGCCGTCGACAAGGACGACCGGCTCGCGCCCTTCTCCAGCACCGGTCCGCGGGCCGGTGACGGCGCCGTCAAGCCGGACCTGACCGCGCCCGGCGTCGGCATCACCGCGGCCGCCGCCGCGGGCAGCATCATCGACACGCGCCCCGGCACGCCGCACCCCGCGCCGGGATACCTCCAGATCGACGGCACCTCCATGGCCACCCCGCACGTCGCGGGCGCCGCCGCGATCCTCAAGCAGCGGCACCCCGACTGGAAGTCCGCCGAGCTCAAGGGCGCGCTGACCGGCTCCGCCGAGGGCGGCGCCTACACCGCCTTCCAGCAGGGCACGGGGCGCGTCCAGGTCGACCGGGCGCTCGCGCAGAGCGTCGTCGCCGAGCCGGTGTCGCTGAACTTCGGTACGGCGCTCTGGCCGCACGCCGACGACAAGCCCGTGACGAAGAAGGTCGCCTACCGCAACCTCGGGACCACGGACGTCACCCTCGACCTGTCGGTGTCCGCCCTCGACCCGTCGGGCAAGCCGGCGCCGGCCGGGTTCTTCGCGCTCGGCGCCTCGAAGGTGACCGTGCCCGCCGGCGGCACGGCCGAGGTCGACCTCGTCGCGGACACCCGGATCGGCGACGCCGACGGCTCCTACTCGGGTTACGTCACCGCCACCGGCGCGGGCCAGTCCGTCCGTACGGCCGCGGTGGCCGTACGGGAGGCGGAGTCGTACGACCTGACGGTCCGGACCCTCGGCCGCGACGGCGCCGACGCCCCGTACTTCGCCAACACCCTCACCGGCGTCGACGGACCCGCCACGGGCTTCCAGGCCCGCGTCGACAACGAGCCGGGTGCCCACACGATCCGGGTGCCCAAGGGCACGTACACGTTCAACACGGCCGTCTACCAGGACCCGTCGGACTACGCCGCGGGCACCGACTGGATCGCCCAGCCGAAGCTGGACGTCTCCGCCGACACCACGGTCGTCGCCGACGCCCGCACCACCAAGCCGGTGGACCTCACCGTGCCCGGCATCGACAAGGCCGACTACGCGGGGACGTACTACGAGGTCGATTCCCCCAGCGGGCGTGTCGGCAACGGCTGGGTCCTGCGGGGCTTCACCGGCTTCCGCACCGCGCACCTGGGTCCTGCGGTCACCGACGGCTCGCTCCTGCAGACCTGGGACGCGCACTTCCTGAAGGACGACACCAGCCAGTACTCGGTGGCCTTCGGCGGCAAGGTCGGCACGGTCGCGACGGGCTACACCCGGCACGTGAAGGCGGACGAGTTCGCCACGCTCAAGGTCGGTCTCGGCGCCTCCGCCCCGGGGAAGACCGCGCTCGCCTCGCCGTACGCCCATCTGCCGGGCGCACCGGAGGGCAACGGCTTCTCCGCGCGGCAGGCCGCGCCGGGCACGCGCACCTTCTACGTCTCCACCGCAGACGGCGCCCAGTGGCTGACCCGGTTCAACCAGCTGGGCGAGCCGGACCAGTGGGGCTACCCGGCCTTCGAAGGCGGGTACGAGATGGCCCGGCCGAAGCGCTACGAGGCCGGCCGGACGTACCGGGAGAACTTCAACACGGGTGTCTTCGGCCCGCTCCTGGGCGAGGGCACGGGTGTCTTCCGTACGGCTCCCGACCCGGCCACGGGCGAGCAGCAGCTCGTCGGCTCCGTGCCGCTGTTCGCGGACGGCAAGGGGCACCCGGGGTCCGTCCCGTACACCTCGGCCAGGACGACGCTGTACCGCGACGGCGTCAAGGTCGCCGAGAACGACGATCCGCTGACCGGCTCGCAGCCCTTCACCGTCGACGGCGGCGACGCCCGGTACCGGCTGACGACGTCCGTGGAGCGCGCGGCGAAGGTCGCCGCGGCCTCCACCCGGATCGAGGCCGGCTTCGCCTTCCGCTCGAAGCAGGTCGCGGCCACGACGGCGCTGCCGGTGTCCACGGTCCGCTTCGCGGCCCCCGTCGACCTCTCCTCACGCCTCCCGGCGGGCACGACGGTCCTGGTCCCCGTGACCGTGCAGGGCGCGGCGGCCGGTGCGAACCTCGGGTCGCTCGCCGTGTCGGTGAGCTACGACGACGGGAAGACCTGGCGGTCCGTGAAGGTCGTCGGCGGTCTGATCTCCGTGAAGAGCCCGGCGAAGGACGCCGGCGTCTCGCTCTCCGCCGAGGTCACGGACAAGCAGGGCAACGCGTCGACGCTGACCGTCCACAACGCGTGGTTCGGCAGGTGACGACGGGCCGGTAACCGGTCGCGCCACTCGGCGGAGGGTCAGCAGGCCGGCCCTCCGCCGAGCACGCGTACGGCTTCCACGATCAGATCCCAGAACGCGTCCGCGTCGACCTCCATGCCCACTTCCGTGTCGGCGGGCCGGCCGGTCACCCCGTGCAGGTCCACCACCGTCGCGCCCCGGGTGTGCGTGCCGTTCAGCTCCACCCTCACCGCGGCCCGCACCAGGCTGACGAGCGACGGGTTGACGAGGTGGGCGACGGTGAGCGGATCGTGCAGCGGGGGCGCGTCGAAGCCGTACACCTCGCGGTACGTGGACGCGAAGTAGGTCAGCAGGTCGACGCAGAGCCCGGCCAGCGGGGTGCCGAGCGCGGCGATCCGGGCGACGACCTCGGCGGTGGCCCGCACCTGGTGGGTCGCGTTGAGACCGAACATCGTGACCGGCACGCCGCTGCGGAAGACGATGTCGGCCGCTTCCGGATCGCACAGGATGTTGAACTCGGCCGCGGGCGTGGTGTTGCCGCGCTCCGTCGAGCCGCCCATGAGCACGATCCGCTCGATCCGCCCGGCGAGCTCGGGGTGGGCGAGGAGGAGGACCGCGATGTTGGTGAGCGGCCCGGTCGGCACGAGCGTCACCGGCGCCGGGTGCGCGAGGAGCGTGTCCCGGACGAGGGTGAGGGCGTCCCGCGGGTCCAGCGGCACGTCGGGCTCGCCGACGCCGAAGCCGGGGCCGTCCAGGCCGGAGTCGCCGTGGATGTTCTCGGCGATCCGGGGCGGACCGTGCAGCGGGCGGTCGCGGCCCGCGGCGATCGGGACGCCCCGGATCCCGGCCACCGAGCAGACCCGGCGGGCGTTGAGCGTGGTCTTCTCCAGCGTCTGGTTGCCCGCGACGGTGGTGATCGCGAGCAGGTCGATCGCGGGGTGCGCGGCGGCCAGGAGGATGTTGAAGGCGTCGTCGTGACCGGGATCGCAGTCGAGAATCACGGGAACCGGCATGCCCTCACCGTGCCACATGCGCCCCGGTGTGCACAGGACGCGGGCTCGGCCGGGTGACGGGCGGCGGCCGGATCTCGCCTCTCCCGGGGTACGGGGTGCCCGGAACTCGCCCGTCCGGGCGTACGGGCGTTCTAGCGTGCCCGGCATGACCTCGCCCAGGTACCGGCGTGCGCCGCTGCTCGCCCTCGCGGCCGTCCTGCTGCTCCTCCCCGGGACCGCGGCGGCACAGGATCCCGTGGCCCCGCCCGCTCCTGCGGAGGTCGCGACGCCCGACCGGCCCTCGTACGACGTGTCGCTGCGCTCCGACGCCGACGGCATGCACTGGACCGGACGCCAGACGGTGTCGTTCCGCAACGCCTCCCGCACTCCCCTGCGTTCGGTCGACGTACGGCTGTGGGGCAACGGCACCGACAGGTGCGGAGCGCCCGGCGCGCCGTCCCCGGTGCGGGTGAGCAGGGTCGCCGGCGGGGCCCCGCGGCCGTTGGCCGTCGGCTGCACCGCACTGCGGATCGACCTGCCCGCGCCGCTGCCGTACCGGGCACGGACGAGCATCTCCTTCGACGTCTCGATCGCCGTCCCGCACCGGATCCACCGCTTCGGCCGGGACGGCGCCCACCGCTATCTCGGCAACGCGCTGCCGCTTCTGTCCGTACGCGACGCGCGGGGCCCGCACCTCGACCCGGACGTCGGCTTCGGAGAGAGCTTCTACACCCTGACCGGCGATTTCCGGGTGGTGCTCGACCACCCGGACACGCTCGTCGTGCCCGCGACGGGGACCACCACCCGGCGCGCGGGCGCGCCCGGTCGCACGGTCAGCACGAGTGTGGCGCGCGGGGTGCGGGACTTCGCGTGGGCGGCGGGCCCGTTCAGGACGAGGAGGGTGACGACGCCCGGCGGCGTACGGCTGAACGCGTACTGGACGGCCACCACGTCCCCCGAGGGCGTCGCCCTCGACCTGAAGAACGCCGTGGGCTCCGTCGACGCGTTCGGGAAGCGTTTCGGGCGCTACCCCTACGGCGAACTCGACCTCGTCATGAGCAACCGCCTCGCCGACTTCGGCAGCATGGAGTTCCCGGGGCTCGTGCTGCTGTGGACCGAACCGGAGGGCTCGGCCGTCGTGCACGAGATCGCCCACCAGTGGTTCTACGGCATCGTCGGCAACGACCAGTTCGCGGCGCCGTGGCTGGACGAGTCCTTCGCGCAGTACGCGAACCAGACGTACTACCGGGACGACACCGCCACCTGCTGGGAGGACCAGGGTTACTGGCCCAGCGGGACGGCCGCCCTCACCCGGACCATGGGCTACTACGCGGACGGTCACCGGTCCGAGTACGTCCAGGTCGTGTACATGCGCGGCGCCTGCGCCCTGCACGACCTGGAGCGCGTCCTGGGCAGCCGGACGATGGCCGCCGTGCTGCGCGGCTACGTGCGGGACCACTGGCAGGGCGTCGCCACCACCGCGGACTTCAAGCGCGCGGCCCAGGCGGCGACGGCGAAGGACCTCGGCCCGTTCTGGACGGAGCACCGGATCTTCTGACGCGGGGCCCGGTGCCGGGATCCCGTCGGCTCGAAGCTCGTGGCTCCTTGACCTCCGTGATCGTCAGCCACTACCTTGCCGTCACCTACGACCCGTGACGACCGAGAGGAGGCGACCGACGGATGAACACCCACTCCGACCTGAGTCGCCTCGCGCACAGCACGGTCTGGGTTCCGGGTCGCATCGCCCACGGCTGCTGACGACGCCGTTCTCGTTCAGGCTTTCCCTTCCCCTTCCCGGCACGCCGCTGTCGCGTGCCGTCGCGCGCCCGGTTCTCTCCCGTGGCGCGTCCAAGCACAGAAAGCTGCTCGACTTTGGCGAACATGATCACCGTCAACGGCAAAGAAGCTCCGATCTCACCGGCCCCGGCCCACACCACGGTCCTCGACTTCCTGCGCGAGCGGGGCCTCACCGGCACCAAGGAGGGCTGCGCCGAGGGCGAGTGCGGCGCCTGTTCGGTCCTGGTGGCCCGCCCCGGGGTGGACAAGCCCACCGACTGGGTGGCGGTCAACGCCTGTCTGGTCCCGGTCGCGGCGCTCGACGGCCAGGAGGTCGTCACCTCCGAAGGCCTCGCCACACCCGGTGAGCCCGGAACGCCGGACGCCCTGCACCCCGTGCAGCGGGAGATGGCGGCCCGCGGGGGATCCCAGTGCGGTTATTGCACGCCGGGGTTCGTCTGCAGCATGGCGGCCGAGTACTACCGGCCCGACCGCTGCCCTCACCCGACGTCCGGGACCGAGACCGAGACCGAAGCCGACTCCGGCACCGGCACCGGCACCGACTCCGAGCACGGGCCCAACGGGTTCGATCTGCACGCGCTCAGCGGGAACCTGTGTCGCTGCACCGGCTACCGCCCGATCCGCGACGCCGCCTTCGCCGTCGGTGCGCCCACCGAGGACGACCCCCTCGCACAGCGCCGCGAGCAGGCCCCGCCCGCGCCGGTCGCCACCGCGTACGTCCAGGACGACAGCGTGTTCCTGCGGAGGAGCAGCCTGGCCGAGACGCTGCGGCTGCTGCGCGAGCGGCCCGACGCCGTGGTGGTGGCCGGGTCCACCGACTGGGGCGTGGAGGTGAACATCCGCTCCCGGCGGGCCGGTTGCGTGGTCGCCGTCGACCGGCTCCCCGAACTGCGGGAGCTGCGCGTCGAGTCCGACGTCATCGAGATCGGCGCGGCGCTGACCCTCACCGAGATCGAGCGCCGCCTGGACGGTCGGGTACCGCTGCTCGCGGAGCTGTTCCCCCAGTTCGCCTCGCGGCTCATCCGCAACGGCGCGACCCTCGGCGGCAATCTCGGCACCGGCTCCCCCATCGGCGACAGCCCGCCGGCGCTGCTCGCGCTCGACGCGTCGGTGGTGCTCGCCGACGCCGACGGGGAGCGCGAGGTCCCCCTCTCCGACTACTTCACCGGCTACCGGCAGAGCGTGCGCCGCCCCGGCGAGCTGATCCGCGCGGTGCGCGTCCCGCTGCCGCTCGCGCCCGTCGCGGCCTTCCACAAGATCGCCAAGCGGCGCTTCGACGACATCTCCAGCGTGGCGGTCGCGTTCGCCCTGGACGTCGAGGACGGGATCGTCCGCACGGCGCGGATCGGCCTCGGCGGCGTCGCCGCCACCCCGATCCGCGCGCTCGCCACCGAGGCGGCCCTGGAGGGCAGGCCGTGGACGGCGGAGACCGTCGAGGCCGTCGCGCCGGTGCTGCGCGACGAGGGCACGCCGATGGACGACCACCGGGCCAGCGCCGCGTACCGCTCCGCGATGCTCGGGCAGAGCCTGCTGAAGCTGTACGCGCGAACCACCGAGGCGGTGTCGTCATGAGCCAGTTGTCCCAGCGTCCCGAGAAGTCCGTCGTGGGCCTCCCCCTGCCGCACGAGAGCGCCGTCCAGCACGTCACCGGCACCGCACTGTACACCGACGACCTCGTCCACCGCACCAAGGACGTGCTGCACGCCTACCCGGTCCAGGTCATGAAGGCCCATGGCCTCATCACCGCGCTGCGCACCGGACCGGCGCTCGCCGTGCCCGGCGTGGTCCGCGTGCTGACCGGCGCCGACGTGCCCGGCGTCAACGACGCCGGGATGAAGCACGACGAGCCGCTCTTCCCCGACGAGGTCATGTTCCACGGGCACGCGGTCGCCTGGGTGCTCGGCGAGACCCTGGAGGCCGCCCGGCTCGGCGCCGCGGCCGTCGAGGTGGAACTCGACGAACGGCCCTCCCTGATCACCCTGCCGGAGGCGATCGCGGCCGGCAGCTTCCACGGCGCCCGCCCGGTGATGGTGACGGGCGACGTCGACGCCGGCTTCGCCGACTCCGCGCACGTGTTCACCGGGGAGCTGCACTTCTCCGACCAGGAGCACTTCTACCTGGAGACGCACGCGGCGCTCGCCTACGTCGACGAGGCCGAGCAGGTCTTCGTGCAGAGCAGCACCCAGCATCCCTCCGAGACGCAGGAGATCGTCGCCCACGTGCTCGGGCTGCACAGTCACGAGGTGACCGTGCAGTGTCTGCGGATGGGCGGCGGCTTCGGCGGCAAGGAGATGCAGCCGCACGGCTTCGCGGCCGTCGCCGCGCTCGGCGCCAGGCTGACCGGCCGGCCCGTCCGGGTCCGGCTCAACCGGACCCAGGACCTGACCATGTCCGGCAAGCGGCACGGCTTCCACGCCCGGTGGAGGATCGGCTTCGACGCCGACGGCCGCATCCAGGCCCTCGACGCCACCCTGACGGCGGACGGCGGCTGGAGCCTCGACCTGTCCGAGCCCGTGGTGGCCCGCGCCCTCTGCCACATCGACAACACGTACTGGATCCCGAACGCACGGATCACCGGCCGCATCGCCAGGACCAACAAGGTCTCCAACACCGCCTTCCGCGGCTTCGGCGGCCCCCAGGGCATGCTGGTGATCGAGGACATCATGGGCCGGTGCGCGCCGCTGCTCGGCCTGGACCCGGCGGAGCTGCGGGAGCGCAACTTCTACGGGCGGGGCCAGTCCACGCCGTACGGGCAGCCGGTCGTCCAGCCGGAGCGGATCACCGCCGTCTGGGAGCAGGTCAAGGAGAACGGCGGCATCGCCGACCGCCGGCGTGAGATCGCCGCCTTCAACGCCGCGCACCCGCACACCAAGCGGGCCCTCGCCCTCACCGCCCTCAAGTTCGGCATCTCCTTCAACCTCACCGCCTTCAACCAGGGCGGCGCGCTGGTGCTGATCTACAAGGACGGCTCCGTCCTGATCAACCACGGCGGCACCGAGATGGGCCAGGGCCTGCACACCAAGATGCTCCAGGTGGCGGCGACCACGCTGGGCATCCCGCTGCACAAGGTGCGCCTCGCCCCGACGCGTACGGACAAGGTGCCCAACACCTCCGCCACGGCGGCCAGCGCGGGCACGGACCTCAACGGCGCGGCGGTGAAGAACGCCTGCGAGCAACTGCGCGAGCGGCTGCTCCAGGTGGCGGCGACGCGGCTCGGCACGAACGCCTCGGACGTCCGCATCGCCGAGGGCGTCGCGCGCGGCCTGGGCTCCGACGAGGAGCTGGCCTGGGACGAGCTGGTGCGCACGGCGTACCTCCAGCGGGTGCAGCTGTCGGCGGCCGGTTTCTACCGGACCGAGGGGCTGCACTGGGACGCGAAGGCGTTCCACGGCTCGCCGTTCAAGTACTTCGCCCACGGCGCCGCCGCGGCCGAGGTCGAGGTGGACGGCTTCACCGGCGCGTACCGCGTCCGGCGGGTGGACATCGTGCACGACGTCGGCGACAGCCTGTCCCCGATGATCGACATCGGTCAGGTCGAGGGCGGCTTCGTGCAGGGCGCGGGGTGGCTGACCCTGGAGGACCTGCGCTGGGACGCCGGTGACGGACCGCACCGGGGCAGGCTGCTCACGCAGGCGGCGAGCACGTACAAGCTGCCCAGCTTCTCGGAGATGCCCGAGGAGTTCCACGTCACCCTCCTGGAGAACGCCGCCGAGGAGGGCGCGGTCTACGGCTCCAAGGCGGTGGGGGAGCCTCCGCTGATGCTGGCCTTCTCCGTACGGGAGGCGCTGCGGCAGGCCGCCGCCGCGTTCGGGCCCGGCGGGATCGGCGTCGAGCTGGCCTCGCCCGCGACGCCGGAGGCGGTGTACTGGGCGATCGAGTCGGCCCGCGACAGGGTCGGGACCGGCGCGGAAGCGTCGGTCGGTGCCTGACATGACGTGGTTCGCCGCGGTCGCGCGGCTGCGGGCGCGCCGGGAGTCCGGCGTGCTCGTGACCGTCGCGACCGTGCGCGGCCACGCCCCGCGCGACGCCGGCGCGAAGCTCGTGGTCGGGCACACCGAGACCTGGGGCTCGATCGGCGGCGGCAACGTGGAGGCCGTCGCGATCGACCGGGCCCGGGAGATGATCGCCGCGTCCGTTCGGGAGCCGGAGCTGATCGACTTCGCGCTGAACGACAAGGTGGCCAACCGGCACGGTGTGCAGTGCTGCGGCGGCACGGTGTCGGTGCTGCTCGAACCGCTGCCGGTGGTACGGGCGGTGGCGGTCTTCGGCGTCGGGCACGTCGGGCTCGAACTGGCGCGGATCCTGGCCCGCCAGGACCTCGACCTCCATCTGGTCGACTCCCGCGCCGACACCCTCGCCGAGGGGCGCCTCGGCGTGCTCGCGGACGCGGTGGCCCGGGTGCGGGTGCACCACACGCCGCTGCTGCCCGAGGAGGTCCTGGAGGAGCTGCCGTCCGGCACGCACGTCCTGGTCATGACCCATGACCACGCCGAGGACGCCGCACTGTGCGACGCCGCCCTGCGGGCGCCGCACCTCGGCTCGATCGGGCTGATCGGGTCGGCGGCCAAATGGGCGCGGTTCCGCAAGCGGCTCGCGACCGAGGGCGGTCACGACGAGGCCGCGATCGACCGGATCAAGACGCCGATCGGTCTGGCCGACATCACCGGCAAGGAGCCCGCGACGATCGCCGTGAGCGTCGCCGCGGACCTGCTGCGCACCTTCGAGGCCGAGGGCGCCTGACGGTGTCCCGCACGCGCGCGTGCGGGACACCGTCCCCTCGGCGGCGGTCGCGGGCCGCGCCGGTGGACAGCGGCTCGTCGCCGACGTCCTGGGGCCCTGTCGCCCGGCTCACCGCCTCAGCTTGAGCCGGATCGCCTCCGCGTCGTCGTGCCGGAGCCCGTCGAGCAGCTCCCAGGCCTTCTGCCACGCCTCCCGCGCCTGTTCCGGTCGGCCGGCCGCCGACTCGGCGTCTCCCAGGTGGTCGAGCGAGAGGGCCTCGCCGTACGCCGCGCCGACCTCGCGCAGGCCCTCCGCCGAGATCCGGAAGCACTCCGCCGCCCGCTCCAGGTCGCCCGTCTCCTGGTGCACGACGCCCAGGCTGTCCCAGGTGAGGGCCAGGCTGCGCCGGTCCCCCAGCTCCTCGAAGACCCGGCGGGCCGCGTCGCACATGGCCAGCGCCTCGGCGTGGTTGCCGAGGAGGGCCTGGAAGTAGCCCACGTTGTTGAGGGCCTTGGCCTCTCCGCCCCGGTGGCCGAGCTCCCGGAAGAGCCCGAGTGCCCGCTCGTTGTGGTGCAGCGCCCCCTCCGGACGCTCCTGACGCTCGTACCGGCTCGCGAGGTCGAGGTGGACGTCGGCCTGGCCGAGCAGGTCGCCCTCGGCGGTGGACAGGTCGAGTGCCCGCCGCAGATGCGTCTCGACCTCGGCCTCCCGGCCGCTCCACCGCAGGGTCACGGCCAGGCTCCGGTGCGCCCGGGCCCGGGCCGTCGGGTCGTCGAGCCGCTCCGCCGCCGCCAGGGCGGCCCGCTGGACGGTCTCCCCGTCCACCCAGTGACCGGCCCAGTTGAGGTACGTCTTCAGTACGTGGGCCAGCTGCCAGCACGCCAGGTCGAGCCCGGCCGCACCGGCCCGGACGACGGTCTCCACCAGGGCGGAGTGTTCGCCGGTGAACCATTCCCGCGCCTCGCCGATGTCCGCGAGGTCCTCCGGGCGCGCGCCCCGGCCCGCCTTCGGGGGCAGATCGACGGGGGCCAGCTGGGGGTCCATGAGCAGCGCGCCGCGCTGCGCGGTGTGCAGGTAGTGCTCGGTCATCCGTCTCAGGGCGGTTCCGCGGCTCGTGGCGGAGTCGGTTCTTTCGCCGAGCTCCCCCGCGTAGGCGCGCAGGAGGTCGTGGAAGGAGTACCTGCCGTCCTCGCCCTCCGTGACGAGGTTGGCCTCGGCCAGCTCGGTCAGCAGGGTGTGCGCCCGGGCCGGCGGGAGCGCCGCGAGGCTGCCGGCCACGGAGACGGTGATCCCGGGCCCGGGGTGGACGGCGAGCAGCCGGAAGAGGCGTGCGGCGTCGGCGCTCAGCGTCTCGTACGACCAGGAGAACACCGCGCGGACGTCGCTCCAGGCGTCGCTGCCGGTGAAGGCGTCGAGACCGCGGGCGCGGCGGAGCCGCTCGACGAGCCGGGTCAGGCTGAGGGCGGGGGTGACGGCCGCGCGGGCGCCGACGACGGCGAGGGCGAGCGGGAGGCGGGCGGCCAGTTCGACGGCCTCGTCGACGGCGCGGGGGTCCGCCGTGACGCGGGCGCGGCCGACGCGCGCGGTGAGGAGCTCGCGCGCCTCCTCGGGCGAGAACACGTCCAGGGCGACGGGCTGGGCGTCCTCGACGGCGACGAGGCCGAGGAGCTGGTCCCTGCTGGTGACGACGGTGAGGCTGGTCGCGGATCCGGTCAGCAGCGGGCGTACGTGGGCGGCGTCGCGGGCGTTGTCGAGCAGGATCAGATAGCGGCGTCCGTCCGTCAGCGTGCGGTAGAGGGCGGTGCGGGCCTCCTGGGAGGCGGGGACGCGCGCGCGTGGCACGCCGAGGCCTTCGAGGAGGCTGCGCAGGGCGCTGTCGGGGGTGACGGCGGATCCGTCGGGTGCGAAGCCGCGGAGGTTCAGGTGGAGTTGGCCGTCGGGGAAGTCCGTGCGGACGCGGTGCGCCCAGTGGACCGCGAGGGTCGTCTTGCCGACCCCGCCAGGGCCGGAGATGACGACGGGTCCCGTGCCGGCGTGGCTGCGCGCGTCCTCCAGGAGGGCGTCGAGCCGTGCCAGGGCTGCCCGCCGGCCCGAGAAGTAGCGGGAGACCGGGGGCAGTTGGGCCGGGACGTGGACTCCGGAAGCCTTCTCGGGTGCGGGTGCGGGTGCGGGTGCGGGTGCGGGCGAGGGCGAGGGCGCCGGGGGCTTCCTCGCGGGCTCGCCGTGGCCCTGGAGGATGTCGGCGAGCGCCTCCTGCACGGCGCGGCCGGGCGAGACGCCGAGCTCGTCCGCGAGGATCTTGCGGAGCCGGTGGAAGACGGCGAGGGCCTCCGCCTGCCGGTCGGTGCGGTGCAGGGCCACCATGAGGTGGCGGTGGAATCCCTCGCGCAGGGGGTGCTGTTCGGTGAGCGCGTACAGCTCCGCCGCCAGGCCGTCGTACCGGCCGAGCCGCAGGTCGGCCTCGCAGCGCCACTCCAGGGCGACCAGCCGCGCCTCGTCGAGGGCCTGGAGGACCGGCCCGTACAGCAGGCCGTGGTCGAGTCCGGGCAGGTCCGCGAGCGGGTTCCCGCGCCAGAGCGCGAGTGCGCTCGCGCACGAGCGTCGTACGGTCTCCCAGTCCTCGCGGAGCCGGGCGGTACGGGCGTTGCCGAGGAGTTCCTCGTGCCGGTCGCTGTCGAGGGCGCCGCGGTCCACGTCCAGGAGGTACCCGGGCGGCACCGAGCGGAGCCGGCCGGCGCCTTCGGCTCCGAGCGCCCTGCGCAGGCGGGTCACGTGGTTGTGGAGGGAGCTGGAGGCCGTCGCGGGCAGGTCCGTGCCCCACAGGGCGGCCTTGAGCTCGTCGGAGGAGACCACCTGACCGCGTTTCAGGAGCAGGATGCCGAGCAGGAGCCGGACCTTCGTGCTGCCTATGACGAGAGGGCCGTCGGCGTCCTGCGCCGCGAGTGGGCCGAGCAGACCGAAACGCATCTGTGTGACTCCAGGGCTCGGTGGATCGGATGGCCGCGTACGTCGGCGAACGGGCCGGTCACAGGTTGTACGCCACACCTCGCGCTCCAGGCGAACCAGACACGCGTTCATGTCTCGAATTTGCCTCCAGGCAAAGGGTGTTGGCCCGGCATCCAGCAGTCGACAACACCCGAAGAAAACCGGATGGTCTGGATCCGCTACGCGGCCCAACGCGGGTCCTCCGTCCGGGGGCGAACAAACGTTTCCGTTGTTCCGCGCCGTGACGTACCGGGCGATGATCGGCGCCCCGCCGGAGCCGTCAAGAGCTCCGGCCGTTCCCGGAGGTGCTCCTCTCGTGCTGATCGTCATCGTCGTCGCCGTCGTGGCTCTGCTCGCCGGTCTCGCGGCGAACCGGTTCCTACGGCCGAGGCTGATCAAGGAGGACGACGGAACGGGCATGGCCGTCAAGGACCTCGTCGGCCCGCTCCTGACGATGACCGTCCTGCTGCTCTCCTTCGTCCTGGTCACCGCCAACGGCTCGTACGGCAAGGCCGAGGTCGCCTCGCGGGGCGAGGCCCGGGCCCTGGACCAGCTCGTGGAGACGGCCGAGTACGCGCCGCAGGCGCAGCGGGCGCGGATCCAGGCCGACGCCGTCTGCTACGCCCGGGCCGTACGCGAGCAGGAATGGCCGGCCATGTCCGACGGCCACGGATCGCCGGCGCCCAGCGTGTGGTCGACGGACTTCCGCCTGACCTTCCGTACCCTGGAGGGCAAGCCGGTCTTCGGCATGCTGGTCAGTGCCGACAGCAAGCGCTCCGACGAGCGCGAGGAACGCCTCACCCAGGCCAGCCCGAGCATTCCCAGCGCCATCTTCTGGTTCCTGCTCGCCACCCTCTTCATCACCGTGACGGCTCTGGGCTTCTGCCTGCCCCGGAAGAACAACCGCGGCCAGCTGGTCACCCTGACGGTGATCACCGCGCTGCTGACGACGATGCTGGTCATCATCCGGGACGTCGACCGCCCCTTCGGCGGCATCATCGACGTGACGCCGACGGCGATCACCGAGGTGGAGCGGCAGGCCACCCGCGACTTCCTCTCCCACAGCCCGGCCACCGGCCTGCCCTGCGACGAGCGGGGGACCCGGCTCGCCTGACCGCCGCCGGCCGCGTGCGGGGACCACTGGCGCCGCGCACCGGTGGTGTGTTCTCCTGAACCCATGAGCCTTCTCGTGACGCGCCGACACGTGGACTACGTGCGCGTCACGACCATGGCGTGTTCCCGCTGACACCGAGGCCCCGACCCGGCGTCCGGCTCCCGACGCGCATGCCCAGGCGGCTCCTGGGCGCCTCCTGACGGCCTCGTCCTGCCCCGCGCTCCGTCTCCCCCCGCCATCGGCGGGCCGCACGGCCGCGCGCATCACACCATCCCACCGCAGCAGGAGGAGACGCATGAGCGTCCGCGACACATCCGTTCCCGATCCGGAGGTCTTCGCCGAGGAGTGGGAGGCCTGGCACCGCGACAAGGACGCCCGGCTCGCCTCGGAGCACGGCTTCCTCTCGATCACCGGACTGCACTGGCTGTCCGCCGAGCCGCAGACGTTCCCCGGCGTGCCGGGGGCCTGGTCGACGGGACCCGACGGGGTCGTCGTGGAGCTCGACGAGGGCGAGGAACTCGTCGTCGACGGCGTGACCGTACGGGGACGGCACCTCTTCGGCGTCATCCCGGAGCGCGGCGGCGTCGACGCCGTCCGGGGCGACACCGTCATCGAGGTCGCCAAGCGCGGCGGCAACGACATCGTCCGGCCCCGGCACCCCGGCCACCCGCTGCGGACCGCCTTCGCCGGGACCCCGGCGTACGCACCCGACCCGCGCTGGGTGGTCACCGGCCGGTACGAGGCCTTCGCCGAGCCGCGGCCGACCACGGTCGGCGCCTCCGTCGAAGGCCTCAAGCACGTGTACGACGCTCCGGGCCGGGTCGTCTTCGCCCTGGACGGGCAGGAGTTGAGCCTGACCGCGTTCAACGGGCACACACCTGGCAGCCTCACGGTGCTGTTCACCGACGCGACCTCGGGCGTCACCACGTACGCGGCCAACCGGAACCTCGGCGTGGCGGCCCCCGGGCCCGACGGCACGGTCGTGCTCGACTTCAACCGGGCGACCAATCTGCCCTGCGCCTACACCGACTTCGCGACCTGCCCGCTCCCGCCGGCCGAGAACCGGCTCCCCGTCGCGGTCGAGGCCGGGGAGCGGATCCCGCACGAGCGCCTCGCCCAGCGGTGACCCACCGCGGTTCGTTGCGGCGTCGTGACGACGTCGTGGCGACCGCGTGGCGATCCCGTCCGCCACGCCACGGCGCCTCCGGCGTCACCTAGCATCCCGGGAAACGGTCCTGCCGCCGCTGCCGCGGGGCCGTTTCCCGTCATCCCCGAGGACAGGTTCCCATGGGCATCTCCCGCACCCTCAGCGTCGCCGAAGCACTGCCACGGCTGCCCGAACTCCACGTGGTCGACGTCCGCACCCCCGGAGAGTTCGCCTCCGGCCGCCTGCCCGGCGCCGTCAACGTGCCCCTGGACCGCATCGACGACAGCCTGGCGGACCTGCGGCACACCGCCGAGACCGGACCGCTGCTCCTGGTGTGCGCCTCCGGCACCCGCTCCGGCAAGGGCGCCGAGGTCCTCGCCTCCCACGGGATCGCCGCGGCGAGTCTCAGCGGTGGCACCCGGGCCTGGGCCGACGCGGGGCACGGGCTCGAGTACCCACCCGGCCCGGTGCGGGCCGTCTGGGGGATGGAGCGTCAGGTGCGTTTCACCGCCGGGGCCCTCGTGCTCCTCGGCCTGGTGCTCGGGCTGCTCGTGCATCCGGCGTTCCAGCTGCTGTCGGCGGCGATCGCCGGAGGCCTCGTGTTCTCGGCGCTCACCGACACCTGCGGCATGGCGGTGGTCCTCGGCCGGCTCCCGTTCAACCGGCGTGGCCCGGCGCCTCTGGGGTGACGGTCTCGCGGTCGCTCCGCCCGAGGAGCGCGCCGAGGAGAACGGCCGTGAGCGTTCCGGCGACGACGCCGCTGCCCAGAACCGTACGGGCCAAGGCGGGGAAACCCGCGTACAGGTCGGGGCTGAGCAGCGGCAGCAGCCCCGCGGTGAGCGCGAGCGCGGCCGTCAGCGAGCCCGCTCCCGTTCCGGACAGATCGGCCCGGCGCAGCATCTCGACACCCATCACGGCGATCACCGCGTAGACGACGAGGGCCGAGCCGCCCACGACGGCCTCGGGGATGCGGGCCAGGGCCCGGGAGACGGGCGTGGCCAGGCCGAGGACGACGAGGAGTGCTCCGGCTCCGGCGGTCACGAAGCGGCTGCGGACCCCGGTCAGCCGCCCGATGCCGATGTTCTCGGCGCTGGTGACCATGAGCGAGGTGCCGAACAGGCCGCCGGCCAGGGACACCAGGGCATCGGCGCGGGCGACGCGGGGGACGTCCCGCTCGGGGGCGGGAGTCCGGCCGACGGTCTCGCTGTTGAGCACGGTCTGTCCGGTGATCTCGGCGAGCGTGGTGAGGCTGAAGAGGAGCAGCGGCAGCGCGGCCACCAGGTCGAACCGCGGTGCGCCGAAAGGAAGGAACACGGGCAGCGCGAAGCCGCCGCCGGCCGCGGGACCGAAGGACCCCAGGCCCGTCCCCACCGCGATGAGGGTTCCCGCCGCCATCCCGATGAGGACGGACGTCTGTCGCCAGACGCCGCGCAGGAACACGTACGCGGCGACGGTCGCCGCCACGGTCAGCGCGGCGAGGAGCACCGCGCGCGGCTCCCCCGTCCCGTCCGGTCCGGTGACGAGCCGGGCGGCGACGCGGATCATCGCGACCCCGATGAGCAGCACGGTCACGCCCATGACCAGCGGCGGGAAGAACCGTACGACCCGGGCGTACAGGGGAAGCACGGCGAGCAGCAGGGCGGCCGCGAGGAGGACGGCGCCGGTGGCGGTCGGCGCGCCGTGCTCCTGGGCGATCTGGAGGAACAGCGCGGTCGCGGCGCCGCCGGGGAGCATGACGAACGGCAGTCGGCCGCCGATCCGCCACACGCCGAGGGACTGGAGCAGGGCGCCGGCGCCGCACAGCAGCAGGACGGTGCTGAGCAGGGAGGCCGTCGCGCCGGGTGACGTCTTCAGGGTGCCGGCGACGAGGAAGACGGTGGAGACGGGGGCGGCGATCATCGCGAGGACGTGCTGGGCCGCCAGCGGCACCAGGCGCCGCAAGGGGACGCGCGCGTCGACGGCTTCGGGGATCGGGGTGGATGCGGTCGTCATGCCGTCGTCTCCAGCCACGGGATCTGGGCGGGGGTGTAGCGGTAGGCGCGGAAGACGGCGTTGGGCTGGGACGGGAAGAGGCTGCGGACCTCGCTCTCGCCGTAGCCGGCGAAGTACGGGACGACGTACTCCCAGCACAGGTAGCCGTCCTTCGTCACCTCGAAGAGGCGGCCGGACGGGGAGTCGGTGACGAGCGTGTTGCCGTTCGGGAGGCGCTGGGCGGAGCCCATGAAGGGCGCGAAGAAGAACTCGCGGGCCGGGTCGTGGTACTCCCACACGATGTCGCCGCCGGTCCGGTCGATCTCGACGACCCGGGAGTACGGGACGTCGTGGCCGGGCCGGAAGACGCCGTTGTCGAAGACGAGGAGCCGGCCGTCGTCGAGTTCGGTGGGCGCGTGCTGCTGGCTGACCGTACCGGGGCGGCTCCGCCAGAGGATCTCGCCGGTGTCGCGGCTGATGACGACGACGGCCGAGACGCTCCGCAGGCTGGCGAGGACGTTGCCGTCGCGCAGGGGTGTGACACTGTTGATCAGCGGCCAGTGCTCGCGGGCGTAGGCCTCGTGCAGCGGGTAGGCGTCGCGGTCGAGGTGGTCCGCGGCGCGCCAGGACCAGAGGAGTTCGCCGTCCGGGCCGACCTCCTTGATCGTGTCGGCCCAGACGAGGCCGCCGGCGGCCTCGGAGCCGGGCACTCCGCCCCGTACCGCCGCGGCCTCGGTCCCGGCGAGGGGTTCGAGGGCGGTGTAGAGGACGCGGCCGTCGTCGAGGTGGTGGGCGTCGTGGTGCTGCAGGGGGTCCCGGTGCTCCCGCAGCACGGTTCCGTCGGGTGCCGCGTGGAGCATGACGCCGCCCCGGTACTTGTGCCACATCGGGAAGAGGGCGTCCTCGCCCGGGAGTACGCCGTTGTAGGCGAGGGTCCCGTCGGCGAGGAGCCGGGCGTGGCGGCCGGGACGGTACGGGAGGTCCCACCGGTGGACGGTGCGGCCCTGGAGGTCGATCAGATACACCTCCCCGGTGCCGGTGAGCGGTGCGTAGAGGGTGTAGCCCTCGGACGCGGCCGTGGCGTCGAGGGCGATGAGGCCGGTGGGACGGCGGCGGCGCGAGTTCTGGTCGATCGCGGGCGCGTCGGGTTCCTTCGAACTTTTCACGTCGGGCTCCTTCAAACTTTCTTTGATGAGAACAACCGACTTTGACGTTAGGGACGTTGTGTGACGGGCGTGTGTCGGCAGTACGAAACCGTCTCCGGGTTTCCGCACCGCGCCGCGTAGGGTGCCGTCAGGCGCCACCGGGCGCCGGAGGGGAAGGACGGGACGACCATGGAGGCCGCGAACACACCGAAGGTGGGCGCCGCCGTACGGCGCCGGCGACGGGCACTCGACCTGACGCTCGCCGAGGTGGCGCGGAGCAGCGGGCTCTCCTCCCCGTTCCTCAGCCAGATCGAGAACGACCGAGCGCGCCCCAGCATGCGCTCGCTCCAGCGGATCGCGGACGCCCTCGGGACGACGGCGGTGCAGCTGCTCGCGGCCTCGGACGAGACCCGCACCGTCGACGTGGTGCGCGCGGACGACGACAGCGGCCTCAGCCAGGAGGCCCGCGTCCGCCCCGTGGTGCGCGGCCGGCACCAGCTGCACGCCCTCGAGTTCGTCGGCGCGCACGAGGCGGACCGCGAGTTCCGGCACCGGAACGACGAGCTGCTGTACGTGGCGGACGGCTCGGTGGAGGTGGAGGCCGACGGCCGCGTCCACCGGCTCGGCCGCGGTGACACGCTGCTCCTGTCCGGCGGCGTCCGCCACCGCTGGCGCACGACCGAACCGGGCTCGCGGGTCCTGGCCGTCGCGATCGGCGACCACGTGGAAGTACTGGAGGGCTGATGACCTGGAAGGCGCCGTCGGTGGAGCGCAGCCGACAGCTGGGCGGCCTCGGCACCGTGACCGAGCGTCAGATGCTGGAGGGCTGGCTCACCTGGCACCGGGAGACGCTCCTCGCCAAGTGCGCCGGGCTCGACCCGGCGCAGCTGGCGCGCGCGACGGTGGAGCCGTCGGACCTCACCCTGCTCGGTCTGGTCCGGCACATGGCGGAGGTGGAGCGGTCGTGGTTCCGGCGCGGGTTCGCGGGTGAGGCGGTCGGCGAGGTCTTCACCGGGCCTTCGGACGGTAACGAAGGGCTCGACGGGGTCGAACCCGCGGACGCGGAGCGGGACTTCGGGCTGTACCGGGCCGAGGTGGAGGCCTGCGACGCGGCGGCCGCCGGGCACGACCTCGACGAGACCTTCCTGTCCTCGCGCGGGGTCGCCCTCAGCCTGCGCTGGGTCTACATGGTGATGATCCAGGAGTACGCCCGCCACAACGGCCACGCCGACTTCCTGCGGGAGCGGACGGACGGGGCGACGGGGGACGGGTGACGTCCGGTACGGCTGCCGCCTCGCCGTACCGGACGGGCAGGTCCGCCTCAGGCCTCGCGGGCGCCCTCGTACATGGCCTCGACGAGTTCGGCGTACTCGCGCTCCACGACCGGCCGCTTCACCTTGAGGCTCGGGGTGAGCTCCCCGTGCTCGACGTCGAGGTCGCGGGGCAGCAGCGAGAACTTCTTGATCGTCTGCCACCGCTGCAGGTCGCCGTTGACGCGCTGGACGAACCCGTCGATCAGCGCGTGCACGTCCGGCGAGGAGACGACCTCGGCATAGCTACGGCCCCCGAGGCCGTTCGACGCCGCCCAGGGCATGAGGACGCTCTCGTCGAGCGCGATCAGGGCGGTGCAGTAGTTGCGGCCGTTGCCGATGACCAGGATGTTGCTGACGAACGGGCACACGGCCTTGAACCGGCCCTCGATCTCCGTGGGCGCCACGTACTTGCCGCCCGAGGTCTTGAAGAGGTCCTTCTTGCGGTCGGTGATCCGGACGAAGCCCTCCTTGTCGATCTCGCCGATGTCCCCGGTACGGAACCAGCCGTCGCTCTCCAGGACTTCGGCGGTCTTCTCCGGAAGGTTGTGGTAGCCGCGCATGATGCCGGGTCCCCTCAGGAGGATCTCCCCGTCCTCGGCGATGCGGACCTCGGTGCCCGGCAGGGGCCGGCCGACCGTGCCCACCCGGTAGTCGTCGACCGGGTTGACGGTGCAGGCCGCGCTGGTCTCCGTCAGGCCGTAGCCCTCCAGGACGGGCACGCCCGCCCCGGCGAAGAAGTAGCCGATGTCGGGGGCGAGGGCGGCGCTGCCCGAGGCGCTGCCGCGGAGCTCACCGCCGAACGCCGCCCGGATCTTGCCGTAGACCAGCTTGTCGGCGAGGGCGTGCTGGACGCCGAGCCACAGCGGCACCTTGCGGCTCCCCGTCGCCACCAGGCTCTCCTGCCCGGTCCTGGCGTGGTCGCGGGCCACCTGCGCCGCCCACCGGAAGATCCTGTACTTCGCTCCGCCCTCGGCCCGCGCCTTCGCGGCGATGCCGTTGTAGACCTTCTCGAAGACCCTCGGCGCGGAGGCCATCACGGTGGGCCGGACGACGGGCAGGTTGGTGACGATGCGGTCGACGCGCCCGTCGACCGCAAGGACGTGTCCGGTCTGGATCTGACCGGATATCAGGGCCTTGCCGAAGACGTGGGACAGCGGCAGCCACAGGAACTGCACGTCGTCGGGTTGCAACAGCCCGCTGACCTCCTGTGCGGCGCCCTGGTAGGACCAGCAGTCGTGCACCAGGCGCACGCCCTTGGGGCGGCCGGTCGTCCCGGACGTGTAGATCAGGGTGGCGAGTTGCTCGCGCTCGATGGACGCGACGGTCGTCTCGACGGCTTCCGGGTGCTCCCCCAGGTACGCCCGGCCGCGCTCCTCGAGCTCGGCGAGGCTCAGTACATCGAGCCCCTTCGCCCGAGGGAGATCGGCCTCCGGGTCGAAGACGATCGCGTGGTCGAGGTCGGGCAGGCGGTCCGCGTGTTCGACGACCTTGGCCAGTTGGGCGGCGTCCTCGACGAAGATCGCCCGGCTGCCGGAGTCGGCGAGGATGTACGCCGTCTCGTCGGCGTCGGTGCTCGGGTAGACGGCGGTCGCGGCGGCGCCCGCGCACATCACGCCCAGGTCCGCGAAGATCCACTCCACCCGGGTCGAGGAGGAGATCGCCACCCGTTCCTCGGTCCGCAGCCCGAGGGAGAGCAGCCCGGCGGCGATCGCGGTCACGCGATCCGCCGCCTGGGCCCAGGTCAGCGACCGCCACTCCTCGGCGCCGGGCGCGCCCTGGCCCACCGCCACGGGGTGGCGGTAGGCCTCGCGGTCGGGTGTGGCCCCGACCCGCGAGAGGAAGAGGTGCGCCACCGAATGCGGCCGGCTTTCGAGCAGGTCTTGCGCGGAACTCATGGCGACCTCCGGGCCCACTGCGCCCGTCAACACATATTGACCGGCGGGTAACTTACGAGCAGTGGTGTGAGGCTAAGGGGAAACCCACCGCCGCGTAAGGGGAGCCGGGGAGGAAATGCCCGCGCGCAGGCGGGACTTACGGCCGGAACCCCCAGTCCTCCGGGCCCCGGTCGCCGAGCAGGGCGCAGACGAACTTCTCCTCGGTGGCGCGCAGCCGGGCCAGCAGGGCCGGGTCCAGCGTGGCCTGGCCGGTGACGGAGACCGTCACCGTGCGCCGGCCGTCGCGCGTGGCCGCGGCGAACTGCGTGTAGCCGGGGGTGTTGCCGGTGTGGCCGAGGACCGTGCCGCAGCGCGTGGTGTACCGGAAGAGGCCCAGGCCGGCCGCGTTGACGCCGGGGCCGGCCGGTTCGGAGGAGCCGCCGGGGAGGAAGTCCTGCTGGGCACGGCGGGTGGTGGGGCTCAGCAGCTCCGGTCCGGCGTAGCCGCCGATGAACCGGCTCAGGTCGGCCGGGGTGGAGACGATGCCGCCCGACGCCCAGGCGCCGGAGGCGCTGATCGCCTCGCTGACGTCCTCGGGCGGCTCACCGGGGGCGGTGAGGTAGCCGTGCAGGAACGGGCGGGGAAGCAGGTAGCCCTGCGGGAGGCTGGTCCTCTCCAGATCGAGCGGTCCGTACACGAACTGCCGCAGCAGCGACTCGTACGAACGGCCGGTGACCTGCTCGGCCATCAGGGCGACCGCGATGTTGTCCGAGTTGGAGTAGGCGTAGCGGCTGCCCGGCGGGAAGCCGAGCGGTCGGCCCGCCACGAAGTCGAGGAGGCGGCGGGAGTCGAAGTGGTGGCGGGGGTCGGCGCGGACGATGTCCTGGAACGCCTGGCTCTTGCTGTAGTCCGGAAGACCGCTGGTGTGCTGGAGCAGTTGACGCAGGGTCACCGTATGCCAGGCCGCGGGTAGTCGGGGCAGGTGTCGGCCGATCGTGTCGTCCAGGTGCAGGGCCTGCCGGTCCACCAGGCTCAGCGCGACCGCGCCGCTGAAGGCCTTGGCCACGCTGGCGATCCGCATGTGGTCGTCGGGTCGGGGCGGGCGCCGCGTGCCCACCTCGGCCGTGCCGGCCCGGTAGACCTGCCGGAGGCCGTCGCGGGTCAGGATCGCGATCGCCCCGGGCGGGCCGCCGGGTGCCGCCACCAGGTCGGCGAGGGCCCGCTGGAGCGCCGGGTCGCCGTGGCCGTGGCCGGACGGAGCCGGTCCGCCGCGGCCGGAGCCGGACGGCGCCGGGCCGGGCGGTACCGCCGCGACCGGCGTGGCCGCGCCGCCGCTCAGGACCGCGGCCGCCACCACCGCCCCGACGGCCGCCGTACGGAACCGGCGCCTCGGGCGCGGTCCGCTGCGGCCACGGGCGGGGCTCGTGGAATTCCGGCCGTCGTACGCGGCGGGGACACGTCGGGGCATGCGCTACCTCCTCGGGTACGGAACGGGGAACGGCGGGCGGGCCGCGGGGCCCACGGGTCCGGATCCGGTCGGGCGATCGGCCGTCCGGGCGCCGGACCGCCCTGTCCCAGGCTGCGGCCACCGTCTCCCGGACCGCGCTCCCCCGCGCGCCGCCTGCGCCATCCGGCCCACACGCGGGCGGTGTGACCGCCCCGGCGCCTGCGCGCGTACGGGGGTGGCACCGCCCCCGGGAGCGGCCGCGCTCAACGGGTCGGCGCGGACCCGGTCCGGTATCCGATGGTGACCAGGCCCGTGGCCACCAGGACGACCGCGCCCACCGTGCGCAGCGCCGGGCTCATCGCGTCGGCGAAGGCCGCCGTACCCGCGGCGGCGTCGTGCACGGCGAGCACGGTGCCGGTGACGGCCACGCCGAGGGCGGCGCCCATCTCCCGGGCCGAGGTGCCGAGCCCGGAACCGAGACCGGCCTGGTGCGCGGGCAGGGCGGAGACGACGCCGACGGTCAGGGCGGGCATGCACAGGCCGGTTCCCGCCGAGATCACCAGCAGCCAGCAGGCGTACAGCGCGTACGGGGTGGCCGCGTCGGCGGTGGAGGTGCCGAGGAGTCCGGCGCCGATGAGGAACAGCCCGGTGGTGACGGCGGGGCGCGGCCCCGAGGCGGCCTGCCAGCGGGTCGCGACCTTCGGGAAGAGGGCCATGCCGATCGTGAGCGGGACGATCGCGAGTCCGGTGACGGCGGGGCCGTACCCCTTGACGTACTGCAGGTACTGCGAGTTCGCGTAGAAGAGCGAGAAGAGGCCGAAGAACCCGGTGGCCGTGCCCAGGACGGCGGCGCGCAGCTGCCGGGAGCGGAAGACCCGCGGGTCGAACAGCGCGGCCGGCGAGCGGAGCGCGTACCAGGTGAAGAGCCCGGTGAGCACCGCGCCCACCGCGAAGAGGACGAGGATGCGGGGCGAGGTCCAGCCGTACGTCGGGCCTTCGATGATGCCCGCGAGGACGGCGACGAGGGCGGCGACCAGCAGCACGGTGCCACGGGGGTCGGGGCGCCCGTGTGGCGAGCGGTCGGTGCGCGGGACGGCGACGGCGACGGCGACGGCGAGCAGCGCGGCGAGGGGGACCATCAACCAGAACAGGGCGCGCCAGGACAGGAACTGGCCCGTCGCTCCCCCGCCGACGTTGCCCGCGAGGCCGCCCAGGCCGACGGCGAGGGTCCAGGACGCCAGGGCCCGAGCCCGGCCTTCCGGTCCGGCGAGCTGCACGAGGATCGACATGGTGGCGGGCATGATGCAGGCGGCCCCGGCGCCGGACACCCCGCGGCCGGCGATCAGCAGCGCGGGCGACGCGGCGAGGGCGCTCAGCGCCGCCCCGGCGGCGAACAGGGCGAGACCGACGAGGAGCACGCCCTTGCGGCCGCGGCGGTCGCCCAGTGCTCCGGCGGGGATGAGCAGTCCGGCGAAGACGATGACGTACGCGTCCACGGTCCACAGCAGCTCGGTGGAGGACGGGTGGAGGGCGGAGGCGGCCAGTTGGGGGATGAGGAGGTTGATGGCGGCGACCATGCTCTGCGCGACGAGGACGCAGGCGCACAGGGCGAGCAGGGTCGACCGCCTGAGCACGTTCGGCGTGGTGCCGGCCGGGGCGGAGGCGGGCGGTGAGAGGGCAGCGGAAGACATGGCTCCTCCAGGGAGCTTCGTGGTCAGGGGATGTGCGTTCACCGTAGGCTCGGCCCGTTGATTACTTCCAGTGCATCTTTTGCAAGGAGTGAGTGCGTGTGACGCAATCCGTGGACGCCGGCGGCCTCGACCTCAACCTTCTTCTCGCCCTCGACGTCCTGTTGGAGGAGCAGAGCGTGCGGGGAGCGGCCCGGCGGCTGCACCTGTCCGAGCCGGCCACCAGCCGCACGCTCGGCCGGATCCGCAAGGCGCTCGGCGATCCGATCCTGGTGCGCGCCGGCCGCGCGATGGTGCCGACGCCGTACGCGCTGTCGGTACGGGCCGAGGTCGGCGCGGTCGTGGAGCGGGCCAGGGCGCTGTTCGCGGCCTCGGGTCCGACCGATGTCCGGACCGTCGCGCGGACGTTCACGGTGCTCGGCCAGGACTCGCATCCCGCCCTGCTCGGCCCCGCGCTCCTCGCGCGCGCCGGCCGGGAGGCCCCGCGGGTGCGGCTGCGGTTCCTGAACGAGAGCCACATCGACGCGCCGACGCTGCGGGAGGGCGTCGCCGACCTGGAGATCGGGGTCATCGACACGGTCCATCCCGAGGTGCACACCGAGCACCTCCTGGACGACCACATGCTCGCGGTGGTCCGCGCCGGGCACCCGCTCCTGCGGGGGCGCCTGACGCGGCGGAGGTTCGCGGCGGACGCGGACCATCTGGTGGTCTCGCGCCGGGGACGGCTGCACGGCCCCGTCGACACCGCGCTGGCCGAGCACGGTCTGCGACGGCGGGTGGTGGCGAGCGTCGGCACGTACCCGGCGTCGCTGTTCATCCTCCGCGACACGGACCTCGTCGGCCTGATCAGCGCACGGAGCCGCTCCCTGGCCGAGTCCCTCGGGCTCGTCACCTTCGACGTCCCCCTCGACCTGCCGCCGCTGCCGGTCGGCATGGCCTGGCATCCGCGCCACGACGCCGACCCGGCACACGCGTGGCTGCGGGGGTGCGTACGGGACCTGATGCTGGGCCGGTCCGGGTGATCCCGTCCATCCGCCCCCGTCACGGCGGGCGGATGACGCTAGTCGGCGTCGGCGGCCACCCTGAAGCCGATGTTGCCGGTGGAGCTGTCGGGTGTGTTGGAGCTCCGGGCGGCGACGCGGTACCGGTTGCAGTAGGAGTCGTGGCACAGGTACGAGCCGCCGCGCATCGCCCGCGCGGTCCCCCCGCCGGGTGTGAACGGGTCCGCGCTCCACTCCCAGACGTTGCCGACGGTGTTGTAGAGGCCGAAGCCGTTGGGCCGGAAGGACTTCACGGGGGCCGTGCCCGCGTGCCCGCCGCCGGTGGGCAGGTCCGGGAAGTCGCCCTGCCAGATGTTGCACAGGGAGCGGCCGTCGGCCGTGAGCTCGTCACCCCACGGGTACCGGCGCTGCTCCAGGCCGCCGCGTGCCGCGTACTCCCACTCCGCCTCGGTGGGCAGCCGGGTGCCGGACCAGGCGCAGTAGGTTCGGGCGTCGTGCCAGGACACGTGGACGACGGGGTGGTTCTGCCGGTCGGTGACGTGGGAGCCGGGGCCTTCGGGGTGGCGCCACGAGGCGCCGTCCACCGTCCTCCACCACGGGACGCCCGGTACGGGCGGGGACATGGCCGCCACGTCCTTCTCCAGGAAGGCCCCGAAGGTGAAGGAGAAGCCGAAGCGCTCGGCGTCGGTGACGTGTCCGGTGGCTTTGACGAAGGTGGCGAACTGCGCGTTCGTCACCGTCGTGGCCGCGATGCGGAAGGGTTCCACGGCCACCTCGCGGACCGGGCCCTCGGCGTCGGCGGGAAAGCCGTCCGGGTCGTCGGTGCCCATCAGGAAGCGCCCTCCGGGCAGGGAGAGCAGCTGCCGGACCGCTCTGGAGGGTCGGGCCGGAGGGCGGGACGGGGCGAGGGTCAGGACGGGGAGGTGGGCGTGACCTGGGGTGCAGCATTCGGGCATGACGACTCCGGCGGAATCGGAAGGATGGGCGGCCGGCCCCGGGCGTGGCGGCGCGGGGCCGGCCGGCAGTGCTGTGGCGCGGGTCAGGCCACGCGGTCGGCGGCGAGCTGCGCGGCCAGGGCGGGAATGCCGAGGGCTTGCTCGTCGGCCGGTGTGGCCTGGTAGAGCTTGTTGGTCAGCTGGTACGGGTCGTTCACGAGGTCGTAGTACTCACGGAACTTCACCTGCCCGGTGCCGGACACCGTGCCGTTCCCGTCGGTCGTGAGGTCGTAGTACTCCGTGTACTGCTTGTCCTTGGCGACGTACGAGGACCAGGTGGGTGCGCCACCGGTGCCGGTGCCCTGCTTCCACCACTCCACCAGGAGGTGGTCGCGGCTGTATCCGGAGAGCAGGGAGCGGCCGTCCTGCGCGGCGTCCGGGGTGATGCCGGCCGCGTCGAGGACGGTCGGCGCGATGTCGATGTTGGCGACGATGCGGTTGTCCTGGGTTCCCGCGCCGAGCCCGCCGGCCGGCCAGGAGAGGTAGAACGGCACCTCGTGCGCGGGGCGGTAGGGCACCGACTTGGCCGTCCAGCCGTGGTCGCCCCAGCTGAAGCCGTTGTCGCCGATGTAGATGACGAGGGTGTTGTCCAGCTGCCCCAGGGCCTGGAGCTTGTCCTTGAACGCCTGGACGGCGTCGTCGACGGAGAGCAGGGTGCGCAGCTGCTCGGCACGGATGGTCTGGCCGTCGGCGAGGGTGCCGGTGGCGTTCTTGATGTACGCCGGCTTGTCGCTGCGGTCGTTCTCGGGGACCGAGGGGCGGCCGTTCCAGTCGGGCACGGGCGTGCCGGCGTACTTCGCCTCGGGGGTGCGGGGCCCGTGGGAGGCGTAAGGGGTGACGTACGCGAACCAGGGCCGGGTGTCGGTGGCGGCCTTGTCGAGGAAGTCCAGGGTGCGGTTCTTGACGATGGTGGTCGTGTAGCCGTTGATCGTCTGGACGGTGCCGTTGACGTTCCACTGGGCGTCGACGTACGCGGGCTGGAGGAGGGCGAACTCCTCGAAGTGCGGCGGGTTGTCCGCCAGGGTCCAGGAGTTGAGGTACTTGCCGAACAGGCCGGTGCGGTAGCCGGCCTGCTTGAGGTACTTCTGCACGGTGGTGCTCTGGTCGAGCGCGTACGAGGCCTTGTTGTTGCGCACGCCGTGGTGGTGGGCGTGACGGCCGGAGAACACGCTGGAACGCGAGGGCGCGCACAGCGGGGTGGTGACGTGGCCGTTGGTGAACTTCACGCCCTGGTCGGCGAGCCAGGCGACGGTCTTGGGCAGGGCCCATTCGGTGTGCTTGGGCTGGTCGTCGGTGACGATCAGCAGGATGTTCGGCCGGCCGGCGGCAGCGGCGGGGCCCGCGCCGGCGATCTGTCCGAGTGCGGGTACGGCGGTCGCGGCCGCGACGGCGGCGGCGCCGCCGAGGAAGCCTCGTCGGCTCACCTGCGGGCGTCGGTTCTCGCTCATGATGTCCGTTCCTCTGGGTGCGGTTGCACTGGGGGCACGACGGACGGAGGCACGGGGAACGTGCCGTCGGGCCGCCGTGGGGAGGGGAAGAGACGGGAGTCGGGCGGGGGCGCCAGGTGGGGATCCCGTGGGGGAAGGGGCGCGTTCAGCGCGCCGGGGCGACCGTACACAGGGCGCTCGCCAGGTGCCCTTGGTCGACGTGGCGGCGCGCAGTGAGGATTCCTGCTGCCATGTGCACGACAGTATGCGGAGTGGTTCCGCGGTTCCATGTACGGCGGATGAAATGGCGGACGGCCGTGTCTCCGACGGGCGGGAGGCGGTGCCCGGTGCGAGGCTGAGGCGTACAGGACCGCGAAAGGGAATCGTCATGCTCTCCACCGCCTTCGTACCGGGCTCCCCCTGTTGGCTCGACCTCGGCGCCCCCGACGTGCCGTCCGCCGCCGCCTTCTACGGCGGTACGTTCGGCTGGGAGTACGAGTCCATGGGCGAGGGACAGGACGCGGAGGGCGGGATGTTCCGGAAGGACGGGAAGATCGTCGCCGGGCTCGGCAGGCTCACCGAGCCGGGGGCCCGCTCGGCCTGGATGATCTACTACGCCGTCACCGACGCGGACGAGACGACCCGGGCGGTGGAGCGCGCCGGCGGCACGGTGCGGGTGGCGCCCAGGAGCTTCGGCGAGCAGGGCCGGATGGCCCAGTACAGCGACCCGCTGGGGGGACAGTTCGCCGTCTGGCAGGCAGGCGAGACCAAGGGCTTCGAGCTGGCTGACAAGCCCGGATCGCTGAGCTGGACCGAGCTGTACACGAGCGACGCGGCGGCCGCGAAGGAGTTCTACGGCGAAGTCCTCGGCTGGCAGTACGCCGACATGGACCTGCCGGGCGGCACGGGCACCTACACCCTCATCACCCCCGCGGGACTGCCCCAGGAGCGCATGCACGGCGGTCTCATGCAGGTGCCCGCCGACGCCCTCACCCTCGCGAGCGGACGGCCGTACTGGCACCCCGTCTTCGACGTCGAGGACTGCGACGCCACCCTCACCAAGATCACCGCGATCGGCGGCGGGGTGCAGATGGGACCGCAGGACATGGAGGGGGTCGGCCGCCTGGCCGTCTGCCTGGATCCGTCGAACGCCGACTTCGTGGTCCTCACCCCGCCGTCCGACTGACCGATCGCCGCTCTGGTCCCCGGACCGCGGTCACGTGAGAATGCCCCCATGACCGATGCATCAGCGACACCGCCGGAGCAGGACGCCGTCCGCGTCGAGCGCGACGGGCCCGTGACCACGGTGGTCCTGTCCCGGCCCGCCGCCCGCAATGCCGTGGACGGACCGACGGCCCGTCAACTCGCCGACGCATTCCTGGCGTTCGAGGCGGACGAGGAGGCCTCGGTCGCGGTGCTGTGGGGCGAGGGCGGCACGTTCTGCGCGGGCGCCGACCTCAAGGCCGTCGGCACCGAGCGCGGGAACCGGGTGGAGCCCGACGGCGACGGCCCGATGGGGCCGACCCGGCTGCGCCTGACGAAGCCGGTCATCGCGGCCGTCAGCGGCCATGCCGTGGCCGGCGGCCTCGAACTGGCCCTGTGGTGCGATCTGCGCGTGGTCGAGGAGGACGCGGTCCTCGGAGTGTTCTGCCGCCGCTGGGGAGTGCCGCTGATCGACGGAGGCACGGTCCGGCTGCCGCGGCTGATCGGCGAGAGCCGTGCCATGGACCTGATCCTGACCGGCCGACCGGTCCCGGCCGCCGAGGCGTACGAGATCGGGCTCGCCAACCGCCTCGTCCCACCGGGCCGGGCGCGCTCCGCCGCGGAGGAACTCGCCCGGGAGATCGCCGCCTTCCCCCAGCTGTGCCTCCGCCACGACCGTCTCTCCGTCCGGGAGCAGCACGGCCTCCCCGAACCGGAGGCCCTGGCGGCCGAACTCCGCCACGGCATGGTGCCCCTGTCGGCCGGCGAGACCCTCAAGGGCGCGGCCCGCTTCACGTCCGGCGCGGGCAGACACGGCTCGTTCACCGCCTGAGCGCGGCGGCGCCGACGGGCCGAGGCGGAATCTGGTGAGTCCGGCCACGGGGCTCGCTACCATGCGCGATGTGAATTCACGCGCGCGCTGGCTCGTAGGCATCGCAAGCACAGCCGGGGCGTTCGCCGCCGCCGGTGCGGGGTGGGACGCGTTCGGGGACGTCGGCCCCGTGCAGTACACACTCGCGGGAGTCACCGCGCTGGCCAGCGGGGTTCTGGCCTATGCCCAGAGCACCCGTGGCGGCCCGAGCGGTCCGGGTCATCCCGTGCCTCGGGAACTCCCCCGCGGCATCACCGACTTCACCGGCCGGGTCGGTGAACTCGTCGAACTGGAAGGGCTCCTGCGCCGACGTGGCCGGTCGACCGGACCTCTCGTGGCCGCCATCGCCGGCAAGGGAGGTCTCGGCAAGACGACCCTCGCGATACGGGCCGCGCAGCGCGCCGCGGACGACTACCCCGACGGCCAGCTGTTCGCGAACTTACGGGGATACGACCTCGAACCAGCCGAACCGGCCGGGATACTGGCGCACTTCCTGCGGGCGCTGGGCACCGACCCCCGTGAGATCCCGGACGCGCTGCACGACCGCGAGCAGCTGCTGCGCACCCTCACCGCCGGGCGCCGCCTGCTCATCGTCCTCGACAACGCCAACGGCCCCCGTCAAGTGCGGCCCCTGCTGCCCGGCGCTCCGGACGTCGCCGTGATCGTCACGAGCCGCACCCCGCTCAGTACCATCGAAGGAGCGCACACGATCGTGCTTGACCTCTTGGAACCGGATGAGGCGGTCGAGCTGCTGGGACGGGTGGCCGGTGCGCGGCGCGTGGCGGACGACCCGGCGGCCGCGCGACGCCTCGTGGCGCTCTGCGGGCATCTGCCCCTGGCCGTGCGCATCGCCGGGGCGCGACTGGCCGAGCGGCCCGACGTCCCGCTGGCGGACCTCGCCGACCGGCTCGCCGACGAGCGGGACCGGCTCGATCAGCTGGAGATCGGGGACCTCGACGTCCGCTCCACGTTCAGGCTCAGCCATCAGGGTCTGCCGGAGGAGGAGCAGCGGGCGTTCCGCATGCTGGGGCTCTTCCCCGGCGCGGACTTCACGGCCTGGGCGCTCGCCGCGCTCATGGACGTCCCGCTGCGCGCCGCCGAACACCACATCGACGCCCTGGTGTCCGCGCAGCTCGTCGACGCGACCGGGCCCGACGAGACCGGCACCGCCCGCTACACCTTCCACGACCTGATCCGCGCCCTGGCCCGGGAGCAGTCCGAGCCCGGGGCCGCCGCCGCGACACAGCGGCTCCTGGGGGCGTACCTGACGCTGGCCGCGACCGCCGAGGACCGCTTCCAGCCCGGCGAGGTCCGCAAGGCCGGCGGGCACCCTCGCCACCCGGCCGACGCTCTCCCGCTCGACCGTCTGCTCCACGATCCGGTGTCCTGGTTCATCACGGAGCAGCGCAACATCATCGCGTGCGTGCGGCTGGCCGTCGCGCGCGAGTTCTGGGACGCGGCGTGGGAACTCACCCACATCGGCGCGCCGTTCTTCGAGATGCTGGCCACCTGGGACGACTGGGAGGAGGCCGTCGAGCTGTCCCTCGGCGCGGCTCGCCGGTCGGGCAACCGCTGGGCCGAGGCCATCACTCTCTTCGACACCGGCGCGCTCCGCCGGGACCTGGGCCGGCTCGACGAGGCCCTGGTGGCGTACGAGGGCGCCCGCGCCGGGTACACGGCCTCGGGCGACGAGCACGGCCTGGCCGCGCTGCTGCTGCTCGAGGGCATCATCCACCGCAACCTCGGGGACTGGGAGCGGGCCGCCCAGTTGCTGGGTGACGGTGTCGTACGCCTCGGGGCGGTCGGGGACCGCAGGCTCGCCGCCCAGTCCCGGCGCAGCCTCGCGGTGGTCCGGAGCGGCCAGGGCCGGCACGGCGAGGCGATCCCTCTGTTCCAGGAGGCGCTGGCCGAGTTCCAGAGCCTGGGCGACCGGCGGGCCGAGGCGTACGCCTGGCGGAACCTGGCCCAGGCGCAGCTGGAGTACGGCGAACCGGCCGCGTCGGCACACTCGTTCAGCCGAAGTCTGGAGATGACCCAGCGGCTGCGGGACCAGCGGGGCGAGGCGAGGGCCCTGCAGGGCCTCGGCCGCGTGAGCGCCGCCGAGGGAGCGGCGGCGGTGGCGCTGCGGCGGTTCGCCCAGGCCCGGCAGATCGCCGAGGCGATGCACGACCACGTCCTCACCCGGGAACTGGACAGCGACATCGCCTCGACGAACCGCTCGTAGCGGGGGCGTCCGGCTGCGCGCCCCGTCCGTGTCATTCGCGTATCCGGTAGAGCTGGATGTCCCGGTTGACGAAGAGGTGGACGTAGCCGCACGTCCAGCAGATCAGGCCGGTCGCCGACTCGTTCGCCCAGGCCATGTTGAGGAACTCCATCCCCGTGCTGTTCAGCTTCACCTCCCGCTCACGGAAGGTGTCGCTGTCGCACACCTGGCAGCGGATCGCCTTCTGCCCGATCGCCGCGTGCACCGGCTTGGCCATGCTGTGTCTCTCTTCCTCCGCCGGTTCGGGCGGTGTCCTGGGACGGGTGCCGCGCGTCCGTCGCGCGGGTGATCGCCGTCTCGACGGCCGCGATGCGGTCGGCGAGCAGGGCGAGGGCGGCGACGGCGCGGGTCCGCGGGTCGTCTCCGGTGCCCCCGAGCGCGCGGGCGCGGCGGTGGGCGGCGTTCAGTTCCGTCCGGCGGGCGGCCTGTGCCGGGGTGAGGGTGCCGCGCAGGGCGGCGAGGGTGAGGAGGTTGGACTCGGCCCCGGTGGTGAGCGTCTGGGCCTCGGCGGTGTAGTGGTCGTCGATCAGGGCGGCGAGTTCGGCGTCGTCCATGACGGGCGAGATGCGCGCCGTGATCTTGTTCATCGTACGGTACGACCCCTGGAGCCGGAACGGCGGTTCCGTGCGGGCCTCTTCGGCGGTGGCGGCGGACGCGATGTACTCCTCGTTGACGGCGAGGACCGTCTCCCGGGCGGTGAGGACGTGCCGGAGGACGGCGAGGAGCTGGTCGAGTTCGGCCGGGGCGTACGGGTGGGTCAGCCGGTCGCGGCGCGCGCCCGGGTCACCGGCGGCCAGCCCGGTCAGGAGCTCCAGGTCGGCGCGGTCGCGGCCGGCGAGCGGGGCGAGGAGCGGGTGGGAGGTGAGGGCGTTCTCGACGAAGCTGAACGCGAAGGCCTCGTCCTTGCCGGTCAGCACGTCGCCGAGGTTCCACACGTCGGCCCGGTCGGCGAGCATGTCCGGCACCCGGAAGGCACGTCCCGACTCGGTGTACGGGTTGCCGGCCATGCAGACGGCGAAGCGCTTTCCCCGCAGGTCGTGCCCGTCGAGGGTCCGGGTGGCGTCGCAGAGGGGGATGAACCTCTGCAGGAACTCCGGCGAGGTGTGCTGGATGTCGTCGAGGTACAGGAGGACGTTGTTGGCGGCGGCCAGCGCGAAGGCGATCTTCTCCAGCTCCCGGCGGGCGGCGGCGTCGGGCGCCGCGTCGGGGTCGAGGGAGGTCGTGCGCTGTCCGAGGGCGGGGCCGTCGACCTTGACGAGGAGCAGGCCGAGGCGTTCGGCGACGTACTCGATCAGGGTGGTCTTGCCGTAGCCGGGCGGGGAGAGGAGCAGCAGCAGCCCGTGGGAGTCGCTGCGTTTGGCGTCTCCGGCGGCACCGAGCTGCTTGGCGAGGTTGTCGCCGACGAGCGGGAGGTAGACCTCGTCGACGAGCCGGTTGCGGACGAAGGACGACATGACCCGGGGGCGGTGGGCGTCCACGCGGAGCCGGGCTCGCTCGGTGGTGAGGAGTTCCGTCCGCTGCCGCTGGTAGGCACGGAAGGCGGGCACGTCGACGGCGGCGAAGTCCCCTGTTCTGGTGAGGAATTCGTCGAGCCGCAGTTCCAACGACCGGGCCTGGACCCGCGGGTGGCTGCCGAGGAGTCCGGTGACCGTGGCCGTGGTGGGGGCGGGGACCTCGTAGCGGTCGAGCTCGGGGCACAGTTCGACGGCGACGGCCTCGGCGAGCACGCCCGCGTCGTGACGCCCGCCGGATGCCGTGGCGTACGAGGTGAGCCAGGCCTCGACGAGCTGGCGCCGCGCGCCCGGCCCGGTCAGGGCGGCGAGGCCGTCGGCATAGGCGGAGGAGGAGACGGCGCCGCGGAACGCGTCGAGGAGCGTGCGCGCCTCGCCCGATACGGCGAACCCCTCGGGTCCGGCGGCGAGTTCGTCTACCAGGTAAGCGGCCGCCGCCGCGTCCCCCGTCTCCTCGGCGAGCTCGCTCCTCAGCCCGTCGAGGGCCGAGTCCGTGCCGAAGAGTTCGCGGGCCCGGGTCAGCGAGACCGCCCGGTGGGTCCACTGCGCGCGGGTCTCGGCGGTGGTGGAGCGGGCCCAGAAGATCTGGGCCGCCGCGCGCGCCTCCCCGGAGTGGCGCAGCGGTCCCGCGCCTTCGCTCAGGGCCAGTACCGCTTCCAGGATCAGCGCCGCGTCGTGGTCGTGGACGCCGCGCTCGTAGCCCTCGTCGTAGGCGCTCTCCGCCGCCTGCCGTGCGAGCGCCGTGAGGTCCGCCCCGGCCAGGCCCTCCGGGCCGTGCTCGGCCAGGAGGCGTGCGGCGAGGTGTTCGGCCCGGTAGACCTCGGGCGACTCGGAGGGCAGGGTCCGACCCCAGAGCGGGCGGGTCGCGGCGAAGGCGGGGTCGGTGACGGGCGCGCGGTAGTCGGTGCCGGTCAGGGCGAGCGCGAGACCGTCCTCGTGGGGTACGAGGGTCGGCTCGGGGGCCTGTCGCGTGACGGCGAAGCGGTGGCGGCCGAGGCGGATCGTGGCGCCGCCGTCGGAGAACAGCTCGGTGCGGTCCCGCAGGGCCCGGCCGGCCTCCTGCCGGGCGGCGCCGAGGCGGCTCTCCAGCTCCTCCGCCCGTACCTGGTCGCCGAGCTCGCGCAGTTCGGCACCGGTGCGGCGGACCCGGGTGACCATGGGGTCGGAGGCGAAGTAGGTGTGCACCTCGTCCAGGTCGGCGAGGGTAGCGGCCCGCCGGGCGACGGCCTCCAGGATGCGGCCGGCCGAGTCGGCGAGGCGTTCGGCGCGGCGGGCGCGGGCGTCCTGGAGGGAGTGCTTGCGCGCGGTGAAGGCGTCGTGGATCTCGGTGCGCCGCTCGGCGATGCCGGTGAGGAATCCGTCGTGCTCGGCGAAGCGGGATTCCAGGTTCTCCAGCTGGAGCAGGAGCCGGCCGAGCTGTTCGTCGCAGCGGTCGGGGGTGTCGGCGGCGGCCAGCGCGCCGGTGACCGCCTGGCCGAGCAGGGCGAGTTCGGCGGTGAACTCCGCCCGGCCCTCCTGGTCGAGGAGGGCGGCGCGGCGGGCGGCGAGGAGGGCGCGGGCGCGGTTGAGCGCGCCGAGGACGTCGGCGATCCGCGCGAGGATCGAGGCGCGGACGGTCGCGTCGCCGATGTCGAGGCCGGTGATGACCTCGCCGAGGGTGCGCAGTTCGTGGGTGTGGGCGTCGATGCGCTCGCCGACGGGGCCGGTCTCGGCGACGGTGGACAGCGCCTCCGCCTCGGTGGCGAGGCGTTCCGCCGCGGTGTGGTGGGCGGCGAAGGCGTCGTCGCCCTTGAGGAAGGCGACGGCCCGCCGGGCGGCCGAGACGATGTCGGCCTCGACGTCGCCGGCGAGGGTGTCGATGCCGGCCGTGTCGGCGTACCGCATGTCGCGCAGCGTCACCAAGTGACCCTGTGCGCGGCGGAGTTCGGTGATGCGGGAGATCCACTCCCCTGCCGTGGCGGGCGCCTCGCCGCGGATGCGCCGGACGAGGCGGCTGATCTCCTGGGCGGACTCGGCGAGGGCCTCGGCGGCCTGCCGGGTGAGCGCGGTGACGGTCCCGAGCTCGTCGAGCACCTGCGCGGCCGTGGCCTTCAGGGCGGCCAGGGGTGCGCCCAGGTCGCCGGCTTCCGGGTCCCCGAGCCAGTGGTGGACGTCGCCCGCGCGCTCGCAGGCGGCGACGAGCGCCTCGTACAGCTCGCCAGCGGGTGACGGCTCGGTGGCCTGCCGGGCGATCGACAGGCAGTCGGCGATGCCGCGGACGAGGTCCGCGTTGCCGATGCGGGCCAGCGGGCCCGCGGGCGCGGGGCGCCGGTGGGTGTCGGAGACGTACGGCGTGCGCCAGATCTGCACCGGGTGGACCCGGCCGGGCTCGCCGGGCTCGCCGCGGAGCACGGCCATCGTCCCGTCGTCGAGGAGCGCGTATCCGCCGCAGACGACCGGGTTCGCGATCTCCTTGCCGATCACGTCGTACGGGAGGAGCAGGGTCCGGCCCTCGGCGCGGGCGCGGAAGACGAAGAGGAGGTCCTCGCCGTCGGGCGAGCGGACCGCCCGGTCGAAGGCGAGGCCGGCCGTGTCGGTGCCGAAGGTCTTCACGGTGCCGGAGGCGAGGCAGTAGCCGCCGGGGAACACGATCCCCTCGTCCTCGGGCAGCCGCAGGCAGGCCTGTCCGATGCCGTCGAGCCTGACGACGGTGCCGGTCAGGGTGTTGAAGACGAGGTGGCGGCGGACCTCTTCCTTGTACGGGCGGACGCGCACCAGGATCAGGGCGCCGACGACCGCGTACGCCACCTCGGCGTCGGCGAGGGACTGCAGCGGCTCGTCGACCGGCTCGGTGTGGACGGCCCCGGCCGTGTCGGTGTCGTCGTCCGTCCTGACCGTCAGCGTCCCGCCGGCCGTGGAGACGAACAGCCGGCCGCCGAGGGAGATGCGCGGGTGCCGGCCGGGGACGTGGTCGTCGCGGGTCGTCTCCACCCAGGCGAGGTCGTCGGAGGGAGGGAAGACGTGGTCGCGCTCGCCCTGGGCGTCGAGGAACCGCGTCTCGCCGGAGGGCCCGACGGACCAGCGCAGGACCCGCAGGTCGTCGCCCTGTTCCCCGGTACGGAAGACGGCGAGGATGCGGCCCTCGGTGCGCCGCAGCCGGAGCAGGCGCGCGCCCCGGTAGTAGCGGTGCAGCGCGGAGAACTCCCGTACGAAGCCGGGGTCGTCGAGGAGTCCCGGCACCGCCTCCGGGGGCAGTGCGTTCAGGTCGCGGTCGTGGAGGGTGAGGACGTCGGCGACCGAGACCTCGGAGAGCCCGGTGCCGGCGGGCCGGGAGCCGAGGAGGAGCAGGCCGTCGCCGACGGCGACGACGTCCTGGGGCACGCAGGCGCGCTCGGTGGTGATGCGGCGGGTGTCGGTGAGGGCGAGCTCGCCGGTGCCGAAGGCCGCGACCCGGGCCTCGTTGAGGGTTCCGGCACGCCCGGCCAGTTCGGCGGCCTGCGCGGCGAGCCGGTCGCGCAGCACCGTGTACGTGTCCTCGTCGATTCCGGCACCCATCTCGTCCCGCTCCTTGTACCGTGGTGAGTACGGGTCCGGTGCCGCCAACTCCCCCGTTTGCCGGCACCGGACCCTCTGTGACCGCTCCCCCCCGGGGCGGTCAGCTCTTGGCGGCGCCGTTCAGCGCCGTCGTGTCCGCCGGGGCAGCCGTGGCCGGTCCGGGGACCTGCGCGGTGGACTCACCGGAGTTCACGGCCCTCGCGAGGAGCGCGGAGGCGGCGCTGAGGTTCTGCACGTCGGTCGTGGACAGCGAGCTCAGCACCTTGGTCAGGTCCTCCGTGAAGGAACCGGAGCCGTCCAGCCAGGGGCCGGCGAGCGCCTTCGCGGTACGGGAGTTGTCGATGAACCCGTCGACCGACCTGCCGAGCGCGACCGACTGCACCAGACGGTCGAGGAAGACCGACTCCCCGCCGACGATGTTGATGTCGGCGTTCTCCAGGCCGGTCGCGAGGACGGTGGCCTGCGCCTCGGCGACCTGCCGCTGGACGTCGAGCCCGGCGAGCCGGATCTCCTTCTCGGCGGCCAGCCGCAGCCGGTACTCCTCGTGGGTGCGCGAGGCCTCGTCCAGGGCGGCCATCGCCGCCGCCTTCTCGGTCAGACCGGCCGCTTCGGCCTTCAGCTTCTCGCCGATCGCCGTGGCCTCGGCGAGCGCCTTCTCCCGCGTGCCGACCGCGTCGGCCAGTGCCTTCTCCCGCGTGCCGGCGGCTTCGGCGCGCAGCCGTGCCTCGGTGGCCTCCGCCTCGGCGCGGCCGGTCTTCTCGATGACCTCGGCCTCCATGTCGCGCACCCGCACGGCCGCGAGGCCCTCGGCCGCGGCCTCGGCCTGGATGCCCTCGGCGAGGCGGATCTTGGCGCGGGCGTCCATCTCGGCGGCCTTGTTGCGGGCCTCCGCCAGGGTGAGCTCCTCCGCGGCCTTGTGGACGGCGGCCTGCTCGGCCGCCTCCGCCGCCTTGATGTCCTTGACGAGCTTCTCCTGCGCCTCGGCCTCGGCGGCGATGACGACGGCCTGCCGGGTGCGCTCGGCCTCCTCGACCATGCGCAGCCGCTTGATGGACTCCTCCTGCTCGGCGACCGTACGGTCCACCGCGACCCGCTCCCGGATGACCTCGGCGATCTCCCGGCGCTCGGCCTCGACCTCCTTGTCGGCCGCGATACGGGTGAGCTGGGTCTCCCGTTCGCGGGCGATGACCTCCAGGAGGCGGTCCTTCTCGATCCGCTCGTTCTCGACGGCGATGACCCGCTCGCGGTTCTTCTGGGCGACCGCGACCTCGCGGGCCTGGTTCTCGCGCTGGACCCCGAGCTGCTCCTCGGTCCTGAGGAAGGCGCTCTGCGACCGCAGCCGCTCCTCCTCCACCACGCGCGCGGTCTCGGCCTCCTCCCGCGCCCGCGAGGTCTCGATCTCCCGCTTCTGCTTGATCTCCGCGTCGGCCTGACGCCGCTCCAGCTCCAGGATGGCCTCGCGGGCGTCGACGTTCTGCCGGGTGATCTCCTTCTGCTCGTTCTGCCGGTACTCGTTCGTCCGGATGTTCTCCACGGCCGTCAGCTCGGTGATCTTGCGGATGCCCTGGGCGTCGAGGATGTTGCCGGGGTCGAGCTGGCTCAGCGGCGTCTGCTCGACGTGGTCGATGGCGGCGTCCTCCAGGTGGTACCCGTTGAGGTCGATGCCGATGAGCTCGATGATCCGGAACCGCAGTTCCTCGCGCTTGGTGTAGAGGTCGGTGAAGTCGAGCTGCTTGCCGACGGTCTTGACGGCCTCGGAGAACTTGGCGTGGAACAGCTCCTCCAGGGTCTCCTGGTGGCTGGCCCGGGCGGTGCCGATGGCCTGCGCGACCTTGATGACGTCCTCGACGGTCTTGTTGACCCGTACGAAGAACGAGATCCGGATGTCGGCGCGGATGTTGTCCCGGCAGATCAGGCCGTCCCGGCCCATCCGGGAGATCTCGAAGGTCTTCACCGAGATGTCCATGACCTCGGCCTTGTGCAGGACCGGCAGGACGATCTGCCCCGTGAACGTGACGTCCACCTTGCGCGTCCTGGAGACGATCAGCGCCTTGCCCTGCTCGACCTTGCGGAACAGCCGGCCGGCCACGAGGAGCACGGCGACCGCGACGAACAGGACCACGGCGATCAGCACGCCGACGCCCCCGGTGATGGCATCCATGAGGAACCCCCGCATGTTTCTGTCTCCCGGCATCGAGCCACGGCCCGTGCCCTCCCGTGGGGCCATCCTGAGGCAAGATCACCCGTGCGGCATTGCCGTGATCCGGCAGTCTTCGACACCTCCTCGATGCCGGGTGCGGACCCCGGCCGAGGACGTGCCACCCTTGATCACCGCGCGTCAGGAACGCATCAGGGACGCGTCAGGACGGGGGAGGAAGCGTGACGGAGCGGGAGTCGGCCGAGGAGTACCTGGAGGGGTACACCGAGATCCTGGCGGAGGCGTGCGCGGCCCGGCGCAGGCTCACCCGGGAGGAGCGCGAGGCCCTGGGCGCGCGCGGGGAGCGGGCCGCGGAGGCCGGCATCGGACTGCGGGCCCTCGTCCGGGCCCATCTCGCCGCCGCCCGGCGGGTGCGCCCCGGCCTGTCGCAGGCCGACGCCGACCACCTCCTGACCACCGTCGAACAGGCCGTGGACGCCTTCGCCGAGGGCCACGAGCGGTCCCAGCACCTGGCGGTGCGTCAGGAGGAGGCGGCACGGCGCGAGTTCATCGACGACCTGCTCCACGGCCGGAGCGGTCTGGGCCGCCTGGCGGAACGGGCCGAACACTTCGGACTGCTCCTGTCCCACGCGCACGCCGTGGCCGTCGCCCAGGGCCCGGAGCCGTACAGCGACGGCTACGCGGTCGCCCGCACCGTCGCCGCCTCGCTCGTCGCCCGCTTCGGCAGCCGCCGCATCCTGCTCACCACCAAGGACGGACGGCTGATCTGCGTCGCACCGGCCGACGAGCCCGAGGTGCTCGCCCACTTCGCCAAGCAGGCGCACGCGGCGACCGACGGCGGCCAGGTGGCCATCGGCCGGCCACACCCCGGCGCGGGCGGTGTCGTCCACTCGTACGAGGAGGCGCTCAACGCGCTCGCTCTCGCGGCCCGCATGAATCTGGACGACCCGGTCCTGCACGCCGCCGACCTCCTCGTCTACCCCGTCCTCACCCGCGACCGGCAGGCCATGTCCGAGCTCGTCGGCACCGTGCTCGGCCCGCTCCGCGACGCCCGCGGCGGCGCGAAGCCCCTCCTCGCCACGCTCACCGCGTACTTCGACTCCGGCTGCGTCACCGCGCAGGCGGCCCGCGCCCTGAGTCTGAGCGTGCGGGCCATGACGTACCGCCTCGACCGCATCCACCGTCTGACCGGCGCGGACCCCGCCGATCCCGTCCAGCGCTACACGCTCCAGACGGCCGTGATCGGCGCCCGCCTCCTGGACTGGCCCGATCAGCCGCTGTGACACATCGGGCGGCGGCCACCGGAGGTTGCTTCTGTTTCGGGAGTGGACACGAACTGACCGTTGATCCGGGATAGTTGAACGGTTTCCGGTCGTCTCCGGTGGGCAGGTTTGCAGAGCCGCGGACCGGGCATCGTCCGGCCTCGCGGCACAGCGATGCGGACCGGAGTAAGAAGGAGGTCGGTCCCATGACCGTGCGTGCCGTCGAGCTGCCGCAGCTGTGGATGCCCTACGCGCTGCGGGTGAATCCCTGCCTGCCCGCCCTGCACGAGGAGAGCGAGTCCTGGGCGCGCGGCATGGGGATGCTGGACGACGATCCGTGGTCCTCGGCGGGGCGGCCGGCGATATGGACCCGGTCGAGGTTCCACGCCATGACCGTCGACCAGCTGACCGCCTGGACCCTGCCCGACGCCTCCTTCGACGCCTTACGGCTCAACCACCGGTTCAACATATGGGCGCTCGCCTGGGACGACTACTTCGCGGCCGCCTTCAAGCAGACCGGTGACCTCCCCGCCGCGCGGGCCTTCACCGCCCGGCTGCACGCCTTCCTGCGGCCCGAGCCCGGAGCCCGGCTGCCGGAGCCGCTGAACGCCGTCGAGCGGGGGATCGCCGATCTGCAGCAGCACCTCTTCCCCCCGCGCCTCGCGCATTGGCGCGCGGAGTTCAACCGGGCCCTGGCGCGCTACGTCGACGCGGGTGTCGAGGAACTCGCCAACAGCCAGAGCGGTCGCATTCCCCATCTGATCGATTACGCGCCGTTCCGGCGGGAGAGTTTCGCCGCCTACACGGCCCCGTATTCCGTCGAACTGGCCACCGGTGCCCGAATACCCGAACAGATACGGCACACGCGTACCGTCCGCGCCCTGCTCGACGCCTTCATGGATTTCATGGGGCTGGCGAACGACATCGCCTCCTACGAGAGGGAGGTGCACGAGGAGAAGGACGTCAACAATCTGGTCCTCGTCGTCGGGACCTCCCTCGGCATCTCCCTCCACGACGCCGTGCCCGCCGCCCTGAACCTGGTCAACGCCCGGCTGCGGGACTTCGAGCACATCCGGCAGGGCGAACTGCCGCCGCTCGTCCGGCGGTCCGGCCTCGGCCGCGACGAGCGGGCCGAACTGGAGACCTGGCTCCGGGGAGCCTGCGGCTTCCTCTCCGGCCTGCACGCCTGGTACACCGGGGCGCCCCGCTACGCCGCCGGGGACGGATCGTTCCCGGAGTGAGGGCAGCGGAGTCGCCCCGGTGCGGGCCTACCTCCCGAACAGGAAGCGCCTGACGCGCGTCAGCCACGAGGCGCGGGGCTCGGGACCTCGTGCCGTCCCGGAACCGGTCGACTGCACCGGCAGCGGGGGCGGCGCGGGCCTGCCGGTGCTCTGGGCCGGCGGGGCCGGGAGCGGGGCGGGGACGTCGTCGGCCTGGGGCGGGCGGGCGGCGAAGGTCACGGGCAGGGCCGTGAGGTGCCGGGCCCAGGTGGAGGAGCGCCAGCTGAGGCTCTCCTCCGGGACGGCCAGGGCGATGTCGGGAAGCCGGGTGAGCAGGATGTCGATGCCCGCGTCGGCGATGATGCGGCCGATGTCCTGGCCGGGGCATTCGTGCGTGCCGGCGCTGAAGGACAGGTGGGCGCGGTTGTGGTGCACGGGGGTCTCGGCGTCCGGGCGGATCGCCTGGTCGACGTTGCCCGCGGCCAGACCGAGGAGGAGCATGTCCCCCGCCTTGATCTGCTGCCCCCCGAGGGTCGTGTCGTCGTTGGCCCAGCGGCCCGGGCACACCATGAGCGGCGGCTCGTCCCACAGGACCTGCTCCACGGCCTCCGGCAGGGTCATCTGGCCGCCCGCGAGGGACCCGCGGAAGCGGGGGTCGGTGACGACCATGCGCAGGACGTTGGACATGAGGTTGGCGGTGGTCTCGTAGCCGGCGAGCAGGATGAGCCGCAGGTGGTGCTGGACCTCCTCGTCGGTGAGTCCCGCGGGATGGGCGAGGAGGGCGGAGGCGATGTCGTGCCCCGGCCGGACGTGCTTCTCGGCGACGAGCTGTTCGAGGCACTTGAGCACGAAGTCGTTGCTGGCGAGCGAGGTCTCGGTGGCCTTGAAGAGGTCACGGGCGGCGTGCACGAGCTGGGGGGCGGCCTCGTCGGACATGCCCAGCAGATGGCTGAGGGTGAGCATGGGCACGGCCTCGGTGAACTGCTCCACCAGTTCCGCCTCGCCGTTCTCGCAGAAGGTGTCGATCACCTGGTGGGCGAAGCGGGTGATGTGGCGCCGGACGCCCCGGTGGTCGAACTGGTTGAGGCCCGCGGTGACCGCGCCGCGGAGCCGCTGGTGCTCCTCGCCGTCCGCGCAGACGCAGTCGGGGCGCCAGCCGATCATCGGGATGAGCGGGGAGGTGGCGGGGTCGATCTCCCCGCTCCGCCAGCCGTGCCAGACGCGGGGGTCGCGGGAGAACTGGGTCGGGCGGCTGGCCACGTCGCGGTTCTCCAGGTAGCCCAGGACGAGCCAGGCGCGCACGTCGCCGTCGAGCAGGACGGGCGCCACCGGGCCGTGGGCGGCGCGCAGCTCCTCGTACAGGCCCATGGGGTCCGTCGCCGCGGCGGGTCCGTAGAGGCGGGTGGCTCCGCCGGGGCCGTCGCCGATGTGGGCCGGGCAGCCGGGCGGCGGGACCGCGCCGGGCTGTGCGGTGGCGTGTTCGGTGGGTGGGACGGTCATGCGGTCTCCTGGGCGGCGGCGAGGGTGTACAGGTAGCCCATGAGCGCGAGCAGGGCGTCGCGGCAGGACGCCCGGTCCCGTGCGTCACAGGTGACGATGGGCACGGTTTCGCTGAGGGCCAGAGCGGTGCGCAGGTCACCGAGGGGGTACTGCGGGGCCTCCGGGAAGGCGTTGACGGCCACGACGAACGGGACGCGGCGGTCCTCGAGCCGGGTGATGACCTCGAAGGAGACCTCGATCCTGCGGGTGTCGACGAGGACCACGGCGCCGAGCGCGCCTTCGAAGATGCCGTTCCACAGGAACCAGAAGCGCTCCTGTCCGGGGGTGCCGAACAGGTAGAGGATCAGCTCCTCGTTGATGCTGATCCGTCCGAAGTCCATCGCGACGGTCGTGGTCTTCTTGTCCTTGACACCGGGGTTGTGGTCGATCCCGACGCCCGCCTGCGTCATGGTCTCCTCGGTGGTCAGGGGCGGGATCTCGCTCACCGCCCCGACCATGGTGGTCTTGCCGACCCCGAAGCCGCCGACGACCACGACCTTGACCCCTCTGGCCCCGTGGGACAGCAGCAGGTCGCCGTCGTGTCGGACGGCCTCGCGTACGTCAGAGCTTGCGTAGTCCATGGATCACCGCCTCCAGTAGGCCGCGTTCGGGATATGCCGCCACCGGCACGGGTGCGATCGCCTCGACCCGCTCCTCCTCGACGAGCGTGGAGAGCAGCACGGTGACGACGCTGAAGGGGAGGCTGAGGTATGCGGAGACCTCGGCGACCGAGAGGGGGTACGAGCACAGGTTGAGGATGGAAGCCTGCTCGGGCTGCATGGCGGGGTCGGGCTCGGACCTGGTCGCGATGAGGGTGACGAGGTTGAAGGTCTTGGCCGAGGAGTCCTGGCCGCCGGTAATGACGTAGAGCGGGACGGGTGTGCCTTCATTCCAGGGGCCCTGGTTCTCCGATGTCACATCGCCTGCCCGACGTCCTCACGGGGAGGGCTGGTCATGTGCTGGCCGATCCGGATCACCAGCGTCCGCATGCGGTCGCCGAGGAGTCCGGCGTCCACCTCCGGGTCGGCGAGGACCGCGAGATAGGCCCCGGGGCCGGCCGCCATCATGGAGAAGTAGCCGCCGTCGGCCTCGATCCCGACCATCCGCGTCGATCCGTCCCCCTCCGGGAACATCTGCGCGATGGCCCGCGCCAGGCTCTGGATGCCGGAGCAGGCGGCGGCGATCGCGTCGGCGGTGTCGGGGGCCGTGTTCGCCTGCCCGATGCACAGGCCGTCCGACGACAGGACGACCACGTGTCGCACGTACGGGACGCTGCCCACGAGCTCCGTGAGCATCCAGTCCATGTTCGGCAGTGGCTGCATGTTACTCGTCCTCATCTGACGGATCGCTGGGGGAAGAAGAAGGGTCGGCGACCGGTCTCTTGTCGCCTCGCTTGTCGCCTTGGAACGCCTCCCACATCAGGCCCGGCTGGCGGGCGGAGGTGCCCTTGGAGGCCGCCGGATCGGCGGGCGCGGGCCCCGTCTGGACGACGGGGGTGGGGACGGGCGACTCGCGTCGTCGCTGCGGGAGCACGGGGGACTCCCGTCGTCGTTGCGGGAGTCCGTTGGCGGTCTTCCTGACCTCGGCGGTTCCCGTGGCGGCGTCGCGCGGCGGTGTCGGCCGGGGCAGGAGGGGTCCGCCGGCGGTGCGCTTCCGGATGTGGTCCGGGATCCGCAGGGCGGACGGCGGGACCGTGGTGATCAGCCGGCGGGGCACGAGCACCACGGCCCGTACGCCTCCGTAGGCGGAGGTGCGCAGGTCGACCTCGCAGCCGTGCTCGCGGGCCAGCCGGCTGACGACCGGGAGGCCTAGCTGGGTGAGCTCGCCCAGGCCCGAGAGGTTGATGCCGGTCTGCGACTGCGCCATGACGCGCTCGACGCGCTGCCTGACCTCTTCGGTGAGTCCGACGCCGCGGTCCTCGATCTCGATGGCGATGCCGGAGGGCACCTCGCTCGCGGTCACCTCCACGGGGGTGTGCGGCGGCGAGAACGTCGTGGCGTTGTCGAGGAGTTCGGCGAGCAGGTGCATCAGCGGTTCGGCGCCGGGGCCGATCACCGCGACCTCCGCCACCGACGTCAGCTTCACCCGGGGGTAGTCGACGATGCGGGACATGGCCCCGCGCAGGACGTCGTAGAGCGGGATCGCCTTCGACCACTGGCGGCCGGGGCGGGCGTCGCCGAGGACCGCGATGCTGGCCGCGAGGCGGCCGATCAGGGCGTTGCGGTGGTCGACGTCCTGCAGGCCGCGGGAGACCACGAGGTCGTTGCCGTGCAGGATCTGCATGGCGTGGAGGTCCTTGGCGAGCTGGTGCACGATCGCCTGGACCCGGCGCGCGACGGCCACGAGGGCGCGCTGGGAGGCGTCCCGGGTGTGCTCCTCGGCCTCGACGGCTTCGAGGAAGGTCCGCATGGCCCCTTCGAGCGCCTCGGTGTAGTCCGGGTCGAGGTGCTTGCCGAAGGTGATGGCGCGCAGGATCTCCGAGGAGGGGTCGCCCTTCTGCAGCCGGGCGACGGTCGCGGGCAGGAGCTCTTCGGCGAGCCAGACGACGGCGGCCCGCTGGTCGGCCAGTCTGCCGAGCAGCTCGGCCTCGCGCTGGGCGTGCCGCTCCGCCGCCTCGGCGCCCGCCCGGGTGTGACGGCCGGCTTCCGCCGCGCGGGTTCGGCGCGCGGCCACGGCCGAGGTGAGAGCGGTCAGGAGGACCGCGGCGAGTCCGCACCAGGCGACCGGTGTCCGTATCTGCGCGGGACAGACCAGCAGCGCTACGGCGGTGGCCGCGGCCAGAACTCCGGGAGGGAGGAGCCATACCCGGGCGACTGCGGTCGGCCGGGGTCTGGAAATTGAACCTGCACGAACCATCAAGGGGTCCCTAAACCGTCTGAAATGAACGGACCGAGGTATGCGATGCGCCGGCGGGTCGCTTCGAGATCGCGTCGATGGCCGTTTCCTCACAGCCGCGCTCCGTCCGTGCGCTCGCAGCGTTCATGACTCGCTGTGAGCGCTCCGCAACACATCGGGGAGCATAGTCAGTTCGGGTTCGCCATGTGACCTTGCTGGAAGGAAGGCCTCCACCGGTCATTCCGTTCTCATAAAAGCGACCAACTGCGGCATGGAAAATGCAATAAACCGATCACGTTCTGACTTCAGCCGCACAAAGGAGTGGCCGCCACCCGGACGTCCGGGTGGCGGCCACTCCTCATTCGGCGATGCGGCTCGGCGATCAGGCCGAGGTACGGGCCTTCCTCGCGCGTCGACGCAGGTGGACCGCCCCGCCCGCCACGGCGCCGGCGAGCAGCACGCCGCCCAGGGCGAGGGGGTTGCCGGTGGAGTCCGTCGCGGGTTCCCCGGCGGGGCCCGGCGCGGGGGCCGCGGCGCCGGCCGCCCAGCCGAAGCCGGCCTCGACGCCGCCATGGGGCCGGCCGGAGATGTGGTACGTGACGGTCTGCTTGATCCGCGGCGGGCACTTCAGGGTGACGGTGTCCGTGCCGGCGGCGGCGCCCTCCGGCACCACGAACTCGCCGACCAGGACACCCGCGCGGTCTCCCGGCAGGAGGTGGAACTTGCCACCCGCCTCCGACTCTCCCTTGCCGTAGGTCTCCTTGCCGCACGCGGTGGTGGTGACGGTGACGGTCGTGCCGGGCGAGGCGTTCATCGGGCTGATGCGGACATCGGGGGACCCGGGCGCGGCGAGCGCCGTGGGGGCGGACAGGACGATGGCGCCGACGATCAGGCTGACCTGCAGACCGGTACGTGCGCGACGCATGCTTCTCTCCTTCGGTGGAGCTTTCCGGCCGGCTTCTTCGCGCGGCACCTGTGCTGTGCTCCGTGCACGAGGCAAAGGGAGGTGCGCGGCCCCCGCAATTCGGGGAGCGCGTTCGGCCGTCGGCCGGTCGGACCCACGGCCGCCGCCGCCCGCGCCCGTCACAGCAGGTCACCGCCGCGGGCGTACCGCCCCCCGGGTGATCTCGCCCCGCACACGAACGGACCAGTGCCCCCGCGCCCGTGCACCAGGGCCCCCGGTCGGCCCCGGCCCGCCCGGGGGATCAGCGGTGGCGGGCCGGAACGGGCGCTCATAACTTCGCGATATGACGAAACGACAGATCGCCCTCCTGGCGTGCACCGCGGCCCTCGCGGCCTCCGGGCTCGGCGCCGCCGCCCCCGCCGCGGCCGGCCGGTCGGTGCACCGGGTGAAACCGGGCGAATCGATCCAGGAGGCCGTGGACGCCGCGCGCCCCGGCGACACGATCATCCTCGCCCCCGGCACGTACCGCGAGAGCGTCCACATCACCACCCCGCACCTGACGCTCCGTGGTTCGAGCGTCTTCCCCTCCGTCCTCGTGCCCCCCGCCGCCCCCGGCACCGGTACGTGCGCCCAGGCCGGCAACGGCATCTGTGTCACCGGCACCCAGGACCGTCCCGTCGAGGACGTGACCGTGCGCTCGCTGACCCTCCGGGGCTTCGCGAAGAACGGCCTGTGGGCCAAGTGGACCGACCGCCTGGACGTCCAGCGGGTCACCGCCGAGTCCAACGGCACGTGGGGCATCGCCCAGGAGCGGTCCGTGCGCGCGGTGGTGCGCCACAACACCGCCCGGAACAACGGCGACGCCGGACTGTTCCTGGCCAACACCGTCACCGAGGAGGGAGGCGCCACCGACACCCGGGGCACGGTCGTCAGCGGCAACCGCGTGTCCGGCAACCGGATCGGCATCACCGTGCGCCGGCTCCGGAACCTCACCGTCGACCACAACGAGGCGACCGGCAACTGCGCCGCCGTGTTCGTCGTGGGCGACGAGTCCACGCCGCGCGCCGGGGCGATGACCGTCCGCCGGAACACCATCCGGGAGAACAACAAGTTCTGCCCCAAGACCCCGCGCCTGCCCGCCCTTCAGGGCTCGGGCATCGTGCTCACCGGCGCCGAGGACACCCTCGTCGCGCACAACACGGTCGAGGACAACGTGGGCGACACGCCGCTCTCGGGCGGCATCGTGCTCTTCAAGAGCTTCGTGGGCGTCCCCAACGAGCGGATCGAGATCCGCGACAACGTGGCGCTGCGCAACGGCGCCGCCGACCTCGCCGACCGCGACACCGCCAAGACCAACACCTTCCGCGGCAACACCTGCGGCGTCTCCCAGCCCGCGGGCATGTGCTGACCTCCCTCCGTCACCCGTACGGCACGACAGCAAAGGCAAGGCGAAACAGATGACGACCGTCGAATCCGCTCCCCCGCCGCCCATGCGGCTGCGAGAACTCGTCTTCGGCGCGGCGTGCGCCGCCGCCGTGCGTGCGGCCGCCCGCCTGGGCGTGGCCGACGCGCTGGGCGACACGCCCATGAGCGCGGAGGACCTCGCGGCCGCGGTGAAGACCGAACCCCGCACCCTGCGCAGGCTGTTGCGCGCCCTCGCCTGCCAGGGCGTCTTCACCGAGCAGCCCGACGGCACCTTCGCGCACACGGAGATGTCCCGGCTGCTGCGCGAGGACGACCCGCACAGCCTGCGCTACATCGCGCTGTGGTGCACCGAGCCCTGGACCTGGGACGTCTGGCCCAAGCTCGACGAGGCGGTGCGCTCCGGCCGCAACGTCTTCGAGGACGTGTACGAACGGGAGTTCTTCTCGTACCTCAACGAGGAGGCTCCCGAGTCCGCGTACGTGTTCAACCGGGCCATGACGACGTCGAGCCGCCAGTCGGCCGAGGACGTCGCCGAACTGCTCGACCTGCGCGGGGCCTCCTCCGTCGTGGACATCGGCGGCGGTCAGGGCCACGTCCTGGCGAGCCTCCTGGAGAAGCACCCCGGGCTCCACGGCACGCTGCTCGACCTGCCGGCGGTGGTCGGCAACGCCGATCCCCGGCTGCGGGAGGGCGGCACGCTGGCCCCCCGGGTCCGGATCGTGCCCGGTGACTGCCGGGAGGACATCCCGGTCCGCGCCGACGTCTACGTCATCAAGAACATCCTGGAGTGGGACGACGACAGCACCCGCAGGACGCTCGCGAACGTCCGGAAGGCGGCGGAGCCCGGCGCCCGCGTCGTCGTCATCGAGAACCTCGTGGACGACACCCCGTCGATGCGGTTCACGACCGCCATGGACCTGCTCCTGCTGCTCAACGTGGGCGGCGCGAAGCACACCCGGCAGAGCATGGTGGACCGGCTCACGGACGCCGGGCTCGTCATCGGCGAGATCCGCCCGGTGAATGCGTACCTCCACGCCTTCGAGTGCACCGTGCCCGCCTGACCCGTCCGACAGAACTCAGGCCGCCCGCTCCGCGAACCTCGCGGGGCGGGCGGCCTCGGGTTTCGCCCGGTGTTCCCGGCTCAGGAGCCGGCGTCCCGCTCCCAGCGGTAGAAGCAGTGCGCCATGGCGTCCTTGGGGCTGCGCCAGGTCGTCGGGTCGTACGCGCTGACGTACGCCGACAGACGCTCGCTGACGCCGCGGAACTCGGGGTGTCCGGCCAGCCTGGCGACGTTCGGCGCCGGGTCCTGCTCGGACTCGATGAGGTGCAGGTAGACGTCGCCGAACTGGAACAGGCTGCGCCGCGCGACCCCCACCAGGTGCGGCAGCTCGCCGCGGTCGGAGTCGGCGAACACGTCCGCGATCGCGGGCGCCGAGCCGGGCGCCATACGAGCGACGATCAGTGCGTGGTGCATCGGTGTCCTTCCTCGGATGGTCCTGACCGGGTGCGTCAGGCGGGCCTGACGGACGCGGTCCGGCCTTCGCGCGCGGCCTGCACGACCTTGTCCCGGATGAGGGCCATCTGGGTGCGCGAGTTGCGGTTGATGTTGTCGGTCATCCACGCGTCGTCGACGGGGGCGTCGGGCTTCATCGCGAAGTCCTGGACCCACCGCATCTGGACGCCGCCGGGCAGCTCCTCGTACTCCCAGGCGATGTCCATGTGCGCGAACGGCCCGGTCTCGACGCGACGGGCGCGGACCCGGCGGTTCACCCGGTCCACGGTGCGCTCCGACACCCAGCTCCAGACCTTCCCGTTGTCGTCCGGGTGCATGGTCAGGCGGAAGGTGGTCGTGTCGCCCTCGCGCTCGAGGACTTCGACGGAGGCGTACTCGCTGAAGAGCCGCGGCCAGTTCTCGATGTCGTTGGTCATGTCCCAGACGAGGTCCAGGGGGGCGTCGATGGTGATGCTGTTGTCGGTGTGTCCGGACACGTCAGACTCCTGCGAGGGCGTTGTTGACGAGGGCGACGAACTCGGCGGGCGTCTTGCAGCGCTCGGCGTCGGTGGGCAGCGCCACACCGTGCCGGTTCTCCAGCTCGCCGACGATGCCGAGCAGGCCGAGCGAGTCGACGCCGAGGCCGCTGAAGGGGGTCTCGGGGGACCCCGCGAGCTGCTCCGGGGCGACGGTGACGCCGGCCGACTGCTTGATCAGCGCGGCGAGGTCGCCGTAGGTGAGTTCCGTGGTGATCATGTGCGTTCTCTCCTTCGCCGCCCGGTCCTACCGGGCGAGTCCGCCACCGCGGCGCACGACGAGCGCCGCGTTGGATCCCATGAGTCCCCTGCTGAGGACGAGGGCCGTGCGCAGCTCGGCGGGCCGAGCGCGGGACATCACCACGTCGAGGTCGCAGTCGATGTCGTACACGTGGGGGGTGGGGGGCACCAGGCCGTGTTCCATGGCGAGCACGGCGGCCGCGGTGTCCAGTACGGGTGCCCCGCAGTAGGCCCGGCCGTAGCCGGTCTTGGGGGCCGTCACCGGGACGCGCTTGGCGTGCGCGCCCAGGACGTCGGTGATCGCCAGGGCCTCGGCGCGGTCCGCCTCCGGTACGCCGAGGGCGTCGGGGAAGACGACGTCGATCTCCTCGGGGGCGCAGCCGGCCTCGTCGAGGGCGACCCTGATGGCCTGGGCGAGTCCCTCGCGGGACTCCTTCCAGCGGGAGGCACCGGTGAAGGTGGCGCCGTGGCCCGCGACCGTGGCCCGCACGGTCGCGCCCCGGTCGAGGGCGCGGGTCTCGTCCTCGACGACGAGCATGGCGCCGCCCTCGGCGGGGACGAAGCCGCAGGCCTTGGCCGTGAAGGGGCGGTAGGCGCGGTCCGGGTCGTCGACGGTGCTGAGCTCGCGGTAGCCGAGCTGGCACACCATCGAGTACGGGGCGAGGGGCGCCTCGGCAGCGCCGACGACCACCGCGCCGGTTCCGCGCCGGACGGCGCGGGCGGCGTGGGCGACGGCGTCGAGGCCGCCGGCCTCGTCGCTGGCGACGACCCCGCAGGGCCCCTTGAAGCCGTGCCGGATGGAGATCTGGCCGGTGCTCGCGGCGTAGAACCAGGCGATGGACTGGTACGGGCCGACGAACTTGGAGCCCTGTCCCCACAGCTTCTGCAGCTCGCGCTGGCCGAACTCGCCGCCGCCGGATCCCGCGGCGGTGACGACGCCGATGTCGAAGGGCTCCTCGGGTCCCTCCTCGTGGCCGAGTCCTGCGTCGTCGAGGGCGAGCGCGGCCGCGGCCATGGCGTAGTGGGTGAACCGGTCGGTCTGGACGAGGAAGCGCTCGTCGATGAGGGCCGAGGCGTCGAAGCCCTCGACCTGCCCCGCGACCTTGAGGGGCAGGTGCTCACAGCCCTCGCGGGTGATCCGTCCGAGAACGCCGAGGCCTTCCCGGACGGACTTCCAGTACGCGTCGGTGCGCAGTCCGTTGGGGGCGATGACACCGATCCCGGTGACGACCGCCGGCCGTGGCCGCTGTGTGCTCATCGTGTCCTCCCGCCCGGCCCGGTCAGGAGCACGGCGGACTGGAAGCCGCCGAAGCCGCTGCCGACGGAGAGCACGTTCCTCAGCTTCCGGGGGCGGGCGGTGCGCGGCACGTAGTCCAGGTCGCACTCGGGGTCGGGGATCTCGTAGTTGGCGGTCGGGGGCACCACCTGGTGCTGCAGGGCGAGCACGCAGGCGGCGACCTCTATCGCGCCGATCGCGCCGAGCGAGTGGCCCACCATGGATTTGATGGAGCTCATCGGCGTGTCGTACGCGTGGGCGCCGAGCGACCGCTTGACGGCGGCGGTCTCGTGCCGGTCGTTCTGGCGGGTGCCGGAGCCGTGCGCGTTGACGTAGTCGATCGCCGTGGGGTCGAGCCTGGCCTGGTCGAGCGCGGTGTCGATCGCCCGGGCCATCTCCAGTCCCTCGCCGGTCAGACCGGTCATGTGGTAGGCGTTGCCGTAGGTGGCGTAGCCACTGATCTCGCAGTAGATGTGCGCGCCCCGGGCCCTGGCGTGCTCGTACTCCTCCAGGACGAGGACCGCCGCGCCCTCGCCCATGACGAAGCCGTTGCGGCGGTTGTCGAAGGGCTTGGAGGCGTGCTCGGGGTCGTCGTTGTCGGGCGACGTGGCTTTGATGGCGTCGAAGCAGGCCATGGTGATCGGGGAGATCGGCGAGTCCGACGCCCCGGCTATGACCACGTCCGCCCGGCCCTCCTCGATGGTGTGGAAGGCGTAGCCGACGGCGTCGAGGCCGGAGGTGCAGCCGGTGGAGACCGTCTGCACCGGGCCCTGGGCGCCGTACTCCTCGGCGACCACCGAGGCGAGCGTGCTGGGCGCGAACGCCAGGTGCAGCTTCGGATCGGCGGCGCGGTGGTCCACGTCCCAGCGCGCGCCGCGTTCGCTGACCAGGACGTAGTCGTGCTCCAGGCGGGTGGTGCCGCCGACGGCGCTGCCGAGGCTGACGCCGACGCGCCAGGGGTTCTCGGCGGCGGTGTCGAGCCCGGAGTCGCGTACGGCCTCTCCCGCGGCGACGACGGCGAACTGCACGTACCGGTCCGTGTGCCGGCTCAACTCGGCGGACAGGCCGTGGGCGTACGGGTCGAAGTCGCACTCGGCGGCGATGCGGGAACGCAGGCCGGCCGGGTCGAACAGGGTGATGCCGCGGGTCGCCGTACGCCCCTGGGTGAGGAGGTCCCAGAACGCCGCCGTTCCGGCGCCGCCGGGGGCGACCACGCCGATGCCGGTGACGGCCACGCGCCGGGTCACTCGAGGGCCCCCTCCCGCTCGCGCGCCCCCTCCGGCTCGGTCGCCTCGGTGTCGACGTGGCCGAGGCTCGGGTGCGGGGCGAGGGGGCCCAGGTGGAAGACCATGCGGGCCTCGACGTCGCCGACGTTCCGGAACCGGTGCCGGACGTCGATCGGGATGAGCAGCCCCTGGTCCGGGCGGAGCGTGTGCGTCTCGCCGTCCAGGTCCACTTCGAGCAGGCCCTGGACGACGTACACGAACTCCTCGGAGTACGGGTGGTAGTGCTCGCCGATGCGGTCGCCCGGCTCGATGAGGGCCAGCCCCATGAAGCCGCTGGTGGAGCCGACCGTGGCGGGCGTGAGCATGGCCCGCAGGTCCCCACCGCGTCTGCGGTTGGGTTCCGTGTCGCTCAGGTTCACGATGCGCGGACGCTGCTGGAGCATGGTTGATACCTCCGGGTGTGGCGATGAGATGTGACGCACGGTCGGGGGCGCGGCCCCTGGGAGGGGGCCGGTGCCCCGGGTCCGTCCTCTCAGGAGTCGGCCGCGCGGCGGTCGGTGACGGGCAGCATGTCGGCGTGCGACAGGAGCCGGTTGAGGTTGCGAGCGGTGTCCAGGGAGCCCTCGACGCCGATCGCGGCGCCGTCGAGGAGACGCTCCAGGACCTTGGCCTTCCGCTCGCCCTTGACGCCGAGGGCGGCGGCGGGATCGAGGTCGAGGTCGCCCTCGGCGTCGACGAGCCGCACCACGACGTCGTCGCGCTGGAAGACGGTGCTGCCGTAGATCGGGCTGTCGGGGTCGGCCGCCGCCTCCGCGTCCTGCTGGGCGAGCAGCCGGGCCAGGTCCGTGCCCCGGCCTTCCTTGGCCGGGTAGTACAGGGCGTGGCGGCTCAGGTCGGCCGGCTCGGGCCGGGCGGAGACCACGTGGTGCACGGCCGGGAGGGCCGCACGGGTGAAGAAGACGCGGGCCGACTCGGGGTCGGTGAGGTCCCGGTCCTGCTCCAGGTAGGGGTTGATGGCCTCCTCGACGGCCCGTACCCCGGGCTGTCGGGCGACGTGCCGCAGGGCGGACAGGAGGTCGCCCTCCACCTCGACCGCCCGCACGACGCGGTTGCCGTGCATGAACAGCGAGGTGCGGCGCAGTCGCGTGTTCTCGTCGACCTGGGCCTCGGGCGACTCGTAGCCGGCGAGGAGCTCCGCGACCTTCGACTCGGAGCCCGGCTTGACGGTGAAGGTGAGCGCGTGGCGCGTCACTCCGTCGCCGACACGGGCCGCGACCTGCTCGCCCGCGGCGGTCTCCGGGGTGAGCGGCCGCTGCGCACCGGTCTCCCGGAGGATGCTGTAGCGCATGGACCGGGTGTCCCGGACGCAGCTGTGCATCGGCTTGACCATCTCGACGTGCTCCTCGCTGTTCACCCAGGCGAGGAAGGGCGGGGCGCTCTCCCATTCGCTGGTGATCAGCCACTGCGAGGGGTTCTCGATGGACTGGCACAGCTGGTCGCTGATGTGGCCGGGGACGCCGGCCACCTGCTTGCGCATCACCTCGTACGCTTCGAGGAACTGCTGCTGGGCTCCGTCGTACAGGTCGAGCAGCAGGATCACCCGCAGCCTGGACCCGTCGAACACCGACTGCGATATGCGTGCCGTGCTGGTCATACGGCGCACCTCTTCTCGTCTGCGAGAGCGGGGAGGGACCACCTGGCTCGGATGGCCGGGGTCGTCATGTACCGAACCTTCACGCGGGCCACACGTCGACGCGAGCCCCACGGGGCGGATGAGTGAACCGCGCGTCATTCGGGTGGCCCTCGCGCACGGTCCCGGGCTCTGCCGGGCAGGCATCTGCTTCCCATCCCCGACCCGCGTCACCGGTGACGCTGGAGGCCATCGATGAACCGAAGCGAAGCGACCGGTGAGATCGGACACCGCACGCCCGTCCTCATCGTGGGAGGCTCCCTCGTGGGCCTGTCCACCTCGCTCTTCCTGGGGCGTCTCGGCGTGCCGCACACGCTCGTCGAACGCCACGCCGGCACCTCCGTCCACCCGCGGGGACGCGGGAACAACGTGCGCACCATGGAGGTGTTCCGCGGCGCGGGCGTCCGGCAGCGCATCCACGAGGCCGCGAAGATCCTGTCCTCGAACAACGGGATCCTCCAGACGCCCAGCCTGGTGGGCGACGCCGGCGAGTGGCTGTTCCGGCAGATCGACCCCGGCGGCGGCCTGGCCAGGTTCAGCCCCGCCGAATGGTGCCTGTGCAGCCAGAACGACCTCGAACCCGTGCTCCTCGAAGCCGCGCGGGAGCTGGGCGGCGACCTGCGGTACTCGACGGAGCTGATGTCGTTCGAGCAGGACGCCGAAGGCGTGACCGCACGGGTCAAGAGCCGGGAGACCGGCGAGCACACCACCATCCGGGCGGAGTACCTCGTCGCGGCGGACGGTCCGCGCAGCCCGATCCGCGAGCAGCTCGGCATCGGGCAGACCGGCCCGGGCGACCTGTTCCACAACGTGAGCATCACGTTCGAGTCGCGTGACCTGGCGGCCGTCGTCGGCGACCGGCGGTTCATCGTCTGCTACCTCACCTCCCCGGAGGGGGACGGGGCGCTCCTGCCGGTGGACAACGGCGAGCGGTGGGTGTTCCACGCCCCCTGGCACCCCGAACACGGGGAAACCCTCGAGGAGTTCACCGACGAGCGGTGCAGGGAGCACATCCGGCGTGCCGTGGGCGTGCCGGACCTGCACGTGGAGGTCACGGGCCGGGCGCCGTGGCACGCGGCCGAGCGGATCGCCGAACGGTACGCGGACGGGCGGGTGTTCCTCGCCGGCGACTCGGCCCACGAGATGCCGCCCACGGGCGCCTTCGGCTCCAACACCGGTATCCAGGACGCCCACAACCTCGCCTGGAAGCTCTCCGCGGTCCTCGACGGCTGGGCCGGTCCCGGGCTGCTCGATTCGTACGACGCGGAACGCCGGCCGGTCGCCGAGGCGACCAGCGCCCGCGCCTCGTCGCGTTCGGTCGAGCACAGCCACCCCGGGTACTCCCCGGAGCCGGGGGCGGGCGGGCCCGGCGGGAAGCGGGGCGGCATCCTCAACGTCGCCCTCGGGTACCGCTATCCGCGCGGCGCGGTCCTGGGCGCGGACCCGGCGGTGCCGGTCGTCCCGGACGGACTGCGCCTGACGGGCGAGCCCGGCAGCCGCGCGCCGCACCTCTGGCTGGACCGGTCGGGTGACCGGATCTCCACCCTCGACCTGTACGAGCGGACTCCCGTGCTGCTGAGTTCGGCGGGGGCGCTCGGCGCCTGGCACACGGCGGCGGCGCGCGTCGCCGAGCGCCTCGCGGTGCCCCTCGCCTCGTACCGCATCGGCGAGGGACCGGACGCGGAGCTCGCGCCCGTCGACGGAGAGGACTGGGCCGCGGCCCACGGCGTCACCGTGGACGGTGCGGTCCTCGTTCGCCCGGACGGCTTCGTCGCCTGGCGGGCCGAGGGGACGTCGGAGGACCCGGAGTCGGCCCTCCGCGCGGCCCTCGCCACCGTGCTCGACCTGGGCTGAGGCCCGGCGCCACGGGACGGGCGGGGCCGACCCGCCCGTCCCGTGGCCGCGCGTTAGGGTGTGGGGTGCTTCCGCGAACCCTCCTCACCGGCCCGTCGCTGGCCGACGCCGCCCTCCTCGGCCATGTGGAACAGGGCCGGGAGTGGCCGCTCCTCGTGTGGGCCCCCGGCCCGGGCGTCCGCATGGTGTCGAGCGCGGTCCTCGGCGGAGGCATCGGCGAGCGGCGCTGGGTCGTCAACGCCCAGGTCCCGCCCGGCTACGCCCGGCTCGACCCCGTCACGCACCTCCGCGACCTGGCCTCCGGGGCGGGACTCGAAGGCGAGGGCGTCGGCCTCATGACCGCGGCCTCGGTCGCGGACCGGCGGCACGCCGCGGACGGCGGCGCGCAGGCCCTGGTGACCGCCGGGATCGGGGTACGGGGCTGGGCCGCGGCCCCGGGAGCCGGGGGCGTCGCCGCACCCCGGCCCGGAACGATCAACATCATCGTGTCCCTGCCGGTGCCGCTCACCGACGCCGCGCTGGTGAACGCGGTCGCGACCGCCACCGAGGCGAAGGTCCAGGCCCTGGTGGAACTGGGCGCCGACGCCTCCGGGACACCGACGGACGCGGTCTGCGTGGCGGCGCCGTCGCCCGTCGGAGCGGCCGAGCCCTTCGCCGGGCCGCGCTCCCTGTGGGGCGCACGCCTCGCCCGCGCGGTGCACGCGGCGACCCGCGCCGCGTGCGCGGATCAGCTCGTGCTCCGCTGATCCTGGCATCTCCCGAGGCTCCTGCGCGGAGGCACGCGACCCGCCGGCCCCGGCTCCTCCCGGGCCGCCTGAGCGGAGCGGCTCGCGGCCCGCTGATCCGGGCCCCCGGCCCGTCTCAGCCGTGTGACAGCAGCGCCGCCGTGAGTTCGGCCGCGCGGCGGTGCCAGAGGTCCGCGCCGCGGAGCATGGCGTGGCCGCCCGTCGGCATCGGGATGCCCGCCGCGTCGGCGCCCGCCGCCTTCGCCCGGCGGACGAACTCCCAGGACTGGCGGGCCGAGGTGACCCGGTCGGTCTCGTCGTGGAGCAGGTAGAGGCGACGTCCGCCGAGGTGCTCGACGGGCTCGTCGGCGGGGCACCACGGTGCGAGGGCGACGACCCCGCGTACGGCGGGATCGCCCGCCGCACGGAGGGCGGCCCGGCCTCCCATGGAGTGGCCGACCAGTACGACGGGAACGGGCCCGGCCTGCTCGCGGAGCCGCGCGAGGGCGGCCTCGGCGTCGCGGGCGGCGTCGGCGCGGTCCCCGTTCCAGCCGCGGTGGCGGTAGCGCACCTCGGCGACCAGCACTCCCCTGCCGCGCACGGCCCGGGCCACGGCCCCGGCGAAGGGGCGCATGCGCAGCGCCGGCAGGTTGAGCGCGGGCGGCGGCTCGGGACCTTCGGCGCGGCCGCCGTGGAGCAGCAGCACCGCGGCGGTGGGCACGGCGGGCGCGCTGCGGACGACGAGCGCGGTCGGATCCGCACGACGGGTGGGGCACAGGTTCATCGCGCGGCCTTCCCGCTCGCGCCCCGGCACGGTGGCCGGGGGACGTACGCGCGCGTGCGGGCCGTGCGGGACGGGTGACCGGGCCGCTGCGCCATGGGGCCTCCAGGGGTGGCGTGGACGGGACGACGTGAGGGCCGCAGTCTGCCAGGCCGGACGGGCCTTCAGGTACACCGCCCGCCTCTCCGGTGCTCGATGACCCGGCCCGGCTCGCTCCCTCGGTTCGAACACGCACACCCGCACGGATGAGCCCCGCCGTTCCCCCGGCTCCGCTTGCGTGGCCGGGGGCGCGGGCCGTCGGAGAGTGGTCGCCCGAGCCGTCGTCCCGTTCGAGCAGGGAGCCAGATGGGCAGCCGCCTGATCCGTCGTTGCCGCACCACCTTCGTCGTCACGGTGCTCGCCGTCGTGACCGCCGCCGCGCCCGGGATGCCGGGGCCGCCGGGCACCCACGCCTCCGCCGCCGCGCTCCCCTTCGACCCGGGCCCGGCCCGGGCGGGCCTGGAGCGCCTGCTGCCCTCCCGGGCAGAGCAGTTCACCCTGGTCCCGGTCGAGGAACCGGCCTCCGGGGACTACTTCTCGGTCTCGGGCAGGGCGGGCGCGATCCAGGTGAGGGGCACCTCGCCGGCCACGCTGCTCACCGGGGTGGGCTGGTATCTGGAGCGGGTCGCGGGGGTCGACATCGGCTGGCCGGGCGACAGCCTCGGCCGGCTTCCGGCCACGCTCCCCGCGGTGTCCGGGACGATCACCCGGTCGGCCGCCGTGCCGCACCGCTACGCCCTCAACGACACCGACGAGGGATACTCCGGGGCGTACCGCGACTTCGCCTCGTACCAGCGTGACATCGACCTGATGGCGCTGCACGGGGTGAACGAGGTCTTCGTGCCGACCGGCGCCGAGTACCCGTACTACCGGGCCCTCCAGGGGTTCGGCTACGACGCCGCGGAGCTGCGCGCCTGGATCCCGGGACCGGCGCACCAGGCCTGGTGGCTGCTGCAGAACATGTCAGGTTACGGCGGTCCGGTGTCCGAGCAGCTGATCGAGGCGCGGGCCGCTCTGGGGAGCCGGATCGCGGCGCACCTGCGTGCGCTGGGGATGACGCCCGTCCTGCCGGGCTTCTTCGGCACGGTGCCTCCGGGCTTCGCCGCCCGGAACCCGGGCGCGGTCACCGTCCCGCAGGGCAAGTGGGTCGGGTTCGCCCGGCCGGACTGGCTGGACCCGACCGGACCCGTCTTCGCGGAGCTGGCCGCCGCCTACTACCGGGTGCAGCAGCGCCGGTTCGGTGACAGCGACATGTTCAAGATGGACCTGCTGCACGAGGGCGGCACCCCCGGTCCGGTCGATGTGACGCGGGCGGCGGAGGCCGTGCAGCGGGCCCTGGAGACGGCGCGTCCCGGCGCCACGTGGGTGATGCTCGGCTGGCAGAACAACCCGTCCACGGCTCTGCTCGGCGGAGTGGACCGGAGCAGGGTGCTGATCGTCGACGGCCTCTCCGACCGGTACGAGGGCCTCGACCGCGAGAAGCAGTGGGGCGGCACGCCGTACGCGTTCGGCGCGATCGCCAACTTCGGCGGTCACACCAGCCTGGGCGCCAACACCGGCGTGTGGACGGAGCGCTTCCGGGCCTGGCTGACCCGGTCGGACAGCGCGCTGCGCGGCATCGCCTACCTCCCGGAGGGCACCGGCGGGAACCCCGCCGCGTTCGACCTGTTCACCGAACTCGCCTGGGAGCCGGGCCCGGTCGACCAGCGCGCCTGGTTCGCCGCGTACGCGGCCCGGCGCTACGGCGGCGCCGACCCGCACGCGGCCGCCGCGTGGGAGCAGCTGCGCCTCGGCCCGTACAGCGGTGCCTCCGGTACGTGGAGCGAGCCGCAGGACAGCCTCTTCACCGCGCGGCCGAGCCTGACGGCGACGAAGGCGGCCCGCTGGAGCCCGACCGCCATGCGGTACGAGGCCGGCACGGTGGAGCGTGCCCTGGCCGAGCTGCTCCAGGTGGCCCCGGCGCTGCGGGCCTCGGACGCGTACCGCTACGACCTGGTGGACGTGGCGCGCCAGGCGCTCACCAACCGCGGCCGCGTCCTGCTGCCGCGGGTCAAGGGCGCGTACGAGGCCGGGGATCTGGAGCGCTTCCGGGCGCTGGTGCGCGAGTGGAACGCCTCGGAGGAGCTGCTCGGCCGGCTCGTCGCCTCCGACCGGCGCTTCCTGCTCGGTCCGTGGCTCGCCGCCGCCCGCTCCTGGGCAGCCGGCACGGAGGAGCGCGACCGCCTGGAGTACGACGCCCGCTCGATCCTCACGACCTGGGCCGACCGGGGGCCGAGCGATTCCGCCGGCCTGCACGACTACGCCAACCGCGAGTGGGCCGGTCTCGTGCGGGACGTGTACGCGCCGCGCTGGGCGGCGTACTTCGCGAGCCTCGACACGGCGCTCGTGCAGGGGACGGCCCCCGCCGCCATCGACTGGTTCGCCGGGGAGGACGCCTGGGCGCACGGCCACCAGGCCTATCCGACCTCGCCGACGGGTGACCCGGTCGCCCTCGCGGGCGAGGTCGCGGCGGCCCTGACCGTGGCGAGCGCGGCCGGGCGGTGACGCGGTGCGCGGCCGGGCCCCTCGATGAGGTGGGGCCGGCCGCCGTCGGTGTCCCGGCGGTCACCCCCGGCCGCGTGAGAACCAGTTCTTCCGCGGGGCCGACCCGTCCTGCTTGTCCGGCCGGGCCGGGTCGCCCGGGGCGGCGAACGGGACGGGTGCCGCCGCGCCCGGCGGGGCCGGGGGCAGGGGCCGGGTCGGCGGCTGCAGACGCTTCAGCCTCGCCCGCCACGGGCCGTCCGCCATCTCGAAGTGGACGATGAGCGGCCCCTCGGGAAGCGGAACGGTCTCGCGTCGCTTGCCGATCTCGTTCACCACGTTGTCGTACCGGGGCAGGGTCGTGTGGTCGTCGTGCCCCGCGAGCTCGTAGACGTGGACGATGAGGTTGTCGTCGCCGCGGTAGTGGACGGCCAGGTCCGCTACGCCTCCCGTGTGCAGCAGTACGTCGGGGCCGCGGAACTCCGCCTCCTCCTCCGTCAGGCGACGGGCCGCCGCCAACGGCGACACCTGGACCTGCCAGGGCCCTTCGGCCTGCAGCTTCAGACGGAGGGTGCCGTTCGCCGGGACCGTGGCGAGCAGCCGACCCTGGAAGTCCTCCTCCGTACTGTTGACGAGGTTGTCCTCCTCCTTGTTGCGCCGGTTGAGCACCCAGAGGCCCGTGTACCCGTCGCCCCGGACGTCGAGCTGGACGACGACCGGCCCCGGCGGAAGCCCGGCCACGGTGATCACGTCGTTGTCCCGTCCCGTCTCGGTGTACGGCTCGAAGACGGGCCCGTACGTCCACCAGCCGGCGGCGCCGGGAGGGGCCGGGGTCACGGGCGGGACCGCGGCGGGAGGAACCGCCGCCGGAGCACCCACCGCGGGCGGAGGTGCGTATCCGGGCGCGGGAACCGCCCCCGCGGGCGGAGGCGCGAAACCGGGCGCGGCAGCCGGCCCTGCGGACGGAGGTGCGAAGCCCGGCATCGGCGCGGGAGCCGCGACGGCGGGCGGAGGTCCGTACCCGGGCGCGGGAACCGCCCCCGCGGGCGGAGGGACGAATCCCGGCGCGGCAGCCGGCCCTGCCGGCGGAGGCGCGAAGCCCGGTGCGGGCGCGGGAGGAGCCATGGCCTGCGCCGGCACACCACCGCCGGGCGGCGCTCCGTTGTCTCCCTCGTCGGCCACGTCCACGCCGTGGTCCGTGGCCAGACCCGCGAGACCGCTCACCCATCCCTGGCCCACGGCGCGGAACTTCCATCCGCCCGCCCGCCGGTAGAGCTCGGCCAGCACCATCGCCGTCTCCCCGGCGGCGTCCGTGACGTCGTACCGCACCACCGAGGTGCCGTCGGGCGCGAAGGCCTCCACCGACAGTCCGGCGGCGTCCCGCATCGCGCCGCGCTCCGTCGAACCGACCACGAGGACGCGGGTGATCCGCTCCTCCACGGCGGTGAGGCCGACCTCCAGCCACGCCGTACCCGACGGGCCCGGCCCCGTCGCCGCCTCCGTCAGGCGGACGGCTCCGGAGGGATGCACCGGGGCTCCGTGGAAGACGACGTCTCCGTCGCCCCTGACCTTTCCGGTCTCCCCGAGCAGCAGCGCCATCGCGTCCACGCCACCGCGCACGGCGATCCTCAACGGCACCGACGGAACAAAGCCGTTGCTTCCCTTGGTCATCTCCCCCACGGCAACCCGACCCTTCCTTCTCCGCTCCCACCCGAGTCCCTCACAAAGAGGATCTTGCAGCCGTCGGCGCTCCCGGGACAAGGTCCGGGCCCTGCGCCGCCGCCGGTGCTCCGGGACCGCACGGACCCGTCCGGCGTAGGCTTCCCTCCGACACGGACGGGCGAAGTGGGGGGCGCATGACGGTCGGTACGGCGCGCAGGTGGGGGTCGAGCCTCGACTCGGTCGTGGTGTACGCGCAGGGCGCGCTCTGCCGGCGCCTGGCCCGGGGCGTCGTGCCGCCGGACGGCCGGGTACGGGTGACGGGGCTGCCCCGCGCGCTCGACCCCGGTTCGCTGCGGGCCCGGGTCCTGGGCGCCTCCGGAGCGCGGGTGACCGAGGCGCGTGTGGAGGTCGAGGCAGAGCCGTACGACGACGGCACCCCCGACGAACTGCGGCGCGAGGTCGACCGGCTGAGCGAGGCCCACTTGGCGGCGCGGGCGCGCCGCGACCGGCACCAGGCCCTGATCGCGGAGGTCGACGGTCTGCGCCCGATTCCGCCCGGCCGCAAGCGTGAGGACCCGCACCGGCGCACGCCGGTCGACGCCTGGCTCGAGCTCGCCGATTTCGTCGACGAGCGGCTGACGGGGCTGCACGCCCGGCTCGTCGAGCTGGACGAGGCGGTACGGCTCGCCGAGCACGAGTGCGACGTCGCCTACGACAGGCTCCACCGCGCCTCCACCGACGCGCCGTCGGCTCATGTCGCGACCTCGGTCTGCGCCGTGCTGACCCTCGACGGCGGCGCCGGGTCGGAGGAGGTGGAACTGGAGCTGGAGCTGGAGTACGGCGTGCCCGGTGCCGTCTGGGTGCCGACGTACCGCCTCACCCACCGTCAGGGCGACGGCAGCGGGCAGCTGGTGCTGCGTGCCTCGGTCGCGCAGCGCACCGGCGAGGACTGGACCGGGGTGCGCCTCGCCCTGGCCACCGCCGACCTGCGCCGCCGCACCGATCTGCCGGCGCTCCGCTCGCTCCGGATCGGTCGGCGCCAGTCCGCGCCCGCGCCGTCCGGCTGGCGCGAACCTCCGGCGGGGCTCGCCGACCTGTTCACCGGGTACGAGGCGGCCGGCCCCGCGCCGCTCCGTGGCGGCTCGGCGGTGGCGGGCGCCGTCGCCGGCTCCGCGTCCCTGCCCGTGGCGGCACCGCCACCGCCCGCGCCGCCGGCGTTCGCCGGTCCGCCGCAGCCCGGTGACGCGTACGGCTTCGCCCCGGAGTTCCTCGGGAGCGGGGCGCCGGACGCCGTGCGGGCGGCGGCGCCGCGGCCGGCCGGCCGGCCGCGCGCCGGTGGCCGGGGCGGCTTCGGATCCCGCCCGCCCCAGGCACCCGCGGCTCCGGGCGCGGCGGCTCCGGGCCTGGCAGCACCCGCTGCGGCGGCTCCGGCTCCGCCGCCACCGCCGGCGGGTCCGCCGCAGCCGAGCGGTGCCGAACTCGACTACGCCGCCCTCGTGCTGTCCGGCCCCGAGGAGCCGGGCGCCCGCCGTGGCCGGCTGTTCCCGGGCGCCTCATCCGACGCGGTGGCCGACGAGTACCGGCGCCGCGCCGAGGCGGTGGCCGGTCTGCCGCTGCCCAGGCACGCGGTGCGCCCCCGTACGTCGGCGGGCTCGTTCGACCACCGCTTCGACGCGGCCGCCCGCGCCGACATCCCCTCGGACGGCACCTGGCACACCGTCACCGTCGGCGAGATCCCGGTCGTCCTGCACACCGAGCACATCTGTGTGCCGTCCGTGGACCAGACCGTGTACGCGACCCTCCTGGTCTCCAACACCACCCGTCAGGCGCTGCTCGCCGGCCCGGTCGAGGTCACCGTCGACGACGAGCACCTGCTGACCGCCGCCCTGCCCACGCTCGCGCCCGGCGGCGTCCGCCGCCTCGGGCTCGGGCCCGCCGAGGGCGTCCGCGTCACCCGCCGCACCCATCTGAAGGAGTCGACCGCGGGGCTGCGCAACCACGTCACCGTGCTCGACCACCGCGTCCACGTCGAGCTCGCCAACCGCCTCGCGGGGCCCGTCACCGTCGAGGTCCACGAGCGGGTGCCGGTCTCCTCCGAGCCGGACGTCCGCATCGAGGAGCGCGCCGACTGGACGGCGCCCGAGGACGCCGCTCCGGAGCGGCACGCCCCGGGCACCCGTGTCTGGCGGGTGGAGCTGCCCGCCGGCGGCACCGCCGCGCTCGACGGCGGCTACGAGATCCGCATCCCGGCTGGCAAGGCCCTGGTCGACGGCAACCGCAGGAGCTGACAGACGCCATGTCCACGGAACCCAAGCCGATCGCCCTTCCCGTCACCGCCGTCACCTGTCTGGAGGACCGCGCCCACGTCGAGCGCACCGCCGTGCTCGACCTGGAGGCAGGCGTGCAGCGCCTGCGCCTCGGGCCGGTCAGCGCGCTCGCCGTCGACCGCACCCTCCACGCCGAGCTGGCCTCCGACCATCCGGCCACCGTCCTCGACGTGCGGGTCGTCCGCGACTGGACGCCGCGCGGACCGGTGCCGCCCGCCGAGGGCGACTCCGCGCTCCGCCACCGCGCGCACGCCATCGAAGAGGAGCGGCTCGCCGTCGAGCAGCGGCGCGACCGGCTGCGGGCGCGCCTCGACCTGCTCGGCCGGCTCGCGGCCGATCTGCTGCGGGAGATCGGCGAGGGCGCCGGTCACGGGGAGTCCGAAGGGGCCCGCTGGGGCCGGGAACTCGACCGCGTGGACGCCGAGCGGGACACGTACGGCGAGGAACTCCGCACCACGGAAGCCCGGTTGGCGGCCCTCACCACGGAACTCACCGAGGCCCGGCGGGCCGTGGAGCTCGCCGAGGAGGATCCCGCCGAGCTCGTCGCCCACGTCGAGCTGACGGTGGACTCCACCGTGGCCGGGCCCGTGCGCCTGCGGCTGAGCCACCTCACGCCGTGCGCCCTGTGGCGGCCCGCGTACCGTGCCGTGCTCGACGGGGACTCCCTGACCCTGGAGACCGAGGCCGTGGTCTGGCAGCGCACCGGCGAGGACTGGTCGGACGTACGGCTGACGCTGTCGACCGCCCGCTCGGCGCTCGCCACCGAGCCGCCGCGACTGACCGAGGACCGGCTGACGCTCAAGGACCGGGCGCCGGCGGAGCGCCGCACGATCGACGTCGAGCTGCGCGAGGAGGAGATCGCGACGCTGGGGCCGGCCCCGGTGCTCGGTCTGCCGGGCGTGGACGACGGCGGCGAGACGCGGGTCCTGCACTCCCCCGCACCCGTCTCCGTGCCGAGTGACGGCCGCGCCCACCGGGTGCCGCTCTCCTCCTTCACGACGGCCGCGGGCAGCGAGTACGCCTGCTCCCCCGAACTCTCCCCGCTGGTGACGCAGTTGGTGCGGTTCGACAACCTGTCCGGGCACGCGCTGCTCGCCGGTCCCGTGGACCTGGTCAGGGGCAGCGGCTTCACCGGCCGCGGCACCCTGGACTTCACGGCGCCCGGCGCGGCCGTCGAGCTCGCCTTCGGCAGTCGCGACGACCACCGGGTGGTGCGGTACGCGGAGGAGTCCCGCGACACGACCGGCCTCACGCAGCGGACCGTGGTCACCCGCACGGTCCGGCTGCACCTGTCCCGGTTCTCGGCGCCCGGGGAGGCGGACGACCGGCTGGTCGTCCTCCGGGAGCGGATCCCCGTCTCCGAGGTCTCGGCGGTGGAGGTGCGCCTGCGCGGGGAGGCCTGCTCCCCGGCGCCGGACGCCGTGGACGACGAGGGCATCGTCCGCTGGGACGTCACGCTGCCGCCGGGCGGACGGCGTACGGTCACGCTGGTGTACGAGCTGTCGGCGACGTCCAAGGTCGCCGGGCTCTGAGCCGCGGAGGGTCAGGGGGCCGGGCACCTTACCAGCCCGGCCCCCTTCCCATCCGGAACTCCCCCTACTCTCCACAACCGTGCGGTTGCATGCGGTAGTCATGAGGGCGGGAGGGAACACCTTGGTCTTCAGTCTGGGTCGCCGCCGCAAGGCCGCCGCTGTCAGCGTTTGTCCGTTCACGTCCGCCCCCTCGTCCGGCGAGTGGCAGGGCCGACCACACACGTCCGTACCGCAGGTGACGGACCGCCGGGAGGCGGAGAGCTTCGTCCGGCAGTTCCACCACGAGCAGCCCGACGCCGGGGACGCGGAGCGCAGGGTCCGCGAGGTGCTCGCCGAGATCGACCGGAGCGGCACGTACGAGCACACCCCCGCCGAACTCTCCTTCGGCGCCCGGGTCGCGTGGCGCAACGCGGCCCGCTGCATCGGCAGGCTCTACTGGCGGAGCCTCGTGGTGCGCGATCTGCGGCACGTCGCCTCGGCCGACGGCATCGCCGCCGACTGCTTCGAGCATCTGCGGATCGCCGGGAACGGCGGCCGGATCCGCCCGGTGATCTCGGTGTTCGCCCCGGACCGGCCGGGCCGTCCCGGGCCCCGGATCGTCAACGACCAACTGGTGCGGTACGCGGGGCACCGCACCGCCGGGGGCCGCTGGATCGGCGACCCGCGCGCCGCCGCGTCGACCGCCCGCGCCCGCGATCTGGGGTGGAAGCGGTCCGAAGAGGCCTTCCAGGTGCTTCCGTTGATGGTCGAGGAGCGTCCGGGCGCGCGGCCCGAGTGGTACGAGCTGCCGGACGGTTCCGTGAGGGAGGTGCCGCTCCGGCATCCGGACCACGGATGGTTCGCGGAGCTCGGACTGCGCTGGTACGCGGTGCCGGCGATCAGCGACATGACGCTGGAGATCGGCGGGGTGCGCTATCCGGCGGCGCCGTTCAACGGCTGGTACATGGGGACGGAGATAGGTGCCCGCAACCTCGCCGACGCCGAGCGCTACGACCTCCTCCCGGTGGTCGCCGACCGCCTGGGCCTCGACCGCTCCTCGGAGCGGACGCTGTGGCGGGACCGGGCGCTCGTCGAGCTCAACGTGGCGGTGCTGCACTCCTTCCAGGAGGCCGGGGTGACGATGGCCGACCATCACACCGAGTCCGAGCGCTTCCTGCGGCACATCGCGCAGGAGAGCCGGCACGGCAGGCCCACGCCCGCCGACTGGAGCTGGATCGTGCCGCCCGTGTCCGGCTCCACGACACCCGTCTTCCACCGGTACTACGACCCGGTGGACACGTCCCTGCGCCCCGCGTTCCTCGCCCGGGAGCACTGAAGGCGCCCCGCCCCTCCCTCGGGCGGCGGGGCCGGGCGGCAGGCGGACGGTCATGATCAGGTGGCAGGTCGTCCCGCCCGCGCCGCGGTGGACGTGGACGGCTCGCCGGCGAAGGTGGCGGTCTGCCCGGCCTCCACGGTGTGCTCCGTACCGTCGACGATCAGCGTCATCCGGCCGGCGGTGACGCTGACGGTCTCCACGACTCCGGCCTGATGGGGGTGGCCGGGGCACTCCTCGTCCGGCTCCAGGGTCCAGCGCCAGCCCTCGACCGGCGCCGGGCCGGAGGTCGTGAGCACGAGCCGGGCCTCGCCGCCCGGCCTCCCGGTCCAGAGCGGCGCGACGGCGTCGGCGGTCACGACGCGGACGCGGCCTTCGGCCGGGCCTTCGAGGAGGGCGGAGACGGAGACGCCGAGGGTGTCGGCGAGCCGGACGAGGGTGGCGAAGTTCGGGTTGCCCCGCGCCTTCTCCAGGCCCACCAGAGCACCCTTGCCGACCCGGGCGCGCCTGCCGAGCTCGTCCGGGGACAGACCGGCCCGGTCGCTGGCCGTCCGCACGTCGCGGGCGAGGGCCCGCAGGGCCGCCTCCGTCCCGGCCTCGGCCCGAGTGGCCCCTCCGCCGGGTGAGGGGGACGCTGGAACTGAGCGCGTCCGGGGTCCCGGGCGCCCCGAGGGGAGCGCCCGCCCGGCCGGGAAAGGCCGCGTCATACGTATGCTGATGAAGATCCAGATGGACACCCCGGCCTCCAACGAGGCCATCAAGCAGGGCAAGCTGCTGGAACTCATCGAGTCCTCCCTGAAGGAACTCCAGCCCGAGGCCGCGTACTTCACCACCGAGAACGGCTGTCGAACCGCGTTCATCTTCTTCGACCTGGCCGAACCCTCCCGGATGCCGAAGATCGCGGAGCCCTTCTTCATGCAGATCGACGCCAAGATCTCCTACACGCCGGTGATGAATCCGGAAGACCTCCGCAAGGACCTTTCGGCGATCATGTCGTGAGCGGCTTCCGCCAGGTCAGGGAGTACCGGCGGAGCACGTGCCGGCGGTAGCGCACGCCGGGCAGCAGCCGTCGCGCCTCGGCGCGCACCTGTGCGTAGCTCATGCGCGCATCGGCGACCGGCATGCCCTCGGGGGTACGTGCGCCGCGCAGCGACTTGACGATGCGGACGGCCGGCTGGGTGGCGATCCTGAACGCCCAGTCGGCGACGCCTTCGTCGAGGGCCAGGCCGACCACCACCAACGCGCCGCCGGGCCGCAGCAGTTCACGCATGCGGGTCAGGGCCGACCCGAAGTCCAGGTGGTGGACGGTGGTCACCGAGCAGATGAAGTCGTAACCCTCGGCGGGCAGGTCCACGGTGAGGAAGTCGCCTTCCACGAAGGTGAGTTCCGGACGGCACGCGGCGGACTCGCGGGCGCGGGCGATCATGTCCGGGGACGTGTCCACCCCGGTGACGTGCCGCGCCCGCCCGGTGAGTCTCCGTGCCAGCAGACCGTCGCCGCAGCCGACGTCGAGGGCCTCGCCGCATCCTGCGGGAACGGCACGCAGGATGCCCGCGTGGCGGGCCACGTTGGTGTTCCAGTACGGCTCCGGGTCAGGCTCGCGCATCGGGTCATCGTAGGCCCGGCACCGGGGCGAGACGGACTCAGGCGGGTTTCTCGCGGCCCACGTAGCGGATGACCTCGCAGTCGTCGAGGATCACCAGGCCCTCCTCGACCAGCTCGTCGAGCTCCGGCAGGAAGCCGCGGACCTTCTCCTCGGTGTCGACGATGACCACGGCCACGGGGAGGTCCTCGCTCAGCGAGAGCAGCCTCTGGGTGTGGATCAGGGAGGACGCCCCGAAGCCCTCGATGCCGCGGAACACGCTCGCGCCCGCGAGACCGGCCTCGCGTGCCCGGCCGACGATCTGGGTGTACAGCGGCTTGTGGTGCCACAGATCGGTCTCCCCCACGAAGACCGTCACCCGCAGGGCCCTGCCCGTCAGCCTGGTCATCGCCGCCTCCAGCCGTGAACGCGGGGGGCGCGGCACGCCCGTACTTCGAGTCTACGGTCGTGCCGACGAGGGCCGACGATCGTGCCGCAGCGAGCCGACGGCCTCCCGGGGAGGGGGCCGGCCGGGGATGCCGGCCCCCTCCCCGAGCGGAGTCGGTCAGCAGCCGCTCGTGAGCCAGCGGCAGGCCGTGATCAGCGCGGCGGCGTGCTCCTCGCCGCGGGCGTCCTCGGTGCGGACCTCCTCGGGCAGGACCTGCAGGGCGTCGATGTCGAACTCGGTCATGACGATCTCCTTCGATTGATGCGGATACTTCGGTGGATCGCCGGCGGCCTCGGGCCGCCGGACACTCAGGGGTGGGCCGGCCCGCCCTCGGGCAGCCAGGCCCGCGGGCCTCCGCAGCGCATGCGCAGCAGCAGGGAGAGGCTCCCGGCGAGGCCGGTGGCGTACTCGGCGAGGACGGTCCTGCGGTTCTCGTCGGGCACGAGGAGGCGCCCGTCGCGCAGCACGGCCTGCGCGGCCAGGTGCTCGACGAGGAGCTCGGCGGCGGCGCGGTGACGCTCGTCGCCCGTGCGGTCGGCGGCGTCGAGGAGGAACTCGGCGTTGCCCGCGAGGCCGTGGCAGGTGGCGGGCGAGTCGGTCACCCTGCCCGCCCGGACGGCGCGGGCCGCGCCGTCCACCAGGTCGAGCACGCGCTGGTCGGACGCGCCGGTCGCCGCCCAGAGCCGGACCAGGAAGGTGCCGACGCCGGAGGAACCGCTGCACCAGTGCCGGGCGAGCTCCGGGGAGTCGGAGAGGTGGCGGGCCCGGTCGACGGGCCAGAGCGCACCCGCCGGTCCGCTGCGCGCGGCGGTCGCGAGGGTGGCTCCCGCCCCGGTGGCCGCGTCGAGGAACCGTACGTCCCCGGTGGCCTCCGCCGCGAGCAGGAGGAACGTGCCGACCCCGGCCACGCCGTGCGCGAAGCCGTAGTGCCAGGCGCCGGCGAGCGCCGAGGCGAAGTCCTCCGGCACCGGCCAGAAGACCCCCTCCGGGGTGCGCCGCGCCGCGCCGAGCAGTCCGTCCGCGACCTCGGCGGCGCGGTCCAGGAACCGGGGGTCTCCGGTCGTGCGCCAGAAGTGCAGCTGTGTCAGTCCGGAGCCGGCCACGCCGTGGCAGACGTCCGGGTGGGGGCCGCGCACGGGCAGGCCGAGGGCGAGCGCGACGGCCCGGTCCGTCAGGGCGGCGTCGTCCAGGGCCCGAGCGGCGTCGAGCAGGGCCCAGGCCGTGCCCGAGCGGCCGAAGTGCAGGCCTGGCGGGTCGCTCGGCAGGGTCTCCTGCCGCTCCACGGTCCAGTGGGCGGCGGAGCGGAGGCCTTCGGCGAGCGCTTCGCGCGTGACGGTGCCGGTCTCCGGGAGGCCGAGCCCGGCGTCCCAGTGGCCGAGGGCCCGGGCGAGGAGGGCGACGCCGCCGGCCGAACCGTGTTGCAGCGCCACCGGGTCGCAGGTCTCGCCGAACGAGTCCGAGGCCCACAGCCGTTCGGGGTCGTGCGGGCGCATCGTGGCCAGCAGGTGGGCGATGCCGTCGTGCAGGAGACGCGCCCGCGTGGTGGCCGGGTCCGGGCGTTCGGCGACGGACCGATCGGCGTCCGGGCGTTCCGCGAGGGTCCGATCGGCGTCCGCGCGTTCCCCATGGGTCCGCTCGGCTTCCTGCCCCGCAGGTGTCCCCGCCAGGAACTCCCGTGCCCGGTCCAGGCTCCATCGCTCCCCGGGTTCGTCCCGCGTCAGCCCCAGGATCAGCGGCGCGTGGCGTCGTACGAGTGCGTGGTCGCGGGAGAGCAGGTCCACGAGCTCTCCGAGGCGCCGCTCGTCCGGCCGTGCCGTCTCCCGCGGGAGGTCCTCCGCGAGGACGGGATCGGCACCGCTCAGGGCGTGCAGGACGGTGGCGCCGAGGGCGTAGAGGTCGACGGTCGGCGGCAGGGCGGGGGCCACCTGGTCGAGGGCGCGCAGCTCGGGGGCCGTGTAGCCGGGGGTGGCGCCGAGTGTCCAGCGCTCCCCCTCCCGGGCCGCCATCTCCAGGTCGATGAGGACGAGCCGTCCGTCCGGGGTGACCATGACGTTGTTGGGGTTGAAGTCGTGCAGGGTGACGCCGAGTTCATGGACGGTGGCGACGAGATCGACGAGCTGTCGGACCCGTGACGCGGCCGTACGGTCGTCGGCGCAGGCCTCGCCGTCCCGGGCCAGGTGCTCGGCGACGGTGCGCCGCAGCGTGGCCCCCGGGACCGCTTCGGTGGCGAGGAAGACACTGCCCTGCTGTTCGAACACCTCGACGAGTCCGGGGACCCGGTCGGGGCGCTCCCGCCCGAACCGTTCGAGCAGTGCGGCCTCTCGGCGCAACAGGTCCCGGACGTCCAGGCCTTCGAGGCCGGCCCCCACGTGGGGCCGCGCCTGCTTGACGACGACCTGCGCGCCGGTGCGGGTGTCCTCGGCCCGGAACACCCCGCCCTTGTTGGAGTGCTGGATCGCGCCCCGTACGAGGAAGCGGTCGCCGAGCAGGACGGGCTTGGCGGTGGCGGTGCTGCGCGCGGGTGCGGCGGGGCGGTCGGGGAACGGGTCGCCGGCCCAGGCCGGCGGGCTGAACCAGGCGTTGCGCTCGTCGGCGACCGGCCGGCCCTCGGGGTCGGTGAGGCGGGCGGCGAAGGAGCCGTCGGCGGTCAGTTCGCGGACGCCCTTGAACACGCCGTACCGGTAGAAGACCTGGCTGCCGGGGAGGTAGCGCCGGTCGGAGAGGACGGCGGGGCCCGGAAGTCCCTCGGTGGCGCGGTGGAGTTCCTCGGCGAGCAACCGGAACTGCTCGTCGTCGGCGGGGTACACGGTCAGGAACTTGCCGCCCCCGCCGCGTGCGAAGCGTCCGGACACCAGCGCGGCGACCTTGGCCGGGGTCCCGGCGAACTTGAAGGCCGCGCGGCGGGCCACCAGGACCTCGGCGGACCGGGCGAGGACCAGAGGCGCCGAGAGCGGGGTGGCCGGGACGTGCAGCTTCCATCCCTGGGCCCGTGCGACGGCGCCGTCGGGCACGACGTGGCACCAGAACGCGCCGGGTTCGACGCTCCAGTCCGCCCCCGCCGGATCCGGCGGGGTGCGGGCGATCACTGCGCGCACGACGTCCGGCAACAGGGCCCGGTCGGCGGGGCTTTCGGCGCGCGACCGCCGGGGGCCGGGGCCGGACGGGGAATGCGCGGTGGGTGACGACACGCTCTTCGTCCTCGCGTTTCGCATGGGTGACGAGCAGGGGCCGGATGTCCTGCCGTAAGGCCGGGTGTCCCCGCGGAAGGGACCGGTCGGTCCTACTGGAGGGGCCGGTCGTAGTCGTCGCCCCAGCTGGTGTCCAGGGGGTTCGCGGCGACCGTCCGTGTCGTCCCCGGTGCGTCGTCCGTCGTGGCGGCGGTCGCCCCGCCGGCGAGCAGGACGGCGAGGAGAAGGAGGCAGCGGACGGCAACGGACATGGTGCGGCTCCTGGTTCGGGAGTGGAGAGGGCGGCGGGAAGCTCCGTGTCTGGCGGGTTCACGCCGTATGTCGGCCTGATGGGGTTTCCCTCGGCCGGACACCACCAGTTCATCCCGGCGAGCCCGCTTGGTCCAGCGCCATGACCTGGCAATACCCTGCATGGCACGGAAGTAGCAGGGCCGCATCACGGGGGAAACGGGTGACTACTGGGGTGGATGTGGACGGAATGCCTCGACTGGACGCCGGGGCCGTCGCCGTCTTCGCGTACGTACTGGAGCACGGCAGCCTCCCTGCCCTGCCGCCGGACGGGCTTCCGGCCCTCGGGCTGAGCGGGGCGGAGGTCGAGGCGGCCTGCCGCACCCTGGAGCGGCTGCGTCTTCTGCGGCCGGCGCCGGGGCACCCCGGGGAGCTGATCCCGGTGAACCCGGAGGCCGCCGCGGCGGAGGTCGTCGGGCCGGTGGAGGCGCAGCTCGCCCGGGCCGCCGCGCACGCCCAGTCGCTCCGTGACGATCTGCACTCCCTGATGCCGCGGTACCGCGCGGCCCGGCGCGAACAGGGCCGCCGGGAGGGCCTCGACGTGCTGCCCGACATGGCGGCCGCCTCCGCGATGCTCACCGAGGAGTCGGCCCGCTGCCGGGAGGAGGTGTTCAGCATCCAGCCCGGCGGCGGGCGGGCCGCGCACCGGCTCGGGGACGCCGTCGAGCGGGACGTGGCGATGCTCCGCCGGGGCGTGCGGATGCGCACGCTGTACCAGCACTCGGCACGGTCCAGCCTGTCGACCCAGGGGTACGTGGAGCGGCTCACCGAGGCCGGTGCCGAGTACCGGACCGCCGCCGAACTCCCCGACCGGGCCGTGGTGTTCGACCGGTCCGTGGCCTTCCTGCCCCGGCGCGCCGACGGCGGTACGGGCGAGGGCGCGGTCCTGGTCCGGGACCCCGACGTGGTGGCGTACCTCTGCCGGGTGTTCGAGCAGCACTGGTCCGGGGCGGTCCCGTTCCGGGGCAGCAGCGAGGCGGCGTACAAGGAGGTCGGTCCGAGTCTGCGGCGGGCGCTCGTGGGACTGCTCGCGGAGGGCGCGAAGGACGAGGTGATCGCCCGGCGGATGGGGATGTCGCTGCGTACGTGCCGCCGCCACATCGCCGATCTGCTGGAGGAATTGGGGGCGGAGAGCCGCTTCCAGGGCGGTGCGCTGGCGGAGCGCGCCGGGCTCACGGGCACGGAGCTCGGCACGGACTCCGCCGAGGGCGCGGCACACCGGTAGGGTGCCCTCCGTTCAACGGTGTTCTGCGTGGGGAGACATGGGTTACATGGGTGGTCAGCAAGCGGACCGGAGCGGCTCCGAGATCTTTCAGCCACTGGCGGCGGACGACCCGACGACGGTCGCCGGTTACCGGCTCGCCGCCCGGCTCGGCGCCGGCGGCATGGGCAAGGTGTACCTGTCGTACACGCCCGGCGGCCGGCCGGTGGCGATCAAGCTGATCCGTCCCGAGTTCGGCGAGGACGCCGAGTTCCGCCGCCGGTTCGCCCAGGAGGTGCGCTCCGCGCAGCGCGTCCAGGGGCTGTTCACGGCGCCCGTCATCGACGCGGACCCCGAGGGCGCGCAGCCGTGGCTGGCCACCGCGTACGTGCCGGGTCCCTCGCTCGCCGACGCGGTCGTGGCGCACGGCGCGCTGCCCGTGGAGACGGTGCTGCTGCTCGTCGCCGGCATGGCCGAGGCGCTGCACGTGATCCACGGGGCGGGCATCGTGCACCGCGACCTGAAGCCGTCGAACGTGCTGCTCGCCTCCGACGGGCCCCGCGTCATCGACTTCGGCATCGCCCACGCGGCCGACGCGACCTCCCTGACGGGCAGTGGGGTCACCATCGGCACGCCGTCGTTCATGGCGCCCGAGCAGGCGGCGGGCAGCCGGGTCACGCCGGCCACGGACGTGTTCGCGCTCGGTCAGGTCGCGGCGTACGCGGCGACGGGCGTCCCCGCCTTCGGCGAGGGCACCGGTCACGGGGTGCTGTACCGGATCGTGCACGAGCAGCCGGACCTGAGCGCCGTGCCGGAGCGGCTCACCGAGCTGGTGACGCGCTGCCTCGCGAAGGAGCCCGAGGCCCGGCCGTCGCTCTCCGAGATCATCCGGCTCTGCCAGGCCGCGAACGCGGCGACGGTGCTGCGCCGCCCCGAGGACTGGCTGCCGGGCGCGGTCTCCGCCGAGATCGCGGCCCGCACGGCGGCGCCCGCTCCCCCGCAGACGCCCCCGCCGCCGACGACCGCCCCCTCGGCCGCGCCGGCGGGGTACGCGCCGACGGCGCCGTCCGCGCCGTCGACCCCGCCGCCCGGCTACGGCCCTCCGGTCACCCCGCCGCCGAACACGGTGCCGGTCGTCCCGTCGCCCCCGGTCGCCGCCCCGGCCGCCGCCGCGCCCGCGCCCGGCTTCGCGTACGCGCCGACGCAGGGGCCGGGCGGTCCGGCGTACCCGCCGCAGGCCTACCCCGGTCAGCCGGGGCAGACCCACCCGGGCCTGCCCGGGCCGACCGGTCACCAGCAGCCGCAGCAGCCGCGGAAGAAGGGCGGCGGGCGCGGGCTCGTGGTCGCTCTGGCCGCCGTCCTCGCCTTCGCCGTCGCGGGCGGCGCGACCGCCTACGTCGTCCTGAAGGACAAGGACGAGCCGACGTCCTCGAACGCCGGCGGGAAGCCGAACGGGAAGGGCTCGGCGAGCCCGCAGGGCTCCGGGGGCACGGGCACCGGGACCGGGAGCCCCGCCCCGACGCCGACGAAGGCACCGGACCCGCAGGCCGCCGCGTACAAGGACATCGACCTGACGGCCGGCTACCACCTGACCCTCGGGGACGAGAGCGTGCGCCCGCAGGTCGGCGAGGACAACAACTACGACCTCTCGTACGACACGGGCGGGTACCTCGACGCGGAGAGCAGCGGCGGCAACCTGGTCCTGCTCGACCCGGGCCAGGAGGGCTCCCTCGAAGCGTGCCGCGCGGAGACCCGGTTCACCCAGAACATCTACGTGAACAAGCTGTCGCCGGGCCGTCAGGTCTGTGTCACGACGGGGACGGGCCACCTCGGCCTGGTCACCGTCAAGGCGTTCTCCCCGGAGGACTCGCCGAGCACCTACATGACGCTCGACCTGACGGTGTGGCGCAACGCGGCTCCCTCCGCCTCGTCGAGCTGATGACTTCCGATCACTTTCGATGCATATTCCGTGATCTGAATACCGATCCGATCAAGAGAGGTTCCTAACCGATCAAGATCGGATCTATAGTGCCGACGTTACGACTCCCCCGCGTGCCTGTTCCCGAGAGTCTGGTTGATGTCGGCGCCGTCCACCCCCTTCCGCCCTGCCCTGCTCGCCTCGTTGCTGACGGCCGCCGCGGGCGGTGCGCTCGCCGTCGCGGCGACCGCCGCCGCGCCGGCCGAGGTCCGTCCCGCACTCGGCTGGTTCGCCGGCGGCGGCGTCCTGCTCCTCACCGCCGCCGCCTTCGCGGTCACCTGGTACGGGCGGACCTCACGCTCCCTGAGCCGCCGGATCGAGGCGCTCACCTCCGAACTCGCCTCCCGTGAGAACCGCACCGCCCGCGAGACGGCGGCGCTGACGGAGCGGTACGAGACGGAGGCCGCCGCCTCGGAGGCGGCCCACGCGGCACGGACCGCCGAGCTGACCGAGGCCCGGGCCGTCGACGTACGGCGGCTCGAGGACCGGCTGCGGCGCGCCGAGTCCGGCCGGTCCGCCGCCATGGCCGCCGCCGCCAACGCGGCCGGCCGCATGCAGGCCCTGGCCACGAGCATGCTCGCCGACCTCCGGGAGATGGAGCACCGGCACGCCGACGAGGACGTCCTCGCCGACCTGCTCCACCTCGACCACCGCACCGCCCAGGCCGGCCGGCTGGCCGACTCCGTCGCCGTACTGACCGGAGCCCGGTCCGGCCGGCGCTGGGCCCGTCCCATCGTCATGGAGTCGATCCTGCGCGGCGCCATGGGACGGATCGGCGGCTACCAGCGGGTGCGGCTGCACTCCAGCAGCGACGCGGCCGTCGCCGGGCACGCGGCCGAGGGCGTCATGCACGCCCTCGCCGAACTCATGGACAACGCGGCGAACTTCTCGCCGCCCACCGCCGAGGTCCACGTCTACGTGGAGGAGGTCCCGGCCGGAGTCATCATCTCCGTCGAGGACAGCGGCCTGGTCATGAGCGATGTCCAGCTGCGCCGCGCGGAGGCCGCGGTCGGCTCGACCGCGCAGGACCTGGCCGGTCTCTCCGGCACCCGGCTCGGCCTGGCCGTCGTCGGCCGGCTGGCCCGCAAGCACGGTCTGACCGTGTCGTTCCGCCCCTCGGCGCGCGGCGGCACGGGTGCGCTGCTGATGCTCCCGCAGGAGCTGATCAGCCACGCGCCCGTCGAGCCCCCGGCCGCGCCCGACGCCGCCCTGCCGCCCGTGGCGGGCCGCCGGCTGACGGCCCCGCCCGCCCCCGAACCGGCCGGCGAGCCCGAGACCAGCCACGACTCCGCGGCCGAGCGCACCGGCGAGCACCCCCTACTCGGCGAGAGCGGGCTGCCGCGCCGCCGTCGCGGCCGGGCGATGGCCGCCGCCCACCCCGACGGTCCGGAGGCCGCCGGGCAGCCCCGCCCGACGGGCCCGCGCACCGGCGCGGCGGCGGGCGCCGCCACCCGGTTCGGCAGCTTCCGCCAGGCGGTCCGCGGCGGGGGCGGCCCGACGGCGGAGACACGTACGACGACCGGCGACGAGCCCGCCGCCGAACCCCCCGCCGCCGCGCCGAGCGCCGACGCACCCACCACGAACTCCCCGCACCCGGAAGGCACCCCGTCATGACCGGCACCACCACCGACGAGAAGCTCAGCTGGCTCCTGGAGGGCCTGCTGGAACGCACCCCGGGCACCCGTCACGCCCTGGTGCTCTCCCGGGACGGCCTCAAGCTCTGCCGTACGCCCGAGCTCTCCGTCGACCAGGCCGACCAGCTCGCCGCGATCGCCGCCGGCATCCAGAGCCTGTCGCACGGTGCCTCCGTGGAGTTCGGCGACGGCACGGGCGGGGTCCGCTCCGCGATGGCCGAGTTCTACGGCGGCATCCTGTTCATCGTGGAGGCGGGCGAGGGCGCCCACCTCGCGCTGGTCGCCGACGAGGACGCCGACGCCGGACTCGTCGGCCACAACATGTCCGAGCTGGTGGAGCAGTTGAGCGAGCACCTGGTCGCGAGGCCCCGGGGATGAGCCGCGGCAGGCCGGGACGGGACGACTCGCCCGACCGGCTCTACACCCTGACCGGCGGCCGCAGCCGCGCCGGGTCCGACGCCTTCGACCTGGTGACGCTCGTCGTCTCCGAGAGCGATCCGGTCGCCGGCATGCAGTCCGAGCACGCCGCGATCCTGCGCATGTGCCGTTTCCCCACGGCCGTGGTGGAGGTGGCGGCGGGACTCGGCCTGCCGGTGTCGATCACGCGGATCCTCCTGGCCGACCTGCACGACACCGGCCGGATCAGCGCACGGCACCCCCGCGCCTCGTACCGCCTTCCCGATCACGACATCCTGGAGCAGGTGCTCGTTGGACTCCGTAACCTCTGAACAGCGCCAGACCCTGCACAGCACCGCCGACAACGGACTGAAGATCGTCGTCGTCGGCGGTTTCGGAGTCGGCAAGACCACCCTGGTCCGCTCGGTCAGCGAGATCCGTCCGCTGAACACCGAGGAGACCATGACCCAGGCCGGCGAAGGCGTCGACGACACCGTCGGCGTCGCCGCGAAGACGGCCACCACGGTCGCCTTCGACTTCGGCCGGATCACGCTGGACGCGCACAACGTCCTGTACCTGTTCGGGGCGCCCGGCCAGGAGCGGTTCTGGTTCCTGTGGGACCGGCTGTTCTCCGGGACGCTCGGCGCGGTCGTCCTCGTCGACACCCGGCGCCTCGCCGACTCCTGGTACGCGATCGACCGCCTGGAGCACCACGGCACGCCGTTCGTCGTCGCCTGCAACGACTTCGGCGGCCCCGCCCACACCCCCGCGCAGATCCGCGAGGCCCTCGACCTCGCCGACGAGGTGCCGCTGGTCTTCTGCGACGCCCGGTCCCGCGAGTCCAGCAAGCAGGTGCTGATCTCGCTCGTGGAACACCTGCGGACCGTCGTCGCGGCCGCGCGGCCGACCCCCCACCCGATCCCGGAGCCCACCCCGTGACCCTCCCCGAGCCCCAGCCGGTCCCGCTGAGCGGGCCCCGGTTCCAGACCGACCCCACCGAGCTGTACCGGCAGATCCGACGCGAGCACGGGGCCGTCGCCCCGGTCGTGCTCGACGGGGACGTGCCCGCCTGGCTGGTCCTCGGCTACCGCGAGCTGCACCAGGTGACCAGCGACCCGGTGCTGTTCTCCCGCGACTCCGAGCTGTGGAACCAGTGGGACGCGATCCCGGCGGACTGGCCCCTGCTGCCGATGATCGGCCGCAAGCAGCCGTCCATCCTCTACACCGTCGGCGAGCGGCACCGCGAGCGGGCCGGGGTCGTGTCCGACGCCCTGGAGGCGATCGACCCGTTCGTCCTGAAGGAGCGGGCCGAGCGCTTCGCCGACGAGCTCATCGACGCGCTGTGCGGCAAGGGCTCCTGCGACATCATCGCCGAGTACGCGATGCTCCTGCCGGTACGGGTCCTCGCCAGCTGCTACGGCTTCGCCGACGAGCAGGGCCCCGGCCTCGTCACCGCCATGAACGACATGATCAACGGTCAGGAGGGCGCGCTGGAGGGCCAGCGGCACCTGGCCGGGTCCATGTTCGCGCTGCTCGCCGCCAAGGCGGAGACGCCGGGCGACGACGTCGCCTCCCGGATGCTCGCCAACACCGCCGGGTTCACCGTCGAGGAGGTCGCCCAGGACCTCATGGTGATGATGGCCGCGGGCCACCAGCCGACCGCCGACTGGATCGGCAACTCGCTGCGCCTGATGCTGACCGACGACCGGTTCGCGGCCTCGCTCGCCGGCGGCCGGCACAGCGTCGGCGAGGCGATGAACGAGGTCCTGTGGGAGGACACCCCGACGCAGAACGTCGCCGGGCGCTGGGCCTCGCGCGACACCCACCTCGGCGGACGCCGGATCGGCCGCGGCGACCTGCTGCTGCTCGGTCTGGCCGCCGCCAACTCCGATCCGCACGTGCGCACCGACTCCGGCGCGTTCACCGGCGGCAACAACGCCCACCTCTCCTTCGGTCACGGTGAGCACCGCTGCCCGTTCCCCGCGCAGGAGGTCGCCGAGACCATCGCCCGGACGGGCATCGAGGTGCTGCTCGACCGGCTGCCGGACGTGGATCTCGCGGTCGCCGAGAGCGCCCTCGCCCGCCGTCCCTCCCCCTGGCTGCGCGGCCTGACCGCGCTCCCCGTGACGTACACCCCGACCCCCGCCCTTGGAGCCCTCGGATGAGCTGCCCGTACGACCACACCGCCGCGTCCGGCACCGATGTGATCGAGCTTGACCCCTTCGTCGCGGACCTCGACGGCGAGAGCGCCCGGCTGCGCGCCGCCGGCCCGCTGGCCCGTGTCGTCCTGCCCGGCGGAGTGGCCTGCTGGGCCGTCACCCGGCACGCCGAGGCGCGCAGGCTGCTCACGGACGCCCGTCTCGTCAAGGACATCGACGTCTGGGGTGCGTGGCAGCGCGGCGAGATACCCCTGGACTGGCCGCTGATCGGTCTCGCGAACCCGGGCCGGTCGATGCTGACCGTCGACGGCGAGGAGCACCGCCGGCTGCGCACGCTGGTCGCGCAGGCGCTGACGGCACGCCGGGTGGAGCGGCTGCGCGCGGGCATCGAGTCCCTCACCGGGGGGATGCTCGACCGGCTGGCCGAGCGGCCGTCGGGCGAGGTCGTGGACCTGAAGGCGGAGTTCGCGTACCCGCTGCCGATGAACGTGGTGGGCGAGCTGATGGGCGTCGACCCGGCCGACCACCCGCGGATGAAGGCGCTGTTCGACAAGTTCTTCTCGACACAGACGCCGCCCGAGGAGGTGCCGCAGATGATGGCGGACCTGGGCGCGCTGTTCGCGGGGATCGTGGCGGGGAAGACGGAGAACCCCGGCGACGACCTGACGAGCGCGCTGATCGAGGCGTCGGAGGGCGGCGACCGGCTCACCACGGAGGAGATCACCAACACCCTCCAGCTGATGGTGGCGGCCGGGCACGAGACGACGATCAGCCTGATCGTGAACGCCGTGGTCGCCCTGGAGACCCACCCCGAGCAGCGGGCGCTCGTGCTCAAGGGCGAGGTGCCGTGGGAGAACGTGATCGAGGAGACCCTGCGCTGGTCGACGCCCACCTCGCACGTGCTGATCCGGTTCGCCACCGAGGACATCGAGGTCGGCGACCGGGTCCTGCCGAAGGGCGAGGCGCTGATCGTGTCGTTCGGCGCGATCGGCCGGGACGAGGAGCAGCACGGACCGACGGCGGGCGAGTTCGACGTGACCCGGACGCCGAACCGGCACATCTCCTTCGGGCACGGCCCGCACGTGTGCCCGGGCGCCGCGCTCTCGCGTCTGGAGGCGTCGGTGGCGCTCCCCGCCCTGTACGAGCGCTTCCCGGAGCTGCGTCTGGCGGTGCCGCGCGAGGAGCTCCGCAACAAGCCGGTGGTCACGCAGAACGACCTGTTCGACCTGCCGGTCGTGCTGTCCTGACCCGACGCTCCTCATGTGCCCCGCGGTCTCGGCCGCGGGGCATGTACGCTGGGGCCATGCATCTGTCGTCGTGCCTCAGCTGGTGGCGCTCCTTCTAGGAGCGGCCACCACTCGCGCACGACCGGGCCGTTCGGACGAACGGCCCTTTCGCGTTTCCCGGCTCTGGGTCCTGTCGTCCCGACGGCGCCACCGACCCACACCAGGAGACCCGATGACCACCACCCTCGCTCCCGCCGCCCCCTCCGCCGACGACGTCCTCGGGACGTCGGCGGCGCGTACGCGCAGTGCCGTCCTGGAGCGGCAGATCCTCGAAGATCCGGGGCGGTTCCGCATCCTGACCGGCGACCGCCCCACCGGGCGGCTGCACCTGGGGCACTACTTCGGCACCCTGCACAACCGGGTCAGGCTCCAGGACCTCGGGGTGGAGCTGTTCGTGATCGTCGCGGACTACCAGGTCCTGACCGACCGCGACGTGGCGGACCGCCTCACGGAGCACGTCGAGGAGCTGGTGCTCGACCACCTCGCCATCGGCGTGGATCCGGAGCGCAGCACGGTCTTCACCCACAGCGCCGTCCCCGCCCTGAACCAGCTGCTGCTGCCCTTCCTCAGTCTCGTGTCCGTGGCCGAGCTGAACCGCAACCCCACCGTCAAGGACGAGATCGCGCACTCCCGGCAGTCCGCCGTGAGCGGTCTGATGTTCACGTATCCCGTCCACCAGGCCGCCGACATCCTCTTCTGCAAGGCGAACCTCGTCCCCGTCGGGCAGGACCAGCTCCCGCACCTGGAGGTCACCCGGACCGTCGCCCGCCGGTTCAACGACCGCTACGGCAGCGGCACCGCCGTCTTCCCCGAGCCGGACGCCCTGCTGTCGGAGGCCCCGCTGCTGCTCGGCACGGACGGCACCAAGATGAGCAAGAGCCGCGGCAACTCCATCGCGCTGGCCGCCGGTGCCGACGAGACGGCCCGGCTGATCAAGGGCGCGAAGACCGACTCCGAGCGTCACATCGCCTACGATCCGGCCGGCCGCCCCGAGGTGTCCTCCCTCCTGCTGCTCGCGGCCCTGTGCCAGGGCCGTACCCCCGAGGAGGTCGCCGACGACATCGGCTCCGCGGGGGCCGCCGCACTGAAGCGGACGGTGACGGAGTCGGTCAACGAGTACCTGGCGCCGATCCGGTCCCGCCGCGCGGAGTACGCGCGGGACCGCGCGTACGTGCTCCGGATCCTGCGCGAGGGGAACGAGCGGGCCCGGGCCGTCGCCGACGCGACGCTGGCGGAGGTGCGGGCGGCGATGAACAGTCGCTACTGACGTATGTTTCCGGCATGGGATCGACGGAGGGGATCATGCGATGAGCGAGGCGATCGTGGACGCCATCGACCGGGCGCTGCTCGCCGAGCTCCAGCGGGACGCCACCCAGGCGTACGCGGTGCTGGGCAAGGCGGTCGGTCTGTCGGCGGGCGCCGCGCACGAGCGGGTGCGGAAGCTGCGGGAGCGGGGCGTCATCCGCCGTACCACCGTGGACGTCGATCCCGCCGCCCTCGGCCAGGACGTGCTGGCCTTCGTCATGGTCGACTCGTCCGCCTGGATCGGGGACTCGGCGGCGGCGTTCGCCGCGATCCCCGAGATCCAGGAGGCGCACGTCATCGCCGGCAGTGCCTCGGTCCTGGTGAAGGTGCGCACCACCACCACGGTCCGGCTGCAGGACGTGCTGCGCCGGTTGTACGCCATCGAGGGTGTGAGCGGCACGCAGGCGACGGTGTCCCTGGAGACCTTCTTCGAGCGGCCGGTCCCCACGGACTGATCCGGTGCCGTCCGGCGTCAGACGGCGGTTCCGCTCTCCAGGATGCCCTTGAGGGTCATCTCGTCCTTCGGCATCTCCTTCCGCACGTGCGGGCGGACGACGAGGGGGACGAGTGCCTTGCCGATGCCGTGCCCCTCGAAGTCGAGGGAGAGGGTCAGGCGGGAGCGCTCGCCGTCCTCCAGCGGCTCGATGGTGCCCTGCACGTCGCCGCGTACGGGGCCGTCGATGCCGTGCACGTGCCAGTGCCTCGGCGGCTCCAGCTCGATGACCTGCATGGTCGAGGTGAACTGCCGCTTGCCGAGCCGCCGGGTGACGGCGACCTTGGAGCCGACCGCGAAGGGGGCGTCACCGATCTTGCGGACCGAGACCGCGCTCTCCTGCCACTCGGGCAGGTGCGTCGGGTCGGTCACGTAGGAGAAGACGTCCGCGGGCGTGCGGGCGATGTCGATGGATTCCTTGATGGCAGGCATGGCGCCTTCTTCGTTCGACGGGGGACCCCGCCGAAGGCCGAAGCGCCGAGGCGGGCCCGTAGTCGCTTCGTACAAATCGTCCCACTCCGGACGGCGGCCCGCCAGCCCCCAGCCACGAGGCACACCCGCTTGCCGGTCACCAGGTTGCGGCTAATGTCGATATGTAGGCCATATGTACATCCTCGTTCCCACGCTCACGAGGTGAGGGACAGGGGGCGTACGGAAGGAGCCTCCCATGACCCGTACATTGCGGAGCGCGATAGCCCTCGCCGGAGCCGCGGCCCTCTCCCTGGGAGTGGCGGCGACCAGCGCGCAGGCCCTGGGCGCGGGGAGCGAGCAACAGGGGAACGTCAGGATCGGTCTGCTGCTGCCGGAGAGCAAGACGACACGGTACGAGAAGTTCGACCGGCCCTACATCGAGCAGAAGATCAAGGAACTGGCCCCCGACGCCCAGATCGACTACTACAACGCCGCGGAGAGCGCCACCACCCAGCAGCAGCAGGTCAACACCGCGCTCGCCAAGGGCGACAAGGTGCTCATCCTGGACGCGGTGGACGCCAAGTCCATCCAGTCCTCCGTGCAGAAGGCCCATGACGCGGGCGTCAAGGTCGTCGCGTACGACCGCCTCGCGCAGGGTCCGGTCGACGCCTACGTCTCGTACGACAACCACAAGGTGGGCGAGCTGCAGGGCAAGGCGCTCCTCGCCGCGCTCGGCGACAAGGCCAAGAGCGGCGAGATCGTGATGCACAACGGGTCGCCGACGGACCCGAACGCCGCCGAGTTCAAGGCCGGCGCCCACTCCGTCCTCGACGGCAAGGTGAAGATCGGCAAGGAGTACGACACTCCCAACTGGGACCCGAACAACGCCAACCAGCAGATGTCCGGCGCCATCGCTTCCCTCGGCAAGGACAAGATCGTCGGTGTCTACTCGGCCAACGACGGACTGGCCGCCGGCATCGCCACCGCCCTCAAGGCCGCCGGCATGAACGTGCCGCTGTCCGGCCAGGACGCCCAACTCGACGCGATCCAGCGGATCCTGAGCGGCACTCAGACCTTCACCATCGAGAAGCCGTACAAGCCCGAGGCCGACATCGCCGCCACCATGGCCGTCAACCTGGCGGAGGGCAAGACGCTCGGGTCCGACCTGACACCCACCACCGTCACCAGCGACGGCAACCGCAAGGTCGCGGCCCAGCTGCTCAACCCGGTCGTGGTCAACAAGGACAACATCAAGGACACCGTCGTCAAGGACGGGCTCTACACGATCCCGGAGATCTGCACTCCGACCTACGCGGCGGCCTGCAAGGACGCCGGTCTCGAATAGCCGCGCAGCGCATCCACCGCGTTTCGCCGTCCACCGCGTATCGCTACCGCGTATCGCATCCGACAGTCGCGGCGCTGTTCGCGCGAGCAGAGGAGGCGGTTCCCGTGCCGGAGCCACCCGTGCTCACCCTGCGGGGGATCTCCAAACGGTTCGGCGCGGTCCAGGCGTTGAAGGACTTCGATCTGGAGGTCCACGCCGGCGAGGTCGTCGCCCTCGTCGGCGACAACGGCGCCGGCAAGTCCACCGCCGTCAAGTCGATCGCCGGGGTGAACCCGCCCGACGAGGGCGTCATCGAGTGGCAGGGCCGGGCGGTCGGCATCCACCGGCCCCACGACGCCCAGAACCTCGGCATCGCCACCGTCTACCAGGACCTCGCCCTGTGCGACAACCTCGACGTGGTCGGCAATCTCTTCCTCGGCCGCGAACTGCGCCGCTTCGGCGTCCTGGACGAGGTCCGGATGGAACAGCGCTCGCGCGAACTGCTCGACACCCTCTCCATCCGGATCCCCAGCGTCCGGATCCCGGTCGCCTCCCTGTCGGGCGGCCAGCGCCAGACCGTCGCGATCGCCCGCTCCCTGATCGGCGACCCGAAGGTCGTCATCCTGGACGAGCCGACCGCCGCCCTGGGCGTGGAGCAGACCGCCGAGGTCCTCGACCTGGTCGAGCGGCTCCGCGATCACGGTCTCGGCACCATCCTGATCAGCCACAACATGGTGGACGTGATGGCGGTCGCCGACCGGATCGCCGTCATGCGCCTCGGCCGGAACAACGGCTTCTTCGACAAGCGCTCCACGACCACCGAGGAGATCATCTCCGCCATCACCGGGGCCACCGACAGTGCCGTCACCCGCCGCCAGGCCCGCAAGCGGCAGGAGGAGGAGCAATGAGACGGGACCGAGCCCCCGACAACGGCGCGCAGGAACCGGCGCCCGAGGCCATGCCGGCGGTCGACGCCCGGCTGCTCGTCCGCGAGGAGGGCCTGAAGGGATACCTCGGGGAGTTCCGCCGCAAGCTGCGCAGCGGGGAGCTGGGGTCACTGCCCGTCGTCGTCGCCGTGATCATCATCTGGACGGTGTTCGGCAGCCTCGACTCCACGTTCCTCTCGGCCCAGAACCTCTCCGACCTCAGTCAGCAGATCGTCGGCACCGGCATGATCGCCGTCGGCATCGTCTTCGTCCTGCTGCTCGGCGAGATCGACCTCTCCGTCGGCTCCGTCAGCGGCCTGTGCGCCGCCATCTTCGCCGTACTCAACGTCATCAACGGCATGAACCAGTGGCTGGCGCTCCTCGTCGCCCTCGTGGGCGGAGCGGCCGTCGGGCTCATCCACGGGTTCTTCTTCGCGAAGGTCGGCGTGCCGGCGTTCGTGGTCACCCTGGCGGGCAACCTGTTCTGGAACGGCCTGATGCTCCAGATCCTGGGCGCCAACGGCACGGTCAACATCCCGAGCGAGAGCATCGTCTCCAAGCTCTACTCGACGATCTTCCACAGCCCCGCCGCGGCCTACGTGACCGCGGCCGTGGGCGTCGGGCTCTTCCTCGCGGCCTCGCTCCTCGACGCCAGACGCCGCCAGGCCGCCCGCGTGCCGTTCCGGCCGGTCGCCGAGATCGTGCTCCGCACGGTCGTCATCGCCGCGATCGCGTTCGCCGCGGCGTACATCCTCAACCAGTACCAGGGGCTTCCGCTCGCGCTCCTCATCTTCCTGATCCTGCTCGTGGTCCTGGACTTCGTGCTCCGCCGCACGACGTACGGGCGGCGGATCTTCGCCGTCGGCGGCAACATCGAGGGCGCGCGCCGCGCCGGCATCAGCGTGCCGTTCGTCCGGATGACCGTCTTCTCGATCTCCGGGCTCATGGCGGCGGTCGGCGGCATCTTCCTCGCCGGGCAGATCCAGTCCGCGAGCCAGACGTCCGGCGGCGGCAACCTGCTGATGAACGTCATCGCCGCGGCCGTCATCGGCGGCACGAGCCTGTTCGGCGGACGCGGCTCGGTCTGGTCCGCCCTCCTCGGCGCGCTGGTGATCGGGTCCATCCAGTCCGGCATGAACATCATGGGCGTCAGCAACGCCGTCCAGTTCATGATCACCGGATCGGTCCTGCTGGCCGCCGTCGTCGTCGACTCGCTGTCCCGCCGGAGCCAGAAGGCCGCGGGCCGCGCCTGATTCCACCGGGCTCCGGAAGGGAGACCTCCATGGCGGCGGACGACCCGAACCCTCGGGAAGGGCTGCGGCACGGCCGGAACGAGACCGAGGAGGAACGGGCCGACCGGCGCTGGACGGACATCATGCAGGAGATCCGGGTGGCGCAGACCGGAGTGCAGATCCTCCTCGGCTTCCTGCTCACCGTCGTCTTCACCCCGATCTTCCAAGGGCTGGAGCGGGCCGACAAGACGATCTACGTCATCACCATCGTCCTGGCATCGCTGGCCACCAGCGCGCTCATCGGCCCCGTCGCCTTCCACCGGGTCGTGTCGGGTCGCCGGATGAAACCGCGGGCGGTCACCTGGGCCGCACGCCTGACCTTCGCCGGCCTCGTCCTCCTCGTGGCGACCCTGACGTCGGCCCTCCTCCTCGTTCTGCGGGTGGCCACGCGGAACACGTACGTGCCCTGGCTCGTCGCCGTCGTCTTCACGTGGTACCTCGTGTGCTGGTTCGCGCTGCCCCTGTGGGTTCGTTTCCGCCACACCAGCGACGAGTGAAACGGTCTTCCGGCCGTTCAGAGCACCAGCGAGTCGGTGAAGAGTTCGTTCACCCAGAGGGCGCTCGCCTCGGCGCACCCCGTCGTCGGCGTTCCGGGGAAGAGGCGGAACCAGGAGACCGCCCTGCCGAGGGCGGCGAGCCGGGCGGCGAGCGACGCGGCACGGCGCAGCTCCGGGAGGGAGTGGCCCAGGTCTGTCCAGGGCTCCAGGTAGGCGTCGCGCAGCCCGTGCACATGCTCGGGGCCGTGCCGCTCCCGGACGGCACGGGCGGGGACGAGGAGGCTGGCGAAGGGGTGGGCGACATTGGCGTCGCCCCAGTCGAAGAAGGTGAAACGGCCGGCGGCGGGGGCGAGGAGCTGGGCGTCGTGCAGATCGCAGTGGTCGAGCGAGTCCGGGATCCCGTACGCGTCGAGTTCGGCGCACCAGTCGAGGAGCCGGGGCCGCTGCTCCCGCAGGGCGCGGCGGGCGTCCGGGTCCAGGGTGGCGTTGCCCTCGACGAGGCCGTCGAAGATGCCCGGCAGCTGACCGGTCCGGCCGCCGGGCACGCCGAGAGCCGTCAACCGGTCCGCGTACGGGGTGAGGGCCCGCTGCATCCGCGCGTACTGGCCGAGCGCCTGCGCCCAGGACTCCGGGCCGGCGCCGCCGGCGTCGAGGACGTTCCGGAAGAGGGGTCCGCCGTCGGGGAGGAGCGACCAGCCGCGCGCGGCGTCGACCGCGAGGGGCGTCACGACGTGCTCGGGCACCCAGTCGGCGAGCGCGCCGCCGAGAGCGGCCTCGAAGGCGGCGTCGGGCGCGCTCGCCTTGAACCACACCGCCTCGCGCTCACCGGCTCCGATGCGGAACCGCACGAGGATCGACCAGGGCCGGACCCTGACCTCACGGGGCCCCGTCTCCTCCAGACCGTGCCGGCCGAGCTCCCGCTCCGACCAGCCGAGGGCGGCCGCCCTCCAGTCCTCGTCCTCCCAGGGGGTGACCGCGTCGGCGAACTGCCCGCGGTCGACGGTCATGGACATCGCTCTTCCCATCGGGCGATTGCACCATCGGGGGCGGCTTCGGCGCACCCGAATTTCGGCGGGCCCGTACGGGAAGCGGAGCGACACGTACCGATATTCGTATACCAAAATGACGAGCCAGGAAACCCCTTACTGGCCAGTTCATAAGGGTTGCCCTCTCCTGTCGATCTTCACCCTTGTCCACCTCGACTCACTTGGTATACAAAACGGGGAACCGCCGCCGGCCCACTCCCCCAAGGAGCTTCCATGTGCCTCGAAGCCAGCCCTCCGCCCTCCCCCTCGGTGACCCGCCGCGGCATCCTCGCGGGTGCGGCCGCGCTCGCCGGCACCGTGGCCGTGTCCGGCACGGCGGCCGCCGCGGCCCCCTCGACGGCCGCGGCCCGGGGCGACGGCAGCCCCGCCGGGGGCGACCTCGTGATCCGGGGCGGCACCCTCCTCGACCCCGCGACCGGCGAGGTCACCGAGAACGCCGTCGTCGTGATCGAACGCGGAACCGTACGCGCGGCGGGCCGCGAGGGTGCCGTCACGGTCCCGGAGGGAGCCGAGGTCCTCGACGCCCACGGCCACTGGGTCCTGCCGGGCCTGGTGGACGCGCACATCCACCTCAGCACCGCCACCGAGGCCCGCGACGCCGTCCGCCAGGGCGCGACCAGCGCGCGCAGCGGGTCGACCACCTTCTACCAGGACATCGCCGTCCGCGAACTCGCCCGGCACAGCCCGGCCCTCGCGCCCCGCGTGACGGCCGCCGGCGTCTTCGTCACCCCGGACCTCGGCGACACCGTCCTCGCCGACCCCGACCTCACCCCGCTCGCGCGCCTCAAGGACGGCGTGCGCTCGGCCGAGGCGCTGCGCCGCGTCGTCGAGGTCAACCTCGCGCGCGGCGCGGACGTCATCAAGACCCGCGTCAACGAGCGCGCCGGGCTCCCCGAGCAGGACCCGCTGGCCCAGGTGTACTCGTACGAGCAGCTCGCCGAGATCGTCGCCGCCGCCCGGCGGCGCGGCAAGGGCGTCCTGTGCCACAGCTACAGCGAGCGGGGCTGCCACGACGCCGTCACGGCCGGCATCCGGTCCCTGGAGCACGGCGCGTTCGTCGGCGAGCGCACGCTGGTCGAGATGCGGCGCAGGGGTACGTACTTCACCCCCACGCTCTCCGCCATCGCCGGCATGGTCGACTCCCCGAACCCGATCCTCGCCGAACGCGGCCGCACGTACCTGCCCCTGCTGCAGAGGGCCGTCCTCGCCGCGCACGAACTCGGCGTGCCGCTCGCCGCGGGCACCGACTCCTCCGGCGGTACGGTGCGGCCGATCGGCCGCGAGGTCGAGCTCATGCGGGCCGCGGGGCTGTCGGAGCTCGACGCGATCCGCACCGCGACGACGGGCGCCGCGCGGCTCCTCGGCACGGAACGCACGGTGGGCCGACTGGCCCGGGGGTACGCGGGCGACGCGATCCTGGTGGCGGGTGACCCCCTGTCGGACGTGACCCTCCTGAAGCACCCGACCCGCGTGGTACGAGCGGGCGTCCCGGTCTGACCACCCCCTGACGGGCCCCGCCCGTGTGGGCATGCGTTCCGCTGGGGCGAGGGGGTCCCCCCTCGCCCCAGCGGAACGCATGCCCACAACGGAGCGACCAACCACCCCCGTCCCCGTCCCACCCCCTCCGAAGGAGCCCCCGTGCAGCCCCCGTCCACCCCCGCCCTCTCCCGTCGCACCATGCTCGCCGGTGCCGCCGCCCTCGCCGGGGCCACGGCCACCGGCGCCGCGACAGCCGGCACCGCGCAGGCCGCGACCGGGACCGACCGTGCCGAGCGGCGCGACAGGACCGTCGTGTTCCGCAACGTGCGTCCGTTCGGCGCGGCCAGGGCGACGGACCTCGTCGTCGACGACGGCAGGATCTCGGACGGCCCCGCGCCGCACGGCGCGAAGGTCGTCGACGGCGGCGGCCGCATCGCGCTCCCGTCCCTCGTCGACGCGCACATCCACCCCGACAAGACCACCTGGGGCGGCTCCTGGGTGTCGCGCCGCCCGGCCTCCACCATCGCCGACTACGTCGCACAGGACGTGGACCTGTTCCGCGCGCAGCACCGCCCGGTCGCCGAGCGCGCCTACGGCCTGATGAGCCACGCCGTCGCCCGCGGCATGCGCGCCCACGCCGACGTGGCCCCGGCCTACGGCCTGGCCGGGGTGGAGGGCCTGGCGGAGGCCCGCGAGCGGCTGCGTCACGCCCTGGACGTGCAGATCGTGGCCTTCCCGCAGCACGGTGTCATCCGCACCCCGGGCACTGCGGCGCTCCTGGAGAAGGCCGCGCGCGAGGGCGTGATCGACATGATCGGCGGCATCGACCCGATCGGTTTCGACCACGCGCTCGACGAGCAGCTGGACGTCGTCTTCGGCATCGCGGACCGGCACGGCGTCGGCGTGGACATCCACCTCCACGACCGGGGCGAGAAGGGCATGCAGGCGATGCGCGGCATCGTGGAGCGTACGCGCGCGCTCTCCCTCGCCGGCAAGGTCACCGTCAGCCACGTCTTCTGCCTTCCGGGCCTGACGGACAGTGAACTCGGCTCCATCGCAACCGACTTGGGCGAGCAGGACATCGCCCTCACCACGGTCGCCCCGTCGGACTCCCTGGTGCTGCCGATCGCCCGGCTGCGCGAGCACGGCGTGCGGGTCGGGCTCGGTTCCGACGGTGTGCGCGACTCCTGGAGCCCGTTCGGCGACGCCGACATGATGCACCGCGCCCACATCCTCGGCTGGGTGACGGACGTGCGTCTCGACGACGAGCTGTCGGAGTGCTACCGCGTCGCGACCCACGGCGGCGCGGACGTCATGGGCCTCGCGCACGCCGACTTCAGGCCCGGGTCCCCGGCCGACTTCGTCCTGGTGCAGGGCGAGTGCGTGCCGCAGGTCGTCGTCGACATGCCGCGCCGTGACGTGGTCGTGCACGGCGGTGTCGTCGTGGCCCGCGACGGGGTGTTCCTCGCCTGACGCGGCCCCGCCGTACGGGCCCGGTTGCCATCGGGCCCGTACGGGGCGTGGGTCGGCCTACAGGTACGGCCGGGTGATCAGCTCGATCGCGTGGCCGGAGGGGTCCTTGAAGTAGACCCCGCGACCGCCGTGTTCGGTGTTGGTCTCGCCGGGGCGCCGCATCTGCGGGTCGGCCCAGTGCTCGATGCCGCCGTCGCACAGGCGCTGGTACGCCCGGTCGAACAGTTCGTCGTCGACCATGAAGGCGTAGTGCTGCATCTGGATGTCCACCGGGGGTTCGGCGAACTGGAGCAGGACCCCGTCGGTGAGCTGGATGTTGAGGAAGGGACCCCAGGACGGCGCCTCGGGGAGTTCCAGCAACTCGCGGAAGAACCGCGCGGATTCGTCGCGGTTCTTGGACGCGATGATGGTGTGGTTGAACGTGACTGCCATGTGGATGACCTCGCTGTCGATTCGGCGGGTGGAAGGGACTCGCAGTGCCGGTGCACTGGGGGGGTCCACGTGCCGAACCGTCGGGGTGCGTGTGGCGCACCCGCCGGGCGGTCAGTCGTCCACCGGATGACCCGTCTGTGCGTGGCGCGAAGCCGGTCCGGTGTTCATGACGGTCGACGCTACTCGATCGGCCCGCGCCGGGACAAGGCGGTCCGCCCGGTCACGCCGTACCGGCCACACCGAACCGGCCATGCCAGGCCCGTCACTCCGTCCCCGTCACGAACTCCCGGTCCCCGTACCGCACCTGGGCCCGGTCCCAGTCGGCGCCGAGGGCCGTCGTGAACCTCCGGGCCAGCGGGAGGTCGTCGACCGGAGCCACGAGCACGAGGCGTCCGTCGAGGGTGACGGAACCGCCGCCGAGCTTGTCGCGGGCCTCCGGGTCCGCGACGAGCGCCTCTCGCAGGCCGCTCGCACGGACCCCGGGGACCTCGATCTCCACCGCGTCGGTCTCCGGCGACGTGCGCGGCAGGCAGCGGAAGGTGAGCACGGCCTCCTGGTCGTACTGCTTCGCGATGACGCCCGCGATGTGGTGGAGCCCGTCGCGGCCGACCCCCTCGACGTCGAACTCGCGGGACCGCTCGTACGTCGCCTGCCTCAGCTCCTCGGACCAGAAGACGCCGTCGAGCAGTTCCGAGGCGCCCGGCCGTGCGCCGTGGGCGCGGATGATCTGCCGCACCTCGTGGCCGAAGCGGACGAGGCGGGTGTCGAGGCGCGGGTCGTCGGGGTCCGTGATGATCGCGGTGTTGTCGGTCGCGAAGACCTCGGCCGCCGGACAGTCCTGCGTGTCGGGGCTCGCGTACGTGCTCGGCGCCCCCGTGACGCCCAGCAGGAGGACGGCGACGGTCGAGGCGAGGAGTCGGGCGCGTCGCCCGGTGCCGGTGTTCTTCATGGCGTGATCAACGAGCCCCGGTGAAGATCGTTGCGTCCTCGGTGGGTCAGCCGTTCGGAAGGATGACCGCCCGGCCGTTGATCCGCCCCGCGTGCAGCCGCTCGTACGCCTCCGGGGCCTCGTCCAGGCCGTACGTCTCGACGTGGACGTCGACGGCGCCGGTCCGGGCCAGGTCGAGCACCTCGATCAGCTCGGCGCGGGTCCCCCAGTACGGGGAGGTGACGGAGACCTCGTACGGCACGGCGCCGAAGCCGACGGGCAGGGCGCCGCCGCCGAGTCCGACGATGGTGATGTCGCCCTCCACCGCGGCCATCGCGCCGGCGGCCGTGACCGTCGGCTGCGCGCCCACGAAGTCGAGGACCACCTCCGCGCCGCGGCCGCCGGTGACCTCGCGGACCGTGGCGGCGGCGGCCGCGTCGGACAGGACCGCGTCGTGCGCGCCGACGGTCCGGGCGAGCGCGAGCTTCTCCTCGGTGACGTCCAGGGCGACCACGCGGGCCGCGGTCATGGCGCGCAGCAGCTGGATGGCGACGTGACCGAGGCCGCCGGTGCCGATGACGACGGCGGTGCTGCCGGGAACGAGCTTCGGCAGCGAGTGCTTGATGGCGTGGTACGGCGTGAGACCCGCGTCCGTGAGCGGGACGGCCCGCACCGGGTCGAGGCCGCCGAGCGGCACGAGGTGGCGCGTGCTGTCGACGATCATGTACTCGGCGATGGCGCCGGGCGCGCCGAGTCCGGGCGGCCTGATCCCGAGCTCCGCGGCCCGGAGGCAGTAGTTCTCCTTGCCCTGGGCGCACATGAAGCAGGCGCCGCAGCCCCAGGGGCCGTACACGGCGACGGGGTCGCCGACGGCGAAGCCCTCGGCGCCGGAGCCGAGCGCGGCGACGGTGCCGACGCCCTCGTGGCCGAGGGTCAGGGGCAGCGGGAACGGCAGCTGGTCGGCGGGCCAGCTCATCACGGCGATGTCGGAGTGGCAGACACCGGCGGCGGTGACCCTGAGCAGCACCTGTCCGGGGCCGGGTTCCGGGTCGGGGACGGTGACGACCTCGGGCGGGGTGCCCACGGTGCGGTACTGGAGTGCCTTCATGAAGGAGTCCTCTCGGGTGTCTCTGCGGCCTCCGCGGCCGGGGCCGGCGGCGTTGATACGTACCCCCCGAGGGGTGTGTTCGAGTGCCGCCGTCCTGGTGAGGCCTTCGACGCCGGGCGTCGAACACGTCCACCCCCAGGTGGCGTTTTGTCGCCAATCGCCCCCTCTCCGCATCCGTGCGCGGCAAGGTGGGCAGCTCTCCCGTGGGTCGACGGAAGGCCCGCGCGAAAGGAGTGGTGCCGTGCTCAACGAGTTCTTCGACCGATTCCGGCGGGGCGGCGACGGCTCCGGCCGGGGCGGTCCGGCGTCGACCCCCGCGAACCTCGTCCTCGAAGCGGACTTCTCCTCCACCGAGCAGTGGTCCGCCGGCCACTCGTGGGCCTATCCCGACGGCGGGCCGACGAACACCGGCGACAACAAGCTCGACTATCTGGTGGAGGACCCCTCGTACAGCCGGACGGGGACGTTCCGGGCCACCCGCAGAGCCGACGGCCTCTGGGACGCCGGGCTGCTCACGACCGAGGGCAGCGCCGAGGGGTTCCTGGTGCGGGCGGGCGACGTCCTGGAGGCCCGGGTGCGGCTGCCGGCGGAGACGGGCGCCTGGCCGGCGATCTGGACCTGGCTCGACGGCGGCCAGGAGATCGACGTCTTCGAGTACCACCCCGACAACCCGGACCTCCTGGAGCTGTCGAACCGGGTGCGGGGGCGGTACCACTACTTCCGGGACCCCGCCGTCCGGCCCGGGGCGTGGGTGGACCTGCGGGTCGAGTTCGGGGCGCGTTCCGTGGTGTGGTGGGTGAACGGAGCCCGCGCCTTCGACGACCGCCGGGGGGTGGGGCGTTCCTGGAAGGCCCACCTCATCGTGAACCTCTCGGTCTGCGCGGGCCGGTACCACCCGGCACCCGACCCGGACGCGTCGGAGATGTCGTACGAGGTGGCGGAGCTGCGCGTGTACCGGGACTGAACGGCCCCCTCCCCCCGTACCCGCTCAGCCGTCCGCGAGCAGGGTGCGCAGGCCGGCGGCGAGGCGTTCGTACTCCTCGGCCCGGTTGTAGATCTGCGCGCAGATCCGGATGCCGCCGCCGTCCGGCCAGGGCCAGATCAGCACCCGGCAGCCGAGCCGGGCGGCGATCTCCTCGCGCAGCGCGGTCGCCTCCTGCTGCGTACGGGCCAGGCTTCGCGGCAGGCGCAGGGAGCGCATGGCGAGGCCCTCGGTGTACGGGAGCGGGGTCAGGCCGGGGATGCCGGCCAGCAACTCGGCTCCGTGGCGGGCGAGTTCGCTGTTGTGGGCGCGGACGCTCTCGGCGCCGAGCCCGGCGATCAGGCCGAGGCCTTCGGGGGCGGCGAGCCAGCCGGTGTAGTCGGTGGTGGCTCGGTACTCGACCGCGCGCGGGAAGCCCCGCTCGTCCTCCCAGGAGCGCACGGGCGCGGCCACCCGTGCCCGGTACGCGGGAGCCACGGCCAGGACGGCGCTGCCCGGCGGGGCGTACGCCCATTTGTGCAGGTTCCCGAACCAGAAGTCGGGCTCTCCGGCGAGCGGTTCGGCGAGCATGCCGGGGGCGTGGGCTCCGTCGACGACGGTGGTGACGCCGCGCTCGCGGAGTTCGGCGAGCAGCCGGGGGCCGGCGACGGTCCGGGCGGTGGGCGAGCTGATGTGGTCGAGGACCGCCACCTTGGTCCTGGGGGTGAGTCCGGCGATCACCGCCTCGCGCACCGCGTCCTCGTCCGGCAGGGTGGGGTCGAGGGGGACGGTGACCGTCCGGGCGCGGCGGGCCGCCGCCGCGACGACCGTGCCGTAGCCGTGGTCGGTGACCAGGACCTCGTCGTCGGCGTCCAGGCCCAGGGCGTCCAGGGAGAGTTGGGCCGCCTCGGTGGCGTTGGTGACGAAGGCGATCCCCTCGGGGTCGGCCCCCAGGTGGGCGGCGACGCGTCCGCGGGCCTCGGCGACGCGGTCGGGGACGCCCAGGAAGAAGGCGTCGGGGTCGGCCGCCGCCTCGGCCGCGAGCTCCTGGTGGAGCCGGGCGACCGGGGTGGGGACGGCTCCGAAGGAGCCGTGGTTGAGGTGGGCCACGTCCGGGCTGAGACGGAACAGTTCGGGGCCGCCGGGGAAGCCGGCCGGCGTGCTCATCGGACCTCGCCTGCGACGGTGCGGGCGGGGACGGCTCGGGTGCGGGTGTCGGAAGGGGTCACCCGGTTGATGATCCGGGTCCGCGCCCGGTCGCGCACCCCCTTTCGCGCGTCGGCCGTCCGCCGTCGACGCGCGCGCCACAGGGGGGAAGGGTGCGTCGGGACGACGGGTGTTGCGTAGGCTCGAACGGAGCGTTCCGCGTGGTCGCGTACGGCGCCGTTCCTACGACGAGGAGGACCTTGTGAGCACCGCCGGAGAAGGACGGCAGCAGCTGGACGAGGCGAGTGTCCTCAACGCGAAGAGGACGCTGCTCCAGCTCCTCGCCCGGGCGGGCGTCTGGTCCGGCGACGCGGAGGAGCTGATCGGGTTCGTCGAGGCGGGCGCGCTGGCCCTCGCGTACGAGGAGGTGGGCGCGGTCGGGCGGAGCGCGCCCGACGGGAAGGGCGAGCCGTACGCCGCCGCTTGGCTGGACGGGGCGCGGGCGGTCACGGAGGCGCTGGGCGCGGTCTCCGAGCGGGCGCTGAGGCATGCCGTGGCCGCGGATCCGTCGGCCGCGTCCCCGGACGACCGTCCGCCCGTCGGGCGGACCGAGCTGGAGCGGACGAAGGTGGCGGTCACTCCGCTCTACCTGTCCTTCGCCGATGTCTCCGACCTCGATCCGGAGGTCACCGAGCAGGTGCTGCGGGCTCTGCTCGGCACGATGAGCTCGCGTCAGCGGGCGGGGTACGCGGGCCGGCTGACGGAGTTCACCTCGGACCACCGCGCACGCCTGGAACGGCTGTACGCCGAGTACGGGCCGGGCAGCGCGATCGCCATCCACGGCCGGTACTCCCTGATCCACTCCCCCACGAGCGTCGCCGTCCTCGAACGGCTCGCCACGGCACCGGCGGACCTGCACGTGGAGTGGGACGCCGCGGAACTGCCGCCGGCGTGGCTGGACGGCCTGACGACGGCGTGGGAGGCGTCGGGCTGACGGCGCCTCATCGGGGCGGTTCGGGCCCTGGCGCTCCAGGCCAGGCGAGGATAGGTTAGGCTCACCTAACAAACGCCTCGCGATGGCCGCTGCCCCGGCATTCCCCTGCCCGGAGGGCATCGGGCGGGGCGTCAGCACACCTCTGCCCGGAGACAAGGATCCACCATGCCTTCTGTGTTCACCCCCTTCCGCCGCCGCGTTCTCGTGGCGGGTGCCGCCGCGGTCTCGCTCGGCCTCATGGTGACCGGGTGCGGCTCGGACGACAAAAAGGACGACGCGAAGGACTCCGCGGCCAAGGCTCCGGCGGGGGCGTTCCCCGTCACCATCAAGAGCGCGCTCGGCGAGGCCGTCATCAAGGAGAAGCCCAAGCGCGTCGTCACCCTGGGCCAGGGGTCGGCCGAGACGGCCATCGCCCTGGGCGACGTCCCCGTCGGCATCGAGAGCTACCCCTGGGGCAGCGACAAGACCGGCTACCTGCCCTGGATCCACGACGCGGTGAAGAAGGCCGGCGCCACGCTGCCCAAGCAGTTCGACGGCGGCGAGGAGCTCGACATCGAGGCCATCACCGAGCTCGAGCCCGACGTCATCCTCGCCCCCTGGTCGGGCATCACGCAGAAGCAGTACGACCTCCTCAAGGACATCGCGCCCACCGTCGCCTACCCCGACAAGGCGTGGAGCACCGACTGGGACCAGCAGATCGACATCGTCGCCAAGGCGCTCGGTCAGCCGGAGAAGGCCAAGGAGCTCACCGCCAAGATCGACAAGCAGCTCGCCGACGCCGCCGCCTCGCGCCCGAACTACAAGAACGTCACGTTCTCGTACATCTACAACACCGGCCCCGGCACCCTCGGCGTCTTCAAGCCCGAGGAGCAGCGCGTCGCGATGGTCTCCAAGCTGGGCCTCAAGGTCGACCCGGTCGTGAACACCTTCAAGGAGACCGAGGGCACCGACTCCGCCCTCATCGGCCTGGAGAACGCCAACAAGCTCTCCAAGAGCGACATCGCCTTCACCTTCTACATGGACGACAAGTCCCGCAAGGAGATCGAGGCGCAGCCGCTGTACGCGGCCATCCCCGCGGTCAAGAAGGGCGCGCTCGTCCACAGCAACGACCAGCCCTTCGTCACCGCCTCGTCGATGATCAACCCGCTGACGGTGCCGTACAGCATCGAGCGGTACCTGCCGATGATCGACAAGGCCGTCGCCAAGGCCGGGAAGTAGCGGCGGGTTCCCGGCGTGACCACTCTCTCCCGGATCGGGCAGGGCCCCGCCGTCGTACGGCAGGGCCCTGCCCGGCACTTCGCAGCCGGCGCGCTGTGTCTGATCCTGCTCGCGCTCGCGGTCCTCGCCAGCGTGATGTTCGGCAGCAAGCCGACGTCCGCGGCCGACGTCCTCCGGGTCGTCACCGGTGACGGCGACGGCTATGTCCGCACGGTCGTCGAGAGCCGCTATCCGCGCACCGCGCTCGGGCTGCTCGCGGGCCTCTGCCTGGGCGTCGCCGGCACGCTGATGCAGGGCATCACCCGCAATCCGCTCGCCGAGCCGGGACTTCTCGGCATCAACGCGGGCGCGTCCGCCGCCATCGTCGCCGCGACGGCGTTCCTCGGCGCCTCCGGGCAGCACGAGACCATCTGGTGGGCCCTCGCCGGCGCCCTGGCGACCGGTGTGGTCGTCCACCTCATCGGCACGGCCGGCGGCGGCAGCGGACCGGTCCGCCTGGTGCTCGCCGGTGCGGTGCTCTCCGCCGTCCTCGCCGCGTTCATCCAGGCCGTCGCGCTGTCCCGGCCGCAGGTCTTCGACACGTACCGCTACTGGGTCGTGGGCTCGCTCGGCGGGCGCGGGTTCGACGCCTTCTGGGCGGTGCTGCCGTTCGCCGCCGTCGGCTTCGCCCTCGCCGTCCTCCTCGCGCCGGGGCTCAACGCCATGGCGATGGGCGACGACAAGGCCGCGTCGCTCGGCGTCAGCCCCGCCCGCGTCAAGGGCGCCGGTCTCCTCGCGGCGACCCTGCTCAGCGCCGCCGCGACGGCCGCCGTCGGCCCGATCGCCTTCGTCGGACTCGCCGTCCCGCACCTCGTCCGGGTGCTCGTGGGCGCCGACTTCCGGCTGCAGATCCTCTTCACCTCGCTCGCGGGGCCCACCCTGCTGCTGTTCGCCGACGTCATCGGGCGCGTGCTGCTCCGCCCGCAGGAGCTCATGGTCGGCGTCGTCACCGCGTTCGTGGGCGCCCCCGCGCTGCTCTTCGCCGTCCGTCGTATGAGAGGAGCGGCATGAAGACCGCCGAGCGGATCGACACCCCGGCCGTGACGGCGTCGCGGCCCGTACGGCCCACGGGCCGGAGCCTCGTGCGGATCGGCCCGTGGGTGGCCGTCCCGGTGCGGCGCCGTACCGCGATCGCCGCCGCGGTGACGCTGCTGCTGCTCCTCGGGGCGGCCGTGGCCACGCTCTCCCTGGGCCGGCTCGGCATCGACCCGGCCGACCTTCCGTCGGCGCTCATGGGCGAGGCCACCGGCAAGAACGCCTTCGTGCTGAACCGGCTGCGCGGCCCGCGCCTCGTCGTCGCCATCGCCACCGGCGCGGCCTTCGGCCTGTCCGGGGCCCTCTTCCAGTCGGTCACCCGCAACCCCCTGGGCAGCCCCGACGTCATCGGCCTCGGCGCGGGTTCCGGGGCGGGCGCGGCGGCCGCCGCGCTGTTCTTCCCGGACGTCGTGCCGGTGCCCGTCGGCGCGCTGCTCGGTGCCGTGATCGCCATGGCGGTCGTCTACTTCTCCACGGGGTCGGGATTCCGCAACCCCGGGCGGCTCGTCGTGGCCGGCATCGGTGTGGCGGCGATGTCCACCGCCCTCACCCAGTACGTGGTCTACGCCGTCGAGCGGGACAAGGCGAGCGCGCTGACCGCGTACATCAACGGAAGCCTCGCCGCCCGCTCGTGGGAGGACGCGACGACGATCTGGCTGGTGCTGCTCGTGTGCCTGCCGCTCGCGGCGCTCCTCGCGCGGCCCCTGAGCATCGTCGAGATGGGCGACGACCTGTCGACCGGCCTGGGCGCCCGCCCCGCCCGTACGGCGACCGCGGCGGTCTCGCTGTCGATCGTCCTGTCCGCCGGCGCCGTGAGCGTCGCCGGACCGATCGCCTTCGTCTCCCTGACGGCGCCTCAGATCGCCAAGCGGGTCACCCGCGGCGGCGGCCCGCACCTGGTCATGTCGACGCTGCTCGGCGCCCTGCTCCTGGTCCTCGCCGACCTCACCGCCCAGCAGTTGCCGCTCTTCGACAACCTGCCGGTCGGCCTGTACACGATGGCCGTCGGAGGGGCGTACCTCGGCTACCTCCTGCTGCGGGAGTGGAAGCGCCCGGCCTGACGCCCTCTACCCCTGTACGAGTTCCTCTCCCGCGCGCAGGTTCCAGCGGCCGGCGCGGCCGGTGAGGTGGACGGCGGTCAGGGGGCGGACGTCCAGGCGCCAGGCCGTCACGTCCGGTGCGGCGAGGGCGTGGACCATCGCGGCCCGGATCACGTCCGGTTCGGCGACGGCGGTGACGCGGCCGGAGCCGGCCGTGAGGCCGTCGAGCCAGGCGCCGACCCGGATGCGCAGGTCCCGCAGGGACTCCCCGCCGTGCGGGGCCGCCGCCGGGTCGGACAGCCAGGCGGAGACCCCGGCCTCCTCGGCGGCGGCCACGGCCTCCAGTGTCTGTCCGCGCCAGCGGCCCATGGCGCAGCCGGCGAGTTCCTCCAGGGGCTCCGCGCACAGACCGAGGGCCTCGGCCGTACCCCGGCAGCGCGGGGACGGCGAGGCGTACGCGCGCGGGGACGGGTCGACGGCGGACGCGACGGCCTGGGCGCGGGCGATGCCCGCCGGGTCGAGCGGCCCGTCGTCGTCGAACCGGACCTCGCGGAGCGCTTCGCTCGTCGCGGGCGAGATCAGCGTCAACCGGAGGGTCATCGGGGTTCCTTTGCGACGGGCGGGACGCGGGAGCGTGTTGTGGCGGGTGCGGTGCGCGGGACTCTACCCGGGGGCGTACGAGGGTGATCCAGGCCTCACGCCCTTGGCTGCGGCCCCCGCGCGCGGTACCGTCAGGCGACATTTGAACAGCGTGACGACGGCGAGACGGAAGTCCGGTGAGAATCCGGCACGGTCGCGCCACTGTATGCCGCGGCGTCCTCCTGGGACGTCACGGGGAGTCAGACCCGTGGACCGTCGTCCTGCACCACCGTCTGGGACGCGAGTTCCCGCAGGAGGTTCCATCATGGCCGAGGCCCTCGTCTCCGCTGCTGTTTCCACCCCGTCCGTCGCCGCACCGGCTCCGCTGCCGGTTCGCGCGGTGCTGCCCTGGGCGTTCTTCGTCGGGCTCCTCGCGCTGATCGCGCTCTACTTCGTGGGCGCCGAGCAGGGCGCCACCTCCGTCTTCGCGGGCACCGACGTGCACGAGTGGGTGCACGACGGGCGCCACCTGCTCGGCTTCCCCTGCCACTGAGGGGCGCCCAGCACATGCACGCCTCAGCTGTCCGATCCCTGCTGGTCCGCGGCATGCTCGCGGGCCTGATCGCCGGGCTGTTCGCCTTCGCCGTGGCCTACGCGGTGGGTGAGCCGCCCGTGAACGGCGCGATCGCCGTGGAGGAGGCCAAGGCGGCCGCCGAAGCCCCGGCCGGCCACGGCTCCCACGCGGGCCACGGCGGCGCCGTCGCCGAGCCGGCCGCCGAGGAAGAGGAGGGGGTCAGCCGCTCCACCCAGTCGACCTTCGGCCTCGCCACCGGCGTCCTCGTCTACGGGGTGGCGCTCGGCGGCATCGCCTCGCTGGCGTTCTCGTTCGCGCTGGGCCGCATCGGCCGCTTCAGCCCCCGGGCGACGGCGGCGCTCACCGCCGCCGCCGCGTTCACCACCGTCTATCTGGTGCCGTTCCTCAAGTACCCGGCGACGCCTCCGGCCGTCGGCAATCCGGACACCATCGGGAAGCGCACCACCCTGTTCTTCCTGATGATCCTGCTCAGCGTGCTGCTCGGGATCGCCGCCCTGATCGCCGGGCGCCGGCTCGCGCCGCGCCTGGGGAACTGGAACGCGACCCTGGCGGCCGGCGCCGGCTTCGTCGCCGTCACGGCGGTCGCCTTCGCCGTTCTGCCCGACAACGAGGACTCGGTCGCGGCGGGCTTCCCCGCCGGGCTGCTCTGGGACTTCCGGCTCGCCTCCCTGGCCATCCAGGCCGTGCTGTGGGCGGTGTTCGGGATCGCCTTCGGCGTCTTCGCGCAGAAGGTGCTCGCGCCCCGGGCGGACACCGCCGGCCCGGAGATCCACGCCGGGGCCGCCGCCGGCTGACCGGCCGCTCCTCCGACGACGCCGCCCCGTCCACCGCCCCGGTGGGCGGGGCGCCGTCGTGGGCGTGGGCCGGCCGGTGAGGCGGCCGTCCGTCACCTGCCGCGAGCCCAGGCCTCCTCGAACATCTCGTGGAGGGGTGCCGTCGGCAGCACCCGCAGGAACGGGGAGCGGATCCGGTTGTCCCACATCGGTCGCACCTGGTGGGTCGTCAGTTTCACGGTCTCCAGGGGAAGGTGCGGGGCCTTGAGCTCGGTCCAGTCGCCGGGCAGGAACAGGGTCCGGCCGGCCCGTGCGCGCTTGGCCTCCAGGACCGCGCCGGTGGCGAGGAGTTCCGCCCGGACCTCCGCGTGCCGCTTGGTCGACCAGCCGTTCCACCGCCGCACGTTCCGGTCGGTGGGCGCGGCGAGGGTCGCCAGCTGGAGGTAGAGGGCGGCCGCGTCCTCGCCCACGCCGAGCTTCTCCGCCGCCCGGGCGACGAGCTCCGGGCAGGACTGACGGGGGTCGGCTTCGTACGCGCCGGGCGGTACGGCTCCGGACCCGGCGCGGCGCATCATGCGGTCGAGGCCGCCGCCGGTGAGGAGCGGTGCCACACGGTCCAGTTCCTCGCCGAGGTCGGTGATCCCGCGGAGCTCCCGCCAGGTCTCCGGGTCGGTGACGGCCGCGGGGCGGAGGAAGGAGGCTCCGCCGGGGGCGCACACCACGAGGGGTCCGGAGTCGTAGGCGCTGACGCGATCGGGCCGCTCCTCCGGGTGTCCGGCCACGGGGAGTCGGTCGGGCCCGAACCGCTCGGCGATCCTCGCCGACGTGTCCTTGACGCGGCCGCCGGGGAGGTCCAGGAGCAGTTCCGGGCGGTCGAGTTCGGCGCGGAGCCGCTCGTACAGGTCCGCTGCGCCGGCCAGGGCGGGGTCGCCGACGGGCCGGTCCGTCCAGGCCCAGACGAGGGCGCTCGCGATCTCCGTGAGCGGGAGCCCCACGGGCGTCCGGTAGGGCAGCTCGGGGCCGGCCGGCGGCACGGCCCTGACCTCCACGCCCAGGCCGTGCGGGTTCCCCTCCAGTTCCCAGCCGGCCGCGGGCACGGTCGCGTCCTCGGCGGCGTCGTAGCCGCCGGCGAGGCGCCGGGCCCACACGTCGGCGAGGCCGAGGTCGGCTTCCAGGGCGTCGGCCGTCTCGTCGTGCACGGCGGGCCGGGCCCCGAGGAGCTCCCGCCACGCCCCGGCCATCCGTTCCACGGCGGCGACGAGTCCGCCCGGCTGCCACAGCTCGGCCGGGTCGTCGGGCAGCGCGGCGGCCAGGACGGCCCTCCGGCCCGCGCCACCGAGCCGGGTGCGCAGCCGTTCGTACGTCTCCGCCGTCAGCGCGCTCGCCCTGTAGGGGGCCTTGCGTACGAGGGCACGGTCCTCGTCCCGGCCGTCCCGGCCGACGAGTCCGGCGACGACGAGCCGGGCCACGGCCCTTCGTACGCCGGTCAGTTCGGCGAAGCGCGCGGCCGCGGACTCCGGCAGGGCGAGCGGGCCGTGGGTGTCGACGGCGGCCACGAGGGCGCGCAGCCGCTCGGCGTCGTCGCGCTCCACGCGCACGTGCCGTACCTCGGTGGCCACGTCCGGGACCGGGTCGGTGTGCGGGTTCCCGGCGACGGGCGCGACGAACCAGCGCTCCGCGTCGCGGTCCCGTACGGCCGCGGACGCGACGGCCGTGCCGCCCGCGCGCAGGAGGTCCACGAGCGCGGGGACGGACGTCCGCCCCGCCCACCAGCGGCTGCCCGCGCGGGCGAACGGCTGGTCGGCCCAGGTGTCCAGGAGCGCGAGGAGCGCGGCCCGTTCGGTGTCGGGGGTCGGCGCCACCACCGCCCGCCAGGCGACGGCGTCGATCGAGCCGAGGAGCTGCGACCAGTCGTGCGGCGGGGCGGGCGGCGAGAGCCGGCGCACCTCCTCGACGATCGTCCCGGCCAGGAAGGCGCCGTCGGCGGCGAGCGCGGTCAGCGTCGCCGGCAGGGCCACGTCGGGGGTCCGCCGCCAGGCGTCGGGCTCACCGTTCTCGACGAGGCCGCGCAGGGCGGGGACGAGCTCGGTGTCCGGGGCGGACCGGCGGAGCCGCACGGGCGGCGCCTCGGCGAGGAGGGCGACCCGCCGGTGCAGGGCGCGCCGGCGCTCCTCGACCCGGACGGCCCGCTCGGCCACCGCGGCGACGGCCTCGGCGAGGACGGGGGCGGTGACGTCGGGCAGTTCCCGTGCCACGGCCTCGCGGAGCGCCGTCGTGCCGCCGGACGCAGCCTTGAGGAGTGCGTCCGCCGTCTCCCGGCCCACGGCCCGCAGCGCCCGCGACCCGGCGGCGTCCCTGGTCCGGAGCAGGTACCAGAAGGCCGGGGGCAGGGCCACGCCGTTGGAGGGGGTGACCCGCCGGGGCGGCTGCACGCGGGGGTGCCGGGGCGAGTGGTGTCCGTCCAGCTCCCACAGCAGGACGCCGTCCGCGGCGTACGCGCGGACGCCCGTGCGTGTCTCGGCGTCGGCGAGGACGACGTCCTCCGCGGCGCCCTCCGGCGGCGCCCACAGGGCCCAGGGCTTCTGCCCCTGGCGGTCGATGGAGAACCGGGCCGTGCGCCCGTCGATGCTCTGCACCAGGTACTCGTCGGCCGCGGGGTCGCGGTGGGGGGTGCGGAACAGGATCCGGGTCCCGACGAGTCCGTCCCTGCTGCCGAGCGGGGAGTCGGCCAGTCCGGCGGGCAGCGGTGCGAGGTGGAGGGCCTCCACGGCCAGGGCCATGCCCTCCTCGGAGGGTTCCGTCGCCGGGTCCGCGCTCACGGGGCGGCCGGGGAAGTCGGGCACGTCGGCGCCGCCCCGCGGCTCTCCGGTGACCGGGTCCACCAGCTCCCAGGGGCGACGCCGGTACACGCCGTTGGTCCAGATCCGGGTGCCGTCGCCGAGCTGCAGCTCGTTCCCGTCGATGCCCTCCGTGTCGCCGGGGCGGAGCGCGCGCAGACCGCCGTGCCGTCCTCCGCCGTCGGCGGTCTCGAACTGGAAGCCGTAGGCCCCGTCCAGCTTCCCGCCGAACGGCACGAGACCGCCCGGCTCGTCCGGGGTGAACGGCTCGTCCGGCCGGTCCGCCCAGTGGGCGGTGTCGCAGAAGTAGGGGTCGGGCTTGACGGTCCAGCTGACGAGGAAGGATCCGCCGGCGTAGTGGACGGCGTACATGGTCGCGTCCTCCGGCACCGTGAACCGGCAGGAGCCCCGGACCCCGTCCGGGTCGACGGCGACCGCCCGGTCGCGCCCGAACACGGTGAGCACCGGCCAGGTGCAGGTCACCCCGGCGACGCCGGTCACGCCCGGGACGGGGACGGTGTCGTCGGAACCGTCCTCGGCATCGGTCTCGGCTTCCGCTTCGGCTTCTCCTTCCGCTCCCGCTTCCGCTGCGAACTCCTCGTACACCGACTCCAGGGCGGGCCAGACCAGTTCCTCCGGGAGGCCGGCCGCGAGCGAGCGGCGCAGGGCGCCCGCCGCGCTCGTCGCGCCGAGGGCGTCGGCGATCCCGCCGAGCGCCGTCACGGTCGGGCGGTCGAGGAGGGTCTCCAGCTCGGCCACGGACTCCTCGGCGCCGGCCATGCCGCCGCCCCCGACGATGTCGACGAGCCTGCCGACCCGTCCGGCGACCTCGTGGGCGATGCCTTCGTTGCCGGGGAGCAGCGTCACCGCCGATCCGGGCTGCCGGCCGCGCGACCTGGGCCAGCTCGGCAGCAGGTCCGCGTGCACGGTGCCCTCCAGGCGGGGGCCGAACACGGGGTCGGCGGCGAGCGCGGCGAGGTCGCGGCGGGACTTCTCGCCCCAGAAGCGCATCCGGACGTCCGGGCCCGGGTCGGCGACCGCGACCCCGGCGGCCAGGCAGGCGTCGAGGACGTCGGCGTCGAAGCCCTGGTAGTGGTGGCGGGTGGTGTGCAGGGTGACCGGCGCGCCCTCGGCCCGCAGGCGCGGCCCCAACCGGCCGATGAGGTCGAGGAGTTCCGCGGGGAGCGGCTGGCGCGCGACTCCGCCGCCGGCCTGCAGGGCGTACTGGTACATGCGGACGAACCCGCCCAGCCAGACGTGCAGCCCGCCCTCCGGTACGACCCGGCCGGCCTCCATCGCGGCGGTCGCGCCGCAGCCGATGAGCAGCCGCAGCCACGCGCCGCCGTCGGTGACCCCGCCGGGGAAGACCTCCACCAGGCCGGCGGCGCTCGCGTCCGTCGGCGGATGGGCCGTCAGGAGGGGTGCGGCCGCCGTCAGGAGGGCGTCCGGCACGGACTTCTTCCGGGTGGCGGACAGGATCGCGCCGACGAGCCGGGCGACCTCCGCGTCCCCGAGTCCTGCCGTCTTGGCGGAGGCCCGTACGCGACGCACGAGGTCCGCCGGGAGGTCGGCGGGCGAGGCCGCCCACGCGGTGAGGAACGCCTCCAGGGCGGTGTGCGCCGCGGCGGGCTCCAGCGTCTCCGCGAGGAACCGCTGGTGGGCGCCGAACTCCTTGGCGGGCATGGCCCCGCCCTTGGCGAACAGCAGCCCGTTGGCCCGGCGGTAGGCGGGATCGACCGGCAGTCCGTGCTGGTCCTCGGCCGCTCGCGCCGCCACGTAGGCCCGCCCGCCCGGCCTGCTTCCGTAACCGATCAGGCGGTGCCCCACCGTGTCCCAGAACCAGGGCAGGTGCTCCGGCGGCAGCTGCCGCGCCCGCCGCGCCATCGCGTCGACGACGGCACCGGGCTTCGTCCAGGACCGGTTGATCTCGGCCCCCATGTCCTGGACCAGCGCACGCGCGGCCTCGACCGCGGCCGGGTCGTGGGCGGCGACCCAGTCGGCGTAGGTGGTCGACACGTGCGTACCGGTGGCGGGCAGCAGGGCATCCAGCGAGACGATCATGCCTTGGATCGTCGCACGGGCCACTGACAACGCCCTGGGCGGCGGGTGTTGTGGCGTCCCGGGACGTCCCGGGGATGCTCGGACGGCTCGGAAGCGGCGCCTCCGTGTCCGCGGCCTGCCACGATCGCCGCCATGTCAAAGATCCGTTCCGCCCTCTCCGTGGCGGGGGCCCTGGCCGCCCTCGCCTTCGCGGCCTCACCCGCCTCCGCGGGCACCGACGGCCAGCAGATCCTCTTCAGCGACGACCGCGGTGACACCTACTCGGTCCTGATCTCGGGCCACAACCAGGACGGTCAGCCGGTCAGCCACTGCTTCGACACCCCCGCGACCGACAACTACCTGTCCGGTTGGTGGTGGAAGGGAACCGTCGCCGTCACCGGCTACGCGCGCTCCGGCTGCTCGGGAGAGCTGTACGACTTCGGCTTCACCGTCCCCGCGAACTGGTCCAGCGACTACTACCAGGTGTGGGACTGACCCGTGTCCGCGTCCCGGATGTGCGTGCAGCAGCGGACGAAGTCCCGTACGACCGGGTCCGTGTCGGCGGCGGGGGTGCGGGCGACGCCGACGCGGGTCGGTCCGATGCCGGTGACGGGTCGGTAGACGACGCCCGGGCGGGCGTAGAAGCGGGCGGCCGACTCCGGGGCGAGGGCGACGCCCTGGCCCTGGTCGATCGCGCTGAGCCAGTCGTCGGGCTGGTCGACGACGGCCCCGATGCGGGCGGGCCGGCCGCCGCGCGCGTCGGCGGCGAGCCAGAAGTCCCGCCAGGCGCCCGTCTCGGCCGGGGCGGCGACGAACGGCTCGTCCAGGAGCTCCTCGAACGCGATCGTCTCGCGGCCGGCGAGCCGGTGGTCGGCGGGGAGCGCGACCCAGCGGGGTTCGGTCAGCAGGACGTCCACCCGCAGGTGCTCCTGGCCGGGGAAGGGCAGCCGTACGAGGGCGACGTCGACGTCCCCGGCGGCGAGTCCGGCCGTGGGGTCGGACCAGGCCGCCTGCCGCATCGCCACCCGCCAGTCGGGTCTGCGGCGCGTGAACTCCTCGACGATGGGACGGGTGGACTCGTTGGCCGCGCTCGCCAGGTAGCCCACGCGCAGGACCCGTTCCTCCCGGCCCACGGCTGCCTTCACCTCCTGGAGCGCACGGCCCAGGTCCGCAAGCAGCCGGGGCGCCCGCTCCGCGAGCACCCGGCCGGGTTCGGTGAGGGTCATCCCGGCCTTGGAGCGGGTGAAGAGCCGGGCGCCGAGCTGCGCCTCCAGGTGCTTGATCTGCTTGGTCAGCGCGGGCTGCGAGACGTACAGCCGCTCCGCCGCGCGCGTGAGGCTGCCTTCCTCCGCGACGGCGACGAAGTACCGCAGGAGCCGGGTGTCCACATCCATGCCGCCAGGTTATGGATGCCGGCATTGGACGCCAAGACCGCGCGTGGGGAGCCTTGAGGACATGTCCCTCACCTACGCCTCGGTCACCCTCCTCACCGCCGCCGCCAACGCCGGCATCGCCGCCGCGGACTTCGCCCGGGCCCGCTTCGTCCTCGCCAACTCGGCCGAGGTGGGCGTGCCCGAACGCTGGATCCCCTGGCTCGCGGCCTTGAAGGCCGCGGGCGCCGCAGGGCTTCTGCTCGGCCTCCTGGGCGCCCGTCCCATCGGCCTCGCGGCCGCCGTCGGACTGGTCCTGTTCTTCCTCGGCGCGGTCGCGGTGCACGTCCGGACCCGCGTCCTCCACAACATCGCCTTCCCGGCCGTGTTCCTGGCCCTGGCGACCGGCTCCCTCGCCCTCGCCGCGACGCGCTAGGTGTATTGACCTGCAGCGTTGTTGACGCGGGTGAAGCGTTCGACCTTGCCGTTGGTCTGCGGCCGGTAGGCGCGGGTGAGTTTGCCCGTGGCGCCGAGGCCGGCCAGGGCGGCCTTCCAGGCCAGGCCCTTGCGGTAGGCCCAGGCGTTGTCGGTCAAGACCCGCTCGATCCGGTCGATGCCCTGGGAGTGGAAGAACGCGGCCGCGCGGATCAGGAAGCCCGCGCAGGTCGCGACCTTCTCGTCGCCGTGGATCTCGCTGTAGGCCGGACGGGAGTGGTCGTCGACGGCGGAGTGGATGTAGTCGAAGCCCATGTTGCTGCGGGTGGCCCGGCCGGCCTGGCGGCCCAGGGTCCTGTGGCCGCCGCCGTCGGGGATCCGGCCGAGCTTCTTCACGTCCACGTGGATCAGCTCGCCGGGACGGTCGCGTTCGTAGCGGCGGATCACCGTGCCGGTCGGCCGGTCCGGCCAGGCGAGCCGGTTGAGCCGGTGGCGGGTCAGGATCCGGTGCACGGTGGAGGCGGGCAGGCCCAGGATCGGGCCGATCCGGGCCGGGCCGAGCTTGCGGCTCCGTCGCAGGTCGCAGACGCGTTCGACCAGCAGTCTCCTACCGAAGCCGGTCAGCCGGGCATTACGGTGGGCCACGAAGACCTCCGGGCGGTGAGTTCCTAGACGGCTCCCACCACACCGGAGGTCTTCGCCATGTTCAAGACCACGGCCGTGTCAACAACGCTCGTGATCAATACAGCCGGACAGGCCCTAGGGGTCAGGAGGCGTTCGGGCCCACGTCCGTGGGGGTGAGGGGGCGGCGGACCGGGGGCAGGGTCGAGTACTCGTCGGCGCCGATGTCCCGGGCCGTGCCGCGGACGTGGCCGTCGATGTCCTCGGGGACCGGGGTCGTGGTGAGCGTCGCGGCGCCGATCGCGGGGCTGTCGGCCGCGAGGCGGAGGATTCCGTCGGACGAGGGCACGAGGCGCGGGTCGACGCGGGTGTAACCGCCTGCGGGGATCGTGCCGTTGGAGGCCGCGCCCCACAGGATGTTGCTCTGCCAGGTGAAGCCGGTGGTCGCCCCCATCGCGACGAGGCTGCCGCTGTCCCCGACGAGGAGGTTGTCGGCCACGACCACGTCACGCGGCTCGTAGGCGCGGGTCTCGCCGGAGAGGGAACTCTTGTTGGCGCGCAGGGTGTTGTGCACGATCACCGCGCGGTCGCAGGCGTCGTTGCCGCGCCGCTCCTCGGTGGTCTCGCCCTCGTGGTGGTCACGCGTGGTGCCGCTGCCGATCACCAGGGCGCGGCCGGTGAGGCCGGCGAGGTGGTTGTTGACGACGAGGTGGTCGTTGCCGTAGAGGCGGATGCCCTCCTTGCCGCCGAGCAGCCAGTTGCCGTCGACGGTGGAGCCGTTGCCGTGGCGGAGCACGATGCCGCCCTGGCTGTCGCGGACCGTGTTGTACCGGATGGTGTTGCCGGAGGACTTCACCGAGATGGCCTCGGGGTCTCCGTCGCACCGCTCGAAGAGGTTGTACTCCACGGTCGCGTCGGCGTCGGACAGGGCGCGGCTGCTGACGCCGAGCCGGATCGACTCGCCGCCGTTGGCGCCCGCGTAACGGTGGTCGGAGAAGTGGTTCTTGAAGACGTGGAGGCGCTGGGCGATGGCGGTCGTGCCGGGGCCGTCGACGACGAGGAAGATGCCCTGGGTGGTGCGGTCGTGGAAGTGGTTCCGGTCGATCTTGGCGTCGTCGCCCTCCACGAGGACCCAGTCGAGGCCGTCCACGTCCGCGAACCGGATGTCGTTACGGGTCAGCCGGATGCCCGTGGTGCCGGCCGGGATCTCCAGGGTGCCGCTCTGCCGGAGGGCGAATCCGCTGATGGTGACCGCGCTCGCGCCGTCGAGGACGAAGCTGCGCTCGCCCTGGAGGACGGCGCCGCCGCGGGTCTGCGAGACGATCGTGATGCCGCTGCGCCCCGAGACGTCGATGGCGCCGCCCGAGGGGACGGTGTACGTGCCGTCGGCGACGACGATCCGGTCGCCGGGGACCGCCCGGTCGATCGCGCTCTGCAGCGCGCTCAGCGAGGTGACCGGCGCCGGTTCGGCCGCCGAGGCGCCGGTGGCGAGCAGGGTGTCGAGCGGGACCGCGGCGGCCGCCGCGCCCAGCAGCGAGCCCTTGAGGAAGGTACGTCGTCGCATGATGCCTCCTGGAGGTGGGGTGGTCGTCGTTCTGGGTGGTCCTGGCACCAGGGAGGTCGTCCTGGCCCGGGGACGCCGAGGGGCCCTGGCCCGCCGGGGCGCTGGGCGGGCCCCCACGGCCCGTCCCGTGCCCCGACCGGTCAGGGCCGGTTCGGACGGCCGCCTCCCCGGCGGCCCGGACGTGTCCCGGCCGGTGCCACCCCCACGACGGCTCCCGTCAGGACGACGGCCGCAACGGCGCCCGCCTCGGTGCTGCGCGTTCCGGTCTGTGCCTCGGAACGCGTCGGCAGGACTCCCGGGCGGGTGGTCACGCCTCCCTGGCCTGCCGACACGCACCACCTTGCCGAGCGCCGCTCACGTCTCGCTCACGTTCCGCTAACGCCCCCGGACGTGACGGACCGTCGGGAGACCGTTCGGGCCGCCCTCCGATCGGGTGGACCTGCGCGGCGGAACCGGACATCATGGCGTTCGCGCGAGACGGCCGGTTCACGATGAGGCCGGCGGAGCGTCCCGGTCTTCGTCCTCGTGCGCCCACCTGAAGGGGGAGAGATGGCCGGCCGACGCAGGGCGATCGCCCGACTGATGACGATGTCGCTCACGGTGGGCCTCCTCGGGGGGACGGCCGCGGGGACCGCGGTCCCCGCCGATCCCGGGCCACCGGACGCCGCCGTCGCCGCCGCGCTCCCCCTGGCGCCCTCCGCGGACCAGACGACGATCTCCCAGGACGATCTGCGCACCGGCTGGGACCGGGACGAGCCGGGGCTCGCGCCCGACCAGGTGTCCAGTTCGGACTTCGGCCTGCAGTTCTCCACGAGCGTCGACGGCCAGGTCTACGCGCAGCCGCTGGTCGTGGGGCGCACCCTGGTCGCGGCCACCGAGAACAACAAGGTGTACGGGATCGACGCCGCCACCGGCGCGATCGGCTGGACGAAGGACTTCGGCGCCCCCTGGCCCGCCGCCACCATCAACTGCGGTGACCTGGTGCCGAACATCGGGGTCACCTCGACGCCGGTGTACGACCCGGCGAGCAACGCCGTGTACCTCACGGCCAAGGTGAACGACGGCGCCGACGCCCAGCATCCCAACTGGTACGTGCACGCGCTCGACCCGGCGACGGGCGCCGAGCGCGCCGGCTGGCCCGTGAAGGTGGCGGGCGCGCCGGTGAACGATCCGGGCCGGGCGTTCAACCCGTACACCGCGGCGCAGCGGCCGGGGCTGCTCCTGATGGGCGGTTCGGTGTACGCGGCGTTCGCCTCGCACTGCGACCGCGGCCCGTACGTGGGCTACGTCATGGGTGTGAACACGTCGACCCGGAAGACGACGCTCTGGGCCACCGAGGACTCCTCCGCCAACGGCATGGCGGGGATCTGGATGAGCGGGGGCGGTCTGGTCTCCGACGGTCCCGGCCGGATCGTGTTCTCGACGGGCAACGGGGTCTCCCCCGCGCCCGGCCCCGGCAACCAGCCGCCGGGGCAGCTCGCGGAGTCGGTGGTCCGGCTCGGGGTGAACAGCGACGGCACGATGTCGGCGCAGGACTTCTTCAGCCCGTCCGACGCGCCGGTGCTCGACCAGAACGACACCGACCTCGGCTCGGGCGGCCCGGTCGCGCTCCCCGAGCCGCTCTTCGGGACCAGCCGGTATCCGCGGCTCCTCGTCCAGATCGGCAAGGACGGACGGCTGTTCCTGCTCGACCGGGACGACCTCGGCGGCCGGAGCCAGGGCCCCGGCGGCACGGACAAGGTGCTGGGCACCTTCGGTCCGTACGAGGGCGTCTGGGGGCATCCCGCGGTGTACGGCGGGCAGGGCGGTTACGTGTACACGATCGGCAGCCGGGGGCCGCTGCGGGCGTTCGCGTACGGGCTCACCGGCTCGGGGCTGCCCGGGCTCACCAACACGGGCAGCAGCACCCAGACGTTCGGCTACACCTCGGGTTCTCCCGTGGTGACGTCCACGGGGACGAATCCGGGTACGGCGCTGGTGTGGGCCGTCGCGTCGGACGGGGCCAACGGTGCCAACGGGCAGCTGCGCGCGTACGACGCGGTGCCCGTGAGCGGGGCGATGCGGCTGCGCTGGTCGGCACCGATCGGCACGGCCTCGAAGTTCTCGGTGCCGGCCACCGATGGCGGTCGGGTGTACGTGGGGACGCGGGACGGGAAGGTGATGGCCTTCGGCCGTCCCGCCAACGCCGCTCTGACGGGTGCTCCGGTGGACGCCGGCGAGGTCGCGGTCGGGTCGACGGGGACGGCGACGGCCACCGTCACGGCGACGCGGGACGTGACGATCACGGGGGTGAGCACGCCGGCGGGCAGCGCGTTCTCGGCGTCGTCGGCGGGGCTGCCCCGTACGCTGCGGACGGGCGACACCCATACGGTCCAGGTGTCGTTCTCGCCGACCTCGCCGGGGCCCGACACCTCGTCCCTGACCTTCGCCACCGATCTCGGCGACAGCGCGCTCGGTCTCACCGGGTACGGGACCCGGCCGGGCCTCCTCGCGACCCCGGCGGCCCTCGACTTCGGGACGGTGGCCACGACGACGCGGAAGACGCTCGGCGTGACGTTCACGAACACGGGGACGGCCGACGAGACGATCTCCTCGGTCTCCCTGCCGTCCAGCCCCTTCACCGTGTCCGACCCGCCGGCCGCCGGCACGGTCGTCCCGCCGCGGCAGTCCGTCACCGTGCAGGTGGCGTACGCGCCGACGGCAGCCGCCCAGGACACCGGGACGCTCGCCGTCGGCAGCACGAACGGCACGGTGTCCGTGGCTCTGAGCGGCACCGCCGTGACGGGTGAGGCGCAGCTCACGATCACCCCGACCTCGACGGCCTTCGGCCAGGTGAAGGTCGGCGAGTCCGTGACGAAGACCTTCGACATCAGCAACACCGGCAACATCCCTCTCACCATCACCAAGGCGAAGCCTCCGGCGGCCCCCTTCCAGGTCACGAATCCGATCAGCGAGGGCCAGGTCCTCGGCCCGGACGACGTGGTCCACCAGGCCGTCACCTTCTCCCCCACGTCCATCGGCGCGGTGACGGCCGCGTACGAGCTGACCTCCGACGACGGGAGCGGTTCCCACAACGAGGCCCTGACCGGCTCGGGTGTCGCCGGGACCACGGTCACCGTCCCCACGCCCGGCGCGGGCGGCTGGAAGCTGAACGGCTCCGCGCGGATCTCCGGCAACGACCTCCAGGTGACCCAGGCGAGCGCCTCGCAGCGCGGTTCCGCGGTCTGGCCCGTGCCCGTCCTGACGGACGGTCTCAAGGCCTCGTTCACCACGGTGATCGGCGGCGGCACCGGCGCCGACGGCATGACGTTCTCGCTGCTCGACCCGGCGCGGACCACGCCGTCCGCGCTCGGCGGGGTCGGCGGCGGCCTCGGGTACACCGGCCTCCCGGGCGTGGCCGTCGCCTTCGACACGTTCAAGAACGCGGGTGATCCGTCCGCCAACTTCGTCGGCATCGCCACCGGGGGCAGCGGCTCGGCCCTCACGTACGCGTCGACGACGACGAACGTGCCGAACCTGCGGTCGGGCACGCACACGGTCGCCGTCTCGGTCGCTGGCAAGACGGTCACGGTCTCCGTGGACGGCACCCAGCGGCTGCGGACGACGGTCGCCTCGCTCACCCCGACCGCCCTGCTCGCCTTCACCGGCGGGACGGGCAGCATCACCGACATCCACGCCGTGCGGGGCGCGACGATCACCGCCTCCTCGTACGCCGTGCCGCCGCCGGGCCCCAACGGCTGGACGTACAACGGCAGCGCGGCCCTCTCGGGCACCACGCTCGTCCTGACCCCGGCCCAGGCCTATCTGAAGGGCTCGGCGGTCCAGGCCACCGCGGTGCCGTCCGCGCGGCTGCGGGCCCGCTTCACCGCCACCCTCTCGGGCGGCACCGGCGCCGACGGGCTCGCGCTCATGCTCCTCGACGCGTCCCGTGCGACGCCCACCGCCCTCGGCGGCGGGGGCGGCGGCCTGGGCTTCGCCGGCCTGCCCGGCGTGGCGGTCACCCTGGACACGTACCGCAACGCCGGGGAGCCGTCGTCGAACTTCGTGGGCGTCGCGACCGGCGGCTCGGGCACCACCCTCCAGTACGCGGCCACCTCGACGGCCGTGCCCGCGCTGCGTACGGGCAGCCATGTGATCGACGTGAACGTCACCGGCGCCGGCCGCCTCGTCGTCCTGGTCGACGGCACCCAGGTCATCGACGTGGCGCTGACGCTCCCCAACAACGTCCTGGTCGGATTCTCCGGTGGCACCGGCGGTTTGACGGACCGTCACGCGGTCACGGAGGTGCGCGTCGGCTACTGAGGTACCCTGCTCGCCGCTCGGAGCACGGACCCGATCTCTTCGACGAGAGGCGAGCGACACCGATGACCGAACTGAGCCGGATATACACGGACGAGTGCCTGCGCGGGGACGGCGGCCTGGCGACGGCCGTCGCGCGGGCCGAGCTGCCTCCGGCCTTCGAGGAGGCGTGGCGCCCGCACCTGCTGCCCCGGCCCTGGTTCGTCCCCGCCTCGGAGACGGCCGCGTTCGCGCGGGACCTGGAGGGACTGTTCGGCCTCCTGCTCTCGCTGCCGGAGCGGCTCTTCGACGGGGACGTCGAGCGGTACGCGGCGGCGATCGGGCTCGAACCGGCGCTGGTGGCGCTGCTCCGCCGGGCCGGGTCCGGCGTCCCCGCCAAGCTGGGTCGTGCCGACGCGTACCACGACGGCACGGCGTTCAAGCTCCTGGAGTTCAACCTCGGCAGCGAGGTCGGCGGCCTCGACATGGACGTCTTCGACCAGGCGCTGCTGCGGGTCCCCGAGTTCGCCGCCTTCGCGCGCGAGCACGGCCTCGGCCACGTGGACATCGCCGCGCGGACGGCCGCCGTCCTGCGCGACCGCGCCCGCCCCGCCCTGTCCGGCTCCTCCGAACCGGTCATCGGCCTCATCGAGGGGCGCGGAGGCGTCGGCCCGTACGGCCGGCTGATGCGCGCCACCCAGGAGGCGATGGCCGAGCAGGGCCTCGACCTGCGGATCGGCGAGATCGGCGACGTACGCGCGCGTGCCGACGGAAAACTCACCCTGGACGGCACTCCGCTCGACCTGGTGCTCCGGAACTTCGCGGCGAGCCAGCTGCTCGACGATCCGGAGGGGCCGGCGGTGGCGGAGCCGTTCTTCCGCGCCCACGAGGCGGGCAGGACCGTGTTGTTCACCTCGCTGGAGAGCGGCCTCTACTCCCACAAGAGCGCGCTCGCCCTCCTGTCCGACCCGCGGTCGGCCGGGGCCTTCGACGCCGGCGAGCGGGCCCTGGTCGACCGGGTGCTGCCGTGGAGCCGGGCGCTGCGCGCCTCCGGTCCCGGCGAGCCGGTACAGCCGTCCGAGCTGGTCGAGCTGGTCGAGCTCTGCCGGGAGCGGCGGGAACGGCTGATCCTCAAGCCCGGGGCCGGGTACGGCGGTCTGGACACCTTCGTCGGCTGGGAGTGCACCGACGCCGAGTGGTCCAAGGCCCTGGACCTCGCGGTCGAGCGCGGCGGCTATGTGGCGCAGGAGCGGGTCGTGCCGCGTCCCGAGCCCGTGTACGACCCGGCGACCGGGACCGTGGAGGACTGGATCGCGGCGCTCGGCTTCTTCCTCACCGACGACGGCTACGCGGGCGCGCACGCGCGCGTGAACCGTGCCGACGGCGGCGCGATCGTCGGGATGAGCAGCAACCCGGACACCCGGATGGCCGGGGTGTTCACGTACGCCTGACGGGGTGCGGCGGGCTCAGCGGTCGTCCTCCTTCTTCCAGGGACCGACGCCGAGCCTGCCCGTGGTGCCGAGGTCGAGCTCGGGGGTCACGGTCACCGGGGCGGCGCCGGGCTTCGCCCACACGCGCGCGTAGGGGGCGTTCACCGGCATGCCGGCCTCGACGGTGTTGCGCCAGACGAGCCCGGCGTACGCCCGCTCGCCGGGCTCGAGCGCGAGCGGCAGGGCAGGGCCGTCGGCTCCGGTGCCCGTGGCGACGGCCTCGCCGCCCTTGAGCACCGTCACGCCTTCGACGGGCTCGTGGTCCTCGTCCCGGAGTTCGACGCGGGGGTGGCCCTGGAGCCGGTACGTGCCGGTGCCGCAGTTCTCCAGGTGGAGGCCGACGACGCGCAGGCCCATGGCGGCGTCGCCCTGGTCGGCGTACACGCGCACACCCGAGGGCGGGCAGACGCCGCCCTCGGACGGTGCCTCGGACGTCGGGACGCTCCGCACCTTCACGACCTTCACGCGCGCGGTCCCGGACGCACCGGGCGGGAGGTCGTCCGCGGTGACGGTGCGCCGGACGGTCGCCCCGGGGGCGACGGCCGGGGCCGTGTCCTCGACGCTGGTGAGCGCCTGCCCCGCCTCCGAGAGGAACTGGAGGGTGACGGTGTAGGTGAAGGGTTCGGTCTCCCGGCTGGTGAGGGAGTACGCGGCGCAGGGGCGGGGACCGGTGCCCGTGGCGAGGACGGTGACGCCGTCATCGCCCGGAGCGGCGGAGACGCGGTCCCCCTTCCCGCAGCCCGTCGTCGCGGTGGCGCCGCCGCCCCCGGCGGCTCCCCGGGACTCGGCACCGCAGGCGGTGAGGAGCAGGAGGCCGGTGAGGGCGGCGGGAAGGGCGAGGCGGGTTCGGCGCATGGGAGTAGTCGACCAGGCCGGGCTCCCCTCCGCCGAGGCGGGGTCCCGAAGCGTCAGCGGCGAGGGGCGTCGCGTTCGACGTACGCGCGGATCTTCCGCAGCGTCTCGGGGTGCGGTTCCCGCACGCCGTAGGTGCGGTCGGCGGTCACCGGTGCCACGGCGATCCGGCCGTCGCGGAACAGGGCGGTGGAGTCGGCGTCCTTCACCGTCTCGGTGCACGGATCGCCCGGCTTCTCCTCGCAGAGGCCGAGGCCGATCGCGAAGGAGTTCTCGCCGGTCTGCTCGTAGGCGTGCCAGACGACCTGTCCGTGGCCGACGCGTGTCCAGAGGGGCGGGCCGGCGGGGGTGCCCGTGCTGACGTCGGGGTAGTCGACCTTGAGGGCGAAGTCGGGTGTGAGCAGCCCGCGTTGCCGGAGGCCCGCGACGAAGCGGGCGCCGAACTCGGCGTTGGCGCGGTAGTTGACGCGCGGGAAGAACGTGTTCGTCTCGTCGCCGGCGGACGAGAAGGCGATCGCGGGGACGTGCTGGTCGATCGCGGCGACGGCGGCGCCCACCGTCCCGGAGTCGTTGACCTGGGCGGAGACGTTGGGTCCCGAGTTGATGCCGGTGAGGACGAGGTCGGGGGCCCCGGTCCAGCCGGCCTTGGCCTTCAGGCCGGCGCGGAGGGCGAGCTTGACGGTGTCGGCGGGGGTGGCGGACGGGGAGTCCTTCGTGCAGGAGCCGTCGGCGAGGCAGACGCCGTAGACGGCTCCCCCGGAGGGGGCCTGGGCGCAGTCGTCCTCGTAGCCGGCGGGCAGGGCGGTGCGGCGCTGGGCGGTGAGCACGCCGCCGTTGGTGACGGCGGTGCCCTTGCCGGACTGGACCTGCCAGGGCGCCATGACGACGACGTCGGCCCCGGCGGCGCACATCGCGCGGCGGAGCTCGTACAGGCCGAGGCCGTCGGAGTTGCTCGCCTTCGCCGCCTGCATCGAGTCGTCGTCGGAGATCAGGATCCGCATCCCGGCCAGCGGGAGCGGGGCGGCCTTCTCGGGCGTGGTGGCGTACGCGGTCACTCCCGTCGCGGCGAGCAGCGCGGCCCCCAGGGCCGCGAGTCCGATTCTTCGCGTGGTCGACGTCTTCGACGACATGGGCGTGGTCCCTTCGGTGGGGAGGGGTGCCGGGCGGCGCTCGGTCAGGTCGCGCCGCCCGGCGTCGCGGCTCCGGGACGGCCGCGAGTCCGGGGGTGGTGCCGTGCGGACGTACCGCTCAGCGCACCGACTTGATCGGGACGACCGCCGCCGCGCCGACCAGGGTGATCAGGGCGGCCGTGAGGTACAGCCCGTCGTAGCCGATCGCGCCGACGAGCGTCGCGGCCAGGAACGGGGCGAGGATCTGCGGGCCGGCGTTGGCGACGTTGAGGACGCCCATGTCGCGGGCCGCGTCGTCGGCGCTGGGCAGGACCAGGGTGACGAGGGCGGTGTCCACGGCCATGTAGCAGCCGAAGGCGAGGCCCGCGATGACGGTGAAGACCAGCATGCCGGTCCAGTCGGGCTTGACGACCGGGACGACCATCGCGAGGCCGGAGAGGGCGCAGGAGATGCCGACCAGGGGCTTGCGGCGGCCGATGCGGTCGGAGAGCAGTCCGCCGAGGACGGTGGCGAGCAGGGTGACGCCGGCGTCGATCGGGGCGATGAAGGCGACGGCCTCGGTGGGATCGAGTCCCTCGGGGAGGGCGATGTGGTCCTGGAGGATGTACATCTGGAAGAGGGAGACGGAGAAGAAGCCGAGCATCATCAGAAAGCGGCCGATGAAGACCCAGCGGAAGTCGGCCGACTTCATGGTGTCCGCGAAGGCGGCCAACTGCCTTCTCAGCGGCACCGGTTCGCCCGCCGGCCGCTTGCGCTCGCGTACGACGGCGGTGAAGAGGACGGCCGCGCCGGCGATCACCGCGCCGAAGACGAGGTGGCCGAGGGGGATGTCGGAGGGCACGAACAGCGCGGCGGTGGAGATGCCGACGGCAGAGCCGATGGGGGTGCCGATGCCGACCATCGCCGAGGCCAGGCCGCGTCGTTCGACGGGGACGCGGTCGGGGACGACGGCGGTGAGGGCGGCCTGGTAGATGTTCATCATCGCCTGGACGAGGCACCAGGCGATGGTGACGAGGAGGACCGTGCGGGCGGCGCCGAGGAGCGCGAGCGCGCCGAGGGCCGCCAGACCGCCGCCCAGGATCCACGGGTTGCGCCGTCCGGAGCGGTCGGAGAGCAGACCCGCCAGGGGGTTGAACAGCGTGGCGAAGATCGCGGCGACACCGGAGACGAGACCGAAGTTGGCGACCTTGTCCGCCGGGTCGACCAGTTCGACCTGGACGGGCAGGAGCACCGCGCCGATGCCCATGTAGACCATGTACATGGCGGCGTTGGCCACCGTGAGCATGGGCATCAGGCGCCACAGGGCGCCCCGGCCGGCGGCGGCCGGGCCGGAGGTCTGCGGCTCCGACTCGGCCGGTGGCACCGGCCGGACTTCGGATGCGTTCATGTCGTTCTCCTCGGCCGCGGCCCCCGGGAGGCGGGCGTGCGACGGGTCAAGCGCGAGCGGGGCAGGCGGTGCGGTGGTGCGAGGGGGGGCGGGTCAGCTGTCGAAGCCGAGGCCGAAGCGGTCGAGGGTGCGCAGCCAGAGGTTGCGGCGCCCCTCGTTCCGGTCGGCCCGCGCCATCGACCACCTGGTGATGTTGATCCCGAGCGAGCGGACGGGCTCGGGCGGGAACGGCAGGGGCTTGCGTCGTACGAGTTCCAGGTCGGTGCGCTCGGTGTGCTCACCCGCGAGCAGGTCGAGCATCACGTCGGCACCGAAGCGGGTGGCGCCGACGCCGAGCCCGGTGAATCCGGCGGCATAGGCGACCTTCCCTTGGTGACACGTGTCAAAGAAAACGCAGAAGCGGGTGCTGGTGTCAATGGCCCCGCCCCAGGCGTGACTGAACCGAACCCCTTCGAGCTGCGGAAACGTCGTGAAGAAATGTTCGGCGAGGGTCGCGTACGTCTCGGGTCGGCGGTCGTGCTCGGCGCGCACCGGGCCACCGTGGTAGACGGCGTCGTAACCGCCCCAGAGGATGCGGTCGTCGGCGGAGAGCCGGACGTAGTGGAACTGGTTGGCGCAGTCCGCGAAGCCCTGGCGGCGCTTCCAGCCGACGGAGGCGAGCTGCTCCTCGGTGAGCGGCTCGGTCATCAGCGCGTAGTCGTACACGGGGACGGTGTACGGGCGGTGGCGCCGGACCAGGGACGGGTAGGCGTTGGTGGCGAGGGCGACGCGGCGGGCGGTGATCCGGCCATAGGGGGTGTCGACGGCGACGACGGCGCCGTGCTCGTCGAGCGAGGTGGCGGGGGTGTGCTCGTGGATGCGGACGCCGAGGTCGAGGCAGGCCCGCTTGAGTCCCCAGGCGAGCCGGGCGGGGTTGACCATGGCGACGTCGTCCTGGTGGAACACGCCGCCGAGGAAGGTCGGGGAGTCGATCTCCGCGCGGACCGCGTCGGCGTCCAGGAGGAGGGGCTTGCCGCCGAAGCGGGCGGCGGCCTCGGCCTCCTCGGCGAGGCCGTCGAGCTGGTAGCGCTCGGTGGCGACGACGAGGGAGCCGGTGCGCTCCCAGTCGCAGTCGATGCCGTACCGCTCGATCGCGTCCTCGATGCCCTGGAGGTTCTCGCGGCCGAGGCGCTCCAGGCGGCCGATCTCCTCGGGCCAGCGCTGGAGGCCGTTCGCGAGGCCGTGGGTGAGGCTGGACTCGCAGAATCCGCCGTTGCGTCCCGAGGCGGCGCCGCCGACCTCGTCCGCCTCGACGAGCACGACGTCCGTGGAGGGGTCGCGCTCCTTGGCGAGGAGGGCGGTCCACAGGCCGGTGTAGCCGCCGCCGACCACGAGGAGGTCACAGGTGGTGCCGCCGACGAGGGCGGGGGCGGGCTGCGGCCGGCGGGGGTCGTCGAGCCAGAACGGGGTGTGGTCGACGTCCCGGAGCGAGCTGAGGTGGTCCATGGGGATTCCTTCGGGGTCGCGGAGACGCCCGGGCGCGGGGCGTCTCCGAAGTGCCGCCATGAGACTCCGCCGCGCACGACAAGGTCAATGGTGTTGACGTAAGAGCGCCTGGGCCGGCCGACTCCTGGACGCCCCGCAGGTCAGCGCGTCGACTCCCGGTGGTCGGGCGACTCCCGGCCGTCGGGCGACGCCCGACCACCCGGGCGATCAGACCGCCGGCCCCTGGACGCCCCGCGGCGACTGCCCTGCCGGCGCCCGGCCGTCCCGCCGGCGCCCGGCTCACCCGGGCAGTCGCCGCCCCGCCCACCCGGGCAGTCACCCCCCGACCGCTACCCCTCCGGCTCCCAGCGGTCCAGGATCTCCTCCGCGATCCGCCGGGCCCCCGGCTCGAAGCGGGCGGAGAGGTCGCGGAAGAGCGTCTCCGCGGTCTCGGCGGGCCAGTCGGCGGGCAGGTGCTCGGCGGGGAGGTGGGGGTCGCGGCGGACCAGGTCGAGCCAGTCGGTGTGGAGCAGGAGCAGCCGGCCGAGGTCGTCGCGCGCCTCGCCGGGGGCGGCGCCGTCGCCCCAGCGGGCGAGGAAGGCGCGGTATCCGTCGGCTATGGCGTCGACGTCGAAGGCGGTACGGAGCAGATCCCCGGCCTCGGTGGGCGCGGCGGCCTCGCCATGGAAGGCCCTGATACGGCCCCCCAACCCGAGCTCGGCCGCGATGGGCGCGACGTCGACCCGGCCGGGGGCCACCCAGAGGCCGCTCTGCAGGGGGCCGAAGCCCGCCCACATGAGCCGCGAGCGCAGGTCGTGCCGTTCCCGGCGCCAGGACTCGGGCAGCGAGAAGCCGACCAGGGTCCAGGTGCCGTCCCAGGCGCGGTTGACGGCGCCGGTGCGGTGGATCCGCTCCTGGCCGTCGGCGAGGACCTCCGCGGCCCGGGGCGTGAGCGAGAAGTACATCCGGCGTCCGCGGCGGTGCCGTTCGAGGAGTTCGCGGCCGACCATGCGGGTGAGGGTCGAGCGGACGGCGTCCTCGCCGACGTCCACGCGCGCGAAGGCGTCGATCACGCTCGCCGAGGACAGGGCGGTTCCGGTACCGAGGACGTGGATGCCGAAGAAGGTCAGCATCAGGGACTGCGGGCGGGGCGAGGAGCCGGGTTCGGCGGGCGATCCGGTCTCGGCGGTCGGGGCGGGCTGTGTCACGGGGACAGCGTAGGGCGGGATCCGGCAGCCCGCCTCAATATTCGGCAGTTCATTGACGGCCGACAAAAGAATGCCTAACTTGTTCGCTCGACGGTGCCTGTCCGGCCGCGATCCCCCGCGCCCCGCACCGCGTTTCACGGGAAAGGACCCCCGTTCATGACTCATGTGGACCTCTCCGGCAAGGTCGCCGTCGTCACCGGCAGCGGCCGCGGACTCGGCCTCGCCTACGCCCGCTCGCTGGCCGCCGCCGGCGCCGCCGTGGTGATCAACGACGTCGACGCCGAGGCCGCCGTCGATGCCGTGCGCCTCATCACCGCCGACGGCGGCCGCGCCGTCGCCGAGGTGGTGCCGGTCGGCTCCGCCGAGGCCGCCGAGGCCCTCGTCGCCCGCGCCGTCGACAGCTACGGCCGGCTCGACGTCATGGTCACCAACGCCGGAGTCCTGCGGGACCGGGTGCTGTGGAAGATGACCGACGAGGACTTCGACACCGTCGTCGAGGTGCACCTGCGCGGCACCTTCACCTGCGTCCGCGCCGCCGTCGAGCAGATGCGCGCCCAGGGCGAGGGCGGCCGGATCGTCGTCGCCGGCTCCCCCGCCGGCCAGCGCGGCAACTTCGGGCAGACCAACTACGCCGCCGCCAAGGCCGGGATCGCCGCCATGGTGCGCACCTGGGGCATGGAGCTGGCGAAGGCCGGCATCACCGCGAACGCCGTCATCCCGGTCGCCGCGACCGCGATGACCAAGACGATCCCCGTCTTCGCCCCGCACGTCGAGGCGTTGGAGCGGGACGGCATCGCGTTCCCGGACGGCCTGCGCAAGGGCGAGGGCTTCGGCACGCCCGAGGACGTCGCGGGTCTGGTGACCTTCCTCGCCTCGGACGCGTCCGCCGGGGTGACCGGCCAGTGCGTCGGCATCGGCGGCGACAAGCTCTCCCTGTGGTCGCACCCGCAGGAGGTGTCGGTGGCGTACGCCGACGGCGGCTGGAGCGCCGACGCGATCGCCGCCGCCTGGCCGGTGACCGTCGGACGCACCCCCGAGACCTTCGGCATCCCGGCGCCGCAGCTGTGAGCGCCGGCCCGATGGACGTGGACGCGCTCGTCGCCATCGACGTGCACACCCATGCCGAGGTGTCCGAGAAGGGCGGGGCGTCGCTCTCCGCCGAGCTCGACGCCGCCGCCGGGGCGTACTTCAAGGCGGAGCACCGCCACCCCACGCTGCCGGAGATCGCCACGTACTACCGCGAGCGGCAGATGGCGTGCGTGGTGTTCACGGTGGACGCGGAGTCCGCGACCGGCACTCCGCCGGTTCCGAACGAGGAGATCGCCGAGGCTGCGCTGCAGCACCCGGACGTGATCGTCCCGTTCGCCGGCGTCGATCCGTACAAGGGGAAGGCGGCGGTCCGTCAGATCCGGCGGCTCGTCGACGAGTACGGGGTGAGGGGCTTCAAGTTCCACCCGAACGTCCAGGCCTTCCACCCCAACGACCGCATGGCGTACCCGCTGTACGAGGCGATCGAGGACGCCGGGGCGATCGCGGTCTTCCACACCGGGCAGACGGGCATCGGCGCGGGCGCTCCCGGCGGCGGGGGCATCCGGCTGAAGTACTCCAACCCGATGGACGTGGACGACGTCGCCGCGGACTTCCCCGGGATGAAGATCGTCCTCGCCCATCCGTCCTTCCCGTGGCAGGACGAGGCGCTCGCGGTGGCCACCCACAAGCCGGAGGTGTACATCGACCTGTCGGGCTGGTCGCCGAAGTACTTCCCGCCGCAGCTGGTCCGGTACGCCAACAGCCTGCTGCAGGACAAGGTGTTGTTCGGCTCCGACTTCCCGCTGCTCGCGCCGGACCGCTGGCTGGCCGACTTCGCCGAGCTCCCGATCAAGGACGAGGTCCGTCCGAAGATCCTCAAGGAGAACGCGGCCCGACTGCTCGGGCTCACCGGAAACTGAGGGGTACCCCATGCGCAACCAGGGCATCGGCTCCTGGCCCGCCCGCCGCGACCGCCGGTCGCCACGGCGCACCGCCCTTCTGCACGAGGGCCGCGCGATCGACTACGCCGAACTCCACGACCGCTGCACGCGGTTGGCCCACGCCCTGCGGGGTGCCGGGGTCGGGCGGGGGGACCGGGTGGCGTTCCTCGGGCCCAACCATCCGTCGTATCTGGAGACGCTGTTCGCGGCCGGGCTCCTCGGAGCGGTGTTCGTCCCGCTCAACACCCGGCTCGCGGCGCCGGAGTTGCTCCATCAGCTGACCGACTCGGGCAGCACCGTCCTGGTGCACGCCGGGCAGTCGGCCGAGCGGGTGAAGGAGCTGGCGGAGGGGGCCGGCGTCGGCACCGTGCTCGCCGTGGACGGCGGACCGGGTGCCCCGTACGAGGAGCTGCTCGCGGCCGCGTCGACGGAGCCGGTCGACGAGGAGGTGGGGCACGAGGACGTCTGTCTCATCATGTACACCTCGGGCACGACCGGCCGTTCCAAGGGTGCCGTCCTGACCCACGGCAACATCGTCTGGAACGGCCTCAACGTCCTCGTGGACACCGACCTCGCCGGCGACGAGGTGGCCCTGGTCGCCGCACCGCTGTTCCACACCGCCGCCCTCAACATGAGCTGCCTGCCGGTCCTCCTGAAGGGCGGCACGGTCCTCCTGGAGTCCTCCTTCGACGCCGCCCGCACCCTGCGGCTGATCGAACGGCACCGGGTGACCTGCATGTTCGGCGTTCCGACGATGTACGACGCGATGGCCGCGGCCCCCGGGTGGGCCGACGCCGACCTGACCAGTCTGCGCAACCTGCTGTGCGGCGGCGCCCCGGTGCCGACCCGCACCGCCCAGGCCTATCTGGACCGCGGCCTCGCCTTCGTCCAGGGGTACGGCATGACGGAGACCGCGCCGGGCGCCCTGATCCTGGACCGGGCCGACTCGGTGAGCCGCGCCGGTTCGGCGGGCGTCCCGCACTTCTTCACCGACGTCCAGGTCCTGCTGCCCTCGGGCGAGGAGGCCGGGCCCGGCGAGAAGGGCGAGGTCGTCGTCGCGGGACCGAACGTGACCCCGGGCTACTGGAACCTTCCGGAGGCGACCGCCGCGGCCTTCCGCGACGGGGGGCGCTTCCGGTCGGGCGACGTGGCCACGGTCGACGAGGACGGCTACGTACGGCTCGTCGACCGCCTCAAGGACATGATCATCTCGGGCGGGGAGAACATCTACCCGGCCGAGGTCGAGGACGCCCTGCTCGGGCACCCGGACGTCGCCGAGGCGGCCGTCATCGGCGTGCCCGACGCCCGCTGGGGCGAGGTGGGACGCGCCGTCGTCGTCACCCGCGCGGGAGCGACCGTCACCGCGGAGGAGCTGATCGCCCACCTGGAGGCCCGGCTCGCCCGCTACAAGATCCCCAAGAGCGTCGTCCTCGCCCCGGACCTCCCCCGCAACGCCACCGGGAAGCTGCTCAAGGCCCCGATCCGGGCGCGCTACGGCGCCTGAACCCCCCTTCCACGAACAAGGAGTACCACCATGGCTCTCACCGTCCACGGCATCGACGAGATCAAGGCCCAGGCAGGGGCCGGCCTCGGTCACAGTTCCTGGGTCGAGATCGCCCAGCCCCGCGTCGACACCTTCGCCGACGCCACCGACGACCACCAGTGGATCCACGTCGACGCCGAGCGCGCCGCCGCCGGCCCCTTCGGCGGCACCATCGCCCACGGCTATCTGACGCTCTCGCTGCTCATCCCGATGTGGAGCGAGCTGCTCCAGGTCGAGGGCGTGTCGATGGCTGTCAACTACGGCCTCAACAAGGTGCGTTTCCCCTCCCCCGTGCGCGTCGGCTCGAAGATCCGCACGCACGGCCGCGTGGTGTCCGTGGAGGACGTCAAGGGAGGTGTCGAGGTCGTCGTGGACCTCACCGTGGAGATCGACGGCGTCGCCAAGCCGGCGTGCGTCGCACAGGCGGTGTACCGCTTCTTCGCCTGATCCCGGTGTACGCCGAGGGGGCGGCCGCTGATGCGGCCGCCCCCCTTCCGCGTACCGCGCGCCGGGGCGTGGCGGGGGCGGCGGTACGGTTTCCCCCGCCCCCACCGCCCCCACCGCCCCGAGAAGCCGCGACAGCCCCGCCAAGCCCTGAGGAGCCCCGACGATGCCGCAGACCGCCGAGGCCGAGGGCGCACCCGACGAGCTCGTCGGACCGCTGGAACGAGGGCTCGCCGTGCTCCGCGCGATGGCCTCGGGACCCGACGTCCGCCACCGCCCCGGCGACCTCGCCCGGACGACGGGCCTCGCCCGCTCCACGATCGACCGGATCGCGACGACGCTCGTCCGCCTCGGCGTCCTCAGGGCGGAGGGGCGCGATCTGCTCCTCGCCCCGGGGGCCGCCGAACTCGGCAACGCCTACCTCGCCTCCTGCGGGCTCCCCGAGCTCCTCGGGCCGCAGGCCGCAGCGCTCGCCGACGCGCTCGACGCGTCGGTGTCCCTGGCCGTCCCCGACCGCGACGGGGTCCGCTTCCTCACCCAGGCCACCCGTCGGCGCGCCATGGCGACGTCCTTCCGGCCCGGTGGGCTCCTGGCGGCCGAGCGGTGCGCGCCCGGCGCCCTGTTCGCCGCGGAATGGGACGAGACGGATCGCGAGCGGTGGCGGGCCCGGCGTGCGCAGGACCCGCCGGACACCGGGTCCGCTTCCGTACCGCCCGACGAGGTCGAGGCCGGGTTCCTGGAGCGGGTACGGGAGGCGGGCGAGAGCGGCATGGCCGTGGACGACCAGCTCCTCGAGCCGGGACTGCTCTCCGTCGCCCTTCCCGTACGGGGACCCGCGGGCGCGGTGGTCTGCGCGGTCAGCGTCGTCAGCCACACGAGCCGGCACAGCGCCGCGTCCCTCGTGGAACAGGCGCTCCCGCCGCTGCGCCGGGCAGTCGCTGCGATGGAGGCCGCGCTGACGGCGGCACCCGTCGGCGCCGCACCCGCGGGCGGTGCTCCGGCGCCCGTGGCCGTACTGAAGGAGGAGCTCGGCTCGGGCTTCCTCCAGTCGCTCGCGCGCGGCCTCGACGTCCTGCGCGCCTTCGGGTCCGTCCGGGGCCCCGTGCGGCTCTCCGAGCTCGCCCGGCTGGCCGGGCTCCCCCGCGCGACGGCACGCCGGTCGCTGATCACCCTCCGCCATCTGGGGTACGTACGGGAGGAGCCCGGCGGTTTCGTCGTACTGCCCCGGGTCCTGGAGCTCGGCCACACGCGTCTCTCCGGCCTGAGCCTGCCGGAGATCGCGACCCCGCACCTGGTCGACCTGGTCCTTCGCGTCCAGGAGTCCGCGTCCGTCGCCGTCCTCGACGGGGACGACATCCGGTACGTCGCCCGGGTCGCCGGCACCCGCATCATGCACATCGACATCACGGTCGGCACCCGGCTCCCGGCGTACGCGACCTCGATGGGCCGCGTCCTGCTCGGGGCCCTGCCCGGGGAGGAGCGCGCCGAGCGCCTCCGGCGGATCACGCCCTCGGCGCTGACCCCGTACACCGTGACGACCCGTGAGGGGCTCGACGAGGTGGTGGCGGCGACGGCCGCGCGCGGCTACGGGTGGGTCGAACAGGAACTGGAGGAGGGCCTGCGGTCCCTCGCGGTCGCCGTCACCGACCGCGAGGGTCGGGCGATCGCCGCGGTCAACGTGGCCCTGCACGCGGGCCGCGCCACACCGGAGGAGAGCCTGACGACGCTGCTGCCGGCGCTGCGGGAGACGGCGGGGCGGATCAGCGGGGACGTCGCGGCGGTGGGCCGCTTCTCGTCGGTGCCGACGGGCTGACACCACCCCGTCGAGCCCGCGGCGGCGTCAGGCGCCCGGCCCCGTCAGGCGCCCGGCCCCGTCAGGCGCCCGGCCCCGTCAGCCGCCCTGCTCCGTCAGCCGCCCTGCTCCGTCAGCCGCCCTGCTCCGTAGGTCGCAGTGCCTCCACCGCCGCCAGCATCAGTTCCAGGGCGAACGGGTAGCCGCTGTCGCGCATGTCGGCGGCCAGGAGGGGGAATGTCGCGGCGATGTTCGGGTGGGTGTCGGGGGACAGCCGGCCGTAGACCGCGTGCCAGACCTCCTCGTCCTTCTCCCGCGCAGCCGTCGGCAGGGCCGCCGCCGCGGCGTCCTGGGCCGCGAAGGCGAGGGCCTGGTCGACGAAGGCGTGGTAGATGCGGACGGCGAGGTCGTCGGGGAAGCCGGCGCCCCGGAGGATGCCGAGGATCCGTTCGACGGCCCGGGTCTCGTGGGGGCGGCCGGTGGTGCGGTGGGCCGCGAGGGCCGCGGCCTGCGGGTTGTTGCGGTAGCAGGAGTTGATGCGCAGCCCCATCGCGCGGAGGTCGGTGCGCCAGTCGCCGGTCGCCGTCCAGCCCTCCTGCGCGCGGCCGATCAGCTCGTCGGCGACGGCGAGGAGCAGGGCGTCGGTGTTGCGGAAGTAGCGGTAGAGGGCGGTGGGGTCGGCGCCGAGCGCGGCGCCCAGTCTCCGTACCGAGAGGGCCTCGGCGCCGTGCTGGGCGATCAGGCGCAACGCGGTGTCGACGATGAGCCGCTCCGAGAGGACGGCGCCCTGTTTGGTGGGGCGGCGGCGCTGCCGACTGCCTTCGGGGACGACGCGTTCGGACATGGCCGGAACATTACGTCAACGTAGTTGACGTGTAAACGGCCCCGCGCGTCCGGAGACGGCCGGAAGCTTACGTCAACGCCATTGACGTGTGAACCGCCCGCCCGCTTGCATGGCGCCCACCCATCCACACCACAAGTTCTGGAGCGCCCATGACCACGGCCGATCTGGTCTTCACCCGCGGGCCCGTCTTCACGGCGGACCCGGCCCGCACCCGGGCGACCTCGCTCGCCGTCGTCGGCGAGCGGATCGTGGCCGTCGGGCACGACGAGGTGCGGGACCTCGTCGGGCCCGGCACGGAGGTCGTCGACCTGACCGGGAAGCTGCTGCTCCCCGGCTTCCAGGACGCCCACATCCACGCCGTCGGCGGCGGCAAGGAGCTGGCCGAGTGCGATCTCACCGGCACGGTCGGCGTCGCCGACTACCTGGAACGGATCCGGGAGTACGCGGACGCCCACCCGGAGCGGGCCTGGATCACCGGCGGCGGCTGGTCGATGGAGAGCTTCGAGGGCGGGATGCCCACCCGGCAGCTGCTCGACTCCGTCGTCCCCGACCGCCCGGTCCTGCTGTCGAACCGTGACCACCACGGCGCCTGGGCCAACTCCCGCGCCCTGGAGCTCGCGGGGCTCACCGCCGACACCCCCGATCCGGCGGACGGCCGGATCGAGCGGGAGGCGGACGGCACCCCCAGCGGCACGCTCCAGGAGGGCGCGATCGGGCTCGTCGCCCGACTGGTGCCCGAGGCCACCGCCGAGGAGCGGCTCGCCGGTCTGCTGCGCGCCCAGAAGCTGCTGCACTCGCTCGGCATCACGGCCTGGCAGGACGCGCTGCTCGGCTCCTTCGGCGGCATGGCCGATCCGTCGGAGGCGTACCTGACGGCCGCCGGCGACGGTTCGCTGACCGCCCGGGTGACCGGTGCGCTCTGGTGGGACCGGGAGCGGGGCGCCGAGCAGATCCCCGAACTGGTCGCCCGCCGCGAGAAGTTGAACGTCGGCCGGTTCCGCGCCGGCACGATCAAGATCATGCAGGACGGCGTCGCGGAGAACTTCACCGCCGCCATGATCACCCCGTACCTGGACGGCTGCGGCTGCGCCACCGCCAACAGCGGGCTGAGCTTCGTCGACCCCGAGGCGCTGCGCGGGTACGTGACCGAGCTCGACGCCCTCGACTTCCAGGTCCACTTCCACGCCCTGGGCGACCGGGCCGTCCGTGAGGCCCTGGACGCCCTTGAGGCCGCGATCGCCGCCAACGGGCGCCGTGGCAACCGCCACCACCTGGCCCACCTCCAGGTCGTCCACCCCGAGGACCTGCCGCGGTTCGCGGCGCTCGGCGCCATCGCGAACATCCAGCCGCTCTGGGCCGCGCACGAGCCGCAGATGGACGAGCTGACCATCCCGTTCCTGGGCCCCGAGCGCGCCGCCTGGCAGTACCCGTTCGGCGATCTGGTGCGGGCCGGGGCCACCCTCGCCGCCGGCAGCGACTGGCCGGTCAGCAGCCCGAACCCGATCGAGGGCATCCACGTCGCCGTCAACCGCCGCGACCCCGAGGCCACCGACGACCGGATCTTCTACGCCGAGCAGCGCATCGACCTCACCACGGCGCTCGCCGCCTACACGGCGGGCACCGCGCACGTGAACGGCCTCGACGACACCGGCAGCCTGCGCCCCGGCAACCTCGCCGACCTGGTCGTCCTGGACCGCGACATCCTCACCGGCCCGCCGGAGGAGATCGCCGAGGCCCGGGTCGAGCGGACGTACGTCGGCGGACAGCTGGTCCACTCGGTCTGACCGGGCCTCAGGCCCTCGGTCGCACCGACGACGCCCGGACGTCGAGGCGCGTCGGGACGAGAGTCCCGGCGGGCTCCCGGCGGCCGTGCTCCAGGACCGCGACGAGGTGCTCGACGCCGGCCTCCGCGACCGCCTCGGGCCGCAGGCTCAGCGTGGTCACCGGCGGCTGGGTGTGCAGGGCCGTGGCGTCCTCGCTGACCAGGACGACCAGCAGGTCGTCCGGGACCTCGTAGCCGTGGCGGCGCGCCGCCTCCAGGACGAGGGGCGGGCTCGCCTCGGCCACGACCAGGAGGGCGTCGGGGCGATCCCGGCCTTCACCGGTCAGGGCGGTCTCGACTCCCTGCACCACCGGCCCGTTGCCCGCTTCCGCGACGCGCACGGCCCGCTCCGGCAGGTCGTGGGCGGCGCACCACTCCCGGTGCGCGGCGTCCACCTCGGTGTGGAAGCGGGTGGTGCTGTCCGGCACCACGAGGACCGGCCGCCGGGACCCCTGCTGCCACAGGTGGTCGAGGGCCTCGCGGACGGCGCCGCCCGCGTCGACGTCCACCCAGTAGGCCCCCGGCAGCCCCTCGACGGAGCGGTCCGTGAAGACGGGGATGCCGGCGGCGAGCAGGCCCTCGACGACCGGGTCGTCGGCGACGGGGTCGGCGACGACCACCGCGTCGAGGGACAGGTCGGCCCACTCGCTCTGCAGGGAGCCGGCGGGCAGCAGCACCACGGCGTAGCCGCGGCGCAGCGCGGTGGCCGCGGTGGCGCCGGTCAGTCTCGCGAAGTACGGCGACTCGAGAAAGGTCCATGGAGTGGCGGCGAACTCGCCGACCACGTACCCGATCAGCCGGGCCCGTCCCGCGCGCAGCTGGCGCGCGGTGGCGTTGGGCCGGTAGCCCATTCTGCGCGCGGTCTCGCGGGCCTTCTCCCGTACCTCGGGGGAGAGCCTCCCGGTGCCGTTGAGCGCCGCCGAGACGGTCGTCTTGGACAGGCCCGCCTCGCGGGCCACGTCGACGAGGCGGACGCGCGGGGTGGGCGGCGAGGGCTGCCCGCCGCGCCCTGAAGCTTCGGTCATGGGGTGATGGTGCCACCCCCGTGACCTCTGCAAAACCGTTCCCGCAAAGTCGCGTGCAGGTCTTGTGCGGGAACGTTCCCGCACCAATACTCGCTCCATCCCCCCGAGCCCGTCACTACACCTGTAAAGGGGTGGGTCCCTCCCCATGCGCATGCCCAGAGCCCTCGCGCTTCTCGCCTGTACCGCCGCCCTCGCGGCCACCACCAGCGCCTGCTCCGGCGCCACGAACCCGCCCGCGGCCGGCGGCGGCGCGAACTACAAGGTCAGCCCTACCTCCGCCCCCGCACAGGGCCCGCTGGACTCCTTCACCTGGTCCCTGTACGCCGAGCCGTACACGCTCGACTACGCCCTGGCGTACGACTACCCGCCGAACACCGTCCTCGCCAACGTGTGCGAGCAGCTGCTGCGGGTCACCCCCGACATGAGGATCGTGCCCGGCCTCGCCGTGAAGTGGCGGCAGCCCGACCCGCGCACCCTCGTGTACACCCTGCGCCCCGGGGTGAAGTTCCACGACGGCACCACCATGACCGCCGACGACGTGGTCGCCTCCCTCAAGCGCCAGATGGACCCGAAGACCGGCTCTCCGTGGGGCTCCTCCTTCAAGACCGTCGACTCCGTCGAGAAGACCGGCCCGCTGGAGGTGACGATCCGCCTCGGCAAGGCCGACGTCCTCTTCCACGAGCTGATGGCCGCCTCCCCCGGCACGATCGTCAGCGCGGCCTCCCTCGCCGAGGAGGGCAAGGACTACGGCACCCCCAAGGGCAAGCTGAACTGCACCGGCCCGTACGCCCTCGACAAGTGGAACCAGGGCGACAGCATCACCCTCAAGAAGCACGACGCCTACTGGGACAAGACGCTCACGCCCAAGTCCGAGCAGGTGAAGTTCACCTTCATCGAGGACGCCGCGGCCCGCTCCAACGCCTTCCTCTCGGGTACGGCCGACGGGGGGTACATGGTCCCGTCCTCCTCCTTCTCGCAGCTGCGCACGGGCAGCAAGGGCACGCTCCTCTTCGGACCCAACACCGCCGCCGCGAACCTCGCGGTCCTCGACTTCCACGGCACGCTCAGCAACCTCAAGGTCCGCAAGGCCCTGTCGATGGCCCTCGACCGGAAGAACATCATCAAGGCCGCGGCCGGCGGCGTCGGCGTCCCCGCCAAGGCCCCCGCCGCGCGCGGCGCCTGGGCGCTGGCCCCGGAGAAGACGGCCGAGCTCTTCGACACGCTGCCCGAGCCGGTGTACGACGTCGCGGCCGCGAAGAAGCTCGTCGAGGAGGCCCACGCGAACGGCCGCACGGTCACCATCGCCACCAGCTCGATGGCTCCCGAGATCAGCGTCGTCGCCAACGCCGTCCAGGCCGCGGGCCGCCAGATCGGGCTCAACGTCGTCCTGAAGCCGGTCTCGCCCGACGCGTACAGCAGCATCTTCGTCGACCCGAGCGCGCGTGACGGCCTCGACCTCGTCATCACCAACGGCTACGACAACACGCCCGACCCGCTGGAGTTCTACCAGTACCTGCGCACCGGCGACTTCGGGAACTACGGCCGCTGGTCGAACGCCGAGTTCGACGTCGCCTTCGACCGCGCGAACTCCGAGCCCGACCCGGTCAAGCGCACCGAGCTCACCGCGAAGCTCCAGAAGATCGCCATGGACGAGCTGCCGATCATCCCCGTGTACGAGGCGCCCTACTCGGTCTTCCTCGGCAAGCGGATCACCGGCGCACCGACCGGCATCGCCCAGCTCTACTACCCGTGGGCCGCGACGATCGGGGCCTCCAAGCGATGACGCGCTACCTCGTCGGACGGCTCCTCGGCCTGGTGGCGGTGCTGTTCGTGACCTCCCTCGTGGTCTTCGGCTCCGTCCACCTGGCCCCCGGCGACCCGGTGTCGTTCCTCCTGCACGGCCGCCCCGCGACCCCCTCGGCCGTGGCGGCCCTGCGGGCGGAGCACCACCTCGACGACCCGCTGGTCACCCAGTACGCGAAGTGGCTCGGCGGGGTGCTGAGCGGCGACTTCGGCCACTCCGCCCAGTACCACCAGGACGTGGCCTCGCTGATCGGCTCGCGCCTCACCGGCACCGCCCTGCTCGTCGGCTACGCCGCCGTGCTCGTCGCGGTGCTCGGGGTGGCCACCGGCATCCTCGCCGCCCTGAAGCCCGGTCTCCCGGACCGGGTGGTGCTGATCGGCACGGGTGTCGCCACCGCCACGCCCTCGTTCGTGACGGCGATCGCGCTCGTCTCGGTCTTCTCCGTCCAGCTCGGCTGGTTCCCCGGGCCGGGCGGCGGGACCCCGGCGGGCCTCGCCGACCGGCTGTACCAGCTGACCCTGCCCGCCTTCGCCCTGGCGCTGTCCTTCGCGGGACTCCTCGCCCGGGTGACCCGCTCGGCGATGCTCGACGAACTCGGCCGCGAGCACGTCGAGGTGGCGCGGGCCCGCGGCGTCGCGGGCCGGTCCGTGGTCCGCCGGCACGTGCTGCGCAACGCGCTCGGCCCCGTCGTCACCGTCGGCGGCACGATGCTCGCCGGCCTCCTCATCAGCACCTCGATCGTCGAGACCGCCTTCGACGTCCCCGGGCTCGGCTCCCTGCTCGTGCAGTCCGTCACCGCGAAGGACTTCGCGGTCGTCCAGGCGATCACCCTGCTCAGCGTCGCGGCCTTCGTCCTCGTCAACCTCGTCGTGGACCTGCTCGCCCCGCTCATCGACCCCCGTCTCTCCCTCGGGGAAGGCTCCTCATGACCTCCACCACCTCCGCGGTGCCGTACCGCAGGCCCGGGCTGCGCGCCCTGCGCCTGTTCGGCCAGGGACCGCTCTTCGCGGTCTCGGTCGCGGTGCTCGTCCTGCTCGTCCTGGTCGCCGTGCTCGCGCCCGTCCTCACCCCGTACGACCCCGAGGCGCTCGACCTGTCGGCGAGCCTCGTCGGCACCACGGGCGACCATCTGCTCGGCACGGACCAGTCGGGCCGGGACATCCTGTCCCGGCTGCTCGTCGGCGCCCGCACCGGTCTGCTCGGGCCGCTGCTCGTCGTCGGCGTCTCCACCCTGCTGGGCACCCTGCTCGGCGTGGTGGCGGCCTGGCGGGGCGGCTGGGTGGACACGATGCTGTCGCGGTCCATGGACCTCGTCTTCGCGATCCCCGGTCTGCTGCTCGCGATCCTGCTCGTGTCGGTCGTCGGCGAGGGACTCACCGCGCCCGTGATCGCCATGTCCGTCGCCTACACCCCGTACGTGGGCCGGCTCGTCCGGGGCATCGCCCAGCAGGAGAAGGCCCGGCCGTACATCGAGGCGTACCGGGTGCAGGGCTGGTCCGGCTGGACCGTCTCCGTACGCCATCTGCTGCCCAACATCGCGCCGACGGTCTTCGCGCAGTCCGCGATGAACTTCGGGTACGCGCTGATGGACCTGGCGGCCCTGTCCTTCCTCGGCTTCGGGGTGCAGCCGCCGGCCGCCGACTGGGGCGCCATGATCAACGAGGGGCAGGCGGCCGTCCTGCAGGGGGCGATGCTGCCGGCCCTCGCGCCCTCCGCGTGCATCGTGCTCGCCGTGGTGGCGTTCGGCATCGTCGGCGAGGGGCTCGCCGACCGGATCGCGAAGCGGGAACGGTGAACGCGATGAACACAGAGGCGACCGCGCCGGTCCTGGAGATCGAGGACCTCGGCGTCCGCCTGGCCGGAGACCGGGCCGCCCGGCCCATCCTGGACGGGGTGAGCCTGACGGTACGGCCCGGGGAGACGGTCGGCCTGGTCGGCGAGTCCGGCTCCGGCAAGTCCGTGGCCTGCCGCAGCGTCCTCGGGCTGCTGCCCGCGGGCGCCCGCACCGACGGAGAGGTCCGCGTCGCCGGGCGGAACGTCCTCGCGATGAACCGCGCCGAGCTGACCGCGCTGCGCGCCCGGCGGGTCTCCATGGTCTTCCAGGACCCCCGCGCCTCCGTCAACCCGCTGCGACGGGTGGGCGACTTCCTCACCGAGGGACTGCGCGCCGCCGGGACGCCCGCCGCCGAGGCGACCGCCCGCGCCGAGGAACTCCTCGACGCCGTCGGCATCCGCGATCCGCGCGGTGCCCTGCGGCGTCATCCGCACCAGTTCTCCGGCGGCATGCTCCAGCGGGTCGTCATCGCGGCGGCCCTCGCGAGCGAGCCGGACCTCCTCGTCGCCGACGAGCCGACGACGGCGCTCGACGTCACCACGCAGGCCGAGGTCATCTCGATCCTGGCCCGGCTGCGGGCCGAGCGGGGCACGGGCATGCTGTTCGTCACCCACGACCTCGAACTGGCCGCCGCCGTCTGCGACCGGGTGTACGTCATGTACGCGGGCCGGATCGTGGAGACCCGGTCCACGGACGAGTTGTTCGACGCGCCCCGCCACCCGTACACGGCGGGCCTGCTCGCCTGCACCCCGCGCCTCGAACCGGGCGCGCCGGCGCCCCGCCCCCTCCCGGGCCGCCCCGTCTCCCTCGCGGAGGCTCCGCCCGGCTGCTCCTTCGCCGCGCGCTGCGCCCACGCGGTGCCGCGCTGCACGGAGGAGAAGCCCGCGCTCGTACGCCACGGGGACGGACTCGCCGCCTGCCACCGTGCCGAAGAAGGGATCACGCTGTGACCGTCGCGCCCAAGGAGGGCCTCGTCGTCGAGGGACTGCGCAAGCGGTACGGGGACCACACGGCCGTCGACGACGTGTCCTTCGCCCTCGCGCCCGGCTCCTCGCTCGCCATCGTCGGGGAGTCCGGCAGCGGCAAGACGACCACGGTCCGGATGCTCGTGGGCCTGGAACGGCCGGACGGCGGCACGGTCCGCCTCGACGGCCGGGACCGTTCGGCCCGGCCCCGGGGCCGGGCCGAACGGCTCGCCAGGGCCCGGGAGATCCAGATGGTCTTCCAGGATCCGTATCTGTCGCTCGACCCCCGGATCTCCGTCTCGGGCTGCCTGGACGAGGTGCTGCGCCTGCACACCGACCTCGACCAGGCCGCGCGCCGGGACCGGGTCGCCGAGCTCCTCGACCAGGTGGGGCTCGGCGCGCGCGAGGCCTCGGCGCTGCCCCGGGGCCTGTCCGGCGGTCAGCGTCAGCGCGTGGCGATCGCGCGGGCCCTCGCCGTGAAGCCCCGGGTCCTCGTCCTCGACGAGGCGGTCGCCGCGCTCGACGTGTCGATCCAGGCGCAGATCCTCGAACTGCTCGGCACGATCCGCCGGGAGTCGGGCATCGGCTATCTGTTCGTCACCCACGACCTGGCCGTGGTCCGGCACATCGCGGACGAGGTGCTGGTGCTGAAGTCCGGCCAGGTCGTGGAGACGGGCCCGACCGCGCGCGTCCTGGACGCGCCGGAGCACCCGTACACCCGGCTCCTCCTGGACTCCGTGCCCCGGCGACTCAGGCGGCCGGCGGGGCAGGGGTGACGTCCGCCTCCCCGGTCCACGGGGGCCGGGGAGGCGGTCCCGTCGGTCCCGCGGGTGCGGTCGGGCCCGGAGGCACCGTTCAGTCCCGCAGGTGCCGTCGGTCCCGGACGTGCCGTTCGCTTCCGCGGGTGCGTCAGTCCCGCAGGCGTGCGAGGACCGCGCGCATCGAACGCTCCAGGACCGCCCGGGACTCGTCGGTGGGATCGACCAGTTCGAAGCCGTGGTGGGCGTTCGGGGCGTCGATGACCTCGACGTCGGCCCCGCGCTTCCCCGCGGCGGTCAGGAACTCCTCGACGGTCGCCGCGATGGCCTCGTGCTCGAGTCCGGCGCGGGTCAGCACGATCGGAGGCCCGTCCGCGGTGCCCACGGTGTCCACCGGGCGGAAGCGGGACTCCACCGTCTCCCAGCCGGGCAGCGGCGCCAGAGCCGGATAGTTGGCCGCGACGCACCGCAGCCACGGCGTGGGCGCGGCGAGCCAGTCCGCGGCGAGGAGCCCGCCGGTGGAGAAGAACCAGAGCGCGATGCGGTCCCCGTCGACGCGCGGATCGGCGCGGACCTGCTCGACGGCCGCGGCGAGGTCCCCGGCTGCCCGGGGGTAGTCGGCCAGGCCGTGGAGCCGGAGGTCCACGGTGACTCCGACGACGCCCGCGCCCGCCGCGTAGCGGCCGTACCCCAGGAAGCACGGCGTGTCCCGTGGCGTGGGGCGCCGCTCGGGGTCGATCGGGCCGCCGTGGACGAAGACGATCGCCGGCCGGGGCCCTTCGCCGTCCGGGAGGTGGAGGTCGACCCGGCCGACGCGGTCGCGCGGCCGCTCGGGCAGGTCGACGAGGAAGGGCCGCAGGTGGGACGGCTCCTCGTGCTCGTGCTCGGGCGCCGTCACCCGGTGGCCCTCGCCGGCGGCCGCGCGGACGAGCACCTCGGCCAGTTCCCCGGGGACGGAGAGCATCGGCCAGTGGCCGGTGGCGAGGTCGAAGAAGCGGAAGCGGTCCTCGGTGAACACGCGGAGCTGCGGCGGGCCCGACGCCACCGCCATCTCGACCATGGCGATGCTCTGCCCGTTGGCGTTGCAGAGGATGCCGGTGTTCGGCAGGGTGCGCGCGGCGCCGGTCAGGTGCAGCGGCTCGGTGAGCGTACGGGGCGGCTGCGGCGCGGCCTCGCGCTCCAGGCGCGCCAGGGCGTCGGCGGGGATGCCCTCGATGCTGCCCCACCTCGGCCAGGTGCCCGGCGCGGGCGGCGGGACCGGCGCGTCGGGCCGTCCCGCGAGCAGCTCACGGACCTCCGGGTCGGGTACGGAGCGTACGGCGGCGTCGCCGCCCTGCGGGGGTCCGGTGTCGACGGAGACGATCCGGGTGACGCGCCCGGCCCGCCGGTCGGCGGCGCCGAACACCGGGTACAGACCGTATCCGTGCCCGACGAGGACGACGTCGGTCGCCGTGATGCCGTCGATCAGCCGGACCAGTTCCTCGATGTGCGTCTCCAGGCCGGTCCCGTCACCGGCCTCGGCCCGCCGGTCCCCCGTCCCGGTCAGGGTCACCGGGTGGGCCTCCGCTCCCGCCTCCCGCAGCCGGGCCGCGGTCTCCTCCCACACCCAGCCACCGGTGAAGGTGTCCGACACCAGTACGAACGCCGTCATGACCGTCTCCTCGCCTCTTGGGGGATGTCTCGCGGTCACGTTAGGAACTCCCCCTGCGGGAGATTCAAGCGCGCCGTCGGGCCGACAGAATGGTGGGGTCCGAAGGTGGTCGCATCCCGCTGAAAGAGGTTCACCGCAGTGTTGTCCGACGGCCTGTTGAGCATCGGGGAGCTGGCCGCGCGGGCGGGTGTCACCGTCAAGACCGTGCGGTTCTACTCCGATCGCGGTCTGCTGCCCGAGGCGGCCCGCAGCTCCGGCGGCCATCGCCGGTACGGGGCCGAGGCGCTCGACCGGCTGCGGTTCATCCGCTCGCTGCGCGCCCTCGACCTGCCGGTGCCCGAGGTGGAGCGGGTCCTGGAGCGGGACGGGTCCGACGCGGTCCTCGAAGAGGCCGTCGCGGGTCAGTTGCGGGACGTGGGCTCCCAGCTGGTGGCGCTGCGCTGGAAGGAGGCCTCCCTGCGGCTGATCCAGGAGTCCGGCTCCGGGGAGCGCGTGGAGCGGCTGCGGCTGCTCGGCGCGTTGCCGGCCCCGCCGGACACGGACGCCCTGGCGCGTTTCTGGCGTCGGGCCCTGCCGGCGCGGCTGCCGCAGCGGGTGGTGTCCACGGTCCTCGACGCGGTGGTGCCGACGCCTCCGGAGGACCCGGGCCCGGATCAGGTGCTCGCGTTCGCCCGGCTGCACGCGCTCGTCACCGACCCGCGCCTCGAACGGCCGGAGTTCCGGCCCGCGCCGCCGCTGCCGGACGGCGAGTACCGTCCGGTCGTCCTCTACGAGGGACTCGCCGAGGCGTACGGGCTCGCCTCGGCCGAGGTCCGGGCGGGGCGGGAGCCGCACGACGGCGGGGCCCTGGACTGTTTCGTCGCCGCCTACGCCCTGGCGCGCGGGGAGCGGGACACGCCGGACTTCCGGCGCCGCCTCCTCGGCCTGCTCGCCCTGGACGACAGCCCGGTGCTCCCCCGGTACTGGAAGCTGGCCGCCGGCCTGTTCGCCCCGGGCGAGCCGCCCCTCGGCCTGCTGCACCACCACCTCTCGACGGCCCTCCGGGACGAGGTGCACGGCCCGGCCGCCTGACGTCTCCGGTGCACCCGGGGGTGTGGTGATCGGCGGCACCCGGGTGAGTGCGCGCTTGCGGGGCGGCGGGACGGGGAAGGGGCGCACGGACTCAGGACGACGAGGAGGTGGTGCCGGTGTCGGGGCCGACGACCGGGGACGGGATGGGAGCACCGTGCTGGCTGAGCCTGTCCGCGCGCGATCCGGAGGAGGCGCGGCGCTTCTACGGGGCCGTGCTCGGGTGGACGTTCCGGCGGGCCGAGCTCGACGACGCGTACGTGGTGGGTGAGCGGGACGGGGTGCCGGTGGCCGGGATCGCGTCGCTGGCCGCCGAGCCGGCGGTGCCGGTGGCCTGGACGGTGTTCTTCTCCGTCGACGATGCCGACGCGGCGGTGGCGCGGATCCGGGAGCGCGGCGGGACGGTCGGCGTGGGGCCGATGGCGTATCCGCTGGGCGGGCGCGCGGCGATCGCGACGGATCTCGACGGTGCGGCGTTCGGGGTGTGGGAGGGGCGGCCGGTGTCGCGCTGGCACGTCGGAGAGCGGCAGGCTCCGGCCTGGGTGGAGCTGCACACCCGCGACGCGTTCGACGCGGCCGTTTTCTACGGCGGCGTGCTCCGCTGGGCGGAGGGGCGCCCGGGCGCGAGCGAGGTGTCGTACGAGCACGACCGGGTGGTGCTGCGGCGGGACGGCGAGGCCGTCGCCCGGCTCTACAGCGGGCCGGTCGAATCCGCCTCGCCCCGTCCGCAGTCGGGGCCGCGCTGGCTGGTCCGCTTCCGGGTGCGCGATCTGACGGCGGCTCAGGAGGCGGTCGTGGCGCACGGCGGGTCGGTGGTGCCGGGCGGCGAGTGGGCCGGGGTGCGGCCTTCGGACGCGGACGACACGCGCCGGGTGGTGGTCCGGGACCCGGACGGGGCGCTGTTCACCCTGGAGGCGGAGGACGGAGGAGGATCCGAAGCCGTGTGATCCACCGCTCTCCGTTCGAAAGCTCCTTGTGTGGACCGTAGATGATCCTGCAATCTTCATATCGCACAGGATCAGGTTCGGCATGCATGAGCGACGCAGGAGGGAAGGGCCCCATGAGCGGCGAGCGCCCCGGGCTGTACGAGATGTTCGACGAGCGGTTCCTCACAGGACGGTGCATGTACGGGGACGACGCCCTCGAGGTCCTCTACACGGGCTGCCGCTGGGCGGAGGGGCCGATCTATCTGCCCGCCTGGCGGCAGCTGATCTGGAGCGACATCCCGAACGACCGGATGCTGCGCTGGGACGAGGAGACGGGTGCGGTCGGCGTCTTCCGCCGCACGGCCGGACACACCAACGGCAACACCCTCGACCGCCAGGGTCGGCTGATCTCCTGCGAGCAGGGCAACCGGCGCGTGACGCGCACCGAGCACGACGGCACGGTCACCGTCCTCGCGGACCGCTGGCAGGGCAAGCGCCTGAACAGTCCGAACGACGCGGCGGTGAAGTCCGACGGGTCGATCTGGTTCTCCGATCCGGACTTCGGCATCACCAGCGACTACGAGGGTTACCGCGCGGAGAGCGAGATCGGCTCCAACAACGTGTACCGCATCGATCCGGACAGCGGTGAAGTGCGGCTGGTGTCGGACGGGTTCGCCGCGCCGAACGGTCTCGTCTTCTCCCACGACGAGCGGCAGCTGTTCGTCTCCGACACCCGGGCGGGATTCATCCGGGTCTTCGACGTGCGCGAGGACGGCACGCTCTCCGACGGCAAGGTCTTCGCCGACGCGTCGGCCCGGGAGAAGGCCCGTTTCGACAACCTCCGCTTCGACGCGGACGGCCGCCTCTGGGCCGCCGCGATGGCCGACGGCGTGCACTGCTACGACCCTGACGGCACCCTCATCGGACGGCTGAACGTCCCGGAGGCGGTCGCCAACATCTCCTGGGGCGGCGCCAAGCGCAACCGTCTCTTCATCGCCGCCGAGACCAGCCTCTACTCGGTCGTGATGAGCGCCACGGGCACCCACCCGACCGGCCCCGGCCGCCGGCCCTGGCTGGACACGGCGGCCTGAGGCGCGGCGGCGCGAGGCCGCGGGGTCCGAGGCCCGGCGGTCCGAGACCTGGCGGGACAGGGGCCTCGCGGCCGTCAGGACGCGGTCGCCCCCGAGGTCGTGCGCGGGCCGGTCCCGGATTCGGCGCCCCGGGCGTCGCCGGAGGCCGGTGCCGCGAACCTCGCGGGGATCAGCGCGGCGACGACGGCCGCCACCAGGCCGACCCCGCAGCCGATGAGCATGGCCACGCGGAAGCCGTCCTCGGAGGGCAGCGCGTGACCGCCGAGGGTGGTGGTCATCTGGGCCAGGACGACACCGATGACGGCGGCCGAGACGGAGGTGCCGATGGAGCGCATCAGGGTGTTGAAGCTGTTGGCGGAGGCGGTCTCCTCCTGCGGGACCGCGCCCATGATGAGCGCCGGCATGGCCCCGTAGGCGAGTCCGACGCCGGTGTTGCAGATGAGGGTCACGGTGAGCAGGCCCCAGGTGGAACCCATCAGGGCGAGGGAGGAGCCGTACCCGGCGGAGATGACGAGCGCGCCGACCGAGAGCGTGACCTTCGGGCCGCGGGCGGCCGAGAGCTTGGCGCCGAGCGGCGCCAGGATCATCATCATCAGGCCGGCCGGGGCCATCCAGAGCCCCATCGCCATCATCGACTGGCCCAGGCCGTAGCCGGTTGCCTCGGGCAGCTGGAACAGCTGGGGGACGACCAGGGACTGCGCGTACATCGCGAAGCCGACCAGGACCGAGGCCGCGTTGGTCATCAGGACGACCGGGCGGGCGGTGACGCGCAGGTCGACGAGCGGGTCGGAGGTGCGCAGCTCCCAGACGCCCCAGGCGAGCAGGACCACGGCCGCGACGGCGAACAGGCCGAGGGTGGTGGCGCTGCCCCAGCCCCAGGTCGCGCCCTTGGAGACGGCGAGCAGCAGGGCGACGAGACCGACGCCGAGGCCGAGGGCGCCCGGCAGGTCGAAGCGGCCGGGGGCGGCGGCGCGCCGCCCGTCGGGGACGACGCGCCAGATGAGGGCGCCGACCACGACGCTCAGTCCGGCGGCGACCCAGAAGAGCACGCGCCAGCTGGCGTTCTCGGCGACGGCGGCGGAGAAGGGCAGGCCGAGGGCGCCGCCGACGCCCATGGAGGCGCTCATCAGGGCGATGGAGCCGCCGAGCTTCTCGGGCGGGAGGACGTCGCGGAGCAGGCTGATGCCGAGGGGGACGACGCCCATGCCGAGGCCCTGGAGTCCGCGTCCGACGATCATCGGGACGACGGAGGGGGCGAGGGCGCAGACCACCGAGCCGGCGACGAGCGGGACCACGGAGGCGAGCAGGACGCGCCGCTTGCCCAGGGTGTCGCCGAGCCGGCCGGCCACGGGGGTGGCGACGGCTCCGGCGAGGAGGGTGGCGGTGATCACCCAGGAGGCGTTGGAGGCGGTGGTGCCGAGCAGCTTGGGGAGGTCGCCGATGAGCGGCACCACCAGGGTCTGCATGAGTGCGGCGACGATGCCGGCCATGGCGAGGACGCCGACGACGCCGCCGGGGCGGGCGTCGGGCTTGGAGCCGTCCACGGGTTCTCCCTCGGTACTTTCTTCGGTTTTTCAGGAACAGTCATATGCATGATGCACATTGATTGCAGCATGCACAAGCCATGCATGATGCACATGATCGCGCGACAAGAGAGAATGGCTCCATGGACAAGCCCACCCACCTGGTCGAGTTCGAGAGCATGCTGCTCGGACGGCACGCCCACCTTTACGGGCCCCGCTCGCGGGCGGCCGGAGACCACCTCGACCGCAGCGCGTACGTCCTCCTCACCCGCATCCGGATGCACGGGCCGATGTCCATCGGACAGCTCACCGAGGCCTTCGGCCTCGACGCCTCCACCCTCAACCGGCAGACCGCCGCGATGCTGCGCGCCGGAGTCGTGGAGCGCATCCCTGATCCGGACGGCGGCATCGCCCGCAAGTTCCGCATCACGGAGGAGGGCGAGCGCCGCCTGGACGCCGACCGGGCCTTCAACGTCGCGGGCCTGGAGCGGGTGATGGAGGACTGGTCACCCGAGGACGTGGCCCGCTTCGCCGCCTACCTGGAACGCTTCAACCGGGACATCGAGCGCCTCGAAGGCCGCCCCTGGCCCCGGCCGTGACAACCCGTCAGGCGCCCCGGTGCATGGCGGCCCGCCGGTCCGCCGTCGCCAGGGCGGTGTTGACGAGCGCCACGGCGGCGAAGGAGAGCGCCCACACCGGCCGGCCGAGGTCGAGGAGCGCGAGCGCCGCCGCGCCGAACACCAGGGCCTTCACGCACAGGACGCCCGCGAGCGGCACCCGGAACCGGGCCCTCGGGGCGGCGAACAGGCCCCAGACGAGGGCCGCGAGGGCGGGCGCGGCGACCGCGAGCAGCAGCCGGAGCGCCACGTTCTCCGCGCCCTCCCATCCCCACCAGGCCAGGACGGCCAGCGCGGCGAGCTCAAGCAGGAACGCCAGACCTTCGTTCAGTACGTGCAGCGGCGTGGGCAGCTTCATCGGGGACCTCTCGACGTCGATCACGCGTACGACCGCCCGAGCTTAAGACCCGCCGGGTCGGACGTCTCCGGGTTTGACACCTCCGGGGACCCGGCGGACGGTGGGACTCGGGGAGGGGCGTGACTCGGGGGCGGGTGTGGCTCCCGGACGGGTGCGCTCCCCCGGCGAGGAGATGAGAACCGGATGGCTGCCGGGATGGACCTCGGGACGACACCGGCCATGGCCCCGCACACCACACCGGCCCTCGTGACCTTCGCCGCCTTCCTCCAGCTGCCCGCCCTCGACCTGGAGGCCCGGGTCGCCCAGGAGCTCGCGGAGAACCCCGCACTCGAAGAGGACCCGGAACCGGCGGCCTGCCCCCTGTGCGGAACCCTCTTCGGCTCCCCCGGCCTGTGCCCCTGCCTGGACGGCACTGCCGCACGGGCCACTCGGCAGCCCGGGCCGGGACCCGAGCCGCCCGCCGACGAGCGCGCCGCGTGGCTCCTCGCCGAGGTCGGGGCCGTGCTCCCCGCCGAGGACGCCCCGCTCGCCGCGTACCTCCTCGGCAGCCTCGGTCCGCGCGGTCGCCTGGACGCCCCCGTCGAGGAGATCGCCGCCGCCCTCGGCGTCACCCCCGGCCGCGCCCGGCGCGCGCTGGCCGCCCTCCGCACGGCGACGCCGGCCGGGACCGGTGCCCACGACCTGCGCGAATGCCTGCTGCTCCAGCTCGACCGCTGGGAAGAGCGACACGGCGCACGGGTTCCCCTGGCCAGGGCCGTGCTCAGCCGCCACCTGGAGTCCCTGGCCGACGAGGACGGCTTCGCGGAGGCCGCGCGGGCGCTCGGGGTGCCGGTCGAGGAGGTACGACGGGTCAGGGCGTTCGTCCGCTCCGAGCTGCGGCCCTCGGCCGAGCCGGACCTGACTCCCCCACCCGCCGCCGCGTGTGCTCCGCCCGACCTGGTGATCACCGGGGACCACCAGGGCTCCTACACGGTCACCCTCCTCGAACCCCTGCGCCTCCGGCTCGCTGTCAGCCCCTCGTACCTCGCGTTCGCCGCCGACTCCGGGGGATCCGGCCCTGCCGGTGAGCGCCTCGCGCGAGCCCAGGTCTGCCGGGCACGGGAGTTCCTCGCGCGGCTCGACGGCCGCTGGCGCACGCTGCGCCGGATCGCCGAGTACGTCATGGACGCGCAGCGGCCCTTCCTCGACGAAGGACCGGCCGGGCTGCGCCCGCTCCGCCGGCGTGAGGTCGCGAACGCCCTCGGCCTGCACGAGTCGACGGTCTGCCGGGCCGTCGCGGGTCGCGTGGCGCTGCTCCCCTGCCGCCGGACCATGCCGCTCGCCGGTTTCTTCGGCGCGGGCACCGACGTCCAGACGGCCCTCCGCGACCTCGTCGCGCACGAGGCCCGGCCGCTCTCCGACGCCGAACTGGCGGGGCTCCTCGCCGAACACGGCTTCCCCGTGGCGCGCCGTACGGTGGCCAAGTACCGCACGGCCCTGGGCATCGAGCCCCGCGCCCACCGGGCGGCGCGGCCGCAGGCCGCCTGAGCCCGCCGCCGTCCCGAAGACCCCTTCGTGTCCGACGCCGGTGCGCACGAAGGGATCTTCGGCACACGAGAGCCGGACCCCCGCCACCACGGCCTCCAACCGCTGGCACGGAACTTGCAGGGAGAAGGGCGAGCGTCGAGGAGGCCGCAATGCACAACATGGATCGCACACAGCTCGAGTTCGGTTACGGGACCGGCGGCGGCACGGCCGGAGAGGCGGAGGCGTACGGCGCGTACGCGCCCGAGTTCGAGGGCGCGGCCGGGTACGGCTCCCAGGAGGCCGAGGGCGGCTTCGACGAGGTGCGGGAAATGGAGCTGGCCGGCGAGCTCCTGGAGGTCGGCGACGAGGCGGAGCTCGAACAGTTCCTCGGCGGGCTGATCCGCGCCGCCGCTCCCCTGCTCCGGGGCGCCGCGGGCAAGACCCTTCAGGGCCTGCTGCGGGGCGCCGCCCGGCAGTTCCTCCCGGTGCTCGGCTCGGCCGCCGGCAATCTCGTCGCTCCCGGGGTCGGCGGGCTGATCGGCTCGCAGCTGGCGTCGAAGGCGGGGAGTCTGCTCGGGCTCGAAGTGGAGGGGCTGAGCAGGGAGGACCAGGAGTTCGAGGCGGCCCGCCAGTTCGTCCGGTTCGCCGCCGACGCCGCCCGGACGGCAGCGGGTGCCGACGGCGGGGCGGGGGCGTACGGGGAGTACGAGGGCGACTTCCGGGGCGAGTTCGGGGACGGCGCCGGGGCCGAGTTCGAAGGGGCGGGCCAGGAGTACGGGTACGAGTTCGAGGGCGCGGGCGGTCTCGCGGGCGAATACCAGGGCGAGGGCGAGTACCGAGGCGCATACGAGGGCGAGTACGAAGGCGGGTACGCAGGCGAGTTCGAAGGCGACCCCGAGGGTGACTTCGAGGGCGTCGGCGAGGCGGACGCGGGGGCCGCGCGGGCCGCCGTGCTGAGCGCCGCACAGCGGTACGCCCCCGGGCTCGTCCCTCTGGTCTCCGGTGCCGCCTCCGCCGTGCCCGATCTCAGGGGTCCCGCGGCCTACGGCGGGCGGCGCTCCAGCGGCCGCTGGGTCAGGCGGGGCCGGACCATCATCCTCCTCGGCATCTGAGGCACCCGAGGCACCCGAACGGGCACCCGAAGGGAGACCGGCCATGGCCACGTACGAGTGCGAGTGCGGCGGCGGGCACCACCGGCACGCCGCGGAACCGGAGCGGCCCACCGCTCCGGAGCTGCGGGAGTACGCGGCGGAGACGGGCCTGCTCGGCGGCGAGTACGACAGTCCGCTGACCGAGGCGGAGGAGAGCGCGCTCGCCACGGAACTCCTCGGCGTCGCCGACGAGCAGGAGCTGGAGGCCTTCCTCGGCTCGCTCCTCGCGCCCCTCGCGCGGCACGACGGCGGGTTCCTCAGCGCGGCGGCGGGCGAGGCGCTGGGCGGGGTCCTGAAGAACGTGGCCCGGACCGTGCTCCCGCCGGCTCCTCCGACAGGCGGGAGGGGGGTGAGCAGTCCCCCGTGCCTCCCTCCGACAGGCCGGAGGGGGGCGCCCGGCCCCGGATGCCTTGTGGTGGACCGGCTGCCGATGCTGCGGCAGCACGTCGGCACCAGGCCCGACCTGATCCTGAAGTGGAACGCGATGGACCGGCCGTCCCGGATCGACGTCGTGGTCCATCTGCACGGCTTCGCGCTCCACGGCGGGAGGATGACCCTCCCCGTGGACATGGAACCGGTCAGCGGGCTTGAGTTCCACACCGCCGGAAACGCCCCCGGCCGCACCGCTCCTACCCTGCTCGTACTCCCCCGGGGCCATCACGTCGACGGACCGTCGGGCCGGCGCTACTCGCATCCCGCCCTTGAGCCGCCCGGAGCGATCGACCGCCTGGTCGCCGAGGCCCTGGCCCGCTTCAGGGCCGCGACGGGCGTGGACGCCCCGCGCGGGCGGCTCGTCCTCACGGCTCACTCCGGCGGCGGCGCCTCGCTGGTGAAGATCCTGCGGACCGTCGACCCGGACGAGGTGCACACCTTCGACGCGCTGTACCAGGACCCGACGCCGCTCATCGACTGGGCCCGGCAGAGGATCGACCGGGGATCCGGCGCCCTCCGGGTGCTCTACCGGCCGTACGAGAAGACCGCACGCAACAGCGAACGGGTGGCAGCCGCCGTGCGACCGGCGGGCTCTCCGAGGTTCCGGGTGGAGTGGACGAAGGTGCAGCACATGCACATCCCCCGGCTCTACGGGCCGCTGCTCCTGGCCGACGTGGCCGCCGACCTGCCGGGCACGGGACCGGCCCCCGCGCCTCGTCGCGGCACCGCCGTACGCGAAGTCGCGGACACGTACGGGGAGCTGGCGAGCGGGACGGGCGACCGGTGGAGCGGCACGCCCGAGCAGCTCGACTTCCGGCAGCGGGTCCTCAGCGCGCATCTGGCCCACTCCCGGCAGAAGGGCCGGCCCGGACGGGACCTGGCGCCCGACGAGCTGAGCCACGTTCCCGGAACTCCGGACCGCATCATCATGCGGAGCGACGCCGCCGCCGCGGCCGGCCGGCTTCTCGCGGCCGCCAACGCGGCGCTCGCCGAGGCACGCGCGTCGGGGGACGCGGACTCCGGACACACCACGCGGCTCACCGCGACCAGCGGCTACCGGGGCAGAGAGCGTCAACGAAGCCTGTGGCTGGGGCACTTCACGGGCTACTACGACGTGACGGCCACCGCCCGAGCGAAGCTCCCCGGCGGCCCGCACGGTGACCGGGCCGTCCGGTACATGCTGGTCGACTTCCCCATCCCCGACAAGATCGCCGCGCCCGGGTACAGCAACCACCAGAACGGGATCGCGATCGACTTCCTCCAGGAGCGGGACCGGGGTCACGGGATCGCCAACAGCACCGGGAAGAGAGCCGTGCGGCGCTGGCGCTCCACCTGGTTCTACGGCTGGCTGCGGGCGAACGCGCACCGCTTCGGCTTCGGGCCCCTTGCCACGGAACCGTGGCACTGGATCTTCCGGGGCAGTCCTTCGACCGAACTCTTCGGCTTGGGCTCCGAGTCGATGGATCCCCAGGAAAGCGAGTTCGAAGTCGCGAGGCGGTTCGTCCGGCTCTCCGCCGCCGCCGCGCGGAACGCGGCGATGGCGCCGCGCGACCGGTACCACCGCTACAGGCCGTACCGGGGCCGGGCAGGCGACCGCGCGGTCGGCCGGGCCGCCGTCTTCACCGCCGCCCGGCGGTACGCGCCCGGGCTCTACCGCTCCTTCCACCGGTACGCGCGCCCGGCACCGTGGTACTGGCCGCGCCGCCGGTACGGCCACCGGTACCCGGGCGCCACGCCCTGGCCCGTACCCCTCCCGTACGAACCGACGCCGGAACCGATGCCGTACGCCGACACGGGCACCGACCCCGGACCGGTCGACACCGGACCGGTCGACACCGGACCGGTCGATGCCGGACCGGTCGACACCGGACCAGAGGCCGCCCCGGACGCCCCTGCGGCCCCGCCCCCTGCCCGCGCACCGGCCGAGCCGGTCGCCGAGCCGTCGGCCGCTCCCGCACCACCGGATTCGGGCACATGGGTGCGCCGGGGTGACCGGGTCATGATCACGGAGGCCTGACCATGCGCGGAACGCCGTCGGCCGCCCGCCGGATGCTCTCCGGCGAGGCGCGGGCGCTGCTGACCCGGCTCGACCAGGTCCGGCCCTTCGCCGTGCGCGAGACGATGCTCCCCGCCGCCGCCCCGTCCCCGGCCGCCCAGACAGGGATCGAGCGGACGCTCGCGGCGGGGCGGCGGGAGCTGCGCGGCCGGGTCCTGGCGTATCTGGACTGGCTCGACGGCGGGGGCGCGGCGGCCTCCCCCGCCGAGATGCAGCGCCGGTTCACGGCGCTGCGCTGGCGGTTCAACGACGTCCTCGGACAGTTCGACCTCTTCCAGCAGACGATCACCCAGCGCAGTGAGCACGAGGTCGGTCTGTGGCTGTCCGGGATGGACGTGGCGGCGGCCGACGCGCTCGACCTGCCGGACCTCCCTTTCGAGGCGCCTCCCGTGGTCTGCTACCTCGACCGGGGTCCCGGCGCGGCGATCCGGCGCGCCAGGACCCGGTTGCCGGGTGGCGGTTCGAGCCCCGTCGCGATCGTGCGGGTGCCGCGCGAGCGGATGGTCGGCGGGTACGGGCTGAGCTCCTCGCTCTGTCACGAGGTGGGCCATCAGGGCGCCGCGCTCCTCGGCCTGGTGCCCTCGCTCCAGGCCGAGCTGCGGGCGCGGGCGGCCGGTCCCGGCGGCCGACTGCCGCTGTCCTGGGCGCTGTTCTCCCGGTGGATGCCGGAGATCGTCGCCGACTTCTGGGCGATCGGGAAGCTCGGCGTGACGGCGACGATGGGGCTGATCGGAGTGGTGAGCCTGCCCCGCAGGTTCGTGTTCCGCCTCGACCCGTTCGACAGCCACCCGTTCCCCTGGATCAGGGTCCATCTGGGCGCCGCCATCGGTGAGTTGCTCCATCCGGATCCTCAGTGGCGGGCGCTCGGCGAGCTGTGGTCCGCGCTGTATCCGCCGGACGGTCTCGACCCGCAGGCGCGGGCGCTGCTCGACGCGTTGACCTCCGCCGCGCCCGGTCTCGCGGACCTGCTGGTCTCCCACCGTCCGCAGGGGCCGGCGGAACCGTCCCTCGGTCGGCTGTTCCGGCCGGCCGAGCGGTCGCCGATGCGGCTGCTCGCGCTGTACGAGGCTTCACGGCGCCGTCCGGAGCTGCTCGACCGGGCCGCGCCGACGCTCGCGTTCGCGGTCCTGGGTCAGGCCCGGGCCGCCGGTCTCCTCTCCCCCGAGGCGGAGAGCCGCCGGGTCGAGGGGCTGCTGCGGGGCTGGGCCCTGCGCAGCACGCTCGCCACGGCCGCCGCCTGCGCCCGCCGTTCTCCTCCGGCCGTCCGGCCGGTCACCCCCCGGAAGGCCGTCCCCGTGGGCGCCGGTCTTCTCCGTTCCCTGCCCGAGGAGGAGTCATGGGCACACCGCTGACACCGCGCTCGCCGCTCCAGGTCACGCTGACCGCCGCACCCGCCGAGGTGACGCGGGGCGAGATGGTGCGGCTGCGGGCCGACACGACGGAGCCGGGCGTCACGTACTCCTGGTCCGTCTCGGGCGGCTCGCTCGCCCGGTGGACGGCCACGGACGCCGCGGTCGTCTGGGACACCCGTACCGCCGACCCGGGCGTCGAGAACGCCACGGTCACGGTCACCGACACGCACGGGCGGACCAGCACCCAGGTCGCCGACGTGCGGATCAAGATGCCGGTGGTCGACGGGCGGCACGCCTCGCTCTCCGTCCACCTGGAGCCTGCGGGGGCCGTCAGGACCGACAGCCAGGCGCTGTGGACCGCCATCCGCAACAGCAGCGAGTCCCTCGGCTTCGCCGAGTACCAGGACTTCATCGACCTGGTGCTCTGCCGGCCCTCCCACGGGCTCGACCGGGAGACCCGGCAGCTGCGGACCGAGGGGCGGGACGAGCTGAAGGCCCTGCGCAAGGGGCAGGCCCTGCCGTACCCGGACGTGGACGCGTACTGGCTCCTGAAGACCGCGACCGAGGCGTTCATGCGGCTGCGCTGCGGGATCCTCGTCGACCCGAGCCGTCCCGGAGAGCCCTTCGAGGGCATCGACCTGCTCCAGGAGCAGGCGCGCTACCAGGACGACGGCGTGACGCGGCAGGAGATCGAGTCGATGTGGCAGGCCTTCATCGAGCCGATCCCGCAGGACCCCGACTTCTACACGCTCCCGTACTTCGCCCGGATCCTGGAGGGGCTGCGGGACGTGCCGGTACGCGGCACGGGGAAGCTCGGCTTCCCGTGCGACGCGATCCTCCGGTACAAGCTGACCCACCCCTGCCTCATCGAACTGCTGTGGAACTACTGGGAGGAGGAGAGTCTCCTCGTCCAGTCGCTGATCGAGATCAGCCGCCGCTTCCAGAACATGCGGCGCGCGGTGGAGCCGGATCCGCTGGCCCATCTGGAGATCGCCCCGCTGCTGCCGCTCGGCAACCTGCTGTGGGGGTACATCCAGGACGAGCAGCACCGGCTCTCGGTGGTGCGGCGGGCGTACGAGTACGACCACCACTACGGGATCACGCTGCTCGGCCGTGCGGTGCCGCCGCTGCGCGGTGCCGACAGCCGCTCCAAGTTCCTGGAGGCCTTCCACAGCCTCCTGAAGCTGTGCACGACGTTCTTCACCCAGGCCGACGACATGACGGTCAAGCCGGACGGGTTCCCGGTCCTGAACGCGCTGAAGGAGGTCCATCTGCTGCTCACCGAGGGCCAGCACAACCAGTACGGCGACCTGCCGTGGACGGCCCGGCAGGAGATGCTGATGCAGCAGTGGCTGCTCGCCCGGCCGGAGATGCGGCACTTCCTGCCGGCGCGCGCGATGGTGGCGTACCCGGAGCCGTGGATGGGCACGGTCGACGTGATGAAGAAGCTGCAGGGCTGGACGGACACGCCCACGCTGCACTTCCACAACCTCGCGGTCTTCGGCGAGCGGATCCTGCTCTCCATCCGGTTCGGCGACTGGAACTCGGTCATCGAGCGCGACGAGGCGGCGAACTGGGCCCGCTACTGGCGGGCGGAGATCCAGGGCTACATCCACGCCTACCGCGCGGCGACGGGTGTCGACCTCACGTCGGACCGGCTCGACGTCACCATGCCGGCCGTCCATCTGCGGCGGCGCACCGCCCAGCAGGCCGGCCCCGTCGGGCGCCGGCGTGCCGCGATCGGCGGAGCCGTCGGGGCCGGGGCCGGGATGACGAGGCGCCGGATGCGCCGCACACCGCCCGCGGACCGGCCGTACTGAGGACCTCGGGTCATGGCGTACGGGACGCTCTCCGCGGGCCTCCCCGGCGGGGAGTCCGAGCACGGCACGGTGTTCGGCCTGGACGGTGGGCGCGCCGCTCACCCCTCCGGTGCGCCGTTCGCGGCGCGGCGGCGGAGCTGGAGGGCCCGGTCCGTGACACCGAGGGCGCGCGCCGCCTCCTGGAGGTTGCCGTCCGCCTCTCGTACGGCGATGAGGACGGCGGTCTCGCGGGCGCGTACGCCGATCTCCTTGAGGCACACGCCCGAGGCGAGGGCGGTACGGATCGACTCCTCGAACCCGGCGTCCGGCCAGCCGCGCGGGGGCTCCCCGGAGTCCGGACCGGCTCCGGGCGGGCGTTCCTCGGGCGGTACGTCTCCGGCGCTGATGAGTCCCGAGCCGACGTGCCGACGTGCCATTCTTCCGACCAGCTGCCGCAACTCCCGTACATTGCCCGGATAGTGACGCTCCATGAGGAGCCGGCAGACCGCCGGGTCGAAGTCCTCCGCGCCGGGGGTGCCGTCGCCCTGGCGTGCGTCGCGGAGGAAGTGGCGGGCCAGGGGAAGGATGTCCTCGGGGCGTTCGCGGAGGCTCGGCAGGCGGCAGGTCCAGGCGGCGATGCGGTGGTAGAGGTCGCCCCGGAAGCGGCGGGCGCCCTCGTCCGTGGTGAGGTCGCGGTTGGTGGCGCAGACCAGCCGGAAGCCGGTGGTGTGCCAGGTGTTGCTGCCGACCCGCTTGTAGGTGCCTTCCTGGACCACGCGGAGCAGTTCGGCCTGGAGTTCCAGGGGCAGTTCGCCGACCTCGTCGAGGAAGAGGGTGCCCCGGTCGGCGAGGGCGAAGGCTCCGTCGCGGGAGGCGAGGGCTCCGGTGAACGCACCCTTCTCGTGGCCGAAGAACTCGCTGCCGGCGAGCGCGGGCACGATGGTGGTGCAGTCGAGGAGGACCAGCTGTTCGGCTCCGCGCCGGGGGTCGAGGGCGTGCACGAGCCGTGCGACGAGTTCCTTTCCCGTACCGCTCTCGCCGGTGACGAGGACCGAGGCGTCGCTGTAGACGGCCATCTCGACGATGTCCCGGAGGAGTCGTTGCCAGGCGGGTCCGGCGCCGACGAGGTTGTCGCTGACGAGGGGTGAGGCGACGAGCGCGTCGACGGCGGCCCAGCGGCGCAGGCGCCGTACGGCGTCCTCGGCGGGGGTGGCGGAGGCGTCCCAGGTGAGGACGTCGGTGGCGCCGGCGCGGAGCAGGGGCCACGGGCCCGCTCCGTCGAGGGCCGTACGGGTGAGGGCGACGGCGAGGATCCGGTGCCGTCCGCCGTCGCCGAGGCCGCCGAGACGCTCGGCGACTGCGTGGTCCGCGGTGGTGAAGAGGAGCACGCCGGGGCCTTCGGTCCGCCCGTGCCGTGGGCGGTACGGGTCGAGTCCGGCGCGGCGCAGGAGCGCGACGGCCTGCTCGCCGCGCTCCTCGTCGTCCGGCGGGTGGAAGGCCACCCAGGCCCGGACGGTGTCCGCGCCCCCACCTTCGTCACTCACGGTTACCGATTATCGCGCGGCGCGGTCCCGCCCGCATGTTCCGGGCGCCTGGGACCCGCCCGGACGGGAGCTCCGGGGAACGAAGGGGGCGGACGGGGGGATACATCCACCTTCCTGACGTGCCCAGATCAACAATATGTAACGCCAACCGGCTTCTCGGACAGAACACTTCCTTCCGCACCGCCCTTCTGGGATCTTGCGTCCACCCCACACATCACAGGGCCCGGCCGGCGCCACCCGCGCCACCGGGTCATCGGAGGACGCATTGTTTTCCCAGATATCCGGCCGGATGAGACTCTCGGCCCTCGCGCTCGGCACGACCCTGGCGCTCGGCACGGCCGCCGGTCTCGCTCAGGCCGCGCCCCTCGACAACGAGCCGCTCGCGGCCCGTTCGGTCGCCCCCGCCGCCGCTCCCGCGGCCGCCGCGGCGCCCGCCGCCTGGGCCGCCGGGACCCGCGCCTACCTGGTCATCACGGCTCCCGGTGACACCACCGCGGTCCGCAACGCCGTGGCCGCCAACGGCGGTTCGGTCTTCTCCTCCTTCGACGCGATCGGCGTGATCGTCGCGCACTCGACCTCCGCCTCCTTCGCCGCCACGATGCGCGGCGTCGCCGGCGTCCAGAAGGTCGGCGCGACCCGCACCTCCGACGTCCCCTCCGACGCCTACAACCCGGCGCTCCCGGCCAACCCGGCGCAGGCCGCGGCTCCCACGACGGAGCCCGTCCGCTCGGACATGACCCAGATCAAGGCCGACCAGGCCTGGGCCGTCAACCAGGGCTCCGCCACCGTCAAGGTCGGCATCCTGGACACCGGCGTGGACGACCAGCACCAGGACCTGGCGCCGAACTTCAACGCCGCCGACTCGGTCTCCTGCGCGTACGGGAAGCCGGACACCCGGGTCGGGGCCTGGCGCGACGTCGACACGCACGGCACCCACGTCGCCGGCACGGTCGCGGCCGCCAAGAACGGCAAGGGCGCCATCGGCGTCGCGCCGGGCGTGAAGATCTCCTCGGTACGCATCGCCGAGCCCGGCACCACGCTGTTCTTCGCGGAGAACACGATCTGCGGCCTCGTGTGGGCCGGTGACCACGGCTTCAAGGTCACCAACAACAGCTACTACACGGACCCGTGGCAGTTCAACTGCCCGAACGACCTGGACCAGGCGGCCATCCTGGAGGGCGTGGGCCGCGCCCAGGCGTACGCCGAGGGCAAGGGCTCCCTCCAGGTCGCGGCGGCCGGCAACTCCAACGTCGACCTGGCCAACAAGACCACCGACACGTCGAGCCCGAACGACTCGACGCCGGTGACCCGGACCCTCACCAACGACTGCCTCGACATCCCGGCCGAGCTGCCGGGCGTGGTCACGGTCGCGGCGAACGGCACCAGCGGCACGTCGAAGGCGTCGTTCTCCAACTACGGCAAGGACGTCATCGAGGTCTCGGCCCCCGGCGAGTCCGTCTACAGCACCGCCCCCGGCGGCAAGTACGCCACGCTGAGCGGCACGTCGATGGCCTCCCCGCACGTGGCGGGCGTGGCCGCGCTGCTCGCCAGCGCCAACCCCGCGTACACCCCGGCGGACATCCGGGCGAAGCTCGGCGAGCAGGCCACCGACCTGGCCTGCCCCGCGGACGCCCGGTGCACCGGCACCACCGCGAAGAACAGCTTCTTCGGCGAGGGCCGCGTGGACGCCCTGAAGGCCGTCGGCAGCTCGACCCCGCCGGCCGGGGCCTACTTCGAGAACCTCACGGACGTCGCGATCCCCGACAACACCACGGTCGAGAGCGCGATCACCGTCAGCGGCGTCACCGGCAACGCCCCGGCCACGCTCAAGGTGGGCGTGGACATCAAGCACACCTACATCGGTGACCTCAAGGTCGACCTGGTGGCCCCGGACGGCTCGGTCTACTCCCTGCACAACCGGACCGGCAGCGGCACCGACAACATCCTCCAGACGTACACCGTCAACGCCTCGTCCGAGGTCGCGAACGGCGTCTGGAAGCTCCGCGTCAGCGACAACGCGACCGCGGACACCGGGAAGATCGACGCCTGGAACCTGACCTTCTGACCCACCCTCACCCGGGGAACGGGGCCGGAGCCGCTGTGGCTCCGGCCCCTTTCGCGTACCCGGGGGCACCCCGCCCGGAAGAAAGTCCGTACCGGGGGGTAGGCCTCCCCGGGGCCCTTGCTATACGTTCCGTCTAACAAGCTTGCTAGACGCAGTGTCTAACAAGCGCCCGAGCCGCACGAGCGACCCCGAGGAGCCGCACCATGGCAAGCAGCACCGTCCGCCCGGACGACGAAGACCGCGACGTCGCCGCACGGCTGCTCCTGTCGGCCGCGAAGCTCTCCTACGACCCCGCCGCCGAGGTCGACTGGGACACCCCCCTCGACAAGGACTTCCACGGCCAGAGCCCGGAGTGGAACAGCCTCTACGGGACGGCCTACTGGCAGGAGATGACCGAGGAGCAGCGCAAGGAGCTGACCCGTCAGGAGTCGGCCTCGGTGGCGAGCACCGGCATCTGGTTCGAGATGATCCTCCAGCAGCTGGTGCTCCGCGACATCTACCTCATGGACCACACCGACCCCCGGTTCCAGTGGGCGCTCACCGAGATCGCCGACGAGTGCCGCCACTCGATCATGTTCGCCCGGGGCTCCGAGAAGCTCGGCGCGCCCGCCTACCGGCCGAAGCGGGCCGTGCTCGAGCTCGGGCGCTTCATGAAGACCGTCGGCTTCGGCGAGGCCGCGTACGCCGGCATCCTCGTCGCCGAGGAGGTCCTCGACGTCATGCAGCGCGACTGGATGCGCGACGAGCGGGTCGTCCCCTTCGTCCGGACCATCAACAACATCCACGTCGTCGAGGAATCCCGGCACATGAAGTTCGCCCGGGACGAGACGCGCCGCCACCTCGCCCGCGCGAGCAGGCCGCGCCGCCACTTCCAGGCCCTCGTCGTCGCCATCGCCGCGTACTACATCATCACCAGCCTGGTGAACCCGGAGGTGTACGTGCGGGCCGGACTCGACCCCGAGCGCGCCCGCCGCGAGGCCGCCGCCAACGAGCACTACAAGGCGCTGCTGCGCGCCAGTTGCGCCGGGCTCATGGAGTTCCTCGCCTCGGCCCGGCTGCTGACCCGGCCCGCGCTCCACTTCTACAAGCGCGCGAACCTCATCTGACCCCCTCCCCCGGATCCGAGCTGAGCCGACGCCATGACCTACGCCATCACCCAGACCTGCTGCAACGACGCCACCTGCGTCGCCGTCTGCCCGGTCAACTGCATCCACCCGACGCCGGACGAGCCGGACTTCGGCACGACGGAGATGCTCTACATCGACCCGAAGAGCTGCATCGACTGCGGCGCCTGCGCGGACGCCTGTCCCGTCGACGCGATCTTCCCGGCCGACCGCCTCACCGAACGGCTGCGGGAGTACGAGGGGATCAACGCCGCCTACTACGCGGACCGCGAGCCCGCTCCCGTCCTCGCCTCGCCGACCTTCCACCCCTGGGGCGAGCCGGACTTCGCCCGCTCGCTCCCCTCCGACTTCGCCCCGATCCGCGTCGCGGTCGTCGGCACGGGACCGGCCGGCATGTACGCCGCCGAGGACCTCCTCCTGCACACCAACGCCGAGGTGACGCTGATCGACCGGCTGCCGGTCGCCGGCGGACTCGTCCGGTACGGCGTGGCGCCCGACCACCCGGCGACCAAGGGAGCCGGGGAGACCTTCGCCCGCTTCCACTCCCACCCCCGGGTCCGCATGCGGCTCGGCGTCGAGATCGGCACGGAGGTCACCCCCGAGGAACTCACCGCGCACCACGACGCGGTCGTCTACGCGGTGGGCGCGCCCTCCGACCGCCGGCTCGGCATCCCCGGCGAGGACCTGCCGGGCAGCGTCTCGGCGACCTCGGTCGTCTCCTGGTACAACGCGCACCCGGAGACCGGTGCGGACGCCGTCCGGCCCTCCGCCGAGCGGGTCGTCGTGGTCGGCAACGGCAACGTGGCGCTCGACGTCGCGCGCGTCCTCGTCACGGACCCCGACGCCCTCGCCCGTACGGACGTCGCCGACCACGCCCTCGCCGCCCTGCGGGACGCGTCCGTGCGGGAGGTGGTGCTCCTGGGCCGCCGCGGACCCGAGGACGCCGCGTACACCACCTCCGAACTGCTCGCCCTCAAGCACCTCCCCGGGGTCGACCTCGTCGTCGACGACCGGGACCCGCGCACCGGCGCGGCCGTCGACGCGGCCGCGCCCGGCACGAAGGCGGCACTCCTCAAGGGCGTGGAGCGGGAGGCGGTGGACTGGACGGGGTCCCCGGCACGGGACCGGCGGCGGATCGTGCTGCGCTTCCACTCCGCCCCCGTCGAGGCCGTCGGCAGCGACGCGGTGCGGGCGGTCCGGGTGACGGAGGACGGAGAGCCGTCCGGTACGGAGATCGCGGCGGGGCTCCTCGTCCGGGCCATCGGCTACCGGGGCGTGCCGCTCGCGGGGCTGCCGTTCGACGAGACGACCGGCACCGTGCCGCACGAGGCCGGCCGGGTCGTGGGACTGCCCGGCAGCTACGTCGTCGGCTGGATCAAGCGCGGGCCCTCCGGGGGCATCGGGGCCAACCGGGCCTGCGCCGGGGAGACGGTGGGGACGCTGCTCGCGGACGCGGTCGCCGGGGCGCTGCCGAAGCCGACGGGCACTGCTCAGGAGTTCCGCCGCCTCGCGCGGAGCCGCAGCGGGAAGGGGATCGTCGACGCGCGCGGTCTCGCCTCCATCGACCGGGCCGAGCGGGCCCGGGGCCGGGACGCGGGGCGTCCGCGGGTCAAGCTCGCCACGGTGCCGGAGCTCGTCGCGGCGGCGCGGGGCGGCCGGCTGCGGCTGCGGGGCTGATCGACCGGACGGCCCTGAGGATCCGGCCCGGGACGGCGGGCCGGTACGGGTCGGCCGTACGGTCAGACGCCGTACGGTCAGACGGAGACGGCCAGCGCCTGGCGGACGACGATCGCGTTGAGCCGCACGGCGAAGGACACGACGTCGGTCAGGTCGAGCGCCAGCGTCTCGGCCTTCGGCAGCTCGACGGTCACGTCGACGCAGAAGGCCAGGGCGTACATGTGGTCCCCGGTCTCCTCGTCCTGGAGGGCGAAGAACAGGTCCCGGTAGAAGCGGGTGCGGTCCCCGGACTCCTCGTAGAAGGAGAGTCCGGGCCGGCCCTCCTGCGCGGCGAGGCCGGTGAAGGCCTGGACGAGCTCCCGCTCGACCGTGGCCCAGAAGCCGGCCTCCGCGCACTCCGGCGGCAGCGCCTGGCGGACGGCCTCCTTGAGGGAGAGGACCATGACGAGGACGGGGGCGTGCTCCTGGAGCCCCCAGCCCCGGACCATCTTCACCACGTCGCTGTCCGGGACGGCCGAGGCCGCCCGGTGGATCGCCTCGAAGTCGAAGTTGACGGTCGCCGGGGCGATCGCCTCCTGGAACACCCGGTCGATGGACCGGGCCTGCGCGAGGTGGTCCGGTGCCACCTCGACGACGGTCCTGAAACTGGCGGCCAAAGCTCCTCCTGGATGATCTCGGTGATCGATGCGGTGATCGATGCGGTGATCAGGAGGGGTCAGTATGCCGAGGCGCCCGCGACCGGGTGCCCTGCGTCCGCCGTGCGGACGGTTCAGCCGCGGCCGCGGCGCGGCTTCCCGCTGCGGCCGGAGCCCTGGCCGCCCTTGCGGGACGCCGCGGGCCTGCCTCCGGTCCGGGAGCCGCCGCCCGGCTTCCCGGACCTCGCCGGCTTCGCGGCCCGCTGCTCCCTGGGCTGCTTCTGGCCCTTCTTCTCCTCGGCGCGGCGGCCCCGGGTGCTGTTCACGGTGCGGCCGCGCACGATGCCGATGAACTCCTCCACCAGGTCGGGCGCCTCGTCCGCCGCCGGCCACGACAGGGCCACCCGCGACTGCGGGACGCCGACGAGGGTCCGGTAGGTGAGGTCCTTGCGGTGGTGCAGCCGGGCCAGCGACTGCGGGACGGCGAGCACGCCGACACCGGCCGCGACCAGCTCGATCGCGTCGGCCGTCGTCGCCGGGCGCTCCATGGCGGGGCGGCCGGGCGGCTGCTCCCAGCCGAGGGTGTCGTCGAGGGGGTGCAGGACGAGCTCGTCGGCGAGGTCGTCGGCCGAGACCTCCTCGACCGCCGCGAACAGGTGGTCCTTGGGGACGACGACGACCGTCGTCTCGGTGTAGAGCGGGATCGCGCTGAGGTCGTCCCGGTCGACGGGCAGCCGGACGAGGCCCGCGTCCACGGTGCCCTCCCGGAGCGCGCCGAAGGCCTCGGCGGGGGTCACGGCGACGAGCGTGAGGGGTACGTCGGGCAGGCGCTCGTTCCAGATCCGCACCCACTTCGCGGGTGTCGCTCCCGGCACGTAGGCCAGCCGGAAGGAGGGGGAAGGGGTAGCGGAGGAAGAGGGGGAATCCGAGGGGGAAGCGTCCGTGCCTGTCACCCCGCCAGGTTACCGGTAGCCGTGTGGTCGGAGCTCGCCCGCATGCTCGATACCCTTGACACCATGACGTCGCACCAGAACACCCAGACGATGAAGCCCGCGACCGCGGCGAAGAAGCTGGGTGTGTACCTCGAGGCCACCCCCGCAGAGTTCCAGGAGGGTGTCGTCTCGCGCACCGAGCTGAACGAGCTCCAGGCCAACCCGCCCGCCTGGCTCCAGGAGCTCCGCAAGAACGGTCCGCACCCCCGTCCGGTCGTCGCGGCGCGGCTGGGCGTCTCCATCGCCGGTCTCGCGCGCGGCGGCATCACCGACCCGCTGACCACCGAGCAGATCGAGGCGCTCCGGCAGGAGTCCCCCGAGTGGCTGCAGAAGGAGCGGGCCACCCAGGCGGAGGTCCGCAAGGAGAACGTCCGCATCAAGGAGCGCAACGAGGAGCGGGCGCGCAAGCAGCAGCGCGCCTGATCGGTTCTCTCCCCCACGCCGGTCCGGACCGAAGCACCTCGGTCCGGACCGGCGTGGCGTTTCTCCGTGTGCGGCAGGCATGGCCTCATGAGTGACACCAGCACTGCGTACGAGCCGGCGGTCGTCGTCGGCGTGGACGGGTCCGAGCACAGTCTGCGGGCCCTGGAGTGGGCGCTGAGCGCCGCGGAGGGCATGGGCGCGCCGCTGGTGGTGGCCCATGTGCGCTCGGAGGCGCTCCAGCTGGGCGCCGCCCGTATCGCCTCCCTGGGCAAGGAGCCGGAGCTTCCCGACACCGTCGCGCGGGCCGTACGGACGGTGGTGGAGGAGCGGGGGCACCGGGTGCCGGTGCGGTACGACTCGCTGGACGGGTCCGTGACGGACGCCCTGCCGGAGGCGGCGCGGGGGGCGCGGCTCCTGGTGACCGGTTCCCGGGGGCACGGCGGCTTCGCGAGCCTGCTGCTCGGCTCGACCAGCCGGACGCTGGCCATGACGGCGCCCTGCCCGCTGGTGGTCGTCCCGCACGAGGCGCGCGCCGCCGCGCTCGTGGACGGAGCGGAGGCGGGGCGGGTGCTGCTCGGTCTGCACACGGAGGAGACTCCGGACGAGGCGGTGGGCTTCGCCTTCGAGGCGGCTCACCACCGGGGCGTGCCGCTGGAGGCGGTGAGCGCGTTCCGGATGCCGCCGCCGCAGGCCGCGCTGCTTCCGGTGTCTTCGCCCGCGCTCCAGGTGCCGCCGCCGCTGCCCGCCGCGGACGAGGTGGAGGAGGCGGACGGGCTGGTGAAGGAGGCCCGCCGGCAGCAGGAGGAGCGGCTGCGGCCGTTCGCCGGGCGGTGGCCGGGGGTGGAGCTGGTGCCCGTGGTGGTGCCGGGGGACGCCGCGGGCCGGCTCGTGGAGGGGTCGCGGGACGCGGGTCTCGTGGTGGTGGGTCGGCATCACCGGCACCGCTTCGGCGCGCTGCACATCGGTTCCGTCGCGCACGCGGTGCTGCATCACGCGCACTGTCCGGTCGCGGTGGTGCCGCCCGGGGCCGCGCCGCACAGGGCATGACGGTCCGGGCATGACAGTCCCCGGCGGTCCGGGTCGGTTCGCGCGGTCGTCGGCCGTCGCCGACGGCTCCGTGCCCGACCGGCCCCGCCGGGGGCCTGGCCAGAGCCGAGATAGGGTCACGCGGGCCTTCGGACGTCTCCGTCGGCGGGTGCGGCTCTTTCCGGTTGTCCGGTGTAAGAACGAGTCTCCTCCCTTTTCGGCTCTTTTCAAGGGTTTTGCGGCTTTTATTGCGCGCGGGGGCGTTGTCGGAGGCGCCTGGTAGACAGGGGCCATGACGACCGCAGATCACGCCGCCACCGCCGCCCGCAACCTCAAGGCGCCGCCCGCCCGCGCCTCGCTCGGCGCGGGGGTCGTGGTGACCGACGATTCCGGCCGCGTCCTGCTCGGCCTGCACCGCTCCGGGGTGTGGGAGCTGCCGGGCGGCATGGTCGAGCCGGGCGAGTCGATCGAGGCCGCAGCGGTCCGCGAGCTGGCCGAGGAGACGACGCTGGTGGCGGAGGCGGCCGAGGTCGAGCTCCTCGGGCTGGTCCTGGACTCCGTCACCTCGTCGGAGCTGACCCGGCTGACCGCCGCCACGGCCGTACGCGGTTTCCACGGCGTGCCCGCCGTGGCCGAGCCGGACAAGATCGAGCGCTGGGAGTGGACGGACCCGGACCAGCTGCCGGAGGCCCTGTTCCTGCCGTCGGCGCAGGTGCTGCGGATGTGGCGGCCCGGGCTCCCGATCCCCGACGGCCCGTTCCACCGCTACGGCCTGGGGCGCCTGCCCGACTAGGGGGCGCTCACCGTGCGTCACCGCGCGGGTCCGGGCGAGCGTGGTTAGCGTGGCACAGGGAACACGTCATCGAATCGGAAGTGGGAGTCACCGTCATGGCCGCACGACCTGAAGGCACGCCGGTCTGGACCGACGCGATGTTCACCGACGTCGAGGGCGCGAAGACGTTCTACGGCGATGTTCTCGGCTGGGACTTCGGCGAGGCCTCGTCGGAGTTCGGCAACTACACGCAGGCGTACAAGGGCGGCAAGGCGGTCGCGGCCGTCGTCCCGCCGATGCCGGGACAGGACGGCGAGCCGCAGTCGGCCTGGTGTCTGTACTTCGCCTCGCCGGACGTCGCGGCGACGGCGGAGAAGATCCGGGGCGCGGGCGGCAGCGTCCTGATGGAGCCGATGCAGGTCGGCGACTTCGGCTCGATGTGCATCGCGCAGGATCCGACGGGCGTCACGTTCGGCGTCTGGCAGGGCGGTACGCACGAGGGCTTCGAGCGGGAGAACGAGCCCGGCGCGTACGCCTGGGCGGAGGTCTTCACGCGGGAGCCGGCGAAGTCCGACGCCTTCTTCACGGAGGTCTTCGGCTACGGCTCGAAGAAGATCAAGGACGAGCACATGGACTACCGCGTGTTCGACGTCGGCGGTCCGCAGCCGATCCTCGGGCGGATGATGATGTCGGCCGAGGACTTCCCGGCGGAGATCCCGGCGTACATCCAGATCTACTTCGCCGTCGACAACTGCGACCTGGCCGTCGAGCGGGCCGAAGCCCTCAAGGGGAAGAAGGTGTTCGGGCCGATGGACAGCCCGTTCGGCCGGTTCGCGGCGATCGTGGACCCGCAGGGCGCCGCCTTCGCGGTGATCGACGAGAAGACGACCGTCGGGGACATGCCCGAGTTCGAGTGAGGGCACGCGGTGGTGGCGGCGCGGCGCCACGGGGCGCCGCGCCGCCGTGCGTCAGGCGCCGTCGCAGACGGCGACGATGCCGTTGAAGACGCCCACGTACGCGGTGCCGTCGGGGCCGAGGGTGATCGGCGCCCAGTTGTTGTCGTAGGACAGGCCTGTGCCGGTGAAGCGCGAGTAGGCGCGCCGCCCGGTGCGGAAGTCGACGGCCGTGAGGTACCAGGCGTCGATGCCCCAGGCGTTGGGGCGCTTCTCGTAGAAGTAGAGCAGGCCGTTGGCGGTGGACAGCTTGGGGACGGTGGAGGGCGAGCGGACGTCGCTCTCCCAGACGGTGTCGCAGCCGCTGCCGTCGGCGCGGACGTCGATCCTGGTGGCGCCGCCGACGACGCTGCGGCCGAGCAGGAGCGTCCCGAGGTTCTCGTAGCCGTAGTTGTTCTCGACGACGAGGCTGTTCCCCCAGCTGATCAGGGAGTTGTCGGTGGTGGAGGCGCCGGATCCGAAGACCGGCACCTTGCAGACGAGCCGCTGGGAGTCGGGCACGCCGGCGCCGCGACGGTAGACGAGGACGTTCATGCGGTCGTCGGCGTTGTCGGTGATGGCGACGTACTGGTCCTCGGTGCCGAAGAGGTCGGGGGTGGTGCCCGAACCCTGGTTCACCGAGCCGGGCTTGGTGCCGGTCCCCCGGTCGTACGTCTCGCGCCACTGGACGTGGGGGACGCCGTCGGCGTCGGCGCGGAAGCCGTACAGGGCGTGGTCGGTGACGATGGAGACGCCGTCCTCGGCGACGGAGAAGGAGTTCTGGATCTCCTCGCCGTCGAGCCGGATCGCCCGCAGGGCGCCCGTCGCGGGGTCGACGGTGCCGACGCGGCCGAGGCGGGTGACCCACCAGATGCGGCCGTCCCAGTCCGGCATGACGGAGGTGACGGGGTCGCAGACGCCGCTGGGGAAGAGGTTGGTCCAGCTGACGCAGTCGTGGGGCACGAGGGAGGTGAGGTCCCAGTCGTTCTCGACGGCGAACTCCCAGGCGCCGTCGGCCTTCTGGCGGTGGGCGATGCGCAGGACGTGCTGGCGGGAGTCGGCGAGGACGACCCGGTCGCGGTCGTCGAGGTAGAAGTAGGCGCCGCCGGAGGTGTCCTTGAAGATCTCCGCCTGGGCGGCCATCCCCTTCGCTCCCACACTCGTGGGAACTATGTATGGCATGACCTTCAACTCCATGCCGGAGCTGCAGTGGGACCTCGGATACCCCCTAGCCATCGGCCCGATGGGGGTGGTATGCGTCAGTTTGTACGTGACCTTCAAGCGGCGGGACTGGCTGTAGGAGGTACCTGAGCCACACGCGCGGTGCGCACGGTTTACCCCTGCACTTCCCACTCGAAACGCCTATATCGATCACTGGGGAGTCCCTGGGGAGAAGTGATGCGGGTGATCTCTTCACCCTCCCGCCAACAGCGCTCTGACCTGGGCTTTTGGAGGCCGGTAGACGCTGGGGAGAATCTGGGGAGAACCAGAGCCGCCAGCAGCGCCTCAGACCTACGCCATCGAGCCCGTCCCCCCTCCGGTTCCCCGCCTGCCGCACCGCGCACCGATATCGCGGCCGATCACAGCGAGTGACGCGGACGCTGCCTCAGTCGATCCGGCTCGACGTCCAGACGGTGCCCCGTGCCTCGTACTCCAGCATGGTCTCCAGGCCGTTCGCCGCGTCCGGGCCGAGTTCGCGGCGGACGAGCCAGAGGGCGAGTTCGATGCCGGAGGTGACGCCGCCGGCGGTGACGAGGTCGCCGTCGTCGACGACGCGGGCGTTCTTGAGGATGCCGCCCTGCTGTTCGAGGTCCGGCCTCGCCTTGTGGTGAGTGGTGCAGGGGCGGCCCCGGGTGAGGCCGGCGGCCGAGAGGAGCATGACTCCGGTGCAGAGGGCGCTGACGGTGAGTCCGAGGCGTACCGCGGCGGCGAGGGCGTCGGGGAGAGTGCCGCGGTCGATCTCCGCCCAGACGCCGGGGCTGTCGCGCCGGGCGTAGCCGCCGCCCGGGACGACGAGCAGGTCCGCCTCGTCGGGCGCCCAGGGGCGGATGCCGCGGACGGTCGTGCCGTAGGCGGCGGTGACGGTGCGGGCGCCGGTCGCCGAGACGTAGCGGACCTCCACCGGACGCGGGGTGAAGAACCCGGCAGCGGAGAAGACCTCGTACGGGGCGGCGAAGTCCAGTTCCTCGACTCCGTCGAACATGGCGACGTGGACGCGCAGCGGGCGGGTCGCGTCGGCGGCGGACGCGTCTGCGGAGACGGCCGTTCCCGTGAGTGCGCCCGTGGCGCCCAGGGCGGTGGTCGCGCGGAGTAACTGCCTGCGGTTCATGGGGGCTCCCTGTTCCGGGTGGGACGACGTGAAGGGGGTCGGGCGGCGGTGTCCTGTGGTTCCCGGCCAGGTCGCGGGAACCCGGCGCCCCTGTCGTCCGACTTCTTCACCGCACACGCACAGCAGCGGCGAAAGGCAGAGGATGGGCGGACTGGACATACGCATGCGCGGAGTCGCCTGCCGGCACGGCCGCAACGAGGCCGTCGTCGGAGTAGATCTGGAGATCGCCGCCGGTGAACGCGTCGCCCTGACCGGCACGAACGGGTCCGGGAAGACGACGCTGCTGCGGGCGGTCCTCGGGCTGCACCGACACACGAGCGGCACTGTCGAGGTCGGCGGGCGCGGTGCGCGCTCGGCCGCCGAATGGGCGTGGCGGCGGCGGTCGTGTGCGTGGATCCCGCAGAAGCCGGCCGCCGGGCGGTTTCCGCTGCGCGGGGACGAGGTCCTCGCGAGCAGTGGCGCACCGGCCGAAGCGGCCGAGGCCGCGGAACGGCTCGGCGTCGGCGCTCTGAGCACGCGGCCCGTGGACACTCTCTCCGGTGGGCAGTTGCAGCGCATGTACCTGGCCCGGGCCATCGGCTGCGTGGCCGCCGGGGCACAGGTACTCCTCGCCGACGAGCCGACCGCCGCCCTCGACTTCGCCGGTCAGGAGGAGGCCGCCGACGTGCTCACCGCGCTGCCGGTCACCCTCGTCGTCGTCACCCACGACCGTGCGCTCGCCGAGCGCTGCGACCGCGTCCTGGAGATGGCTGCCGGCCGGCTGCGGGAGGTGCGGTGAACGCGCTCGCGGCCGCCGATCTCGGCGCCATGTTCCAGCTCGTGCCCGTCCAGCGGGCGGGGTTCGCCCTGCTCCTGGCGGCCGTGGGGCTGCCGGTGATCGGCGTCGTCATCGTCGGCCTCGACATCATGCCGGTGCGGTTCGCGATGATGCACGTGGCGCTCCTCGGCATCTCCGTCGGCCTCCTGACCGGTCTCGACCCGATGCTCTGCGCGCTCGTGGCCTGCGCCTTGTCGGGGGCCGGGGTCGCGCCGCTGGCCCGTACGCCGGACGGCCTCTCGGGCGCGATGGGCCTGCTGATGAGCCTGGCCATCGCCGCCGCCCTCCTCGTCCTGGCCGTCTCCGGCGTCAACGCCTCAGGCTCGTTCGCCCTGCTCTGGGGGTCGATCCTGTCCGTCGGCACGGCCGACCTCGTCGTCCTCGGCGCGCTCGCCGTGGCCGTACCGGCACTGTTCCTGTGGCGGCGCCGGGAGGTCGCGCTGCTGCTGTACGACCGGGAGCTCGCCCAGTGCTCTGGCGTACCGGTCCGCTTCCTCACCACCGCGCTGCTCGTGCTGGTCGCGGTGGCGGTCGCCGGAGCGATCAAACTCACCGGCGCCCTGCTCGTTGACGCCCTCACCCTGCTGCCGGCGCTCGCCGCGCGGCGTCTGGGCCACTCGCTGTGGTCGATCACCCTGTGGGCGGTCGGCATCGGCGTCACCGTCAACCTCACTGGCTTCCTGCTGGCCCTGTGGCTGGACTGGCCCCCCGGGCCGGTCCTGGTCCTGACGGCGGGGGCCGTGGTCCTCGCCGCACATCTCATCCCCGAACGGAGAAACAGCTCATGGCGCGCACCCGCGTCCGCACCCCCCGCATCGCCCGTATCGCTTCCCTCGTCGCACTGAGCGCGGCCCTGCCGCTGTTCACCGGGTGCGGGAGCGAGGACACCTCTTCCTCGGGCACGGAGGGCCAGTCCGGCCACAAGGCCGCCGGGCACAAGCCGGTGGTGGTCGCCACGACGACCTGGGAGGGTGCTTTCGCCAAGGCGGCCGGGGCCGCGGACGTCACGGTGATCGTGCCGCAGTCGGTCCACCACGCGCCCGACTACGACCCCAAGCCGTCCGACCTCGCCGCCGTCGCGAAGGCGGACTTCGTGCTGTACGCGCCGTTCGAGCCGTACGCCGCGAAGATCAAGGAGGCGGCCGGCTCGAAGGCGAAGCTGGTGGAGGTGCACCTCGACAACGATCCGGCCAAGGCCGGAGCCGAAGTCACCCGCCTGGGTGGCCTGTTCGGCACGAAGGACACCGCCGACCAGTGGAAGAGCCGCCTCGACAGCGAGGTGGCGAAGTTGAACGGCGAGCTCAAGGCCGCCTGGCCGGGCGGGAAGAGCCCGTCCGTCGTCAGCCAGGTCTTCACCGCCTGGGTGGCCGGCCTCGCGGGCGCCACACCGGTCGGTACGTACGGCCCCGAGGCCGTCACGCCCGCCCAGCTGGCGACCCTATCGGCGAAGAAGCCCGCCTTCGTCCTCGACAACGCCCACATGTCGACGGGCACGGTCCTGCCCGACTCGGGAGCGAAGCAGGTCGAGATCGTGAACTACCCGGGCGAGGACCTGGACCTCCTCGCGGTGTACCGCAACGCGGCGGCCGAGTTGAAGAAGGCCATGGCCGGATCCTGACCGGATGGTCGGACGGAGGGGGAGGGCCACCTGCTGGTGGCCCTCCCCCTCCGTCGTCTCCTATGCCATCACGCCCGGACGAACCCGGCGCCCTGCTCTTCCGCGATCCGGCGCCGCAACGCGGCTCGATCGGGTTTGCCGGCGGCGGTGAGCGGCAGTTCGGGCAGCAGGAGCAGGTGCTCGGGGTGCTTGTGCCGGTCGAGACCCCGCCCGGTCAGGTACGTGCCGAGGTCGGCGAGGCTCGGCAGGTGTGAGCCCTTCGCCACCAGACAGGCGGCAAGCCGCTCACCCATCAGCGGGTCCGAGACCCCCACGCACACCGCGTCCCGTACCTGCGGATGGGAGACGAGTTCGCGCTCGACCTCGGCCGGGCTGATGTTCGCGCCACCGCGTATCACCACGTCCTTGAGGCGGCCGACGACGTGCAGGACGCCCTCGTCGTCGAGGAACCCGAGGTCGCCGGTGCGCACCCAGCCCTCGGGGGTGCGGTAGCGGGCGTCGAGGTCCGGGGAGGCCACGTAGCAGAGCGGGGTCATGGGGCCGCGCGAGACGATCTCGCCGATCGCCCCGTCCGGCAGCGCTTCATGCGTGTCGGGATCGGCGATGCGGATCTCCGCCACCCGGGGGTCAGGCGTACCCGCGACGACGCCCGAGCCGTCGGTGGGCGGCACGAGGTGCCGGAGTCCGGTGTGGCAGTTGACGCCGTCCGCCGACCCGTACAGGTTGACCACAGGGCAGCCGAACGCCTCGGCCGCCGCCTTGGCGGTGGCCTCGTCGAGGGGGGCGCCGCCGAGGACGAGGGCGGTGGGGGCCGGTAGTGGGTCCGCCGTCTTCTCCAGAGCGTCCAGCATCATCCGGATCATGGTGGGGACACCGAGGACGTGGGTGGGGGCGTGTTCCCGTACGGCGGCGAGCGCGGCCTCGGGGGTGAAGTGGTCGAGCAGGACGAGGGTGCCGCCGTGCCGGGCGAGGGTGACGGCCGTGCCGTTCGAGCCGAAGGCCGAGCCGAGCGGGACGAGGAAGAGGCAGCGGGGCGGGGTGTCGTCGGGCATGAGCGAGGCGAAGAAGTTCCCCCGACCGCCGGCCAGGGCGTTGTGCGAGTACGCGATCATCTTCGGCTCCGCCTCCGAACCGGAGGAGACGAGGATGCGCGCGGCGCTGTCGGGGTCGGGGCGGGCCGGGACGAAGCCGGTGGGGTCGGTACGCAACAGCTCCCTGAGCGGAATCGTTCCCTCAGGTGCGGTTCCGGGGCCGGCGGAGATCACGTGCCGGAGGGCGGACAGGGCCGGCGCGAGAGCGAGGAGATCGGCCGCGTGTGTGCGTCCCCGGTGCTCGGTCGCCACGATCACGGAGACGGCCTCGGCGCGGCGCAGCAGGCACTCGGCCTCCACGGCGCCGCGCCCGACCGGGAACGGGAGGGCCACGGCCCCGAGGGCGGCGAGCGCGAGGTCGGCGATCACGGCGTTGCGGTCGTTGGGCAGTTGGACGGCCACGACGTCCCCGGCGCCGATGCCGAGCCCCCGCAGTCCTTCGGCCAGACATCGGACCTTGCGGTCCAGGGCCGTGTAACAGAGCTTGCCCTTGGCGTCGAGGATCGCCGTGCGGTGCAGGTCGGCGATCTGCCGGGCTCTGAAAAGGCTGTAGAGGTCGAGGTCGGGGCAGGTGCCGTCCACCGCCCACGAGCGGCGCAGCTGGGAGGGCAGGAGGTCGGTCAGGGTGACGGTCACGCGAAGCTCCAGGGGTCGGGAACGGCGGGGGCACCGTGCGCGTCCCGGCTGATCGAGCCGGACAGGCGCGGGTCGTGGTGGAGGGCGGACAGGTCGGTGGTGACGGCGGTGGCCGTCAGGCCGTGGGACCGCAGCTGATCGAGGGCGTCCTCGGTGCACATGCCCCGCACGTCGTGCGCGGCGGCCGCGGCCGCGCTCGCGTCGCTCGGGGCGATCCAGCCGTCGGACGTCCGCAGGGGGTGCCGGAATCCGGCAGGCGGCCGGGGATCGAGCCCCTGGCGGACCCAATGCAGTGCGGGAGCCAGCAGGGTGTCAGCTGCCCCGAGGAGGGACGAGTCGACTCGTACGCCGTGACCGGTGCGCTCGCGCAGGAGCAGTCCGGCGAGGATCGCCTCGGTGCCGTGCAGGCCGCCGAGGAGGTCGAGGAGCGTCATGAGGGACGGTACGGGCGGTTCGCCGGCCGGGTGGACGGCCTCGCCGACGCCGGTGCGGGCCTGCACCATGAAGTCCGTGCCCATGGGGGCGTCGGCGATCCGGTCGGCCCAGCCGCCGGTGTACGCGTAGACGAGCGCGGGGTTGACGGCGGCGAGGTGCTCGGCGTCGAGTTCCAGCTCCCCCGCCTTGCCCGGGGCCCAGTTGTGCAGGAAGACGTCTGCCTCAGCGGCGAGTTCGCGCAGACGGCGACGGTCGGCCGACGACTTGATGTCGATCTCGACGGCCTCCTTGCCCCGGTTGAGGGCGAGCCAGCGGGCCGAGATCCCGTCGCAGGCGGGCGGCATGCCGCGCAGCGGGTCGCCGCCCGGCGGCTCGATCCGGATCACCCGCGCTCCGAGCAGCCCCAACAGGTGGGCGGCGAGCGGCGCTTGGATACGCCGTCCCGCTTCGAGGACGGTCAGACCGGACAGCGGCCTGCCGGACATCGGAGCCCCGGCGGCGGCCGCCACGGCCCCCGGACCGAGCGCGGTCAGCGTCCACGGGTCGGCACCGTCGTCCTCGGCGGCCCGCTCGCCGAGCGTGCGCAGGCGGCACACCTCTGCTCCGGACAGCCCGGCAGCCTGCCGGATCCGCGCCCACACGTGGAGCCGGGTCACCTCGTGCAGGTCGACGGGGAACGGTGCGCAGGCGGTGGCGTATCGGAACTGGAACGGCCGCCAGCCCGCCCGTATCGCGTCGGCGGGGGCGTTCAGGGCGCGCCAGAAAGCCGCCCATGCGCCCGGGTCGAGCGTCTCCAGTTCGAACAGGACGCCGTCGGCGGAGCTGAACGGCGGTCCTCCTGCGGACAGTTCGACGGCCTCGGGTTCGTCGGCTCCGGCGGCGGCGAGGTACTGGGAGACGGTGAGCAGTCCGGTGCGGTCGGCTGATGTGGTGACGTGTGAAGCGGGGCCGCCGCGGGCCTGGCCGATGAGTCCGGCGAGCAGGCCCTGGACGGTGAGTACGCCGGTGGCCGTGGCCAGGTAGTCGACGCCGAGGCCGCGCGGGGCACCGTGACGGCGGCCGTGCACGGTCATCACTCCGGTGGCGGCCTGGGCGGTGGCCTCGTCCTCGATGCCGGAGCCGGGCACGCCCCAGGCGGTGCGGGCCGTGACGCCGGCGAACCCGTCTCCGCCGAGGGCGATCCCCTCGGAGTCCACGTCCCCGTCGCCCGGCCGCGCGCCGAGCCGCCGCAGATGGTCGGCGACGACCCGGCTGAGGGCCGGAGGTCCGGCGATGTCGCATCTCAGTGCGTCGAGCGGGCGGCGGACCTCGGTGTGCGTGATCGCTGGTGACGCCATGCCTCTCCTCTCCTGGCGCGGCGGTGGCCGTCGCACGCGGGTTTCCACAGGGGCGGGAACTGACGGGCCGGTACGCCCGACCACTTCCACGGGCAGACAGTCGGACGCGTGTTCTGTCGGGTTCCCGAGATGGAGGAAAAACCGTGACGGAATATGACGTAACGAAGGTCGACCTGATGCGGGAGCGGGTCTCCACGTTCGTCCGCGACCGGGTGTTCCGGTGCGAGTCCCGGCTCGACAGCGGAGGACCGGACGCCCGGGAGCTGCGTGAGCGCTTGCGGGAGGAGGCACGCGCGGCCGGTCTGTGGGCCCTTCCCCTGCCGTCCGAACTGGGAGGCGGCGGGATGCCGTTGGACGCATACGCGTCCATCGCCGAAGCCGAGGGCGCCAGCGATCACGGTCCGGCCGCTCTCGGATCGGCGCCCCTGGTCGACGTGACCATGCTGTCCCGCCACGGGAGCGCGCGGGTCCGTTCCGCGTACCTCTCCGGTCTGGTCTCCGGTGACCTGCGCACGTGTTACGCCATGACGGAGCCTGACACGCCCGGCACCGAGCCGCTGCTCACCGCCACCCGGGCGGAACGGCGTACCGGCGGGGGCTGGAGCGTCACCGGGCGCAAGTGGTTCGTGTCGAACGCACGGGACGCGGACATGGTGACCGTGCTCGCCCGCACCAGCGGAACGGCCGGGGACCGCGACGGCCTCTCACTGCTCCTCGTCCCCACCCGCTCCCGCGGCTTCCGGGTCGTCCGCGAACTGCCCGTCCTGGGCGCGGCCGGGCAGTACGAGATCGAGTTCGACGGCGTCGAGGTCGACGAGGACCATCTCGTCGGGGAAGCCGGCCGCGCGCTCACCGTGGCAAGCGAACGCCTCCAACTGGGCCGCACCCTGCGGGCGTTGCGATGGGTCGGCCAGGCCCAGCGGGCCTTCGACCTCATGTGCGAGCGTGCCGGGGAACGGCAGGGCGTGCGCGGACCGCTCGCGGACCGCCAGCTCGTCCAGCAGCACGTCTTCGAGGCGCTGTTGGCCCTGCGCACCACCCGTCCGCTCGTGTACGAGGCGATGGCCCTGGTCGCCGAGGGGCGCGACGCCCATGTGGAGGTGGGCCTGGCGAAGACGGCCGCCGCGCGAACGCTCCAGGACGTCGCCGACCGTGCCGTCCAGGTCTTCGGCGCGGCCGGCCTCGGGCCGGACACCCCGCTTCCCGCGCTGTTGCGCACGGGGCGGACGGCCCGGATCCTCGACGGGCCGGACGAGCAGCACGTCTCCTCCGTCGCCCGGCGCGTGCTGCGGTCCCGGCAGGAGGCGGTCACACCTGCCTGAGATCGACGCGACCGAGGAGCGCGGAGAGGCCGAGGGCCAGGAAGAAGTCCCCCCAGACCAGTTCGTGCCGGACGGCCGTACCGCCGCGCGCGTCGTAGCAGCCGTCGAGGAGCATGCCCGCCGGACGGGAACTCCCCGCTCGGGTGAGGTGGACGTGCACGAGCCGGTGCAGTACGGCCTCCGCGCGGGCCGCGCACGCGGAGGTCCACGCGGCCCCGGGAACCCGGGCGAGCTTCAGCAGCGCGACCGCCGCGATGGCGGCTGCGGAGGTGTCCAGGAAACCGTCGGGGTGGCCCGCCTCGGCCTGGGGGACGAGCGGGCCGGTGAGGAACTCGCAACGGTCGAGGAGCAGTTCGGCCGCGCGTGACAGTCGGCCCGAATCTCGTGAACTCCGGTCCGCGTGCAGGACGGCATCGGCGACGGCCAGGAGGAGCCATGCTTCGCCCCGGCTCCAGCCGGGCACCGGGTCCCGTTCCGCCACCCAGCCGCCCGCGTCGTCGAGTCGCCATGCGGGGCAGGGCCGTTGGGCGCCCTCGCCACGGGATTCGCCGGGCAGGCACAGGTCGAGGTGCCGGTGCAGGTGTGCGGCGCCGGCCGCCTGCCCCTCGGACCCAGCAGTGGCCAGCAGGGGTGCGAGGCCGGGGACTCCGTCCGCGCGTGCCCGCAGCCGTGGGCCGCCCAGTGCGGCGCCCCACGGGACCAGGCCGAGGACCTGATCCCAGGCCGCGAGTGCCGCCATCGCCGCGCGCCCGCGTAGAGCTCCGGCAGCATCGTCCCCGGTGGCCAGGGCCGTGCCGTACCAGAAGATGAGCCCACGGGTCGCGGTGTCCGCCTCGACCCACGGGGCGAGCCGGGTGGTGGCGGCAGCGGCCTCCGCGCGGTCGGCGTCGCTTCCGGTGTGCCGGGCGCGCAGCCAGAGCAGGCCGGCCCAGAAACCGCCGGTCCACGAGCCTCGCCCGGTGGTCGTCCAGCGGCCGTCGGCCGGATCGGCGTACAGCGGGAAGCGCACGCCCACCTCGCCGGCCGTCTCAGCGACGCGCTGGAGCAGCAGGTCGAGCGCGTCTTCGGCCCACGCACCGGCGGTCATGCCGTCACTCCCGTTCTCATACGGCGGTCCCGCAGTGCCCAGGCGTAGGCGACCGCCCCCGCGACGGCGAACTCCGCCGCCACAAGCAGCCAGCCCTGGCCGTACCGGCCGCGCTCCACGAGCAGACCGAACAGCGGCGGGCCCACGGCGAATCCGGCGAAGAACCCCGAGGCGACCAGCGCCGAGTCCTGCCCGGCGCGGCCAGGCGCCGAGCGCTGCATCACGAGTACCATCGACACCGCGTTCCCGGACACCGCGAACACCCCCACCGCCACGGCCGCTCCCCATACGACGGGCTCGACGCGGACAGCCACGGCCAGGAGCAGGGCCGCCCCGACGGCTCCCCCGGCCAGCAGGCCCGGAAGCCACGGGGCCCGGCCGGGCGTGGCGGCCCGGGACCAGCCGACCCGGCCGGCGATCCCGGCGACGCCGAGGACGGCGACCAGCCCGCCCGCCACCGCCGGTCCCATACCGAGGCGTTGGGCGCCGAACAGCGCGAGGTAGGTGTTGACGGAGGCGATGCCCGTGCCCAGGAAGAGTGAGAAGGCCGCGAGCCAGGGCACGGGGCTGCCGGGTCCCACCGGCGCGGGCAGTACGGCACCGCCCTTCGGGGATGCGTCGGCCGGCAGCGCCCACCAGGCCCACAGGGCCGCGAGGAGCGCCGCGCCGGCGGCCACCCACACCGCGCCCCGCCAGCCGAGGAGACCCGCCGCCGTGGCAAGGGGCAGCCCGGCCGCGAAGGCGCCCAGCTGGACCCCGGACTGCTTGGCACCGGTGACCGCCCCCCGCTTCGGCGCCGGCACGGCGGCCAGGATCGCCTTGTTCGTCGCGGGGTTGGCCAGCGCCTGCGGGAGGCCGCCGAGCGCGACGGCCCCGAGGAGCAGGGCGGGCCCCGGAGCCGCACCGACGAGACCGAGCGCCACCGCCGACACCGCGAGCAGAGACACGAGCGCACGGCGAGGGCCGACCCGGTCCACGATCCGGCCGCCGGCAGGCGAGAGGACGGCAGCGGTGCCGAAGCCGACCGTGGTAGTCAGACCGAGGACGGTCTCCGACATGCCAAGACCTTCGACGAGGCGCGGACCGAGAGCTCCGATCAGGAAGAGCTGCATCATCGAGAAGGCCATGGCGGTCGTGAGGAGCGCGGTCAGACCACGCGGCGCGCCCGGACGTGCCTCGACCGGTGCGGCTGCCTCCGTACCTGCGGTCCTCACGTGGCGCCCCTCCCCTCGCGACGACCGGTCCGTCCGTCGTCGACATGGAGGAGTCGTACCGACCGCGCCGGAAGTTCCCGAGGCGCTCTTGTGGCACGCGCCACAGTCGCGTACTCATGACCCGACAGGTCGAGGGGGCGGCCTCACCACGGCCGTACCCGCCCTCACGCCTCCGGAGAGGGGTGCAAGGATGGGCGCGCCATGACACCAGGCCGATGTTCGCGAGGAGGGCGGGCCGCGACGTTCGCGGCCGTCTGCGTGCTGCTCGCGGCCGTCGGCCACATCCTCATGTCGGGGCAGGTTGTGCCCGGTGGGGCGCTGGCTCTCGCGTTCGCGGCCACCATGGCCGTCGCCTGGTTCCTCGCCGGCCGCGAGCGCGGCCTGTTCGCCGTCACGGCGACGACGGTGGCGGTCCAGAGCGTGCTGCACACGGCGTTCTCCTGGTCCCAGCCTGCCGGCACCATGCCCACGAACGCCGCCCGCGCGCCCATGGACCATACGCACATGACGCACGAGGCCATGCAGCACGCGGCCATGGGCCACATGACCATGGGTCATGAGGCCATGCAGCACATGGCCATGGGCCACGAAGCTGTCGCGCGGGTCGGCACGGCCATGACCGAGGCGCCCGCCGCACACGACATGACGAACATGTCCTCGTCCTTCGGCATGTTGTCGGCGCACCTCCTCGCCGCGCTCCTGAGCGGGCTGTGGATGGCGTACGGCGAGCGCGCCGTCTTCCGCGTGCTGCGGGCGCTGCCGCTGGGGCTCTTCCGGCCCTTGCGCCTGCTGCTCGCCGCCATCGTCCCCGTACCGCCGCAGCCGTCTCGCGTCCGGCCGGGTCGCTCCAGCGACGAACGCGCTCCCCAAGGGCTTCTTCTCGCCCATTCCGTCATCTCCCGGGGTCCCCCGCAGGCACTCGCTGTCCTCTGACAGCCGGCTCCCCGAGCCCGACGGTCCGGTGCGTCTGCACGTCCGTCGCTCGGGCACCGGCCATGCCTTTCGCATGGCCGCATGACACCCGTCACCGGCGCCGCCCGTTCGCGCGCCGCCGGACTCTCCTGCCTCGTAAGGACTTGTGGCGATGACTCCTGCCCACGGCCCCCTCCACCAGGGACCGACGAGACCGACCCGCCCCACCCACACGCCCGATGCCGACACCGATGCGGCGACAACCCTTCTCGCGCTCGCGGCCCGGGACGGCGACCCGGCAAAGGCCGACCTGTTCGTCCGCGCCCTGCACCGCGACGTCTGGCGGTACGTGGCCTACCTCAGCGCCGACCGTCAGGCGGCCGACGACCTCACCCAGGAGGTCTTCCTCCGCGCGATCGCCGCGCTGCCCCGCTTCCAGGGGCGTTCCTCGGCCCGTACCTGGCTGCTGTCGATAGCGCGCCGGACCGTGGTCGACAGCCTGCGGCATGCCGCCGCCCGCCCGCGTCTGTCCGACCGCGACGACTGGCAGAGGACGGCGGAGCAGACCCAGCCCCAGGGCCTTCCCGGTTTCGAGGACGGCGTGGCACTGGCCGAACTCCTGGCCTCCATCCCGGCCGAGCGGAAGGACGCCTTCGTCCTCACCCAACTCCTGGGAATGCCCTACGCCGAGGCCGCCGAGGCCATCGGCTGTCCGGTCGGCACTGTCCGTTCGCGCGTCGCCCGGGCCCGAACCTCGCTGATCGCCCTGCTGCGGGGCGATGAGGACCCCCGGCCGTCGCCCGCCGACGCCGCGGGCGCGGGCGCACGCAGAAGGTTTACGCGGGCGCCCGCCCTCGCCTGACACACCTCGCCGCACGGTGACAGGGGCGGGCCCGCCACGCGCGGGCCCTCCCCTGGAGCCTTCGCCCGCCCAGGGATCGCGGGAACTGAACCGGTTGTCGGTCCGACTCCTTCAGGAACGCCCCCGGTGCGAGGGGCACAGTACGTTCGTACTTGGGAGAGGCAGCCGATGGACAAGCCCCGAGAAACCTCCTCGCGTGTGATCGCCGTGCTGCGAGGCATCGCGCCGGCTCCCGCCCTGTGGGGGTTCCTGCTGCTCCTGGCGCTGGTGTTCGCGGGTTCCTACGCGCTCGGATCCGCCGTGGGACCGATCAGGCCCGGCACGGAGTCCTCGTCGACGGACGGAGGCGGCAACGGCGGCGGGCAGGGAAGCACGTACGGCGGGGAGCACGGCCACCAGGGAGCGCACCCGTGACGGACGTGCTGACGACCGACCTGGCCGTGGGCGGGATGACCTGCGCGGCGTGCGTCGGCCGGGTCGAAAGGAAGCTCTCCCGGCTGGAGGGGGTCTCGGCCACGGTCAATCTGGCGACCGGACGGGCCCGGGTCAGTCATCCGGCCGCCCTCCCGGTCGACGTTCTGGTGGCCGCCGTCGAGAAGGCGGGCTACACCGCCGCCCTACCCGAGCCACCGGCCGAGCAGCGGCCCGGCCGGGACGCGACGAGGTCCGAGAGCACGAAAGGGGAGCACCACAGGCTCGTTATCACGGCCCTTCTGGCCGTGCCGGTACTGATCCTTTCGATGGTCCCGGCACTGCAGTTCCGCAACTGGCAGTGGTTGTGTTTCGTGCTGGCCGCGCCGGTGGCGGTGTGGGGTGCCTGGCCTTTCCACGTACGTGCGTTGCGCGGCGTGCGTCACGCGGCGTCGACCATGGACACCCTGGTGTCGCTGGGGGTGGTGGCCTCGCTCGGCTGGTCCACGTACGCGCTGTTCCGGGGAGGCGCCGGGGAGCCCGGAATGCGGATGCCGTTCACGCTCGCTCCCTCGGCCTCGGACGGCATGGCGCACCTCTACCTCGAAGCGGCCGTGGGCGTGCCGCTGTTCGTGTGGGCGGGCCGTGTCCTGGAGGCTCGCGCCCGTCGCGGTACGGGGGCGGCCCTCCGGTCGCTGGCCGGGCTGAGCGTCAAGGACGTCACGGTGCGCGAGAAGGGAGCCGAACGCCGCCTCCCGCTCTCGGAGTTGCGTGTGGGACAGGTGTTCGTCGTGCGTCCGGGCGAGCGGATCGCCACGGACGGCGAGGTGCTTGAGGGCAGTTCGGCGGTGGACCTCTCCCTGGTCACCGGGGAGAGCGAACCGGTCGAGGTCGAGCCGGGTTCCGCAGTGATCGGCGGGGCGGTCAACGCCGAGGGTCTGCTGCTCGTCCGGGCCACGGCGGTCGGCGCCGACACACGGCTCGCCCGCATCACCCGGCTGGTGACCGACGCGCAGGCCGGCAAGGCCCGTACGCAGCGGCTGGCCGACACGGTGGCCGGCGTCTTCGTCCCGCTCGTCTTGGCCCTGGCCGTCGGCACCCTCGGGTTCTGGCTCGGCACCGGCAGCGCGCCGCAGGCGGCGGTCACGGCCTGCGTGGCCGTCCTGGTCGTGGCCTGTCCGTGCGCGCTGGGCCTGGCGACTCCGACAGCGCTCATGGCCGCGACCGGCCGGGGCGCCCGCCTCGGGATCCTGGTCGGCGGACCGAAGGCGCTGGAGGGGCTGCGGCACATCGACACCGTCGTACTCGACAAGACCGGCACACTCACCTCCGGCCGGATGTCCGTCCTCCGTGTCACAGCCGTCCCTGATGAACTGGGCGGGCTGGGCGGGCTGGGCGGGCTGGGCGGGCTGGGCGGGCTGGGCGGGCTGGGCGGGCTGGGCGGGCTGGGCGGGCTGGGCGGGCTGGGCGAGGATGCCGTTCTGCGGCTCGCCGGGGCCCTCGAGCAGGGCTCCGAGCATCCGCTCGGCAGGGCGATCGTCGCTCACGCCCGGTCGGCACCCACCGGGGAGCCACTGCCGGGCGTCGCCGAGTTCCGCGCCCTCCCGGGCCGGGGTGCGCGCGGCGTGGTCGACGGCCGGCTCGTGGAAGTCGGCGCTCCGGAGGGCGAGCTGCCCGCTGCCCTCGCCGACGCGCTGACCTCGGCCGAGGCCGAGGGCCAGACCCCCGTCCTGGTCCGCGTCGACGGTGAGACTCAGGCTCTGATCGCGATCGGAGACGCCGTGCGTCCTGGAAGCTACCGCGCCGTCGACGCGCTCCGCCGCCTCGGGGTGCGGCCGGTCCTGGCCACCGGCGACACGAAGGCGACCGGCCTGGCCGTGGCGGCGAGCCTCGGCATCGAGGAGGTCCACGCGCGCTGCGCGCCCGAGGACAAGGCAGCCCTCGTACACGCGCTGCGGGAGCAGGGGCACCGGGTCGCCGTGGTCGGCGACGGGGTCAACGACGCCGGCGCGCTCGCCGCCGCGGACCTGGGCATCGCCCTGGGCGGCGGCACGGACGTCGCCATCGGGGCGGCGGACGTAACGCTGGTACGGGACGACATCGAAGCACTCGCCGACGCCGTACGCCTCGCCCGGCGCGCCCTCGGCACGATCCGCGCCAACCTCGCCTGGGCCTTCGGCTACAACGTGGTGACCGTACCCCTGGCCATGCTGGGCCTGCTCAACCCGATGCTCGCGGCCGCGGCGATGTCCGCGAGCTCGCTCCTGGTCGTCGGCAACAGCCTCCGGCTGCGCGCCTGGCAGCCCCCGTCGGCACCGCGCCGCCGCACCCGGTAGCGCGCAGCGAACGCCGACGGCCCGCCCGGCTCCGTACGAGGAGGCGAGCCGTCGGCGGCCACGTACGTCAGGCCGAGGACGGAGCCGGGGCAAGAGCCCCGGGAACGGTCAGACGGTCCAGCGCGCCGGCCTTGGCCTGGGCCACGAGGTCGGCGAACTGCTCCTCGCTCATCTGCACGTGCTGTCCGAAGTCGTCGGTGATACGGACGCGCCTGTCCTCGGGGGCATCGACATCAACGAAGAGCTGCGGGCACCCGCAGTCACACTTTCCACAGAAGGTCGCGATCGGTTCCGGGCTCGTCTCAGGCATGCGCGCCACCTCGCCGTCTCGGGATTCGTGTTCGTTCCGGCACATCAAGGCTGCCCAGCAGCCGATACCAGCCAAACCGGCCCAACACGTGAGGAAAAGCACCAGCGTGTCGGGGAACCAGACAGGGCCGCCGTACGACTGCACACCCTGTCCACAACACTCCACATCGCCCGTTCTACCCGTTTGATCCTTGCTGTGATTCCGCCCACCCGGACGCTTTGCCCCCGGACTCGAAAGGCCGCCGCGCGAGGCCCGTACACCGCAACGCCCGCCCGCCATAGCCATGATGACCGCACGCCAGACGGGCTCGGCCTTCTCCCCCGAAGAGCGTCGCCTCAGGGCGGGCCACCGAGGGCGCGCCGGACGCTGGATACCTTGTGCCGGTGCAGGGACGGGACAGCTAGGAGCGTGTCTCAGTAACGGGCAACTGTCCGGGGGGCCGTGCTGGCGAGAGCGCCAGGTTGCCCGGTCAGCGGCGCGCGGGGGCGGCGCGGGGGTCTTCCGGGCCAGGATTGGGGTGTCGAGGCCCGCCGGGGCCGGGGCGAGGGGCTCGGTCAGCCGATCGCTGCGGCGAGTCCGGCGGTTCCGGCGTGTCGGAAGGCCTTGCGGAAGTTATGGCAGGCGGCGAGCAGGCGCCATTCGCCTCGTGCGCCGTCCTCGCCGCGCAGGAGGAGCTGGCGGCCGTTCTGGCAGGTCATGATCTGTCCGAAGACGGGTTCGACGATGGCCTTGCGGCGGCTGTAGGTCTTGCGGCCGGGTTTGGTCCGCAGCTTGCGGGCCATGCGCTCCTTCAAGGTGGCGTCCGTGGGGATGCGGCCTCGGGGTGCGGGCGGGACCTGCTCGTCGTGGCCGAGACTGCCGGTGGCCATGAACGTGTCGGTGCCGCAGGACAGTTGGCGGTCCCTGGCAGCTTCGAGGTTCGTGTCCGAGCAGTAGCCGGCGTCCACGAGGGCCTGCTTGGGGTGGGTGCCTGTGTTGCGGGCGGATTGGTCGAGCATGTCGGTGTAGTTCAGGGCGTCCGAGGCGTTGGTCGTCACGTCGGCGGCGGTGATGACCTGATGCTGCTCGTCAACGACGGCCTGGGCGTTGTAGGCCTGGATGTAGGCGCCGTCGCCGTTCTTCATGATCCGCGAGTCGGGATCGGTGAAGTTGGCCTGGGTCTTCGGCTTCGGTCACGCCTTCGCGGCGGCGGCCTCGCTGGCGTCGGTGACGGCCTGTTCGTCGCTGGTGCCGGTGCGGTCCTGGCGGCGGCGTTCCTTGTCCTGGGCGTGCTTGAGGGCCTTGGCGGCGGCCTCGGCCTCGATCTGCGCGCGGGCGGCCTGCAGGCGCGCGAGGCGCTTCTCGCGGCGGTCTAGCTCGGCGGGCAGGTCGACGTCCTTGCCGTCCGGGCCGAACTTCTCGTCCTCGGCGGTGTCGGTGGCCTCCGCGTCGGCCAGCAGCGCGGCGGCCTTCGCCTCCAAAGCGGCGAGCTCGGCCTCGACGCGTTCCTCCTTGTCGACCAGGCGGCCGTAGCTCATTGCCTTGTGCTTGGAGGCATTGGCCTCCAGCTTCGTGCCGTCCAGCGCGACGCGGCCCATCTTGACCATGCCGAGCTTCTGCGCGAGGCGCAGGGACTGGAGGAACAGGCCGGCGAGGGCGTCGAGGTGGCGTCGGCGGAACCGGGCGATGGAGCGGAAGTCGGGGGCCTGGTCGGCGGCGAGGAACCGGAATGCGACGTCGTCGACGCATTTGCGTTCGACCGCCCGCGAGGAGCGCACCCCGGTGGTGTAGCCGTAGATCAGCAGCCGGAGCATCAGGCGCGGGTCGTAGGGCGGGTAGCCGCGCTTCTCGGTGTAGTCGGCCAGGACCGGTCCCAGGTCAAGCACATGGTCGACCAGGTCGGCGACGAACCGGGCCAGGTGTCCCTCGGGCAGCCAGTCGTCCAGCGACGGTGGCAGCAGCAGGACCTGCTGCGGGTCGAACGCCCGGAAGGTCTTGTCCACCGCCGCCGGACGGCGCTGCGGCCGCTTCACCTCGACCGGCTCGGCCTCGAACAGCCCATCCTCACCACGTATACCGGGATCATCCCGTACGAAAGATCACGAGACACAGGTGGGTTGCCGGTCACAGAGACACGCTCCTAGCGGCGCAGGAAGGTCCCGCCGTCGATGACCCAGAGGCTGGCCGGAACCGCGCCGCACTTGACGACTTCGGAGTGCATCTGGGGGTTGGTCCGGGCCCAGCCGACCCGGCGCTGGTGCTGCTCGTCGGTCGGGTAGAAGGTGAGGCCAGCCTCGGGGTGCTGGCCCTCCTCGAAGAGGTACGGCTCGCCCCCGAGCGGGGTGACCACGGTCTGCGAGATGGGCCCGGTCACCGTGATGGAGCCGTTCCCGTCGACGGTCAGGCAGTCGACGTCGAACTCGGCCCGGATGGTGCCGGTCTTCTCGAACACGTGCTGCACCACGACGTGCCCCCGGGTCTGGCCGTCGACCGTACGGGCGCTGACCCGCGCGGTGAGCCGCTCGCCCGGGTTGGGGCCCGGGCCGTGCTCGTTGAGCAGGGTCCAGCTGTGCAGCGCGAGGTGCTGGGCCGGTAGGGGGGTGGCCGGTGTGGGCGCGGCCGCGGCGGTGCCGGCCGTCCCGGCCGCGAGGGCCACGGCCGCAGTGGTGAGCGCGATGGCGGTGGTGAGCTTTCGCATGGTCAATCCTCAGTGACGAGAAGGGAGTCGGGCTGTCTCCCGACTGCCTCCAACCTCCCAGCTCACCCCCGGTCGCGGCATCCGCCGCGGGGAGGGACCAGCTCCCCCCCAAGCGGGGGAACCGCTCCTCCTCCGCCCGACTTACCGAGTGACGTGTCACCGCGCGGCGTGGCGTATTGCGTCCAGGGCGAGAGCGGCCGCGGCCAGGGCGGCGGCGAGGCCCGCGACCGCTGCCGGGGCCGGGGCCGGGGCACGCTCCCCGGTGACGCCGAGGAAGTCCAGCCCGGAGACGTGGTTGACCATCCCGTACCAGAGCATCGGGTCCCCGGCCACGTCACGAGCCCTGCCGACCGGACACCCGGCGGGCAGGCCCCCGCCAGCCCCACATGCCCCGACGAGCCCGTCGCGACCGATCCGCCGATCACGGGAGCGGAGCCGCTTGCTCGTTACTGACCCACGCTCCTAGCGCCGACCACTGACAGCGCGGGCCGTTCCGAGAATGCCCGAAGTTTGCGCCAAACGTCAGCAGGCTGGGGCACTTACGCAGGTCAGAGCATCCCCACACCCCCACACCAAGTGTCTTCTAAGCACTTGACCGAAGGTTCGAGTCCTGCGGAGGCGCGCGACGGAAGGCATTCTCCGGTTACGCACAGCTCCTCAATGGAGATCGAACGATCGGCGCGCCCAGCCCCCGGGTCGACGTGTCCGCCCCCAGCTCCGGATGAGGCCCCGTCCCTCGGGATGAACACACGTCGCGCCCTTCGCGTAGACAGCGAGGGTGGGTCACCGGCCGCCCCAAGCACTCGATTCGGCCCGAACCGAAAATCTTGAGCACTCAAACAGCCCCTCCACGAGGGGGTGGCTTTCGGTCATTGTCCGCCCGGAACACCTCACCGACCGCCTTGTGCGGGTTTGCGGTATGGCGCCCCCTCCTCCACCCGAGGACGATGCCCCTCTGTGTCCGCCCCTGATCTTCAGCGCGGTCGACACGAGGAGACACGGGGGTGGGACCTTGTCGTACGCGGAGCACCAGTCGGTGTTCTCAGCTCCTGCGGTACCTCTGGGCACCGCAGCCAAAGTTGGAGAGACGATCGGCCACGGCACCTACACCGAAGGCGTCACCCGTCGGTTGAGCGCTGCCGCCTTCGTCCGTGCCGACTGGTGGGCCGTCCTCCGCGCCATCCTGGCACAGCATTGGAAAGCGCTGAAGGCCGCGGTGCGGAAGCGTCTGCGATGGATCTTCCCGGAGAAGGCCCAGGAGGTCGCCGAACAAGAAGAGCCGGCGCCCCCTGCGGTCGTACTGGGCGAGGACTACGCCGTTTGGGTCCGTCGTCGGATCAAGAAGCCGGCGCGACCGGTGCCGGTCTACGGCTTCCACCAGGAGCCGGTGGTGCACGCGTGCGACCGGGCCGTCCGGCACATGCGTGGACGCCGGACGACGATCGTGGTCCTCGTCGCTGCCGTCGCGTGGCAGACAGGCGTCGGTACCCTCGGTGCGGGGTGGGCGGCCCTCGTCCTGCTGGCCGGGGCATGGGGCGTGCACCTGGTGGATCGCTACTTGGCGCAGTTGCGGCTCAATGCCCTACTGGCCGGGGAACTGCAAGCGCCTGAGGCAGCGGATCAGGCCCACGCCCTGCCCTACCAATACGAACGCCGCCCGACCGGCGACCGGCACCGATTCATCGGGGCGGGACTCCAAGCGTGGCACGAGGCCGTCATCGGCATCGATGTCGAGCCGGCCCCTGAGAACCAGGACGCCGAGCACGATGCCGCAGCGGAACCGTTCCCGAGCCCTGGCTCACCGACGGTGCGCTCCGGAAGCCCCGACATGGCGGCGGTGGCCAAGGCGGTGCTCGACGCGTTGACGAAGCACAACGAGCCGGTGGCCAAGAAACCGCTGAAGCACTTCACCGCCGCTCAGCTGCACGCTTACATCGCACGCCGTCTCGACGACCCGGCACCCTCCCACCACCAGAGCCATCCGAAACTGCGGGTGGAGGTCGTGGGAATCTCCGGCATCCACCAGAAGCGGTGGAGCCAGATCGATGACAACACCTGGCGCAGCCTCCATGCCCTCGCCGTGGACGAGACCGGTGACAAGCCCGCCGAGGAGGTCGCCCGTCGATACATCTGGGCCCGGGTCACCGCCTGGAACGGGGAGCTCGTGGCGGCAGTTCTCGTCCACTTCGCATACCAAGGCGGTTTCCTGCGCGTCACCGTTCGCCCCCACATCATGGGGCCCCTCAATCCGAGGGTGGCCGGGCTCGTTCCGGCCGTCCCGCTCACTCCCACGTGGCTGGCCCGGGCCGCCTTCAACGCGCTCGTGGACGTCTACGTCGGCCTTGACCGTCTTCTACGCCGCAAGACCCGCCCGCGCCCCGAGCTCGACCCCGGCAGCGGCCCCGTGAGCCTCCGCGAGGTCTACAGCACCCGCCGCCTGGACGACATGCACGCGTACGACGACGCCCGCTACTACGTGCAGATGATGCAACGCAGGGTCTTCGACTCCACGGAGATCTTCTTGCGCGACCACAACGTCGACATCGCCGCCTACCGCCAGCAGTCCACCGCGATCTACAACTTCGGCGTCATGAACGGCGGCACCATGACCGGCCCCCTCCAGGCTGCGCCCCTCTCGGCCAATACGTCCATGAGCAACTGACCCTTCGAACAAGCCAGGAGCCCAGCATGCCCCTCCGAGGCCAGCCCGACCCCGTCCCGAACGGCGTGAACTTCGGCATCATCAACACCGGCCGCATGACCGGACCCGCCCAAGCCGCCCCCTTCTCCCAGAACGCCGCTCAGACCAACAACCTCACCAACGAGGCCGTGGACAGGGCCCGCGAGAGCATCGACGAACTGCGCCAACGCCTGGAAGAGCTGCGCGACCAGCACCCCGGAGCGGACGGCGCCCTGCGCGACCTCGACATGATTGCCCCCCGGTTGGACGAGCCCGACCGAGACCCCGGAGCCCTCCGCTACATGATCGAGAGCCTGGTCGAACGGTGCGGAGGCATCCCCGGCGTCCTCGCGGCGGCCCAACTCGTTCAATCCACGGTCACGGCGCTGCTGCCCGGCTCCTGATGCCTCCCCGTCGCGCAGCCATGTCCGACCGCTGCTACAGAACCCCTCGCTAAAGACCGGGAAAGAACGCGATGCCGGGTTCAGTCGCAGCATGAGCGGCGGTCGTGAACGGCTCGGGCAGATCACCGGTACGACGCCCGTAACGGCGAGGCGCCCCGATGGTTGATCAGGCGTGAGAATCCAGGGACGCCGCACGGGGACGCCGGCGCCGCGCGATGCCAACGCGCGGAGGGTCATGGTCGCCCAGCGAAGCCGGGACACGGCTCCGGAGCTTGCGCTTCGCCGGGCTCTGCACTCATTGGGCTTCCGCTACCGCGTGGACCTGCCGATCGTCGGCATGCCGCGTCGTCGCGCCGACGTCACGTTCACGAAGTGGCGCACCGCCGTGTTCGTACAGGGCTGCTTCTGGCACGCCTGCCCGAGTCACCTGCATATGCCCCGGCACAACTCGGAATGGTGGCGGCAGAAGCTTCGGGGAAATGCCCGCCGTGACGAGGAGACCGATGCCCACCTCACGCTGATCGGTTGGCTGCCCCTCCGCATCTGGGAACACGAGACCGTCGACGGCGCGGTCAAGCGGGTGGCGGCGGCGCTCGCCACCCGGGGGCATCCCCGTGGCCTGGCCATCAGCACCTGGGCTCCCGTGTCGGAACGGGCGACCGAGGGCTCGTAGAGGAGCGCGTGCGGCATCCAAACACACGCAGGACGGGACTCTCAGTCGTGGGGAAGCCACCACGACACCAGCACCACCCCAGTGGAGGTGGAAAACGCCTTGCGTAATCGGCAGGACAGGGGGGGAGCAACCTGAGCGGCCCAACCCTGACCTGACACCCCATCAGAACGAGCGTCAAATGAGCGTCACGAGCGTCATCTCAGCGTCAAGATATCGCCCGTAACGCCCACCCCGCCCATAAAGCGCACACGGAAAACCCCAGGTCAAAGCTCTTACTTCACCGGCTCCAGGATCGCCACGCACTCCACGTGGTGGGTCATCGGAAACAGGTGGACGGCCGTCATCCACCCGCATCGTAAGTGGACGAACGACGTAGACCGGGTAGTGGGCGTGTCCGACGAACGCGGTGTCGGTCTCGGCGGCCAGGCGCTTCGTCTGGGCGCACGCGGCATCGAGCTCGGCGACGAGGAGCCGGGTGTGCTCGCCCATGGCCGCCTCCGTCTTCGGCCGCTGGCGGAGACGGTTGGGGTCGGTGAACAAGACGCGCAGGCGCGTGCTATCTCAGCCTCTTCGTCGGACACCACCAGGGCGCATCCGAGGATCAATGTCGATCTGGCGGTTCCCTGTCCTGTACTGGCCTTACGGCCGGACGACGATCAAGGGCGGTCACTCCGCTGGCAGCGAGGTGGCCCGGTCGAGGAAGACACGGGGCTGGAAGACCAGACGCCACTGCCCCGGCATCGGTTCGGGACATGGACGGGCCTGGGCGTTCTCCCTGGCCCATCGCAGCTCGGCGCTGACGCGCTTTCCACCCGAGTGGGCCAAGACCGCCAGCACGGTGCCCGCGGCTGCCATGTCATGACGCACCGCGCAGATCTCGAAGTCGTCCAGTGGAAACGGCTCGAACGCCCGGCGGACCTCGCTGCGCACGGACTTCCCGTACTTGTTGTGCAGGTCGTGGGTCATCAGGCCGCTGAGGGATCCGTAGTTGCGGCGCTTCCACCAGGTCAGCAGCTCATGGGTCTGCTGGTAGAGAGGATGGTCGGTGAACTCCTTACTGCCGGGCCGATACTCGGCCGGCTTCCACTGCTTGTTGGCTCGATCCGCTTCGGCCTGTTCTGTGATAGCGCCGAGCGTCTCTTTGAGCTGTCGGCCCACGCTGGACCATGTGACAGGCTCCTCGGCCTGGTGCCGCTGCTCTTTCTCGCGTGCGACGGCCCAGTCGACGACGGCGAGGAGCCGGTTGAAGGCCTTGGTCGCCACAGTGATGTTGTCGTAGTTGAGGATGCTGCCGTGCACAATGCCGTTGCGGTACAGCTCAAAAGCGGGTTCCTCCTGGGTAGCGCTGCGGCCCTTGGTGAACGTCTTGTGGGCGTGGGCAAGACCGAGGTGGTGGCCGACAACGCTGTCCCAGGCGTGGAGCTCTTCAGGCTTGCGGGCGTGGAGGCCTCGCCGGACAGTTTCGAACTCGTTGACGAAGCCGTCCATGACGCTGAGCAGGACATGGACGGTGGAGTAGAAGCGGCCGTCGAAGTAGTCCTGGCGGGCCTTGTCGACCAGATCCAGTCTGCGGCGCATGGCAGGCAGTTTCCGCAGGGGAAGAAGCATGAGCGCCAGGCGTTCGGGGTCGTGGTAGCGCTCAATCAGCAGTTGCTCGGCCCGGTCTGCGTCACCGCCTGCGGAAGCGTGGATAGTACGAACCGCCGCGAGGGAGAGCCGGTCGTGGAAAATCCAGTGCTTGTCGCCGAGCAGCTGGTAGAAGGCATCGACAGTGTCCGCCAGCTCACGCATCTTCTTCTTACTGATCATTTCAGAAAGAGGTTCTGAGTCGCCGCAAGCAGATGAGGCTGCAGGCGAGTTGGAGCAGTCCGAGGTGGAGGTCGGCTCGTATCTCGTAACAAGTGCGGAGCCGTTTGAACTGGTGGAGCCAGGCGAAGGTTCGCTCGACGACCCATCTGGTCTTGCCTAGACCGGATCCGTGGGCGGTGCCCTTGCGGGCGATCTTCGGTGTGATGCCACGGGCCCGGAGCAGGCGTCGGTACTTGTCGTAGTCGTAGCCGCGGTCGGCGAACAGTCGACCAGGTCGGTGGCGGGGACGGCCGCGCCGCCCGCGGATGCGGGGTATCGCGTCCAACAGCGGCATCAACTGGGTAACGTCATGCCGGTTTCCACTGGTCAGCGACACGGCGAGGGGCATTCCATGCCGGTCGGTGATCAGGTGGTGCTTGCTGCCGGGGCGGCCGCGGTCAACCGGCGAAGGCCCGGTATGAGCACCCCCTTTCAAGGCCCGCACGTGAGAGCCGTCGACCGCGGCGTCGTCCATGTCCAGCAGGTCAGCCCTGCGGAGTTCCGCCAAGAGGATCTCGTGCAGGCGGGCCCACACGCCGGCCTCGGTCCAGTCCCGCAGACGTCGCCAGCACGTCACCCCGCTGCATCCGATCGTCTCGATCGGCACGTCCGCCCAGGTCACACCCGTGCGCAGGACGTAGACGATCCCGCGCACGGCCGCACGGTCATCCGCCGGCAGTCGGCCTGGGTACCGCCGACGCCGCGGTGGTCGAGGAGGGAGCAGTGGAGCAACGCGTTCCCACAGGTCATCAGGCACAAGATCATCCAGCACACTCGGAACCCTGCGGCCCGCCGGCCCGATTGCCAAGCCCTGAGCCCAGCCCATTCTGGAATGATCAGTTGCAGGAGCGGGAGGGCGACGAATCAGGCTCTCGCAGGGAACGGCCCGTGTTCCGTTCCGCCGGCGATCGTTCTCCTCCGGCTCTTCCTCGTCGTGCCCCGCTCACTTCCGGCCCAATGAGGGATGTACCTGTGTCGAACGGAGACCAGAGGGCGGCTCAGTCGGCGAGCGCGCGCGCTCGCATCTGCTGCATCATCTGGATCTGAGCGCGGACCCTGTTGTTGGCCCGCTTCCTCGTGAAGCCGGTCAGCATCAGCAGCATCAGCAGTTCTTCACCCTCATGCCCCCGGACGACGATGGTTTCCGCCGTCGCCAGCTCGCTGCCCAAGGGGAGGGCGTCGATGGAATCGATCTGGCTCCACGGCAGGAAGGCACGCTTCAGCACTCCGCGGTACCGCAACCCTTCGCCATCGGCTCGGACGCCGGCGAACGGAGCAGTCACCACGATCCATGCACCCGGAACCAAGAACATGGCGGTCACGATCAGCCCTCCGACCGAACGCATGTCGTCACTGAAGACTCCGCCCAGGCCCGTCATGAGCAGCAGCAGCCCCGGGACGAAGTGCACCCACCGCCAGGAACCCCTCAAGAACACGGACGGCCCCACAAGCTTCTCCCTCCCCAGCTCGCTCCGTGTTTATCGGAGCGGACGCGTCCCCCGACGCGTTACGGGACCGATCGTAGCCGTGAGCCGACATTCCGAACCCGGCCCTGCCTTTCTGAAATGATCAGTTAATCGATGCTGCTTGTTGCCGGCCGGTCTTGCCGAGCAGACGCAGCAGCTTCAGTTGCCGCTCCAGTTCGAGGAAGGAGGGAAGACCACGAGCCGATGCGTAGGACATGCGGCCCATCGTAAGAACCGGTACTGACATCGGCCGGGGGAGCGGGTTCGCCACGCTCCCGGACCTCTCGGCGAAGGAGGAGGGCCTGCAGGGAACGCAACCGGTCCGCCCCTCCCCCAGCGCGAACAGGGTATCCACTGCGTGGGAAAACGGTCATGCCGCGCACGAGTCAGGCCATGGATCCGGTCTTGGGATTGCCGGGCTTCGCGTGGGGGCAGTTCTTGTGCTTTGACGTGGAGTGGGGGCCGGTGAATGGCGCGCAGGAAGTCGTTGGCGGGGCAGTTGTTGCAGGTGTACCAGGAGCGCCAGAAGGCGAAGGCTGCTGCGGCCAAGCGGGCGGAGGCGGAGCTGGCGCGTCAGGCCCGGGAGGCGGAGCGTGTCGCGGCCGCGCGGGCCAGGGAGGATGCCCGCAGGGAGCGTGAGGCGGCGCAGGCGTGGTCGCGTGCCCAGAAGGAGAAGCAAGCGCTGCAGAGTGCCGACGCGCGCAGGGCTGAGCAGATTGTGCGGGATCTTGAGAAGCGGGATGCGGCGCGGGCAAAGGAGCTGGAGCAGAAGCGGCGTGCCGAGGCCCGCGAGAAGGCTGCGGCCGAGCGGCTCGCGAAGCAGGAGGCCGTCGAGGGCATGCGGCGAGAGGCCTCTGAGCGGACGGCCGAGGTGGAGGAGCGGCTGAAGGCTCTGTCTTCGGTTCTGCGTTCACGTCCTGGAGGGCTGCACCAGCTGCGGTTGGAGGCGGAGCGGGCTTTCGGCGAGGGGGATCTCGAGGGATTCGCGGTCGGTGTGGAGGAGGCGCTCGGCTCTGTGAGTTATCCGGAGGGGCTCGGCGGGGCGCGACGGGTGGCGTTCGCGCCGGAGGCGCGGGAGCTGGTGTTGGAAATGGAGCTGCCGGGTCAGGTGGTGGTGCCTTCGGTCGCGCAGTACCGGTTCAAGGCTTCTGCTCCCCCGGCGGTGGTTCCGCAGCCGCGGAAGGAAGCGGAGACGAAGGTTCTGTACCGGGATCTGGTGGCGCGGCTCGCGTTGCGGGCGATCGATGAGGCTTTCGCGGTGACTCCGCCGGCGCTGGTGGACCAGGTCGCGTTCAACGGCAAGGTGCGCGCCAAGGACCGGGCCACGGGGAAAGCGATCGAGCCGTGCCTCATCAGTGTGCGCGTCAACCGGGAGGGGTTCTCGGAGTTGGTCCTGGACGAGCCCGAGCTCGATCCGGTCGCCAGTCTGCATCATCTCAACGCGATCGTCTCCCAGCACCCCTACGACCTGGAGCCTGTACGGCCTGTCGTCTCATTCGACCTGTCCCGATACAAGATCGCCCCGGAGCGGGATGTCGTCGCCGGCCTGGACAGCAGGCCTGACCTGGTCGCGATGGACCCGACCGACTTCGAGCACCTGATCCGGCGGCTGTTCGAGAAAATCGGGCTGAAGTCATGGGTGACCCAGGCATCGCGGGATGACGGCATCGACGCCGTCGCGGTCAACGAGGAACCGCTGATCGGCGGTCTGTGCATCATCCAGGCCAAGCGCACCAAGAACGTCGTGTCCGCCGAGACAGTACGGGCGGTCGCGGGACTCGTCGTCGACAAGGGCGCGTCGAAGGGCATCGTGGTCACCACCGCATGGTTCGGCAAGGCCAGCTGGGACTTCGCACCACGCAACCGGGTCGAGCTCATCGACGGCCGCCATCTCAAGTCACTGCTCCTGGAACACCTCGGCATCGACGCTCTCATCGGGCTGTCCAAGCTGCCCCCCAACTGACAGGCCCGAGACCTGAGCTGACGTCCCCAGGGGCGGCTGGGGGCGACGGCACCTCGCTCAGTTCACTGAACCTCTTTCATCCTGTGCTGGAGGGTGACTTGGGCTGGTCAGCGGGTGTGGTGACGAGGCAGGGCCCCTCGTCGTTGGCGTGGTGATTCCACTCAGCACACCGGCGACCGAAGAGGCCCTGAAGGTTTCCGTATCCTGCCACGCTCGACATCCCGCATGGGACGTCGAGCATGTCGCCTGGCTTCTGTACGAGCATCGCCGGGCCCGCAACACCCGCTGGCGCAAGCTCGGCTGCTTCCAGCAGGCGCTGCTCACGCTGGTCCATCTGCGGAAGAACGAGACGTTCTCGCAGCTCGGATCCGGTTTCGGGATATCCCAGGCCACCGCCTGGCGATACGTCGACGAGGCCCTGGAGGTCCTGGCTTCCTGGGCGCCCGGCCTTCATGAAGCCCTCACCGGCCTCGGCGAGGGCGACCATGTCATCGTCGACGGCACCCTGATCCCGATCGACCGGATCCGCGCGGACGAGCCGTACTACTCGCAAAAGCACCGCAAGCACGGCATGAACGTGCAGGTCATCGCCCGGCCCGACGGCACACCGCTGTGGTTCTCCCGCGCGACGCCAGGCAGGACCCACGACCTGACCGCGGCCCGCGCCCACCGCCGTCGTCCAGGCCTGCCCGACCCGGCAGATCCTCGTGCTCGCGGACCGCGCCTACCGGGGCGCCGGCGCCACCTTCCGCACCCCGTACTACCGGCACCGCGAACAGACCGCCCACTACCAGCACTTCAACCGCGACCACGCCCGCCTCAGAGCGCCCGGCGAACGCGCCTTCGCGCAGCTGAAGTCCTGGCGACTGCTCCGCCGGGCGCGATGCTCCACCCGCCGCATCGGAACCATCGTCCAGGCCGTCCACACATTGCTGACCTGCAGCTCTTCAGGATGAAAGAGGTTCACTGACTCGCTGATGTCGATCCGACGAAATCACCTCAGGCCCGCATCGTGTCCTGAGGGCCTGCCTCCTACACGTCAGGGAGAGGCCTCGCCGATTCGGGCGACGAGAACCGGACGGACGGCTTGAGATGCAGGCGCACGCATGAGGCCCGGATCCACAGGATCCGGGCCTCATGTCACTTCAGTAGCGGGGACAGGATTTGAACCTGCGACCTCTGGGTTATGAGCCCAGCGAGCTACCGAGCTGCTCCACCCCGCGTCGGAAAGGCCAACTGTACGCCACCCGCGGCACCGTCCAAGACCAGGTCGCTTGGTCTGCTCAGCCGTCCGTACATCCTGGACCCGTGAGAGCAGGTCACGAAGCCCAGCGCGAGATGTTCGAGGACCCGCCGGTCTTCTCCTCCTGCGAGCAGCACGCCCGGTCCACCGGTTTCCCTCGCCGCCCTGCGCCGGTCTGACCGTCGAACCACTCCATGTTCAGTTCGGCCAGGAGACCTCGCCCCTGGGCCGGGTGGCGCCGGAGAACTGAATGAGATCCGGGTGGTGTGGGTGCCTCTTCGGTGATCCACCGCCCCTTTACCCGCTTCATCGGGCGGCTGGGCCGCCCAGGTTCCCAGTCGTTCAGGAGGAGGACATTCAAACCGGCAGGCCAGCGCCTTGACCTGGGCACTCTGCAACGGGGGGAAGGAAGCGGGACGCCCGGAGCGCTTGCGGTTGGTCAGTCCGGCCAGGCCCCGCTCGGCGAAGCGGCCTCGCCACCTGCGCACAGTGTCCAGATGTAGGCCGGTCTCCTGGGCGATGCGCGCGTTGGAGCGTCCACGCGCCGCGTGCAGAACCACCTGTGCCCGCAGACGCAGCCGGTACTCGGTCTTGTGGCCGTAGGCCATCTTCTTCAGCCGCTCACACTCGGAGGCGGTGAGGAAGATCGGGCATGCGGAAGCCAGAGGCAACGCGGAGAGCCGTTTACGAGAAGTGGATGACGACAGGGTGCGAGAAGCGCACCCTTCCTGCGGCGTGCGCCCTGCACGGTGGTTCCGGTCAGTTGGTGGCCGTCAGTGCCTCGCGTGCGGTGGTGAGGATCTTCTCGGAGAGCGGGGAGCCTTTGGTGGCCCGGGACAGGACGAGGGCGCCGAGCATGGTGCACAGCCGGGTGATGCCGTCCTGGTCCTTGGTGTCGAGCCAGTCGGCGAAGTCGCCCACTCCCTGGGTGTAGACGCGGCGGGCCTCGCTCTCTCCGCCGTCGCGGGCCATGTCGGTGGCGAGTGCGGCGGCGGGGCACCCGTCTGCCGCGCTGTCGCGGTGCTCGGCGGAGAGGTAGGTGTCGATCAGCGCCCGCTGGGCGGCGTCGCGCTGCCCGGCGTACTGATCGAGCCCGTCCTTGTGGTGCTGGGCGAGTTCGCCGAACGCGTGGGCGGTGGCCTCGTCGATGAGTGCCTCCTTGGAGGCGAACTGCTTGTAGAAGCCGCCGTGGGTCATACCGGCCGCCTTCATGAGGTCGGCGACGCTGACGTGGGTCCCCTGTTCCCTGAACAGGCGGGAGGCGGTTTCAACGACCCGTCGGCGGTTCTCCTCCGCCTGCGCCTGCGATACGCGGCCCATCGGCCACCTCCCGATTGGATGTCGACTGGCATCTATCTTAGACCAGTGCTTAGATTGCAGTCGTAATCTAATTTGTGTGGGTCGCTTGACGGCGGCCGTGGCGCTGGGAGTGGGCATGGAACTGAAGGACGCGGTAGCAGTGGTCACCGGCGCCAATCGGGGGCTCGGACGACACCTGGCCGCCCAGCTCATGGAACGCGGGGCCAAGGTGTACGCGGCGGCCCGTCGCCCCGAAACGGTGGACCTCCCGGGTGCCGTCCCACTGCGGCTCGACGTGACGGACGCGGAGTCGATCCGGGCCGCGGCTCGCACCGCCTCCGACGTGACGCTGCTGGTCAACAACGCGGGCATCTCCACCGGAACGCCCCTGATGACGGGCAGCCCGGACATGGTGCGCTTGGAGATGGAGGTGAACTTCTTCGGCCCGCTCGCCGTGACGCGGGCTTTCGCCCCGGTCATCGAGTCCAACGGCGGCGGCGCCGTGCTCAACGTGCTGTCGGTCCTGTCCTGGCTGCACCCGGCCGACCTCGGCGCCTACGCCGCGGCGAAGGCCGCGGCATGGGCGCTGACCGGCGCGGTCCGGGAGGAGCTGGCGCCCCGGGACATCACCGTCTCGGCGCTGCACGTCGGATACATGGACACGGACATGGCCGTCGGCGTTCCCGCCCACCAGAAGACCGCCCCCGCCGAGGTCGCCGCCCAGGCCCTGGCCGGCATCGAGCGGGGACTGCCCGAGATCCTCGCCGACGAGACCACCCGGCACGTGAAGCGGAGCCTGGCCGCATCGCCGAACGCAGCGTGAGGCGCGCCGCCGCATCGGCATGGGGCGTCATGAACCAGCAGTGAATACCAGAAAGTATCTCGTACCGGGGCATCCCGAAGCGAGCGGAGATCCCGTCCCTGTGCGGACGAGGCAGGGAGACAGCGATGAAGGCCTACTTGATCGAGAAGTACGGTGACCAGTCCGCGGTGCGCGCCGCCGAGATGCCCGATCCCGAGCCGGGCGCCGACGACGTGCTGGTCAAGATCCATGCGGCGAGCGTCAACCCGCTGGACTTCAAGATCCGCGATGGCGCCTTCAGGATGATCCTCCCGTACCGCCCCCCTCTCGTGCTGGGCAACGACCTCGCCGGAGTGGTGGTCCAGGTCGGCTCGGCCGTCACCCGGTTCGCGGTGGGTGACGAGGTCTACGCCCGGCCCGACAAGGACCGTATCGGCACCTTCGCCGAACTCATCGCCGTCCACCAGAACGACCTGGCCCACAAGCCGGCCACCCTCACCATGGCGGAGGCCGCCTCCCTTCCCCTGGTGGCCCTCACCTCATGGCAGGCGCTGGTCGAGAGGGCACAGGTCCAGCCGGGCCAGAAAGTCCTGATCCACGCGGGCTCCGGCGGAGTGGGCACCGTCGCCCTCCAACTGGCCAGGCACTTGGGCGCACACGTGGCCACCACCGCGAGCGCGGCCAACGCCGCCCTGGTCAAGGAACTCGGCGCAGACGTCGTCATCGACTACCGCACCCAGGACTTCGAGGAGCTCCTGGACGGCTACGACGTCGTCCTGGACACCCTCGGCGGCAAGACCCTGGAGAAGTCGCTGCGGGTCCTCAAGCCCGGCGGGAAGGTCATCAGCATCGCAGGGCCGCCCGACGCGGACTTCGCCCGCGAGCTCGGCGCGAACCCGGTCCTCCGGCAGGCGATGAACGCGCTGAGCTTCAAGACCCGACGCCACGCCAAACGCCAGGGCGTGACCTACTCCTTCCTGTTCATGAAGGCCAGCGGCGACCAGCTGCGCGAAATCACCCGGCTCGTCGACGCCGGAGAGCTTCGCCCCGTCGTCGACCGTGTCTTCCCCTTCGAGCAGACCCGCGAAGCCATGGAGTACGCCGAGAAGGGCCGCGCCAAGGCCGGCAAGGTCGTCATCGCGATGGCGTGAGGGCCGGCACCCGCCCCACCACCGACAGACCCCGGGTGGCGAGAGGATCCCGCCTCCCACCACCCCTCCCTTCCGTACCCCAGGAACCGATCATGAGCGCACCGCGCAGTTCCCCCACGCCCGCCCCGTCGTCATACAAGGACGTGCCGACCCGTTCGGTGTCCGTGGACGGCGTCGACTTCGTCTACCGGCAGCTCGGCCCGGAAGGAGACGGCGTACCGCTGATCCTGCTCCACCACCTGACCGCAGTCCTGGACAACTGGGACCCCCGCGTCATCGACGGACTCGCCGCCCGGCGCCGGGTCATCACCTTCGACAACCGCGGAGTCGGCGCGTCAGGCGGTTCCACCCCCGACACCATCGAAGCGATGGCCCGCGACGCGGTGCTGTTCATCCGAACCCTGGGCTTCGAGCACGTCGACCTGCTCGGCCTGTCGATGGGCGGCTTCATCGCCCAGGTCATCGCAGCCGAAGAACCGCAGCTGGTGCGCAAGGTCATCCTCGCGGGCACCGGCCCCGCCGGAGGCCCGGGCATCGACAAGGTCACCGCACTCACCCTCCGGGACGTCCTGAAGGGCTTCCTGACCCGCAAGGACCCCAAGCAGTTCCTCTTCTTCACCGACACCGAACACGGCCGACGCGAAGCACGCGCCTTCCTGGAACGGCTGAAGGAGCGCACGGACCGCCGCGACAAAGCCATCTCGCTGACGTCGTTCCGCGCCCAGCTGAAGGCCATCCACCGGTGGGGCCTCCAGCCGCCAGCCGACCTGTCCCGCATCCGCCAGCCAGTCCTGGTGGCCAACGGCGAGAGCGACCGGATGGTGCCGAGCGAGAACACCCTCAACCTCGCCGCACGGCTGCCCCGGGGCGAACTCGTCCCCCTCTACCCGGACGCCGGGCACGGCGGAATCTTCCAGTTCCACGACGAGTTCGTGGCCAGGGCCCTCGCATTCCTCGAAGCACGGCCCGACACCTGACCGCTGAGGCCACATCCCCCGCCGTTCCCGGGCGCGGCCGGGACAAGGCGGGCCCGGGACGAGCCAGCCCGCCCTCGACCAGACGCCCTCCTGCCCGTCGGCAGTCCCAGCGGCATCCCCGAGAACGCCCTCGACACCGCATGCCGGATCCACCTCGCCACCTGGCCACAAGCACGCCGACGCCCAACCTCGAAGTCAACCCCCGAAGGACTTACGACGTAGACCACTTACTGATCTTTTCGTTAGTTCGGTGGCTGCGGCGGAGTCGTTGATGGGATCCTGATGCGGTGTCTTTCAAGTCTTCGCCTGTCGTTCCTCCTTTGACGCGGCCGCAGTTGTCCGAGGCCCGGCGCGTGCGGGCGGCCGAGTTGTTCGATCAGGGACGCCCGGGCGCCGAGATCGCACGGATGCTGGGAGTCAGCGAGGAGAGCGTGCGGCGGTGGAGACGGGTCTGGGAGAAGGGCGGCGCCGATGCTCTGCGCCGGCGCCCGGCCACCGGGCGTCCGCCCAAGCTGGACGATGCCCAGGTCGAGCGGGTGCGGGCCGCGCTGGAGCAGGGTGCCCAGACACACGGCTTCGAGGCCGATCTGTGGACCCTGGAACGAGTAGGCCTGGTGGTCCAACGAATGACAGGGGTGACGCTGTCGAAGGCCTCGGTGTGGCGACTGCTGACCGGCCGGCTGGGATGGAGCCTGCAACGGCCCGAGCGACGGGCGGTGGAGCGCGACGAGTCCGAGATCGCCCGCTGGATCGCCCACGAGTGGCCGCGGATCAAAAGGGGCGGTGAACACACGTGCCTGGATCGTCTTCCTCGACGAATCGGGAGTGTCGCTGCTGCCGCAGGTCCGTCGCACCTACGCGCCTCGCGGCCGCATACCTCTTCTGCGGCACCGGTTGAACCGGAAACGCGCGTCGATGGGAGGGGCCCTGGGATTCCATTCCACCGATCCCGAGCGAGGTCCTCGCCTGTGCTTCCACCTCACACCCGGCAGCTACGACACCGCCGGACTCATCGAGGTCCTGGAGCAGATAAAAACGTTCTACCGCGGCGAGCGAGTGGTACTGGTCCGGGACGGACCGTCCGCTCACTGGAGCCGGGCGATGCGGGCCTGGGCCGCCGAGCAGGACTGGCTCACCCTGGAGCGATCACCCGCCTACGCACCCGAGCCCAACCCGGTGGAACTGCTGTGGTCCTCGCTGAAGAAACACGAACTCGCCAACCTCGCCGGCGACCACCTCGCCGCTGTCGCCGATGCCACCGAACAGGGCATTCGCCGGATCAACGACAACCCCCGACTGCCCTGGTCCTTCCTCGCCCACACCCGCCTCACCCTCCACCCACTAACCCCACTGAACTAACGAAAAGATCAGTAGCAGTAAAACCCCGCCGCCACACTCGAGAGGAACGACTAGGCCTTCTCTGGCAAACGATCTTGGATGGGTTCGCGGAGCCAGAGGATGAGTGCGGCAAGGTGAACGCCAGCCTTGTAGCGGGTGGCGATCACGCGGAACTGCTTGAGACCGTTGACACAGCGTTCGACCACGTTGCGGACCCTGTAGAGCTCGCTGTCGAAGGCCGGTGGTCTACCTCCGGCCTGTCCGTGCCGCAGGCGGTTGACCTTCTGGCCCGCTTGCTCCGGGCTCACAGCCCGGATGCCCCACCACCGATGCAGCTGCCCACCTCCTCTAGAAGACACCATCGATTCCCGACTCGCGAGGTGGCTACGCTGCGCGACACGACCAGCATTCGTGACCTGCTCCTGACCAGCAACGATCCGCCCCCCAATCCAACTCCCGCTGGGGAGAATCTGGGGAGAAGCGAGGTCGCCGGCAGCACGGCACAGCTGTGCATCAAGGCCATCCTCTACCCGCCTCGCCACTCTCTGTACGGCGCACCGCCTTCGGGACCCATCACAGATGGTGACACGGACTGTGCCTCGCCCGCTGCCGTCCGCTTCTGGCTCTGACACGTTGGGCAGCGGGAGTTCGATGCGGAAGGTGGAGCTCTGCCCGGGGGCGGCGACGGGGGCACCGCGGCCGTTGTGGGCGATGACGAGGCCGAGGCCCGAACCGCCGGTGGTGCGGGCGCGGGAGTCGTCGGTGCGGTAGAAGCGGTCGAAGACGTGCTCGCGGTCCTCGGCGGTCAGGCCGGGTCCCTCGTCGGCGACCTCGAGGACGGCCCGGTCGCCCGCGGTGCCGACGCCGACGCGGATCGGGGTGCCGGGCGGATGTGGGTGACGGCGTTGCCGATGAGGTTGGTGACGATCCCCGGGGGATACCCGGTGAGGCACTTCTGTATCGGCGACGACATCGACTACATCATCACCGACCGCGACGGCGGCATCTGGGTCTCGTACGTGACGAGGGCATCTACGGAGACCACCCGGAGACCAGTGCCGGCCTGGCACGCTGGGACACCGACGGTACCCACCTGGAGCCCCAAGGGACGGCTCCCCGTATGGCCCCTCGGCGGAAGCGCGGGCGCTACCGAGGAGGCCGTGGCCTGGCTCGTGTGGTAGAGCCACGAAGGCGCCCTCTTTTCCCGAGTCGATCCCGCCACCGGCGACTTATGGCTGAAGCTTGGGTGCATTACCCGAAGACGGTGACCGCGCAGCAGTCCGCCCCCGCCGAGGCGAGGGCGGCGTACCTGGAGCGAAGGTCAATGATTGGGTTGATGCTGCTAGGCGTCGGTGACGGCTCGCAGGGGGCTGAGTGCGGCGGCCCGTCGGGCGGGCACGGCGGCCGCAGCCGCGCCGACGGCGAGGGAGAGCGCGACGATGAGGGTGAGGGTGGCCCAGGGCGGGGAGAAGGAGTACTGCGGGATCGCGCCGTTGGCCAGTCCGCTGACCTTCCACGCTCCGAATACTCCGCCGGCCAGCCCGAGGAGGGTGCCGAAGGCGGCGACGCAGAGGGCCTCCAGTTGGATCATGTGGCGGATGCCGGAGCGGTGCATGCCGATGGCGCGCAGGACCCCGATCTCACGGGTGCGTTCCGCAACCGACATGACGAGGGTGTTGATCATGCCGAGCGCGGAGACCAGTACGCCGATCGTGAGCAGCCCGAACATCATCGTCATCAATTCGCCGGCGACGCCGGCCTGCTCCTGGACGAGCTGGTCGCGGTCCTGGACCTTCAGCAGCGGGCTGTCGCTCACGGCGGCGCGCAGGTGCTTCTCCAGGTCCCTGGAGACTGCGCCGTCGGTGGTGCGGACCAGGATGCGCTGCACTGAGTCACGCAGGTAGCTGTCCTCTTGTACATCGGCGCGGTAGCCGAGGACGTCCTGAGCGGTGGGGTTGTCCTGGTAGACGCCGATGACGGTGTAGGGCCGGTCGCGGTCGCTGGTTCCGGGGCCGATGCTTGCCTTGAGCTGCTCGCCGGTGGTGACGTGGTGGTCGCGGGCGAAGCTGTGGGAGACGGCGATCTTCCCGGGGGCGAGGTTCTTGATGGAACCGCTGAGGAACTGGAGCTTCATCACGTCGTCCACGGTCTTCGGGTCGACCCCGGAGACCGCCTTGACGTAGGGGCCGGCGCTGATGGTGGAGTCCGCCACCGGGGAGGCGGTCCGTACGCCGGGCACGTCGGCGACGCGTTGGACGGCGTCGGAGTCGATGGCGGTGGTGGTGTTGCGGGTGCTGATGATGTAGTCGGCGCTCAGGCCGGCGGCGGCCTGGGCGTCCAGGGCCTGGTTCGTGGACTGGTTGATGACGGCGAGGCCGGAGACCAGCGTGGTGCTGATCATCAGCGCGGCGGCGGTGGCGGCGGTACGGCGCGGGTCGCGCAGGGTGTTCTCGCGGGCGAGGTCGCCTACGACGCCGAGGCGGGCGGTGAGCCGGCCGAGGAGGCGGATCACCGGGCCGGCGAGCAGTGGAGCCAGCGCGATCAGTCCGGCAACGAGGATGCCGGCCCCGAACATTGCGGTCTGGAGGTTGTCGTCGGTGGCGCTGGTCGCGTCGCTTAGCGAGAACAACAGGCCGGTACCGAGGAGTGCCATGACCAGCCCGATGATTCCGCGGATGCGGGAGACCGTGGCGGACGGGGGCTGTTCGGCCGTGCGCATCGCCTCGATGGGTGCGATCCGCGCCGCGCGGCGTGAGGGCAGCCAGGCGGCGAGCACGGTGACGCCGACCCCCACGGCGAGCGCGGCGAGGACCGTGGTCGGGCCGATGACCAGCGGCCCGCTGGGCAGCAGGTCGCCGGAGGTGTCCAGGACGCTTGGCAGCAGCGTGGCAACCCCCAGGCCCAGGAGGAATCCGAGAGCGGACGCGGCGAGGCCGACCAGGGCCGCTTCGCCGAGGACTGAGCGGACCACCTGGCGGCGGGTGGCGCCGATCGCCCGGAGCAGGGCGATCTCGCGGCTGCGGCGTGCCACGAGCATGGTGAAGGTGTTGATGATGAGGAACGTGCCGATGAACAGCGAGACGGCGGCGAAGAGCAGGGGCAGCCGTTCGTAGCTGTGGGTCTTGGTGTTGATGAGGACGGACTGCTGGTCCGCCTGGGCGCTGCCGGTGATGGCCTCGGCGCGGTCGGTGGGCAGGACGGCGGTGACGCGGTCGGCGAGCTCGGCTTGGCTGGTGCCCGGGGTGGCGGTCAGGTCGATCTGGGTGTAGCGCCCCGGGGCGGCGAACATTTTCTGGGCGGTGACCTTGTCGAACACGGCCAGGGTGCCGCCGGCGTTCACTCGGCTGTCATGGGTGGACACCAGGCCCACCAAGTGTTTCTTGAGGACCGGTCCGTCCTTGGCGAGGGTGACGGTGTCGCCGAGTACATAGTCGGCGGTGGCCGCGGTGCCGCGGTCCAGTGCGATCTCGTCGCTGTTGCGAGGAGCGCGACCGGCGGTCAGCGGGTAGCGGCTGTCCTTGCCGTCGGCACCGGGCACGTAGGCGGCAGCGAACTTGCCCATCATGCTGTCGGCCCGTATCGGCGTGCCGTCCTTGGCGGACAGGGTGACCGAACCGTTGGCTTCCGGGCGGACGGAGGCGACGCCGGCGAGGGTCGACAGCTTGCGTACCAGGGTGTCGTCCAGGGCGCCGTACTGTTCCTGGTCGGAGGCGCCCGGACGGAGCGTCGGAGTCACGCTGACGGAGATGTCCGCGTAGTTGCGGGCCATGGAGGCGCGGTAGGCGGCGGCGGTGGAGTCGGCGAAGACCAGTGAGCCGGTGATGAACGCGACGCCGAGGCAGACCGCGAGCACGGTCATGATGAGACGGGTTTTGTGCGCGAGGACATTGCGCAGGGCTGTTCGCAGCATGGTGAGCTTTCGAAGGCGGAGGGGAAGCAGATGGAGGGGCGGGTGGCCGGGGAGGACGGTGGCGGGCTGACGGATACGTTCAGGTAGTGCGGCCCTGGGCCTCGAACGCGAGCATCCGCTCAAGCACGGCGTCGGCGGTGGGAGCGTCCAGCTCGTCCACGAGCCGGCCGTCGGACAGGAAGACCACCCGGTCCGCGTAGGCGGCGGCCAGGGGGTCGTGGGTGACCATCACCACGGTCTGCCCCAGTTCCCGTACCGAGTCGCGCAGGAAGCTGAGTACCTCCGCACCGGAACGGGAGTCGAGGTTGCCGGTCGGCTCGTCGGCGAAGATGATCTCCGGGCGGGAGGCCAGGGCGCGGGCCACGGCGACGCGCTGCTGCTGGCCGCCGGAGAGCTGGGCAGGGCGGTGCGCGAGCCGGCCCGCGAGGCCGACGGTGGCCACGATGGTCTCCAGCCACTCCGCCTCGGGCCGCCGGCCGGCCAGCCGCAGCGGCAGAACGATGTTCTCCAGCGCGGTCAGGGTGGGAAGCAGGTTGAAGCCCTGGAAGACGAAGCCGACCTTCTCCCGCCGCAGCTCGGTCAGCTGCCGGTCGTTCAGGGAGGACAGTTCGACTCTGCCGATCCGGGCCGAGCCCGAGGTCACCGGGTCCAGGCCGGCCATGCAGTGCATCAGCGTGGACTTGCCGGAGCCGGAGGGGCCCATGACGGCGGTGAACCGACCCCGCGCGAACTCCACGGACACCGCGTCCAGCGCGGTGACCCGGGCCTCTCCCTTCCCGTACGTCTTGGTCAGGCCGGACGCGTGGGCGGCCGGCTCGGTGAAGGGTGAGCTGAGGGAAGGGAATGTGTGTGACATGGAAACTCCGCCTGGGCTAAGACGGCCCGCGAGGAGTGCCGCGAGCCGGGGGACACATCCATCCTCAAGGCCCTGAACTGCTGAAACGTCGTACTGGAGGCGGGAGTTCGCCTCTGCCGAAGGGCAGGCTTCCGGCGGCGGTTCTCTGCCGGAGGGCAGAGGTCCGGTCGAGGCCCCTCTGCCGTGGGAGAGAAGACGGGTGGCAACACCACCGGTGTCCAGCACCCCGGCGGGCAGCTGCGTCAGAAGGCCCGGTGCGGGGCCGTCAGGAGGCCAGGCCGGTGCGGTGGGCCAGCAGCGCGGCCTGTACGCGGCTCGCGGAACCGGTCTTGTCCAGGATGGCGCCCACATGGGTTTTGACCGTACCGACGCCGATGCCGAGCCGGGTGGCGATGTCCTGGTTCGACAATCCCTGGCCGAGCATCGCCAGGACCTCCCGCTCCCGGCCGGTGAGCGGGGTGAGTCGCTTGTCTGCGAGCGCCTCCCCGGCCTCTTGCGGCGTGCCGGAACGCAGCATCCGGGAGATCACCGTGCCGGTCACACCCGGTGAGAGCACGGCGTCTCCGGCGGCGGCTGCCCGTACCGCGCTGATCAGCTCCTGCGGACCCTCGTCCTTCAGCAGGAAGCCGGCGGCCCCCTCCCGCAGCGCCCGCACCACGTTGTCGTCGTCACCGAAGGTCGTCAGCATCACCACGCGCGGCGCCGGATCGAGTGCGAGCAGCGGAGCGATCGCGGCCAGCCCGTCGCACACCGGCATCCGGATGTCCACCAGTGCCACATCCGGGTGGTGCGCCGCTGCCTTCTCGACGGCCTGGCGGCCGTCGGCGGCTTCGGCAACCACCTCGATGCCGTCCGCGTGGCGCAGGATCAGGCGGACCCCGTGTCGGATCATCGCCTCGTCGTCGGCGAGCAGGACACGGATCGGGGCGGCGGGCTCGTTCACGAGGTCTCCCAGGGCGGGGCGTCCCGTACGGACGGGACGGTGAATCGGTCGATGGAGATGAGCCGCTGTGCGGCGTCGAAGCAGTAGCGGGTGATGGGAAAGGCACCGGGCTGGGAGCCGGGACCGGCGGGCGGATAGACGCAGCCCACCGCGTCGGCGGGCCGCGGCGGCTCGTGCCCGGTGGCTGCGGCACGCACGGCCGGACTGTCGAAGACCCCCTTCAACTCCTGGTACGTCATGCCAAGGCGCGGCTTTACGGGCGGGCTCATGCCCCTCGGCTGGCTGCACACCAGGGCGATGGCGAGTGCCATCAGCATCCACAGTGCCGCCGCTCCGAGGACGAAGGTCAACGCCCTGGCAGTGCGCGGCGTGCGCGACAGCGCCGCCGCGTTGTCGAACCCATTGTCCCGTCCGTCCGATGGGGAAGCCGCCTCGCCGGTCGTCAGCGGCTTGCTTGCGACGGTGTCGTCCGGCTCGGCCGGGACGACAGCGGTCACCTGGAATCCGCCGGACGGCAGCGCGCCGGCGTCGAGCGTCCCGCCGAGCAGCTCCACCCGCTCGCGCAGGCCCGCCAGGCCACGCCCCGTCCCGGCCTCGGACGGCGTGTCGACCGAAGCCGGTGGCGCACCGTTGCGGACCGTGACGCGCACTGGCTGGTTGTCATGCTCGACTCGCACGGTGACGTGGGAGGCCGCCGCGTAACGGTGCACGTTCGTTAGGGACTCCCGTACCACCCGGTGTACCGCGCGCCGCACCCGCGCCGGGAGTGCGTCGAGGTCGGGGCCGCTCCATTCCAGCCGTACGGCGATCCCGCCGTCGCGGGACTCCGCGACCAGCGTCTCGATGTCGGCCCGGGTACCGGTGGCGTCGGTGAGCGCGTCCGGCCCCGTGTCCCGGCCGAGCGGGCCGAGCACCCCGAGCGCCTGCCGCAGTTCACGCATCGCGTCCCGGGTGGTGTGCCGGACCAGGACGGCCTCCTCGCGCAGCTCGGGGGCGGCCTTGGCAAGGGCGAGTTCCAGACCGCCGGCATGCAGGGAGATCAGACTGAGCCGGTGGCCCACCAGGTCGTGCATCTCGGCGGCGATCGCGGACCGCTCGTGGAGGCGGGCTTCACTGTCCGCGGACCGTCGGGCACGCTCGGCCGCGTCGCCGCGTTCGCGCAGCGCACACAGCAGCCGGGCCTGCTGCCCGGAGACCGTCCCGACCAGGCCGGGTACGACCACGGCGGCCACCGCCATGGCCAGCCCGAGCTCCAGGCCGTAGACGGCCGAGCCGGGGCCGATCTCGGGGCCGGCCGCAGTCGCGGACGCCATGATCAGCGCACTCGCGCCGCCCAGCAGACGGACACGATGACGCGGACGGACCATGCCGATCGCCACCGTGTACGCGGCGGCTGCAGTCACCGGGCCGGCGCCGGGCGCCGCCCCGGCCAGGACCGCGAGGGCCAGGAGCGCGGCGTCGGGCCAACGCCGCCGCAGCGGGAAGATCGCGACGGCGACCAGGATCACGAAGAGATGGAATCCGGCACGCGGCAGGTCCCACAGCAGGGCGACCGCCCACAGACACAGGGCGGCCACCGCCACACCGGCCGTCTCCTTGACCACCCGACCACATCCTTCCGGACGCGCCGGATTATCCCGATCGGGCTGGACACAACGACGGAAACGGCTGAGGACACACACATCGTCCAGTATCGATCGCGTCGGACGGGCGGCCATGGACCTCAAGACCGATCCGGGACTCTGCCTTTCGACAGAGACGGTGGTCGGCTGTGGCGACCGATTAAGGACGGCCTGTTCGTTCGAGCGTTCGGCGTATTTTCGCGAGCTGTTCCTTCGTCTGGCTGTCGGTGCGTGTGCTGTGCCAGAGGGTGCCCTCCCACTTCACGTACCGGGGTTCGCCGTCACGGAGGAGGACGGGCTTGAGGTGTCCGTGGAAGAGGAGTGTGCGGCCCTGGTTCCGGCGGAGCCGGCTGAACCACATCGCGCTCTTCTCGTGCCGGGCGAGCCGGTTCGCGGCGATGCCGGGGAGAGTGCCGCGGAAGCGAGGCGAACACATCGGCAACGAACTCCGCCAACTCACCCCGGAGCCGTTCCACCTCCCCCAGCCTCATAGCCAGAAGATGCCCGCCACCAGGCGAGATCACCCGACGTAACGAAGCACTACTAGGCGGGCACCACACCGTGCGGACCTGGAGGCGCAACCGTCACCGATGGCCCAACGCGGCGCTGTACTCTTCCCGTTGATCTTGATCGACGGAAGCCGTGATTGGCATGAACGGGGAAAACATGAGTATGCGTGACGTCCGAGCGGTGACCCGCATCGTGGGCCGCCGGACCGCCTTGCGTTACCTGGCCCTCGGGGTCGGAGCGTCCTTGATCGCCGCCTGCAAGGGCGGGAGTGGCACCGACGGCGCGAACGGGATCACCGGCGGCGACGGGCAGCCGACGGTGACCGGCCGAGCCTTCGCCGCCTTCATGCGCGGCAGGTGGTCGGTCACCTCGGAGATAGGCAACGAGGACCCGGCTACTTTCACTGCGGTCATCGACGACGGCGTCTGGAGCCTGGAATCGGGCGGGCAGAGCGCGAAGGGCACCTGGTCCCTGTCCGGCGGCCGGCTGTCCTTGCAGGTGCCGGAACATCTGGGCAGCATCGAGAATCCGGGCGACCTGGAGGAGGCTGCGGCCACGAACGTTCCCGCCTCCATCGGCGACTCCCTCTCCGTGTCCCTCCCCTGGCAACCGCCCGGCTCCTCCAGCAGCAGCGAAACGCTCAGCGTGGACTACGCAGGCAACACCCTGCGTATCCGGCACATCGAGGGCGACAACATGAACACGTTCACCTGCACTCGCGCCTGACCGCGTACCGGCGTGGGACGGGCGCGCGACGCGAAAACCCGCCGCCGCGTATCCGTCTCCCTCACCCCGGCCGGCCGGGCGGCCCTCACCGAACTGGACGGCAGAGTGACATGGTGGCGGCTGGCCCGCACCATTCCCGCCCAGCCGGCTGTGGTCGGCCGCACACCTCGACAGCCCGGCCACCGGTACATCAGCGCGACGGCCGGACCGCTAGGGCCTGCTGTGAAAGTCCTGGTCGCATGGGGTCTGTCGTCCGTTGGCGGCGTCGTTGTCAGTGGTGCTGCGCATGATCGGCGCGTCAGCTTTTCTCGGAGGTAGGGAAGTGCCATGCCGATCACAAACCAGCAGGTAGCGGGACACACATTCCTGCGACGGATGTACGACGACTCGTACTTCCCTGATCACGTGATCGGCCGGGGGAAGGCGATCCTGCTGCGGCTGTGCGAGCGCATCGAGGTCGAGCAGCCGTCGGACCTGGAGAGCTTGTATGCACTCACTCAGGCTGCGACGGAGGAGTTCAACCTGCTGGACAGGGAGTTCGTGGCGGCCGGGAGCGGGATCGAGACGGTGGCGCGGGAGTGGATCTGTGACGAGTTCTGCTTCGTCGCGTCGGCATACGGGTTCACGGACGCGGATGCGGAGGAGCTGACCGCCGGCCGGGACTGGTGAACCAGGACGGGAGGGCTACCTCCGTTCAAAGCCACTCGTTGAGAGCTGCGATCAGCACGGTCGCCTCGTAGCGGACGGCGAGCTTGTCGTAACGGGTGGCCACGGCCCGATGACGCTTGAGGCGGTTGATCCCGCACTCGACCGCATGGCGCTCGCGGTAGTCGACCGGGTCGAAATGCGGCGGCCAGCCGCCGCGGGAGCCGAGCTTCCGACGGTTGCGCGCTTGGTCGGCCTTGTCCGGGAGGGTGCAGCGGATCCCGCGGCGGCGCAGGTAGGCGCGGTTTCTGCGGGAGGCATACGCCTTGTCGGCGCGCACGCGGTCGGGGCGGACGCGTGGCCGGCCCGGTCCGATGCGGGGCACACGCACTTTCTCCAGTACGGGTTCGAACTGCGGCGAGTCGCCGCGCTGCCCGGCCGTGATGACGATCGACATGGGCTTTTGGTCCTGTTCGACGGCCAGGTGGAGCTTGGAGGTGAACCCGCCGCGCGAACGGCCCAGCCCGTGATCCTGGGGCTCGGTGAAGATGCCGCCCGGTGGTTCCTTCTACAGGTGGCCCTGCTTGCGGGCCCGGCCGCATGCTGATGGGCGCGGCACACCGTGGAGTCGACGCTCAGGTCCCAGACGATCGCACCTGTCGCGTCGGCCAGAGACTGGGGCTTCGTGAGGATCCGCTGCCAGGTGCCGTTCCGCTGCCACCGGCGGAACAGGTCGTAGACCCTGCCCCACGGCCCGTACTCAACAGGTACGTCTCGCCACGGAACACCGGTCCGGACCCGAAACCGCATGCCGTCGATCAACTGCCGCCGAGGCCAGATGGGCGGCCGCCCCCGCCTTCATGCCCTTCGGCAACAGCGGTTCCAGCACCGTCCACCGCTCGTCCGTGAGATCTCCCCGCCCCATGAACCGTGATCATTCACAGCCCAAGATCCACTGGAAACCGGCCCCGGTGCTTGCCGTGTTCCGGCAGGATCTTGCCGTCAAGGCTGCCGCGGTTCAGGGGGGTACGCGGCGAGCGGTTCGATCATCATGGTGGCGCGGCCCCGGGTCGTGCCTGCGCTCCTGGTGAGGGCAGGGTCACTGCCTCCCTGGAGCGCCTGCCAGCTCATGGCGGGGGCGTTTCCCGTCATGAGCTCTTCATCCGAAGCCCCAGGTCTGTGACTTGGGGCTTCGTCGCCGTTCGGGGCGGTGCCGGCCTACGGGCCTGCGGGGTGGGGGAGTTTGGCGAGGAGGATCTCGGTGGCCTGGGTGACGTTGTCGGCGCGGACGGCTCGGGCCATAGCCGTGCGGGCGGCTTCGGGCGTCGTGTTCGGCGGGACGAGCATGAGGGAGAAGTGGTCGTTGTCGCCGCGGGTGATCAGGACGGTGTCGTCGCCGACGGGGAAGGAGTCGAGGTGCACGACCCGGTCATCGACGACGAGACGGCTGGGGATGCTGTTCCACGCGGAGGCGTCCAGGCCGACCCGGGTGACGGGCCCGAGGTGCTCGGTCAGGGCGGTGACCAGCGGCGGGATCTCCCGCTCGACGTCACGTGAGCGCGGCCACCACGCGCCGTCGAGGAGGCTCTGCCGGGACCCCGTGGTCTCCAGCCGGAGCAGCGCCGTGCCGGGGCCGACGGACCGGTGGACCTCGTCCGGCAGGAGGCGCGGAGGGGTGGGGCCATGAGGGGAAACGCCTGCGTCGGTCATGATCGGTCCGCCCGTCCACGGTACTTCCGCCGCCGTCCCTCGGTGGCGGCGGGCGCCGGGCCGGGCGGGGCGGCGGCCCCGTTCTTTCACCGTACTCCGGCAGGGCCCGTGTACGCGCCGCTCCCGGTGCGGAGCCGTCCGGCACCGGCCTCGTCGGACGTACTACCGGGGCGCCCCCGCTCGGGCCGCCCGCGGACGCGTCCCCCGGCGCGTCCCCCGGCGCGTAGAGGACGGTGCCGCCTTGGACCGCAACGAACCAGAAGCCCTGCCTCCACCGGGCCCACGCGGAGATCCGCGTCGTGGCCGCCACACCGGACACCGCCCGTAGGGTGGCCGAGGTCCTCCGCCGCTGCTTCGCCGGCGGGGAGCAGCGCAGCTATCCCGCCCCGGGCGGAGGCACCCGTCTCCACCTCACCGTCGACACCGCCCACCCCGCCGAACCGGCCCGGTCCTGGCTGACCACCAGCAGGCCCCCGAGCGGCACCGGGCCCCACGCCGAGGAACCCTGACGGCCCTTCGCCCCGGACGGGCACGCGTGGCGGCTCCTGCCGCCGGGAGGCATCCTGGAAGCCACACCGCAGTGCCGCCGACACCCGGGCGCACGACGGCCCCGGACCAGGCCACCGGCCCCTTGGAGGCTCCGGATGACCCTCGGACGCCATGAGGACCGGGGCCCGGAGCGCTCGGGAGAGCTTCGGAGAGATGCTGCTGGGCGGGCTCCTGGACCACGCCCACGCGCTGCCGCCCGACCATGTCGGCCCCATCGTCGCCGGCACGGTGGCCCTGATCGGGGGCCGCGAGGTGCGGATCCTGCTCCAGGACTACGGGCAGCGGAATCTGGTCCCCCTAGCCGGGGACGGACTGAAGGACGGTGAGCCCCTGCCCATCGACGGTTCGGAGGCCGGCCGGTGCTTCCTCACCGCGCGTCCGGTCGAGGTGCCGTCGGCCGACGGGACGCGGGTGCACGTGCCGCTGCTGGACGGCGGAGACCAGGCAGGCGTCCTTGCCGTCACCCTGGACACGATCGACGACGACCGCCGCCTCCTGCGCAGGATCGCCGGCGTGCTCGCCGACGTGCTGCAGACCAAGAACGGCTACACCGACCTCTTCTTCCGCACCCGCCGCGGCGAAGCGATGAGCGTCGCCGCCGAGATCCAGTGGTCGCTCCTGCCCCCGCTGGCCATGACGATGTCCCGCGTGGCGGTCGCCGGAGTCCTGGAACCCGCCTACGACGTGGCCGGCGACAGCTTCGACTACGCCCTGAACGGCGACGTCCTCCACCTCGCCATGATCGATGCCATGGGCCACGGCCTGGACGCGGCCACCATGGCGACCGTCGCCATCGGCGCGTACCGACACGCCCGCCGCACCAGCGTCGAGCTGTCCGAGATCTACCTCTTCATGGACCGGGCCATCGCCGAACAGTTCGCCCCCGACCACTTCGTCACCGCCCAGATGCTCCGGCTCGACACCGGAACCGGCCGCCTCCAGTGGGTCAACGCCGGCCATCCCGCCCCCATGCTGATCCGCGGCCACCGCGTCGTACGCCGCCTGAACAGCCCCACCACCCTCCCCGTCGGCTTCGGCGGAGCACAACCGCAGGTCAGCGAGACGGTGCTCGAACCCGGGGACCGCATCCTCTGCTTCACCGACGGCCTGATCGAGGAACACCAGAGCGGGCAGGAGGAGTTCGGCGAGGACCAGCTGATCGACTGGATCCACCGCCTGGACCGGGCCGACCGGGGCGTACGGGCCGTGGCGCGCGACCTGTCCCACACCCTCAGACGAGCCCGTGGTGAGACCACCACCGACGACGCCACCCTCGTCCTCGTCGAGTGGCACGGGTAACGGACTCTCCGCACGTCCGGCAGCGTGGCCGACCGGAGGAAGCGGCCAGGCCCCCCGCTTCCGGCCCCGGCGCGGAGTACGTTGGAGGTACCGGGGGCACCTCGTACCCCGCCTTCACGCGGATGTCGTTCTCGGCGATCGCTACGCCGGGCCGCCCACAGGCGTCCCGGGGACGGGTCTCGGCCTCATGACCAGCACGACCGTTCCCACCCGCCGGGCACGCCTGGCACTGACACCACGCACCTCCCTCGCCGGCCTGCTGGACGGCGCCTGGTGGCCGTACTCACGCGATCTCACCGCCGAGCTGCCGCCCCTGGTAGACGCGCTGCGGGACCGCAGCGGCCGCATCACGCGCATCACCGCGAACCCCGGACCCTGGCCCGTCTCCCCGTACCAGATCCCCGTCGGCGGACATGCCGTGCACGTCGGCTGGTTCACCGACCTGGACCCCGACGCGATGATCCTGCTGTCGTACAACCGCGACCACTGCGACCTGCTGGTGATTCCCCCCGAGACCGCACCCGACTCCGCCACACGCCTGATGGCCGCCGCGTCCACCCCCGGCAACCTCCACACCACGAGCACCCTCATGTCCGACGAGAACGCGACCGGTCGCCGCCTTCGGGAGGCCCAAGCCGGTGAGGACACCTGGGAGACGGAAGGCGGGGCCTACCCCCAGCCCCATCCCCGCCCTCGCCCCGTCGTCGGAGCACGCATGATCGCCCTGCCGCGAAGCATGTGGAGGTGAGCCTGCCGTCTGCAGGTCAGCCCCTCTCCGCATGGCCGAGCCGCTCCCCAGAGTGCCCGCTGCCGCGCCCTGACCGCCGACATCCGAGCCGACGCCGAGGGCCGCTACGACAACGCGGAGGCGGGCTGGCGGTCCGGTATCGAGTGGGCGCTGCTGTGGATCGAGAACACTGCCAGACAGTCGGCCGAAGGCCGGCCGTCGCCGCCCGGGAAACATGTGCCCCGTCGCGCTTGGCGTCGCCCAGAGCGCGCCCGCCCCGGGGTTGCCGGGACAACAGGCCAACGCAGAGGGCGCCTTGCCGGTGGAGAGGGAGGGAAACCAGGAAGGCCCTGCTCCTCCTGGGAAGCAGACCTGAAAAGAGCAGGGCCTCGGGGCAGGCTCAGCCACCCCCCGGGGGGCGGGAAGGGTCAGGCCGGGGTGATGTTCTCCGCCTGGGGGCCCTTTTGGCCCTGGGTGACGTCGAACGTCACGCTCTGCCCTTCCTGGAGCTCGCGGAAGCCCGAGGAGTTGATGGCCGAGTAGTGGGCGAAGACGTCCGGGCCGCCGCCGTCCTGGGCGATGAAGCCGAAGCCCTTCTCCGCGTTGAACCACTTCACAGTTCCCGTAGCCATGTCTCATGCCTTCCAGTCGATGAACGCCTCCGCACAGTGCGGGAGGCGGAGGTGATCGCCCTGGTTCCTGCGGCACAGCACAGCAAAAAGCCCACGCCTGGAGCGTGGGCAAAGGGGGCTTCCGAACCACGACAGCTAACAGGAACGCTACACGCTCGCACCCTGCGTCACCACAGGAGACAGCGACACGCTCGGAACCGGATGGAACACATGGCGCCCGCCGGCGCCCGGCGGGCACGGCACCATCTCAGGCCGCAGGCGGCGGCCCGGCCCCTTCGGCAGCCCGGCGGTACTGCTCGTTGAGGCGCTGGGCCTCTTCGAGCTGGTCCTCGAGGATGATGATGCGGCAGGCGGCCTCGATCGGTGTGCCCTGGTCGACGAGTTCGCGGGCGCGGGCGGCGATACGCAGCTGGTAGCGGGAGTAGCGGCGATGGCCGCCCTCGGAGCGCAGCGGGGCGATCAGCCGCGCCTCGCCGAGGGCGCGGAGGAACGCGGGTGTGGTGCCGAGCATCTCGGCGGCCCGACCCATGGTGTAGGCGGGGTAGTCGTCGTCGTCGAGACGGCCGAACGAGTCGTCTGCTGTCATTGCACCTCTCTTGGGGAACGCGTCGAGGGGCCCGGGTGCCGTACTGGCACCCGGGCCCCGAAGGAACTACTACACCACCTGCCGGCCCTGATACTGCGCCGGCCTTCTGTGTCCGCAGACCCGACCTGGCTGCTGTCGGGGTTGCGGGGATCGCGGTTGCGTGACCGGAGACCACCTCACTATCGATGTCCTGCGGTACCCGGGCTCAAGACTTCCGCCCGGGCGATCCTGATGGCGCGGGTTCCTCCGTTCTTTCCTCTGGATCCATCACTGCTGGTGTTGCGTACTGCTGGTGGCCTCTGGCAGCGCCACCCCGGCCGGTAGCCGGCCCCGTCGCCGATCCTGCTCTGGCTTGGAAACCTGCTGCCGAGCCTCCCGGCGCGCGCGCCCGCAGCCGACGCCTTCACCGGGTACTGCTCATTCGACTTCACTGCTGGGTACTGCGCACTGCACCTACGGGTACCGCATCTGCCATGACAGCGGTCCCGTGCCGGCGGCCCCTGATCACTGCGGGCCACCCGGTCCGGTGGCCAGTCCCGTCGCCGTCCTGCAACCAGCCTGGCTTCGAAACTCCGCCACCGAACCGTCCTGCAACTGCGGGTACTGCGGTCCTACTGCCCGGCAGTTCACCTCTGCCGGGCTTTCGATCTCTTCGGCTACGAGAGAAACCATAGCCAGACCGCAGAGTAATGTCTACTCCAGCCGATGCAGATTTCTGAGTGCGTGAAGGTGAGGTAATCGATCTCGGACAGCGTCGCCCGAAGGAGCAGGACGGCTATTGCCAGGTTGTCCGCCACCAGGGCGGGTACATGCACAGGGCGGTAAGAGACGAAGATCAAGAGATCGAGGTGGCCCCGGTGGACACGATGAGCGTCAACGTCGCAGCCGCCCGTTCCACCGGCTCCATCGCCGACGCCCGCGACCGCACCCGGGCCTTCCTCGACGACCTACTCCCCCCGGCCGGAGCCGAGGCCGCCCACACGGCTGTCCTGGTCGCCTCGGAACTCTTCACCAACGCCCTGCGCCACGCCGGCGAAACCTGCACCCTGGAACTGACCGCCCACCCGGACAGCATCGAGGTAACCGTCCGCGACCCCAGCCCCCAGACACCGCGCATGCGCACCCCCGACCTGAACAGCACCACGGGAGGCTTCGGCTGGCCCATGGTCAACCGCCTCACCCACACAACCCACGTCACCGCCGCCCCCGACGGCGGCAAAACCGTACGCGCCCTCCTCCCCCGATAACCCCCGCCACACCTCCCCCAAGCCGGCACCACGGACCTGAACTTCCCCGCACCGGCCGCCATCGCGTCGCACGCCGCCATGCTCACTAACCGATATCCCTCGGTACGGGGCCTTGGCGTACAAGGCAGGCAAGCGGGTCTCAGCCCCTGGCGAGCCGGGCGGCCGCCAAGGGCCCCGCCCTTGTCGGCAACGACGTGCAGCCGATCAGTTATCGGCTGATTCTCAGAGTGCCGGGTGGCGGTGTCGATGAGGTTGGGAAAAGGGGCGGTGCCTCGCGGGGCGGGTGGGGTTACGAGTGAGGTGCAAGGGCGCCTGTTTCCGTCTCGTCCCACGATGCCCTGCTGTTGAGGTGGTGTGCTTCGACTGCTGTCGTTGCGCGCCTGGGCGCATTCGGTTCGCGGCGGTACGTCGGAAGCATGACGAAGCGACGTCCGTACCCGAGTGATCTGTCCGATGCCCGCTGGGAGTCGGTCGAGCCGGTCCTGTCGGCTCGGCGGCTGGAGCGCCGAAGCAGAGCCTTGAACTTCGGTCGGCCGCCCGAGCACGAGTTGCGCGACATCATGGATGCGATCTCGTATGTCGACCGGACCGGGGTGCAGTGGCGTTACCTTCCGCACGACTTCCCGCCCTGGAACACCGTCTACGGCTACTTCGCCAAATGGGCCGACGAAGGGTGCTCGCCCAGCTCAATGGCTTGCTCAGGCAGTTGCCGAGGGAGAAGGAAAGCAGGAACGGCGAGCCGTCGGCGTATGTGATCGATGCGCAGAGCGTCAAGACCTCCACCGGCGTCCCGGCCTCGAGCCAGGGTGTCGACGCCGGCAAGAAGATCGTCGGCAGGAAGCGGAGCATCGTCACCGACACCCTCGGCCTGCTCCTTGCCGTGCTGGTCACCGCGGCGAGCGTGCAGGACTCCACCGCCGGCGCCCGCCTCCTGGACCGGGTCGCCGTCGACCATTCCTGCATCCGCAAGGCGCGGGTCGACGGCGGCTACCGTCAGCATCTCGTCGAGCATGCCGCCACCCGCGGCATCGACATGGAGATCACCGCCTGCAAGCCCGGGACCAGGGGTTTCACTCCGATTCCGAAGCGGTGGACGGTCGAGCGGACCTACGGCCGGCTCATGCTGAACCGCCGTCTGGCCCGCGACTACGAAACCCTGCCCACACGCTCCGAAGCCAAGATCCACCTCACGATGACCAGCCCCATGGCCCGCCGCCTCACCCACGAGAACACCATCTCCTGGCGCAACCCGAAAAGCATGCAGAGCACCTGATCTCAAGATGAAACATTGGGCGAAAACGACCTCTTAAGCGCCGTACGCACGTGAGTTGAGTCCATGCCACCGGGGCAGACCTGAGCCGAATCCGAGGCATGGACCGACTGGGTGGCAGCCACCGTCGAGCGTCTCGACCCGCTGAACCCAACCTGCCCGACATCCCCAAGCTACAACCGACGACCTAAAGCCCGTCCTCGGGCGCTGGAGTCACCTACGGCCCCTGAGACGACATCCCCCCAGCACCACGGGACGTCACGCCCAAGAAGCGAAGGGACGGACTGACCAACCGCGCGGCAGTCGGCCTCACCACCTCCGCCGCGGGGCCACCTCCACACGGGCGCGCGGCCCAGGCCGACAGCCTTGAACTACACATGACGAACCATCAGGAAAGGCGCCGTTCGTGCGTCAAACGTGCGTCACGTGCGTCAGATACGCGTCAAGATATCGCCCTTAACGCATGTGACGCACATAATGCACACTCGGCAAAGTCGCAGGTCGGCGACCCGGGCAGGCGCATTGGGGCAAATCGGCCGTGTGCATTGTGTGCGCTGCGTGCATTACGTGCGCGAGTCTGACGCACGCCGACCACAGCGTCCACCACCCTCATCCTAGTTTCGCCCCCGGAAACAGGGCGCCCGCGCGCTCGGGATCCGGTGCGCCGAAGGTGCCTTCCGCGCCGACCAACAACTCCGACGAAAACCAGCGCGCTCAGCCTCGGGCAACAAGGACATCGCGGCCGCCTCGGCGTCGCCGAGGCGACGGTCCACACCCTACGTATCCCGGCTGAGATCGCGGCCACTCTCAGCAATGCCCCAGCCGGCTTCGACGATCGGCTCGCCCTTCCAGACCGGGAGCCGCGGGCTCGTCACCGGCCGTGCGGCATGATCGTAGGGAAACGGGGCCGGCAAGAGGGGACGGCGAGGCTGTGAACGAGCGGGCCGAGCAAGCGCGGATCTCGACGGCGAAGGAGGCCGCGGACAACGATCTGGTGCTGGCCTTCGGCCGCCTCCAAGGTGCCGCCAACCGCCTCGAGTACATCCTGGGCCGGGCCCTGGAGAAGGAGTGCGGCATCAGCCACCTCATGTACGAGGTGCTGCTCATCCTGGGACGCTCCGGTGAGCCCGGCCTGTCGATGCGGGCCCTGGCCCAGGAGCAGGTGCTGACCACGGGCGGCGCCACGCGGCTGGTGGACCGCATGGTGGAGGCCGGGCTCGTCGAGCGGGTCGAGGACCCGGGCGACCGGCGCGGCCGCCTCGTCCAGCTGACGCCGAAGGGCGCGCAGAAGGCGGTGGCCGCGTCGCGGGTGCATGTGGAGAACATCCGCCGCTACTTCCTGGAGCCGATTCCACCCGGCGACCGGGACCGGTTCATCGAGGATCTACGAATCCTGAGTCATTCGGCGCGTGACGTGCTGCCGCGCCTGCCCTGACGCTGCGCCCTGCGAGGGACTTTCGGCCTGCCGGGAAGGGGCGTCGGACTCCCAGGAAATATCTGACGCGTCAGATACTGTTTCGTCAGGTACATCGCTCGCGTTCGGCGGGCGCCGCATCTCAAGCGAGGCCATCATGAAGCTCGTGAACGTCTTCGACGCCTATTGCGGCTGGTCGCACGGGTTCTCCGGCACCCTGCGCCAGGTCGCCGCCCGCCACTCGGGACTGCCGGTGGAGGTGGTCTCCGGCGGCCTGTTCACCGGGCCGCGCCGGGTGCCGATCCGCGAGTTCGGCTACGTCCAGGGCGCCAACGCCAAGATCGCCGAGCTGACCGGCGCCGAGTTCGGCGCGGGGTACACGCGGCTGATCGCCGACGGCTCGTTCGTCATGGACTCCGAGGCGGCGGCCCGGGGCGTCGCGGCCCTGCGCGCCGCCGCCCCCGACCACGCGGTGGAGTCGGCCGCGGCCCTGCAGCGCGCGTTCTACGTCGACGGCCTGAGCCTGTCCGCCCCCGCGACCTACCGGACGGTCGCCGAGCGCATGGGGCTGGACGCCGACGCCGTCGTCGCTGCCTTCGAGGCGCCCGGGGTGCGGGCCGCGGCCGAGGCCGACTTCCGCCGCGCCGCCGAGCTGGGCGTCAACGCGTTCCCCACGCTCCTCGCCGTCGACGGCGCGCGCGTGAGCGTACTGGCCCGCGGCCACGCCACACCCGACGAGATCGACCAGCGCCTCGCCGCGCTCACCGCCTGACCCCCCACCCCTTACGGAGCCCCCCCCATGAGCACGCTCTCCTTCAAGATCCTCGACCTGGACTTCCCCGCCGGGTCGAAGAACAAGACCGCCACCCTCGTCACCGGCGAGCACGAGGCGCTCCTGGTCGACGCCGCCTTCACCCGCGCCGACGGGCACCGCCTGGTCGCCGAGATCCTCGACTCGGGCAAGACGCTGACCACGGTGTTCATCAGCCACGCCGACCCCGACTTCTACTTCGGCGCCGAAGTCATCGCCGACGCCTTCCCCGAGGCGGCCTTCGTGGCGACCCCGCTCGTCATCGAGCACATCAAGGACTCCTACGAGGGCAAGCTCAAGGCGTGGGAGGCGCTCGGCCCGAACCTGCCCACCCGCCTGGTCGACCTCGCCCCGCTCACCGGCAGCCTCACCCTGGAAGGCCACCGCTTCGACCTCAAGGGCGGCCCGGCCGAACTGCCCGACCGCCACTACCTGTGGCAGCCCGAGCAGCGGGCCCTGCTCGGCGGCGTCCTCCTCTTCCAGCAGGAACACGTCTGGGTCGCCGACACACCCACCCCCGAAGATCGCTCGGCATGGCTGAAGCTGCTCGACGAGATGGCCACCCTCAAGCCCGCGCTGGTCGTGCCCGGCCACCGGCTGCCCGGCGCTCCGGCCGATGCCTCCGCCATCACCGCCACCCGCGACTACCTGCTCGCCTTCGAGGACGAACTGGCCAAGGCCGCGGACGGCGCCGCGCTGACGGAGGCCCTGGTGACCCGCTACCCGGACTACGGCATGCTCATCGCCGCGCAGATCGGGGCCAAGGTCGCCAAGGGCGAGATGAAGTGGGGCTGACCGAAATGCCGTACGAGAACACCGACTTCGCCGCCTCCCCCGCCGATGTCGTACGCCGCCAGTACCTGGCCTCGGCGGCCGGTGACCTTCAGGCACTGCGGGCCACGCTCGCCCCGGACGTGGAGTGGACGGAGATGGCCGGCTTCCCGCTGGCCGGGACGTACCGCACGCCCGAGGGCGTCACCGCGAACGTGATGGAGAAGCTCGGCGCCGACTGGGACGACTGGACCGCCCACGACGACACGTACGTCGTGGACGGCGAGAACGTCGTCGTCCTCGCCCGCTACACCGCGACCAACAAAGCCACCGGCAAGCCCATCGACGTACGCGTCGCCCACCACTTCACCGTCCGCGGCGGACTCATCGTCCGCTTCGAACAGTTCGTGGACACCGCGCTCGTCCGCGATGCGATGACCGCCTGACGAAATGGAGTGGCGCCCCGCAAGTAGCCGCCCCGTCGGCCTGCTCGCAGGGCGCTGCGCAGCAGCGGCGCGGGGGCGAACACGCGCCGCCGCCTCGGACGACGCCGTCCAGTGCCGCCGCACCTCGTCAGGAGCCAGCGGAAGAGGTCGCCGCGACAGCTGCACATCAGGCTGCGGCTGCTGGCCGGTCGAGCATCGCCCACAGCCCCTCGGCGTCGACGTTGGCGCCGAAGAGCTCGGTGCCGGGCTGCAGCCGTACACCGTCGGCCAGCGATCCCACCACGACAGGATCGAAGCCGAGGTCATCGACAAGGTGCCCGACCGCCGCGATGTCCTCGGTATCGTCTCCGGCGATGGCTATCGCCCTGCGCCCCGCCGCGCCCGACGGCCGGGCCCCGTCCTCCAGATCGTGGTAGCCCATGTGATTGAACGCCTTGACCACCCGTGAACCGGTCAGAAACCGCTGCACGGTCTCGCTGGAGGAGACGGCGGGATCACTGAGGTCGTCCCGGACACCGTCCGTCTCCCACCAGTAGTTCATCGCGTCAATCACCAGCTTGCCGCGCAACGCGTCCACCGGCAGCGTGCGGTACTTGCCGAGCGGCAGTGCGAGCACGACGGCATCCGCCCCGGCCACGGCCTGATCGACCGTGACCGACACCGCGCCCGGCGTCAGCACCTCGACCGTGAGCGCGATCTTCTCCGGGTCGCCCGAACCGGCGATCAGCACCCGATGGCCGGCACCGAGCGCGAGCCGCGCCAGCACCGTCCCGACCTTTCCCGCGCCGATGATGCCGAGCGTCCGTACGTCGCTGAAGTCCATGTCCGCTCCCTCCGTTCCTCGGTACGTCCCTCGGGTCAGCCCGCGAGGATGTCGCGGACCATCGGCACGGCCTTGGTGCCGTACAGCTCCACGGCGCGCAGCCGGGCGCTGACCGGCATCGCGCCGGAGCCGTAGATCATGTCGAAGCGGCCGACGCCGAGGCCCTTGATGGCGGCGGCCATCTTGCGGGCGACCGTCTCGGGCGCGCCGATGCGGTCGCGCATGACCTTGTAGCGGGGCCAGCGCAGTTCACGGGCCTGCTCGTCGGTGTCGGCGACGAAGCCGGGCGAGTGCATGCCGACGGGGTGGGCCGTGGTGCCGAACTGCTCGGCGGCGCGCCCGTACAGGTCGACGTACGGGGCGAAGCGGGTCGGGCTGCCCCCTGTAATGGCGATCATCAGCGGGAACCCGTACTTCGCCGTACGCACGACCGACTGCGGGGTGCCGTCGACGCCGACCCAGGTGGTCAGCCCGTTCTCCGTCATCGCAGACATGTAGAGGCAAAAGCAGGTCAAAGAGAACCGCAGGCCAGCGGCTCGCGAGACGCGAAACAGACGCAAGATCAATGTGCATTACGCGCACGATGGGCGCTACGTGCGATCTCCGACGCACGACGGAGCGGCAGGTCAATGAGCGGCGGCTCGCGGTGTTGCAGCGGGTGGGAGCAGGGTGCCCTGCGGGCGTACGGGAGTCCACCTCCTGCAAGACCACGTGTCAGGCGCTGCAGGACCAGGACCTGACCACGGTCTCCCGGAAGGGCGGGCACTGAAGCGTCGTCCTGACGGGCGCCGGCCAGCACTGGCTGGCGCACGGCACCTGCCCTCCCCGCGGGTCACGCCCGCGAAAGACCCAGGCCGCCGCTCCGCAACCGCCGCCCACGGGCCGCTCTACAGCGGAAAGCCGCCCTCCGGCCGAGATGTCCCATCGGCCAGGAGGGCGGCAGCCTGTCAGTGATCGCGCCTCAGCTCAGACGTCGAACGTGAGTGCATCCGGTGTCGGGGTCAGGAGGGGTCGCCGTACTGGAGGCCGCGGCCGTTGGTGCCGACGTACACGCGGCCGAAGGTGTCGGGGTCGCCGGTGATGACGCCGACGCCGCCGATGCTGCCCCACTGGTGGGCGTCGTCGTTGACGCGGAGCCAGGTGGCGCCCTTGTCGGTGGAGCGGAAGACGCCGGTGACGTCCTTGACGGTGCCGATCAGGTAAAGGGCCTGGTAGGAGGCGCCGGGTGCGGCCTTGCCGAAGCCGAGGGCGGAGGTGGACTTCACCGTGCTGAGCGTGGTGAAGGTGCGGCCGCCGTCGGTGGAGTGCAGCAGCCCCTTGTCATGGCCGGCGATCCACAGGTCCCCGGCGATGCCGGGGACGGCCGTGAGCCGGCCGTCGGGCAGGTCGGTGGCCCGGGCGGTGAAGGTCGCGCCGCCGTCGGTGCTGGCGTGGAGCGTGCCGCCGGACAGGGAGTAGAAGGTCCTGGCCGAGGAGCGGTCGGCGACCACCACGGCGTCGGTGCCCAGGCCGCTGACCCTCGACCAGCTCGCTCCCTTGTCGGTCGAGCGGTACGGGGCCTGGCCGGCCTGGGTCCAGACGATGGTGGAGCCGTCCGCCGCGAGCGCGGCGCGACCGTCCTGGGCGCCGGCCACCGGCTCCGACCTGAAGCCGGTCCAGCTGGTGCCGCCGTCGGTGGAGTAGGCACCGTCCTGCGCGCCGCCATGGCCGACACGGACCATCACCGAGGGGTTGGACTGGGCGAAGTCGATGTCGGTGCTGTTGGCCATCATCGGGTTGCTCAGCCGCCCTGCGGGCACCTTGGTCAGGTCGTCGTGGCGGAAGCCGCCCTGGTCACCCATGGCGGTGATGACGGTGGCACCGCCGGGCGGGGCGATCGCGTCCATCAGCGCGGTCTCCTCAAGGCCACGCGCCCCCACGGTCCAATGGCTGGTTCCGCCGTTGTCGGTGGCGTCGGCGTCCTTGCTGCGCCAGATGCCGTTGCCGGTGCCGTACAGCACGTGCCCGGAGGCGAAGGGGTCGATGGCCAGGGCGGTCATCCAGTGACCGGTGTGGGTGCCGACGTACGGAGCACCCGAGGCGTCCCGCACCGACTTGTCCGCCAGCGCCTTCCAGGTCGTGCCGCCGTCGGTGCTCCGGTAGATCTCGTCCTCGGGCCACCAGCGGTCGAGGGTGGTCACCATGACCGTGGACGGCTGCCGCGGGTCGACGGCCAGGCCGGAGAACCCGTAACCGCCCTGGGACGGCGAGATGTTCTTCCACGCCCCGCCGGCCGGCGTGTACTTCCACACCGAACCCCCCGTCACGCCGTTGGGCCCGAGGTTGTCGGTGTACGTCAGGTACAGCGAGCCGTCACCGGAGAGCACGCCGTGCTGCGGCATCTGGCCGGTGGGCTGCCCGGAGACGGCCTGCCAGGTGCTGCCGCCGTCGGTGGAGCGGTACAGGGAGGTGGACTTGTCGGCGACGCCGACATAGACCGTCTTGCTGCCGGCCGGGCCGTACGTCACGAAGGAGATGCCCGCGCCGCTGCTCGCCCCGTCCTTGACGGGGAACGAAGAGACCTGACTCCATGTCACACCGTGGTCGGTGCTGCGCCACAGGCCGTTCTTGCGGGTGCCCAGCAGCAGGGTGCCGTTGTCGGAGGGGTCGATCACCAGACGTTCGCCCGCCCCGCGGCCGTCCTCGTTGCCGCCCAGTTTGAACGGCAGAGCGGTGCGCTGGAAGGTGCGACCACGGTCGGTGGAGCGCAGGATCGCGCCGTTGCCGGCCCAGTCGTTGGTGTAGGTGCCGGTCGCGAGGTAGAGCCGGTTGGCGTCGACGGGGTCGGTGGCCAGCGCGTCGATGCCCAGCAGGTTCCAGTCCTTCTCGCCGAGCCAGTCGGTCAGCGGGATCCACTGCTCGGCCGCGGCGTCCCAACGGTAGGCGCCGCCCATGTCGGTACGCGCGTACAGCAGCCCCTTCTCCCGGGGGTTGAACACCAGCCCGGTGACGTAACCCCCGCCCACCACCTGGGCGTTCTTCCACGCGTACGGTCCGGTCCCGGTGGCCGGGGCCTCGGCCGTCTTCACCAGCTTCCACTGCTGGTTGGTGCTGCCATGGCCGCCGTACTGGATGACCGCCGCGCCGTCGGCCGTGGAGCCTCCGGAGACGTCCAGGACCTGGCCGCTCCTGCGGGAGGTGAAGGTGACGGCGCCGGAACCGCTCACCTCGTCGATCCGCCACTCCTGGGAGGCGGAGGAGCTGTCGGTCTGCTGCTCGGCGGCAGCCGCCTGCGCGGTCGAATCGCCCGCTATGCCGAGCACTTTGCCGCTGTTGCGGTTCACCAGCTCGTAGTAGCCGTCGCCGGTGGAGCGCAGCCTCCACTGCTGGTTGGCCGTGTTCTGATCAGTCCACTGCTGGATACGGGTGCCGTCGGCGGTGGAGAAGGCGTTGACGTCCAGCACCTTGCCGCTGCGTACCGAGACCAGCTTGTAGTAAGCGCTGTCGTCGACCGTCGCGGCCTGCGAGTCGTCCTGCACGAACAGGAGGTACGGCACGACGGTGGCGGGCACACCGAGCAGCAGGGCGGTGGCGGTCCTGCGACGGCGGTGACGTCCGCGGCGTCCGGCGTTGGCGGGGTTGTTCATGGGGGGTGTTTCTCCTTGTGTAACCGTGGATCGGGCAGGTCAGCGCTGCAGGGTGAGGACGCCCGGCCGGTACGGCAGTTGGTCGTAGGGTCCGCCCGCGGTAGGGGACTTGCCCTGGTACAGGAACTGCAGGTTGCAGGGGTCGATGGTCATGGTCTGGTCGGGGTTGGTACGGATCAGGTCACCGTGGCTGATGTCGTCGGTCCAGGTGGCGCCGCTGTTGGCCTTGCCCGCGAAGGGGTTGTTTTCGCCGGCGGCCTGCGGGGTCCACGCATCGCTCAGGCTCGAGGCCGTGAACGAGCGGAAGTAGCGCCGCTCGTTCGTACCCCGAGCCTCGACGATCATGAGGTACTGGTTCTGGCCCTGGACCTTGTAGACCTGCGGCGCCTCGAAGAGGTTCTTCGCCGTGTCGCTCATGACCGTCGTGTACGACGAGCCGAAGTTGCCCGGGAAGTTCCCGATCGGCATGCTCGCCCGGTAAATCTTGCCGTTGTCACCGGCGAAGAACAGGTACATGTTCTTCTCGTCGGCGATCAGGGTCTGGTCGATCGGTCCAGTGCCGGATTCGGTGCGGGGGATGCTGCCGGTGAACAGCGGCTGCGGCGCGGACCAGCTGTTGGGGTTGGCGGGGTCGCTCGACGTGCGGTAGCTGAAGGGCGAGGCACCCCACTGGTACGCCAGCACCCAGATCTTCTTGGGCGCGAAGTAGAACAGGGTGGGCGCCACCGCGTTCTGGCTCATCCGGATCTGACCGGCCGACGCCATGTCCGACCAGTTCGTGAAGGGGCTGAACGCCATCGAGCCGTACGAGGTTCCCGACGCGCTCGACGCGTAGACCAGGTGCTTGCCGCCCAGCATCACGTGGGTGAAGTCCTTCACCGCGGCCCACCCGTTCGACGGCTGCGCGAGGGGACCCGTCGAACTCCACTTGTACGTCGGCGGAAGGGCGCACGTTCCGCCGCCCGTCAGGGAGGGGCCGGTCCACTTCTGGTTGCCGACGGACGCACAGGAGTACAGCTGGATCGTGGTGCCGTTCGCGGTGGCGGCGCCGACGGCGTCAAGGCACAGCCCGGACTGGACGCCGGTGATCGCGCCGCCGGCATCGACGTTCCACTGCTGGTTGGCGCCGCCGTTGCAGTCCCAGATGACGACCGGGGTGCCGTTGGTGGTGCCCTTGCCCTTGGCGTCCAGACACTTGTCGCCGTACACCCTCAGCTGCTTGGCGGCGGTGTAGGTCCAGCGCTGGTTGGTCTGCCCGCTGCAGTCCCACAGTTGGGCCCGGGTGCCGTTGGTGGTGGAGGAGGAGGAGCCGGGAACGTCGAGGCAGCGGCCGGAGGCGACGCCCTTGATCTCCCCCGTACCGTCGGTCGGCCTGCCCGGGGTGGTACCGGAGCCGGAATGGAGAGCGCTCATGACGGCGGTGTACGCCGGCTTGGGCTTGCCCCCGCTGTCGAACAACAGCGGGCTCTCGCCGCTGCGCCAGGAGTCGCTGTCACGGACGCCCCACACCGTGATGCCGGTGCACCGGGGCACGGACAGGCAGGTGCTGACCGCGTCCGCGTAGTGGGTGGGTGAGGCCTGGGCGATGTCCAGCTCGGTGATCTGGACGTCGACGCCCAGGGCGGCGAAGCCGGCCAAGGTGGTCTTGAAGCTGGCCGGCGGGCCGCCCGCCCCGAAGTGGCTCTGGAACCCGACGCAGTCGATCGGCACGCCGCGGGACCTGAAGTCCTTGACCATGCGGTAGACGCCCTGGGTCTTCGCGTCCGACCAGTTCTCGATGTTGTAGTCGTTGTAGCAGAGCTTGGCCGAGGAATCGGCCGCACGGGCGGTGCGGAACGCCTCCTCGATGAAGCCGTTGCCGAGCACGTTCCGGAAGACCGAGTCGCGCAGCCCGCCGCTGCCGCCGTCGGCGAACGCCTCGTTGACCACGTCCCAGGCGTAGATCTTGCCCTTGTAGTGGCTGATCTCGGTGGTGATGTGGTGGTTCATCACGTCGCGCAGCGTCTTCGCGTCGTGGATGGCCCCGACCCAGGAGGGGAGCTGCGAGTGCCAGACCGTGGTGTGGCCGCGCAGGCGCTGGCCGCGCGCCAGGGCCCGATCGACGATCCGGTCCGCGGGGCCGAAGCTGAAGTTGCCGCGGGACGGTTCGACGGCGTCCCACTTCATCTCGTTCTCCGGGGTGATCATGCTGAACTCCCGGTCGGTGATCGCGGTGTACGCGGAGTCGCCGAGCCTGCCCGCGGCCACGGCCGTGCCGAAGTACCTGCCCGAGGGGGCGGCCTGGGTGCCCAGGCCCGCGGCTCCGGCGGAGCTGGGGAGGAGCGTCACGACGCCGGCCACCAGCGCCGTGGCCGACAGCCCTACCGCCCATGTCCGGCGACGCCGGCGGAGCCGGTGCAGGCCCTTCATGATTCACCTCGCGGGTGCTGCGTTCCGGTCGCGCTGGGTTCGTGGGTGTGTCGCGTCATGTGAGGCGCTTTCTTCAGGGGATACGTCAGTGGGGGTCGGGACCCTGCCGCGTCGGCACGTCATGACGGGCCGCGGGAAGGACACCCCTGAAGTGGAGGCTTGCGAGCGCGCGGTCTCGTAACGGAAAAGTCGCGCCGTCCGCAGGATTACCCGGTGACGCATCTCGCAGGCAGAAAGCGTTATGCCGGACGCCGTGACCTGGTCGCGCCCATGGCAGAGGGGCGCCGCACCGGTCTGCGGTGAACGCCGGTCACGGTGTGGGTCAGCAACTGTGGATGGATCGCCCGAGGAGCGGTGCTCAGGCCCCGGGGCTGCGCACGATGAAGGAAGCCTGGCCGGCGAAGGTCCGCGTGCCGTCGGAGCCGTCGAGCCAGATACCGCCGTCGCGGTGGCGGAGGACCGATCCCGGATAGTTGTGCGCGTGCAGGGTCACGGACCCGGCGACCGCCCCGGGACGGGGACAGAAGGTGGCGTCCTCACGGAACAGTGCGCTGCCGTCGTCGGTGCTCAGCCGCAGCCGCAGGTAGCTGTGACGGAGATACCGGCCGTCTGCGGCGCGGAAGGTGACGCACCGCATGTCGGCCAGTCCCCCGACGACCGTGAAGGTGACCCGCTGACGTGCCTGCGCGCCGCTGGACGCGGTCACGCCGCCGAGGGAGGCGAAGTCGCCCTTGTAGGTGACGAACAGGCCGGGACTGTCCGCGGACTCCAGCGATCGTGCGCCCAGCGCAACGGTGCCCGGGACGGCGGACGGGCCGACCGAGGGCCGGCTCACCGGGGACGGACTCGCCGGGGACGGTCCGGCGGAGGTGGCGGTGCGCGAGGGAAGGGGCGTGGGGGTGCCGACCGTGGGAGCGGCGGTGGCGCCGGGAACTCGGGGCGCCGGTTCGGGCCAGGTCGCGTAGGTGGCGGTCCCGGCGAGGAGCACCGCACCGGTCGCGAGGCTCACCAGCGGATGAGCGGTCACCGCCTGGAGCTTGCCGGCAAGAGCGCCGTGCAGACCGCCTCCCCCCGTCGCCGTGCCGACGGCGACGGGGGCCCCGACGAGGCCGGCAGCACTCGCCGCCGTACCCGACAGCAGGCCCTTGGCGGCCAGCGCGGCGACCAGTGCGGCCGGGACGGTCAGCGTCGTGAGGCTGAGCGGCAGCAGTTCGGCCGGCACCCGTTCCGTCGACGTCCCCGTGCAGACCGGGCAGTCACGGGTGTGCCGCGCGATCCGCTTGCGCCACACCGATGCACGGTCACCGTCCCAGCCGACGACGGTCCCGTCCAGCTGCGGACAGCGCGGGTCGGCCTCCAACGCGGCGACGATCGTCCGGCACACTTCCAGCTGCTCGCGCATGCGTTGCAGGCGCACTCCGACGTGCGCGACCGTGAGCCCCGTCGCGGCGGCCATGTCCTCCCGGCTGAGCAGGCCGGCGCATTCCTGCCACCACAGGGACAGCAGCACCCGGTGGTCCGGGTCGAGCCACCGGCCGGCCTCGACGACCCGGCGCCGCTCGTCCGACACGTGCAGCCGCAGGATCGTCACGTCCACGGGCTCGGCGCCGGCGTCCGGTATCCGGCGTGCCTCGTCGATGACCGTGGTCCGGTCGGCGAGGGCGTGCTGCCGATGCCAGTGGGTGTTGATCTGGCGGAGCGTGATCGACACCAGCCAGGACCGGAAACTCTCCGGGGCACGCAGGGCGGGTAGGTCACGCACCACGCGCAGCAGGGTCTCCTGGACGACGTCGTCGACGTCGGCATGTCCGCTCAGCGCTCGCCCGACGATGTTGTAGACCAACGGCAGGTACGCGGCGATCAGCTCCTCGCGCGCCCGATCGTCACCAGCCTGCGCCGCGACGACCAGCCCCACGTGGTCTGCATCAATGAGCCCCATTCCCACCTTCCCCAGGGGAGCGATCCGCCGAGTACGGCGGCACACCCTAGCCTCGACGAAGGCATACGGCCAAAGCCTGCGCCTCGGACGGACGGTCTGGCCCGTGCCGACATGGAAGGCCCGGTGCGCGGGGAGTGTGCCCGGTCACACTCGCCCAACTCGCTGACGGCCCATTCAAGCCGATGACCTCGGAAGGCCGCGCGCCCGACAGTCACCCCTCACGCATGACGGCCCCTCAGGAATCGCGCAGTCCGTGCGTCAACGTGCGTCACGTGCGTCGAATATGCGTCAAAATATCACACCTAACACACGTAACGCCCATCACGCACACTCAGAGAAACGCCAGGTCAGCGGCCCTTTTCAGCAGGCTCAAGGATCGCGATGCACTCGACATGGTGCGTCACAAAAAACAGGTCCACACAAAACATGTCGAAGAAAACCACAGGTCAGCGGCGTGCGGGCCGCGAAACGGACACAAGATCAATGTGCATCATGTGCATGAAGGGCGCTACGTGCGACCTCTGACCCACGTCCGAAGGGCAGCTGGGGCACCACGCAGCCGAGAATCGCGCAGTTTGGCGTTCCCGAATGCCCTTTGCGTCACGACTGGCAACGACACCGACTACCCGCCCGGCGACGGCTCCAGTAGTGGTGGCTCCGTCCTTCTGACCGCTGGCATCCTGCGAGCGATCCGTGAGTGGTTCGACACGCGTGGCGTTTCCGCGCAGCGGCAGATCGAGCGCTACAACCGGGACGAGCTGATCGCCGACTTCGACGAGGCAAACGGCCCCACCGCCCCGGGGCGGCTGCCGCCGAGGAGGCCAGGCTGCCCGGTGGCACTCCATCCGATGCCGGCGCGACCGCCCGAGCGGCGCGCTTGTTGTCCGATCTGAAGTCCACCGGGCTGCACGCGGTCATCGATGCCGGGTGGCTCGATGGTCAGCGGGCGTGGAGGAAATGGCGGTCCGCGTCAGTCAGGGCCTGCCCGAGCAGATCGACGATGTGGTCGAGTTCGTCGCGGGTGGCGATCAGGGGTGGTGCGATCTGCACGACCGAGTCGCCGCGGTCGTCCGCGCGGGCCAGGAGTCCGAGGGCACGCAGGCGTGCGGGAAGGAACTGCACAGTAGACCGGACTCACGCACGGATCACGACGCCCAAGGGCGATCACGCCCTCATCCCGCGGAGGGGAGCGGTCAGCCTGATCCCGCGTCTGCGACTGCGCGCAGCCCATGAAGGAACAGGTCGAGGAACCGGTCACGGACTGCGTGCGTGTTCATGCCGCGGAGGCGGGCGATGTGTGTGCTGAACCCGCCGATCGACGCCGCGAAGGTCTCCGCGGCCACGGAGCGGTCGATGTCGCTGCGGAGTTCACCGCGCACCTGGGCGTCGCGGAGGACGTCCTCGATGACGGCCAGCGGCTGGTCGATGCAGTCGCGCTGGAACGTCGCGTAGAGCTCGGGGTGGTCGGGGAATTCGAAGCTGCAGTGAGCTCCGATCAGCCAGCGGGGACTGGCGAGATGCTCGGCCATGGCGTCGTAGAGAAGCCGTATGTCCTTTTCGAGGCTGCCCGTGCACGGCGGGTCGAGCCGCACGGACAAGGTGGCCAGGCCGGCCAGGATCAGATCTTCGCGCTCGGGCCAGCGCGAGTAGAGGGTTCGTTTGGCGACCTTGGCACGCGCGGCGACGGAGTTGATACGGAAGCCGGCGATGCCGACCTCGGCGAGTTCGTCCACGACCGCCTGGAGTATGCGTTCATCCGCGCCCGGGTCGCGGGGCCGTCCACGCTTCGCCGCGGCCGGTGACGTGCGTGCCATGCCTGTCCCTTCCAGTGTGCTCGTGGTCCAGTTTCCCAGGTGGCCCGGATCGATCGTCAGGGCCGGGCTTCACCCGTGTCCCTTTTCACTACCGAAACGGTTTCGTATTCATGTTTCCTCGGGATAGATTCTCCTCGCACGGAACGGTTCCGTTCGAGGGAGTCGCTGATGTTGACGGAGGCCGAGCGCAAGACGTCAGCAACGTCGGCGCGGCCGGACCGCGCGAGGCCGCCGCGTAGCCGGATAACGCCCGAGCGCGAGGCAGAGATGTACGAGGCCGTGCTCGATGTGCTGCGGGAATCCGCTTACGAGGCCCTGACCATGGACGCCGTGGCCGCCCGGGCCCAGTGCAGCAAGGCCACCCTTTACCGCCAGTGGACGGGCAAGCCGGAGCTGGTCGCCATGGCGCTGCGCCATCAAAAGCCCGCCACCCTTGCCGGTGTCGACACCGGATCCCTGCGGGGTGACTTCCGGGCGATGGTGGCGCAACTGGACGACCGGCAGATGATGAGGAACGCCTCGCTCATGCGCGGCCTCGTCCAGGCCGTGCACACCCATCCCGATCTGTTCCAGGCGCTGCGCGACCTGCTCGTCCACCCGGAGCTGACGGGACTGGACAAGGTGCTCGCCCGGGCGGTCGAGCGGGGTGAGATCAGCGCGGCCTCGCCGACCCTGACCTACGTGCCGCACATGCTGCTCGGTGCCCTGATCGCCCGTCAGTTGATCGAGGACAGGTCGCCCGACCGAGCCTTCGTGAGCCATTACATCGACGCCGTTGTCCTCCCCGCCCTCGGCACCTGAACCGCCGCACAACGGCGTACGGCACCACAAGCGTCGTGCGGCGCCATAGCGGACCGTCTGCCGATCGAGTCAATCCACAAGCTGGCCGCCATCACCCGGGGACGTCATCAAGGACGCGGCGCGAAGCGGCGGCTCACTTCTGACATGGGGCGACCTGCGGCTGTGGATGGCGGGCGGGCTGCCGCACCTGCACCCGGACGACCAAGGTGGACGCCTGGTCGCCGGCGACCGGGAGACACCGGTCGGTGAACCGCTGCTGTCCGGACTCGTCGCGAGCTCAGACGCAGGCACATCCTGCTCCGTCTGGGCTGCATGCCAGCCCACGGACGACGTCCTCAGGGGCTTTGTCGCGATCCTGCTACCCACTGGGCTCGACTCGGCAGGGCGGTGTGCCTCGGAATCAGCCGTTGTCCGTGCCGGTCCGGCTGTGCTGGCCCTGGAGCAAGACGCTGCTGGGTGTCACGCCGAACGCCTGCTTGAAGGCTGTGCTGAAGTGGCCCATGTTGCTGAAGCCCCAGCGGAAGGCAACGTCGGTGACCGTCGTGCCGCCATGCGCACGTGAGAGGTCCCGGTAGCAGGCCTTCAGGCGACGCTCCCGGATCCAGCGACCCACTGTTGCGCCCGTACCGGCATGAACGAGATGCAGCGTGCGAACGGAGATGTCGAACGCCTCGGCGATGGAGGAAGCGCAAAGGTCCGGATCATCCAGGTGATCCTCGATGTACCGGCGGGTCCGTATGACCAGCGCCTCGCGGGCGCTGCTGGAAACAGGCTGCTCCGGAGCGGGGACGAGGGCCGTTTCGAGGGTGTCGAAGAAGGTCTGGGAGGCAACGGCCAGATCCGCGTCGGACAGGTGGTCGAACTCGCGCGTGATGGCCTGCAGCTGAGCGGCAGCGATCGAGGCGAGCCCTGACCCCGGCCGCACGGAAACGAGACCGCCGGCGCGGGAGGCACTTCCGGCAATCGCCTGGGGCAGCCGCTCGCGGGGCAGGAGCAGGTACAGCTCACGGTGGTCCCCCACGACCTCGAAGTCGTGCGCCAGTTCACTGTCCCAGACCAGCAGGTCGCCGGGACCGAGTTCGACCTCGCTGCCGCCGACGTACCGGGCTGACCAGGACTCTTCAGCAAGATCGTGTTACGAGCTCAAAGCCGGCCGAGCAGACGGAGGACGGTCCGTGATCCGTCGGGGGCGACAAGGTCTCATGCGTCGCGACGGCGCACATTTAGGACATCAGCCGGCTGCGACCGTCGCCCCGGCGTACGCCACCGCCGTCAGGGCCAGGACGGCGGCCGGTAGGGCCCGCATGGGCGGATCGCCGTGGCGCAGGTGGACCACTGCGGCCGCGGTCATGAGCAGCGCGAATCCGATCGCGGCGGTCATCCCGAGTAGGGCGGAAGCCAGTCCGAGTACCAGTCCGACGGCTCCGGCCACTTCCAGGGTGCCGACGACGCGGTAGAGGCCCGGTGGCATGCCGAGGTGTGCTGCCGCCTGCCGCATGAACGGCACCGCGGCGATCTTCCCCAGTCCCAGCGGGAGGAAGACGAGGGACAGTACGGCGGCGAGGGTGACCTGTGCGGTGGTCACGCCGGCCGCCTCCGGCGTTCGGCGCCCAGGCGGGCGAAGTGGTCGATGAGGTCGGGGGCGTCCACGGCTGCCGGGTTGACGACCTGCTCGACCGGGGCGCCCTGGAGGAGGCGCTTGACGGGGACTTCGAGTTTCTTGCCGGTGCGGGTGTGCGGGATGCCGGGGACTTCGAGGATCTCGTCGGGGACGTGGCGGGGTGAGGCGCCGGTCCGGATCGCCTCCTTGATCTTCTCGCGGAGCGGGTCGTCCAGGGTCGCGTCGTCTGCGAGGACGACGAACAGGGGCATCCAGTAGCCGCCGTCGGGTTCTTCCGCGCCGATGACGAGGGCCTCGGTGATCTCGGGGAGGCGTTCGACGGCGTCGTGGATGTCGGCGCTGCCCAGGCGTACGCCGTTGCGGTTCAGGGTGCTGTCGGAGCGGCCGTGGACGATCACGGAGCCGTGTCCGGTGACGGTGATCCAGTCGCCGTGCCGCCAGACGCCGGGGTGGGAGGAGAAGTAGGCGTCGCGGTAGCGGGTGCCGTCGGGGTCGTTCCAGAAGTACAGCGGCATGGACGGCATCGGGCGGGTGACGACCAGTTCGCCCACCTGGTCCACGATCGGGAGGCCCTCGGCGTCGTACGCGGCCAGGGCCACCCCGAGATGAGGTGCGGACAGCTCCCCGGCCCAGACCGGTGTGTTGGGGGCGCTGCCCGCGAAGCCGGAGACGACGTCCGTGCCGCCGCTGGTGGACGCGAGCAGGACGTGGTCGCCGACGTGGTCGCGGACCCAGGGGTAGGCGGAGGCCGGCAGGGCGGAGCCGGTGCAACCGACCACGCGGATCGACGACAGGTCGTGTGCCGAGGGGTCGATGCCGTACTTGGCCATGCCCAGCAGGTACTGGGGGCTGGTGCCGAAGACGGTCACCCGGTGGCGCGCGGCCAGCTCCCACAGGACGTCGAGCCGGGCGAAGGGTGCGGGGCTGCCGTCGTACGTACAGGTCGTGGCGCCGGTCAGCAAGGTGGAGGCGACCAGGTTCCACATCATCCAGTGGGTCGTGGTGTACCAGAGCAGACGGTCGCCGGGCCCGAGGTCGGAGTGCAGGCCGAGGGTCTTCAGGTGCTCCAGCAGGACGCCGCCGTGACCGTGGACGATGCCCTTGGGCAGACCGGTGGTGCCGGAGGAGAACACGACCCACAGCGGGTTATCGAACGGCACCGGCGTACACGTGAGTTCCTCGGCGCGGGTGGACGCGTCCTCCCACGGCACCACCAGCGACGGGAACGCTCGCGAAGGCCACGGCAGGCCCACGTGGTCCACCAGCAGCGTCGCCTTCAACGTCGGGAGATGCGCGGCCAGTTCACCGGCGGCCTCGCGGCGGTCGTGGGTCGTGCCGTTGAAGAGGTAGCCGTCGGCGGCGATCAGGACGGTGGGTTCGAGCTGGGCGAAGCGGTCGGCGGCGGCCTTGGGGGCGTAGTCCTGCCCGCAGACCGACCACACCGCGCCCAGGCTCGCGGCGGCGAGGAAGGCGACGATGGCGTGCGGGGTGTTGGGCAGGTAGCCCACGACCCGGTCCCCCTTGCCGACGCCCAGATCGCGCAGTGTGGCGGCGACGGAGGCGACCTGGGCGCGCAGCCGGCCGCCGGTCACCTCGTGACTGGAGCCGGTCTCGTCGAGGGCGATGATCGCCACGGCGTCGTCGGTGAGGTTGCGCAGGGCGTGATGGGTGTAGTTGAGGGTGGCGCCGGGGAACCACCGGGCGCCCGGCATCCGCTCCTCGGCCAGCACCTGCTCGTACGGGGTGTCGGACTCGATGTCGAAGTACTCCCACACCGCGCGCCAGAAGCCTTCCAGGTCGGTGACCGACCAGTGGTGCAGGGTGGCGTAGTCGGTGCCGTCGAGCCCGGCGTGGCGGGCGAAGTCCATGATGCGGCTGTTCACGACGGCCTTGGGGTCAGGGGTCGTGAAGGGGTCCGGCCTGGTCATCGTGTGGCGCTCCTCAGCAGGCTCTTCTCGGCGGTCTGTTGGAGGGGGAGGGTGCTGCGCGTGGTGTGCAGGAGGGCCGCCCAGGCGGCGGTGTCGGTGAAGTCGTGCCTCCCGGCCGGAACGACGTCCATGACGACGCGGTCGGGGCGCAGCAGGACGGCATCCACCCTGCCGGCGCGCAGCCAGGCTGCGAGAGTGCCGTCGTCACCGAGGCCGGTGACAGGGATCGTCCGGGCGCCGAGCGCGTGGGCGAGGGCGTTCAGTGCGGGCCAGGGTTCGGCGGCGGTCAGGACGGTGAAGGAGTCGCCGAGCAGTTCGTCGAGGCGGATGCGCCGTCCGTCGAGTGCCACCCATGGTTGCGGGCAGTGGGTGCCCGCGAGACCCCTGCGCATACGGCGCCGGACGAGGGGCCCGGCGGTCAGGGACGGGCTGAGGTCCCGGCCCGCCGCCGCGGTGAGGCCGGGTATGCGGCAGGCAGCGGCCAGGATCCTGCGGCGTAGTGCGGCGGCGCCGTCCTGGCCGCCGGTCATGGCCCAGCCCATGGCGACCGCGAGCCGGATCACATGCCGTGTGTGCGGCTTGCGCTCGCTCTCGTACGTGTCAAGCAGCCGCTCGTCGCCGCCCTGGCCCAGGACGCGGGCCAGCTTCCAGGTGAGGTTGTAGGCATCACGCAGGCCCGCGCACAGCCCCTGCCCGATGAACGGCGGGGTGAGGTGGGCGGCGTCGCCGAGGAGGAAGACTCGTCCGCTGCGCCACCGGTCGGCGATGCGCGCCCGGAAGGTGTACTGGGTCTCGCGGACGATCTCGAAGTCACCGTCGTGGGAGGGTGGCATCCATGGGGCGATCAGCTCCCGCACCGGTTGCCGCTCGTCCTGCAGCCGGAACTCCCAGCGGTAGCGGTCTTCGCCGACGCGCATGAAGGTCGCCGGGCGGTGTGGGTCGCAGACCTGGTCGACGCCTTCCCAGCAGCGGACGTCGGCGTTCGTGCGGACGTCGACGACGGTCCATCGTTCCTCGAAGCGCAGGTCCTCCCACGTGGCGCCGATGGCGTCGCGGGTGAGGCTGTTCGCCCCGTCGCAGCCGAGGACCGCCTCGGCCCACAGTTCGTACTCTCCGTCGTCGTCGCGGTAAGTCACGCGCACGGGGCCGGCGGTGTCCGGGCCGACGCCGGTAACCTCCACGCCGCTGCGCAGTTCGCATTGCGGGTTCCGGGCGAGGGCCTCGCGCAGCAGTCGCTCCAGCTCGGGCTGGTCGAACATGCTGGTCTGCGGGTAGCCGTGATGACCGTGCTCGGAGCGCCGGAACTCGGCCATGACCCGGTGCCGGGCGTCCAGCAGCCGCAGTCCGTTCGCGGGGCGGGCTATCTCTGCGAACTCCTCCCCCACGCCCGCGGCCTGGAGGATCCTGCGGACCTCGTCGTCGGTGGCGACGGCGCGCGGGAGCGGGTAGACGTCCCGGTGGCGTTCCAGGACGACGGTGCGCACCCCGCGCCGGGCGAGGAGGAGGGCGGCAGTCACGCCCACCGGTCCCGCGCCGATGATCACCACGGGTACCTGCTGTTCGGTGCGGCTCACCTCAGGTCCCTACTTCGCGTCCGTGACGGAGGTTCGCTGCTCGCCGAGGTCGATCCGGCCGTCCGGGGTCGCGATCGTCGCCGTGATCACGTCTCCCGCGTGCAGGTAGTGCGGGTTCTTCGCCTGGGACTTGAAGAAAGCCTTCCACTTCAAGGCGGGCGGCAGCAGTGCGCCGACCTTCTCGACCGGCTTCGGCGGGGCCTTGAGGGCCGTGCCGCCGGGCGTGCCGGTCAGGAGCAGGTCGCCGGGGTCGAGGGTCTGGAAACGGGCCAGCAGGGTGAGGGCCTGCGCCGGGCGGACGATCATGTCGGCGAGGGTGCGGTCCTGGCGCAGCTCGCCGTTGACGGACAGCTTCAACCTGAGGTCGAGGAGATGGACGAAGTCCTCCGGCTCCAGCAGGGCGAGGTACGGACCGGTCGGTGTGAAGGTCGGGTAGGACTTGCTCTCGTAGAACTGCGTCTTGGTCAGCTGGACGTCGCGCGCGCTGATGTCGTTGGTGACGACGAGCCCGGCGACGTACGACGGCAGGTCCCGCTCGTCGACCGTGGTGCCGATGGGCAGGGTGGCGCCCATGACGAGCCCGAGTTCGACCTCGTAGTCGAGGAACTTCACGTGCGAGGGCCGTACGACGGGGTCGCCGGGTCCGCTGACCGACCCGGACGCCTTGCGGAAGAAGGCGGGCGGGATGTCGCCCGTGAAGCCCGAATCACGGGCGTGACTCCGGTAGTTGACCATCTGGGCGACCACCCGGCAGGGGGTGGTGACCGGCGAGAGGACGGCCAGGTCGGCGACGGGCGTGCCCGCCTCGGTCGAGCGAGCCGCCTCTCGTACGGCGTCACGATCGGCGATCAGCTCGGCGGTGGTGGTGGCCTTGGTGTCGACAGGGATGGCCCGGTGGCCGCGGACGACCCACCATCCGTCGGCGGTGCGCAGGACGTTGGTGCTCATGTCAGTACCTTCGTGAGGGGGTCGGTGTTCAGGACTTGGCGGCTTTGAGCAGGCCCAGCAGGCGCGCCGGGTCCATCTCGTTGTCGCCGCGCAGGGCCTGGATGACGTCGCGGACCCGCTGCGGGGAGGGACTCGCGCCGAGGAAGTCACGCGTGGCCGGTGGACCCCACTGGGCAAGACCGCTGGTCGACATGGGTGCCCACCCGGGCTCGACGTCGCTGGAGAACAGGTCGCCGTCGGCGAAGTGCTCCAGCATGAAGCGGTCGGGGTCGCGCCAGTAGTCGAAGAGCTGGCTGCCCTGGATGTGCCGACCGACGCCCCAGCTGCGCTGGTATCCGCGTTCCTTGAGGTATTCGCCGCCTACGGCGATCGAGTCCAGGTCGGTGACCTGGTAGGCGGAGTGGACATAGCCGGTCCCCGGTCCCAGGTGCATGGCCAGCGTGTGATGGTCGGCCGGCACGCTGCCGAGGTCGCAGCGGATGAACGCCATGGTCGGGCCGCGGTCGCGCTGCCCGTCCAGGAAGAGAAAGTCGGACACGATCATCCCCAGCGTGTCCAGGTACCAGTCCAGGGCCCGGCCGAACACGCGGGTCTCCAGGACGACGTGGCCCAGCCGCTGGATCCGGGACGGCTCGCGCGGCGGGCGCTGCGTGGTGTTCGTACGACGATGATCCGTACCGAAGTTGAGCAGCAGCGGCAGCTGCTCGGGCAGCGCCGGCAGCTGCTCGCCGCAGTGCACCACCCGCACCGGGAAGCCGGACGGATCGAGCAGGTCGACCGTCTTTCCGCCACCGGGTACGTCCGCGTCACGCACGTCGGAACCGGTGGCCCGCGCCAGCCGGTCCAGATCGGGACGCTCCGCCGCACGGAACGCCGGGCCGATGAAGCGGGACGTACGCCCGCGCCGGATCACCATGCACGGCGAGCCGGCGAACGTGCCGCGCAGCCACAGCTCGCTGTCGGTGCGCGCGGCGATCTGGAAGCCGAAGTCCCGGGCGAAGACCTCGGCTCGCTCCAGGTCAGGCTTCTCGAACTCCAGCCAGGCCAGGTCCGCGACCTTGATCACGGGATTCCGGGAGCGGCCGGGATGCTCGCCCCTCAGGGCTCCCTGTTCGCTATGCAGGTCCTGGTGGGCCGTTTTGGCATCGGCCCCGTGGACGCGGGTCTCAGACATGGTGTCCTCCGAGCAACATTGCCGTAATGAGGAAATCATCAACTTTGACAGTTCCGTCGTCAAGATGTTCCCGGCTGGAAATGATGGATTCATCAGAACTGCAGTCGTCATCGCCTGCGCGGTTAGACTTGGCGCATGCCTACGTCAGCCCCGCCCAGCAACCGATTCGAGCGACGTCGCGCCGAGACCCGTAGCGCGCTCATTCGCGCCGCCCGGCAGATACTCGCCGACAGCGGGGACACCGGCATCAGCATCCAGGCGATCGCCGAGCGCGCCGACGTGGGCTTCGGCTCCTTCTACAACCACTTCGAGTCGAAGGCCGAGCTGTTCGAGGCGGCGGTGGTGGACGCCCTGGAGGAGTACGGTCGGAACTTCGACCAGCGCCTGGCGGAGATCGACGACCCTGCGGAGCTCGTCGCGGCGGGCTTCCGGCTCAGCGCACGCATGGCCGACTCCCACCCTGAACTGATGCAGGTCTTGCGCCGTCGCGGCCTCGGTCACATCCACTCGGACAACGGCCTGGCCCGGCGGGCGCTGCGTGACATCGAGGTCGGCACGGCCTCCGGCCGCTTCACCGTGGCCGACCCGACTGTGGCCCTGTCCGCACTGGGCGGCACCCTGCTGTCCCTGGTGGAGCTGAGGTTCGCGCGCCCCGACATGGACGGTGACGAGGCCGCGGTGAACCTGGCCGAGATGGCCCTGCGCATGCTGGGCGTACCACCGGACGACGCCCACGAGGTCGCCCGGCGCCCCCTCCCCGGCCCCGTCTGAGACGACCGCTCCTACCCGGCGGCGGACGAACCCTGCCGGAAGGCGACCGAGCGGCCGGTGAAGGCGGCGTCGATTCCGTCCCGCGTGGTGGTGACGGATCGCAGGTGCAGCCCCTCGGGGACGCTCTCCAGCGGGATGGGATCTTCCAGGGCTCTGTCCAGCAGCGTTTTCAGCGGAGGAAGCAGCTCGCCCCGGACGGTGCGGACATCCGTGAAGGCGATGCGGTTGCCGTTGCCGCCGAGACGGCCGCGCTCACGGTGACGTCGCCGACGACCGGCAGAACGGCCGTCGCACTGATCCGGTCCGTTTCACCACCTGGTGACATCCGCACACCGAGCGCGCCCGACACGTCACCGTACGAGAGGAACGCGGTCGCCTCGACATGGTCGGCGTGAGCCTCCTCAGCACTCCCGGAGGTCTTCAGCCCGTCAAGGCGTACGGTCAGCTTCGTCACCGGCAGGGGCCGAGTCGAGCCGTTCGCGGGTATGTCATGGGCGGCCAGGTCGATGTGCCGGAGGCTGCCCTTCGCCAGCTGGGTGAGCACGGGGAAGCCGCTGACGCGTACCGACGGCTGATCCGCGGTTCCCATGCCGTGCTGGAACGCCTCGGCCGTATGGCTCTCCGCACGAGCCGCCGCGATCCGGTCCACCGCGACGCCACCAGTCAGCAACGCCGCCATAGAAGCAGCGACGACGATCAGGAGCCGCCCCCTCGGGGCAGAGAAGCCCGTGGACAAGGAATCGCCGCGGTAGGGCTCGCCGACGCGTCCGTCATCGGGCTGGGGCTGGTACATGGGAGTGCTCTCCAGAAGGCGGTCAGGAACTTCTCGGGGTGAGGCTCTGAGACGAGGGCGCCGATGCACTCGGGCCGGCCGAGCCCTCGGACGCAGGCCGCGGCTCGGTCACCGTCCGCACCCATCGCGATCAGCGCGGCGGTCGCGGTGCGGGTGCCGTCGTCGGGCCAGGTCCCGGCGTTCACGCACTCCAGCAGGCCCAGCGGATGCCCCTCCAGCGCCCGGCTCAGCGGGCCTGGTCGGCCGTTGGTGACCGGACACCGTGCGCCACACCACACCCTCGGGCAGGTCAGGTCGGGAGCTCCGGTCAGCGGCGGGGAAGGCGACTCAATAGTTGCACACTAGTGAGCAACTAGCTAACCTGCACATGGATGGGCAATTAACTTGCCCTGCGGTGCCTCGCAGGCAGACAGCCGCGCCCGCGCCGATCCTCTCCCCCGAAGCCTCCCGCTTTCTCTCTTCCCCCCCCCCCCCCCCCCCCGCCGAGGAGCCCTCGATGCCGCTCTTTGCCAACACACCCGCCGAGAAGATGACCGAGCCCTACCCACGCCGCTGGTGGGCCTTGCTCGTGCTCTGTCTCAGCCTGCTGATCGTCGTGATGGCCAACACGTCGCTGGTCGTGGCCGCGCCGGACCTGACGCAGGACCTGGGACTCTCCAGCAGCGACCTGCAGTGGGTCATCGACGGCTACACCGTCCCGTACGCGGCGCTGATGCTGGTACTGGGAGCGATCGGCGACAAGTACAGCCGCCGGGGCGCGCTGATCCTGGGCCTGCTGATCTTCGCGGCCGGTTCGGTGATGGGCGGCCTGGTCGACGAGACCGGCCTGGTCATCACCGCGCGCGCGATCATGGGCGTCGGCGCCGCCGTGGTCATGCCGGCCACCCTCTCCCTGCTGGTCGCGATCTTCCCGAGGGCAGAGCGCGCCAAGGCCATCACGGCCTGGAGCGCCACCTCCGGCCTCGCCATCGCCGCCGGACCGGTGGCCGCCGGCTGGCTGCTGCAGGACCACGCCTGGGGCTCCACCTTCCTCATGAACGTGCCCATTGCCGTCCTCGGCGTCGTCGGAGCGCTGGTACTGGTACCGCCGTCCAAAGCGAAGGGCATGGGCCGCATCGACTATGTCGGCGGTCTGCTGTCGATCGCCTCGGTCGGCAGCCTCGTCTACGCCACCATCGAAGGCCCGCACTTCGGCTGGGGCACCGGCCCGATCACCGCGGCCGTGGTCGCCGGCCTGAGTCTGGCAGCCTTCATCGTCTGGGAGCTGCGCCACCCCAACCCCATGCTGAATGTGCGGAAGTTCAAGGAGCGCCCCTTCAGCGGCTCGATGCTCGCGGTGCTGTTCTTCTTCTTCGGCACCTTCGGCTCGATCTACTACTCCACCCAGTTCCTGCAGTTCGTCCTCGGCTACGACGCGCTGGAGACCGGCATACGACTGCTGCCGCTCGCCGGAGCCGTCTTCGTCGGTGCCGCGGTGACCGGCAAGCTGGCCCCGAAGCTGGGCGTGAAGCTGATGGTCGGGACCGGCATGGCCATCGGCACGGCAGGCGTCTTCCTGCTCACCCAGATCGAGTCGGGCTCGACGTACACCGACTTCCTGGCGCCCCTGCTCCTGCTCGGCTTCGCCATCGGGCTGAGCCTGTCCCCGGCCACCGACACCATCATGGGCGCCTTCCCCGAATCGGAGCTCGGCGTCGGCGGCGGCGCCAACGACACCGCGCTGGAGCTCGGCTGCGCCCTGGGCATCGCCGTCCTCGGCTCACTGCTGGCCACGTCCTACAAGGACAAGCTGACCGAGCTGGTCGGCGGCCACCTCCCGGCCGCCGCGATGGACACCGCCAAGGACTCGGTGGGCGGCGGCATCGCGGTCGCCGAACAGGTCGCCCTGAACCCCCAGGGCGGCGCCCAACAGGCCCAGGCCCTGCTCGGCGCGGTGCACGAGTCCTTCGCCCACTCCATCGCCCACACCAGCCTCATCGGCGGCATCATCATGGCCGCCGGCACGCTGATCGTCATCGCCGTCCTGCCCGGCCGCAAGCGCGTCGCGAAGCACCGTCAGGAGCAGACGGACGGGACGGCGAGGCAGACCGAGACCGTAGGCGCCGCCTGAACCCCACGGCATGACCGCGGCTCATGGCCGCCGACCGGAGGCCGGACAACGTTCCGGCCTCCTCCATCATGGACGGGCCGTACCTGAGCGGTGCACGGCCCCGGACGGTGCCGGAAGGGACAGCCGACACCCTCCTCTTGCTGCGTGCGTCCAGGGTGCCGACCGGGAAGAACCGAGTGGCCCCCGGCTGGGACTTCCCGGTGCGACGGAAGGGGGTGCACCAGGCAGGAAGTCGCCCGGAGGCAGCGCCTTGGCACCGGGTCCGCTCGCACTTCCGCGCCGGCGGCCGGGCCGCGGCTCAGCCGTCGCCGCCGGCCTCCGGGGCGACCGAGGCCGCCACCTCTTCTACAACAACGCCCGCCCGCTCCTCCGGCACGCCGGCCGCGATGAGCGTGGTGACGGTCACCCGGGTGCCGTCGTCCTCCAGAGCCCCGGTGTTGACCTCTTCCAGCAGGGCGAGCGCCATCGCCTCCAGAGCGGCGCTGAGCACCGCGGGCGGCAGATGAGAGTGGAAGACTCCGTCCCGCTGGCCCCGCTCCACGACGGCCGTCGCCCTGACACGGGCGGGTTCGAGGATCTCGGCGACCCTTTCGACGCCGAGATCCCGCTGGGCGAGCGCCAGGAGCATCCGGTACCGGTCTCCCACCGGCCACATCGCCAACGAGAAGCGCGCGAGCGCCCGCTCGGCCGGCTCCGTCGCCTCCGCCGCGCCTGCCACGGCGCCCTGAAGAGCCTCGGCGGCCTCCTCGGCCAGCGCCTCCAGGAGCGCGGCACGTCCGGGGAAGTGCCCGAAGAGCGTTCGCCTGACGACACCGGAGGCGCGCGCCAGCTCCTCCAGGGTGGTGTCGGGGTTTCGCCCGAGCTCCTGGCGAGCGGTGGCCAGGATGCGTGCCCGGTTGGACCGTGCGTTGCGTCGCTGCGGCACGCGGCCGACGGGCTGGGGCACGGAAGGAACCTCGAAGAGTCCGGACGGAAACGGGCACCACCATTCTGGCACGCGAGCCGCTGCACGATCTGCGGCCGTATCCAGAGCCGGCCTGCCTGATCAGGCGGGAAGCTCCTTGATGTCGGACGGCTCCTCGGGCTCGATGCCGTTGACACGGTGACGGAAGTCGCTGGAGGCGGGATAGGCGGCGCGGCGCGACCGCATGATGGAACCCAGGGGACGGTGGGCCTCCAGGGCGTGCCAGGGGCTGAAGGACAGGACGTCGTCCGCGTAACGGCGGCGGGCGTCACTGTAGGCGTCCTGCGCGGGCAGGTGCAGCACCGCCACGGTCTCGTGCGGGGACAGTTCCTCGGGCCACAGGACCGAGGCGTCCTCCACGGGCATCCGTTCGACGTCCGTGCACAGCTGGGCGCGGATGTCGTACTCGGCGCTGTCGTGCGCGAAGAAGTCGACGACGAGGTCGCGCAGCGCCGACTCGCCGGCCTTCTTGTGGACGCGGCTGCCGGTGAGGGCTCTCACGTTCGCCGAGCGGGGCGCGGCGGAGATCTTCGCGACATGGTCGCCGTAGCGCAGTGCGGCCATGGAGTGGAAGGTCTCGCCGAGGATGTGATCGTTGGCGGCGGCCAGGGTCTCGACGGTCGGCGGGAGCGGGCGTCCGGAGCGGGTGAGGGCCTTGGCGGCCACGCGGGCGGCCGCGCCGGTGAGCTGGAGCTGCTGGTCGCTCTGGCGGGGCTGCTTCTCCAGCAGGTCCTGGAGCTTGGCGTACTCGGCGATGTTGCCGAAGGGCAGCGTGGGGTGGTTGACCAGGAGGAAGTCCTGGGTGGTGAAGCCGTCGTCGATGGCGCGGGGTCCGGGTGCGCCGATCACCTTGATCGCGATGCCGCGCTGCACGGGCACCTGGTCGGAGCGCAGGTCGCCGGGGGCGGAGGAGAAGCGGACGATCACCGGGTAGGTGGCCGGTTCGGCGAAGAGGCCCTGAGCGAGGTGGGCGGGCAGGTTGGGCTGGACGCGCAGTTCGCCGGCGAGGACGCCGTGACTCTTGGCGTGGGCGTCGCGCAGGCCGTGCCGGTGTTTGTCGGCGACCTGCTGGTTGGCCTTGCCCATGGCCTCGACGACCTGGCGGATCAGCTCCTCCTCGTTCGGAAACGGCTGTTCCAGGTCGGGGCGGTAGGAGACGTACGAGGTCATGGGGAGTGCCTTCGCGCGGGGTGGGGGGTCAGTTGCTGCTGAGCCTGCGGATGGCGGACAAGCTGGGCATGAAGAAGTACTCGCCGCCGAGGAGGGTGTTGAAGGACTGGATGTTCTGCACCCGGCGGGGCGGGGTCCCGGGCACGGTGAAGTAGGCGCCCTTGTCCTGGAGCGAGATCATCGGGTCCTTCTCCTTACCCAGGCCCATGAAGTTGCCGGAGCCGACCCATTCGCTCTGGAGGAACTCGACGTTGTCGATGGCGCGGGCGCCGAGGGCGATGAAGTCCAGGCCGCGCGGTGTGCCGTCGTCCTTGAGGCGATCCGGGGGCAGAGGGGTGCCGTAGGAGGTGCCGCGCCGGATGATGCGGCGGATGTTGACGTCGGTGAGAACCGTGAGCTTGGTGTCGCGCGGGTTCATCCGGCGGATGTGCGAGCCGAGCGGGGTGCACAGTCCGCGTGGGTCGGCGGAGTAGTCGAAGTCGTTGATCCGGTTCGGGTCCTCACCGATCGCGGGGGTGTCGCGCTCCGGGGTCAGGGCGAGAGGTGCGCCGCTGCGCCAGCGGCCGACGAGCTTGGCGGCCAGCAGTTCGCGTTCGGCTTCGGTGGAGGCGTTGTCGTGCAGCCACTTGTTGAAGGCGGCGACGTGGGAGTGGTACTTGCGGAAGACGACGTACGTGCCGTTGCGGCCGAGGACGTCCGGGGCCGGTACGGGCAGCGGCGTACCGGTCTCGCTCGGGTAGCCGAGGACGAACTCACCGGCCTTGATGGGCCGTCCGTCGCCGGGCAGGGGTTCGGCGCCGCTGCCCTCGATCACCGGCTGGCTGAAGCCGTCCCGGTATCCGAAGACGTTGAACCCATCGGCCGCGAAGTCCTGGTGCGACAGCAGCCGGACGCCGGGGACCTCGCCCAGTTCCTTTTCATAGGCGCCGACTTCGGCCCGCCAGTCGTCCTCGCTGGCGGCATACACCGTGACGGCGATGTGCACGCGCGGGGTGCCGAACGGGAACTCCCAGCGCTCCGGGGCGTTCACGCCGGTGTCCCGCAGCCGCTCGGCGCGGGCGGCCATCCCGGCACGGAAGTTGGCGGGGAAGGAGGCCAGTGACTCCTGCGGTACGCCGAGCGCCACCAGCCCCTGGTAGCTGAGGGCGAGAGCCAGCCAGGACGGCTGCGGCTCGTCCCAGCGGGCCGCCGAGGTCACCCGCGGGGCCAGCCGACGCAGCAGCTCCCTGCCCCCTGCAGCGTCAGTGATCTCCAGGATCGCGTGGGTACCGAAGTAGGGCTCGGGTCGGGCCCGCAGCAAGGTCGCCTGGATGTCGTCGAGATCCAGCGTGGGCGGGCGGCGCAGACGCCGGAACAGCGGAGAAGGCATGGCGGAGCCTGCCGTCAGTTGAGGTCGGACAGGAACCGCTGCACGGCGGCCTCCTGCCGCTTGAGCCGACCGGCCTCCGCAACAGTGAGGTCGGGGTGCGCGACGTACCACGCCTCCGCCGGGAGCTGGTGCTTGACGATGAACTCCTTCACGTCCGGCGAGGTGATACCGGGCCATCCCTCGACGTTGCTGAACAGGTAGTCCATGAAGTCGGGGATCTTGGTGGCGAAGTCGTCGATGTAGGGGTCCCACTCGCCGTCGAAGGCAGTCGCGAACAGCAGCTTCGTGTCGTTCTCCAGGAACACGAACCGCATGTTGTGCAGCGTGCCGACCTGACCTGCGCCCGCCAGGTTCCCGCCGACCAGCTTGAAGAACTTCCGCAGCTGCTTCGCGCCGTCCGGCTTCAGCGGCAGGATGGTCGTCAGCTCGGACACCTCGCCGCTCTTGGCGCCGATCCGGCCGGCAGTGGTGACGGCGTGCTTGGCCTTCTCCTCCTTGTCAGCCAGAAGCTCGGCGATACGCAACTTCAGCGCGATCTTCGCATCCGCCAGCGCCGAGTCGGCCTTCTCCCGGACGGCCTCAGGCAGCTTCTGGAACCTGTCCTGCAGATCCTTTTCACCCATGGCACTTCTCCTCGGGATCGAGCGCCCACGCTGTCAGCCGGCACAGAATTTCCCATTCGGCCAGGTAAGGGATGCCACGGCGACATCCGAAGGTGCCCACCCACACCCACTGACCATCTCAGCAGAACTGATTAAAGCATCAGACAAGCAGTCCCGCCTGTCAACGCATGACACCCGATCGGAGGCATGCCGCCGGATCCCTACCGGCGACGTCTCCTTGGCGCCTTCCACCGCAGCCACCGCTCTTGCGCAGGGAGGCCCGAGCAGCCGCGGCGCGACAGCCCGCTCCAGCCACCTTCCCCTCGTTCACGCACGTCGACAACCCGAGCAAGGCGCTTCTCCGACCACCACCTCCGCACCGACTTCGACTCGCTCCCGCTCCACGCGCGGCGTCACGACGACATCCACATGCGGCATCCATGCCAGCAGCCCCAAGCAGCCTTCAGACCGGCCCGGCCCCTTCCAGCGAGAAATCGTTCCACGCGCTGCCGGGAGCGGTCGCACTCCGCGATCTGGCGTACGCGGATGCCACGAGGCGTTCTTGTCGATGTCGAGCCGGCCCCGTGAGCAGCTGATCGGCCGGTACCTGTTCGACGTCTTCCCCCACAATCCGAACGACCCGCCGCGACCGGTATGCGCAACCTGTATGCCTCACTGCGCCAGTCGCGGACACCGGCGAGCCCGACACCATGGCCGTGCAGACTACGACGTGGGGTACCCCGACCGGCCCGGGGTGTGGGACGAGCCGTACTGGAGCCCGGTCGCTCCTGACGGCACCGTGGCTCTGCTGCTGCACCGGGTCGAAGCGGTCGCCGAACTCATCCGCGCCCGCGGCGGCCGACCGGGCGGACCGCGCGCCGAGCGAGCTCTACACCCGCGCCCGGAAGTTGCAAGAGGTCAACGAGCGCCTGCGTCAAGCCCACGCCCGGGAGGGAGAGGTCGCCCTCCACCTGCAGGAGGCGATGCTGCCCGCGCCCCGCCGCTCGGCCACCACCGGGCCGCGGTGTGCCACCGGCCAGCGGTGGGAGCCTGAACGTGTGCAGCGACTGGTACGCCCTCGTCGACCTGCCTGAGGGCTGCCGCACGGCCGTCGCGGCCGGCGTCATGGGCCAGCTCGGCAGCGCACCGTGTCCGCCGCCTCCCGAGTCTCCGACGGCCCCGCCCAGGCCCTGGAGGTTCTCAGCCTGTACGCCCGCTCCGTCGACGGCGCCGTATCCACCACCGCCGCCTGCGTCCTCGTCGGCTGGAACGCCCGCACCCTCATCTACAGCAGCGCCGGCCACCCCACCCGTGCTCCGGCTCCCCGATGACACCGTCACCTACCTCGACCAGGCCAGCGACCCACCGCTCGGCGCCCGCCCCGAACACAGCGCCGCGGACCCGGACCAGCTCGCCGACACACTTCTGACCCGCCTCATCCCTGCGGCCGACCTCACCGACGACACCGCCCTCATCGTGATCCGCCTGTAGACGAAAAGCCCGAGGACCTCGCCGCCACCGGATCGGGAGCGGTTGACCCAGCGGACGCCCCCTCACGAGCACGCGAACCTCGTGTCACGGAACGTCACTATCGAGAGGCGGATAGGCAGCGGCAGTCAACAGCTCGGCAGCCAGCGCCCCGGCCACTGCAAGCTGCCCACCGTCACCCAATCGAGGGCTCCGCCCGGCGGTCACCAATCGCGCATGACGACCCATCAGAAACCGTGCCGTCCGTGTGTCAAACGTGCGTCACGTGCGTCGAATACGCGTCAAGATAACGCACGTAACGCCCATCACGCACACTCGGAGAAACGGCAGGTCAGCGGCCCTTTTCAGCGGGCTCAAGGATCGCCACGCACTCCACATGATGCGTCATCGTCATCAGGTCGAGCATCTCCTCCCCCGAGACGATCTCCGAGAGCCTTGTGCCCCAGGACGCGCCCTTACCAAACGAGCTCGTGCACGGTAGACGGTGAGACGTCGAGCCCTGGACGGTTGATCATGGCTGGGTGGTGGGGACCGTGACTCGTGCAGCAATCGTCAACAGCCGTCGGATCACCGGCCTGTCGGCCGACGTGATCGCTGAACTCGTCGCGGACCTGGGTCCGTTATGGCATGAGCTTCACCAGGCAAAGCCGGTCTCTCGGCCGCGGAAGCGGGCTGTGGGAGCCGGCGCGAAGCACCGACTGATGTTTCATCGACCGGCTCCTGGCCACGCTCGTCCATCTCCGTCACGGAGTCACCCATGACGTGCCGGCCTGTTGCCTGGACATGTGCTGGCCCGTGGTCAACGCGCTCCTGAACGACCCCGCCGACTAATCAGCGGGGCTCCTCGGGGAGCATGCTCATGAACCCACGACGCGCGTTCGGACCACAACCGAGGACGAACCCGCCCTGGACGGCAAGGGCACGAACCGTTGGACACTTACCGAAGGCTCCCGCCGAGACGGACCGTTCAGAACACGCACGACACACGCACGACACGATCATGCTCCTCCCCCGACACTGTGCGTAGCCGCTTCTCCGAGCCGAGAACCAGCCTTGACCAGGGGCTGTGCTCCTGCCGAAGCAGTGCCGGCCGGGGAGAATCCGGGGGGAATCAAGCCGCCTTGGGGAGCGTCCGGGGAGAATCGACCGCGTAAGGCGGTGTCATCGTGAAAGCTCCGGAAAGGAGCAAAGTCGCAGGCCAGCGCCCGTTGGACGTCTATCTGCGCAGGTCAGCACCCCGAGGGCGAGGACTTCTTGAAGATCTTCTCGAAGTCGAGGCGGGTGACGGCCTCGACGGTGGAGGAGCGCTGCGGCAGCTTGTACTCGGCGAGGGTGGCCAGGGTGCGCGGGTCGAGCAGCTTCAGGAGGAAGCCGCTGAAGGTGCCGCAGACGGTGACCAGGCGGCCGGCGGCGTCGAAGGTGACGGTGGCGCACTCGCCGCCGACGGCGGCGATCTTCTCGCTGGTGACCCGCGGGGCGCGCCCGAGCGGCCCGGACCAGGGGTGGGTGCCGCTGCCCGCGCCGTCGGCGTGCATGCCGCTGCGGCCGTTGGGGGCGAGGTACGGGTGCTGGGCGGGGCCCTTGCCGGGCACGGGCCGCGCGGTGGCGGGGGCGCCCTCGTAGGGGGCGACGAGGCGGAATCCGGGGGCGAGGGGTATCTCCTCGGCCTGGGCGACGGGTGCGGCGCCCGCCAGGAGGGTCGCCGCGAGCGCGGTGACCAGCGCGAACGCGCGTGCTCGTCTGCGGGGCGGTGGGGTGGTCAAAGCGGCTCCTCGGGGTCCTGACGTGTGTCGCGCCGGCGGCAGACGTCAGGGCCGAGTGCAGGAGATGCACATGGAACTGCCCTGTGTTTCACGGGCAGTTCACAGCAGTTCACGGGAGTTCACGGAGCCGTGACGATCACGGTCTGAGGCTGGAGACCACGTCGGCGGTGGCGGCGACGCCGTTGTGGATGGTGGGCGCCATGCTGGTGCCGGCGAGGAAGAAGCCGAGCAGGGCGCAGACGAGGGCGTGGGTGATCTTCAGCCCGCCGGTCCGCAGGAAGATCACGGCCAGCACCAACAGCAGCAGCACGACAGAAATGGAAACGGCCATCGCTCTCACGTCCCTCCGTCGCCGCACCGGAATTGCGGCGTTCGGCGGACAGTGTGGCGGAATGCGCGGTCCGTCCGGGCGTATGGCGGGGCGGCCATACGGGTGAGATTTCGGTCAGGCCGCGGTGGGCAGGCAGTCCTTCCATTCGACCGTACGGTCGCACCAGCGGTTCAGCAGGACGCGGTCGTGACCGACGGCGAGGAGGCCGGCGCCGGTCTCCTCGCGGTAGGTCTCGACGGCGGCGACGAGGGCCGCGGTGGTGGAGGCGTCGAGCATGGCGGTCATCTCGTCGCAGATCAGCCAGCGGGGACGCAGCGTCAGCGCGCGGGCCAGGCAGGCGCGTTGGAGCTGGCCGTCGCTGACCTCGTGGGGGCGGCGGCCGAGGAGGTCGGGGGTGAGGCCGACGGCCGGGGCGAGGGCGGCGACCCGCTCGCGGGCCTCGGCGCGGCGGCCGGCGGCGCGCAGGGGTTCGGCGAGGGTGAGGCGGGGGTCGGCGGCGGTGCGGGGCTGCTGGAAGACGACGCCGACGGCGGTGCGCCGGGCGCGCGGGGCGCGGTGGCGCCAGGCCCGTACCTCGGTGCCGTCGAGGACGAGGCGGCCGGCGTCGGGGCGGTGGAGGAGGGCGGCGACCCGGGCGAGGGTGGACTTGCCGCAGCCGCTGGGGCCGAGCAGTCCGACGGACTCGCCGGGGGCGACGGTGAGGGAGGCGCCGCGGAAGACGGGGGCGCGGCGCTCGTATCCGGCGGTGACGGAGTCGAGTTCAAGCACGGGGCTGCTCCGGGTGGTGGCAGGCGACGCCGGCCGTGGGTTCGGGGCGGGTGGCGCAGCGGGCGGTGGCGCGGGGGCAGCGCGGGGCGAAGGCGCAGCCGTCGGGCAGGGCGGAGAGTTCCGGCGGCATGCCGGGGACGGGGGTGAACGCCCGGTCGGGCAGCGCGTCGAGGAGCCCGCGGGCGTAGGGGTGGCGGGGTCCGGTGGGGCCGAAGAAGCGGTGGGCGGGGGCGACTTCGACGATCCGGCCCGCGTACATGACGGCGACGCGGTCGGCGATGCGTGCGGCGGCGGCGAGGTCGTGGGTGATGAGGAGCAGCGCGCGGCCCTCGTCGGCGTGGCGGCGCAGTTCGTCGACGGTGCGGTCGACGAGGTCGCGGTCGAGTCCGGTGGTGGGTTCGTCGGCGAGGAGCAGTCGGGCGTCGCCGATGAGGGCGAGGGCGGTGGCGGCGCGCTGGGCGAGGCCGCCGGAGAGTTCGTGCGGGTACCGGTCGAGGTGTCCGGCGGGGAACGCGGCCCGGTCGGCGGCGTCCTCGGCGGTCTTGCGCCGGGCCCGGCGGGAGGTTCCGGTGAGGGCGCGGACGGTCTCCTCCAGATGGGACCGTACGGTCCGGACGGGGGTGAGGTGGGCGGCGGGGCTCTGCGGTACGAGGCCGACGCGCCGGCCCCGTACGGTGCGGGCGAGGGTCTTCTCGTCGGCGGCGAGGAGGTCCGTGCCGTCGAGGAACGCCGTGCCGGACGTCTCGGCGTTCCCGGGGAGGAGGCCGAGGAGGGCGGAGGCGAGGACGGACTTGCCGCAGCCGCTCTCCCCGACGAGGGCGAGGCACTCCCCCGCCGCGAGGTCGAAGTCGGCGTCGCCGACGGCGGCGACGGTCCGCCCGCCGGGCAGCCGGAAGCGGACGGTGAGGCCGCGGACGCTGAGGACGGCGTCCCCGGCGCGCTCGGCCGTGACGGCCTGAAGGGCGCGTGCGATGCGGGCGGTCACAGGGTCAGCTCCGATCGGCGGCGCGGGTTGAGGCGGTCGCGCCAGGCGCCCGCGAGGCCGGCGACGGCGAGGGTGGGGACGATGAGGAGGAGGCCGGGGTAGAGCGTGGGCCACCAGTACCCGGCGAGCAGGGAGGAGCGGGCGTTCTGCACGAGGTTGCCGAGGCTCGCCTGGTGGCTGGGGAGGCCGAGGCCGAGGAAGGAGAGCGCGGACTCGTGCCACATGGCGTGCGGGACCATGAGGACGGCGGCGAGTCCGGCCTGGGGCAGGACGGCGGGCAGCAGGTGCCGGACGGCGACGCGCCATCGGCTCGCGCCGCCGGAGACGGCGGCGTCCACGAACGGCCGGCCGCGCAGGGAGAGGACCTCGGCGCGGACGATCCGGGCGGTGGAGAGCCAGTGGGTGACGGCGACGGAGGCGATGACGGGCCAGACGCCGGGCCGGAAGAGGGCCACCACGAAGATGCCGAGCAGCAGGTGCGGCACGGACGAGAAGGCGTCGACGAGCCGCATCAGCCAGCGGTCGGGCCGGCCGCCGAGCGCCCCCGCCGCGGCGCCGACGGCGGTGCCGACGACGGTGGCCACGAGAGCGGCGACGAGTCCGACGAGGAGGGAGATCCGCAGGCCGTGGACGCACCGCAGGAGGAGGTCGCGGCCGAGGTCGTCGGTGCCGAAGGGGTGGTCCCAGGAGGGCGGGAGGAGTTTGCGGGAGAGGTCGACGGCCTGCTCGTCGAACTGCACGAGCGGGGGCACGAGGAGCACGGCGAGGACGAGGACGGCGATAGTGCCGGCGGAGGTCCACAGCCGCAGCCGGTGGGTGCGCGGGTCAGCCATCGAAGCCCGCCCTCGGGTCGGCGAGTCCGTACAGCAGGTCGGAGAGGAGGTTGCCGAGGAGGACGGCGGCGGTGGCGAGGACGGTGAGGGCGGCGAGCAGCGGGAAGTCGACGGAGGTGGCGGCGGTGACGGTGGCGGCGGCGATGCCGGGCCAGCTGAAGACGGTCTCCACCAGGAGGGCTCCGGTGATGAGTTCGGGGACGCGGGAGCCGACGAGGGTGAGCATGGGGAGCATGCCGGAGCGGAGGGCGTGGCCGGTGAGGACGGTGCGTTCGCGCAGGCCGCGGGCGCGGGCGCCGCGCACGGGGTCCTCTTCGAGCGCGTCGCCGACGCCCTGGCGGACGTACAGGAAGAACCAGGGCAGCTGGGAGAGGCCGAGGACGAGCGCGGGCAGCACGAGGTGGCGGGCGATCTGGCCGGCGGTGACGGTGTCGCTGCCGGTGTCGGTGAGCCCGCCGGCGGGCAGGACGCCGAGCTTCAGGGCGAAGAACCAGACGGCGAGGAGGCCGAGCCAGAACGCGGGGGCGGCTTCCAGGGTGTACGCGGCGGAGCTGACGGCCCGGTCCACGAGGCCGCCGCGGCGGCGTCCCGCGAGGACGCCGAGCAGGGTGCCGAGGGCGAGGGCCACGGCGAAGGCGGTGGCGGCGAGGAGGACGGACCAGCCGAGGCGTTCGCCGATGACCTCGGTGACGGGGCGGCGCAGCACGGCGGAGTCGCCGAGGTCGCCGGCGAGGGCCGAGGTGAGCCACTCCCACCAGTGGGTGAGGAGGGGCCGGTCGACGCCGAGGTTGGCGCGGAGCTGGTCGAGGTTCTCCTGCGAGGCGGTGAGTCCGGCGGTGCCGGCGTAGGCCTTGACGGGGTCGAAGGGGGAGGCTTCGGCGACGGCGAACACCGCCAGGGTGACGCCGAGGAGGACGGGGACGGCGGCGAGTGCCCGCCGTCCCGTCATCCGGGCCATGGCCCCCCAGGGGAGGCGGCGGGTCACTTCTTCGGCTTCCAGTCCTCGACGTTCCACCAGGGGCCGGAGGCGAGGCCGTGGTCGTGGGGTTCGGTCTGGGTGCCGGGTCCGTCCCAGGCGTCGTTCATGACGTAGAGGTGGTCGATGTGGGTGAGGAAGGTGTAGCCGGGGTTCTTGGCCAGTTCGCGCTGGACGGTGTCGTACGCGGCGCGCCGCTTGCCGGGGTCGTCGGTGCGGCGGCCGTCCTCCAGGGCGCGGTCGACGGTCGGGTCGTCGTACCGGGCCATGTTGTGGAAGCCGTCGCCGGCGAGGGTGGACTTCAGCAGGAGGTACTGGTCGAAGTCGGGGTCGCCGGGCGAGCCGCCGCCCGCGAGGACGGCGTCGGTCTTCATGCGGGGTTCGATGACCTCCCAGGTGCCCGCCCGGGTGGTGATGTCGAGGCCGGCCTTCTTCGCGTCGGAGGCGTAGGCGAGGGCGTGGTCCTGGCGGAGCTTGTCGCCGGAGAGGTACCAGAGGGGGAAGGCGGCGCGGACGCCGTTCCTGACGCGGATGCCGTCGGGGCCGGGCTTCCAGCCGGCCTCGTCGAGGATCTTCCGCGCGCCGGCGAGGTCGTGGCGCCGCTCGGTGCCCTTCGCGAACCAGGGGCTGTCGGTGGGGACGGGTCCGTAGGCGGGCTTTCCGGCGCCTTCGAGGATCTTGTCGACCATGGCCTGCCGGTCGACGGCGAGGTCGAGGGCGCGGCGGACGGCGGTGTCGCCCGCGACCGGGTTGTGGGTGGGCAGGGTGACCGTGCGGTAGTCGAAGGTCTTCGCCGTCCACGTCTTCTTCGACCGGTCGCCCTTGAAGCCGGCGGCGAGGGCGGGCGGGAGGACGGCGCCGTCGAGGTCGCCGGCGCGCAGGCGGGTGGCGCGGACGTCGTCGTCCTTGATGATCGCCATGGTGAACCTCTTCACCGCGGGCGCGCCGTTCCAGTGGCGGGGGTTGGCGGCGAAGGTGAGCTTCTCGCCCTTGGACCAGCCGGTGAGGACGTACGGTCCGGTGCCGATCGGCTCGTCGGTGAAGGCGCCGGTGTTGACGTCCTGCTTCGCGGTGACGTGCTCGGGGGCGATGGCGTGGACGGTGCGCTGGGCGAAGGGCGCGTAGGGGTACTTGAGCCGGAAGACGACGGTGCCGTCGCCGACGGCCTCGACGCTCTTGAGGGCGTCGAGTTCGGTGCGGGAGGGGTTGTTCGTCCTCGGGTCGAGGATCGTCCGGTAGGTGTGGACGACGTCCTTCGCGGTGAAGGGGACGCCGTCGCTGAAGGTGACGCCCTTGCGGAGGGTGTACGTGTAGGTGAGGCCGCCGTCGCCGACGCGGGGCAGCCGCACGGCGAGGGCGGGCTTCAGCCTCATGTCGGCGTCGAAGGCGAGGAGTCCGTCGAAGATCTTGGAGTTGCCGTCCTTGCCGTAGCCGAGGAGGGGGCTGAGGGTCTCGGGCTCGTAGGCGATGCCGACGACCGCGGAATCCCTGGGTCCGCCGGAGCCGCCGGCAGTGGAGCCGGGATTCGTGCAGGCCGCGACGGCGAGGGCGAGCGCCCCTCCGAGTGTCGCGGCGGTCGCTCGGCGGACGGATCGGGCGGCCAAGGTGTCCACACCCCTCTTGAAGATCAACTGTTATTGCAAACAGCTCGCAATTAAACAGTATGTAAAGGGGTGTGGACACAGGGGCCCCTTACACGGGTGCCTGAAGGTCCATCAGGTCGGCGATCACGTCCTGGTGCCGGCCCGTCGAACCGAGCGCGATCTGGTCGGACTTGGCCCGCTTCAGGGCCAGGTGCGCCGGGTGCTCCCAGGTCATCCCGATCCCGCCGTGCAGCTGCACGCACTCCTCCGCGGCGCGCACCGCCGTCCTGGAGCAGTACGCCTGGGCGACCGCCACGGTCAGCGGGGCGTCCGGGCTGCCGGTGGCGAGGGCGTCGGCGGCGGCGCGGGCCACCGCCCTGGCCCCGACGAGGTCCAGCCAGAGCTGCGCCATGCGGTGCTTGAGGGCCTGGAAGGAGCCCACGGGCCGGTTGAACTGATGGCGCTCGCGGGTGTACCGGACGGTCTCCTCCAGGCACCACTCCGCGAGGCCGAGCTGCTCGGAGGCGAGCAGTCCGGCCCCCGCGAGCAGCCCGCGCCGGACGGCCGCGCGGGCCGCGTCGCCGTCGGCGAGCCGGGTGCCGCTCCCGGGCTCCGTGGTGACGCGGGCCAGGGGGCGGGTGAGGTCGAGCGGGGTCTGCGGCTCGATCGTCGCCTCTCCGGCCGGTACGGCGTACAGGCCGTCGGCGCGCGGCACGAGCAGGACGTCGGCGACGGCGGCGTCGGCCACGCCCGCGACGGTGGGGCCGGGTCGCGGCTCCGCGTCCGGCGCGGCCGACAGGGGCACCGCGAGGACCGCGACGCGCTCGCCGGAGGCGAGTGCGGCGAGCAGCTCCACCGCCGGGCCGCCCTCCCCCGCGAGGGCGAGCAGCGTCTCCGTGGCGACCACCGCGCCCGTGAGGTACGGCAGCGGCGTCACCGCCCGGCCGAGCTCCTCCAGGACCACGGCGGCCTCGCGGTGGGTCGCGCCCTGGCCGCCGAGGGCCTCGGGCACGAGGAGCCCCGCGGCGCCGATGTCGCCGGCGAGGGACTTCCAGAGGCCGGGGACGTAGGGGCTGTCCGTCTCGATCCGGTCGAGGAGGGTCTGGTGGCCGGCCCGGTCGGCGAGCAGCGCGCGGACGGCCGCCCGCAGGTCGTCCTCGGTCTCGGAGTACAGCAGATCGGTCTGCGCTGTCATCGGGTCAGGTCCTTCCAGGCGACGTCCTTGTCGTTGCGGGGCTCCGAGGGCAGTCCGAGGACCCGCTCGGCGACGATGTTGAGGAGCACCTCGCTGGTCCCGCCCTCGATCGAGTTGCCCTTGGAGCGCAGATACCTGTATCCGGCGTCCCGGCCGGTGAAGTCGACGAGTTCGGGGCGGCGCATCTCCCACTCCCCGTACAACAGGCCCTCGTCGCCGAGCAGTTCGACCTCCAGGCCGCTGATGGCCTGGTTGAGCCGGGCGAAGCCGAGCTTCATGGCGCTGCCCTCGGGGCCGGGCTGTCCGGCGACGAGCTGCTGGCGGAGGCGCTCGCCGGTGAGCCGGGCGACCTCGGCGTCGACCCAGAGGTCGAGGAGGCGGCGGTGCAGGTCGTGGGTGCGCAGCTCGGGGCGCTCGCGCCAGGTCGCGGCGAGCTTCCCGATCATGCCGCCCTCGCGGGGGATGCGGGCGCCGCCGATGGAGACCCGCTCGTTCATGAGGGTGGTCTGGGCGACCCGCCAGCCGTCGCCGACCTCGCCGAGGCGGTGGGCGTCGGGGATGCGGACGCCGGTGAGGAAGACCTCGTTGAACTCGGCCTCGCCGGTGATCTGGCGCAGCGGCCTGACCTCCACGCCGGGGTCGGTCATGTCGCAGACGAAGTAGGTGATGCCCCGGTGCTTGGGCGCCTCCGGGTCGGTGCGGGCGATGAGGATGGCCCAGCGGGCGAGGTGCGCGCTGGAGGTCCACACCTTCTGCCCGTCGATCACCCAGTCCTCGCCGTCCCGTACGGCACGGGTGCCGAGGGCGGCGAGGTCGGAGCCCGCTCCGGGCTCGCTGAAGAGCTGGCACCAGACCTCCTCGCCGACCCAGAGGGGCCGCAGGAAGCGGGACTTGACCTCTTCGGAGCCGTACGCGAGGAGGGTGGGGGCGGCCATGCCGAGACCGATGCCGATCCGGCGCGGGTCGTTGTCGGGGGCGCCCGCGGCGGCGAGTTCGGCGTCGACGACGGCCTGGAGGGCGCGGGGCGCGTCGAGTCCGCCGAGGCCGACCGGGTAGTGCACCCAGGCGAGTCCGGCGTCGAAGCGGGCCTTGAGGAAGTCGGTGCGGTCGGTCGTGGCCGGCGGGTGCTCGGTGAGCAACCGCCTTGTGCGGGTGCGGAGTTCCTCGGCGTCGGTCATGCGTGGGCTCCTTCCGGGAGGACGACCAGCCGGCCGGTGGTGGTGCCGTCGGCGACGCGCTGGACGGCGTCGGCCGCACGGGCGAAGGGGACGCGCTCGCCGATGAGCGGCTTGATGAGCCCCTTGGCGGCGTAGCCGGTCAGGGTCTCGTGGCAGCGGGCGATCGAGGCCGGGTCCTTCGCCGCGTACAGGCCCCAGTGGAGGCCGAGGATCGAGTAGTTCTTCACCAGGGCGTGGTTCAGGGCGGGGGCGGGGACGGTGCCGCTCGCGAAGCCGACGATCACGATCCGGCCCTCGAAGGCGACGCACTTGGCGGACTGCTGGTAGGCCTCGCCGCCGACCGGGTCGTAGATCACGTCCGCGCCACGGCCGCCGGTGGCGGCCTTGACGGCGGCGACGACGTCCTCGGAGCGGCGGTCGATCACCAGGTCGCAGCCGAGGGCGCGGGCGACGGCCGCCTTCTCGGGTCCGCCGACGACGCCGATGACGGTGGCGCCGGCCGCCTTGCCGAGCTGGACGGCGGCGCTGCCGACGCCGCCCGCCGCCGCGTGGACGAGGAGGGTCTCGCCCTCCTTCAGGGCGGCGCGGCGGTGCAGGCCGAACCAGCCGGTCTGGTAGCCGATGTGCAGGGCGGCGGCCTCGGCGTCGTCGAGCGCGTCCGGGGCGGGCAGGAGCCCGGCGGCGTCGGCGAGGGTGTACTCGGCGAAGCCGCCGTGCGGGAGGGCCGCGGTGGTGATGACCCGGCGCCCGTCCTCGGTCTCGGCGCAGACCTCGACGCCGGGGGTGAAGGGCAGCGGGGGCCGCACCTGGTAGTGGCCGCGGCAGAGCAGCGCGTCGGGGAAGTTGACGTTCGCGGCGCGGACGCGGAGGAGGACCTGGCCTTCGCCGGGCGTGGGCGGTTCCACCTCCTCGCGGCGCATCACCGCGCCCGGTTCGCCGTTCTCGTACACACGCCATGCCTGCATCCGGAATGCCTCCTCCGTACCGAGCGGTCGGTGGCATACTAAGCGGTCGCTTGCCCTGGGGGAACGGTTCAGCCGGACTTCTTGGGGCGCGCCCTGACGTGCATGCGCTCCCCCTGCGGCCCGAACAGGCTCAGGAACTCCACCGGCCCCTCGTCCGTCGGCCCGAACCAGTGCGGGACGCGCGTGTCGAACTCGGCGGCCTCGCCGGCGGTCAGGACGACGTCGTGCTCGCCCAGGACGAGCCGGAGCCTCCCGGAGAGCACGTACAGCCATTCGTACCCCTCGTGCACCCGGGGCTCCGGGTTCTCGTACGGCTTCTCCTGGATCACCTTGTACGCCTGGAGCCCGCCGGGCTGCCGGGTCAGCGGGTACATCGTCCGGCCGTGGCGCACGATGGGCTTCGCCCTGACCCGGGGGTCGCCCACCGGCGGGGCGCCGACCAGCTCGTCCAGGGGGACCTGGTGGGCGCGGGCGAGCGGCAGGAGCAGTTCGAGGCTGGGCTTGCGCTGCCCGGACTCCAGCCGGGAGAGGGTGCTCACGGAGATCCCCGTGGCGGCGGAGAGCTCGGCGAGGGTCACCCCCCGGTCACGGCGCACCCGGCGGAGCCGGGGGCCGACCTCGGTCAGCACGGCGTCGATGCGGTCGTCTTCGGTCATGGCGCCAGTCTTGCAGAACCGGCAAGATTTCTTGCGGTCACGGCCGGCTTCGACCGAGTCTCGACGCATGAACGCACAGACGGACCACACGTACGACGCGCTGGTGATCGGCGGTGGCGCGGCCGGGCTCAGCGCGGCACTGATCATGGGCCGCTCGCGGCTGCGCACCCTGGTCGTCGACGCGGGCGAACCCCGCAACGCCCCGGCCGCCCACATGCAGGGGGTCCTCTCCCGGAACGGCATGAGCCCCGCCGACTACCTGGCGACCGGCCGGCGCGAGCTCGCGGCGTACGGCGTGGGCGTACGGGACGGCAGGGTGACCGGCGCGGCACGGGACGGCGACGGCTTCCTGGTGTCCCTGGCGGACGGCACGCGTGTGCGTGCACGGCGCCTGGTGGTGACGACCGGGCTCGTCGACGAGCTGCCGGAGATCGACGGGGTGGCCGAGCGCTGGGGCAGGGACGTGCTGCACTGTCCCTACTGCCACGGCTGGGAGGTCCGCGACCTGCCGTTCGGGGTGATCGCCCACCCGGCGATGCCCGCGCACCAGGCGCTGATGGTCTCGCGCTGGTCCGAGGACGTGACGCTCTTCCTCCACACGGCCGGCGAGCCCTCCGCCCGGGACGCGGCGCTGCTCGACGCGGCCGGGGTCGAGGTCGTGGCCGGGGAGGTCGCCGGGCTCGCCGTCGAGGACGACCGGCTGACCGGCGTACGGCTCGCCGACGGGCGGTTCGTGCCGCGCGCGGTGGTCTTCGTGGGGGCGCGGCGCCTCGCGGCGCGGGACGGGGTGCTGAGGGAATTGGGCGCGGAGCTGCGCGAGACGCCGTTCGGGGAGTTCGTCGCGGTCGACGAGACCGGCCGGACGAGCGTGCCCGGCGTCTGGGCGGCCGGGAACGTGACGGGCCCGCAGGAGCAGGTGGTCGACGCGGTGAGCCGGGGTTACCGGGCGGGCGTGGCGATCAGCAACGAGCTGCTGCTCGTGGATCTGGAGGAGGAGGCGGCCCGTCGGCCGGCCGGATGAAAGAGGGCGATTGGGGCTGCGCCGCGTGGGCTCAAGGGTGAGGATCGGCCATGGTGACCACATTCGGCCACGTACGACATAAGGACGGGACACCTCCATGCTCGGTACGCAGTTCACCAAGGGCTCTCCCAACTGGCTCGACCTCGGCAGCCCCGACACGGAGGCCGCCGCCGCGTTCTACGGCGCCGTCTTCGGCTGGGACTTCCGGTCGGCGGGTCCGGACTCCGGCGGCTACGGCTTCTTCCAGCAGGACGGCGCCACGGTCGCCGCGCTCGGGCCGCTCGACGAGGGCGCGCACAGCGCGTGGACGGTCTACTTCCAGACCCCGGACGCGAGCGCCACCCAGAAAGCCTCGGAGGCCGCGGGCGGCACCACGCGCACGGAGGCCTTCGACGTCATGGACGCGGGCCGCATGGCCAACCTCACCGACCCGGCGGGCGCCGAGTTCGCCGTCTGGCAGCCGGGGACGGTGCAGGGCCTGGAGAAGACCTCCTCCCCCAACACCCTCATCTGGGCCGAACTCCACGTCCCCGACCCGGAGTCCACGCTCGCCTACTACAAGTCCCTGTTCGACTGGCGCTGGGCCGAGATGGACGCCCCCGGCATGACCTACCGCGTCATCTCCACCGCCGAGGGCGACCAGGAGGACGCCTCCTTCGGCGGCACGGCGGAGGCCCAGGAAGGGATGAAGCCGTCCTGGGTCCCGTACTTCGCGGTCGAGGACGCCGACGCGACCTCCCGCTCGGTCCAGGGCAACGGCGGCCAGGTCCTGATGCCCGCCGCCGACATCCCCGACGTCGGCCGCATCGCCTGGCTCGCGGACCCCTTCGGCGCGATCTTCGCGGTCCTGAAGCCCTCGCCGAGGATGTGACCGGCCGGCGCTCGCCTCAGCGGCTGCGGGCGCGCAGCCGCTGGGCGCCGAGCAGCACGGCATCCCAGCCGATCGTCTCGGGCACCGGCCACAGCTCCGCGATCGTCCGGTCCCCGTGGTGGACGAGGAGCAGGCCGCCGTCAGCCGTCGTCAGGCGGACCTCGGACCAGGGATGGCTCCAGAGCCGGTCGGACCCGTCCCACAGCTGGAGGCCCCGGCTGGTCACGCGCAGCTCGAAACGGTGGGCGTCCGTCGGCTTGGACGGCCGTCCGTCCACCAGGGGAGGACGGACGGCGTAAGCGCTCAGCACGGTCTCCCCCCGTTCGAGGGCCACCTCGCGGACGCCGTTCACCCGTCCGATCCGGGCGCCGGACCAGGTGCCGAGGACGCCGCAGGCCAGTACGACCAGACCGCCGAGGCCCCACGCCCACGCGTACCGCCCCAGCAGCTCGACCAGCCCGTACGGGAAGTAGGCGACCGTCGCGGCCACCGGCGCGACCGCTCCCGTGATCCCACCGCCGACCGCGCCCCGGACCGCCCTTCGGCGGATCGACAGCTGCGCCTCGTACGCCATCAGCTCCACCCCCCGTGGTGCCCGCGACCCCGACCGACCCTACCTGCCGAAGAGTTCGAACGTCACCGCCGGGCGGTCGCCGAAGCGGGTGGAGGCTCGGGACGTCGCCGTGGTGAGGAAGTCGCGGACGTAGGCCTCCGGGTCCTCGTCCGTCAGGGCCTCGATGTAGGCGCGGTGGCAGAGGAGGGAGCGGATCGCGCGGTCCAGGCCGGGGGTCGCGTCGGCCGCGTGGGTCGGGGTGCTGGAGGCGGCCACCGCCACCCAGCGGACGCCGTTCCAGGGGGCGAGGCCCTGCTCCTCGGTCAGTTCGGGGAAGATCCAGCGGTTGCCCGCGTCCGCCGCCGCGTCGAGGGTGGCGCGGCCGACGGCCAGGTGGTCGGGGGTGTTCCAGGGGGCGCCGGGGCCCCCGCCCCAGGTGTCGCGGTGGTTGAGGGTGATCACGAGTTCCGGGCGGTGGCGCCGGATCGCGGCCGCGATGTCACGGCGCAGGTCGAGCCCGTACTCGATCACGCCGTCGCGGTGGTCGAGGAACTCGACCGTGTCCACGCCGACGACCGCGGCGCTGTCCCGCTGCTCCTGCTCGCGGAGCGGGCCGCAGACATCGGGGGCGAGGGTGTCGATGCCGGCCTCGCCGCGGGTCGCGAGGACGTACGCGACCTCCTTCCCCTCGTCCGTCCAGGCGGCGATCGCGGCCGCGCAGCCGTACTCCAGGTCGTCGGGGTGGGCGACGACGCACAGCGCGCGCTGCCAGTCGCCGGGCATCTCCAGGAGGTTCTCGTCGTCGATCATGAGCGCAGGATACGGGCGGCGTCCGACGCCGTGGGGCGGAACGCTCCGGCCAGGATGACCGAGCGTGAGATGTGGCGCGGGCGGTCGGGGTTGAGGCCGCGCCGGTCCGCGAGGGCGACCGCGAGCCGCTGGACGCGGACGAGGGCCGCGACCGGGTCGATCGCGTCGGCGGCGAACAGCGCGCCCGTGGAGTCCACCTCGTCGCGGAGGCCGGACGGCTCCGGGCCGATGCAGCAGACCAGGCTCGAACGGTCGCTGATGCTGATCGGGCCGTGGCGGTACTCCATCGCCGCGTACGACTCCGTCCAGGCGCGGGCCACTTCGCGGAGCTTCAGCGCCGCCTCGTCGGCGAGCCCGACGGTCCAGCCGGTGCCGAGGAAGGTGAACTGGCCGCGCCGCTCCCAGGCGGCGGGCAGCTGCTCGTACAGGACGAGTTCGGCGTCGGCGATCGCGGGCCCGAGGTCCACCCCGAGCCCTGCGCGCAGGAGTTGGAGGGCGGTGGTGGCGAACCGGGTCTGGACGACGGAGCGTTCGTCGGCGAAGCCGAGGTCGACGATCCGGTCGGCGAGCCGCCCGGCGGGGCTGTCGGGGACGCCGGTGACGACGAGCGTCGGGACGCGGCCGGCGGCGCGGGCGAGCAGGTCCACGACCTCCGTGGTGATGCCGGAGCGGGTGAGGGCGACGATCCGGTCGTAGCCGCGGCCGAGCGGGGTCGCGTCGGAGGCGGGGAACGCGTCGGTCTCGCCCGCGCCGAGGGACTCCCGCAGGGCCGCGTAGGCGCGGGCGATGAAGTACGAGGTGCCGCAGCCGACGACCGCGACGCGCTCGCCCCGGGCGGGCAGCAGGGCGGCGTCGCGGTCGGCGGTCTCGGCGGCGCGGCGCCAGCAGTCGGGCTGGCCGGCGATCTCCGCGCCGACGTGGGTGCTCGTCATCCGGGTGCTCATGGTCCGGGTCCTCTCCTCACAGGGGCCCTCGCGGGTCCGGACCGAGTTGTATCCGCGTGGGAGCAGAGCACACCATGAGCAATTCGTGCTCATTGCTTGGACTTTTCACACGGCTCCCCGGGCCCGCCCGCCGCAGGAGGCCCGGACCACGAGGCGCGGTCGCAGCTGCACCTGGTGGAGCGGGGCCGCGTCCCCCTCGGCGAGCCGTCGGAGCAGGATCTGCGCGGCGAGGCGGCCGAGCTGGTACTTGGGCGGCGAGACGGCCGTCAGCGGGGTCTCCGCGACATCGGCGAACTCGTTGTCGTAGCTGATCAGGGCCAGGTCCTCGGGCACCCGAACCCCGGCGCGGCGGGCCGCCCCGAGCATCAGGGCGGCCTCCCGGTCGCCGAAGCAGAGCGCGCCGGTGACACCGGCTGCGCGCAGCGCGGCGAGCGCCCGGTCGGCGCGGTCCGTGTCCCAGCGGGCCATCACGTCCCGCTCGTACGCGGGGGCGGCGGGCAGTCCGAGGTCATCGAGCGCGCGGGCGAAGCCGGACTCGATGGGCGCGGTGGTGGGCGCGTCGGTGCGGGCGACGAGCCCGAGCCGCTCGTGGCCGAGGGCCCGCAGATGCCGCACGGCGTCGTAGGCGCCGCCTTCGTGGTCGGTGCACACGTGCTCGGTGGGGTCGCCGGGTCCGTGGGCGGCGAGCCGGCGCTCGACGAGGACGGCGGGGACGGGCAGGGCGAGGAGCTCCTCGGCGCGCCGTCCCGGGTCGGTCGCGGTGTGCAGGCTGGGGACGAGGAGCAGTCCGTGGACCCCGGCGGAGAGGAGCCGTTCGACGGCGGCGTCCTCCTCGTCGGGGTCGTAGTGCGAGCAGGCGAGCACGAGCCGGGCGCCGGCCGCCGCGAGTTCCTTCTCGATGCCCTGGAGGACGCGCGGGTAGTAGAAGGTGGTGTCGGGCACGAGGACGCCGACGATCCGGCGGTCGGCCCGGTCCCGCTCGGGCCGGTGGGCGGAGAAGGTGCCCGCCCCCTGGCGCCGTTCGACGAGCCCCAGGGCCACCAGGTCCTCGTAGGCGCGGCGGACGGTGGTGACGGACAGGCCGGTCTCGGTGGCGAGGGCCCGCTCGGTGGGGAGCTTGCTGCCGGGGGGCCAGGTGCCGTCGAGGATGCCGCGCCGCAGCTCCGCCATGAGGGCCCGGAACTTCAGCTCCCGGCCGGAGGCCGGTGTCTCGTGTGCCGCCATCCGGGCCCCTTCGCGCAGGCCGGGGCGCGTGCCCCGGTGTCATTGCTGATCGATTGCGCGGCGAATCCTATGACCTGTGTCCTCAGATCTCTCCCCGCGCGAGGGAGAGGAGCCGGTCGAGGACGCGCGGTCCGCCGGCCCGCACCCCGTCGTGCTCGAACTCGTCGGTCACCCAGGTCCGCAGGCCGCGTACGGCGCGCGCGGTCTCCAGGGAGTGGGCGGTGTCCACGTACATGTCGTCGTGGTAGACGGCGGCCGCGACCGGGACCTCGTTGGCGGCGAGGCGCTCGCGGTCGTACAGCGGGGTCCAGTCGGTGCGCGCGGCGAGCAGTTCGGCGGTCTCGCGGAGCGGGCGCAGGGCGGGGTCGGTGGTGAAGTGCCAGGGGTGGACGGTCTCGCCGGTGAAGAGCAGCGGCGCGCCCTCGGCGAGGGCCGTGCGGGCGTCGAACTCGGGGTGCTCGGCGCGGACCCGCTCGGCGGCCCAGTCGGTGGGGCCCCGGCCCTGGGCGTAGATGGCCTCGTGGAGTACGGCGTAGAGCGGGTGTCCGGCGTACGAGAGGTGGGCCTGGACCTGTTCGAGGAACGTGTCGGAGAGCGCGGGTCCGCCCGGGGTGGGCACGAAGGCGCCCTCCAGGAGCAGGTGGAGCTGGTGGGTGCCCTCGCCGGAGCCGAGGAGGATGCCGAGGGACTGGAAGGCCTCGACGGTGAGGAGCCCGCCGCCGGGGAGGGTGACCTCGTGGTCGAGGAGGTGGGCGGCGATGGCGCGGGCCCGTTCGGCGTCCTGGGGGTGGCGGGCGAAGTGGGCCTCGTTCTTCCGCAGGACGCGGGGGTAGGCGGCGCGGTAGACCTCGTCGGCGGTGGCGTCCAGGGAGGGCAGGCCGCCGGTGACGAGGACGGTGTCCAGGCCTTCGGGGGCGGTGGAGAGGTAGTGGGTGGCGCAGAAGCCGCCGAAGCTCTGGCCGAGGACGGTCCAGGGGGCGCCGCCGGTGAGCCGGCGCCGGATCAGCTCGCAGTCCTTGACGATGGAGTCGGCGCGGAAGTGGGCCAGGTAGTCCGCCTGCTCGGCCGGGCCGCCGCGCAGCGGCAGGGTCTGGCGGTTGGCCGGGGTGGAGCGGCCGGTGCCGCGCTGGTCGAGGAGGAGGACGCGGAACTCCCGCACGGCGCGGCCGAGCCAGGCCTGCGGGCCGATGAAGCGGCGGGCGCCGAAGCCGGGGCCGCCCTCCAGGTAGACCAGCCAGGGCAGCTCCTCCTGGCCGGAGCGGGCCCTGTCGCTCGCGACGACCTCACGGCCGAAGACCTCGATGCGCTCGCCGTCGGGACGGGCGTGGTCGAGGGGGACGGGGAAGCGGTGGTCGGTGAGGACGAGACCCGGCTGGCGGTAGGTGGTCAACGCTGCTCCTGTTCGTACGCCCCCGCGAGGAGATTGGATCACACGGCGGGGGCGGGGGGCGGCGCGGGACGAGGCCTTTCGTGGTGCCGCGTCAGCCGTTCGAGAGGACCGCGATGACGTTGCCGGCCGGATCGGTGAACCAGGCGATGGCGGGGCCGTGTCCGTCGCGCACGATGCCCTTCTCGTCGGCCTCGAAGCCCTCGTAGCGTTCGAACGTCACTCCGCGCCCCGTCAGCTCGTCGACGGCCCGGTCCACGTCGTCGACCTCGAAGTTGAGGATCGTGAAGGTGGCGGGGGTGTGGTTCTCCTTGGGATAGACGAAGACCCGCGCCCCGCCCGGCAGGGTGAGGTTGAGCATCCGCATCCCCTCGGGGCCGGTGTCCTCCACCCGCAGGCCGAGGACGTCGCCGTAGAAGCGGCGCGCGGCGTCGAGGTCGTCGACCGAGAAGCAGCTGTACGCCGTGGACTCGCCGAACATGACGTGCTCCCTTCCGGGGGCCTGACGCACCAGGCGCCCCTTCCAGGATCCTCCGACTCCGCCGCGCCGTCCGCTCAGGGAGCGATCGGCAGCTGCCGCTTGTGCTCGGTGAGCTCGTAGCGGCGGACGATCGTGGCGTAGGCGGCCTCCGCGACCGGCTTGCCCTCCAGGAAGTCGTCGATGTCGTCGTAGGTGACGCCGAGCGCGTCCTCGTCGGCCTTGCCCGGGTCGAGGGTCTCCAGGTCGGCCGTGGGGGTCTTCCACACCAGCTCGGCCGGGGCGCCCAGCTCGTCGGCGATCGCGCGGACGCGGCGCTTGGTGAGGCCGGTCAGCGGGACGACGTCGGCGGCGCCGTCGCCGAACTTGGTGAAGAAGCCGGAGACGGCCTCGGCGGCGTGGTCGGTGCCGACGACGAGTCCGTCGTGGGCGCCGGCGACCGCGTACTGGGCGATCATCCGCTGCCGGGCCTTGATGTTGCCGTGCACGAAGTCCTGGTGGTGGGCGTCGCGGAAGGTGACGCCGCCGGCGAGGGAGGCCTCCAGGGCCGCGTCACTGGCCGCCTTGACGTCCACGGTGAGGACCCGGTCGGCGCGGATGAAGCCGAGGGCGGTCTGCGCGTCGTGCTCGTCGGCCTGGACGCCGTACGGCAGGCGCATCGCGTAGAAGGTGGCGTCGTGGCCGGCGGCGCGGGCCCGCTCCACGGCGAGCTGGCAGAGCCGGCCGGCGGTCGTGGAGTCGACGCCCCCGCTGATGCCGAGGACGAGGGAGCGCAGCCCGGTGGAGGTGAGCCGCTCGGTGAGGAAGGCCACCCGGCGCTCGATCTCCGCCTTCGGGTCGAAGGTCTCGGCGACCTGGAGGTCCCGGGCGATCTGCAGCTGGAGGGCGGTGGACGCCGGGTCGGTCACGGAGGTCTCCTCGTCAGGGTCGGTCGGCGGTGTACCCGCTGGTACGGGGGTGCACCGGGGTCGACTCTACGCGCCCGCCGACCGGGCTCCGGACGCCTCCGGGGTGCACAGCACCTCGACCCGCTGGACGAGGTTGTTGGCGAAGCCGCCGCGGTTCCAGGGCGGGTCCAGCGGCTGGACGTTCCCGGCGGCGTCGGTGGCCCGGACGGTCAGGTGGCGCAGTCCCGGCGTCGCGGTCCAGGTGGTGCGCCAGGCGGACCAGGCCCAGGGGTGCGCGGGGTCCCGTGCGATCTCGGCGTCGGTCCAGGCCGCGCCGCCGTCCTCGCTGACCTCGACGCGGGTCACCGGGCCGTGCCCGGACCAGGCGCGCCCGGTGAGCGGCACGGCGCCCGGGCGGACGACGCGGGTGCGGGACATGAAGTCGGGGAAGCCCGGGGGCACCATCAGGGCCCGGGGCGCGATGAGCGTGACGGGCTCCCCCGGTTCCTCGGCGTCCCGGCGCAGGCGGTAGGCGACGCTCTGCTGGAAGCCGGTGTACGGGGTGTCGGTGAGCGTGATGTCGTGGAGCCACTTCACGTGCGCCATGCCGTACCAGCCGGGGACGACGAGCCGGAGCGGGCTGCCGTGCTGCGGCGGCAGGGGCGCGCCGTTCATCGCGTACGCGACGAGGACGTCCCGGGCGGGGTCGGCGGCCGTGGCCAGGGGCAGGCTGCGGCGGTAGTCCTGCTCGACGCCGCGCTCGACGCCGTGGTCGGCGCCGGTGAAGACCGCCTCGGCCGCGTCCTCGGCGGTGCCCGCCTCCGCGAGGAGGTCGGCGAGCGGGACGCCGGTCCAGTCGGCGGTCCCGACCGCCTCGACCAGCCAGGGCTGGCTGACCGGGCGGGGGGTGAGCCGGGCGCGGCCGTTCCCGGCGCACTCCAGGGTCACCCGGCGGGTGACGGCGGGCCGGGCGCGGAGCTCCGCCAGGTCCAGGTCGAGCGTCCGCAGGACCCGGCCGCCGACGGTGAGCCGCCAGCCGTCCGCGTCGGTGGCGGGGATGTCGTAGTGGACGAGGACGTAGTGGAGGCCGGGCGGGGTGACGTCGTACCGCAGGGCTTCGAGGGGCAGTCCGTGGTTCCGGGCGGCGAGGGCGAGCTCCTGCGCGGTGACGCCCTCCTCGGGCCCGGCCACGCGCCCCGGTGTGCTGATGTCACCCAGACCGCTCAGGGATCCGTCCATGCCCTCATGGTGCGCCGGGGCGGGGGGCGGGGCATGTCGGGCCGGGGGCGGCAGGGGGCCCAGGGTCTGTCCGGCGGATCAGGGTCGGATGGGCGGCGGCGTCTGGTGCAGGGGGTCTCCCAGGCCCGCCAGGGCCGAGGGGACGCCTCGCAAGGCGCCGGAGCGCCCTGATGGCGGAGCTACTCGGGCGTTTCGGCAACGCCGCGAGGTGCCGTGCCAGACGCCGCGGCCCCGGCCGTGATCCGCCGGACAGGCCCTACTCCTGGCGGCGGCCGCGCAGGGCACGGTCGAGGCCGTCCTGTGGGGGGCCGGTGAGGGCGCGGCCGAAGATCTCCTCGTAGACCGGTTCGCCGATGGTCGCGCGGGCCGTGTCGGCGTACTTCTCGCGGAGCGCCCGCAGGCCGATCAGGCCGCGCCGGGGCTGGCCGGTGGAGCGCCAGTACGCCTCGCCCGTGCCGCTCACGTCAGCCGCGCGCTCGCCGTCGCCGGCGGCCGCGAGGGCGGTCGCGAGGACGTCCAGGCCCAGGGCGACGCCGAGGCTGGCGCCCAGGCTCCTGGTGCCTTCGAGCATGGCGCGGGCGTGTCCGGAGGCGGCCGCCGGGTCGCCCTCCAGGAGGCCGGTGAGGGCGAGCTGGTACTCCAGGGCGGTGCGGGTCCAGTGCTCGTCGAGCTCCTCGCACAGGGCCCGCAGCCGCAGCGCCCGCTCCCGGGCCTCGGCGAGGCGGCCGAGGCCGGTGAGGGCGAAGACCCGGACGAGGTGGCAGCGGAGCCGGGCGGCGGAGTCGGCGGGACCGCCGGGGGCGGCGTCGAGGACGTGGCCCACGACGACGTACGCGGCCATCGGACGGCCGGTGGTCAGGGCGAGGAGCCCGGCGAGGGCGGCGGCGTCGAGGGTGAGGTCGCCGGGCCCCTCGGTCTTCTCGTACGACGAGTGCTCGGCGTGCTCCGTGTGTCTGGCCTCGCGGGCGCAGCGCTCGCTGATCTCCTGCGCGGGGCCGGACTCGCCCTGGAGGACCAGGGTGACGCCGAGGGCCCACAGCGCGCGGGCCCGGGTGCGGCCGCGGGCCTCGCTGAGGAGGAGGGCCTGTTCGAGGCCGTCGCGGGCCTCGCGGAGGCGGCCTCGGCAGGACCAGGCGAAGGCGACGGAGCCGACGAGGTCGAGGGCGGCGTCGGGGTCGGTGCGCAGCAGCCGGTCCAGGGCGGTGCGCAGGTCGGTGTGGTGCGCGTCGACGGTGCGGTACCAGTGGAGCTGGCGGGCGCCGTGCCATTCGGTCTCGGCGCGGCGGGCCAAGGCCCGGAAGTGGGCGGCGTGCCGGTCGGCGACCGCCGCGGTCTCGCCGGTCCGTTCCAGCCAGGTCGCCCCGTACGCGCGGATCGTGTCGAGCATGCGGTGCCGGCCGGCGGTGTCGGGCGGGCGGACGACGGAGGAGCGGACGAGCCCGTCGAGCGCGCCGGGCAAAGTGGCGCGGTCCAGGGGTCCGCCGGCGCAGACGGCGGTCGCGGAGGCGAGGTCGAAGGGCCCGCGGAAGACGGAGAGCCGGGCCCAGAGGAGGCGTTCGAGAGGGGTGCCGAGCTCGTGGCTCCAGCCGATGGCGGCGCCCAGGGTCTGGTGGCGGCTGGGCCAGACCCGCTCGGTGTGGGCCAGCAGGTCGAAGCGGGCTCCCGGCGGGCTGTCGAGGCGGGTGCCGAGCTGGTCGCGGACGGCTTCGGCGCCCTGGAGGCGGATCTGCGCGGCGGCGAGTTCCAGGGCGAGCGGGATGCCCTCCAGGCGTACGCAGATCTCGCCGGCGGGCCCGGCGGCGGGGAAGTCCTCCCCGGCGGCCCGGCGGAGCAGCTCCAGGGCGTCGCGTCCGGCGGGCGGCAGCGGGTCGAGGGCGACGACCCGCTCCCCCGGGACGCCGAGGGGGCGGCGGCTGGTGGCGAGGACGGTGAGTCCGGGGGCGGCGGCGAGGAGTTCGGTGACGAGCCGGGCGCAGGATTCGGCGAGGTGCTCGCAGGAGTCGAGGACGAGGAGCAGCCGGTCGTCGGCGAGCCGGTGGCAGAGTCCGGTGGTGGCCATGCCGGGGGTGTGGTCGGCGAGGTCGACGGAGTCGGCGACGAGGGCGACGAGGAGCCGGTCGCCGTCGAGCTGGCCGAGGTCGGTCCACCAGGCGCCGTCCGGGTGGGCGTCGGCGGCGAGGTGCGCGGCGCGCAGCGCGAGCCGGGTCTTCCCCACGCCCCCGACGCCGGTCACGGTGACGAGGCGGTGCTCCGCCAACGCGGCGGATATGCGCTCCAGTTCCGTGCGGCGTCCCACGAAACCGGGGTTCTCGTCCGGCAGATGTCCACGCACGGGAGCAGTCTCCCTCATGCCGGCCTCGAACGGACCTGCGGAGCCGGTTCGTTACGGTGCCGATCTCCGCTCCGGACCCGGCGGACGCCGCCCGTCACGCTGCCGATCTCCGCTCCAGACCCGGCGGGTGCCGCCCGCCACGCTGCCGTCCTCCGCTCCGGACCCGGCGGAACGGACTCGCCGGGCCGCCCCTCTCCGTTTCCGGAGCGGGAAATTCGTTTGACCCTGCCACAGGGCGCGGCTGCACTGTGCGGGGCGTCACGAACGGTGGTGCCGGTGTTCCGGAGAGGCGGCAGTACCGATGGAGATTCGTCCCACGACCGAGCAGGACCGCGGTCTCTTCGTCGACACGATGCACACCGCCTTCGGGCTCTTCCCGGACACGCCGGCCGAGGACGGCGGCGGGGTCTGGTGGTCGGCGCTCGAGATGGACCGCGGCCTGTTCGCCCTGGCGGACGACGGGCGGCCCGTCGGCACGACCGCTTCGTACTCCTTCGAGCTCACGCTGCCCGGTGAGGTCCTCGTCCCGGTCGGCGGGGTGACCGCCGTCGGCGTGCTGCCCTCGCACCGGCGCCGGGGCGTGCTGAGCGCGATGATGCGGCGGCAGCTCACCGAGCTGCGGGCCCGGGGGGACTTCCTCTCCGTGCTGCTCGCCTCCGAGGCCACGATCTACGGCAGGTTCGGCTACGGCCCGGCGACGTACACGCAGCGGCTGACGGTACCGCGCCGGCGGGCCGCGCTCGCCCTCCCCCGGGCGCTCGGGACCACGGGCGCGACGGACGCGACGGACACGGCCGACGCGGGCTCGGTCGAGGTGCTGCGCCGTGCCGACTGCGCCGAGGTCCTCGAAGAGGTCTACGACCGGTACCGCCGCGCGCAGCCCGGCGCGCTGTCCCGGCCGCACCGCTGGTGGGGTCTGCGGGCGGGGCAGCCCCCGATCGCTCCGGCAGCGCGGTACGTGGCGGTCCACCGGGACGCCGACGGGATCCCGGACGGGTACGCCAGTTACACGGTCGGCGACGACCGCACCCTGACCGTGGACGAGACGATCGCCGGCGACGACGCCGTGTTCACGGCCCTGGCCCGGTTCGTGCTCGAACACGACCTGGTCGAGAAGGTCGTGTTCAAGCACGTCCCGCCCGGGCACCCGCTGCGCTGGCAGCTCGCGGACTTCCGCGCCGGCGAGGTGGTCAACCCCACCGACTGGCTCTGGGTGCGGCTGCTCGACGTGCCGGGCGCGCTGACCGCGCGCGGCTGGTCCGCGGACGGCGAGCTCGTCCTCGATGTCGACGACCCGTTCCTCGGGGGGCGCGGCCGGTACCTGCTGACCGTCCGGGGCGGCAAGGCCGAGTGCGTCCCGACGGACCGGGAGCCCGATCTGTCCCTGGACGTGCGGGACCTGGGCTCGGTCTACCTCGGCGGCACCGCCCCGAGCACCCTCGTGCGCGCCGGGCACGTCCGGGCCCACCGGCCGGGCGCGGCCGCGCTCGCCGACGCCCTGTTCCGCGGGGAGCGCGCCCCGCACTGTCTGCACTGGTTCTGAGGGTCCACCGGCCGGGGGTCACGCCCTTCCGACGGTGACGTCGATCGAGTGCCAGCCCTGTGCTCCGTCGGGCATGGTGTCGGTGCGCCGTTCCGGCTGGGTGGTGCCGGTGCCGTCGGTGGCGCGGACGGTGAGGGTGTGGCGGCCGGGGGTGGCGGCCCAGGGGTGGACCCACTGGCGCCAGGTGTCGACGCCGTCCTGCGCCGCGAGGCGGGCGTCCTGCCAGGGGCCGTCGTCCACCCGTACCTCGACCCGGCGGATGCCCCGGTGCTGGGCCCAGGCGACCCCGGCGACCATGACGGTGCCGGCGGCGGGGTGGGCGCCGTCGCGCGGGGTGTCGATGCGGGACTGCGTCTTGACGGGGGCCTGCGCCGCCCAGCCGCGCGGGACCCAGTAGGCGTCGTACGCGGCGAAGGTGGTGAGTTCGATCGACGCGATCCACTTGCAGGCGGAGACGTAGCCGTAGAGGCCGGGGACGATCATGCGCACGGGGAAGCCGTGGGTGAAGGGCAGGGGTTCGCCGTTCATCCCGAAGGCGAGGAGGGCGTCGCGGCCGTCCATGACGGCTTCGACGGGCGTGCCGATGGTCATGCCGTCGACGGAGCGGGCGACCAGCTGGTCGGCGGGACCGCCCTCGGAGGGCGGGCGGACGCCGGCCTCGCGGAGCAGGGGGGCGAGGGGGACGCCGAGCCAGCGGGCGTTGCCGACGAGTGGACCGCCGACCTCGTTGGAGACGCAGCACAGGGTGATGTCCCGCTCGACCGTCGGCCGGGCCATGAGCTGCCGCAGGGTGAGGGTGCGTTCCTCGCGGACGCCGCTGCCGTGGATGCGCAGCCGCCAGCGGTCGGCGTCGACCTTGGGGACGATGAGCGCGGTGTCGACGCGGTAGAAGTCGCGGTTCGGGGTGATGAAGGGGCCGAGGCCGGGGACGTCGAGCCGGGCTCCGGCGGGCACGCCCGGTGCGGGGGAATCGGGTCGGGGCAGGACGAGGGCCGCGCGGGAGGCGGCGGCGTTCTCCTGTACGGGGGTGCCGACGGCGCGGCCGATCGCGGCGGCGCCCGTCGCGGCGAGGCCGGTGGAGGCGGCGACGATCAGGAATCCGCGCCGGTCGGCCCGCGCGGTCCCGGGCCAGGGGGTGAGGAGCCGGCCGATCAGGGCGTACAGGAGGAGCGCCCCGGCCGCGGCTCCGACGAGCGAGGGGACGGCGTCCGTGACGGACCCGGAGTCGGGGCGGGTGACGGCGGCGACGGCCCCGAAGACGCCGAAGGCCCCGACGGCTGCCGCGCCGAGCAGGCGGTGGCGCAGCGCGAGCAGCCCGACCCCGAGGGCGAGGAGGGCGAGCAGGAGCAGGATGCCGAGCTGGAGGACGGTCTTGTCGTTCTCGCCGAAGGCGCGGATCGCCCACTCCTTGACGGGCGCCGGGGTGCTGTCGACGACGGCGCCGCCGACGGCGGGGACGGGGCTCGCCTCGGGGCGCACCCAGTGGGCGACGAGGTCCGCGACGGCCAGGGAGACGTACGCCGAGACGAGGCCGCCGAGCGCGGCGAGGAGACGGTCGGTGCGGGTGGGTCGTTCGCGGCGCGGTTCGTCGTGGGGCTCGGGCGCGGGCCTGGTGGCGTTCATGCACGCTATTTCGGCACACGCGGACGGCCCGGACGGGCCGCATCACCCGGATGGGCCTCGGCGCGTGTCCGGGTGCTCGCCCGGTGCCGCCAGTTCCTCCACGGCCTCGACGCCGACGACCGCCCCGGTGGTTTTCTTGCCGCGCCGCAGCCGGCGTTCGAGCCGGGAGGCGAAGGTGGTGAGCGCGAAGTTGAGGGCGATGAAGATCACGGCGACGACGGTGAAGCAGGCGATCGTGTTGGCGCCGTAGTTGGCGCTCATCGGGCGGACGGAGGCGAGGAGTTCGGAGAAGCCGAGCATCGCGCCGCCGAGGGCGGTGTCCTTGACGATGACGACGAGCTGGCTGACGAGGGCGGGCAGCATGGCGGTGACGGCCTGCGGCAGGAGGACGTGGGTCATGATCTGGCCCTTGCGCATGCCGATGGCCTTGGCCGCGTCGGTCTGGCCGGTGGGGAGGGCGAGGATGCCGGCGCGGACGACCTCGGCGAGCACGGAGGCGTTGTAGAGGACGAGGCCGGTGACGACGGCGTACAGGGGGCGGTTGTCCGGGCTGATGTCGGTGAACTCGGAGTAGGCGGCGTCCGCGAAGAGCATGAGGATCAGGACGGGGATGGCCCGGAAGAACTCGACGACGGAGCCGGCGACGGAGCGGACGACAATGTGGTCGGAGAGCCGGAGGATGCCGAGGAACGCGCCGAGGGGCAGCGCGATGACCATGGAGAGCGCCGCGGCGATGACGGTGTTCTTGAGGGCGGGCAGGATGTACGTCTCCCAGACGCGGGCGTCGGTGAAGAAGGGCGCCCACTTGGCCCATGCGAGCTGGTTCTTGTCGGCGAGGCTCGCGGCGACCCACCACACGACGGCGGCGAGCCCGATCAGGAACAGCACGCTCCAGAGGACGTTGCGCCGCCGGGCGCGCGGGCCGGGGACGTCGTAGAGGACGGTGGGCTTGTCCTTCACCGCTTCACCGCCACCTTCTTGGCCACCCAGCCGAGGAGGAGCCCGGTGGGCAGGGTGAGGCAGAGGAAGCCGACGGCGAAGATCGCGGAGATGAGGAGGAGCTGGGCCTCGTTCTCGATCATCTCGCGCATCAGCAGGGCCGCTTCGGCGACGCCGATGGTGGCGGCGACGGTGGTGTTCTTGGTGAGGGCGATGAGGACGTTGGCGAGCGGTGCGACGACGGAGCGGAAGGCCTGCGGGAGCACGATCAGGCGCAGCACCTGGGGGAAGCTGAGGCCGATGGCGCGGGCGGCCTCGACCTGTCCGAGGGGGACGGTGTTGATGCCGGAGCGCAGGGCCTCGCAGACGAAGGCGCTGGTGTAGGCGGTGAGGCCGAGGACGGCGAGGCGGAAGTTGATGGTGGTGAACCGTTCGGCGCCGAGGCTGACCCCGAGGGTCTGGAAGAGGCCGAGCGAGGTGAAGACGATGATGACGGTGAGGGGGATGTTGCGGACGATGTTGACGTAGGCGGTGCCGAAGCCCCGCATGAGGGGGACGGGGCTGACGCGCATCGCGGCCAGCAGCGTCCCCCAGACGAGGGAGCCGATCGCGGAGTAGACGGTGAGCTGCACCGTCACCCAGAAGGCTCCGAGCAGGTCGTACCCCTGGAGGAAGTCGAACACGGCGGCCGGCTCACTGGACGATGACGCCGATCTTCGGGGCGGGTTCGTTCTGGTAGCCGGACGGGCCCAGGTTCTTGTCGACTGCGGCCTGCCACGAGCCGTCGGCGACCATCTTCTCCAGGGCCGTGTTGATCTTGGCCTTGAGGTCGCTGCCCTTCTGGACGCCGATGCCGTAGTTCTCGTTGCTCATCTTGAAGCCGCCGAGCTTGAACTTGCCCTTGAACTCGGGCTGCGCGGCGTACCCGGCGAGGATCGCGTCGTCGGTGGTGACGGCGTCGATGACCCCGTTCTCCAGGCCGGTCAGGCACTCGGAGTAGCCGCCGTACTGCTGGAGCTGGGCGTTGGGGGCGATCTTGTCCTTGACGTTCTGCGCAGAGGTCGAGCCGGTGACCGAGCAGAGCTTCTTGTTGTTGAGGTCGGACGGCTTCTTGATCGAGTCGTCGTCCGCCCGGATCAGGACGTCCTGGTGGGCGAGCAGGTACGGACCCGCGAAGTCGACCTTCTCGGCGCGCTTGGGGGTGATCGAGTACGAGGCCGCGATGAAGTCCACGTCACCGCGCTGGAGCAGGGTCTCGCGGTCGGCGCTCTTGGCCTCCTTCCACTCGATGTCCTTCGGGTCGTGCCCCAGCTGCTTGGCGACGTAGGTCGCCACGTCGACGTCGAAGCCGGTGTACTTCCCGTCGGGGGTCTTCAGGCCGATGCCGGGCTGGTCGAACTTGATGCCGACGACGATCTTGCCGTTGTCGCCGCTGTCCCGCGGCGCGCCGGCCGCGGCGTTCGCGAGTCCGGTCGAGGTGACGGAGAGGACGACGGCCGCGGCGGCGGCCACGACGGCCCTGCTGGTCCTGAGCGGGTTCATGAGGATCACCCCTGGGGCTGGGCTGGCAGGTCAGTGGTGGAGGATCTTGGAGAGGAAGTCCTTGGCGCGGTCGCTGCGCGGGTTGTGGAAGAACTCGTCCGGGGTCGTCTCCTCGACGATCCGTCCGTCGGCCATGAAGACCACGCGGTTGGCGGCGGAGCGGGCGAAGCCCATCTCGTGGGTGACGACGACCATCGTCATCCCGTCCCGCGCCAGTTGACGCATGACCTCCAGGACCTCGTTGATCATCTCCGGGTCGAGTGCGGACGTCGGCTCGTCGAAGAGCATCACCTTCGGATCCATGGCGAGGGCGCGGGCGATCGCCACGCGCTGCTGCTGGCCCCCGGAGAGCTGCGCCGGGTACTTGTCCGCCTGCGAGGCGACACCGACCCGGTCGAGGAGGGAGCGGGCCCGCTCCTCGGCCTTCTTCCGCTCCTTCTTGCGGACCTTGATCTGCCCGAGGGTCACGTTGTCGAGCACGGTCTTGTGCGCGAAGAGGTTGAAGGACTGGAAGACCATGCCCACGTCGGCCCGCAGGGCCGCCAGTTCGCGTCCTTCGGCGGGCAGCGGCCGCCCGTCGACGACGATCTCGCCCGCGTCGATGGTCTCCAGGCGGTTGATCGCCCGGCACAGCGTCGACTTCCCCGAGCCGGACGGCCCGATGACGACGACGACCTCGCCGCGGTGGATCGTGAGGTCGATGGACTGGAGGACGTGGAGGGTGCCGAAGTGCTTGTCGACCCCGCGCAGTACGACGAGCGCGTCGCCTCCGTCCGGGACGGGCATGGCACCCTCCTGGGTCACGCCCCCCGCTTGCCGCTCCCTCCTCACGTTCATGCTCCGCCTTCCACCCGCCCGGCGCACTCCGGACGACGGGCGTACGGAGGGTGAGGAAGCCGGTACGCAGCGGGGTGCCGGCCCCGGGCGTGCCCCGCCCGGCGGACCGGACCCTGCGCGCTGCGACGGGCGGGCCCACACTGGGGGTGGGAGCCGAGTGCGCGAGGAGGGTCCGCCATGAGCATCGCCGCACCCAAGGTCAGCACGTTGCCGCCGGAGCACCGGGAGCGGCTGATGGCCTTCGCCGAGGACGTGTACTTCGATTCCGGCCACCGCCTCTTCGAGGAGCAGCAGCACGCCGACCGGTTCTGGATCGTGAAGACCGGCGCGGTGACCCTCGACGCGAAGGTCCCGGGCCGGGGGCAGCCCGTGATCGAGACCCTGCACCACGGCGAGCTGGTCGGTCTGTCGTGGCTGTTCCCGCCGTACCTGTGCCAGTCGGGGGCGGAGGCGATGACGCCGGTCCGGGCGTACGAGTTCGATGCGCCGGCCGTGCGGTCGATGTGCCACTCGGACCCGGAGTTCGGCGCCTCGGTGATCTTCTGGGTGGGTTCGATCCTCGCCCACCGCCTGCATGTGACCCGGGTGCGTCTGCTCGACCTGTACGCCCCGCACGGGAGCGGTGTGCTGGCCTGACCCGCGACCCGGGGCGGGTCGCGGGCCTCGGGGCGGTCAGGCGAGCAGGACGGCCGCCAGGTCCGCGCGTCCGGTGACGCCGAGCTTGCGGTAGATCCTGCCGAGGTGGTTCTCCACGGTCCGCACGGACAGGACGTACGTCTCGGCGATCTCCCTGCTGGTGCGGCCGCGCGCGGCCATCAGCGCGATGTCCCGCTCCCGGGCGCTCAGCGGGACCGCCGCGGCGGCTCCGGCGAGCGCCGGGGTGGCCGCCTCCTGGCACCGGCCGCGCAGCGCGAGGGCGCGGGCGGCGGCCCGGGCGGCGCTCGCCGCCCGGCCTTGGCGCCGCCACGCCCCGGCGGCCTCCGCGAACGCCTCGGCCGCGTACAGGTGCAGGCCGAGCGCGCCCATCCGCTCGGCGACGGCCTCCAGGGCGGCCGGATCGGGCCCGTCCGCGGAGTTCACGGCCGCCGCGTGGGCGGCGCGCACCTCCGCGAGCGCCCCCTGGACGAGCGCGGCCGCCGAGACCAGTTCGCCGGCGACGGCGCCACCCGGCGGTCCCCAGCGCAGGACGTCGTGCAGCAACGCCGTCGCGACGGTGGCCTCGCCCCGGCCGAGCGCCGCCCGCGCGGCCCCGAGCATCAGCTCCCGCGCGGGCCCGTCGGCACCGCGCAGCAGGAGGACCCAGCCGTGGGCACGGAGGGTGTCGGTCTGGCAGAGGGGGGTGTACGGGGAGGGGGCGGGCGGGCTCGGTTGCGCGCCGGGGGTCCGGGTGGGCGCTGTCGGCGCGGTGGCCCGCGTCGGCGACGCCGGAGCGGCCGTCGTCAGCGGGTCCGGCCGAGGCCCCCAGGCGGGCGTCAGGTCCTCCGGCGCGCAGGCCGGTGCCAGCTCCTCCGCCTCCGGAGGGACGCAGCCCCTCTGGGCCGCGGCGAGGACCAGGCCCGCCACGGCCCGTTGCTCCGCGAAGGGCTGGCCGCAGAGGCGGGCCAGGGCCCGGGCCTCGCGGAAGTGGGACAGGGCGTCGGTGACGAGGCCGCGTGCGAGGGCGATGCGGCCCCTGACCCAGGCGAACCAGACGGTGAGGGCGGGGACCGCGTCCCGCATGGCCTCCTGGCCTTCGAGGGCGGTGCGTTCCGCCTCGTCGAGGCGGCCCGACTCCAGGAGGGCGGCCGCCACGAGGTACAGGCTGCGGGCCGGGTAGTAGGCGGTCCACCGGTCGGCGAGCCCGCACTGCACGGCGTAGGCGTGGCGGCCGGTCCGTGCCGCCTCCTCGACCCGCCCTCCGGCGAGCCGCACCCGCAGGTGCGCCTGCAACAGCAGCACGTCCGCCTGCGTCCACCCGCCGTCGTCACCGTCGGGCTTCGGGTCGGCGCCCTCGCCCAGGGCCAGGACCGCGGCGGCCTCGTCGTTGCGGCCGACGGCACTCAGGAGCGTGGCCCGGCAGGCCGTGAGCGCGGGCCGGGTCCCGATGCGGTCGGCGGCCCGGCCCAGCACCCCGAACGCGGCGTCCGCGTCGCCGAGGCCGTAGAGGTGGTGCTGGGAGAGCGCCGCGGCCGCGGACTCGACCTCGCCGGGGGTACGGGCCTCGGCGAAGGCCCGTTCGAGGACGGGGATGCTCTCGGTGAACTCGCCGCGCTGGCCGAGCCCTTCGCCGAGCAGCAGCCCGGCCACGACGTGCGGGCCCTGCACCAGGGCGGCGCGGGCCAGCCGGCACATGGTGTCGACGTCGCCGTCGTCGAGGGCGTGCCCGGCCGCGCGGACGAGGAGGTCGGGGTCGGCCGTGCCGGTGGCGTCGAGCTCCCACCGGGCGAGGGAGAGCGCGTCCCCGCGCCGCCGCGCCCCGTACTCCCGTACGCGCCCGGCCTGTTCGAGCAGGAGGGCGCGGGCGAGGAGGCGGGGGGTGCCCCGGCGGAGGAGCAGCGCGTGCCAGGGGTGGGCCAGCTGGACGCGGCTGCGCCGGTCGTCCTCGGTGACCGTGACGAACCGCTCCTCCTCCAGCGCGGCGAGGGCCGCGGGCGCGACCTGCGCCAGGGCGTCGTCGAGCCCGAGCGGGCCGCACAGGGCGAGCAGCCGCAGCAGGGTCCGCCGGTCCTCGGGCAGCCCGCGGAAGCGCCCTTCGGCGGGCGCGTCGAGCAGGGTGTCGTCCAGCGGCCCGGTGAGGCACCACACGTCGTCCACGGGCCGCAGGGTGCCCTCCCGTACGGCGGCGCGCAGGATCTCCCGGGTCCAGAGCGCGTTGCCCCGGCCCGCCTCCCACAGGGCCCGTACGACGGGGGCGGCGACGGGCGCGCCGAGCGTGCCGGCGAGGAGGCGTGCGGTGGTGGCCCGGTCGAAGGGGCCGACGCGGAGGTGCTCCACGGCGTCCTGGTGCCAGAGCGAGCGCAGCGCCTCGGGCCAGTCGGCGTCCTGGGGCAGGGTGGCGACCAGGAAGAACCCGGGTGCCGGGGCGGTGGCCGCGTCGGTGGCGAGCGCGGAGAGCAGGGTCAGCGAGGAACCGTCCAGGTGGTGGACGTCGTCCACCAGGAGCAGCGCCCGGGGCCGGCCTGCCGGGGCGGCCAGCAGGCGCCGTAACTCCTGGAAGTGGGCGCCGAGTTCGCCGGGGCCGGCGGGGCCCGTGAGGTGGGGGGCGAAGGCCGCGAGGGGGACGTGCGAGGCGGCCTCGCTCACCGGGAGCCGCACGGTCCGGTGGTGCGCGGCGGCCTCGTCGGCGAACTCGACGGCGAGCCTGCTCTTCCCGACCCCGCCCTCCCCCGTGATGACGACGCCCCTGCAGCCGGACCTGCGCAACCCGCCGCGCAGGCGCTCCAGTTCGGCGTCGCGCCCGGTGAAGGGGAGCGGACCGGAGAAGGACGGGGGTCTTCCGTCGCCCGTCACCGGCGTCCCCACCCCCTTCTCCTTCCTTGGGCCGCTTGTCCGTTGAGTAGGTGTCCGCCGGGGTTTGAGTAGGTGTCCACTCTGTCGCCGTTCCCCCCGTCGGCGGAGGCTATGCGACAGGCGGGCACCACGACCGAAAGCCCGCCGGTCGTCGGAAGTGCTTCGGGGGGAGTACGACATGAGCGCCGTGCCGGCGTCGGGGGGATCCGGGGAGCTCGTGCTCCTCGGCGCAGGCTGTACGGGTACGGGGGCGACCGGCCGGGAAGGCCTGGCAGCGCTCGCGGTGCGGGCCGGCTGGCGGGTCCGGACGCTCACCCCGCCCACGGGGGGCGGGGACGGCGGATGGACCGCGCGGCTCACGGGCTTCCTGGCGGCGCCGGACAGCCCGGACCGGATGGTCCTCGTGGCGGAGGGCCGGGCCTGCGGCGCGGTGTTCGCGCTCGCGGACCGGCATCCGGAGCGGGCGGCCGCCGTGGTGGCGCTGGCCCCGGAGCCTCCGGCGGCGGACGTCCCGCCTCCCGGTCTCGCCTGTCCGGTCCTGGTGCTGCCGGGCCGGGACGACGAGTCCGGGCGGGCCGTGGAGCGGTTCCTCGGGGAGCTGCGCCGGGGGCCGGCCGAGGAGGGGCGGCCCGTGGGCCATCGGGGGCTCTCCCCCGCGGACCTCCACGACCCCTCGGTCATGCGCCGGTTCGCCGGCGCGGGGCCGGTCCACCGGCTCGCCTCCCCCGGTTCCGTACCGACCTGGGTGGTCACGGGGTACGAGGCCGCGCGGGCGGTCCTCGACGATCCGGGGCTCCGGGGGGACACCGCGACGACGGCCGGATACCGGCCACAGCCACGGGAGTCGGCCGCCCTCCATCCGGGGGACGCCGACACGATCACGGTCGGCGCGGACGAGCACGGCCGGCTGCGCGGGCTCGTCGAGCGGCACCTCACCCCGCGCTGGGTCGACTCGCTCGTGCCCCGGCTGCGGCGGGTCACCGACGGGCTCCTGGACGCGCTGCCCCGGGACCGGGAGGTCGATCTGGTGGCCGCGTTCGCGGTCCCGCTGCCCGTGGCCGCGCTCTGTGAGCTCCTGGGCGTGCCGGAACCGGACCGGCCGTACCTCGCCGACTGGCTCGTCCGGCGGGTCCCGACACCGCCGCCCGCCGCGCACGAGGACGTCGACGCGTATCTGGGCGGTCTCGTCACGGAGCGGCGGAAGCGGCCTGCCGACGACCTTCTCGGCAGGATGTGCGACGCCCTCCGCGACGAGGACGTGATCGCGGCGGCGCGACTGCTGCTCGTCTCGGGGGCCCGTCCGACGACGACGCTCCTCGGGAACGGTGTCGCCGCGCTCCTCGCCGACCGCGACCGGTGGCGGCTGCTCACCGGGGACCCGGACGCCGTCGCCGGTCCCGCCACCGAGGAACTGCTGCGCCATGTCACCCCGTACCCGGTGGGGTTCGCGCGCCGGGTCGTCGCACCGGTCGACACGGCCGGCGTCCGGATCCCGGCGGGGCACCGGGTCCTGGCCTCCCTGACGGCCGCGAACCACGACCCGACCGTGTGCCCCGGGGAGCACGACGGTCCCGACCCGGGGCGCGCCCCGTACCCCCACGCCTCCTTCGGCCACGGCCCGCACGCGTGTCTCGGTGCCGGCTTCGCCCGGGCGGTGGTCCGCACGGCGCTCGGGACCCTGGCCCGCCGGTTCCCCGGCCTGGACCTGGCGCCCGGTGTCCGGGAGCTGCACTACCGCAGGAGCCGGGTGCGGTACCTGCTCGCGCTGCCGGTCGTCCTGGGCCCCGAGCACCGCGCGTAGCCCCCTCCTTCCCCTTTTCCTTCCTTCTCGCACGGGAGACGTCCGCATGGAAGCCACCACGATTCCGGAGCTGATGGCCTACTGTCAGGCCGATCCGGCCTTCTTCGAACCGCCGTGGCACATGCGGGACGAGGACAGTCTGTTCGAGGCCGGCCGACGGCCCTGTCCGCCCGGCTGGCGCCGTCGCGCCAACGGTCTGTGGACGGTCGTCGAGCCCGAGGGCGGGGAGCTGCCCGAGCAGGGCTGGAAGATCCACGTGTCCGCCGCGGCCGCCGACGCGGAGACCGTGTGCGACCTCGTCTCCGCGTTCTGTCTCGCCCGTGGCGTGACCTTCAAGTTCCTCCGCAGCGGGGCCGCGCTGCGGCTCCTGAACAGCAAGTACGCCGACCGGGGCGGCAGCGGCAAGCTCCTCACCCTGTACCCGGCGGACGACACCGTCCTCGCCGAGGTGCTGCCGGAGCTCGCGGCCCTCCTGAAGGGCTTCACTGGCCCGTACGTCCTGAGCGACGTCCGGTACGAGGACTCCCCCGTGTACGTGCGGTACGGCGCGTTCATCCCGCTGACGTACACGGGGCCCGGCGGCGAGCTCGTGTACGCCGTGCGGGCGCCGGACGGCTCGCTGGTGCCGGACCGGCGCGATCCGGTCTTCACGGTGCCGGAGTGGGTGACGGTCCCGGAGGTGCTGCGCGACTCGGTGGAGCGGCGCACGGCGGGCGGGGAGGAGTTCCCGTACCTGATCGAGAAGTCGCTGCACTTCTCCAACGGCGGCGGTGTCTACCTGGCCCGGCCGCGGGACGGCGGCGGCTACGTCGTCCTCGTGGAGGCCCGGCCGCACGCGGGGCTCGACCGGGACGGCGCCGACGCCGTCGCCCGGCTGACCCGGCAGCGGGAGGTCCTGGAGCGTCTCGACGGCCTCGACTGCGTGCCCCGGGTCCTCGGCCATCTGGTCGTCTGGGAGCACCACTTCCTCGTCGAGGAGTACGTCGAGGGCGAGACGCTCCTGGAGGAGGTGTTCGCCCGGTACCCGCTCGGGAGCCCCGAGCCCTCGCCGGAGTGGCTCGCCGAGTACACCGGGTGGGCGACCGGCGTCCTGGCGAAGGTGGACCGGGCGCTCATGGCCGTCCACGCGCGCGGGGTGCGCTTCGCCGACCTGCATCCGGCGAACGTCATCCTGCGCCCCGACGGGCGCGTGACCCTGATCGACTTCGAGATCGCCGGCGACCTCGACGACCCGAAGCCTCCGGCGCTCGGCGCACCCGGTTTCACCGCTCCCGAGGGGATGTCGGGGCGGGAGGCCGACGCGTACGCCCTGAACTGCCTGCGGCAGTGGATGTTCCTGCCGATCAACCCGCTCCAGGAGCGCGACCCCGTCAAGTACGCCACCCTCACCGACGTCATCACCGCGCACTTCCCGCTGCCCGAGGGCTTCGGCGCGCGGCTCGTCCGCACACTCGGCGAGGGCCGCGAGCCCTTCGGCGAGGACACCGCGGCCCGGCTCCTCGCGGGGGCGCCGGAGGACTGGCCCGCCGTCCGGGAGGCGCTCGTCGCCGGGATCCGCGCGAGCGCGACCCCGGGGCGTACGGACCGGCTCTTCCCCGGTGACCCCCAGCAGTTCGGCACCGGCGGCCTCACGGTCGCGTCCGGGGCCGCCGGGGTGCTCTGGGCGCTGCGCCGGGCGGGCGCCGAGGTGCCGGAGGAGTACGTGGAGTGGCTGACCGCGGCCGTACGGCGGGCGAGGGAGCCGCGTCCGGGCCTGATGGACGGTCTGCACGGCGTGGCGGCGACGCTCGACGCGCTCGGGCGCCGCGACGAGGCCCTGGACGTGCTCGACCGGGCCCGCGCGCTCCACACCGGCCTGCGGGCGCCCGGGCTGCATTCGGGTCTCGCGGGTGCGGGGCTCGGACTGCTCGGGTTCGCCGCGCTCACCGGCGACGGGGAGCTGCGCGCGGAGGCCCTCGGCATCGGCGAGGCGCTCGCCGCGGAGCTGGGGCGCGAGGGCTCGCCGATGTTCCCGCCGACGGGGCGCGTGGGGCTCGAACACGGCCTCACGGGAGTCGCGTACTTCTTCCTGCGGCTCCACGAGGTCACCGGCGACCCCCGGCATCTCGCGCTGGCGCGGACGGCGCTGCGCCGCGAGACGGACCGGGGCCAGTTCCTCCCGGACGGCGGCTTCCGGCTCCTGTACGGCAACCGGCACCTGGTCTACCTGGGGCCCGGCAGCGGCGGTCTCGCGCTGGTCCTCGCCCGCTACCTCGCGCATCCCGATGCCGCGGCCGACCCCGACGCCGCCGAGTTCGCGCGGGTCGTCGCCGGGGTGCGGCACGCCTGCCGGGCGCCGTTCGTGCGCCATCCCGCGCTGTTCATGGGGCGGGCCGGCGTCATCACCACCCTCGGTCTCCTCGACGTGCCCGAGGACCGGCCGCACGTGCGCGAGCACGTCCGGCGGCTGTCCTGGCACGCCGTCTCCCACGAAGGCCACCCGGCCTTCCCCGGCAACCAGCTCCTGCGCCTGTCCATGGACCTGGACAGCGGTTCGGCGGGAGTGCTCGTTGCCCTCGGCGTCGCGTTCGAACGGAACGCGTCGATCGTCCCCTTCCTCGATCTGCGGGCGCCCGCGACCGGGGAGCCGCTTCCGGAACACGGAGGGAGGTGAATGAGATGGCCTGCGTTCTCCAGCTGCAGTCGCTCGGCGAGGCCGAGTCCGCGCACCCGTGCAACAGCATCGTGACCTCCTACAAGAGCACCTGCTGACGGGTCCGGGGCCGGGGTCCGTCCCCCACGGCGGACCCCGGCCCCGACACACCCTCCCGACCCGCTTCGAGGAATCCCGTGAACACACCGTCCCGTCCCGACCTCCCTCACGAGGAACCCGCGGCCTCCGTCCGGCGCGTCCTGCTCGACCACGTCCGCCCCTCCTGGCCGGCGCTCGCCCTCGGCGGGTTCCTCAGCCTGCTGACCACCGCGGCCGGACTGACGATCCCGCTCGTGGCCGAGCGGCTCATCGACGGACTCACCCACCACCGGCCCCTGGACGGCGTGCTGTGGGCGATGGCGGCCCTCGTCGCCGTCACGGCGCTCGCCGGTCCGGTCGCGCAGTACGTGCTGCGCAGGGCCGCCGAGACGGTCGTCCTCACCGCGCGGCGGCGCCTCTCCTCGCACCTCCTGCGGCTGCGGATCGGCGAGTTCGACCGGACCGAGCCCGGCGACCTGATCGCCCGGGTCACCTCCGACACGGCGCTCCTCCGGCAGGTCACCACCGACGCGCTCGTCGGCACCGCCATGGGCGCGCTCACCCTGGTCGTGACCACGACGCTGATGGGCCTGCTCGACCCGGTGCTCACCGGCGTGACGCTCGGCGTCCTGCTCCTCGCGGGCTGGGTGGTCCGCACGGTCATGGTCCGGGTCAACGAGGCCGGGACGGCAGCCCAGGAGTCGGTGGGTCTGGTCGGTGCGGCCCTGGAGCGGGCGCTCGGCGCGCTGCGCACGGTGAAGGCCTCCGGGGCGGAGGACCGGGCCGAGGCCGCCGTCCACGAGGCGGCCGAGAGCTCCTGGCGGGCCGGGGTGCGGGCGGCGAAGTGGCTCGCGCTCGCCGGCAACACCGCCGAACTCGCCGTACAGACCGCGTTCTTCACCGTGCTCGCGATCGGCGGCAGCCGGGTCGCCTCCGGCGCCCTGGACGTCGGCCGGCTCATCGCCTTCCTGATGTACGTGTTCTACCTGGTGCCCGCGGTGCAGCAACTCGTCGGCGGCGTCAGCCAGTACCACCTGGGCGCGGCCGCCGTGAACCGCATCCGCGAGACGGAGGCGCTGCGCGCCGAGCCGAAGGGCCGGGCGCCGCGTCCGGAACCCGCCGTCTCCCCCGTACCGGCCTCCCTGGAGTTCCGGGACGTGCACTTCCGGTACGGTCCCGAACTGCCGCCCGTGCACCGGGGGGTGAGCTTCTCCGTGCCGTCCCGGGGCACGACCGCGTTCGTCGGCCCGTCCGGGGCGGGCAAGACCACCCTCTTCTCGCTCCTGGAGCGCTTCTACGAGGCCTCGGCCGGCAGCATCCTCCTCGACGGGCGCCGCCTGGACAGCTGGGACCTGCGGGAACTGCGTTCCCTCATCGGCTACGTGGAGCAGGACGCGCCCGTCGTATCCGGTTCCCTGCGGGACAACCTGCTGCTCGGCCGGCCCGGCGCGAGCGGGCCCGAGCTCGACCGGGTCCTGCGCACGGCCCGCCTCGACGAGCTGGTGGAGCGCCTGCCGGAGGGCCTCGACACGCTCGTGGGGCACCGCGGCACCCGGCTCTCCGGCGGTCAGCGGCAGCGCGTGGCGATCGCCCGCGCGTTGCTGCGCCGCCCCCGGCTGCTGCTCCTGGACGAGGCGACCTCGCAGCTGGACGCGGTGAACGAGGCCGCGCTGCGGGACACCGTCGCCGACGTGTCACGGACGACGACCGTCCTGATCGTGGCGCACCGGCTGTCCACGGTCGCCATGGCGGACCGGATCGTGGTGCTCGACGGCGGTGTCGTACGGGCCGTCGGCACCCACGCCGAACTCCTCGCCGGCGATCCGCTCTACGCCGAGCTGGCGGCGACCCAGTTCCTCGAACCCACCCCCTGAAGTCCGGAAGGAGGACCGCCCGATGGAATGCCCGTACGCCGGTTCCGGCCGGCCGCCCGTGATCGGTGCGGAGATGCTCAGGGACCACGCGGCCCTGACGCGGCTGCGCGAGAGCGGCACGGTGGAGGTCAGCCTCGGCGGCCGCGAGGACGGTCTGATGGTCACCCGGTACGAGGTCGCCGCCGCCGTCCTCGTCGAACCGGCCCTGCGCGGCGAGCATCCGCTGGCCGTGTCCATGCGCACCGGCGCGGACGAAGAGGCCTGCGACGAGGAGCAGTTGTTCTTCCTGCCCACCGAGGAGCACCTCCGGCTGCGCCGTACCGTCTCCCGTCATCTGACCCACCGCCGGGTCGCGGCGCTCGTCCCGCGCGTCCAGCGGGAGGCCGATCTGCTGCTCGCGGCCGTGCCGCCGGGCGAGGCCGTCGACCTGGTGCGGGTGTTCTCTCGGCCGTTCCCGGTGGCGGTGCTGTGCGAGCTCCTGGGGATCCCCCGGGAGGACCGGGGGTACGTCCGGGACTATCTGTACGGCTGGATCGCGGAGTACGGCGGGGCGAGCACCGTCACGGAGAGCGCGGGCCACGCGCTGTCCCGGTACCTGAAGGGCCTGATCGGGGAGCGGGCCGAGAAGCCCGGGGACGACCTGATCAGCGCGATGCTCCGGCAGGGCGGCGCGGACGCCGAGCTGCTGCGGGAGGACGCCCTCGCCGCCGTCCGGTTCGTCCTCGTGGCGGGCCACCGTCCGGTGACCCGGCTGATCACCGACGGCCTGGAGCTGCTGCTTCGGCGGCGGGAGCACTGGGAGCGGCTCGGGGCCGACCCCGGGCGGCTCGACGCCACCGTCGAGGAGCTGCTGCGGCACGTCACGCCGACGACGCTCGCGTCCCGCTACGCGGGGGCCGCGACCGAGGTGGACGGCGCCCCGCTGGCCGCCGGCGGCGGGGTGCACTGCGCGCTCGCCGCCGTCAACCGCGACCCGGACCGCTTCGAGGACCCGGACCGCTTCGACCCCGACCGCGCGCCCCACGCCCACCTCGCCTTCGGGCTCGGGCACAAGCACTGCCTGGGCTCGGCGCTCGCCCGCGCCGAGCTCCGGATCGCCTTCGGCACCCTGCTCGCCCGCTTCCCGCGCCTCGCCCTCGCCGAGCCGCCTCCGGGCACCGGGGAGGAGCCCGAACGACGACGCCTCCGGGTGGTCCTGGCCCCGGACGGCGACCACGAACCCGTACAGCGCTGAGGAGCCGCCGTGGAGATCCCCGACCACCCGCTGGAAGTCCTGTGGGACATCACGTACGCCTGTCCCCTGCGGTGCACGCACTGCTACTCCGAGTCCGGGCGGCGCCCGGCGCGTCGCCTCTCCGGTGACGACATGCTGCGCGCCGCCGACGCGATCCTGGCCCTGGGGACGCAGGGGGTGTGCCTGGCCGGGGGCGAACCGCTGCTCGTGCCGGAACTGTTCGCGGTCGCGGAGCGGTTCACGGCCGCCGGGGTGCCGGTGTCGCTGTTCACCAGCGGCTGGACGCTCGACCGGGCTTCCGCCGAGGCCGCCGTCGACGCCTTCTCGGCCGTGAGCGTGAGCCTCGACGGGGCCACCGCGGACGTCCACGACCGGATCCGCGGCCGGCGCGGCTCCTTCGACCGGGCGGTGGCCGCCCTGGAGTTGCTGACCGCCGGGGTCCGGGCGAGCATCGGTGTCGACTACGTGGTGATGCGGAGCAACGCCCATCAGGTCGAGGAGTTCCTGACCGCCGTCGCGCCCCGGTTCCCGGACCTCGGGCAGGTGTCGTTCGGGGCGGTCGTCCCCGAGGGGCTCGCCAGCCGGCCGGGTTTCGCGGAGCACGAGCTGCTCGACGACGAGCGGGTACGGCTCCTGGGCAGCGCGGAGTACGGGCGGCGGCTCCAGGAGCTCGCGCCGCCGGGCGTCCGGGTGACGAGCACGGACAACCTGGCCCTGCGGATGAGTCCCGACCTGATCGCCGCGGGCGTCTGCCTGCCCGTGCTGCAGATCGAACCGGACGGCGCGGTGCGGGCGATGGCGGCGTACGAGGGGACCGTCGGGAACGTCCTGACCGATCCCCCGGCGGAGCTGTGGCGGCGGGCCGTCGCCCGCTGGCACGACCCGTTCGTCCGGGAGGCCCTGGGCCGGGTGCGGACCATGCGGGAGTGGGCGGAGGCCACGCGGGCGATCGACCTCCGCTTCGGCACGGAGGCCGACCGGCGGCGGATCGCCCGCCGGACGGCGTTCGTCCCGGGCGGCTGACGGCTGCCGGGCAGCCGACGGCTACCGGGCGGTACGGTGGAGGTGCAGCACCGCACCATCCCGCATCCACACTCCGGCGACGAGCGGCGAGGCCCGCATGAGCGATCCGACGACGGCACGCGAGGCGATCGCCCTCGTCACCGACGACTTCCACGAACTCCCTTTCGTGGAAGGCCCTTTGACCGGCGACGGGCCGATCGGCTGGCCCGGCTACTCCGCCGCGCACGCCCGCGCCGCCGACCGCACCGGCGAGACCGAGTCGGTGGTCTGCGGGACGGGCGTGGTGGGCGGGGTGACGGCGGTGCTGATCTCCTTCGAGTTCCGGTTCCTCGGCGGCTCCCTCGGGGAGCGGACGGGCGCGCGGGCCGCCGCCGCGCACGCCGCGGCGCGGGAACGACGGCTACCGGTGGTCGTGCTGCCGGCCACGGGCGGCAGCCGGATGCACGAGGGCATGCGCGCCCTCCTCCAACTCCAGCTCCTGGCGCGCGAGTCGGAGATCACGCGGGCCGAGGGGCTGCCGCAGATCGCGGTCCTGCGGGATCCGACGACGGGCGGCGGCTGGGCCACGCTCGGCGCGGGCGCCGATGTCGTCCTCGCCCTGCCGGGCGCCCAGGTCGGCTTCGCCGGCTCCCGGGTGCGGCCGCCGGACGCGGACCCCGCCGCGTACACCGCCGAGGCGCAGCTCGCCCACGGCCACCTCGACGCGATCGTGCCGCCGGACGCGCTGCGCGGGACCCTCGGGCGCTGGCTCTCGCTGCTCGTCCGGCCCGCCGAGGGCCCGGTCCCGCCGCCGTACGCGCTCGGCGACCCGGCGGCGGCGCCCGCCGCGAGCGGCCGGGAGGCGGTGGCGCGCGCCCGGCACCCGGAGCGGCCCCGGGCCGCCGCGTACCTCGACGCCCATTTCACGCTGCGCGAGGAGATCTCGGGCGACCGCTGCGGAGGCGTCGACCCGGGCATGCGGTGCGGCTTCGGCCGCCTCCCCGACGGCCGTACGGTCGCGTACGCGGCCCAGTGCGGCACCGCGACCCGCCCGGCCGGCTTCCGCACGGCGGCCCGTGTGGTGCGCCTGGCCGACCGCCTCGGGATCCCGGTGCTCACGCTCGTCGACACCCCGGGCGCCGCGAACGACGCCGAGGCGGAGCACGCGGGTGCGGGGCCGGCGATCGCCGACCTGTTCGCCGCCGTCGCCTCCGCCCGTACCCCTGTGACCGCCCTGCTCATCGGCGAGGGGGGTTCGGGCGGTGCACTCGCCCTCGCCGCACCGGGCAACACCTGGGCCACGCCGGACAGTTACTTCTCCGTCATCGCGCCCGAGTCCGCCGCCGCCATCCTCAAGCGGGCCCCCGAGGAGGCCGCGGCCACGGCCGACCAGCTCCGTCTGCGCCCGCAGGACCTGGTGGACCTCGGTGTCGTCAGGGGTGTGGTGGAGCACCGGCCGGACGCTTGCTGACACGGGCTCTCAGCTGTCGTCCAGGGCCCGCTTCAGTTCGGCCTTGTCCATCGAGGAGCGGCCGTGGATGTCGCGGCGCCGGGCCTCGGCGTACAGCTGGTCGTAGGTCGGGCCCTGCGCGCCGCTGTGCGAGCGCAGGCCGCCGCGGCGCCCGGAGGACATGTCCTCGGTCGAGCTCTTGCTCGCGGTCTTCGACTCGCCGGACCGCGCCCGCTCCTTGTTCACCGTGCGCGCGGCGATCTCCTCGGCGCGCTCCCTGCTCTCGCCCCGCTCCAGAGCGCTCTCCTTGATGTGCTCGTACTGCCGCTCCCGCTTGGCGTTCGATCCGCGCGGCATGATCCGCTCCTCTCCGCACCGGTACGACGGCCCCCGCGTCCGGCGGCTGCCCACCCCCGCCGGGTCTAATCGCCGGTGCTCCTCCGGGGCGGGCGGCCGACCTCCAGCCAGACCACCTTGCCCACGGCTCCCGTCTCCTTGTCCCGGCTGCCCCACTCGGCGGCGAGCAGGTCGAGGACCATCAGGCCGTGCCCGCCGGGCAGGGCCGGGGACCTGGGCACCCGTACGCGCGGGTGCTCGGGGCTGGCGTCGGACACCTCCACGCGCAGCCGCCCCCGCCCGTTCCGCAGGACGAACTCCTCGGGGCCGCCGGCGTGCAGACAGGCGTTGGTGACGACCTCGGAGACGAGGAGCAGGACGTCCTCGACCCGCTCCCCCGCCTCCTCGCTGTCCGCCGGGATCCAGCCCCAGTCGGCCAGCGCCTCCGCCGTGAAGTCCCGGCAGCGCGAGACGACCCCGCGCGTGCCGTGCAGCACCAGCCGGCGGACCTGGTCCGGGGGGCCACCGTCGCCGTCACCCATGGGCGCCTCCTTCCCCCCAGTCTCGGGCAGGTGGCCCCGATCGACCTCCTCTGGACAGGACACCCGCTACCGGGGCTGGATCCCGCCGGCGTAGACGTGGTCCGGGGTGACGATCGCGGTGACCGCGCGGGCGACGAGCGTGGACGGCTCCTGGCCCCCGCTGGTGATGTCCGTGTTGAGCATGACGACGAGCGTGGCGTCCCGCTCGGGCAGGTAGACGGTCACCGTCTCGTACCCGGGAATCGAGCCGTTGTGCCCGATCCATCCGTTGGCGTCGAAGATGCCGAGGCCGTAACTGAGGCCGGGGAAGCCCGTCGGCAGCGTCTTGAGCCGCTGCGCCTGCGTCTCGGGGCTGAGCAGCTCTCCGGTGGCGAGGACCTTCGCCCAGCGGCGCAGGTCGCGCTGGTCGGAGATCATCGCCCCGGCCGCCCAGGCCCAGCTGGGGTTCCAGTCGGTGGAGTCCACGACCGTGCCGCTGAGCGTCTGGTTCGTGTAGCCGCGGGGGTGCGGCTCGGGGAACTCGGGGCCGGTCGGGAGGAGCGTGTGGCGCAGGTGGGCCGGGCGGAGCACGCGGTTGCGGAGGAACTCCTGGAGCGGTTGGCCGGTGACCTTCTCGACGACCAGGCCGAGCAGGACCAGGTTGCTGTTGGAGTACTCGAACTTCGCGCCCGGCTCGAAGGTGTTCTTGTGCTTGAAGCCGTACGCGAGCGCCTCCTCCGGGGTGAAGTAGCGCTGCGGGTCGCTGAGCAGGTCGTGGATGAAGCCCGGGTCGGAGGTGTACGGGAAGAGGCCGCTGCGCATCTCGGCGAGGTGGCGCAGGGTGATCCGGTGGCCGTTCGGCACGCCGTGGACGTAGCGGGCGATGGGGTCGTCGAGGCGGATCCGGTGGTCGTCGACGAGCTTCAGGAGGGCGGTGACGGTGAAGGTCTTGGTCTCGCTGCCGATGCGGATGAAGCCGTCGGTGGACATCGGCTCGCCGGTGGCCTTGTTCGCGACGCCGGTCGCGTGGACGTAGCTTCCCCTGCCCGGCATCCACAGGCCGACGGCGACGCCGGGGATGCCGGCCTGCCTGCGGACGTCCTCGACGGCCTTGTCGAGCCGGGAGGTGAGCTCCGGGCCGAATCCGCCCGGCGGGCAGTCATCCTCGCCGTGCGTGCCGACGGCGGCGGTGGTCACGGCGTGGACGGCGGCGGCGGGCGTGGCCGTCACGGGGGCCAGCACGGACGCCACGAGCAGCGTCGCGGCGAACAGCCGGCGGGAGGGGGTACGTCGCATGTCGGGGGTGCCTCTTCCGGGTCACGGGAGCTTCTGGACGGCCACATCACCACCGGGGGCCGACGCGACGGCCCTCCCTCTCGGCGCCCGCGCGACGAGTCCACCCGTACGGGGTCACGCGGGTAACCGAGACGGCCTCAGGGCCCGGATAATCGACACCCCGACCTATCTGGAGACGAAGGATCGATGACGCTGAACGAGGGCCGACGGGTGAGGTTGACGGTCGATCTCCGGCTGGACGGACAGGTCGTCCCGGCGGACGGGGCCTCCGCCGGGACGGCGGCGGGGTTCCTGGCCCTCGCGGCCGGCCTGGAGGGCACCGTCGAGCGGGTGGAGGAGGACCGGCCGCAGAGCCAGGAGGTCCGTGAGTACGAGCGGCTCAAGTCCCTGCTCGACGACTTCGGCCACCAGATGCCGCCGGGCAGCAGGCAGCAGCTGGAGGAGCAGGTCGCCTCCCTGGAACCCGAGTGGACCGCGTACCAGGAGCGGAAGCTCAGGCTGACGGTCCGCGTCCGCTTCGACAACGGCTTCGTCCTCGACGACGCCCCCGGGGACCTCTTCACCGCGGTCTGAGCCCCGTTTCACGGTCCCGTTTGCGGTCCTGGCAAAGTTCTTTGCCAGGACCGCTCCCCCGGTTCGAGTCTGGACGGCGTCCGCACTCGTCGAAGGGGGAACTCACGTGCTCACGACATCCCTGGCCGCTCCACCCGCCCCGCTGAGCTCACGCCGGCGCTGGACGGTGCTCGCGGTCTGCGCGCTCAGCATGTTCCTGGTCGGCGTCGACGCCACCATCGTCAACGTGGGACTGCCCGAGATCGGGCGGGGCCTCGACGTGGGCACGCGCGGTCTCGAATGGGTCGTCGACGCGTACACCGTGGCCATGGCCAGTCTGCTCATCGTCTCCGGCGCCCTCGCCGACCGCCTCGGGCGGCGCCGGATCTTCCGGACCGGGCTGCTCGTCTTCGGCCTGGCCTCCCTCGTGTGCGCCCTCGCCCCGTCCCTCGGCGTCCTGGTGGCCGCCCGGGCCGTGCAGGGGATCGGCGCCTCGATGCTGAGCCCGGTGGCCCTGGCGATCGTGGTGAACGCGATGCCCGACCCCCGGGAACGGGCCCGCGCGATCGGGGTGTGGGCCTCGGTCTTCGGGCTGAGCATGGCGGCGGGCCCGGTCACCGGAGGGGCGCTCATCGGCGCGTTCGGCTGGCGCGCGGTGTTCTGGATCAACGCGCCGGTGGTGGTCATCGCCCTCGTCCTGGTCGCCCTGTTCGTACCGGAGTCCCGCGGGGAGCGCGCCCGCCGCCTCGACCTGCCCGGTCAGCTGCTCCTCACCCTGGTGCTCTGCCTCACCGTCGGCCTGCTCATCGAAGGCCCCCGGATCGGCTGGGCGTCGCCCGTGGCCCTCGCCGGCTACGCGCTGACCGCCGTGGCCACGGCCTGCTTCGTCCGGATCGAACTGCGGCGCGAGGAGCCCCTGATGGACCTCGGCCTGTTCCGGCGGCCGCCGTTCGTCACGGCGGTGCTCGGCGCGACGGCGGTCTTCGTCGCCCTCAACGTGACACTGCTGCTCAGCACCCTCTACCTCCAGCAGGCCCGTGGCCTGACACCGCTCGCGGCCGGCGCCGTGACCCTGCCCCTGGCGCTCGGGGCCACGGTGTGCGCGCCCTGGTCCGGCGCCCTCGTGGGGCGCCTCGGCCCCCGGCGTCCCCTGCTCCTCGCGGGCGGGTTCACCGCGGCCGGGGGCCTGTGTCTGGTGGGCCTGGACGGAGACACGGGCGTGCCGCTGATCCTGTTCGCCTTCCTGCTGATCGGCATCGGGTTCGGCTTCGCCAACGCCCCTCTCACGAACACCGCGGTCAGCGGTCTGCCGCCGTCCCGGGCCGGCGTGGCGGGGGCCGTCACGTCCACCTCGCGCCAGGTCGGTGTGGCCGTCGGCATCGCCGTCGCCGGCGGTCTCGTCGCGGGCGCCGACCCGGCCGGTCTCGCCGCCGCGACCCGTCCGGGGTGGCTGATCGTGGCGGCGTGCGGCCTGTTCCTCCTGGTCGCGGCGCGCACGGCGCGGCCGAGGTCCTAGGAACCGTCCTTCCCGAACGGGGACCGTCTTTCCCGAGTCTTGGACGGGCGCTTGACGTCCGCTGTACGGGGGCTGCACCACGCGCCGCGAGAGTGGCAGCACCCGGACGCACCGGCGTCCGGGGCCCGTCCACTCGAAGCTGGAGCCCCTGATGAAGCGCATGACCCGTACCCGCGCCGCCCTCGCCGGCGGTCTCGCCGTCGCAGCCCTCGGCACGCTCGTCGCCGGGGTCGGCGTGGCGCAGGCGGCCGAGGAGGACGGCCGGCGCGGCAAGGCCGCGGTCATGCCCGGCGAGCGGGAGATCGCCGGGCTGTTCGACCGGTGGAACGCGGCGCTGCGCTCCGGCGACCCGGAGCGGGTCACCGACCTGTACGCCGAGGACGCCGTCCTGCTGCCGACCGCCTCCCCGAGGATCCGCACCGACCACGTGGAGATCGCCGACTACTTCGCGCACTTCCTGGAGAAGAAGCCGAGGGGCGAGAAGATCCGCTCGGAGATCAACGTCCTGGACGCGGACTCGGCGATAGACGCCGGTCTCTACCGCTTCCACCTCACCGACCCGAAGACGGGCGTCACCAAGCCGCTCGACGCGCGCTACACCTATGTGTACGAGAAGCGCGACGGCCGGTGGCTGATCGTCAACCACCACTCCTCGGTGATCCCCTCCTGAGGCGGGGGCCCGCGCCCCGCCGAGAGCGAACATCCTTGGATCCGGGCCGTGTTGCGGTAAGGCTGGGAGGACACATCCCGGATCCCGGAGGGCTTCCATGAGCGCCGAGCACACGAACACCCTGTACGAGGCCGTGGGCGGCGCCGACGCGCTGCGCCGGCTCTCCGGGACGTTCTACGAGGGGGTCCTGGCCGACCCCCTCCTCGCCCCCGTCTTCGCCGACTTCACCGCCACCCATGTGGAGCACGTGGCCGTGTGGCTGGCGGAGGTCTTCTCGGGGCCCGCCGGGTTCACGGCGGAGCTCGGCGGGCACCAGGCGCTGCTCCGGGCCCACCTCGGGCTCGGCATCACGGAGGAACAGCGGCTGCGCTGGATGGAGTTGATGGAGGCGGCCGTGGAGAAGGAGCTGCCCGACGACGCCCTGCTGCGCCGCCGGGTGATGGAGTACTTCGACTGGGGCACGCGGATCGCCAAGGACGTCTCGGCCTCCGCCCCGGGCACGGACCTCGGCGAGCCCGGCCCCACTCCGCGCTGGGGCTGGGACGGCCTCGCCTAGGGGCTGTCCGGCGGGCCCTACGGGGTGATCCAGCGGGGCGCGTCGGCGGCGGTTCTCAGCCGTATCCGTACGCACAGTCCGCCGCCGGGCGCGTCCCGCAGGGCCACCCCACCGCCGTCGTCCGTGACCAGCTGCTTGACGATGGCGAGCCCCAGGCCGGAACCCGAGCGCCCGGTCAGTCCCTGGCCGCGCCAGAACCGGTCGAAGGCGCGGGCCTGCTCGGCCGCGGACATGCCGGGGCCCTCGTCGAGGACCTCCAGGACCGCCTCCTCCGGGCCGCCCGTCCCCACCCGCACTGTGATCGTCCCCCCGTCCGGGGAGACCTCCAGGGCGTTGGAGAGCACGTTGTCGAGGACCTGGTCGAGGTTGCCGGGCCCCGCGAGGACCGGCGGCGGGCCGTCGGCGGCGCCGGTGAGGAGGATGGTCACCCCGCGTTCGTCGGCGGCCGGGCGCCAGACCTTCAGCCGCTCCTCGACCAACTCGCGCAGCGCCAGCGGTTCGGGCGCGGACACCTTGGCCTCGGCACGGGCGAGCACGAGCAGGCCGCTGACCAGGCGGCTCATCCGGACGACCTCGGCGGTGGCCTGGTCGACGTCCTCGCGGACGAACTCGTCGTCGACGCCGTCCGCGATGTTGTCCAGGGAGAGGCGCAGCGCCGTCAGCGGGGTCCGCAGCTGGTGCGAGGCGTCCGCGACGAAGATGCGCTGCGAGGCGACGAGGGTGTCGAGGCGTTCGGCGCCCTGGTTGAGCGTGCGGGCCAGGGTCTGCGTCTCCTGCGGGCCGGTGACGGGCGAGCGGGCGGTGAGGTCGCCGTCGCCGAACCGGCTCGCCATGTCGTTGAGCTGACGCAGCGGTCTGGTGAGCAGCCGGGCGACGATCGCGCCGAGACCGGCGGCGACCGCGAGCACGCCGATCGCGAGGATCGCCCGGAAGCCCCAGATCCGCCAGAGCCGGTCGCTCAGGTCGGCGGTCTCGTACCGGACCCGGACCGCGCCGACGATCCGGTCGGCCGGGGCCGGGGGCGGGGCCGCGACGGTCTCCGCCTCTTCGTCGTCGTCATCGTCCTCGTCGAGGGCTTCGCGCCGTGCGTACACGGGCACGGTGACGACCAGTTCCGGGCCCCAGACCAGCCGGGAGCCCCAGTCGACGGTGGTCCGGCCGCGGGCGAGCGCCGCGCCGAACGCCGGGTCGTCCGGGTGCGCCGGCAGGGGCAGCGGCGGCATCGCGCTCCTGCCGTCGGCGGCCACCACCTCGACCGTGCCGGGCGTCTCGTCCGCGTACGCCCCGGCCATCCGGGCCAGCGCCTGCCGCGCGGGCTCGTCGCCGTCCCCGAGGAGCAGGGCCATCGTGGTGGCCTCGCGGCGTACGGACTCCTCGGTGTCGCCGCGCAGTTGGGCGGTGAGCGTGAACGCGACCGGCACCGTGAACGCGGCGAGGGCCACGGCGACGAGGAGCACGTAGCTGACGATGAGACGTCTGATCACGGGCGGGCCACGGACTCCACGACCAGCCGGAAGCCGACGCCCCGGACCGCCTCGACGGTCACCGCGCCGGCCAGCTTGCGGCGCAGCGCCGCCACGTGGACGTCGAGGGTCTTGGTCGGCCCGAACCAGTTGGCGTCCCAGACGGCTTCCATGATCTGTTCGCGCGACATCAGGGCGCCCGGCTCCTCCGTGAGGAACGCGAGCAGGTCGTACTCCTTGGGCGTCAGCGCCACCTCGGCGTCGTCCAGCCACACCCGGGCCGCCTTGCGGTCGACGCTCAGCCGGGCCCCGTACCGCTGGGGACCGGTGGGCTGCTCCGCCGGACGCACCCGGCGCATCACGGCCCGGATGCGGGCGATGACCTCGCGCACCCCGAAGGGCTTGGACACGTAGTCGTCGGCGCCGATCTCCAGGCCGACGACCCGGTCGGTCTCGTCGCTGCGGGCGCTGATCACGATGATCGGCACGTCGCCGCGCCGCCGCAGCGCCCGGCAGACGTCGAGCCCGTCGGTGTCGGGCAGTCCGAGGTCGAGGAGGACCAGGTCGTAGGGCGTGGTGACGGCGAGTCCGGCCGTCCCCGTGGTGACCCACTCCACCTCGAAGCCGTAGCGCAGCAGCCCGCGCCTCAGGGACTCGGCGACGGGCTCGTCGTCTTCCACCAGGAGTACACGCACGGGGCAACCCTAGTTCGAGTTCCGTACGTCGGTTCACCACCGGGGTCCGCTCCCGGTTCAGTAGTAGTGGCGCATGATCTCGTCGGCCCAGGCGGGCTGCGTGGTCGGTCCCTGCGGGCCGAACTCCGTCATGTACGGCTTGATGTCGAGGACCGGCGTGCCGTCGACGGCGTCCAGACCGCGCACATGGAGGTCGAGCCCGTCCGTACGGATCAGGCGGCAGCGGGAGACGCCGAGCCGGTTGGGGCGGTTCTTGCCGCGCTGGGCGAAGATCCCGACCAGCGGCCACTCCTCGTTGCCGCGCGGGTGCCGGGCCCCGGTCTCGACGGCGTCGGGGCTCACCCGGTCGAAGTGGTAGACGACCTCCAGGTGCGAGAAGGCGTCGAGCCCGGCCAGCGCCTCGGGCCCGAAGGCCTCCGCGTCGAGGCGGACGACCGACTCGACGTCCCCCCACTCGTCGTCGCGCACCTCGCCCCGCCCGCCGACCACCCGGCCGACGGGACGCGAGACGATCACGCCCGGGGTGTGCTCCGTGTGCTCCTGAGCCATGGGTGCTCTCTCTCCTTCGTCGGTCGTGGCCGCGCCTCCGGCGAGGCGGGCGTCGGGCACGCTACCCCGCGCCGAGGGACCGTCAGATGCCGGGCCCGTACCCGGGATCCGGGCCCTGCCGCGGATGCCACCAGGCGGCGAGACCCCACAGCGCGAGCCCGGCGACGGCCACGCAGACGAGCACGGCCGCCCACGGCCGGAGCCACCGGGTGGCCGCCGCCCAGGTCAGCGGAGGGACGACCAGACCGGCGAAGAGGATCAGCGGCACGTCGACGAGGATCACTCCCCAGTCCCGGGCGTGCGCCTCGAAGCCGCCGTCGATGCTGTACGAAGCCCGGGGCAGCGCGTAGGCGCCCGCGACGGCGACGCCGACGACGGCGAGGAGGCAGCCGACGGCGCCCTCCATCCGGTCCCGCGCTTCCTCTGACGGGTTCTCGCTCATGCCCGGGACGGACGCGGGAGGACGCCGCCCGGTTCCGTACGGGAGAAGTCGCCCGCTACCGCGCCAGGACGATCGCGGTGAGCACCACTCCCTCGCGCACGAGCCAGCGGCCGGTGAAGTGGTTCCGCCGGACGCGGCCGGTCACCGGGCCGGGGACGAGGAGCCGGGCGGTGAACGTGCCCGTGTCGTGGCCGTGAGGGTCCGGGGCCGGTTCGAAGTCGACCGCCGCCTCCTCGAACCCGAGCTCCCGGCGGGTCAGCGGGTACCAGGTCTTGAAGACGCTCTCCTTGGCGCTGAACAGCAGCCGGTCCCAGGGGACGCCCGGTGTGCGGGCGGTCAGCGCGTCCAGGTGGCGGCGCTCCCCGGGAAGCGACACGCCCGCCAGGACCCCTTCGGGCAGGGGCGCGGCCGGTTCCGCGTCGATGCCGAGCGACAGCACGTCCGAGGTCCTGGCCAGGGCGGCGGCCCGGTATCCGGCGCAGTGGGTCATGCTTCCGGCCACGCCGTCCGGCCAGCGCGGCTCCCCGCGCGGCCCCGGCGTGAGGGGGGTCTCGGGCAGGCCGAGGCGGCGCAGCGCGAGCCGTGCGCAGAGCCGTACGGTGGCGAACTCGCGCTGCCGGCCCACGACGGAGCGCGCGACGGCGGCGGCCTCCTCGGGGAAGAGGGTGACGGGCTCGGCGTCGTCGCGCCGGAAGACGGAGACGACGGCGTCCGGCAGCAGCTCCGCGATCACCGGGCGCGCCTCGCGGGGAGTGTGATCCCGTACCGGCGCTCCGTGCCGTACGCGCTCGTGCGGACGTCCTCCAGGACGCGGTCGAGGCCCGGGTCCGGGGCCCGGTGGGGTTCGAGCATGTGCGCGACAGTACCGGTCCCGGGCACGCGGCCCGCCGTACGGCCCTGCCCGCTCGCCGAGCCGCCGGCCGCGGGTGAGCATGGGGGACGGGATCCTGCCGGGGGCGAGTCAGTGCTGGAGGCACGCGTGGCGCACCAACGCTCCACCACCGACGTCCTGATCGTGGGCGCGGGTCCGGTCGGTCTGAGCGCGGCCGCCGAGCTGCGCCGGCACGGCGTGCACTGCCGGCTCGTGGACCGGCTGCCCGCCCGTCTCCCGTACGCCAAGGCCGTCGGGATCCAGCCGCGCACCCTGGAGCTCTGGGACCGGATGGGTCTGGTCCGGGACGTCCTGGAGGCCGCCGTGCCGCTGCGCGGTCAGCTGGCCTTCGTCGACGGCCGCGAGCGGGACCGCATCGAGCTGACCATGCCGCCCGAGGTGCCGTACGGCTTCGCCGCGCTGCCGCAGTACGAGACGGAACGGCTCCTGGAGCGGTACGTGGCCCGCATGGGGACGGTGATCGAGCGCGGTACGGAGCTGGTGTCGTTCACCCAGGACCGGGACGGGGTCACGGCGCGGCTGCGCACGGCGTCCGGGGCCGACGAGGAGCTGCGGGTCCCGTATCTGATCGGCTGCGACGGCGCGCACAGCGTCGTGCGGAAGACGCTGGGCCTGTCGTTCGAGGGCGGCGCGTTCCAGGAGGAGTACATGCTGGGCGATGTCGTGGCCGACTGGGACCTGCCCTCCGGCTACGGCATCCGTTCGACCCGCCTGGGCGCCGACGGCTCCCCCGGCGACGTGCTCGTGTGCATCCCGCTGCCGGGGGCGGGGCGCTACCGGATGTCGATGAAGCTCCCGCCGGAACTCTCCCCCTCCCGGGGCGCGGACGCCCCGGACGGTGTGGCGCACGGCCTCGAAGGCGGCCGGGGTCCTTCGCTCGCCGACCTCCAGGACGTCGTCGACCGGCTCGCGCCTCGCCCGGCGCGCCTTTCGGGGCTGCGCTGGTCCTCCGTCTTCCGCATCAGCCACCGGATCGTCGACCGGTACGGGCGGGGCCGGGTCTTCGTGGCGGGCGACGCGGCGCACATCCATCCGCCGACCGGCGCCCAGGGCATGAACACCGGTGTGCAGGACGCCTGCAACCTGGCCTGGAAGCTCGCCCTCGTGGTGCGGGGCGAGGCGGAGCCCGCGCTGCTCGGCACGTACGACGCCGAGCGCCGTCCGGTCGGCGAGGAGGTCGTCGGCCGGACCGTGCGGCACGCCGTGCGGGGGATCGAGGCCGACCCCGAGGACCGCAGGACGCTGCTCCTGCGCGAGGCGCAGCTGCTCGTCGGCTACCGGGGCGGTCCGCTCGCGGGCGATCCGTACGGTCCGGAGGGTGCGCCCCGGGCGGGCGACCGGGCCCCGGACTGCGCGGGCCTGACCACGCCGATCGCCGCGTATCCGCTGCGGCTCCTCGACGTGCTGCGGGGGCGCCCGGGGCACGTGGTGCTGTTGTACGGATCGGACGGCGCCGAACTGGCCGGGGCCGCCGAGGCGGTGCGGGCGGTCGGCGACCTCCCGGCGATCGTGATCCTCGCGGCGGACGCGGACGAGACGGCGGGTCCGGGCGACCTGTCCTCACGTGGCGGCGTGTCGAGGTCCGGTGGCCCGTCCTCGCCCGGTGCCGCGTCCGTGTCCGGCGGTCCGTTCTCGCCCGCCGACCGGTCCGTGCCCGCCGGTCCGTCCGTGCCCGTCTACCGGGACACCGCCGGGGAGTTCGCTCGGCTGTACCTCCCCGACGGTGCCACCGGTCTCGTCGTCCGTCCCGACGGGCAGCTCGGTGCCCGTTTCCCGCTCGCCGGGACCGCCGCCGCCCTGAGCGGTTATCTCAGGGCCCTGTCCGTGCGGCAGGACGCCCCACTACGGCACCCAGTGGTTGCCTGAGGCGGTGATCATGACCTGGAGCTGGATGCTGGCCGAGAAGTAGCTGCTCGTGTCGATCGGAGTCGCCAGCATCTTGCTCCACAGGGCGTCGAGCCAGGCCTGGCTGCCCGGGTCGGTCATCGCCGCCACCGCGAACGGCGCGAAGAAGGCGGCCTCGCTGCCCGAGGAGATCTGGGTGCCGTTGAGCTTGTAGCCGACGGCGATCTTGTTCGGGTCGCCGCCGGTCTTCGTCTTGATCCAGCCGTTGACCTTGCGGGCGGCCGCGAGGGACGTGGCGTCGCCGCTGGTCACGGCGTCGTCGCCGATGCGCCAGGGGGTGCGGCAGGCGTTCCACCAGTACGCGCCGTCGTTGGGGTCCTCCAGGACCTGGCCGGGGGCGGGCCTGGGCGTGGTGTCGGTGTCGACGACGAAGTCGGGCAGGAGTCCGGTGCCGGAGGCGTACGTGGACTGGAGGCGGGAGATCTGCGTCTGGTGGGCGTTGCGCACCGCGTCCCAGGTGGTGTCGCCCGAGGCCGCGCGGAAGGCGCGGAAGTGGTCGGCCATCCAGTCCGAGGTGCGGGTGATGTAGTAGTACTGGTCGCCCGAGCTGCTCCAGTCGCCGAGCTTCAGGAGTTTGGTCGTCGCGTTGACCTCGTCCTTCTTGATGGCGGCGATGTGCTTGAGCGCGAGGTCCTTGTAGTTGTAGGTGCCGGTGCTGCCCCACTGCCTGTCGGCGAGGAGCAGGCCGTAGGCCACGTCCATGTCGCCGTCGGTGGCGCCGTCGCCGCCGTTGACGCTCTTGCAGGCGGTGTCCTGCTCGGCGGCGAGGAGGTTCGGGTTGACCGAGGAGGGGTGGTCGATCTTCCACTTGACGAGACCGTCGAAGATCTTCTTGGCGTCGGGGTCGGCGCCCGCCATGGTGGCGGTGACGACCATGCCGTACCCCTGCGCCTCGGCGACGTACGGGTGGTCGGCGTCGGGCGAGATGACCTGGTACCAGCCGTTGCCGCAGTTCTGCCGGACGAAGGCGGCCTTCCACCGGTTGTAGTAGTCGACGACCTTCTGGTCGAGGGCGGACTGCGTGCCGGAGGGCTTCAGGATGCCGGCGGCGTACGGCTTGAGGTGGCTGCCGAAGGGGACGGCGGGTCCTCCGCCGCCCCCGCCGGTGCCGGTGGGCGCGCCGTACACCTCGAACTCCCAGAGGGAGTAGCCGTACGGCGTGCCGCGACCGGTGCCGTACATCCGGACGTAGCGGCCGCTGCCGGAGACCGTGAGGTCGTCGGTCGCCCCGTCACCGGCGGTGGTGGAGTAGACGTCGGTCCAGTTCGTGCCGTCGGTGGAGGTCTGGATGCGGTACGCCTTGCCGTACGCGGCCTCCCAGTCGAGCTTCACCCGGGAGATCGTGTGGTTCGCCCCGAGGTCTATCCGTATCCACTGCGGGTCGACCCCTTCGGCGCTCGCCCAGCGGGTGGCCGTGTTGCCGTCGACCGCGAGGCCGGGCCCGAAGGCCGAGGTCTCGACGGACGAGGCCGTCACCGCCTTTCCGCCGGACACGAGGCCGTCGGCGGCCTGCGCCTGCGGCAGGACCGTCAGGGGCAACGCCAGCAGACCCGCGAGCCCGAGAAGCGTGACGCTTCGTCGACGCATGTCAACTCCCTTTCCCTCCATGGCCAATCGTTAGGAAATATTCCTAACCATTGGCCGGGAGAGTAGAGAGGCCGCCCACCCGGCGCAAGACCCCGCGCACGGGGGAAGTCAGCCGCGCGCGTCCCGCAGCGCCGTGTGCACCGACCAGACCACCGACACCAGCGGCACCGCCACGACCGCGCCCACGACGCCCGCGGCGATGGAGCCCGCGACCACCGAGACGGCCACCACCAGCGGGTGGAGCCGCACCGCCCAGCTCATGACGAGGGGGTGCAGCAGATGTCCCTCGATCTGACCGATGATCACGATCAGGGCGACGACGATGCCCGCCACCAGCGGGCCCTTCGAGGCGAGCGCCACGACGGCGGCGATCGCGAGGGCGATCGGCGAGCCGATCAGCGGGATGAAGGCGGCGAGGAACTCCAGGAGGGCGAGCGGTACGGCGAGGGGGACCCCGAGGGCCCAGAGGGCGATGCCGACGAGCACCGCGTTCGTCGCGGCGACCAGGACGATGCCGTGCGTGTAGCCGGTGAAGGTGCTCCAGGCCGCTCGCCCGCCGAGGGCGACGCGGTCGCGCACCGAACTCGGGAGCTGCTTCTGGAACCAGGACCAGTGCCGGTCCCCCGAGTGGATGAAGAACACCGCGGAGAACAAGCCGAGGACCAGCGTGGCGAGGACGGTGACGACGTGCCCGGCTCCGCTCACCGCCGTGCTGAGCAGGGCGGACCGGTGACTGGAGAGGTAGTCGCCGATCTTGGACTGCACACCGGAGAGCGCGTCCGGGGCGAGGCGGAACGGCGGCCGCTGCAGCCAGCGTTCGATCCGTCCGACGCCCTCCCGGAACTCGCGCACCAGTGTGGTCTGCTCCCCCGCGACCGCCTCGCCGACCAGCACGAGCACTCCGAGGACGAGCACGATGCTGACGAGCAGGGTGAGGGCGACCGCGAGCGACCGGGGCAGGACCCGGGCGACCTGGTCGGCGACGGGCCGGAGCAGCGCGGTGATCACCAGGCCGAGGAAGAGGGCCACACCGATCTCGTGGAAGCGCCCGAGCACCGCGAACAGGCTGTAGACGAGGAGGCCGACGGCGAGCAGCCGCCACGCGTAGGCGGCGGCCGTACGGAGGAAGGGGCTGACCGTCGGGGGGGTGGCTGGCTGCATGGCCATCGACGTACCACCGCAGCTTCACGGGGCCACGCCCGCGGCGGCGGATTCGCCCGACCCGGTCCCGCCATTCGGCCGTCCGGTGTGCAGAATGGTCCCCGATTCCGGTGTCTTCACTTTCGGGGGAACGTGACGTGTCCAGACTGAACCGGTGGTGCCTCGTCCTTGCCGTGGCCGCTCCTCTCGCGCTCGCGGGCTGCAGCAGCGCGCCGCCACCGCTGGAGTTCGGCGCGGCGAAGCCCTCGGGCCCGAAACTCGCCGCGCACCCGGCCGCGAACGCCTCGCTGCCGCTCGCCGAGTGGCCGAACGCCTGCGAGGTGCTGAGCGACGAGGAGATCCGGGCGATCCTCCCGCAGGCGACCGACTTCGCACGGGACCCGGTGAAGGTCACGATCATCGACTTCAACCCCCTGTCCGAGTCCGCGCCCGGCACGACCGGCGACGTCCCGGCGGGCGGCTGCGAGTTCAGGTTCGGGCTGCCGTCCGAGTACGAGAGCGAGCACAACAGCAGCGTCAAGGTCACCTTCACGGCCATCGCCGACCCCGCGCTCGTGGAGCGGAACTACGCCGAGGACCTCAAGTCGGCGCGGAAGCGGGCGGCCGAGGGCACGTACAAGAAGGAGTTCCGGGACCTCGGCACCTCGCTCGGCACCGAGGGCTGCTTCCTGCCGGACGTCTCCGACGGGCCCACCTGCCACCAGGGCCCGTACCAGTTCGAGGTGAGCGGCATGTCCACCGCGGACGGCGTGGGCGAATACCCGGCGTCGAACCGGAACTGGAGCGAGAAGGTCCTCACGCAGGTCGTGCGGACGCTGGGTCCCCGCATGCCATGACGGTGACGGGCCCGGTCCCGGCGACCGCCGCGACGGCCGCCCGGTCCCGGTCGGTCCACTCCAGGAGTCGCAGACCCTCCTGGCCACCGGCCTTGAACCGGGCCTCGCCGCGCACCCACAGGCGGAGCAGCGCCGCGTCCGGGTCCGGGGCGGCCGCCGCCTCCCGGAGTTCGGCCTCGGCCTCGGGAACAAGGCGCCGCAGCACGGGGAGGGGGCCGGGCCGGCGCCCCTCGGGTTCCACGTCGATGCCGACCGGTCCGGGGCCGACGGCCGCCGCGACCAGACCGTCGGCGTGGCTCAGGCTGACGCCCAGCCCGGGGAGGCGGCTCAGGTAGGGGCGGCCGTGCCCGTACCGCCGGCATCCCCCGCAGTACTGCTCCGGACCCGACTCCTCGGGCGGGAGCCCGGTGAACCGGGCGACGCACCACCGGACCAGGAGGCGGGCGGCGAGGACGTCGTCGCGGCGGCCCGGCACCCGGATCCGGTCGAGCCGCCGGCGCTCCCAGGGCGCGAGGAGGCCCTCGTGGAGTCCCGGCAGGTCCAGGACCTCCCCGGTGGCGGCCACCACGGCCAGGGCGTTCAGGGGCGGGGGGTCACTGCGCGCCACTCAGGAAGCGCTCCTGGACGCGCCCGATGGTGCGGAAGTCGTCGATGGTGACCTCCTGGAGGTCGATGGAGCTGTCGGACAGCTCCTCCAGGAGGTCGATGAACTCCAGGAAGTCCATGGAGTCGATGAGCCGGGCCTCGATGAGGTCCTCGTCGGTGTCGATCGGACCGTCGAGACCCGGGTTCTTCTCGTGGAGCCACGCGACGATGGGGTCCATGGGGGGGTGCTCCTTGCTGTGCCGAGTACGGGTGGAGGTGCGGAAGGAAGGCGTGCCGTCTACGCGGCGGCGGCCTCGCGCAGCCGGTCGAGCGCCTGCTCGGGGCTGCCGTGGGCGAGGATCATCGCGTGCACCCAGCGCTCGACGCCGAAGGCGACGCAGGCGCTGTACGCGGGGCCCGCGGAGCCGGCGCGGATGTCGAGGCGCTCGCCGAAGAAGTTGCGGTGCCGGTTGACGGAGGCGATGGCCGTGCCGTCGGGGGCGCTGAACTCGTGCTTGACGGGGTCGAGCGCCATGAGCCGGGCGCGGGAGCCGCCCTTGTCGTAGAAGGGGTCGTCGGCCACGGCCCGGTCCAGTGCGAGGCCGAGGCGTCCGGCCAGTTCCTGGATGAACTCGGCGCCCCGGTCGAGGTGTTCGAGCGAGCCCTGCTTCGTGCCGAGGTACAGGACCTCGCGCATGTGGAAGCCCCACAGGCGCTTGAGGCCGTCGTAGTGGGTCTCGTTGCGGAAGCAGCGGCCGGCGGCCGAGAGCCGCAGCCCTTCCTCGCCGACGTCCCGGCCCTCCAGGGAGAGCAGCAGGCCGTAGCAGGTGGCGGACGGCAGGAGGTAGCCGGTGGGCCGGAGCGGCAGTTCGCCCGGGGACTCCCCCGCGGCGAGGCCGTCGAGCGCGTCGGGGGCGAACCGCCCGGCGGAGACGCCGAGATGGGGGAAGTTGCGGAAGAAGTCGAGGCGCGCGAGGCCCTCCACGGAGAGCAGCGGCGGGCCCACCACCTCGGGGGCGGAGAGGCGCGCGGCCAGGCCGGTGAGCAGCTCGTCCAGGCCGTGGAGCAGGGCGGTGCGGACCGGGTCCAGGGTGATCAGGCCCGCGCCGGGGCTCTTGAGGCCGCCGTCCGGGAGGACGGTGGTGCCGGGTGTGCTCATGGAAACGGGACTCCCTCTGGGCGTGGGCGAACAGTCACGGCGTGGGGTCCTCGTCGACCACGGCACGGCGGAGAAGCCGCCTGACGCTCCCTCAGGGGCCGGCCTGCGCATGGGGACCCTAAGCCAGTTCACCGAAGGTTGTCTAGACCAAAGGGGCCGTGTCGCCGAACCAACCCGATTGCCAACTGCACACACCCGGGGAGCACTTGACAGAAGTGATGGTCTAAACCAATTCTTCTGAACGACGTGGCCGCCTGACCTCCGGCCACCGCCTCTGGAGGGACCCCATGACGACACCCGCCCCGCACCGCCCTGCCCGCCGACCCCGGCTGCACCGGGCGGCGTCGGACCTGCCGTACTTCAGCGCGGACGGCGAGTCGTACCTCGCCCAGACCACCCTGCGGGAGCTGAAGAAGTCACGGCCGCTGCGGGTGCTCTCCGAGGAGGACTTCGCCCACTGGCAGACGTACGGCTACGTCATCGTCCGCGAGGCGATCCCGGCCGCGGCCGCACGGCGCCTGCTCGACTTCACCTGGGACTTCCAGGGCCTCGACCCCGAACGGCCGGACAGCTGGTACGAGGACCGCCCGTTCCGCTCCGAACTAGACCAGCAGCTGCACGTGTACGGTTTCGTGGAGGCGTACCACCACCAGCTGCTCTGGGACAGCCGACAGGCCCAGCGGGTCTACGACGCCTTCGTGGACGTGTGGGACTGCGAGGAGCTGTGGGTCACCCAGGACCGCCTCAACCTCAACCCGCCCAACGTGCGCAACCGCGACCGCGCCCTCATCGAGCCCACCGACCGGGGCTTCGACATCGATCTGCACTGGGACATCGACACCACGCTCGGCGTGCCCCCGCAGCGGGTGCAGGGGATCATCGCGCTGAACGACACGAGCCCGGAGTCCGGCGGCTTCCAGTGCTGCCCGGAACTGTTCCGCCGGTTCGAGGAGTGGAAGCTCGGCGAGCCCGCCGACCGGGACCCGATCCGCCCCGCCGTGGACCGGACGGAGTTCCCCGTCGTCCGCCCCGATCTGCGCCCGGGCGACCTGCTGATCTGGAACGGCCTCCTCGCCCACGGCGTGGCCCGCAACACCTCCGCGGACCAGGTGCGGGCGGTCCAGTACCTGTCGATGATGCCGGCCCTGGAGGAGCACACGAAGCTGCGGAAGTCCCGGGTCGAGTCCTGGCGGCACCTGCGCACCCCCCGCTGGAACCGCACCCTGGTCGGCGACCCCGTCCTCCACGAGTCCAAGCGCTACCCGACGGCCACCCTGAACGAGCTCGGAAGCCGCCTCCTCGGGCTCACCTCCTGGAACGAACCCCACGGGACCACGGGCGAGGAGGCGGCGTGCGCCGTGTCTGCCTGACCCTGCCCACCCACCGCGCCTGCTCCGGGACGATCCGGGCCGTCGCGGCGGAAGCCGCCTACGGCGCCCGGGAGTTCGACGTCGAGGTGCACCTGCTGATCCTGGACTCCTCTCCCGCACCCGTCCTCGCCGAGCACCGGCGGACCGTGGCCGCGCTGCCCTCGGTGCCCCGCGTGGTCGTCCACCACTTCGACGAGGCCGCCCAGCGGGACCTCCTGCGCGAGGTGATCGTCCGGTCCGGCGCCGCCGAACCGGACCGCGTGCTCGGCCTGATGCTGCCGGACCGGGTGTCCTACGGCGCCTGCACCAACCGCGCCTTCCTGCTCGCGGAGGCGCTCGGCTGCGCCTCGGTGCACCGCAGGGACTCCGACAGCCGCTACCAGCACCTGGACGGGGAGCCGGTCTTCCCGCTCCACCACGAGCTGGCGGCCCTCGGCCGGCGGGCCTCCGACGTGGCCGGGCTCGTGTCCCGGAGCAGGCTCGACCCCGCGGCCGCGCACCGGCCGGTCTCCCTGGTCGGCGGCTCCTTCGTCGGCGAGATGTCCGTGGACGTCGAGGAGATCCGCAGGCTCGACCCCGTCGTGTACGAGGACGTCATCGGCCTCTCGGTCCCGGACGGCTATCCCGAGATCTGGCGCCGCAACCTCATCGCCGAGTCGTTCCGGGGTGCCGGGACCGCCGCGTTCACCGGAGACCTGACCACGCTCACCACCGTCGGCCCCACGCGCGTCGACATGTGCAACATCGCCCTCGCGCGCGAGGTGTACGGCCGGGTGCCGCTGCCGCCCGCCACCGACACCATCGGCAGCGACTACCTCCTCCTCCACCTGGTCCACGACGCCCGGCTGCCCGGAGTGCTGCACAACCGGCACATCGTCAACTTCCACACCGGAGAACGGCGTTCCGACAGCGGATTCCTCGCCTACCAGCTGCGGTTCACGAAGTTCCTGCTCGCCACCCCGCACCTCCACTCCGTGTACGCGGGGACGAAGGCGGCCGGCGATTCGCTGCTCGACGCCGGGGGCGGGCTCCGCGCCGACGCCGTCGCCGCTCTCGTCCGGGAGAGCACCCGGCTCGACCGGGCCGAGAACGCCGAGCGCCTCGACGTCGTCGACCGCTCCTACCGCAAGCTCGGCGGCCGCTACACCGAGGCGGCGGACTTCCTCGCCGCCCGCCGCGAGCCGCTGATCGACGAAGTCCGGGAGGACATGGCGGAGTTCGCCCTCCTCATCGACGCCTGGGCGGCCGTCGTCCGCGCGAGCGGGGACCACGAGCTGTCCTCCGGGGGCGCCGCATGACGAAGACGTACACGATCACCGTCGCCTACGCGGGCGGGGAGCGGCGCCGGGGGCCCGTCACGATGGGCCAGGCCAACATGATCCGCTGCATGCTGCGGGACGAGCCCGAGCACATCAACATCCACGCCGTGTGGCCCGTGCCCGAGGGGACGCGGACGGAGTCGGCGATCGACGCGCTGCGCGCCCTGGTGGTGCGGCACGAGGCACTGCGGACGACCTTCCCCCACGCGCCGGGCGAGGCGCCGCGCGAGCAGGTCGTGGCCTCGGAGGGAGAGTTCACGGTCACGGTCCTCGATCACGACGAGGTTCCGCCGGACGCCGCCGGGTACGCCGACGCGGTGGCCCGCCGGGACCGCGTCGGCCGCTTCCACCTGGACCGGGACTTCGGGCTCCGCGTCTCCCTCGTCGCCGTGGCCGGTGCTCCGGTGTTCGTCGCCCTGGCGGCGAGCCACGCCGTGACGGACGTGAGCGCGCTCTCCGTCCTGGAGGAGGACTGGCTCGACCTGCTCGCCGGCCGGACGCTCCCCGCCGTGACGGCGTTCACCCCGCTCGACCTCGCCGCCGAGGAGGCGACCCCGGGCGGGCTCCGGAAGGCCGAGGCGTCCCTGCGGCACTGGGAGCGGATCATCCGCACCGGCCCGCAGGCGATGTTCGCGGAGCCGGGCGCCGTGGGCACGGAGGTCGAGGCGGAGCAGCTGACGCTCCGCTCGCTGCGGGGCGCCCGCGCGCTCGCCCTCGTGGCGGAACGCACCGGCGGCCTGCCGTCCACGGTGCTGCTCACGGCCTGGTGCGCGCTCGTGGCGCACCGTGCGGGCCAGTCGTCCTGCGTGGCCGCCGTGCCGACCTCCAACCGGTTCCTGCCCCGGCTGGCCCGCTCGGTGAACACCGTGTCGCAGGACGCGCTGCTCCGCCTCGACATGGGGGTGCCGTCCTTCGACGCGCTCCTGGGCAAGGCGTGGGGGGCGGCGCTCAACGCCTACCGGCACAGCCAGTTCGACGCGGTCCGCCTCTGGGACATGATCGACGCCGTCACCCACGAGCGGGGCAGCCGCTTCGCCCGCGACGTCGTCTTCAACGACGTCAGCACGCTCCCGGCGGCGGCCGGATCCACGGGCGGGTCCGACGGGCCCGAACTGGACGTGGTCCGGGGGCCGGTGCAGGTGCTGCCGACCCGGATCCTGACCTTCGTCCACGAGACGGCGCCCCTGCTCCGGCTCGACCTGTGGGTCGATCCCGCGCTCTTCGCCCCGGACGAGGCCGAGGGATTCCTCACCGGTCTGGTACGGCTCCTGGAGGCGGCCGCCACCGAGGACGTGCCGCTGGCGGCGCTCACCGGGGTGACGGGCGTCCGGCCGGTCGAGCGCGGCGCGGGCTGGGTCCGGGTGGACGGCTCGTGGGTGTCGCCGCGCGAGGTGGCGGAGGTGCTGGGCGGGGCGCTGGGAGGCGTACCCGTGCAGGTGACTCCGGACGAGGACGGCCTCACCGCGTACCTCGCGTGCGGCGGCTCCCCGCTCACTCCGGCCGACGCGCACGCGGCACTGATGGACGCCCTCCCGGGCCGGCCGGGGGTGCTGGCCCCGCGCCGGTACGTGATCGTGCGGGACGCGCCGGCGGAGGCGGACCGGGACCGGACCAGCGCGTGGCTCCGGCAGCGGATTCTCAGGGAAGGGGCCGGCCGGGACCGGCGCATGTGACATGACGACGAATGACGTGACGATACAGACGGCGGCGAACTCCCTTCCCAGCCCGTGGCGTTCTCCGCGCTTCCGGCTGTTCTTCGGTGCCCGCAGCACCTCGCTCCTCGCCGACGGCATGCTGATGGTCTCGCTGACGACCGCCGTGCTCGGCGCGGGGTACGGGGCGGCGGGCGTGGGCTACGCGCTGGCCGCGTGGATGGCGCCGATCGTCCTGCTCGTGCTGTTCGGCGGGGTGTTCGCCGACCGGTTCACCCCGCAGGTGATGATGGTCGGCGCCGACGTGGTGCGGATGGTGGCCATGCTGGCGCTCGCGGTGCTCCTCGCCGCCGGCGACATGCGGCTGTGGCACATGATGGCGCTGCTCGCGCTCAGCGGCGCCGCGACCGCCATGTTCCAGCCGGGTCTGGCGAGCCTGGTGCCCCGGGTCGCCGAGGACATCCAGCGGGCCAACGCGCTGCTGCGGATCTCCGAGTCGATCTGCACCCTGCTCGGTCCGGGCCTCTCCGGCCTGCTCGTGGCGTACGGGGACGTCGCCGGCTCCTTCGTCGTCATCGCGGCCTTCTACGCCTGCAGCGCGCTCGGTCTGGCGCCGCTGCGGAAGCTCGGCACGGCCCGGGACGAGAGCGACGAACCGATCCTGCGGCGGCTCGCCACCGGATGGCACGAGTTCCGGTCCCGGTCCTGGCTGTGGGGCGTGATCGCCGTGTGGTCCGTCTACGGCCTGTTCGTCTTCGGCCCGGCCCTGCCGCTCGGCGCGGCGCTGCTCACCGAACAGCACGGCGCGAGCGGTTACGGCTGGATCGCCTCCGCCGACGGCGCCGGCACGATCGTCGGCGGACTGCTCGGCATGCGGGTCCGGCCGCGCCGCCCGCTCGTCGCGGGCGCGTGCGCCATGTTCTTCTTCTCCCTGAACCCGCTGGCGCCCGCCCTGGGGTGGAACTTCACCGTCACGGCGCTGACCGGTGTCGTGGCCGGCTGCGGGTTCGCCTTCTGGGGCGTCATGTGGGCGACGAGCGTGCAGTCGCACATCCCCCTCGCCGTCCTGAGCCGTGTCTCCGCGTACGACGTCGCGGGCTCGATCATGGTCATCCCCCTGGGCCGCGCCCTGTCCGGCCCGGCCGCCGAGAGCGTGGGCGCCGACCGCGTCCTGCTCTTCTCGTCCGTCACGGGTCTGCTCCTGATCGCCGTCATGCTCTCCGTCCCGGCCGTCCGCGCCCTGCGCCGGGCACCGGAACCGGCCACCGACACCGAGGGCGCCACGGGCGCCGGCTGAGCGCCCGACGGCCCCGGGGAAGCAGAGGGAAACAGCTGTGCGATTGTCGGTCGCGCGTGATAGTCACTACGTCCACGGGGCGGGTGATCACTGACCGCCCCGTTCGGACACAGCAAGGGGTGGGGACATGGCGTTGCTCCGTGATTGGGGGCTCACGCTGGGGAAATGGACGGGCCGGCCGGCCGTACGGCTGGTGAAGGACTCCGGGGATCCGGACGTCCCCCGCGTCCGGGAGGCCGCGCGGGCCGGGGACTGGGCCACGGTGCGGAAGGTGCTCGAAGCGCACCCCGAGAGCGAGGGCCGCACGGAACTCCTGTGGGCCGTCGGCGACACCCCCGGCGTGGAGCGGTGGATCACCCCGGTCCTCGAAGCGGAACCGGAGGCGGCGCTGCCCCGGCTCGTGGCCGGAATCCGCCACCTCAGCTGGGGGTGGGAGGCGCGCACCGCGGCCCGCGCCAAGGACGTCTCGCGCGAGCAGTTCGAGGTCTTCCACTCGCGGCTGCGCACGGCCGAGGAGTGGCTGTACGAGGCGGCCGAGCGCGAACCGCTGTGGACCTCTCCGTGGTACGGCCTCCAGATCACCGGGCGCGGCCTCGAGGTCGGCCAGGTCACCGCGCGGCGCCGCTTCGAGGCGACGGTGCGACGCGACCCGCAGCACCTGGAGGCGCACCAGCAGCAGTTGCAGCAGGTCTGCGACAAGTGGGGCGGTTCCCACGCGGAGATGCACGCCTTCGCGCGCGCGTCCGCGTTCGGCGCCCCGGGCGGCACCCACCTGGGGCAGCTCGTCGCCGCGGGACACCTGGAGGAGTGGCTCTCCCTCGACCCGGGTGCGGACGCCGCGTACATGCGGCTGGCCGAGGTGGCGAAGTCCCTGCGGGAGGCCGCCGAGCACTCCTACCGGCACCCGGACTTCGTCCGGCGGGGCGGGTGGCTCCAGGTCCTCAACACCTTCGCGATGGCCTTCTCGCTGGCCGGGGACCAGGAGGCCGCCCGGGAGTGCTTCCGCGCCACCGAGGGGCAGGTCACCGAGTTCCCCTGGTACTACCTGGACGGCTCCGACCCCGCCGCGGCGTACCGCAAGCGGCGTTCGTCGGCCGGTCGCTGAGCCGGGGGCCGCGCCGGTTCGGCCCTCTGCGCGCCACGCGTCGGCCGGGCCGTCCGGTCGTGAGGCCGCCGGCCCCTCCGTACCCCTTCCGTACGTCCTCCGTACCCCTCCGTACGCCTTCCTTCCGCTTCCCGTCCGCGCCCTCCCGGCACGGACGGGCCCACCGAAAGACTCCGTCAGGTGCACCCTTCCGAGTCCGCCCACACGTTCCAGGTCGATCTGCGCGGCCTGGTCGACCTGCTCTCCCACCACCTGTACTCCAGCCCGCGCGTCTACCTGCGCGAACTGCTGCAGAACGCCGTCGACGCCATCACCGCGCGCCAGGCGGTCTCTCCCGGCGCCCCCGGCACCATCACCGTCCGCACCGGTGAGACCCTGACCGTCACGGACACCGGCATCGGCCTCACGGAGGCCGACGTCCACCGGTTCCTCGCCACCATCGGGCGCAGCTCCAAGCGGACCGCCGACGGCGCCCTGGACGGCGCCGGTCTGGACGCCGCCCGCGGGGAGTTCATCGGCCAGTTCGGCATCGGTCTGCTGGCGTGCTTCGTCGTGGCCGACGAGATCACGGTGGTGAGCCGCTCCGCGGCCGACCCGTCGGCGCCCGCCGTCGAGTGGCGCGGCCACTCCGACGGCCGCTACACCATCCGGACCCTGCCCGCCTCCGCCGCGCCGGAGCCGGGCACGACCGTCCGCCTGACCCCGCGCGCCGACAACGCCGAGTGGACGAGCCCGGACCAGGTCGTCTCCCTGGCCCGGCACTACGGCGGTCTGCTGCGGCACGAGGTCACCGTCGTCGGCCCCCGCGGCGAGACCCACCGGATCAACGAGGCGCCGCCGTGGGAGCGGGAGCACCGCTCCCCGCTGGCCCGCCGCGAGGCCCTCGCCGCGCACTGCAAGGACCTGTTCGGCTTCGCACCGCTCGACAGCGTCGAGCTCGACCTGCCGGCGGCCGGTCTGCGCGGTGTCGCCTACGTCCTGCCGACGGCCGTCAGCCCGGCGCAGCGCGCGGGGCACCGGGTGCACCTCAAGGGCATGCTGCTCACCGACCAGGCACCCGAACTGCTCCCGGACTGGGCGTTCTTCGTCCGGTGCGTGGTCGACACGACGAGTCTGCGGCCGACCGCTTCGCGGGAGGCGCTGTACGAGGACGGCACGTTGTCCGCCGTACGGGACGCGCTGGGCGACCGGATCCGCGACTGGCTCACCGGGCTCGCCGCCAGCGACCCGTCGCTCCTCCACCGCTTCATCGACACCCACCACCTCGCGGTGAAGGCGCTGGCCCGCTACGACGACGAGCTGCTGCGGATCGTGCTGCCGTGGCTGCCGTTCGAGACGACCGACGGCAACGTCACCCTGGAGGAGTTCGCACGGACGCACCCGACGGTCCTGGTCGCCCGCAGCGTCGAGGAGTTCCGCCAGGTCGCGCCCATCGCCTCGGCCGCCGGTCTCGGCGTCGTCAACGGCGGCTACACCTACGACCGGGACCTGGTGCACCGGCTGCCCGAGATCCGTCCGGGCACGACCGTCACGGACCTCGACCCGGCCACGGTCACCGCCCACCTGGACGCGGTGGACCCGACCGCCGAACTGCGCGCCGCGGCCTTCCTCGCGGTCGCCCGGGAGACGATCGGCGTGCACGACTGCGACGTCGTCCTGCGCGACTTCCAGCCCGTCACCGCCCCCGCGCTGCTCCTCGACAACCGGGAGGCGCGCCACGAGCGGACGAGGTCGGACCTCGCCGCCGGAAGCGACGGCCTGTGGGCCGACATCCTCGGTTCGCTGCGGCAGGAGACCCCGCGCGCCCAGCTGGTCCTGAACCACCTCAACCCGCTGGTCCGGCAGGCGATCACGATCACCGAGCGCGGCCTCGCCGTGACGACCGCCGAGGCGCTCTACGGCCAGGCGCTGCTGCTCAGCCGCCGCCCGCTCCGCGCGAGCGAGAGCGCCCTGCTCAACCGGGCCTTCATCGGTCTGCTCACCCACGCCATGCACCACCCCGGCACGGACGCCACCGGCACCGGGCCCCGGAAGGAACTGTAGAGATGCTGGACACCCCCGAGGCCGTCTTCGAGGCGCTGCGCGAGAACCACGACCGTCCGCACGGACTGCAGCGGACCGTGACCGCGGAGGAGCTCGTCGAGGCCGCCGAGCCCTTCGAGAAGCCGGACACGCTCGTCACGGCCCTCCTGGAGCTGATGACGGCGTACGAGTTCACCGGCGAGCACCGCAAGTCGCCCGTCGTCTTCGCCCGGCTGCTCAAGCTGTGGGACACCGCTCCCGAGTCCTTCAGCGAGTGGGAGGCGCACCAGGTCTTCTGGCGCTTCAAGTGGGTGACGACGTCCCTGCTCCAGGTGCCCGAGATGCCGCTGGCCACCGTCCGGGGGTGGATCGACCAGATGCGCGTCCGGTACGCGGAGGCCGGGCACGGTCTCCAGCCGGTGGCCGCGATGCGCTACCACGTCGCCGCCCACACCGGCGTGGACGTCGCCGACGCCTACGACCTGTGGGCCACCCGTACCCGCACCGACCTCAGCGACTGCGAGGCCTGCGAGACCCGGCACCTCGCCTGGCACCAGGTGACGGCCGGCGACGACGCCGGAGCTCTCGACAGCTGGGCCCCCGTCCTCGGCGGGGCCCAGAGCTGCTCGGAGGAACCGCAGGTCAGCCAGGCGCAGGCGCTGCTGCCGCTGCTGCGCCTCGGCCGCGCGGACGAGGCCCGCTCGCACCACCTCTCCGGCTACCGGCGGGTCCGGGGCAACACCGGCACCCAGGAGTCGGTCGGCCTGCACCTGGAGTTCTGCGCGCTGTCCCGCAACGAGGGGCGCGGCCTGGAGATCCTCGCGGAGAACCGTCCGCTGTTCGAGGCGACCGGCGCCCCGCTGGCCCACCTGGAGTTCCTGACCGGGGTGGAGGTCCTGCTCGCCCGGCTCGTCGGGGACGGGCACGGGGACGCCCCCGTGGCCGGGCCACCGGGACGGAGCTGGACGGCGGACGGGCTCCTCGCCCACGTGCGCGCCGAGGCGGACCGGCTCGCCGCCGCGTTCGACGCGCGCAACGCCACCACGGCCGTCGGCGACCGCCGCCGCGAGCGCCTCGCCCGGCGCCCGCTGCTCGACGAGCCGCTGCCGCTGGGCCTGCGGGCGTCCGTCGGCCGCGCCCCGGTGGTGGCGCCCGCCGCGCCCGCCGTCGACAGCCCCGAGGTTCCCGAGGACTTCGTGGAGCTGGTGCGCGAGGCGCGGCGCATGGCGCGGGTGGGGCATCCCGGCGACGCCCGGCTCTGGACCCGCATCGGGGACCGCCTCGCCGACGGCTCCGCCGCCCATGACGACCGGCTCGGCCCGGAGGACCTGCTGCGGGCCGAACTCGCCGCCCAGCGGGCGTACGTGCTCACGCGGACGGGCCGGGACGCGGAGGCGATCGCCGAGCTGGAGCGGGCCGCCGTCCTCTACGAGGGCATCGGGATGCCGTGGCAGGCGCTGTCCACCCGCAGCCGCGCCCTCGCGTGGGCGGCCGCGCCCGATGTGACGGAGGGCGCGGCGCTGCCGGACGCCGACGCGGTCCGGTCCGGCCTGGACGAGGTCCTGCGCGAGGCGGAGCGTCTGACGACCGAGGCGCCGCTCACAGGCGGGGCACTCGGGGAGGGCGAGGCCGTGGCCGGCGACGACGTGGCGCTCGACCGCCGGCTCGCGTACCTCGCCGTGCTGTACTCCCGCACGTTCGCCGCGTATCAGGCGGTGGTGCGGACGTTCCCGGAGGTCCCCGACGGCGCCCTGGAACGCTTCGAGGAGTGTGCCGGCACGATGCGCGCCGAGGCGGAGCGTCTTTCCCTCCCCCACCACGTGGCCAATGTGCGTCAGTTCGTCGCCGAGGTGGCGGGCCGGCGCGGTGACACGGCCGGCGCCGAGGCGGAGCTGCGGGCCGCTCTGGTGGACAACGAGGCGGCGGAACGTCCCTGGCGCAGTGGGCGTCCACGCGCCCTGCTCGCCCAGTTCCTCCTCGCCCGGGAGGAGCCGGCGGAGGCGGCGGAGCTGCTGCACCGGTCGATCGCGGACGCCGTGCGGTACGACGACGCCGACTTCCCGATGGCTCCGACGTACAGCCTGCTCGGCCACGCGGCCGCGCACCTCGGGGACACCGCGGGCGCCGTGCGCCATCTGTCGGAGGCGGCCGCACGGTTCGACCAGGACGGGGCCGCCGACGAGGCCACCGACGTACGGCTCCAGCTCGCCGACGTACTGGGCCGCTCGGGGCAGCAGGCGGACGCCGTCGCCGTCCTGGAGTCCGTGCTCGCCGACGGGGCGGCCGCCACGATCGGCGAACGGCCGCTGGCCCAGGCGCGACTGAACCTCGCGCGCGGGCTGCGGGAGCTGGAGGAGCACCTGGCCGCGGCCGAGGAGTTCCTGCGGCTCGCGGACACCGTCGCCGCGTGGGGGGACGGCGGCCCGATCCTCACCCTGGTGGCGGCGGAGGCGGCGACCACGCTGGCGCTCGCCGGCCGCTGGGACGCGGCGGACACCGCGTACGAGCGGGCGCTCGCCGCGCACGCCGAGGCGCCCCATCCGCACCTGATCACGCACATGATGCGCGAGTTCGCCCGGCTCACCATGGTGGCCCGGGAGGCCGAAGGGCTCGACGCGGCCCTGGAGCACCTGACGCGGGCGGACGAGGTGCTCGGCGCCGTCCCGGAGGACGCCGAGGGCTTCTCGTCCTGGTACGAGAGCGGCGAGGTGCACTACCGGCGTGCCCGCGTCCTGGCGGAGGCGGACCGCTTCCCGGAGGCCCTCGCCGAGGCGGAGGCCGCGATCGCCGCCCACGAGCGGGGCGGGGACGCGGGAGAGGTACCGCGTGCCGAGGCCGTGCGGATCGCCGCCCTGATCGAGGGGAACGGTCTCGGCCGGACCCAGGAGGCGGCCGCCCGGCTGACGGCTGCGGCCGCGCGCTGCCGGAAGGCGGACCTCCCGGAGGCCGCCGAGATCCTCGACGCCCTGCGGCAGGACTACCGGTCCCGCGCAGGGAGCTGACCGCCCCGAGCCCGCCGCCCGGCAGGTCGGGCCGGTGGGCTCACGCCCCGCTGAGCGCCATCGCGAGGGTCACCAGGGCGAGCAGCGCGAGGTACGCGTACGCGTGGACGCGGTCCGGGATCCGGGGCGGTCGGCGGCGCAGGACGGCGATGACCGGCAGGGCTCCGAGGAGCAGCGCCCCGGCCGCGTACGGGTCGACGAGACCGACCAGTCCGGTGCCGGGCGGCGAGGAGGCGGCGAAGGAGACCGCGACGGCCGGGAGCGCCACGGCGAGGGTGAGGGGGTTGGCCAGCGCGGTCGCCACCCGCATGGGGTGACCGGCCCGGCGCATCGCGGGGACGGTCATCACGCTGCCGCCGACGCCGAGGAAGGCGGCGACCGCGCCGATCGGGGCCCCGGCGGCGGCCGGCAGCGGCCGCGGGGCTCTCCCGGGCCCCGCGTCCGGCCGGGTCATACGGAGGAAACCTGGCCGGAGCAGCAGGTCGAGGGCGGTCAGGGCGGTGTACGCGACGAACGCCCAGCGGGCCAGGGCCGGCGGGGCGAAGCGGGTCGCGTACGCCCCGGCGCAGGCGCCCGCCGCGAGCAGGGGCAGCAGTGCGCCGCTGCCGCGCAGGGCGAGGAGCACGGACCGGGGGGTGACGGCCGTGGCGAAGGCGGCGCTCACGACCATCACCAGGGCCGAGGTGGCGGTGGCCACCGGGAGGGCCGCCGTGCCGAGGGCGGCGTCGGCCCACACCACGACCGGGACCGCCACGAACCCGCCGCCGAACCCGAACAAGACCGTCGTCGCTCCGGTGAGGAGCCCGATCGCCATCAGCATCACCACGTCCATGGGTCAAGATCACCACCCGGCCGGGGGTTCCCGCATGCGATGGTCGGCAGGATTCCTTCGCGTCTCGGCCGGTACGGCGGCCCGGTTACGGTGGCCCGGTGAAGAACATCCCGCTGGACGACGTCGACCACCTCGACCGCGCGGTCCTGCCGATCGGCACCGACTACGCGGCCGGGCAGGTCCTGGACTGGCACGAGCACCGGCGGGCGCAGTTCCTCTACGGGGCGACCGGGGTCATGGTCGTCGACACCGCCGACGGCACGTGGACGGTCCCGCCCGAGCGGGCGGTCCTGATCCCGGCCGCCACCCCGCACCGGGTCCGGATGCTGGGCGTCAGCACCCGCAGCCTGTACGTGGAGCCGGGCGCCGTTCCGTGGTGGCCGGCCCGCTGCACGGTCGTCGACGTACCGCCGCTGCTGCGCGAACTGCTGCTCGCGGCGGTCGAGTTCACGGCCGACTACAGCCTGTCGGGGCGGGAGGGCGCCATCGCGACGCTGTTGTTGCACGAGATCGCCGCGCGCTCTCCGCTCCCCTTCCACGTCGGGATCCCCGCCTCCGGCGACCTCGCGGCGCTGTGCCGGGAGTACCTGGCCGCCCCCGACGCGGCCGTGACCAACACCGACTGGGCGGCCAGGTCCGCCCGGAGCGAGCGGGCGTTCACCCGGCGGTTCCGCGCGGAGACGGGCGAGAGCCCGGCCGTCTGGCGGTCTCGCGCCCGGCTCCTCGCGGCCGTGCCCCTGCTCCGTACCGCGACGGTCAGCGAGGTCTCCGGCCGGCTCGGGTACGGTTCCCCGGCCGCGTTCACGGCCGCCTTCACACGGGCGTTCGGCATGCCGCCGTCCCGCTTCACGGCGGGCCGGGGCCGGGGCTGACGTCAGATCAACGCGTCACCGTCCACTTCTGGTTGGCGCCGCCGGAGCAGCTCCAGATCTGCAGCCGGGTGCCGTTGGCGGAGCTGTTGCCGGTGGCGTCCAGGCACTTGCCGGACTGCGGGTTGACCACGTCCCGGGCGGAGTTGGCGGTCCAGAGCTGGGCGCCCGTGCCGTTGCAGTCCCACAGCTGGACGGGGGTGCCGTCGGCCGTGCCGGCGGAGGTGACGTCGAGGCACTTGCCGAGCGCGCGGACGGTGCCGTCGGCCGCGAGGGTCCACTGCTGGGCCGCGGTCCCGTTGCAGTCGTAGAGCTGGACGGGCGTGCCGTTCGCGGTGTTCGCGCCGGCCACGTCGACGCACTTGCCGCCGATGCCCGTGATCGGTCCCGAGGTGGCGGGCGCGTCGGCGGTGGTGACGCGGACGTGGTCGACGACGAGCTGCTTCGGGAACGTGGTGGAGCCGTCCGGGTCGCCGGGCCAGTAGCCGCCGACGGCGAGGTTGAGGATGAGGAAGAAGGGCTTGTCGAAGACCCAGGTCCGGCCGCCGAGGTCGGCGGGCGTGCGGGTCTGGTAGACCGTCCCGTCCACGGACCAGGTGATCCGGTTGGGCGACCAGTCGACGGCGAAGGTGTGGAAGGCGTCGGCGAAGGCCTGCCCGCCGGGCAGGGTGTAGCCGGCGCCGATGCCTCCGGAGCCGGAGTAGCCGGGGCCGTGCAGGGTGCCGTGCACGGTGGACGGTTCGAAGCCGACGTTCTCCATGACGTCGATCTCGCCCGAGTTCGGCCAGCCGACCTGGCCGATGTCGTTGCCGAGCATCCAGAACGCGGGCCACATGCCCTGGCCGCGCGGCACCTTCATGCGGGCTTCGACGTGCCCGTACTTCGTGGTGAACTTCCCGGCGGTGTTGAGCCGGGCGGAGGTGTACTCGCAGCGCCCGTACCAGCACTGGTAGTTGCCCGGGTTCTCCTTGCGGGCGGTGATCACCAGGTGGCCCTGGCCGTCGAGCGCCGCGTTGCCGTTGCCGGCCGTGTAGTACTGCCGCTCGTGGTTGTTGACGTTGTCGCCGGTCTCGGTCTGCCACCGCGAGCCGTCCACGGCGGATCCCGCGGGTCCGTCGAAGTCGTCGGAGAAGGTGACGGCGGCCGTCCCGGCCACGGGCAGGAGCGCTTCCTGCGGATCGGCGGCCGGGCCGAGCGCCGCGACGGCCAGGGCGACCGCGAGGGCCGCCACCGAGGAGGACAAGGTGCGCAGGCGTGAGCGGGAGGAGGTCATGGGGCTCTCTTCCGTCGGCTGTGGGGGAGGGGGCGGCAGGACGGGTCCACTTCGCCGCCCCCATGATTTAAGGAGTGAAGGAAGGGGCCGTCAAGACATCCGACGCCCCTTCCGACTCCCCACGGCTCAGCGGGAGTTGCCCGCGTGGGTCAGGGTCTCCCAGGCGACGAAGAGGTTGTTCGTGCCGGCCGGCCGAGCGGCCTCGGTGTACTTCTGGGTGTTCGTCATCGCGTATCCCATGCGTCCGTTCAGCGCGTTGAAGCCGACCTCGGTGACGGGTCCGAGGTGGTCCTTGAGGGTGCCGCCGCAGAGCCAGGACGGGACGGGCTCGCCGAGCTCGTACTTCGCCTGGAGGCCGAGGGCGTGGCGCAGCCGGTCGGCGACCTCGGGGTAGAGGTCCTGGCCCTGGATGCGGCCGGTCTCGGCGATGTGCGAGATCGCGGACAGGCCGTAGCCGGTGTGGGTGAGGTCGCGGCAGGTCTCCTGGGTGAGCCCGTCGACGAAGGTGGTCTGCCCCTGCCAGTACCGGACGAGCTCGTCGCGGGTGTCGAGCCCGCTGCCCGGCGCGGCCTTCGGCAGGGCGCCGTCGCTCGCGAGGTAGATGTACGCGGGGACGCGGCCGCGGAACGTGGCGACGGCCTTGTCGTAGGCGGCGCGGTCCTCCAGGAAGACGGCGATGCCGAGGGCGGCCTCGGTCATGCTGAGCTCCCAGTTGCCGTTGGACTGGGAGCCGTTGGCCACCTCGGGGAGGTAGACGGTGCGGAGCATGGCCTTGAAGCGGTCGACGCGGGCCTGCGGCCAGCCGGTGTAGGTGTAGCGGATGATCTCGGCCGCCCGGGGCCAGGAGGAGCCGGCCCAGCCGGTCTGGAGCGGCGCGTTGGAGTTGGTGTGGTCGGTGATGACGCCGGACCAGGCGTCCATGATCTCGATCGCCTTCTCGGCGTAGCGGCTGTCGCGCGTGACGTACCAGGCCAGGGAGAGCGTGTACGCGGCGAGGGCGTCCTCGCGTTCGTCGGTGCAGCCGTAGTCGGGGTTCGAGTACGAGCCGCACTCGACGACCGCCCGGGGCTTCGGGACCCGGGTGAGCGAGGCGTACCTGCTCGCCTTCATCTGGTCGAAGGCGTTCTTCCAGGGCTGCGCCCCGGCGGTGACCTTCTCCCGGGTGAAGTCGAGCTGCCCCCGGGAGACGAGGACGCCGGGGTGGACGAACGCGGCCGGGGCGGCCTCGGCGCGGCCGCCTCCGGGGGTGGCGACGAGCGTGGCCAGCAGGCCGGCGAGGAGGAGGGGGGCGGTGAACCATCTGGTCATGGAGTTACCCCATCTTCACGTATGTGAACGGGCGACGGTTGTCGACGCTGGAACCTAAAGGTCTGAACCAAGGCCGTCAAGAAGGCCCGTTCGCATCGGATCCACCCCGCGGACCGCACACCACCGCCGCACACGAGGCCGAGACGTTCAAATGCGTGAACCAGCCGGAGGGGATCACGACAGCCCGTGTCGTGGGGACGGTCCCGCCTTCCGTACGATTCCCCACGTTGCCACTCATACGTCTGAAGGAGATCAACATGGCCCAGGTCACGCTGAAGGGCAGCCCCGTGCAGGTCAACGGCGCTCTGCCGGCCCCCGGTAGCCAGGCCCCCGACTTCACGCTCGTCGCCGAGGGACTCGCGGACAAGTCGCTCAAGGACTTCGCCGGCCAGCGCAAGGTCCTGAACATCTTCCCGAGCGTCGACACGCCGACGTGCGCCTCCTCGGTCCGCGCGTTCAACGAGAAGGCCGGGCAGCTGGACAACACGGTCGTCCTCTGCATCTCCGCCGACCTGCCCTTCGCCCAGGCCCGCTTCTGCGGCGCCGAGGGCCTGGAGAACGTCAAGAACCTCTCGACGCTCCGCGGCCGCGAGTTCCACACCAACTACGGCGTGGAGATCGCGGACGGTCCGCTGGCCGGCCTGACCGCCCGCGCCGTCGTCGTCCTCGACGAGAACGACACGGTGCTGCACGCCCAGCTCGTGGGCGAGATCGCCGACGAGCCGAGCTACGACGACGCGCTCGCCGTCCTGAAGTAGTCCTCACCGCGTCACGACGCACGGGAGCCCTCCACCGACCCCGGTGGAGGGCTCCCGTTCTTCGTGCCGCGCCTCAGGCGCACCCCGGGCAGAGCCCCCGGTAGGTGACGTCCGCCTTCGACACCGTGAAGCCGAACCGCTCCTCCGGAGGCAGCACGGCCAGCGGGTCCCCCGACGGGCGGACGTCCCGGATGATCCCGCAGTTCGAGCAGACCAGGTGCTGGTGCGGGTGGCGCGCGTTCGGGTCGTAGCGCTTGGCCCGCCCGTCCATGGAGAGCTCCACGACCTCGCCGAGGGCGACCAGCTCACCGAGCGTGTTGTAGACGGTCGCCCGCGCGATCTCCGGCAGGCGCGCCACCGCGCGCGCGTGGACCTCGTCCGCCGTGAGGTGCACGTGTTCCCCGGCCAGGACCTCCGCGACGACGCGGCGCTGGGACGTCAGCCGCCAGCCACGCGCGCGCAGTCGCTCCAGCAGGTCACTCATGTCTCACCTCGGCGGCATAGGCAAACTTGGGGTTCATCTTGACTTGGACACTGTCCATCGTAGGATCGGTTTCGTAAATGGCCAAGGGACAGGAAGACTCCAGCACGGCGGGAGAAGCACACGTGTCACCCGCGCCAGGCCCGTCCGCCGAAACGCACTTCCTGAGCACAGTGATCCGCCATGTCCGGAAGGATTTCCATGTCTGAGAACCACGAAGCGATCGTCACCGACGCGAAGGCGGAGGGCGCAGGCGGCTGCCCCGTCGCGCACGGGCGTGCCTCCCACCCCACCCAGGGCGGCGGCAACAGCCAGTGGTGGCCGAACCGGCTGAACCTGAAGATCCTCGCCAAGAACCCCGCCGTGGCCAACCCGCTCGGTGAGGAGTTCGACTACGCGGAGGCCTTCAAGAACCTCGACCTGCCGGCCGTGAAGCAGGACATCGCCGAGGTCCTCACCACCTCGCAGGACTGGTGGCCCGCCGACTTCGGCCACTACGGCCCGTTCATGGTCCGCATGGCCTGGCACAGCGCCGGCACCTACCGCATCAGCGACGGCCGCGGCGGCGCCGGTGCCGGCCAGCAGCGCTTCGCGCCGCTGAACAGCTGGCCGGACAACGGCAACCTGGACAAGGCGCGCCGTCTGCTGTGGCCGGTGAAGAAGAAGTACGGCCAGAACCTCTCCTGGGCCGACCTCATGATCCTCGCGGGCAACGTCGCCCTGGAGTCGATGGGCTTCGAGACCTTCGGCTTCGCCGGCGGCCGCGCGGACGTGTGGGAGCCCGACGAGGACGTCTACTGGGGCCCCGAGACCACCTGGCTCGGCGACGAGCGCTACACCGGCGACCGCGAGCTGGAGAACCCGCTCGGCGCCGTGCAGATGGGCCTCATCTACGTCAACCCGGAGGGCCCCAACGCCAACCCGGACCCGATCGCCGCGGCCCGCGACATCCGTGAGACCTTCCGCCGCATGGCGATGAACGACGAGGAGACCGTCGCCCTCATCGCGGGTGGCCACACCTTCGGCAAGACCCACGGCGCCGGCCCCGCGGACAACGTGGGCGCGGACCCGGAGGCCGCCTCCCTGGAGGAGCAGGGCCTCGGCTGGAAGAGCACCTTCCGCAGCGGCAAGGGCCCGGACGCCATCACCTCCGGCCTCGAGGTCACCTGGACCACCACGCCCACCCAGTGGGGCAACGGGTTCTTCAAGAACCTCTTCGAGTACGAGTACGAGCTGACGAAGAGCCCCGCGGGCGCCCACCAGTGGGTCGCCAAGAACGCCGAGGCGATCATCCCGGACGCGTACGACCCGGAGAAGAAGCACCTCCCGACGATGCTCACCACCGACCTGTCGCTGCGCTTCGACCCGGTCTACGAGCAGATCTCGCGCCGCTTCTACGAGAACCCGGCGGAGTTCGCGGACGCCTTCGCCCGCGCCTGGTACAAGCTCACCCACCGTGACATGGGCCCGGTCGTGCGCTACCTCGGCTCCGAGGTCCCGTCCGAGGTGCTGCTGTGGCAGGACCCGCTGCCGGCCCGCTCGGGCGAGCTCGTCGACGCCGCGGACATCGCCTCCCTCAAGGAGAAGATCCTCGGCTCGGACCTCACGGTCACCCAGCTGGTCTCCGCCGCCTGGGCCGCCGCCTCCTCCTTCCGCGGCAGCGACAAGCGCGGCGGCGCCAACGGCGGCCGCATCCGCCTGGAGCCGCAGCGCAACTGGGAGGTCAACAACCCGGACGAGCTGGCGCAGGTGCTGCGCGTCCTGGAGGGCGTCCAGGAGTCCTTCAACTCCGCGCAGACCGGGGGCAAGCAGGTCTCCCTCGCCGACCTCGTCGTCCTCGCGGGCGTCGCGGCGGTCGAGAAGGCGGCCGCCGACGCCGGTCACGCCGTCGAGGTGCCCTTCACCCCGGGCCGCGTGGACGCCACCCAGGAGCAGACGGACGTCGAGTCCTTCGCCGCCCTGGAGCCCGCCGCGGACGGCTTCCGCAACTACCTCGGCAAGGGCAACCGCCTCCCGGCCGAGTACCTGCTCATCGACAAGGCGAACCTGCTCACCCTGAGCGCCCCCGAGCTGACCGTCCTCGTCGGCGGTCTGCGCGTCCTGGGCGTGACCCAGCCGCAGTCCTCGCTCGGTGTCCTCACCGAGACGCCCGGCAAGCTGACGAACGACTTCTTCGCCAACCTGCTGGACCTGGGCACGGAGTGGAAGTCCACCTCCGCCGACCAGACCACGTTCGAGGGCCGTGACACGGCCACCGGCGAGGTCAAGTGGACGGGCAGCCGCGCCGACCTGGTCTTCGGCTCCAACAGCGAGCTGCGCGCGCTGGCCGAGGTCTACGCGAGCGACGACGCGAAGGAGAAGTTCGTGAAGGACTTCGTGTCGGCGTGGGACAAGGTCATGAACCTGGACCGGTTCGACATCGCCTGATCCTCGCCGCCGTTCATCGGCGCGACTCCGGGGCCGGCCCGGGTGGCTTTCACGCCACCCGGGCCGGTCCCTTTGCAACGTCCGTCCGGGATTCACATCTTGACGTTGTGTGAGACAACCGAAGAGTGTCGAGCACCGTCCTCACGAAGCGAGAGGGGCACCGCGAGCGGGCCGGTCATCCGGCCTCCTCCCGGTGCTCCGACGATTCCGATCGTGAGGAAGAACGTTTTGATACGTGTCACACGCGGCCTGACCACCGCCGTGGCGTTACTCGCACTGACAGCCGCGTCGCCCTGGCCGGCGACCGCGCAGCCTTCACCTGGATCACCGCGTACCGGGCCGTCGGGGAGCCCGCTCGGTGACCTCACCCTCCCACCGGGCTGGCACGTGACCGGAGGCGGCGCGGACCGGCAGCTGGTCTGGACGGCCCCCGAGCGCGTCCCCGCGGGCGACGCCCGCGTCGAGTTCCACACCGGCGACCGGCTCCTCGGCCGCCCGCTCCCCCGCCCGGACGGGCGCTCCTTCTCCCTCCCCCTCGGCGGCCTCCGGCTCGAAGAGGGCACGCAGCTCCGGGTGACGGCCGGCGGACGGCGGCTCGATGCGGCGGGACGCGCCGAATCCGCGCGCGAACGCCCCCTCGCCCCCGCCGCCGCACCCGAAGCGCCGCTTCCCGTGAACCCGGTCGACCCCGGCGTGCCGGGCCCCTACCGGACCGTCAGCGGCGAGTACGCCCTGAACTCCGTGCGCATACCGGGGTTCCCGCAGCCCGTCGAGATGCGTGCCACGGTCGTCGGCCCGACGGGAGCACCGGGGAAGCGGCCGGTGGTCCTCTTCCTGCACGGCCGCCACGACACCTGCTACACGCCGGGGACGGAGGACGTCCGCTTCACCTGGCCGTGCCCGGCCGGCACCCGGCCGATACCGAGCGAGCAGGGATACCTGCGCGCCCAGCGCCTCCTCGCCTCGCAGGGGTACGTCACGCTGTCGATCGCCGCGAACGGCGTCAACGGCCAGGACTGGCAGGCCGAGGACGGCGGCGCCCAGGCCCGCTCCTCCCTGGTCCGGCTGCACCTCGCCCGCTGGGCGGACTGGACCGCGCACCGGGCCGACGCCCCGGCGGCCGTACGGAAGACCGCGCCGGCCGACCTCTCCCGGGTCCTCCTCGTCGGCCACTCCCGGGGAGGCGAGGGCGTCAACCGGGCCGCGCTCGACAGCCTGAACCCGCCGCCCGCCGCCCAGGACGGCTACCGGGGTCCCGTACGGTGGAAGATCCGCGGCAACGTCCTGATCGGGCCCACGGTGTTCGGCCAGAACCCGGCCCCCGACGTGCCCTCCACGTCCATCCTGCCGGGCTGTGACGGCGACGTGTCCGACCTCCAGGGCCAGATCTACGTCGACGGCACCCGCGGCGTCAGCCGGGGCGCCGCCCTGCACAGCGCGGCGTACGTGATCGGCGCCAACCACAACTTCTTCAACAGCGAGTGGACGCCCGGCCAGGCGAAGGCCGCGGCCGTCGACGACTTCTCGTCCGACGACGGCACCGACCCGGTCTGCTCCCCGGGCACGGCGACCCGCCTGACGGCGACCCAGCAGCAGGCCGCCGGCGCCACGTACATCGCCGCCTCCGCCCGGCTGTTCGTCGGGGGCGACGACGCGGTCCGGCCGCTGCTCGACGGCACCGGCCGCCGCGCGCCCTCGGCCGGTCCCGCACGGGTCCTCACCCACGCCGTCGGCGCGCACCGCACGCCGGCCTTCCTTCCGGGCTCCTCGGTCACCGTCTCCGGCGGCGGCCGCCAGTGCGCCCAGGTCGACCCCGACGCCGCCCGCGCCTGCCTGACGCCCGAGGAAGGCTGGTCGCCGCACTTCGCGTACTGGGAGACCGCCCCGGAGCCGGGCCGCGACGCCGTGGCGATGAAGTGGACGGGTACGGGAAGCCCGGTCACGGTCCGCTCGGCCCGGCCGGTGTCCCTCGCGGGCGCCGCCTCCCTGGCGCTGCGCGTGATCGTCCCGCCCAACAGCACCGGCACCGACCTGGACGTCGCCGTGACCGACGCCTCGGGCCGCCGCGCGGACCTGGGCCGTGCCCGCGTCGACGGTCTGCCCGGGAGCCCGCGCACCGCCGCGTACTGGAGCCGGGAGATCCGCGTACCGCTGACCGCCGCCACCCGGGCGGGCCTGGACCTCAAGCGGATCACCACGCTCGGACTGACCCCGCGCGGCGGCGCCGGACGCGCCTGGCTGATGGACGCCTGGGGCTGGCGCCCCGGCACCCCGGAGGCGCGACCCGCGCCGCTCACGCGCGTCGACCTCGGCCGCCTGACGGTCGCGGAGGGGAACTCCGGGGTCCGGACCTACCGGGTGCCGGTCACGGTCTCCGGGCAGGGCAGCGGCCAGGTCCGCCTGTTCGTCCCCGTGCCGGGCACCGAGGAGGTCACGTCCCGCATCGTGACGGTGCGTCCGGGACGCCACGACATCGACGTACCGGTCGAGGTGCGGGGCAACAGGCGTTACGGCCACGACGTCGCGCACGACGCGTTCGTGAAGGCGGTGCGCGGCACCGTGGTCGGCGCGCACCGGGGCGGGGTGACCGCGCGGAACGACGACGCCATGCCCACCGTGCGCCTGACGCCGGTCGCGGACGACGTGGCCGAGGGCTCGGCCCTGAAATGGCGGGTGGCGCTCTCCGAGCCGGCCGACGTCGACATCTCGGGCGGAGTCCTGCTCAAGCCGGTGACCGACGGTCCGGAGCTGTCCACGAAGGACGTCGACCGGGCCTGGCTGGAGGCACAGTTCGGCGAGGTGGCGGACCCCGCGAGGCCGCTGTCCCGGACGTTCGAGGACGGCACGAGCCTGTGGCTCTCCGTGCCGGCCGGCCAGACGGGCACGGAGGTGACCGTCCCCACCGTCCGCGACGGTGAGGCGGAGCCGGCGGAGTTCCTCCGGGGCGCGCTGTACACGTACGACGAGTCCTGGGAGCAGATCCCGGGCCCGGAGTTCACGGGGCGGGTACGGGACGCGGCGTGAGCTGATCCGACGGAAGCGGGGGCGGCCGGTGTGACCCTTCGGGGCCACCGGCCGCCCCTTTGCGCCACCTCTTGGTGCCACATGGCACCACCTGGCGCCATGTGGCACCACGTGGCACCATCGCGCATGAACGGAAGCGGCGCCACGCGTCTGACACCACCACCCCCCATCTAGGCGTCATGACGTTTTCCCAGGTCAGAGCAGGTGACACCAGAAGGCGCCCCCGCGACACCAAAACACCCCTTGCATGTGGCGCCATTGTGGTGCCATGATGACGCCATGGACCTCACCCCGTATGTCGAGACCCTCCGCCGCGAACTCGCGGTGGCCGCCGAAGCCGGCGGCGACGAGGCGCGCGAGCTGGCCGAGCGGCTGACCGCTCCGCTGGAGTCGGCGACCCGGCTGACCATGCTCAACGTGCTCTCCGCCGCGACGGACGAGATCACCCGCGAACTCGCGCCCGGCTCGGTCGACGTACGGCTCCGGGGCCTCGACCCCGACTTCGTGGTGACGCTCCCGCCCACCGGCGGCGCCCCCGCGGAGCCGGAGGCCGCCACCACCGAACCGCTCCCGGCCCCGGCTCCCGCCGAGGGCGACGAGGGCGGCACCGCCCGCGTCAACCTGCGCCTGCCGGCCCACCTCAAGACCCGCGCCGAGGAGGCCGCGGCCCGCGAGGGCCTGTCGGTCAACGCCTGGCTCGTACGGGCCGTGTCGGCCGCGGTCGGCGGCGGCACCCGGACGCGCCCTCCGGAGAAGTCCCAGAACGTCGGACAGAGCATCACGGGCTGGGTGCGCTGACCGCGCCCCGGCCACCAGCACCTCACCCGCACCACCTCACCCACATCGCGTCCCACCTGCGGGGACGACCTGAAGAGTCAAGAGGACGGGACAGCCATGCCTTCTTTCGACACCCCCGAACCGATCTCGGTCACCGCCTACGTCTACGCCGGTTCCCTCCAGCTCACCGCGAGCGACCGCCTCGACACCGCCGTCGAGGTGCGGCCCCGGAGCCCGAAGAAGGACCTGGACGTACGGGCGGCCGACCAGACCGAGGTCACCTACGCCGGCGGCGTCCTGACCATCACCACACCCAAGGCCAATCTGCTCGGGCGCGGCGGCACCGTCGACGTGACGGTGGAACTGCCCACCGGATCGCGCATCGACATGACCGGCACCGGATCCAGCCTGATCGGCGAGGGCCGATTCGGCGAGGTCCGGGTGAAGACCTCCGCCGGCGACGTCCGCCTCGACACCACCGGCCCCCTGCACCTGACCGCGTCGCACGGCCAGACCACCGTGGAGCGGGTCGAGGGCAGGGCCGAGATCACCAGCAGCTCCGGCAACCTGCGCGTCGGCCACGTCGACGGCCTCGCCGTCCTGAAGAACTCGCACGGCGCCACGACCGTCGGCACCGTGACCGGCGAACTGCGCGTCAGCGGCGCCAACGGCAGCATCGACATCGCGCACGCCGAGTCGTCGGCCACCGTCACCGCCACCAACGGCACCCTCCGCATCGCCGAGGTCTCCCGCGGCGAGGTCCAGCTGGAGACCTCCAACGGCTCCATCGAGATCGGCATCCGCTCGGGCACCGCCGCCTGGCTGGACGTCAACTCCAACCGCGGGCACGTACGCAACACGCTCTCCGCGTCCGAGGCCCCGGACGAGAGCGAGGAGACCGTCAAGATCCGCGCGAGGAGCAACTGGGGCAACATCGACATCCGCCGCGCCAAGGCCTGAGCGCCACCACCCCTCACCCGGCGCCCGCTCCCCCACCCCGGCTTCACCCCTACACCCTTCGATCGGAGGGCCCCATGCCTTCTTCTGTCATGCCCATGATCACTCCGCCCGACCGCCACCCCTCGTCGGCCGCCGTCTCCGCCTCCGGCCTGCGCAAGTCCTACGGCGACAAGGTGGTCCTCGACGGCATCGACCTGCAGATCCCGGCCGGCACGATCTTCGCCCTGCTCGGCCCGAACGGCGCGGGCAAGACGACCGCCGTGAAGATCCTCTCCACGCTGATCACGGCGGACGGCGGCCGGGCCCAGGTCGCCGGCCACGACCTGTCCGCCGCCCCGCAGGCGGTACGGGCCGCGATCGGCGTCACCGGCCAGTTCTCCGCGGTCGACGGCCTGATCACGGGAGAGGAGAACATGCTCCTGATGGCGGACCTGAACCACCTGTCGAAGCAGGAGGGCCGCCGGGTCACCGCCGAACTCCTCGCCCGCTTCGACCTGGCGGAGGCCGCGAAGAAGCCGGCCTCCACGTACTCCGGCGGCATGAAGCGCCGCCTGGACATCGCGATGACGCTGGTCGGCAGCCCGAGGATCATCTTCCTCGACGAGCCGACGACGGGCCTGGACCCCCGCTCCCGCCACAACATGTGGCAGATCATCCGCGAACTCGTCGCCGACGGCGTGACGGTCTTCCTCACCACGCAGTACCTGGAGGAGGCCGACCAGCTGGCCGACCGCATCGCGGTCCTCAACAACGGCAAGATCGCGGCGGAGGGAACGGCCGAGGAGCTCAAGCGCATGATCCCGGGCGGGCACATCCGCCTCCGCTTCACCGACCCGGACGCCTACCGCACCGCCGCGACCGCGCTCACCGGTGCCGCGAGGGACGACGAGGCGCTGGCCCTCCAGCTTCCCAGCAACGGCACTCAGCGCGAACTGCGTTCGGTCCTCGACTGGTTGGACTCCGCGGACATCGAAGCGGACGAACTGACCCTGCACACCCCGGACCTGGACGACGTCTTCTTCGCCCTCACCGCCACCGTCCCCACGCAGTCCAAGGAGTCCGCCCGATGAGCACCCTGTCCCTGGCCGCCCGTGACACGACCACGATGCTGCGGCGCAACCTCCTGCACGCCCGCCGCTACCCCTCCCTCACGCTGAACCTGCTCCTCACCCCGATCATGCTGCTCCTGCTCTTCGTCTACATCTTCGGAGACACGATGAGCGCGGGCATGGGCGGCGGGGACCGCTCCGACTACATCGCCTACGTCGTCCCCGGCCTGCTCCTCATGACCATCGGCACCACCACCGTCGGCACGGCGGTCTCGGTCTCCAACGACATGACCGAGGGCATCATCGCCCGCTTCCGGACCATGGCGATCCACCGCGGCTCGGTCATCACCGGCCACGTCATCGGCAGCGTCCTGCAGTCCGTCATCAGCGTCGTCCTCGTCGGCGCGGTCGGTGTCGCGATCGGCTTCCGCTCGACGGACGCCACGGTGGTGGAGTGGCTGGCGGCCCTGGGCCTCCTCGTCCTCTTCGCCCTCGCGCTCACGTGGATCGCGGTCGGGATGGGCATGGTCAGCCCGAACGCGGAGGCGGCCAGCAACAACGCCCTGCCGCTGACCTTCCTGCCCCTGATCTCCAGCACCTTCGTGCCGGTCGACCAGATGCCCGGCTGGTTCCAGCCGATCGCCGAGTACCAGCCCTTCACCCCGGCCATCGAAACCCTCCGCGGCCTGCTCCTCGGCACCGAGATCGGCCACAACGGCTGGCTGGCCCTGGCCTGGTGCCTCGCCCTCACCGCCCTCGGCTACTTCTGGTCGAAGGCGGTGTTCGACCGAGAAGCCAAGTGACCGAACCCCGGAACGGCCCCAGGGCGGCGCACCCCGACACCCGTCGGCGTGCGCCGCCCTTTCGCCCGCCTGGACGTATTACAACGCTCGATCCAAAACGGTTAGGCTCATCTCATGGCTCGACCACGGATGTTCGACGAGGAACGGGCCCTGGACGCGGCGATGCACACGTTCTGGGAGAAGGGCTACGAAGCCACGTCCACCCAGGACCTGTGCGAGGCCACGGGCCTGGGGCGCAGCAGTATCTACAACACGTTCAAGAGCAAGCGCGATCTGTTCGAGCGGGCGCTGGCCCACTACATCGACACCATGACCACCGCTCAGCTGGCCATCCTGGAGGACTCCCGGCGGAGTGCCGCCGACCGCATCCGCGCCCTGTTCGCCATGGTCGTCGACGGCGAGACGGAGCATCGGGCCGGCGGTCGCAGTCCGGGCTGCCTGACGGTGAACACCACGGTCGAGCTGGCCGCTCACGACAGCCGGACGGCGGCGCTCCTGGAGCGCGACACGGCCCGCAGACTCGCGGTGCTGCGCGCGGTGGTCGAGGAGGGGCGCCGGGACGGCAGCGTCACCTCCCGGCGGGACGCGGAAGCGCTGGCCCGCTTCGTCAACGCGGCGATCGGCGGCATGCGCGTCTCCAGCCAGGGCGGCGCCGACCGGACCACGCTGGAGTCGATCGCCGAAGTCGCCCTCGACGCACTGACCCCCTAGCCGTCCTACCCGCCCCCCACGGGGGGCTTACCCGTACGCACGTTTTGAACTGACCGTTCCATAACCCAGGGAGACCGAACCGTGCCCCGTGCCGTATACGTACTGGCGTTAGGCATCTTCGCCATGGTGACCAGCGAGTTCGTGGTCGCCGGGCTGATGCCGCAGATGGCCGACGGCCTGAACGCCACCGTCCCCCAGATCGGGTACCTCATCACCGCGTTCGCGGTGGCCATGGCGGCCGGCGGGCCGTTCCTCACCGTGGCGCTCATGAAACGTCCCCCGCGCACGGCGCTGATGGTGCTGTTCGCCATCTTCCTGGCGGGCAACGTCCTCGCCGCCACCGCGACCGGCTACGCCACGATGCTGGTCGCGCGGATCGTCACCGGTATCGCCTCCCAGGCCTTCTTCGGCGTGGGCATCTCGCTGTGCGCGCAGATCACGCGCCCCGAGGTCCGCGGCCGGGCGATCTCGGTCGCGATGAACGGCCTGATGCTCGGCACCCTGCTCGGCCTGCCCCTCTCCACCCTGGTCGGCGAACGGTTCGGCCGGCGCGCCGCGTTCTGGACGATCACCGGAATCACCGTGATCGCCGCGGTGGCGACCCTGTTCGGCGCGCCCCGTGTCCAGCGCGTCGAAGGCGGTGGCGGATTCCGTCAGGAGGTCGGCGTCTTCAGGAAGCCCCGGCTGTGGCTGGTGCTGTCCACCAGTACGCTCCTCATCGGCGCCACGTTCTCGGCCTTCAGCTACTTCAACCCGATCCTCACCGGCCTCACCGGCTTCGCCACCGGGACCGTCCCCCTCCTCCTGATCGCCTACGGTGCCGCAACGGTCGTCGGCAACACGGTCGTCGGCCGCTTCGCCGACCGCCACACCGTCCCGGTGCTCGCCCTCGGCCTGGTCCTCAACACCGTGTTCCTGGCCGGCTTCGCCCTCCTCGCCGACGTGCCCGCGGCGGCCGTCGTCTGCATGACGGGCATCGGCCTCGTCGGCGTCACCATGAACCCGGCGATGGCGACCCGCGTCCAGCGCACCGGCAACGCCGGCCCGCTGGTCAACACCGTCCACTCCTCCTTCATCACCCTCGGCGTCATCCTCGGCTCCTCCCTCGGCGCCGTCGTGATCGACGCCTGGGGCCTGCGCGCCCCGCTCTGGCTCGGCGCGGCCATGGCCCTCCTCGGCCTGGCCACCGTCCTGCCCGACCTGGCCCGCCGTGTCACTCCCACGAAGAGGGGGGAGTCCGGTGACCGGACTCCCCCCTCTCCCTTCCGGGATCAGTTCGTTCAGCGCAGGCGGAGTGCCTCGCTGATGGTGGTGAACAGGTCGGTCTGGTTGGTGACGCCCAGGACCCGGTAGGCCTTGGGGCCCTGCGCGGCGATGCGGACCTGGGTGCCGGTGTGCTCCTGGGACTGACCCGGGGTGTTGGTCGAGTAGTTGACCTTCAACTGCTGGCCCTCGTCGGTGACCAGAGTCGAGGACAGACCCGGCGGGGTGGCCTCCAGCGGCACGATCTGGCTGGTGTGACCATGGTCCGCGGTCGTCACGACCAGCGTGTCGGGATGCTTGGCCGCGTAGTCACGGGCCAGCTTGACCGCCCGGTCGAACGCGGCCGTCTCACCGATCTGACCACACGGGTCGGCGGCATGGTCCTGCTTGTCGATCGAGGCACCCTCGATCTGCAGGAAGAAGCCCTGCTCGGAGTGCCTGCGCTGCTGCTTGGCCTCCAGCAGCTCGATCGCCTTCGCGGCGGAGTCGGCCAGGCTCGGGGTGCCCGCCGGACGGTTCGGGTTGGAGGTGACACAACGCTGCGGGTCGGTGCCGCCGACCGCGGCGGGCCTGCCGGTCCACTCCACCGGCACGTTGCCCGGCGCGAACAGACCCAGCACCGGCGCCCCGGGCCTCACCCCCCGCAGACCCGCGTTGTCGGTGACGACCTGGTAGCCCAGCTTCCGCGCCTGCTCGGTGACGGTCAGACCCTTGTAGGCGCCGTCGGTGACCTTCTGGTCGAAACGCTTCCCGCCACCGCCGAACAGCACGTCGACCCGGTGGTTGACCGACTGCTCCGCGATGGAGCCCGGACCGCCGGCCGCGAGGGTGTCGGTGGGGCACTTGGCCATGTCGGCCGGGCCCTGGCAGGAACGGTCGGTGGCGTGCGAGGCCAGCACCGCCGGGGTGGCGTCGGTCAGCTCCGCGGTGGTCACACTGCC
>NZ_JACHJY010000001.1 GCF_014203895.1 Streptomyces nymphaeiformis | reverse complement strand
TTACCCGTGATCGGGTGACACTCGCGTTGAGCGGAACGAGCCGGTCGGAATAGGACCGGTCGTCCTCAGCGTCCTCGCTGTAGTGTTGCCACCCCCGAGAGGGTGGACTTTTCAAAGGAACCTCGACCATCCAGAGGATGGACGGGGTATCAACTAATCTGGCGTTGATTTTTGGCACGCTGTTGAGTTCTCAAGGTGCGGACGCTTCCTTCGTTCCCGTTTCCGGGCCCTCCGGGCGCTTCCTTCGTTTCCGACTCTATCAGATCTTTCCGATCCGATTTCCTCGGTGCTTTCCGGTCCCATTCGCTTTCGCTCCGGGCCCTTCCGGCGTGTTCACCACCTTAGCTGATTTCCCGGGCGGCTCATAATCGAGTCATTCGAAACGAATTTCGGAATGCCGAAATGAACCCCGATCGGGGTTGTCATTCTGGGTAGTGGGTGGCCGCTCCGGGGTGCTCGAACAAGCAGGCCCGGTTCCAGCGGCTCGGGCCACGTTAGTCGCTTGCCCTCGGCGAGTCAAGCCTTCGTTTGCGGGGCGAGTGGGGGCGGTACGGGCTGACCGTCGGGTCCTCCGTGATCCAGAAGCGCCAGGGGTGTGGGGCGCCCTCGCCTCCGACGCCCGTGCGGGGGCCGTTGCGGATGCGGTCCGGGGCCGGCGGCGTGCCGGTGAGGAGGGCGAGCGGGCTGTCCTGACCTGCGCAGGTGTCCGTGCCGTTCAGGGAGAGGGCGACGTCGAGGGCGGTGGCCAGGCGGGCCGGGCCCTTCGCGAGCTCGTGGTCGGAGCGGGCCGAGCGGCGGCGCGGGCGGGCCTGATCGGCGCCGCTCAGGAATTCACCCGCGCGCAGCAGGACCCCGCTCGCGTGTCCCTCGGGGCCGCACACCAGGTTCAGGCAGTGCCACATGCCGTAGGTGAAGTAGACGTACGCGTGGCCCGGGGGTCCGAACATGACGGCGTTGCGTGCGGTGCGGCCCCGGAAGGCGTGCGAGCCGGGGTCGATCGCGCCGGCGTACGCCTCCACCTCCGTGAGGCGCAGTTCCATCCGGCCCTCGTCCGTGTTGCGTACGAGGGTGCGTCCCAGGAGATCGGGGGCCACCTCCAGAACGGGGCGGTCGAAGAAGGCCCGCGGGAGCGGCGTACGGTCGGGGCTCTCGCTCATGGCGTCCGAGCGTAGTGGGGAACCGGCTACGGTCGTCGCGCGTATGTAGGGGTCAGGACCCGAGAAGGAGTGGAAGTCATGGGATTCAAGAAGCTGCTCGCGAGCCTGGGTGCCGGCGGGGCCACCGTGGAGACCGTGCTCACCGAGGAGAACGTCGTCCCGGGTGGGGTCGTCCAGGGCGAGGTGCGCATCCAGGGCGGTTCGGTCGCGCAGCAGATCGAGGGGCTCTCCGTGGGGCTCCAGGCACGGGTCGAGGTCGAGGGCGGCGACCAGGAGTACAAGCAGGACATCGAGTTCGTGAAGGTGCGCCTGGGCGGTGCCTTCGAGGTGCAGGCCGGGGCGGTGCACGTGGTGCCGTTCGGTCTGGAGATCCCGTGGGAGACGCCGGTGACGACGATCGCCGGGCAGCAGCTGCGCGGGATGAACATCGGGGTGACGACCGAGCTGGAGATCGCGCGGGCCGTGGACTCCGGTGACCTGGACCCGATCAACGTGCACCCGCTGCCGGCGCAGCAGGCGATCCTGGACGCCTTCATCCAGCTGGGCTTCCGCTTCAAGAACGCGGACATGGAGCGCGGGCACATCCGGGGGACGCGGCAGCGGCTGCCCTTCTACCAGGAGATCGAGTTCTTCGCGCCGCAGCAGTACCGCGGTCTGAACCAGGTCGAGGTCAGCTTCGTCGCGGACGACCGCGAGATGGACGTCGTCCTGGAGATGGACAAGAAGCCGGGTCTCTTCACCGAGGGCAGCGACTCGTTCCGTGCCTTCAAGGTGGGGCTGCACGACTTCCACACCACCGACTGGGCGGCTTACCTGAACCAGTGGCTCGCCGAGGTCGGCGGTCGTCGCAACTGGCTCTAGGCTCGGTTCCGTCAGCGTTGACGGACGATTCGGAGGTACTCGACGTGTCCGAGGGCAAGAGGGCGCCGCTCCCCCACGACTTCCATCCGCCGGTGGCGGCGTTCACTGTGGTGAGCGACGACGTCGCGCCGGGCGGGGTCCTGAAGGACGCTCAGGTGTACGCGGCGGGGAACACCTCGCCGCAGCTGAGCTGGGAGGGGTTCCCGGCGGAGACGAAGAGCTTCGCGGTGACCTGCTTCGACCCGGACGCCCCGACGGGCAGCGGGTTCTGGCACTGGGTGCTGTTCGACATCCCGGTGTCGGTGACGGAGCTGCCGGCGGGTGCCGGGTCCGGGTCGTTCGCGGGGCTGCCGGCCGGCGCCGTGCACGCGCGGAACGACTACGGCTCGAAGGACTTCGGTGGCGCCGCGCCGCCGAAGGGGGACGGGCCGCACCGGTACGTCTTCACGGTGTACGCGGTGGATCAGGAGAAGCTCGGTCCGGACGCCGGCGCCACGCCGGCCGCGGTCGGGTTCAACCTGCGCTTCCACACGCTGGGGCGTGCCCAGCTCGTGGGCGAGTACGAGAATCCCGCGTAACGCTGATCGTTCGTTAGTTGTTTGCCCGCTTCTGGTCTTGGAGAGATCAGAAGCGGGCATCTTTTGTTGCGCAGGAAATTGCGTTGTCCGACCCGGCCGGCCCGGCCATCGTTGATCCAAGCCCGGAGCCCCCGCGTGGGGGCTGGGGCCGGCACACGGGAGGTGGGCAACATGCGGGACACGCTGGTACTGAACGCGAGCTTCGAGCCGCTTTCGACGGTCACACTCAACCGTGCGGTGGTGCTTGTCCTTCAGGACAAGGCCGTCGTCGAGCAGGCCCATCCCGAGCTGAGGGTGCGAGGTGCCGCCGTCGACCTTCCGGTGCCGCGGGTGATCAGGCTCTGCCGGTACGTACGGGTGCCGTTCCGAAGACAGGCTCCGTGGTCGAGGAGGGGGGTGCTGGTCCGGGACCAGCACCGGTGCGCGTACTGCGGGCGGCGGGCGACGACGGTCGACCACGTCGTGCCGCGGGCGCAGGGCGGTGGGGACAGCTGGCTGAATACGGTCGCTTCCTGTGCCGAGGACAACCACCGCAAGGCGGACCGGACGCCGGAGCAGGCGGGGATGCCGCTGCTGCACCAGCCGTTCGAGCCGACGCCGGCGGACGCGATGCTGCTCGCGATGCGGGCGAGCGAGCGGTCGGCGCTCCCGGCGTGGCTGGCCGACTCGGCCGCGTGAGCGCGTGATCCGCTGACGTACGACGGAAGAAGGGCCCGTCTCCCCCGGTGGGGAGGCGGGCCCTTCCGCGTGCGGGGCTAGCCGAGGGTCAGTTGCAGGATGGCCACGATGCCGACCGCGATGATCACTCCGCGCAGGACGGTGGGGGGCAGCTTGCGGCCGACCTTGGCGCCGAGCTGGCCGCCGAGGGTGGAGCCGACGGCGATGAGCAGGACGGCCGTCCAGTCGAAGTCGGCGACGAAGAGGAAGAAGACGGCGGCGACTCCGTTGACCAGGGCGCCGAGGATGTTCTTGACGGCGTTGATGCGCTGGAGGTCGTCGTGGAGCAGCAGGCCCATGAGGGAGAGGTAGAGGACTCCCTGGGCGGCGCCGAAGTATCCGCCGTACATGCTGGCGAGGAGGAGGCCGACGAGGAGGGCGGGGCCGCCGTCGGGGTGGGCCTCGGTTCCGGTCTGCTCCCGGCGCCGCTTCACTGCTGCGGCGATACGGGGCTGGAAGAGGACCAGGACGAGGGCGAGGCCGATGAGGACGGGGACGATCGCGTCGAAGGCCGAGGACGGCAGGGCCAGGAGCAGGATCGCTCCGATGAGGCCGCCGACGAGGGCGACGGCGCCGAGCCGGAGGACGCGGGCCTTCTGGCCCTTGAGTTCGCGGCGGTAGCCGATGGCTCCGCTGATGGAACCGGGCACGAGGCCGAGGGCGTTGGAGACGTTCGCGGTGATCGGGGGGAGTCCGGTCGCGAGGAGGACCGGGAAGGTGATCAGCGTTCCCGATCCGACGATGGTGTTGATGGTGCCGGCGCCGATGCCGGCGGCGAAGACTGCCAGGGCTTCCCAGATGGACAACGCCATCTCCTTACATGGTCAGTGGCTCGCCTCCCCGCCCTGACGTCGTCAGGGTCGAGGGGCTCGCACTGATCATGCACGAATTACGTGTACGCGTCAGTCAACCGACGGTTCGTCTCGCCGTTCGGTCGCCGCGCCCTTGACGTTGAAGCCGGGGGTGCCGCCGCCCACGTTGCCGAAGGCTCCGGAGAGGCCCTTGAGGGCGTCGCCGATCTCGCTGGGCACGATCCAGAGCTTGTTGGCGTCGCCCTCGGCGATCTTCGGGAGCATCTGGAGGTACTGGTACGAGAGGAGCTTCTGGTCCGGGTCGCCCGCGTGGATGGCCTCGAAGACCGTCCGGACGGCCTGCGCCTCGCCCTCGGCCTTGAGCGCGGCGGCCTTGGCCTCACCCTCGGCCCGCAGGATCGCCGACTGCTTCTCGCCCTCCGCGGTGAGGATCGCGGACTGGCGGGTGCCCTCGGCGGTGAGGATCGCGGCGCGCTTGTCGCGCTCGGCGCGCATCTGCTTCTCCATCGAGTCCTGGATGGAGGTCGGCGGCTCGATGGCCTTGAGCTCGACGCGGTTGACGCGGATGCCCCACTTGCCCGTGGCCTCGTCGAGGACGCCGCGCAGGGCCGCGTTGATCTCCTCGCGGGAGGTGAGGGTCCGCTCCAGGTCCATGCCGCCGATGATGTTGCGCAGGGTGGTGACGGTGAGCTGCTCGATCGCCTGGATGTAGCTGGCGACCTCGTAGGTCGCGGCGCGGGCGTCGGTGACCTGGTAGTAGATGACCGTGTCGATGTTGACGACCAGGTTGTCCTGGGTGATCACCGGCTGCGGCGGGAACGGGACGACCTGTTCGCGGAGGTCGATCCGGTTGCGGATCGAGTCGATGAACGGGACGACGATGTTCAGTCCGGCGTTGAGTGTGCGGGTGTAGCGGCCGAAGCGCTCCACGATCGCCGCACTCGCCTGCGGGATGACCTGGATCGTCTTGATCAGGGCGATGAAGACGAGCACCACCAGAATGATCAGGACGATGATGACTGCTGACATCGTGTTCCCCGTGCCCTTCGCTGCCGGTTGTCTGCCGGGTATCTTCCGATGATCGAGTTTCCCAGATGGCGGAGCGTCATGGGCGAGGTTCGGTCACATGACCACCGCGGTCGCCCCGTCGATCTCCACCACGTCGACCTGTTCGCCCGGTTCGAAGGTCTGGCCGGTGTCGAGGGTACGGGCCGACCACACCTCTCCGGCGAGCTTGATGCGCCCTCCGTTGCCGTCGACCCGTTCCAGGACGACGGCCTGACGGCCCTTCAGGGCGTCGACGCCGGTGGCCAGTTCGGGTTTGCCGTCGCGGTGGCGGGCGGCGATCGGGCGTACCACCGCGATGAGCGCGACGGAGACGACGACGAAGACGAGCACCTGGGTGACGATGCCGAAGCCGAGGGCGGCGGTCACCGCCCCGGCGACCGCTCCGACGGAGAACATGCCGAACTCCGGCATCGCGGTCAGGACCAGCGGAATGCCGAGCCCCACCGCGCCGATCAGCCACCAGACCCACGCGTCGATGTCCACGTGGTCATGGTAGGGCGGTGGGGTCCTTCGGGGACAGGGCGCGGGCGGCTGTGCGGGACGCCGGTGCCCCGTCCGGTCACTTCAGGGGCAGGCCGTGCGCAGTCCAGCGGTCGCCGACGCGCTCGACGACGAGCGGCAGTCCGAAGCAGTGCGACAGGTTGCGGGAGGTGAGCTCGGTCTCCACGGGACCGGCGGCGAGGACCTTGCCCTGGCGGATCATCAGGACGTGGGTGAAGCCGGGGGCGATCTCCTCGACGTGGTGGGTGACCATGATCATGGAGGGGGCGTACGGGTCGCGGGCGAGGCGGCCGAGGCGGCGGACCAGGTCCTCGCGGCCGCCGAGGTCGAGGCCGGCGGCGGGCTCGTCGAGGAGGAGGATCTCCGGGTCGGTCATCATCGCGCGGGCGATCAGGGTGCGCTTGCGCTCGCCCTCGGAGAGGGTGCCGAACCTGCGGTCCAGGTAGTCGTTCATCCCGAGCCGGTCGAGGAAGGCCTTGGCGCGCTCCTCGTCGATCGGGTCGTAGTCCTCGTGCCAGGTGGCGGTCATGCCGTACGCGGCGGTGAGGACGGTCTGCAGGACGGTCTGGCGCTTGGGGAGCTTCTCCGCCATCGCGATGCCGGCCATGCCGATGCGGGGGCGGAGCTCGAAGACGTCGGTGCCGACGCCGCCGAGCTGCTCGCCCAGGATGCGGGCGGTGCCCTTGGTGGGGAAGAGGTAGCTGGAGGCGATGTTCAGAAGGGTGGTCTTGCCGGCGCCGTTGGGTCCGAGGATCACCCAGCGCTCGCCCTCCTTGACCGACCAGGAGACCTCGTCCACCAGAGCCCGTCCGTCGCGGACCACGGATACGTCCACCAGCTCCAGTACATCGCTCATGAGCGCGTTGTCTCCCCTTGCGGTCGAGTCTTGTCGTCGCCTTGCGCCGATGGGCGCGGCGTCCAGGGGAAAACCTACGTTATCGATGGAGCGGACCGGTCCGTAGGGCTTCCTTCGAGTCCTTAGTCTGGGGGGATGCTTTCGGAACCACGCTCAGGACGTCTGGCCGCCTGGGGCAATGCCCTGCTGGCCGGGGCGGTGTCGCCGGACGAGGCGGCGACGGCGATTGTCGGGGAGGACGCGGTGCACCGCGTCGAGGGACTGCCGGGTGAGGCGGGGCCGGTAGGGCTGACGCTCGCGCTGGGCCGGCTGCGGCGGCTCGGGGTGACCGGGTGGCGGGTCGCTCTGCCGGCGCCGGGGCATCCGCTGGGGCTCAGCGGGCCGCCGGACTTCAACGCGCGCGCGTTGGAGGCGGAGGAGGCGGTGGTGGGCTTCGGCGCGCCGTACGGTCTCGTGCCGGAGGTGTCCGAGGCGGGTCCCGCGGGTGACGTGCACGTCTCGGTGGTCTGGCGGTGCCTGGCCGTACGGGAGGCCCCGCCCGCCGACGTGCCCTCGCTCGGCGAGGCGGAGCGGGAGCTGGCGGAGGCGCTGCGGGACGCGACGGCGGTGCTGAGCCGGCTCGACGTGGCGGCCTCGGGGCCGGCGGCGGACGCGGCACGCGAGGCGTACCGGGCGCGGGCGGAGGCGGGCCGCGAGGTCCTCGCCCCCGGCTATCCGCCGCGTGCGGTGCGGGTCCTGGAGCTGGCGCAGCGGATCGGACTGCTCGTGGACATGGCGTACGACCACGGGCACGGGGGCGCGGTGAGCGCGTCGGAGATGGCGACGCGGGGGGCCGCGTTGCGTCCGGTGGAGCGGGTGGCCCGGCGGGCGCAGGTCGCCGCGTACAACGCGTACGTGGAGGAGCGGGAGCGGGACCGGGGGTTCTGAGGGCCGGGACAGGGCAAACCCCCGGCCCCTGGGGGATCGTCAGGGGCCGGGGGTTCGTGTGGGGGGTCGGTCAGCCGTTGTAGGCGCCGTTGCCGAAGGCCGGGTTGAGCAGGCCGATCACGTTGACCGTGTTGCCGGAGACGTTCACGGGGACGTGGACCGGGACCTGCACCAGGTTGCCGGACGCGACGCCCGGGGAGTTGAGGGCCTTGCCCGTGGCCTCGGCACCGCCGTGGGCGGAGGCGACGCCCGCGCCGGCGGCGACGATGCCGCCGGCGACCATGGTGAGGGCAGCGGCCTTCTTGAGGTTCTTCACTTGGTACTTCCTCCTGGTCATCGCTGCGGCCGGTCCGCCGCAGCACGCCATGGAGAACGCCGCATCCCCCGTCGGGTTGCGCCGAACGGGGGATATACACACGACGGTATGACCTATTGAACGGTCGTGCGCCCAGCGCGCCAGGGGGGCGCGTCAGCGGGTGAGGCCGTGTCGTACGGCCCAAAGCGCCGCCTGGGTGCGGTCCGCGAGGTCGAGCTTCATCAGGATGTTCGAGACGTGCGTCTTGACGGTCTTCTCGGAGAGGACGAGCGCGCGGGCGATCTCCCGGTTGGACCGGCCGTCGGCGATCAGGCCGAGGACCTCGCGCTCGCGCTCGGTGAGCGTGCCGCCCCGTCCCGTACCCCCGCCGTGGTCGTCCTCGGCGAGGAGCGCGCCCGCGACCTCGGGCTGGAGCAGGACGTGGCCCGCGTGGACGGAGCGGATCGCGCCGGCCAGGGCGTCGGGGTCGATGTCCTTGTAGACGTATCCGCGGGCTCCGGCGCGGAGCGCGGGGACGACGGTCCGCTGCTCGGTGAAGCTGGTGACGATCAGGACCCTGGCGGGGTTGCCGAGCTCCCGGAGCCGCTTGAGCGCGTCGATGCCGTCCGTGCCCGGCATCTTCACGTCCATGAGGACCACGTCCGGGTGGAGTTCCTCGGCCCTGGCGACGCCCTCGGCGCCGTCGGCGGCCTCCCCCACGACCTCTATGTCGTCCTGCACCTCCAGGAAGGTGCGCAGGCCTCGGCGGACGACCTGGTGGTCGTCGACCAGGAGCACGCGGATGGGCTTGTCAGCCACCGGGGACCTCCATCTCGATCGTGGTGCCCCGGTCCGGGGCCGAGGTCACCGTGAGTCTGCCGCCGACGCCGCTCGCCCGGTCCCGCATGGAGACCAGGCCGAGGTGGCGGCCGGCGCGGCGGACCGCCCGCGGGTCGAATCCCTTGCCGTCGTCGGTGACGGTGAGCCGCGCGCCCTGGCCGCTGCGGGTGAGGGAGACGGCGACGAGCTCGGCGTCCGCGTGCCGCAGGGCGTTGTGCAGGGCCTCCTGCGCGACGCGGAGGACGGCCTCCTCCTGGGCGGCGGGCAGGGCCCTGGTCCCCGGGCTCTCGAAGGTCACCCGGGCCGAGTGGGCGCGGTCGAGGACCTGGATCTGGGTGCGGAGCGTGTGGACGAGGCCGTCCTCGTCGAGGGCGGCGGGCCGGAGCTCGACCACGGCGGCGCGCAGCTCGTCGGCGGCCTCGGCGGCGAGCGCGGCGACCTGCTGGAGCTCGCCCTTGGCGCGAGCCGGGTCGCGGTCGACGAGGGCGGCGGCGGCCTGGGCGGTCAGCCGGAGCGAGAACAGCTTCTGGCTGACGGCGTCGTGCAGCTCGTGGGCGAGGCGGGAACGCTCCTCGGCGATGGTGAGCTCGCGGCTGCGCTCGTACAGCCGGGCGTTGGTGAGGGCGATGGCCGCGTGCTGGGCGAGGATCGAGAGGAGCGCCTCGTCCTCGGCGGTGAAGCCGCAGCCTCCCTCCTCCTTGGGGCAGCGCTTGTTGGCCAGGAAGAGGGCGCCGAGGATCTCGTCGCCGTCCCTGACGGGCAGGCCGAGGAAGTCGGACATCTCGGGGTGGGCGTCGGGCCAGCCCCCGAAGCGGGGGTCCGTGCGGACGTCGGCGAGCCGCTCGGGCTCGGCCTTGTGGAGCATCGAGGCGAGGATGCCGTGCTGGCGGGGCAGGGGGCCGATCGCCTTCCACTGCTCGTCGCTGACGCCGTCGACCACGAACTGGGCGAAGCCGCCGTGGTCGTCGGGGACGCCCAGGGCCGCGTACTCGGCGTCGAGCAGCTCGCGGGCGGAGGCCACGATCGTCTTGAGGACGTCGCGGACCTCCAGGTGGCGGCTCATCGCCAGGAGTGCGGTGCTCACGGCGGCCAGGCCGGAGCTCGGTCGATGGCTCATGTGTTCACCGTACCGGCGGGGTGTGACGGTCCGTATCCGCCCGGGGACGAGGTCGGGGCAGGTCCCGGGACCTAGGTCGAAGTGCCCTCGGGGTCCGGGCCCGGGGACGAGGCGGGTGGCGGGGGCGCGGGCGGAGGGTGGAGCCATCCGGAGGATCCGTAGGAGAAGGGGATGGGCGTCATGGCTGTCGCGATCGTCACGGGGGCGTCGAGGGGACTGGGGCGGGCGCTGGCCGAGGCCCTCGCCGGGCGGGGCTGGGACCTGGTGCTCGACGCCCGTACGGCGGACGTACTGGAGGAGAGCGCGGCGTCGGTACGCGCGCGTGGCGCCCGGGTGGTGACGGTGGCCGGGGACGTGACGGACGCGGCGCACCGGCGGGCGCTCGTGGCGGCGGCGCGTGAGCTCGGCGGGCTCGATCTGCTGGTGAACAACGCGGGGATCCTGGGCGCCGAGCCGCTGGTGCCGCTCGACCGTCATCCGCTGGACGGTTTCCGGGCCGCCCTGGAGGTCAACGTGGTGGCCCCGCTGGGGTTGCTGCAGGAGGCGCTGCCGCTGCTGCGCTCGGCGCCCGCCGGGGCGGTGGTCAACCTGAGTTCGGACGCGGCGGCGGAGCCGTACCGGACCTGGGGGGCGTACGGGGCGACGAAGGCGGCGCTCGACCAGCTGTCGGCGGTCCTGGCGGTGGAGGAGCCCGGGCTGCGGGTCTGGTGGGTGGATCCGGGCTCGATGCGGACGGTCATGCTGGCCGCCGCGGAGCCGGGTGAGGACCTGTCGGGGACGCCCGCTCCGGCGGAGGTCGCCCCCGTGTTCCTGCGGCTGCTCGACGAGCGGCCGGCGAGCGGCCGGTACGCCGCGCCGGCCTTCCTGGAGGCGTGATGGCACTGGCCGTGCGGGTGCCGGCGGAGCTGTCGGCGCGGGTGCCGCCGGAACAGCGGGGGCCCGGGCGGGGCCGGGACGACGTACGGCTGCTCGTGTCGCGGGGCGAGGCGGTGTCGCACCACTCCTTCCGGGAGCTGCCGTCGCTGCTGCGGGCCGGGGACGTGCTCGTCGTCAACACGTCGACGACGCTCGCGGCGGCCGTGTCCGGACGCCTCGGCCCGGAGCCGGGCGGGGAGCGGGTGGTGGTGCACTTCTCTACCCGCGGGGACGACGGGCGCTGGGCCGTGGAGCTGCGGACGCCCGAGCCGTCGGGCAGTACGAGCCCGCGTGGGGGCGGGCCGGCGGGTGCGGTCGTACGGCTGCCGGGAGGGGCCCGGCTGGTGCTGGCGGAGCCGCTGGGGCCCGGGAGCGGGCGGCTGTGGTGGGCGGGGGTGAGCGTGGACGTGCCGGGGCTGCTCGAGCGGTACGGGCGGCCCATCCGGTACGGGTACACGGAACGGGACCAGCCCCTGTCGGCGTACCGGACGGTCTTCGCGCGGCCCTCCCCCGACGGCTCGGGCTCGGCGGAGATGCCGAGCGCGGGGCGGCCCTTCACGGCCCGTCTGGTGGCGGAGCTGGTCGACCGGGGGGTACGGATCGCTCCCCTCTCCCTTCATACGGGGGTGTCGTCGGCGGAGGCGCACGAGCCGCCCTATCCGGAGCGCTTCGAGGTCCCGACGGCGACGGCGTCCCTGGTGAACGCGGCGCGTGCCGGCGGCGGCCGGGTGATCGCGGTGGGCACGACGGCGGTGCGGGCCCTGGAGTCGGCCGCGGAGCCCGGTGGGACGGTGCGGGCCGGGGCCGGGTGGACCGATCTGGTCGTGACACCGGCGCGTGGGGTGCGGGTCGTGGACGGGCTGCTCACCGGGCTGCACGAGCCCGAGGCCTCGCATCTGCTGATGCTGGAGGCGGTCGCGGGGCGGCCCGCGCTGCGGAGCGCGTACGCCGCGGCGGTGCAAGCGCGCTACCTCTGGCACGAGTTCGGCGACCTCCATCTCCTCCTTCCGGAGGAGACAGCTCACCGTGCGCATTGCTGACGCAACCGATGGTGAGTTTGTTACGTGCCCGATGTGAGGCCGCGCATAGGACCCACATCACTTACGAAGCCCCCTAGTGGGCTCCCGTATGTCCGATTTGGAGGGAAGAAACGGGCCATAGGAGGCATTGTGTGGCCCGTGCACGAGCCCCTGATCCACTACCCGGGATCGTACGTCACACCTTTGCCACAGGATTTTGCTGCCGCTAAGAATTGCCCCCGTCGCCGCCGAGCAGGCGCAGCGCCGCCCCGGCCGAGCGACCCCCAGCGATTCGAAGAGGTAGTCCTGCATGTCTGCGAACACCCCTGGCCACTATCGTGGTCTGAAGAAGACCCACAAGGCCACGATCGCCGGCGTCGTCGCTCTGAGCGCCGCAGCCCTGACCTTCTCCCTCGTCCCCGGTAACGGCGGTACCGAGACCGAGCCGCAGGCTCTGGCCGGTACGCAGCAGGTCGCCTGGTCGTACGACGCGAACAGCCCGCAGGCCAAGGCGCTGGCCGCCAGCCTGGAAAAGCAGCAGGACGCGATCAGCCTCAAGGCCAAGCAGGAGGCGGACGCGAAGGCGAAGGCCGCCGCCAAGGCGAAGGCCGCCGCCAAGGCCAAGGCCACCGCGGACGCGAAGGCCAAGGCCGCCGCCCGTGCGAAGGCCGCCGCGAAGGCCGAGGCCGAGGCGAAGGCCAAGGCCGCCGCGAAGAAGCGCGCCGCCGAGAAGACCGCCGCGAGCCGTTCCGTCGCCCGCACCCCGGTCTTCGCGAACAACCTCGACGGCTGGATCCGCGAGGCGCTCTACATCATGGACAAGCACAACATCCCGGGCAGCTACAACGGCCTGCACCGGAACATCATGCGCGAGTCCAGCGGCAACCCGTACGCCATCAACAACTGGGACATCAACGCCATCAACGGCATCCCGTCCAAGGGTCTGCTCCAGGTGATCTACCCGACCTTCAAGGCGTACCACATCCCCGGCACCAAGTTCGACCAGTACGACCCGGTCGCCAACATCGTCGCCGCCGCCAACTACGCGGCCGACCGCTACGGCTCGATCGACAACGTCAACAGCGCGTACTGACACGCGGAAGGGCGGCACCCCGGAGAGGGGTGCCGCCCTTCGGCGTGGCGTCGCGAGGGTTACTTGCGCATGACCTCGGGCTCGTGGCGGCGCAGCAGCCGCGCCACGAGGACGCAGCAGACGGTGGCCATGAACAGCTGGATGCCGAGGTCGAGGCTCCACTGGCCGACCGTGTGCTCCCACAGCGCGTCGGTGTTCGTGGGGTCCTTGTGGTCCCACGGCGGCATCAGGTGGGCCAGGTCGAGCGTGGTGCCGGCACCGGCGATGCCCCAGCGGGAGGGCATGAGCCAGGCGAACTGCTCCAGGCCGGGCGAGCCGTACACCTGGAAGAGGATGCCGGTGAACACGACCTGGATGATCGCGAACATGACGAGCAGCGGCATGGTCTTCTCGGCGGTCTTCACCAGGGCGGAGATGACCAGGCCGACCATCATCGAGGTCAGGCCGAGGGCGATGACCTGGACGCAGAGCTCGACGGCCGGCGGCATGAACAGGCCCTCTTCGGGCAGCGCGCGGGTGGAGAAGCCGATGCCGCAGATGATCACGCCCTGGAAGGCGGTGATCAGGCCGAGGACGATGACCTTGGACATGAGGTACGCGGAGCGGGACAGGCCGACGGCGCGCTCCCGCTCGTAGATGACCCGTTCCTTGATCAGCTCTCGGACGGAGTTCGCCGCGCCGGAGAAGCACATGCCGACCGCGAGGATCAGCATGATCGTGCCGGCGTCGCCGTTGAAGCGGGACGGCGGCGTGGGCTTGCCCAGGCCGAAGTCGGCGGGGATGACGACGGAGACCGCGCCGAGGACGGCGGGCAGGATCACCATCAGCGCCATGAAGCCCTTGTCGGAGGCGATCACCGACACGTAGCGGCGGATCAGGGTCCACAGCTGGGAGCCCCAGCCCTGCGGCTTCGGCGGCCTGGCCATGGCCTGCGGCGGCATCTGTACGGGCTGCGCGGCGATGGCGTCGATGTCCGCGGCGTACATCTGGTAGTGCTGCGAGCCCTTCCAGCGGCCCGCCCAGTCGTAGTCGCGGTAGTTCTCGAAGGCGGAGAAGACGTCGGCCCAGGTGGAGTAGCCGAAGAAGTTCAGCGCCTCGTCCGGCGGGCCGAAGTACGCGACGGAGCCGCCGGGCGCCATCACGAGCAGCTTGTCGCAGAGGCCCAGCTCGGCCACCGAGTGGGTGACGACGAGGACCGTGCGGCCGTCGTCCGCGAGGCCGCGGAGCAGCTGCATGACGTCGCGGTCCATGCCCGGGTCGAGGCCGGAGGTCGGCTCGTCCAGGAAGATCAGCGAGGGCTTGGTGAGGAGCTCCAGGGCGACGGAGACGCGCTTGCGCTGGCCACCGGAGAGGGAGGTGACCTTCTTCTCCTTGTGGATGTCGAGCTTGAGCTCGCGCAGCACCTCGTCGATGCGGGCCTCGCGCTCGGCCGCGGCGGTGTCGCCGGGGAAGCGGAGCTTGGCCGCGTAGCGCAGCGCCTTCTGGACGGTCAGCTCCTTGTGCAGGATGTCGTCCTGCGGGACCAGACCGATGCGCTGGCGCAGTTCGGCGAACTGCTTGTAGAGGCTGCGGTTGTCGTAGAGGACGTCGCCCTCGTTGGCCGGGCGGTAGCCGGTCAGCGCCTTGAGCAGGGTGGACTTGCCGGAGCCGGACGGGCCGATGACGCCGATCAGCGACTTCTCCGGGACGCCGAAGGTGACGTCCTTGAGGATCTGCTTGCCGCCGTCGACGGTGACCGTGAGGTGGCGGGCCGAGAAGGAGACCGAGCCGGTGTCGACGAACTCTTCCAGCTGACCGCCGACGATGCGGAAGGTCGAGTGGCCGACGCCGACGATGTCCTGCGGACCGAGGAGGGCGGTGCCGCCCTTGGGGATCGGCTGGCCGTTGACGTACGTGCCGTTGTGCGAGCCGAGGTCACGGATCTCGAAGCGGCCGTCGGGCGTCGCGTGGAACTCGGCGTGGTTCCGCGAGACCTGGAGGTCGGAGACGACCAGTTCGTTCTCGAGGGCGCGGCCGATGCGCATCACGCGGCCGAGGTCCAGCTGGTAGAAGGTCGTCGGGCTGCGGTGGTCGCCGTAGGGCGACGGCGCCCCCGCGGCGCCGCCGGGGTGCCCCTGCGCGGGCCCCTGCTGGTGCGGGACCGGCTGGTGCGGAGCCTGCTGGTGGGCGGGCGGCTGCTGGACCGGCTGCTGCCAGCCCTGCTGCGGCGGCGCCTGGTGCGTGGCCCAGTCGGCCTGGGCCGCGGCGGCCCCGGCGGCCTGGTGCGCGGGGGCCTGCTGGGCCGGGGTCTGCTGCTGGGGCACCTGCTGCTGCGGTGCCTGCTGCTGGGGCGCGGCGGCCGCGCCGGCGGCGGCGAGATTCAGCCGCGGGCCGTCGGTGGCGTTGCCCAGGTGGACGGCCGAGCCGGGGCCGATCTCCACCTGGTGGATCCTCTGGCCCTGGAGGAAGGTGCCGTTGGTGGAGCCGTGGTCCTCGATGACCCAGCTCCGGCCGCCCCAGCTGATGGTGGCGTGGCGCCACGAGACCCTGGCGTCGTCGATCACCAGGTCACCCTGAGGGTCCCTGCCCAGGGTGTACGACCGGGACGGATCGAGCGTCCAGGTCCTGCCGTTCAATTCCAGTACGAGTTCTGGCACTCCATGCCCCACTACTTGTCCCCCGATGTACCCCCGTCGTCGGGAGTCCAGGGATGGCGAATCATCCTGGGGAACTATTTCAGGCCCGGTCCCGTCTCGGAAAGTCGGGCCGCGTGAAGACCTTCGGGAGCAACTCCTCGACCACTCGGGTGTCCGCAGGGCGGGACGGGCAGTCGGGTGGCACACGGTGCCCGATACGGTGGAACCACCATGAGCGCATCGCAGACCTCAGACGTTCCCACCCTTCTCGTCAAGATCTTCGGGAAGGACCGTCCCGGGATCACCGCGGGACTCTTCGACACCCTCGCCGCCTACTCCGTCGACGTCGTGGACATCGAGCAGGTGGTCTCCCGCGGCCGCCTCGTCCTGTGCGCGCTCGTCACCGAGCCCACCGTCGCCTCGGCGGGCGAACTCAGGGCCACCGTGCACAGCTGGGCCGAGTCCCTGAAGCTCCAGGCCGAGATCATCTCCGGCACCGGTGACAACCGACCGCGTGGCGAGGGACGCTCGCACGTGACGGTGCTCGGCCACCCGCTGACCGCGGAGCAGACGGCGGCCATAGCGGCCAGGATCGCGGAGACCGGCGGCAACATCGACCGTATCTTCCGCCTCGCGAAGTACCCGGTGACGGCGGTCGAGTTCGCCGTCTCCGGCTGCGAGACCGAGCCCTTGCGGACCGCGCTCGCCACCGAGGCGCACGGCATCGGCGTCGACGTGGCCGTCGTCTCCGCCGGTCTGCACCGGCGGGCCCAGCGGCTCGTGGTCATGGACGTCGACTCGACGCTGATCCAGGACGAGGTGATCGAGCTCTTCGCCGCGCACGCGGGCTGCGAGGACAAGGTCGCCGAGGTGACGGCGGCGGCGATGCGCGGCGAGCTGGACTTCGAGCAGTCGCTGCACGCGCGCGTGGAGCTGCTCGCGGGTCTCGACGCCTCCGTGGTCGACAAGGTCCGCGCCGAGGTGCGGCTGACTCCCGGCGCCCGCACCCTGATCCGTACGCTCAAGCGGCTCGGCTACCAGGTGGGCGTCGTGTCCGGCGGGTTCACGCAGGTCACCGACGATCTGAAGGAGCGTCTGGGCCTCGACTTCGCCTCCGCCAACACGCTGGAGATCGTGGACGGGAAGCTCACCGGCCGGGTCACCGGCGAGATCGTCGACCGGGCGGGCAAGGCGCGGCTGCTGCGCCGGTTCGCCACGGAGGCGGGGGTGCCGCTGGCGCAGACCGTGGCGATCGGCGACGGGGCCAACGACCTGGACATGCTCAACGCGGCCGGGCTCGGGGTGGCGTTCAACGCGAAGCCGGTGGTGCGTCAGGCGGCCCACACGGCGGTGAACGTGCCGTTCCTGGACACCGTGCTGTACCTGCTCGGCATCACGCGCGAAGAGGTCGAGGCGGCGGACTTCGGCGAGGACGACCTGCCGCACTGAGCGGGGTGACGACGGAGAAGGGCCCGGGTGTCGGTCGACGCCCGGGCCCTTCCGCGTACGGAGTCACACGTACGGGATCGAGCCTGCGGGATCAGGCGTGCGGGGTCCAGAAGTCGACGAGCTTGCCGACGCCGTGCTCCACGGACTTCCAGGTGCCGTTGAAGGAGACGACGGCGAAGGCGGCGGTCGGGAAGCCGCTGCGGTTCATCCGGGGCAGCACGTCGCCCTCGGACTCGCCCGCCAGAGCGTCGGCGAGGGCGTGCATCCCCGGGTTGTGGCCGATGAGCAGCAGGTTCTCGACGGTGTCCGGGGTCTCGTTGACCAGGGCGATGAGCTCGCCGAGGGAGGCCTCGTACATCCGCTCCTCGTACACGGTCTTCGGGCGGTGCGCGAACTCATGGGCGGCCAGCTTCCACGTCTCGCGGGTGCGGGCGGCGGTCGAGCAGAGGGCCAGGTCGAAGGCGATGCCGCTGTCGGCGAGCCGGCGGCCGGCCACCGGGGCGTCCTTGCGGCCGCGGTCGGCGAGCGGTCGTTCGTGGTCGGAGGTCTCGGGCCAGTCTGCCTTCGCGTGCCGGAGCAGCACGATCCTGCGGGGTGTGTCGACGCTCATGGTCCACAGCTTCGCACGAAACAGGCCACCGCGACTCAGAGAGAGAGCGTTTGCCAGACGTGCTCCAGGACCTGGCCGACCGCCCCTTCACCCGAGGTCGCCTCGGCCCCGCCCGACCCGCTCATCAGGACCAGGAGGGCGAGGAAGGCGGCTGCGGGGAGGGCGAGGGCCCACCAGGGCAGCCGGGTGTCGACTCCGGTGGCCGTGGTCCGGATGCCGGGGTGCGTGGGGGCCGACATGGCCGCCTCCGTGGGTGAGTTCCGCGCTTTCGCCGTCGTCACCAACGTACGGAGCGCGCGTCCCCCGGCCCATCCGGTGATCCACCCACTTCACCCTGAGACCCGCCCCCTAGGGGATGCGGGGGCTACCCCCACCTCACCGGGAGGATCCCGGAAGACTCACGGCGAGGCGAAGGAGGCGATGACGGCGATGACGACCGTGATGCCGAGCATCGCGCCGAGCACGAAGAGCAGCTTCTTCTGGCCGTTCTGGGGATTGGGTTCGAGGACTGGCATGCGAACAGTCTCGCATCTCAGCATTCGTCCTCGACCGTCCGGTCCCTCCCCGCGAGGCTTCCGACGATCATCTGCGGCACCATGAGCCCGCCCATCAGCGCGATGGGCAGTGCCCAGCCGCCGCTGTGCTGGTAGAGCACGCCGACGAGGAGGGGGCCGGGGATCGAGATGAGGTAGCCGACGCTCTGCGCGAAGGCGGAGAGCCGGACGACTCCGGCGCCGGTCCGCGAGCGCATGCCGATCATCGTGAGGGCGAGCGGGAAGGAGCAGTTGGAGACGCCGAGGAGCACGGCCCAGACCCAGGCTCCGGAGGCGGGGGCGAGGAAGAGTCCGGTGTAGCCGGTGAGTCCGCACAGGCCGAGCGCGACGACGATCGGACCCTGGTTCTTCATCCGGGTCGCGAGGCGGGGGATGACGAAGGCGAGCGGAACGCCCATGACCATGGTGACGGCGAGGAGCACGCCCGCGGTGGTGGCGGGGACGCCGGCGTCCCGGAAGATCTGCGGCATCCAGCCCATGGTGATGTAGGCGCCGGTGGCCTGGAGGCCGAAGAAGACGCCGAGCGCCCAGGCGGTGCGGCTGCGGGTGATGCGGGGCGCGGCTGCCTGCGGTGCCGCCGCGGGGGCTGCGGGAAGTACCGCGTCCGCGGCTCGGTCGCGCAGGAGCGGGAGCCAGGGCAGGACGGCGAGGGCGGCGAGGGCCGCCCAGACGCCGAGGCCGAGGCGCCAGTCGCCGCCGAGGGCGTCGGTCATGGGCACGGTCGCGGCCGCGGCGATGGAGGTGCCGAGGGCGAGCGCCATGGAGTAGAGGCCGGTCATGCTGCCGACGCGGTCGGGGAAGTACCGCTTGACGATGACGGGCATCAGGACGTTGCTGACGGCGATGCCCATGAGGGCGAGCGCGCTGGCGGCGAGGAAGGCGGGGGTGCCGGTCGCGAAGGGCCTCAGGATCAGGCCGGTGAAGATCGCGGCCATGCCGGCGCAGACGACCGCGGCGGGGCCGAAGCGGCGGGCGAGGCGGGGGGCCGTGATGCCGAAGACCGCGAAGCAGAGCGGGGGCACGGAGGTGAGGACGCCGGCGACGCTGCCGCTCATGTGGAGGTCCGCGCTGACCTCCTCCAGGAGGGCGCCGAGGCTCGTGATGGCGGGTCGCAGGTTGAGCGCGGCCAGGACGAGGCCGACGGCGACGAGGCCGAGGAGCCGGCGGCGTGCCGGGCCCGGTGCGGGAGAATCGCCGGCGGTGGCGGGCGCTCCGGCCGCGCGCGCGGAGGCGGGTCGTGCGGTGGTGTCCGCCGGTGCTGCGGCGGGGTCGAGGGTCTTCGGCTCGTCAGGCATGAGGTCATCATAGAATCATGGGATGATTGGTTGTCCAATCTTGAACGAACGGGAAGGCGCTCCATGGCCCTCGGTCACCCCCGGCGCACCGGTCTCTCCGATCAGGTGATCGCCGAGCTGCGGAACCAGATCACCTCCGGCGAGTGGCCGGTGGGGTCACGCATCCCGACCGAACCCGAGCTGGTCGAGCAGCTGGGCGTGGCCCGCAACACGGTGCGCGAGGCGGTCCGCGCGCTCGCGCACAACGGCCTGCTCGACATCCGCCAGGGCTCGGGGACGTACGTCGCCGCCACCAGCGAGCTGGCGGGCGTCATGCACCGGCGCTTCGCCGGCTCCGACCCCCGGCACGTCGCCGAGCTGCGCTCCACCCTGGAGTCCGCGGCGGCGCGGTTCGCGGCCGGGCGGCGCACGGAGCGGGACCTGAAGCAGCTGGACGCCCTGCTCGCACGACGCGAGGAGGCGTGGGAGTCCGGGGACGCGGAGCGGTTCGTGTCGGTCGACGCGACCTTCCACCACGCGGTCGTCGCCGCCTCGGGCAACGAGGTGCTGACGGAGCTCTACGCGGACCTGGGCGATCTGCTGCGGGAGTGGCTGCGCGACGACGTGGGGCAGGTGCTGCGGCCGGAGAACCACATGGACCACGCGCGCCTGGTGGACGCGATCCGCGCGGGCGATGCCGAGCGGGCCGGCGCGGAGGCGGCCGGCTACCCCTTCATGTGCCTCAGGAGCTCCGTACCGGAAGAGGACCGGGAAGCGGACCGGGAAGCGGACCGGTGACAGGAGCCGGATCCGCGGGCTCGTGGGTGATCCAGGCGGACCGGACCTCCTTCCAGCAGCGCCCGGTGACCTGGGCGTAGTCGGCGGGGTCGACCTCCACGGGGGCGCTGTCGCTGTCGACGTCCCACCAGCGGTCGCACTCGACGTGGAGGCGGACGCGGTCGGTGCGGGGGTACGGGTTGCTGCAGTGCGCGGTGACGTGGGAGCCCTCGACGACGGTGCGGCAGGAGGCTCCGAAGTCCTCCGGCTCCCCGGTCGCCGGGGCGGTGGCGGGAAGCCCGTCGGACGGGGCGGGAGCGGCCCGCATCTCGGTGGCCACGGCCGTCCCGGTGATCAGGACGGCGACGGAGGCGATCGCCCCGAAGCCGTGACGTATCGCGCGCATGCCCGCACCTCCTCCCCGTCAGCAGCAGAACATCACGCTCTGCCCCAGTCTGGGGTCGTTCGGGCTACTTTTCGAGTCGTGCAGGACTTGCGGAACGGCGAGGGCCGTGTGTCCGCCACCCGGGCGGACACACGGCCCTCTACCTGCTGTGCTGCGGTTACGCGCCGATGGCGTGCAGACCGCCGTCCACGTGGATGATCTCGCCCGTGGTCATCGGGAACCAGTCCGAGAGCAGCGCGACGATGCCGCGGCCGGCCGGCTCCGGGTCCGCGAGGTCCCAGGTCAGCGGGGAACGGGTGTCCCACACCGAGGCCAGGCCGTCGAAGCCCGGGATGGACTTCGCGGCCATGGAGCCGAGCGGGCCCGCCGAGATCAGGTTGCAGCGGATCTTCTGCTTGCCGAGGTCACGCGCCATGTAGCGGCTGGTGGCCTCCAGGGCGGCCTTGGCCGGGCCCATCCAGTCGTACTGCGGCCAGGCGTACTGCGCGTCGAAGGTGAGGCCGACGACCGAGCCGCCCTCGGACATCAGCGGCAGCAGCGCCATGGTCAGCGACTTCAGCGAGAAGGCGGAGACGTGCATGGCGGTGGCCACGGACTCGAACGGCGTGTTCAGGAAGTTGCCGCCGAGCGCGTCCTGCGGCGCGAAGCCGATGGAGTGCACGATGCCGTCGAGGCGGTCGCCCAGCTGCTCGCGGACCTGGCCCTCCAGACGGGCGAGGTGCTCGTCGTTCGAGACGTCGAGCTCCAGGACCTTGACGTTCTCGGGCTTGGGGAGCTTCTTGGCGATGCGCTCGGTCAGCGTCGGCCGCGGCCAGGCGGTGAGGATGATCTCCGCACCCTGCTCCTGGGCCAGCTTGGCGGCGTGGAAGGCGATGGAGGACTCCATCAGCACACCGGTGATGAGGATGCGCTTGCCCTCGAGAATTCCGCTCATGGTGATCAGTGACCCATGCCCAATCCGCCGTCAACCGGGATGACGGCTCCAGTGATGTACGAGGCGTCGTCGGAGGCGAGGAACTTCACCGCGGCGGCGATCTCCTCCGGCTGCGCGTAACGGCCCAGCGGCACCTGGGACACGATGCCCGCGCGCTGGTCGTCGGTGAGCACCGCGGTCATGTCGGTGTCGACGAAGCCGGGAGCGACGACGTTGAAGGTGATGTTGCGCGAGCCGAGCTCACGCGCGAGGGAGCGGGCGAAGCCGACGAGGCCGGCCTTGGAGGCGGCGTAGTTGGCCTGGCCCGCGGAGCCCAGCAGACCGACGACCGAGGAGATCAGGACGACGCGGCCCTTCTTGGCGCGCAGCATCCCGCGGTTGGCGCGCTTGACGACCCGGAAGGTGCCGGTGAGGTTGGTGTCGAGGACGGACGTGAAGTCCTCCTCCGTCATGCGCATGAGGAGCTGGTCCTTCGTCACGCCGGCGTTGGCCACGAGGACCTCGACCGGGCCGTGCTTCTCCTCGATCTCCTTGTAGGCCGTCTCCACCTGCTCCGCGTCGGTGATGTCGCACTTGACGGGGAGGCAGCCGAGCTCGACCAGGGCGGCCGGGGGCTCGCCGGAGCGGTACGTGATCGCGACCTTGTCGCCGGCCTCGGCGAACGCGCGGGCGATGGCGAGGCCGATGCCCCGGTTTCCTCCGGTGACGAGAACCGAGCGGCTCAACGGATCACCCTTTCGATAGCGGTCTGGTAGCCGAAAACCTATCGGTATCGCCTTCCACATGAGGAATCGACCTCCCACAGTGGCGTACGGGCGTCACTGTCGGATCCCTACAGCTCGGGGGCGGTACGAGCCGGGGTCGCACGCCAATGCGCGGACTCGGCCACCCGTCCCGTGATTGACTTCCGGGACAGTTTCAGACCGTTGTCCTCCGATCGCCGAGAGCGAGGCCGCTCGTGGTCCATCAGATCGACCCTTCGTTCGTCGCGCTGCCGTTGCGGGCGCTCGCCGACGCGGCGCTCGCCCGAGCGCGCGCGCTCGGTGCCGAGCACGCCGACTTCCGCCTGGAGCGGGTGCGCAGTGCCTCGTGGCGGCTGCGCGACGCCAAACCGTCCGGTTCCTCGGACACCACGGACCTCGGCTACGCGGTGCGGGTGGTGCACGGCGGGGCCTGGGGCTTCGCGTCCGGCGTCGACCTGACGATGGACGGTGCCGCGCGGGTCGCCTCGCAGGCGGTCGCCATGGCCAAGCTGTCGGCGAAGGTGATCGCGGCGGCCGGCTCCGACGAGCGGGTGGAGCTGGCGGACGAGCCGGTGCACTCCGAGCGCACCTGGGTCTCCTCGTACGAGATCGACCCCTTCTCCGTCCCCGCCGAGGAGAAGGGCGCCCTGCTCGCCGACTGGAGCGCGCGGCTGCTCCGCGCGGAGGGCGTGGCGCACGTGGACGCCTCGCTGCTCACCGTGCACGAGAACAAGTTCTACGCGGACACGGCCGGCACCGTGACCACCCAGCAGCGCGTCCGGCTCCACCCGCAGCTCACGGCGGTCGCCGTGGACGAGACGACCGGCGAGTTCGACTCGATGCGGACGATCGCGCCGCCGGTCGGACGGGGCTGGGAGTACCTGACGGGGACCGGCTGGGACTGGGACAAGGAGCTCGACGAGATCCCGGGCCTGCTCGCCGAGAAGATGCGGGCGCCGAGCGTGGAGGCCGGCCGGTACGACCTGGTCGTGGACCCGTCGAACCTGTGGCTGACGATCCACGAGTCCATCGGGCACGCCACCGAGCTGGACCGGGCGCTCGGCTACGAGGCGGCGTACGCGGGCACCTCGTTCGCCACCTTCGACCAGCTGGGCAAGCTGGCGTACGGCTCCTCGATCATGAACGTGACGGGTGACCGGACCGCCGAGCACGGTCTCGCGACGGTCGGCTTCGACGACGAGGGCGTCGAGGCGCAGAGCTGGGACCTGGTGAAGGACGGCACGCTCGTCGGCTACCAGCTGGACCGGCGGATCGCGAAGCTCACGGGCCTCGGCCGGTCGAACGGCTGCGCCTTCGCCGACTCCCCCGCGCACGTCCCGGTGCAGCGGATGGCGAACGTGTCGCTCCAGCCGGACCCGGGCGGTCTGTCGACGGAGGACCTGATCGGGGGCGTGGAGCGCGGCGTCTACGTCGTCGGCGACCGGTCCTGGTCGATCGACATGCAGCGCTACAACTTCCAGTTCACGGGCCAGCGCTTCTTCCGCATCGAGAACGGGCGCCTCGCCGGGCAGCTGCGGGACGTGGCGTACCAGGCGACGACGACGGACTTCTGGGGCTCGATGGAGCAGGTCGGCGGCCCGCAGACGTACGTCCTGGGTGGCGCCTTCAACTGCGGCAAGGCCCAGCCGGGCCAGGTCGCCGCCGTCTCGCACGGCTGCCCGTCCGCCCTCTTCCGGGGCGTCAACATCCTGAACACGACGCAGGAGGCCGGTCGATGAACCCGCGCCACGACAATTGCTGGGGGTCCGGGGGTCGGCCCCCGGGTAGGCACAGTCTGAACACGACGCAGGAGGCCGGTCGATGAGCCGCGTCAGCAAGCCGTACGAGATCGTCGAGCGGGCCCTTGAGCTGTCCCGTGCCGACGGGTGTGTCGTCATCGCCGACGAGGAGTCCTCGGCCAATCTGCGCTGGGCCGGGAACGCGCTCACCACGAACGGCGTGACCCGGGGCCGGACGCTCACCGTGATCGCGACCGTCGACGGCGCCCAGGGCACCGCATCCGGTGTCGTCTCGCGGTCCGCCGTGACCGTCGACGACCTGGAGCCCCTGGTCCGGGCCGCCGAGGCCGCCGCTCGGGCCGCCGGGCCCGCCGAGGACGCCCAGCCGCTGGTGGAGGGCGTGCCCTCCTCGCCCGACTTCACGGACGCCCCGGCGGAGACCTCCTCCGCCGTCTTCACCGACTTCGCCCCGGCGCTCGGCGAGGCCTTCGCACGCGCGCGTGCCGGCGGCCGTGAGCTGTACGGCTTCGCCAACCACGAGCTGACCTCCACCTACCTGGGCACGTCGACGGGGCTGCGACTGCGCCACGACCAGCCGAACGGGACCCTGGAGCTCAACGCCAAGTCCCCCGACCGCTCGCGCTCCGCCTGGGCCGGGCGCTCGACCCGGGACTTCAAGGACGTCGACCCGGCCGCGCTCGACGCCGAGCTCGCGACCCGGCTCGGCTGGGCGGAGCGGCGGATCGAGCTGCCGGCCGGACGGTACGAGACGCTGCTGCCGCCGACCGCCGTGGCCGACCTGATGATCTACCAGCTGTGGTCCTCGGCGGCCCGGGACGCGGTGGAGGGCCGTACGGTCTTCTCCAAGCCCGGCGGCGGCACCCGGCTCGGCGAGACGCTCTCCCCGCTGCCGCTCACGCTGCGCAGCGACCCGAACGAGCCGGGTCTGGAGTCCTCGCCGTTCGTGATCGCGCACTCCTCCGGCGACGACTCCTCCGTCTTCGACAACGGTCTGCCCGTCGGGCCGGTCGACTGGGTGAAGGCCGGCAGCCTGGCGCACCTGATCACCACCCGGCACACGGCGGGGCTTACTCATTTGCCCGTGGCGCCGGGAGCGGGGAACCTGATCCTGGACGGCGGCGGCGAGCGCTCCCTGGAGGAGATGGTCGCCGCGACGGAGCGCGGTCTGCTGCTGACCTGCCTCTGGTACATCCGCGAGGTCGACCCGGCGACGCTGCTGCTGACCGGGCTGACCCGGGACGGCGTCTACCTCGTCGAGAACGGCGAGGTGGTCGGCGAGGTGAACAACTTCCGGTTCAACGAGTCGCCGGTGGACCTGCTGTCGCGGGCCACGGAGGCGGGCCGTACGGAGAAGACGCTGCCGCGCGAGTGGAGCGACTGGTTCACCCGGGCCGCGATGCCCGCCCTGCGGGTGCCGGACTTCAACATGAGCTCGGTCAGCAAGGGGGTCTGACCCCCATAGACTGATCGAGACAACTTGTACCCCTGATCATCACGAGGAGACGGACGACGTGACGGACATCGTCGACGAGCTGAAGTGGCGCGGGCTGTTCGCCCAGTCCACCGATGAGGACGCACTGCGCAAGGCTCTCGCGGACGGTCCCGTCACGTTCTATTGCGGCTTCGACCCGACCGCGGCCAGTCTCCACGTCGGTCACCTGGTCCAGGTCCTCACCGTCCGCCGGCTCCAGCAGGCCGGGCACCGGCCGCTGGCGCTGGTCGGCGGGGCCACCGGGCAGATCGGTGACCCGCGGCCGACGGCCGAGCGCACCCTGAACGACCCCGAGACGGTCGCGAACTGGGTGAACCGGCTGCGCTCGCAGATCGAGCCCTTCCTCTCCTTCGAGGGGGAGAACGCGGCGGTCATGGTGAACAACCTGGACTGGACCGCCGGGATGTCGGCGATCGAGTTCCTGCGGGACATCGGCAAGCACTTCCGGGTCAACAAGATGCTGACCAAGGACTCCGTCGCCCGGCGCCTGGAGTCCGAACAGGGCATCAGCTACACCGAGTTCAGCTACCAGCTCCTCCAGGGCATGGACTTCCTGGAGCTGTACCGCCGCTACGGCTGCACGCTCCAGCAGGGCGGCTCGGACCAGTGGGGCAACCTGGTGGCCGGCCTCGACCTGATCCACCGCCTGGAGCCGGGTGCGGAGGCGCACGCGCTCGCGACGCCGCTGATGGTCAAGGCGGACGGCACCAAGTTCGGCAAGACCGAGGGCGGGGCCGTCTGGCTGGACCCGGAGATGACGACGCCGTACGCGTTCTACCAGTTCTGGCTGAACGTGGACGACCGGGACATCTCGACGTACATGCGGATCCTGTCCTTCAAGTCCCGCGAGGAGCTGGAGGAGCTGGAGGCGCAGACCGCCGAGCGGCCGCAGGCGCGTGCCGCCCAGCGGGCGCTGGCGGAGGAGCTGACGACGCTGGTGCACGGCGCCGAGCAGTGCGCGGCCGTCATCAACGCCTCCAAGGCGCTGTTCGGGCAGGGCGACCTGGCCGAGCTGGACGGGCCGACGCTCGCCGCCGCGCTGTCGGAGCTGCCGCACGCGCGCGTGTCCGAGCTCGGCCAGGTCGTGGACCTGTTCGCCGAGGTCGGTCTCGTGGCGAGCAAGTCGGCGGCGCGGCGCACGGTGAAGGAGGGCGGCGCCTACGTGAACAACGTGAAGGTGACCGCCGAGGACGCCGAGGTGTCGGCGGACGACCTGCTGCACGGCCGCTGGCTGGTGCTGCGGCGCGGCAAGAAGAACCTGGCGGCGATCGAGTTCGCCGGCCAGTAGGGCCAAGGGAAGGGGCCCGGTACGCGCGCGGTGCGTCGTACCGGGCCCCTTCCCGCGTTCAGGCGCGCTGTCTGGTGCCCTTGATCGAGGTCCACAGCATGTCGCCGACCCCGACGACGGCGACGGCGCCGATCAGCTGGAGCAGGTGCCGGGTCCAGTCGATGCCCCGGGTGTCGTTGACCCCGATCCACGTGGCGACCGCGTTGCCGAGCACGCTGCCGAGAATGCCGAACACGGTCGTCAGCCACAGCGGGATCTGCTGCTTCCCCGGCAGGATCGCCTTCGCGATCAGACCGAGGACGAGTCCCACGATGATCGCCCACAACCAACTCATCGTCGCCTCCTAGTGCGCATCTGGGCCCAGTCTCAGCCCATCGGCCATACGGCGCATGTCGGACAGCGCCGTACGTGCCCCGGTCTCGTCGACCCGGGACGGCGGGCGTACGGTGGAGCGAGGTCCGGACCGGGGAGGGTCCGGCACGACCAGTGGGTGGTGAGCGGCGATGCCGAAGCGTGGCGGGACCGAGGTCTTCCGGATCACGGGGGCCCGACAGGGGCTCGCCGATGACGTCCGGGGACGACAGCGGCGCTATGTCATCTCGATGACGGTGCGGACGCTCTCCGTGATCGCCGCGGCGGTGCTGTGGAACGTCGAGCGGCACGTGGCCTTCGTGGCGCTGGGCCTGGGCATCCTGCTCCCCTACATCGCCGTGGTGATCGCCAACGCGGGACGCGAGACGGCTCCGTCCCTTCCCTCCACCTTCGTCCCGGCTCCGGTGCGCCCGGCGCTCGACGCACCGAACCTCAAGAGAAGCTCAGATCAATCATGACGATCCGGTGCACCGCACCCCATGTGCCGTGACATACTGCGTACGCGCTCCGCATCCCCCGTCGGAGCGACGGACCGATGCCGGGCAGCTCCCCCCGTGGCTGCCCGGCATCGCTGTTGCTGGACAATGACCGTGTGATCAATGGTCCAGTGAGCGAAGAGAAGCCGATCTGTTCCGCCAAGGGGTGCCGCGCCGACGCCGTCTGGGTCCTCGCGTGGAACAACCCCAAGCTGCACACGCCCGAGCGGCGCAAGACGTGGCTCGCGTGCGAGGAGCACCGCGAGCACCTCTCCCAGTTCCTGGGGGTACGGGGGTTCCTGAAGGACGTCGTGCCGCTGGGCGACTGGGACTCAGCCTCCGATAGCTGACATCGGGCGCTCGGGCTGGAGGAAGCTCGGGTCGTCGAGGCCCGAGCCCGCCTTCTTGCCCCACATGGCCTTCTTCCAGATCTCCGCGATCGTCTCGTCCGGGGCGTCCGAGCGGAGCGCGGCCCGCAGGTCGGTCTCCTCGGTGGCGAAGAGGCAGGTGCGCACCTGGCCGTCGGCGGTGAGCCGGGTCCGGTCGCAGGCCCGGCAGAACGGGCGGGTGACGGAGGCGATGACACCGACCGTGTGGGGTCCGGCGTCGACCTTCCAGCGCTCGGCGGGGGCGGAACCACGCTCCTCGGAGCCTTCGGGCGTCAGGGTGAAGCGGGTGCGGAGCGACTCCAGGATGTCCCCGGCGGTGATCATGCCGTCGCGCTTCCAGCCGTGCTGGGCGTCCAGGGGCATCTGCTCGATGAAGCGGAGCTCGTACCCCTCCTGGATCGCCCAGGCGAGCAGGTCGGGGGCCTCGTCGGCGTTGAGCCCGGGCATCAGGACGGCGTTGACCTTGACCGGGGTGAGGCCGGCGTCGCGTGCGGCGGCCATGCCGTCGAGGACGTCCTGGTGGCGGTCGCGGCGGGTGAGGGTCTTGAAGACGTCGGGGCGCAGGGTGTCGAGGGAGACGTTGACCCGGTCGAGGCCGGCCGCCTTGAGGGCGGCGGCGGTGCGCTTGAGTCCGATGCCGTTGGTGGTGAGGGACATCCGGGGGCGGGGCTCCAGGGCGGCGCAGCGCTCGACGATCCCGACGAGGCCGGGGCGGAGCAGCGGTTCGCCGCCGGTGAAGCGGACCTCGGTGACACCGAGGTCGGTGACGGCGATGCGGATCAGCCGGACGATCTCGTCGTCGGTGAGGAGGTCCGGCTTGGCGAGCCACTGGAGGCCCTCTTCCGGCATGCAGTACGTGCAACGCAGGTTGCACCGGTCCGTGAGCGAGACGCGCAGGTCAGTGGCCACACGGCCGTAGGTGTCGATGAGCACTGTGGGCCCCCTCCCCGATTTCCGGATGCGTGTGGTGTCGAGCCTACGTGAGTGTTCGGACATCGAGCAGGGCCGATTGTCACGAGGACCGGCGCGGCCGCGTCGTAGAACTCTACGACGCGGCCGTCCGACGGTCGCGGACCGTGTACGGATCAGTGCGCTCCGACTCCGGTGAGGGACTTGACCTCCAGTTCCGCGTACTTGCCCTTGTCCGGCTCCTCCTTGGAGAGGATCGAGCCGAGCCAGCCGAGCAGGAAGCCGAGCGGGATGGAGACGAGACCGGGGTTCTCCAGGGGGAACCAGTAGAAGTCGACCGTCTTGAACATCGACGTGGGCTTGCCGGAGACGACCGGCGAGAACAGCACGAGGACGACGGCGGAGACCAGGCCGCCGTAGATCGACCACAGGGCGCCCCGGGTGGTGAAGCGCTTCCAGAAGAGCGAGTAGAGGATCGTCGGCAGGTTGGCCGAGGCGGCGACCGCGAAGGCGAGGGCGACGAGGCCGGCGACGTTGAGGTCGCGGGCGAGGGCGCCGAGGGCGATGGAGACGATGCCGATGAAGACGGTCGCCCAGCGGGCGGCCTTCACCTCCTCCTTCTCGGTGGCCTTCCCGCGCCGGATGACGTTGGCGTAGATGTCGTGCGCGAAGGACGAGGAGGAGGCCAGGGTCAGGCCGGCGACGACGGCGAGGATGGTCGCGAAGGCGACGGCGGAGATGACGGCGAGGAGGATCGATCCGCCGGTGGAGTCCGCTCCGCCGCCGATCTCCAGGGCCGCGAGCGGGGCGGCGGTGTTGCCTGCCTTGTTGGAGGCGATGATGTCGCTGTTCTTGAGGAGGGCGGCGGCGCCGAAGCCGAGGACGATCGTCATCAGGTAGAAGGCGCCGATGATGCCGATGGCCCAGTTGACGGACTTACGGGCGGCCTTGGCGGTCGGCACCGTGTAGAAGCGGATCAGGATGTGCGGCAGGCCGGCCGTGCCGAGGACGAGCGCGATGCCGAGCGAGAGGAAGTCCAGCTTGGAGGTGGCGGTGGCGCCGTACTTGAGGCCGGGCTCCAGGAAGGCGTCGCCCTTGCCGCTGTTGGTGGCGGCGGCGCCGAGCAGATCCGAGATGTTGAAGTGGAACTTGAGGAGGATGAGGAAGGTGATCAGGAGGGTGCCCGCGATGAGCAGGACCGCCTTGACCATCTGCACCCAGGTGGTGCCCTTCATGCCGCCGATCGTCACGTACACGATCATCAGGAGGCCGACCAGGGCGACGATCGCGATCTTGCCGCCGTCGCTGGTGATGCCGAGCAGCAGCGAGACGAGGACGCCCGCGCCCGCCATCTGGGCGAGCAGGTAGAAGATCGAGACGACGATCGTCGAGGTGCCGGCGGCGGTGCGGACGGGACGCTGGCGCATCCGGTAGGCGAGGACGTCGCCCATGGTGAACCGGCCCGAGTTGCGCAGGGGTTCGGCGACCAGGAGCAGGGCGACGAGCCAGGCGACGAGGAAGCCGATCGAGTACAGGAAGCCGTCGTAGCCGAAGAGGGCGATCGCGCCGGCGATGCCGAGGAACGACGCGGCGGACATGTAGTCGCCGGAGATCGCGAGGCCGTTCTGGAAGCCGGTGAACTGGCGTCCGCCGGCGTAGAAGTCGGCGGCGCTGCGGGTCTGGCGGCCGGCCCAGACGGTGATGACGAGGGTGGCGACGACGAAGGCGCCGAACAGGGCGATGATCAGGGGCCGGTGCTCGGTGGTGGCGTTGCCCGCCGCGAGCAGGACGGGGGTGCTCATGCGTCGCCCTCCATACGGGTTCTGATGGCCTCGGCCTTGGGGTCGAGCCGGTTCGCCGCGTGCCGCGAGTAGAGCCAGGCGATGAGGAACGTGGTGAGGAACTGGCCGAGACCGAGGACGAGGGCCACGTTGATGTTGCCGAAGACCTTGGTCCCCATGAAGCCGCCCGCGTAGTTGGAGAGCAGCACGTACAGCAGGTACCAGGCGATGAAGGCCAGGGTGAGGGGGAAGGCGAAGGAGCGGTGGGTACGGCGCAGTTCGCCGAACTCCGCGCTCCCCTGCACCTCGACGAACTGCTCCGTGGTGGGCGACGCGGGACCATGGCCGGTCTCCGTGTCGTTTCTGGGCGGCGGCGGTGCTTCGGTAGCCACGGAATCTCCTCGTGACGCGGGGGCGGACGGCTGGGTCAAGGGGGCCTCACCAGGGGTGCGGGAAGCGGGGCTCCGAACGGAGCTCCTCCCCTGCCCAACGGCACGGAGCCGGAAGCGAAGCGGTTCACGTCGCGGATTTTCTTGAACAGATCTTCATGAAGTCTTCTCAACTCATTGAAGCTTCGGGAAGATCAGCGATAGCTTCACTCGTCATGCACCTGTCCGCACGTAAACCCGCGCGTGGACAGTACATACGGATGATGTGGAGAACCCATGGCTCATCTGGGATCGAGGCGCGGCCGAGCTCTCGCTCTGCCGGTTGGTCTCGCGCTCACGGCCTCGCTCGGCTTCCTTGCCCCCGGCGCCGCCTCCGCCGCGGAACTGAGCGACGCTCCGGCCACCGTGGCCGCTTTCAGCGGCCCGAAGCTCTCGTACGTCGTCAACATCGAGGGGGGCCGCTGGACCGCCGCCTCGGTGCGGAAGGCGATCGCCGCCGCCGGTGGCGAGGTGGTCATCTCGTACGACCAGATAGGCGTGATAGTCGTCCACTCGCAGAACCCCGAGTTCGCGAAGACGATCCGTCAGGCGGACGGCGTGGTCTCGGCCGGCTCGACCCGCACCGCCCCGCTCTCCGCCCAGTCCGACGACTCCGTCGACGAGGGCGCGCAGGCGCTGACCCCGGCCGAGGCGAAGGCCGCCGCGGCCGCCGCCGCCGACGGCCAGGACCCGCTGGAGCCCCTGCAGTGGGACATGCCGGCGATCAAGGCCGACAAGGCCCACGCGAAGACCCTCGGCAGCAGCAAGGTCACCGTCGGCATCATCGACACGGGTGTCGACGACACCCACCCGGACCTGGCGCCGAACTTCGACGCCGCCGCCTCCGCCAACTGCGTGTCCGGCAAGCCGGACACCACCCCCGGCTCGTGGCGTCCGATGAAGGGCGAGTCCGACCACGGCACGCACGTCGCGGGCACCATCGGCGCCGCCAAGAACGGCATCGGCATCACCGGTGTCGCGCCGGGCGTGAAGCTCGCCGGCATCAAGGTGTCGACCCCCGACGGCTTCTTCTACACCGAGGCCGTGGTCTGCGGCTTCGTGTGGGCGGCCGAGCACGGCGTCGACGTCACGAACAACAGCTACTACACCGACCCGTGGATGTTCGCCTGCAAGAACGACGAGGACCAGAAGGCCCTCATCGAGGCGGTCACCCGTGCCACCCGCTACGCGGAGAAGAAGGGCACGGTCAACGTCGCCGCGGCCGGCAACTCCAAGTTCGACCTGGCGGCCGACACGATCACGGACACGACCAGCCCGAACGACACCACGGCGGTCACCCGTGACGTCGACCCGACGGAGTGCTTCGACTACCCGTCGATGCTGCCGGGCGTCGTGACGGTCTCCGCGACCGGGGCGAAGAACCTCAAGTCGTCCTACTCCAACTACGGTCTCGGCGTGATCGACGTCGCCGCCCCCGGCGGTGACCGCACCGAGTACCAGACCCCGGACGCCCCGGCGGTCAACGGCCGCATCCTGTCGACCACGGTCGACGGCGGCTACAACTACAAGGCCGGTACGTCGATGGCGTCCCCGCACGCCGCCGGTGTGCTCGCGCTGCTGAAGTCGACGCACCCGAACGCCAGCCCGGCGGCGCTGAAGGCGCTGCTGTACGCGCAGGCCGACGACCTCGCCTGCACCAACCCGTACGACATCGAGGGCGACGGCAAGATCGACGCCGTCTGCGAGGGCGGCAAGAACAAGAACGGCTTCTACGGAGCCGGTCTGATCGACGCGCTGGCCGCCGTGAAGTAAGCGGTACCCGTGCGTGAGGGCCCTGGTGTGGTGCGCCACACCAGGGCCTTCTCCGTGCCCGCGGGGTGGCACTCAGTGCCACACTGCCGTCATGGACAACACAGTGCGTACGGGTACGGAGTTGCTGTGGTCGGCACTCGGCGGCGATCCCGCCCTCGTCGACCGCGTGGAGTACGGCGGGGTCTCCGGACTGCTGCCCGCGCGACTGCCCGTGATGGACCTGGCGCGCGCGACGGTCGCGGCCTGCTCGCTCGCCGCGGTGGAGCACGCGGGGCTGCCGGGGCCGGTGCGGGTGGACGACGGGGCCGTCGCCACCGCCTTCGTGAGCGAGCGTCACCTGCGGGTCGACGGGCGGGCGCCGGTGAACTTCGCGCCGCTGTCCCGGTTCTGGCGGGCGGCCGACGGATGGGTCCGTACGCACGCCAACTACCCGCATCACAAGGCGGCGTTGCTGGCGGCTCTGGGGGTGCCGGATTCCGGCTCGGGCTCCGTGGAGGCCGTCGCCGCGGCGATCGGCGAGCGGAAGGCCGTCGAGGTGGAGACGGCGGTGTACGCGGCCGGGGGTCTGGCCGTCGCCCTGCGCACGCCCGAGGAGTGGGCGGCCGGCGAGCAGGGCCGGGAGGTGGCGGCGCGGCCGCTGCTGACCCGGGAGCGGCTCGACGAGGCCGCGCCGAGGCGGCGTTCGGGCGGCCCGCTGCGGGTCCTCGACCTCACCCGGGTGATCGCCGGGCCCGTCGCGACGCGGACGCTCGCGCTGCTCGGCGCGGACGTCCTGCGGATCGACCCGCCCGCCAACCCCGAACTGCCCGACCAGCACGCGGACACCGGCGTCGGCAAGCGGACGGTCGCGCTCGATCTGGACCGGGCGTCGGACCGGCGCGCCTTCGACGAACTCCTGGATTCCGCCGATGTGTTGGTCACCGGTTACCGGCCGGGGGCGCTCGACCGGTTCGACCTGGAGCGGCCAGGTCTGGTGACCGCCCGCCTCTCCGCCTGGGGCGACTACGGGTCCTGGGGCGAGCGGCGGGGCTTCGACTCCCTGGTGCAGGTGGCGACGGGGATCGCGGCGGTGGAGGGGTCCGCGGAGGAGCCGGGCGCACTGCCGGCGCAGGCGCTGGACCACGGCACGGGGTATCTGCTGGCGGCGGCGGTGCTGCGGTCGCTGACGGAGCAGCGGGCGGAGGGCGGCAGCCGTCTCGTACGGCTCGCGCTGGCGCAGACGGGGCACTGGCTCGGCGGTTCGCTGCCGCGGTACGCGCCGGAGCGGTACCTCGCGGAGTCGGAGGGGCCGCTCGGGCGCCTCCGGCACGCGTTGTCGCCGGTCGCGTACGAGGGCGGCCCGACGGACTGGTCACGCCCGCCGGGCGTCGCGGGGGCGGACGCGGCGGAGTGGCTCGGGGCCTGACCGGGGTCGTACGGGTGGGCACCCGCCGACGGATGCCCACCCGGTGCCGTTACGGCTTGACCAGGACCTTCAGGGCCGTGCGGTCGTCCATCGCCTTGTAGCCGGACGGGACGCCGTCCAGGCCGACCGTCAGGTCGAAGACCGGGGACGGGTCGATCGCGCCCGACAGGACGTCCGGGAGGAGCTCCGGGATGTAGGCGCGGACCGGGGCGACGCCGCCGCGCAGGGCGATGTTGCGGTCGAACATGACGGAGAGGTCGAGGCCGGTGCCGCTGCCGTGCGGGACGCCGACGTAGCCGATGGAGCCTCCGTCGCGGGTGATGCCGACGGCCGTGCGCATCGACTGCTCGGTGCCGACCGCCTCGATCACGGCGTGCGCGCCCTGCCCGCCGGTCAGCTCGCGGACGGCCGCCTCGGCGGCCTCGCCGCGCTCGGCGACGACGTCGGTGGCGCCGAAGGCACGGGCGATGTCGGTGCGGGCGGTGTGCCGGCCGAGCGCGATGATCCGCTCGGCGCCGAGCCGCTTGGCGGCGAGGACGCCGCAGAGGCCGACGGCCCCGTCGCCGACGACGGCGACCGTGGAGCCCTTCGTGACGCCCGCGCCGAGGGCCGCGTGGTGGCCGGTGCCCAGGACGTCGGAGAGGGCGAGCAGCGCGGTCAGGAGCCGGTCGTCGGAGGCGGCGTCGGCGGGGAGCTTGACGAGGGTGCCGTCGGCGAAGGGGACGCGGACGGCCTCGCCCTGGCCGCCGTCGGAGCCGACCGAGCCCCAGAAGCCGCCGCGCGGGCAGGAGGTCTGGAGGCCCTCGGCGCAGTACTCGCAGGTGCCGTCGGACCAGACGAAGGGGGCGACGACGAGGTCGCCGGCGGCGAAGCCGGTGACGTCGGAGCCGGCCGCCTCGACGATGCCGAGGAACTCGTGGCCGATGCGCTGGCCGGGCTGTCGGGCGGCCTCGCCGCGGTAGGCCCACAGGTCGCTGCCGCAGATGCAGGCGCGCAGGACCCGCAGGACGACGTCCGTGGGTTCCTGGATCACCGGGTCGGGCACGTCCTCCACGCGCATGTCGAACGGGGCGTGGATGGTGGTGGCGCGCATGGGGGGCGGTCCTTGCTGTCAGACGGTTGTACGACGTTCACCGTACATCGCGTGGAGCGCTCCCGCCGTCAGCAGGTACTGCGCCGCGATATAGGTCAGCATGACCCAGAAGTCCGGCGCCGGCAGCTGGGGCCACTCGGCGATGCCGGTGGCGATGAGGGTGTCGGACAGCAGGAAGAGGGCTCCGCCCAGGCCGGCGGCGAGTCCCAGGGCGCTGGAGCGGTACGCCATCGCGGCGAGCAGCAGCGAGTAGCCGGCGACGGGGACCCGCAGGTCGGCGGGGAGGTCGGGCCACAGGAGCGTGACGGTGCCGGCGAGCGCGGCCGCGTACAGGGCGCCGAGCGCCGGGGACGTACGCCTGCGTCCGAAGAGGACCAGGTAACAGACGTGTCCGGCGGCGAAGGAGCCCATGCCGACGAGGAAGGCCCAGTCGGCGTCGGAGAGCAGGAGGACGTCGCCGCCCCAGCCGAGGAGGAGCGCGGCCGTGAGCAGCCGGGGTGCGCCGAGGCTGACGGCGTACGCGGCGAGCAGCGGCATCAGGAGCGGTTTGGCGACCTGGTGGCCGAGGTCGGCGCCGGCGAGCAGGGAGACCAGGTCGACGGCGGCGGCGAGTCCGAAGGCGGCGAGCAGGGCGCGGGAGGCGGTCGGGCGGGAGAGGGCGAGGGTGCTCATGCGGCGGCCTCCGTCGTGGCGGGCCGGTTCGTCCCGGCGGGCGGGGCGGGCTGCCAGCCGGGGCCGCGGAAGACGCGTCCCGCGCGCTCGCGCCAGCTGTGCGCGGCGCGCAGGTCGCGGGCGATGGCGGCGTACTCGTGGGTGGCGACGCGCAGCGGGTTGTAGGTCTCGATGTTCTTGGTGAGTCCGTAGACGGGCCGCTCGGTCTCGGCGACCCAGGAGCCGAGCATCCGGTCCCAGACGATGAGGATGCCGCCGAAGTTCCGGTCCAGGTAGCCGCCCTGGGAGGCGTGGTGGACGCGGTGGTGCGAGGGCGTGTTGAGGACGTACTCGAAGGGGCGGGGCAGCTTGTCGATGCGCTCGGTGTGGATCCAGAACTGGTAGACGAGGTTGACCGAGTAGCAGAAGGCGAGGGCCGCCGGGTGGACGCCGAGGGCGATCAGCGGCAGGTAGAACGGCCAGCCCGTCACACCGGTCCACGGCTGGCGCAGAGCGGTGGAGAGGTTGAACTTCCTGCTGCTGTGGTGGACGACGTGGCAGGCCCAGAGGACGCGGATGACGTGGTGTCCCCGGTGCTGCCAGTAGTAGAGGAAGTCCTGGGCGAGCAGCATGAGCGGGATCGTCCACCAGAGGACGGGGACGCGGAGCGGGGTCAGCTCGTAGACGGCGGTGTAGATCGCGACCACGGGGATCTTCCACAGCGCGTCGAAGAAGAGGCTTCCCAGGCCCATGCCGATGCTGGTGGCGGCGTCCCTGGCCTCGTACCCGGCGGCGTCCTCGTCGGGGTGGATCCGGTGGACGACCATCTCCAGGACGGTGAGCAGAACGAACGCCGGTATGGACCAGAGCACGACATCGGGCAGGTTGGGCGGCATGCCGACGACGGTAGAGGCGGGGACCGGGCTCGGCTAGACGTGATTACTTACAAGTAAGTAAGACCGTCTGTCAGCAGGCTTTGGCACCTTCCGACAAGACCCGGCTAGACCCCGGCCGCGCCGAGCAGGGAGCCCGCCGCGTAGGTGACCGCCATCGCGAGGGCGCCGCCCGCCACGTTGCGCAGGATCGCGGGGCCCGTGGGGGCGCTGCCGAGGCGGGCGCTCCACCAGCCGGTGAAGGCGAGGGCGGCGAGGACGGAGACGACCGTGACCCAGAGGCGGGCGGAGGCCGGCGGGAGGACGATCGCGAGCAGCGGGAGCAGGGCGCCGACGGTGAAGGCGAGGAAGCTGGCGGCCGCCGCGTGCCAGGGGTTGGTGAGGGCGTCGGGGTCGATGCCGAGCTCCACGCGCGCGTGGGCCCGCAGCGCGTCGCGGGCGGTGAGCTGTTCGGCGGCCTCGCGGGCCACGTTCGGGGAGAGGCCGCGGGCGGCGAGCAGGCCGGTCAGTTCCGCCAGTTCCGCTTCCGGCTCTTCGCGCAGTTCGCGTTTCTCCTGGGCGAGCGCCGCCTTCTCCGAGTCGCGCTGGGTGGAGACGGAGACGTACTCCCCCGCCGCCATCGACATCGAGCCGGCGAGCAGCCCCGCCAGGCCGGCCGTGAGCAGGGCCGCCTGGGACTCGGTGGCGCCGGCGACGCCGACGACGAGGCCGGCGGTGGAGACGACGCCGTCGTTGGCTCCGAGCACGGCGGCCCGGAGCCAGTTGAGACGGGAGCCGAGGCCGCCGCCGTGGGCCTCGTCGTGTGCGGGGGCTTCGGTCACCCCTGGAGGGTCGCACCCGCCGGGTCACCAGACCCGGACCGACCCGCCCTTCGCGAAGGCCGGGCTGGTGGCGCCCGCCGGGACCTCCTTCAGGGGCTCGGCGATCTCGTCGACGGCCGGGCCGTGGACGGCGGCGAGGCGGTCGAGGAGGGCGAGGTCGAAGCCGTAGACGCGGGCGGCGTTCCCGCCGACCATGGCGGCGACCTCCTCCCGGGGCAGTCCCGCGTAGGCGATGCGGAGGCCTTCCCGGGAGTACGGGGTGGTGCCCTCGTCGTGCGGGTAGTCGCTGCCCCACATGATCTTGTCGAGGCCGATCCGGTCGCGCAGCGGCACCTCGTGGGGGCGCATGAAGCTGGCGCCGACGAAGCAGTTGTCCCGCCAGACCTCGCCGGGGCCCTTGCCCATGGACTCGGCGAGGCCGGCGCCGAACTTGGACTCGGCGGTGGCGGCCCTCGTCGCGGCCGAGACCAGGCGCCCGTGGTAGTAGTCCAGCATGTCGAGCACGCCCGGGATCCAGCCCGATCCCTGCTCGGTCAGGACCAGCTTGAGCCCCGGATGGCGCCGGAACGCGCCGCCGAAGATCAGGTGCCACAGGGCCCGGTGGGAGAACCAGGTGGTCTCCACCATGAACACCGCCCGGGCGGCCGGTTCGTCGCCCAGCGGCGGCGAGGCGGAGCCGCCGTGGTGGTTGACCGGGACGTCGAGCTCGGCGCAGACCGCCCAGATCGGGTCGTACGCCTCGGAGTACAGCTCCGGGACGGGCGAGCCCGGCGGGACGCCCGGCAGCAGGATGCCCCCGGTCAGGCCGGCCTCGCGGGTGCGGCGGATCTCCGCGACCGCCGCGTCCACGTCGTTGAGGAGGATCTGCGCCACGCCCGCCCTGCGCCCCGGGGCGTCCGCGCAGAAGTCGGCCAGCCAGCGGTTGTGCGCCTGGAGCCCGGCCCAGCGCCGCTCGTACTCGGCGCGGGTGGGCGGCTGGGCCATCAGGGAGGCCTTGGGGAAGAACGGCGGGATGGTGTTCGGGAAGACGACCTCGGCGACGATCCCGTCCGCTTCGAGTTCGCGCAGCCTGCGCTGCGAGTTCCAGTTGCGGTCGGCGGTGTCGGCGAGGAGGTCCTCGTACGGGTTGACGTAGGTCGCCGCCCAGGCGTCGAAGTCGTCGTGGTGCTTCTTCTCCAGGTACGGCCTGTAGTCGAGGAGGTCGGCGCCTGCGTGGCAGTCGGCGGAGACGACGGTGTAGCGGTCGGTCACGGGTTCACCCCCAGGACCGGGAACTCGTGGTCGGTGAGCCAGTGCCGGCCGACCTCGCGCGAGCGGGCCCAGGAGGCTTCGACGGCTGCTTGGTCGGCGGGCTGGCCGAGGTCGGCGGGGGTGGGACCGATCCGACGGGATATCGGATCCAGTATTTGGATATCGAATCCAAAGACCTCGGCGGCGGCGAGCCCCAGCATCCGCCGGGTCTCCGCGACCGGGATGTCGTGGAAGGTCTTCCGCAGCCACGCGCGCGTGTCGGGCCAGGTGCCCTCCGGGTGCGGGAAGTCCGAGCCCCACAGGATGTTGTCGACGCCGATCTCGTACCGCTGCGCCAGCTCGCGCCGCTTGGTGTTGGTGGCGCAGACGAAGACCTGCCGGTCCAGGTACTCGCTCGGCGGCCGCTTCAGCTCCGCGAACGGGGACAGCTTCTTGCCGCCGTGCGCGCCCAGGTAGAGCCGGTCCATGAACCAGAGCAGGTTCGGCAGCCACCAGCAGCCGGACTCGGCGATCCCGAACCGCAGGCCGGGGTGGCGCTCGAAGACGCCCGACCAGAGCAGGAACCACAGGGGCCTGGCCGGCCACCAGGTGACCTCGGAGACGTAGATCCCGAGGTGGTCGCCGTACTCCTCGCGCGGCGCCGCCCCGGAGTGGGTGACGACCGGCATGCCGGTCTCGGCCGCCGCCGCCCACACCGGGTCGTAACGCCGGTCGTGGTACGGGGCCTTGTCCACCCACATGGAGGGGATCATGAGCGCGCCGAGCCCGGACTCCTTGGCGCGGTGGATCTCGGCGACGACCTCGCGGACGTCGGCGGTGACGGGCAGGAGGGCGACCCCGCAGTGCCGGGCCGGGTTCGCGGAGACGAACTCGGCGAGCCAGCGGTTGTGCGCCTTGGCGCCCGCCATGCCGAGCTCGGGGTCCTGGTCTCCGGAGAGTCCGAGGCCGACGCCGAAGGGCGCGGCGGTCTGGCTGTCGACGGCGTCCGCGTCGGGGAAGACGACCTCGGCGGCCACCCCGTCGCCGTCGAGCTCCTTGATGCGCTGGGCGGGGTCCCAGCCGCCGCGCAGGCCTTCCTCGTTGTCGCTGAACCACTTGTTCGCGAAGGCCTCGTTGCGCACCCCGAGCCGGGTCATGGCCTGGCGGCGGGCCTCGCGCCCCGCCAGGAAGTCGTCGAAGTCCCGGTGGAAGCGAGGGTCGAGATAGGGCCGGTACTCCTCGGTGGGCAGCCCGGCGTGACAGTCGGAGGAGATGATCAGATACGGGTCCTCATGGCGCTCGTTGCTCATGGCTAGGCCCCTCAGTCGAGGATGAAGCTCTCCAGGTACGACGGGTTGGCGCGGTCGAGCATGGACCGCGAGCGCGCCGTGATCTGCCGGTCGCTGTGCTCGCTCTCCGGCAGCATCCAGAAGCGGTCGGCGCGGATGCCGTCGACGACGTGCTCGGCGACGTCCTCCACCGGGGTGAAGGCGACCTCGTGCCCGGCCGCCTTCATCGCGGCCTCGTACTGGTCGAGGCTGCGGTACGGGGTCCTGCGCGGCCGCTGCTTGGCGTACCGCTCGGGCCGGTTGCGGTGCGACTCCCACAGTCCGGTGCGGAGCATGTGGGGGCCCGGGAAGAGCACGGAGGCGCCCACGCGCGCGTGCTCGGCCTTCAGATGGGCGTAGAGCGACTCGGTCATGGTGACGACGGCCGCCTTGGTGACCGCGTACACGGAGGCGGTGGGCAGCGGGGCGATGCCGCCGTCGCCGGAGGAGGTGTTCACGACGTGGCCGGGTTCGCCGCCCGCGAGCATGCGCGGGACGAAGGCCTGGATGCCGTGGAAGACGCCCCAGACGTTGACGGAGAAGGCCCACTTCCAGTCGTTCGGCTCGTGCTCCCACATGCGGCCCTCGGCGCCGGAGCCGACGCCCGCGTTGTTGCAGAGGACGTGGACGGCGCCGAAGGTGTCGTACGCGGCGTCCGCGAACGCCCGGACCTCGTCGGGGTCCGAGACGTCGACCGTCCGGGCGAGGACCTGCGCCCCGCTCGCCATCAGCTCGTCGGCGGCCTCCTCCAGGGCGCCGCGCTCGACGTCCCCGAGGACGACGGCGAGGCCCTCGGCGGCGAAGCGGCGGGCCATCGCGAGCCCGATGCCGCTCGCCGCGCCCGTGACGACGGCGACCTGCCCCTCGCGCAGCTCCATCAGGCACTTCCTTCCGGGGGTCCGTCGAGGATCTGGAGCGGGTCGTCGTACCGCTGGTGGACGAAGGGCAGCAGGTCCCGGGCGGAGACGCGCTCGGCGACCGTGCCCTTCTGGTCGGTGGTCTTCTCGCCGATCGTGATCTCGACGAGCCGGCGCACGGGCAGGTCGGCGACCGGGTCGTACATGGACTCGCGCAGCACGACGTCGCCGGTGATCCGCTCCAGCTTCCGCACCTTCTCGTTGCGGACGCAGTGCACGAGGACGGGGTCGGCGTCGAAGCCGGTCCCCTCCACGCCGGGCAGGAACTTGAAGTAGAAGTCGGTCTTCTCGACGGGCTCCGGCAGCGGCAGCGGTCCGGAGACCGCCCCGCGCACCTCCACGAAGGCGATGCCGTGCCGGGCGAGGGCGGCGCGCACGACGAGGCCGTCGCGCTCGACCGTGACCTCGCCCAGCTTCTTCGGCTCGCCGAAGACCTCGCGCCCGCCGATCAGGGCCCGCTCGTGGGTCATCGGCATGACCAGCGGGTACCAGCCCTCGCGGTCGCCGTGGGCGGCGGCCACGGCGACCGAGCCGGCGCCGAGCGGATAGCCGGGCAGGTCGACCTTGCTGATGTTGGCGCGCACGAGGGGGCGCGCGGTGGGTTTCAGCGGGGGCGGCAGGACCGCCGCCACGACGTCCGGATCGGTCTCCCAGACGGCGACCACGCCGGTGGACCAGATGTCGGGGAGTTTGGCGGACCGCTCGCGGGCCGCCGCCGCCTCCGCGTCGCTGCGCGCCCCGTACCGTACTCGTGCCATGACGTACCACCCTTCGGGAACGTATCGGCCTGTAACACTGTTACACCGAGCACCCCGCAGGGTAAAGAGGGCTGCACGCAGAGGAGTTGGGGGAACCGATGGCACGCTCCGCGCTGACCCGCGACGAGGTCCTGGACACGGCGGCCGCCCTGGTGAGGGAGCACGGCCCGGACGCGCTCACGATGCGCCGGCTCGCCGCCGAGCTCGGCACCGCGGTCACCTCGATCTACTGGCACGTCGGCAACCGCGAGTCGCTCCTCGACGCGCTCGCCGCCCGCACCGTCGCCGACCTCGGCACGATCCGGCCCCGGGGCGCGACCCCGGCCGAGCGGATGGTCTCGGTCGCCCGTGCGCTGCGCCGCGCGCTGCGCGAGCGCCCGCACCTGGTGGCGATGGTCCACGAGCGGGGACTGACCGAGCGCATGTTCCTGCCGGCCCAGCGGGCCCTGGTGCACGAGGCGCACGCGGCGGGGCTGCGCGGGGCGGAGGCCGCCCGGGCCGTCCGCGCGGTGCAGTTCCAGGTCGTCGGCTACGTCCTGGTGGAGCGCAACCGCGAGCGGGCCCCCGCCCAGTCCCCCGCCGAGGAGGAGCTGTGGCGGGGCGAGGACGCCGAGGCCGACGGGCCGCTCGCCCGCGCGCTCGCGGCGCCGATCGACACCGAGCGGCTCTTCGCCGACTCCGTACGGGCACTGGTGGACGGGCTGCTCGCGGGTGCCTCCGGAGGCACCGGGGACGGAAGTGTCGGTCGCGGGCCGTATCCTCATTGACCGTGCTTGACGACCGTACGACAGCAGCGATGTGGCCGGCCGCCTACCCGCAGGGGTACGCGGTGGTCGACGTGGAGACCACCGGACTCGCCCGTGACGACCGGATAGTCTCGGCTGCCGTCTACCGGCTGGACGCCCAGGGGAACGTCGAGGACCACTGGTACACCCTCGTCAACCCCGAGCGCGACCCCGGTCCGGTCTGGATCCACGGGCTGACCAGCGACGTCCTGGAGGGCGCGCCGCTCTTCCCCGAGATCGCGGCGGAGTTCGCGGCACGGCTCGACGGACGGGTGCTCGTCGCGCACAACGCGATGTTCGACTGGCAGATGATCGCCCGGGAGTACGCGCGCGCGGAGTCCGCTGCGCCGGTGCGCCAGCGGCTGTGCACGATCGCGCTCGCCAAGGAGCTGTCGCTGCCGCTGCCCAACCACAAGCTGGAGTCGCTCGCCGCGCACTTCGGCGTGGTGCAGCAGCGCGCGCACAACGCGCTCGACGACGCGCGGGTGCTCGCCGAGGCGTTCCGGCCGAGCCTGCACGCGGCGGCCGAGCGGAACGTCCGGCTGCCGCTCCTGGAGTGCCGGCCGCTCACCGAGTGGGCCTCGACGCCCGCGCAGCCGCGGGTCGCCCACCAGTCCTCCTACCGGGCGGGCAGCTGGCGCCCCTCGCGGAAGCGGCCGCCGTGCCCGTACCCCAACCCCGGGCGCTACACGTCGGACAAGCCGCTCAAGCAGGGCATGCGGGTGGCCTTCTCCGGCGACACCTCCATCGACCGCGAGCTCCTGGAGGACCGCACCGTCGAGGCCGGCCTGCACGTCGCCACCAGCGTCTCCCGGCTGACCAGCCTCCTGGTCACCAACGACCCGGACTCCGCCACCTCCAAGACCCTCAAGGCCCGGTCCTTCGGCACCCCGGTCGTCGACGAGGCCGCCTACACCCAGCTCCTGCGGGACGTGGCCCCGGCAGACGGGTGACAGCCCGGTCCCGGCGGGCGCGCCGCGCTGCGCGCGCCCGGCGGGCGCTCCACCCTGTGGCGCATGGCACGTTGTGAGGTCTGCGGAAACGATTACGGCATGTCCTTCGAGGTGCACGCGCAGGGCGCGGTGCACGTCTTCGACTGCTTCTCCTGCGCCATCCACCGCATGGCGCCCATCTGCGAGCACTGCCGGGTCCAGATCATCGGACAGGGCGTCGAGGTCGAGGGCAGCTGGTACTGCGGCGGCCACTGCGCCCGCGCCGAGGGGAAGGTGGGCATCGTCGACAGGGTGTGAGGAAACGTTCCCTGACGGGTGGCGCGAGCCACCCGAACCCCCCGTGCGTACACCCCTCGGTCCGAAAGGTACGGTCGTGGGGTGTACCGCTTCCTGTTGTCCCGGCAGTGGGTGATCCTCACCCTCATCGCCCTCGTCCTCATCCCCACGATGATCGAGCTGGGCTTCTGGCAGTTCCACCGGCACGAGAGCCGGGTCGCCCAGAACGCCCTGATCGCGGACAACCTCAAGGCGAAGCCGCTCCCGGTCGAGCAGCTCACCTCCCCCGGTCACACCGTCCCGCGCGCCGACTACTGGCGCCAGGTCACCGCCACCGGCACCTTCGACACCGCCCACGAGGTGGTCGTCCGCCGCCGCACCTCCTCCGACGACCAGGTGGGCGTGCACGTCCTGACCCCGCTGGTCCTCCGCGACGGCCGGATCGTCCTGGTCAACCGCGGCTGGATCCCGGCCGCCGCCGACCAGCACGCCTTCCCGCCCGTGCCGCCCGCCCCCAAGGGCGAGGTCACCGTCACCGGCCGGCTCAAGGCCGACGAGACGACGGGCGCCAGCGGCATCAAGGACCTGAAGGGCCTGCCGGACCGCCAGGTCATGCTCATCAGCAGCAGGCAGCAGGCCGAGCTCATCGGCCGCGAGGTGCTCGGTGGCTACCTGGAGCAGAGCGCGCCCGACCCGGCCGGCGGCACCCCCGAGCTGATCCCCGAGCCGGACCACGACTCGATCGGCCCCCACATGGCGTACGCCGTGCAGTGGTGGCTCTTCGCCGCCGGCGTGCCCGTCGGCTGGGTGATCCTGGTGCGCCGGGAGAAGCGCGACCGGGCGGCGCAGGCCGCCTCCGACGTCCCCGGACCCACCGAGCCGGACACGACGGAGCCCGAGGCCGCACCGGCCCGCTGATTGACCGTCGCCGCTTCCGGGAACAGCCCAAAGCGTGACGCAACGTATCGACGACTACGCCCTCATCGGCGATCTCCAGACCGCCGCGCTCATCGGCCGCGACGGGTCGGTCGACTGGCTGTGTCTGCCCCGCTTCGACTCCGCCGCCTGCTTCGCCGCCATCCTCGGCGACGAGGACAACGGCCACTGGACCATCGCGCCCAAAGGCGCCACCACCTGCTCCACCCGCCGCTACGCCGAGGACGCCCTCGTCCTGGAGACCTACTGGGAGACCCGTACGGGCACCGTCAAGGTCATCGACTTCATGCCGCAGCGGGACAGGGCCCCCGACCTGATGCGGATCGTGGAGGGGGTCAGCGGCAGCGTCGAGATGGCCTCCGTGCTGCGGCTCCGCTTCGACTACGGCTCGATCGTGCCCTGGGTGCGCAGGGCCGACGGCCACCGGGTCGCGATCGCCGGCCCCGACTCGGTCTGGCTGCGCAGCGAGCCGCACGTGAAGACCTGGGGCCAGCAGTTCTCCACCCAGTCCGCCTTCACCGTCGCCGCCGGCGAGAAGGTCGCCTTCGTCCTCACCTGGCACCCCTCGCACGAGCCGCGCCCCGAGCTCGTCGACCCCTTCGAGGCCCTGGAGCAGTGCCTCGCGGACTGGCGGGAGTGGACGTCCCGCTGCACCTACCGGGGCCCGTACCGGGCGGACGTGGTGCGCTCCCTGATCACCCTCAAGGCGCTCACGTACGCCCCCACGGGCGGGATCATGGCCGCCCCCACCACCTCCCTGCCGGAGGAGCTCGGCGGCGTGCGGAACTGGGACTACCGCGCCTGCTGGCTGCGCGACTCCTCCCTCACCCTGGGCGCGCTGCTCGCCACCGGCTACGAGGAGGAGGCCGGCGCCTGGCGGGACTGGCTGCTGCGCTCGGTCGCGGGCGACCCCGCCGACCTGCAGATCATGTACGGACCCGCCGGGGAGCGCCGGCTGCCGGAGACCAGCCTGCCGTGGCTGCGCGGCTACGCCGACTCCTCGCCGGTACGCACCGGGAACGCCGCTGTGGACCAGTTCCAGCTCGACGTGTACGGCGAGGTCATGGACTCCCTCAGCCGCGCGCGCGAGGCCGGGATCCCGGCGGAGCGGCACGCCTGGAACATCCAGCTGAGCCTGCTCGGCTTCCTCGAGTCCACCTGGCGGGAGCCCGACGAGGGCCTGTGGGAGGTCCGCGGGCCGCGCCGCCACTTCACCCACTCGAAGGTCATGGCCTGGGTCGCCGCCGACCGGGCGGTCCGCACCCTGGAGGCCGACCCCTCGCTGCCGGGGAACGCGGACCGCTGGCGGGCGATGCGGGACGAGATCCACGCCCAGGTGTGCAAGCGGGCGTACGACCCCGAGCGGAACACCTTCACCCAGGCGTACGGCTCGACCGAGCTGGACGCCGCGACCCTCCTCATCCCCCGGGTCGGCTTCCTGCCGCCGGACGACCCGCGGGTGGTGGGGACCGTGGACGCGGTACGGGCGGAGCTGACGCACGGCGGCTTCCTGCGCCGCTACAGCCCCGACTCGACGGCCCTGGACGGGCTCCCCGGGCAGGAGGGCACCTTCCTGGTCTGCTCGTTCTGGCTGGCGGACGCGCTGCGGATGACCGGCCGCGCCGAGGAGGCGCGCGAGCTCTTCGAGCGGCTCCTCGCCCTCACCAACGACCTGGGGCTCCTCGCGGAGGAGTACGACCCGGTGGCGGGACGCCAGCTGGGGAACTTCCCGCAGGCGTTCAGCCACATCGGCCTCGTGGGGACCGCTCTCGCCCTCGCCGCCGGGGACGCGGCAGGATAGGGGCATGGATCTTGGACTGAAGGACCGTGTGTACGTGGTGACCGGTGCGACGCGGGGGCTCGGCCGGGCCTCGGCCGAGGCGCTGCTCGCCGAGGGCGCGAAGGTGTTGATCACCGGGCGCGAGGAGAAGACCGTCGCCGACGCGGTGGCCGAGCTGGGCGAAGGCGCGGCAGGCGTCGCCGCCGACAACACCGACCCGGGGACCCCGGCCCGGCTGATCGCCGAGGCGCGGGCCCGCTTCGGCGGCTTCGACGGCATCCTGATCAGCGTCGGCGGCCCGGCGCCCGGCTTCGCGGCGGACAACACCGACGAGGAGTGGGCGGCCGCCTTCGACACGGTCTTCCTGGGGGCGGTACGGCTGGCCCGCGCGTCCGCCGAGACGCTCGGCGAGGGCGGGGTCATCGGCTTCGTCCTGTCCGGCTCCGTCCACGAGCCGATCCCCGGCCTGACCATCTCCAACGGACTGCGGCCGGGCCTGGCCGGCTTCGCCAAGTCCCTCGCCAACGACCTGGGCCCGCGCGGGATCCGGGTCGTCGGCCTGCTGCCGAGCCGCATCGACACCGACCGGGTCCGCTCCCTTGACGCGCTCTCCGGCGACGCGGACGCGGCCCGCGCGGCGAACGAGCTCACGATCCCGCTGCGCCGGTACGGCACCCCGGCGGAGTTCGGCCGCACGGCGGCCTTCGTGCTGTCGCCGGCCGCCTCGTACCTGACGGGTCTGATGCTGCCGGTGGACGGCGGGGCACGCGCCGAGTTCTGACCCGCCGCCGGGTCCTCAGGCGACCCGGCGGGCGCGGTGCTTGACCGCGCGCAGGCGCGCCTCCGTGGGCAGCGCGGGCAGGCCCGTCGACGTACGGGCGTCGGCGAGCGCCCGGGTGCTGAGGGCGGTCAGGGCGGCACCCGGGGAGGCGTACGGCTCCAGGAGCAGCACGATCCGGGTCCGGGGGGTGCCGCGGCGGCCCGTGAGGGCGACCTTGGCGCGGGCGACGCCGTCCTGTGCGGTGGCGTCCGCCTCCAGGACGCTCTCCAGGGCCCGGCCGCGCAGGACCGCCGCCTCGCCGTCGCCGGTGTCGACGAGGACCTCGGCGAGCCGGGCCCGCCGGAACTGGACGAGCAGCCACCAGAGGGCGAGCAGGACGACGAGCCCGAGGACGGCGATGACCACCGGCCACCACCAGCTCTCGTCGCGCCAGTGCTGCCGTTCGGAGGTGGAGAGCAGCACGTCGTCGGGGCCCGACCAGGGCCACCAGGACGGTACGGGCAGGTCGAGGGCGGCGGCGAGGACGGCGCCGCCGCCGACGACGAGGAGCAGCCCGGCGAGACCGAGCAGGGCGCGGTTGACGCGCCGCAGGACGACGGTCACTTGGCCTTCCCTTCCTTGCGGGGCGGCCTGGCCACCCGTACCGTCCGCGCGGGCGGGTGGGCGAGGCCGAGCTCGTCGACGCCGGTGGCGAGCACGGTCTCCACGTCGGCGCGGACCTCGTCGAGGGCCCGGAAGTGGGAGACCGCCCGGACGGCGACCTTGGCGCGGCCGACGCGCACCCGGACGGACTGGACGCCGGAGACCTCCATGACGCGGTCCCGCAGGGTGAGGGAGGCGGCCTTGCGGTCGAGCCCCGCCCGCACGTCGGTGTGCTCCCGGCGCATCGGGAGGATGCCGCGCAGCCCCGGGGTGGCGGCCAGGATCAGGAGCCAGAGACCGAGCACGACGGCGACGGCCGCTCCGGCGACGATCACCACGTCGTCGAGCGGCCGGGTCGCGAGCCCGTCGGCCAGCTTGCGCCGCCAGGCCATGGCGGGCCGGTCGGCCCGCACGGCCGCGACGTCGTAGAGCAGCAGCCCGGTCCCCCCGAGCACGACGGCCGCGAGGACGGCGGCGGGGATGCGACGCACGGCCCAGAAACGGCGGACGTGCGGGGTGGGGGCGTCGGCGGGGGCCGGGTCGGGGTCCGGCTCGGAGCCCGGGTGTGCGGAGGCGTCCGGTTCCGGGGTCGTGGTCATGCGAGGCGGCCCCTCGGGGTGGTGTGGCGGGTGTGGGCGGAGTGGAGGCGCTCGACGTGGACGTCCACCTCGTGGACCTCCAGGCCGACGAGGTCCTCCACGCGCGTGCGTACCCGGCTCCGGACGGCCCCGCACTGGCGGCCGACGTCGGACGGGTAGTCGAGGTCGAGGCTCACCGAGACGCGGGCGATCTCCCGGTGGACGACGACGGAGGCGTGCGGCTTCGATCCCCCTGCGGGGACGGCGTCGAGGGCCTCCCTGGCCGCCTGCGCGGCGATCTTCGCGACGACGCGGTCGGCGACCGTGGTCGCCCCCCGGTCCCGTACCCCGTCCCGTACCGCGCCGTCCGCCAGATCCGTCACCACCCCCGGTCACCGCCGCCGGTCGCCGCGCTCGCGTCCCCGGAACAGATCGCCGGCCTCGAGGTCGCCGTCGAGGAAACGGCCCGCCACGAAGCCGATCGCCCCGAGGGCCGCGACCAGCAGAAACGCTCCGAAGCCGCCGAAGTATCCGGCGAAGCCGAGAGCCATGCCGGCCACCAGGCCGACCACCGCCATGCTCATTCCGAGCCCCTTTCCCTGGCCCCCGGCCCCTGTCGCCGGGGGCTGTGACGACTACTGGAGCCGGGGCTCCTCTTCCTCTTCCTCTTCCTCGGGCAGCTTCACGTCGCTGACCGCGATGTTGACCTCGACGACCTCGAGGCCTGTCATCCGCTCCACGGCGGCGATGACGTTCTCCCTGACGTCTCCGGCGACATCGGCGATGGACACGCCGTAGTCGACGACGATCTCCAGGTCGAGCGCGGTCTGCACCTCGCCGACCTCGGCCTTGACCCCTCGGGTGACGCTCGCCTTGGCGCCGCCTCCGCCGGGGACCCGGTCGCGAACCGCGCCGAAGGTCCGGGAGAGGCCGCTGCCCATGGCGTGGACGCCGACGACGTCACGCGCGGCGAGACCGGCGATCTTCTCCACGACACCGTCGGCGATCGTCGTCCGGCCCCGCGTCGCCGCGGCGCCGCCGCCCCGCTTGGTCACGGAGGTACGGCGCGGCTCGTCCGCCGCGGGGTCTCCGGAGTGAGTGGTGTCCGTCATGAGAATGATCCCCTTCTGTCATATTTCGGGGTTACTCGCCCACACTAAGGGCGCTTGCCCGAATTCGCTCCGGGGATGCGGCAGGCTGGGGGAATGACGACGGCTGAGGGTTGGACGGCGGCGGTACGGGAGCACCTCGCGCCGGGCAGGCTGCTGCCGCTCGGAGCGGCAGGGGACGGCGCCTGGATCACCGAGCGCGCGGCTCGCGGGGTCCTCGTCCCGGCCGCCGCGGCGGTACGGGGGGTGGTGCCGGGCGAGCTCCGGGTCGGGCCCGACGACCAGGCGGAGCCCGGGGGCCTGCGGATCACCGTGGACTTCGGGGCGGTGGCGGGCCGCCCGTTGCCGGAGCTGGCGGAGGAGCTGCGGGCGGCGCTGCTCGGGGCGGCGCGGGACGGTCTCGGGCTGCGGGTGGCGGCGGTGGACCTGCGGGTGACGGAGCTGCTCGACGCGGAGCCGGCGGCGGCCGGACCGGCCGCTCCCCCGCCGGGGCGGCCCGCTCCGGCGACGGACGACCCGGTGGCCCTGGCGGTCCTGCGGGTCGAGGGCGTGGCGGGCGTGACGGACGCCTGGGGACCGCCGGTGCGCCGGGGCCCGGACGGGGTGCGGGTGGAACTGGCCGTGACGGCCGGGCACCGCCCGCTGGACGTGGCCCGCGCCGCCCGAAGCGCCGCGACCGCGGCCGCCGAGGAGGCGACCGCGGTCACGGTACTGGTGTCGGAACTACGGTGAACGCACGCGTGCGCCGCAGCGCGCGTCCGCGCAACGGGCGGCGACCCGGCGCGCGGACGCGCAGGCGATCCGCGCGCACAGGCCCGTCGGACGCGCGGGCCGGCCGGACGCGCACGCCGGTCGCCCGGAGCGGGCACCCACCCGCGCCGCGCGCGTCAGTCGCCGAGGCCCGCCAGGTCGCGCAGGCGGCGGGACTGGGCGGCGCGTTCGGCGGTGCGCTGCTCCTCGTAGGAGCGGCCGGAGGCGCCCTGGAGCAGCGCCTTGGTCTCGTTGACCGCGTCGCGCGGCGCCGCGAGCAGGGCGGCGCTGAGGTCCCGTACCGCCGCGTCGAGCTCCTCGGCGGGTACGGACAGGTTGGCGAGGCCGATGCGCTCGGCCTCCTCCGCGTGCACGAAGCGGCCGGTGGCGCAGATCTCCAGCGCGCGGGCATAGCCGACGAGCGAGACGAGCGGGTGCGTCCCGGTCAGGTCCGGGACGAGACCCAGGCTGGTCTCGCGCATGGCGAACTGCACGTCCTCGGCGACGACCCGCAGGTCGCAGGCGAGGGCGAGCTGGAAGCCCGCGCCGATGGCGTGGCCCTGGACGGCCGCGATCGACACGAGGTCACTGCGGCGCCACCAGGTGAAAGCCTCCTGGTACTCGGCGATGAGCGCGTCGAGGTCCGCGTCGGACCCGCGCGCCATCTCCAGGAAGGACGGCTCGCCGTCGAAGCCCTCGGGCGTGAACGCCTGCCGGTCGAGTCCGGCGGAGAAGGACTTGCCCTCGCCGCGCAGAACGACGACCCGCACGCTGCCGGGCAACGACCGGCCGGCTTCCGTCAACGCCCGCCACAGAGCGGGAGACTGGGCGTTGCGCTTCGCCGGATTGGTCAGGGTCACCGTGGCAACGGCGTCCTCGACGGTGAGCCGTACACCGTCCTTGTCGAATACGAGCTCAGAGTCGTCGAGCGTAGTCATGGGGGCGCCTCCGGTTCCGGTGCAGCACTGCATTCGAGATGCTAAGTGACTGCACAGTAACCACCCGGCCGGCCGCAGGGCCGACCGGGTGCCCACCGGGAGGTCCCGGTGGACCGGTCGAGCCGCCCCGATGTCAGGCCGAGGCCGCCTTCTTGCCCCGTGTCGCTCCGCCGCGTCCACGCAGCGTGACTCCGGACTCGCTCAGCATCCGGTGGACGAATCCGTAGGAGCGGCCGGTTTCCTCGGCCAGCGCCCGGATGCTCGCACCGGAGTCGTACTTCTTCTTCAGGTCTGCCGCGAGCTTGTCGCGCGCGGCGCCGGTCACCCGGCTGCCCTTCTTCAGAGTCTCGGCCACCCGTGCCTCCTCATGGGAAGTGCGCTCTGGACTTCTCATGATCACCCCTCCCGTCCGTCCTGGCCACCCATTCGACAAGGTCCGTCCCGTCGGGTTTGTGGACGAGTACGCCGTCATCACGAACGGAAGCCGGCATTCCGCACGACCGGCAGGACGCCTCCGCACCGTGCGGTGCGGGAAGTGCCAGGTCAGCGCGGCAATGGGAACACACGTACGGCGCGGGTCTGCCGGAAGGATTCGGCAGAGCACCGCGCCGGGAGGTACGAGACATCCTCACTCAGATGAAGGATCACCCATGAGCCGAATGATCCAGCCCGAGATGATCATCCGGGGCTCCGAGGAGCCCCGGAGCACCGCTCGGAGGGTCAGGCGAGGGCGACCAGGTCCGCGTAGTCCGCGCCGTACAGGTCCTCGACGCCGTCCGGGAGCAGGATGATCCGCTCCGGGTCGAGCGCCTCCACGGCGCCCTCGTCGTGGGTGACGAGGACGACGGCGCCCTTGTACGTGCGCAGCGCGCCGAGGATCTCCTCGCGGCTGGCCGGGTCCAGGTTGTTGGTGGGCTCGTCGAGGAGCAGCACGTTCGCCGAGGAGACGACGAGGGTCGCGAGCGCGAGCCGGGTCTTCTCGCCGCCGGAGAGGACGCCGGCCGGCTTGTCGACGTCGTCGCCGGAGAAGAGGAAGGAGCCGAGCGTCTTGCGCACGTCGACCAGGTCGAGGTCGGGCGCGGCCGAGCGCATGTTCTCCAGGACGGTCCGCTCGGGGTCGAGCGTCTCGTGCTCCTGGGCGTAGTAGCCGAGCTTGAGGCCGTGGCCCGGGGTGACCTCGCCGGTGTCGGGCTGCTCGACGCCGCCGAGGAGGCGCAGCAGGGTCGTCTTGCCCGCGCCGTTGAGGCCGAGGATGACGACGCGCGAGCCCTTGTCGATCGCGAGGCTCACATCGGTGAAGATCTCGAGCGAGCCGTACGACTTGGAGAGGCCCTCGGCGGTCAGCGGGGTCTTGCCGCAGGGCGCCGGCTCGGGGAAGCGGAGCTTGGCGACCTTGTCGGAGGCGCGGACGGCCTCCAGGCCGGAGAGCAGGCGCTCGGCGCGCTTGGCCATGTTCTGCGCGGCGACGGTCTTGGTGGCCTTGGCGCGCATCTTGTCGGCCTGCGAGTTGAGCGCGGCGGCCTTCTTCTCGGCGTTCTGGCGCTCGCGCTTGCGGCGCTTCTCGTCGGCCTCGCGCTGCTGCTGGTAGAGCTTCCAGCCCATGTTGTAGACGTCGATCGTGGAGCGGTTGGCGTCCAGGTAGAAGACCTTGTTGACCACGGTCTCGACGAGGTCGACGTCGTGGGAGATGACGATGAAGCCGCCGCGGTAGGTCTTCAGGTAGTCGCGCAGCCAGACGATGGAGTCGGCGTCGAGGTGGTTGGTGGGCTCGTCGAGGAGCAGGGTGTCGGCGTCGGAGAAGAGGATCCGGGCGAGCTCGACGCGGCGGCGCTGACCACCGGAGAGGGTGTGCAGCGGCTGGCCCATGACCCGGTCGGGCAGGCCGAGGGCGGCGGCGATGGTGGAGGCCTCGGCCTCGGCCGCGTACCCGCCCTTGGTGAGGAACTCGGTCTCCTGGCGCTCGTACTGCCGCAGCGCCTTGTCGCGGGTGGCGCCGGAGCCGGTGGCGATGCGCTCCTCGTTCATCCGCATCTTCTTGATGAGGACGTCGAGGCCGCGGGCGGAGAGGATGCGGTCGCGGGCCAGGACGTCGAGGTCGCCGGTGCGCGGGTCCTGCGGGAGGTAGCCGACCTCGCCGGAGCGGGCGATGCTGCCGGCGGCGGGCTGGCCCTCGCCTGCGAGGCACTTGGTGAGGGTGGTCTTGCCCGCTCCGTTGCGGCCGACGAGGCCGATGCGGTCGCCCTTGGCGACGCGGAAGGAAGCGGACTCGATGAGGACTCGGGCGCCGGCGCGCAGCTCGATGCCGGAAGCGGTGATCACGGACAGACTCCAGGGCGGTGGGAAACGGCGGAAGAGACGACTGGTGGCGGGCTTCGACGCCGCTAATGCACCCAAAGGAGAGTGGCCATGCGGCCAGTCTAACGGGCGCCTGCAACTGGTTTTCGGCCATGCGAGGGATGACGGACGAATCGGGACCCATCTCACATTCGCGCCGATGCACCACAAAAGGGGCGGCTCGGTCTAGATCATTCGATACTCGGCGCAGGGCGGCGGCCACCGCCGCGACAGCGACGCGGAGGGTGGTGGACCGTGCAGTTCGACGACGACGCCGACCTGGACACCTCGGAGGTGCGGGACGTCCGCGGCAGCCGCGTCCCGGGCGGCAGGGCGACCGTCGGCGGCGGCATCATCGGCCTCATCGCGCTGATCCTCGGCGTGCTCTTCGGGGTGGGTCCCGACCAGCTCGGGCTCTCCTCCGGCGGTGACGCGCCGGTCGCGAGCTCCTCGTCGGCGGCCCAGGTGAACCAGAGCTGCAAGAAGGGCTCGGACGCCAACACGCGCCAGGACTGCCGGATCGTCGCCGTCGTCAACAGCGTCCAGGACTACTGGCGCGGCGAGTACCCGCGCCGGGGCGGCACCTACGGGAGCGCCGCCACCGTCCTGTTCACCGACCGGGTCGGCACCGCGTGCGGCGCGGCGACCTCGGCGGTGGGGCCCTTCTACTGCCCCGGCGACCGTCAGGTCTATCTGGACCTGGGCTTCTTCGACGAGCTGCGGACCACGTTCGGCTCGACGGGCGGGCCCTTCGCCCAGGCGTACGTGGTGGCGCACGAGTACGGCCATCACGTCCAGAACCTGATGGGGACCCTGAGCCGCGCCCAGGACGGGCGGACCGGGGCGAACTCCAACGCCGTGCGGGTCGAGCTCCAGGCCGACTGCTACGCCGGGGTCTGGGCGCGGCACGCGACGGCCACCCCCGACGAGAAGACGGGCCGGCCGCTGCTCACCCGGCTCACCGAGGAGGACGTACGGGACGGCCTGGACGCGGCGGCGGCCGTGGGCGACGACCGGATCCAGGAGCGGTTCCAGGGCCGGGTGACGCCGGAGAACTGGACGCACGGCTCGGCGGCGCAGCGGCAGCAGTGGTTCTACGAGGGCTACAGGACCGGCGACATGGCCCGGTGCAACACCTTCCGCTGAGTTGTCAGTGGCGGCTGCGAGACTGAGATCCAGGTCACATCGAGAGGAAGTGATCGGGATGGCTGGGAACCCCGACATCTGTCCGGCGCTGCGGTACGAGGACGCGAAGGCCGCGATCGAGCAGCTCACGGAGGGCTTCGGTTTCACCGCGCACGCCGTGTTCGAGGGCGAGGACGGCCGTGTGATGCACGCCGAGCTCTCCTGCGGGAACGGCATGGTGATGCTGGGCAGCAAGGGCAGCGGCAGCGCGTTCGACCGGCTGATGGCCGGGGGCGGGCCGACCGCGGTGTACGTGCGCGTGGACGACGTCGACGAGCACCACGCCCGCGCGGTGGCGCGGGGCGTCGAGATCGTGATGCCGCCGACGGACCAGGAGTACGGCTCCCGGGACTACACGGCCCGGGACGCCGAGGGCAACGTGTGGAGCTTCGGCACGTACGCGCCGGGGGCGGCGGGGTAGGGCCGGGACCGCGCGGGACCCGGCCGGGCGGGCGCGGTGCCGCCGGGCCGGGCCGACCGGGGGCAGGCTCCGCCGGTGTCGACCTGGAAGGCCGCCCGGCGGAGCGCCTTCGCCACGACCGGGTCCCGCCGGGGGCGGACTCCGCCCGGCGGAGCGCCTACGCCACGGCCGGGTCCCGCCGGGGCAGGCTCCGGCCGGCAGGCCGCCTACGTCACCGTCGGGTCCCGTCGGGGTCAGGCTCCGCCCGTGTGGACCTGGAAGGCCGCCCGGCGGACCGCCTTGGCCAGGGCCGGGTCCGGGTGGGCGGCGGCCAGGGCGACCAGGACCTGGACCGTGCGGGGGTGGCCGACGGCGCGGACCTCGTCGAGCAGCGCCGGGACGGTGCCCTGCACGGCGGAGTCGAGGTGCCGGACGAGCAGCTCGCTCTCGCCGTGGTCGGCGACGGCCGCCGCGGTGTCGACCCAGAGCCAGGTCGACTCCTCGCGGGTCAGCACCTCCTGGGCGTCGTCGGGGTCGGCCCCCTCGTACTCGGCCAGCCAGAGCAGCGCGTACGGGCGGAGCGAGGGCTCGGCGACGGTGGCCCGCACCTCGGCCTCGGCGGGCGCGCCGACGACGCGGAGCGCCTCGAAGGCGAGCCCGCGCAGCAGGGCGTCCTCGCCGCGGGCGACGGCGAGGAGTTCGGCGACGGCGCTGGAGAGCGTGCGGGCGGCGAGCCAGGCGCGGTACTCGTCGCGGGCGGGGCCCGGGGTGAGCCGGGCGCAGCCGCGGAGCATGTCCTCTGCGGACTGCTCGATGTTGCCCGCGGGGCTCTGCGCCGCGACGCAGATCTGCTCCAGCTTGACCCAGACCGCCCAGTTGCCGAGCGGGGTCAGGGTGGCGTGCCGCTCCTCGGTGCCGGGGTCGAGGGTGAGCGCGCCGACGGCGGCCAGACCCTCCAGGGCCCAGTCGAGGAGGGTGGGCAGACCGTCGAGGGCGGGGGCGTCCGCCGTCTCGGGGGCCTGCTCGGCCGCGGGGACCTCGCAGCGCTCCTCGCGGAGCTCCTCGACGCGCTGGCCGAGGAGGTCGAGGAGGGCGGGGACGAGGACCGGGCCCTGGGAGAGCTGGAGCAGCGAGAGCACCTGCGGGACGGCCTCGACGACCTCCGCGACGGCGCTCGGGGCGACCCCCTCGGGGGCCGGGTGCACCAGGGACCAGGCGTCGAAGAGGGCGACCCAGCCGCGCAGGACGGCGGAGTCGTCGCGGTCCCAGGCGTGCAGCCGCCAGCCGGGGCGGGCGGTGTCGCCGTGCAGTTCGACGAGTCCGGCGAGCCGGGCGCGGTCCCAGCCGGCCCGGATCTGGCCGGGTGTCAGGTCCAGTGCGGCCGCGGCCCGTTCCTGGGCGGGGCGGGCGCCGGTGCCGGTGCGGGGTGCCGTGTCGGCGCCGTGCTCGACGGCGGCCCAGCGGGCGATCCGTACGGCGTCGGCGAGGACGTGCCGGGCCTGGCGGGCGAGCTCCGCGCGGGGCGGAGTCCCCTCGGGCGGCCGCGGCGCCGGCCGGGTGCGCCGGGTCGTCACGGCCCGTCGGGCGGTGGCCAGCGCCCGCGGGCGGACGAGTCGGAGTCTGGAGTTGCGCGCCAATGGTTCATCGGGCTTTCGAGACGTCACGGGGGCAGTCTTCCCGCTGACGGCCCGAAAGCCCAATCGGAATCAGAAGTGCCGTCAGACCAGCGGGGTGAGGAAGCGCCGGAGGGACTCCTCGTAGGGGACCGGGTCGGCGTTCCACATGGCGGCGTGCGGGGCCTGGCGCACGGTCCGCAGGCTGACCGTGCCGGGGAGGCGGGAGGCGAGTTCGACGGAGGGTTCCCAGGGGGCGATGGTGTCGTCGGGGCCGTGGAAGAGGAGGACGGGGACGCGCAGGGCGCCCGGCTCCGAGGCGGTCCGCAGGAGGTCGCCGTGCGGGCCGGTCCTGCCCTGGGCGGCGCGGACGGCGAGCGGGAGCAGGGGTCCGGGGACGTGGCGGGCCGCCGCGAGGTTGCGGAGGGTGGCCTCCCAGTCGAGGACCGGGGAGTCGAGGACGAGGCCGCCGATCCTGTCGCGGACGCCGGATTCGACGGCGGCGCGCAGGGCCATGGAGGCGCCGGTCCCCCAGCCGTGCAGGACGACCTGTCGGGCGCCGCGGCGGACGGCGTAGCGGATGGCGGCGTCGACGTCCCGCCACTCGGAGTCGCCGAGGTGGGCGAGGCCGTCCGGGGAGGGCGGCGCCCCTTCGTCGCCCCGGTAGGCGAGGACGAGGACGGGGGTCTTGCGGCGGTTGTAGAAGGGGACGAGGTTCAGCGGGTGCTCGCGGGTGGTGCCGAGGCCGTGCAGGGCGATCACCCAGGTGGTGCGGGGGGCGGCCACGAGCCAGCCGGGCAGGGGGCCGAGTTCGCCGGGGATCTCGACGTCCTCGTGGGCGATCCCGAGGGCGCTGATCGGGTTGCCCCGGTGGAGCTGGGGGGTGAGCCGGACGCGGGCGCCGGGCGCGACGACACCGAGCTCGACGCGTTCGAGGCGGCGGACGACGGTGTCGGCGGTGTGCGGGACGCGGTCGAGGACGGGGCCGAGGACGGCGTGCAGGCCGGGGGCCTCCATCCCGTACGTGCCGGGGCGCAGGGAGGCGAGGCTGCGGGTGAGGGTGATCCGTTCGGGTCCCGTGGCGTGCACGGTGAGTCCTGGGTCTCCGGGCAGTGGTCGTCCGGACGGCGCCTTGAGGGCGACGTCGCTGGCGTACCGGCCGGCCGCGATCGCGGCCGCGCCGACACCGATCAGTGTGGTGACGGCCGCTGCCGTCGCTGTAGCCGGGCGCACGCTCCCAGTGTCGGCAGGGCGGGGCGGGGCTGCCACCGGACGGACCCGGCCGGGGGGAAGCGGAAGGGTCGCCCCGGGGAGTGACATGGGTCTCCTCCGCGGGGTCCTCCGGTCGGATGGTCATGTCCAGGGAGCGGAACGGGATGCCGGGGGAGGAAGCGGGACAGGTCGTATGTGCCCCGGGAGGACTGGGAGGCCCGTGGTTCCGGGGCGACCGCATCGTGGACACCGGGAGCCCCGGAGCGGGAAGCGGAACCTCTTGACACCGGTTAGGGACACCACGTCGCCCGGCCCAGTTCATCTTCCGTTCACTCAGGTTGCCTACGTTCAACGAAACACTGACGTCGAACGATTGCCTGGGTAAATGGAACACATCACGCTGCTGCTCGCCATTGTGGTCGTGACAGCTCTCGTGTTCGATTTCACGAACGGTTTCCACGACACCGCGAACGCGATGGCCACGACCATCTCGACCGGTGCCCTCAAGCCGAAGACGGCGGTGGTCATGTCCGCCGTACTGAACCTCGTCGGCGCGTTCCTGTCCGTGGAGGTCGCCAAGACGATCTCCAAAGGACTGGTCAACGAGGACGGCATCCAGCCCGAAGTGATCCTCGCCGCGCTCGTCGGCGCGATCCTCTGGAATCTGGTGACCTGGCTGGTCGGACTGCCCTCCAGCTCCTCCCACGCCCTGATGGGCGGCCTCATCGGCGCGACCGTCGCCTCGATCGGCGTCAGCGGCGTCAACGGCGAGGTCGTCGTCAGCAAGGTCCTCATCCCGGCCGTCGCCGCGCCCATCGTCGCCGGCATCGCCGCGACGCTGGGCACGAAGCTGACCTACAAGATCGGCGCCAAGACCTCCGAGAAGGACACGGCCAAGGGCTACCGCGTCGGCCAGATCGCCTCCGCCGGTCTCGTCTCCCTCGCCCACGGCACCAACGACGCCCAGAAGACGATGGGCATCATCACCCTCGCCCTGGTCGCCGGCGGCACCCTCGCCCCCGGCTCCAACCCGCCGGTCTGGGTCATCGTCTCCGCCGGTACGGCGATCGCGCTCGGCACGGCCCTCGGCGGCTGGCGCATCATCCGCACCATGGGCAAGGGCCTCACCGACCTCCAGCCGCAGCAGGGCTTCGCCGCCCAGACCAGCGCCGCGACGGTCATCCTGGCCTCCTCCCACCTGGGCTTCTCCCTCTCCACCACGCACTCCGTCTCCGGCGCCGTCATGGGTGCGGGTCTCGGCCGCAAGGGCGGTGTCGTCCGCTGGTCGACCGCCACCCGCATGTTCGTCGCGTGGGGCCTGACCCTGCCGGCCGCCGGCCTGGTCGGCGCGGGCGCCGAGTACGTCGCCCGCCAGGGCCAGTGGGGCGTCTACGTCGTCGCGGCCTTCCTCGCCGCCTCCTGCGTCGCCATCTGGCTGGTCTCCCGCCGCCAGCCGGTCGACCACACCAACGTCAACGAGGTCGAGGCCGACGCCGAGCCCGACGGCGTCGTGACCACCGCGATCGCGGCCGTCACCCCGCCGCCGGCCGGTACCGTCGCCGCCGTCGCGGACGAGGACCTGAAGACCACCATCCCCGCGCCGGCCCCCACGGACCCGGCCGCTCCCCCGGCCACGGCCGCGGTCTAAGGAACTGGAACCAAGCATGAAGATCGACTGGGCAGCCCTCGGCTCCGTCTTCGGAGTCAGCCTCGTGGCGACCGTCGCCCTCGTGGGCCTCTTCACCCTCGGCGTCATCGGCCTCTCCAAGCAGGAGCAGGCCGCCGCCCAGGGAGGCTCCGCCGCCCTGGCCCGCACCGGCGCCTACGCCTGCTTCGCCCTGTGCCTCGGGGCCGTGGCGTACGGCATCTACCTGATCGTCGCCTGACGGTCTCCCCGGCACCCCCGGCCGGGCGGCCCGCACCTCGTGTGCGGGCCGCCCGGCCGTCGTGTTTGTGGTGCTTCGCACAGTGACGCGGTGCAGGTCAAGGGTGAGTTGACGGGTGTTCTCGGGCCGTGGTGGACTGCCGGGGCCATACGGCGGCAGGAGAGGAAGTCCGGTGCGAATCCGGCGCGGTCCCGCCACTGTGACCGGATCCCAAGGGTCCGGAAGTCAGGAACTCTCGCCGCCGGTTTCGTCGACCCAGGGCGCGGACCCTGAGTGAGGACAGTGCGCCATGCCCGGCCGCAGGCCAGGACCTTCCCGAGCCACCGGTGTGTTCGCGTACGGCGCGGCCCTCGGCCTCGCCGTCGACCGACTCGTCGGCGACCCCCGCCGCGGACACCCCGTCGCCGCCTTCGGCCGGGCCGCCAGCCGCGTCGAACGGGCCCTGTGGCGCGACCACCGCGGCTGGGGCGCCCTGCACACCGCCGTCTGCGCCGGTGCCACCGTCGCGGCCGGCGCCCTCGCCGCCCGTACGGTACGGGGCAGCCGCGCCGGATCCGTCGCCCTGACCGCCGCCGCCGTGTGGGCCGTCGTCGGCGGTACGACCCTGGGACGCGAGGCCCACGCGATCGGCGGGGCCCTCGCCGCGGGCGACCTGGAGGTGGCCCGGGAACGGCTGCCGCACCTGTGCGGACGCGACCCGCAGTCCCTCGACGGTCCCGCGATGGCCCGCGCGGTCGTCGAGTCCGTCGCCGAGAACACCTCCGACGCGGTCGTGGGCGCCCTCTTCTGGGGCGCGGTCGCGGGTGTGCCGGGCCTGGTCGGCTTCCGCGCGGTGAACACCCTCGACGCGATGGTCGGCCACAAGTCCCCCCGCCACCGGCGCTACGGCTGGGCCTCGGCCCGCCTCGACGACGTGGCCGGCTGGCCCGGGGCCCGGCTGACCGCCCTGCTCGCGACCGTCGCCGGCGGGAACCCGCGCGGAGCCGTACGGGCCTGGCGGGCGGACGCAGGAAAGCACCCGAGCCCCAACGCGGGACCGGTCGAGGCCTCCTTCGCGGGCGCCCTCGGCGTACGGCTCGGCGGGACCCTCTCGTACGCCGGGCGGGTCGAACACCGGCCCGTCCTCAACGGGGAGGGGCGGCCCGTCGAGGTCGCCGACATCGACCGCGCGGTCCGGCTGTCCCGCCGGGTCACCGGACTGACCCTGGCCGTCTGCGTGGGCGGCCGCATGATCGCGAGCGCGCTGAAGCGGAGGAACGCATGAGGGGTGGGGGGCTGCTCGTCGCCGGGACCACGTCCGACGCGGGCAAGAGCGTCGTCACGGCCGGCATCTGCCGGTGGCTGGTCCGGCAGGGCGTCAAGGTCGCGCCGTTCAAGGGACAGAACATGTCCCTGAACTCCTTCGTCACCCGGGAGGGCGCCGAGATCGGCCGCGCGCAGGCCATGCAGGCACAGGCGGCGCGCGTCGAGCCGACCGCGCTCATGAACCCGGTGCTGCTCAAGCCCGGCAGCGACCGCTCCAGCCAGGTCGTCCTCATGGGCAAGCCGGTCGGCGAGCTGAGCGCCCGCGGCTACCACGGGGGCCGGCAGAAGGAACTCTTCGAGCCGGTCCTGGCGTGCCTGGAGGAGCTGCGGGGCACGTATGACGCCGTGATCTGCGAGGGGGCGGGCAGTCCGGCCGAGATCAACCTGCGGCGCACGGACATCGTGAACATGGGCATCGCGCGGGCCGCGAAGCTGCCCGTGGTCGTCGTCGGGGACATCGACCGGGGCGGGGTCTTCGCCCAGTTCTTCGGGACGACGGCGCTGCTCTCTCCCGAGGACCAGTCGCTCGTGGCGGGCTACCTGGTCAACAAGTTCCGCGGCGACGTGTCCCTCCTCGAACCGGGCCTCGACATGCTGCACGGGCTCACCGGCCGCCGGACCTTCGGCGTCCTGCCGTACGCGCACGGGCTCGGCATCGACGAGGAGGACGGCCTGCGGGTCTCCCTGCGGGGTGCCGTCCGCGAGTCGGTCGTCGCGCCGCCGGTCGGCGCGGACGTGCTGCGGGTCGCGGTCTGCGCGGTCCCGCTGATGTCGAACTTCACCGACGTGGACGCGCTGGCGGCGGAGCCGGGCGTGATCGTGCGGTTCGTGGACCGGCCGGAGGAGCTGGCCGACGCGGACCTGGTGGTCGTGCCGGGCACGCGCGGGACGGTCAGGGCCCTCGCCTGGCTGCGCGAGCGGGGACTCGCGGACGCCCTCGTCCGGCGCGCCGCCGAGGGCCGGCCGGTGCTCGGCATCTGCGGCGGCTTCCAGGTCCTGGGCGAGCGCATCGAGGACGAGGTCGAGTCGAAGGCCGGCGTCGTCGACGGGCTCGGGCTGCTGCCCGTACGGATCCGGTTCGGGGTCGAGAAGACCCTCGCCCGGCCGGTCGGCGAGGCGCTCGGCGAACGGGTCGAGGGGTACGAGATCCACCACGGCGTGGCTTCCGTGGACGGCGGGGAGCCGTTCCTCGACGGCTGCCGGGTCGGCTCCGTGTGGGGCACCCACTGGCACGGCTCCCTGGAGAGCGACGGCTTCCGCCGGGCGTTCCTGCGGGAGGTCGCGACGGCGGCCGGGCGCCGCTTCGTGCCCGCCCCCGACACCTCGTTCGGCGCGCTGCGCGAGGAGCAGCTCGACCGGCTCGGCGACCTGATCGAGGAACACGCGGACACGGACGCGCTGCTCCGGCTGATCGAGGACGGCGCCCCGGAGGGGCTGCCGTTCGTGCCGCCGGGGGCACCGTGAGCACCCGCCCCGCCCTGAGTTCCGTACTTCCCGAAGGAGTGACCGTCCGATGAGCACCCGCTATCCGTTCACCGCCGTCGTCGGCATGGACGATCTGCGGCTCGCGCTGCTGCTGAACGCCGTCAGCCCGGCTGTGGGCGGAGTGCTCGTGCGGGGCGAGAAGGGGACCGCCAAGTCCACCGCCGTGCGTGCGCTCGCCGAGTTGCTGCCGGAGGTCCCGGTGGTCGCGGGGTGCCGGTTCAGCTGTGACCCGGCCTCCCCCGACCCGGGCTGCCCCGACGGGCCCCACGGCGACGCGCCCGGGACCGCCCGTCCCGCGCGGATGGTCGAGCTGCCCGTCGGCGCCTCCGAGGACCGGCTCGTCGGCGCGCTCGACATCGAGAAGGCGCTCGCCGAGGGCGTGAAGGCCTTCGAGCCGGGGCTGCTCGCCGCCGCGCACCGGGGGATCCTCTACGTCGACGAGGTCAATCTCCTCAGCGACCACCTGATCGACCACCTGCTCGACGCCGCCGCCATGGGCGCCTCCCACGTCGAGCGCGAGGGCGTCTCCGTGCGGCACGCCGCGCGCTTCCTGCTCGTCGGGACCATGAACCCCGAGGAGGGCGAACTGCGGCCGCAGTTGCTCGACCGGTTCGGGCTCACCGTCGAGGTGGCCGCCTCGCGGGACCCGGAGCAGCGGGTCGAGGTCGTCCGGCGGCGGCTCGCCTTCGAGGACGACCCGGCCGCGTTCGCCGCCCGCTGGGCCGGCGAGGAGCGCGCCCTGCGCGAACGGATCGTCGCCGCCCGGGAGTTGCTGCCCCAGGTGGCCCTCGGCGACGCGGTGCTGCTCCAGATCGCCGCGACCTGCGCCGCGTTCGAGGTGGACGGCATGCGCGCCGACATCGTGATGGCCCGGACCGCGACCGCGCTCGCCGCCTGGGCCGGACGGACCGAGGTCACCTCCGAGGACGTGCGGCAGGCCGCGCTCCTGGCCCTCCCCCACCGGCGCCGGCGCTCGCCGTTCGACGCGCCCGGCCTCGACGAGGACAAGCTCGACGAGACCCTGGAGCAGTTCAAGGGCGACGAGCCGGACGACGATCCCGAGCCGGACGGGCCGGGGGACGGTGGGCCCGGCGGTGGCGGGGGCGTTCCGCCGCAGGGCGAGGGGCCCGACGGCCCCGCGCCCGAGGCCGCCGACGCCCCGGAGGGCGCGCCCGCCCCGCAGGGGGCCCCGCAGGGCTCCGGCGCCGGTGAGCGTGCCGCCGTCAAGGCCGGCGAGCCGTTCCGTACGAAGGTGCTGAGCGTGCCCGGTCTCGGCGAGGGCGCGGCCGGGCGCCGTTCCCGGGCCCGCACCGAGCACGGCCGTACCACCGGATCGACCCGGCCCCGGGGCGCGCTGACCAAGCTGCACCTGGCCGCGACGGTCCGGGCCGCCGCCCCGCACCAGCGGGCGCGCGGCCGGTCCGGGCCCGGCCTCGTGGTCCGCCGGGACGACCTGCGGCAGGCGACCCGCGAGGGCCGCGAGGGGAACCTGGTGCTGTTCGCCGTGGACGCCTCCGGCTCCATGGCGGCGCGGCAGCGGATGAGCGCCGTGAAGGGCGCCGTGCTGTCGCTGCTGCTCGACGCCTACCAGCGGCGCGACAAGGTCGGTCTCGTCACCTTCCGGGGGCGGGACGCCGAGGTCGCGCTGCCGCCGACCTCGTCCGTGGACGCGGCCGCCGCCCGCCTGGAGACGCTTCCGACCGGCGGTCGTACGCCGCTGTCCGCCGGGCTGCTCAAGGCCCATGACGTGCTGCGGGTCGAACGACTGCGTGACCCCTCGCGCCGCCCGCTGCTCGTCGTCGTGACCGACGGGCGGGCGACCGGCGGGCGGGCCGCCGGCGATCCGGTGGCGCTCGCCGCCCGGGCCGCGCGGCTGCACGCCGCCGACGGCACCGCGAGCGTGGTCGTGGACTGCGAGACCGGGCCGGTGCGGCTCGGGCTCGCGGGGACCCTGGCGCGCGAACTCGGCGGCACCGCCGTGACCCTGGACGAGCTGCGCGCCGACTCGATCGCCGGCCTCGTCAGGGACGTACAGGCAGCAGGAAAGACAACGCAGACAGCATGGAGGGCCGCTTAATGCCGCAGGGACAGCCGACCGTCGTGCCCGACGACGGTCTCACCACCCGTCAGCGCCGCAACCGGGCGCTGGTGATGGTGCACACCGGCGTCGGCAAGGGGAAGTCGACCGCCGCGTTCGGCATGGCGCTGCGCGCCTGGAACCAGGGCTGGCCGATCGGGGTGTTCCAGTTCGTCAAGTCCGCCAAGTGGAGGGTCGGCGAGGAGAACGCCCTCAAGGCGCTCGGCGAGACCGGCAAGGGCGGCACGGTCACCTGGAACAAGATGGGCGAGGGCTGGTCCTGGATCCAGCGCGAGGTCGCCGAGGGCGAGCAGTCCCACGAGGACAAGGCCCGCGAGGGCTGGGAGCAGGTCAAGCGGGACCTCGCCGAGGAGAAGTACAGGTTCTACGTCCTCGACGAGTTCGCCTACCTGCTGCACTGGGGCTGGATCGACGTCAAGGAGGTCGTCGAGGTGCTGCGCGACCGTCCCGGGCAGCAGCACGTCGTCATCACCGGCCGCAACGCGCCGCAGGAGCTCTGCGACTTCGCCGATCTCGTCACCGACATGTCCAAGGTCAAGCACCCGATGGACGCCGGTCAGAAGGGCCAGCGGGGCATCGAGTGGTAGCACGTCTCGTCATCGCCGCGCCGTCGTCCGGCGCGGGCAAGACCACGGTCGCGACCGGCCTGATGGCCGCGTTCGCCGGCCGTGGTCTGGCCGTCTCCCCGCACAAGGTCGGCCCCGACTACATCGACCCGGGCTACCACGCGCTCGCGACCGGCCGGCCGGGCCGCAACCTCGACGCGTACATGTGCGGTACGGGGCTGATCGCGCCGCTCTTCCTGCACGGGGCGCGCGGCTGCGACCTGGCCGTGGTCGAGGGGGTCATGGGCCTGTACGACGGTGCCGCCGACCAGGGCGAGCTGGCGTCCACCGCACAGGTCGCGAAGCTGCTCAAGGCGCCGGTGGTCCTCGTCGTCGACGCGTCCTCGCAGTCGCGGTCGGTGGCGGCGCTCGTCCACGGGTTCGCGTCCTGGGACCCGGAGGTGCGGATCGGGGGCGTGATCCTGAACAAGGTCGCGACGGACCGGCACGAGCATCTGCTGCGGGAGGCGCTCGGGGAGTCGGGGGTGCCGGTGCTCGGCGTGCTGCGGCGGGCCCCCGCCGTCGCCACGCCTTCGCGGCACCTCGGTCTCGTACCGGTCGCCGAGCGGCAGGCCCAGGCGGTGGAGGCGGTGGCCGCGCAGGCGGAGCAGGTCCTTGCCGGGTGCGACATGGAGGCGCTGCTGGCGCTCGCGCGGTCGGCGCCCGCGCTGGACGCCGAGCCGTGGGAGCCGGGGGTCGGGGAGCGGCTGCACGCCGGTGGTTCCGTGGTGCCCACCCTCCCCCAAGCTCTCGGCTTCGCTCGAACAGGGGGGACCCCCTTGCCCCCGCGGAACGATCGCCCACCACGGCCGGTCGTCGCCGTCGCCGGTGGAGCCGCGTTCACCTTCTCGTACGCCGAGCACACGGAGTTGCTGCAAGCGGCCGGCGCCGAAGTCGTCACCTTCGATCCACTGCGGGACGAGGCCCTCCCCGAGGGCACGAGCGGGCTCGTCATAGGCGGCGGGTTCCCCGAGATGTACGGCGCCGAGCTGTCCGCCAACGAACCCCTCCGCAAGGCCGTCGCCGAGCTCGCCGCCTCCGGCGCGCCCGTCGCCGCCGAGTGCGCCGGGCTCCTTTACCTGGCGCGGTCGCTCGACGGCACGCCCATGTGCGGGGTGCTCGACGCCGACGCGCGGATGTCGGAGCGGCTCACGCTCGGCTACCGGGACGCCGTCGCCGTGAACGACAGCGTCCTCGCGCCGGCCGGGGCCCGGATGCGCGGGCACGAGTTCCACCGCACGGTGATCGAGCCGGGCGCGGGGCCGCTCGCGGCCTGGGGGCTGCGGCAGCCGGAGCGGCGGGTGGAGGGCTTCGTGCAGGGCGGGGTGCACGCCAGCTACGTGCACACCCACTGGGCGGGGTCCCCCGAGGCCGCCGCGCGGTTCGTGGGGCACTGCGCGTGAGGTCAGCCGCCGGAGACGCCCACCACGAGCCAGATGAAGGCCACGCCCGCCACCGTGCACAGCAGGGTGGAGCGGGCGGGGTGTTCGTGGTGGGCCTCCGGCAGGATCTCGGCGGCGGCGAGGTAGAGCAGGGCACCGCCGAAGAAGCCGAGATAGCACCCGAGCAGTTCCTCCGGAAGGGTGAACAGGGTGGCGAGTCCGGCGCCGGCGACCGGGGCGACGGCGGCCGCGACGAGCATGGTGAGGGCTCTGCGGCGGGCGTTCCCGTAGAGGCTCGTGATCGTGTACGTGTTGAATCCGTCGGCGAAGTCGTGGGCGATGACGGCGAGGGCGACGGTGGCGCCCATGCCGCCGCTGACCTGGAAGGCCGCGCCGAGCGCGATGCCGTCCATGAGGCTGTGGAGGACCATCGCGGCGGCGGCCGTGAGGCCGACCTGAGGGACCCGCCCGCCCGTCTCCCGACCACCACCCTCCATCGAAGCGCTCTGCGCTGCCCCCCGATCGGCGCCGGCGCCGTGAGCAGCCTGGCGGACCGCGAGGAGCCGTTCGACGACGTGGGCGAGGAGGAAGCCGCCGACGAAGAGCAGCAGGGCCTCCGGGACGCCGAAGACCTTCTTCCCCGCCGCGTCCAGGGCCTCCGGCAGGAGGTCGAGTCCGACGACGCCGAGCATGAGTCCGCCGGCGAGGCCGAGGACGAGGTGGCGGCGGTCGGTGACGCGCCCGGCGACCCAGCCGCCGAAGAGCGTCATGAGGAACGCGCCGAGCGCGACGACTACAGCCATGGGCCTTTGCTATCCGATGGGGTGCCGGGTGCGCACCTCGGCGTGGGGGTGCGGCCGGGGACGGCGGCGGGCGAGGTCCTCGCGCTCGTCGGCGCGGTCCTGCGGGAGGCGGGGCTGACGGGCGCGGACGTGCGGTCGCTCGGCACGCTCGACGCGCGGGCGACGGAGCCGGGGATCGTGGCGGTCGCGGCGGCGCTCGGGGTGCCGGTGCGCGGGTTCCCGGCCGCGGAGCTGGCGGCCGTACCCGTACCGCATCCGTCCGCGCGGCCGCTCGCGGCGACGGGTACGGCCTCGGTGGCGGAGGCTGCGGCGCTGCTGGCGGCGACGGCGGGAGGCGACGGGCGGGCGGGGCCGGCGGCATCGCCCGGGGGCCCGGAATGCGCCGTTCTGCTCGTTCCGAAGCGGACATCGCGGCGCGCGACCTGCGCGATCGCCGCTTTTGCCCCGTTTCGTTCGAACCAAGTGACGTCCGTCGCACGGTTGTTGCCCTTGACTCACGGGTACATCGCTGGCGAGCCTGGCTCACCCCCCACCATCCCCACCCCCCACACGACGGCGGCCATGGACACGCACACGCACACCGACGCCCACGACCTGCGCCACCACGGTGACGCCGAGGTCCGGGACGAGAAGCTCATCGACCTGGCGGTCAACGTCCGGACGAACACCCCGCCGGACTGGCTGCGGAAGCGGATCGCCGACTCGCTGACCGGTCTCGCCGCCTACCCCGACGGGCGGGCCGCGCGGGCCGCGGTCGCCGAGCGGCACGACCTGACGTCGAACCGGGTGCTCCTGACGGCCGGCGCGGCGGAGGCCTTCGTGCTGCTCGCGCGGGCCCTGCCGGTGCGGCGGCCGGTGGTGGTGCATCCGCAGTTCACCGAGCCGGAGGCGGCGCTGCGGGACGCCGGGCACGAGGTGGGCCGGGTGCTGCTGCGCGAGGAGGACGGCTTCCGGCTGGATCCGGCGGCCGTTCCGGAGGACGCGGACCTGGTGGTGATCGGGAACCCGACGAACCCGACGTCCGTGCTGCATCCGGCCGCCTCGATCGCGGCGCTCGCCCGTCCGGGGCGGATCCTGGTGGTGGACGAGGCGTTCATGGACGCGGTGCCGGGCGAGCGGGAGTCGCTGGCCGGGCGGACGGACGTGCCGGGGCTCGTGGTGCTGCGCAGCCTCACCAAGACGTGGGGGCTCGCCGGGCTGCGGATCGGGTACGTCCTGGCCGAGCCGGAGACGATCGCGGCCCTCGAACGGACGCAGCCGTTGTGGCCGGTGTCGACGCCGGCCCTGGTGGCGGCGGAGGCGTGCATGTCGCGGGCGGCGCTCGCGGAGGCGGAGCACGCGGCGCACCGGATCGGGGTGGAGCGGACGCACCTGCTCGCCGGGCTCGCGGAGTTCGACGAGGTCCGGACGGTGGCGGGGGCGGAGGGCCCCTTCGTGCTGCTGCGGATCGACGGCGCCGACGTGGTGCGGGAGCGGCTGCGGTCGCTCGGGTTCGCGGCCCGCCGGGGCGACACGTTCCCGGGGCTCGACCGGAACTGGCTGCGGATCGCGGTCCGGGACCGGGCGACGACGAACCGTTTCCTGCAGGCGCTCGACCAGGCGCTGCTGATCTGCGGCTGACCGTGCGGCGCTGAGCCGCGCACCCACGTGGAAGGGTCCGGGGAGGGCGGTGTCGTCACCACCGCCCTCCCCGGACCCTCGCTCCCTCCCGGCGCCCCCCGGCGCTTCCCCCTCGGGCCGTCAGCCGCGGTTGCGGGCGCGCGAGCGGGTCACCACGAGGGCGCCGCCGCCGGCGACGAGGAGGGCGAGCGCTCCGGCCGCGATGTACGGGGTGGTGGAGCTGCCGCCGGTCTCGGCGAGGTTCTCGGTGGGCGTGGTGCCGCCGTTGTCGGTCTTGATGCCGCCGGCGTCGCTCGGCCGGGCCGAGGGCTGCTGCGAGGGCTGCTCGCTCGGCCGGTGGGTGGGCTGCTCGGTCGGCTGCCCGGTGGGCTTCTCGGTCGGGGCCGCGCCCTTGGGCGTCTCGCAGGTGGCCTCGGCGAGGGTCACCGTGCCGTTGACCTCGGCGACGCCGAGCTTCAGCGGGTCGACCTCCACCTTGAGTTCGAGGGCCGTGGCGGCGGCGGTGCGGGAGGTCGTGGAGGTACGGGAGAGGTCCAGGGTGACTTTGCCGACGCCCGGCACGCCGACCTGGGTCCGGCCGCCCGCGGACAGGGTGGTCTTCTTGCCGAACACGGTCACGTGGCCGAGGACGTTGGACTCGGCGACCGGCTTCCTGCCCACCTCGCACAGGGCCTTGGAGGTGACCTTCTCGACCTCGATGAGGGAGAGCAGCGGAATGCCGGGGACGTGGACCCGGGCCTTGACCAGGTTGACGTGCCCCTCGGCCTTCTTCTCGTTCACGGTGGCGTCGGCGGTGGCGACGTCGGCCTTGAGGAGGTCGATCGGCTCCCCGCCCTCGGCTCCCTGCACCTTCACGGAGAGCGCGGTCTCGTTCTCGCTCTCCGGCGCCTCGACCTCGTTGAGGGAGGCCCGCACCGGCACGTTCACGGTCTTGCCGAGGAGCGAGACGTCGAGTCCGGCCCGCAGCACGACGGCGGTGGAGCGCCCTTCGCCGTCCGTGGCGTGCGCCGCGGGGGCCGCGAGGAGCACGGGTCCGACGGCCAGGGCGGCGACGGTCGCGGCGGCGGCGGAACGGCGTACGGGCAGGCGGAAGGTGTTGCTGTTCAAGATGGTGGAACCCCCACAGGAGACATGGCGTCGCCGGCCGCTCACCACGGGGACGGTGGGTCGGCGCGGCCTCGGCGACTTGAGACACCGGAATCTTTACGCACGGAGAGTGAACTGACAGTCGCCTGGCGTGAGTTCACTCCAAAGGGGGGTTTCCGTGTTCTTTTTCGATTTTTTTCGGCACAACCGTTCTCGGCCGTCCCGCGTGTTTCGTACGGCGGCGGGCGCGCGGGGCGCGCGGGAGCGATGAGAACGAGCCGCGCCGCTCCCGGGTCACGGATCGTCAACCTGGCGAGAAGGGCGGGCTCCGGACCCCTGTAGGCTAATTTAGGCCAGCCTAACCTAAGAAAGGTCTCCGTCTCCGTGAGCATCGAGGTCTACCGGGACGCCTGGGGCGTCCCCCATCTGCGCGCCGCGGACCCGGAGGAACTCGCCTTCGCCCAGGGCCGGGTCACCGCCCGCGACCGCGCCTGGCAGCTGGAGGTCGAGCGGCACCGGGCCCAGGGCACCACCGCCGCCTTCCTCGGCGCCGCCGAGCTCGGCTGGGACGCCTTCGTCCGGCGGTCACGGCTCGCCGACACCGCCCGCCGCTGCTTCGACCGGCTCGCGGAGACCGACGCGACCACGGCCTCGTGGGTACGCGCGTACGTGGACGGGGTCAACGACGGACTCGCCGAAGGGGCCGGCCGCGCACCCGAGTTCACGTCCACCGGCCTCGCGCCCGGCCGGTGGGAGCCGTGGACCCCGCTCGCCGTCTGGCTCTCCACCCACATCCTCTTCGCCGGCTTCCCCACCAAGCTGTGGCGGGACGAGGTCGCCCGGCGGCTCGGCGAGGAGTGGACGGAGCTCTTCGCGACCGACGGACCCGGCACCGCCGGCTCCAACGGCTGGGTCGTCGCGGGCGAGCGGACCGCGAGCGAGGCGGCCCTGGTGGCCGGCGACCCGCACCGGTTCATCGAGGCGCCGGGCGTCTACCAGCAGATCCGGCTCGCCTGCCCCGCGTACGACGTGGTGGGCCTCGCCGTGCCCGGCGTCCCCGGGCTCGCCCACTTCGGCCACACCGGGCCGGTGGCCTGGGCGATCACCAACGCGATGGCGGACTACCAGGACCTCTACCGGGAACGGCTGCGCCGGCGCCCCGACGGCGCCGTGGAGGCCCTCGGCCCGGACGGCTGGGCCCCGGCGGCCGCACACCGGGAGACCGTCGAGGTCGCGGGCGCGGAGCCGGTGGTGACCGAGGTGATCGAGACGGCCCGGGGGCCGGTGATCATCGGCGGGCCGCCCGAGGACGGCTCCGCCGAGTGGGAGGGGATCGCCCTGCGGCACCCGCCGCGGGTCACCGGGGAGCTCGGCTTCGGGGCGCTGCCCGCACTCCTTCGCGCCCGGACCGTCGCCGACGTGGACGCGGCGCTCGACGGCTGGGTCGAGCCGGTGAACGTCGTCCAGGCCGCGGACACCCGGGGCGGTCTCCTGCACCGGGTCGCCGGACACGTGCCCGTACGGGACCGGGCCAACTCCCTGCGCGTCGTGCCCGCCTGGGACCCGGCACACGCCTGGGCCGACGCACCGGCGCCGCTCCCCCGCGCCGAGGTCCACGGCCACGCCGTGATGGCCAACGCCCGGGGCCTGGCCGCGCCCCTGGGCGTCGAGTTCGCCCCACCGCACCGCGCGGCCCGCATCGACGAACTGCTCGCCGCGTCGACGGCCTGGACCCCGGAGACGACGACCACGATCCACCGGGACACCGCGAACCCCTCGGCGACGGCGCTCCTGACGGCGGTACGGCGCGTGGGCGGGGGCCTGGCGGCCGGCGAGGGCGTGTCGACGACGACCGGGGCCGCCGTCGCCGGAGCGGACGCCGTGGACACCGTCGGTGCCGTGGACGCCGTCGGCGAGCCGCCCGCCCCGCTCTCCCCGGCCGGTTCCGCCGTCCGGGCGCGCTTGCTCGACTGGGATCGGCGGATGGACGCCGAGAGCGTCGGGGCCGGGCTCTACGCGGCCGTGCGCGGGGCCGTCGTGCGGCGGCTCGCCCGGCACGAGGCCTTCGCGGCGTTGCGCGAACCCGCCCCGTACCCCGAGCTCTTCCAGCCCTGGCTCGCGCTCGGGCCGCGTGTCGCCTTCGCCCTGGAGACGCTGCTCGTGGCCGGGCCCGTGCCCGCCGGGGACGTCGACCGGATCGTGCGCGAGGCGCTCGACGAGGTCGGCGCCGGTGAGCCGCCCGCCGCCTGGGGCGTGACGCACCGGCTCGCGCCCTGGCAGGCGCTGCCCGATCCCGACGACGGCCAGTGGCCGGGGCTCGGCGGCGACCACGACTGCGTGCTCTCCACGTCCAGCGTCCCCGGGTGGACCGACCGCAGCGCCCGCGCCTCCGCCGCGCGGTACGTCTGGGACCTCGGCGACCGGGAGCGGAGCCGCTGGATCGTGCCGTTCGGCGCGTCCGGAGTTCCCGGCGACCCGCACCACCGCGACCAACTCCCCCTGTGGCTGCGGGGCGAGCTCGCCCCCGTCACCACCGACTGGCAGAAGCTCGAGAAGGAGCAGGGCATGACCGTCCCCGTACACGTCCAGACCGTCGAGGGCTTCGGAACCGTCACGGTCCGCCCCGTCGACCCCGACGCCGACGCGCACCTCCTGCACGGCTGGGTGAACGAGGAGAGGGCCCGCTTCTGGGGCATGGTCGGCACCACCGTCGAGCAGGTCCGGGAGGTCTACGCGCACCTCGACTCGCTGACCACGCACCACGGTTACCTGGTCAGCCGGGACGGGGAGCCGGTCGCGCTCTTCCAGACGTACGACCCGGCGGCGGACCGGGTGAGCGAGTGCTACGAGGCGCTTCCGGGCGACATCGGCGTGCACCTGTTCGTCGCGCCGGGGCTCGCCCCCGAGCCCGGCTTCACGGGCCGGCTGCTCACCGCGCTCGTCGACTTCTCGCTGACGGACCACACCCGGATCGTGATCGAGCCGGACGCCGCCAACGAGAAGGCGCTCGCCCGCATGACGCGGGCCGGTTTCGAGCTGGGCCCGGAGGTCGTGCTCCCGGAGGTCGTGCTCCCGGAGGTCTTCATCCCGGAGAAGCGGGCCCGGCTGGCGTTCCTGAGCCGCTGACGGCCCGGCTCGGCCCGGTGCGGCTGACGGCCGGTGGCAGGACCCCGTACCGCTGACGGCGGCCGGGACTCGGCCCGATGCGACGACCGGCCGGCGCTCCGCCCGATGCCGGCGACCGGCCGGCTCCGGCCCGCACCGGGCCGGGCGCCGGTCGTGCGAGAGCCGCCTCCGCCGCCTGTCGGCCGGCGCTCAGCCCACGACCCGCCCGTTGACGACGACCCGCCGCGGCGCCGCCAGGACGCGGACGTCCGCGCGCGGGTCCTCGCCGTAGACGACGAGGTCGGCCGGGGCGCCCTCCTCCAGGGACGGGCGGCCCAGCCAGGCCCTGGCTCCCCAGGCGGTGGCGGCGAGCGCGTCGACCGGCGGGATGCCGGCCTTGGTGAGCTCCTCGACCTCCTCCGCGACCAGGCCGTGGGCGAGGGAGCCGCCCGCGTCGGTGCCGACGAAGACGGGCACGCCCGCGTCGAAGGCGGCCCGGACGGTGTCGTACCGCCGCTCGTGGAGCCGGCGCATGTGGGCCGACCAGCGGGGGAACTTCTCCTGCCCGCCGTCGGCGAGGTGCGGGAAGGTCGCGATGTTGACGAGGGTCGGGACGATCGCGACGCCGCGCTCGGCGAAGAGCGGGATCGTCTCCTCGGTGAGCCCGGTCGCGTGCTCGATGCAGTCGATGCCGGCCTCGACGAGGTCCCGGAGCGAGTCCTCGGCGAAGCAGTGCGCGGTGACGCGGGCGCCGAGCCGGTGCGCCTCCGCGATGGCCGCCTCGACCTCGGCGCGCGGCCAGCAGGCGGTGAGGTCGCCGACCTCGCGGTCGATCCAGTCGCCGACGAGCTTGACCCAGCCGTCGCCGCGGCGGGCCTCGCGGCCGACGTACGCGACGAGGTCGGCGGGCTCGATCTCGTGCGCGTAGTTGCGGATGTAGCGACGGGTGCGGGCGATGTGCCGCCCGGCCCGGACGATCTTCGGAAGGTCCTCGCGCTCGTCGATCCAGCGGGTGTCGGAGGGCGAGCCCGCGTCCCGGATGAGCAGGGTGCCGGCGTCCCGGTCGGTGAGGGCCTGCTTCTCGCTGGTGGCCTCGTCGACGGGGCCGTGCCGGTCGAGGCCGACGTGGCAGTGGGCGTCGACGAGTCCGGGGAGCACCCAGCCCTCGACGGTGACGGCCTCGGCGGCGGGCCGGTCGAAGGTGATCCGCCCGTCGACGCACCACAGTTCGTCGCGTACGTCCTCCGGGCCGACGAGCACCCGCCCCTTCACGTGCAGCACCTCGTGATCGCTCATACCCGCACTCTACGAGCCGCCGCCGGACGGGCTCTAGGGGCGCCAGTCGGCCTCCAGGTCGTGCGAGTCGGCCGTGGTGAGCTGGGTGAGGCCGGTGCCGTCGGCGCGTACGAGGAAGAGGTGCTCGGGGTCCGCGTCGTCGGTGCCGCCCCGGGTGAAGACGAGGCGCCTGCCGTCGGGCGACCAGGAGGGGTTCTTGTCGTGGGCGCGGGCCGAGGTGATGCGGTGCGTCCCGCCGCCGTCGGGCCGGACGGCGTAGAGGTGGGCGAAGCCGGTGGAGTCCACGCGGCTGAAGACGATCCAGTCGCTCCGCGACCAGTCGGGCGTCCAGTCCTGGGAGCCGGCCAGGGTGACCGGCGTCTGGGCCAGGGTGGACAGCGTGATCCGCATCAGCCGGCTGTGTCCGGACGCGTCCGCGCGGCTGTACGCGAGGGAGGTGCCGTCCGGGGACCACGTCGGGTGGTGCTCGTCCTCGGCGGTGGTGGTGAGCCGGGTGTTCGGGCTGCCGTCGAGGTCGGTCACGTAGATCTCGCGCTCGCCGCCGACGGGCTTGGAGTAGGCGATCCGCGTGCCGTCCGGGGACCAGGCCGGGTCGGAGGCGCCCTGGGTGCCGGGCACGGGCTTCAGGTCGCCGCCCGTGATCGCCATGGTCCAGATGCCGTCGATCGCGCCGTCGGAGCCGTAGCGGAGGAACGCCACCCGCTTGCGGTCCGGGGACCAGCTGGGCATCACGTCGCTGACGGTGGGGGTGTGGGTGAGCTTGACGGGCGTGCCGCCGAGCGGGGAGATCGTGTACAGGTCCTCGATGGGCGCCGCCGTGTCGTAGCGGGCGAAGACGATCGAGCGCATCCCGGCCGCCCACGCCGTCTCCGCCGACCCCGCCGCTCCCGCGTCCGCGGAGGCGGCGAGGGTCAGGGGCGCGGCGACGGCGAGCGCCGCGGCGGCCACGGCCGCCCGGCGGAGCCGCGCCCTGCCGCCCTCGCCCGCGCCGGTTCTGCCGCTTCTCCCGGTGCTCCGAGCCATGGTGTCCACCCCGTCTCCTCCCGGCGGCCCCGGTCGGGGTCGCTCCGGCCCGAAACATCCCACCGCCGGGGCTCCGGGGGAAGCGGTGGTACGAGCCCTGTGACACGTTCCGAACAGCACCGTGACGGGGGATCCCTCCGGGCGAGCACTTACGCTGGCACGAGCCCGAACCGATGTATGCGACACGCATGCGACACCGAAGAAGGAAACCGTGACCGTGACACATCCGCTGCTGGACCTGGCCCCGCTGACCGCCGCGCACTTCGCGTCCATCGAGCGCCGGGTGGCCGCCCTGCTCTCCACGGAGCAGGACGTGGTGATCACCCAGGGCGAGGCGCTGCTGCCCCTGGAGGGGTGCATCCGCAGCGGCGCGCGGGCCGGTTCGACCGCGCTGAACGTCGTCACCGGTCCGTACGGTCAGACCTTCGGGAACTGGCTGCGGGACTGCGGGGCGACCGTGGTCGACCTGGAGGTCCCGTTCCACACGGCGGTGACGGCGGAGCAGGTGGAGCGGGCGCTCGCCGAGCATCCGGAGATCGACTTCGTCTCGCTGGTGCACGCGGAGGCGGCGACCGGCAACACCAACCCGGTGGCGGAGATCGGCGAGGTCGTGCGGGCGCACGGCGCGCTGTTCTACCTGGACGCGGTGGCGTCGATCGGCGCGGAGCCGGTGCTGCCGGACGCCTGGGGCGTGGACATGTGCATCATCGGCGCGCAGAAGGCGATGGGCGGCCCCGCGGGCGTGTCGGCGGTGTCGGTGAGCGCGCGGGCCTGGGAGCGGTTCGCCGCCAACCCGGCCGCGCCGCGCCGCTCGTACCTCTCCCTCCTGGACTGGAAGGAGCGCTGGATCGACGGCGGCCGCAAGGCTCTGCTGCACGCGCCGGCGCAGCTGGAGATGCTGGCCCTGGAGGCCTGTGTGGAGCGGATCGAGGCCGAGGGCCTGGACGCGCTGATGGCCCGGCACGCCTCGGCGGCGGCCGCGACCCGTGCGGGCGCGCTGGCCCTGGGCGGCGGTCTGGAGCCGTTCGTGTACGAGGCGAAGGACGCGGCGCCGGTGGCGACGACGCTGCGGGCGCCCGCGGGTGTCGACGCCTCGGAGCTGGTGGCGAAGGCCCTCGCGGCCGATCCGTCGCTGCCTCTGATCGCGGGTGGCGGGGCGCTGGCCAAGGAGATGATCCGGGTCAACCACTACGGGGTGGACGCGACCCCGGGGGCCGTGCAGTCCTCGCTGGCCGCCCTGGGCGCGGCGCTCGGCGAGACGGGCCGCGCGGTGGACCTGGAGGGCGCGCGCCGGGCGGTCACGGAGGCCTGGTAGCCGGTGGTACGCGGAAGGGGCGGGGGGTTCGGTCCCCTCGCCCCTTCCGCGTACCCGCGGCTTTCCGCGTACCCGCGGCTTACAGCGCGGGGTAGTCGATGTAGCCCTCGGGGCCGCCGGCGTACATGGTGGCGGGGTTCGGGGTGGCGTAGGGGCCGTCGGTCTTCAGGCGGGCGGGCAGGTCGGGGTTGGCGATGAAGAGCCTGCCGTACGCGACCAGGTCGGTGGTGCCGTCCTCGATCAGGGCCAGCGACTCGGCGCCCGTCGGGTCGGTGCCGGTGGCCGGGTTGAGGATGAACGTGCCGGCGAAGCGCTTGCGCAGGTCGAGGACGAGCGGGCGGCGCTCGGGGCCGGTCTCCAGGACGTGGAGGTAGGCGATGCCGACGGGCTCGATCGCGTCGAGGAGCCGGGTGTAGATCTCGTCCGTGTCGGTCTCGCTGATGTCGTTGAGCGTGTTGGCCGGGGAGATGCGCAGGCCGGTGCGCTCGGGGCCGATCTCGGCGGCGACGGCCTTGACGACCTCGACGGCGAAGCGGATGCGGTTCTCGACGGGGCCGCCCCACTCGTCGGTGCGGTGGTTGGAGCCGGAGGCGAGGAACTGCTGGATCAGGTAGCCGTTGGCGCCGTGGATCTCGACGCCGTCGAAGCCGGCCTCGACGGCGTTGCGGGCGGCGGAGGCGAAGCCGGCGACGGCCTCGCGCACCTGGTCGCCGGTGAGCTCGCGCGGGGTGACGAAGTCCTTGGGGCCTTCGTGGGTGTAGACCTGGCCGGCGGCGGCCACGGGCGAGGGGCCGACGGGGTGGAGGTCGCCGTCGAGGAGGTCGGGGTGGCCGATCCGGCCGGAGTGCATGAGCTGGGCGAAGATCCGGCCGCCGCGCTCGTGGACGGCGGTGGTGACCTCGCGCCAGGCGGCGATCTGCTCGCGGGTGTGGAGTCCGGGGGTGTTGGGGTAGCCCTGGCCCTCGGCGACCGGCTGGATGCCCTCGGTGACGATCAGTCCGGCGGAGGCGCGCTGGGCGTAGTACTCGGCGACGATCGCGGTGGGGGTGCCGTCCTCGCCGTTGGCGCGGCTGCGGGTCATGGGGGCCATCGCGATGCGGTTGGCGAGGCGCGTTCCGGCGAGGTCGATGGGGTCGAATGCAGTGGTCACGACTGTCCCTCACAGAAATATGTGGTCGGCCAACTAATTGGGCCGCTGCCACTGTAACCCATTCATTGGCCGACCAAGGTAATCTTGGGGAAGAGCCGTCCCGAGGAGCCCGCATGTCAGGAAACGACCCCGTCTGTACCGCCCCGTCCGCCGGGCCGCAGCCCTCCGCCGCGTGCGCCGGGACCGTCAGCCACACCCTCGCGTGGGTGGCACGGCTCCACCGGATCGGCATGGGCCGGCGACTGCGGGACCTCGGGCTCTACCCGGGCCAGGAACTGATGATGATGCGCCTGTGGGACTGCGGGGCGGTCCGCCAGTCGGAGCTCATCCAGTCGCTGGGCCTCGACCCGTCCACGGTGACGAAGATGCTCCAGCGCATGGAGCAGTGCGGATACGTCCGCCGCAGCCCGGACCCGGCCGACCGGCGCGCGGTCCTGGTCGAGGCGACGGAGCGCGGGCTCGCCCTGCGCGCCGGGGTCGAGGGCGCCTGGGCGGACCTGGAGGAGAGCACCCTCGCCGGACTCGCCCCGGCCGAACGCACGGAGCTCGCCCGCCTGCTCGGCCTCGTGGGCGAGAACCTGAAGGCGGAGGCGGACGAGGAGGGCCCGTGCGGGCCGGGGGCGGGCGGGGTCTGCTGACGCCGGGCGTCGTGCCCTGAGGGCTCAGCCCGCCAGGACCTCCAGGGCCCGGTCCACGTCCGCCGACGTGTTGTACAGGTGGAACGACGCCCGCAGGTTGCCCGCGCGGGCCGAGAGGAGGACGCCCGCCTCGTGCAGGGCGTCCGCGCGGTCGCCGAGGCCGGGTACGGCGACGACCGTCGAGTCGTCCATGACCGGCGCGTGTCCGAGGTCGAGGAGGCCGGAGCGGAAGCGGGCCGCGAGCCCCTTGTCGTGGGCCTCGATCCGCTCGATGCCGATCTCCTCCAGGAGCGCGAGCGAGCGGGCGGCCCCGTGGTACGAGAGGAACGCGGCCGGCTCGTCGAAACGGCGGGCGGTGCGGGCCAGTTCACGGACCGGGCCGTAGCTGTTGACCCACAGCTCCTCGCCCGTGACCCAGCCCGCGTGGATCGCGAGCAGCGAGTCCTGCGCCTCCTCGGTGACGGTGAGGAAGGAGGCGCCGCGCGGGCAGAGCAGGTACTTGTAGCCGCCGGCGACCGTGTAGTCCCAGTCCCCCGCGCGCAGCGGCAGCCAGCCCGCCGACTGGGTGGCGTCCAGGAGGGTGCGGGCGCCGTGGGCGGCCGCGGCCTCCCGTATCGCCGCGAAGTCGGCCGTGCGGCCGTCCGCCGACTGCACGGCGGAGAAGGCGACGAGCGCGGTCCCGGGCCGGACGGACTCGGCGAGCCGCTCAAGGGGCACGAAGCGGGTCTTGAGGTCGCCGCGGATCGTGAACGGGGTGATGACGGAGGAGAAGTCGCCCTCGGGGAAGAGGACTTCGGCCCCGGACGGCAGCGACTGGGCGATCATCCCGCAGTGGACGGCGACCGAGCTGCCGACGGCGACGCGCTCGTGGGAGACGCCGGCGATCCGGCCGAAGGCGGCGCGGGCCTCGTCCACGACGTCGAAGCTGCCGGCGCCGCCCGCGCGGCCGGCGGCGGTCTCCTCGGCGAGGAGGGTGACGGCCTCGACGGTCCGGCGGGGCAGCAGACCGCAGGCGGAGGTGTTCAGATAGGTGTTCCTGGGCGCGAACTCGGCGCCGCCGAGCGGCTGGTCAAGGGAATCCATGTCCCCACCCTGGGTCCCCCCACGATCACCCGTCAATGGCGATTCGCTCGTGGGGAGACTCCAAGCCGCTCTTGTCTCCGCAGTTCAGAGGTGGTGCGCTCAGGCCTGCGGGACCTCGCAGGCGCCGTCCGGACCGCAGACCTCCGCGTCGGAGCCGACCGGCTGGAGGACGCGGCCCTGCCAGGCCTGCTCCAGGGCCTGGGTGAAGACCTCGGCGGGCTGGCCGCCGGAGACGCCGTAGCGGCGGTCGAGGACGAAGAACGGCACGCCGTTGGCGCCGAGTTCGGCGGCCTCGCGCTCGTCGGCCCGTACGGCGTCGGCATAGGCGGTCTCGTCGGCGAGGACGGCCCGGACCTCGGTCTCGTCGAGACCGGCCTCCACGCCCAGGGTCACCAGGGTCTCGGCGTCGAAGACGGAGCGCTCCTCGGCGAAGTTGGCCCGGTAGGCCAGGTCCAGGAGCTCGTTCTGGCGGCCGCGTTCCTTGGCGAGGTGCAGCAGCCGGTGGATGTCGAAGGTGTTGCCGTGGTCGCGGCCGTCGGTGAGGTAGTCGAGGCCCTCGGAATGCGCGTTCGACGCGACGTGCGCCTCCATGGCGCGGGCCTCGTCGAGGGTGCGGCCGTACTTCTTCGCCAGCATCTCCAGGACGGGTCCGGTGTCGCCCTTGGCGCGGTGGGGGTCGAGCTCGAAGGAGCGGTGCACGACCTCGACGTCGTCGCGGTGGGCGAAGGCCGCGAGCCCCTTCTCGAAGCGGGCCTTGCCGATGTAGCACCAGGGGCAGGCGATGTCGCTCCAGATCTCGACGCGCATGTGACTTCTCTCCGAGGGGTTGCCGATGGGGTGTACCGCAGGGGAACGCGCACAGCGGTCCGGTTCATTCCGGTTCCGGCCCCGGTGTGAGGCGCGGCACCATGCGGTTGAAGGAGGCCCGGTAGGCGCTCGGGGTGAGCCCGGTGCGGCGCAGCACGTGCTGCCGCAGCGAGTCCGCGGAGCCGAGGCCGCTCGCGCGGGCCACCTGGTCCATGGGGAAGGACGTGGTCTCCAGGAGCTCCTTCGCCCGCTCGACGCGCTGGTGCAGCAGCCACTGGAGCGGGCTGACGCCGGTCTCCGCGTGGAAGCGGCGCGAGAGGGTGCGGACGGAGACCCCGGCGTGCCGGGCGAGGTCGTGGAGGCCGAGGGGTTCGTCGAGGTGCTCCATCGCCCACGCGCGCGTGTCGGCGAAGGAGACCCCGCGCTCGGGCGGCAGCGGGGTCTGGGTGAACTGGGTCTGGCCGCCGGGCCGGACGGGTGCGACGAGGGCGAGCCGGGCGACCGCGTTGGCGACGGCGGCGCCGTGGTCGGTACGGATGACGTGCAGGCAGAGGTCGATGCCCGCCGCGTATCCGGAGGAGGTGAGCACGGGGCCGTCCTGGACGAAGAGGACGTCGTCCTGGAGGTCGACGGCGGGGTGCCGGGCGGCGAGCAGCGGCCGGTAGGCCCAGTACGTCGTCGCCGCCCGGCCGTCGAGCAGTCCGGCCTCGGCGAGCGCGAAGGCGCCGGTGCAGATGGAGGCGATCCGCTTGCCGGCGTCGGCGGTCGCGCGCAGGACGTCGAGGACGCGCGGGTCGGGGTCCGTGTACGCGCCGCTGCCCGCGAGGATCACGGTGTCCGCCCCCTCGACGGCGTCGAGCCCGCGCGGGACGACCAGGTCGAGGCCGCCGGTGGTGGTGACGGGCCCCGGATCGGGGGCGCAGATGACCGTCTCGTACCCGGGTCCGCCGTCGATCTCGACCTTCCCGAAGAGCATCTCCGGGATCGCCAGGTTGAACATCGAGACGGGCGGGGCGGCGATCACGGCGACGCGCTGGACGCCCCGGACCCGGGACTCGACGGTCATGGCCAGAACCTCCGGTCGTATGGCATTCCCGCCACTACTGTACGGGCTCGCAGCTCACGAAGCTGGACGCATGTCCTCAACAGTCCTCAGCACAGGCCCCGTTGTCCGTCGCGACGCCCCTTCCGCCTCTCCCGGCCCCGCCCTCGCGGCCGCCATGCTCGGCTTCGCCCTCATCACCCTCGACACCTCCGTCGTCAACGTCGCCCTGCCCGCGATCGGCTCCGACCTGCGGGCCGGGATGTCCGGTCTGCAGTGGGTGGTCGACTCGTACACGCTGGCCTTCGCCGCGCTGCTGCTCTCCAGCGGGGCCCTTGCCGACCGGGTCGGGGCGAGCCGGGCGTACGGGGCGGGGGTCGTCGTCTTCACGCTCGCCTCGGCGGCCTGCGGTCTGGCCCCGGGCCTCCCGGGGCTGCTGGCGGCCCGGGCGCTGCAGGGCGCGGCGGCGGCCGTGATGCTGCCGGCCTCCCTGGCGCTCGTACGGGAGGCGTACGGCGATCCCGGGCGGCGGGCCCGGGCGGTGTCGCTGTGGGCGGCGGGCGGCACGGTCGCGGTGGCGCTCGGCCCGGTCGCGGGCGGGGCGCTGACCACGGCCTGGAGCTGGCGCGGCATCTTCTTCATCAACCTGCCGCTCGGGCTCCTCGCGCTCGTCCTGCTGACGCGCGTGGCCCGCTCGGCGCGACGGCCGGCCCCGCTGGACCTGCCGGGGCAGCTCACGGCGATGACGGCGCTCGGGGCGCTGACCTTCGCGGCGATCGAGGGCGGTGCGGAGGCCTGGTGGGCGCTGGGGGTCGCGGTGGCCGCCTTCGCGGCGTTCCTGCTGATCGAGGCGCGGCGGCGGCATCCGATGGTGCCGCTGGGGCTGTTCCGGAACACGACGGTCGCGGTGGCCGTGACGGCGGGCGCGGCGAACAGCGTGGCCTTCTACGGCATGGTCTTCGTGTTCAGCCTGTTCTTCCAGCAGGTGCTCGGGCTCTCGGCGCTCGGCGCGGGGCTGATGTTCCTGCCGATGACGGGACTGCTCGCCGGGGTCAACATCCTGTCGGCGAAGGTGGCGGCGCGGTACGGGGCACGGCTGCCGATCGTCCTGGGCCAGGTGGTCGGGGTGGCCGGGCTCCTCGGTCTGCTCACCGTGGACGCGGACTCCTCGCGGGTGGCGCAGGCCCTGCTCCTCGTGCCGCTGGCGCTCGGGGCCGGCTTCTCCCTGCCGCCGCTGATCGCGGCGATGATGGAGGCCGTCCCGGCGGAGCGGGCGGGCACGGCGGCGGGTCTCCTGAACGCGATCCGGCAGACGGCGGGCGCGCTCGCGATCGCGGTCTTCGGCTCCCTCGCGGCCCGTGGCTTCGACACCGCGCTCCCGACGACCCTGCTGATCAGCGCGGGCCTGCTGACCCTGACGGCCCTGGCCTCGCTGCGGCTTCCGCGCCGCGGGACGCGCTAGGCGCTCTTGCGGTACGGCCGGCAGGACACCCCGCTAGGCGCTCTTGCGGTACCGGCCCGGTGCCATCCCGTACTCGCGCTTGAAGGCCTTGGCGAAGGCGAACTCCGAGGAGTAGCCGGAGCGTTCGGCGACCACGCGGAGGGGGAGGTCGTCGGAGCGGAGCAGGCGGCCCGCCGTGGTCATGCGCCACCAGGTGAGGTAGGCGAGGGGCGGGCGTCCGACGAGGGTGGTGAAGCGGCGGGCGAAGGCGGCGCGGGAGAGCCCGCCGAGCGCGCCGAGCTCCTCGACCGTCCACGCCCTGGCGGGGTCGTCGTGGAGGGCGCGCAGGGCGCCCGCGACCGCCGGGTCGCTCAGCGCGGCCGACCAGCCGGTGGAGCGGTCGGCTCGTTCGGTGAGCCACCAGGTGCGCAGCAGGTAGAGCAGCAGGGTGTCGAGGAGGGCGGGGACGATGGCGTCGGATCCCGGCTGGGGTTCGGCGAGTTCGGCGCCGAGCAGGTCGACGGCGGCGCGCAGCCGGGGGTGGGAGCCGACGCGTGCGGGGAGGTGGACGTACGGCGGCAGCTCGGTGAGCAGGGGGTGGGCGCGGGCCCGGCTGAGCTGGTAGGCGCCGCAGAGCAGCAGGGTCTCCTCGGCGCCGACGGATCCCCGGTCGGGCCGGGTGGGCCAGGAACCGTCGGGGGCGGGCAGGGCGTCGACGAGCGGGGTGTCGGGACGGTCGGCGAGGCCGTGGCCGGTGCCGTGGGCGAGGAGGACGACGTCTCCGGGGCCGAGCCGGACGGGCGCGGCGTCGTCCGGGGGCAGCAGCCAGGCGGTGCCCTGGAGGACGACGTGGAATCCGGCGCCCTTGCTCGGCGGGAAGCGGAAGCCCCAGGGGGCGAAGCGGACGGTGCGGGAGGAGTGGGGGCGCCCGGTGCGCATGGCGGCGGTGGCATCGCTCAGTACGTCCATGGTCCGAACGGTAGCGTGCGAGACGATCGGACATGGTGGGAAGTCAGGAGGACATGGATCGTCTTTCCCGTCCTCCCTAACGTCGTCGTCATGACGACAACAGGCATGACGACGAAGGCCGTTCTCTTCCACGAGCTCGGCGGTCCCGAGGTGCTCACCGTGGAGGAGGTGCCGCTGCCGGACCCCGGTCCCGGGGAGGTCCTCGTCCGGGTCGAGGCGATCGGGCTGAACCGCGCCGAGGCGCTGTTCCGTTCCGGCACGTACTACTACCCGGCGACGCTGCCGGGTTCGCGGCTCGGCTACGAGGCGGCGGGCGTGGTCGAGGCGGTCGGCACGGGCGTCACGGCGTACGCCCCGGGCGACCCGGTGATGGCGGCGGCGAACTTCGACTTCGGGACGTACGGCGTGTACGCGGAGCGGGTGGTGCTGCCCGAGGAGTACGTGGTGGCCCGGCCCGAGGGGGTGGACGCGGTGACGGCGGCGGCGGTCTGGCTGAGCTACTTCACCGCGTACGGCGGGATGGTGCTGACCGGCGGTCTGCGCCCCGGCGACCACGTGGTGGTCACCGGCGCGTCGAGCGGGGTGGGGACGGCCGCGGTGCAGACGGCGCTGCGGATCGGCGCGGTGCCGATCGCCACCACCCGCGGCGAGGGGAAGCGGAAGCGGCTCCTGGAGCTCGGGGCCGCGCATGTGATCGCCACGGACACCGAGGACCTGGTCGGGGAGGTGCGGCGGATCACCGGCGGTGCGGGCGCCGACCTGGCCTTCGACGCGATCGGCGGGCCCGGCTTCGCCCGGCTCGGCGACGCGCTGCGGCCCGGCGGCACCGCCGTCCTCTACGGCTGGCTCGACCCCCGTCCGACCGAGCTGTCGCGGAACTGGCCGCTGACCACGCACGCGTACGCGAACGGGGTGCTCGCCCGGACGGAGGAGGGGCGGCGGCGCGCGGCCGGGTTCATCGGCTCGGGGCTGCGGGACGGCTCCCTGGCGCCGGTGATCGCCGAGACCTTCGACGGTCTGGAGCGGATCGCCGACGCCCACCGGCTGATGGAGTCGAACGCGCACCTCGGGAAGATCGTGGTGCGCGTCTCCTCCTGAGGGGTGTCAGCGCCTCGGCACTCCCAGCGGGTTGCCGTCGCGGAGTTCCGGCGGGAGGAGGTGGTCGGGCGTCGACTGGTACGTGACCGGGCGCAGCCAGCGCTCGATCGCGGTCGCGCCGACCGAGGTGGAGGTGGAGGTGGTGGCCGGGTAGGGGCCGCCGTGGTGCTGGGCGGGGGCGACGGCGACGCCGGTGGGCCAGCCGTTGACGAGGACGCGGCCGGCCAGCGGGGTGAGTTCGGCGAGCAGCGGGGCGGCCGTCTCGTCGTCCTCGGCGATGTGCAGGCCGGCCGTGAGGTTGCCCGGCAGCAGGCCGAGGACGGCGGTCACCTCCTCGCGGGTGGAGTAGCGGGCGACGACGGTGACCGGTCCGAAGCACTCCTCCAGGAGGAGGCGGTGGCCGTCGCCGGAGAGCGCGGCGGCGTCGACGGCGAGGACTCCGGCGCTCACGGTGTGGGCGCCGCCCGCGCCGGGGGTGACCGGGGTGTGCACCCCGGCGAGCGCGGCGCGCTCGGCGACGCCTGCGACGAAGGCGTCCCGCATCCGGTGGTCGAGCATGACGGCCGGTTCGGTCTCGCTGACGGCGGCGGTGAGGGCGTCGAGGAAGCGGTCGCCGTCCGCTCCCCGGGGGGCGAGGACGAGGCCGGGCTTGGTGCAGAACTGGCCGGCGCCCAGGGTCATGGACCCGGCGAGCCCGGCGCCGATCTCCTCGGCGCGCTCCGCGGCGGCGGCCTCGGTGACCACGACCGGGTTGAGGGAGCCGAGTTCGCCGTGGAAGGGGATCGGGACGGGACGGGCGACGGCCGCGTCGAAGAGGGCCCGGCCGCCGCGGATCGAGCCGGTGAATCCGGCCGCGGCGACGAGCGGGTGACGGACGAGCTCCAGGCCCGCGTCGAAGCCGTGGACGAGGACGACGACGTCCTCGGGGAGTCCGGCCTTGGCGGCGGCCCGGCGCAGCAGGGAGGCGCAGAGCTCGGAGGTGGCGGGGTGGTCGGGGTGGGCCTTGACGACCACGGGGCAGCCGGCCGCGAGGGCGCTCGCGGTGTCCCCGCCGGGGACGGAGAAGGCGAGCGGGAAGTTGCTCGCGGCGTAGACGGCGACGACGCCGAGCGGAATCTTCCAGCGGCGCAGGTCGGGCCGGGGCGGGATCGCCCCGGGGTCGGGCCGGTCGATCCGGACGTCGAGGAAGGAGCCGTCCTCGACGACGTCCGCGAAGGCGCGCAACTGGGCGGTGGTGCGGGCGAGTTCACCGGTGAGGCGGACGGGCCCCAGGGCGGTCTCGGCGTCGGCCGCCTCGACGACGTGCTCGCCGGAGGCGTCGAGGAGGTCGGCGGCGGTACGGAGGAAGGCGGCCCGCGGCACGCGGTCGGCGAGGGCCTCACGGGTGGCCTGCGCGGCCCGGACGGCCTGGTCGACCTCCTCGGCCGTGGCCTCCACCGCGACCTGCTCGCGCGGCTTCCCCGTCCGGGGGTCCACGCTCCACACTGGTTCTGCCGCCACCGCCACGCCCCTGTTCGCTATTCTGAACGCAGTTCCTGTAGATGAACGCGTCTGGTGGGGACTCTATTGACGGCCCGGCCGTCTCCACAAGGGCCCCGTCCGGCCGGCGGCCGGTGGGCGGCCGGACAACGGAAAAGGGGTGGGGGCGTGGCGACTGCCGACGCGGGTGGGGCACAGGTGAAGTCCGCGGTGCGGACCGTGGAGCTGCTCGAGTACTTCGCGGGACGCCCCGGGATGCACTCGCTCGCCACCGTCCAGGAGGCCGTCGGCTACCCCAAGTCCAGCCTCTACATGCTGCTGCGCACCCTGGTCGACCTCGGCTGGGTGGAGACGGACGCGACGGGCACGCGGTACGGGATCGGGGTGCGGGCGCTGCTCGTCGGCACCTCGTACATCGACGGCGACGAGGTGGTGGCCGTCTCCCGGCCCACCCTCGACCGGCTCTCCGACGACACCACCGAGACCATCCACCTGGCGCGGCTCGACGGCACCAACGTCGTCTACCTGGCGACCCGCCAGTCCCAGCACTATCTGCGGCCGTTCACCCGGGTCGGGCGCCGGCTGCCCGCGCACTCGACCGCGCTGGGCAAGGCGCTGCTCGCCACCCACGGCGACGAGCAGGTGCGCAAGCTGCTCCCGGAGGTGCTCCCGGCGCTGACCGAGCACACGATCACCGACCGCGAGAAGCTCATCGAGGAGCTGCACGCCGTCCGCGAGCAGGGCTACGCGGTGGACCGCGAGGAGAACACCCTGGGGCTGCGCTGCTTCGGCGTCGCGATCCCCTACCGGACCCCGGCGCGGGACGCGATCAGCTGCTCGGTGCCGGTGGCGCGGCTCACTCCGGCCCACGAGCAGATGATCAAGGACGCGCTGTTCGACGCGCGGGACCGGCTGACCCTGGCGACCCGCCGCCTCTGACCACCCGTTCGCGCAGGGTCGGCCTCACGCGCGGTCGGCCTCACGCGCGGTCGGCGAGGGCCTTCTGCCAGACCGGGCTCTCGACGTAGTGGTTGTCGTACTGCTCGGAGGAGGCCTTGATCTCCTCGAAGCTCGCCTCGCCCCGCATGACGCGGCCGAGGAGGCGCAGGTAGTCGAAGCGGGCCATGCCGGGCGTGAAGACGAAGAGGACGTCGGCCTCGGCGCCGGGCGCCGCGGCGAAGGCGTGCGGGGTGTGCGGGGGGACGAGGAGGAAGTCGCCCTCCTCCAGGACGGTCAGCTCCTCGCCGACCAGGACCTGGAGCGAGCCACCGAGCACGAAGAACATCTCCGAGGCCTTGGTGTGGAAGTGCGCCGGGGCGCCGACCGCGCCCTTCGCGAACGAGGAGCGGTAGCTGGTGAGCCGGCCTCCGGTGGTGTCGGAGTCCGCGAGGAGGGTCATCACGCTGCTCGGGTCGGCGGTGGTCTCGGCGGAGGCGGCGCGGGTGAGGAGCGGGGCGAAGGTCTCGATCTCGTTCATGATCACTACTGTAGAGAGCGATTGCCCCACAGCACAGGGCCAATCGATCACCGAGAACATGGGTCAATTCCGGTTCGGGCGACGGCGGGGAGGAGGGCCCCTCCCCCGTGCGGCGGAGGCGGTTCACCGCTCGGCAGGAGGTGGCCGCCCGGGGCCGCGCGGGAGCGTGGAGCCATGACACAGACCGTGCACCCGCCCGCCCCGGCACCCGCCGCCGGCCACCGCCCGAGCGCCGCCCGCCGGGCGCTGCGCGCCCTCGCGATCCTCGCCTGCCTCCCGTACGTCTCGCTCAAGGTCGCCTGGGTGGCGGGCAGTGAGATCGGCATCCCGGCCGGGAGCGTGCTCCTGGAGCACCGGCGGATGATGGTGATCGCCAACTCGGCCACCGTCGTCGCCGACGTCCTCGTCGTCGTCCTCGCCCTGCTCCTCACCCAGGCCTGGGGCCGGCGGTTCCCCGCCTGGCTCCTCGCCCTCCCCATGTGGGCGGCGACGGGGCTGCTCGCCCCGATCATGACCGGCTACCCGGCGCAGCTCGCGGTCCGCCTCCTCGCCGGCGACGACAAGGCCGCGGCCCCCGGCGAACCCTTCCTGGACGACTGGGTCTTCGGCGTGGTCTACGGCGGGTTCATCCTCCAGGGCCTCGCCCTCGGCTCGCTCTTCGTCCTGTACGCCCGGGACCGCTGGGGCCACCTGTGGCAGGGCCGCCTCGGCGAGCTGCCCGCCGGCACGTCCGGGCCGGGCTCGCGGGTCCTCGCCGTGGCCGGCTCGGTCGTCGCGCTGCTGCCCGCCGCGCTCCACCTGCTGTGGGCGGCCGGCGCGACCACGGGCCTGTCCGCCCGGCGCATCGCCGAACGCGACGCCGACTTCCACGTCCTGGAGGCCGAGCGGTTCGGCTTCGTCCTCGTCGCCGTCGCCCTCACCCTCCTCCTGGTCCTGCGCCGGCCGGCCCGGCTCCGGGTCCGCACCACGCTCGCCCTGGCCTGGACGGCCCCGGCGGCCGTCGGGGCCTGGGGCGCCTACATGTCGCTCGTCGCGCTGATGCCGGAGTCGGATCCGACGAAGCGCGTCTCCGGGCTCGTACAGCTGTCCTACGCTGGCGACATGATCACCGGGTTCCTGCTCGCCGCGTGCGTGGCAGCTTTTCTGAGGAACAGCACGGCCCTGCGGCGCCGGAGCGCCGGGGCGTGAGACCGGCGACCGCCCTCTTCGGGCAGCGGGCCAGGCTGCGGTGGCTCCATCTGATCCTGGGCGGCGCGCTGTTCATGCCCTTCTGGCTGGTCGGCACCGTCGTCCTGGGGCCGTTCCTCGACGGCGGCGGCCCGTTCGGCGGCAGCCTCGGGGCGCAGTTCGGGGCGTACGCGGCGGGGCTGCCGCTCGCCGCGCTCATCGCGCTCTTCCCGCTGGCCCGGCCGATGTCGGTGGCGGCGGCGCGGGCGCTGTGCGGGGTGCCGGCCGACCGGTTCGCGGACGGCCCGGCGCGCGGCCCGCGGGCCAGGGCCAGGACGGCCGGATGGTTCACCCTGCACCTGGGCGCCGGGGCGCTGGTCAGCGGGGCGACGCTCGCGCTGCCGCCGTTCGCGGTGTCGGTGATGGCGCTGCCGTTCTCGCCGGGGCTCCGGGAGTCCGAACTCGGGCGGATCTGGGGGCTCGACCGGCCCGCGTGGGTCTGGGCGGGGCTCCCGGCCGGGCTGCTCATGCTGCTCGCCCTCGCCGCCGTCGCCGCCGCGACCGGGGCGCTGCTCGCCCGGCAGGCGCCGCTGCTGCTCGGCCCGAGTCCGGCGGACCGGCTCGCGGCGGCCGAACGGCGCGCCGCCGAGGCCGAGTCCCGCAACCGGCTCGCCCGCGAACTGCACGACTCCGTCGGCCACGCCCTCAGCGCGGTCACCCTCCAGGCGGGCGCCGCCCGCCGGGTCCTGGACGGCGACCGGGCCGACCTGGAGTTCGTACGGGAGGCGCTGACCGCGATCGAGGACACCACCCGGCGCACGGTCGGCGAACTGGACTGGGTCCTCGGCCTGTTGAGGAACGACGGCACACCCGAGCAGGGTCCGGGACCGGGGCTCGACGCCCTGGAGGCCCTCGTGCGGGGCGCGGGGCCGCGGGTCGCGCTGACGGTGGACGGCGCCCTGGGCTCCGTACCGGAGACGCTGTCGCGGGAGGCGTACCGGATCGTCCAGGAAGGGCTGACGAACGCGGCCCGGCACGCGGGCGGCGCGCCCGTCACCGTACGGCTCGACGCCCGTACCGAGGAATTGGAGATCACCATGGAGAACCCCCTGCCCGACCGGCCCCCGGTCACCCGGCCCGACGGCGGGCGCGGCCTGCGCGGGATCGCCGAGCGGACCCGGCTCCTCGGCGGCACGGCCTCCGCCGGTCCGGCCGGTGCGGTGTGGCGCCTCGCGGTCAGGATCCCGCGGTGAGCGCGGCGGCGATCAGGATCGTCCTCGCCGACGACGAGCGGATGGTCAGGACGGCCCTGCGGGTCATCCTGGACGCGGAGCCCGACCTGAAGGTCGTCGGCGAGGCGTCCACGGGCGCCGAGGCGGTGTCGGTGGTGCGGACGGAGCGGCCGGACGTCGTCCTCATGGACGTGCGGATGCCGGAGATCGACGGGATCCGGGCGACGGAGCAGATCCTCGCGGGCTTGGCGGAGCCGCCGCGGATCGTGGTGGTGACCACCTTCGAGAACGACTCCTACGTGTACGACGCCCTACGGGTCGGCGCGGCCGGCTTCCTGCTGAAGCGGGCGGCGGCGGAGGAACTGGTGAGCGCGGTCCGCCTGGTGGCGCGCGGCGACTCGCTCCTGTACCCGGCGGCGGTGCGGGGCCTGGCCGCCGAACACGCCCGCCACCGGCCCCCGGCCGCACCGCCCTGGGCCTCGCGGCTCACCGAACGGGAGGCGGAGGTGCTCCGCCTGATCGCGACGGGCCTCACGAACGCGGAGATCGCCACGCGGATCGGCGTCGGCCCGGCGACGGTGAAGACCCACGTGGCGGCGGTCCTGTCGAAACTGGGCGCGCGGGACCGGACGCAGGCGGTGATCCTGGCGTACGAGTCGGGGTTCGTGAGAACGGGCTGAGCGGCGGCCCGCCGCCTCACGACCGCGTGGCGACCCCGCAGCCGCCCCGCCCCTCCCCGACCGGACCCGTGCGGTCGTACGGGTCGACCGTCTCGCCGTCGCCCCCGGCGCCACCCCCGCCGAACTCCGGCCGGAAATAGCCCGTCACGTTGTCACATCCGCCGTTCGTCATGTCCGTCTTGTAGGACACGAGGCTGAAGGTCCCCGCCTCGGTGATCACCTTCGACGGGTCGTCCCAGCTCACGACGGTCTCCCGGCGCACGATCACCCGGACGACCTCGTCGCCGCCGCCGGCCGGTGCGACCGGGTACACGTACGTGACGTCGGCGGTCACCTCCAGGGCCCCGCGACGGCCCTCCCGGTAGGAGATCCGGCCGCGGGTCTTCACCACGTCCCCGACGGGCCTCGCCTGCGCCGGGTCGAAGCGGCTGAAGAGGAGCAGCGGGTCGTTGTCCTTGCCGGGGGTGCGCAGCGAGGTCGTCACGAAGGTGTGGACGTCCTGCTGGTGCGGGTTCATCAGGGCGATCGCCCTGTCCGGGTGTCCGCCGCGGAGCACCGCCGGGTCCAGGCCGGACGCGGCGAGGAAGTCGCGGGTCCGCGCGAGGGCGCGCTCCACCTCCGCCTTCGTCATCCAGCCGGTCGCCTCGGCGGCGGGCATGTGGATGCCGGCCGTGCCGTTCGCCCAGCGCGCCGCCGGGGAGCCCCGGAAGGGTTCGGCGAGGGTGGCGCGCCCGCCGGGCTCGGCGGGAGGCGCCTGCTCCGGTCGTGCCGACTCCTGCGCGAGGGGCTTCGGGTCGGGGTCACCGTCGCCGGACCAGCCGACGACGCCGCCCGGGTCCAGGGCCACGACGAGCAGCACGAGGGCGGCCAGGAACCCCGCCACGTACCAGCCCCGCCGGGAGCTCCGCCGGGGCCGTCCGGGCGTGTGCGCGCGCCACGGCGTCGGCTCCGCGACCGCGCGTTCCCGCGCGGACGGCTCCTTCGGCGCGGCGCCCGCGCCCTCGCCGGAGGTCCGCAGGAACTCCTGCCACACCTCGTCCGGCACGGACCGACCCGAACCGTCCCGCTCCCCGCCCACACCCGCCACGCCGGCTCCCCGCCTCGTACGTCTCAGGCCCCTCCCCCGGGGCTCCGGGCATGATCGCACGCGGCACCGACATGAAGGTTCGCTGAGAAACGGGACACATCCGGAACGGCGGGCACCGGTCCGTTCGTCCCCACCAGTGCGATGAACAAGACGATCAGGCACACGTCGGTCTTCGTCCTGATCCTGGTGCTCGCCCTGCTCGGGCGGGCCACCTGGGTGCAGGCGTACGAAGGCAAGGCGCTCGCGGACGACTCGAAGAACCGGCGGAAGACCATCGCGCAGTACGCGCAGCCGCTCGGGAACATCGTCGTGGCCGGCTCCCCGGTCACCGGCTCGAAGAGGACGGAGGGATCGGACCTCGCGTACAAGCGGACGTACACGGACGGCGACCTGTACGCGGCGGTCACCGGCTACAGCTCGCAGGCGTACGGCGCCACCCAGCTGGAGGGCATCTACTCCAAGGTCCTCGACGGCACCGACGACCGGCTGAAGAACCCCGTGGACGCGGTCACCCGCAAGCAGCAGGAGCCGGGGACGGTCGTCACGACGATCGACCCGGACGTGCAGAAGGCCGCCTACCGGGCGCTCGGCGACACGAAGGGCGCGGCGGTCGCCGTCGACCCGGCGACCGGCCGGATCCTCGCCATGGTCTCCACCCCGTCGTACGACCCGTCGAAGATCTCCGGGACGAACGACGGCGACGTCTGGAAGCGGCTGACGGCCGACGAGGACAAGCCGCTGGTGAACCGCGCGCTCCGGCAGCCGCTCCCGCCCGGCTCCACCTTCAAGCTGGTCGTCGCGGCCGCCGCCCTGGAGGACGGCCTGTACGGCTCCGTCGACACGGCGACGCAGAGCCCCGACCCGTACACCCTGCCGGGCACCCGGACCGTGCTGAGGAACGAGAACGCCTCCGCGCCCTGCGAGAACGCCACGATCCGCACCGCGCTCCAGTACTCCTGCAACAACGTCTTCGCCAAGATGGCCGCCGACCTGGGGCAGGACAAGGTGAAGGCGATGGCGGAGAAGTTCGGCTTCAACGACGCCGAGCTCGACGTCCCGGTCCGCGCCTACGCGAGCGTGTACCCCTCCGGCATGGACGAGGCGCAGACCGCGCTCACCGGCATCGGCCAGTTCGACGTGACGGCCACCCCGCTCCAGATGGCGATGGTGTCGGCCGCGATCGCCAACGACGGCCTGCTCGCCGCCCCGCACATGGTCTCGGAGGTCGTCGACTCCGACGGCGACGCGCTGACCTCGTACGAGGACGGGGACACCGAGCGGATCGTGTCCTCCAGGACGGCGGAGCAGCTGCGGAGCGCGATGGTGACCGTGGTGGAGAAGGGCACGGGCACCAACGCGGCCGTGGACGGCGCCGAGGTCGGCGGCAAGACCGGCACCGCGCAGCACGGCGAGAACAACAGCAAGACGCCGTACGCCTGGTTCACCTCCTACGCGAAGGACTCCTCGACCGGGAAGCAGGTCGCCGTCGCGGTCATGATCGAGGACTCGGGCGCCGCCCGCTCCGAGGTCAGCGGCAACGGCCTGGCGGCGCCGGTGGCGCAGAAGATGATGGAGGCGGCGCTGAAGTGACGGGGGACGGGGGCCGATTGGCCGCCGGGCCCCGTCGCACGATATGCAGGGTCACGCTCCTCACCGAGCACACATTCGATTCACCGACCCTGCTGTCACCTCGCGGAGGACCGCCGTGCGCCTGCCCCGTTCCCTGTCCGGCTGGACCATGGCGGTCTTCGGCGCGCTCGCCGCCGCCCTGGGGGTGGTGGGCCTGGTCGCCCCGGACGCCCTGCTCTCGGTCATGGGCTTCGAGCCGGTGCCCGGGGGCGGGCGCGCGGACGGCGACCACACCCTGGTCTTCCTGACGTCCTCCTCGATGGCCGCGCTCAACATGGGCGTCTACTACGTCCTCGCCGCCCTCGCCGACTGGAAGGCCTTCTTCCGGTGGACGGTCCCCTTCCGGCTCCTCACCTTCACGGTCTTCACCCTGGCGGTCGTCACCGGCCGGGCCCCGGCCGGCTTCCTCGGCGTGGGCCTGTGGGAGGGGTTCGGCGCGGTGGTGACGGGGGTCGCGCTCCGGTACGAGAAGCGGGCGGCGGCGGGGGCGGAGGCGCGGGCATGAGCGGGTCTCGGCCGGGCGGGTACGACCCGCTCGCCGGGCTCGACTCCGTCGACTGGGCGTCCCACCGGCACGCGTACGGACCCGCGGTGGACGTCCCGGAGCTGCTCCGCGCCCTCTACCGGCCGGACGAGGCCGCCGACGCGGCGGACACCCTACTGGTGAACGTGCACCACCAGGGCGGCTGCGTCGAGTCGGCCTCCGTGGCCGCGCTCCCCTTCCTCGTCCGCGCCGCCGCCGATCCGTCCCTCGACGCGCCGGTGCGGATCGAACTGATCGACCTGCTCATCTGCGTCGCGGCCGAGGGCAACCGGGTCGAGCCCCGCTGGATCGCCCCCGGCTGGGCCGAGGCCTGGGACAGCGCGGTCCCCGGCCTGCTGCCGCTGCTCCACGACCCCGAACCGGGGGTACGGACGGCGACCGCCGAAGCCCTCGGCCAGGCGCGCGGGCGGGCCGACGCCGTGCTCACCGCCCTGTGGGCGCGGCACGGGCGGGAGACCGTGCCGGAGGTCCTGGACGCGCTCGTGGACGCGGCGGGCGGGCTGGCCGGCCACGCGGACCGCGAGCGGAAGGCGACGCTCGCCCGCCTCCGCGGGCTGACGGCCCCGGACGCGGCCCCCGGGAAGCGGCTGCGCGCCGTGGCCGCCCTGCGGGCCGCCGGGGCCCGGGACGGGAACCACGCGCGCGTGGTGGGCGCCGTCCTCGAGGGCGGTGACCTCGGCGGATACCGGGTCGCCGAGGCGCTGAAGCTGTTCGGCGGGACCCCGGCCGAGCGGGCCGGCCACCTCGTCCGGCTCCTCGGGCACCCCTCCGCGCCGACCCGGCGCGAGGCCCTGGAGGCCGCCGCCGGGGAGCTGAGCCGCCGGCGCTCGGCCGTGCCGGCCCTGCTGCCGGCGGTGGCGGAACTGCTCGGCGACCCGGAACCGGAGAACCGGCTCTTCGCCGCCCGGGTCCTCGGCATGTGCGGAACCGCCGCCCGGCCGTGGGCGGACCGGCTCGCCGCGATGTCCACGGACGAGGGCGAGCCGTACCTGCCCGCCCAGGACCACGCCCTGTGGGCGCTCGCCCGGAGCGGGGACCCCCGCTGCGCCGGCCCGCTCGCACGCCGCCTCGGCGGGGAGCGGCTCGGCTTCGCGTACTTCTCGGTCCACTCCGCGGGCTGGTGGACGCACGAGCTGAGCCTGAGCGAGACCCTCGGGCCGCTCTCCGCGCACGCCGGGGTGCTGCTGCCGCCGCTGCGGACCCGGCTGCGGGCCGTGCGGTCGGTGGACGAGGCGCGGGCGCTGTGCCAGACGCTGACGGCCTGGGGTCCGGCGGCCGCGCCCGCCGTCCCCGAGCTGTGCGCCCTCCTGGAGGGCCCCGCGGCCGTGTGGGCGGCCGAGGCGCTCGCCGCGATCGGGCCCGAGGCCGCCGCGGCCGTGGACCGGGAACGGCTGCGGGCGCTGATCGACGCCCCGCCGCCGGACCAGCCGTTCGCACCGCGGGCGCTGGCCCTCGCGTACGCCCGGCTCACCGGCGACCGCGGGCCCGCGCTCGCCCTGTACCTGCCCCGGCTCGGCGAGCCGTACGGGAACGACAACCCGGCGATCCTGCTCGGCGAGCTGGGCCCGGCGGGCGCCCCGTACGCCGACCGGCTCCGCGAGCTGCTGCCGACGGACACGGTCGGCTGGCTGCCGCTGCGGGTCGGCGAGGCGCTGTGGCGGATCACCGGCCGCGCCGACGAGGTGGTGCCGGCGCTGGTGGCGGCGATCGAGCCGTACGCGCGCGGGGGCGTCACCCGGGCCGTCACCGAGACGGTCCGGCTGCTCGGCGCGATCGGCCCGGCGGCCGCGCCCGCCGTACCCGTGCTCCGCGCGTTCCTCGACGCGGACGAGCGGCCGGTGGAGCACGGCGGCTGGCGGTCCGTGCCGGAGGACGACGAGCTGTGCGCCCTGGCCCGCGCCGCCCTGCTCGCCCTCTCCGGGGCCGCTGATTAGGGCATCTGCCCGATCCGCGCGGCCCACCTCAGACGACAGCCTTCGGCCATGCGTTGGTCTTTGTATCTGACAGGTGTCGTCGTGTCCGGATTCGGCACGACGGCGATGTGGCTGGTCTCCGGGATCTGGGTCAAGTCCCTCACGGGCTCCGACAGTCTCGCGGCCCTGGCCTCCTTCGCCCTCTGGGCGCCCGTGCTCGCCGGGCCGCTGCTCGGCACGCTCGCCGACCGGGTGCGGCGCAGACCGCTGATGGTCGTCCTGAACCTGGCGATGGCGGTCCTGCTGCCGCTCCTGCTGTGGGTGGAGTCGGCGGACCGGGTGTGGCTGCTCTTCGCGGTCCTCGTGCTGTACGGGGCGCAGGGCGCCGTCCACGACGCGGCGGAACAGGCGCTGATGACGGTCGCCGTCGACGAGAAGCGGCTGGGCACGTTCAACGGGCTGCGGATGACGGCGAACGAGTCCATGAAACTGATCGCCCCGCTGGTAGCGGCGGGCCTCTTCGCCCGGTACGGGGGCGGGCCCGTCGCCCTCCTCGACGCGGCGAGCTTCGCGGTCGCGGCGGGCCTGTTCGCGCTGATGCCGGTCCGGGAGGAGCGGCCCGCGCGGCCGGAGTCCCGGAACTGGTGGCGCGAGACGGCCGAGGGCGTACGGCTCCTCCGGGGCTCGCGGGTGCTGGTGCCGCTGGTGGCGACGGGCGCGTTCACGATGCTGCTCGCGGGGGTGAACGGGGCGGCGATCTACGCCGTCGTGGACAAGGGGCTCGGGCACGCGCCCGCGTACGCGGGGGTGCTCTACGCGGTCCAGGGCGTGGGCTCGGTCCTCGCGGGCCTGGTCACGGGCCCCCTGCTCCGCCGTGTCCCGGAGCGGACGCTCGCCGCGGTCGGACTCGCGCTGTTCGCGGTGGCGGTGGGGGTACGGGGAGCGCTGCCGTACGAGGCGACGGCGCTGGCCGCGAGCGCGGTGATCGGCCTCGGGATGCCGTGGGTCCTGATCGCGGTCATGACGGCCGTCCAGAAGGAGGCCCCGGCGGAGGCGGTCGGCCGGGTCGCGGCAACGGCGAACACCCTGGTCATGGCCCCGAACGCACTGGCGATCGCGCTGGGCGCGGGTCTTGTCGCGGTGACGGACGTGCGGGTGCTGCTGCCGGTGGCGGCGGTGGCGGGGGCGATCTGGGCGCTGATGACCCTGACGCCCCTGAGCCGCCGCCGGGCGACCCCGGTCTCCCCGACGGGCTGAGCGCCGCCCACCTGCCGTGCGGGCCCCGCGCTCCCGGGGCGGCGCCCGCGCCCCGCCCGCGCGGGCACCGCCCCGCCGGGCGCCGCCCCGCAACGGCGGGGTGCGGCGCGGCCCGTGCGCGGGGAGCATGGAGACAGGCGTCGTGCGGTGGGAGGAGGGTGGTGTGACGGCCGGTTCCTTCCCGGGGACTACAGGGCGGGTCGGTGTGCCCCTCGACGGCAAGGGGCTCCTCGACGTGCTCGGAGTCGCCGCCGTCGTCGTGGACTCCCGCGGCAGGATCGTGCTGTGGAGCCCGCAGGCGGAGAGTCTCTTCGGGTTCCGCGCCGACGAGGCCCTCGGCCGCTACGTCGCCCGGCTGATCGTCGGCGAGGAGCACCGCGAGGAGGCGAAGCGCCTCTTCGGCGAGGTGCTGCGCGGCGGCGCGGCCTGGGCGGGCACCTTCCCCGTACGGCACAAGGACGGCTCGGTCCGGCGGGTGGAGTTCCGGAACATGCGGCTGACCGACGACCTGGGCGACATGTACGCGCTCGGGATCGCCGCCGACGGCGCCGCCGTGGAGCGGATCGAGACGGAGCTGGCGCTCTCCGACCGGCTGGTGTCGCAGTCGCCGATCGGCCTCGCCGTCCTCGACACGGATCTGCGCTACGTCCTGGTGAACCCGGCCCTGGAGCGGATCAACGGCCTCCCGGCCGCGGAGCACCTCGGCCGGCGGATCAGCGACATGCTTCCGCAGGTCGACGCCGAGGCGCTGGAGGCGGCGCTGCGCACGGTCCTCGCGACAGGGAAGCCGTTGCTCGACCACTCGGTGGCGGGCCGGACGCGGGCGGATCCGGAGCACGAGCACCACTGGTCCCTGTCGTTCTACCGCCTGGAAGGGTCCGACGGCCGTGTGCAGGGCGTCGCGGCCTCGGTCATCGACGTGACCGAGCGGCACCGGGCGGACGCGGACGCCGACCGGTCGCGGCGGCGGCTCGCGCTGATCGCGGACGCCTCGGCCCGGGTGGGCACCACCCTGGAGGTGGAGCGGACGGCGGACGAGCTGGCCTCGGTGGTGGTGCCGGAGCTCGCGGACATCGCGGCGGTCGACGTCCTGGACTCCGTCCTGGCGCTGCGCAGGCCGGGCGCGCCTGAGGAGGGGCCCGAGCTGTTCCGCGCGCTCGCGGTGAAGGCGGGGTCCCGTACGGAGGCGCTGCCGGCGGCGGACCCGCCGGGCGAGGTCGCGATGTACGGCGCGGACCGGCTGGTCACCCGGTGCGTGCACACGGGCCTGCCGGTCCTGGTGGAGCACGTGGGCCCGGGGGACCTGTCGCGGATCGCGCGGAACCCGGAGGCCGCGGAGCTCCTTGCGCGGGCCGGGGTCCACTCGTACCTGGCGGTGCCGCTGATCGCGCGCGGCGAGGTGCTGGGCGCGCTCGACCTGAAGCGGGACCGCAACGCGCTGCCCTTCGACGGGGACGACGTGCTGCTCGCGTCGGAGCTGGCGGCCCGCGCGGCCGTCAGCATCGACAACGCCCGCTGGTACCAGAGCGTGCGGAACTCGGCGGTGACGCTCCAGCGGAGTCTGCTGCCGGCGGCTCCCCCGGAGCGGACGGGCCTGGAGGTCGCCGCCCGCTACCAGCCGGCGTACGCGTCGAGCGAGGTCGGCGGCGACTGGTACGACGTGATCGCGCTGTCCGACGACAAGACGGCGCTCGTCGTCGGGGACGTGATGGGCAGCGGGATCGACGCGGCGGCGACGATGGGCCGGCTGCGGACCGCGACCTGCGCGTTCGCGGACCTGGATCTGTCCCCGGCCCAGGTCCTGCGGCATCTGGACCGGATCACGGCGGGCCTCGAGCACTACATCGCGACCTGTCTGTTCGCCGTGCACGACCCGGTGCGGCAACGGTGCCGGATCGCGAACGCGGGCCATCTGCCGCCGGTCCGGGTCCCGGCGGACGGGCCCGCGGAGCTGGTGCGGATCTCCACGGGCGTGCCGCTGGGCGTCGGCGGCGGCGTCTTCCGGACGACCCGGGTGCCGTTCCTGCCCGGAGACCGTCTGGTGCTCTACACGGACGGTCTGATCGAGACCCGTCACGAGGCGATCGACGAGCGGCTCGACCTGCTCGTCCACCTCCTCGACGAGGCGCGCGGGCCGCTGGAGGAGACCTGTGACGAGCTCCTGCGGGCGCTGCGCCGGCCGGGCGCGCCGGACGACGTGGCGCTCCTGATCGCCAGGAGCACGGGATGACGGCCCGGAAGCACGCACGGGCCCAGGGGAAGGGCCGGGGCACGGGGCTGCGGAGCGTCGCCGGGCAGGTGTTCGCCCTGGAGGCGCTGATCGCGCTCCTGGTGATCGCGGTGGCGGCGTTCGTGGTCTTCCACCAGGAGCGGCGGGACACCGAGCGGGACGCCCGGATCCGCTCGCTCGCGGTCGCGGAGGCCTTCGCGCACGCGCCCGGCATCGACGCGGCGCTGACCTCGCCGAATCCGACGGCGGAGCTGCAGAGCCGGGCGGAGGCGACCCGGAAGGCGACGGGCGTGGACTTCATCGCGGTCCTGAGCCCGTCCGGGGTGCGGTACACCGACTCCCAGCCGGAGCTGATCGGCCAGAAGGCGACCGGGGACCTCTCGCGGGCGGTGGTGCAGGGCGAGGCGTACACCGAGCTGTTCCGGGGCGCGCCGAACGACGCGGTGCGGGCCGTCGTCCCGGTGGTGGACGACAAGGGCCGGATCGTGGGCCTGGTCAGCAGCGGCATCGAGGTGGAGAGCATCGCGCACTCGGTGCAGGACCGGCTGCCGCTGCTCATCGGCGCGGCGGGCGGCGCCCTGGCGGCGGCCGTGGGCGGGGCGGCGCTGGTGAGCCGGCGGCTGCGGCGGCAGACGCACGGGCTCGGGCCGGCGGAGATGACCCGGATGAAGGAGCACCACGAGGCGGTCCTTCACGCGGTGCGCGAAGGGGTCCTGATCGTGGGCGCCGACCACCGTCTGCTGCTCGCGAACGACGAGGCCCGCCGGCTGCTCGGCCTCTCGGCGGAGGCGGAGGCGCGGCACGTCTCGGAGCTGGGGCTCGATCCGCGGACGGTCGAGCTCCTGGAGTCGGGGCGGTCCGCGACGGACGAGGTGCACCGGGCGGGCGACCGGCTGCTCGCGGTGAGCGTGCGGCCCACGCTGACGCACGGTTCGGAGTCCGGGTGCGTGATGACGATGCGGGACACCACCGAGCTGGCGGCCGTGACCGGCCGGGCGGCGGTGGCCCGCGGGCGGCTGCAGCTGCTGTACGAGGCGGGGGTGCGGATCGGGACGACGCTGGAGGTCGTACGGACGGCGGAGGAGCTGGCGGAGGTGGCGGTGCCGCGGTTCGCGGACTTCGCGACGGTGGAGCTGCTCGAACCGGTGCTGCGCGGGGAGGAGCCGCCGGAGGGCGCGGCCGCGGCCGCGGAGATGCGGCGGACGGCGCTGAGCGGGCTGCGGCCCGACCAGCCGCTGCAGCCGGTCGGGGACACGGTCCACTTCGACGTCCGCAACACCCCGATGGCGAAGGCCCTGCAGGCGGGGCACGCGGTGGTGGAGCCGGAGCTGTCCGTGGCGGAGGGCTGGCGGGCGCAGGATCCCGAGGGGGCTGCGCAGGCCCTGGCGTACGGGATGCACTCGCTGCTCACGGTGCCGCTGCTGGCCCGTGGGGTGATCCTCGGGATGGCCAACTTCTGGCGCGCGGACACCCCGGAGCCGTTCGGGGAGGAGGACCTGTCGTTCGCGGAGGAGCTGGCGGCGCGGGCGGCGGTCGCGATCGACAACGCGCGCCGGTTCACGCGGGAGCACGCGATGGCGGTGACGCTCCAGCGGAGCCTGCTGCCGCGGGTGCTGCCGGAGCAGAGCGCGGTCGAGGTGGCGTACCGCTATCTCCCGGCGAAGGCCGGGGTCGGCGGCGACTGGTTCGACGTCATCCCGCTGCCGGGCGCGCGGGTGGCGCTCGTCGTCGGGGACGTGGTGGGGCACGGGCTGCACGCGGCGGCGACCATGGGGCGGCTGCGGACGGCCGTGCACAACTTCTCGACCCTGGACGTGCCGCCGGACGAGCTGCTCGGCCATCTCGACGAGCTGACGGGCCGGATCGAGAACGGGGACACGGAGGGCGCGGCCGGTGAGGCGCGGCGGCGGGACGAGGGCATCACCGGCGCGACCTGTCTCTACGCGATCTACGACCCGGCGTCCGGGCTCTGCCAGGTGGCGAGCGCGGGGCATCCCGGTCCGGCGCTCGTGGATCCCGACGGGAGGGTCGAGTTCCCGGAGCTGTCGCCGGGCCTGCCGCTGGGGCTCGGCCTGGGCGACGTGCCCTTCGAGTCGACGGAGCTGCGGCTGCCGGAGGGCAGCAAGCTGGTCCTGTTCACGGACGGGCTCCTGGAGGACCACGGGCGGGACATCGACACGAGCCTCGGGCTGCTGAGGTCGACGCTGTCCCGGGCGGACCGGAGCCCGGAGCAGACCTGCGCGGACGTGCTCGCGACGCTGCTGTCCCCGACGCCGCGCGACGACATCGCGCTGCTCGTGGCGCAGACCCGGCTGCTCGACCGGGGCCGGATCGCCGAGTGGGAGGTGCCCCGGGACCCGTCGGCGGTGTCGCCGGTGCGGAACGCGGCGGCGGCGAAGCTGTCGGAGTGGGGGCTCGACGGGCTCGCGTTCACGGCGGAGCTGATCCTCAGCGAGCTGATCACGAACGCGGTGCGGTACGGGGCGGATCCGGTACGCGTACGGCTCCTCCACGACCGGACCCTGATCTGCGAGGTCTCGGACGGCAGCAGCACCTCCCCGCACCTGCGCCACGCGGCGACGACGGACGAGGGCGGCCGCGGCCTCTACCTGGTCGCCCAGTACGCGGAGCGCTGGGGCACCCGGTATGCCAGACGCGGCAAGACGATCTGGGCGGAACTGAGGGTGGGAGCAGACGGCTCGGAACCGGTGGCGATGGTGGTACCGGACCTGGACGCCTTGGAGGACCTGGCCTGGTGAGCATGGTGGGCCCGCACCACGGGTACACCCCCAGGACCCGTGGTATACCAAATGGGGCATCAGCTGACCCCGCACCCAAGGAGCGCCCCCGTGACCGTCACCGTCTTCCACAACGTCCGCCCCTTCGGGGAGCAGCCCCGCGACCTGATCGCCGTGGACGGCGAACTGGTCGCGGAGATCCCCCCGGGCGCCGAGGTGGAACGGATCGACGGCGCCGGCCGCCTGGCCCTCCCCACCCTCGTGGACGCCCACATCCACCCCGACAAGACCTCCTGGGGCGAGCCCTGGCACAGCCGCCGCCCCGCGCACGGCATCGCCGAGTACGTCGCCGGTGACGTGGAGCTGGCCCGCGCCCTGCCGACCCCGGTGGGCGAGCGGGCGCTGCGGCTCATGTCGCACGCCGCCGCCCGGGGCACCCGGGCGATGCGCGCCCACGCGGACGTGGCCCCGGCCTACGGGCTCTCCGGCATCGAGGGGGTCGCCGAGGCGGCCCGGAAGCTCGCCGGGATCGTGGACGTCGAGCTGGTCGCGTTCCCGCAGCACGGGGTGGTCCGGACGCCGGGGGTGGCCGAGCTCCTGGCGGAGGCGGCCGCGAGCGGGCTCGTCACGCACATCGGCGGCATCGACCCGGCGGGCTTCGACGCGGACGGCGGTCGGGAGGGCGACAACGGCGACCAGCTCAGCACGGTCTTCGGGCTGGCCGAGAAGCACGGGCTCGGGCTCGACATCCACCTCCACGACCGGGGCGAGCAGGGCCTCGCGCCGCTGCGGGACATCGCCGCCCGCACCCGGGCCCTCGGCCTGCAGGGCCGGGTGAACGTGGGGCACGCCTTCGCGGTCGCCGCCCTCTCCGGCAGGGAGCTCGACGAGACGGCCGACCTGCTCGCGGAGGCGGGGATCTCGCTCACCACGGTCGCGCTGTCCGTGACGACGATCCTGCCGTTCGCGCGGCTCGCGGAGCGCGGGGTGACGGTCGGTCTCGGCTCGGACGGGGTCCGGGACAGCTGGAGCCCGTTCGGCGACGCGGACATGCTGCACCGCGCCTGGCTGGCCGCGTGGGCCCTGGACGCCCGGCTCGACGAGGAGCTGGAGGCCTGCTTCCGGGTCGCGGCCGACGGGGGCGCGGAGCTGCTCGGCCTGCCGGAGGCGGACCTCCGGCCGGGCTCGCCCGCCGACTTCATGCTGATGGACGGCGAGTGCCTGCCGCAGGCGGTGGTGGACGTGCCGCGCCGTGACCTGGTGGTCCGCGCGGGCCGGGTGGTGGCCCGGGACGGCCGCCTGGTCTGAGCAGCACGGCCGGGCGTACGGGGCGGGGGGCGGCCCCCGCCCCGTACGCGCACCCGGTCAGTCCCGCTCCACGTCCACCGTCGTGAGGGAGGCGTACCGCTCGGGGTCCGTGCGGCGGATGCGCCGGGCCACGAGCAGGCCGGCCACGAGGACCACCGGCAGCGGCACCAGGAGGGCCGTGTTCACGGCGCCGGTGCGGCCGGTGAGCAGGTCGAAGTGGACCACGGCCAGGACGGTCAGCAGGGCGAGGCCGGCGCAGGAGACGAGCGGCGCCCAGACGACGCGGGCGGCCGAGAGGCCCATCCGGTCGCGCCGGAAGTAGGCCCAGACGGCGAGCGCGGCGAGGGCCTGCATGCCCATGATGCCGAGGACGCCGACGCTGTTGGTCCACAGGAAGACCTCGCCGTACGGGTCGGCGGCGAGGAGCGCCCCGACGGCGACGACGGCCAGGTTGAAGCCGGTCTGGGCGACGACGGCGCCGCCGGGCGAGCCGTGCCTGCCGGAGACCGCGCCGAGGCGGCGGGGCAGCAGGCCTTCGCGGCCGAGGGCGTAGAGGTAGCGGGCTCCGGCGTTGTGGAAGGCGAGCGTGGCGGCGAAGGCGCTGACGATGATGAGGCCGTGCATGGCGTCCGCCAGCCAGGGCCCCGCGTACAGTTCGGCGGCCTTGAAGGTGAGTTCGGGTCCGTCGGCCGTGCGGGCGAGCTCGACGGCCCGGTCGGTGCCGAACGCGCCCATGATCAGCCAGCAGCCGAGGGAGTAGAAGACGGCGAGGAAGCCGATCGCGATGAAGGTGGCGCGGGGCACGGTCCTGCGGGGTTCGCGTACCTCCTCGGCGAAGATCGCGGTGGCCTCGAAGCCGGTGAAGGCGCCGATGACCAGGACGAACATGCCCGCGACGCCGCCGGCGGCGAGGGTGGAGGGGGCGAAGGAGGCGGTGTCGAGGGCGGCGGTGCCGCGCTCGCCGAGGATGCCGCCGTCCATGACGACGAGCGAGAGGACCTCCAGGACGAGGGCGATGCCGAGGACCTTGGCGCTGAGCGTGACCTTCAGCCAGCCGAGCACGCCGACGGCGAGGACGCAGAGTCCGGAGAGCAGCCACCAGGGCACGTCGGCGCCGGTGGCGTCGCGGACCGATCCGGCGGCGAAGTAGCCGAAGGCGGCGGCGACTCCGGGGGTGACGAGGTTGTACGAGACGACGGCGACGTAGGCGGTGCCGACGCCGAGGCCGCGGGCGACGTACGCGTAGAAGGCGCCGGCGTTGCGGACGTGCAGGCTCATCGCGGTGAACCCGGCGGCGAAGAGGGCGAGCAGGACGCCGGAGACGAGGTAGGCGAGCGGGGCGCCGGGGCCGCCGATGCCGATGGCGAAGGGGGCGACGCCGGCGAGGACGGTGAGCGGCGCGGCGGCGGCCACGACGAAGAAGACGAGGTCGAAGGTGCCGATCCGGCCGGCGGCGAGACGGCCCGCCGTCTCCGGGGCCTTCGGAGCCGTACGGGATGCGGTGTCGGTGTTCACGCGGCTCCTCCGGCGGACGGGACGAGCGCGGACGGGCCGGACGCGGACGGGACGAGCGCCGGGTAGTCGTCGTCGGCGAAGGGACCGACGACCTTCCCGGCGTGCAGGACGAGCAGCCGGCGGGGGTGGGCGGCGACGGCCTCCGCGACGGAGCCGGCGGCGACCGCGACGAGGTCGGCGCGGGCGCCGGGGGCGAGGCCGTAGTCGACGAGGCCGAGCGCGGCGGCGGCCTCGCCGGTGACGAGGGAGGCGGCGACGGACAGTTCGGGGTCGGTCATGAGACCGGTCCTGAGGCCGATGATCGTGGCGCGTTCGAGCATGTCGGCGGTGCCGTAGGGCCACCAGGTGTCGCGGATGTTGTCGGAGCCGGCGAAGACCCGGACGCCGTGCTCGCGCAGCCGGAGGACGGGCGGCACGGGGCCGCTCGGGCCGTTGGTCATGATCGCGACGCCGGCGGCGGCGAGGGCGGTGGCGGTGCGGTCGAGGTCGCCGTCGTCGACGTCACCGAGGGCGTAGGCGTGGCTGACGGCGACCTTGCCGCCGAGGCCGAGGGCGGCGGTGCGGGCGGCGATGTCCCGCAGCTGGGCGGTGCCGGTCTCGCCGCCGTCGTGGAGGTGCAGGTCGATGCCCTTGCCGTGGCGCTCGGCGAGGCCGAAGACGAGGTCGAGCTGGCCGGCCGCGTCGCCGTCGAAGCCGACGGGGTCGAGGCCGCCGACGAGGTCGGCGCCGTCGGCGAGGGCCGCGTCGAGGAGGTCGGCGACGCCGGGCGCGGCGACGACCCCGGACTGCGGGAAGGCGACGAGCTGGATGCCGAGCCGGTCGCGGAACTCCTCGCGGACGCCGAGGAGGGCGTGCAGGTGGTCGAGGCCGGTGTCGGGGTCGACGTCGACGTGGGAGCGGACGTGTCCGGTGCCGAGGGAGACCATGCGGCGGGCGAGCGCGGCGGCCCGTTCGGCGACGGGCACCTCCTCGGTGCGGCGGGACTCGCGCTCGGACTCGATCTGCTCCTGCAGGGTGGCGGTGGCCCGGTGCGGGCGCCAGGGGGCGCCGAGGAGCGTCTTGTCGAGGTGGGCGTGGCCGTCGACGAGGGCGGGCAGCAGCAGCGCGCCGCCGAGGTCGAGCGCGCCGGGCAGGGCCGGACGGCCCGGTACGTGCGGCTCGACGGCGCTCACCCGGCCGTCCTCGAGGTGGACGTCGGCGGTGCGGCCGTCGGGGAGGGCGGCCCCGAGGAGGGCGGTGGGCCCGGGCGGGGCGGAGGCCTCGCTCATGGTGTCTCCTTGGCGAAAGGTACGTACGAGTCGCAGGGGGCACGCCGGGATCCCCCTGGTGATCGCGGCGCGGCGCCAACGTAGCTGGTATACCGAATACCAGGCAATGGTGTGCGGGCCCTCACTTCGAGCCCCTCCCGAACCGGTCTGCGAAGATCGGGGAAGCACCGTCTCCGCCGCACCTCCCGACTGGAGCCCTCCCGATGACCACCCCCCGTCCCGCCGCCCGCAGCACCGCCATCGGGGACACCCACCCGTCCCTGCGGGAGCGGGTGTACGTGGAGCTGCGCGAGCGGATCATCGAGGGCGACTACCCGGCGGGGCTGCGGCTCGTCGAGCGGGAGATAGCCGACGAGCTGCGGGTCTCCCGGGTGCCGGTGCGCGAGGCGATGCAGCGCCTGGAGTCGGAGGGCTTCCTCTCGGTGCAGCCGCGCCGGGGTTCGGTGGTCGCGGAGTTCGGCCCGCGGGACGCCGAGCACCTCTTCGACGTACGGGAGAACCTGGAGGGCCTGGCCGCGCGGCTCGCCGCCCGGCACGCGAGCCCCGCGCAGCTGCGGGACCTGGAGCGGCTCCTGGCGCGGGCGAGGAGGGCGGCGGAGTCCGGGCGGCTGCGCGAGGCCGTCTCGCTCAACGCCGACTTCCACCGCCACGTCGTCGAGCTCTCCGGGAACCCGCTCCTGATGGACCTGATGGCCCCGCTCGACTCCCGGCTGCGCCGGCTCTTCCGGCTCACCTCGGCGCAGGCGGACGGCGAGCCGATGTGCGGGGCGCACGAGCGGCTGTACGAGGCGGTCCGCGACCGCGACGAGGACGGTGCGGAGGCCCTGGCCCGCGCCCACGTCGCCGACACCCGTGCCTCGGCCCAGCGCCTCCTCGCGGCGCTGCCGGACGCTCCCTAGGCCGGTCCGGTCAAGGCGATTGCGCACCTCCGTCAAGGTTCTTGACGCTCCGTCGGGCGCCTTCCTAGCGTGCCCACGGGGGTGAACAGCGCCCCCGCGCACGCCGCTCGACAGAGGAGACCCGCCCCATGACCGCACCCCGCACCGTCCTGCTCACCGGCGCCGCCGGAGCCGTCGGCACGATGATGCGGGAGCTGCTGCCCCCGTACGGCCACGAGCTCCGCCTCCTGGACGTCAACCCCGTGCCGGGCGCTCCCGACGCGGTCCGCGCCGACCTCGCGGACCGGGCGGCGCTGCGCGAGGCGGCCCGGGGCGTCGACGCGATCGTGCACCTGGCGGGCATCTCCCTGGAGGCCGACTTCGAGAAGATCCTGGCCGTCAACATCGCCGGCACCCACCACCTCTACGAGGCCGCCCGCGAGGAGGGCGTCCGGCGCGTGGTCTTCGCCTCCAGCAACCACGCGGTCGGCTTCACCCGGCGCCCGCGCGAGGGCGAGCCGCCGGTCCCGGTCGGCACCCCGCACCGGCCCGACACCTTCTACGGCCTCTCCAAGTGCTTCGGCGAGGACCTCGCCCAGCTCTACTGGGACCGGCACGGGATCGAGACCGTCTCCCTGCGCATCGGCTCCTGCACCCCGGAGCCCACCTCGGCCCGGATGCTCTCGACGTGGCTGAGCCCCGCCGACTGCGCCCGTCTCGTGCACGCCTCGCTCACCGCGCAGGACGTGGCCCACACGGTCGTGTACGGCTCGTCCGCCAACACGCGCGCGTGGTGGGACCTCTCCGCGGCCCGGGCGCTCGGGTACGCGCCGGAGGACGACGCGGAGGCGTACGCGGAGAAGATCCTCGCCGAGCAGGGCCCCCTGGTCGAGGGCAGCCCCGACGACCTGTACGTGGGCGGCCAGTTCTGCGCGGACGCGCCGCGCTGGCCGCACTGAGCGCGGGGCACGGAGGTACGCAGGACCCGGCCGGACTGATACGGGGGAGCCGGCCGGGGCCCGGGTCACGGGCGCGGGACTGCGCGCCGGACCTGCTCACCGTAGGCCCGCCCGAAGATCATCGCGAGCCGCAGAACGCGGCACCTGTCCGGAATGCGCGACGGGTCGATGCAGGCCCGGAAGCGCACGGTGCGCCCCTCCCGGTGGTGGGCTCGCGCTCCGTTCCCGATCGGGCGCCCGCTTCCTGTGGTCGCTCATGCGCCCCGCCCCCGACCCCGGTCAGGCGCCCGCCCTACGGCCGCCCAGCGACCCGTCAGGCGCTCGCCCTCAGCGTCCGGGACGGCGGCTCGCCGAACCGCTCCCGGTAGTGGGCCGCGAACCGGCCCTGGTGGGCGAAGCCCCAGCGCCAGGCCACCTCGCTCACGCTCACCTCGTCCGGCGCGGCCGCCCGCAGCTCCTCGCGGACCCGGTCGAGCCGGACCTCGCGCACGTACGCCATCGGTGACATCCCCACGTACTCGCGGAAGGACTCCTGGAGGCGGCGCACGCTCACCCGGGCCAGGGTCGCGAGTTCGGTGGTCGTGAACGGGTGCTCGGGTCGCTCCCGCACCGCGTCCATGGCGCGTTTGACGGGGGCCGGGCGCCGCGGTTCCCCCGGGTGGGCGAGCGCCTCGCGCCAGGGGTGCTCGGCGGCCAGGAGCAGCCCGTTGAGCAGGGCCTCCTGGAGGGGCCTCGCGACCAGCTCGTGCGTGGCGAGGCCCTCCCCGGCGAGCGCCTCGGCGGCGACCTGACGGGCGAAGCGCACCCAGCTCAGGCCGGGGCCGCGCGTGATGTCCAGGCGGGGCGCGAAGACGAGCGGGCCGCGCGGGGGACGGCCCATCAGCTGTTCGAGGCGGTCGCGCAGTTCGGCCGCGCCGACCTTCACGGACAGGGTCCGGCAGTCCCCGCTCCAGCGGTCGAGGAAGGTGTCGCCGGCCGGGTCGAGGAGCAGCGCCTCGGCGGGCGTGGCGACGATCCGGGAGCTGCCGCCCTGGCGCATTTCCATCGTTCCGCTCATGGGTGCGTTGAGGTGGTACGCGCCGAGCTCGCCGAAGCTCATCCGCACGTCGGCGCCGCAGCTGAGGTCGCCGATGACCAGCGGCCCGAGCGCCACGGTGTCGAAGCGGGCCGCGAAGGGGCGCCGCTCCCCGTCGACGACGGCCATGCGGTTCGCGTAGTACCGCGCGTCGAGCTCCTCGCGGGCCTCGTCCACGTCCTCCGTCCGGAACGAGCTCCCGCCCGATGTCCCCGCGCCGCCCGCGGCCCCCGCTTCTCCCATGGGTCGAAAGAATATTCTTATGGCGGATCTGACCGGGAATGGCCCCCGTCACCGGGGTGGCCGAACCGGTCGTCGGTAAGGGAACGGCAAAGGGGGCCTGATCGTTACCCCTGGCATGACCGCTATGACCCCCGGCTCGAACATCCCTCTCACCGCCGCGCGCGTGGCGGTGGACGTGGCCGCCCCCGTGCGGCTCGACGTCTCGGGCCTGCTGCTCGGCGCCAACGGCAAGGTGCGCTCGGACGACGACTTCATCTTCTACAACCAGCCGGCCGGGCCCGGTGTCACCTACCGCTCCGGCGGCGGGGCCGCGCCCGACGCGATCCTGGTGGACACCGGCGCCCTCCCCGCCGGCATCGAGCGGATCGTCGTCACGGCGAGCCCGGACGCCGCCGGCCAGACCTTCCAGGGCATCGAGCCGACGGCCACGATCCGGAACGCGGACGACGGCTCCGTGATCGCCACGTTCACGCCGCCGCAGCTGGCCACGGAGACGGCGCTCGTGGTCGTCGAGATCTACCTGCGGAACGGCGCGTGGAAGGCCCGCGCGGTCGGCCAGGGGTACGCGAACGGGCTCGCCGGCATCGCGACCGACTTCGGCGTCTCGGTGGACGACGAGCCCGCCGCCGCACCGGCCCCCGCGCCCGTCGCCGCAGCCCCCGTCGCCCCGCCGGTGCCGCCCGCGCCGCCCGCCGCCCCGGTGGACCCGCGCGTCGCGGCCTCCGTGCCCCCGGCCCCGGCCGCCGCCCCTGCCGCCGGCCCCGTCTCCACCGGCAAGATCAACCTCGACAAGGGCCGGGTCAGCCTCCAGAAGAACCAGACGGTGTCCCTGGTCAAGGGCGGCCGCCCGCTGCTCTCCCAGGTCAAGATGGGCCTCGGCTGGGAGCCCGCCTACCGGGGCAAGGACATCGACCTGGACGCCTCCGTCATCGCGTACGGCCCGCAGCGCAACCACCTGGACAGCTGCTACTTCGGCAAGCTGTCCATCCTGAACGGCTCGATCAAGCACTCCGGCGACAACCTGACCGGCGAGGGCGCGGGCGACGACGAGGTGATCACGGTCGACCTCGGCCGCCTCCCGGCCGACGCCACCGGGCTGGTCTTCACGGTCAACTCCTTCTCCGGCCAGAAGTTCACCGAGGTCGCCAAGGCCTACTGCCGGCTGCTCGACGCGGCGACGGGCGAGGAGCTGGTCCGCTTCGACCTGACCACGGCCGAGCCGCAGACCGGCGTGATGATGGCCAAGCTGATCAAGCAGTTCTCCGGCGAGTGGGAGATGACGGCGATGGGCGAGTTCGTGAAGTCGCGGACCGTCCGGGGCATGGTCAAGCCGGCCGCCCAGGCGCTGTAGGCCTCAGAACAGGGCGCTGTAGGCGTTGAGGGCGGGCTGGCCGCCGAGGTGGGCGTAGAGCACGGTCGAGTCCCGGCCGATCTCTCCCCGGTCCACCAGGTCGACCAGACCCGCCATCGACTTCCCCTCGTAGACGGGGTCGGTGACCATGCCCTCGGTGCGGGCGGCGAGCCGCATCGCGTCGAGGGTGGTCTCGTCCGGGATGCCGTACACCCCGGCGTGGTAGCGCTCGTCGAGCTCGACGTCGGCCGCCGTCACCTCGCGCTCGACGCCGATGAGGGCGGCGGTGTCCCGGGCGATCCGGGTGATCTGCTCGTGCGTCGGGACGGGCTTCGCGGAGGCGTCGATGCCGATGATCCGCCGGGCCGGGCCGCCCTCCTCGGCGAGCGCGGCGAAGCCCGCGACCATGCCGGCCTGGGTGGAGCCGGTCACCGAGCAGACGACGACCGTGTCGAAGAGGACGCCGAGCTCCCGCTCCTGTTCGGCGACCTCGTAGGCCCAGTTCGCGAAGCCGAGACCGCCGAGCCGGTGGTCGGAGGCGCCCGCGGGGATCGCGTACGGCTTCCCGCCGCCCTCCTCGACCTCGCGCAGGGCCTGCTCCCAGCTCTCCTTGAAGCCGATGCCGAATCCGGCCTTCACCAGGCGCACGTCGGCGCCCGCGAGGCGGCTGATCAGGATGTTCCCGACCTTGTCGTAGACGGAGTCGGGCCAGTCGACCCAGCTCTCCTGCACGAGGACGCACTTGAGGCCGGCGCGGGCGGCGACGGCGGCGACCTGGCGCGTGTGGTTGGACTGGACGCCGCCGATGGAGACGAGGGTGTCGCAGCCCTGGGCGAGCGCGTCGGCGACCAGGTACTCCAGCTTGCGGGTCTTGTTCCCGCCGTACGCGACGCCGGAGTTGCAGTCCTCGCGCTTGGCCCACAGGGCGGCGCCGCCGAGGTGGTGGGTCAGCCGTTCGAGCGGGTGGACCGGGGAGGGTCCGAAGAGGAGCGGATAGCGGTCGAAGTCGTTGATCGGCAAAGCGGCTCCCGGTGGGTGCGGCGACGGTCGACTGTCCTGGACGCGCTGGGGCCCTACGGAACCGGAGGCTCCGCGGGCACGAGCCTCTCGGGCACGGGCCTCTCGGGCACGGGCTTCCCGGGCACAGGATCCCCGGGCACGGGCTTCCCGGTGCCGGGCTCGTGGCTCCCGGGGGGCCTCCCACCCGCGATCTCCCCGGCCCCCTGGGCCGGTCCCGCGAAGATGCCCGTGACCTCGGCCACCTCGATGGCGTCGTCCGCGAGCTGTTCGAGCGCGGCCCAGATCTCCGTGGTGACCCGCACCGCCTCCTCCGCGTCCCCCGCCGCGCACGCCTCGATGAGCCGGGCGTGCAGTTCGGCCGATCCGCAGCTCCCGGCGTCGCCGAAGAGCCGCCGCTCGACGCGGCGGATCAGGGGGGTGTAGCGCGCGATCGTCGCGGCGGCGGCGTGGTTGCCGCTGGCGACGACGAGGACCTGGTGGAGCTCGTCGTCGGCGTCGAGCGCGGCCTCCACGTCGGAGGCGCGGACGGCCGCCGCGAAGCGCTCGTTGGCCTCGCGCATGGTGCGGATGCCCTCGGGGCCGAGCAGCGGCACCCCGGTCCTGGCGGCGAGCTCGTGCATCACCCGCACCACCGAGGCGGCGTCCCGGACGACCCGGCTGACCGGCCGGGTGACCCGGGTGTAGCTCTGCGGCTTGGACTCGACGAGTCCCTCGGCGCCGAGCCGGGCCAGGGCCTCGCGCACGGGTGCGCGCGAGAGCCCGAGCCGTTCGGCGAGATCGGCGTCCTTCAGCGGGACACCGGGGGCGAGGTCGCCGCGCACGATGGCCTCGCGCAGCGCCTCGTAGGCCCGGTCACGCAGCAGGGTCCGGCCCACGGGCCGCAGTGCGTCCATGGACTGACATGTTAGATGTCAGTCCATGGACCTGACCAGGGATCAGTTCAAGCCTCAACGACGGGGCTGGCGGCGCCAGGGACCGGTGATCGCGACCATGATGCCCGGGGTCTGGATGTTGGCGAACAGCGTGTCGCCGTCGGGCGAGAACGTCACGCCGGTGAACTCGCTGTCGTTGAGGTCGTTGCGGGCGATGGGGTAGGTGCGGCCGGAGTCGGTGGCACCGAAGAGGTGCTGGACGCCCTCGCCGTCCTCGGCGATGACGAGACCGCCGTACGGGGAGACGGTGATGTTGTCGGGGCCGTCGAAGGCGCCGTCCTCGTCCGGGGTGGCGTTCACGCCGAGGAGCACCTTGAGGGTGAGGGTGCGGCGCTTCGGGTCGTAGAACCAGATCTGGCCGTCGTGCGCGGCGCCGGGGCTCTCCTCGCGCGCGTAGGAGGAGACGATGTACGCGCCGCCGTCGCCCCACCACATGCCCTCCAGCTTGCGGGCACGGGTGACCTGGCCGTCCGTGAACTGCTTGCGGACGGAGGTGGTGCGGGCGTCGCGGTCGGGGACGTCGATCCAGTCGACGCCGTAGACGGTGCCGATCCGGGTGGCGCGGGACAGGTCGTCCACGAAGCGGCCCGAGGAGTCGATGCACTTGAAGGCCTGGAGCGCGCCGGCGTCGTCGGCGAGGGCGCGGAGCCGGCCGCGGCCGTGCTCGAAGTCCTGCGGCGGCACCCAGCGGTAGAGCAGTCCGTTGGGGCCGGAGGCGTCCTCGGTGAGGTAGGCGTGGCCGCGCTTGGGGTCGACGACGACGGCCTCGTGGGCGTACCGGCCGAAGGCCTTGACCGGCTTCGGGGCGAGGTTGGCGCGGCGGTCGTGCGGGTCGACCTCGAAGATGTAGCCGTGGTCCTTGGTCATGCCGTTCTTGCCGGCCAGGTCCTCGGTCTCCTCGCCGGTCAGCCAGGTGCCCCAGGCGGTGCGGCCGCCCGCGCAGTTGGTGGAGGTGCCGGCGAGGCCGACCCACTCGGCGACGGTGCCGTCGCGGTGCACCTCGACGACGGTGCAGCCGCCGGCCGCGGCCGGGTCGTAGACGAGGCCCTCGGCGAGCGGGACGGGGTGGGGCCACGAGGCGCGGGGGCCCTTGAGCTCGTGGTTGTTGACCAGGTACGTGGTGCCGCGCGGCCCGTCGAAGGCGGCGGTGCCGTCGTGGTTGGAGGGGGTGAACTCGCCGGACTCGAGGCGGGTCTCACCGCTGTGGGTGATGACGCGGTACGAGAAGCCCTCGGGCAGCGCGAGCATCCCGTCGGGGTCGGCGACCAGCGGGCCGTACCCGAGCGCGGGCTCGTGACGGTGGCCCGCCCCGTACGCCTCCGGCTCGTCGGAGGCGAGCGCCTCGGGCGCGGTGGCGAGAGCCCCGACGACACCGGTGAGGGCGAGCCCCGCACCGGCGACGGCGGACTGCTTGGCGAACTCTCTGCGGTTCAGCGGCATGGTGGTGGCGTCTCCCTGTGGTGGCCGGATCTCGCGGGCCACCCTCCCGCGCGCCCACGAACTCCACCTGAACACCACGGGAACACCACCGGGCGCGGTGCCGCGCGGAACCCGGGCCCGTACGGGCGCCCCCTCCCGGGACACCACCTCGGCCGCCCCTCGCGGAGGATTCCTCCGGGACCCGCCCAGGCCTCCGCTCAGGCCCCCGAGCGCGACCTCGCCTTGAAGGCCGCCTTGCGGGCGTCCTTCGCCGCAGCCTTGTCGCGGTGGAGGCGGCCCATCGCCTCCAGGACCTCCGCCGTCGCCGGGTGCTCCACGCGCCAGGCCGCCTCGAAGAAGCCGCTGTGGCGGCCGGTGAGGCCCTCGATGAGCTCCTGGAGCTCCTCCAGGTCCCCGTCCGAGTCGAGCTGGGCCGCGATCGTGTCGATGGCCAGCCAGAAGATCATCGACTCCGGCGGTGCGGGCACGTCCGCCGCGCCGCGCTCCGCGAGCCAGACCCGGGCGAGGCCGCCGAGTTCCGCGTCGTCCAGGACCTCCCGGACGGCGGGCTCGGCCTCGGCGCCCACGAGGGAGAGCGTCTGCTGGCAGTGGAGGCGGCGGAGCGGGGAGCCGGCGTCGGCGCCCCGGGCGGCGTGCAGCAGCTCGCGGGCCGCGTCGAGCGCGTCGCGCCCGGCCAGCCACGCGGCGGTCTCCTCGCGGGCCGCGGCCTCCGGGTAGCCGGCGATCCCGGTGAGGAGCACGTCGGCGCCCTTCTCCGTCAGGTCGCCGACGGCGGGCGCGTCGACGCCGGCCTCCAGCATCCGGGCGCGGACGCCGTAGAGCCCGAGCGGGGTGAGCCGGACCATGCCGTAGCGGGTGACGTCCTCGTCGTCGACGGGCGGCGCGGGCTCCTCGCCCTCCTCGGCCATGAGGGCCTCGTCGACGGGCTGGTACTCGACGAGCCCGATCGGTTCGAGCAGCCGGAACTGCTCGTCGAGCCGCATCATCGCGTCCGAGACCTGCTCCAGGACGTCGTCGGTGGGCTCGCCCATGTCGTCGGGGACGACCATCGACGCGGCGAGCGCGGGCAGCGGTACGGGGCCTTCGCCGGCGCCGCCCTCGCTGACGGTCAGCAGGTAGAGGTTGCCGAGGACGCCCTCCAGGAAGTCGGCCTCCGCCTCGGGGTCCCAGTCGAGCGCGTCGAAGTCGATCTCGCCGTCCTCGCCGACGAGCGCGTCCAGGTCGTCGAGGACGGGGGCGACGGCGTCGGCGAAGACGGCGTCGAAGCCGTCCAGCCAGAGGCCGAGGACGTCCTGGGGCGAACCGCCCGTGACCAGCGCGAGGTTCTCGCCGGGGCCGGCCTTGCCGGGGAGGTCGGCGTCCTCGCCCTCCTCGCCGTCCTCGACGGCGACGAGCCCGGTGTCGACGGCGAGCCGCCAGGCGTCGCCGGCCCAGGTCTCGCCGTCCTCGTCGTCGCCGAGGCCCAGGACCTCCGCGGCCTCGGGGAGTTGCTCGTCGACGAGCTCGCCGCCCGCGTCGACCCGGGTGTCGGGGCCGGCCCAGCGGGCGAGCCGTACGGCCTGGGCGAGGAGGGGGGCGGCCAGGGCGTCCCGCGCCAGCTCCGCGTCCGCACGCAGCCGAACGGGGGGAAGGGTGGGGTGCTCCGCTGACATGTGGGGGGTCTCCTCGACGCGTGCGTGGGTGGAGCCGAAAGGGGCTCGACGAGCTCCTCAGGGTAGACGCATCCGGGACCCCGTCCGGCGGTTCACGGAGCCGTCAGCCTTCGTACACCCCGTCGACTCTTGACAAGTGCCGCCCTCTCACAAGAGATTGACGCGCGTAGATTCATCTGCCGATCCTCCAAGCACCTTCGGAGCCTCTTGATGTCTTCGTCCATACCGAGATTCGCCGCGGTCTCCGCCGTCGTCGCCTCCGCCCTCGCCGCCGGCCTGCTCGCGGGTCCGTCGAGCGCGGCCGCGGAGAGCACCGTCGCGGAGGCCGCCGCCACGGACGGCGCCGCCGGCGTCCGTATCCACGACATCCAGGGCACGACGCGCGTCTCCCCCCTCGTCGGCAAGCAGGTCACCGGCGTCACGGGCATCGTCACCGGCGTCCGCACCTACGGCTCCCGTGGATTCTGGATCCAGGATCCGGAAGCCGACGCGAACCCGGCCACCAGCGAGGGCGTCTTCGTCTTCACGAGCTCCGCCCCGACCGTCGCCGTCGGCGACGCGGTCCGCCTCAACGGCACGGTCACCGAGTACGTCCCCGGCGGCCTGACCTCGGGCAACCAGTCGATGACCCAGATCTCGAAGCCGGTCGTCACGGTCCTCTCGAAGGGCAACCCGGTCCCGGCCCCCGTGACGATCTCGGACGAGTCGGTCCCCGAGGAGTACGCCCCCGAGGGCGACCCCGCCGCGGGCGGCTCGATCAACGGCCTGACCCTGGACCCCGAGACGTACGCCCTGGACCACTACGAGTCCCTGGAGGGCATGAACGTCGAGATCGGCTCCTCGCGCGTGGTCGGCGCCACCGACCCGTACTCCGAGCTCTGGGTGACGGTGAAGCCCTGGGAGAACGACAACGAGCGCGGCGGCACGGTCTACGGCTCGTACGAGTCCCAGAACACCGGCCGGCTCCAGATCCAGCAGCTCGCCCCGGTCTCCCAGCAGCCCTTCCCCAAGGCGAACGTCGGCGACTGGCTGGACGGCACCACCGAGGGCCCGCTCGACTTCAACCAGTACGGCGGCTACACGCTGGTGGCCCGCACGCTGGGCGAGCGCGTGGACGGCGGCCTGGAGCGCGAGGTGACGGACCGCCAGCACAAGAACGAGCTCGCGGTCGCCACGTACAACGTCGAGAACCTCGACCCGACCGACCCGCAGGAGAAGTTCGACGCGCTCGCGAAGGCGGTCGTCGAGAACCTCTCCTCGCCCGACGTCGTCGCCCTGGAGGAGATCCAGGACAACAACGGCGCCAAGAACGACGGCACCGTCGCCGCCGACCAGACGGTGAAGAAGTTCACCGACGCGATCGTGGCGGCCGGCGGCCCGGCGTACGAGTGGCGCTCGATCGACCCGCAGGACGGCAAGGACGGCGGCGAGCCCGGCGGCAACATCCGTCAGGTCTTCCTCTTCAACCCCGCGCGGGTGTCCTTCGTGGACCGCGCGGGCGGCGACGCCACCACCCCGGTCGCGGTCACCGGCGAGAAGGGCGACGCCCACCTCACCGTCTCCCCCGGCCGCATCGACCCGGCGAACACCGCCTGGGAGAGCAGCCGCAAGCCGCTCGCCGGCGAGTTCCGCTTCCGCGGCCGCACGGTGATCGTGGTCGCGAACCACCTCAGCTCGAAGGGCGGGGACGAGTCGATCGTCTCCCACCACCAGCCGCCGAACCGTTCCTCCGACGCCAGGCGACTGCTCCAGGCGCAGGCCGTCAACGCCTTCGTCAAGGACATCGAGGCCGTCGACAAGCAGGCGGACGTGCTCGTGGTCGGCGACATGAACGACTTCGAGTTCTCCGGCACCACGCAGGCGATGACGGACGGCGGCGCGCTCCGCCCGGCGATGCTGTCGCTGCCGGAGAGCGAGCGCTACTCGTACGTCTACCAGGGCAACAGCCAGGTCCTCGACCAGATCCTGACCAGCCCGGGCGTGCACCACTTCGAGTACGACAGCGTGCACATCAACGCCGAGTTCGCCGATCAGGACAGCGACCACGACCCGCAGGTCCTGCGCTTCCGCCCCTGACGGCCCGCCCCGTCACACGCCCGCGCTCAGACTGAGCGCGGGCGTGTACCGCATCACCCGGCCGCCCACGAGCTCCGGGTGGTCATGCACCCGCTTCCAGGCCTCGCTCTGCCCGGCGTCGTCCGCGAGCCACTCCTCATGGGCCCGCTCGCTCTCCCACTCGGCGTAGTTCAGGACCCGGACGCCGTCGGTGGACAGGTGGAAGTGGGCGTCGAACCCGCCGGTCGTACGCCCCGTCGCCGCGTCCTCGTCCAGGGCGGTGAACACGCTGTCCACCCAGGCCTCCCGGCGCCCGGCGACGGACCCGTCGAAGTCGGCCTCGGCCACCACGACGATCCCGGGCAGCTCCCCCGTGGCCGTCCCGCCGCGGACGGCGGACCGGTGGATCGGCGCGTAGCGGCGGAGCTCCACCCGCTCGATGCCGGGCACGGCGGCGTCGATCTCGGCGTTCCGGTCGTCGCGGTAGGTGCGGACGAAGTCCTCGTAGGCCTGCTCCTCGGTCCACTGCGAGTAGTGCAGCAGCGTGTCCCCGTCGGTCCCGATCGCGACGCTGTACGAGAGCAGGCCGAGGTCCGGCCACGCGCGGCTCTCCCAGGCCTTCCGGACGGCCTCGACGGCGGCGTACTGGCGCTCGGGGGTGCCGACCCTCCAGGTGCTGATGAGGACGGCGCCGACTCCGGGCCGGTGGAGGTCGGGACGGGCATCGGGGCGTGCGACGGCGTTCATGGAAGGTCTCCTCCTGCTGCCTGCTCGGTTCGGATGACCCGACCCTCCTCCCTCAACCATGGTTGAGGTCAAGGGCGTTCGCCGTGGGAGACTGCACGACATGATCCTTCGCCCCGCCACCCGCGCCGAACTGCCCTCCGTCCTCGCCCTGCTCGCCGACGAGGACCGGGTCGTGGACCCCGCCTCCGTCCCCGTCACCGAGGCGTACGAGCGCGCCTTCGCGGACATCGAGGCCGATCCGCGCAACGAGATGCTGGTCCTGGTGGACGGCGGTCTCGTCCTGGGCTGCCTCCAGGCCACGTACATCCCGGGGCTCGGCAAGGGCGGTGCCGAGCGGGCCCTGATCGAGGCGGTCCGGATCAGGGCCGACCGGCGCGGCGGCGGGCTCGGCCGGGAGCTGATGGAACGGGCCGTCGCGCGGGCGAAGGGGCGCGGCTGCGCGCTCGTCCAGCTGACCAGCAACAAGCAGCGGACGGAAGCCCACCGCTTCTACGCCCGGCTGGGCTTCGCGCGCAGCCACGACGGCTTCAAACTGGTCCTCTAGCCGGGCAGCAGGTCGCGCCGGACGGCCATCGTTCACGGAAACTGAATCCTCGAAGCAAGAAGATCTAAGTGGACCTTCACGGTCATGGGCGCACAGACTTCTCGAATGAACACTGAACGCCCCTTCGGGCGCGCCCTGTGCGCGATGGTCACCCCGTTCACCGCCGACGGCGCCCTCGACCTGGACGCGGCGGGGGACCTCGCCGCCCGGCTCGTCGCGGAGGGCTGCGACGGCCTGGTCCTCAACGGCACGACGGGCGAGTCCCCGACCACCACCGACGCCGAGAAGTCCGCGCTCGTCCGCGCCGTCCGCGCGGCCGTCGGCCCCGGCCCCTCGGTCCTGGCGGGGGTGGGCACCGCCGACACCCGGCACACCGCGGAGCTGGCGCGGCAGGCCGAGGAGGCGGGGGCGGACGGGCTGCTCGTCGTCACCCCGTACTACAGCCGTCCCCCGCAGGAGGCCGTCGAGGCGCACTTCCTGAAGGTCGCGGACGCGACCGGGCTGCCGGTGATGGTCTACGACATCCCGGGCCGCACCGGCACCCGGGTCGAGCCCGCGACGATGCGGCGGCTCGCCCGGCACCCGCGGATCGTGGCGGTGAAGGACTGCGCGAACGACCTGCTCGGCTCGGCCCGGCTGATCGCGGAGACGGGGCTCGCGTACTACTCGGGCAGCGAGGAGTCGAACCTGCCGCTGTACGCGGTGGGCGGCGCCGGATACGTCAGTACGGTGGCGAACGTGGCGCCGCGTCGGACGCGCGCGGTCCTGGACGCCTTCGACGCGGGCGACACCACGCGCGCGGCCCGCCTCAACGCCGAACTCCTGCCGCTGGTCGAGCTGATGATGGCCTCGGGCCTGCCGGGCACGGTGACCGTGAAGGCGATCCTCGGCGGTCCGGTGCGCGAACCGCTGCAGCCCGCCGGCCGGGAGGCGGCCGACGGGCTGCGCGCGGCGCACGGGGCGCTGCTGGACGCCTGATCAGTTGTGGCTGTGCAGGATGTCGTTCAGCCCGCCCCAGACCGCGTTGTTCGGGCGGGCCTCGACGGCACCGGTGACCGAGTTGCGGCGGAAGAGGATGTTCGAGGCGCCGGAGAGCTCGCGGGCCTTCACGACCTGGCCGTCGGGCATGGTGACCCGGGTGCCGGCGGTGACGTACAGACCGGCCTCCACGACGACCTCGTCGCCCAGCGCGATGCCGACGCCCGCCTCGGCGCCGATGAGGCAGCGCTCACCGATCGAGATGACGACGTTGCCGCCGCCCGAGAGGGTGCCCATGGTGGAGGCGCCGCCGCCGATGTCGGAGCCGTTGCCGACGACGACGCCGGCGGAGATGCGGCCCTCGACCATGGAGGTGCCGAGGGTGCCGGCGTTGAAGTTGACGAAGCCCTCGTGCATGACGGTGGTGCCGGCGGCGAGGTGGGCACCGAGGCGGACGCGGTCGGCGTCGGCGATGCGGACGCCGGCGGGCACGACGTAGTCGGTCATGCGCGGGAACTTGTCGATCGAGGTGACCTGGAGGTGCAGGCCCTCGGCGCGGGCGTTGAGCCGGACCTTCTCGACGTCGTCGACGGCGACCGGGCCGAGCGAGGTCCAGGCGACGTTGGCGAGCAGGCCGAAGACGCCGTCCAGGCTCTGGCCGTGCGGCTTGACCAGCCGGTGGCTCAGCAGGTGGAGGCGCAGGTAGGCGTCGTGGGCGTCGAGCGGCTTCTCGTCGAGCGAGGCGATGACGGTGCGGACGGCGACCACCTCGACGCCGCGGCGGGCGTCCACGCCGAGGGCCTTGGCGGCGCCTTCGCCGAGGGCGTTGACGGCCTCGTCGGGGCCGAGGCGCTCGGTGCCGGCGGGGCCGGGGGCGTCGGTCAGCTCGGGGGCGGGGAACCAGGTGTCGAGAACGGTGCCGTCGCCGGCGATGGTGGCGAGGCCGGCGGCGACGGCGCCGGTGGTGCGAGGAGCAGTGGTCATGACGGAAAACCTAACGGGCGGGCCCCGGCGCGGGCCAACCGGTCTCAGGTGTCGGTCGGCCGCGTGGGCGGTTCCGACGAGGTCCCGGCCTGCCGTTTCGGGTCTTCGTTCAGGATCCGGGCCAGCATCTCCCGGGCGTACCCCTCGTCGTACGGGACGCCCGTGAGCAGCACCTGGAGGCTGATGCCGTCCATGAGGGCGACCAGGGCGCGGGCGGTGACGGGTCCGGTGCGCGGGGCGAGGGCGGAGACCACCTCGTCGGCCCACTCGGCGGCGACGGGGCGCAGGGCGGGGCGGCGCAGGGCGGCGAGGTAGAGCTCGTACTCCAGCTCCACGCCGGTGCGTTCGGCGGACAGCCACTCCCCCATGAGCGCGGCCAGGCCGGCGGCCAGGTCGGGTGCGGCGATCTCGGGTCCCTGCCGGAGGCGGGCACCGAAGGTGCCGTTGACCCGGTGGAGCGCGGCGACGAGGAGTTCGTCGAGGGAGGCGAAGTGGTACGTGGTGGAGCCGAGCGGCACGTCGGCCTCGGCGGCCACCGTGCGGTGGCTGAGGCCGGCGATCCCGGCGCGGCCGACGACGGCGAGGGCGGCGTCGACGATCCGCTCGCGCCGGTCGGGGTCGTGTCTGCGGGTGCGTGCCATCAGTGCGCTCCGCCGAGGTTGAGGACGACGACGCCGGCGATGATGAGGGCGATGCCGGCGATCTTGGCGACGCTCAGGCTCTCGCCGAGCAGGAGGTAGCCGATGAGGGCGACGACGGCGGTGCCGACTCCGGACCAGATGGCGTAGGCGGTGCCGATCTGGAGCGTCTTGAGCGCCTGGGCGAGGAGCGCGAAGGAGACGACGTAGCCGACGCCGGTGAGGAGGGAGGGCCAGAGCCTGCTGAAGCCCTCGCTGTACTTCATCGAGGTGGTGGCGAATATCTCCGCCGCGATGGCGCCCGCGAGCAGTCCGTAACCCATGTGTACGAGCGTACACAGCAGGGCGTACGGGTGTACATGTCAGCCACCGATACGGTGTCCCGCATGACGTATCCCCCAGGCCCGCCGGGTCCGCCGTACGGCTACGGCTATCCGCCGCCGCCCCCACCGCCGCAACCCGGCGTGATACCCCTGGCGCCGCTCGGCTTCGGCACGATCCTGTCCGGCGCCTTCGCGACCCTCGGCCGCTACTGGAAGCAGCTGCTCGGGGTGACGGGGGCGGTCTACGGCGGCGCGCTGCTCGTCGTCGGGGCGGCGCTCGGCATCGCGTACGCCGCCGTCGGCGACCTCCTGCCCGAGGTGTTCGACCTGCCGGACGGCCAGGACCCCCGGTCGGACGACGTCCGGGCGCTGATCATCGCGTTCGTCTGCGTCTGGCTCGTCGCCATGGTCGCGATGGTCTGCGCGAGCGCCGTGACGGCGGCGGCCTGCCCGGCCGTGGTCCAGGAGGCGGTCCTCGGCCGGCCCACGACCTTCCGCGCGGTCTGGCGCCGCTCCTGGTCCCGGATGCCGGCCGTCCTGGGCACGGTGGTGCTGACGGGCCTCGCCCTGGTGATCCCGCTGGCGCTGTTCGTCGTGGCCTTCGTCTGGATGGTCGTGGCGACGCTCGTGGCCGCGGACGACTCCACGGGCACCCCGGTGACCGGCCTGCTGCTCGTCCCCCTGCTCGCCATCGGCACGGCCCTGCTCATCGCCCCGCTCGCGCTGTGGATCTGGGTGAAGTTCAGCCTGGCCCAGGCGGCGGCGGTGATGGAGGGGCAGGGCGCCTTCGCCTCGATGCGCCGCTCCTCGTCCCTGGTCCGCGGCTCGTGGTGGCGCGTGTTCGGCTGCCTGCTCGTGGCCGGTCTGATGGCCTCCGTGGTGAGCGGGCTGATCCAGCAGGCGCTCTCGCTCCTCGTCTCGGCCCCGCTCTCGGCCGTCGACTTCTCCGGTGACGACAAGGGCGCCCTGATCGCCTCCTTCGCGGTCCTCATCGGCTTCCTGGTCGTCGGCCAGATGGTCGTCCAGGCGGTCGTCTCGCTCTTCCCGCCGATCGTCACCGGTCTGCTCTACGTCGACCAGCGCATCCGCAAGGAGAACCTGGCCCCGGAGCTGGCCCGCGCGGCGGGTCTGTTCTGAGAACGTGAGAACGGCCGCGCCCCGAAGGGCACGGCCGTTCTCACGTACGCGTACGGATCAGACGTTGAAGCCGAGCGCGCGGAGCTGCTCGCGGCCGTCGTCCGTGATCTTGTCCGGGCCCCACGGGGGCATCCAGACCCAGTTGATCTTCAGCTCGTTGACGATGCCGTCCGTCGCGGACTTCGCCTGGTCCTCGATCACATCGGTCAGCGGACAGGCCGCCGACGTCAGGGTCATGTCCAGCGTCGCGACGTTCGAGTCGTCGATGTGGATGCCGTAGATCAGGCCCAGGTTGACGACGTCGATCCCCAGCTCGGGGTCGACGACGTCGTACAGCGCCTCACGGACTTCTTCCTCGGAGGCCGGCTTCATCGTGGCCTCGGCGTTCTCGGTCATGCCGACTTCCTCTCCGCGTCGCCCAGCGCCTGGGCGGTCGCGTCCTTCCACGCCATCCAGCTGAGCAGCGCGCACTTCACACGGGCCGGGTACTTGGAGACCCCGGCGAACGCGACCGCGTCCTCCAGGACCTCCTCCATCGCCTCGTCCGGCTCGATCTGGCCCTTGGACTGCATCAGCTCCAGGAAGGTGCCCTGGATCTTCTGCGCCTCGGCCAGCTCCTTGCCGACGAGCAGCTCGTTGAGGACGGACGCCGAGGCCTGGCTGATGGAGCAGCCCTGGCCCTCGTACGACACGTCCTCGATGCGCGAGCCGTCGTACTTCACGCGAAGCGTGATCTCGTCGCCGCACGTCGGGTTGACGTGGTGCACCTCGGCGTCGCCGTCCCGAAGACCGCGCCCGTGCGGGTGCTTGTAGTGGTCCAGGATGACGTCCTGGTACATCGAATCCAGCTTCACGAGGTGTCCCCTAGCCGAAGAAGTTCCGGACGTGCTCCAGACCCTCGACCAGGGCGTCGACCTCGGCCGGGGTGGAGTACAGATAGAACGACGCCCGCGTGGTCGCAGGAATTCCGTACCGCAGGCAGACCGGCCGCGCGCAGTGGTGGCCGACCCGGACCGCGATGCCCTGCTCGTCGAGGACCTGGCCCACGTCGTGCGGGTGGATGTCGCCCAGGGTGAAGGAGATCGCCGCGCCGCGGTCCTCGGCCGTGGTGGGACCGATGATCCGCAGGTCGGGAACCTCCTGGAGGCGCCGGACGGCGTACTCGGTGATCGCGTGCTCGTGGCGCGCGATGTTCTCCATGCCGATCGCCGACAGGTAGTCCACGGCCGCGCCGAGGCCGACGGCCTGGGCGATCGGGGGCGTACCCGCCTCGAACTTGTGCGGGGCCGGCGCGTACGTCGAGGAGTGCATCGAGACGGTCTCGATCATCTCGCCGCCGCCGAGGAAGGGCGGGAGGTCCTCCAGGAGCTCCTGCCGTCCCCACAGCACGCCGATGCCGGTCGGGCCGCACATCTTGTGGCCGGTGAAGGCCACGAAGTCGGCCTGGAGCGCCTGCACGTCCAGGACCATGTGCGGGGCCGCCTGGGAGGCGTCGATGCAGACGAGCGCACCGACCTCCTGGGCGCGGCGGATGATCGTCTCCACCGGGTTGATCGTGCCGAGCAGGTTCGAGACCAGCGTGAACGAGACGATCTTGGTCTTCTCGGTGATGACCTCCTCGATGTTCGAGAGGTCGAGACGGCCGTCGTCGGTGAGGCCGAACCACTTCAGCTTCGCGCCCGTGCGCTGCGAGAGCAGCTGCCACGGCACGATGTTGGAGTGGTGCTCCATCTCCGTGATCGCGATCTCGGTCTCGTGGTCCACGCGGTAGGGCTCGTCGGCCCAGCCCAGCATGTTGGCCACGAGGTTGAGCGACTCGGAGGCGTTCTTGGTGAAGATCACCTCGTCGCGGCTCGGCGCGTTGATGAAGGCCGCGATCTTGTCACGGGCGCCTTCGTACAGCGCCGTCGCCTCCTCGGCGACCGTGTAGACGCCGCGGTGGACGTTGGCGTTGTGACGCTCGTAGTACTGGTTGAGCGCGTCGAGGACCTGCCGCGGCTTCTGCGAGGTCGCCGCGGAGTCGAGGTACACGATCTTCTTGCCGTCGTGGACCACGCGATCCAGGAGCGGGAAGTCCTTGCGGATCGCCTCGGTGTCGAGGAGGCCGGTCAGCCCCTGATGGGCGGAAGTCACGCGGATGCGCCACCCTTCACGTACTTGTCGTAGCCCTCGTTCTCCAGCTGGTCGGCGAGCTCGGCGCCGCCGGACTCGACGATGCGGCCGTTCGCGAACACGTGCACGAAGTCGGGCTTGATGTAGCGCAGGATGCGCGTGTAGTGGGTGATCAGCAGGGTGCCGACCTCACCGGTCTCGCGGACGCGGTTGACGCCCTCGGAGACGATGCGCAGGGCGTCGACGTCGAGGCCGGAGTCGGTCTCGTCGAGGATCGCGATCTTCGGCTTGAGGAGCTCCAGCTGGAGGATCTCGTGGCGCTTCTTCTCACCGCCGGAGAAGCCCTCGTTCACGTTGCGCTCGGCGAAGGCCGGGTCCATCTGGAGCTGCTCCATCGCGGACTTGACCTCCTTCACCCAGGTGCGCAGCTTGGGCGCCTCGCCGCGGACGGCGGTGGCGGAGGTGCGCAGGAAGTTGGAGACCGAGACGCCGGGGACCTCGACCGGGTACTGCATGGCGAGGAAGACGCCGGCGCGGGCGCGCTCGTCGACCGACATCTCCAGGACGTCCTCACCGTCGAGGGTGACGGTGCCGCCGGTGACGGTGTACTTCGGGTGCCCGGCGAGGGAGTACGCCAGGGTCGACTTGCCGGAGCCGTTGGGGCCCATGACGGCGTGCGTCTCGCCCTGCTTGATGGTCAGGTCGACGCCCTTGAGGATCTCGCGGGGGCCGTTCTCCGCCTCGACGGAGACGTGCAGGTCGTGGATTTCAAGCGTAGCCATGGGTGACTCAGGACTCCTGGGTGACGGAGACGAGCACATCGTCCCCTTCGATCTTGACGGGGTATACGGGGACGGGGCGCGTCGCGGGAAGGCCGGAGGGCTTGCCGGTGCGCAGGTCGAAGCTGGAGCCGTGCAGCCAGCACTCGATCGCGCAGTCCTCGACCTCGCCCTCCGAGAGGGAGACGTTCGCGTGCGAGCAGATGTCGTTGATCGCGAACACCTCGCCCTCGGTGTGCACGACGGACACCGGCGTGCCGTCGACCTCGACCCGCTTCGGGGTGTCGGCCTCCAGCTCGCTCAGCGCGCAGACTCGGACGAAGGCCATCAGACGGAGGCCTCCAGCTCGGCCTCGATCTTGGCGAGGAGGCGCTCCTGGACGTCCGGCAGACCGATCTGCTGGACGAGCTCCGCGAAGAAGCCGCGGACGACGAGGCGGCGGGCCTCGGCCTCCGGGATGCCGCGGGCCATCAGGTAGAAGAGCTGCTCGTCGTCGAAGCGGCCGGTGGCCGAGGCGTGACCGGCGCCGGCGATCTCGCCGGTCTCGATCTCCAGGTTCGGCACGGAGTCGACCCGGGCGCCGTCCGTGAGGACCAGGTTCCGGTTGAGCTCGTACGTGTCGGTGCCCTCGGCCGCGGCCTGGATGAGCACGTCGCCGATCCAGACGGCGTGCGCGTCCTGGCCCTGCAGCGCGCCCTTGTAGGCCACGTTGGACTTGCAGTGCGGGGTGTTGTGGTCGACCAGGAGGCGGTGCTCCTGGTGCTGGCCGGCATCGGTGAAGTACAGGCCGAAGAGCTCGGCCTCGCCGCCGGGGGCCGCGTACCGCACGCGCGGGTGGATGCGGACGACGTCGCCGCCGAAGGTGACGACGACCGACTTGAAGGAGGCGTCGCGGCCGACCAGCGCGTTGTGCTGGGCGACGTGGACGGCGTTCTCGTCCCAGTCCTGGACGGAGACGACCGTCAGCTTGGCTCCGTCGCCGAGGACGTAGTCCACGTTGGCGGCGAGCACGGCGTCACCGGTGTGGTCGAGGACCACGACGGCCTCGGCGAAGGCGCCGAGCTCGATCACCTGGTGGCCGAAGGCGACGCCGCCCTGGCCGTGCACGGAGATGCGGATCGGCTCGGTGAGCACCGCCTCCTTGGCGACGGTGATGACGCCGGCCTTCTCGAAGGAGGAGTACGCCTGGGCGGCGACGCGGTCGACGGGCGTGCCGGCCTTGCCGAGGCGCTCGTCGTCGCGGCCGACGGTCTCCACGGTGACGCCCTCGGGGGCCTCGACCTCGACCTTGACGCCCTCGCCGGAGGCGACGGCGGTGCCGTCGTGGAGGCCGCGCAGTCGCGCCAGCGGGGTGAACCGCCACTCCTCCTCGCGGCCGTGCGGGACGGGGAAGTCCGCGACGTCGAAGGACGGGGGCGCGCTCATGCGCGTGGCGACGGTGGACTCGGCGGCCACCGCGATCGAGCCGGCGGTGGTGGAGCCCGCCGGGATGTTCTGAGCCTCAGCCATGGCTGTCGTGTTGCTCTCTTCCTGCGTACGTAAAGAAAAGTCGGTCGCTGCGGGGCGGGGCGGCCTTAGCCGACCGCGCCTTCCATCTGCAGCTCGATCAGCCGGTTGAGCTCCAGGGCGTACTCCATGGGGAGCTCCTTGGCGATGGGCTCGACGAAGCCGCGGACGATCATCGCCATGGCCTCGAACTCGGTGAGGCCGCGGCTCATCAGGTAGAAGAGCTGGTCCTCGGAGACCTTGGAGACGGTGGCCTCGTGGCCCATGGAGACGTCGTCCTCGCGCACGTCCACGTAGGGGTACGTGTCGGAGCGGGAGATCGTGTCGACGAGCAGCGCGTCGCAGAGGACGTTGGACTTGGCGCCCGGGGCACCCTCGCCGATCTCGATGAGACCGCGGTAGGAGGTGCGGCCGCCGCCTCGCGCCACCGACTTGGAGACGATGTTGGAGGAGGTGTTCGGGGCCATGTGGACCATCTTGGCGCCGGCGTCCTGGTGCTGGCCCTCGCCCGCGAAGGCGATGGACAGGGTCTCGCCCTTGGCGTGCTCGCCCATGAGGTAGACGGCCGGGTACTTCATGGTGACCTTGGAGCCGATGTTGCCGTCGACCCACTCCATGGTGGCGCCCTCGTAGGCGACGGCGCGCTTGGTCACCAGGTTGTAGACGTTGTTCGACCAGTTCTGGATGGTCGTGTAGCGGCAGCGGCCGCCCTTCTTCACGATGATCTCGACGACCGCGGAGTGCAGGGAGTCCGAGGAGTAGATCGGCGCGGTGCAGCCCTCGACGTAGTGGACGTAGGCGTCCTCGTCGACGATGATCAGCGTCCGCTCGAACTGGCCCATGTTCTCCGTGTTGATGCGGAAGTAGGCCTGGAGCGGGATCTCGACGTGCACGCCCTTCGGCACGTAGATGAAGGAGCCGCCGGACCAGACGGCCGTGTTCAGGGAGGCGAACTTGTTGTCGCCGACCGGGATGACGGTGCCGAAGTACTCCTTGAAGAGCTCCTCGTGCTCCTTCAGCGCGGTGTCGGTGTCGACGAAGATGACGCCCTGCTCCTCCAGGTCCTCGCGGATCTGGTGGTAGACGACCTCGGACTCGTACTGGGCGGCGACACCGGCGACGAGGCGCTGCTTCTCCGCCTCCGGGATGCCGAGCTTGTCGTACGTGTTCTTGATGTCCTCCGGCAGGTCCTCCCAGGACTCGGCCTGCTTCTCGGTGGACCGCACGAAGTACTTGATGTTGTCGAAGTCGATGCCGGAGAGGTCGGAGCCCCAGGTCGGCATGGGCTTCTTGTCGAAGAGGCGCAGACCCTTGAGACGCAGCTTGAGCATCCACTCGGGCTCGTTCTTCTTCGAGGAGATGTCGCGGACGACGTCCTCGTTCAGTCCGCGCTTGGCGGTGGCACCGGCGGCGTCGGAGTCGGCCCAGCCGTACTCGTACCGACCCAGGCCCTCGAGCTCGGGGTGGCTGATCTCGGTGGTCATGCGGGGTTCCTCCCGGCCGTGCTTGCGGATGCTGATTCGGTGGTCTGTGGGGCGCCGTGCGGGATGAACGTGGTGCAGACGCCGTCACCATGCGCGATGGTGGCGAGACGCTGGACGTGCGTTCCCAGGAGGCGTGAGAAGAATTCCGTCTCCGCCTCGCACAGCTGGGGGTACTGCTCGGCGACGTGGGCTACCGGGCAGTGGTGCTGGCAGAGCTGCTCGCCGACCGGCGCGTTCCGCGCAGTGGCAGCGTACCCGTCCGCCGTGAGGGCCTTGGCCAGTGCCTCGGTCCGGTGCTCGGGCTCGGCCGACTCGACGGCCTCGCGGTACGTCCCGGCCTGCGCCTCGATCCGGTCGCGGGCGAAGGCGGCGACGGCCGCCTCTCCGCCGGCGTTGCGCTCGATCCAGCGGAGCGCCTCGACGGCGAGGGAGTCGTACGACTGGTCGAAGGCGTCCCGGCCGCAGTCGGTGAGCGCGAAGACCTTCGCGGGGCGACCGCGGGACCGGGTCCCGTAGACGCGCTGCTCGCGGGCTTCGACGACGTTCTCGGCGACCAGCGAGTCCAGGTGGCGGCGGACGGCGGCCTGGGTGAGGCTGAGCCGCCCGGCGAGGTCGGCGACGGTCGAGGGACCGTGGTCCAGGATCGACCGCGCGACCCGGTTGCGCGTCGAACGCTCTCGGGTCGCGAGTTCCTCCACCGGAGCCGCGCCAACGTTTTTCACAACGCCATTGTTGCGTAATTAATCGGGGAGTGACAAGCGGCGCCCCGACCAGCGACGATGTCGTGCGTCACTCAGGTAAGGCTTACCTGACCTGCGGAAACGATCATTCGTGGGATGAATCGCGACCGCCCGGACCAGCGGTTTCCCAGCCCTCCGCCGGCTCGGCCGGCACTGCCACCGTCCGGCCCGCCCCGCTCATCAGACGCCGGAAGGAGGCCGCGTCACGGACCGCCTCCACGCCCGGATCGTTGTTGAAATAGACGTACGCGTCGGCCCCCTCCGGCCAGCCCTCGACGATCCGCCCGGCCCACCCCTCCAGCGCCCGGCGGCCGTACGCGGGCCAGGGCCGGGCCCGGCCCTCGTGCAGCCGCAGATAGCACCAGTCCGCCGTCCGCCACAGCGGCGTCACCGGCCTCGACCGCCGGTCCGCCCAGCAGAGCGCGGCACCCCGCTCCACCAGCACCGCCTCGATCCGGTCCGTCCACCACGAGGCGTGCCGGGGCTCGACGGCGACCCGCACCCCCGCGGGGAAACGGGCGAGGACCGCGTCGAGCAGCCCGGGGTCGGCCCGCAGCGACGGCGGGAACTGGAGCAGGACCGGCCCGAGCCGGTCCCCGAGCCCCTCCGCCCGCTCCATCAGCTGCGCCACCCTCTCCGCCGGCTCCCGCAGCCGCTCGACGTGCGTCAGCCGGCGGTTCGCCTTGACCGCCATCACGAAGCCCTCGGGCGTCCGCTTCCGCCAGGTGGCGAAGGTGTCGCGCTCGGGCAGCCCGTAGAAGGCGCTGTTGTTCTCCACGGTGGCGAACCGGCGCGCGTACTCCTCCAGCCAGAGCCGCTGCGGGACGCCCTGGGGATAGAACGTGCCCCGCCAGTCCTTGTACTGCCACCCCGAAGTGCCCACGAAGACCGTCATACGGATCCCCTGCCCCGTCCGCGGCCGCTCATCCGGCGCCGCCCGGTCCCGCCCCGGGCACACCCGCCGGGGGCGCGGCCCGTCCCGTACCGGCGGGTCCTTAGACTTCCCGGCATGCACGGGAAGCCCGCACCGAGTGAATCCGCCGACACCGCCGTCCGCGTCCGCGGCCTGGTCAAGCGGTACGGCGCCAAGACCGCCGTCGACGGCCTCGACCTGGACGTCCGCGCGGGCACCGTCACCGCCGTCCTCGGCCCCAACGGGGCCGGCAAGACCACCACCATCGAGACCTGCGAGGGCTACCGCCGGCCCGACGCCGGCACCGTCCGCGTCCTCGGCCTCGACCCGGTCGCCGACGCCGCCGCCCTGCGCCCCAGGATCGGCGTGATGCTCCAGTCCGGCGGCGTCTACTCCGGCGCCCGCGCCGACGAGATGCTCCGCCACATGGCCAAGCTGCACGCCCACCCCCTGGACGTCGACGACCTGATCGAGCGGCTCGGCCTCGGCTCCTGCGGCCGCACCGCCTACCGGCGCCTCTCCGGCGGCCAGCAGCAGCGCCTCGCGCTCGCCATGGCCGTCGTCGGCCGCCCCGAGCTCGTCTTCCTCGACGAGCCCACCGCCGGGCTCGACCCGCAGGCCCGCCGCGCCACCTGGGACCTGGTACGCGAGCTGCGCGCCGACGGCGTGACCGTGGTCCTCACCACCCACTTCATGCAGGAGGCCGAGGAGCTCGCCGACGACGTGGCCATCGTCGACGGCGGCCGGGTCGTCGCCCAGGGCAGCCCCGAGGAGCTCTGCCGCGGCGGCGCCGAGAACACCCTGCGCTTCACCGGCCGCCCCGGCCTCGACCTCGGCTCCCTGCTCAAGGCGCTGCCGGACGGCTCGGCCGCCGCGGAGCCCCTCCCCGGCACGTACCGGATCACCGGCACCGTCGACCCGCAGCTGCTCGCCACGGTCACCACCTGGTGCGCCCAGCACGGGGTCATGCCGGACGGCATCGCCGTCGAGCGCCACACCCTCGAAGACGTTTTCCTGGAGCTGACCGGCAAGGAGCTGAGGTCATGAAGTCGGGCGCCACCATGCACTACCGGGGGTCCGGGGGTCGCCCCCCGGGCAAGCACAGCCTGGAGCCGACCGGCAAGGAGCCGAGGTCGTGAGCACTGGTACGTACACGCCGAAGCCGGGCGCCGCCCCCGTCGGGCGGATGATCGCCGCGCAGACCGCCCTGGAGACCAGGATGCTGCTGCGCAACGGCGAGCAGCTGCTGCTGACGGTGATCATCCCCTCGCTGCTCCTGGTCCTGTTCTCCAAGGTCGACATCGTCGACACGGGCGCCGGCGAGGCCGTCGACTTCCTCGCCCCCGGCGTCCTCGCGCTCGCCGTGATGTCCACCGCCTTCACCGGCCAGGCCATCGCCACCGGTTTCGAGCGGCGGTACGGGGTGCTCAAGCGGCTCGGCGCCTCACCGCTCCCCCGCTGGGCGCTCATGACCGCGAAGACGCTCTCCGTCCTGGTGACGGAGGTCCTCCAGGTCCTGCTCCTGACGGCGATCGCCCTGGCGCTCGGCTGGTCCCCGCAGGGCAACCCCCTGTCGGTCCTGCTGCTCCTGGTCCTCGGCACGGCCGCCTTCTCCGGACTCGGCCTGCTCATGGCCGGCACCCTGAAGGCCGAGGCCACCCTGGCCGCCGCGAACCTGGTCTTCCTGCTGCTCCTGGTCGGCGGCGGGGTCATCGTCCCGCTGGAGAAGTTCGGCGCCGCGGGCGACGTGCTCGCCCTGCTCCCGATCTCCGCGCTCTCCGACGGCCTGCGCGACGTCCTCCAGAACGGGGCGGCGATGCCGTGGGGCGACGCGCTCGTCCTGGCCGTCTGGGCGGTCCTGGGCCTCGGTGCGGCGGCGAAGTTCTTCCGCTGGGAGTAACCGTAAGGTTCCGTTCCGCCATATACGCCCCCCTCGTGAAAGCGCGCACAAGCGCCGCCCTACGATAGGGCCCGTGCAGACCCCCCTCGCCTCCATCGCCCAGCGCTGGACCCCGTCCCCCCGGACGCTCCGGCGCGCCGCGCTCGCAGCCGTCGTGATGAGCGTGCTCATCATCGTCACGGGCGGCGCGGTCCGGCTGACCGGTTCCGGTCTCGGCTGCGACACCTGGCCGAAGTGCACGGACGACAGCCTCATCGTGACGCCCGAGCAGGGCTACCGCGGCGCGATCGAGTTCGGCAACCGGATGCTGACGTACGTGCTGTCGGCGGCGGTCGGCTGGGCGATCGTCGCCGCCCGCTCCACCAAGCCGTGGCGCCGCGGGCTCACCCGGCTCGGCTGGGCCCAGTTCTGGATCGTGATGAGCAACGCCGTCATCGGCGGCATCACGGTGTGGATGGGCCTCAACCCGTGGACGGTGGCCGGCCACTTCATCGCCGCGAACTCCCTGCTCACGGTCGCCGTCATCACCTGGCACCGCACCGGCGAGGGCGACACCGCCCCCCGCCCGCGCGTGCCGCGCCCGGTCCGCAAGCTGTCCTGGGCGATCACGATCGTCTCCGCCCTGCTGATCGTGCTCGGCACGACGGTGACCGGCGCCGGCAAGCACGCCGGTGACAGCAGCGACGTCCCGCGCATGCCGTGGGACTGGACGAACGCCGCGCACGTCCACGCCATCGCCGCCTGGGTCGTCTGCGCCCTCGCCCTCGCGATGTGGCTGGTCCTGCGCGTGGTCGACGCCCCGGACGACACGAGGGCCCGCGCCCGCGACCTGCTGATCGTGCTGGTGGCGCAGGGCGGCATCGGTTACGTCCAGTACTTCACGGGCGTCCCCGAGCTCCTGGTCGCCGCCCACATGCTCGGCTCCTCGCTGATGTGGATCGCGGTCCTGCGGCTCGCCCTGAGCATGCGCGAGCGCCCGCTCGCCGTGCCGGACATCCCGGCCCAGGCGGACCCGGAACTGGCGAAGGCCTGACGGTCCCGGGATCCTGACGGGTCTACCTGCTCCCCGCGAGCCGGTAGACCCGTCTCGCGTTGTCCGCCGCGATCATCTCCGCCACCCGCTGCGCGTCCGTACGGGACCAGGCGCCGTCCATGACCCACTCCCCGAGCACCCGGGTGAGCGCCGAGCGGAACGCGTGCGCGGCGACCACGTGGAGCTCGGGCAGTCCCTGGGCGCCGCTGGAGAACAGCAGCTTGCCGAAGGGCGCCCGTTCCAGGACCTCGGCGAGGACGGCCGCCGCCCGGGCCCCCGTGTGGGCGAGGACGGGGCCGAGGTCGGCGTACACGTGCGGGTGAAGTCCGGTCAGGTGCGCGGCCGCGCGGTGGTACGGGTAGCGGTGCAGCACCACCAGGTCGGCGCCGAGCCCCGCGGTGGCGGCGGCGAAGCCGTCCAGGGCGGCCGGATCCTCCGTGTGCAGCTGGAGGGGGCGCCCCGCGGTGACCGCGATCCAGAGCAGATGGCGCAGCAGGACGGGGTCCGTGAGCGGGCCGCCCGCCGCGCGGCCCGCGAGCCAGCGCCCGGCGGCCCCGCGCACCTCGCCGGGGCCCGGCGGCTCGGGCAGGGCCGCGAGCCCGCCCCGTACCCCCGACGCCGAACCGAACGCGACGGCGTCCGCGGCGGCCCCGTGGACGGCTTCGGCGAGGTCGGCGAGGAAGGCCTCGACGGTGTCCGAGGCGTCGGCGACCCGCTCGGCGAGGGCTTCGAGGCGGACGATCTCGTGGGCCTCGGCCGCACCCGCCGCGGCGAGCTCCGCGGGGCGCGTGAGGTCACCGGGGAGGCCCGTGTCGACGAGGTAGGTGGAGATCCCGGAGGCGCGCAGGAGCCGGCGGCCGGCCTCGGCGGCGCCGAGTTCCCGGCGGCGGGCGAGGTAGCGGGCGGGCGGGCAGTGCGGTTCCAGACCGAGGAACGGCGGGCACCAGCGGCGCACGGCGAAGCCGGTCTGGGTGTCGAAGAAGGTGGTGCCGGCGGCGGGCAGGGCCTCGGCCCCGCCCAGGTGCGCGCCGAGGCGGGCCTCGAAGGTGCCGAGGCCGAGCTCCGTACGGAGCACCCCGTGGCAGTACTGGTCCACCAGGTGCGGCGTGTCGATCATCTCGGGGGGCTCCCTGTGTGGGCGTGTCTCCACACGTCCTAACGGGTGAGCCCCGCGCGAGGTTGTTGCCTCAGCTGTTGGAGGGACCGCCGACCTGGATGCCGGCCATCCGGGTCCACTCGTACGGGCCGGTGGCGACCTTGGCGGCGAACTCGCCGTCGAACTCCTCGTGGAGGGTCAGGCCGGCCTTCTCGGCGGCCTGCTGCGCGATCCCGTACGACTTCGCGACGAGGTCGCCCCAGCCGCCGTCCGTGCCGACCAGGACGATCCGGGTGCCCGCCTGGCCGATGTGCGCGAGGTGCCCCTCGGCACCGCCGTGCGCCTTGGAGAAGGCCTTGATCTCCTTGGCGAGCCTGGCCGCCCTGCGCTCTTCCTGCTTCGTTTCTGCCATGACACGGATGCTACCGAGCGGTAGAACGAACGGCGACGGCCGGGTCACGTGGCCTATCCCACGTGACCCGGCCGTCGGACCGGTCTGATCATCTGAGCGACTAGCGGAGGAAGGGGTCCACCGCGACCGCCACGAAGAGCAGGGAGACATAGGTGATGGACCAGTGGAAGAGGCGCATCTCCTTGAGCTTGGCGCCCGTCACCTCGGCCTTGGCGCGGTTGAGGAGCGCGTGCGCCTCCCAGAGCCAGAAGCCGCCGGTGAGCAGCGCCACCGCCGTGTAGAACCAGCCCGTGTAGCCGAGCGGCGTGAGCAGCAGGGACACGGCGACCATGACCCAGCTGTAGACCACGATCTGCTTGGCGACGACCTTGTTGGAGGCGAGCACCGGCAGCATCGGCACGCCCGCGCGGGCGTAGTCGTCCTTCACCTTCATGGACAGCGGCCAGTAGTGCGGCGGCGTCCAGAAGAAGATGACGAGGAAGAGGATGACCGCGGCCCACGACATCGAGTTGGTCACGGCCGACCAGCCGATGAGCACCGGGAGGCAGCCGGCGATGCCGCCCCACACGATGTTCTGCGCGGTGCGCCGCTTCAGGATCATCGTGTAGACGACGACGTAGAAGAGGAGCGCGCCGAGCGAGAGGGCGGCGGACAGCCAGTTGACGAGCAGGCCGAACCAGAGCGTGGAGACCACGGCGAGGGTGAGTCCGAAGACCAGGCCCTCGCGCGGGGTGAGCACGCCGGTGACCAGCGGGCGCTGGGAGGTGCGGTCCATCAGGGCGTCGATGTCCCGGTCGATGTACATGTTCAGCGCGTTGGCGCCGCCCGCCGAGAGGTAGCCGCCGAAGCAGGTGGCGAGCACCAGCCAGAGGTTCGGCACACCCTGTTCGGCGAGGAACATCACCGGAACGGTCGTGATGAGCAGCAGTTCGATGATCCGCGGCTTGGTCAGCGCCACGAATGCCTTGACGCGGGCCCCGAACGGCCTGTGGCCCCCCGGGCTGGGAGTCAAGACGACCCCTGAGGGTCGGGACTCGACGGCCGTCACGCACACCCCTGACAGAGAAATTCCCAGCGAGCCACCCGCGTGAAGACGGGGTAAAGCTCGCACGTACCACGCCACTGTAGACGTTGCCCAGAGCCCGATCTTCGCGGGGGTGGGGTCGTGTTGGTGCGGTACGTCCCAAGGGGTGGACACGGTTCGCGGGCGGCTCCGGGCGCGGCTCGGGAGGCGAACTCCCACGACCACCGGCACTCTTGCTGTGTCCTTTCATTTCTCCGCTCATTTGAGGGGCATGGACACGAAAAGAGGGGCGTTCCGCGGGGGTAGGCTCGACAGCGCCGGTACACCCTCAGTCACCGGCTCAAGACATGTGGAGAGGAGCCCTGACCCAGGGTGAGCACTAAGCCGACCACCACAGACCTCGAGTGGACCGAATTGGACCAGCGGGCCGTCGACACCGCCCGCGTCCTGGCCGCGGACGCCGTACAGAAGGTCGGCAACGGCCATCCCGGTACGGCGATGAGCCTGGCGCCCGCCGCGTACACCCTCTTCCAGAAGGTGATGCGGCACGACCCCGCCGACCCCGAGTGGGTCGGACGTGACCGGTTCGTCCTCTCCGCCGGCCACTCGTCCCTGACCCTCTACACCCAGCTGTACCTGGGTGGCTTCGGTCTCGAGCTGGACGACCTGAAGACCTTCCGCACCTGGGGCTCGAAGACCCCCGGCCACCCGGAGTACGGCCACACCGCCGGCGTCGAGACGACCACGGGCCCGCTGGGCCAGGGCGTCGCCAACGCCGTGGGCATGGCGATGGCCGCCCGCTACGAGCGCGGTCTGTTCGACCCGGAGGCCGCCACGGGCGCCTCTCCGTTCGACCACCGGATCTACGTGATCGCCGGTGACGGCTGCCTGCAGGAGGGCATCTCCGCAGAGGCGTCCTCGCTGGCCGGCCACCAGAAGCTCGGCAACCTGATCCTGCTGTGGGACGACAACCACATCTCGATCGAGGGCGACACCGAGACCGCCGTGTCCGAGGACACGATGAAGCGGTACGAGGCGTACGGCTGGCACGTCCAGCGCGTCGAGCCGCAGGCCAACGGCGACCTGGACCCGGCCGCGCTGTACGCGGCGATCAAGGCCGCCGAGGCCGAGACCGAGCGTCCGTCGTTCATCGCGATGCGCTCGATCATCGCCTGGCCCGCGCCGAACGCGCAGAACACCGAGGCCGCGCACGGCTCGGCGCTCGGCGACGAGGAGATCGCGGCCACCAAGCGCGTCCTGGGCTTCGACCCGGAGCAGACCTTCGAGGTCACCGACGAGGTCATCGCGCACACCCGCGCGCTCGGCGACCGCGGCCGCGAGGCCCGCGCCGCGTGGGAGAAGCAGCTCTCCGAGTGGCGTACGGCCAACCCGGAGCGCGCCGCCGAGTTCGACCGCATCCAGGCGAACGAGCTGCCGGCTGGCTGGGCCGAGAAGCTCCCGGTCTTCGAGGCCGGCAAGGGTGTCGCCACCCGTGCCGCGTCCGGCCAGGTCCTCCAGGCGCTCGGCGCGGTCATTCCGGAGCTGTGGGGCGGTTCGGCCGACCTCGCCGGCTCGAACAACACGACGATCGACAAGAACTCGTCGTTCCTGCCCGAGGGCAACCCGCTGCCGGAGGCCGACAAGTACGGCCGCACGATCCACTTCGGCATCCGCGAGCACTCCATGGCCGCGGAGATGAACGGCATCGCGCTGCACGGCAACACCCGCGTCTACGGCGGCACCTTCCTGGTGTTCTCCGACTACATGCGCAACGCCGTGCGCCTGTCGGCCCTGATGCACCTGCCCGTGACGTACGTCTGGACCCACGACTCGATCGGTCTGGGCGAGGACGGCCCGACGCACCAGCCGGTGGAGCACCTCGCCTCGCTGCGCGCGATCCCGGGTCTGAACGTGGTCCGGCCGGCCGACGCCAACGAGACGGCCCTCGCCTGGCGCGAGATCATGCAGCGCCACACGAAGGTCTTCGGCAAGGGCGCCCCGCACGGTCTGGCGCTCACCCGCCAGGGCGTGCCGACGTACGCCCCGAACGAGGACGCGGTCAAGGGCGGCTACGTGCTGTTCGAGGCCGAGGGCGGCGAGCCGGAGGTCGTGCTGATCGGTACCGGTTCCGAGGTGCACCTGGCCGTCGAGGCCCGCGAGCAGCTCCAGGCCGCCGGCGTCCCGACCCGCGTGGTCTCGATGCCGTCCGTGGAGTGGTTCGAGGAGCAGGACCAGGCGTACAAGGACTCCGTCCTGCCGCCGTCGGTCAAGGCCCGTGTCGCGGTCGAGGCCGGTATCGGTCTCACCTGGCACAAGTACGTCGGTGACGCCGGCCGGATCGTCTCGCTCGAGCACTTCGGTGCCTCGGCGGACGCGAAGGTCCTGTTCCGCGAGTTCGGGTTCACGCCGGAGGCGATCGTCGCCGCCGCGCGGGAATCTCTCGACGCCGTCGCGCGCTGACGCGAACACGTACGACTTAATTGGAGATGCAACTCCCATGACAGACGCTCTCAAGCGCCTCTCCGACGAAGGCGTCGCGATCTGGCTGGACGACCTCTCGCGCCAGCGGATCACGTCCGGCAACCTGGCCGAGCTGATCGACCAGAGCCACGTGGTCGGGGTCACCACGAACCCGTCCATCTTCCAGAAGGCCATCTCGGAGGGGCACGGCTACGACCAGCAGCTCGCCGACCTGGCCGCCCGCAAGGTGACCGTCGACGAGGCCATCCGCATGATCACGACGGCGGACGTCCGTGACGCCGCCGACATCCTGCGCCCGGTCTTCGACGCGACCGACGGCCAGGACGGCCGGGTCTCCATCGAGGTCGACCCCCGCCTCGCCCACGAGACGGCCGCCACCATCGCCGAGGCCAAGCAGCTGGCCTGGCTGGTGGACCGCCCCAACACGCTGATCAAGATCCCGGCCACCAAGGCGGGTCTGCCGGCGATCACCGAGGTCATCGGCCTCGGCATCAGCGTCAACGTCACGCTGATCTTCTCGCTGGAGCGCTACCGCGCGGTCATGGACGCCTACCTGGCGGGTCTGGAGAAGGCCCGCGAGCGCGGCCTCGACCTCTCCAAGATCCACTCGGTGGCCTCCTTCTTCGTGTCCCGCGTGGACACGGAGATCGACAAGCGCCTGGACGGCATCGGCACCGACGAGGCCAAGGCGCTCAAGGGCAAGGCCGCCCTGGCCAACGCCCGCCTGGCCTACGAGGCCTACGAGGAGGTCTTCTCCTCGGACCGCTGGGCCGCCCTCGACAAGGCGCAGGCCAACAAGCAGCGTCCGCTGTGGGCCTCGACCGGCGTCAAGGACCCGGCGTACAAGGACACGCTGTACGTCGTGGACCTGGTCGCCCCCGGCACGGTGAACACCATGCCGGAGGCCACCATGGAGGCCACCGCCGACCACGGCGAGGTCACCGGTGACACCATCCGCGGCACGTACGAGCAGTCCCGCGCCGAGCTGGCGGCCGTCGAGAAGCTGGGCGTCAGCTACGACGACGTCGTGCAGCTCCTGGAGGACGAGGGCGTCGACAAGTTCGAGGCGTCCTGGAACGACCTGCTCAAGTCCACCGAGGCGGAGCTCGAGCGCCTCGCACCTTCGGAGGCGTAAGCACTTTGAGCGCAGTCCACGGAGCCAACCCGCTCCGTGACGCCGCAGACCGACGGCTCCCGCGCATCGCGGGGCCGTCGGGTCTGGTGATCTTCGGCGTCACGGGCGATTTGTCCCGTAAGAAGCTGATGCCCGCCGTCTACGACCTGGCCAACCGCGGCCTGCTGCCGCCGGGCTTCTCGCTCATCGGCTTCGCCCGCCGCGAATGGGCGGACGAGGACTTCGCGCAGGAGGTCTACGAAGCCGTCAAGCAGCACGCGCGCACCCCCTTCCGCGAGGAGGTGTGGCAGCAGCTGATCCAGGGCATGCGGTTCGTCCAGGGCGACTTCGACGACGACACGGCCTTCGAGCAGCTCAAGGCGACGATCGAGGAGCTCGACAAGGCGCAGGGCACGGGAGGCAACTTCGCCTTCTACCTGTCCGTGCCGCCGAAGTTCTTCGAGCTCGTCGTCCAGCAGCTCAAGAAGCACGGCCTGGCCGACCAGAAGGACGGTTCCTGGCGCCGCGCGGTCATCGAGAAGCCCTTCGGCCACGACCTGGTCTCCGCCAAGGAGCTCAACGAGGTCGTCCATGAGGTCTTCCCGCCCGACGCGGTCTTCCGGATCGACCACTACCTCGGCAAGGAGACCGTCCAGAACATCCTGGCGCTCCGCTTCGCCAACACCCTCTTCGAGCCGATCTGGAACCGGTCGTACGTCGACCACGTGCAGATCACCATGGCCGAGGACATCGGCATCGGCGGCCGCGCCGGCTACTACGACGGCATCGGCGCCGCCCGTGACGTCATCCAGAACCACCTGCTGCAGCTGCTCGCGCTGACCGCGATGGAGGAGCCCGCCTCCTTCGACGCCGACGCGCTGGCCGCCGAGAAGACCAAGGTCCTCGGCGCGGTGAAGCTGCCCAAGGACCTGGGCAAGTCCACGGTCCGCGGCCAGTACGCGGCCGGGTGGCAGGGCGGCGCGAAGGCCGTCGGCTACCTCCAGGAAGACGGCATCGACCCCCAGTCGAAGACCGACACCTACGCGGCCGTCAAGCTGGAGATCGACAACCGCCGCTGGGCGGGCGTCCCGTTCTACCTGCGGACCGGCAAGCGCCTGGGCCGCCGCGTCACCGAGATCGCGGTCGTCTTCCAGCGCGCCCCGCACTCCCCCTTCGACCACACCGCGACCGAGGAGCTCGGCCGCAACGCCATCGTCATCCGGGTCCAGCCGGACGAGGGCGTGACGGTGCGGTTCGGCTCCAAGGTGCCCGGCACCCAGATGGAGATCCGGGACGTGTCGATGGACTTCGCGTACGGCGAGTCCTTCACGGAGTCCAGCCCCGAGGCGTACGAGCGGCTCATCCTCGACGTCCTGCTCGGCGACTCGAACCTCTTCCCGCGCGTCGAGGAGGTCGAGCTGTCCTGGAAGATCCTCGACCCGATCGAGCAGTTCTGGGACACGCACGGCAAGCCCGCGCAGTACCAGTCCGGGACCTGGGGTCCGGTCGAGGCGGACGAGATGCTCGCACGAGACGGCAGGAGCTGGCGCCGGCCATGAAGACCGACCTGACGGACACCACGTCCTCCAAGATCAACAAGGCGCTGGTGCTCGGGCGGCGGGCGATCGGCACGCCGGCCGTCGGCATGGTGCTCACCCTCGTGATCGTCACCGACGAGGAGAACGCCTACGACGCGCTCAAGGCGGCCAACGAGGCGTCCCGCGAGCACCCCTCGCGGACCCTCGTCGTCATCAAGCGGGTCTCGCGCACCCCGCGGGACCGCGCGCAGGCGCGGCTCGACGCCGAGGTCCGCCTCGGCGCCGACGCCAGCACCGGCGAGACGGTGGTGCTCCGGCTGTACGGCGAGGTCGTCGACCACGCCCAGTCGGTGGTGCTGCCCCTGCTCCTCCCGGACGCCCCCGTCGTCGTCTGGTGGCCGGTGAACGCGCCGTCCGACCCGGCGAACGACCCGCTGGGCGCGCTCGCCCAGCGCCGGGTGACCGACACGTACGCCGCCGAGCAGCCCATCCAGGAGCTGACCGCGCGCGCGGACGCGTACACCCCGGGCGACACGGACCTGTCGTGGACCCGGATCACCCCGTGGCGTTCGATGCTGGCCGCCGCGCTCGACCAGGTCGCCTGCGAGGTCACCTCGGCCGAGGTGGAGGGCGAGGAGTTCAACCCGAGCGTCGAGCTGCTCGCGATGTGGCTCGCGGACCGGCTGAAGGTGCCGGTGCGGCGCTCGAAGTCGGGGGGCCCCGGTCTCACCTCCGTACGGATGGAGACCAACGCCGGCCCGATCGTGCTCGACCGGCCGGACGGCTCGCTCGCGACGCTGTCGATACAGGGCCAGCCGGACCGTGCGGTGGCGCTCAAGCGCCGCGACACGGCCGAGCTCATCGCGGAGGAGCTGCGCCGGCTCGACCCGGACGACACCTACGCGACGGCGCTGAGGTTCGGCCTGGAGCGGCTCGACGAGGAGGCGGCGACGACCGCGCCCGCAACCGTCGTCGACACGGTCGTGGAGACCGTGGTGGAGGACGTGGTGGAGACCGTCGAGGAGAAGGCTCCCGCGCCCAAGCCCGCTCCGAAGAAGGCCCCGGCCAAGAAGGCGGCGGCCAAGTGAGCACCCCTCAGCTGGTCGTCCACCGCGACAAGGAGCTGATGGCCGAGGCCGCCGCGGCCCGGCTGATCACGAAGATCGTGGACGCCCAGGCCGCCCGCGGCTCCGCATCGGTCGTCCTGACCGGCGGCCGCAACGGCAACGGCCTGCTCGCGGCGCTCGGTTCGGCGCCCGCGCGGGACGCCGTCGACTGGTCGCGCCTCGACCTGTGGTGGGGCGACGAGCGGTACCTGCCCGAGGGCGACCCCGAGCGGAACGTCACCCAGGCCCGTGCGGCGCTGCTCGACCGGGTGCCGCTCGACCCGGCCCGGGTGCACGCCATGCCGGCCTCGGACGGTCCGTACGGCAGCGATGTCGACGCCGCCGCGGCCGCGTACGCGGAGGAGCTGGCCGCCGCCGCGGGTCCCGGCGACCACGGCGGGGTGCCGACCTTCGACGTGCTGATGCTGGGCGTCGGCCCGGACACGCACGTGGCCTCGCTCTTCCCGGAGCTGCCGGCGGTCCGCGAGACCGAGCGGACGGTGGTCGGGGTGCACGGCGCGCCGAAGCCGCCGCCGGTCCGGATCTCGCTGACCCTCCCGGCCATCCGGGCGGCGCACGAGGTGTGGCTGCTCGCGGCCGGAGAGGACAAGGCGAAGGCCGCGGCGATCGCGCTGTCCGGCGCGGGCGAGGTGCAGGCCCCGGCGGCCGGCGCCCGTGGCCGCTCGCGGACGCTGTGGCTGCTCGACGCGGCGGCCGCGTCGGAGCTGCCGCGGAGCCTGTATCCGCCGGCCTCGGCCTGAGTCCCCGGTACGGCCCGTACGGAGGTCCGGTTCACCTTTCGGTGGGCCGGGCCTCCGGCGTTTCCACGAAAGGCGTTCCCAGGTCGGGCGTTTCCAGGGCGGGCGTTCCCGGGTCGGGCGTTTCCAGGTCGGGCGTTTCCAGGAACGGCGCCAGGAGCCCCGGTACGGCCTCGGCGGCGAAGGCGAGGCCCTGGCTCTCGCCCGCGTCGAGCACGTCGTACGCGCCCTCGCCCGCTGCCGTGGTGGCGGTGACGGTCAGGATGCCGGCGCGCCGCTGGAAGTACGACTGCTTGACGGTCCAGCCGATGACGCCGGAGCGCTGGAGGGCGACCGTCGTCCGCCGGACGCTGCCCGAACGGGCCACCAGGTAGCCGCCGCTGACGCCGTGTCCGAGGGAGCGGTACGCGTCGAGGGCGAGCAGCACCGCGACGGGCCCGAGGACGAGGGCGCAGCCGGCCGCCACGTACAGCAGGACCGGGGTGAGGAGCGCGCCGAGGACGGCGAGGACCGCGGCGGGCCCGAGGACGCTCCACAGGGCCCGGCGCAGCCGCCGGGCGCGGGCGGCCCGGGGGTGGGCGGCGAGGGGCGTCCCGGTCGGCGGCTGCGGTTCGCGGAGCACCAGGGCGGCGACCCGCTCGGCCCGCTCCCGGGGCGCGGCGGGCAGCAGGTTCTTCAGGTCGGCGTGCTTGTCGTCGTCGTCCTGGGCGAGGCCGGTGGCGACGGCGTCGACGCGGGCGGCCCCGAACAGCCGTACGCCGAGCGGCTCGACGAGCTCGATGCCGCGCAGCCGGCGCTCCTCCAGGGTGACCGACCGGGCGGTGAAGAGGCCTCGGCGGACGCGGAGGGTGCCGCCGGGCTCGCGCTCCAGGCGGTAGTTCCACCACATCTCGATCCAGAGGCCGAGGGCGCCGACGGCCCCTGCGGCGGTGGCGAGCAGGACCAGGTCGGTGATCGCCCAGGTCAGGGAGGTGTCCCGGAAGCGGTCCCCTATCCAGTCGATGACCTCCGCCTGGGCGCCGAACCACTCGCTGACCTGGAGGACGGCTCCGGCCGCCGCGCCGCCGAGGGCGGGGGCGAGGAAGGAGACGGGGGCGTAGCGGATCCAGCGGGGGTCGAGGACGGCCAGGACGCCGTCGTGGTCCGGCTCCTGACGGTCGGTCGGGCGGGTGAGGAGCTCCCGGCGGAGCCGTTCGCCCTCGGTGCGGGTGACCAGTTCGAGTTCGAGGGTGGACTCGCCTCCGGTGTGCTCGCCGGTGCCGATGCGGACCTTGACGAGGCCGAGGAAGCGCTGGAGCGGGTTGGCCGTGAGGTCGACGCTGCGGATCCGCTCACGGGCCAGGGAACGGCGCTTGAGCAGCAGGAGCCCGGTGTGGAGGTCGACCCGCTCGGTGCCGACGCGGTACCGGGTGCGGCGCAGCCGGACCCAGTCGGCGGCCGTACCGCCGAGGACGAGCAGCGCGGCGCCGGCGAGGACCCAGGCGACGGCCTGCCACAGGGGCCGGCCGCCCGAGAGGCCGGCCACGGCGGGGAGGGCGGCGCCGCCGGCCACCCCGCACAGGACGGCGGCGCCGGCGAGCAGGGTGCGCGGGTCGAGCCGCCGCCACTCCCCCTCGCTCATGTGGCGTCCCCGGGGGTGGCCCGGGTGATGAGGGTGAGCCGCTCGGCGAGCTCGGCGGCGAGCTCGTGGTCGAGCCCCTCGATGCGGATCGCCCCCTTGGAGGAGGCGGTGGTGACGGTGACGGTGGCCAGCCGGAACGTCTGCTCCAGCGGCCCCCGTACGGTGTCGACCGTCTGGATCCGGGACATCGGGGCGATCCGCCACTCCTGCCAGAGGGCACCGGTCCGCACGTAGACGGCCTCGTCGGTGACCTCCCAGCGGTGCACCCGGAACCACCAGGCGGGGAGGAACGCGGTGCATCCGAGGCCGAGGACCGCCACGGCCCCGGCCGCGAGCAGCAGCCAGGACCGGGCGGGCCCGATCAGCGCGCCGAGCACGGCCAGGACCGCCACCGGGACGGCGGTGGTCATGAGCAGCCGGGTCCGCCACCAGGTGACGGCCCGCTGGTCGACGGCGTTCCTCGGCGGCCGCAGCCGCACCGCGTCCTCCCCCGTCATCCTGATTACCGGCCGCGCAGCGAGCGGTAGGCCGAGACGAGTCCGGCGGTGGAGCTGTCGAGCTGCTCGGCTCCCTCGCCCTGCGTCAGGACCGGCTCGATCTTCTTGGCGAGGACCTTGCCGAGCTCGACGCCCCACTGGTCGAAGGAGTCGATGTTCCAGACGGCGCCCTGGACGAAGACCTTGTGCTCGTAGAGCGCGATCAGCTGGCCGAGGACGGACGGGGTGAGCGCGTCGGCGAGGATCGTGGTGGTCGGGTGGTTGCCCTGGAAGGTCTTGTGCGGGACGAGCTCCTCGGCGACGCCCTCGGCCCGTACCTCCTCGGGCGTCTTGCCGAAGGCGAGCGCCTGGGTCTGGGCGAAGAAGTTGGCCATGAGCAGGTCGTGCTGGGCGACGAGCCCGGGCAGCAGGTCGTCGACGGGCCGGGCGAAGCCGATGAAGTCGGCGGGGATGACCTTGGTGCCCTGGTGGATCAACTGGTAGTAGGCGTGCTGCCCGTTGGTGCCGGGGGTGCCCCAGACGACGGGTCCGGTCTGCCAGTCGACCCGGTTGCCCTGGCGGTCCACCGACTTGCCGTTGGACTCCATGTCGAGCTGCTGGAGGTAGGCGGTGAACTTCGACAGGTAGTGGGAGTACGGCAGGACGGCGTGCGACTGGGCGTCGAAGAAGGCGCCGTACCAGACGCCGAGGAGGCCGAGCAGCAGCGGCGCGTTCTCCTCGGGCGCGGCGGTGCGGAAGTGCTCGTCGACGAGGTGGAAGCCGTCGAGCATCTCGCGGAAGCGCTCCGGGCCGATGGCGATCATCAGGGAGAGGCCGATGGCGGAGTCGTACGAGTAGCGGCCGCCGACCCAGTCCCAGAACTCGAACATGTTCGCGGTGTCGATGCCGAACTCCTCGACCTTCTCGGCGTTGGTCGAGAGGGCCACGAAGTGCTTGGCGACGGCCTCCTGGCCGGCGCGCAGCCCGGTGAGGAGCCAGTTCCGCGCGGAGGTGGCGTTGGTGATCGTCTCGATGGTGGTGAAGGTCTTCGAGGCGACGATGAACAGCGTCTCGGCGGGGTCGAGGTCGCGGACGGCCTCGTGGAGGTCGGCGCCGTCGACGTTGGAGACGAAACGGAACGTCAGGTCCCGCTGGGTGTAGGAGCGCAGGACCTCGTAGGCCATGGCGGGGCCGAGGTCGGAGCCGCCGATGCCGATGTTGACGATGTTCTTGATGGGCCGTCCGGTGTGGCCGGTCCACTCGCCCGCGCGGACCTTGTCGGAGAAGGCGGCCATCTTGTCGAGGACGGCGTGCACGGCGGGGACGACGTTCTCGCCGTCGACCTCGATGACGGCCTCGCGGGGGGCGCGCAGCGCGGTGTGGAGGACCGCCCGGTCCTCGGTGGTGTTGATCTTTTCGCCGCGGAACATGGCGTCGCGGAGTTCGGCGACGCCGGTGACGGCGGCCAGTTCGCGCAGCAGGGTCAGCGTCTCGTCGGTGACGAGGTGCTTGGAGTAGTCCAGATAGAGGTCGCCGACGCGCAGGGTGTAGCCGGTGCCCCGCTCCGGGTCGGCGGAGAACAGTTCACGCAGATGGGTCCCGCCCAGCTGCTCACGGTGCTTGCCGAGGGCCGCCCACTCGGGCAGCCGGTTGAGCCTGGTACGGCCCTCCCGTCGCCCACCACCGCCCTTCTGCGGAGCGCTTCGCGCACTGCCTTCAATGCTGTTCATCTCGGACATCGCCCAATCCTTCTCAATACTGCTTGTCTGCCCCGCTGCACCCCCAACCTAATTGATCTGGGGGACGGTCGACGCGAAGGCGGGCGCGAACGCCGAACGGGCCCCGCCCGCGAACCAGGTTCGCGGGCGGGGCCCGTTCGTCACACCGTCACACCACGCTTCAGATCTCGCCGCGCAGCTTGGCCAGCGCCTCGGCGAGGATGGCCTCGCCGTCCGCGTCGCTGCGGCGCTCACGCACATAGGCGAGGTGGGTCTTGTACGGCTCCGTGCGCGGCGGGTCCGGCGGGTTGTCCCGGTCCTGACCTGCCGGGAAGCCGCAGCGCGGGCAGTCCCAGGTATCCGGGACCGCCGCGTCGCTGGCGAAGCTCGGCTGCGTCTCGTGCCCGTTCGAGCACCAGAAGGAGATGCGGAGGCGCGGCGCCGACTCGCCCCGCTCGGCCTCACCCATCGGCCCCGCTCCGACCCGGCTTCCCCGGATCGCGTTGCCACTTGCCACGGTCGTAACTCCCTGCGTGATGGTGCTCGAAGATGCCCCAGTCTACGTAAGGCCCAACGCGCGTCCAGTGATTGGAGTTACCGGTCCAACTTCATCAGCAGACCAAGTACCACAATGCAGGAGAACCAGCACAGACCGACCACGACCGTGATCCGGTCCAGGTTCCGCTCGGCGACCGAGGAGCCGCCCACGGAGGACTGCATGCCGCCACCGAACATGTCGGAGAGGCCGCCGCCCTTCCCCTTGTGCATCAGCACGAGCAGCATCAGCAGCGCGCTGAAGATGATCAGGGCGATCGAGAACCCCATAACCACGGCTGGACCAACTTCCTCGGACTTATACGGACGGGGGCCGGGCACCTGCCCGACCCCCGCAAGGGTACGACGTAACTCCGCTACCGCATACTCACTGGTCGCGGAAGCGCACGATCTTGACGAACTCGTCGGCGTCCAGCGCCGCGCCGCCCACCAGGGCGCCGTCGACGTCCGGCTGCGCCATGATCGCGGCGACGTTGCCGGCCTTGACCGAGCCGCCGTACTGGATGCGGACCTTGTCGGCCAGCTCCTGCGAGTACAGCTCCGCGAGGCGGCCGCGGATCGCCCCGCAGACCTCCTGGGCGTCGTCGGGGGTGGCGACCTCGCCGGTGCCGATGGCCCACACCGGCTCGTACGCGATCACGATGCTCTCGGCCTGCTCGGCCGGGACGTCCTTCAGGCCGCCGTCGATCTGGGCCAGGGTGTACTCGACCTGGTTGCCCGCCTTGCGGACGTCGAGGCCCTCGCCGACACAGAGGATCGGGGTCACGCCGTGCTTGAAGGCGGCCTTCACCTTGGCGTTGCAGACCTCGTCGTTCTCGGCGTGGTACTGGCGGCGCTCGGAGTGGCCGACGGCGACGTAGGCGCACTTCAGCTTGGACAGCATGAGGCCCGAGATCTCGCCGGTGTAGGCGCCGGAGTCGTGCTCCGAGATGTCCTGGGCGCCGTACTTGATCTTGAGCTTGTCGCCGTCGACCAGGGTCTGGACGGACCGCAGGTCGGTGAAGGGGACCAGGACGGCGACCTCGCAGGCGTCGTAGTCCTTGTCGTTCAGGGCGAAGGCGAGCTTCTGGACGTGGGCGATGGCCTCGAGGTGGTTGAGGTTCATCTTCCAGTTGCCCGCCATCAGCGGGGTGCGGGTGCTGCTCATAAAGCGGTCAGTCCTCCAGTGCGGCGAGGCCGGGAAGCGTCTTGCCCTCGAGGTACTCGAGGGAGGCGCCGCCGCCGGTCGAAATGTGTCCGAATGCCTTCTCGTCGAAGCCCAGGATGCGGACGGCCGCGGCGGAGTCGCCACCGCCGACGACCGTGAAGGCCGGGGAGTCGACGAGAGCCTGGGCAACAGCCTTGGTGCCCTCGGCGTAGTCCGGGTGCTCGAAGACGCCCATCGGGCCGTTCCAGAAGACGGTGGCGGCGTCGGCGAGCTTCGAGGCGTAGAGCTTACGGGTCTCGGGACCGATGTCCAGACCCATCTGGCCGGCCGGCATGGCGTCCGCGGCGACGGTCTCCGGGTGGGCCGGGGCCTTGGTCTTCATGTCGGGGAACTCCGGCGCGACCAGGATGTCGACGGGGAGCACGAACTCCACACCGCGGGCCTTCCCGCGCTCCAGGTACTCCTGGACCACCGGGATCTGGTCCTCCTGGAGCAGCGAGCTGCCGACCTCGTGGCCCTGGGCCTTGAGGAAGGTGAAGACCATGCCGCCGCCGACGAGGATGCGGTCGGCCTTCTCCAGGAGGTGGTCGATCACACCGAGCTTGTCGGAGACCTTGGAGCCGCCGAGCACGACCGCGTACGGCCGCTGGACGTCCTCGGTGAGCTTCTTCAGGACGCCGACCTCGGTGGCGATGAGGTGGCCGGCGTAGTGCGGGAGGCGGGCCGGGAGGTCGAAGACCGAGGCGTGCTTGCGGTGCACGGCGCCGAAGCCGTCGCCGACGTAGATGTCGGCGAGGGCGGCCAGCTGGTCCGCGAAGGCGCCGCGCTCGGCGTCGTCCTTCGAGGTCTCGCCGGCGTTGAAGCGGAGGTTCTCGACGACGGCCACCTGGCCGTCGGCGAGCCCGGCGACCGTGGCGGTGGCGGAGTCGCCGACCGTGTCGGTCGCGAAGGCCACGTCGGCGCCGAGCAGCTCGCCGAGGCGGGCGGCGGCCGGGGCGAGGGAGAAGGCCGAGTCCGGGGCGCCCTTCGGGCGGCCCAGGTGCGAGGCGACCACGACGCGGGCGCCGGCGTCGGCGAGCGCCTTGACCGTGGGGACGACTGCGCGGATGCGGCCGTCGTCGGTGATGGTGGTGCCGTCGAGCGGCACGTTGAGGTCGGCGCGGACGAACACGCGCTTTCCTTCGACGCCCTCGCGGAGAAGCTCGTCGATCGTCTTCATCTGTTAACAGACTCCTTGGTACGGGGTGGAGCACACAAACAGGGCTCGCACAGCGCGGCATTGCGCTGCCCGAGCCCTGCTCACATCGAAAGCCTGCCCTGAACCCTAGAGCTTAGAGCCGGCCGCCGACGAAGACGGTCAGGTCGACGAGACGGTTGGAGTAACCCCACTCGTTGTCGTACCAGCCGAGGATCTTCACCGTGTTGCCTTCCTGGACCATTGTCAGGGAGGCGTCGAAGGTGCAGGACGCCGGGTCGCTGACGATGTCCGAGGAGACGATCGGGTCCTCGGTGTAGAACAGGATGCCCTTGAGGTCGCCGTCGTCGGAGGCCTTCTTGAACGCGGCGTTGACCTCGTCCTTGGTGACCTCGCGGTCGAGGGTGACGACCAGGTCGGTCGCGGAGCCGGTCGGCACCGGGACGCGCATGGCGATGCCGTCGAGCTTGCCCTTGAGCTGCGGGAGGACCAGGGCGGTGGCCTTGGCGGCGCCCGTCGTGGTCGGGATGATGTTCTCCGCGGCGGCGCGGGCGCGGCGCAGGTCCTTGTGCGGGAAGTCCAGGATGCGCTGGTCGTTGGTGTACGCGTGGACCGTGGTCATGAGGCCCTTGACGATGCCGAAGCTCTCGTCGAGCACCTTGGCCATCGGCGCGACGCAGTTGGTGGTGCAGGACGCGTTCGAGATGACGTGGTGCTGCGCCGGGTCGTACTTGTCCTGGTTGACGCCCATGACGATGGTGATGTCCTCGTCGGTGGCCGGAGCCGAGATGAGGACCTTCTTGGCGCCGCCGGCGATGTGCTTCGCGGCGTCGGCCTTCTTCGTGAAGATGCCGGTCGACTCGATGACGATGTCGACGCCCAGGTCGCCCCAGGGGATGTCGGCCGGGTCGCGCTCGGACAGCACCTTGATGGTGTGGCCGTCGACGGTGATGGTGTCGGCGGTGTGGGTCACCTCGGCCTTGAGGCGGCCCAGGATGGTGTCGTACTTCAGCAGGTGCGCGGTGGTCGCGGTGTCACCGAGGTCGTTGACAGCCACGATCTCGATGTCGGCACCCTGCTCAAGGAGCGCTCGGAAATAGTTCCGGCCGATGCGGCCAAAGCCGTTGATGCCTACGCGGATCGTCACGAACCGATCTCCTCGTCTGCTACGCCGGAGTTCTCGACGCCGGCGAGATTTGTGTTCTTTGGGATGTCCCCGACCGCTTACGACCCTACCTCCCCGTTCGTCGGCGGGGGACATCCTGCGCATCCGGGCGAGCCCGGAAAGTGAGGGAAAACGGCCGGCGGCCCGCCCCTACCCACGGGTACGGGCCGCCTTGGGACCTTTGTCCCCACTACTCTCCGTCAGCGCCGGAGCACCGCGAGGGCGCGTCCGACGACCCGTGCGCGGTCCGCCTCGCCGGGCACGTGCTCCAGGCCGTAGCCGAGGAGGACGGTGTCGCGGGTGGTGACCGCCGCCTGGGAGTGGAAGAGCGCCGCGGAGCGCGTCCAGTCGGAGGCGTTGCCGGGGCTTCCGGCCGGGGCGCCGGGTGTGGACCAGGCGCCGAGGGAGGTCTCGAAGCCCTCCGCCTCGGTGGTGGTCCCGGTGACGAGCCGGGTGTCGTCGACGAAGGCGCCCATCTCTCCCGTACCGGGGTCGGAGACGTACGAGATCGCGAGCTCGACCTTCTTGCCGGCCCAGGCGCTCAGGTCGACGGAGGCCTGCCGCCAGCCGTTCGAGGGGCCGGTGAAGGCGTTCCAGGTGCCGGTGGTGCCGGTGGTCGCGCAGCCGTCCTCGCCGACGGTGAGGTAGTGGGCGAGGAAGGGGTGGCCGCGGACGTAGAAGCCCTCGCCGCAGTCGGCCGGGGGCTGCGTGGAGGTGCCGCCGTTGGTGTCGGGCAGGGTCGTCCAGTCGTCCTGGCCGACGGTGTGGGCCTCGACGACGAGGTTGTCGTAGCCGGGCTCGGTGTCGTAGCTGACCTGGAAGTCCAGACGCGGGGCCGCCGCGGCGGCGACGCCGGTGAGGTCGACGGTCCTGGCGAGCCGGGCCCAGGTGTCGTCGGTGTGCTTGACGGCCGCGAAGCTCGATCCCTCGGCGGGCTCGAAGGGGGTGCGGATGCCCGGGTAGTCACCGGCGGAGGCGCTGCTCGCGAACTGCGGGAACCGGTCCGGCTTCAGCGTGTCCGAGGTGACGGTGTACGCGCCCGCGTTGTCCAGGGGGTTGTCGGCGGCGGCGGCGAGCGTCGCGCCGACGCCCGCGAAGGCGCCGCTGCCGGCGAAGGCGGGCGGGTTCTTGAGGCCCGCGCGGCGGTAGGCGCCGAGGTAGTACTGGGCGAAGTCGTTGGTCTCGGCGAGGCCGACCTCGGTGAGCCCGCCGGCCTTCTCACCGGCGTTGATCAGCTTGCCGCCCTCGTTGAGGTAGGCGCGGACGGCGAGCTCGGCTGCGCCGGTGGGGCGCTCGGCGCCGGTGTACCAGACGACGGTACGGAAGTGGGAGAGCACGCCGAGGGCGTCCGGGGCGCCCTGGGTGGCGACGTCCCAGACGGCGGCCTTGCGGCCGTTGTCGGCGAGCGCCTTCACGTACTCCGCGGTGTGCCGGGCGGCCGTGCTGCCGCCCTCGTCGGCGAGGACGAGCACGTCGCCGCGGGGACGCTCGGCCACCTTGTACGTGAAGGGGGCGGAGGAGGTGGCGCGGCCCTCGCGGGTGCGGGCGGTGAACCAGACCTCGACGGAGTCGCCGGGGCGGGTTCCCTCGACCTCGGCGCGGTACTCGTCGAAGTAGAGGTTGTCCTTGCCGCCGTAGGTCTCGCCGCCCTTCCAGGCGTCGAGCTCCTCGCTGTGGGTGCGGCCGCCGTTGACGCGGTACTTGAGGGTCTTGCCGCGCAGCGACTTGCGGGCGGTGACGGCGACCTCCTGCTCCTGGCCGCGGGCGTAGGAGGTGGTGAAGGTCTTCGGGGTGAGGTCGGGGGCGTCGATGCCGACCGGGGACACGGGCCGGTCCGGGTGGGCGGTGGTCTCGGCGACGGCGAGCGCGAAGGGGATGTTCTTGGCGAACTCGGCCTGGATCAGCTTCTCGTCGTCCGGGAAGGTGAAGACGGAGGCGCAGTCGGCCGGGTTCCACGCGTCGTTCGGGTCGACGCGGGAGGCGGTGGCGCAGGTCGACATCTCCGGGGTGAACATCTGCATCCCGTTGACGTTGGCGGCGTGTCCGTCCGCCTCGCCGTTGGTGATGTACAGCTCGGAGGAGACCTGCGGGCGGTAGCCGGGCACGGCGGACTTCTGCGGGGTGCCGGCGAGGGCCTTCAGGGCCACGTCGTCGGGGGTGTCGGTGGCGACCTGCCAGCCGACGCCGTACAGCAGGAGCTGGGCGGCGGAGTGGTAGTTGATGCCGTACGCGAAGCCGATGCGCTTCTGGAAGGCGTCGAGGGCCCTCGTCTCGGGCTCCGACATGGGGCCCTTGCCGCGGAAGGTCTCGTCGGTGGGGTCGGGGGACGAACCCTCGTCGTCGTAGCCCCACTTGTAGGCGAAGTTGCGGTTGAGGTCGACGCCGTCGCCGGGGCCGATCTTCCCGTCGCCGTCGTTGTCGTGGAGGTTCTTCCGCCACTGGCGGTTGGCGGGGTCGGCGTGCGTGTAGTCGTAGCCGTCCGGGTTGGCGGAGAGCACGAACCACAGCTCGGTGGAGTCGACGATCTTCGTGACCCGGGGGTCCTTGCCGTAGCCGTCGAGGTAGTAGTGCATCAGCCGCCGGGTCATCTCGGGGGTGATCCACTCGCGCGCGTGCTGGTTGGACATGTACAGCGTGGCGGGCTTCGAGCCGTCCTTGGCCTTCCGCGCGCCCTTGGTCAGCTTGAGGGCGAGGATGTCCTGGCCCTTGAGGGTCTTGCCGATGGAGACGACCTTGGTCAGGCCGGGGTTGGCCCGCGCGGTGTCCAGGATCTCCTGCTTGAGGCCGTTCGGGCCGCCGTACGGACGGAAGACGCCGTCCCCGGCGGCGGCGACCCGCTTCTCGGCCTGGGCGGTGAGGTTGTGCTCGGCGATCTCGACGCCCTGGCCGCGCAGCCGCCCGGCCTGCCTGCCGGTGAGGAAGAGCTCGACGGTCGCGGAGCCCTTCGCCGGGACCTGCTCGGTGAGTTCGTGGGCGTCGGCACCGGCGTCGAGGAGCAGCGGGACCTGCTCCTTGGTGACCTGGGCGCGCCACACGGACAGGGCGTCGCCGCCGTCCCGGTCGTTCGGCTGCGCTCCGGCGACGGGTGCCGCCGCCACTCCCGCGATCAGCAGTGAAGCCGCGGCGAGGATCGATCTCGCTCTGCGTCTCATGAGCCCCCCTTGCTGTTGTCAGTCACGAAGGTGAACAGACGCCAGGCTCTTGGGCGCTCATGGCACTGTCAAGGGTGCCTCGCGGAGTGCACGAAAAAGCTGCCGGTGCCTCAGAAAGGCACCGGCAGCGCGGAGTTCGGGGTTCCGTACGGGGTCGCCCGTACGGCTCAGCCGACCAGGCTGTCGTCGAGCTCCTCCGTCAGGTTGGACTCGGTCCCGGGGATGCCCAGGTCCTGAGCCCGCTTGTCGGCCATCGCGAGGAGCCGGCGGATCCGTCCGGCCACCGCGTCCTTGGTCAGCGGCGGGTCGGCGAGCGCGCCCAGCTCCTCCAGGGACGCCTGCTTGTGCTCCATGCGGAGCCGGCCGGCCGCGGCGAGGTGCTCGGGCACCTCCTCGCCGAGGATCTCCAGGGCGCGCTGCACCCGGGCCCCGGCGGCGACGGCCGCGCGGGCCGAGCGGCGCAGGTTGGCGTCGTCGAAGTTGGCCAGGCGGTTGGCGGTGGCGCGGACCTCGCGCCGCATCCGCCGCTCCTCCCAGGCCAGCACCGACTCGTGCGCGCCGAGCCGGGTGAGGAGGGCGCCGATCGCGTCGCCGTCGCGGACGACGACCCGGTCCACGCCCCGTACCTCGCGGGCCTTCGCCGCGATGGAGAGCCGGCGCGCCGCGCCGACCAGGGCGAGGGCCGCCTCCGGTCCCGGGCAGGTCACCTCGAGGGAGGAGGAGCGGCCGGGCTCGGTCAGCGAGCCGTGCGCGAGGAACGCGCCGCGCCAGGCCGCCTCTGCGTCGCAGGTGGCCCCGGAGACCACCTGCGGCGGCAGGCCGCGGATGGGGCGGCCGCGGCCGTCCACGAGACCCGTCTGCCGGGCCAGCTGGTCGCCTCCGGCCACCACCCGCACCACGAAGCGCGAGCCGCGCCGCAGCCCGCCGGGAGCCATCACGATCAGCTCCGAGCTGTGCCCGAAGATCTCCAGGATGTCCCGCTTGAGGCGGCGGGCCGCCATCGCGGTGTCGAGCTCCGCCTCGATCACGATGCGGCCGCTCACCAGGTGCAGCCCGCCCGCGAACCGCAGGATCGACGAGACCTCTGCCTTCCTGCAGCAGGTCCGGGTGACGGGAAGCCGGGAGATCTCGTCCTTCACCGCTGCCGTCATCGCCATGGGCCGATCCTTCCATGCATCCGAAAAATACGGTCGTACGCGGCGGCCAACAGCTCCGGGTCATGCTTCGCGGAGCCGTCGGGCCGGGCCACCGGCGCCAGCTCGACCGCGGCACCGAGCCGCTTGGCGGCATCGGCGAGGGACTCGCGGTCGGGCACGGCGGCCTCGTCGGCCAGCACCACGTCCAGGGCGAGTTTAGGGGCGTGTCGTCCCAAAACCTCCAAATGACGCTGCGGGGAGAAGCCCTCGGTTTCTCCGGGCTGCGGCGCGAGGTTCAGCGAGAGCACCTTCCGGGCCTTCGTCTCGGCCAGGGCGTCGAGGAGCTCGGGGACCAGCAGGTGCGGGATCACCGAGGAGAACCAGGAGCCGGGACCGAGCACCACCCAGTCCGCGTCCAGGACCGCCGCGACCGCCTCGGGCACGGCCGGCGGGTCGTTCGGCACGAGGTGCACGGACTGCACCTCGCCGGGCGTGAGCGCCACGGTCGCCTGACCGCGGACGGTGTCCACGTCGTCGGGCCGCTCCGGGTCGTGGCCCCTGACCAGGGCCTGGAGCTCCAGGGGCACGGCGGACATGGGCAGCACCCGGCCCTGGGCGCCGAGCAGTCGGCCGACCAGGTCGAGGGCCTGCACGGGGTCGCCGAGCTGCTCCCAGAGGGCGACGATCAGCAGGTTGCCGACGGCGTGGCCGCCCATCTCGCCCTTGGACTGGAAGCGGTGCTGGATGACCCGGGCCCAGGTCTGGCCCCAGTCGTCGTCGCCGCACAGGGCGGCGAGCGCCTTGCGCAGGTCGCCCGGGGGCAGCACGCCGAGCTCCTCCCGGAGCCGGCCGCTGGAGCCCCCGTCGTCGGCGACGGTGACGACGGCGGTGAGGTCGCCGGTGATCCGGCGGAGCGCGGCGAGGGAGGCCGACAGGCCCATGCCGCCGCCGAGCGCGACCACCTTGGGCTGGGCGCCGCGCCTGCGGAGCGTACGCCGCACCGAGAGGGTGGAGGCACGCCGACGGTACGGCTTCACTCGCGCCCCATGTCCCGGTGGACGACGACGGTCTCGACGCCTTCGGCGGCGAGGCGGGCGGCGAGGCGCTCGGCGGTGGCCACGGAGCGGTGCTTGCCTCCGGTGCAGCCCACGGCGATGGTCACGTACCGCTTGCCCTCGCGGCGGTAGCCCGCGGCGATCAGCTGGAGGAGCTCCGTGTAGCGGTCGAGGAACTCCTTGGCGCCGGGCTGGTTGTAGACGTAGTTCGACACCTCCTCGTTGAGGCCGGTGAAGGGGCGCAGCTCGGGGACCCAGTGCGGGTTCGGCAGGAAGCGCATGTCGACGACGAGGTCGGCGTCGACCGGCAGGCCGTACTTGAAGCCGAAGGACATCACGGTGGCCCGGAGCTCGGGCTCCTCGTCGCCGGCGAACTGGGCGTCCATCTTGGCGCGCAGCTCGTGCACGTTGAGGCTGGAGGTGTCGATCACCAGGTCGGCGTCGCCGCGCAGCTCGCGCAGCAGGTCGCGCTCGGCGGCGATGCCGTCGGTGATGCGGCCGTCGCCCTGGAGGGGGTGCGGCCTGCGGACCGACTCGAAGCGCCGGACGAGGGCCTCGTCGGAGGACTCGAGGAAGACGATCCGCCGGGTGACCTGCTTGGCGTCCAGGTCGGCGAGGGACTCCCTGAGGTTGTCGAAGAACTGCCGGCCGCGGACGTCCACGACGACGGCGATCCGGGCGACGTTGCCCTGGGAGCGGGCGCCGAGCTCCACCATGGTGGGGATCAGCGCGGGCGGCAGGTTGTCGACGACGAACCAGCCGAGGTCCTCCAGACACTTCGCCGCGGTGGACCGGCCGGCTCCGGACATGCCGGAGATGATCACCAGCTCGGGAATGGCCGCCTCGGCGCCGTTGTCGCCGGGGGTCTCCTTCGTGCCCGTACTCACGTGTCCTGCTCCGTCTTCTCGGTCGTGCTCGTGGTGCGTGTGGCGCTCGGTCATGCGGTGGTGCCCCCGTCGTCTTCCATGATCTCTCCTGTGGCCGTGTTCACGGCGGGTGCGGCGGGGGCCGCCTGGGCCAGGGCCACGGCGACCGCCTCCGCGGTCTTCCGGCCGAAACCGGGGACCTCACAGATCTGCTCGATTGTCGCCTGCTTCAGCCGCTTCACCGAGCCGAAATGCTTGATCAAGGCCTGCTTGCGCGACTCCCCGAGGCCGGGGACGGCGTCGAGAGGGCTGGTCCGGATGCGTTTCGTCCGCTTGGACCGCTGGTAGCGGATGGCGAAGTCGTGAGCCGTGTCACGCACCCGCTGGAGCAGATAGAGGCCCTCGCTGGAGCGGGGCAGCACCACCGGGTCGTCGTCGCCCGGCAGCCAGACCTCCTCCAGGCGCTTGGCGAGGCCGCAGACCGCGACGTCGTCGATGCCGAGCTCGTCGAGGGCGCGGCGGGCGGCGGCGACCTGCGGCTGCCCGCCGTCGACGACGACGAGCTGCGGCGGGTACGCGAACCGCTTGGGCCGCCCGTCGTCCTCGGGGGTCTCCGCCGGGACCTCGCCCTCCGCGACCGGTTCCCACTCCCCCGTACGGTCCTTCTCGGCCAGGTAGCGCTTGAAGCGGCGGCTGATCACCTCGTGCATGGACCGGACGTCGTCCTGGCCCTCGAAGCCCTTGATCTGGAAGCGGCGGTACTCGCTCTTGCGGGGCAGCCCGTCCTCGAAGACGACCATGGACGCGACGACGTCCTCGCCCTGGAGGTGCGAGATGTCGAAGCACTCGATGCGCAGCGGCGCCGAGTCCAGGTCCAGGGCCTCGGCGATCTCCTCCAGGGCCCGGGAGCGGGTGGTCAGGTCGCTGGCGCGCTTGGTCTTGTGCAGCACGAGCGCCTGCTGCGCGTTGCGCGCGACCGTCTCCATCAGGTCCTTCTTGTCGCCGCGCTGCGGGACGCGCAGCGAGACGAGGGACCCGCGGCGGCCGGACAGCCAGGCGGAGACGGACTCCGCGTCCTCGGGGAGCGCGGGGACCAGGACCTCCTTGGGGACCGCTTCGCCGCTCTCCTCGCCGTACAGCTGCTGGAGCGCGTGCTCCACGAGCCCCGCCGTGTCGACGGCCTCGACCTTGTCCGTGACCCAGCCGCGCTGGCCGCGGACGCGTCCGCCGCGCACGTGGAAGATCTGGACGGCGGCCTCCAGCTCGTCCTCGGCGAGGGCGATCAGATCGGCGTCGGTGGCGTCGGCGAGGACGACGGCGCTCTTCTCCATGGCCCGGCGCAGGGCCTCTATGTCGTCACGGAGCCGGGCGGCCTTCTCGTACTCCATGTCCTCGGCCGCGATCATCATCTGCTTCTCGAGCCGGCGGATGTACGTGCCGGTGCGGCCGGCCATGAAGTCGCAGAAGTCGTCGGCCAGTTCGCGGTGCTCCTCCGGCGTGACCCGGCCGACGCAGGGCGCGGAGCACTTCCCGATGTAGCCGAGGAGGCAAGGCCGACCGGCCGACGCGGCGTTCCGGAAGACGCCCGCCGAACAGGTCCGCACCGGGAACACCCGCAGCATCAGGTCGACGGTCTCGCGGATCGCCCACGCGTGCGCGTACGGCCCGAAGTAGCGCACGCCCTTCTTCTTGTGCCCGCGCATGACCTGGACGCGCGGAAACTCCTCGTTCATGGTGACGGCGAGGTACGGATAGCTCTTGTCGTCCCGGTACTTCACGTTGAACCGGGGATCGAACTCCTTGATCCAGGAGTACTCCAGCTGCAGCGCCTCGACCTCGGTGGACACCACGGTCCACTCCACGGACGCGGCCGTCGTCACCATGGTGGCCGTGCGCGGGTGCAGGCTCGTGAGCGGCTGGAAGTAGTTCGCCAGCCGCTGACGCAGGGACTTCGCCTTCCCCACGTAGATCACCCGGCGGTGCTCGTCGCGGAACTTGTAGACCCCCGGGGAGTCGGGGATCTGCCCCGGCTTGGGGCGGTAGCTGGAGGGGTCTGCCATGCTCCCCACCCTACTGGCGGGGACCGACACTCAGGGCGGGCGCGCTCGTTGGCCTGACATGGCTCAGGACACTTCAGGACGGCTGGCGGACCGGGTGTGCGTGATCACCGGCGCGGCGAGCGGAATCGGGCGGGCGACGGCGGAGCGCTTCCTCAGGGAGGGGGCGCGGGTGGTGGCGGCGGACGTGGACGGCGACCGCCTCGCGACGCTGAAGGGGGTGATCCCGGTGGTCGGCGACGTCTCCGTCGAACAGGACGCCCGCCGGATGATCGACACGGCCGTGGAACGCTTCGGGTGGCTGGACGTCCTGGTGGCGAACGCGGGAGTGATCCCGCTGCTCTCCGTCACCGAGGCGGAGGCCGCGGACTTCGACCAGGTGATGGCCGTCGACGGCCGGGGCATGTTCCTGACCTGCAAGTACGCGATCGAGGCCATGCTCGTCTCGGGCGGCGGGGCCATCGTGTGCACCTCGTCGATCTCCGGCCTGGCCGGCCAGGCGAGGCAGGCGGTGTACGGCCCGGCGAAGTTCGTCGCGACCGGCCTGACGAAGCACCTGGCGGTGGAGTGGGCGGAGCACGGCATCCGCGTCAACGCGGTCGCCCCCGGCACCATCGAGACCGAACGCGTCGCCGCGGCGCGCGTGGAGCCGGGCGGCCCGGAGTACCTCACGGAGATCGTCCGCGCCCACCCGATGGGCCGCTTCGGCGCACCGGAGGAGGTGGCGTCGGCGATCCTGTTCCTGGCGTCGGACGAGGCGTCGTTCATCACGGGCGCGATCCTCCCGGTGGACGGCGGCTACCTGGCCCGCTGACCCGCGCCCGTGTGGGCCCGCGCCCCGCGCCGTGTGGGCAATCGTCCCGCAGGGCGAGGGGGTCCCCCCTGCTCGAGCGAAGCCGAGAGCTCGGGGGAGGGTGGGCACACGGGACGGCGCCCTCAGCGGCGCCTCCGCGTTCCGCGCCTGGACCCGCACCACCAGTGCGGCGCACCACGCGGTGCGGGTCCAGGCTCGGGAGCCTCTGGCGCCGGCAAGGGCGCCGTTCCGTTGTGCCCACCCGTTCCGCCCCGTCGGAACGATTGCCCACAACGGGCGGGGCGCGGGCCCACAACAGGTTCAGGGGCGTCGGGTCCCGCGTCGGCGGCGGAGCGTCAGCGCGGCCGTCAGGGCGAGGGCCAGCCCCGCACCAACACCCACCGCCGCGACCGCCGGCGTCTCCCGGGGCGCGGGCTCGTCGTAGCCCCCCGCCACCCCCCGCCGCGCGTAAGACGACCCCGGCAGCTTGTCGCCGTACGCCCGTACCACCCGCTCCCGATAGGCCGCGAGGCTCGTCCCGCCCCGCCCCACGGCCCGTACCGCGTCCTCGTCCAGCGGCAGCACCTTCGCACCCCGAAGGACGTACCACGCGTCGATCTGCGGCTCGCGGAAGACGAAGCCGTGGCCGAGTTCGGCGTAGCGGATCTCGTCGTCGCCGGTGGCGATGTTGACCACCTGCCAGCCGCCGCCCGGCTGCTTCACTGTCCACAGCGAGGCCTTCTGCCCGTCCGACGCCACGGCCCTGCTGGCGCGGAACTCGACGCGGGCGACGGGAGCGCCGGGCTTCCCGGCGACGAAGTCCGGGGAGAGGACGCGCACGGGGACGGAGGCGCCGTCGACGCGCGGCGCGGCCGCGCCGCGGGTGAGGGCCCCGTCGCGGGCGAAGAACCGGGACAGGGTGTCCAGCGTCCCCGGCGCGGAGGCTGCCTGTTCGGGGGTCGGCGCGGACGGCAGGCCCTCGGCGGCGTCCGCCGGGACCACCCCGAGGACCGTGAACGCCACCGCGAGGAGACCCGCGGCCGTGGCTCGTGCGTTCATCGTCGTCACGCCCCGATCCGGTAGAGCGAGTGGGTCCAGGAGAAGGACCCGTTGTCGACGTACCAGGCGTGGGAGGCCCAGTTGTAGCGGTCGCTGGAGGGCCAGGGGTCGCCCCAGTAGACCCAGCTGTTCGCGTCGTCGTAGCCGTAGATCACGTGCATGTGGCCGCCGCCGCTCGACCATTGGATCCGCGTCTCGACGGGCCGGTTCGCGTTGATCTCGGTCTGGACGGTGGAGTAGCGCAGCCAGCCGTCGACGTACGAGCCGGGGCTGATGCCGGCCCAGCTCAGTCCGGTCTGGACGTTGCCGAGCGTGGCCTGCCAGTTGGGGCAGTCGTAGCCCTGCTGACGGTTGAAGGCGGCGTTGCAGAACTGGTTCTGGCTGTAGTTCCGCCCGTACCAGGTGGCGATGGTGTTGCCGCTCCCCGCCCAGCACCAGTTGGTCTTCTGCTGGGCCTGCATGGTGATGTTCAGGCGCTTGGAGCCGAGGACGGAGACGTCCTCACCGACCGGCGCGGGCGCGGCGGACGCCGACGTGGCGGGGACGAGGAAGACGGCGGCCGCGGCGAGCACCGCGAGGTTCAGCTTTCTTCTGCGCATCGCGTTCCTCCCAGGAGCTGGGGATGAGGGGGGTGGAGGAGCGCGTCCGGACGCTGGTCAGGAGCATCTTCCGTTGTCCGGACCGGGTCAACACGCTTCAATGCGGGGTGACATCGGACTGTGAACGGTGTGACCCGGGTGTGAACGGACTCCCACGGCCCACCAGCCCGCCCACCCCTCGCGGCGCGACGGTCCGTGCCCCCGTCGTGAACGTTCACCGAGGAGTCCTCGTGAGCCACACCGAGGCGGATCTGACGCAGCTGCTGCAGACCGGCCCCTTCCATCTGGCGCTGCGCACCGCGCTGGCCGTGCGCGGGCTGCCGCTCCAGCGGGTCCAGCACCATCTGGCGCACCGGGGCGTCAGGGTCGGGGTGACGAGTCTGAGCTACTGGCAGCAGGGCGCCAGGCGTCCGCAGCGGCCGGAGTCCCTGAAGGCCGTCCGGGCCCTGGAGGACGTGCTCCAGCTGCCGGGGAACTCACTGCTGCGGCTCCTGACGGGGGACGCGGCCGCCCGCTCCGAGGTGGAGCGCCCGGCGGCCCGCTCGTACCGCTCGCTGGTGGAGGCCTCGGGCTCGGTCGAGGAGCTGCTCGCGGAGCTCGAGTCCCCGACGGACGGCGGGCTGCACACGGTGGGGCACCAGGAGCGGGTACGGATCGGGGCGGCGCGGGAGCTGGTGGGGCGCGAGTCGCAGCACGTGGTGCGGGCGCACCGGGACGGCGTGGACCGCTACCTCGCCATCCACCACGGCGACCCCGGCTGCGACCCGTCCCGGGTGGAGGTGCGGGCGGTGGAGAACTGCCGGACGGGGCGGGTGCGGTGGCACGCGGGGACGGGCGTGCTGGTCGCGGAGCTGCTCTTCGACGCGCGGCTGCGGGCCGGGGACACGTACCTGTTCTCGTACGGCTTCGAGGACGGTACGGCGGGCCCGAGCGGGGAGTACGTGCGCGGGTTCAGCTTCGCCGGCGGGCTGTACGCGCTCCAGGTCCGCTTCGACGAGGCGGCGCTCCCGGTGCGGTGCCGGAGGTTCGCGCAGGCCTCGGCGGGCGCGCCGCGGGGCGGCCGTGCGGAGCTGACCCTGAGCGGCCGGCACCGCACGGTGCACCTCGTGGAGCAGGGGGTGCGCCCGGGGATCCTGGGGATCGACTGGGACTGGGCGTGAGGCCTCAGGCCTTGGGGGCGGCCTCGGGTCCGGCGACCAGCTTGCCGTTCTCGACGCGGATCGGGACCGCGGGGAGCGGGACGGTGGCGGGGCCGCGGACGGCCTTGCCGGTCGTCACGTCGAAGCGGCTGCCGTGGCAGGGGCAGTTGCCCTCGTTGTCCTCGACCTTGTCGAGGACGCAGCCGGCGTGGGTGCACTGGGCGCTGAAGGCCTTGTACTGGCCCTTGGCCGGGCAGCTCACCACGAGCCGCTGCTCGCGGTAGAGCTTGGAGCCGCCGACCGGCACCTCGTCCGGGGCGCCGAGCGGGACGGGAGCGGTCGGGGTCGGGGTCTCGGCGTGGCCGAGCTTGGAGTCGGTGGAGCAGGCGGCGACGCCCAGCCCGGCGGCTCCGGCGAGGGCCGCGCCTTTCAGTACGGTGCGGCGGCTGGACTGGCCGGACATGAGCGCTCCACGGTGAGATCGGGGACAAGACACCCCGGGGGTGACCGAACCGACGATACCGGCGCCCGTCTGGAGGCCGTCGCCCGGGCCTGACGTGCAAGGCGGGGCCCCGATCGGGACCCCGCCTCCGTCACTGCACGTGCCCGGCCGTCACGCCTTGCGCGTCCTGGCCGTCGCCTTCTTGGCGGTGGCCTTGGTGGCCGTCGCCTTCTTGGCGGTGGCCTTGGTGGCCGTCGCCTTGGTGGCCGTGGCCTTGGTGGCGGCCGTCTTCTTCGCGGCAGCCTTGGCCGGAGCCTTCGCCGCCGTCTTCCTCGCCCCGCGCGCCGCCGGGATCTTCCCGCCCGCGTCGCTGATCCGGTCGGTGTCGAGGATGTCCCGGAGGAACTTGCCGGTGTGGCTCTCGGGGACCGAGGCGACCTCCTCCGGCGTGCCCTCGGCGACCACCAGGCCGCCGCCGCTGCCGCCCTCGGGGCCCATGTCGATGACCCAGTCCGCGGTCTTGATGACATCGAGGTTGTGCTCGATGACGATCACCGAGTTGCCCTTGTCGACCAGGCCGGACAGGACCTTGATCAGCTTCGAGATGTCCTCGAAGTGCAGACCGGTGGTCGGCTCGTCGAGGACGTAGACCGTGCGGCCCGTCGAGCGCTTCTGGAGCTCGGAGGCGAGCTTGACGCGCTGCGCCTCGCCGCCGGAGAGCGTCGGCGCGGACTGGCCGAGCCGGACGTACCCGAGGCCGACCTCGTTGAGCGTGCGCAGGTGGCGGGAGATGGTCGGGACGGCCTCGAAGAAGTCGAGGGCCTCCTCGATCGGCATGTTCAGGACTTCGGCGATGGACTTGCCCTTGTAGTGGACCTCCAGGGTCTCCCGGTTGTACCGGTCGCCGTGGCAGACCTCGCACGGGACGTAGACGTCCGGGAGGAAGTTCATCTCGATCTTGATCGTGCCGTCGCCGGAGCAGTTCTCGCAGCGGCCGCCCTTGACGTTGAAGGAGAAGCGGCCGGGCAGGTAGCCCCGGACCTTGGCCTCCATCGTCTCGGCGAAGAGCTTGCGGACGTGGTCGAAGACGCCGGTGTACGTCGCCGGGTTCGACCGCGGGGTGCGGCCGATCGGCGACTGGTCGACGTGCACGACCTTGTCGACGAGGTCGTCGCCGTCCACGCGCGTGTGCCGTCCGGGCACCGACTTGGCGCCGTTCAGCTCGCGCGCCAGGTGGGTGTAGAGGATGTCGTTGACCAGGGTCGACTTGCCGGAGCCCGAGACGCCGGTGACGGCGGTGAGGACGCCCAGCGGGAAGGAGACGTCGATGTCCCGCAGGTTGTTCTCGCGGGCGCCGTGCACCGTGAGCCGGCGTCCGGGGTCGACCGGGCGGCGGAGGTCCGGGGTGGTGATCGCCCGGCGGCCGGACAGGTACTGCCCGGTCATCGACTCCTCGTTGGCGAGGAGCTCCTTCAGGGAGCCGGAGTGGACGACCTTGCCGCCGTGCTCGCCGGCGCCGGGGCCGATGTCGACGACCCAGTCGGCGACCTTGATCGTGTCCTCGTCGTGCTCGACGACGATGAGCGTGTTGCCCATGTCCCGGAGCCGGACGAGGGTCTCGATCAGGCGGTGGTTGTCGCGCTGGTGGAGGCCGATGGACGGCTCGTCGAGCACGTAGAGCACGCCGACCAGGCCGGAGCCGATCTGGGTGGCGAGCCGGATGCGCTGGGCCTCTCCGCCGGAGAGCGTGCCGGCCGCCCGGTTGAGGGAGAGGTAGTCGAGGCCGACGTCGACGAGGAAGCGGAGCCGCTCGTTGACCTCCTTGAGGACCCGCTCGGCGATCTTCTTGTCGCGGGCGTTGAGCGTGAGCCGGGAGAGGAACTCGGCGCAGTCGCTGATGGACATCGCGGAGACCTCGGCGATGGACCGGTCCATGACCGTGACCGCGAGGACGATCGGCTTGAGGCGGGTGCCCTCACAGGTGGGGCAGGGCACCTCGCGCATGTAGCCCTCGAAGCGCTCGCGGCTGGAGTCGCTCTCGGCCTCGGTGTGGCGCCGCTTGACGAAGGAGACGGCGCCTTCGAAGGCCGGGGTGGTGTACGCCCGCTCGCGCCCGTACCGGTTGCGGTAGCGGACCTCGACCTGGGTCTTGTGGCCGTGCATCAGGGCCTTCTTGGCGCGCTGCGGCAGCCCGGCGTACGGGATGTCCGTGCGGAAGCCGAGGGCCTGGGAGAGGCCGCCGATGAGCCGGCCGAAGTACTCCTTGGTGTGGCCGTGCGACCAGGGGTGGATGGCGCCCTCGTCGAGGGACTTCTCCTCGTCCGGGACGATCAGCTCCGGGTCGACCTCCATGCGGGTGCCGATGCCGGTGCAGTCCGGGCAGGCGCCGAAGGGCGAGTTGAAGGAGAAGGAGCGGGGCTCCAGCTCCTCGAAGGACAGGTCGTCGTACGGGCAGTAGAGGTGCTCCGAGTACATCTTCTCGCGCTCGGGGTCGTCCTCCGCGAGGTCGACGAAGTCGAGCACGACCATGCCGCCGGAGAGTCCGAGCGCGGTCTCGACGGAGTCGGTGAGCCGGCGCTTGGCGCTGTCCTTCACCGTGAGGCGGTCGACGACCACCTCGATCGTGTGCTTCTCCTGCTTCTTCAGCGTCGGCGGCTCGCTGAGCTGGATGGTCTGGCCGTCGACCCGGGCGCGGCTGTAGCCCTTGGTCTGGAGGTCGGCGAAGAGGTCGACGAACTCGCCCTTGCGCTCGCGCACGAGCGGGGAGAGCACCTGGAAGCGGCTGCCCTCGGGGAGCTCCAGGACCTTGTCGACGATGGCCTGCGGCGACTGGCGGGAGATGGGGCGGCGGCACTCGGGACAGTGCGGCTTGCCGATGCGGGCGAAGAGCAGGCGGAGGTAGTCGTAGACCTCGGTGATGGTGCCGACCGTCGAGCGCGGGTTGCGCGAGGTCGACTTCTGGTCGATGGAGACGGCGGGCGAGAGACCTTCGATGAAGTCGACGTCCGGCTTGTCCATCTGCCCGAGGAACTGCCTGGCGTACGAGGAGAGCGACTCGACGTACCGGCGCTGCCCCTCGGCGAAGATCGTGTCGAACGCGAGGGAGGACTTGCCCGACCCCGAGAGCCCGGTGAAGACGATGAGGGAGTCACGCGGGAGGTCGAGCGAGACGTTCTTGAGGTTGTGCTCGCGAGCGCCACGGACGATGAGACGGTCGGCCACGCCGGTCCGCACCTTTCTTGAGAGAGCGGATGTCCTGACACACCCAACAACCAAGGATGCCGGATGCTTCCGTCGAGCCTATAGCACGCACATTCGATTTCCGGCCGCGTGGAGACCTCTTCACCCGAACGAGTGGCGACGCCGGGGGTGCGTTGACGGTCGGGCGTGATCGGCCCTGGCCCGACCGGCACGGCACCCCCTAGGGTCGGCGCCATGATCGACCACGAACTCGACCTTGCCTCCGTCCGCGAAGCGACCGACCGGCTGATCGCCGCGGTCGCCTCCTGGGACAACGCCACGACGGCCGAGCCGTCACGGCTTCCCGGCTGGACCCGCGGCCACGTCCTCGCCCACGTGTCCCGCAACGCCGACGCCCTGGTGAACGTCCTCCAGGGCCGTCCCATGTACGCCGACGCCGCCACCCGGGACGCCGACATCGAGCGCGACGCCGACCGCCCGCTCGACGTCCACCTCGCCGACCTGCGCGAGACCGCCGACCGCTTCCAGGCCGCCGGCGACGAGCCCGCCGACTGGAACCGCACGGTCGAGCTCCGCAACGGCGTCACCGACAGCGCCTCCCGGATCCCCTTCCGCCGCTGGGTCGAGGTGGCCCTGCACCACGTCGACCTGGGCGTCGGCTACGAGCTGGAGGACCTGCCGGAGGAGTTCGTCCAGCGGGAGATCGACTTCCTGACGGAACGGTTCACCGGCAACGCGTCCGTCCCGCCGACCCGGGTCCTGGCCGAGGACGGCTCGGGCAGCTGGACCACCGGCTCCGCGGAGGGCTCCGCCGTCACCGTGAGCGGCTCCCCCGCCGAGCTCCTCGGCTGGCTCGCCGGCCGCCGCGACGGCTCCGCCCTGAAGACCGAGGGCGGCTCCCTGCCGGAACTGCCCCCGCTGTAGGCGCCGCTGTCACTCTCCGGGGCTAGTCTGAGGCCATGACGTACAGCGGAGTGGTGAAGGTCGGCGGCGCGGCGGACGTGCACGAGCTCACGGACCTGATGATCTCGAAGGTCGCGGTCGGCCCGATGGACAACAACGCGTATCTGCTGCGCTGCCGGGCCACCGGCGAGCAGCTGCTGATCGACGCGGCGAACGAGGCCTCGACGCTGCTCACGCTGATCGGTGACGACGGCATCACGGCCGTCGTCACCACGCACCGGCACGGCGACCACTGGCAGGCGCTCGCGGAGGTCGTCGCCGCGACCGGTGCCCGGACGTACGCGGGCGCGTACGACGCGGAGGGCATCCCGGTCGGGACCGACGAGCTGGTGGAGGACGGCGACACGATCCGGGTGGGCCGGGTCGAGCTGACCGCGCGCCGCCTCGTCGGGCACACGCCGGGCTCGATCGCCCTGGTCTACGACGACCCGCACGGCCACCCCCACGTCTTCACCGGCGACTGTCTCTTCCCCGGCGGCGTGGGCAACACGTGGAAGGACCCGGAGGCCTTCGCGAGCCTGCTCCACGACGTGGAGACCAAGCTCTTCGCGGTCCTGCCCGACGAGTCCTGGATCTACCCCGGCCACGGCCGTGACACCACCCTCGGTGACGAGCGCCCGCACCTCGCGGAATGGCGCGAGCGCGGCTGGTGACGCCGGGCGCGCGGCCCCGGAGCTGCGCACCTCCGCACGCCCCCATAACCCGGACGGCGGCGGGGTAGTTGGCGCGACATGCGCCAAAGTCACTCCGTCGCCGTCCCGGCCGCCCTCGATGGTCCGGCTCGCCGCCGCCTCGCTCGTCGGCACCGCCATCGAGTTCTTCGACTTCTTCGTCTACGGGACCGCCGCCGCCCTCGTCCTGGGGCCGCTCTTCTTCCCCACGTTCTCGCCCCTGGCCGGGACCCTCGCCGCGTTCGGCACCTTCGCCGCGGGCTTCCTCGCCCGTCCGCTCGGCTCGATGCTCTTCGGGCACGTCGGCGACCGGTACGGCCGGCGGCCGGTCCTGTTCGCCTCGCTGCTCCTGACCGGCTGCGCCACGGTCGCGGTCGGCTTCGTCCCGACGTACGCGACGCTCGGCATCGCCGCCCCGGCGCTGCTCCTCACCCTCCGCTTCCTCCAGGGTCTCGGCCTGGGCGGCGAGTGGGGCGGCGCGGTCCTGCTCACCGCCGAGCACGCCCCCGCGCACCGGCGCGCGCTGTGGTCGAGCTTCCCGCAGATCGGCCCGTCGATCGGCTTCCTCCTCGCGAACGGGGTGATGCTGGCGCTCACCGCGGGGCTGAGCGACGCCGAGTTCCGCGCCTGGGGCTGGCGGGTGCCGTTCTGGGCGGCGGGGCTGCTCGCGGCCGGCGGCCTGCTGCTGCGGTCCTCCCTCGCGGAGACCCCGCAGTTCGAGGAGCTGTCCGCGTCCGGGCGGCGCGCGGGCACTCCGCTCGCGGAGGTCTTCCGCGACCACTGGCGGCTCGTACTGCTCACGGCCGGGGCGCTCGCGGTCGGGTACGCCGTCTTCTACTCGGTCTCGACCTGGGCGCTGGCGTACGGCACCGAGCGGCTCGGGGTGAGCAGCACGGTGATGCTGAGCTGTGTCATGGCGGCGGTGGCGGTCATGGGCGCGCTCACCCCGCTCGTGGCCCTGCTCGGCGACCGCTGGGGCCGCCGGCCGCTCTGTCTGGCGGGGTGCGCGGCCTCCGCGCTGTGGACGTTCCCGATGGTGGCGCTGCTGCACACGGCGCGGCCGCTGCTGATGTTCCTCGGCTTCCTGGGCTCGCTGCTGGCCTTCATCACCATGTTCGCGGTGATCGCCGCGTACCTCCCGGAGCTGTACGAGCCCCGCGTGCGCTGCACCGGCGCGGCCGTCGGCTACAACCTGGCGGGCGTCCTGGGCGGCGCGCTGACGCCCGTGGTCGCGACCACCCTCTCCGACGGCGGCTCCGGCCCGCCCTGGGGCGTCGCGGCCTACCTGACACTGCTCGCCCTGGTGAGCCTCGGCTGCTTCGCACTCCTCCCGGAGACCCTCCCGGACCGCGCCGGGCGTCCGGCGCCGGAGCCGGCGGCCGCCTGAGCTCGCGGCACCGCACGGCGACGGCCGACCGGAAGGGGATCCCGGTCGGCCGTCGCCGTGTGCGGAAGGACGTCAGGCCTCGACGCTGTCCTTCGAGGTGTCCTCGGGGAGGGTCGGCGACGCGGCGGCCTCCGCGGCCTCGCGCTGTGCCTGCTTCCTGGAGGCGATCAGGCTGGTGATGGTCGTGACGACCAGGACACCGCCGATGACCGCCAGCGAGAACGGGATGGTGATCTCGGGGACGTGCACCCCGGACTCGTGCAGCGCGTGCAGCACGAGCTTGACTCCGATGAAGCCGAGGATCACCGACAGGCCGTAGCTCAGGTGGACCAGCTTCTTGAGCAGGCCGCCGATGAGGAAGTACAGCTGCCGCAGGCCCATGAGGGCGAAGGCGTTGGCGGTGAAGACGATGTACGGGTCCTGGGTGAGACCGAAGATCGCCGGGATGGAGTCGAGGGCGAAGAGGATGTCGGTGGTGCCGATGGCGAGCATGACGACCATCAGCGGGGTCAGCACCCGCTTGCCGTTGTTGACGATGAAGAGCTTGGTGCCGTGGTACCGGTCGGCGACGCCGAACTTCTTCTCGACGGTCTTGAGGAGACGGTTCTCCTCCCAGTCGTCCTCCTCCTCGTCGGAGCGCGCCTCCTGGATGAGCTTCCAGGCGGTGTAGATCAGGAACGCGCCGAAGAGGTAGAAGACCCAGGAGAAGCTCGCGATGATCGCGGCGCCCGCGGCGATGAAGATCGCGCGGAGCACCAGGGCGATCAGCACGCCCACGAGCAGCACCCGCTGCTGGAGGTGGGAGGGGACCGAGAACTTCGCCATGATCAGGACGAAGACGAAGAGGTTGTCGACGCTGAGCGACTTCTCGGTGACGTAGCCCGCGAAGAACTCTCCGGACGCCTGGCTGTTGCCGAAGACCAGCAGGCCGAGCCCGAAGAGCGCGGCGAGCACGATCCAGACGACGGTCCAGATTCCGGCTTCCTTGACCGACACGTCATGGGGCTTGCGCCCGATGAAGAAGTCGGCACCGATGAGGGCACCCAGACCGAGAATGGTCAGCACCCACAGGGTCATTGAAACGTCCACTGCGCCTCCGGCGTCGTACGGCAACTGATCAGCGTCGTCGCTGCCGGAGGTCTCTTCCACCCGGGCGGCGGACGGGCCGCGCCGGGCCGACGCCCCGGGATCGGATCGATGTCGATCCGTCCGTATTGACGGGTGCGCCGCGCAATGGGGAGTACTCCCCTCCGCAGGAAGAAGAGTACCCGAAAGACCAAGAGAAGGTAAAGGGGTGGGTAAAGAAGGACCAAGTGGCCAGGTCAGGCCTGCTTTCCATGGCGAGCGGACGCCACCTGCGTCAGGACCTGACGCAGGATCGAACTGCCCGGCGGGACGAGCGGCGGCTCGTACGACCAGGCGTGACCGACCCACGGATCGGCCAGGTGGTCGTCGGGCACGGGGGTGAGGCGCAGCAGCGAGCGCCACAACGGGTCGAGCAGCGGCCCGTACGCGGCCGCGTCCTCCCGGGCCGCGACCATCAGCAGATGCACACCGACCGAGGGGCCCTCGTCGGCGAGGTACCGCAGCCGGGTGACCGCCCGGTCGTCGAAGCCGTGCGGGAAGTCGTGCACGATCAGCAGCTGCCGGGCCGTGTCCAGGCCGGGCGGCAGCGCGTCCGTCGCCCCGCTCCGCAGCGCCATCTGGAGCAGGTCGACCCGCTCCGTGAGCTGCTCCAGGGCCGCCGAGACCCCGGCCGCGCCCCGGGCGGGCGGGGCGGCCGCGCCCGTCTCCACGAGGGGCGCGAGGGCCGCGGCGCCCGCGCCCGCCGGGTCGATCAGATGGACGGCGAACTCTCCGGCCGGGTGCGCCGCGAGGAGCCGCGCCGCGTGCGCCACCGCGCAGTCCAGGGCGAGCCGCCGCAGCTCGGCCTCGTCGAGGAGCCCGGCCGCCTCGGAGTGGCCGCGGCCGGAGTCCACCCACAGCCCGCGCTCGAGGGGCAGCCGGACGAGCATGGGGATCCTCAGGTCGGTGCGCTCGGGGAGGTGGAGGTCGCCGAGGCGGACGGCCATCGGCTCCTCGGCCGGGACGCGGTAGGCGTGCCAGACGGGGTTGTCCCAGCGGGCGTAGGCGATGGGCAGCGCCGGCTCGACGACCTCGGACTCGGCGGCGAGCTGGGCGAGGTCACGGTCGAGCACCTCCCGGGCGCGCTCCACGAGCTCGTCGTGCCGGGCGCGGGCGGCGGCCCGCGCGGCGTCGTTCGCGCCGCCGGCCCGGGAGCGGTAGTCGGTGAGCGCCTCGTCGAGCTCCCGGTCGAGCCGGGACTCCGCGAAGTCGCAGGCGCTGCGGTAGGCGGCGGCGGTGCGGGCCAGGTCCTCGAACATGCCCCACACCTGGTTGTAGAGCCGCTCGTCCATCGACCAGCCCGAGGCGTCCCCGGCGACCGGCACGGGCGGGGCCTGCCGCGGCTCGGAAGCGGGGGCGGAGTCCTGGGCGGGGGTCGTCCGGCGCCCGGGGTGGGAGTAGTCGACGGGACCGCCCGTGCCGATGCCCGTCGCGGGGGTGGGAGGCGGCGGCGCCGGTGCCGGGTCCGGGGCGGTGGGCGGCGCGGTGTGGAGCACGCGCTCCGGCTCGGGGACGTGCGACGGGGCGGCGGGGGCGGAGTCCTGGGCCACCGTCGCCAGGATCGTGGCGGCGAGATCGGCGGGGCGCTCCAGGCCCTGGTCGCCGAGGAGGGCGGCGAGCCCGCCCTCGTACCCCTGCCCCATGGCGCGGACCTTCCAGGCGCCCTGGCGGCGGTAGAGCTCCAGGGCGACGACGGCGGACTCCGTGTCGAGGCCGGTGATGGTGTAGCTGGCGATCTCGGTGCCGTCGGGGCCGGTGACCGCGACGAACGGGGCGGCGAGGGCGCCGAAGCGGGCGGCCGGGCCGGTCAGCGCGAGGAGGACCGAGACGCGGTGGACGGCGTCGGGGACCGCGTCCAGGTCGACGGCGAGGCGGTGGTCGGCGGCGGTCCCGCCGGGCACGTCGACACCGGGGAGGGAGGGTGCGCCGGGGTGGGCGATCCACTCCGCGCCCGCGACCCGGCCCTGCTCGTCGCCGAGCGCGGCTCCGGCGAGGACGGGATGACCGGCCGACACGCGGATCTCCAGTCGGGTCTCGGGCAGGGGGTGGTTCTGCCCCCGGACCAGCTCGGCCGTCATCGTCTCTGTCCCCTCGGGTGTTTCCATGCGCGGAATCAACGGGTGCGGATCACACGGGTGCGGATCAGGCAGGTGCGGATCAGGCAGGTGCGGATCATGCGGACAGCTCCCGGTGGCCTGCCGCCTCCGGGAGCTGTGGGTGTGCCGTGCCGGGACCTTCTACAGGTGCGGCAGGATCGCGGGCATCAGGTCCTGGAAGGTGCGCCCGTTGGCCGGGTTGCCCAGGGCCGTCATCTGCCAGCCGGAGCCGACCCGGTGCACCTTCGCCATGATCTGCGCGGTGTAGTTGCCGCCGCCGTCGAGGGTGTAGCGCGCGAGCTCCTGCCCGTTCGTCTCGTCGACGATCCGGCAGAAGGCGTTCTGCACCTCCTGGAAGGTCTGGCCGGTGAAGGAGTTCACCGTGAAGACGATCTGGTCGATGTGGACCGGCACCCGCTCCAGGTCCACGAGGATCGCCTCGTCGTCGCCGCCCTGGCCCGCGCCGCCGACGAGGTTGTCGCCGGTGTGCTTGACCGAGCCGTCGTCGCTGACCAGGTGACGGAAGAAGACCACGTCGACCGGCTGCTTCTCGGCGAAGAGGACGGCCGAGGCGTCCAGGTCGATCTCCCGGGTGCGCGAGCCGAAGAGACCGCGGCGCGGCGCCGCCTGCCAGCCGAGCCCCATCCGCACCTGGCTGAGGCTGCCTCCGCCCCGCTTCTCCAGGCTGATGGCCTGGCCCTTGGTCATGTTGACCGACACGCGTCTGCCCCTCTCGTTGGCGTTTCCCCGCGCCCGCTGTCCGGTGCGTGCGGTTGTCGAGCACCCTACGCAGCGGCACCGACACCGCGGCGGCGCGGTCCGGTTTTGTGTCGGTCTTGCAACACACCGGACCGCCCGCCGGCCCTCGCCGGTCAGGCGAGTCCCGCCTCCTTCATCTGGCGCAACTCCTTCTTCAGCTCCCCCACTTCGTCGCGGAGCCGGGCCGCCACCTCGAACTGCAGCTCGGCCGCCGCCGCGCGCATCCGGTCGGTCATCTCCTCGATGATCGCGGCCAGTTCGGTCGCGGGCCGGTCGCCGAGTTCGACGGTGGAGCCGGCCTTGCCGCCCTTGCCGCGGGCCGCGGGCCCGTGCGCGGCGAGCGAGGGCACGGGGGCCTTCGCGCCCTTGCCCTCCTTCACCTGCCGGTAGCCGGTGCCGAGCAGTTCCTCGGTGTCGATCTCCTCGCGCGCGATGGTCGCGACGATGTCGTTGATCTTCTTGCGGAGCGGCTGCGGGTCGATGCCGTGCTCCGTGTTGTACGCGATCTGCTTCTCGCGGCGCCGGTTGGTCTCGTCGATGGCCTTCTCCATCGCCGGGGTGATCTTGTCGGCGTACATGTGGACCTGGCCCGACACGTTGCGCGCGGCGCGGCCGATCGTCTGGATGAGGGAGGTCCCGGAGCGCAGGAAGCCCTGCTTGTCGGCGTCGAGGATGGCGACCAGGGACACCTCGGGCAGGTCGAGGCCCTCGCGGAGGAGGTTGATGCCGACGAGGACGTCGTACTCGCCGGCCCGCAGCTCGCGGAGGAGCTCGATGCGGCGCAGGGTGTCGACGTCGCTGTGCAGGTAGCGCACCTGGATGCCGAGCTCCAGGAAGTAGTCGGTGAGGTCCTCGGCCATCTTCTTGGTGAGGGTGGTGACGAGGACCCGCTCGTCACGCTCGGCGCGCAGCCGGATCTCGTGGACGAGGTCGTCGATCTGGCCCTCGGTGGGCTTGACGACGACCTCGGGGTCGACGAGTCCGGTGGGGCGGATGATCTGCTCGACGAAGCCGTCGCCGCGCGAGAGTTCGTACGTCCCGGGGGTGGCGGAGAGGTAGACGGTCTGGCCGATCCGCTCCTGGAACTCCTCCCACTTCAGCGGGCGGTTGTCGAGGGCGGACGGGAGCCGGAAGCCGTGGTCGACCAGGGTCCGCTTGCGGGAGGCGTCGCCCTCGTACATGGCGCCGATCTGCGGCACGGTGACGTGCGACTCGTCGATGACGAGGAGGAAGTCCTCGGGGAAGTAGTCGAGGAGGGTGTTGGGCGCGGAGCCGGGGTCGCGGCCGTCGAAGTGCATCGAGTAGTTCTCGATGCCGGAGCAGGAGCCGATCTGCCGCATCATCTCGATGTCGTACGTGGTGCGCATGCGCAGGCGCTGGGACTCCAGGTGCTTGCCCTGCTTGTCGAGCTCGGCGAGGCGGCCCTCCAGCTCGCGCTCGATGTCGTTGACCGCCCGCTCCATGCGCTCGGGGCCCGCGACGTAGTGGCTGGCGGGGAAGACGTACAGCTCGCGGTCCTCGCTGATGACCTCGCCGGTGAGCGGGTGGAGGGTGGAGAGGGCCTCGATCTCGTCGCCGAACATCTCGATGCGGACGGCCAGCTCCTCGTACACCGGGAAGATCTCGATGGTGTCGCCGCGCACCCGGAAGGTGCCGCGGGTGAACGCCAGGTCGTTCCGGGTGTACTGGATGTCGACGAAGCGGCGCAGCAGCTGGTCGCGGTCGATCTCCTCGCCGACCTTGAGCGGGACCATCCGGTCCACGTACTCCTGGGGCGTGCCCAGGCCGTAGATGCAGGAGACGGAGGCGACCACGACGACGTCCCGGCGGGTGAGCAGGGAGTTCGTCGCGGAGTGGCGGAGCCGCTCCACCTCCTCGTTGATCGAGGAGTCCTTCTCGATGTACGTGTCCGACTGCGGGACGTACGCCTCGGGCTGGTAGTAGTCGTAGTACGAGACGAAGTACTCCACCGCGTTGTTCGGCAGGAGCTCGCGGAACTCGTTCGCCAGCTGGGCGGCCAGCGTCTTGTTCGGCGCCATCACCAGGGTGGGGCGCTGGAGCTTCTCGATCATCCACGCGGTGGTCGCCGACTTGCCGGTGCCGGTGGCGCCGAGGAGGACGACGTCCTTCTCGCCCGCGCGGATGCGCCGCTCGAGGTCGGCGATGGCGGTCGGCTGGTCGCCGCTGGGCTTGTACTCGCTGACGACCTCGAAGGGCGCCATCGAACGTTCGATCTTGGAAACGGGCCGCATGCAACCACCGTACGACCCGGCACTGACACTCGGGCGGCGATCGGCTCACCGCCCGGTCGCGAGGTGTCCCGTCACCAGTCCTGGGAGCGGTGTCCGCCGCGCGGGACGGTCCTGCGGGCGGCCCGTCCGACGGTCCGGCCGGCGGGGCGCGCGGTCCAGTTGGCGGGCTCGCCGTAGTAGGACGGGACGTGGCGCGGGGCGGGCACGCCGGGGCGGTGCGGGATGCGGGCGGGCCGCTGCCAGTCCGGGTCGCCCATCACGAGCAGCGGGTCGAACATGACGACGACGGCGGCCAGGATCAGGAAGACCGCCGGGCCGATCAGCATGGGCAGCAGGAGCGAGGTCGCGGTGTCGCCGGAGCCGCCGGTCGCCCCGGTGCCGTGCAGGTGGACGCTGACGGCGGCCATGGCGGTGTAGTGCATACCACTCACGGCGACGCCCATCACCAGGCTCGCACCGAGGCTGGCCAGAAATCCATGCACGGAGACGGCCGCCCAGAGGGCCGCCGTGGCGGCCACGACGGCGATGACCACGGAGAGCGCCACGGTGAGCGTGTCGTACTCGATCCGGCCCTGGAAGCGCATACCGGCCATGCCGAGGTAGTGCATGGTGGCGACGCCGAGGCCGGTGATCGTGCCGCCGGTGACCAGCGTGAGGGTGGTCGCCCCGCGGTAGCCGACGATGAAGATGCCGATGCCGACCATGAGGACGGCGACGCCCAGGCTGGCGAAGGTGATGGGGCGGTCGTAGTTGATGGGCGCCTGCGTGACGGAGAAGCCCATCATCGCGATGAAGTGCATCGTCCAGATGCCGGTGCCGATCGAGGTGGCGCCGAGGGCGAGCCAGCCCGCCTTGAAGGTGTCGTCGTGCCGGAGCGATCTGGTGGTGCACCTCAGACCGAGGGCGCCGCCGAGGCAGGCCATGAGAAAGGCGGCCACCGGCGTGACGAGCCCGTAGCTGAATCCGTCGACCGTGCCCTGCATGAGCGTGTGCCCTCCACCCCTGGTGCAACGTCGTCCGAAAACAGTCGGTACCGCTGGGTAGTACTACCGGGGCGAGATTATGGCGCGCCGGGGGCCCCGCGACCATGTGACCGGGGAATTTCCGCTCGCGAGACCGGAGCGAGACCGGTCCGTGATCTAGGTGACCGTTCCGGACCGGGTTGTCGGGTGCCGTTCCGGACCGGCTTGTCGGTGGCGGGTCGTACGGTGGGCGGCATGGACATCGACACGGGGGCGGAAGCGGGACCGGACCGCCGGGAGCGGGCCGCCACGGTGGAGTGGACGGTCGTGGAGAGCGCCATCGGGCCGCTCCTCCTCGCCGCGACCGGGCGGGGGCTCGTGCGGGTCGAGTTCCACGCCGACGCGGCTCGGCGGGAGCGGATGCTCGACCGGCTCGCGGGGCAGCTCGGCGCGGAGCTCGTGGAGTGCGCCTCGGGCCGGCTCGCGGAGGCGATGCGCCGGCTCGACCGGTACTTCGCGGGCGAGCCGGACGACCTCGACCTGCCGCTGGACTGGAGCCTGACGACCGGCTTCAACCGGCAGGTGCTGCGCGAGCTGGCGGCGGGCGTCCCGTACGGCACGGTCGTGGGGTACGGGGAGCTGGCGAGACGTGTGGGACAGCCGGGGGCGGCGCAGGCGGTCGGGGCGGCGATGGGCGCCAATCCGCTGCCGGTGGTCGTGCCCTGCCACCGGGTGGTGGAGAGCGACGGCGGGCTCGGCGGCTTCGGGGGCGGCCTGGAGACGAAGCGGCAGCTCCTCGCGCTGGAGGGCGTGCTGCCGGCTCCGCTGTTCTGAGCGTCTCGGGACCCTCGGCGAGAGGTGGCGTTCCCATCAGTTGGGACGGCTGGCACACTCACGTAAGTGACCCACAGCCCCAGTGCCCCTGACGCCACCGTGCCCGACGAGATACCCGGCGGGACGACCGCTCCCGTCACCCCCGCCGAGCTTCCGGCGCTCCGACGGCGCATCCAGGCCGCGCTGATCGCCACCCAGATCCTGGGAGGCCTCGGCATCGCCATCGGCTTCGCCCTCGCCGCCGTCCTGGCGAGGGACGTGAGCGGCACCGAGGCCCTGTCCGGTCTCGCCTCGACGGCCTCGGTGGCCGGTTCCGCACTGGTCGCCATGCCGCTGGCCACGCTGATGGCCTCGCGCGGGCGCCGGACGGGACTCCTCCTCGCGTACCTCGTCGCGGCGGTCGGCGCCGGTGTGGTGGTGCTCGGGGCGGTCGTCGACAGCTTCCCCGTCCTGCTCGTCGGCCTGGTCGGCTTCGGTGCCGGGTCCTCGGCGAACCTGGCGGCCCGCTTCGCCGCCGCCGACCTCGCCGAACCGGACCGCAGGGCCCGGGCCATCTCCACGGTGGTGTGGGCGACCACGATCGGCGCGGTGCTCGGCCCGAACGTCGCCGCGCCCGCCGGGAAGAGCGTCGCGGGCCTCGGCATCCCCGCCACCGCGGGCCCGTTCGTCTGGGCCGCCGGCGTCTTCGTCCTCGCGGCCGCCGTGGTGGCCGTGCTGCTGCGCCCGGACCCGCTGCTCACCGCCCGCGCGCTGGCGGACTCCGGACCGGGCGGGGCGGCGGAGGGCCGCTCGCTGCGGGCCGGGATGGACGCCGTACGGAAGTCGCCGCGGGCCCGGCTCGCCCTGGTCACCATCGCCGGCTCGCACACCGCCATGGTGTCGATCATGTCGATGACACCGGTGGCGCTCACCCATCACGGCGCGGACATCCAGCTGATCGGCCTCGTGATCAGCGGTCACATCACGGGCATGTACGCCTTCTCGCCGCTCATGGGCTGGCTGTCCGACCGGCTCGGCCGGCTCGCGGTGATCGGGCTCGCGGTGGGTCTCATCGGTACGGCCGCGCTCGTGGCGGGCACCGCCGGAGCGTCCCACGGCCGCACCGCCCTGGGCCTGTTCATCCTCGGTCTGGGCTGGTCGGCGGGGCTCGTGTCCGGTTCGGCGCTGCTCACCGACTCGGTGCCGCAGGCCGCGCGCGCCGCCGTCCAGGGCCTCTCCGACTTCGTCATGAACACCGCCGCCGGGGTCGGCGGCCTCATGGCGGGCCTGATCGTCTCGCAGGCGGGCTACGGACCGCTGAACGCGATCGCCGCGTGCCTGCTGCTGCCGATGGCGGCGCTCGCGCTGCGGGGCGCCGTCCGCAGGGCCTGAGCGGACCGCTCCGGGCCCCGGCGGCCTCAGCGCGGCACCGCCGGGGACGAGGCCCCGCCGGCCAGCCGCCGCGGGGCGCCCGTGCCGTCGGCGGGCACCGACCAGACCGCTCCCCCGTATCCGTACGCGAGGGTCCTCGGGTCCGTCCACAGCGCCTGGTCGTCGATGCCGCGCCGCTCGGCGACCGGGTGCTCGCGTCCGCTGCGGAGGTCGTACACGTACAGCCGCCACGGCTCGCGCGGGCCGTCGGACACCCGCTTCTTGAAGGCGATCCGGGTGCCGTCCGGGGAGAGCGAGGGGCATTCGACGTTCTCCCGCAGGGTGCGGGCGGACCAGTTCCGCATGTCGCCCTCGACGAGGTGCGTGCGGCCGCCCGTGGAGACGGTGGCGTAGAAGCGGTTGTCGTCGGCGGCGAAGCTGACGCCCCAGTAGTTGACGTCGGGGGCGTGGTGGCGGCGGCCGTCGAGGGTCAGCGGGATCTGCTCGATGCTCTTCACCAGGTAGCCGGTGCGCAGGTCGAGGATCGACGTGCGGGTGGAGAAGGCCGAGCGCGCGTACGAGTCGCCGGTGGCGAACATCGTCCAGGACAGCATGTGCCCCGAGGCGGAGACCCTGGCCCGGCTGGGGATGCCGGGCAGGGCGATGCGGCGGACCTCGCGGAGCCGCCCGTCGAGCACGAGGACGTACGAGCGGGCCGGTACGCCAGGCCGCCGCTGGAGGCAGAGGGCGGTGGAACCGGCCGCGTGGAAGCGGTCGCAGGAGGGTCCGCCCGCCACCCGGCCGCCGGGCGCGGCCGGGTCCACGCGCGCGACGCGCCCGCTCGCGGTGTCCCGGACGTACAGCGCCCCGGTGCCGCCGTCGAGGGTGAAGCCGGGTGCGGCGGTGCCGGCGGTCGGGGCCCGTCCCCCGGCGGCCCGCAGCGTGTAGGCGGTGGCTCCGCCGCCGAGCAGCAGCAGGGCGAGGACGAGGATCGCCGCACGCGCCCGCGTGGAGGCGGTGGTGTTCATGTCGTGGTCCCTTCGGGGGTCGGCCCGGACGGCAGCAGACGGGCGGCGCAGCCCAGGGCCGCCGCGAGGGCCAGGAGCGCCGTGACGAGGGCCGTCTCCGGCCCGCTCGCCGTCCAGAGGGCGCCGAAGCCGACGGCGGCGCCGAGCCGTGCGAGGGCCTGTGCGGTCTGGACGACCGCGAGGCCGCCGGCCTGCCGTCCCTCGGCGAGGAACGGTCCGGTGAGGGCCATCAGGACGCCGTCGGTGGCGGCGTAGAAGACCCCGAGCAGCCCGAGGACGCCGGCGAGGGCCGCCGGGCCCGGCACGGGGGCCAGGAGCAGTCCGTAGGCGAGGAGCAGGGCCCCGTGCCCGTACAGGAGCGGCCGGCGGCGCCCGAGGCGGTCGGCGAGGCGGCCGACCGGGACGGCGAGCAGCAGATAGACGGCGGCGGCGCCGAGCGGCAGGAACGGGAACCAGGTGGCGTCGAGGTCGAGCCGCCGCTGGAGCAGCAGGTAGAGGAAGGAGTCGCCGACGGTGGCGGCGCCGAGGAGGACGGCGGCGAGCACGATCCGGCGGTACGCGGGCGAGCGCGGGACGGCGAGGAGTCCGCCACCCGCGCGTGCCGCCGCAGCCGGGGCCTCCCGCCGGGCGCCCGGCGGCCCATCGGGGTCCTGCGCCTCTGGGGCGCGCGGCCGCCCGGAGTCTCGGAGCCGCCCGGGGCCCGCGTTCCGCCCCGGGACGAGGAGCAGCCACAGCAGGACGCCGAAGGCCCCGGCACACGCGCTGACGGCGAAGACGGCGTCGTACGCGTCGGCCGTCGCCCACAGCAGGGCGAAGGCGGCGAGGGGGCCGAGGAGGGCGCCGGTGGTGTCCATGGCGCGGTGGACGCCGAAGGCGCGGCCGAGGTCCTCGGGCGGGCTGTGCAGGGTGATGAGCGCGTCGCGCGGGGCGGTGCGGACGCCCTTGCCGAGCCGGTCGGCGGCGAGGGCGCCCGCGATCCAGCCGGTCGCCCCGCCGGCGAGGAGGAGGCCGAGCCGGGAGCAGGCGGAGAGGGCGTAGCCGAGTCCGGCGACCTGTTTGTGGCGGCCGCCCCGGTCGGCGCCGGCGCCGCCGAGGAGCCGTACGAGCGCGGTGGCGCCGGTGGTGAGGCCGTCGAGGAGTCCGAACTGGAGCGGGGAGAGGCCGAGTCCGAGGACCAGGTAGAGCGGCAGGACGGCGGTCACCATCTCCGAGGAGACGTCGGTGACGAGGCTGACCGCGCCGAGGGCGAGGACGGTGCCGGGGACGCGCCGCCGGGCCCCGGTGGGGCGGGGCGGCGCGTCGCGGCGACCGGTGGTCGCGAGGTACATCAGTGGCAGGTGTAGGTCGGGCCGGAGTCCTTGACCTGGTCGTCGGTGCCGACGTACTGCCAGGTGTAGGTGGTGTCGGTGAGGTCCAGCTTGAGGACGCCGTACGTGCCGCTGATCCGCTTCTGGCTGTTCGGCTGGACCGTCTCGATGGGGTAGGGCTCGGCGCCGCCCATGCCGCCGACGATCTCGACGATGCCGTCGGCGGTGGCCCGTCCGTCGGGGTCCTGCGGGGCGAAGCGCTCGTAGTGGTGGTCGTGCCCGTTGAGGACGAGGTCGGCCTTGGCGCCGTACAGGATCTGCCAGACGGGCCTGGAGACGGGGTCGTTGCCGTGGCCGCCGGAGGAGTACAGCGGGTGGTGGAAGTAGGCGGCGAGGCAGCCCTTGGTGTTCCGCGCGAGGTCGTCCTTGAGCCACTGGATCTGCGCGGCGTCGTCGAAGCTGTTGGAGTCGAGGGCGACGAAGTGCCAGTTGCCCTGGTCGTAGCTGTAGTAGGGCTTGCCCTGGGGGTAGGCGATCGCGCCGAAGTACGACTTGTAGCCGGAGAACGCGCCGGCGGGGTCGTAGGACTCGTGGTTGCCGGGCACGGGCCGGGTCCGCGCCTTGAAGGCGCCCCAGGTCTTGTCGTAGTAGTTCCGGAAGTCGGAGAGACGGGCGTCGTCGTACTGGTTGTCGCCCATCGTCAGGTAGAAGGACGGTGCGATCCGCTGGGCGAGCGCGGCGGTCTTCGGGTGCGCGCAGGAGCTGCTGGACGCGGTGCACTGGGCGGCGATGTCGCCGGCCGCGACGACGGTGAAGGCGCCGGTGGGCGGGGGTGTGGTGGAGGTGGTGCCGTAGACCTCCACCGTGTAGAGCGAGTAGCCGTACGAGGTGCCGCGCGCGGTCCCGTAGACGCGCAGGTGGCGGCCGGTGCCGGTGAGTCCGGTCCAGTCGTCGGTGCCGCCGTTGCCCGCGGTCTCGGTGGCGAGCCGGGTCCAGGTGGTGCCGTCGGCGGAGATCTCGACGCGGTAGGCCTTGGCGTAGGCGGCCTCCCAGACGAGCTTGACGCGGGAGACGGTGGCCGAGGGGCCGAGGTCGACGCGGATCCACTGCGGGTCGGAGCCTTCGGCGCTGGCCCAGCGGGTGGTGGAGAGGCCGTCGAAGGCCTTCTCCGGGCCGAAGGTGGAGTCCTCGACGGAGGAGGACGTGGCCGGCCTGCCCTGGGAGATCAGGGTGTCGGCGGCCGCTCCGGCCCGGTCCGGGAGGACGAGCAGGAGTCCTACGACGAGCAGCAGCACGGCGGCGAGGACGAGGGGCGGTCGGTCGGTGGTGCGGCGAGGTGGGGCGGAGGCGAACAGGCGCATACCCGGGCTCCCTGGCCTGAGGGGTGGCGAGAGCTGGACACCGGTGCGGCGCACCACGGACCGGCCGCGGGAGCGCGGGCCGGGGCGCCCGTGCCGTGGGGGACGGACACGGGCGGCCGGCCGGGTGGCGATTCGGGCGCCACGCGGCGGGGTGGTGCTCGGCGGCCGGGTCAGAGCTCTCGCTGAGCGCGTCACGCCCCTCGGGTGGGGCGCCGCGCCGAGCCGCTGCCCGGGAGGATAGCGGACAGGAAGGTTTCCTACCAGACTCCCAACAGCTCCAACGCCCCGCCGCTCGGCGCGACTTCAGGGCCCTCAGAGGCTGATGTGGTACGCCTTGCGCAGGGTCTCGTGCACGGTCCAGGTCGTCCGGTCGCCCTCGCGCAGCACGCACGCGTCACCGGGGCCGATCTCCAGGGTGTCTCCGCCCTCGACGGCGACGGTCGCGCGCCCGGAGACGACCACGAAGAGCTCGTTGGCCTCGGTGTCGGTGACGACGCCGGGCGTGATCTGCCAGATGCCGCGCAGCTGCTTGCCGTCGGCCGACTCCCACAGCACCTTGCCCGTCACCTCGGGGGTGCCGGAGACGATCTGGGAGGGGTCGAGGGGCTCGACTTCGAGCTCCGCGTCGGGGATGTGCACGGCGAAGGAGGGGAGGTCATGAGTGGTCATGGGCGGTGACTGTAGCGGGGCCCCGAAGGGCCTCCAAGGCCGGGATTGGATGGAAGAACGGCCTCCGTTTCGGCCCCCACCAGGCACGATGCCGAGGACCCGCGACGGCGACGGAATCCGCACCTGGCCTCCGTCCCAGCGTCCCAAGGGTGCCGCGGCCGTCCCCGCCACTGCCGTGCGGCCTCCCGTCACGGATTCCGCAGGCGCCCCCGGCGGGTGGCGGGAGCTCGCCGACGAGGTTTGCGGGGCCGGTGCTCGCGCCAAGGAATGGAACATGTCCACACAGGTGTCCGAAGAGGTGCGGGAGGCGCTCCACGAGGGCCGGCCCGTCGTCGCGCTGGAATCGACGCTCATCGCCCACGGCCTGCCCCGCCCGCGCAACCTCGCCGTCGCGGCGGAGCTGGAGGAGTCGGTACGGGCCGGGGGCGCCGTCCCCGCCACGATCGCGGTGATCGACGGCACGGCCAGAGTCGGGCTCGACGAGGCGGCCCTGACCCGGATCGCCGAGGACCCGTCGGTGCGGAAGCTGGGCCACCGCGACCTGGCCCCGGCCCTGGCGACCGGCGCGACCGGGGCGACGACCGTCTCGGCGACGGCCTGGCTGGCGGACGCGGCCTGCATACGGGTGTTCGCGACGGGCGGGCTCGGCGGCGTGCACCGCGAGTGGCGCGAGACGCAGGACGAATCCGCCGACCTGCGGCTGCTCGCCCGGGTCGGGATCACCGTGGTGTGCGCCGGGGTCAAGTCGATCCTCGACGTGCCCGCGACGCTCCAGCGCCTGGAGACCCTGGGGGTGACGGTCGTCGGGTACGGCACGGAGCACTTCCCCGGCTTCTACCTCTCCTCCTCGGGCGAACCGGTCGACTGGACCCTGCGCACCCCGGAGGAGGTGGCGGGGGTGATACGGGCGCAGGACCACCTGGACGGCCCCCGGGCCGCGCTCGTCGTGGCCAACCCGGTGCCGGAGGCCGAGCAGTTGGATCCCGCGCTGCACGACCGGGTGCTCGCGGGGGGCCTGGCGGCGGCGAAGGAGAAGGGGATCACCGGGCAGGCGGTGACGCCGTTCCTCCTCGAATACCTGATGGTGCACACGGGGGGAGCGTCCCTGGAGGCCAACCTCGCGGCGGTACGCGGCAATGTGCGGCTCGCGGCGGCCGTCGCGGGCGCGTACGCGTCGGGGAGAGGGCCCGGCGGTGCGGCGGCGGGCGGTGCGGCGGCCGTGGGGCCGGGTTCGCGCGGTCCCGGGTCGCACCGCGCTGCGGCGGCCGGCGCAGACGGCCGGTGAGCCGGGCCGGGGGCGCGCTGCTCGTCGTCGGGGACGTGGTCACGGACGTCGTCGCCCGGCACCGGACCCCGCTCTCCCCCGCCACGGACACGGCGGCGGAGATCCGGACCCTGCCGGGCGGTGCCGGGGCCAACGCGGCCTGCTGGGCGGCGCGTTCGGGCGCGGGTGCGGTGCGGCTGCTCGGCCGGGTGGGGACGGACGCGGCCGGCTGGCACGAGCGGGCGCTGCGCGGGGCGGGGGTGCGGCCGCTGCTCGTCCAGGACCCGGACGCGGCGACGGCCACGGTGATCGCGCTCGTGGACGGCTCGGCGGAGCGCACCTTCCTGACGGACAGCGGCGCCGCGCTGCGCCTCTCCCCCGCCGACTGGTCCGCGGGACTGCTCGACGGCGTGGCCCGGCTGCACCTCTCGGGGTACCTGTTCTTCGCCGCGCCGAGCCGTGAGACGGCCTGCCGGGCGCTGCGGGACGCGCGGGACGCGGGGGTCCCGGTGAGCGTGGACCCGGCCTCGGCGGGGTTCCTGGCGGAGCTGGGGGCGGACCGGTTCCTCGCGGCGGCGGAGGGCGCCGAGACGCTGCTGCCCAACGCCGACGAGGCCCGCTCGCTCACCGGGTGCGGCGAACCGGAGGCGGCCGCCGCGGAGTTGAGCCGGCGTTTCCCGCTGGTCGTGGTCACCCTCGGGGCCGCGGGCGCGCTGGTCGCCGAGGGCGGGGCGGTCACGGCGCGGGTTCCGGCGCCCCCGGTGCGGCCGGTGGACTCGACGGGCGCGGGCGACGCGTTCACGGGGGCGTTCCTGGCGGCGCGACTGGCCGGCGCGGACCCGGTGCGTGCCGCGGAGGCGGGCTGCCGCGCGGGCGCGGAAGCGGTCACGGTGGTGGGAGGGAGACCGGAGGGCCTGGCGGAGCCGTAGAAGCAGACGGCCCTACGCCCGGAATCCCGTCCAGGCCGGGTGCCGCGGGTCGTCGGCGCGTACGACGGCGTCTGCCAAGTCCGTGGGGCCGACCTCCATCTCGTACCGGGCGAAGGCGGGCAGGGTCCAGGACTCCTCCGTGCGCCGGACGAGTGCGCCGGGCGAGAGGCGCAGGTGCACGGTGAGGTCGAAGGGGAACCAGTGGCCGAGCAGGAAGGGGCCGTGCAGCACGAGCACGCCGCGCGGTGGCAGCGTGACGTACGGGCTGCGGGTCGCGCGGTCCCTGACCGGGTCCCACAGGTCGGGCAGCACCCGCCCGGTGCCTCCGGGGTCCAGCGGCCCGAAGACCTCCCGCCACAGGGCCCCGGTGTCGGTCCACCCGCTGTAGTACGCGTCGGGGTCCTGCCTCCCGTACTCGTACCGGAGGGACGCCGGCCGCAGGAAGCCGCCGGTCCCCACGACCTGGACCGCCCGCCCGCGCGTGCGCAGCGCCTCGGCGAGGAGTCCGGCGAGTTCGCCGCCGGGCGCTGCGGGCGGCCCGTCGATGCCCACCTTGAGCCAGTCGTCCCCCGCGGCGGCGGGGGACGCGTCGAGGTGGCCGGCGAGTTCCTCCGCCAGCCGGTCCCAGGTGATCGCCTCGTATCGCATCCCGCTCATCCTGCCCGTCGCTGCCCCTGACGTGTACCGGCCGACACCCCCGGCATTACGGTGACCTGGCCGCGCGACCGCACGGCACCCCGCGGAGGAGAGGACTCGCTTCCCATGAGCCGGCGTCAGGAACCCCTGCCCTACGAGACCACGGGGACGACGACGCCCTTCGGCCTCGGGCTGCACCACGTGCAGCTGTCCCTGCCGCCGGGCGAGGAGGAGGTGTGCCGCCGATTCTACGTGGACGTGCTCGGCATGACCGAGATCCGGAAGCCGCCGGTCCTCGCGGCGCGCGGCGGCCTGTGGGTCCGCTCGGACGCGCTGGAGATCCATCTGGGCGTCGAGGAGGACTTCCGGCCGGCCCGCAAGGGGCACCCGGGCATCCTGGTCGCCGACCTGGACGGCCTGGCCGGGCGGCTGACCGGCCAGGGGGTCGAGGTGACGTGGGACGACGACTTCCCGGGCCACCGTCGCTTCTACGTCGCCGACTGCCACGGCAACCGGCTGGAGTTCCTCAGCCCCGGGCGGTGAGCCGGACTTGACCTTGTCACTGGCGTCAGGGTTCGAGCATCGGCGCCATGGACACCACCACACCCACCAGGGTCGTCGTCGTCACCGGCGCGGGCACCGGCATCGGCCGGGCCACCGCGCGCTCCTTCGCCGCGCAGGGGGCGACGGTCGTCGCCGTCGGCCGCCGGGAGGAGCCGCTGCGGGAGACCGCCGAGGGACACCCGGGCATCCACCCGTTCGCCGCCGACATCACGGCGGAGGGCGCGGCCGAGGAGATCGTCCGTGCCTCGCTGACGGCCCACGGCCGTCTCGACGTCCTCGTCAACAACGCCGGGATCTCCGCGGGCGGCCCGCTGGGCACCCTCGACCGCTCCGTGATCGCCCCGCTCCTGGAGACGAACCTCGTCGCCCCCGTCCTGCTCACCCAGGCGGCCGTGCCCGCGCTCCGGGAGTCCCGGGGCGTCGTGGTGAACGTGACGACGACGATCGGCCAGCGCGGCTGGCCGGCCAACTCCGTGTATCCGGCGACCAAGAGCGCCCTGGAGACGCTGACCCGCTGCTGGGCGGTGGAGCTCGCGCCGGCCGGCGTCCGGGTCGTCGCGGTCGCGCCCGGGGCGATCGAGACCCCGATCGCGGAGCACATGGGCCTCACCCCCGAGCAGCGGAAGGCGGTGCGGGCGTGGCAGCTCGCGCACACCCCGCTGGGACGGGTCGGCAGGCCCGAGGAGGTCGCCTGGGCGATCACCGCGCTCGCCGCTCCGGACGCCGCCTTCCTGACCGGCACCGTCCTGCCCGTCGACGGGGGCGCGCTGGTGTCGTGATACGACTGCGCGAGGAGGTGGCGTCCTTGCGCATCGGTGAACTGGCCCGGCGGACCGGTGTGTCGGCCCGCGCGCTGCGGCACTACGAGCAGGCGGGGCTGATCGCGTCGGTCCGCGCGGCCAACGGGTACCGGGTGTACGAGGAGATCGCCGTCGCGCGGGTGTCGAACATCCGGTACCTCCTCGACGCGGGGTTCACGCTGGACGACGTGTCGGCGTTCCGCACCTGCCTCGACGGCGACGTCTCGGCGGTCCCGCCGTCCGCCCGCGCCCTGGAGATCGCCCGCGAGCGCCTCGCCGTGATCGACGCGCGCATCGCGGCCCAGACGGCGGCCCGCGACCGCCTGGCGAGGGCGCTGGCCGCGCAGTCGTGACCTGACCTCAGGCCCGCGCGACCACCGACGTGGCCCGCTCCAGCGTGGCGCGGCCCGACGCCACCGCCGCGTCCAGGGTCAGCTCCCCCGCTGCGAGGGCCCGGCAGGTCGAGGAGTCGGTCCGCAAGCGGGCGTCGGGGGCGTCCACCCCGCCGTCGCCGTGGGACACGCTCCCGTCGACCCCGATCCGTACGTGGAACTCGCCTTCGTCGAGGGTCACCTGGACGACCCCCGCGCCGAGTTCCGCGAGCGCCCCGAGCAGCGGGATCGCGTACCAGTGGGCGCGGACGGCGTCGGTGGGACGCGGCTCCCCGAGCTCGGGCGCGCCCCAGGCGGCGAGGGTGCGCAGGACGGGCAGCAGCTCGCGTCCGCGCGGGGTGAGTTCGTACACGTACGCCGAGGCGGGCGGGGGCAGCCTGCGCCGGGTGACGAGCTCGGCGCCCTCCATGTCCTTGAGGCGGCCGGCGAGCATGTCGGTGCTGACGCCGGGCAGGTCGGCGTGGAGGTCGGTGTAGCGGCGCGGCCCGGCGAGGAGTTCGCGGACGACGAGCAGGGTCCAGCGGTCGCCGACGAGGTCGAGGGCGCGCGCGGCGGCGCAGTGCTGGTCGTAGCTGCGGCGGCGTGGCTGACGTGGCATGCGACGCAGTCTAGACATGTTGTTGGACTTTCCAAGCTCGAACTTGGTAAAACCAAGCATCAACAATTCTGGGGAGGTCGGCACATGGAGTTCCGGCAGTCGAGCAAGCTGAGCGAGGTCTGCTACGAGATCCGCGGCCCGGTCATCGAGCAGGCCAACGCCCTGGAGGAGGCGGGCCACAGCGTCCTGCGCCTCAACACCGGCAACCCCGCGCTCTTCGGCTTCGAGGCGCCCGAGGAGATCGTCCAGGACATGATCCGGATGCTCCCCAAGGCCCACGGCTACACCGACTCCCGCGGCATCCTCTCCGCCCGCCGCGCCGTCGCCCAGCGCTACCAGTCGATGGGCCTGCCGGACGTCGACGTCGACGACGTCTACCTCGGCAACGGCGTCTCCGAACTCATCTCGATGGCCACCCAGGCCCTCCTGGAGGACGGCGACGAGGTCCTGATCCCGGCCCCCGACTACCCGTTGTGGACCGCGGTCGTGACGCTCGCCGGCGGAAAGCCCGTGCACTACCTGTGCGACGAGTCGGCCGACTGGTACCCGGACCTCGACGACATGGCGTCGAAGATCACCGACCGGACCCGGGCCCTCGTCGTCATCAACCCCAACAACCCCACCGGCGCGGTCTATCCGAAGGAGATCGTCGAGGGCATCCTCGACCTCGCCCGCCGCCACAACCTCATGGTCTTCGCCGACGAGATCTACGACCAGATCGTCTACGACGAGGCCGTCCACTACCCGGCCGCCTCCCTCGCCCCCGACGTGGTCGTCCTCACCTTCGGCGGCCTCTCCAAGACCTACCGGGTCGCGGGCTTCCGCTCCGGCTGGCTGGTCGTCACCGGCCCGAAGCAGCACGCGAAGAACTACCTGGAGGGCCTCACGATGCTGGCCTCCATGCGGCTCTGCCCCAACGCCCCCGCCCAGTACGCCATCCAGGCCGCGCTCGGCGGCCGGCAGTCGATCCACGAGCTGTGCGCCCCGGGCGGCAGGCTGCGCGAACAGCGCGACCGGGCCTGGGAGAAGCTCAACGAGATCCCCGGCGTCTCCTGCGTGAAGCCGAAGGGCGCGCTGTACGCCTTCCCGCGCCTCGACCCCGCCGTGCACAGGATCCACGACGACGAGAAGTTCGTCCTCGACCTGCTGCTCCGGGAGAAGATCCAGGTCGTCCAGGGCACCGGCTTCAACTGGCCGCGGCCGGACCACTTCCGCATCCTGACCCTGCCGTACGCCGACGACCTCGACGCCGCCGTCAGCCGCATCGGCCGCTTCCTGAGCGGCTACCGGCAGTGACGTCCGGCCCCCCGTGCTGTCATGATCTACGGGTCTGAAGGCCTCTGACGGCTGAGGGAAACGGGAGGGCGGCCGGTCATGGATGCGGCGCTGATAGCCGTGGCGGGAACGCTGCTGGGCGTGATCTTCACGCACTGGTTCCAGGCGCGGACCACCGAGCGCACGGCCGCGCTCGCCCGCAACGAACAGCTCCGTCAGGAGCGGATCGAGACGTACAGCGCCTTCGCGGGCGCGGTCGTCGACTACCGGCACAGCCAGAACGACCGCTGGTTCCGGGCCCGTTCGCATCCGGGCTCGGAGGAGGCGGAGGAGTCCCGCCACGCCTCCTACCGGCAGCGCACCGCCGCCCGACAGGCCCTCTTCCGCGTCCAGTTGGTCTGCGACGACCCGGAGATCCGGCGCCTCGCCGAGGCGGCCTTCGTGGAGTCCCACTGCATGCACGAGGCCGTCGACGAGACGGACCGCGCCCTCCGCTCCGAGCAGGCCAAGGAGGCGCTCGCCGTGTTCATCGCCGCCGCCGCGCCCGGCGTCCGCTGAGCGGGGACCCGCCGTGGACCTCGTCGCGCCCGTCGTCGTCGAGCCGCTCCGGCGCCGCCGCTGCTCGGAATGCCACCGGGGGCCGCTGGAACGGATGATCGTCGAGTTCAACGCGCCGGTCTGTCTGGACTGCGCCGACCTCGGCCACCTGGTCTTCCTCCGCCGGGGCGACACGGCGCTCACCCGCCGCGCCCGGGAGGCCAGCACGCTCTGGGCCGTGGTCGTACGGCACAACCGGCGCCGCACCCGGTACGAGCGTCAGGGCCTGCTCGTCGAGGAGGCCGCCCTCGCCGAGGCGGAACGGGCCTGCCTGGCGGACGCCGACGCGCGGGCCGCGCGACGGGCCCGGGACGCGGTGCGGCGGGCGGCCCTCGACGCCGAGATCACCGCGGTCCTCCTGGCGGAGATCCTGCGGCTCTTCCCGTCCTGCCCGGTGGACCGGGCCACGGAGATCGCCGTCCACGCCTCGACGAAGGGCAGCGGACGGGTGGGGCGCACGGCCGCGGGCCGCTCGCTCGACCGCGGCGCGGTCACCGCCGCGGTACGAGCCTCCGTACGGCACGTCGACACGCCGTACGACTCCCTGCTGATGCAGGGGGTCCCCCGGCACCAGGCCCGGACGAGGATCGCGCCCGCCATCGAGGCGGTGCTCCGGACCTGGCGCCAGGACGTCGGGACCGCCGGCGACCGGGAACGCGGCTGACGGCTCGGGCGTCGGCCCACGTCGACCGGGCCGCCGGGGCCCGGTTCTCAGGCCTGGTCGCCGCCGCGGCGTCCACGGCGGTACAGCACGGCGCCGCCGAGGAGCAGCGCGGCGCTCGCGGCACCGGTGTAGCCCATGGCGACCGAACCCGTGCTGGCCAGCGAGGCCGTGCTCGCCTCGCCCTGCGGCGCGGGGGCCGGGGCGGCGGGGGTCACGGTCTCGGCCTGCGGCACCGGCACGTTCCGCACGGGGGTCTGCGGGCGCGGCGTCGGCGTCTCGATCGGCTGCTGGGGCTTGGCCGGGCCGTTCACCGAGGTGTTGCCGAAGACCGGGTTGAGGATGCCGACCACGTTGACCGAGTTCCCGCTGACGTTCGCGGGGAGGTCGACGGGCAGCTGGAGGCCGTTCCCGGAGAGCACGCCCGGGGATCCTCCGGCGTGGGTCTCGGCGGTGGCCCCACCGCCGTTGGAGGAGCCGCCGTTGGAGGAGCCGCCGTTGGAGGAGCCGCCGTGCGAGGAGCCGCTCTGGGAGCCGCCGGCCTGCTCGCCGCCGCGCGGGGTGGCGGGCTGGTCCTTGTGGGAACGGACGCCGCCGCCCTCGTCCCCGTAGCCCCCGGTCCCGTGCTCGGCGGAGCGGTTGGCACAGCTGTTGCCGAAGGCCGGGTTGAGCAGCCCGACGACGCTGACCGTGTTGCCGCAGGCGTTGACCGGCGCGTGCACCGGCAGCTGAATCGTGTTGCCGGAACCGACTCCCGGCGAACCGACCGCGGCGCCCTGGGCGCCGGCGTCGGCGTGCGCGGCGCCCGCCGAGAGGGCGAGCGCGCCGCCCGTGACCAACAGTGTGGCCAGACCACTTCGGCGAATCTGCCTCATGGCTTCCTGCCTTCCGGAGGTGTGCACGGGCAAGTGCCCGTACCGGAATCAACGCGACAAACGTGCGTGCCGGATCCGGCCGTTGACGGGTTTCACCCCATCGAGTGGGAATCCGTTCGAGTGTCGGGTCAACTCCGGTCGACGCCCGCCAGCGCCTCTCGACTCCGTTCCGTGTTCTCCCTCACTCTCCCTCGCTCTTCAACGCCCTTCAACGACCGAGGAGATCGGTGAGGGCGCCCACCGGGTCCGGGTCGGGGGCGCCGCGCGGCCACCAGTCCTCGCGGCCGGCGTCCGACTCGTACCCGTACCAGAGACCGTCCCTGCCGAGCCGGAGCTGGAGGGACTCCCCCGAGAGCCGGTTGCGCCAGGGGCGGAAGGCGGGGAAGTCGGCGGCGAGCAGCGCGGGTCTGGCCCGGTCGAACGGACCGGCCGGCGGATCCCAGGGCTCCTCCAGGACGGCGAGGCCCGCGGCGCCGCCCTGGCGCCAGGCGGCGACGGCGCGGGCGAGGTCCGTGGGGGTGCGGTCCAGGGCGTGGGCCAGGTCGCGGTAGAGCGCGCGCGACGAGGCGGTGAGTCCGGAGCCGGGGTGCGCGGCGGCCAGCCGGACCGCGTCCTGCCAGGGGGTGAGCGCGGCGACCGGGTCGTGGCCGGTGGCGAGGAAGACGTGGGCGCGGGCGGCCGCTTCGGTGGCGAGGAGGTCGAGGGCGAGCGGATCGGGGGCGTCGGGGTCCGGCGGGAAGACCGCCGGACGGCCGGGCCGGTCCGGGACGGGCAGCTCGGGCGGCAGCGGCGGGAGCCCCGGCCCGGTGGCCGCGTCGAGCGCGATGCGCGCGGGGACCGTGGGCATCGGCGGGGCGGCGGCGCCCGCCTCGGCCGCGGCCTGGGCGGCGTTCCGCCGGGTCAGCTCGGCGAGGAGCTCCTGCTCGCCGCGACCGCGCATCAGGAAGAGGACGAACGGGTCCTCGTCGAGGAGGCGGGCGGCCTGGTAGCAGAGGGCTGCGGCGTGCTTGCAGGGGTAACCGTCGTCCGGGCAGGAGCAGTCGGGGACGAGGTCACCCGGTGCGGGCAGCAGTCCGGTGACCGCCTCCAGGGCGTGCGGCACGTCCTTGTCGAGGAGGGCGGCGATGTGGTCGGGGCGGGCGGCGGCCTCGTCGAGGAACCGCTCCCAGCCGTCGTCGCCGAGGGTCCGCATCCTGATCTCGGTGCGGTACGGGCGGGGCCGGGTGCCGTGGACGTAGGCGACGACCCGGCCGGGGGCGACCGTGATCGCGTCGACGTGGCCGCGCCCCGCGTACGCCTTGCCGCGCGCGAGCCGGGCCGGGTCGAGGGCGGTGTTCTCCAGGGCCGTGACCCAGGCGTTCCCCCACCAGGTGGCGGCGAACCGGCCGTCGGGGGCCGACCGCGGCGCGAGCTGCGGGAAGGTGCGGCGGCGGTCGTCGTGGCGGGGAGCGGCGCCCCGTGCGCCCCGTGCGCCCCTGGCGTGGTTCACGAGGGCCTCCTGAGGGACACCAGGTCGGCGAGCTCCCGGTCGGTGAGTTCGGTGAGGGCGGCCTCGCCGGAGCCGAGGACGGCGTCGGCCAGGGCCCGTTTGGCGCGGAGCATCTCGGCGATGCGGTCCTCGACGGTGCCCTCGGCGACGAGCCGGTGGACCTGCACCGGCTGGGTCTGCCCGATGCGGTAGGCCCGGTCGGTGGCCTGCTCCTCGACGGCCGGGTTCCACCAGCGGTCGTAGTGCACGACGTGGCCGGCCCGGGTGAGGTTGAGGCCGGTGCCGGCGGCCTTCAGGGAGAGCAGGAAGACGGGGACCTCGCCGGCCTGGAAGCGGTCGACCATCCGCTCCCGCTCGGCCACCGGGGTGCCGCCGTGCAGGAGTTGGGCGGGGATGCCGCGCGCGGCCAGGTGGTCGGCGAGGAGCCGCGCCATCGACACGTACTGGGTGAAGACGAGCACGGACCCGTCCTCCGCGAGGATCGTGTCGAGGAGCTCGTCGAGCAGGGCGAGCTTCCCGGAGCGGCCGGCGAGCCGGGCGGTGCCGCTGCCGCGCGGGGCCTGCTCCTTGAGGTACTGCGCGGGGTGGTTGCAGATCTGCTTGAGGGAGGTGAGCAGGCTCATGACGAGGCCGCGGCGGGCCATGCCCTCGGCTCCCTCGATCCGCGTCATGGTCTCGCGGACGACCGCCTCGTAGAGCGAGGCCTGCTCCCGGGTGAGGGCGACGGGATGGTCGGACTCGGTCTTCGGCGGGAGCTCGGGGACGATGCCGGGGTCGGACTTGCGGCGGCGCAGCAGGAAGGGCCGCACGAGCCGGGCGAGCCGCTCGACGGCCTCCTCGTGCTCGATCTCCTCGTGGTTCTCCACGGCCCGCGCGTGCCGGGAGCGGAAGGCCTTGAGCGGGCCGAGGAGCCCGGGGGTGGTCCAGTCGAGGAGCGCCCAGAGCTCGGAGAGGTTGTTCTCCACGGGGGTGCCGGTGAGGGCGACCCTGGCGGGCGCGGGGATCTCGCGGAGCGCCTTGGCGGTCGCGGAGAACGGGTTCTTGACGTGCTGCGCCTCGTCGGCGACGACCATCCCCCACTCCCGCTCGGCCAGCCGGGCGGCGCTGGTGCGCAGGGTGCCGTAGGTGGTGAGGACGAAGCCGCCCTCGGTGCCGCCGAGGTCCCGGTCCGTGCCGTGGAAGCGCCGGACGGGCACGTCGGGGGCGAACCTCCGTACCTCGCGCTGCCAGTTCCCGAGGAGGGAGGCCGGACAGACGACGAGGGTGGGGGCGCGGCGGGCGCGGCGGAGGTGGAGGGCGATGAGGGTGACGGTCTTGCCGAGTCCCATGTCGTCGGCGAGGCAGCCGCCGAGGCCGAGGGAGGTCATCAGGTCCAGCCAGGCGAGGCCGCGGAGCTGGTAGTCGCGCAGGGTCGCGGTGAGGCCGGGCGGGGCCTGCACGTCCTCGGGGCCGGCCAGGAGCCGGTCGCGGAGCGCGGCGAGGGCCCCGACGGGGACGGCGGGGACGGACTCGCCGTCCACCTCGGCGGTGCCGGTGAGCGCGGCGGCGAGGGCGTCGACCGGTTCGAGCAGGCCGAGTTCGCGCTTGCGGGCCTTGCGGACGAGCGCGGGGTCGACGACGACCCACTGGTCGCGGAGGCGCACGATCGGCCGGTGGGCCTCGGCCAGGAGGTCCATCTCGCGCTCGGTGAGCGGATCGCCGTCGAGGGCCAGCTGCCAGTTGAACCGCAGGAGCTCCTCGCTGTCGAAGAAGGAGGTGCCGTCGGTGGCGGAGCCGGGCGCGGCCTGGGCGGGGCGGACGACGGCGGAGGCGCTGAGCGAGCGGGCGAGTTCGCGCGGCCAGTGGAGGGCGACCCCGGCGTCGGCGAGCCGGGCCGCGGCCGGGCCGAGCAGTTCGTACAGCTCGTCCTCGGTGACGGCGAGGACGTCGGGCACGTCCCGCTCCAGGAGCCGGGAGAGCGGGGGCCAGACGCGGGCGGCCCGGCGCAGGGCGAGGACGGCGTCGATCCGGGCGCGGGGCCCGAAGTGCTCGCCTTCCCCCGCCCACAGGTCCGCGGCGTCGATGACGAGGGTGGGGTCGGCGAGGCTGTGGATCTGGAGGAGCGCGGCGGCGGCGTGCCGCTCCCCGCCCTCCCCCGCGCCGCTCATGGCGTCCGGGGTGTCCGTACTGTCGAAGAGTTCGTACGGCGAGAGGTCGAGGCGGAGCGAGACCCGCACCCCGGCGTCCATCCCGGCCGCCGCCTCGGCGGCCCAGGCACGCGCGCGGGGCAGGTGCTGCGGGGCGCGCGCCGCGAACGGCGCCCCGACCGCGTGGGCGGCGGCCGGGGTGCGGGGCAGGACGTCGGCGACGGCGTCGAGGAAGGCGCGCACGAGGGCCTCGGGCTCGGGCAGCCGCAGCGGACCGCGCCCCGGCACCGGCACCGCGTACCCCTCGTACGGCAGGGCGGCGGCGACGGCCCGCAGATGGGCGATGTCCTCGGCGTCCAGGGGCCCGGCGCGCCATGCGTCCAGGTCGTCGGCGGTCAGCCCCGGCAGCATCCGCCCGCGCGCGGCCAGGTGCAGGGCGTGGAGGGCGGCGGCGCCCCAGCCGGCGGTGGCGGGGTGCGCGGCCGGGTGGTGGCGGGCCGCGACGAGGTGCGGCAGGGCGGCCTCGACGGGCAGGGTCACGGCGGGCACGGAGCGGCCCCGGGCGCCGCTGCCGTGGCGCCGGGCGACGGTCAGCTCGATCCGCTCGGCCCCGCTCGCCTCCGGGTCCGGGAGCGCGCCGCCGTCGGGGGCCCAGAAGGCGACCCGGCCCTCGCGGGGAAGGGCGGCCGGCAGGAAGACGGCGGCGCTGGTCGTCCAGGTGTGTGCCACGGCTCTGTCTCCCTCCCCCTGTGTGTCGTTCCCCGACCGGACCTCCGACCTTACGGGTGGGGTCTGACAACGGGCTTCGGCCGGTTCCCCCGGACGGCCCAGCACAGGATGCCGGCGGTCGCCGGGGGACGGCATGGTGGCCTGAAACGACACGACAGAAGAGGATCCGCCATGTCCGTTCGCCGGCGTCTCACGACCGCCACCGGGGCCGTGCTCCTCACCCTCGCCGTCGCCGGCTGCTCGGGCCTCGGCCGCACCGCCGTGGGCACGATCAAGTCCGAGACGCAGCACAGGTTCGTGGTGACCGTGACGAGTCCCTTGGTGAAGGGCTGCCACCGCCTGGCGCCCTCGGGCGTGACCAGGGTCGAGAACAACGCCCTGACCGACATCATCATGTACCGGACCCGCGACTGTAAGGGCGAGAACTCCACCTACGTGGCCACCAACTCCGCGAACTGGATCGCCCCGGGCACCCTGCCCTGGCGCAGCTACAGCATCGTCCACTGAGCCGCCCGTGCCTCCTGGCGGCCGTTCCGTTTCCCCCACCCTGGGTACATGCTGGAAGTGGCCTCGGGGTTCCGAGGGGAGATGCGACCGTCATGCGTACCGGGAACGAGCCTGAGAACGCGCGCAGCGCGCTGCGCCTAAGGTTCTGGCTGAGCATGTGGGGGCTGCTCTGGGCGGCCTTCGGCACGACCGTGTTCGCCCTGGTGGAGCGCCCCGGCTGGGCGGCGGCCTGCGGGGTGCTGTTCCTGGTGGTCACGGTCGATCTCGTAGTGGTGCTGCACCACATCCACCAGGGCCCGCACTGGCAGCCGGGCCGGAACATCCCGCCGTACGAACCCGATCACGGCGGCCCGCGACGCTGACGCCCCCGCCCGCTCAGTTCCGGGTGTCGAAGCCCGCCGCCTGGAGGTACTCCGGCTTCGGGTCGAGCGCCGCGGCGAGGCGGAAGTGGCGCGTGGCCTGGGCGGTCTTCCCGGCGCGCTCGAAGGTGCGGGCCAGCGCGAAGTGCGCGAAGGCGTTGTCCGGCTCGCGCTCCAGGACCAGCTCGAACTCCAGCTGCGCCGGACGGAGCTGGGCCGCCGCGAAGAACGCGCGGGCGCGCAGCAGGCGCGCGGCCGTGTTCTCGGGGTGGGCGGCGATCACCGAGTCCAGCAGCTTCACGGCCCCGCGAGGGTCCCGCGCGGCCAGCAGGTGCTCGGCGGCGCGGAAGTCGATGACGTGCGTTTCCGGGTTGCTGTCGGCCACGATGGCATCCTTCCCCTCGATCCGGTGGTTGAACACCGGATCGAGGCGGCCGCATTCCGCCGCTTATTCCCCGGCGGCGGCCTTCGCGCGGCGCTCCAGGTCCTCCCAGACCTTCCGCACCTGGGGTTCGAGCGCGTCGAGCGGCCCGTCGTTGTCGATCACGAGGTCGGCGACGGCCAGCCGCTGCGCGCGCGTGGCCTGGGCCGCCATCCGGGCCTCGGCCTCGGGCGCGGCCATGCCGCGGAGCCGTACGAGCCGGTCGAGCTGGGTCTCCGGGGCCGCGTCCACGACCACGACCAGGTCGTACAGCGGCGCGAGCCCGTTCTCGGTGAGCAGGGGGACGTCGTGGACGACGACGTCGCCGGCGCCCGCGCGGCTCTCCAGCTCCGCCGACCGGGCCCCGACCAGCGGGTGCACGATGGCGTTGAGGGTGGCCAGGCGGTCGGCGTCGGCGAACACGATGGAGCCGAGCTTGGGCCGGTCGAGCGTCCCCTCCTCGGTGAGGACGCCGTCCCCGAAGGCCGCGACGACGGCCGCGAGCCCCGGGGTCCCGGGCTCGACGACCTCGCGCGCGATCCTGTCCGCGTCGATCAGCACGGCTCCGTACGAGACGAGCAGCCGCGACACTTCACTCTTGCCGGCGCCGATCCCGCCGGTCAGGCCCACCTTCAGCATGAGCGGCAGCTTAGGGCCTGGGGCGGCGGGGCTAGGAGTCGCCCTCTCGCTCCGCGAGGAAGCGCTCGAACTCACGGCCCAGCTCGTCGGCCGACGGCAGGTCGACCGGCTCGGCGACCAGGCTGCCGCGCGTCTCGGCGCCGGCCGCCGCGTCGTACTGGTGCTCAAGGCCCTGCACGAGCGCGACCAGCTCCTCGTCGCCCTCGCCGATCTGGCGGTCGATCTCGGTCTGGGTGCGGCGGGCCTCGGTCCGCAGGGAGTGGGCGACGCCCGGGAGGACGAGGCCGGTGGCGGCGGTGACGGCCTCCAGGGCGGTCAGGGCCGCGTCCGGGTACGGGGACCGGGCCACGTAGTGCGGGACGTGGGCGGCGACGCCGAGGGTGTCGTGGCCGGCCTCGGTGAGCCGGTACTCGACGAGGGACTCGGCGCTGCCGGGGACCTGGGCCTCGTCGAAGGGGCTGCGGTGGCCCGGCATGAGGTCGGTGCGGCTGCCGTGCGGGGTGAGGCCGACGGGGCGGGTGTGCGGCACGCCCATGGGGATGCCGTGGAAGTTGACGGCGAGACGCACCCCGAGGCGCTCGACGATCTGCCGGACGGCGACGGCGAAGCGCTCCCACTCCACGTCCGGCTCCGGGCCGGAGAGGACGAGGAAGGGCGCTCCGGTGGCGTCCTGCACGAGGCGGACCTCGATGGACGGCGTCTCGTACGCGGTCCAGCGGTCGCGCCGGAAGGTCAGCAGGGGACGGCGGGCGCGGTAGTCCACGAGCCGGTCGTGGTCGAAGCGGGCCACCAGTTGGTGCGGGAGGGTGTCGAGCAGCCCGTCGATGATCTGCTCACCGGTCTCGCCCGCGTCGATGTAGCCGTCGAAGTGGTACAGCATGACCAGCCCGGCCGACTCCTGCGCCAGGGCGAGGTCGACGACGGCCACGCCCTTCGCGTCCCATTCGTACAAATCCTGGGGATCAAGCACGATTACCGCTCCTCCTCGTGTTCTCTCTGGAAACGCCGGGCGCGGCACGGCCATTCCCGGGTCGCGCGATCTTCCGAGGACGAGCGCGGAAACGACCGAGGCCCGCTCCCCCGAAGGGGAGCGGGCCTCGATTCGCTAGCGGCTAGCGCTCAGCGGAGAGCCTGTTCAGCTCTGGCCGCCGGCCAGCTTCTCGCGCAGGGCGGCGAGGGCCTCGTCCGACGCCAGGGCGCCGGAGTTGTCGTCCGACTCCGAGGAGTACGAACCGCCCGAGATGCCCGCACCGGCGTTGCCGGCGGCCGGGGCGGCAGCGCCCTCGGCAGCGGCGGCCTCGTCGGCCTCGCGGGACTTGATGACCTGAGCCTGGTGCTGCTCGAAGCGAGCCTGCGCCTCGGCGTACTGGGTCTCCCAGGCCTCGCGCTGAGCCTCGTAGCCCTCGAGCCAGTCGTTGGTCTCGGGGTCGAAGCCCTCGGGGTAGATGTAGTTGCCCTGGTCGTCGTAGGACGCGGCCATGCCGTACAGGGTCGGGTCGAACTCGACCGAGGCCGGGTCGGCACCGAAGGACTCGTTGGCCTGCTTCAGCGAGAGGCTGATGCGACGACGCTCGAGGTCGATGTCGATGACCTTGACGAAGATCTCGTCGTTGACCTGGACGACCTGCTCCGGGATCTCCACGTGGCGCTCGGCCAGCTCGGAGATGTGGACCAGACCCTCGATGCCCTCGTCCACGCGGACGAACGCACCGAACGGAACCAGCTTGGTGACCTTACCCGGGACGACCTGGCCGATCTGGTGGGTCCGGGCGAACTGCTGCCACGGGTCCTCCTGCGTCGCCTTCAGCGACAGGGAGACACGCTCGCGGTCCATGTCGACGTCGAGAACCTCGACGGTGACCTCCTGGCCGACCTCGACAACCTCGGACGGGTGGTCGATGTGCTTCCAGGACAGCTCGGAGACGTGCACGAGGCCGTCGACGCCACCCAGGTCCACGAAGGCACCGAAGTTGACGATCGAGGACACGACGCCGGAGCGGACCTGACCCTTCTGGAGGGTCGTGAGGAAGGTCTGGCGAACCTCGGACTGGGTCTGCTCGAGCCAGGCGCGGCGGGACAGGACCACGTTGTTGCGGTTCTTGTCCAGCTCGATGATCTTCGCCTCGAGCTCCTTGCCCACGTAGGGCTGGAGGTCGCGGACGCGACGCATCTCGACCAGGGAGGCCGGGAGGAAGCCGCGGAGGCCGATGTCGAGGATGAGACCACCCTTGACGACCTCGATGACGGTACCGGTGACGATGCCGTCCTCTTCCTTGATCTTCTCGATGGTGCCCCAAGCGCGCTCGTACTGGGCGCGCTTCTTCGAGAGGATCAGGCGGCCTTCCTTGTCCTCCTTCTGGAGAACCAGGGCCTCGATCTCGTCGCCGACCTTGACGACCTCGTTCGGGTCGACGTCGTGCTTGATCGAGAGCTCGCGGCTCGGGATGACACCTTCGGTCTTGTAACCGATGTCGAGCAGGACCTCGTCCCGGTCGACCTTCACGATGACGCCGTCGACGATGTCGCCGTCGTTGAAGTACTTGATCGTCTCGTCGATCGCGGCGAGGAAGGCTTCCTCGTTACCGATGTCGTTGACCGCAACCTGCGGGGTGGTGGCGGTGGTCTCGGTGCTGCTCGTCATGTGGGAAAGGGCTCCGGTTACGGACAGAAAGTCGTAGGTACTGCTACGCCGAGAGCCCGTATCGCACCAAGAAGCCGGACAGCCAATGAAGCACCCTTCCGCGAACGGCAGGGAACCTCGAAAACCGAGGGGACATACAACAGGTACGAGCGCGGCCTGCTCCGTCTGAGGCGCGCAGGCCCGCAGCGCAACCTTTAGCATACGGGGGCGGCCGGACAGGGTCAATGCGCGAAGCGCGCACCCGGGGCAGATCTGAGCAATTCCGGCACCAGTCATGCCTCTTGCGCCACCACGGCGGGGGTCCGCCGCACGCCGGCACTGAGCGCAAACTACATCGGCGGGCGAGATGAACCAAGAGTACGGACACGAAGACGCGGTCGACGGGGACGATGACGGGGCCGAGGCGACCCGGCGTGACGCGGGGGAAGCGGAGAGCAGCCGGGCGAGCCGCGGCTGGTGGGACCGGAACGCCGACGAGTACCAGAGCGAGCACGGCTCCTTCCTGGGCGACGACCGGTTCGTGTGGGGTCCCGAGGGGCTCGACGAGGCGGAGGCCGGACTCCTCGGGCCGGCCGCCTCGCTGAAGGGCCTCGACGTCCTGGAGATCGGCGCGGGCGCGGCACAGTGCTCGCGGTGGCTGGCGGCCCAGGGGGCGCGGCCGGTGGCCCTCGACCTCTCGCACCGGCAGCTACAGCACGCGCTCCGGATCGGCGGGGAGGTGCCGCTGGTGGAGGCGGACGCGGGGGCCCTGCCCTTCCGGGACGGCTCCTTCGACGTGGCGTGCTCGGCGTACGGCGCGGTGCCGTTCGTCGCCGACCCGGTGCGGGTGTTCCGCGAGGTGCGCCGGGTGCTGCGGCCGGGCGGCCGCTGGGTGTTCTCGGTGACGCACCCGATCCGCTGGGCGTTCCCGGACGAGCCGGGTCCCGAGGGCCTCTCGGTCGCCGCCTCCTACTTCGACCGCACGCCGTACGTCGAGCAGGACGAACAGGGGCGGGCGGTGTACGTGGAGCACCACCGGACCCTCGGGGACCGGGTGCGGGACGTGGTGGCCGGCGGCTTCCGGCTCGTGGACCTGGTCGAGCCGGAGTGGCCGGCCTGGAACGGCCAGGAGTGGGGCGGCTGGTCCCCGCTGCGGGGGAACCTGATCCCGGGAACGGCGATCTTCGTCTGCGAGCGGGACGGCTAGCACCGCTCGCTTGTCCTACTTACAGAGGGCCCTGTGGATGACGGGGCCCTCCTTTTTCTTCGCGCGTACGAGACTGAGTGCGTGATCCGAAACGACGCTCTCGACCGTCTCCCCGTCCGCCATGCCGTCCCCGAGCTGCTCGCCGCGCTCGCGGAGCGCGGCACGGCGGTGCTGTCCGCCCCTCCCGGCACCGGCAAGACGACGCTGGTGCCGCTGGCGCTGGCGGGGCTCATAGGGGACGGGCCGGCGCGGCGGGTGCTGGTGGCCGAGCCGCGGAGGATGGCGGTGCGGGCGGCGGCCCGGCGGATGGCCTGGCTGCTCGGCGAGGAGGTCGGCGGCGCGGTCGGCTTCTCGGTGCGCGGCGAGCGGCGGACCGGTGCCGCGACGCGGGTCGAGGTGGTGACCACGGGCATCCTGCTCCAGCGGCTCCAGCGCGACCCGGAGCTGGCGGGCGTGGACGTGGTGCTGCTCGACGAGTGCCATGAGCGGCATCTCGACGCCGACACGGCCATGGCCTTCCTGGTGGACGTCCGGGCGACGCTGCGGCCGGAGCTGAAACTGATCGCGGCCTCCGCGACGAGCGACGCCGAGGCGTGGGCGGAGCTGCTCACGGTGCTGGACGGCGGCGGGCCCGCGCCGATCGTGTGGAGCAAGGGCGAGGGCCATGGGTACGCGGTGAGGTTCGCCGCGCCACCGGCCGGGATCAGGCCCGCGCACGGCACCTGGGTGGACCCGGCCCTGCTGCGGCACGTGGCGTCGACGGTCCGGCTCGCGCTGGAGCGGCACCGGGGCGACGTCCTCTGTTTCCTGCCGGGGACGGGGGAGATCGCGCGGACGGCGGGGCTGCTCGACGGCGTCGACGCGGAGGTGCTCCAGCTGCACGGTCGGGCTCCCGCCGCCGTGCAGGACGCGGTGCTGCGGGGTGCGGGGCCGGACGGGCGGAGGCGGGTGGTGCTGTCGACGTCGGTGGCGGAGTCGAGCCTGACGGTTCCGGGGGTGCGGATCGTGGTGGACTCGGGGCTCGCCCGGGAGCCCCGCACGGACCATGCCCGGGGTCTCGGCTCCCTCGCGACGGTGCCGGTGTCGACCGCGGCGGCGACCCAGCGGGCGGGACGCTCGGGCCGTGAGGAGCCCGGCGTGGTCTACCGCTGCTGGTCCGAGGCGGAGGACGGCAGCCGGGCGCGGTTCCCCTCGCCTGAGATCAGGATCGCCGACCTGGCGGACTTCGCGCTGCGGGCCGCCTGCTGGGGCGACCCGACGGCGGAGGGGCTCGCGCTGCTCGACCCGCCGCCGGCCGGGGCGATGGCGGCGGCGCGCGCGGTGCTCGGGTCGATCGGTGCGGTGGACGGGGACGGCCGGGCCACGGAGCGGGGGGTACGGATGTCCCGGCTCGGGCTGCACCCCCGGCTGGGGCGCGCGCTCCTGGACGGTGCGCCCGAGGTCGGGGCGCGTCGGGCGGCGGAGGTGGTGGCCCTGCTCAGCGAGGAGCCGCCGCGCGACTACGGCGACGATCTGGCGGCGGCCTGGCGCACGGCCCGCCAGGGCGCCGACGGGTACGGCGCCCGCTGGAAGACGGAGGCCCGGCGGCTGGAGCGGTCGGCGGGGGAGGTGGTGGGCGCGGGCACGGCGGCAGGTGCCGGGGGCGGGGCCGGGTCCGCGACCAGGGCCGGGAGCGGGCCCGCGGGCGGCGACGATGCCGTGGCCGGGCTTGTGACCGCGCTGGCGTTTCCCGAGCGGGTGGCCAGGGCTCGGGAGCAGGGTGGGTATCTGATGGTGTCGGGGAGCGGGGCGCGGCTGGCCGAGGGGTCGCGGCTGCGGTCCAGTCCGTGGCTCGCCGTGGCGGTGGCGGACCGTACCGCGCGGGACGCCACGGCGCGGGTGCGGCTCGCGGCCGTGGTGGACGAGGAGATGGCGCGGCGGGCGGCGGGGCATCTGCGGAGCACCGGCGAGGAGGTGCGCTGGGAGGACGGGGACGTGGTCGCGCGGTCCGTGGACAGGCTGGGGGCGGTCGAGCTGACGGTCCGCCCGCTGGGTGCGGGGGCCGAGTCGGCTCTCGTGCGGGAGGCCCTTCTCGACGGCCTGCGGCGCGAGGGGCTCGGTCTGCTGCGGTGGCGCAAGGAGGCCGGGGAGCTGCGCGAGCGGCTCGCCTTCCTCCACCGCGAGCTGGGCGAGCCCTGGCCGGACGTGTCGGAGGGGACGCTGGTCGACCGGGCCGAGGAGTGGCTGGAGCCGGAGCTGTCCCGGGCGTCGCGCCGGGCCGATCTGGGGCGGATCGACGCCGGGGAGGCGTTGCGGCGGCTGCTGCCGTGGGCGTCGGGCGAGGCGGTGCGCCTCGACGAGCTGGCGCCGGAGCGGATCGAGGTTCCGAGCGGTTCGCGGATACGGGTGGAGTACGGGGGTGAGCGGCCGGTGCTCGCGGTGAAGCTCCAGGAGATGTTCGGGCTGGCCGAGACGCCCCGGGTGGCCGGGGTCCCGGTGCTCGTCCACCTCCTCTCCCCCGCCGGCCGACCGGCCGCGGTGACGGCCGACCTGGCGTCGTTCTGGCGGGAGGGCTACCGGGCGGTGCGGGCGGAGCTGCGCGGGCGGTACCCGAAGCACCCGTGGCCGGAGGATCCGTCGGCCGCGGTGCCGACCCGGCACACCAGCGCGCGGCTCAGAGGGGAGCGCTGACCGGGATCGGGGCCGGGGCGGCGGGCGGCTCGGGCTCGGGGCGCCGCGAGCGGGCCTCCAGCCAGAGGGAGAGGGCGAGGAGGGCCAGTGCCAGGAAGGTGAGGGTCCACGGGACGTAGGAGACGAGCATGAGGACCATCAGGCGGTTGGAGGAGACCATCGCGCCGACGCTCTCGAGGTAGTCCTCGCGCATCTTCACGTGCCCCGCGAAGACGGTGAGGGTGTCCTGTCCCATCAGCTTCTTGGCGTTGCGGAGCTCCTCCTTGTGGATCTCCTCGCCGTTGACGGGGGCCCCGGTGACCGGCTCGATCCAGAACATCCGCTTGGTCGTGTACCAGCGGGTGAGGCCGGAGTCGGCGAGGATCTTCGGGGTGATGCCCTTGACCGGCATGGCCTTGGGCATGGGGACCTTGGTCCAGGGGATGGTCTGCTCGAAGTAGTAGACCTCCATGCCGCGGAAGGTGCGGGTGCCCTTGTAGTGGATGGGGGCGGCGGTGCGGGTCTGGGCGTCGAAGTACTGGTAGTCGCGCTTCTCGGTCAGGAAGGGGAACTTGAACTCGATGCCCTCGCGCCGGACCGGATCGCCGTCGACCGATTCGCCGGTGGCGTGGACAGGGTCCTGGGTGTGGGCGTCGAAGACGTACCGCTCCGGGACCTTGGAGACCATCTTGCCGTCGGGCCCGGTGACGTAGGCGAGGGCGTCCCAGACGACGACGTCGCGGCCGGCGTCGCGTTCGATGCGCCGCGACTCCTCCACGTTGCCCTTGAGGGTCTGGATGATCGTGATCTTGTCGACCTTCTCGGCCTTGAGCGTGGAGTAGTTGAGGAGGGTCGCGGGCCGCGCCTCCAGGACGGTCTCCTGGTACTGGTTGGCCGGGATCTTCGCCAGGCGCGGAAAGGCGTACCAGCGCAGGGTCGGGGCCATCGCGGCGCAGAAGACGGCGAGGGCGAGCAGGACGAGACTGGCTCGGCGGCGCACGGTCGGCCCCCTACTTCTTGACGCCGGGATCGGCGGTCAGGAGGGGCTTGGGCGAGGTGGGGCCTTCCGGCGGCAGATCGACCACGGAGAGGAGCAGGACGAAGAGGAGGACTGGGGCGAGTCCGATGGCGGCGGCGACGAGGGCGCGCATGGTCGGCCTCCCGGGTGCGATCTGATAGGTCGTCAGGGCGGGGGCACCGTAGCAACGCGGCCGCGAGATGAGAACACGTTGCACCCGGGTAACGCGAAGCGCCGTCCCCCCGCCCGGTGCGGGCGAGGGGACGGCGCGGAGGATCGCGGCGCGGAAGGGCGGGGCGCGGAGGCCCTGACCGTCAGGCCGAAGGGGAGGTGCTGGGCGAGGGGGTGGCCTCGGGCGTGCCGCTGCCGGAGGGCGTCGGCTCCGGGGTCGGCTGCGGGTCCGTCGTCGCGGGCGCGGTGACCGTCAGGTCGATGAAGGTCGTGCCGCCGCCCGGCGCGGTCAGCTGAAGGTAGTACGTGCCCGCCTCGGCTCCCGCGAGGAGGTCGCCGGAGGCGAAGGTGAGCAGTCCGTCCGCCCCGGTCTTCAGGGTGACGGTACGGACCGTGGTGCCGTCCGAGGTCTTGAAGGACGGGCCCGCGGTGCTCTCCTTGGGGTCCGTCTTCGAGGTGACGATCACCGCGGTGACGGTCACGCCGGGGGCGAGGGCGCCCTTGTCGGTGGCCTTCACCTGGATCTCCTGGGCGAAGGAGGTGCCGGTCGCGGCCGTCAGCGGGTCGCCGGCGACCCGCGCGAGGGTGTCCGCCGTGCGCGCCGTGACGGTCGCGGCGAACTTGGCCGCGTCCAGGGTGCGGCCCACGACGGTGGCCTTCACGGTGAAGGAGCCCGTCTTCTCGCCGGCCCGGAGGACGGGCGAGGCGGCGAGGCCGGTCGAGCCCGTGGTGACGGTGGCGGTGGTCCCGCCGCCGGCGAAGCGGGTGTCGGTGGTGCCGAAGATCTCGAAGCGGACGCTCACGCCGGAGACCGGCTTGCCCGAGGCGTCGAGCGCCGCGACCCGCGGGGATCCCGCGAAGGCGTTGCCGGTGGTCGTGGTCAGCTCCTCGTTGGCCACGATCGCGAGCCGTGCGACCCGGGCCGCCGGCGGAAGGGTGGGCGGCGTCACCGGCGGGGTGACCGGGGGCTTCTCGGGGACGGTCGGCGGCTTGGGCGTGACGGGGCGGCTCTCCGAGGGCTTCGGCTTCGGCGCGACCGGGGTCGGCGACGGAGTCGTGGGGGTCGTCGGGAGCGGGGTGGCCGGGTGGAGGCCGTTGCCCCTGTTGCCGCCGTCGCTGCGCGAGCCCGGCAGCACGCCCGTGCCGTCCGGGACCTGGTGGGTGCCGCGCTGGTAGAAGGCGACCCAGGACATGACCGTGTTCAGGTACTCCCTGGAGTGGTTGTAGCTGAGGATCGCCTGGTCGAGGTCGGCCTGGAGCGCGAGGTTGCGGTCGTTCGCGCAGAGGTAGAGGCCGGCGGCCTGCGCCGCGTCGTAGATGTTGTTCGGGTCCTTCTTCCCGTCGCTGTTGGCGTCCTGGCCCCAGGTGGCCCAGGTGGACGGGATGAACTGCATCGGGCCGACGGCCCGGTCGTGGACCTTGTCGCCGTCGAAGGCGCCGCCGTCGGTGTCGGTGATCTTGGCGAAGCCGACGCCGTCGAGCACGGGCCCGAGGATCGGCGGGGACGCGGTGCCGTTGGCGTCGACCCGGCCGCCGCGCGCCTGCCCGGACTCCACCTTGCCGATGCCGGCGAGCACCTGCCACGGCAGGTTGCAGCCGGGGTCGGTCGAGCGTATCGACAGCTCGGCGCGCTTGTAGGCGGCGTAGACGGACGCGGGTATGCCGGCCTCGGCGGGGCCGGTGATCACCGGCAGATTGGTGCTCACCCCGGGCTTGTTGGGCGTGTTCAGCGGCGGCAGGTCCGTGTAGTACGGGGAATTGCCCGTCACCGAGCCGTCCGGGGACGGCGAGGCCGAGTCACCGGCGCCGACGGCCTGGTCCCCGCCGGTGTTGTCCGCGGCCGGAGTGGTCGCCTCCGGCGCCTGTGAGGCGGCGAGCGCCGCGACCGCCGCGGCCACCACCGCACCACTGGTGGCTCCCCTGCGCAGTCGGCGGCCGATGTGCGCTGCCATATCCGTCGTCCCCTCCCCATCGACGCGGTCCCACGCTCCCCGCGTGAGACCTCAGGCGACCCTATGCCAACTCCGGACCACCGGACACCGGCCCCTGACCGTGTTTCACGGTTTCGTCACCTCTTGGCCGCCTGCCGACCAGGTGAGTCGGGGAACCGACCGGAGCGTCCCGCCCCTCTTGCACTCCGGTCGGCCACGCACCCCGGCCGCCGTCACCACCCGAGCCCTGGGGGAACTCCCGTTGCCGTTCACGCTGAGCCACGCCGCCGCCGTGCTGCCCGCCCTGCGCCGCGACGGGACCGCGCGCGGACCGCTGGTCGCGTCCGCACTCGTCGCCGGGTCCTTCTCGCCCGACATGACCTACTTCGCCGCGACCGCGTTCCCGGGGGCGATGGTCTTCGGGGACGTCACCCACTCCCCCGTCGGGGTCGTCACGGCCGACGTCCTGATCACCGCCGCGCTCGTGGCCCTCTGGCTGACGGTGCGCGAACCGCTCGTCGCGCTGCTGCCCGCCCGGTGGCGCGGCCGGGTGTACGGGCTCGTCCGGGGCCGCCCGTGGCGGGAGCGGCACCCGGCCGCGCTCGCCGGATGGTTCTGCCTCTCGGCGATGCTCGGCGCCACGACCCACGTGGTGTGGGACTCCTTCACCCACCTCGACCGCTGGGGCACCCGCGCGATCCCTCTGCTCGGCGAGATCGTCGCCGGGTTCCCGGTCTATCTCTACGCGCAGTACGGGGGTTCGGCGCTGGCCCTCGGCCTCCTCGGCTGGTGCACGGCGCGGGCGCTGCGCTCCGGCGCCCCGGAGGCGGAACTGCCGTCCGGGGTCGCGGTGCCCGGCCGGCGCGGCAGGCTCCTCGCCGCCGTGCTGATCGGCGGCTGCGTCCTCGCGGGCGTCGCCCACCGGGTGCTGCGCTGGGCCGCGTACTGGGGCTGGGACCGGATCGAGACGCCCCTCGACGTCATCCCGACGGCCTGCTTCGGCGCCGGCGCGGGGCTCGCCGTCGGGCTCGTGCTGTACGGGACGGGGGTGCGGCTCCTCCGATCGTCGCGGGCCCGGACGGCTCCGGCCGCGCCGGTCCACCGGGGGCTCCCGGATCCGGCGCCCCGGCGGGAACGCTCCCGTCCGGGATCTCGGTGATCTTCTCCGGCGGGGTGTAGCCGCGGGCGGCCGCGCCGCCGGAGAGCCTGCGGTGCACGACGAGGGCGACGCTCTCCAGGGTGCGGACCCCGTACTTCATGGTGGGGTTGTCGTGGCTGAGGAGGGCGATCCGGTAGTCGACGGCGGGGTCTTCCGCGCCGGTGTCTGTGCCTGTGGCCGTACTCGTTTCTGCGCTCGTTTCTGCGCTCGTGCCCGTGGCGGGGTCCGTGGTCCTGCTGGGGTCCGTGGCGGTGTTCGTGCCCGTGCCCGTGCCCGTTTCCGGCGCGGGGGCCGCCACCGGGCGCACGATGCCGATGCTGTGCACGCGCCACGCGTGGGTCGCCCGGGACAACCAGCCGTTCTTGAGGTGGACCTTGACCGTGCGCGGCGCACCCGCGGTGACGCCCCAGGCCTGCGAGTGGACGACCTGACCCATCAGGGACAGCGCCTCGGTGCGCCGTGACACCGCGGCAAGGAGGGCGAGTTGGTCGCGTGCGGTGGTGCGGGTGAGGCCCCAGTAGTTGCCGCGACCGAGAACGGTGTCCTGCGCTCCGGCCTCCCGCAGCACCCTGTTCAGCCGGGCGCGGGACAGGCCCTGCCACAGTGCGGTGGCGGCCTTGTTGTCCGAGCGGGTGATCATCGCCTTCAGCCGCCGCGCCTCAAGGCGCGTCGGTGCCCGGCCGAGCTCCTCCGCGCGCCCGAGGACGGCCTGCATGATCAGGACCTTGGCGATGCTCGCGGAGTCGTACGCCAGGGTGTCGGCCAGCCGGCAGCGCAGTCCGCGCCCGGGGTCGTGGATCGCCAGGGAGACCGTGCCCGCGCGGCCCTTGAGCGCCGTCGCGATGTCCCGGGACAGGCGGGCGGCGAGGGCCGGCTCGCGGGACGAGGTGCAGAGGGCGGGCGCCGGGTGTGCCTCGGCGGGCCAGGGCCAGGCGGTGCCGGAGGCGCCGAGCAGGGCGGTGAGGAGGGCCCAGGTGGGGAGGGCCGAGCGGCGGCGCTGGATCATGCTCCCCAGTTTCGGGAGCGGGGGCGCGGGGGCGCGCCTTGACTGGTCCGAGTGGCGCACACCCGCCGGGCCGGGCCCGCACCACTCGTGTCGGCGCACGTGTGGTGCGGGTTCAGGCGCGGGAGCCCAGGCCCGGCGAGGGGCGCCGCCCGCCGTGGAACGTCAGTGCGCTGCCGAGTCCCAGTTCGGGCCCACGCCCACCGAGACGTCCAGGGGGGCTCGGAGGTCGGCGGCGGCTGACATCTGTTCGCGGACCAGGGACTCGACCTGTTCCCGCTCGCCGGGGGCGAGTTCGAGGACGATTTCGTCGTGGACCTGGAGGAGCATCCGGGAGGCGAGGCCCGCGTCGGTGAGGGCGCGGTCCACGTTCAGCATGGCGACCTTGACGATGTCGGCGGCCGTGCCCTGGATGGGGGCGTTGAGCGCCATCCGCTCGGCGGCCTCGCGGCGCTGGCGGTTGTCGCTGTTGAGGTCCGGGAGGTAGCGGCGGCGGCCGAGCATCGTCTCGGTGTACCCGGTGGCGCGGGCCTCGTCGACGACGCGGCGCAGGTAGTCCCGTACCCCGCCGAAGCGCTCGAAGTAGGTGTCCATCAGGCCCCGCGCCTCGCCCGGGTCGATGTTCAGCTGCTGGGAGAGGCCGAACGCCGACAGGCCGTAGGCCAGGCCGTACGACATGGCCTTGATCTTGCGGCGCATCTCGGCGTCGACGGCGGACCGCTCGACGCCGAAGACCTGGGAGGCGACGGTGGTGTGCAGGTCCTCGCCGGAGGTGAAGGCCTCGATGAGGCCCTCGTCCTCGGAGAGGTGGGCCATGACCCGGAGCTCGATCTGGCTGTAGTCGGCGGTCATGAGGGCCTCGAAGCCCTCGCCGACGACGAAGCCGTGCCGGATGGCGCGGCCCTCGTCCGTCCGGACCGGCACGTTCTGCAGGTTCGGGTCGGTGGAGGAGAGGCGGCCGGTCGCGGCGACGGTCTGGCTGAAGGTGGTGTGGATGCGGCCGTCCGCGGCGACGGTCTTGATCAGGCCCTCGACCGTGGAGCGCAGGCGGGCCTGCTCGCGGTGGCGGAGCATGATCACCGGGAGCTCGTGCTCGGTCTGGCCGGCCAGCCAGGCGAGCGCGTCGGCGTCCGTCGTGTACCCGGTCTTGGTCTTCTTCGTCTTCGGCAGGTTCAGCTCGCCGAAGAAGACCTCCTGGAGCTGCTTGGGCGAGCCGAGGTTGAACTCGTGGCCGACGGAGGCGTGGGCCTCCTTCACGGCCTGCTGCACCGCGCCGGCGAACTGCTGCTCCATGGCCTCCAGGTGGTCGCGGTCGGCGGCGATGCCGTGCCGCTCCAGGCGGGCGAGGAGGACGGAGGTGGGGAGCTCGACCTCGTGGAGGAGCTCGCGGGCGCCGACCTCGGCGAGCCGCTCGTCGAAGGCCCCGCCGAGGTCGAGGACGGCCCGCGCCTGGCTCATGAGGGCCTCGGCCTCGGCGGTGTCGTCGGTGCCGAAGGCGAGCTGGCCGTCGGTGGCGGCCGCCGCCGGGGCGAGCTCGCGGCCGAGGTATTCGAGGGTGAGGGCGTCGAGGGCGAAGGAGCGCCGGCCGGGCTTGACCAGGTAGGCGGCGAGGGCGGTGTCCATGGTGACGCCCGCGATGCTCCAGCCGTGCTCGGGGAAGACCCGCATGGCGCCCTTGGCGTTGTGCATGACCTTCGGCCGCTCGGGGTCGGAGATCCACGCGGCCCAGGCCTGCTCGTCGGCCTCGTCGAGCGCGCTGGGGTCGAACCAGGCGGCGGCTCCGCCGGCGGCGGCGAGGGCGACCTCGCCGACGTTCCCCGTGCCGAGGGCCCAGCTGTCGACGGTGGCGATGCCGAGGGGCTCGGTGCCGTGCTCGGCGAGCCAGGGGGCGAGCTCGCCGGCGCCGAGGACGGTGAAGTCGAGCTCGACGCCCGCGGCGGGGGCGGGCGCGGCCTCCTCGGCGGAGCCCGGGTCGACGGCGAGGAGCCGCTCGCGGAGCGAGGGGTTGCGGATCTCCAGGGTGTCGAGGACGAGGGCGAGGGCGGCGCGGTCGTACGGCTCGCGGGCGAGGTCGGTGACGGTCTTCGGCAGCTCGACGTCCCGGACCATCTCGGTCAGGCGGCGGTTGAGCTTGACCGACTCCAGGTGGTCGCGGAAGTTCTGTCCGGCCTTGCCCTTGACCTCCTCGGCGCGCTCGACGAGCTCGGCGAAGGAGCCGAACTGGTTGATCCACTTGGCGGCCGTCTTCTCGCCGACGCCGGGGATGCCCGGGAGGTTGTCGGACGGGTCGCCGCGCAGGGCGGCGAAGTCGGGGTACTGCGAGGGGCTCAGGCCGTACTTCTCCTGGACCTTCTCCGGGGTGAAGCGGGTGAGCTCCGAGACGCCCTTGGTCGGGTAGAGCACGGTGGTGTGGTCGGTGACGAGCTGGAAGGAGTCCCGGTCGCCGGTGACGATGAGGACCTCGAAGCCCTCGGCCTCGGCCTGGGTGGCGAGGGTCGCGATGACGTCGTCGGCCTCGAAGCCGTCGACGGCGAAGCGCGGCGCGTGCATCGCGTCGAGGAGCTCACCGATCAGCTCGACCTGCCCCTTGAACTCGTCGGGGGTCTTCGAGCGGTTCGCCTTGTACTCCGGGAACTCCTCGGACCGCCAGGTCTTCCGGGACACGTCGAACGCGACCGCGAAGTGCGTGGGCGCCTCGTCGCGGAGCGTGTTCGCCAGCATCGACGCGAAGCCGTAGATCGCGTTCGTCGGCTGCCCGGTCGCGGTGGTGAAGTTCTCCGCGGGCAGCGCGAAGAACGCCCGGTACGCGAGCGAGTGCCCGTCCATGAGGAGCAGGCGGGGGCGGGTGTCTGCGGGGTTCTTCGATGCTGTCTCGGCCACACGACGATCCTGCCACGGCCCGCTGACAATCCCGTCCACACCGGCCGGGGTGCCGGGTTGTCGGTGCCGCGTGACAGGATCGGAGACGTACGCAGAGGATTACCGCTCAAGGGAGAGCGCGATGGTCAGCAAGCCGCCGGCCGGTGACCCGGTCCAGGACGCACCGCAGGTCACGCCGCCGCAGCACGCCGCCGCGGGCCTGCCCGCCATCGGGCACACCCTGCGGATCGCGCAGGAGCAGATGGGGCTGCGGCGCACCGCGCGGACCCTGCTCAAGGTCAATCAGAAGGACGGCTTCGACTGTCCCGGCTGCGCCTGGCCCGAGGGCGACAAGCGGCATGTTGCGGAGTTCTGCGAGAACGGCGCGAAGGCGGTCGCCGAGGAGGCGACGCTGCGCCGGGTGACCCCGGAGTTCTTCGCGGCGCACCCGGTGGCGGACCTGGCGACCCGCAGCGGGTACTGGCTGGGCCAGCAGGGCCGGATCACGCAGCCGATGCTCCTGGACGAGGGCGGCGAGCGGTACGAGCCGGTGACCTGGGAGCGGGCGTTCTCGGTCATCGCGGAGGAGCTGCGGGCGCTGGCCTCCCCGGACGAGGCGCTCTTCTACACCTCGGGGCGGACGAGCAACGAGGCGGCGTTCCTGCTCCAGCTCTTCGCGCGCGAGTTCGGCACGAACAACCTGCCGGACTGCTCGAACATGTGCCACGAGTCCTCGGGCTCGGCGCTGACCGAGACGATCGGCATCGGCAAGGGCAGCGTCTCCCTGGAGGACCTGCACCGGGCGGACCTGATCATCGTCGCCGGGCAGAACCCGGGGACGAACCATCCGCGGATGCTGTCGGCCCTGGAGAAGGCGAAGGCCTCGGGCGCCCGGATCATCTCGGTGAACCCGCTGCCGGAGGCGGGCCTGGAGCGCTTCAAGAACCCGCAGACCCCGCAGGGCATGCTCAGGGGCGCGGCGCTCACGGACCTCTTCCTGCAGATCCGGATCGGCGGCGACCAGGCCCTCTTCCGCCTGCTGAACAAGCTGGTCCTGGAGACGGCCGGGGCGGTCGACGAGGAGTTCGTACGCGAACACACCCACGGGTACGAGGAGTTCGCGGCGGCGGCGAAGGCGGCCGACTGGGACGAGACGCTCGCCGCGACGGGCCTCGACCGCGCCGAGATCGAGCGGGCCCTGGAGATGGTGCTCGCCTCGGAGCGGACGATCGTCTGCTGGGCGATGGGCCTCACCCAGCACAAGCACTCGGTGCCGACCATCCGCGAGGTGGTCAACTTCCTGCTGCTGCGCGGGAACATCGGCCGGCCGGGCGCGGGCGTGTGCCCGGTGCGAGGCCATTCGAACGTGCAGGGCGACCGCACGATGGGCATCTTCGAGCGCCCGGCGCCGGCCTTCCTCGACGCCCTGGACAAGGAGTTCGGGATCGTCTCGCCGCGTCACCACGGCTTCGACGTGGTGCGCTCGATCCAGGCGCTGCGCGACGGCGAGGCGAAGGTGTTCTTCGCGATGGGCGGCAACTTCGTGGGGGCGACGCCCGACACGGAGGTGACGGAGGCGGCCATGCGGAACGCGCGCCTGACCGTGCACGTCTCGACGAAGCTGAACCGCTCGCACGCGGTGACGGGCACGCGCGCGCTGATCCTGCCGACACTCGGCCGCACCGACAAGGACACGCAGAAGAGCGGCCGGCAGTTCGTGACGGTCGAGGACTCGATGAGCCTGGTGCACGCCTCCCGGGGCAACCTGCCGCCGGCGAGCCCGCACCTGCTGTCCGAGCCGGCGATCGTGGCGCGGATGGCCCGGGCCGTGCTCGGCGAGGGATCGGCGACGCCGTGGGAGGAGTTCGAGGCGGACTACGCCCGGATCCGGGACCGCATCGCGCGCGTGGTCCCCGGTTTCGAGGACTTCAACGCCCGTCTCGCGTCGAACCCCGGCGGTTTCGCGCTGCCGCACGGCCCGCGTGACGAGCGCCGCTTCCCCACGAAGACCGGCAAGGCCAACTTCACGGCCGCCCCCGTCGAGTACCCGAAGGTGCCCGAGGGCCGGCTGCTGCTGCAGACGCTCCGCTCGCACGATCAGTACAACACCACGATCTACGGTCTGGACGACCGCTACCGGGGGATCAAGGGCGGCCGCCGGGTCGTCCTGGTGCACCCGCAGGACGCGGCGGCGCTCGGCTTCGCCGACGGGCAGTACGCGGACCTGGTGAGCGAGTGGGCGGACGGCACGGAGCGGCGGGCACCCGGCTTCCGGGTCGTGCACTACCCGACGTCCCGGGGATGCGCGGCCGCCTACTACCCGGAGACGAACGTGCTGGTCCCGCTGGAGTCGACGGCGGACATCAGCAACACCCCCGCCAGCAAGTCCGTGATCGTGCGTCTGGAACAATCGCAGTCCGCCTAAGCGTTTGCTCAGGCGTCCTGAACGCGACAAGCAGCCGTACGAAGACGAACGGAGCCGGGCCCATGGGTGAGCAGCAGCACGTGAAGTTCCCGCAGGAGGTCATCGACGAGTACGCGGCGCTGGGCGTCGACCTCCCGGCGCTCTTCTCGGCCGGGCACCTCGGGAACCGGATGGGCGTCCAGATCGTGGAGGCCTCGGCCGAGCGGGTCGTCGGCACCATGCCGGTCGAGGGCAACACCCAGCCGTACGGGCTGCTGCACGGCGGGGCGTCGGCGGTGCTCGCCGAGACGCTGGGCTCCGTCGGCTCGATGCTGCACGGCGGGGTCTCGAAGATCGCCGTCGGCGTCGACCTGAACTGCACCCACCACCGCGGGGTGCGCAGCGGCCTGGTGACCGGCGTGGCGACCCCGGTCCACCGCGGGCGGACCACCGCGACGTACGAGATCGTGATCAGCGACGAGCAGGGCAAGCGGGTGTGCTCGGCGCGGCTGACGTGCCTGCTGCGCGACATCGACGCGAAGGACGCGGGGAACCTGCCGGCGGCGGGCCGGTCCTGACGGGACCCCGCGCGGGCGATCGCGGCGAAGGGGGAGGAGCGCACGGCGCTCCTCCCCCTTCGTGGGTTCCGCCCTCTTGTCGCGCAGCGGGCGGAGCCGCTTCACTGGCGGCCTCCCCGCAGGAGAACACCTGATCCATTCACCCATCGAGGGGTTCTTCGTGACAGCCGTACGCACCACCACCGCGATGACCGCCGTCACCGCCGCCGCCTGCGCCGCCGTGATCGCCACCGCGATCCCGTCCTCGGCCATCAACTCGTACAACGCGGCCCCCGCCCCCGAGCGCACCGAGGTCGGCGCGCTCGTCGCGACCTGGGACGACGACGCCGACCCGGCGACACCGGACCGGGTCGACTGGGTCTGCTCCGGCACCATGATCGACGCGGACACCTTCCTCACGGCCGCCCACTGCACGACGGACTGGCCGGCGAACGTCCGCTTCTACGTCTCGCTCGACCAGGACGTCCAGGCCGGCCTGGACCGGGCGACCGCCGAGCACCCGGGCGACCCCGCCGCCGTTGCACGGAGCGTGGCCGTCGAGGGCACCGCCCACAGCCACCCCGCCTACCCCGGCCCGGCCTCCGACCCCCATGACATCTCGGTGATCGAACTGCCGTCGAAGGCGGTGAAGGCCCGCTGGTCCTTCACACCGGCGACGCTGCCGACGGCGGGCGCGCTGGCCGCGCTCGGCCCGCGGGGGCTGAACTCCACGGCGTTCCTCACCGCCGGATACGGCACACAGGAGGCGGAGCGCGGACCGGGCGGCCAGACCCATCCGGGCGGCGGGGTCCGCATGAAGGCGCCGGTCTCCTTCAACGCCCTCAACGACGCCTGGGTCCGGCTCGCCATGACCGCGCCCCAGGGCAACGGCGGTGCCTGCTACGGCGATTCGGGAGGCCCCAACTTCGCGACGCTGAACGGGAAGTTGACGCTCGTCGCCACCACGATCACCGGCGACACGCCCTGTTACGCCACGAACGTCACGTACCGCCTGGACACCCCCGGCGCGCGCGACTTCCTGAAGCCGTTCGTCCAACTCCCGTGACACGCCCCCGATCACGGCCGGCCGGGGCCGCCCTCGCGGCTGCCCTGGCCGGGTGCGCGCTCGCCCTGTCCGCCGGCTGCGGCCACGCTCCGGCCCCGCACCCCGCACCGACGCCCGCGCCCCGGACCAGCACCCCCGTCGACGTCTGCGCGAACCTGGTGTCGTACTGGGTGAAAGAGGCGCTCAAGGGCTCCAAGTGGGCGGGGCTCGACTGGGAGCAGAAGGGGCTCTCCAACGAGCAGTACGAGATCCACGACGAGGTGCTCGCGGCCGCCCGGGCCGAGGAGCGGCGCGCGGGACGGAAGGCCGCCGAGGCGCTGGCCGACCGGGAGTCGCGACGGCGTTGCGAGGCGGCGAACGGGGCGACGGGAAGCTCGGAGAACTGGCGTCCGCCCGACGAGTGGACCACCGCCCCGCCCCCTTCCGGGACCTCCGGCGCCTCCCCCGGCGCACGATCCCGGCCTTGATCGCCGTAACACTGCGTGACATTCAAGCCATTCGGGAGCGGAATGGCCGGGTCAGCCACCGACCCGATCTCCGTCCGCTGGCAAATGAGGCGGTGTCCGATATCCGGAGACCCTCACAGGTGGGCCGTCAGGACCGTGATCCCCTCAAGCCCCTTAGCGGAACTGCGGGTTCTCAGCATGTGAACACCGCACTACCGACCGCTGTGCCCGGTTTTGCACCCCGCATGCACACCGTCTCCGCCCGTCGGCATAACAAGACAGTCACATCCTGACCTGGGCGCTCCCCGCCGTTCCCCACCTGCGCCTAGAGTCACGGCCAGTCACCGCGCCGCCGGGCGCTTCCACTGCACGGCCTGCTCGACCCAGTACGGCCCGGCATCGAAAACGGCACCTCTAGCTTCACAGCTTCACGGCACCGCCTCAGCTTGAGGGGGCCGCGCCAGGGAAAGGATTCTTCGTGCGACACCGTTCACTGCTCATCCTCACCAGTGTGCTCACCACCGGAGCGCTCACCCTCACCGCCTGTGGTTCGCGTGACGACAAGGGTGGCAGCGACAACAACGCGAGCGGTGACAACGTCACCGTCGTCATCGGCGTCGACGCACCGCTGACCGGCTCCCTCTCGGCGCTCGGCCAGGGCATCAAGAACTCCGTGGACCTGGCGGTCCAGACCGCCAACAAGAACAAGGAAGTCCCCGGCGTCACCTTCAAGATCGAGGGCCTCGACGACCAGGCCGTCCCGGCCTCCGGCCAGGCCAACGCCACCAAGCTCGTGGGCAACAAGGACGTCCTCGGCGTCGTCGGCCCGCTGAACTCCGGCGTCTCCCAGCAGATGCAGGGCGTCTTCGCCTCCGCCAACCTGGCCCAGGTCTCCCCGGCCAACACCAACCCGGCGCTCAGCCAGGGCGACAACTGGGGCAAGGGCGAGTTCAAGCGCCCCTTCAAGACCTACTTCCGCACCGCCGCCACCGACGTGGTCCAGGGCAAGTTCGCCGCCCAGTACCTCTTCAAGGACGCCGGCAAGAAGAAGGTCTTCGTCGTCGACGACAAGCAGACCTACGGCGCCGGCCTCGCGGCGATCTTCTCCGATGAGTTCAAGCGCCTCGGCGGCACCGTCGTCGGCACCGACCACGTCACCGTGAAGGAGACCGACTTCTCCTCCACCGCCGACAAGGTCAAGTCCTCCGGCGCCGACTCCGTCTACTTCGGCGGCCAGTACCCCGAGGGCGGTCTGCTCTCCGACCAGATCAAGAAGACCGGCGCCAAGATCCCCGTCATGGGCGGCGACGGCATCTACGACCCGGCCTTCATCAGCGCCTCCGCCGAGGCCAACGACGGTGACCTGGCCACCTCGATCGGCTACCCGGTCGAGAAGCTCGACACCGCCAAGAAGTTCATCGCGGACTACAACGCGGGCGGCTACAAGGACCCGTACGCGGCCTACGGCGGCTACTCGTACGACGCCGGCTGGTCCATCATCCAGGCCGTCAAGGCCGTCGTCGCCGCCAACAACGGCAAGCTGCCGGCCGACGCCCGCGCCAAGGTCACCGAGGCCCTGGGCAAGGTCTCCTTCGACGGTGTGACCGGCAAGGTCTCCTTCGACGAGTACGGCGACACCACCAACAAGCAGCTCACGGTCTACAAGGTCGAGGGCGGCAAGTGGGTCGACGTCAAGAGCGACACCTTCAACCAGTAATCCCCCGCACCACCGGCATGACCGGCACCCGTGAGGGAGCCCGCTCCACCTGAACCAAGCCGCGCGAGGGCGCAAACAGCGCCCTCGCGCGGAGTCATATCCGACAAGCTCATCGGAGGCCTGCGGTGCACGAACTGCCGCAACAGCTGGCCAACGGCCTTGCCCTCGGTGCCCTCTATGGCCTCATCGCCATCGGGTACACCATGGTCTACGGCATCGTTCAGCTCATCAACTTCGCCCACGGCGAGATCTTCATGATCGGGGGCTTCGGCGCCCTCACCACCTACACCGCTCTCCCGAGCGGCACCTCCCTGCTGGTGGCGATACCGCTCATGATCGTCGGTGGCGCGATAGCCTCCGTGGCCGTCGCGACCGCCGCCGAGCGGTTCGCCTACCGTCCACTGCGCAACGCGCCCCGGCTGGCCCCGCTCATCACGGCGATCGGTCTGTCCATCGCGCTCCAGCAGCTGGTCTGGCAGTTCTACCCGGACGCCAAGAAGGCAGTGAGCTTCCCCGAGATCCCGGGCGAGGCGTTCGAGATCACCTCGAACCTCTCGATCCAGCGCTCCGACGCCTTCGTGCTCATCCTCGCGCCTCTGTGCATGCTCGCCCTCGGCCTCTTCGTCTCCAAGAGCCGCAGCGGCCGCGCCATGCAGGCCACCGCGCAGGACCCGGACACCGCGAAGCTGATGGGCATCAACACCGACCGCATCATCGTCATGGCCTTCGCCATCGGTGCCGCGTTCGCCGCCGTGGCCGCCGTCGCCTACGGCGTCGACAAGGGCCAGATCAACTTCGAGATGGGCTTCATCCTCGGCCTCAAGGCCTTCACCGCGGCCGTCCTCGGCGGCATCGGCAACATCTACGGCGCCATGGTCGGCGGCGTCGTCCTCGGCATCGCCGAGTCCCTCTCGATCGCCTACATCGAGGACATCCCCGGCATGCAGCAGCTCGGCGGCGGTGCCTGGTCCAACGTGTGGGCCTTCGTCCTCCTCATCCTCGTGCTCCTCGTACGGCCGCAGGGCCTGCTGGGCGAGCGCGTCGCGGACAGGGCGTGAGCACCATGACCGAGACCATGACCCAGACCGAGAACTCCGCCGAGGGCTCCGCCGCGCCGAAGCGGGCCGCGCTGCTCTGGGCGGTCGTCGCCGGCAGCGTCGTCACCGCGGTGAGCACCTTCCTCGCGTGGACGTGGACCACCGCGTTCCCCGGCAACCTCACGATCTACGGCAACCCCGCCCCGCTCCAGCTCCTCACGCTGGTCGGCGCGGTCCTCACCGGACTGTTCGGGCTCTCCGCCCTCGGCGTGAAGGGCCTCGGCTGGCTGACGCCGACCGGCGCCCGCAAGGCCGTGTGGATCCTCGCCCTCGGAACCTTCGCCACCACCCTCTTCATCGCGATCTCGATCATCGTGGAGCTGGGCGCCCTGGTGGACCTGGAGCCCGGCGCCGGCGTCGCCGTCCTCGCCGCGGCCGTCCCGGCCGTCGCCTCGTACCTGCTGCCCGACGACACCCGCAAGGCCGCCCCGGCCAAGCAGCTGCCGTCCTGGGCCGAGATCCTGATCATCGTCGCGGTCTTCGCGCTCGGCCTGTACATCGTCACGTTCGGCATCGACACCGACGACTCGGAGCCGCAGCTCTTCATCGCGTACCTGATCCTCGTGACCTTCTCCGCCACCGCGCTGGTCAAGTCCGGGCTGACCCGGCGGCTCTCCGCGATCACCGCGCGGAACCGGCAGGTGACGGTCACGGCCGCCATCGTCATGGCGATCGCCTTCCCGTTCCTCCAGCAGAGCGGCGACACGTACACGCTGATCGCGGTCAACATCCTGATCTTCGCGACCGTCGCCCTCGGCCTCAACATCGTCGTCGGCCTCGCCGGTCTCCTCGACCTCGGTTACGTCGCCTTCCTCGGCGTCGGCGCGTACACCGCGGCCCTCGTCTCCGGCGCCACCAGCTCCGCGTTCGGCGTCCAGTTCCCCTTCTGGGCGGCGGCGCTGACCGGCATGGCCGCCTCGCTGGTCTTCGGCGTCGTCATCGGCGCGCCGACCCTGCGACTGCGCGGCGACTACCTCGCCATCGTGACCCTCGGCTTCGGTGAGATCTTCCGCATCGCCATGGGCAACCTCGACGGCACCTCCGGCCCGCAGATCACCAACGGCCCGAACGGCATCCCGAACATCCCCCAGCTGGAGTTCTTCGGGTACAACTTCGGTGAGTCGCACACCGTGTTCGGCATCGAGCTCGGCGCCTACGCCAACTACTACCTGCTCATGATCCTGGTCATGGCGCTGGTCGTGGTCGTCTTCTCCCGCGCCGGCAACAGCCGCATCGGCCGCGCCTGGGTCGCCATCCGCGAGGACGAGACCGCCGCCACCGCGATGGGCATCAACGGCTTCCGGGTCAAGCTGGTCGCCTTCGCCCTCGGCGCGGCCCTGGCCGGCCTCGCGGGCACGGTGCAGGCGCACGTCAACACCACGGTGGTCCCGGAGAACTACGTGTTCGCCGGCCCCGTCCCGCCGAACTCCGCGTTCCTCCTCGCGGCCGTCATCCTCGGCGGCATGGGCACGATCACCGGCCCGATCGTCGGCTCCGCCCTCCTCTTCCTGATCCCGGCGAAGCTGTCCTTCCTCCAGGACTACCAGCTGCTCGGCTTCGGCATCGCCCTGATCCTGCTGATGCGCTTCCGCCCCGAGGGCCTCATCGCCAACAAGCGGGCGCGGCTGGAATTCCACGAGAACGACGACGACCAGCAGGTCGTGCCGGAGCAGCGGCAGTCCGAGGACGCGGGCGTCGGCACGGCGAAGGCAGGGGCGTGAAAGCCATGACGACCACCACCACCGACACCGCTGTCAGCACGAAGACGGCCTCCACAGTCCTGGAGGCGAGCGGCGTCACGATGCGCTTCGGCGGTCTGACCGCCGTCCGCGACGTCGACCTGACCGTCCGCGAGGGCGAGATCGTCGGCCTGATCGGCCCCAACGGCGCCGGCAAGACGACCTTCTTCAACTGCCTGACCGGTCTGTACGTGCCCACCGAGGGCCAGGTCAGCTACAAGGGGACGGTCCTGCCGCCCAAGCCGCACCTGGTCACCCAGGCCGGCATCGCCCGTACCTTCCAGAACATCCGCCTCTTCTCCAACATGACGGTCCTGGAGAACGTCCTCGTCGGACGGCACACCCGGACCAAGGAGGGCCTGTGGTCCGCGCTGCTGCGCGGCCCCGGCTTCAAGAAGGCGGAGGCCGAGTCCCGCGAACGCGCCATGGAACTCCTGGAGTTCGTGGGCCTCGCGGGCAAGGCGGAGCATCTGGCGCGCAACCTGCCGTACGGCGAGCAGCGCAAGCTGGAGATCGCCCGCGCGCTCGCCAGCGAGCCCGGTCTGCTGCTGCTCGACGAGCCGACCGCCGGCATGAACCAGAGCGAGACCCGCACCACCGAGGAGCTCGTCTTCGCGATCCGCGACCGCGGCATCGCCGTCCTGGTCATCGAGCACGACATGAAGTTCATCTTCAAGCTGTGCGACCGCGTGGCCGTCCTCGTCCAGGGTGAGAAGCTCGTCGAGGGCACGGCCGAGGTCGTCCAGGGCGACGAGCGTGTCGTGGCGGCGTACCTGGGCACGCCGTACGAGGACGCGCCCGGCGCGGAGGAGGCCGCCGAGGTCGAGGCCGCCGAACGGGCCGCCGAAGCCACGACCGCCGAGGCCGCGGAAGAGGTCGCGGAGGAGGCTGCGGAAGAGTCCGCCGACGAGGCCGACGAGAACCCCGAGGCCGAGTCCGACGAGGCCGACGAGGCTCCCGAGGCCGACGAGGCCGACGAGGCCGACGAGGCTCCCGCCGACGACACCCCCGCCGACGGGGCTCCGGCCGCCGACGCGGACAGCACCACCGAAGGAGACTCCAAGTGACCGCACTTCTGGAGGTCGAGGACCTCAGGGTCGCCTACGGCAAGATCGAGGCCGTCAAGGGCATCTCCTTCTCCGTCGAGGCGGGCCAGGTCGTCGCCCTGATCGGCACCAACGGCGCCGGCAAGACCACGACCCTGCGCACCCTCTCCGGTCTGATCAAGCCGACGTCCGGCAAGATCACCTTCGACGGCCAGTCGCTCAGCAGCATCCCGGCCCACAAGGTCGTGTCGCTCGGTCTGGCGCACTCCCCCGAGGGCCGGCACATCTTCCCCCGGCTCTCCATCGAGGAGAACCTCCAGCTCGGCGCCTTCCTCCGCAAGGACAAGGACGGGATCGAGCAGGACATCCAGAAGGCCTACGACCTCTTCCCGATCCTGGGCGAGCGTCGCAAGCAGGCCGCGGGCACCCTCTCCGGCGGTGAGCAGCAGATGCTGGCGATGGGCAGGGCCCTGATGTCCCGCCCCAAGCTGCTGATGCTGGACGAGCCCTCGATGGGCCTCTCCCCGATCATGATGCAGAAGATCATGGAGACCATCGCGACGCTGAAGTCCGAGGGCATGACGATCCTGCTCATCGAGCAGAACGCGCAGGCCGCGCTCTCCCTCGCGGACTACGGGTACGTCCTGGAAGTCGGCACGATGAAGCTGTCCGGGACCGGCCGGGACCTGCTCGTGAACGACGACGTCCGCAAGACGTACCTCGGCGAGGAGTAGGACCCGTCACCAGTACGAGGAGGCCCGCCCCACAGCGACGTGGGGCGGGCCTCCTTCCGTACGAAGGGCGAGGGCCAGGGCTACTGGCCCTTGGCCGCCTTCTTCTCCTCGGCGTCCTCGATGACGGCCTCGGCGACCTGCTGCATCGACATGCGGCGGTCCATCGAGGTCTTCTGGATCCAGCGGAACGCGGCCGGCTCGGTCAGGCCGTACTGGGTCTGCAGGATCGACTTGGCGCGGTCGACGAGCTTGCGGGTCTCCAGGCGCTGGGAGAGGTCGGCGACCTCCTTCTCCAGGGCGCGGAGCTCGGCGAAGCGGGAGACGGCCATCTCGATGGCCGGGACCACATCGCTCTTGCTGAAGGGCTTCACCAGGTACGCCATGGCGCCGGCGTCCCGGGCGCGCTCGACGAGCTCGCGCTGCGAGAAGGCGGTCAGCATGAGGACCGGGGCGATGGACTCGCCGGCGATCTTCTCGGCGGCGGAGATGCCGTCGAGGACGGGCATCTTCACGTCGAGGATGACGAGGTCGGGGCGGTGCTCGCGGGCGAGCTCGACGGCCGTGGCGCCGTCACCGGCCTCGCCGACGACCGTGTAGCCCTCTTCCTCCAGCATCTCTTTGAGGTCGAGGCGGATGAGGGCCTCGTCCTCGGCGATGACGACGCGGGTCGTCAGCGGCGGAACGTGCGACGGCTCGGCGTCGTCGGCGGGCTGGGGCGACTCGGGGGCGGTCACGCGGGCTCCTCGTTCGATGGCCTCGTTCCGAGGCGGATACAGCTCCCCATGAGCCTACCTACCTCCTGTAAGGTAGGGACACGGCGGGTGATCACCGACCTTCGTTTCGAAGGATGCCCCGGTAGCCCAGCGGAAGAGGCAGTGGTCTCAAACACCATACAGCGTGGGTTCGAATCCCACCCGGGGCACTTTACCTTTGATTCCAAGGTCTGAGACGAATAGGCCGATCAAGGCCCCGTCCCCGCCGCCTCCCCTAGTTCAGCGGGTCTCCGATGTGATGCACCCGGACCAGGTTCGTGGAGCCCGCGACGCCCGGCGGGGAGCCGGCCGTGATGACCACGATGTCGCCGGGCCGGCAGCGGCCGATCCGCAGCAGCTCCTCGTCGACCTGGGCCACCATCGCGTCCGTGGAGTCCACCGACGGGCCGAGGAAGGTCTCCACGCCCCAGGTGAGGTTGAGCTGGGAGCGGGTCGCCGGGTCCGGGGTGAAGGCGAGCAGCGGGATCGGCGAGCGGTAGCGGGAGAGCCGCTTGACCGTGTCGCCGGACTGGGTGAAGGCCACCAGGAACTTGGCGCCCAGGAAGTCGCCCATCTCGGCGGCCGCGCGGGCCACGGCGCCGCCCTGGGTGCGGGGCTTGTTCCGCTCGGTCAGCGGGGGGAGGCCCTTGGCGAGGACGTCCTCCTCCGCGGCCTCGACGATCCGGCTCATGGTGCGGACCGTCTCGATCGGGAAGCGGCCCACACTGGTCTCGCCGGAGAGCATCACGGCGTCGGTGCCGTCGATGACCGCGTTCGCCACGTCGCTCGCCTCGGCGCGCGTGGGGCGGGAGTTGTCGATCATCGAGTCGAGCATCTGGGTGGCGACGATGACCGGCTTGGCGTTGCGCTTGGCCAGCTTCACCGCGCGCTTCTGGACGATCGGCACCTGCTCCAGGGGCATCTCGACGCCCAGGTCGCCGCGGGCGACCATGATGCCGTCGAAGGCTGCGACGATCTCGTCGATGTTCTCGACGGCCTGCGGCTTCTCGATCTTGGCGATGACGGGGAGCCGGCGGCCCTCCTCGTCCATGATCCGGTGCACGTCGTCGATGTCGCGGGCGCTGCGGACGAAGGAGAGGGCGATGACGTCGGCGCCGGTGCGCAGCGCCCAGCGCAGGTCCTCGATGTCCTTCTCGGAGAGGGCCGGGACGGAGACGGCGACGCCGGGCAGGTTGAGGCCCTTGTGGTCGGAGACCATGCCGCCCTCGACCACCCGGGTGTGCACGCGGGGGCCGTCGACGGAGGTGACCTCCAGGGTGACGCGGCCGTCGTCGACGAGGATCCGCTCGCCGGCGGTCACGTCCCCGGCGAGGCCGGCGTAGGTCGTGCCGCAGCAGTGGCGGTCGCCCTCCGTCGGCTCGACGGTGATGGTGAACTCGTCGCCGCGTTCAAGGAGTACGGGACCCTCGCGGAAGCGGCCGAGGCGGATCTTCGGGCCTTGAAGGTCGGCCAGGACCCCGACGCTCCGGCCGGTCTCGTCGGCCGCCTCGCGCACGTGCTGGTAGCGCTTCTCGTGTTCGGCGTAGCTGCCGTGGCTGAGGTTGAAGCGGGCCACGTCCATTCCGGCCTCGATCAACGCCTTGATCTGGTCGTATGTTTCGGTGGCGGGCCCAAGGGTACAAACGATTTTCGCTCGGCGCATGAGGCGAGCCTAGGGCTTACCAGTGGGTAGCGAAGGCGCCCACCATGACAAGCCAACAACCTTTCCATGAAAGGTTGTTGACAAGTCTTGAATCTGTGCGGCGGGTTGCTCCGATGAGCGGGTTACGGGCCGAAAAACCGTTCGTCTCAGAGTGCGGGCGGCGCCATCGTGAACCGCGCCGCGACCTCCGAGGTGACCGTCTGCCGCTGGGGTTCCAGGTCCAGCGGAGCGGGCGCCTCCACCGACTCCGCGGCGAAGGCCATGCGCATCCCGCCGGCCTGGGCCGGCATGCCGGGGGCGAGTCCGGTGTCGGAGAGTTCGAGCAGCGCCACCAGGGAGGTGCCGAGCGCCTCCGCGTACTCGCGCGCCCGGCGCACCGCGTCCCGTACGGCCTGCCGGCGCGACTCCGCGTGCGCCGGGGAGTCCGGGCGCAGCGACCACCAGGGGCCGTCCACCCGGGTCCACTCCAGGTCCGCGAGGTGCGTGACGAGCTCGCCGAGCGCGGTGAAGTCGGTCAGCTCGGCCGACAGGTGCACCCAGCCCTGGTAGCCGCGCACCCGCTCGCCGCGGCCGTGCCGGGCCGGCTCGGGGGTGACGGACAGGGCGCCCGTCTCCAGCGCGGCGACTGCCTCCCCGTACGACTTCACCAGGGCGATCGCCTCGGCGTTACGGCTCGTCAGGGCGGCGAGCACCGAGGCCCGGTCGGTGCCCCTGGCGCGTACCGACACGCCGATCCTGGCCAGTTCCGGCTCCACCTCCAGGCGGCCCTCGCCGCGGACCGTCACCTGGGGTGCCTCGGGGGTGGGGTGCGGGTGTGTCATACCGAACACTTTCCCACTCCGTAACCCGAAAGGTCTGTTGCGACAGTGCGTTCCAGGCCAGAATCTACGCGCGTTGTGCGCCATGGCAGGCGCCGAATCAATGGGGAGAACCACATGCCGCTGAACCGCCGTGCCTTCTTGGAGGCCTCCGCCGCCGTCGGAGCCGGAGCCGCCCTCACCGCCGGCGTCGCCGCCCCCGCCGAGGCCCACGAAGCCCGCCCCCGGCCGGCCAAGCGGTACTCGTTCACCGTGATGGGCACCACCGACCTGCACGGGAACGTCTTCAACTGGGACTACTTCACGGACAAGGAGTTCGACGACAAGGCCCACAACGACGTCGGCCTCGCCAAGATCTCCACCCTGGTCGACCAGGTCCGCGCGGCGAAGGGCGAGGAGAACACCCTCCTCATCGACGCCGGCGACACCATCCAGGGCACCCAGCTGTCGTACTACTACGCCAAGGTCGACCCGATCACCCAGACCGGCGGCCCCGTCCACCCGATGGCCCAGGCCATGAACGCCATCGGCTACGACGCCGCCGCGCTCGGCAACCACGAGTTCAACTACGGCATCCCGGTGCTGCGGAAGTTCGAGGAGCAGTGCGACTTCCCGCTGCTCGGCGCCAACGCGCTCGACGCCAAGACACTGCGCCCGGCCTTCGCCCCGTACAGCATCCACTGCCTGCGCACCCCGCACGGCCGGGACGTCAAGGTCGCGATCCTCGGCCTGACCAACCCGGGCATCGCCATCTGGGACAAGGCGAACGTCACCGGCAAGATGGTCTTCCCCGGCCTGGAGGAGCAGGCCGCGAAGTGGGTGCCGAAGCTGCGCTCGATGGGCGCCGACGTCGTGATCGTCTCGGCGCACTCCGGCTCCTCCGGCACCTCCTCGTACGGTGACCAGCTCCCGTACATCGAGAACGCCGCCGGGCTCGTCGCCGAGCAGGTGGCCGGCATCGACGCGATCCTCGTCGGCCACGCGCACACCGAGATCCCCGAGTACCGGGTGAAGAACAAGGAGACCGGCAAGGACGTCGTCCTGTCCGAGCCGCTGAAGTGGGGCCAGCGCCTCACCCTCTTCGACTTCGACCTGGTGTGGGAGAAGGGCCGCTGGGTGGTCGAGAAGGCCGGCGCGCAGGTCCTCAACTCCAACACGGTCGCCGAGGACCCGGAGATCACCGGGCTGCTCGCGGACGAGCACAAGAAGGTCGTCGCGTACGTCAACCAGGTCATCGGCACCTCGACCGCCGCCATGACCACGGCCGACGCGCCGTGGAAGGACGAGCCGATCATCGACCTGATCAACGTCGTCCAGGCCGAGACGGTGAAGGCGGCCCTCGCGGGCGGCGCGTACGCCGGTCTGCCGGTCCTGTCGCAGGCCTCCTGCTTCTCGCGCACGGCCCGGATCCCGGCCGGCGAGATCAGCATCAAGGACGCCGCCGGGCTCTACCCCTTCGAGAACACCCTTGAGGCGCGTCTCATGACGGGCGCCCAGCTGAAGGACTACCTGGAGTACTCGGCGAAGTACTACGTCCAGACCGCGGCGGGCGCCCCCGTCGACACCGCGAAGCTGACGAACGCGGACAACACGCCCGACTACAACTACGACGCCGTGTCGGGTCTCACGTACGACATCGACATCGCCAAGCCGGTCGGCCAGCGGATCGTCGGCCTGTCCTTCCAGGGCAAGCCGCTCGACCCGGCCGCGCAGTTCGTCCTCGCGGTGAACAACTACCGGGCCAGCGGCGGCGGCGCGTTCCCGCACGTCGCCAAGGCCCAGCAGCTGTGGGCGAACTCGGACGAGATCCGCAACACGATCATCGGCTGGGTGAAGGCGAAGGGGACGGTCGACCCGGGCACCTTCGCGTCGGTGGACTGGAAGCTGACCCGGGACGGCGTGCCGGTCTTCTAGTTCCTACTGCTGTACGAGAGGCGTCAGCTTCCGGTCCTGGGCCGGGATGCTCGGCGCCTCTCGCGCGTCCAGGCCGAAGGTGGTGAAGGCGGTGCGGCGGGGCAGCGGGTACGACTCCTTGCCGGTCACCGAGTTGAGGATGACCGCGCTGCGCCAGGCCGCGAGGCCCAGGTCGGGGGCACCGACACCGTGGGTGTGGCGCTCGGCGTTCTGGACGTACACGGAACCGGTGACGGACGGGTCGAGCACCAGGCGGTACCGCTCGTCGATCCGCGCGCGCCCGGCCGAGTCGTGCCGCAGGTACGGGTCGAGCCCGGCGAGCATCCGGTCCACCGGGCGCTCCCGGTAGCCGGTCGCGAGGACGACGGCGTCGGTGGTGAGCCGGGAGCGGGTGGACTGCTGCACGTGCTCCAGGTGCAGCTCGACCTGGGTGGTGGCGACCCGCCCCGCGGTGCGGACCCGGACGCCGGGGGTGAGGACGGCGTCGGGCCAGCCGCCGTGCAGGGTGCGGCGGTAGAGCTCGTCGTGGATGGCGGCGATGGTGTCCGCGTCGATGCCCTTGTGCAACTGCCACTGGCGGGGCATGAGTTCGCCGCGCACGGGCTCGGGCAGGGCGTGGAAGTAGCGGGTGTAGTCGGGGGTGAAGTGCTCCAGGCCGAGCTTGGAGTACTCCATGGGCGAGAAGGCCTCGGTCCTGGCCAGCCAGTGGATCCGCTCGGCCCCGGCGGGGCGGGCGCGGAGCAGGTCGAGGAAGATCTCGGCGCCGGACTGGCCGGAGCCGATGACGGTGACGTGCCCGGCGCGCAGCAGCGACTCGCGGTGGGCCAGGTAGTCGGCCGAGTGGAGGACGGGCACGCCGGGGGCGTCGGCGAGCGGCCGGAGCGGCTCGGGGACGTACGGCTCGGTGCCGACGCCCAGGACGACGTTCCGGGTGTAGGCGCGGCCCAGGGCCTCGGCCTCGCCCTCCGGGTCGACCTGCGTGAAGTCGACCTCGAACAGGCGGCGCTCGGGGTTCCAGCGCACGGAGTCGACCTGGTGCCCGAAGCGGAGGCCGGGGAGCCGCTCGCTGACCCAGCGGCAGTAGGCGTCGTACTCGGCGCGCTGGATGTGGAACTTCTCGGCGAAGTAGAAGGGGAAGAGGCGCTCGCGGCTCTTCAGGTAGTTGAGGAAGGACCAGGGGCTCGCGGGGTCGGCGAGGGTCACCAGGTCCGCGAGGAAGGGGACCTGGAGGGTGGCGCCGTCGAGGAGGAGCCCGGGGTGCCAGTGGAAGGCCGGCCGCTGTTCGTAGAAGGTCGCGGCGAGACCGCCGGGGACGCCGTGCGCGAGGGCGGCGAGCGAGAGGTTGAAGGGGCCGATGCCGACGCCCACCAGGTCGTGGGGCTGGTCGAGGTCCTGCTGGGGGGTGCTGCCGGTCATCGGTGCGTGCTGCCTTCCACGAGGGTGAGGATGTCTGCGAGGTCGCCGGGGGTGGTGTGGGGGTTGAGCAGGGTGGCCTTGAGCCACAGACGGCCGTCGGCCGCGGCCCGGCCGAGGACGGCGCGGCCCTCGGCGAGGAGGGTGCGGCGGATCGCCGCGACGGTCTCGTCGTCGGCGCCGGTGGGGCGGAAGAGGACGGTCGTGAGGGTGGGGCGGCCCTTGAGGTCGAGGCCCGGGGCCTTCTCCACCAGGTCGGCGAGCTCCTGGGCGAGGTCCGCGCACCGGTCGACGAGGGCGCCGAGGCCCGTGCGGCCGAGCGCCCGGAGGGTGACGGCGGTCTTGAGGACGTCGGGGCGGCGGGTGGTGCGCAGGGAGCGGCCGAGGAGGTCGGGGAGGCCGGCCTCGGTGTCGTCGTCGGCGTTGAGGTAGTCGGCGGTGTGGCCGAGGACGGCGAGGTCGGCGGTGTCGCGTACGGCGAGGAGCCCTGCGGCGGCCGGCTGCCAGCCGAGTTTGTGCAGGTCGACGGTGACGGTACGGGCCCGGTCGAGGCCGTCGAGGAGCCTTCGGTGGGTGCGGCTGAACAGGACGGGGCCGCCGTACGCGGCGTCGACGTGGAGCTCGGCGCCGACGCCGGCGCAGACGTCGGCGAGCTCCGGGAGCGGGTCGATCAGGCCCTCGTCGGTCGTGCCGGCGGTGGCGGCGACGAGGACGGGCCCCTCGGTGCGGGCCAGGACGTCCTGGAGGGCCTCCGGGTCGATCGTGCCGCTCGGGGTGGGCACGACGACCGGCTCGGGCAGGCCGAGGAGCCAGGCGGCGCGGCGGAAGGAGTGGTGGGCGTTGGCCCCGACGACGGTCGTCACGCCGCCGTGCCGCTCCCGGGCGAGGAGCAGGGCGAGCTGGTTGGACTCGGTGCCGCCGGTGGTGACGAGCGCGTCGGCCGCTCGCGCGGCGGGGAACACCTCGGCGGCCAGGGCCGCCGTCACCTCGGCCTCCAGGACGGAGGCCGCGGGCGCCTGGTCCCAGGAGTCCATGGACGGGTTCAGCGCGGAGGCGGCGAGATCGGCCGCGACGGCGAGGGCGAGGGGCGGGGTGTGGAGATGGGCGGCGCACCGGGGGTCAGCCGGGTCGGCGGCGCCCTCGGCCAGGACCCGGACGAGGGTACGGATCGCCTCCTCGGCTCCCCGGCCCGTCTCCGGCAGCGGCTCCCCCAGCGCCTCCCGCACCCGCCGCGCCACGGCCTCCGGCCCTCCCGCCGGCAGCGGCCCGCCCCTGGCCTGCGCTCCTTCGTTCAGAGCGTCGAGGGCGGAGCCCAGGAGCCGGCTCAGGGCGAAGACGTCGGCGGCGAGGGGCGGGGGTACGGCACGCATGGACGACAGGGTGGCGCGGCTTGCCGGGGTTTGTCCGGGGAGTCGGATCCTGTGACCCGAACGAGGGACGGCGCCCTGGAACCAGGGCGCCGTCCTCGTCACTACGCGCCGCGTACCGCCAGTGCCCTGCGCAGGTCGTCGAGCTGGTCGACCAGCTTGCGGTGGAGGGCCGGGATCATCGTGTCGGACGTGAGGTGGGACTCGCCCAGGGCCAGGGAGTCCGCGTCGATCGCGTACGACGGGAAGGCGTAGCGCCCCGCCGCCTCGGCCATCGCCGGGCCCCGGCGGTCGCCGAGCGCGACGGCCGCCTCGTAGAAGCGCGGCACGTACTCCCGTACGAGCTCGGCCTGTTCGGGCTGCCAGAAGCCCTGGGCGGTGGCGGTGAAGAGGTAGTTGGAGAGGTCGTCGGAGGAGAACATCGCCGCCCAGGCGGCCTCCTTCGCCTCCGGGTTCGGGAGGCCGGCCCGGCAGCGGGCGGCGCCCTCCTGGCCGGTGGCGCTCGGGTCCCGCTCCAGTTCGGCGGCGATCACGGTCTCGTCCGTGGCGCCGAGGACGGCGAGGCGGGCGAGGATCCGCCAGCGCAGCTCGGGGTCGAGCTCGGGGCCGCCGTGGACGGTGCCCTCCTCGAGCCAGGAGGCGATCTTGTCGGGGGTGGTGGCGCTGTCGACGCAGGCGCGGACGGCGGTGAGGCGCAGCCCGGGCTCCTCGCCGTCCTCGGTGCGGCGCAGCAGCGCGCGGGCGATCTCGCCGATCTTCGCGAGGGCGGCCGGGCGCTCCTCCTCCGTCACGTACCGGTCGGCGATCTGGGTGCGCGCGAAGCCGAGGACGCCCTGGACGAGGGCGAGTTCGGTCTCCTGGGGAAGGTGGGCGTGGGCGGCCTCCAGGTACGCGGCGGGCTCCAGTTCGCCGTCGCGGACCATGTCGCGCAGGCTGTTCCAGACGACGGCGCGGGTGACCGGGTCGGGGAGTGCGGCGAGCCCCCACAGGAGCGTGGCCTCGGAGGTCTCGTCGAAGCGCACCTTGGCGTAGGTGAGGTCCTCCTCGTTGAGGACGACGAGGGCCGGGCGCGGACCGCCCAGGTCGAGCGGCACCTCCTGCGGGACGTCGATCTCGTGCCGTTCGCGCAGGACGGGGGCGTCGAGGGCGTCCCGGTCGTAGATGCCGACCTTGATCCGGTGCGGGCGGCTGCCGTCGCGGTCGACGTGGAGCTGCCAGCTGAGGCCTTCGCCCTCCAGGCGCGGCGTGAGCGTGTCGACGCCCGTCGTGCGCAGCCACTGCTCGGCCCAGGCGTGGACGTCGCGGTCGGTGGCGGCGGCGAGGTTGTCGATGAAGTCGGCGAGGGTGGCGTTGCCGAACTTGTGCCGCTTGAAGTGGATGTTGATGCCGGCGAGGAAGTCCTTCTCGCCGAGCCAGGCGACGAGCTGGCGGAGCGCGGAGGCGCCCTTGGCGTAGGAGATGCCGTCGAAGTTGAGGAGGGCGGAGGCGGTGTCGGGGACGGCTTCCGGGTCGGGGGCGACGGGGTGGGTGGAGGGGCGCTGGTCCGCCTCGTAACCCCAGGCCTTGCGGGTGACGCCGAAGTCGATCCAGGTGTCGGGGAAGAGGTCGGAGCAGGCCTCGTTGACGGTCTGGAAGCCCATGTACTCGGCGAAGGACTCGTTCAGCCAGATGTCGTCCCACCAGCGGAGGGTGACGAGGTCGCCGAACCACATGTGGGCCATCTCGTGGGCGATGACCATGGCGCGGGTCTGGCGCTCGGTGACGGTGACGGCGGAGCGGAAGACGAACTCGTCGCGGAAGGTGACGAGTCCGGGGTTCTCCATGGCGCCGGCGTTGAACTCGGGGACGAAGGCCTGGTCGTACGAGTCGAAGGGGTACGGCTCGTCGAACTTCTCGTGGTACCGGTCGTAGCAGGCCTTGGTGACGGCGAGGATCTCGTCGGCGTCGGCGTCGAGGTGGGCGGCGAGCGAGCGGCGGCAGTGGATGCCGAAGGGCAGGCCGGCGTGCTCGGTGCGGATGGTGTGCCAGGGGCCGGCGGCGACGCAGACGAAGTAGGTGGAGAGCAGCGGGGTGGGGGCGGCCTGCCAGCGGCCGTCGGGCTGCTGCGCGGTGATGCCGTTGGAGAGGACGGTCCAGCCCTCGGGCGCCTCGACGCCGAGCTCGAAGACGGCCTTCAGGTCGGGCTGGTCGAAGGCGGCGAAGACGCGCTGGACGTCCTCCATGAACAGCTGGGTGTAGACGTACGACTCGCCGTCCGAGGGGTCGGTGAAGCGGTGCATGCCCTCGCCGGTGCGGGAGTACCGCATGGTGGTGTCGATGCTGAGGGTGTGCTCGCCCTCGGTGAGGGTCAGCGGGAGCCGGTTGCCGTCGAGGGCGGTGACGTCGAGGGGCTCGTCGTCGAGGAGGGCGGAGTGCAGGGTCTCGGGCTTGAGCTCGACGAAGGTGTCCCCCGCGGCGCGGGCCGTGAAGCGGATGAGGCTGTGTGACCGGAAGGTCTCGTCGCCGGTGGTGAGGTCGAGGTCCACGCGGTAGTGGTGGACGTCGAGGAGCTGGGCACGGGTCTGCGCTTCGTCGCGCGTCAGTACGGACATGGGCCCTATGCTGCCCGATCGCCCCGTTCCCGGGCAGGGGGTATCGGGACCTCAGGCCAGGCCGGAGCCGTTCAGGTGGGCGAAGGCGGCGGTGATGCGGGGCCGGTCGTAGCCGGTCGGGCCCGCGGCGCCGCTGGAGATCAGGGTGTGGAGCAGGATCCGGGCCTTGGCGGGGTCGAGCGGGCCGGCGGGGATCAGTCCGTGGTGCAGCAGGTCGTGCTCGGAGCCGGGGCTGCGGTAGGTGTCGGTGAGGGTGGCGCCGCCGCCGGTGCGGGAGGCGAGGACGACCGGGATGCGCCGGGCGATCTCGGCGAGGGGCTCGACGAGCGGCGCGGGGGCGTGTCCGCCGCCGAACGCGGCGACGACGAGGCCCTGGAAGCGGTCGTCGACGGCGTCGAGGAGTTCGCCCCGGTCGCCGAGGGAGAGGGTCACCAGGGCGACCCGTACCGAGGGGTCGAGCTTCAACGTGCAGGCCGCGGCGGTGACGGCGGGGCGGAGCAGGATCCGGGGTTCGCCCTCGACGACGGTGCCGAGCGGGCCGGCACCGGGCGAGGCGAAGGTGGTGATCGAGGTGGTGTGGGTCTTGCGGGCGAGGCGGGCCGCGTGGATCTCGTCGCCGAGGACGACCAGGACGCCGAGGCCGCGGCAGCCCGGGTCGGCGGCGACCGCGAGGGCGGCGGCGAGGTTGGCGGGGCCGTCGGCGCCCGGCAGGTCGGGGCGGCGCATCGCGCCGGTGACGGCGATCGGCGCCCGCTCGGTGCCGCAGAGCAGGTCGAGGAGGAAGGCGGTCTCCTCCAGGGTGTCGGTGCCCTGGACCACGACCACGCCGGAGCCTTCGGCGACGGCCGCGCGGACCTCGTCCGCGAGGGCGGCGAGGTCCTCGAAGGAGAGGGTGGAGCTGGGGACCCGGCGGAAGTCCCGCAGGACGACGTCCTCGGGGGCGCCGAGCTCGGCGAGGACCTCCCGGCCGGTCATGCGGGCGGCGTCACCGCCCCGGGCGGAGATGGTGCCTCCGAGGGTGAAGACCGTGACGCGCGCCATCAGCGTGCTCCGTCCGCAATCGTCTCGTGGTGCCGGATGACCTCGGCGATGATGAAGTTGAGGAGTTTCTCCGCGAAGGCCGGGTCCAGTTTCGCGCTCGCGGCGAGTTCCCGCAGCCGGGCGATCTGGCGGGCCTCGCGGGCGGGGTCGGCGGGCGGGAGGTGGTGTCCGGCCTTGAGGACGCCGACCTGCTGGGTGCACTTGAAGCGCTCGGCGAGCATGTGCACGACCGCGGCGTCGATGTTGTCGATGCTTTCGCGCAGCCGGGTCAGCTCGGCGAGGACGGAGGGGTCGATGTCACTGGTGCCGCTGGTGTCGCTCATGATCTGCGAGCTTAGACGGATCGCGGGAGGATCGTGGGCGGGTGTTCGGGATCCGGAACGCTGGTGCTCCAGCCGCCGTGCACGGACCGCCCCTGCTGCTCCCGGAAGCGGATGGGCGCGGTGCCGACCCGGCGGGTGAAGAGCCGGGAGAAGTAGGCGGGGTCGTCGTAGCCGACGCGGCGGGCGACGGCGGCGACGGGCAGCTCGGTGGCGGCGAGGAGCTCCTTGGCGCGGCCGAGGCGGACGGTGAGCAGATAGTCCTTGGGGCTGCATCCGGCGGCGCGGCGGACGGCGCTGCGCAGCTCGGCGGGGGTCATGCCGTGCCGGGCGGCGTGCTCGGCGACGGACAGCGGCTGGAAGGCGTCGCGGGCGAGGGCGGCGAGGACGGGGTCGCCGTCGGCGTTGGTGTCGGCGCGGGCCCGGCGCAGGGCGACGAGCAGCTCGTGGACGGCGGCGCCGGTCTCGACTTCGAGGAAGGGGTTGCCGGGGCGGGCGGCGCGGGCGATCCGGCCGATGGCGGCGCGGGCGGGGGCGGCGTCGGAGAGGGGGACGACGGGCCGGTCGGGCTCGATGTAGCCGAGTTCGGTGTACGTGGCGGTGGCGGGTCCGGTGAAGTCGACGAAGGCCTCGTCCCAGCCGGTGCCGGGGTCGGCGGCGTAGTGGTGGGGGGTGCCGGGGGTGAGCCAGAGGAGTGCGGGGGCGGTGACGGTGGTGCGGCGCCCGTCGGCGCTGAGGTACCAGCCGCTGCCGGCGGAGACGACGACGGCGACGTGGTGGTCGAGGGTGCGCGGGCCGACGGTGGGCAGGGTGCCGTGCTGGAGTCCGACGCCGAGGCAGACGAGCCCGAGGCGGTGGTGGACGGGTCCGGGCGTGAAGTAGCGCATCCAGGTGTGGTACATGCCGCGGGCCTTTCCCTAACGTCCAAACTGCGACGATCTTTGTCCATGGACCGGCTCGCCGCCAGAGGGTGAGGGTGAGGCCATGAGCACGTTCGCTGTGGGTGACTTCGCTGTGGGTGACGAGGACTTTCTGCTCGACGGGCGGCCGGTGCGGCTGCTTTCGGGGGCGCTGCACTACTTCCGGGTGCACGAGGGCCATTGGGAGCACCGGCTCGGGATGCTGCGCGCGATGGGCCTGGACTGCGTCGAGACGTACGTCCCGTGGAACCTGCACGAGCCGGAGCCCGGCCGGTACGCCGACGCGGACGCGCTCGGGCGCTTCCTGGACGCGGTGGGGCGGGCCGGGATGCGGGCGATCGTGCGCCCGGGTCCGTACATCTGCGCCGAGTGGGAGAACGGCGGGCTTCCGCACTGGCTGACCGGGCCGCTCGGGCGGCGGGTGCGGACCCTGGACCCGGAGTTCCTGGCGCCGGTGGAGGCCTGGTTCCGGCGGCTGCTCCCGCAGGTGGTGGAGCGGCAGGTCGACCGGGGCGGTCCGGTGGTCCTGGTGCAGGTGGAGAACGAGTACGGGAGTTACGGCAGCGACCGGGGCTATCTGGAGTGGCTGGCGGGGCTGCTGCGGGACTGCGGGGTGAGCGTGCCGCTGTTCACCTCGGACGGGCCCGAGGACCACATGCTGACGGGCGGTTCGGTGCCGGGGGTCCTCGCGACGGCGAACTTCGGCTCGGGGGCGCGGGAGGGCTTCGCGACGCTGCGGCGGCACCAGCCGTCGGGGCCGCTGATGTGCATGGAGTTCTGGTGCGGCTGGTTCGACCACTGGGGCCGGGAGCACACGGTGCGGGACGCGGCGGACGCGGCGGCGGCGCTGCGGGAGATCCTGGAGTGCGGGGCCTCGGTCAATGTGTACATGGCGCACGGCGGGACGAACTTCGGCGGCTGGGCGGGCGCGAACCGGGACGGTGAGCTGCACGACGGTCCGCTGCGGGCGACGGTGACCTCGTACGACTACGACGCGCCGATCGACGAGGCGGGGCGGCCGACGGAGAAGTTCCGGGCCTTCCGCGAGGTGCTCGCGGAGTACGCGGAGGGGCCGCTGCCGGAGGTGCCGGAGCCGCCGGCCCGGCTCGGGGCGGCGGTGTCCGGGGTGCTCGACGGCTGGGCGCCGCTGGACGGGGTCCTGGAGGTCCTCGGCGGAGAGGAGACCGGGACGCCGATGCCGCCGACCTTCGAGGAGCTGGGCGTGGACCGGGGTCTGGTCCGCTACCGGGTGGCGGTGCCGGGTCCCCGGCAGCCGTACCCGCTGGGCGTGACGGGGCTGCGGGACCGGGCGGTGGTGTACGTCGACGGGCGGCCGGCGGGGGTCCTCGAGGGTGAGGACGCGGCGCTTCCCGAGCCGGTGGCGGGTCCGGCGCTCGTGGACCTGTGGGTGGAGTCGCTCGGCCGGGTCAATTACGGGCCGCGCCTCGCGGAGCCGAAGGGGATCACCGGGGGCGTGCGGCACGAACGGCAGTATCTGCACGGAGTACGAGCCCGGGCCCTGCGCCTGGACGCCTTCGACACGGAGACGGTCGCCAAGGTGCCCTTCGGCCCCGTCACGGAAGCTCCGGGCCTGTACCGGGGGGTCCTTGCCGTGGCCGGGGCCGGGGACGCCCGGCTGCGGCTGCCGGGCGCGACCCGCGGCTTCGTGTGGGTGAACGGCTTCTGCCTGGGCCGCTACTGGTCGGCCGGCCCCCAGGAGGCGCTGTTCGTGCCGGGGCCGGTGCTGCGGGAGGGCGCGAACGAGGTGTGGGTGCTCGAACTGGAGGGTGGGGGGCCGTCCGCTGTGGAGCTGGACGTCCTCTGAGTTCTCAAAATAAATAACGTGATCAAGCACGTGCAGGCGCCCCGGAGCCGAGGCCGCTCCGGGGCGCCCGTTCGCGGGGCCGCTACAGCGTGGCGGCGGCGGACTTGATGGCGGCGGCGAAGGTCGAGACCTCCGTGTAGACGCCGGGGAAGCCGGGCCGCGCACAGCCCTCGCCCCAGCTCACGATGCCGACCTGGATCCAGGCTCCGGCGTTGTCCTTGCGGAACATGGGGCCGCCGGAGTCGCCCTGGCAGGTGTCGACTCCGCCCTGGCTGTAGCCGGCGCAGATCTCGTCGCTCGGGACGAGGTCGCTGCCGTACGCCGCCTGGCAGGAGGCGTCGGAGACGAACGGGACGTTCGCCTTGAGGAGGTAGCGCTGCTGCGCCCCGCCCTCGCGGGCGGCGCCCCAGCCGGCGACGGTGAAGGTGCCGTTGTTGTAGGCGGTGGTGTCGGCGATCTTCAGGTTGGCGAGCGAGGTGATCGGGCTGGCGAGCTTGATCAGCGCCCAGTCCTTGCCCTGGCCGGTGTAGCCGGGGGCCTGGAGGACCTTGGTCGACCGGACCTTGATGGCGCTGCTCGACTGGAGGTCCACGACTCCGGCGGTGGCGGTGATGCTGGTGTTGGCGCCGGAGCCGCTGACGCAGTGGGCGGCGGTGAGGACGATCTGAGGGCTGATCAGGGAGCCGCCGCAGCCCATGGAGAGCCTGACCATCCAGGGGAACTCTCCCTGGGCGGCGCGGGTGCCGCCGACGACGGGGGCCGGGGCGGCGGAGGCGGTGGTGGTGGGCTGGAGGCTGACGGCCGCCAGGACGACGGCGCCTGCGGCCGCCAGCTTCTGGAGGGCACGGACCATGCGGTTCTGCTTCACGTGTCTTCCTTCACTCGTGGGGGGTCGCCTCGACGGAGGGATGGCATGTACGCGATGACATGCGCTCGTCAAGGCATGTCCGGATTATGAACAGCGCCCAACTGAGGCCACAAGAAAGCCTTTTCGGCCAGACCCGGTGGAGGGACCGTACAGTGGACGGGAGGGGGGATCCGGCATGCAGAACCGTGATGGGGCCGACCGTGTCATCCGCGGCTTCCCGCACCGCGCCGCCGTGCGGGCCTCGCTCACCGCGCTCTACCGCCGCCTCTCCCCCGACGGAGTGCACCGATATCCCGCCAGCGTCACCGCCGCCGACGTGGAACTCGGCGACGACGAGGACCTCCACCTCGGCGCCCAGCGGGTCGCCCGCGCCCTCGTCCGCCACCTGCAGCTGCCCGAGGCGCGCATCGTGGTGAGCTTCCGCCCCATGGAGTACGCGGCGGCCGTCGAGCTCACGGCGGGACCCGAGTACTTCGTGGAGCTCAACGACCGCTTCCGGACCCGCCGCAGGGACATCGGCGCGGCCCTGGCCCACGAGATCACCCACGTCCTGCTGCACCGGCTCGGCCTCGGCTTCCCCTCCACCGCGGAGAACGAGATCCTCACCGACGTCACCACCGCCTACCTGGGCGCCGGCTGGCTGCTGCTCGACGCCTACCGGCGGGACGGCGTCGAGAGCCAGAAGCTCGGCTACCTCACCCCGGAGGAGTTCGGCTACGTCCTCGCCAAGCGGGCCGAGGTCTTCTCCGAGGACCCCTCGCCGTGGTTCACCAGCGCCGTCGCGTACGAGGCGTGGGTACGGGGCCGGGCCGAGGCCGCGCGGGAGCGGAGCGCGCCACCGCTGGCCGGGGCGGGCTGGGCCGAGCGCCGCCGGTACTCCCTGCAGCGGCGCAGGGGCCGGGCCGCCGAGGACGCCCCGTACGCCTTCGAGGGCGGCGCCCCGGCGACCGGCGTCTCCTTCCTCTGCCCGGTCTGCGGCCAGCGCCTGCGGGTCCCGGCGGGACGCGCGCTGCGGGCCCGGTGCGGGGTGTGCGGCTCGGTGCATGAGTGCGGGCCGTAAGCGGCCGCGTACCGGCTGCTGGAGTGCGGGTCCTGAGGGGCGTCCTGCCGTCGCGGGGCGCCCCTCCCGGTGTCGACGCCCCATCAGAAGGGGTAGAGCCGCCTCACCACCTTCAGCAGCGTGTTCATGGTGCTGCGGGCCGCGGAACGGCGGTAGGCGTGCCGCGACCAGATCGTCGGCAGCACGACCCCGACGAAGACCAGCAGGGCGCCGAGGAGCACCAGGAGGCCGACGGGGCCGAGGAGTTCGAGGGCCTCGGAGAGCAGGGACACGGTGGACTCGGGACGGACTTCGGTGGACACGGAGGACTCCCTCTCGGTTGGGTGACGCGCGGAAACGGGGAGTACTCTCCGGTGCCCCGCCACCCGTCGGCGGATCCCGGGCGAAATCGGCGGACGCCGGACATCGCCGCAGGCCACGGCATACCCTGGGCCCCGGATCCGGGGTACCCCGGGGCGATCCGGGGCGCCCCGGTGTCGCGACCGGCGGGGAGGGAGCGTCATTGGAGCGGGGAGCGGAGGCCCGGCGGCGGTTCGCCGACTGGCTGCACGAGGTGCACGTGGCCGCGGGCACGCCGAGTTCCGACAAGCTGGAGGCCAGTAGCCGCGCGGCCGGGCGCAAGGGCCGCGCCCTCAGCAGCTCGGGCGTCCAGCGCCTGCTGAGCGGGAAGCTCGTCAAGGCCCCCGAGTGGGAGTTCGTGACGGCCTTTCTCGACGCCTGCGTCGCCTGCGCCCCGGCCTCCGCGCCGGTGCCCGCCGCGCTGGTGGCACGGCCGTTGTGGTGGAACCGGCACCAGCAGCTCGTCACCGTCCTCGCCACGACGAGGAGTCCCGCCCGGAGCCGGGGCGGACAGGGCGACGAGCCCTCCGACGCCCACGCCGTGAAGACGTACGCCCGGCGGGTCCGCGAGTCGTACGGACGGCTCGACCTGGAGGTGCTGACCCCGGACAACGACCAGAGCGTGCAGCAGAAGGTGGAGCTGCGCGAGGTCTTCGTCGTGCCGACGGTACGGGCCGATCCCCCGCCCGTGGAGCTCTCCCGCGAGCTCATGGTGCGACTCCTCCAGGGCGAGGAGCTCGCCGCGGAGGACGAGCTGCCGCCCGGCCTCGACCTGGCCCTGCTCGACAGCCTCGTCGAGGCCTACCGGCAGCGGCCGCCGGAACACGTCCTGGAGGTCCTCGCACGGGAGGAGAACCGCCGGGTCGTCCTCCTCGGCGACCCCGGAGCTGGCAAGTCCACCCTCGCGCACTACCTCGCGATGACCCTGACCGCCGATCCGGACCCTTGCGGCCCTCTGGCACCGCTCGCGGGACACGTGCCGCTCGTCGTCGAGCTGCGGCACTACGCGCAGCCCGCCTGGCGGCAGACGACGTTCGAGGACTTCCTCGAACACCTGTGGGTCACCGAGGGGATGGCCCTCCCCCGCCCGACGCTGTCCCGGCTTCTCGGGGAAGGCCGGATCATCCTGGTCTTCGACGGTCTGGACGAGATCTTCGACCCCGAGTTCAGAGCGGAGACGGCCCGCCGGATCGCCGGCTTCGCCGCCCGCCACGAGCGCTGCCGGGTCGTCGTCACGTCCCGGGTCGTCGGCTACCAGCGGAAGACGCTCGACGGGGCGGACTTCACCCACTACATGATCCAGGACCTCGACACCCCGCGGATCCACGCCTTCGCGCGCCGGTGGTTCGACACGGCCTGCCCGGAACAACCCGCGCTCGCGGACCGGCTCTTCAACCGCTTCAAGGACGCCGTCGCCCATTCGGCGTCCGTACGGGAACTGGCCGGCAACCCGCTCCTGCTGACCATCCTCGCCATCCTCGGCCGCCGCCAGACCCTCCCCCGCGACCGGCACGGGGTGTACCAGCACGCCGTCACGGTGCTCGTCGCCCGCTGGGACCGGGACGCCAAGCACCTCACCACCCATCTGTCGGGCTCGGTCGCCGACGCCCTCGACGCCCTCGGCCAGGTCGAACGCCTGGAGATGCTCCGTCTGCTGGCCCGCAGGATGCAGGAGGGGGCCGGCGGGATCTCCGGCAACTACATCCCCGAAGCCGACATCGAGGACGTCTTCCGCCAGTACCTCCAGCTCTGCGACATCCCCCCGGACGTCGCGCGCCGCGCCGCCCGCGCCATGGTCCAGCAGCTGCGGGAGCGCAACTTCATCCTCGCCCGCTACGGCGGGGGCGCCTGGGGCTTCGTCCACCGCACGTTCCTGGAGTACCTCGCCGCGGCCGACATCGTGCACCGCTACGAACACGAACGCGAGTGGACCCCCGAGGCGCTCGTCCACGAGGTCCTCCTGCCGCGGGCCCGGGACACGACCTGGCACGAGGTGATCCTGCTGCTCGCCGGACAGCTTCGCGAGCGCGACACCGGGACGCTGGTGGACGGGCTCGTCGACGCGGCGGCCTCCGGCGACCTGGGCGAAAGGCTGTCCCTGGCGCTCCGCGCGCTCGCCGAGGTCAAGAAGATCGGCGTGCTCGCCCCGCAGAGCACCACGGTGGTCGACGGGATCACCCGCGTCCTCGGCCTGGAGAGCCTCAGACGCGGGGAGTACCTCACCTTCGGCCCGTCGTACCTGCCGGTCGAGGCAGCCGCTCCCGCGCTGGCCTCCTTCAGCGAGCACTGGACGGGGCGCGGCCGCTTCCTGGCCTGGTTCCACGTCTGGGGTCAGTTCCTGCCCGGCCCCACCGCGGCCCGGCTCGCCTGCGCCCTGCACCGGGACGAGACGGCCGTCATCGCGTACGCGCGCTTCACCTGGTCGCCGGGCGGCCGCGCCGCCGCCGTCGCCGAACTGGCTGCGCGGTGGTCCGGCAGCCCCGTCGCCCTGGAGACGGTCAGGACCTGCGCCGTCCACGACGAGGACGTCCAGGTGCGGGGCACGGCGCTGCGTGCCCTGGTCTCCGCGACGGCCGACACCGAACGGGCCGAGGAGCTACACGCGTTCCTCCAGGACCGGGCGGTACGGGATCCCGCGCCCGGTCCGCGCAAGCAGGCACTGGACCACCTGCTGGCCGGGTACCCCGACGACCGCACTCGCCGCTTCTTCGAGCAGCGTGCGGTCCACGACCGGTTCGACGCGGTGCGCGCCCATGCCGAGAGCCTGGTGGACCGCCTCACCTGGCCTGACGGCGACGGCGGGGAGAAGCACGAGGACGCGCGCATCCCGCTGTTCGCGCGACAGCGCGCGCTCGCTCGGCTCGAAGGCCGCCTTGAGGAGGAAGGCCCCGAGAGCGAGGCCGAATGGGCACTGACGGCCTGGCGGTCCGGCAGGTACCGCCCGCTGGTCGAGCTGGGCGAGCCGTTCCGGCCGGCCTCCGTCGAGAAGGAGCTGGCCCTCTGGCTGCGGAACCACCCGGACGATCTCCGCATGCTGATGCGCGACGTCCACCGCCTCACGGAAGACACGCTCCGGAGCCTGTCGAAGGCCCTGAACCGGGACGTCCGGGAGTACCGGCCCCTGAGCTCGTTCAGGATCCGGAGCGCCGCCCTGGCGATCATCGGCCTCGCACCCGGGGAGGACACGCGCGACTTCCTCGTCGCCTGCGCCCGGGAGCTCCCCGACGACGAACTGCGGGTCGAGGCGGCGCACGTCCTCGCCGAGACACAGAACGACGATCCTGCGGTGGCCGCCCTTCTGCTGGACCTCGCCCAGCACGATCCCGTACCCGCCGTCCGGCTCTCCCTCGTCCGGTCGCTCGCCCGCGACTGCTCGCACCGCCCCGCCGTCCGTGACGTCCTGTACACGTGCGCGGCCGGCGACCCGGACGCCGACGTGCGGCTCCACGCGCTGAACTGGATGGCCCAGTGGTGGCCGGACCATCCCGGGTGGGAGGCCCTGTTCGGCACGGACGCCCCGGGTGGCGGACAGGACGAACGCCTGCTGCGACTCAAGGCGCTCGCCTCCGGCGGACGCGACGAGGAGCTGACGCGCGCGCTCGCGGCGGAACCGGAAGCGCCGGTCCGGGAGCAGCTGCGACACGTCCGTCTGCTCCAGGAGGCTCCCGAGCGCACGGCCCGTGCCGTGTTCCGGCACCGGCTGCTCACCGGATTCGGGCGGCTGCTCAAGGCCCGGAGGCGCGCGGCCGCCCCCTGACCCATCCGGCCGCCGTCCGCAATCGATTTGCGCCAGGGCCCGACGGAGGGTCAGGGTCGGGGCATGAGCACGTTGTTCGACGCGATCCGGCACGGGGACGAGGACGGGGCCGTACGCGCCCTGCGGGACGGGGCCGACCCGGAGGGCCGGGAGGACGGGGAGACCGCCCTGTACCGGGCGGCCGTCGACGGCGAGGCCGGCATCGTGCGGGTGCTGCTCGCCGCCGGGGCCGACCCGGGCCGGCTCAGCGGCGAGGACGACGGCGACCTGCCGCTGTGCGGGGCGGCCTGCGCCGGGCACGCCGAGGTGGTGCGGGCACTGCTCGCGGCGGGCGCCGCGGCCGACCAGGAGGAGTCGTACGGCTTCACCGCCCTCGCCTGGGCCCTCCGCCTCGGCTACGCCGACACGGCCCGGGTCCTCCTGGAGCACGGCGCCGACCCGGAGCGGCCGGGGCCCGACGGCGTCCTCCCGCTCGTCGCCGCCGCCCGGCGCGGCTCCAGCGGCTGCGTGCGGGCGCTCCTCGACCACGGGGCGCGGGCCCGGGAGGCCGCCCTGCGGGAGGCCCGGCGGTGGATCGGCGTGGACATCGCGGCCGAGCTGCGGCGCGGGCTCGTCGCCGGGAACGAGGGCGGGCAGACGTACGAGGCGGCCGTCCGGCGGATCCGGGAGGACGGCGGGATCACGGTGTGCGTCGAACTGCTGCGGGAGAACGGCGCCCCCGGGCGCGGTGACGACCGGGGGACCGGCCACGCGGCGATCGCCACGCTCCTGGAGGCCTCGCTCGGCCTGCGCACCCCGCACGAGGAGCTCGCGGCGCGGGCGCTGCACTGCGGCGACCCCGAGCTCGACGACTGGACGACGACGGTGGCCGAACTGGCGGGCCGGGCCGACGAGGAGACCTTCGTGGCGGCGGCCGGCTGGTGCGCCTACCGCGATCCGCTGCGCCGGGCGCTCGGCGCGCGGGTCCTCGGCGCGCTGCCTGGCTTCGGGCCGAGCGCGGTCCCGGTCCTGCGGCGGCTCGCGGCGGAGGCGGTGCCCCCGGCGCGGGAGCCGCTGCTCTCGGCGGTCCTGGCGCTCGGGGAGTGCGCGGACGCGGCCGCCGTGCCGGAACTGCTCGCGGCGGCCGGGCATCCCGACCCGGTGGTGCGGCGTGCGGTCGCGGCCGCGCTCGCCGGGATCGTGCCGCCCGGGCACGTCGAGGCGCTCGGGGTGCTGCTCGCGCTGAGCCGGGACGGCGACGCCCGGGTGCGGGACTGGGCGACGCTGGCGCTCGCCGAGCTGCCCGACGACACCCCGCTCGTACGGGAGGGGCTCGCGGAGCGGCTCGGCGACGCCGACCCGGAGACGGCGGCGGAGGCGGCGCGGGGTCTGGCGATCCGCCAGGATCCCCGCGCCGTCGACGCGCTCGCGGCGATCCTCGCGGACGGGGAGGCGGACGGCGCGCCGCGCGAGACGGCGCTCGCCGCCCTGGAACACGTCCGCGACCCGCGGGTCAGGACCCGCCTGGAGTGGACGACCCCGCGCCGCTGACCGACGGAACGTCAGCAGGCGTAGTCGATCAGGTCGAACGTGGCGTAGTGGTCGGAGGTGTAGTAGTCCTCGTCGAGCGCCTTCCCGGTCACGATCCGGCGGGCGCCGCGGGTGGAGACGCCCGGGGTCTTCACCGTGTACTCGTGGTAGTAGCCGTAGGTGTGGGCCGGCAGGACGCCTTCCCGGTTCTGGAAGACGACCCCGTCCTGGCTGTACGGGAAGGGGCCGCCGGCGTCGATCAGACGCAGGGTGTCGTACGCCTGGGTGGGCAGGTCCGAGTAGCAGATGTCCCCGACGGACGAGACCGCCGCGATCGAGGACACGGAGGCGACGGGCGCGGGGGCCGGTGCGGCGGTGGCCGGGGCGCCGAGGAGGAGGGAGGAGAGGAGGGCGGCGGCGACACCGCCGGCGAGGGTGATTCGAGGGGGGATTCGCATGACTGCGATGATGACGCGCGTAGATCCCCGTCGGGAACCCCAACTACCTTCAATTCCCCGGACGTTAACCGAAGCCTCCCCAACGTGCGGATCCCGTGGACGACGCGGACGACGGCGCCCAGGCCTCCGCGCACACCGGCGCCGCACACCCCTCCCGTTCGGCCCCTCCGGGTGCTACGTTCCTCGCCGACACGTCACCTAACTAACGTTAGATGGAAGAGCGGCCCCGCGGGCCCGTCCGCCCACGGCTGTCCCACCCGACTCCGTCTGCCGTACCGCCACCGGCCGTACGTCCGTCAGTCCGTAAGGGAGCCCAGCCATGCCCCTGTCCCGACGCGCCCTGCTCGCCACCACCGGCGCCGCGCTCCTCCTCGGCGCCGCGCCGCCCGCCGTCGCCCGCCCCCGCCCCGCGACCGCCACGACGATCCGGCAGATCCCGCTCCAGGGCGCGGTCAACGTCCGCGACCTCGGCGGATACGTCACCTACGACGGCGCACGGGTCCGGTACGGTCTGGCCTACCGCGGTGACCACCTCGCCAGGCTCACCGACGCCGACCTCACCGCCCTCTCCGGGCTCGGCCTCGGCACCGTGGTCGACCTGCGCATCCCGCTGGAGGTCGGCTACGACGGCGCCGACCGGCTGCCCGCGGGACCGGTCCCGGTCGCCCGGCCCGTCACCGACCACGGCCTCTTCGGGCAGCTGATGGCCGCGATATCCTCCCGCGACCCGGTGCGGCAGGAGGAGATGCTCGGCGGCGACCGGGCCGCCGCCTTCATGCGCGAGGTGTACCGCACCTTCGTCACCGACCCCGCCAACCGGGCCGCCCTCGCGGCGACCCTGCGGGACCTGGCCGATCCCCGCCGGGGGCCGCTGCTCCTGCACTGCACCTCCGGCAAGGACCGCACCGGCTGGACGAGCTGGCTCCTGCTCACCCTGCTCGGAGTGCCGGCGGCCTCCGCCCGCGCGGACTACCTGGCCTCCAACACCTTCCGCGCCGCGAACGACGCGCGCGTGCGGGAGGGCCTCAAGCAGGGCGGGCTCATGCAGAACCCGGACCTGATCGTGCCGCTCCAGGAGGTGCGGGACGAGTACCTGGACACCGCCCTCGACCAGGTCCGCACCTCCTACGGGAGCCTCTTCCGTTACGTGTCGGTCGGCCTCGGCCTGGAGCTGCGCGAGCTCGCGGCGCTCCGCGAACGGCTGGTGCCCGGGGCCTGACGCCCGCCCCGGCCGCCGCCCGCCGCCGCACCGCGCCCGGCACCCGCGCCGGAACCCCGGCCGGTGCCGGAGCCGCGCCCCGAACCGGCCGCCGCCCGTCCGGAGCCGCCCGTGCCGGCGGCGCCCCGGCCCGTGCCCGTCGTGGTGCCGGAGGTCCGGTTTCCGGTGGGGGTGCCGGACCCGCGGCCGCCGGACGTGCCGGGGGCGCGGCCCGCGGCCGGTGCGGCCGTGCCCGTACCACCGCCACCGGAACCGGACGGACGGCGACGGCGACGGCCGCCGCCCGTGCCGCCGCCGGCCGCCGCCGGCTTGCGCGCCGGGGTCGGCTGCGGCGTCTCGATGACGACGGGGACGCCCGAGGGCTCCCGGGCGCCGGTGAGCTCGGCGAGCTCCTCGTCGCTCGACTTGATCTGCGCCGTCCGGGGGCTGATGCCCGCGTTCGACATCAGCCGGCCCATGTCCCGCTTCTGCTCGGGCAGGACCAGCGTGAAGACGCTGCCGGACTCGCCGGCACGGGCCGTGCGGCCGCCCCGGTGCAGGTAGTCCTTGTGGTCGATCGGCGGGTCGACGTTCACGACCATGTCGAGGTCGTCGACGTGGATGCCGCGCGCCGCCACGTTCGTCGCGACCAGCGTGGTGACCTGGCCGGTCTTGAACTGGTCCAGGGTCCGGTTGCGCTGCGGCTGCGAGCGGCCGCCGTGCAGCCCGGAGGCCCGGACGCCGTTGGCCAGCAGCCGCTTGACCATCCGGTCCACGGACCGCTTGGTGTCCATGAAGAGGATCGTCCGGCCCTCGCGGGCCGCGATCCGCAGCGTGACGGCCTTCTTGTCGGTCTCGTCCATCACGTACAGGACGTGGTGCTCCATCGTGGTCACCGCGCCGGCCGACGGGTCGACCGAGTGCACGACCGGGTCGTCCAGGAACATCTTGACCAGCTTGTCGATGTTCCGGTCGAGGGTCGCGGAGAACAGCAGCCGCTGGCCGTCCGGCTCGACCTGCTTCAGCAGCTTCGTCACCTGCGGCAGGAAGCCCATGTCGGCCATCTGGTCGGCCTCGTCGAGGACCGTGACGGCGACCTGGTCGAGCCGGCAGTCGCCCCGCTCGATGAGGTCGTGGAGCCGGCCCGGCGTGGCGATGAGGACCTCGGCGCCGCGCCGCAGGGACGAGGACTGCCGGGTGATCGACATGCCGCCGACGACCGTGGTGATCCGCAGCCGCAGCGCGGAGGCGTACGGCGTGAGCGCGTCCGTCACCTGCTGCGCGAGCTCGCGGGTCGGCACCAGGACCAGCGCGAGCGGCGCGGTCGGCTCGGCGCGGCGGCCGGCGGTACGGGCGAGGAGCGCGAGCCCGAAGGCGAGGGTCTTGCCGGAGCCGGTGCGCCCCCGGCCGAGGACGTCGCGCCCGGCGATCGAGTTCGGCAGGGTCGCGGCCTGGATCGGGAAGGGCTCGGTGACGCCCTGCTCGGTGAGCGTCCGCAGCAGCGCGGCCGGCATGTCCAGGTCCTCGAAGGAGGCCACGGACGGCAGCGCGGGCGTCACCGTCTCCGGCGGAGTGAACTCCTGCGGCGGCGGGGGCGCGGCGGGACGACGGCCACCGCGGGGGCCCTTCGGCTGGGACGTGGACTTCGCCTGGGCGGTGCGGGGGCCTCGCCTCTGGGGACGTTCGGAGCGGGTCATTCGTGCCTTCCTGGCCGGTGCGCGGCACAGCCGGGGCCCGCACCTGCGCGATGCGGGCCCCGGCTGTCTCTACCCGGAACACGAGATACGGGCCCCGGCTGTCTCTCCCGGAGCACGCGATACGGGCCCCGGCTGTCTCTCCCGGGACGCGCGATACAGGTCCCGGATGTCTACCGGAACAATAGTGCGCCTCAGGACCTTCCCGCCCCGGCCCCCCGCTCCCCGGGCTCCCCGGACGCCCCGGGACCCCGTACGGCGATCCCGTCCAGGACCATCGACAGGTACTGGCGGGCGATCTCCTCCGGGCTGTGCTGTCCGCCCGGCCGGTACCAGGACGCGGCGACCCAGACGGTGTCGCGGACGAAGCGGTACGTCAGCCGGACGTCGAGGTCCGCGCGGAAGACCCCGGCGGCGACGCCCCGCTCCAGGGTCCCCAGCCAGGCCTTCTCGAACTTGCGCTGCGAGTCGACGAGGTAGCCGAAGCGGTCCTGGTCGACGAGGTGCTGGGACTCCTTCTGGTAGATGGCGACGGCGGCGCGGTGCCGGTCGATCTCCCGGAAGGACTCGGTGACCAGGGCCTCGATGGTCTCGCGGGGTCCGAGCTCGGCGTCGAGGACGGCGTCGTACCCCTCCCACAGCTCGTTCAGGAAGGTGGAGAGGATCTCGTCCAGCATCGACTCCTTGGAGTCGAAGTGGTAGTAGAGGCTGCCGGCGAGCATCCCGGCGGCGTCCGCGATCTTGCGGACAGTGGTGGCGTTGTACCCCTGGGCGGCGAACACCTCGGCCGCCGTGTCGAGGAGTTCACGGCGCCGCTCGGGCCCGCCGCTCACCTGGTTTTTCTTCTTGCTTGCTGTGTTCGGCACGTGCCCATTCTGGTCCCACCCGGCCCGTGCCACCCAGGAGTCAGGCCTCCTGCCTGGGCGGGCCGTCGTCGTTGCCGCGCCGGAGCGTCTTCGTCGGGCGTCCCTGCGCCCAGCTGCGCAACGCGATCTCCTCGCCGTCCACCCAGGTCCGTACGACCTCGGTCGGCTCCACCCGGAAGAGGTGGAAGGGCTGCGGCGCGCCCGCCTCGGCCGCGTACCGGCCCAGGGTCTCCCGGTCGGTGATCTCGACCGCCCGGCCGGAGATCCGGACGTCCCCGCCGCCCATGTCGGTGCCGGGGCCGGGGTTGGCCATCAGCGCGAACCGGGGGTCGCGGCGCAGGTCGAGCGCCTTGCGGGAGTTCGGCATCATGCCGAGCCAGAGCTCGCCGCGGCGGAAGTCGGCCTCGATGCCGCTGAGGCGGGGCGAGCCGTCCTTCCGCACGGTGGCGAGGGTGTGGTGGGTGTACTGCCCGAAGCGCTCCCGCACGATCGCGGCGAGCTCGGGCTCGGCGGCCTCGAAGGCCGACCAGGTGGTCGTCGGGTGTCCGGTGTCTCCCATGAGTCCAGGAAACACCGGATACCCGACAACCACTGTCCGGATTACTCCGGGGCGCCCTCGGTTCAGGAGGTCGCGGCGCGCTCGGCGCCGCTGCGCTCCACGCAGAACTCGTTGCCCTCCGGGTCCGCCATGGTCGCCCAGCCGGTGCCGTCGGCGTTCCGGCGGTCGTCGACCAGGGTGGCGCCGAGGGCGATCAGCCGCTCGACCTCCTCGTCGCGGGTGCGGTCCTGGGGCTGGAGGTCGAGGTGGATGCGGTTCTTCACCGCCTTCGGCTCCGGGACCTGGATGAAGAGGAGGTTGGCGCCGGGCGAGTCGACCAGGGCCTCCGGGTCGCCGGGGAAGTCGTCGTCGGCGAGCTTGGCGTCGAGCACCTCCGCCCAGAAGCTCGCCAGGGCGTAGGCGTCGGCGCAGTCGATGGTCACGTGGCGTACGAGAGAACTCATGGCCGCATGATCGCCCGCGCCCATGACCGGGAGCCAGCGAATTCCCGCCCCCGTTCAGAGCTGCCGGGGTTCATGACCGTACGACGCCCTGGGCCCGGGCCGCGGCGAGCCAGGCGGGGAACTCGGACACGAGCCGGTCGTACAGCTCGGCGTCCGGGACCCGGCTCGGGTCCTGGCCCGCGTGGAAGAAGCCGGCGTTGTCGAGGGGCCGCTTCGCCGGCACGTCCAGCTCGTCGAGCCTGCGCAGGAACTCGAACTGGCGGCTGCCGGGGTCGCCGAAGCCGATGAACTGCCAGAAGATCGGCAGCCGGGCCGCCTTGCAGACGTACCGCTCGGCGGCGAGCTTGTTGATCGGCCCGCCGTCGGTCTGGAAGACGACGAGCGCGGGCGCGGCGGAGCCGCTGTCCAGGTAGTGGTCGATGACGGCGTCCATGGCGAGGTGGTAGCTCGTCTTCCCCATGTGGCCGAGGCCGGCGACGATCCGGTCGATCCTGCCGGCGTGGTCGTCGAGCCGGATGTCGGTCTCCGCGTCGACGTCGGTGGAGAAGAAGACCACCGGCACCCGCCCGTCGTCGTCGAGGTGCGCGGAGAGCCCGAGGACCCGGTCGGCGAGGGCCTGGACGGTGCCGTTGGCGTAGTACGGCTTCATGGATCCGGAGTAGTCGATGACGAGGTAGACCGCGACCCGCTGCCCGCTGACCCCGTGCCGCGCGAGCGAGGCCCCGGCCTCCTTGTAGAGGCTCACCAGGGCGGGCGCGATCTCCTCGACCTTCCGCAGGCTCAGTGCCATCTACTGTTCCCCCTCCGACTCCTCGATGTCCGCGAGCATCGCGTCGGCCAGGTCGCGTTCGGCCGTGTAGTACCGCTCGGCCCAGGCCAGGGTGAGCCGGGGGTACACCCACGCCTCGTCCGCCCCCGCGTCGGCCACGTCCGCCCCGGCGCGCCGCCGCATGCCCTCGGCGTACTTCTGGTGCGCGGCCAGGATCTCCCGCATCCGTTCGGCATGGTCGCCGGTCTTTTCCGGGAGGAGCGTCCCGTCAACTACTCGACCCTGAGGGACCGGGCTTGCAAGTGGAGCACGGCCGGCTGTCGCGTGGTCCCCTGCGTCCGGAATCAGCATGGGCCGGTTCTGGGGCGGTTGACCGCGCCCCGCTTCCACACAGCCTCGCCCCGGTGGGCGATGTTGCGGGAGCCGTTGTGGTCCGCGTGCAGGACGGCCCCGCAGGACCGGCACACGAACCGTGCCTGGGTCACCCTGTTCGTGCGATGGGTGTGCTTGCACTCCGACCACTGCCGGGAGGTGTTGCGCGGATCCACGAAGACCACGGGCACCCCCGCCCGACGTGCCTTGTACTCGACGAAGCCGCCGAGCTGGGCGAACGCCCAGGAGTGCAGTCGTGCCCGCTGGTCCTCCTTGGCCGTGACCCTCTGCCGGATGCCCGAGAGGTCTTCCAGGGCGATCCCGCGCGAGGTGCGTTCAGCGGTGGCGACGAGCCGTTTGGCGATGATGTGGTTGGTGTTCGCGGCGTGCCGCGCCTCCCGACGACGGACACGCTTCAGGGCCCGCTTGGCGGACTTGGTGAGCTTCTTCTGCAACTTGCGCCGCAGGTCACGGTGGCGCTGCCGGTACCGGTTCAGCGCGCGGCCGGCGAGGATCTCGCCGTCGCTGGTGGTGGCGATGTTGACGATGCCCAGGTCCACGCCGAGGAAGCCGTCCGGCTCGAACACCTCGGGCTCGGGCAGGTCGACGGTGGCGATCAGGAAGAACATGCCGTCCCGCAGCACCAGGTCCGACTCCCCCTTGCGGGAAACCAGGAGCACCATCGCCTCGTCGGAGCAGACGAACGGGAGGTGCTTGAGCCGCCCGGCCACGGTCCAGATCGGCACGGTACGGGCGTCGGGGTTCCACGTCAGGATCCGGTCGTCGAACGGCTGCGCCGCGTCCTCACGGAAGACGATCGGCTTCGACTCCGCCCGCAGACGGCGCTTCGAACCCTCCCGGCCGAGGTTCCCGGCCTTGATGTTGCCCTTCAGGGCGGCGTAGGCGTCGCACACCTTCTTCACCACCCGCACCGCCGCCTGCGCCCCGATTGCAGGCGCGCAGGGTCGCCGCCAACGCGTCCGTGTCATACGCGGACACAGGCAGCGACTTCACCTGCACGACAATCTTCACGCAGAACACGCCAGTACGACAGGTGACGGGATATCAGCTTCCCTTCCAGGTACGGCGAAGAGGACTCCGCAGCTGCGCGGCTCCACTCCAGGGAAGCCATTCCTCCTGGGGCTGAAGCCTCGGGCTTCCTGGCTGGAGATCAGGTGAAGTACGGGCCCGCGAAAGCAGTCCGCACGACGAACGCGCTCAGCCCCCGCCGGAACGGACCCTCGCGCACCCGCACACCACGCACCACAGCGCCCCCAGGCGTCCGGTCGGGGACATTCAGGGGGCGCTGCGCTCAGTTCCGTACGTCGTTGTACGGGACGTCTTCGGGGGCCGGTCAGACCATCAGGGCGCGGTCCGTCGGGCGGATCGGGGCCGGCAGGGAGCTGGCGCCCGTCAGGTAGCGGTCCACGCCGCGGGCGGCGGAGCGGCCCTCGGCGATGGCCCAGACGATGAGGGACTGGCCGCGGCCGGCGTCGCCGGCGACGAAGACGCCGTCGACGTTGGTGGCGAAGTCGGCGTCGCGGGCGACGTTGCCCCGCTCGTCCAGGTCCAGGCCGAACTGCGCGACCAGGCCGTTCTCCACGTCCGTGCCGGTGAAGCCCATCGCGAGCGTGACCAGCTGGGCGGGGATCTTGCGCTCCGTGCCCGGCTTCTGGGTCAGCTTGCCGTCGACGAACTCGACCTCGATGAGGTGGAGGAACTGGACGTTGCCGTCCTCGTCGCCCTCGAAGTGGGTGGTGGAGACGGAGTAGACCCGCTCGCCGCCCTCCTCGTGCGCCGAGGTGACCTTGTAGAGCATGGGGAAGGTCGGCCAGGGCTGGCCGGCGTTCCGCTCGTCGCCCGGCTTCGGCATGATCTCCAGCTGCGTGACCGAGGCCGCGCCCTGGCGGTGCGCCGTGCCGACGCAGTCGGCGCCGGTGTCGCCGCCGCCGATGACGACGACGTGCTTGCCCTCGGCGGTGATCGGCGGGGCCACGAAGTCGCCCTCGACGACCTTGTTGGCGAGCGGCAGGTACTCCATCGCCTGGTGGATGCCGTTCAGCTCGCGGCCCGGGACGGGCAGGTCGCGGGCGGTGGTGGCGCCGGCGGCGATGACGACCGCGTCGTACCGGTTGCGCAGCGCCGTCGCCGGCATGTCGCGGCCGATCTCGACGCCCGTGCGGAACTTGGTGCCCTCCGCGCGCATCTGCTCGATGCGGCGGTTGATGTGCCGCTTCTCCATCTTGAACTCGGGGATGCCGTACCGGAGGAGACCGCCGATGCGGTCGGCCCGCTCGTAGACGGCGACCGTGTGGCCGGCCCTGGTCAGCTGCTGGGCGGCGGCGAGACCGGCCGGGCCCGAGCCGATGACGGCGACGGTCTTGCCGGAGAGGCGGTCGGGCGCCTGCGGCTTGACGTCGTTGGCGTCCCAGGCCTTGTCGATGATGGAGACTTCGACGTTCTTGATGGTGACGGCCGGCTGGTTGATGCCGAGCACGCACGCCGACTCGCAGGGAGCCGGGCACAGGCGGCCGGTGAACTCCGGGAAGTTGTTGGTGGCGTGCAGGCGCTCCTGCGCCGCCGACCAGTCCTCGCGGTAGGCGTAGTCGTTCCACTCGGGGATCAGGTTCCCGAGGGGGCAGCCGTTGTGGCAGAACGGGATGCCGCAGTCCATGCAGCGGCCGGCCTGCTTGCTGATGATCGGGAGCAGGGAGCCGGGGACGTAGACCTCGTTCCAGTCCCTGACGCGCTCTTCCACCGGCCGGGTCTGGGCGACTTCGCGCCCGGTGGTCAGGAAGCCCTTGGGGTCAGCCATGGGACGCAGCCTCCATCATCTTCTCGGTGGTCTCGGTCTCGGAGAGACCGGCGAGCTCAGCGGCGTCCTTGGCGGCGAGCACTGCCTTGTACGTGGTGGGGATGATCTTGCTGAACCGGGCCGCGGCGGCATCCCAGTCGGCGAGGAGCTTCTCGGCGACCGTGGAGCCGGTCTCCTCGAAGTGGCGGCGCACGACGTCGTGCAGCCAGGTCCTGTCGGTGTCCGACGGGGCCTCGATCGCGTCCAGGTTCCCGGAGTTGACGTTGTCCCGGTCGAGGTCGATCACGTAGGCGACGCCGCCGGACATGCCGGCCGCGAAGTTGCGGCCGGTCTCGCCGAGGACGACCGCCGTGCCGCCGGTCATGTACTCGCAGCCGTGGTCGCCCACGCCCTCCGAGACGACCAGGGCGCCGGAGTTGCGGACGCAGAAGCGCTCGCCGGTGCGGCCGCGGAGGAACAGCTCGCCGCCGGTGGCGCCGTAGCCGATCGTGTTGCCCGCGATGGTCGAGTACTCGGCCAGGTGGTCGGCGCCGCGGTCCGGGCGGACGATCACCCGGCCGCCGGAGAGGCCCTTGCCGACGTAGTCGTTGGCGTCGCCCTCCAGGCGGAGGGTGACACCGGCGGGCAGGAAGGCGCCGAAGGACTGGCCGGCGGAGCCGGTGAAGGTGATGTCGACGGTGTCGGCCGGGAGGCCGGCGCCACCGAACTTCTTCGTCACCTGGTGGCCGAGCATGGTGCCGACGGTGCGGTTGATGTTGCGGATGGCGACCTGGGCGCGGACCGGCTGGGCCTCCTCGGCGGAGGCGGCGCCCAGGGCCTCGGCGGCGAGCTGGATCAGCTCGTTGTCGAGGGCCTTCTCCAGGCCGTGGTCCTGCTCGACGCGGGCGTGGCGGACCGCGCCCTCGGGCAGCTCGGGCACGTAGAAGAGCGGCTCCAGGTCGAGACCCTGCGCCTTCCAGTGCGTGACAGCGCGGCTGGTGTCGAGCAGTTCGGCGTGGCCGACGGCCTCTTCGAGGGTGCGGAAGCCCAGCTCGGCGAGGAGCTCGCGGACCTCCTCGGCGATGAACTCGAAGAAGTTGACGACGAACTCGGCCTTGCCGGAGAAGCGGTCGCGCAGGACCGGGTTCTGGGTGGCGATGCCGACCGGGCAGGTGTCGAGGTGGCAGACGCGCATCATGACGCAGCCGGAGACGACGAGGGGCGCGGTCGCGAAACCGAACTCCTCGGCGCCGAGCAGCGCGGCGATGACCACGTCGCGGCCGGTCTTCAGCTGGCCGTCGGTCTGGACGACGATCCGGTCGCGCAGGCCGTTGAGCAGCAGCGTCTGCTGGGTCTCGGCGAGGCCGAGCTCCCAGGGGCCGCCCGCGTGCTTCAGGGAGGTCAGCGGGGAGGCGCCCGTTCCGCCGTCGTGGCCGGAGATGAGGACGACGTCCGCGTGGGCCTTGGAGACACCGGCGGCGACCGTGCCGACGCCGACCTCGGAGACCAGCTTCACGTGGATGCGGGCGGCCGGGTTGGCGTTCTTGAGGTCGTGGATCAGCTGGGCCAGGTCCTCGATGGAGTAGATGTCGTGGTGCGGCGGCGGCGAGATGAGGCCGACGCCGGGCGTCGAGTGACGCGTCTTGGCGACCCACGGGTAGACCTTGTGGCCGGGCAGCTGGCCGCCCTCGCCGGGCTTGGCGCCCTGCGCCATCTTGATCTGGATGTCGTCGGCGTTGACCAGGTACTCGCTGGTGACGCCGAAGCGGCCGGAGGCGACCTGCTTGATCGCGGAGCGGCGCGCCGGGTCGTACAGGCGCTCCGGGTCCTCGCCGCCCTCACCGGTGTTGGACTTGGCGCCCAGCTGGTTCATGGCGATCGCGAGCGTCTCGTGGGCCTCGCGGGAGATGGAGCCGTACGACATGGCGCCGGTGGAGAAGCGCTTGACGATCTCGGAGACCGGCTCGACCTCGTCGATGGAGATCGGGGTACGGCCTCCGGCGGCGAAGCCGAACAGGCCGCGGAGCGTCATGAGGCGCTCGGACTGCTCGTTCACCCGCTCCGTGTACTTCTTGAAGATGTCGTACCGCTTGGTGCGCGTGGCGTGCTGGAGGCGGAAGACGGTCTCCGGGTCGAACAGGTGCGGCTCGCCCTCGCGGCGCCACTGGTACTCGCCGCCGATCTCCAGGGCGCGGTGCGCCGAGGGGACGCCGGAGACGGGGTACGCCTTGGCGTGGCGGGCGGCGACCTCCTTGGCGACGACGTCGAGACCGGCGCCGCCGATCTTGGTGGCCGTGCCGTTGAAGTACGTGGCGACGAAGGCCTCGTCGAGGCCGACGGCCTCGAAGACCTGGGCGCCGCGGTAGGAGGCGACGGTGGAGATGCCCATCTTGGACATGACCTTGAGGACGCCCTTGCCGAGGGCGTAGATCAGGTTCCGGATGGCCTGCTCGGGCTCCAGGCCCTCGATGAAGGTGCCGGCGCGGACCAGGTCCTCGACGGACTCCATGGCGAGGTACGGGTTGACCGCCGCGGCGCCGTAGCCGATGAGCAGGGCGACGTGGTGGACCTCGCGGACGTCACCGGCCTCGACCAGCAGACCCACCTTGGTGCGCTGCTTGGTGCGGATGAGGTGGTGGTGGACGGCCGCGGTGAGCAGCAGCGAGGGGATCGGCGCGTGCTCGGCGTCGGAGTGCCGGTCGGAGAGCACGATGAGGCGGGCGCCGCCCTCGATGGCGGTGTCGGCCTCGGCGCAGATGGCGTCGATGCGGGCGGCGAGGGACTCGCCGCCGCCGGAGACCCGGTAGAGGCCGGAGAGCGTCGCGGCCTTCATGCCGGGCATGTCGCCGTCGGCGTTGATGTGGATGAGCTTGGCCAGCTCGTCGTTGTCGATCACCGGGAAGGGCAGGGTGACGCTGCGACACGAGCCGGCGGTGGGCTCCAGCAGGTTGCTGCCGGGGCCGAGGGAGGACCGGAGCGAGGTGACGAGCTCCTCGCGGATGGCGTCCAGCGGCGGGTTCGTGACCTGCGCGAAGAGCTGGGTGAAGTAGTCGAAGAGCAGCCGCGGGCGGGAGGACAGGGCCGCGATCGGCGAGTCCGTGCCCATGGAGCCGAGCGGCTCGCCGGCGGTGCGGGCCATCGGCGCGAGGATGACGCGGAGCTCTTCCTCGGTGTAGCCGAAGGTCTGCTGGCGGCGGGTGACCGAGGCGTGGGTGTGCACGATGTGCTCGCGCTCGGGGAGGTCGGAGAGCTCGATCTCGCCGGTCTCCAGCCACTCCTGGTAGGGGTGCTCGGCGGCGAGGGCGGCCTTGATCTCGTCGTCCTCGACGATGCGGTGCTCGGCGGTGTCGACGAGGAACATCTTGCCGGGCTGGAGGCGGCCCTTGCGGACGACCTTGGCGGGGTCGATGTCGAGGACGCCGACCTCGGAGGAGAGGACGACGAGGCCCTCGTCGGTGACCCAGTAGCGGCCGGGGCGCAGACCGTTGCGGTCGAGGACCGCGCCGACCTGGACGCCATCGGTGAAGGTGACGCAGGCCGGGCCGTCCCAGGGCTCCATCATCGTGGAGTGGTACTGGTAGAAGGCGCGGCGGGCCGGGTCCATGGTCTCGTGGTTCTCCCACGCCTCCGGGACCATCATCAGGACCGCGTGCGGCAGGGAGCGGCCGCCGAGGTGGAGGAGCTCCAGGACCTCGTCGAAGGAGGCCGAGTCGGAGGCGTCCGGGGTGCAGATCGGGAAGATCCGCTCCAGCGAGCCCTCACCGAAGGCCGTGGAGTCGAGCTGGGCCTCGCGGGCGGTCATCCAGTTCCGGTTGCCCTTGACGGTGTTGATCTCACCGTTGTGGGCGATGAAGCGGTACGGGTGGGCCAGCGGCCAGCTCGGGAAGGTGTTGGTGGAGAACCGGGAGTGGACCAGGGCCACGGCGGTGGCGCAGCGGCGGTCCGACAGGTCCGGGAAGAAGGGCTCCAGCTGGCCGGTGGTCAGCATGCCCTTGTAGACGATGGTGCGGGCGGAGAGCGACGGGAAGTACGTCGCGGCCTCGCGCTCGGCGCGCTTGCGCAGGACGAAGGCCTTGCGGTCGAGCGCGATGCCCGTGCTCTCGCCGTCGGCGACGAAGAGCTGGCGGAAGACCGGCATGGTGGAGCGGGCGGAGGCGCCGAGCAGCTCGGGGGCGACGGGGACCTCGCGCCAGCCGAGGACGTTCAGGCCCTCTTCGGCGGCGATGGCCTCGATCTGCGCGGTGGTCTCGTCGGTGCCGTCCTCGGGGAGGAAGGCGATGCCGACGGCGTACGCGCCGGCCTCGGGGAGCTCGAATCCGGCGACCTCGCGGAGGAAGGCGTCCGGGACCTGGAGCAGGATGCCGGCGCCGTCACCGGAGTCGGGCTCGGAGCCGGTGGCGCCGCGGTGCTCGAGGTTGCGCAGTACGGTCAGCGCCTGCTCGACCAGCGCATGGCTGGCCACACCGGTGAGGGTGGCCACGAACCCGACACCGCAGGCGTCGTGTTCGTTACGGGGGTCGTACATCCCCTGAGCAGCGGGGCGACCGTCCATGGGCGACCAGGCGTCGGAACGCATCGGCTCTCCCGTCGTCGTCGTGGCAATGGAGCTGCCGAGGGACGACGTTGGCCCTCCGCGAAATTTCGTGCAGGTTACATGATGGCTGGCTTCTCGATAAGTGGAAAGCTCGTTCCAGCATGCGGACACCGCCGATACGCAGCGGTGCTGTGGGTTCACCTGTGGGGTGCGGCGACAGAGGCTGTCCCGCGGGGGACGGATCGGGATCCGGAGGTTCTTCGGGACTCCGGCGACCCGTCGCTGAGAGTGGGCTTCGTTGCCCGGTGACGCTCAGGCCTCTTTCCCGTTGGTCATGGGTTCGAAACCGCCGAGTAACCGGCTACATATGTGGCGTCGTGCATAGTGTCTCATCGCCGCAGCGGAATGGACCAGGGATATACGTCACAGCCGTTCTGCGGCCCATGTCCCGAAAAGAGGACACGAAAAGACCGAGAGGCCCCTTTCGGGGGCCTCTCGGTCTTGCATGGGGTACGGAATCCGCACCGGTCCCGGTGGGCTACAAGGCGGCCCCGAAGAGCATGCCGAGCCCGTACGTGACGGCCGCGGCGGCGCCGCCCAGGACGAGCTGGCGCATGCCGCTGAAGAGCCAGCCGCGAGCCGTCACCCGGGCCACCACGGCGCCGCAGGCGAAGAGCCCGAGGAGCGCGAGGAGCACGGCCGGCCAGAGCGCGGTCGCCCCGAGCAGGTACGGCAGGACGGGCAGGAGCGCGCCGAGCGCGAACGAGCCGAAGGACGAGACGGCGGCGACCGTCGGCGACGGCAGGTCGTCCGGGTCGATGCCGAGCTCCTCGCGGGCGTGGATCTCGAGCGCCTGCTCGGGGTCCTTCGACAGCTGCATCGCGACCTCGCGGGCGAGCGCGGGCTCGACACCGCGGGAGACGTAGAGCGCGGCGAGCTCCTCCATCTCGTCGACGGGGTGCTTGCGCAACTGGCGGCGCTCGACGTCCAGTTCCGCCTGGACGAGCTCGCGCTGCGAGGCGACGGAGGTGTACTCGCCGGCCGCCATGGAGAAGGCGCCGGCCGCGAGGCCCGCGAGGCCCGTGATGACGACGGTCCCCGAGGAGACCGCGCCACCGGCGACACCGGTCATCAGGGCGAGGTTGGAGACGAGTCCGTCCATCGCGCCGAACACCGCCGGGCGCAGCCAACCGCCGTTCACGTCGCGGTGCGTGTGGTTGTCGCGGTGGGCCTCGTGCAGTGGCGCCTGAGCTTCGATGATGGACATGGCTCTCCCCTCGATCCGGCGGGCCGGGATGCACCCGCCGCCCCCAACACCGTCGAAAATACGCCCGATGTAAGGGTCTCGCCAGCAAGCCAGGCCGTACTTACTAAGGCCCGCCTCAGTGAGGGCAACCCAACCTGGCGGGATGTCAGCCGGGTGACAGAGACGTTTCTTCGGCGAGTTCGCGGCCTGTCGTGGCACAGATCCAGGCATCGGGACGCCGCTGTCGGCGCTCCCGTCGAGGAAGTCGAGGAAGGGGCGCGAGATGGTGACGAGGACGGCCTGCGACACGCGTGAACGGGCGAGGGGAGCGCTCCTCGGCCTCGCCGTCGGCGACGCGCTCGGCGCGCCCGCCGAGAACATGAAGCCCTCCGAGATCCGCCGCCGCTGGGGCCGCATCGAGGGCTTCGTCACGGACAGCCCGGCGGGCACCGACGACACCGAGTACGCCATCTTCTCGGCGCTGCTCCTCGCGCGGCACGGCTCCGCGCTCACCGTCCACCACGTCGAACGGGCCTGGCACCACTGGATCGCCGACCTCGACGAAGGCCCGTTCCGCGGGGCGGGCTTCTCCGAGCGCGGCACCCTGGAGAACCTCCGCCGGGGCCTGGCGGCGCCCATCTCCGCCCAGCACCGCCACGCGTGGTCGGACGGCCTCGCCATGCGGGCGGCGCCCTTCGGGGTCTTCGCCGCCGGGCGCCCGGCGGAGGCGGCCCGACTGGTCGCCATCGACGGCAGCGTCAGCCACGAGGGCGAGGGCATCTACGGGGGCCAGGCGGTGGCGGCGGGCGTGGCGGCGGCGATGACGGGGGCGACGGTGACGTCCGTCATCGCGGCGGCCCTCTCCGTCATCCCGATGGACTCGTGGACGGCCCGCTCGCTGCGCCGCGCGGTCGTCGCGGCCCAGCGCGTCCAGCCGGACCCGCTCACCCGCGAACGCCAGGTCCGCTCGGCGGTCGTCATCGGCGGCTACCCCTGGACGGACCTGGCGCCGGAGGCGGTGGGCCTGGCGTTCGGCGCCTTCGCGGCGGCCCGGGGCGACTTCCGCACCGCCGTCCTCACGGCCGTCAACATGGGCCGCGACGCCGACACGACGGCGGCGGTGGCGGGCGCCCTGGCCGGCGCGGCGGGCGGCGTGGACGCGATCCCACCCGACTGGGCCACCGCCATCGCCCCGGTCACCGGCAGCTGCCTCCCGTCGATGCGCGGCTACCACGTCCTGGACGTGGCGGACCTCCTGACCCCGGAGGAGGCGGCATGAGCGCGGACGTGACGACGACGGCTGACGCCGCCGCGGGCGCCGTACCGGCTGTGGGCCAGGGCCAAGGGGCCGGCGCAATCGCCGTACCGGCTGTGGGCCAGGGCCCAGAGGCGGGCGCAATCGCCGTACCGGCTGTGGGCCAGGGCCCAGAGACGGGCGCAATCGCCGTACCGGCTGTGGGCCAGGGCCCAGAGACGGGCGCAATCGCCGCACCAGCTGTGGGCCAGGGCCCAGAGGCGGGCGCAATCGCCGCACCAGCTGTGGGCCAGGGCCCAGAGGCGGGCGCAATCGCCGCACCAGCTGTGGGCAATCGTCCCGCAGGGCGAGGGGGGTCCCCCCTGCCCGAGCGAAGCCGAGAGCTCGGGGGAGGGTGGGCACAGCCCCCGATGCCGGGTTCCGTCCCGGCGACCGATGCCCTGCGGGACCCCGCCCCGGTGCCGGGTTCCGGCTTCCCGCTCGGTGACCCACAGGACCGGGCCCCGGTGCACGGCGCCGACGAACTGGACCTGGCCCCGCAGGGCGCCGCCCCGGTGCGGGACACCGGCTCCCGGGGCGGCGCCCACATGGACCGGGCCCCGACGCACGGCACCGAGAGGCTGGACCTGGCCCCGCGGGGCCCGGCCCCGGTGCGGGGAACCGGCTCCTGGGGCGGCGCCCACGAGGCCCCGGCGCCGGCCGCCCAGGCCAGGGCGACCCGCGACAGGACCGAGGGCCTCCTCCTCGGCATCGCCGCAGGCGACGCCGCCGGCTGGCCCGCGGCAAAGCACCGTGCCGCCCGCATGCCCGAATGGACCCGCCGCCTCACCCGCGAACTCGACACCTTCGCCGAGCAGAACGCGACGACCACCCTCCCCGTCCCCATCGCCCTCAACCAGCCCCCCGAGCCCCTCCGCCTGGGCCCCTCGGACGACGCCGAGTGGGCGGTCTTCACCGCCGAGGCGATCCTCGCCGCCGCAGGCCCGGTCTTCGGGGGCCTCCCCGCGGACCGAAGGCTCCGCGCCGCCGTCGACCTCGCCTGGAACGCCCTCGCGGGCCAGGTCGCCGCCGCGGCGGACCGCGCCCCCGAGGTCGAGTCGGCCGTGCTCCCCCTCCGCGCCCGCATCTCGGTACGCGCCGGGCTCGGCAACCTCGCCACCGGCCTGCGCCCGCCCGCCACCGGCCACGACAACCCGCACTACTTCGACGACGCGGCCTGCGTCCGTGCCGCCGTCCTGGCCCTGGTCCACCCGGGCGACCCCCGCGCCGCCGCCGAACTCGCCGAGTTCGACGCCCGGTACACACAGGACGGCGACGGCGTCCACGGCGCCCGCGCGACGGCGGCGGCCGTCGCCGCGGCCCTCGGCGGGGCGACGGTCGACGAGGCCGTCGAGGCGGCGCTCGCCGAACTCCCGCCCGTCACCGAGATCGGCCGCAACGCCCGGCACGCCGTGAAACTGGCCCAGGCCGCCGACTCCGCCTTCGAGCTCGTCCCCCTCCTGGAGCACCAGATCGTCGACCACGTCTACAGCTACGGCATCGCCGCCGCCGAGACCGTCCCGGTCGCCCTGGCCCTCGCCACCGCCGCCCGGGGCGAGATGACGGCCGCGGTACCGGCCGCCGCCTGTCTCTCCCGGGTCGCCGACTCGGCCCCGGCACTCGCGGGCGCGCTCACCGGCGCGCTGGGCGGCGGCCGTTCGGTCCCGGGCAGCTGGCGCGAGGCGTGCAGGACGCTCGCGGGCTGCGCGCTGCCCCGGCTCGCGGGTACGGACCTGGTGGAACTCGCCGGGCTGCTCGGAGCCACGGAACCGGCCACCCCAGGTGGACAATTCCGACATGACACCCACACTGGATGACCGGATCACCGGCAGTCTCCTCGGGGCCGCCGTCGGCGACGCCCTCGGCGGCCCCGTCGAGGGCTACACCCCCGAGCAGATCCTGGAACGCCACGGCGGCCGCGTCACCGGGATCGTCGGCCCCTGGAACGGCGGCGACTGGCGCACCGCGCGACCCATCGCGCCGTACCACAAGGGCGACGGGCACGTCACCGACGACACCTTGATGACGCACGCGCTGATCCGGGTGTACGAGAAGGTCCGCGGCCACCTCGACGCGTACGCGGTCGCGGACCACCTCGTCCCCGAACTCATGGGCTCCCCCGTCTGGATCCCCGAGCTGGAGGCCGAGGCGCTCCCCCTCCAGCGGATCTTCCTGGCCGAGAAGTGGATCGTGACCCGGCTCCACTACGGCCATGTCGACCCGCGCGAGGCCGGCAGCGGCAACGTCGTCAACTGCGGGGCGGCGATGTACATGGCGCCCGTCGGCCTGGTCAACGCCGCCCACCCGGCGGCCGCCTACGCCGAGGCGATCGACCTGACGGGCGCGCACCAGTCCTCGTACGGCCGGGAGGCGGCGGGTGTCTTCGCGGCGGCGGTCGCGGCGGCGTGCACGCCGGGCGCGACACCGACGTCGGTGGTGGAGGAGGCCCTGTCCCTCGCGAAGGACGGAACGCGCGCGGCGATCGGGGCGGTCGCCGAAGTGGCCTCCACCCACACGGACTTCGAGTCCGCGCTCGACCCCCTCCGCAGGGCGGTCGCCCCCTTCGACACGGTCGGCCCCGACTACCGCACCCCGTCCCTCGGCGCCCGCCGCCCCTCCCGCCTCCACGCGATCGAGGAACTCCCGATCGCCCTCGGCATGCTCCTGGTCGGCGAGGGCGACTTCCGCCGTACGGTCCTGGGCGCGGTCAACTACGGCCGCGACTGCGACTCGATCGCCACGATGGCGGGCGCGATCGTGGGCGCGCTGCACGGCGAGGCGGCCGTCCCCGCGGAGTGGGCGAAGCAGGTGGCGGAGGCGAGCCGCCTGGACCTGCACGCCCCGGCGAGAGCGCTGGCGCGCGTGACCCGCGAGATCTTCGCCGGGGACGCGCAGGCCCGCCGATCCCACGAATCGGCCTTCGCCGCCCTGACGAGCGCGGACCGGTGACCCTCCGTCTGACCTGGGTCCAGCCGGAGGACCTGGTGGGCCACGAACTCCGCCAGGCGGCGGAGGACGGCCGCGACGCCGCCGCGACGGCGGCCCGCTGGACGGCGGCGGGCGGCCCCCCGGCCCCGGAGACGGCCGGCGCCTCGGCCGCCCCCCGCCCGGACCTCCGCCCCCTGGCCGAGGAACTCCTGGACGCCCTGGCGTCCCTGCCCGCGCCATTGTCGGCCGAGGAGCCGACCGCCCTGGCCGCGATCCAGGCTTTGACGACCCCCCGCACCGCCCCTCCCCCAAACTCTGACGAGACCCGGGGCTCCGCCCCCGAACCCCCGCCCACCGCTGCGGGCAGTCGTCCCGGATGCCCGTCTCTCCCAGGAGGAAGTCCTGGGAGAGACGGGCGGGCACAGGACGAGCGCCCGCTCGCGCCCCCGGCGCCGAGCGCTTTTCCTCGCGCCCCGCGCGAAGCGCCGAGAGCCCGGGGGTTCGGGGGCAGCGCCCCCGGTCCCGTCAGGGTTTCGGGAAGGGGCGGGGTGGGGGAGGACCCCGCCCTGCGCGACCGGCTCCACGCCGCCTGGCTCGGCCGCGCCGCCGGCTGCCTCCTCGGCAAGCCCGTCGAGAAGCTCCCCCTCGCCGCCCTCCGCGCCCTCGCCCGCGCCGCCGGCGACTGGCCCCTCTCCACCTGGTTCACCGCCCGCGGCGTCCCGTCCGAGCTGCTCGCCGCGCACCCCTGGAACCGCCGCTCCGCCGCCACGTCCCTCGCCGAGAACATCGACGGCATGCCCGAGGACGACGACCTCAACTACCCCCTCCTCAACCTGCTGCTCCTCCAGCGGTACGGCCGCGACTTCACCACCTCCGACGTCGCCCGGCTCTGGCTCGACGAGCTCCCCGCCGGCCGCACCTTCACGGCCGAGCGCGTCGCCTACCGCAACCTCCTGGACGGCGTGGAACCCCCGCTGACCGCCGTCCGCCGCAACCCCTTCCGCGAGTGGATCGGCGCCCAGATCCGGGCCGACGTCCACGGCTGGACGCACCCGGGCGACCCGGTGGCCGCCGCCGCGCAGGCGCACCGGGACGCGGTGCTCACGCACACCGCGAACGGCGTCTACGGCGCCATGTTCGTCGCCGCCGCCCTCGCCACCGCGGCGACCGGCACGGCCGACGTCCACCGGTCCCTCGCCGCCGGCCTCGCCGTGATCCCGCCGCGCTCCCGTCTCGCGGAGGCGGTCCGGCGCGGCATCGCGCACGCCCGGACAGAACCCGACTTCGACACCGTCGTCGACCGGCTGCACGCCGAACTCGGCGGGTACCACTGGGTGCATGCCGTCCCGAACGCCGCCCTGCTCGCCGCCGCCCTCACCCACGCCGACGGCGACTTCTCGCGCTCGATCTGCGCGGCGGTCTCGGGCGGCTGGGACACCGACTCCAACGGCGCCACCGCCGGTTCGCTCGCCGGGCTGCTCGCCGGGCACCCGGACCGGCTGCCGGAACGCTGGACCTCCCCCCTCAAGAACCGCCTCGCGACCTCGGTGCCGTCCTTCGACGGCATCGGCTTCGACACCCTGGCCGAACTGACACACCTGGAGGCAGTACGCCCATGACCAGCATCGTCGTGCTCGGCAGCACGAACATGGATCTCGTCGTCTACGTGCCGCGGGCCCCCGCCCTCGGCGAGACGGTCACCGGCCGCTCCTTCCGTACGATCCCCGGCGGCAAGGGCGCCAACCAGGCCGTCGCCGCCGCCCGCGCGGGCGGCGAGGTGGCGATGATCGGCGCGGTCGGCGCGGACGGCTTCGGGGCGCAGCTGCGCGCCACCCTGGAGCACTGCGCGGTGGACATCGATCTGCTCCGCACCGCCGAGGGTCCCTCCGGCACCGCTCATGTCGTCGTCGACGACGAGGGCGGCAACGCGATCGTCGTCGTCCCCGGCGCCAACGGCACCGTCACCTCCCTCGACCACGGCGACGAGGCCCTCATCGGCACCGCCGACTCCCTGCTCCTCCAGCTCGAACTCCCCCTGTCCGTAGTCGTCGAGGGCGCCGAGACCGCCCGCCGGCTCGGCGTCCGCACGATCCTCACCCCCGCCCCCGCGCAGCCGCTGCCGCCGGAACTCCTCGCCGCCACCGACCTGTTGGTGCCCAACGAGCACGAGGCCGCCGCGCTCACCGGCCTCACCGACCCGCGCGAGGCCGCGCAGGCCCTGCTGCGGGACGTCCCCGAGGTGGTCGTCACCCTGGGCGCGGCCGGCAGCCTGTACGCGGCGCGCGGCGCCGAGCCGGTCGCCGTGCCCGCGCCCCGGGTCCGGGCCGTGGACACCACGGGGGCGGGCGACACCTTCGTCGGCGCCCTCGCGGTCGCCCTCGGCGAGGGCCGCCCCGCCCCGGAGGCCCTCGCCTGGGCGCAGGCCGCCGCCGCGCTCTCCGTGCGGCGGGAGGGCGCGTCGACCTCGATGCCGTACCGCGTCGAGATCGAGGCCGCCTTCCTCTCCCCCGACACGCTGGAGGCGAACGCCGTATGACCACCGAGACGTCCACGGCGCCCCTGCACGGCCTGCGCGTCCTGGATCTCGCGACCCTGTTCGCCGGCCCGCTCGCGGCCATGATGCTGGGCGACTTCGGCGCCGACGTCGTGAAGGTCGAGCACCCCCGCAAGCCGGATCCGTCCCGTGGCCACGGCCCCGCCAAGGACGGCATCGGCCTGTGGTGGAAGGTCCTCGGCCGCAACAAGCGGGCGATCACCCTCGACCTGTCGTCACCGGGCGGCCGCGACACCCTCCTCGCGCTCGCCGCCGACGCGGACGTGATCGTGGAGAACTTCCGCCCGGGCACCCTGGAGCGCTGGGGTCTGGGCTGGGAGGAGCTGTCGACCGTCAACCCGCGTCTGGTGCTCGCCCGGGTCACCGGCTTCGGCCAGTTCGGGCCGTACGCCCACCGCCCCGGCTTCGGCACCCTCGCCGAGGCGATGAGCGGCTTCGCGGCGATCACCGGCGAGCCGGACGGCCCGCCGACCCTGCCGCCCTTCGGCCTGGCCGACTCGATCGCCGCCCTCGCCACGGCGTACGCGGTGATGACCGCGCTCACCGCCAGGACCACGACCGGCCGCGGCCAGGTCGTCGACATGGCGATCATCGAACCGATGCTCTCCGTCATCGGACCCCACCCCCTCTGGTACGACCAGCTCGGTTACGTCCAGCCCCGGACCGGCAACCGCTCCCGCAACAACGCCCCGCGCAACACCTACCGGACCGCCGACGGCTCCTGGGTCGCCGTCTCCACCTCCGCCCAGTCGATCGCCGAGCGGGTGCTGCGGCTCGTGGGCCGCCCGGAGCTGATCGACGAGCCCTGGTTCGCCGACGGCACGGGCCGCGCCGAGCACGCGGACGTCCTCGACGAGGCGGTCGGCTCGTGGATCGCCCGGCACACCCGTGACGAGGCGATGGCGGCCTTCGAGAAGGCGGAGGCGGCCATCGCCCCCGTCTACGACGTCCGGGACGTCATGGACGATCCGCAGTACCAGGCGCTCCGCACCGTGACCGAGGTGCAGGATCCCGAGCTCGGCCCGATCAAGATGCAGAACGTCCTCTTCCGCCTCTCCGAGACCCCCGGCGGCATCCGCTGGTCCGGCCGCCCGCACGGCGCCGACACGACCGCCGTCCTCTCCGAGCTCGGCCTCACCCCCGCCGAGATCGACGCCCTCCGCGAGCAAGGAGCGGTATGAGCCCCCTCAGCGGCCCCACCGGCTCGGCCGCCGGGCGCGTCGAGGGCGCCACCGCGCACCCCGTCGCGCCCCTGACCTGGCTGTACGCCCCCGGCGACCGCCCCGAGGTCGTGCGCAAGGCCCTGTCCTCCGGCGCCGACGTCGTGATCGTCGATCTGGAGGACGCGGTCGCCCCGCAGCGCAAGGCGTACGCCCTCGACGCCACGGCCGATCTCCTCGCCGACGTCCACCCCGTCCCGGTGCACGTCCGCATCCACACCCCGCGCGACATCCCCACCCTGGCCTCCCTCCCCGGCCTCTCGGGTCTCCGTGTACCCAAGGTGACACAGGCCACTGACATCCAGCGGATCGCCGGGCTCGCCCCCGGCCGCGCGCTCTATCCGCTCCTGGAGAGCGCCCTCGCCGTCGAGCACGCCTACGCCATCGCGTCCGCCCATCCCGCCGTGCGCGGCATCGCCCTCGGCGAGGCCGATCTCCGCGCCGACCTGGGGGTGCGGCAGGACACCGGCCTCGACTGGTCGCGCGGGCGTGTGGTGGTCGCGGCCCGCGCGGCCGCCCTCCCCCCTCCGGCCCAGTCCGTCCACCCGGACATCCGCGACCTGGACGCGCTGGCCGCCGGCTGCGCCCGGGGCCGGGCCATGGGCTTCTTCGGCCGGGCGGCCATCCATCCCCGTCAGCTCCCGGTCATCGAGCGCGCCTATCTGCCCACGCCGGCGGAGGTCGACGCGGCCCGTGAGGTCGTCGCGGCGGCCGCGACCGAGCGGGGCGCCCTCGCCCTCCCGGACGGCCGCTTCGTCGACGCGGCGGTGGTGGAGGGCGCCCACCGGGTCCTCGCCCTCGCGGCCCGCGCCGGCTGACCCGTACCCCCGCATGCGAAAGGGCCGCCGGAACCTTTCGGCTCCGGCGGCCCTCGTGAGGTTCGTTCCGGTCAGCTCTTGGCGGCCGACCCGGCGCCGTGATCGGCGCCGTTGCCGTCGGTTTCCCTGTCCCCGTCCCCGGGCCCGTCCCCGGGCCCGTCGGCCTTGTCCTCGACAGCGTCGGTCGCGTCCGTGACCTCGGCCTCGGCCTCGGCACCCTCGACGGCGTCCGTCTTCTCAGCAGCCTTCTCGGCGGCCCGCGGTTCCACGATCTCCTCGCGGCCGGGCCGCAGGCGGGCCGAGACCACGAAGTAGACGACGGCCAGCAGGCCGACGACGATCGCCGTCCACACGTTGAGCCGCAGGCCCAGGATGTGGTGCGCCTCGTCGACGCGCAGCGCCTCCGTCCACACGCGGCCCGAGCAGTACGCGGCGACGTACAGGGCGAACGCCCGGCCGTGGCCGAGCTTGAAGCGGCGGTCGGCCCAGATGACCAGGAAGCCGACGGCGACGTTCCACAGCGACTCGTACAGGAAGGTCGGGTGGTAGAGCCCGGCCTCGCGGTTGGGCCCCTCGGTGATCTTCAGCGCCCACGGCACGTCGGTCGGCTTGCCGTAGAGCTCCTGGTTGAACCAGTTGCCCCAGCGGCCGATGGCCTGGGCGAAGGCGATGCCGGGGGCGATGGCGTCCGCGTACGCCGGCAGGGAGATCCCTCGACGGCGGCAGCCGATCCAGGCGCCCACCGCGCCGAGCGCGATGGCGCCCCAGATACCGAGGCCGCCCTCCCAGATCTTGAAGGCGTCGACCCAGTTCTCACCCTCGCTGAAGTACAGCTGGTAGTCGGTGATCACGTGGTAGAGGCGTCCGCCGACGAGGCCGAAGGGCACCGCCCAGACGGCGATGTCGGCCACGGTGCCGGCAGTGCCGCCCCGGGCGATCCAGCGCTTGTTGCCGAGCCAGACGGCAACGAAGACACCGATGATGATGCAGAAGGCATAGCCGCGCAGCGGGATCGGTCCGAGGTGGATCACGCCGGTCGACGGGCTGGGAATGTAGGCAAGGTCCATGGCAGAACCGACGCTACCCTGCCGGGCGGGCATGACGGCAGCCCGCCCGGCAACTTCTGGGTAACCAATCGGTCCGCCGAGCCGCCGGCTAACCCGCCGACGGGGAGGCGGTGCCCGGCTTCTTGCCCTTGTTGGCCTCGGCGACCCACTTCTTCAGGTTCTCCGGGGAGATCTGTTCGTTCCCCTTGGTCGGGAAGATCGATTCTCCGTTGAGGAGGACGGTCGGGGTGCCGCGGAAGCCGCCGTTCTGGAAGGCCTCGTTCGACTTCTTCACCCAGCCGTCGTGCGTGCCGTCGTTCACACAGCTGCGGAAGGCCGGCGTGTCGAGCCCCGGGACCTTCGCCGCCAGCTCGATCAGCTTGTCGTTCTTCGCGTAGGCGTCGTCCGTCTCCGGCGGCTGGTTGACGTACAGCGTGTCGTGGTACGCGGTGAACTTCCCCGCGTCCTGGGCGCACGCCGCCGCGTTCGCCGCGCGCAGCGAGCCGCTGCCGCCCATGTTCCCGTCGATGAGGGTGGCGAGGTGGTAGTCGACCCGGAGCGCGCCGGAGGCCTGCAGCTCGTGGATCGTGTCCCGCATGACGTTCTCGAACTGGGCGCACGCCGGGCAGCGGAAGTCCTCCCAGACCGCGAGCGTCGACGGGGCGTCCGCCTTGCCCGTGGGGATGGCGGGCTTGCCGTCCTCTTCGGTCGCCCCGGTCGGCGCGACCACCGGCCCCGCCTTGTCGGATCCGCTGTTGCCGTCGCCACCCGCGGCGATCACTCCGACGACCGCGGCCAGGCCGAGGACGCCGACCACCGCCGCCGACACGATCAGGACGCGCCGCTGCTTCTCACGGGCCTTGTCGCGCTCGCGCTGCTGCTGAAGGCGCTCCCGCGCGCTCCGGTTACCGTCACCACGGTTCTTCTCGCTCACGCCCCAGGCAACGAACCGGGGAGGCACATCCGCGCCTCCCCGGTCCCATATCCACCCGAATGGGTTACGAAGCGCGGCGGACGCCCTCGGCGAGTTCGGCCGCCAGTTCCCTTACGGCGGCGAGTCCGGCCGCCTCGTCGCCGTCGGCGTCGAGGAGGCGCTGCACGAAGGCGGAGCCGACGATGACGCCGTCGGCGAAGCCGGCGACCTCCTTCGCCTGCGTGGCGTTGGAGACGCCGAGCCCGACGCACACCGGCAGGTCCGAGGTGGCGCGGGTGCGGCGGACCAGGTCGGCGGCCGACTCGCCGACCGACTCGCGGGTGCCGGTGACGCCCATGAGCGAGGCGGCGTAGACGAAGCCGGAGCCGGCCGCGGTGATGGTGGCGAGGCGCTCGTCCTTGCTGCTGGGCGCGACGACGAAGACGGTCGCGAGACCGTGCTTGTCGGCGTGCTCGCGCCAGACGGCGGACTCCTGGACCGGCAGGTCGGGCAGGATGCAGCCCGCGCCGCCGGCCGCGGCGAGCTCCTCGGTGAAGCGCTCGATGCCGTACCGGTCGATCGGGTTCCAGTACGTCATGACCAGGACCGGCTTGCCGGTGGCCGCGTGGGCCTCCTTCACCGTCCGCATGACGTCGGCGATCTTCACGCCGCCGCGCAGCGCGATGTCGTCGGCGGTCTGGATGACCGGCCCGTCGAGGACCGGGTCGCTGTGCGGGAGCCCGACCTCGACGACGTCGGCGCCGCCGTCGAAGACGGCCTTGATGGCGGCGATGCCGCCGTCGACGGTCGGGAAGCCGGCCGGCAGGTACGCGATCAGCGCGGCCCGGTTGTCGGCCTTGGCCTTGGCGAGGGTGTCGCTCAGCAGCTGGATGTTTCCGGTGGTCACTTGGAGCCCCCCTCGGCGCCGTTGTCGTAGAGCCCGAAGTAGCGGGCGGCGGTGTCCATGTCCTTGTCGCCGCGCCCGGAGAGGTTCACCAGGAGCAGGGCGTCCTTGCCGAGCTCCTTGCCGACCTCCAGGGCCCCGGCGAGGGCGTGCGCCGACTCGATGGCCGGGATGATGCCCTCCGTACGGGAGAGCAGGCGCAGCGCCTGCATGGCGGCGTCGTCGGTGACGGCGCGGTACTCGCCGCGGCCGCTGTCCTTCAGGTACGCGTGCTCGGGGCCGATGCCCGGGTAGTCGAGGCCCGCCGAGATCGAGTACGGCTCGGTGATCTGGCCCTCCTCGTCCTGGAGGACGTAGGAGCGGGACCCGTGGAGGATGCCGGGCTCGCCGGCGGTGAGGGTGGCCGCGTGCTCGCCGGTCTCGACGCCGTGGCCGGCCGGTTCGCAGCCGATCAGGCGCACGTCCGCGTCCGGGACGAAGGCGTGGAAGAGGCCGATGGCGTTGGAGCCGCCGCCGACGCAGGCGATGGCCGCGTCGGGCAGCCGCCCGGCGCGCTCCAGGATCTGGCGGCGGGCCTCGACGCCGATGACCCGGTGGAAGTCGCGGACCATGGCCGGGAAGGGGTGGGGTCCCGCGACCGTGCCGAAGAGGTAGTGCGTCCGGTCCACGTTCGCGACCCAGTCGCGGAAGGCCTCGTTGATGGCGTCCTTGAGGGTGCGGCTGCCGGACTTCACGGCGACGACCTCGGCGCCGAGCATCCGCATCCGGGCCACGTTGAGGGCCTGGCGCTGGGTGTCGACCTCGCCCATGTAGATGGTGCACTCGAGGCCGAACAGGGCGCAGGCGGTGGCCGTGGCCACGCCGTGCTGGCCGGCGCCGGTCTCGGCGATGACGCGGGTCTTGCCCATGCGCTTGGTGAGCAGCGCCTGGCCGAGGACATTGTTGATCTTGTGCGAACCGGTGTGGTTCAGGTCCTCGCGCTTGAGGAAGATCCGGGCGCCGCCGGCGTGCTCGGCGAACCGCGGCACCTCGGTGAGGGCGCTGGGGCGGCCGGTGTAGTTGACCATCAGGTCGTTGAGCTCGCGGGCGAACTCGGGGTCGGCCTTGGCCTTGTCGTACTCGACGGCGACCTCGTCGACGGCGGCGACGAGGGCCTCCGGGATGAACTTGCCGCCGTAGGCGCCGAAGTAGCCCTCCGGGCTGGGGACCTGGCCTTCCAGGTCCGGGATGAAGAACTCGCTGGACATGCGGATGCGCTCCTCGCGGGGCGGTGCCCCGGGATACGTGGGGTTGATGGTCACGTTATGCGCGCGATCCCTGCACGTACGGCAACGTGGCCACCCCCGTGTGGGCAATCGTCCCGCAGGGCGAGGGGGTCCCCCCTGCTCGAGCGAAGCCGAGAGCTCGGGGGAGGGTGGGCACACGGGACGGCGCCCCCAGCGGCGCCTCCGCGTCCCGCGCCTGGACCCGCACCGCCAGTGCGCCGTGCACGGGGTGCGGGTTCAGCTCGGAAGCCTCTGGCGCCGGCAGGGGCGCCGTCCGTTGTGCCCACCCGTTCCGCCCCAGCGGAACGAATGCCCACAACGGGGGGCCGAAGGGCCAGGGCCTGAAGGGCCAGGCGTTGCTCTACGTGAAAGTGCGCGCGAGGCGCGGGCGCCATCGCATGCCGTTGACCTGTCCCGGCTCGGAGCCGATGACGTAGCGGACCCGGCGGCCGTGGACACGGCGGGCGGGCGCGCGGCAGCCACGCGGGCGGCAGCCCCTGGCCAGCGGCGCGTGCTTGGAGACGGGGGCCGCGGCGGTACGGAGCCGGCCGCGACGGCCCGAGGCGTCCGCGGGCACGACCGAGCCGCCCGGGGCGGAGCCCAGGGCGGTCGGCGTGGCGCGGACGGGGGTCATGATCCGGTCAGCTCCGGCCGTGGCGGAGGGCCGGGTGCGCGCCGGCGGCGACGAGGTCGGCGACGGCGGCCTTCGGGTCGCGGCCGGTGACGAGGGACTCGCCGACGAGGACCGCGTCGGCGCCCGCGTTGGCGTAGGCGATGAGGTCGTGCGGGCCGCGGACGCCGGACTCGGCGACCTTGACGATGTGCGCGGGGATCTCGGGGGCGACGCGCTCGAAGGTGGAGCGGTCGACCTTGAGGGTCTTGAGGTTGCGCGCGTTGACGCCGATGATGCGGGCGCCCGCCTCGACGGCGCGCTCGACCTCCTCCTCGTCGTGGACCTCGACCAGCGGGGTGAGACCGATGGACTCGGCACGCTCGATGAGGGAGACCAGCGCCTCCTGCTCCAGGGCGGCGACGATGAGGAGGGCGAGATCCGCCCCGTACGCCCGCGCTTCCCAGAGCTGGTACGCGGTGACGATGAAGTCCTTGCGCAGCACGGGGATGTCGACCCGGGCGCGGACGGCCTCCAGGTCGGCGAGCGAGCCGCCGAAGCGGCGCTGCTCGGTGAGCACGGAGATGACGGCGGCACCGCCGGCCTCGTAGTCCGCGGCGAGTCCCGCCGGGTCGGCGATCGCGGCGAGTGCGCCCTTGGACGGGCTGGAGCGCTTCACTTCGCAGATCACCTTGACGCCGTCCCCGCGCAGTGCGGCGACGCCGTCCTTGGCCTGCGGCGCCTTGGCGGCGCGCTCCTTGAGCTCGTCGAGGGTGACCCGCGCCTGCCGCTCTGCGAGGTCGGCGCGCACGCCGTCGATGATCTCGTCGAGCACACTCACGCGAGGGGCCCCCTTCCGGGACGGTGATGATGAACCAGGTTCAGCCACTTCGATCCTATCCGCAGGACGGCCCCGGATTCGCATCGGCCGGAGGCGCGTCCCATCTGCTGGGACTCCCGAGGGGTGCTCAGGGAGCGAGGGCGGAGCCGAAGGGAAGGTTCCGGACCAGGGTGAAGAGGACGAGGACGGCCCCGATGGCCCACGAGAGCCGCGGGGAGATCGTGAGGCGCATGGGTACGCCTCGGACGGCGCGAATCAGCCATACGGCCATGACGACGGCGAAGATCCCGTAGCCGACGACGGCGAGGGCGTTGTCGCCGAGGGCGGCCGGGAGGTCGCCGTGTGCGACGGCGTGCGCACTGCGGAGCCCGCCGCAGCCGGGGCAGTAGACGCCGGTGAAGCGCAGCAGCGGGCAGACGGGGTAGTGCCCGGGCTCGTTGGGATCGACGGCCCCGACGTACCCGAACGCGGCGACGACCCCGCCGAGGACCGCGACGGGCGTGAGGAGCCGCCGCACGAGCGACCGCGGCGCGGGCGGTACGGGCGCCGGCGCGTACGGCCCGCCCCAGGCGCCGGCCCCCGCAGGCGCCGCGGCCCGCAGGGCCTGGACGTCCGCCGTCCCTGCGGCGGCCGGGGGCGCGGCGGTCTTCGGCCCCGTCGGGTCCGGATCGGTGGGATTCGGGGCGGGGCGTTCACCCGGGCGGGTGAGGGAATCGTCGGTCACGGCTTCGGCCGTCGGCTGCGCGTCCACGCGGTGATTGTCGCCCTTGACGCGCGAGGGCGCAGCCCGGCGTTGCCGGACCGCGCCCTCGGGTGCGTCGTGTCGCGTCAGGCGCGGGCCCGGGCGGTCTCGGTCGCGGCCTCACGGGCGGCGACGACGTCGGCCGAGTCCTTCGGCATGCCGAGGCCGGCGATCTTCATCCCGCCGCCCACGATGCCGCCGAGGATGATGACGCCCACGCCGGCCCAGAAGCCGGGCAGGTTGGCGGCCACCATGAAGACGCCGGCGATGCAGAAGCCGATGAAGGAGATGATGACACCGGTCCAGGCGGCCGGGGTGTGTCCGTGGGCGCTGCCCGCCATGAGTTGCTCCTCGTTGCAGTTGCTCGATGGTGAGGTCTCGCGTGCGCGGACACTCGGCGCTCATTGTCCCGCACGCGGGCGCGCGAGGATGAATCGGGGGTGCCGGGACGATCACGCGTCGCGGTCAGCCGCCCTGTGTGGGGTCCTCGCCGCGGTCCAGGGCCTTCCACAGGTCCTCCGGACGGTCCGGGTCGGTCGTGGGGGCCTTGCGGCCGGCGCGCGGGGCGCCGGAGCGCTCGTAGCGGCCTCCCATCGCCGGCCAGTTCTTGCCGAAGCGGAGGGCGAAGAGGCCGGCGAGCAGGATGAGGACGGCGCCCGCGGCGGTCACGTACGGCCAGACGGTGTGGGTGAGGTGCGCGACGGCCGCGGCGGTGTCGCCGCTGATCCGGGCGGCCTCGGCGTCGAGCGCGGCGCTGTCGGAGGCGCCGAGGAGCGCGGCGAGCGCGGCGCCCGCGCCGCTCAGCGCGAGGAGCGCGGAGACGAGCGTGCGGCCGGTGCGGCGGACGGCGAAGACGGCGAAGAGCGCGGCGAGGCCGACGATCGCGAGGGCGGTGGGCACGCCGGTGACGGTGCCGCCGTCGGCCTCGACGGGGACGGTGCCGCCGCCGACGGACGCGGTGCCCTCCGCCCAGATCTGGCCCGCGGAGAGCAGGACGACGGTGGCGCCGAGGGCGCCGAGGAGGAGGGCCGCGGCCAGGCTGCGGCGGCCGCCGGTGGGGACGGCCGCGCGGGCGGCCCGGGGCTGGGGTACGGGTACGGCACTCACGTACCCCACTATCCCCTACGTCCTCAGTTGTCGTTCATCCGGTTGGCGGTGTGTACGGCGCGGAGGACGGCCGCGGCCTTGTTGCGGCACTCGTTGTCCTCGGCGACCGGGTCGGAGTCGGCGACGACGCCCGCTCCGGCCTGCACGTACGCCGTTCCGTCCCGGAGCAGGGCGGTGCGGATGGCGATGGCGGTGTCCGCGTCTCCGGCGAAATCGAGATAACCGACACATCCGCCGTAGAGGCCGCGCCGGGAGGGTTCGAGCTCCTCGATGATCTGCATGGCGCGGGGCTTGGGCGCGCCGGAGAGCGTGCCGGCGGGGAAGCAGGCGGTGAGGACGTCGAAGGCGGTGCGGCCCTCGGCGACCTCGCCGGTGACGGTGGAGACGATGTGCATGACGTGCGAGTAGCGCTCGATCGACATGAAGTCGACGACCTCGACGGAGCCGGGCGTGCAGACCCGGCCGAGGTCGTTGCGGCCGAGGTCGACGAGCATGAGGTGCTCGGCGCGCTCCTTGGGGTCGGCGAGCAGCTCCTCGGCGAGGTCGTGGTCCTCCTGCGGGGTGGCGCCGCGGTGCCGGGTGCCGGCGATGGGGTGGAGCATCGCGCGCCCGTCCTCGACCTTGACGAGGGCCTCGGGCGAGGAGCCGACGACGTCGAAGCCGTTCTCGAAGCGGAAGAGGTACATGTACGGGGAGGGGTTGGTGGCCCGCAGGACCCGGTACACGTCGAGCGCGGAGGCGGTGCAGGGGGTCTCGAAGCGCTGCGAGGGCACGACCTGGAAGGCCTCGCCGGCGCGGATGCGCTCCTTGATGTCCTCGACGGCGTCCTGGTAGGCCCGGCCGCCCCAGAGGGCGGAGAACTCGGGGAGTTCGGAGGCGGGGAGGGAGGCGGGGGCGGTCGCGACCGGGCGGGCCAGGTCGGCCTCCATGGCGTCGAGGCGGGCGACGGCGTGCGCGTACGCCTCGTCGACGCCGGTCTCCAGGTCGTTGTGGTTGATCGCGTTGGCGATCAGGAGGACCGAGCCGTCCCAGTGGTCGAGGACGGCGAGGTCGCTGGTGAGGAGCATGGTGAGCTCGGGGAGCTTCAGGTCGTCGCGGCCGTGCTCGCCGATCTTCTCCAGGCGGCGGACGATGTCGTAGCCGAGGTAGCCGACCATGCCGCCGGTGAACGGGGGCATCCCGGAAGCGAGGTCGCGCGGGGTGTGGAGGGTCTCGACGGTGGCGCGCAGGGCGGCGAGCGGGTCGCCGTCCGTGGGGACGCCGACGGGCGGGGTGCCGAGCCAGTGCGCCTGTCCGTCCTTCACCGTCAGGGTCGCGTCGCTGCGGACTCCGATGAAGGAGTAGCGGGACCAGCTGCGGCCGTTCTCCGCCGATTCGAGGAGGAAGGTGCCGGGGCGTTCGGCGGCGAGCTTGCGGTAGAGCCCGACCGGGGTGTCGCCGTCCGCGAGGAGCCTGCGGCTGACGGGGATGACGCGGCGGTCGGCCGCCAGCTTGCGGAACGTCTCGAGATCCATGGCACGGGACCTTACTGGGATACGGGGAGCACGTCGGTGTCGAAGCAGGTGCGGGTGCCGGTGTGGCAGGCGGCGCCGACCTGGTCGACCTTGACGAGGAGGGTGTCGGCGTCGCAGTCGAGGGCGACGGACCTGACGTGCTGGACGTGCCCGGAGGTGTCGCCCTTGACCCAGTACTCGTTCCGGCTGCGGGACCAGTAGGTGCAGCGGCCGGTGGTGAGGGTGCGGTGGAGGGCCTCGTCGTCCATCCAGCCGAGCATCAGCACCTCGCCGGTGTCGTACTGCTGGGCGATGGCGGGGACGAGCCCGTCGGCGCTGCGCTTGAGGCGGGCGGCGATGGCGGGGTCGAGGTCGCTGGGGGTCCGGGGCGTGCTCATGGGGCCCATTGTGCCGCGCTCGGGGGTGGTGTCCGGCGTGGCGTCCACTGGGCGGACGTCCCGCATCCGCCGTACGCTGGCGGGCATGTCGACCCATGCGAAACGTGAACGGCTTCTGCTCGCGGATCTGTTGGAGGCGGCGGGACCGGACGCGCCGACGCTCTGCGAGGGCTGGCGGACCCGGGACCTGGCGGCCCATGTGGTGGTGCGGGAGCGGCGTCCGGACGCGGCGGCGGGGAACCTCGTACCGGCGCTGAAGGAGCGGCTCGACCGGGTGCAGCAGGAGTTCGCCGACAAGCCGTACGAGGAGCTGATCCGGCTGATCCGTACGGGTCCGCCGCGGTTCTCGCCGTTCACCATCAAGCAGGTGGACGAGGGGGCGAACGTCGTCGAGTTCTACGTGCACGCGGAGGACGTGCGCCGGGCGCAGCCCGACTGGTCGGCCCGCGAGCTGGACCCGGTCTTCGCGGACGCGCTGTGGTCGCGCCTGGAGCGGATGGCCCGGCTGCTCGGCCGGAAGGCGCCGGTCGGCCTGGTCCTGCGTCGCCCGAACGGCCAGACGGCGGTCGCCCACCGCGGCACCCCGGTGGTGACGGCCTCCGGGGAGCCGGGCGAGCTGGTGATGTACCTGTACGGCCGCCAGGACTCGGCGAAGGTGGCCCTCGACGGCGAGCCGGAGGCGATCGAGCGGCTGCGGGAGACGAAGCAGCTGGGGCTCTGACCCCGTCCCCCTAGCGGGGCAGTTCGGCCCGGCGTACGGCGGTGACGAGGAGCATGTAGACGCCCGCGAGGCCGCAGACGGCCGCGCTCACGGCGTACACCGGGCCGAGGCCCCACAGTTCGATCGCCGCGCCCGTGAGGGGGAAGCTGAGCGGTGCGATGCCGAGCGAGAGCAGGCTGGAGACGGCGCTGACGCGGCCGAGGTAGGCGGGGTCGCACTCGGTCTGGACGAGGGCGTTGCACAGCGCGCCGGAGAGTCCGGCGAGCAGGCCGACGGAGAGGGCGACGGCGACCGCGACGGGCAGGTACGAGGTGACGCCGAGGGCGCCGATGCAGACGGCGCCCACCGTCATGGTCCAGCCGCTGACGGCTCCGGCGCGTGGGACGCGTCCCCAGACGGTCAGGAGCAGCGAGGCGGCGCCGGCGCCCGTGCCGAAGCCGGCGAGGATCCAGCCGATGCCGGAGGCTCCCCAGCCGCGCTGGTCGGCGAGGAGGGCGAGGCCGACGTTGAAGGGGCCGGCGAAGCCGAGGTCGCTGAGGAGCACGACGATCATCAGCGGGCCGAGGACGTGGTGTCCGCGCAGGTAGCGCAGGCCGTCGGCGAGGTCGCGCAGGGCGGTGCCGTCGCGGGCCTCGTCCTCGGCGGGCAGCGACCGGAGGCGGAGGGTGCTCAGCAGGGGGATCGAGAGGGTGAAGAGCACTCCGGCGACGCCGAAGGCGCCGGCCGTGCCGCCGAGGGCGACGGCGAGGCCGCCGAGCGGGCCGCCGAGGACGGCGCCGAGGCGGTACGAGAGGCCGCGCATCCCCTGGACGCGGGCGAGCTGGTCGCGGTCGGCGACGCGGGGCGGCAGGGCGCCGACGGCGGGCAGGAAGAGGGCGTCGACGACGCCGAAGACGAGGGCGACCGCGGCGAGGATCCACAGGCCCGGCGAGGCGAGGAACAGGGTCGCGGCCAGGCCGAGGACGACCAGGGCGCGGACGGTGTCGGAGGCGATGACGACCCGGCGCGGGCCGAGGCGGTCGGCGATGACTCCCCCGCCGAGCATGAGCAGCGCGCGGGGCACGGCGGAGACGGCCATGACGAGTCCGGCCTGGGCGGGGGTGCCGCTGCTGACGGCGGTCCAGGAGAGGGCCAGGTGGTAGACGCTGTCGCCGAGCGTGGAGGCGGTGTAGGCGCCGAGCCAGCGCAGGACCTGGGGGCTGCGATGGGCGGGGACGGCCGTCGGCGCGACGACGGTGGCCGTCACGAGTGGTAGGGGAACGCGTGGAGGTGGACGGCGACGTTCTCGCGGCCCTCGGTGTCGCCGGCCTCTTCGGCGGCGCGGGCCCGCTGGTCGTACTTCTGGAGGACGGCTTCGAGCTCCCCGCCGAGGGCGGTGAGTTCGGCGGCGGTGAGCCGGGGCAGCCATTCGGAGCTGACGGAGGCGGCGCGCCACTCGCTGGACCAGGTGAGCCGCTCGTCGAGGAAGCGGCTGTGCAGTTCGGCGCGCTGCTGGTTGATCGTGCGGCCGAGGGTGGCGCTCGCGGCGAGCAGCTCGGGGGCGTCACGGAGGTCCTCCTCCTGGACGCTGAACCCGTACGAGCTCGGCTGCCACCACCGCTCCCGCCCGTCCGACGACTGCGTCTCCGCCTCCTCGATGAGGCCGTGCTCGGCGAGCTTGCGCAGGTGGTAGCTGACGAGGGAGACGGCCTCGTCGACCTGCTCGGCGAGCTGGGACGCGGTGGCGGTGCGGGCCACGAAGAGGGCGCGGTAGAGGCGCATGCGCAGCGGGTGCGAGATGGCTTTGAGGGTGCCGAGATCGGTGATCCGGCGGTTCTCCGACGAGGTCATGACACCGACCCTAGACGCGAAAGAAAACTTGCGCAATGAAAATTGCGCAACTGATCCTGCGCATCCGGGCACGAAGAAGGGCCCCCGAAGGGGCCCTTCTCCCCAGCGGAACGACGACTCAGCGGACCGGGTGACCGGCTTCCCGCAGCGTGTCCTTGACCTGCGAGATCCGCAGATCGCCGAAGTGGAAGACGGAGGCCGCGAGCACCGCGTCCGCGCCCGCCGCCACGGCCGGCGGGAAGTCGGCGAGCTTGCCGGCGCCGCCGGAGGCGATCACCGGGACCGTCACGTGCTTGCGCACGGCCGCGATCATCTCGGTGTCGTAGCCGTCCTTCGTGCCGTCGGCGTCCATCGAGTTGAGCAGGATCTCCCCCGCGCCGAGCTCGGCGGCCCGGTGCGCCCACTCGACGGCGTCGATGCCGGTGCCCTTGCGGCCGCCGTGCGTCGTCACCTCGAAGGAGCCGGTGGAGGTGCGGCGGGCGTCGACCGACAGGACGAGGACCTGGCGGCCGAAGCGCTCCGCGATCTCCCGGATCAGCTCGGGGCGCTCGATCGCGGCGGTGTTGACGCCCACCTTGTCGGCGCCGGCCCGCAGCAGCTTGTCGACGTCCTCGGCCGAGCGGACGCCGCCGCCGACCGTGAGCGGGATGAAGACCTGCTCGGCGGTGCGGCGCACCACGTCGTAGGTGGTCTCCCGGTTGCCGGAGGAGGCGGTGATGTCGAGGAAGGTCAGCTCGTCGGCGCCCTCGGCGTCGTACAGCTTGGCCATCTCGACGGGGTCGCCCGCGTCGCGCAGGTTCTGGAAGTTGACGCCCTTGACGACCCGGCCGTTGTCCACGTCCAGGCAGGGGATCACGCGTACGGCGAGGCTCATGCCGCATCACTCCTGTAGGCCTCGACCTCGACCTCGACCACCAGGCGGGGGTCGACGAAGCCGGAGACGATGATCATCGAAGCGGCGGGGCGGACGGCGTCGAACAGCTCCTTGTGGGCGCGGCCGACCTCCTCCACGTCCCGGGCGTGGGTGATGTACATCCGGGTCCGGACGACGTCCTCGGGGCCGAGGTTCAGCTGCTTCAGGGCGTCGAAGGCCACGTTGAAGGAGTTGATGGCCTGCTCGTACGGGCCGCCGTCGGCGATCGCGCCGCCGATCACGGACGTACAGCCGGCGACCAGGACGGTCCCGTTGGGCAGCTCGACCGCGCGGGAGTAGCCGAACTGCTCCTCCCAGGGAGCGCCGGTCACGACCTTGCGCACGCTCATGCCGACGCCACCGCCGCGAGCGCCTCTTCGAGGGTGAAGGCCTTGGCGTACAGCGCCTTGCCGACGATCGCGCCCTCGACGCCCAGCGGGACCAGGCCGGACAGGGCCCGCAGGTCGTCCAGGGAGGACACGCCGCCGGAGGCGACGACGGGCCTGTCGGTGGCCGCGCAGACGTTCTTCAGGAGCTCCAGGTTGGGGCCCTGGAGGGTGCCGTCCTTGGCGATGTCGGTGACGACGTAACGGGAGCAGCCCTCGGAGTCGAGGCGGGCCAGCGTCTCGTACAGGTCGCCGCCGTCGCGGGTCCAGCCGCGGCCGCGCAGGGTCGTGCCGCGGACGTCGAGGCCGACGGCGATCTTGTCGCCGAACTCGGCGATGACCTTGGCGACCCACTCGGGGGTCTCCAGGGCGGCGGTGCCGAGGTTGACGCGGGTGCAGCCGGTGGCGAGGGCGGCGGCGAGCGAGGCGTCGTCGCGGATGCCGCCGGAGAGCTCGACCTTGATGTCCATGGCCTCGGTGACCTCGCGGACCAGGTCGCGGTTGTCGCCGGTGCCGAAGGCGGCGTCCAGGTCGACCAGGTGGAGCCACTCGGCCCCGGCGCGCTGCCAGGCCAGGGCGGCCTCCAGCGGGGAGCCGTAGGAGGTCTCGCTGCCGGACTCGCCGTGGACGAGCCGGACGGCCTGGCCGTCGCGGACGTCGACGGCGGGGAGGAGTTCGAGAGTGCTCACAGGGTTCCGATCCAGTTGGTGAGGAGCTGGGCTCCGGCGTCGCCGGACTTCTCGGGGTGGAACTGGGTGGCCCACAGGGCGCCGTTCTCCACGGCGGCGACGAAGGGCTCGCCGTGGGTGGCCCAGGTGACCTTGGGGGCGCGGATGTTGGGGTTGCCGACCTCCAGGGTCCACTCGCGCACCGCGTAGGAGTGCACGAAGTAGTACCGGGCGTCGGCGTCGAGCCCCGCGAACAGCTGTGTGTCGGCGGGCGCGTCGACCGTGTTCCAGCCCATGTGGGGGACGACGGGGGCGTTCAGCGGCTCGACCCTGCCGGGCCACTCGTCGAGGCCCTCGGTCTCCACGCCGTGCTCGATGCCCTCGGCGAAGAGGATCTGCATGCCGACGCAGATGCCCATGACCGGGCGTCCGCCGGAGAGCCGGCGGCCGACGATCCAGTCGCCGCGGGCCTCCCTGAGGCCCTTCATGCAGGCGGAGAAGGCGCCGACGCCGGGGACGAGCAGCCCGTCGGCGTTCATGGCCGTGTCGTAGTCGCGGGTGATCTCGACGTCCGCGCCGACCCGGGCGAGCGCGCGCTCGGCGGAGCGCACGTTGCCGAAGCCGTAGTCGAAGACGACGACCTTCTTCGGGGAGCTCGTGCTCATGACCACACGTCCAGACGCAGCACGCCGGCGGAGAGACACATCGCGGCGCCGATGGAGAGCAGCACGATGAGGCCCTTGGGCATCTGCTGCTTGACGAAGGAGTAGATGCCGCCGAGCAGGAAGAGCCCGACGAGGATCAGGATGGTGGAGAGGCCGTTCACGACTAGAGCGCGCCCTTCGTGGAGGGGAGGATTCCGGCGGCGCGCGGGTCGCGCTCGGAGGCGTAGCGCAGAGCGCGGGCCAGGGCCTTGAACTGGCACTCCACGATGTGGTGGGCGTTGCGGCCGTACGGCACGTGGACGTGCAGCGCGATCTGCGCCTGGGCGACGAAGGACTCCAGGATGTGCCGGGTCATCGTCGTGTCGTACGAGCCGATCATCGGCGCCATGTTCTCGGGCTCGGTGTGCACGAGGTACGGGCGGCCGGAGAGGTCGACGGTGACCTGGGCGAGCGACTCGTCCAGCGGGACGGTGCAGTTGCCGAAGCGGTAGATGCCGACCTTGTCGCCGAGGGCCTGCTTGAAGGCGGCGCCGAGGGCGAGGGCGGTGTCCTCGATGGTGTGGTGCGAGTCGATGTGCAGGTCGCCGTCGGTCTTGACGGTCAGGTCGAAGAGGCCGTGCCGGCCGAGCTGGTCGAGCATGTGGTCGTAGAAGCCGACCCCGGTCGACACGTCGACCTTTCCGGTGCCGTCGAGGTCGATCTCGACGACGACCGAGGTCTCCTTGGTGGTGCGCTCAACGCGGCCTACGCGGCTCATCGTTCCTGCTCCTTCATCAGTTCACGGACCGCGTCGAGGAACGCGTCGTTCTCTTCGGGGGTGCCGGCGGTGACCCGCAGCCATCCCGGTACGCCGTTGTCCCGGACCAGGACGCCCCGGTCGAGGATCTTCTGCCAGGCCTCGTGCGGGTCGGGGAACCTCCCGAACTGCACGAAGTTGGCGTCGGACTCGGTGACCTCGCAGCCCAGGGCGCGCAGCTCGGTGACGAGCCGGTCGCGCTCGGCCTTGAGCTGCTCGACGTACCCGAGGAGGGTGTCGGTGTGCTCAAGGGCGGCGAGGGCGGTGGCCTGGGTGACGGCCGAGAGGTGGTACGGCAGCCGGACCAGCTGCACGGCGTCGACCACGGCCGGGTGGGCGGCGAGGTAGCCGAGGCGGAGCCCGGCGGCGCCGAAGGCCTTGGACATCGTCCGGGAGATCACCAGGTGCGGGCGGCCCTCCAGGAGCGGCAGCAGCGAGTCGCGGTGGCTGAACTCCACGTACGCCTCGTCCACGACCACCATCGAGGGCTTGGCCGCCTGGGCCGCCTCGTACAGGGCGAGGACGGTGCTCGCCTCGACCGCGGTGCCGGTGGGGTTGTTGGGCGAGACGACGAAGACGACGTCCGGCGCGTTCTCCGCGATGGCCTGGACGGCCGCCTCGACGTCGATCGAGAAGTCCTCGTTGCGCGGTCCGGAGATCCAGCCGGTGCCGGTGCCGCGGGCGATCAGCGCGTGCATCGAGTACGAGGGCTCGAAGCCGATCGCGGTGCGGCCGGGGCCGCCGAAGGTCTGCAACAGCTGCTGGAGGACCTCGTTGGAGCCGTTGGCCGCCCAGACGTTCTCGACGCCGACGCGGTGCCCGCCGGTGCGGGTGAGGTAGGCGGCGAGCTCGGTGCGGAGCTCGATCGCGTCCCGGTCGGGGTAGCGGTTGAGGCCGCGGGCGGCCTCGGCGACCCGCTCCGCGATCCGGGCCACCAGGGGCTCGGGCAGCGGGTAGGGGTTCTCGTTGGTGTTCAGCTGGACGGGGACGTCGAGCTGGGGCGCGCCGTAGGGGGACTTGCCGCGCAGCTCGTCCCGGACGGGCAGGTCGTCGATCTTGATCTTGCTCACTTGCTCTGTGGCACCTTCCAACCGAAACGGGCCTTGATCGCCGCGCCGTGGGCCGGGAGGTCCTCGGCCTCGGCGAGGGTCACCACGTGGTGGGCCACGTCGGCGAGGGCGTCGCGCGTGTAGTCCACGATGTGCACGCCGCGCAGGAAGGACTGCACGGAGAGGCCCGAGGAGTGGCAGGCGCAGCCGCCGGTGGGCAGGACGTGGTTGGAGCCGGCGCAGTAGTCGCCGAGCGAGACCGGCGCCCAGGGGCCGACGAAGATCGCGCCGGCGTTGCGGACGCGGTCGGCGACGGCGGCGGCGTCGGCGGTCTGGATCTCCAGGTGCTCGGCGCCGTACGCGTCGACGACCTTGAGGCCGTCGGCGAGGTCGCGGACGAGGACGATCGCGGACTGGCGGCCGGCCAGGGCCGGGACGATCCGGTCGTCGACGTGCTTGGAGGCGGCGACCTGGGTCTTCAGCTCGGCCTCGGTGGCGGCGGCCAACTCGTCCGAGTCGGTGACGAGGACGGAGGCGGCCATCGGGTCGTGCTCGGCCTGGCTGATGAGGTCGGCGGCGACGTGCACGGGGTCGGCGGTGGAGTCCGCGAGGATCGCGATCTCCGTCGGGCCGGCCTCGGCGTCGATGCCGATGCGGCCCTTGAGGAGGCGCTTGGCGGCGGCCACGTAGATGTTGCCGGGGCCGGTGACCAGGTTGACGGGGGCGCAGCCGGGCTCGTCGGCGGTGTCTGCGTTGTCGGCCGTTCCGTACGCGAACATGGCGATGGCCTGGGCGCCGCCGGCGGCGTAGACCTCGTCGACGCCGAGGAGGGCGCAGGCGGCCAGGATCGTCGGGTGCGGCAGACCGCCGAACTCCTTCTGCGGGGGCGAGGCGACGGCCAGGCCCTCGACACCGGCCTCCTGGGCCGGGACGACGTTCATCACGACGGAGGACGGGTAGACGGCGCGGCCGCCCGGCACGTACAGGCCGACGCGCTCGACCGGGATCCACTTCTCGGTGACGGTGCCGCCGGGGACGACCTGGGTGGTGTGGGTGGTGCGGCGCTGGTCGCGGTGGACCATGCGGGCGCGCCGGATGGACTCCTCCAGTGCGGCGCGGACGGCCGGGTCGAGCTCGTCGAGGGCGCGGGCGATCGCCTCGGCGGGGACGCGGAGGCTCGGGACGCGGACGCCGTCGAATTTCTCCCCGTAGTCGATCACCGCCGCTGCGCCATGATGCCGGACGTCCTCGCAGATCGGCCGCACCTTCTCCAGGGCGGCTTCCACGTCGAACTCGGCACGGGGCAGCAGGTCGCGCAGGGCGGAACCCTCGGGCAGGGTCTCACCGCGCAGATCGATTCGAGAGATCACGGGTCAATTCTCGCAGACGGCCTACAACGCCGGTCGTCCGTATCAACAGCTGATACATGCCAATCGGTGACTGATACGCGTCACAGTGGCGTCTTGTCGCCACGGCTGACCGTTAGCGTTCAGCCCGTCACTCAGCGGGAAAGAACGGCTGTACGAATCCACGAATCCCGGAAAGCGGAATCGTGGGAGCGGACGTGGAAAGCGAGGGGGCGGCAGTGACCGAGCCGCACGAGGACGGGATGCCGGACGGTCTCACGGGCCCGGAGCGGGCCGTGTGGCGGGCGTTCCGGATCGGCAGGACCTGCGATCTGACGGAGGGGATCGCGGAGCGGGACGACCCCTTCGGGGCGAGGGAATGGGGGGAGGAGCGGAGCGTCCGCGCCGACGTGGTGGCGCTGCTGCTGCTCGACGGGCCGCCGGCCCGGTCGGGGCGGGTGGCCGCGCTGAAGCTGCGCGGGGTCAGGATCACCGGCGTGCTGAACCTGGCGGGCGGGACGATAGGGCCGTACGTGGAGCTGCACAGCTGCCGGTTCGACGGCGAGGTCGTGCTGCCCGAGGCCCGGTTCGGCACCCTGCGGATGGTGGAGTGCGCGCTGCCGCGCCTGGAGGCGGCCCGGCTGCACACGGAGGGGGACCTGCACCTGCCGCGCTGCCGGGTGCGGCGGGGCATCCGGCTGACGGACGCCCAGATCGGCACGGACCTGCTGATCAACCAGATCCAGGTGTGGCCGGACCGGAGGGGGCGGGCGATCACGGCCGACGGGATGGTGGTCGCCCAGGACCTCCAGGCCGAGCTGATCGAGACGCACGGGGAGCTGAGCCTGCGCGGGGCGAAGGTCGGGGTCTCGCTCAGCCTGCGGGGCAGTGTGCTGCGCGGGGCGCAGGGCCGCCGCGCGCTGAACGCGCCGCAGCTGACGGTGGAGCGCTCGCTCTATCTGAACGCCGCCTGGGTGTACGAGGGCCGGGAGACCCGGGGCGGCTCCACGGCCACCCCGCCGTACGGTGTCACGCCCGCCCAGGGCACCCGGCGCAAGCCCGTGGAGTGCCACGGCGGGGTGCGGCTCGACGACGGCCGGTTCGGGGACGCGGTCGACCTGCACAGCGCCCGTTTCCTGCTGAACGGCGCCCGGCGGGACGAGCTGTCGCTGCGCCGGATCGTGACCCCGGAGCTGCGGTTCAACGGCGAGCGCCCGGAGGAGGGGCGCGTCGTGCTGAACGGCGCGAAGGTCGTCACCCTGATCGACCTGTCGACCAGCTGGCCGGGGCCCGGCGGGCTCGCGATGGGCGGCTTCGCCTACGAGAACCTCGTGCCGTACGGCCACTTCCCGCTGGCCCGGCGCCTGGAGTGGGTGGCGGCGGCGACCCCGGAGTACGCCCCCGAGCCGTACGAGCGCCTGGCGACGGTCCTGCGGAACAGCGGCGAGGACGCGGACGCCCGCGAAGTGCTGCTCGCCAAGCAGCGGCGCAGACGGGAGACCCTGCCGATCGCGGGGAAGCTGTGGGGCTACGTCCAGGACTGGACCGTGGCGTACGGCTACCGGCCGGGCCGGGCCGCGCTGTGGATGGCCGTGCTGTGGGCGGCGGGCACGGTGGTCTTCTCCCACTACCGCCCGATACCGATGAAGGCGGACGAGGGGCCCGAGTGGAACGGCACGCTGTACGCGCTCGACCTGCTGCTGCCCGTGATCACCCTCGGCCAGGACGGCTACTGGCGCCTGGAGGGCATCTGGCAGTGGGTGGCGGCGGTGCTGATCCTCCTCGGCTGGATCCTGGCGACGACGGTCGCGGCGGGCGCGACCCGGCTGCTGCGCAGGGGGTGAGGACGGCGGCCCCGGGTGCGGCGGAGTGAAAGCGGTGTCACCGCGAGGTGAGGGTGCTGTCGCGGCCTCGTGACGCGGCTGCCGGGGAGGGCTGCGGCGGGGGACAATGCACAGCACCATGTCCATGCTCCGCGCCCTGCTCGGCGCCGTCCGCTCGGTCCGGCACGCACCACGGCTCGCCGCGGCGCTCGTGCCGGACGACGACGTGCTGCTCGACGCCCCGGACGAGCGGCTCGCCCCCGCCCTGGTCGCCGCCGCGCTCGGCGACCCGGAGCCCGCGGCGAAGCTGCTCGCCACCACCCGGGACGCCGGCGAGTGGGAGGACCGCGACCGGTACGTCACCCGGCTCGCCACCTTCGCGCACGGCAGGGGCGACTGGCTCACCGGGTGGCTCTCCGCGACGCCCGGCGATCCCGACGCCCTCCTCGTCATGGCGCAGCTCGCCGTCCGCCGGGCCTGGGAGTCGCCGGCGCGGGCCGAGCGGCTGCGCGAGCTCGCCCCGCTGGTGCGGGAGGTCGCCGGGGAGGCCCCGCACGACCCGGTGCCGTGGCGTCTCGCCCTGGACCACGCGCGCGGGGCGCACGCCGGGCACGCGGTCTTCGAGTCGCTGTGGGAGCAGGCCGTGCGCCGCTCCCCGCACCACTACGGCTGCCATGTCGCCGCGCTGAAGTACCTCTCCGCGCAGTGGTACGGCTCGCACCGTGCCGCCTTCGACTTCGCCGAGCAGGCCGCCGAGGACTCGGCGGCGGACTCGCTCGTCCGGGCGCTGCCGGTCCGCGCGGCCTACGACGGGCTCCGGGTGCCGCCGGGTCCCGACGGGTCCGTGCCCGCCGACCGGGTCGACCGGGCGGTGGCCGACGCCCTGGCCCTGTCGGCGGCGTTCCCCCCGGGCGACCCGTGGCCGGCCGAGGTCCGCAACCTGCTCGCGTACGTGCTGGTGGAGCGGGGGCGCTGGGAGGAGGCGTGGGAGGAGTTCGGGCGGACCGGCGCGTTCGCGACCTCGTTCCCCTGGGGTGCCGCGCGGGACGCCGTGTCGGAGGATCCTCCCCCGGGCCCTCGGCTTCGCCCGGGCAGGGGGGACCCCCTCCTCCGGTTCCTGGCCGCGCGGGACCGGGTGCGGGGCGAACTGGCCCGCCGGACGCCGCTGCGGGACACCGGTCGTGGACGGGCCGGACGGGACGGGCCCGGCGGCCATTAGGCTAAGCGGCTGTGACCACCGCTCGCCTGCCTCTCTTCCCGCTCAACGCGGTGCTGTTCCCCGGCCTCGTGCTGCCGCTGAACGTCTTCGAGGAGCGTTATCGCGCCATGATGCGCGAGCTGCTCGCCCTCGACGACGCGGAGCCGCGCCGCTTCGCCGTCGTCGCGATCCGCGACGGCCGTGAGGTCGCGCCGACGGCTCCGGGCATGCCGGACCAGACGGCGCTGCCGGAGAAGGGCCCGGCGGCGGGCTTCGGCTCCGATCCCATCCAGTCCTTCCACCGCGTCGGCTGCATCGCCGACGCGGCGTCGATCCGGGAGCGCGCCGACGGCAGCTTCGAGGTGATGGCCACCGGTACGACCCGGGTGAAGCTGCTGTCCGTCGACGCGTCCGGGCCGTTCCTGACGGCCGAGGTCGAGGAGATCCCCGAGGAGCAGGGCGAGGAGGCGGGCACGCTCGCCGAGGGCGTGCTGCGGGCGTTCCGCAGCTACCAGAAGCGCCTCGCGGGGGCCCGTGAGCGTTCGCTGACGACCAGCGAGCTGCCGGACGAGCCCTCCGTCGTGTCGTACCTGGTCGCGGCGGCGGCGGTGCTCGACACCCCGTCGAAGCAGCGGCTGCTGCAGGCGCCGGACACGGCGACCCGGCTGCGCGAGGAGCTGACGCTGCTGCGCGCGGAGACCGCGGTGCTGCGGCATCTTCCGTCGCTGCCGGTGGTGGACCTGACGCAGGCCCCGACGTACCCGAACTGACCCCGGCCCCGCCGGGCCGACCGAGCCGAGGAAGAGCCCGTGGCGAAGAAGCAGAAGAAGAACAACGGCGGCACGCCGGCGACGGTGGCCCTGACGGCGGCCGGCACGCCGTTCACGCTGCACGCGTACGAGCACGACCCGGCCTCCCCCTCGTACGGCGAGGAGGCGGCGGAGGCGCTGGGCGTCTCCCCCGACCGGGTCTTCAAGACGCTGGTCGCGGACGTCGACGGCGAGCTGACGGTCGCGGTGGTCCCGGTGGCGGGCCAGCTGGACCTGAAGGCGCTGGCCTCGGCGGTCGGCGGGAAGCGGGCCGCGATGGCCGACCCGGCGGCGGCGGAGCGCACCACGGGGTACGTCCGGGGCGGGATCTCCCCGCTGGGCCAGCGCAAGCGGCTCCGTACCGTGCTCGACTCCTCGGCCTCGGACCACGCGACCGTGTGCATCTCGGCGGGCCGCCGGGGCCTGGAGGTGGAGCTCTCCCCCGCGGACCTGGCGGCGCTCACCTCGGCGGTCGTGGCCCCCATCGGCCGCGCCTGACACCGGGCGCGGCCTCCGCGAGGGCGGTCCGCACGGGCCGGGGCGCGCACGGAGGCCTCGCCGTCAGTGCGTGCCCGGCCCCTGCGTGTACGGCTTCGGCTGTCCCCAGGGCTCCGGTTCCGGGTCGCGGGGGCCGAAGACGGCCGTGAGGGCCAGGTGCACGATCATCGCGGCGAGCGGCCAGGCCAGCATCGCGGCGGCCGCGAAGTTGAGTTCGAGCGGAGCCTCGAAGGTGACGTTCGGGCCGACGGCCTTCGCGTGGGCGACGACGTCGGCGGTGGGTCCGAAGTGCGTCCCGATCCACCAGGCGATCAGCGAGCCCAGGCCGCCGCCGAGGGCCAGGCCGAGCACGAGCGGGACCCCGCCCTTGCGGCGCAGCAGGAAGACGACGAGCGCGGCGACCGCGCCGAAGGCCAGCGCGAGGAGCACGAACGTTCCGTCGGCGCCGATGGCCTGCTCCCCCTCCGAGTTCCGGAGGTAGACGCCCTTGCCGTCCGAGATGAGCAGGACGCGCGGGGCCAGGTTCAGCCACAGCACTCCGAGCAGGGCCCCCGCGACCGCGGAGGCGAGCGTCACCACCACGCCCTGCACGACCTCGGCCGCCGTGATCGGGTCGCCGGCCGGGCCGAGCGGCGGCGGGGGCTGCGGGGGCCAGTCGGGGTCGTTCGACGGCTGGTGAGGCGGAGTCAGAGGTGCGGTCACCCCGCCATCGTGCCAGGTGTCCCTGTGGCCCGCCTCAGCGGACGGCGGCCCGCCGGTAGGCCCAGGTGGCGACGGCGAGCGAGGCGATGCCGACCGCCCCGCACACGGCGAGGTCGACGGCGACGGCCGCCCAGTCGGGGTGCGGGCCGAAGGTGCGGGCGAGGGCCTCCACGCCGTACGTCGACGGCAGCAGGTCCCGCGCCCAGCCGATCGGCCCCGGCAGCCGCTCGGCGGGGAGGACCCCGAGGAGCAGGGCCGCCGACATGCCGAGCTGGCCGAGGAGGGTGGCCAGCTCCTGGCGGGGCGCGAGGAGCCCGAGGGCCGCGCCGAGCCCGGCGAGCGCCGCCCCGGCGAGCGGGACGACGGCGCCGAGGATCCACAGGTGGCCGAGGGGCAGCCCGAAGAGGACGGAGCCGGCGACGGCGGTGAAGGCGGTCCCGGGCACGGTGAAGGAGGCGTACGCCCCGGCGGCGCCGAGCACGACGGCGGCCGGCGGCACGGGCAGGGTGGCGTAGTGGTCGAGGCCGCCGCCGGCCCGCAGCTGCCCGAAGTACTGGGCGAGCAGGTTGAGCGCGACGAAGGCGACGACGAGGACGGTGGAGCCCGCCACGACGGCGCGCGCCTCGGAGCCGCCGTCGACGACCCCACGCATCAGGATCATGATCCCGATCGACTGGAAGGTGGCGACGAAGAGCAGCGGGATGCGGGCCACGCGGGCGCGGGAGAGCTGGGCGCGGTAGACGGCGGCCATGGCCGGAAGGAGACGGGCGCGCGGTGCGAGCGGCGCGGCGCCGTCGGCGGCGTCCCGGCTCGTGGCGGGGAGCGCGCCGGTCGGCAGGACCTCGGCGGGCACGGTGCTCACTGCGTACAGCTCCTGATGGTCACGGGCGGTTCGTGGCGGGTCACGCCTTCACCAGTCCCTCGGTCGCGCCGCCCAGCGAGAGGTACACGTCCTCCAGGCTGGGCGTGGCCAGGGTGAAGTCGTCGAGCGCGGCGAACGCGGCCCCGCCGGTGACGGTGGCGACGGCCGCGCGGGCGGCGTCGGGGGCGAGCCTGAGGTGCCAGCGGCGTCCGGTCTCCTGGGCGAGCGCGCGCAGGGCGGCGACCTCGGGCAGGTGGACCGGCGGGGCGTCGCGCCAGACCAGCTCGACGCGGACCTCTCCGGCGACCCGCTCCTTGAGTCCGGCGGGGGTGTCGCAGGCGATGACCCGGCCGCGGTCGATGACGGCGACCCGGTCGAGGACGGTCTCGGCCTCGATGACGTTGTGGGTGACGAGGAGCACGGTGGCGCCGTGCTCGGCGCGGCGCCGGTCGACGGCGGCCCAGACGGCGCGCCGGGCGACGGGGTCCATGCCGGTGGTGGGCTCGTCGAGGACGAGGACGGGCCGGCGGCCGACGAGCGCGGCGGCGAAGCAGGCGAGGCGCCGCTGTCCGCCGGAGAGCTTCTTGAGGGGGCGGCCGGCGATCTCGCCGAGGCCGAGCTCGTCCAGGACGGCGTCGCGCTCGGCGCGGGCGTCGTGGGCGGAGAGGCCGCGCAGGCGTCCGGTGGTCTCGGCGGCGAGGGAGACGGTCAGCTCGTCGAGGGCGGTGGACTCCTGGCCGAGGTAGGCGAGGAGCCGGGCCGCCCGCTCGGGGTGGCGCACGAGGTCGTGGCCGAGGAGTTCGACGGTGCCGGAGTCGGGGCGCATGAGCCCGGTGAGCTGGCGGACGAGGGTGGACTTGCCGGCGCCGTTGGGGCCGAGCAGCCCGAAGATCTCGCCGCCGCGCACGTCGAGGCTGATCCCGTCGGTGGCCCGCACCTCGGGGGTCGCGGGCGCGCCGCGCCTGCCGCGCGTGGCGGGGTACGTCTTGACCAGATCCCGCACCACGCACACCGTACTCACGGAGAAAGAGATTACGGGGTCGCCGGGCCCGCTCCGGGCGCGGGGGCGGGTTCGGCGGCGGCCCGGACGTCGATCTCGCGCCAGAATCCGGCCCGGATCGCGTACCGGTCGTGCTCGTCGATCTGGTCGTCCTTGTGGGCGAGAAGTCCGAAACGCGCGGCGTAGCGGAGGAGTTCGCCGTCGATGCGGTGCGGGATGCGCGGGTAGAGGGTGGAGAGTTTCTGGACGTGGCTCTGCTCGGGGAGCCGCTCCATCCAGCGGCGGGCGAACACCTGCCCGACCTCGAACGGGTCGCCGCCGACGGTGGTGATGTCCTCCTCGCGGTCCGCCCAGCGCTGCTCCGCGCTGGTGAGCGCGGCGAGGGTGGGCAGGGTGGCGGTCTCGGCCGGCTCGCCGAGGGAGGGGGCGGGGCGGTCGATCCAGCCCCGGTCGGAGGACCAGCGGAGCGCGCTCGCGCCCTGCGGGACCGGGGTGCCGACGGTGGCGGGTCCGCGCAGTCCGGCGAGGTCCTTGGGGGTGGGGACGCCCTTGCCGTTCGCCGGGGCGGGCACCCCGGGGCCGTGGACCTCCTGGTCCTCACGGACGTGGCCGTTGGCGTGGGCGTGCTCGTGGCCGCCGTCGCCGACCGGCTCCGCGGGGGCCGGTGCGCCGTTCCGGGCGGCCGCGGCGGCGGCCTCGGCGGCCCGTTCGGCGGAGGCGGCGAGGGCGGCCTCGGGCAGCGGCGCGGAGAGGATGGCGGCGATCTCCGGGCGCGGGGCGGGCGGCGGCGCGCAGATGCCGGTGAGGTCCTTGGCGCGGACGGCGCGGGTGATCCAGGCCCGGTCGAGGACCCGCCGCTCGTCGGCCTCGGCGACCAGGTCCTCGGACTGGTTGTAGTCGCCGTCGGCGGCCTGGACGGCCCACAGGTGGACGGCGACGCCGTGCTCCTTGGCCGACATGAGGCCGGGCAGCAGGTCGCCGTCGCCGGTGACGAGCACGATGTCGGAGCAGGCCCTGTTCCTGGCGAGCTCGGTCAGCTCGGTGTGCATGGCCGCGTCGACGCCCTTCTGCGCCCAGCGCCCGTCGCTCCTGGTCAGGGCGCCGAGCCGGACGGTGACCCGGGGCATCACGCGCAGTCTGCGGTGCTCGGGCTGGGGCACCCGGTCGGGCGCGCCGTCGAACCAGTAGATCCGCAGGAGCGGCAGGGCGGTCTCGGCCTCGGCGCGCTGCCGCAGCTGCTGGATCAGCCCGGCGTGGTCGACGGTGATCCGGGAGCGGGCCGGTTCCCCGGCGAGGAGGCTGGCGGCGGCGCCCAGCAGGTAGCCGGCGTCCACCAGGACGACGCAGCGGTCCACGTGTTCCACCCTCTTTCGGGAGCCTCGGGTTCGAAAGGGTGCTTCGGGTTCCTTCGAGTCTGCCCGACGGCCAGGTGCTTGACGTCCGGAACTGGATCATCGGCGTGGCGAGCATCACGCCGAGGCCGCCCTTACGCTCCGTAATGATCCAACATGCGGCGGTTCGTACCGTGTGTGAGTCTGACAGCGGCCCTGGCCCCTAGGTCCCTTTGAGGAGGCACACCCCATGGCCAAGAACCGCAACCAGAACCGCAGTCAGAAGCAGCAGTCGCCCGCCGAGCGCGGCACGCAGCAGGCCCAGCAGTCCTCGATGGAGTCGCAGGCCGAGCAGCGCGCGAGCCAGGTGACACCCGGTGACATGGCCCGCAAGGGCCGTCAGAAGCGCTTCGGCCACAACTGACGGCTTTCGCATACGGCAAAGGGGCGCGCCCGTGACGACGGGCGCGCCCCTTGCGCATGCGTACCGGGGTCAGCCGGCCAGGCAGGACGGGCCGAGCAGCACCTTCAGGTCGCCGAAGAGCGCCGGGTCGGGCTGGACCCGGTGCCGGTCGAGCCGGAGCACGGTGGTCTTCCGCGGGCCCTGGAGCTTGATCCGCACCTCGGTGTTGCCCTTGTGGTGCTTGAGGATCTCGCCGAGCCTGCTGACCATCGGCGGGGTCACCTTCACCGTCGGGATGGTGAGGACCACCGGCGCGTTGGTCCCGGCGTTCGACAGGTCGGGGACCATCAGCTCCATCGCGACCAGGCGGGGCACGTCCTCGCGCTTGTCGAGGCGGCCCTTCACGAAGACGACCGTGTCCTCGACCAGCTGGGTGGAGACCAGCTGGTAGGTGGCCGGGAAGAACATGCACTCGATGGAGCCGGCCAGGTCCTCGACGGTGGCGATCGCCCAGGCGTTGCCCTGCTTGGTCATCTTGCGCTGGAGGCCGGAGATGATGCCGCCGATGGTGACGACCGCACCGTCGGCGTGCTCGCCGCCGGTGAGCTGGGAGATCGCCGCGTCCGTCTTGTCGGACAGGACGTGCTCGATGCCGAAGAGCGGGTGGTCGGAGACGTACAGGCCGAGCATCTCGCGCTCCTGGGCGAGCAGGTAGGACTTCTCCCACTCGACGTCGGAGAACTCGACGTCCAGGCCGAAGCCGGGCTCGTCGCTCGCCTCGTCGCCCATCCCTCCGAAGAGGTCGAACTGTCCCTCGGCCTCCTTGCGCTTGACCGCCACCACGTTGTCGATCATGGGTTCGTGGTGGGCGACCAGGCCCTTGCGGGTGTGGCCCATCTCGTCGAAGGCGCCGGCCTTGATCAGCGACTCGACGGTCCGCTTGTTGCAGACGACGGCCTCGACCTTGTCGAGGAAGTCGGGGAAGGAGGAGTACTTCCCCTTGGCCTTGCGCGACTTGATGATCGACTCGACGACGTTGGAGCCGACGTTCCGGACGGCGGTGAGGCCGAAGAGGATCACGTCGTCGCCCTGGGCGGCGAAGTTCGACTCGGACTCGTTCACGTTCGGCGGGAGGACCTTGATGCCCATGCGGCGGCACTCGTTCAGGTAGACCGCGGACTTGTCCTTGTCGTCCTTGACCGAGGTGAGCAGTCCCGCCATGTACTCGGCGGGGTGGTTCGCCTTGAGGTAGGCGGTCCAGTAGGAGACCAGGCCGTACGCGGCGGAGTGCGCCTTGTTGAAGGCGTAGCCGGCGAAGGGGACCAGGACGTCCCAGAGGGCCTGGATGGCCTCGTCGCTGTAGCCGTTCTTCTTGGCTCCGGCCTGGAAGATGGTGAAGTTCTTCGCCAGCTCCTCGGGCTTCTTCTTGCCCATGACGCGGCGGAGGATGTCGGCCTCGCCGAGCGAGTAGCCGGCGATGATCTGCGCGGCCTTCTGCACCTGCTCCTGGTACACGATGAGGCCGTAGGTGACCGCGAGCACCTCTTCGAGCGGCTTCTCCAGCTCGGGGTGGATCGGGGTGATCTCCTGCTGGCCGTTCTTGCGCAGGGCGTAGTTCGTGTGCGAGTTCATGCCCATCGGGCCCGGCCGGTACAGGGCGGACACGGCGGAGATGTCTTCGAAGTTGTCGGGCTTCATCAGCCGCAGCAGCGAGCGCATGGGCCCGCCGTCGAACTGGAAGACGCCGAGGGTGTCACCGCGCTGGAGCAGTTCGAAGGTCTTCTGGTCGTCGAGCGGCAGCGCCAGGAGATCGATGTCGATCCCCTTGTTGGACTTCACCATCTTGACGGCGTCGTCCATGATCGTGAGGTTGCGCAGGCCGAGGAAGTCCATCTTCAGCAGGCCGAGCGACTCGCACTGCGGGTAGTCCCACTGCGTGATGGTGACGCCGTCGGTGTGCCGCACCCAGATCGGGGCGTGGTCGACGATCGGCTCGCTGGACATGATGACGCCGGCGGCGTGCACGCCCATCTGGCGGACCAGGCCCTCGACGCCGCGGGCGGTGTCGATGACCTTCTTGACGTCCGGCTCGTTCTCGTACATCGCGCGGATCTCGCCGGCCTCGCTGTAGCGCGGGTGCGAGGGGTCGGTGATGCCGCTGAGGTCGATGCCCTTGCCGAGGACGTCGGCGGGCATGGCCTTGGTGAGGCGGTCGCCCATGGCGTACGGGTAGCCCAGGACGCGCGCGGAGTCCTTGATGGCGTTCTTCGCCTTGATCTTTCCGTACGTGCCGATCATGGCGACCTTGTCGGAGCCGTACTTCTCGGTCACGTACCGGATCACCTCGACGCGCCGACGCTCGTCGAAGTCGATGTCGACGTCGGGCATCGAGATGCGCTCGGGGTTGAGGAAGCGCTCGAAGATCAGACCGTGCGGGATCGGGTCGAGGTCGGTGATGCCCATGGCGTACGCGACGATCGAGCCGGCCGCGGAGCCTCGGCCGGGGCCGACGGCGATGCCCTGGCTCTTCGCCCACATGATGAAGTCGGCGACCACGAGGAAGTAGCCCGGGAAGCCCATCGAGATGATGGTGTCCATCTCGTACTCGACCTGCTTCATGCGGTCCTCGGGGATGCCGCCGGGGAAGCGGCGGTGCATGCCCTTCATGGTCTCCGCGCGGAACCAGGTGACCTCGGTGTAGCCCTCGGGGATGTCGAACTTCGGCATGAGGTTCTTGGCCTCGAACATGCCGGAGGTGTCGATCTGCTCCGCGACGAGGAGCGTGTTGCGGCAGCCCTCCTGCCAGGCGTCCGAGGAGTCGACGGCATACATCTCGTCCGTCGACTTCAGGTAGTAGCCGGTGCCGTCGAACTTGAAGCGGTCCGGGTCCGAGAGGTTCTTGCCGGTCTGGATGCACAGCAGGGCGTCGTGCGCGCCGGCCTCGTGCGCGTACGTGTAGTGCGAGTCGTTCGTCACCAGCGGCGGGATGCCGAGCTTCTTGCCGATCTCCAGGAGCCCGTCGCGGACCCGGTGCTCGATCTCGATGCCGTGGTCCATCAGCTCCAGGAAGTACCGGTCCTTGCCGAAGATGTCCTGGTACTCGGAGGCGGACTTCAGGGCCTCGTCGAACTGGCCGAGGCGGAGGCGGGTCTGCAGCTCGCCGGAGGGGCAGCCGGTGGAGGCGATCAGGCCCTCGGACCACTGGGAGATGGTCTCCTTGTCCATCCGGGGCCACTTCTGCAGCCAGCCCTCGGCGTACGCGTCGGAGGAGAGCTTGAAGAGGTTGTGGAGTCCGGTGGAGTTCGCCGCCCAGATCGTCTTGTGGGTGTAACCGCCGGAACCGGAGACGTCGTCCCGCTTCTGGTGCGGCTGGCCCCACTGGATCTTCCGCTTGTTGCGCCGGGACTCGGGCGCCACGTACGCCTCGATGCCGATGATCGGCGTCACACCGGCCTTCTTCGCGGTGTGGAAGAAGTCGTACGCCCCGTGCAGGTTGCCGTGGTCGGACATGGCGATGTGGGTCATGCCCATCTCGTTGCACGCGTTGAACATGTCCTTCAGCCGCGCGGCACCGTCCAGCAGCGAGTACTGGGTGTGGACGTGGAGGTGCGTGAAGGGCGGCTTGGTCACGGGGGAGGCCTCCGGCTGAATTTCTGGGGGGACAGCGTCGAAGTCTACGTCGCCCGACTGACAACGACCGGGCACTCCGGAGTACCGTCGCGCGTTGGGAGACCGGGAACACCTGTCCCATTTGTCATGATCAGTATCGCACCAGGAGGCACCCTCGATGTCGGTCCCGCAGCCCACCGCGACAGAGCGCGGTGAGCACATCCTCGCCGTCTTCGACACCGCCTTCGGCGAGCTCCTCGCCGCCGACCCCGCGGCCTTCCGCGTCAAGTTCCGGAAGATGGCCGGATCCGCCTTCGCGTTCTACCGGGGCACGGCCTGCCTGTTCTACTCGGACCTGGAGCGCGAGGCCCACGGTGGCCCCTACCTGGACGAGCGGACCGGCCGGGTCTGGATCCACGGCGACCTCCACGCCGAGAACTTCGGCACCTACATGGACGCCAACGGGCGCCTCGTCTTCAACGTCAACGACTTCGACGAGGCCTACGTCGGCCCCTTCACCTGGGACCTCAAGCGGCTGTCCGCCTCCCTCGCGCTGATCGGCTACGCGAAGGCGCTCAGCGACGAGCAGATCACCGAGCTCGTCCGGATCTACGCGGGCGCGTACCGGGAGCGGATCCACGCCCTCGCGACCGGCGCCAAGGGCGACGAGGTCCCCGCCTTCACCCTGGAGACCGCCGAGGGGGCGCTGCTCGGCGCCCTGCGCGAGGCCCGGGCCCTGACCCGCTTCGGGCTGCTCGACTCGATGACCGAGATCCGCGACTTCGAGCGGCGCTTCGCGGCGGGCGGCGGCTCGATCGAGCTGGACGCGGCCACCCGGTACAAGGTCCTCGCGGCCTTCGACGGCTACCTGGAGACCCTGCCCGAGTCCTCCCTCGCCCGCCCCGACTCGTACCGCGTGAAGGACGTCGTCGGGCGGCGCGGGATCGGCATCGGCTCGGCCGGCCTCCCCTCGTACAACATCCTCCTGGAGGGCAACAGCGACGCCCTCGAGAACGACGTCGTGATCTACATGAAGCAGGCGCAGACCCCGGCGGTCTCGCGGCACGTCACGGACGCGGCGGTACGGGCGTACTTCCGGCACGAGGGCCACCGCACCGTGATCTCGCAGCGGGCGCTCCAGGCGCACGCCGACCCGTGGCTCGGCTGGACGGAGCTGGACGGGGCCGGACAGCTCGTCGCCGAGGTGTCGCCGTACGCGGTGGACCTGGACTGGTCGGACATCGACGACCCGCAGGAGATCGCGGCCACCGTCGCCGACCTGGGCCGGGCGACCGCCACGATGCACGCGGCGGCGGACGACTCCAGCGGGCACTCCCTGGTGCCGTTCTCGACGGAGCGGGCCATCGACGCGGCGATCGCGGCCGACGAGGAGGGCTTCGCGCAGCTCCTGGTCGACTTCGCGCACACGTACGGGGCGCGGGCGCGGGCGGACCACCAGATCTTCGTGGACCTCTTCCGCAACGGCCGGATCCCGGGGCTGTAGGAAAACGCACAGCTTGTCCTTAGGGACCCCTTACGGGCCGGCATGGGACACTCCACCACGATGGACATGGCAGGGACGCAGCTGAGGGCGCTGCGGGCGGCGTTCTTCACGGCACTGGTCGTGACGCTGTCCGTGGCGTCCCACGTGCTGCTCTCCGGCGTGCCGCTGCCGCTCGGGACGGTCGTCCCCGTCGCGGTCGCCGTCTTCGCCGTGGCGTACGCGCTGGCCGGCCGCGAGCGCGGCCTCGGCCCGATCGCCGGGCTCCTCGTCCCGCTGGAGCTGGCCGCCGACACCCTCTTCACCAGCGGTCAGGCGGTCTGTTACGGCCCCGCCGGCGGGCCGGTCGCCGGCTCGCTGCGCTCGTTGGGCGTGGAGGGGTTCTGCGGCGGCGCCGTGGGCGCGCCACTGCCCGGCGTGACGGCCCCGGAGAGCGGGGGCGCGGCCGCCCTGCTCTCCTCCCCCGACCCCGCGCTGCCCTGGCTGCTGCTCCTGGCCCATGTGGGCGTGGGGCTGTCGGCTGCGTGCTGGCTGCGCGGCGGCGAGCGGGCGCTCGCCCGGCTGCTGCGCGCGGTGGAGGCCTTCGCGTTCCGGCCGCTGCTCCTGGTGGCGGCCTTCTTCCGGGCCGCGGGTCCGGCGCCGCTGCGGGCCGGCCGGCCCGCAGCGCGGCCCCGGTCCTCCCGGGCCCGGCTTCTCGTGCACTCCGTCGGGCGGCGGGGGCCGCCGCGTCCGGTGCTCGCTCTCGTCTGAGCGGGCCCGCGCGTCCCCCTGCCTTTCCCCACCTTTCACGGAGATCAGCATCATGAGTGCACGCAACAGCCACGCCAACAAGGCCGCCGCCCGCGAGCGACTGCGCGAGGAGCGCGAGCGCCAGGCGAAGAAGGACCGGGCGCGCCGACAGGTGATCGTCGGCGTCTCGGCCGTGGCCGTCCTGGCCGCCGCCGGCGGCATCGGCTTCGCGATCGTCCAGTCGAACAAGCCCTCCCACTGGGAGTCGGTGGCCGACGCGAAGTCCGTGACGGCCCCGAAGAACACCACGGGCACGGACGGCACGACCGTCGTCATCGGCAAGGACTCGGCGAAGAAGACCCTGGAGCTGTACGAGGACTCGCGCTGCCCGGTCTGCGCGACCTTCGAGCAGAGCGTGGGCTCCACGGTCGAGAAGGACGTCGAGGCCGGCAAGTACAAGATCCGGTACGTCGGTGCCACCTTCATCGACAACGGCATCCCGGGCGAGGGCTCGAAGAACGCGCTCTCGGCGCTCGGCGCCGCGCTGAACGTCAGCCCCGAGGCCTTCCTGAAGTACAAGTCCGCCCTGTACTCCACGAAGTTCCACCCGGAGGAGAAGGACGACAAGTTCGCCAAGGACTCCTACCTCCTGGAGGTGGCGGACTCGGTCCCGGCCCTCAAGGGCAACGCCGAGTTCAAGAAGAACGTCGAGGACGGCACGTTCGACGCGTGGGCGATGAAGATGTCGAAGGCCTTCGACGCCAGCGGGGTGCAGGGCACCCCGACGCTGAAGATGAACGGCAAGCCGGTCACGGTCCAGGGCACGACCAACCCGCCGATGACGGTGGCCGAGTTCGACACGGCGATCGACGCGGCCCTCAAGGCCTGACGCCCCACAGCACCGCCCTGGCCCCGGACCCTCGGTCCGGGGCCGAGGCATTGCGGGGCCGAGGCATTGCGTGCCGAGGCATTGCGTGCCAAAGCGTTACGGGGCCGGGGCATGACGGGGCGTCGGCTCTACGGGGTCGAGGCATGCCCCGGGCATACGTCGGGCGACGAGTCGGCGAACTTCTGTCGTGGGGCTGCCCTTGAGGCGTACTCGTCAGTAATCTGACTGCCCGTGACCAGTCGTTTCATATCCCCTGCCCCCACCCGTCGCACGGTCGTCAAGGCCGCCGCCGCCACCGCCGTCGTCGCGCCCGCCCTCCTGGGCGCGGCCGCCCCGGCGCTCGCGGACACCGGGGCACCCGCCTTCCTCCACGGCGTCGCCTCCGGCGACCCGCTGCCCGACGGCGTCCTGCTCTGGACGCGCGTCACCCCCACCCCCGAGGCCGTGCCCGGATCCGGCCTCGGCCCCGACGTCCAGGTCGGCTGGGAGCTCGCCGAGGACCGCGGCTTCACCCGGGTCGTCGCCTCCGGCACCACCACGGCGAGCGCCGCCTCCGACCACACGGTGAAGGCCGACGTCCGGGGCCTGCGCCCGGCCACCGCCTACTGGTTCCGCTTCACCGCCGGCTCCGTGGTCTCCCCCGCCGCCCGCACCCGCACCGCGCCGGCCGCCGACTCCGCCGCGCCCGGTGTCCGCTTCGGCGTGGTCTCCTGCGCGAACTGGGAGGCCGGCCACTTCTCCGCGTACCGCCATCTCGCGGCCCGCGCCGACCTGGACGCGGTCCTCCACCTCGGCGACTACATCTACGAGTACGCCACCGGCGCCTACCCCGAGGCGAAGTACGTCGTCCGGCAGCACGAGCCGCGCCACGAGATCCTGTCGCTGGCCGACTACCGCACCCGGCACGGCAAGTACAAGACGGACCCCGACCTCCAGGCGATGCACGCGGCGCACCCGATCGTCGCCATCTGGGACGACCACGAGTTCGCCAACGACGCCTGGTCGGGCGGCGCCGAGAACCACACCCCCGGCACCGAGGGCGACTGGGCGGCCCGGGTGGCCGCGGCGAAGCAGGCGTACTTCGAGTGGATGCCGGTCCGCACCTCCACGGAGGGCACGGTCTTCCGGCGGCTGCGCTTCGGCAAGCTGGCCGATCTGCACCTGCTCGACCTGCGGTCGTTCCGGTCCGCGCAGGCGAAGACGGGCAGCGGCACGGTCGACGACCCGGAGCGGAGCATCACCGGCCGCGCGCAGCTGGACTGGCTGAAGGCCGGTCTCGCCGGTTCGGACGCGACCTGGCAGCTGGTCGGCACCTCGGTGATGATCTCGCCGGTCGCCTTCGGCTCGCTTCCGGCCTACCTCCTGGAGCCGCTCGCCGGGCTGCTCGGCCTGCCGAAGGAGGGGCTCGCGGTCAACGTCGACCAGTGGGACGGCTACACCGACGACCGCAGGGAGCTGCTTGCGCACCTGACCGAGCGAGCGATCCGGAACACGGTCTTCCTGACCGGCGACATCCACATGGCCTGGGCCAACGACGTGCCGGTGAAGGCCGCGACGTATCCGCTCTCGGCCTCGGCGGCGACCGAGTTCGTGGTCACCTCGGTGACCTCGGACAACCTGGACGACCTGCTGCACGTGGCCCCGGGCACGCTGTCGGTGGTGGCCGCGGGCGCCGTGAAGGCCGCCAACCGCCATGTGAAGTGGGTGGACATGGACCATCACGGGTACGGCGTCCTCGACGTGACCGCCGCGCGCTCGCAGATGGACTACTACACGGTCTCCGACAAGACGGACCCGGCCGCGACGACGTCCTGGGCGCGCTCGTACCGGACGCTGAGCGGAACGCAGCGTGTCGAGCGGGTGTACCAGCCGGTGCTGTAACCGCCCACTCGACGGCGATTTTCAGCCATGATCTCTCTTGTTAACGGGAGATCACATCGCTACGGCGGGTGGTGGGTTCCGGAGATCGAATCCGGACACACCACCCGCCTCCGTCACGTCCTTCGTTACGTCCGCATCTCAAACCCTGGAAGCGGCGCAAGTTTTTCTTCCCGATGACCCGAATTGCCCCATGAATGATTGGGCCTGATCAATGCTCAACGATCTCTGACATGGACGCGTAATCTCCCCGGCGTGGCGAGGAAGTTCCTCCCACCACCCCCCGCGAGGAGTCACCCGTGCGCGCTCTTGTCCGCATATCGCCGCGTATGTCACGCCGTATGCTCGGCACCGCCGTGATGGCCGGAACCCTGGCCATGGCCCCGCTGTCCGCCCCGGCGGCCACCCCGTCGACCGCCACGCTGGCCTCGGCCGAGAAGTGCGCGGACGGCGCCACCGCCCTGTCCGGCGCCCGCAAGGCCAAGGGTGACGCCACCAAGGCCGAGCCCAACGACATCACCGCCGCCCAGGCCAAGGCCATGGACGACGACCTGAAGAAGAAGGTCGCCGCCGCCCGGAACTCCAGCCGTGCCGGTGCCACCTCCCTCGCCGCCGGCGCCACCATCCCCGTCTACTTCCACGTGATCCACAGCGGCACGGCGGGCAACCTCAGCTCCCAGGCCATCAGCAACCAGATGGCCGTCCTCAACGCCGCCTACTCCGGCCAGGGCACCGGCAACGTGGACTCGGGCTTCCAGTTCTCGCTGGCCGGCACCGACTACACGGACAACGCCACCTGGTACAACGTGTCGTCCGGCTCGCAGGCCGAGAAGGACATGAAGACCACCCTGCGCAAGGGCGGCGCCAACGCGCTGAACATCTACACCGCCAACCTCGGGGGCGGCCTGCTCGGCTGGGCGACCTTCCCGTCCTCGTACAACAGCAGCCCGAACATGGACGGCGTCGTCATCCTCGACGCCTCGCTCCCGGGCGGCTCCGCGGCCAACTACAACGAGGGCGACACCGCCACCCACGAGGTCGGCCACTGGATGGGCCTCTACCACACCTTCCAGGGCGGCTGTAACGGCAACGGCGACTACGTCAGCGACACCCCGGCCGAGAAGAGCGCGGCCTACCAGTGCCCGACCGGCCGTGACTCCTGCACCTCGAAGCCCGGTGTGGACCCGATCCACAACTTCATGGACTACACGTACGACCCCTGCATGTACCAGTTCACCGCCGGCCAGGTGGCCCGCATGAACGACTCCTGGGTCGCGTACCGCGCCTGACGGACCGTCCGCGAGAAAGGTGTGGCCCCCGGGGGAAGCTCCCCGGGGGCCACACCCCTTTCCATACCGGCTTACAGGCTGTCGAGGAACGACAGCGCCACCGACCAGGTCCGCTCCGCCGCCTCCTCGTCCCAGTCGGGCAGCTCCGGGTCCGTGTAGATGTGGCCCGCGCCCCGGTAGCGGTAGACCTCCACGTCCGCCCCGGCCCTGCGCATCTGGAGGTACCAGGAGGACAGCCAGTCGTCCGTCTCGAAGGGGTCGGGTTCGGCCACGTGCAGCTGGACCGGCAGCTCGTCCACCGAGGCGGACTCCGCGATGTCCGAGGTGCCGTGGAGCAGCAGCAGCCCGCGCGCCTTCTCGTCGCCGAGCGCCAGCGTCTGCGCGATCGAGGCGCCGAGGGAGAGGCCCATGTAGACCAGGCCCCGCTCGGAGTAGGGGGCGGCGGCCAGGACCGCGCGCTTCAGCAGCTCGTCCTTGCCGATCTCGTCCCGGAGCACCACGCCCTCCTCGACGGTCCCGACCGTCCGGCCGTCGTAGAGGTCCGGCGTCCAGACCTGGTGCCCGGCGGCCCGGAGCCGCTCGGCGGCCGCCTCGACGGAAGGGGTCAGCCCGTAGGCCGAGTGGAAGAGCATGATGTCCATGCGCCCCATCCTGCCACCCGCCGCGGACCGGCAGGCTCAGGCGTCAGCGCATGCTGCGCACGTCCAGGTGGCGCAGCACCCGGTCCACCACCTCGGGGTCGGCGCCCGGTTCGCTGCGGGCCGAGAGGACCTCGTGCCGGGCGGCCGACATCAGCTCCCGCTGGATCCGCTGCACCGCCTTGAAGCGCTTCGTCCGCTCCACGTAGGCGGCCCGCCGCTCGTCGTCCACCATGTCGGGGCTGATCCGCGCCCCGATGTCGTACGCCCCGCGCAGCAGCCGCTCCTGGACCTCCTCGGGCAGCTCCTCGACCTCCTCGATCTCCTTCAGCCTGCGCTTGGCGGCCTTCGCGGCCCGGATCGCGAGGTCCCGCTCCAGGGCGCGCTCGGCGTCCGTGTCGGCCCGCACCCCGAGCCGCCTGACCAGCCAGGGCAGGGTGAGGCCCTGGACGACGAGGGTGGCGATGATCACGCAGAAGGCGATGAAGACGATCTCGTCACGGCCGGGGAAGGGCGAGCCGTCGTCGGTGCGGAGCGGGATGGCGAGCGCGAGGGCGACCGAGGCCACGCCGCGCATCCCCGCCCACCACATGACGACGGTCTCCCGCCAGCTCATCGGGATCTCCTCGTCGACGTCCCGGAGCGTGTGCAGCCGCTTCGCCAGCCAGGTGGCGGGGAGCAGCCAGAGGAGCCGGACGCCGACGACCACGCCGACGACGGCGGCGCCCCAGCCGAGCATCTCCGCGCCGTGCCCCTTCGCCACCCCGAAGACGTGGATGAGCTCCAGGCCGATGAGGCCGAAGGCGATGCCGGTGACGAGGGTGTCGACGACCTGCCAGAAGGTCTGTCCGGCGAGCCGGCCCATGACGTCGTCGGCGTCGGCCGCGTGCTCGGCCAGGAAGAGCGCGGTGAGCAGGACGGCGAGGACGCCGGAGCCGTGCAGCTCCTCGGCGAGGACGTAGCTCACGAAGGGGACGAGGAGGGTGAGGCCGGTCTGGAGGGTGACGTCGCCGAGCAGTCCGATGAGCTTGTTCGCGAGCCAGCCCAGCACCAGACCGACGACGACGGCGACCACGGCGGACAGCACGAACTGGCCGAGCGCCTCGGGCCAGGAGAAGTGGCCGCTGACGACGGCGGAGATCGCCACGTGGTAGAGCACGATCGCGGTGACGTCGTTGAAGAGCCCCTCGCCCTCCAGGATCGACACGAGCCGGCGGGGCAGCCCGAGGGAGCCGGCCACGGCGGTGGCGGCGACCGGGTCGGGCGGCGCGACGAGGGCGCCGAGCGCGAGGGCGGCGGCCAGCGGAAGGCCGGGCACGAGCGAGTGCGCGACCGCGCCGACGGCGGCCGTGGTCACGAAGACCAGGGCGACCGCGAGCAGGAAGATGGGCCGTCTGTTGGCCGCGAACTGCCGCCAGGAGGTCCGCTGCACGGAGGCGTACAGCAGGGGCGGCAGCACCAGCGGGAGGATGAACTCCGGCGGGACCTCGACGTTCGGCACGAAGGGCAGGAGGGCCAGCACGATCCCGACGAGGGTCATCAGGACGGGCGCGGGCAGCCCGAGCCGGTCGCCGAGGGGCACGGTGACCAGGGCGCCGAGGAGCAGCAGGAAGAGCAGGGCCAATTGATCCACGGCCCCACCCTGTCACGTACGCCCGTTTTGGAGGCGATTGCCCCCCGTATGTGCCGGGAGGCGGCGTCTGCTACAGCGCCTTGCGCATCGCCCGGTGCGGCATGTCCGCGTCGGGGAACTCCGGGCCGTACGCCTCGTAGCCGAGCCGCTCGTAGAAGCCGAGCGCGTGGGTCTGCGCGTGCAGGTCGACGGCGCTCAGGCCGCGCCCCCGGGCCGCGTCCTCGATGGCGCGGACCAGGGCGGCGCCCACTCCGAGGCCGCGCGCGGCCTTGGAGACGGCGAGCCGGCCGAGGGAGCCGACCGAGGCGTCGCCGGTCTTGCCGACCGCGTCCGCCCCGTGCAGCAGGCGCCCGGTGCCGAGCGGCAGGCCGTCCGCGCGGGCGGCGAGGACGTGCACCGCGGTCTCGTCGTACGTGTCGTACTCGATCGCCTGCGGGACGCCCTGCTCCTCGACGAAGACCTCGCGGCGGACCGCGAAGCACGCGTCCCGGTCGTCGTGGCCCAGGGCTTCCTTGACGGTGTACGCGGTGGTCACTGGCTCTCCGAGGCGATGCGGTCGAGGGCCTTCTGCAGGTCCGCGGGGTAGGTGCTCTCGAACTCGACCCAGGAGCCGTCGCCCGGGTGCTCGAAGCCGAGGCGGACGGCGTGCAGCCACTGCCGGGTCAGGCCGAGGCGCTTGGCGAGCGTCGGGTCGGCGCCGTAGGTGAGGTCGCCGACGCAGGGGTGGCGGTGGGCGGACATGTGCACCCGGATCTGGTGGGTGCGGCCCGTCTCCAGCTTGATGTCGAGCAGCGAGGCCGAGCGGTACGCCTCGATGAGGTCGTAGTGCGTGACCGAGGGCTTGCCGTCGGCGGTGACCGCCCACTTGTAGTCGTGGTTCGGGTGTCGGCCGATCGGCGCGTCGATGGTGCCGCTCATCGGGTCCGGGTGGCCCTGGACCAGCGCGTTGTAGCGCTTGTCGACCACGCGCTCCTTGAACTGGCGCTTGAGCGAGGTGTACGCGTACTCGGACTTGGCGACCACCATCAGACCGGAGGTGCCGACGTCGAGGCGGTGCACGATGCCCTGGCGCTCGGCGGCGCCGGAGGTGGAGATGCGGTACCCGGCGGCGGCGAGGCCGCCGATGACCGTGGTGCCGGTCCAGCCGGGGCTGGGGTGCGCGGCGACGCCGACCGGCTTCATGATCACGACGATGTCGTCGTCGTCGTGGACGATCTCCATGCCCTCGACGGGCTCGGCGACGATCTGGACGGGCGCGGGCGCGCCCGGCATCTCGACCTCGAGCCACGCGCCGCCGCTGACCCGCTCGGACTTGCCGACGACGGAGCCGTCGACCTGGACCTTCCCTGCGGCGGCCAGCTCGGCCGCCTTCGTACGGGAGAACCCGAACATTCGGGCGATGGCGGCGTCGACGCGCTCGCCCTCCAGGCCATCGGGAACGGGCAGGGTGCGGATCTCGGGACTCGTGCTCACCCGTCGAGTATGCCTTGTCAGTCCTTGTGGACGGTGCCGTCGGGGTCCAGGCCCCGGAACGACAGGATGACGATCAGGATGCCGCCGCAGACGATCGCCGAGTCGGCGAGGTTGAAGACGGCGAAGTGCGCGGGGGCGATGAAGTCCACGACCGCGCCCTCGAAGACGCCGGGCGAGCGGAAGATCCGGTCCGTGAGGTTGCCGAGCGCACCGCCGAGCAGCAGGCCGAGCGCGATCGCCCAGGGCAGGCTGTAGAGCTTGCGGGCCAGCCGGATGATCACGACGATCACGGCGGCCGCGATGCAGGTGAAGATGATCGTGAAGGCCTCGCCCATGCCGAAGGCGGCGCCCGGGTTCCGGATGGCGTCGAGCCGCAGCAGGTCGCCGACCAGGTCGATCGGCTCGTGGCCCTCCAGCTTGGCGACCACCAGCATCTTGCTGCCGAGGTCGAGCAGGTAGGCGAGGACGGCCACGACGAACAGGGCGACGATCCTGCGCCTGCCCTTCGGCCGCTCCTCGGGAGCGGCCTGGCCGTCGGGGGCCGGCGTGCCGTCGTGGTCCGACGTGCCGCCCGCGGCCGCGGTCTCCTCGCGGGCCGCCGACGCGTCGGAGGCGGCCGTCTCGTCGGCCCCTGCTGAATCCGGCGTACCGATGATGCGCTCCGCCTCTGCCACGTGAGTGAGTCCCTCGACCTCGATGCCTGACCGTGCACCGAGGGTACGGCACAGGCGTACGGGACCGGCAGCCGAGATCGTCAGCCGCGCCGCTCCTGTCGCTGTTTGTCCTCGACGCAGAGCGTGGCCCGCGGGAAGGCCTGCATCCGCGCCTTGCCGATCGGCTTCCCGCACACCTCGCACAGGCCGTACGTGCCCGCGTCGAGCCGCTCCAGGGCGTGCTCGGTCTGCTCCAGCATCTCCCGGGCGTTCGCGGCCAGGGCCAGCTCGTGCTCGCGGGTGATGTTCTTGCTGCCGGTGTCGGCCTGGTCGTCGCCGGCGCCGTCGCCCGAGTCCCGCATCAGGCCGGTCAGCTCCTCCTGGGAGTGGACCAGCTCGCTGCCGAGCCGCAGCACCTCCGCCTGGAGCGCGCTGCGGGCCTCGGCGACCTCCTCCGGCGTCCAGGGGTCCTCGCCGGGACGCACCGCGAGCTCGCCGGCCCGCGCCGGGGGCACCGCCGCCTCGTCCCCGACGGTCGTGACGCCACCCGCGGTCTTCTTCGCTGCCACCGTCCTGGCTCCTGTCTGCTTCTTCGCGGCGGACGCCTTCCTGGCTGCCGCCTTCTTCGCCACGGCCTTCTTGGCGGGCACCGCGGCGTCCTCGGGGGCAGCGCCCTCCGAGGCCGCGACGCCGTCCTCCGCGACCGCGTGCTCCGGGGCGGCGTCCTTGGAGGCCGCCGTCTTCGCGACGCCGTCCTTCGGGGCCGTCCTGCGGGCCGCGGTCTTCCTGGCCGGCGTCTTCTTCGCGACCGATTTCGCGACCGATTTCGCGACCGTCTTCTTGGCCGGCGCCTTCCCGTCGACCGTCGACTTCTTGCCGGCCACGTCCTTGGCGACCCCGGCCGCACCGGTGGAACCGGCGGCCGAGGTCTTCTTCGCGGCGGTCTTCTTCGCCACCATGTCGCGGCCCCTTCACATTTTGTGATCTTGCTCGCGAATCGTGCTGGGACGATAAATCGGCCCAAGGCCCGCGGCAACGGGGCACGCCGCCGTTCCCACCCGCCCCCGCTCCCCGCGGGGCGGGCCTGCCTCCGTTGTGCCCAGCTCCCCGCCCGGTTATCCGTCCCGCCCCTCCCCCACATGGCCGCAGCGGAACTCCGGCCCGCCCCGTATGGCCATTCGGGTCACGCGAAAACCGGTCTGCCACCCTGCGCTCCGCCCCGTACACTGGCGGGAGCGAAAGGCTTGGATGGGGACGAGTAGCGTCGCAAGCAGCCATGAGCGACCCGGGGACGGTGAGAGCCCGGGGGCGAGCCCGATGTGAAGCATCACCCCGGAGCCGTCGGAAGAAAGCCGCAGCACAGCGCGGTGACTAGAACCGGCGTCGCGACCCCAATGAGGGGGCTCAGGGCGTCCGCCCGGGGCCAAGGAGGGTGGTACCGCGGGAGCAGTGCTCTCGTCCCTCCGGACGGAACGAGGAACATCCGCCGGAGGAAGATCGATGTCTTCGCAGTACCGCCAGGTACCCGCCCAGGTAGACCTGTCCGCCCTCGAGCACGCCGTGCTCGACTTCTGGCGCGACAACAAGGTCTTCGCCAAGACCCTTGAGCAGTCCGAGGGACGCCCCGAGTGGGTGTTCTACGAGGGCCCGCCGACCGCCAACGGCATGCCCGGCGCCCACCACATCGAGGCCCGCGTCTTCAAGGACGTGTTCCCCCGCTTCCGGACCATGCGCGGCTACCACGTGGCCCGCAAGGCCGGCTGGGACTGCCACGGCCTGCCGGTCGAGCTCGCCGTCGAGAAGGAGCTCGGCTTCTCCGGCAAGAAGGACATCGAGGCCTACGGCATCGCCGAGTTCAACGACAAGTGCCGCGAGTCCGTGACCCGGCACACCGACGCGTTCGCCGAGCTCACGACCCGCATGGGCTACTGGGTCGACCTCGACGACGCGTACCGGACCATGGACCCCTCGTACATCGAGTCGGTCTGGTGGTCGCTCAAGCAGATCTTCGAGAAGGACCTGCTGGTCCAGGACCACCGCGTCGCCCCCTGGTGCCCCCGCTGCGGCACCGGCCTCTCCGACCACGAGCTGGCGCAGGGGTACGAGACGGTCGTCGACCCCTCCGTGTACGTGCGCTTCCCGCTCACGTCCGGCCCGCTCGCGGGCAAGGCGGCGCTCCTGGTCTGGACGACGACCCCCTGGACCCTGGTGTCCAACACGGCGGTCGCCGCGCACCCCGAGGTGACGTACGTGGTCGCCACGGACGGCGACGAGCGCGTCGTCGTCGCGCAGCCGCTGGTCGAGAAGGCGCTCGGCGAGGGCTGGGTCACCACGGGCGAGTCCTTCACGGGCGCGGAGATGGAGCGCTGGACGTACCAGCGCCCCTTCGAGCTCGTCGAGTTCCCCGAGCCGGCGCACTACATCGTGAACGCCGAGTACGTCACGACCGAGGACGGCACGGGTCTGGTCCACCAGTCCCCCGCCTTCGGTGAGGACGACCTCAAGGTCTGCAAGGCGTACGGCCTGCCGGTCGTGAACCCGGTCCGCCCCGACGGCACCTTCGAGGAGGACGTGCCGCTCGTCGGCGGCGTCTTCTTCAAGAAGGCCGACGAGGCGCTCACCGCCGACCTGGACGCGCGCGGGCTGCTCTTCAAGCACATCGCGTACGAGCACAGCTACCCGCACTGCTGGCGCTGCCACACGGCCCTGCTCTACTACGCGCAGCCGTCCTGGTACATCCGGACGACCGCCGTCAAGGACCGTCTGCTCCAGGAGAACGAGAAGACCAACTGGTTCCCGGAGTCGGTCAAGCACGGCCGCTTCGGCGACTGGCTGACGAACAACGTCGACTGGGCCCTCTCCCGGAACCGCTACTGGGGCACCCCGCTGCCGATCTGGCGCTGCGAGGACGGGCACCTGACCTGCGTGGGCTCCCGCGCGGAGCTGACGGAGCTGACGGGCACCGACCAGTCGGAGCTCGACCCGCACCGCCCGTACATCGACGCGGTCACCTTCCCGTGCCCCAGCTGCTCGAAGACCGCCACGCGCGTGCCGGAGGTCATCGACGCCTGGTACGACTCGGGCTCCATGCCGTTCGCGCAGTACGGCTACCCGTACAAGAACAAGGAACTCTTCGAGTCCCGCTACCCGGCGCAGTTCATCTCCGAGGCCATCGACCAGACCCGCGGCTGGTTCTACACGCTGATGGCCGTCGGCACCCTGGTCTTCGACAAGTCCTCGTACGAGAACGTGGTCTGCCTCGGCCACATCCTCGCCGAGGACGGCCGCAAGATGTCCAAGCACCTGGGCAACATCCTCCAGCCGATCCCGCTGATGGACCAGCACGGCGCCGACGCCGTCCGCTGGTTCATGGCGGCCGGCGGCTCGCCGTGGGCGGCCCGCCGCGTGGGCCACGGCACCATCCAGGAGGTCGTGCGCAAGACGCTCCTCACCTACTGGAACACGGTGGCCTTCCAGGCCCTGTACGCCCGTACGTCCGGCTGGGCGCCGTCCGCGGCGGACCCGGCGCCGGCGGAGCGCACGGTCCTGGACCGCTGGCTGCTCTCCGAGCTGAACACGCTCGTCGCCCAGACGACCGAGGCGATGGAGTCGTACGACACCCAGCGCACCGGCAAGCTGATCTCGGCGTTCGTCGACGACCTCTCCAACTGGTACGTGCGCCGCTCGCGCCGCCGCTTCTGGCAGGGCGACGCCGCCGCGCTCCGCACCCTGCACGACGTCATCGAGACGGTCACGCGCCTGATGGCCCCGCTGACCCCGTTCATCACCGAGCGGGTCTGGCAGGACCTGGTGGTGCCGGTCACCCCGGACGCCCCGGAGTCGGTCCACCTGGCGACCTGGCCGGAGGCGGACGCCGCCCTGATCGACGGCACCCTCTCGGAGCAGATGCTCCTGGTCCGCCGCCTGGTCGAGCTGGGCCGGGCGACGCGCGCCGAGTCGGGCGTGAAGACCCGCCAGCCGCTGTCCCGCGCGCTGGTCGCGGCCGCGGGCTTCCCGGCCCTGTCGCCGGAGCTCCAGGCCCAGATCACGGAGGAGCTGAACGTCTCCTCGCTCGCGTCCCTGTCGGAGGTCGGCGGCTCGCTCGTCGACACCACCGCCAAGGCGAACTTCCGGGCCCTGGGCAAGCGCTTCGGCAAGGGCGTCCAGGACGTGGCCAAGGCGGTGGCCGCGGCCGACGCCGCGGCCCTGTCGCTGGCCCTCCGCTCCGGAGAGGCGACGCTCTCGGTGAACGGCGAGGACATCACCGTCACGCCGGAGGAGATCATCATCACGGAGACCCCCCGTGAGGGCTGGTCGGTCGCCTCCGACGCCGGCGCGACGGTCGCGCTCGACCTGGAGATCACCCCCGAGCTCCGGCGCGCGGGCCTGGCCCGTGACGCGATCCGCCTGATCCAGGAGGCCCGCAAGAACAGCGGCCTGGACGTGGCGGACCGGATCGCCCTCCGCTGGACGTCCGCGTCCCCGGAGACGGTGGAGGCCCTGACGGCCCATGCGTCCCTGATCGCGGACGAGGTCCTGTCGACGGACTACGCGCAGGGCGAGCCGGACGCCACGTACGGCCCGGCCTTCGAAGACGAGGGCCTGGCCCTCACCTTCCACCTCCGCAAGGCGTAAGCGATACGACGAAGGGCCCGGCACCACCCCGGCGCCGGGCCCTTCGCACACCCCCGTGTGGGCAATCGTCCCGCTGGGGCGGGACGGGTGGGCACACGGGACGGCGCCCTCAGCGGCGCCTCCGTGTTCCGCGCCCTGACCCGCACCAAGAGTGCGGCGCACAAGTCGGTGCGGGTTCAGGCGCGGAAGCCTCTGGCGCCGGCAAGGGCGCCGTCCCGTTGTGCCCACCCGTTCCGCCCCGGCGGAACGCATGCCCACAACGGCGGGGCGCGCCGAAGGGCCGGTTCCCCTGGGGGAACCGGCCCTTCGTGGCTGCCGACGGCTACGCGCTCAGCGCGCTGGCGCCCGCCGCCTCAGTTGTCGTCCTCGTCGATCAGGAAGCCCCGCATCGGCGCCGGCGCCTGCTGCATCGGCTGCGGTGCCTGCGGCCGGACCGGAGCCATGGGCTGGGTCATCGCCGGGGACATCTGCTGCTGGCCGCCGTAGGAGGGCGCGCCACCCATGGACGGCGCACCGCCCATCGCGCCGTTCCCGCCGTAGGACGGCGCGCTCGCGCCCGCCGAGGCCATGGACGGGGCCGGCGGCAGCGAGGCCGTGGCCGGGGTGCGCGGCGGAGCCAGCGAGTCGTCCGCCTGGGTCTCCAGCTGACGCAGCTGCGACTCCAGGTAGGACTTCAGACGCGTGCGGTACTCGCGCTCGAAGCCGCGCAGGTCCTCGACCTTGCGCTCCAGCGTGGCGCGGGCGGACTCGAGGGAGCCCATCGCGACGCGGTGCTTCTCCTGCGCGTCCCGCTCAAGAGCGTCCGCCTTGGCGCGGGCGTCCCGCTCCAGGCCCTCGGCGCGGGAGCGCGCCTCGCCGACGATCTTGTTGGCCTCGGAGCGCGCCTCGGCGATCGCCTGGTCGGCGGTCTGCTGGGCGAGCGAGAGGACGCGCGCGGCGCTGTCGCCACCGGGACCCTGCTGCGGCTGCTGCATCTGCGGCGGCTGCATCTGCTGCTGCTGCGGGTGACCCATGGGGCCGCCCTGCATCGGGCCGGGGCCCATCGGGCCGCCCTGCATGGGGCCGCCCTGCATCGGGCCGGGGCCCATGGGCCCGCCCTGCATGGGGCCGCCCTGCATGGGGCCGGCGGGAAGCGCGGGGGCACCGGAGGGCAGCTGCGGCGGGCCCATCTGCGGCGGCTGCTGCTGGGCCGGCGGTCCGGATATGGCGGCGGGCACGGGCGCGCCGGGACCGACGGGACGATCCTGCGGCTCCGGGGGCTTGCGCATGGCCTGCTGCTGGTTCTGCGCGGCGGCACGCGTCGCGGCGGCCAGCTTGGCGCGCAGGTCCTCGTTCTCGCGGAGCAGGCGGGTCAGTTCGGCTTCGACCTCGTCGAGGAAGGCATCGACCTCGTCCTCGTCATAGCCTTCTCGAAGGCGGACGGTCGTGAACTGCTTGTTCCGCACGTCCTCGGGGGTCAGCGGCATCTCTTCTTCACCTCTACGTAGTCGTCGGCAGTCGGCAAGACCGTATCGTCCACTTGTTCCTCCACCATCACCTCGCGAAGCTGCTCACGATGGAGATCAGGATGTAAACGATGATCATCAGAACGAAGAAGGACAGGTCGAGTGCCACGCCCCCGAGACGCAGCGGCGGGATGAGTCGCCGCAGAAGCTTGAGCGGTGGATCGGTGACAGTGTAGGTGGCCTCAAGGACGACCACCATCGCCTTACCGGGTTGCCATGAACGGGCGAACTGGAAGACGTAGTCCATGACAAGCCGGACGATCAGGAGGACGAGGAAGCACATCAGCACGATGTAGACCACCTGTAGTGCGACGCCCATCCCGCGTTTCCCTCTCCCCTGGCTTTCGTGCTCTCGCTTGTCCGGCCGCTAGGCGACCGGCCCGTCCGGTTCTCGTGTTCTCAGCTCTGGTTGAAGAATCCGCCCTCTGCGATCCGGGCCTTGTCCTCCGCCGTGACATCGACGTTAGCAGGCGACAACAGGAACACCTTCTGCGTCACGCGCTCAATGCTGCCATGGAGCCCGAAGACGAGTCCGGCGGCAAAGTCGACAAGTCGCTTCGCGTCCGTGTCGTCCATCTCTGTGAGGTTCATGATCACCGGGGTGCCCTCACGGAAGTGTTCCCCGATGGTACGGGCCTCGTTGTAGGTCCGCGGGTGCAGCGTGGTGATGCGGTACGGCTCCCGCTCGGACACGACCTTGGGCATGATCACCGGTGCGTTCTTCTCCAGGCTCGGACGTTCGGGTGTGATGGATGCCACGGGGGCAATTCGGGCCGGACGTCCGCTTTCGGCGAGTACCGGGACGGAATGGGCGATCGGCTCCCGGGGGGCCGGGGGCTGCACCACTCGCACCGGCTCCTCGCGCTCCACCTGACGCGGGGGGGTGTGGCGCCGGTCGCGCTCGGGCTCCGGCTCCAGCTCGGGTTCGAAGTCGTCGTCGGGGTCGAAGCCCCGGCCGTCGTACCCATCGTCCTCCACGAGGCCGAGGTAGACCGCCATCTTGCGCATCGCGCCGGCCATGCTCTGAGTCCTCCGCTCTGTGGTGGATCGGCCTTGTCACCAAGGGCCGGCGATCCACGGGTCGTCCCGCCGTTCTACGGAATGACCATATTTTCTGCTGTGGTCCGACTTGCTTCGCGACGTTACCCGAGCTTCGGGCGGACTCCGAGTACCGCCGTACCGACGCGTACGTGTGTCGCCCCGGCAGCGACGGCCTCCTCGAGGTCCGCACTCATCCCTGCTGACACCATGTTCGCAGCCGGACGGGTCGCGCGCAGGACAGTCGACAAATCCATCAGCCGGTCGAAGGCCGCGCGTTGCCGTCCCGCGTACTCCCCGGCGAGCGGGGCGACGGTCATCAGTCCGGCGAGCCGCAGTCCGGGCGCGGCGTCCACGGCCGCGGCCAACTCCTCGACCCCGTCCGGCGCGACACCGCCACGGTCGCCCCGCTCGCCGGACTCGGCGTCGAGCGCGACCTGGATCAGGCAGCCGAGCTCGCGACCCTCCTTCTCCGCGGCCGCGGAGAGCGAGGAAACGAGCTTCAAACGGTCGACGGACTGCACCACATCGGCATAACCCACCACGGATCTGACCTTGTTGGTCTGCAACTGGCCCACGAAGTGCCAGGTCAGGTCGAGGTCGGCACAGGCGGCCGCCTTGGGGGCGGCGTCCTGGTCCCGGTTCTCGGCGACGTGCCGGACCCCGAGCTCGTGCAGGAGTCTGACGTCGCTCGCGGGGTAGGTCTTGGTGACCACGATCAGGGTCACCTCCTCCCGCGGGCGCCCGGCTGCGGCGCACGCGGCGGCGATGCGCTCCTCCACCGCGGCCAGGTTCGCGGCGAGTTCCGACTTGCGATCCGTCATGTCTCTTCTCGGTTCAACCAGACATATCCCGCGAGTCGCCCTGTGGTGCGATCGCGGCGGTACGAGTAGTGGTCGCGCGATTCCAGGGTGCAGACCCCGGCGTCCTCGACGTCCCGGACCCCGAGCCGCGCCAACTGCGCGCGCACTCCGGCGGCGACGTCGACGGCCGGGGTTCCCCAGGAGGTCTCCGCGTGCGCGGCGGGTTCGACGGCCGCGACCTCGGCGCGCATCGCCTCGGGCACTTCGTAGCACCGGCCGCAGACGGCGGGTCCGGTGCGGGCGACGATCCGGGCGGGGTCGGCGCCGAGCTTCGTCATCGCCGCGACGGCGGCGGGGACGACTCCGGCGACCATCCCGGGCCGCCCGGCGTGGGCGGCGGCCGCGACCCCGGCGACCGGATCGGCGAGGAGGACGGGGACGCAGTCCGCGGTGAGCACCGCGAGGGCGAGTCCCGGCCGGGCGGTGACGATCGCGTCGACGGACGGGATGTCCGCGTCGCCCCAGGGTCCGTCGACCTCGACGACGTCGGCGCCGTGCACCTGGTTCATCCAGACCACCCGCGCCGGGTCGAGCCCGAGGGCTCCGGCGGCGGCGGCCCGGTTGGCGAGGACGGCCGCGGGGTCGTCCCCGACCGCTCCGCCGAGGTTGAGCTCCTCGTACGGAACGGCGCTCACCCCGCCCCACCGGTCGGTGAAGGCGAAGTGGGCGCCGTTCGCGTCGGAGCGGTGTCCTATCACTTCAGGAAGTCCGGGACGTCCAGCTCCTCGGCCTGGCTGTCCGCGTACGGACGGGCCGGGGGGACGACCGGCGGGGCGGGCGTCAGCGGGGCCTCGTTGACGACCGGGGCGGGCTCGACCGGGATCGAGACCGGCTCCTCGCGCGGGGCGACGGTGCCGAGGCCGCCCAGCGGGCGGGGGGTCTCGGTGATGCGGGGCGCCGGGGCCGGCTCCTCGCGCTTGGCCGAGACCGAGCCGATGATGTTGTCCCGGCGGGCCGGCGGCTGGCCGCCGTCGAAGCCGGCCGCGATGACGGTGACCCGGACCTCGTCGCCGAGGGCGTCGTCGATGACGGCGCCGAAGATGATGTTGGCCTCGGGGTGGGCCGCCTCGCTGACCAGCTGCGCGGCCTCGTTGATCTCGAAGAGGCCGAGGTCGCTGCCGCCGGAGATGGAGAGCAGCACGCCGCGGGCGCCGTCGATGGAGGCCTCGAGGAGCGGCGAGGAGATCGCCATCTCGGCCGCCGCCACCGCGCGGTCGTCGCCGCGGGCGGAGCCGATGCCCATGAGTGCCGAACCGGCCTCGGACATGACCGACTTGACGTCGGCGAAGTCGAGGTTGATCAGACCCGGGGTGGTGATGAGGTCGGTGATGCCCTGGACACCGCTCAGGAGGACCTGGTCGGCCGACTTGAAGGCGTCGAGCACGGAGACCTGGCGGTCCGAGATCGAGAGCAGTCGGTCGTTGGGGATGACGATGAGGGTGTCGACCTCTTCGCGGAGCTCGGCGATGCCGTCCTCCGCCTGGTTCGCGCGACGGCGGCCCTCGAAGGTGAACGGCCGGGTGACCACACCGATCGTGAGGGCGCCGAGCGAGCGCGCGATGTTGGCGACGACGGGCGCGCCGCCGGTGCCGGTGCCGCCGCCCTCGCCTGCGGTGACGAAGACCATGTCGGCCCCCTTGAGGACCTCCTCGATCTCCTCACGGTGGTCCTCTGCCGCCTTGCGACCGACGGCCGGGTTGGCCCCGGCCCCGAGGCCGCGGGTGAGTTCACGGCCGACGTCGAGCTTGACGTCGGCGTCGCTCATCAACAGCGCTTGCGCGTCGGTGTTGATCGCGATGAACTCGACGCCCTTGAGGCCGACCTCGATCATTCGGTTGATGGCATTGACACCACCGCCGCCGACACCGATGACCTTGATGACTGCGAGGTAGTTCTGCGGTGCTGCCACGTCGAAGGCCTCTCGCCTCGAGTTACGTGTCGTCGCTGCGCGGTTGGTCGCGCCGCTCCGACGGATGCCGATTGGGACGGTCCGAACGCCGACCCGAACCCTAACGTTGAAGTTTAGGGTTACCAGTGTCGCTGTTCGCTGGACTCTTCCGAACAGGACACTAAGTCGACAAGTGGCGCACGTTCAACGAACACGCCGAACCTCCCGTTTTTCTTTTCACCCTATGTGATCACCCGTAGCGCTGGCCAACCAGGGTGCTGGCCAGCGGAGATGACCGTCAACTCCCGGACGAAGCGGGCGCTGTGGGGGCACTTACGTCGAAGTGCCCCGCTTTGGGACTTGCCTTCATGAGGGCGGTCAGCACCCGGGCCTTGACCGGGCCGTCCTCACCGCTGCCCCAGAAGACCCTTCGGCCCCCGGTCAGCTCCAGGGTGACGGAGTCGTACGAGGTGATGCGCACGACACGAGTGTCCCGGGCGATCTGCGCCGGGAGTTCACCCCGGACGCGGACCGCCTCCCGGAGCAACCGGTCCGCGCCGAAGCGGCGGAGGCTCGGCGAGGAGGCGCTGTCGAGGACGAGCCGGGGGACGCCGCGGGGGGCGGTGTCGACGGTGGCGAACCGCAGCCCCGTCGCGTCCACTTCAGTGAACTTTCCGCCCTTTTCCACCAGAAGAACAGGCTGCCGTTCCGTCACTTTCAGCCCGATTCCGTGCGGCCATGACCGTACGACGTCGATCGACTCGATCCGCGGCAGCTCCTGCCGGAGCCGGGCCGCGATCGCGTCGGTGTCGACGCCGGCGAGCGGGGCGCCCATCGGGACGGCGGCGACCGCCTCGACCTCGGCCGGGGTCAGGACCCGGGTGCCGGAAGTCTTCACACGTTCCACACGGAACCAGGTCGAGCCGTAGAGCGCCCAGAGCCCGCCGGCCACGAGCGCGACGATGCCGAGCGCCACGAGGAGGACCCGGGGGGCGGGCACCCGGAACCTCTGGTTCCGGTTGTTGGCGCCGGACGACCGCCCCGACGACCCCTTCGACTTGCTGGTACCGCGCTTCTCCGCGGTCGTCGGTCCGGCTGCCACCCGGCGCCTCCTGCCCTCAGTCCCCCGCCGCCGCTGCTAGCGGGAGGCGATCGCCTCGTACACCATGCCGACGAGCAGCTCGTCGGCGTCCCGGCGGCCGAACTCGGCGGCGGCGCGGGACATCTCGTACAAACGGTGCGGATCGGCCAGTACGGGCAGGACGTTGCCCTGCACCCACTGCGGCGTCAGTTCCGCGTCGTCGACGAGGAGTCCACCGCCGGCCTTGACCACCGGCTGGGCGTTGAGCCGCTGTTCGCCGTTGCCGATGGGCAGCGGGACGTACGCGGCGGGCAGCCCGACGGCGGAGAGCTCGGCGACGGTCATCGCGCCCGCGCGGCAGAGCATCATGTCGGCCGCGGCGTACGCGAGATCCATCCGGTCCACGTACGGTACCGGCACGTACGGCGGCATACCGGGCATGTTGTCGACGCGCGGCAGCTCGTTCTTCGGGCCGACCGCGTGCAGGATCTGGATGCCGGAGCGCTGGAGCACCGGGGCGATCTGCTGGATCACCTCGTTGAGCCGGCGGGCGCCCTGCGAGCCGCCGGAGACCAGCAGCGTCGGCAGGTTCGGGTCGAGGCCGAAGGCGGCACGCGCCTCGGGCCGCACCCGCGCCCGGTCGAGGGTCGCGATGGTGTGCCGCAGCGGGATGCCGATGTACCGGGCGTTGCGCAGCTTGCTGTCCGGGGTGGCGACGCCGACCCCGGCCGCGTACCGCGAACCGATCTTGTTGGCGAGGCCGGGCCGGGCGTTGGCCTCGTGGACCACGATGGGCACCCCGAGGCGCTTGGCCGCCAGATAGCCGGGCAGGGCCACGTAGCCGCCGAAGCCGACCACGCAGTCCGCCTTGGTGCGCTCCAGGACCTGCTCGGCCGCCTTGATCGTGCCGCGCAGCCGCCCGGGGACGGTGATCAGCTCGGGGGTGGGCTTGCGGGGCAGCGGTACGGCGGGGATGAGCGCCAACTCGTAGCCCCGCTCGGGCACGAGCCGGGTCTCCAGACCCTTCTCCGTGCCGAGCGCCGTGATCCCCACGCTGGGGTCCTGCCTGCGCAGGGCGTCCGCGAGGGCGAGCGCGGGCTCGATGTGGCCGGCGGTCCCCCCACCGGCGAGTACGACATGCACCGAAATTCACCGCTCTCCGGACGGGCGCTTCTTGACGCGCCGTCGCATCGACTTCCATCTCTTCCCGGCCCGCTTGCCCCAGCCGGGGCGGCGCATGGCCAGGGCCGCTTTCGCGGCGGGTTCCTGTCGCGCGAAGGCGATGAGGAGCCCGACGGCGAACATGGTCGGCAGCAGGGCCGACCCTCCGTAGGAGAACAGCGGGAGCGGGACACCGGCGATCGGCAACAGGCCGAGCACCGCACCGATGTTGATCACGGCCTGAGCCGTGATCCAGGTGGTCACACCTCCCGCGGCGAACCTCACGAAGGGGTCCTCCGTGCCTCCGGCCACGCGGATACCCGCATAGCCTAGAGCCGCGAACAGGGCGAGTACCGACAGCGTCCCCGCGAGACCCAGTTCCTCACCGGTGACCGCGAAGATGAAGTCGGTGTGCGCCTCGGGCAGTTGGCCCCATTTCTCGACGCTCGCACCGAGCCCGGAACCGAACCATCCGCCCGAGGCCAGAGCATAGATTCCGTGCGCGGCCTGCAGACAGGGGGCTCCCTCGCCGCCGGGGTCGGTCGCGCCGATGCAGTCGAAGCGCCTCATCCGGTTCGAGCTCGTCTTGATGAGCAGCACGCCGATCGCACCGGCCACCGTGAGCACGCCGACGAAGAGCCGGGTGGGCGCTCCGGCCGTCCACAGCAGGCCGAAGAGGATGGCCGCGAGGATGATCGAGGTGCCCATGTCGCCGCCGAGCATGATCAGCCCGAGCAGCATGAACGCCCCGGGGACCAGCGGCACCAGCATGTGCTTCCACTGGGTCAGGAGCCGCATGTCCTGCTTGCGGGCGAGCAGGTCGGCCCCCCACAGGATCAGCCCCAGCTTGCCGAACTCGCTGGGCTGGAGCTGGAAGGGACCGCCGAGCGAGATCCAGTTCCGGTTGCCGTTGACCGCGTGCCCTATCCCGGGGATCTGCACGAGCACCATGAGGAAGACCGCGCCGGCCAGGATCGGGTAGGCGAGCGCCCGGTGCAGCTTGACCGGCATCCGGGAGGCGATCAGGAGCAGTCCGGTGCCGAGGAGCGCGGCGACGAACTGCTTCCGGAAGAAGTACGAGGGCACGAGGTCGTAGCGGAGCGCCGTGATCATCGAGGCGGAGTAGACCATCACGAGGCCGAGCGTGGTGATGAGCAGCCCGGCCCCGATGATCACGTAGTACGCCGTGAGAGGGCGGTCCCAGGCCTTGCGGAGCCGCTCGTACAGGCCCCGTACGCCTCCGCCGCGCGGCCGCCGCGGGGTCGCGGGGGCCCGCCCTCCGCCGCGTACGGCGGAAGGCCGGCGTGTCCCGGCGATCTTGCTCGGCATGGTCGCTGTCCCCTCCAGTCGTGCCCGGTCCGGCCGGACCCTCCCGCTGGTCGGGTCAGGCGTCCCCGGTGGCGGCGAGGGCGCGGACGGCGTCCGCGAAGGCCTCGCCCCGCTTGTTGTAGTTGGTGAACATGTCCATCGAGGCGCAGGCCGGGGCGAGCAGGACCGTGTCCCCCGGGGCGGCGAGCCGGGCCGCCTCGCGGACCGCCTCGGACATCGCCCCAGTGTCGGTCCGGTCGAGGTCCACCACCGGGACCTCCGGGGCGTGTCGCGCCAGGGCTTCGCGGATCAGGGCGCGGTCGGCGCCGATCAGCACGGCCCCGCGCAGCCGCTTCGCCGACCGCTGGACGAGCTCGTCGAAGGTCGCGCCCTTGGCGAGGCCGCCGGCGATCCAGACGATCGGGTCGTAGGCGGCCAACGAGGCTTCGGCGGCGTGGGTGTTGGTGGCCTTGGAGTCGTCGACGTACGCGACCCCCTGGACCTCCTCGACCAGTTCGATGCGGTGCGGGTCGGGCCGGAAGGCCTTGAGGCCGTCCCGTACGGCCTTCGCCTCGACGCCGAAGGCGCGCGCGAGGGCGGCCGCGGCGAGGGCGTTGGCGATGTTGTGCGGGGCAGGCGGCTGGACGTCGGCGACCTCGGCGAGCTCCTGGGCGTTCTTCTGCCGGTTCGCGACGAAGGCCCGGTCGACGAGGATGCCCTCGACGACGCCGAGCTGGGAGGGGCCGGGGGTGCCGAGGGTGAAGCCGATGGCGCGGCAGCCCTCCTCGACGTCGGCCTCGCGCACCAGGTCCTCGGTGACCTCATCGGCGACGTTGTAGACGCAGGCGACCTGGTTGCCCTCGTAGATGCGGCCCTTGTCGGCGGCGTACGCCTCCATGGTGCCGTGCCAGTCGAGGTGGTCGGGCGCCAGGTTGAGCACGGCGGCCGAGTGGGCGCGGACGGAGGGCGCCCAGTGCAGCTGGTAGCTGGAGAGCTCGACGGCGAGGACGTCGTACGTCTCCTCGCCGAGGACGGCGTCGAGGAGCGACACCCCGATGTTGCCGACGGCGGCGGTCCGCAGGCCTGCCGCCTCCAGGATCGAGGCGAGCATCCGCACGGTCGTGGTCTTGCCGTTGGTACCGGTGACCGCGAGCCACGGGGCGGCGTCGGGGCCCCGCAGGCGCCAGGCCAGCTCGACGTCGCCCCAGATCTCCACGCCCGCCTCGGCGGCGGCCGCGAAGAGGGGCTTGTCGGGCTTCCAGCCGGGGGCGGTGACGATCAGCTCGGTGCCGGTCGGCAGGGTGGCCCCGTCGCCGAGGCGGACGGTGATGCCCTCCGCCTCCAACTCCGCGGCCTGCGCGCGGGAGCGCTCGTCGTCGCCGTCGTTGACGACGGTCACGAGCGCGCCGCGGGCGTGCAGGACGCGGGCGGCCGGGATGCCGGAGACCCCGAGTCCCGCGACGGTGACCTTCTTGCCGTTCCAGTCGAGCTGTTCTGTCACTTGTCCGCTGCCCATCCCGCGTAGAAGAGGCCCAGGCCCACGATCACGCACATGCCCTGGATGATCCAGAACCGGACGACGACCAGGACCTCGGACCACCCCTTGAGTTCGAAGTGGTGCTGGAGGGGTGCCATCCGGAAGACGCGCTTGCCGGTCATCTTGAACGAGCCGACCTGGATGACCACGGACATCGTGATCAGGACGAACAGGCCGCCGAGCAGGGCCAGCAGGAGCTCCGTACGGGAGCAGATGGCGAGACCGGCGAGGGCGCCGCCGAGGGCGAGCGAGCCGGTGTCACCCATGAAGATCTTGGCGGGCGAGGTGTTCCACCAGAGGAAGCCGAAGCAGGCGCCCATCAGCGCGGAGGCCACGACCGCGAGGTCGAGCGGGTCTCGGACCTCGAAGCAGGCGTTGGGGTTGGTCAGCGTCACCGCGTTGGCACAGGACTCCTGGAACTGCCAGAGCCCGATGAAGGTGTACGCGCCGAAGACCATCACCGAGGCGCCGGTGGCGAGGCCGTCCAGACCGTCCGTGAGGTTCACGCCGTTGGACATGGCCAGGATCATGAAGAGCGCCCAGACCACGAAGAGCACCGGGCCGATGGCCCAGCCGAAGTCCGTGATGAAGGAGAGCTTCGTGGACGCCGGGGTGAGCCCGCGCAGGTCGGCGAACTGCAGCGAGAGCACGGCGAAGGCGATGCCGACGATCAGCTGGCCGGCCATCTTCGCCTTGGCCCGCAGACCGAGCGAACGCTGCTTGACGATCTTGATGTAGTCGTCGAGGAAGCCGACGAGACCCATGCCGGCCATGAGGAACAGCACCAGGACGCCCGAGTACGTCGGGTCCTCACCGGTGATGACCTTGGCCAGCGCGTACGCGATGAGCGTGGCCAGGATGAAGGAGATGCCGCCCATGGTGGGCGTGCCCTTCTTCCCGGCGTGACCGCGCGGGCCGTCGTCCCGGATGAACTGCCCGTATCCCTTGCGGGCGAGGAGCTTGATCAGCAGCGGAGTGCCGATCAGGGTCAGGAAGAGCCCGATGGCCCCCGCGAAGAGGATCTGCCTCATCGGCCGGTGACCTCGCCCTCGGTGTCGAGGAGCGCCAGCGCGACCTGTTCGAGACCGACCGACCTGGAAGCCTTCACAAGGACGACGTCCCCCGGACGCAGCTCCCTGCGCAACAGGTCGACAGCCGCCTGCGCGTCGGACACGTGCACCGACTCCTCACCCCACGAACCCTCGTTATATGCGCCCAGTTGCAGCCAGGACGCTTCCCTGTCCCCGACCGCCACGAGCTTGCTGACGTTGAGCCGGACGGCGAGCCGTCCGACCGCGTCGTGCTCGACGAGCGATGCGTCACCGAGCTCGGCCATCTTGCCGAGCACCGCCCACGTACGAGCCCCTCGGGCCTGTGCGGCCCTGCCCATGGCCGCGAGCGCGCGCAGGGCGGCTCGCATGGACTCGGGATTCGCGTTGTAGGCGTCGTTGACGATCGTCACGCCGTCCGGACGCTCGGTGACCTCCATGCGCCAGCGCGACAGGGTGCCCGCCTCGGAGAGCGCGGTGGCGATCTCTTCGACGGGCATGCCCAGCTCGTGCGCGACGGCGGCCGCTGCGAGCGCGTTCGACACGTGGTGCTCACCGTACAGGCGCAAGGTCACGTCACTGCACCCGGTGGGTGTGTGAAGCCTGAAAGAAGGCTGTCCGTTCTCTGTGAGGTGGACGTTCTCGGCCCGTACGGCCGCTTCGTCCGCTTCTCCGAACAGGGTCACGCGGGCCTTGGTGCGGCTCGCCATCGCGCGGACGAGAGGGTCGTCGGCGTTGAGGACGGCGATGCCGCCCTCTTCGGCGGACGGCAGGGCCTCGACGAGCTCGCCCTTCGCCTCGGCGATCTGCTCCCGGCCGCCGAACTCGCCGATGTGGGCGGTGCCCACGTTGAGGACGAGGCCGATACGGGGCGGGGTGAGGCCCGCGAGGTAGCGGATGTGGCCGATGCCGCGGGCGCCCATCTCCAGGACCAGGTGCCGGGTCTCGTCGCTCGCGCGGAGCGCCGTGAGCGGCAGGCCGATCTCGTTGTTGAGGGAGCCGGGCGTCCACACGGTGGGCGCGTGCCGGTCGAGGACCTGGGCGATCAGGTCCTTGGTGGAGGTCTTGCCGGCCGAACCGGTCAGGGCGACGACATCGGTGCCGAGCCGTTCGACCACCGCTCGGGCGAGGGCCCCGAGCGCGGTCTGGACGTCGTCGACGACGATGGCGGGGGCGCCGACGGGGCGGGCGGCGAGCACGGCCACCGCTCCCGCCGCGACGGCGCGCTCCGCGTAGTCGTGCCCGTCGACGTGCTCACCGGCGAAGGCCGCGAACAGGCTGCCGGCCCGCACCTCGCGGGAGTCGATGACGACGGGCCCGGTGACCAGGGTGGCCGGATCCGGTATGTCGTGCGCCTGCCCGCCGACGATTTCGGCGATCTCGGCGAGGGAGAGGGCGATCACTGCTTCATCCCTGACTGTTCTCGTGACGGTGTGCGTCCTGCTGCTTCTGCTGGCTGAGAATCGCCTCGCGCAGGACCTGACGGTCGTCGAAGGGGCGTACGACCCCGGCGATCTCCTGGCCCTGCTCGTGGCCCTTGCCGGCGACCAGGACGGTGTCGCCGGGCCGCGCGCGGGAGACGGCCGCGGCGATGGCGGCGGCCCGGTCGGGTTCGACCAGGACGTCGCCGCGCTCCTCCGCCGGTACCTCGGCGGCGCCCGCGAGCATGGCGCTGAGGATCACCAGGGGGTCCTCGGAGCGGGGGTTGTCGGAGGTCAGGACGGCGGTGTCGGCGAGCCGGGCGGCCGCGGCGCCCATCGGGCCGCGCTTGGTGGTGTCCCGGTCGCCGCCGCAGCCGATGACCACGTGCAGCCGGCCCTCGGTGACCTCGCGCAGGGAGCGCAGGACCGATTCGACGGCGTCCGTCTTGTGCGCGTAGTCGACGACCGCGAGGTACGGCTGGCCGGCGTCGACCCGCTCCAGGCGGCCCGGGACTCCGGGCACGGCGGCGACGCCCTCGGCGGCGGCCTTCGGGTCGAGGCCCGCGGCGGCGAGGGTGGCGATCGCGGCGAGGGTGTTGGCGACGTTGAACGGGCCGGGCAGCGGGGCGGTGGCCGGAATCCGCTCTCCGTCGGGGCCGACGGCGGTGAACGTCGAGTCGTGGGAGCCGAGGACGAGGTCCTCGGCGCGCCAGTCGGCCTCGGTGCGACCCTCGGCGGAGAAGGTGACGACCGGGACGCCCGCCTCCGCGACGAGCCTGCGGCCGTACGCGTCGTCGAGGTTGACCACGCCCAGGCGGCTGCGCCCGGGCGTGAAGAGCCCGGCCTTGGCCTGGAAGTAGTCCTCCATGTCGGAGTGGAACTCCATGTGCTCCGGGCTGAGGTTGTTGAAGACGGCGACGTCGAAGACGCAGCCGTCGACCCGGCCGAGCACGAGGGCGTGGCTGGAGACCTCCATGGCGACGGCCTCGACGCCCCGCTCGCGCATGACGGCGAAGAGGGCCTGGAGGTCGGTGGCCTCGGGGGTGGTGCGCTCGGACTTGATGCGCTCGTCGCCGATCCGCATCTCGACGGTGCCGACGAGCCCGGTCTTCCGCCCGGAGCCGCGCAGCCCGCCTTCCACGAGGTAGGCCGTGGTGGTCTTGCCGGAGGTGCCGGTGATGCCGATCTGGAGGAGGTCCTCGCCCGGACGCCCGTAGATCGCGGCGGCGAGTTCGCCCATCCGGCCGCGCGGGTTCTCCACGACGAGGACCGGCAGGCCGGTCGCGGCGGCGCGCTCGGCGCCGGCCGGGTCGGTGAGGATCGCGGCGGCACCGAGTCCGGCGGCCTGGGCGACGAAGTCCGCGCCGTGGGTGCGGGCGCCGGGCAGGGCCGCGTACACGTCCCCGGGGCGCACGGCCCGCGAGTCGTGCGTGATGCCCGAGATCTCGGCGGCTTGGGGGGCGTCGACCCCGAGCTGCGCGGCCAGGTCGCCCAGGGGTGTCGGGCGGGCCTGCTCCGGCCGGGGTGGGGTGTTTCGGTACTGATCAGCGTGTGGCACGGCGGTGAGCGTACCGGGCGCACCCTGTGCGGGGCCAAAAGAGCCCGGGGCCTCGCCGGAGTTCGATTTCCGGTTCCCGGAATGAGGGGTGATCGTTGTCACTGGTGCTCCCGGAGTGTCACGGGGTGGGTTCGAAGTCGACCGGCAGTCGGGCGGGGGCGCTGCCCGTGGGGGCGACGTGGAGGGTCTTGAGCGCGAACTCCATGACCTTCTTGTAGATGGGGCCGCAGATCTGGCCGCCGAAGTAGCTGCCCTTGGTGGGGTTCTGGATCGCGCAGTAGACGGTGATCTGCGGGTCGTCGGCGGGGGCGAAGCCGGCGAAGGAGGCGGTGTAGCCCTTGTAGTAGCCGAGCTCGGGGTCGACGCGGTTGGCGGTGCCGGTCTTGCCGGCGACGCGGTAGCCGGGGATGGCGGCCTTGGTGCCGGTGCCCTCCCGGTCCTTGACGACGGACTCCAGCATCCGCGCGAGGGTCTTGGAGGTCTTCTCGCTGATCACCCGGGACTCCTTGGGCGCGGGGGCCGCGGTGAAGCGTCCGTCGGGGCCCTTGGTGCCGCGCACGAGGGTCGGCTCGATCCGTACGCCTCCGTTGGCGATGGTCGAGTACACGGAGGCGGCCTGCATGGCGCTGACGGAGAGGCCCTGGCCGAAGGGGATCGTGTACTGCTGCGAGGTGGACCAGTCCTGCGGCTTGGCGAGGATGCCGGGGGTCTCGCCCGGGTAGTGCAGGCCGGTGGGGCTGCCGATGCCGAACTTGCGCAGGTAGGAGTAGAGGACCCGGTTGGACTCGGCCTGGGTCTTGCCGAGCTGGCCGGTGGCGAGGATGGTGCCGATGTTGCTGGACTTGGCGAGGACGCCGTTGAGGGTCAGGTACCAGGTCTTGTGGTCGACGTCGTCCTTGAAGAGCCGGTCGCCGCGGTGGAGCCGGTTGGGGACGGTGACGTGGGTGTCGGGGGCCGCCTTGCCCTCCTCCAGGACGGCGGCCATGGACATGACCTTGCTGGTGGAGCCGGGCTCGTAGGCGTCCTGGAGGGCGGCGTTGCCCATGGCGGCGGCGTTGGCGGCGGAGAGGTCGTTGGGGTCGAAGCCGGGGGCGTTGGCCATGGCGAGGACCTCGCCGGTCCTGGTGTCCTGCACGACGACGTAGCCGCGGTCGGCCTTGGACTTCTTCACCTGCTCGGTGATGGCCTGCTGGGCGGCCCACTGGATGTCCCGGTCGATGGTCAGCTCGATGTCGGATCCGGGGACGGCGGGGGTGCCCTGGGAGCCCGCGGTGGGCACCTGGCGGCCGCCGGACTGGGTGAAGCGGATCTTGCCGTCCTTGCCGGCGAGCTCCTGGTCGAGCATGGACTCCAGGCCGCCGGCACCGCGGCCCTCGGCGTTGACGTAGCCCAGTATCCCGGCGGCGAGCTCGCCGTTCGGGTACACGCGCTTGGTGCTGGGCTCGCTGAGGATGCCGCCGAGGAGGTTGATCCCGTTGCCGCCGACGGCCTGCGCCTTCTGCCCGTAGACCCGCTTGAGGTCCTTGATCTGGTTCCAGACCTGCGGGGTCTGCTTGCGGGCGAGCAGGGTGTAGCGGGACTTGGGGGTGCGGAGCTTCTTCGCGAGCTCGGCGGGCTCCTTGCCGAGGATCGGGGCGAGGAGCGCGGCCGCCTGCTCGGGGGCGTCGGCGGTCTTCGACTCCTCGCGGGTGAAGAGCTTGGGGTCGGCGGTGATGTCGTACGCGTCGACGCTGTCGGCGAGCGCGATGCCGTTGCGGTCGGTGATCTCGCCGCGCTCGGCGGAGAGCGTGTACTCCTGGAAGCGGTACTTGTCGGCCTTCGCGGCGTACGCACTGGCGTCGACGGCCTGCACCTGGAGCAGCCGGACCACGAAGACCAGCATGACCAGCGTCAGGCCGAGGGAGATCAGCCGCAGCCGGGGCCGGGGGCTGCCGAGCCGGATGGTGCGGGGCTGCCGGGCCGGCGGCCGCTTCGCTGCCGGGCGCGGGGCGGGCCGGGCCGGGCGCGCTCCGGACGCGCGGACCCCGGCGGAGGCGGTCCGGGGACGTGCGGGCCGCGCGGGCCCGGGGACACGGCGACGCGGGGGCTCCTTGGAGGGCACGGCTCGGTCACCTACCGGAAGTAGTGGCGGGGTCGGCGGTCGGGTTCGCGGGCGCACGCGGCGCCGTGGGCGTGTTCGTGGTGGCGGGCGGCTTCGGGGTGCCCGCCGGCTTCGGCCTGGGCTTCGGGGTCGGCTTGGGGGCGACCGCGACCGAGGGTTCGCCGAGGACCTTGCCGTCCGGGCCGAGGAAGGCGGGGCTGCCGCCGGGGACCATGCCGAGTTCGCGGGCCCGCCGCTCGAGGGCGTCGGGGGCCGCGTAGTCGTCGACGTCCCGCTGGAGGGCCTGCTCCTCGTCGGTGAGCTCGGTCGTCCTGTCCTTGAGCTCGTTCAGCTTGAAGGAGCCCTCGTTGAGGGCCGAGTTCAGCAGCAGCAGGGAGATCAGCCCGCCGCCGAGCAGGACGACGACGAGCAGGACGAAGGGGGTGCGGGCGGCCGAGCTGGGCCCCGACGGCATGAGCCGTCCGAGCCGCGCGGCCCGCCCTTTGAGGGGCCCCTTCGCCGTGCTCACAGGACGTCTTCCCTGATGCGCTCGACGCCCCGGAGCCGGGCGGGGGCGGCGCGCCGGTTCTCGGCGACCTCCTCCTCGGTGGGCAGCTCGGCGCCCCGGGTGAGCAGCTTGAGCCGGGGCTGGTACTTCTCGGGGACGACCGGAAGTCCGGGCGGGGCGGTGGTGGCCGCGCCGGCCGCGAAGACGCCCTTGACGATCCGGTCCTCCAGGGACTGGTACGAGAGGACGACGACCCGTCCGCCGACGGCGAGGGCCTTCACGGCCGCCGGGATGGCCTTCTCGACGCTGTCGAGCTCGTGGTTGACCTCGATGCGCAGGGCCTGGAAGGTCCGCTTGGCCGGGTTGCCGCCGGTGCGCTTGGCGGCCTGGGGCAGCGCGTCGCGGATGAGCTCGACGAGCCGGGCGCTGTTGGTGAAGGGCTCCTTCTCGCGCTCGCGCACGATCGCGGAGACGATCCGCTTGGCCTGCTTCTCCTCGCCGTACGCGCGCAGGATGCGGACCAGCTCGCCCGCCGGGTAGGTGTTGAGGACCTCGGCCGCGCTGATGCCGGTCGTCTGGTCCATGCGCATGTCGAGCGGGGCGTCCTGCGCGTAGGCGAAGCCGCGGTCGGCCTCGTCCAGCTGCATGGAGGAGACGCCCAGGTCGAAGAGGACGCCGTCCACCTTGGGGATGCCGAGCCGGTCGAGGACCTCGGGCAGCTCGTCGTACACGGCGTGGACGAGGGTGGCCCGGTCCCCGTACGGGGCGAGCCGCTCGCCGGAGAGCCGCAGGGCCTCCTTGTCGCGGTCGAGGGCGACGAGCCGCGCCTCGGGGAACCGTTCGAGCAGGGCCTCGCTGTGGCCGCCGAGGCCCAGGGTGCAGTCGACGACGACCGCGCCGGGGCGCTGCAAGGCGGGGGCCAACATGTCCAGGCACCGCTGGAGCATCACCGGGACGTGTCGGTCGTTGCTCAATGCGCCCTCTCAGGTCCGGCGCGGAGGCACGTACCGCGGGCGGAGGCCGAGCCGGAGGTACCGCCGCACACACGGGGGGAGAAACCGCGGGAAATCGCTCGTTGTCTCCGTGAACTCCGCGTCACTTTAGTCCACGGGACGCGCCGGTCAATCAACCGACTGGCGTGCCGCGCGACCCGGAGAGCCCCCATCTGTGGGTTAGCTCACAACAAGACTCATTGATGTTCTTTGTCCGCTCTCACAGCGGGCCGGAAAGGCGCGTGACCATTACCGTCGGAACCATGTCGACCTCCGCGCACCCCTCTGCCGACGCCATACGCACCGGCTCGACGGTCACCGACCGTCTCGTCGAGGCCAACGCCCACTACGCCGCCGACTTCAGCGACCCGGGAATGGACGCGCGTCCCGTGCTGCGCGTCGCCGTCGTCGCCTGCATGGACGCCCGTCTCGACCTGCACGCGGCCCTCGGCCTCGAACTCGGCGACTGCCACACCATCCGCAACGCGGGCGGCGTGGTCACCGACGACGTGATCCGCTCGCTCACCATCAGCCAGCGGGCGCTCGGCACCCGCAGCGTGATGCTGGTGCACCACACGAACTGCGGTCTCGAATCGCTCACCGAGGACTTCCGGCACGAGCTGGAGGACGAGGTCGGCCAGCGCCCGGCCTGGGCGGTCGAGGCCTTCCGCGACGTCGACCAGGACGTCCGGCAGTCGATGCAGCGGGTGCGGACCTCCCCCTTCCTGCTGCACTCCGACGACGTCCGCGGCTTCGTCTTCGACGTGACGACCGGTCTGCTGCGCGAGATCGACCCGGCGTAAACCGTCAAACCCCGGCATTTCCCCCGCACTTGTCCGCATGCAAGTGACAGGGCCCGGCCACGACAACAAGAATGCTCGGACGACAGTTCCGAAAGGCCGAGGAGGGCCGGGGTGACGACCTATGACGATCGAGCGAGCCTCGCTGATCTGACCACCACTGTGGAGCGAGTCCGCCGATCGGTGGAGAGTGTGATCGAGGGCAAGCCCGAGGTCGTACGGCTTTCGCTGACCGTGCTGCTCGCCGAGGGACACCTCCTCATCGAGGATGTCCCCGGCGTGGGCAAGACCATGCTGGCCAAGACACTGGCCCGGTCCATCGACTGCTCGGTGCGCCGCATCCAGTTCACCCCCGACCTGCTGCCCTCGGACGTCACCGGCGTGTCGATCTTCGACCAGCAGCGGCGGGACTTCGAGTTCAAGCCGGGCGCGATCTTCGCGCAGATCGTGATCGGCGACGAGATCAACCGCGCCTCGCCGAAGACCCAGTCCGCACTCCTGGAGTCCATGGAGGAGCGCCAGGTCACGGTCGACGGCCAGACGTACGAGCTGCCCAGCCCGTTCATGGTCGTCGCCACCCAGAACCCGGTCGAGATGGAGGGCACCTATCCGCTGCCCGAGGCCCAGCGCGACCGCTTCATGGCCCGCGTCTCCATGGGGTACCCGAGCGCCGAGGCCGAGCTCCAGATGCTCGACGTGCACGGCTCGGTCTCCCCGCTGGACGACCTCCAGCCGGTCGCCCACGCCCACGACGTCCTCAAGCTGATCGAGGCGGTGCGCGGGGTCCACGTCGCCGACGCCGTACGGCGGTACGCGGTCGACATCGTCGCCGCCACCCGCACCCACCCCGACCTGCGGCTCGGCGCCTCCCCCCGGGCCACGCTCCACCTGCTGCGGGCCGCCAAGGCCTCCGCGGCGCTCAGCGGCCGCGAGTACGTCCTGCCCGACGACCTCCAGGCCCTCGCCGCGCCCGTCCTCGCCCACCGGCTGCTGCCGACGGCTCAGGCCCAGCTGAACCGCCGCACCGCCGAGCAGGTCGTCCAGGAGATCCTGCAGCGCACCCCCGTCCCGGCGGCGACCCCGCCCGCCGGACCCCTCTACGGCCAGCAGCAGCCCGGCGCCCGGCGGCTGTGATGAGTGGCGCCTCCGTGTCGGACGGACCGCGGGGCGACGAGGACGACCGGGGCGGTCTGCGGGCCGCCCTCGGCGGTCTCACCACCCGCGGCCGTTCCTTCCTCGCCGCCGGAGTGGCCGCCGCCGTCTGCGCGTACGTCCTCGGCCAGGCCGATCTGCTGCGCGTCGGACTGCTGCTCGCCGCCCTCCCGCTGATCTGCGTCCTCGTGCTGCACCGGACCCGCTACCGGGTCGCCGCCTCCCGCCGGCTCACTCCCCAGCGGGTGGAGACCAGCACCGAGGCGCGGGTCCAGCTGCGGATGGAGAACGTCTCCAAGCTGCCCACCGGCCTCCTGATGCTCCAGGACCACGTGCCGTACATGCTGGGGCCCCGCCCCCGCTTCGTCCTCGACCGGGTCGAGGCCGGCGGGCGGCGCGAGGTGTCCTACCGGGTCCGCTCCGACCTGCGCGGCCGCTTCCCGCTGGGCCCGCTCCAGCTGCGGCTCAACGACCCCTTCGGGATGTGCGAGCTGACCCGCTCCTTCAGCGCGTACGACACCCTCACCGTCGTGCCCAGGACCGAGGCCCTCCCGCCGGTGAAGCTCTTCGGCGAGGCCTCGGGGTACGGGGACGGGCAGTCGCGCTCCCTCGCGCTCGCCGGCGACGACGACGTCATCCCGCGCACCTACCGCCACGGCGACGACCTGCGCCGGGTCCACTGGCGCTCCACCGCCCGCTACGGCGAGCTGATGGTCCGCCGCGAGGAGCTGCCCCAGCGGGCCCGCTGCACGGTCCTCCTCGACACCCGCCGGATCGCCTTCCAGGGCGGGGGCCCCGACTCGGCCTTCGAATGGGCCGTCTCCGGCACCGCGTCCGTGCTCGTCCACATGCTGGAGCGCGGCTACGCGGTCCGGCTGCTCACCGACACCGGCAGCGCGATCCCCGGCGAGGGGGCCGAGGGCTTCGCCGGCTCGGCACAGGACTCGGCCGAGGCGGCCGGACTGATGATGGACACCCTCGCGGTCGTCGACCACTCCGAGGGGGCCGGGTTCTCCCGCGCCTCCGACGTGCTGCGCGGCGGCGGCGACGGGCTGCTCATCGCCTTCCTCGGCGACCTCGACGAGGAGCAGGCCGCCCTCACCGCCAAGATGCGCGGGCGGTCCGGCGCGGCCGTCGCCTTCGTCCTGGACTCCGGCACCTGGCTCACCGGCGGCGCGGTCGCCGGTGCGGTCGACGACCGGGTGCGGCAGCTGCGCGAGGCGGGCTGGACGGCGCTCGCCGTACCGCCCGGCGCCTCCCTCGCCGACCTGTGGCAGCAGGCGGCCGGGCTCCTTCCGGAGACCACCGCCGCCGACACCTACGGAGGATGGTCATGAGCGGCCGCACACGGCTGACGCTCGCTTCCTGGGGCGCCACCCTGATGGCGGCCGGGGCGCTGCTCCCCCTGGTGAAGCCGGCGACCTGGATCTTCACGGCGGCCTTCGTCCTCGCCCTGGTCAGCGGGGTGGGCATGCTGGCCCGCCGGGTGCCGCTGGCCCGGCCGCTGACCCTGCTCGCCCAGATCGTCACCGTGCTCCTCGCGCTGACCCTGATCTTCACCCGCGAGCAGGCCTTCCTGTGGCTGGTCCCCGGCCCCCAGGCCCTCACGCGCGCCGTCGAGCTGTTCCAGACGGGTGCCGAGGACGTCGGCCGGTACGCGATCCCCGCGCCCGACACCGAGGGCATCCGGCTCATGCTGGTGGGCGGGGTCGTCGCGATCGGGCTCCTGGTGGACACCCTCGCGGTCACCTTCCGCAAGGCGGCCCCGGCCGGGCTGCCGCTGCTCGCCCTGTACTCCGTGGCCGCCGGCCTCTCCGGCGGCGGCGCGGGCTGGCTCTGGTTCCTCCTCGCGGCCTCCGGCTATCTGCTGCTCCTCCTCGCCGAGGGCCGTGACCGGCTCTCCCAGTGGGGGCGCGTCTTCGGCGGCGCCCAGCGCTCGGGCCGGCCCGGCTCCGCCGTCGCCGCCGGCGGCGGACCCGCCTTCGCCCCGGCCCGCACCGGCCGCCGGATCGGCGCCGTCGCCATGGGCATCGCGCTGGTCGTGCCGTTCGCCCTGCCGGGCTTCTCCGGCGGCCTCTTCGGCGGCGGCGACGGCGAGGGCGGTGCCGGCGCGGGCAAGGGCGGCACGATCTCCGCCGTGAACCCGCTGGTCTCCCTGCAGAACAACCTCCGCCAGCCGGAGGACCGGGAGGTCCTGCGCTACCGGACCAACGCCCGCGACACCAGCGGCATGTACCTGCGGCTCGTCGCGCTCGACCAGTTCGACGGCACCTCGTGGAAGTCCTCCGTCCGCCCGATCGAGGACGTGCCCAAGCAGCTGCCCTGGCCGGACGGCCTCTCCCAGAGCGTCAAGATCACCGAGGTGACCAGCAACTTCGTCGCCTCCGACGCGTACGAGCAGAAGTGGCTGCCCATGCCGTACCCGGCCGGCCGGGTCGACATCGACGGCCGCTGGCGGTACGAGCCGGCCGGCCGGATGCTCGTCGGCGACGACAAGCAGACCACCAGCGGCGCCCGCTACCAGGTCGCCAGCCTCGACGTGCAGCCGACGGCCGCGCAGCTGGCCGATGCCGGGGCCGCCCCGGAGAAGCTGCGCCGCGAGTACACCAAGGTGCCCACGACGCTGCCCGCCGACGTGCGGGAGACGGCCCTGTCCGTCACCAAGGGCGCGCGGAACGACTACGAGCGGGCGGTGAAGCTCCAGGACTGGTTCGCCCAGGACGGCGGCTTCCGCTACGACGTGAACGTGGAGTCCGGCACCGGGGTGCAGGCGATCTCCCGCTTCCTGAAGGACAAGGAGGGCTTCTGCGTCCACTTCTCCTTCTCCATGGCGGCGATGGCCCGCGCCCTCGGCATCCCGGCCCGCGTGGCCGTCGGCTTCATGCCCGGCACGACCCAGACCGACGGATCGGTCTCCGTCGGCATCCGGGACGCGCACGCCTGGCCCGAGCTGTACTTCGAGGGCGCCGGGTGGACCCGGTTCGAGCCGACGCCCTCGCGGGGCTCCACGCCCTCGTACACCCGGGAGACCACCCCCTCGGGCTCGGCCACCGGGCCGGCGCAGCCGCAGGCGACCGCCTCGGCTCAGCCGTCCGCCGCGCCGAGCGCCTCGGCGAGCTGCACCCCGCAGGAGCGCCGCCTCGGCGACTGCGGCCCGGACGAGGCGGTGGCGGGGGCGTCCACGGACGGCTCGGGCCCGGACCCCCTGACGGTGACGCTGCTGTCCCTGGCGGTCGTCCTGGTCCTGGCCCTCCCCTTCCTCCCCCTGTTCTGGCGGACCCGGATCAGGGCCCGGCGGCTCGGCTCGGGCTCGGACCCGCTGGCGATCTGGGAGGAGATCAACGACACGGCCTGGGACTACGGGGTGGAGCCTTCCGACTCCCTGACGCCCCGGAAGTCCGCGGAGCGGATCGTCCACCTCGGTGAGCTGCGGGGCGAGCCGGCGGAGGCGGTGCACCGGGTGGCGTCGGCGGTGGAGGAGGTGCTGTACGCACCTCGGCCGCAGCCGGTCGCGGGCCTCGCGTCCTCGGCTTCGCTGGTCCGGTCCGGCTTCCACGCGGCCGCCGACCGCCGCACCCGCCTCCGCGCGCTCCTCGCCCCCCGCTCGGCGACCCGCCTCCGCTGGACCTGGTCGTCCCGCTGGGCCACCACGAGGACCCGCTGGGAGACCGCGAGGACCCGGGCGACGTCCCGCCTGCGCCGGTCTCCACGCGAGGCGGGCTGAAGGGCCCTGCCCGTTGTGGGCATGCGTTCCGCCGGGACGGGACGCATGCCCACAACGGGGCGGCGGCGGGCGACGACAGAACGAGCCCCGCAGGGAGGCGCTGGAAGGCGCGGGCCCTGCGGGGCTCGGGTGGTTGTGGGGGCGGGCGCTATCGCGCGGGGGCCGTCAGTGGCCGCCGCCCTGCTGTTCGTCGCGGCGGCGCTGCCACCGCGCTTCGATCCGGTCCATCATGGAGCGTCGCTGCCGAGCCTGACGGCCGCCGGCCGCCCGCTGCTCACCCGGCTTCGGCGCCTTGCGCCATCCGGTGACCGCCAGGACCGCGCAGCCCAGCATGACGAGGAACCCCACCACGCTGATCCAGATCTGCTGTGCGACCATTCCGGCCATGAGGAGCGCGATACCCACCAGGAAGCCGGCGACTGCCTGGTAAACCCGTCGCCGGGTGTACGTACGCAGTCCGCTTCCCTCGAGCGCTGTCGCGAACTTGGGATCTTCGGCGTACAGCGCTCGCTCCATCTGCTCGAGCATTCGCTGCTCGTGCTCCGAGAGCGGCACGGAGTCCTCCTAGTCGTCGGTCGCGGGGGCGACCGGTTTGCGGCCCTTTCAGGATAGGCAGGGAATCGCCCCCGTGAAACCCGCCTCCATACCGATAGCCAATCCGGGCCGCCATGCGGATCGGTTGCTGAGGCGTTGATTCCCCAGCCCCCTGTCCGTCATGCCGGATGGTGTCCCCCGATCATACGGGGCGGAGCCCCATATCGGGCGGGCTGTGGCGTACTCCATGGGCGCCCCGGCCCGTACCGCCGAACGGGCGGCCGTCCTGTTCAGCCCCGCTTCGCGCCGAGAACGTGCAGCTGCGTGGCGATGGCGTGGAAGGAAGGCAGCTCCGCGGCGGCCTCCTCCAGCTTGAGCAGGGCCTCGGCGGCGCCGGGCTCGGTGTCGACGAGGACGCCGGGGACCAGGTCGGCGAAGACCCGGACGCCGTGCACGGCGCCGACCTCGAGTCCGGCCTCGCCGGCCAGCTCGGTGAGCTGCTCGGCGGTGAAGCGCCGGGGCACGGGGTCGCCGGCGCCCCAGCGGCCCTCGGGGTCGCCGAGCGCATGCCGGGCCTCGGTGAAGTGGCCGGCGAGGGCGCGGGCCAGGACGGCGCCGCCGACCCCGGCGGCGAGCAGGCTGAGGCTGCCGCCGGGGCGGAGCGCCGCGGCGGCGTTCCGCACGCCCTCGGCGGGGTCGTCGACGTACTCCAGGACGCCGTGGCAGAGCACGGCGTCGTACTCCTCGCGTCCGACCACGTCGAAGAGGCCGCGGATGTCGCCCTGGACTCCGGTGACGAGGTCGGCGACACCGGCCTCGGCGGCCCGGCGCTCCAGCGCGAAGAGCGCGTTGGGGCTGGGGTCGACGACGGTCACCCGGTGGCCGAGGCCGGCCACCGGCACCGCGAACTTCCCGGAGCCGCCGCCCGTGTCGAGGACGTCGAGGCTGTCCTTCCCGGTGGCCTCGACCCGGCGGTCCAGGGCGTCTTTGAGGACGTCCCAGACGACGGCGGTACGCAGGGAGGCGCGCGACGGACGCGATGACGCCTCTCGACCGAAGACAGGGGAAGGGTCCGGCACGGCTGTTGACTCCTCGGTGGCGGGTGTGGACGCTCCCCCACCCTATGGCCTCGCCCCCGGCTTTCGGATCATCCTCCTGCCCCGTCGCCCCGGGCTGACGGCACACCCCCCAGGGCGAGCAGCCGCTCGACCAGGCGCAGGAAGTGCGCGGCGTCCCTGAGCAGGTCGTCGGCCTCGCGGCGGGTGGCCGCGCCGGCGATGCCGGCCTCGGCGCGGGCCCGGCGGCCGGCGCCGGCCGCGAAGAGGGCGCTCCATTCGGTCAGCTCGGGGGCGAGGTCGGGGAGGAGCTCCCAGGCGCTCCTTATCCGCTGCCGGTGACGGGGGCGGGTGTCGGGTCTGGCGCGGGCGGCGAGCACGGCGGCCGCGGCACGCAGGGCGGCGAGGTGGGCGGTGGCGTACCGCTCGTGGGGGCGGTCGAGGACGGCGGCCTCGGCGAGCCCGGCGCGGGACTTGGCGAGGAGGTCGAGGGCGGCGGGCGGGGCGGCGGAGCGGCGCGGGACGGGGTGGATGTCGGATCCGGGTCCCGCCTCTCCGGCGGCCGGACGGCGGCGGGGCGTGGCTGCTGCGGATGGGCTGGCCATGACGAGCCTCCTGTCGTCGCGTGACGGCGCTGTAGCCGTATGTGTTCATCGTGCCGCGCCCCACTGACAATCACGCTGGCCTGGTGTTCTTTCCTCGCATACATGGCGAAGGGGCCCTCGTCTGAGCTGGGGTTCGCCACCTTCACTAGGTGCATCTGGGTGTCGCCGTCTCCGTGATCATGACGCTTTTGGGGTCGCGCCAGCGGGCCCGGTTGCTTTGGACGATGCGGACGAACGCCCTGATGGGATCGTTCATCGAGTGCGGGATGGGGTTCAGGTCCAGACTGGCGCGGAGGTAAGCACTGAATCTCCGGAGCTGAAACCCGGTGCGTGTGAAGTAGGTCGGGTCCGTGTAGTTGGGTGCCAGGGCGGCTGCCAGGATCGCAACCTCTGGGTGGGTAACGATCCGAGCCGATAGGTCGTCGCTCCGGTGCCACGGCACCAAGCCGAGGACTGCTCTCCGTGAATGCCAGCGATCGGTGAGTTCCGACTCCCGGCACACATTGCTGGTCCAAGCCGCGATGATCCAGCGAGCGTCACGAACACCGAGGGACATCCCGCGATTGCCATGAAGCCTCCGGATGCGACGGAGGGTGTGTTGTGCTCGATCGATTTCAGGCGCCGCCGAGACATCGCAAGGAGCGGGCGACTGCCAGACGCGATGCTGGAGACACACAATGTCAGGAAGCGCCAGGTGGGCGCGGACATCGGCGGTGATCCCGCGCCTGGTGGTACAGCCACGACAGATCACGCCGGATGGGGCCTTCGCGGCACTCATGTAGACCGAGGGAATGTTCGCGGGAAGATATGGCGGATAGGGATGGGACCAGGACAGCGCGGGAAGGGACCTCCGCAGTCGTTCCTCTGACAGGCTGGACATGATCGCCAGTCGTTCGACGGCCAGCCCGTTCAGCACGGCCTCCTTGGTCAACAGCGTGGCGCCCATCGTCCTGACACAGGGCAGACCGATATGGCGCCAGAGCGCGGTGTGACGCGTTCGGTTCACCTCGGCAAGCCGGGCAACAAAGGAAGGCAAGGACTCGCGTCCCCAGGGTCGGACTGAGATCGGAAGGCTCCGGGCTGGCGCCAAGGCCTCGGAGCCGAGTGGGGTGTGGTTCATCCGGCGGCTCGACGCTGTGCGGTGCGGGCTCGCCGCGAACGCGCGCTGAGCGGGGCGCTCGTCTCGGCTGCGGTGTCGAGGGGGATCTCCGCCAGCAGCTGCTTGGTGATCTTCTCGGTGCCGGAGGTCATGGCCCGTAGGGCCGCGGCCCTGATCAGGTGCGCGAGGCTGCCGATCATGCCTGAGGTCCGCTGATAGAGGAAGTCCGCGTGGGCTGCCAGCAGGCCGGGGGTGTGCCGGTGGAGCCGTAGGGACTGTTCCATTGTGGCCAGCAGGGCGAGCCATTCCTGACGCTGGGCGGCGGTGGCGATGGTGAAGGCTTCGGCGTGGATGCTGACGAAACGTCCGGCGATCTGCTTGCCGCGGGTGCCGGCGAACAGTCCGGCGGACTCCACGTCGACGCCTGTGTAGACGAACGTGGCCGCGATCCGCTCGGAGAGGTATTTGAGCTGGTCGGATACCTCGGCGCCGGATCTGGTGGTGAGCGAGATGTTGTGGATCTCGTCGACCAGGACCAGTTCGCAGCGCAGTTCGGCCAGGACCTCGCAGACCGCATTGGTGATCTCGGTCTGGTTCATGCGCTGCAAGAGGGGGATGCCGAGGAACCGAGCGAACTCGACCGCGAGCATCTTCGGGGTGGCGGCCGGGGGAACGGTCACGTAGGCGACGGGCAGCCGGGGCCCGCTGTCGGCGGGAAGTCGGCGGCGGACATGCTGTTCGTGGGCTTTGCCGAGCTGGGTGATCGCGGTCGTCTTGCCTGTGCCGGGCTCGCCGGAGACGATCAGGCCGCGGCGGGCGGAGACCTGGCGGCGGTTGAGGAGGGTCAGCTCCCGACCGGTGCGGATCACTTCCATCATGGTCGGGGTCTTCGCGACGAACAGCTGGGTGTGGTGCTCAGCCCGGGCCTCGTCGTAGAGCTCGCGCTCGATGTCGCTGAGGGCCAGCAGTGCAGAACGGTCCAACGGGGGCGTGCTGACCGGAGCGTACTGGACGAAGCGACTCCATCCCTCCTTCGTGGTCAGGGGGAACTCGCGGTCGGCCGTCTCGGTGGCGGTCACCGGTAGTCCTCCTCGCTGAAGGGGTCGAAGACGCCGAACGGGATGACCTTGGCCAGCTCCGTCGGAGCGGTCTCGTCCTGGTCGTCGCCGCTGTCGTCCGTGTCGAGTTCCGAGGCCGTCCGCAGCGGAATCGCCTCAGGCGCGTTCCTCGTCCCCGCCCTGGGCGGCGGAATCTTGCGGGACTCCGCCTGTCGTTCTGCCCGTCGCAGCAGCGCGTCCAGGGCCCTGGCGATGGCAGTCTGGTCGTCGCCGTCCTGGCCGCGTTCGACGACCTGGCGCCGGGCCTGACGCCAAAGTGCGTCGGAGAACGGGCGGGCGACGAGAGGTAGCAGGGTCCACTCAGCAGTGATCCAGCCGCCTTGGCGGTGGTTGCGTACGAAGATGTGGCTGAGGTCGTGGGGGTCGTAGTGAACCTCCCACTTGCCGCGCTGGACCGCGACACCGGAGGACTGCCTTCGGTAGGCAGCCAGCTCAGACGCGTCGTACGTGCGGTTGGCGATACGGATGCCGTACTCGTTGATCACTCGCCAGGTCACCGGCAGCAGCTCGATGTAGTCGGACGGACCGAGCGGTATCGGCAGATAGCCGCTGGCGGCGACCTGGAGCGCGTATGCGTCGTTGGGTGACAGGGACCGGCCGGGCAGGAAGGGGTGTACCAGCCCGTCGTGCGGACGCATCTGCCACCCGGCGATGACCCATTCCTGGAACAGGTCGTCGAGTTCGGCAAGACTGAAGGCCGCTTTGCGAGCCGGGTCGACGCCGCGCCGGCTGACGTCCCGTCCGGTGTAGCTGGCAACGTACTGGCAGAACAGGGTGTTGATCGAGGAGAACGTCCGCTCGACGACGCCCTTGTCGGTCGGGGTTCCAGGGTGGGCGAGCTGGACGGAGATACCCAGACGCTGGCAGGCGGCGGTGAACGTCTGCGACAAGTAGACAGTGCCGTGATCGGTGACGATGGTCTCCGGGACAATCACCGGTTTCGCAGCAGCGTGCTCGAACCGAGCGTCGATCTCCATCAGCCGGGCGTGTGGAAGCCGGGACGCCGACGCGGCAAGGGCCTGGGGCCAGGTCGGCCGCATAGGCTCGGGCACCAGCATCTTCGCCAGCAGCAGGGCGGCGTCCACCGCCTTCGTGCTCTCCGGCCGCAGGACTGCCGCGCAGATCGTCCGCGTGGCGATGTCGACCGCGATGGTCAGCTCCGGCCGGCGAACTGTTCCGTCGTCGAGGACGGCCAGCAGATCAAGCTTGGTGGTGTCGATCTGTACCTGTTCGCCCGGACGGCTCGCCATAGTCAGGGTGAACGGACCAGTCGGCCGGTTGGCGTTCTGCCGCCGGGTGGTGGCCGCGGCGAAGGTGTGTCGCCCTACGGATAGCTGGTCGACCAGGCGATAAAGGGACGTCCGGGATGGCATCGGGACCGCTCCGGGCCCATGCTCGTCGTCCAGGATCTGCCCGACTCGCCGCATCAGGCGCGAGCGGGTGCCCGTGGATACGTCGGTCTCCTCTCCGATCGCACGGACGATCGCATCGATCACCCGCTGGTCGGCTCGTCCGGTCGGAGACGACGGGCGCATCGCCCGACGGTCCACCAGGCCCAGCAGACCTTGTGCCCGGTAGCGGGCCCGCATCCGTTGCAGCGTCCGTCGCCCCACCGGCCGCCCAAGCACCGCCAGTTCATCGGCCTTGGTCCGCTCCCGTTCCGCCAGCGAGGTGCGGGCTGGATCGTAATCCGGGCGGGGACGGCTATCTGGGGCGGCATCGCAAGGCAATCCGTGCTCGACTTCCGTCACATGTCGTTCCCAGAACCGGGCCTCGGCCACTGCCGCAGGCGGCAACGCCTCCAGGACCCCGACCGCGGCGAACTCCTCTGGGTCCGAGGCAGAGCCGATCAGCGCGAAGCCGTCCGAGGCCAGCATGTAGGGCAGCAGGACGACCTGGTCCCGCCCGTCGTCGCCGTGCAAGCGCACGGCGGTGCCCTCAATGCCGACCACCGTGTGCTCGGTCTCCTCGAACAACACCCGGTCACCGACGCGCAGCACCCCCGGCCGGGACGACAGCCCAGCCATCACGCCGCCTCCACCCTGCGGACCATGGTGTACTCGCCCAGCAGTACGGATAGATCCGCTGCCAAGCGTCCTGACCACAGCAGATGGAACAGCACTGGCAGGACCGCGATCGGATCGCCCACCCGCTCCACCCCGTCGCGCAAGGCCTTCTCTCGACCGAAGACACCTAGCAGCCGGTCCGCAACGGCGCCCACCAGATGGCGGGGATGCCTGTATCCCGCCAGCCAGCGGACATTTGCCAGCAAGACGCCATCGGGCGCCCCGGCCAGACGAAACTCCCAACCGATCTCCCGGCAGGCCCGCTCAGTCGCGGCGAACGCCTCCGCGTCCCGCGGCCTGATCCGGTTCAGAGGCCGACAGTCCACCATCAGCCCGGTGCCGTCCGCCTTTCGCGCGAACCAGTCCGGAGCGTGAGAGCGGCGGCGCCCGCCGGATGTCCAGAACAGCCACATCGGCTGCGACGCGAACGCCGTGACCTGCTGGTCGAAGTCCAACAGCATCGCGTGATCCCGTTCCAGCCAGGACTCGTACCCGACGTGCCGGCCGAGCGTGGCCGCCCACCACAACCCCGGATAGTTGCGCTGGCCCTTCCACGACGGGAACGACCTCACCGGGCGACAGCCCTCGAACGGAACCGCCGCCGCGTCGCACAGGTCTACGCGGTGTTCACCACCGTCCCGGTCGATGTATGCCACCTCGAACCCAGCGCCCGGAGAAGGGACGCCCCCGGTCACCGATCTCAAAACCGCACCCATGCCTCCACGGTGGCGAGCTACGAACCACCTTGCTCGCCACCTTCGCCAGATTCACCGGGACGAGCGGTTCATGGTTCGCCAGTTCTCACAGGAAGACCTGGCCGCCTCGGTTCAGGTCGCCGTTCGGGGAGCCTGCTCGTTCACGCGACCCTCCCACGCCCCGACACAGTGGGCGAGGTCCTCTGAGAGGTAGACGTGAAACCGGCGTGGCGGGTCGATCACCGTGGCCATGTACACCCGTGCGTCTCCTGCATCGTGGAGCCCGTCCACGGCCTGAGCCAGGCTCTCCAGCAGACCCGGATCAGATACTTCCGTCTCCACCAACATGTCCAGCCGGTCGCACCAGATCGCCCACAACGAGCGGGCCGAGGCCGTATTCGAAGGGACCTCCCACCGCGCGCCCGACAGCAGAGCAGCCAAGGCCGCGGGCCCGCTGATGGAGCCGTTCCGGGCCAGAGCGGACCTCAACACCTCGAACGTCAAATCGCCCCCTCTGCTTTGGCCTTGGTGCTCAGAACCCGTCGCCCCATCCGAAAGTGACGTTGTACGCGCGCTGGAGTGCGTGTCGGCCGTGGTCTCCGTCGGCGTAGGCCCATGCGAGGGCTGCGGAGAACCAGAGCAGAAAGACTCCGCCGACGATGCCCAGGGCGACCAGCTTCCCGTTCCAGCCGAGGAGGGCCAGGGCGATGGTCACGATGGCCACGCCGAGGTGGGCTCCCCGCAAGTCGAGCGACGCAGCCTTGCGTGCCTCTCTGCGGTCGGCCCGTTCTGCGGCAAAGCGCTCCTCTCGAACAGACTGCGGTTCGTTCTCGTCGAAGTTCATCTCATCCCCCTGGCACTGACGCTACATGGACCCGGCCCGCGTCGGCAGATGAGCATCACGGGGATATGGATCAGGTACTCAGGGCCTGAGGAACATCTGGTCTCGCTCCTTTGAGGCCGCACCCTTCGCCACTTTCGCCAACTCCAGCGGGACGCGAAGCGGACACTTCGCCAGGTTCAGTACACATCCGCCAGGTTCACGAGGACCGGACACCTGGGGTTTTGCCTGAAACCCAACCTGGGGGTAACTTTTGAACTGACTGGTCAGTTCAAAAGGGGAATGGGGGGTGGGTCCGTGGGCACGGAAACCGAGGAGCGGCCGCACGGCGCCGCCGTCGTCGCGGACGGCTTCGGACTGAAGGGACCGCGAGGCTGGGCGTTCCGGCAGGTCTCCTTCCGCGCCGAGCCCGGCGCGCTGGTGGCCATCGAGGGCCCTTCGGGCTCGGGGCGCACCTGTCTGCTGCTCGCGCTCACCGGCCGGATGAAGGCCAAGGAGGGGCACGCCGAGGTCGGCGGGCTGCCCCTGCCCCGCAAGATGGCCGCCGTGCGCCGGATCACCGCGCTCGGCCAGGTCCCGGGCGTCAGCGAACTGGACCCGGCCTTCACGGTCGCCGAGCACCTGCGCGAGCGGGCGCTGCTCCAGCGCCGCTTCGACGGCTCCGTACGGGCGCTCCTGCGGCGCCCCGCCGAGCGGGCCGCCTCGGCCAGGGCCCGGATCGACGAGGCCGTCGCGGCCGCGGGCCTGGACCTCGACGCCCTGCCGAAGGGCGAGCGGACCTCCGTACGGGACCTGGAGCGTCTGGAGGCGCTGCGGCTGTCGATCGCCCTCGCCCTGATCGGCCGTCCCCGGCTGCTCGCCGTGGACGACACGGACCTGAAGCTCTCGGACGCCGACCGCGCCGAGGCCTGGGCGCTGCTGCGCTCCCTGGCCGCGTCCGGGACGACGGTCCTCGCCGTCTGCAGCGAGGCCCCCGAGGGCGCCCTGCGCATCACGACGCGCTCCGCCGAGACAACCGCGAAGGCCGCCGACGAGGCCGCCGAGGACGCGGCCCCCGCCGAGCGGACCGAGACCGCGAAGACCCGCCTCGCGAAGGCCCCCGCCGCGAAGACCGGCGCTGCGAAGACCGGCGCCCCGCAGGCCGAGGCCGCCGCCCAGGACACCACGCCCGCCGTCGGGGAGACCGCGGGTGACGACACCACCGATGCCACGACCGAGGAGGGGGCGGCCGATGCGCTCGCCGAAACTGGCCGCGCTTGAGCTGAAGCGCTTCGGCAGGGGAAAGCTGCCGCGCGCCGCGCTCGTCGCGATCCTGCTGCTGCCCCTGCTGTACGGCGCCCTGTACCTGTACTCGTTCTGGGACCCGTACAGCAGGCTCGACAAGATCCCCGTCGCCCTCGTCAACGAGGACCGCGGCGCCACCGCCGGCGGCAAGAAGATCCACGCCGGTGACGACATCACCGAGGGGCTCCTGGAGAGCAAGACCTTCGAGTGGCACCAGGTGAGCGACGCCGAGGCGCGCAAGGGCGTGGAGGACGGGACGTACTACCTGTCCCTGACCATGCCCGGCGACTTCAGCACCCGCATCGCCTCCAGCTCCGGCGACTCCCCCGAGACCGGTGCGCTCCGGGTCCGGACGAACGACGCCAACAACTACATCGTCGGCTCGATCTCCCGGACGGTCTTCGCCGAGGTGCGCAGCGCGGCCTCCACGAAGTCCTCGCGAAGCTTCCTCGACAAGATCTTCATCTCCTTCTCCGACATCCACGACGCCACCGCGAAGGCCGCCAAGGGCGCGGCCGACCTCAAGACGGGCGTGGACAAGGCGAAGAAGGGCTCCAAGAGCCTGTCGGACGGCCTCACGGACGCCAAGGCCGGCAGCGGCGACCTCGCCGCCGGCCTGAAGAAGCTCGACAAGGGCGCCAAGGACCTGGAGAGCGGCTCCCGCAAGGTCGCGAACGGCACGCAGACCCTCGCCGACAAGGTGAACGGCACCGCCGACAAGGTCCGCCCGTACCTGGCGAACAACGGCAGGTCCATCCGCGACACCGCCCGGCTCGTCTCCGACTCCGCCGCGGCCGCCCGCAACAACCTGGACGACCTCGTGCGGCGCGCGCCCCTGGTCCGCTCCGCCGCCCACAAGGCGGACGACGGTCTCGCGAACCTCCACCGCGAGATCTGCGTGGACGCCCCCGCACCCGCCCCCGGCGCTCCCGCCCTCGACCCGCGGATCTGCAAGGAGCTCAAGAAGGCCGCGCAGTCCGCCGACGACGTGGCCACGATCGCCGACGACGTGCACGCGCTCACCAAGGACAACACCGACGACCTGAAGACCCTCGACGCGCGCCTGAAGAAGCTCCAGAAGCAGGCCGACGAGCTGGCCGCCCGCGCCCCGCACCTCGACGAGGACGTCGAGGGCGCCATCAGGAAGATCAACGAGCTCAACACGGGCGCGCAGAAGGTCGCGGCGGGCGCGGACCGGCTGCACACCGGCATCACCGAGGCGAAGGCCGGTTCGGTCAGCCTGGACACGGGTGTCGGCAAGCTGAAGAAGGGCGCGGGCGACCTGGACGGCGGCCTGTTCAAGCTGGCCGACGGCTCGGGCACCCTCGCCACCGGCCTGAAGGACGGCGTCGACCAGATCCCCGACTACGACCGGCAGGACCGCGACCGGCGTACGGAGGTCATGGCCGACCCGGTCAAGCTGGCCTCGCAGTCCCTGCACAAGGCGCCCAACTACGGCACCGGCTTCGCCCCGTACTTCATCCCGCTCTCCCTCTGGGTCGGCGCGATGGTCGCGTACATGATCATTCAGCCGCTCAACCGGCGCGCCCTCGCCGCCGGCGGCTCCGCCTGGCGGATCGCGCTCGCGGGCTGGCTCCCGGTGGCGGCCATCGGCGTCCTCCAGGTCGCGGCCCTGATGTCGGTCCTGCACTGGGGCCTCGGCCTCCAGATGACCCGGGCCGCCGGCACGATCGGCTTCCTCGCCCTCGTCACCTGCTGCTTCGCCGCGATCATCCAGTGGCTCAACGCCCGCTTCGGCGCGGCGGGCCGGATCCTGGTGCTCGCGTTCCTGATGCTCCAGCTGACCTCGGCGGGCGGCACGTACCCCGTCCAGACCAGCCCGGCCTTCTTCAACGCCGTCCACCCCTTCCTGCCGATGAGTCACGTGGTCGAGGCGCTGCGCCGGCTGATCACGGGCGGCGGGCTCGGACCGGTCTGGCAGGCCTGCGCGGTCCTGGCGGCCTTCACCGTCGGCGCCCTGGCCCTGACCGCCGTCTCGGCGCGGCAGAAGCAGGTGTGGACGCTCGACCGCCTCCACCCCGAACTGTCGCTCTGAACCTGTGAGAATCGACGCCATGGACAGCAGCAGCACCCGACGCCAGGCCACGCGCACGAAGCTCTACGAGGCGGCCGTCACCCTCATCGCGGAGCAGGGCTTCTCCGCGACGACGGTCGACGAGATCGCCGAGCGGGCCGGCGTGGCCAAGGGCACGGTCTACTACAACTTCAAGAGCAAGACCGAGCTCTTCGAGGAGCTGCTGCGCCACGGGGTGTCGCTGCTCGCCGCCTCCCTGCGCTCGGCGGCCGAGGAGACCGTCGAGCGCGGCGGGACCCGGGTCGAGGCGCTGGACGCGATGATCCGGGCGGGCCTCGTCTTCATCGACCGCTACCCGGCCTTCACCCAGCTGTACGTGGCCGAGCTGTGGCGCACCGGGCGCGCCTGGAACTCGACGCTCCTGGTGGTCCGTCAGGAGGCCGTCACGGTGGTGGAGGGCGTCCTGCGCGAGGGGGTGGCGGCCGGCGAGCTGAGCGACGAGATCGACGTCCAGCTGACGGCGTCCGCGCTCGTCGGGATGGTGCTCGTGGCGGCCCTCGACTGGCAGGCCTTCCAGAGCGAGCGTTCGCTCGACGACGTGCACGCGGCGCTCTCGCGCCTGCTGCACGGGCGCGTGGGCGGCCGCTGAGCGGCCTTCCGGACCGCGCGGACGAAAGACCCGCGCCCGCCCCGACGGGCGAAAAGGCCGGTGCCACGCGCGCGAGGCCACCGAGGCGCACACGCGAAAGGCCGGTGCGGTGAGGCTCGATCCCCCCGAGCCTCGCCGCACCGGCCTCTTTCGCTCCCCCGTGCCGGCAGGTGCGCGCCTCCGTTCCGCAGCCCCGTGCCGGCGGTACCGGAGCCGCGCCCCTTCCGTGGGCTCCACTCTCTCCTCCGGGCACCACCGGGCCCATCCGCGCGCCTACTCATCTCGCCCCCTAGGTACGGATACTCAGTCCTGGTTACGATCGCGGGCGTGTCCGTACTCCCCCTCGTGTTCACCAGCGGCTGGGCGAGCGGGATCAACGCGTACGCGGTGGTCCTGCTGTTCGGCGTCTTCGGCGCGACCGGGCTGACCGACGAGGTGCCCGCGTCCCTGCAGCGCACCGACGTCCTCGTCGCGGCCGGCGTGCTGTTCCTGTGCGAGGCGGTGGCGGACAAGATTCCGTACGTCGACTCGATATGGGACTCCGTCCACACCGTGATCCGGCCGGTCGCGGGCGCCGTGGTCGGCGCCCTGCTCGCCGGGCAGAGCGGCTCGCTGCCGGAGCTGGCGGCGGGTGCGATCGGCGGTTCGACCGCCCTGCTCAGTCACTTCGTCAAGGCCGGGACGAGGATGGCGGTCAACACCACGCCCGAGCCGTTCTCGAACGTCGTCCTGAGCCTGGCGGAGGACCTCGGGGTCGCCGCGATCGTCACCTTCGCGGTCTTCCATCCGGTGGCGGCCTCGGTCATCGCGGCCGTCCTTCTCCTGTCGGGCCTGGCGATACTGGTCTTCCTGGCCCGGCGGATCCGCCGCTTCTGGCGCCGCCGGTCGCAGCGGCGGGAGGAGAGACGGCTCGCGGCGACGGGGGCGCGGCCACGGGCCCGGGGCCTGCCGGGCGACGGGTCCGAACACTTCTGACCGGGCCCGACCGGGCTTCCTGGGGTGTCCGAGGCGCCCCATAGACTCGCCCGCATGGCACGGATTGTGGTGATCGGCGCGGGACTCGGCGCCATGGCGGCGGCGGCCCGACTGGCGGTCGCCGGACACACGGTGACGGTGTACGAGAAGACGCCGACGTACGGCGGCGCGGTCGGCCGCTTCGAGCGCGACGGCTTCGCCTTCGACACCGGTCCCGGGCTGCTGCACCTGCCCGCCGTCTACCGGGACCTGTTCGTGAAGACGGGCAAGGAGCCCCTGGAGGAGTGCGTCGCGCTGACGCAGGTCGATCCGGCGGCCCGTCACGTCTTCGCCGACGGCACCCGCGTCGACCTGCCGAACGCCTCCCGGGCCGGCACGGTCGCCGCCCTGGACACGGCGCTCGGCGCGGGCGCGGGCGAGCGCTGGGGCGACTTCCTGACCCGGGCCCGCGAGGCCTGGGACCGCACCCGGCGCCCGCTCCTGGAGGAGCCGCAGCCCGCCGACCCGGCTCCCCTCGCCCGTGAGCCGTACCCGGCCCTGAAGGCGGGCCTGCTGCGCCGCCCGACGACCACGCTCGCCCAGGTCGGGGCGCGGGAGCTGCGCGACCCGCGGCTCGCGGCCCTCCTCGACGCGTACGCGTGGTCGTACGGCTTCGACCCGGCGACCGCCCCGGCCTCGGCCGCCGTCCTGCCGTACATGGAGCAGACCTTCGGCAGCTGGTACGTGGGCGGGGGCCTGCGGGCGCTCGCCGACGCGGTGTACGAGCGGTGCCGGAAGCGGCGGGTGGAGTTCGTGTTCGACACGGCGGTCGAGGACGTCCTGGAGAAGGACGGCCGGGCGGCCGGGGTGCGGCTGGCGAACGGCGGGACCGTCGAGGCCGACCACGTGGTGTCCGGGGCCCCGGTTCCGGCGCTCCACCACGGCGAGGGCGCGCCGCGTCACCAGGCGATCGGCACGGGCCGGGTGACGGTCTGTCTGGCCCTGCGCGGCCCCCGGGAGGAGGACGCGGTCCACCGGACCGTCGTGCACGCGGAGGGCGGGCGGCCGACCGTGACCGTGCTGCGGCCGGACGACCCGGCGCTGCACCCGGACGGCGCGTACGAGTCGGTGACGGTCACGGCGACCGTGCGCACGGCTGCCGAGCAGGACTGGGAGGCCTTCGCCGACCGGATGGTCGAGGCCGCCGGCCGGGCGGTCCCGGGGCTCGCGGAGCGACTGCTGTGGCGGCACGTCCGCACCCCGGAGGACGTACGGCGGGACACGGGCGCCGCCGAGGTGCCGGGGCCCGCGCTGGCCGGGGCCGACGGCCGGCTCCTGCCGGCCGCCAACCGCTCCCCGCTGCCCGGCCTGTACTTCGCCGGCGGCTGGTCCCACCCCGGCGGCGGGCTCGCGCACGCGGGCATGTCGGGCGCCCTTGTGGCCGGGCTCATCGTGGAGGGCGCGGACTTCCGCGGCTCCCAGTGAGGCCCTAGTAGCGGTACTGGTCGTCCGGGTGCGGCTGCTCGTAGCCGTACGGGGCCTGCGGCTGCTGCTGCTGCGGGGCGTGGTCGGTGTCGCGCTGCTGCGGGACCCAGACGCCGCCGGGCGGGGTGTCGTAGGTGTACGAGGGGGCGTAGGGGTCGGCGTAGTACGGGGTGTACTGCTGGCTGTCCGTGCCCGGGCCGATGTACGGGTCGGAGTACGCGGCGTACTGCTGCTGCCCGGCGGCGGCGCCGTAGTCGTAGGCGGGCTGCTGGGCATAGCCGGGCTGCTCGTAGGAGGTCTGGTCGTACGCGGGCTGCTCGTACCCGGACGCCGTGTAGGAGTCGTACCCCGCGCCGTAGACCCCGTACTGGCCGGTGTCCTCGGGCATGGGCTGCGGCTCGTAGACGGCCGTCGTCTCGGCGGCGGTCTCGGGGTGCGGGTCGTGGCCGGGACCGTCCTCCTCGCCGTACCCGGTGTCGTACCCGGTGTCCTCCGAGTCGTACGAGAGCTCGGTGACCTCCAGGGTGGGTCCGGCCGGCGCGGCGGCCCTGCGGCGGCGGCTCGCCCCCGGGCTGCCGCCGATCGCCCAGCCGGTGGAGAAGCCGCGGCGGAAGGAGAGCGTCACATAGGTCTGGCCGACGGCGAAGGCCACCGCCCCGGCGACGATGACGAGGACCGAGGGCAGCAGGACGCCGATGACCACGCAGAGGAAGCCGCCGAAGGCGAGCAGGCGCCAGCGCAGCCGCGCCTTGTACTGGAGGAGCACCTCCCCCAGCAGCCACAGTGCGACCACGCCGAACGCGATGTAGAGGACCGTCCACCCCATGCCCCGCCGCCCCTCTCCACGGTCACCGCCGCGGGTCGGGGCGGCTACGACCGGTCACGACTGCTCGTGCAGTCCGAGATTCTCGTAGATCTCGAGTGTCGCGGTGGAGCTGTTGAGCGTGATGAAGTGCAGTCCGGGGACACCCTCGGAGAGCAGACGCGCGCAGAACTCCGTCGCGAACTCGATACCGATGGAGCGTACAGCGGCGGGATCGTCCTTGACGGCGAGGATGCGGTCTTTCACGTCCGCGGGGAAGGCGGCGTTGCTGAGCTGGGGCAGCCGGTCGAGGGTCTTCACGTTCACGACGGGCATGACCTCGGGGATGATCGGGGTCTCGCAGCCCGCCTTCTCCACGCTGTCGCGGAACCGCAGGTAGTTCTCCGGGTCGAAGAACATCTGGGTGATCGCGTAGTCGGCGCCCGCGCGGCACTTGTTCACGAAGTGCCGGATGTCCGTGTCCCAGTCGAGGGACCGGGGGTGCATCTCCGGGAAGGCGGCGACGCCGACGCAGAAGTCTCCGGACTCCTTGATCAGCTGGACGAGCTCGGCGGCGTACTTCACGCCCTCCGGGTGCTCGATCCACTCGCCCAGCGGGTCGCCCGCCGGGTCGCCGCGCAGCGCGAGCATGTTGCGGATGCCGGCGTCGGCGTACTGGCCGAGGATGTTGCGCAGCTCGGCGACCGAGTGGTCGACGGCCGTGAGGTGGGCGACCGGGGTGAGGGTGCTGTCGGAGGCGATCTTCTGGGTGGCCTTGACGGTGCCGCCGCGGGTGGTGCCGCCGGCGCCGTAGGTCACGGAGACGAAGCTGGGGCCGACCGCCTCGACGCGGCGCATGGCGTTCCAGAGGACCTGCTCGCCCTTCTCGGTCCGGGGCGCGTAGAACTCGAAGGAGTACGACGTGTCGCCGGACGCGAGGATCTCGCGGACCGTGCGTGCACGGTCCGACCGGACGGAAGCGGTACCAAGGGCCATACGGGCAGGTTAGACGCGGTCCAGGGAACCGCGTGAATGCCGTCCGAGTGTTGGACACCTTTTCGGACAACTGTCGGGCGTCCGCCGGGCGGGTGCCGGACGCATGCCTGACGGGTGCCCGGCGGGCTCAGGCCTCGGCGGGCTCAGGCCTCGGCGCGCTCGCGGACGCGCTTGGCGAGGGCGGCCGTCGCGGCGGCCGGGTCGGCGGCCTCGGTGATGGCGCGGACGACGACGATCCGGCGGGCGCCCGCGTCCAGGACCTCGTCGAGGTTGGTCTCGTCGATGCCGCCGATGGCGAACCAGGGCCGGTCCTGGGCCAGCTCCGCCGCGTACCGGACGAGGCCGAGCCCCGGCGCGTACCGTCCGGGCTTGGTGGGGGTGGGCCAGCAGGGGCCGGTGCAGAAGTAGTCCACGCCCGGCTCGGCGGCGGCCGCGGCCACCTCGGTCTCGGCGTGGCAGGAGCGGCCGATCAGCACCCCGTCGCCGAGGATCGCGCGGGCGGCGGGCACGGGCAGGTCGCCCTGTCCGAGGTGGAGGACGTCGGAGCCGATGGCGTGGGCGACGTCGGCCCGGTCGTTCACCGCGAGGAGCTTGCCGTGCCGGCGGGCGGCCTCGGCGAAGACGGCGAGGTGCTCCAGCTCCTCACCGGCCTCCAGGCCCTTGTCGCGGAGCTGCACGATGTCCACTCCGGAGGAGAGCACGGCGTCGAGGAAGTCCGGCAGGTCGCCCTGGCGCTTCCGGGCGTCGGTGCACAGGTAGAGCCGGGCGTCGGCGAGCAGCTCACGAGGCGTGGACATGGGTGGGTTCCCCCCGTTCGTGCGCCGGCGCCGCGGCGCCCGGCCCATGGGGGCGGGGCGCCGCGACACCCGCGGGTGGTGTCTTCGGTGCGTTCGTACGTCGTCGGCGCGGGCGCCTCAGATGGCGAGCGCCTGGGCGCGGCGCTTCACCTCCGTGCCGCGATTCTCGTTGAGCGCCTGCGCGGGCGTGCCCGGCAGGCTCTCATCCGGAGTGAAGAGCCACTCCAGCATCTCCTCGTTGGTGAAGCCGTCGTCCCGCAGCACGGTCAGGAGCCCGACGAGGCCCTTGACGATCTTGTCGCCCTGGATGAAGGCGGCGGGGATCTGCAGGGCGTTGTTCTCGCCGCGGCGCACGGCGATGAGCTGGCCTTCCTTGATCAGCTGCCGCACGCGCACCACGTCGACATCGAGCATCTCCGCGATGTCGGGCACGTAGAGCCAGGCGGGGACGAGAGCATCGATCTTTGCGTCAATCTCGGTCACGGGACAAGCCTGCCATCCCGGACTGACAGCCGGTAGTCGGGCCCTACCGGACTGCCGCCTTCAGGGGGACGGACGGGTCCGCGGCGCGCTCCGGGTCGACGGGGACGGCGGCCTCGATGAGCTTGCGGCCCTGGGCCAGGTCGCGGGGACGGCCGACCGCGAGGAGGGCGACGGGCACCCCGGCGCGCAGCCAGAGCACGGACCAGGCCTCGTCGGCCGGGTCGCCGCGCCACAGCAGCTCGTCGGCGTCCGCGTGGTGCCCCGCGTACTGGACGAAGCGGCCGAACTGCTCGGACCAGAAGTACGGCACGGGGTCGTACGGCGCGTCGGCGGCGCCGGTGATCGCCGCGGCGACCGCGCGGGGGCCCTGGAGGGCGTTGTCCCAGTGGTGGACGAGGAGGCGCTCGCCGTAGCGGGCGGAGGGGAAGGAGGCGCAGTCGCCGACCGCGTACACGTCGGGCAGGGAGGTGCGCAGCCGGTCGTCGGCGGTGACGGCGCCGTCCGCGTCGAGGGCGATGCCGGAGCCGGCGAGCCAGCTCGTGGCGGGGCGGGCGCCGATGCCGACGACGACGGCGTCGGCGGGCAGTGCGCGGCCGTCGGCGAGGACGACGCGGCCGGGTTCGACGGTGTCCACGCGCGCGTGGGTGAGGAGTTCGGCACCGTTCGCCCCGTACCAGGCGGCCATGGGCGCGGTGACCTCGGCGGGCAGGGCTCCGGCGAGGGGGCGGTCGGCGGCCTCGACGACGGTGACGGCGCAGCCGGCCTCGCGCGCGGCGGTGGCGAACTCGGCGCCGATCCAGCCGGCGCCGACGACCACGACGGAGTGGCGGCGCTCCAGGACGGGTCCGAGGCGCACGGCGTCGTCGAGGGTGCGCAGCAGATGGACCCCGGGGACGCCCTCGGTGCCGGGCAGGACGACGGGCCGGGCCCCGGTGGCGACGACGAGCGTGTCGTACGCGACGGGTCCGGCCTCGGTGTCGATCTCGTGGTCGGCGGCGCGCAGCCCGGTGACGTCCAGGCCGAGGCGGAGCTCGATGGCGAGGTCCTCGAAGTCGATCTCGAAGGCGGAGTCCTCGGCCTTGCCGAGGAGGATCGCCTTGGAGAGCGGGGGCCGGTCGTAGGGCTGGTGGGGCTCGGCCCCGATGAGGGTCACGGGGCCGGTGAAGCCCTGCTCGCGCAGGGCGACGGCGGTCTGGACGCCCGCCATTCCGGCGCCGACGATCACGACGTGCTGCTGGGCCTGCTTCTGCTCGCTCACCCGACCACCTTACGCATCTGACGAACCGTCAGGAAGGGAGGGGTCTGTGGCGGCCCGATCGCGCGGGCTAGTCTGGCGGGCGTAAAGCACTCGCGGGAGCCCGGACGCACCGGGCTGAGAGGGAGGCTGGCCGGCCTCCGACCGTACGAACCTGATCCGGGTCATGCCGGCGAAGGGAGGGGCTGGACGCCCATGCGTTCTTCCGATGTCCACGTGTCCGACGGCCGCGTGTCCGATGGCCGCGTGTCCGACGTCCTCGTCGTCGGGGGCGGCATCATCGGCCTGGTCACGGCCTGGCGGGCCGCGCAGCGCGGACTGCGCACCGCCGTCGTCGACCCGGACCCGGGCGGCGGCGCCGCGCGGGTCGCGGCCGGCATGCTCGCCGCCGTCACCGAACTCCACTACGGCGAGGAGACCCTGCTCGGGCTCAACCTCGCCTCCGCCGACCGCTATCCCGCGTTCGTCGCCGAACTCGAGGAAGCCACCGGCCACGACGTCGGCTACCGCGCCTGCGGCACCCTCGCCGTCGCCCTCGACGCCGACGACCGGGCCCATCTGCGCGAGCTGCACGCCCTGCAGACCCGCTGCGGGCTCGTCTCCGAATGGCTCAGCGGCCGCGAGTGCCGCCGCCTCGAACCGATGCTCGCGCCCGGCGTCCGGGGCGGGCTGCGCGTCGACGGCGACCACCAGGTCGACCCGCGCCGGCTCGCCGCCGCGCTGATGGCGGCCTGCGAGCGGGCCGGAGTGGTCTTCCACCGGGCCCTCGCCGAGCGGCTCACGGTCGTACGGGACCGGGCGCGCGGCGCGGTGCTCGCCGGCGGCGCGGAACTGACGGCCGACCAGGTCGTCCTCGCCGCGGGCAGCCTCAGCGGACGGCTCGCGGGCGTGCCCGCGGAGGTGCTGCCGCCGGTCCGCCCCGTCAAGGGCCAGGTCCTCCGGCTGCGGGTGCCCCCCGCGTACGCCCCCTTCCTCTCCCGCACCGTCCGGGCCGTCGTCCGCGGCAGCCACGTCTACCTGGTGCCCCGCGAGAACGGCGAACTGGTCATCGGCGCCACCAGCGAGGAACTCGGCTGGGACACCACGGTGACGGCGGGCGGGGTGTACGAGCTGCTGCGCGACGCCCACGAGCTCGTCCCCGGCCTCACCGAACTGCCGCTCACCGAGACGTGCGCGGGCCTGCGCCCCGGCTCCCCGGACAACGCGCCCCTCCTCGGACCGAGCGCCCTGCCCGGCCTGCACCTGGCCACCGGCCACTACCGCAACGGGGTGCTGCTCACGCCCGTCACCGGCGACGTCATGGCCGAGGCGCTCACCACGGGCACCCTCCCCGACGAGGCGCGCCCCTTCACCCCCCGCCGTTTCTCCCCCGTACGTCAGGAGCAGCCCGCATGAACGTGTCCGTGAACGGCGAGCCCCGGGTCCTGACGGGCCCCCTCTCCCTGGACTCCCTCGTGGCCACCCTCACCACGGCCCGCGCCGGGGTCGCCGCGGCGCTCAACGAGACGGTCGTGCCGCGCGGCGAGTGGGCCACGACGCTGCTCGGCGAGGGCGACCGGGTGGAAGTCCTCACGGCCGTGCAGGGAGGCTGACCGCGATGTCCGACGACGTCTTCACCCTCGGCGGTACGGAGTTCACCTCCCGCCTCATCATGGGCACCGGCGGCGCCCCCAGCCTCGACGTCCTGGAACGCTCCCTCGTCGCCAGCGGTACGGAACTGACGACGGTCGCCATGCGGCGCCTGGACCCGACGGTCCAGGGCTCGGTCCTCTCCGTCCTGACCCGGCTCGGCATCCAGGTCCTCCCGAACACGGCGGGCTGCTACACGGCCGGCGAGGCCGTCCTGACCGCCCGCCTGGCCCGCGAGGCGCTGGGCACGGACTGGATCAAGCTGGAGGTGGTGGCGGACGAACGCACCCTCCTCCCGGACGGCGAGGAACTCCTCGCCGCGGCCGAGACCCTGGTCGACGACGGCTTCACCGTCCTCCCCTACACCAACGACGACCCGGTCCTCGCCCGCAAGCTGGAGGACGTCGGCTGCGCCGCGATCATGCCGCTCGGCTCCCCCATCGGCTCCGGGCTCGGCATCCGCAACCCGCACAACTTCCAGCTGATCGTGGAGCGGGCCGCGGTCCCGGTCATCCTCGACGCCGGCGCGGGAACGGCCTCCGACGCGGCGCTCGCGATGGAGCTGGGGTGCGCGGCGGTGATGCTGGCGTCGGCGGTGACGCGCGCGCAGGAGCCGGCCCTGATGGCGTCGGCGATGCGCCACGCGGTCACGGCGGGCCGCCTGGCCCACCGCGCGGGCCGGATCCCCCGCCGCCACTTCGCCGCGGCGTCGTCCCCGACGGAGGGCCGCGCGGCCCTGGACCCGGAACGCCCGGCGTTCTGACCTCGCCGCCCGGCGGTGCCGCGCGTCACAGGTGCGCTGCAGTCGGGGGCCGGAGGCGCGGGTCCCCCGTTCCCGGCTCGTAGACTCGGGCCGTGGACACGACCCTTCAGGACCCCCTCGTCGGGCGGCTGCTCGACGGCCGCTACCGCGTCGACGCGCGCATCGCCGTCGGCGGGATGGCCACGGTCTACCGGGCCGTGGACACCCGCCTCGACCGCGTCCTCGCGCTCAAGGTGATGCACCCGTCCCTCGCCACGGACGCCGCCTTCGTCGAGCGGTTCATCCGCGAGGCGAAGTCCGTCGCGCGGCTCGCGCACCCGAACGTCGTCGGGGTCTTCGACCAGGGCGCCGAGGGCGCGTACGTCTATCTGGCGATGGAGTACGTCGCCGGCTGCACCCTCCGTGACGTGCTGCGCGAGCGCGGCGCCCTCTCGCCCCGTGCCGCCCTCGACATCCTGGAGCCGGTGCTCGCCGCGCTGGGCGCCGCGCACCGGGCCGGGTTCGTGCACCGGGACATGAAGCCGGAGAACGTCCTGATAGGGGACGACGGCCGCGTGAAGGTCGCCGACTTCGGTCTCGTACGCGCCGTGGGCTCGGCCACCGCCACCACCGGCTCGGTCCTCGGCACGGTCTCGTACCTCGCGCCGGAGCAGATCGAGCACGGCACCGCCGACACCCGCGCCGACGTGTACGCCTGCGGTGTCGTCCTCTACGAGATGCTGACCGGCGGCAAGCCGCACACCGGCGACACCCCCGCCCAGGTCCTCTACCAGCACCTGAACACCGACGTCCCCGCGCCCTCCGCGACCGTCCCCGGGCTCGCCCCGGAGCTGGACGGGCTGGTCGCGGCGGCCACGGCCCGCGACCCCGAGGTCCGTCCGCACGACGCCGTCGCCCTGCTCGCCCTGCTCCGCGAGGCCCGCGCCGCGCTCGGCGACGAACAGCTGGACGCGGCGCCCCCGCTGGCCCGCTCCGAGGCCCGGGACACCGCCGAGGACCGGACCAGCGTGATCGCCAGGCCCGTGCCCGCGGAAAGCGACGTCCAGCACACCAACCGGCTTCCCGCCCCGGAGGCGCCCCCCGCCACCGCCCGCCGGCGGCCCCCGCGCGGCCCCCTCCTCCTCGTCGTCGCCGTCCTCCTCGCCCTCGGCCTGGGCGCCGGCGTCTGGTACATCAACTCCGGCCAGTTCACCCGCGTCCCCGCCGTCCTCGGCCAGTCCGAGGCCGCCGCGACGAAACGTCTCACCGACGCCGGGCTCGACGTCGGCACCACGAAGCGCGCCTTCAGCGACGTGTACGAGCGCGGCACGGTCATGGCCGCCGACCCGGCCCCCGGCGAGCGCGTCCGGGGCAACGGAACCGTCACCCTCACGATCTCCCGCGGCCCCGAGATCGTGAAGGTGCCGAACCTCAAGGGCAAGCCGCTCGCCGAGGCCAAGCGCCTCCTGAAGGAGGAGGGCCTGGCCCCCGGGGTGATCACCGGCGAGTTCAGCGACTCCGTCGCGCAGGGCTCCGTGATCGGCTCCGACCCCGAGCCCGGCACCGAGCGCGCCCCCGACTCGGCCGTCGCCCTCGTGGTCAGCAAGGGCTCCCCGATCGACGTGCCCGACGTCAGCGGCGAGACCGTCGCCGACGCCACGGCCGCCCTCCAGGAGGAGGGGCTCACCGTCCGGGTCGCCCCGGAGCGGATCAACTCCCCCGAGGACGCCGGCACCGTCGCGGCCCAGTCCCTCGCCGGCGGCAGCCGGGCGGCGGAGGGCGACGTCATCACCCTCACCGTCTCGAAGGGACCGAAGCTGGTCGAGGTTCCCGACGTGACGGGCGAGTCGACCGCGGACGCGCGCACGGCCCTGGAGGACGCGGGCTTCGAGGTGGAGGTCAAGAAGTCCTTCCCCTATCTCGGCGACACCGTCGCGAGCCAGTCCGTGGCCGGCGGCGGGACCGCGCCCGAGGGCTCCACCATCACCATCACGATCAAGGGACTCTAGAGACTCATGCGCAACCCCGTCGGCGGCCATGTCCCCGTGGCCGGTGGCCTCGCCACGACCGGCCTCGGCTACGCCCGTGAGCTCGGCGCCGAGACCGTCCAGGTCTTCGTCGCCAACCCGCGGGGCTGGGCGACCCCGGTCGGCAACCCGGCCCAGGACGAGCGCTTCCGGGCCGAGTGCGAGGCCGAGTCGATCTCGGCCTGGGTGCACGCCCCGTACCTGATCAACTTCGGCTCCCACACCGAGGCCACCGTCGAGAAGTCGGTGGAGTCGCTGCGGCACTCGCTGCGCCGCGGCCGGGAGATCGGCGCGAAGGGCGTCGTCGTCCACACCGGCTCGGCGACCGGCGGCCGTCCGCGCGAGGTGGCCCTCGCCCAGGTGCGGGAGCGGATGCTGCCGCTGCTCGACGAGCTGACGCACGAGGACGATCCGTACCTGCTCCTGGAGTCGACCGCGGGCCAGGGCTTCTCGCTCTGCTCGCGGACCTGGGACTTCGGCCCGTACTTCGACGCGCTCGACCGCCACCCCAAGCTGGGCGTCTGCCTCGACACCTGCCACATCTTCGCGGCCGGGCACGACCTGGCCGGCCCGCACGGGGCGGCGCAGACCCTCGACCTGCTCGTGGAGACGGTCGGCGAGGGCCGGCTGAAGCTGATCCACGCGAACGACTCGAAGGACGTCGTGGGCGCGCACAAGGACCGCCACGCGAACATCGGGGCCGGTCACATCGGCGAGGAGGCCTTCGGAGAACTCCTGCGCCACCCCGCCACCGACGGCGTACCGTTGATCATCGAGACCCCGGGCGGCAAGGAAGGACACGTCGCCGACATCGAGCTCCTGAAGAAGCTCCGCGAGCGCCGAGGATGATCATTTTCCCTTGAGGAATACCCTAGGGGGGTATACGGTTCCAGCGAAGGCAGGAACCGCATACGGGATGGGGGGCACTCCCATGAAGCACGAGGCGCACGCTCACCACGAACACGAGGGCCATGAGGCCCATGCAGGTCACGAGGGTCATGCGGGTCACGAGGCCCATGTCGGCCACCAGGGCCACGCAGGCCATGAGGGTCACGCAGGCCACGGCGACCACCAGGGCCACGCGGGACACGAGGGCCACCACGCCCACACGGACCACAGCGCCCACGCCGGTCACCACCACACCCCCGGCGGCACCGTCTCCTGGGCCATGGCCGCTCAGGCCACGCTGCACTGCCTCACCGGCTGCGCCATCGGCGAGGTCCTCGGCATGATCATCGGCACCGCGTTCGGCTGGGGGAACCTGCCGACGATGGTCCTCGCGATCATCCTGGCCTTCTTCTTCGGGTACGCGCTCACCCTGCGCGGCATCCTCAAGGCCGGCGTCGACTTCAAGACCGCCTTCAAGGTCGCCCTCGCCGCCGACACCCTCTCCATCGTCACCATGGAGATCATCGACAACGGCGTCATCGCCCTCTGGCCCGGCGCCATGGACGCGCACCTCGACGAGCCGCTCTTCTGGGGCGCGCTCGCGGCCTCGCTCGCGCTCGCCTTCGTGGTGACCACGCCGGTCAACAAGTGGATGATCGGCCGCGGCAAGGGCCACGCGGTGGTCCACCAGTACCACCACTGATCCAGAGCGACCGACGGACGGTCCGGGGCCGCTACAGCTCCGGGCCGTCTCCCGGTTCCTCCTGGTACGAGTAGCGCTGCTCCGTCCACGGGTCACCGAGGTTGTGGTAGCCGCGCTCCTCCCAGAAGCCCCGGCGGTCGGCCGCCATGTACTCCACGCCCCGGACCCACTTGGGCCCCTTCCAGGCGTACAGGTGCGGGACGACGAGCCGCAGCGGGAAGCCGTGCTCGGCGGTGAGCAGCTCCCCGTCCTTGTGGGTGGCGAAGATCGTGCCGTCCGCGGCGAAGTCGGCGAGCCGCATGTTGGCGCTGTATCCGTACTCGGCCCAGACCATCACGTGCGTGACGTGGGGCGCGGGCGGGGCGAGCTCCAGGATCGTGCGGGCGGGGACACCGCCCCATTCGGCCCCGAGCATGCTGAACTTCGTGACGCAGTGCAGATCGGACACGACCGTGGAGAACGGGAGCGCAGAGAACTCCTCGTGGTTCCAGCACCGCTTGTCGCCGTCGGCGGTCGCCCCGAAGACGCGGAACTCCCAGCGGTCCGGCTTGAACTTGGGGACGGGCCCGTAATGGGTGACCGGCCAGCCGCGCTGCAGCCGCTGCCCCGGGGGAAGATCCGGCGGAAGGTCCGGCGAACGATCCTGCTGACCCGCTTCCCGGTGTACTCCGCTCTCCGGCTGACCCATGTCATCCATGGTGACAGACCGCGAGGGGTGGTCATGACCAGGCGACCAACCGGGCGGTGCGATTCGGGCAACTGCGACTAAGCCTGCACTTACTGGACGCCCCCCATTCGGGGTGCGAGGATGCGGCCATCCCGCCTAGTGACGGCGTGGACACGTAGCGTGGAAGGATCCTGAAGCGATGCAGGGCGACCCCGAGGTCCTCGAGTTCCTCAACGAGCAGCTGACCGGCGAGCTGACGGCCATCAACCAGTACTGGCTGCATTACCGCATCCAGGACAACAAGGGGTGGACGAAGCTCGCCAAGTACACCCGCGAAGAGTCCATCGACGAGATGAAGCACGCGGACAAGCTGACCGAGCGCATCCTGATGCTCGACGGCCTGCCCAACTACCAGCGGCTCTTCCACGTACGGGTCGGCCAGACGATCACCGAGATGTTCCAGGCGGACCGCCAGGTCGAGGTGGAGGCGATCGACCGCCTCAAGCGCGGGATCGAGGTCATGCGGGCCAAGGGGGACGTCACGTCCGCCAACCTCTTCGAGGAGATCCTGGCCGACGAGGAGCACCACATCGACTACCTGGACACCCAGCTGGAGCTGATCGAGTCCCTGGGTGAGGCGCTGTACATCTCGACGCTGATCGAGCAGCCCAGCTAGGACGGGCCCTGAGGGCCTACGCGGCTTCCTGGAGCTCCGTGACCGTCTCCGTCGTCAGGGCGGGCATGCCCTGGTCGACGAGCTCGCGTCGCGGGCAGTTGCCGCGCCCGAGAATGGCCTGAATACGACGGACGCAGGAACCGCAGTCCGTTCCGGCCTTGCAGGCCGAGGCTATCTGGCGGGGCGTACACGCGCCCGCGTCCGCATGCTCCTTGACCTGCTTCTCCGTGACACCGAAGCATGAGCAGACGTACACGCGGTTCACCTCCCGCCGAGATCGTTAAGGCTAACCTAACCTTACCCGGCGACCCGGAGCCCCAAAAGCCCCGGATACGACGATGGGGCGCGGATCACAGCGATCCGCGCCCCACCTCCGTAGGAACCTACTTACTGATCGCGGTACATCTCCGCCACCAGGAACGCCAGGTCGAGCGACTGGCTGCGGTTGAGCCGCGGGTCGCAGGCCGTCTCGTAGCGCTGGTGCAGGTCGTCGACGAAGATCTCGTCGCCGCCGCCCACGCACTCGGTGACGTCGTCACCGGTGAGCTCGACGTGGATGCCGCCCGGGTGGGTGCCCAGCTCCTTGTGGACCTCGAAGAAGCCCTTGACCTCGTCGAGCACGTCGTCGAAGCGGCGCGTCTTGTGGCCGGAGGCCGCCTCGAAGGTGTTGCCGTGCATCGGGTCGGTGACCCAGGCGACGACGGCGCCGGAGGCGGTGACCTTCTCGACCAGCTCGGGGAGCTTGTCGCGGACCTTGTCGGCGCCCATGCGGACGATGAAGGTCAGCCGGCCCGGCTCGCGGTCCGGGTCGAGACGGTCGATGTACGTGAGCGCCTCGTCCACCGTGGTGGTCGGGCCGAGCTTGATGCCGATCGGGTTGGCGATCTGCGAGCAGAACTCGATGTGCGCGTGGTCCAGCTGGCGGGTGCGCTCACCGATCCAGACCATGTGGCCGGAGGTGTCGTACAGCTTGCCGGTGCGCGAGTCCGTGCGGGTCAGGGCGCCCTCGTAGTCGAGCAGCAGCGCCTCGTGGGAGGCGTAGAACTCGACGGCCTTGAACTCGGCCGGGTCGGTGCCGCAGGCCTTCATGAAGTTCAGGGCGTTGTCGATCTCGCGGGCGAGCGCCTCGTAGCGCTGGCCCGAGGGGGACGACTTCACGAAGTCCTGGTTCCAGGCGTGCACCTGGCGCAGGTCGGCGTAGCCACCGGTGGTGAAGGCACGGACCAGGTTGAGCGTGGAGGCGGAGGCGTTGTACATCCGCTTCAGGCGCTCGGGGTCCGGGATGCGGGCCTTCTCGTTGAAGTCGAAGCCGTTGACGGAGTCGCCCCGATAGGTCGGGAGCGTCACGCCGTCGCGGGTCTCGGTGCCCTTGGAACGGGGCTTCGAGTACTGGCCGGCGATGCGGCCGACCTTCACCACGGGCACGGAGGCCGCGTAGGTGAGGACGGCGCTCATCTGGAGCAGCGTCTTGAGCTTGGCCCTGATGTGGTCGGCGGACACGGCGTCGAAGGCCTCGGCGCAGTCGCCGCCCTGGAGCAGGAACGCCTCGCCACGGGCGACGGCTCCCATCCGGGCGCGCAGCTGGTCGCACTCGCCGGCGAAGACGAGCGGAGGATACGACTCGAGGTCCGCGATCACATCGCGCAGAGCCTCGGCATCGGGGTACTCGGGCTGCTGCGCCGCGGGCAGGTCTCGCCAGGTCGCCTTGGCGACGGCGTGGGAATCAGCGTTCACGGTCACAAGCACCACAGTAAGGGGTTCTTCGTCCGGTCCTGTCCCTCTGCCCATTGGCTGAGACGCGCGTCTCGAACGCCTGCCCGAAATGTCCACCGAGGATCTTCGAGTCGTCGCGGGGTGTTACCCTGCGGCCCGTTTAACAAGAGCAAAGTCGAATCACAGGGGTGGGCGTGACCCAGAGGCACCGCAGGGATCGCAAGAAGAAACGACTCTTGTACGGAGCGGCGGCGGCCGTCGTCGCCACCGCCACCATCGGCACCCTCGCGGTCGCCTCGCCGAGCCTTCTCGGCGCGGCCGGCGACGGCAAGTCCGGTGACGATGCTTCCCTCCAGACGCAGTTCGCAAACGCGGCCCGCGAGTTCGACGTGCCGCAGAGCGTGCTGATGGCGGTGTCGTACCGCCAGACCCGCTGGGAGTCGCACGACGGCGTGCCCAGCACCACCGGCGCGTACAACGTCATGGGTCTGACGAAGGTCGACCCGGAGGACATCGAGCAGGACACGGACGAGCAGCTGCTCGATCTGATGAACCGCAGCGGCGACCCGCGCGTCGAGAAGCGCTTCGACGGGAAGAAGGCGCTCGCCGCCCTCCCCGAGTCGAAGACGAAGATCGACACCTCCGACCCGACGCTGCACACGCTCGACAAGGCCGCCGAGCTGATCGACGGCTCGACCGACTCCGTGCAGAAGGACAGCGCCGCCTCGATCCGCGCCGGTGCCGCGCTCCTCGCCGAGTACCAGAAGCAGGCCGGAGCCGAGCTGTCCGACGACCCGGGCGACTGGTACCCGGCCGTGGCCCGCTACAGCCAGTCCGAGGACCGCAAGGGCGCCGACCTCTTCGCCAAGCGCGTCTTCGAGTCCATCAAGACGGGTGAGCGGGAGACCACCGCCGACGGCCAGCAGGTCGTCCTGCCGGCCGACCCGTCGGTGAAGCCGGTCAAGCCGGCGAACGTGCCGCTGGCCGCGAGCTTCACGGCCACGAACGAGACCCCGGCGGTCGAGTGCCCGACCGGCCTGGACTGCACCTTCATCCCGGCCGCGTACTCGCAGAACGACGGCAACTACAACATCGCGAGCCGTCCCGCCAACGGCTTCGACGTGCGCCAGATCGTCATCCACGACATCGAGGGCAACCACGACGGCGCGGTCACGGTCTTCCAGAACCCGCTGAGCTACGCCAGCGCCCACTACATCGTGCGCGCCGACGGCCGCGTGACGCAGATGGTGGAGACCAAGAACGAGGCGTACCACGCCGGCAACAAGACCCTCAACATGCACTCGATCGGCATCGAGCACGAGGGTTACGCGATCAAGGGCGACGCCGGCTGGTACACCGAGCCGGAGTACGAGTCCTCCGCCGCCCTCGTGAAGTACCTGGCCGCGAAGTTCTCCATCCCGCTGGACCGCGAGCACGTCATCGGCCACGACGACGTGCCGAGCATCCTGGACTCCAAGATCCAGGACCACTGGGACCCGGGCCCGTTCTGGGACTGGAACCACTTCATGAGCCTGGTCGGCGCCCCGACCGGTGCCGGTGGCGCGGGCGGCCCGCTCCAGGCCGGCCAGCTGGTGCGGATCGTCCCGCCGTTCACCGCGGCGAACCAGCAGCAGATGAAGTACACCGAGGACGGCGCCACCAAGACCACCGTGGCTCTGCCGGTCAACTTCGGCTACCTCTACTCGGAGCCCGTGGCCGACCAGACCAAGGCGCTGACCGACCCGTACTTCACCTCGGACGCCACGTACGGCTCCAACTGGGCGAACAAGGTCACGGCCGGCAGCACCCACGTCGTCGCCGAGTCCCGGACCGACTGGACCGCCATCTGGTACGGCGGCAAGAAGGCCTGGTTCTACAACCCGGGCGGCCAGTACACGGCCCCCGCGGGCGTGAAGACGGCGATCACCGCCAAGGACGGCCTCACCTCCGTCCCGGTCTACGGCCGCACCTACCCGGAGGACGCCGCCTACACGGGCACCGGCGTCCCGGTCCAGGCCAACAACGGCGCGTCGCTGACGAAGTACAGCCTCCCGGCCGGGCAGCTGTACGTGAAGGCCGGTGAGCCGGTCGCGGGCGACTACTACTACAGCGCCTACAACACCGACGGCACCCGCGTCGTCGGCACGACGAACATCTTCATCCCGATCCGCTTCAACCACCGCATGGCCTGGGTGAAGGCGAGCGACGTCAAGGAGGTCGCCACCACGGCGTCCGTCCGCACCGACAACCGCTACGACCTCCTCTCCCGCGACGCCTCCGGTGTCCTCTGGCAGTACCAGGGCACCGGTAGCGCCACCAGCCCGTTCCTGAGCAAGTACAAGGTCGGCGGCGGCTGGCAGGTCTACAACGCCATCACCCCGCTGACGGCGCTGCGCGCCGACGGCACCGGTGACGCCGTCGCCCGCGACGCCTCCGGTGCCCTCTGGTACTACCAGGGCAGCGGCAACCCGTCCGCGCCGTTCAAGGGCCGTCTGCGGACCGGCGGCGGCTGGCAGGTCTACGACCGGATCATCGGCGTCCGCGACCTGACCGGCGACGGCAAGCCGGACCTGATCGCCCGCGAGAAGTCCGGCGCGCTGTGGCTGTACAAGGGCACCGGCACCCCGGCGACGCCGTTCGCGCCGCGCGTGAAGATCGGCACCGGCTGGCAGATCTACAACGACGTCGTCAGCACCGGCGACCTCACCTCCGACGGCAAGCCGGACCTGATCGGCCGCGACAGCACCGGCGCGCTCTGGCTGTACAAGGGCACCGGCAGCGCCACCGCCCCGTACGCCGCGCGCGTCAAGGTGGGCACCGGCTGGCAGATCTACAACAGCATCACCGGTCCGAGCGACCTCACCGGTGACGGCAAGGTCGACTTCGTGGCCCGCGACGCCTCGGGCACCCTGTGGCTGTACAAGGGCACCGGCAGTGCCACCGCCCCGTACGCCACGCGCGTGCAGGTCAGCCCCGGCTGGCAGTCTTACAACCTGATCTTCTGATCGGGAAGTCGCCTCAAGAACGGGGCCCGGTCCGCACCGTCCACGGTGCGGACCGGGCCCCGTTCCCGTTCCCGCTTGCGTTACAGTGCTCGCATGTTCGCGCACTCGAACCAGAACTGGTGGTGGACCGCTCATCCGGCGGCCCACTGATCGCGCGTACACCGACAGACACGCGAAGGCCGCCCGAGGGGCGGCCTTCTCCCGTATCCGGGGCCGTTCCTCCTCTCCGTACTCCCACCGGAAGGAACGACACGTCCCATGGACCTCTCCCGTCTCCTCGACGACTCCTGCCCTCCCTTCGCCCTGCTGCGCCGCCGCACCCCCGGCCGTGACCACGACACCGTCGAGGTGCTGATCGGCCGGGTCCACGAGGCCGAGCGCCTCGCGGAGCTGCCCGTCGGGCCGATGCCGACGCTCGCCCTCGTGCCGTTCCGGCAGATCCGGGAGCGCGGCTTCGACGTCCGGGACGACGGCACCCCGCTCTCCGTGCTCGTCGCCGACGAGGCGTACGAACTGCCGCTCGCCGAGGCCCTGGCCGCGCTGCCCGCCCATGACGTACGGGTGGAGGGCGGCGGCTTCGACGTCTCGGACGAGGCGTACGCGGAGACCGTGCGGCGGGTCATCGACGAGGAGATCGGCTCCGGCGAGGGCGCCAACTTCGTCATCCGGCGCACCTACACCGGCGAGATCCCGGGCTTCGGGCGCGCCGACGCGCTCGCCCTGTTCCGGCGGCTGCTCGCGGGCGAGCGGGGCGCCTACTGGACGTTCGTCGTGCACACCGGGGACCGGACGCTCGTCGGGGCGAGCCCCGAGGTGCACGTGCGGATGTCAGGAGGGACGGTCGTGATGAACCCGATCAGCGGCACCTACCGCTACCCGGCCGGGGCCGCCCCCACCGCCGAGGACCTGCTCGCCTTCCTCGCCGACCGCAAGGAGACCGAGGAGCTCTCCATGGTGGTGGACGAGGAGCTGAAGATGATGTGCACGGTGGGCGACATGGGCGGGGTCGTGGTCGGCCCGCGGCTCAAGGAGATGGCCCATCTCGCGCACACCGAGTACGAGTTGCGCGGCCGGTCCTCGCTGGACGTGCGGGAGGTCCTGCGGGAGACCATGTTCGCGGCGACCGTGACGGGGTCGCCCGTGCAGAACGCCTGCCGGGTGATCGAGCGTCACGAGGAGGGCGGCCGGGGCTACTACGCGGGGGCGCTCGCCCTGCTCGGCACGGACGCGAACGGGGCGCAGACGCTGGACTCCCCCATCCTCATCCGTACCGCCGACATCGCGGCCGACGGCCGGCTGCGGGTGCCGGTGGGCGCCACGCTCGTGCGGCACTCGGACCCCGACGGCGAGGTCGCCGAGACCCACGCCAAGGCGGCGGGCGTCCTCACGGCCCTGGGGGTGCGGGAGGGACGGCCGGTCGACGCGTCGGCGCCGGTGCCGCCGCGGCTCGCCGACGACCCCCGGGTGCGGGCCGCGCTCGACGCGCGCCGGGCGGACCTCGCGCCGTTCTGGCTGAAGATGCAGGCCCGTTCGGCGGAGCTGTCCGGGCACGCGCTCGTGATCGACGCCGAGGACACCTTCACGGCGATGCTGGCGCACGTCCTGCGCTCCTCGGGCCTTGAAGTGTCGGTGCTCCGCTACGACGAGCCGGGGCTGCGGGAGCTGACCCTCGCCCACGAGGGGCCGGTCGTCCTCGGCCCCGGGCCGGGGAACCCGTCGGACGCCGCCGACCCGAAGATGCGCTTCCTGCGCGGCCTGACGGCGGAGCTCGTACGGGACCACCGCCACGGCCTGCTCGGCGTCTGCCTCGGCCACGAGCTGATCGCGGCCGAACTGGGCCTGGACATCGTCCGCAAGCGGACTCCCTTCCAGGGCGCGCAGCTGCGGATCGACCTCTTCGGGCAGCAGCGGACGGTCGGCTTCTACAACAGCTTCACGGCGCGGTGCGACGACCGGACGGCGACGGAGCTGGCACTGCACCGCATCGAGGTGAGCCGGGACGCGGAGACCGGCGAGGTGCACGCCCTGCGCGGACCGGGCTTCGCGGGCGTGCAGTTCCATCCGGAGTCGGTGCTCACGACGGACGGGGCCGCGCTCACCGCCTCGCTGCTCGCGGGGGTGCTGGTCTAGCCGATCCTCGGTACCAGGACGTTCTCGTCGCGTCGGCGCCCGACGTGGTTGAGGACGTTCTGGACCGTCGTGTCGATGATCTGGCCGACCGCGTCCAGCGTGTAGTACGCCTGGTGCGAGGTGACCACCACGTTCGGGAAGGTGACGAGGCGGGCCAGGGTGTCGTCCTCGATGCCCGCGAGGGACTTGTCGAGGAAGAACAGCCCGGCCTCCGCCTCGTACACGTCGAGGCCGACGCCGGTGAAGCGGCCGGCCCGGAGCTCGGCGACCAGGGCCTCGGTGTCGACGAGTCCGCCGCGGCTGGAGTTCACCAGGATGGCGTCGTCCTTCATGGCCTTGAGGGCGGCGGCGTCCACGACGTGGCGGGTGGCCTCCATGAGCGGGACGTGGAGGCTGACGAGGTCGGCCTCGGCGAAGAGCCGCTCCTTGTCGACGTACGTCATGCCGAGCTCCAGGCAGGCGGGGTTCTCGGCGACGTCCCAGCCGAGGAGCTCCATGCCGAAGCCGTGGGCGATCCGGGTGAAGGCCTCGCCGATCTTGCCGGTGCCGAGGACGCCGACGGTACGGCCCCGCAGGTCACGGCCCATCAGTCCGTCGAGCCGGAAGTCGAAGTCGCGGGTCCGGTTGGAGGCGCGGACGATCCGGCGGTTGACGGCCAGGGCCAGGGTCCAGGCGAACTCGGCGACGGAGTACGGCGAGTAGGACGAGACCCGGGCGACGGTGAGGCCGAGGCGCTCGGCGACGTCCAGGTCGATGTTGTTGAAGCCCGTGGAGCGCTGGGCGATCATCTGGGTCCCGCCGGCCGCGAGGGTCTGCAGGACCCGGTTGTTCAGGTCGGCGTTGACGCTGGTGGAGATGATCTCGTAGCCGGCGGCGATGGGAGCGGTGTCCTCGCTGAGGAAGACGCCCAGGCAGCGGACGTCGTGATGGCCGGCGAAGGCCTTCTCCAGGAGGGGCTTCTCGTCCGCCTGCACGCCGAATGCCAGGATTTCCACGAGGTCCCCTCACCGTCACGATGCGCCACACTTGGTCGATCTGCACGATATGCGTGATACGCGGGAATATCGCGCACATCGCGCAGATACGGCCCTTCGGGCGCCCCGGCCGCCTCAGGCGTCGTCGAGGCCCCGCTCGATGGCGTACCGGACGAGTTCCACCCGGTTGTGCAGCTGGAGCTTGCCCAGGGTGTTCTGGACGTGGTTCTGCACCGTGCGGTGCGAGATGACGAGGCGCTCGGCGATCTGCTTGTAGCTGAGCCCCTTGGCGACGAGCCGCAGGACCTCGGTCTCGCGTTCGGTCAGCTGCGGGGCCTTCGGCTCGTCGGCGCCGGCGGCCGGGGCGGGCTCGGAGGCCAGCCTGCGGTACTCGCCGAGGACGAGGCCGGCCAGGCCCGGCGTGAAGACGGGGTCGCCGACGGCCGTCCGGCGGACCGCGTCGATCAGCTCCTCCGTGCTGGCCGACTTGAGGAGGTAGCCGGTGGCGCCGGACTTGACCGCCTCCAGGACGTCCGCGTGCTCGCCGCTCGCCGAGAGCACGAGGACCCGCAGCTCGGGGCGGCCGCCGACGAGCTCCTTGCAGACCTGGACGCCCGGCTTGACCGGCAGGTTCAGGTCCAGGACGAGGACGTCCGGGGCGGCCGCGCCGGCGCGGCGCACGGCCTGCTCCCCGTCACCGGCGGTGGCGACCACGTCGAAGCCCGCCTCGGCGAGGTCGCGGGCGACCGCGTCCCGCCACATCGGATGGTCGTCGACGACCATCACCTTGATCCGCTGCTCGCTCACTTCTCCCCTGCCTTCCCCCGTGGAACCTTCAACTCGACTTCCGTGCCCTGCCCCGGGACCGAGATCAGCTCGGCCGTGCCGCCCAGATCCCGCAGTCTGCCCCGGATGGACAGGGCGACGCCCATCCGGCCCTCGCCCTCCGCCTGCGCGAGGCGACCCTCCGGGATGCCTGGGCCGTCGTCCCGGACGGTGACGATCACCTCGTCCGGCCAGTCCTCGATCAGGATCCACGCGTGCGCGTCCTCCCCGGCGTGCACCCGGACGTTGTCCAGGGCGGCGCCGACGGCGGCGGCCAGCTCGCGGGCCGCGGGCGACGGCAGCAGGACCGGGGCGCCCGGCTCGGAGAGCGTCACCCGGGACCCGGCGCGCGGGGCGAGCAGGACCCGGAGGTCGGTGGGGCCGTCCGCGTCGGCTTCGTCGTCCACCTCGACGACCCGGACGACGGCGCCCTCGGACTCGTCCTCGGAGACAAGGCTGGGTCGGGTGAGCCCGCCCGCGACGAGGGTGCGCAGGGCGACCTCCTGCTCCCCCGCCATCCGGCCGAGTTCGGCGGCCTCGCCCCCGAGGGCCGTGCCGCGCCGCTGCACCATCGCGAGGACCTGGAGGACGCTGTCGTGGATGTCCCGGGCGAGCCGCTCCCGCTCCCGGGTCGCGGCCTCGATCTCCAGGGCGCGGGCGAGGGTGCGCTCGGAGGCGCGGGCGACCTCGACGACGTAGCCGATGGCGATGGAGGCGACCCAGACGAGGAGCACGTTGTGGAAGGTGTCCCGGCTGGGGTGGCCGCGCTCGACGATGTTGGCGACGGCGACCAGGGAGGAGGCGACTCCGGCCCAGCGCCAGCCGCCCTTGATGGCGTACGCGAGGACGGATCCCGCGGTCCATATCGACGGCAGGGTGGGGCCGTCGATCGACTGGGCCTGGGCGTCGGCGAGCGGGGTGAGGAGGATGCCGACGAGGGCGACGGCGAGGTCGGCGACGAGGAAGCCCTTGGTGCAGCTGGCCGCGTTCGCCACCTTGGGGAGGGTGGCGAGCGTCCAGCAGCACAGCACCGCCAGATAGCCGATCGCGATCCAGGGCCGCTCGTACCCGCCCCGGTTGAAGGCGTAGTACAGCAGGACCGCGTAGACCATGGTCAGGACGCGGTAGCCGGTCAGCGCCCGCCACAGCGGCTGCTCGACCGACATGCGCACGACACGCTCGCGCTTGGCCATCTCCCCCACCCCGGACCCCCTCGCGGGGACTTAAGCGCCGGACTCTTCCCGAGCGGCGATCTCGGCCTTGACGGCCTCCTTGGCCGCCTTCTCCGCCTCCGCGATCTGCCGCTTGGCGGCGGTCGCGTAGATGTCGACGTACTCCTGGCCGGACAGCTTCATGATCTCGTACATGACCTCGTCGGTCACCGAGCGGAGGATGAAGCGGTCCCCCTCCATGCCCTGGTAGCGGGTGAAGTCCAGCGGCTTGCCGATCTTGATCCCCGGGCGCATCAGCTTGGGGACGACCTTGCCGGGCGGCTGGATCTTCTCCGTGTCGATCATGGCGACCGGGATCACGGGCGCGCCGGTGGCCAGGGCGACGCGCGCCAGACCGCCGGGCTTGCCCCGGTAGAGGCGGCCGTCGGGCGAGCGGGTGCCCTCGGGGTAGATGCCGAAGAGGCCGCCGCCCTCGATGACCTCGATGCCGGCCTTGATGGCGGCCTCGCCCGCGCCGCGGGCACCCGAACGGTCCACCGGGAGCTGGCCGACGCCCTTGAAGAAGGCGGCGGTGAGCTTGCCCTTCACACCGGGGGTGGTGAAGTACTCGGCCTTGGCGATGAAGGTGACCTTGCGGTCCAGGACGGCGGGCAGGAAGAAGGAGTCCGAGAAGGACAGGTGGTTGCTCGCGAGGATCGCGGGGCCCTCGGCGGGGATGTTCTCCAGCCCCTCCACCCAGGGCCGGAAGGCGAGCTTCAGGGACCCTCCGATGGAGAACTTCATTGCGCCGTAGATCAACTCGCCATGCCTTCCGTGTGCCGTCGCCCCGACTTTATCCCGTACCGACGCACGGCCCCCGCTACGGCCCTGGTCGGTGTCGGTCCGGTCGCGTACCGTGAAGGTCCTTCCCCATCTTCCGTCGCTCCGGCGCACCCGCAGACGCCGGAGTCGCAACCGAACAGGAGACCCCGGTGCCGGTCCTTCCCGGAGCCGAGCCGTACCGCCATGAAGGCGGAGAGGTCGGCGTCCTTCTCTGTCACGGATTCACCGGTTCCCCGCAGTCGATGCGCCCGTGGGCCGAGTACCTGGCCGAGCGCGGCCTGTCGGTGTCGGTGCCGCTGCTGCCGGGCCACGGCACCCGCTGGCAGGACATGCAGCTCACCACCTGGCACGACTGGTACGCGGAGGTGGACCGCGCCCTGCGCGAGCTCCTGGAGCGGTGCCGGACCGTCTTCGTCTTCGGCCTCTCCATGGGCGGGGCCCTCACGCTGCGTCTCGCCGCCCAGCACGGCGACGCGATCCGGGGCATCGTCCTGGTCAACCCGGGGAACAAGGTGCACGGCCTCGCCGCGTACGCGCTGCCCGTCGCCCGCCACCTGGTCCCGTCCACGAAGGGCATCGCCAGCGACATCGCCAAGGAGGGCGTGGCCGAGGTCGGCTACGACCGGGTGCCGCTGCACGCCGCGCACTCCCTGCGCCGCTTCTTCCGGACGGTGGACGCGCAGCTCCCGCAGGTCACCCAGCCGGTGGTACTGCTCCACAGCCCCCAGGACCACGTCGTGCCGCCCGTCGACTCGGCCCGGATCCTCTCCCGGATCTCCTCGACGGACGTCAAGGAGGTCCTGCTGGAACAGAGCTACCACGTGGCGACGTTGGACCATGATGCGGAGCGGATCTTCGACGAGAGCCTGGCCTTCGTCGAGCGTCTGGCCCCGGATCTGGTCGACGGGAAGGGGAGCAGGAGCGGTGGCTGAGCAGCAGGACGGCCCGGAGCGGGAGCCGCAGCCCATCGACGAGGAGGCGGCCTGGGCCGCGATCGTCGCCGGGTACGGCGAGGAGCCCGCGGACCCGCCGGGGACGAAGCCGTACCGGCCCGTCGAGAACCTGCCGCTGCCCGAGCCCGAGGAGGACGAGGACGGGCCCGCCCAGGAGATCCGGCCGGTGAAGGGCACGGCCTGGAAGCCGAGGCCGAAGCCGGTGGAGCCCGAGGACGATGCGGACGAGGACCCGGAGGCGGGCCCCGAGCGGCCCGCGCTCGGCAGCTCGATCGTGTTCGCGCCCGGGGTGCGGGCGGGTGGCCCCCGGGACTACTCGCCGGCCGAGCCGGACGACGCGGCGGGCGGCGCCGACGAGGGGCACTTCGTCCCGCCGGAGCCGCCGCCGCTGCCCGAGGCGGACACCACGACCAAGTTCGCCTGGCTCGCGGTCGTCGGCGGCCCGGTCCTCATGCTGGTCGCCGTCCTGCTCCAGTGGGACATGACCTGGTGGCTGACGACCCTCTGCGTGGGCGGCTTCCTGGGCGGCTTCGCGACCCTGGTGGCCCGCATGAAGCACGACGACGACGATGACGACGGCTTCGACGACCCGGGGCGCGGGGCGGTCGTGTAGCGGGCCTCAGCCCGCGGGGACCCGGACCGCCGCGAGCACCGGCAGGCGGGCTCCTCCTCCCGACGCCGCCCTCGCACCGCTCGGCGCCGGGGCGCCTCCCGGGCTTCGGACGGCTGCGCCGGCCTCCGGCCGCCGTCAGGGCGCGGCCGGCACCCGGACCGCCGCGAGCACCGGCAGGTGATCCGTGGCGGCCCGCAGGTCGGCCGGGTCGAGGTCCGTCGGGACCCCGCAGCCGAGGAACTCGACGCCCGGGGTCGCCAGGATCGCGTCGATGCGCTGGTGCGGGTCGGTGGGCGTCGAGGTGTGCTCGCCGCCCCAGGGGCTGACCGCCCAGCCGTCCCGGAGCTCCTTCGTGAGGCGGGTGAAGGCGGGGCCCCCGGGGCGTTCGTTCAGGTCGCCGGCGACGAGGGCGTGCGGGGTGCCGAGGGCGGCGACCCGGTCGAGGACCATCCCTGCCTGGGCGTACCGCTCGTCCTTCCGCAGGCTCAGATGGCAGCTGACCACCCCGAGCCGGGCCCCGGCGAAGCGGACGACGGCGGTCGCGAGGCCGCGCCGGTGCAGGCCCGGTGTGAGCGGCAGCAGGACGTCCTCGGTCCGCTCCACGGTGGCCCGCAGGGAGCAGAGCAGCATCGGTCCGGCCGCGGTGGCGCCGCCGCTCAGGATGACGAGCTCGCTCTTGGCCGCGAGCCGGGCCGCGTGTTTGCGCCAGCGGAAGAAGCGGGGCGCCTCCTGGACGAAGACGAGGTCCGGGGCGCAGGCGCGGATCACCCGGGCGAGGGCGTCCTCGTCGTCGCGCATCGAGCGGACGTTGTAGCTCAGGACCCGGAGGACGGCCGAACCGTCGCTCTCGGTGCGGGAGTTGGGCAGCTCACTGATCGCCATGACGGCCAACATACGACGACCGCCCGCCGGGTCCATGGGGACGCGACGGGCGTACGCCGTTCGACAGTGCAGCGACGAAGGCCGCAACCATCAATTGAGCAACCCCCGCGGCGATCGACCACATCCGCGAGAGCGGCGCCGGTTTAGGCGCACAGGGGGCTTCAGCCCTGGCGGGCGAGGTCCGCGGCGCCGACCAGGCCGGCCTTGTTGCCGAGCTGGGCCGCGAGGACCTGCGCGTGCGGGCGCCACTGGCCGCCGATCAGCCAGCGGCGGAAGGACTTGCGGATCGGGTCGAGGACGAGGTCGCCCTCGTCCGAGACGCCGCCGCCGACGATGAACGCCGAGGGGTCGAAGAGCGAGGCCAGGTCGGCGAGGCCGGCGCCCGCCCAGCGGGCCAGCTCGCGGAAGGAGTCGACGGCCACCGGGTCGCCCGCGCGGGCGGCCTGGCTGACGTGCTTGCCCTCGATGCCCTGCGGGGTGCCGTCGCCGAGGCCGAGGAGGAGCTCCGCGCGCTCCGGGGTGGCGTTGGCGCGCTGCTTGGCGTACCGGACGAGCGCGCGCCCGGAGGCGTACTGCTCCCAGCAGCCCTGGCTGCCGCAGCCGCACAGCAGACCGTCCGGGACGACCCGGATGTGGCCGAACTCGGCGGCCACGCCGAAGCGTCCGCGGCGCAGCTTGTTGCCGATGATGATGCCGCCGCCGAGGCCGGTGCCGAGGGTGATGCAGATGACGTCCTCGTGGCCCTGACCGGCGCCGAAGCGGTACTCGCCCCAGGCCGCGGCGTTGGCGTCGTTCTCGACGACGACCGGCAGGCCGACCCGCTGCTCGACCTTGTCCTTCAGCGGCTCGTGCCGCCAGTCGATGTTCGGCGCGAAGAGGACGGTGGCGCGCTTGTCGTCGACGTAGCCCGCGGCTCCGATGCCGACGGCCTCGATCTGGTACCCCTTGCCCGCCTCGGAGACCGCGGCGCAGATGGCGTCGACGATGCCCTCGGGGGTCGGCGGGGTGGGCACGGTGTGGGTGTCGAGGATGTTGCCCTCCTCGTCGACCACGCCGGCCGCGATCTTCGTGCCGCCGATGTCGACGCCGATGGTGAGTCCCATGTGTCCCTCAGTTTTCGGTCGAGCCCCGCTATGGCCAACCGTACCCGAGGCGAGGTGACCCGCCGGTCAGTCGAGGTCGATGTGCTGGCCGGTTCCGGGCCCCTCGTCGTCCTTCTTCCGGGGTGTGTCCGGGTCGGCGTCCCGGCGCGGGTCGTCGTCCTCGGGGACGGCGCCGCCGCGGGTCCAGCGGCTCTCGTGGCCCTCGACGGCGGAGCGGTAGGCGGCGAGCAGCTCGCTGCCGGCGGCGGCGAGGTGGTCGAAGACCTGCGGGTTGCGCTCGATGACGGGCTCGACGACGGCCTTCGCCTGGTTGACGAGCTGCTGCACGGTCTGCGCGGCGGTCTGCGCGGCCTGACCGCCGAGGAGCGGGGCCCCGAGGCCGCCGGAGACCTTGTCGGCCACGGCCTCGAAGAGCCTGCGGAACTCCTCCGCGGGCGAGCCGGGCTCGGTCGCGCGCTGCGCCCGGCGGCGGGCCTTCTCCGCCTCCAGGTCCTCGGCACAGGCCTTGGCCCAGGCGTCCGAATCGCTCATGGCGTACTCCTCAGTGGCTGCGTACTTCGACGGTACACGCCGCCTCAGGGGGTGCGGGGCCAGAGCCCGGGGTCGGGGGTGAAGCGCACCCGGAGGTCCCCGTCGACGAGCCCGGCGCCGGTGACGGTGCAGCGGCGCAGGGCGCCCGGGAGCGGGACGCCGCGGCGGAACGCGCCGACGGTCAGGAGCAGTTCGTCGCCGCGGCGGACGAGCGACAGCTCCTCCTTGACGGCGCCCGGCAGGGGGATGTGCCAGACGAGGACGCCGTCCTCCTCGCGCCGGTCCTCGACGGCCCACTCCGGTACGGGGCCGGTCTTCTCGGGCCGGGGGGACGCGAGGAGGACGAGGTCCTCGGCCCCGCGCGGGGCCCGGCCCAGGTGCGGGAGCTCGTACAGCTCTCCGGCGCCTTCGGTACGGAGCTCCGCGAGGTGCCGGTGCTGTTCGGCGGTGAGCCCGGCCAGCCAGGGGTCCTCGGAGCCGGCGGGGAGGATCCGGTTCGCGACGACGGCGTCGAGGGCGAGGCGCTGGACGGCGAGGCCGAGCCGGGCGGTGCGCAGGGCGCGGGCGGCGGCGGGGCCGGGCTCGACGACGAGGCGGACGGTGGTGGCCGGGGCCTCGACGACCGCCTGGACGGCGGCGAGCTCCGCCTCCCAGCGGGCGGTCGTCTCGTACAGCCACTGCGAGGGCATCGGGACGCCGGCGAGCTGGGCGAGCATCGGGCGCAGGGCGCGGGCGGCCTGGCGCTCGGGAGGCAGGAGTCGGCGCAGGTAGCGGCGGAGCTGCCCGGGGAGGGCGAGGAGGGCGAGGGCCTCGTCGAGCGGGGGCAGGTCGACGACGGCGAGGTCGTGGTCGCCCTCGGCGGCGTCGCGCAGGGCGCGCAGCAGGGCGAACGGGCGGCTGCCGGGGAGCTCGGTCAGTTCGGCGTCCTCGAAGGGCGCGGCGCCGAGGAGGTCGAGGGCGGCGGTGGAGCGGGCCTGGAGGGCGAGGAACTCCCGGCGGAAGTCGGCACCGGGCTGCGGACGCAGGACGCGGAGCCCCTCCATGGGTTCCGCGTCCTCGGAGACGAGCAGCACCCGACGTCCGGCGCGCGCCTCGGCGAGGGCGGTGCCGGCGGCGAGGGTGGTACGCCCGGCCCCGCCGGGACCGGTGACAAGGATGATCCGCATGCGCCCGAACTTACCGGGCCCCGTTGTGGGCAATCGTTCCGCAGGGCGGAACGGGTGGGCACAACGGACCCGCGCCCTGCCGGCGCCAGAGGCTCCCGCGCCCCGACCCGCACCCTTTGTGCACCGCCGCTCGTGGTGCGGGTCCAGGCGCGGAACGCGGAGGCGCCGCTAAGCGCGCCGTCCCGTGTGCCCACCCTCCCCCAAGCTCTCGGCTTCGCTCGAGCAGGGGGGACCCCCTCGCCCTGCGGGACGATTGCCCACACGGGGGTGGGCCGGGGCCCTGGCGGAACGCATGCCCACAACGGGGCGGGGCACCGCCCGGCAGGGCTTACGCGCCCGATTCCACCCGCTTCTTCAGGCCGTCCAGCGCGCGGTCGATGATGACCTTCTCCGCCTTGCGCTTGATCATGCCGAGCATCGGGATCTTGACGTCCACCGTCAGCTGGTAGGTGACCTCCGTGCGGTCGCCGCCGAGGGACTTCAGGAGGTAGGAGCCGTCGAGGGAGCGGAGCATCTGGGACTTGACCAGGGTCCAGCTGACCTCGTCGGACCCGGTCCAGGTGTACGCGAGGGTGTGGTCGTCCTTGATGGCGCCCGCGTCGAGGAGGAGCCGGACCTTCGAGGCGCGTCCGGCGTCGTCGGTCTCCAGGACCTGGGCCTCCTTCACCTCGCCGGTCCACTCGGGGTAGCGGGCGAAGTCGGCGATCACGCTCATGACGTCGGTCGGCGCCGCCTCGATGGTGATGCTCGAGCTGGTGTGTTCGGCCATCGCGGTGGCTCCTCCACTGTGCGGTCCGGCGGAAGTAAAGGCGGAAGCAAAAGGGCACAGACGTGCCGACGGAAGGCTATCGCGCCCCCGCGCCCGCGCCGTCACCACTCCAGGGCGAAGGGCCTGCCGGTCGAGGCGAAGTGTCCGACGTTCACGCACTCGGTCGCGCCGATGCGCATCCGGCGGGCGAGCGGCTGGTGGACGTGGCCGAAGAGGGCGTACCGGGGCCGGACGCGGTGAATGGCGTCGAGGAGGGCCCGGCTGCCGCGCTCGAAGCGGCGGGCGACGGTGTCGTAGGTGAGGTCGGGGATGTCCGGCGGGATGTGGGAGCAGAGGACGTCGACGTCGCCGAGGGCCTCGACCTTGGCGGCGTACTCCTCGTCGGGGATCTCGTACGGCGTGCGCATGGGGGTCTGCAGGCCGCCGCCGACGAAGCCGAAGACCAGGCCGCCGAGCTCGATCCGCTGCCCGTCGAGGACGGTCGTCCCCGGTCCGGCGAAGTCGGGCCAGAGGCGGGGGATGTCGACGTTGCCGTAGGTGGCGTAGGTGGGGGTGGGGAAGGCGGCGAAGAGTTCGGCGTACTGGCGCCGGACGGCGGTCTCGATGGCGGTGTCGCGGTCGACGTCGAGCCCGGCCCAGAGGCTGCGGCCGAGGTCGCGGGCCTCGTCGAAGCGGCGGGCGGTGCGCAGCTCGACGAGCCGGTCGGCGTTCTCGGTGCCGAAGAGGTCGGGGAAGATCCCCCGGCTGTGGTCGGCGTAGTCGAGGAAGAGGACCAGGTCACCGAGGCATATGAGGGCGTCGGCGCCCTCTCCGGCCTTGGCGAGGTCGCCGGCGTTGCCGTGCACGTCACTGACCACATGGACTCGCATGTGCCCACCTTAGGGGGTGTCACCTGCGGTTACTTGGGAGTCGTGAAACCGGTGGATTACTGTGCGGAGAGCATGGTCACGCATATGTGACGCACGGAACATCTGGCCGGGACCCCCTACCGGGAACCGTGTACTGGCGAGTAACGTCCGGGCAGTCCACCAGTCGTGCTCACCCCCACTGAGCACCTGCCCGATCATGGACTTCACCGGTGCATCACACAGAGCCGTGGCGCCGGCGCCCGATGAGGAGCAGCAGTCTTGCGCGAGTTCAGCCTTCCGGCCCTGTACGAGGTCCCCACGGACGGCAACCTGACGGATCTCATCCGCCGCAACGCCTCCCAGCACCCAGACGTCGCCGTGATGGGGCGCAAGATCGACGGCGTCTGGACGGACGTCACCGCCACGCAGTTCCTCGCCGAGGTCCGCGGGGTCGCCAAGGGCCTGATCGCCGAGGGCGTGGAGCCGGGCGACCGGGTCGCGCTGCTGTCCCGTACGCGCTACGAGTGGGTGCTCCTCGACTTCGCGATCTGGAGCGCGGGCGCGGTGACCGTGCCGGTGTACGAGACGAGCTCGCCGGAGCAGATCCAGTGGATCCTCGGCGACTCGGGCGCGACCCTGGTGCTGGCCGAGAGCGCCGCCCACCAGGCCTCGGTGGAGTCCGTGCGGGACCGGCTCCCGGAGCTCAAGGGCATCTGGCAGATCGAGGACGACGCGGTCGCGCGGCTCACGGCCACCGGCGCGGACGTCTCGGACGAGCTGCTCGACGCCCGCATGTCGGCGGCGAACGCGGACGACCCGGCGACGATCGTCTACACCTCGGGCACGACGGGCCGCCCCAAGGGCTGTGTCCTGTCCCACCGGGCCTTCTTCGCCGAGTGCGGCAACATCGTGGAGCGGCTGAAGCCCCTCTTCCGTACGGGCGAGTGCTCGGTCCTGCTGTTCCTGCCGGCCGCGCACGTCTTCGGGCGGCTCGTCGAGGTCGCGTCGGTGATGGCGCCGATCCGGCTGGGCTGCGTCCCGGACATCAAGAACCTCACCGACGAGCTGGCCTCGTTCCGGCCGACGCTGATCCTGGGCGTGCCGCGCGTCTTCGAGAAGGTCTACAACTCGGCGCGGGCGAAGGCGCAGGCCGACGGCAAGGGGAAGATCTTCGACAAGGCCGCGCACACGGCCATCGCGTACAGCCGGGCGATCGGCACCCCGCAGGGCCCGTCCTTCGGGCTGAAGCTGAAGCACAAGGTCTTCGACAAGCTGGTCTACAGCAAGCTGCGGGCGGTGCTCGGCGGCCGCGGCGAGTACGCGATCTCGGGCGGCGCGCCGCTGGGCGAGCGGCTCGGCCACTTCTTCCGGGGCATCGGCTTCACGGTCCTGGAGGGCTACGGCCTGACGGAGTCCTGCGCCGCGACGGCGTTCAACCCGTGGGACCGGCAGAAGATCGGCACGGTCGGTCAGCCGCTGCCGGGCTCCGTGGTGCGGATCGCCGACGACGGCGAGGTGCTGCTGCACGGCGAGCACATCTTCACGCGGTACTGGAACAACGAGGCGGCGACGGCCGAGGCGCTGGCGGACGGCTGGTTCCACACGGGTGACATCGGCACGCTCGACGAGGACGGCTACCTCGCGATCACCGGCCGCAAGAAGGAGATCCTGGTGACGGCGGGCGGCAAGAACGTCGCCCCGGCGGTCATCGAGGACCGGATCCGGGCGCACGCGCTGGTCGCGGAGTGCATGGTGGTCGGCGACGGGCGTCCGTTCGTGGGCGCGCTGGTCACGATCGACGAGGAGTTCCTGGGCCGCTGGGTGAGCGAGCACGGCAAGCCGGCCGGTTCGACGGCGGCGTCCCTGCGGGAGGACGCGGATCTGGTCGCCGAGGTCCAGCGGGCGATCGACGACGGCAACGCGGCGGTGTCGAAGGCGGAGTCGGTCCGCAAGTTCCGCATCCTTCCGGCCCAGTTCACGGAGGAGGCGGGCCACATCACCCCGTCGCTGAAGCTGAAGCGGAACGTGGTGGCGAAGGACTTCGCGGACGAGATCGAGGCGATCTACACGAAGTAGGGGCGGGTACGGGAAGGGCCCGGGGCGATCGCATCGCCCCGGGCCCTTCCCGTACGTCCTCCAGCAGCTGCGTCCTACAGCAGCTCGCGCAGCCGCTCCGCGAGCAGGTCCCAGCGCCAGCGGTCCTCCACCCAGGCCCTGCCCCGCTCGCCCATGCGGGCGCGGAGCTCGGGGTCGAGGAGGAGGGTGGCGACGCGGTCGGCGGTCTCCTCGGCGGACTCGCCGCGGACGACCCAGCCGGTCTCGCCGTCGAGGACGGCGTCGGGGGCGCCGCCGGAGTCGCCGGCGACGACGGGCAGGCCGGTCGCGGAGGCCTCCAGGTAGACGATGCCGAGGCCCTCGACGTCGAGGCCGCCGCGCCGGGTGCGGCAGGGCATGGCGAAGACGTCGCCGGCCCCGTAGTGGGCGGGCAGCTCGGACCAGGGGACGGCGCCGGTGAAGCGCACGGATCCGGCCACGCCGGTCTCGGCCGCGAGGCGGTGCAGGTCCTTCTCGTACGGTCCGCCGCCGACGATCAGGAGGACGGCGTCCGGTACCCGGCGGAGGATCTCGGGCATGGCCCTGATCAGGGTGTCCTGGCCCTTGCGGGGGACGAGCCGGGAGACGCAGACGACGACCGGGCGGTCGCTGAGCCCGAGGCGGGCGCGGACCTCGTCGCCGCCCGAGTCGGGGTGGAAGGTCTTCTCGTCGACGCCGGGCGGGAGCTGGACCATGCGGCCGGCGGCGGCCGGGGTGAGGGCGGTCGCGATCCGGGAGCGGGTGTACTCGCCGAGGTAGGTGATCGTGTCGGTGCCCTCGCCGATGCGGCGCAGCAGTTGCCGGGCGGCGGGGAGCTGGGCCCAGCCGGCCTCGTGCCCGTGGGTGGTGGCGACGAGTCGGCGCGCGCCGGCCCTGCGGAGCGCGGGGGCCATCAGACCGAGCGGGGCGGCCGCGCCGAACCACACGGACTCGCAGCCGTGCTCGCGCAGGAGCGCGGTGGCGCGGGCGGTGACCCGAGGAGTCGGCAGCAGCATGGTGGTGCGATCCCGTACGACCGTGAAAGGCTGTTCGGCGTCGAACGCGGCCGTCGCCTCGATCCCCTCGCGGCTGCGCTTCCACGTGGAGGCGTAGACCACGATCCGGTCGGGGTCCAGGCGGAGGGCCATGTTGTGCAGGAAGGCCTGGATTCCGCCGGGACGGGGCGGGAAGTCGTTGGTTACGATCAGGGTCTTGTGCATCGTGGCCGACAGTACGCGATCGCCTGCACCACCCGGCAACACACCTGCCCCGCCACCGCGGGCCGGCAGGACCACGACCGACTGCCCCCGCCACCGCGGGCCGACAGGACAAGGACGCGACAGTGACGACGGGTGCGGCGGGGAACGGGTCACGCACGGGTCTGCGGCTTCCGCTCGGCCTCTGGGGTCTGTCCCGGGCCATCCTGCTGCTCGTCGTCTTCAAGATCGTGGTGATCCCCGGACCGGACGTCACCTTCGACGTCTCGAACATCTACCAGGGCTGGTACGAGGTCCTGCGGACGGGCACGTACCCGCTGGACGACGTCACCTGGCAGTACCCGCCGGCCGCCGCGTTCGCCATCCTCGCCCCGGGGCTGCTGCCGTTCCTCGGCTACGCGAGCGCCTTCTTCCTCCTCGCGTTCCTCTGCGACGCGCTCGTCTTCGGGCTGCTCCTGCACACGGGCCGCCGTTCCGGCCGCTCGTTCCGGGGTGCCTGGTTCTGGCTCGCCGCCGTTCCGCTGCTCGGCCCGACGGCGTACGCCCGGTACGACGTGATGGTGACCGCCGTCGCGGTGGCGGGGCTGCTCGCGGCGGGGCGGAGCCCGCGCGTCCTCGGCGCGCTCGCCGGTTTCGGCGCGGTCCTGAAGGTGTGGCCGGTGCTGCTGCTCGCGGGCAGCCCGAAGGGGCGGGCGACCCTCCGCTCCTGGTCGACGGCGGTGGGCGCGGCGGCGGCGGTGCTCGCGTTCTGCGTGATGTGGATGCCGGGGGCGCTGGCCTTCCTCGGGTTCCAGCGCGACCGGGGCACGGAGGTCGAGTCGCTGGGCTCGATGGTCTTCCACGTCGTCCGGCACTTCGGCTGGGACGGCGAGGCGCGGATGAACTACGGCTCGATCGAGTTCCTCGGGCCGCACGTGTCCACGGTCTCGGCGGCCGCCCTCGTCCTCACGATCGCCGCGTTCGGCTGGCTGCTCGTGTGGCGGATCCGGGCGCGCCACTTCGGCTCGTCGACGGTGGCGGACGCGGCCTTCGTGGCGGTGCTGCTGTTCACGACGACGAGCCGGGTGCTCTCCCCCCAGTACATGCTGTGGCTGGTCGGCCTGGCGGCGGTGTGCCTCGCCTACCGGTCGAGCCGGATGCGGCTGCCCGCGCACCTGGTGCTGTGGGCGACGGCGGTGACGCAGTTCGAGTTCCCGGTGTGGTTCTCGCACGTGACGCGGAGCGATCCGCTGGGCGTGGCGGTGCTGTTCACCCGGAACGGTCTGCTGGTGGCCGCCACCGTCATCGCCTGCCGGATCCTGTGGCGCCACACGGTGACGGAACCGCGTCTCGCCGAGGGCGCGAGGATCCCCGCGCAGGCGACTCAGCCGGAGCGCGAGAAGGCCCTGTCCGGCACCCGCTGAGACTCCCGGGGGGCCGTGACCGTACGGCGGTGCAGCAGGCCGAGCGCCGCGCACTGGGCCGCCATGGCGAGGGCCATGGCCAGGCAGATCCCGCCGAGGCCGAGGCGTGAGAGGGCGTACGCGAGCGGGAGCTGGACCAGGACGCCCGTGACGGTGATCCGGGCGAGGTACGGGCTCGCCCCGGTGCCCTCGAAGACGCCGGCGAGCGCGATGTACCCGGCCATGAGCAGCAGGTACGGGCCGAGGCAGCGCAGGAAGAGCGCGCCCGCGGCCGCCACCTCGGGCTCGGCGCCGAAGGCCCGCATGACGGGTCCGGCGCCCAGGAACAGCAGTGCGGCCGCGCTCGCGCCGAGGACCCCGGCGAGGACGAGGGCCTGCCGGCCGACGGCCCTGCGCTCGTCCAGGCCCGCCCCGAGGAGGTGGGCGCTGTGGATCGAGGCGGCCTGCCGGACGGCGTAGAAGGCCATGGTCGCCACGTACATGGCCTTGGTGGCGATGCCGTAGGCGGCGATCTCGGTGACGCCGAGCCGGGCGACGACGGAGACGAGGGCGAGGGCTCCGGCCATCCGGACCGCGAAGTCGACGGACATGGGCAGTCCGGTGGCGGCGGTGCGGCGCAGGGAGGCCGCCGTGGGCAGGGCGGCGCGGGCGGCCCGCGCGGCCTTGAGGAGCGGGTCGCGGCGCAGGGCGACGAGCCCGGCGGCGAGGGCGACGGTCCGGCCGGTGACGGTGGCGAGGGCGGCGCCCGGCACCCCGTACGCGTGGATGAGCAGCGGGTCGAGGACCAGGATCAGGCCGTTGGCGAGGAAGGCGAGCCGCATGGGGGTGCGGGTGTCGCCGGCGCCCTTGAGGATCCCGTCGAGGACGTTCGTGGCGAAGAAGACGGCGGTGCCGGGGAGCGAGATCGCGAAGTAGGCGCCGGCCAGGGCGTGTGCGGGGTGGTCCGAACCGCCGAGCAGGAGGGCGGCGAGCGGCTCGCGGAGCAGGTATCCGCCGAGGGCGACGGGCGGGACGAGCAGGGCGCAGAGGGCGGTGCCGCCGCGGACGGCGGAGCGGACGGCGCCGGGGTCGTCGGCGCCTCTGGCGCGGGCGACGAGGACGGTGGTGCCGGAGCCGGCCATGAGGACGACGCCGAGGAGCAGGTTCTCGACGTTGCCGGCGAGGGCGACGGCGGCGACGGCGTCCCCGCCGAGGCGGGCGACCCAGACCATGTTGATGATGCCGGCGGCGACTCCGGCGAGGAGTTCGAAGTAGACCGGGCGGGCGAGCCGGACGAGCGTGCGGCGGTGCGTGGACGGCGACGACGGCGAGGACATGCGAAGGGACCCCCTCTTTCCGATGTACCTCGAATAGAGGCACCTCGAAAAGAGGTAGCATGAGAAGCCGTTCCCCGACAAGTGGTCCCGACGAGCGCGAAGGAGAGGTGCCCGGTGCTGGAGCTGTCGATCCTGGGCTTCCTGTACGAGAGGCCGCTGCACGGCTACGAGCTGAAGGAGCGCATCCAGGGCCTGAGCGGCCACGTCCGCCCGGTCAGCGACGGCGCCCTCTACCCCGCCATCACCCGCCTGGTGAAGAACGGCCTGGTCGACAGCCGTACGGAGCCGGGCGCGAGCGCGGCCCCGCGCCGGACGCTCTCCCTCACCTCCGAGGGCCGCCGGGAGCTCCTCGCCCGGCTGCGCACCCCCAAGGACGCGGAGATCACCGACGGCCAGCGCTTCTTCACCCTGCTCGCCTTCCTGGGCCACCTCCCCGACCGGGCGGACCAGGCGGCCGTCCTCCGCCGCCGCCAGGAGTTCCTGAACACCCCGGCCAGCTTCTTCTACGAGGACGGGACCCCGGTCCGCGCCGAGCGCGAGCCCGACCTCTTCCGCCAGGGCATGCTCCGGATCGCCCGCGCGACGGGCACCGAGGAGAAGGCCTGGCTCGCCGAGACCCTCGCCGTCCTGGAGAGCTAGCCGAGCCGCTCGGTCAGGTATGCACGCCAGTCCGCGGTGAACTGCTCCGGCGTGGTGTCCAGGACGTCCCGGAGCGCCTTCTCCACCGCGCCGTCCCGGGCCGGGTGCGCGCCGACCGCCTGGTAGAAGGCGGACAGCTTCGCCTCGCCCCAGCGGTTCGCGATCAGCTCGCAGGCCAGCCATCCGCCCTCGTAGGCCCTGGCCAGCGCCTCCGCGTCGCCGCCGAAGGCGAAGGCCCGGTCGTCGGGGAGCTCCGCCGGGAGGTCGCCCGCCCGCACCGCGCGGCGCAGCTCGGGGGCGGCCTGGGCGGCGGTGCGCTCGGTCCCCCGGTAGGCGACCCAGTCGGCGAAGCCCTCGGAGAGCCAGACCGGGGTGGCCCCGGTCGTCTGGACGCGGGTCGCGACGTGGGTGGTCTCGTGGGTGAGGACCAGCTGCCGGCCGAAGGATCCGAGCACCGCGTACGCGTCGGGGTTCACGATCACCCGGTCCGCGGGCGCGGTCGGCCCGCCGCCCGCCCGGCCGGTCGTGACGGCCGCGATGCCGCGGTAGGAGGCGGCGGGACCGCCGAGGAGCCGGCCCATCGCCTCGATCGACGCGGGTACGAGGACCACGACCCGGCCCGCCCAGTTCCCGTGCCAGGCGTCCCCGACCGCGGGCACCGCCCGGTCCGCCGCCGTCGCCACCTCCCGCAGCCGCGCCGCGCTCTGCCCCACGCCGAGGACGAGGCTGCGCCGGCCGGTCACCGCCGTGACCTCGCCCTGCTGCCACAGCTGCTGCGGGGCGCCCTCGGCGGCGCGGTCGCCGGTGACGTACCAGCGGCCGTCCCGCTCGGTGAGGTCGAGGACCCGCTCGGTCGTGGCGGGCCCGGAGTCGTAGCCCTTGATCCGGTAGCCGAGCTCGGCCCTCGCGGTGGCCCGCCCCTCGCCGGTCCGGTCGACGTCGGTGACCCGGTAGTGCCAGCCGCCCAGCGGGATCTTCGCGAGCCGGTCGAACTCGGTGCGCGCGGCCGGTGCGAGCGCGGGGTCGAGGCCCGCGAGGTATCCGGCCTCGTCGCGGTCGAGCAGCGCCCGCGCGTGCCGGTCGAGCAGTCCCTGGATCTCCCCGGTCGCCGGCCGCTCCGGCGCGGGGGCCGCGCATCCGGCGAGGGTCAGCACCGCGGCGAGCAGCCCCGCCGCCGCGCCGCGCACCGCTCCGCTCCGCCGAACCCGCACGCACCCGATCGTACGGGGCGCCCCGGATAGGGGACCTCAGACCCGGGTCACCGTCACGTGGGACATCATGTTCACCGGGTCGTAGCGGACCCGCGCGCCCGGGTACGGGGCGTGGATGACCTGGCCGTTCCCGGCGTAGATCGCCACATGGCTGGCGTCGCCGCGGTACGTGACGAGGTCGCCGGGCTGCGCCTGCGAGAGCGGCACCTGCCGGCCCGCGTACCGCTGCGCCGAGGAGGTGCGCGGCAGGCTGATCCCGGCCTTGCGGTACGACCAGACCATCAGGCCCGAGCAGTCGAAGGCGGAGGGGCCGGTCGCCCCCCACACGTACGGCCTGCCGATCGCGCTGCGGGCGGCGAGCACCGCGGCGGCGGCCCGCGAGGGGCCGAGGTCGCCGAGCGGCGGCAGCGCCTCGGCGGTCGCGCCGTCGGGCCCCCCGGCGCGCTCGCCGGTGCGGGAGACGCGGTCGTAGTCGGCGCGCTGCTCGACGGTGAGGGAGGCGAGCACCCGGCGGGCCTCGGCCAGCTTCCGCTCGACGGCCCGCTTGTGGCGGGCGACCTCGGCCCGGCTCTGCTCCAGTTCGGCGAGGGCCGTGCGGGCCTCGCTGCGCTGCTGGCCCAGCCGGCGCAGCTCGCGGCGGAGTTCGCCGAGCGCGGCGCTCTGGCGTGCGGTGACCCGGTCCAGGGCGGAGGCCCGGTCCAGGTAGGTGTCGGGGTCGGAGGAGAGCAGCAGGGCGAGGGCGGGGTCGATGCCGCCGGAGCGGTACTGGGCCCCGGCGACCGATCCGAGCGCGCCCCGCATGCGGTTGACCCGCTCCTGGCCGCGGGCGAGGGCGTCCTGCGCCTGGGAGACCGTCCGGCGCAGCGCGTCCGCCTTCTCGTCCGCCCGGTTGTAGCCCTCGGTCGCCTTCTCGGCCTCCTCGAAGAGGCGGTCGACCGCGGCGCGCGTGGCCGCGGGCGTGGCCCCGGGGTCGGCGCTCGCGGGGACGGCCCCGAGGGACGCCGCCGCGGTGGCCGCGGCCGCGGCGGTGAGGACGGTGACCCTGACGGGTCGGCGGTGGGACGCCACGAATCGCGCTCCGTTCGGCTCGACGCTGACTGGCGCGGCAGACAGTAGCCGCTGATCAGCCCTCGTCCAACGAAGGCGCCGGGCACACAAAGTGACGCCCCGCCGGAGAACACAGGTCACCGGCGGGGCGTCAGGTCAGCGTGCGTCGCCGCGAACCACCCGTTCGGGCGGCATGGCGCGGCGTTTCGGCGTGCGTCAGATACGGACGCCGAACATGAACGAGCCAATGGTGTTCATGGACTCGTAGCGGACGTAGGCACCCGAGTGAGGGGCGTGCAGAACGGTGTTGTTGCCCGCGTACAGGCCCACGTGCGCCAGGTTGTTGAAGAAGACCAGGTCGCCCGGCTTCAGCTGGCTGCGGCCGATCTTCACGCCGTCGTTCTGCTGGGTGTAGGTGGTGCGGGTGAGGCCGACGCCGGCCTGACCGTAGGCCCACATGGTCAGACCCGAGCAGTCGTACGAGTTGGGGCCCTCCATGCCGGAGGCGTACGGCTTGCCGATCTGGGTGGCGGCGGCGGCGAGGGCGGCGGCGCCGCGCTGCGAGGCCGGGACCTCGTTGCCCAGGTCGACGCGGTCGCCGGCGGCGCGGCTGGCGCGCTGCTCCTGCTGCTGCATCTTGGCGCGCTCTTCGGCGGTGAGGGTGTTGAGGAGCTTCCGGGCCTCGGCCAGCTTGCCCTGGAACTTCTTCTTCTTCTCGCCGAGGGTCTTGCGGACGTCGTCGAGGTCGGCCAGCTTCGCGGTGGCCTCGGCCCGCTCCTGGGCGAGCGTGCGCTGCTTGGCCTGGATCGAGGTGAGCACGTCGGCCTGCTGGGAGCTCAGCTGGTCGATCGCGGACGCCTTGTCGAGGTAGGTGTCCGGGTCGGCGGAGAGGAAGAGCTGGAGCGCCGGGTCGATGCCGCCGGAGCGGTACTGGGCGCTGGCGACCGAACCGATCTGGTCGCGGAGGGTGTTGAGCTCCTCCTGGCCGCGGGCCACCTTGTCCTGGAGCTGGCTGATCTCCTTCTGCAGCTTGCCCCGTCGCTCCTCGGCGAGGTTGTACTGCTCGGTGGCCACCTCGGCCTCTTCGTTGAGCTTGTCGACCTTCGACTTGACCTCGTCGATCTTCGGCTTCGCGGGGGCCGCCTGCGCTCCGGACTGGGCGGAGAGGGCGACGGCTGCGGCCGCTGCCGCGGTGAGCACGGTCACACGGGTACGGCTCGGCTGCTTGGGTCGACGGTGGGACGCCACGAAGGCGAGCTCCTTCTTCCTCGAGCCGCCCAACCGGTCAGGGGCAGGCGGTTCCTCCGCCGCCACCCCGGATGGGTGATCAACCGCGCGAAGGTTCGAAGCCCGACCCTAGTGACCAAGTTGTGATCAGTTCAAATCCCGCTGGCAAAATTCTCGCTCACGCACCACTTTATTTACATACATCACACGGCCAGTGATGGGCACTTGACCGTGCGCCATCCAGAATTCGGGCATAGCGCCCAGGACTTGCGATGTGTCACGAGAGGCGCGAAAGCCGCTTCAGCAACAAGGCGGACGTCACCGGCCGCGCCCCCGCCTTCGCGACGCCGTCGGCCACCTCCCGGTCGGTGGAGACCACCACGACCGGCCGCCCCGGCGGCTCCGCCCGGACCAGCTGCCGGATCAACTCGTCCGCCGTGACACCGGGCTTGGAGAACAGCACCCGCACCCCGCGCGGCGGCGCGAGCAGCACCGGGGCCGCCAGCTCCGCCCCGTCGAAGACACAGGTGACCTCGGCGCCGGAACGGGCCGCGAGCGCCGAGAGACTGCCGAGCAGCCGCAGCCGCTGCTTCTCCAGCGGCATCGTCGGATAGCCGGTCTTGGTGACGTTGTAGCCGTCGACGACCAGATGCGCCTGCGGCAGCGCGAGCAGCTGGTCGAGCAGCGCCGGATCGGTCTCGGAGAGCGCCCGCGCCGCGATGTCCTTCGGGGACATCCGCCCCGGCTCCACCGCGTCCACGGTGTCCGCCGGGTGCACCGAGACGGGCGGCAGCGCGAGTTCGCGGCGCAGCCCCTGGGCCGCGTCGAGGACCGTGTCGAGCAGCAGCCGCAGCCGCATGTCCTCCACCGAGCGGCCCTCGCGGGCGGTCCTGCGGCTGGCCTCCAGGGCCGCCTCGACCTCGCCGAGCCGGGCCTTGAGCCGCCGCGTCTCGCTCTCGGCGGCCGACACCTGCGCCGCCGACTCGGCCCGCGCGGCCTCGATCTCGCCCTGGACCTTGCGCAGCGCGGCCTCGCCGCGCTTGACGTCGCTCTGGGCGCTGCGCAGCTTGCGGTGAAGCGATTCCGCTTCCTTGCGGGCGGCGTCCAGGTCGTGCCGGAGCTGCTCGGTCTCGCCCCGGGAGCGGTCCTTGGCGGCGGCGAGCTCCTCGCGCAGCCGCTCCAGCTCGCGCCGGCCGGCCTCGTCGGCCCGCTCGGCGTCGGCCCGCTCGGCCTCCTCGCCGGCGGCGGCGACGAGCTTGACCCAGCCGGGCGGGCGCAGCACATAGGCGGCCGCCGCCACGTCGACGGGGTCGGCGGCCGCGGGCGGGGTGCCGGTCTCCACGGCTCCGGCCAGCTCGGGCTGGCTCTGCTTGAACCGCTCGCCGATCCGCTGCCGGAAGAGGGCGTCGGTGTCGAGCGCCGCGGCCATCGCGTTGCCGGCGAACTTGGCCCGCCGGCTCGCGGTGAAGCGGGCGTACTGCCGCAGGGACGCGGGCAGCTCCGCGACGGTGAGCCCGCCGAAGGCGTCCGCGACCAGCGCGACGACCCGTCGCCGTACGCCTTCCGGCAATGGGTGGTCGAGCGCCTCGGCAGCGTCACCTGCCGCGCCGGCCGGCTCACCACCGTGCGCGGGCTGCTCCACGATCCGTCACCCCTATGTCGTCCGCGCCGTCCCTCAGGAGGCGGCGCCCGGCCTGTCCACCAGTTCGATCTGGTCCACCGCGTTGCACCAGCGGCAGCGGACCGACTCGATGGTCTCACTGACCACCTGTCGCTCCTCGACCGTCGGGTCGCCGGCCAGGTCCAGATGGACGTACTCCACGACCTTCGAGGAGCGGGTCACGTCGAAGCGGGTCAGGTTGCCGCAGAGCGTGCAGCGCCAGCGGGTCTCGTCGGTCGGCAGGGGAACCGTCGTCATCGGTCCGTCCTTCTTCCTGTTGCGTGGTACCAGGGTGCGGGAGCCGCGGTGCGCCGTCGAACTGCGGTCGGTTTTGCCCGTAACCCTAAGGCCTCCCGGGGAGAGCGGGGCACGGCGAGGCACTCTGTCCCCATGGGCCCCGGTACGCCATCATCTGTCCATGATCGATTGGCGAGGCGCGGTCCTCGGTGCCTGGCGGGGCGCCCGCAGCGGACCCACGGTGACGTACGGACTGATCGCCGCGTGCTGCCTGCTCTTCGTGATCGGTCCGGTCGCCGGACTCAACCCGGTGTACGGCACGGGCGACGAGCTCCTGGCCGCCCAGGGCGCCTACTTCCGCCGCTGGGGCGTCGTCCCCGACGAGCTGACGGGCGGCGAGCCGCGCGCCCTGCTCACCCCGCTGACCGCGCTCTTCGTCCACGGCAGCTGGCTCCACCTCCTGGGCAACATGCTCTTCCTCTACGTCTTCGGGGCGATGGCCGAGGAGCGCATGGGGCCGGTCGAGTTCTGCCTCTTCTACCTGGGGACCGGCTACGTCGCCCTGTCCGGGTACGCGCTGGCGCACGCGGACAGCGACCAGACCCTGGTCGGGGCCTCCGGGGCGATCTCCGCGGTGCTCGGGGCCTTCCTCTTCCTCTTCCCGCGCTCCCGGGTCACCAGCCTCTTCCCCTTCCTGTTCTTCCTGCCGCTGCGCTTCCCCGCCTGGATCGTGCTGATCTTCTGGTTCACGCTGCAGTGGACGGCCGCGCGGGCGGCGGGCGCGGGGCCCGGCGTCGCCTATCTGGCCCATGTCGTGGGCTTCTCCGTCGGCTTCCTCTACGCCTGGGGGCGCTTCCGCGGTGGGGATAGAGTGAAAGCCCAAGCCGCGGCGACCGAGGGAGAAAGCCAGCCGTGATCACCGCGATCGTGCTCATCAAGACCAGCGTGGACCGCATCCCCGAGATCGCCGAGTCGATCGCCGCGCTCGACAGCGTCAGCGAGGTCTTCTCGGTCACCGGTACGTACGACCTGATCGCCATGGTCCGGGTGCCGCGCCACGACGACCTGGCGGACGTCATCCCCGGCCGCATCAGCAAGATCCCCGGCGTCGAGGCCACGGACACCCACGTCGCCTTCCGCACGTACTCCCAGCACGACCTGGAGGCGGCCTTCGCCATCGGCCTGGAGTCCTGACACCGCGCACGCGGCAGGACGGAAGGGGGCCTCCCGGTCGGGAGGCCCCCTTCACCCGTACGAGTGAGCGATCAGCCGCGGTCCGGGACGCAGCGGCCGTCCTCGGTGCGGTACTTCCACTGCGCGCCGTCCCGGACGAGCTCCTTCACGGCGCCGACGAACCGCTCCACGTGCTCGTCCGGCGTACCGGCGCCGAAGCTCACCCGGATGGCGTTCAGAGACCGCTCCCCCGGGTTCGCCTCGGGCGCGCCGCACTCGCCCGGGTCCTGCGGGTCGCTGCCGAGCAGGGTGCGGACCAGCGGGTGGGCGCAGAAGAGGCCGTCGCGGACGCCGATGCCGTACTCGGCGGAGAGCGCGGCGGCGAAGTGGGAGCTGTTCCAGCCCTCCACGACGAAGGAGATGACGCCCACGCGGGGCGCGTCGTCGCCGAAGAGCGAGAGGACGCGGACCTCGGGCACCTCGGCCAGGCCCTCGCGGACCTTCGCGATCAGGTGCCGCTCGCGGGCGACGAGGGAGTCGAAGCCGGCCTCGGTGAGCGCCTTGCAGGCGGAGGCGATCGAGTAGACGCCGATGACGTTCGGCGAACCGGCTTCGTGCCGGGCCGCGGTGGTGTGCCACTCCACGTCCACACCACCGTCGGCCCGACGGGCTACCTTGCGGGACGCTCCACCGCCCGCGAGGTAGGGCTCGGAATCCTGCAGCCAGTCGGCGCGGCCGGCGAGCACGCCGGAGCCGAAGGGCGCGTACAGCTTGTGCCCGGAGAAGGCGACCCAGTCCACGTCCAACTCCTGTACGGAGACGGGGTGGTGGGGCGCGAGCTGGGCGGCGTCGAGCACGATCCGGGCGCCGTGCGCGTGCGCGGCGGCGGCCAGCTCCTTCACCGGCCACAGCTCGCCGGTGACGTTGGAGGCGCCGGTGACGCAGACCAGCGCCGGACCGTAGGGGTCGCGGTCGGCGAGGGCGCGCTCCAGGGTCTCGACGGCCTGGGCCGGGGTGCGCGGCGCGTTGAGGTAGGTCACGCGGGCGTCGCGCCAGGGCAGCAGCGAGGCGTGGTGCTCGGTCTCGAAGACGAAGACCTCGCAGTCGGCCGGGACGGTGGCGGCGAGCAGGTTGAGCGAGTCGGTGGTGGAGCGGGTGAAGACGACCTGGTCGCCGGGGCGGCAGTCGAGGAACTCGGCGACGGTGGCGCGGCTGTTCTCGAAGAGGTCGGTGGAGAGCTGGGAGAGGTACCCGGCGCCACGGTGGACGCTGCCGTAGTAGGGGGCGTACGCGGCGACGTCGTCCCAGACCCGCTGGAGGGCCGGCGCGCTGGCCGCGTAGTCGAGCGCCGCGTAGGTCACCTCGCCGCCGGTGACGAGCGGGACGGTCACGTCCCGGCCGAGGACCGGGAGCGGGGCGGCGCAGCAGGGGTCCGCGGACTCGGCGGCGACGGTGGCGACAGCGGCGGTGGCGGTGTTCGGGCGTGCGGACATGGCGGTATCTCCCGGCATAAAAAGGGCGCGAAAAGGCGTGAAAGGGCCCGCGGGGCAGCAGCGCGCGAAGGGCTGCGCCGCACTACGGGGTGATGAGGGGAAGAGGGGCCGAAAGGGCCCTAACGCATTCGCTTGCTCACGAGACAACGCTCCCTAGAGGACCAAGGACCCCAGGGTGTGGCGCAGGGGTCCGCGCTTGCCGCAGGCTTCTGCTCGTACGGCCTGGTCTTCACCCGGGGCACCCCGCCACGGACGGAGGGTTGCCGGACAGCCGGCCGGGGCCTTGCAGCTGTCACTCATGACCTGTTCCAGAACCTATGCCAGACGATCTCTACGCCGCAACCCCGTCCCGGCATCCGGGACGGGGTCGCCATGCTCCGTTCATACGACCTCAGGCGTTGCTGGCGGCGATCCACCGCTCCAGGGAGCGGTGGGCCGCGCCGGAGTCGATCGACTCGGCCGCCTTCGCGATGCCGACGCTCAGCTGCTCCGCCAGGGTGCCCGTGCCGGGCTCCAGGGCGGTGAGCGCCGCCGCCGCGTTGAGCAGCACCGCGTCCCGTACCGGACCGGTCTCCCCCGCGAGCAGCCGGCGGGCCACGTCGGCGTTGTACGAGGCGTCGGCGCCGCGCAGGGCCTCCAGGGGGACGAGCTCGATGCCGACGTCCCGCGGGTCGAAGCGCTCCTCGGTGACGGCGCCGTCCTTGACCACCCAGACCCGGGAGGTCCCGGTGGTCGTCAGCTCGTCGAGTCCGTCGTCGCCGCGGAAGACCAGGGCGGAGTTGCCGCGCTCGGCGAGGACGCCGGCGACGATGGGCGCCATGCGCGGGTCGGCGACGCCGACGGCCTGGGCCTTCACCTTGGCCGGGTTGGTCAGCGGGCCGAGGACGTTGAAGGTGGTCCGGATGCCGAGCTGGCCGCGGGCGGCGGCGACGTGCCGCAGCGAGGGGTGGAACTTGACCGCGAAGCAGATGGTGATGCCGGCTTCCTCGGCGACCTCGGCGACCCGCCGCGGGGTGAGGTTCAGGTTGATGCCGAGCTTCTCCAGGACGTCGGAGGAGCCGGAGGCGGAGGACGCGGCGCGGTTGCCGTGCTTGACGACCTTGGTGCCCGTGCCGGCGACGACGATCGACGCCATCGTGGAGATGTTGACGGTCTTGGCGCCGTCGCCGCCGGTGCCGACGATGTCGACGGCCGGTCCCGGCACCTCGATCGTGTTGGCGTGCGCGTACATGGTCCGGACGAGGCCGGTGATCTCCTGGACGGTCTCGCCCTTGGCGCGCAGCGCCACCATGAACCCGGCGATCTGGGCGTCGGTCGCCTCGCCGCTCATGATCAGGTCCATCGCCCAGGCGGTGTCGTCGGCGGACAGGTCGTTGCCGTCGAGGAGGCCGTTCAGCAGGACGGGCCAGGAGCGGCCCGCCGTGGTAGGTCCTCCAGCGGGGGTCGCAGCGCTCATGGCAGCTCCTGATGATCACGTGACGGATACACACCCACCCTATCGACCTCCGGGGACGGCAAAGAGCCCCGTCCATCGAATGGACGGGGCTCTCGCCGTGGCGACACCTACATGGTCAGGTGTTCAGGGTGATCAGTGGTGGCCGTGGCCGCTCTGGATCTCCTTGTACTCCTCGACCGTGGGCTTGGCGATCTGGCTGTCGTCGCCGTAGTAGCCCTTGTTGAGCTTGACCCGGAGCTTCTCCATGCGGCCGATCTTGCGCTCGACGCCGTTCTCGTCGACGGCCGGCGGAAGCTCGGCGGCGTCGTACTGCTCGTGCGCCGTGAGGCGGTGCAGCTCGCCCTGGCTGAGCGGCTGGTGGACCTCGACGAACTCACCGTGCGGCAGGCGCTTGATGATGCCCGACTCGCGGCCGTGCAGCACCTTGTCCTTGTCGCGGCGCTGGAGGCCGAGGCAGATCCGCTTGGTGGCGATGAACGCGATGACCGGACCGGCGAAGAAGAAGATCCGCACGAACCAGGTGATCGAGTTCAGCGACAGGTGGAAGTGCGTCGCCCAGAGGTCGTTTCCACCACCCACGAGCATGATCATGTACGCGGTGATCCAGGCGACGCCGAAGGCGGTGCGCGTCGGAGCGTTGCGCGGGCGCTGCGCGATGTGGTGCTCGCGCTTGTCGCCGGTGATCCAGGACTCGATGAACGGGTAGACCGCGATGGCCGCGAGGACCGCTGGGAAGATCGCCAGCGGGATCATCACGCCGAGGACCAGCGTGTGGCCCCACAGGTTGATCTCCCAGCCCGGCATGACACGGATCAGACCCTCGGCGAAGCCCATGTACCAGTCGGGCTGGGCGCCGGTGGACACCTGGTCCGGGCGGTACGGGCCGATGGCCCAGATCGGGTTGATCGAGGCGATCGCCGCGATGACCGCGATGACACCGAAGACCAGGAAGAAGAAGCCTCCGGCCTTCGCCATGTACACGGGCAGCAGCGGCATGCCGACGACGTTGTTGTTCGTCCGGCCGGGGCCGGCGAAGTGCGTGTGCTTGTGGACGAACACCAGGATGAGGTGGGCGACCACGAGGCCCAGCATGATGCCGGGGAGCAGCAGCACGTGCGCCGAGTAGAACCGGGCGACGAAGTCGCCGCCGGGGAACTCGCCGCCGAACAGGAACATCGAGAGGTACGTGCCGAGGACCGGCACGGACAGGATCGCGCCCTGCATGAAGCGGACACCGGTGCCGGAGAGCAGGTCGTCCGGGAGCGAGTAACCGGTGAAGCCGGTGAACATGCCCAGGAAGAACAGCAGGAAGCCGAACAGCCAGTTGATCTCACGCGGCTTGCGGAACGCGCCGGTGAAGAACACGCGCATCATGTGCACGAACATGCCGGCGAGGAAGATCAGCGCCGCCCAGTGGTGGATCTGCCGGATCAGCAGACCACCGCGCACCTCGAAGGAGATGTGCATGGTCGAGTTGAACGCCTCGGACATCAGCTGTCCCTGGAGCGGGACGTACGGTCCGACGTACTCCACCTCGTTCATCGACGGGTGGAAGAACATCGTCAGGTAGACGCCCGTCAGGATGATGATGAGGAAGCTGTAGAGGCAGACCTCGCCCAGCATGAAGGACCAGTGGTCCGGGAAGATCTTCCGCATGTTGGCCTTGGCCAGCGTGTAGATCCCCAGGCGGCCGTCGGCCCAGTCCGCGACCCGCTCGCCGGCGGGTGCTTTCTTCGTTTCGGTCACGGTGCTCATCCGCGCTCCCAGAAGGCAGGACCGACGGGCTCGTCGAAGTCGCCGAGCGCCTCGAGGAAGCCCTTGTCGTTCACGCCGATCCGCAGCTGCGGAAGGCGGTGACCGGCCGGGCCGAAGATGACGCGGGCGCCGTCGGAGAGGTCGAAGGTGGACTGGTGGCACGGGCAGAGCACGTGGTGCGTCTGCTGCTCGTACAGGGAGATCGGGCAGCCCACGTGGGTGCAGATCTTCGAGAACGCGACGATGCCCTCGTGGGACCACTCGAGCTCGCGCTTGTCCTTGATGTCCTCCGGCTGGATCCGGACGATCATCAGGGCGGCCTTGGCGATCTCGGTCTGGAAGTGCTCGTCGTGCTCCGAGAGGCCCTCGGGCATCGCGAAGGTCAGCGAACCGACCGCGACGTCCTCGGGACGCAGCGGCTCGTTCGTGTTCATGTTGATGAGCTGGAGGCCCTTGGCCCACAGCGTGGACCGGAGCTTCTTCTCGGGCAGCGGGCCCATGTCACGCAGCAGCACGATGCCGGAGAGCGGCACGAGCGCCAGCGCGCCGAACATCGTGTTGCGGATGAGCTTGCGGCGGCCCATGCCCGACTCCGCGGCACCGGCCGCGAAGTCCGCCATGACCTTCGCCTTGACCTCGGGCGTCGCCTGCATCGGGTGACGCTCGTCGGCGACCTCGACGTCGGACATCAGGGTGCGGGCCCAGTGGACCGCGCCCGCGCCGATGAAGAAGAGGGCGGCACCGAGGGTCAGGCCCAGGGCGAAGTTGAGCGCGGACACGTGGCCGAAGGGCCAGATGAACACGATCTTGTCGACCGGGAAGATCACGTACGAGGCGATGAAGCCGACGGTGGCCAGCATCGACAGCGTGAACATGAAGGCGACCGCACGCTCGGACCGGCGGGCGGCCCGCTCGTCGATGTCCTGGATGCGGGGCTTGTGGGGCGGGAGGCCCGGGTCGGCGAACGGGTCGTCGGCGACCTTCACCGCGCCGTGCGCGGTGTCCTGCCCTGCCGGCAGGGTCTCTTCTGGAATCTCTTGGCTACTCATGACTTCTTGGCCTTAGCGGTGTGGGCCGCGACCCAGATGGCAACTGCGATCAGCGCGCCCAGGCCGAAGACCCAGCCGAACAGGCCCTCGCTGACGGGGCCGAGGCCACCGAGCTTGAAACCGCCCGGGCTCTCGGACTTGTCGCTGTTGACGGCCTGGACGTACGCGATGATGTCCTTCTTCTCCTTCTCCGGCATCGTCGTGTCGGGGAAGGACGGCATGTTCTGCGGGCCGGTCTGCATGGCCTCGTAGAGGTGCTTCGGGTCCACGTCCTCAAGGGACGGGGCGTACTTGCCGTAGGTCAGCGCGCCACCCTCACCGGTGAAGTTGTGGCACTGGGCACAGTTGGTGCGGAACAGCTCGCCACCCTTGGCGATGTCGGCACCGTCAGGGCTGTACTGGCCCTCGGTCGGCTTGATCGGGCCGGCACCGAGGGAGGCCACGTACGCCGCGAGCTGGTCGATCTCAGCCTGCGTGTAGATGGTCGGCTTCTTCGGGACCTGGGCGCCGGGCTGCTGGGCCGGCATACGGCCCGTGCCGACCTGGAAGTCCACTGCGGCCGAGCCCACGCCGACCAGGGAGGGGCCGTCAGAGGTGCCCTGACCGCCGGTTCCGTGGCAGCTGGCGCAGCCGACGGAGTAGAGCTTCTTGCCCTCCTCGATGGCGAGGGACTGGGCGGTTTCATCGGCCTTCGCCGTGCCCGCGGGCGCGAACGCGGCGTACAGCCCCCCAGTGGCCGCCAGCGCGAGAAGTAGGACGACGACCGCCGCCAGCGGATGGCGTCGTCGTGCGGAGAGCTTTTTCACGGATTACCCCGGTGTCAGGATCTTCTGCGTCGATGCTTGCTGGATGTCTCGGTCCGCCGTGGAGGCGGAGCCGATTACTTGATCATGTAGATCGTGGCGAAGAGGCCGATCCAGACGACATCGACGAAGTGCCAGTAGTAGGACACGACGATGGCGGCGGTTGCCTGCTCGTGGGTGAACCTCTTGGCGGCGTACGTCCGGCCGAGGACCAGCAGGAAGGCGATGAGACCGCCCGTCACGTGCAGGCCGTGGAAGCCGGTGGTCAGGTAGAACACCGAGCCGTACGGGCTGGAGGACAGCGAGAGGCCGTCCTTCTTGACCAGCTCGGTGTACTCGAAGACCTGGCCGCCGATGAAGATCGCACCCATCACGAACGTGATGATGAACCACGTCCGGAGCTTCTTCACATCGCCCCGCTCGGCGGCGAAGACGCCGAGCTGGCAGGTGAGGGAGGAGAGCACCAGGACGGTGGTGTTGGTCGCCGAGAAGGGGAAGTTCAAGGCCGAGGCCTGTTCCGCCCAGAACTCGGGACCCGTCACCGATCGCAGGGTGAAGTACATCGCGAAGAGGGCCGCGAAGAACATCAGCTCGGAACTCAACCAGATGATGGTTCCGACGCTGGTGAGGTTCGGTCGATTGACCGACGGGTGCGCGTGCCCTGTTTCTACTGTCGTTACTGTCGCCACGACCGACATTATGTCGGTCGCTTATCCCGCCCTCACTCCGGGGGGTGCCGTTCGGAGTGTCAGGGGGGCGTGTCCAGCCCGAACGGCCCAGTGCCGGGGCCCCCGAGCACCGTTCGAACAGGTGTTGAACGGGTGTTGACGGGGTGTGGAGCGGAGTAGCATCCGGCGCATCGATCGACGACCTTCCCACGGACTTCCCCACGGAGGAACGATGCAGTCGAGTGCCACGGTCCTGGTCTACAGCGACGACGCGAACACCCGCGCGCAGGTGCGGCTCGCGGCCGGACGCAGGCCCGCGACCGACGTTCCCCCGGTCGAGTTCGTGGAGTGCGCGACGCTGCCGGCCGTGCTCAAGCGCCTCGACGAGGGCGGGATCGACGTGTGCGTGCTCGACGGCGAGGCGGTGCCCGCCGGAGGCATGGGGGTCTGCCGGCAGATCAAGGACGAGGTCTTCCACTGCCCGCCGGTGCTGCTGCTGATCGGGCGCCCGCAGGACGCCTGGCTGGCCACCTGGAGCCGCGCGGACGCCGCGGTCACCCTTCCGGTGGAACCGGTCGAGTTCGCGGCGTCCCTGGCGGCCCTGCTGCGCTCGCGCCTGTCGCTCGACGCGTGAGCGGGCGCCCGCGTTAGTCAGATCGAGGGCCTCAGGTTGGCCTTCTCGGTGGTGGTCGCCGGGTTGTCGGCGGCCTCCACCAGGGCGCTGCCCCGGCGCCACTTGTTCCACTCCATGTTCCAGTCGCCGAAGCCGTTGCCGAAGGTGTCCATCGTGTCGCCGATGCTGTTGACGACGCGGACGACGTCCCCGGGGCGGACGGTCTCGTAGAACCAGGCCGCGTTCTCCGTCGACATGCCGACACAGCCGTGGCTGACGTTCTCCACGCCCTGCGAGCCCACGGACCAGGGCGCCGCGTGCACGTACTCGCCGCTCCAGGTGACCCGGGTGGCGTAGTACACGGGCAGGTCGTACGAGTCGGAGCTGCCCTCCGCGATGCCGATGCTGGTGCCCCGCATCCGGACGTAGTACTCCTTGCCGAGCACCACCTTGATGCCGTTGCGGGTGGAGAAGCCGGGCTTGCCGGTGGTCACCGGAATGGTGTTGATCACTTCTCCGTTGCGCTTCACGGTCATCTGGTGCGTCTCGGCGTCCGTGACGGCCTCGATCCGGTCGCCGATCTTCAGCTTCAGCGCCTTGGAGGCCCCTCCGTAGAGCTTGTCGCCGACCTTGAGGCCGTCCAGGTTGCCGGTGACCGTGACGAGCGCCCCGGCCGGCCAGTACTCCTCCGGACGGAAGTGCAGGTGCTTGTCGTCCACCCAGTACCAGGAGCCCTCGACGGCGGGCGTGGAGCGGACCTTGAGGGCCCGTTCGACGATCGCGCGCGAGGACCGGTCCTTGACGGGGAGGCTGAGCTCCGCCGTGATGGGCTGTCCGACGCCGTACGTGCCCGCCTCCGGCCCGAAGGTCACGGTCAGGGCCCGTTTGGCCGGAGCCGTCTCGAAAGTGAACGTACGGGTGCCTGGAGCGCCGTCCTCGTCCTCGGTGGCCACGTGGACCGTGTAGCGGGCGCCGGCCGCCAGGGAGGCCGTGGAGCGCCAGCGCTGCCCGTCCGCGGTGAGTTCGCCGGCCAGGTGGTGGCCGGAGGCGTCGATGGCGGTGACGTCGGTGATCCGGGCGTCGTCGTCCTTGGCGGTGATCTCCAGGGGCTTCTCCGGGTCCGCCTTGGCGCCGTCGGCGGGGGCGTTGACCGCGAGCTGGTCCGCCGCGTCGTAGGCCTTCTCCGACAGCGGGTGGCTGTCGGAGCCTGCGCAGGAGGTGGCTCCCGCGGTGACGGTGACAGCCAGAAGAGTGCAGCTCAGAACAGTCCGAATGCGCGGCGTGTCGTTCATGACTTCACGCTAGATACGTTCCTCGCGACCGGCGCGCCGAGTGCTGCAAAAGAGGGGCCCGGACACTTCGGTGACGAAGTGTCCGGGCCCCTCTGTGTGCTCCGGTGCGGAGCGGGGTACCGCTACTGGTTCTGGTTCTCGCCGCGGTAGAACTCGAAGACCCAGCCGAACAGGCCGACGAGGATCAGCGGGGCGGAGAAGTACAGGATCCACCAGCCCATCGCGACGCCGAGGAAGGCGAGCGCGCCACCGACGGCCAGCGAGAGCGGCTGCCAGCTGTGCGGGGCGAAGAAGCCCACCTCGCCGGCCTCGTCCGCGACGTCGGCCTCCTTGTCGTCCTGCGCCATCGCGTCGACACGCTTGGCCGTGAAGGCCAGGTAGTAGCCGATCATGATGGACAGGCCGAAGGCCAGGAAGAGCGCCGTCGTACCGACCGGCTCCTTGCTCCAGACGCCGTACACGATCGCCATGGCAAGGATGAAGACGCTCAGCCAGATGAACATCTTGCCCTGGATCTTCACTTGCCGGCCTCCTTGCTGCCCGTGAGGGCCGCAGCCTCGTGCGGCTTGTTCTCGAGCTGGTCGAGAGCGGCGATCTCAGGGTGGTGCAGGTCGAACGCCGGGGATTCCGAACGGATCCGCGGCAGGGTGAGGAAGTTGTGCCGCGGCGGCGGGCAGGACGTCGCCCACTCGAGCGAACGGCCGTAGCCCCACGGGTCGTCGACCTCGATCTTCTTGCCGTACTTGGCGGTCTTCCAGACGTTGTAGAAGAACGGCAGGATCGACAGACCGAGCAGGAAGGACGAGATCGTCGAGATCGTGTTCAGCGTGGTGAAGCCGTCGGCGTTCAGGTAGTCCGCGTAACGACGCGGCATGCCCTCGGCACCGAGCCAGTGCTGCACCAGGAACGTGCCGTGGAAGCCCACGAACAGCGTCCAGAACGTGATCTTGCCGAGGCGCTCGTCGAGCATCTTGCCGGTGAACTTCGGCCACCAGAAGTGGAAGCCGGAGAACATCGCGAAGACGACGGTGCCGAAGATGACGTAGTGGAAGTGCGCCACGACGAAGTACGAGTCGGAGACGTGGAAGTCCATCGGGGGCGAGGCCAGGATGACGCCGGTCAGACCACCGAAGGTGAAGGTGATCAGGAAGCCGACGGCCCAGAGCATCGGGGTCTCGAAGGACAGTGAGCCCTTCCACATCGTTCCGATCCAGTTGAAGAACTTCACGCCGGTCGGAACGGCGATGAGGAACGTCATGAAGGAGAAGAACGGGAGGAGCACGCCACCGGTGACGTACATGTGGTGTGCCCACACGGTCACGGACAGACCGGCGATCGCGATGGTCGCGGCCACCAGACCGATGTAGCCGAACATCGGCTTGCGGCTGAAGACCGGGATGACCTCGGAGATGATGCCGAAGAACGGCAGGGCGATGATGTACACCTCTGGGTGTCCGAAGAACCAGAAGAGGTGCTGCCAGAGCAGCGCTCCGCCGTTCGCCGCGTCGAAGACGTGGGCACCGAACTTGCGGTCCGCCTCCAGGGCGAACAGCGCGGCCGCCAGGACCGGGAAGGCGAGCAGGACCAGGACACCGGTCAGCAGCACGTTCCAGACGAAGATCGGCATGCGGAACATCGTCATGCCCGGAGCGCGCATGCAGATGATCGTGGTGATGAAGTTGACCGAACCGAGGATCGTGCCGAAGCCGGAGAAGGCCAGACCCATGATCCACATGTCGGCGCCGACACCCGGCGAGCGGACGGCGTCCGACAGCGGGGAGTAGGCGAACCAGCCGAAGTCGGCCGCACCCTGCGGGGTGAGGAAGCCGGCCACCGCGATGATCGAGCCGAAGAGGTACAGCCAGTACGCGAACATGTTCAGCCGCGGGAACGCCACGTCGGGCGCGCCGATCTGCAGCGGCATGATCCAGTTGGCGAATCCGGCGAACAGCGGCGTCGCGAACATCAGCAGCATGATCGTGCCGTGCATCGTGAACGCCTGGTTGAACTGCTCGTTCGACATGATCTGCGTACCCGGACGGGCCAGCTCGGCGCGCATGAAGAGCGCCATGAGTCCGCCGATGCAGAAGAAGACGAACGACGTGACGAGGTAGAGCGTACCGATCGTCTTGTGGTCCGTCGTGGTCAGCCACTTGATGACCACGTTGCCGGGCTGCTTGCGCCTGACGGGCAGCTCGTTCTCGTACGAGTCCTCAGCTGCGGAGGCCTGGGTTTCGTCGTGGATGCTCACAGTTGGTGCTTCTCCGCATTCCTGGCCGGGTCCGTCTGCTCGATGCCAGACGGGATGTAGCCGGTCTGCCCCTTCTCGGCCAGCTCCTTCAGGTGCGCCTGGTAGCGCTCCGGGGAGACCACCTTGACGTTGAAGAGCATCCGGGAGTGGTCGACACCGCACAGCTCGGCGCACTTCCCGAGGAAGGTGCCTTCCTGCGTCGGGATGACCTCGAAGGCGTTGGTGTGACCCGGAATGACGTCCTGCTTCATGAGGAAGGGGACCACCCAGAAGGAGTGGATGACGTCACGGGAGGACAGGACGAACCTGACCTTCTCACCCTTCGGCAGCCACAGGGTCGGGCCCGGGTTGCCGGTCTGCGGGTTCCGGTCGCCGGGGATGCCGGCGTCGTAGACACCGCCCGCGTTCTCCGGGAAGTCCGCGAGGAACTTGTCCGGGAGCGAGGCGAGGTTCTTGTCCGTCTTGGCGTCGCCCTGCACACCGGGCACGTTCTCGATGTAGTTGAAGCCCCAGCTCCACTGGTAGCCGACCACGTTGACCGTGTGGGGCGGCTTCGGGGTGAGCTCGAGGAGCTTCGACTCGTCGCGTGCGGTGAAGTAGAAGAGCACCGAGACGATGATGAGCGGGGTGACCGTGTACAGCGCCTCGATGGGCATGTTGTAACGGGTCTGCGGAGGTACCTCGACCTTGGTCCGGCTGCGCCGGTGGAAGATGGTGGCCCAGAGGATCAGGCCCCACACCAGGATGCCCGTGATCAGGGCTGCGGCCCAGGAGCCCTGCCACAGGGAGAGGATCCGAGGCGCCTCTTCCGTGACGGGGGTGGGCATGCCAAGGCGGGGGAAGTCTTCCCAGTTGTACGAGCAGCCCGTGGCTGTCGCCAGGATCAGGCCCGCAGTCAGCACCTGCGGCAGCTTCCGCCGCATCGGGCGCCGCGACGAGCGGTCGGAGCCGTTGGGACTCACGTAGCGCCTTCCCGAGAGTCTCGGCCCGCAGTGGTCGGCCACGGCCGTCCGTCTCGCTGGTCGGTCGCCGCCCCGGCCGCGGGCAGGGGTTTGGATGTTTATGCGGACCAAACCCTACTGGACGCTATTTGGGGTCGCGCGGGGAGGGTGCCCAACGCGCCGTCCGAGCCCCCGAAGGGGTGGACTCCGCCCCTCCGGAGGGGCGCCGGGGAGGCCCGTTCGGGGGGCTGACGGCGTGGTGGGGCGGGGTTGTGACGGGGGGTCATGGGGGGCGGGGGCCTCCGGGTGGACGGGGGGTCAGGGGGTGCGGGCGCTCCGGTCGCCACCCCGCCGCAGAGGACGCTGCCGCTCCGGTGGGCGTTCGCTCCCGAGCCGACGAGGGGGCGCCCGGCCCCCGTGCCGACGAGGGACGCTCGCCCAGGGCCTGCCGGGGGCGTCCCGTCTCAGGGCCTACCGTGGGCGGATGCCGTACTTCGACGCCGCGTCCGCCGCTCCGCTGCACCCCGTCGCCCGTCAGGCGCTGCTCGCCTCCCTCGACGAGGGCTGGGCCGACCCGGCCCGGCTGTACCGGGAGGGGCGGCGGGCCCGGCTGCTGCTCGACGCGGCCCGGGAGGCCGCCGCGGAGGCCGTGGGGTGCCGGCCGGACGAGCTCGTGTTCACTCCTTCGGGGACGCGCGCGGTTCACGCGGGGATCTCCGGCGCGCTCGCGGGGCGTCGGCGCGTCGGAGACCGGCTCGTCGTCTCCGCGGTCGAACACTCCTCCGTCCTGCACGCGGGCGAGACGCACGCGGCGGCGGGCGGCACGGTGACCGAGGTGCCGGTGGACCGGTCGGGGGCCGTGGACGCGGACGCCTTCGCGGCGGCCCTCGTCCCCGGCACGGCCCTGGCGTGCCTCCAGTCGGCCAACCACGAGGTGGGGACCGAGCAGCCGGTGGCCGAGGTCGCCGAGGCCTGCCGGGCCGCGGAGGTGCCGCTGCTCGTGGACGCGGCGCAGTCGCTGGGCTGGGGCCCGGTGGCGGGCGGCTGGTCGCTCCTCACGGCGAGCGCGCACAAGTGGGGCGGGCCGGCGGGCGTCGGGCTGCTCGCCGTGCGGAAGGGGGTCAGGTTCGCACCTCAAGGCCCCTCCGACGAACGGGAGTCGGGCCGGGCGCCGGGCTTCGAGAACCTGCCGGCGATCGTGGCGGCGGCGGCCTCGCTGCGGGCGGTCCGGGCGGAGGCGGAGGCCGAGGGGGCGCGGCTGCGGGCGCTCGTGGACGGGATCCGGGCGCGGGTGCCTCAGCTGGTGCCGGACGTGGAGGTGGTGGGCGACGCGGTGCGCCGGCTCCCCCATCTCGTCACGTTCTCCTGTCTGTACGTCGACGGGGAGACGCTGCTGCACGAGCTGGACCGGGAGGGTTTCTCCGTTTCGTCCGGTTCGTCGTGCACGAGCTCGACGCTGACGCCCAGCCATGTGCTGCGCGCGATGGGGGTGCTGAGCGAGGGGAACGTCCGGGTGTCGCTGCCGGCGGGGACGTCGGAGGAGGACGTGGACCGCTTCCTCGCGGTGCTGCCGGGGGTGGTGGCGGGGGTACGGGAGCGACTGGGCGCCCCGGTCTCCGCGCCGTCCGCGCCGGCACCCTCGGGCTCCCTCGTCGTGGACTCCCTGGGCAAGCGGTGCCCGATCCCGGTGATCGAACTCGCGAAGGTGATCGGCGAGGTGCCGGTGGGCGGGACGGTGACGGTCCTCTCGGACGACGAGGCGGCGCGGCTCGACATCCCGGCGTGGTGCGAGATGCGGGGCCAGGAGTACGTGGGCGAGTCGCCGCGGCCGGGCGGCGGCACGGCGTACGTCGTCCGCCGGGTGTCGTAGCACCCCGCCGCCCGTCGGGGGCCCACGCGGCGAAAGCGTGGGCCCCGTGGGGTCAGGACAGGTGGGGGTGGATCTCCGTGGCCGCTTCCTCGCCGTACGCCTTCGTGAAGCGCTCCATGAAGTGCGCCCGCCGCAGCGCGTACTCCTGCGTGCCCAGCGTCTCGATGACCAGCGTCGCCAGCATGCAGCCGACCTGCGCCGCCCGCTCCAGGCCGACGCCCCAGGACAGGCCCGTGAGGAAGCCCGCGCGGAAGGCGTCGCCGACGCCGGTGGGGTCGACCTTGGCGGTCTCCTCGGCGCAGCCGACCTCGATGGGCGTCTCGCCGACCCGCTCGATGCGGACGCCGCGCGAGCCGAGGGTGGTGATGCGGTGGCCGACGCGGGAGAGGATCTCCTCCTCGGTCCAGCCGGTCTTGGACTCGATGAGGCCCTTCTCGTACTCGTTCGAGAAGAGGTACATGGCGCCGTCGAGCAGCGTGCGGATCTCCTCGCCGTCCATGCGGGCGATCTGCTGGGAGAAGTCGGCGGCGAAGGGGATGGACCGGGTCCGGCACTCCTCCGTGTGACGGAGCATCGCCTCGGGGTCGTCGGCGCCGATGAGGACCAGGTCGAGCCCGCCCACGCGGTCGGCGACGGCCTTGAGCTCGATCAGCCGGGCCTCGCTCATCGCGCCGGTGTAGAAGGAGCCGATCTGGTTGTGGTCGGCGTCGGTGGTGCAGACGAAGCGGGCGGTGTGCAGGACCTCGGAGATCCGCACGGAGGCCGTGTCGACGCCGTGGCGGTCGAGCCAGGCGCGGTACTCGTCGAAGTCGTAGCCGGCCGCGCCGACCAGGATCGGGCTGCCGCCGAGCTGCCCCATGCCGAAGCAGATGTTGGGGGCGACACCTCCCCGGCGCACGTCCAGGTTGTCCACGAGGAAGGAGAGGGACACCGTGTGGAGCTGGTCGGCCACGAGCTGGTCGGCGAACCGGCCGGGGAAGGTCATGAGGTGGTCGGTGGCGATGGAGCCGGTGACTGCGATACGCACGGCGGGGCGCTCCTGCGGGAAGGCGGTAATGACAGTTCACGCTACCCGTTGGGTGGTGTCCTGCCGAACAGTGGAAACTACCCCAGAGTAGGTCTTTTCCCCGGGGTGGTGCGGTGCATACGGTGCGCCCATGACCATGTACCCCGCTCCCACAGAGCGACACGAGTCCGAGTTGAGCCTCGCCCAGCTGCGCGGGGACGGCGCTCGGATGGCCCCCCACTGGGTCACTCCGGTCTCCCCCGAGCCCGTACGGGTCTCCCCCGCGTCGATCCACGGGGTCGTCGTCCCGGCCGCCTCGGCGCGGCTGATCGACGCCACCACCGAGTACGGAGGCTGACGGACGGAACCGTCCGCGCGTCCGCTCCGTCCCATCGGCGTCCGGTCGAGACGAGGGAGCGTTGCGGTGAGCGGTACGGAGAACGTGCGGAGGCGACGGAACGTCCTGGCCGCCTCGGTGGCGGCGGGTGTGCTGCTCGCCGGGGGCGGTGGCGTCTATCTGGCCGTCGCCGCGACGGCGCCGGGTGAGGCCACGCCGGCCGCGTCGGCGGCCAAGGCCGCCGACGCGGCCGGGACGCCGGCGCCGACGCGCCCGGAGGCCGGCGGCGGTACGGGCGACGTTCACGGGATCGCGCCCGGCGAGCCCGACCCGAGCGGCGGTTCGCACGGAACGGTCTACAAAGCCGAGGGCCCCCTCCCCCATGGGCCCTCCTCGGCCGCGGTCCACCGGCCCGAGGGCCTGGTCACCTCGGCCGAGGTGACCAGGCTGGCCGAGGCGCTCGGGATCGAGGGCCGGCCGGTCCTGGTCGGGGACGTCTGGACGATCCGGCCCGAGAAGGACGGCCAGGGTCCGCGCCTGGACGTGGCGAAGGCGGCTCCCGGCAGCTGGACGTACTCCTGGTACGACGGCGGTCCGGCCGGCGACGCCTGTCTCAAGGGCCCGGCGTGCCCGCCCCCGGGTCGGGCGAAGCCCCCGACCGCGGGCCGTACGCCGGTGAGCGAGGCCGCGGCGAAGGCGGCGGCGGCCCCCGTCCTGAAGGCCATCGGCCAGGACGACGCGAAGGTGAACGCGACCCAGGTGATGAACGGCTCGGTGCGGGTCGTCAACGCCGATCCGGTGGTGGACGGGCTGCCGACCTACGGCTGGTCGACGGGGCTGCACATCGGCCCGGACGGCCGGCCGGTCGCCGGGAGCGGGACGCTCAAGGAGCCGGTGAAGGGCGACACGTATCCGGTGCTCGGGGCGGAGAAGGCGCTCGCGGAGCTGAACGAGGCGTCGAAGGGCGCCGGCCCGGTCGGCATCGGCGGCTGCGCGACCGACCCGCCGGCCGGAGCCGAGGTCGACGGGAACGGCAAGGAGAGCGGGAACCCCGCCCCTGCCGTGCCCTGCCGGACCTCCGGGGACGTCGCGCCGCCGGTCGAGGTCCCGGTGACGGGTGCCGTCTTCGGGCTGGCCGCGCGGGACGTGGCGGGCGAGCGGCTGCTCGTGCCGGCGTGGCTGTTCACGGCGGACCCGGTGGACGCGGCGCCGTACACGGTGGTGGAGCCGGCGGTGGCCCGTGAGCACCTGTCGCCGCCGGACGAGGGCACGGCGCCGGCCAGCCGGATCGAGTCGTACCGGACGGCGGAGGACGGCCGGAAGCTGACGGTCACCTTCTGGGGCGGGGTGTGCAGCACGTACACCGCGAAGGCCGTGGAGACCCCGGAGAAGGTGACCGTGCGGATCGACGAGAAGTCCGACCCCGGGCGGGCCTGCATCATGATCGCCAAGGAGATCACGCTCACCGTGACGCTGCAGAGCCCGCTCGGCGACCGGCCCGTGGTGGACGCGGCCAGCGGGCAGGCCGTGCCGCGGCGCTGAGCGCGCCCGGGTACGCGTGAGGGCAGCGGCTCCGGGAATCCCCGGGGCCGCCGCCCTCAGCCACGTACAGGCTTAGCTGAACGAGTCGCCGCAGGCGCAGGAGCCCGTGGCGTTCGGGTTGTCGATCGTGAAGCCCTGCTTCTCGATCGTGTCGACGAAGTCGATCGACGCGCCACCCAGGTACGGGGCGCTCATGCGGTCGGTGACGACCTTGACGCCGTCGAAGTCCTTCACGACGTCGCCGTCGAGCGAGCGCTCGTCGAAGAACAGCTGGTAACGCAGGCCGGAGCAGCCGCCGGGCTGAACGGCGACGCGCAGGGCCAGGTCCTCACGGCCTTCCTGGTCGAGGAGGGCCTTGACCTTGGCCGCGGCGGCGTCGGACAGGAGGATGCCGTCGCTGACAGTGGTCTTCTCGTCCGATACGGACATCTGCTTCTCTCCCGGTGTGTACGGAGACTGCTTGCCGACGGTTGCAACCGACGGCGCCCCGGAATCATTCCGGGCCGAGTAGGGGTCTTTCCCTCTTTCATGCTCGCACACCCTGTCCAGGAGCGCGGACGGCGAATTCGTCACATCGACACTATGGACATCGTCAATCTGACGTGAACCGGTTATGATAGATAGCGTCATTTCGACGAAAAGGTTTCCCCGAAGAAAGGGTGCGTGACGTGACCACCGCCCAGCCCCTGGATGTCCAGCCGACGCCGCTCGCCCTGCTCCTGCTCGGCCGCGAGGCCGACCCGAAGAGCGAGCGCGGCGTGGAGTGTCCTGGCGATCTCCCGTCGCCCTCCGACCCTGACCTCGTGGAGCGCGCCCGCGCCGCGAAGGAGAAGCTCGGGGACAAGGTCTTCGTCCTCGGCCACCACTACCAGCGCGACGAGGTCATCCAGTTCGCCGACGTGACCGGTGACTCCTTCAAGCTCGCGCGCGACGCCGCCGCCAAGCCCGAGGCCGAGTACATCGTCTTCTGCGGTGTGCACTTCATGGCGGAGTCCGCCGACATCCTCACCGGCGACGAGCAGAAGGTCGTCCTGCCCGACCTCGCGGCCGGCTGCTCGATGGCCGACATGGCCACCGCCGAGCAGGTCGCCGAGTGCTGGGACGTGCTGACCGAGGCCGGCATCGCCGAGCAGGTCGTGCCCGTCTCGTACATGAACTCCTCGGCCGACATCAAGGCCTTCACCGGCAAGCACGGGGGCACGATCTGCACCTCGTCCAACGCCGAGCGGGCCCTGAACTGGGCCTTCGAGCAGGGCGAGAAGGTGCTGTTCCTGCCGGACCAGCACCTGGGCCGCAACACCGCCGTCCGCGACATGGGCATGTCCCTGGACGACTGCGTGCTGTACAACCCGCACAAGCCGAACGGCGGGCTCACCGTCGAGGAGCTGCGCGCCGCCAAGATGATCCTGTGGCGGGGCCACTGCTCGGTGCACGGGCGCTTCTCGCTGGACTCGGTGAACGACGTGCGCGAGCGCATCCCGGGCGTGAACGTGCTCGTCCACCCCGAGTGCAAGCACGAGGTCGTCGCCGCCGCCGACTACGTGGGCTCGACCGAGTACATCATCAACACCCTGGAGGCGGCCCCGGCCGGTTCCAAGTGGGCGATCGGCACGGAGCTGAACCTCGTCCAGCGGCTGGCGAACCGGTTCGCCGACCAGGGCAAGGAGATCGTCTTCCTCGACAAGACGGTCTGCTTCTGCTCGACCATGAACCGCATCGACCTCCCCCACCTGGTGTGGACGCTGGAGTCCCTGGCCGAGGGCAACCTCGTCAACCAGATCCAGGTCGACAAGGAGACGGAGAGCTTCGCCAAGCTCGCCCTGGAGCGGATGCTGGCTCTGCCGTAACGATTCCTCGTACGGACATCCAGTCCTCGTACGGAGACACGGAAGGGGCGCCCCGCACGCTGCGGGGCGCCCCTTCGTCATGCCGTACGGATCAGACCGCGGCCGGCTCCTTGGCCTGCGGCGGGACCGGGGCCTCGCCGCCCGCCTTCTTCTCCCGCTTCGCCGCCTTCTTCTTCGCGCGGCGCTCCTTGCGGAGCTCCACCATCGCGTAGAGCGTCGGGACGAGGAGGAGGGTGAGCAGCGTCGAGGTGATCAGGCCGCCGATCACCACCACGGCCAGCGGCTGGGCGATGAAGCCGCCCTCGCCGGTGACGCCGAGGGCCATCGGCAGCAGGGCGAAGATCGTCGCCAGGGCGGTCATCAGGATCGGGCGGAGCCGGTGCCGGCCGCCCTCGATCACCGCTTCGACGACGCCCAGGCCCTGCGCCCGGTACTGGTTGATCAGGTCGATCAGGACGATCGCGTTGGTGACGACGATGCCGATGAGCATCAGCATGCCGATCATCGCCGGGACGCCCATCGCCGTGCCGGTGGCCACGAGGAGGCCGATCGCGCCGGTCGCGGCGAACGGGATCGAGACCAGGAGGATCAGCGGCTGGATCAGCGACCGGAAGGTCGCGACGAGCAGCATGAAGACGATCGCCACGGCGGCGAGCATCGCGAGGGCCATCTTGCCGGTGGCCTCGGACTGGTCCTGGGAGACGCCGCCGATGGAGGCGGTGGCGCCCTCGGGCAGGTCGAGCGCGTTGATCTTCGTCTGGAGCTCGGCGCTCACCGCACCGGTGTTGTCCGTGGTCGGCTTGGCCGTGATCGTGGCCGCGCGGGCGCCGTCGATCCGGGTCATGGAGACCGGGCCGGGCACCAGCTCGACGTGCGCGATGTCGCCGAGCTTCACCGGGCCGAGCGGCAGCGCCTTCAGCGCGGCCAGCGTGGTGGCCGGGTGGGCCGAGGTGATCAGGACGTCCCGCTCGGTGTCGTCGAGGACGGCCTTGGCGGCCGGGGTGCCGTGCACCGCCTGGGCGACGACCATGCCGAGGCTGGTGTCGTCGAAGCCGGCGTCGGCCGCCTTCTCGTTGGCCCGGACCGAGATCCGCGGCACCGACTGGGACAGGTCGCTCCGCACGTCGGAGACGTTCTTCAGCTGGGAGACGGCCTGCGTGACCTGCTCGGCCGCCTTCTTCAGGATCGCCGGGTCGGCGGCCTTGACGACCACGCTGAGGTCCTGGTTGCCGAAGCCGTCACCGGCCGCGACGCTCGTGTCGCCGATGCCGTCGAGCTTGCCGAGCGCCGCGTGCAGGACGTCCCGGGTCTTCTCGTACGAGGCGGAGTCCTCCAGGGTGACCTGGTACGACGCCTGGTTGGAGCCGGTGCCGCCGCCGAAGGCCGCCATGAAGCCGGAGGAGCCGACGGTGACCTGGTAGTCCTTGACGCCCTCGGTGTCGGCGAGGACCTTCTCGACCTTCTTCGCGGCCTCGTCGGAGGCGGCGAGGCTGGTGCCCGGGGCCAGCTTCTGCTTGACCGTCAGGACCTTCTGCTCGCCCTGGTCGAAGAAGTTGGTCTTCATGAGCGGCGCCATGCCGAAGGTGCCGAAGAGGACCACGAGGGCGATGACGACGCTGGTGAAGCGGCGCCGGGTGGCGAACCGCAGCACCGGGACGTACGCCCGCTGGAGACGGCTCTTCGTCTCCTTCTCCTCGGCCAGTCGGCGGGCCTCCTCCGGGTCCGCGGAGGTGCCCTTGGGGGCGCGCAGGAACCAGTACGACAGGACCGGGACGACCGTCAGGGAGACGAGCAGCGAGGCGAGCAGCGCCGCGGTGACGGTGAGGCTGAAGGAGCCGAACAGCTCGCCGATCATGCCGCCGACCAGGCCGATCGGCAGGAAGACGGCGACGGTGGTGAGGGTCGAGGAGGTGACCGCGCCGGCGACCTCCTTGACCGCGGTGATGATCGCGGCCTGGCGCTCCTCGCCGTATCCGAGGTGCCGCTTGATGTTCTCCAGGACCACGATCGAGTCGTCGACGACGCGGCCGATGGCGATGGTGAGCGCGCCGAGCGTCAGCACGTTCAGGGAGAGGTCACGGGTCCACAGCACGATCAGGGCGAGGACGACCGAGAGCGGGATGGAGACCGCGGTGACCAGCGTGGAGCGGAGCGAGGCCAGGAAGACCAGGATGACGAGGACGGCCATGACGAGGCCGAGCGCGCCCTCGGTGGTGAGGCCGGAGATCGACTTGGCGACGGCCGGGCCCTGGTCGGAGACCACGGTCAGCTCGGCGCCGGCGCCGAGGGCCTTGCGCAGCTCGGGCAGCTTGTCCTTGACCGCGTCGGAGATGGCGACGGCGCTGCCGTCCTTGTCCATGGTGGCCATCACGGCGAGGCTGGGCTTGCCGTTGGTACGGGTCAGGGAGACCGGGGTGGCCTCCGTCTGCTTCACGGTGGCGACGTCGCCGAGGCGGACCGCCTTGCCCTTCTCGGGCTTGATCCGCAGGTCCTGGATCTGCTGGAGCGAGGTGTAGCCGCCGCCGACCTGGACGGTGCGGCTCTTGCCGGCCTCGGAGAAGGCGCCGGCGGGCATGGTGCCGCCGCCGTTGCGGATGGCCTCGGCGAGCTTCATCGGGCTCAGGCCGGCCGCGGCGAGCTTGCGCTCGTCCGGGGTGACGGAGACCTGGAGGTCACGGACGCCGTCGACGTTGACGTGGGAGACGCCGTCGATGTCCTCCAGGGCCGGGACGACGGTCCGGTCGAGCTGGTCCGCGAGGGCCTGCTGGTCCTTGTCGGAGCTGACCGCGAGCACGACCGTCGGGATGTCGTCGGTGGAGCCGGCCACCACCTGCGGGTCGACCGAGTCCGGCAGCTGGGCGCGGGCCCGGTTCACGGCCTGCTGGACGTCGGCGACGAGCTGCTTGGTGCCCTCGTCCCCGTAGTCGAAGCTGGCCATGATGACGGCGCTGCCCTCGGAGGCGGTGGACGTGATGCCCTTGATGCCGTCGACGGCCTTGAGGTTGTTCTCCAGGGGCTGGACGACCTGCTTCTCGACCACGTCCGGAGAGGCGCCCTGGTACGGGGCGAGGATCGAGACCATCGGCAGCTCGATCGAGGGGAACAACTGCTGCTTCAGCTGCGGGATCGCGATCGCCCCGAACACGATCGCGACGATGGACATCAGCCCGATCAGGGCCCTTTGCGCGAGGCTGAATCTCGACAGCCAGGACATGGGGTCTCTCTTCTGTGGCGTACTCGTCGGCAGGCGGGAGCAGCCAAGACCCCGGCCCGGACCCGCTGGATCCGCCCGGAGGTGCCCCCCGTCCCTACGATCTGCCATCAACCGCCGAAAGTCCTCGGCCCCCGGGTCCAATTCCTTATCCCGCGCATACTCCGTCTGGAGTACGAGCTCACTCCACCCGCGGGCGTACGAGACCGGACTCGTAGGCCGTGACCACCAGCTGGGCCCGGTCGCGGGCGCCCAGCTTGGCCATCGTCCGGTTGACATGCGTCTTCACGGTGAGCGGGCTGACGTCGAGCCGCTCGGCGATCTCGTCGTTCGACAGGCCGCCCGCGACGAGGACGAGGACCTCGCGCTCCCTGGCGGTGAGCGCGGCGAGCCGCGCGGTGCGGGCGTCGCCCGCCGCGTCCGCGGGGTCGGCGCCGGGGCCCTGGGCGAGGAAGGAGGCGATCAGGCCCTTGGTGGCGGCCGGCGAGAGCAGCGCCTCCCCGGCGTGGGCGATGCGGATCGCGCCGAGGAGCTCCTCGGGCTCGGCCCCCTTGCCGAGGAAGCCGGAGGCGCCGGCGCGCAGCGACTGCACGACGTACTCGTCGACCTCGAAGGTGGTCAGCATGACGATCCGCACGTCGGCGAGCTCGGGGTCCGCCGTGATCATCCGGGTGGCGGCGAGGCCGTCCGTGCCCGGCATGCGGATGTCCATCAGGACGACGTCGGGCCGGGTGGACCGGGCCAGCGCGACCGCGCCGTCGCCGTCGGGCGCCTCCCCGACCACCTCCATGTCGGGCTCGGAGTCCACCAGGACCTTGAAGGCGCTGCGCAGCAGGGCCTGGTCGTCGGCGAGCAGTACGCGGATGGTCATGCGCGGTCCTCCCCCGTGCGGGACGTCACCGGCAGTATGGCCTGGACGCGGAAGCCGCCGCCGTAGCGGGGGGCGGCGGTGAGGGTGCCGCCGAGCGCGCCGACCCGCTCCCGCATGCCGAGCAGTCCGTGGCCGCCGACCGGGGGCTGCTCGGCGGCCGGGCGCGGGACGGTGGGGGGCGTGCCGTTGTCGAGGACGGTGATCTCGACCGTGCGGCCCACCTTGACGACGCTCACCTCGGCCTTCGCGTCCGGGCCCGCGTGCTTGCGGACGTTGGTCAGGGCCTCCTGCACGATCCGGTACGCGGCCAGGTCGACGGTCGCGGGCAGCGTCAGGCCCTCGTCGGCGCGGGCCAGGGCGACGGGGAGACCGGCCTTGCGGAAGCTGTCGAGCAGCCCGTCGAGGACCGCGAGGCCCGGCGCGGGCTCGGTGGGGGCCTCCGGGTCGCCGGACTGGCGCAGCAGGCCGACGGTGGCGCGCAGCTCGTCCAGTGCGGAGCGGCTGGCCTCGCGGACGTGCGCGAGGGCCTCCTTGGCCTGGTCGGGGCGCTTGTCCATGACGTGGGCGGCGACGCCGGCCTGCACGTTCACCAGGGCGATGTGGTGGGCGACGACGTCGTGGAGGTCGCGGGCGATCCGCAGCCGCTCCTCGGCGACCCGGCGGCCCGCCTCCTCCTCGCGGGTGCGCTCGGCCCGCTCGGCGCGCTCCGTCATCGCGTCGATGAAGGCCCGGCGGCTGCGGACCGCGTCCCCGGCGGCCGCCGCCATCCCGGTCCAGGCGAAGACGCCGAGGTTCTCCTGCGCGTACCAGGGGGTCGGGCCGAAGGCCATGGCGGCGGCCGTGAGCACCGCCATCGTGGCGAGGCCGACCCGCCAGGTGGTGGGGCGGTCGGTGCGGGCGGCGACCGTGTAGAGCGCGATGACGGCGCTCATCGCGATCGGGGCGGGCCGGTTGTCGTCGATGAGCTCGAACAGGGTGATCGTGACGGTGAACGCGAGCACCGCGAAGGGCTTGCGCCGACGGCACACCAGCGCGGCGGCCCCCGCGATCATGACGACCACGCCCCAGGCGCTGGGCGCCTTGTCCCCGAAGGTCGGCCCGTCCGGACTGCCGTGCGGGTCGGTGAACGACCCGGCGACCATCGCGACGAGCGCGCCGACCGCGATCACGGCGTCGAAGGCGAGCGGATGCGCGCGGAACCAGTCGCGCGCGCGGACGTAGGGGGTGCCGGTGGCGGGGCCGGGTGGGTTCACGGGGACAACGGTACGGCCCGCACCCGCGCGGGCCGCCGCACCGGGCGGCGGCCCTCGGCCTCGTCAGCCGGGGATCAGCCCGTCGTCGGAGAGCATCTCGCGGACCTCGTCCAGGGTCGCGTCCGGAGACGGGAGGATCAGTTCCGAGGGCTCCAGGGCGTCGTCCGGGAGCGGCTCGCCGAGCCGGCGGACGGCGTCGAGGAGGGCGCCGAGCGTGCGCCGGAACCCTTCCTCGTCCCCCGACTCCATCTCCGCGAGCAGCTCGTCGTCGAGCGCGTTCAGCTCGGCGAAGTGGCTGTCGGCCAGCTTCTGCTGGCCCTCCCCCATGATCCGTACGATCATGACGCGTCCTGTCTGTCGCCGAAGCGGAAGCTACTTCTCGAAGCGCGGGTGGGACTGCTGGTCGCGGTCCTGCGGCGCCGCCGCGCCACCGCCCTCGATGGCCTGCTGCTGCGCCGAGGGGCCACCGGCCAGCTCGGCCTTCATGCGCTGGAGCTCCAGCTCGACGTCCGTACCGCCGGAGAGGCGGTCCAGCTCGGCCTGGATGTCGTCCTTGCCCAGGCCCGACTGGTCGTCGAGCGCGCCCGAGGCGAGCAGCTCGTCGATCGCGCCGGCGCGCGCCTGGAGCTGGGCGGTCTTGTCCTCGGCCCGCTGGATCGCGAGGCCGACGTCGCTCATCTCCTCCGAGATGCCGGAGAAGGACTCGGCGATCCGGGTCTGCGCCTGGGCCGCCGTGTAGGTCGCCTTGATGGTCTCCTTCTTGGTGCGGAAGGCGTCCACCTTGGCCTGCAGGCGCTGGGCGGCGAGGGTGAGCTTCTCCTCCTCGCCCTGCAGCGTCTGGTGCTGCACCTCCAGGTCGCTGACCTGCTGCTGGAGCGCGGCCCGCCGGGACAGCGCCTCGCGCGCCAGGTCCTCGCGGCCGAGCGCGAGCGCCTTGCGGCCCTGGTCCTCCAGCTTGGCGGACTGGCCCTGCAGCTGGTTCAGCTGCAGTTCGAGCCGCTTGCGGGAGGTGGCGACGTCGGCGACGCCCCGCCGCACCTTCTGCAGCAGCTCCAGCTGCTTCTGGTAGGAGTAATCGAGCGTCTCGCGCGGATCCTCGGCCCGGTCAAGGGCCTTGTTCGCCTTCGCGCGGAAGATCATCCCCATACGCTTCATGACACCGCTCATGGGCTTCGCGCGCCCCCTTCTGACGGACTTCGGCTCCAGCTCTCCAACAGGATCCACAGTACGGGCCCTGCTTCCATTACCGCACTGTTCGGAGCGGGATGCGCTCCTCCCCAAGGACGACTGCGCGGGGTGTTCCCTCCCGCGCAGGGAGTAGGTGGATCTCGGGGAGACCCTCTCCGTCCTCGCGTACGTACGCCCCAAGACGCAGTCCGTTAGCGGATCGTTCCCGGCCCGCATGGGGTTCATGCCCGCCACCCCGTACCCTTGGGTTTTGTGTTCCGTAGCCGTGCGAAGGACGAGAAGGCCCCCACCGACAAGGTGACGGCGGACCTCTCCAGCAAGCAGTCCCGCGACCCCGAGGCCCCCAAGGGCCGCCCGACTCCGAAGCGGAGCGAGGCGCAGTCCCAGCGCCGGCGTGCCGCGACGGTGCCGACCGACCGCAAGGAGGCCACCAAGCGCCAGCGCGAGGCACGCCGCTCGGACCTGGCACGGCAGCGCGAGGCGCTGGCCAGCGGCGACGAGCGTTACCTGCCCGCCCGCGACAAGGGTCCGGTCCGCCGTTTCGTGCGCGACTTCGTCGACTCGCGGTTCGCGATCGCCGAGTTCTTCCTGCCGATGGCCGTGGTGATCCTCGTGCTGTCGCTGTTCGGCAACGCCAACCGGGCGCTGCAGAACATCTCCCTGCTGCTGTGGCTCGGTGTGATCGTCCTGATCGTCATCGACTCGATCGGCATCTGGATCCGTCTGCGGAAGCAGCTGAACGAGCGCTTCCCGAACGAGCCGAAGCGCGGCGCCATCGCCTACGGCCTGATGCGCACGCTCCAGATGCGCCGACTGCGTCTGCCGAAGCCGCAGGTCAAGCGCGGAGAGCGGCCCTGAGCGCCGACAGCTCGGAGTTCGACGGGCGCGCGTTCGGCGAGGCCACGTCGGAGTCGGGCGGCCCCGTGCTGCCCGTCGTCGCGCACTGGCCCGCCGGTCCCGGCGGGCTGCGCGACACCATCCGGCAGGAGATAGTCGCCCGTCAGCTCGACGAGCAGATAACCAGCCGCTACCCGGTGGGACAGCGGCTGCGGATCCTCGACGCGGGCATGGGTCAGGGCACCCAGGCCCTGCGCCTCGCCCGCGCCGGACACACCGTGACCGGCCTGGAGGCCGATCCGGACCTCCTGAAGGCGGCCCGTGAGTCGCTGGCGACGGAGCCCGCCGGGATCCGCGAGCGGGTCCGGATGATCGAGGGCGACGGGCGCGAGACCGGGGTGCACTTCCTGCCCGGCAGTTTCGACGTGGTCCTCTGCCACGGCGTGCTCATGTACGCGGACGAGCCCGACGCGCTGCTCGCCGGCCTGGCCCGGATGCTGGCCCCCGGCGGCCTGCTGTCCCTGGTGGTACGGAACGCGGAGGCCCTGTCGATGCGGCCGGGTCTCGCCGGGGACTGGTCGGGGGCGCTCGCGGCCTTCGACTCGGACGTCTACACGGACGACAACGGCGTGAAGGTGCGGGCCGACCGGCTGGACGCGCTCACGTCGACGCTCGCGGGGATCGCCGCGCCGCTGCACGCCTGGTACGGCGTCCGGGTCTTCACGGACGACGTCCCCGCCGACGCGGGCCTGCCCGCCGCCGAGGAACTGGAGCGGCTGCTCGCCGCCGAGGACCGGGCCGGGCGCACGGAACCGTACCGGCGGATCGCGGCGTTGCTGCACCTGTGCGGGGTCCGGGGTTAGGGCCGTGGTCGCGCACCCCTGATCGGGTGCGCTCGCCGGGCCGGGGCCAGGGCGGAATCGGATACTCCGGACATGGACGTCTTCCGTGCCCGTGTCCGTGCCCGCCGTGTCCTCCTTCCCCTCGCCGCCGGGGCCTGCGCCGTCGCACTGGTCGGCGGCTGTTCCTCCGCCGGGGGCGCGGCCGCACCGGAGCGCTCCACCCAGACGCCGGTGCCGCACGTCTCCAACGAGCTCCAGGACGACTACCAGACCGTCATCAGGAACGTCCTGCCGTCGGTCGTCCAGATCGAGGCGTCGAACAGCCTCGGCTCCGGGGTCGTCTACGACGACAAGGGGCACATCGTCACCAACGCGCACGTGGTCGGCCAGGAGAAGAGCTTCAAGGTCACGGCGGCGACCGGCGGGCAGTCCGTGACGGCACGGCTCGTCTCCTCGTACCCCGAGCAGGACCTCGCCGTGCTCAAGCTGGACACCGTGCCGCAGGGGCTGAAGGCCGCGCGGTTCGGCGACTCCGCCGAGGTCGACATGGGGCAGATCGTGCTCGCCATGGGCTCCCCCCTCGGCCTGTCCGGCAGCGTCACCCAGGGCATCGTCTCCGCGACCGGCCGCACGGTCAGCGAGGGGCGGGCCGGCGGCGGCACGGGCGCGACCATCGCGAACATGGTCCAGACGTCGGCCGCGATCAACCCCGGCAACAGCGGGGGCGCCCTCGTGAACCTCGACAGCGAGGTCATCGGCATCCCGACGCTCGCCGCGACCGACCCCGAACTCGGCGGCGGCTCGGCGCCCGGCATCGGCTTCGCGATCCCCGCGTCGATGGTGCGGACGGTCGCGGACCAGATCATCAAGAACGGCAAGGTGACGGACTCGGGGCGGGCGGCCCTCAACATCACCGGCCGTACGGTCCTCGACGACAACTACGAGCCGGCGGGCGTCGCGATCGTCGAGGCGCCGGCGGACGGGGCGGCGGGGAAGGCGGGCCTGAAGCCGGGCGACGTGATCACCCGCCTCGGCGAGACCGAGATCACGACGATCACGTCGCTGGCGGAGGCGCTGGCGGCGATGCAGCCGGGGGACGAGGTGACGGTGGAGTACGTCCGGGGCGGGTCGACGCACAAGGCCCAGGTCACACTGGGCGAACTGTAGCCCGCCGGGCCTCGCCTCTGCGGGGGCCCACAACGGGGGTACGTCAACTCTTGCCGGTAGCCGGTCTTGAGGGTGTGGAGGACGGGGACGGCGCGGGCGGTATCACCTCAGTGCCTCGAAGTCCTTGAGGCGGGCGAGGGCGTGTTCGGCCTGTGCCCGCCGTTTGGCGAACGGCTTGCTCCTCGTCTTACCGGTGATGACCTCGGGTGCTCTGCAGCAGGCCCGGCCTCCGATGAGCAGTTGGTGACCGGTCACCTGGTTGGGCATGGTCGCAGGGAGGTCGGCGAAGACGTACCTATGTCACAGGCAGCCTGTAGCGCATCCGGTAACGGTGCGCAGCCTTCGTCATCAGTGTGACCTCGATCGGACGCCGGGCGTCGGAATAGACCACCCGGAAGGCCACCAGTACGGGCATGTCCTTCGGGAGCTCCAGCGCCACGACTTCCTCCTCCGTCGGGATCTCGGACGACAGCTCGTCCACGAACTCGCGCGGGGGAAGACCCATCGCGTCGAGCAGCGTGGGCGTACCGCCTCGAATCCGCTTCTTCTCCAGGATGGCCGTGCCCTCGACCAGGCTCAGCGGGTAGTACGACCTCGTGAGTTCGGTCGGCTCCTCGTCCAGGAAGAGAACCTGCTTGCGAAGCGCAGCTCGCTCGCCATCCTCCAATTGCAGGGCCTCGGCCACCTCCTTCGGCGGGACGACGACCTCGACATCGAGGAGCTGGGACCTGCCGACCTGCCGGCGTTTCGCGGCTTCGGACATCCAGGGGTAGGGCTCGCCCGGCCCTGCCGGCCTCATGTAGGCGATCGGTTCGACGGACTGCTGGGCGTGCTGCCGCACGTATACGCCCTTGCCCGGGAGTCCTTCGAGGAGTCCCTCGGCCTTCAGCATCTGGAGGGCCTTCTGGACGGTCGTGTTGGCCACGCCGCCGTACTGCTCCATCAGCTCGGCCGTCGAGCCCAGCTTGCTTCCCGGAGGGAGGTCTCCGCGGGTGATCTGCCGCCGGAGCTCCGCCGCGATCTTCTGGTGCGGCGATCTCGGGTCCTTGAACTCCTTCGCCATCACACGCCCTGCTTCCCGAGCCGGTACGTGAGGTGCCTGCCGGCCGGCATGGTCATCAGGGACGCCTCCATCGGTGTTCCGTCGGCGGTCTGTGTCAGGCGGAGCAGGTGGAGGACGGCGCTGCCCTCGGGCAGGCCCAGGTGCTCGCGCTCCTCCGTGGTGGCGAGGGCGGCGCTCACGTCCTCAACGACTTCGGCGCCGGTGTATCCGAGCTCCTTGAGCAGGGTGACGGCGCCGCCGGGCACCTTGCCCGGTTCCGCCAGGGGCGTGCCTGCGGCGATGGGTACGGGGTAGTAGGAGTCGGCCAGCTCTACGGGCTGGTCGTCGAGGAGGATCAGCCGACGCCTGACGATCACGCGCTCAGATGCGGACAACCGCAGGGCGGCGCGGACCGCGTCCGGGGCATCCACTTCGCCTGCCTGGAGAAGCCGTTGGCCGCCACGGCGCCCACGGCGAGAGGCCTCGTCGCTCCATGCGTCGCTCTGACCGGGCTTGCGCGGGGCCAGATATGGCGCGGTGTCGCTGATCCATGCATCGCCCGACATGTTCCTACCTCCGGCTCACTGTTGCCAGTGACCCTACTTGCTCGCCCCCACCGGAAACCTGACCTTAATCGCTTGCGACTTAAAGTCGTTTTCACTTAAAGTCATCGCCATGGAAGCGACGGATGCTGACGAGGCGCAGCATGGTGTTCCCGTACCACCGGAGGGCTTGAGCCCGGCTCTCCGAGCTCGCGCCGAGGCCGGGTGGCAGAAGTTCCTCGACCGGTGGTTCGACGCCTGCGAGGAGCCCGAACGATGAGCGCGCCCGGCGCCGAGGGCGGGGATGGTCACCCCCTCCTTCACCGGAGGGTTCGCGACATCGCCAGCCGAGGCGAAGGAGTGCTGACGGCCGTCGTTCACGAGTGGCACGGCGGCCGACTCCTGCGTATCGCATACGTCCAGCCCGCCACCGGTGTCGCCTGGACGACGGCGGTTGACAACATCGGGCCCGTCCTGTGGCGTGAGGCATCGCCCGCCGAGGAACCCTCGGAAGGGGGCCCAGATTCATGACGCGCGCGAGATGCGAGGGGCCTCGGCTACCCAGAGCTGTGACCGAGGGGTGCGTGCCATGCGGGCCGCCATGCACCGCCGTCACCCCAGTCGGCGGCACTTCCCCTGGTAGTACGTCAGCGGCCCGCTGCCCCCCGTTCGCACGCTAAGGGCTTACAGAGTATTAACACGGCCATTTTGAAGGGAGGTGACGGTCATGCAGCATGCCCAGATGCAGGGGAAGTTCCGAGGCAAGAACAAGGCCCCGAAGTGGACCAAGCCCGACGGCGGGATCGTGTCCGTGATGGTGCTGCCCCTGGCCGTCACCGATCCCGCCGACCTTGACCGGTTGGACAAGCTGTTCGGCGCGATGTGGTCGGTTAAGCGGGCCGTCCAGCGCGACGCCCGCGCCAAGGTCGACGCGTACTGGGCCGCCAGACACGAGCGCGACACTCACGGAGCGAAGGCCGCACGGCAGCGCCTCGGCCTGTCCCGTGAGGGCCTGGAGCGGTGCGCGTACAAGCATCTTGAGGATGCGGGGCACCTCAAGCACCACGCCTCCAAGGCCCTGGTCATGCACATGGCCGACCAGGTGTGGAACGGCGTGCAGCGGCACCTGTTCGCCGATAGCGCGGGAAACCGCCACGGCCGCCCCCGCGTGGGTCGCTGGTACGACTTCACCCGGATTCCGGGCCGTGCCCGGTCTCACACCATCGTGAACAAGTGGGAGACCTTCCGCCTGGTCGGCACCTTCCATGGCCACGCCACGGCCTACGCAGGCGGGGGCCGACACGCCTTGGTGCAGCCCCGCCGGATGCCGACACCGGCCAAGCCGGACGGCAAGATCCCCATCGGCAGGGGCACTCGCAAAGCTACCTGGTGGGACCACACCGGCCCGCTCGCCGTGGTGTTCGCGGGCGGCCCGGACGGCAAACGCGGTGACCTCGTCCTCCCCGTCCGCATCCCCCAGGGACCGGGCCAGGAGGACCGCGCACGGCACTTCCTTGCGGCCTGCGCCCGCTGGCACAAGGTGGACTTGGTACGCCGCCGCAAGGCCGGTGCGTCGGGCGGCTGGGCGTACGAGGCACACCTGATGGTCCTCGGCCCCGGCTACGCCTCCCCGGCCGTCCGGCAGATGCGCCAGCGCGCTGCCGAGCTGGACCGGATCGGCGGCGTGGACGGCAACGTCTCCAACCTCTCCGTCGTCTCCTTCCCCGCCTCCCTGGACCCCGCCGAAGGGAAGCCGGAGTCCTCGGAGATCGTGTTGACCGATCAGGAGCGGGCGCGGCTGGAGCGGGAGGCGAAAAAGCGGCGGGGCCGGGCTCGGGCGCTGGAGCGCTCCCGCCGGGCGACGAACGCCGCACAGTACGGGCTGTCCAAGCGGCAGGCCGTCCGCGCCGAGCGCCGGGCCGCCCAGGGCCTGAAGCCCAAGAAGGTCACGGTGCCGGGCGGCGCCCGCGACTCCCGTGCCGATGGGGTGCCGAAGCAGGCGTTCCGCCGCGACCGGCTGTCCAGCGGCTATCGGGAGCTGCGCGCCCGCCAGGCCGAAGCCGCCGCCGGCGCGGCCGAGTACCGGCGTCACCGGGCCCGTGCCGTGGCCCGCGAGATCGTCGCCGCCCACGGCCCCGTACTGATGGTGGAGGACTGTGATATCCGCACCTGGTACCGGCTGTGGGGCAAGCGCCTTTCCCAGACCACGCCGGGCATGTTGGTCTCCGCGCTGGAGATCGAGTGCCGGGCCGCCGGTGGCCGTCTCGTGCGTGCCTCCACCTGGTCCACGGCCCTGTCGCAGCACTGCCTGTGCGGCGAGCGCGTCACCAAGACGCTGCGGGACCGGGAACACAAATGCATCGCCTGCGGACTCGTCGGCAAGCGGGATCTCGTCTCCGCCGCTCTGGCCGCCTTCGTGGACCTGGCCGACCCCGACGACCCCAAGACCGCCCGACTGGACTCCGCCCGGTCGCGGCACGCACAGATCACGTACGGAGAAGGGCTGGAAGAAGCCCTGAATGAGTCAACCACACCGTGCCAGAACACCCCTCGGGGTGCTGGTCGCGTGGCAGTTCCGCGTCAGAGCGGGGCCTCTGCTCACCGAACCGCCGAACGACGGGACCGGGCAACCCCAGATGAGCCGCGCCATGTGCGCGACCACGCTGGAGCGCCCGGCACCCGACCGGCGTGCAGTCCGCAGCTCACCCTCTGGTGAATTGCGGAACAAGTCTTAGCCCTCCGCGTCCAGCGGCATCGGGCCGTAGATCTTCGTCCCGTCCTCCGACAGCGTCACCTGGTCCGCGCCGCCACCCAGGAGGTCACGCCAGTGTTCGCCGATCCAGCTCTCCGCGTCGCCCTGGGTGGTGAACTCCTCAGGGGTCACCACCGGCTCGACCTCGGTTCCGTCGGACTTCTCGAACCGCCACGTCCATGCCATGCAAGCCTCCTGGCGCTCACCGGATGATCGGTTTCCTGCCCGCAGCGTAGCCGGGCGCGCACGCCTCGCGGTGGCGCGGGAGGATCTGAGGGTGGAACTGACTCTGCTCGGCACCGGCGCCCCCCTCGGACTCCCCCGCCCCGACTGCCCCTGCGCCGTGTGCGCGCTGTCCCGTGGGGCGCGGGCGAGGGCCGCGACCTCCCTGCTCGTGGACGGGGCCCTGCTGCTCGATCTGACCCCGGGGGCCGCGCTCGCCGCCGCCCGGTCGGGGCATTCGCTGGTCGGGGTGCGGCAGGTGCTGCTGTCGCATCCGCACGACGGGCCGGCCGTCGAGGTGCCGGCCGGGCTGCCCACCGCCGTGCGGGTGCCGGACGGACGCGAGTTGACGCTGATCAGCGGGCACCGGGTGCGGGCGTTGTCGATGGACTCCCCCGGGACGGGGTACGAGGTGGTCTCCGCCGACGGCGAGCGGCTGCTGTACCTGCCGCCGGGTGGCGCGCCCGCCGGGATCGCGGACGAGCACCTCGTGCCGTACGACATGGTCGTCGCCGATGTCACCGGGCGGCCGGACGGGCTGGCCCGGCTGCGGGCGACGGGAGCGGTCGGTCCGGCGACCGAGGTGATCGCCGTGCACCTGGACCACGACGTGCCGGCGGGCGCCGAGCTGGACCGGCGGCTCGCGGCGGCGGGGGCGCGGGCGGTGCCGGACGGGACGACGCTGTACATCGGCGACTACCACGAGGTGCCGGAGGTGCCCCGGCGGACGCTGGTGACGGGCGGGGCCAGGTCGGGGAAGTCGGTGGAGGCCGAGCGGCGGCTGGAGACCTTCCCCGAGGTGCTGTACGTGGCGACGGGCGGCACGCGGGAGGGCGATCCGGAGTGGGCCGAGCGGATCGGGCTGCACCGGGAGCGGCGGCCGGGTTCGTGGCGTACGGCCGAGACCTGCGAGCTCGTACCGCTGCTGACGGAGGAGGGCGGTCCCGCGCTGCTGGTCGACTGTCTGTCGCTGTGGCTGACGGACGCGATGGACCGGGCCGGCGCGTGGGACGACGAGACCTGGGCGAACGGCGGGCAGGCGGCGCTGCGGGAGCGGACGGCGGAGCTGGTGGCGGCGGTGCGGGCGACGAGCCGTACGGTCGTGGTGGTGACGAACGAGGTCGGCTCGGGGGTCGTGCCGGCCACGGCGGCGGGGCGGCGGTTCCGGGACGAGCTGGGCAGGCTGAACGCGGCCTTCGCGGACGAGTGCGAGCAGGTCGTCCTCGTGGTCGCCGGGCAGGCGATCGTGCTGCGCGGGTAGGGTTGCCGATCGCTGATGGCCCTCGCTGACTCGTCCCTAGGCGGAACCTTGAACCTCGACGACTTCTCCGATCTGATCGAGCGCCCCGACGGCGGCATTCGGCGTGACGCCGAGGAGCGCCGGGAGCGGCTGAGCGTGCCACCGGGGGCGCTCGGCAGGCTGGACGAGCTGGGCGAGTGGCTGTCGGCGGCGCAGGCCTCGGTCAAGGTGCGGGCGATCGAGGAGCCGAAGGTCGTGCTGTTCGCGGGCGACCACGGGGTGGCCTCGCTCGACGTGTCGGGGCGCGCGGCGGGCACGGCGCACGAGCTGGTGCGGGCGGTGCTCGACGGGACGAGTCCGGTGGCCGTCCTCGCCCGCTCGATGCGCGTCCCGGTGCGGGTCGTGGACGCCGGTCTGGACTGCGATCCGGAGCTGCTGCCGGCCGAGGTGGTACGGCACCGGGTGCGGCGCGGCAGCGGCCGGATCGACGTGGCGGACGCGCTGACGGCGGAGGAGACCGAGGCGGCGGTCCGGCTCGGCATGGCGATCGCCGACGAGGAGGCGGACTCGGGCACCGATCTGGTGGTGCTCGGGGATCTGAGCGTCGGCGGGACGACCGCCGCGTCGACGCTGATCGCGGCGCTGTGCGGGACGGACGCCTCGGTGGTGACGGGCCGGGGCGGTGCCGGGATCGACGATCTGGCGTGGATGCGCAAGTGCGCGGCGATCCGGGACGCGCTGCGGCGGGCCCGGCCGGTCCTGGGCGATCAGCTGCAGCTGCTCGCGGCGGTCGGCGGGGCGGACCTGGCGGCGATGACCGGTTTCCTGCTCCAGGCCTCGGTGCGGCGGATGCCGGTGATCCTGGACGGTGTGGTGGGCGCGGCCTGTGCGCTCGTGGCGCAGCGGGCGGCCTTCCGGGCGCCGGACTGGTGGCTGGCGGGGCAGGTGAGCGGGGAGCCGGCGCAGGCGAAGGCGCTGGATCGGATGGCGCTCAACCCGCTGCTCGATCACGGCGTCCATGTGGGTGAGGGAACCGGGGCATTGCTCGCACTTCCCCTCGTCCAGGCCGCGGCGGCGTTCGCCGCGGAGCTGCCCGAGCGTCCGGATCCGACCACTCCGGACGCCGACGGCGCCGCGGAGGCCTGAGCGCGGGCGTAAGCGAAGGACCGGCTCCGGGGCGGTCGCGGGCGACGCGCGCGTGACCGCCCGGGGCGTCTCCGTAGCGCAAGCCGTGCCCCATATGATCGCTTTTCATGGGAGAAGTCCGCTTGTCTGCCGAAGCAGCACCCCGGGGTACGACCGCGCGTTCACGGCGCGGCGCCGCTTTCGCCGTCTGGTACCTGCGGGTCGTCACGTTCATCAACTTCCTGAGCGCCGTCTGGGTCTCGTTCGGCAACGACCTGCGCCGGCACAACGAGGACAACTACTTCACCCCGTACATGCTCACCGCGGGCTTCGCCTCGGGCGTCTTCACCCTCTTCCTGGCGATCACCATGCGGCGCCGCAAGCGGGCCGCGTGGATCCTCAACCTGGTGCTCAGCGGCCTCTTCCTGCTGCTCTTCGCCCTCGTGATGGCCTTCCCCGAGATCCGGCAGCACGCCCAGAACTGGATCTCGCTGTTCCTCACCGCCGCGTTCGTCCTCGCGCTGCTCGTCAGCCGCAAGGAGTTCTACGCGAAGGGCGACCGCTCCAACCCGAAGCTGGCGGCGGGGGTGGCGGTCGGCGGCCTGCTCGTCACCTCGCTGCTCGCCGCCCTCCTGGTGACCCTCACCAACGACTCCCCCGTCACCTCCACCTTCATGGACCGCTGGAAGTACGGCCTGCTGCGGCTCGTCACGCTGGCCTCCGACAGCTCCGGCTTCTCCAACATCAGCACCCCCGGCTGGGTCGACGTCACCATCAACGTCCTGTCCACGCTGCTGATCATCGCGGTGCTCTTCGCCGCCTTCCGCTCCCGGCGGGCCGTCGACCCGCTGACCGAGGAGGACGAGGACCGGCTGCGGCTCCTGCTCGACAAGCAGGGCGAGCGCGACTCGCTCGGCTACTTCGCGCTGCGCCGCGAGAAGAGCGTCGTGTGGTCGCCGAGCGAGAAGGCGGCCATCGCCTACCGGGTGGTGGGCGGGGTCTCGCTGGCCTCCGGCGACCCGATCGGCGACCCCGAGGCCTGGCCGGGCGCCATCGAGCCCTGGCTCGCCGAGGCCCGCGAGCACGGCTGGATCCCGGCGGTGATGGGCGCGAGCGAGGAGGCCGGGGTCATCTACGCCCGGCACGGCCTGGACGCCCTGGAGCTGGGCGACGAGGCGATCGTGGAGACCGACGAGTTCACCCTGGACGGCCGCGCCATGCGGACCGTCCGGCAGGCCTTCAACCGGGTGAAGCGGGCCGGGTACGAGGTCCGGATCCGGCGCCACGAGGACATCCCCGCCGAGGAGATGGCCGAACTGCTCCGCAAGGCGGACGACTGGCGGGACGGGGCCACCGAGCGCGGCTTCTCGATGGCGCTCGGCCGGCTCGGCGACCCCAAGGACGGCCGCTGCGTGATGCTGGAGTGCACCGACGACGAGGGGGAGCTGCGGGCGCTGCTCTCCTTCGTGCCCTGGGGGCCGCAGGGGCTCTCGCTGGATCTGATGCGCCGTGACCGGGACTCCGAGAACGGCCTGATGGAGTTCATGGTCATCGAACTCCTGCAGCGCGCCAAGGAGATCGGGATCACTCAGGTCTCGCTCAACTTCGCGATGTTCCGATCCGTCTTCGAACGTGGCTCGAAGCTCGGGGCGGGACCGGTGCTGCGCATGTGGCGTTCACTGCTCAGTTTCTTCTCCCGCTGGTGGCAGATCGAGTCGCTGTACCGCGCCAACGCCAAGTACCGACCGATCTGGGAGCCCCGATTCATGCTCTTCGAGAAGAGTGCGGACCTGCTGCGCATCGGCCTCGCGGCCGGGCGGGCCGAGGGCTTCCTGGAGGCCCCCGGTCTGCCGAAGTGGATGCACCGCAGACATCTGGAGAGCAGCCGTTGAGCAAGGCCCTGAAGGGTTTCGCCCGGCGCGAGTGGGGGCCGCTGTTCACCACCGTACGGACGGCGCTCGTCACCAAGAGGTGGAGGGCGGTGCCGATGACGCTGGCCGCCGTCTGTCTCACCGCGCTGTTCCAGCTCGTGCAGAACCAGGACTGGGGCTATCAGCCTGTCCAGGACATCGGCTCCGTACGGGCCGAGGACCCCCTGTGGCTGTCGCTGCTGCGGACCCCGCTCTCGCTGTTCGTGCCCGCGCTCGACCTGCCCGTCTGGGGCGCCCTCGCGCAGGTCCTGCTGGTGTTCGGGATCGCCGAGATCTGCCTCGGGCGGTGGCGGACGCTCGGCGTCGCCTTTCTGGCGACGCTCGCCGGCACGCTCTACGCGCGCGTGGGCATCGCCCTCGGTCCCGACAACCCCTTCGGACTGCCCGCCACCGACGCGCAGGTCGTCGACACCGGTCCCTCGGCCGCCGTGGTGGGCCTCGCGGTCTACGTCTGCTGGCGGTACGGGGCGCGGTGGACGGGTGCGCTCGTCGTCCTGTCCATGGTGATCGAGGTGGTGATCAAGGCGAACCTGGCGGGCAAGGAGCACATCGCGGCGATCGCCGCCGTCCTCGCCCTCATCGCGGTCCAGGCCTGGCGCGAGCGGGGTCAGGACGGCGTCGAGCCCCGCCCGGGCACCCGCTCCTGGAAGCCGCCGATCAGGTCCTGAAAACGGCGGCGCACCTTGGTCCAGCGCTTGTCGTGGCGGTACGCGCGGACCCTGGCCCGGGCCCTGGCCCGGTGGCGGCGGCCGTAGAAGCGGCGGGACCACCAGGAGCCGGGGCGGGCGAGGCGCACGGCGCCGACGATCGCCACGAACGGGACCAGGACCCCGAACACGGCCATCCGGGTCTTCCCCTTCACCAGGGTCACGAGGACGAGCAGGAAGTTCAGCGCGATGCTGAGGATGAAGGCACTCCGGTCCTGACGCTCCTGCGGCGTCACGTCGTTGACGCCGAGCGGCGAGAAGCCGCTCAGGGCGAGCAGGGCCAGGGCCGCGGTGAGGACGACCACCTCGACGCTCTTGCGGCCCTCGTCCGACCAGTACACGTCGTCGAGGTGGAGGATGAGCGCGAACTCGTCCAGGACGAGCCCGGCGCCGGTCCCGAAGACGACGGCGAAGACGGCCGCGGCGACGCCGTGCCGGTCGCTGGCCACCGCGCCGAATCCGCCGAGGACGGTGAGGACGATGCCCGGTACGACGTGATGGATGTGGACGCCTCCCGAGGAGATGTTCCCGAAGGGCCCCTTGCCCGCCCGGATGAGCCGGGTGACGGTACGGGTGACCAGGAATGTCAGGACGAAGGAGGTCAGAGCGAGCAGCATCGGGAGCTTGCCCGGCTCGACGATGTTCCGGGAGAACCAGTGACCCATGCCACCCACTTCCGATATGCGCCGTATGCGCAATCTACCGTCCGGGGACGACGATTACCCTGCCCGGATGGACGGCCTGCGTTTCGCCTTCGGGACCCTCACCGTGTTCCCCGCCCGCATCACCCGCTGGGACCGGGACGCGGCGCGCGCCGGCATGCTCTGCGCCCCGGTCGCGGGCCTGGCCGTCGGGCTCTGCGCCGCCATGGCTGGCGGAACGTTCCTGCTGCTCGGCTCCGGACCGCTGCTCGCGGCCGTCGTCTCCACCGCCGTCCCCGCCCTGCTCACCCGGGGCCTCCACCTCGACGGCCTCGCGGACACCGCCGACGGCCTCGGCAGCGCCAAGCCCGCCGAGGACGCGCTGCGGATCATGAAGCAGTCGGACATCGGGCCGTTCGGCGTCATCGCCCTGGTCCTCGTCCTGCTCGCCCAGGTCGCCGCGCTGTACGAGCTGTACGGGGAGGGCTGGACGCGCGGCACGGTCGCCGCGGCCTTCGCCGCCACCGTGTCCCGGCTCGCCCTCACCCACGCGTCCCGGCACGGCGTCCCGGCGGCCCGCCCCGAGGGCCTCGGCGCGATCGTCGCCGCGACGGTCCCGACCCGCTCGGCGACCCTCATGACCGCCCTCGTCCTGACCCTCGGCGCGGCGACGGGCCTCCTCCTCTCCCCGTACGACGCCGTCCGCGACGTCCTGGCGGCCGGCGCGGGCCTCGGCGCGGCGGCGCTGCTGCTCCGCCGGTGCGTGCGGCGCTTCGGCGGGGTGACGGGCGACGTGTTCGGCGCGGTGGAGGAGACGGCGGCCACGGTCGCGCTGGTCGCGCTGACGCTGGGCTAACAGGGCTGGCGCCAGGCGTCGAGCTCGTAGCGCTTCCGCATGGAGCTGAGTCCCAGCTTCCGGGTCTGCGGGCAGAACTGGGCCGTCGTCAGCTCGTACTCGACGTGGAAGACGGCTTTGCCCGCCGTGACGAACGGGACGAGGGCGTCGCACTCCTCGTACTCGGCGCACTGCTCGTTCACCGCGAAGTCGAAGTCCGGGAGCAGCTGCGGGATCTGGTCCAGGTCGTTCTTCAGGCCGACCGACAGGCCGCGCTCGTGGGCCATCGTGGCGATCAGGCGGTTGTAGCGGAGCTGGTCGGCGGCGGTCAGGGGGAAGCCGGTGCGGTTGCGGTAGCCGTCCATGTTGTCCGGCTCGACGGCGTCGAAGCCCTTGTCGCGGCACATGTCGAGGCGCTTGGCCATGATCGGCCCGAGGACGTCGGTGCGCCGGACGTCGAGCCAGCGCTCGCCCGGCCAGCCGTTGCCCCGGCCGAGGACGGCCGCCGGGAAGCTCCCGGCGTCGGGGCGGAACTTCTCCCAGGCGCCGGTGGACACGTAGCAGATGACCTTGCGGCCCCGGCGGTGCAGGTCGGCGACGGTCGAGGCCGGGTGGTCGAAGCCGTCGATGTCGTACACCGGGACGTCGACGGCCGGGTCGAGCGTGCCGCTGAGCTGCCACTGCCAGGTGAGTCCGGGGGCCGGGCGCCAGCGGTCCGCGGTGGTCTTGGGGTCCGGGTCGGGGGCGGCCGTGCAGGCGGTGGCGAGGAGCAACAGGCCGGCGAGCAGCGGGAGGAGACGTCTCATCGGGCGGGCTCCAGGAGGTGCGGGAGGGTGCCCCAGGGGTGCGCGCCCGTGCCGGGGACGGCGCAGTGCACCGGGGTGGCCGGGCGGAAGCCCGCGGGGGCCGCGTACACGAGGTGGCAGTAGTGGGCGGCGACCGGCAGGTCGAGCGTCCGGTACGTGTCCCAGGGGCCCTCGAAGGTGACGAGGAGGTCCGCCTGCGCCTCGTAGCCGGGGTCGGGGTGGGCCCCGTGGTTGAAGACGAGGGTCGCGGCCCCGGCGGCCCGGGCGGCGACCGCGATGCGGCGGTAGTGGGGAAGGGCGGCGGGCGCCGTCGCCACCTGGTCGAGGAAGGCGCCGTCGGCTCCGTACCAGTCGCGGTGGCGGAGCAGTTCGGCGACGACCTCGGCGTGCGGGCGGCGGCCGTAGGAGGTGTCCACGTAGCCGAGGAGCCGCACCCCGGCCGCCCGCAGCCGCCCGGCGGCCTCGGCGAACGCCGGGTCGGGGGCCTCGCCGGCGCCGCTCGCCGGGTTGAGGACGACGCCGTACAGGGTCGGCGCCGCGTCGACGAGCGCCGACCAGGCCTCGGGGCGCTCGGCCGGGTGCTCGTAGTACGGCACCAGGAGGGAGGGGTTCGTCATGGCGTCGGCGTTCCTAGGCGCGGTGGGCGGTCGGTCGTACGAGGAGGGCGCAGGTCAGGGCGGCGAGGACGGCCGCCGCTCCCCCGGCGGTCAGCGGGCCCGCCGCCGGGTGCACGGTCTGGGCGGCCGCCGCGAGCAGGCAGACGGTGGCGGCGCTGAGGACCGCGCCGAAGGCCTGGAGCAGCAGCCCCAGCCACAGCACGGTCCCGATCAGGAGCAGGGTGACCAGGCGCGGGAGCGTCGGCAGCGGCGCCCCGGGCCAGGCCAGGGTCGCGGCGAGGGTGAGGGCGAGGAGCACGGTGAGGTAGCCGCCGAGGCAGAGCACGAGGGTGCCGGTGACCGCCCGGCGGAACTCGCGGGCGGTGGTGAGGGTCCGCAGCCGGGCCAGGGCGCCGTACCGGAAGCGGTGCAGGAGCCACTCGGCGGGCCCCATGGAGAGGGTGAGCGCGATGACCGCCCCCGCCCCGGTCACCAGGGTGTCGGCCACGCCCGCGTGCAGGACGAGCACGCCGCTGCCGAGGCCGAAGAGGCCGTACGGGAGGGAGGCGGCGCGCGGGGGTCCGCCGCGGCCCGCCGCGCCCCGGCGGGCGCCGGGACGCAGGACGAGCGCGGCGAGGGCGACGGACGCGGCGAGGGAGGCGAGGAGCAGTCCCGCGCGCAGGACGTCCGGCAGGTCCCAGCGGAGGGCCGGGACGGCGCCGGTGAGCGGCAGCAGGGCGCCGAGCAGGGCCCGTTCGCGGCCGAGGACCAGGAGCACGGTCGCGGCGGCGAGGTAGAGGGACTGTCCGGCGGCGAAGACGGCGGCCGGGAGCTCGCCGGGCGCGGCGGTCGCGAGGGCGACGGCCGTCCCGGCGAGGGCGCCGGCCGGGGCGCCGATGAGCAGGGCGCGGGCGGCGGCGGCCCGGTCGCCGAGCCCGAGCCAGGTGTACGCGCGGTGGGAGAGGGCCTGGTTCCAGACCCAGCCGGTGACGGCGCCGGCGAGCAGCGGGACCGTCCCGGCGGGGAGCCCGAACCGGCCGTGCTGCGCGGCGAGGAGGGGCGCGGCGAGGACGTACGCGAGGCCGGGGAGCGCGAAGACGAGTCCGCGCAGCAGGCAGCCCGCGAGCTCGCTGTGCCAGGCGCCGGAGGGCGGCGCCGACGGTTCGGGGTGGCGCCGCTCCACGCGCGCGTAGAGGTCCTCGGCGAGCGAGAAGGAGTCGGCGCGGCCGTAGGTGAGCCGGATGTGCTCGTCGGTCATGCCGTCGGACTCGAGGATCGCGGCGATCTCGTCCGGGTGCACGGCGACGGCGACGAACCCGTCGAGCCGCCGGGCGAGCTCGTCGAGCGGATCGTCGGCGAGTCCGCCTCCGGCGGGGGGCGAGGCGGTCCGGGCGGGCGGCCCCACGGCGGCCGCGGGATGTGCGGGCCCGTCCGGGTCCGCCGGACCGGCGGGCCCGGCCGAGGCCGGTGGGCCGGCGGGGGCGCCCGGGGCCGGTGGGCCGGCGGGGGCGCCCGGGGCCGGTGGCCCGGCCGGGGCGTCCTGGGTCGGCGGTCCGGCGGGGGTGCCCGGGGGCGGTGGCCCGGCGGGCCCGGCTGAGGCCCGTGGCCCGGCGGGGGTGCCCGGGGCCGGTGGTCCGGCGGGGGTGCCCGGGGCCGGCGGTCCGGCGGGGGTGCCCGGGGCCGGCGGCCCGGCGGGACCGGCCGAGGCCCGTGGCCCGGCGGGGGTGCCCGGGGTCGGTGGCCCGGCCGGGGTGCCCGGGGCCGGTGGTCCGGCGGGGTCCGACGGGGGTGGGGATTCGTCGGGGTGGCCCGGCGCGCGCTCGCGCCGGGGGCGCGGGATCGCCGGCAACGGGGTCTCGCCCACCGTCGGGGGTTTCAGCCAGAGGGAGCCGCTCATGCCGGGGTGCCTCCTGGGACGAGGGCCGCGGCGGTACGGCGCGGGGACGGGATTCTGAGGCGCAGGGGTTCCTGGGGCAGCGGGACCGGGCCCGCCGGGCGGGCGCCCGCCAGTTCGCGGTAGATCTGGCGGAAGCCGTCCACCGAGCGGTGCAGGGTGAACTGGTCGATCACGCGCCGTCGGGCGAGGCGGCCGAGTTCGGCGCGGCGGGCGCCGTCCGAGAGGAGCGCGGAGACGGCGGCGGCCATGACGGCCGGTTCGCGGGGCGGGACGACGATCCCGGTGTCGCCGACCGCCTCCCGTACGCCTCCGACGTCCGTGGAGACGGTGGCGCGGCCGCAGGACATGGCCTCGATGAGGGAGAAGGGGAAGCCCTCGCTGATGGAGGAGAGCATGACCACGCTGCCGGCGGCGTAGGCGGAGGGGACGTCGGAGATTCGGCCCTCGAAGGAGACGCCGTCGGCGACGCCGAGTTCGGCGGCGAGCTTCTCCAGGCGGGTCAGGTAGTCCTCGTTCCCGGCGGGGACCGGGCCGAACAGGCGGAGCCTCAGTTCGGGGAGTTCGGCGCGGGAGATCGCGTACGCCCTGATCAGGGTCTCCAGGTCCTTGATGGGGTCGACGCGGCCGCACCAGCTGAGGGTCGGTGTCTCGGGTTCGGGTCCGGCCTCGGGGAAGAGGGCCGGGTCGACGCCGTTGTAGACGGTGCGGATGCGGTCGGCGGGGGCTCCGCCGCGCTCCTCCCAGCGCCGGTTGTACTGGTTGCAGGGGGTGATGAGGTCGGCCTTGACGTAGCCGAGGGTGTTGAGTTCGCGGTAGAAGCCGAGCATGAGGGCCTTGACGGGCCAGCGTTGCGCTTCGGTGCGGTAGCCGAGGTAGCGCTCGCGGAGGTAGATGCCGTGTTCGGTGAGCAGGAAGGGCACCCCTTCGAAGTGCTGCGCGGCGAGCGCCGGCAGCGTGGCGAGGCCGCTGGAGACCGCGTGCGCCACGCCGCCGGTGGCTATCCGGGCGGCGAGCGGACGCAGGGCGTGTTCGAGCAGGTCGGTGGCGGTGAGGGCGTCGTGGACGGTGGGCCCGGCGGCGAGCGTGGGCAGGTGCGGCATGGTCCAGATCCACATGAGGGAGCGCAGGGCCGGCTCGGAGCGGAGGGCGGCGGTCAGCCGTCCCTGCCGGGCGAGTGCGGCGAGTTCGTACAGGCTGGCGCCGAAGTCGCGGCCCGCGTCGGGGTCGAGGAGGGCGAGCAGGAGCCCTTCGTACGCGTCGAGGAAGCGGCGGCGTTCGCGCCCCCGCAGGGGCCGGCGCGCGGCCGGTCCCTGCGGGGGTCCCCAGAGGGGGTAGGCGGTGTGCCGGGTGACGTTGGGCGGCAGCTCCCAGGTGACGGGTTCGCGGCCGCTGCCGGTGAGCGCGAGGATCTCGAAGTCGACCTCGGGCATGCCGCGGACGAGCTGGTCGCACCAGGTGCTGACGCCGCCGTGGACATGCGGGTAGGTGCCTTCGGTGAGCATGGTGACGTGACGGCCACTGCTCGGCATGAGCGGGTCCCCCCAGGACGTGCTGGTCAGGCGGTCGGCAGCGTGAGTGTGACGGCGGTCTGGAGCAGGTCGGGCGTGGTCCAGGCGGAGCGCGTGCCGGCGTAGGCGGTGCCGAAGGCGGTGCTGCCGAGGAGGGCCCGCTTGCGGGTGCCCTCGGGGGCGGTGACGGGCACGGTCACGCCGGAGGGCGCCTTGACGGTGACCGTGGTGCCGATGCGGTAGGCGGTGACCTTTCCGGCGGCGACGGCCTGGTCCCAGGCGGTGCGGCGGCCCAGTTCGGTGCCGACGTCCTTCTGGGCCGGGTTCACCAGGGGCGTGTTCGCGGCGAACAGGGCCCGGTAGTCGGCGAGTACGCGGTCGAGGACGGGGTAGAGCAGCCGCTCCTCGGCGAGGTTGGACTGGTGCACGTAGTGCGGCCGGGGGTCGTTGCCGAGGACGTGGGAGAGGGCGGTGCGGGCCTCCTGCGGCACGATGTGGTCGGCGTAGCCGGTGGCCGTGGGGAGCGGGGCGGGCAGGCAGGTGGAGGCGGGGTTGGACTCGCAGATGCCGCTGCCGCCGTCGGCGCGCGCGGTGTAGATCCAGTTGTACTCGTCGGTCATCTCGGCGGCGGTGCCCACGTTGTAGTACACGTTCATGGGGTGGCGGGGCACGGTCTTCACGGTCCCGGTGCCCACCGTGCGCTGCTGGGGCTCGCGGGAGTTGTCGCTGCCGGTCCACTTCACGCCGTTGTCGGCGAGGGCGGCGGCGAGGTTGGGATTGTCGACGGGCTGCTGGGGCAGGGTCCTGAGGCCGGAGTGCTCGCCGGTGACGAGCTCGGAGCGGTCGACGGAGATGCCCTTGCCGACGGCCCAGTTGTAGTTGTCGCGGATCTGGCCGGAGATCTCGGAGCGGCTGACCCAGAGGGTGTTGCCGGCGGTGTCCTTGGCGCACTGCCAGGGGACGACGGCGTTGTCCTGGACGCAGCCGAGGAAGGGGTGGGTGTAGGTGTGGTTGATCCACCGGTACTGGGCGCGGTCGGCGACGAGCCGGTCGGTGAGCGCGTCGGTGCCGCCGTGCTCGGTCTTCCACTGCTCGCCCTGGCCGCCGTTGTAGACCATGTCGAGCGTGAAGCCGGAGGACTTCTGCCAGGCGGCGGCGTACTGGGCGTCGGCGGCCGTCATGCGGATCGGGTTGACGGCGTCGTCGCCGCCGCCGACGCAGTCGAAGTCGCCGGGGGTGCAGTTGAGCGCGGGGTCCCAGCGGGCGTCGGGCGCGAAGACGTCGTCGACGTGGACGGAGAGGTAGTTGCGGCTCTGCCCGAGGTGGACGCCCTGGGTGAGCCAGTCGACGATGCCGCGGGCGAGGGCGCGGAACTGCCGCTGGTACTGGTTGTAGGCGAAGGTGACGACGAGTTCGCGGCGCCCGTCGGCGGCGTACTCGCCGACGAGGCTGGCCCGGCCGCCGCCCTCGACGGGCATGTCGAGGTAGCTGGTGTAGCCGGCGCGCGGGCGGCCCGCGTAGCCGTAGCTCTCGGCGATCGAGGGGTCGTTGTCCTCGAAGGCGAGCGCCCCGGCGAGGTACCGGAAGGGGCCCGCCTGTCCGGCGGCGGTGACGCCGGCGGTGGTGCCGTCGAGGACGCCGGACCAGCCGCCCTGGTCGGTGTAGTCGAGGCCGACGCCGGGGTGCGACCACGTGTAGGCGTCGACCTGCGGGATCCCGAAGGTCCGCTCGTACGCCTTCAGCGCGGTCTGCTCGGCGGAGTCCGGGCCGAAGACGCTCTCGTGGGGCAGGACGACGCCCTGGTACTTGGCGCGGGGCCGCCCGTCGACCGTGTCGCTGAGGAAGGCCGCGTCGAGGACGGGCCGGTTCGGGTCGTCGAAGTCGATCCTGCGGTACGGGACGCCGGAGTTCTGGAGCTCCGCGGTGATCGCCCCGACCGCGCTGCCGCCGTCGTCGACGACGAGGACGGTGAGGTCCACGCGGGGCGCCGTCTCGGCGACCGCCTGCGCCGACGGGACGACGGTGGCGAGCAGCGCGGCGGCGGCGAGGGCCGCGATCCGACCCGTGCGGGGCGCGGTGCGGGCGGCGCGGGGCGCGGTTCTGGGCGTACGGATTCGGTCGGAGTCCATGGGCGGATGTCCCCCCTCGACGGCCCCGCTCGAACCGGCGGGACGCGTGGAGATGTCGCAGATGAGGCGAAGGACGGTGTGTCGTCCTTGCGTGAATGAGGCGAGTGTGACCGGGCCGCAGAGGCCGGAAGGGTAAACATGAAAGAGACACCACGGATGAGTGAATCAACGCCGCCGTGAGCGAACCGGGTGAGCGAGCGTAGGCTCGTTCTCGGCGCTCCCCGGGCCGAAATACGATGCGGCGGGCACGGTCGGCCCATCCCTCGACCGCCACAGAACTCAATGGAAGCGAGATTTCACCACCGTGACTGCTCTCACTCTCAGCACTGCCGGCGCGGCGACGCTGCGCGCCGACGCCCTCGTCGTCGGCGTCGCGAAGTCCGGGAAGACGCTGGTCGTCGCCCCGGGCGCCGAGGCCGTCGACAAGGCCTTCGACGGCCTCGCCGCCGTCCTGGAGACCCTGGGCGCCTCGGGTGCCGAAGGTGAGGCGACGAAGCTGCCCGCCCCCGCCGGTCTCAAGGCCCCCGTCGTCCTGGCCGTCGGCCTGGGCGCGGCCCCCGAGGACGGCGAGTCCTACGACGCGGAGGTCCTCCGCCGCGCCGCCGGCGTCGCCGCCCGCACCCTGACCGGCTCGAAGAAGGCCGCGTTCGCGCTGCCGATCGCCGCCGCCGAGGACGCCGCCGCCATCGCGGAGGGCGCCCTGCTCGGCGCGTACGCCTACACCGCGTACCAGGAGACCGGCAAGGACGCGAAGAAGCCCCTCGCCGAGGTGGCCCTGCTCGGCGCCAAGCCGCGCGACAAGGCCTACAAGGCCGCCGCGGAGCGCGCCCAGGCCGTCGCCGAGGAGATCAACCGCGCCCGCGACCTGGTCAACCAGCCGCCGAACGACCTGTACCCGGCGACCTTCGCCGCCGCCGTGCAGGCCGCCGGCAAGGAGTACGGCCTCAAGGTCCAGGTCCTCGACGAGAAGGCGCTCACCAAGGGCGGCTTCGGCGGCATCCTGGGCGTCGGCAACGGCTCGGTGAACCCGCCGCGCCTGGTCCGCGTCGCCTACACCCACCCGAAGGCGGAGAAGACCCTCGCCCTGGTCGGCAAGGGCATCACCTACGACTCGGGCGGCATCTCCCTGAAGCCGGCCGGCCACAACGAGACGATGAAGTGCGACATGGCCGGCGCCGCCGCCGTGTTCTCCTCCGTCGTCGCCGCGGCCCGCCTCGGCCTCGAGGTCAACGTCACCGGCTGGCTCGCCCTCGCGGAGAACATGCCGTCCGGCTCCGCCACCCGCCCGGGTGACGTGCTGCGCATGTACAGCGGCAAGACCGTCGAGGTCCTGAACACCGACGCCGAGGGCCGGCTCGTCCTCGCCGACGCGCTGACCAAGGCCTCCGAGGAGCACCCGGACGCGATCGTCGACGTGGCGACCCTGACCGGCGCCATGGTCCTGGCGCTCGGCGACCGCACCTTCGGCATCATGGCCAACGACGACGACTTCCGGACCGCGATCCACGAGATCGCCGAGGAGGTCGGCGAGCAGTCCTGGCCGATGCCGCTCCCCGCCGACCTGCGCAAGACGATGGACTCCCCCACCGCCGACATGGCGAACATGGGCGTCCGGATGGGCGGCGGCCTGGTCGCCGGCCTCTTCCTCCAGGAGTTCGTGGGCGAGGGCATCGCCTGGGCCCACCTGGACATCGCGGGTCCGGCCTTCCACGAGGGCGCCCCGTACGGCTACACCCCCAAGGGCGGCACCGGCTCCTCGGTCCGCACCCTGGTGAAGCTGGCCGAGCGCACGGCGGCCGGCGAGCTCTGAGCGCGTCGCGTGTGAGGAAGGCCCCGGGAGCTTCGGCCCCGGGGCCTTTCCCCTTTTGTCCGCCGGCGGCTCCGTCCACCGGCGGGTTTGTTCGCTCGCGACGAAATCCGTAGGTTCGTACGCGTCCGTGACCCCGCCGTACGGACGATCGGCCGTCTCAGACCACGGCCCCGCGTCCCGTCGTCCGTCAACAAGTGCGAAGATGGGTTCTCGGCAGGACAGGGCCCCCACCACAGGGCCGAAATAAAGCGGCCGGACACCAGCCGCCGCCAGGTCACCGAAGACCGGCGACGAGCGCACATGCATGGAGGACGTGACGTGGCGAACGACGCCAGCACCGTTTTCGACCTAGTGATCCTCGGCGGCGGTAGCGGCGGTTACGCCGCGGCGCTGCGCGGAGCGCAGCTGGGCCTGGACGTCGCACTGATCGAGAAGAACAAGCTCGGCGGCACCTGCCTGCACAACGGCTGCATCCCGACGAAGGCCCTGCTCCACGCCGGCGAGGTCGCCGACCAGGCGCGCGAGGCGGAGCAGTTCGGTGTCAAGGCCTCTTTCGAGGGCATCGACATCAAGGCCGTGCACAAGTACAAGGACGACGTGATCTCGGGCCTGTACAAGGGCCTGCAGGGTCTCGTCGCCTCCCGCAAGGTGACGTACATCGAGGGCACCGGCCACCTGTCCTCCCCGACCTCCGTCGACGTGGACGGCCGTCGCGTCGAGGGTCGTCACGTCCTGCTGGCCACGGGTTCCGTGCCGAAGTCGCTGCCCGGCCTGGAGATCGACGGCAACCGGATCATCTCCTCGGACCACGCGCTGACCCTGGACCGGGTCCCGGAGTCCGCGATCATCCTCGGCGGCGGCGTCATCGGCGTCGAGTTCGCCTCCGCGTGGAAGTCCTTCGGCACCGACGTCACGGTGATCGAGGGCCTGAAGCACCTCGTCCCCGTCGAGGACGAGAACAGCTCGAAGCTTCTTGAGCGCGCGTTCCGCAAGCGCGGCATCAAGTTCAACCTCGGCACCTTCTTCCAGTCCGCCGAGTACACCGACGGCGGCGTCAAGGTCACCCTGGCCGACGGCAAGACCTTCGAGGCCGAGGTCCTCCTGGTCGCCATCGGCCGCGGCCCGGTCTCCGCCGGTCTCGGTTACGAGGAGCAGGGCGTCGCGATGGACCGCGGCTACGTCCTGGTCGACGAGTACATGCGTACCAACGTGCCGACGATCTCGGCCGTGGGCGACCTCGTCCCGACGCTCCAGCTCGCGCACGTCGGCTTCGCCGAGGGCATCCTCGTCGCGGAGCGGCTCGCGGGCCTGAAGCCCGTGCCGATCGACTACGACGGCGTGCCGCGGGTGACGTACTGCCACCCCGAGGTCGCCTCCGTCGGCATCTCCGAGGCCAAGGCCAAGGAGATCTACGGCGCGGACAAGGTCGTCGCCCTGAAGTACAACCTCGCGGGCAACGGCAAGAGCAAGATCCTCAAGACCGCGGGCGAGATCAAGCTCGTCCAGGTCAAGGACGGTGCCGTGGTCGGCGTCCACATGGTCGGTGACCGCATGGGCGAGCAGGTCGGCGAAGCGCAGCTGATCTACAACTGGGAGGCGCTGCCGGCCGAGGTCGCGCAGCTCATCCACGCCCACCCGACGCAGAACGAGGCGCTCGGCGAGGCCCACCTGGCCCTGGCCGGCAAGCCTCTGCACTCCCACGACTGACGCTCACGTCATCACAGGGCGCGACGACCACTTTCCGCAATTCGTTAGGAGCAACTGAAACCATGTCGGTTTCCGTAACCCTGCCGGCGCTCGGCGAGAGCGTCACCGAGGGCACCGTCACCCGCTGGCTCAAGGCCGAGGGTGAGCGTGTCGAGGCCGACGAGCCGCTGCTCGAGGTCTCGACCGACAAGGTCGACACCGAGATCCCCGCCCCCGCCTCGGGCATCCTGGCCTCCATCAAGGTCGCCGAGGACGAGACGGTCGAGGTCGGCGCCGAGCTGGCCATCATCGACGACGGCACGGGCGCCCCCGCGGCCGCCCCGGCCCCCGCCGCCGAGGCCGCTCCGGCCCCGGTCGCCGAGCCGGCCCCCGCCGCCGAGGCCCCGGCCGCACCGGCCCCCGTGGCCGAGGCTCCGGCCGCCGCCCCCGCCGGTGCCGCCCAGGGCACCGACGTCGTCCTGCCGGCGCTCGGCGAGTCCGTCACCGAGGGCACCGTCACCCGCTGGCTGAAGTCGGTCGGCGAGACCGTCGAGGCCGACGAGCCGCTGCTCGAGGTCTCCACGGACAAGGTCGACACCGAGATCCCCGCCCCCGCCTCCGGCGTTCTCCTGGAGATCGTCGTCGGTGAGGACGAGACCGCCGAGGTCGGCGCCAAGCTGGCCGTCATCGGTGCCGCGGGTGCCGCTCCGGCCGCCGCCCCGGCCCCGGCCGCGCCGGCCCCCGCCGCCGCCCCGGCTCCGGCCCCCGCGCCGGCCGCTCCGGCTCCGGCCGCTCCGGCTCCGGCCCCCGCGCCGGTCGCCCCGGTCGCCGCTCCGGCTCCGGTCGCCGCCGCCCCGTCGATCGCCCCGGCCGTCGTCACCCCGGTCCCGGCGGCCCCCGCTGCCGCTCCGGCCGAGGACGGCGCGTACGTGACCCCGCTGGTCCGCAAGCTCGCCACCGAGAACGGTGTCGACCTGGCGACCGTCAAGGGCTCCGGCGTCGGCGGCCGCATCCGCAAGCAGGACGTCCTCGCGGCCGCCGAGGCCAAGAAGGCCGCCGCTGCCGCCCCCGCCGCCGCTCCGGCCGCCGCCGCGCCGAAGACCCCCGCCCTGGAGGTCTCCCCGCTGCGTGGCCAGACGGTCAAGATGACCCGCATGCGCAAGGTCATCGGCGACAACATGATGAAGGCGCTGCACGGCCAGGCCCAGCTGTCCTCGGTCGTCGAGGTCGACATCACCAAGCTGATGAAGCTGCGCGCCCGTGCGAAGGACGCGTTCGCCGCCCGTGAGGGCGTCAAGCTCTCCCCGATGCCGTTCTTCGTGAAGGCGGCGGCCCAGGCGCTGAAGGCCCACCCGGTCATCAACGCCCGGATCAACGAGGACGAGGGCACGATCACGTACTTCGACTCGGAGAACATCGGCATCGCCGTGGACTCCGAGAAGGGCCTGATGACCCCGGTCATCAAGGGTGCGGGCGACCTCAACATCGCCGGCATCTCGAAGGCCACCGCCGAGCTGGCCAGCAAGGTCCGCGGCAACAAGATCACGCCGGACGAGCTGGCCGGTGCGACCTTCACCATCAGCAACACCGGTTCGCGCGGTGCGCTGTTCGACACGATCATCGTCCCGCCGAACCAGGTCGCCATCCTGGGCATCGGCGCCACGGTCAAGCGTCCGGCCGTCATCGAGACCGCCGAGGGCACCGTCATCGGCGTCCGCGACATGACCTACCTGACGCTGTCGTACGACCACCGCCTGGTGGACGGTGCCGACGCGGCCCGCTACCTGACCGCCGTCAAGGCGATCCTGGAGGCCGGCGAGTTCGAGGTCGACCTCGGTCTGTAAGGCACGCTGCCGATAAGGCAACGTAACGAGCCTCACCTGCGGCGCCCCCGTCCGGAAGTGTTTCCGGACGGGGGCGCCGCCGTATTGTCTAAGTGTCAACACTCCCCGAGGAGCCGCTTCATGACCGTCCCCGTCGTCCACTCGCTGCGCGAGCAGATCCGCGAGCACATCGTGGAGGGGATCGTCAGCGGCCGCTGGAAGCCGGGCGAGCGCATCGTGGAGCGCCGGATCGCGACGGAGCTGGAGGTCTCCCAGACCCCCGTCCGCGAGGCGCTGCGCGAGCTGGAGTCGCTGCGGCTGATCGAGTCCGCGCCCAACAAGGGCGTCCGGGTCCGCAACCTCACCGCGGCCGACCTGGAGGAGAGCTACCCCGTACGGGCCGGTCTGGAGCAGATCGCGGCCGAGCTGGCGGCCGGGCGGCTCGCGACGGACTGCTCGGCCCTGGAGCCGCACGTGACGGCCCTGTACGAGGCGGACGCGGCCATGGACGGCACCGCGCAGGTCCGGCACACGGTGGCCTTCCACCGGGAGCTGGTGAAGGCGGCCGGGAACGGCGTCCTGCTGCACACCTGGGAGACGCTCGGCATCGAGGTCTTCACGGCCCTGTCGATCCGCTGGCTGGGCACGGTCCAGAAGTCGTACGCGGAGGAGCACCAGGAGCTGGTGGAGGCCTTCCGGCGGGGCGACCCGAACATCGGCGCCCTGGTGAAGGCGCACGTCCTGGGGTGCGCGCCGAGGGCGTGATCCAGCCAGATACCCGGATGTGAGAACGAGCGGGTCCGCCTCCGGGCGGGCCCGCTCGTTTGTGCGAGAGCGGTCTCAGATTTCCGCCCCACCTGCGAAAACAAGGCACCGGGTGCCCTTCTTCGCGGCACCCTGTGCCGACTTTGGTGCTCCGGGCATCTTTTTCTTGAGGAAGCTTTGATCGATCATCGATCGACGGCTTACAGTCTTCGGCGGGCCGTCACCCGGCCCTTCGCCCTGTCCTGCCAGACAAGGCCCCCTTATCTCCACCCCCATCTGTCCGGAAGGCGGCGATCATGACCGATCCCGTAGGCAAGATTCCGAGCGAGCTCGACCAGCTCCCGGACCGTGACACCGAGGAGACCGCCGAGTGGGCGGCCTCCCTGGACGCCGTCACCAAGGCCGCCGGCCCCCACCGGGCCGCCTACCTGATGCGTCGTACCCTCCAGCACGCCGAGGGCGCGGGCCTCGCCCTGCCGAAGCTCCTGGAGACGGACTACGTCAACACCATCCCCACCTCCGCCGAGCCCTCGGTCACCGAGTTCGGCGGCGACGAGGAGATGGAGCGGAAGATCACCGCGTGGAACCGCTGGAACGCGGCCGCGATGGTCACCCGCGGCTCCAAGCACGGCGTCGGCGGCCACATCGCCACCTTCGCCTCCGCGGCCTGGCTCTACGAGACCGGCTTCAACCACTTCTTCAAGGGCAAGGAAGCCGACGGTTCCGGCGACCAGCTCTACATCCAGGGCCACGCCTCCCCCGGCATCTACGCCCGCGCCTTCCTCGACGGGCGCCTGAACGAGGCCCACCTCGACAACTTCCGGCAGGAGGCCGGCGGCAACGGCCTGCCCTCCTACCCGCACCCGCGCCGCCTCCCCTGGCTGTGGGAGTTCCCCACCGTCTCCATGGGTCTGGGCCCGCTCTCCGCGATCTACCAGGCGCGGTTCAACCGCTACCTGACCAACCGCTCCATCAAGGACGTCTCCGCCTCGCACGTGTGGGCGTTCCTCGGTGACGGCGAGATGGACGAGCCCGAGTCGACCGCGGCCCTCGCCCTGGCCGCCCGCGAGGGTCTGGACAACCTGACCTTCGTCATCAACTGCAACCTGCAGCGCCTCGACGGCCCGGTCCGCGCCAACTTCAAGATCGTGCAGGAGCTGGAGGCCCAGTTCCGCGGCGCCGGCTGGAACGTCGTGAAGTCGCTGTGGGGCAACGCCTGGGACGAGCTGTTCGCGCTCGACACCACCGGCGCCCTCGTCCGCCGCCTCCGCGAGGTGCCGGACGCGCAGGTCCAGACGTACCAGACCCGCGACGCCGCCTACATCCGCCAGGACTTCTTCGGCAAGGACCCGGCGCTCGTAGCGATGGCGCAGCTGCTGTCCGACGACAAGATCCTCGAGTGCTTCCACCTCTCCCGCGGTGGCCACGAGCCGCGCAAGGTGTACGCCGCGTACAAGGCCGCCCTGGAGTTCAAGGGCGCGCCGACGGTCATCCTCGCGCAGACCGTCAAGGGCTTCACCCTGGGTGAGGGCTTCGCGTCGAAGAACGCGAACCACCAGATGAAGAAGCTGACGACGGACGAGTTCAAGAACATGCGTGACCTTCTTGAGCTGCCCATCTCGGACGCGCAGTTCGTCGACGGCCAGGTGCCGTACGGCCACCCCGGCGCCGACTCCCCCGAGGTCCGCTACCTCCAGGAGCGCCGCGCGGCCCTCGGCGGCCCCGCCCCGGCCCGCCGCACCCACCCGCTCGCCCCGCTGCCGGCCCCGGCCGACAAGGCGTTCGCGGCGTTCGACAAGGGCTCCGGCTCGCAGTCGATGGCCACGACGATGGCGTTCGTGCGACTGATGAAGGACCTGATCCGCGACAAGGAGACCGGCAAGCGCTGGGTCCCGATCGTCCCGGACGAGGCCCGTACCTTCGGTATGGAGTCGCTGTTCCCGTCGCTCGGCATCTACTCGCCGAAGGGCCAGACGTACGAGCCGGTCGACCGCGACCAGCTGATGTACTACAAGGAGGCCGTCAACGGCCAGATCCTGAACGAGGGCATCACCGAGGCCGGCTCGATGGCCGACTTCATCGCCGCGTCGACCGCGTACTCGACGCACGGCGAGGCCATGATCCCGTTCTACATCTTCTACTCGATGTTCGGCTGGCAGCGGACCGCCGACCAGATGTGGCAGCTCGGCGACCAGCTCGGCCGCGGCTTCCTCGTCGGCGCCACCGCCGGCCGCACCACCCTGACCGGTGAGGGCCTCCAGCACGCCGACGGCCACTCCCCCGTCATCGCGGCCACCAACCCGGCGGCCCTGACGTACGACCCGGCGTTCGCCTACGAGGTCGCGGTCATCGTCAAGGAGGGTCTGCGCCGGATGTACGGCGAGGCCGCCGAGGGCGAGGACCAGAACGTCTTCTACTACCTCACCGTCTACAACGAGCCGATGCCGCAGCCGGCCAAGCCGTCCGGCATCGACGAGGGCATCGTCAAGGGCCTCTACCGCTTCAACACGGCGGAGTCGGCCGGTCTCGACCTGCCCGCGAACGCCTCGCGGATCCAGCTCCTCTCCTCCGGCACGGCCATCCACTGGGCCCTGGAGGCGCAGAAGCTGCTCGCCGCCGAGTGGGGCGTGGGCGCCGACGTGTGGTCCGCGACCTCCTGGACCGAGCTGCGTCGCGACGCGCTGGAGGCCGACGCGGCCCTCCTGCGCGGCGAGGAGCAGGTGCCGTACGTCCGCAAGGCGCTCGAGGGCATCGAGTCCCCGGTCCTCGCGGTCTCCGACTACATGCGCCAGGTCCCGGACCAGATCGCGCAGTGGGTCGAGCAGGACTGGTCCTCGCTCGGTGCCGACGGCTTCGGCCTGTCGGACACCCGCGACGCGGCCCGCCGCCACTTCGGCGTCGACGCCCAGTCGATCGTCGTCGCGGCCCTGGCCCAGCTGGCCCGCCGCGGCGAGGTCCCGGCCTCGGCCGTGAAGGAGGCGCGCGAGCGCTACGGCCTGTAAGGGCCTCCCATCCGTCCGAGGGGTCGCTTCCGTACGCACATACGGAGGCGGCCCCTCGGTCGTTTCATCCCCGACCCGCTACCGTGCCGGACATCCTCATCCCCGACGAGCTCGACCGTGGTCTCATCCACGCCCTCCACGTGGACGCCCGCGCCCCGTTCACGCTCATCGCCGAGGTGCTCGGGTCCTCCACCCAGACCGTGACGCGCCGCTACCGCCGGCTGCACGCCGAGGCCGGGTTGCGGGTGGTCGCGCTGCCGGATCCCCGGAGCACGCGGACGGACCAGTGGTTCCTGCGGCTGACGGCCGCCACCCGTACCGCCCACGACCTGGCGGCCGCCCTCGCGCGCCGGTCCGACACCTCGTGGGTGCGGCTGACCTCCGGCGGCACCGAGATCGTCGCGATCGTCCACGCCGCGCCCGGCGGCCCGGACGCCCACTCCCTCCTGCTGCGCGACATCCCCCGCACCGCCGGCGTCACCGCCGTCTCCGCCCACTGTCTGCTGCACACCTACCTCGGCGGGCCCACCCCCTGGCGCGGCCGCCTCGGCGTCCTCTCCCCCGAGCAGGAGGCCCGGCTGCGCGCCGGGACCCTACCGGCGGCGGACAGCGGGCCGTACGAACTCACCGACGCCGACCGCCGCCTGCTCGGCGCGCTGCGCGCGGACGCCCGGGCCGGCTACGCGGACCTGGCGGCGGCGACCGGTTCCACGCCCGCCACCGTCGCCCGCCGGCTGACCGCTCTGCGGGCGCGCGGCGCGCTGTTCTTCGACATCGACATCGAGCCGGCCGTGCTCGGCGTCACCGTCTCCGCGCTGCTGTGGATGCAGGTCGCTCCGAGCCGCCTCGACGAGGTCGCCACCGCCCTGGCCGGCCATGACGAACTCGCCCTCGTGGCCGCCACCACCGGCCCCACCAACCTGGTGGCGCACGCCCTGTGCCAGGACGCCGAGGCCCTGCACCACTACCTGACCCGGCGGGTCGCCCTCGACGCGATCACGCGCATCGAGACCGCGCCCGTGCTGCGCACGTACAAGGCCGCCGCCACCCTGCGCGGCTGAGCGCACGATGATGGACGCATGCGCGCCGCCCGCCTCATCAAGATGGTCCTGCTCCTCCAGGACCGGCCCTCCATGACAGCCGCTCAGCTCGCCGCCGAGCTGGAGGTGTCGGAGCGGACCGTCACCCGGGACGCGCTGGCCCTGTCGGAGGCGGGGGTGCCGGTGTACGCGGTCCGGGGGCGGGCCGGCGGGTACCGGCTCGTCGGCGGCTACCGCACCCGGCTGACCGGGCTCGCGCGCGGCGAGGCGGAGGCGCTGTTCCTGTCCGGACTGCCGGGCGCGCTGCGGGACATGGGCCTGGAGGACGCGGCCTCGGCGGCGCGCCTCAAGGTGTCGGCGGCGCTGCTGCCGTCGCTGCGGGACGCGCACGAGTCGGCGGCCCGGCGCTTCCATCTGGACGCGCCGGGCTGGTACCAGGAGCCGGAGACTCCGGAGCTGCTCGCGCCGGTGGCGGAGGCGGTGTGGGACGACCGCCGGGTGTCGGCCCGGTACCGGCGCGGCGACGGCGGCGAGGTGGAGCGGGAGCTGGAGCCGTACGGCCTCGTCCTGAAGGCGGGCGTCTGGTACGTGTGCGCCCGCGCGGGCTCGTCCTTCCGCACCTACCGGGTGGACCGGTTCACCTCGGTGGCCGTGGGCGAGGAGCGCTTCGACCGGGACCCGGACTTCGACCTGCCGGTGTTCTGGGAGGAGCGGTCGGCGGAGTTCGCCCGCTCCCTGCTGCGTACGGAGGTGGTCGTACGGCTCTCGGCGGCGGGCGCCCGCCGTCTGCCGTACGTCACGGACCGGGCGGCCGCCGAGGAGGCGCTCGCGGCGGGGACCGCCGAGGGCGGCCTGGTGCGGGTCGTCCTGCGGGTGGAGAGCGAGGAGGTCGCCTTCGGCCAGCTGCTCGGGCTCGGCCCGGAGGCGGAGGTACTGGCCCCCGGCACGCTCCGGGAACGGTTCGCGGAGGCGGCCCGGGGCCTGGCGCGGCTCTACCGGTAGTCCTCCGGGTCCTGCTTCCCCGTCTCGCTCGCGACGATGAAGCCCCACGCGTCCGGGCGGGAGCCGTCCGCGTCCGTGAAGCCGTACTCGCCGGCGAGCTGCCCACTGGAGAGGGACTGTCCGGTCCAGCGGTGCCGGTCGGGGTCGGCGGCGAGGGCGGCGACGGCCCGTCCGACGTACACCGGCGACTCGGAGACGCCGAAGTCGGGAATCTTCTCCGTGGCGTCGCGCCAGTTCTCCTCGGTGACGCCGAAGCCGGCGAGCATCTGCTCGGACCTGAGCCAGCCGGGGGTGACGACGACGGCCGTGCCGCCGTACTCCGCCAGCTCCTTTGCGAGGCCGAACGCCATCCGGATCGGGGCGTTCTTGGCGAGGTCGTAGTAGAGGTTCTCGCGGAAGCGGGTGCTGTTGTACGCGGCGGTGCCGTCGGTGACCTCGACGACGAGCCCGCCGGGGTTGCGGATCAGCAGCGGGACGGCGAGGTGCGAGGTGATGGCGTGGGTCCGCACGCCGAGTTCGAGCATCCGGAGGCCGCCGGCGAGGTCGTTCTCCCAGGTCTTCTTCCCGAAGGTGATCAGGTGCTCGCCGCCCCACACGTCGTTGACGAGGACGTCGAGCCGGCCCTGCTCGCGGTCGATCCGCTCGACGAGGGCACGGACCTGCTCGGGGTCGAGGTGGTCGGTGGGGACGGCGATGCCCTCGCCGCCCGCGGCCGTCACCAGTTCGGCGGTCTCCTCGATGGTCTCCGTGGCGCGGCCGACCTCGCTGACCTTCTCGCGGGTGGTGCGGCCGGTGACGTACACGGTGGCCCCGGCGGTGCCGAGCTGGACGGCGATGGCCCGTCCGGCGCCCCGGGTGGCCCCGGCGACCAGGCAGATCCGTCCGCGCAGAGGGGTGGTTTCAGTCGTCATGGGCGTCAGACTGGCAGGGAAACCGGACGTCTTCTGTCTGGTTTCATTTCGGGCTTTCCGGGTGCGTCGGACTGCGCGAGCCACGATGCTGTTCCCGTGATGGACGAGACCGAGTTCTGGGAGCTCATCGACGCCACCCGCGAGGAAGCCGAGGGCGACCCCGAGGAGCAGGCCGACCTGCTCGTGGAGCGGCTGACCCGGCTCGACCCCGACTCGGTGCTCGACTACGCGCGCCATTTCGAGGCCCGCTTCAACCGCGCGTACCTCTGGGACCTGTGGGGCGCGGCGGCGGTGCTCTTCGACGGGGCCGGCGAGGAGACCTTCGACTCCTTCCGCTGCTGGCTGATCGGCCAGGGCCGGGAGGTGTACGAGGGGGGCGTGCACGATCCGGACGCGCTGGCGGAGCTGATCGGCGACTTCGACGTGGAGATCGACGGGGACGGCGAGGAGATCGGCTTCGCGGCGGACGAGGCGTACGAGCGGCTGACCGGCGGCGAGACCCCCGACCTGGGCATTCCGATGCCGGGCGGGGAGCCGCTCGGCACCCCCTTCGACCTGGCGGACGACGAGGTGCTCGCGGCCCGCTTCCCCCGGCTGTGGGAGCGCTTCGGGACGGTGTAGCACGGATCCCGGGGGGCGGACCCCGGGATCCGTACGTGTCAGCCCAGCTGGAGCCGGGGGTTCTCCTGGCCGAGGATCATGTCCGTCCTCGGCTGGAGCGCCGGGAAGAGCTGCTCGGGCTGCGGGATCGCCCAGTACTTCCCCTCGGCGATCATCTCGAAGACCCGCTCGGCGTGCTCCTCGGGCGTGAGCCCGTGCTCGTCGGCCATCGCCTGCAGCTGGTCGTTGAAGGCGGCGATCTCCGGCGGGGCGGTCTCCCCGGGGCGGGCGGCCTTGAAGATCTCGCTCTTGACCGAGCCGGGGGTCACGACGGACACCTGGATCGGGGCGCCCTTCATCTGCATCTCGTAGTGCAGCGACTCGGTGAGGGCGAGCGTGCCGAACTTGGTGACGCTGTACGGCGCCATCAGCGGGCTCGGCAGCATGCCGCCGATCGAGGAGACGTTGACGACCCACGCCTTCTCGCCGCGCTCCAGCATGCGCGGGACGAAGGCCCGGATGCCGTTGACGTATCCGCCGATGTTGATCCGGAGCATGGCGTCCCAGCGCTCGGCCGGGATCTCCCAGGAGTAGCCCATGGCCATGATCCCGGCGTTGTTGACCAGCAGGTCGACGGCGCCGTGGCGGGTGTACGCGGTGTCGGCGAGGGCCTCGACCGAGGCGGGGTCGGCGACGTCGGTGACGACGGCGGTGACCTCGGCCCCGGTGGCGGACAGCTCGCCGGCGAACTCGGCGAGGCGGTCGGCGGCGATGTCGGCGAGGACCAGCTTCATGCCGAGCCCGGCGGCGTGCCGGGCGAGGCCGGCGCCGATGCCGGAGGACGCTCCCGTGATGACGGCGGTGCGACCGCGGAAGACCTCGGCGACGGTCATCAGAAGTGGGTCCCGCCGTCGATGCGGACCTCGGTGCCGGTGATGAACCGGCCGTCCTCGGAGGCGAGCATCGCGACGACGCCGGCGACGGTCTCGGGGCCGGCGAAGCCCTGGCCGAGGGCCGGGGCGAGCTTGGTGAAGAGGGACCAGTCGGTGTCCTCGGGCAGGCCGGGGCCCTGGGACTGCCTGGAGGCGCCGGAGCCGTCGGTCATGCCGGAGGAGATGGAGCCGGGCTGGACGGCGGTGAAGCGGATGCCCTGCTTGGAGTACTCGGCGGCGAGCGCGTGGGTCATGGACTGGATGCCGCCCTTGCTGGCCGCGTAGGCCGCCATGTAGGGGTGGGCGAACATCGCGGAGGTGGAGGAGAAGTTCACGACGGCGGAGTCGTCGCCCTCCAGGAGCGCCGGGATCGCCTCGCGGATCATCAGGAAGGTGCCGGTGAGGTTGATCCGGACGACCTGCTCGAAGGAGTCGAGGGTGGTCTCGTGGGTGTGCGAGGAGCGGAGGATGCCGGCGGCGTTGACCAGCACGTCCAGGCCGCCGAGCGCCTCGACGGCGGCGGCGACGCCCTCGCGTACGGAGGTCTCGTCGCCGATGTTCACGACGAGCGTGGTGAGGCGGTCGGCGGCGTCGCCGGCCTTGGCGACGGTGTCCTTGAGGCCGTCCTCGCTGATGTCGGCGGCGACGACCCGGCCGCCCTCGGCGAGCATGCGCAGGACGGTGGCCTGGCCGATGCCGGAGCCGCCGCCGGTGATGAGGGCGCGGCGTCCTTCGTAACGAGTCAGCTGGTTCATGTCGACAACCTCTCGATGTCAAGCTTTCCGGGGGTACCGACACCGTACGCCTGAGTGGCACGTTTTGCCACACTTGCACGTCATGCATCTTCGACAGCCGCAGGCGTACGCTTCGTGGGTGAGCACCAAGCCCGTGGGCGCCACGCCCCCCACCCCCTCGCTCCCCTCGCTGACGGAGCGCCGCAAGGCCGCCACCCAGCTGGACATCGCCCGCGCCGCCGCCGAGCTCTTCACCGAGCGCGGCCCCGACGGCACCACGGCCGAGGAGATCGCCCAGCGGTCCGGCGTCGCCCTGCGCACCTTCTACCGCTACTTCCGGTCCAAGCAGGACGCCGTCGCCCCGCTCCTCTCCGGCGGAGCCGACCGCTGGCGGGCCCTCCTCGCCGCGACCGAACCGGGCGCCGGCGTGCCCGAGGCCCTGGAGCGCTCGATCGCCGCGTCGCTCACCCCTGCGAGCGCGGCCGACACGGAGGGCCTGCGCTGGACGCGCGGACTCCTGCGGGCCGCCGCCGAGGACCCCGCCCTCCGGGCCGTCTGGTACCGGGTCAACCAGGAGTCCGAGGAGCGGCTGCGCGAGGTCGTCGCCGGGCTCGCCGGACCGGACGCCGACCCGCTGGAGGTGCGCCTCGCGGCGGCGGCGGCCACCGACGCGATCCGGATCGCCCTGGAGAGCTGGGCGGAGACGGACGCGCCGGAGCACGGAGACGGCGCACCGGCCGCCCTCGCGGTCCGCTGCCTGCGCGAACTCATGGGCGGGATGCGGCTGTTGCGGGACGCGTCAGGCGAGTAGCGAGCGGCCCATCAGGACGTCGTCCACGTACGCCCCGTCGAGGAACATCTCCCCCGGCAGCACGCCCTCGACCCGGAAGCCCTCGGAGGCGTAGAGCGCGCGGGCCGGCGCGTTGTGCCCGAGGACCCGCAGGGTGATCCGGACGGCGCCCTCCTCCCGGGCCCGGTCCATCGCGGCCCGCAGCAGCGCCCGGGCGACGCCCTTGCCCCGGGCGGACCCGGCGACGGCGAGGCCCTGGACCTGGCGGACGTGCGCGGTGGCGGCGAGCGGGGTCGGCGGCACCACCCGGACGTACCCGACGACCGCCCCGCCGGCCACCGCCACGAGGTAGTGCTCCGGCACGTGCCGCTCGTCGAAGAAGGGCGCGCCCGGCTCCGGGGCGGGCAGCACGGCGTGGAGGGTCGACCAGGTGGCCCGGTCGAGCTCCGAGAGCGCGGCGTCGTCGTCCTGCACGGCGGTGCGTATGCGTATCTGCGTCTCCGGCACGATCATGACGGCCACTGTGCCACGCACCCGCCGGGGAGGGCAGGATGGTGACCATGCAGCGTTCCGCCACCCGCAAGCGCGTCGCCGTCACCGGCGCCTCCGGACTCATCGGCTCGGCCCTGGTCCGCTCCCTGCGCGCCGACGGCCACGACGTCCTCCGCCTCGTCCGCCGCCCGGCCCGTACCGCCGACGAGGTCGAATGGGACCCGAAGCGGCTGTACGTGGACGCCGCCGGGCTCGTCGGCGTCGACGCCGTCGTGCACCTGGCGGGCGCCGGCGTCGGCGAGCGCCGCTGGAACGAGGCGTACAAGAAGGAGATCCGGGACAGCCGGGTCCTCGGCACGACGGCGATCGCCCAGGCGCTCGCCTCCCTCGCCGCCCCGCCGGAGGCGCTGGTCTGCGGCACGGCACTCGGCTGGTACGGGGACACCGGCACCCGCGCGGTGGACGAGAGCGCCCCCGCCGGCACGGGCTTCCTGCCCTCGGTCTGCGTGGAGTGGGAGGCCGCGGCCGCCCCCGCCGAAGAGGCCGGCATCCGCGTCACCTACGCCCGCACCGGCCTGGTCGTGGCCCGTGAGGGCGGCGCCTGGGGCCGGCTCTTCCCCGTCTTCCGCGCGGGGCTCGGCGGGCGGATGGGCGACGGCCGGCAGTACTGGTCGTACATCTCCCTCCACGACGAGGTCGCCGCCCTGCGCCACCTCGTCGACACCCCGTCCCTCTCGGGCCCGGTGAACCTGACGGCCCCCGACCCCGTCACCAACCGCGAGGTGACGGCGGCGATGGGCCGGGTCCTGCACCGCCCGACGCTCTTCACCGTGCCGGCGCCCGCCCTGAAGGCCGTCCTCGGCGACTTCGCGGCGGACGTGCTGGGCAGTCAGCGGGTGCTGCCGGGGCGCCTGTTGGAGACCGGTTTCGACTTCGCCTTCCCGACGATCGACGACTCGATCCGCGCGGCGCTGCGGTAACCCGGGCCCCTGCGCTCCCCCGTGCTGCGTGCACCCCGCCGCGCGCGGGCCGACTTCCCGCCCGGCGCTGCCTAGGCTCGACGCCCACTGTCGAGGCCCAGCGTTCGATACGAACGCGAACTTGGGCATTCCGGGGGCCCGTTGGGGGCATAAGGCCTCCCACCGGCGCGCCGACCTGGGGAGGGGCACGTGCTCAGTACCGCAAGTAGCGCACAGCACAGGGACGTCGTGGAGGCCGTCGACGTCGTCATCGTAGGAGCCGGGATCGCGGGGCTCGCGGCCGCGCACCGGCTGACCGGCGCCGGGCTCGCCGTCGCCGTCCTGGAGGCGGAACCGCGGGTCGGCGGCCGGCTGGCCACCGACCTCGTCGACGGATTCCGGCTCGACCGTACGGGCCCGCTGCCCACCCTCTCGTCCGAGGAACTCCGGGCCACGCCGGGGCTCGCCGGCCTTCCGCTGCGTCCGTTCGCCCCCGGGGTGCTCGTGCACAGCGACGGGCGGTACGCGCGGTGGGGCGTCCCGCACCCGCGGCGGACGCCCGGCCAGCGGGGCGGCGGGGTCCACCGTGGCGTGGGGGGAGCGTTCAGCGTGGCGCGCGCCCTCGCGAGCGCCCCCCGCAATCCGGCCGCCTCGCTCGACCAGGCGCGGCTCGGCGCCTCCCTCGTCCGGCTCGCCGCGACGCCGACCGCGCGGCTGCTCGCCCGGCCCGAGCGGACCGCCCGGGAGGCCCTGACCGCGAGGCTCCCCGCCCGCACGGTCCAGGGGGTGCTGCGGCCGCTGCTCGCCGCGCTCCTCGCCGACCCGGACCTCGGCACGTCCAGCCGTCAGGCGGACCTGGCGCTCCGCGCGTTCGCCCGGGGGCGGCCGGCCGTCCCCGAGGGCGGCTCGGCGGCGCTCCCCGAACGGCTCGCCGCCGCGCTGCCGCCGGGCACGGTCCGCACGGGGGTCCGGGTCACGGACGTGTCGGTCTCCCGGGTCACGACGGCCGACCACGGCGTCATCGGCTGTCGTTCCGTCCTGCTGGCCACGGGGGCGCGTACGGCGGCGTCCCTGCTGCCGGGGTTGCGGGTCCCCGCCTTCCACCCGGTCACGGTCCTGCACCACACGGCTCCCGTGGCGCCGTGTGCGGACCCCACCCTGCTCCTGGAGTCCGACCCCGGCGGGCCGGTCGCCCACACGGCGGTCATGAGCGCGGTCGACCCGTCCCGGGCCCCGGCCGGGCGGGCGCTCGTCACCTCCACGGTCCTCGGCACGCCGCCGGACGACACGGAGCGGCGGGTCCGCAAGCACCTCGCCACGTTGTACGGCACGTCGACGGACGACTGGGAGCTCCTCGCCCTCCACCACACCCCCGACGCGGTCCCCTCGATGCCGCCCCCGCACGACGCCCACCGCTCGGTCCGGCTCCTGGCGGGGCTGTACGTATGCGGCGACCACCGGGACGTGAGCACCCCCCAGGGCGCCCTCGCCTCGGCCCACCGAGCCACGAACGCCCTCCTGACGGACCTGAGGATCCCCCACCAGCCCCGGGCGGCAGACAACGCGGCCTGACCCCGCCGTTGTGGGCATGCGTTCCGCGCCCGCCGCCCGTTGTGGGCAATCGTTCCGCTGGGGCGGAACGGGTGGGCACAACGGACGGCGCCCTTGCCGGCGCCAGAGGCTCCCGCGCCCTGACCCGCACCCCGTTGTGCGCCGCCGCAGATGGTGCGGGTCCAGGCGCGGAACGCGGAGGCGCCGCTGAGGGCACCGTCCCGTGTGCCCACCCTCCCCCGAGCTCTCGGCTTCGCTCGAGCAGGGGGGACCCCCTCGCCCCTGCGGGACGATTGCCCACACGGGCGGGGCGCGGGCCCGCACGGGGGTGGGCGGTGTCAGCCCAGGGCCGCGACCCGGTCCCGGTACGTGCGGGCCGCCGCCGCGTCCCGGTACGGCTCCAGCCGGCGCTCGAAGTCCCGGACGTACTCGACCGCACGAGCCGACCGCATCTCCGACGCCTGCTGCGCCGCCTCCGCGCCCAGCGCGCACGCCTGGTCCAGTTCCCCCAGGGCCAGGCGGGAGGTGGCCAGGACGACCCGGCAGAAGAGGCGGCTGCGGGCGTAGCCGGGCGCCCGGAGCTGGAGGGCGCGTTCGGCGTGCTGCGCGGCGGGCCGGTACTGCTGGAGGTCCCGGTGGCAGTGCCCGAGCTCGTCGGCGAGCTGCGCCTCGTCGAAGTGGCGGGCCCAGTACGGGACCTCGTCGCCGGGCCGGGCCGCTTCCAGGGCCCGTTCCGCGCGGACGAGGGACGCGCTGCAGGCCCGCGCCTCGCCGAGGACCGCGTGGCCCCGCGCCTCGACGGCGTGGAGCATCGCCTGGACGACGGGCGGCGCGGCGGGGCCGACGCCCTGCTGGGCGACCCGGGCGAGCTGCACGGCCTCCCGGCCGTGGCCGAGGTAGACGGCCTGGCAGCTCATGGTGAGGAGCACGTACGAGCCGTAGGCCCGGTCCCCGGCGGCCTGGGCGAGACGCAGCGCCTGGACGAAGTACCGCTGGGCGAGCCCGTGGGCGGCGATGTCGTACGAGGTCCAGCCGGCGAGCCGGGTGAGGTCGGCGGCGGCGGCGAAGAGGCGGCGGCCGGTGGACTCCCCGTACGTGCCGCGCAGCATGGGCTCGGCCTCGTGCTCCAGGTAGCGGACGAGGGCCTGGCGGGCGTGGCCTCCGCCGTAGGCGTGGTCGAGGGTGCGGAAGAGCTCGCCGACGGAGCGGAGGGCGGCGATGTCGCCGCTGGAGACCCGCTGGCCGGGGCCCCGGTCCGTACCGCGCTGGCGGGGGACGGAGAAGCGGCCCTGGGGCGGGACCCGGGGGTCCTGCGGGGGCACCCCGGCGGGCGCCGCGGAGGCGCGGGGCGCGGCGGGGGCGGGCTCGCCGCGGGCGACCCGGTCGTCGGCGCGGCCGATGAGCCAGTCGCGGCTGGGGACGACGAGGCCGGCCGGGGTGAAGGCGATCTTGCGGAGTTCGGCGTGGCTGCCGGAGTCCTTGCGCCACAGGCCGCTGACGATGTCGACGGCCTCCTCGGGGGTGGCGGCGAACTCCAGGCCCGCGTAGACGGGCGCGCAGGCGTCGAGGCCGAGGTCCTGGGCGGAGAGGCGGCGGCCGAGGCGGCGGGTGAAGACCTCGGCGATGAGGGCGGGGGTGGTGCCGCGCGGCTGCTGTCCGCGGAGCCAGCGGGTCACGGAGGTCTTGTCGTACCGCAGGTCGAGGCCGTGTTCCAGACCGAGCTGGTCGACCCGTCTGGCGAGCCCCGCGTTGGAGAAGCCGGCTTCGGCGATGAGCGCGGCGAGCTGGCGGTTCGGGATGCGCTGCGGTGGTCGTTCCGTCATCAGCTGTGCGGTCTCCTGCCTTCCGGGTCCGGGCGGCAGCCCCGTCGGACCCTCATGGAACGGCGTGAATTTAGCGGTCTCCACGGCCCGTACCGCCACCTTCGCCCCACATTCATCCGATCGTGTGAGGATTGACGGCATCGCTGACGTAGGCGCCCCCGTCCACCTGCCGGAGGGGTGTCCCCGGCGCCGCCGTACAGTGGCATGGGCGCGAATGACGCATGGTGCCGAGCCGGCCCGGGATGATCCCCGGTCCCCGTCCGCGGCACCCAGGAGGAGGCATGGCCGTGAGTGAGCTGCGATTCGTCCGCCTTGGGTTCGGCGGGGAAGCCGTCGACTACCAGGTGGCCTGGGACAAGCAGCGCGAGGTGCACGCCGCGCGGTTCGCCGACGAGATCGACGACACCTGCCTGCTGGTGGAGCATCCGCCGGTCTACACGGCCGGCCGGCGCACGCAGGAGAGCGAGCGGCCGCTGGACGGGACGCCGGTGGTGGACGTGGACCGCGGCGGCAAGATCACCTGGCACGGTCCGGGCCAGCTGGTCGGCTATCCGATCATGAAGCTGCCCCGCCCGGTGGACGTCGTCGCGCACGTGCGCCGCCTGGAGGAGGCCCTGATCCGTACGGCCGCCGAGTTCGGCGTGGAGACGACGCGGGTCGAGGGCCGCAGCGGCGTCTGGGTCCTCGGCGACCCCGTCGAGCAGCGGCCGTCGTTCGGCGGGCTGTCCCTGGACTTCGACCCGCGCCTCACGGACGAGGAGTTCGACCCGCGCCTGAACGGCCCCGAGTACGCCCCGTCCAACGCCGGCCAGCGCCGCGAGGACCGGAAGCTCGCCGCGATCGGCATCCGGGTCGCCAAGGGCGTCACCATGCACGGCTTCGCGCTCAACGTGAACCCGGACAACACCTGGTTCGACCGGATCATCCCGTGCGGCATCCGGGACGCCGGCGTGGCCTCGCTCGCGAACGAGCTGGGCCGGGACCTCACGATCGAGGAGGTGCTCCCGGTCGTCGAGAAGCACCTGCGGGACGTGCTGGAGAACGCGGACCTCAAGCCGCGTGAGGTGGAACGGGCCTCGGCCTGAGGAATGCCGGGCTCTGGCCACAGGTTGGCCACGCGTAGAGCAAGGCATGGAAGCAACGGGCGTACCCTGGTGTGCGCCGAAGAATCGAAGCTACAGGAGCCGATGTGTCCGCAGTCGCCCCCGACGGACGCAAGATGCTGCGCCTGGAGGTCCGGAACGCCCAGACCCCCATCGAGCGCAAGCCCGAGTGGATCAAGACCCGCGCGAAGATGGGTCCGGAGTACACGAAGATGCAGGGCCTCGTGAAGAGCGAGGGCCTGCACACGGTCTGCCAGGAGGCGGGCTGTCCCAACATCTTCGAGTGCTGGGAGGACCGCGAGGCGACCTTCCTCATCGGCGGTGACCAGTGCACCCGGCGCTGCGACTTCTGCCAGATCGACACGGGCAAGCCCGAGGCGCTCGACCGCGACGAGCCCCGCCGCGTCGGCGAGTCGGTCGTCACGATGGACCTGAACTACGCCACCATCACGGGCGTCGCGCGCGACGACCTGGAGGACGGCGGTGCCTGGCTGTACGCCGAGACCGTGCGCCAGATCCACCAGCAGACGGCGGAGCGCGCCGAGGGCCGCACCAAGGTCGAGCTGCTCGCCCCCGACTTCAACGCGGTGCCGGAGCTCCTCAAGGAGGTCTTCGACTCCCGCCCCGAGGTCTTCGCGCACAACGTCGAGACCGTCCCGCGGATCTTCAAGCGGATCCGTCCGGGCTTCCGCTACGAGCGCTCCCTGGACGTCATCACCCAGGCCCGCGACTACGGTCTGGTCACGAAGTCCAACCTGATCCTCGGCATGGGCGAGACCCGCGAGGAGATCAGCGAGGCGCTGCGGCAGCTGCACGACGCGGGCTGCGAGCTCATCACGATCACGCAGTACCTGCGCCCGTCGGTCCGGCACCACCCCGTGGAGCGCTGGGTGAAGCCGCAGGAGTTCGTGGAGCTCAAGGAGGAAGCCGACGCGATCGGCTTCTCCGGCGTGATGTCGGGCCCGCTGGTCCGCTCCTCGTACCGCGCGGGCCGGCTGTACCAGCAGGCGATCGAGAAGCGCGGCGCGGTCGACAACGCGACGCAGGCGGTCTGAGTCCGTCCCGGGACCGTGTGAATCCGAGCACAAGCAGTTACCGGCCAGTAGAGGCCACATTCGGCGCGGCCCGTACGCCTCCGCAGCTCAGCGGGGGCGTACGGGCCGCTTCGGCGTCCGCGGGGTCCTCCACATGGCCGCATCAACGTTTCATCAGTGTTTGACCACCGGGTCACGCCCTGGTAACACCGATCTGTGAGCCTGGTTTCACTCACCGCCACCACTCGCTCACACCCCCCACCTCGTCTCACCCGCAATCGAGGGAGGACCCCGCATGCCGGCCGCATCGACGCATGTCCGCGTCAGCGCGATCCCGTCCGTCACCGACGCCCTGAAGGCCGTGGAGGCCCTGCTCCTGGGCGCCGGCCAGCGCACCGCGCGGCGCAACGCCTGGAACTCCGTCCTGGAGGACCGCCGCCGCGCCAAGGACCGGGTGGAGGCCCAGCACGTGATGGAGGTCGCGTCGGGCCGGGCTTCCCGGGCCACGTAAACTTCAGGACATGGCGAGGAAGGCAAACACGAGCAGCGCTGACGCTGCGAACCCCGGGCGACTGAAGCAGATCGCCCTCACGTACCAGATGACCCGGAAGGCCGACCCGAAGGTCGGTCTCGTCGTCGCGGGCGTGGGCATCGGCGTACTCGGTGTCCTCCTCGCGATCGGCTTCCTCATCGGTCATCCGGTCTACCTGGGCATCCTGGGCTTCGTCCTGGGTCTGCTCGCGGCGGCCATCGTCTTCGGGCGGCGTGCCGAGCGCGCGGCCTTCGGGCAGATGGAGGGCCAGCCGGGCGCTGCCGCGGCGGTGCTGCAGAACGTCGGGCGCGGCTGGACGACGACCCCCGCGGTCGCGATGAACCGCAGCCAGGACGTCGTGCACCGCGCGGTCGGCCGGGCGGGCATCGTCCTGGTGGCCGAGGGCAACCCGAACCGGGTGAAGACCCTGCTGGCGGCCGAGAAGAAGCGGATGAGCCGCGTCGTGGTGGACGTGCCGGTGCACGACATCATCGTCGGCGACGGCGAGGGCCAGGTGCCGCTGAAGAAGATCCGTACGACCATGCTCAAGATGCCCCGCGTGCTCACGGGCCCGCAGGTGACCGCGGCCAACGACCGGCTGCGGGCGATGGGCGACCTCATGAGCAACATGCCGCTGCCGAAGGGTCCGATGCCGAAGGGCATGCGGATGCCGCGCGGCGGAAAGACGCGCTGACACCCGACCTGACGAGAAAGGCCCCGGACCGTGCGGTCCGGGGCCTTTCTCGTATCCGTGTTTCAGATGCGGACCTGGACGGCCGCGGAGAGGCGGTCGTGGAGGCCGCGGCCGTCGCGGTCCCAGATGAGGGCCGGGATGGCGAGGCAGACGAGCAGGGAGCGGATCAGCACGCGGAACAGGCCGAGGCGGCCGCCGTTCGCGGAGACGACGCGCAGGCCGAAGAGCCGCTTGCCGGGCGTCGAGCCGACGGTGCCGACCGTCAGGACGCTCAGGACGAACAGGATGAGGAGCGCCCAGTTGCCCGTGGCCTGGTTGTAGCCGTGGGTGATCAGGCCGTATGCGATCAGCATGCAGAGGGCCCAGTCGACGGCGAGGGCGCCGAGGCGCCGCCCGGGGCGGGCGATCGAGCCGGGGCCGGCCTCGGGCAGCCCGAGCTGCTCGCCGCGGTAGCCGAAGTCGACGCCTGCGTCCTCGGCCGCCGCGCGGGGTCCGGAGAGCCAAGATCCGAGTGCTTGCCTGTTGTCCACCCGACCACGGTACTGTGCCCGTTTTTGATCACTTCGGCCCGGGTGCGGGTACGGCGCCGGAGAGGCGGAACAGCAGCCGGGCCGGTTAACTTCGACGAAACAATTGGGTCATGCTTGAGAAATCCCGTCTGCCTATGGTCGGGTCCAGCGTGTGCCACCGCACTGGCCGCATGACCGAGCTGCAACCCCGCCCCTCCCCGGGCCGGGAGTAGGAGGAGTTGGATGTCCCAGAACAACGGGTTCCAGAACGCCGACGAGGTCCAGAAGTTCATCAAGGACAACGACGTCAAGATGGTCGACGTCCGGTTCTGTGACCTTCCGGGCGTGATGCAGCACTTCACGATCCCCGCGACGGCGTTCGACCCGTCCGAGGAGCTCGCCTTCGACGGCTCGTCGATCCGCGGTTTCCAGGCCATCCACGAGTCCGACATGGCGCTCCGCGCCGACCTGTCGACGGCCCGCGTGGACCCCTTCCGCCGCGACAAGACGCTGAACATCAACTTCTTCATCCACGACCCGATCACGGGCGAGGCCTACAGCCGCGACCCGCGGAACATCGCGAAGAAGGCCGAGGCGTACCTCGCCTCCACCGGCATCGCCGACACCGCCTACTTCGGTCCCGAGGCCGAGTTCTACGTCTTCGACTCGGTCCGCTTCGAGACCTCCGCGAACCAGGGCTTCTACCACATCGACTCCGAGGCCGGCGCCTGGAACACCGGTGCGGAGGAGAACAACCGCGGCTACAAGGTCCGCTACAAGGGCGGCTACTTCCCGGCCCCGCCGGTCGACCACTTCGCCGACCTGCGCTCGGAGATGTCCCTGGAGCTGGAGAACGTCGGCCTGCAGGTCGAGCGCCAGCACCACGAGGTCGGCACCGCCGGCCAGGCCGAGATCAACTACAAGTTCAACACGCTGCTGGCCTCGGCCGACGACCTGATGCTGTTCAAGTACATCATCAAGAACGTCGCCTGGCGGAACGGCAAGACCGCGACCTTCATGCCGAAGCCGATCTTCGGCGACAACGGCTCGGGCATGCACGTCCACCAGTCGCTGTGGGCGAACGGCGAGCCGCTGTTCTACGACGAGACGGGTTACGCGGGCCTCTCGGACACCGCCCGCTACTACATCGGCGGCATCCTCAAGCACGCCCCGTCGCTGCTCGCCTTCACCAACCCGACGGTGAACTCGTACCACCGCCTGGTCCCGGGCTTCGAGGCCCCGGTCAACATGGTGTACTCGCAGCGCAACCGCTCCGCCGCCATGCGCATCCCGATCACGGGCTCGAACCCGAAGGCCAAGCGCGTCGAGTTCCGCGCGCCGGACCCGTCCTCGAACCCGTACCTCGCCTTCTCGGCGCTGCTCCTCGCGGGCCTCGACGGCATCAAGAACAAGATCGAGCCGGCGGAGCCGATCGACAAGGACCTGTACGAGCTCGCTCCCGAGGAGCACGCGAACGTCCAGCAGGTCCCGACCAACCTGGAGGCCGTCCTCAACGCCCTCGAGGCCGACAACGAGTACCTCCAGGCCGGCGGCGTCTTCACCGCGGACCTCATCGAGACCTGGATCGACTACAAGCGCACCAACGAGATCGCCCCGATCCAGCTGCGCCCGCACCCGCACGAGTTCGAGCTCTACTTCGACCTCTAAATCGAAGCCGCTCGTCTGACGAGGCCCGTCGCCCCCTTCGAGGGGGCGGCGGGCCTCGTCGTTTCCGGCCAAGATCACGGAGGTGTGAACAGCTGACGAACTATCGCCCGTACCCGTGGGTAGAGGGTTCACTCTCCGCGACTGGTCGATAGCGTGTCGTCGTCGCTGCCGCCACACCCGGAGCACAGGGCTCCGCTGGGACTAGCTGGCGCGATGAGGACTGCCTACGTGACTCAGGCGGCTTTCGCCCCTGCCGAGACGCTCCGACTCCAGCCGTACACCGATCACTGCCGCGTCATCGCCGACGAGGGCGCGCACGTGGTCATCGGCGTCTCCCCGGGGAACAGTTATTTCACCGCCCAGCGGCTGCGCGAGCTGACGCGCTGGGGCTTGGACCACTTCGATCAGGTCGATCTCGTCTACACCGATCTGCATGTCGCCGACATGTACGAGGCGCTCGGGTACGGGGCCGACGAGGCGCGGCGGAAGGCCGTGAAGAACCTGCGGGGGGTGCGGGCCAAGGTCGGAGCGGCCGTGGCGGAGGCCGATCCCGCGGGGGTACGGGTCCGGGCCCGCGGGATGTCGGAGTTCGAGGACGTGCCGGCCTACCGGGAGCTGCACCGCACGGTGCTCGACGCGGTGGCGGCGGACCCGGTGGTGCGGGAGACCTGCGACGCGCTGACCGGGATCTTCCTGGCCGGGAAGCTGGCGCCCGGGCAGGTGACCGACGAGCGGCAGCGGGAGGTGTGCCGGGCGTACATCTGCGCCGAGGTGCCGCTGTTCCTGGACACGCCCGCGATCCTCGGGGTGCCGTCCTCGCTCAACTGCTACCACCAGGCCCTGCCGTTGGCCGATCTGCTGTACGGGCGGGGGTCCGGGCTCCGGGCCTCGCGCAACCAGGGCCACGGCATCCTCACGCCCGTCGAAGGAGTCTCCGCATGAGCACCGTCACCACGAGCGCCCTGCCCGCGTTCCCCTTCGACTGGGACGGGACCCGGCTGCCCGCCGAGATCGCCGGACTGCGCGCCGAGCCGGTCAGGAAGGTCCGCACGATCGCCGGGGCCGAGGCCTGGCTGGTCTCCTCGTACGAGCTGTGCAGGTTCGTCCTGGAGGACCAGAGGTTCAGCCTGAAGGACACCTCGGCGCCGGGGGCGCCGCGGCAGTACGCGCTGACGATCCCGCCGCACGTCGTGAACAACATGGGCAACATCACCGGGGCCGGGCTGCGCAAGGCCGTCATGAAGGCGATCAACCCGAAGGCGCCCGGCCTGGAGGAGTGGCTGCGGGCGCGGGCCGCGTCCCTGGTGGACGCGCTCGTCGCCGAGGGGGCGCCCGGCGAGCTGCGGGGCGGCTACGCCGACCCGTACTCGTCGGGGCTGCACTGCCGGATGCTGGGCATCCCGGAGGAGGACGGGCCGCGGCTGCTGCGCAGTCTGGACGTCGCCTTCATGAACGCGCCGCGCGAGATCGAGGCGGCCCGGCTGAACTGGGACCGGGACATCGCGTACATGACGGAGCGGCTCGACGATCCGGCGACCGGCGGGCTGATGGCGGAGCTCGCGGCGCTGCGCGAGGACCCCGACTACGCGCATCTGACGGACGAGATGCTGGCGACGGTGGGCGTGACGCTGTTCGGGGCCGGGGTGATCTCCACCGCCGGGTTCCTGACGATGGCGCTGGTGTCGGTGCTGACCCGGCCGGACGTGCGGGAGGCGCTGACCGCCGGCGGGGTCGCCGGGGCGATGGACGAGCTGCTGCGGGTGAACCTGTCGATCGGCGACGGGCTGCCCCGGGTCGCCCTGGAGGACGTACGGCTCGGCGACGTCGACGTACGGGCCGGTGAACTGGTCCTCGTGCTCGTGGAGGCGGCGAACCACGATCCCGAGCGCTTCCCCGACCCGCTGGCCTTCCGGCCGGACCGGGAGAACGCCGGCGAGCACCTCTCCTTCGGCGGCGGGTCGCACTACTGCCCGGCGACGGCCCTCGGCAAGCGGCACGCCGAGATCGCCCTGGAGACGCTCCTCGACCGGCTGCCGGGGCTGCGGCTCGCGGTGCCGGTCGAGCAGCTGGTGTGGCGCACCAACTTCATGAAGCGGCTTCCGGAACGCCTGCCGGTGGCCTGGTAGCGGGCGGGACCGTACGGGGGCGTCGCCCGGCCCGGTCCGGGTCGGGCGGCGCCCCCGCCGCGTCAGCGGCCGTAGCGGATCAGGGCTCGGACCATGCGGCAGGTGGTGTCGGAGGGCGGGTGGATTCCGATGCTCTCGGCCGTGGTGCGTATCGTCGCGTCCGTGGCCTTCGACGGGACGTAGACGCCCGCGTCGAGAAGGGCGATCGCGAGGCGCATGGCCTTCAGGCGGCGGTTGTGCGACACGTACCACTCGCGGGGGCGGCCCGCGGGGAGCGGCTTCTTCTGGAGCGGCTTCCAGGGTTCGAGGGACGGCGTCCGGATCACGGCGAGAGCCATGGGCTACCTCCTGGCGAACGGTGGGGTGCGGGCCCTCCCCGGGACCCTCACCTTCACCCCCTATTTTAGAGACCCCCACTGACAATCGCCCCTGGCCAGGTGGGGTTTGGGGGGTGGTGGCGAGGGCCGTGGGGGGTGCCGTGCGGGTACCGTGTGGGGCATGGAGATCTGGATCAATCCCGCCTGTTCCAAGTGTCGCAGCGCCCTCACCCTTCTCGATGCCGAGGGCGCCGACTACACCGTGCGCCGCTACCTGGAGGACGTGCCGACGCCGGAGGAGATCCGGGAGGTGCTGAAGCGGCTCGGGCTCGAACCGTGGGACATCACGCGGACCGGCGAGGACATCGCCAAGGAGCTCGGTGTGAAGGACTGGCCCCGGGACGAGGCCGGCCGCGAGCGGTGGATCGAGGCGCTCTCCCAGCACCCCAAGCTGATCCAGCGGCCCATCATCACGGCCGAGGACGGCACCGCCGTCGTCGGCCGCAGCGAGGAGGCCGTGCGGGACGCGCTGTCCCGCTGACGCCGGCCCTTCAGGACGCGCCGAGCCGCCGACCTCGGTCCCTTCAGCCCTTCAGGAAGGCCGCGATCCGGGTCAGCGCGGCGGGCGGCAGGCCCTCCGGGAGCGTGTGGTGGGTCGCGGCCGGCAGGGTCTCCGTCATGACGCCGGGGACGGTCGCCCGCGCCCGGTCGGCCACCCGCCGCGCGTCGTGGACGCGGCTCTGCCCGGCGAAGAACAGCAGCGCCGGGGGCCGCAGCGCGGCCAGCTCGGCGGGGGTCGGGCGCGGGCCCGTGACCGGGCTCTGCCGGGGCTGTTCCGCCGCGAGGGCGTCGAGGCGCCGCAGCACCCGGTCGTGTTCCGCGCCGCCGGTCTCCCAGGTCAGGAAGGCCTCGGCCCGTGCGGCGCTCGGGCGCAGCAGCATGGGCAGGGCGTGCAGGAGGTACGCCGGACGGAAGCCGGCGAAGCAGCCGGTCGGGTCGAGGAGGACCAGGCGGTCGGTGCGGTCGGGGGCCGCGAGGGCGTACCGGAGCGCGATCCACGCCCCGTACGAGTGGCCGAGGAAGGCCGCGGAGGCGAGCCCGAGGCCGTCGAGCACGGCGTCGAGCCAGGTCCTCAGGTCGGCGGCCGTACGGATCGGGAGGCCGTCGGACCGGCTGTGCCCGGGGCCGCCGGCGAGATCGACGGCGTGGAGCCGGTGCGTCGCGCCGAGCGAGGCGGCCGTCGCACCCCAGGAGGCGGCGGTGGACCCGCCGCTGGGCAGGAGGAGGACGGGCGGGCCGTCCTCGGGGCCGTGGTGGAGGACGTGGGTGGTGCCGTGCGGGGTGCGGAGTTCCGAGGTGGCGGTGGGCCGGGGCCACTGGGCGAGGACCGCGTCGTAGGCGGCGGCGAAGTCCGTTTCGCCGGCGTGGGACAGAGCACGGGGCATGGCGCGAGTCCTCTCGTTTGTCGAGAATCACGTTCAGCGAGAATCACGTTCGGCGATACTCTCGCTCAGCGAGATAATAGGAGGTCGCGGTGGCCGAGTCACCGGAGATGCGCATCTTTCATCTGCTGCGCGAGGTCACGGTCGAATACGGCCTGCGGCAGGCCGAGTTCGCCACGCGCAACGGCATGCACCCCACGGACGTACGGGCCCTCATCTGCCTCCTCGACGCCGAACGCGCCGGCACGGACGCGACGGCCGGATGGCTGGGTGAGCGCCTCGGCCTCAACTCGGCCGGCACGACCGCCGTCGTCGACCGGCTCGAACGGCTCGGCCACGTGGCCCGCTCGCGCGACGCCAGGGACCGGCGGCGCGTGCTGCTCACCGTCGAGGACCGGGCGAAGGAGCTGGGCCGCGCCCACTTCGGACCGCTCATCGACGGGACGGTGGCGCTGCTCGGCGGCTTCACGGAGGAGGAGACCCGGGGGGTGCGGCGGTTCCTGACGGGCGTACGGGACCTCATGGACGGCGACGACGGGACGCCCGGGGCCGCAGGGGTTTCGTCATGACCAGTTCCCGGCCCGTGCGGTCCGCCGGCGCGTAACCGAGGCGCTCGTACAGCGCGACGGCCCGGACGTTCGCCACGAGGACGGAGAGCCGGAGGGTTCCGGCCCCGGTGCCGAGCGCCCAGGTCTCGACGGACGCGATCAGGCCCGCCGCCAGGTCCTGTCCGCGGGCCTCGGGCGCGACCCAGACGGAACGCAGTTCCGGTACGCCGTCGGCCGCGGGAAGCCCGGCCGCGAGCCCGACGGCCCGCGCGCCGAGCACCGCGAGCACGCCGTACGCGGCCGGGTCCTCGAACCGGGCCCGCCACTGCTCCTCGCCGCCGCGCTCCCAGTCGGCGAGCCGCGCCTTGAACGCCTCGGGCGAGGCGGTGAGCGAGGCGATGCGGGCGGCACGCCACAGGGGCCAGTCGGCGGGGGTGACGACGCGGAGGTCCGGCCGGCCGGTGCCGGGCGGGGGCGGGACGGCGGCGGGCGGCGGCCCCCCGTGGTCGTCAGCCGCGGGCCGCACGCCGTTCCGCCTCCGTCAGGATCTCCGTGAGCCGCAGGCCGAAGCGGGCGTCGCAGGGGTGGGGCGTGCCGGTGCGGGCCGCCGTGACGAGGGCGTCCACGGCCGCGCCGAACGCCCCCACCGCGCCGTCCCAGCGGGGCATCTCGGCCCGGCCCCGGGTGCCGTGCAGGGTGAGGGCCGCCTCCGCCGCCTCCGGGGGTGCGCTCAGGGTGAGCGTGGCCGTGCTGCTCGCCCCCGAGCCGTGCCGCAGCACCAGGTGGTGGGTGTCGTCCGGGCCCGGCGCGGCGGTGATCTCGGTGACGTCGCCGAGGACCGGCAGGTAGACGGAGAGGACGTGCGGGCCGACGTCCCAGAGGCCGCCCTTCTCCCGCCGCCAGGGCGAGGCGGCGTACGCGCTGGTGGAGCCGGGGCCGTACAGCGAACCCAGCCAGTGGGCCTCGCCCAGGAACCAGCCGCCCGCCGCCGCCTGCTCGTCGATCCAGCGGGCCGTCGGCTCCGCGAACCGCAGGGTGCAGAAGACCACGGAGGCGACCCCGGCCGCCTCGACCGCCTCGGTCACCTCGCGGGCGAGGGCCACCGTCGTCGCGACCGGCTTGTCGAGCAGGACGTGGCAGCCGGCCGCCGCCGCCCGGACCGCGAGCGGGGCCTGGACGTCCGGCGGGAGGGCGAGGGCGACGGCGTCGCTGGCGTCGAAGAGGGCGTCCACGTCCTCGTACGCGCGCGTGCCGGACGCGACGGCGAGCTCGGCGGCCGCCTCGGGGCGTCTGCCCCACACCCCGCTGAACTCGACGCCCGGATGCCCGGCGAGCGCGGGCGCGTGCGTGCGGGCGGCCCAGGGGCCGGTGCCGAGGAGTCCGATACGGGGCTTCGCCCCCAGCTGCTTCGCCATGCCCCCAGTCTGCCGGTCGGCACCGACAGCGGGCCCCGTATACGACGGGCCGAGTTCCAGGTGGCGGTGACCTGGATCGATCGCACGGTGGCTCCGCGAAGATCGGGAAAGCCGAGTAACACCGCGTTCACATTCGGGCAACGGACGGGAAATCCCGTGTTGCGAAGCTGCGGTCGAACACACACCGCGCAGTCGGCGCGGTGACCGCAGCTTCTCGCAGTGCCGCGAGCCGCAGCGGATCCCCGCAGCAGCACGCCAAAGGATGAGACCCGTGACCTTCAAGGCTGAGTACATCTGGATCGACGGCACCGAGCCGACCGCGAAGCTTCGCTCCAAGACGAAGATCATCGCGGGTGAGGGCCTCGCCCTCGACGCGCTGCCGATCTGGGGCTTCGACGGCTCCAGCACGAACCAGGCCAAGGGTCACGCCTCGGACCGCGTCCTCAAGCCGGTCTTCTCCTGCCCGGACCCGATCCGCGGCGGCAACGACATCCTGGTGCTGTGCGAGGTCCTCAACACGGACATGACGCCGCACGAGTCCAACACGCGTGCCGCGCTGGCCGAGGTCGCCGGCAAGTACGCCGCTCAGGAGTCGATCTTCGGCATCGAGCAGGAGTACACCTTCTTCGACGGCACCCGCCCGCTCGGCTTCCCGGTCAACGGCTTCCCGGCCCCGCAGGGCGGCTACTACTGCGGCGTCGGCGTGGACGAGATCCACGGCCGCCCGATCGTCGAGGCGCACCTGGAGAACTGCCTCAAGGCCGGTCTCGGCATCTCCGGCATCAACGCCGAGGTCATGCCCGGCCAGTGGGAGTTCCAGGTCGGCCCGCTGTCCCCGCTCGAGGTCTCGGACCAGCTGTGGGTCGCCCGCTGGCTGCTCTACCGCACGGCCGAGGACTTCAACGTCTCCGCGACGCTCGACCCGAAGCCGGTGAAGGGCGACTGGAACGGCGCGGGCGCGCACACCAACTTCTCCACCAAGGCGATGCGCGAGGGCTACGACGCGATCATCACCGCGTGCGAGTCCCTCGGCGAGGGCTCGAAGCCGCTCGACCACGTCAAGAACTACGGCGCCGGCATCGACGAGCGCCTGACGGGCCTGCACGAGACCGCCCCGTGGGACGAGTACTCCTACGGCGTCTCGGACCGCGGCGCCTCGGTCCGCATCCCGTGGCAGGTCGAGCAGGACCAGAAGGGCTACATCGAGGACCGCCGTCCGAACGCGAACGTCGACCCGTACGTGGTGACCCGCCTCATCGTGGACACCTGCTGCGAGGCCCTGGAGAAGGCCGGCCAGGTCTGATCCCCCGCACACCCCGACAGGGGCGCCCGCCGTTTCGTACGGCGGGCGCCCCTGTCGGCGTTGTCGGTGCCGCGTTGTCAGTGGCGAGTGGTTCAGTGGGCTCATGCTCGACATCGCGGTGGAGACCGAGAACCAGGAGAAGCACGTCCGGCCGTCCGAGGAGGACCTGACCGGGCTCGTGCGGCGCATCGGCGCCGACGGGGACCACTTCCTGGTCCTGCAGCGGATACCGGACCTGCCGTCCGTCTTCGCGCAGGTGTGGCACGACGCCGGCGGCGACTACCAGGTGGAGCACCGGGCCGGCGCGCCCGAGCTGCACTTCGGGACGCGACTCGACGACCCCGAGCGGGTCGCCGGGGTCCTGGCCGCCTGGGCACGCGGGGAGGCCGGCTGGGACGCCGGGCCGACCTGGCAGAACATGGGCTTCCCCGCCGCGCCGGCCGTCCCCGAACTCCCCGGGGAGGTACGGGAGGAGATCGAGGGCCGGGTGCGCTCGCTGCTCGTCTGCGGTTACGACGACCGGGCGCGGCTGACCCGGATCGCCCAGGAGGAGGTGTTCTCCCCCGACGAGCACCCGGTGTCCCGGGAGCAGGCCGAGGCGCTGGTGGACCGGCTGTGGCTGGAGCGCGTCGAGGAGATGGCGGGCTGGGAGGGCACGACCGATCCCGAGCGCCTCACGGCCGCCTTCGCCGGGCTGGACGCGGCCGGGATCGTCGCCCGCGAGCACTTCACCTGCTGCCGGTCCTGCGGCACGGCGGAGATCGGCGCGGAGGAAGGGGCGGACCGGGCGCGCGGGTTCGTGTTCTTCCACACCCAGTGCACCGAGGGCGCGGCGGACGGCGGGCCGCTGTATCTGCTGTACGGCAGGTTCGACCACTCGCCGGAGACCACGGCGGGGACGACGGCGGAGACGGCCGCGGGGACGACGGCTGCGGCGATCGGCGAGGAGGTGGCCGCGGCGCTGCGCGGGCGGGGGCTGAGCGTGGAATGGGACGGGGATCCGGGACAGGCGATCCAGGTCACGGGGCTCGACTGGCGGAGACGGCTGACCGGTTGAGGGCGGGGCGGTTGAGGGCGGGGCGGGGCGGCGGAGTAGGTCCGTGGGACCGGTCGACGGGGGCGCCGCTTTCCGGTCGGTCGGGGATGTGACGTGACAGGGGGTGCTCAGCCCGTTTCCCTCCTGGTTTAATAGGGATATGGCCAGCATGAAGAACGACACCGCGACGGGTCGCCACGACCTCGAGCCGTTCTGGCCTTCCCGGCAGCACCACGACTTCGACCGGTGCTGTCGACGCGTGAGGAACGCGTCGGCCCTCTAACGCCCCGATCGGTACGGTCCGATCCCGGCCTTCGGCCCACGCGCACGACGTACGAGACCTTCCGTCCGTTCCTCCGCGTGAAAGAGCTGACCTGCCATGGCCCACACCCAGATCGCCCACAGCGCTTCCCTCACGGCCGTCCGTCCCGGCCGGCACCGACTCCGTGCCGTCGATCCGAACGAGGTCGTCGACCTCTCCCAGGTCGCGGACTTCCTGCCGCCCGGCGCCACCCTGCTGCCCGCACCGCAGCACGCGCTGCCGACGCTGCCCGGCCGGCCGCCGATGGTCGGGTACCTCGTCCTCGTCCCGGCCGACCAGCAGCCGCACCTGCCCGCCGCCGCCCCCGCCCCGGCGCCCGTCGCGGCGGAGGAGCAGGGGCCGGTGACCATCGACGGCGTCCAGCGGATCGCCCTCGTCGACGGGCAGGCGCTCGACCTCACGTACCTCGAGTTCGAGCTGCTCGCCCACCTGGTGGCACACCCTCACCGGGTGCACACGCGGGACCAGTTGGTCACGACGGTGTGGGGGTACGGGCACGTGGGCGACGGCCGGACGGTCGACGTGCACGTGGCGCGGCTGCGCCGCAAGCTGGGCGCCGAGCACCGCCACACGATCCAGACCGTGCGGCGGGTCGGCTACAAGTACACCCCCTGATCAGGCCGTTCGGGACCTCGCCCTGACCTTGGACACCAGCGCCAGGGCGAGGTCCACGAGCAGGAACAGCAGCAGGCTGACGCCGAGGAGCGGTACGAACCAGGCGACGGCGGCCGTCGCCGCCGCGATCGGCAGCAGCAGCGTCACCGGCACCTTCCGCCACGTCCCGCGCGCCACCGGGCGGCCCGGGCGGCGCAGCCACCACATGCGGTAGCCCCAGAGGATCAGCAGGACGAGGGCGAGCGCGAGGGCCGCGAGCGCCAGCTGGTTGAAGAGACCGAGGAAGACGCCCGTGTGCGCGTCGATGCCGATCCGGGTCAGCTTCGCGAGCAACGGGTGGTCGGAGAAGCGCAGTCGGTCGAGGACCGTGCCGTCCGCCGGGTTCACCGCCACCGAGTCCAGCTCGACCGGGAACTGCGTGTCGGTCTCCTTGATCACGTACCCCTTGCCCTCGGCGGGGAGCGTCACCGAGATCCACGGGCTGTCGATGCCCGCCGCGCGGGCCGCCTCGACCGCCTTGTCGAGGCCGATGTCCTGGCCCTGCGGGCTCGTTCCGCCGTGGCCTCGGCCTCCGCCGTGGCCCTGGTGCCCCTCGTGCCCCGCGTGTTCCGAGGAAGGTGCCGTCCCCGCCGACAGTGTCGGGGTCGCGCCGCCGAGGGCGTCCTGGACGGTGCCGATGTTCTCGCCCGCGTACCGCGACCACGTCAGGCCGGTGGCGGAGAGCAGGACCAGGCCGAGCGCCGCCCACAGGCCGACCGAGCCGTGCCAGGAGAGCGTGCGGCGGCGGGACTTCGGGCCCCGCTCGGGCAGCACGAGCGCACGGCGGTTCTTCCGGCGCCTGCCCGCCCAGAGCAGTACGCCGCCGAGCGCGAGCACCCACAGCCAGCTCGCGGCGAGCTCGCTGTAGTTGCGGCCGAGCTCGCCCAGGTGCAGATCCCGGTGCAGCCCGTCGATCCAGGTCCGCAGCGGAAGGGCGCCGGAGCTGCCGTAACTGGGCAGCTGTCCGCGTACGTCACCGGTGTACGGGTCGACGAAGACGGCGAGCGAGGTGCCCTCGGGGACGTCGGGGTCGCTCATCAGGACCCGGGTGGTCGCGCCGGGTTCGGCACCGGGCCGGACGGCGGTGACGGTGCCGTCCGGGTCGGCCTCGCGGGCGATGTCCACCTGCCGGGAGAGCGGGAGGGCGGTGTCGCCGACGGGGACCTCCAGCTCGTGCGCGTAGACGATCTTCTCCGCCTGGAAGGAGAGCGCGTAGAGCAGACCGCTGACGGCGGCCACGAGGAGGAAGGGGGCGACGAGGACGCCCGCGTAGAAGTGGAGGCGCAGGACGAGGGGGCGCAGGGCGCTCCACGCCCCGGGCTTGGACGGGGCCGGCGTCGGTGGCGCTTCGGATTCGGGGGTTTCCGGGCGCGCGAGATCGTCGAGTGTCATGACGGACTGTCCTTGGAGTCGGTGAGTCGACAGGGGGAAGCGACCCCCGGGTCAGACGTGTGCTCCGAGGGCCGTGGCGCGGGGTGTGGACAGCCGGGGCGGGCCGCGCCGGGAGAGGGTGTGCGCGAGGACGACGGTGTGCGGGCGCCGGGCGTCCCGCCGCGCCCGGCGGACCCGGCGGCGCGGGGTCTCGGGGGCGGGGACGAGGGCGCGGGCGCGGAGCAGGCGCAGGGGCGTGAAGGCGTACGCGAGGGCGGCACGCGCGAGCGTGAAGAACGCGGCCTCGCCGTGCGCGAGCCAGAGGCCGCAGAGGAGGGCGACGAGGAGGTGGACGGCGAGCATGCCGGTGTCGCCGGAGGCGAGGGGGTGGTCGGCGGGGGCGGTGGCCATGCGCATGCCCATGGCCATGTCTGTGGCCATGCCGTCCATGCCGGGCATGCTCTCCATGCCGGGCATGCTCTCCATCCCCGGCATCTCGTGGTGCATCCCCTGCAGGGGCGCCGCCCCGTGACCCGCCACCGAGAAGAGCAGGTGGAGCGCGCCCTGGAGGAGCAGCAGCGCCCCCGCGATCGTGGGCGTACCCCTGCGTCGTCCGGCCCCGGCCCAGGCGGTCGCCGCCGTCGCGGCGAAGGCGCCGAGCAGCGTGGTCGCCGGAAGCTGGTGCGCAGACATGGACGAATGCCCCACAGCGGCCAAAGTCACGCACACGACCGCGAAGAGCGCGGCTCGCAGGGCGCGCAGGGGCGACCGGGCATCCGTCATCGCGACCATGCTGTCATCCCCGGCCGGCGGACCGGCAGACGCCCTCCGGTGCCGCCCCTCCGTCGGGGTTCCTCCCCTGGCGGAATCCTCCGGGAGCGGAACCCGCTGTCCCCGCCCGTCCCCGCCGGGCAGGCTCGGATCATGAAACTGCTGATGCTCGGAGGTACGGAGTTCGTCGGCCGCGCGATCGTCGAGGACGCGCTCGAACGGGGCTGGGAGGTGACGGTCTTCCACCGGGGCCGCCACGCGGCCCCGCCGGGAGCGGCGTCGCTGATCGGGGACCGCACCGCCCCCGACGGTCTCGCCGCCCTCGCCGCCGGTTCCTGGGACGCCGTCGTGGACACCTGGTCGGCCGCGCCCTCGGCGGTGCGGGACGCGGCCCGGCTGCTCGCGGACCGGGTGGGGCGGTACGCGTACGTGTCGAGCCGCTCCGTGTACGCCTGGCCGCCCGCCGCCGGGCTCGCGGAGGACGGCCCGCTGGTGGAGGGCTCCCCGGACGACGGGGAGGTGCCCTACGCGGAGTCCAAGCGGGGCGGCGAGCTCGCCGCGACCGCCGCCTTCGGGCCCGACCGGACGCTGCTCGTCCGCGCGGGCCTGATCCTCGGGCCGTACGAGAACGTGGGCCGGCTCCCCTGGTGGCTGGGCCGGATCGCGCGCGGCGGCCCCGTCCTCGCGCCCGGGCCGCGCGCGATGCCCGTCCAGTACATCGACGTCCGCGACCTCGCCGCGTGGACGCTGGACGCGGTGGCGGCCGGTCTTTCGGGGCCGTACAACCTCGTCTCGCCGGCCGGGCACACGACGATGGGCGGGCTGCTCGACGCGTGCGTACGGGCGACCGGGGCGGACGCCGAACTGCGCTGGACGGAGCCGGAGGCGCTCCTCGCGGCCGGGGCGGAGCCCTGGACGGAGCTGCCGGTGTGGCTGCCGCCGGGCGAGATGTACGACGCGATGCACACCGCCGACGTCTCCCGCGCCGTCGCGACCGGGCTGCGCTGTCGGCCCGTGGAGGAGACGGTCGCGGACACGTGGGGGTGGTTGGAGTCCCTGGGCGGGGTCGCGCCCCAGCGGCCGGACCGGCGGGGGGCGGGGCTCACGGCGGAACGGGAGGCGGAGGTCTTGGCGGCGCTGGCGAAGGGCTGACCCCGCCCACCCCACGTGTTGGGCCCGCGCCCGGCGGGGCGGTGCCCCGGCCCACCCCCTTGTGGGGCCCGCATCCCCGCCCGTGTGGGCAATCGTCCCGCAGGGCGAGGGGGGTCCCCCCTGCTCGAGCGAAGCCGAGAGCTTGGGGGAGGGTGGGCACACGGGACGGCGCCCTTAGCGGCGCCTCCGCGTTCCGCGCCTGGACCCGCACCACGTTGTGCGCCGTCGCTCGCGGTGCGGGTTCAGGCTCGGGAGCCTCTGGCGCCGGCAAGGGCGCCGTTCCGTTGTGCCCACCCGTTCCGCCCCGGCGGAACGCATGCCCACAACGGGGGGCTTCGGGTTGATCTGCTCGGATTCGGGCGATCCACTACCGTCGACACGAGACCCGCATGATTCGGAGGATTCGACGCCATGACCGCCATCCCCGCCACCTCCGTCGCCAACCTCCGTGATCTCGGCGAGCTGCCGCTCGGTGACGGGCGGTCCGTCCGGCGTGGGCTCGTGTTCCGTTCCGCGCAGCTCGACCGGCTCGACGCGGACGAGCCCGCCGTCGCCGGCCTCGGCATCCGTACCGTCGTCGACTTCCGGACGGAGACCGAGCGCGGCGACCGGCCCGACCGGCTGCCGTACGGTGCCCGGCCGGTCGTCGCGGACGTCCTCGCCGACTACCTCGCCGGCAGCGGGCTGCCGCCCGCCGCACGCCTGAAGGCCCTGCTCACCGACCCGGCGCTCGCCGAGGAGCACCTCGGCGGGGGCCGGGTCCGGGCGGCCTTCGCCCGGACGTACCGGACCTTCGTCTCCGGCGACTCCGCCCGCGCCTCCTACCGCGCCCTGCTCGCCGAGCTCGGCACCCCTGGCGCCGGGCCGCTGCTCTTCCACTGCTCGGCCGGCAAGGACCGTACCGGCTGGGCGGCGACGGTCGTCCTGTCGCTGCTCGGCGCGGACGAGGAGACCGTGCGGGCCGAGTACCTGGCGGTCAATCCGGCGGTACGGCTGGCGTTCGCGCCCATGATCGAGGGGTTCACGGCCCAGGGCGGCGACCCCGAGCTCGCGCTCGAACTGATCGGGGTCCTGCCGGAGTACCTGGACGCGGCGCTCGACGAAGTGGCCGTCCGGCACGGGTCGATGGAGAAGTACGTACGGGAGGGGCTCGGCATCCCGGACGAGGTGACGGAGCTGATCCGCGAGCGCCTGACGGTCACGGCGGCCTGAGCCGCACCCGTACGGGTCCGGGGTGACCATCGGAAGAATCGCTCGTTCTGCTGAACGTGAGCACCCAGGATCTCGTCCCCTCGCCCGTGGGCCCCGTCGACGTCGAGCAGGCCGAGGCCGCGCTCGTCGAGCGGTATCCGCGGCTCGTCCGCATCGCCTATCTCGTCCTGCCGCCGGCGCTCGGCCGCAACCGCCGGGTGCTGACCGCGCACGCCCTCGTCCAGCGGTCGCTCCCCCGCCGCCGGGTCCCGGGGCCCGCGGTGCCGGGCCCGCGGCGGGACGAGGACGCGGTGGATCCGGGGTACGCGTACGTACGGGGTGAGGTGCTGCGGCAGGCACTGGTCGCCGGGCTGCCGCTCCGGCGGCTCGCGCTGCCGCGCCGGGCGCAGTTCCCGCCGCTGCTGCCGCACGTGTGGGGGCTCCGGCTCTTCCCCCGGGTGGGCGGCGCCGACGAACTCGCCCTGGACCAGCGGCTGTCCCGGCTCTCGGGCCCCGGCCGGGCGGCGTACGTGCTCCGCGGCCTGGAACGCCAGGGCGACCCGGAGGTCCTGCGCGTCCTGGCGGCGGCGGGCGTCGAGGACCCGGCGGCGGCCCTGGCGGAGGCGGATGCGCTGGACGCGACGGAGGACCTGGACGACCCGGCCGCCCCCGGGGCGCTTCCGCCGGGAGACGGCGCGGCCAGGGTCGGCGAACAGGGCGGTCCCGGGAGGGCCGGGATCTCGGACGACGCCGGGTTCCTCGGCGGGGCCGGCCGGCCGCACGGGACCGACGGTGTGGGCGGCCGTCCCGGCCGCGCGGGCCTGCCCGGCCGAGAGGGCGGCCCCACCAGCCCCGGCGCCGTGACCGGTCGCGCCGAGAGGGTCGGCGAACAGTCCGGCCGGGGTAGGGCCGACGGTACAGGTGCCGGCCCCACGGGCACTGCCGGCATGCCCGGCGGCCCGGCCGGAACCCACATCCCAGGCCGGGACGGCCTCGCCACCCGCTCCGGCGGGCCCGGCCGGGCCGCCGGACACCCCGGCGGCGCCTCGGGTGCCGGACGGGACGCAGCCCCCGACGGCCCGGGCCCTGCCGCCACTGGGGCGCACCTCGACCCCTCCCCCGCCCGCCCCGGGCGGCTCAGCGGTGCCGCCCTGCTCGAGTCCGACGAGTTCGACCCGTGTGCGCTGCAGGCGCGGCCGACCGATCTGGTGCGGCGGCGGCAGCACGCGCGGGCCGCGTTCGTCGCCGTCGTGGCGCTCGTGGTGTGCGGGGCGCTGCTCGGGCTGCCCGGGGACGGATGGGGCAGAAACGGTGCTGCCGCGCCCTCGTACGCCCGTAATCCCGCCGCCGAGACCGCCCTCGACCCGGGCGCGGTCAAGCGGGTGGGGGCCGACGTCTGGCCCGGGGCCACCCGGCAGGACTTCTCCGTGTGGCCCGCGCGCGGCGGGCTGACGGGCGACACCGCGCTGCTGCGGCGGGCGCTCGCCGTGTGGGCCAGGCCCGGCGGCGCCGTGCGGTCCTCCGCGACGCCGGGGACGCCCGTCGGGCCGCCGATGGGGCCGCCGCAGCTGCTGTTCGCGGGGCGGGTCGACGCGATGCGGGTGGTGCTCTTCCACGACGGGCTGCGGGCCGTGCGGTACGCGGAGCCGGTCGAGGGAACGGCGGGCGCCGCGCTCGACTTCGCGCGGACGGACGCCGCCGACGCCGTCGGCGCCGCCGCGCTGGTCGTCTCCCGGGCGTCCGGCAACGTCCGCTATCTGACGGCGCCCTGGGTGCGGGACACGGCCGTGCGGGACCTCCTCGCGCCCGCGAGGGCGCCCCGGCCGCTGGTGCGGGACGCCGACGGGGTCACCGATCCCGTGCCGAGTCCCGCGCGGGCCGCCGGCGCCTGCGCGAGGTGGAACGCCCTTCAGGTGCGGGACGGTTCGGGGCTGCGGCTCCTCACCGACCTGGGCGAGCTGGCGCCCGCCCGGCTGCTGTGGGGATCGCCCGCCGCCCCCGTGGACGCGACCGGCACGGAGGCGCGGGAGGCGTGGGCGCGGACGGCGTGCCAGCTGGCGGCCGTGGAGGGGCACGGGGTGCGGTCCGTGAGTGCCTGGCGGTTCGCCCGGCAGCCGCTCCCCGAGGGCGCCGGGCACGGCACCTGGGTGTGCACGCGCGCGGAGACCTGGCGGGGCACGGGCAGCCGGGTCCTCGCCCAGTTCCTGGTCCCGTCGCCCGGGGTCCCGGCCGCGCTCGCGGCCCGCTCCGAGGGCTCGCCGGCCTGCGGGGTGCGGGATCCCCGGGTCCTCGCGGGCGTGCTGTGGCAGGCGCCGGGCGGCGGCTGGTACGTCCTGGCCGCGGGCAGCCCGGACTTCACGTCCCTGGAGACCTCGGGCGGCGTGAAGAGCCGGTCGGAGGGCCCCCTCCTGGCGGTGAGGGCGAAGCCGGGCGCCCGGGCGGACCTGACGGGCACCCTGCGGGACGGCGCCCGGAGGACCGCCCTGCGGTGACGGGCCCAGGAGCCGCCCGCGGGAACCGGTCCGTCGGCCGCCCTGCGGTGAACGGCCGGCGCCACCCCGCCGTGACCGGAGGTAACAGCTCCGAAAAAGACCGCGCACGCACCTGTTGCCAGCGGCTTACCCCTCAGTACATTGACATCATGTCTAATACGCAGCCTGCACCGGTGGCGTCGGAGCACGTCGAGCTCAAGGCCCGCAAGGTCTCCTTCGACTGGGAGGAGACACCGCTCCACTGGGTACCGGGCGACCCCTTCACCACCCACACCATCAACGTGCTGCACCTGCTGCTCCCCGCCGGCGAGCGCTGGTTCGTGCACGTCTACAAGCAGGCGCTGCCGTACATCACCGACGACCGGCTGCGCGAGGACGTCATCGGCTTCATCGGCCAGGAGGCCATCCACTCCCAGGCCCACGACGACGTCCTCCCCCACCTGCGGAAGCTGGGCCTCGACCCCACCCCGTACACCGCGCACGTCGACTGGTTCTTCGAGAAGCTCCTCGGCGACCGGACCCTGCCGCCCGGCCGGCCGCGCCGCTGGTGGCTGATGGAGCGGGTCGCGCTGATCGCCGCCATCGAGCACTACACCGCCTTCCTCGGCGACTGGGTCCTCAACGCCGACGCGCTCGACCGCGCCGGCGCCGACCCGACCATGCTGGACCTGCTGCGCTGGCACGGCGCCGAGGAGGTCGAGCACCGCGCGGTCGCCTTCGAGCTCTTCATGCACCTCGACGGCGGCTACCGGCGCCGCGCCCGCACCTGGGCGCTCGCCTTCGCCGCGCTCATGTTCCTCTGGCAGCGGGGCGTCCGCTTCTTCATGGAGAACGACCCCAGCCTCCTCGACCCCAAGGCCTCCTTCGCGGACTTCGTCCGCAAGGGCCGGCAGGGCGTGCTGCCCTCCACCCCGGCCATGCTGCGCTCCATCCCCCGCTACCTCAGCCGCGCCTACCACCCCTCGCAGGAGGGGAACACCGCGCAGGCCATGGCCTACCTGGCCTCCTCCCCCGGCGCGAACGGAGGCCGCTGATGCCCCGGTTCACCACTGTCGCCCTCGTCGCCGGGGCCGCGCTGCTCGTCCGCCGCGCCGTCCGCAGCCGCATGAGCACCGCCCCGCTGTGGCCGATGCCCGCCCTCGACACGCCCATATCCGGGTACGGGCGGGGCAGCACCGTCCCGCGCAAGGTGCGGGTCGCCGGGCGCGCCGCGCCCGCCGAAGGCGTCGTCGAACTGCGCCTGGAGGGCGAGGGGCTGCCCGCCTGGCAGCCGGGCGCCCACGTCGACCTGGTCCTGCCCTCCGGACTCGTCCGGCAGTACTCGCTCTGCGGCGATCCGGCCGACCTGTCGGCGTACACGGTGGCAACGCGTCTCATCGAGGAACCGCAGGGCGGCCGGGGCGGCTCGCGCGAGGTGCACGAGCAGCTCCGCGAGGGCGTGGAGATCGAGATCCGGGGGCCGCGCAACCGCTTCCCGCTCGTCGACTCCCCCGCGTACGTCTTCGTCGCCGGCGGCATCGGCATCACCCCGGTCCTGCCGATGCTGCGCGCCGCCGAGGCGGCCGGGGCGGACTGGCGGCTCGTCTACTGCGGGCGGAGCCGGGCCACCATGCCGTACCTGAAGGAGATCGAGGCGCTGGGCGCGGGCGGGCACCTGACCGTCGTCGCCGAGGACGAATCCGGTTTCCCCGACCTCCGGTTCCTCGCGGACCTGCCCGACGGGACGGCCGTGTACTGCTGCGGGCCCGACGGGCTGATGGACGCCGTGGCCGCGGCGATGCCGGAGGGCCGGGCGCCGCGTCTGGAGCGCTTCACGGCCGCCGCGACGACCGGCGGCACCGCCTTCGAGGTCGAACTGCGCCGCACCGGGCGGACGTTGACGGTGGCGGCCGACCAGTCGCTCCTGTCGGCGGTCCGCGAGGAGCTGCCCGGCATCACGTACTCCTGCCGGCAGGGCTTCTGCGGGACCTGCCGACAGCGGGTCCTGGAGGGCGAGGTCGACCACCGGGACGAGCTGCTCACCGACGAGGAGCGGGACGGCTCGATGCTGATCTGCGTCTCGCGCTGCGCGGGGAAACGGCTCGTCCTCGATCTCTGACGAGACTTACGGCAGGACCAGCCAGTCCAGGGCCAGGGCCGTGAGGAGGCCGCCCGCCAGAAGCCAGGTGCCGAGGCGGGTGCGGCCGTTCCGGGAGAGTTCGATCACGATCCCGCAGAGGATCATCGCGAGTCCGTACACGCCGACGACCAGGACGGACGTACGGCTCGCGAGCCGGATGACGAGCACCACGGCCAGGACCGCGAGGAGCACGGACGCGGCGGCGACGCGCAGTCGCCGCGCCTGCTTCGGCGTGAGTCCGGAAGCGGGGGCCTCGGGGTCCTCGTCCGACTCCTCGGGGTCCTCGTCCGACTCCTCGGGGTCCTCCTCCGACTCCTCGGGCTCCTCGGGGACTTCGGGGGAATCCGGCTTTTCCTCGGCCTCTTCGGCCTCCCTCGGCTCGTCGGCCTTCGGGGCCTCGGCCGTCGGGGTGTCCTGGTCGGAAGCGCTCATGAGGCAGGAGCGTAACGGACACCGTTAGGCTGTTCGCATGACGACCGGGGTACGCCGCAGGATGGGCGTCGAGGAGCGCAAGCAGCAGCTGATCGGGGTGGCCCTCGAACTGTTCAGCCACCGCTCTCCCGACGACGTGTCCATCGACGAGATCGCCGCGGCCGCGGGCATCTCCCGGCCGCTGGTCTACCACTACTTCCCCGGCAAGCAGAGCCTCTACGAGGCGGCGCTGCGCCGCGCGGCGGACGAGCTCGCGGCCCGCTTCGTGGAGCCGCCACAGGGGCCGCTCGGGCCGCGGCTGCTGCGGGTGATGGGCCGGTTCTTCGACTTCGTGGACGAGCACGGGCCGGGTTTCGCGGCGCTGATGCGCGGCGGGCCCGCGGTCGGCTCGTCGACGACGAACGCGATGATCGACGAGGTCCGGCAGGCCGCGTACGAGCAGATCCTGGCCCATCTGGAGGTCGAGAAGCCCTCCGCCCGGCTCGAACTGGTCGTCCGCTCCTGGGTGTCGCTCGCCGAGTCGACGGCGCTGCTGTGGCTGGACGGCCGCCGGGTCCCGCGCGCGGAGCTGGAGCTCCAGCTGGTGCACGACTTCGCCGCGCTGGCCGCGGTGAGCGCCGCGTACGACACGGAGATGGCGGAGATCCTCGTCCGGATCCTCGCGGACGAGCCGGCCGACGGTCCCTTCGGGGAGCTCGTGGCCAGGCTCGCGGCGCTCGTGCCCGGTATGCCCGGCGTGCCCGATCAGCGCTTGCGGTAGGACCCGTCGAGGTCGCGGACCTCGACGGAGAGCGCGACTCCCTCGGCGGCCTTGAGGTACGCGGGCAGCAGCTCCAGGACGGCGTCCGCGAGCCGCGCCTTGGCCTCGTCGGTCCGTCCGGCGAGCAGGGCGATCTCGACGTGCACGAGTTCGTCGTCGGCCGCCCCGCCGCCGACGACGAACTCCTCGACCTCCCGGAACCGGGTCTTGCAGGCGTCGAGCGTCGCGTCGACCGTCTCCACGACGATCGGGTGCAGGGCCAGCGCGAAGCCGCGGCGGTCGAGGGGCGCGGAGTAGTCGACGGTGATCTGCGGCATGAGGGTCACTCCCGGGGAAAACAATGTCTGGCCACAGCTTTACGGTGATCGCCATGACGACACAAGTGACCTTCCGGCAGGCGGACGAACGCGATCTCGACCTTCTGGCGGGAATGTTCGACGGGGTGGCGCACTGGATGGTGCGCAGCGGCATCGACCAGTGGAAACCGGGGGCCAGGGGCCCCGAGCACTTCCGCGCGCGGATCGCGGAGGGCGAGGTCTGGATCGCGTCCCACGGGGGCCGGGCGGTCGGCGCGTACGAACTGTGGTGGGAGGACGAGGAGGTCTGGGGGCCGCAGCCGCCGGTGGCCGGGTACGTGCACCGGCTGATGACCGACCGGGAGGCGGCGCCCGCCGGTGCGGGGCGGGTGGTGCTCGCGCACGCGGAGGAGCGGATCGCGGCCTCGGGCCGGTCGCTGGCGCGTCTCGACTGCGAGGCGCGCAACCCGCGCCTGGGGTCGTACTACGAGGGCGCCGGGTACACGGCCGTCGTCCCGCACCTGGAGAAGGTGGGGGCCGACGGCCGGGTGTACGCGGTGCGGCTGATGGAGAAGGCCCTGGCGTGACGAGTGCCGCGCCGGGGCCGTCCGTCAGCTCGTGGCCTTGAAGACCGCCACCGTCCGCGCCGGGACCGTGAAGGTGCCCGTGGACCGCTCGTACGCGGACGACTTCACGACCGGGTCGGAGCCGGCGGCCTGGACCGGGTGCAGGCCGTAGCCCTTCCCGGCCAGGTCGGCGATCTTCTGCGAAGTGCCGTCCGGGGTCGCGTTGAGGACGACGACGAGGTCACCGAGGCGCATGGTGATGACGCCGGGGGTCTCGTCGCGGCCGGAGAGCGGGAAGGACAGGGCCTCCTGGACCCGGTCCGCCGTGGCCAGCGAGAACACCGGCTCGGTGGTACGGATCTTCTGGAGGTCCCGGTAGGCGGCGGAGGCGCCGTCGATCTGGGCGCAGCCGACCGTGAGGGCCGGGTTCACGAGGAGCGGCTTGCCGTAGGACCACTTGGCCTTGTTGTCGGCGGCCGGGGGCAGGCCGCGGCCGAAGCCGTTGCCGTCGCGGCAGTCCCAGTGGATGGCGTTGAACCAGTCGCCGCTGTCGAAGGAGTTGCGGTCCAGGGACTTGGAGCGCAGCAGGTCCGAGCCGGCCTGGGAGAGGGACGGGCCCTGCGAGAGGGTGGCCGTCGCCATGGCGAGGACCTGCATGCGGGCGCGGTCGGCCGGGGAGGTGCCCGCCGGCAGCTTGAAGGCGAGCGCGTCGTACAGGGACTCGTTGTCGTGGGCGTCGGCGTAGGCGAGGGCGTCGCCGGGGGCGGCGGCGTATCCGGCGGGGGCGCCGTTGTAGTCGACCTGGCCGCCCTTGACCGTACGGCCCGAGGTGTCGGTGAAGCGGTAGTCGGCGAGGTTGCCGGTCAGGCCGACCTTGATGAGGTCCTGGTAGTGCAGGAGGCGGGCCTTCTGCTCGGCCGGGCTCCCGTTGGCGGCGGAGCCGTTCGGGTCGGTGTAGAGGCCGGAGGCGAAGCCCTGGATGCCGGGGTCCCCGTCGAAGGGGCCGCCGCCGCGGACGGCGTCGCGGGCCCGGTCGGAGAAGGTCGCGATGCCGGTGCCGGCCATGTTCTTCTGGGTGGCCTGGACGAAGCGGGCGTCGTCGGCGATCTCGCCGAAGTTCCAGCCCTCGCCGTAGAGGACGATCGCCTTGCCGTCGACGCCGTCCTTCTCGACGGTCAGCGCGTCGAGCGCGGCCCGTACGGCGAGGATGTTGGCCTTGGGGTGGTGGCCCATGAGGTCGAAGCGGAAGCCGTCGACCTTGTACTGCTTGGCCCAGGTGACGACCGAGTCGACGACGAGCTTGCCCATCATGGCGTTCTCGGGCGCGGTGTTGGCGCAGCAGGTGGAGGTGGCGACGGAGCCGTCGGCCTGGAGGCGCTGGTAGTAGCCGGGGACGATCCGGTCGAGGATCGACTTGTCGGACTGTCCGGCGGCGACGGTGTGGTTGTAGACGACGTCCATGACGGTGCGCAGTCCGTCCCCGTTGAGGGCCTGGACCATCTGCCGGAACTCGACGGTGCGGCGGGTGCCGTTCGGGTCGGTGGCGTAGGAGCCCTCGGGGACGGTGTAGTGCAGGGGGTCGTAGCCCCAGTTGTAGCCGTCCTCGGCCGCGGCGGCGGTGACGCAGGCCTGCTGCTCCTCGGAGTCGGGGGCGTAGACCTTCAGGTCGCAGGCGGGCGTGGCCTGGTCGGACTTCTTCTCGGGGACGGTGCCGAGGTCGAAGGCCGGGAGGAGGTGGACGTAGGAGGTGCCGGAGGCGGCGAGCGCCTTCAGGTGCTCCGATCCCTTGCTGTCCTCGTCGGTGAAGGCGAGGTAGGTGCCCCGGTGGTCGGCCTTCGCGGTGGGGTCGGCGATCGAGAAGTCCCGGATGTGGAGTTCCTGGATCTGGGCGTCGCGCAGCGGTACGGCGGCGGGCTTCTTCAGGGTCTTCCAGCCGGCGGGGGCGAGCTTCGGGTCGGTGAGGTCGACGACGAGGCTGCGGGCGGAGTCGGTGGTGAGGGCGGTGGAGTAGGGGTCGGTGACCCGGTTCTCGACGACCTTCTGCACGCTCGGCGCCCAGACCTTCACGACGTACCGGTACGGCTTGCCCGTCCAGGTCGTCGGGCCGGTGACGGACCAGACGCCGGAGGCGGGGTCGCGCCGCATGGGCACGGCCTTGCCGTCGAGTTCGAGGGCGACGGACCGGGCGGTGGGGGCCCACAGGGAGAGGGTGGGGCGGCCGGCGCGGAAGACGGGGCCGAGCGCGGCCTTGGTGGCCTTCGGCGCGTACAGGTCGTCGAGGATGCCGGCGGTCTGGACGCCGGTGGCGGCGAGCAGGGCGCCGTTGGCGGCGCGCTGGGTGGCGATCAGCTGGCCGCGCAGGGAGTCCCTGACCCGGTCGGCGTCGCGCGGGTCGACGGTGAAGGCCGGGTAGTCCTTGAGGTGGGGGTACGTGGCCTTCTGGGCGTCGGTCAGCGAGGAGGGCGTGAGGCGGAGCCAGCGGCCCTCGTCGCTCAGGGCCCCGTCGGTGACGGTGATCCCGCCGTCCTTCGCGTACACCAGCTGCTGGCTGGTGGAGTCGGTGGTCTTCACCTTCCAGACGACGGTGTTCCGGTCGATCCACTGGGCCTCGGCCTTGCCGAGGTCGAGGTTCGGGGCGCCGCCGGTGGTCGGCAGGAGGTACTTGGGCTGTCCGGAGAGGAGCCAGACCTCGTGGCCGTAGGTGCCGAGGTCGAGGGACTGGTCGGTGGGCAGGTCCTTCTCGTCGCCCTTGTGGAGGATGTACGAGAGGGAGCTCGCGCCCTCGGTCAGCGGGACCTCGTAGACCGCGCCGTACGCGTCGACGCGGACGGGCATGAGGGGCTTGGACCAGTCGGTGGGCTGGGCGGCGCCGGTCCAGGTGTGGAGGCCCCAGCCGTCGTAGTCGCCGTCCTCCCGCTTGTAGTGGAGGACGGCCTTCGTCTTGTCCGGGGCCGCCGGTGCCGGGTTCGTGTCGGACTGTCCTTCGGCGCCCTGCGTGATCCAGACCTCGCCGGTGCGGCCGAGGGTGATGCTGCGCTGCGGGCCGTCGGCGGTGCCGTCCTTCTCGACGGTGTACGCGACGGTGGAGGCACCCTCGGGGACCTTGACCCAGGCGAAGGCGCCGAAGGCGTCCCTGCCGGTGAAGGCGGCCTCCTGGCCGTCGGCCTTCAGCTTCCAGCCGTCGTAGTTCCCGTCCTGGCGCTTGTAGTGGACGACGGCGTACGCCCGCTCGACGGCGACCGGCTTCTCGGGGGCCGGGGGCGCGCCGGCCGTGGTGGCGGCGAGGGCGCTCGCGGTGCGGCCGGCGCTGTCGACGACGACGGCCTTGTAGCGCAGGGCGGTGCCGGCGGGGGCGGTGACGTGCTGGGTGACCTTGTAGGGGGCGTGGTCGGCGGTGCCGAGGGTCTGCCAGCGGCCGTCGCCGACCTGGGCGGCGAAGACGACCCGGTTCAGGCCGCCGCCGGTGACGTCGGCGGAGAGCTCGACGGTGCCGGTGGAGCCGGCGGCCGGGGCCTTCAGGGAGACGGTGGGCTTCGTCGCGGGGGCGGGCAGCGGGCCGGCCGCCTTGAGGACCAGGGAGGAGAGGGCCGGGACGGTGACGGTGACCTTGCCGTCGTCCGCGGTGACGGCGCCCTGACCCCCGTACAGGGTGCGGAAGTCGGCGGAGTCGACGGGGACGGTGACGGTCTTCGGCTGGGTGGCGCCGTTGACGGCGACCAGGTACTCGGTCCGGGTCTTCGGGTCGGTGCGGGTGAAGGCGTAGACGGAGCCCTCGGCGTACCGCTCCCGCTGGACGCCGTCGCGGAGGGCCGGGTTCTCCCGGGTGAGCTTCGACAGGGCGGCGATCGAGCGGTAGAGGGGGTGCGTGGTGTCGTACGCGTCGGAGGCGTGCGTGCGGTCGGTGCCGAGCTGGTCGTCGTCGAGGTAGTCGGCGGTCTGCGAGGCGAAGAGGGTCTGGCGGGCGTCCTTGTCGCCGCCGGGGCCCGTGAAGCCCTGCTCGTCGCCGTAGTAGACCACCGGGTTGCCCCGGGAGAGGAACATCAGCTCGTTGGCGAGGCGGTCGCGGCGGACGAGCTCCTCGTCGGACGCGTTCGGGTTGTCCTGCTTCAGGAAGGTGCCGATGCGGCCCATGTCGTGGTTGCCGAGGAAGGTCACCTGCTCGTAGGCGTTGGCCTTGTCGGTGGTGTACCGGTAGTCCTCGGCGAAGACCTTGGCGAGGCGGTCGGCGCCGGCGCCCTGGGAGGCGAAGGCGCGGGCGGCGTCCTGGAAGGGGAAGTCGAGGGTGGCGTCGAGCCGGCCCCGGGTGACGTACGGGGAGGTGACGGCGGTGTCGGCGGAGTACACCTCGCCGAACATGAAGAAGTCCTCGCGGCCCTGCTTCTTCGCGTACGCGTCGAGGGCGGTGGCCCACTGGGTCCAGAAGTCCAGGTCGACGTGCTTGACGGTGTCGATGCGGAAGCCGTCGATGTCGAAGTCGCGGACCCACTTCTCGTAGATCCGCTTCATGCCCTCGACGACCTCGGGGCGCTCGGTCCACAGGTCGTCCAGGCCGACGAAGTCGCCGTACTCGGCGGACTCGCCCACCCAGGTGGAGTCGCCCCGGTTGTGGTACATCGTGGGGTCGTTGAGCCAGGACGGGACCTTGCCGCCGGTCGTCGTCGGCGTGTACGGGAAGGAGTCCGCGTCCACCTTGCCGATCTTCGTCCGGTCGTCGAAGGGGCGGCCCGAGGCGTCGAGGTACGGGTAGGCGCCCTTGGGGCGGTAGCCGTACTTCTTCTCCGCGTAGTCGACGGTGTCGGCGGTGTGGTTGGTGATGACGTCGAAGAAGACCTTCATGCCCTTGGCGTGGGCGGCGGCGATCAGTCGCTCCAGGTCCTCGTTCGTCCCGAAGTGCGGGTCGACCTGGGTGAAGTCGGTGATCCAGTACCCGTGATAGCCGGCGCTGGCGTCCTTGCCGGTGCCCTGCACGGGCCGGTTCTTGAAGATCGGCGCCATCCAGATGGCGGTGGTGCCGAGGCCCTTGATGTAGTCGAGCCGCTCGGTGAGGCCCTTGAGGTCGCCGCCCTGGTAGAAGCCCTTGTCGGTGGGGTCGAAACCGGTCGCCGTGCGGCTGCCGGTGAGGCCGCCGCGGTCGTTGGAGGTGTCGCCGTTGGCGAAGCGGTCGGGCAGCACGAAGTAGAACTGCTCACGGGTGAGGTCCTGCCGGGCCGGCTGGGCGGCGAGGGCCTGGTCGGAGGGCGGCGCGGGCGGCCGGGGTGCCGCGGTCGCGGGGACGGCGGGCACGAGGGCGGCGCACAGCGCGGCGGCCAGCGCGACCGCCGTTCTCTTGCGTATCACGGGGGTGCTCCCTGGAGGTACGGGAAGAGAGGGCCGCCCCGGCGGGGCGGCCCTTGCGTGGGGGGAGGAGGACCTGTCCGACCATTCGCGTCGGATCAGGCCGGGTCGTTCGGTGCGTGCGATCGGCGTGCGGCCGGGACGCCCTCGAAGGGGGTCCCCCCGCTCGAGCGAAGCCGAGAGTGGGGGAGGAGCTACTTGGGCGTTTCGGCCGTGCGGCGAGCGTGCGTGCCGGGCGGGCCGGCCCCGACGCGAATGGTCGGACAGGCCCTAGTTGCGGAAGGTGTCGTTCAGGACGAGCTGGCCCGAGGCGGGGACCGTCGCCGTGCGGTTGGCGCCCGACTCCCAGGTCACGTTGCCGGCCGCGTCCTTGCGGATGTACTTGTACTCGAAGGCCGTTCCGGCGGGCAGGGACACCGTCAGCTTCCAGACGGGGTACGCGGCCGGGTCGAGCTTGAGCGCGGCGGCGGGGGCCCAGTTGCCGAGTTCGGCGCGGTTGCCGGTGACGTAGACGTTCTGGCCCACCACGGTCGTGGCGTTGACGTTGAACGAGGCGCCGGAGGTGGCCGGCTGGGTCCCGCAGGTCATCGCCCCGGTGTGCAGGGCGAGGGCGGTGTTCGCGGCGAGGGTGGCCGTGAACTGGCCCGAGGAGTTCACCGTCACGGCGGTGTTCGACTGCACGTCGCAGTAGGTGCCGGCGGCGAGGGACGTCTGGAAGGTGCGGGTCAGGGCCGAGGCCTCGTGGTTGATCGCCACGTACGCCTTGGAGCCGCGGCCGAACGCGATCGCGTTGCCGCCGTTGTCCCACCAGTCGGTGACGGCCTGCCCGCGGGCGGTGTTGCGGAAGGCCACCATGGAGGAGATCTCGCGCCAGGCGTGCTGGCACTTCCAGCCGTCGGCGTAACAGGCGTTCACGGCACCGCCGTTGGGCGGGCCCGCGTCCTTGTCGGTCCACTCGTAGCCGGAGTGGACGTCCGGGGAGCCGTACGGCCAGGCGAGCATGAAGACGGAGGCGAGGGTGTAGTTCGCGCCGTCTTTGTAGTTGAGGGTGTCGCCGCCGCGCTCGGTGTCGTGGTTGTCGACGAAGACGCCGGACTGGCCGGACGGCATGTAGCCCCAGGCCTCGCCGAAGTTCTTGAGGTAGGCGAGCTTCTCGTTCTGCAGGACCCGCTTGAGGTCGCGGGCGTAGCGGAACTCCTGGACGTCGCCGTTGCCGAGGTACTCGCTCGGCTGGACGGCCTCGCCCGCGCCGTAGATCGCCTCCTGCTTCCAGTAGACGGAAGGATTCGTCAGGCGCGACTTGATGTTGGCGAGGTCGGCGGCCGGCATGTGCTTGGCGGCGTCGATGCGGAAGCCGTCGACGCCGAGGGAGAGCAGGTCGTTGAGGTAGCCGGCTATCTTCCCGCGGACGTAGTCCTCGCCCGTGTCGAGGTCGGGGAGCTGGACCAGCTCGCAGTTCTGGACGTTCGCGCGGTCCTGGTAGTTGGAGATCGCGGCGCGGCAGTCGTCCATGTCCGCGCCCGAGTAGAGGCCGGGGTAGTCGTACTTGGAGAACGGGGTCCCGCCCGTTCCCGTGCCCGACCCGTTCGCCATGTGGTTGACGACGGAGTCGGCGACGACCTTCACGCCGGCCGCGTGACAGGTGTCGATCATGTTCTTGAAGGCGGTGCGGTCGCCGAGACGTCCGGCGATCTTGTAGCTGACCGGCTGGTACGAGGTCCACCACTGGCTGCCCTGGAGGTGCTCCTGGGGCGGGGACACCTGGACGTATCCGTATCCGGCGGGGCCCAGTCGCTCGGTGCACTCCCGGGCGACCGAGGCGAAGTTCCACTCGAACAGCACCGCGGTGACGTCCTTGGTGCCGGGCGGGGCGGCCTGCGCCGGGGCGTTGCCCGTGACGGCCACAGCGGCTCCCGCCACGAGGGCGAGTGCAGCGGCCACGGTCTTTCTCGCCATGTCTCCTCCTGCTGACTTCACTGTCGCAAGAAGTTGCCGAAAACTTCAGCAACTGTTTTCAGCCGTGACCGTACGAGTGCCCCGGCGCCCGGTCAACCCTCCGGGCGCCCGAACGCAACTTGTTACGGAAGGACTTGCGGAAGCCGGCCGGGCGGCTGCGCCGTGGAACCGCGCACGACGAGTTCCGGCTGGAAGACGAACTCCGTGCGCTGCACCGGGTTCCCCTCGATCTCCTCCAGGAGCGCGCCGACGGCCGCCGTCGCCATGGCCTGCACGGGCTGGCGCACGGTGGACAGCGGCGGGCTGGTGAAGGCGATCAGCGGCGAGTCGTCGAAGCCGACGACGGAGACGTCGCCGGGCACGTCGAGGCCGCGGGCGCGCACCGCGCGGATGACGCCGAGCGCCATCAGGTCGGAGCCGCAGACGATGCCCGTGCAGCCCTCGCGGAGCAGGATGTCGGCGGCCGCGTGACCGCCCTCGACGCCGAACAGGGTGGGCCTGATGAACCGTTCGGCCTCGGCGCGCTCGATGCCGAGGAGTTCGTACAGCTCGGCGGTGAAGCCCTCGGCCTTGCGGCGCGAGGGGACGTAGCGGGTGGGGCCGATGGCGAGGCCGATCCGCTCGTGGCCGAGCTCGACCAGGTGCCGGACGGCCATCCGGGCCGCGGCCCGGTCGTCCGGGGAGACGAAGTTGGCGTCGATGTGCTCGTTGTAGCCGTTGATGAGGACGTACGGGACGCCGCGCTCGGTCAGCCGGGCGTAGCGCGCGGGGTCGGCGGTGGCGTCCGCGTGCAGCCCGGAGAGGAAGACGATGCCGGCCACCCCGCGCTCCACGAGTTGTTCGACGAGCTCGTCCTCGGTGGCGCCGCCGGGCATCTGGGTGCACAGGACCGGGGTGTAGCCGTGCCCGGCGAGGACCTGTTCGACGACCTGCGCGAAGGCCGGGAAGATCGGGTTGGTCAGCTCGGGCACGACCAGCCCGACGAGGCCCGCGCTGCGGCGTTTGAGCCGTACGGGACGCTCGTAGCCGAGGACGTCGAGCGCCGCGAGCACCTTGTGCCGGGTCGCGCCGGCCACCCCCGCCTTGCCGTTGAGGACACGGCTGACGGTGGCCTCGCTGACCCCGGACTGGGCCGCGATGTCCGCGAGCCGCGGGGCGCCGTTCCCGGCGCCCCGCGGCAGGGGGATCGTCACACCGCCCACCAGACGGTGGTGTCGGCGGGCAGCTCCACCGTCCCCTCCACGGCGGAGCCGTCCACCTCCTCGCTGGCAAGGAGATACCGGCCGGGCAGCGGGACGGTGATGGCCCGGCCGGTGGTGTTGGCGGTGCAGACGAAGCCGTCGCGGCGGAAGGAGAGCACACCCTCGGGTGCCTCCAGCCACTCGACGGCGTCGCCCGCACCGAGTTCGGGGCGCTCGCGCCGGACGGCGAGCGCGCTGCGGTAGAGCTCCAGGGTGGAGCCGGGGTCGCCGGTCTGCGCCTCGACGCTCAGGGCGCTCCAGGTCGCGGGCTGCGGCAGCCAGGAGCCGCCGTCGCCGAAGCCGTACGAGGAGCCCTCGACGGTCCACGGGATCGGCACGCGGCAGCCGTCGCGGAAGCCGTCCTGGCCGCTGGCCCGCCAGAAGGACGGGTCCTGGCGGACCTCGTCGGGCAGGTCGGTGACGTCGGGCAGGCCGAGCTCCTCGCCCTGGTAGACGTACGCGGAGCCGGGCAGGGCCAGCATGAGGAGGGTCGCGGCGCGGGCGCGGCGCAGGCCGAGCTCGCGGTCGCCGGCCTCGCGGAGCTGGGTGCCGAGGCCCGCCGGGTTGGCGAAGCGGGTGGCGTGCCGGGTGACGTCGTGGTTGGAGAGGACCCAGGTGGTGGGGGCGCCGACCGGGCGCATCGCGTCGAGCGAGGCGTCGATGACGTCACGGAGCTCGGCGGCGTCCCAGTGGGTGCCGAGGTACTGGAAGTTGAAGGCCTGGTGCATCTCGTCGGGGCGCACGTAGTTCGCGGTGCGGTCGACGGTGGGGGTCCAGGCCTCGGCGACGAGGATGCGCTCGCCGTCGTACTCGGCGAGGATCTGCCGCCAGGAGCGGTAGATCTCGTGGACGCCGTCCTGGTCGAAGAAGGGCATGACGTCGTTGCCGAGCAGCTTCAGCTGGTCGTGCGAGCCGATGTCGGGCAGGCCTGCGGCCTTGACGAGGCCGTGGGCGACGTCGACGCGGAAGCCGTCGACGCCCATGTCGAGCCAGAAGCGCAGGATGGAGCGGAACTCGTCGCGGACGGCGGGGTGTTCCCAGTTGAAGTCGGGCTGCTCGGGGGCGAAGAGGTGGAGGTACCACTCGCCGGGGGTGCCGTCCGGGTTCTCCGTACGGGTCCAGGCGGGGCCGCCGAAGATGGACTCCCAGTCGTTGGGCGGGAGTTCGCCGTTCTCGCCCTGGCCGGGGCGGAAGTGGTAGCGCTCGCGGAGCACCGAGCCGGGGCCCTCGCGCAGGGCGCGCTGGAACCACTCGTGCTGGTCGGAGGAGTGGTTGGGGACGAGGTCGACGATGATGCGCAGGCTCAGTTCGTGGGCCTCGCGGATCAGGGCGTCGGCGTCGAGGAGCGTGCCGAACATCGGGTCGATGGCCCGGTAGTCGGCGACGTCGTAGCCGGCGTCGGCCTGCGGCGAGGCGTAGAACGGGGAGAGCCAGACGGCGTCGACGCCGAGCTCCTTGAGGTACGGCAGCCGGCTGCGGACGCCCTCCAGGTCCCCCATGCCGTCACCGTTGCCGTCGGCGAAGGAGCGCGGGTAGACCTGGTAGATCACCGCGTCTCTCCACCAGCCCGTGTGCGTGCCGGTGGTCGGGGCGGCGGCGGGGGTGGCGAGGTGCTGGGTCATGTCTTCCTTGGGTCGTAAGGACATGTCGTCAGGACATGGAGAGGGGCTCAGCCCTTGACGGCGCCGGCGGACATGCCGGTGACGAGGTGGCGCTGGGCGAACAGGAACACGAGGGCGGCGGGGATCGCGATGAGCACGGAGGCCGCGGCCATCGGGCCCCACTGGGCGCCGTACTGGTTGACGAACTTCTGCAGTCCGCCGGCGAGCGTGAGGTTCTCGTCGCCGACCATGAAGGCGGAGGCGTAGGCGACCTCGCCCCAGGCGGTGATGAAGGAGTAGAAGGCGGTGACGGCGATGCCCGGCTTGGCGAGCGGCAGGATGAGCCGCCAGAACGTGCCGAACGGGGTGAGGCCGTCGACGTAGCCGGACTCGTCGATCTCGCGCGGGATGGTGTCGAAGAAGCCCTTCATCATCCACGCGCAGAACGGGACGGCGATGGTCAGGTACGTGATGACCAGTCCGGCCGGCTGGTTGAGCAGGCCCATCGACGCCATGATGTTGTAGATCGGCACGATCAGGACGGCGACCGGGAACATCTGGGTGACGAGCAGCGTCCACATCAGGCCGCGCTTGCCGGGGAACCGGAAGCGGCTGACGGCGTAGCCCGTGGTGGCGGAGATGAACACGCCGACGACGGTGGTGAGGCCGGCGACGAGCAGCGAGTTGCCGAACCAGGTGAGGAACGGGGTGTCGTTCACCAGGTTCGTGTAGTTCTCGAGCGTCGTCTCCTTGAAGAAGTCCGTGGTGGTCGCGTACTTCGCCGGCTTCAGCGAGGTCAGCAGCACCCAGAGGACCGGGAAGACGGCGATCACGGACGCCACGATCAGCGTGACGTGCAGGCCGACCGAGGCGAGCGGCGAACGGCGGCCGCGGACCGGGGTGTTCACGGTCTGGATGTTCACGGTCTGGGGGGTGGGGGTCGTGGTGGTCACCAGACTTCTCCCTGCTTGCGGAGGACGCGCTGGTAGAACGCGGCGAAGACCATCAGGAGGACCAGGATGAGCACGCCCCACGTGGACGACTGGGCGAAGTCGCGCGGGCTGACCTCGAAGGAGAACTTGTAGGCCTGGGTGACGAGGATCTGGGTGGCCTCGCCGGGACCGCCCCGGGTGAGCAGGAAGATCACCGGGAACATGTTGAAGGTCCAGATGGTGCTCAGCAGGATCACGGTGGTGCTGACGGACCGCAGCCCCGGCAGGGTGATGTGCCGGAAGCGCTGCCAGGCGCTCGCGCCGTCCATCTCGGCGGCCTCGTACAGCTCGCCGGGTATGGACTGGAGTCCGCCGAGGAGGGCGACCATCATGAACGGGACGCCGAGCCAGACGTTGACCGCGATGACCGAGAACTTGGCCCAGGTCGGGTCGTTGAGCCACGGGACGGCGTCGATGCCGCCGCCCGCGAGGACCTGGTTGAGGATGCCGCGGCGCTCGTCGTACAGGAAGCGCCAGGCGAAGACGGAGACGAAGCCGGGGACGGCCCAGGGCAGGACCAGCAGCATCCGGTAGACGGAGCGGCCGGCGATCTTCCGGTTCAGGATGTTGGCGAGGCCGAGGCCGAGGACGAAGGTCAGGGCCACGCAGGACACGGTCCAGACGATCGTCCAGCCGAGGGTTCCGAGGAACTGGCTCCCGGTGATCGCGTCCTTGTAGTTGTCCAGGCCGATGAACTCGTAGCTGGCCGGGATCTCGTTGACGCCGATCGACCGCGCGACGTTCCTCTCGTTCGCGTCGGTGAACGACAGGTAGATGCCGCGGACCAGCGGATAGCCGATGATCACGCCGATCACGATCACCACGGGGGCGACCATGGCCCAGGCGTACCAGTGGGTGGAGAGGGAGCGCTTCGCCGCGCGGCGCGGTGTACCAGTTCCGCGGCTCCGGCCGCGGGCGACACTGTCGCCCGCGGCCTTCGCCACCGACTGGCTGGGACTGTCCACAGCCATGAGCCGGCCTGCCTTCTTTCTTACTTCCAGTCCTTCAGGAGCTTGCGGTACGAGTCACCGATCGCCTTGGCGCCGGCCTCCGGGGTCGTCTGGCCGGTGAGGACCTTGGTGTACTCGACCTTGATCGGCTCGAAGAGGCTGCCGCCCTCCGGGATCCAGGGGCGCTCGACGGCCTTGTCGACGACCGGCTTGAAGAAGCTGATCATCTCGTTGGTCGCGACGTCCGGCTTGATGTAGACGGACTGACGGGTCGGGAGCAGGCTGAGCTCCTTGGAGATCCGCGTCTGGGTCTCGACCGAGGTCATGTACTCGGTGAAGGCGTACGAGGCCTCCAGGTTCTTGGAGCCCGCGTAGACCGCGAGGTTGTGGCCGCCCTGCGGGGCGCCCTGGCCGCCCGAGCCGGCCGGGACCGGGGCGATGCCCAGGTTCGCCTTGTCGGCGAACTCCTTGCCCGCGTAGGTGTCGGTGACGGCCCACGGGCCGTTGATCATCATGGCGACCTTGCCGTCCTTGAAGGCCGCCTGCATGTTGTCCCAGCCGTTGGTGGCGTCGGTGATCGCCGCCTTCGAGTCGACCAGGTCCTTCACGGTCGCGAGCGCCTTGACGCCCTTGGCGTCGTCGATCGTGACGGTCTTGTTCTCGGCGTCGACCATGTCGCCGCCCTCGCCGTACAGGAAGGAGAGGAACCAGTACGGGTCGTCGCCGCGCAGGTACAGGCCGGTCTTGCCGGTCTTCTGCTTGATCTTGGCGGAGACGGACTTGAGCTCGTCGATGGTCTTGGGGACCTGGACGCCGGCGTCCTTGAAGATCTTCTTGTTGTAGAAGATGCCCATGGAGTCGATGACCTGCGGGACCGCGTAGGTCTTGCCGTTGAACTTCGTCGAGGCGGTGGCCTGCTTCAGGAAGTCGTCGGAGTCCTTGAGCGCGGAGGTGCCGTCCAGCGGGGCGAGGTAGCCGAGGCTGGCGAAGTCGGGGGTCCAGGCGACCTCGGAGCGGATGACGTCGGGCGCGCCGGAGCCGGACTGCGCGGCGTTCTTGAACTTGTTCTGCGCCTCGCCGAACGGCACGTTCACGTACTTGACGGTGACCTTGGGGTGCTTCTTGGTGAAGTCCTCGGCGACCTGCTTGAAGACCTTGTCCTCGGAGCCGACCGTGGAGGTGTCCCACCAGGTCACGGTGCCGGAGAGCTCGCCCGAGCCCTTCGAGCCGCCGTTGGAACCGCTGTCGCTTCCGCCGCACGCCGCCAGGGTCACGCCCAGGGCCGCGACCAGCGTGGTGGCCGCTATGCCACGCCGCATGTGAACTCCTTCAATGATCCCGGGGAGACGAGGGGCTGGAACCTTCCTCATGCGACCGCTCCCTCGCGGCGCTCCGGGTTGCCAGGAACGTAACAGGGATGAAAACGCGCCGAAAGACCTTGCGAGAACTTTCTGCAAGGACCGGCGATCGTTACATTCGTGTGTCCCTAAGGTTGCCGGAGGGCCGCTTGACAGGGGCAGTCGGGCCCCTTTCGATCATGAATGCCCCCGAAAGACGCCCGCAAGGACTGCAAGGTCTTACAGAAGGGCGGCATCGATCGGACCTCGGGGTAGCGGTGGGCAATACGCCCCGTGACCGGTACAGTCCATCCTCATGACCGCGCGGCTCTCCGACATCGCAGCCCAGGCGGGGGTCAGTGAGGCCACAGTCAGCCGCGTGCTCAACGGCAAGCCGGGCGTGGCCGCCGCCACCCGCGAGTCCGTCCTTGCCGCGCTCGACGTGCTCGGCTACGAGCGGCCCGTGCGCCTGCGGCAGCGCAGCGCTGGGCTCGTCGGCCTCATCACCCCCGAGCTGGACAACCCGATCTTCCCCGCCCTCGCCCAGGTCATCGGGCAGGCCCTGACCCGGCAGGGGTACACACCGGTCCTCGCCACCCAGACCCCCGGCGGGTCCACCGAGGACGAACTCACCGACATGCTGGTGGAGCGCGGCGTCGCCGGCATCATCTTCGTGTCCGGCCTGCACGCCGACACGACCGCCGACATGACGCGCTACGACCAGCTGCGCGGCAAGGGCGTCCCGTACGTCCTCCTCAACGGCTTCTCCCCCAAGGTCCAGGCGCCGTTCGTCTCCCCCGACGACCGGGCGGCGATGAAGCTGGCCGTGACGCACCTGGCCGCGCTCGGGCACACCCGGATCGGCCTCGCCGTCGGGCCGAAGCGGTTCGTGCCGGTGCTGCGCAAGATCGAGGGATTCCAGCAGGGCATGCGGGAGCGGTTCGGCCTCTCCCCGGAGGAGTCCGAGGAGCTGATCCAGCACTCCCTCTACACCCTGGAGGGCGGCCAGGCCGCGGCCGGGGCGCTGATCTCCCGCGGCTGCACGGCCGTCGTCTGCGCGAGCGACATGATGGCGCTCGGCGCGATCCGGGCGGCCCGGCAGCAGGGGCTCGACGTCCCCCGGGACGTCTCGGTCGTCGGCTTCGACGACTCTCCGCTCATAGCGTTCACCGACCCGCCGCTGACCACCATCCGCCAGCCCGTGCAGGCGATGGGCCAGGCCGCGGTGCGCGCGCTCCTGGAGGAGGTGGGGGGCACCCCGGCCCCGCACTCCGAGTTCGTCTTCATGCCCGAGCTGGTGGTTCGCGGCTCGACGGCATCGGCTCCGTCGCCCGCGCGCACTCCTTCCTGAGGTGGAGCGGGTGCACCCGGAACCCGACCGAGGGATGATCGGTCGGGGGGACGGGATCTGGCAGACTCTCTCGCTATGGGTGAAACGACCGTGAAGAGCTTGGACAGCCGGACGACCCCGTCGTCGTCACCCATCGCGGCTGACGAGGGACGGTTCGCGCGGCTGCGCGGTCGCACGCCCCGGCGTCCCACGCTCTGGTTCGAGGTCGTGCTCATCGCGGTGAGTTACTGGCTGTACTCCCTCACCCGCAACGCGGTGCCGGAGCAGAAGGCCCAGGCGCTCAAGAACGCCGACTGGATCTGGAAGACCGAGCAGTCCCTCGGCCTCGCCTTCGAGCACGCCGTCAACCACGCCGTGAACTCGGTGACATGGCTGATCGTCTCGATGAACTACTACTACGCGACGCTGCACTTCATCGTCACCATCGGTGTGCTCGCCTGGCTTTACCGAGGGCACCCGGGCCGTTACGCGGCGTTCCGTACGGTCCTGTTCGCGACCACCGGTGTGGCACTGGTCGGTTACTACCTGTTCCCGCTCGCGCCGCCCCGGCTGATGAACGGCCAGGACTTCGTCGACACGGTGCTCGTCCACCACACCTGGGGCTCGATGGCCTCGGGCAACCTCAAGCACGTGTCGAACCAGTACGCGGCGATGCCGTCGATGCACATCGGCTGGTCGCTCTGGTGCGGACTGACCATCTTCCTGCTCGCCCGGGCACCCTGGGCGAAGATCCTCGGCCTGCTCTACCCGGCGGCGACGCTCGTCGTCATCGTCTCCACCGCCAACCACTTCTGGCTGGACGCGGCCGGCGGCATGCTCTGCCTGTCCTTCGGCTTCGCCGTCTCCTACTTCTGGTACGGCTCCCGCCCGCACCGGCTGCCGAAGCTGGTGGAGCCGGTGGGCGTCGTCGAGCGGGGCGGTCCGGCCCCGGTGGCGAGGGCGGACCGCGAGCGGGACGAGGCGGAGCAGGTCGGCTCCGGCAAGTGACCCGGGCCGATCAGTAGGACTGCAGCTCGACGAGGTGCCCCTCGGGGTCGCGCAGATGCGCGGTCCGCAGGCCGGGCCCCCACTCCGGGCGGTCCGTCGCGCCGAGCACGGGGGTGCCGCCGGCGTCCAGGCAGAGGGCGAGCGCCTTGTCGACGTCGTCCACCCGCAGGACCAGCATCGCCGCGTCCTGCGCCGGCTCCGGCCGGGCCGGCAGGTCCCCGGTGCCGAGGACGGAGGCCATCGCGGAGCGGTCGAAGAGCACCAGGACGGCCCGGCCGTCCGCCTCCCAGTTCGCGTACGCCCCGTCCGGGCCGCCCTTGTCGAGGTCCGCGCCTGTCAGCGCGGGCAGGACCGCCGCGTAGAACCGGAAGCAGTCGGCGAAGCGGGTGACGAGGAGTCGGGGGTACGGGACGTGCACGGCGGGCTCCTTCGGCGAACCATGAACAGATAGTGGGTCGACACCCACCATAGGAGAAGACCTAGAATTCCGTACATGGTTTCCGCCCGCGCCACCCCGCCCTCCCTCCTGGGCCTCAGCACCTATCTGCTCTCCCGGGTGGGCAAGACCGCCCGGAGCCGCCTCGCCCTGCGCCTGTCCGAGCGCGGTCTGCGCCTGTGGGACATGGCGGTCCTCGCCGCCCTCGCCGACTTCGGCCCGCACGCGCAGCGCGACCTCGTCGCCCGGCTCGGCGTGGACCCGAGCGACATGGCGAAGGTGGTGGAGCAGCTCGCCGCCGGCGGCCACGTCGAGCGGGACCGGGACCCCGAGGACCGGCGGAGGGTCCTCGTCACCCTCACCCCCGCCGGGCGGACGCTCCTCACGGAGCTCGACGCCGAGGCGCGGGCCGTCCAGGACGAGGTGCTCGCCCCGCTGGACGCGGAGGAGCGACGGGTCCTCCGGGAACTCCTGCTCCGCGTCCACGGCCCGGAAGGCGCCCCCTACGCCCCGTAGAACAGCTCCTCGACGACCGCCCTGGCCCGGCGGGTGATGCGGCGGTAGTCGTCGACCATCTCGCCGACGTGCCCCGACTCGTACCCCAGGTAACGCCCCACCGCGGCGAGCTCGCGCGGGTCCGAGGGGAAGGTGTCGCCGGGGCGGCCGCGGACCAGCATCACCGCGTTGCGCACACGGGTGGCGAGGACCCAGGCCTCGTCGAGGGTCTGCGCCTCCTCGGTCGGGATCAGGCCCGCCGCGTGGGCGGCGGCCAGGGCCTCGCGGGTACGCGTCGTCCGCAGGCCCGGCTCGACCCAGCCGTGCCGCATCTGGAGCAGCTGGACCGTCCACTCGACGTCGCTGAGGCCGCCGCGCCCGAGCTTGGCGTGGAGGGTCGGGTCGGCGCCGCGCGGCAGCCGCTCGGACTCCATCCGGGCCTTGAGGCGGCGGATCTCGCGGACCGCGTCCTCGCCGAGCCCTTCGGCCGGGTACCGCAGCGGGTCGACGAGCTCGATGAACCGGTCGGCCAGTTCCCGGTCGCCCGCCATGGGCGCGGCGCGCAGCAGCGCCTGGCTCTCCCAGACGAGCGACCAGCGGCGGTAGTAGGCCCCGTACGACTTCAGGGTGCGCACGAGGGGGCCGCTCTTGCCCTCCGGGCGCAGGTCCGCGTCGATCAGGAGCGGCGGATCGGCCGTGGGCAGCTGGAGCAGCCGGCGCATCTCGGTGACCACCCGGTTCGCGGCCCGGCCCGCCTCCTGCTCGTCGACGCCCTCGCGGGGCTCGTGCACGAACAGGACGTCGGCGTCGGAGCCGTATCCCAGCTCGTGGCCGCCGAAGCGGCCCATGCCGATGACCGCGAACCGGGTCGGCAGCTCCTCGCCCCACTCGGCGCGCACGGCGGCCCGCAGGGCGCCGGCGATCGTCGCCGCGTTGAGGTCGGTGACGGCCTCCCCCACCCGGTCGACGAGGGCGCCCGGGTCCTGCTCGCGGGGGTTGTCCTCGGTGCCGTACGAGCCGATGAGGTCGGCCGCGGCGGTACGGAACAGCTCCCTGCGGCGGACCCCGCGGGCGGCCGCGACCGCGTGCTCGGCGTCGTCCGCGCGGCCCACCGCGGCGAGGACCTCCTGCTCCAGGTGGTCCCGGCCGCGCGGCTTCAGTCCTTCCGGGTCGCCGAGGATCGCGACGGCCTCGGGGGCGCGGAGCAGCAGGTCGGGGGCGAGGCGTCCGGCGGACAGGACCCGGGCGAGGTTCTCGGCGGCGGCGCCCTCGTCGCGGAGCAGCCGCAGGTACCAGGGGGTCTTGCCGAGGGCGTCGGAGACCTTGCGGAAGCCGAGGAGTCCGGCGTCCGGGTCGGCCGAGTCGGCGAACCAGCCGAGCAGCACCGGGAGCAGGGTCCGCTGGATGGCGGCCTTCCGGCTCACCCCGGAGGCCAGTGCCTCCAGGTGGCGCAGGGCGGCGGCGGGGTCCGCGTACCCGAGCGCCTCGAGGCGCTGTCCCGCGGCCCTCGGGCTGAGCCGGATCTCGCCGGGGGCGAGCTGGGCGACGGCGTCGAGCAGCGGCCGGTAGAAGAGCTTCTCGTGCAGCCGGCGGACGACGGCGGCGTGCCGCTTCCACTCCTTGTTGAGCTCGACGACCGGGTCGGTGCGCAGTCCGAGGGAGCGGCCGAGGCGGCGCAGGTCGGTCTCGTCCTCGGGGACGAGGTGGGTGCGGCGCAGCCGGTAGAGCTGGATGCGGTGCTCCATGGCGCGCAGGAAGCGGTACGCCTCGTCGAGCTGGGAGGCGTCGGCGCGGCCGACGTAGCCGCCGGCGGCGAGGGCGGCGAGCGCGTCGAGGGTGGTGCCGCTGTGCAGGGTGGCGTCGCTGCGGCCGTGCACGAGCTGGAGGAGCTGGACGGCGAACTCGACGTCCCTGAGGCCGCCGGGGCCGAGCTTGAGTTCGCGCTCGACCTGGGCGGCGGGGATGTTGTCGACGACGCGGCGGCGCATCTTCTGCACGTCGGGGACGAAGTTCTCGCGCTCGGCGGCCTGCCAGACGAGCGGGGAGACGGCGTCGATGTACTGGGCGCCGAGCTCGGGGTCGCCGGCGACCGCGCGCGCCTTGAGCAGCGCCTGGAACTCCCAGGTCTTCGCCCACCGCTGGTAGTAGGCGAGGTGGGAGGAGAGGGTGCGGACGAGGGGGCCGTTGCGGCCTTCGGGGCGCAGATTGGCGTCGACCGGCCAGATGGTGCCCTCGACGGTGGTCTCGGAGCAGATCCGCATCAGGTGGGAGGCGAGCCGGGTCGCGGCCTGGATCGCCTTGCCCTCGTCGGCGCCCTCGGTGGGCTCCCCGACGAAGATGACGTCCACGTCGGAGACGTAGTTCAGTTCGTGGCCGCCGCACTTGCCCATCGCGATGACCGCGAGCCGGCACATGGCGGCGTCGGCGGGTTCGGCCGAACGGGCGATGGCGAGCGCGGCGCGCAGCGTCGCCGTCGCCAGGTCGGCGAGTTCGGCGGCGGCCTGGGCGACGTCGGTGGTGCCGCACACGTCACGGGCCGCTATGGCGAGGAGGCAGCGGCGGTAGGCGACCCGCAGCGAGACCGCGTCGGTGGCCTCGGCGAGCCCCTGCTCGAACTCGGCGACCCCCGGGTGCAGGTCGGCCGCCTCGTACGTGACGAGGGACTCCCAGTCGCGGGGGTGCCGGGCGAGGTGGTCGGCGAGCGCCTCGGAGGCGCCGAGGACGCCGAGGAGCCGGTCCCGGAAGGGCTTCGCGGAGAGCAGCGTGGTGGTGAGGGTCTGCCGCTCCGTCTCGGCCTGCGCCTCGACGAGCCGGACCAGGCCGCGCAGGGCGAGGTCGGGGTCGGCGGTGGCGCCGAGGGCGTCGAGGAGGACGGGGTCGTCGCGCAGCGCGGACAGTTCGGGCAGGTCGAGGAGGCGCTCGGCCCCCGAGGGGTCGGTGAACCCGTGCCGCAGCAGACGTGAGAACGTGCTGCTCCTGCGTCCCGGCACCGTCATTCCGCCGCTCCCTCCGAGCAGGTCCGAACCCGGGGACGAACCCCGGACATCGAGCCTATCCGGCGCGGGGGGCACGGGTGTCCAGGCCGGTGGTTCGCGGTGGATCACGCGTGGCGTCCCGCGCGTCCGGCGGTGGATCACACGTGACGTCCCGCGCGTCCGGCGGCGGATCGGACCTGACGTCCCGTACGTCCCGCGGTGGATCACACGTGATGTCCCGCACATCATTCGCTTTTCAGACTGAATGAACCGTATTCCTTGAAAGTTCGTCTTGCCTTCCGCGGGACGGTCCCGCCCTTCCGACCTCTCGTGAAAGCACGCCACCGACACATGCCCATGCGCCGGCTCCGCCCCCGCCCCGCCCTCCCGTCCCGCCGCAAGGCCGCCGCGACGGTGGTGGCGGCCGCCCTGGTGGGCGGCGCGTTCGTCGGGATCCTCTCGCTGACGGGGACGCCGCACGCGCCCTCGGCCCGGGCGGCGGAGGGCACGGGGGCCGGGGAGCACGTGCGCGCGAAGGCCCTGCCGGCCGACGCGCACGGGAAGTCGGGGAAGCCCGGACGGCCCGTCAGGGGCGTCCGGCCGCCGGTGTCCGTGGTGCAGATCGTCGCCCATCCGGACGACGACCTGTTCTTCATGAACCCGGACGTGTCCCAGTCCCTCCACTCCGGAAACCCCCTCACCGGCGTCTACCTGACCGCAGGCGAGTCCGACGGGGTCAACGCGCGCCCGCGCGACGCCAAGGCCGCCGCGCCCGACAAGGCGGGCTACGCCGAGGCCCGGCAGAACGGCATAAGGGCCGCCTACGCCGAGATGGCGACGGGCAGCAGGACCAGCCCCTGGGACCGGTCCGCGATACCCACGAAGGGCGGCGGCTGGGCCGAGCTGGACACCCTGCGCGCCCGGCCGCAGATCAGGCTGGTGTGGCTGCAGCTGCGCGAGGCCGGCTCCGTCAACGGCGACCGCCCGTACAGCCTGCACGGCCTGTGGAACGGCCGGATCGGCGTGCTCGCCTCGCAGCGCGCCGCCGGCACGCCGGTCCCGACCGACTTCGCGTACACGAAGGAGCAGGTCGTCGCCACGCTGACCGGGATCCTGGAGCGCTTCCGGCCGACCTTCGTCCGGATGCAGGACCCGAGCCCCGGCACCTACCCGAAGACCGGGAGGTTCCGCGACCACCAGGACCACCTGTACGGGGCGCGGTTCGTGCAGAGCGCGCTGGCCCGGTACGCCGAGCTGCCCGGGCACCCGCACGTCGGCGTGCAGAACTACCTCGGCTACCCGACGAGCGTCCTGCCGCACACCCTCGACCCCGAGACGGCCGACGCGAAGCTGCGGACCGTGAAGACGTACGCCTGGCTGGACGGGGTCCACGACTGCGGCACCGACGCGGGCTGCGGCGACCTGAAGGTGGCCGCGCGGCCCGGCGGGCGGGGCTGGACGCAGACCGTCCGGTACGCCCGGGGCACCTCCACGTCCTGGGTGCAGCGCGACCGGGACGGCGGGCTGCACGCCTTCTCCGTCCTCGACGGGCGCCTCGCGGCCTGGCGGAAGCCGGCCGACGCCGTGGCCTGGCGGGGCCCGGAGCTGCTGCCCGGCGGCGGACTCGACAGCGGGGTCACCTCGGTGACCCTGCCGGACGGCCGGATAGCCGTCTTCGGGACCCGTACGACGCTCGGCGACTCCGCGACCGACTACCGGCGCGAGGTGGTCACCACCGTCCAGGACGAGCCGGGCGGCGGCTTCGGCCCCTGGCTCTCGCTCGGCACGCCCGAGCCGGACGACGCCTCGGGGACCTCGGACATCAGCGCGCCCGCCGTGACCGTGGCCCCCGACGGCCTGGCCACGGTGGTCCTGCGCGACAGCCGCCACCGGCTGACGGCCCGTGAGCAGCGGACGGACGGCGACTGGGACCCGTGGCGGCCCCTGGGCGGCACGGACGTGTACGGCGACCCGGTGGCGGCGACGGACGCGGAGGGCCGCGGGTACGTGTTCGCCAGCACCCCGAAGACCGTCCTCGCCTGGGCCGCGCAGAGCCCCGGCGAGCCGCTGGCGGGGCCGGCGGCGACCGGGCTGCCGCCGACGACCCTCGCGCTGAGCGCGAGCGCGGCTCCGGACGGGGAGGGCGTGCGGCTCTGGTTCCGCAAGCCGGCCTCCGGCGACCTGCGCAGCGCCGACTTCTCCGGTACGGGCCCGGTGTCGCCGGTCACGGAGCTGCCCGGCACCGGCGTCGCGGGCTACGGCCCGGTGAGCGGCGGCGACGGCCTGGTCGCGGTCCGCTCCCGCACGGGCTTCCTGGCGACGGCCCCGCACGGCCGCTCCGGGTCGCGCCCGGTGTGGACGCTGGAGAAGTTCCTCTTCTCGGGTGCCCCGGACGCCGGCACGGACGGGGTGGCGGCCATAGGCCTGGACGCCCGCCTCCACTGGACCCCGGCGGGCCGCTGACGGCGGTTCGGGGTGCGTGGGCCCGGCGGGTGCGGGAGCGTGGTCTCCATGAACTGGACTCTGGAAGTCGTCACCGTCCCCGTCACCGACCTGGACCGGGCGAAGGAGTTCTACGGCGAGAGGTGCGGCTTCACGGTCGACCTGGACACCGAGGTCGCGCCGGGCATGCGGGTCATCCAGGTGACGCCGCCGGGCTCGCGCTGCTCGATCGCGATGCAGAGCGGCCTGCCGCGGATGCCGGGGACGAAGGAGATGAGCCCGGGCAGCCTGCACGGCCTCCAGCTGTGCGTCACCGACCTCGACGCGGCGCGGGCGGAGCTCGTCGGCCGGGGTGTCGACGTCTCGCCGCTGATGCACGTCGGCGCGGCGGGCTGGGAGGACGGCAAGGGCGACCGCTGGAACTCGTTCATGACCTTCCAGGACCCGGACGGCAACGGCTGGGTCGTGCAGGAGGCCCCGTCGGAGCTGTCGGAGCGCTGAGGCCGGCCACGCTCTCCGCCGTCCAGTGCCCGGCGGCTCCGGGGCAGGACGCCAGATACGCGGCGACGTCGGCGTGCGGCCAGGCCCCGGTGCCGGCGAGCCCGGCCGCCAGGTGCCGGAGGTAGGCGGCGGAGGGTGCCCGGAGCCCGCCGTCGTCCGGCATCGGCCAGGGCGCGGTGAGCGTCACCACCGGGATCCCGTCGAGGAGTCCCGGGCACACGAGGGTCTCGTACCGTCCGGTCCCGAAGGCGCTGCGGCCGGTGGCGAGGGCCTCGGTCAGATCGAGGTCGGCACCGGGCTCGCGGTACATCTCCTGGGCGGCGACGTCCGAGAACTGCCCGACCGTCAGCAGGTGGGCGACGCCCCGGGCGGTGCCGTCCGCCGCCGGGTCGTAGAAGGCGCGGCCGCCGCCCCAGACGGGCGATGCGGTCGCGAAGTACACCCGGCCGGGCAGCACGACCGGCACGGACCGCTCCGGCGGGCGCCGGTCCCGGCACCCGGGGAACTCCCGCGCCCCGTCGGGCGGGCGCCCGCCGTCGAGGTAGTACCGCAGCCGCTCGGCGTGCGTGTTGGACCCGTAGGCGGCGTACCAGACGCGGGGCGTGGTCTCCGGCATGAGGCCCGACGCTAGCGCGGCGGTACCCGGAGGAGTACCGGCACTAGGGTGAACCCTCACGTCGACGAGAGGGGTTCGGGTGAAGATCGGTGAGCTGTCCCGCCTGACCGGGGTGAGCGTGCGCGCGCTGCGCTACTACGAGGAGGAGGGGCTGATCCGCCCCGACCGCGCCGGCAACGGCTACCGCGACTACTGCGAGGGCGCGGACGAGGTGGTCCGACAGATCCGGGGGCTCATCGACTGCGGGCTGCCCACCCGGATCATCCGCGACATCCTGCCCTACCTGGACGGGCCGGCCGATCTGCTGCCGCCGGTGCCGTGCGCGGAGATGCTCGACCAGGTGGCCGCCGAACGCGAACAGCTGGACCGGCGGATCCACTGCCTGGTCCGGAACCGCAACGCCCTCGACGCGTATCTGAAGGCGGCGCGGAGGGCGGCGCGGGACCGGACTTGACCCTCACGTAAGCGTGAGGGTTCTACCGTCCGGTCATGACAGCGACGACTCCCGCTCCGACCCTTGCCGCACCCCGTCCGCCCTGGCCCCTCGGCGGCCTCCTCACCCTCTCCGGTGCCGCCTTCGTCACGATCCTGACCGAGGCGCTGCCGGCCGGCGTCCTCCCGGCGATGAGTTCCGGCCTCGGGGTGACGGAGGCCCGCGCCGGCTTGCTGGTCACGGTCTACGCCCTGGCCGCGGCCGTCACCGCGATCCCCATGACGGCCTGGACCCTGCGGCTTCCCCGCCGCACCCTGCTCCTCTCGCTCCTGCTCGGCTTCGCCGCCACCAACGCCGTGACGGCCGCCTCCACCGGCTTCGCGCTCACCCTGGGGGCGCGGATCCTCTCCGGGGTGTTCGCCGGAATGCTGTGGGCGATGGTCCCGGCGTACGCGGCCCGTCTCGCGCCGCACCGCGGCGGCAAGGCCATCGCCACCGCGCTCGCGGGCATGACGGTCGGACTCTCGCTCGGCGTCCCGGCGGGCACGGCCCTCGGCGGACTGATCGGCTGGCGGGGCGTCTTCGCGGCCCTGACCGGCCTGGCGCTCGCCCTGGCGGCGACGGCGCGATGGCGCCTGCCCGCGCTCGCGGGGCAGAAGGCGGGAGAGGTCCGGGAGGGCCGCGGCCTGCGGGCCACGATCCGCACACCGGGGATCGCGGCGATCAACGCGGCCTCGATCGCGATGGTGCTCGGCTTCTACGTCCTCTACACGTACATCGCGCCCTTCGTGGAGCGGGCGGGCCTCGCGGTCTCCACGGGCACGGTCCTGTTCGTGTTCGGGCTCGGCTCGACGGCGGGCGTGTGGATCGCGGGAGCCACGGCGGACCGGTGGCTGCGGCGCTCGACACTCACCCTGCTGGCGCTGTCCGCCCTGTGCCTGGTGACGCTCGGCCTCTTCGCCGGCAGCACGGCGGTGGTCCTGGTCGCCGCGGTCCTGTGGGGCGTGACGCACGGCGGCATCCCCGCGCTCATGCAGACGGCGGGCGTCCGGGCGGCGCCCCACGACCCGGACACGGCCAACTCCCTCTGGGTGACGGGCTGGAACGTCGCCATGGCGGGCGGCTCGCTCCTCGGCGGCGCGGTCCTGGCGGGCGCGGGGACGTCAGCCCTGCCGTGGACGGCGGCGGCGCTGCTCGCGGTGTCGGTCCTGACGGCCGGCGCGGCCCGCCGCCACGGCTTTCCGCTCTGACCCCTCAGAACCCCCGGTAGAAGTGGCGCAGCTGCTCGTCCTCGGCGACGCACGCCATCCCGGCGGCCTCCATCACGCGGTGGGAGGCCGGGTTGTCCAGGTCGGCGTCCCCCTTCACCCCGGTGACTCCGGCCGTCCGGGCCACTTCGAGGATCGCCCGCAGCGCCTCGGAGGCGTAGCCGTTCCCCCGTACCCCCGGCACGAGCCCGTAGCCGATGGTCGCGACGCCGAGCTCGTCCGGCGGCCCGTGGAAGCCGATGCCGCCGACGGCGACGCCGTCGAGGCGTATCTCGTAGTTCCGGAACACCCCCGGGTCACCGCGCTCGGTGAGCCCGCGCAGGAACCCGGTGGCGGCCCGGACGTCCCCGTCCCCGGGGTACTCCGCTTCCCAGCGGTCGCCGTCCCCGGACTCCCGGGCGACGATGCGCTCGGCCTCGTCCCTGTTCAACGGATGCAACACGAGCCGCGCGGTGGCGACGGATTCGATCTTCACCGCGGCAGTCTGAACCGCCCGCCGGGTCCGGGGCAACCGGGTTTCCCGCCCGCCCGGCGGCGGTCCGGGCCGTCCGCCGCGTCCCGGGCGACGGCGCTTTCCCGCCCGGCCTCCGCCGGGGGCTGTCCGCGTGCCGCCCAGCGCCGCAGGCTCACCGTGTTGCTCCGCTTGCGCGACCGCGTCCCTCCGGTCTCCTCCGAGAGCTCCACGAACGCCGTGACCGGCGTCCACCGACGCCGGCCCCCGGGCGCGGTCCACCGGACGGCCGGGAAGCCGGTGACGCCGGTGACGGCCGCCCGCGGTATCACCCGTGTCCACACGAACCCGCGGACCACGAGCCGCCGCGCCTCGCACCGGACGCCCGCGCGGAACCCCCGCACGGCCAGGACCCCGCACGCCAGGGCGGCGGCCACCGCCGACGCCCGCCCCCAGCCGGTCCCGTCCTCCGCGCCGTACACGAGAAGGCCGGTACCCGGCACGAGACCGGGCAGCGTGTTGGCCAGCCGGTTGACGAGCGCGGGCACGAGCTCCGTACCGGGGGCCCGCCGGGGAGCGTCCCCCGTCACAGCACGTTCCCCGTCACAGCACCGGCAGGTTCTTCCGGAGCTCGAAGGCGGTGACCTCGGAGCGGTACTCCTCCCACTCCTGCTTCTTGTTGCGCAGGAAGAAGTCGAAGACGTGCTCGCCCAGCGTCTCCGCGACCAGTTCGCTCTTCTCCATCAGGGCGATCGCCTCTCCCAGGTTCTGCGGGAGCGGCTCGATGCCCATCGCGCGGCGCTCCGCGTCGGAGAGCGCCCAGACGTCGTCGTCGGCGCCGGCCGGGAGTTCGTAGCCCTCCTCGATGCCCTTGAGGCCGGCGGCGAGGAGGACCGCGTAGGTCAGGTACGGGTTGGCGCCCGAGTCGATGGAGCGGACCTCGACGCGCGACGAGCCCGTCTTGCCCGGCTTGTACATGGGGACGCGGATGAGCGCGGAGCGGTTGTTGTGGCCCCAGCAGATGTACGAGGGGGCCTCGCCGCCCGAGCCGGCCGTGCGGGAGGAGCCGCCCCAGATGCGCTTGTACGAGTTGACCCACTGGTTGGTGACGGCGGAGGTCTCGCCCGCGTGCCGCAGCAGGCCCGCGATGAAGGAGCGGCCCACCTTCGACAGCTGGTACTCGGCGCCCGACTCGTAGAAGGCGTTCCGGTCGCCCTCGAAGAGCGACAGGTGCGTGTGCATGCCCGAGCCGGGGTAGTCCGAGAACGGCTTCGGCATGAACGTGGCCTGCACGCCCTGTTCGAGGGCCACCTGCTTCATGACCAGGCGGAAGGTCATGATGTTGTCCGCGGTGGACAGCGCGTCGGCGTAGCGGAGGTCGATCTCCTGCTGGCCGGGCGCGCCCTCGTGGTGGGAGAACTCCACCGAGATGCCCATCGATTCGAGCATGGTGATGGCCTGGCGGCGGAAGTCCATGCCGACGTTCTGCGGGGTGTGGTCGAAGTAGCCCGAGTTGTCGGCGGGGGTCGGCCGGGTGCCGTCGAGCGGCTTGTCCTTCAGGAGGAAGAACTCGATCTCGGGGTGGGTGTAGAAGGTGAAGCCGAGGTCGGAGGTCTTGGCCAGGGCCCGCTTGAGGACGTAGCGCGGGTCGGCGAAGGACGGCGAGCCGTCCGGCATGAGGATGTCGCAGAACATCCGGGCCGTGCCCGGGGCCTCGGCGCGCCACGGCAGGATCTGGAAGGTGCCCGGGTCCGGCTTGGCGATCATGTCGGACTCGTACACGCGGGCGAAGCCCTCGATCGCGGAGCCGTCGAAGCCGATGCCCTCGTCGAAGGCCTGCTCCAGCTCGGCGGGGGCCACGGCCACCGACTTCAGGAAGCCCAGCACGTCGGTGAACCACAGACGTACGAAGCGGATGTCGCGCTCTTCGAGCGTCCGGAGCACGAATTCCTGCTGCTTGTCCATTTCCACACCCATCCTCGCTGGTCAGGCCGCCTGCTCCCACCGCCTCCGGTACATCGGGGGGCACCTGAGCATCCCACCACATGGTTTCGCGCACGTTGCACACCCATACTGCCTGCTCGGGTGTGACTCAGGTAACGGGGGAACGGCCGCATCGGGGTGGTTGTTCGCCCGTCCGGCTCCCGCCTCCCGGTACCGGGTGGTACCCCGTTCGGCCCACGGAGGCCTCTCGCCCACTACGATCTGCGCCCATGGGGGCCCCACGGCTCGTACGCCCGTCCCGACACGCGCGTCCCATGGCACTGGCGAGTGCCGTGGCGACGCTCCTCGCCGCGCTCTTCCTCTGCCTGGGGACCGCGCAGGGGCCGGAGCACCGGGGCGCCCACCACCAGGAGGGTCCGAGGGCCGCGGGTGTCACCGGCGAGTACACCTGCCCGTACGACCAGGGCGGCTGCTCCCTCTTCCCCTCGCTCTCCCCCGCGGTGCTCAGCGCGCCCCCGCTCGACCCCCCGCTCCACGCGGCGGGCGGGCCGCCGCGTCTCGCGCCGCCCTCCGATGACGGGCCGGGGCGCCGCTCCGGCGCCCGGCCACGCGCGCCGGACCTGCACGTCCTTCAAGTTCTCCGGACATAGCGGCGGCGGGCGCCCCGCCCCGAGGCGGGCCCCGCCCCCCGCATGTCCACCCCCGAACTCCACCCCACTCCCGAAGAAGGACGACCTCACCATGGCCGCTTCCCGTTCCGCCACCGCCGACCGCCGCGCCCGAATAGAGGAGATGCGCCGCGCCGAGCAGGCCCGCGAGCGCCGCAACCGCTTCCTCACCATCGGCATCTCCACCGTCGTCGTGCTGGGCCTCGTCGGCTTCGGCACGTTCGTGCTGATGAAGAAGTCCGATGACCAGGACAAGAAGGACGCCGCCGCCAAGGCCCCGATCGCGGCCGAGAAGACCTGGGACCCGAAGAAGCTGGGCCGCAACCACGTGCAGACGGCCGTCAAGTACGACATGAAGCCGCCGGTCGGCGGCGACCACAACCCGGTGTGGATGAACTGCGACGGCGTGGTCTACGACAAGAAGATCGCCGACGTGAACGCCGTGCACTCCCTGGAGCACGGGGCCGTCTGGGTGACGTACAACAAGCAGGCCTCCCAGGCCGACGTGAAGAAGCTCGCCGACAAGGTCGGCAAGACCAAGTACTCGCTGATGAGCCCCATGGACGACCAGGCCGGGGCGATCACGCTGTCCGCCTGGGGCAAGCAGGTGACCGTGGACAACGCGGACGACCCGCGCGTCGACGCCTTCTTCACGAAGTACGTGCAGGGTCCGCAGACCCCGGAGCCGGGCGCGGCCTGCACCGGTGGCCTCGACGGCAGCGGTCAGGGCGGCGCGGGGATGGGCCAGTGAAGCTGAACCGTACGCAGGGGGCGGCGGTCACGGCCGTCGTCCTGGCGCTGCTGTTCGCCGGGGGCGCGGTCACCGTCGCCTCCGCGAACCGCGACGAGGCCCCGGCCGCCCCGGTCTCCTCGTCCGCGGACGCCGGCTTCGCCCGGGACATGGCCGTCCACCACCAGCAGGCCGTCGAGATGTCGTTCATCGTCCGGGACCGGACGAAGGACGAGGAGGTCCGTCGGCTCGCGTACGACATCGCCAACACCCAGGCCAACCAGCGGGGCATGATGCTCGGCTGGCTGGACCTGTGGGGACTGCCGAAGAACGTGTCCGGGGTCGAGCCGATGGCCTGGATGGGCATGGGCGACATGGGTGACATGGGCCCGATGGACGGGGCCCTGATGCCGGGCATGGCGACCAACGCGCAGCTGGACGAGCTGCGCAGGGCCAGTGGCCGGGACGCCGAGGTCCTGTACCTGAAGCTCATGACCGCGCACCACAAGGGCGGGGTCCACATGGCCGAGGGCTGTGTCCAGAAGTGCTCCGTGGACATCGAGCGGAACCTCGCGCAGGGCATGGTCGACGCGCAGACGTCCGAGATCGCGCTGATGGCGGACATGCTGAAGAAGCGCGGGGCCTGACGCCCCCGTCCGTGACCGGCCCCGGCCCCCGTGACCCGCTGCGGTCGCGGGGGCCGTGCCGTCCGCCGACAATGGGTGGGCTCGGGGATTCGTACGACACGTTCGAACGAAAGGTACGCACCCCATGACCACGGCGAAGGACATCATGCATTCCGGGGCCCAGTGGATCCCGGCACACGAGACGCTCGACCGTGCCGCGCAGATGATGCGCGACCTGAACGTGGGCGCACTGCCCATCGCCGACCAGAACGAACGCCTGTCCGGCATCATCACGGACCGTGACATCGTCGTCGGCTGTGTGGCCATGGGCCACGACCCGTCGAAGATCACCTGCGGCGAGATGGCGAAGGGCACTCCGCGCTGGGTCGAATCGAACGCGGACGTGGGCGCCGTCCTGGAGGAGATGCAGAGCCACCAGATCCGGCGGCTGCCGGTCATCGAGAACAAGCGGCTCGTCGGCATGATCAGCGAGGCCGACCTGGCACAGCACCTCACCGACGACCAGCTCAAGGCGTTCTGCGAGAGCGTCTACGCCGCTTCCTGACCCCCCTCACCCTCCGCACTGCGGCCCGGCGGCCCCGCAGGGGGCCGCCGGGCCCTCGTGCGTCAGGGCGCGGCCGTGGGTTCCCGGTGGTCGGGGTGGACCCAGCTGGGCTTGCGGTACTTGAGGAGCGCGGCCGGGATCGCGATGCCGAGGAGCAGCAGGCCGCCGCCGACGATCAGGAGGTAGCGCCAGAGCGGCTGACCGGCGAACTGGTCGGGCGGGACGAAGCCGATGACGAGCGCGGCGACGGAGGCGACGAAGCCGACGACGGCGACCCAGGTGACGGCGGGGACGCGGAAGCCGCGCTCCACGTCGGGCTGGGTGCGGCGGAGCCTGACGACGGCGACGAACATCAGCAGGTACGCGATCAGGTAGATCTGCACCGTGATGACGGAGAACATCCAGTACGAGCTGGAGACGCTGTCGCTGAAGGCGTAGAGGACGCCGATCAGGGTGGTGACGACGCCCTGGGCGACCATGATGCTGGTCGGGGAGCCGGCCTTGTTGAACTTCTGGAAGGCGGGCGGGAGGTAGCCCTCCTGCCGGGAGAGCAGGACGAGGCCCTTGGCGGGTCCGGAGAGCCAGGTGAGCATGCCGCCGAGGGCGGCGCAGACCAGCATGACGCCGACGACCCTGGTCATCCAGCCGATGGAGAAGTGCTCGAAGAAGGCCTGGAATGCCTGCATGAGGCCGGCGGTGAGGCTGAGCTGGTCGGACGGCATGACCCAGGCGATGGCGAGGGCCGGAAGGATGAAGATCAGCAGGACGAGGCCGGTCGCCAGGAACATCGACTTCGGGTACTCGCGCTTGGGCTCGCGCAGCGAGGAGACGTGGACGCCGTTCATCTCCATGCCCGCGTAGGACAGGAAGTTGTTGACGATGAGGACCAGGCTCGCGAGGCCGGTCCAGGGCGGGAGCCAGTGGTCGGCGCTCATGGGCTGGGCGGAGGGGTTGCCCTGGCCGAGGAAGACCAGGCCGAGGACGACGAGCAGCACGCCGGGGACGAGGGTGCCGACGACGAGACCGAAGGAGGAGAGTCCGGCGATGGCCTTGGTGCCGCGCGAGGAGATCCAGACGCCGGACCAGTAGACGGTGACGATGACGATCGCGACGTAGAGGCCGTTCTCGGCGAGCGAGGGGTCGATGACGTACGCGAAGGTCGAGGCGACGTAGGCGAGCAGGCTCGGGTAGTACGCGATGGTCATGGCGAACTGGCACCAGACGGCGAGGAAGCCGAGGGGCTTGCCGAGGGCCTCGCTCACCCAGCGGTAGATGCCGCCCGACCAGCCGGAGGCGAGTTCGGCGCCGACGAGGGCGGTGGGGAGGAGGAAGACGATGGCGGGGAGGAGGTAGAGGAAGATCGCGGCCAGTCCGTAGATGGCCATGGTCGGCGCGGGGCGCAGGGAGGCGACGGACGCCGTGGTCATGAAGGCCAGCGTCAGCCACGAGATGAACTGCCTCTTGGTCCCGTCGTCCTGCGCGACCGCCGTGCCGGTCGCGGCGGGCCGTTCCGACTCTGCCGGTTCGTCAGTGGTCGTCATGGGGCCATGATCAGCGGGGGCCGACGGGCCCGCATGTCGGCGGGGCGTGACGCGTGCCCCGTATCCCAGGACATAGCGTCGGTCTGACGATTACACTGGGCGGGTGCCTCAACTACGCCTCGCCCTGAATCAGATCGACTCGACCGTCGGAGACATCGCCGGGAACGCCGAGGCGATCGTGCACTGGACCCGGCACGCCGCCGGGCAGGGCGCGCATCTCGTCGCGTTCCCCGAGATGGCGCTGACCGGATATCCCGTCGAGGACCTCGCGCTGCGCTCCTCCTTCGTCGAGGCGTCCCGGACGGCCCTGTACGGGCTCGCCCGGCGCCTCGCGGACGAGGGGTTCGGGGAGCTGCCGGTCGTCGTCGGCTACCTCGACCGCTCCGAGCGGGCCGAGCCGCGGCTCGGCCGACCGGCCGGTTCGCCGGAGAACGCCGCCGCCGTGCTGCACGGCGGCGAGGTGGTGCTGCGCTTCGCCAAGCACCACCTGCCGAACTACGGCGTCTTCGACGAGTACCGCTACTTCGTGCAGGGCGACACCCTTCCGGTCGTCCGCGTCCACGGCGTCGACGTGGCCCTGGCGATCTGCGAGGACCTGTGGCAGGAGGGCGGCAGGGTCCCGGCGACGCGCAGCGCCGGGGCGGGCCTGCTGCTCTCGGTCAACGCCTCGCCGTACGAGCGGAACAAGGACGACACCCGGCTCGAACTGGTCCGCAAGCGGGCCCAGGAGGCCGGCTGCGTCACCGCGTACCTGGCGATGACGGGCGGTCAGGACGAGCTGGTCTTCGACGGCGACTCGATCGTCGTGGACGCGGCCGGCGAAGTGATCGCGCGCGCCCCGCAGTTCGTGGAGGGCAGCGTGATCCTCGACCTGGAGCTGCCGGCGGCCTCGGCGGACGCGCCCGAGGGCCTGGTCGACGACGGGCTGCGGATCGACCGGGTCGTGCTGTCGGAGGAGCCGCTGCCCGCGTACGAGCCGGAGCTGACGGGCGGTTACGCGCACCGGCTCGACGACGACGAGGAGATCTACTCGGCGCTCGTGATCGGCCTGCGGGCGTACGTCGCGAAGAACGGTTTCCGCTCGGTGCTCGTCGGGCTCTCCGGCGGCATCGACTCGGCGCTCGTCGCCGCGATCGCCTGCGACGCGCTCGGCGCGGACCAGGTGTACGGGGTGTCGATGCCCTCGAAGTACTCCTCCGACCACTCGCGCGGCGACGCCGCCGAACTGGCCCGCCGCACCGGGCTGCACTTCCGCACCGTGTCGATCGAGCCGATGTTCGACGCGTACATGGGCGCGCTCGGGCTCACCGGCCTCGCCGAGGAGAACCTCCAGTCGCGGCTGCGCGGCACGATGCTGATGGCGCTCTCCAACCAGGAGGGGCACATCGTCCTCGCGCCCGGCAACAAGTCGGAGCTCGCGGTGGGCTATTCGACGCTGTACGGCGACTCCGTCGGCGCGTTCGGGCCCATCAAGGACGTCTACAAGTCGACCGTGTTCCGGCTCGCCCGCTGGCGCAACCGGGCGGCCGAGGAGCGCGGCCAGACCCCGCCGATCCCGGAGGCCTCGATCACCAAGCCGCCCAGCGCCGAGCTGCGCCCGGGCCAGGTCGACACGGACTCGCTGCCGGACTACGACGTCCTCGACGCGGTCCTCGCGCTGTACGTGGACCAGGACCAGGGCCGGGACGCCATCGTGGCGGCCGGGTTCGACGAGGAGCTCGTGACGCGGACGCTGCGGATGGTGGACACGGCGGAGTACAAGCGGCGCCAGTACCCGCCGGGCACCAAGATCTCGGCGAAGGGCTTCGGCAAGGACCGGCGGCTGCCGATCACGAACCGCTGGCGGGAGGCGCCGGCCGGCTGACCGCCGGGAAGGTCAGAGCGTCACCCGGGCGGCGAGCGGCAGATGGTCGCTCGCCGTCTGCGGCAGCGCCCAGGAGGACACCGGCTCCACGCCCTTGACCATGATCTGGTCGATGCGGGCCATCGGGAACGAGGCCGGCCAGCTGAAGCCGAAGCCGTCGCCCGCCGCGCCCTGGGTGGAGCGCAGCTGCGAGGTGACGGCGTTCAGGGCGCGGTCGTTCATGGTGCCGTTGAGGTCGCCGAGGAGGACGATCCGCTCGTGCCGGTCCTTGGAGATGGCCTCGCCGAGCGCGTTGGCGCTGGTGTCGCGCTGGTTGGCGGTGAAGCCGGCGTTCAGCTTGACCCGTACGGACGGCAGGTGGGCGACGTACACCGCCACCTCGCCCTTCGGGGTGACGACCGAGGCGCGCATGGCGCGGGTCCAGCCCAGGCGGATGTCGACGGGCTGCGCGGCGCGCAGCGGCAGCTTGCTCCAGAGCCCGACGGTGCCCTGGACGGAGTGGTGCGGGTAGGCCTCGGCGAGGCCCTTCTCGTAGACCGGGACCATGTCGCCCTTCAGCTCCTCCAGGGCGAGCACGTCGGCGCCGGAGGCGGCGAGCGCACGGGCCGTGCCCTCGGGGTCGGCGTTCTCGGCGTTCACGTTGTGCGTGGCGACGGTCAGGTCGCCGCCCGGGGCCGACTTGTCGGCGACGAGGCCGCCGAAGAGGTTGAGCCACACCAGGGCCGGCAGCAGCAGGGCGATCAGCGCGGTGGCGGACCGGCGCACCAGGGCGAGCACCAGGAGCAGCGGCACGAACAGGCCGAGCCAGGGCAGGAAGGTCTCGGTGAGGCTGCCCAGGTTGCCGATCCGGTTGGGGATGTCGGAGTGGAACACCATGAGCAGCGTCAGCGCGACGGCGATCACCGCGAGGACGATGCCTCTGCGCCAGATCCCCCGGTCGTGGCGGAGCCCGTCGAGCGCGGTCCGGAACCGGGACCGGGGGCGCCCGCTCCCCGCGCCGCCGTGCTCGGTATCCGTCATGTCCACCCGTGCCATCGCACTGTCCTCACTGCCTTGCTGCCGTGCCGTCCCGCTCCGTGACCCCGACGTCGACACTAGGCGATGACGGGTCCGTCGTACTCACCCAGGGACGACACCGGTGCGTGGCGGGTTCCTGCAGGTGGCGCGGGCGGGCAGGCTGTGACAGAACGCGCACATTCGTGCCGGTCTCAGCCCCGGGTCTCAGCCGCGGGGCCGCAGGCCCTCCATGACGGCGTCGACGACGCGCTCGGCGAGGTCGGGCTCCAGGGTGGCGCCGGGGCGGATGACGGTACGGAGCAGCAGGGGGCCGGTGAAGAGGTCGTTGACGAACTCGACGTCGAGGTCGTCGCGGATCTCCCCCAGCTCCATGCCGCGCCGCACCGTGTCCAGGCCCATGCGGCGGCGGGGTTCGATGACGGTGTTCTGGTAGGCGTCCCACAGCTTGGGATAGGCCTGCATCTGCGAGAAGACGCTGTGGAGCAGGGCGGAGGACCGCTTGGCGAGGCCGCGCTGCCGCAGCATCTCCAGGAGCATGACGAGGTCGTCGCGGACCGAGGTGCCGGTCAGCACCGGGTCCTGGGGCTCCACGGAGCGGAGCAGCTCGACGAAGAGCTCCTCCTTGCCGGGCCAGCGGCGGTAGATGGTGGCCTTGCCGACGCCGGCGGTGCGGGCGATCCGCTCGATGGACAGCTCGGCGAGCGGGACGCCCTCCTCCAGGAGCCCGCCGACCGCGTCGAAGATGGCCTGCTCCACGGCCTCGGACCGCGGCCGCCCCCGCCGGACCGCCTCCGGCGGGGCGGACCCGTCGTCGTGGGGTTCGGGGATCCCGCCTTGCAGGGACACGTGCGCTCCGTCTCGTCCGGGTACTGCCTGTCGCCCCCTGATTCTCTCGCGCCCCCGCCCCGTCGTGGGCGATCGCCCACACGGGCGGGGCGGGGGAACCGCCCTGGAGCCCGACCCGCCGGGACCGGGATCAGCCGGCCGGGGTCGGGGCCTGGCTCTGGTCGGTGGCCGGACCCGGGACCGGGGCCTGGCCCGGGGCCGTGGGCGCATCCGCGCCGCGGCCCGGGAGGAAGACCGCCACCACCACCGCGCCCGCCAGGCCGATCGCCGCCGAGGCGAGGGCCGTCACGTGCATCGCGTCCAGGAAGGCCGTGTACGCGGGGGCGACGAGGTCCTGGCCCGACGGGCCGAGTTTCGACGCGATCGCGAGCGTCGCCTCGATGGACTCGCCCGCCGTGTCGCGCAGGGCCGCCGGGACGCCGCCGAGGTGGCCCTCGATCTCGCCGCGGTACGTGGAGGACAGCACCGAGCCGAGGACGGCGACGCCCAGCGCGCCGCCGACCTGCCGGAAGGTGTTGTTGATGGCGGAGCCGGAGCCCGCCTTCTCGCGGGGCAGCGCCTGCATGATCGAGACCGTGACGGGCGGCATGATGTGCGCCATGCCCGCGCCCTGGAGGAAGAAGACGACCTCCAGCGCCCAGACCGGCGTCGTGGCGTCGAAGAGGGCGAAGGCCGCGAGGCCGAGGGCGACGAGCACCATGCCGGCGGTGCAGACGGCCCGCGCGCCGAAGCGCTCGACGACGAGCCGGGCCCGGGGCGCGAAGACCATCTGCGCGACGGCGAGCGGCAGGATGAGCAGTCCGGACTCCAGCGCGCTGTAGCCGCGGACGCTCTGCAGGTAGAAGGCGGAGAAGAAGGTCACGCCCATGAGGGCGAAGAAGACGAGCGCGATCGCGGCGACGGCCGCCGAGAACGCGGGCTTCTTGAAGTACGACATGTCGATCGCCGGGTGGTCGCTGCGCCGCTCGTGGAGGACGAAGACGGCGAGGACCGCGACGCCGCCGAGGACGGGCGCGAGGACGGTGACGTCGGTGAAGCTGGCCAGCTCGCCGCCGCGGATGATCCCGTACACGAGGAGGACGAGTCCGACGACGGAGAGCAGCACGCCGGGTATGTCGACCCGGCCGGGGTTCGGGTCCCGGGAGTCGGGCACGAGCCACAGCATCAGGGCGAGGGCGAGGATCACCACGGGCACGTTGACGAGGAAGATCGATCCCCACCAGAAGTGTTCGAGGAGGATGCCTCCGGTGATGGGGCCGATCGCGATGGCGAGGCCGACGCTGCCGGCCCAGATGCCGATGGCCTTGGGCTGCTCGTCGCGCTCGAAGACGTTCATGAGGACGGCGAGCGTCGCGGGCATGACGAACGCGGCGCCGAGGCCCATGACGGCCCGGTAGGCGATGAGCTCGCCCGGGGAGCCGGAGAGCGCGGCGAGGGCGGAGCCGATGCCGAAGACGGTGATGCCGAAGAGGAGCACCTTCTTGCGGCCGAGGCGGTCGCCGAGGAGGCCCGAGGTGAAGAGGAGTCCGGCGAAGACGAGCGTGTAGGAGTTGATGGACCACTCCAGCTCGCTCTGGGTGGCTCCGATGCCGGTGGGCGCGGGCGCGGCGATCGTCTTGACCGCGACGTTCAGGATGGAGTTGTCGAGGACGACGATCAGCAGGCTGAGCATGAGGACGCCGAGGACGGCCCAGCGACGCCGGTGGACGGCCTCGGGGACTCGGGGCCCGGCGGGCACGGCGGGTGCGGTGGACGGCTGTGACATGAGCACCACCCTAGGGCAATTTCGATACGAGACCGTCTCGTATCGAAAAACAGGGAGAAGTCTTTACGCTGCCGCCGTGTGAACAGCGCCACTCCGGCCCACTTCCCCGCCCGCCCGGCGAAGTGCCACCATGGACGTGGTCCGGGGACGCCACAGGGCGCCTCGAGATGACAAGAGGAGCCGTTCACCATGACGCTTCAGGCTGCCCAGAAACCGCCCGCCGACAGCGGCAAGACGCTGTACGGCGGCAAGGGCACGCGCCGCATCACCGTCCACGACATCGCCGCCGCCAAGGTCCGCGGCGAGAAGTGGCCCATGCTCACCGCCTACGACGCGATGACCGCGTCGGTCTTCGACGAGGCCGGCATCCCGGTGATCCTCGTCGGCGACTCGATGGGCAACTGTCACCTCGGCTACGAGACCACCGTGCCCGTCACGATGGACGAGATGACCTTCCTGTCCGCCGCCGTCGTCCGGGGCACCAAGCGCGCCCTCGTCGTCGGCGACCTCCCGTTCGGCTCGTACCAGGAAGGGCCCGTCCAGGCCCTGCGCAACGCCACCCGGCTCGTCAAGGACGCGGGCGTCGGCGCGATCAAGCTGGAGGGCGGCGAGCGCTCGCTGCCGCAGACCGAGCTGCTCGTCCAGGCCGGCATCCCCGTCATGTCCCACCTGGGGCTCACCCCGCAGTCCGTCAACACGATGGGCTACCGGGTGCAGGGCCGCTCCGACGAGGCCGCCCACCGGCTGCTCAGCGACGCCAAGGCGGCGCAGGACGCGGGCGCCTTCGCCGTCGTCCTGGAGCTCGTACCGGCCGAGCTGGCCGCCGAGGTCACCCGCTCTCTGCACATCCCGACCATCGGCATCGGCGCCGGGGCCGGCACCGACGCGCAGGTCCTCGTCTGGACCGACATGGCCGGCCTGACCGGCGGCAAGGTGCCGCGCTTCACCAAGCAGTACGCCAACCTCCGCGAGACGCTCGGCGACGCCGCCCGCGCCTTCGCCGAGGACGTCAACGGCGGGGCGTTCCCCGCCGAGGAGCACACCTTCCACTAGCCGCAGCGGCACCACCCGACAGCCCGCCGACATCCCCCATCGGCGGGCTGTCGGTCATGTCCGGGCGCCGTCCCGGTCCGCCCCCGTCCGTACCGTGCCCGTCCCGGGACGAACGGGGACGGGAACGCCGTTGTCCGGCGGATCCGGCGTGTGGAACGGTCACCACCGCACACCACACCCACCCCACCGGAGGAAATCTTGCGCCTCTCCCCCACCGTCAAGCGCGCCGCCGTCACCGCCGCCGCCGGCATCGCGCTCGCCACCGGATTCTCCGGCAGCGCCCAGGCAAGCGGCTACGACTTCCAGAACCCGGCCGGCACCAGCTGCGCCTCCGACGCCTACACCGCCAAGTCCACCGGCCTGTACCAGCAGAACGGCGGCCCCCGGATCGGCACCGTCCAGCTCCGCTACAGCCCGTCCTGCCGCACCGTCTGGGCCCGCGTCTACTCCGACGGGTCCCACGTGGACGGGTCGACCTTCCGCCAGGAGACCAACACCTACTCCGGGCACTGCATCAGCGGCGTCCTCTGGGACTCGTCCGTCGGCCAGTACTACTGCTACACCCCGATGCTCAACGACGCCGGATACACCTCGTTCGCCGAGGGCGTGGCCAGCAACAGCTCGAACACCGCCGACTCCCTGTGGAGCAACACCTCGGCCTACTGACGGCTCCCCCCTCCGTCGACAGCCGACCGACAGCCCCACCGACAGCCCCGCCGGCCGATGTCGGCGGGGCTGTCGGTCGTCTGTCGGGGGCTTGTCGGTGGCGCCCTGTTCCATGGTGGACATGACGCGATCACACACCAACGCCGTCGAGGTCCGGGGCCTCGTGAAGCACTTCGGCGCGACGAAGGCCCTCGACGGGGTCGACCTGGACGTCCGCGAGGGCACCGTCCTCGGGGTCCTCGGGCCCAACGGCGCCGGGAAGACCACCCTCGTCCGCTGCCTGTCCACCCTCCTCGTCCCGGACGCCGGGACCGCCACCGTCGCCGGCTACGACGTGGTGAAGCACCCCCGCCAGCTGCGCCGCACCATCGGCCTCACCGGCCAGTACGCCTCGGTCGACGAGAAGCTGTCCGGCTGGGAGAACCTGTACATGATCGGGCGGCTGCTCGACCTCTCCCGCAAGGACTCCCGCGCCCGCGCCGACGAGATGCTGGAGCGCTTCTCCCTCACCGACGCCGCCAAGCGTCCGGCCATGAACTACTCCGGCGGCATGCGGCGCCGCCTCGACCTCGCCGCCTCGATGATCGGGCAGCCCGCCGTCCTCTACCTGGACGAGCCGACCACCGGCCTCGACCCGCGCACCCGCAACGAGGTGTGGGACGAGGTGCAGCGCATGGTCTCCGAGGGCGCGACCGTCCTGCTCACCACCCAGTACATGGAGGAGGCGGAGCAGCTCGCGAGCGAGCTGACCGTCATCGACAAGGGCAAGGTCATCGCCAAGGGCGGCGTCGACGAGCTGAAGGCCAAGGTCGGCGGCCGGACCCTGAAGGTCCGCCCGGTGGACCCGGGCCAGCTGCCCGCCATGGCCGCCGCGCTCCGCGAGACCGGCCTCGACGGGATCGCCGGCTCGACCGTCGTGCCCGACGAGGGCGTGCTGTACGTGCCGATCCTCACCGACGAGCAGCTGACGGCCGTCGTGGCCCTGCTCGGGTCGCGCGGCTTCGGCATCGCCCACATCGGCACCCATCTGCCCAGCCTGGACGAGGTGTTCCTCGCGATCACGGGCGAGAAGACCGCCGACTCCGACCTGTCCGACGCGATCAACGAGGAGGTCGCCGCATGAGCACGACCGCCGTCACCCCGTCCAAGTCCCCCGCCGGCGCCCCCCGGAAGGCCTCGCCGCGCACGGCAGCCCCCACGGGGAGCAGCCGGATCGGCCTGCGGGCCAACCTCCGCCACATCGGCGCCCTGGCCCGGCGCAACGCGCTCCAGATCAAGCAGGACCCGGAGTCGATGTTCGACGCCGTGTTCATGCCGGTCATCTTCATCCTGCTGTTCGTGTACGTCTTCGGCGGCGCGATCGCCGGCAAGGGCAACCAGGCCGAGTACGTGAACTACGTGGCCCCCGGCCTGATGGCCATGATGGGCATGAACATCGCGATGGGTGTCGGCACCGGCATCAACGACGACTTCAAGAAGGGCGTCATGGACCGGTTCCGGACCATGCCGATCGCCCGGTCCTCCGTCCTCATCGCGAAGATCGTCGTCGAGGTCGGCCGCATGATGGTCGCCACCGCGATCCTGCTCGGCATGGCCTTCCTGCTCGGCCTCACCATCCACACCTCGGTCTTCGGCCTGCTCGCCGCCATCGGCCTGTCGCTGGTCTTCGGCGCCTCGCTGATGTGGATCTTCATCCTGCTCGGCCTCACGATGAAGACGGCCCAGGCCGTCCAGGGAATGGCCATGATCGTCCTGATGCCGCTCCAGTTCGGCTCCTCGATCTTCGCCCCGCCGACCACCATGCCCGGCTGGCTGCAGACGTTCACCGACTACAACCCGCTGTCGAACCTCGCCGACGCCTCCCGCGCCCTGATCAACGGCGGCGCGCTCGCCCACTCGGTGTGGATGACCCTCGGCTGGTCGGTGCTCATCACCGTCCTCGCGGCACCGTTCGCGGTCTCCAAGTTCCGCAAGAAGACCTGAGTCCCGACCGGGGGATCATGACTCGGCGCGCTCACTGATCGCGTCGGCGGCGCGACCGAGCAGGGCGGCGGCCTCCTCCAAGGAGAGGCCGCCGCCCTCCGCGTGCGCGGCCTCGAACTCCCCCTCCGCGAGCGCGGACCGGGTCAGTTCCGTCGCCCGCCGCAGGTTCTCCAGCTCCCGGGGCGGCGACAGGTGACCGGGCGGCAGCAGCCCCTCGTAGGCGCCGAGCAGGACGGCGGCCGTACGGGACCGCGGGCCGCCGAGGCCGGCGAGCGCCCAGGCCGCGGTGACCAGGTGGATCGACGGCATCTGCGGGGCGACCATCAGCGACAGGGCGCCGAGGGAGCTCTCGTACGCCCGCCGGGACAGCTCGATCGCCGCCTCGTACCGCTCTTCGAGGTTGAACACCCACGCCAGGCTGCCCAGCGTGAAGCCCTCGAAGATCGAGAAGGTCTCGGAGCTGAACTCGTCGAGCAGCCGCTCCAGATGCACGCGGGCCTCGGCCGTCCGGCCGGTCCGGGCGAGCAGCAGCGCCAGGAAGATCCGGGCCGCGAGCATCGGCTCATGGCCCCGGCCGTGCTCACCCTTCACCACCTCGCGCAGGATCCGCTCCGCCTCCTCGCCCCGGCCGGTCTCGATCAGCATGTCGGCGTACCGGGTGCGCAGCAGGGCCATCTGGGACTGGGCGCCGAGCCGCTCGGCGTACGCGACGGCGTCGGCGTAGTCCTGTGCGGCGTCCTCGAACGCGAGCCTCCGCTCGCGGGCCTCGGCGCGCGCGGACAGTGCCTCGGCCGCGCCCCAGGCGTCCCCGAGGCGTACGAAGATCTTCAGGCTCTCGTCGGCGTCGGCGGTCGCCCGCTCGGCCAGGTCGGCCCGGTTGGCGAGCATGTTGGCGCGCAACTGGAGGGCGTTGGCGAGCTCCCAGTCGTAGCCGTAGCGGCGGCAGGCGGCGACGTGCGCCTCCAGGGCCTCGCCCATGCGGCCGGGCTCGCCGATGAGGAGGACGGCGAAGACCGCGAAGGAGCCGGGCAGCCGGCAGGTCTGCGGGAGCCCCGGCGGGTAGACCTCGTTCATCCGCCGCAGCCGCTCGACCCCGGCGGGGGTCGTCCAGCGGCCGGTCTCGTGGTCCATGTTGAGCAGCTCGATCAGCCGCACTCCGCGCCGGGCCTCCCAGCGCTGCTCCTCGGAGAGCGGCGGGGGCGCGGCGGTGCACGGCTCGTGCAGCGGTACGACGGGGGCGGCGGGCGTCCCGAACGGGTCGGGCCCGAGCGCGACGACGGACTCCGCCCAGTACAGGGCGTCGCCGCGCAGGTCGCGCATCTGCCAGTACCAGAGCAGCGAGTGGACGAGGACCAGCGCCTCGTCCTCCTCCCGGGCCTCGACGGCACGGCGGAGCGCGGTACGGAGGTTCCCGTACTCGGCGCCGAACCGCGCGATGGCCACGGCCTGCCCGGAACCGCGCAGCTCGGGGTCGGTACGGCGGGCGAGCTCGCGGTAGTGCGTGAGGTGCCGGCGCTCGACGTCGGCCCGCTCCCCGGCCTCGTCGAGCCGCTCTCCGGCGTACTCGGCGACGGTCTCCAGGAGCCGGAACCGCATCCCGGTCTCACCGGGGGCGGCGACGACGAGCGACTTGTCGACGAGGGCGCCGAGGAGGTCGAGGACGGACCGGCCGTCGACCGGCCGGTCGCGTACGGGCCGGGTCGGGTCGACCTCGCCTGCGGCCTCCCCGCGTGCGCGGGGCCCACCGGGGCGCTCCTCTCCGGGGCGCGGCTCACCGGCGACCTCCGCGCCCGGGCGTGGCTCGCCTGCGGCGGCTCCGCGGGAGTCGCCCTTCCCGTCCGTGCCCCCGCCGGAGGCGCAGACCGCCTCCGCCGCCTCCAGGTCACAGCCGCCCGTGAAGACCGCGAGGCGCCGGAGGACGGCTCGTTCGGGGCCGTCCAGGAGGTCCCAGGACCAGTCGACGACCGCGCGCAGGGTCTGCTGCCGGGGCAGGACCGTCCGCGCGCCCGAGGTGAGGAGCCGGAAGCGGTCGTCGAGGCGGTCCGCGATCTGACGGAGGGTCAGCATCCGCAGCCGGGCCGCCGCGAGTTCGACGGCCAGCGGGAGGCCGTCCAGGCGCCGTACGACCTCGCCCGCGGCGGCCGGGTCGTCCTCGACGCGGAACCCCGGGCGGACCGCCGCGCCCCGCTCGCCGAGGAGCCGCAGCGCCATCCCGGTCGGCAGCGGCCCGAGGGGACGCAGCGCCTCACCCGGCACGCCGAGCGGCTCGCGGCTCGTCGCGAGCACGCGGAGCTCCGGACAGCGCGCGAGCAGGGTCTCGGCGAGTTCGGCGGCCGCGCCGACGAGGTGCTCGCAGTTGTCGAGGAGGAGCAGCATCCGCCGCCCGGCGCAGTGCTCGACGAGCCGGGCGAGCGGGTCGCCGCCGCCGCGCAGCTCCTCGGCCCCGGCGCCGCGGAGCACCGTCTCGCGGGCGCCGACGGCCGCGAGGACCGCCTCGGGCACGGCCTCCGGGTCGCGTACGGGCGCGAGTTCCGCGACCCACACGCCGTCCGGCCAGTCGCCGCCCGCCTGCTCGGCGGCCTCCTGCGAGAGCCGGGTCTTCCCGGCCCCGCCGGGCCCGAGCAGGGTGACGAGCCGCGCGCCGCGCAGATCGTCCCGGACGAGCGCGATCTCCTCGTCGCGCCCGACGAAGCTGGTGAGCCGCGTGCGCAGGTTGCCCCGGACGGGAGGACGTTCGGGTTCCGGGGCGAGCAGCTCCGCGTGGAGGGCGCGCAGGGCGGGGGACGGGTCCGTGCCGAGGCGGGTGGAGAGGGCGCGGCGGACCGACTCGTACGCGGCGAGCGCCTCGGCCGCCCGGCCGGTGTCCCGCAGGGCGCGGATCCGGAGGGCCTGGAGGGGCTCGTCGAGGGGATGGGAGGCGCAGAGGGAGGTGAGCTCGGGGAGGGCGGCGTCGGCCCCGCCGAGCGCGAGGGCGGCGTCGAGCCGCGCCCGGCGGGCGTCGAGCCGGCGGGCCTCCCAGCGGGCGGCCTCCGCGTCCCGGTCCGGCAGGTCGGCGAGGGCGGGCCCGCGCCAGAGCCCGAGGGCCTCGTCGAGCAGGGCCGCGGCGCGTGCGGGGTCGGCCGCGGCCATGCCCTCGACGGCGAGCCGCTCGAAGCGGCGGGCGTCCACGTCCTCGGGCCGGGCGTCGAGCCGGTAACCGCCCTCGGCGGACACCACGCGGTCCCGGCCGAGGGCCCTGCGGAGCCGTCCGACGAGGGCCTGGAGCGCGGCGGGCGCGTCGGCGGGCGGCTCGTCGCCGTGCCACACCTCGTCGACGAGGTCGGCCACGGGAACGATCCGGCCGGCCCGCAGGACGAGAACGGTCAGCAGGGCGCGGACCCGGGGGCCGCCGACGGCGAGGTCGGTGCCGTCGGGGGTGCGGACGAGGGTGGGACCGAGGACGGAGTAGCGCACGGCCCCATTCTCGCGTGATCTCCCACCGGCCGGGCCGGTGCCCCGCGCCCGCACGACGGGCGGGGCGGCGGAACTCGGTCCGGTACCGGTACGTTTCCCCGGCACCTGCCCCTCCGTACCCCTGGGAGCCCTCGTGATGACCACGGCCGCCGCTCGGCGCCATGAACGGCGGGTCAGTCCCGTCTTCCTGGCGATCCTCGCCGTCATGGCCGTGACCGGCTGGGCGGTGTGGACGGACTTCGCCGCCTCGCCCGGGCTCGCGGTGTTCCTGTTCGTGACCTCGGCCTGGGTCGTGTCGCTCTGTCTGCACGAGTACGCGCACGCCAGGACCGCCCTGCACGGCGGCGACATCACCGTGGGCGCCAAGGGTTACCTGACGCTGAACCCGCTCGCGTACACGCACGCCGTGCTGAGCGTCGTCCTGCCGGTGCTGTTCGTGATCATGGGCGGGATCGGTCTGCCGGGCGGGGCGGTCTTCATCGAGCAGGGGCGGATCAAGGGCCGCTGGAAGCACAGCCTGATCTCGGCGGCGGGCCCCCTGGCGAACGTGCTGTTCGCGATCGTCTGCACGGCGCCGTTCTGGCTGGACGCGCTCGACGGCGTGCCGCCCGCCTTCCGGTACGCGCTGGCGTTCCTGGCGTTCCTCCAGGTGACGGCCGCGCTCCTGAACTTCCTGCCGGTGCCGGGGCTCGACGGCTACGGGGTCGTGGAGCCCTGGCTGTCGTACAAGGTGAAGCGGCAGATCGAGCCGTACGCGCCGTACGGCTTCTTCATCGTGATCGCGCTGCTGTTCGTCCCGCAGATCAACAACGCCTTCTTCGACGCGATCGACGCCCTGATGCGCGGCCTCGGGGTGCCCGAGGCCAGCCGGTACTGCGGCTCGCAGCTGTTCCGGGTCTGGGAGGGGGCGCCGCCCGAGTCCTGCCGGGTCTAGGCCTCCGCGGCGGCCTTCTCGGCCTTCGCGCGCCGGACGTAGTACCAGGCCATGTTCGAGGACAGGCCGGCGAGGAGGACCCAGACGACGCCGAGGAAGCTGCCCTGGACGAAGGAGACGACGGCCGCGGCGACGGCCAGGGCGCAGACCACGAGGGCGTAGAGGGCGAGGCGGGGCATGGGGTCGGCTCCTGTCCGGATGCGGCGTTTCGTGCCCGTCCAGTGTCCCCCATGCCCCGATCCGCGACGGGACCGGCTCAGATGTCCGTGACCCGGAGCCCCGCGTGCGCCTTGTAGCGGCGGTTCACCGAGATCAGGTTCGCGACGAGCGACTCGACCTGGTGGGCGTTGCGCAGCCGGCCGGCGAAGACGCCGCGCATGCCGGCGATGCGGCCGGCGAGGGCCTGGACGATCTCGACGTCGGCGCGCTCCTCGCCGAGGACCATGACGTCGGTGTCGATCTCCTCGACGGAGGTGTCCTTGAGGAGGACCGCGGAGAGGTGGTGGAAGGCCGCGGCGACCCGGGAGTCCGGGAGGAGCGCGGCGGCCTGCTCGGCGGCGGAGCCCTCCTCGGGCTTGAGGGCGTAGGCGCCCTTCTTGTCGAAGCCGAGCGGGTTGACGCAGTCCACGACGAGCTTGCCGCGGAGCTCCTCGCGCAGCGACTCCAGGGTCTTGGCGTGGCCGTCCCACGGCACGGCGACGATGACGACGTCGCTGCGACGGGCGGTCTCGGCGTTGTCGGCGCCCTCGACGCCGTGGCCGATCTCCGCGGCGACGCCCTGCGCGCGCTCGGCGGCGCGGGAGCCGATGATCACCTTCTGGCCGGCCTTGGCGAGCCGGTAGGCGAGGCCGCGGCCCTGGTCGCCGGTGCCGCCGAGGACGCCGACGACGAGACCGGAGACGTCGGGGAGGTCCCACGGGTCCTTCGGGGCGGGCTTGCTGTCAGTCGTAGTCATGGCCCCGACATTACCGACCGGTCGGGTCCGTCGGGCCTCTCTCGTGCGGGTTCTCGTACGGGTTCTCGTACGGGTTCTCGTACGGGTTCTCGTACGGGTTCTCGTACGGGTGGAACTGCCGCGACCCGGCCTCGCGCGGGGCCCGGCTGGGGCAGGATGCGGGCGCATGGATGCCGTACGGGTCGCGTTGCTGCGGGAAGTGCTCGCCGGGACGGAGTGGCCGGCGGCGGCCCGCCGGTTCGCGGGCGCGCTCCGGTCGTCGGTCGTGCCGCACCGGGGCGGACTGCTCCTGGTGGGCACGGAGGAGTACGAGCCGTGGCACCTGGCGGCGCACCTGGTCGACGAGTCCGCCTGGTCGGGGCTGCCGGAGCTGGCGCCGACGCTGGTCCGGCACCGGGTGCGGCCGGGCGCCCCGGCGCATCTGGCGGTGGGCCTGGGGCGTCTGGAGGCGGCGGGGCGCGGGGCGACGCTGCTGATGGTGGCGCCGGAGCGGCCGGACGCGGGGGTCCTCCAGCGGGTGCACGACGCCCGCCGGGCGGGGGCGACCGTGTTGTCCCTCGACGGCGGCGGCGAGGAGGTCCTGGGGCTCGCGCACGAGAGGCTCACCGTGGCGGCGGGGGCCGAGGTGGACCTGGACACCGTGCAGCACCTGGTGAGCGCGGCGGCCGGGGAGAACAGCCTGCCGTCCCCGCGGGGCGGGCGCCGTTTCCGGGACCGGCTCTCGGGGCTCGCGGACCGGCTGACGGCCCCGCCGCCGGCCCGCTGGTAGGCCTCTCCCCGTACCGTCCCGTAATTCGGTTGCCCCCTGCATCCGGCGGCCGGAGCATGGCTCTTCGTGTCTGCCAAGCTCACCGCCCTGCTGCCCGATCTGACGCCGTGGCGTTCGTCCCCCGACTTCCGGCTCCTGTGGGTACAGGGGCTCGTCACGTACTTCGGCAGCGCGATGGCGATGATCGCCCTGCCGCTGCAGATCAAGGATCTGACGGACTCGCCGTTCGCGGTCGGTGCGATGGGCGCGGTCGAGCTGGTGCCGCTGGTGGTGTTCGGCCTGTACGGCGGGGCGCTCGCGGACGCGGTCGACCGGCGGAAGGTGATCGTCTGGACGGAGGCGGGCCTCGGGCTGCTCGCCCTGCTCCTGCTGGTGAACGCGCTGCTGCCGGATCCGATGCTCTGGCCGCTGTACGTGGTGGCGGCCGGGGTGTCGGCGCTCGCGGGGCTCCAGCGGCCGGCGCTCGACTCGCTGCTGGCCCGGATCGTGCCGCACGACCAGCAGACGGCGGCGGCCGCGCTGAACTCGCTGCGCTGGCAGACCGGCGCGATCGCGGGCCCGGCGGTCGGCGGCCTGGTGGTGGCGTACGCGGGTCACGCGCCCGCGTACGGGCTGACGGTCGCCTGTTTCGCGGTCTCGGTCCTGATGTGCCGCCGGCTCTCCCCCGCGCCGGCCGCGCACGACGCGGAGAGGCCCTCGCTGCGGGGCATCGCGGAGGGCGCGCGCTACGCCTGGTCGCGGCCGGTGCTGCTCGGCACGTACGCGGTCGACCTGGCGGCGATGTTCTTCGCGTTCCCGAACACGATCTTCCCGTTCCTCGCGGACGAGCTGGACGCGGAGTGGTCGCTCGGTCTGATGTACGCGGCGGGCTCGGTCGGCTCGCTGGTCCTCGGCCTGACGAGCGGCTGGACGTCGAGGGTGCGGCGGCACGGGCTGCTCGTGGCCGGCGGCGCGGCCGGCTGGGGTCTGGCGATCGCGGCGGCCGGCTGGTTCGGGAACGTGTGGGCGGTGCTGGTGTGCCTGGCCCTCGCGGGCGCGGGCGACATGCTGAGCGGGCTCGGCCGCGCCACGATCTGGAACCAGACGATCCCGGAGGAGCTGCGCGGCCGGCTCGCCGGCATCGAGGTGCTCTCCTACAGCGTGGGCCCGCAGCTGGGCCAGGTCCGGGCGGGCGCGATGGCCGGCTGGACCGGCACCCCGGCGGCTGTCTGGACGGGCGGCGTGGCGTGCGTGGCCTCGGTGGGACTGCTCAGCCTGGCGCTGCCGAAGCTGCTCTCGTACGACTCCGCGACGGACGAGGACTCGCTGCGCCGCAAGGCCCAGCAGGAGGCCGTGGACGGCGCCCGGACGGAGGCGGCCGGGACCGTCTGACGGGTCCCGGCCGCTCCCGCGGGGGCGCTACTCGTCGTCCGTCCGGTCCTTCCCGGCGGCGTCGTGCCAGCGGGGGTCGGTCTCCCACTCCAGGTTCCGCTCGCGGGCGGTCTCCATGGCGTGGGAGGCCTCCTCACGGCTGGCGTACGGGCCGAAGCGGTTCTTCGCCGGGCACTCGGGGCCCTCCTCGACCTTCTTGTGCTCCAGGCAGTAGTACCACTCGCCCGGTTTGCCCGTGGCGCTCTTCTTGAACAGCGGCATCGTCCTCGGCTCCTTCCTTCGGGACCATGCTGCCCCAGACCCGGTCGTTAGACTCGCTGGCATGTCTGGCCAGTCGCTTCTCGTACCGGGGGAGCTCTCCCCCCATCGTTCCGTTCCGGGCTCCATCCGCCGCCCCGAGTACGTCGGGAAGCCCGCCCCGACCCCGTACACCGGGCCCGAGGTGCAGGATTCCGACACCATCGAGCGGATGCGGATCGCCGGCCGCATCGCCGCCCGGGCGATGGAGGAGGCCGCCAAGCACATCGCCCCGGGCGTCACCACCGACGAGCTCGACCGGGTCGCGCACGAGTACATGTGCGACCACGGCGCCTACCCGTCCACGCTGGGCTACCGCGGCTTCCCGAAGTCGCTGTGCGCCTCGATCAACGAGGTCATCTGCCACGGGATCCCGGACTCCACCGTCCTGCGGGACGGCGACATCGTGAACCTGGACGTCACCGCGTACATCAACGGCGTCCACGGCGACAACAACGCCACGTACCTCTGCGGCGACGTCGACGAGGAGTCGCGGCTGCTCGTGGAGCGCACCCGGGAGTCCCTGAACCGGGCGATCAAGGCGGTCAAGCCGGGCCGCCAGATCAACATCATCGGGCGGGTCATCGAGTCGTACGCCAAGCGCTTCGGCTACGGGGTCGTGCGCGACTTCACCGGGCACGGCATCAACTCGTCGTTCCACTCCGGCCTGATCGTGCCGCACTACGACTCGCCCCACCACACCACCGAGATCAAGACCGGCATGACCTTCACGATCGAGCCGATGCTGACGCTCGGCACCCACGACTACGACATGTGGGACGACGGCTGGACCGTGGTGACCAAGGACCGGAAGCGGACGGCGCAGTTCGAGCACACCCTCGTGGTGACCGAGAACGGGGCCGAAATCCTCACGTTGCCCTGACCTCTCGAACGGGTAGCGTTTTTACCGACAGGACGTCGGGAACCAGGTGAAACTTAGGTAAGCCTAAGTAGGCAGGATCGTCACTGGTTCCCGCCCATCGGTCTCGGAGGCACGCCTTGGACACGCCCTTCTCCACGTTGATCCGTACGGCTTCGCACGAGCAGCACACGGAGGCGGAGACGTCGTCCTTCATGGGCGACCTCCTCGGCGGGAGGCTGGCCGTCGACGCGTACGCCCGCTACACCGAGCAGCTCTGGTTCGTGTACCGGGCCCTGGAGGAGGGTGCGGAGGCACTGCGCGAGGACCCGGTCGCCGGGCCCTTCATACAGCCCGAGCTGTTCCGCACGGCCGCCCTGGAGCAGGACCTCGCCCATCTGCGCGGCCCCGACTGGCGCGCCGACGTCTCCCCGCTGCCCGCCACCGCCGCGTACGCCGAGCGGGTCGCCGAGTGCGCCCGAGAGTGGCCCGCCGGCTATGTGGCCCACCACTACACGCGCTACCTGGGCGACCTGTCGGGCGGTCAGATCATCCGCGACCGGGCGGAGCGGACCTGGGGCTTCGACCGCAAGGGCGACGGGGTCCGCTTCTACGTCTTCGACGAGATCCCCAACCCGGCGGCGTTCAAGCGGGGGTACCGGGAGCTGCTCGACGGCGTGGCCGCCGACGACCTGGAGAAGCAGCGGATCGTCGACGAGTGCCGGCGCGCCTTCGACTTCAACACCGCGGTCTTCCGCGAGCTGGGCGGGGAGTACCCGCTGAGCGCGTGAGGAACCTCCGGCGCGTGGGGGCACCCCGGCGCGCCGAGGACCCCTCGACGCGAAGGCCCTTCGGCGCGCCTAGGCCCCCTAGAGCGCGAGCGTTCCCTCCAGGCGGACCCGGCCGCCCAGTTCCACGATGCCGTCGGGGCCGGGGGCGGTGAGCAGCTGCGAGCCCCGGCCCTGCGTGATGTTCAGGGCCCGTCCCAGCTGCGCGGTGAGGAGCAGCGCCGCCGCGCCGGTCGCCTCGTCCTCGTCGATGCCGTCGCCGCGGCCCGGGAAGGCCCGCGCCCTGATCCGGCCCGCGGCCTCCTCCTCCCAGGCCCAGGCGTAGATCCACTCGCCCGGCTCGGGCACCTCCAGGGCCTCCACCTCGGCGACGGAGCCGTACTGACGCAGGGTCCGGGGCGGCGCCCACTCGGCGCGCGCCTCGATCCAGGTGAACTCGCCGTCGCCGCGCACCCAGACCTCGCCGGCGGGCGGCTGGACGACCTCCAGGTCGAGCAGCCAGGCGGCGCCGACGAGCGGATGGCCGGCGAACGGCAGCCGCAGGCCGGGCGTGTAGATGTCGACGATCCCGCGCTCCGGGTCGTCCACGAACACCGTCTCGCTGAAACCGAGCTCCTTGGCCAGCGCCTGCCGTGACGACTCGTCGGGGTGGGTACGGGCGTCCCGTACGACTCCGAGACGGTTGCCGTGCCGGCCGTCGCCCGCACAGAAGACCCGGAGGACGTCGATGTCAGTGGCGGTCGTGTTCATGGCGGAATTCAACCACCCGCCGCACGTCGGCAGGGCCGTACCGCGCTTTCCCCGCCCCGTACCGGCGCGTAACGAGAATCGGGACAATCCACCCCGCTTGACTCCCCCTTGACCTAGCCGCGAGATCTCCGTGATGAATCCGTGACCTCGCCGTATCCGATAGGCCCCGCCTGAGAGCTGAATCACTGCACGTGCGGGTATTGCTGAGGTAAGCCTCGGTTAAGTTAGGTCCGCCTCAGTCCGTCGCCCCGCGTTCCTGGAGTCCTCATGCGAGCCGTACGCCTCTCCGTCGTCACCGCCGCCGCGACAGCGGCTGCTCTGACCGCCGTCACGGGCTGCGCCGAGAAAAGCGACTCCAAGGCGAGCGACGACGCGATCACCGTCGTCGCCAAGGACGACTCCTGCGAGGTCTCGAAGAAGGAGTTCCCGGCCGGGCACGTGAAGCTGGCCGTCGAGAACCGCGGCTCCAAGATCACCGAGGTGTACGTCCTCTTCCCGGACGACCGCATCGTCACCGAACGCGAGAACATCGGCCCCGGCACCAAGGCCACCATCACCGCCGAGTTCAAGTCCGGCGACTACTTCATCGCCTGCAAGCCCGGCATGAAGGGCGACGGCATCCGCCAGGCCGTCAAGGCCACCGGCGGCAAGGCCGCCGCCAAGCGCTCCCCCGAGATGGACGCCGCCGTCGCCGCCTACCGCCAGTACGTCCAGGCGCAGGCCGACGCGACCCTCCCCAAGGTGAAGGTCTTCACCGACGCCGTCCGCGCCGGGAACATCGAGGCCGCGAAGAAGGCCTACGCCGAGTCCCGCATCGGCTGGGAGCGCACCGAGCCGGTCGCCGAGTCCTTCGGCGACATCGACCCCAAGGTCGACGTCCGCGAGGACGGCCTGGAGGACGGCCAGGACCCGGCGAAGGACTGGACCGGCTGGCACCGCCTGGAGAAGGCGCTCTGGCAGGACAAGAAGATCGGCGACCGCGAGAAGCAGCTCGCCGACCTCCTCGACAAGGACCTCGCGGACTGGCAGAAGCGGGTCGGCAAGGCCGAGATCACCCCGACCTCCATGGCCAACGGCGCCAAGGAGCTCCTGGACGAGGTCGCCACCGGCAAGGTCACCGGCGAGGAGGAGCGCTACTCGCACACCGACCTCGTCGACTTCAAGGCGAACGTCGAGGGCGCGCAGAAGTCCTTCGAGCTGCTCAAGCCGGTCGCCTCGAAGAACGACCCGAAGCTCGTCGCCGAACTCGACAAGCAGTTCGCCGCGCTGAACACGCTGCTCGACAAGTACCGCACGGACAAGGCGAGCTACGTCTTCACCTCGTACGAGAAGGTCGGCAAGCCCGAGCGCAAGGAACTGTCCGACGGCGTCAACGCCCTGGCCGAGCCGCTCTCCAAGCTCGCCGCCGCGGTCGTGAAGTAACAGGGGGAGCCACCATGACCGACGAGACCACCACCACGGAGCAGGCCGCCGCCGCGCCCTCCCGCCGCAAGGTCATCGGCTGGGGCGGAGCCGGGCTCGCGCTCGGTGCCGCCGCGGCCGGCGGCGCCGTCGCGCTGACCCGCGACGGCGACCACACCGCCCCGGTCGCCGACACCGGCGGCGCCGTGCCCTTCCACGGCGCGCACCAGGCCGGCATCGCGACCGCCGTGCAGGACCGGCTGCACTTCGCGTCCTTCGACGTGAAGACCACCGACCGCGACGAGCTGATCCAGCTCCTCAAGGAGTGGACGCGGGCCGCCGAGCGGATGACGGCCGGCGCCGAGGTCGGCGACGGCGCCTACGGCGGCCTGCCGGAGGCCCCGCCGGACGACACGGGCGAGGCCCTCGGCCTCAAGCCCTCCCGGCTCACCCTCACGATCGGCTTCGGCCCCTCGCTCTTCGACGGGCGCTTCGGGCTGAAGGACAAGCGGCCCGGGGCCCTGGTGGACCTGCCCAAGTTCCCGGGCGACAACCTGGACCCGGCGCGCAGCGGCGGCGACATCTGCGTGCAGGCCTGCGCCGACGACCCGCAGGTCGCCGTGCACGCCATCCGCAACCTCGCCCGGATCGGCTTCGGCAAGGTCGCGGTGCGCTGGTCGCAGCTCGGCTTCGGCAAGACGTCCTCGACGACCCCGGACGCCCAGACCCCGCGCAACCTGTTCGGCTTCAAGGACGGCACGCGGAACATCGCGGGCACCGAGACCGAGCGGCTCGCGAAGCACGTGTGGGTCTCCGGCAAGGACGCCGAGGGCGCCTCGGCCTGGATGGACGGCGGCTCGTACCTGGTCGCCCGCCGCATCCGCATGAACGTCGAGACCTGGGACCGCACCCCGCTCTCCGAGCAGGAGGACATCTTCGGCCGGGACAAGAAGGAAGGCGCCCCGGTCGGCAAGGCCAAGGAGCACGACGAGCCGTTCCTGAAGGCCATGAAGCCGGACTCGCACGTCCGGCTCGCGCACCCGGACAGCAACAACGGGGCGACGATCCTGCGCCGCGGCTACTCGTTCACGGACGGCACGGACGGCCTCGGCCGGCTCGACGCGGGCCTGTTCTTCCTGGCGTACATGAAGGACGTCCGCACGGGCTTCATCCCGGTGCAGACCCAGCTGGCCAAGCACGACGCGCTCAACGAGTACACACAGCACGTGGGTTCGGCGCTGTTCGCCGTCCCGCCGGGCGTCCGCGGCAAGGACGACTGGTGGGGCCGGGCGCTGTTCGCGTGACCGAGGAGGAGAACCGACGTGTTCGGAAACTATCTGATCGGCCTGCGTGAGGGCCTGGAAGCCAGTCTGGTCGTCTGCATCCTCATCGCGTACCTGGTGAAGACCGGGCGCCGTGACGCGCTGAAGCCGATCTGGATCGGCATCGGCGTGGCCGTCGGCGTGGCCCTCGCCTTCGGCGCGGGCCTGGAGTTCGGCTCGCAGGAGCTGACCTTCGAGGCGCAGGAGGCGCTCGGCGGCTCGCTGTCGGTCCTCGCCGTGGGCCTGGTGACCTGGATGGTCTTCTGGATGCGGCGGACGGCGCGGCACCTCAAGACGGAGCTGCACGGCAAGCTGGACGCGGCCCTGCAGATGGGCACGGGCGCGCTGGTCGCCACCGCCTTCCTGGCGGTGGGCCGCGAGGGCCTGGAGACGGCGCTCTTCGTGTGGGCGTCGGTCCGGGCCTCCTCGGACGGCTCGTACGCGCCGCTGATCGGCGTCGTCCTGGGCCTGCTCACGGCCGTCCTCCTCGGCTGGCTGTTCTACCGGGGCGCGCTGAAGATCAACCTGGCGAAGTTCTTCACCTGGACCGGCGGGATGCTGGTCGTGGTGGCGGCGGGCGTGCTCGCGTACGGCGTGCACGACCTCCAGGAGGCGAACTTCCTCGGCGGCCTCGCGGACAAGGCCTTCGACATCTCGGCGACGATCCCGCCGGACAGCTGGTACGGCACGCTCCTCAAGGGCGTCTTCAACTTCCAGCCGGATCCGACGGTCCTTCAGGTCACGGTGTGGGCGCTGTATCTGATCCCGACGCTCGCGCTGTTCCTCGCCCCGATAGGGTCGGGTCCGTCCGTGCGGGTGAAGAAGCAGAAGGCGACCGATGAGAAGGCTGAGGCTGAGGCGAGCGCTTGAGCGGTGGTCGCCCTCCAGGGACCGCCGGCCGGCGAGGTTCCTCGCGGCGACGGCGGCGGCGACCGTCCTGACGCTGACGGCGAGCGGCTGCGTCACCGTGCACGGCGAGCTGGCGCTGCTGCCGCCGGCGACGAAGACCGAGGCGGCGCAGGCCCTCGCCGACTTCACGACCGCCTACAACCGGGCCGACAAGGCCTATGACCCGGCCCTCGACTCGGAGCGGGTCACCGGCCCGCTCGGGGAGATCAACCAGTCGGGCCTGCGCGCGCGGCAGATCAACACCCCCGGCGGCAACCCGGACCACAAGCCCCTCGTGCTGAGCGACGCGCGGTTCGTGCTGCCCCGGAAGGCGGGCTGGCCGCGCTGGTTCGTCGCGGACACCGCCTCCAACCGGGGCGCCGGCGACCAGCGCTGGCTCCTGGTCTTCGTGCGCAACGGGCCGGAGCGGCTGTGGGAGGTCGCCTACCTCACGATCCTCCCCGGGGGCGACGTGCCCGAGTTCTCCGAGGAGGAGGGGTACGCGGTGCCGGTCGCCGCGGACACCGACGCGCTCGCGGTCGCGCCCGAGGACCTCGGCAAGGAGTACGTCGCGTACCTGAAGGACGGGCGGCCGGGGCCGTTCGCGCCGGGCACGCACACCACGCAGTGGCGGGCGGAGCGGCAGAAGGCCGCCAAGCGGCCGGGCATGGCCACCCAGTACATCGACCGCGTCGCGGACCAGGGGGACTTCGCGCCGCTCGGTCTCCGGACGAAGGACGGCGGCGCGCTCGTCTTCTTCGCGACCCGGTACTTCGAGCGGCAGACGGCGGCGAAGGGCTACCGGCCGAAGGTCGGCCCCGACACCAAGGCGCTGCTGACCGGCGAGATCAGGAACACGGTCACCAGGGAGTGGGTGTCCAGCCAGGCGGTCCTGGTGAAGCCGGCGGGCACGGACCGGGACGGGGTCACGGTCGCGAGCCGGCTCCAGGGCGTGGTGGGCGCGGAGGGCTCGTAACCCTCCTGGGGCCCGTCACCGCGTCAGCGCGTCACCGCCTCAGCGCGTCACCGCCTCAGCGCGTCAGCGGCCAGGCGATCTCGTGGGCCGTGTGCTCCCCGTTCCCGTCGGCCTCGCGCTCGGCCACGTGGCGGGCGCAGGCGTCCTGGAGGGTCTCCAGGAGGTTCAGCGGGTCCGGCAGCGGGTGCTCGGGGCCGCGGACCCAGGCGACGACCGGGTGCGCGTCCTCGTCACCGGGGAGCCGGGCCGGCGGTACGAGGACGTAGCTGCCGCGGCAGTGCCAGCGCAGCCCCGGGTGCTCGTCCATCGTCTCCGGGTGGCAGTCCAGCTCGCACGGCCACCACTCGTCCTCGTCCTCGGGGGTGCCGCGGGTGGCGGTGAAGAAGAGCATCCGCCCGCCGACCGTGTCGACGTCGGCGGACTCGGCGACCGGCCCGACCTCGACGCCCTCGGCGAGGAGGCGCTCCAGGGCGGCGCGGCCGGCGGCCAGCGGCACGTCGAGGACGTCGTGGACCATGCCGGTGGCGGTGATGAAGTTCGCCTCGGGCTCGTTCCGCGCCCAGCGCTCGATCTGCGCGCGGTCGGTGGTCGACTGGGTCTGCCAGGCGAAGGAGACGGGGTGCCGGGCGGGGGTGGGGCAGCCGATCCGCTCACAGGAACAGCTGTAGCCCACGGGGTACGCGGCGGGGGCCAGGGGCAGCCCGGCGGCGGCGGTGGCCAGGAGCAGCTTCTCGCGGTCGTTCTCGTCGTCGGCCGCGGTGCGTTTGGGGCGCCTGCGCAGCCACTGTGCGAGTCTGCTCTCCGTGCCGCGGTAGCGGCCGATGCCGTCGCCCATCTATCCCCTCACACCTCGTGCTCGCCCGTTCGGCTCTGCCCATGGTCCCACCATCCTGGGCTTCGGGTGACCGGAGTGCGGAAGGGGGTTGCTCACAGCTGCCGGGAGCCGGGGTCGGGCGCGGGTTCAGTCGCGGGGTGCGAGGCCGCGCAGGGCGAGGTCGACGAGGGTGTCGGCGTAGGCGTGGGTGAGCGGCAGGGTGCGGTGGATCCACCGGTGGTGGAGGGGTCCGACCAGGAGTTCGACGGCGACGCGGGGATCCGTCCCGGGGTCGATGTCGCCCTTGGCCTGGGCGGCCTCGATGCGGCGGACGTAGTACTGGAGCTGGGGTTCGAGCAGGGCCTCGGTGAAGCGGGCGCCGAGCTCGGGGTCGACGATCCCCTCGGCGGCGAGGGCGCGGGTGGGTCCGTCGAAGGCGGGGTCGTTCAGCTCGTCGACGGTGGCGCGCAGGACGTGCCTGAGGTCGGCGGCGAGGTCTCCGGTGTCGGGGATCTCACTGGCACCTTCCCCGCCGTGAGCGTCTTTCCGCCGAGCTGCCTCGTTGGCGCGGGCGGCGAGGTCGAGGAAGGCGTCGAGGAGGACGGCCGCCTTGGAGGGCCACCAGCGGTAGATGGTCTGCTTGCCGACACCGGCGCGGGCGGCGATGCCCTCGATGGTGGTCTTCGCGTAGCCGGCCTCGGAGACGAGGGCGAGGGCGGCGTCGAAGATGGCGCGGCGGGAGCGCTCGCTGCGGCGGGAGGCGTCGGGGGCGGCCTTGGGGGGCCTGGTCTCGGTCATGGCCCCAATCTAACAGTCGACGAGACGAGACGTCTCGCCACATCCCGCCCGCTCGAACGGGCTCGAACCACCCGAACGGTCCACAGCGCGAAGGCCGCCGAGAGCGGACCATGAATCCACCCATCACCACCGCTCTCCAGTGAGGAGCCTTCATTGCGCCCCACTCCGCGCACGTCCTCGCCCCGCCGTTATCTGATGTGCCCACCCGCGCACTTCACGGTGACGTACTCCATCAACCCCTGGATGGACCCCACGAAACCGGTCGACCTGGCGCTCGCCCTCGCCCAGTGGGAGGACCTGCGCGACCGCTACCGCTCGCTCGGCCACACCGTGGAGCTCCTGGAGCCCGACCCGGCGCTGCCGGACATGGTCTTCGCGGCGAACGGCGCGACGGTCGTCGAGGGCCGGGTCCTCGGCGCGAAGTTCGCCCACCCGGAGCGGGCCCGCGAGGCCGACGCCCATGTGTCCTGGTTCCGGAGAAACGGTTGGGCGGACGACGCCGTGCGCGAGCCGGAGCACGTGAACGAGGGCGAGGGCGACTTCGCCGTCACCGCCTCCTGGATCCTCGCCGGCCGCGGCTTCCGCTCCAGCCCGCTCTCCCACGACGAGGCGCAGGAGTTCTTCGGCCGCCCGGTGATCGGCCTGGAGCTGGTGGACCCGCGCTACTACCACCTGGACACGGCGCTGTGCGTCCTGGACGACGCCCGGGACGAGGTCATGTACTACCCGGACGCCTTCTCCCCCGGCAGCCGCGCGGTGCTCGCCCGGCTCTTCCCGGACGCCCTGATCGCGAGCGGCGAGGACGCGGCTGCCCTCGGGCTCAACGCGGTCAGCGACGGCCGGAACGTGCTGCTCCCGCAGGCGGCGGTGGGCCTCTACGAGCCTCTCCGCGCCCGCGGCTTCGAGCCGATCGGCATGGACCTGGGCGAACTCCTCAAGGGCGGCGGCAGCGTGAAGTGCTGCACCCAGGAGCTGCGGCCCTAGCCCTCGTCCTCCGGCGGCCAGGAGTCGCCCCACTCCGCGTCACGGGCCTGCTTGTACAGGGGCCCGTGCCGCTTGGTGACGGTCTCGCGGCCCAGGCCCTCGGGCGCGCAGAGTTCGAGCAGGACCTGCCCCTTGCGGATCTGCGGCCTGCGGACGACGCGGCCGGTCGTCGGGGTCGCCGGGAACCGTACGGCGGCGACGTACGCGTACTTCTCGTCCTCGTACGGCAGCGACCCGCCCTTCACCTTCCGGTGCAGGGACGAGCGGCTCACCCGGGCGGAGAAGTGGCACCAGTCCGTGCCGGGCACGATCGGGCAGGCCCCGCTGTGCGGGCAGGGCGCGGCGACGGTGAAGCCGGCGTCGATCAGCAGGGTGCGGGCCGCGATGATCCGCTCGTAGCCGTCGGGGGTGCCGGGCTCGACGATCACGACCGCCTGCGCGGCGCGGGCCGCCTCGGTGACGAGCGCCGTCCTGTCGGCCTCGGTCAGCTCCTTGAGGACGTACGAGACGGTGACGAGGTCCGTGTCGGCGAGGCTCAGGGCGGAGCCGATCCGCTCGCGCCGCCACTCGGCGTCCACGATCCCCGCCGCCAGCTCGCGGCCGAGCGCCAGAGCCGGTTCCGCCCAGTCCAGGACGGTGGTGCGGGGCGGCCCCTCCTCCCAGGCCTCGGCGACGGCCCAGCTCGCCGCGCCCGTGCCGCCGCCGACGTCGGTGTGGGTGCCCGGCGCCCAGTCGGGCGCGGCGTCCCGGAGGGCGTACAGGGCGGCCCGTACCGCCTCGAAGGTCGCCGGCATGCGGTACGCGGCGTACGCGGCGACGTCGGAGCGGTCGCGCAGCACGGGGGCGTCCGTCGGGGTGGTGCCCCGGTAGTTGGCGATCAGCCGCTCGACGGCCTGCGCCGCCCGGTTGGGCGGCAGCCCGTCGAGGAGCGCGGCGAGGGCGGCGCGCAGGGAGGCGGCGGAGGGAGCTGAGGCGTTCACCGAGACAGTCTAGGCGGGCGCGCCGGTCCGCTCCGTCCTGCGCCAGGGGCGGCAGAGGCCCAGGAAGCAGGCGAGGGCGAGGAGGGCGCTGCCGAGCTGGACGACGGCCATGGGCACGGCGGTGTGCTCGCCCGCGATGCCGACGAGCGGGGAGGCGACGGCGCCGACGAGGAAGGAGGAGGTGCCGAGGAGGGCGGAGGCGGATCCGGCGGCGTGTGGGGTGCGCATCAGGGCCTGGGCGTTGGTGTTGGGCAGGACCAGGCTCATCGCGGACATCAGGACGAAGAGTCCGGCGGCGACGGGCGCGAGCCCGGTCTCGCCGAAGACGCCGGAGGTCATGAGGAGCAGCGCGAGGCCGGCTAGCACGACGATGCCGAGGCCCCAGCCGAGCACCTTGTCGAGGCTGACGCGGCCGACGAGGAGCTTGCCGTTGATCTGGCCGACGGCGACCAGCCCGATCGAGTTGAGGCCGAAGAGCAGGCTGAAGGTCTGCGGGGAGGCCCCGTAGATCTCCTGGACGACGAACGGGGAGGCGCTGATGTACGCGAAGAGGGCGGCGAAGGTGAGGCCGCCGGTCAGCGTGTAGCCGGCGAAGACGCGGTCGGCGAGGAGCCCGCGCATGGTGCGCAGGGCCTGCCCGACCCCGCCCTCGTGCCGCCGTTCGGGGGGCAGGGTCTCGTGCAGGAAGCGCCAGACGACGAGGGTGAGCAGGACGCCGATGACGGTGAGGACGTAGAAGACGCCCCGCCAGTCGGTGATGCGCAGGATCTGGCCGCCGATGAGGGGGGCGATGATCGGGGCGACGCCGGAGATCAGCATCAGGGTGGAGAAGAAGCGGGCCATCTCGACGCCGTCGTAGAGGTCGCGGACGACGGCGCGGGCGATGACGATGCCGGCGGCGCCGGCGAGGCCCTGGAGCAGCCGGAAGCCGATGAGCAGTTCGGCGCTGGGCGCGAGGGCGCAGACGGCGGTGGCGAGGACGTACACCGCCATGCCGGTGAGCAGCGGGCGCCTGCGTCCCCACTTGTCGCTCATGGGGCCGACGACGAGCTGGCCGAGGGCCATGCCCGCGAGGCAGGCGGTGAGGGTGAGCTGCACGGTGGCGGCGGGGGCCCGCAGCGCGCCGGTGACCTCCGGGAGCGCCGGGAGGTACATGTCCATGGAGAGCGGGGGGAGGGCGGTGAGCCCGCCCAGGACGAGGGTGACGAGGAGCCCCGTCCGCCGGGCTGCGGTGACGACGGGGCTGTCGGTTATGTGCCCTTGTGTTGTTTTCTGGCCGCTCTCCGGCATCGACTGCTCCGTTTCGTTGAATCCTCGCCCATGTTCTCAGCCGAACCGGTCCGTGGTCACCACGGACCGGTTCGGGATTCCACAGGCGTACGACACCGGTGGACGAGGAGACGGCCGTCGCCCTCAGGCGGGCTTGAGACCCGGGTCACCCGCCTCCGTGACGAGGGAGGCGGCGGTGGCGACGGGGGCGCCGGGCCGGGTCACGTAAGGAACCGTACGGAAGTCGGCGCGGGCGCTCTCCTGGCCGAGGGCGACCGTCACGTATCCGCGGCGGCCGCTGTAGAACTTCACGTGCGGATTGGCCTGGGTGATCCGGTCGTGGTTGGAGGGCCGGTCGGCGCCGTTCCTGCCGCTGGCGATCGAGGTGGTGACGATCTCGGTGCCGACCGTCCGCGAGGCCGGGTCGCGGAAGTCGGCCTTGATGTCGAGACCGATGCCGACGTGGACGTCGCCCGTGAGCACCATCAGGTTCTCGACACCGGCGGCCTGCGCGCCCGCGAGGATCCGCCGCCGGGAGGCCGCGTAGCCGTCCCAGGCGTCCATGGAGAGCGTGAAGTCGGCGGTGGGCCGGTCGCGGCGCTCGCTGAACACGACCTGCTGCGGCAGGACGTTCCAGCGGGCCCGGGAGGCCTGCCAGCCGTCGAGCAGCCAGCGCTCCTGCGCGGCGCCGGTCAGGGTGCGCGCCGGGTCGTCGAGGAGGGGCCCCGGGACCTGCCAGCCGTCCCCGTACGCCTGGTCGGAGCGGTACTGGCGGGTGTCGAGGATGTCGAACTGGGCCAGCTTCCCGAAGCGCAGCCGCCGGTACAGCTTCATGTCGGGGCCCTCGGGCAGCTGGGGGCGGCGCAGCGGCTGGTGCTCCCAGTAGGCGCGGTAGGCGGCGGCACGGCGGAGCAGGAACTCCTCCGGCGGGACGCCGTCCTCGGAGGTGTCGCCCGCGTAGTTGTTCTCGGTCTCGTGGTCGTCCCAGGTGACGACGAAGGGGTGCGCGGCGTGCGCGGCGCGCAGGTCGGGGTCCGTCTTGTAGAGCGCGTAGCGGAGCCGGTAGTCCTCCAGGGTGAGCGTCTCCCGGTTGAAGACGGCCGGGAGCGTGCGGTCGGTGTAGGCGCGGGCGCCGCCGGTGGCGTCGACGGCGTACTCGTACAGGTAGTCGCCGAGGTGGAAGACGACGTCGACGTCCTCGTCCGCGAGGTGGCGGTAGGCCGTGAAGTAGCCGTCGTGGTACGCCTGGCAGGAGACGGCGGCGAGCTTGACCTCGCGGGTCCGGGCGGCGGGGGACGGGGCGGTACGGGTCCGCCCCACCGGGCTGGTCCAGTCCCCGACGCGGAAGCGGTAGAAGAACACGTGGCCCGCGTCGAGGGGGGCGACCTCGACGTGGACGGTGTGCCGGAACTCCGGGTGCGCGGTCACCACGCCGCGCCGGACGATCCGGGTGAACCGCTCGTCGCGGGCGAGCTCCCACCGCACGGCGACCCGGTTCGCGGGCAGTCCGCCGTCGGGCTCGAAGGGGCGGGGCGCGAGCCGGGTCCAGAGGAGCACGGAGCCGGGAAGGGGATCGCCCGAGGCGACCCCGAGGGTGAACGGGTCCTCCGTGACGCGCCGGGCGTCCAGCTCGGCCGCGGCCGCCGCTCCGGCCGCGGGCAGCTGGGTGGCGAAGGCGAGCGCGGCGGCCGCGCCGGTGGTGGTCAGGAAGCGCCGGCGGCCGAAGTGGCGTGCGGCGGCGCGGAGTTCGTCGGCATGCTGCTGTACGTGGGTCATGATTCCCCTCCCCAGACGGATGCTGTCCGTCCGTCATTCGAGGGGGGCGGGACGACTTCCCCTTGTCGAGTACAGAACATCCACGTGTCGGACGGATGAGTTCATGGGGCACACGTCTCGCGTACGCTGCGCGCCCATGAGCATCGCAGTGGTGACGGGAGCCGGTTCGGGCATCGGCCGGGGCGTGGCGCTGGCCCTCGCGGCGGCCGGCTGGTCGGTGGCCCTCGCCGGCCGACGGGCCGAGGCCCTGGAGGAGACGGCCGCGGCCCTCCCCTCCGGCGACTTCCTGTGCGTCCCGACGGACGTGACCTCCGAGGAGGAGGTGACGGCCCTCTTCGCGTCGGTACGGGACCACTGGGGCCGCGTCGACCTGCTCTTCAACAACGCCGGTACGTTCGCGGGCGGCGGCGTCCCCGTCGAGGACCTGGACCCGGCGACCTGGCGCGCGGTCGTCGACGTGAACCTGACGGGCGCGTTCCTGTGCGCCCAGGCGGCCTTCCGGACCATGAAGGAGCAGGACCCGCGGGGCGGCCGCATCATCAACAACGGCTCGATCTCCGCGCACGTGCCGCGCCCGCACTCGATCGCGTACACGGCGACCAAGCACGCGATGACGGGCCTGACGAAGTCGCTGTCCCTCGACGGGCGCGCGTACCGGATCGCCTGCGGCCAGATCGACATCGGCAACGCGGCGACGGAGATGACGGCCCGCATGCAGACCGGCATCCTCCAGGCCAACGGCGAGACGGCGGTGGAGCCGGTGATGGACGCGGCGGACGTGGCGGCGACGGTGGTGCACATGGCCGGGCTGCCGCTGGAGGCGAACGTGCAGTTCGCGACGGTGATGGCGACGGCGATGCCGTACATCGGCCGGGGGTGAGACCGGGGTCGGGCCCCGGCCCCCGGCCGGGGCTCAGGCCTGCCCGGTCTCGAACCGGGAGACCTTCCCGCCGTCGACGGTGAACCTCCACGCGGTCCGCATCGCGCCCCAGGTGTCGTTGCGGTAGTCGGCCACGAGAGCGAGCCCGCCGTCCGCCTCGGACTCGACGTCCATGTGCCCGTTCGAGGAGAACACCTCCCGGTCGAGCCAGTCCTGCAGGTTGCGGTCGGAACCGTCGTCGGACATGGTCGCGCCGGGCGTGAGGAGCCCCATCAGGGCCGACCGGTCATGGGCGTTGAGGGCCGCGACGAAGTCGCGCACGGTCGGGTCGCTGAGCTGGTCCACGGGAATGGTCATGCCCCACCCGTACACCCATGGGACCCCGCCCCCCGTACGCCCGGGCCGCGAGGTCCCTCCGACGGCCGGTCAGGACCAGTCGCAGGCCTTGCCGTCGCCGTCGCGGTCGAGGCCGGAGCGGTAGCCGGGCTGGCCGCGGTAGATGGGGGCCTTGCCGGCGGCGCGGACGGCGTCGCAGTTCTTGTAGTAGGCGAGGCCGCCGCCGGAGCCACCGGAGCCGGAACCGGAACCGGAACCGGAACCGTTGCGATCGGGGTCCGGGTCGGGATCGGGATGCAGCCGGGCGAAGTCCTCGCTCGGGCAGGAGAGTCCGGGCCGGGCCAGGGAGAGGCGTACGGACATGTACTCGGGCCCGTCGACGTCCTCGCCCGCCTCCGGGTCCTGGAAGCAGATCCGCCAGTCGTCGTGACGGGCCGCCAGGTCGACGTCGGTGTACACACTGGCGCCCCGGATCTCGTTCAGGCCCACCTTCCGGAGCAGCGCGGAGCCGGCCGCGAAGGTCTTGCCGACGACGTTCGGCACCTTGGGGAAGACGACCGCCTCACCGTCCCGCGCCGGACAGGGGCTGCTCTTCCGGACGACGGCGAACTCGATCCGGATGCGCCGTCCTTCCTCAGCCGTGGCGGTCTCACCGGCGGCCGGCTCCTGGAAGCAGACCTTCCAGTTGCGGTCGACGAGCTGCATCTTGTCGGCCTCGGTGGCGTCGTGCGAGCGCGCGCGGAACCCCGCCTCGTACGCGGCCTGCGAGGCGGCCTCCAGGTTCTGGCCGGTGTAGTCGGCGACCACCCGCCGCACGACGGGGCGCGGGGTGGGGGTGGGCGGGGTGTACGGGGTGAAGGACGGGAACGCGGCGACCCGCGGCTTGCCGTCGGCCACCGCGGGCTTGTCCGCCGGTCCGTCGCTCGTGCCCACGGCGACGAACCAGACGCCGGACAGCACGGTCGCGAGGACCTTCCGCCCCGGCGACCACCGGGTCCGCCAGGCGAGGATCATGCCGGCGGGCGGCATGAGGACGAGACAGAAGACGACGAACCCGGGCCGCCGCCACCACGGCACCTCCCGCACCGGCCCCTTGTCCAGCGACACGCCCACTCGACCCCGCCCCTTCCCTGATGACGCCTCAGCGGCACACAGGGTATGACCTGGGTGTTCGCCACCGGCGCCCAGGGTGGAACGTATCGGTCCGGTCAGCACGGCGTCCGAATTGCGCCAGCGCCACGGAGTACCACCGGCGCACCCTGACCTCATGACCACCGACACCGCCACCACGGCGTACGCGGCCCGCCCCATCCCTCCCACGGCGCTCGCCGGGCTCCGCGCCACGGACGACGCCGGCCGCCCCTGCGTCCCGTACACCGCCACCGACGGCGGCCACCCCCTCCGCTGCTGCCTGCGGCTCTCCGTACCCGGCGAGCGGATCGCCCTCGTCTCGTACGCGCCCCTCCGCCGCTGGGCCGCCGAGACGGGCGCGGAGCCCGGGGCGTACGACGAGCAGGGCCCGGTCTTCGTCCACGCCGAGGACTGCGGCGGCCCCGCGCCCTCGGAGACGTACCCCTTCTCCCGCACGGGGGCGCTCCGCACCCTCCGCCGCTACGACGCGGCCGGCCGGATCGTCGGCGGCCGCCTCCTGGAGCTCCCCGAGCCCCCCGCCGCCGGCTTCGACCAGGCCCTGGCCGAGGCCTTCGCCGACCCGGCCGTCGCCCTGGTGCACGTCCGGGCGGTCGAGTACGGCTGCTTCCACTTCGAGGTCCGCCGCCCCTGACGTCCGCCGGCGCGCACGAGAAGGGCCCCGACCAGGTCGAAACCTGATCGGGGCCCTTCCCACGTGGGCCGACAGACGAGTCGGGCTGTACGCCGGGTTCTGTGCCCCGGGACCTCGCGGTCGTCGGGGCGACGGCCATCCATCTAGGACCGGCGTTGCCGCCGGCCTCCTGCGGTCTACCCGCGGACTCGGGCGAGCAGCCCTCGAACATCCGCGCAGGGACACCGGGGTGTCCCCTCTTGACCTTGCTCCGAGTGGGGTTTACCTAGCCGCCTGAGTCACCTCAGGCGCTGGTGGTCTCTTACACCACCGTTTCACCCTTACCGAGGACCGAGGTCCCCGGCGGTCTGTTTTCTGTGGCACTGTCCCGCGGGTCACCCCGGGTGGCCGTTAGCCACCACCCTGCTCTGTGGAGCCCGGACGTTCCTCGGGAAGATCCTGGGATCTCCACGCGGCCGTCCGCCCGGCTCGTCTGCCGTGCCGACCATGCTACCCGCCGATTCAGAGGAAGTCGGCCGTCTCCAGGTCGAAGCCGAAGGGGGCGGGGAGGGGGAGGGACTTGCCGAAGGGGGCGAGGTCCCGTCGGAGGTACTCGCCGTCCTCCGGATCGCTGAAGAGCGTCACCGTGGACGTGTCCCGATCCACGAGCAGGTAGAGCGGAATGGCGCCGCGTGCGTAGCAGCGGCGTTTGACGTCACGGTCCACGTTCGCACGGCGCGAGGTGACTTCGAGGACCATGGCGACGCCCTCGCAAGGCATCCAGGAGTCGGCCCCGCGGAACAGGCGCCGTGCTTCCGGGGCGAAGGTTCCGTCCGGGATGACGTGGTCCCTCGGGGCCCCAGGGGCCTCCTTCAGGGTCAACCCCTTGTTCCCGGAGAACTGCATCTCGGTCCGCGACCGCCGGTACACCTGCCCGACGATCAATCCGATGTAGTCCTCGTGGTCCCCGTCCGGCGGCGGCGTCACGACGATCTCCCCTTCGATCAGCTCCGCCCGGAAGCCCTCCGGCGTCTCCAGCGCCAGGAAGCCCTCCAACAGGCCGTCGGCCTGCGTGAGTGGTGCGTGCGGCACGGCAGTCATGTCGTGATCGTCGGACATCGAGGCACCCGCCGTCCCTGTGATCGGGGTCGTTCCCCCGATCGTGGCACATGATCGGGTACGCCCCCCGGCCTGACCGCTTGACCCCGGCGCGGCGTCACGGGTTCTACTGGGAGGACGCGCTTCGGGGACAGGGGGGGCTGGGCCCATGACGGACACGTCCACACCACGACGGCCGCTGCCGCGGCTGCTGCGCGGGGTCGCGTACGCCGCGCTGCCCGGCGAGCTGGTGCTCTTCGTCTGCCTGCTGGCCGGGGTGCGGGTACCCGGCGGCGCGCTGCTCGCCGGGGAGCTGCTCGTCCTGGGGGTGCCGGCCGCCGAAGGCTTCGCCTGGGTGCGGCTGCGGCGGCGGGGGCTGTCCGCCCGGGAGGCCCTGGGCGAGCTGGTGCCCGGGCCCGTGCTGCGTCTCGTCGGGCACGAGCTGCGGCTGATGGCGAGTCTGGGGCGGTGGGTCGCGCGGCGGCCGCACGGGGTGGCGGGCGCGGACGGTGTGTTCCCGCACGCGCGGGACCAGGCGGCGATGATGTACGGCTTCGCGTTCGTGACCGTGGTCGAGACCGTCGGCATGTCGTTCCTGCTCGTCGAGTGGCCCGTCCTCCACGCGGTCTTCCTCGTCCTGGACGTCTACACCGTGCTGTTCGTCCTGGGGCTGCACGCCGCCTCCGTGACCCGCCCGCACACCCTCACCGGGACCGTCCTGAGGCTGCGGCGGCACGCGCACGTCGACGTACGGGTGCCGCTCGACCGGATCGCGGCCGTCCGGCGCGAGCTCGTCTTCTCGCACGAGAAGGCCGAGGGCGAGCTGAACCTCGCCGTCGGCTCCCAGACCTCCGTCACGATCGAGCTGACCGAGCCGGTCGACGCGCCCCGGCTGCTCGGCGCGCCCCGCCCCGTGCGTCTGATCCGCCTGCACGCCGATGAGCCGAAGGCCCTGTACGACGCGCTCACGCGGGTGCGAACAGGACCTTCGCCGTCCCCGGGTCCGCTTCCGACAGCCTGACCCGCAGCCACTCCCCCAGCGGCAGCTTCGCCTCGCCGCCCTCGATCCGGGCGACGACCGCCGGGTCCTCCAGGTGGACGGTGCCGACGGCCGGCTCGCGTTCCTTCACGTCGATGACGTACGCGTCGAAGATCTCGCCGACCCGTTCCTTCAGGAGCGCCGCCTCGACGATGTCGACGCTCTCGCGTTCGACGGTGTTGGCGCGCCGGGCGCCGGCGGCCATCTCGTCGGGCAGGGCGGGCAGGGCGGCCCGTACCCACTCGGGCGGCTCGTCCCCGGCGACCGCCGCCACGCACAGCTCGCCCGCGTACCGGTCGACGAGGCGGCGCAGCGGCGCGGTGGCGTGCGTGTACTCGTCGGCGACGGCGGCGTGCACGGCCGGGGTGGGGACGTGGCCGTCGGTGAAGACGGTGTACCCGGCGCCGCGCAGCAGGCTGGTGCACTCCTGGAGGAAGGCGGCGTGGCGCGGGTTCGTGGGGTCGGCGGAGCGGACGACGTCGGCGTACGAGACGTGGTGCGGCCAGTCGACGCCGAGGGCCTGGGCGGAGCGGCGCAGCCGGGCGACGGCGCCGTCGGGGGCGGTGGGGAGGGTGCGCAGGATGCCGGTGCCGGCGGCCGTCATGAGGTCGGCGGCGGCCATGCCGGTGAGGAGGGAGATCTGCGCGTTCCAGCCGTCGGCGGGGAGCGGGGCCCGGTATTCGAGGGTGTACGTGTGGTCCCGTTCGACGATCTCCTGCTCGGGGACGTGGAGGGAGATGCCGCCGCGTTCGGCTTCGAGGGCCTCGCGGAGCCGGCCGATGTCCCGGAGGAGGGCGAGGGGTTCCTCGGCCGTGCCGTCGTCGATGCGCCGCTGCACGCCCTCGTAGTCGAGTTTGGCGCGGCTGCGGACGAGGGCGCGGCGGACGTCGGTGGCGACCCTCCGGCCCTCGGCGTCGAGGTCGACGCGCCAGAGCAGGGCGGGGCGGGGTTCGCCGGGGAGCAGGCTGGCGGCGCCCTCGGAGAGGACGGGCGGGTGGAGGGGGACCTTCCCGTCGGGGAAGTAGAGGGTGAGGACGCGCCGGTGGGCCTCGGCGTCGATCGCGCCGCCGGGGGTGACGAAGGCGGCGACGTCGGCGATGGCGTAGTGCACGCGGTAGCCGCCGTCGGCGCGGCGGGCCAGGTGCATGGCCTGGTCGAGGTCGGTGGAGGTGGGCGGGTCGATCGTGAAGAAGGGGATGTCGGTGGCGTCGTGGGAGGGGAGGCGGGGGTTCTTCGCGGCCGCCTCGGCCTCGGCGAGGACGGCGGGCGGGAAGCCCTCGGGGATCCCGAGCTCGGTACGGAGTGCGCGCAGGGCGGCCCGCAGCGGAGCCTCGGCTGCGCCGGTCACGTGGAGGTGGCGGCGGGGCATGGACCGAGCGTATGAGGCGGGGCGGGGCGCGGCACCTCGTGGGCGGGGACCTCGTACCTGGGCGAGGGCCGGCACCTCGTGGGCCCGGGACCTCGAACGTGGACGGGGGGCGCGGCCCGGACCTCGTACGCTGGACCGTCGGGGCCGCACCCCCATCCCCGTACGGACGAAGGAGAACCACCGTGCTCGTGCTGTTGCCGCCCTCCGAAGGCAAGGCCTCCTCGGGGCGCGGGGCGCCGCTCAAGCCGGAGTCGCTGTCCCTGCCGGGTCTCGCGGAGGCGCGCGCGGCGGTCCTGGACGAGCTGGTCGAGCTGTGCGCCGCCGACGAGGAGAAGGCGCGCGAGGTGCTCGGCCTGAGCGAGGGGCTGCGCGGCGAGGTCGCGAAGAACACGGAGCTGCGGACGGCGGGTGCGCGTCCGGCCGGGGAGATCTACACGGGCGTGCTGTACGACGCGCTGGGTCTGGCGTCCCTGGACGCGGCGGCCACGAAGCGGGCGGGGAGCTCGCTGCTCGTGTTCTCGGGGCTGTGGGGCGCCGTGAAGGTGACGGACCGGATCCCGTCGTACCGCTGCTCGATGGGGGTCAAGCTGCCGGGTCTCGGCGCGCTCGGCGCGCACTGGCGCGGCGCGATGGCCTCGGTGCTGCCGGAGGCCGCCGGGGACGGTCTCGTCCTGGACCTGCGCTCCTCGGCGTACGCGTCGGCGTGGAAGCCGAAGGGCGAGGTCGCGGCCCGGACGGCGACGGTGCGGGTGCTGCACGCGCCGACGCGGAAGGTCGTCAGCCACTTCAACAAGGCGACGAAGGGCCGGATCGTGCGGAGCCTCCTGGAGGCGGGCGCGGAGCCGGGTTCGCCGGCGGAGCTGGCGGAGGCCTTGCGGGATCTGCAGTACGTGGTGGAGGAGGGCGGGAAGGCGGGGGCGCTCGACGTGCTGGTGGACGAGATCCACTAGCCGCCCGTCGTTGCATTCTCCGCAACGCTCGTTGCGGGTCTCGCTCGTCCTGGGCAGGATGACGCCCATGTCCCCGACGAGCGTGTTCGACCTCGCCCCGGAATGCCCCGTCGTCCCCGTCGTCGTGATCGAGGACGCCGCCGACGCCGTGCCCCTCGCGCGGGCCCTGGTGGCCGGCGGCCTCCCGCTGATCGAGGTCACCCTGCGCACCCCGGCCGCGCTCGACGCCGTCCGCGCGATCGCGGCCGAGGTGCCGGAGGCGGTCGTCGGCGCCGGCACGGTCGTCTCGCCGGCCGGAGTCGCGGACGCGGTGGGCGCCGGGGCGCGGTTCCTGGTCGGCCCGGGGTGGACCGAGCGGCTGCTCGGCGCGATGCGGGACTCGGGCCTGCCGTTCCTGCCGGGGGTCTCGACGGCCTCGGAGGTCGTGGCCCTGATCGAACGCGGGGTGGAGGACATGAAGTTCTTCCCGGCGGAGGCGGCGGGCGGCGTCCCGTATCTGAAGTCCCTCGCGGGCCCGCTGCCCCGGGCCCGCTTCTGCCCCACGGGCGGCGTCTCCCTCGCCTCCGCCCCCGCCTACCTCGCCCTGCCGAACGTCCGCTGCGTCGGCGGTACGTGGATGCTGCCGCCCGCCGCCCTCGCCGCCCGCGACTGGGGGCGCGTGGAGTCCCTCGCGCGCGGGGCGGCCCTGGTCAGCCGCTGAACCTCGCGCCCAGGTGGTCGGTGACGGGGCGGTAGCCGAGGCGCTGGTAGAGGGCGTTGCTGGTGGGGTTGGCCAGGTCCGTGAAGAGCAGGACCTGCGGCGCCCCGGCGTCGAGCGCGGCCCGGCTGACGGCCTCGGTGGCGCCGGCGGCGTACCCGCGGCCGCGCTCGGCGGGCGGGGTGTAGACGAGGTGGACGCGGGCCTGGCCCTCGATCGTGCGGGAGACGGCGGCCATCGAGACCGGGCGGTCGTCGGGCCCCTCCCAGAGCCAGAGGCGTCCCTCGGAGATCCGCTCGGTGACGAAGCCGGTGTAGTCCTCGGCGGGCTCGTCGCCGATCGCCACCGCGAACTCCCGCGTCCAGGCGGCGACGAGCGGGACGTCTGCCCCGTCGGCGAGCCGTGCGCGGCCGGCCGGGGCCGGGTCCGGCGGGGTCAGCTCGCCGAGCCGGAAGAGCCTCATCCGTACGGTGGGCGTCCAGGGGCGGCCGGTGGCCGCCGCGTACGCCTCGACGGCGGCCGTCTCGCCGCGCACCTCGGTCGGCGCCCGGCCCCCGGGGAACCGGAGCGCCCGGGCGGCCTCCTCCGTCATGGCCCCGAAGGCGGACACGCCGGGCGGCGACACGACGAGGGCGCCGGTGACCCGGCCGTCCGCCTCCTCCCACCAGCCGAGCCGCCCCGCCGCGTCCATGAGCGTGAGCACGGCGGTGTTGCGGGCGGGGTCGGCGGCGAGGTGCTCGGCGGCGGCGGCCCGGAAGGCGGCGGCGCTGTCGGTGAAGGACCACGTCATGCGGGCGATGGTGGTACGGGGCCGGGGGACGCGCCAGCGGTTTCGCTCGCCTGCCTCACGCTTACCGCAGGTGCGAGGTGTCGTTGAGGAGCCGTACCGAGGCGTTGCCGTCGGCGTAGTAGGCCACGGCCGAGATCGAGGCGGCCGACAGCTCCATCCGGAACAGCGACTCCGGCGGGGCGCCGAGCGCGAGCCGGACCAGGGTCTTGATCGGCGTGACGTGGGTGACGAGGAGGACCGTACGGCCCGCGTACGCGGCGGTCAGCCGGTCCCGGGTCGCGGCGACGCGCCGGGCGACGGTCGCGAAGCTCTCGCCCCCGCCGGTCGGCGCGGCCTTCGGCGAGGCCAGCCAGGCGTCGAGGTCCTCCGGGTACCGCTCGCGGACCTCACCGAACGTCAGGCCCTCCCAGGCGCCGAAGTCGGTCTCCCGCAGGCCCTGCTCGATCCGCACGTCGAGACCGAGCCGGGCGGCGACGGCACCGGCGGTCTGGCGGCAGCGGGCGAGCGGCGAACTGACGATCTCCTGGATCGTGCCGCGCGCGGCGAGCGCCTCGGCGACGGCCTCGGCCTGCCGTGTCCCGGCCGCCGACAGCTCGGGATCGCTCCCCCCGCTCCCCGAGAACCGCTTCTCGGGCGTGAGCGCGGTCTCCCCGTGCCGGAGCAGCACGAAGGTGGCGGGCGCGCCCATGTCGGGGCCGGACCAGCCTTGGCGGGGGGCGGCACCGCTCTGCGCGGACGGGGCGGCGGCCCGCGCGGGCGGGGTGGTGCGGGCCTGCGGGGGCGCGACAGCGGCCCCGGGCGTCACTGCGAGACCGGCCGGTGCCGCAGCGGCGCCGGTCTGCGCGGGCGCGCCGGGCTCGGCGCTCGCGTCCGGCGTCTCGGCGCGGGTCGCCGGGCCGCCGGTCGCCGGCGCGTGCGTCCGCGCCGCGTGGCCCACCGGGGCCAGTGCGCCCGCCGCCGCCTCGAAGTCGCCGGAGGCGACCGAGGCCGCGACGGCCTCCTCAGCGGCGAACAGGCCGTCGTCGGGCGCGGTGTCCGGGGCCGTCGGGCGCGACACGCCGCCCGGCCAGGCGCCGGAGCCCGTACCCGTGGTGGAGACCGCCGCAGCCGTGCCCGTCAGCGCCGCGCGCGCCATCGCCGCGCCCGCCGTCGCGTCGCCGGGCGGGCCCGACGGGGGCGGGGCCGCGGCGTTGCGGGCGGCTGCGGCGTCCAGGCCGGCCGTGGAGGCCGACGGCTCCCACTGGCGGCCGCGCTTGCCCGCGTCCATCGCCTCGTTCGCGAGCCGGTCCGCGTGCTTGTTCCGCTCGCGCGGGATCCACTCGTAGCGGACCCGTCCCGGTGGGAAGACGCGGGCGGCCTCGGCCGCGAGCGGCTTCATGTCCGGGTGCTTGATCTTCCAGCGGCCGGACATCTGCTCGACGACCAGCTTGGAGTCCATCCGGACGTGGACGGCGGCGTCCGGGAAGAGTTCCCGGGCCGCCTTCAGGCCCGCCACCAGGCCCTTGTACTCGGCGACGTTGTTCGTGGCCACGCCGATGTACTCGGCGGCCTCCGCGAGGGTCTCCCCCGTCGCCGGGTCGAGGACGACCGCGCCGTACCCGGCGGGTCCCGGGTTGCCCCGGGAGCCGCCGTCCGCCTCGACCACGAGCTCGCGCATTACAGGCCGGACTCCGAGGTGCGGACGAGGATCCGGCGGCAGTTCTCGCAGCGGACGACCGTGTCCGCCGCGGCGGCGCGGACCTCGTTGAGCTCGGTGATGTTGAGCTCGATGTGGCAGCCCTCGCACTTGCGCTGGTACAGCCGGGCCGCGCCGACGCCGCCCTGCTGCTCGCGCAGCTTCTCGTACAGCTTGATCAGGTCGGCCGGGACGGAGCCCGCGACGAGCTCGCGCTCCTTGGCGACGGAGGCGGACTCGGTGTCCAGCTCGGCCTGCGCGGCGTCGCGGCGCGCGGTCGCGTCGTCCACCTTGGTCTGCACGGCGGCGACGCGCTCGGTCAGCTCCTTGAGGCGCTCCTGCGCGGACTCGCGGCGCTCCATGACCTCGAGGACGATCTCCTCCAGGTCGCCCTGGCGCTTGGCGAGGGAGACGATCTCGCGCTGGAGGTTCTCCAGGTCCTTCGGGGAGGAGACGGCGCCGGAGTCGAGCCGCTGCTGGTCGCGCGCGGCGCGCTGGCGGACCTGGTCGACGTCCTGCTCGGCCTTGGTCTGCTCGCGGCCGCAGTCGCTCTCCTCGGTCTGCGCGGCGACGAGCAGGTCGCGCAGCTGGGTGAGGTCCTTGGTCAGCGCCTCGATCTCGGCGTGCTCGGGCAGCGAGCGGCGCTTGTGGGCGAGCTGCTGGAGGCGGACGTCCAGGGCCTGGACGTCGAGGAGGCGGATCTGGTCGGCGGGCGCGGCGTTCAGTTGGGGGCTCCAGGAGAGGTGTGGTGGGAGGACCAGGGGTCGGTGACCGTCTTCGAGACGTGGACGCGGAGGTCCCAGCCGTGGCGGTCGGAAATCTCGTCGAGCTGGGCGGCGGCCTGCTCGCACCAGGGCCATTCGGTGGCCCAGTGCGCGGCGTCCACCAGGCCCAGGGGCGACTGCTGGGTGGCCTCGGAGACCGGGTGGTGGCGCAGGTCCGCGGTGAGGAAGGCGTCGACGCCCGCGGCGCGCACGGCGCCGAAGAGGCTGTCGCCGGAGCCGCCGCTGACGGCGACGCGGCGGACGGTCATGCCGGGGTCGCCGGCGACCCGGATGCCCTGCGCGGTGGCGGGCAGCCGCTTCGCCGCGCGGGCGGCGAACTCGGCGAGGGTCTCGGGGCGGTCGAGCTCGCAGATCCGGCCGAGGTTGTTCTCGGGGACCAGGGGGCCGGTGACCCGGAGGTCGAGCGCGCCGGCGAGGGCGTCGGAGACGCCGGGGTCGGCGGTGTCGGCGTTGGTGTGCGCGACGTGGAGGGCGATGTCGTGCTTGATGAGCGTGTGCACGACGCGGCCCTTGAAGTGGCCGGCCGCGACCGTCGTCGTACCGCGCAGGTAGAGCGGGTGGTGGGTGACGATCAGGTCGGCGCCGAGGGCGATCGCCTCGTCGGCGATGTCCTGGACGGGGTCGACGGCGAAGAGCACGCGGGTGATCTCGGCGTCGGGGTCGCCGCAGACGGTGCCGACGGCGTCCCAGGACTCGGCTCGCTCTGGTGGCCAGAGGGCGTCGAGCTCGGCGATGACTTCAGACAGACGGGGCACGAGGGAAAGGCTACCTGCCCCCCGTGCCCCGTCGTCCTGACCCGTGGACGACTCCGCCTTACTCGACCAGGTCCCCGCGCAGGTCGTCGAGGACGCTGTTCGCCGCGGTGACGCCGAGGCCGAGGTACCAGGTCTCGTCGGGGACGTCCTTGGCCCGGCCGGCCTTGACGGCCTTGAGGTTCTTCCAGAGCGGGTTGGCCTGGGCGGTGTCCTTCTTGGTGGCCTTGGCGTCGCCGTAGACGCCGGTGAAGATCCAGTCGGCGTCGGCCTCGTCGATCTTCTCGGGGCTGATCTCGGCCGCCAGCTCGTCGATCTGCTGGTTCTTCGGCCGGGGCAGGCCGGCGTCCTCCAGGATCGTGCCGATGAAGGAGGCCCTGGCGTAGAGGCGGATCTTGCCGGGGAGGTAGCGGACCATGGAGACGGTCGGCTTGTTCGGGCCGATGTCCGCACCCAGCTGCTTCGCCTTGGTCTCGTACGCGGCGAGCTTCGTCTTCGCCTCGGCGGTCCTGTCGAGCGCGGCGGCGTTGAGCAGGTAGTTCTCCTTCCACGTGAAGCCGGGGCGGATGGAGAACACGGTCGGCGCGATCTTCGACAGCTCGTCGTACTTGTCGGCGGCGCGCAGCTGGCTGCCGAGGATGAGGTCGGGCTGGAGGTTGGCGATGGCCTCCAGGTTGAGGTTGTTGATGGTGCCGACGGACTTGGGGGTGCCGGCGTCCTTCTTCAGGTAGCCGGGGATGCCGTCGTCGCCTTCGGAGGGGGCGTAGCCGACGGGCTTGATGCCGAGGGAGACGACGTTGTCGAGCTCGCCGACGTCGAGGACGACGACCCGCTTGGGCGCGGCCGGGATCTCGGTCCTGCCGAGGGCGTGGGTGAGGGTGCGGGGGAACTGGCCCGGCTTCGCGTCGGTGCCCATGGCGGCGGTCTTGGCGGCGGCGTCGCCGAAGTCCTTGCCGCCGGTGGCGACGTCCTTCTTCTTGGCCGTGTCCTCCTTCTTCGCGGAGTCGGAGCTCCCGTCGCCGCCTCCGCAGGCCGCGAGCGAGAGCGCGGCGGCGAGGGCGACGGCGGCGGCGGTGCCGCGGCGGCGGAAGGACATGAGAAGGCTCCTGTACGGGTCGTCCTGGCGGGGACTTGCGTGGAAACGGGCACGGTCCGACTGCCCGTGCGGGCACGGCCCGGCGGAGGCGACACCTCCACTTAGGTTCGCCTTACCTTACTCACCATGGGCCACTCCAGCACAACCGCCCCCTCCCGCTCAGCCGAACCGCCGGACGGCCACCCTTATGTGTGAAGTGACCCTGCTCGTGTTGTTCGGCTGGAAGTGCGAAAACTAGCTTCGTGGCTGGAGGTGACGAGTCGATGACAGCGTGTGCCATCGAGACCACGGCCGAGGACGACGACCGCGACCCCGGTGCGGCCTGGCCGGCGGGGTTCACGATCACGGCCAACGGCGCGTACGCGGCCAGGCTCGCGGGCGCCGGTGACGCCCTGTACGTGGAGCGCTGGACGCTCGACGGCCCCGAGCCGTACGCCGTACCGCTCCCCCTCGACCAGCCCGAGGAGCGGGGCACCCAGCTGCTGCCCCTCGCGGACGGCCGGGTCCTCGTCGCCCGCCGCGTGGACGGGCGGCGGAACACGTTCTCGCTGCTCTACCCCACCGGCCCGGCCACCGGCGAGCTCCGGCTCGGCTCGGTGGAGGCGCCCGGCTCCGAGCACCTGGTGCTGCTCCCGCCCTCGCCGGACGGCATCTGCGCGTACGCGATGTGCGTCGGCCCCGACACCACGACGCTGTGGCTGGTGGCGGGCGGGGCCTTCGGTCCGGAGAGGGTGGCGGAGGTCAAGGGCCGCTGCACGGGCGGGGTGTGGCTCGACCGCACCGGCCGGATGCTCGCGCTCGACCGGCGGCTCGGCGACGGGCCGGTGAAGGCGGTCGCCGTGGACCTGGAGCGGGGCGGGGAGGTGACGCCGCTGCTCCAGATCACCGAGGACAGCGACGACCGGCTGCTGCTCGCCGACCCGGACAGCGGACTGCTCCTGATCCGCTCCGACGCTCCGGGTCACGACCGGCTGGGCTGGGGGGTGCTCGGGAGCCTGCTGCCGGTGCGGTTCCCCGAGTGCCTGCGGCTCGACGACGCGGCGGTGACGCCGTTCGCGGTGCAGCCGGGGCAGGTGCTGATGCCGGAGAGCTGCGCGGTCGCGCTGCGGATCGACGCGGCGGGCGGCAGCTGGGTGGGCGTCTGGCAGCCCTCGTCCCGCCGGATGGCCCAGCTGGCGGCGCCCCAGGGGTGGCTGGCCGGGGCGGGCCTGTGGACGGCCGAGGGCGTGCTGCGGCTGCCGTACGCGACGGACGGGGTGCCCTGCGGGCTCGCCGGCCTGGAGATGCCGCCGGAACCCGAACCGGAACCCGAACCGGCGACGGTCGTCGAGGAGCCCCGGGTGTGCCGCCCCGTGCCCTTGCAGCAGGCGCCTCTGACGGACCGCGGACCGGCTCGTTAGACTCACGGCCGCACAGCAAGAGCAAGACCTACGGGGTGAGTTCAGGAATGTCCGAAGCAAGCACGCAGGGTACGGAGTCGCACGGCTCCGGGAAGCACCGCGGCGAGGCGTCCCCGGTGGAGGACTCCACGTCCTCGCCGCACGGCCGGCACCGCCGCGAGACCGAGTAGCACGGAAGAAGCGCAGGAAGCGAAGGGCCCCGGGATCGATCCCGGGGCCCTTCGCCTTCCCCACCGCCACCCCCGTGGCTCAGCCCCTCTTCAGACCCAGCACCTCCGTCGCGGCGAAGGTCTCGCCCGCCGGGCGGGACGCGTAGTGCGGGGTCAGGAGGGAGTCCAGTTCCTCGTACGTGAACGCCTCCTTGGCCGTGTCGAACTTGGCGGAGACCTTCGGCCGGTCCACGACCGCCACCATCCCGCCGTGCACGACGAGCAGCTGCCCGTTGACCCCGGCCGCCGCCGGGGACGCCAGGTAGCCGACGAGCGGCGCCACGTGGTCCGGGGACAGCGGGTCGAGCTCGCCCTCCCCCGGCTCCCCGAAGCCCGCGAAGACGTCCTCCGTCATGCGCGTCCTGGCCCGCGGGCAGATCGCGTTGGCGGTCACGCCGTACCGGGCGAGCGCGAGCGCCGACGAGGTCGTCAGGCCCACGATGCCGCCCTTGGCCGCCGCGTAGTTCGGCTGGCCGGCCGAGCCCGCGAGGAAGGCCTCCGAGGAGGTGTTGACGATGCGGCCGTAGACGCCGGTCTCGCCCGCCTTGGCGCGGCCCCGCCAGTGCACCGCCGCGAAGTGGGTGGTGTTGAAGTGGCCCTTGAGGTGGACCCGGATGACCGAGTCCCACTCGTCCTCGCTCATCGAGAAGACCATCCGGTCGCGCAGGATGCCCGCGTTGTTGACCAGGACGTCCAGCTTCCCGAACTCGGCCACCGCCAGGTCGACCAGGGCCCGCGCCGTCTCGAAGTCGGAGACGTCGCCGAGGTGCGCGACCGCCCGGCCGCCCGCCGCGCGGATCTCCGCCGCGACCTCCTCGGCGGGTGCGGCGGAGGCCTCGCCGGAGCCGTCGCGGCCGGGCTGCCCGTAGTCGTTGACGACGACGGCGGCGCCGAGCCGGGCCAGTTCCAGGGCCTCGGCGCGGCCGAGACCGCGCCCGGCGCCGGTGACGATCGCGCTCAGTCCCTCAAGAGGGAGTGACATGGATGATCGCGTCCTCTCAGATCTCGATGCAGGTACGGAGGGCCGCGCCGGTCCGCATCTGCTCCAGGGCCTCGTTGATGCCCGCCAGCGGCACCCGGTGGGTGATCAGCGACTCCAGGTCGATGCGGCCGGCCCGCCAGAGCGCGATGGCGCGCTCGTACGAGCGGAGCACGTCCCCGCCCCCGTACATCGAGGGCAGGATCCGCTTCTCGTCGAAGAACAGCTCGAACATGTTGAGCTGGAGGAAGTCGTCGAGGGCGCCCGCGCCGACGACGCAGAGGGTGCCGCCGCGGCGGGTCGTCTCGTACGCGGTGCGCGCGGTGGCGGACTTGCCGACGACCTCGAAGACGTAGTCGAAGCCCTCGCCGCCGGTGATCCGCTGCCTGGCGTCGGCGAGCGCGTCGGGCGCGACCGCCTCGGTGGCGCCGAACTTCAGCGCGGCCTCGCGGCGGGACTCGACGGGGTCGACGGCGACGATCTGGGCGGCGCCCTGGAGCTTGGCGCCCTGGATCGCGGAGATGCCGACGCCGCCGCAGCCGATGACGGCGACCGACGAACCGGCCTCCACCTTGGCCGTGTTGATGGCGGCGCCGAGGCCGGTGGTGACGCCGCAGCCGATGAGGGCCGCGATGTCGAAGGGCACGTCGTCGGGGATCGGGACGGCGCAGCCCGCGTCGACGACGACCTCCTCGGTGAAGGTGCCGGTGCCGGCGAAGCCGAAGACGTCTCCGCCGGGGCGCTTGAAGTTGGGCGTGCCGGCGTTCATGAAGCCGGCCAGGCACAGCTGGGTCTGGCCGCGCTTGCAGGCGGGACAGCTGCCGCAGGCGGGCAGCCAGCAGAGCAGGACCCGCTGCCCCTGGCTGAGGCCGGTGACGCCGTCGCCGACGTCGAGGATCTCGCCCGCGCCCTCGTGGCCGGGGATGAAGGGGGCGGGCTGCGGGAGGACGCCGCTCATCGCGGAGACGTCGGAGTGGCACAGGCCGGTGGCCCGCACCCGGATCCGCACCTTTCCGGGGCCGAAGCCCACCGCCTCGACGTCGTCGAGGACTTCGAGTTTGTCCTGGCCGATCTCGTGCAGTACGGCTGCGCGCATGGTGCGGCTCCCTCCGGAGTGGGTCTACGAGATCTACGAGTGTTCGACGAGGGTGTCGGCGAGGACCGGGGCGTCGTCGCGCTCCACGGCCGTCACCGCCACCTGGACGCGGCCGTCGCCGGCCCACATCCGGATGCGCAGGGTCTCGCCGGGGAAGACGATCCCGGCGAAGCGCGTGCGGTACGAGCGGACGCGGGTGACGTCCCCGTCGAGCAGCGTGTCCACGACCGCCTTGAGGGTCATGCCGTACGAGCAGAGGCCGTGCAGGATCGGCTTGTCGAAGCCGGCGAGCTTGGCGAACTCGGGGTCGGCGTGGAGCGGGTTCCAGTCTCCGGAGAGCCGGTAGAGCAGGGCCTGCTCCTCGCGGATCGGCCGCTCGACGGTGGCGTCCGGCGCGCGGTCCGGGAGCGCGAGGCGCTCGGAGGGGCCCCGGTCGCCGCCCCAGCCGCCCTCGCCGCGTACGAAGATCGAGGCGTCGCTGGTCCAGAGCGGGCCGTCCTCGTCGGCGGCCTCGGAGCGCAGCACGAGCACGGCGGCCTTGCCCTTGTCGTACACGGCGGCGACGCGGGAGGTGGAGACGGCGCGGCCGCCGGTGGGCAGCGGGCGGTGGAGGGTGATCGACTGGCCGCCGTGCAGGACGGCGGCGAGGTCGATGTCGATGCCGGGGGCGGAGAGCCCGCCGACGACGCCCATGCCGGCGCCCGCGACGGTGGCGAAGCTGGGCAGGACGTGGAGCCTGGACTCCAGGGTGTAGCGGAGCTCGTCCGGGTCCGTGGCCGGGACGCCGGCCCCGAGGCCCAGGTGGTAGAGCTGGACGTCCTTGTGGTCCCAGGAGATCTCGGCGCTGCGGGGTTCGGCGGCGACGGCCTTGGCGGGGTCGATGGGCATCGGGCTGCTGCTCCTCGTTCCTTGGAAGACCTCGGTGCGGCCGTCCGCACCGTCGGCCGCACCGAGGCCGTGCGGGGACCGTCCCGTACACGCCCGTTCTAGAACGCGTTCTAGGTCGGTGGACCCCATGTATAGCCGAGGCGGGAGGCGTTGTGAACCCTCCCGGCCGACACTCCTGACGACACGTCAGAAACCGTGCGGGGCAGGCGGGGAAAGGCACCCGGGACATTTGTCACGGCCAGGTCCGTACATCCACGCCTGCCGCGCCCCGACCCCCGCTCCGTAGCGTCGTACCCATGAAGACGGACCCCACGAAAGACCCCACGGCAGACCTCGCGACGGACCTCACGGCAGACCTCGCGGCGGACCGCCCCTCCGGCGAGGCGGCGGTCGCCTTCCGGGCCGCGACCAAGACCTTCGGCACCGTCCGCGCCGTCGACGGCCTCGACCTCACCGTCCGGCGGGGCGAGACCGTCGCCCTCCTCGGGCGCAACGGCGCCGGCAAGTCCACCACCATCGCCCTGCTCCTCGGCCTCGACGAGCCCGACACCGGACGGGTCGAGATCCTCGGCGGCTCCCCCTCCCGCGCCGTGGCCGCCGGCCGGGTCGGGGCGATGCTCCAGGAGGGCCGCCCGGTCCCCCGCGTCACCGTCCACGAGCTGGTCTCCTTCGTCGCCCGCACCTACCCGGCGCCGATGCCGGTCGCGGAGGCCCTCGCGCTCGCCGGCCTGACCGACCTGGCCGGCCGCCGCGTCGACCGGCTCTCCGGCGGCCAGACCCAGCGGGTCCGCTTCGCCGTCTCGCTCGTCGGGAACCCGGAGCTGATCGTCCTGGACGAACCGACCGCCGCGCTCGACGTCGAGGCCCGGCAGGAGTTCTGGGACTCGATGCGCGGCTACGCCCGCCGGGGCAACACCGTCCTGTTCTCCACCCACTACCTGGAGGAGGCCGACGAGCACGCGGACCGGATCGTCGTCCTCGACTCCGGGCGGATCCTCGCCGCCGGCACGAGCGAGGAGCTCAAGCGGGCGGCCGGCGGCAGCCTCGTCTCCTTCGACCTCGCGGGCGGCCCGACGGAGTGGCTGGGCCTGCTGCCGGGCGTCAGCTCGTACGAGGTGCGGGGCGACCGGGCCCGGCTGCGGACCGACGACTCCGACGGCACGGTCCGCGCGCTCGCGGAGCGGGACGCGATCCGGTCCCTCGAAGTCACCCCGATCTCCCTCAACGACGCCTTCCTCTCCCTGACGGCCAAGAACCTGGAGCAGGTCCGATGATCACCGCGTACGTACGCCTCGAAGTCCGCCGCACCCTGCGCGACATCGGTTTCGTCATCTCCACGATCGGCGTGCCGGTCATGATGTACCTCCTCTTCACCAACCTCGGCGTGGACGACAGCGCGTACAAGAAGGCCGCGATGGTCGGCATGGCCGCGTACGGAGCGCTCGGCGCCGCCCTGTCGCTCGGTACGGGCGTGGCGGAGGACAAGTCCACCGGCTGGCTGCGGCAGCTGCGGATCACGCCCATGACGCCCCGCCAGGTCGTGACGGGCCGGGCGCTGACCGGGTCGGTCGTGGTCCTCCCCGCCATCATCGGGGTCCTGCTCGCGGGCGGCCTCGCCAACGGCGTTCGGATGGACGCCTGGCAGTGGGCCCTGGTGGCCCTCACCCTCTGGCTCGGCTCGCTGCCCTTCACCCTGCTCGGCATCGGCAACGGCTACCAGCTCACGGCCCAGACCACCGGCGTCGTCAACGTCGCCTCCAACCTGGGACTCGCGGTCCTCGGCGGCCTGTGGTTCCCGATCTCCCTCTTCCCCGGCTGGCTCCAGACGGTCTCCGGCTTCACCCCGACGAACCGCTTCGCGGAGCTGGGCGTGTCGATGGCGGAGGGCACGGCTCCGGGCTGGGCGACCCTCGCGGTCCTCGTCGGCTGGGCCGCGCTGTTCGGGACGTACGCGGCCGTCTCGTACCGCCGTTCGGCGAGGACGGTGTAGGACAGTGCACATGACCGACAGCGCGTGGGGACGGCCCGTGAAGGCACGACGGTGGCGGAGGGGCGACGGGGGACCGACCGGAGCGAGCCTCCTCCCCTGGCTCCTCATGGGCCTGGGCGCCCTCTCCCACCTCGTCACGGGCGAGGCGCCGAACCCGCTGATCGGCGGCCTCGGCCTCCTCGCCTTCAACTCCCTGTACATCGCGATCGTCTTCCGCGCGTTCGACCGCCGGCGCCGCGAGGCCCCCGCGACCTGGGTGCTCCTCGCCGCCCTCGGCGCGGTCGCCTTCGCGCTCGCCATCGGCTACGGCCGCGCATGGCTGCTCCTCCTCCCGCTCCTGGGCCTCGCCGTCGGCGCGGTGGTCCGGCGGGGCCGGCTGCTGCCCCTGATCGCCTTCCCGCTCGTCGCCGCCGCGGGGGCGGTGACGCTCTGGAAGGACGACTGGGGCTCCATCGGCGTCGTGTACGGCACGTTCATCTCGGTCCTGGTGACCGCCTCGCTCCTCACGCTCGACGAGACGGTCCGGGAGCTGCGGGCGACCCGGGAGGAACTGGCCAGGACGGCCGTCGAGAAGGAGCGGCTGCGGTTCTCGCGCGACCTGCACGACCTGCTCGGCCACACCCTGTCGGTGATCGTGGTGAAGTCGGAGGCCGCCCGGCGGCTCGCCCCGCGCGACCTGGACGCGGCACTGGCGCAGGTCGCGGACATCGAGTCGGTGGGCCGTCAGGCGCTCACCGAGATCAGGGAGGCGGTGACCGGCTACCGCGAGGGAAGCCTCGCGACCGAGCTGGACCGGGCCAGGGACGCCCTCTCCTCGGCCGGCATCGAACCGGTCGTGCGCCGCTCGGGCCCGCTCCTCGAACCCCAGACAGAAGCCCTCCTCAGCTGGGTCGTACGGGAGTCGGCGACGAACGCCGTCCGCCACTCCGGCGCCTCCCGCTGCGAGATCGACCTCTCCGGCACCGCCGACCGGGTCCGGCTCACCGTCACGGACGACGGCCGCGGCCCGGCCGCCGGCACCCCGGGGAGCGGCCTGCGCGGCCTGCGCGAGCGGGTCACCGCGGCAGGCGGCACTCTTGACTCGGGACCGGCTCCGCGGGGCGGGTTCCGGGTCACCGCGGAACTCCCCGTGGAGACCCCCGTACCGCACGAGGGGGAGCCCACGGAATGATCAGACTGCTGCTCGCCGAGGACCAGGGCATGATGCGCGGGGCGCTGGCCCTGCTGCTCGGGATGGAGCACGACATCGAGGTCGTCGCCCAGGTCGGCCGCGGGGACGAGATCGTCGACGCGGCCCTGGTCGCCCGGCCCGACGTGGCCCTCCTCGACATCGAGCTGCCCGGCCGCTCGGGCCTCGACGCGGCGGCGGACCTGCGGGACGAGGTCCCCGACTGCCGGGTCCTCATCCTCACCACCTTCGGCCGCCCCGGCTACCTGCGCCGCGCGATGGAGGCGGGCGCGGCGGGCTTCCTCGTGAAGGACGGCCCCGTGGAGGACCTGGCCGAGGCGGTGCGCCAGGTGCTCCGCGGCGAGACGGTCATCGACCCGGCCCTCGCGGCAGCGGCCCTCAGCGCGGGCCCGAACCCCCTGACGGGACGCGAGCGGGACGCCCTGGCCGCCTCCGTCGACGGCGCGACGATCGCCGACATCGCCGCCTCCCTCCACCTCTCGGAGTCCACCGTCCGCAACTACCTCTCCTCCGCGATCGGCAAGACGGGCACGCGGAACAGGATGGAGGCGGTGCGGGCGGCGCGGCAGCAGGGGTGGCTGTGATACCCGCCGGCGGGGGCGGTATGGAGAGACGGAAAGGCCCCGGCCGAATCGCACCGGGGCCTCCGTGTTGATCCGATCCTTTTCACGGGCCGGATCAATCCGATCGCGCTAGTTCGACGTCACATCCCATACACCGAGAACCTCGGGGAAATCCGGGGTCCTCACGATGAGCTGCGGAAGAGCGCGTTCGGCAGAGAGGATCGCGTCGACGATGCTCTGCGCTTCGTGCGAACCCAGCCCACCCACGACTGGCCAGACGACCGCCCCTCCATCGGGGGAGCCGAACTCCCCCAGGAGAACCGAGGCGTCCGCGTCCGGAATGCTCCAGAGCCCGTAGAGCCGGTCATCCGGACCGGAATCTTCGAAGCGCTCCGCGAAGAGCCTGAAGTACCAGCACGTCTCCCGATCGGCGGCAAGGACACCCTCGAGGGGTCCGTCTCGCCAGTCGAGGACGATCAGCACACGCGGCGTTCCGAGCCTCACGTCAGAGCCTTCCATCGTTCGCATCAACTCCGCCCGAACAGTAGGTTGAATCGCTTCTGAACCGCCGTGTCCACAGGTTTGGGCAGGACCAGAGTGTGGTGCATGGGATTGTTCCTCGTCGGGGTGAAGATCAGCGAGAATCCCGCATCTTCCACTTCTTGCTTGGTCGCGAAAGAAGCGCCTTCCGCCGGGCCGTCAGCCACCGTGACCGAAACACCATGGCCAAAGGACTTCTCGTTCGTCTCCGCCTTCTGAGCCTGCCCCGCGAGTCGACCGGTGCTCTCCTTGCTCGTACCGAACCGGGCGAAGCCCTGGTTCGGATTGCAAGTGCAGGCTTCGCCAAAGCCGGGGAGCCCGTTGCCACAGTTGTGCACCAGCAGCGGAGTCGACGCCGCCAGCACGTAGTACGCGTGGATGTCCTCGATCGTGAGGTCGTGCGTGCGCTGGCGCTTCGTGTAGTAGCTGAGCGCCGTGATCTGGACCTTCGTGCCCGCGCTCGTGCGGAGCCACTGGCCCGTCTGCAGGTCGCCGGCCGGGACCCATTCCTTCAGGGCGGGGACCCAGAAGGGGTGGGTGTCGGTGGCGGTGATGGTGGAGAGGGTGTCGCCCGTCGCGACGGTGATCTCGGTGAAGTCCTTGTCGTCCTCCGTCCGGATGGTGTCGACGACCTCCTTCTCCGTGGTCTCGCCCGTCTCGACGTCCGTGGTGACGACGGTGTCGCCGACCTCCACGTCCTCGATGTTCTTGGTCCTGCCGTCCGCCATCAGCACCTTGGTGCCGGGCAGGAAGGAGTGGCATCCGCCGATGAGCTTGGCGACGCCCTTCTCGGCGAGCTTCCCGACACCCGCTCCGAGCACGCCGCTGGCGGCACCCCAGATGGCGCCGTTGGCCTGGGCGTTGAGCTGGCCGGTGACGCTGTTGTCCGCTCCTGGGGTCAGGAAGTTGTTGACGGCGGAGCCGGCGGCACCCGCGACCGCGCCGCAGCCGGCCGCGGCCGCGAATCCGGCACCGCCCGAGACGAAGCCGGCGCCGACGGCCGAGCTGACGCAGAGACCGCCGACGATGACCTCGGTGGCGAACGAGAGCACCTCACGGTGCTCCACCGCGAACTTCTTGGTGCTGTCCCAGGCGTTCGACAGGCCGCACCTGGAGTACCAGGGGCAGTCGGCCTCGGGCTTGCCGCCGCCACCGCCACCGCCGGAGCTAGCTGTTCCCGATGATGCTTCTCCTGCGCCGGCGGTGACCGTTCCGCCGTTGGTGTTGCCGCCCTCCGAGGGCTTCTGGACGTCTCCCGGGACCGTGCCCGACAGCTCTCCGCCGCTCGGGGTGCAGGAGTTTCCGTATGCCCCGCAGGTCTCTCTGAGGCCGGTGGGGTCCGACGTGGTCGTCGGGTGCTGGTTGGCGTAGCTGTAGCCGTTCAGCGACTGGTGCTGGTCCGTGGAGAGCACCGGGTCGACGCTGATGAACTGGCCGATGCCCGCGTCGTACTCCCGGGCCCCGATGTGCGTGAGGCCGGTCGTCTTGTCGAGCGTCTTGCCGAGGAACCCCTTGTCGTTCCCCCAGGTGCCGACGGATCCGCCGCGTTCCGAGCCGAAGGGGCTCATGAAGCGCTTGGTGACCGTCTGCGAGGCGTCGGAGGTGATGCCGACGCTCTGGGTGCCGTGCTGGTCGCCGGCGAGGAACGTGAGCTTGTTGACGCCGAGTTCGGTGGAGCGCATGGCGACCACGCCGCCGCCGGCGGAGTAGCTGCGCTGGGCCCAGACCGCCGCTCCGCCCGAGGGCACGTGCAGTTCGGTGGCGCCCGCGTACAGGACGCGCTCGCCGTCCTCCGTGCCACGGATCAGCAGTTCGCCGTCCGCGTCGTAGAGGTAGTCGGTCGCCTTTCCGCCCTCGGTGAGCTTGCCGAGCTTGCCTTCCGAGGACCAGATCAGGTCCTGCTGGCCCGTGGCACCGGGGCGCTTGGTCGTGTTGCCCTGGGTGTCGTAGCCGTAGACCTTGTCCTTGGCCGGGTCGACCGCGGCGCACGGGGTCGTCGTCCGCGTGGTCGTGTAGCGCAGGGCGTGCGGCTGGTTTGCCGGGTCGTAGCAGTAGGTGGTCTTGGTGTCGCCGGTGGCGGCGTGCTGGGTCTCGGTGTCCCGCTGCCCCGCCTTGTTGTAGGTGTACGAGGTCCAGTACGGGGCCGGTCCGGACAGCTGGGTCGCGGCGCGGGTGTCGGCGCAGTTCTGGGACGCGGGGGTCCAGGCTTCGAGGAGACGGCGGTGGCCGTCGTAGGCGAAGCACTGCTTCTCGGCCTGGCTGCTGCCGCCGAGGGTCGTCGGGTCGGCGATCGACGTGACGTTGCCGGCCTGGTCGAAGGTGTAGGTGAGGTCCTGCAGCATGTACGGGTGCGTCTGGTCCGTGACGTTGCTGTTGGTCAGGCGGCCGGTGCCGTCCTCGTAGGTGTTGGTGACGTAGACGTTCCGGTCACCGGTGCCGCCCATGCCGAGGGTGAGCTGTCGCACCTGGCCGGTGGCGGAGTAGTCGATGTTGCGTACGTACCCGCTGGTTCCGGTGACCGAGGTGAGCTGGCCGACGTTGCCGTAGCCGTACTTGACGGTCTCGGCGGGCAGTCCGCCGAGGGCGGGCTCGGACATGGTGTCCGTGGACCCGTCGATGCGGTACGCGGCGGTGTACGTCAGTTTGCCGCCCGGGACCGAGGCGGTGAGCGCGTCTCCCGGCGGGAGTGAGAGCTCGGTCGTCGTGGGGCGGTTGAGCGTGTCGTAGCCGGTGACGGTCTTGGTGTAGGCCGAGCCGGTCTCGCCGCCGACGTAGCGGGTCGACGACGTCGCGTACCCCTTGAGCGGCGCGTCGTAGGTGCGCTTGGTGAGCAGGAACTCGGGCTTCTGCTCCCCCTCCCAGGTGGAGGTGGGACGGCCGATGCCGTCGTAGGCGGTGAGGACGCTCTTCCCGCCGGCGGTGCTCTTCACCGGCCGGTCGAGGAGGTCGTACTCGGTGGTGGACGCGCCCTTGTCCGGGTCGGTCGCGGTCTTCTCGCGGCCGAACAGGTCGTAGGTGTACGTCCACGCGGCGTTGTCGGGGCCGGTGATGGACTTCGGCTTGCCGTCCGGCGTGTACGTGAACTTCGTCGAGGTGTACGTCGCGCCGAGCGTCGCGCCGTACTGCGCGTCGTCGGGGAGGGTGCCCGCGTATTCGCGGGTCTCCGTGGTCCTGCCCCGGACGTCGGTGATCGTGCGGGTCGCCGATCCGCCGGCGAGCGCGGTGGTGGCCACCGAGTCACCGGTGTAGCCGGTGGTCGTCTTCTGCTTCTCCACGCCGAACACGAGGAGGCTGCTGGAGACGGGCCGTCCGGCGCCGTCGTACGACGTCAGCGTCTGGGCGGGCGCCTCGCCGTACTCGGCGCGCGCGTACGTGCCGTTGGGAGTGGTGGTGTTGTCGAAGATGTCCGCGTACGTCTCGTAGGCGAGTCCGCGGGAGTCGTAGCGGGTGTCGGTGAGGACGCGGCCGCCCTGCGGGGTCGGCTGCTGGGTCTGGAGGGGCCGCAGCAGCGCGTCGTAGATCGCGTAGGTGGTCTTGTAGGTCTCGCCGTCGGCGTTCAGCGTGCCGCTGGAGACCCAGGACTGCCTGGTGTTGCTGACGTCGTAGGTGTACTTGCTGTTGGGACTCTGGGTGCCCCGGTCGCGGTTGGGCAGCCAGACGTCCGTGACCCGGCCGAGCGCGTCGTAGGCGAGCTCGGTCTTCTTCAGGTTCGCGTCGTAGATGCGCACCGGCAGGCCGCGGCGCGGGTCGACGTACGTGATGTTCTGGTGGGTCAGGGCGTTGGTCTGCAGCGTCCTGGTGAGCGGACCCGTGGTGGCGGGCGTGTACGCCGTGGTGGTCGACTTCAGGTCGGCGTTGGTGACCTTGGTCGGCCTGCCGAGCACGTCGTAGGCGGTGGTGGTGCCCTTGTCCCAGGTGACCGTCCCGCCCGTGGCGTAGGTCGCGGCGCGACCCACCCAGGTGGGAAGCCCCTTGGTCGGCAGCATGGTGGTCGTCCACGCGAGGCCGTCGTAGGCCGTGGCCGTGTCGGACAGGACGTTGCCGCGGGTGCCGTCGGCGTTCTCCAGCTTCAGGTCCGTCTCGGCGAAGGTGCAGCCGAGCGCGACCGTGCGCACGCGTGAGACGAGGTTCTTGAGGCCGACGGTGTCGTTGTCGGCGTACCAGGTCTGGGTGCAGGTCTCGTCACCGGTGGCGGAGAGGTCGCCGGTGTCGAGGACCTTGACGGGACGTCCTTCCGCGTCGAAGGAGATGGTGTCGGTGGCGCTGGAACGCCAGGTCCCGGGGGTCGTGAGGTAGGTGTACGCGGTGGTCTTGTCCGTACGGACGAAGCGGGCCACGTGGTCGCCGGCGTCGGGGACGCCGGTCTGGCGGGCGGTCTCCTGCGACCAGGGGTCGTTGACCGTGGCCGAGAGCGGGGTCGCGCCGTCGTAGACGACCTGTTCGCGCAGGGTGCCGCTGTACTGGTCGGCGTCCTTGATGCCGGCGACGCCGATCGCGGGCTGGGCGAGCGGGGCGAGCGTGACGGACTTGGCGGTGCCGTCCTTGTTCGGGTCGCCGTCCATGCCCTGCATGTAGAGGGAGACCGTCTTGGATCGGGTCGCGGCGTTGCTCGATCCCTTCTGGACCGTGACCTGGCGGTAGCCGCGCCAGTCGGACCAGGTCCGCTCGGCCTTCTTGGTGAAGGGGTCGTCGTTGTAGTGCCAGGCGGCGCCGGTGTACGTGTACTCGTTCTCGACGGCGTCGTTCTGGCCCGCCGGGTCGGAGGTGGTCACGTTGAGCACGCGGTACTTGTGGAACCAGTCGACGGACGCGTCGGGGGCGCCGTTGATGTTCCAGTACATCGGGTAGCAGTTGCGGGTGTTGGTGTCCTGCGGCGCGGTGAGGACCTGGCTGCGGACGCACTCGGGCGCGGACATGCCGACGGTGGTGATGGCGCCGGTCTCCGAGGTGACGGTGGAGATGCGGGGCCGGGTCATCGGCAGGATGTCGTCCGTGCCGTCCACCCGGTTCGGCCGCAGGTGGTACGTGAACGAGACCGGGTTCGTCGTGATCGCGGTGCCGGCCTTGGCGGTCCGCTTGATCGACTTGAGCGTCAGGACCTGGTCGGACGTGTCGCCGATGTCGCCGCCGTCGAGGTACTCCTGGGTGAACGCCCAGGAGTCGACCGGGTCGTAGGCGGTGCTCGCCGTGTTCCACGTGAAGGTGCTGACGTCGGTGAGACGCTTGCGGGTGAAGAACGACGGGGACTCGGTGAGGCACTCGGTCGAGTCCTTGGCGCAGATCGCGTCGAAGGGCACGTCGGGCCACTTGTCGGCGGTCTCCTTGGTGAGGGACGTGCAGTCCGCCGCCGTGCACCGCTCGTCGTAACCGAAGGTGACCTTCGCGTCGGCCTTGTCGGTGAAGAGCTCACCCTTGCGCAGGCCGTACGTGATCTCCTTCAGACGGCCGCTGCGGATGTACTCCGCGTCAGCCTTGGTCGCCTTGTTCTTCTTGTAGTAGTTCGTGTCCTTGTCGTACCAGTAGGTCGACGCGTTGCCGCGGGTGTCCTCGACGTAGTCGAGGTTCCAGCGCCATGCCTGGGTGACGGCACGGTCGGCGAAGGTGCTGCCCGCGCTGTAGCCGGGCTCGCCGGAGTCGTCGCCGAAGACGGGCACGGTCCAGGTGGAGTTGGTGCGCTGGGTGGTGGCGCCGTCGAGCTTGTCCTGGCCGAAGACGTACGTCGTGCCGTCGGCCGAGACGACCTTCCAGTACTCGCCGTCGTCGTCGCCGTTCGTGGCGCCCGTGAGGCGGGTCACCTTCGAGGCGTCGTCGCCCTCCAGCTTCCAGACGCCGGCCGTGGCCGTCTTCACCAGACGGGAGGACTTGCCGTTGAGCACGATGCGGGCGTTGTCGTACGTCCAGCAGCGGTCACCGATGTCCGTGTGGCCGTCGTCGTCGCAGCTGCCGTAGCTGCGCTCGATGTACGAGTCGGTGAGGGTGAACCCCTCACCGACGGACGTGGGCTGGTTGTTGGTGGTGGCCGTGCGGCCGTCGACGCTGCCGGAGTCGTAGGCGATGGTCAGGGTCGGGGAGGGCCCGGCGGCCGCGGGGGGCACCGAGAGGCCGTACGACCAGGTGAACGAGCCCGAACTGCCGCCCGCCGCCCAGGACGACGAGGAGGTGAGCGGGGTGGCGCTGTAGTCGCCCGTGCCCTTCGCCGACTGGCCGGCGCCGCCCGAGGTGGTGAGGGCCATGACCGTGGCGCCGCTCGTCGCGGACGCGGCGGTGCCGAGCTGCGCCTCGGGCCCGGAGGTCGTGGCGGCGAGGGTGACGTCGGCGGACACCGTCTGCGCGTCGGTGTCGTTGTCGGAGGCGAGCGGGGTCTGCGTCCGGCACTCCGCCTTCTCGGGCGTGGTCAGGGCGCATTCCGGGAGCTGGACGAGCCGGAGCCGGCCGGACCAGCCACCGCCGACCGCCGAGGCGAAGGCCCCGTAGTCGACGCCGATCCTGGCCCTGCCCGCGGTGTCGGCCTCGGCGGTGAGGACGACGCCGGTGATGCCGAGCCTGTCCGCCACGCTCTGTCCGAGGACGGCGACGGTGGCGTCGGTGCCCTCGGTCGCGGCGGCCTTGCCGGCGGCGGGGCTGAGGGTGACGGGGAGTCCGCCGGGCGACGCGGTGGCGGCGCCGACCTTCAGGCCTGCGGTGCCGGCCTTCGGCCAGGCGTCGCCGCGCTGCTGCTCGGAGCGGGCGCGGAGTGCCTGGGACGCGTTGGCCCGCAGGTCCTCGGCCACCTGCCGGCGGGCCTGCTTCGCTCCCGCCTCCGTGACCGGCTCGACCTTGGTGACGCGCTGCGCGGGCAGGTCGGGGCGGCCGAGGCCGCCCTTCGTGCCGTCGGCGGCGACGACCGGGGTGAGGCCGATCGGTATGGAGAGTGCCACGGCGAGCGGCAGCACCACGAGCGCACGGCGGCGCCTGCGGCGGGCTCTGCCCTGCCGTGTTTCCGAACTACTTGTGCCGAATACCACAGATGCTCTTCCCGTTCGTCGGACTGCTGTCCGAGGGTGCGACAAGGTGCGGCTTCCGCCCGTTCGTCGCGGGCGTCTTCCGCTCGTTCAAGGGGTCGGGCCGGGTGCTACCGCGCGTGCGGTACCACCCGGCCCGAGAGGCCGCTCCGGGTCAGGACCCGAGCTGGGCCTCGAACTGGTTCTCGTTGTTCATGGCACCGGCCCAGATCCGTACGTCGCTGACCTTGGCCGGCAGGAAGTGCTTGTACGCCGCACCGGTCATGCCCTTGGCGACGGCGATCTCGCCCGTGCCGATCTGGGCGACGTGCTTCTCCCAGTCACCGTTCTGGGAGGTGCCGACGCGGAGCGCGATCTCGCCGCTCTGGGCGTCGAAGACGCCGGTCAGACGGACGGTCGAGTCGTAGACGGCCTCCTCGTCCGACTGCACGCCGGCGATGGTGGTCCCGTCGGCGTTCAGCCGGCCGAAGAACCAGTGACCGATCGGGACGCTCACCTCCGCGCCCTCACCGTTCGCCGCCTCCGGGTCGAAGACCGTCTTGCTGCCGGTCCGCTTGAACCACAGGCCCCAGGACGATCCGTCGGCCGTGCGCTCGCCGACGACCTGGCCGACGTAGCCGACGGCCATCGCATCGATCTTGGCCCGTTCCAGCGCGACCTGCGTCGAGACGGTGAAGGAGCCGAAGTCGTCGAGGACGGGACCGGCGGCGTTCGCCGCGCCCTTGACGCCGTCGAACTCGATCTTCTCGCCGGCGACGGTCGCTCCGGGTTCGAGGGCGAGCGCGCGGCCGTAGCCCGAGGAGTCGGGCACGGTGGCGGCGCCGTCGGCGAGGCCGGTGGCGGACCAGTCGGCCACCAGCTCGACACCCGTCATGCCGCCGGGCAGGAGCAGCTGGGCCTCCTCGGCGATCTCGGCGTCGGTCAGGGTCCGCTGCCACGCGGCGACCTCGTCGATGGAGCCCTTCCAGTAGTCGTAGTACGCGCCGCGCCACCAGACGCGGCCGATCTGGAACCGTCCGGCGGACGTCCACGACTGGGCCACGGCGTGCGTGCCCTGGAGTTCGCCGTTGACGTACAGCTTGATCAGCTTGGTGTTGTTGTCGTACACGGCGGCGAGGTGCGTCCAGGCGCCGATCACGGCGGGCCGCTTGGACTGCACGATCTGGTTGCTGATGTCACCGTCGGTGGCGTCCTTCGGCGAGGTGCGCAGCTCCCACTTCTTGGAGTCGGCCCGGTAGCCGAGGTAGAAGGCGCTGTACCAGCCGCCGCTCATGAGCGGGTCCTGGCCGAGGGCCGTCGCGTTGCGGCTGCCGTCGGTGAGACGGACCCAGCTGGAGACGGTGTACGAGGAGCCGGTGCCGACGACGGGGCCGTCGGTGGCGGCGTAGCCGGTGGCACCCGTCAGGGCGAGGCCCTTGTCGGTCACCGGGGTGGCCAGCGGCAGGCCGTTGGCGTCGTGGGTGATCACACCGCGGCGGCCGTGGTCGTCCCGGGTCGCCGGCGCGGTGAGGGTCGCGTCGTAGGCGCCGCCCTGGGGAGCGCTGAAGGCCGCGCCGCTCGCCTCGTCGAAGTGCCAGCGGGCGACGGCGTCGGCGCCGGTACCCACCTTGAACAGGACGGCGTTCGTGGCGCCGGCGCGTCCCAGGGTGTCCTTGGCGCGGACCTCGAGGGTGTACGTGCCGGCGGCCGGCGGCGTCACGTTCGCCTTGAGGACACCGGGCGCCAGCGCATTCCACGTGGTGGAGGGGGCCAGACGCCAGTCGTACGACTTGTTGTTGGTGTCACCGGCGGCGGGGCCGAAGGTGAAGCCGCCGACCACGCCGGGGGCACCGCCGGCCGGGCAGTCGTTGGGCAGGCACTCGACGTACGGGCCGTTGAAGGCGATGGTGGGCTTCTTGGGCGCGGTCGGGTCGACCTTGAAGTAGCACCAGCTGGAGTAGCCCGAGGACTGCGCGTGGGTGCCGTTGTCGTAGAAGACCTGGGTCAGCGAGGCGTAGCGGTGCAGCGGCCCTTCGGCGAGGGTGCTGCCCCACGAGCTCGTGACCTTGACGTTGTCGCCGACGAAGCCGGTGCCGGAGGGGCTTGCGATGCCCGAGCCGGACCAGGTGCCGTCCGCGGCCTGCTTCTCGATACGGAACCAGGCCTTCAGCTTGGCGCCGCCCTCGCCGCCGGCGGCGGTCTGCGGGGTCGAGTTGAGGGTCGGCGTCGGGTCGGAGACGACCGTCGGGTCGGCCGCGTTGGTGCTGCACACCGCGCCGGAGCCGCCGACGATGCCGACGCCGGTCGGCTTGGCCGGGTAGGCGACGTAGTTGACGCGGAGGACGGCGTCGTCCTTGAAGCGCTTCCAGGCCGAGGTGTCGGCCTCGTCGTGGGCGCGCAGTTCGAGCGTGAGCCGCGAGAAGTTGCCGGCCGCGAAGGAGGCGACGGTCGGCGTCAGGTTCTCGTTGGGCTCCTCCGGGTTGTCGTTGAACTCGATCGGCGCGTCCGGGGAGTTCGGGTCGCAGAGCGAACCGCGTCCCGCGGACACCGACCGGTCCACCATCCAGTCCAGCTCCTTGGGCCGGCCGGCCCAGGTCGTGGCGGAGGAGATGTTGTCGGTACGGACCAGGTCGACCGTGCGCGGGTCGCACTGGAAGGCCCACGGCTCGGTCACGGCGAACGTCGCGTCGAGGACGCGCTTGCCCTTGAGCTGGTCGGGCGCGAACTCGAAGTACAGGCGCTGCACGTAGCCGGGGCCGCAGTAGTAGCCGTTCCAGCTGCCGCACTCGCCGACGCCCTGGCCGCGGCCGTCGGTGCCGTTGCCCCAGCCGTACGACTCGTAGCCGTCGCTGCGCAGCAGCGTGCGCTCCGACTCGCCCCAGGTGACCGTCGGGTCGATGAAGAGCGGGTAGTCCGAGGCCTTCTTCGAGGCGAGCAGGCCCGTGTCCGGCACGACGGACAGCGTGCCCTTGCCGATCTTGACGCCCATCCGGGCGACCTTGTCGCCCTGGCCGGGGGCGAGGCCCTTGCCGGACGCGGCGCGCTCGACGCGGGAGGCGTCCGAGCCTGCGACCTGTCCGTCCGCGGCCGGCGTCTGCTTCGGCTTGGCGGCCGGGGCCGCGACGGACTTGCCTGCGGAGTTCCACATCTGCGCCGGCGGGGCACGGAAGACCGTGCGGCCGGACGCGTCGACGGCGGCGAGGTTGCCCGCGGCTCCCTTGCGGACCTCGAGCCCCTTCGCCTTCAGGCCGAAGGTCAGCTCCTTGAGCTTCGGGTTGGCGGCGGCCTCGGGCGTCTTGACGACCAGGACGTGCTGGAAGCTCTCGACGGTGGCGGTCACCTTCAGGTCGACGTCCGGGAGCACCTCGCGGTAGACGGCGCTGCTGCCGTCGATGACCGGCGCCGGCAGGGTGCCCTGCCAGTCGAGCTCCAGCGAACGCCCCTGCTCCGCGATGGAGACGAGCGGATCCTTGGAACCGCCGCGCGAGAAGGTCATGGCCGCCGAGGCCGCCTTGGGCCCGATCGATCCGTCGGCGCGGCGTTCGAGCGTCGCGTCCGGGGTCTGCCAGCCGCCACCGGCCTTCGCGACCCGGACGGGGACGGTGGACTGCTCCAGCGTGAAGCTGTAGCCGTCCGGATTGGCGAACACCGTGCTCCGCTCGGTGCGTTCGCCCTGAACCTCCACGCGCTCGCCCGACTTCTTGGCCTCCGCGAGCGCGCGGTGGCCTTCGTCGAGCTTGGCGTTCTGGTCGGCCGCCGTCGCGACCGACGGTGCGGCCGCCTGGACCGCGGGCGCCGGGAGACCCAGCGCCATGACGAATGCCGACAAGGCGATCGTCGAGCTGCGGGCACGCTGACGCGCCCACTGCTTCTTCAACATCCCCACCCCTAGTTACGCAAAGAACACAGAGGATCCACAGAATCCGGAAGGAGGCAGAGACCGTCAAGCCATCACCTCAAACGCTGACCTGTATGAAAGGGACGCCAGATCGGGCATTGAACTCATTTACCGCCGCAGAACGACAGCCCGACGAGAGAAGAACATGTAACGGAGCGTAATGATCCGGAGGGGCTTCGACCCACGACCAAGAGAAATGGTTGTATGTCGATTTCAGGGACGAATCACCCCTCCCCGGCCACTCGTGACGCATGATCGGAAGCCCTCATTCCGAATCTGACACGCAGTGCTCATATCGCCATGTCGATATTCGTGGTGACGGATGTCACACCCTGCGATCACACTTGGAGGGAACCGTTCGGGCGCTCTTCGGAAGCCACAGCAGCATCACCAGAGCCGCCCCCACGAGGATGGCCGTCGAGACGCGGAAGGCCGCCGCGTAGCCGGTGGTGAGGCCGGTGGGGGTTGCGGCCGGGCCCGTGACGGCTGTCGCGATCGTGGTCAGGGTCGCGATGCCGAGGGCCCCGCCCATGGTGCGGGAGGTGTTGACGAGGCCGGAGACGAGGCCCGCGTCGCCCGGGGCCGCGCTGGAGGTGGCGAGGGTGGACAGCGGGGTGGTGGCCAGGCCGATGCCGCCCATCATCAGGATCCCCGGGCCCAGGATCGTCGTCAGGAAGCTGCCGTCGGCGGTCATCGTGGACTGCCAGGCGAAGCCGGTGGCCCCGATGAGCGCCCCCGTCACCGCCAGGTTCCGCGCGCCGACGGACGGCATCAGACGCGGCGCCAGCTTCGAGCCCAGGACGACGCTGAGGGAGCTGGGGACGAGCGCCAGACCGGCCTGGAGGGGGCTGTAGCCGAGGACGCCCTGCGCGTACGTCGTCATGAAGAACCACATGCCGAAGGAGCTCGAACCGCACAGCAGGATCCCCACGTTGGCCGCCGACACCGCCCGCGTGCGGAAGAGCTTCAGCGGCATCAGCGGGGCCGCCGTGCGGGACTCGACGAGCACGAAGACCGCGAGGAGCCCGAGGCCGCCGAGCAGCGTCAGGACCGTCGCCGGGTCGGTCCAGCCCGCCGCCTCGGTCTGGACGATGCCGTACGCGAGGGTGGCGAGGCCCGCCGTGACGAGGACGGCGCCCGGCAGGTCGACGCGGCGCCCGCCGCCGGTGCGGCTCTCGCGCAGCCAGAACACCGCGCCCGCCAGGACGAGCACCCCGATCGGGACGTTGACGAGGAGGACCCAGCGCCAGGACAGCAGGTCGACGAGGAGCCCGCCGACGAAGCCGCCCGCCGCGCCGCCGGCCGCGCCCACCGCCGTCCAGGTGGCGATGGCCCGGGTCCTGGCGGGTCCCGCCGGGACCGCGCCGGTGACCAGTGTCAGCGTCGCCGGGGACAGCACGGCCGCGCCGAGGCCCTGCACCGCGCGGCCCGCGACGAGCTGCCAGCCCTCCTGGGCGAGGCCGCCCGCCACCGAGGCGGCGGTGAACAGCCCGAGCCCGAGCAGGAACATCGCCTTCCGCCCGTACAGGTCGGCGGCCCGCCCGCCGAGCAGCATGAACCCGGCGAAGGCGATCGCGTACGCGTTGATCACCCACTGCAGGCCGGCCGCCGTGAGCCCGAGATCGGCCCGCATCGACGGCAGCGCCACGTTCACGACGGAGACGTCGAGGACGACGAGGAACTGCCCCGCGCTGGCGGTCAGGACGACCGTCCAGGCGCGGCTCCTGGGGACGGACGGGGTGTCGGACGTGCTCGTGGCGGAGTCGGTCTGCGGCATGAGTGTGATGGTCGCAGACCGCCTCCGCCCCGTACATGGGGATAAAGCCCTAGGACCCGTACGCCTGTGGCGCTACGCCTTCCGGAGCAGCGTCACCACCGCCGCCCCGCCGAGGCCGATGTTGTGGGCGAGTCCGACCCGCGCCCCCGCCACCTGCCGGGCCCCCGCCTCGCCTCGCAGCTGCCAGACGAGTTCGGCGGCCTGGGCGAGGCCGGTCGCGCCGAGCGGGTGGCCCTTGGAGATGAGACCGCCGGACGGGTTCACGACCCAGCGTCCGCCGTACGTGGTGGCGCCGGACTCGACGAGTTTGCCGGAGGCTCCCTCCTCGCACATGCCGAGCGCCTCGTACGTCAGCAGCTCGTTGACGGAGAAGCAGTCGTGGAGTTCGACGACGTCCACGTCCTCGATGCCGAGGCCCGAGCGCTCGTACGCGAGGCGGGCCGCGGCCCGGGACATCGGGCGGCCGACGGCGTCGATGCAGGAGCCGGAGGCGAAGGACTCCTCGGTGTCGGTGGTCATCGCCTGGCCGGCGATCTCGACGGCCCGGTCCTGGAGGCCGTGTTCGGTGACGAATCGTTCCGACACGACGAGGGCGGCGGCCGCGCCGTCGGAGGTGGGCGAGCACTGGAGCTTGGTGAGCGGCCGGTGGACGGTCTTCGCGGCGAGGATCTCCTCGACGGTGTAGACGTCCTGGAACTGGGCGTTCGGGTTGTTCGCCGAGTGCCGGTGGTTCTTGGCGCCGACGGCCGCGAGCTGCGCCTCGGTCGTCCCGTACCGCTCCATGTGCTCCCGGGCCGCGTTGCCGAAGATCTGGGCGGTGGGCGGGGACATCTCGAAGCCGTGGGCGGCGGCCATGATGCCGTAGTGCCGGGCGACGGGAGACGTCTTGAAGTCACCGGCGCCCGATCCCCCGCCCAGCGAGCCCCGGCTCATCTTCTCGAAGCCGAGGGCGAGGACGCAGTCGGCGACGCCTCCCTCGACGAACTGCCGGGCGGTCATCAGGGCGGTGGAGCCGGTGGCGCAGTTGTTGTTGAGGTTGTAGACGGGGATGCCGCTGAGCCCGAGCTCGTACACGGCGCGCTGGCCTGCGGTGGAGGCCTGGAAGCAGTAGCCGACGGCGGCCTGCTCCACGCGCGCGTAGGGCACGCCCGCGTCGGCGAGGGCCGCGGTGCCCGCCTCCTTCGCCATGTCCCAGTACTGCCAGTCCCGGGTCTCCGGCTTCTCGAACTTCGTCATTCCGACGCCGACGACGTACGCCTTGGCGGTCATCGCGTGTCCCCCTCAGTCCCTCGGCAGGCCGAGCAGGCGCTCGGCGACGACATTGAGCTGTACCTGTGTGGTCCCGCCCGCGATGGTGAGGCAGCGGGACATGAGCAGGCCGTGGACGGCCCGTTCGCCGGGGCCCTCGCGCACGGCGCCTTCGGGGCCGAGGAGTTCGAGGGTGAGTTCGGCGAGTTTCTGCTGGTGGAGGGTCTGGACGAGTTTGCGGACGCTGGCGCCCGCACCGGGTTCGAGTCCGGACACCTGGAGCAGGGTGGTGCGCAGACCGATGCACGCGAGCGCGTGCGCCTCGGCGAGCAGGGCTCCGATCCGTACGCGCACGGAGCTGTCGGCCGCCTCCGCCCGGTCGATGAGCGCTTCGAGGCCGGTGTCGAAGGCGACCTGGTCGGCCATGTGGACGCGTTCGTTGCCGAGGGTGTTGCGGGCGACCCGCCAGCCGTCGTTCACCTCGCCGACGACGGCGTCGGCGGGGAGGATCGCGTCGTCGAACCAGACCTCGTTGAAGAGGGAGTCCCCGGTGATCTCCTTGAGCGGCCGGACGTCGATCCCGGGGGTGTTCCGCATGTCGACGAGGAAGTACGTGAGCCCCTGGTGCTTGGGGGCGGCGGGGTCGGTACGGGCGAGCAGGATGCCGTGGTGGGCCCACTGGGCGGCGCTCGTCCACACCTTCTGCCCGTTGATCCGCCAGCGCCCGTCCTCCGTCCGCTCGGCCCGCGTGCGGAGGGAGGCGAGGTCGGAGCCGGCGCCGGGCTCGGAGAAGAGCTGGCACCAGAGGCGCTCGCCACGGAGGGTCGGGGCGAGGTGCTCGGCCTGCTGGGCGGGGGTGCCGTGGGCGAGCAGGGACGGCACCACCCAGGTGGCGATGCCGAGGCCGGAGACGGCGATCCCGGCCTCGTCCAGCTCCCGTTGGACGGCGAGCTGCTGGAGGGGGCCCGCGCCGAGCCCGTACGGCTCCGGGAGGTGCGGGGCCGCGTAGCCGGTGGGGGCGAGGGCGCGCCGGGCGGCGGCCGGGTCGAGCCCGGCGGCGGGGGCGACGGCCTCGCGGGCCTCGCGGCGGTACGCGTCGGCCTCGGGCGGCAGGTCGAGGCGGAGGCCGCGCCGGACGCCGGCGGCGGCGTGCCGGAGGGCGGCGAGTCGGTGGTGGTCGCCGGTGCCGAGGAGCTGGCGGGCGACGAGGGCGCGGCGCAGCAGCAGATGGGCGTCGTGCTCCCAGGTGAAGCCGGTGCCGCCGAGGATCTGGATGCAGTCCTTGGCGCAGGTGTACGCGGTGTCGAGGGCGGTGGCGGCGGCGAGCGCGGCGGTGAGGGAGCGGACTCCCTCCTGGCTGTCCTGGCAGGCGCGGGCGGCGTCCCAGGTGAGGGCGCGGGCCTGTTCGAGCCGGACGAGCATGTCGGCGCAGAGGTGTTTGACGCCCTGGAACTGCCCGATGGGCCGGCCGAACTGCTCGCGGGTGCGGGCGTGTTCGGCGGCTGTCTCGACGGCGCGGGCGGCGGTGCCGCAGGCGTCGGCGGCGAGGAGGACGGCGGCGAGGTCGTGGACGAGGGCGGTGACGGCGGCGGCGCCGTCGGGGGCCCTGTCGACGGCGCCGTCGAGGCCGAGGGCGCGCTCTGCGGGGACGTGGACGGCGCGGGCGGTGATCTCGGCGGTGGGCCGGGTCGGGTCGGCGCTCTCGTGGGGCCGGACGGCGAGGCCGTCGGTGTCGGCGGCGAGCCAGACGGAGCCGTCGGCGGTGGCGGCCCGGAGGAGCACCAGGTCGGCCTGGGCGCCGCCGAGGACGGGGGGTGCGGTGCCGTCGAGGAGGTATCCGCTCGCGGTGCGGACGGCGGTGAGGGTGCCGGTGCCGCCGAGGGCGACGGCTCCGATCCGCTCGCCCCGCGCGAGCGTGCCGGCCGACTCGTGCCGCCCGCACCGGTGGAGGAGTTCGGCGGCGAGCACGGAGGGCAGGTAGGGCCCGGGCAGCAGGGCCCGCGCCGCCTCCTCCACGACGACGGCGAGGTCCCCGAGGTCGCCGCCCCCGCCTCCGTGCTCCTCGGGGAGGTGCAGCCCGAGCAGCCCCTGCTCGGCGGCGGCGTCCCAGTACGAGGGCCGTCCGGTGGCGGTGTCGGGGACGTCCAGGTGCTTGCGGACTTCCTCGGGGGGTACGGCGCGGGTGAGCCAGCCCCGGACGGATCGGGCGAGCTCCCGCTGTTCGTGCGTGATGGCGATGCCCATGCGCCGCAGACTAGAACACGTTCCATTCTGACGGAAGGTCAGAAACGGGAGGAAAGAAAACCTGCGCGGCGCAGAGAAAAGCATGTAGAGTCATCTGCGCAACACAGAGAATGCACTGCGCAGCCGATTCCTCAGGGGGACCCATGCTCACCGTCGCCGTCACCGGAGCCACCGGAGCCCAGGGCGGAGCCACCGCCCGCAGCCTGCTCGCCGCGGGCCACCGGGTGCGGGCCCTCACCCGCCGCCCCGACTCGCCCGCCGCCGACACCCTGCGCGCCCTCGGGGCCGACGTGCGGTACGCGGACTTCGACGACCGCGACTCCCTCGACACGGCCCTCGCCGGCACCGACTCCCTCTTCGCCGTCACCTCCTTCGAGGCGGGCATCGAGACCGAGATCCGGCAGGGCGGGTCCCTCGTCGACGCGGCGGCGGCAGCCCGCCTCGGCCATGTCGTCCTCACCTCCGTCGCCCACGCCGACCGCGACACCGGAGTCCCGCACTACGAGAGCAAGCGCACGGTCGAGCAGCACCTGCGCGCCTCCGGCACGCCCTGGACGGTGATCGGCCCGGCGGCGTTCATGGACAACTACGCGGGCGGCTGGACCGCCGACGGACTGCGCGAAGGGACCTTCGCCTGGCCGATGCCGGCCGACCGCCCGCTCTCCCTCATCTCCTCGCGGGACATCGGCGCGTTCGCCGCGCTCGCCCTCGGGCGCCGCGAGGACTTCACGGGCCGCCGCATCGACATCGCCTCCGACGAGCGCACCCCGGAGGAGATGACCGGCATGCTCGCCGCCGCCACAGGCCGCCCGCTCGCGTACGAGGAGGTCCCGCTCGCCTCCGTGCGCACCCGGTCCACGGACCTGGCCGCGATGTTCGCGTACTTCACCACGACCGGTCTCGACGTCGATGTCGCCGGACTGCGCCGCGAGTTCCCCGAGGTCGACTGGCAGGGCTTCGACGACTGGGCCGGGGCCCAGGACTGGCCGTCGATCCTGAAGCCCGACCCGGCTCCGGCCCACCACTGAAGGGACCGCCATGGAACGCAAGCCCAAGCCCATCGGCTACCTGCTCAACCGCACGGACGAAGCACTCACCCGTGCCATGGACGGCACGCTCGCGGAGTTCGGCCTCACCCGCGTCGCCTGGCAGGTCCTCAACGCGGTCGAGGACGGCGAACGCACAGCGGACACCGAGGTCCTCTCGGCCCTCTCGGCGAACGCCGATGCCACCACCCTGGCCGCGACGATCGACAGCGCCCTCACCGACGGCTGGACGTCCCGCCCGACCCCGGGACACCTCGCCCTCACCCCCGAAGGCGAACACCGCCTGGCCGAAGTCGCGGCCCACGTCGCGGAGTTCCGCACCCGCTCCGTCGAGGGCATCACACCGGACGAGTACCGCACCGCCGTCCACGTCCTGGAGCGCATGATCGAGAACCTGGAAGCACCGAGACCCTGACGCCGCGGCGCACCGACCTGGGCGTCGACGACCGAGCGACCCCGTTGTCAGTGGCGCCTGCCACGATCCCGGTGGACCTGAACGACGCCAGAGAGCGAGCACGCCATGGGCACTTGGGACATCGGCCCCTTCGACAACGACACCGCCGCCGACTTCTCGTACCGGGTGGACGAAGCCCCGGAGGAGAAGCGGGCCGAGGTGCTCCTCGCGACCTTCCGCGAGGTGACCGCGACGGGCGAGGAGTACCTCGACTCGGACGTCGCGGTGGAGGCCGTCGCGTCGGCGGCCCTGGTGGCGGCACAGTGCCCGGGCGGCGACCCGGTGACGACCTCGTACGCCCCGAAGAACCCGCTGCCGCCCCTCCCGCCGGAACTCCGCCCGGCGGCTGTCGAAGCCCTGGACCGCATCCTCACCGAGCCGTCGGAACTCCTGGAACTGTGGGAGGAGTCGGACGGGGAGGCCTGGAAGACGGGGGTACGGAGACTGCGGGAGGTCCTGGCGGGGGCCTGACCTCACCAGTGAGAACCCCGCCGGAATCGCCCGGCAGGGTTCCGTTCCCATCGGGCTTCAGCTCTCCGGTCAGCGCCTGCTCGCACGTCCCCTCAGCGCGAGGACGGCGCTCGTGACGGTCGCGGTGGCGGCGGTGACCGCCAGGGCGAGGAGGCCGGGGTTGACCCACCACGGGACGATCTCCTCGCCCGCGCACACCAGGCTCACGGGCAGGGCGCTGCTGGAGTCGGGCTCCTTCATGTAGCCCGCGTTGAACCAGCACGCGTCCTCCGGTTGGAGGGACGGCAGGTACGAGAGCCCGTACGCGTGCAGCGCCCCGCCCGCGACGAAGGCCAGCGCGGCGACCCGGGCGGCCTTCTTCGCGGGGGTACGGCGGGGCCGGGGCGGCGGGGGCAGTGCGGCGTTCTCCCGCCGGGCCCGCACCAGCCCCACGTACGTGATCCCCGCCCACGCCGGCAGGACGACGGCGAGGACCACCATCCCCATGAGGGTCGCCACGGTCAGCCGTCGGTGCCGTCGCTGTACGAGGACTCGCGCCGGCGCGCTCCCGCCGGGTTCCGGGTGGACTGCACAGTGCTCCTCCATGGCGCGGGTGATCAGCGCGGTCGAGTCCTCCAGCGATGGAGCGGCCGCTCGCAGGTGATCGTAACGAAGCGTCGGTCGGCGAACCGGTGGACGGGAGGACGGTGTGGTTCGCGGGGGGCGCGTAGGGCACGATGGGCGCTCGTAGCCGCGTACCCGCCAGTAGGAGTGACCATGTCCGTGCCCGCGCCCGAGATTCTTGCCGCCTTCGAGGCCGCGAAGGGCTTCATGCCCGTCGGGGAGGGGCTTGCGCTGTACGAGGCCGCCGCCGAGGCCGCGAAGCTCGGGCTGCCTCTGCTGGAGGTCGGGACGTACTGCGGGCGGTCGACGATCCTGCTCGCCGACGTGGCCCGGCAGGCCGGGACGGTCGCGGTGACCGTGGACCACCACCGGGGCAGCGAGGAGCAGCAGCCGGGGTGGGAGTACCACGACGCGAGCGTGGTCGACCCGGAGGTGGGCCTCATGGACACCCTGCCGACCTTCCGGCGGACCCTGCGCAAGGCCGGCCTGGAGGAGCACGTGATCGCCGTGGTCGGGCGGTCGCCGCAGGTCGCGAAGGTGTGGGGCGGGCAGCTCGGCTTCGTGTTCATCGACGGCGGGCACACGGACGAGCACGCCACGAACGACTACGAGGGCTGGGCCCCCAAGGTCGCCCCCGGGGGCCTGCTCGTCATCCACGACGTCTTCCCGAACCCGGAGGACGGCGGCCAGGCGCCGTACCGGATCTACCTGCGCGCCCTGGAGTCGGGTGACTTCGAGGAGGTCTCGGTCACCGACTCGCTGCGGGTGCTGCGCCGCCGGGCCGCCTAGAACAGCGAGGTCACGTACAGGCAGTTCGTGTAGCTGTAGCCCTCTTCGATCTTCGCCTTGCTCGACTTGGTGTCGCCCGCCGTCGACGTGCCGGTGGCCGACCGCTTCTGGAGGAAGTGGTAGTCGCCGGCGGGCAGCAGCAGGGTCGCCTTCGGGTACTTCGAGGACGGCCCCGTGCAGGCCTTGATCTTCGGGGAGTTCACCAGCAGCGGGGTCTGGTACTTCTTGCAGGTCCCGCACGCCTTGAGGGTGACCTTGCCGGTCATCGGGCCCGTGTAGAGCAGCTCGACCTCGCCGGGGCCGTCGTTGCTCACCACCATGACCATCCGGGCGCCGCCGGGGACGTCGGCCGGCGGCAGGCGCCTGCCGGCCTCCGGCTCCTCCTCGGCGATCTCGGCGGCGATGGCGATCGCGCGGGCGTGGGCGGCCTGCGGGCTGTTCGGGTACGTCTTGGCGTAGTCGGTCATGACCGTGGCCGCCGTGCCGAACTCCTTGTCCTTGAAGTGGTCCGTCCCGCAGGCGAAGTCCCCCTTCTGGACGGCCGCCGCCGCCTCCTTCGCCGCGCCTTCGAGGGACGGGTCCGGCATGGCGTCGAGCGAGGAGCGGAGCGCGCGCAGCTGGTCGGTGGCGTCGCAGGGCTCGGAGCCGCCGAGGGCGGTCGTCCGCGTCTTGATCGCCGCCCGGACGGCCGGTTCGACGCGGGTCGCCTGGGCGGACTGCGGGAAGGTGCCGAGGAGGTCGTTGAGGCTCTCGCTCGCCGGCGGGTTCGCCGTCTGCACGCCGAGCGCCGCCGTGCCGCACTGGTAGAGCGACTCGGCCAGCGGCTCGTCGGTCTTGGCGGGCCGGGAGCCGAGCAGCTCCTTGTCCACGGTGCCCGGGAGCTCCCGCAGGTGCTTGAGCGGCGGGACGGCCGCGCAGTACTCCTTCTTCCCGTACGGGGCGGAGACCGCCTTGTAGTACGCGTCCAGGCGGTCGGGCACGAGCTTCCCGGCCCGTGAGCCCGCGTGCTTCGTGCCGAGGTCCGCGTAGGTGTCGAGCGCCTTGCGGTACGTCGGCTCGGCCTTGTCGAAGGCGAGGCCGTCGGCGGACTTCACGAGGGCGTCCGCCGCCGCGAGCCGTTCGAGCAGCGCCTGCTCCTTCGCCTCGTCGCGGGCCGCACCGTACGCGAGGGAGCCTCCGGCGGGCACGGCGAGCAGGACGAGCGCGAGCGGCAGCGCCAGGCGGCGGAAGGAGGCGCCGATCCGGAGCGTGGCGCGCAGTCCGCGGCGGGCGCCGTCGGCGGCGACGGCGAGCAGGAAGACGCCGTAGCCGACGAGGAGGGCGAACGGCACGCCGTCGACGTCGGCGGGGAGCGCGACCACGAGCAGGGCGGCGGTGGCGAGCCAGCAGAGCGCGGCACCGATCCAGTTGCGCAGGAGGACGTAGCCGAGACCGAGGCAGGAGAGGTTGAGCAGGCCGATCATGGCGGCCTGGGCCGGGTTGGCGTCGCCGGGCGGCTGCGCGGGGCCGTAGCCGGGCGGCGGCCCGTACGGCGGAGGCCCGTACCCCGGCGGCCCGAACCCGGGCGGCGCACCGGGCGGCGGCGGCCCGGTCCCGGCCCCGGCCCACCCGGGCGCGACGGCGGGCCCGGCCGGGACCCCGGACGCGGCGGCGAGGTGGGCGGTGGGCTGGTCCTGCGAGCCCGGCGCGGGCTCGGGCGACTGCCCGGCCGCAGCGGCGAGCCGAGAGGTGGGCTGGTCCTGCGAGCCCGGCGCAGGCTCGGGCGACTGCCCGGCCACGGCGGCGAGCCGAGAGGTGGGCAGGTCCCTCGCAGGCGGTGCGGGCTCGGGCGACTGCCCGGGTACGGCGGCGAGCCGAGAGGTGGGCAGGTCCCGCGAGACCGGCGCGGGCTCGGGCGACTGCCCGGCCGCCGCGGCGAGGTGGGCGGTGGGCTGGTCCTGCGAGCCCGGCGCGGGCTCGGGCGACTGCCCGGACGCGGCGGCCGGCGTGGTCGTGGGCAGATCCTGTGGAACCTGCGGGCCCCCCGGCGGCGGACCGAAGGCCGGTGTGGGCGTCCCCGCGCCGGAGGCGGCCGGATTCGCGGGCGCCGGAGGGGCCCAGGGCGGCTCGGGCGCGCCTGCCGAGGCACCCGGAGAAGCGGCGGACGTCACATCGGCGCGCGTGCCCGGCCCCGACGCCCCGCTCCCCTTCCCCAAGCCCCCGTCCCCCGGCGGTCTGTCGTTCGGTTCGGGACGTGCGTCGTTCGGTTCTTCCCCCACCACGGTTCCCCCTCGTGGTCCATGCGCGGTGACACCCCACCGTCGCCCTCCTTCTCTACCCTTCACGCTTCGCCCACACGCGTCCACCGTTCCGTGACGCCGGTGACGAACCTGCGACGTACCCCTACGGCGTTTCGCCCCGCCCAGGGCCTAAAGTCGCGGGGTGCCGTACGACCACCGGAACACCGCCCGCCGTACCCTCGCCCTCGTCCTCGCCGCCGCGGGCTGCTGCGCCGCGCTCGCCGGGTGCGCGACCTCACAGGCCTCGTCATCGAGCGGGAAGGCCCAGGGAACGCAGGGAACCCAGGGGCCCCTGAGCGAGAGCGGAGCCCAGTCGCGGCCGCCGTTCGCCTCGCCCTCCGCCGCCCCCCGGCCCACCCGCTCGCCGGTCGCCGCTCAGGCGAGCCGCTCGCTCGCCGGGAGGACCGTCGTCATCGACCCCGGCCACAACTCCGGCAATTTCCGTCACTCCACCGAAATCAACCAAAAGGTCAACATCGGGACGAACCGCAAGGAGTGCGACACCACCGGCACCTCCACCAACGCCGGCTACACCGAGGCCGCCTTCACCCTCGACGTCTCACGCCGCCTGCGGGACCTCCTCACCGCGCGCGGTGCCGAGGTCGTCTTCACCCATGACGGCGACCGCCCCTGGGGGCCCTGCATCGACGAGCGGGCCCGGATCGGGAACGCGGCCCGCGCCGACGCCGTCGTCTCCGTCCACGCGGACGGTTCGGCCGCCGGCAACCGCGGCTTCCATGTGATCCTTCCCGCAAAGGTGCGCGCGGGCACCGCCGACACCGCGAAGATCGTCGCCCCGTCCCGTACCCTCGGCGAGGGAATCGTGAAGACCTTCGCGCGCGCCACCGGCACCTCGCCCGCCAACTACATCGGCGACGGTACGGGGTTGGACGTACGGGACGACCTCGGCGGGCTCAACCTCTCGACCGTCCCCAAGGTCTTCGTCGAGTGCGGCAACATGCGCGACCCGAAGGACGCACAGCTGTTCACGTCGTCGACGTGGCGGCAGAAGGCGGCCCAGGGGCTGGCGGACGGCATCGCCACCTACCTCAAGGGGTAGAACCGACGGGCGATAGATTCGCTCCGTACCATGGGGCCGCCCCCGTGTCATGAACCTGAACGCCTCCCCGATGCGACGACCGACGACCCGACGAAGGACTCTTACGTGAATATCCGCTCCCTCACCCGAGGCGATGGCGTGCTGATCGGCGCAGCGGTGGTGCTGTTCATCGCCTCGTTCCTCGGCATCGCGGGCTGTGACGCCAGCGCCGCCATCTGCGACAAGGTCGACACTCCGAACTCGTGGGAGTTCTCGTACCTCGGCTGGGGCACCTTCTTCGTCGGCATCGCCGGCGCCGCTCTCGTCGTCGTCTCCCGCTCCCTGCCGGAGCCCCGCAAGGTGGTCGGCCTGGAGCTCGGCCAGGTCGGCACCTCGTTCACCATCGTGTCCGCCTGGACGCTGCTCATGTGGATCTTCGAGGCGGAGAACGCCGGCGCCGGCCTGATCCTCGGCCTCATCGCCGCCCTGGCCGTGGCCGGTGCCGCCGTCGCCGGTCCGCTGGTCCCCGCCCTCAAGGCCCCGCTCGTCGGCGCGCCGAAGCCGCAGACCCCGTCGCCGTACGGCATGCAGCACGGCCAGCCGGGTCAGCCGGGCGTCCCCGGCGGCTACGGCTACCCGGGTGCGCAGCAGCAGCCGTACGGCGGGCCGCAGGACCCCTCGCAGGGTGCGGGCCAGCCGTTCGGCGCGCAGGCCGCCGCCCCGCAGCCGCAGGCCGTGCACCAGCCCGAGCCGCAGGCGGCCGCCCCGGCGCCGCAGCCGGCCGCGGACTTCGCGCCGTTCTGGTTCGCGGTCCCGGTCGCCCGTCCGCTGTACGCGGAGGACGGCTCGCAGGCGCCGATCGCCGAGCTGGCCCCGGGTACCTGGTACCTCGCGGTCGAGCAGCGCGGTCCGGCCCTGGTGGCCCAGACGCAGGACGGCCGCCGCGGCGTCCTCCAGGACACCACGGGCATCCAGCGCGGCTGACGCCCGCGGAATCCCGCGCACGGCCCCCCGCCCGGAATCCCTTCCGGGCGGGGGGCCGTTGCCGTACAGTCCCCGCAACACGTATCTGACGGATCGTCAGAAAGGATGTGGGGCATGCGACTCGGACTCGCCCTCGGCTACTGGGGCCGCGGCCCCTCCCCCGCCCACCTCGACCTCGCCCGCGAGGCCGAGCGGCTCGGCTACGACTCCGTGTGGACCGCCGAGGCCTGGGGCTCCGACGCCTTCACCGCACTGACCTGGATCGCCGCCCACACCAGCCGCATCCGGCTCGGCACCGCCGTCGCGCAGATGGCCGCCCGCGCCCCCACCACCACCGCGATGCACGCACTCACCCTCGACCACCTCTCCGGCGGGCGCGTGCTGCTCGGGCTCGGCCTGTCCGGGCCGCAGGTCGTCGAGGGCTGGTACGGGCGCCCCTTCCCCCGCTCCCCCCTGACCGCGACCCGCGAGTACGTGGACGTGGTCCGCCAGGTGCTGCGCCGCGAGGCCCCCGTACGGCTCGACGGACGCCACCACTCCCACCCGTACACCGGCCCCGACGGCACCGGTCTCGGCAAGGCCCTCAAGCCGATCACGCACCCGCTGCGCGCCGACGTCCCCGTCCTGCTCGGCGCCGAGGGCCCCAAGAACATCGCGCAGACCCTCGCCATCGCCGACGGCTGGCTGCCCCTCTACTGGACGCCCGACCGCTGGTCCGAGGTGTACGCCCTGCCGGACGCGCTCCCCGAGGGCTTCCTGGTCGCCCCCATGGTCCGGGCGCGGCTCTGCGAGGACGTGGCGGCCGGACTCCTCCCCGTCAAGGCGATGCTGGGCTTCTACATCGGCGGCATGGGGCACGCGGCCCGGAACTTCCACGCCGACCTGATGGGACGCATGGGGTACGAGAAGGAGGCCCGCCGCATCCAGGAGCTGTTCGCGGCCGGGCGGCGCGAGGAGGCCGTGCTCGCCGTACCGGACTCCTTCGCGGACGAGATCTCGCTCGTCGGGCCCCGGAGGCGGATCGCGGAGCGCCTGGAGGAATGGCGGCGGGGCCCGGTGACGGACCTCCTCGTCACGGCACCGGACCCCGCCACGCTCCGTCTGCTCGCGGAGCTCAACTCCTAGCTGCCGCCGCTCAGTTGCGAGGTGCTGGGCACCTGGTCCACGACCTCGGCGCCGGCGCTCTTCCCCGCGTTCTTCACGCTGTTGATGACGTTCTCGAAGGCGCCGACGTCCGCGTCGCCCACCTCGCCCTTGCGGAGCTTCGTCCCCAGCTCCTTGAGCGACTCGATGCCCGCGGCGAGCGGCGCGACCGCCTTCGACAGCAGCGGGTCGCCCTTGGCGTTGTTCAGCGCCGCCTTGAGCCGGTTGTACGTGAACGCGGCCGCGAGGCCCGCCTTCACCAGGGCGAAGGTCCGCCCGTCCGCGCCCTTCTTGAACGTGCCGGCGCGGTACGGCTTCACGATCCACTGGTACGTGGCGCCCGCGGCCAGACCGGCGTTGGCCACGAACCGCGTCTTCGCCAGCTTCTGCTGCTCGAAGCTCGCGGAGGCCGACGGGGTCGCGGCGCTGCTGGTGCTCTTCGTGTCGTCGTTGCACGCCGCGGTGGTCAGGAGCAGGGTGCAGGACAGCAGCAGCGCCACGACTCCGCGTGAAACACCTCTGGGCACGGCGGGACCTCCCTGACGACGGTCCCGCCAGCCTCACCCGGCCCCGCGGCGCCCGCCACCGGGGCGGCGCCGAACGGGGCCGGTCAGCTGCCGCAGCAGTCCGGTTCGAGACCCGCGGGGAGGCGGTCGCCGCCGAAGACGGCGACGGTCGCCTCCTCGCCGCCGAGGGCCGCGACCGCGAGGAGGAGCGAGCCCGCGGTCCAGGCGGTCTGCTCCTCGGGCCACACGGCCTTGTCGGCCTCCGTCGCGCCCTCGAAGACGTACCCCGTCCAGTACATGCCGTTCCCGGCGCGCAGGTGCTGGATGTCCTGGAGGATCGTCAGGGCCCGGTCGGACTCCCCCATCGCCCAGAGGGCGAGGGCGAGCTCGCAGCTCTCGCCGCCGGTGACCCACGGGTTCGGGACGACGCAGCGCACGCCGAGGCCGGGGACGACGAACCGGTCCCAGTCGGCCTCGATGCGGGCGCGCGCGTCGGCCCCGGTGACCGCACCGCCGAGGACCGGGTAGTACCAGTCCATCGAGTAGCGGGACTTGTCGAGGAAGCGCTCGGGGTGCCGGCGGATCGCGTGGCCGAGGGCCCCGGCGGCCAGCTCCCAGTCGGGCTGCGCCTCCTCGCGGACCTCGGCGATGGCGAGGGCGCAGCGCAGTGCCTGGTGGATCGAGGAGCTGCCGGTGAGCAGGGCGTCGCCCACCGGGGTGCCGTCGGGCTCGCGCTTCCAGCCGATCTGGCCGCCGGGCTGCTGGAGCCCGAGGACGAACTCGACGGCCGCGTAGACGGCGGGCCACATCCGGTCGAGGAAGGAGTCGTCGCCGGTGGACAGGTAGTGGTGCCAGACGCCGACCGCGATGTACGCGACGAAGTTGGACTCGCGGCTCCGGTCGGTGATCTGCTCGGGGTCGCCGTCGTGGTAGGCCGCGTACCAGGAGCCGTCGGAGTTCTGGTGGCGGGCGAGCCACTCGTAGGCGCGGGTCGCGGCGGCGTGCTCGCCGGCCGCGTCGAGCGCCATGGCGGCCTCGGTGTGGTCCCACGGGTCCAGGTGGTGGCCGCGGAACCAGGGGATGGCGCCGTCCTCGCGCTGCACCGCGAGTATCCCGGCCACGGTCTCGGCGGCCTGCTCGGCGGTGAGCACCCCGGGCAGGACGAGGTGCTCCGCGATCCGCTCGGGAGAGGTCACTTGGCGGCGTCCACGGTGTCGGCCTTCGCGAGGTCGGCCTTCGGGAGGTGGGGCTTGGTCGCGTACGCCACGAAGCTCTTGCCGACGACCGGGTTGAGCAGCTGCTCGGCGACCCGGGTCAGGGCGGGCTTCTTCATGATGTCCCAGACCAGGAGCTTGTGGTATGCGCGGACCGGCAGCGCCTTGTCGTTGTCGACGCCGAAGGCGCACTTCAGCCACCAGTACGGCGAGTGCAGCGCGTGCGCGTGGTGCGTGCCGTACGGCTTGAGGCCGGCCTGCCGGATCTTCCCGAGCAGCTCGTCGGCCTTGTAGATGCGGATGTGGCCGCCCTCGACCTCGTGGTACTCGTCGGAGAGCGCCCAGCAGACCTTCTCGGGGCCGTACCGGGGCACGGTGATCGCGATCCGGCCGCCCGGCTTGAGGACGCGGACCATCTCGGCGAGCACGCCCTTGTCGTCGGGGATGTGCTCCATGACCTCGGAGATGATGACGACGTCGAAGGACTCGTCGGGGAACGGCAGGTTGAGGGCGTCGCCCTCCATCGCGGTCGCGGTCGCGCCGGCGGGGGCCTCCCCGGCCTCCTTCATGGCGGCGAACCACTTGGCGACCTCGCGGATCTCCTCGCCGTTCTGGTCGAGGGCCACGACCTGGGCACCGCGCCGGTAGCACTCGAAGGCGTGCCTCCCCGCGCCACAGCCCAGATCGAGCACACGATCACCGGGAGCGAGCGGGAAGCGAGTGAAGTCGACGGTCAGCACGAGACCCTGCTTTCGGGGTTGAGGAACGTTGTGGGCAGGCGTTCCGCCGGGGCGATGGGGGTCCCCCCTGCTCGAGCGGAGCCGAGAGCTTGGGGGAGGGTGGGCACAACCCACCCACCGGGCCGCACCCGGCACACGAGGCTGAGCATCACCGACGGACTCCGGTGCCCTGCCGGGCCACGGCCTCCCGGTACAGCTCGGCCGTCCCCTGCGCGGCCCGCGCCCAGGTGAAATTGGCCAGGACCCGCTCACGACCGGCCCGGCCGAGCCGCGCCCGCAGCTCCGCGTCGCCGAGCATCCGGCCGAGCGCCGCGGCGAGCGCGCCCGCGTCACCGGTCGGCACCGCGAGGCAGGTCTCCCCGTCGGGCCCCGCGACCTCGGGGATCGCCCCGCCCGTCGTGGCGACCAGCGGGGTCCCCGTAGCCATGCCCTCCGCGGCCGGCAGCGAGAACCCCTCGTACAGCGAGGGCACGCAGGCGACCTGCGCGGACCGGTAGAGGTCGACGAGCTCGGCGTCGCTGATGCCCTTGACGAACTCGACGGCGCCGTCGAGCCCGTACCGCTCGATGGCCTGGGCGACCGGCCCGTCCTCGGCGCGCTTGCCGACGACGACGAGGTGCGCGTCGGGGTTCTCGGTACGGAGCTTGGCGAGCGCCTCGACGAGGTGGACCAGGCCCTTGAGCGGGACGTCGGCGCTGGAGGTGGTGACGATCCGGCCGGGGATCTCGGCGACGGACGGGTCCGGGGACCAGAGGTCGGTGTCGGCGCCGATGTGGACGACCTTGATGCGGTCCTCGCGGACGCCGAGGTGCTCGACGATCTCCTGGCGGGAGGTGCCGGAGACGGTGAGCACGGACGGCAGCCGGCGGGCGACCTTCTTCTGCATGCCGGTGAAGGCGTACCAGCGGCGGACGGAGGCGCGGCGCTTCCAGCCGTCGGCGGCGTCGAGCTCGAGCTGCCGGTCGACGGTGATGGGGTGGTGGATCGTGGTGACGAGCGGCGCGCCGATCGCGCGCGGGCCGCCGAGGAGTCCGTACCCGAGGGTCTGGTTGTCGTGGACGACGTCGAAGTCGCCGCGGCGGGCGGCGAGCATGCGCCGGGCCCGCAGGGAGAAGGTCAGCGGCTCGGGGAAGCCGCCGGTCCACATGGTGGCGACCTCGAGGGCGTCGATCCAGTCCCGGTACTCCTCGCGCTTCGGGGTCCGGAACGGGTCCGGCGAGCGGTAGAGGTCGAGGCTGGCTATCTCGGTGAGGGGCACGCCCTCGTCGAGCGTCGGGTACGGCTGGGAGCCGATGACCTCGACGGTGTGCCCGAGGCGGGCGAGCTCACGGGACAGGTGCCGGACGTAGACGCCCTGGCCCCCACAGAACGGGTTCCCCTTGTACGTGAGGAGAGCGATCCGCAGCGGACCGTCACCGGCAGCGGTGACGCCCTGCCGGGGGCTTGCCTCTATGGCCTCAGCGGTCATTGCGCGACCCCCTTCGAGCGTACGTTTCGCCGGAGCGTAACCGCTCGCGCTAATCTAGAACAAGTTACAGACTTGAGCGTTCTTGATCCTTCAAGGAGCACAGAATCTACCGGCAGGTAGCTCCGTCGTGAGAGCCGGAACAGGTGATTCGCGCCACGGCGGGCGTGACGCCATACTGTCGCTCCCCACCGCACGGAAGACGCACGGAACGGGACCACATGACCGCAGTCGACAGAGCGGACCACAGACCGGCGTCGCCGCCCCTCACGGAACGCCAGGAGGCACGGCGCCGCCGCATCCTGAACGCCAGCGCCCAGCTCGCCGCCAGGGGCGGCTTCGACGCCGTGCAGATGCGCGAGGTCGCCGAGGCGGCGGGGGTCGCCCTCGGCACCCTCTACCGGTACTTCCCCTCCAAGATCCACCTGCTCGTGGCGACCATGCAGGACCAGCTCCAGCACATGCACACCACGCTGCGGAAGCGGCCGCCCGCCGGCGCGGACCCGGCGCAGCGGGTCGCGGAGACCCTGATGCGCGCCTTCCGGGCCCTCCAGCGGGAGCCACAGCTCGCCGACGCGATGGTGCGGGCGCTGACCTTCGCGGACCGCAGCGTGAGCCCCGAGGTCGACACGGTCTCCCGGCTGACGACCGCGATCATCCTGGACGCGATGGGGGCGGAGCACCCGACCCCGGGCCAGCTCTCGGCGGTCCGGGTGATCGAGCACACCTGGCACTCGGCGCTGATCACCTGGCTGTCCGGACGCGCGTCGATCGCACAGGTGAAGATCGACATCGAGACGGTCTGCCGGCTGATCGACCTGACGGCGCCGGAGGCGTCGGAGGCACGGGCCTGAGGCGTCCCGCCCGCGCCCCCGGCGGTTGAGCCGCCGGGGGCGCGGGCGGTCTGGCGTCAGGAGCCCTGCTGCGCCTTGGCGTTGCTCTTGGCGAGGACCGCCGCGCACTCCGGGCTGCTGTCCACGGCCACGAACATCACGAGCTTCAGCGGGCCCGCCGAGTGGTTGCTGGCCTGGAGCTTCCAGCTGCTCTTGGTCAGCGACTTGATCACCGAGCCGCCCACCCCGGAGCTCCGCTCCTCGGTCCAGCCGGTCCCGGTCAGCGTCGCGACCGTGGCCGCGTACGACTTGGCCGGGTCCGCGGCCTTCTCGGCGTCGGCCGTCCAGCTGACCATGCAGTCCTTGGCCTCGGCCGGAACCTGCTCGCCCGAGGAGTCCTGCGTGAAGCCGGCCTCCGTCGCCGCGTCCGTCAACTCCTTGGTGACCGCGGCGGCGTCCAGCTTCTCGTCGCTCGAACCACCCGCGCCGGAACCGCCCGTCGAGGCCGAACCGGCCGAGGAGGAACCGGCCGAGGACGAACCGCCCTTGTCGGCGCCGCCCTCGCTGCCACAGCCCGCGACGAGCAGAACCACACCGGCGGCCGCGGCCACCCACTTCGCCTTGCGCACAACACTCCCAAATCAGCGCACACGAAGGCCTCTTGCCCCCGTACCAAGGGGCACAGTTTTGCACAAGGGAACGACAGTGCCGTCCCACCCGGCGCGCCCCGTCACTCCTCCGGCGGGAACACCGGCTCGCCTCCGTCCGCCAGGGTGATCAGGATGGCCTCCACCGGGCAGCCCTCCGCCGCCGCGAGGAGGCGTTCGCCCGCGTCCGTCTCCGGCTCCACCGGATGGGACTGGCGGGCCGTGTCGAGGCGGAAGCCGCCGGGGGCGTGGTTGACGCACATGCCGGAGCCGATGCAGACGCTCCGGTCGACCTCGACGTGCCAGCGGTCGCCCATCACGCGTCCCCGTATCCGGCCGGCAGGTGGATCATCTTGTGCTCCAGGTACTCGCCGAAGCCCTCGGGGCCGAACTCCCGTCCCACGCCGGAGTTCTTGTAGCCGCCGAAGGGGCCGAGCATGTCGAGGCTGAAGGTGTTGACGTTGAAGGTGCCGGTGCGCACGGAGCGGGCGAAGTCGATGCCGTGCTCCACGTCCCCGGTCCAGACGCTGCCGCTGAGCCCGAAGTCGGAGTCGTTCGCGATCCGCAGGGCCTCGGCCTCGTCCCCGTACGGCAGGAGGCAGATGACCGGGCCGAAGATCTCCTCGCGGGCGATCCGCATGGAGTTGTCGACGTCGCCGAAGAGGGTCGGCTCGACGTACCAGCCGCGCTCCAGGCCGGCCGGACGTCCGCCGCCGGTGAGGACCTTGGCGCCCTCGGCCTGCCCGATCCCGATGTAGTCGAGGGAGCGCTGCTGCTGGCGCCGGGCGACGAGCGGGCCGACCTGGGTGGCCGGGTCGAGCGGGTCGCCGACGACGAGCGCGCCGGCCGCCGCCGCGAAGGCCTCGGCGATCTCCTCGTACCGCGCGCGGGGCGCGAGGATCCGGGTCTGGGCCACGCACGCCTGCCCGTTGTTCATCCAGGCGGCCGGGACGATCCCGGCGACGGCGGTGTCGAGGTCGGCGTCCGGCAGGATCACCGCGGCCGACTTCCCGCCCAGTTCGAGGGTGACGCGGGTGAGGTTGCGGGAGGCGACCTCCATGACCCGCTTGCCGGCGGCGACCGAGCCGGTGAAGGACACCTTGTCGACGCCGGGGTGCCCGACGAGGTACTCGCTGACCTCGCGGTCGGCGGGCAGGATCGACAGGACCCCTTCGGGGAGCCCGGCCTCCGCCGCGATCTCGCCGAGGATGTACGAGTCGAGGGGCGACTCCGGCGAGGGCTTGAGGACCACCGTGCAGCCCGCGAGCAGCGCGGGCCCCAGCTTGGCGGCGGCGGTGAACTGCGGCACGTTCCACGGGACGACGGCCGCGACGACACCGACCGGCTCGCGCCGCACGAGCAGCGGCCCGAGGACGCCGCCGCGCCGCTCCTCGTACGGGAAGTCCCGGGCGACGGTGATCGCCGCGTCCCAGACCATCATCGCGCCGAGCGCCTGGGCGAGGACGGACCAGGAGTACGGGGAGCCGTTCTGCGCGCTGATGCAGCGGCCGATCTCCTCGTACCGCACGGCGATCGCGTCCTTGATGCGGGTGACGACGGCGATCCGCTCCTCGACCGTCATCCGCGGCCAGGGCCCTTCGTCGAAGGCCCGCCGGGCGACGGCGACGGCCCGGTCGACATCGGCCTCGGAGGCGTGCGGGACACGGCCGATGACCTGCTCGGTGTGCGGGGAGATCACCTCGATGACCGCGTCGCCGTGCGGGTCGGTCAACTCCCCGCCGATGAACAGCTTTCCGTGCTCCACAAGCTCGGTCATGACCGCTGCCTCCCGAGGAGATGGAATGGGACCATTGGGTTTCCTGACGATGCTTCAGAACTGATACCAGTTCTAGTTATGGTGGGCAATGGCCGTACCGGTACGCAGAGACGAGGACGCTCATGACCCAGGTGACCGAGCACGGCGGTGGCGTCTGGTCCCTGCGGGTGCCCATCCCGGACAATCCGCTGGGCCACACCCTGGTCCACGTCCTCGACACCGACCGCGGCCCGGTCCTCGTCGACACCGGCTGGGACGACCCGGCCTCCTGGGACGAACTCACCGGCGGGCTCGACGCGTTGGGGCTGTCCGTGCGGGAGGTCCACGGCGTCGTCATCACCCACCACCACCCCGACCACCACGGCCTCTCCGGCCGGGTCCGGGAGGAGTCCGGCGCCTGGATCGCCATGCACGCCGCCGACACGGCCGTCGTCCGCCGCACCCGGGAGTCCGAACCCGGCACCTGGTTCGACTACCTCGCCCGCAAGCTCGCCGCCGTCGGCGCCCCCGAGGACCACATCGCCCCGCTCCGGGCCGCCCGCGCCGCCGGCCGGATGCGGACCCTGCCCGGTCTCCGCTCGGCCCTCCCCGACCGCGAGATCGTCCCCGGCGAACTCCTCGACCTGGCCGGACGCCGGCTGCGCGCCATCTGGACCCCCGGCCACACCCCCGGGCACGTCTGCCTCCACCTGGAGGAGGAGCACCCCTCCCGGCTGCCCGGCCACGGCCGGCTCTTCTCCGGCGACCACCTGCTGCCCGGGATCTCCCCGCACATCGGCCTGTACGAAGACCCCGACGAGTCCCCCAAGCTCTCAACTTCGTTCGAGCAGGGGGGACCCCCCTCGGAGACCGACCCCCTCGGCGACTACCTCGACTCCCTCGAACGGATCGGCCGCCTCGGCGTCGCCGAGGTCCTCCCCGCACACCAGCACGCCTTCACCGACGCCGCCGGCCGCGTCCGAGAACTCCTCGACCACCACGAGGAACGCCTCACCGGCCTCCTCGCCCTCCTCGCCACCCCGCTCACGCCCTGGCAGCTCGCCGAGCGCATGGAGTGGAACCGCCCCTGGGAGCAGATCCCGTACGGCTCCCGCAACATCGCCGTCAGCGAGGCCGAGGCCCACGTCCGCCGCCTGGTGAAGCTCGGACGCGCGGAACCGGTGCCGGGCACGGCCCCCGTCACGTACGTCGCGGTGTGAGGCTTCAGGCCTTCACCAGGCGGATGACCGCCATGACCAGGACGAACGGTGAGAAGCCGCCGCCGAGGATCATCACCGGGCCCGCCACCCACCACAGCCAGTGCTGCCCGCCGTCCTCGTAGGAGGCGTAGCCGTTGTGGACGAAAAGGAACCAGAGGAGGTGCAGGGTCAGTACGGCGATCAGCGCGATCCAGTACACGGCGATCCCGGCCGACCACAGCCTGACCCGGCCGGGCGGCACCGTGAGCAGCCGCCGCCGGTAGCCCTGGAGGCCGGCCGTCGCGGCGATCAGGAGCAGCGTCGCGGGCAGGCGCCACCAGTCGTCCATCGCCCACTGGTACGCGCCGCCCGCCTGGTCGGAGAGCGAGGGGTGCGCCTCCGCCCGCCGCACGAGGTCGACCCCGCCGACGAGGAAGGCGACCATCGGCGCCAGGTAGAGGATCCCGAGGAGCGGCCGCCCCAGACCCGTGGTCAGCACGCGCACGGCCCGCTCCCGCGCGGTCGGCACCCCCGTCGAGGAGGCCCGGGCCCGCGGCACGGCGGCCGGACCCCGGACGGGCTCCCGGGACGGCAGGACGGCGGTCCTGGGCGGCGGGGCCGGCTGCGGGAGGACGGTGGTGACGGCGGTGGGAGGCGTACTCGTACGGGCATCGGCGCTCGCGGGAGCGGACCCCGACTCCGGCTCACGCTCCGGCTCGCGCTCCGGCTCGCGCTCCCGTTCGCGGTCCGGCTCCGGCTCGCGGTCCGGCTCCGGCTCGAACTCCGTCTCCGTGTTGAGCAGTTCCTCCGCCTTCTGCGCGATCGCCGCGACCACCGGCGCCGGCAGCCAGCTCCCCGACTCCTCCCGGTGGGCGTCCGCCGCCGCGGTCAGCTCGGTCACCGGCGGGCGGTCCTCCGGCCGTTTGGCCAGGCAGCGCCGTACGAGCTCCGCGAACGGCCCCTCCACCCCGGCGAGATCGGGCTCGTGGTGGACGAGCCGGTACAGCAGCTCCGCCACCGAACCGCCCCCGAAGGGCCCGCGCCCGGTCGCCGCGAAGGCCAGCACCGCGCCGAGCGAGAAGAGGTCGGCCGCGGGCCCGACCGTCCGCCCCTCCGCCTGCTCGGGCGACATGAAGCCGGGTGAGCCGACGACCAGGCCCGTCCCCGTCAGGGCCGTCTCGTCGGCGGAGCGGGCGATGCCGAAGTCGATGAGCAGGGGCCCCGACAGCGAGAGCAGGACGTTCGACGGCTTGACGTCCCGGTGCACGAGCCCCGCCCGGTGCACGCCGTCGAGGGCGTGCGCGAGGCCGGAGAGCAGCCGCCAGAGGGCCGGTTCGGGGAGGGGGCCGTGCGCCAGGACGGCCTCGGAGAGCGCGGGACCCGGCACGTACGCGGTGGCCAGCCAGGGCACCTCCGCGTCCGGGTCGGCGTCGAGGACCGGGACCGTACCGGCTCCGCGTAAGGACCGGGCGGCCCGCACCTCGCGGGCGAAGCGCGTCCGGAAGCCCGGGTCACCGGCGAGCGCGCCGTGCACCACCTTCAGCGCGACCGTCCGGCCGCCGCGCGAGCGGCCCAGGTAGACGCGGCCCATGCCGCCCTCGCCCAGCCGCTGGAGGAGCCGGTAGGGACCGACCGTCCGCGGGTCGCTCTCGGCCAACGCCCGCATTCCGCACCCCCGTGAAGACGCCGTCGTCGTGGTGTCGTGGCGGCGTCAGCATGGCACAGCGACGGGCTCGCGGGGAGCGTCCTTCCCCACCCGGTGTGAGGCGCCTCCCACCCCGGAGCGGCGCGCATACGGGCCGGTAGAGTGGGCCCGTCGTCATCATGCCCGTACGGGGGGAAGCCGGTGCGAAACCGGCACTGCCCCTTCCCCGAGCTCTCGGCTTCGCTCGAGCAGGGGATACCCCGATCCGTGAGCCGTCTCCCCGGAGATCGGCGAGTCGGAATGCCCCGCCCGGGACGTGACCGCCGGCACCGTCGAGGAATACGGAGCCGGAGCCTGGTGCCCCGAGGCGTGCCGGTGCCCGGCCGCAGGAGAGGGCCCCATGAACACCGTCCGCCGCGGCGCCGCCGCGCTCGCCGCCGCCGCAGTCGTGCTCGGCACCGGAGCGGCCTTCCCGGCCGCCGCCGCGCCGTCCCCGACCCCCTCGACCGGCACCCTCCCGGCCGGCCTGTACGGCACGAAGGACCCGACGTACGACGGTGTCTGGCGCCAGTCGCTCGCCTTCCTCGCCCAGCGCGGCACCGGCTTCCAGCCCGCCGACCAGGCCGTGGGCTGGCTCCTCGGCCAGCAGTGCGAGGACGGCTCGTTCGCCTCGTACCGCGCGGACGTGTCGAAGCCCTGCGACGAGAAGACGATGCGGGACACCAACGCCACCGCCGTCGCCGTCCAGGCGCTCCGCGCCGTGCGCGGCCAGGCCGCCGCCCCCAGCGCGATCGACAAGGCCGTCAAGGCCGGTTCCGACTGGCTGCGGACCGTGCAGAACAAGGACGGCGGCTGGGGCTACGGCGTCGGCGGCCCGAGCGACGCCAACTCCACGTCGGTCGTGATCGGCGCGCTCGCCGCGATCGGCGTGCGCCCCGGCTCGTTCACCTCCGCCGAGGGCCGCAGCCCGTACGACGCGCTCCTGACGTTCGCCCTGCCGTGCTCGGACAAGGAGGGCGCGGGAGCGTTCGCGTACCAGCCGGACAAGACGGGCAAGCTCCTCGCCAACGCCGACGCCACCGCGGCGGCGACCCTCGCCGGGCTCGGCAAGAGCGTCGTCGCCACCAAGGCCTCCCCCCAGCAGCCGCCGGCCTGCACCGACCTGTCGAAGCCGACCGTCGGGCGGGCCGCGCTGAACGGCGCCGCCTACCTGTCGAAGGCGCTCGCGAAGACCGGCCACCTCACCCTGCCGCCCATGCCGGGCGCCACCGACACCACCGAGCAGCCCGACATCGGCAACACCGCCGACGCGGTCGTCGCGCTCGCCGCCGCCGGCGCCACCAAGGAGGCCGAACCGGCCCTGACGTGGCTGGAGAAGAACTCCGTGGCCTGGGCGAAGGAGGGCGGCCCGGCCGCGTACGCGCAGCTGATCCTGGCGGCCCGCTCGACGGAGACCGACCCCCGCAGGTTCGGCACGACCGACCTGGTCGAGCAGCTCAACGCCACCGGCCCCGCGCCGAAGGCCCCGGACACCTCCGCCTCCTCCACCGACGACGAGTCCGGCTTCGACGTCTGGTGGATCATCGGCATCGGTACGCTCCTCGCCGTGGGCATCGGCTTCTTCGTGAGCGGCCGCAAGAAGTGATCGGGCGCATGCCGATACGGGTCGCGGGTGCCGTGACCGGGGCGCTCCTGACCCTGACGGCGGTCGCGGCGGCCCCCGCGCAGGCGGCCGGTTACCGCTACTGGTCGTTCTGGGAGAGCGCCGGCGGGAAGCCGTGGACGTACGCCACGCAGGGCCCGGCGACCGCCCGGCCCGCCGACGGCGACGCCCTCGGGTTCCGGTTCGCGATCAGCAACGGCACGGACGACACGTCCCGGCCCTCCGTCGCCCCCGACTTCCCCGGGATCTGCGGGGACGTGGAGAAGAAGGACGGCACGAAGCGGATCGCGGTCGTCGTCGACTTCGGCGGCCCGCTGGACGCGCCGCCCGGCGAGACCCCGCCGAAGAAGCTGATCGAGGTCGGCTGTGCGCAGGTCCGCGAGGACGCGACGGGCGCGGAGGCGCTGGCCGCGGTGGCGAAGCCGCTGCGGTACGACAGCGCGGCCATGCTGTGCGGGATCGCGGGCTACCCGGCGCGGGGCTGCGGCGAGCAGGTCACGGAGAAGACGTCCGCCGCACCCGCCGCGCCCACCGCTTCGAAGGCGAAGGCCTCCTCCGAGGGCGGCGGGCCGTCCTTCGGCGTGCTCGCCGGCGGCGCGGCCGTCCTGGCCCTCGGCGGGGCGGCGATATGGAAGGCCCGCCGGCGCCGATGAGTGGCGCCGTCCGTGTCCTCGCGGCCCCCGAGGCGAGCCGGGCCAACGCCCTGCACGCGGGCGCGTGGTGGCTGTGGGCGCTCGGCCTGGCCGTCGCCGCCTCCCGGACCACGAACCCGCTGCTGCTCGGGCTGCTCGTCGGGGTGGCCGGTTATGTGGTGGCGGCCCGGCGCACGGACGCGCCCTGGGCCCGCTCGTACGGCGCGTTCGTGAAGCTCGGCCTGTTCGTGGTGGCCCTGCGGGTGGTGTTCTCGCTGCTGCTCGGCTCCCCCATCCCCGGTACGTACGAGCTGTTCACGCTGCCCGAGGTGCCGCTGCCCGACTGGGCCCAAGGGGTACGGATCGGGGGCCGGGTGACGGCGGAGCAGCTGGTGTTCGCGCTGTACGACGGCGCCAAGCTGGCGACCCTGCTGATCTGCGTGGGCGCCGCGAACGCCCTCGCCAACCCGGCGCGGCTGCTGAAGTCGCTGCCGGGCGCGCTGTACGAGGTGGGGGTCGCCGTCGTCGTGGCGATGACCTTCGCGCCGAACATGGTCGCCGACGTGGCCCGGCTGCGGACCGCCCGCCGGCTGCGCGGCCGACCCACGGGCGGGGTGCGGGCGGTGCTCCAGATCGGCCTGCCGGTCCTGGAGGGGGCGCTTGAGCGGTCGATCGCGGTCGCCGCGTCGATGGACGCGCGCGGGTACGGGCGGACGGCGCGGGTCCCGGCGGCGGTACGGCGCACCACGAACGTCCTGACCCTGGGCGGGCTCCTCGGCGTGTGCGCCGGCTCGTACGGGCTGCTCGCGGCGGAGGGCGCGGGGTACGGGCTCCCGCTGCTCGGCGCGGGGCTCGTCGCCGCGATGGCCGGGCTCCGGCTCGGCGGCCGCAGGACCGTCCGCACCCGCTACCGGCCCGACCGCTGGGGCGCGCGGGCCTGGCTGGTCGCGGGCTCCGGGGTGGCGGTCGCGACCCTGATGATCTGGGCGAACGCGTACGCCCCCGAGGCGCTGCACCCCGGGGTCGTCCCCCTGGAGGCGCCGGAGCTGCCGCTGTGGCCGGCGGTGTCGGTCCTGGTGGGCCTGGTGCCGGCGTTCGTGGCGCCCGTACCCGTATCCAAGGAGAACGTGTGATCCGCTTCGAGAACGTCTCCGTGAGGTACGAGGACGACGCCGAGCCGACCCTGCGGAACGTGGACCTCACCGTCCCCGAGGGGGAGCTCGTGCTCCTCGTCGGCCCCTCGGGCGTCGGCAAGTCGACGCTCCTCGGCGCGGTCTCCGGTCTCGTCCCCCACTTCACGGGCGGCACGCTGACCGGGCGGGTGACGGTCGACGGCCGCGACACCCGCGTGCATCCGCCGCGCGAGCTCGCCGACCTGGTGGGCACGGTGGGGCAGGATCCGTCCGCGCACTTCGTCACCGACACGGTCGAGGACGAGCTCGCGTACGGCATGGAGTCCCTGGGCCTCGCGCCCGGCGTGATGCGCCGCCGGGTCGAGGAGACCCTGGACCTCCTGGGCCTCGCGGAGCTCCGCGACCGCCCGATCGCCACGCTCTCCGGCGGCCAGCGCCAGCGGGTCGCGATCGGCTCCGTCCTGACCCCGCACCCCAAGGTCCTCGTCCTCGACGAACCGACCTCCGCACTCGACCCCTCGGCGGCGGAGGACGTCCTCGCGGTCCTCCAGCGCCTGGTCCACGACCTCGGCACGACGGTCCTCCTCGCGGAACACCGCCTGGAGCGCGTCGTCCAGTACGCGGACCAGGTCCTCCTCCTGCCGGAGGCGGTCATGGGCCCGCCGGCGGAGATCATGGCGGTCTCGCCGGTGCATCCGCCGGTGGTGGCGCTGGGGCGGGTGGCGGGGTGGGATCCGCTGCCGCTGACGGTGCGGGATGCGCGGCGGCGGGCTGAGGCCTTGAAGGAACGGCTGGAAGGACGACTGGCTGAGCGGGACCGCGCGGGACGGGACCCCGCAGGGCTTCTCCCCGACCCAGCCCCTTCCCGTGACCGGGGCTCCGCCCCGGACGCCGGACGGGCTGGAAATCCAGCCCCGCCGGCGTTTGAGGCGCGGGGGTCCGAGGGCGGAGCCCCCGGTTTCGGGAAGTGGGGGTCCCTCCACGCCCTTGGGCGTAGGGGGAGGGGTGGGGGCTTCTCCCTCTTCCGACGGCGCCGCCCCACACCCGCACCTGCACTCACCGCTCCCCTCGTGGACGTCACGAACCTCGCCGTCCGCCGCGCCCGCGTAGAGGCCCTCCGCCGCATCGACCTCCAGGTCGAAGCCGGCGAGACCGTCGCCCTCATGGGCCGCAACGGCGCCGGCAAGTCCACCCTGCTCTCCACCCTCGTCGGCATGATCGAGCCGACATCCGGCAGCGTCCGGGTCGCCGGCCGGGCCCCGCACACCACCGACCCCCGCGACCTGATCCACCAGGTCGGCCTCGTACCGCAGGAGCCGAGGGACCTCCTGTACGCGGACACCGTCGCCGCCGAGTGCGCGGCGGCCGACGCGGACGCGGGCGCGGAGCCGGGGACCTGCCGGGCCCTGGTGGAGGAGCTGCTGCCGGGGATCGCGGACGACACGCACCCCCGCGACCTGTCCGAGGGCCAGCGGCTGGCGCTCGCGCTGGCCGTGGTCCTGACGGGCCGCCCCCCGCTGCTCCTGCTCGACGAGCCGACGCGCGGCCTGGACTACGCGGCGAAGGCCCGGCTCGTGACCCGCCTGAGGGCCCTCGCTGCGGACGGGCACGCGATCGTGCTCGCGACGCACGACGTGGAGCTGGCGGCGGAGCTGGCGCACCGGGTGGTGATCGTCGCGGACGGCGAGGTGGTCGCGGACGGCCCGACGGCCGAGGTGGTGGTGTCCTCGCCGGCATTCTCGCCGCAGGTGGCGAAGATCCTGGCGCCGCAGCCGTGGCTCACGGTCGAGCAGGTGGAGGCGGCGCTGTGAAGACGGCACGTCCCGTCCGCCTCGGCCCCCGCTCGGTGGCCGCGCTCCTCCTCGTCTCCCTCGTCGGTCTGATCGGGATCGGCTGGCCCCTCTTCGCCGACAGGGCGGCGGCGGTCACGAACCACGCTGCCGACGCCCCCTGGCTCTTCGCCCTGCTCCTCCCCCTCCTCATCGCGGTCGTCGTGGCGACGATCGCGGACTGCGGGATGGACGCGAAGGCGGTGGCGATGCTGGGCGTGCTCGCCGCGGTGGGCGCGGCGCTGCGCCCGCTGGGGGCGGGGACGGCCGGTCTGGAGCCGATGTTCTTCCTGATGGTGCTGAGCGGCCGGGTCCTCGGGCCGGGCTTCGGTTTCGTCCTGGGTGCGGTGACGATGTTCGCGTCGGCGCTGCTCACGGGCGGTGTGGGGCCGTGGATGCCGACGCAGATGCTGGCGATGGGCTGGTTCGCGATGGGCGCGGGGCTGCTGCCGGGCCCGGACAGGCTGCGGGGGCGGTCGGAGCTGCTGATGCTGTCCGCGTACGGATTCGTGGCGGCGTTCGCGTACGGCACGGTCACCAACCTCTACGGCTGGGTGACGGTCGGCGGCATCGGTCAGGCGATCTCCTTCGTGCCCGGGGATCCGGTGCACGAGAACCTGGTCCGTTTCCTCGCGTACGTCCTCGCCACCTCCCTCGGCTGGGACCTGGGCCGTGCCGTTCTGACGGTCGTCCTGACGCTCACGGTCGGCGGGACGCTCCTGAAGGCGCTGCGGCGGGCCACGCGGCGGGCGAACTTCGAGGCCCAGGTCACATTCGAGGCCCCGGAAGAGGCCTCCCCGGGTGAGGCGCCCCACAGGACGTACATCACGTACGAGGCGAAATAGTAGACGGCCAGACCTGGCCAAACCATCCCACAACAGGCCACGACCTGCGGAAATACCGCACACCCGCCCACCTTCGCCGACCCCCCGGGTCCGAACCTTCCTCGTACTGGGGGTCCTTGCCCGGCCGTTCCGACCCTGCTTCTCTGGTGGACGTCGCCAGGCAGCCGGTGCTCAGGACATCCCGTCCGAGAGCGCCACGGCAGGCCGGTTCCCCCAGTTCCCGGGTCTCCCGGGCTCTGGTTCCGGCATGCCGAAAGCGCCCGGCGCGACCTTTGTCCCCGACGTTAGGTAAGACGTTTTGTTCCGCTCGATCGCCACTCGTGTCAACGCCCACAAGAAGACCTTCGCTGTCTCCGCCGCTGTGCTCGTCGGCACGTCGGCCGCGGTGATGGGCACGACGGGTTCGGCCTCGGCCGCCTCGGAGCAGGAGATCGCCCGCCAGATCGTCCCGCCGGCGCAGTTCGCGTCCTTCAGCAAGATCGTCGAGCACGAGTCCGGCTGGAACCACACCGCCACCAACTCTTCCTCGGGCGCCTACGGCCTGGTCCAGGCCCTCCCGGCCTCCAAGATGGCCTCGGCCGGTTCCGACTGGAAGACGAACCCCGCCACCCAGATCAAGTGGGGTCTCAACTACATGAACGAGCGCTACGGCTCCCCGAACGCCGCCTGGGCGTTCTGGCAGGCCAACGGCTGGTACTAAGAAGCACCTGCCGCAACGCGCATCCGCAAGGCCCCGCCCTCCTCACGGAGGGGCGGGGCCTGCGGCGTTTTCCGCGCCGCTCTCCCTCTCGCGCTCTCCCTCTCGCGCTCTCGCAAGATTTAGTAGACCGGTCGTCTAGTGTCGTCTAGTGTTCCCGGCATCGGCGGCCCCCACCGGACGGTCCGCCGCGACACCGGAGGCGGCCCATGCCCGCACACCCCGCACCCCTCGCACCCCCCGCCCTCCCGCCCGGCCGCTTCGGCGAGCTCGTCGGGATCCCGCTCCCCGTCGTCCAGGGCCCCTTCGGCGGGGGCCTCTCCTCCGTCGAGCTGGCCGCCGCCGTCTCCGAGGGCGGCGGCCTCGGTTCGTACGGGGCGCACGTCCACACCCCCGAGGAGATCACCGCGCTCGTGGCCGGGCTCCGCGCCGCGACCGGCCGCCCCTTCGCCGTCAACCTGTGGGTGCCACAGGAGGGAGAGCGGGCCGAGCTCCCCGCCTCCGAGCTCGCCGGGCACGTCGAACGGCTTCGCCCGTACTACGAGGAGCTGGGGGTCCGGCCGCCGAGCGCCGAGGACGTACGGGCCCGGCCCGGCTTCGACGCGCAGCTGGACGCCCTGATCGCGGCCGCCCCGCCGGTGATCAGCCTGGTCATGGGCCTGCCGCCGCGGCGCCTGGTCACGGAGGCCCGGCGGCGCGGGATCGTCGTGCTCGGCACGGCGACGACGGTGGAGGAGGCGGTGGCACTGGAGGAGGCCGGGGTGGACGCGGTCGTCGCCTCGGGCAGCGACGCGGGCGGCCACCGGGGCGCGTTCCTGCGTCCCGTACGGGAGTCCCTGGTCGGCACCTTCTCGCTCGTCCCGCAGGTGGCGGACGCGGTGACGGTCCCGGTGGTCGCGGCGGGTGGGATCGCCGACGGGCGCGGGGTCGCCGCCGCGCTCGCGCTCGGCGCGGACGCCGTCCAGGTCGGCACCGGCTTCCTCGCCGCGCGCGAGTCGGGGGCGAGCGAGGCGCACCGGCGGGTCCTCGGCACCCCCCAGGCCCGGACGACCGTGCTCACCCGGCTCTTCTCGGGGCGCCCGGCGCGGGGCGTCCCGAACGGCTTCGTCCGGGAGATGGCGGCCCACGAGGAGCTCGTACCGCCGTATCCCGTGCAGAACGCGCTGATGGGGCCGATCCGCCGGGCCGCGGCGGAGCGGGGCCGGCCCGAGTACGTGAACCTCTGGGCCGGCCAGGCGGCGGCGCTGGCGCGGGAGCCTTCGGCCGCCGCGTACCTCTCCGCCCTCGTCGAGGGCGCGGTCAGAGCCGCTGGATGATCGTCCCGGTCGCGAGCGCCCCGCCCGCGCACATGGTGATGAGTGCGAACTCCTTGTCGGTGCGCTCCAGTTCGTGCAGGGCGGTGGCGATGAGCCGGGCGCCGGTGGCGCCGACGGGGTGACCGAGGGCGATGGCGCCGCCGTTGACGTTGACCTTCTCCAGGTCCTGGTCGAAGACCTGCGCCCAGCTCAACACCACCGAAGCGAAGGCCTCGTTGATCTCGACGAGGTCGATGTCCTTGAGCGACATCCCGGCCTTGCCGAGGACCGCGCGCGTCGCGTCGACCGGCCCGTCCAGGTGGAAGTGCGGGTCGGCGCCGACGAGGGCCTGGGCGACGATCCGGGCGCGCGGCTTCAGTTTCAGGGCGCGGGCCATGCGCTTGGAGGCCCACATGACGGCGGAGGCTCCGTCGGAGATCTGCGAGGAGTTCCCGGCGGTGTGGATGGCGGTGGGCATGACGGGCTTGAGGCGGCCCAGGCCCTCCATGGTGGTGTCGCGCAGGCCCTCGTCGCGGTCGACGAGCCGCCACATGCCCTGCCCGGCGGCCTGTTCGGCCTCCGTGGTGGGGACCTGGACGGCGAAGGTCTCGCGCTTGAAGCGCTCCTCGGACCAGGCGACCGCGGCCCGTTCCTGGGAGAGCAGGCCGAGGGAGTCGACGCGCTCGCGGGTGAGTCCGCGGCGGCGGGCGATGCGCTCGGCGGCCTCGAACTGGTTGGGCAGGTCGACGTTCCACTCGTCGGGGAACGGTTTGCCGGGACCGTGCTTGGAGCCGGAGCCGAGCGGGACGCGCGACATGGCCTCGACGCCGCAGGAGATCCCGATGTCGATGACGCCGGCCGCGACCATGTTGGCGACCATGTGGCTGGCCTGCTGGGAGGAGCCGCACTGGCAGTCGACGGTGGTGGCGGCCGTCTCGTAGGGCAGGCCCATGGTGAGCCAGGCGGTGCGCGCCGGGTTCATGGACTGCTCGCCGGCGTGGGTGACCGTACCGCCGACGATCTGCTCGACGCAGTCGGCGTGGATGCCGGTGCGCCCGAGGAGTTCGCGGTAGGTCTCGCCCAGGAGGTAGGCGGGGTGGAGGTTGGCGAGCGCGCCTCCGCGCTTGCCGATGGGGGTGCGTACGGCTTCGACGATGACGGGTTCCGCGGCCATGAGCTCGTCCTCTCCTCGACCGGACGGGGTGTCCCGGCACCCCGGTCGGTCGGCGTCACGGGGGAACTAGTACGCGTTCTAGTTCTGAGTGCAGTCTTATGACTGCTACCGCCGGTACGCAAGGGTCCGGGACGCAACAGTTCCCGTTCCGCCCCTTGCTACTTGTAGAACTCGTTACTAACTTTCCCGGCAACTTCTGATGGTCCATCAGATATGGAGAGTGTTGCCGATGGCCTGCCCCCATCTCCCCGGAGGTCGACTCCCCGAAGGGCATCTCCCCCAGGGGCTCCCCGAGGGGTTCGACGCCACCGACCCCGACCTGCTCCGCGACCGCGTCCCCTTCCCGGAGTTCGCCCGGCTGCGGCAGACCGCGCCCGTGTGGTGGTGCTCCCAGCCGGCCGGCGTCACCGGCTTCGCGGACAGCGGGTACTGGGCGGTCACGCGCCACGCGGACGTCAAGTACGTCTCCACCCACCCCGAGCTGTTCTCCTCGAACGAGAACACCGCCGTCATCCGCTTCAACGAGCACATCAGCCGCGACCAGATCGAGGTCCAGAAGCTGATCATGCTCAACATGGACCCGCCCGAGCACACCCGGGTCCGCCAGATCGTCCAGCGCGGCTTCACCCCCCGCGCGATCCGGAACCTGGAGACCGCCCTGCGCGACCGCGCCCGGGCCATCGTCGCCGAGGCGGAACGCGACACGGACGCCGACGGCACCTTCGACTTCGTCACCCGCGTCGCCGTCGAACTCCCCCTCCAGGCCATCGCCGAACTCATCGGCGTCCCCCAGGAGGACCGCTCCCGGATCTTCGACTGGTCGAACAAGATGGTCGCGTACGACGACCCCGAGTACGCCATCACCGAGGAGATCGGCGCCGAGGCCGCCATGGAACTCATCGGCTACTCGATGAACATGGCCGCCGCCCGCAAGGAGTGCCCCGCCTCCGACATCGTCAGCCAGCTGGTCGCCGCCGAGGGCCAGGGCAACCTCTCCTCCGACGAGTTCGGCTTCTTCGTGCTCCTGCTCGCCGTCGCCGGGAACGAGACCACCCGCAACGCCATCAGCCACGGCATGCACGCCTTCCTCACCCACCCCGACCAATGGGAACTCTTCAAGCGTGAGCGGCCCGCGACCGCCGCCGAGGAGATCGTGCGCTGGGCGACCCCCGTCGTCTCCTTCCAGCGGACCGCGACCCAGGACACCGAACTCGGCGGGCAGAAGATCCGCAAGGGCGACCGGGTCGGCCTCTTCTACTCCTCCGCCAACAACGACCCCGAGGTCTTCACCGACCCCGAACGCTTCGACATCACCCGCGACCCCAACCCCCACCTCGGCTTCGGCGGCGGCGGACCCCACTTCTGCCTCGGCAAGTCCCTCGCGATCAAGGAGATCGAGCTGATCTTCCACGCGATCGCCGACGCCCTGCCCGACCTCACCCTCGTCGGCGAACCACGCCGGCTGCGGGCGGCCTGGCTGAACGGGGTGAAGGAACTCCGCGTCCGCACCGCATGACCCGCTGAACGGCGTGAAGGAGCTCAGGGCCCGCACCGCATGCCCCACTGAACGGCGCGAAGGGGCTCAGGGCCCGCACCGCATGCCCCCTACCGGCGGAACCGGATCTTCCCCGGGTACGTCTGAGCTCCCATGCGGGGGACACACAGCAGAATCCTGACCACCATCATCGCGCTGCTCGCGCTCCAACTCGGCTCGCTCGTCGCACCGGCGTACGCCTGCGGCTGCGGCGCCATGATCCCGGACAAGGCCCAGCGCATCGGCGTCGACCGGGAGGAGTCGGCCGTCCGCTGGAACGGGCGCACCGAGACCGTCGTCATGCGCTTCAACGTCCACGGGAACGCCGAGCGCGCGGCCTGGATCATGCCGGTGCCGGGCCGCGCCGACGTCCGTCTCGGCGACCCGGCGCTCTTCGACGAACTCGACCGGCTCACCGAGCCCGAGCAGCGCGACCGGTACTACTTCTGGCCGCGCGAGGGCGACTGGCCGTTCGACGCCACGAACGGGGACGGGGCCGCCGCCGCACCACCCACCGCGGGCGGCGTCGGCGTCGTCGGACGCGAACGGCTCGGCCCCTTCGACGTGGCCCGGCTCACCGCCACCGACCCCGAGGCCCTCGGCGACTGGCTGCGCACCAACGGCTTCGACCTGCCCGAGCGGCTCACCGGCGCCCTCCAGCCGTACGTCGAGCGGAAATGGGAGTACGTCGCCGTCCGCCTGGCCCCGCAGGAGCAGGGCGCGATCCTCTACGGCGAACTGACCCCGCTCCGGATCGCCTTCGCCTCCCCCGAACTCGTCTACCCCATGCGCCTCTCCCGCCTCGCCCGCACACCCCAGACGCTCGGCCTCTACGTCCTCGCCGACCACCGGATGGAGCCCCGCTCCCCCATCGGCGGCGACCGCCCCGAGGTGACGTTCGCCGGCCCGATCGAGCGGCCCGAGGGCGCCGTCGCGGAGCTCGCGGGCGACCGGCCGGTCCGCCTGACCGTCCTGGAGCAGCACTTCCCGCACCCCGAGCGGATCGACGACGACCACCACCTGCGGACCGTCGCCGACACGCCGTACCGCGAGACCGAGTACACCGACCGGCTGCTGACCCTGGGCGGCGTCCCGGCCTGGCTCCTGACGGTCGGCGGCGGCCTGCTGCTCGCGGCGCTGCTCGCCGTACGGGTGAGAAGGCGGCGTCCGGCCGGGGCCCCCGGTGTACGTTCCTCCGCATGACGAACCCTCAGTGGACGGCAGTGGACCACTACTTCACCGAGACGATCGCACCCGCCGACGAGGCACTCACGGCAGCGCTCGCCGACTCCACGGCGGCGGGCCTGCCGGAGATCGCCGTCGCTCCCAACCAGGGCAAGCTGCTCCACCTGCTCGCCTCGATCCAGGGCGCGCGGAACGTCCTGGAGATCGGCACCCTCGGCGGCTACAGCACGATCTGGCTGGCCCGCGCGCTGCCCGCCGACGGCCGGCTGATCACCCTGGAGTACTCCCCGGCGCACGCGGACGTGGCCCGCGCCAACATCGCCCGCGCCGGCCTCGACAAGATCGTCGAGGTCCGCACGGGCGCGGCCCTGGACACCCTGCCGCACCTGGAGACGGAGGGCGCGGGCCCCTTCGACCTGGTCTTCATCGACGCGGACAAGGTCAACAACGCGCGCTACGTGGCGTGGGCGCTGAAGCTGTCCCGTCCGGGCACGGTGATCGTCGTCGACAACGTGGTGCGCGAGGGCAGGGTCGCCACCCCGCACCCGGACGACCCGGCGATCACCGGGACCCGCGAGATGTTCGACCTGATCGCCGCGGAACCCCGCCTCGACGCGACGGCCCTCCAGACGGTCGGCACGAAGGGCTACGACGGCCTGCTGCTTGCCCGCGTGATCGGCTAGCCCTACTTCCACTCGTAGAGCGTGCCGGACACCTTCCCGCTCTCCTCGGTCTCGAACTCGAACAGTGCGGCGATCCCGTTGAGCCGGGTGAACTCGGTGGAGGCGGTCTCGTAGAAGAGGGCGCCCCGCCAGCTCACCCCGCCGGACTCGGTGAACCGTCCGACACCGCTGCCGTGCCAGGTGACCGTGTCCCCGGCCCGGGTCATGCTGACGCCGTGCCCCTCGCCGAAGAGCGTGCCGTCGGGCCGTGAGACCGACTCGTACGTCCCCATGTCCTTCATGTCCGCGCCGAGGAGCGTGCTCGTCCCCCTGAACGAGGTCTCCACGACGGCATGACCACCGTCCGTGGACAGCACGCGCATCCCCGTCATCTCACCCGTGATCGTTCCCAGCTCGTCACCCAGCATGGTGGGACTCCTCTCCGAATCCCTCCCGGAAACCACATGGATCCCCTCATTCCGGACTACGCCTGCTGCAGGGGATCGTCAAGCGGGGCACTGGACCGCCACCCGACGAAGAGCGGCAGCTCAGCGGCACCGTCGAGCACGACGACCCCGAACGGCCGGTCGAAGGCGATCCGCTCCACCACCTTGTGGCGAGGCGGGGCCGCGCCACGGGTCATCGTCACCTGGGTGACGCCGGCCGCCTCGACACCGTCTTCGGCGACATCGACGACGGCCGACTGCGCGACCCTGCCGATGTACAGGTCCGCCGCGGAGATCCCCGGGAATTCGGCGTCGCGGCACAGGGCCCGGATGACGCCGAGCGCCGGCAGGTGCTCGCGCGCGTCGGTCGTCGTACGGAGCGAGAAGCGCGGCAGAGCGAGGTCGGCCGAGTCGGCCACGAGCGGCCGCCGCGCCCCGGGCGCGGCCCAGGCGGCGGGCAGCACCTCGGCGGGCCCGGCACCCTCGGGGCCGAGCACGAACCGCACCCGCACGCTCCGCTCGCCTTCGCAGGGCAGCTCGACGACGGTGACCCCGTCCGCGTACCAGACCCAGGCGGCCGGGATCCGCTTGTGCATGGTCGGCACGGGCCGGGTGTCGCCGTACCCGTCGGTGAACGGCTCGTCGCGGGTGAGGTGACCCGAGAACGCGGTCGCCCAGGAACCCTTCAAGGCCAGCGCGTTGAGCAGAACCAGGTCCTCGGAGCCGTCGAGGTCGAGCGGCATCCGCTGGATCCGCCCGCCGGTGGCCCTCCGCACCCACTCGTCGAGCTCCTCCTGAAGATCGGGAAGTTCACCCATCGACATGTCGTCCGTGGCACCGAACACCTCATCAGGCAGCGCGAAGAGAGCGGCCCAGGGCAACACCCCGAACCGCACGTCGGGCACCCCCCGCCGAAACCCCTCCCGCACCGGCACCGCACTCCACACCCCGGTGGCCGCCCCGACCCCGTCCATGGCCGCGATCCGCCGCCCGACCCGCGTCACGGCCTCGGCGGCCGCCTCCCCCTGCACCCCGAGCAGCACCCCCAACTCGTCCCCGGTCGCCCCCCGGGCCCCGGCCGCCACGACCCCGAGCCCCATCCACAACCCGACGGGCGACACGACGAAGTCACCGTCCCCGAGAAGAGCCGACCACCGCGCGGCCAGGCCCCGTATCGCATCCGCCGCCGCATCCGCTTCCGGGCCGCCGGAGCCGTGGGCCATATCCTGCCTCCATGAGCATCGTGAAGATCAACGTCCTGACCGTGCCGGCCGAGCAGCGGGAGGTGCTGGAGCAGCGGTTCGCCTCTCGGGCCGGGGCCGTGGAGGGGTCCGACGGGTTCGAGTGGTTCGAGCTGCTGCGGCCCCTGGAGGGCACCGACCAGTACCTGGTGTACACCCGCTGGCGCAGCGAGGAGGACTTCCAGAACTGGATGAGCGGTTCCATGAAGGAGGCCCACCAGGGTGGTGGCGAGCGGCCGAAGCCCGCTGCCACCGGATCCACCCTGTGGTCGTTCGAGGTCGTCCAGCAGGCTTCGCCGAAGTAATTCGGCGGCGCGTCTCGTCGTGCGGGTCGCACAATGACCCGCATGACCTGGACTTTCACTCCCGAGCGCGTCGACACCCCGGACGCGACGGCTCTGCGGCGCGACTACTACGACGACGTGGCCAGCCGGTACTGGAAGCGGCCGGCTACCGAGGCGGAGATCGACGAGGGGCTGACGAACGACGGGGTGGAGCTGCTGACGCCTCCGACCGGGCAGTTCCTGGTGGCGCGCTTCGAGGGGAAGCCGGCCGGCTGCGGCGGGGTCCTGATGCTGGACGGTGAACGCGCCGAGCTGACCCGGGTCTTCCTGCGGCACGGCTTCCGCGGTGCGGGCGGCGCGGGCGCGCTGCTGCGGCGGCTCGAGGAGGAGGCGCGTGGCCTCGGCGCGCGCCGGATGGTCCTCAACACGCGCCTCGACCTGGTCGAGGCGCGCGGCCTGTACACGCGGCACGGGTACGCGGAGATCCCCGCGTACTGCTCGGGGCCGTACATGGACATCTGGTACGGCAAGGAGCTCTGAGCCCCGCCGTTCCAGGGGCTCGTTCCAGGGCTCGTTCCAGGGCTCGTTTCAGGGGCTCGCTTCAGGGTTCATTCCAGGTTCGGGGGGACGCTTCCCGTCCGGGCCGGACAGCTCGGCCGTCAGCTCCTCCGCCAGCTGTACGAGGTCGGTGGGCCGGTCGGGTCGCCACCAGTCGCCGAGGAGTTCGGCGAGCGACTCCTCCCGGGCCCCGGCCAGTACCGCCGCCGCCCGTACGCCGTCCTCGGTGAGGACCAGCTGGGCCCCCTCCCGGGCCACCAGGCGCCGCTCCTCCACCTGCCGGGACGCCTCCGTGATCACCCGCAGGGGTACGGAGGTGGCCTCGGCGAGCCGGGAGGGCTCGACGGTCCCGTGGCGGCGGACGCGCAGCAGCAGCCAGCTCGCGGCGGGCTGCAGGTCGAGCCCGGCGCGCTCGGTGATCTCCGCGTAGACCGCCTTGCGGCCCTCGTGGGAGCCGAGGAGGGCCAGGGCGCGGGCGCACTCGTCGTACGAGGGGCGTTCGGCCGGGCGGGTGGCGACGGTCTGGCCGGCGTCGGGCGTGGGGACCGAGCCGCGCAGTCTGTCCTCCTTCAGGAAGCAGGCGAAGACGAAGGCGACGAGGACGACGGGCGCCGCGTACAGGAAGACGTCCGTGATGGACGTGGCGTACGCGTGGAGGACGGACGGCCGCAGCCCGGGCGGGAGCTGGGCGATGGCGCGCGGGTCGGCGGCGACCCGGCCGGGACCGGTGCCGGGCGGGAGTTCCGTGCCTGCGCTCGCGAACACCGTGGCGAGTTCGTCGGTGAGCCGGCTGGTGAAGATCGTGCCGAAGACGGCGACGCCGAACGATGCTCCGATCGAGCGGAAGAAGGTGACGCCGGAGGTGGCGACGCCGAGGTCCTGGTAGCCGACGGCGTTCTGCACGACCAGGACGAGGACCTGGATGACGAGGCCGAGTCCGGCGCCGAAGACGAAGAAGCAGACGCTCATCGACCAGGTCGAGCTGGTCTCGGTCAGCCGGTGGAGGAGCAGCAGGCCGATGCAGGTGAGGGCGGTGCCGGCGACGGGGAAGGCCTTCCAACGGCCGGTACGCGAGACGATCTGACCGGAGGCGGTCGAGGTGAGCAGGACGCCGAGCACCATGGGCAGCATGTGGACGCCGGACATGGTCGGCGTGACGCCCTGGACCACCTGGAGGAAGGTCGGCAGGAAGGTCATCGCGCCGAACATCGCGAAGCCGACGACGAAGCTGATGACCGAGACGAGGCTGAACGTCCGGATCCGGAACAGCTTGAGCGGCAGCACGGGTTCCGCGGCGCGGCGCTCGACGTACAGGAACCAGACGAGGAGGACGGCTCCGAGGACGGCGAGCCCGATGATCTGCGGCGAGCCCCATGCCCAGGTCGTGCCGCCGAGGGAGGCCACCAGGACCAGGCAGGTGGCGACCGAGGCGATGAGGAAGGTGCCGAGGTAGTCGATGGTGTGCCGGGTGGAGCGGGCGGGGATGTGCAGCACGGTGGCGATCACGAAGAGCGCGACGACGCCGATGGGCAGGTTGATGTAGAAGACCCAGCGCCAGGAGAGGTGCTCGGTGAAGAGCCCGCCGAGCAGCGGTCCGAGGACGCTGGTGCCGCCGAAGACGGCGCCGAAGAGGCCCTGGTACCTGCCGCGCTCCCGGGGCGAGACGAGGTCGCCGACGATCGCCATGGACAGGACCATGAGGCCGCCGCCGCCGAGGCCCTGGACGGCACGGAAGGCGATGAGCTGCGGCATGTTCTGGGCGAGGCCGCAGAGGGCGGAGCCGACGAGGAAGAGGACGATGGCGCCCTGGAAGAGCTTCTTGCGCCCGTACTGGTCACCGAGCTTGCCCCAGAGGGGGGTCCCGGCCGTCGAGGCGAGCAGGTACGCGGTGACCACCCAGGAGAGGTGCTCGAGGCCGCCGAGCTCGCTGACGATGGTCGGCAACGCGGTGGAGACGATGGTCTGATCGAGTGCGGCGAGCAGCATGCCGAGCAGCAGGGCGCCGATCGCGACGACGACGGTGCGGCGGCTCTGCCCCTCCCCGGGCACGGGGGCGTCGCCCAGCTGGGACGGGCTGGTGTCCTGGGCCATGGGGCCTCCGTCTCGGTCTCCGCCCCGGTGTCCGGATCCCGTGGGCGGCGGCCCCTCCATCCTGATCTGAATGTCCTGTTATGGCCTGCGGAAGGGCACAGCCGTTCGCCCGCCGTACAGGGGCGGGCTGCATAATCGCTCGCAGTGGTATCGGGGAGGGGACCCATCATGACCGGACACGTCTGTCCTGAATGCGGTGTACACAGACCTGGCTGCGCCTGCGCCAGGGCGGCGGAGATGGCGCGCGCCGAGGACTTCGACCCGCTGCGGATCAGGCCGTACGTCACCCTGGACGCACCCGAGGGGCCGGACGGGGGGTACGGGGCGGGGGCGGACCTGCAGTACGGGGCGGGGGCCGGCGTGGCGGGATCCGGGCCGGACGGGCAGGCGACCGCGCACACGCCGGCGTACGGGGCGGGGGCCGGACCGAACGGGCAGCAGACCGACGGGCAGCAGACCGCACACATGTCGGCGTACGGGGCGGGGCTCGGGCCCGGGCCCGACGGGCAGCAGACCACCCATCTACCGGCGTACTCGACGGAGGACCCGCCGACCGCCCAGCTGGCGGCGATCCGCCCGGGCGACCTCACGGCACCGGCAGACCTCACGGCACCGATACCGGTCACGCACGAGGCGTACGCGGGCGGGGCGGGCCCCGAGGCGTACGCGGGCGGGGCGGGCTCGGAGCCGTACCCGACCGGCCCCGGCTCGGAGCCGTACCCCGACCCCGTCCACCCCGGCGCCTCGGGCGACCCCTCCGAGACGATGCCCCTGCTGCTGCGCGGCGTCGGTGACGTACCGCCCGGGCACGGCCAGGAGCGGGCGCGGGCCCGGCGTCGCAGGCGCGGCGTCATGGCCGCGGCGGTGACCGCCGTCGCCGTGGCGGGCACCGCGGCCCTGGCGGCGGTCGTCCTCGGCGGCGCGGACGACGCCGACGACCGGGCGGCCGTGCCGGAGGTGACCACGAGCGCGTCCCTGAACGTCGCCGTGTCGGAGGCGCCGTCCCCCTCCTCCGAGACCCCGGAGCCGACCGCTTCCTCCCCGACCCCGGAGCGGACCACCGCGTCGCCGTCCCCGACCTCCTCCCCGAGCACCGCCACGGCGAGCCCGAGCGCGTCGACGAGCAAGGCCGCCCCTCCGGCCGCCGTCCCCTCGGAGGCTCCGACGACCGCCGCGCCGACGACGGCCACACCGTCCGCACAGCCGACCGAGGAGACGGCGGTCACGCTGAGCCTCGGCTCGCGGGGCGACGAGGTGGTCGAGCTGCAGATGCGACTGACGCTGGCGGGGGCGTACCACGACAAGATCGACGGGAAGTACGACCAGGACGTCTGGCGCGCGGTGAAGAACTACCAGTCCTGGATGTACATCGAGGGCGACCCGAAGGGCGTGTACGGCCCGAACACGCGTGAGGCGCTGGAGCGGAGCACCTCGCTGCAGTGAGGGTGGTGGACCGGGTTGGTGACCGGTTGGTGGACCGGTTGGCCAAGACGGCTCCCGGTTTTGTATCGTAGAAGAACAAAGTGGCCCCGCCCGCACTCCCTGACCGGTGGGCGGGACCGCTTCGTTCTCCGCGCCACCCCTTCTGGAGACCCGATGCCTGCCACCACCCCGGCAACGCTCACCACCCGCGCCCTCCTCCTCGACATGGACGGCACCCTCGTCAACTCGGACGCCGTCGTCGAACGCTGCTGGCGCCGCTGGGCGGACCGGCAAGGGCTCGACGCGGGCGAGGTGCTCCGGGTGGTCCACGGCCGCCAGGGGTTCGCGACGATGGCCGTCCTCCTCCCGGACCGCCCGATGGAGGAGAACTACGCGGACAACCGGGTGATGCTGGCCGAGGAGACCGCCGACCTCGACGGGGTCGTGCCCGTCCCCGGCGCCCCCGCCTTCATGGCGGCGATCGCGGACCTCCCGCACGCCCTGGTGACCTCGGCGGACGAGGCGCTGGCGCAGGCCCGGATGGGCGCGGCGGCGCTGCGGATGCCGGAGACCCGGATCACCGCGGAGAGCGTCGGCGCCAGCAAGCCGGACCCCGAGGGCTTCCTGAAGGGCGCGGCGGCGCTGGGCTTCGACCCGGCGGACTGCGTGGTCTTCGAGGACTCCGAGGCGGGCATCCAGGCGGGCCGCGCGGCCGGCATGCGCGTCGTGGGCGTGGGCCCGCGCGCGGCGGCCTTCGCGCCGGACGTACACGTCGCCGACCTCACCCGGCTGCGGGTGGAGCCCGCGACGGACGGCTCGATCACGCTGACCGTCCTGACGTAACCCCTCCCCTCCCCTCTCCTTCTTCCCCCTCGCGCGCGACCGGATGTTCCGGCCGCGCGTGAGGCGTTTGTACGGAACTCCCCGCGGCGCGAGAGGCTTTCGCACCGAACCTTCCGGCCGCGCGGGAGACTTTCACACCGGACCTTCCGGCCGCGCGGGAGACTTTCGCACCGGACCTTCCGGCCACGCGGGAGACTTTCGCACCGGACCTTCCGGCCACGCGGGAGACTTTCACGCCGGACCTTCCGGCCACGTATGAGGCGTTTACACCGAACCCTCCCGGCCGCGCACGGGCGCGCCCGTACCGAACCTCCGCCCACCCGGCGGAATCTGGCACTCCATCAGGAGTTCCGCACCCCTTGATGTGACGTGCCCATGTCGCCACCCTGTTACCTGGCGCACCCCCCACGGAAACCTCGCGCCGCCACGATGACCGGGCCCGACCGCCCGGCACCCAGCGGGGACGGCAACAGGCCAAGGTCCCCCCACATCAAGGGAGTTCACATGCCCTCCGGCATGATCTACGCGCGTCGACTCGCCGTTCTCGCCACCTCCGCCGCCCTCACCGTCACCGGCCTCCTCGCCACCGCCCCGTCGGCGCAGGCCGCCATGCCGACCCCGGTCAGCGCCGCGACCGCCCGCACCTACCTGGCCGCGCTCACGGTCAAGGCGGCAGGCTCCACCACGGGATACAGCAGGGACCTCTTCCCGCACTGGATCACCCAGTCCGGCACCTGCAACACGCGCGAGACCGTCCTCAAGCGCGACGGCGTGAACGTCGTCACCGACTCCAACTGCGCCGCGACCAGCGGCAGCTGGTACTCCGAGTACGACGGCGCCACCTGGACCCTCGCCTCGGACCTCGACATCGACCACATGGTCCCGCTCGCCGAGGCCTGGCGCTCGGGCGCGAACTCCTGGACCACCGCGCAGCGCCAGGCCTTCGCGAACGACCTCACGCGGCCGCAGCTCATAGCCGTCACCGACAACGTCAACCAGGCCAAGGGCGACAAGGACCCGGCGACGTGGCTGCCCCCGCGGACGGCCTACCGCTGCACGTACGTCAGGGCGTGGGTGCAGGTGAAGTACTCCTACGACCTCAGCATCGACTCCGCCGAGAAGAGCGCCCTCGAGTCCGTCCTCAACGGCTGCTGACCACCCGCCCCCTGAGCGCGCGTCAACGACGGCCGCCGGGGAGTGAGCCCGACCACAGGCTCCCCGGTGGCCGAATGTTGAACTTGCAAGTACTGGTGAGGGGTGCCTAACCTTACGGCCTCATCGGTTTCCGTCCCCCCGCGCCCCGTTCCCCACGAACGAGGCCAGGCCGAAGGAGTCCCCTCCCCATGACCGACTCGAACACCACCAGGGCCGAGAACGCCCCGGGCACCCCGGGCACCCTGGGCACCCCGGGCGCACCCGTGAACCTCATTACCCGCCTGAACCAGGCCCAGCCCTACGCGCTCGGCCTCTTCCGCATCGTCGTCGGCCTGCTCTTCGCCTGCCACGGCGCCTCCTCCCTCTTCGGGCTCCTCGGCGGCACCGCGATACCGGCCGGCACCTGGCCGGGCTGGTACGCGGCCGTCATCCAGCTCGGCGCCGGCGTCCTGGTCCTGGCCGGGCTCGGCACCCGCAGCGCCGCGTTCCTCGCTTCGGGCTCGATGGCGTACGCGTACTTCGAGGTCCACCAGCCCCAGGCGCTCTTCCCGCTCCAGAACGGCGGCGAGAACGCGGCCATGTTCTGCTGGGCCTTCGCCCTGCTCGTGTTCACGGGCCCGGGCGCCCTGGCCCTCGACCGGCTCTTCGGCGCCGGAGAGGCGACGGACGCGAAGGCGCGGGAGGAGCGAGGTGCGCCGGTCGCGGCCTGACCGCACGGCACGCTTACCGGAAGGAGCCGGAAACCACATCACGGTTTCCGGCCCTTCTCATGAGCACACGGCCCTCATCGGCCGGCCGCGCTCCTCAGCACGCGACCCTCCTCAGCCCGCGGTCCTCATCAGCCCGAGGCTGTTACGGGCCCGGCCCTCCCCGCATCGCACCCACCGGCGGTCCACCACCCGCTCCCGCGTAGGCTCTGGCCTGTGAATCTGCTCGACAGCCTGGGCTCGCTGCGGTCGCTCACCGCCGGCCCGTGGATCTACCCGGTGGTGGCGACGTCGATCCTGCTCGACGTCTTCCTCCCCGTGCTGCCGAGCGGTTTCCTGGTGATCACCGCGGCCACGACGGCGGCGACGGCCACCGGGGGCTCCCACGGCGTGCCCTCACTCCTCCCCCTCCTCCTCTGCGCGGCCGGCGCCTCGGTGCTCGGCGACTTCCTCGCGTACCGCCTGGCACTGCGCGGCGGGGCCAGGCTGGACCGGGCGATCGGACGCTCACGCCGCCTCTCGCTGGCGCAGGAACGTCTCGGCACCGCGCTCGCGCGGGGCGGCGGACTGCTCGTGGTCCTCGCACGCTTCGCCCCGGCCGGCCGCTCTGTGGTCTCACTGGGCGCGGGCGCGGCGAAGCGGCGGGTCGAGGAGTTCCTGCCGTGGTCGGCGCTGGCGGGCGTCACCTGGGCCTCGTACAGCGTGGGGCTCGGCTGGCTGGGCGGTCAGTGGCTGGGGGCGACCTGGTTCAGCGCGGGGGTGTCGACCCTCGCGCTGTTCCTCGCGGGCGGCCTCGCCGCGTACCTCATACGGCGCCCGGCCGCGGCTCCCGCGCCCGCGTCCTGACGACGGCGGACCGAGACTCCCACGCCCTGACGACGGCGGGCCGAGACTCCCGCGTCCTGACAGCGACGGACCGAGACTCCCACGTCTACGCGGCGACGGGCCAAAACTCCCGCGTCTACGCGGGGGCGGGTCGAGGCTCCCGCGTCCCGGCGGCGGGGTGGGCGCCGCGCACCTCCAGGCCGTCCAGGAGTCTCGCGGTCGCATCGGCGATCTCGTCCACGGCCCGCTCGAAGACCTCGCGGTTGTGGGCGGCGGGCGCGCGGAAGCCGGAGATCTTGCGGACGAACTGCAGGGCGGCGGCGCGGATGTCGTCCTCGGTCGCCTCCTCGGGCAGGGCGGGCGGGCGGAGCGTCTTGATGCTTCGGCACATGCCTCCAGTGTGGCGCGCCCCACTGACAACCGCTCCGAACGCCAAGCCGGCCCCCTCGAAGGGGCAGGTCACCCACCGAGCCCGCGTCTGCTCCGTGCGTTGATCTCGGCGGTACGGGCCCGCAGCTCGTGCAGAGGTGTGGCGGGCTGGACGTCGACGGGCTCGGCCTCCCACTCGCCGCCGCCGTGGACGGCGCGGATCAGAAAGCGTCCGGAGACGCTCTCCACATAGAAACCGACCCGCCCCGTGGCGGTGTCGCGGACGAGGTCACCGACCTCGGGCAGTGGCTGCACGCATCCCCTCCGTCCCGAATCCTGAAGCCTGGGGACACTCAGGGAAGCGCGGCGCCCCCGCCCTGTCAACGTATCTCTAGAGATGTCCCCCGATGGATGGATCGACCGGGCGGGACGGCGTACAGGCGTACCCCCGGGCCGAGGAGCGCGCCGTAGGGTGTCCCGCAACGAAGGGAGTGGTCCACCCGTGACTGATCAGGACAGTGCTCGTCGGCCCAAGTACCAGCGCATCGCCGACGAGTTGAGAACCGCGATCCAGTCGGGCGCCTTCGCGCCGGGCGACCGGCTCCCCGGCGAGAACGACCTCATGACGACCTACGACGTGGCCCGCATGACCGCCCGCCAGGCCCTGGCCGTGCTGCGTACGGAGGGACTCACCGAGGCGCGCAAGGGCGCCGGGGTCTTCGTCCGGGTCTTCCGCCCGCTGCGCCGCCGGGGCATCCCTCGCCTGGCCGGGGACCAGTGGGGCAGCGGCCGCTCGGTCTGGTCGGCGGACATCGAGGACCGGGACCTCGTCGTCGACCAGATCGAGGTGGACGAGACGGAGGCCGGGGACCGGGTCGCGGGCGCGCTGAACCTGGCTCCTGGGGCGCCGGTCTGCGTCCGGAGCCGCCGCTTCGTCCTCGACGCGAAGCCGGTGCTGCTCTCGGTGTCGTACCTCTCCGCGGAGCTCGTACGGGGGACGCCGATCACCGAGCCGGACACGGGTCCGGGCGGCACGTACGCGCGGCTGACGGAGCTGGGGCACCGGCCGGTACGGTTCCGGGAGGAGATCCGCTGCCGGATGCCGACGGCGGAGGAGTCGGACCGGCTCGCGCTGGAGTTCGGGACGCCGGTGGTACTGATCGGACGGACGGCGTTCACGGGGCCGGGGATGGCGGTGGAGCTCAACGAGATGACGCTGGACGCGTCGTCGTACGTCCTGGAGTACGACTTCGACGCGTAAGCCGGACGCGGACGCCGCCCCTGGCGCGGGCTCCGACCCCAACCCCAGCCCTCACCCCCCACCCCCCAACTGTCCGACCTCGAACCGAAGCCCGGGATCGGCATGGACGACATCTCCGGGGTACTCGGCGGCGGCGAGGGCGACGGCGTCGGCAGAGGAGGCCCCCGGCCCGACATGGGTCAGGACGAGCCGCCCGGCACGTGCGGCGGCAGCGCTCTCTCCGGCCTGAGCGGCGGAATGGTGCCCGGGCACAAGGCCGTCCGCCTCGCAGACGAACAGATCGCAGTCGAGGGCGAGCTCGACGAGCGGGGAACAGGGCTCGCAGTCCCCGGAGTACACGAGCGAGCGCCCCTCCGCATCCTCCACGCGCAGGGCGAAGGCGGACAGCCCGCCGTGCTCGACGGCACGGGCCAGAAGGCTGAGCCCACCGATGCGGACGAGATGCCCGTCGTACAACTCCTGCACGGCAAAGGCCTTTTCGACGGGACTGCGGTCGGGCCCATTCGTAAGGAAGCCGGCGAGCCGGTCGGCGATGCCGGGCGGCCCGAAAAGGGGAACGGGCAGCGGCAGATCGAGCCCGGCGTACAGCAACGCGTAGTAGGCGGTCAGCAGATCGGCGCTGTGATCGGCGTGCAGATGGGAGATCCAGACGGCGTCGACCTCGCCGAGCGAGACGTACCGCTGGAGCTCGGCGAGGGTGCCGGTCCCGGCGTCCACCCAGACGCGCACGCCGCCGCCCTCGACGAGGTAGCCGGAGCAGGCGTTGCCCGGCCGGGGGAAGGGGGTGGCGGACCCGAGGACGGTGATCCGCAGCGGGACGCTGCTCATACGACGAGTCTAGGACGGCTGACCGGAACTGGCCGGAACTTGTGCGGAAGAGGTGAAGGGTGTGCGTATTCTGTGGGCTCGCCGGGCCCCATCGGCGGGTGCCCGGCAGAGAACTGAGGGACTTTCATGCTTCGCGTACGCACGCTCGCGGCCGTGACCGCGGCCGCCGCCTCCGGCATCCTGCTGCTGCCTTCGCAGGCGCAGGCCGCCGGATCGGTCCACCTGTACAAGATCTACTACGACAGCCCGGGCACGGACAACCGGTCCAACACCAGCCTCAACGCCGAGTACGTCCAGATACGCAACACGACCGCCGGGGCGGTCAACCTGCGGGGCTGGACGGTCACGGACGCGGCCGGCCACAAGTACACCTTCGGCGGCTTCACGCTGGGCGCGGGCAAGATCGTGACGGTCCGCACGGGCCGCGGCACGAACACGGCGGCGAACGTCTACCAGAACCGCGCCGCGTACGTCTGGAACAACGACAAGGACACGGCGACGCTCCGGAAGTCGAACGGAGCGTGGGTCGACAACTGCGCGTACAACTCGACGCGGGTGGACTACAAGTGGTGCTGACGCATCAGAGGAACTGATGCCGTGGGCCCCGCAGGGCCGGGGCCCACAGGCTAGGCGCCCCGCTCGACTTCCTCCGGCTCCGGCTCCGGCTCCGTCCCCGCCCCCGTCTTCGGCTCCGGCTCCGGCTTCGGCTCCTTCCGGGCAGCGGGAATCCCCTGCTGCTGCACGTCGGAGTTGACCTGCCCGCCGAGGGTCATGACGTTCAGGGTGGCGGAGTTCTCGTTGGCGATGGCCTTCTCGACGCGGGCGACGAGGACGGAGAACGCATCGCGCCTGGCCAGGTTGCGGTACGGCCCGACCTTGGTCTCGAAGTAGACGCGCTCGTGCCCGAGCAGCTGTTCCGTCGAGCGGTAGTTCTTCCACTGCTCGCGGTAGCGGTAGACGCTCTCCAGCGAGACGGCGGCAACGACAACGACGCTGAGCACGGTGGCGGTGATCCGCGCGAACTCCAGGTCCAGGTTCACGAACACCGGCACGAGCGCACCGCCGACGACGGACACGGTCCGCATCCGTAGATGCATCGCCTTCATCCGGGTCGCCTTGGCGTCGTACCAGCCCTGGTACTGCACGAGCCTGGTCTCGATGTACCGCTGCGGCGTCATCTCGCCGCCCTGCACCCCTGGTTCGGGAGCGTCCCCCACCTCAGCCATGCTCGGAGTACACCGGCCAGGACGCGTCCACGTCAACTTGCACCGCCGAAGGGAACCGCGGCTCAGTCGGCGACGACGGCCTCACGCACGGCATCGAGGGCATGCCGCCACGGAAAGAGCCCGGCCGCCCCCTCCCCCGGCTGATGGCTGACGAACCCGTCCTCGCCGTACAGCACGGAGACCCCAGCCCCCCGCAGCGTCTCCACGGAGCGCTCGAACTGCGGGTGCTGGGCGTAGGCCGCGTTCACGCACGGCACGGCGACCATGGGAATCCCCTTGCCGATGCCCTCCGCGACGACACCGACGACGAACGTGTCCGCGATGCCGAGCGCCCAACGGTTGACCGTGTTGAACGTAGCCGGCGCGACAAGAACGGCCGAGGCGGCCGGCCACACATCCGGCTCACCGGGAAGCCGGTAGTCCCACCGCACGGGATGCCCGGTGAGCACCGCGAGCCCGTCGAGCGACCCGGCGAGCCAGCGGGCCGCCGTAGGGGTGAGCCCGAGGCAGACGTCCCAGCCGTCGGCCTGCGCGTCCTCGATGACACGGGCAATATCGAAAACGGGCTCGGCGGCGCTCGCGAACAAGTACAGGGTGCTCATCCCCACATCCGACCACACCCACTCCCACCAGCCCGAAAGCGGGCGACCACGAAGCCACGACCTCGCCCCGTCCCTATCCCCGTCTGCCGAGCACACACCCAGGCTCGCGGACACCACGAAGGGCAGCACAGGACGTCTGTCATACACCGCCATTGATGTCAGATTCGGATGTCACCTGTCGCCGACGGTCCGCAGCCTCCTACCGGACACCACGTGGACGGGGTGCCCAGGAAGACGTCCACGTCGTGGTGGGCGAACCGATGCGGGTACTGGACGAACAGCTTCAGCCTTCGCGCTCGTCAGTGGCATCAGGGTGGTTCCGGCACTGCTCGTGCGGACAGTCGTCGCCTCGTCGGTGCAGCCGCCGAGGGTCCTGAAGAGCGGCGACCGGGAACGGGTACCGCATCCACTTCTCCAGGCACCCGGCCTCACCGTGCTCCCTCAGTACGCTCTCGGCCGCTTCCAACACCGCGTGACCCAGCGCGCTACGGGGCTGGGTCGAGCTCCAGGAAAGGGTGCCGCCCGTCTCGTCAGGCGATCCCCAGCTCGTCACCCCGTCCGGGAACTCGAAGACGGTGATGGCCACATCCGATCCTTCGCGCCGAAGCAGCCACCTCATCTCCACGGGTTCAAGGTCGAACGAGACGCGTTCGCCGGACGAGCCCCCGTAAAGCCCTGTCACGGCATACAGCAGATCGGCGAGGGCGTCCGTGCAGTAGCCGACGTGAGCCGAATGCTCCGAAGCACCGTCGGCGATGCGGTACGTGGCGCTGCTGCCGGCCAGTTCCCAGCTGAACCGGAGATCATCTGCCCCCGTCATCGGTTGCTGGGATCTCATAGAAGATCTCGCACACGGTGGCGGGCAAGACGACTCCCACCGACTCTGGCCCCGGACCCTGAAGACCGCCGAAGACACGTAAGCGGCACGCCGCCCCTCCCCCGCCTCCCCGCCCAAAGAACGACAAAGGCCCAGGCTCCCGGTTCAGTACCGGTGACCTGGGCCTTTGTCGTGCTGCCTACTGGTGGGCGCGGACGGTTTCGAACCGCCGACATCTGCTTTGTAAGCTCGTGCGGATCACGGTCGGCGAGGGGCCACCCCAGCTCGCGGACGCCAGGCAGGGCCGTGCAGAGCTGCTGTCATCCGCCGTCGTTGATGTCAGATTTGGATGTCACCTGGCGCCGGTCCGCGAACGGCCGCCGGTAGTCCGAGGCGTCCCCGACCGGGGGATAGTCCCTGCCGAACAGCACATAGACGGGGTACTCGGGATCCCCGGCTTCCATCCTCACCGAGATGTCCACGTCGTGGTTCGCGAACCTGTGCAGGTACTGGACGAACAACTCCAGCTCCTCATCGGACAGCCGCTCGTCGAGCCGCTCGTTATGCATGTCACCCTCACTACCGACTGATCGACGGGGCCGGACGATACCCGAGTCGAAACACACGGGCGGCTCGCCGGGCTCCAGCGCTACCGTGCGGACATGAAGCGCAGACGAAAGCACTGGCGGGACGGCTTCGGGACACCGAAGTTTTTCGTCCTGTACCGCACGCCTGACGTGTGGCGCTATGCCATGTACTTCTCCGGCGCCATCGTCGACGGCTACCTCGCCCAGCCCAGCGCCGACAGCGAACCCGGCGAGGCCCAGACAGCCGCACACGGCAAGGCCGAGGACCTGGCCGGCCGACCGCTGACGATGTCCTGGGAGGCAAGCGACGAACCAGGCTGGTGGACGGGAACCATCACGACCGAACCCATGGACCTGGCACTTAACTCTGCTGCTGGTTGATGGGGGATCCCGCAGAGGGCTGCGGATCCGCCTCCAGCTCCGCACGCTCCAAGGCTGCGATCGCCCTGCGTCGCCATCGAACAACCACAAACGACCCGACTACTGTCACCAGCAATGCGCCAATCACACCGCCCCAGGCCAAGGCACCTATGAGATACCCGACTGTCTCCATGGCTCTCCCCCTGGCGTGCAGCCCCGCTATCGGCTGATGGGAATCTCGTAGACGATCTCACACAGGCCGGCAGGGACGACGATGTCAGCTGTCTCCACGGGCCGGCCCTGGTCGCTGTAGTACGTCCGCCGGATGTGCGTGACGAACGCGGCCTTCTGAATCCCAAGGAGCGACGCTTCCTCGGCGGTCGCTTGCCGCGGTTCCGGCTGCTCGACAGCATGGCTGACCGTGACACCGATCTCGGCCATCCGGTTCACGACGCCGGCCCCGGCGTGGGGCCCACCTTCGGGAAGGACGACGAGAGTCCCGCCGGTGAGGTCGTACGGCTCCCAGCTCGTGGACAGCTGCACGGGCCGTCCGTCGGCGAGGAACTCGTACACGGTCCGGACGCACAGTTCGCCCTCACCGATCCCGAGCCGCGCAGCAATCTCCGCCGGCGCAGGCACCTTCGCATCGGTCCGGCTCTCCCAGCCGCCATTCCGTCCCACGGCCTTCATGTCCGCCCGGAACGGCGACCCGCCGGGCTGCTCGCGCGCCGCGGACCGAACCATCCGCACCCGCTGCCGGAGCTCGGCCACAAAGGTCCCGGACCCGGCCCGCCCCTCCAATGCACCCTGAGAAATCAGCAACTCCTGGGCCCGACGAACGACGTTCTCGCCCACCCCGTACTCCTGGCCGATCTGGGCCCGCGAGGGAAGCCGGTCTCCGGGCTCCCACTCGCGCTCCGCGATCCTCCGCCGGAGTTCGTCAGCGATGCGGAGATACGGCGGTGGCTGCTGCTCAGGCATATGGAAAATCTAGTCCACTAGCCCTAATCTAGTTAACTAGCTTCATGCAATGTGATCCCTTGGCGACGGAGGCTCTCCTGTGCCCGCTTCGGCAGTCAGCGCGGAGGACATCACCGCCCGGTTGTCCGCCCTCGGACTCACCACGCGCGTGGAGGAGCACGCCCGTCACACGTGGATCGAAGCGGAGGTGCCGGAATCGCTCCCCGCCGAGACATGGCGGGAGGCCTTGGAAGTGCTGGCGGAGGCCGATCGATTCGGACTCCAGGCCAGCAGCTTGAACGGCCGCACCTTATGGGCCGCCATACACAGAACGGTCCCCGCGACGGGCGATGTCCGGGGACCTGGCCATCAGCGATAGGAGCTGATCAGCGTGTTGAACCGTATCCGCCGCGCAGTTGGGCGCACCAGAGTGCGCCCTTTAGGACCGCCGTGCTTCGTGCCGCCGGAGGTCAACTGATGCATGCGAAAGCCGTCCCCTACCGATCGAGCTCGTGTCGGATCGGCACGCACCACGAGTGCGCGCAGTCCTCGCCCTCCCTGGCGCCGGTCGGCGTCCCCGTGATCTACGAGGCGTGTGACTGCCCCTGCCACCCACCGGCCGGCCGGGAAGCGCCGAAGGAGGTGACCCCATGAGGAGCTGGACGCCGAGCGGCGCGCTGGCCTCCAACGTCGAGATCACCTCGGCCAACGTCCAGCGGGGCGACGTCATCCAGATCGGCGGCCAGCCGTGCCGCGTGGCCGACCTCATCCAACTTCCGGGCGGTGCAAAGCGCCTCCTCTTCGAGTCGGGCGAACTGCTGACCATGCACTCCCGAACCCGGCTCATCGCCCTGAGGATGCAGAGAGTTGGTGATCAGCGCCGTGGCCTCTCGCCGTCACGTCATCGCCGATGACCTCAGGGCCCAGATCTCGACCGGTCGCATCAAGGCTGGCGACCGCCTTCCCTCCGAAGCCCAGCTCGCCGCCCGCTACACGGTCAGCACACCGACCCTACGGAGCGCCCTCGCGCTCCTCCAGGCCGAAGGCCTCGTCGAAAAGGTCCACGGCAAGGGCAACTTCGTCCGTCCCCCTCTTCACAGAATCACGTACCTCGGCGGCAGCCTGACACCGCCGGCTCCGGGCTTGCAGATCAGCATCCGCACCACCAAAATCCGGGCGCGCGGCCACCTGTCCGTCTTGCTGCGGGTGCCGGCTGGCAGTCCCCTCACCGAATTCCAGTGCCTGAGTCACGACGGAACCTCGCCGCACAGCCTGTCCCGCGTCTACATCCCTCGGGATCTGGCGCCGGCTGTCGTATCCGCCGAGTCGACCTGGCCCACAACCATGGCGACGCCACTGGCCGAGGTCGAGGAGAGACTCTGCGCTCGCCTCCCCACCCCGGTGGAAGCGGCAACCCTCCGAATCAGCCCGACCCTCGCCGTTCTGGCGATCACCCGCGTAGCGACCGACACCGCCGGCCGCGTCGTCGAGGCCGCGCTCCTGGCCCTCCCCGGCGACTGCGCGGAAGCCGTCTTCACCACCCACCCCACGTCCGAAGACAGAAGGGCCGAAGGATGACGCCCCACAACGAGCTCCGACTCCTCCCATGGTCGGGCCCCGACGGCAAGCCCTGTTTCCTGAGCACCGATGTCACCGACGGCCCCTTGTCCCGCCTGGCCGACCGCACCGAAGTCGCCCAACTCGACGTCGCCGCCGAGCTCCTGGAGCATGCCCAAGAGGTACTCGCCGACGAGTCGTCGGCCCCGGAAGAACTCCGCCTCGTGGCGTCAGACCTCACTGGCGCCCTGCGAGACGCACTCCGCGTAGCCGTAAGCCGCGGCCACCGCCTCCCGACGCTGGGCACCTCCGACCACGGAGACAGCAACGAGGTCCCCCACCTGCCGGCAGGCGCATTTGGCTAACAGCCACGCACCACAACGACACGAAGCCCCGGGCCAAAGCCCGGGGCTTCGTGCACACGGCTCCGGAGGCCGTATGAACTAGCGGTATAGCAGCAGCTCAGCTGCTTGTAGTGAGCAGGCCGCAGCCCTTCGGCCCACAAATAGGCCGCGTCATTCGGATGCCCGCACGAGCGGCGAGGGGGAACCGCCGTTCACCCGTCTGATGTAACTTTGGCGACAGTATGCGACTCTATGTAGTCAGCGATGCACTGTAGGGGGACCTTAGTGGGGGAAGAGCTGCTGCCCCGGAGCCACAAGGACAAGGCTGTGAGGGCTGCCTTGGAAGAGATCCTGGGTGGCGGGGGCTGGAGCCTGCGGAAGGGCGGCCACTGGGGCCTCCTCACCTGTGACGTCGGATGTCATCGGATCTCGATCAGTGGGACACCCCGAGTCGCGGAGCGACACGCGCGTGACGTGCTTCGGGAGGCTCGCACCTGCCCGCTGCCGGATGGCGACCCGAGGTCCAAGAAGCGTGCGACCTGAAGGGTAGGTGGCTTCCCGCTTGACGGGACCCGCTGCGGGTACCGTACTGTTGACGTGTGTCAACAGGTTGCATCGGAAGCTAGCTGGGGGAGCAACGATGAAGACCTACAGCTTGAGGTTTGAGGTACAGGACGTCTCTGACGTTGCACGAGTCGAAGAACTCTTTTACAACCACTTTGATGGGTTGGTAGCTGAGTCCTTCGGGCGCCTTCTCCTCACCGTCTACATGGACGGTCACGAGAACGGCCCCATGGCCGCTAAGTGTGCTGCGACAGAGCTTGAGAAGCTGCTCGGCGTTACCGTAGCCCGACTCGATAGGGACTTGGTAGACGCTGCGGAGATTGCCCGCAGGTGCGACAGGAGCCGCGAGAGCGTTCGGCAGCTGATTGAAGGGACGCGGCGTAAGGGGACACCTTTTCCCACGCCGGCCGGAGCGCCCAATGGGAAGCGCATCTGGGAATGGTCGGTGGTGAACGAGTGGCTTCGCGAAAACGTTCCTGAGTCTGCGGAGCCTGAATTCGGATTGTCCCGGGATGAGATGACGCTCGTTGACGGTTGGCTCCTGCGGTGGCGTTCTCTGCCGTGGGAGCAGCACGTAGGGATGGAATTCCGCGAGATTACTGCAACGCTCAGAAACGAGTCTGTGCAGACTAGGTCTCCCCGAATTAACCAAGCCTGGGTCAAGTCATGGAACGTCACTAGTCGAGTCATCAGGGAGCCGGCTGCTGCTGCGGCTCCGGAATGTGGTGAATAGATGGCGTTTCTGATTCCTCGCGCCGAAGAACAGAGGCAACTAGCCGCTCCGGTAAACGCTTACGCGGAGCTGCTGGATGTTCGCATCTTCTTGCTACATGGAGAGGCCCTGAAGGTTGACGTAACGTCCGACCTTCAGGAAATCGAGACTTTGCAGACCAATATGGGGATCGGGCGAGATGGTTCTCATATTACGTACCAGTTTGAGCATGTACTGACGGCGCAAGACGTGGATGGTACAGATGCGCTGAAGGTTCAAGTTAACCTCGGTGTGCTCTTCGGGTTCCCTGGCGAGGATGACCCCAACGGTGCGGTTTCCGAAGAGAGCCTTGTCGCATTCGGTTACACGACGGCCCAGCTTGCTGCACATCCTTATCTCAGGTCAGCAGTAGCCGATGTGACTTCAAAGCTGGGATTTCCGCAGGTAACGCTGGGCCTGCTTAAGTCGTAATTCGCGTTGTGGCGAGGATGAAGCAGTATTTCTTAGCACCTGATGTCCCCATGTCGAAGGCCCCGAACCGTAGTCGGTTCGGGGCCTTCGACATGGGGACCCGGCAGGATCCGAACCGACGACCCTCGCTTTACAAGTTCGCTCCGAGTCTGCTCCGGCGGCTGATGTCGGCGGATGCGACGGCTGGACAGGGATGCCGGCGTATGCGCCCGTCCAGCGTTGTTGATGTCAGCTGTGGATGTCAGGCACGCCGAGGCACAATGCTGACCGCGCGGTAGTCGTATCCGTCCTGTTTGAAGCCCGGAGCCTCCCACTTGAGGTCCACCTGTTGCCCGGGCGACAGGGTGCGGAAGCCGGGCGCCTGAATGTCGGAGTAGTGGCCGAAGCAGCCCCCGGGGGTCTCGGGGGAGTCGAGCACACCCCACCCCTCCTCGTCGCTCCACTCGCGGACAGTCGCAGTCACCATGGGCGGCATGCTACGGGCTTCGCATGCGCCGACGCACTTGGTATCTCAGCTCGGAAGCTCAGGTTTCTTGGTAGCGGTTGCTGTGCTGACCTGCGCCGGGAGTGTCTGATCCTCGGTCGGCGACGGTCAGCCACGACGGCGGGTGCGCCGACCGATCACGCACGCGTATGCCTCGTCGCACCCACCGGCCTCAGTCACGCCGCCATGCCGTCGACCAGAGCACGCCGCGCCGGCGGAAGCGTGACGTTGAGACCTTGAGTGAGGACCTCTTCGTCCCGAAGCAACTCAAGTGAGGGCGCTCCCCTGGACTGTTGCGCCTCTCACCTGCACTGATGGTCCGCAGACGTTCGCGCTCGTCCGCCGTTGTTCGTCGGCGTTGTCACGCAATTAGACACTCACCCCGGGTGCGCCCCGGGTGCTGAAAGGCTGCCCTGATCAGCTCCGAGACACCAGCTCGATCGTCACGGGTGCCGCTGATTCAAGGTCGATCGTGTCTCCGTCGTCCTCGGAAAGAGCCTCATCCGGGTAGTCGGCAGGCACGACGACCAGCATCGTGTGAGGGCGGGGAAGCCAGCCGACATCCTGCGGAGGGTCGTAGCGTCCGATATCGATGATCCGCACCAGCGTCTCGGGTATGCCTACAAGGCAACTGTCACCGACGCGCAAGTTCCATGGCTCAGGATCAGTCTTGAACAGGCTCATGGTCCAGTCTGAAGAGTCGGGCGACATCCCGAAGGCCCTCTGCCCGTTCCACTTGAACTGAGACTGCTGATCGATCTCGGCCCATGGCCACTCAACCGATGCGTGAAAGCGGGACACCTCGACCACTCGGCCTTCCGCCGGCGGGCAGCTGACTCGTAGAACGTCGCCCACCTGGAACTCGTGATGTGGTGCGTCTGTGCCCATGGCTGCCCCTGTTGTTGCTCGCTCCGAGAGCTGCACCGTACCGACCGCCTCAGCTGAAACCCGCCCCGGCTCCCATCCCGTCTGCCGTCGACCCACACACCGTGGAGCAGGCGCGGTGCCGGGCGTCCAGGTGGAGCGCGCCACTGTACGAACGACCTGGACGCCCGGTGCCGTGTCTGCTCGGCTTTGCCTGGGTCGATGGCAGACGGGATGGGAGCTCCCCACCGCAACAACCCACGACCGGCCCCCGCCCGCGGAGCCCCCGCCATCCCGGAGTCGGAGCGCCCCCGCCGGAGGCATCATCTTTGACCCGCGGCTGTCCTGCTACGCCGCGCTTCGCGTAGTCCGCCAAGTTGTCCGCTCTGGTATGTGATGGGTTCTCGACTGCCCGCCGCACGTGGCGCGTCGCCGGGCGGGGCCGCCGCTGGCGAAGACAGTGGCGGCGGTCCCGCCGTAAAGGCGGCGCGCTCCCGCGCCGTGCGCGGGTCTTGATGAAGTAGAGAAAGTCTTACCGCACTGGCCTCAGAGGGCGATCGGCTTGTAGGCCATGGCCCTGTCGACCACCTTCTCGGGAGTCAGCTCGGGGTCTGAGTCCCAGAAGATGTAGTCGCTGATGTGCGGGCAGGCCAGGCCTCGTTTGAGGGCTGCCAGTATCTCGGAGGACTCGTCCTCGGGGGCCTCTGCGTTCATGAGGCGCTGGATGAGGAGAATCGCTTCCTCCCGAGTCATCTGATCAGTTGGCGGCCGTCGTGGCTTCGGACGTGGGGGCCTTTTTCGTCCAGGGCGTCCAGGAGGCGGATCGCGTAGACCTCCGCCATGCGCTCCTCGACCTCGGCCGGCGTCAGCCAATCGACCGCGGTGGACTCATCTGAGGTTCGCTCGGTGCCGCCTGAGGGCTTGCAGCGGAAGACCAAGGCGACGATGCCGCGGGTGGTGTTCTTGTAGACGCCCGTCAGTTCGTCCACCTCGACGTGGATGCCCGTCTCCTCCAGGACCTCGCGGGCTACGCCCGCCTCTGGCGCCTCGGTGAGTTCGAGCACTCCGCCCGGGAGCTCCCACGTGCCGTTGTCCGCTCGGCGGATGGCCAGGAGGCGGCCGTCTTCGCGCACTACCGCTCCGGCCACGGACACCGAGTGGAGTGGCGTTGACTTTGTTCCCGCGCTCCCGTTACTCATGTACAGGAGCATAGGAGAGTGGGTAGGACCGTGGGAACTCCAGTAGGAGCCGGCAGAGCCGTACCTCGGTACGTGCAGATCGCCGACGAGATCGTTCAGCAGATCCGGTCCGGCGTGCTGAAGGCCGGTGACATGGTGCCCAGCGAGTCCGAGCTCGTCGAGCGGTACGGGGTCGCCGGCGGGACCATCCGTAAGGCCATGGTGGAGGTACGGGCCAGCGGGCTCGTCGAGACCCGGCACGGCAAGGGCTCGATCGTGAAGGATCGGCCTCCCGTACGGCTCCGGTCTTCGGATCGGTTCCGCGCTTCTCACCGGCGAGGCGGTAAGGCTGCCTACCTCGCCGAGTCCGAGCAGTCCGGCGCCACGGCCAAGGTGAGCGTCCTCTACATCGGGCCCATGGAGGCATCGGCGGACATCGCCGAACGGCTCGGCGTCGACGCGGGGACGCAGGTGCTTGCCCGGCGTCGGCTGTACTTCCGGAACGGGACACCCGTCGAGACCGCCTCGTCGTACCTGCCGTGGGACGTCGTGAAGGACATCCCCGAGCTGTTCGCCGAGAACCCGGGCCCCGGTGGCATCTACGCCCGGCTCGAAGACCACGGCCACACCTTCGCCGAGTTCGTGGAGACCCTTCAGGCTCGGCCGGCCGCTAAGGCTGAGGCGTCTGAGCTCGCTCTCAGTCCTGGGGCTCCTGTGGTGCACCTGCTACGCGATGCCGTGACGAAGAAGGGGCGGGTCGTGGAGGTCTGCGACACCCTCATGGCCGCTGACCAGTTCGTCTTCCAGTACCGGATCCCCGCGACCGACTGACGCACGCTCAACTTCCCTCAGCCCGCTGCGGTTTCCTTCCGCGGCGGGTTGACTCATGTACAGGAGTGGTGCACTCTTCTTCATGTCACTCCTATACAGGAGTGAATGAGCCCAACCTCTATATAGGAGTGATCCACTGTGCGTCAGATCCCCGTCGACACCTCCGCCGCGATGGTGATGGTGGCCCAGCCCCCGGCCCCGAAGATCGCCAACCGCCAGACCGGCGAGATCGCCACCGACCGGGACACCGGTGCGCCACTGATGACGGTCGACGTCATGTTCGTCATGGACGGCAACGCCGAGATCCTCAACCTGACCGTGCCCAAGACCGGCATCTCCGAGGAGCTGTCCATGGGTACCCCGGTCGCCCTGACCGGCGTCGTCGCCCGGCCGTGGGAGAACGAGTTCAACGGCCAGAAGCGCCACGGCATCAGCTTCCGCGCCGTCGCCGTCACCTCGCTCGCCGCCGCGAAGGTCGGCTGACCCATGACCGCCTTAACGGTCACCCTCGCCCTGGTCGCCTCGGTCGCGCTGCTGCTGCGGTGGCTGCGTCCGGCCTGGTACTGGATGAGCTTCGGCGTCGTCATCGCCGTGGTGCGGATCCTCGCCCGGTACGCGTCGGTCATGGACGCGTGTGGGCTGACCGTCCCGCCCTCGCGCTGGCGCCTGGCGCTGGCCCGGATGACCGGCCGGCCCATCCCCGAGTCGCGAGCGCCCCGGATTCTGCGGCTACGGCCGACGCGTACCGGGCTCGTACTGCGGGTGAAGCTGCGGCCCGGTCAGGACGCGTTCGACTTCTCCGCTGCCTCGGACCGGCTCCGGCACTCGTTCGTCATGCGGAACGTCACGGCTCGGGAGGTCCGCTCGGGTGTGGTCGAGCTGCGGATGACCGGGTACGACGTTCTCAAGCGGGTGCAGATGCCCGCGGCTGCCCGTGGTGGGGTCATGTGCGTTCCGGTCGCCATGCGGGAGGACGGGGAGGTCTACTACCGCGACTACCGCCAGACCCCGCACGCGCTGAACGTCGGTGCCACCCAGTCCGGGAAGTCTGTCTATCAGCGCAACCTCGTCGCCGCGCTCGCCACGCTGGATGTCGCCCTCGTCGGGATCGACTGCAAGCAGGGAGTCGAACTCGCCCCGCTCGCCCGACGGTTCACCGCCTTGGCCGACAACCCTGATGCAGCTGCCGACCTCCTCGACGCCCTCGTCGAGCACATGGAGGGCGTCTATCAACTGATCCGACGCGAACAGAGATTGAGTGCAGACCTGCCGGATGCGGAGATCACCGCCGATATCTGGGACCTGCCCGATCACCTGCGGCCGACGCCGATCGTGCTCCTGGTCGATGAGGTCGCCGAACTCGCCCTCTTTGCCACGAAGGAGGAGGAGAAGCGGCGGGATCAGATCATCACCTCCCTCGTCCGGCTCGCCCAGCTCGGCCGGGCCGCCGGCATCTACCTGGAGATCTGCGGGCAGCGCTTCGGCTCCGAGCTCGGCAAGGGCATCACCATGCTCCGTGCCCAGCTCACCGGCCGGACCGCTCACCGCGTCAACGACGAGACCTCCGCCAACATGGCCTTCGGCGACATCGCCCCCGATGCCGTGCTCGCCACGGTCCAGATCCGCACTGACCGGCCCGGCACTGCTGTCGCCGGTGACTCCTCCGGTGGGTGGGTCCGCATCCGGACTCCCCACCTCACGCTCCGGCGGGCCGTGAACATCGCGAACTCCCACGCCCACCGCACGCCCGAGATCCCCGCGCTGGACGCCTTCCGGCCCGTCCTTCCGCCTCTGGGTAAAGCCGCGGCGCCCTCGACCGTCACGGCTCCTGCGATCGCCTGAATCCCCTCGCTCGACGGCGGCGTGACCGCTTCACGCCAGGTCCCTACCCCGTCCATGCCCGAAACCGGAAGGAGGACCCTCCGATGCGTCCCATCCGCCGACCGGACGCCGTCCTCGTACAAGCCGTGATCGCCGGCGCCCTGTCCTTCGCTCACCTCCACGACCTGGCTGCGGCTGCCGGACAGTCCGGTTGGAAGGCCTGGGCCTACCCCGTCTCCGTGGATCTTCTGCTCGTCGCCGCCTGGCACCGGCTGCGGACCTCGCGAGCTGCCGGTGAGCCTGCCCACTCGGCCTGGACGTGGTTCATGGTCGCCCTGGCCGCGTCGCTCGGTGCGAACGTCGCCACCGCCGGTCTCCTCGACCTCGGCCATGTTCCCGCCTGGCTGCGCATCCTCGTCGCGGGCTGGCCCGCCCTCGCGTTCCTCGGTGGGACCCTTCTTGTCCACTCCCCCGGGCATCCGGCGGTCGCCCAGCCTGCCAAACCCGACAGGGACACCGAGCAGCCCTCGGCCGTGGAAGCGGTCGTCGAGCGGGATGACGTGGTCGAGCCGGAGCCCGAGATCGCCGCCGCCCCGGCCCTCCCCTCTCCAAAGCCGGCGTCGGTCCCGGAACCCGCACCTGAGCCCGCCCCCGTGGCCGTACCGCCGGCACTCGTCGCTCACGCCCGGAAAGTCGCCGACGACTACCGCGCCCGCACCGGCTACCCGATCGACGCCGACACCCTGCGCGCCCGCCTCGGCGTCCCGCCCCTGATGGCCCACGCCATCGCCGCCCAACTCGCCTGAAAGGAGAACTCGATGCCCGCCCGCGATCACTTCCACTCCGTGATGCGGATTGGACCGGTGCAGATCGGCACCCACCGCGACCGCCATGGCCGCACCAAGTACGCCGCCGTCTGCACCGCCGACCGCTGCGGCTGGTCCGCCGACTACTCCAGCTCCTCCGCCGCCCAGCTCGCCGCCCGCACCCACCGCTGCCAGCCCCGCTGACCCGAAGGAGAACCGCGTCATGGACGTCCCGCTCTGGCTCGCCCTGATCGTCGTCGGCGGCCTCGGCATCAAGCTCATCCGTCCGCCCTGGTGGCTCGTCGCCGTGATCCTCCTCGGCGGCTACCTCCTCGCCGACAGCGTCCTCGCCCCGCTCATCGACAACACGATCAGCAAGTAGGGAGAACCGTTATGTTCCAGCCGCGCATCCCGGTCAACCCGCTCCCGACCGGCCTCGTCGCTCCGCTCATCCAGCCGACCGCCGCCGACATCACGCCCCGCCACACGGCCGATATGGCGGTCTGCAGCCACCACCACGCCCCGGCCCCTGTTCCGGTCCCGGCGCCGTCCTCGACTCTGCGCCTCACACCGGCTGGCCTGGCGGTCGTGGTCGCTGGCGGCGCCGGAGCCGTCCTGGTCGTCGGCACGGTCTTGGTCTCCATGCTCCTCGCCGTCGCCGTCACCGCCGTCTCGGTCGCCGTGTGCGCCGTCGTCCTGCGCTCGCTCCTCAACGGCCAGCAGCGGCGCCGCTAGTCGGGCCTCCGGGCGGCTCAACCGCCAAGTCTCCGCCGCCCGGAAGCCCCGCTCCTACCCAGCTCTCAGAACTAGAAGGAAGCACTCCATGATGACCGTCCCAGCCGCCTCGGCGGCGGGGTTCGACGCCGTCACCCTGGGCGACATGCTCCGGGTGGCCGGGTCCCCCGGCTTCGACCGCTGGAAGGAGCAGATCCACCGCACCGGCGGCTGCTCCCACCCCATCCACCTCACCGGCTGGACTCTCACCCGGGACAAGACCACCGGCGAGACCCTCCACCGCTACTCCACCGACACCGAACCGGGCGCCCGGCTCCGCATCGCCTGCGGCAACCGCCGGGCCTCCCGCTGCCCCGCCTGCGCGTGGACGTACGCGGGCGACACGTACCACCTCATCCGCGCCGGCCTCGCCGGAGACAGCGCCCGGGACATCCCCGCCGCCGTCCGCGATCACCCCCGCGTCTTCCTCACCCTCACCGCCCCGTCCTTCGGGCCGGTCCACAACCGCCCCGGCACCCGGCCCTGTCGCTGCGGGGTCCGCCACGCCGAGAACGACGCCGCCCTCGGCACGCCGCTCGACCCCGAGTCGTACGACTACGCCGCCGCCGTCCTCTTCAACAACCACGCCGGGCAGCTCTGGCAGCGGTTCACGACTCGACTCCGTCGGGAGGTCGCCGCCGTAGCCGGCCTCTCGCAGAGGGATCTGAAGGAGGTCGCCCGGATCTCGTACGGGAAGGTCGCCGAGTTCCAGAAGCGGGGCGCCGTCCACTTCCACGCCGTTGTCCGCATCGACGGCCCCGACGGTCCCGACTCCCCTCCGCCGTCATGGGCGACCACCGAACGCCTCGCCGACGCCATCCGCGCCGCCGCCATCCACGCGTACACAACCGTCGCCGTCCCCGCCGCCGGCGATCAGCCGTTACGCCGCCTCCGCTGGGGCACCCAGCTCGACATCCGGCCTGTCAGAGCCTTCGGCAACGGCTCCGACATCACCGAACAGGCCGTCGCCTCCTACATTGCCAAGTACGCCACCAAGGCCGCCGAGACCACCGGCAGCCTCGACCGTCGCATCGGCAACCGTGAGGCCCTGGTCCTCCTCGGCGTCCCCGACCACACCCGTCGTCTCGTCGAAGCCTGCTTCGACCTCGACCCGCTCTACCCCGACCGCCGGCTCCTCGCCTGGGCCCACATGCTCGGCTTCCGCGGTCACTTCTCCACCAAGTCCCGGCAGTACTCGACCACCCTCACCGAACTCCGTGAGACCCGGGCCGAGTACCGCGCCGCTCAGGAACGGACCGCTCGCGGCCTGGATGACATCGCCCCGGACACCGTCCTCGTCCTCACCTCCTGGGCCTACGCCGGTCAGGGCCACTCCCCCGGTGAGGCCGCCCTCGCCGCATCCATCGCCCGGGACATCCAGATCAACCGCGAGACCGCCCGTGAAGCCCTACGCGACCAACTCGCCCTGGAAGGAGTCGCAGCATGACCACCGCCACCGCTGAGCTGCTGACCGTGCCGGAGGTCATGGCACGACTCAAGCTCGGTCGCTCCACCGTCTACGACCTCATCCGATCCCGCCGTCTGGTCTCCCTCACCATCGGCCGGTCGCGCCGCGTTCCCGCCGACGCCGTCCGGGACTTCATCGACAACCAGATCGAGGAGGCTGCCTGATGGGCGCCCAGCGCAAGCGCAATCCCAACGGAGCCGGCACCATCACCCAGCGGTCCGACGGCCGCTATCAGGCCGCCGTCTACGTCCTCCAGCCCGACGGCACGCGGGCCCGCAAGTTCGCGTACGGCAAGACCTGGGCCGAGTGCGACGCCAAGCGCCGCGCGCTCCTCGACAAGGTCGACAACGGCATTCCCGTCCCGACCCGTTCGATGAAGCTCTCCGAGTGGCTGCCGTACTGGCTCGACAACATCGTCAAGCCTCGCCGCAAGAAGACCACCGCCGCCAAGTACGAGGTGCACGTCCGGCTCTACCTCGTCCCGCTGATCGGCTCCAAGCGGCTGGAGTCCCTGAGCGTGGCCGACGTCCGCCGCTTCCTCGTCCAGGTGGAGAAGAAGACCAGCGCTGCCACGGCCAAGGAGTCGCACCGCGTGCTGCGCACCGCCCTCACCGCGGCCTGCCGTGAGGAGCTGGTGACCCGGAACGTCGCCACGCTCGTCGAGCCGCCGACCGTCGCCGCCCGGGAGCTCTCCCCCTGGTCGCTCGACGAGACGCTCGACTTCCTCGCCGCCGGCCGGAAGGACCCGCTGTACGCCGCCTTCGTGCTCGCGATCGCCCTCGGCTTCCGCCGCGGTGAGGTCGTCGGCCTCCGCTGGGAGAACGTCGACCTCGACAAGCGGGAGATCCGAGTCAGGACTCAGCGTCAGCGGGTCGCCGGGGAGGTGTACGAGGACGATCCCAAGGGACGCCGGCGCAAGCAGACGCTTCCGCTCCCCGCGATCTGCGTCGCGCCGCTTCGGTGGCAGCGCCTCAAGCAGGCCGCTGCCCGCGAGCGTGCTGGGGAGAACTGGACCGAAACCGGGTACGTCTTCACCACTCGCACCGGCCAGCCCATCGAGCCGCGCAACCTCTACCGCTCGTTCACCCGCGTCGCGAAGAACGCCGACCTCCGCGTCGTCCGGCTTCACGACGCCCGGCACGGTACGGCGACGCTCCTCACCGCCGTCGGCGTTCCGCCCCGCGTCGTGATGGAGATCCTCGGGCACAGCCAGATCGCCGTGACCATGAACGTCTACACCCACGTCGTCCAGGACACACAGCGTGAGGCCGTGAGCCACATGGATCGGCTGCTCAGGAGCCGTCCCCGGGCTTAGGTCCTTCAAGTGCAGTTCGCCAGCTCGACTGATCGGCTGCCCAGCGGAGGACGGCATCACGGACTGCTGTCTGGGAAGTCGACCGCGCCCCCTCGCGCTCAGCTGCCGTACCCGCTTGGTCAACCACCTTGTAGGTGTCGTCCTCATCGAGCAGGACTTGGATGTACCAGTCGCCCTCATCGTGGCCAGTCAGCCGCTGGAGAAGCAGGTGCTCCCTATGCCGCAGCTCGGCAAGCATCGCCTCGATGGTGGGGGCGTCGGGGTCACGGACCAGCCGTCCGCTGGTGGCCAGCGCGACAAGCTTGAGCGGTCCGAGTCCCTCCTTCTGATGCCTGTCCCGGAGCCACTCCTTCTCCTGGCCGGTCAGGAGAGGTGGCGGTACAGGGGGTCCGTCAGGGTTGTAGACGGCTATGGGATCTTCCGGATCGGACCACGAGCCCACCGTCCACAGGCGGTACGTGTGGACACCGCCCCCGGCCAGCGGCACCGCGAGGGTTTCCGGCGCGGGAGGGCCAGGAATGCAGCGGCCCACGTCCTCCCCGTACGGACCTCCGTGGAAGATGGCGTGCATCCAGCCTTTCGGCGGTCTCCCGGTCGTGTCGAAAACGTCCTCCACCGTTCCCCCTTCGACGGCACCGCAGCCCGCGCTCCCCGGGGACCAGGGCCCCGGTGACCATGGACGTTGATGTCAGATGTAGATGTCAAAGGCCCCCAGTCAAGATCGACTGGGGGCCTTTGCACTGGTGGGCGCGGACGGTTTCGAACCGCCGACATCTGCTTTGTAAGAGCAGCGCTCTACCCCTGAGCTACGCACCCGTGGAGGAGGCAACAGCCTACATGGCCGGTGGGTGGGTGCCGCAAATGGATGGGGGTCCGGGGGGGTAGCCCCACCCCCGGGGCGGTGGGTCGCCGGATCGTGGTGGGGGGTGGTGGGGTTCTAGGTTCGGGGGGATCTTAGGTGTCGCTTCTGGGGGTTTCGTCGTCATGGCCGTACGCCGCACGTCCCGTGCGCTGCTCGTTTCCTGTGTCGTCGTGCTCGCACTCGCGGGGTGTGCGGCCGAGCCCGAGGATGCGCCGGTGGAGCGGAAGACGTTCGCGTTCGGTGGGGACGCGCTCACCGTCGACTCGGACGACTCGCGGCTTGTGATCACGCCCGCCGATGTCGACGGCGTGCGGGTGGAGCGGCAGGTCGACGGGTGGGTGTTCATGGGGTCCGGGCCCGAGGCCAGCTGGAAGCTGGTCGACGGGCGGCTCACCCTGCGGGTGGACTGCGATGCCGTCGCGGCCAGCTGTTCGGCCGTGCACCGGATCCAGGTGCCCCGCGGGGTCGCCGTCACCGTCGACGACGACAACGGGGACGTGACCGCCGAGGGGTTCACCACGCCTCTCAAGGTGCGCTCCGACAACGGGGACGTGCGGGTGCGGAACATCAGTGGGGTGCTCGATCTCGGGAGCGAGAACGGGGATGTGGATGTCGAGGGGTCCGTGACCTCGGCCGAGGTCTCCGTGCGGGGCAGCAACGGGGACGTCGACATCGCCCTCGGTGCCGTTCCCCGCAAGGTCGACGTCGTCACCGACAACGGGGACGTCACCGTGGCCCTGCCGAAGGCCGAGTACACCGCCTCCGCCGACAGTGGGAACGGTGACGTACGTGTCGATGTACCGCGTCGTGACGGCAGTGGGCACGTCGTGAGTCTTCGCAGCGACAACGGGGATGTCGTCGTTCGTACGGTGAACTGATACGGCCGTGTGTTCGTCATTACCGGGTGGGAGAATGAAGCCTGACCGGGCACGGCGGACACAGCACGGGGAGCAGTAGGTGGCGGAGAGCGACGCTAGGGGCACATCGGCGCCCAGGGGTTCCTCCGCGTTCCGGCTGGCGCTCGCGTTGCCCCTGCTCGTGGGCGCACTCCTTCCGCAGGCTTTCGCGGGCGGCGGGACCCGCCGCTGGTTCGGTGGGCGCGGGGAGGGGCAGCGGGCCGAGGCCCAGGCCGCCAAGGACGCCGCCGCGGCCTCCTTCTACGAGCTCGACACCGCCCAGCGCGGGCTCCGCATCTCCATCGAGACGATCACCGCCGTGGACAGCTCCCCCGAGGCGCGTCGCGCCGTCGACGGGTTCGAGGCGCTCGGGCGGCGGATCGACGAGGTCAGTCATGTGTACATCGGTGCCGTCGATGCGCATGATCTCGACCGGGACGAGTTGGATGCCGCCACCGCCTCGCGCGCCCGCTCCGAGTTGACCCGGGCCAAGGAGGAGCTCGATCGCGTCAAGGGCGAGTTGGATCGGTTCGAGGAAGGTCTCGCTCCGCTCCTCGGGCGCGCCGAGACCCAGCTCGCCCGGCTCGCGCCCGCCGTCGAGCGGGCCCGGCAGGCGCTGCGGGGCGCGAGCGGTGCCCTGGATGCCGTACGGGAGCGTGGGCTGCGCGCCGATGACCTCGCCGCTCGGCTCGCCGCGCTCGGGCCCGAGCTGACCCGCCTCAACGAGGGCGCGGGGCGCCACGGCGTCGCCGAGACGCTCCAGCGCGCCGACCGGGTGCTGCGGGACGCCGAGGCCGTACGGGCCGAGGCCGGGCGACTGCCCGAGCGGGCCGCCGAGATCGACAAGCGCCTCGTGTCGCTGCGTACCCGTGCCGAGGCCCTCACCACCCGCGCCGGAGGCGTCGAGCCCGTCCTCTCCGAGCTGCGCCGGCGGTACTCCGCCGCCTGCTGGCAGGACCTCCAGCACGTGCCCGAGCAGGCCGTCGCGAGCCTCCGGCAGGCCGGGGAGCGGCTCGCCGAGGCCGGGAACGCACGGGCCGAGCAGCGCTGGCCCGACGCGACCTCGCTGCTCTCCACGGCCCGCGCGCTCCTCGACTCGACCGACGAGGCCGTCTCCGCCGCCGGGGACCGGCTGCGCCGCCTGGACGCCGTCGCGAAGGACCCCACGGCGGAGATCGACCGCACGCGGTTCGCGGTACGGGACGCCCAGCGGCTCGCGATGGCCGGGCGGAACACGCCCGACCCGCGCCACGCCCGGCCCCTGGACGAGGCCGTCGGCCGGCTCGACCGGGCCATCGGCTCCCTTGAGGGCCGCCACCCGGACTACTGGCACTTCCTGACCGAGCTGGAGGCCGTCCGCGCCTCGGCCGCCCATGTCGTCGGCCTCATCCGGGAGGAGCGGGGCGCCGGGCACTGAGGGCGGTCGGCCCGGGCGGTTCCCGCGGCCGGTCGGCTCCGCGCCGCCCCTGCTCCCCCGCTCTCCCCGCCGCTAGCCTGTTCCCATGCCTCGTTACGAATACCGCTGCCGCACCTGTGGTGACACCTTCGAGCTCAGCCGTCCCATGGCCGAGTCCTCCGCTCCCGCCTCCTGCCCCGCCGGGCACGACGACACCGTGAAGCTGCTGTCGGCCGTCGCCGTCGGCGGAAGCAACTCCGCCGCCCCCGCGCAAGGCGGTGGCGGCGGTGGTTGCTGCGGTGGGGGCTGCTGCGGCTAGGAAGCTGCCGCCGCCCTGAAGCGGCGCAGGATCTCCTCCCCCGCCGCCACCCCTCGCTCCGCGAGGACGTCGAGGTGGGGTGCCGTCCAGTCGCTGTCGGCGAGCTCGCCGTGGCCCGGGCGCCAGGCCCGGTCCGCGGCGAGCAACAGGTCGGCGTCGAGGAGGGAGTCCCCGGCCGCCAGGGTGAGCGTCGCGCCCGTGCGGCGGGCGACCTCGCGGACGGCCGCGCTCTTGGTGAGCGGCTTCGGTACGGCGTACACCTTGCGGCCCTGGAGCGACACGGTCCAGCCGCGCTCGCCCGCCCAGCCGCCGAAGCGGTCCAGCCAGTCCTCGGGGAGCCGCTCCCGCTCGACGACGAGGTACGCGAAGAGGTCCTCCGCCACCCGGTGCTTGCGCACCCAGGACAGGTCCGTCGTGGCGGTGAGGTAGGCGCGGATCTCGGAGAGCGGGGCGCACTCGTCGCCCAGCCTGCGCAGCACGGACTCGTGCCAGTCGCGGTCGGAGACGCCGTCCACGAGGATGTGCCCGCCGTTGGCGCAGATCGCGTACGCCGGTGCGGTGCCCGGGAGCTGGATGCGCTGGTACTGCTTGCGCGTCCGCGTCGTCGTGGGGACGAAGACGGTCTCGGCGGTCAGCCGCGCCAGGAGTTCGGCCGCGTCCTCGGTCATGTACGAGAGCGGCTTGGACTCGTGGACCTCGACGCACAGCAGCCGGGGCGCCTGGGCGTCCGGCATGCCGAGGGCGAGGGCCGCGGTCGAGTAGATGAGGGTGCGGTCGAGGTCGCTCGCGACCAGGGTCTTGCCCCTGGACGTGCTCGTGGACGTGCTCGTGCTCGTGGACGTACTCACTGGGACACCACCGCCTTTCCGTCCGCGCCTGTCGCGCCTCTCGTGTACTGGGGGTGGATCAGTCCCACGCAGCTGTACGGGAGTTCGTCGACGACCTCGACCGGTACGCCGCGCTGCTCCGCGAGCAGCCGGACGTGCGCGAGGTCGGCCTCGGCGCCCCGCTTGGCGAGGATCTTCCAGGGGACGCGGCGGAGCAGGACGCGGGTGGTCTCGCCGACGCCCGGCTTGACCAGGTTGACGTCGTGGATGCCGTACTCCTCGCTGATCCGCTCGACGGCCGCCCAGCCCTCCCAGGTGGGGGTGCGGTCGGCGGCCAGGAGCTCCTTGACGTCCGTGTCGACGCTCGCCGCGACCTCGTCGAAGCGGGCCGCGACCGCGTCGAGGAAGGCCACGGAGACGTCGGCCTCGGCCAGTTCGCGGTAGAACTTGGCGCCGTGGAAGTCGTTCGGTCCGACGAGGTCGGAGCGGAGGACCGTACGCGATATCAGTCCGGAGACCGTGGAGTTGAGGCACGCGGAGGGGATGAGGAAGTCCTCGCGGGTGCCGTACGTGCGGACGCAGGAGCCGGGGTCGGCGAGGACCGCGATCTCCGGGTCGAAGCCCTCGAACTCCTTGATCGCCTCCGCGAGTTCGCGGGTGATGGCGCCCTTGCCGGTCCAGCCGTCGACGAACACGACGTCGGCCGGGTCGTGGTGGGCGGCGAGCCAGCGCAGCGCGTTGGCGTCGATGCCGCGGCCGCGCACGATGGAGACGGCGTAGTGCGGGAGGTCGAGGCCGTGGCGGGCCTGCGCCCAGCGGCGCATGAGGACGCCGACCGGGGTGCCGGCCCGCGCGAGGGAGACCAGGACCGGGCGGGCGGAGCGCTCGGCGAGGACGGTCTCCGTGACCGTGCCGACGGCGCGCGCCATCCGGGCGGCGGAGCTCTCCAGAGCGGCCTGGAAGAGCTCCTGGTAGCGCTCGCTGGGCTGGTACTCGACGGGGAGCGACTCGGCGTAGTGCGCGCCGCCGCTCTGGATGGCCTCCTCCCGTTCCTCGGTGGGGGCCTCGAGTTCGACGTCCGAGAGGTCCTGGAGCAGCCAGCCGACCTCTTCGGGTGCGTACGAGGAGAAGGCGGGGCCGCGGAGGGGCTCGGGCAGCATGGAGCTCCTTTCGGGAGCTTCGGTGACGGAGTCCGTGGGGGTGACCGTGGGGGTGACCGTGGGCGTGTAGGACGGGATCACCGCGAGCACGACGCGCGGGATGTGCGCGGCGAGCTGGGCGAGCAGGCCGTCCTGGGCGTGCAGGGCCGGGGTGTCGGCGGCGGAGTCGACGACGAGGACGACGGCGTCGAAGCCCGCGCCCGCGACGTTGTACGCGTAGCGCTCGCCGGGTCCGTCGGCGGGGTCGTCGTGGGCGGGGAAGGCGAGCCGGGTGCGGATGGCGTAGCCGGGGTCGTCGACGGCGAGGACGGGCGAGCGGGTGGTGGTGGAGTAGCGGACGTCGTGACCGGCGTCCTCCAGGGCGGTGCCGAGGCGCAGCGGCGCGTACATCAGCTCCTCGAAGCCGAGGACGAGGATCCGGGGCCGGGGCCGGAGCCCTGCAGGCGGCGTGGCGGGACGGTCCGGGGCCTGCTCGGGCTGCTCGGCCTGCTGGGCCCCGCCCCGCTCGGCAGGACGGGCCGAGGCCTGGCCGGCCTGCTCGGCGCGGCGGTTCAGGGGCTGCTCGGGCTGCTGGGCCCCGCCCTGCGCGGCAGGACGCTGCAGGCCCTGCTCGGCCCCGCCCTGCGCGGCAGGACGCTGCAGGCCCTGCTCGGCCCCGCCCTGCGCGGCCCCGCCCCGCGCCGCGGTCGTTTCCTCGGTCTGTCCCTGGGCGTCGGGCCGGCCCCCCAGCGCCTCCGCCAGTCTCCCCGCCATCCCCGGCAGGGCCTCCTCCAGGTGGTCCCGGTGGTCGGGCGTGAAGCCGTGGCGGCCGCCGTCGGGGAGTCCTGCGGGCCAGTCGAGTTCCACCCGTACGGGTGCCTCCCGCGGTGCGCGGGGGTGCGGCACCGGGGTCGCGCGCTCGTGTTCCGCCACCAGGGCCTGGCCCTTCTCCAGGACGCCGTCCGGGAGGCGGACCGTGCCGGCGGCGCCGGCGATCAGGTCGACGCGGGCGCCGATCTCCGTCGCGAAGGCGTCCAGGCGGCCGAGGTCGGCGGCGGAGCGCATGTCGACGAGGGCCACGACGACGTACCGGTCGCGCGGGTAGCGCTCGTGCAGGGCGCGGATGGTGTTGAGGACCGTGTTGCCCGTCGAGAACTCGTCGTCGACGAGGACGAGCGGCCCGTCGCCCGCGAGGAGCTTGGGGTCCTCGGGCAGCAGGAGGTGCGAGGTGGCGTGGGAGTGGGACTCCTCGAAGCCGCCGGCGCGGGCGACGCCGGCCACCGGACGGCGGGTGGAGTGGAGGTACGGGGCGAGGCCGAGGCCGTCGGCGACGGCGTGTCCGAGGGCGGTGGCGGTCTCCGCGTAGCCGAGGACGACGGACCGGGCGGCCTCCTCGTCGCCGAGGAGCTCGCGGACGCGCCGGCCGAGCGCGAGGCCGGAGCCGTACACGACGGCCGGGCGCTGCGGCACGTGCTTGCCGAGCACGCTGGATACCAGCAGGTGCGCCCGCTTGGGGTTGCGGCGCAGTGCGAGGCCCAACAGGGCCGGCAGCTCCTCGTCGCCGATCAGTTCGACGCCCAGTCGCTCCGCGACCCACGTTCCGGTCCACACCACGTCGTCGACGTCCCTTCGTCAGCCGGCCAGGCCGGCGGTGAGCAGATCCACGAAGCCGACGTCCTCCTTGGCGACGCCGAAGACCTCGGCGCGCAGGAGGATGCGCTCGGCCCACGCGCGATGCGGCTTCACCTCGTTCATCTTGTTCGTGTAGGCGGAGCGGAGGACTCCGCCGCCGTCCCGCTCGGGCCGCAGGATGTCCTGGGCGTCGCTCCACTCCTCGTGGCTGACGACGGAGAGTGCGTGCACCGGCACCACGTGGGTGGGGTGGATGCAGGTCTTGCCGAGCAGGCCGTTGGCCCGGTCGAGTTCGATCTCGCGGAGCAGGCCGTCGAGGTCGTGCTCGATGAGGGCGGTGCGCAGGTCCTCGGCGCGGCCTTCGAGGAAGGGGCTGCGGCGCAGCTGCGGCTTGAACATGCGCTCGCCCTGCCGGAAGTACTCCCAGACGGGTCCGGTGACGGTGAAGCCGGTGCCGTCGGAGCGGCCGAGGACGTTGACGACGTCGGCGATGACGTTCGCGACGATCTTGATGTCGTACGCGGTCATGTCGGGCGAGCGGCGCAGCCCGTAGGCGGAGCAGAAGTCCGTGACGCCGAGGCGGAGGGCGAGGACGCGGTCGCGGTGCTTGTCGGTGATCGAGGCGATCCCGGCGAGGGTCTCGGCCCGGGTCTCCAGGTGGAGGAGCTCGGGGGACTCGAGGACGGGCATGGCGAAGAGGCGCCTGCCGCTCGTCCGCTCGGCCTGGGTGAGCGCTTCGAGGAAGGCGCGGCCGCGGGTCTCGGTGAACTTGGGGAGTACGAATCCGGACAGCAGGGCGACGGTCGCACCGAGGCGGTCGACGAGGTCGGTGATCTGGCGCGGTTCGCGGACCCGGATGAAGAGCAGGGGCAGGTCCGTGGCGGTGTCGGCGTCCGTCACGGTCCCGGCGGCGAGGTCGGCGAAGGTCTGGACGAGATTGGCCTCGCCCGCCCCGACCTCGGCGTCGCTGATGGAATCCTCCAGGCAGAGCACCATGGAGACCACTCCGCGCCGGGCCTGCTTGCGTACGGCGTCGGCCAGCCGGGGGCGGGTGGCGGGGCTGTAGAGCGTGGCGCCCAGGGCCACGGCGAGCGTGCCGGCGGGCGAGTCGGCCGTGAACTCGGCCGGCTCCCGGTGGAACAGCCTGGCCTGTACGGCGGCCGGGATGTGCCCGAAATGACGCATGTGAGTCCCCCGTCTGCCTCTCCGGCCCTGATGACATGTGGCCGGTAATAGTACGTATGTATGGGTGTCCTCAGTTCCCTCGGTGCATGAAATTCAGGTAACTCGACGGCATCCGTCACACCGTTCCGGTATCGGTGGTGCCCCCGCGTTGTCCGCGGGTCGGGCGGGAGGGCAGGATTGCGGTCATGACGCACGCGATGCTGAAGGGCTCCAACGTCCCTCTCGACACCGCGGCCGTACGGGCCGTGCTCCGCTGGACCCCGGGCCCCGGGGTCCCCGACGTGGATGCCTCCGCCCTGCTCCTCGGGCCGTCCGGGCGCGTGCGGTCCGACGAGGACTTCGTCTTCTACAACCAGCCGCGCCACCCCTCGGGCCTGGTGCGGCGGCTGCCGAAGAAGCGGGTCGCCGAGGGCCTGACGGACACCGTGGAGGCCGATCTCGCCGGGCTCGACGTGTCCGTCGACCGGGTGGTGATCGCGGCCTCCTCCGACGGCGGCACCTTCCGGTCCGTCTCCGACCTGCGGATCCTGCTGTACGACGCGGTGGCCGGGGCGGAGCGCAAGCCGCTGGCCCTGTTCGACGTGACGGCGGAGACCGGCGAGGAGACGGCGGTCATCTGCGGCGAGCTGTACCGGCGCGGGGACGGCTGGAAGTTCCGCGCGGTGGGTCAGGGCTACCCGACGGGTCTCGTCGGCCTCGCCACGGACTTCGGCATCTCGGTCGACGAGGACGCCGCAGCGGCGCAGGACGCCGCCCAGGACGCACAGGGCCCGGTCTTCCCCGAGGCCGGGGCGGTCACCGGTTCTCCCGCCACCGGCTCCCACGACCCCGACCTCGACCGGACCGTGGTCCACACCCCGGTGCCGCCGCAGCCGACCGTGCCGCCCATGCCGGACCGCGCGCCCGCCTACGGCTACCCGCAGCAGCCGGTGAACGCGCCCGCCCCGGCGTACGGCTACCCCCAGCAGCCCGTGAACGCCCCGGCCCCCTCGTACGGCTACCCGCAGCCGGTGGCCGCCGCCGAGCAGAACCCGGCGCCGGAGTTCCGCATGCCGCCGATGGGGCCCCAGTTCATCCAGCAGTGACGCCGGGGGCCGGGGCAGGGCTCACGCCTTCGTCTTGTAGCCGCGGCCCCACTGGAGTCCCCAGCCGTACAGCCGGTCCAGTTCGGCCTGGAAGCCGTACACGAACCGGACCTCGCGGCGGACGGTCAGCTCGCCCTTGACGTTCTCCATGGAGAAGACGGCGCAGGAGCGGGCCTGCGGGGCGCGCTCGTCGAGCTCGATCTCGATCCGGGGGCCGTTGCTCGGGTAGAGCGTGACCTTGGCGTGCGTACGGTCGAAGGCCGGCGTCTGGTCGTAGATGTACGCGAAGAACAGCAGCCGCTTGAAGTCGTCCCGGTGGTCCAGGTTGACGAAGATCGTCTCGCCCGAGGAGCCGCCGAAGCGGTCGTCTCCGCTCAGCTTCACGTACGGGGCGGCGTTCAGGTCGCCGAAGAAGCCGCCGAGCGGCTGCACGACCCCCTTGCTGCCGTCGGCGAGCTCGTAGAGGCAGCCCAGGTCGAGGTCGACGTTGACCATGCCCTGGGTGTGGGCCTGGACGACCTCGGGCTTGAAGAGCTGCGCGGGGTTCCGCAGCAGCCGTCCGCTCTGGCGGGAGCGGCCCTCGATGTCGGAGGTGCGCATCCGCCAGGAGAGGTTCACCCGGAGGTTGCCGGTGGCGGCGCCCTGCTGCGTGAGCGAGACGGTCGGGCGCCGTTTCGTCAGATCGATCGCGTTCGACGCGGCGCTGCCCGAGTCGAACTGCGCCGCCCTCCCCGGAAACAGGTTGTCCCAGAAGGCCATGTCGCCTTCACCCCCCACTGGTCGTCAACACCGCGGCCGTCGGCGCCGCGCACATGCCTGCGGGGCGGCCGGATGCACCGGCCGCCCCGCAATGAAGCATTCCTCGCTGCCGGGGGTGTCACACCCCGGACGGCACCTCGGTCTTGTCGTTCGCGGAGCCGCCCTCGGCCGCCGCGAGCCGCTTGTTGCGGCGGACGGAGGACCAGAAGGACCAGCCGATGAGCGCGACGCCGATGCCGCCGGTGACGATCTCGGGGATCTCGTACTGGATGGTGATCATGAGGACCACGGCCAGGGCGCCGATCGCGTAGTGGGCGCCGTGCTCCAGGTAGACGTAGTCGTCGAGGGTGCCCTGGCGGACCAGGTAGACCGTCAGCGAACGGACGTACATGGCGCCGACGCCCAGGCCGAGCGCCATCAGGACGATGTCGTTGGTGATGGCGAAGGCGCCGATGACACCGTCGAAGGAGAAGGAGGCGTCGAGGACCTCGAGGTAGAGGAACATGAAGAAGGCGGCCTTGCCGGCGAGCTGGACGACGCTGACCTTCTTGCCCGTGCGCTTGGCCTCTTCCTCGGCCTCCTGCTCGGCTTCCTCTTCCTCCTCCAGCTTGTTCTCGAAGTAGCCGGAGAGACCGCCGACGACGAGGTACGTGATGAGGCCGGCGATGCCGGAGATCAGGACCGTCTGCGCCTTGTCGACGTGCGCGCCGCCGTGCTGGTGGGCGTGGGTCGCGAAGGTCATCGAGGTGATGAGCAGGACGACGAGGGCGATGCAGACCGACAGCATGTCGACCTTGCCGAGCTTGGCCAGCGGGCGCTCGATCCAGCGCAGCCACTGGATGTCGCGCTCCTCGAAGATGAAGTCGAGGAAGATCATCAGCAGGAACATGCCACCGAAGGCCGCGATCGACGGGTGCGCGTCGGTGACCAGCTGCTGATAGCGGTCGGCGTCGTTCAGCGCGAGATCGACGGCTTCGATGGGGCCGATCTTCGCGCTGATCGCGACGATCACGACGGGGAAGACGAGGCGCATGCCGAAGACGGCGATGATGACGCCGATCGTGAGGAAGATCTTCTGCCAGAAGGCATTCATCTTCTTCAGGATTCCGGCGTTGACCACCGCGTTGTCGAACGACAGGGAGATCTCGAGGACGCAGAGGATCGCGACGATCCCGAACGCCTCCCACCCCCCGTAGAGCACCGCCACGGCCAGGCCGATCACAGTGATCGCGAACGACCAGCCGAAGGTTTTCAGAATCACTGTCTACCCCATCGTGAAATTACAGGCTTTACGAAACGTTGACCCCGAAGTCTAGAGCGATGCCCCGAAGCCCGGACGCGTACCCCTGTCCCACCGCACGGAACTTCCATTCGCCGTTGTAGCGGTAGAGCTCGCCGAAGATCATCGCGGTCTCGGTGGAGGCGTCCTCCGAGAGGTCGTAGCGGGCGAGCTCCTGGCCGTCGAGCTGGTTGACGACGCGGATGAAGGCGTTGCTGACCTGGCCGAAGCTCTGACCGCGGTTGTCGGCGTCGTGGATCGACACCGGGAAGACGATCTTGTCGCAGTGGGCCGGCACCTTGGTGAGGTCCACGATGAGGGACTCGTCGTCCCCGTCACCCTCGCCGGTGAGGTTGTCGCCGGTGTGTTCGACGGAGCCCTCGGGGCTGCGGAGCTGGTTGTAGAAGACGAAGTACTCGTCCCCGAGCACCCGGCCGGCCTGGCACAGCAGGGCGCTGGCGTCGAGGTCGAAGGGGGCTCCGGTGGTGGAGCGCGCGTCCCAGCCGAGCCCCACGAGGACCTGGGTCAGGTTGGGTGCGGCTTTGGAGAGGGAGACGTTGCCTCCCTTGGCGAGCGTGACGCCCATGATTCGGTTCCTCCCCGGTGGCGATGAGGCACGTCCGGCGCCGCACGGGAGGTGCGGCGCCGGACGGTTCGAACGGTTCGACTCAGACGTTGACGCCGAAGTCCTGCGCGATGCCGCGCAGACCCGAGGCGTACCCCTGGCCGACGGCGCGGAACTTCCACTCCGCACCGTGGCGGTACAGCTCGCCGAAGACCATGGCGGTCTCGGTCGAGGCGTCCTCGGAGAGGTCGTACCGGGCGATCTCGGCGCCGCCGGCCTGGTTCACGACGCGGATGAACGCGTTGCGCACCTGGCCGAAGGACTGCTGGCGGTTCTCGGCGTCGTAGATCGAGACCGGGAAGACGATCTTGGCCACGTCGGCCGGCACGCCGGCCAGGTTGACCTTGACCTGCTCGTCGTCGCCCTCGCCCTCACCGGTGAGGTTGTCACCGGTGTGCTCGACCGAGCCGTCGGCGCTCTTCAGGTTGTTGAAGAAGACGAAGTCCTGGTCGTTGCGGACCTTGCCGGCCTCGCTCACCAGGATGGCGCTGGCGTCGAGGTCGAAGTCCGTACCGGTGGTGGTGCGGACGTCCCAGCCCAGACCGACGGTCACGGCGGTGAGGCCAGGGGCCTCCTTGGTCAGCGAGACGTTGCCGCCCTTGCTGAGGCTGACTCCCACGAGTCCCTCCATAGGTTTCCAGGGGCAGCGCCCCCAGTCGTGCGTTGGCATCGGATCAACGACTGGATCCTAGTGACGGGTTCCCGGTCGAAACAGTCGATTCGCCCGGTGATTCCGAGGGTGTCGGCCCCGTTTCGCTCCCAAGGCGCTCAGAGGGCGTCGAGGGCCTTGAGGTAGTCGCCGAGGTCACGGGCGTCCGACAGGGCGTTCACGACGGTCCAGCGGACGATGCCCTCCTTGTCGATGACGAAGGTGCCGCGGACCGCGCAGCCCTTCTCCTCGTCGAAGACGCCGTACGCCCGGGAGACCTCGCCGTGCGGCCAGAAGTCGGAGAGCAGCGGGAACTCCAGGTCCTCCTGGTCGCCGAAGACGCGGAGGGTGTGGATGGAGTCGTTGGAGACGGCGAGGAGCCGGGTGTCGTCGTTGACGAACGCCGGCAGGTTGTCGCGCAGCTCGCGGAGTTCGCCGGTGCAGACGCCGGTGAAGGCGAACGGGTAGAAGAGCAGCACCACGTTCTGCTCGCCGCGGAAGTCGGAGAGCCGCACGGTCCGGCCGTGGTTGTCCTTGAGCTCGAACTCCGGGGCCTTGGTGCCGACCTCGATCGCCATCGCGTACGCGTCCCTTCCGACGGAGCCCGGGCCTCGGCCGTGTCGCCTTGGGCCGTATCGCCTTGGGCCGTATCGGTGAACCCGGGTGGATCCCACCCTACGGCCTGCGCACGAAAGCCCCCGCCGGGGGACCGGCGGGGGCTTCTCGCAGCGTGGTGATCAGCGCTTGGGGGCGGCCAGGCGGGTGCCCGACCAGTCCTTGGCGACGCTGATGCTCTTGGTCTGGGAGAGACCCGCTGTCTGCGCGGCATCGTTGATGTCGGACGGCTCGATGTAACCGTCGCGGCCGGTCTTCGGGGTCAGCAGCCAGATGTTGCCGCCGTCCTCCAGAAGACCGATGGAGTCCACCAGGGCGTCGGTGAGGTCGCCGTCCTCGTCACGGAACCAGAGCACGACGGCGTCGGCGACGTCGTCGTAGTCCTCGTCCACGAGGTCCTGTCCGATCACGGACTCGATGCCTTCACGGAGATCCTGGTCGACGTCGTCGTCGTAGCCGATCTCCTGGACCACCTGTCCGGGCTCGAACCCCAGCCTCGCTGCCGGGTTGGTCCGCTCCTCCGCGTGGTCCGCGGTCGCGCTCACGGCTTGCCTCCTGCTCATTCGGAAAATGCTGTGGGCCACGCGTATGCGCGCGGCGCTGGCCGTAGTCCACACGTGCCGGGGCGGATCGCGCAAGTACCCGGCCGCCGAGACCGCCGAAACGGTGACGTTTGGGGCCGTCTCGCCGCAACTTCCGGCACCGCCGGTCCCTCCTCCGTGATCAGGCACACATGGTTCGTCCCGGTTTACGGACTTCTGCGGTTTCAGTCTGCCGAACGCCCGGACGAAACGCATGCGCGGGTTGAGCGTAAGGTTGCGATTTGACCGCACCAGACCGCTACCCGACCGCACCCGGACCGCCGGAGACACCCGAAAGACAGGCCCCGAGACAGGCCCTGGGCACCCCCCGGGGGTTACCCCCCGGTAAATGTGACGTCTGGCGTCGGCGGGGTACACGATGGACATCCCGACCACTCCGTGGCCCCGTGGGCACCACCGAACAGCGAAGGAAGAGCGTGGCTCCCGGATCCGATCGCAACCCGATCATCATTGGCGGCCTTCCCAGCCAGGTCCCGGATTTCGACCCGGAAGAGACCCAGGAATGGCTCGACTCCCTCGACGCGGCCGTCGACGAGCGGGGCCGTGAGCGGGCCCGCTACCTCATGCTCCGCCTGATCGAGCGGGCCCGCGAGAAGCGCGTGGCCGTGCCCGAGATGCGCAGCACGGACTACGTCAACACCATCGCCACCAGGGACGAGCCGTTCTTCCCCGGCAACGAGGAGATCGAGCGCAAGGTCCTCAACGCCACCCGGTGGAACGCGGCCGTGATGGTCTCGCGCGCCCAGCGCCCGGGCATCGGCGTCGGCGGTCACATCGCGACCTTCGCCTCCTCCGCCTCCCTGTACGACGTCGGCTTCAACCACTTCTTCCGCGGCAAGGACGAGGGCGACGGCGGCGACCAGATCTTCTTCCAGGGGCACGCCTCCCCCGGCATCTACGCCCGCGCGTACCTCCTCGACCGGCTGAACGAGACCCAGCTCGACGCCTTCCGCCAGGAGAGGTCGAAGTTCCCGAACGGTCTTTCGTCGTACCCGCACCCGCGGCTGATGCCGGACTTCTGGGAGTTCCCGACCGTGTCGATGGGCCTCGGCCCGCTCGGCGCGATCTACCAGGCGCGGATGAACCGGTACATGGAGGCGCGCGGCATCGCCGACACCTCCGCGTCGCACGTCTGGGCGTTCCTCGGCGACGGCGAGATGGACGAGGTCGAGTCGCTCGGCCAGCTGTCCATCGCCGCCCGCGAGGGTCTGGACAACCTCACCTTCGTCGTCAACTGCAACCTCCAGCGGCTCGACGGCCCGGTCCGCGGCAACGGCAAGATCATCCAGGAGCTGGAGTCGATCTTCCGGGGCAACGGCTGGAACGTCATCAAGCTGATCTGGGACCGCTCCTGGGACCCGCTGCTCGCGCAGGACCGCGACGGCATCCTGGTCAACAAGCTGAACACCACCCCGGACGGCCAGTTCCAGACGTACGCCACGGAGACCGGCGGCTACATCCGGGACCACTTCTTCGGCGACGACCACCGGCTGCGGGCCATGGTCGAGGGCATGACGGACCAGCAGGTCCTGCACCTCGGCCGCGGCGGCCACGACCACAAGAAGATCTACGCGGCCTACGCGGCGGCGAAGGCCCACGCGGGCCAGCCGACCGTGATCCTCGCCCAGACCGTCAAGGGCTGGACGCTGGGCCCGAACTTCGAGGGCCGCAACGCGACCCACCAGATGAAGAAGCTGACGGTCGACGACCTCAAGCGCTTCCGCGACCGGCTGCACATCCCGGTGACGGACCGGCAGCTGGAGGACGGCCTCCCGCCGTACTACCACCCGGGCCGGAACTCCGAGGAGATCCAGTACATGCACGACCGCCGCAAGGCGCTGGGCGGGTACGTCCCGACCCGGGTCGTGCGGGCGAAGCCGCTGCCCCTCCCCGACGACAAGACCTACGCCGCCGCCAAGAAGGGCTCCGGTCAGCAGTCGATCGCCACCACGATGGCCTTCGTCCGCATCCTGAAGGACCTCATGCGGGACAAGGAGATCGGCAAGCGCTTCGTGCTGATCGCCCCCGACGAGTACCGCACCTTCGGCATGGACGCGTTCTTCCCGAGCGCCAAGATCTACAACCCGCTGGGCCAGCAGTACGAGGCGGTGGACCGCGAACTCCTCCTCGCGTACAAGGAGTCGCCGACCGGCCAGATGCTGCACGACGGCATCTCCGAGGCCGGCTGCACGGCCTCGCTGATCGCCGCCGGCTCCGCGTACGCCACGCACGGCGAGCCGCTGATCCCGGTGTACGTCTTCTACTCGATGTTCGGCTTCCAGCGGACCGGCGACCAGTTCTGGCAGATGTCCGACCAGCTGGCCCGCGGCTTCGTGCTCGGCGCCACCGCCGGCCGGACGACGCTGACCGGCGAGGGCCTCCAGCACGCGGACGGCCACTCCCACCTCCTCGCCTCCACCAACCCGGCCTGCATCGCCTACGACCCGGCGTACGGCTTCGAGATCGCGCACATCGTCAAGGACGGTCTGCGGCGGATGTACGGCCCCGAGTCCGAGGACGTCTTCTACTACCTGACGGTCTACAACGAGCCGATCCAGCACCCGGCCGAGCCCGAGAACGTGGACGTCGACGGCATCCTCCAGGGCATCCACCGCCTGAAGGCCGGCGAGGCGGGCACGATCCCGGCGCAGATCATGGCCTCGGGCGTCGCCGTGCCGTGGGCGATCGAGGCGCAGCGGATCCTCGCCGAGGAGTGGAACGTCAAGGCCGACGTCTGGTCCGCGACCTCCTGGACCGAGCTGCGCCGCGAGGCCGTGGCCGTCGAGGAGCACAACCTGCTCCACCCGGACGAGGAGCAGCGCGTCCCGTACGTGACGCGCAAGCTCCAGGGCGCCCAGGGCCCGTTCGTCGCGGTCTCGGACTGGATGCGGTCGGTGCCGGACCAGATCTCCCGCTGGGTGCCCGGACGGTACACCTCGCTGGGCGCGGACGGCTTCGGCTTCGCGGACACGCGCGGTGCGGCCCGCCGCTACTTCCACATCGACGCGCAGTCGATCGTGCTCGCCGTGCTGACCGAGCTCGCCCGCGAGGGCAAGGTCGAGCGCTCGGCCCTGAAGCAGGCCGTGGACCGCTACCAGCTGCTCGACGTGGCGGCCGCCGACCCGGGCGCGGCGGGCGGCGACGCCTGACACCACCTGCCGGCACCTGCCGACACCTGCCGGCAGCCGGTGGTCGCCTCGGTGGCACCCGTGGCTCGTTTGGGCTGGTGAGGGCGGTGGGACTCGGTCCCGCCGCCCTTCGGCATTCCTTACGATGCCGGTCATGCCCGTCAAGAAGGTTCGCTGGGAAGAGCGCACCCAGACACCGCTCCTTGTGCTCGCCGTCGCGTTCGGCATCGCCTACGCGGTGCCGATCGTGGCTCCCGGCGCCGATCCGTGGGTGCACCGGCTGTGCACCCACGTCGAGTGGACCGTCTGGGGCGCCTTCGCCCTCGACTACCTCGTCCGTCTCGCGCTCGCCCCGGACCGCCGGTGCTTCGTGCGCGGCCATCTGCTCGACCTGCTCGCGGTGATACTGCCGATGGTGCAGCCGCTGCGGCTGCTGCGGGTCGTCTCCACGCTCCTCCTCGTGGGCCGGCGGGCCCGGATGGCCCCGCAGATAACGCTCACCACGTATGTGGCGGGAGCGGTGGTCGGGCTGATGATGTTCGGCTCGCTGGCCGTGCTGCACGTGGAGCGGGACGCCCCGAACGGCAACATCAAGACGCTCGGGGACGCGGTGTGGTGGTCGTTCACCACGATGACCACCGTCGGCTACGGCGACCACGCCCCGACCACGGGTCTCGGCCGGGTCCTCGCGGTGGGCCTGATGCTCTCCGGCATCGCCCTGCTCGGTGTCGTCACGGCGAACATCGCGGCCTGGTTCATCTCCCGCTTCGACCGGGACGACGCCGTGGAGCGCCGGCAGACGGAGCTCCTGGAGGCGCTCACCCTGGAGGTCCGGGAGCTCCGCGCCGAGGTGGCCCGGCTCTCCGCCCCTCCGGGACCGAGCGAACCCCAGGAGGTCCCCTCGCCTACCGCTCCCACAGCTTGAACGCTCTGACCTCGTAGGCCGTCTGCGGCACCCAGGTCCCCCGCCCCGGGTACGTCTCGAACTCCCCCGTCTCCGCGCACTCGGCCGACTGGTACGTGGTGACCGGTCGGCCCGTGCGGTTCGCGAGGGACTGGGCCGAGGTGCCCGGCGGCAGGGCGACGCAGCTGTCGATGTCGGTCGTCGCCAGCTCGTGCGTCCACGGCCTGCCCTTGAAGTCGGACTTGGGCCAGAGGCAGAGCCGCCCCGGCCCACAAGCGCCGAGCACGGTCCCGGACGGCGCGACGGCCGGTGCGGCTGTCGCCGCTACCGAGGAGGCCGAGGCCGCCGGGGACGCCGGTGCCGCCGTCAGGGCGGTCAGGAGGAGGGCCGTGATGGCCGTACCGGTGAGGACTTTCTTCTTGTCCATGCTGATGAACCCCCGTTTCGTCACTCTCTGTAATCACGAGAATGGCGGAGGGCTCCCGGCAAGGGAAGAGGGGCCGCCCCCGTTCATGCGAACGGGTGACGGCCCCCTACGGGAACCCTGACGGCCCTGACGGCCCTGACGGGCGATCTGTCAGATGTGGCCGCCCATGCCTCCGGCCTCCGCGTTCTCACCGCGCTTGGTGAGCGTGGCGACCAGGGCGGCGACGACCGCGACGCCGCCGGCGACGGTGAAGGCCAGGCCCATGCCGTCGAGGAAGGTGTCGTGGATGACCCCGGTGATCTGCTGGAAGAGACCGGGGGTCATCCCCGGCGCGTGGGCCAGCTCCGGCGGCGCCATGCCGAACTCGGCGGCCTGCTCGAGGCGCGGGTCGGCCGGGACCGGGATGCCGGCCTCCTTCCAGTTCCCCGCGAAGGAGTCGGCGACCTTCGAGGACATGACGGCGCCGAGCACCGCCGTGCCGAGCGCGCCGCCGACCTGCATGGCGGCCTGCTGCAGACCGCCGGCCACGCCGGACAGCTCAAGGGGCGCGTTGCCGACGATGACCTCGGTCGCGCCGACCATGACCGGGGCGAGGCCCAGGCCGAGAAGGGCGAACCAGAGGGACATGGTGAGCGTGCTGGTGCCGCTGGTGAGCGTGATCATGCCGAACATCGCGACGGCCGTGCAGACCATGCCGCCGACGAGCGGCACGCGCGGCCCGAACTTGGTGATCAGCGCGCCGGCCAGCGGCGAGGAGACGATCATCATCGCGGTCAGCGGCAGCAGGCGCAGACCGGCGTCGACCGGGCCGAGCCCCTTCACGCCCTGGAGGTAGAAGGTCACGAAGAAGAGGCCGCCCATGAAGGCGAAGGCCATCAGGACCATGAGGACCACGCCGGCCGAGAGCGGCACGGAACGGAACATGGCCAGCGGGATCAGCGGCTCCTTGACCTTGGTCTCCCAGAAGGCGAAGACCGCGAACAGGAACAGCGCGCCGATCAGGCAGCCCCAGGTCTTGCCGCTGGACCAGCCCCAGGACTCGCCGGCCTTGATGAGGCTCCAGACGAGGGAGGCCATGGCGCCGGAGAGCAGCAGGATGCCGAGGAGGTCGAAGGAGCGCGGCGCGTTCTCGGCGCGGTGGTCCTTGAGGATGAGCAGGCCGAGGACGAGCGCGACGACGCCCACCGGCACGTTGATGAAGAAGACGGACTGCCAGCTGACGTGCTCCACGAGGAAGCCGCCGAGGATCGGGCCGCCGGCCGTGGACGCGCCGATGACCATGCCCCAGATGCCGATCGCCATGTTCAGCTTCTCGGCGGGGAAGGTGGCGCGCAGCAGGCCGAGCGCGGCCGGCATCAGCAGGGCGCCGAAGAGGCCCTGCAGGACGCGGAACGCGATCACGGCGCCGATGGAGTGCGACAGGCCGATCGCGCCGGAGGCACCGGCGAAGCCCGCGATGCCGATGAGGAAGGTCTGCCGGTGGCCGAAGCGGTCGCCGAGCTTGCCGGCGGTGATCAGGGCGACGGCGAGCGCGAGCAGGTAGCCGTTGGTGATCCACTGGACCTGGGCGAGGGTGGCGCCGAGGTCGTCCTTGATGGCGGGGTTGGCGATGGCGACGATCGTGCCGTCGAGCGCGACCATCATCACGCCCACTGCGACGCCGAAGAGGGTCAGCCACGGGTGGCCGCGCAGTCCCTTCGCCGGGACCGGTACGGGTTCCCGGGTGTCCCCCTGACCCTGCGGGGCCTTTTCCACGGTGGTCTGACTAGTCATGGAACGAGGCTAATGACAGCGACTGACAATTGACAAAGCGATTCATGCGTCGGTAACTGTCACGTAGCTCACAGGTACGCTGAGCAGGACGAAATGCCGGAAAAGAGGACCCCGACGTGACCGTGCCCGTGTCCGCGCCCGTGCCTGCGCCCGTGCCTGCGCCCGTGCCCGGACTGCGCGAGCGGAAGAAGCAGCGCACGCGCGACGCGCTGATCCGGGTCGCCCTGGAGCTCTTCACCCGCCACGGTTACGAGGCGACCACCGTCGACGAGATCGTCGACGCCGTGGAGGTCTCCCAGCGCACCTTCTTCCGGTACTTCTCCTCCAAGGAGGAGGCCGTCTTCGCCGTCCAGCAGATGACCGAGGAGCGTTTCGTGCACGCCCTCGGGCAGCGGCCCCCGGACGAGGCCCCGATCGACGCGATGCGCAACGCCGTCCTGAGCGCCTGGGACACCATCGGCGAGGCGATCGAAGAGGTCATCCCCGTCGACCTGCACCTGCGCACGTACCGCATGATCGAGTCGACGCCCGCGCTGCTCGCCGTCCATCTGCGCCGCTCCACCGAGATGGAGGAGACCATCGCCCGGATCATCGCCGCGCGCGAGGGCCTCGACGTCGACGAGGACCCGCGCCCCCGGATCGCGGTGGCCGCGTTCAGCGGGGTGATGCGGGTGACCGGGCAGATGTGGGGCCGGGGTACGGACGGCAGCCTGGAGGCCATCCGCGCGCTCACCGAGCAGTACCTCGACCAACTCGGCCCCGCGCTCGCGCCGCGCTGGCGGGACTGACGGAGGCGGGACCGACCGAGGCGAGGCCGGCGGAAGCGGGGCCGACCGAGGCGGGACCAGCGGAAGCGGGGCCGACCGAGGCGAGGCCTACGGAAGCCGGGCCGACGGAGGCCGGGCCGACCCAGGCGAGGCCTGCGGAGGCGACGCTCGTACCCCGGGTACGGGGCCCACCTGGTCGAGAGCAGTGCGCCGGGCCCCGTAGGGTGGCCGCCCGTGACCTCCGTCGACGCCTCGCCCGCCTTCGTCGCCACGCGCGCGCTCCTCGCGCTCGCCGTCGTGTTCGTGCTCCTCTCGATCACCGGGTGGACCACCATCCGCCACCGGCCCGAGCCGTGGCCCTCCCGCGAGTCCGCGCTCGCCGCCTGGGCGAAGGACCGGATCGACCACCGCCCGCTGCCCGACCCGGACGCCCCGGCCCGTACCATCGCCGCGTTCTTCGCCCGGCTCGGCCCGGCGGGCGGCGCACGGCTCGCCGCCCGGCACCCGCTCGTCGTCGGCAACCTCAACGGCGCCCCGGTCTCCCTGCGCTACCGCGCCAACCGGTTCACCCTCGCGCACGCGTACGCCGCCGAGCGGGGCAGGGTCGACGACGCCAGGCTCTCCCCCGAGGGCCGGCACGAGGCCCGGCGGCGCGTCGACCGCTTCGCCTCCCTGATGCGGCCCGGCCGGCAGGTCCTCGCCTTCGACCCGACCGGTTCGGGGCGGGCCGCCGAGGTCCTCGGGGACCTGGAGCACGCCCGGCGCGTCTCGGTGATCGTGCCCGGCGTCGACACCAACCTGCTCACCTTCCAGAAGACCAACGGCCGGTACGGCGCCCCCGCCGGCATGGCCGAGGCCCTCTACGCGGCCGAGCGGCGGACCTCGCCACGCGCGCGCGTGGCGGTGATCGCCTGGGCCGACTACACCGCGCCCGTCGGGATCGGCGTCGACGCGGTGACCGGCCGGCTGGCCGCGGAGGGCGCCGTACGCCTGATAGGGCTCACCGATTCGCTGCCCCCACGCGCGCGCGTGGCGCTCTTCTGCCACAGCTACGGCTCCGTGCTCTGCGGGGTCGCCGCGCCCCGGCTGCCCGCCCGGGTGACCGACCTCGCCGTGGCCGGAAGCCCCGGCATGCGGGTCGATCGGGCCGCCGACCTCGACAGCCACGCGCGCGTGTGGGCCATGCGGGACGCCGACGACTGGATAGCGGACGTGCCGCACCTGGAGGTCGGCGGGGTCGGGCACGGCGCGGACCCGGTCGCGCCCGAGTTCGGCGCGAGACTGCTCTCCGCGCGCGGGGCGCTCGGCCACAGCGGCTATTTCGCGCCGGGTACGCAGAGCCTCGGCAACTTCGCCGCGATAGGCGTCGGGGCCTACCCGCGACTGGTCTGCGCACGTGCCGACAGCGCTTGCCACGACGGAATATCCGGCACGGAAGGGCCCTGACGCGCGTAGATCACGTAATTTCGGGACCTTTCACAGGGGCGACGCAAGGGCACACGCCGCTTACGATGAGGCGCATGGGTGATGTGCTGGCCGGAATTCATGCCACCTGGGAGCTCGAGAGCGACGCCCTCGTCATCCGCTTCGACCGGGGGATCCGCACGCCGAAGCTGTTCAGCGCGCTGCGTGAGAGACGCGTACCGCACGAGGCGCTGGCGTCGGTGACGCTCACGCCCGGCAAGCGGGGCACCGTCGTGCTGCACGCCGTGCCGAGGCCGGGCGCCGATCCGCTGATGGAGGCGGCCGCGGGGCAGCTCAAGGAGGGCAGCGATCCGTACCGCCTGGTGCTCCCGGCGGAACGCGAGACGCTCGCCGAGCAGTACCGGGACGAGCTGCGGGCGCTCCTCGCGTCGCGCCCGGGGGCCGCGGGGGCCTCCGGGTACGGGGCGGACGGGGCGGACGACGGGAGCTCGGGGGGCTTCGCGCCCGCCGAGCGGTTCCTGGTGGCGCCGCCGCCCGGGCCGCAGTCCTTCAAGGCGTACGACGGGAGGGCCAGCTTCGACGGGACCTCCGAGGTCGCCTTCCGCTGGTCCTGGACGGGGGCGTCCTCCGAGAAGTGGAAGGCCGGCGACCAGGTCTTTCCCGTACGGGACCTCTGCGGGGTCGAGTGGCGCTCGCCGGACGGCGTCGACGGGTACCTGCGGCTCGTGCCGCGGGGCGGCGGGTCCCGGGACTTCCAGCCCGACGAGGACCCGGCGTGCGTCGTCTTCGGCCGGTACGGGCCGGTGTACGAGTCCCTCACGTTCGCGGCGGCGGTCCTCGCGGCGGTACGGGGCAGGGACCGCGCGCCCGTGCCCGCGGGGGTGCGGGGTGCGGAGAGGCGGGATCCGGGGGCGGTGGCTGAAAGGATTCGGCACCTGGGGGAGCTGCATCGGGCGGGGCTGGTCACGGATGCGGAGTTCTCGGCGAAGAAGGCGGAGCTCCTGGCGGAGCTTTGAGGGTGCGGGTCACTCGCGGTGCGGGGCCGCGCCTTCGCCGGGCGGTGCCCCTGCGCGTGCCGGGCCCCTAGCGGCGCCTCCGCGTCCCGCGCCCTGGCCCGCACCCCGTTGTGCGCCGTCACTCGCGGTGCGGGTTCAGGCTCGGGAGCCTCTGGCGCCGGCAAAGCGCGGGTCCGTTGTGCCCACCCTCCCCCAAGCTCTCGGCTTCGCTCGAGCAGGGGGGACCCCCCTCGCCCCAGCGGAACGATTGCCCACAACGGGGCGCGGAAGCGCCGCCCACAACGGGGGTGGGCACCGCCCCGGCGGAACGCATGCCCACAACGGGGGTGTCATACCCCGGTATCAGCCCCTCGGTATGACGCCCCGGTGTAAAGGCGCTGCCTAGGCTGGGGGGCGTCATGGGTATCGCATCGCGGCACGAGCCGTCCATCGTTCATCCCCCCGTCGTTCGTCGCTTCGCGCGGGTGCGTGAGGCGTTTCAGGGGGTGGGGGTCGCGCTCACCACGCCCGCCACGCCGGGGGCGCCGTTGCTCGCGGGGGCCGCGAAGCGGTGGGTGCGGCTGTTGCCGTACGCCGTCGCCTTCGCGTTCGTCGGCGCGCTCCTGCCCTCCACGATCGTCCTGCTCATCAACGACTACGGCGTCAACGGCGCCCTCGCCGGGGCCGTCGGCACCGCGCAGACGCTGCCGCTGCTGCTCGCCGTCGCCCGGCCCCTCCAGGCCTGGTGGATCGTGTTCGCCGCCGACGTGCTCGGCGCGCTCGTGCTGCTCTCGGGGGACGGGACCCGCGCGGAGTACTGGCCCTGGCCCCCGCCCGTCCTCGTCGGCTACTGCGCCCTCATGGTCGCGCTCGGGCTTCGCGAGTCCCGTCGGGCGCTGTTCGGGGTGTGGCTGGCGACCGGCGTGGCCGGTTACGTCCTGGAGGCCTTCCGGCCCGCCGGGTTCACCAGCATCCACACCCTCCTGCTCGTGCTCAGCGGTGTGCTGCTGCTCCTCACCTCGGCGGTCCGCGCCCGCGGTGACGCCCAGCGCCGCCTCGCCGAGCAGGAGACCATCAGCGAGGCCGAGCGGGCACACCGGACCCTCCTCGAGGAGCGGGCCAGGATCGCGCGCGAGCTGCACGACGTCGTCGCCCACCACATGTCCGTGATCACCGTGCAGGCGGACTCGGCCCCGTACCGCATCCCCGAACTCCCCGACGCGGCCCGCGAGGAGTTCACCTCGATCGCGGCGAGCGCGCGCGAGTCGCTGGCCGAGATGCGCCGGCTGCTCTCCGTCCTCCGCAGCGACGGCAGCGAGGGCGAGCGGGCCCCGCAGCCGGGCCTCGACCGGGTCCAGCAGCTCGTCGAGGCGACCGTACGCGCGGGCGTGCCGGCCGAGCTGCGGCTCGCCGCCGACCTCGGCGAGGTGCCGCAGGCGGTGGACCTGTCCGCGTACCGGATCGTGCAGGAGGCCCTGGCCAACGTCGTGCGCCACGCGCCCGGGGCCTCGACCCGCGTGTCGGTCCGGGCCGAGGACGGGTGGCTGACGGTCCTCGTCGTCAACGGGCCGTCCCTGGAGGAGCGTTCCTCCGTCGAGCGCGGCGTTCCCGGCACCGGGCACGGGCTCGTCGGCATGCGGGAGCGCGTACGGTTGACCGGCGGCTCGCTGGACACCGGGCCGCTGCCGGACGGCGGCTTCCGGGTCGCGGCCAGGCTTCCCCTGCGTACGAAGGACACCGAGTGACCATCCGCGTGATCATCGTCGACGACCAGGCCATGGTGCGGGCCGGTTTCGCCGCGCTGCTCTCCGCGCAGCCCGACATCGACGTGGTCGGCGAGGCACCGGACGGACGACAGGGCGTGGAGGTGGCGCGCTCGGCGCACCCGGACGTGGTCCTCATGGACGTGCGGATGCCGGAGCTGGACGGGCTCGCCGCCGCCCGGGAGATCCTGCACCCGCCCGTCGGCGTCACGCACCGGCCGAAGGTGCTGATGCTGACCACCTTCGACGTCGACGACTACGTGTACGAGGCGCTGCGCGCGGGCGCGTCGGGCTTCCTCCTCAAGGACGCGCCGCCGGCCGATCTCATCGCGGCCGTACGGGTGGTGGCGGCCGGCGAGGCCCTCCTCGCGCCGTCCGTGACCCGCCGCCTCATCGCCGACTTCGCGGCCTCGCGCCCCGCGCCCCGCCGGGACGCCACGGCGCTGCGCCTGAACGGACTCACCCCGCGCGAGACGGAGGTCCTCGAACTGATCGCCCGCGGCCTGTCCAACCAGGAGATCGCGGAGAGCCTGGTCCTCGCCGAGCAGACGGTGAAGACCCACATCGGCCGCGTCCTCGCCAAGCTGGACCTGCGCGACCGGGCGCAGGCGGTCGTCTTCGCCTACGAGTCGGGCCTGGTGACCCCCGGCACCAGCTGACACCCGGGGGAAAACCCCACCCCTCCCCTGGTGTTGGCTGCTCCTCCACCCCCTACCCCGGTATCAGACGGGAGTTGGCTCCTCGGTGTGACGTCCCGCCGCCCCTCGTCTTCCTACCTTCCTCTCGCCAACGACACGAGCGAGGGAGGGCGGGCCGATGCGCCGCTTCACGAGGACCCTGATCACCGCCGCGGCGGTGACCGGCGTGATCGCCGGGACGGCCGGCTGGGCGTCCGGGAGCACCCAGGAGGCCGTGACCGGGGTCCCGGTCGGGACTGCGGGGTGGCGGGCCGCGGGGCTGCCCGACCCGGAGCGGATGGGGCCGGCCGAGGTCGCGCGGTTCTTCGCCGGGCTGAGTCCCGTACGACGGGAAGAGCTGGCCCGGACGCACCCGACGGTCGTCGGGAACCTCGACGGGGCGCCCCTGGAGCTGCGGTACGAGGCCAACGCCCGCTCCACGCGCGGGGAGTTCGGCGGGGCCCGGGTCCTGGCCCACGATCCGCGCGGCCGGGGGCAGGTGGCCCTGGTCTACGGGGACCTGGCGCGGGCCGAGCACGTGGCCGTGATCGTGCCCGGCTCCGACGTCGACGCGGACCACGTGAAGCCGCTCGCCGACATGGCGAGCGAGCTGCGCCGGGCGACCGGCGGGCGTACGGCCGTGATCGCCTGGGCCGGGTACACCACCCCGGTCGGCGTCGGCCTGGACGCGGCCACCGGCCGGCTCGCCGAGGCGGGGGCGGACCGGCTGACCCGGTTCACGGACGGGCTCGCGGCCGTGGGCGCGGCCGAGCCGTCCCTCTTCTGCCACAGCTACGGCTCGGTGGTCTGCGGCCTCGCCGCCCACGACCTGAAGGCCAAGGACCTGGTGGTCTTCGGCTCCCCCGGGATGCGTGCCGAGAACGTCTCCGAGCTGGGGACCTCCGCCCGCGTCTGGGCGGCGAAGGATCCCACGGACTGGATCGACCGGGTGCCGAACGTCGAGTTCGGCGGCCTCGGGCACGGCGCCGACCCCACCGACCCGGCCTTCGGGGCGCGCCGGATCCCGGCCGAGGACGCCAGCGGGCACGGCGGCTACTTCGCGCCCGGCACCTCCTCCCTCCGTACGTTCGCCGCGATCGCCGAGGGGGACGTCCGATGAAGACCCTGGTCCGGAAGATCGAGGCCTCCACGCCCGCCCACCGCGACCGGGCGATCGACGGGCTCCGCGCCCTCGCCCTGCTCGCCGTGCCGACCGGGCACTGGCTGCTCGGCGGCTTCACGCTCTCCTCCGACGGCGCGATCCACAACGCGAGCCCGCTCGGCACCTTCTCCGGTCTCGCGCCGGTCAGCTGGGTCCTGCAGATGCTGGGGATCTTCTTCCTCGTCGGCGGGTACGCGTCGGTCCTCTCGTACCGGCGTCACACGGGCTCCACGCGCGCGTGGCTCGGCGGCCGGCTCGCCCGGCTCGGGCGTCCGGTGCTCGGGGTCACCGCCGTGTGGGCGGCGCTGCTGCCCGTGCTGCACTTCGGTCTCGGGGTGCCCGTGGACACGCTGCGGACGGCGTCCACGCTGGTGATCCAGCCACTGTGGTTCGTCGGGGTGTACACGGTGGTCACCGCGCTGACCCCGCTGTGCGTGCGGGCGGCCCGCCGCCTCGGGGTCTGGGCCGCGGCGCCGCTGCTCGGCTCGGTCGCCGTCGTCGACTTCCTGCGGTACGGGCCGTACGCCGACGCCGTGCCGTCCTGGCTGAGCCTCCTGAACATCCTGCCCGGCTGGCTGTTCGCGTATCAGCTCGGCGTCTCGTGGGGCGAGGGCCGGGTCGGCCGGCGCCACGCGTGGGGGCTGCTGCTCGGCGGCGCAGCGCTGTTCGCCGTGCTCCTGCTGGTCTTCGGCTACCCGGCGTCGATGGTCGGCGTCCCCGGCGAGGCCCGCACCAACTCGCACCCGCCGTCGCTGCTGGTCCTCGCCCTCGCCGCCGCGCAGAGCGGTGCGGCGATCCTGCTCCGGGACCGGCTCGGCGCGCTCCTGAGGCGGCCCGCGCTGTGGGCGCCGGTCGTCGTGGTCAACCTGTCCGCGATGACGATCCTGTGCTGGCACCAGACGGCGATGCTGACCGCCGCGATCCCCGCCTCGTACGTCGGCGAGGTCGCGGGTCTGGTGGGCGCGCCGGACTCGGTCGGCTGGATCCTCGCCCGTCTGGCCTGGATGCCGGTCTTCGCCGGCCTGCTCGTCCTGATCGGCCGGTACGCGCGCGTCTTCGAGTCCCCGTGGGCGAAGACCGGCCCGGCCCGCCGCGCCCTGGCGGGTGTCTTCGCGGCGGGTTTCGCGGTCTTCGCCCTGGGGCTCGCGTGAGTCGCTCAGACCTCGCGGCCCACCGACGTGAAGCGCATGTCCGGGTAGCGGTCGCCCGCCACCAGGCCGGCGATCGGCTCCAGTTCGGCGAGTTCGGCGGCGGTGAGGGTGATGCGGGTGGCGGCGGCGTTCTCCAGGAGGCGGGAGCGCTTGCGGGTGCCGGGGATGGGGACGACCGTCAGGCCGTGCACGGCGGCGCGCTGCTGCACCCAGGCGAGGGCGATCTGGGCCGGGGTCGCGCCGTGGGCGGCGGCGATCTTCCGGACCGGGTCGAGGAGGGCGGCGTTCCGCTCGGCGTTCTCGCCGGTGAACCGGGGCTGGTACTGGCGGAAGTCGCCGCCCGGCAGCTCCTTGCCGGCGTCGGCGAACGCCCCGGTCAGGAAGCCCCGGCCGAGCGGCGAGTACGGCACGAAGGTCACGCCGAGCTCGGCGGCGGCGCCGACGGCGCTGCGCTCGACGTCCCGGGAGAAGAGCGACCACTCCGACTGGAGGGCGGTGATCGGGTGCACGGCGTGCGCCTCGCGCAGTTCGGGCCCGGTGACCTCGCTCAGGCCCAGGAAGCGGACCTTGCCCTCCTGGACCAGCTCGGCCATGGCGCCGACGGACTCGGCGAAGGGGACCTCCGGGTCGCGGCGGTGCATGTAGTAGAGGTCGATGGTCTCGATGCCGAGGCGGCGCAGGCTGTCCTCGGCGGCCTTCTTGACGTACGCCGGGTCGTTGCGGACGCCGCGGTACGTGGGGTCGTCGGCGCGGCGCTCTATGGCGAACTTGGTGGCGAGGGTGACCTCGTCGCGGTGGGCGGCGAGGAACGGGGCGAGGAACTCCTCGTTGGCGCCGCTGCCGTAGATGTCGGCCGTGTCGATCAGGGTGACGCCGGCCTCCAGGGCCGCGTCGAGGGTGTCGCGGGCGGCGGCCTCGTCGGTGTCGCCGTAGAACTCGCTGATGCCCATGGCTCCGAAGCCCTGGACGCCGACCTCCGGTCCGTCCTGGCCGCCGAGACGCACGCTGTCGATCCTGGTCACGCTGGTCATGAAGATGTTCCTCCGCTTGCGGTCCCGTAATGGCCGATCTTGATGTCGAGCACGGCGAGCGTGTCCTGGAGCTCGGTGATGCGGGTGAGGACGTCGCGCCGGGTGGCCTCCAGGAGCTCCCGCCGCTCGTCCCGGGTGTGGTCGCCCTCGCGCATCAGCTCGGCGTACCTGACCATGTCGGCGACCGGCATCCCGGTCAGCCGCAGCTTGCCGACGAAGGTCAGCCAGTGCAGGTCCCGCTCGGTGAAGCGGCGCTGTCCCGTGTGCGATCGGTCGACCTGCGGCAGCAGTCCGATCCGCTCGTACCAGCGCAGGGTGTGCGCGGTGAGTCCGGTCAGGGCGGCCACCTCGCTGATGGTGTAACGGTCCTTCCCCGTAAGTCCTGTCGTGCTCGCGATGCTCTCGGTCACGCTCATGGGCCCCACGCTAAAACGTTCGAGTGCACTCGAAGCAAGTAGGCTCGGGTCCATGCACAGCAGCTTGCCGAGCCTGGCGTCGATCGAGAACTGGCCCGTCCCCACCGCGGCCGCCGCCGTCGTCCGCGCGGACGGCACCCTGGCCGGGTCCCACGGCCCCACCGGGCAGCGCTTCCCGCTCGCCTCCGTCACCAAGCCGCTCGCGGCGTACGCCGTGCTCGTCGCGTACGAGGAGGGGGCGATCGACCTCGACGAGCCGGCCGGGCCCGAGGGCTCGACCGTCCGCCACCTCCTCGCCCACACCTCGGGGCTCGCCTTCGACGAGAACCGGGTCATGGCCGCGCCGGGCACCCGCCGGATCTACTCCAACACCGGCTTCGAGGCCCTCGGCGACCACGTCGCCAAGGCGACCGACATCCCCTTCGCCGAGTACCTGCACCAGGCGGTCCTGGAGCCCCTCGGCATGGCGTCGACGACCCTGGAGGGCTCGCCCGCGAAGGACGGCGTGTCGACCGTCGACGACCTCGTGCGGTTCGCCGCCGAGGTGCAGGCGCCGCGGCTGCTCGACGCGCGGACCGTCCTGGACGCGATGACCGTCACGTACCCCGGTCTGACCGGCATCCTGCCCGGCTACGGGCACCAGAAGCCGAACGACTGGGGGCTCGGCTTCGAGATCCGCGACGGCAAGTCCCCGCACTGGACGGGCGCGAGCTCCTCGCCGCGCACCTTCGGGCACTTCGGGCAGGCCGGCACCTTCCTGTGGATCGATCCGGACGCCGGGTGGGCGGGCGGGAACAGCACAGGGGCGGCGTGCGTGGCCCTGACCGACCGGCCCTTCGGGGCGTGGGCGGTGGAGGCGTGGCCGCCGTTCACGGACGCGGTGCTCGCGGACCTGCGGGCGCGCTGACGTTCGCTAGGTGTCGCAGCGGGTCGCCGGGAGCGGGCCGTCGGTGCCCATGAGGCTCACGTCTACCCTGCCTCCGCCGTCCTGGGCGTACGCGGTCGTGCAGACCAGCTGCTGGACGGCCGCGTCCGACAGGTCCCCGACGGGGAACGGCAGCCGGAGCCGGACGCTGTGACGGCCCTCCGGGGTCAGGCCCTTGAGCACCTCGGCGTGCGGCGCCTCCGGGGGCGCGGGCAGGTCCGTGGTCAGGCCCGCCGCGGTGTCGGCGACTGCCGGGCCCGCGATCAGCGCGGCGAGCACCTTGTCGGTGGTGATCCGGGCGCCGGGGGTGCCGTGCCCGGTCCCGGAGCCCAGTCCCCTGGACTTCAGGTCCTGGGCCCACTCGGAGTCGCCCGCGGCGAACGTCGAGTCGGGGAACGGCGGTGCGACGTCGCGGACCACCGGGGTCGGTCGGCCCCCGGGCCCGAGGAAGTACAGCACCATGCGGAACTCGGGCGCCGGGACGACGGCGACGGTCGCGGCGCCGCCCGCCTCGACGACGTCGCTCTTCTGGATGCCGCAGGCGGCGAGCAGGACGGTGCCGAGCAAGGCGACGACGGCCGCCGTCCCACGCCTCACAGCGGCATCCGTACGGTGAAGACCGCGCCGCCCGCCGGGTGGTTGGCGGCGAGGACCGTGCCGCCGTGGAGGCGGACGTTCTCCAGGGTGATCGCCAGGCCGAGGCCGCTGCCCGCCGAGCGGGTCCTGGCCTGGTCCGCCTTGTAGAAGCGGTCGAAGACGTGCGGCAGGACGTCCGGGTGGATGCCCGGCCCCCGGTCGGCGACCTCCGTCACCAGCTCGTCCCCCTCCGCGTACAGCCTGACCGTCACCGGCGCCGCCCCGTGCCGCAGCGCGTTGCCGACGAGGTTGGCGACGACGACGTCGAAACGGCGCGGGTCGAGCCGCGCCCTGATCCCCTCCTCAAGGTACGGCACGACCTGCTCGGGGTCCGTCCAGTGCCGGTGCTGGAGGGTCTTGCGGACGCAGTCGGCGGCGTCGACCTCGTCGGTGTGGAGCTCGGCCGCCCGCGCGTCGAAGCGGGAGATCTCCATCAGGTCCTCGACGAGCACGGCGAGCTTCCCCGTCTCGGCGCTGATGAGCCGGACGGCGCGGGCGGTGTCGCTGTCGAGGCTCCCGGCGTCCTCGTCGAGGACCTCGGTGACCGCGAGCATCCCGGCGAGCGGGGTGCGCAGCTCGTGCGAGACGTCGGAGGCGAAGCGGCGGGCGCGGGCCTCGGCGTTGCGGAGTTCCGCGACGGAACGTTCCAGCTCGGCGGCGGACTCGTTGAACGTGCGGGCGAGGTCGGCGAGTTCGTCGCTGCCCTTCGCGTGGATGCGGGTGTCGAGCCGGCCCCGGCCCATGCTGTGGGCGGCGTGCCGCAGTTCGCGTACGGGGCGGAGCACGCCGCGCGAGGCGATGAGCGCGGGGATCAGGGCCACGGCGAGGGCCGGGAGGGCGCCGTCGCGGGCGGCGCTCACCATGGCCTCGATGTTGGCCTCCTCGTCGTCGAGCTCCATGACGGCGTAGAAGACGAGGCCGGTGGGCTGGGCCGTCCCCTCGGTCACGTGGGTGCGGAACACGGCGGGGACGGCCATCGTCAGGTACGGCGTGCCGTTCTTCACGACCCGCTGGAAGCTGCCGTGCGGGGTCGACTGCCGGGCCTGCGCGCGGGCCCGCAGCTCGGGGGTGATGACGGAGGAGGTGGGGCGGTCGGTGGAGGAGACGCGGACGGTCCCGTACTCGGCGTAGACCCGCCAGGGGCGCGGCTTGCCCTGGCGGGCGATGGAGAGGACCACCGACCGCAGGTTGTCGGTGTCGACGGGCAGGCTGATGACCAGCGGGTCGACCTGGTCGCGGAAGGCGGAGACGGCGGTGTCCTGGGTCTGCTCCAGGATGGCGTTGCGGGCGGCGCGGTAGGTGAGCGCGGCGGTGGTGCCGCAGCCGACGGCCGCGACGAGGAGGAAGGCGAGGACGAGGCGGGTGCGCAGGCCGAAGGGGTGCAGGCGGGGGCCTCGGGCCCTGCGGCTCCTCGACGGCGGTCCGGCGTCCGGCTCCGTGCCCGGCTCCGGGCTCACGCAGGCCTTCACAGCGGGCCGAAGCGGTAGCCGAAGCCCCGCAGGGTCTGGATGTACCGGGGTTCGCCCGGAGTGTCCTCGATCTTGTTCCGCAGCCGGCGGACGCAGGCGTCCACGAGCCGGGCGTCCCCGTGGTAGCTGTGCTCCCAGACGTGTTCGAGGAGCTGCTGCCGGCTGAAGACCTGCTCGGGTGCGGCCGTGAGGTGCAGCAGGAGCTTCAGCTCGGAGGGGGCGAGGGCGAGGCGCTCGCCCGCCTTGGCGACGGTCAGGCCCGCGCGGTCGATGGCGAGCTCCCCGTGGAACTCGACGGCGGACCGGCCGGTGCCGGGCTCCTCGATGCGCCGCAGCACGGCCCGTATCCGGGCCTCGATGACCTCGGTGCGGGCGGGCTTGACGATGTAGTCGTCGGCGCCGGCCTCCAGGCCGACGACGACGTCGAAGTCGTCTCCCCGCGCGGTCAGCATGATGATCGGGAGCTGGCTGCTCTCGCGGACCCGGCGGCAGACCTGGACGCCGTTCATGCCGGGCAGCATCAGGTCGAGGAGCAGCAGGTCGGGCCGGAACTCGCCGAGCGCGGCGAGCCCCGCCTCGCCGGTGGGGGCGGTGCGGACGTCGTGCCCGCGGCGGCGGAGGCCGAGCTCGACGCCCTCGCGGACGGAGGGGTCGTCTTCTATCAGCAGCACGCGGGGCATGTGTGGAGTATCCCAAGGTCGGGGGCGGGCCCTGCGGGGGCCTGCTGCGTTCGTTCAGGTGCGGCGGAGGCGTTTCGCGGCGGAGGCGAGGAGGGTCTGGAGTTCCGTGAGGCGCAGGGGGCGGGACAGGGCGACGAAGACCGCGAGGATCGTCGCGGCGCCCGCCAGGCCCGCGACGACCGGCCCGGCCGCCGTCGCGCCGTCGGCGGCGAACAGCCCGTACCCCGCGGCCGGTACCGCGGCGATCAGCATCCGGGTCAGGGACGAGGCCGCCTCGCCCGTCCCCCTTCCGAGACGTCGGCGCAGGCCGTACGCCGTGACCGCCCAGCCCGCCCACAGCGCGAGCGAGTACGCCGCCGCCATGCCCGTGACCGCCCAGCGGGTGGGGAGGTAGTGGTAGGCGGCCAGGGACAGGGCCGCGTTCAGGCCGGCGATGGTCAGGTTCAGCAGGAACGGGGTGCGGGTGTCGCGCAGGGCGTAGAAGGCGCGGGTGCACACGTACTGGCCGGAGAGGGCTACCAGGCCGGGCGCGAAGGCCATCAGCGTCCAGGACATCGCGCGGACGTCGTCGCCGGTGGTCGCCCCGTACCCGAAGACCACCGCCATGAGGGGGACGGCGAGGGCGAGGAGGGCGCAGGCGGCGGGGACGACGGCGGCCGCGCTGGTGCGCAGGGCGTAGGAGACGTCCCGTCGGACGCCGGCGAAGTCGCCGTCGGCGGCGGCGCCGCTCATCCGGGGCACCAGGGCGGTGACGAGGGAGACGGTGATGATGCCGTGCGGGACGGTCCAGAGGAGATAGGCGTTGTTGTAGGCGGCGAGGCCTCCGCCGCTGACCGTCGGGTCCGCGCCCGCCGAGGTGGCGAGCTTCGTGGTCACCCAGTACGCGCCCTGGTTGGTGAGGACGAGCAGGACGAGCCAGCCCGCCGAGCGCAGCGGGGCGGCGAGGCCGCTGCCGCGCCAGTCGAAGCGGGGCCGCCAGCGGAAGCCGGCGGCGCGCAGCGAGGGCAGCAGGGCGAGGGCCTGGACGGCGATGCCGGCGGTGGTGCCCCAGCCGAGGAGGGCGGTCTCCCCGGGGGTGAGTTCCCCGCCGTCGCTGACGGCCAGGAAGAGGCCGAAGACGGTGACGGCGACGACGTTGTTGAGGACGGGGGTCCACATCATGGCGCCGAACCGGCCGCGGGCGTTGAGGACCTGACCGAGCAGGGTGAAGAGGCCGAGGAAGAAGATCTGCGGCAGGCACGCGCGCGCGAAGGCGATCGTCATCTCCCGCTGCGCGCCCGTGTAGTCGGTGTACGTGTCGACGATGAGCGGCGCGGCGAGCACGGCGGCCGCCGTGAGGACGCCGAGGGCGAGGCCGCTGAGGGTGAGGAGCCGGTCGGTGTAGGCGACGCCGCCGTCCTCGTGTTCCTTGGCGGCCTTGACCAGTTCGGGGACGAAGACGGCGTTGAGGGCGCCGCCGAGGAGCAGCATGTAGACGATGGTGGGGACGGAGTTGCCGACCGCGTACCCGTCGGCGACGTAACCCGCGCCGAGCGCGGCGGCGACGACGGCGGCCCGTACGAAGCCGGTGGCGCGGGAGACGAGCGAGCCGGCGGCCATCAGGGCGCCGCTGCGGATGGCGGAAGGTTTCCGCTGGGTCGGTGCGGCGGTGAGCGTCGCCGTCATCGGCGGGCCAGATAGGCGTGGAAGGCGCGGTACAGCGCCCCGTTGGTCGTGCCCTGCATCGGAATCTCCCACTCCCCCAGCGTCTCGACGACCTGTCCGCCCGTGCCGAGCTTCCAGCGCAGGAGCCCGTGGGCGCGGTCGTCCGGATCGAGGGTGGAGGGTACCCCGCGCAGGTCGTAGACGTCGGCGCCGAGGGCGTGGGCGTCGAGCATCATGCGCCACTGGAGGGCGTTGGAGGGCCGGACCTCGCGGCGGTGGTCGGCGGAGGCGCCGGTCTGGTACCAGACGCGGCCGCCGACGGCGAGCATGGTGTGCGCGGCGAGGATCTCGCCCTCGTGGCGGGCGAGGTAGAGCTTCATGCGGCCGGGCTGCTCGGCATTGAGGACGGCGTACTGGCGCTCGTAGTAGGCGAGGGAGCGGCCGAGCCGGAATCCGTCGCGTTCCTCGGTGATGCGGAGGAGTCGGTAGAACTCGGGCAGGTCGGCGGCGGATCCGACGACGACCTCGACGCCGGACTTGCGCGCCTTGCGGACGTTGCGCCGCCACTCCTGGTTGAGGCCGGTCCACAGGTCGTCGGTGCTGCGGCCGGTGAGCGGGACCTGGAAGACGTGCCGGGGCTGGGCGTCCGCGCCGTCCTCGGAGTCGCCGCCGCACTTGCGCCAGCCGCGGGCGCGGAGCCGTTCGGCGACGGCGGTGCCCAGCGGGTCGACCTCGTCGGCGAGGACGTCGGAGAGGCGGCGTCCCGGCCCGGTGGCGGCCTTGACGGTGGCGGCGTTCCACCGGCGGTAGGCGGGTCCGGGGCCCATGCGGACGGCGAACGCGCCGAGGGAGCGGAGGTGGCCGAGGAGCGGGGCGAGCCAGCCGTCCAGGTCGGGGTCGGCCCAGTCGGCGACGGGCCCTTCGGGCAGGTAGGCGAAGTACTTGCGGGTGCCGGGGAAGGGCCGGAGGAGGACGAGCGCGACGCCGGAGAGCTCGGCGCCCTCCCGTCCCCAGCCGATGAGTTGGTGGTTCCAGCCGTCCTTCACCTGGGCCCAGGAGGGGAGTTGGAGGAAGCTGGGGCCGTCCGCGCCGGTACGGGAACCGAGGAAGGCGCGGTACGCCTCGGGGGTCACGGGCCCGAGCCTGACCGGCCCTGCCGGGGCGCGGCGGTCGGTGGGTGCGGCCGTCACGAGCAGCGCTGACACAACGGGAGCCTCCTTGTTCCGCCCCTCGGTGGTCGGGGCGCACAGCAGGCTCACAGCCGGATGCGACGGATCCGCGCGGTGATTGTGACCGGACGATGACCGTTGTGCCGCAGCCCCGGTCACATGGGCCTGCGGCGGCCACGCGCGGCCCGGGGCGACCTACAGTCCGGAACATCCCACCTTTCTTTCCCCTTTGCGGAGGTCTTCCGTGCTGCCGATACGTACACCCCGTCCCGCTCTCGCGGCCGTCGCGCTCGCCGTCTCGCTCACCGCCTGTACGGCCCAGGCGGCGAGCGGCCCCGCCGGGGCGCAGGCCCCGGCGGGGGCGGCCGACCCGGTGAAGGTGACGGTCGCGAAGAAGGAGGCCGGCAGCCCGGTCACCGTGACCGCGTCCGGCGGCACGCTCACGGCGGTGAAGGTCGTGGACGCCGACGGCGGGACCCTCAAGGGGCGTACGGGCGCGGGCGGTACGAGCTGGGTCTCGGACCGCAAGGCGGCGCCCGGCACCTCCTACACGGTCGACGTGACGTCCCGTACGGCCGACGGCAAGGAGTCGACGGCGCGGTCGTCGTTCTCCACGCCGGAGCCCGGGAAGGTCAACAAGGTGACCCTCGCCCCCGGCAAGAACACCACAGTCGGCATCGCGCAGCCGCTGTCCATCGTCTTCGACCTGCCCGTGACGCGGAAGGCGGACGTGGAGAAGCAGCTCAAGGTCACCACCTCGAACGGCACCGAGGGCTCCTGGGGCTGGGTCAAGGACTACTCGGGCCGGGACCGGGTCGACTGGCGGCCCCGGGAGTACTGGAAGCCGGGCACGAAGGTCATCCTCGAAGCGGACCTCGACGGCACGGACTCGGGCGGCGGCTGGTTCGTACGGGACTACCGCACCGGCTTCACCATCGGCGCCGCGCAGATCGTCAAGGTCGACCTCGACAGCCACCGGTTGACGGTGCAGCGGGACGGCCGGACGGTCCGTACGATCCCGGTCTCCGGCGGCACCCCGGGCGGCGACAAGCGGTCCTGGCGGGGCACGGCCGTGCTCATGGCGAAGGAGGGCACCATCAACATGAACTCCGAGACGGTGGGCCTCGGCGACGCCTACAACAAGGACGTCGACTACTCGATGCGGCTGACCTGGTCGGGCATGTACGCGCACGCGGCCCCGTGGAACGCGGCGTACTTCGGCAAGGCCAACCACAGTTCCGGCTGCATCGGGATGAGCAACGAGAACGCCGCCTCCTTCTACGCCTCGGTGAACGTCGGCGACCCCTTCGAGATCAAGGGCCGCGAGACGAAGGGCACGGTGGCGGAGGGCAACGGCTACGGGGCGTGGAACCTGTCCTGGTCGGCGTGGAAGGCGAAGAGCGCGCTCGCCTGAAAGGTCAGCCCAGGGCCTTGCGCCAGTCCCGCATCTCCCAGACCAGGACCTCCGCGTCGGTCGTGGCGGTCAGTCCGGGTCCCCCGCTGTCGGTGATCCGGGCCGCGTCGCCGGGGCCGAGCTCCTCGCCGTCGAGCCGCACCGCGCCCCGCACCACGTGCGCGTACACGTGGTCGGCGGCCGGGAGCGCGGTCCGGGTCCCCGCGGTCAGGCGCTCGACGTGCAGCACCGCGTCCGCCGCCGGGAGGGCGTACGGGGCGCCGAGGCCGCGCACCACCTCGTACGAGGGGGCCCCGCCCGGCGCCAGCGGGGCCAGCCACATCTGGACGAAGGTGAGGGGGACGTCGGCGTCGTTGTGTTCGACGTGGCGGACCCCGGCCGCCGAGCCGAGGTGCTGGAGGTCGCCGGCGCGGACGACCGTCGTGTGCCCGGTCGAGTCGTGGTGGGTCAGCTCGCCCTCCACCACCCAGGTCACGATCTCCGTGTGCGAGTGGGGGTGCTCGTCGAAGCCGGCGCCCGGGGCGAGCCGCTCCTCGTTGACGGCGAGGAGCGCGCCGAAGCGGAGGTTGTCGGGGTCGTAGTGCGGCCCGAAGGACAGGGCGTGCCGGGTGTGGATCCCGGCCTCCGGGTCGCCCCCGGGGTACCGCTCGGCGGCGCGCTGGATGCGTATCACGGGGCCACGGTAGCCCTCGCCACCGGCGAAACCGCCCCGACCCCGCATGCCGGCGTCCCGATAAGGCAGTCTTGTCCCCGTGCCTGAACCCGTGAACGCCGCCCATCCGCACGCCGCGACCCTGAAGCGCCTCGAACAGTCGTCCGGGCGGCTCGCCGCCGGCGCCATCGCCCGCATGGACGAGACGCTGCCGTGGTACCGCGCGATGCCGCCCGAGAACCGGTCGTGGATCGGCCTGGTCGCCCAGGCCGGCATCGCCGCGTTCACGGAGTGGTTCCGGCACCCGGAGACCCCGCAGGCCATCTCCACCGACGTCTTCGGCACGGCGCCCCGCGAGCTGACCCGCGCGATCACCCTGCGCCAGACCGTGGAGATGGTCCGGACGACCATCGAGGTCATGGAGTCGGCGATCGAGGAGGTCGCCGCCCCCGGCGACGAGTCCGTGCTCCGCGAGGCGCTGCTCGTGTACGCGCGGGAGATCGCGTTCGCCACCGCCCAGGTGTACGCCCAGGCCGCCGAGGCCCGGGGCGCCTGGGACGCCCGGCTCGAATCGCTCGTCGTCAACGCGGTGCTGTCGGGCGAGGCCGACGAGGGCGCCGTGTCCCGCGCGGCAGCCCTCGGCTGGAGCTCGCCCGATCACGTGTGCGTCGTCCTCGGCACCGCCCCCGACGGCGACAGCGAGCTGACCGTGGAGGCGATCCGCCGCGCCGCCCGGCACGCCAAGCTCCAGGTCCTCACCGGCGTCCTCGGCGACCGGCTCGTCGTCATCGCCGGCGGGAACGACAATCCGCTCGCCGTCGCGAAGGCGCTGATCGGGCCGTACGCGGCCGGGCCCGTCGTCGCCGGGCCCGTCGTCCCCGACCTGCTCGCCGCGACCCGGTCCGCGCAGGCGGCGGCCGCCGGACTCAAGGCCTGCTCGGCGTGGCAGGACGCGCCCCGGCCGGTCCTGGCGGACGATCTCCTCCCGGAGCGCGCGATCGCCTCCGACCCTTCGGCGCGCGAGCAGTTGGTGGAGGAGATCTACAGACCGCTGGAGGAGGCCGGGTCTGCGCTGCTCGAAACTCTCAGTGTCTATCTGGAGCAGGCGAGCAGCCTGGAAGGCGCGGCCCGGATGCTCTTCGTCCACCCGAACACCGTGCGCTACCGGCTTCGACGTGTGACCGACGTCACCGGCTGGTCACCCTCCGATGTTCGCTCCGCGTTCACGCTGCGGATCGCCCTGATCCTGGGACGCTTGGCCGACGGAGATCCGCAGTCCTAGACTTTTGTCGAACACCAACAATTCCCCCGACGGTTCTTCGTCCTTGTCCCCACGGGCGCTCGAAGCCGTCCCCAAGAGAGAGTGTGAGGGTGCTCGTACTCGTCGCTCCCGGCCAAGGCGCCCAGACGCCCGGCTTCCTGACCCCCTGGCTCGAACTTCCCGGCGCCTCCGACCGCATCGCGGCCTGGTCCGACGCCATCGGGCTCGACCTCGCCCATTACGGGACGAAGGCTGACGCGGACGAGATCCGCGACACCGCCGTGGCACAGCCCCTCCTCGTCGCCGCCGGCCTGCTGTCCGCGGCCGCGCTCGGCACTGGGACATCAGCCGCTGACGCGGCGGGGACGTCCGGCGTCGTCGCCGGACACAGCGTCGGCGAGTTCACCGCCGCCGCGTTCGCGGGCGTCCTCGACGACACCGCCGCGCTGCGCCTCGTCCGTACCCGTGGACTCGCGATGGCCGAGGCCGCCGCGATCACCGCGACGGGCATGTCGGCGCTGCTCGGCGGCGACCCCGAGGTCACCGTCCCCCACCTGGAGAAGCTGGGCCTGACGGCCGCCAACGTGAACGGCGCCGGCCAGATCGTGGCCGCCGGCACGCTGGAGCAGCTGGCCGCCCTGGAGGCCGACAAGCCCGAGGGCGTCCGCCGGGTCGTCGCGCTCAAGGTCGCGGGCGCGTTCCACACGCACCACATGGCCCCGGCCGTGGCGAAGCTGGAGGCGGCGGCGCAGGAGCTGTCCCCGGCCGCCCCGGTCACGCGCTACGTCTCCAACAAGGACGGACAGGTCGTCACCGACGGCGCCGAGGTCGTGGCCCGTCTCGTCGGCCAGGTCGCGAACCCGGTCCGCTGGGACCTGTGCATGGAGACCTTCCAGGAGCTCGGCGCGACCGCGCTGATCGAGGTGTGCCCCGGCGGCACCCTGACCGGCATCGCCAAGCGGGCCCTGCCGGGCGTGGCCACGGTCGCGCTCAAGACTCCCGACGACCTCGACGCGGCCCGTACGCTCATCGCCGAGCACGCGGCCGTCTGACAAGGAGTGTCGAGAAACATGTCGAAGATCAAGCCCAGCAAGGGCGCCCCGTACGCGCGGATCCTCGGTGTCGGCGGCTACCGCCCCACTCGGGTCGTGCCGAACGAGGTGATCCTCGAGAAGATCGACTCGTCCGACGAGTGGATCCGCTCGCGCTCCGGCATCGCCACCCGCCACTGGGCCTCCCCGGAGGAGACGGTCGCCGCCATGTCGGTGGAGGCCTCGGGCAAGGCCATCGCCGACGCCGGGATCAACCCCGAGCAGATCGGTGCCGTGATCGTCTCCACGGTCTCGCACTTCAAGCAGACCCCGGCCGTCGCCACCGAGATCGCCGACAAGGTCGGCGCCGGGAAGCCGGCCGCGTTCGACATCTCCGCCGGCTGCGCGGGCTTCGGCTACGGCCTGACGCTCGCCAAGGGCATGATCGTCGAGGGTTCCGCGGAGTACGTGCTCGTCATCGGTGTCGAGCGGCTCAGCGACCTGACGGATCTGGAGGACCGCGCGACGGCCTTCCTGTTCGGCGACGGCGCCGGCGCCGTGGTCGTCGGCCCCTCCGACGAGCCGCACATCGGCCCCACGGTCTGGGGTTCCGAGGGCGACAAGTCCGAGACGATCAAGCAGACCGTCCCGTGGAACGAGTTCCAGGTCGGCGACGTCTCGAAGCTGCCCGTCAACGAGCAGGGCGAGATCAAGTTCCCCGCCATCACGCAGGAGGGTCAGGCGGTCTTCCGCTGGGCCGTCTTCGAGATGGCGAAGGTCGCCCAGCAGGCCCTGGACGCCGCCGGCATCACGGCGGACGACCTGGACGTCTTCATCCCGCACCAGGCCAACATGCGGATCATCGACTCGATGGTGAAGACCCTGAAGCTGCCGGAGCACGTCACGGTCGCCCGTGACGTGGAGACCACCGGCAACACCTCGGCCGCCTCGATTCCGCTCGCCATGGAGCGGCTCCTGGCGACCGGGAAGGCGAAGAGCGGCGACACGGCGCTCATCATCGGCTTCGGGGCGGGTCTCGTCTTCGCCGCGACGGTCGTTACCCTCCCCTAGGCACTCCGGTTCTCCGGAAGTCCGTACCTCAAGCAAACACAAGAAGGAGCGCCACCATGGCCGCCACCCAGGAACAGATCGTCGAAGGCCTCGCCGAGATCGTCAACGAGATCGCCGGCATCCCGGTCGAGGACGTCCAGCTGGACAAGTCCTTCACCGACGACCTGGACGTCGACTCGCTCTCCATGGTCGAGGTCGTCGTCGCCGCCGAAGAGCGCTTCGACGTCAAGATCCCGGACGAGGACGTCAAGAACCTCAAGACGGTTGGCGACGCTGCCGACTACATCCTGAAGCACCAGGCCTGATTCGGCCCCTGCCGACTCGGTCCACACTGACTCGGTCCGCCACCCGGCGGTGGCGCCGTATTCCGACCATCACACACATGGAGAACGAATTCCTGTGAGCTCGACCAATCGCACCGTGGTCGTCACCGGTATCGGCGCAACCACACCGCTGGGTGGCGACTCCGCGTCGACCTGGGAAGGTCTTCTCGCGGGGCGCTCCGGCGTCAAGCCCCTGGAGGGCGAGCGCTTCGCCGAACTGCCCGTCAAGATCGCGGCCCTCGCCGCGGTCGACCCCGGCGACGTCCTGCCCCGCCCGCTCGCCCGCAAGCTGGACCGCTCGGCGCAGTTCGCGCTGATCGCGGCCCGTGAGGCCTGGGCCGACGCGGGCTACACCGCGCCCGCCGGCGAGGACGAGAGCATCGCGCCCGAGCGGCTCGGCTCCGTCATCGCCTCCGGCATCGGCGGTGTCACCACGCTGCTCGACCAGTACGACGTGCTGAAGGAGAAGGGCGTCCGCCGCGTCTCCCCGCACACCGTGCCCATGCTCATGCCCAACAGCCCCTCCGCGAACGTGGGCCTGGAGGTGAACGCCCGGGCGGGCGTCCACACCCCCGTCTCCGCGTGCGCGTCGGGTGCCGAGGCGATCGGCTACGCCGTCGAGATGATCCGTACCGGCCGTGCCGACGTGGTCGTCGCCGGCGGTACCGAGGCCGCGATCCACCCGCTGCCGATCGCCGCCTTCGCCAACATGATGGCGATGTCCAAGAGCAACGACGAGCCGACGAAGGCCTCGCGTCCCTACGACACCGGCCGCGACGGCTTCGTGCTCGGCGAGGGCGCCGGCGTCGTGATCCTGGAGTCCGAGGAGCACGCGAAGGCGCGCGGCGCGCGCATCTACTGCGAGGTGCTCGGCCAGGGCCTGTCGGCCGACAGCCACCACATCGCGCAGCCCGAGCCGACCGGCCGGGGCATCGCCGCCGCGATGCAGAACCTGCTGGACTCGACGGACCTCAAGCCGTCCGAGGTCGTCCACCTCAACGCGCACGCCACGTCGACGCCGCAGGGCGACGTCGCCGAGATCAAGGCGCTGCGGAAGGTCCTGGGCGACGACCTGGACCACGTCGCGATCTCCGCGACGAAGTCGATGACCGGTCACCTCCTCGGTGGCGCGGGCGGCATCGAGACCGTCGCGACGGTCCTGGCGCTCCACCACCGTCTGGCCCCGCCGACGATCAACGTCGACGACCTGGACCCGGACGTCGAGGCGGACATCGTCCGCGACGAGCCCCGCGAGCTCCCGCAGGGCACGATCGCCGCGATCAACAACAGCTTCGGCTTCGGCGGCCACAACGTGGTCCTGGCGTTCCGTACGGTCTGACGCCCGCTTGAGCGATAAGGCCCGCTCCCAGCACGGGGGCGGGCCTCCGCCGTACCCGCCGGACGGAGTCCGGCGCAGCGCCCCGAAGCCCGCGAAGCGGTGCGAGGGACGCACGAAGAAGAGGCCAACAGCTTCGGCTTCGGCGGCCACAACGTGGTCCTGGCGTTCCGCACGGTCTGATCCCTGACTGACACGTCGAAGGCCCACCCCCGGTCCGGGGGTGGGCCTTCGACGTGTCAGACCACCTGGTGGAGCCAGCGGACGGGGGCGCCCTCGCCGGCGTAGCGGAAGGGTTCCAGTTCGTCGTCCCAGGGCTTGCCGAGGAGCTTGGCGATCTCCGCCTCCAGCTGGGTCTCGCCGTCCTTGGAGCGCGCGAGGGCGGCCCGCAGCCGGTCCTCGGGGATCAGGATGTCCCCGTGCATGCCGGTGACGGCGTGGAAGATGCCCAGGTCGGGGGTGGCGCTGTAGCGCTCGCCCTCGGCGGTGGGGCAGGGTTCCGCGGTGACCTCGAAGCGGAGCATCTGCCAGCCGCGCAGGGCGGAGGCGAGTCTGGAGGCGGTGCCGGTCTGGCCCTGCCAGGAGAACTCGGCTCTCCAGGTGCCGGGGGACGCCGGCTGGCGGATCCAGTCGAGCTGGACCCTCGCACCGAGGACACCCGCGACCGCCCATTCGACGTGCGGGCACATCGCGCGCGGTGCGGAGTGAACGTACAGGACTCCACGTGTCGTCACCGGGACCTCCAGTGTGGGACGAGGTTCGCCTTTCCCAGCGGCCTCAGTAAACAGCATCAGGAGCAGAACATCGCAAACCCTCGAAAAGGGGACAGCATGTGACGTGATGTAATTTACCGGAGCCGGTCGGCGAAGACGCCTCTGGTTCGACGGGGGAAAAGCTACCGTGCCGCACCGTCATCGGTGTGACGTACGGTCGGTCCGGGGGCCGGTGGACACGAAGCTTTCACCCGCCAGGACGCCGAAGGAGGGGCCGGGGATGCGCGGCCGACGCCGATTCCGTACCGCTGTCGCCGCCGCGACGGCCGCGCTGCTGTGCGGCGGGGCGCTCTCCGGCTGCACGGCCGGAGGCCCGGAGGCGACCCCTCCCGTCAGGGCGTCCACGCCGAGGCCGAAGCCGCCCTGGGACGTCTCCCCCGCCTCCGTCGCGGCCGTCGGCGACTCCGTGACCCGCGCCTTCGACGCGTGCTCCGTCCTGGCGGACTGCCCGGAGGTGTCGTGGGCGACCGGGACGGACACCGCCGTCAACAGCCTGGCGCTGCGGCTGCTCGGTCCCGAGAAGGTGGCCACCCGCAGCTGGAACCTGGCCCGGACGGGCGCCCGGATGGCGGAGCTGCCCGCGCAGATGGCCGGGGCGGCCGCGGAGAAGCCCGAGCTGGTGACGGTGATGATGGGCGCGAACGACGCCTGCCGGCCCACCCCGGACCTGATGACCCCGGTGGCCGACTTCCGTGCCGACTTCGAGACGGCTCTCGCCCGGCTGCGGGCGGGCGCGCCGAAGGCGCAGGTGTACGTGGCGAGCGTGCCGGACCTGAGGCACCTGTGGTCGACGGGGCGGGTGAGCCCGGTGGGGCGCCAGGTGTGGAAGCTGGGGATCTGCGGGGCGATGCTGGCGGACGCGGAGGACCTGGGCCCTGCGGCCGAGAAGCGGCGGGCGGCGGTGCGGGACCGGGTGGTGGCGTACAACGAGGTCCTGGGGGAGGTCTGCGCGAAGGACGCGCGCTGCCGGTACGACGGCGGGGCGGTCTTCGGGTTCCGCTTCGACGGCGGGCAGCTGAGCCCCTGGGACTGGTTCCATCCGAGCAGGGACGGGCAGGCGCGGCTCGCGGAGCTGGCGTACCGGCGGATCACGAAGGAGTGAGGGACCCCGGGGCGGTTGTCAGGTTCCGCCCCGGGGCCCGGTCGTGGGGAGGTCAGACCTCCAGGGTGGCGGTCAGGCGCCCGTCCGTCAGGGAGTGGGCGGCGACGACCTCGTACGCGCCCGTGACGAGGGTCCAGTCGTTCTTCTCCTCGTCCCAGATCTCGAAGGCGCGGCGGGGCAGCGCGATCTCGGTCTCGACGCTCTCGCCGGGCGCGGCCTCGACGCTCGCGAAGGCGGCCAGCCAGCGGGCGGGGCGCTCCACCGTGTCGGCGGTCGGCGCCAGGTAGATCTGGACGGTCTCGCGGCCGGGCCGGTCGCCGGTGTTGGTGATCCGGACGGTGACCGCGTCCGGGGTCGCGGTCAGGGCCTCGTACGACCAGGTGGTGTAGCCGAGGCCGTGGCCGAAGGGGTACGCGGGGACGGCGCCGGCCTTGTCCCAGGCGCGGTAGCCGATGAAGACGCCTTCGCCGTAGTGCAGTTCGCCGTCCGTCGGGGTGACCTCGGTGACGGGGGCGTCGGCGAGGGTGACGGGCCAGGTGGTGGGGAGGCGGCCGCCGGGCTCCTCGGCGCCGGTGAGGACGTCGGCGAGGGCGGCGCCGCCCTCCTGGCCGGGGAACCAGCTGAGCAGGATCGCGGCGACGTCCTCGCGCCAGGGCAGCTCGACCGGGGAGCCGGCGTTGACGACGACGACGGTGTTCGGGTTGACGGCGGCCACGGCCCGTACGAGGTCGTCCTGGCGGCCGGGGAGGGCGAGGTCCTTGCGGTCGAAGCCCTCGGACTCGACGCGCTCGGTGGTGGCGACGACCACGACGGCGGTGTCGGCGGCGCGGGCGGCCTCCACGGCCTCGGCGATCAGTTCGTCGGGGTCACGGCGGGGAGCGAGGTGGACGAAGGAGAACATGACGGCCGGCAGCGGGGCCGCGAACTCCTTGTCCAGGGTGTGCAGCAGGGAGACCTCGACGGTCTCGCCGGCGGTGAGCGCGACCTTGCCGCGCTCGACCGGGGAGCCGAAGAAGGCCTCGAAGGGGTCGGTCTCGGGGCCCAGGGCCTGGGTGCCCTCGTAGACGGTCTCGCCGGCGACGGTGAGGGCGAAGGCGCCGAGGCCGCGGGTGCCGAAGGCGTGCTCGCCGGACTCGCGCGGGGTGAAGGTGCCGACGACCTCGATGGAGGCGAGGGCCTCGTGGGTGACGCCGGCGGGGAGGTCGTCGCCGATCCACTGGACCTGGCCGTTGGGCAGGGAGCCCTCGCCGATGACGGTGCCGGAGGCGTCGCGGCAGCGGGCGCGGAGGGTGAAGCCCTGGTCGGCGGGGGCGAGTTCCTCGCTGGGGTCGGCGCCGATCGTGAAGGTGAGCGCGTCGTCGGGCAGGGCGGCGGTGAGGCCGTCGAGCGGGGAGACGACGTGGTCGGGGAAGACCTGGGCGGAGCCGCCGCCGAGGACGCGGGCGTCGCGGGCGGCGGCGCCGGAGAGGGCGACGGTGCGGCCGGCGGCGAGGGGCAGGGCGCCGTTCTCGTTGCGGACGAGGACGAAGCCGCGGCGGGCGATCTCGCGGGCGAGGGCGTCGCCGTCGACGGCGGCGGGGTGCTCGGTGACGACCGGCGGGGCGCCTTCGAGCGCGCCGACGCGGGCGGCGAGCCGCAGGACGTTGCGCACGGCGGTGTCGACGGCGGACTCCTCGACCTCGCCGGCGCGGACGGCGGCGGCGAGGGCCGGGCCGTAGACGGTGTCGGGGCCGGGCATGGCGACGTCGAGGCCGCCGGCGATGTCGGCGGTGGTGGAGCGGGCGGCCATCCAGTCGGAGACGTTGTAGCCGTCGAAGCCCCACTCGCCGCGCAGGACCTCGTTCACGAGCTCGTGGTGCTCGGTCATCGTCACGCCGTTGACCTGGTTGTAGGCGGTCATGATGCCCCAGGGGCGGGCGTTCCTGACGATGGCCTCGAAGGGGGCGAGGTAGAGCTCGCGGAGCGGGCGGGGGGCGATCCGGTTGTCGACGGTGAAGCGGTCGGTCTCGGCGTCGTTGGCGACGAAGTGCTTGACGGTGGTGCCGACGCCGCCGTCCTGGACGCCCCGGACGTAGCCGGTGCCGATGGCGCCGGTGAGGTACGGGTCCTCGCTGTAGGCCTCGAAGTGGCGGCCGCCGAGGGGCGTGCGGTGCAGGTTGACCGTGGGCGCGAGGAGGACGTGGACGCCCTTGCGGCGGGCCTCCTGGGCGAGGAGGCGCCCGGCCCGGCGGGCCAGCGCGGGGTCCCAGGCGGCGGCCAGGGCGGTCGGGGACGGCAGCGCGACGGACGGGTCGTCGGCGGTCCAGCGGACGCCGCGGACGCCGATGGGGCCGTCGGACATGACCAGGGACTTCAGGCCGATCTCGGGCAGGGCGGGCAGGGACCACATGTCCTGGCCGGCGAGCAGCCGCGTCTTGGCGTCCAGGTCGAGCTTGCCGAGCGCCGCCTCGACGACCGCGTTCCTCACGGTCTCCGCGGTGTTCTCCGCCATGGCCGTACCTCCTCGTTGACGTACCGATGACCCCGATGCGCCCATCGTGCACCCACCTACCTGTAGATCGGTAGGTGACGTTACCGGTCCGTTATCTACGGGTCATGACGAGGAGGTACGGTCCTGTCGGACGGACGAACCTGCGAAAGGGGGCCACGGCGATGGTGCGGGCCAGGAGCGAGGAGCGGCGCGCGGACATCCTGCGCGCCGCCCTCGAAGTGATCGCCGAGCGCGGCTACCGGGGCGCCACCCTCGGCTCCGTCGCCGAGCGCGTCGGGCTGACCCAGCAGGGGCTGCTGCACTACTACCCGACGAAGGAGGCCCTGCTCGTCGCGGTCCTGGAGGAGCGGGACCGCTGGGACACGAGCGGGGGCCGGGACCGCGAGGGCTGGCGGCTGGACCTCATGGAGTCCCTCGTCGAGTACAACGCGATGCGGCCGGGGATCGTGCAGACCTTCTCCGCGCTGCTCGGCGAGAGCGTCACCGACGGGCACCCGGCGCGGGAGTTCTTCACCGAGCGGTACACGCAGGTGCGGGCGAGCATGGCGGACACCCTGCGCCAGGAGTTCGGCGACCGGTTGCCCGGCGGGCTCACCCCGGAGCGGGCCGCGCCGCTGGTCACGGCCGTGATGGACGGCCTCCAGTACCAGTGGCTCCTGGACCCGTCGGCGGTGGACATGCCGGGCGCCTTCCGGGACTTCGTACGCCTGCTGTACGGGAGCGACGCCCCGGCCTAGCGGGCGATCGCCCCCAGGTCCTCGCCGAGCAGGGCCGGGTCCTCGGTCAGGGCCGCGTGGACGGCCTCCAGGACGGGGAGCTTCGCCGTCGCCGTGGCCAGGGCGACGTCCTTCGCGGCCAGGGCGACCGGGAAGTGCGCGCCGGTGGCGGTGGCCCGGGCGACCGCGCCCGCGAGGGGGCCCGCGCCGAGGGTGCGCAGCGCGAGCTCGCGGGGCAGGCCGAGGGAGCCGGCGAGCGCGAGGGCCTCGGCGACGACGGCGACCCCGCCGATGGCGGCGTTGATGAGGACGAGCTTGAGGGCGGCGCCGGTGCCGGGCCCGCCGCAGGGCGTGACCGTGCCGAGCGGGTCGAGGACGGCGGCGACGGGCGCGGTGTCGCCGCCCGCGAGGATCAGCAGTTCGCCGGCGGCCGCCCGGTCGACGCTGCCCATGACGGGCGCGTCGATCAGGGTGACCCCGTCGGGGATCCGGGCGGCGAGGTCGGCGACGGTCTCCGGGCCGACGGTCGAGGTGTCGATCCAGTGGACGCCGGGGCGCAGCGCGGGGATCAGCTCGTCCGCGACGGCGAGGGCGGCGGCCGGGTCCGCGAGCATCGTGACGACGACGTCGGCGTCCCGGACGGCCTCGGCGGGGGTCGCGGCGCGGACGGCGCCGTCGGCGACGAGGGCGTCGGCCTTGGCTGCCGTGCGGTTCCAGACGGTGAGCGGGTGTCCGGCGTCGAGGAGGCGGCGGGCCATGGGCAGGCCCATGGACCCGAGGCCGAGGAAGGCGATCTTCTGCGGGGCGTTCTTCACGGTCTGCTGCGGGGCGTTCTGCGCGGTCTGCTGCGAGGGCGAGGTCATGTCCTCGACGCTAGGCCCGGCCCTCGCATGCGACAAGCGACTGTCTAGCATGGTTGCCATGTCCATCCCGCATGGCTCGTACGAAGCGTTCCTCGCCGTCGCCCGCGCGGGGTCCTTCACCGCCGCCGCCCGCGCCCTCGGCTACACGCAGTCCGCCGTGTCCCGGCAGATCCAGGCCCTGGAGGACGAGACCGGCGCGGCCCTCTTCGAGCGGCTGCCGCGCGGAGTGCGGCTGAGCGAGGCGGGCCGGGTGCTGCTGCCGCACGCGGAGGCCGTGCGGGACCGACTCGCCCTGGCGCGGGCCGAGTTGGCGGCGCTGCGCACCCTGGACGGCGGGCTGCTGCGGCTCGGCGCCTTCTCCAGCGCGGGCGCGGCGCTCGTACCCCGCACCCAGGCGGCGTTCCGGGCCCGGCACCCGGGGGTCGTGGTGACCCGGGTCGAGGGGCCTTCGGTCAAGCACCTGCGGCTCGTCGCGGCCGGCGAGGAGGACCTGGCGGTGGTCAGCCCGGCGTCGAGCGGTCCGGCACCGGAGGGGGTGGCGCTCCATCACCTCCTGGACGAGCCGATGCTGGTGGCCCTGGAGCGCGGGCATCCGTACGCGGGGCAGCGGGACCTGCGGCTCGCGGACCTGGCCGACGAGGAGTGGATCGTCGCCAACGAACGCCTGGAGGACACCCTGTTCCGGCCCGTCGTCGCCGCCGGGTTCCGGCCGCGCACCGGTCTGCTCGCGCTCGACTGGATCGCCAAGCTGGGCGCGGTGGCGGCGGGGCTCGGGGTCACCCTCGTACCGGCGCTCGCGGCCGCGTCCGTACGGCCCGACGTGGCGCTGGTGACGATCCACCCGGACGACGTGCCGTACCGGGCGATCTGCGCCGCCACCCCGCCGGTGCCGACGGTGGCGGCCACGGCCTTCCTGACGCTGCTCCAGGAGACGGCCCGGACCCTGCTCGACGACGGGCTGCGATGATGGCCGTCATGATCGTCGCAGCCACCCAGTTCGCCCCGGTCGCCGGGGACATCGACGCCAACGTCCGAACGATCGCCGGTCTGGTCCGGGCGGCGGGGGCCGAGGGGGCCCGTGTGGTCGTCTTCGCCGAGCTCTGCCTGACCGGTTACGAGCCCTCCCTGATCCGGGACACCCCCGACCTGGTCCTCACCGAGGACGACCCCCGCCTCGAACCCGTACGGGAGGCGTGCCGGGCCGCCGGTGCGGCGGCCGTGGTCAACGGGCCGGTGCGGAACGGCGGTTCGGGCGCCGGCATCACCACGCTCGTGATCGGTCCGGACGGCTCGCTCCTCACCCGCTACGACAAGCAGCACCTGTACGGGGTCGAGCTGGAGGCCTTCGAACCGGGCGCCGCCGACGGCCGGTTCACGCTCGACGGGGTCCGTTTCGCCCTGGCCACCTGCTACGACAACCGCTTCCCCGAGCTGGCCGAGCGGGCGGCCGCCGACGACTGCGCGGTGTACCTGGCGAGTTCGGTCCTCGGCGCGGACAACGACTCCTTCGAGAAGGTGTATCCCGTACGGGCCCGGGACTTCGGCCTGCACGTGGTGCTCGGGAACGTCCTGGGGCCCAACGAGGACGGCGTCGGGACGGGCAGGGCCGGCGCCTGGGGCCCGGACGGCGGGCGGATCGCGGACGCGGGCCCCGAGGAGTCCGGGTTCGTCCTCGCCGAGGTGCGCTGAGCACACGGGAAGGGCCGGACGGTCGCGGGACATACGACCGTCCGGCCCTCCGGGGAGGCCGTCACGGAACCCCCGGTCCGCGACGGCACCCCCGATCACCCCCTTACGGGGCGCTCAGGCCCAGCGTGTACGCGCCGGAGCCGCTGTACGCGTGGACCACGTACCGGTAGTAGCCCGCGGTGCCGTAGTAGCTGGTGTCCTCGTTCGCCGTCGCCGTGCCGCCGACCGCCACGTCCACCCAGCTCGACCCGTTCCACTTCTGCAGGTACAGGTCGAAGTCGGTGCCGGCCGGACCGCGCAGGCAGCCCACGTGGGTGCCGGAGGTCGCCGAGTAGTAGTACGAGCCGTCCGGCTGCGCCTCGGCCTGACCGGAGGCCAGGGTGCCCTGGTACGTGTACTCGGTGTTGCCGCAGCCGGTGGGCGGGGTCGTGGTGCCGACCGACAGCTGGTACGTGACCGTGTGCGTGGCGGAGCCCGTACCGGTGACGGTGATCGGGTACGTGCCGTTGGCGGTGCCCGCCGCGACCTGCACGGTCATGGTGGACGAGGACCCGGAGGTCACCGAGGAGGGGCTGAAGGAGACGGTGACCCCGCTCGGGGCGCCGCTCGCGGAGAGCTGCACGGTCTGCGCGCTGCCGCCGGTGGTGGAGGTGTTCACCGTGGAGGTGACGGAGGCACCCGGCTGGACCGAGCCCGAGGACGGGTTCAGGGCGAGCGAGAAGTCCGGGGTGCTGGTGCCGCCGCAGTCGGTCTCACCGGACTGGGCCGGCACGCCGACCGCGTTCCAGGCCGCCTTCACGGCGTTGCACTCGGCGCTGCCGTAGGTGTTCTTGGCGCTGGTCAGGGTCGCCCTGCGGGCGGCGAGGTGGTTCCAGGAGGAGGTCTTCATGAGCAGGGCGCCCATGAAGATCTTGCCGGCCTTCTGGATGCCGATGCCGGTCACGGAGGACGGACCGCCGGAACATATCGGGCTGCTGGGCTTGCCGCCGCCCGGGTTGGAGCCCTCGGCGAGCAGGTAGAACCAGTGGTTCTGCGGGCCGGCCGCCGCGTGCACCTCGGTGCCGGAGGTCAACTGCGGGTAGCAGTTGGGGGCGTTGTCGGCGAGCGAGGGGTTGTACATGTAGCGGATCGGCTTGTTGTCGCCGAGGAAGTTCAGCTTCTCGCCGACCGTGTAGTCCGGGGTGTCGTTCGGGTTGTTGGCGTAGTGCTCGGTGAGCGCGCCGAAGATGTCGCCCGTCGACTCGTTCATGCCGCCGTTCTCGTTGGACGAGCCCGAGCTGCCCGGCGTCTTGTCGAAGATCTCGTGGCCGTACTCGTGCGCCACGACGTCGATGCCGGTGAGCTGCATGCTGCCGGTCTGGTTGTGGCCGTACGTGGTCTTCGTGCCGTCGTAGTACGCGTTGACCTCGCCGAGGCCGGCGCGGGCCGGGACCATGCCGCCCTGCCCGTTCTGGCCGTTGTAGCCGAACCACTCCTTGACCATGGAGTTTTCCTTCTGCGCCGCGTACATGATGTCGACGCAGGCGGTCACCAGGTCATTGGCGGTGCCGTTGCCCCACGGCGAGGAGCCCGTGTAGGCGCCGCCGCCCTGCCCGCCGCACTGGAAGCCGCCGCGGGAGGAGTCGGTCATGGAGTTCGCGGCGGTGTCGATGGTGACGTTGCCGTTGTGGTAGCCGCGGCCGTCGGCGTCCGAGACCTTGTCGGTGGCCTGGGCGATGGCCCCGGTGCGCGCGTCGACATACGTGGCGAGGGAGCTCGGGGCCCCGGTCGCGGTCCGGCCGGTGACCAGGGTGTGCCAGGTCAGGACGGCCTTGCCGCCCTTGAGGAGCACGGTCAGCTCCGGGGCGCTCGCGCTCTCCACCGAGGCCAGCTGCTTCCGGGCGGTGGCGAGGGCCGCCCCGGCCGTCACCTTCGCCTTCGTGGACAGCTTGATGGCCGGGGCGGGGGCGCCGGTGACCTCGCGGACCTTGCCGGAGCTGTCGGAGACGACGACCGCGTCGCCGCCGACGACCGGGAGGCCGCGGTAGGTGCGCTCGTACGAGGCGTAGTACAGGCCGTTCGTCCAGGGGGTGACGGACGTCCGGACGAGGTCCTCGTCGGCGCCGTGCCGCAGCTCGTCGAGGCCGCTGCTCGCGGCCTTGTCTGCGGCGGCGAGGGCGAGCGCCTTGCCGTGGCCCGGCGGTACGGGCTGTGCCTGCGGGGTCGCCGCGGTCGCCGGTCCGGCGAGGGCGGTCGCGAGGCTCGCCGAGAGCGCCAGGGCGGCCACGGCCGCCGTGAGTCTGGTCGGGTGCAACGTCGTGCTCCGTTCAAGGTGGGGGAGACGGATCGTCGCGCCGAGTATGGGCGTGGACATGGCCAGTTCGGGACATCTCATCCGGCATAAGACGCGGGTTATGGTGCAGACCAGGGCCGCTGCGTACGCTGCTGAAATGCAGCTGGAGTTGAGGCATCTCGAAGCCGTCTGCCGCATTGCGGAAGCGGGCAGTCTGGGGCGGGCCGCCGGGCGGCTCGGCGTCTCGCAGCCGGCCCTCTCGGCGCAGCTGCGGCGGATCGAGCGGGTCGCCGGCGGGGAGCTGTTCCTGCGCGGCCGGCACGGCGTGGAGCCCACCCCGCTGGGCGAGTTCGTGCTGTCCAAGGCGCGGCTCGTGCTCGGCGAGATGGACGCACTGGCCGCCGGGGCGCGGGCCGTCGCCCCGCACACCCCGCTGCGGCTCGGCTGCATCCTGCTCGTCCTCGTCGACCGGCTGCTCGGGGAGCTCGAACAGGTCGTGGCCGGGCGGGAGATCGCGGTCACCGTGGAGCACTCGGCGACGACGCTGACCCGGCAGCTCGGCGCGGGACGGTACGACGCCGTCCTGTACGGGGAGGTCAACGACCACGAGGTGCCGCTGCCCGAGGGGACCACGGCCCGCACCCTCGTCCCCAAGGAGCCCTTCTGCGTGCGCCTTTCGGCGGAGCACCCGCTGGCGGGCCGGGAGCGGATCGCGCTCGCCGAGCTCGCGGGCGAGTCCTGGATGACGCTGGTCGAGGACGACGACGGCGGCCCCGAGGCGCTGGTCGCGGCCTGCGAGAAGGCCGGGTTCACGCCCTCGCTGCGGCACCGGGTCGCCGACCGGAAGATGCACTACGACCTGATCGCGGCGGGCCGGGCGATCTCGATGAGCCAGCCGACGGCCCCGGCGGCGGAGGGCACGGTCCTGCGCCCCCTGGAGGGCGACCCGGTGACGGGCCGGATCCGGCTCGCCTGGAACCGTACGGCGGTCCCGGCGCCGCAGGCGGAGCTGCTGTACCGGGCGGCGGCCCGCGCGTACCTGGCGAACGTCGGCAACAACGCCTTCCACCGCGCCTGGTGGGACGCCCGCCCGGAACTACATCCGGTTCTCGACGACTGAGGACGGGTTCCGGTCGTCCTCCTCGGCGTCGTCGTCCGCTCCGTCGCCGGCGGTCTCTCCGCACAGGTCACGGGCCATCAGGGTGGCCCCCGCGACCGCTCCGGGCATGAGGAAGACGGCGACGAACGGGACCAGGAAGGCGAGCGTCAGCGGGACGCCGAAGCCCAGGGCGGCCATCCGGCGGCCACGGAGCAGTCCCAGGCGTTCCTTGAGCTCGACGCGCCGGCGCTGGAGCGCGACGGCCGTCAGCTCCTCGGTGAGGAAGAAGCCGGAGACGCAGAAGCCGATGGCGGGGACGACGGTCTGGCCGACGACGGGGATGAACCCGCAGGCGAAGAGCAGCACGCCGTAGAACGCGACCCGCAGCACGATCCGCAGGCTGTCCCGGGCGGAGATCCACAGCTCGCGCCAGAGCGGCAGGCCCGACTCGGGCGCCTCGCCGCCCTCGCTGCGGTCGACCTCCTCGGACAGCGACTCGTAGAAGGGCTGGCCGACGAGGAGGGTGACGGCGGTGAAGGTGATCACCGCGAGGAACAGCCCGAACGCGAAGACGAGCCCCGTCAGGGCGCCGCGGAAGAGGCCCTGCCAGGGCGAGGTCCAGTCGTCGGCGAACGGCGTCGCCCACGCGGTCAGGTCGTCGGCGCCGTAACCGAGGCCGACGAGCGCGCCGATGTACAGGACGAGCGTCACGAGCCCGGGCAGCAGCCCGAAGCCGAGCCGGCGCCCGTGCCCGCCGACCCACTTCTGGCCCCGCAACAAGTACCTGAAACCCACCCCGAAATCACGCATGGGGGCCACCCTATCGGTGCCTCCGGGGGGCGCCGGTGCAGGTCAGCCGCCGGTCGCGCGGAAGGAATCGAGTGCCTGGTCGAGAGCCCGCACGGCCTCGTCGGCGCGGCCGACCGGCGCGGACGCCCACAGGTCGTACAGGGTGCCGCCCCGTTCCCAGCACACGTCGACGGTGTGGCGAGCCCCCTCGGCCGGGGTGAATCCGTTCCAGGTGAACTCCCAGCGAGCCGCCGGCAGTCCCTTGTGCGTCGTCTCCTCGACCGTGGCGTCGCCGTACCCCGGATAGTCCTTCGGGCCGCTCGCGTCGGAGGACCGCATCACACCGATCGCCCCGCCCGCCGGGATCGGCCGGATCCTGATCCCGACCCGCATGGCCCCGTCCGCCGTCGTATAGATCACCCGCTCGCCGTCGGTGGAGCGGAGCGCGCCGTCCGGGACGATCACGGTGAAGCCGTCGGCATCGGTGACCTTCCGGTACGTGTACGCCTTCGGGGCGGGATCGGTGGTCGCGGTGGGGAGGGGAGTCGGGGCGGAGGTCGCCGAGGGGCTTCCCGTACGGGTCGGCAGCGCGCCCGTCGCGGGATCGTCGTCCTGGACGGCACGCAGCACCGCCACGGTCGCCACCGCGACGCAGACCGCGAGGGCGGCGGCGACGAGCGGCACGGCGAGGCGCCGGCGGCGGGTGGCGGGCGGAGCGCCGCCCGCCCCAGGACCGGGCTCTCGCAGGGTGGGGACCTCCGCGTCGCGCGCCGCCGGCTCCTCCCCCGCCGCGCACGCGGCGAGCATCCTGCGTGCCTCGGGGGCACCGAGGCGGCGGTCCGGGTCGCGTTCCAGGAGGCCCTGGACGACGGGCACGAGGGGGCCGAGCCGTTCGGAGGGCCGGATCTCCTCGTACACGATCGCGTGCAGCATGGCGCCGATCGAGTCCCGGCGGAACGGCGAGGTGCCGGTGGCCGCCGCGCACAGCAGCGCGCCGAGCGACCACAGGTCGGAGGCGGGCCCCGCGTCGTCGCCCTGCATCCGCTCCGGCGCCGTGTACTCGGGGGTGCCGATGAAGACCCCGGTGCGGCTGAGCGTCGTCGCGCCGGGGAGGCTGGCGATGCCGAAGTCGGTCAGCACGGCCCGGCCGGTGTCCTTCTCCAGGAGGACGTTGGCGGGCTTCACGTCCCGGTGCAGGACGTCGCGGGCGTGCGCGGCGGACAGTGCGTCGAGCAGGTCGATCCCGAGCCGGGCGGCCTCCCGGGGGGACAGCACCTCGCCGGCGGCCAGCCGGTCGGCGAGCGAGCCGCCGTCGACGAGCTCCATGACCAGGGCGGGCATGCCGTCGTGCTCGACGACGTCGTGGACGACGATCACGTGCGGGTGGCGGACCTGGGCGACGACGCGGGCCTCCCGCAGGGCGCCCGCCGGGTCGGCGCCGGAGTCGAGCGCGAGGGTCTTGACGGCGACGGGGCGCCCGAGCAGCTCGTCGGTGGCCCGCCGGACGACGCCCATGCCTCCCTGGCCGAGCTGCTCGCCCAGGCGGTAGCGCCCGCCGATCAGCTCGTGACCGGCCTGCTCCGACCCGTTGTACGACGACACCCGACTCCCCCTGCTCGCGAACCGAAGCCATGATGCCGCAGCCCTCCCGTACACGGCGAGGACCGCACCCCGGTCGGTCGGGGTGCGGTCCTCGCGCGGTGTGCGCGTCCGGGTCTCAGACGGCGAGCTCGACCGTGATGTTGCTGCGGGTCGCCTTGGAGTACGGGCAGACCTGGTGGGCCTTCTCGATCAGGCTCTTGGCGGTCTCGGCGTCCACGTTCGGGATGGTCGCCGAGATCTTGACGATGATGCCGAAGCCGTCGTCGTTCTTGCCGATGCCGACCTCGGCGGTGACCGTCGAGCCGGAGACGTCGGCGTTCTCGTTGCGGGCGACGACGCCGAGCGCGCCCTGGAAGCAGGCGCTGTAGCCGGCCGCGAAGAGCTGCTCGGGGTTGGTGCCGGCGCCGGAGCCGCCCATGGCCTTGGGCGGGTTGACGACGACGTCGAGCTGACCGTCGTCGGTGGCGACACGGCCGTCACGACCGTTCTCGGCGGTGGCGACGGCGGTGTAGAGAACGTCAGACTGCTGGATGGACATGCTGATGTCTTCCTTCTTCACTCCGCCGACGACTCGCGCCCACGATCGCGACGGCTGAGGGAAGACTAGCGGGTCGCCGAGACGATCATCTTTCCGGTGTTGTCGCCGCGCAGCAGACCGAGGAAGGCGTCCACGCCGTTCTCGATGCCCTCGACGAAGGTCTCGCGGTGCTTCAGCTCGCCGGAGGCGAGCCAGCCGCCGACCTCCTGGACGAACTGGTTCTGCAGGCCGTAGTGGTCGCCGACGAGGACGCCCTGGAGCCGCAGCCGCTTGCCGATGATCATCGCCATGTTGCGCGGGCCCGGGACCGGCTCGGTGTCGTTGTACTGGGCGATCATGCCGCAGATGGTGGCGCGGCCGTGCACGTTGAGCGAGGAGATCGCGGCTTCGAGGTGGTCGCCGCCGACGTTGTCGAAGTAGACGTCGATGCCGTCCGGGGCGGCCTCGCGGAGCTGGTCCTTGACCGGGCCGTTCTTGTAGTTGAAGGCGGCGTCGAAGCCGAGCTCCTCGACGAGGAACTTCACCTTCTCGTCGGAGCCGGCGGAGCCGATGACGCGGGAGGCGCCCTTGAGCCGGGCCATCTGGCCGACCTGGCTGCCGACGGCGCCGGCCGCGCCGGAGACGAAGACGGCGTCGCCCTCCTTGAAGGAGGCGACCTCGAAGAGACCGGCGTAGGCCGTGAGACCGGTCATGCCGAGCACGCCGAGGTAGGCGGACAGCGGGGCGAGCGACGGGTCGACCTTGGTGGCGTGCTGGGCCGGGACGTCGGCGTACTCGCGCCAGCCGAGGCCGTGCAGGACGTGGTCGCCGACCGCGAAGCCCTCGGCGTTGGAGGCGATGACCTCGCCGACCGCGCCGCCGTCCATGGGGTGGTCGAGCTTGAAGGGCGGAACGTACGACTTCACGTCGTTCATCCGGCCGCGCATGTACGGGTCGACGGAGAAGTGCAGGTTGCGCACGAGGATGCGGCCCTCGGCGGGCTCGGCGACCGGGGTCTCGCGCAGGGCGAAGTCCGACGGCACGGGCCAGCCGTGGGGACGGGCGACGAGGTGCCACTCACGGCTGGACGCGGGAAGAACGGACATGAGCACGGCCTCCAGAAAGCTTGAGATCACAAAAGGTTCAGTACCTCAAACAACCATGCGCCTAGATATTTCATGTTGTCAAGCATCGGAGTAGACTCGTTCCCATGGCCACCTCACGCACGGACCCCCTGACCCTCGAAGTCGTCGAGCTGATCGGCACGGTCGTGGCGCGCTACTACGAGGAGTACGAGCAGGCGGCGGCGCAGCACGCGCTGACCGGCGCCCAGGCCCGGGTCCTCGGCCTGCTCTCGCTCGACCCGCTGCCGATGCGCCGGATCGCCCAGAAGCTCAAGTGCGAGCCCTCCAACATCACGGGCATCGTCGACCGCCTGGAGGCCCGAGGCCTGGTGGAGCGCCGCCCGGACCCGGCGGACCGCCGCGTCAAACTGGCCGTCCCCACGGACGAGGGCCGCGACACCGCCCGCCGCCTCCGCGACTCCCTCGGCTTCGCCCGCGAGCCCCTCGGCGAACTGACCGAGACGGAGCGGACCCTGCTGCGCGACCTGCTGAAGCGGATGCTGGGCGTGGACGTGGCGTGACGCCGCCCTAGACGCACCACCAGAGGAAGCGGGTGCACGTCGGGGTCGGGCTGGGGGTCGGGGTCCGGCTCGGGGTGGGGCCGGTGGTCGATGCCGTCGGTCCGCCGGGCGTCGCCGAGTCGGTCGGCGTCGGGCCGCTCTCCGTCGCGGACACCGTCGCCGTGGGCGTGGCGGACGGGGAGGCCGGGGCGGTGGTCGTCGGGGCGGCGGTCGGGGCGGTGCCGCTTCCCGTGCCGGTGCCGGTGCCTGATCCCGTACCTGTACCTGTTCCCGTACCGGATCCCGATCCCGGTCCCGAGTCCGAGCCCGTGCTCACCTGGCGTGGGCGGGCCGGGACGGAGCTCGGGGCGTCCGTCCCCCGGGACGGGCTCGAACCCTGCGACGGTTCCGTGGTCTCCACGGGTGGCGGCGAGAGCGGGGTCTCGGTGACCTCCAGCTCCTCCACGGCGGTGGCGGCGCCGTCCTGCGGCGGCTCCTCGAAGGCGATCTTCGCCAGGGTCAGCGTTCCGGCCGCGAGGACCAGGCCCACCGTTCCCACCAGGACCGTACGGCCCCGGCGCGGGCCCTGCTTCCTCCCCCGCCGCGCGGCGGGGCGCCCCCGGGCGGCGCGGCGCCCGCCTGGGGTGGTGCGCGGCGGTTCGAGGACGTCCAGCTCGTAGACGTGCTCGGGCGCGGGCCGGTCTAGGTCGTCGTCGCCGGCACCGCCGCCGTCGTCGTCCGGGGACGGTTCGTCGTGGGCGGGCGGGGTCGCTCCGCCGTAGGCGGCGGACCGGCTCGGGTCGCCGTAGACGCCTGGACCGCCGTGATCGCCGTAGACGCCGGGCCCGCTCTGGTCGCCGTAAGCGGCGGGACGAGCGTGGTCGCCGTAGACGCCTGGACCGCCGTGGTCGCCGTAGACGCCGGGCCCGCCGTGGTCGCTGTAGATCGCGGGCCCGGCCTGGGCTCCATACGCTGCCGGCCCGGCCTGGGCTCCGTACGCCGCCGGCCCGGCCTGGGTGCCGTACGCCGTCGGTCCGTTCGGGTAGCCGTAGCCGAGGTCCGGGGTGGGGACCTGGGGGTGGTCCGGGGTGTGGACCGGTATGTGGGGGGTCTCGTACCGCAGTTCCTCGACCGGAGTCCCGCACCCGGCACAGGCGAGGGCCCCGTTGAGGTGCCGCCGGCACGTGTGGCAGTAGTCCATGGGGCCCGCAGGCTATGCGGCCGGGTGCGCCGTCAGGTAGGCGCGGACGTGAGGATCCTGTGTGGAAACCGCAGGTCGGCGGCGGTGCGCCGTGAATCTCCCGCTTCGGGAAGGATGGCCTCCGGATCCTTCTCACGGGCAGTGGGCCCTCCGACACGGCCCGCATGCGGCCCCCGGGCGGCTCAGCCCAGCGCGCGCCGCGCCGCGCGCGGCCGGACGATGCGAACAGGACCGCGAATCGCGACCCGCCTCGCCCGTGCCAGCACCGCACTCCGGAGGATCCCGCCGTGACCGTCAGCCTCGATCAGCTGCGTCGTTGCCATGTCGCCGTCGACCTGGGTGCCGCCCGCACCCGGGTCTTCGTCAAGGGCGCCGGACTCGTCGTCGACGAGCCGAGCGTCGCCGCCGTCAACACCCGTACCGGAGCGCTGATCGCCGTCGGCGCGCTCGCCGAGAAGATGACCGGCCGCACCCCCGACTACATCCGGGTAGTCCGCCCGGTCTCGGGCGGCACGGTCGTCGACATCGAGATGGCGCAGCGGATGCTCCGTCATCTCCTCGGCGAGAAGCTGCGCCGGCAGCTGCGCCGCAAGCCCCGGCTGCGCGCGGCCGCCTGCACCCCGCACGACAGCGATCCGCTCGCGCAGCGCGCCGCCGTGGAGACCCTCGTGGGGCTCGGGGCGCGCCGGGTCGAGCTGGTCGACACCCTGATCGCGGCGGCCGTGGGCTGCGGGCTGCCCGTGGAGCAGCCGACCGCGACCATGATCCTGGTGTGCGGCGCGGCGACCACGCAGGTCGCGGTGCTCTCGCTCGGCGCGATCGTCACGGCGGAGCGGATGCCCGTCGGCGGCGACGCCATCGACCACGCCGTCATCCAGCACCTGCGCCACCACCACGAGCTGATGCTGCCGAGCCAGTCGGTGCGCCCGCTGCAACTGGCCCTCAGCGGCAACGGCCTGACGGCGTCCGGGCCCGCCTGGACGGAGATCCACGGCCGGGACGTCGCCACGGGCCTGGCCCGTTCGGTGACCGTCGACACCGCCGCCGTACGGGAGGCGATCCACACCCCGCTGACGGCCGTCCTCGACGGCATCGGGAAGGTGCTGCGGGACTGCCCGCCGGACCTGGTGGCCGACCTCGCGGACCGCGGGATCATGATGGTGGGCGGCAGCGCCCTGCTGCCGGGCCTCGACCAGATGCTCCGCGAGGCGACCGGCATGCCCGTGCACATCGCCGAACGGCCCGACGTCTGCGCGGTCCTGGGGCTGGGCGCGATGCTGGAGGGCAAGGTCCAGCCGATGATCCTCGACCCGCTGGCCGAGCGGGACCCGCTCACCGACGAGGACTGATATCGGAAAGAACCGGGCGATTCGTACGACAATGAGACCATGACGATCATGGATGAGGACGCCGGGGCCCCGGGCGCGGACGAGGACTCCGCCCGCCTGCCCCTGCTGCTCGAAGCCGTCCTCGGCGTCGGTACGGACCTCGAACTCCGCACCACCCTCCAGCACATCGTGGACTCCGCCACCGAACTGACCGGAGCCCGCCACGGGGCGCTCGGGGTCGTCGACCCCGAGCGCCCCCGCCTCACCGAGCTCTTCACCTCCGGCATGACCGACGAGGAGCGGCAGCGGTACCGCCGCCCCGAGGACCTGACCCCCGATGCGCGCTCGACCGGCGTCCCGATCCGGGTCCACACCCAGGTCTTCGGCCGTCTGCACCTCACCGGGAAGCGCGGCGGCCCCTTCACCGAGGAGGACCTCGCCCTGCTCCGGGTCCTCGCCTCCCAGGCCGGGATCGCCATCGGCAACGCCCGGCTGTACGAGACGGCCCGTCAGCGGGAGCGCTGGATCGAGGGCGCCGCCGCCGTGACCACGGCCCTGCTCACCGGCGCCACCGCCGAGAACGCCCTGACCACCGTCGCCGAGCAGGCCCGCATCCTCGCCGACGCCTCGGCCGGCGTCGTCCTCCAGCCCACCGAACAGGGCGGGATGGAGATCGTCGCCGCCTCCACCAGGGACGACCCCGGCGACCTCGTCGGCACGACGATCGCGCCCGGCTCCCCGGTCCTCGTCCAGCTCCTCGGCGGGGAGCCCGTCTTCATCGAGGACTCGGCGACCGACCCGCGGATGACCACGCACGTCCGGTCCCGTTTCGGTCCGTCGATGATGCTGCCGCTGCAGAGCGGCGGGAAGCTCATCGGCACCCTCGCCCTGCCCCGGCGGCGCGGCGGCCCGCCGTACTCGGCGGTGGACCGGCTGCTCGCCTCGCAGTTCGCCTCGCAGGCCGCGCTCGCGCTCGTCCTCGCGGACGCGCGCCACGACCGGGAGCGGCTCGCCGTCTTCGAGGACCGCGACCGGATCGCGCGGGACCTGCACGACCTGGTGGTGCAGCGGCTGTTCGCCACGGAGATGATGCTGGAGTCCACCCGGAGGCGGGCGGCCGCCTCCTCCGACGAGGACGCGTTGCTCGGCCGGGCCGTGGACGAGCTGGACTCCACGATCCAGGAGGTCAGGACGACCATCTTCGCCCTCCAGCAGCCGCCGGCCGACGCGCCGACGACCTTCCGGGGGCGGGTCCTGCGCGAGACCGGCGGGGCCGCGGTCCCGCTCGGCTTCCAGCCGTCCGTGCACTTCTCCGGCGCGGTCGACACCCTCGTCGACGAGGGGACGGCGGACCGGCTCCTCGCCGCCCTGCGCGGGGCGCTCGCGGCGGCGCACCGGCGGCCCGGGGTCGGCGCGATCACCGTCGAGGTGTCGGCCGGGGAGGGCGGCGGCGCCCGGCTGCGCGTCGAGGACGACGGCACCCCGCCGACGACGGTGACGTGGCCGTAGGGCCGTACGGCCGCCTCCCCCGTACGGAGCAACTGGGCGCGCCGCACCCCTCCTCCGGATCTTGACTGGAGGGGTGACCACCGAGACCACGGCCCCGACAGCGGCGGCCTACCGCAACCTGGTGATGGCCACCATCGGCTTCACGCTCACCTTCTGGGCGTGGAACCTGATCGCACCGCTCGCGAGCTGGTACGGCGAGCGGCTCGGACTCAGCTCCTTCCAGCAGTCGTTCCTCGTCGCCGTGCCCGTCCTGGTCGGCTCGCTCGGCCGCGTCCCGGCGGGGGCCCTGACCGACCGGTACGGGGCGAAGCGGATGTTCCCGCTCGTCTCGGCGCTGACGATCGTCCCCGTGCTGCTCCTGATCGTGGTCAAGGACAGTTACGGCCTGATGCTGGTCGTCGGCTTCCTCCTCGGTCTGGGCGGCACGACGTTCGCCATCGGCATCCCCCTCGTCAACTCCTGGTTCCCGCCCGCGAAGCGCGGTCTGGCGCTCGGGGTGTTCGGCATGGGCATGGGCGGTGTCGCGCTGTCCGGCTACTTCACGCCCCGGATCGCCAAGCACGGCGAGAACCTTCCGTTCGTCGTGGTCGCGCTCGCCCTCGCCGCGTACGCGGTGCTCGCCGCGTTCCTCATCACCGACCGCCCCGACCGGCCGGTGCCGACGGCCTCCCTCGCGTCGCGGCTCGGCTCGGCGGGCCGGCTGCGGGTGACGTGGGAGCTGTCGGCGCTGTACGCGATCGGGTTCGGCGGCATCGTCGCGTTCGGCGTCTACCTGCCGACGTACCTGAAGACCTGGTACGAGCTCGACCCGACGGACGCGGGCACCAAGGCGGCCGGGTTCGCCCTGGTCACGGTCGTCTTCCGGCCGATCGGCGGCTGGCTCTCGGACCGGATCCACCCGGCGCTCGTCACGGCCGCCGCGCTCGGCACGGCCGCCCTGTTCGCGATCGTCCAGGCCTTCGACCCGCCGCTGAACCCCGGCGGCACGATCGCCCTGCTCGTCATGGCGGCCGGGCTCGGCACGGCGAGCGGTTCGGTCTTCGCCCTGGTCTCCCAGGTCACCCCGCAGGCCCAGGTGGGCAGCGTGACCGGCATCGTCGGCGCGATGGGCGGCCTCGGCGGGTTCGTGCCGCCCCTGGTGATGGGCGCGATCTACAGCGCGAAGGGCTCGTACTCGATCGGCTTCATGCTCCTGTCCGACCTGGCGCTCGCGGGCTGTGTGTACGCGTACGGGCGGATGCGCGGGATCCGCCCGGACGCCGACAGCCCGGACCCGAAGCCCGCCGAGGTCACGGCGGGCCGCCCGTAGGGACGCCCCTCAGGCGCCCACGCCCAGGAAGCGCAGCACGGCCAGGACCCGGCGGTGGTCGGCGTCCGCCTTGGGCAGGTCGAGCTTGGCGAGGATGCTGTTGATGTGCTTGGCGACGGCACTCTCGCTGACGACGAGCTGGGCGGCGATGCCCGCGTTGGAGCGGCCCTCGGCCATGAGGGAGAGCACCTCCTTCTCGCGGGCCGTCAGCCGTTCCAGCGGATCGTTCGACCGCCGTACGAGGAGCTGGGCGACGACCTGCGGATCGAGCGCGGTGCCGCCGTCGGCGACCCGCCGCAGCGCCTCGATGAACTCCTCGACGTCCGCGACCCGCTGCTTGAGCAGATAGCCCACGCCGCTGGTGTGGGCGGCGAGCAGGTCGGCCGCGTAGCGCTCCTCGACGTACTGGGAGAGCAGCAGCAGGGCGGTCGACGGCCGGCTGCGGCGGATGGACAGCGCGGCGCGCACTCCCTCGTCCGTGAAGCCCGGCGGCATCCGGACGTCGATCACCGCCAGGTCGGGGCGGTGCTCCTCGACCGCGGCGAGGAGTCCCTCGGCGTCGCCCGCCTCGGCGGCCACCTCGAAGCCGGCCATCTCCACGACCTTGACCAGGCCCATCCGCAGCAGGACGGAGTCCTCGGCGATCACCGCACGTCGCATACGGGGCTCCTCCCGCCCGGTGCTCTTCAGTTCTGGCACGGCAGATCCACGCTCATCATGGTCGGTCCCCCCACCGGGCTGCTCATCCGGAACGTTCCGTCGACTGACCGCACGCGCTGGGCGAGCCCCGTCAGGCCGCTCCCCTTGCCGGGGTCGGCGCCACCCAGGCCGTCGTCCGCGATCACCACCCGCAGTATCCCGCCCAGCCGGGTCACCGTCACATCGGCCCGGGTCGCCTCCCGTGCGTGCTTGGCGACGTTCGTCAGCGCCTCGGAGACGACGAAGTAGGCGACCGCCTCGATCGCCGGCGGCGGCCGTCGCGGCAGGTCCGCCCTCAGCCGTACGGGCAGCGGGGCGCGGGCCGCGAGTCCCGACAGGGCCGCGTCCAGGCCGAGTTCGTCCAGGACGGCGGGGTGAAGCCCGCGCACGAGGCTGCTCAGCTCCTCGATCGCCTCCTTCGCCTCCCGGTGCGCCGCCTCGATCACCCCGCGCGCCTCGGGCGGCAGGTCCAGGAGCGTGGCCTTGGCTATGCCCAGGTTCAGCGCCAGCGAGACGAGGCGCTGCTGCGCTCCGTCGTGCAGGTCCCGTTCGATGCGCCGCCGTTCCGCGTCGGCGGCGTCCACCGCACCGGCCCGGCTCTCGGTGAGGTCCTCGACCCGCCGCGCCAGGTCCTCCTCCCGGCTGCGCCCGAGCAGGGTGGGGACCACCTGGCTCTCCAGGCGTACGAGGGCGGCGGCCAGGGGAGGGACGGCGGCGAGGACGAGCAGTCCCGCCACGGAGAGGTACGCGGCCTGCGTGGAGTATCCGGAGTGCTTGATCCGCCATTCCCAGGGGATCGCGTAGACCCACACCGTGGTCAGGGAGACGGCCAGTCCGACCGGGATCAGCGCCACCACCACCGCTTCGAGCGTGCCGAACAGCGTCCCGGCCAGGGAGTGGTAGGCGAACTGGCGCAACGGCCGCCGCCATCCCGGGCGGGGGATGTCGATGCCGAGCAGCCGCCGGAAGCGCCAACTCTGGGCCACGGTCAGCGCCGGCACGCAGAACACCGTCACCACGACCACGATCCCCAGGACGATCGGCGCGCTGTCGTCCGCTCCCCCGATGACCCCCCACAGGAGGCCGACGACCACGGACAGCAGGGAAACCACGAGGAGATGGAGCGGCGCCCCCAGAGCGAGGAAGGACGCGTCGCGCGCCAGGCGGGTGAGCGCGCGCCGCAGCCGGGTACGGATCTTCATGCCCTCACCGTAGGCGCCGGTCTCCGCGGTCTGCCATGAACCTGTCGTCCGCATCGGGGGTGCAACCAGTGCCACCCCAGGACGGACAGCGGTGTTACTGACTCCGGAGGGCGGCGACAGGAGGGTTGATCACGAGCCCGACGGCCGGGTTCGTGACAGCGAAAGCGACCTCCGACATGGCCCTGACCTCCCTCATCCCTCTTGCCGCCGAAGCCAGTTGCGCTTCCGCCGACATCCCTCGCCCCAGCCGCGCCCGCCGCCTGCAGGGCCGCCTGCTCCTGGGTGCCGGGCTCGCCCTGCTGCCCTGGCTCGGCTACCTCGCCGGTACGCTCCCGCCCGCCGAGGCCGCCGCCTGGGTCGCCCTCGACGCCCTGGAGGCCGCCGCGCTGCTCACCGCCGGCAGCCGGCTGCTGCGCGGCGACGCCCGCCACCGCGCGCCCGCGGCCGCCGCGGCGGTGCTCCTCCTCGCCGACGCCTGCGTCGACCTCGCCACCTCCGCCGCGGGACCGGAGCTGGCCGTCGCCGTCGCCATGGCCGTGGGCGCGGAACTCCCCCTCGCGGCCCTGTGCGCGGTGATCGCCGCGCGCCCACCACGGAGGGGTGGCCCCCGACCCGGGCCATCGGCCACGCGGCGCCCTCGGCCCGGGCAGAATCCCTCCTGGTAGGCCCCACCCTCGACGACCGTAGGAGTACGACCGGTGAGTGCGCTCTTCCCCGCCCTGGCGGCCCCGTCCGACCGCCCCGCCCTGCGGGTCGGCCCCGACACCCTGACGTACGCCGAGCTGGCCCGCGCCGCCGGCGCCCTCGCCGGGCGCCTCGACGGGGCGGAGCGGGTCGCCGTCTGGGCCACGCCGACCGCCCGGACGGCCGTCGCCGTGGTCGCCGCCCTGCTCGCCGGCGTGCCGGCCGTACCGCTCAATCCGCGCACCGGGGAGCGGGAGTTGGCGCACATCCTGGGCGACAGCGCGCCCGGCCTCGTGCTCGCGGGAGCGGAGGACGAGCTGCCGGGCGGGCTCGCGGCGCTCCCCCGGGTCGACGTGGAGCTCACCGGTCCCGAAGCGCCCCCGGCGGCTCCGGTCGATCCGGAGGCGACCGCGCTCGTCGTCTACACGTCCGGAACCACCGGCCCGCCGAAGGGCGTTCTGCTTTCCCGCCGGGCGGTCGCCGCCTCCCTCGACGCGCTGGCCGAGGCCTGGTCGTGGACGGCGGACGACGTCCTCGTGCACGCGCTGCCGCTGTTCCACGTCCACGGGCTCGTCCTCGGGATCCTGGGCCCGCTGCGGCGCGGCGGCGAGGTCCGGCACCTGGGCGGGTTCTCGGTGGACGGCGTCGCGCGGGAGCTCGGGGACGGGGGCGGCACGATGCTGTTCGGCGTACCGACCATGTACCACCGGCTCGCGGACGCGCTCGACGCGGACGACCGCCTCACGGACGCGCTGGCGGGCGCCCGGCTCCTCGTCTCCGGTTCGGCGGCGCTGCCCGTCCACGACCACGAGCGGATCGCGGCGGCGACGGGCCGGACGGTCGTGGAGCGGTACGGGATGAGCGAGACGCTCATGAACACCAGCGTGCGCCCGGGCGGCGAGCCCCGGCCGGGGACGGTCGGGACCCCGCTCGCGGGCGTGGACCTGCGGCTCGTGGACGAGGACGGCTCCGTCCTCGCGGAGCTCGACGGGGAGACGGTCGGCGAGGTGCAGGTGCGCGGCCCGAACCTCTTCTCCGGCTACCTCAACCGGCCGGACGCTACGGCGGCGGCCTTCGACGGCGACTGGTTCCGCACCGGCGACATGGCGGTCCGCGAGGCGGACGGCGGGGTGCGTCTGGTGGGCCGGAAGGCGACCGACCTCATCAAGAGCGGCGGCTACAAGATCGGGGCGGGCGAGATCGAGAACGCGCTCCTCGACCACCCCGGCGTCCGCGAGGCGGCCGTCACGGGCGAGCCGGACCCGGACCTGGGCGAGCGGATCGTGGCCTGGGTCGTGCCGCAGGACGGGGAGAAGCCGCCGGCGGAGGCGGAGCTGGCCGACCACGTGGCGGGGCTGCTCGCCCCGCACAAGCGCCCCCGCGTGGTGCGCTACCTGGACGCGCTGCCCCGCAACGACATGGGCAAGGTCCTGAAGAAGGCGCTGCCGACGGCGTAGTGCGGGGCGGGGGCTGTCTTCCGGATCGGGCCGGGCCCGCGAGCCCGGCCCGATCCGGAAGACAGGCCCTGGACGGTCAGGGCGTCGGGTCGAGGGCGTCGTAGCGGCGGAATCCGCGTCCGTACAGGGCGAGGAGGCCGATCGCGACGACGCAGGCGATCCCGCCGCCGGTGACGGCGACCGCCGGCGAGGTGAGGTCCGCGACGGAGCCCGCGAGGAAGTCGCCGAGCCGGGGTCCGCCCGCGACGACCACGATGAAGACGCCCTGGAGCCGGCCGCGCATCTCGTCCGGGGCGGCGACCTGCATCATCGTGTTCCGGAAGATCATCGAGACGGTGTCGGAGTAGCCGGCGAGGGCGAGCATGAGGAGCCCGAGCCAGAGGTTCCGGGTCAGTCCGAAGACGGCGATGGCGGTGCCCCAGGCGGCGACGGAGAGCAGGATCGCCTGTCCGTGGTGGCGGATGCGGCCCTGCCAGCCGGAGAGGACGCCGCCGAGGAGCGCCCCGAACGCGGGCGCGGCGACGAGGAGTCCGGTCGTCTTCGCGTCGCCGCCGTACCAGAGGACGGCGATGGCCGGGAACAGCGCGCGGGGGTGGGCGAGGATCATCGCGCAGAAGTCCGAGAAGAACGTCATGCGCAGGTTGGGGCGGGTGGCGAGGAAGCGCAGCCCGTCGAGGACCGAGGCCCTCTTGCTCCCCGTCCGGTCCGGGAGCATCGACGGCAGCCGCCACATCGCGTACAGGCTCGCGGTGAAGGCGACGGCGTCCACGAGGTACGCGGTCTGGTAGCCGGCGAAGCCGACGATCAGGCCGCCGAGGCTGGGCCCGACGAGCGTGCCGAAGGTCGTGACCATCGAGTTGAGCGCGTTGGCGGCGCGCAGCTGCTCGGGCGGCAGGAGCCGGGGGATCATCGAGGAGCGGGCGGGCGCGTTGAGCGCGCCGCACACGGCCTGGAGGGCGACGATCCCGTACAGGAACCAGACGTGGTGGAAGCCGGCGAACGCCGCGCCGGCGAGGGCGACGGACAGCACGGCGGAGCCGCTCGCGCTGACGAGGCCGAGCTTGCGGCGGTCGACGGTGTCGGCGATCGCGCCGCCGTACAGGCCGAAGACGATCAGCGGGACGAGGGCGAAGAGGCCGACGAGCCCGACGGAGAAGGGCGAGCGGGTGATGTCGTACACCTGGAGGGAGACGGCGAGGGCCGTCATGCCCTGCCCGATCCAGGAGACGGTGTTCCCGAACCAGAGGCGGCGGTAGTGCGCGGAGGTACGCAGCGGGGTGAGGTCGGCGAAGACCTTGCGGCGGCTCTGCTCCGGCTCCTGCCGCTGGGTGGTGGCGGTCACGCGACGTCGTACCGCAGCTCGGGGCGCTCCCAGTGGATGCGGCCGGTGGGCGGCACGGTGCCGGTGCGGACGGCGCCGGTCCGCAGGTAGAACTCCTCGGCCGGCGGATGCGCGACGACCCGCACGGAGGCGAGCCCGGCGGCCCTGGCCTGCCCGGTCATGTGCTCCATGAGGAGCCGGCCTATGCCGAGCCCCTGGGCGGCGTCGGCGACGAACGCGAGGTCGAGCTCGGCCTCGTCGACGAGGAGCGCGTAGAAGCCGAGCACCCGGCCGCCGTCGCCTTCGTCCACGGCGGCGAAGACGGGGTGGTGCTCGATGTACGGACCGCCGACCTGGTAGCCCTCGACCATGGCGGCGTAGTCGCCCCGGTAGGCCCCTGAGGTGCGGACGAGCCGGGTGAGCCGCTTGGAGTCGTCGGCGGTGGCGCGCCGGATGCTGATGTCGGACATGGAGCGAGTATAGGAGCGAGCTCTGTTGATGCTCCTTACAATTCGGTGAATGCTGCACGGAGTCTCACCGCCGCGCGAGCCGCATCGGCTGCGGCCCCGGGGAGAGGACGATGCGCGGGACCGGGCGGGGCGGGCGCGGGGAGACCGGGGTCAGCCGCCAGCGCGAGGCGATCGCGGCGAGCGCGAGGGTGGCCTCGACCGTGCCGAACACGTCCCCGACGCACTTGGTGGCGCCGATCCCGAACGGGAGCCAGGCGTCGCGCGGCACCTCCCCCGCCGTCCAGCGGCCCGGATCGAAGCGCGCCGCGTCCGGGAAGAGTTCACGACGCCGGTGGAGCAGGTAGAGGCAGCAGATGACCGTGGAGCCGGGCGGCAGCGCCCGCCCGGCGAGCTCGGTCGTACGGGTGGTGGTGCGGGCGACCGCCCAGGCCGGCGGGTAGAGGCGGAGGACCTCGCGCACGACGTCGCCGGTGTACGGCAGCCGGGGCAGGTCCTCCGGGGTGACCGGGCGTCCGGCGAGGACCGTCTCGAGTTCCCCGTGCAGCCGGGCGGCGGCCTCGGGGTGGTCGGCCAGGAGGCGCAGGGCCCAGGCGACGACCGAGGAGGTGGTCTCGGCGCCGGCGAGGACGAGGGTGGCGACCTGGTCGCCGAGTTCGGCGTCGGACAGGGCCCTGCCGTGCTCGTCCCGTACGGCGAGGAGCAGCGAGAGGGCGTCCCCGTGGTCCACGCCGGCCGCCCGGTACGCGGCGACGATGGCGGCGACGCCCGTACGCCAGCGGGCCAGGGCCCGGCGGTAGCGGCGGCGGGCCGGGGAGGGCACGTGGTCGACGGCGGGCGCCACGACCCGTGTGTAGACCCCGCGCAGCAGGACTTCGAGGGCCTCGCGCAGCTCCTCGGCGGCGCGCGGGGTGATGCCGGCGGAGAACATCGCGCGGACGGCGACGGCGGTCGTGAGCCGGAACGCCTCCTCGGTGACGTCGACGACCGCTCCCGGCCGCCAGCGTCCGGTCAGGACCTGGGTCTCGGCCGTCATCACGGCGGCGTAGCGGTCCATGTGGGAGTGGTGGAAGGCCGGCTGGAGGGCGCGCCGCTGGGCGCGGTGCTCGGCGTTCGGGCAGGTGGCGAGGCCGTCGCCGAGGAGGGCGCGGACCTTCTCGTACAGGACGCCGCTCCGGTCGAAGGAGCCGCGGTCGGTGAGGACGCGGCGGACGAGCGCGGGGTGGCTGACGACGTGGGCGGTCCGGGTCCCCATCCGCACGCGGACGACGTCGCCGTGGCCGGGCAGCGAGTCGAGGAAGGCGAGCGGACGGGTCGCCAGATGGGGCAGATGCCCGAGCAGGGGCCAGGCCCCGGGGGCGTGGCCGTGGCGGGGCGTGAACGGAGATGGGGACGGGAACGGGAACGGGGAGGGGGAGGGGGAGGGGGAGGGAGAGGGGGACTCCGGGTCGCTCACGACGCCCCCGCCCCGGTCCGCGCGAACACGCCCGCCCCTGCCCGTCGTTCGCACTCCTCCAGGGCCGACTCCCATGCCTCCGGCAGGTGTTCGGCACCGGCGAGCGCACGGTCGGCGAGGAACGTGACGTGGAGGCGGCGGCGGTGGACGAGCCAGGCGACGAAGAGCGGCTGGCCCGGGACCATGACCGGCAGGGCGTACACCGCGGCGGCGGGGGTGCCGGCGAAGCCGAGGGGCTGCCGGACCCGGAGGTCGGCGACACTGAGCGGCGTGTACCGGGCGTCGACGCTGCGGCCGAGCGCCAACCGGCCGATCCGGTACGGGAGTCCGCGCAGGACGGCCCGGTGGGCGTCGGCGAGGCGGGCGAGCCGGGTGTGGTCGAGGGCCCGTCCGAGGCGGTCGAGCCGCCGGGCCGGGTCGGGTTCGCCGCAGGGGAGGTCGATCCCGGCGACGGCGACCCGGTTGCCGAGGAGGGGGCGGGGGTCGTCGGGGTCCCGGACGCTGATCCCGAGGTTGGCGCGCAGACCCAGGCCGTGACCGGGACCGCCCGGCCCCCAGGCGTCGGGGTGCCAGTCGCGCAGGGTCTCGGTGGCCAGGGCCAGGCAGAGCTGCGGGACGGTGGCGCCGGCCAGGCGCCCGAGGGCGTGCAGCCGGGCGGTGTCGACGTCGGCGAACGCGGCGGCGTACGACAGGGCGGGCGGGGTGTCGAGGGCGGGCCACCAGGTGACGCGGCGCGGCGGCCGGAACTCGGGGAGGACGGCGGCCCAGGGCACGGGCCGGGGCGGCCGGAAGGTGAGGGCCCTGGCGCGGGGCGCCCCCTCGGGGCCGAGCAGCCGCTCCAGGGTCGCGACGGCGGCGGCGCCGTCCTGGAAGGCGTGGTGGGCCCGGTAGCAGAGCCCCCACCGTCCGTCGCCCGCCCGGCGGACGAGCCAGATCCCCCACAACGGCCGCTCGCGCGGCAGGGGTTGCCGCAGGAGTTCGACCACGGCCGTCAACGGGTCGGCACCGCCGGGTAGCTCGTACAGGTGACGATCGGGGTCGAAGCCGGGGTCGGGCTCCCAGCAGGGGCGTCCCGGGTCCCCCGCGAGCCGGTGGGCGAGCTCGGGAAGCAGCCCGATGCGACGCCTCAGATGATCCAACACCCGCGCGCGGGAAGGCGGTTCGCCGTCGAAGACGATCAGTCCGCCGAGGTGCAGCGCGGAGTCCGTCGCGTGCAGCGCCGCGACGTCGAGGGAGAGCCGGTCGAGCACCGCGAGCGGCACCGCCGGGGAAGATCGAACTGGATCTGAAGATCGCACAGGGCGCTACGATACGTCATCATGCAATCGCAATGCGTGACGGATGGCATGCCCCCCGACTTCCTCGAAGACCACGCCGTGGCGGCCTGGACCGCCTCCGGAGCACCCCTCGTCGACCTCCTCCGCCAGGCGCACACGCCGGGCCGGCTGACCGGTTTCCGCCGGGGCGGCCGGGCGGCGGTCCTGGTCGCGGAGCCCCGGCACGTGCACCAGGTGCTCGGCGTCGGCGGCGAGCGTTACGTGAAGCGGTCGCACCGGGCCAGACCCCTCCTCGGCGACGGGATGATCACTGCCACGGGCGAGGCCTGGCAGTCCCAGCGGAAGCTGCTCCAGGCGATGTTCACGGGCCGGGGCATCCAGCGCTGGGAGCACCACATCGAGGGGGCGGCGGCGCGCGTCGTCGAGCGCTGGGCGGAGCGGGCGCGCCTCGGCGAGCCGACGGACATCGCCGAGGACGTGCAGTTCTTCACCGTCGACACGATCTGGCGCTCACTCACGGACCGGCCCCTGGACCGGGAGACGTACGTCGACCTGGCGGCCGTGCAGGACATCGTCGCCGCGCTCCCCGCCGACGTGGGCGGTACGGCCGCGCTGCCGCCGGCCGTCGAGGCGGCGATCGCCGCGCTCGACGAGCGGATGCTCCGCGCGCTCGCCGACGCCCGGGTCCGCCACCGCGCGGAAGGCCACGGACCCGGCCCGGTCCCCACGTCGGGCCCGAGCGTCCTCGACCGGCTCCTCGACGCGGCCGACACCGACCCGGCGTACACGGACCGGCTGATCCGCGACGAGCTCGTCACCCTGCTCGTCGCCGGGTACGAGAGCAGCGCCCGCACGCTGACCTGGGCGTTCGTCCTGCTCGACGCCCACCCGGACGTCATGGAGCGGGCGGCAGGGGACGGCTCAGGGGTCGAGGCGGTGCTCTGCGAGACGCTGCGGCTCTACCCGACGGGCTGGCTGCTGCCCCGGCACAGCCCGGCGGACCAGACGCTGGACGGATGGGCGATCCCCGCCGGAACGGACCTCCTGGTCTGCCCCTACCTCACCCACCGCGACCCGGAGGTCTGGCCGGAGCCCGAGGTCTTCGACCCGGGCCGCTTCCCGGCCCGTTCGCCGCTGCCGCCCGGCGCGTACCTGCCGTTCGGCATCGGTCCGCGCGCCTGCCTCGGCACCCGGTTCGCGATGCGGGAGATGGAGGTGCTGCTCGGCGCGCTCCTCGGCCGGTTCACGGTCGAGACGACCGGCCCGGCGAGCGAGGCCGTGTTCGGCGTCAACCTGCGCCCGGCGGGACCGCTGCACGCGCGCGTGCGCGAGCGGACGTGAACGCGACGCCGTCCGGGGACCACGCCTCCTCGGCGGGCCGTGGTTCCGAGGGGTACGGCTCCGAGCGCGTCGACTACGTCGATCCCGGGGACCGGGTGGTGGCCCAGGGCGGGCGGGCCGCCGGGCCTCCCACCGGGCTGCTGCGCCGGTACGCGGCGACCGTCTGCACCGACCACGCCGGCCGGGTCCTCCTCTACCGGCGGACCGCCTCGGCCCCGGCGTACCCGGGCCACTACGACGTCCTGGTCGGCGGGGCGGTCCGCAGCGGCGAGGAGTACCGCACGGCCGCGCTCCGGGAGCTCCGGGAGGAGCTGGGCTGGGAGCGGGCGCCCGGTCTGACCGAGGCGTACCGGGTCCGCGTCGACGATCCGCACGGCGCCTGCTTCCTGACGGTCCACCGCTGGGTGGCGGACCGCGCGCCCCGGCCGGATCCGCAGGAGATCGCCTGGTGCGGCTTCGTCGCGCCGCTCGCGGTCATGACCGGCGGCTACACCCCGCTGGTCCCGGCCGGCGCGGAGGCCGTACGGCGCCTGTTCCCCGCCTGACCGCCGCCGTGCGCGGAGCCCGCGCGGCGCCCGTCCCCCGCACACCACCCCGAAGCCCGGAGCCCGCGCGTCGCCCGCCCCCCGCACACCACCCCGAAGCCCGGAGCCCGCCCGGCGCCCATCCCCCGCACACCACCCCGAGGTCCGGAGACCGCCCGGCGCCCATCCCCCGCACACCGCCCCCCGAGGCCCGGAGACCGCGTGGCATCGCCTCCCCCGTCGGCCGTCGCCCCTCGCCCCACCTCTCGTACGACATCCCCGAAGGACACCTCCCCCATGACGCACTGCGCGCTGCCCTTACCCGGCGTCTCCCTCGCCGTCCCCGGACCCCGGCCGGAGCCCCTCCCGGGGACCGGGCCGCTCGACCGCGCCCGCGCCCGGCTCGCCACCCGCCTGGTGGCCGCCGCCGGTCCCGACGGGCTGCTCCGGGCCCCGTGCGACAGCCGGATCCTGGAGTCCGCCCTGGCCCTGCGGCTGCTCACGGTGACGGGCGTGGACCCGGACGCCCAGGAGCGGCTCACCCGCCGCCTGAAGACCGCCGTCGACGAGGGCGCCCCCGACCCCGTGCAGGAGGCCGCGGCCCGTGCCGCCCTCGGCGAGTACGTGGACGGGCGGGGGGCGCTCGCCCGGCTGCTCGGCGGCTTCGACCACTTCACCGCCGGGCGCAAACGGCTGATGTTCCGGACGCTCCTGGCCGAGCTGGGCGCCCACTCCTTCCCCGAAGTCCACTCCCCCGAGGCCCTGTTCGAGGCGCACGGCCAACAGCGCTGGCTGATCACGGAGATGGCCGCCCTCAAGGTCCTGTACGCCTTCGGGACCGGCGCGCCGGGGCTCGTCACGGAGGAGGACTGGCGGGCGCTCGAACCCTGCTCGCTGCCCGGCCCTCCCCCGTACGGCAACCATCTCGCCCGCGTCCTCGCCCTGCTCGCGCTGCGGTTCCACCCCCGGTACGCGGAGGCCGTACGGGCGCGGGCGCGGGAGCTGCGCGGCCGGCTGCGCGAGGACGGCGGGCTGCCGTTCATCACGGGCATGGACGTCTTCGCGACGGCGACCGGCGGACTCGCCCTGGCCGGCGCGGGCGCCCCCGCGCACACCCTGCGGGCCCTCGCGGCGGCCCTGGCCGAGCACCGGAACCCGGACGGCGGCTGGGGCTTCGACCGGGGTGTCGCGCAGAGCGACGTGGACGACACCTCGTACTGCGTGGAGTTCCTGCGGGCGGCGGGGCCGGGCCTCTTCGGCGCGGAGGTGGCGGCCGGCGAGCGGTACCTGCTGGCCCGGCAGGGCGCGGACGGCGGCTTCCCGACCTTCGAGCGCGGCACCGCCTCCGAGGTGGCGATAACGGCCGCCGCCGTGAACGCCCTCGCCCCCGAGCCCGCGCACCGGGCCGCGGTGGAGGCCGCCGTACGGTTCGCGACGGCCCGGCAGGAGGCCCCCGGGCCGTTCGAGCGCAGCTGGAGCCTGAACGAGAGCAACGCCCTGTTCCGTACGGTCCTCGCCCACGACTCCTTCCTGGCCGTGGCGCCCGGCCACCCGGCCCGCACCGAGGTCGCGCGGGGCCGGGCGCGGGCGGTGGAGCGGCTGCTCGACACACAGAACGCGGACGGCGGCTGGGGCCACGTGCCGTCCGATCCGAGCGACCCGATCAGTACGGCGTACGCGCTGATCGCGGTGGCCCGGACACCGACCGTGCCGTCCGCCCGGGGTGCGACCGGGCGGGCGGTGCACCACCTGCTCGAACGGCAGCGGCCGGACGGCGGCTTCGTCTCCCGCCCCGACCAGGCCGGGCCCCGGCCGCTCGCGTACCACGTGCCGCTCCTGACGGACGTGTGCGTGCTGCTCGGCCTGAACCACGCGCGCGCGTACGCGACGCGCTGACCCCAGAGGAACGCCATGACCTTCGACGAACTGAAGACCCTGCTCGTGTCGCTCGGCCTCGACCCGGACGACATCACCCCGGAGTCCACCCGTGAGGAGGCCGGACTCGACTCCCTCCTGCTCACGGAACTCGCCCTCGTGCTCCGCAAGGAACGGGGGGTCCCGGTCCCGGAGGAGGAGCTGTACGCGGCGCCGACCGTCACGGCGATCGAGGGGCTCGTCGCCCGGTACGCGGGGGTGGCCTGATGGCCGAGCGGCCGCCCGGCGGGCCGGGGGCGCCGGGCACGGAGGGCGCCGGCCACGGCACGGGGGCGGCGGGCGCCCGGCGCGGCCACGCGGCCGCCGTCACCGGCGTCGGCCTCTTCACCCCCGCCGGGGCGGACGCCGCGACGACCTGGGAGACCGTCCGGGCCGGGAAGGCCACCGCCGTCCTCGAGGAGTGGGACGGCCTGCGCCATCTCGCCTGCCGGGCGCCCGGGCTCCCCGGGGACCTCGGCAGGGCGGTGACCGCGCGGCGGCCCGACCGCAGCGCGCTGCTCGCGCTGGTCGCGGCGCGGGAGGCGCTCGCCGACGCCGGCCTGGACCCCGCCGGGTGGGACGGGGCCCGGGTCGGCGTGGTCGCCGGGGTCGGGGCGGGCGGGGTCCTCACGTTCGAGGCGCAGCGGGAGGTGCTGCGGGCGGACGGGCCCGGGGACATGTCCCCGTTCGCGGTGCCGGGCGCGCTGCCGAACGCGGTCGCGGGGCAGCTGGCCGTCGAGTTCGGGATCCGCGGGCCGTCGACGGCGGTGAGCACGGCGTGCGCGGCGGGCGCCACGGCGATCGGCGTCGCGCTCGACCTGCTGGCCCTCGGCCGCTGCGACATCGTCCTGGCGGGCGGGGCCGACGCCTCGCTGAGCCCGTTCTACATCGCGGGCTTCGACCGGCTCCGGGCGCTGTCCCACCGGTTCGACGACCCGGCGGGCGGGCTGCGGCCGTTCGACCGGGACCGGGACGGCTTCGTGATGGCGGAGGGCGCGGGGTTCCTGGTCCTGGAGCGGCCGGCGGACGCCGCCGCGCGCGGGGCCGGGCCCCGGGCGCTGGTCACCGGCTACGGGGCGACGTCGGACGCGCACCACGTGGTGGCGCCCCGGCCGGACGGCTCGGGCCTGACGGCGGCGGTCCGGGGCGCGCTCGCGGAGGCGGGGCTCGTGCCGGGCGACGTGGACCTGGTGAACGCGCACGGGACGGGCACGCCGCGCGGTGACGCCGTGGAGGCGGCGGTGCTCGCGGCGCTCCTGCCGCACCGGCCGCCGGTGACGTCGACGAAGGGGGTCACCGGGCACCTGCTCGGCGCGGCGGGCGCGGTGGAGGCGGCGCTCACGGTGCTGTCGCTGGCGGAGCAGACGGTGCCGCCGACGGCGAACTTCGCGGAACCGGGCGAGGGCATCGACCTGGACGTCCCCACGACGGCCCGGGGGGCACGGCTCAGGACCGCGCTCTCCACGTCGGTGGGCTTCGGCGGGCACAACGCGGCGCTGGTGATCACGGCGCCGTAGCCGCCTGCCGGCGGCGAGCGGGGCCCCGGAGCCACGGCTCTCCGGGGCCCGACGGGCAGGCCGCGCCCCGGAAGCCAGGTCCCCCCGCCCCCGCCCGTCACGCCCCCGTCGCGCAGCTCCCGAGGTCGTCCGGGTCGACCGCGTCGAGGCGGGCGGCCAGGGCGTCGAGGCGTTCGCGGAGGTCGACGATCTCCGCGACCTCCAGGCCCGTCGCGGCGGCGATGCGGCGCGGTACGGCGAGAGCCTTCTCGCGCAGGGCGGTGCCGTCCGCGGTGAGGCGGACCGTGACGGACCGCTCGTCCTCGGGGCTGCGGCGGCGCTCGACGTGTCCGGCCGCCTCCAGGCGCTTGAGCAGCGGCGACAGGGTTCCGGAGTCGAGCCGCAGGCGCTCGCCGATGCCCTTCACGGGCAGCTCGCCGTGCTCCCAGAGCACGAGCATGACGAGGTACTGGGGGTAGGTGAGCCCGAGCTCCTTGAGAGCCTCGCGGTAGACGCCGTTGAAGGCGCGGGTCGCCGCGTGCAGCGAGAAGCAGATCTGGTGGTCGAGCCGGAGGAAGTCCTCGTCCGGCACCGTGTCGAGCGTCTCCATGGCTCCAGGGTACGCGAGGCTCCTCACACGCGATTGAGTTGTGCACAACTTAATAGTGCGCTATTAATAGAACCACTCCACCGGACACGACAGGACGGAAGAACCCCATGGACGCGATCTACACCGCCGTCGCCACCGCCAACGGCCGCGAGGGCCGCGCCGTCAGCTCCGACGGCCGCCTCGACCTCCCCCTCGCCCACCCCGAGGCGCTCGGCGGCAACGGTCAGGGCACCAACCCGGAGCAGCTCTTCGCCGCCGGGTACGCGGCCTGCTTCGCCAGCGCCATGGGCGTGATCGCCCGCCAGGAGCGGATCGACATCTCCGAGGTCTCCGTCACCGCCGAGGTCTCCATCGGCAAGGACGCGACGGACGGCGGCTTCGGCCTCGCGGTCGTGATGCGCGCCGAGTTCCCCGACCACCTCCAGGGCGAGGCGGGCCTCACCCTGCTGAAGAAGACGCACGCCTTCTGCCCGTACTCGAAGGCCACCCGCGGGAACATCGAGGTCGAGCTCGTCGCCGAGTAGTCGGGGAACCGGGCGGCCGCGCAGACGAGCGGTCGCCATCGAGTGGTTTTCTGTTGCCTTCCGCACGCCCCTGGTGGCCATCCGCCCACCAGGGGCGTTCGGTTGTGGGTTTTCACGTTCGGGCATGGGGGTTCATCTGCCGTACGACGGGCAGTCATGGGACGGCCGCCGGGCGGTGGTTCACGGGCGCTCTCCTGTGGGGCGCCCGTCGGCCGGTCCGCCCGGCCGTCGCACCCGCACCCCCACTGTCGTACTCACACCCGGAGGGCAACTCCCCCATGGCCGACCTCAACCGCCGCCGGTTTCTCCAGCTGACCGGCGGCGCCGCCGCGTTCACGATGCTCTCGGAGAGCATCGCCCGCGCCGCCGCGATACCGGCGCAGGGTTCCACCGGCACGATCCAGGACATCGAGCACATCGTCGTCCTGATGCAGGAGAATCGTTCCTTCGACCACTATTTCGGGGCGATGAAGGGCGTACGGGGCTTCGGCGACCCGCGCCCGGTGACCCTGCCCAGCGGCAAGTCGGTCTGGAACCAGGAGGACAACTCCGGGAACACCACGCTGCCCTTCCGGCCGAGCAGCGACAAGCTGGGCATGGAGTACCTCCAGGGCCTGAACCACGACTGGCAGGGCGGCCAGAGCGCGTGGAACAAGGGCAAGTACAACAACTGGATCCCGGCCAAGACCAAGGCCACGATGGCGCACCTCACCCGTGAGGACATCCCCTTCCACTACGCGCTCGCCGACGCCTTCACGATCTGCGACGCGTACCACTGCTCGTTCATCGGGGCGACCGACCCGAACCGCTACTACATGTGGACCGGGTACGTCGGCAACGACGGCACGGGCGGCGGCCCCGTCCTGAACAACGCCGAGGCGGGCTACGGCTGGACCACCTACCCGGAGCGCCTGCAGGCGGCGGGGGTCTCGTGGAAGATCTACCAGGACATCGGCGACGGCCTGAACGCGGGCGGCTCCTGGGGCTGGATCAACGACGCCTTCCGCGGCAACTACGGCGACAACTCCCTCCTGTACTTCAACAACTACCGGAACGCCCAGCCCGGCAACCCGCTGTACGACAAGGCCCGCACGGGCACGAACGCCAAGGCGGGCGAGGGCTACTTCGACGTCCTGCGCGCCGACGTGCAGGCCGGCCGGCTGCCGCAGATCTCCTGGATCGCCGCGCCGGAGGCCTTCTCGGAGCACGCCAACTGGCCCGCCAACTACGGCGCCTGGTACATCGCACAGGTCCTGGACGCGCTGACCTCGAACCCGGACGTGTGGGCGAAGACGGCCCTGTTCATCACGTACGACGAGAACGACGGCTTCTTCGACCACGTCGTCCCGCCGTTCGTCCCGGGCGACGCATCCTGGGGCAAGTCCACGGTCGCCACCTCCCTGGACTGGTTCAACGGCAAGACCGGCTACGCGGCCGGCCCGTACGGCCTCGGCCCCCGCGTCCCGATGATCGTCGTCTCCCCCTGGTCCACCGGCGGCTACACCTGCTCCGAGACCTTCGACCACACCTCGGTCATCCGCTTCATGGAGAGCCGCTTCGGGGTCCGCGAGCCCAACATCTCGCCGTGGCGCCGGGCCGTCTGCGGCGACCTGACCGCGGCGTTCGACTTCACGCAGACGCAGACCCAGCCGGCCGCGCTGCCCCCGACCGCCGGCTACTACCCGCCGGACAAGAACCGCCACCCCGACTTCCTGGCCACCGCCCCGGCCGTCGGCACGATGCCCCGCCAGGAGGCCGGCGCCAAGCCCACCCGCCCGCTGAAGTACGCCCCGTACGTGGACGGCGCCGCCGACACCACGGCGGGCACCTACACCCTCACGTTCAGCGGCGGCCCCACGGCGGGCGCCCAGTTCTACGTGACGTCGGCGAACCGCACGGACGTCCCGTGGACCTACACGGCCGAAGCGGGCAAGTCCATCGCGGACAGCTGGAACACCAAGTACTCCAAGGGCGTCACCGACCTCACGGTCCACGGCCCCAACGGCTTCCTCCGCCGCTTCCGCTCCCCCGGCAAGACGGCCGTCCCCGAGGTCACGGCCCGGCACAACGCGGCCGCCGGCACCCTGGACCTCACCTTCGCCAACGCGGGCGCGGCGACGACGGTGAACATCGCGAACGCCTACGGCACCACGGTGTCCCTCGCCGTCCCGAAGGGCACCACGACCCACAGCGTCGACGTCTCCACCGCCCACCACTGGTACGACGTCACCCTCACCTCCCCGGCCAGCGCGGACTTCCTCCGCCGCCTCGCCGGACACGTCGAGACCGGCACCGCGAGCCAGTCCGACCCGGGCATCCTGACGTACTAGGCACGTGACGGCGGGGCGGATGAGTACGAGAGCTCATCCGCCCCGGCGGCACCGCGGGGTTACCTGTCGCCATGCCTGCGAACACCCCCGACGCACCAGCCACCGGATCCTGGATCGCGCCCCTCTTCTCGACCCTGCTCACGCTGCCACTGGGCCTCTTCGCCCTGGTCTTCGCGATGTTCTCGCCCATGGCCTGTGACAACTGCGACGGAGCGGAGGCCGACCGCTTCGACGCCGCCTTCGAGGTCGCCTTCCCCACCTTGCTGGTGGGCCTCCTCGTCTCCCTGGGCCTGCTGATCGCCGCCTGGATCCCGCCACGGCGCGCGGGCCTCGCCGTCGCCGCCCCGCTGACGGTCGTCGTCACACTGCTGGTCTTCATGGGCGTCCTCGGCACCCGGTGACCACGGCGGACCGCTTCCGGGTGGACACGGCACACCACCTCACGGCGGTGGACGGCTGACGCCCCTAGGCTCGGCGCATGCGGCCCGAGGTGGTTCTCTTCGATCTCGCAGACGTGGTCTGCCGGTTCCGTCCCCGTCGGCGGCTGGAACTCCTCGCCGAGGCGTGCGGGGTGGGCGTCGAGCGGGTGGAGCGGGTCCTGTACGAGTCCGGGCGGGTCGCGCGCTGGGACCAGGGGCTCGGCTCGGTACCGGAGATCCACCGCACCCTGCGGGAGGAACTGGGGTACCCGGGCGGCGCGGACGCCCTCCACGAGATCTGGTGCAGCGCGTTCGAGCCCGACCCCCGGGTCCTGGAGGTGGTGGACGGCCTCCGCCCGCTGCGGACGGCGCTGCTCACCAACAACGACGCCCTGGTCCTCGAAGCGCTCCCGGAGGTGCTGCCCCAGGTCGCCGCCCGCTTCGACCCCCTGCTCTTCTCCTGCCTCCTCGGCGCCACCAAGCCCGACCCGGCGGCCTACACCCGGGCCCTCGACCTCGTGGGCGTCCCGCCGGAGGCGGCGGTGTTCATCGACGACAAGCCCGCGAACGTGGCGGGAGCCCAGGCGGTGGGGATCACCGCGATCCACTTCACCGGCGCTCCTGAACTGGCCGCCCTCCTGGCCGACCTCCTGGGCCGGCGACCGGGCGATGGCGGCGGATGACCACGCGGTGCGCACGCGGGGAGAACGGCGGCGAGGGCCCGTACGCCGCGCGTACGGGCCCTCGCCGCCTTTTCCGCCGGTGCTCAGCCGAAGCGGCCCTCCACGTAGTCCGCGGTGCGCTGGTCCCGGGGGCTGGAGAACATCACGTCCGTGGGGCCGTGTTCGACGATCACGCCCGGTGTCGCCTGCTCCGCGAGGAAGAAGGCGCACCGGTCGGAGACCCGGGCCGCCTGCTGCATGTTGTGGGTGACGATCACGATGGTGACCTCCTCCGCGAGCTCCCGGATCGTCTCCTCGATCCGCCGGGTCGACGTGGGGTCGAGCGCCGAGCACGGCTCGTCCATCAGCAGGATCCGCGGCCGGACCGCCAGCGAGCGGGCGATGCACAGGCGCTGCTGCTGACCGCCGGAGAGCGCCCCGCCCGGCTGGCGCAGCCGGTCGCGGACCTCTTTCCACAGGCCGGCCCGGGTCAGGCACTCCTCCACGAGGACGTCCCGGTCGGCGGCCGCGACCCTGGTGCCGGTCAGCTTCAGGCCCGCCGTCACGTTGTCGTACACGGACATCGCCGGGAACGGGTTCGGCTTCTGGAAGACCATGCCGATGTCCCGGCGGGCCTCGGTGAGCCGGCGCCCGCGCGCGTAGATGTCCTCGCCGTCCAGGAGCACCTCGCCCGCGAGCTCGGCGCCCGGGATCAGCTCGTGCATCCGGTTGAGGATGCGCAGGAAGGTCGACTTGCCGCAGCCGGAGGGCCCGATGAGCGCGGTGACCCGGCCGGCGGGCATGGTCAGCGAGACCCGGTTGAGGACCTTGCGGGAGCCGAACCAGGCGGAGAGGGAACGTGCGTCCAGATGGGATGCCACGACTGTCCTTTGTCCTTACAGGAGGTTGGGGAGGAGGAGCGCCGCCTTGTCGCCGGCCGTGAGGCCGAGCGCGACGAGCACGGGGAAGCCGACGAGCCAGACGTGCGCGCGGGGCACCCGCGTCCGCGCCCAGACCAGCAGCGCCGCCGCGAGGAGCAGGGCCTGCGCCCACAGCACCAGCGGGAGCCAGGCCGAGTCCTGGCCCTCGAGCGGGAGTTCGTCGTCGGGGACGTGGCCGAAGCGGAAGGCGGGGACGGCTCCCGGCTGGAGAGGGGATATCAGCTCGGCGTCGACCTGGAGGACCCCGTCCGGGCGGTACGGGGATCCGGTCGCGGTCATCAGCGTGAGCCGCCCCTGCCCGGCCTGGATGGCCGGCGGCTTGGGGTCGCCCGCCCTGCGGACCCCCATCACCCGGTACGTGTGCTCGCCCTGGCCGGTGACGACCTTGATCGACTCGCCCGGCTGGAGGGTGTCGAGGTGCCGGAACGGCCCCCCGTACCCCGCCCGGCGGCCCATGACGATGCTGTTCCCGGCCTGCCCGGGCAGCACCGTGTCACGGCGGTGTCCGGGCCCCGAGGCCAGCACCTCCGCGGAGCTGCCCTCCCGGATCACCTCCTTCACGCCGAGCTGAGGGATCTTCAGCAGGGCGACGGGGGTGCCCGGTTCGGTGGACGGGCCGATCGGCGCGGTGGCCTCGGCCAGCGAGGCGCGCAGATCGGCGTAGCCGACGCGGCGGTCCCGCTCCTGGCGGAGGTCGCCGAGCGGTCCGACCTCGGCGACGAATCCGAGGAGCAGCGCGCCCAGGATCGCCAGGGTGCCGCCGACCGTCCACAGCCGGCTGGAGCGGGGTGCGGGGCCGGACGGGGCGGGGCGCACGTCCACCGGGGTGAGGGTGGCTGTCATCGGGTGTGCTCCGTACGTCGGGGGTTCAGTGGGTGCCGAAGGTGATCAGTCCGCGGCGGCGGGCCCACCGGACGGCGAAGGTGCCGGCGGCCACCAGGGCGGCGGCGAGCAGCCCGAGCAGCAGGGGGTCGGTGCCGGTGTGGGCGAGGCCGCCGCCTCCGTGGCCGCCGCTGCCGCCGGTCCCGCCCGCGCCCGAGGCGTCCCCGGAGCCGGAGCCGGAGCCGTCCGTGCCGCCCGCGTCGGAGGAGCCGGTGCCGGTGGCCGAGGGGGAGGCGGTGGTGGGCCGGATGCTGGTGGAGACGCCGACGGTGTCGCCGCCGGTCGCCGAGGCGGTGGCGGTCGGGCTCGTGGTCGCCGAGGGCGAGGCGGTGTCGGTCGGCGAGGCGGTGGCCGTGTCGCTCGGGGTGGCCGTGGCCGTGTCGGTCGGGGTGGGGGTCGCCGTGGTCGTCGGGGTGCCGGTCGGGTTCGCGCCGTCCGGGTCGGTGTCCTGGTAGACGGTGGGCGAGGTGAACCAGAGGGAGCCGGTGAAGTCCCCGTACGTCTCGGTTCCGAAGGCCTTCCGGCAGATCACCGTCAGGTCGTACCGGCCTTCGAGGGTGGTGAAGCCGGCCTCGTTGGCGTAGTCCCGCATGGTCATGGTCAGCGGCACGATGAAGCCGGTGCCGGTCGGGTCCTGCCCGTAGGTGCTGAGGGGCGCGTTGCCGACCACGTTCTTGCCGTCGGCGGGGAAACCCTTGCCGGTCACCTTCACGAGGACGTGGGTGGCGGGCGCCGGGCAGGCGCCGGAGGTGGTGAGGGCGATGCTGGTGTCGTCGGCGCCCTCGCCCGGGGTGATGCGGGCGGTGCCCAGCGGGGCGGCCGTGGCGGCCGGCACGGTGAGGATGCCGACGCCGGCGAGGGCCGTCGTCGCGGCGACCGCCACGCCGGCCGCGGTCCGCCGGGTGAGGCGACTGAACTGCACGATGAGCTCCTTGTCGGGGAGTTCGGGGTTCTCGGGGTTCTCGGGCTTCTCGGTGGACGTCTTCGGGGACGCCGCCGCCTTCGGCCCGCGCCGGTTCCGCCGCGAGCGCACGCGCCGGAAGACGCCCGCGGCGAGCAGGAGGAGCAGGCCGAGCGCCGTCCACGGCACCGTCCACAGCGGCACCGAGCGGGTCAGCGAGGGGAGCCGGGGGTCGACGCCGTCCCGGGTCTGCACGGGCTGGACGGAGACGACGGCGGAGGCGTGGAACAGCGGCGCGATGCCCTCGGCCTCGGCGGTGACGGTCAGGGCGCTGCCGGGCAGCAGTTCGCCGAGGTCGCGGACGCCCGAGGCGATGACCGAGGAGCCGAAGAGGCCGTTGACGCGGACGGCCTGGCGGGCGCCGAGCCGCACGTTCCCGGTGTTGCGGACGGTGTACGTGACCGTGGCCGAGCCGGCGGCGAGGGGGTTGAGGCTGCCGTGGTACTCGGCGGTGACGTCGTCCACGGTGAGCTCCGGGCGGAGCGCGCCCGCCACCCGCAGGTAGACGCGGGCGCCGACGCGCTGGTCGAGCCGGACCTGGTTGCCCTTGGCGTCCTTGCCGGTGCCGGAGAGCGAGGCGACGATGCCTCCGGTGTGGTCGCCGGGGGTGACGTTCTTCGGCACGGCGAGGGTGAAGGGGACGATGACCCGGCCCTTGGGCGGCACGGTCACCTTGTTCCTGGCGAGCCTGATCCAGCTTCCGGCGTCGGTCGGCTTCGTACCGGCGGGGAGCAGGTCGAAGCCGCCGTCGACGGTGTTGACGGCGTCGCTCGCGTAGACGTCGAGGGTCAGCGGCCGGGTGCCGTAGTTCCACAGGGCGATCTGGTCGCGCATCGCGGCGCCGCCGGTGACTCCGTACGAGAAGTGGGGCCGCTGGTCGGGCTTCTTGGGGCCGGAGGGCTGGACGCCGAAGACGGCCTTCCTGTCGTTCTTCCCGTCCTCGGACGAAGCGGCGGGGGCGGCCGTGGCCGTGCCCGGCAGGAGGGCCAGGAGCAGGAGGAGCAGCAGGCCGAGCGCGCCGGTGCGGCGGGCGGGGCGGGGTGCGGTCATGACGGGTCTCCAGAGGTCAGGGGCGGGGCGGAACCGCGGCGCGGTTCCGCCCCGGAGCTCACGCCTGGATCAGATGGCGGTGAGGGTGAGCGTGGTGGTGTACGTGCCGGCCGTGGTGGAGGTCGGCGCGTTGAGGGCGAGGTCGGCGCCGACGTGGGCGGTGCCGAGGCCGGTGCCGTTGGCGAGCGTGCGCGCGGACTTCAGGCCCGCGGTGCCCGTGTCGCCGGAGGCGGCGCCCTTGGCTGCGGGGACGGCGGAGCCGGGGGTGACGGTCTGCGCGGGCGCCTTGTCGACGACCTTCGGGGACCAGCCGAGGTTCTGGCCGTTGATGGTGTGGGTGGCGCCGTCGGTGAAGTCGGTGACCTGGCCGCTCACGGTCCAGCCGGGGTTGCCGGCGCGGGTGTCGGTCAGCGTCACCGGGCTGAGGGCGCCGGCGGTGACGAGCAGGTCGCCGTCGCCGTTGAGGACCGGCGAGGGCAGGGTGACCTGCGGGTTGTCGACGCTGATGACGAGGGCGCCGGCGTTGACGGTGGTGGTGATGGTCTCCGAGGAGGTGACTCCGGTGAACGCGCCGACGGTGTACGGGACGGCGTTGGAGTCGGAGGCCGTGTAGCGGGCCGGGTCGGCCGGGACGAAGACGGCGGTGAAGGAGTGCGCGCCGGCCGGCAGGCTGGAGGTGGTCAGGACGGCGGAGCCGTTGCCGACCGGGACGGTGCCGAGCGGGGTGGTGGTGCCGCCGACGGTGTCGGTGAACTTCAGCGAGCCCGCGGCGCCGGCCGGGGTGACCGTGCCGGTGAGGGTGACGGGGCTGTACTGCGGGGTGCCGGACGCCGGGGAGACCGCGAGGGCGGTGCTCGTCCGGGTGGCCGCGGCCGCCTTGACCTCGTAGGAGACGGCGGTCGACGTGGAGCCGTTGTACGAGGCGTTGGCCGGGGTGAACACGGCGGTGAGGGCGTGGGTGCCGGCCGTCAGGTTGCTCGTGGTCAGCGTGGCGGTGCCGCCGTTGACGGTGACCGGGGTGCCGAGGTCGGCGGAGCCGTCCTTGAACTGGACGGTGCCGGCGGCGCCGGAGGGGGTGACCGTGGCGGTCAGGGTGACCGGGGAGCCCGCCTGGGCGGGGCCGGCCGGGGTGACCGCGAGCGATGTGGCGGTGTCCGTCTTCACGGCCGGGTCGTTCGCCTGGTACGTGGTGTTGGACGTGAACCAGATCGCGCCGGTGAAGTCGCCGAGGCTGGTGCCGTTGAAGGCGGTGCGGCAGATGACGGTGAAGTCGTACCGGCCCTGGAGGGTCGTGAAGCCCGCCTGGGAGGCGTAGTCGCGCATGGTCGACGTCAGCGGGATGACCATGCCGCCGTTGCCGGCCTTGGGGTACGTGGTGATCGGCGAGTTGCCGACGACGTTGAGGCCGCCGGCCGGGAAGCCGGAACCGTCCACCTTCACCAGGACGTTGGTGGCGTTGGCGGGGCAGGCTCCCGAGGTGGTGAAGGAGATGCCGCTGGTGTCGGCACCGGTGGCGGGGGTGATGTCGATGGTCCCGATGGGCGCGGCGTACGCGGCGCCCGCGGTGGCGAGGCCCGCCGCGACGGCGGTGGTGACGGCCGCGACACCCAGCGCGAGGGCCCGGGAGATTCTGTTCTTCAGCACGGTGAAGGCTCCTGTCAGGGGGTCTGCTTGGTGATGTCGCCGCAGTTCGGGTTGGTCGCGAAGCCGTAGGTGTTGATCACGGCGGACTGCTTGCAGATCCCGGAGTCCGGGCCGACGAAGACGTCGCTCCACGGGGAGGTGGTGACCTTGCTCGTCGGGATGACGTTGTAGACGTCGCGCTTCACGCCGAAGCCGGTGTTGAGGACCGTCGGCGCGACGCCCTCGATCGTGCCGAGGATGGCGCGTCCGCGGAGGTCGGCGATGGTCTGCGAGGACTGCGCCTGGTACTGCGCGATGGAGAAGGGCACGATCGACTTGTCGTCGAGGACGCGGCCGTCGTGCTCCTGGACCGGGGCGGTGCCCTTCTTGTCCTTGATGCAGGGGTAGACGCCGGCGACGACGTCGGTCTCGGTGATGCCCATCTGCGACTCCCAGAAGGAGCGCGTGCCGGAGCCCGCCTGCGGGAGGTAGACGGTCAGGTCGTAGTTCGGCCCGGCGCCCACGTAGTTGGGGTCGCAGTGGTAGATGGCCTTGAGGTCGGCCATCGCGAGCTTGCGCGGGATCGAGGAGCCGGGGGTGATGGCGTAGCTGACGCCGTCGATCGCGAACGGCACGTACGTCAGGCCCGGGCTGGCCGCGCCGAGGCTCAGCGAGGAGGAACGGGAGTAGTCGAGGCACCCGTTGCCGCTCTGGAGGGAGGTGAGGAGCGCGGAACGTCCGGCGCCGGAGCCGTTGGGGCGCGGGATGGTGCAGTTGGGGTTGGTCGCCGGGTTCTTCGTGGTGATGGTCGCGGAGCCCGTGGCGTCGTAGGAGCCGAGGACCTTCTGACCGTTCACGGTGACGACGTCGGCGAGGCCGTTCATGACGTCCTGGGTGGTGTCGGAGCCGACACCGGCGAGCTGGCGGTACTGCGGAGGGCCGGCCGGGTCGGCGGCGGCCAGGCCGCTGCCGACGGTGATGGCCGCGAGCGCCGCGACGGCGAGCGCGAGGCCGGTCTTCTTCTTGTTCACTGGGGGTTCTCCTCGGCTAGGCTGCGCTCCGGTGGTGCCCGGGGCGCGTGTGCAGGACTTCCGTTGGCGCGGACGAATCAGACGTTCTCGGGCACCATCACCTCCCCGTCCGTTCGCGTACGGCCGCCACGAGGCGCGGCAGGTACCTCGGCAGCGTCGGGCCGGCGAAGGCGGCGAGCGCGCCGACGACCAGGCAGACGAGCAGCACGTTCCGGACGGCGCCGACCGTCCAGACGGGTGTCGGGGAGCCCACGGCGGTGACGGTCTGCGTGCCGGGGGCGGGTTTCGTGGTCGCGGCGGCCGGGGCGGACTCGCTCGTGCTCGGGGTCGCGCTCGGGGCCGTGTGCGGGCCGGTGCCCCCGGAGGAGCTCGTACCGCCTGCGTCGGCGCTCGATCCGCCCGTCCCCGATCCGCCCGACGCGCCCCCGTTCGAACCGCCCGAACCGCCCGCGGTCGCGGCGTTGTCGGAGCCGCCGGTGGTGGTGCCCCCGTCGGAGCCGGTGCCGGTGGTCGTGCCGCCGGTGCCGGTGGACGTGGACGGTACGGGCGTCGGCGTGGGGGTGTGCGTCGACGGCTTCACGCCCGCCTTCGTGGTCACCAGGCGCGCGGCCTCGCGGGTCTGCGCGCGCAGCGACTCGGGCAGCGGCGCGTAGCCGTGCGGGAGGTTGCCGGCGGCGACGCCCGGGGTCTGCCCGGCGCCGGCGGCGTAGGTCAGCAGGGTGCCGTAGTCGCGTCCCTCGGCGGCGGTGAGGTCGGCGGGGACGGTGGCGGCGTAGGTGAGGACGGTCAGCGGGTAGGCGGCGGGGTCCCTGGTGCCCGGGTCGGGGACGCTCACCCCGCCCGGTCCCGGCTTGCGGGCCTTCGCGGCGGCCGTCAGGGACGCCTCGTCGGGTGCGGTGAACCGGCCCGAGGCGTTGAGCAGTTCGGCCTTCATCAGGCCGTACCGGTCGGCGGTCGCGGTGTCCGTCACGGCGAGCACGGACCGCTGGCCGGCCGGCTGCGGCGGGTCCTTCTTGTACGCGGGCGGGGTCGCGGTCGCGTCCCAGGAGGTGCGGGCCAGGGTGTCGCCGCGGCCGGCCGCGCGCGCCGCGGCGTGCATGTCGGTGGCGTACGGCTTCTTGTCCTGGACGCAGAGCGGGTGCTCCGGCCGGTCGTCGAAGGTCTGGCAGTACGGGTCGCTCTTGGGGAAGGAGTCGAGCGGCAGGGCGAGGTCCTTGTAGTGCGGGTTGACCTTCATGCCGGCGTTGCCGGGGTCGCCGTGGGCGCCCTCGTCGTCGGGGGTGCCCCGGAGGAACTCGGCGGCGGCCGGGTCCTGGGCGACCCACTCCCACAGCTGCCGGGTGGTGTCGGAGAGCGGCTGCGGTACGAGGGCGTCGCCGAGCTTTCCGCCGAAGTCCAGGTCGGCGTACTCGGGGTTGTAGTGGATGAACTCCGGGTCGCGGCCGAGGTTCTCGGGGTTCCCGGCGACGCTCTCGGCGAAGCGGGAGACGCCGTCGCGGTACGACTCCGTGAGGAGCTTGGCGACCAGGCGCGGGGTGAGCCGCAGGGTCGTCATCCGGGTGCCGTTGCGCTGCCGTACCTCGTCGGGGGCGCGGAACGACGCCTGGCTCTCGACGGAGTAGCCGATGGTGATGCCGGAGAGCGCCACCGGGGCGTAGACCGGGGTGCGGGTGGCGGAGGCGGGGGCGGCGCGGCCGACGAAGACGAGGCCGGGCATGCCGGAGAGCAGCTTGACGCGGGCGGTCTCGTCGGGGACCTGGGCGTAGCCGTAGATCGCCTGGTCGCCGGTGCGGCAGAGGGTGGGCTGCCAGCGGGTGACGGCCTCGGCGGCCATCTCGCTGCCGAGGGTGCCGCGTTCCTCGGCGCCGATCGGGCAGTAGCTGCCGATCGGTTCGAAGCCGAGGGGGACGGTGATGCGGTGCTTCCAGTTGGCCGGGCTGAGCGGCGAGGACTGGAGCTGGCCGCTGGACTGGGAGGTGTACGGGCTGCCGTCGACCTCCTTCTCGCCGCGCGGCACGATCACCAGCCAGCAGCCGCGGCCGGTGACGGTGCCGGCGGTCTCGACGGCGGCGCCGCAGCCGAGGCCGGGCGCCTCGACGCCGGTCTGCATCTCGAAGTGGACCTCGCCGGTGCCGCGGGCGTCGGTGCGGGCGTAGGGGACCTCGTTGGTGCTGTTGACGTCGAAGAACTCGTTCCAGTTGCCGGGGCTGACGTCGTCGCCGGTGACCGAGCGGAACGGCGCGTACGAGATGCCGCTGGGGGTGGGCGGGGGCAGCGGCTGGTTCTCGGAGTCCTTGAGGTGGGCGCCGTAGTTGAGCTGCCGTCCGTTGGTGTACGCGCCGGCGGCCTGGTTGCCGGCGCCCGCGCCGAGGGCGGAGGAGCCGCCGAACTGGCACTGGTCGGTCCCGGGGCCGTGCTCGTCGCCCCAGCACTGCATGATCTGGAGGTAGTCGGCGGCGTAGGCGGTGTCGGAGACGGTGGGCGTGCCGCCGGTCCAGGAGATCCTGACGACCTGGTTGACGAGGTTGCGGGTCTGGCCGACGGTGACCTTCAGGTCGGCGAACTCGCCGGTGCCGGAGACCGTCACCGCCGAGTTCTGCCCGGTGGCGGCGTAGGCGGGGGCGGCGGCCGGGTCGAGGCCGGTGCCGACGGTGGCGACGACGGGGACGAGGGCCAGGCACAGGGTGCCGAGGAGGGTGCGCAGCCGGCCGGGGCGTACGGGGGTCATCGGGGGCCCTCCCCCGTGCGGCGGGCGGCGAGCCGCCGGTGCAGCAGCGGCGGGCCGACGGTGACGAGGACGAGCATCAGGGCGCCGAGCACCATGAGGGTGGTCTGGAGTCCGCCGCCGACGCTCGCGGCGGTGGTCACGGGGACGCCGTACAGCTCGCCGCCGCCTCCGCCCGCGCCGCCTCCGCTCGTTCCCCCGCCGCCCGCACCGCCCGCGCCGCCGCCGTCGCCGAGGGGCTGGCCGGTCTCGGGGTCGAGCGCGCCGCCGGTCGTGCCGCCGGACGCCGCGCCGCCGGAGCCGGTGGCGCCCGCGCCGGAGGTTCCGGCGGCGCCGCCCGTCGCGCCGCCCGCGGCGGAGCCGGTGGCCCCGCCGTTCGCGGCCCCGCCGGAGCCGGTGCCGCCCGACGCGCCGGTGCTGCCGCCGGCTCCGCCGCTCGCGCCTCCCGTGCCGCCGCCGGTGCCGCCGCCGGAGGAACTGCCCGTCGGGGTCGGGGTCTTGTCACCGCCGGTGCCGGTGTCGCACTGGGTGGGACCCTTGAGGTCGCAGTCGCGCGGCATGGGGGCCGTCTTGGCGAGGGTGTTGGTGCCGTCGCTGGAGAAGGTCGGGTTCTTGCAGCTGCGGATGTCGATGCTCTCCGCGACCACGCCGGGGATGCGGCGGACCTGGGCCAGACCGGCCTGGACGAGGTTGATGGGGAGCGGCGAGTAGCCGAGCCGGTCCACCGACTGCTGTCCCTGGCACAGGAAGTAGTAGGCGAAGGCCCCGAGGGACTTGCCCTTCTGCGGGTTGAAGTTCGACTCCACCGCCGTCGGGACGATCATGTAGCTGTAGCTGGAGAGCGGGTAGGTCCGGGCGTCGGTGGAGTCGTAGACCCCGTCGAGCCGCTGGGTGAGGTCGGAGTTGATGCGCGCCTGGGTCAGCGAGACCGCCACGTTCTGGGCGGTGGGCTCGGTGTAGTAGCCCTTGGCGTTGAGGATCTTGGCCACCGGGAAGCCGGTGGTGGACACGGCGTACGAGTACTCGACGTAGGTGATCGTGCCCTGGTTGCCGTCCTGGGCGACGTAGCCGGAGACGCCGTTGGAGCCGGACTGGCCGACCATGCCGGTGCCCCCGACGACGGGGTAGTTGGAGGTCGGCCCGCAGGGGGTGCTGCGGCCCGCCCGGCGGCAGTAGGCGTCCCAGATCGCGGGGTGCTTCTTGCTCATCCAGGTGGTCAGCTGGGCGGTGGTGCCCGAGCCGTCGGAGCGGACCACGGGGACGATCCGGCGGGCGGGCAGGCTCGCCGCGAGCCCGGGGTTGTCGGCCTTGAGCGCGGGGTCGTTCCACATGGTGAGGGCGCCGGTGAAGATCTTGGCGACGTTCTCGCCGGAGAGCCGCAGGTTGGTCACCCGGCGGTTGCCGATCCGCAGGTTGTACATGAAGGCGGTGCCGCCCGCGACGATCGGCATGTAGCTGAACTTCCGCGAGGGCGGCGGGTCGGCGACGCCCGAGTCGTTGATGCCGTACGGGATCTCCGAGACGGCGAAGTCGACGGTGCCGTTGCGGAACTGGTTGCGTCCGTCGGAGGAGCCGGTGCCGTTGTAGTTGACCGTCATCCCGTACTGCTTGACGTTGGCCCGCCACTGGTCGAGGGCGTTCTGGCTCCAGGTGGAGCCGGCGCCGGAGACCGGTACGTAGCTCTCGGCGGCGGCGGGCGTCGCGGCGGGCGCCACGAGGGCGAGGGCGGTGACGAGCACGGCCAGGGTGCGCCGCAGCACGCTCGCGGGGAATGCCGGTGGGCGTCCGGACATCGGGTTCTCCTGATCGGTGGCGGGTGGTGCGGGTCGTACCGGCACGCGTACGGAACCGGGTCCGCGGGCGGATGCGGGTCGTACCGGGGTGTCGGGGCGGGTGTCGGGGGCGTACGGCCGGGCGGTCAGCCGGCCCGGGGCGGCGGGACGGCGGAGGCCTCGGGCCCGGGGCCGTCCGCTCGGCCCCCGGACGGGTCGGGTCCGTACGCCTGGGACCCCATGCGCTCCAGGTCGCGCAGCGAGGCCGCGGTCCTGCGCTTCTGCTGACGCCGGCTCAGCTGGCCCGGTCCGCGTCCGCCGATCACCCGGGCGAGCAGGAAGAGCAGCAGGACGAGGGCCATCAGCAGGGCGGCGCAGCCGAAGCCGCGGGCGATCATGGCCTTCTCCGGGGAGGCGACCAGGGTGAAGGTGGCCAGTGGCAGCGAGGTCTGCGGCCCGTCGAAGGGGTTGGCGTTGAGGCCGGTGGCGGCGCCCGAGGTCAGCAGCACCGGGGAGGTCTCGCCGATGCCGCGGGCGGTGCCGAGGATGACGGCGGTGGTGAGGCCCGAGCGGGAGGTGGGGAGCACCACCGTCCACACGGTGCGCCACTGTCCGGCGCCGAGGGCGTAGGAGGCCTCGCGGAGCGAGCCGGGCACGAGGCGGATGACCACGTCCGAGGCGCGGATGATGATCGGCAGCATCATCACCGAGAGGGCCAGGGAGGCCGCGAAGCCCGACTTGCCGAGGCCGAGGGCGAGGATGGCGGTGGCGTAGACGAACAGGCCGGCCACGATGGACGGCAGGGCGGTCATCGCCTCCACGATGGTGCGGACGAAGCGGGCGTACCGGCCGGGCACCTCGTTGAGGAAGACCGCGCAGGCGAGGCCCAGCGGCACCGTGACGAGCAGCGAGATGCCGATCTGCTCCAGGGTGCCGACGATGGCGTGGAGCATGCCGCCCTCGGTGAGCGGCTGGAGGGGTCCGGTGCCGGACATGTCCTCCGTGAAGAAGTTCGGATGGGGCAGGGCCTCCCGGCCGCGCCAGAGGGCGTAGCCCACGATGAACAGCAGCGCGGCGAGCAGCAGGAACGCCAGGGCGTGGACGAGGGTCTGGGCGAGCCGGGCGCGGATCACGGCGCCGTTCTCGTCGAGGGAGATCAGCACCGCGTACAGCGCCATGAAGGCGAGGTGGGCGACGACGGTGAAGCCGAGGGCGCCGTCGAAGGGCAGCACCCGCCCGAAGATCACGGAGGTCAGGGCGAGGGCGGCGGCACCGGCGCCGACGAGGGCGAAGACGTCCCGGGCGTGCAGGGCGGACGTCGTGCGGCGGGTCTCGGCGGGGGCGCCGGGGCCGTCGGGGACGACGTCCGGGGTGACGGTGCCGGCGGCGTCCGGGCGGATCTGGTCGGTGGTCAGGGTCATGCCTCGGCTCCCGTTCCGGACCGGCTGCGGGCGACCACGGAGGACGCGATGAAGTTGACGACGAGGGTCATCAGGAAGAGCGAGAGCCCGGCGGCCATCAGCGCGGACATGCCGAACGGGCTGGCGGCTCCGTAGCGCAGGGCGATCAGCGCGGAGACGGAGTTGGCGCCGTTCTCCAGGAGGTGCGGCTGGAAGACGAAGACCGGGGAGATGATCATGACGACGGCGATGGTCTCGCCGAGCGCCCGGCCGAGCCCGAGCATCGTGCCGCCGATGATGCCGCCCTTGCCGAAGGGCAGGACGACCGTGCGGATGACGCCCCACTGGCTCGCCCCGAGCGCGAAGGCGCCCTCGCGTTCGCCGGGCGGGGCCTGGGCGAAGGCCTCGCGCATCACGGAGCAGGCGATGGGGGTGACCATCAGCGCCACGACGACCCCGGCGATGAAGGTCGAGGAGGTGTAGACGGTGGCCGGGGAGAGCGGGTCGTCCGGGTCGGCGCCGTTCACCGCGAAGATCGGGATCCAGCCGAAGTAGGTGGAGATCCAGCGGGACAGGCCGGTGATGTGGGGCTGGAGGAAGAAGAAGCCCCACAGTCCGTAGACGACGCTGGGCACGGCGGCCATCAGGTCGACGAGGCTGACGAGGGTGCGGCGCAGTCTGCGGGGCGCGTACTCGGTGATGTAGAGCGCGGTGCCGAGGGCGAGCGGCAGGGCGAAGCCGATCGCGGTGACGCCGATGAGGACGGTGCCGGGCAGGACGGCGGCGATGCCGAAGCGGTGGGAGTCGGGCTCCCAGGCCGGGGTGGTGACGAAGGAGCCGCCGGCTCCGGCAAGGGCCTGGCTCGCGCGGACGCCGAGGAAGACGCCGACGAGGGTCATGGTGACGAGGACGACGGCTCCGGCGCCTCGGGCGCCGACGCGGAAGAGCCGGTCGGCGGGGTCCTTGGCCGCAGACCTGGCGCGCGGTACGTCGGTGTCGGCGGCGACCGGGGTGGTGACGGTGCTCAAGAGACGTTCCTCCGGGCCGCGTCGGGCAGTCGCAGGCCGCGCAGTCTGCGTGTGTACGTCACGCCCGAGGCCACCTGCCCCGCGACGGCGGCGGCGAGGAAGAGCTGGAGGCTGTCGCGGCATTCGCGCTGGCGCCGGTACGTCCGGGCGGCGACGGCCACGCAGCGGTCGTCCATGGCGAGCTGCCAGGTCCAGGTGCCGGCGGCGTCGGCGGCCATGGTGACGAGGGGGACCGCGCGGTCGAGCCCGTCGCGCAGCCGTACGACGGCGGAGTGGCAGGCGGTGTGGCCCCGGTGGAAGTCCGGGCCGCGGCCGAGTTCGTGGTTGTTGGCGCCGACGAGCCGCCAGCTCACCGCCTCCGCACGGTTCGCGGCCGGAGTCCACTCGTCCGGCGCCTGACGTCTTTCGACGTCCACCCATGACACAAAGAGAAACCGTGGCCGAGACACGGAGCCGCCCCCTTCGCCGGGAACTCAGCGTGGACGACAATCGGCCACGCAACCTGGCTGCGGGCATGACAATCACCGCGCTGGGCGCTGACCGCTCCACAGACCGGTGAAGCAGCGACGTAGAAAACATGAACGCGAGGGAGAAGCCCTTGGGAGATGTGTGGGGGCCTCGCGTGTGACGAGCACCACACGTGACGGGGCGTCGCGTGGAGCAGCGTTCCGCGGCGCGGGTGCCGTCTGGGGGGTGGACGGGACGAACGGGCCCGTCCGCTCCGGCCCGGGTGGCCGGAGGCCGACGTTGTTTGGTCTGGAGGAACTGTGACGACTTCCATCGGTGCGCGCAGGCGGAGGCGTGGACGGCTGGCCGCGGTCGCGGGGGCCGCGGTGCTCGCGACGGGCATGGGGACGGCGGTCGCGGCGTCCGTGAACACGGCCCCGGTGCCGGCGGCGCCCGCGGTCGCTTCCTCCGGAGCGGCCTCCGTGGCCGGTTCCGTGCGGGTGGTCGCGCCGGGCGAGCGGATCGCCGCCGGCGCCGACGAGCTGTGGCTGACGGCGGAGGGCCTGCACGTGGGCGCCACCGCCCCGGAGGTCCTCCGGGTGGCCGGCGTGCTCCCCGGGAAGGTGGCCACGATCGCCCGCGGCGACGCCTCCGGTGCGCTGTTCGCGGGGATCTACCGCGGTCCGGTGACGGCGACGACCACGGTCACCCTCACCGTCGGGGGCCGCACGCTTCAGGCGAAGGTGGTGGCCCTGGCCGGCAAGCCGGGCTGGGCCGCCTACTACGTCTTCGACGCGAAGGCGAAGGCCTCCATGAAGCCCTCGATCACCGTCCGGACCTAGTCGCATACCGTCGCCGCCGCCCCAGGACGGGGCGGCGGCGAACCCGGCACGTGTCCTTCACCGTCCCCGTCTCTCCCCCGAGGTCCGGTTGAGCAACGCCGACGACTCGAACAGCGCCGACGACGAGTTCCACGCCTTCATGACCGTCCGCTGGCCCAGCCTGATGCGCACCGCGTATCTGCTGACCGGCAGTCACCACGACGCCGAGGACCTGGCCCAGAACGCCCTGGCCCGCGCCTACTCCAAGTGGGACAGGGTGCGGCACAGTGACGACATGGCCGCGTACGTCCGCAAGATCATGATCAACGTTCACGCGGACGGGTTCCGCCGGCGGACCGTCCGGGAGTGGTTCACCTCACGGCTTCCGGAGACCGCGGTGGCCGACCGGACCGCGCAGGTGGAGCACCGCGGCGCGCTCATGGACGCGCTCGCCCGGCTGCCCCTGCGGCAGCGGTCCGCGGTGGTGCTCCGCTACTTCGAGGACATGGCTCCCGCCCAGATCGCCGCGGCCCTGGGGACCCGGGAGAGCACCGTACGCAGCCAGATCGCCCGCGGTCTGGCCGTACTCCGCGACGACGGCGTCCTGGCCGCCCTGGCCGGACGCCCCCGGGAACCCCGTGACCACCCGAGCGACGCGGTCGCGCTGAAAGGAATGCCCCGATGACCCAGGACGAGACCCTGGCCGCGGCGCTCCACGAGGCCGCCGCGGCCGTGCCGGTGGGTACGGCCCCGACGGCGGCCGTGATGCTGCGGGGAAGGACGATCCGCCGGCGCCGCAGGGCGATGCGGTCCGCCGTCGTGGCGGCCGCGGTGCTCGTCCCGGTGGCCGGTGCGGCGTTCTCCGCGACCTTCGACTCCCCTTCCACGCCCCCCGCGCCCTCGGCGCCGGCGCCGGCTCCGGCGGCCGTGCGGGTGGTGGATCCGGGCGAGAAGGTGCCGCTCGGCCGCGGCCACACGATGCGGCTGACCGCCCAGGGCCTGTACCTGGGGGTGCCGAAGGCCACGGAGCAGCTGGTGAAGGCGGCCGAGGTGCCCGGGGGAAAGATCTCGGCCACCGCCTCCGGCGACGGCGGCGGCACCGTGTGGGCCGGCATCTACCGCGGCCCCGAGCGGCCCGCCGGGGTGACCCTCTCCGTGGGGGGCCGGACGGTGGGCGCCCGCATCGTCACGCTGCCCGGCAGCCCCGGCTGGGTCGCCTTCCACGCGTACGCCACGCGGGCCGGAACGGACGGCAGCACGATCACCGTCCTGGGCGCCGACGGCACGGTCCTGGCGACGCTGGCCAAGCCCGGCAGAGGCTGAACCACCGCGCGCCCGTGAGGCATCGGGGTGATGTCGGCGTGTCGCTCCGCGTTCCCGCGTGAAGCGGGTGCACCGTGGGACGAAAGAGCCCGCAGTCGCAGACGAAACCTTCCTGCGACCACGGGCGTGTGGTGGGGCGGGTGGGACTCGAACCCACGGCCGACGGATTATGAGTCCGCTGCTCTAACCGGCTGAGCTACCGCCCCGAACGGTGAGGCGCGTACATGTGTGCGCGCCGTCTGCCGCAGCATAGCCGCTCATACGATCTCCTGCTCCGGATGATCGGCTCTGCTCGACCATGAAGACCGCACCGCGCTCCGTATGGTTCCCGTACACGCGAAAAAGGACCCCGAAGGGTCCTTTTCCGTCTCGCTCCCCCGACTGGACTCGAACCAGTAACCCTCCGGTTAACAGCCGAATGCTCTGCCAATTGAGCTACAGGGGATCGCGCTCCCCCGACTGGACTCGAACCAGTAACCTGCCGGTTAACAGCCGGCTGCTCTGCCAATTGAGCTACAGGGGATTGCTGCGTTGCATCGATCGGCTCCACCTGGCCCTTGCCGGGCGGCGCTCGCTCGCTGCGAGACATACATTAGCGCAAGCAGGGGGGTGCTCCGCCAATCGGTATCCCCAGGGCCTCCAGGAAGGATCGCCGCCGTGCGGTACAAGCTGACGTTCGTCGTGGGACTCGCCGTCGGTTACGTGGTCGGCACGCGGGCCGGACGCGAGCGCTACGAGCAGATGAAGAAGTCGGTGAAGGGCTTCGCCCAGAACCCCGCCGTACGGAACGCGGCCGAGTCCGCCGCCCAGACCGGCCGCCAGGCCGCGGGCAGGGCGGCGCACCTGGTGGGCGACAAGGTGGGCGACCGGCTGCCGTCCGCGGTGACCGACCGGGTCCACGCGCTGCGCGAGCGGCAGCGGGGCAACGGCAAGGTCTACGAGGACGACGACTGGGGCACCAGCAACACCTGAACCCCTCCGGTACGGCAGAATCATGTGTCATGGGGATAGTCGCCGGACTGGACAGCTCTGCGGAGTTCACACGCATCGTCGTCTGTGACACGGACACGGGTGCCGTACTGCGGCAGGGGTACGCCGCGCATCCCGGCGAACCGAAGGCCGTCGACGTCGATCCGCAGAACTGGCTGCTCTCGCTCGGGGAGGCCGCCACCGGCGGGCTCCTGGAGGGCGTGGAGGCCATCGGCGTCTCCGCCCAGCAGCACGGGCTCGTGCCGCTCGACGCGCAGGGCGGCCTGGTGCGGCCCGCGCTCGTCCGCAACGACAAGCGGGCGCAGGTCGCCGCCGCCGACCTCGTCGAGTCGCTGGGCGGACGGCAGGCCTGGGCCGAGGCCGTCGGCAGCGTGCCCGGCGCCGGGCAGCCCGTCGCCAAGCTGCGCTGGCTGGCCCGGAGCGAACCCGAGAACGCCCAGCGGGTCGCGATGATCCTCCAGCCGCACGACTGGCTCGTCTGGCAGCTCCTCGGCCGGCCCGCCCGCCGCACCACCGACCGCGGCGCCGCCTCCGGCACCGGCTACTGGTCCGCGCGGACCGGGGTCTACCGGCCCGACCTCGTCGACCTCGCGCTCGGCCACCAGGCCATGCTGCCCGAGGTCCTCGGCCCCTCCGACGCCGCCGGCATCACCCCCGAGGGCCTCCTCGTCTCCGCCGGCACCGGCGAGACGATGGCCGCCGCGCTCGGCCTCGGCCTCGGCCCCGGCGACGCGGTCGTCTCGCTCGGCGCCTCCGGCTCCGTGATGGCCGTGCACCACGAGGCCCTCGCCGACCCGAACGGCATGATCACCTCCTTCGCCGACGCCACCGGCATGCACCTGCCGGTCGTCTCCACCTCCAATGCCGTGCGGGCGCTGCGCGGGACCGCGGAGATGCTGGGCCTGGAATCGCTGGACGAACTCTCCGCGCTGGCGCTGAAGTCGACGCCCGGGGCCTCCGGGCTCGTCCTGCTGCCCTATCTGGAGGGCGAGCGGACGCCGAACCTGCCGCACACCGCGGGCACGCTCAGCGGGCTGCGGCGCGAGTCGATGAAGCCCGAGCACCTGGCGCGGGCGGCGTTCGAGGGGATGCTCTGCGCGCTCACCGACGCCATGGACGTGCTGCGCGGGCGGGGCGTCGAGGTGCGGCGGGTGTTTCTGCTCGGCGCGGCGGCCGCCCTGCCGGCCGTGCAGGCGCTGGCGCCGGCGCTGTTCGGCGCGCAGGTCGTCGTCCCGCAGCCCGCCGACTACGCGGCGCTCGGCGCGGCCCGGCAGGCCGCCTGGGCGCTCGGGGTCGCGCGGGGCACGCTGTCCCCGGCCGCTCCCCCGGCCTGGCAGGGCGCGGTCGCTCAGATCCTGGAGCCCGGCGACGACCTGTCGGCGGGGCAGGCGGTGCGGCAGCAGTACGTGGCGACGCGGGAGCAGATCCACCCCGGCGCGTTCGGCTCCTGAGGGGCGCACGTGCGTTCGTAAAGTCTTGACCAGGGCTCCGGCCGCGCCCCGAAACCGTTCGTAACGTCACAGGGGCGCGGGCGATAGTAGGAGCCGTGCTCATAAGACTTCTCCGAACCCACCTGCGGCCCTATCGAAAACCCATCGCGCTGCTCGTCCTGCTGCAGTTCCTGCAGACCAGCGCGAGCCTCTACCTGCCGACCCTGAACGCCGACATCATCGACAACGGTGTCGTCAACGGGGACACCGGCTACATCCTGCGCTTCGGCGCCCTGATGGTCGGCATCTCCGTCGTCCAGGTCGTCTGCAACATCGGAGCCGTGTACTACGGCGCGCGCACCGCCTCGGCGCTCGGCCGCGACGTGCGCGGCGCGGTCTTCGACCGGGTGCAGTCCTTCTCCGCGCGGGAGCTCGGCCACTTCGGCGCCCCCTCGCTGATCACCCGTACGACCAACGACGTCCAGCAGGTCCAGATGCTGGTCCTGATGGCGTTCACCCTGATGGTCTCCGCGCCCATCATGTGCGTCGGCGGCATCGTGATGGCCCTCGGCCAGGACGTCCCGCTGTCGGCCGTGCTGCTCGCGGTGGTGCCGGTCCTCGGCGTCTCCGTCTCGCTGATCGTGCGGAAGATGCGGCCGCTCTTCCGGACCATGCAGACGCGCCTCGACACGGTGAACCGGGTGCTGCGCGAGCAGATCACCGGCAACCGGGTCATCCGCGCCTTCGTGAAGGACGGGTACGAGGAGGAGCGCTTCCGGGGAGCCAACGGCGAGCTGACCGACGTGTCGATGGCGACCGGGCGGCTGATGGCGCTGATGTTCCCGACGGTGATGACCGTCGTGAACGTCTCCAGCGTGGCCGTGGTCTGGTTCGGCGCGCACCGCATCGACAGCGGCGGGATGGAGATCGGCGCGCTGACCGCCTTCCTCGCCTATCTGATGCAGATCGTGATGGCCGTGATGATGGCCACCTTCATGTTCATGATGGTGCCGCGCGCCGAGGTCTGCGCGGAGCGCATCGAGGAGGTCCTCGGCACCGAGACGAGCGTCGTGCCGCCGGCCGAGCCGGTGACGAAGCTGCTCCAGCGGGGGCACCTGGAGGTCAAGGGTGCGGACTTCCGGTACCCGGGCGCGGAGGAGTCGGTCCTCAAGGACGTGGCGCTCGTCGCCCGCCCCGGTGAGACCACCGCGATCATCGGTTCGACGGGCAGCGGCAAGTCGACGCTGCTCGGGCTCGTGCCCCGGCTCTTCGACGCCACCGGCGGCGAGGTCCTCGTCGACGGCGTCGACGTGCGGAGGCTCGACCCGTCCCTGATGGCGAAGACCGTGGGGCTCGTCCCGCAGAAGCCGTACCTGTTCTCGGGGACGGTGGCGACGAACCTGCGGTACGGGAAGCCCGACGCGACCGACGAGGAGCTCTGGCACGCCCTGGAGGTCGCCCAGGCCGCCGACTTCGTACGGAAGCTGGAGAACGGTCTGAACGCCCCGATCGCACAGGGCGGCACCAACGTCTCCGGCGGGCAGCGGCAGCGGCTCGCGATCGCGCGGACGCTCGTGCAGCGGCCGGAGATCTACCTCTTCGACGACTCCTTCTCCGCGCTCGACTACGAGACGGACGCCCTGCTCCGGGCCGCGCTGGCCCGGGAGACGGCCGACTCGACCGTGGTGATCGTCGCCCAGCGCGTGTCGACCATCCGCGACGCCGACCGGATCGTCGTCCTCGACGAGGGCCGGGTCGTGGGCACCGGACGGCACCGCGAGCTGATGGCGGACAACGAGACGTACCGGGAGATCGTGCTCTCCCAGCTGACCGAGGCGGAGGCAGCCTGATGGCCGGTCCTGGCGGACGCATGATGGCCGGTGGCGGCCCCGACCAGCGGTCGATGGACTTCAAGGGCTCGGGCAAGCGGCTGCTGAAGCAGCTGGCGCCCGAGCGCAGGACGCTCTGGGTGATGCTGATCGCCGGCGTGCTGTCGGTGGCGGCCTCCGTGGTCGGACCGAAGATCCTCGGCAAGGCGACGGACCTGATCTTCGCGGGGGTCGTCGGGCGGAACATGCCCGAGGGCGCCACGAAGGCGCAGGCCCTGGAGAAACTCCGCGCCTCCGGCGACAGCGGCATGGCCGACATGCTGTCCGGGGTCGACTTCACCCCCGGGCAGGGCATCGACTTCGGCGCGGTCGGCGAGGTCCTGCTGTGGGTCCTCGCGATCTACGTGGCGGCGGGCCTGCTCATGCTGGTCTCCACCCGCATGTCGATCAAGGTGATCAACCGGACGGTCTACCGGATGCGGGAGGACGTCCAGACGAAGCTGGCACGGCTCCCCCTCTCGTACTTCGACAAGGCGAAGCGCGGCGAGGTGCTGTCGCGGGCGACCAACGACATCGACAACATCTCGCAGACGCTCCAGCAGTCGATGGGCCAGCTGATCAACTCGCTGCTCACGATCGTCGGCGTGCTCGGGATGATGTTCTGGATCTCGCCGCTGCTCGCGCTCGTGGCGCTGGTGACGGTGCCGGTCTCGGTGTTCGTCGCGGCGAAGATCGGCAAGCGCTCGCAGCCGCACTTCGTGCAGCAGTGGAAGTCGACGGGCGCGCTCAACGCGCACGTGGAGGAGATGTACACCGGGCACAGCCTGGTGAAGGTCTTCGGCCGGCAGGAGGAGTCCGCGAAGGACTTCCGCGAGCAGAACGAGGCGCTGTACGAGGCCGGGTTCAAGGCCCAGTTCAACAGCGGCGTGATGCAGCCGGTGATGTTCTTCGTCTCGAACATCAACTACGTCCTGGTGGCCGTGGTCGGTGGTCTGCGGGTGGCGACCGGCACCCTGTCCATCGGCGACGTGCAGGCCTTCATCCAGTACTCCCGCCAGTTCTCCATGCCGCTGACGCAGGTCGCGTCGATGGCGAACCTGGTGCAGTCCGGTGTCGCCTCGGCGGAGCGGATCTTCGAGCTGCTCGACGCGGAGGAGCAGGAGCCGGACGGCCCGACGAGCGAGAAGCCGATCGACCTCAAGGGCAAGGTCGCCCTGGACCAGGTGTCCTTCCGTTACGAGGCAGACAAGCCGCTCATCGAGGACCTGTCGCTCACGGTGGACCCCGGGCAGACGGTCGCGATCGTCGGCCCGACCGGCGCCGGCAAGACGACCCTGGTGAACCTGCTGATGCGGTTCTACGAGGTGACGGGCGGCCGGATCACCCTGGACGGGGTGGACGTCGCGAGGATGTCCCGCGAGGAGCTGCGCAAGGGCATCGGCATGGTCCTCCAGGACACCTGGCTCTTCGGCGGCACCATCGCGGACAACATCGCGTACGGCGCCACGCGCGAGGTGACCCGGGAGGAGATCGAGGAGGCCGCGCGCGCCGCGCACGCCGACCGGTTCATCCGGACCCTGCCCCAGGGCTACGACACGGTCATCGAGGACGACGGGGCGGGCGTCAGCGCGGGTGAGAAGCAGCTGATCACCATCGCGCGGGCGTTCCTGTCCGACCCGGTGATCCTCGTCCTGGACGAGGCGACCAGCTCGGTCGACACCCGTACCGAGGTCCTCATCCAGAAGGCGATGGCCCGACTCGCCCACGGGCGCACGTCGTTCGTGATCGCGCACCGGCTCTCCACGATCCGGGACGCGGACGTGATCCTGGTGATGGAGAACGGCTCGATCGTCGAACAGGGCACGCACGAGGAGCTGTTGGCGTCCGGCGGGGCCTATGCCCGGCTGTACGCGGCGCAGTTCGCGCAGGCGGTCGCCGAGGTCGACTGACGCCTCGCGAACCGGGGGGTGTCCCGCCTGACCGGCGGGGCACCCCCCTCGTCAGTCCAGGTAGCCCCTGAGCTGGTCCGCGTAGGCGTGGTCCCGCAGCTTGTTGAGGGTCTTGGACTCGATCTGGCGGATGCGTTCGCGCGTCACGCCGAAGATGCGGCCTATCTCCTCCAGGGTGCGGGGCCTGCCGTCGTCCAGGCCGTAGCGGAGCTGGACGACCTTCCGTTCGCGCTCGCCGAGGGTGGAGAGGACGTCCTCCAGGTGGCGGCGGAGCAGCAGGAAGGCGGCGGACTCGACGGGCGAGGCGGCGTCGCCGTCCTCGATGAGGTCGCCGAGGGCGACGTCCTCCTCCTCGCCGACGGGGGCGTGCAGGGAGACCGGTTCCTGGGCGAGGCGGAGGACCTCGCCGACGCGCTCGGGGGCCAGGTCCAGCTGGGCGGCGACCTCTTCGGCGGTGGGCTCGTAGCCGCGCTCCTGGAGCATGCGGCGCTGGACGCGGATGACCCGGTTGATGAGTTCGACGACGTGCACGGGGACGCGGATGGTCCGGGCCTGGTCGGCGAGGGCCCGGGACATCGCCTGGCGGATCCACCAGGTGGCGTACGTGGAGAACTTGTAGCCGCGCGCGTAGTCGAACTTCTCGACGGCCCTGATGAGGCCGAGGTTCCCCTCCTGGACGAGGTCGAGCATGGTGAGGCCGCGGCCCACGTACCGTTTGGCGACGGAGACGACGAGGCGGAGGTTGGCCTCGATGAGCTTGCGCTTGGCGATCCGGCCGAGGACGACGAGCCGGTCCAGGTCGTACGCCAACTGCGTGTCCAGATCGGGGGTGTTGGCGAGCTTCTCCTCGGCGAAGAGCCCCGCCTCGACGCGGCGGGCGAGCTCCACCTCCCCCTCGGCGCTGAGCAGCGGGATGCGGCCGATCTCGCGGAGGTACTGGCGGAAGAGGTCGGAGGAGGGGCCGTTGCCGCCGAGGTCGCCGGTGCGGCGGCGCTGGACGGGTATCTCGGGGAGTTCGGCCTGCTCGTCCGTTCGGGTGGTCTGGATCTCGGTCTGCACGGCGGGCGACCTCCAGGAGGGGCGGAACGGCACCGTCACCCAGTGTGGGGTACGACACATCGCCGCCACGAGGGGCGTGCGGTGACTTTTTGAGACCGCCCTGTGACCGAGGGTAGGTCAGAGGGCGGCGGCGCCGTTGTTCCTCAGGGACTGCCCGTACTGGGTGAGGACCCACAGCTCGTTCTGCACGGCGGCGAGCTGCGCGGGGTCGCCGTTCGGGCCGAGCCGGGCGAGGGTGCCCTGGACGTCGCGGATGCGCCGGTCGACGGCGCGGAGGCGGACGGTGACGAGCTGGTCGCCGGCGTAGGCCTCGTCGACGGTCTTGGCGAAGATCGTCTCGACGGCGAGTTCGGTGACGAGGGACCGGACCGAGTCGTTGGGAGCGGCCTCGCGGACGGCGTCGAGGTAGTCGGAGGGGGCGCCGGTGGCGCCGCCCGCGTCCTGGACGCACTGCCGGACGGCCGCGTAGGGCGGGGCGGTGAACTCGTCGGTCCCGTAGGCGTCGAAGGCCGGGGAGACCAGTTCGGGGCGCTGGAGGGCGAGCTTGAGGAGCTCCCGCTCGGTGCGGTGGGCGGGGCTGCGCAGGTTGAGCGCGGGGCCCGAGGGGGCGGCGGCCGGGGCGGGGGTGTCGTACGTCCGCTGGGGCTGCCGGCGGTCGGGGCCCCGCTCGCCGCCCTGCCGCTGCCAGCGGGCGATCTGGGCGACCCGCCGGACCACGAACTGGGTGTCGAGGATGCCGAGCATGCCGGCGAGCTGGACGGCGACCTCGTGCTGCGAGGCGATGTTCTTGATCTTCGCGACGATCGGCGCGGCCTCGTCGAGCGCGGCGGCGCGTCCCGCCGGGGTCTCCAGGTCGTACCTGGTCACGATCTGGCGGAGCGCGAACTCGAAGAGCGGGGTGCGGGGCTGGACGAGTTCGGCGACGGCCTCGTCGCCCTTGGCGAGGCGGAGCTCACAGGGGTCCATGCCGTCGGGGGCGATCGCGATGTACGTCTCGGCGGCGAACTTCTGGTCGTCCTCGAAGGCCCGCAGGGCGGCCTTCTGGCCGGCGGCGTCGCCGTCGAAGGTGAAGATGACGCGGGCCGAGCCGTTGTCCATGAGGAGCCGGCGGAGGATCTTGATGTGGTCGCCGCCGAAGGCGGTGCCGCAGGTGGCGATGGCGGTGGTGACGCCGGCGAGGTGGCAGGCCATGACGTCGGTGTAGCCCTCGACGACGACGGCGCGGCTGACCTTGGCGATGTCCTTCTTCGCCAGGTCGATGCCGTAGAGCACCTGGGACTTCTTGTAGATCGGCGTCTCGGGGGTGTTGAGGTACTTGGGCCCGTTGTCGTCGTCGCGGAGCTTGCGCGCGCCGAAGCCGACGATCTCGCCGCCGACGTCCTTGATCGGCCACATGAGGCGGCCGCGGAAGCGGTCGATGGGGCCGCGGCGGCCGTCCTGGGAGAGGCCGGAGAGGATCAGCTCCTTGTCGGAGAAGCCCTTGCCGCGCAGGAAGCGGGTGAGGTGGTCCCAGCCGGCCGGGGAGTAGCCGACGCCGAAGTGCTCGGCGGCGGCCTGGTCGAAGCCGCGCTCGGCGAGGAACTTCCGGCCGATCTCGGCCTCGGGCGAGCCGAGTTGGTCGGCGTAGAACTGGGCGGCGACCTTGTGCGCCTCGATCAGGCGGATGCGCTCCCCGCGCTGGTGGCCCGGGTTGTAGCCGCCTTCCTCGTACCGCAGGGTGATGCCCGCCTTCGCGGCGAGGCGCTCGACCGTCTCCGAGAAGGAGAGGTGGTCGATCTTCATCACGAAGGCGATGGTGTCGCCGCCTTCCTGGCAGCCGAAGCAGTGGAAGAGTCCCTTGCTGGGGCTGACCTGGAAGGAGGGCGACTTCTCGTCGTGGAAGGGGCAGAGGCCCTTGAGGTTGCCGCCGCCCGCGTTGCGCAGCTGGAGGTACTCGGACACGACGGCGTCGATCGGGACCGCGTCCCGTACCGCCTTCACGTCGTCATCGTTGATCCTGCCTGCCACGCATGAAGTGTACGGGGGTCCGGGGGTCGCCCCCCGGAGGATGTGGGGCCGGGTGAACCGGACCGATCAGATCAGGCTCTCCAGGGGTACGGAGGGGTCGGCGAGGGCCTCCGGGTCCACGGGCGTACGGGCGCGGATGAGGTTCTGGATGGGCTCTGTGACGTCCCACACATTCACGTTCATCCCGGCGAGGACCCGGCCCTCCTTGAGCCAGAAGGCGATGAACTCGCGCTTGCCGGTGTCGCCGCGGACCACGACCTGGTCGTACGCGCCGGGCGGCGCCCAGCCCGAGTACTCCATGCCCAGGTCGTACTGGTCGGTGAAGAAGTAGGGCACCCGGTCGTACGAGACGCGCTGCCCGAGCATGGCGCGGGCGGCGGCCGGGCCGCCGTTGAGGGCGTTGGCCCAGTGCTCGACGCGGAGCCGGGTGTGCAGGAGCGGGTGCTGGACGGCGGCGATGTCGCCGGCGGCGAAGACGTCGGGGTCGGAGGTGCGCAGGGACTCGTCGACGGCGACGCCGCCGCCGTCGGCCCGGTCGACGAGGGCGAGGCCCGAGTTCTCGGCGAGGGCGGTGCGCGGGGCGGCGCCGATGGCGATCAGGACGGCGTGGGCGGGGTGCTCCTCGCCGTCGTCGGTGCGGACGGCGAGGACCATGCCGTCCTGGCCGGTGATCTCGGTGAGCCGGGCCCCGAAGTGGAAGCGGACGCCGTGGTCGGTGTGCAGGTCGGCGAAGAGCTGGCCGAGCTCGGGGCCGAGGACCCGGTGCAGCGGGGTGGGGTCGGCCTCGACGACGGTGACCTCGGCGCCGTACTGGCGGGCCGCGGAGGCGACCTCCAGGCCGATCCAGCCGGCGCCCGCGATGACCAGGTGGCCGTTGTCGCGGCCGAGCTTCCTGAGCTCGTGGCGGAGCCGCTCGGAGTGGGCGAGCCGGCGCAGGTGGTGGACGCCGGCGAGGTCGGTGCCGGGGATGTCGAGGCGGCGCGGCTCGGCGCCGGTGGCCAGGAGCAGCTTGTCGTACGCGATGGCGGTGCCGTCGCCGAGGCGGACGGTGCGGGCCTCGCGGTCGACGGCCGTGACGGTCTGGCCGCGGTGGAGCTCGACGTCGTGCTGGGCGTACCAGGCGGCCTCGTGCACGAAGACGGAGTCGCGCTCCTCCTTGCCGGTCAGGAAGCCCTTGGAGAGGGGCGGGCGCTCGTAAGGGTGCTCGCGTTCGTCGCCGATGAGGATCACCCGGCCGTTGAACCCCTCCTCGCGCAGGGTCTCCGCCGCCTTGGCCCCTGCCAGGCCTCCGCCGACGATGACAAAGGTCTGATCTGCGTCGACCACGTCGATTCCTCCTCTTTGCGACCGGTTCCAACCTACGCCCCCGGGCGTTCGTCCCGTCGTACCTCCCCGGGCCGTGCCTGCGAGGGTCCCGTACGGAGGGAGGCGGCGGAAGAGGGCCGTCGGCCCTAGCGGGGCGCGCGCAGGCGGGCGTGGAGGGCCCGGGCGGAGGCGTCGGTGAGGTTGGCGATCTGGTCGACGATGACGCGCTTGCGGGCCCGGTCGTCGCGGGCCGTGTCGAACGCGGCCCGGAACTGGGGTTCGAGTCCGTCGGGGGCGCGGGTGACGAGCGCCTCGGCGAGCTCGGCGACGACGATCCGCTGGTCGGCGCGGAGCGCCTCCTGCTCGGCGCGCTGCATCACGTACCGGTCGGCGACGGCCTTGAGGACCGCGCACTCGTTGCGGGTGGCGCGGGGGACGACGAGCTCGGCGCCGTACCGGCTCAGACGGCCCGATCCGTACCGCTCCCGGGTCGCGCCCTCGGCGGCGAGGCAGAAGCGGCCGATGAGCTGGCTCGTGGCGTCCTTGAGGCGGGCCTGGGCGACGGCCGAGCCGTCGTAGCCGTGCGGCCACCACTCCTGGTCGACGAGCCGGTCGAGGGCCTCGGCGAGCTCCTGCGGATCGGTGTCCTCCGGTACGTAGCGGCCGATGGCGACGGCCGCGATGTCGGCGCGCTCGGGCTCCGCGAAGAGCATGTTCGGGTCGATGTGCCCGGCGTGCAGCCCGTCCTCGAAGTCGTGCACCGAGTACGCCACGTCGTCCGACCAGTCCATGACCTGCGCCTCGAAGCACTTGCGGTGGGCCGGGGCGCCCTGCCGGATCCACTCGAAGACCGGCAGGTCGTCCTCGTACACGCCGAACTTGGGCGAGCCGGGGTCCTCGGGGTGACCGCCGCGCGGCCACGGGTACTTGGTGGCGGCGTCGAGGGCGGCGCGGGTGAGGTTGAGGCCGACGCTGACGAGCTCGCCCTCCTCGTCCTTGACGAAGCGCTTGGGCTCGATGCGGGTGAGGAGGCGGAGCGACTGGGCGTTCCCCTCGAAGCCGCCGCAGTCCTTCGCGACGTCGTTCAGCGCCTGCTCGCCGTTGTGCCCGAACGGCGGGTGGCCCATGTCGTGGGAGAGGCAGGCGGCCTCGACGAGATCGGGATCGCAGCCGAGGGCGGCGCCCAGCTCCCGCCCCACCTGGGCGCACTCCAGGGAGTGCGTGAGCCGGGTGCGGGGGCTGGCGTCCCAGGCCTGGCTGCGCGTGCCGGGCGTGACGACCTGGGTCTTGCCGGCGAGCCTGCGGAGCGCGGCGGAGTGCAGCACGCGGGCGCGGTCGCGCTGGAAGGCGGTGCGGCCGGGGCGCTTGTCGGGCTCGGCGGCCCAGCGCGCGGTCGCGGTCTCGTCGTAGCCGGGGGTGTCGGTGATGTCTGCGCTGTCCTTGGTGTCCTCGATGCCTGCCATGCGTCGAAGGTAACCGGAGGGACCGACAGAAGAGCTCAGACGGTGGCGAGTTCCCTCACGCGGGCGGTGTCATACCGGTGGAGGACCAGCCGGGCGAGGGCCGGGTGGGCGCCCAGCGGGTCCGAGGCGATCCAGGGGGCGTCGGCGGCGGCGCGGGCCGCGAAGAGGCCGGGGGCGGTGAAGCAGGACGCGACGGCGACGCGGCGGCCGCGGGCTTCGAGGGCGCGGACGGCGTCGGGGACGGTGGGGGCGGCGGCGGAGGCGTACGCGGGGACGACGGGCACTCCGCCGAGACGCTCGCCGAGGAGGGCGGCGATCTCCCGGATCACGGCGCGGGAGCGGGGGTCGCGGGACCCGGCGGAGGCGAGGACGACGCCGTCGCCTTCGTCCTCGCTCCAGCCGGCCTGGACGAGCCGGTCGACCAGGGCCTCGACGAGGAGGGGATGGGCGCCGAGGGGTTCGGCGACGCGGGCGCCGACGGCCGCCGCGGCGGCCGGCAGGTCGTGGGTGACGTGGTGGCCGGGGGCGAGGAGGAGGGGGACGAGGACGACGTCCCCGTCGACGGCGGCGAGCACGTCGCCGACGCGGGGGCTGTCGATCTCGATGTGCGCGAGCCGCACGTCGAGCCCCGGCCGCAGCTCCCGGACCCGGTCGAGGAGCCGGGCGAGGGTGGCCCGGGCCCGCGGATCACGACTGCCGTGGCCCACGGCGACGAGGGTGGGGGCGTCGGTCATGGGCGGTGGGCCTCCTCGTCGGACTTCTCGTGCTGTTCGGGTTTCTCGTACTTCTGCTGCCGGCGGCCGTACGGACGCACCTCGGCCAGTCGCGCCGCGAGCTGTCCGACGATCCTGTCGAGCAGTCCCGCGGCGGGGGCGAACGCGCTGTCCGGCTCCGTCATGCGCCGATCGTGGCGGGGCCGCATTGCCTGGCCGTTTCCGGCGCGTGACGTGTCGTGGGCGCCCCCCTCACGCCGGCCGTACCGCGCGCGTGCCGGTGGCACCCCGCCCGGAGGGAGCCGAGAATGGGAGGGCCGGACGGGGCGCGACGGCGCCCGCGGATCCGGCGGAGGGACCCAGGTGATCGCGTATGTGCCGATGGCTCGCGTACTGGGGAACGCCGGTGCTGCTGGACACCATCCTCTACAAGCCGGCCCACTCCCTGATCGACCAGAGCCTGCACTCGAAGCTGGGCGTCGAGACCACCAACGGCGACGGGTTCGGCGTCGGCTGGTACTCGGCGCACAACGACACCCCGGCGCTGCTGCGGGACGTCGGCCCCGCCTGGAACAACCGCAACCTGCGGGAGCTCGCCGACCACGTGCGGTCGCCGCTGTTCTTCGCCCACATCCGGGCGTCGACCGGGACGGCCGTGCAGCAGTCGAACTGCCACCCGTTCCGGCACGGACGCTGGATGTTCATGCACAACGGCGCCATCGCCGGGTTCCCCCTCATGCGCCGTGAGCTCACCCTGCTCGTCGACCCCGGGCTGTACTCCGACATCGAGGGCACGACGGACTCCGAGGTGATGTTCTACCTGGCCCTCACCTTCGGCCTGGAGCGGGACCCGCCCGCCGCCGTCGCCACGATGGCGGGCGTGGTGGAGCGGATCGGCCGGGAGCACGGGGTGGAGTTCCCCCTGCAGATGACGCTCGCCCTCACCGACGGCGAGCGCGTCTGGGCCTTCCGCTACTCCACCGCGCAGGCCTCCCGTTCGCTGTTCTACAGCAGCCGGGTGGACGCCCTGCGCCGGCTCCACCCGGACCTCGGGTTCCTGCAGCACGTGTCGGGGGAGACCCGTCTCATCGTCTCCGAACCCCTCGGCGACCTGCCCGGGGCCTGGAACGAGGTGCCGGAGAACAGCTACGGCGTCGTCCAGCCCGGGAACGACGAGCTGCACCGGTTCGCGCCCGTGGCGGCGTGAGGCCCTACGCGCCCAGCCATACGCGCAGGGGGCCCAGCTCCCCGAAGCCCGCCGCGCGGGCCGGCGGCAGGTCGTCGCCCGACTCGTAGCCGACGACCGGCCGGTCCGCGGGGACCGAGGCGAGGACGCCCGCCCACGCGGCGGACGGGTCCATGTCGCCGGCGGCGAACAGGTTGGAGACGCCCGTGACGCGGGCGCTCGCGCTGAGGACCCCGCCGCCGATGATCCGGCCGTCGTCCCCGTATCCCGCGACGATCGTCGTCGCCGGGTCCGCGAGGAGTTCGGGGCGGAAGAGCGCCGCGTCCTCGGCGTCGTCGCCGCTCCAGGCCAGGGCCCAGGCCGCGAGTTCCTCCGGGGTGCGCACCGGGCGCCAGTCGCCGGGAGCGGCAGGGGTCGGGAGGCCGGCCGGGCGGGCGATCCAACGCGCCTCGAAGAGGAGCCGGAAGCCCTCCGACGTCAGGTCCACGCGCGCGTAGCTGTCCTTGACCGAGGCCCCGGCCGTCGTGCGGTCGATGCCCGTCACGACGTCCCCCGCCCCCGCCTCCTCCGTCAGCGTCACCGCGTCCGGGTAGTAGAGCGGGGTGCGGGCCGTGCTCGTCCAGGCGCGGGGGCCGAAGGCGCCGGTCAGGCCGTGGGCCCGGCACATGCTCTGGCACCACTCGGCGTTGTTGCGGACCGCGGCCGCGAGGACCTCGTCGTCAGTGATCATGAAAGCGGATCGTACGAGAGTCCCGCCCCTCCCCTCCCCTCTTTTTTCCTTCCGAATCACGGAATATCTTTTCCGTTATGAGAATGTCCCCGCCCGCGCTCCCCCGGCGCGCCGCAGCCGAGTTCATCGGCACCGCCTCCCTCGTCGCCGTCGTCGTCGGCTCCGGCATCCGCGCCGACTCCCTGAGCCAGGACATCGGCGTCCGGCTGCTCGCCAACGCCGCCGCGTCCGCCCTCGGGCTCGGCCTGCTGATCGCCCTCATCGGCCCGCTCTCCGGCGCCCACTTCAACCCCGTCGTCACGCTCTCCGAGTGGTGGTCCCGGCGCCACGAGGGCAAGGGGCGCGACGTCCTCGCCTACATCGCCGCCCAGCTCGCCGGGGCCGTCACCGGCGCCCTCCTCGCCGAGGCGATGTTCGGGCGGGCGCCCGGCGCCTGGGCCACCGAGCCGCGCTCCTCCCTCCACCTGCTCCTCGGGGAGGCCGTCGCCACCGCCGGACTCGTCCTCGTCGTGCAGGGCCTGCGGCACATCGGCCGCCCCGGTCTCGCCCCGGTCGCCGTCGCCGGATACATCGGCGCGGCCATCTGGTTCACCTCCTCCGGCTCCTTCGCCAATCCGGCCGCCACCCTCGGCCGCTCCTTCTCCGACTCCTTCACCGGCATCGCCCCCGCGTCCGTGCCCGCGTTCGCCGCCGCGCAGCTGCTCGGCATGCTCCTCGGGATGGGCCTCGCGGGTGTGTTGTACGGAACAGGCGGCGCGTCCGGCGAACCGAACGCCGCCGAAGCGCGTCGGACGGGGTGACAGAACGCAGCCCCACCACGGAGGTTCCCGCATGCCGGCACGGCTCACCCGGTTGATCCCCCGCACCACCCGGGCCCGCCGCCGGACCGTCCAGGCCGTGATGCTGGGCGCCGTCCTCGCGCTCGCCCCGGCCACCTGGATGCAGACCGCCGCCGCCGGGAAGCTCCGTACCGTCGCCGACGTGCCCGCCCGGGACGTCGCCGTCGTCTTCGGCGCCGGCCTGTGGAACGGGCGCCCCACCCCGTACCTCGCGCACCGGCTCGACACCGCCGCCGAGCTGTACCGCGCGGGCAAGGTCCGGGTCCTCCTCGTCACCGGCGACAACAGCCGGACCGCGTACGACGAGCCGAGCGCCATGCGCGCCTACCTGACCGCGCGCGGGGTGCCGGACGGCCGGATCGTCAGCGACTACGCGGGCTTCGACACCTGGGACTCCTGCGTCCGCGCCCGGAAGGTCTTCGGCGTCGACCGGGCCGTCCTCGTCACCCAGGACTTCCACATCAAGCGGGCCGTCGCCCTGTGCGACCGCGCCGGCGTCGACGCGTACGGCGTCGGGGTCGCCGAACCCCACGACCGGACCTGGTACTACGGCACCACCCGCGAGCTCTTCGCGGCGGGCAAGGCCGCCCTCGACGCCGGCCTGCGCCCCGACCCGCGCTTCCTGGGCCCGAAGGAGAAGGGCGTCACCGAGGCACTGGCGTCGGCCGCCGGGACGCGCTGAGAGGGCCCGTCCTCGCCGGGCGCGCGAAAGCCTCGCCTCGGCCTGCCGGGGGCACCGAGGAGGCAGGCCTCACCCCGGCGCGCCCCGCCTCGGCCGCCGCCGCCCGCCGAAGCGCCCCTCACCCGGCCGCGCCCGCCCGGCGGAGGGCCTCGCACCCCGCCCGTAATACTGCGCGCCGCCCCGCGTAACACGTCCGACCCATGCTGGCCGCATGTCCGACGTCGCCACCGTCCCCACCCACTGCCCCTACTGCGCCCTGCAGTGCGGCATGTCGCTCCGCCCCACCGGCGCCCCGGAGCTGCCCGCCGAGGTGGTCGAGCGGACCGACTTCCCCGTCAACCGGGGCGCGCTGTGCGGCAAGGGCCGTACCGCCCCCTCCGTACTCTCCTCCCGGGTCCGGCTCACCGGGCCCCTCGTCCGACGCCCTGACACGGGGGCCCTGGAGCCCGCGTCCTGGGAGGAGGCACTCGCCGCCGTCGCCGACGGGCTGCGCCGGACCCGTGCCGACCACGGTCCCGATGCCGTGGGTGTCTTCGGCGGCGGCGGTCTCACCAACGAGAAGGCGTACACGCTCGGCAAGTTCGCCCGGGTCGTCCTCGGCACCTCGCAGATCGACTACAACGGCCGCTTCTGCATGTCCTCCGCCGCGGCCGCCCACCAGCGGGCCTTCGGCCTCGACCGGGGACTCCCCTTCCCTCTGGAGGACGTCCCGAGGACCGGCTGCGTGATCCTCGTCGGCTCCAACCTCGCCGAGACCATGCCGCCCGCCCTGCGCTACCTCACGGAGCTGAAGGAGAACGGCGGGAAGCTGATCGTCGTCGACCCGCGCCGCACCCGCACCGCCGAGCAGGCCGATCTGCACCTCGCGCCGCGCCCCGGCACCGACCTCGCGCTCGCCCTCGGCCTGCTGCACCTGGTGGTGGCCGAGGGGCGGGTGGACGAGGAGTTCGTCGCCACCCGCACCGACGGCTGGGCGGAGGCCCGCGCCGGGGCCATGTCCCACTGGCCCGAGCAGGTCGAGCGGATCACCGGCGTGTCCGTGCCCCGGCTGCGGGAGGCCGTCGCGCTGTTCTGCGACGCCGACAGCTCCATGGTGCTGACCGCCCGCGGGCCCGAGCAGCAGTCCAAGGGCACCGACACCGTGGGCGCCTGGATCAACCTGTGCCTCGCCACCGGCAGGGCGGGCCGGCCGCTGAGCGGCTACGGCTGCCTCACCGGCCAGGGCAACGGCCAGGGCGGCCGCGAGCACGGCCAGAAGGCCGACCAGCTGCCCGGCTACCGCAAGCTCGACGACCCGGCCGCGCGGGAACACGTCGCCGGGGTGTGGGGCGTGGCGCCGGAGTCGCTGCCGGGGCCGGGCCGCAGCGCGTACGAACTCCTCGACGCCCTCGGCCAGGACGTCAAAGCCCTGCTCCTCATGGGCTCCAACCCGGTGGTCTCCGCCCCGCGCGCCGCGCACGTCGAGGAGCGGCTGCGGTCGCTCGACTTCCTCGCCGTCGCCGACGTCGTGCTCTCCGAGACCGCCGCGCTCGCCGACGTCGTCCTGCCCGTGACCCAGTGGGCGGAGGAGACCGGCACCATGACCAACCTGGAGGGCAGGGTGCTGCTGCGCCGCCGCGCCCTCACCCCGCCGCCGGGCGTGCGCAGCGACCTGGAGGTGCTGCACGCGCTGGCCGGGCTGCTCGGCTGGGAGAAGGGCTTCCCGGCCGACCCGGAGGAGGTCTTCGAGGAGCTGCGCCGCGCCTCGGCGGGCGGGCCCGCCGACTACGCGGGCATCAGCTACCGCCGTATCGAGGAGGAGAAGGGCGTGTTCTGGCCGTGCCCGGACGAGGAGCACGCGGGCACCCCGCGCCTCTTCCTCGACCGGTTCGCGACGGCGGACGGGCGGGCCCGGTTCGTGCCGGTGGTGCACCGGGCGGCGGCCGAGGAGACGGACGCCGACTACCCGGTCGTCCTGACCACCGGCCGGGTCGTGTCCCAGTACCAGTCGGGGGCGCAGACCCGGCGGGTCGACGAGCTGAACGCGGCGGCGCCCGGCCCGTTCGTGGAGCTCCACCCCCGGCTCGCCGAGCGGCTCGGGGTCGCCGAGGGCGAGGAGCTCGCGGTGGTGTCGCGGCGCGGGCGGGCCGTCGCCCCGGCGCGGATCACGGCGTCGATCCGTCCGGACACCGTCTTCATGCCCTTCCACTGGTACGGGGAGGGGCGGGCGAACACGCTGGTGAACCCGGCGCTCGACCCGGTCTCGCGGATGCCCGAGTTCAAGGTGTGCGCGGTGCGCCTGGAGACGCTCCCCGAGACGCGCCCTACGGACGCATGAACCAGTCGCCGCTCTCGATGACCGGGCCGAGGGGCGCGTCCGGGGCCGCCAGGAACACCCAGGCGGACACCCGCGCCCCGTCCCGTACCCGTACGACGTCCATCGCCACCCGCTCGTAGCCGACGGGCAGCTCCAGGCGGTCGAGCAGTCCGAACAGGTCGCTGTAGTCGCCGGGCGAGGGCGTGAGGAGCGTGCCGACCACCTTGCCGTCGGCCGCCGGGACGACGTACGGATAGCCGGGCCCGTCGTGCAGGACCGCCCCGTGCAGCACGGCGTCCGCCTCGGTGCCGATCCGGCCGGCGAGGAACCGGTCGTGGTTGTACGCGCCGGGGCGCAGCGTCCCGTACACGAAGAACGGCCGCTCGTCGCCCACCGGGGCCTCGACCTCGGCGGCCCCCGTGGTCTCCTCCTCGACCCAGCGGGCGTACCCCTCGCCGACGCGGGCCGCCCGGGTGGCGAGGATCTCGGGCGTCTCGTAGTCGTGGGCGGCGAGGAGGTGCGCCTCCAGGGCCTGGTAGCGGGCCTCGGTGGTCTTGAACTCCACCTGCCACTCCTCGGCCGTCTCGATCGCCCCGTGCCAGTGGTAGACGGAGGTGACGGGCCCCTTGACCTGCGCGCAGGCGGCGAGCCGGGCCTCGACGGCGCCGCGCGCCAGGGCGTCGGCCTTGGCGCGCGCGTCGGTGGTGGTGCGGACGGTGACGATCACGTCTCCACCGTACGGGCGAACTGCGCCGCGTGCAGCCGGGCGTAGGCGCCGCCGGCGGCGAGCAGCTCCTCGTGGCCGCCCTGCTCGGCGATCGAGCCGTTCTCCATCACCAGGATCGTGTCGGCGTCCCGGATCGTGGAGAGCCGGTGGGCGACGACGAAGCTGGTGCGGCCGGCGCGCAGGGAGGTCATGGCCTGCTGGACGAGGAGTTCGGTGCGGGTGTCGACGGAGCTGGTGGCCTCGTCGAGGACGAGGATCACCGGGTCGGAGAGGAAGGCGCGGGCGAGGGTGACCAGCTGCTTCTCGCCGGCGCTGAGGCCGCCGCCGTCCTCGTCGAGGACGGTGTCGTAGCCGGCGGGCAGGGTGCGGACGAAGCGGTCGGCGTGGGCGGCCTTCGCGGCGGCGACGATCCGCTCGCGGGAGACCTCCCCGGGCACTCCGTAGGCGATGTTGTCGGCGATGGTTCCGCCGAAGAGCCAGGTGTCCTGGAGGACCATGCCGGTGGCGGAGCGCAGCTCCTCGCGGGTCATCGCGGCGGTGTCGACGCCGTCGAGGGTGATCCGGCCGCCCGTCACCTCGTGGAACCGCATCAGCAGGTTGACGAGGGTCGTCTTGCCGGCGCCGGTGGGGCCGACGATGGCGACGGTCCGTCCCGGCTCCACGGTGAGCGACAGGTCCTCGATGAGCGGCCTGCCGTCCTCGTAGCGGAAGGCGACCTCCTCGAAGGAGACCCGGCCGCGCAGTTCGGCGGGCCTGCGGGGCTCCGCCGGTTCCGGAGACTCCTCCTCGGCGTCGAGGAGGTCGAAGACCCGCTCGGCGGAGGCCACTCCGGACTGGAGGAGGTTGGCCATGGCGGCGACCTGGGTGATGGGGCCGTTGAAGTCGTACGAGTACTGGATGAAGGCCTGCACGTCGCCGACGGTCAGGGTGCCGCTCGCCACCCGCAGGCCGCCGACGACGGCGACGAACACGTAGTTCAGGTTGCCGACGAAGGTGAGGGCGGGCTGGATGAAGCCGGAGACGAACTGGGCGCGGAAGCTCGCCCGGTAGAGCTCCTCGCCGAGCTCGTCGAAGCGGCGCACGGCCTCGGCGCGGCGGCCGAAGGCGACGACCTCGGTGTGACCGGTGATCATCTCCTCGACGTGGCTGCCGAGCCGGCCCGTGACGGCCCACTGCTTCACGAACTGCGGCTGGGCGCGCTTGCCGACGAAGGCGGCGACGGCGACCGAGACGGGCACGGTGGCGAGGGCGACGAGGGCGAGCACCGGGGAGATCCAGAACATCATCAGGAGGACACCGACCAGGGTGAGCAGGGCGCGCGTCATCTGGCTGAAGGCCTGCTGGAGGGTCTGGGTGATGTTGTCGATGTCGTTGGTGGTGCGGGAGAGGACCTCGCCGCGCGGCTGCCCGTCGAGGTAGGTGAGGGGCAGCCTGGCGAGTTTGCGCTGGGCCTGTGCGCGGAGCCGGTGCCCGGCCCGCTGGACGACGGTGGTGGCGATCCGCAGCTGGACCCAGGTGAGGGCGGAGGAGCCGGTGACGACGACCACGGACAGGGCGAGGATCCGGCCGACGGCGGCGAAGTCGACGCCTGCGGGGCCGCCGGCTCCGGTGATCACGAGGTCGGTGGCGCGGCCGAGGAGGAGGGGGCCGAGGACGGAGAGGGAGACGGCGGCGGCGCCCGCGGCGAGGACCGCGAGCAGCCGGGCCCGGTCGGGGGCGAGGGTGCGCAGCAGGCGGAGGCCGGAGGAGCGGAAGGAGAGGGAGCGTTCGAGGGAGGGGGTGGCGAGGCCGGGGCCGCGCTGCGGCGGCGGGCCGGTGCGGGCGGGGGCCTTCGCGGGGCTCGGGGCGCGGGTCGCGGTCGCCGTGCTCATGCGGCTTCCTCCTCGGTGAGCTGGGAGAGGACGATCTCCCGGTAGGTGGGGTTGTCCCGCATGAGGGACGTGTGGGTGCCGGTGCCGACGGTGCGGCCGCGGTCGAGGACGACGATCCGGTCGGCGTGCCGGATGGTGGAGACGCGCTGGGCGACGATGACGACGGTCGCGTCGGCGGTCTCCGTGCGCAGGGCGGTGCGGAGCCGGGCGTCGGTGCGGGGGTCGAGGGCGGAGAAGGAGTCGTCGAAGAGGTAGAGGCGGGGGCGGGCGACGAGCACGCGGGCGATGGCGAGGCGCTGGCGCTGGCCGCCGGAGAAGTTGGTGCCGCCCTGGGAGACGGGTGCGTCGAGGCCGTCGTCGAGCGCGCGGACGAAGTCGGCGGCCTGGGCGACCTCCAGGGCGTGCCAGAGCTCCTCGTCGGTGGCGTCCGGCTTCCCGTACCGGAGGTTGGTGGCCACCGTCCCGGAGAAGAGGTACGGCTTCTGGGGGACGAGTCCGACGGTCCTGGCCATCAGGGCGGGGTCGAGCGCGCGGACGTCGACGCCGTCGACGAGGACCTCGCCGTCGGTGGCGTCGAAGAGCCGGGGCACGAGCCCGAGCAGCGTCGACTTGCCGCTGCCGGTGGAGCCGATGACGGCGGTGGTCTCGCCGGGGCGGGCGACGAGTCCGACGTCGTGGAGGACGGACTCCTCGGCGCCCGGGTAGCGGAAGCCGACGCCGGCGAGGTCGAGGCGGCCGGGGCCGGGGAGGGTCCGGACGGGGTCGGCGGGCGGGGCGACGGAGGCACGGGTGTCGAGGACTTCGCGGACGCGTTCGGCGCCGGCTTCGGCGCGCGGCATGTGCATGAGGAGGAAGAGGACCATCATCACGGACATGGAGGTCTGGAGGAGGTAGCCGAGGAAGGCGACGAGGCCGCCGGGCTGCAGGGCTCCGGCGTCGATGCGGTGGGCGCCGACGTACACGAGGGCGACGGTCGTCAGCTGCCAGACGATCAGGACCGTGGGGAACATGAGGGCCTGGAGCCGGCCGGCCTTGAGGCCGACGGTGAGGAGTTCGTCGTTGGCTCCGGCGAACCGCTCCCGCTCGTGCCGGTCGCGGACGAAGGCGCGGACGACCCGGACGCCGGTGATCTGCTCGCGCAGCACGCGGTTGGCACGGTCGACGCGCTCCTGCATGCCGCGGAAGAGGGGCCGCATGCGCAGGACGACGGTGCCGACCGCGCCGGTCATCACGGGCACGAAGAGGAGCAGGACGAGCGCGAGCGGCACGTCCTGGCGCAGGGCCATGACGAGCCCGCCGGCGCAGAGCAGCGGGGCGGCGGCCAGCATGGTGAGGACGAGGACGGTGAACGTCTGGATCTGCTGGACGTCGTTGGTGGTCCGGGTGATGAGGGACGCGGCGCCGAAGCGGCCGCGTTCCCGGGCGGAGAAGTCCTGGACCCGGCGGAACACCTCGGAGCGCAGGTCGCGGGCGACGCCCATGGCGACCTTGGCGCCGGTGTAGGTGGCGGCGGCGGCCGCGGCGGCCTGGAGGAGGGTGACGGCGATCATGGCGGCGCCGCCGCTGAGGACGCGACCGGTGTCCCCGCGCAGGACGCCCTCGTCGATGACGCCGGCGTTGAGGGTGGGCAGGGCGAGGGAGGCGAGGGTCTGGACGAGCTGGAGGGCGACGAGGAGGAAGAGGAGGGGGCGGTGGGGCCGGAGGCGGGGTGCGAGCAGTCGGAACAGCATGCGGATGATCGTGATACCTCAAGTTTGCTTGAGGTCAAGAGGCGCATGCGCTCGAGGGCAAGAGGCGCATCCCCGAAGCCCCGTCGGGCTCAAGTGCCGTGCGGGCGCCGTACGGTGAGGGCATGACGACACCTCCCCCGCACACCGAGATCGACGGAGCCCCCGCGACCGATCCGGGGCTCCTCGCCGCCCTCCTGACCGGGTACGGCCACTTCACGGCGATGCAGGTACGGGACGGGCGCACGAAGGGCCTCGCCCTGCACCTCGACCGCCTCGACCGCTCGACCCGCGAGCTCTTCGGCACGGAGCTGGACGGCAAGCGGGTCCGCGAGCTCGTCGCCGGGGCCCTCGCGAACGCCGGGCGGCGGGACGCCTCGGTCCGGGTGTACGTCTACCCGGGCGTCCGCACCGTCGTGACCGTCGCCGACCCGGCCCCGGACGGCCCCGGCGCCCCGCAGCGCCTGACCACCGTCGACTACTGGCGGCCCGCGCCGCACATCAAGCACCTGGGCGGCTTCGGCCAGCGCTACCACGGCGAGGCGGCCCGGCGGGCGGGCTACGACGAGGCCCTGCTGACCTCCCCGTACGGCGAGATCTCCGAGGGAGCCGTCACCAACATCGCCTTCTGGGACGGCACTTCGGTGATCTGGCCGTCGGCACCCTGCCTCGCCGGCATCACCATGGCCCTCCTGGAACCGCGCCTGAACTCGACCCGCCGCCCGGTCACCCTGGCCGATCTGCCGGGCTTCCGGGCCGCGTTCGTGACCAACTCCCGGACGATCGCCCCCGTGACGGCGATCGACGAGGTGACGTTCCCGGTGGACGAGGAGCTGATGGGGCGGGTGTTCGCGGCGTACGGGGCGGTGGAGGGGGACGAGATCCGGCCGTAGCGGACCCCGGGGTCAGCTCCGCCCGTCGGGGAGCTCCTCCAGGTAGTGGGCGAGCGACGGGAGCGCGACCCAGAGCTGGTCGAAGTAGGCGGCGAAGTAGCCCATGAACCTGGGGTGCTCGACGCTGAAGCCGTCGAGCCGCTGCCGGGAACCGCCGGAGAAGGCCAGGAAGGCCACGCTGTCGTCGATCAGGGCCATGTTGAGGCCGTCGGCGGCAGCGGTCCACCGCAGCACGGCGGCCTCGTAGTTGAGGATGCCCTCGGCCTCCTCGTGATGCCGCCGGACCCAGGCCAGCACGTCCTTGTCCGGGACCCCTTCCCGCTCGGGCACCCCGATGATCCGGCGCACGGCGCGCACGTCCTCGCTGTCGGCGGCGGCCCAGTCCAGGACCGACCTGAAGTACTCGCGGGAGGCGTTCGTACTCGTCTGGTCGGGCGGGTAGCGGCGGGTGTACGTGACCCGGATCTCCGAAGCGGCGCCCCTCACCCGCTCGGCCGCGGCCTCGTAGAACTCGCGGTTGTCCTTGTACCAGTGGATCCCGGGCAACGCCTCCCCGCCCGCGAGCACGGACGCGACCGGCGGAAGGAGCGGCGGCGGGGCGGCCGGCCCGGCGTCGCCCGCCCGGCCGGCCTCCTCGATCTCGCGCCGGGCGCCGAGCCAGCGGTCCCGCCAGTCGGCCGGGTTCCCGCCGAGGGCCTCGACGAGCGCGCACATGTGCTCCCACGAGGGGAAGCGCCGGCCGCTCAGGATCAGCGACACGTTGCTGCGGGCACACCCCATCGACCGCCCGAGCGCGTCCAGCGTCGGCTTGGTGAGGTTCTGCCGACGCAGCTCACGCAGCTCGGCGGCGAAGCGGGCCTGCGGGCCGTGCGGAGGCGGCGAGGAGGACGTGTTGGTCATGAGCGGTGCCCTTCGCGTCGCAGGACGTTCCCGAGTCGTCTCCGATGGTCCGTCATTTTCCTTCAGCTTCACAGAAGTTGACAGACCTCGGAGGGCGTCACCCCGCGTCCGCGTAGGTCTACGCGTGTCTTCCAGCCGTTGTCCGGCCTTCCGGGCGGTTCCACACTCGACGCATCGGGCCGGCCCGCGACGGGCGGCCGGGCGGAGAGGAGGGCGTCGCATGTGACCTGACCGACCGCACCCGTAGAAGAAACGGCCGAGGCCGCCCCTTCGCATCCGGCAGGAGCAGGGGCGGCCTTCCGACCAAGCACAAGGGAGAATCCCGTGTTCGTCGATCTCAGAGTAGACCTTCCGGTCAAGAGCGCCGCGTTCCTCGCCTCGCTCGTCCTCGGCATCATCCTGGTGCTCTCTCCCGCGACGAACGCGGGAACCCCGGAGGAGGCGTGGCTGCTCCTCGGCACCCTCGCCGCCCTCGGGTCCGGCACCCGGGGCGGCGCCGGGAGGGCGGGGCGATGACGGCCGGTGACGAGCGGATGCTCGACTGCCCGAGGTGCGCCGCGGCGACGCCGCACCGGACGTACACCTCGCCCGCCGTGGGCTGCGCCGGGGAGCGCCTCGTCCTGGTCCTGCACGAATGCCGGCGATGTCGGCACGCGGCGGTGGGGTCCACCGGCCGGCCGACCGGCTGCCTGCCGCCGGACTCCGGCTGCGGGGCGGACCGCGGCTGACGCGCCGACAACGGGCCGGGGCACCGTCGGGTGCCCCGGCCCCTCGCGTGATCACCCGTTCGGCACGGGCCGTCAGATGACGGCCCGCACACCCTTCTGACCTGCAAAAACGGTCGGAATCCAGGTGACGCGCCGTATCGGACGGAGCAATCCTGATGCCTCATCAGGAGGCGGGGGGCGCGGCGTGGCCCTTATCTCGGTCTCAGAAGGTCCGACTCCGGGATGTCCCTCCCGGGAGGACCAGCCTGCATGACCGCTCGCGCGCCCCGGAGGACCCCCATGCGCACCACTGCCCGCCTGTTCACCGGTACCGCGCTGACGGTCGCCGCGATCGGGGCGTTCGCCGCCCCCGCGGCGTACGCCGGCAACGAAGACTGGAACTCGAACAGCGAGAGCTCGTACTCGAACAGCGGCAGCCACGAGTCGCTGGAGATCTTCCCGTCGTCCGCGTCCCCGGGCGAGACCGTCACCGTGAACACGCTCGCCTGCGGCAAGCACGGGCACGGCGTCGGGGACGCGAACTCGCTCGGCGCGGGCGAGTTCCAGCTGAACCCGAGCACGCACAAGGAGGTCGTGGTCGGACAGTTCGAGGTGCCGGAGCACGTCAAGGCCGGCTCCTACGGGATCAGCGTGGCCTGCGACAACGGCAAGACCGCCCGGGGTGAGCTGATGGTCAAGCACCGGGGGCCGAGCGGCCACGTCCAGACCGGTGTCGGGGGCAGTGTCGGCCCCGACACCGCCCAGATCACGGCGGGCGCGGCGGTGCTGGCCGCGGCTGCCGTCGGCGGTGTCTGGCTCCTGCGGCGCCGGGCGAGCGGCGCGCGGAGCCACTGAGACCACCGCCTGTCCTGCCCCCGCCGCGTGCCCGTACACGGCCCGGCGGGGGCAGGGTCACATCCCAGGGCCACACGCACGAAGCGATCGAGGGAACCCAGGTGAGCAACAGGACCAAGGGCTGGGGCATAGCCGCGGCCGCCTGCGTCGGACTCTGGCTCGTCCACAACGGCTCGGCGAACGTCACCCCGCCCGTGCCGTCGGCCGCGCAGGCCTTCGCCGCCGGGCCGAGCGTGCACACCGACGCCGCCGCCGACCCGCTGCCGCCCTCGCCGCCGGTCCGGCTGCGCATCCCCGAGACCGACGTGGACGCCCCGATGATGCGGCTCGGCCTCGCGGAGAACGGCGCGCTCGACGTGCCGCCTGCCTCGGACCGGAACATGGCCGGGTGGTACGGGGACGGCACGACGCCCGGCGCCAAGGGCACCGCGATCGTGGCGGGCCACGTCGACAACGCCGACGGGCCCGCCGTCTTCTACACGCTCGGCGCGCTCAAGAAGGGCCACCGGATCGAGGTGGACCGGGAGGACGGGCGGACCGCCGTCTTCACGGTCGACGCGATCGAGGTGTACGACAACAAGAACTTCCCGGACCGGAAGGTGTACGACGAGGCCGACCGGGCCGAGATCCGGGTGATCACCTGCGGCGGCGGCTTCTCGAAGAAGAACGGCTACCAGGGGAACGTGGTCGCCTTCGGCCACCTGATCGGCGTGAAGCCCGTGGCGAGGTCCGCGGCGAAGTCCGCGGCGGGTTAGGGCCTTACGACCACTGGTCGAACGCCAGCTTCGCGACCAGCGAGAGCACCACGACGAGCAGCACCCCGCGGACGAACTCGGCGCCCTTGCTCAGCGCCATCCGGGCCCCGATCGTCCCGCCGACGAGGTTGAACACGGCCATGACGGCCGCGAGCTGCCAGTACACGCTGCCCTGGTACGCGAACATCGCGAGCGCGCCCGCGTTGGTGCAGACGTTCACGATCTTCGCGGTGGCGGAGGCGGTCACCAGGTCCAGGTGGAGCACGGCCGTCAGCGCGAGGACCAGGAAGGTGCCGGTGCCCGGCCCGAACAGGCCGTCGTAGAAGCCGATCCCGCCGCCGACGACCACGATCGCGGTCACGATCCGCGCCCGGGTCAGCGGCGCCCGCTCCTCCCCCTCGGGCCGCACGCCGAAGGAGGGCCGCAGCATCACGAAGGCCGCGACGGCGAGCAGCACCACCATGATCACCGGGCGCAGGACCTCGCTGCTGATCCCGGCCGCGAAGAAGGCGCCGGCCATGGAGCCGAGGAGCGCGGCGAGCCCGACCCGTACCGCCGTCCACACCGGCACGGGCGCCTTGCGGAGGTAGGTGACGGCGGCCCCGGTGGTGCCCACGATCGAGACGGCCTTGTTGGTGCCGAGGATGTGCGCGGCGGGGACGTGCGGGAGACCGAGCAGCAGGGCGGGCAGCTGGAGCAGCCCGCCACCGCCCACCACGGCGTCGATCCAGCCGGCCACGAGGGCGGCGAGACAGAGCAGGACAAGGGTGGTCAGTGAGATGTCGGGCATGGCCGTGAGCCTAGGGACGGGATCGTTGCCCCGTCCATCAATCGTCTGATCGTTGAGCTGCTTCTGAGCTTGCGGCGCCGGGGTCGCGGTCGGGGGCGGGCGGGGCCGCCGGGGTCACGACGGCGGTGAGGAGGGTCGCGGCGAGCGCTCCCGTGCCGAGCAGGGCGGCGGCGAGCCGCCGCCGGGCGAGCGCCGCGGAGGGGCGGGGCGCGCCGTGTCTGGGCGTGGAGGAGCCGGGCGCGCCGTGTCCGGGCAGCGAAGGGCCGGGCGCGCTGTGTCTAGGCATGGTCGAAGTCCTCGCTGTGAATGCGGGAGGCCGGCACCCCGGCCCTGAGCAGGGAGGCGGTCGCGGCGCGGGCCATCGCGGGCGGCCCGCACAGGTACACGTCATGACCGGCGAGCCCGGGCACGAGGTGGCGCAGGGCGCGCGGCGCGAGGGGGTCGAAGGCGCTGTCCGAGGGGCCGAGCAGGAAGTGCAGGGCGGCCTGCCGCTCGCGGGCGATGGACTCCAGCTCGGCGCGCAGGACGAGACCGGTCGCGTCCGAGGCCCGGTAGAGGAGGGTCACGTCGCCGGGCCCGCCGGGCAGGGTCTCGAAGAGGGCGCGCAGCGGGGTGATGCCGACCCCGCCGGCGAGCAGCAGGACCTTGCGGCGGGTGCGGCGGTGCGCGGTGAGCGCGCCGAAGGGGCCGGAGGCGAGGACGCGGGTCCCGGGGCGGATGCGGCGGATGCGGCGGGTGTGGTCGCCGAGGGCCTTCACGGTGATCCGCAGGGTGTCGTCGCGGACGGGCGCGGAGAGGGAGAACGGGAGGGCGGTCGACCAGAGCCCGGGGTGGAGGAAGCGCCAGCGGAAGAACTGGCCGGGTTCGGCGCCGAGGAGGGCCACTCCCCTGCCCCGGACGAGGACGGAGACGACCCCGGGGGCCTCCTCGCGGACCTCGGCGACCCGCAGCTCGTGGCGGAGCGCGGCCCGGACGGGGACGACGATCCGGTACCAGACGAGGAGGACGGCGACGGTGCCGTGCGCCATCGACCAGAGCCAGCGGGTGAGGAGACCGCCGGCGAGGTCGGGGCCGGCGAGCTGGTGGACGAAGCCGAGCGCGGCGGCGAGGAGGGCGCCGAGGTGGACCGCCCGCCAGGTCTCGTGCCGGACCCGGCGGCGGACGGCCCGGGCGGAGGTGACGCCGACGGCGACGAACAGGCCGGTGCCGGCGGTGGCGGCGGCGATCGCCCCGTACGCGAGGAGGTCTCCCGTGGCGGTGACGAGGTCGGTACGGGTGTACGCGGCGTAACCGCAGAGGGCGAGGACGGCGTGGGCGCCGATCAGGCCGAGGACGTACCGCCCGCCGAGGGCGTGCCAGCGGGCCAGCCGGTCCGCGCCGACGCCGTGCTCGACGGCCGGGACGCGGGCCATGAGCAGCAGCAGGACGAGGACGCCGTACCCGGCGAGGAGGCCGGTGAGATGGGCGCCGGTCGCGCAGAACGCGTCGAGCCGGGCGGACGGGCGGGCCTGGACGCCCCACAGGAAGGTGACCGCGCCGGCACCCCCGACGATCGCGTCCCGCAGCCGGTCGGGAGCGAGCCGCGGGGCGGCGGGGAGCGGGTGATGGCGGGCCTCGGTGGTCACGACCGGCACCCTAGGACGCCCCGTATACGGGAACGCCCCGCTCCGGCCCGTACCCGGGATCCTTAAGCCGGGCTTGAGCCGAGACTGACCGCGCGTTAACCCCGGCGGGGCGCAGGGAGGTCGGGCCCTGGGCCCGAGGCGGCTCCCGCACCGGGCTCACCCGGGGCCGCCCCGCGTCTCGCACGGACCCCGACCGGGCCCCACGGAACCAGCCCCAGGACTCACGCGGCCTCCGCCCCCGGCTCACAGCCGCACCCCGCCCCCGGCCCGCGCGGCCCGCGCACCGGGCCCCACGGAACCAGCCCCAGGACTCACGCGGCCTCCGCCCCCCGGCCTCACAGCCGCACCCCGCCCCGGCCCGCGCGGCCCGCGCACCGGGCCTCGCGCGGCTCCCGCACCCGGCCCCACAGCGCCCCCGCACCGGGAACCCGGCCTCACAGCGCGCCCCGCTCCCGGCGGAGATCAGCGTTCCGTGCGGGAAACAGTCGGGATCCCGACGGGTAACACCGGCCCCGCACCCTTCCGGTATGAGTACACGGATCGTGGTGGTCGGGGGCGGAACGGCGGGCGCCCGGCTCGCCCAGCGCCTGCCCGTCACCCTCCTCGGCGAGGAGCCGCACGCCCCGTACAACAGGGTGCTGCTCGCCGACGTCCTCGCCGGACGGTACGCCCCCGAGGTGATCGCCCTGCCCGGGACCCGCGAGCCGGCACGGCTCGGGGCGCGGGCGGTGCGCATCGACCGGGCGGCGCGGACGGTCACGTGCGCGGACGGCACGCTCGTCGCGTACGACCGGCTCGTCCTCGCCACCGGCTCCAACCCGGTCCTCCCGCCGCTGCGCGGACTGCGCGGCGCGGCGCTCCCGGCCGGGGTCCACCCCTTCCGCACCCTCGACGACTGCCTGTCGCTCCACGCGCTCGTACGGCCCGGGGTACGGGCCGTCGTCATCGGCGGCGGACTCCTCGGCGTCTCCGCCGCGCGGGCCCTCGCCGAGCGCGGCGCGGACGTCGTCCTCACCCAGCAGGGCGAACGCCTGATGGAACGCCAGCTCGACGAGCACGCCTCGGCGCTGCTCCGGGAGCACGTCGAGGCCCTCGGGGTCGAGGTGCACACCGAGTGCCGGGTCAGCGGCCTGCGGCAGCGGGACGGCGCCGTCACGGCGGTCGAACTCGCCGACGGCTTCGTCCTCGACGCCCAGGTCGTCGTCCTCGCGTGCGGGGTCCGTCCCCGGGTCGCCCTGGCCCGCGAGGCGGGCCTGGACGTCGCGACGGGCATCGTCGTCGACGACTCCCTCCGCACCTCGGACCCGTACATCCACGCGATCGGCGACTGCGCGGAGCACGCGGGGCGGGTGTACGGCCTGGCGGGCCCGGCACTGGAACAGGCGGACGTCCTGGCGGACGTGCTCCTCGCCGAGACGGCTGCCGACGTCCGCTACACCGGCACCCGCGCCCTCACCCGCCTCACCCTCCGCGGCTCCAGGCCCCTGGACCTCGCCGCGTTCGGTGAGGTCACCGCCCGCCCCGGTGACGACGTCGTGCAGCTCGCCGACGCGACCCGGAGCGCGTACCGGAAGGTCGTCGTCCGTGGGGACCGGCTCGTCGGGGGCGTTCTCCTCGGCGACCTGGCCGCGGTCGGCGCGCTCGCAAGGGCCTGGGAGGGCGACGAGGCCCTGCCCGACGAGGCCCCCCTGCTCCACCTGCTCACCCACGACGGAGGCTCCTCATGACCACTCCCACCATCGTCCTGGTCGGCCACGGAATGGTCGGCCAGCGGTTCCTGGAGGCGCTCGCCGACCGTGGCGTCACCGAGCGGGCCAGGATCGTGGTCCTCTGCGAGGAGCCGCGCCCGGCCTACGACCGCGTGCAGCTGACCTCGTACTTCTCGGGGAAGACCCCGGACGACCTGTCGATGGTCGAGGCCGGGTTCATGGAGAGGCACGGCATCGAGCTGTACGTCGGCGACCCGGCCGAGACGATCGACCGGGAGGCCCGGACGGTCACCGCCCGCTCGGGGCGGGCCTTCGCGTACGACACGCTCGTCCTCGCCACCGGCTCGTACCCCTTCGTGCCTCCCGTCCCCGGCAAGGACGCCGAGGGCTGTTTCGTCTACCGGACGATCGAGGACCTCCTCGCGATCGAGGAGTACGCGAAGACGGCGAGGACCGGCGCGGTCGTCGGCGGCGGTCTGCTCGGTCTGGAGGCGGCGGGCGCCCTGAAGGGCCTGGGGCTCGACACGCACGTCGTGGAGTTCGCGCCGCGTCTGATGCCGGTGCAGGTCGACGAGGGCGGCGGCGCGGCCCTGCTCCGCACGATCGAGAAGATGGGTCTGACCGTCCACACGGGCACGGGCACGCAGGAGGTCGTGACGGCGGACGGCGCCGTGACGGGCATGAGGCTGTCGGACGGTTCCGAACTGGCCACGGACATGGTCGTCTTCTCGGCGGGCGTACGGCCCCGGGACCAGCTGGCCCGCGACTGCGGCCTGGACGTCGGCGAGCGCGGCGGCATCGCCGTGGACGGACTCTGCCGGACCTCCGACCCCGCGGTCTTCGCGATCGGCGAGTGCGCGCTGGCCTCGGACGGCCGGGTGTACGGCCTGGTCGCGCCCGGTTACGAGATGGCGCAGACGGCGGCGGCCGCGATCGCCGACGAGGAGGCCGGGGACGGCTTCACGGGCGCCGACATGTCGACCAAGCTGAAGCTGCTCGGTGTGGACGTGGCCTCGTTCGGCGACGCGCACGGGACGGCCGAGGACTGCCTCGACGTCGTGTACTCCGACTCCCGCTCGGGCGTCTACAAGAAGCTGGTGGTCTCCGCCGACGGGGTGCTGCTCGGCGGTGTCCTGGTCGGCGACGCCGAGCAGTACGGGCTGCTCCGTCCGCTCACCGGCACCGTGCCGCCGGTCTCCCCCGAGCAGCTGGTGCTCCCGGCGGGCGCGGGCGCCCCGGTCGCGCTCGGCCCGTCCGCGCTGCCGGACGACGCCGTCATCTGCTCCTGCCACAACGTGACCAAGCACGCGATCGGTCAGTGCACGAGCCTGCCCGAGGTGAAGAAGTGCACCAAGGCCGGTACGGGCTGCGGAAGTTGCGTGAAGGTGATCGAGAAGCTGCTGCCGGCTGCCACGGACAAGGGACTCTGCGGCTGCTTCTCGTACACCCGGAGCGAGCTGTACGAGATCGCCCGGACCCTCCGCCTCACCTCCTTCGCCGCGCTGCTCGACTCGCACGGGCGCGAGGAGGCGCGGGGCGGCGAGGGCTGCGAGGTCTGCAAGCCGACCGTCGGCTCCATCCTGGCCTCCCTCGCCCCGACGATCGGCTTGGGCGGCTACATCCTCGACGGCGAGCAGGCCTCCCTCCAGGACACCAACGACCACTTCCTCGCCAACATGCAGCGCAACGGCTCCTATTCGGTGGTGCCGCGCATCCCCGGCGGCGAGATCACCCCGGACAAGCTGATCGTGATCGGCGAGGTGGCCCGCGACTTCGGGCTCTACACGAAGATCACCGGCGGCCAGCGGATCGACCTCTTCGGCGCCCGGGTGGACCAACTCCCCTCGATCTGGACCAGGCTGGTCGACGCCGGCTTCGAGTCGGGGCACGCGTACGGCAAGGCGCTGCGCACGGTGAAGTCCTGCGTCGGGCAGACCTGGTGCCGCTACGGCGTCCAGGACTCCGTGAAGATGGCGATCCAGCTGGAGCTGCGCTACCGCGGCCTGCGCGCCCCGCACAAGCTGAAGTCGGCGGTGTCGGGCTGCGCCCGCGAGTGCGCCGAGGCGCAGTCGAAGGACTTCGGGATCATCGCGACGGCCAACGGCTGGAACCTGTACGTCGGTGGGAACGGCGGCGCGACCCCGCGCCACGCGGACCTGCTGGCCCAGGACCTCTCGGACGCCGAACTGATCCGCCTCATCGACCGGTTCCTGATGTTCTACATCCGGACGGCGGACCGTCTTGAGCGGACGTCGACCTGGCTGGAGCGCCTGGAGGGCGGACTCGACCACCTCAGGGACGTGGTGGTGCACGACTCGCTCGGGCTCTGCGAGGAGCTGGAGGCGCTGATGGCCGCGCACGTCGCCGACTACCGCGACGAGTGGGCCGAGACGCTGGACGACCCGGAGCGGCTGCGGCGCTTCGTCTCCTTCGTGAACGCGCCGGGGGCTCCGGACCCGTCGGTCCGGTTCGTGCCGGAGCGCGACCAGATCAAGCCGGACCTCACGATTCTCACGATCGGAACGCTGGAAGGGGCCACCTCCCGATGACGACGACTCTCGAACTGTCGCTCTCCCCCGACTCCTGGATGGCCGTCTGCGAAGAGGCCCGGCTGACCCCGGGCCGGGGCGTGGCGGCGCTCCTTCCGGACGGCCGGCAGGCGGCGCTCTTCCGGGACCGGTCGGGGCGGACGTACGCGATCGACAACCGCGATCCGTTCACGGGGGCGCAGGTGCTGTCCCGGGGGCTCGTCGGCTCGGCGGACGGGCGGGCGTTCGTGGCCTCGCCGCTCCTGAAGCAGCGCTTCGACCTGGAGACGGGCCGGTGTCTGGACGACGACGAGGTGACGGTGGCGGTGTATCCGGTCCGCCTGAAGTAACTTGACCGGTCGTTCCAAATGGTCGTACGGTCATCTCGTGGCCAGGACCAAGGAATTCGATCCCGAGGCCGCGCTCCAGGCAGCGCTCGAACTGTTCTGGGCGCGCGGCTACGAGGCGACGACGATGTCGGACCTCGTGGAGCACCTCGGCATCGGCCGCGCCAGCATCTACGCGACCTTCGGCAACAAGCACGAGCTGTACCTGAGGGCGATGGACCGCTACCTGGAGACCCGCGACCCGCAGATCGTCGAGGAGCTGTCCGCGCCGGGCCCGGCCCTGCCGGCCGTGCGGGCCCTGGTCCGCCGCTTCGCCGCCGAGGCGGCGGCGGACGGGGAGCGCCTGAACGGCTGTTTCGTCACCAACTCGGCGGCGGAGCTGGGACCGCACGACGCGACGGTCGCCCGGCGGGTGGAGCTCAGCTGGGAGCAGATCGAGACGCTCCTGCACGGGGCGCTCGCCCGGGCGCGGGCCGGGGGCGAGCTCCCGGCCGACCGGGACCCGCGGGCCCTGGCCCGGATGCTGCTCGTCCTGCTCCAGGGGATCCGGGTGGTCGGCAAGGTGTCGAGCGAGCCGGGCCGGGTCAGGGACGCGGCGGAGCAGGCCCTGGCCTTGCTGGACTGAGGAGACCGGGGAAAGGGCGCCCACGGGGGCGCCCTTTCTTCGGGCCTCATATTGGAACGTACGGTCAAGTTCATTCTTCACTCTCCCGCACCTCTCCCGCACCGGAAGGGCCCACCATGTCCGCACGCTTCACCGACCGCACCGTCCTCGTCACCGGCGCCGGTTCCGGTCTCGGCCGGGCCATCGCGCTCGCCTTCGCCGCCGAGGGCGCGAAGGTCGTCGTCGCCGGCCGTACGACGGAGTCCCTCGACGGGACGGTCGCCCTGATCGAGGCCGCCGGGGGCACCGCCGCCGCGGTCGCCGCCGACGTGTCCAGCGCCGAGTCCACCAGGGAGCTGGTCCGGCGCGCGGTCGGGCTGTACGGCGGCCTGGACGTCGCCGTGAACAACGCGGGGGTCTTCCGGGGCGGCGGGCACAGCGCCGCCGACTTCCCCCTGGAGGACTGGCAGGCGCTGCTCGACATCAACGTCACGGGGGTGCTGCACGCCCTCCAGGCCGAGGTCGCCCACATGCGGGCGAACGGCGGCGGGGCCATCGTGAACATCGCGTCCAACCTGGGCCCGCACGTCCGGATCCCCGGGGTCTTCGGCTACCAGGTCTCCAAGGCGGCCGTCTCGGCGCTCACCCGGGCCGCGGCCCTGGACCACATCGGCGACGGGGTCCGGATCAACGCGGTCAGCCCCGGCGCCGCGGAGTCCACGATGTCGCTGCGGCCCGGCGAGACGGAGGCCGAGCGGGAGGTCCGGATGAAGGCGGAGTCGCCGCTCGGCCGCATCTCGTCCGCGGCCGAGGTGGCGGCGGCGGTGCTGTACCTCGCGTCGGACGACGCGGGCTCCGCCGTCGGCACGGACCTGGTGATCGACGGCGGCGTCTCGGCCTGACCAGGAAGGCGGGCTCTACCCGTGGGCGGCCGCCGGGTCCATCCAGAAGACCTCCCAGTGGTGGCCGTCCAGGTCGGCGAAGGAGCGGCCGTACATGAAGTCCATCAGCAGCGGATCCTTCGCCGGGGAGCCGCCGGCGGCGAGGGCGGCGTTGGCCAGCTCGTCGACCTTGTCCCGGCTCTCGGCGCTCAGCGTGACCATGACCTCGGTGGTCTTGGTCGCGTCGGAGATCTCCTTGCCGGGCGCCATGAAGGACTTGAACTTGGGCTCTTCGAGGAGCATGACGAAGATCGTGTCGCTGATGACCACACAGGCGGTGGTCTCGTCGCTGAACTGCGGGTTCGAGGAGAAGCCGATCTTCGAGAAGAAGACCTTGCTCGCCTCGACATTCTTGACGGGCAGGTTCACGAAGATCATCTGCGGGGCCATGGCGCTCTCTCTTCCGTCGTGCGGTGCCGTCGAGGGGTAGACGTGCCGGCCCCTCGGAACTCATCGCCGTCCCGAAGAGTCTTTTCGCTCAGGCGACCGAGCGCAGTTCGAGAGCCGCCAGCGGGACGAACCCGCCGCCCGTGCCCTCCGTCGATCCGCCGCCCAGCCGCTTCAGCAGGACGAGGGCGATCCGCTCGCCCTGGGCCTTGGCCCGCTCGGCCCGGGGCCCGGCGTGGAGCCCGTCGACGCTCGCGTGCCAGAGCTGCACCCAGCGGCCGAAGTGGGCGGCGGTGAGCGGCCGGACGGTGTGCAGGGCCGCGTGCGGGGCGAAGGGGTCGCGCCCGTAGTCGGCCGTACGGAGGAGGGCGCGCTCCCAGAAGTCGGCGATGTGCGGCAGGTGGACCTCCAGGTCGGTCCCGGCGACCTCGGTGAAGAAGGGCCCGATCAGCGGGTCGGCGAAGGCGGCGCCGTAGAAGCGGCGCAGCAGCACGTCGAGGTCGTGCCGGTCGCGGATGTCGGGGGTCTCGCGCATGCCCCCAGTGTCCCCGCCCCCGGGGCCAGCCCCCAGGGGCCGAAGGTCCCGCGCCATCCGGCCGTCCAGCGGCGGACGCCGGAGCCCGAGCCTCAGCCCCACCCGGCACGGCCCGGCCCCACCCGGCACGGCCCCACCCGGCACCGCCTACGACGCGACCGGCCCCTTACGCGCGTAGCTCGTCGTGTAGCACCGCAGGTCCACCGGCCGGCCGGCGCCGCCGAGCAGGGCTGCGCCCAGGGGTGTCAGCGTGTGCAGGACCGCGTTGCCGTGGCGGAGGGTCGCGATGAGTCCGGCCTCGCGGAGCACGCCCGCGTGCTGGCTGGCCGAGGCGAGCGACACCCCGGCCCTGCGGGCCAGCTCGCTGGTCGTGCCGCCGTCCCCGATGGCGTGCAGGACGGCCGAGCGGGTCTGGCCGACGAGCTTGGCCAGCGAGGAGCCGCCCGGCGCGCGGACGGTCGGCGCCTCGCCGTGCGTGACGGGGTAGACGAGGACCGGCGGCAGCGCGGGGTCGCGCAGCACGACCGGGGTGCCCCGGCAGAAGAACGAGGGCTGGAGCAGCAGCCCCCGCCCGTCGAGGTGGACGTCCCGGTCGACCGGGTAGTCCGCCTCCAGGACGGGCGCGCGCCAGCGCAGCATGGGCGGCAGCGAGGCGAGCAGTTCCTCGGCGCCGCCGTCCAGGAGGGCCCGGCCGCGGCGGGCCCGGTCGGCCTCGACGCGGGCCCTGATGTGCGGCCAGTACGGTTCGACGGCGGCCCGGTGGTAGCTGCGCAGGGCCCCGACGAGCCGGTCGAAGGGCTCGGCGCCTCCGTCGGCGAGGGCGCGCAGCGAGTGGGGCACGGTCCGGCCGCCGGAGCGGTCGGCGGCGAGCAGCGACAGTTCGCCGAGCAGCCGGTCCGGATCGGTGGCACGGATCGCCTGGAGGCCTTCGTCGAGGCCGTGGACGCCTTCGGCGGGCGTCAGGAAGTCGGGGAAATAACCGCGGCTGGGAACGAGCGCGGCGAGGAGCCGGGTCTCACCGCCGAGCCGGACCCTCGCGTCCGAGCGCCATTCCCCGTAGACGACGGAGCCGCGCCGGTCTCTTAAACGGTGAAAGCTCAGAATCGTTTCCCACAGAACATCCGGCCGGGCGGCCGTCCGCACCCCCGCCAAATCGTTCCCGGTGAAATGAATCCGCAGCATGAACGTCCCCACCTGTGCACTCGCAACCACCCCCGACGACGAGTATGCACAGCATCACTGCACGTTACCAGGGTGTTTCAGCCACAGTTGAAAGGCATCGCGGCAATCAGGGGGGAACCGAAAAGCTGTACGGGTCGGACAGGAAACCTTCAGGACCGAGGTGACGTGGCGAAGACCGTGGGGGGCTTTGCCCGTCCGGCGGCGGTCGGCGAGGTTGTGGCTCACCTGTCCGGCATCGGTAAAGGGCGCGGCCTCCGGGTGGGGATCCGGGGGCCGCGCCCGCCCCGTTCTTTGCGCTGAAGAATCCGGGTCGTTCAATCCGGGATGTTCAATGCCCAATAATTCAATCCGCCGCAATTGAACATTGACTCACACCAGCTCGACAAGCAACCAAACAAACGGGACGGACACCTCCGCACAAAAGGTGTCCGTCCCGTCTGTTTTTCTGTGAATCCGGAGCCGCCGCCCGTCGGTGAGGGTCAGAGCGTGACGGACGGCGGCCCCGGTGGACTCAGCGGCTGTCGCTGCCCTTCGCACCCGAGGCGGCGCGGCCGGCCTCCAGGCGCGCCACCGGGATCCGGAAGGGCGAGCAGGAGACGTAGTCGAGGCCGACCTCGTGGAAGAAGTGCACCGACTCCGGGTCGCCGCCGTGCTCGCCGCAGACACCGAGCTTGATGTCGGGGCGGGTGGCGCGGCCGGCCTGGACGGCGCTGCGGACCAGGGCGCCCACGCCGTCCTTGTCGATGGTCTCGAAGGGGCTGACGCCGAAGATGCCCTTCTCCAGGTACGCGGTGAAGAACGAGGCCTCCACGTCGTCGCGGGAGAAGCCCCAGACCGTCTGCGTCAGGTCGTTGGTGCCGAAGGAGAAGAACTCCGCGGCCTCGGCGATCTGACCGGCGGTCACGGCGGCGCGCGGCAGCTCGATCATGGTGCCGAGCGCGAGCTTCAGCTCGACGCCGGTCTGCGCCCGGACCTCGGCGATGACCTGCTCGGCCTCCTCGCGGACGATCTCCAGCTCCTGGACGGTGCCGACGAGCGGGATCATGATCTCGGCGCGCGGGTCGCCCTTGGCGTCGATGCGGTGGGCGGCGGCCTCCGCGATCGCCCGGACCTGCATGGTGAACAGGCCGGGGATGACCAGGCCGAGGCGGACGCCGCGCAGACCCAGCATCGGGTTCTGCTCGTGCAGGCGGTGCACGGCCTGGAGCAGGCGCAGGTCGTTCTCGTGCGGCTCCTTGCGGGACTCGGCGAGGGCGACGCGCACCGACAGCTCGGTGATGTCGGGCAGGAACTCGTGCAGCGGCGGGTCGAGCAGGCGGACCGTGACGGGCAGCCCGTCCATGGCCTCGAAGAGCTCGATGAAGTCCTGCTTCTGCAGCGGGAGCAGCGCCTTCAGCGACTCCTCGCGCTCGGCGTCCGTGTCGGCGAGGATGAGCCGCTCGACGTACTGGCGGCGCTCGCCGAGGAACATGTGCTCGGTGCGGCACAGGCCGATGCCCTGGGCGCCGAAGCGACGGGCGCGCGAGGCGTCCTCGGCGTTGTCGGCGTTGGCGCGGACGCGGAGGCGGCGGACGCGGTCGGCGTAGGCCATGATCCGGTGGACGGCGGCGACGAGCTCGTCGGCGTCGTCGGCGCCGGCGTGCATGCGGCCCTCGAAGTACTCGACGACCGGGGACGGCACGACGGGTACCTCGCCGAGGTAGACCTTGCCGGTGGAGCCGTCGATGGAGACGACGTCGCCCTCCTCGACGACCTGGCCGTCGGCCGTGGTCATCCGGCGGCGCTTGGTGTCGACCTCCAGCTCCTCGGCGCCGCAGACACAGGTCTTGCCCATGCCGCGGGCGACGACGGCGGCGTGCGAGGTCTTGCCGCCGCGGGAGGTGAGGATGCCCTCGGCGGCGATCATGCCGTCCAGGTCGTCCGGGTTGGTCTCGCGGCGGATCAGGATGACCTTCTCGCCGGAGCGGGACCACTTGACGGCCGTGTACGAGTCGAAGACGGCCTTGCCGACGGCCGCGCCCGGGGAGGCGGCGATGCCGCGGCCGATCTGCTCGACCTTCGCGTTCTCGTCGAACTTGGGGAACATCAGCTGGGCGAGCTGGGCGCCGGTGACGCGCTGGAGCGCCTCGGCCTCGTCGATCAGGCCCTGGTCCACGAGCTGCGTGGCGATGCGGAAGGCGGCACCGGCGGTGCGCTTGCCGACACGGGTCTGGAGCATCCAGAGCTGGCCGCGCTCGATGGTGAACTCGATGTCGCAGAGATCCTTGTAGTGGGTCTCCAGGGTCTCCATGATGTGCATGAGCTGGTCGTACGACTTCTTGTCGATCGACTCGAGGTCGGCCAGCGGCACGGTGTTGCGGATGCCGGCGACGACGTCCTCGCCCTGCGCGTTCTGCAGGTAGTCGCCGTAGACGCCCTGGTGGCCGGAGGCGGGGTCGCGGGTGAAGGCGACGCCGGTGCCGGAGTCGGGACCGAGGTTGCCGAAGACCATCGAGCAGACGTTGACGGCGGTGCCGAGGTCGCCCGGGATGCGCTCCTGGCGGCGGTACAGCTTGGCGCGGTCCGTGTTCCAGGAGTTGAAGACGGCCTCGATGGCGAGGTCCATCTGCTCGCGCGGGTCCTGCGGGAAGTCGCGGCCGGTCTGGGCCTTCACGATCTTCTTGAAGTGCTTGACGACCTTCTTGAGGTCGGCGGCGTCGAGGTCGGTGTCGCTGGCGACCTTCTTCGCGGCCTTGGCCTCGTCGAGGGCCTCCTCGAAGAGCTCGCCGTCGACGCCGAGGACGGTCTTGCCGAACATCTGGATGAGCCGGCGGTACGAGTCCCACGCGAAGCGGTCGTTGTCGGCCTGGCGGGCGAGGCCGGTCACCGACTCGTCGGAGAGGCCGATGTTGAGGACGGTGTCCATCATGCCCGGCATGGAGAACTTGGCGCCCGAGCGGACGGAGACGAGCAGCGGGTCGTCGGCCTGGCCGAGCTTCTTGCCCATCTGGCGTTCGAGGGCGTCCAGGTGCGCGGTGACCTCGTCGCGGAGCTCGACCGGCTCGGAGCCGCTCTCGAGGTAGACCTTGCACGCCTCGGTGGTGATCGTGAAGCCCGGAGGCACCGGCAGGCCGAGATTGGTCATCTCGGCGAGGTTGGCGCCCTTGCCACCGAGCAGGTCCTTCAGGTCCCTGTTGCCCTCGGTGAAGTCGTACACGAACTTCTGATCAATGTTTCCCGACACGGGTCTCGACTCCTCGACGACTCGGTTGGCTGCCCTGACGGCGAGGAACATACCCAGATCGAAGGCTTCTGGGGAGGTACGCCTGCCGGACACCCGGTCTTAACCACCCATCCGCCAGCACTTCGAAAGTTACCGAGTCGAACATTCCGGTTTCACACCCCGAAGGCCAGGTGGCTCAAATCAGGCCCTATTCGCTCATCTGAGCGCCCAAACACCTCACTTGTGTTCAAGTCTTGAATGCAAAAGGGGTGGCACTCAGTGCCACCCCTTCAGTTCCTACATCCACTCGCAATCTGCTCATCTGAGCACCGTACCCCTCAGGGGTGGCGAGGATCACTCCCCCGGAAGGGGCCGAATCTCAGCCGCCGGACGTGTCCAGCTCGGCGTCCTCGCTCACTCCGGCGCAGTCATATGGGTCCTTCAGCCAGCCATCCGGCAGGACAACCCGGTTGTTTCCGGACGTACGCCCCCGAGGGCCGTCCGCACCCACGGGCCACGGCTGGTCCAGGTCGAGCTCGCTCAACTGAGCGCGCAGCTCGTCCAGGGACGACGTGATGGCGAGCTTCTTGCGCATCTCGGAGCCCACCGAGAAGCCCTTCAGGTACCAGGCGACGTGCTTGCGGAAGTCGATGACACCGCGTGCCTCGTCGCCGAGCCACTCGCCGAGCAGCCGCGCGTGCCGCACCATCGCGTCCGCGACCGCCCGGAGCCCCGGCTGCGCGTACGCCCCGGTGCCCTCGAAGCCCGCCACCAGGTCCCCGAAGAGCCACGGGCGGCCCAGGCAGCCGCGGCCCACGACGACGCCGTCGCAGCCGGTCTCGCGCATCATCCGCAGGGCGTCGTCGGCCGACCAGATGTCGCCGTTGCCGAGCACCGGGATCTCCGGCACGTGCTCCTTGAGCCGCGCGATCGCGTCCCAGTCGGCCGTGCCGCCGTAGTGCTGCGCCGCCGTCCGCCCGTGCAGGGCGATCGCCGTGACGCCCTCCTCGACCGCGATCCGGCCGGCGTCGAGGTAGGTGATGTGGTCGTCGTCGATGCCCTTGCGCATCTTCATCGTGACCGGCAGGTCGCCCGCGTTCGTCACGGCCTCGTGGAGGATCGCCCGCAGCAGCGGCCGCTTGTAGGGCAGGGCCGAGCCGCCGCCCTTCCGCGTCACCTTGGGGACCGGGCAGCCGAAGTTCAGGTCGATGTGGTCGGCCAGGTCCTCGTCGACGATCATCCGCACGGCCTTGCCGACCGTCACCGGGTCCACGCCGTACAGCTGGATCGAGCGCGGCTTCTCCGTCTCGTCGAAGCGGATGAGCTGCATCGTCTTCTCGTTGCGCTCGACCAGGGCGCGCGTCGTGATCATCTCGCTCACGAACAGCCCCTTGCCGCCGCTGTACTCACGGCAGAGGGTACGGAAGGGGGCGTTGGTGATGCCGGCCATGGGGGCGAGCACCACCGGCGGCTGCACGATGTGCGGCCCGATGGCGAGAGGGGTGAACGCGGTCATTCGGCCATTGTCCCGCACTGCGGAGTTTCTTAGACAGCCATACGATCCGCACATGCCCGAGCTCACACGCAGCCGCCGCCTCGTCGTCCTCGCGATCTGCTGCATGAGCCTGCTGATCGTCAGCCTGGACAACACGGCGCTCAACGTCGCCCTGCCCGCCATGCGCCGTGATCTCGGCGCCACCGTCGCCGGCATGCAGTGGGTCATCGACGCCTACACCCTGGTCCTCGCCTCCCTGCTGATGCTCGCGGGCTCCACCGCCGACCGGATCGGCCGCCGCAAGGTCTTCGTGACCGGCCTGGCCGTCTTCGCGCTCGGCTCCCTGCTCTGCTCCCTCGCGCCGAACCTGGAGGCCCTGATCGCCTTCCGGGCCGTCCAGGCCGTGGGCGGCTCGATGCTGAACCCGGTCGCCATGTCGATCATCACCAACACCTTCACGGAACCGGCGGAACGCGCGCGTGCCATCGGCGTCTGGGGCGGGGTCGTCGGCGTCTCCATGGCCGCGGGCCCCCTGGTGGGCGGTGTGCTCGTCCAGTCGGTCGACTGGCGGGCGATCTTCTGGGTGAACCTGCCGGTCGCCCTCGCCGCCCTCCTCCTGACGCTGCGGTACGTCCCCGAGTCCCGCGCGCCCCGGCCCCGGCGCCCCGACCCCGTCGGGCAGGTCCTGGTGACGGTGCTCCTGGGCTCCCTCACGTACGCGATCATCGAGACCGACCCGCTCTTCGCGGGGCTCGCGGTCGTCGCGCTCGCCGGGGTCCTGTTCTACGAGCCCCGGCGCCGCGAGCCCCTCATCGACCTGCGGTTCTTCCGCAGCGCGCCGTTCAGCGGGGCCACCGTCATCGCGGTCTGCGCCTTCGCCTCGCTCGGCGGCTTCCTCTTCCTGAACACCCTCTACCTCCAGGACGTGCGCGGGCTCTCCCCGCTGTCCGCCGGGCTCTGGATGCTGCCGATGGCCGGCATGACCTTCGTCTTCGCCCCGCTGTCGGGCCGCCTCACGGCGGCGCGCGGGCCCCGCCCCTCGCTGCTCCTCGCGGGGACGGCGATGGCGGCCGGGCCGCTGCTCTTCGCGGCCTTCGCGGCCGAGACGAGCGACTGGCTGCTCCTCACCGGGTACGTCGTCTTCGGCATCGGCTTCGGCCTGGTGAACGCCCCGATCACGAACACCGCCGTCTCCGGGATGCCCCGCGCGCAGGCCGGGGTGGCGGCGGCGGTCGCCTCGACGAGCCGCCAGGTCGGGCAGACGCTGGGCGTCGCGGTGATCGGCACGGTCCTGGCGGCGGGCCTGGGCGCGACGCCGCACGCGGACGCGTTCGTGGCGGCGGCCCGCCCCGGCTACTGGATCATCACGGGCTGCGGTCTCGCCGTCCTGGCGGTCGGGGCGCTGACCAGCGGCCAGTGGGCGCGGCGCACGGCGGAGCGGACGGCGCGGTGCCTGGCGACGGAGGGTACGGCGGAGGGCGGGCCTCAGGCGATGGCCAAGGCCCCCTCGGCCTGACCCTGCCTCTCGCGGACCACCAGGTCGAGGAGCCGGGCGACGCCCGCCTGGGTGGCGTCGTCGACGGGGACGTACGTGACGAGGTGGGTCCCGGCGTTCGGGCCGAGCCAGAGGTTGGTGTGCTCGAAGCCGAGCAGCCCGACGCGGGCGTTGCGGATCATCTTCACGCGGCCGCCGGGGGCGACCACCTCGTGCCGCGCCCACAGCTCGCGGAACTCGGGCGAGGCCTCTTCGAGGCGGCGTACGAGCTCCTTCCAGGCGGGTTCGGCCAGGTGCTCGGCCATGGCGGCGCGGAGCTTGCCGGCGAGGGCGCGCATGACCTCGGGGAGGTCGGTGACCGAGGCCCGGAACTCCTCGTTCGTGAAGGCCAGCCAGAGGGAGTTGCGGTCCTCGCGGGGCAGCGCGTCGAGGTCGCAGAAGAGCTGCCCGAAGGTGCGGTTGTGGGCGAGGAAGTCGTAGCGGCTGTTCTGGATGGCGGCCGGGACGGGCTCCAGCTGGTCGAGGAGCCGGCGCAGGGTGGGCGTGACGACGGAGCAGGGCGCCTCGGGGTGCGGGTCGGTCGCGCCGGCGAGGGCGAAGAGGTGGCTGCGCTCGGTCGGGTCGAGGAGCAGGGCTTCGGCGAGGGCGTCCAGGACCTGCGGGGAGACCTGGATGTCGCGGGCCTGTTCGAGCCAGGTGTACCAGGTGACGCCGACGGCGGAGAGGTGCGCGACCTCCTCGCGGCGCAGTCCTGGGGTGCGGCGGCGCCGGCCCCGGGGCAGGCCGACCTGCTCGGGGGTGATGCGCTCGCGCCGGCTGCGCAGGAAGGCGGCGAGCTCGTGCCGTCGTACGTCCTGTCCGGGTGCGCTCATCGCCATGACGGTCATGCCTCCAGGGTGCCGGGGCCTTCAGCCGGTTTCCAGGTAGTGCTTGTACCAGGATAAAGACACTCTGGTACCAGGCTGAGCGGAGGCGGAGGCTCGGTCCCGTGACTACGACCTCCCCTTCCGTCCGTACCGCGGCCCCGTCCGGCCGCCAGGCGCCGCCCACGGCCCTCGGCGCGCTCGGCCTGTTCACCGTCCTCCTCGGCGCCGCGCTCCCCCTCATCGACTTCTTCATCGTCAACGTCGCCCTGCCGTCCATCGACCGGGACCTGGCCGCGGGATCCGCGCTCCTGGAGCTGGTCGTCGCCGGGTACGGCCTCTCGTACGCGGTGCTGCTCGTCCTCGGCGGGCGGCTCGGCGACCTCTTCGGCCGCCGGCGGCTCTTCCTCGCCGGCATGGCCGCCTTCGGACTGACCTCGCTGGCCTGCGGGCTCGCCCCGGACGCCTGGACCCTGGTCGCCGCGCGGGTGGCGCAGGGCGCGGCCGCGGCGCTGATGCTGCCGCAGGTGCTCGCGACCATCCACTCCTCGACGGAGGGGCCGCGCCGGGCGACGGCGCTCAGCCTGTACGGGGCGACCGCCGGTCTCGCGATGGCGGGCGGCCAGATCCTGGGCGGGGTCCTCGTGACCGCCGACATCGCGGGCTCCGGCTGGCGTGCGGTGTTCCTGGTGAACGTGCCGGTCGCGGTGGCGGGCCTGGCCCTCGCCCTCCGTGCCGTGCCGGAGACCCGCTCGGACCGGCCGGCGCCGGTGGACGTGCCGGGCACGCTGCTCCTGGCGCTCGCGCTGCTCTCCCTGCTCGCGCCGCTGACGGAGGGCCGGGCGGCGGGCTGGCCGCTGTGGACCTGGGTGTCGCTGGTGGTGTTCCCGTTCGCGGCGGGGGCGTTCTGGTGGGTGGAGCGGCGGGCCGACCGCCGGGGCGCCGTGCCGCTGGTGCCGCCGAGCCTGCTCGCCCTGGTCCCGCTGCGGCGCGGCCTGATGGTGGTGCTGCCGCTCTCGCTGGGCTTCAGCGGCTTCATGTTCGTGGTCGCGGTGGCGCTCCAGCAGGGCTTGCAGATGGGCGCGGTGGCCTCGGGTCTGGCGTTCGTGCCGATGGCGCTCGCGTTCTTCGGCGCCTCGCTGGCGGGGCCGCGGCTGGTACGGCGCTGGGGCACCCGGGTGGTGCCGGTGGGCGCCGTGCTCCAGGGGCTCGGCGTCGCCGCCGTCGTCTGGTCGGTGGGGAGCGACTGGCAGGGCCTCTCGGTCTGGGACCTGGTGCCGGGCATGGCGGTGGCGGGTCTCGGTCAGGGGCTCCAGTTGCCGGTGCTCTTCCGGGTGGTGCTCTCCGAGGTGCCGTCGGAGCGGGCGGGCGTGGGCAGCGGGGTGATGGTGACGACGCAGCAGTCGGCGCTGACGCTGGGCGTGGCGACGCTCGGTTCGCTCTTCCTCTCGCTGGCCTCCTCACCGGCGGAGATGGGGACGGCGCTGCGGACGACGCTCCTGGTCCAGCTGGGTGTGGTGGTGCTGACGCTGCTGCTGAGCCTGCGCCTTCCCCGCACGGTGAAGTGACCCGGGAGAGGAGGGATGGAGTGACAGATATTGAAATCTGTCATCACACATGCCATGGTTGTTCCATGACGACGCACACGAAGACCTCCATCCCCACCCGCCCCCTCGGCACCACCGGCCCCACCGTCTCCGCGCTCGGCCTCGGCTGCATGGGCATGTCCGCGCTGTACGGCGAGGCCGACCGCGCCGAGTCGATCGCCACGATCCACGCCGCCCTCGACGCCGGAGTCACCCTGCTCGACACGGGCGACTTCTACGGAATGGGCCACAACGAGCTGCTGATCAACGAGGCGCTGCGGACCGCGCCGGCCGCCGCCCGCGAGCGCGCGCTGACCAGCGTGAAGTTCGGCGCCCTGCGCACGATGGAGGGCGGCTTCAGCGGGATCGACGGCCGCCCGGCCGCGGTGAAGAACTTCCTCGCGTACTCGCTCCAGCGCCTCGGCACCGACCACATCGACGTCTACCGGATCGCCCGCGTCGACCCGGAGGTCCCGATCGAGGAGACCGTCGGCGCCATCGCCGAGCTGGTCGAGGCCGGGCACGTGAAGCACATCGGCCTCTCCGAGGTCGGCGCGGACACCCTGCGCCGGGCGGCGGCCGTCGCCCCGATCGCGGACCTCCAGATCGAGTACTCGCTGATCTCCCGGGGCATCGAGGACAAGATCCTGCCGACCGCCCGCGAGCTCGGCATCGGCGTCACCGCGTACGGAGTGCTCTCCCGCGGCCTGATCAGCGGCCACTTCACCCGGGACCGCGAGCTGGCCCCGGGCGACTTCCGCGGCTTCAGCCCGCGCTTCCAGGGCGAGAACCTCGACCGGAACCTGGACCTGGTGGACCGGCTGCGCGCGGTCGCCGAGGCCAAGGGCGTCACGGTCGCCCAGACCGCGATCGCCTGGGTACTGGCCCAAGGACCTCGTCACGGCGCAGACATCGTCCCGCTGGTCGGCGCCCGCCGCCGCGACCGGCTCGCCGAGGCCCTCGGCGCCCTGGACGTCACGCTCGACGCCGCCGACCTGGCCGCGATCGAGCAGGCCGTCCCGGCGGACGCGGCGGTCGGCGCCCGCTACCCGGAGTCCCAGATGGCCCACCTGGACAGTGAGCGCTGACGGGTAATGTCATTCCATGGCCACCACGGAGACCCTGACCGCCGAGCGCATCCTCGAAGCGACCGAGGAGGTGCTCCGGCGCTACGGCCCGGCGAAGGCGACGGTCGTCGACGTGGCGCGGGTCCTCGGCGTGAGCCATGGCAGCGTGTACCGCCACTTCCGCACGAAGGCGGCGCTGCGCGAGGCGGTCACCGAGCAGTGGCTGCAGCGGACGATCGTCTCCCTCGCGCCGTACGTCGAGGGTGACGAGCCCGCCGACGAGCGGCTCACCGGCTGGCTCACCGCCCTCTTCCGGTTCAAGCGCAGCAAGGCGGGCGGCGACCCGGAGCTGATGGCCACCTTCCAGGTGCTGATCGGCGAGAACAGCGCGGTGGTCGACCGGCACGAGGAGCACCTCGTCGAGCAGATCGCCCGGATCCTGGAGGACGGCCACCGCGAGGGCGTGTTCGCGGCGCCGGAGCGGGACTTCACGGCGACGGCCCGCGCGGTCTTCCACGCCACGGACCGCTTCCACAACCCGGCGCACGCGGCCGACTGGTCGGCCCCGGACGTCGAGGACGCGTTCGACGGGGTCGTGTCCCTCGTGCAGCGCGCGCTGCGGGCCCGATAAGCCATTTGAAGATCATTTGGCCTGGAGTTTCCCCTTCCCTGTCCGGTGCATGACTAGCCTTCCTCCGCACCGTGGCCGCGAGGCCGCAGAACCACCCAGGGGGAACCATGTCCACACCACCCGCACCACCACTCGCCAAGCCGGCCCGATCGGGCGGGTCCTCCGCGATCGGGTGGGTCCTCACCATCGGCCTCAACGTCGTGGCGCCGATCCTCACGTACAACACGCTCACGGAGGACCACGGCTGGTCCGAGTTCTCCGCCCTGCTCCTCAGCAGCGCCTGGCCGGTCCTCGACACCGCGATCATGGCCGCCTGGCGCCGCAAGCTCGACGAGTTCGCGATCGTCACCCTGGTCTTCCTGGTGATCACGGCCGTCGTCTCGCTGGTCGGCGCGCACACCGCCCGCGCGCTCCTCATCAAGGACTCGTCGATCACGGGCCTGTTCGGCCTGCTCTGCCTGGGGACGCTGCTCGCCCCGCGCCCGCTGATGTTCTACTTCGGCCGCAAGTTCGCGACCGACGGGACCCCGGCGAGCACGGCCTGGTGGAACGGCATGTGGCAGTTCGACGGCTTCCGCTCCACGATGCGCACGATGACGCTGGTGTGGGGCGTGGCGTACCTGGCGGAGGCGCTGGTCCGCATCGCCCTCGCGTACGTGCTGCCGACCAAGACCATGGTCACGATCAGCCCGATCATGATCTACGGAGTCCTGGGCGCCCTCGGCGTCTGGACGGGCTGGTTCGGCAAGCGCCGCGCGGCCGAGGGGGCCCGGCGCGCGGCCGAGGCGGAGGCGGCCGCCGTCGCCGCCGCTGCCGCCGCGAACGCCTAGAGCGGCTGGAGCACCCACGGGAAAGCCCCCGGTTCCGACATCGGAACCGGGGGCTTTCCCGTACGGGCGATCAGATTCAGCAGCCCAGCAGACGGCTGCCCAGGTAACCCTGGATCTGGTCGAGGGAGACGCGCTCCTGCTTCATGGTGTCGCGCTCGCGCACGGTCACCGCGTTGTCCTCGAGGGTGTCGAAGTCGACGGTGACGCAGTACGGGGTGCCGATCTCGTCCTGACGGCGGTAGCGGCGGCCGATGGCGCCGGCGTCGTCGAACTCGATGTTCCAGTTCTGGCGCAGGTCCGCCGCGAGGCCCTTGGCCTTCGGGGAGAGCTGCGCGTTGCGGGAGAGCGGGAGGACCGCGACCTTGATCGGGGCCAGGCGGTGGTCGAGGCGCAGCACGGTGCGCTTCTCCATGACGCCCTTGGCGTTCGGGGCCTCGTCCTCGATGTACGCGTCGAGCAGGAAGGCCAGCATCGCGCGGCCGACACCGGCGGCGGGCTCGATGACGTACGGCGTGTAACGCTCGCCGCTCTCCTGCTCCAGGAACGTCAGGTTGGCGCCGGAGGCCTTGGAGTGCGCGTTGAGGTCGTAGTCGGTGCGGTTGGCGACGCCCTCGAGCTCGCCCCACTCGCTGCCGCCGAACTGGAAGCGGTACTCGATGTCGGCGGTGCGCTTCGAGTAGTGGGAGAGCTTCTCCTGCGGGTGCTCGTACCAGCGCATGTTCTCCTCACGGAGACCCAGGCCGGTGTACCAGTTCCAGCGCTGCTGCATCCAGTACTCCTGCCACTGCTCGTCCTCGCCCGGCTTGACGAAGAACTCCATCTCCATCTGCTCGAACTCGCGCGTGCGGAAGATGAAGTTGCCCGGAGTGATCTCGTTCCGGAAGGACTTGCCCATCTGCGCGATGCCGAACGGGGGCTTCTTGCGCGAGGTGGTCAGCACCTGGGAGAAGTTGGTGAAGATGCCCTGGGCGGTCTCGGGGCGCAGGTACGCGACGGAGCCGGTGTCCTGGGTCGGGCCGAGGTGCGTGGAGAGCAGGCCGGAGAACTGCTTGGGCTCGGTGAAGGTGCCCTTGTTGCCGCAGTTCGGGCAGTTGAGGTCGGTGAGGCTCTCGGGGAGACGGCCGTGCTTCTCCTCGTACGCCTCCTCCAGGTGGTCGGCGCGGAAGCGCTTGTGGCAGGAGGTGCACTCGGTCAGCGGGTCGGTGAAGGTCGCGACGTGACCGGACGCCTCCCACACCTCGGTGGCCAGGATGACGGACGAGTCGATGCCGACGACGTCCTCGCGCGCGGTGACCATGTAACGCCACCACTGGCGCTTCAGGTTCTCCTTCAGCTCGACACCCAGCGGTCCGTAGTCCCAGGCGGCACGCTGGCCGCCGTAGATCTCGCTGCACGGGTAGACGAAGCCACGGCGCTTGCTCAGGCTGACGATGGTGTCGATCTTGTCGGCGGCCACGGTGCTCTCTTCATTACGACGACGAAGTGCGAATGCCACAGGTTACCGGCGCGCACGCCCCCCGTATCAAATCGGTTCCGCCCGGGCCGCCCCCGACCATCGGCAATTGACAACCGTTTCCATCTTTGTTGAAAATGACTGTCATGAACGTACGCCGACTGATACCCCCGACCGCCGTCGCCGGAGCCGTCGCCCTCGGGCTCGTCACCCTCTCCGCCTGCTCCGGAACCTCGGACGCGGCCGACAAGAACAGTGGCGGCAAGCTGGACGTGGTGGCGTCGTTCTACCCGATGCAGTACCTGGCCGAGCAGATAGGCGGCGGCCACGTCGCCGTCAACACGCTCACCAAGCCCGGCGTCGAGCCGCACGACCTGGAGCTCAAGCCCAAGCAGGTCGGCGAGCTCGCCGACGCCGACGTCGTCCTCTACCTCAAGGGCATCCAGCCCGCCGTCGACGACGCCATCGCCCAGGCCGGCGTGAAGAACACCGTCGACGCCGCGACCCTCACCAAGCTCGAAGAGCACGGCACCGAGGTCGGCCACGACCACGGCCACAGCGACGCCCATGAGTCCGAGGCCGGCGCGGACCCCCACATCTGGCTCGACCCCGTGAAGTACGCCGAGGTCGCCAAGGGTGTCGGCAGCGCCCTGGAGAAGGCGGACCCCGACCACGCCGCCGACTACGAGAAGAACACCGAAGCCCTGGTGAAGAAGCTCGGCGACCTGAACACCGCCTTCGAGACGGGCCTCAAGAACACCACCACGAAGACCTTCATCACCACCCACTCCGCCTTCGGCTACCTCGCCGAGCGCTACGGCCTGGAGCAGGAGGGCATCTCCGGCATGGACCCCGAGTCCGAGCCGAGCCCCGCCCGCATCAAGGAACTCCAGGACATCGCGAAGCACGACAAGGTCTCCACCGTCTTCTTCGAGACCCTCGCGAGCGACAAGACCGCGAAGACCCTCGCGACCGACACCGGTCTGAAGACCGACGTCCTCGACCCGCTTGAGGGAATCACGGGCAAGTCCAAGGGCCACGACTACATCGAGGTCATGCGGTCCAACCTCGCCGCGCTGAAGACCGCGCTCGGCGCCAAGTAGGAGGCCCCCGTGAGCGACGACCAGCCCGTCATCTCCGTCCGCGGCGCCACCGCCGCCCTCGGCGCCCGCCCCGTCCTGCGCGGCGTCGACCTCACCGTCGGCCGCGGCGAGGTCGTCGCGCTGCTCGGCGCGAACGGCTCCGGCAAGTCCACCGCCGTCCGCGCGATCATCGGCCAGGTCCCGCTGACCGGCGGCACGATCGAGCTGTTCGGCACCGAACGGAAGCGGTTCCGCGACTGGGCCCGCGTCGGCTACGTACCGCAGCGCACCACGTCGTCCGCCGGGGTGCCGGCCACCGTCCGGGAGGTCGTCGCCTCCGGCCGCCTCGCCCGCCGCCGGTTCGGCCTGCCGACCAAGGCCGACAGGGCCGCCGTCCACCGGGCGATGGAACTGGTCGGCCTCGCCGACCGCGCCCAGGACTCCGTCACCGCCCTCTCCGGCGGCCAGCACCAGCGGGTCCTGATCGCCCGCGCGCTCGCCTCCGAGCCCGAACTCCTGATCATGGACGAGCCGATGGCCGGCGTGGACCTCGGGAGCCAGGAGATCCTCGCCGCGACCCTGCGCGAGCAGGTCGCGGGCGGCACCTCCGTCCTCCTCGTCCTGCACGAGCTGGGCCCCCTGGAGCCCCTCATCGACCGCGCGGTCGTCCTGCGCGACGGCTGCGTCGTCCACGACGGCCCGCCGCCCGAGGCCGTCGGCCAGCACGCCCTGCCCGGCCACGACCACGTTCATCCGCACGCGGCCGACGAGCCGCTCCGTACGGGACTGCTGACCTGATCATGGACTTCCTCGAACCCGCCTTCATGCAGCGGGCCCTGCTCGCCGCCGTTCTCGTCGGCATCACCGCGCCCGCCGTCGGCATCTATCTCGTGCAGCGCCGCCAGGCCCTGATGGGCGACGGCATCGGCCACGTCGCCATGACGGGCGTCGGCCTCGGCTTCCTCCTGAACTCCAGCCCCGTCTGGATGGCGACCCTCGTCGCCGTCGCGGGCTCGATCGCGATGGAACTGATCCGGGCGTACGGCAAGACCCGCGGCGACCTCGCGCTCGCGCTGCTCTTCTACGGCGGCATGGCCGGCGGCGTCCTGCTGATCAACCTCTCGTCGACGGGTTCCAACGCCAACCTGAGCTCGTACCTCTTCGGCTCGCTCTCCACCGTCTCGACGGCGGACATCACCGCGATCAGCGTCCTCGCCGCCTTCGTGGTCCTGGTCACGGTGGGCCTGCGCCGTCAGCTCTTCGCGGTCAGCCAGGACGAGGAGTTCGCCCGGGTCACCGGCCTGCCGGTCCGCGCCCTGAACCTGCTCGTCGCGGTCACCGCCGCGGTGACGGTCACGGTCGCCATGCGAGTCGTGGGCCTGCTCCTGGTCAGCGCGCTGATGGTGGTGCCGGTGGCGGCCGCCCAGCAGCTGTCGAAGTCCTTCCGCGCGACCTTCGTCCTCGCGGTGGCGACCGGCATCACGGTCACCCTGGCGGGCACGGTCACCTCGTACTACCAGGATGTGCCCCCCGGCGCGACGATCGTCCTGTACGCGATCGGGATCTTCATCGTCCTGACCCTGCTCGCCACCCCTCTCGCCAAGCGGCGGGCCAAGGCCGCCGCGCAGGCCACCGCGGACTGCGACACCCGCTGCGTTCCGGCCAGCCGGCGGCCGACGGACGATGTGAAGGTCTGATCCGCGGCTGATCCCGGGGGCAGGGGGGACTGGCAGAATGGCGGGGCAGACAAGCATTCAAGGAGGCCCCCGTGGCGACGGCAGGACCCCCCGTACGCGGCCGCTCCACCAAGCAGCGGGCCGCAGTGTCGGCGGCGCTGAGCGAGGTGGACGAGTTCCGCAGCGCCCAGGAGCTGCACGACATGCTCAAGCACCGCGGCGACTCCGTCGGCCTCACCACCGTCTACCGCACGCTCCAGTCCCTCGCGGACGCGGGCGAGGTCGACGCGCTGCGCACCAGCGAAGGCGAGACGGTCTACCGCCGCTGCTCCACCGGCGACCACCACCACCATCTGGTCTGCCGCGTCTGCGGCAAGGCCGTGGAGGTGGAGGGCCCGATGGTGGAGCAGTGGGCCGAGACGATCGCCTCGGAGCACGGCTTCGTGAACGTGGCGCACACGGTCGAGATCTTCGGCACCTGCGCGGACTGCGCCGGGAAGTGACCTGACATACGAAGGGCCCGCACCGAGACGATTCGGTGCGGGCCCTTCGTGTGTCAGGTCCGTACGTCACGTCACAAGCGGGTGAGGTTGCGGTCCAGGACCTCGCGGAGCCGGTCGACGTCGGCGGGGTCGGCGAAGCCGCGCTTGGGCAGGGCGCCCACTCCGACACCGCCCTTGTCGGCGGAGAGCAGCACGAACTGCGTCGGCGTCTCGGCGTACCGGTTCATGAGCTGCCAGCGCTGGACGATCTCGCTGTCGCGGGTGGTCCAGCGGACGCCGTCCCCGTCCACGCGCGCCCGGAACTCCCCCTGCCGCCCCACCAGGGCGTACATCTGCCGGCTGGTGAGCCACCGCGCGAGCGGCCCGAGGACCGCGAGCAGCAGCACGAACCCCGCCATGCGCGCGGCCCCCGCGGGCTTCGGGCCGCCGGGCCCGAACAGCTCCAGGAGCAGCACCAGGGCCGCCAGGACCGCGACGATCCGCATCACCCGCAGCACCCAACGGAACCAGCCGTGCTTCATCTGGACGCCCACGGCGTCGGCCACGTCCGCGCGCGTCGGCGTGTAGACGAGCTCCACCCCCTCCCCCACGGCCGGCTCAGGCCTTGTCGAGGACGGCGAGGTCCGCCGGGTCGACGCCGCCGAAGCGGCGGTCGCGCTGGGCGTACTCGACGCAGGCCCGCCACAGGTCGCGGCGGTCGAAGTCGGGCCACAGCACGTCCTGGAAGACCATCTCGGCGTACGCGCTCTGCCAGATCAGGTAGTTGGAGGTGCGCTGCTCGCCGCTGGGCCGCAGGAAGAGGTCCACGTCCGGCATGTCCGGGTAGTAGAGGTACTTCTGGATGGTCTTCTCGGTGATCTTCGAGGGTTCGAGGCGGCCCGCCTTCACGTCCTCGGCCATCGCCTGCGCCGCGTCCGTGAGCTCCGCGCGGCCGCCGTAGTTCATGCAGAAGTACAGCGTGAGCTTGGTGTTGTCCTTGGTCTGCTCCTGCGCGACCTGGAGCTCCTTGGCCACGGACTTCCACAGCTTGGGCATCCGGCCGACCCAGCGGACCCGGATGCCGAGCTCGTCGAGCTGGTCGCGGGTCTTGCGGATGAAGTCGCGGTTGAAGTTCATCAGGAAGCGCACCTCCTCGGGCGAGCGCTTCCAGTTCTCGGTGGAGAAGGCGTACAGCGAGATCGCCCCCACGCCCATCTCGATCGCGCCCTGGAGCACGTCGAGGACCTGCTCGGCGCCGACCTTGTGGCCCTCGGTGCGCGGCAGGCCGCGCTCCTTGGCCCAGCGGCCGTTGCCGTCCATGACGATCGCGACGTGCTGCGGCACCAGCTCGGTCTGGAGCTTCGGCGGGCGGGCGCCGGACGGGTGCGGCTCGGGGGTCCTGTACTCCCGACGCTGGCGCCCGAGGAGTCGTGCGATGGCCATGAGTGGTCTCTCCTAGCTGTTCTCTACATAACGCAGGGAGCGCAGGCCGCGCTCCAGGTGCCAGTGCAGATAGGCGGACACGAGTCCGCTGCCCTCCCTGACGTGACGCGGCTCGCACGCGTCCGCCGTCGCCCAGTCGCCGGTGAGCAGCGCGCTGAGCAGGCCGATGGCCTCCGCAGAGGGTACGACGCTTCCGGGCACCCGGCAGTCGCCGCATATGACCCCGCCGGCCGCGACCGAAAAGAACCGGTTGGGCCCGTGGAGTCCGCATTTCGCACAGTCCTCGAAGCTGGGCGCGTAGCCGTTCACGGCGAGGGAGCGGAGGAGGAAGGCGTCCAGGATGAGGTGCGGCGCGTGCTCGCCCCGGGCGAGCGTCCGCAGGCCGCCGACGAGCAGCAGATACTGCTGCACGGCGGGCTCGCCCTCGTGGTCGGTGAACCGCTCCGCCGTCTCCAGCATGGCCGTGCCGGCGGTGTACCGGGCGTAGTCGGTGACGATCCCGCTGCCGTACGCGGCGATGGTCTCGCTCTGCGTGCACAGGGGCAGCCCTCGTCCGACCAGCTCACTCCCCCGGGCGAAGAACTGCACGTCCACGTGCGAGAAGGGTTCGAGGCGCGCCCCGAACTTCGACTTCGTCCGGCGTACGCCGCGCGCGACGGCGCGTACGCGGCCGTGACCGCGCGTGAGGATCGTGATGATGCGGTCCGCTTCGCCCAGCTTCTGGGTGCGCAGCACGATGCCGTCGTCGCGGAACAGACTCATGCCCCCATTCTCGCGTACGCGGACGGAGCCCCGGGCCGGTACCCGGGGCTCCGTCGTGGGCGAGGGGTGGCTCAGTAGCCGCCGGCGTGGACGAGGTGTCCGTAGTAGCGCCCGGCGACGGGAGCGTTCGGGTCGCCCGCGAAGCCGTACGAGGCGGGCTGGGCCGCGGCGTCGGCGCGGAGCTTGGCCGCCACCTGGGCGGGGGTCATGCCGGCGCACGGCCCGGCGGCGACGCACAGCGCGGCCGTGCCGGTCACGTGCGGGGTGGCCATGGAGGTGCCGGAGAGGACGGTCGTGCCGCCGCCGTTGCGCGTGGACTGGATGCACACGCCCGGACCGGCGATGGTGTGGGCGACGTCCGCGGCGCCGACCGCGAAGCTGGAGAAGTCCGCCGCGGTGTCGTCGACGTCGCTCCGGCAGGTCGCGGCGGCGCCGCCGCCGGGCTGCCCGTTGAAGTCGGCCGCGGCGGTCACGGTGAGGACCTCGTCGTAGGCGGCGGGGGTGTGGCGGGCCAGGTCGTCGGTGCTGTTCCCGGCCGCGACCACCAGGGTGACGCCGGCCTGCTTCACCACGCGGCAGATCGCCTGGTGCTCGGCGTCGTTGTTGCTGAGTCCGCAGTTGCCGTCGTCGGCGCCGTCGCCGCCGAGGCTCATGTTCGCGACCTTGATGCCGAGCCGGGCGGCGTTCCGCGCCACCCAGTCGAGCCCGCAGACGACGTTGGAGAGGGATCCGCTGCCGTTCGCGCCGAGCACCTTCACCGCGTACAGCCGGGCGCCGGGCGCGACCCCGACGACGTCGTCGCCGTTGTCCCGGGCGGCGACCGTACCGGCCACATGGGTGCCGTGGCCGTTGTTGTCCCGGTAGGCGTTGGGCAGGAAGGGGTTCATGCAGTTGTACCCGCCGGCCACGTTGAGATCGCGGTGCCCGGTGTCGATCCCGGTGTCGATGATCGCCACCGCCGCGTTGACGGAACCGGCCCCGTTCCCGGCGACCGCACTGCTCACGTCGGCCTGGATCCGGTCCACCCCGGTCGGCAGCACCTGCTGGGTGGCGTACACGGGCCGGTCGGGCGCCACCGACAGCACGTTCGGGTCCTCCCGCAGCGCGGCCACCTGGGACTCCGGCACCACCGCCGAGTACCCGACCAGCGCACTGCTGTACCGGAAGCCCGCCCGCACCCCGTGGTCCCGCCCGTGCGCCCGCACGACCTCGTCGAGGCGGCCCCGTTCCGAGTCCTTCAGGACGATCACGTACCGCCCTTCCGGCTCGGCGGCCCGCGCCCCGGTAAGTCCCCCCGCCAGCAACGCTCCTGCCGCCGCGGACACCGCCGCCAGCCGGTACGCCGGTCTCGCGACCCGCCCTCGTCCCACCATGCCGAGCACCTCGTCTCCTTTCGTGGTCGACGAACACGAACTGGTTCGCGGCAACCACGTAACCGGCGCGGCGGGGCGCGTGCAGCGCGGGCGCGGCGGATGGACCAACGGGCCTCCGAAACGGCGTTTCACCCGAGCGGGCTCACGGAACCTCGCCCCGGCTCCGGGCGTTGACGTGCGCCGTGGCCGCGCTCAGCCGCTCCGCCGAGGTGGCCTCCCGGACGCCGTCGGGCTCCACGTCCCACTCCCGGCCGCCACCCAGCGGGCGGATCTGGACGTACGGGCCCTCTCGCCCCATGAGTGTCCCGACCCGTCCGGTGCGGATCTCGACGACGTACGACCCGATGGGCAGCGTCATGAGCGACCCTCCTCCCTCGGCAGTACGGCGGCGGCGAGGAGCCGGGCCGTTTCCACCGTGCAGCATCCCAATTCCACGAGCGGTCGCGGGGGCTCCGCGGCGAGCGTGACGACGTCGAGCCCGAGCGAGGGGAGCGTGATTCCCGCCCTCGCCAGGGCCTCGCGCAATTCCGCCACCGTCTCTTGTGCGGTCCCGATCGCACCCATGGTCGTCTTCATGTGTTCTTCCTTCACCAACGTATGCCTTTCTGAATCCATTTCCCGCTTCGCCTCTCCAGGGTGCGGGCAGATCCGTAGAATCGGCAGACGCGCAGGCCGTACAACTGCAGCGTAGGGTTGGGGAGTTAATCCATGGCCAGAAGCAAGCAGCAGGACGTGTGGGAGTTCTTCGGCGAGCTCCTGAAGGAACACCGCGAGGCGGCGGGCCTGTCGCAGGGCGAGCTGGGCAGACGGGTGTTCGTATCCGGGGCGTACATCGGTCTGTTCGAGCAGGGAATTCGAAAGCCGCAGCTGGATGTGGCGAAGCGAATCGACGAAGTCCTACAAACCGGCGGTATTTTCGAACGTACGTGGCGCAAGCTCATCAACAAGTCGCCGTACGCGTCGTATTTCCAGGCTGCCGCCGAGCTGGAGGACATGGCCACGAAGATCTGTGAGTTCGAGTCAACCGCGATCCCGGGCCTCCTCCAGACACCCGCCTACGCAAGGGCGGTCGTGCACGCGAGCAACCCGCTCGCCACCGACGATTACGTCGAAGAAACCGTCAAGGGCCGCCTGGACCGCTCCGCGATCCTCCGGGACGCCACCCGGCCCATGTACTGGGTGATCCTGCACGAAGCGGTCCTGCGCATCCCCGTGGGCGGCCCCGCAGTCATGGCCGAACAGCTGGACCACCTCGTGGTCCAGGCGCGTAACCGCGTGGCTCTGATCCAGGTACTGCCATTCGCCGCAGGCGCCTACCCCCAGATGGGCAAGCCGTTGAAGCTCATGGAGTTCGAGGATGCTCCCCCAACGGCCTATACAGAGGCGGTGTATTCGGGCAACCTGCTCGACGATCCGGCAGTGGTGAAGCGGGCACAGGCCACCTACGATCTGCTCAGGGCCGCCGCTCTGTCGCCGGAGGTGCCCCTGACCCTGATCGAGTCGGCGGCGGAGGACCACAGACGATGCACGCCTACGACCTGAGCAACGCCCGTTGGCGCAAGAGCTCCTACAGCGACGGCGACGGCGGCAACTGCGTCGAGGTCCTCGACAACGTCCCCGGCGTCGTTCCCGTCCGGGACAGCAAGGTCACCGACGGCCCCGTCCTGGTCGTGCCGGCGGCAGCCTGGGCGGCGTTCGTCGCCGGCGTCAAGGCGTGAGCGACGCCGCCTGACGCTTGCGCCACCACGTCAGCGCGGGCGCGAGCGCCGCGAGGACGAGGAGCGCGCCCGCGATGCCCATGTGCGCCGGCGTACGCCCCTGCGTCAGCACGTACGCCGCGCAGCCCGTCCCGCCGAGGGTGAGGCCGAGGGCGGGCGGCCAGCGGTCCGTGACCAGGCCGGTGGCGACGACGAGGTACGCGGGCATGGCGGCGAGGAAGAGGACCCAGCCGTTGAGCCGGTAGCCCTCGGCGGCAACGCAGCCACCGCGGGGGCCGGTTCGGCAGCCGCCCTCGACGAGGCCGAGGAGGCCCCAGGTCACGGCCGCGAGCACCACGGCGGTGAGTGGTGTCCACCACGGTCGCGACCAGTTCTTCTCGTCGAGCGTCCATCTGCTGTCGCTGCGGCCTCTGCCCATGGCCCCTCCCCGATGGCGCTCCGTCGCGTGCGGTCGCAGCATGGAAGGAGGAGAACCGGTTCCCTTCCATGCCGCACGCACATCGCCGTGGGAGTCACCATGCCCATGCTGCTGATCAAGGGATCCTTCCATCTCTCGGGCCATACGGCCCCCGACGGGGACACCGTCCCCTTCATCCCGGACTACGTGGGCGAGTGGAAGCTCGTCCGGGGCTGCGAGAAGCCGCAGCCGGAGCGCGACGGCCACGTCGACATCCGACTCGAAGGCATCGACGCGCTGGAGACCCACTACACGGGGAACTACGGGGACGAGAAGCGCCAGCCGGCCAAGTTCGGCGACGAGGCCACGAACGCGCTGCTGACTTTCCTCGGCTTCCGTGACATCCAGCGCACCCCCGACCCTCACCACCCGCACGACATGATCTCCGCGACCCCGGAATCGGTCCCGGGCTTCATCCTCACCAACGGCGCCGACGTCTTCGGCCGCTGCGTGGCGTTCGCCTGCGCGGGGGACCCGCCGGGGGCCAGCGGCTACGAGCTGGACGTGTCGGTGAAGCTCCTGAAGGAGAGGACGGCCAACTACCACCTGCTCAGCCTGGGTCTGGCGTATCCGACGTTCTACCAGGGGCTGCTTCCCCTGCTGCGCGACGCGCTGGCCGACGGCAAGGCGGAGGCGCAGGCGGGGATCGGCGTGGGCATCTGGAACACCACCGCCGACGCGTTCGGCGACGTGACCCTCACGGGGGCGAAGATCACCGGGATGCAGTCGATCACCGACGACGTGGTGATCCTCCCGAAGCTCTTCCGCCGCCTGAAGGAGTACTTCTCGCTCGGCAACACCACGCTCGACGCCTTCCCCGCCTACCTGGCAGGAGCCGCGGACAAGTTCCTCGACCTGACGCAGGCCAAGCCGAAGGAGCAGATCGGGCTTCACCGGATCGTCGAGATCACCGACACCAGCACCGTGAGGATGACGCTCCCTCCGGAGAAGATCCTCTTCAAGCCGAAGTGAGCCGAGGCCCAGGCAGTGGCGGGACGAGAAGAGCCCGATCCCCGGGCGGCGCCCCTCCCGGGAACCGGGCCCCGCCCCTACCATCCCGTCCATGTCGATCATCTCGTCCATACCCGTCCTCAAGGGCCACGGCGGCACCGATCTGACCGCCTCCCCCGAAGGGCTGCTCCTCCGGAGCCGTCACGATGAGCTCTCGATGCCCGGCGAGGCCATCGCCCGGGTGCGAGCCGAAGGGGGGTCCGTCGCCGTCGAGCTGCGGGTACCCGCCGGGGCCGCGCCGGCGGCCCACCGGATCGAGGGAGTGGACGCGTTCGCCGCCACCGCCTTCGCCGACGGCGTGAACTCCCTGCTGATCGCGCCGGACGAGGAGGTCGACGGCCGGTCCCTCGTCGTCCTGAGGACCTTCAAGACGCGCTGGGAACGGTCGGCCATGCGCCGGATGAAGTGGGAGGCGCTCGGCTGCCTCTTGGTGATCGTCGTGCTGTCCGTGATCGGCGGGACGTCAGGAGGCGCCGTCTACCCCGTCGGCATCGTCATGATCGGCGCGATCACGGGCGCGTGCCTCATGGGCGCCACGCTGGAACTGGGGGGATGGACCCACAGGCGGCGCATCCGCAGGCATGGCGTCAAGGAGTTCGCCCGGCCGGCCAACGTGCCGGGCATGTACCTCTACGCCGACGGGGCCGGGATGACCCGTACCGTGTCCCACTTCGGCGGCGCGCCCTACCTTGAGATCGCCTACGACCCGAAGGATCCGGCCGACGTCCACACCCTGAGGCCGGGGCTCCTGCAGCGTCTCTCCATCTGGGCGGCGTGGTTCCTCCTCCTCTGCGGCCTCGGCGGCGTGGCGGCACTGGTGGCCGTCGTGGCCGACGCCTTCGGATCTTAGTCATACTTTGGGAAGTCATAAGACCTCCTTATGAGGTCATAGACCGGGGGCGGGTACCACTCCGCGCAAAGCGTTATTTAGGGTGGCCTAAGTGTCGGCGGCCTCGCCGCCACGTCGCTTGCGAAGGGAAACCCGTCATGCCCCGCCCCCTCCGGGTCGCGATCGTCGGCGCCGGCCCCGCCGGAATCTACGCCGCCGATGCGCTGCTGAAGTCCGACGCCGCCGCCGAGCCGGGCGTGTCGATCGACCTCTTCGAGCGGATGCCCGCGCCCTTCGGCCTGATCCGCTACGGCGTCGCCCCCGACCACCCGCGCATCAAGGGCATCATCACCGCCCTCCACCAGGTCCTCGACAAGCCGCAGGTCCGCCTCTTCGGCAACGTCGACTACGGCACCGACGTCCACCTCGACGACCTGCGCGCCTTCTACGACGCGGTGATCTTCTCGACCGGTGCCATGGCCGACCGCGAGCTGAAGATCCCCGGCGTCGACCTCGACGGCTCGTACGGCGCCGCCGACTTCGCCTCCTGGTACGACGGCCACCCGGACGTCCCGCGCACCTGGCCCCTGAAGGCCGAGAAGGTCGCCGTCCTCGGCGTCGGCAACGTGGCGCTCGACATCGCCCGCATCCTCGCCAAGACCGCGGACGAGCTCCTCCCCACCGAGATCCCGGCGAACGTCTACGACGGCCTCAAGGCCAACAAGGCCCTGGAGGTCCACGTCTTCGGCCGCCGCGGCCCGGCGCAGGCGAAGTTCAGCCCCATGGAGCTGCGCGAGCTCGACCACTCGCCGAACATCGAGGTCATCGTCAACCCCGAGGACATCGACTACGACGAGGGCTCGATCGCCGAGCGCCGCAAGAACAAGCAGACCGACATGGTCGCCAAGACGCTGGAGAACTGGGCGATCCGCGACATCGGCGACCGCCCGCACAAGCTCTTCCTCCACTTCTTCGAGTCCCCCGTCGAGATCCTCGGCGAGGACGGTCAGGTCGTCGGCCTGCGCACCGAGCGCACGGAGCTCGACGGCACGGGCAACGTCAAGGGCACCGGCGCCACCACCGACTGGGACGTCCAGGCCGTCTACCGCGCGGTCGGCTACCTCTCCGACGAGCTGCCCAAGCTCCCCTGGGACGCCGTCTCCGGCACCGTCCCGGACGAGGGCGGCCGCGTCATCGAGGAGACCGGCGCGCACATGGCCTCCACCTACTGCACCGGCTGGATCCGGCGCGGCCCCGTCGGCCTCATCGGCCACACCAAGGGCGACGCCAACGAGACCGTCGCGAACCTCCTCGACGACTTCGCCAACGGTCGCCTCCTCACCCCGGAGGCCCCGGAGGCGGACGCCGTCGTGTCCTTCCTGGAGGGCAAGGGCATCACGTACACCACCTGGGAGGGCTGGTACGCGCTGGACGCGGCCGAGAAGGCGCTCGGTGCGGAGCAGGGGCGCGAGCGGGTGAAGATCGTGGAGCGCGAGGACATGCTCCGCGCGTCTGGTGTCGACCTGGGCTGAGGCCCGTCCCCCGGACCCGCACCGTTTGCGTGCGCCGTACCTGTGGTGCGGGTCCAGGCTCGGAAGCCTCTGGCGCCGGCAGGGGTGCCGTTCCGTGCGCCCCCCTCCCCCAAGCTCTCGGCTCCGCTCGAGCAGGGGGGACCCCCCTCGCCCCAGCGGAACGATTGCCCACACGGAACTCACCTCTCCGGGGACACCAGGCCCGACTCGTAGGCCACGATCACCAGTTGGGCTCGGTCTCGGGCCTCCAGCTTGCCCATGATGCGGCTGACGTGGGTTTTGGCCGTGAGGGGGGAGAGGCCCAGGGCTTCCGCTATCTCCGTGTTGTTGAGGCCTCGGGCCACCAGGGTCAGGACCTGGCGTTCGCGGTCCGAGAGGCCTTCCGGGCCTCCTGCCACCGGGGTTCGCGGGGTCGCGAGGACCCTGGCTATCAGGCGGGACGTCGGGCCCGGGGAGAGCAGGGACTCCCCCGCCGCCACCGTGCGGATCGCGGCGAGCAGTTCGGCCGGCCGGATGTCCTTGACCACGAAGCCCGACGCACCCGCCCGCAGCGCCTCCACCACGTGCTCGTCCGTGTCGTACGTGGTGAGGACGAGGACCTTCACCCCGGCCAGGTCCTCGTCGGCGGCTATCAGGCGCGTCGCCCCGATCCCGTCCAGTTCGGGCATCCGGACGTCCATGACGACCAGGTCCGCCCGGGCCGAACGGGCCAGCTCCACCGCCTCCTTGCCGTTGGCCGCCTGGCCCACGACCTCCATGTCCGGCGCCGAGTCGACGAGCATCGCGAACGACGCCCGGACGAGCGTCTGGTCGTCCGCCAGCAGGACCCTGATCACGCCGTCACCTCCCTCCCCGCGAGCGGCAGCGCCGCCGCGACCTCGAAACCCCCGCCGTCGCGCGGGCCGGCGGTCAGTGTGCCGCCCACGCTCCTGGCTCTCTCCCGCATCCCGAGGATCCCGTACCCCGAGCCGCCCGTACCGCCCGGGGCGGTGCCGTCGTCGACGACCCGTACCGTCAGCACCTCCTGCGCGAGCCCGACATCGACCCGTACCGCCGCGTCCGGACCCCCGTGCCGGACGGCGTTGGTCAGCGACTCCTGCACGATCCGGTACGCGGCCGCGCCGACCGCCGCCGGGACCTTCGCCTCGCCGGTCCGCACGGTCAGGTCCGCGCCCGAGGACCGTACGAGATCGGGCAGCGAGGCCAGATCCGGCAGCGGGCCCTCCGGGTCGGCGCGCAGCACGTCCAGGGTCGTGCGGACCTCCGCGCGGGCGTCCCGGCAGGTCTCGGATATCCCGTCGAGCGCCTGGACGAGCGCGTCCCGGTCGAGCCGGTCCGGGTCGGCGACCAGGAGGTGCGCGGCGACCGAGGTCTGCACGCCGATCAGGGTGATCGAGTGCGCGAGGAGGTCGTGCAGGTCCCTGGCTATCCGCAGCCGCTCCTCGGCGACCTTCCGCTCCGCCTCGCGCTCCGACCGCTCCACCACGCTCGCCACGAGCTGCCGGTAGAGCCGGATGCTCGCGCCGAAGACGAGAACGGCGATCACCCAGCCGGAGTTCCTGAGCAGGTCCACCAGCCGGTGCGGGTTGACGCAGAGCTGCATGGTGAGCGTGACGCACGTGACCGCGAGGCCCACCATCACCGTGCGCTTCACGCGGCCGGTGGACGCGACCGTGTAGAGCGCGGTCAGCGAGGCCGGTATCGGCGCCAGGTGCATGAAGTCCATCGCGTGGTACGGCACGACACAGGCCACCACGGCGACCAGCACCGGCATCGGCGCCTTCCGCCGCCAGGCCAGCGGGACGTGCGCGGCGAGCAGCAGCACCCAGCCGACGGCGTCCGGCCGCCGGCCGTCGTCGACGGCCAGCGCGAGGGCGACCGCGACCACCGCGAAGGCGGCGGCGACGGTGGCGTCGCGCCGTACCGGGTACGGCGCCGCCTTCGGGTCACGGGTCAATGCCGCTGCGAAATCCATGGTGTTCATCCTCTGCGAAGTCCATGGCGTTCATCCTCCCTGCGGGCAGGGGCTCCTGACAGTCCGGGAAGCCCCCCACCCGCCCCCGGTCAGACCCGTACGGGCTCCGGCTCCGACCCTGAGCCCGGTGTTGACGCGGGCTTCGCGGCCAGCGGACCCGGCCACCACACCTTCCGCCCGAGCAGGACGCTCGCGCTGGTGACGAGGTAGGTGCGGACCAGGAAGGTGTCGAGCAGGACGCCGACCGCGATCACGAAGCCGAGCTCCGCCAGCGGCACCATCGGCATGTTGACGAGGACCGCGAACGTGGCGGCCAGGACGAGCCCCGCCGAGGCGATCACGCCGCCGGTCGTGCGCAGGGCGGTCAGGGCCGCGGCGGCCGGATCGCTGCCGTTCAGGCACTCCTCGCGCATCCGGTGCATGAGGAAGATGCCGTAGTCGACGCCGAGGGCGACGAGGAAGACGAAGGAGAGCAGGGGCAGGCCCGGGTCGCTGCCCGCGTAGCCGAAGAGAGGTTCGAAGACGAGGGCGCCGATGCCGAGGGCCGCACCCCAGACGGCGACGACCGCGGCGATCAGGATCAGCGGCGCGACGAGGCTGCGCAGCAGCGCTACCAGCACGATCGTCACGACGAGGAGGACGAGCGGGACGACGATCCTCCGGTCGCGGGCCTCGGTGTCGGTCATGTCGAGCTGTTCGGCGCTGGACCCGCCGACGTACACCCCTTCGCCGAGCGCGGAGCGCAGCTCCCGGATGGTCGCGGTCTCGCCGGCGGACTGCGGCGGGTGCGCGGCGACGACGGAGATCTCCGTCCAGCCGCCGCCGCTGCGGCCGCGCTCGGCCCGCACGACTCCCCCGGTCGCCCGCGCGGTGTCCAGCGCGCGCGTGGCGGCGGCGGTCGGCGCCACGACGGTGAGGGGCTGGGTGCTCATCTCCGGGTACGCGGCGGCCAGCGTCTTCATCGCGGCGACCGCTTCCGGGGTGGAGCTGAAGGAGTCCTCCTGCTTGACGTCTCCGGGCATGTTCAGCGCGCCGAGGGCGAGGGCGGCCAGGGCGGCGGTGCCCGTGACGAGGACGGCGAGCGGGCGCCGGCCGGCCGAGGAGCCCATCGCGGCGAAGAGCGAACGGCGCGCGGCCTTCGGCTCGCTGCCGTACGCCGGGATCAGCGGCCAGAACACCCGTCGGCCGAGGACGACGAGCAGGGCGGGCAGCAGCGTCGTCATCGCGACGAGCGCGCACAGGACGCCGACGGCGGCCGTGGGCCCCATGCCCCGGCTGCTGTTCATGTCGGCGGCGAGCAGGCAGAACATGCCGAGGGCGACGGTCCCGGAGGAGGCGAGGACGGCGGGCCCGCAGCCGCGCAGGGCGGCGGCCATCGCGTCGTACGGACGGGGGGTCCGGCGCAGTTCCTCGCGGTAGCGGGAGACGAGGAGCAGGGCGTAGTCGGTGCCCGCGCCGAAGACGAGGATCGTCATGACGCTCGTGCTCTGGCCGGAGACGCTGATGTCGAAGCCCTGGTGGAGGGCGTAGGCGACGGCCGTCGAGAGGAAGTCGGCGACGCCGGCGACGACCAGCGGCACGAGCCAGAGGACCGGGCTGCGGTAGATGACGATCAGGAGGATCGCGACGACGGCCACGGTCGTGTAGAGCAGCGGGCCGTCGAGGGAGCCGTAGACCTCGCTCGCGTCGGTGGCGAGGGCGCCGGGGCCGCCGACCTCGCCGCTCACGGTCTCGCGGACGTCGTGGACGAAGGCGTCCCTGGCCGTCTCGTCCGCACCGGGCTCGGTGCTCGACACGGCGTACAGGAGGGTGCTGCCGTCCTCGGAGGGCACGGGCCGCGGGGTCGAGAGGAGCGGGTGCGCGGCGGTGACCTCCCGCACCTCCCGGGCGGCGGTGGCCTTGTCGGCGGCGGTCAGTCCGCCCTCGCGGTGGTAGACGAGCACGAGGTCGGTGGAGTCCCCGCCGGGCAGCTGCTCGGTGATCTTCGCGACCTGCGTCGAGTCGGCGCTCGCCGGCAGGTAGTCGACGGCGCGGTTGCGCTGGACGTCGCCGAGCTTTCCGGCGAGGGGTGCGGCGAGGGCGATCACGATCACCCACAGGGCCAGCACCCCCCAGCCGACGATCCTCTGACGGCCCTCCATCACGGGCCTCCCTCCATCGGTCCTCTTGGGTTCGCTCCCAGACTCCCGTCGCCCGAGGGCGAATTCGTCGCGCTGACGAGGGAGGTGGGGGGTACTCCCGGGGGCGGTGAGCGGGGGTGATTACTCCCTGGGGAGTACGGGAGCGGGTACGCGCGCGCGTGCGGGAGCGGATACGGCGGCGCCTCCCACGCTCGGCTTCCGACGGGCCCGGGGTCGCGCGCGCTCATAACCTGGAAGGACCCGGAGGAGGTGAGGGCCGTGTCCGCACCCGCGATCGACCGGCTCGGGCAGGCCCGGGACGCGGCGGCCCGGGAGGCCTGGTCCGAGGCGTACGAGCTGCTGCGCGCCCATGACGCGCACCCCTCGCGGGCGCTGACCGCCGACGACCTGATGACGCTCGCCGACGCGGCCTGGTGGTCGGGCCACGTGGACGAGTCCGTGGCCTCGCGGCTGCGGGCCCACGCGGCGTACGTGGCGGGTGGCGACCACCGGGGTGCGGGGCTCGCCTCCTGGTGGCTGCACCACGAGTACAAGGGTCTCGGCCGGCCCGCGGCGGCCGCCGGATGGCTGCATCGGGCGCACCACCACCTGGACGACCTGCCGCCCTGCCCGGAGCAGTGCTTCGTCGCCTGGACGGACGCCGAGGAGGCCACCGCGCGCGGTGACCGCGCGTCCGCCCTCGCGGCGATCCGCCGCATGACCGGGCCGGCCGTCCGCTCCGGCGGCCCGGACCTCCTCGCGCTCAGCCGCCAGGCCGAGGCCTCGGTCCTGCTGGCCCAGGGCCGCCGTGCCGAGGGGTTCGCGCAGCTCGACGAGGCGATGCGCGCGGTGACGGCGGGCGAGCTGAGCGGCATGTTCACCGGCCTGCTGTACTGCCTGGCCATCGACCTGTGCATGCGGTCCGCGGACCTCGCCCGCGCGGTGGAGTGGACGAACGCGGCGATGGAATGGTGCTCCCCGCCCTGGACGGGCCGCCGGCCCGCCGAGCCGCCGCCGCTGGGCGTCACGCCCTCAGGAGAGAACCCCTTCCGGGGCGTCTGCCGGGCGCACCGGGTCGCGGTCCTCGACCTCCTCGGGGCGTGGGCGCTCGCGGAGGCGGAGGCACGGCAGGCGTGCCGGGAGGTGTCGGTGGACTGCCTGGGGGCGGCGGCCGCCGCGTACTACACGGCCGGGGACGTCCAGCGGCGCCAGGGCCGTCTGGAGGAGGCCGCCGTCTCGTACGCGCACGCGCACGAGCTGGGCCGGATCCCGCAGCCGGGGCTCGCGCTGCTGCGCCTGGCGCAGGGGCGGGTCGAGGCGGCGGTGGCGGGCGTCGGTCTGGCGCTCGCCTGCGACTCCGGCCACGACCTCCTCGGCCGGGCCCGGCTGCTCGCCGCCCGCACCGAGGTGGCCCTCGCGGTCGGTGACGTGCCGGGGGCGGCGGGCGCGGCGGCGGAGCTGGAGGTACTGGCCGGGGACGTACCGCTGCTGCGGGCGATGGCGGACACGGCGCGGGGCGCGGTGGCCCTGGCCGAGTCCCGCCCGGAGCCCGCACGACGTCTGCTGCGCCGGGCGCTCGGGGGGTGGCTGGGGCTGGGGGTGCCGTACGAGGCGGCGCGGGTACGGGTGCGGCTCGCGGCGACGGGGGCCCGCGGGGAGCTGTCCGCGGCGCGGGCGGTGTTCGAGCGGCTTGGGGCGGTGCCCACCCCCGTTGTGGGAAATCGTTCCGCTGGGGCGAGGGAGGACCCCCCTCGCCCTGCGGGACGATTGCCCGCACGGCAGCGGGGGCGGCGCCCTACGCCAGCGTCCGCGCCGAGGCCAGGAGTCTGACCGTGTCCTCCGGAGCCAGGGACAGGGCGTTGCCGACCGTGCCCAGGACCTCCGTCTCGGACGGGGTGTACGCGCCGTCCGCGAGGGCGATCCGGGCGGCCTGGAGGAGGATCGACTCCCGCCCGGCGGGCGACAGGTGCGGGGTGAGCGGCTCCAGGGCCTCGTGGAGTTCGATCGAGAGGAGCGTCCCCTCGGGGTTCACCTCGGGCATGAAGCGTCCGGTGTCGGCCTCCAGTGCCTCGACGAGGTCGACGAGCTGGACGGCCGTGCACTCGGCGAAGCCGGCGGACCGGACCGCGGTGACGGCCCGGTCCAGGACCTCGCGGGAGCCGGTGCCGCCGGCGGCGAGGACGGCCAGGGCGACGGTGTGCACGGCGTCGCGCAGCATCGCGGAGAAGCGGCTCGTCGTCGGGTGGTCGAGCACCTCCGTACCGAAGTGCGTGTGACAGGCCGCGCACTCGACGACGGGGCCGGTACAGCCCCGGGGCAGGACGGGGACGCCCAGGACGGCGAACCTGCGGCGGCCGGTGCGGCGCCGGTAGTTCCGGTCGCCCCCGCACTCCTCGCAGAAGAACTCGCCGTCTCCGACGGTGTTCCAGGAGGTGCGGATTCCGCAGATGCCCACTTTCCCACCACGTGAATTCCGGGCAGACCGCACACGCACCTCCTCAACGGCCCGGCTGCACTGCCGGCGTTGGCGTGATGTTAGCCACATCCTCGATGTGGCGTCAGCACCCCGTCAGGACTTCGCCCCGGAGATGGCCGAGACACGTCACCGTGCCGGAAGGCCTCAGGAAGCGCGGCGGCGGCGCTTCGCGAAGGCCAGGAAGCCTCCGCCGACGGCGACGGCCGCCACGGCGGCGCCGATCGCTCCGGGGCCGATGGCCGAACCGGTCGTCGCGAGATCACCCTCCGGGGTGGCGGAGGGCGCCGGGGTCGCCGTCCCGCCGGGGGTGGTCTCGCCCGGGGCGGACGGGGACGCCGAGGTGGAAGGGGCCGAAGGGGTCTCCGGGGCGCCGGGCGTCGCGCCGCCCTGGCTCGGGGTGGGCTCGGGGGTGGCCGGCGCGGTGGGGACGGGGGTGTCGGTCGGCTCGGGCGTCCCGGGGGTGACGACCGGGCCGGGCGTCGTCCCTCCGGGGAGGCAGCCGGTGAAGTTCATCTGGTGGGTCTCGGCACCGGGGACGGTCGTCAGCGATTCGGCGATCACGGAGCCGTTGACGTGGCCGGGACCTATGCCCTTGCCGCCCATCTCGACCTTGGCGTTGGGGGCGAGGATCGTGCCCGGCCAAGAGGTGTAGTTCTTCTTCACGCTCTCGGCCTGCGGGAAGTTCCACAGCAGCCGGGAGCGGATCTGGCGGTACTCGTCGCGCGGGACGGCGTAGTCGTCGATGACGGGGGCACCGCCGTCGAGGTTCTTGTAGTAGACGCCGTACGTGGCCGAGGTGCTCATGTCGTACGAGGTGCCGAGCACGTTCACGAGGGTCGAGGAGCCGGCCGGGACGTCCAGGGTGATCGCCCGGACCTTCTCCAGGTCGGCGGCGTTCACGGCGAAGACGTTGAGCTTCCTGTCGGCGCCGGTGAGGAAGAGGCCGTCGCCTGCGGCGGCGACCGTGCCGTTGGGCTGCGTCGCGGCCCAGCCGGTGGACAGGGTCCGCAGCCGCGCGAACTCCTTCGCGAAGTCGACCGGGGACGCGCCTTCCGCGACCTTGTTCCCGTCGACGCCGAAGCCCTGACCGGGCGTGGAGCGGTCGACGACCTTGCCCGCGACGCCGGTGCCGTTGTCGAGGACGACCTGGTTCGCGTACAGCGTGCCGCCGACGACGAGGCTGTGGCCGCCGGGCAGCTTCGCGAGGTCGGCACCGGTGAGCTTGTGGCCGATGGAGAAGCCGGAGGGCTGCTTCGGGTCGCCGAACGTCGCGTCGCCGCCGACCGCGACCGCGCCTTCGGAGTCCGAGTGGCGGACGGAGTCCTTCTCGACGAACTCGGCGTACAGGCCGGCCGTGCCGAGCGGCTGCGACGCGCACTCCGTGGTGGTGGCGGAGGCGGTGGGGGCCCAGCCGAGGGCGGCACCGGTCACCGCGAGAACGGCGGCCACGGCGGCGGACGTGCGCATGCGAGCTCCAGGTCGGGAGTGCGGGGAGGGAGTGTCCGAGTGGACGAGCCGACCTTCCGCCAGACGCTGATGTGGCGTCAACTCACCTCATATGCCGCCGATTCCGGCATGCCTGAGCAATCTTCCTTAAGCGAACCTGAAACCGTGACGCAGGTCACGAAGACGAGCCGCCCCGCACCCCTTCGCGGGGTGCGGGGCGGCTCGGGGACCGGGGGTCAGCGCGCGGAGCGGTTGACCGCCGAGATGACCGCCTTCAGGGAGGCGCGGGTCGTGTTGGCGTCGATGCCGATGCCCCACAGGACCTTGCCGTCGATGGCGCACTCGATGTACGAGGCGGCCTGCGCGGAGGCGCCCTCGCTCATGGTGTGCTCCTGGTAGTCCAGCAGGCGGGCGTCGACGCCGATGGCCTGCAGCGCGGCGAAGAACGCGGAGATCGGACCGTTGCCGGAGCCCGTCAGGACGGTGTCGACGCCGTCGACGACCGCCTCGACGGTCAGCGTGTCCGTGCCGTCGGTGTCGGAGGTCGACTGGCCGGAGCGCAGCTGGATGCGCCCCCAACGAGCCGCAGAGTTGTCCGGGTTGGGCAGGTACTCGTCCTGGAAGACGGCCCAGATCGCGGCCGGCGTGACCTCGCCGCCCTCGGTGTCGGTCTTCTGCTGGATGATCTTCGAGAACTCGATCTGCATCCGGCGCGGCAGGTCCAGCTTGTGGTCGTTCTTCAGGACGTACGCGATGCCGCCCTTGCCGGACTGCGAGTTGACCCGGATGACGGCCTCGTAGGAGCGGCCGACGTCCTTCGGGTCGATCGGCAGGTACGGGACGGCCCATTCGATCTCGTCGACGGTCTTGCCCTGGGCGGCCGCGTCGGCCTCCATGGCGTCGAAGCCCTTCTTGATGGCGTCCTGGTGGGAGCCGGAGAAGGCGGTGTAGACCAGGTCGCCCGCGTAGGGGTGGCGCGGGTGGACCTCCATCTGGTTGCAGTACTCGGAGGTACGGCGGATCTCGTCGATCTGGGAGAAGTCGATCTGCGGGTCGACGCCCTGCGAGAACAGGTTCATGCCCAGCGTCACCAGGTCGACGTTGCCGGTCCGCTCGCCCTGGCCGAACAGGCAGCCCTCGATGCGGTCGGCGCCGGCCATGATCGCCAGCTCGGCGGCCGCCACGGCGGTGCCGCGGTCGTTGTGCGGGTGGACGGAGACGCAGATGTGCTCGCGGCGGGTCAGGTTCCGGGACATCCACTCGAACCGGTCCGCGTGCGTGGACGGCGTCGAACGCTCCACGGTGGCGGGCAGGTTGAGGATGATCTCGCGGCCCGGGCCCGGCTGCCAGACGTCACAGACGGCCTCGCAGACCTCCAGGGCGAAGTCCAGCTCGGTGTCGGTGAAGATCTCGGGGCTGTACTGGTAGCCGAAGGTGGTCTCCGGGCCCAGCAGCTTCTCCGCGTACTCCATCACCAGGCGCGTGCCGTCCACGGCGATCTGCTTGATCTGCTCCTTCGAGCCGCGGAAGACGACCCGGCGGAAGGTGGGCGCGGTGGCGTTGTACAGGTGGACGGTGGCGCGCTTGGCGCCCTTCAGGGACTCCACGGTCCGCTCGATCAGGTCCTCGCGGGCCTGGGTCAGGACGGAGATGGTGACGTCGTCCGGGATCGCGCCCTCTTCGATGATGGAGCGCACGAACGCGAAGTCGGTCTCGCCGGAGGACGGGAAGCCGACCTCGATCTCCTTGTAGCCCATGCGTACGAGCAGGTCGAACATCTCGCGCTTGCGGGCCGGGGACATCGGGTCGATCAGGGCCTGGTTGCCGTCGCGCAGGTCGGTGGACAGCCAGCGGGGCGCCTTGGTGATGCGCTTCTCGGGCCAGGTCCGGTCGGGGATGACCACGGCCTCGTACTGGCCGTACTTGTGGATCGGCATCCCGGACGGCTGCTGCGTGTGGGTCGCGTTGGTGACGGGCGTCGGGCGGCTGACGAAAGGCGACTGAGACATTGCGTAGGGCTCCTCGGGTCCAGCAAGAAGGACGGCCGACTGTCGAACGCAACACCAGGTCCCGCGGGGAGGGGGTCGGCCTACGACTACAGGCCCTCGCCGCGGCAGCTAAGGAGAAGCAGCCCGAAACGCATGATGTGCGTCACCATAGCCCAGGTCCGTGGAAGGCGGACGTCCTGTTTCAGTATGCGGGACGGCCACCACGTCAAGGTCGAAAGGTGACCCATCACTCCATTTCGCCAATCCTCGTCCCAACCCGTGACAGTGACATCACGCAGTGCCACATTCGAGAGATGAATCAGCACTCGTCTGCCTTCTGCACGATCGTCCCGCCGCACATCCTGGAGCGGCTCTCCGCGTCCGACGACCCGGCGGTCGCCGAGGCCGCCCGACGCACCCTCCTGGTGGACACGGCGCAGCGCGCGGCACGTACGCAGGGGCCCGCCGCCCCCGCGGACGCCGAGCCCTCCGACACGCCGAAGCGCACCATCTACGACGCCGGGCACGGCACCGACCTGCCGGGCGTCGTCGTGCGCGAGGAGGGGGACGCGGCGGTGAAGGACGCCACCGTCAACCGCGCCCACGCCGGGCTCGGCGCGACCTTCGACCTCTTCGCGAAGGCCTACGGCCACCGCTCGATCGACGGCGCCGGCATGCCGCTCCTCGCGAGCGTCCACTTCGACGAGAAGTACGACAACGCGTTCTGGAACGGCGAGCAGATGGTGTTCGGCGACGGCGACGGCGAGCTGTTCCTCGACTTCACGATCCCCGTCGACGTCATCGGCCACGAGCTCGCGCACGGCTTCACCCAGCACTCCGCGAACCTCGCCTACTTCGGCCAGTCCGGGGCGCTCAACGAGTCGGTGTCCGACGTCTTCGGCTCGCTCGTGAAGCAGTACGCGCTGGGCCAGTCGGCCGCTCAGGCCGACTGGCTGATCGGCGCCGGGCTCCTCGGTCCCGCCATCGACAACGGGGTCGCGCTGCGCTCCATGAAGGAGCCCGGCACGGCCTACGACGACGACGTCCTCGGCAAGGACCCGCAGCCGGCGACCATGGCCGACTACGTGCGCACCGGCTCCGACAACGGCGGTGTGCACATCAACTCCGGCATCCCCAACCACGCCTTCTACCTGCTGGCCACCGAGCTCGGCGGGAACGCCTGGGAGCGGGCGGGACAGATCTGGTACGACGTGATGACCGGCGGCACGCTGACCGAGGAGGCCCGCTTCTCCGAGTTCGCGCGGGCCACCGTCGCGGCGGCGAAGGCGCGCTACGGCGACGGGGAGGAGATCCAGGCCGTCCTGAAGGCGTGGACGGCGGTGGGGGTGCCCGTCGAGTGACCGGCTGGTAGACAGGGGCCCATGCGGATTCGAGTGCGGCGCACGGGTGGTTTCGCGGGCATCGAGCGGTCGGCGGAGGTGGTGGTCTCGGACCCCGAGTGGGAGTCCCTGGCCGCCACCGTCCTCGCGGAGGGCGACGGCGAGGTCAAGGGCGTGCCCGACGGCTTCTCGTACGAGATCACCGTCGACGACCGCACGGTCCGGTGCCGCGACCCCCGGCTCACGGACGCCCAGAGGACCCTCGTGACGAGGGTCCTCAAGGAAGGCGCCTAACGGGCGTCGCGGCGCCAGAACCTGCTCTGGCGGGGCGGGCGGACCTCCAGGGACCAGTCGCCGTCGGCACTCTCGACCTGCACGAGCAGGGGCCCCTCGGGCAGCGGGCAGCCGTCCCGGGGGAGCCTGCTCGCCACATTGGCGAGCAGGTGATCGCTGCCGTCCGGCTCGTGGCCCTGGACGAGGAAGTACGCGTGGTCGAACCCCGTGCGAAGCCGGGAGGAGAGGTGACCGGCCGGACCCGTGTACAGCAGCACGTCGCCGCCTCTTCCCCGGGCGCGGCGGCCGAGTTCCTCCACGGTGCCGACCGGCCGGACGGCGAGCGTCCACGCGCCGGCGCCGGCGCTCACGCGCAGGCGCAGCGGGCTTTTGCCGTCGTACCGCAGCAGCCCGCGGCCCTCGTAGTCCTCCAGGAGCGTGTTCGCCAGCAGACCGTTGGCCTCGCCCTTCTCGTCGAGGCTCTCCACACAGAAGTAGCCCTCGCCGGCCCGGGTGGAGTCGACCACGACGTAACCGGCCGGGATCGGCACGTCGACCGTGAGGGTCGTCCTGCCCTTGCCGCTGCGGACGAACTCCGGGAAGTCCCCTCCGAAGAGCTCGGCGTCCGACTGCGGGCCGACGCGCACGGGCCTCTGGACGGGGACCCGGGCCTGGGCCTGGGCCCGGACGGCGGCCTCGGCCTCCCGGACCTTGGCCAGGAGCTCCTCGGGGATGGCCTCCGGCACCGCGCCGGAGGAAGGGGGCTCGTCGGCGGGGGCGGGCTCACCGGCGCCGGGCTCCGGGTCCCGGCCCTCGATGCCGAAGTCCTCGGCGAGGCCGACGAGCCCGGAGTCGTACCCCTGGCCCACGGCCCGGAACTTCCACGCCCCGTCGCGCCGGTAGAACTCGCCGAGCACGAACGCCGTCTCGGTGCTCGCGTCGTCGACCTCGTACAGCGCCAGCTGCTCGCCGGTGGCGGCGCTGGTCGTCCGTATGTGGAGCCCCGGCACCTGGCCGAACGTCCCGTCGTCGCTGGACGCGGTGATCACGATGCGCTGGACGGCGGGCTCCACGCGCGTGGTGTCGATCTCCAGCCAGTCGGCGACCCGCGGCTCCTCGTCCCGCACCTGCCCGAGCAGGCGCACCGCGCCGGACGCGTGCGCCGGCTGGTTGTAGAAGACGAGGTCGCCGTCGCCCCGGACCCGGCCCGAGGCGTCGAGCAGCAGCGCCGAGGCGTCGACCTCCGGCACCCCGTCACCGGCGGCCCGCCGGACGACCGCGATCCGCCACACCTGCCCGGGGACCGGCAGGTTTCCCCCCTTGACGATCTCTGTCACGGCGCCATGCTGACACGCGCGCCCGGCCGCCGCCCAGAAGATCGGAAACTAGAAGCCGAGCTTCCTCAGCTGCTTCGGGTCCCGCTGCCAGTCCTTGGCGACCTTCACGTGGAGGTCGAGGAAGACCGGGGTGCCGAGGAGCGCCTCGATGTGCTTGCGGGACTTCATGCCGACCTCCTTGAGGCGGCTGCCCTTGGGGCCGATGATGATGCCCTTCTGGCTGGGGCGCTCGATGTACACGTTCGCGTGGATGTCGAGCAGCGGCCGGTCCGCCGGGCGGTTCTCCCGCGGGATCATCTCCTCGACGACCACCGCGATCGAGTGCGGCAGCTCGTCCCGTACGCCTTCGAGCGCGGCCTCGCGGATCAGCTCCGCGACCATGACCTGCTCCGGCTCGTCCGTGAGGTCGCCCTCCGGGTAGAGCGGCGGGGACTCCGGCAGGAGCGGGATGAGCAGGTCGGCGACGAGCTGGACCTGTTTGTCGCCGACGGCCGAGACGGGGACGATCTGCGCCCACTCGATGCCCAGCTCACGACCGAGCTGGTCGATGGCGATGAGCTGCTCGGCGAGGGCCTTGGAGTCCACCAGGTCGGTCTTGGTGACGATCGCGACCTTGGGGGTCTTCTTGATCTCGGCGAGCTCCTTGGCGATGAAGCGGTCGCCGGGGCCGAGCTTCTGGTCGGCGGGCAGGCAGAAGCCGATGACGTCGACCTCGGCCCAGGTGGTGCGCACGACGTCGTTGAGCCGCTCGCCGAGGAGGGTGCGCGGCTTGTGGAGGCCGGGGGTGTCGACCAGGATCAGCTGCGCGTCCGGGCGGTGCACGATGCCGCGGACGGTGTGCCGGGTGGTCTGCGGCCGGTTCGAGGTGATGGCCACCTTCTGGCCGACCAGAGCGTTCGTGAGGGTGGACTTGCCCGCGTTGGGGCGGCCGACGAAGCAGGCGAAGCCGGCCCGGTGGACGGCTTCGGTTTCTTGGTTGCGAGCGCTCATGGGGGCCATTGTCCCCGATGAGCGCCCGCGTCACGCACTCAGTGCCCGGCGGCGGCGTATCCGCAGGCCGAAGAGCCCGGCCGCGCCGCCCACGACGAGGACCGAGGCGACGAGCCAGGGCAGCGCCAGGAAGGACACGGTGCCGGTCTCCTTCACGTCCTTCGCGGTGGCGGTGAGGGTGATGTCACCCCAGTCGAACTGCGGGGAGCCGCTCCAGCGCTCGGTGAGCCGGATCTTCTGCCGGGGCAGCAGCTCGGCGGGGACCCTGGCCAGGTCGCGGTCGAGGAGGGTGCGGCCGAAAAGGCCCTGGGCCTTCAGGACGACCTTGGGGTTGAGGGTGACGTTGCCCCGGTTGTGCAGGGTGTACGAGACGAGGGCGCTGCTCGTGCGGGTGCCGGGGACGAGCGGCCGGTCCTGGTCGAGGGCGACGTCCTCGACGGCGAGGGCGGGGACGGTGGGCCCGTTGACCCGGAGGTAGACGCGGGCGCCGACCGCGCGCTGGACGCCGACGGCGACGGAGCCCTTGCCGCCCGGGGCGATCCGCTCGTCGAGGGCGACGAGCGCTCCGGGGTGGTCGCCGGGGTCGGCATCGGCGGGGACGGTCAGGGTGAAGGGGACGGTGACGGCGGAGCGGGCGGGGACCGTGATCCGGGTCCGCTCGGGCTTGATCCAGGCACCGGCCCCGGTCTGCTTCTCCCGCTGGGTGCGGACGGCGAAGCCGCCGTCCCGGTCGGTGTTGTAGGCGTCGGCGCCGTACAGCCGGAAGGTGAGGGGGGCGGAGGTCTTGTTGGCGACGGTGACGCGGTCGGTGAGCGTCGTGCCGGGGTCGGCGGAGAGGTAGAAGTACGGGCGGCCGCCGAGCCGGGAGGCGGCCGGGTAGACGGCCCACTCGCCGTTCTCGGCGGCCTGGGCGCCCGGCGCGAGGCCGAGCAGCACGAGGAGCGTGCTCAGCGTGCTCAGGAGGAGGACGTACGGCTTCGTGCGCACGGGTGCGGAACCCCCCGGGGTGCGGATCGGAGACGGGTGCGGGTTGGTGACGGGTACGGATCGGTGACGGGTACGGATCGGGCTCGGATCGGATCGGGCTCGGGCTCCGATGCCGATCGGAGCGGGCCGGCCGGGTGCGCGTCCGGCCCGCGGGGCGGTCAGGACAGGGTCAGCGTGAGCACGCCCGCGTACGAGCCGGGCGCGGTGAACGCCGGGACGTCGAGGGAGAGGCCCGCGTCGACGGTGAACTCACCGCCCGTGAGGGTGCCGTTCGGCGTGGAGGCGAGGGTCGCGCCGCCGCTGCCGACGGGTCCGGCCGAGCCGGCCGCACAGGCGCTGGGGCTGCCGGCCTTGGCGGTGCAGGCGGGGGTCCAGCTGAGGTTCCCGGCGCCGATGGAGCCGCCGGGGCCGGTGAAGTCGGTGACCTTGCCCGTCAGGGACCAGCCGGCGGGGCCGCCGCGGAAGTCCTTGACGGTCACCGTCTGCAGGGCGCCGGTGGCCGCGCCGCCCGCGCCGAAGTCGACGGAGGACAGCTGGACGGCGTCGCCGGCCTGGGTCATGGACAGCTCGCCCGGCGTGACGGCCGCGGTGATCGTCTGGCTGTTCGGCGGCGCCGGCACGATGACCTTGTACGCGGCGGGACCCGCGCCCTTCTCGGCGTCCCAGGCCGCGCCCTCGTACGCCACGATCCCGGTGGTCGCCGGGTCGTTGACCTTCAGGCGCGCCGCGAAGCCGCCCTCGCTGTCGGTGGTGACGGTCATCCGGTCGGCGGTCTCCGCCGCTCCGGCGCGGCCGACGACGGTGACCTCGGTGAGCGGGGTGAACTTGGAGCCGGTGACGGTGACCCGGACACCCGGGTCCCCGGACGCGTTGTCGAGCTGGAGCGTACGGGTGTTGGGGCTGGTCACGGGGCTCGCGACGACCGTCTCGGAGACCGGGGCGGGCGGGTTGAGCACCGTACAGGGGGTGTCCAGCTCCATGAGGTAGCTGGTGTGGATGTTGTAGTCACCGGGCGAGAGGGTGATCGAGCCGGCCTCGGTGGCGGTGAAGGTGCCCGTCATGGAGAAGGCCGGGAAGGAGCCCTTGGCGGGGACCGGCGGGTTCTTCTTGGGGCCGGTGACGGTGACCGTGCCGCTCTGGGCGCCGCCGAGGACCACTTTGCCGCTGGGCGTCAGGATGTCGGCCGGGAGCGCGAGGTCGACGGGGTTGGACGCGGCGGGCTTGGTGACCGTGTAGGTGACGGTCACGGTCTCGCCGACCTTGGGGCTGGGCTTGTCGACCGTGATCTGGGCGGTGGTGGTGCCCTCGATGGGCGGGATGTTGGCGATCGGCGGCGGGACGCAGCGGGTCTGGAAGTCCACCGCCTGCGAGGCGGTCGCCGCGCCGGCCGGAGCCGCGAGCGCGCCTCCGCCGGCGACCGCGAGGGCGGCGACGCCGAGGACGGCGGTCCAGCGCCGTCTTCGGGACGCCGCCCGGGATCGGGTGAGTGCCATGGGTGTGCCCCCTCCTGAGGGATGAGTGGGCGCCATTGACGGCTGCGGACGGAGAGAAGTCAATGGAATCCGATCCCACCGACTGATGACCCATCAGATACTGTCAAGATCGGCACACGTGAGGCATTTCCCCAGGTCACGACCCTTGAGCCACGACGAAGACCGGTGCCGCCCAGGGCGACACCGGTCCGGGTGGTGCGGGCTCAGCTGAAGACGAACGGACCCGGCGACTGCGAGGTCACCGCGTCACAGTTCACCGTGACCCCGAAGATCACCATCTTGAGGGCGACCCCCGCGAAGTACGAGTTGAGGCTGTCGCCCGAGGCCACGGTCCCGCTCAGCGGGCCGATCTTGACGGACTGCCCGGCGGACAGCGCCGGGTTCTTCTTCCCGGTGAAGACCCGGGTGCCGCCGCCGGTCTTGGCCATCGTCAGGGTGGAGCTGATCGTGTCGGCGCCGACGCCGACCGGCGTCGTGATGGCCGACGTGAGCGTGATGGTCGCGGCGGTGCCGCTCTGCGTGGCCGTGAGGTTGGCGGTGCCGCTGCCCCACGTGCCGCAGTCGTACGTCGCCGTCGCCGAGCCCGGCGACACGGCGCCGGCCGTCGGGGCGAAGGCGAGTCCGGCGGCGGCGAGTGCCCCCGTGAGTACCGCGACGGTCCCTAAGGTGCTTCTGCTTCTCATGGCGAGTTCGAACCCCTTCCGATACCGAACGCAGGGGTGCGGACACTGCGTGGATGATGGAGATCTGACGGTCCGTCGGACGAACCGCTGTCATTGACGCGCAGACCGCCGGGGAAGGCAAGAGAAGGTGCGGTGATCCTTCACAAACACACAAAGCAGCGGGGGCCCGGCCTGCCGCCGGACCCCCGCTGTCCTGATCCCGTCGCTCAGCCCGCGGTGACGGCCACGCGCAGCTGCCCGTCCGGACCCGCGAGCAGCACCGGGGTCTCCGGGCCGCCGAGGTCCCGTACCGCCGCGCGGTCGTCGGCGGAGGCGGCCTCGGCGTTCGACACCACGGCCGCCGCCTCCAGGGACTGGGCACCGCTGGCCACGGCCATCGCGACCGCGGTCTGCAGCGCGCTCAGCTTGAGCGACTCCAGCTCCACGGTGCCGGCCACGTAGGTGCGGCCCGTCTCGTCGCGTACGGCCGCCCCCTCGGGCACGCCGTTGCGGGCGCGGGCGCTCCGCGCAAGGGTGATGATCTTGAGGTCCTCGGCGCCGAGGTCGCCGTGCTCGCTGCTGAGTGTCATGAGCCGAGCATAGGACGGGGCCGGGGCGGGGCCGGTGCGGGTCTCAGCCCGTGATCGATCCCGGTCTCAGCCCGCGACCAGGTACACCGGCTCGACCGGCTCAGGTCTCAGCCCGCGACCAGGAGCACCGGCTCGACCGGCTCAGGTCTCAGCCCGCGACCGCGCACATCGCCTCCGGTCTCAGCCCGCCACCGGGTACATCGCCCCGCGCCGACCCTCCGGCGACACCAGCCACTCCAGCTTCTCGGCCGTGTCCGCCTCCGGGAGCGGGGTGTGCATCACGATGACCAGGTCCGGGCGGGCCGGGACCCTCAGCTGGGTGGCCTCGACGACCAGCGTGCCGACCAGCGGGTGCTCCATCTCCTTGCGGTTCTGGCCGCCGGGCAGGATGTCCCGCCGCTCCCACAGCTCCGCGAACTCCGGGCTGACCTCCTTGGCCTCCTCGACCACCGCCCGGAAGCCCTCGTCGTCCGGGCACTCGGAGCACGCCGAGCGGAACTGGGCGACGACCTTCGGCGCGATCTCCTCCCAGCGCGTCGACCGCGAGCGGTACAGCGGGTCCGTGAAGAACGCGATCAGGCAGTTCTGCACGATCTCCGGGCGCATCCCCATCACGATCGCCGCCGCGTCGTTGTACATGACGGTGTTCCAGTACTGGTCCATGATGTGCGCCGGGAACGGCATCCACGCGTCGATGAGCCGCCGCAGCCCGTGGCACATGTCCCGGTCCTCCGGGGCCGCCTCCAGGGCCGGCGGGTTCAGCGCCGCCAGGACGTACAGATGGCGCCGCTCGGCGGGGCTCAGCCGCAGCACCCGCGCGACCGAGTCGAGGACCTGCGGGGAGACCGTGATGTCCCGGCCCTGCTCCAGCCACTGGTACCAGGAGACGCCGACGCCCGCGAGGACCGCGACCTCCTCCCGGCGCAGGCCCGGGGTGCGGCGGCGGGCGCCGCCGTCCGGCAGTCCCGCCTCGGCCGGGCTGACCCGGGCCCGACGGCTCATCAGGAACTCGCGCAGTTCCCCGAGTCGGTGCTGCTTCGCGCTGGTGCTCTCGAGAGCGACGGCCACGTGCGCTTCCTCCCCCTGGACGCAATGCGGTGGCTGGCGGTGCCTGGTGGTGCGACCAACAGGATAAGTTCCCGCTCCCCGGCGTTGTTCCCGTACGCCGAAGGTGGACGCATGGCAACGACGACCACCACCCCGCCCGGGTCCCCCACCGCCCCCACCGTCTCCACCCCGGCCGCTCCCCCGGCCCTCAGCCGCCGCGACCGGCTGGTCCTCTTCGTCCTGTGCGCCGCCCAGTTCATGGTGGCGCTCGACTTCTCCGTCCTGAACGTCGCCCTACCCGTCCTCGGCGCCGACCTCCGCTTCGACCCGTCGGCCCTCCAGTGGGCGGTCACCGCCTTCGCGCTGCCCTCCGGCGGCTTCCTGCTCCTGTTCGGCCGGATCGGCGACCTCTTCGGCCGCAAGAAGCTCTTCCTCTCCGGCCTGGTGCTCTTCGGCGCGGCCTCCCTGCTCGCCACCCTCGCCTGGAGCCCCGGCGCCTTCCTCGCCGGCCGCGCCCTCCAGGGCCTCGGCGCGGCGGCGATCGTGCCGACCGGCATGGCGCTGCTGACCACCGCCTTCCCCGAGGGCCCGCTGCGGGCCAGGGCGCTCGGCATCTCCGGCACCCTGATGTCCCTCGGCTTCACCATCGGCATGGTGCTCGGCGGTGTCATGACCGACACCCTCGGCTGGCGCTCCACGATGGCGCTGCTCGCCGTCTTCACCCTGATCGTGCTGCCGCTCGCCCCGGGTCTGCTGCCCGAGTCCCGCACCCCCGAGCGGCCCCGCCTCGACGTGCCCGGCGCGCTGACCGTCACCGGCGGCCTGCTCTCCCTGATCTACGCCCTGACGACGGCGGCCGAGCGCGGCTTCGACGGCGTGGACGTCCCCGTGGCGCTCGCCCTCGGCGTGCTGCTCCTCGTGGCCTTCGGCGTGATCGAGTCCCGGCACCCGGCCCCGCTGGTCTCGCTGCCGGTGCTGCGCCGCCGTACCGTCGCCTTCGGCAACCTGGGCGGCCTGGTCACCTTCTCGATGATGTCGACGATCGTCTTCGTCCTGACGCTGTACCTGCAGGAGACCCTCGGCCTCTCGGCCTTCGCCTCCGGCATCGTCTTCGGCGTCCAGGGCGCGTTCTCGGTGCTCGCCGGCATGATCACCCCGAAGGTGATCGGCCGCTTCGGCGCCCACCGCACCCTGGTGGTCTCGCTCCTCGGCCAGGGCCTGCTGACCGCCGCGATCCTCGGCATCGGCCGGGATTCGGGCGCGGTCCTGGCGACCGTCGCCGTCTCCCTGGCGTCGATGCTGCACCTCGGCGCGATCATCTCGTACGGCGTGACCGTCACCTCCGGCGTCCGCGACGAGGAGCAGGGTCTCGCGACCGGTCTGGTCACCACCACCCAGCAGGTCGGCCTCACCGTCGGCATCCCACTGCTCGGGGTGCTCGCGACCACCGGCGAGGACCTGTTCTCGGGGGTCCGCACGGTCATCGCCCTGGACGCGGCGATCGTGGTGGCTGCGGCGGTCCTGATCGCCCTCGGCCTGCGGCGCCGGTCCTGATCTCCGGCGCCGCCCGTGGGTCAGGGCCTGTCGAGGCGGAGCCGTACCGCCTTCGGAAGACCGGCGACGACCAGGTCGTACGAGTCCTCGACGAGCTCCCGGACCATGCGGTCCGGGAGCTCTCCCACGGTCACGGTGTTCCAGTGCCGCTTGTTCATGTGGTAGCCGGGGGCGATCGCCGGGTGCTCCTCCCGGAGCCGTACGGCCTCGTCCGGCTCGCACTTGAGATTGACCCGCAGCGGCTCGGCGTCGAGCCACGAGAGCGCGAACATCTTCCCGGCGACCTTGAAGACGGAGACGTCCGGGCCGAACGGGAACTCCTCCGCCGCGTCGTTGAAGTCCAGGCAGAAGGCGCGCAGCTCGTCGGGGGTCATTCCGGTTTCTCCTCCGGTTCCAGCGGTTCCACGAGCACGGTGACGATCTTGTTCCGGCGGCCGGCCGGCGACTCGGCCGTCAGCCGCAGCGAGCGTCCGTCCGGAAGCTCCACGACCGCCTTGGCGCCGGAGATCGGGACCCGGCCGAGCGCCTTGGCGAGCAGACCGCCGACGGTCTCCACGTCCTCGTCGTCGTACTCGTCGGGGCCGAAGCCGTACAGCTCGCCGAGGTCGCCGATGTCGAGGCGGGCGGTGACCCGGTAGCGGTCGTCGCCGAGCTCCTCGACGGGCGGCAGCTCCCGGTCGTACTCGTCGGTGATCTCGCCGACGATCTCCTCCAGGATGTCCTCGATGGTGACGATGCCGGCCGTGCCGCCGTACTCGTCGATGACGACGGCGACGTGGTTGCGCTCCTGCTGCATCTCGCGCAGCAGGTCACCGGCGTTCTTGGTGTCGGGCACGAAGGCGGCGGGCCGCATCGCGGTGGACACCAGGTCGGACTCGGAGTCCCGGTTGACGTGGGTCCTGCGGACCAGGTCCTTCAGGTAGACGATGCCGACGATGTCGTCCTCGTTCTCCCCGGTGACCGGGATCCGGGAGAAGCCGGAGCGCAGCGCGAGGGTGAGGGCCTGCCGGATGGTCTTGTACCGCTCGATGCAGATCAGGTCGGTCCGGGGCACCATCACCTCGCGGACGAGGGTGTCGCCCAGCTCGAAAACCGAGTGCACCATCCGGCGCTCCTCGTCCTCGATCAGCGACTCGGCCTCGGCGAGGTCGACCATGGCCCGCAGCTCGGCCTCGGAGGCGAAGGGGCCCTTGCGGAAGCCCTTGCCCGGGGTCAGCGCGTTGCCGATGAGGATGAGCAGCTGCGGGATCGGGCCCATGATCCGGGCCAGCGGAAGCAGCACGTACGCGGCGGCGGTCGCCGTGTTCAGCGGGTGCTGGCGGCCGATGGTGCGCGGCGAGACGCCGACGGCCACGTACGAGACGAGGACCATCACGGCGATCGCGACGAGCAGCGCCTCCCAGGTCTCCGGGAAGGCCTCCAGGCAGGCGTACGTGACGAGGACGCCGGCCGCCATCTCGCAGGCGACGCGGACGAGCAGCGCCACGTTGAGATAGCGGGTCGGGTCGGCGGCGACCTGGGCGAGCTTCTCGGCCCCCCGCCGCCCGGACCTGACGGCCTCGGCGGCGCGGAAGCTGGAGACGCGGGCGAGGCCGGCCTCGGCGCAGGCGGCGAGCCAGGCGACGATGACCAGCGCGACCGCGCCGAGGATGAGCGAAGCGTTCATCGGGGTCAGGACACGGTCGGCGCCGGGGACGGACCGGTGAGGCCCTTCTCCGCGCGCCAGCCGTCGACGATCGCCGCCTGGAGGCCGAACATCTCGGCCTTCTCGTCCGGCTCCTCGTGGTCGTACCCGAGCAGGTGCAGCACCCCGTGGACGGTGAGGAGCTGGAGCTCCTCGTCCATGGAGTGCTGCGTCGGGGCGTCCTTGCCCTGCTGGGTGGCGACCTCGGGGCAGAGCACGATGTCGCCGAGGAGGCCCTGCGGGGGCTCCTCGTCGTCCTTCGACGGCGGGCGCAGCTCGTCCATCGGGAAGGACATGACGTCCGTGGGGCCGGGCAGGTCCATCCACTGGATGTGGAGCTGCTCCATCGCCTCCGCGTCCACGACGATCACCGAGAGCTCGGAGAGCGGGTGGATGCGCATGCGCGCGAGCGCGTAGCGGGCGATGTCGAGGATCGACTGCTCGTCGACCTCCGTGCCGGACTCGTTGTTGACGTCGATCGACATGTGCTGTTTCTGCTACTTCCCGTTGCGGCTGTCGTACTGCTCGTACGCGTCGACGATACGGCCGACGAGCTTGTGCCGGACGACATCCTGCGACGTGAGCATCGAGAAGTGCACGTCCGGGACGCCGTCGAGGATGTCGCGGACCTGCCGGAGACCGCTCTTCGTCCCGTTCGGCAGGTCGACCTGGGTGACGTCACCGGTGATGACGATCTTCGAGTCGAAGCCGAGGCGGGTGAGGAACATCTTCATCTGCTCGGGGTTCGTGTTCTGCGCCTCGTCGAGGATGATGAACGCGTCGTTCAGCGTGCGTCCGCGCATGTACGCCAGGGGCGCGACCTCGATCGTCCCGCTCGCCATGAGCTTGGGGATCGAGTCGGGGTCGAGCATGTCGTGCAGCGCGTCGTACAGCGGCCGCAGGTACGGGTCGATCTTCTCGTAGAGCGTGCCGGGCAGGAAGCCGAGCCGCTCGCCCGCCTCGACGGCGGGCCGGGTCAGGATGATCCGGTTGACCTGCTTGGACTGCAGGGCCTGGACCGCCTTCGCCATGGCGAGATAGGTCTTGCCGGTGCCGGCGGGGCCGATGCCGAAGACGATCGTGTGCTTGTCGATCGCGTCGACGTACCGCTTCTGGTTGAGCGTCTTGGGACGGATCGTGCGTCCCCGGCTGGAGAGGATGTTCTGCGTGAGCACCTCGGCGGGAGTCTCCTCGCCGCCCTCCGCCGATCCGTTCTCGCTCGCCCTGAGCATGGCGATCGAGCGTTCCACTGCGTCCTCCGTCATCGGCTGACCGGTGCGGAGCACCAGCATCATCTCGTCGAACAGGCGCTGGATCAGGGCGACTTCCACGGCGTCGCCTACCGCGCTGACCTGGTTGCCCCGCACGTGGATGTCGGCCTGCGGGAACGACCGCTCGATCACACGGAGCAGGGAGTCACCGGAGCCGAGAACGGTCACCATGGGGTGCTTCGCGGGGACGGTGAAGTGGGCGCGGGCCTGTTCGGGCGCCTCGTCACGGGGCGCACCGTCGTGGGCTGTGGGTGTCTGCGTCATGGGCCGGCACTGTGGCCTGCACATACCTCCCGTTGCAGGGTTCTCGCTGCTCGACAACCTCTCGGCTACCAAGCCTACGACCAGCCGCCGACAAGACCGTAGGGGTTTACGGATGAGCGGCCCGGAACCCGATCGTCGGCACCGCCCGGCGCAGCGGCCACGGGCGGGCGGGTGCGGGCAGGAGCCGCTCCAGGAAGGCGTAGCGGCCGCGCAGCGCCTCGGGGTCCTGCCGGGCGTGGCCCTGGACGTGCTGCCACCAGGCGGCGATCTCGTGCCAGGTGGGGGCGGACAGCGACCCCCCGAACTCCTGCACCGACAGGGCGGCGGTCAGACCGGCGAAGGCGAGCCGGTCGGCGAGCGGCCAGTCGGCGAGGGTGCCGGTGACGAAGCCGGCGACGAAGACGTCCCCGGCGCCGGTCGGATCGAGGGCGGAGACCTGGATCGCGGGCACCTCGGCGGTCTCGCCGGTGCCGCCGTCCACGGCGTAGGCGCCCTCGGAACCGAGGGTGACGACGGCGTAGCGGACCTTGTCGGCGAGGGCGCGGGCGGCGGCCCGGGGGCAGTCGGTGCGGGTGTAGCGCATCGCCTCTGCGGCGTTGGGCAGGAACGCCTCGCAGTGCTGGAGGTCGGTGAGCCCGGCCAGGTCCCAGCGGCCGGTGTCGTCCCATCCGACGTCGGCGAAGACCTTGGCGCCGCCGCGGGCGGCCTGGGCGACCCAGTCCTCGGAGCGGCCCGGCACGAGGGAGGCGACGGCCGCGCGCGCGTGCGGCGGATAGGCGGGCAGGGCGCCGTCGAGCGGCGGGGCCTCGTGGCCGTGGGAGACCATCGTGCGCTCGCCCTCGTACGCCATGGAGACGGTGACGGGCGAGTGCCAGCCGGGCACGGTCCGCGACAGCGAGAGGTCGATCCCCTCGCCCTGCTCCAGGGCGTCCCAGCAGTACTCGCCGTAGTGGTCGTCGCCGAACGCGGCGGCGAGCGAGGTCCGGAGCCCGAGCCGGGCGAGGGCGGTGGCCATGTTGGCGACGCCGCCGGGGCTCGACCCCATCCCGCGGGCCCAGGACTCGGTGCCGCGCACGGGGGCGGAATCGAGGCCGGTGAAGATGATGTCGAGGAAGACGGTGCCGGTCAGGAAGACGTCGCAGTCCGGGTCGGTGGGCTCGCGCAGGCACACCAACGGGTCGACCCCGGCGTCGTGTTGCGACTGCTCTCCCCTTGCTGTGGTCACGGCAGACTCCCCGGTCGCGGTGCGGATCAGATCAGTGTGCCTGATGGGGGTGGGGTGACGGGTGGGACGCACAGAAAGACGTCTCCCCCCACCCCCGCACACGCACCGGCCCGCGGCCGGCTACCCCTCACCGAACGTGTGGGCCTCCACCTCGGAGAGGTACCGCGCCCTGCGCGGCTCGTCGTCCTCCAGGAACGACGCCAGGAACGAGTTCCGCGCCAGCTCGCGGAGCTGCTCCGGGTCCAGGTCCAGCGCGTCCCGCACCCCGTCGAAGTTGTCCCCCACGTACCCGCCGAAGTACGCCGGGTCGTCGGAGTTCACGGTCACGAGCAGCCCCGCCGCCATCATCGCGGGGAGCGGATGGTCGGCGAGGGTGTCGATGACGCGGAGCCGAACGTTCGAGAAGGGGCACACCGTCAGCGGGATCCGCTCGCGGGCCAGCCGGTCGACGAGCTCCGGGTCCTCCATGCAGCGCAGGCCGTGGTCGATCCGCTCCACGCCGAGGACGTCCAGCGCCTCGCGCACGTAGGCGGCGGGGCCCTCCTCGCCCGCGTGGGCGACGCGGCGCAGGCCGAGCCGGGCGGCCTCCTCGTACACCTCGCGGAACTTGGCCGGCGGGTGGCCGACCTCCGCCGAGTCCAGGCCGACGCCGGTGATGCGGCGCAGGTACGGCTTCGCGGCCTCCAGGGTCGCGAGCGCCGACTCGGCCGACTCGTCGCGCAGGAAGCACAGGATGAGCCGGGTGGAGATCCCGTACCGCTCCTCGGAGCGGTCGAGGGAGGCCCCGAGGCCCTCGATGACGGTGCCGATCGGGACGCCGCGGGCGGTGTGCGCCTGCGGGTCGAAGAAGATCTCGGCGTGCCGGACGCCCTGGGCCGCGGCCCGCTCCAGGTACGCGTCGGCGAGTTCGGTGAAGTCCTCGGCGGTGCGCAGGACGGCCATCAGGTTGTAGTAGAGGTCCAGGAAGGACTGGAGGTCGCTGAAGCTGTACGCCTCGCGGAGGGCGGCGGTGTCCGCGTACGGCAGGGTGACGCCGTTGCGGGCCGCGAGGGCGAAGGCGAGCTCGGGTTCGAGGGTGCCTTCGATGTGGAGGTGCAGTTCTGCCTTGGGTACGGGCATGTTCACGTTCGTTTCGGTACGGGGACCCTCATGAGGTCCTGGGCAATGCTCAGCTCGCCGTCGAACCCCGCCTCCCGCGCCTGCCGTTCGAAGGCGGCGGGGTCGGAGTAGCGCTGCGAGAAGTGGGTCAGGACGAGGTGCCGGACGCCCGCGTCGCGTGCGACGGCGGCGGCCTGCCCGGCGGTCAGGTGACCGTGGTCGGTGGCGAGCCGGACGTCCTCGTCGAGGAAGGTCGACTCGATGACGAGCATGTCGGCGCCTTCGGCGAGGGCGTGCACCCCGTCGCAGAGCCGGGTGTCCATGACGAAGGCGAAGCGCTGCCCGCGCCGGACCTCGCTGACCTCGTCGAGCGGGACGCCGTTCAGGATGCCGTCGCGCTGGATCCGGCCGACGTCGGGGCCCTTGATGCCGTGCGCGGCGAGCTTCTCGGGCAGGAGGCGGCGCCCGTCGGGCTCGGTGATCCGGTAGCCGTAGGACTCGACGGGGTGGGAGAGCCGGCGGGCGTCCAGGGTGAAGGACTCGGTGACGGCGAGCGGCCCGTCGGCGGCCACCGGGGCCTCCGTGAGCCGCACGGTCTCGCGGTAGGCCGTGGCGTACCGCAGCCGCTCGAAGAAGTGCTGTCCGCTCGCCGGGTAGTGGGCGGTGACCGGGTGCGGGACCTGGTCGAGGTTGATCCGCTGGATCACCCCGGCCAGGCCGAGCGAGTGGTCGCCGTGGAAGTGCGTGACGCAGATCCGGTCGAGGTCGTGGGCGGCGACCCCGGCCCGCAGCATCTGGCGCTGGGTGCCCTCGCCGGGGTCGAAGAGGATGCCCCGGCCGTCCCAGCGCAGCACGTAGCCGTTGTGGTTGCGGTGCCGGGTCGGGACCTGGCTGGCGGTCCCGAGGACGACCAGTTCGCGTACGGACACGTCTTATCCGGGGGGCCAGTTGAGGCCGCGGCCGCCGAGGACGTGCGCGTGCGCGTGGAAGACGGTCTGGCCGGCGCCGGCGCCGGTGTTGAAGACGATCCGGAATCCGCTGCCGTCGATCTTCTCCTGCTCGGCGACCTCGCCCGCCTCGCGCAGTATGTCGGCGGCGACGGTCGGCGCGGCGGCGGCCAGCGACGCGGCGTCGGGGTAGTGGACGCGCGGGATGACGAGGACGTGCGTGGGCGCCTGCGGGTTGATGTCGCGGAACGCGACGGTGGTCTCCGTCTCGCGCACGATCGTCGCCGGCACCTCCCCCTCCGCGATCTTGCAGAACAGGCAGTCGCTCTGCGGCTCTCCGGCCATGTCCCGGACCTCCTCGGTCTGATGCCGGTCACTGACCATGTACTGGCCGTGCCTTGACGATCAACTACCCGGTCATGCTATCCGCCGCCTCCGACGGCGGACGGCAGGATCAGTCCTTCGGAATACGACGGTTCAGCGCCGAGCGGCTCACCCAGTACGTGATGATCGCACCCCAGAACAGGGGCGTGCCGAAGCCGCTCACCGTGCCCGGGTCGAAGGACCACAGGGCCAGCGAGGCGAGCGAGTAGAGCCCGAGGAGCCCGACCGCCCCGGCCATGAACAGCACCGGCCTGCAGTTGCGGGCCACCAGGAGCAGGGGCCGGCGCAGCCGGGGCGGCACCCGGCGGGCCATCCACACCCCCCACCCGGTCCAGGCGCCGAGGACCACGGTCGCGCCGACCAGGAGCGGCACGGCCGCGACGACCCAGGTCGCGCCGTCGGGGACCGCGGCGCGGGCGACGGCGGAGGCCACGAAGCCGAGGAGGGCGACCCAGCGGGCCCCCGCGGCGGTGTTCCAGGCCATGGCCTCCAGGTTGTAGCGGGCCTTGCGGTCCTTGAGGTCGAGCGCGGCGGAGGCGACGAAGCCCTCGGCCGCCTGCGTCCAGGCACCGCGCCGGAACCAGCGGCGCCGCAGCCGCAGCAGCGAGAGGTTGTTGTGGGCCTCGCTGCTGTGCGGGTTGAGGCGCAGGGTCGTCTCGTACGCGCGCTGGGCGGTGGCGTGGTCGCCGCGCCGCTGGGCGGTGAGGCCGACCAGGAAGTGGGCGGCGTCCTCCTCGGGGGCGAGGCCGACGGCGGTCCGCGCGATCTCGTACGCCTCGACGGTGCGCGCGGGCGTGCGCGCGTACTCGGCGTGCTCGGCGAGCGCGGTGCCGAGCGCGTAGTGGGTGCCCCAGTGGTTCGGGGCGAGTGCGACGGAGTGCCGTGCGGCGACCTCGGCCTCCGGGAAGCGCCGGTCGGCGAGGAGGATGTGGACCCGCATCAGCCAGGCCCCGAGCAGCTCGGGCTGGGCCCGCAGCGCCTGGTCGACGGCGGCGAGGGCGGCCGGCCCGTCGCCGGCCCGGTGGTGGCAGCGGGCGAGCAGGACGAGCGCCTCGGCGTCCTCCGGTTCGGCCGCCAGGTGCCGGGCGACGAGCTCACCGGCCTGCGCGTACCGCCCGGTCTCGTAGAGCGCCTCGGCGCGCGCGAGCGCGGTGGACGCGGTCACAGCTTGCGCTTCCGCTTGAGGTGGGCGAGGAGGTCGTCGTACAGGCCGCCCTCGTTGGCGAACATGGCGACGTTCCGGGCGGCGGCGAACCACGGCTCCGTGGACGGCTTGATCTGCTTGGCCGCGCCGAGCAGGTCCTTGGTGGTGATCAGGCGTACGGAGCCGGTGCGGGCGGAGTCGAGGAGCGCGGCCTCGGCGGCCGACTCGCAGACGTGGGCGAGGTCCGCGCCGGAGAAGTCCTCGGTGGCCCTGACGAGCTTGCCGAGGTCGACGGCCTCGATGGGCCGCTCCCGCAGGTGGTAGCGGAGGATCGACTCGCGGGCGGCGGCGTCCGGCGGCAGCACGAGCAGCGTGCGGTCGAGGCGGCCGGGGCGGCGCAGCGCGATGTCCACGTCCCAGGGCACGTTGGTCGCGGCGAGCACGAACACGCCCTCGTTGCCGGCGCCGCTCGCGATGCCGTCGAGCTCGGTGAGGAGCTGGTTGACGACGTTGCGCAGGCCGCTGTGGTGGGTGCGCGAGCGCTTGGCGCCGAGGGCGTCCAGCTCGTCGAGGAAGACCACGCAGGGCGCCTGGCGGCGGGCGGTCTCGAAGATGTCGTGGACGTTCTTCTCGGAGGCCCCGATCCACATGTCGAGGACGTCGGAGAGCGAGACGGTGAGGAAGTCGGCGCCGAGCTCGCCCGCGACGGCCCGCGCGATGAACGTCTTGCCGCAGCCGGGAGGACCGTACAGGAGCAGGCCGCCACGGAGCGACTTGCCGTACAGCCTGCGCAGTTCGGGGTTGCGCATGGGCGCGAGGAAGGCGGCCTCCAGGCGCTCCTTGACCTCCTCCATGCCCCCGACGTCGGCGAGGCGTACGGCTCCGGGGGCGTCGACGTCCCAGGCGGCGGCGTCCCCGGCGGTCCCGTCGGCCCCCTCGGCCTGCGGGTCGTCGAGGAACCTGGGCCCGACGAGGTCCCGCACCTGCTGCTCGGCGGCGTCCCAGTCGAAGGAGGGCGATTCCGCGACCGGAGCGGGCGGGGACTCCACCGGGGGCATCCCCATCGCCCGCACCATCAGCGCACGCGCGTCCGCGTCGCCGGGCGCGTGCTGGAGGGCGGCGGCCGCCTCCGCGACGGCCTCGTCGTTCCGCCCCTCGGAGAGGAGGAGTTCGGCGAAGTGGAGGCGCAGGGGCACATCACCGGGGGCGGCGGCCACGGCGGCGCGCAGACTGCGGATGAGGGGGGACTCGTCGGCCATGCGGGTCAGCCTAAGGAGCATCCGGGGGCGCCTGTCCACCGGGTGCGGCAGGGCGCGGGCCGTAGGGTGCGCGGCATGAGACGGGAAGGCGCGCCGCGCAGACTGACCGTGGACGGCACCGTGTGGCTGTGGAACGTCCGGCACCGGCACCCGGACTGCCGGACGGTGCTCTCGCTGCGCCGCGCGGAGCACCCTCACGCGCAGCTGCGCCTCGTCTTCCGGGATGGACCGGGCCGCATCGTGGCCGGATACCCCTTCGGCCTGGGCGACGTGGCCTCGTCCGGCGGCGACGTCCTGAACCTGAACATGCCCGGGGTCGTACGCCGCTTCCTGGAGGAGGCCGCGACCCGAGGCCTCCTCCCCACCGTCCACGGCGTCCGCGAGGAGGACGCCTGGCCGCTCTACGACACGCTGACGGCCTCCGAGGAGGCCTAGGGCCTGTCCGACCCTGATCCGCCGGACAGGCCCTAGCTCCAGCGGCCGGTGCGTCCCAGGACGAGGGCCGTCGCCGCCGTGCCGGCCGTCGACGTGCGCAGGACGCTGCGACCCAGGCGGTACGGCTTCGCGCCGGCGGCCTCGAAGGCGGCGAGCTCGTCCGGGGAGACCCCGCCCTCGGGGCCGACGATCAGCACGATCGAGCCCTTCGCCGGGAGTTCGGCGGTGGCGAGCGTCCCGCTGGGGTGCTCGCGGTCCTCGTGCAGGACGGCGGCGAAGTCGGCGTCCGCGAGGAGCGCGGCGAGCTGCTTGGTCGTCATGAGGTCGGCGACCTCGGGGAAGCGGGTGCGGCGCGACTGCTTGCCGGCCTCGCGCGCGGTGGACCGCCACTTGGCGAGCGCCTTGAGGCCCCGGTCGCCCTTCCACTGGGTGATGCAGCGGGAGGCGGCCCAGGGCACGATCGCGTCCACGCCGGTCTCCGTCATGGTCTCGACCGCGAGTTCGCCCCGGTCGCCCTTGGGGAGGGCCTGGACGACCGTGATGCGCGGCTCCTCCTCGGGGTCCTCGTGGACCTCGTCGACCCGCACGGTGAGCTCGTCCTTGCCCTCGGCGGAGACCACCACGCACTCGGCCCAGCGGCCCCGCCCGTCGGCGAGGACCAGCTCCTCGCCCGCGCGCAGCCGCTTCACGGAGACGGCGTGCCGGCCCTCGGGCCCGTCCAGGAGGAAACTCCCGGCACCGGGGACGGTGTCGACGACGAAGACGGGCGCGGTCATGAAGCACTCCTGTGGGCCAGGCCGGAGAGGGCGGTGTCGAGTTCGGCGGCCAGCACCTCGACCAGCTGCCCGGCGGGGAGTTCGCGGGCGAGGCGGTGGCCCTGGCCGGCCCACAGGGCCATGCCCTGGGCGTCGCCGGCGGTGGCGGCGGCCTTGCGGAGCGGGGCGGTGAGGTGGTGGACCTCGGGGTAGGCGGCGGGGGCGTACGGCCCGTGCTCGCGCACGAAGCGGTTGACGAGGCCGCGCGCCGGGCGCCCGGAGAAGGCCCGGGTGAGGGCGGTCCGGGTGAACAGCGGGTCGGTCAGGGCCCGCTTGTGCAGTGGGTGGGCGCCCGACTCGGGGCAGGGGAGGAAGGCGGTGCCGAGCTGGGCGGCGTCGGCCCCGGCGGCGAGGACGGCGGCGATCTGCGCGCCGCGCATGATCCCTCCGGCGGCGACGATCGGCAGCGCGACGGCCTCGCGGACCTGGGTGACGAGGGTGAGGAGCCCGGTGCCGGGGGCGCCCTCGTCGGCCGGGTCGTCGCGGTACGTGCCCTGGTGGCCGCCGGCCTCGACGCCCTGGACGCAGACGGCGTCGGCGCCGGCCCGCTCCGCGGCGAGGGCCTCGTCGGCGGAGGTGACGGTGACGATCGTGTACGTACCGACGCGGTCGAAGGCGTGGAACGTCTCCTTCGCGGGGCAGCCGAAGGTGAAGGAGACGACGGGGACCGGGTCCTCCAGGAGGATGGCCAGCTTGGCGTCGTAGGCGTCGTCGCGGGAGTCGTCGGTCTCGCCGAGCGGGGTCTCGTACCAGGTGGCCTCGCCCGCGAGCTGGTGCCGGTAGACCTCGACGGCGGCGGGGTCGGCGGGACGGCCGTCCTGCGGCATGAAGAGGTTGACACCGAACGGGCGCGCGGTGAGGGTGCGGACCCGCTTGATCTCCTGGTACAGGCCTCCGGCCGTCTTGTACCCGCCGGCGAGGAAACCGAGGGCCCCGGCCCCGCAGACGGCCCCGACGAGCTCGGGACAGGAGGCACCACCGGCCATGGGGGCCTGCACGATCGGAAACCGAGAGAGATCGTTCAGTGCGGTGGGGGACATATGGGCATCGTGTCATGCCGCGGGGAGGGACATGGAAAGGGGCGGTATCCATGAATGGATACCGCCCCTTTCCACACTCACAGGCCTACCGCCCGTTGAAGGCATCCTTCAGCCGCGAGAACAAGCCCTGCTGCCCCGGCTGACTGTGCTGACCCGGGGGACGACCCCCGGGCCCCCAGCCCGGCGCCTACCGCCCGTTGAAGGCGTCCTTCAGCCGCGAGAACAGGCCCTGCTGCCCCGGCTGGAACTGCCCCGTGGGCCGTTCCTCGCCGCGGAGCTTGGCCAGCTCGCGCAGCAGCCGCTCCTGCTCCGCGTCGAGCTTGCTCGGGGTCGTCACCTCGACGTGCACGATCAGGTCGCCCCGGCCGTTGCCGCGCAGGTGCGTGACGCCGCGCCCGTGCAGCGGGATCGACTGGCCGGACTGCGTGCCCGGGCGGATGTCGATCTCCTCGACGCCGTCGAGGGTCTGCAGCGGCACCTTGGTGCCGAGCGCGCCCGCCGTCATCGGGATGGTGACCGTGCAGTGCAGGTCGTCGCCGCGCCGCTGGAAGACCTCGTGCGGGGTCTCGTGGATCTCGACGTACAGGTCGCCGGCGGGGCCGCCGCCGGGGCCGACCTCGCCCTCGCCCGCGAGCTGGATGCGGGTGCCGTTGTCGACACCGGCCGGGATCTTGACCGTGAGGGTGCGGCGGGACCGCACGCGGCCGTCGCCGGCGCACTCGGGGCACGGCGTCGGGACGACGGTGCCGAAGCCCTGGCACTGCGGGCAGGGGCGCGAGGTCATGACCTGGCCCAGGAAGGACCGGGTGACCTGGGAGACCTCACCGCGGCCGCGGCACATGTCACAGGTCTGCGCCGAGGTGCCGGGCGCGGCGCCCTCACCCGAACAGGTGGTGCAGACGACCGCCGTGTCGACCTGGATGTCCTTGGTGGTGCCGAAGGCCGCCTCGTTGAGGTCGATCTCCAGGCGGATCATGGCGTCCTGGCCACGGCGGGTGCGCGAGCGCGGGCCGCGCTGCGAGGCCGTGCCGAAGAAGGCGTCCATGATGTCGGAGAAGTTGCCGAAGCCGCCCGCCCCGAAGCCGCCGCCCGCGCCACCGCCGCCGGAGGCCGAGAGCGGGTCGCCGCCGAGGTCGTAGACCTGCTTCTTCTGCGGGTCCGAGAGGACCTCGTAGGCGGCGTTGATCTCCTTGAAGCGTTCCTGCGTCTTCGGATCGGGATTGACGTCCGGGTGCAGCTCGCGGGCGAGCCTCCGGAACGCCTTCTTGATCTCGTCCTGGGACGCGTCGCGGCGCACGCCGAGTACGGCGTAGTAGTCCGTGGCCACTTACGACTCCGCCAGGATCTGTCCGACGTAACGTGCCACTGCGCGTACCGCTCCCATCGTTCCGGGGTAGTCCATGCGGGTCGGTCCGACCACGCCGAGTTTGGCGACTGCCTCGCCGCCCGAACCGTAGCCGACCGAGACGACGGACGTGGAGCTCAGCCCCTCGTGGGCGTTCTCGTGCCCGATGCGTACGGTCATGCCCGATTCCTTGGCCTCGCCGAGCAGCTTGAGGAGCACGACCTGCTCCTCGAGGGCTTCCAGGACGGGCCTGATCATCAGGGGGAAGTCGTGTCCGAAGCGGGTGAGATTGGCGGTGCCGCCGATCATCAGCCGCTCCTCGTGCTCCTCGACCAGGGTTTCGAGGAGGGTCGCGAGCACGGTCGAGACCGTGGCGCGGTCCTCGACCTCCTCGAAGGACTCGGGGAGGTCCTGCACCAGCTGCGGCACGTCGGCGAACCGGCGGCCGACGACCCGGCTGTTGAGCCGGGCCCTCAGGTCGGCGAGCGAGGTCTCGCCGAAGGGCGCGGGGCAGTCGACGACCCGCTGCTCGACCCGGCCGGTGTCCGTGATGAGGACGAGCATCAGGCGGGCGGGGGCCAGCGAGAGCAGTTCCACGTGCCGGACGGTCGAGCGGGTCAGCGAGGGGTACTGGACGACCGCGACCTGGCGGGTGAGCTGGGCGAGCAGTCGTACCGTGCGCCCGACGACGTCGTCGAGGTCGACGGCTCCGTCGAGGAAGTTGTGGATGGCCCGCCGCTCCGGGGTCGACAGCGGCTTGACGCCGGCGAGCCGGTCGACGAAGAGCCGGTAGCCCTTGTCGGTGGGGATGCGTCCGGCGCTGGTGTGGGGCTGGGCGATGTACCCCTCCTCCTCCAGCACGGCCATGTCGTTGCGGACGGTGGCGGGCGACACGCCGAGCTTGTGGCGCTCGGTGAGCGCCTTGGAGCCGACGGGCTCCTCCGTCCCGACGTAGTCCTGGACGATGGCGCGCAGGACCTCGAGTCTGCGTTCGCTGAGCATCGTGCGCACCTCCAGCTGTCGTCGTCGTTCCGGTTGCTCCGCTTTTGGCACTCGCCCTGTCCGAGTGCCAGCGATCCCCCGGCCAGTGTACGGCGGCGGGCATCGCTCCTGGCAAGGAGGCGGCGCCCGCACCGGTTAGCGTCGCCCCATGGACGTGGATTGGGAAGCGTACGGATGGGAGCGTCTCGCGGACGGGGTGGGCCGGCGACGGCTGCCCGGCTGGGACGCCACGGTCGGGCTGGTCCTGGGGACACGGGCGGTCCTGATGTACGACACGGGGTCCTCGCTCGCGGAGGGCTCCGAACTGCGCGCACAGGTGAGGGGAATCACGGGCGGCCGCAAGGTGACGCACATCGCACTCAGCCACCCGCACTTCGACCATGTGCTCGGCACGGCGGCGTTCGCCGGGGCGGAGGTCTTCGGCGCGGTGGGCTCGGACGACCTCCTGAGCGGGGCGCGGGCCCGGGAGGAGCTGTACGGGGACGCGGTACGGCAAGGGCTCGACCCGCAGGCGGCGACGGAGGCGACGGACGTCCTGGTGGTCCCCCGGCACCTGGTCACGGGCGAGTGGACGCTCGACCTCGGCGACCGCCAGGTCCTCCTGGCGAACGTGGGGCCCGGCCACACGGGCCACGACCTGGCGCTCTGCGTCCCGGGCGAGCGCGAGATCGTCTTCTGCGGCGACCTGCTGGAGGAGTCGGGCGAGCCGCAGGCGGGCCCGGACGCGATCCCGTCCCGCTGGCCGGACGCCCTGGACCGGCTGCTCGCCCTGGGCGGCGAGGAGGCGGCGTACGTGCCGGGCCACGGGGCTGTGGTGGACGCCACGTTCGTCCGGGCGCAGCGCGGTGAACTGGCACGCCGCTTCGGGGTGTCGTAGCGTCGCCCAAATGCGCGGCTACGACACGGACCTGACGCCGCCTCGGACGAAACAGAGCTCATGCGCAGCTACAACCCGGATCTGACCCCGCCCTGGAAGAAGTCCGCTCCCGTCCCGGAGATCCCGGCCGACCCCGACCTGGTCGTCGAGGAGGTCACCACGGGCTTCTGCGGGGCGGTGATCCGCTGCGAGGCGGGCACGGTGACGCTGGAGGACCGGTTCGGCAAGCACCGGGTCTTCCCGCTGGAACCGCGCGGCTTCCTCCTGGAGGGCAGGGTGGTGACCCTGGTCCGCCCGGTGTCGGGCCCGTCCCGCCCCACCCGTACGGCGTCCGGCTCGATCGCGGTCCCGGGCGCCCGCGCGCGCGTGGCGCGTGCGGGCCGGATCTACGTGGAGGGCCGCCACGACGCCGAGCTCGTCGAACGGGTCTGGGGCGACGACCTGCGCATCGAGGGCGTGGTCGTGGAGTACCTGGAGGGCGTCGACGACCTGCCGTCGATCGTCGCGGAGTTCGCCCCGGGACCGGACGCCCGGCTCGGCGTCCTGGTCGACCACCTGGTCCCGGGCTCGAAGGAGTCGAGGATCGCCGCCCGGGTGACGTCCCCGCACGTCCTGGTCGTCGGCCACCCGTACATCGACGTCTGGGAGGCCGTGAAGCCGTCCTCCCTGGGCATCCCCGCCTGGCCGGCGGTCCCCCGCGGCCAGGACTGGAAGACGGGCGTCTGCCGTGCCCTCGGCTGGCCCTCGGACAACACGGGCGCGGTCTGGCAGGCGATCCTGAAGCGCGTGACGTCCTACAAGGACCTGGAACCGGAGCTCCTGGGTGCCGTGGAGCGGCTGATCGATCACGTGACCGTGCCCTGACCTCGACCTCCTGTCGGCTCGTTGTACGACTGGCGCCCGACCCTTCCCCGCCCTCGGCGAGACGTTCCGTCGATCAGTTCGTCCACGCGGCCGAGCAGGTCCCGCTCCCCGCGACAGCGGGGGTGCAGCCACCGCCGGGCGTCGCCCTTGCTCAGTCCACCAGGTCCCGCACCACCGCGTCGGCGAGCAGCCGTCCCCGCAGCGTCAGGACCGCCCGCCCCGCCTCGTACGGCCCCGCGTCGAGCAGTCCTTCGGTGAGCGCCTTCCGGGCGGCGGCCAGCCCCGCCGGCCTGAGGACCGACAGCTCGACGCCCTCCCGCAGCCGCAGCTCCAGCAGGATCCGCTCGACCCGCCGGTCCTCGTCGGAGAGCAGCTCCCGCCCGGCACCGGGCGACCGGCCCTCCGCCAGCGCCGCCGCGTACGCGCCGGGATGCTTCACGTTCCACCACCGGACCCCGCCCACGTGGCTGTGCGCGCCCGGCCCCGCGCCCCACCAGTCGGCCCCGCGCCAGTACAGCTCGTTGTGGAGGCAGCGCCCGGCCTCGGAGGTGGCCCAGTTGGACACCTCGTACCAGGAGAAGCCCGCCTCCTCGAAGGCCGCGTCGGCGATCAGGTAGCGGTCGGCGTGCACGTCGTCGTCGGTCATGGGCACCTCACCGCGCCGGATGCGCCGGGCGAGCTGCGTGCCCTCCTCGACGATCAGGGCGTAGGCGCTGACGTGGTCGGGCCCGGCGCCGATCGCCGCGTCCAGCGAGGCCCGCCAGTCGTCGTCGGACTCGCCGGGCGTGCCGTAGATGAGGTCGAGGTTGACGTGCTCGAACCCGGCCGCGCGCGCCTCCCCCACGCACGCCTCGGGCCGCCCGGGGGTGTGGGTCCGGTCGAGGATCTTCAGGACGTGCCGGCGGGCGCTCTGCATCCCGAAGGAGATCCGGTTGTAGCCGCCGGCGCGCAGCTCGGCGAGGTACGCCGGGTCGACGGAGTCCGGATTGGCCTCGGTCGTCACCTCGGCGTCGTCGGCGAGCCCGAACTCGTCCCGGACGGCCCCCAGCATCCGCACGAGGTCCCCGGCGGCGAGCAGCGTGGGCGTGCCGCCGCCGACGAAGACGGTCCGGACGGGCCGTGGGTCGTCCCCGAGGACCTTCCGGGCGAGCCGGATCTCCTCGACGACCTGGTCGGCGTAGTTGTCGCGGGAGGCGAGCACGCCGCCCGTACCTCGCAGCTCGCTCGCCGTGTACGTGTTGAAGTCGCAGTAGCCGCAGCGCGTCGCGCAGTACGGCACGTGCAGGTAGAACCCGAGCGGCCGCTCCCCGGCCCCTTCGAGGGCGTGCGGGGGCAGCGCCCCGTCGTCGGGAACGGGCTCACCATCGGGCAGTACGGAAGGCATGAGCCCCATTGTCCCGTACTGCCCGGGGTAGCGGCCCGGCCCCGCGGGTCACGCCTCGCGCGAGCCCGCGTACATCTCCTCGATGAGGTCCTTGTACTCGCGCTCGACGACCGGCCGCTTCAGCTTCAGGGACGGGGTGAGCTCGCCGTGCTCGATGTCGAGGTCGCGCGGGAGCAGGCGGAACTTCTTGATCGTCTGCCAGCGCTGGAGGCCCTCGTTGAGGCAGTCGACGTAGCCCTGGATGAGCTTCTCGGTCCGCGGGTCGGCGACGACCTCCGCGTACGACTTGCCGCCGAGGTCGTGCTCGGCGGCCCAGCCGAGGAGGGCGGGCTCGTCGAGGGCGATGAGGGCGGTGCAGAAGTTCCGGTCGGCGCCGTGGACGAGGATGTTCGAGACGAAGGGGCAGACGGCCTTGAACTGGCCCTCGACCTCGGCCGGCGCGATGTACTTGCCGCCGGACGTCTTGATCAGGTCCTTCTTCCGGTCGGTGATCCGGAGGTAGCCGTCGGCGGACAGTTCGCCGATGTCGCCGGTGTGGAACCAGCCGTCGGACTCCAGGACCTCGGCCGTCTTCTCCGGGAGGCCGTGGTAGCCCTCCATGATGCCGGGGCCGCGCAGCAGGATCTCGCCGTCGTCGGCGATCCGGACCTCGGTGCCGGGGAGCGGCTTGCCGACGGTGCCGGTGCGGTAGGCCTCGCCCGGGTTGACGAAGGAGGCGGCGGAGGACTCGGTCAGGCCGTACCCCTCCAGGATGTGGATGCCGGCGCCGGCGAAGAAGTAGCCGATCTCGGGGGCGAGGGCGGCGGAGCCGGAGATGCAGGCGCGCAGGTTGCCACCGAAGGCCTCGCGGATCTTGCCGTAGACGAGGGCGTCGGCGACCTTGTGCTTCGCGGAGAGGCCGAAGGGCGCGGAGGCGGTGCCGGTGCGGCGGAAGTTGTCCTGGGTGGCCTTGGCGTACTCGCGGGCCACCTCGGCCGCCCACTGGAAGATCTTGTACTTGGCGCCGCCGCCCGCGCGGGCCTTGGCGGCGACCCCGTTGTAGACCTTCTCGAAGATGCGGGGCACGGCCGCCATGTAGGTCGGCTGGACGACCGGCAGGTTCTCGATGATCTTGTCGACGCGGCCGTCGACGGCGGTGACGTGACCGACCTCGATCTGGCCGGAGGTGAGGACCTTGCCGAAGACGTGGGCGAGGGGCAGCCACAGGTACTGGACGTCGTCCTGGGTGACGAGGCCGGTGGCGGCGATGGCCTTCGCCATGTACGACCAGTTGTCGTGCGGGAGGCGGACGCCCTTGGGGCGGCCGGTGGTGCCGGAGGTGTAGATGAGGGTGGCGAGCTGCGTGGAGGTGATCGCGGCGACCCGCTCCTTGACCGCCTCGGGGTGCTCCTCCAGGTGGGCCTTGCCGCGCTTCTCCAGGTCGGCGAGGGAGAGGACGAAGTCCCCGTCGCTCTCCACGTCCGTGGCGTCGATGACGACGACGTGGCGGAGGTTCGGCAGCTCGGCGCGGCGCTCGACGGCCTTGGCCAGCTGGGCCGCGTCCTCGGCGATGAGGACCTTCGACTCGGAGTCGGAGAGGATGAACGCCGACTCCTCGGCGTTGGTCTGCGGGTAGACCGTGGTGGTCGCGGCGCCCGCGCACATCACGCCGAGGTCGGAGAGGATCCACTCGACGCGGGTGGAGGAGGCGAGGGCGACGCGCTCCTCGGCCTGGACGCCGAGGTCGACGAGGCCGGCGGCGATCGCGTAGACCCGCTCGGCGGCCTGTCCCCAGCTGAGCGACTTCCAGTCGTCCGGGCCGGAGGCGGCGGGGACCGGGTAGCGGTAGGCCTCCGCGTCCGGGGTCCGCTCGACGCGCTCAAGGAAGAGGGTCGCCACGGAGGGCGGCCGGTTCTCGATCTGGGTCTGTGTGTCGCTCACGACGTCCTCCGGGCGGCGGCGGTGCCTTCTGGTGGTTCGTAACTAACTGGCGAGTAACCTTCGAGCCGGGATCAGAGTAGAGGCCGGAATGCTGCCACGTAAGGGCCTGTGGATAACGAACAGGCCCACGTGCGCGACGCACGTGGGCCCATTCGGTGCATAACTCAGCTACTTCTTGCCCTTGCCCGAGGACTCGTCGCTCGACAGGACGGCGATGAAGGCCTCCTGCGGCACCTCCACCGAGCCGACCATCTTCATGCGCTTCTTGCCTTCCTTCTGCTTCTCCAGCAGCTTCCGCTTACGGGAGATGTCACCGCCGTAGCACTTGGCGAGGACGTCCTTCCGGATGGCGCGGATGGTCTCGCGGGCGATGACCCGGGAGCCGATGGCGGCCTGGATGGGCACCTCGAAGGCCTGCCGCGGGATGAGCTCGCGCAGCTTGGCGACGAGCCGGACACCGTAGGCGTACGCGGCGTCCTTGTGGGTGACGGCCGAGAAGGCGTCCACCTTGTCGCCGTGCAGCAGGATGTCGACCTTGACCAGGCTGGAGGCCTGCTCGCCGGTGGGCTCGTAGTCGAGGGAGGCGTAACCGCGCGTCTTGGACTTCAGCTGGTCGAAGAAGTCGAAGACGATCTCGGCGAGGGGCAGGGTGTAGCGGATCTCCACCCGGTCCTCGGAGAGGTAGTCCATGCCGATCAGCGTGCCGCGACGGGTCTGGCAGAGCTCCATGATCGCGCCGATGAACTCGCTCGGAGCGAGGATCGTGGCGCGCACGACGGGCTCGAACACGTCGTTGATCTTGCCCTCGGGGAACTCGCTCGGGTTGGTGACGGTGTGCTCGCTGCCGTCCTCCATCACGACCCGGTAGACCACGTTCGGCGCGGTGGCGATGAGGTCGAGCCCGAACTCGCGCTCCAGCCGCTCGCGGATCACGTCGAGGTGGAGGAGGCCCAGGAAGCCGACGCGGAAGCCGAAGCCGAGCGCGGCGGAGGTCTCCGGCTCGTAGACCAGCGCGGCGTCGTTGAGCTGCAGCTTGTCGAGGGCCTCGCGGAGGTCCGGGTACTCCGAGCCGTCGAGCGGGTAGAGGCCCGAGAAGACCATCGGCTTCGGGTCCTTGTAGCCGCCGAGGGCCTCGGTGGCGCCCTGGTGCAGGGAGGTGATCGTGTCACCGACCTTGGACTGGCGGACGTCCTTCACACCGGTGATCAGGTAGCCGACCTCGCCGACGCCGAGGCCGTCGGACGACGTCATCTCCGGCGACGACACACCGATCTCGAGCAGCTCGTGGGTCGCGCCGGTCGACATCATCTTGATGCGCTCGCGCTTGTTGAGCTGGCCGTCGACGACACGGACGTACGTCACGACGCCCCGGTACGAGTCGTACACGGAGTCGAAGATCATCGCGCGGGCCGGAGCGTCGGCGACGCCGACCGGGGCCGGGATGTCCTGCACGACGCGGTCGAGCAGCGCCTCGACGCCCATGCCGGTCTTGGCGGAGACCTTGAGGACGTCCTCCGGCTGGCAGCCGATGAGGTTGGCCAGCTCGTCGGCGAACTTCTCCGGCTGGGCGGCCGGCAGGTCGATCTTGTTGAGGACCGGAACGATCGTGAGGTCGTTCTCCATCGCGAGGTACAGGTTCGCGAGCGTCTGCGCCTCGATGCCCTGCGCGGCGTCGACGAGCAGGATCGTGCCCTCACAGGCCGCGAGCGACCGGGAGACCTCGTACGTGAAGTCGACGTGCCCGGGGGTGTCGATCATGTTCAGGATGTGGGTCTTGCCCCCACCCTGCCCATCGGTGGGCGCCCAGGGCAGCCGGACCGCCTGGGACTTGATCGTGATGCCGCGCTCCCGCTCGATGTCCATCCGGTCGAGATACTGGGCACGCATCTGCCGCTGGTCGACCACACCGGTCAGCTGGAGCATCCGGTCGGCAAGCGTGGACTTGCCGTGGTCGATGTGCGCGATGATGCAGAAGTTGCGGATCAGAGCCGGGTCGGTACGGCTCGGCTCGGGCACGTTGGTAGGAGTCGCGGGCACGCAGGGATCTCGTCTCGGGCGATGTTCAGAACGGATACGTAGACACCATGGTCCCATGCCCGTCGCCCGGCGCCCGGTTTGGGCGGCTCCGAGGGTGGCTGATAGTGTGGACAGCTGTGTCTCGCATGCCCTCTCAGCTGTGAGGCGCATCCAGAAGGAACATCGAACCTGTAAAGGCTCTTTTCGTGGCGAACATCAAGTCCCAGATCAAGCGGAACAAGACGAACGAGAAGGCGCGCCTGCGCAACAAGGCCGTCAAGTCCTCGCTCAAGACCGCGATCCGCAAGGCCCGTGAGGCTGTCGCCGCCGGCGACCTCGAGAAGGCCACCGTTGCCACTCGTGCCGCCTCGCGTCAGCTCGACAAGGCTGTCTCGAAGGGTGTCATCCACAAGAACGCCGCCGCCAACAAGAAGTCGGCGCTGGCCATCAAGGTTGCCTCCCTCCAGGGCTGAGCTCTGATGTGACCGGCTGAACGGGATCCAGCGGGCCCTCTACCCCGCTCCCGCCCGGCCACCCGGACTCGCGCGCGGACGCGTTCGCCACGCGGGCGCGAGCCCACCAGCGACAACGCCGAAGGCCCCGCACCTCCCTTCCCCAGGGAGCGGCGGGGCCTTCGCCGTACCTGCCGGGGAGAGATGAGGGCCCGGGGGTGGGGCCCCCGGAGACGGGACCCGGCCTCAGCCCCCATCAGGGTTTCGGGAAGGGGTGGGGTGGGGGATCCCGCTTGGACAACGGCCACGAGCCGCCCCGCACGACACCCCCCGCCCCTACGCCCCGCCCCGCCGCAGCCGCGCCGCCCGCGCCACCGCGACAACCGCCTTCTCCAGGGCGTACTCCGGATCGTCGCCCCCGCCCTTCACTCCCGCGTCCGCCTCCGCGATCGCCCGCAGGGCCAGCGACACCCCGTCCGGGGTCCAGCCGCGCATCTGCTGACGCACGCGGTCGATCTTCCAGGGCGGCATGCCCAGTTCCCGCGCCAGGTCGGCGGGCCGTCCGCCCCGGGCCGAGGAGAGCTTGCCGATCGCCCGCACCCCCTGGGCCAGCGCACTGGTGATGAGCACGGGCGCGACCCCGGTCGAGAGCGACCAGCGCAGGGCCTCCAGGGCCTCCGCCGCCCGCCCCTCGACGGCGCGGTCCGCGACGTTGAAGGAGGAGGCCTCGGCGCGGCCCGTGTAGTACCGCCCGACGACGGCCTCGTCGATCGTCCCGTCGACGTCGGACGTGAGCTGCGAGACCGCGGACGCGAGCTCCCGCAGATCGCTGCCGATCGCGTCGACGAGCGCCTGGCAGGCCTCGGGCGTGGCGGACCGCCCCACCCTCCGGAACTCCTGCCGGACGAACGTCAGCCGCTCCGCCGGCTTCGTCGTCTTCGGGCAGGCGACCTCCCGCGCCCCCGCCTTGCGCGCCGCGTCGAGCAGCCCCTTGCCCTTGGCGCCGCCGGCGTGGAGCAGGACGAGCGAGATGTCCTCGATCGGATCGTCCAGGTACGCCTTGACGTCCTTGATCGTGTCGGCGGAGAGGTCCTGCGCGTTCCGCACGACCAGCACCTTGCGCTCGGCGAAGAGCGAGGGGCTGGTGAGCTCCGCGAGCGCCCCGGGCTGGAGCTGGTCGGGGGCGAGGTCGCGCACGTCCGTGTCGGCGTCGGCGGCCCGCGCGGCCGCCACCACCTCCTGGACGGCGCGGTCGAGGAGCAGGTCCTCCTGCCCCACGGCGAGCGTCACGGGGCCGAGGAGGTCGTCGGGGGAAGTCTTTCTGGTGGCCATCGCGATCCAGCATCCCACGGGCCACTGACACCGCCGCCCGGCAAGGGGTCGAGAATGGCGGGGTGAGTGAACGACACGTACTGGTACTCCCCGACCGCGACGCCGCCGAGGAGGTCGCCGAGGAGCTCCCCGACCGTTTCGGCCTGGCCGAGGAACCGCAGCTCGTACGGGACGCCCTGGCCGGGGAGGACGACGCCGAGGACGCCCAGTGGCTGGTGGTCGTCGAGGACCCGGACGCCCGCCTCGACCCGGCGGCGCTGGACGCGCTGGCCGCCGAGTACGAGGGCTGGCTGGAAGCCCCGTAGGACAAGGGGCGTGGCCCCGCCCGTCAGCCCTTCTCGGGGACGACCCGTCAGCCCTTCTTGGGAACGATCTGGATGTCGAGGTCGATGCTGATGCTCGACCCCACGGCCGCGATCCCCCGCGCGAGCAGCGTCTGCCAGGTGAGGGTGAAGTCCTCCCGGTGCAGTTCGGTGGTGGCCCGGCAGGCGCCCCGGGTCTCGCCCTCCAGGCCGTTCCCGAGGCCCAGGTACTGGGTGTCCAGGGTCACCGTGCGGCTCACCCCGTGGAGGGTGAGCGCGCCGGTGACCGCCCAGCGGCTGCCGCCCCGGTGGACGAAGCGCTCGCTGTAGAACTCCAGCGTCGGGTAGGCACCGACGTCGAGGAAGTCGCCGGAGCGCAGGTGGTCGTCGCGCATCTGCACCCCGGTGTCGATGGACGCGGCGTCGATGACGACGTGCATCGCGGACTGCTCCATGCGCTCGACGATCCGCACCGCGCCCGCGAAGCCGTTGAACCGTCCGTGGATCCGGGCGAGGCCGATGTGGCGCGCCGTGAAGCCGATCTGCGAGTGCGCGGGGTCGATCTCCCAGTCGCCCGGCTCGGGGAGCTGGGGCTGGGGCGCGACCTGGAGCAGGACGTCGCCGAGGCCCTGGTGCTCGCCCTCTGCGACGACGGCGCCGCCGTGGTAGGGCGTGTAGCCCTCGGAGGTGACGGCGACCCGGTACTCGCCGGCCGGCACGGTCGCGAAGACGGTTCCGTACGGATCGGTCTCGCCGGCCAGGATCTTGCGGCCGGCCGCGTCGCTGACGACGAACTCGGCCTGCCGGACGGGTTCGTGCACGGGGTCGAGCACCCGGCAGCTGAGCACGCCGGCGGAGGAGGGCACCGCGAGACCGGCGAGCGGACCGCCGCGCGCGGCTCCCGTCGCACGCTTCCCGAAGAGACGATCGAACATTCTTCACGCACCCCCGTGCGACTCGTTCACTATGCAACGAAGTTGCATTCGATCACCGATGAGGCGTTCGAGGCAAACGGGGGAAGTGACCGGAAGTGTTACCGAGGGTCCGAATTTGGGATTCCGCTTAGCTCGGCCGGCCCTGCGCCGCGCCCGACCCGACGGGCACCGCCGCGTCGACCCGCGTGGGCAGTTCCCGCATCCGCGGCACCGGCGAGGGCAGCAGCCAGAGCACGGCGAGGACGGCGCCGGCGGTGGCGATCCACAGCGTGGGGCGCAGCCCGATCGCCGTGCCGAGCAGACCCCCGACGAGCGCACCGAGCGGACGGAAGCCGTGGTTGAGCGTCCGGTACGCGCCCATGACCCTGGCCCGTACGGCGTCGGGTATCAGCGCCATCTGGAGCGATCCCCCGGCGATGTCGGCGAGCATGACCCCGAGGCAGGAGAGGAACTCGGCGGCGAACAGCACGCCCACCACCAGCGGACGCGGCCCGTCCGCCAGGGGCACCAGGAGCAGGGGCAGGGTGAAGCCGAGGAAGCCCGCGACGAGCGAGGCGCCGATGCCGATCCGCCGGACGACCGCTCCGGCCCACACCGCCCCGAGGAGGCCGCCGACGGCGCCGGCCGAGAGCACGAGGCCGAGCAGGCCCGCGCCGATGCCGAGTTCGGAGGTCGCGTAGAGCACGAAGATGGTGCTGAACATGAAGTTGAAGAACTGGATCGTGCCGGAGGCCGCGAACAGCGCGCGCATCGAGCGCTCCCGCAGCACCCAGCGCAGCCCCTCGGTGAAGTGTCCCTTGGCCACGGGCGCCGGCGCGGGTTCGACCGGCTCGATCCGGGCCAGGTACCCGGCCGACACCAGATAGGTGAGGGCGTCCGCGACGAGCGCGAAGGGTGCGGTGAGGAGCTGCACGAGCACTCCCCCGATCCCGGGCCCGGCGAGCCAGGCCGTCGAACGGCTGCCGTTGACCAGCGAGTTCGCCTGGACGTACCGCTCCTCGGGGACGAGCGCGACGAACAGCGTGACGTTGCAGACCTCGAAGAGCACGGTGAGCGCGCCGACCCCGAAGGCCACCGCGTACAACTGGCCGAGCGTCAGCGCGTCCAGCGCGTGGGCGACGGGGAGGGAGAGCACCAGCGCCACCCGCCCCAGGTCGGCCGCGATCATGGCGCGCCTACGGCTGCTCTGCCGATCGGCCCAGGCACCGAGCGGCAGGTTGAGCAGGAGGGCGGGCAGGAGTTCGGCGGTCTTGAGCAGGCCCATCGCCGTGGCGTCGGCGCCGAGGATCAGGACGGCCGCGAGCGGGATCGCGATGAGCGAGATCTGGTCCCCGGCGAGGGAGATGGTCTGCCCGGTCCAGTAGCGGCGGAAGGTCCGCTCGCGCAGCAGCGCCGGTATCCGTTCCACGAGGGCCATCTCGGTCACTCCTCTTCGCTGTCGGGGATGTCCTGGTCCAGGTAGGCGATCCGCAGGATGCTGACGGGCCGGGCGCCCTCGGGCCTGAGGGACGGGTCGGTCGCCCGCGCCTCGTAGGGCCGGAGGAGCTCGTCGATCCGCTCGCCGAGGCCCGCCAGTTCCTCGGCGGTGAGGTGGAGCACGGAGTCGCCGAACTGCTCGGCCTCCCGCCACTCCGCCGGCAGCCGGTGCCGCTTCTCCATGGCCCGGGTGACGCGCTCGAAGTACCGCTCGACGACGGCGGCGCTCAGCGCGTCGGCCGCCTCGGCGACCGTCGCGTCCTCACTGTGCTCCGGCCACTCGGTGTACCGGGCCGTCGCCCGCCAGGGCTTCTCCCGCCCCCGCCCGCCGGGCGCCTCCTCCACCAGTCCGTACTTGGCGAGTATCCGCAGGTGGTACGAGCAGCTGGCCACGGATTCGCCGGTCAGCTCGGCGGCCCTTGTGGCCGTGAAGGGCCCACTGGTGCGCAGGAGTCCGACCAGGGACATCCGCAGCGGATGGGCGTAGGCCCGCAGGGCGCGCGGGTCGGTGAGTCGGATGCTGCGGGGCGACTCTCCCCCGGACTGCGGTTCGCTGATCTCCGGCATGATGAAAAGGTACCTTTAGAAAGACTCCTTTACAAGGATCTCTTTACAAGCACTCCAGGCAGCTCCACCCTCCTCCTCCCGGCACTTTCGGGGCCGTCTCGCCCTCCTCCCGGCACTTTCAGGGCCGTCTCACCCTCCTCCCGGCACGGCCACGAGCCCGGCCCCCGCCCCCACCACCGCGACGGCCCCGTCCTGATCGGTCCGCAGCACCCGCGCGCCGCCCGCCCGGAGCGCTTCCAGCGTCCGGGGCGAGGGATGCCCGTACGGGTTGTCGCGGCCCGCCGACACCAGCGCGAGCCTCGGCCTCACCGCCTGCATCAGGCCCGGATCCTGGTGCGCGGAACCGTGATGGGCGACCTTCAGCACGTCCACCGGCCCAAGCCCCGGATGCAACCGCGCCAGCGCCCGCTGGGCCGGCGGTTCGAGGTCCCCCAGGAGCAGCAGCCTCAGCCCTCCGGCGGTACGGACGAGCAACGTGACACTGGCGTCGTTCGGCCCGCCGTCGGACGCCTCCGGGACCGCGACCCCTCCGACACCGGCCCACGGCCAGAGAACCCGCCACTCCAGGCCCCCGACCCTCCGCCGCTCCCCCGGCCCCGCGCGGACCAGCGGCACCCCGGCAGTGGCCGCGGTCCGCCGCACGAACGCGGCCTGGGCAGGCGGCTCTTCGAGCCCCGTGGTCTGGATCGCACCCACCGACCTCCCCCTCAGCACCCCGGGAAGCCCGGCCACATGGTCCGCGTGGAAGTGGGTGAGTACCAGCAACGGCACCCTCCGCACCCCGAGTTCACGCAGACAGCGGTCCACCGGCACCGGGTCGGGTCCCGCGTCCACCACGACGGCGGAGTCCCCGCCCGCCGCGAGCACCGTCGCGTCCCCCTGCCCCACCTGGCACATCGCGAACACCCAGCCCGGCGGCGGCCACCCCGTCGTCCACCGGACGAGCGGCGCCGGCCGCACCACCACGAGCAGGAGCACCCCTGCGACGATCACACCGACCACACCCCGGTACGGCAGCCTCCGCGCCCCGAGGACCAGCAGAACCGTGAGCAGCGCCAGCGCGAGCCCGCCCCACCAGCCGCCGGGCCAGGCCAGCTCGGCCCCCGGCAGTGCCGCGCCCGTACGGGCCACCTTCGCGAGCCACCCGGCCGGCCACCCCGCCCCCCACGCGAGGCCCTCCGCGGCCGGCATCCAGACCGCCGCCAGGGCGAGCGTGGCGAACCCGCACACCGTCGCCGGCGCCACCGCGAGTTCGGCGAAGAGGTTCGCCGGGACGGCGACCAGACTCACCCGGGCGGCGAACACCACCACGACCGGCGCGCATACCGCCTGCGCCGCCAGGGCCGCGCCCAGCGCCTCCGCAAGCCGGCCGGGCACCCGGCGCCGCCGCAGCACCTCGCTCCAGCGCGGGGCGATCGTCAGCAGCGCCCCGGTCGCCAGGACCGAGAGCAGGAAGCCGTAACTCCGGGCGAGCCAGGGGTCGTAGAGCACGAGGACGAGCACGACGGCGGCCAGCGCGGGGATCAGCGATCTCCTGCGTCCCGTACCGATCGCGAGCAGCGCGACGAGACCGCAGGCCGCGGCACGCAGCACGCTCGGGTCCGGCCGGCAGACGATCACGAACGCGAGCGTCAGCCCTCCCCCGGCCAGCGCCGTGACCCGCAGCGACAACCCGATCCGCGGCGCGAGCCCGCCCCTCTCCACCTGGTGCGCCCGCCCGGGCCTCCCGATGAGCAGAAGCAAGACGATCGTCAGATTGCTGCCGGACACCGCCAGGAGGTGGGTGAGATCGGTCGCCTCGAACGCGTCCCGCAGATCGGGGCCGACCCGGGAGGTGTCCCCGACGACCAGTCCCGGCAGCAGAGCCCGCGCGTCCGGATCGAGCTTGTCGGTCGCTCTGCGCAGTCCTGCACGCAGATCGCCTGCCGTCCGTTGCAGGGTGCTCGGCGGGCCGACGATCCGCGGTGGTCCCGCCCCGTCGACCTTCACCACCGCCGCGAAGGGCTCCCCCGGTCGCAGCGGCGGCGCGAGCCGGGCGCCGACCCGCAGCCGGGTGGTGGGGAGGAGCCGCAACCACTCCTCCCGCCCCTTTCCCGACGGCACGATCAGCAGGACCGGCGTCCGGGTCCGGTGGACCGAACCGTCCGACCGCTCGACCCGGGTCACCTCGCCGTCCAGGACGATCGACACCGGCGCCATCGCGTTGCCCCGGACCTTGGGCCGGGTGAGCCGGGGGTCGGAGGTCACGGCCACCTCAAGCCGCGCCCGCGCGTAATCCCGCGCCAGCTCCGGCACGGGCCCCCGCCGCAGATCCGCCGCGTGCAGTCCGGCCGAAGCGGCTCCGGTCGCCGCACAGAGCAGGACCCCGGCCCAGGCCGTCGCCCGTAATCGCCACCCGGGTGTGGCCCCTGGTACGGCGGCTCCGGAACCGTCGTCCAGGCCGCGCCGCCGCCGGACCGACGCCCGCACCAGCAGAAGCACGGCCCCCACCAGGCACACCGTGACGCCGGCGACCGTCCACCACCCGGGGACGCCCACGGCACAGGCCGCCGCCGCCCAGACTGCCGCCGCGAGGGGAACGAGCCGGAGATCGGCCGGCCCCTCGTCGTCCTTCATGGCCGGACCAGCGGTTCGAGATCGGCGAACCGTCGCTCGCCGATGCCGTTGACCTCCCGCAGCTCCCCGACCGACCGGAAGCCGCCGTGCTCCGTCCGGTGGTCGACGATGTGCTGTGCGAGCACGGGTCCCACACCGGGCAGGCCGTCGAGCTGTTCCGCCGTGGCCGTGTTGAGGCTCAACGGCACCCCCGTGCCACCGCTCCCAGCGCCGCCGGGAGCGGAGCCGCCGCCGGGACCCGCGCCGCCCGCCGGCATCCCCGGCACGCCGACCAGGACCTGCTCGCCGTCGAACAGGACGCGGGCCCGGTTCACCCCCGTGAGGTCCGCGCCGGGCTCCGCGCCACCCGCCGCCCGCAGGGCATCGGCCACTCGCGAGCCGGCCGGCAGGGTCAGCACCCCGGGCCTGCGCACCTTGCCGCCGATGTCGACGACGACCCGCGCCCCGGAAGCCCCGGCCCCCGGCACCGGTGCCTTTCCCGGCTCGGGCTTCGTCGCGGGCGCGGCGGGCATGGGGGCAGCGGCCCGGACGAGTTCGGGGGCGCGCACCGGCTCCGGCCGCCCGGTCCAGAAGTACCCGCCCGCGAGGCCCGCCGCCAGGAGCAGCACCACCGTCAGCGCGGTCAGCGCCCTCGGTTCGAGCCCGCACCTGGTCTGCACCCACACCGGGGCCCGGTCGCGGAGCAGCGCGGCCACCCGCGCCCGTACCCCCGGTGGGGAACCCCGCTCCGGTGCCTCCGGCACTTCACGGACATCCGGCGCCTCCTGGATCCCCGGCGAAGGCACTGGGACTGGCACCGGCACCCTCACCGGTGGTGTCACCCTCGGGAACAGTGCGTCCCCCCGCCGACGCACGGCACCCCCGGGCGCCCCGGGCACTGCGGAAGCCCGCCCGACCCGGGCCCGTGTCCTGGTGCGCCCGTCCGACCCGCGCGCCCGTCCGGGCCCGCTCGTCGGGGCACCCGCCCTGCCCGAGGTCGTGGAGGTGGTCGACGCGATACGTGTACGAAGAGTCATGTCCGTGACGGTAGAGATCACGGACGGCCCGTGCGGAGCGCAGTCGTCTTCCGTGGACAGACGCTCCGCTGTGCAAAACCCCGTCACCCGTGTGGGGGACGGAGGGGACCTGGCTGTCTCAGCGCGGCGAGACGACGACCGCGAGGAGACCCGGGCCCGTGTGGGCGCCGATGACCGCCCCCACCTCGCTGACCTGGAGTTCCTCGATTCCCGGGACGCGCTCCCTGAGCCGGTCCGCGAGCGCGGCGGCTCGCTCCGGCGCGGAGAGGTGGTGCACGGCGATGTCGACGGAGCCGGAGCCGGCCCGGTCCACGGCGATCTCCTCCAGGCGTGCGATGGCCTTCGAGGCCGTCCGTACCTTCTCCCGGAGTTCGATCCGCCCGGCGTCGAGTTCGAGGAGCGGCTTCACCGCGAGCGCCGAACCGAGCAGTGCCTGCGCGGTCCCGATGCGCCCGCCCCTACGCAGGTAGTCCAGGGTGTCGACGTAGAAGTAGGCGGAGGTCCCCGCGGCACGCTTCTCGGCCGCCGCGACCGCCTCGTCGAGGGAACCGCCGGCCTCCGCGACCTCCGCCGCGGCGAGCGCGCAGAAGCCCAGGGCCATGCCCATCATGCGGGTGTCCACCACCCGTACGGGCACGGGGGCGTCCTTGGCCGCGAGCACGGCGGCGTCGTAGGTCCCGGAGACCTCGGCGGACAGATGGAGCGAGACGACGCCCTTCGCGCCCGCCTCGGCGGCCTCGCGGTAGGCCTCGGCGAAGACCTCGGGGCTCGGCCGCGAGGTGGTGACGGACCGGCGCTTCTGCAAGGCCTCGGCAAGGGCCTTCGCAGAGATCTCGGTGCCCTCCTCGAGGGCGCGGTCGCCGATGACGACGGTCAGCGGGACCGTGGTGATGGCGTGCCGCTCCCTCGTCTGGCGTGGCAGGTAGGCCGTGGAATCGGTGACGATCGCGACATGCCGGGACATGAGCGGGAGGTTACCCGCCGGGGCCACCGCACGGCAGCCCGGCCCCCCTCACCGAACGCCCGCTCGCACCCCGCAGGGCCGGCCCGGGGACTCCGGGCCCCTCACCAGACGCTTGTCCGTCCCTCGGTCGCGGCCTCTCCCCGGGACGCCCACCCGTGTCCCGCCCCGGCTTCGCCGGCGGCCGTCAGGTCGTGGTCTCCGGGCGGGCCGACTTCTCCCACGGGTAGGCGGTGCGCCGGGGATCGGGTCCCGTGATCGCGGACCGCTCTCCACCGGCCCCGGGGGCCGTCTCGCGGCCGGGACCGGCGGGCTGCGTCGTCCCCTGCGTGGCCTCCGGACGCGTCCAGTGGCGCAGGGCACCGGCCTCGACGTCGATCTGGGCGCTGAGCGTCGACAGGTCGTCCTCGGCGAACTTCACCGCCCGGTCCCGGGCGGCGCGGCGCAGCGCGTCGGCCGAGCCCGTGATCCGCTCGGTCCGCGCGGCGAGCTCGGGCAGCTGGCCGGCCACCCAGGCCCGGTCGGGCTCGCGCTCCATGCGCTTGAGGTCCGCGTCCAGTTCGAGTCCGTGGGCGCTGAGCCGGTGGAACAGGTCGAGCGACTCCTTCAGGGAGGCGTCCTCGCCGACGCCCGCCTGCAGCGCCTCCTGGGTGGCGCGCATCGAGGTGCGCAGCGACAGCCGCAACCGGGCCAGCTCGCCCGCGGTCCCGGCCTGGCCGAAGCTCTTGGCCCGCAGCGTGGTCTCCTCGACCGTGCGCCGGGCCTGGTCGATGGTGCGGTCGACCCCGCGCGCGGCGGCCTTCGCGACCTTCACGGTGACGAACACCCCGAGTGCCACGAAGGACAAGAAGAGCAGCGCCATGATCGTGATAATCGTGGCTTCCATGTGCGCCCCTCCGGCTCCGTCGAATTCCCACGGCTGTGGTTCTTCCACGTTAAACGGAACGGGCAGGCCGCGGGTTCCTTCGGAACCCCCAACCTGCCCGTAGGGGAAACCCCTATGTGCCGCTAACCGGCGACGATGTTCACCAGCTTCGGCGCGCGCACGATCACCTTGCGGATCTCCGCGCCGCCCAGCGCCGCGACCACGTGCGGGTCGGCCAGCGCCAGCGTCTCCAGCTCCGCGTCGGTGATCGACGGGGAGACCTCCAGGCGGGCCTTGACCTTGCCCTTGATCTGCACGACGCAGGTCACGGTCTCGTCGACGACGTACGCCGGGTCGGCGACCGGAAAGTCCTGGTGGACGACCGAGGCGGTGTGGCCCAGCTTGCGCCACAGCTCCTCGGCGATGTGCGGGGCCAGCGGGGCGACCAGCAGCACCAGCTGCTCGGCGACCGGCCGGGAGATCGCGCCACCGGACTTGGTCAGGTGGTTGTTCAGCTCGGTGATCTTGGCGATGGCGGTGTTGAAGCGCATCGCGGCCATGTCCTGCGCGACGCCGTCGATCGCCTTGTGCAGGGCACGCAGCGTGTCCTCGTCGGGCGCGGTGTCGACGACGGTGACCTCGCCGGTCGCCTCGTCGACGATGTTGCGCCACAGCCGCTGCAGCAGCCGGTACTGGCCGACCACCGCGCGCGTGTCCCAGGGGCGCGACACGTCCAGGGGGCCCATCGCCATCTCGTACAGGCGCAGGGTGTCGGCGCCGTACTCGGAGCAGATCTCGTCCGGCGTGACCGCGTTCTTCAGGGACTTGCCCATCTTGCCCAGGACGCGGCTGACCTTCTCGCCCTGGTAGTAGAACGCGCCGTCCCGCTCCTCGACCTCGGCGGCCGGCACGGCGATCCCGCGCGCGTCCCGGTAGACGAAGGCCTGGATCATGCCCTGGTTGTACAGCTTGTGGAACGGCTCGGCCGAGGAGATGTGGCCCAGGTCGAACAGCATCTTCGACCAGAAGCGCGCGTACAGCAGGTGCAGCACGGCGTGCTCGGCACCGCCGACGTACAGGTCGACGCCACCGGTCGGCATGCCCTCGCGGGGACCCATCCAGTACTGCTCGACGGCGGGGTCGACCAGCTTCTCGGAGTTGTGCGGGTCCAGGTAGCGCAGCTCGTACCAGCAGGAGCCGGCCCAGTTGGGCATGGTGTTGGTCTCGCGCCGGTAGCGGCGCGGGCCGGAGCCGTCGCCCAGGTCCAGGGTGACGTTGACCCAGTCCTCGTTGCGGGACAGCGGGGTCTCCGGCTGGGTGTCCGCGTCGTCGGGGTCGAAGGTGCGCGGCGAGTAGTCCTCGACCTCCGGCAGCTCCAGGGGCAGCATCGACTCGGGCAGCGAGTGGGCGACGCCGTCCTCGTCGTAGACGATCGGGAAGGGCTCGCCCCAGTACCGCTGGCGGCTGAACAGCCAGTCGCGCAGACGGAAGTTGACGGTGCCCTCGCCGATGCCGCGGTCGGACAGCCAGGTGGTGATCTTCGCCTTGGCGTCGACGACGCCCAGGCCGTCCAGGGAGATCTCGTCGTTGGCCGAGTTCACCAGCTTCGCCTCGTACGAGGAGAAGGCGTCGTCCCAGGTCGACGGGTCGGTGCCGCGGTCGTCGCTCGGCTCCACGACGCAGCGCATCGGCAGCTCGAAGGCGCGCGCGAAGGCGAAGTCGCGGCTGTCGTGCGCCGGGACGGCCATGATCGCGCCGGTGCCGTAGCCCATCAGGACGTAGTCGGCGATGAAGACCGGGACCTTGGCGCCGCTGACCGGGTTGGTCGCGTACGCGCCGGTGAAGACGCCGGTCTTGTCCTTGGCCTCGGCCTGGCGCTCGACGTCGGACTTCGAGGCGGCCTGCTTGCGGTAGGCGTCGACGGCCTCGGAGGGGGTGGCGTGACCGCCGGTCCACACCTCGTGGGTGCCCTCGGGCCAGGTGGCCGGGACGATCTTCTCGACCAGGTCGTGCTCGGGCGCCAGGACCATGTAGGTGGCGCCGAACAGGGTGTCCTGGCGGGTGGTGAAGACCGTGATGGCACCGGTGTCGCCGACCTGGAAGTCGACGCGGGCGCCCTCGGAGCGGCCGATCCAGTTCCGCTGCTGCAGCTTGATGGCCTCGGGCCAGTCCAGCGCGTCCAGGTCGTCCAGCAGGCGGTCCGCGTAGGCGGTGATCCGCATGTTCCACTGGCGCAGCTTGGCCTTGAAGACCGGGAAGTTGCCGCGCTCGGAGCGGCCGTCGGCGGTGACCTCCTCGTTGGCCAGGACGGTGCCCAGGCCGGGGCACCAGTTGACCGGCGCGTCGGAGGCGTACGCCAGGCGGTACTCGCCCAGGACCTCGGAGCGCTCGACGGCGGTCAGCTCGCTCCACGCGCGCGTGCCGGGGACCTCACGGGTGCCGTTCTCGAACTGCTCGATCAGCTCGGCGATCGGCCGGGCCTTCTTGGCCTCGTCGTCGTACCAGGAGTTGAAGATCTGCAGGAAGATCCACTGGGTCCACTTGTAGTACTCCGGGTCGATCGTGGCGAACGACCGGCGCTTGTCGTGGCCCAGGCCCAGCCGGCGCAGCTGGACCTTCATGTTCTCCATGTTGGCCTCGGTGGACACACGCGGGTGCGTGCCGGTCTGCACGGCGTACTGCTCGGCCGGCAGGCCGAAGGCGTCGAAGCCCAGGGTGTGCAGCACGTTGTGGCCGGTCATGCGCGCGTGGCGGGCGAAGACGTCCGTGGCGATGTAGCCCAGCGGGTGGCCGACGTGCAGGCCCGCACCCGAGGGGTACGGGAACATGTCCATGATGAACTTCTTGGGCAGGGCGGCGACCGCGGGGTCGCCCGCCAGGTCACCGGTGGGGTTCGGCGCCTCGTAGGTGCCCTCGGCGTCCCAGAAGTCCTGCCAGCGTGCCTCGATGTCGGCGGCCATGGCCGCCGTGTAGCGATGAGGGGCCGCCGTCTCGGCGGCCGTCGTGATCTCGGTCATGGTCCTTGATGCTCCATCGATCGTCTCTGCCCACTGCCACGAATGCCCGAAATGAAAAATCCCCTCGCACAGGAGGGGATGCCGCGCCGACTCCGACGGGATGCTCTGTCACCCGTCGGCACTGGTCAGCGCGGCTCGGTAAGCAGGAGGCGTACGGCACGCATGGCGCCAGGGTACCGCAGGGCCCGAGCGGGCCGCACCGGCGTTCCATGGAGCGGGAGAACGCGAAGAAGCGGGTCACCCTGATCGGGGTGACCCGCTTCTCTTCTGTGGAGCTAAGGAGAATTGAACTCCTGACCTCCTGCATGCCATGCAGGCGCTCTACCAACTGAGCTATAGCCCCGCGTACGGGAATGTTCATTTCACCGCAGAATCGGCACGAGCCATCCGGTCCGGATGGCTCGGTTCCGATCTGTGGAGCTAAGGAGAATTGAACTCCTGACCTCCTGCATGCCATGCAGGCGCTCTACCAACTGAGCTATAGCCCCTTGATGCGTCGTCCCGGCTTCGACATCGGCCGTGGCGACGAACAGAACATTAACGGCCCGCGCGGCAGATCTCCAAATCGGTTTCTCCGCCCCGTCCGGGCCCCCGGGTAGGGTCGCCGGTTGTGTCCGTCTCCGTGCTCTCCCGAACCCGCGCCCGGCCGTGGCCCCTGGCCACCGCCGCGGCGGTCTGTCTGCTCTCGTTCACGGCCTTCTGGGTGGCGCAACGCCTCGCCCACGTGAACATGCTCGACGTCATGGTCTACCGGGCGGAGGGCGAGACGGTCCGGGCCGGCGGCGACCTGTACGCGATGCGCGCGACCTCGGCGAACCTCGGCATGACCTACCCGCCGTTCGCGGCGCTGCTGTTCGTCCCGCTGACGCTGGTGGACGTTCCGCTGATGCGGACGCTGACGACGGCGGGGAACCTGCTCCTGGTGGTCGCCCTGGTGCAGCTGTCGCTCCAGCTGATCCGCCCCTCGCTGTCCCGTACGGACCTGTGGCGCACGACGCTGTGGGTCGCCGCCGTCGTGGTCTGGTGCGAGCCGGTGTGGACGACCCTGCGGTACGGCCAGATCAACCTGCTCATAGCCGTGGCGGTGCTCTGGGACCTCACGCGTCGCGAGGGCAGCCGCTGGGCCGGCCTGGGCATCGGCCTGGCGACCGCGGTGAAGCTCACACCGGGACTCTTCGTGGTCCTGCTGCTCGCCGCGGGCCTGCTGCTGTGGCGCCGGGACCGGGGCATGAACCAGTGGCTGCGCACGGCGCTGACAGCGACCGGGGTGTTCCTCGGGACGACGCTGGCCGTGGCCGTCGCCCTGCCCGCGGACTCCAAGCGGTTCTGGACGGAGACCCTGTTCGAGACCGGCCGGGTCGGCTTCGCCGAGGAGACCGCCAACCAGTCGATCCGCGGGGTCCTGGCCCGGCTGATGCACACGGACGACCCGGGCATGTGGTGGGCGGTGACCGCGGCCGTCCTGGGCGGCGCGGCGATGGTGCTCGCGGTACGGGCGGCGGTGCGCGGCGACAAGGCGGTGGCCGTGGTCGTCTGCGCGTTCACGGCGCTGATGATCAGCCCGATCTCGTGGTCCCACCACTGGGTCTGGTGCGTACCCCTGCTGATCCTGCTCGCGGACCGCGCCACGCGCGCGTGGCCGGTGACGGGGGCGGTGGCGCTGGCCTTCGCCTCGTTCGCGCTGTGGTGGGTCCCGCACGACCCGGGCCGCCCCGAACTGGACCAGAACGCGGGGCAGATGCTGCTGTCGGCGATCTACCCGCTGACGGCGACGGCGCTGTTCGCGGGATACGCGTGGACGCTGCGGCGTCAGGCCGTGGCGAAGGAGTAGAACCGCTTGAGGGTGCAGTGCTCGTCGAGGAGCCGGCCGTAGATCGGCTCCCCCTCGAGCTCGCGGTACGTCTCGATGGGGTCGCCTTTTATGATCAGCGCCCGCGCGCACTCCTCGCACCAGTACTGGAACCCGGGATTGACGGGATCCATGTCGCGCACGATGGGCGTACCGCTGCCGCACCAGTCGCATTTCCGCCTGTGTGCACCCATCAATCAGCTCCAGCTGTGGCCGCAGGCTGTGCACCCATAGGACACCCCGCCGTTGTCGCCGAGCACTTGGGTCACCCTCCCGTCCGGATCCTCGTCCCCCTCCGGCCGTCCGATTCTGCCATGGCCTCGCAAGAGGGTCAGCGTGATCGTCGCGGCAGTCCCGCCACGGCGCCCACCGCGGACGCCGCGGCCAGGGCGAGGGCGGTCGCCCACAGCGCGTCGGCGGACTGCTGAGCTCCGGAACCCGCGTAACGGCTGAGGAAGAGGGTGCCGAACGTGGCGACGCCGACGAGCTGCCCGAGCTGGGTGACGGTGGCGAGCAGTCCGCTGGCGTCGGCCGCGTCCTCGGGACGTACGGTGGCCAGCGCCCCGGTCAGGGCCGGGCTGAAGGCCAGCGAGATCCCCGCGCCGACCGCGCCCAGGGCCGGGTAGAGCCCCCAGCCGCCGGTGCCGCCGTCCCGGAGCAGCCCGCCGACGGCGAGGAGCGCCGCGGCCGCGAGCACGAATCCGGCCGGGACCAGCGCGCGGTGGAGCCGGGCCGGCCAGCGCCGCCAGGTCAGTCCGACGGTGCCGAAGACGGCGGCGGCGGGGGCGAAGGTGAGTCCGGCGCGCAGGGCGCTGTGGCCGAGCCCGCCCTGCAGATGCAGGGTGAAGGTGAACAGGAAGCCGGCGTTGACGCCCATCGCCACGGTGATCCAGAGGACGGCCTTCCCGATGCCCGGGATGCGCAGCACGCGCGGGGCGATCAGCGGGGCGCCGCCGCGCCGGGCGAGCCGGGACTCGTAGACGCCGAAGACCGCGGCGAGCACCAGGGAGCCGCCGAGGGAGAGCCAGGTCCACAGCGGCCAGTCCTGCTCCTGGCCGAGGACGAGGGGGACGGTCAGCAGGGACACGGCGGCGGCGAGCAGGAGCAGACCGGGCAGGTCGAGGGCACGCGCACGCGTGGGCCCGGCGTGGGCGTCCCGGGGCAGCACCCGGGCGCCGAGGGCGAGCAGCGCGATCCCGATGGGGACGTTGACGAGGAAGACGGGCCGCCAGCCGGTGCCGAAGAGGTCGGCGCTCACCAGGACGCCGCCGACGACCTGCCCGGCGGCCGCTCCGGTGGCCAGGACCGCGGAGTAGGCGCTGAGGGCCCGGACCCGGCGCTCACCGGTGAAGTTGCGCTGGATGAGGCTGAGCACCTGAGGGATCATCAGGGCGGATCCCGCGCCCTGCACCAGTCGGAAGGCGATCAACTGGCCGGCGTCCGCGGCGAGTCCGCAGGCGAGCGAGGCCGCGGTGAACACGGCCAGGCCGCCGAGGTAGGCCCGGCGGTGGCCGATCAGGTCGCCGAGCCGGGCCCCGGTGATCAGCAGCACCGCGTAGGTGATCGTGTATCCGGCGATGACGAGTTGGAGCGCCCCTCCGGACGCGGAGAGCTCGGACCGGATCGTGGGGGCGGCCACGTTGACGATGAAGACGTCGAGGAGCGCCATGAACTGGGCGGCGAGCACCACTCCGAGGAGCAGTCCGGGGCGGGTGTCGGTGGCAGGGTCTTTACTGGTTGCGGGACGTGTCGTGGTCGAGGTCATGCGTCGAGCGTGACCTCGATCGGATACGGGTAACGAGAGCCCGCCGATGCTGGTACTGACACCACCTGGCAACGGCGGCACGGGGACTCGACCATGGGGGTGTGACGATTGTGGCAGCGCTACCGACGCAGCGACGGCGACGACCGGAACTGGCCGCGTTCCTGCGCAGCCGCCGGGCCCGGGTGTCCCCGGAGGACGTGGGGATGCCGCCGGGCCTCCGCCGGCGCACGCCGGGGCTGCGCCGCGAGGAGGTCGCCCAGCTCTCCGGCGTCGGCGTCACCTGGTACACGTGGCTGGAGCAGGGCCGGCCGATCAACGCCTCCGCGCAGGTCCTCGACGCGGTGGCCCGTACCCTCCGGCTCGACCGGCCGGAGCGCGAGCACCTCTACCACCTCGCCGAAGTGCCGTACGCCCCCGACAGGTCGGCCCCGGACATACCGGAGGTCAGCCCGGAGCTCCAGGGGATCCTCGACGCCCTGGACCCGCTCCCGGCGGTGCTCTACAACGCGCGGTACGACGTGCTGGCGACCAACATCCTGTACGAGCGGCTCCTGATGCAGGGCGGACAGGGCCTGGACACCGGCCCGTTCGGCATACGCAACGTGCTCTGGGCGCTGTTCAGCGTCCCGGCGTCCCAGTGCCCGGTGGTCGACCGGAAGCGGGAGCTGCCGCTGATGGTGGCCCAGCTGCGGGGCGCGTACGGCCGGCATGTGGGCGAGCCGGACTGGGAGGAGTTCGTACGGCGTCTCGCGGAGGTCAGCCCGGAGTTCGCCCGGCTGTGGAGCAGCGGTGACGTGGTCCCCCCGGGAACACGGGTGAAGACGTTCCGGCACGGGCTGCTCGGCGAGGTCCGGCTGACCTCGGTCTCCCTCTCGGTCAACGGGATGCCGGAGTGCCGGATCGTGACGTACACCCCGTGCGACGAGGAGAGCCGTCAGGGGATCGAGCTCCTGCGGTCCATGTGACCGGACAGCTGACGGAACGACGAATCCCGCCCCCCTGACGGGGGACGGGATCCGGTGACTGTGGAGCTAAGGAGAATTGAACTCCTGACCTCCTGCATGCCATGCAGGCGCTCTACCAACTGAGCTATAGCCCCTTGCGTTCTTCGTGTTCTTCGCGCTGTGCGCTCCGAACAAGAAGAACTCTAGCCTGTGACCTGCCGGAAAGTGAAATCCGGGCCCGGCAGGCCGGTCGCGGGGCTCAGTCGTCGTCGCCGAGGACCGGCTCGGGCAGCGTGCCGGCGTTGTGCTCGAGCAGGCGCCAGCCTCGTGCGCCCTCGCCGAGCACCGACCAGCAGCAGTTGGAGAGCCCGCCCAGGCTCTCCCAGTGGCGGGCCTCCAGGCCCAGGAGCCGGCCGATGGTGGTGCGGATGGTGCCGCCGTGGCTGACCACGACGAGCGTGCCGTCCTCGGGGAGCTTGTCGGCGTGCCCCAGGACCACCGGGGCGGCCCGGTCGGCCACCTCGGTCTCGAGCTCGCCGCCGCCCCGGCGCACGGGCTCGCCGCGCTTCCAGGCGGCGTACTGCTCGCCGTACCGCGCGACGATCTCGTCGTGGGTCAGCCCCTGCCACTCCCCCGCGTACGTCTCGCGCAGGGCGGAGTCGTGGGCGACGGAGTGGCCGGTGATCGCCGAGAGCTCGGCGGCGGTGGCCGCCGCCCGCTTCAGGTCGGAGGCCACGATGGCGTCCGGCTTGAGCGCGGCGAGCAGCCGGGCGGCCCGGCGCGCCTGGGCGACGCCGGTCTCCGTCAGCTCGATGTCGGTCGAGCCCTGGAAGCGGCGCTCCAGGTTCCAGGCGGTCTGGCCATGACGCCAGAGGACGATGCGGCGGCCGCTGCCGCCCTTGGCGGCGCTCAGCTCAGCTCACCGTCCGGTCCCTCGGGAAGGCCCGAGCCGGCCTCGATGTCGGCGCCGGTCAGGGCGGCGTGCTCGGCGGCCTTGCCGCGGGTGTTCACGGCGTCCTCGGGCAGGTCGAGCTCGGGGCAGTCCTTCCACAGCCGCTCCAGGGCGTAGAAGACCCGCTCCTCGCTGTGCTGGACGTGGACGACGATGTCGACGTAGTCCAGGAGGATCCAGCGCGCGTCGCGGTCGCCTTCACGGCGGACCGGCTTGGCGCCGAGCTCCTTGAGCAGCCGCTCCTCGATCTCGTCGACGATCGACTTGACCTGGCGGTCGTTGGGCGCGGAGGCGAGCAGGAAGGCGTCGGTGATCGACAGCACGTCGCTGACGTCGTACGCGATGATGTCGTGCGCGAGCCGGTCGGCGGCCGCCTGGGCGGCGGTCTTGATGAGCTCGATGGAACGGTCCGTGGCGGTCACAAGCAGGCTTTCGTCGGCGGTCCAGTACCCCTCCAGGGTCTCACGGACCGCCGACGGCCCCGTCGGCGTTTTCCGGGGCGCCCCTTACCGGGCCGCCGGGACCTTGTAGTCCTGGCCCAGGACCACGGTGACCGCGATCGTTCCCGAGGGCTTGCCCTTGGCGACCGAGGAGGCTGGCAGCCCCAGCGTCTTGGACACCTCGACCGCCGTCTCCTTCTGGGCGTCGTCGCCGTAGAGGACCTGCGATTCCGACCGGGTCTCCGCGTCGGCGCCGCCCACGAAGGTGAAGCCGCCGTTGATCAGGGCGATCCGGGCCGCCTCCGCGGCCTTCTTGCCGGAACCGTCCCGCAGCGAGACCCGGGGCACGTCGCCCGCCTCGGGGGCGGTGACCTTGCCGCCCAGGATGTCCTTCACCACGCTGTCGCTCGCGCCCTCGGTCAGCGCGCCGTCCTGCCCCACCGGGAGCAGGGCCGTCTTGTAGTCGCCGATCTTGGCGTGCTCGGCGAGCTTGGCCAGGGAGGCGGCGAGGTCCTTCTCCGGGAGCGAGGGGTCGAGGATCTGCTGGAGGGTCTCGATGGTGACCGTGGCCGCCTCGGGGTCGCTGGAGAACTTGCGCAGCACCCCGTACATGACCGCGCCGAAGCGCTGGAGCTGCTTGGCCTCGGCCTCACCGGGCGCCCGGTAGGTGGCGTAGGCGACGGCGGCGCGGCCGTTGAGCGTCTGCTTCTCGCCCTGCCGGACGAGCGGTTCGGCGCCCTTCTTGGTGTCGGGGACGTCCGTGTCGGTGTCGATCTCGATGCCGCTGACGGACTCGACGAGGTTCTCCAGGTACGGGGTGTCGAGCCGCCAGGTACCGGCGATCTTCGCCCCGAGCAGGTTGCCGATGGCCTCCCTGGTGCCGCTGGAGCCGTCCTCCTCGACCGACTTCCCGAGGGTGGTCGCGGCGCCCTCCTCGTCGGCGACGACGACGGAGTTGGGCACGAGGACCGTGGTGCCCTGGCGGGTGGTGGTGTTGTCCACGAGCAGGGCGGTGGAGGTGGTGCCGCGCTTGAGGTCGTGGAGGTGGACCACGATCGTGTCGCGCTGCTGCGGGCCGGTCGCGGCGTTCCCCGCCTTCTGCTCCGGGTCGGACGAGCCGGGGAACAGACCCGCGGACCAGAGGTAGCCGACGCCGCCGGCGACGGCGAGCACGAGGACGACGACGAGCGCGACGATCCGGTTGCGGCCGCGCCGCCTGGCCTCCTCGCGCCGCTCGGAGCGGCTCTCGGTGAACTTGAGCCAGTCGATGACGTCCTCGGAGTCCTCGTCGGGCTCCTCGATGAACGAGAACTGCTCCGTGCGGTACGCGCGGTCGTCCTCGTCCCGCCGCGGCGCGGGCCGCTCGGACGCGGGGCGCTGACCGGGGACTCCGACGGGCGCCGCGACCGGGGCGGGCGGCGCCGCGGGGGCCGCCGGCGCGGCCTGGACGGGGGCCTGCGCGGGCGCGGCGGGGGCGGGCTCGGCCTGGGCGGCCCACTGCTGGCCGGTGTCGTAGGACGGGTAGGCGTAGCCCTGCTGCCCGTAGGGGTCGTACTGCGGGGGCTGGACGGGTTCCTGGGCGGGGGGCTGCTGGGCGTACGGGTCGTAGCCGTAGCCCTGCTGCGGCTGCTGCTGCCCGCCGTACGGGTCGTAGTGCTGTGCGGGCGCCTGCTGCTGTGCCTGCGGCTGCTGGTACACCGGCTGCCCGTACTGGTCGTAGCCGATGATCTGCGGCTGCGGATAGTACGGGTCGTACGGGTGCTGCTGATCGGTCACCGGTGCCCCTCCCCGAAGGTCACTCGCCGCGGTACAGCTGGCGCTTGTCGATGTAGCGCACCACGCCGTCCGGGACCAGGTACCAGACGGGATCGCCCTGCGCGACCCTCGCCCTGCAGTCGGTGGAGGAGATGGCGAGCGCGGGGATCTCGACGAGCGAGACCCCGCCCTTGGGCAGTCCGTCGTCGGTGAGGTCGTGGCCCGGCCGGGTGACGCCGATGAAGTGGGCGAGCGAGAAGAGCTCCTCGGCGTCGCGCCAGGTGAGGATCTGCGACAGCGCGTCGGCCCCGGTGATGAAGAACAGGTCCGAGTCGCTGTTGAGGGACGCGAGGTCCCGCAGGGTGTCGATGGTGTACGTCGCGCCGCCGCGGTCGATGTCGATCCGGCTCACGGAGAACTGCGGGTTGGACGCCGTGGCGATGACCGTCATCAGATAACGGTCCTCGGCCGCCGAGACGACCTTGTGGGTCTTCTGCCACGGCTCCCCGGTCGGCACGAACACCACCTCGTCGAGGTGGAACAGGGCGGCGACCTCGCTGGCCGCCACCAGGTGTCCGTGGTGGATCGGGTCGAAGGTTCCGCCCATCACGCCGAGTCGGCGCTTCGCGCGCCCGCCAGTAGGCATTTCCTGCTCTCCCATGCGTGCAGAGCCTACTGGCACGGCGGCGGACGCCGGATCAGCGGTCTCCGGTTCAGCGGTCGCGGTTGAAGCGGGTGGTGATCCACAGCAGCAGGAGCAGGGTGCCGAAGGCACCGAAGCCGGTGAGGTAGGGGCTGAGGCTGTCGTGGTTGCCGCCGTTCTCGGCACCCTCGGCGAGGGTGACCAGGTGGGCGGCGGCGCTGTGGAGACTCATCGTCGGCAGACCTATCGATCGGGGATGGGAGCGGAGACTTCGCGCACATCGTATGCGGGCGGTCGCCGCGTGCTCACGCCGACTCAGGCGTTGGCGTCGCGGTCCGTGCCGCCGCCGTCGCCGGTGTCGTCCGTGCCGTCGTTGCGATAGCCCCGCAGCAGGAACCAGGCGAGCAGGGCTCCGCCCACGATCGAGACGAGCAGCAGGATGCGGAGCGTGTCTCCCGGCCCCTGCTGCGCGGCGGCCGCGAGCAGCGCGGCTGCGGTGTCGGCGGTGTCCGGCATGTCGGTCGTGCCCTTCGGTCGTCCTCGGCGCCCAAGTTATCCACAGGGCCCCCGGCACACGGTAGCGCCAGCGCCTACGCTGGGTTCAGTCAGGGGGACGAGCACCGACTCGTACGAACAGGGGGCATCCATGACCGGGAACGACCAGGGGAACGTGCCGAGCAGGCAGCGCAAGCGGTTCCCCGGCATCTCCTCGCGGGCCTACGAGCATCCGGCCGACCGCTCCGCCCTTGTGGCGCTGCGGAAGCTCAGCGGCTTCGACACGGCCTTCAAGGCGCTCAGCGGCCTGCTGCCGGAGCGCAGCCTGCGACTCCTCTACCTCTCGGACTCCGTCCGGGTGAGCGACGCGCAGTTCATCCACCTCAACGACATGCTGAGGGACGCCTGTTACATCCTGGACCTGGAGAAGGTCCCGCCGATGTACGTCGTCCAGGACCCCAAGCCCAACGCGATGTGCATCGGCCTCGACGAGCCGATCATCGTGGTCACCACCGGTCTGGTGGAGCTCCTCGACGAGGAGGAGATGCGGGCGGTCGTCGGCCACGAGGTCGGGCACGCGCTCTCCGGGCACTCCGTGTACCGCACGATCCTGCTGTTCCTCACCAACCTCGCGCTCAAGATCGCCTGGATCCCGCTGGGGACGGTCGCGATCACGGCCATCGTGACGGGGCTGCGCGAGTGGTTCCGCAAGTCGGAGCTCTCCGCCGACCGGGCCGGCCTCCTCGTCGGCCAGGACGTACTGGCCTCCATGCGCGGCCTGATGAAGATCGCCGGCGGCAACCACCTGCACGAGATGAACGTGGACGCGTTCCTCGCCCAGGCCGACGAGTACGAGAAGGCCGGGGACCTGCGGGACTCGGTCCTGAAGATCCTCAACGTGCTGCCGCGCTCGCACCCCTTCACCACCGTCCGCGCGGCGGAGCTGAAGAAGTGGTCGGAGAGCCGCGACTTCCAGCGGATCATGGACGGGCACTACCCGAAGCGCTCCGAGGACAAGGACACCTCGGTCTCGGACTCCTTCCGCGAGTCGGCCGGGCACTACGCCGACACGGTGCGGACCAGCAAGGATCCCCTGCTGAAGCTGGTCGGGGACATAGCCGGCGGCGCCGGTGACCTGGCGGGCGACCTGGGCGGTCGGCTGCGCAACCGCTTCGGCGGCGGCCAGGCCTCCGGCGGCAAGGAAACCGGGGGCGAGAGCGGGGGCCGGGAGACGGGCGGCGCGTCCGGGGAGGCCAAGAGCGAGGGCTGAGCCGGGGCGGTCCCGGGCTAGGGCTGACCTGCGGGCGGGACCCGGGGGCGCCCGGAGGGCCCTGAGACGCTCAGAGGCCCCGGGGGCGCCGGAGGCCCCGGGGACGCTCGGAAGGCCCGGGGACGCTCAGAGGACCCGGGGACGCGCGGAGGGCCCTGGGATGCTCAGAGGACCCTGAGGCGCTTAGAAGACCCTGGGGCGTTCAGAGGGACGGCAAGGCGCTCGGGGCCAGGGCTCCGCACAGGCCGGGGGCGGCGGGTCGGGCGGTGGCGTACGGGTCGGTGACCGCCGGGCCGGCGCTCACGTCGGAGGCCCGCGCTCCCGCCAGGAGCGGCTTCAGGGAGCCGGTGGTGTCGGCGCCGCACGCCTGCGGGCCGGCCTCCACGGTGCTGGTCAGCAGCTCGGCCCGGTGCATGCGGAGGTCTTCGCGGTCGAAGCGGAAGTGCACCACGCGGTGGACCGTGAAGAGGGAGGCCGCGGCGACCGGGCCCGCGCCCTTGGCGACCGGGCGGAGGGCGTAGGTGTACGTGTGGTCCGCGGTGACGTCCAGCGTGTCGGGGCCGGTCTCCTCGAAGCGGAGGGTGCCCTGCACCCGGGCGGCGGGCTCCGCGAGGGCCACCTGACGGGGGTCGAAGCGGATGAGCCAGGCCGCGAGGGCGTGTCGGCCGTCGTCGGCGGGGGACTCGACGCTCCGGTCGAACTGTTCCAGCTGGTCCGGGTCGAGCAGCAGGCGCGCGGGCCGGACGGTCGCCCCGGACAGGACGTCCGGCTCCAGGCCGGAGGCCACCAGATACTCCTTGGCGATGCTCAGGCCGGTGACGACCTGGCTCTCGGCGAAGTGGGAGGTGCGCCCGGCGACGGGCAGGTTGATGCCGGCGGCCCCGGTGCGGAACTCGGCGGCCGGGCTGTGGGCGAAGAGGCGGTCGGGCGTGCCGCCCGGGACGGCGCCCTGGGGGGCGAGCGGGACGACCGTGGTCCGCAGGGGCTCGGCCCGCTGGTCGACGGGGGGCTGGTACGGGTTGCGGACACCCAGGTAGATGGCGGTGCCGAAGGCGAGGAGGATCAGCAGCACCAGCAGGACCGCCTGGCGGGAGCCGCTCCGGGTCTCCCAGGAGGAGCGGCTGCGGACGGCCTGGGCGTGCTCGCCCATCCGCTCCCGGGCCGAGAACTCCTGAAGGTGGGCAGCGCGGATGAACGCCTCGTCGAAGACGACGGATCGGTACTCGTCCTCACCACCGCCGGGGAACCCCTCGGGTGTCCCCTCAGGCGGGTCGCCACGCCCTGCCATACCTTCAGGGTAGGTCCGCACGGGCTTCGGTAAACGCCCGGAGACAAGTTCGGAAGAATTCCGCCGTCGGAGTGTGACGGAGGGGCGCCGGGCGCCTAACGGGGTGACGCCGACCGGGCCACGGGGGCGGGCGCGGGGGCCTGGGCGGCCGGCGGGGCGGGGTTCGGGTTCGGTGTGTCGACGCCCGTGGTGGCCGGCGGCGGGACCTGGTCCTCGTGGTTGGCGGCCGCGCCCCGGTAGACGGCGCTGAAGGCGAGGGCGACCATGCCGACGCCCATGACGAGGGCGAGGACCCAGGCGACGGGCCGGAGCCAGCGGGCGCGGCCCCGGTAGGGGCGCAGGGCCCCGCCGTGGCGGCCGTAGGGGCTGGCGTCGTCGCCGATGTCGTCGGGCTCGTAGGTCAGGCCCACGGCGTCCGGGCCGTCCTCGTAGAGGTCGTCCTCGACGGATCCGCCGCCGGCGCGGGCGCGGGCCGCCTCGGCCTCGGCACGGGCCTGCGCGGCTTCGAGGAGCCGCTCGACCGCGGTGGGCTCGTGGAAGGCGGCGGCCCTGACGAAGTCCTCGTCGAAGACCACGTCGGCCCAGACCTCGTCGGCGCCTCCGCGGTCGACTGCGTCCTCGGGGTCCCCGCCGTCCTGGAACGGCTTGCCCCCCACGTCGTCCGGCACGGATTCAGAGTAGACCCGCAAGGTGCTTTTGGGCAGGGAGAGTGCGAAGTCTCCCTGCCCGTCCACCCCCGTACCGAAAGGAGGTGTTACCGCACGTGACCGTCACCGGTGACGATGTACTTGGTCGAGGTCAGCTCGGGAAGGCCCATGGGGCCCCGGGCGTGCAGCTTCTGGGTGGAGATGCCGATCTCGGCGCCGAAGCCGAACTGGCCGCCGTCCGTGAACCGGGTGGAGGCGTTCACGGCGACCGTGGTGGAGTCGACCAGCTGGGTGAAACGGCGGGCCGCGGCCTGCGAGGTGGTGACGATCGCCTCGGTGTGGCCGGAGGACCACATCCGGATGTGCTCGACGGCCTTGTCGAGGGAGTCGACGACGGCGGCGGCGATGTCGTACGAGAGGTACTCGGTCTCCCAGTCCTCGGGCACGGCCGGGACGACGGTGGCCTTGGAGCCCTCGGAGAGGGCGAGGACCCGCTCGTCGGCGTGGACGGTGACGCCGGCCTCGGCGAGCGCGGCGAGGGCCTTGGGCACGAAGGCCTCGGCGACGTCCTGGTGGACGAGGAGGGTCTCGGCGGCGTTGCAGACGCTGACCCGGGAGGCCTTGGAGTTGATCAGGATGTCGACGGCCATGTCGAGGTCGGTCTGGGCGTCGACGTAGACGTGGCAGTTTCCGGTGCCGGTCTCGATGACCGGGACGGTGGACTCCTCGACGACGGTGCGGATGAGGGAGGCGCCGCCGCGCGGGATCAGGACGTCCACGAGACCGCGGGCGCGCATCAGCTCGCGGACCGAGTCGCGGGACTCGCCGGGGACGAGCTGGATCGCGTCGGCGGGCAGTCCGGCGCCGCCGACGGCGTCACGCAGGACGGTCACCAGGGCGGTGTTGGAGGCGTACGCGGAGGAGGAGCCGCGGAGCAGGACGGCGTTGCCGGACTTGAGGCAGAGGGCGGCGGCGTCGACGGTGACGTTGGGGCGGGCCTCGTAGATGATGCCGACGACGCCGAGCGGGACGCGGACCTGGCGCAGGTCGATGCCGTTGGGGAGGGTCGAGCCGCGGACGACCTCGCCGACGGGGTCGGGCAGCGCGGCGACGTCGCGGACGTCGGCCGCGATGGCCCGGACGCGCTCGGGGGTGAGGGTGAGCCGGTCGATGATGGCCTCGCTGGTCCCGGCTTCGCGGGCCTTCGCGATGTCCACCGCGTTGGCTTCGACGATCTCCGCGGTGCGGACTTCGAGGGCGTCCGCGATCGCGAGGAGCGCGTCGTCCTTGGCCGCGCGCGGGAGTGGCGCGATTTCGGCGGCGGCGCCACGGGCCCGGTAGGCGGCCCGGGTGACCGGGGAGAGGTTGTCGAGGGGCGTGAGCGAGGTCATGTCCGCAGGGTACTGGCACCTCTGCGGACATCCCTCACGTATCCCGCACTCCGAGACGTACCACCGCCGCGGGAGCGCGTCCCTGGCCGGGGACGCGCGCCCGTCAGTAGGGGTGGACGCCGACCGGGGCGGCCGGGGGCGGGCCGTAGCCCTCCGCGATGCGCTGGTGGTAGGTCTCGCGGTCGATGACCTCGAGGCCCACGATCTCCCAGGGCGGCAGCTTGGCGGTCTGCCGGTGCTCGCCCCACAGGCGCAGGGCGACGGCCGCCGCGTCGTGCAGGTCGCGGGCCTCCTCCCAGTACCGGATCTCGGCGTGGTCGTTGGCGTAGCGGCTGGTCAGCAGGAAGGGGTGGTCGTGGGCCAGCTGTTCGAGCCCGCGTCGCACCTCCTTCAGCGGCGACTCCACGCCCGACACACTCAGAGTGATGTGCCAGAGCTTGGACACCGGCCGTTCCTCACGTGTCTCGGTGGTGGTCTCGGTCTTCCTGTCCGTGGGCAGGTCCGACCTGTCCGACCTGTCCCGTGCCTCGTCGAAGTCGGCTCCGGCCTCGACACTGGTCAGGGCGCGTTCGGCAGTCCCGCGGGGCGGTGCCCCTGGGCGCGCTCGTCTCACCGGCGGCCTCCTGTGTGATGCGTGTGGTGCTGTACCCCGCCTTGTCTTACCCCCGAGACAAAGTTGACCAGCCCGAGGCGGTACTTGGGGCGGTTTTGGTAAACGTCCCTTCCGGATGGCCGGACTTTCAGCCGTTTCGGCGTCGGCCCCGTCAGCGGATGACGACCAGGTCGTCACGGTGGACGACCTCGCGCTCGTACTCGGGTCCGAGGTCCTTGGCGAGTTCGTGCGTGGAGCGGCCGAGCATCCGGGGCAGCTCCTTGGCGTCGAAGTTGACGAGGCCGCGGGCGACGGCCCGGCCGGAGGTGTCGCGGAGCTCGACGGGGTCGCCGGCCACGAAGTCGCCCTCGACGGCCGCGACACCGGCAGCGAGCAGGGACTTCTTGCCTTCGACGACGGCCCGTACGGCTCCGTCGTCGAGGCTCAGGTGGCCCTGCGGGGTGGAGGCGTGGGCGAGCCAGAGCAGGCGGTCGGCGGAGCGGCGGCCGGTGCGGTGGAAGTACGTGCCGGTGTCCCGGCCGGCGAGGGCGTCGGCGGCGCGGCTCGCGGAGGTGAGGACGACGGGGATGCCGGCGGCGGCGGCGATCCGGGCGGCCTCGACCTTGGTGACCATGCCGCCGGTGCCGACGCCCGCCTTGCCGGCGGAGCCGATCTCGACGTGGGCGATGTCCGCGGGTCCTTCGACCTGCGCGATCCGCGAGGTGCCGGGCTTGGACGGGTCCCCGTCGTAGAGCCCGTCGACGTCGGAGAGCAGCACGAGCAGGTCGGCGCGGACGAGGTGGGCGACGAGGGCGGCGAGCCGGTCGTTGTCGCCGAAGCGGATCTCGTCCGTGGCGACGGTGTCGTTCTCGTTGACGACGGGCAGCGCGCCCATGGCGAGGAGCTGGTCCAGGGTCCGGTACGCGTTGCGGTAGTGGGCGCGCCGGCTGGTGTCGTCGGTGGTGAGGAGGACCTGGCCGACGCGGACGCCGTAGCGGGCGAAGGAGGCGGTGTAGCGGGCGACGAGGAGGCCCTGGCCGACGCTGGCGGCGGCCTGCTGGCGGGCGAGGTCCTTGGGCCGGCGGGTGAGGCCGAGCGGTGCGAGGCCTGCGGCGATGGCGCCGGAGGAGACGAGGACGATCTCCCGCTCGCCGCCGCTGCGGACCTTGGCGAGGACGTCGACGAGGGCGTCGACGCGGTCGGCGTCGAGGCCTCCTGAGGCGGTGGTGAGCGAGGAGGAGCCGACCTTGACGACGATCCTGCGGGCCTCCGTCACGTACTGCCTCGCCACGTCCGTCTGTCCCGTCACGTGTCCCGTCACCTGCGTCGCCACCTGCGTCGTCCTCACTCGGCTGTCCCACGCGCCGCGCGCTCCCCGCCGCGGCTGCCAGGCAATCTACGCGAGCCGGGAGGGCTGCCGCTCGTCCGTTTCGCTCCCTGGACCGGTCGTGGCGGTGCCGCGGGTGCCACGGGGCACCAGGATCCGTTGGGAGATCAGGTAGGTGAACGGGATCGCGACGACGGCCGCGACGAGTGGCGCGATCCTGTCGTCCATGCCGGCCCAGGTGACGAGGACGTAGAGACCGACGCTCTGCACCAGGTAGTTGGTGACGTTGGTGAGCGGGAAGAGGGCGAACTTCTTCCAGGTCGGCCGGGTGCGGTAGGTGAAGTAGGTGTTGAGGAAGAAGGAGCCGATCATGCTGAGGAGGAAGGCGAGGGAGTACGCGGCGAAGTACGGCATCCAGGGGTGCAGGAGCAGGTAACAGCCGAAGAACGTCCCGGTGTTGACGCCGCCGACCAGCGCGAAGCGAAAGATCTCGGCCAGCCGCGCCCGCCGCGCGCCGGAAGCACTCGGGGCGCCGGAAACGCCCTGGCCACCGGAAGCACTCGGCCCACCGGAAACGTCCTGGGCCCCAGGAGTACTCCGCGCGCCGGAAGCCTTCCGCGTTCCGGGGTCGCCAGCTTCCCGGCCGTGCCCCATCAACGCTCCCGCTCGGCGGTCACGACGCGGACCCGTGCGGCGGCGGCGCGCTCGGCGGCCGCGCGGTCGAAGGAGCGGTGGGTCTCCTTCACGAGGAAGTGCGGGCGGCGCTTGGTCTCGTAGTAGATGCGGCCGATGTACTCGCCGATCAGTCCGAGCATCACCATCTGCACGCCCCCGAGCCCCACGATGATCGCGACCAGGGTGACGTAGCCGGGTGCGGTGACGCCCTGGGTGATCGCGGCGACGGTCACCCAGACGGCGTACAGGGCGGCGAGGCCGGTGAGCATCATGCCGAGCCAGAGGGCGATGCGCAGCGGACGGTTGTTGAAGGAGATCAGCCCGTCCATGCCGTAGTTGAGCAGGGAGCTGAACTTCCACTTCGTCTCACCGCCCTCGCGCGCGGCGTTCTGGTAGTCGAAGGTGACGGCGTCGAAGCCGATCCAGGAGAAGAGGCCCTTGGAGAAGCGGTTGTACTCGGGCAGCGACAGCAGGGCGTCGACGGCGGGCCGGGAGAGCAGGCGGAAGTCGCCGACGCCGTCGGTGAGTTCGACGTCGACCCAGCGGTTGACGGCCCGGTAGTACACACGGCTGAGCGCCGTACGGACCTTCTTGTCGCCCTCGCGGGTGCGCCGCGCCATCACCTGGTCGTGGCCCTGGTGGTAGAGGTCGAGCATGCGCGCGAGCAGCTCGGGCGGGTGCTGGAGGTCGGCGTCCATGATGACGACGGCGTCTCCGGTGGATTTGCGCAGGCCGGCGAGCATGGCGGCCTCCTTGCCGAAGTTGCGGCTGAAGGAGGCGTACTGGGTGTGCTGCGGGTGCCGGGCGGCGATCTCGCGCAGTTTGCCGAGCGTTCCGTCGGAGCTTCCGTCGTCGACGTAGCAGATCTCGTACCCGACCGGGAGTGCGTCGAGCACCTGTCGCATCCGCGTGTCGAATCGCTCGACGACGTCCTCCTCGTTGTAGCAGGGGACGACGACGGAAAGCCTGGTCATGGAACGGTCACTCCAGAGGGATGGGCGAGAGGACGTCCTGAAGGACTGGAAGGACCGCCACCGGACTCTCCTTCGAGCAGCGCGGCCACGGTACGGCGGGGCGGTGACTGCTCGGCGTCGCCCGAGTGACCACCCCTGGTCGGCATGTCGTCCATGGGGCAAAGCATGCGGGGAAGATATTGGTATACGTGGCTTTTTTAACCATTTCTCACCCATAGGGGTGACATGCCACGGATCTTGGCCAGCTGGAGCGATGACCGGTGAGCAGGACGACCATCTCGGAGCACGGTGACACACGGATGGAGACGGAGGACACGAAGGACGCGGCCGGAGCCCGGGGCGGTCTGCGGCGGGTGCCGCCCTGGATCGCGCTCGTCGTCGCCACCGCCTCGGGGGCGCTGCTCTCGGTCGGCGCCTTCCTCGGCCTCTACGTACGCCCCACGTCGGACGACTGGTGTGCGCTGTGGAAGGCCCGGGACATGGGGGTCCTGGGGATCACCTCGGACTTCTACCGCACCCAGAACGGGCGCGTCACCAACGCCTTCCTCACCGGTGTCCTCTACTCCGACGGCATGCGGGGCCCGAAGCTGCTGCCCGCCTTCCTGATCCTCGCGCTGGGCGTGGGCCTGTTCCTCCTCGGCCGCACCGCGCTGCGCTCGCTGCACCGGGCCGCGCCGCCCGCCGTGCCGCTCGTGGCCGCCGCGGCGCTCGTCTCCGCGCTGCTGTTCTTCGCCGGCACCCGCTCGTACCAGGTGCTGCTCTGGGCTCCGGCGACGATCTCCCACACCCTGCCGGCCGTGATCGGCGTCTGGACCGTGCTCGGCGCGGTCCGCGCGGCGCGCGGCGGAGTGCGCCGGGCCAGGGCCGCGGCGGTGGGGGCGGCGCTCCTGATCGGGGTGGCGCTCGGCATGCTGAGCGAACCGTTCTCCCTGGTGGCCGGGGTGTTCGCGGCCACCGTGGGGGTCCTCTGTCTGCCCCGGTTCGGCTGGACCAGGGACCGGTACGTGTCCACCTGGTGCGCGGCGGCCTGCCTCGGGCTCGTCACCGGCCTCGCCCTGCTCTACACCTCCCCCGGAGCGCGCTGGCGGCGGGCCCAGCACCCGGCGGAGCCGCTGTCGGCCGCGAGCGTCGGGGAGACCTTCCACGACTGGTGGCGCCTCTGGCAGACGATCGGCGGCCAGTGGGCGTACCTGGGGGCCGCCGCCGTCGGCGCGCTGCTCGGTCTGGCGCTCGCCGCCGGCTTCCGGGAGGAGAGGGCCTTCGAACTCCCCCCGCGCCGGCTCTTCCTCGTGGCGGTGCTGCTGCCGCTGCCGCTGATCGGCCTCGCCGGGCTGGCCGTCGTCTTCGGGCTGCGCAGCGGGTACGGGGACGTCGGCTGGACCTACGCCCGCACCTGGACCAGCTTCCTGCTCCCGCTGCTGCTCGCCCTGTGCGCGTACGGGGCGTGGGGCGGGTACGCCGTGGGGCGGCGGCTCTCGGGGGGCGCGCGTCCCGCCGGACGCGTCGCGGTCCTGGTGGCGGTCGGCACGGTCGCCGTGGGCAGCGCGGCCGCCCTGGTGCAGCCGGTGCACGCGCTGACCACGAGCACGGTGGTGCGCTCCGTGGCGTGGGACCGTCAGAACGCCCGCATCCGGGGCGAGGCGGCGGCGGGCGCCCGTGACGTCGCGTACAGGCCGCTCCTCATCGGCGGCCTCACCGAACCCCTCTTCGCGTCCTCGTACGAGCGGGACTGGGCGGCGCAGTGCACGGCCACGTACTACGGCGTGGGCCGCATCCACCGGCCCTGAGGAGATCCGCCGGCCCGGAGCCGGCCCGCGGAACCCGGCCGCGGAACCCGGGCACGCCGAAGCGGGGTACCCCCCAGGGGGCACCCCGCCTCCGCAGAACGCGGAACGTGCGTGTCAGACGGCCGCGCGGGCCGCGCGGTTGACGCCCCAGCCCTCCCAGGCCGAGCTGATCATGGAGCGGACGTCGTGCTCCGCCTTCCAGTTCAGCTCCGTCTCGATGCGCTCGGCCGAGGCCACCACGCGGGCCGGGTCGCCCGGACGGCGCGGGGTCACGAGGGGCTCGACGCTGTGACCGGTGACCTCGTTGATGAGGTTCACCATCTCGCGCACCGACACGCCCTCGCCGCGCCCGATGTTCAGGGTCAGCGCGGCCGTCTCGCCGCGCTCGGCCGCCGCGGCGAGCGAGCGGGCGGCGGCGAGGTGGGCGCTCGCGATGTCGGCGACGTGGATGTAGTCGCGGATGCAGGTGCCGTCCGGCGTCGGGTAGTCGTCGCCGAAGATGCGCGGGGACTCGCCGGCGTCGAGGCGCTCGAAGACCATCGGCACCAGGTTGAACACGCCGGTGTCGGCGAGCTCGGGGGCCGCCGCGCCCGCCACGTTGAAGTACCGCAGGCAGGCCGTGGACAGGCCGTGGGCCTGGCCGACGGCGCGGGCCATCCACTCGCCGACGAGCTTCGTCTCGCCGTACGGGCTGAGCGGCAGGCACTCGGTGTCCTCGGTGACGAGGTCCACGTCGGGCATGCCGTAGACGGAGGCGGAGGAGGAGAAGAGGAAGCTCTTCACGCCGGCCGAGGCCGCCGCGTCGAGGATCGTCTGCAGACCCGTCACGTTCTCGTGGTAGTAGAACAGCGGCTTCTCGACCGACTCGCCGACCTGCTTCTTGCCGGCCAGGTGGACGATGCCCGTGATCTGGTGCTCGCGCAGCACCCGGTCGAGGAACGCGCGGTCCAGGACCGTGCCCTGCTCCAGGACGATGCCCTCGGGGACGCGCGCCGGGTTGCCGGTGCTGAGGTCGTCCAGCACGACGACGCGCTCGCCGCCCTCGGTCATTGCTTTGACGACGTGGGAACCGATGTAACCGGCGCCGCCGGTGATGAGCCAGGTCATTCCGACAGTGTAGCCACAGGCCCAGGGCCCTCCGGAGGCTCCGGAAGTGGCCCCTGACACGCCGAAGCCCCGCCCTGACACGGGGTCGGGCGGGGCTTCGAAGCCGGCGGGCCCTAGCGCTCGATCTCCTCGAACGCCGCCTCCCACTGGTCGAGGACGTGCGGCAGCGCCAGGTGCGCGACGTGCTCGCGGCCGGCCTTGCCGTACCGGTGGCGCATCGCGTCGTCGTCCATCAGCTCGCCGAGCGCGGCGGCGAGCCCCGGCACGTCGGCCGGCGGCACCAGGGTGCCGGAGACGCCGTCCGCGACGAGCTCCCGGACACCGCCGGAGACGTCGAAGCTCACGCACGGCACGCCGCAGGCGGCGGCCTCGGCCAGCGCCATCGGCCGGCCCTCGCGCTCACTGCTGATCGCGACGACGGACAGCTCGCGGTAGGCGGCGGCCATGTCCTGCGCCGTGCCGCGGAAGACGACCTGGTCGGCGACGCCGAGGTCCTCGGCGCGCATCCGCAGCTCGGCCTCCAGCGGGCCCTCGCCGAAGAGGTGCAGCTCCCAGCCCTCGCGGCCCTGGTGGGCCTGGGCGAAGGCCTCGATCATGCGGTCGTACCGCTTGATCGGGTCGAGTCGGCCGACGGCACCGATCTTGCGGGTGTCGAGCGGGGCCAGCTCGTCCGGGAAGAACGGCAGCGGGTTCGGCATGACGCGCACGTTCGGCACGCGCTGGTTGACGAACTCGACCGCGTCGCCCTCGGAGAGCACCAGGGTCTGCTCGAGCTCCGGGTAGTGACGGCGGATCAGGCCCAGGTTGGCGCTCCGCTTCGCCTGCGCGAAGGACTCGTGGTACTGCCCGATGCCCTTGAGGTGACGCCACTTCAGCGGCATGACCCAGTCGACCGCCCACGGCGAGCCGAAGACGATGTAGCCGTCCTTGACCTCGGCGAGCTTCCGCTCGAACTCGGCCCGCGCGCTGTCGCGGTCGGCCCGGGCGCGGCGGGCGTCGGCGCGCCGCGCCAGGCTGATCCGGTCGCCGACCGTGCGGACCGGCGGCTTGGGCTCGGAGGGGGCCGGGTAGAGCGTCGTGTGCCCGTACGAGCGGCTGGCGTTGTACGGGAACGGCTCGGGGCTCGGCCTGATGCCGATCAGCTCGACGCGGTGACCGCGCTCCCCCATGCCCTGGGCGAGGGTGTGCAGCACCCGCTGGGATCCACCCATCGAGTCGACGTCGATACCGACGAAGAACACGTTGCGGACAGGGGAGGCCTCAGTCATGGGTGCCGCCTTCGAAAAAAGCGTCGACCACCATCTTGCTGGCGTGGCCGGTCTCGTACGAGCAGAACATTTCCTGGAAGCGCGCGTACCGCTGGGCGTGGCGCTCCTGGGTGCCCTCGAGGTCCCGCACGGCGGCGGCGAGGTCCTCGGTGGTCGTCACCATCGGGCCGGGCGCGATCTCTTCGAGGTCGTAGTACGTGCCGCGGTCGCCGCCCTTGTACGCCTCGTAGTCGTCCGTGTAGAGGATGATCGGGCGGCCGGTGTTGGCGTAGTCGAACATCAGCGACGAGTAGTCCGTGAGGACCGCGTCCGAGGCCAGCATCACGTCGTTGATGTCGGCGTAGGAGGAGCCGTCGCGCAGGAAGTGACCCAGCTCCGGAGCGATCTTGAACCGGTCGTACGGGTGGGTCCGGACGACGATGATCCACTGGTCGGAGAGGTGCGGGGCCAGCGCCTCCAGGTCCACGCGCACCGACTGTCCGGTGCGGCGGGCCGCGTCACGGAACGTCGGGGCGTACAGCAGGACCTTCTTGTCGGCCGGGATGTTCAGGGCCTCGCGGACGGTGGCGGCCCTGGCCTGCTGCTCGGGCTCGGCCCAGCGCACCAGAACGTCGTTGCGGGGGTAGCCGGAGCGGATCAGGTCGGCCGAGACCTCGAAGGCCGGGACGAAGGTCCGCTCGAACTCGGCGCTCGGGCAGACGAGGGCGTCCCAGCGGCCGACGGCGGCGCGGAAGCGGCCCTTCTCGATCTCCGAGGCGCCCCGCAGCGAGGGCACGTCGAAGCCCATCGCCTTGAAGGTCTGGCCGTGCCAGGTCTGCAGGTACCGGGTGCCCTTCGGCTTCGGGTACAGGTACGGCAGGTTGTGCGAGTCGACCCAGAAGCTGGCACGGGCCAGCGCGCGTCCGTACGCGAAGCTGCCGCGCTTGACGAGGGTGACGTCCTCCGGGAAGGACGAGCGGTCGCCGGAGTACGACCAGACCACGTCGATCGGGAGGTTGCGGCGCTTGAGCTCCTCGTAGATGTAGCGCGGGCTGTCCGCGTAGCCGCGGCCCTCCAGGGCCTCGAACACGGCGAGCTGGCGCTTGCGGCGCGGGAACTTGGACACGGCGTCGTAGGCGCTGGCCTTGCCCTCGTTGCCGACGAGGATCTTCCTGACCTTGCCGACCTTGCCCTTGGCCTTGCGGGCGACGGGGCCGAGCGGCTCGAGCGACTTCAGGACGCCGGACCGCTGCCAGGTCACCTCGAGGCGTCCGGCACCCTTCTGCTCCGCCTTGATGCGGAGGTGGTGGATGCCGAACCGGTGGTACGTGACGGTGGCGCGGAAGTCCGGCTGGTCGTACTTGGCCAGCAGGATGTCCGTGCGCTGGGCGCCGTCGCGTTCCAGGGCGACCACCGGGTGGCGGCGGGTCGCCACGCCGACCTTGCCGACGGGCACCTTGCGGAAGTCGAGCTCGACCTTGGAGACGTACTGCCCCTCGCCGTGCGGGCGCAGCGTCAGCGGCACCGTGAGCGGCGTCTTGTGCGCGGCGAGCTTGACCGAGGCCTTGGTGTCCTCGGTGATCAGGCCGGCCGGGTCGTACGTGTGGATCTCCAGGTGCAGGACCGGGCCCCGCATCGACACGGAGGTCAGCTCGTGGCGGACGCGGCCGGTGGCGAGCACCTGCTCGCGCATGTACCACTCGCTGATGTCCAGCGCGTCGCGGCTCGCGTCGTCGGCGGGGGCGACGGCACCCCAGTAGGTGGTCTCGCCCTCCTCCGTCATGAAGCGCGGGGCGAGCTGCGGCCGGCCCAGCTGGCGGCAGGCGATCTGGAGGTCCTCCAGGCGGCCGGTGCGCAGCAGGTGGATGCAGATGCGCTCCTCGCGGGAGAGCCGGGCGTAGGTCTCGTCGGAGATCTCGTCCAGGTACGGGTTCACCACCTCGGCGAACTCGGCGATCCAGTCGAGGTCACGGAACGGCAGGTCGCCCAGGTACAGGCGGAAGTCGTGGCGGAGGAACTTGTAGTCCTTCTCCGCGCGCAGCCCGCCGCGGTCGTTCTCCTCGAACCAGGCGTCGATGAGCCGGGCCACGCCGATGCGGTCCGCGACGTTCTGGATCTTGTGCCGGCTGGAGGAGATGGAGACGCTCTCCGGCGCGAGGCGCCAAGTGTAGACCGACCACGGGACGACGGCGAAGGACTCCGCGAGCGAGAAGGCCTGCGCGGAGAACAGCTGGTCCTCGTAGTGGATGCCCTCGGGGAAGGTGAGGGCGTTGTCCCGGATGAAGGCGGTCCGGTAGAGCTTGTTCGTCGAGAGGTGGTCGAAGAAGTACTCCGGGGCCTCGGCGATGCCGTCGACGACGCGCTTCTCGGTGAAGAGGTGCGGGTACCAGAGGCCGGTGGTGTTCGTCTCCTCGAAGAGGCGGGTCACCTCACCGGTCACGAAGTCGACCCCGGTCTCCTCGGCGACGAGGAGCAGGCTCTTGCAGGCATGGCGGGGCAGCTCGTCGTCGCTGTCCAGGAACATGATGTGCGGGGCGCGGGCGACCGCGATGCCGCGGTTGCGGGGCGCGCTGCAGCCACCGCTGTTCTGCTCCAGGCGCACGTAGCGCACCCGCGGGTCGGAGGCCTCCAGAGAACGTGCGACACGCTCGGTGCCATCGGTCGAACAGTCGTCGGCGATGATCACTTCGAGGTTGTTGAGGGTCTGGTCGAGCACGGACCGGACCGCTCGCGGGAGCCGTTCCTCATCGTTGTACACGATGATGACGACGCTCACATCAGGGACGTCGCTAGTCGGCATCCAAGTCCTCTCACAAGTGCGGGCGGCGACACGTGGCACGCGTTCCGGCCAGGCGCAGCACTGCCTGCGCCATGGTCAATGGCGCGCTACTGCCTTCGGTGGTGAAGGGTGTCGCCCCCTCATGTTCGACGAGCGCCACCCGGCGACCGGAAAGACTACCCGGCAGGAGGAATTGTTTCATACCTGCTCTCCCGGACCTTCGGTGATGTTCACCGCATCGTTCACCCCGTGATCAGCACTCGATCACGGTCTCGGTCGCGGTCCCGGTCGCGGCATCGGCCACCGCTTGACCACCGCTTGACCACCGCTTGGTCACCGGGCGGCGAACAGCCTCTTGAACCGGCCGGACATCACCTGACGTGCGCCGACGGCGCCGCCCGCGAAGCGGAGGACGAGCCCGCGGCGCGCCGAGGCCACGACCTGGACGAGCAGCACCCGGCCCAGTCGCCCGAGGACCATCCCGCGCCGGCCGACGAAGCCCTGCGGGGCCCTGACCTCGGCCTCTCCGGTCGAGCCGTCCGCGTACCGCAGCTCGGCGCGGACCGACCAGGCGGCGAGCCGGCCCGCCCGGAGCAGCTTCGCGGTCGGCAGCGACACGGTCGCCGTCCAGCCCTCGTCCACGGGGAGCAGCGGCGCGTCGGCCGACAGCTCGCCCGCCGAGACCCGCTCCGTGAACGACACGCGGACGGCGGTGGGGCGCAGCGCCGCGACACGCCCGTACAGCTCGTGGACGGTCAGGGTCAGCCGGGTCGACGCGCCGACGGTCACGGCCCCGTCCACGGCCAGGGGCAGCTCCGCGGGCGCGAGCTCCGCGAGACCCTCCAGGGGTACGTCGGCGGGCGCGGCCGACAGGACCGGCGCGCCGTCCTCGCCGCGCGGGTACGGCGGCACGAGGCGGGGCAGGGGTGCGGCCAGCTCGACGAACCGGGTCAGTTCCCGCCCCTCGGGCACGGCGGGGAGGGCCGCGAGTCCGGCGTGCAGCCAGCGGCCCGGGGCCTGCGCGTCGGCGACCGCGGCGGACTCGAAGCCGGCCAGGTGCGCGCGGGTCGCCGTCCACCAGGCGGCCCGGTAGGCGGCGGTCCGCTGCGGCAGCTCCCGCAGGTACATGGGGAGGTCGTAGTCGAGGAACTTCGTCTGCGCGGCGCGGGCCAGCGCGGGCCGGCCCGCCGTGCGGAACACGTCGACGACGGCGGCGTGCGCGGCGATCCGGTGTTCCCAGTTGGCCAGGGAGGCGCGGCGCAGCGAGATCGACAGGGTCGCGGCCTGCCGCCGCACGTGCCACACGTAGACGGGCACGTCGGTGACGGCGAGCCGGGGGGCGGCGGCCTGCACCCGGGCGCTGAAGACGAAGTCCTCGTAGTGGAAGGCGCCGTCGGGGAAGCGGATGGCGTGCCGGTCGAGGAAGTCCCGCCGGTAGAGCTTGTTGACGGAGAGGGTGTCGAGGACGAACTCCGGGTGCTTCTCGATGCCGTCGAGGACGGTGCCGGGGAGCGTGGCGCCCTGGGACGCGTCGTACAGCGAGGGCGCCCAGACGGTCTCGCGGCCCTCGGGGAGCTCGCGCCGCACGCAGATCCCCGCGACGACGTCGGCGTCCTGCTCGTCGGCGACGGCGAGCAGTCCGTCGACGGCGCCGGGCAGCAGCAGGTCGTCGCTGTCGAGGAAGAGGACGTACGGGTGGACGGCGGCGTCGACGCCGTCGTTGCGGGGGGTGCCGCAGCCGCCGCTGTTCTCCCGCCGGATCAGCGGGCGCACCCGCGGCTCGTCGGCGAACCCGGCGAGGACCCCGGGCGTGTCGTCCCCGGAGGCGTCGTCGACGACGAGGACCTCGCCGACCGCGTCGCCCTGCGCGAGCGCGGAACGGACGGCGTCGCCGACGTGGGCCGCGTCGTTGTACGCGATGACGACGACACTGACACGCGCGGCGGCCTGCGGCCGGGGGCTCTCACTCACCCGTGAATCCTACGTGTCCCCCGAACGGCCCCCTGGCGACCTGAACCGGAACCGGAACGTCCACGGCGGGACGGCTCCCCCAGGTCCGGGACCCGCCCCCGAACGGCACCGGCCGGGCACCTCTGGGGTGCCCGGCCGGTGCCGTGGCGGGTCGGACCGGGGCAGGTCCTAGAACGGGTCGAACTCGTCGTACTCGCGCTGCGGGTCGACGCGCTCCGCCTCGCGGTCGCGGCGGCGCTGGGCCGCCGGGCGCGGGGCCTCCAGACGGTGGTCCTCACCACGGCGGCCGAGCATCTCGGCGCCGGCCATCATGGTGGGCTCCCAGTCGAAGACGACCGCGTTGTCCTCGGAGCCGATCGCGACGCCGTCGCCCGCGCGGGCACCGGCCTTCATCAGCTCGTCCTCGACGCCGAGGCGGTTGAGGCGGTCGGCCAGGTAGCCCACGGCCTCGTCGTTGTTGAAGTCGGTCTGGCGGACCCAGCGCTCCGGCTTCTCGCCGCGCACCCGGTAGACCTCTTCGTGCTCGTCGTACGTGACGGTGAAGCCCGCGTCGTCGACGGCCTTCGGGCGGATGACGATCCGGGTCGCCTCCTCCTTCGGCTTGGCCGCGCGCGCCTCGGCGACGATGCCGGCGAGGGCGAAGGAGAGCTCCTTCAGACCCGTACGGGCCACGGCGGAGACCTCGAACACCTGGTAGCCGCGCTCCTCCAGGTCCGGGCGGATCATGTCCGCGAGGTCCTGGCCGTCCGGGATGTCGATCTTGTTGAGGACGACGATCCGGGGCCGGTCCTCCAGGCCGCCGTACTGCTTGAGCTCCTCCTCGATGACGTCGAGGTCGGTGACCGGGTCGCGCTCGGACTCCAGCGTCGCCGTGTCGAGGACGTGGACGAGGACCGAGCAGCGCTCCACGTGGCGGAGGAACTCGAGGCCCAGGCCGCGGCCCTGGCTGGCGCCCGGGATCAGACCCGGCACGTCGGCGATCGTGTAGACGGTCGAACCGGCCGTGACCACACCGAGGTTCGGGACGAGCGTGGTGAACGGGTAGTCCGCGATCTTCGGCTTGGCGGCCGAGAGCACGGAGATCAGCGAGGACTTGCCGGCGCTCGGGTAGCCCACCAGCGCCACGTCGGCGACGGTCTTGAGCTCCAGGACGATGTCCCGCGCCTCGCCGGGCTCGCCGAGGAGCGCGAAGCCGGGGGCCTTGCGGCGCGCGGAGGACAGCGCGGCGTTGCCGAGGCCGCCGCGGCCGCCCTGGCCGGCGACGAAGGTGGTGCCCTGGCCGACCAGGTCGGCGAGGACGTTGCCCTGCTTGTCGAGGACGACGGTGCCGTCGGGCACGGTCAGGACCAGGTCCTGGCCGTCCTTGCCGGAACGGTTGTCGCCGGCGCCGGGCTGACCGTTGGTCGCCTTGCGGTGCGGGGAGTGGTGGTACTCGAGGAGCGTGGTGACCGACTGGTCGACGACCAGGGTCACATCGCCGCCGCGGCCGCCGTTGCCGCCGTCGGGGCCGCCGAGCGGCTTGAACTTCTCGCGATGGACGGAGGCGCAGCCGTGGCCTCCGTTACCCGCGGCGACGTGCAGCTCGACGCGGTCCACGAAGGTGGTCATGGTTGTGCCTCCAGAGAATTACTTACGTGCGGAATGTCTATCTAGTAACACGCGAAAGGCGGACCCGCTTCCCGATCCGGGAAGTGAGGTCCGCCTCCGCAAAGTGTTCCGATCAGGCGACCGGAACGATGTTCACGACCTTGCGGCCACGGTGGGTGCCGAACTGCACCGAACCGGCCTGCAGGGCGAACAGCGTGTCGTCGCCGCCACGGCCGACGCCCGCGCCCGGGTGGAAGTGCGTGCCGCGCTGGCGGACCAGGATCTCACCCGCGTTGACGACCTGACCGCCGAAGCGCTTCACGCCGAGCCGCTGGGCATTCGAGTCGCGCCCGTTCCGGGTGGACGATGCGCCCTTCTTGTGTGCCATGTCTCAGTCCCTCTTACTTCGCAGCCGCGGGGATACCGGTGACCTTGATCGCCGTGTACTGCTGACGGTGACCCTGGCGACGGCGGTAGCCGGTCTTGTTCTTGTAGCGCAGGATGTCGATCTTGGCGCCCTTGTGGTGGTCCACGACCTCGGCCGTGACCTTGATGCCGGCCAGGACCCACGGGTCGCTGGTCACGGCGTCGCCGTCGACAACGAGCAGGGTCGAGAGCTCGACCGTGTCGCCAACCTTGGCAGTGGAAATCTTGTCAACCTCAACGATGTCGCCGACAGCAACCTTGTGCTGGCGACCACCGCTGCGCACGATGGCGTACACGCGGATCTCTCTCTCACTCGGGATCGAAACCTCTGAAGCCAGCCACTCACACGGGCCCGGGGGCCCGCGGCGATCCGGAATCGGACGAGCGGCCTCTCCCGGCGAGCGGGAGGAAGGTGCTCAGAGGCGCGGCGCATCGATAGACACGCCGACGGTCTAGGTTACGGGCGGCTGCCGCAGAGGGTCAAATTCGCCCGTGTGGTGCGGGCCGCCGCCCCCGAAGGAGGGGCGGCGGCCCGCACCGGCCGGTCAGTCCTGGGCCGGGGCGGCGGTCTTCTCCGCCGCCTTCTTGGCCGTGGCCTTCTTGGCGGTGGTCTTCTTCGCCGCCGTCTTCTTGGTCGCCGCCGTCTTCTTGGTGGCGGCCTTCTTGGCCGTGGTCTTCTTCGCCGCGGTCTTGCGCGCCGCCGTCTTCTTGACGGGAGCGGGCTCGGCCTCGGCGGCCTCGGCCGGCGCCTCGGTGCTCTCGGCCGGGGCCGTGGTCACCACGACGACGGCCGCCTCCTCGGCGCCCGAGGGCGAACCGGCGGGAGCGGTGGCCTTGCGGACCACCCGGCGACGGGCACGCGGCGGGGCGGCCACGGGGGCCTCCTCGACGACCGGCTCGACGACGGCCTCGGCGGCGGGCTCGGCCACCGGCTCCGGCGCCACGACGGGCTCCGGAGCGGGCTCGACGACGACCGGCTCGGTGACGACCTCGGCGACCGCGTCCGTGGTCGAGACGACCGGGGACGTCGCCCGACGGGTGGCACGGCGACGGCCGCGCGGCGCCGGGGCGGCGGTCTCCTCGACGACCGGCTCGACCACCGGAGCGGGCTCCACGACGGGCTGCGCCTCGACGACCGGCTCGGCAGCGGGCTTCACGACCGGCTCAGCGACGGGCGCCGGCTCGAAGTCGACGGCCTCGGTCTCGACGACCGCCGGGACGACGGGCGTCGACGCGACCGGCGCGGACACCCGGCGGGTGGCGCGACGGCGGCCACGACCGCGCGTGGCGGCGGCCTCCGCCTCGGCGGCGGAGCCGTACAGCTCCTCGTCCGGGGCGATCGGCACCGGCACGGCCACCGGGGCGGCCAGCTCGGCGGCGACCTCGGCCTCGGTCTCGACCTCGGCGGTCTCCGTCTCCGGCTCCACGGCCTCGGCGTGCTCGTGCTCGTGGACGTGCTCGCCGCCGCGGCCGCGCTTCTTCGAGCGCTTGCCGCCGCCACCGCCACCGGCGGTGGCCGGCTGCTCCATGTGGACGATGACACCGCGGCCGTTGCAGTGGACGCAGGTCTCGGAGAAGGACTCCAGGAGGCCCTGGCCGACCCGCTTGCGGGTCATCTGGACCAGGCCCAGCGAGGTGACCTCGGCCACCTGGTGCTTGGTCCGGTCCCGGCCCAGGCACTCCAGGAGGCGGCGCAGCACCAGGTCGCGGTTGGACTCCAGGACCATGTCGATGAAGTCGATGACGACGATGCCGCCCAGGTCGCGCAGGCGCAGCTGGCGGACGATCTCCTCGGCCGCTTCGAGGTTGTTCCTCGTCACGGTCTCTTCGAGGTTGCCGCCCTGGCCGGTGAACTTGCCGGTGTTGACGTCGACGACGATCATCGCCTCGGTCTTGTCGATCACCAGCGAGCCGCCGGACGGCAGCCAGACCTTGCGGTCGAGCGCCTTCATCAGCTGCTCGTCGATCCGGTACGTCGCGAAGACGTCGACCTCGCTGGTCCACTTGGACAGGCGGTCGGCCAGGTCGGGCGCGACGTGCGAGACGTACCCGTGGATGGTCTCCCACGCGTCGTCGCCGCTGACGATGACCTTCGAGAAGTCCTCGTTGAAGATGTCGCGGACGACGCGGACGGTCATGTCCGGCTCGCCGTAGAGCAGGCTCGGCGCGGACGTCGAGATCTGCGCGGCCTTCTTCTGGATGTCGGCCCACTGCGCCTGCAGTCGCTCGACGTCGCGGCGCAGCTCGTCCTCGCTCGCGCCCTCGGCGGCGGTGCGCACGATGACGCCCGCGTCCTCGGGGACGATCTTCTTGAGGATGGTCTTCAGACGGGCGCGCTCGGTGTCCGGGAGCTTGCGGCTGATGCCGGTCATCGAGCCCTCGGGGACGTACACGAGGTAGCGGCCCGGGAGGGAGACCTGGCTGGTCAGACGCGCGCCCTTGTGGCCGATCGGGTCCTTCGTGACCTGCACGAGGACCGACTGGCCGGACTTGAGGGCGGACTCGATGCGGCGCGGCCCGTTGGCCATGCCGAGCGCCTCGAAGTTGACCTCACCGGCGTACAGGACGGCGTTGCGGCCCTTGCCGATGTCGACGAAGGCGGCCTCCATGGACGGCAGCACGTTCTGGACCTTGCCCAGGTAGACGTTGCCGACGTACGAGGTGGCCTGCTCCTTGTTGACGTAGTGCTCGACGAGCACGTTGTCTTCCAGGACGCCGATCTGGGTGCGCTCGCCGTTCTGGCGGACGACCATGACGCGCTCGACGGCCTCGCGGCGGGCGAGGAACTCGGCCTCGGTGATGATCGGGACGCGGCGGCGGCCCTGCTCGCGGCCTTCGCGGCGGCGCTGCTTCTTGGCCTCCAGGCGGGTCGAGCCCTTGATGGACTGGACCTCGTCGGACGGCTCGGCCTTCTCGCGGGCCGGGCGCGGCTCGCGGACCTTGACGACCGTACGGACGCCGTCCTCGTCGCCCGCCTCGACGTCGGCGGAGGCGTCCCCGCTGCGACGGCGGCGACGGCGGCGGCGACGGGAGCTGCTGGAACCGCCGGCGTAGGCCTCGGCCTCCTCCGACTCCTCCTCGCCCTCCTCGGTCTCGTCCTCGGCGTGCGGCTCCTCGCCCTCCTCGGTCTCCTCGACCTCGGTGAGCTCGCCGCGACGGCGACGGCGGCCGCCACGGCGGCGACGGCGGGACGGACGGTCCTCGTACTCGTCCGTCTCCTCGGCCTCCTCGGCCTCCTCGACCTCGTCGGCGACGGCCTCGACCTCGGGCTCGTCGGCGACGGTGGCCGGGACGGGCTCGACGGCGACGGGCTCGCCGCGACGGCGACGGCGACGGCGGGAGCCGGACTCGGCGCGCTCGGCGGTCTCGGCGGTCTCGGTCTCGACGGCCTCCACGACCTCGGCCGTCTCGACCGTCTCCTCCTCCGGCTCCTCCACCACGGCGGCGGCCGCCGCGGCGGCGGTCTCCGGGGTCTGGAACATCGGCTCGGCGAAGACCGGGGCCTGGAAGACGGCGACGGCGGGGCGCGTGGCGCGGCGGGGCTCGCGGGCCGGTGCCGGCTCGGAGGTGAACTGCGGCGAGGTGACGCGGCGGCGGCCGCGGCCACGGGTGGCGGCGGTCTCGGCGGCGGCGACCTCGGCCTCGTCGGCGGCGATCTGCTCGACGGCGGCCTGGGGCAGCGACTCGCCGGTGGCGGCCGTCTCGACGGCCTGCTCGGGCGAGGTGGCCTTGCGGGTGGCACGGCGGCGGGTACGGGCCGGCGGCGCGGCCTCCTCCACGACCTCGGCGACCGGCTCGGCGGCCGGGGCCACGACCACGGTCTCCTCAGCGGCGGGAGCGGTGGCCTTGCGGGTGGCGCGGCGGCGGGTACGGGCCGGCGGCGCGGCCTCCTCGACTGCCTCGACCGCTTCCACGGCCTCGACGACCGGCTCGGCGGCCGGCTCGGCGACGGCCGGGGAGGTCACCGGCGAGGTGGCCTTACGGGTGGCGCGGCGGCGCGGGCGGGCGGGGGCGGCCTCGGGGGCCTCCTCGACGGCCTCGGCGGCGACGGCCTCCACGACCGGCTCGGCAACCGGCTCGGCCACGACCTCAGCGGCGGGAGCGGTGGCCTTGCGGGTGGCGCGGCGGCGGGTCCGCGGCGCGGGAGCGGCCTCGGCCTCGACCGGGGCGGCCTCCACGGCGGGGGCCTCGGCGGCCGCCGTGGTCTCCGTGACCTCGGCGGTCGCGCCCGTCACCGGCGGACCGGCCGGGCGGGAAGCGGCGCGGCGCCTGCGGCGCGGCGGCAGCTTGTCACCGGGGGCATTGGTGTCTTCGTTGGACTCGAGCATGCGGGGTTTCTCCCGTCACGCTCCCGGGCGCCGCGCCTGGTTCCGGTCCGGCGGCACGGTCGCGCCTGTGGCGCGGTGCCGCCGTCCGGGGCGCGGGCGCCGCACGGGAGCTCTATGTCTGGCTCGCCGGTTCCGTACGCCCTGTGCGGACGGCCTGGCGAAAGTCTCCTGGTCAGTGCGCTGCCCGACCCAGGTGGCTCCCGAGTACCAGGGCGGCGCTACGACGACCGCTCCCTACGCGGAACCGGCACCCGGCGCCGTCGCTGAGGCAACTGCCTCGCGGTCGGGCGCGAGCGGGTCGGTCACCGTGCCGGACTCCTCGTCGAAGAGCCCCTGCGCCAGCCTGGTCACCGCAGCGGGGACCGGCGGCGCCAGGTCGGCCACAGCTCGGAGACCGGACAGGACGTCGTCGGGTCGCACGGCAGGTGTCACGTGCCGAACAACCAGCCGCAGTATCGCACAGGCGCTGTCGAGCGGCCTATCACCCTGGGGATCGCCCTGGGGACGGGCGGCCGTCAGCTCGGTGACGGCGGAACGGGCGTCGAAGGTGCGGACTCCGTTCTTGGTCTTGCGCTGTACTTCCACCGTCTCGGCCGCGAGAAACGTCTCGACGGCCTTCTCGGCGTCCTCGACCGTGACGCCTTCGAGCCGCAGCTCCCACACGGAGGCGGTGAGCCGGTCGGCGAGACCCGAGGTGCGGGCCTCGACGGCGTCGGTGATGTCGAGGCCTGCCGGGAGGGACTCGTCGAGCAGGACCCGCAGGGTCTCCGGGTCACGCGCCTCGGTGAGCGCGATCTCCAGGTACTCGGCCTCGGAGCCCGTGCCCGTCGGGGCGGCGTTGGCGTACGACACCTTCGGGTGCGGGGTGAAGCCCGCCGAGTACGCCATGGGCACCTCGGCACGGCGCAGCGCACGCTCGAAGGCGCGCTGGAAGTCACGGTGGCTGGTGAACCGGAGGCGGCCGCGCTTGGTGTAGCGCAGTCGGATGCGCTGCACCGCCGGTGCGGGCGGCGGGCCTTCGGGCTGTCGCTTGCCCAGTGGTTCTTCTCCTCGATGCGGGGCGGCGCGGCTGGCGCCGTCCACGAGATGTACGGGCCCTGGGGGTCCCGCCCGGTTCACCCCCGCTTCCGCGGGGAGATCTCGGGGGCGGGCGCCACGCCGGGGACGTTCGTTGTACTACCCAGAGTACGCGCCCGGGCCGCCTCCGGTTCCCCGGGCTCGGTCAGCGCGATCCGCCGAAGAGGGCGAGGCGCACCTCGCGGGCGGCGGCGCGGACGGCCCGGGCGGCGGCGGAGACGGGCGCCCACACCCAGGTGCGCAGCCAGTGGCCGACGGGCGTGAGGACCACCCGGTACGTCCAGGCGAGGGGCCGCCCGACCAGGTTCCACAGCACCCAACCGACGGCGCGCCCGAGGGCCCGCGAGATCCGGCCGGCCACTCCCCAGGCCCAGGCGACCGCGACGCCGACCGCCCGGCCGACGGGCGCGAGCACGTACCGCCAGAGCCAGGTCAGCGGGGTGACGAGCAGCAGGTCGACGACCCACCAGACGGCCTTGGCGACGGGGAGCAGCACCCAGCGCCCGAGCCACTTCAGGGGCGTGACGACCAGCAGGTCGATCACCCACCAGAGGGCCCGCCCGACCGGCGCGAGCACCCACTCCCACAGGAACCGCAACGGAACGACGACCAGGTAATGGATCAGCCACCCGAGGGCCCGCCCGACCGGGGCGAGGACCCAGCGCCACAGCTGCTTCAGGCACCAGCCGAGCGCGTCCCAGACCAGCCGCACCGGCAGGACGACCACCAGGGCGATGGCCCGCGCCACCCCTGTGAGGCACCCCGCGGGCTCGTTCTGGGGCTGCGACCTGGTCTTCTCCGTGTTCATGCCGGAAATGACGCGACGGCCCGGCGAAGGGTTTCCCCTTCGCCGGGCCGTCACTCAAGCGTTACTGATTGACGACCGTCAGCGGCAGCAGCTTCTTGCCGGTCGGGCCGATCTGGATGTGCGTGTCCATCTGCGGGCAGACGCCGCAGTCGAAGCACGGGGTCCAGCGGCAGTCCTCGACCTCGGTCTCGTCGAGGGCGTCCTGCCAGTCCTCCCAGAGCCAGTCCTTGTCGAGGCCCGAGTCCAGGTGGTCCCAGGGCAGGACCTCCTCGTAGGTGCGCTCGCGGGTGGTGTACCAGGCGACGTCCACGCCGACCTCGGGCAGCGTCTTCTCGGCGCAGGCCATCCAGCGGTCGTACGAGAAGTGCTCGCGCCAGCCGTCGAAGCGGCCGCCGTCCTCGTACACCGCGCGGATGACCGCGCCGAGGCGGCGGTCGCCGCGGGAGAGGAGGCCCTCGACGATGCCGGGCTTGCCGTCGTGGTAGCGGAAGCCGATCGAGCGGCCGTACTTCTTGTCGCCGCGGATCTTGTCGCGGAGCTTGCGCAGGCGCTCGTCCGTCTCCTCGGCCGACAGCTGCGGGGCCCACTGGAAGGGGGTGTGCGGCTTGGGGACGAAACCGCCGATGGAGACGGTGCAGCGGATGTCGTTCTGGCCGGAGACCTCGCGGCCCTTGGCGATGACGTTGATCGCCATGTCGGCGATCTGGAGGACGTCCTCGTCGGTCTCCGTCGGCAGGCCGCACATGAAGTACAGCTTCACCTGGCGCCAGCCGTTGCCGTACGCGGTGGCGACGGTACGGATGAGGTCCTCTTCCGAGACCATCTTGTTGATGACCTTGCGCATGCGCTCGGAGCCGCCCTCGGGGGCGAAGGTCAGGCCGGAACGGCGGCCGTTCCTCGTGAGCTCGTTCGCCAGGTCGACGTTGAACGCGTCGACGCGGGTCGAGGGGAGGGACAGGCCGATCTTGTCCTCCTCGTACCGGTCCGCCAGGCCCTTCGCGATGTCGGCGATCTCGGTGTGGTCCGCGGAGGACAGGGAGAGGAGGCCGACCTCCTCGAAGCCCGTCGCCTTGAGGCCCTTCTCGACCATCTCGCCGATGCCGGTGATGCTTCGCTCCCGCACGGGGCGCGTGATCATGCCGGCCTGGCAGAAGCGGCAGCCGCGGGTGCAGCCGCGGAAGATCTCGACGGACATGCGCTCGTGGACGGTCTCCGCGAGCGGGACGAGCGGCTGCTTGGGGTACGGCCACTCGTCGAGGTCCATGACGGTGTGCTTCGAGACGCGCCACGGCACGCCGGAGCGGTTCGGGACGACGCGGCCGATGCGGCCGTCCGGGAGGTACTCGACGTCGTAGAACGCCGGGATGTAGACGGCGCCGGTCTTCGCGAGGCGGAGGAGGACCTCCTCGCGGCCGCCCGGCCTGCCCTCGGCCTTCCAGGCGCGGATGATCTCGGTCATGTCGAGGACGGCCTGCTCGCCGTCGCCGATGATCGCCGCGTCGATGAAGTCCGCGATCGGCTCGGGGTTGAAGGCGGCGTGGCCGCCGGCGAGCACGATCGGGTGGTCGATCGTCCGGTCCTTCGACTCCAGCGGGATGCCCGCCAGGTCGAGGGCCGTGAGCATGTTCGTGTAGCCGAGCTCCGTGGAGAAGCTCAGGCCGAAGACGTCGAACGCGCCGACGGGGCGGTGGCTGTCGACCGTGAACTGGGGCACCTTGTGCTCGCGCATCAGCTCTTCGAGGTCCGGCCACACGCTGTAGGTGCGCTCGGCGAGGACTCCCTCGCGCTCGTTGAGCACCTCGTAGAGGATCATGACGCCCTGGTTGGGCAGACCGACCTCGTACGCGTCCGGGTACATCAGCGCCCAGCGGACGTCGGCGGACTCCCACGGCTTGACCGTGGAGTTCAGCTCTCCACCGACGTACTGAATCGGCTTCTGCACGTGCGGGAGCAGAGCTTCGAGCTGCGGGAAGACAGACTCGGCAGCAGACATCTCGAACCTTCGTGAGCTGGCAGGGGGGCGACTCTCAAGCGTACCCCGGTGCTCAGCGGGTCAGCGCCGCCGTGAGTTCCGGGCCCGCGGCACGGGCCCAGACCCCGGGCAGCTCCCGCTCGGTCGCGGCGGCGGCCGCCTCCTCGCGGCCGTAGAGAAGTCCCCAGGTGAAGGCCGATTCGCCGGCGCCGTGGGACTGGATCGCGAACTCCCGGAGGGCGGCGCGGGCCACGACGGAGTCCTGGTGTTCGCCGAGGAGGCTCTGGACGGCCTTGACGCGTTTGCCGAGCTTCTTGGCGGGCTTGCCGAGGGTGGGGCGGGCCGCCTCGGCGGCGTAGCGGGCGCGCTTGGCGGCCTTGCGGGCCTCGTGGAGGGCGAGGTCGCGTTCGTGGCCGGGGTCGAGGGCGAGGGCGTGCTCGATCCGGCCGCCGAGGCGGTCGTGGTCCTTGCGGACGGCCTTGGCGAGGACCCTGCGGGCGTCGCGGCGGGCAGCCTTGCGCAGCGGCGGGTCTGCGAGGAGCGCGTGGAGGGTGTCGAGGAGGGCGAGGTGGCGGTCGGAGTCGAGGGCTTCGAGGGCCCGGCGCCGGGCGTCCTCGGCGCGAGCGGCGCCGCGGCGGCGCAGCCGGGCCTCGACCGGGCCGAGGGTGAGGGTGGGGGGCAGGTCGGCGAGGCGGGCGCGCAGGCGGGCGTCGAGGACCTCCTGGTCGCGGGCGACGCCGAGCTCCCCGGCGAGCCACTTCAGCTCGTCGCCGACCGGGTCGGTGACGGTCCGGTCGAGGACCCGGCGGTAGGTCTTGAAGGCGCTGCGCATCCGCCGGCAGGCGACCCGCAGCTGGTGGACGGCGTCGGGCAGGTCACGCCTGACGGCGGGGTCGAGCGCGACGATCGCGTCGGCCTGCTCCCGCACGTAGACGAGCACGGCGGCACCGGCGGTACCGGCAGGGGCGCCGGACGTGCCGGAGGTCCCGCCGGAGCCGGGCTTCCCGGCGGTGCCGGAGGTCCCGCCGGAGCCGGGCTTCCCGGCGGTGCCGGAGGTCCCGCCGGAGCCGGGCTTCCCTGCGGTGCCGGAGGTCGCGGCGGAGGAGGGCTTCCCGGCGGTGCCGGAGGTCGCGGCGGTGCCGGGCTTCCCAGCGGTGCCGGAGGTCCCGCCGGAGGAGGGCTTCCCGGCGGTGCCGCGCTCCCCCGCTCCCCCGGATTCCCCGGCCTTCCCGGCCTTCCCGGGCTTCCCGGCCTTCCCCGGTTCCCCGGCGGTGGGAGCCGCCTCGGGTGCCGGCCCCGTCTCCGCCAGGGCGCGGGCCAGTTTCGACGGTGCGTCCGACGGGTGGATGCCCGCCTTCTCGAGGCGTTTCTCGATGGCGTCCAGGAGGGCGGGGTCGTCGACGTCGTCGGCGAGTTCCACCTCGATCTCGGTCCAGGTGGCCACCGCACCCGAGGGCAGGCGTTCGGCGTGGACCGTGTCGACGGAGAGTTCGGCGAGGAGGGTGCCGTCGGCGGCGAGCAGGCGGCGGACGTCGCGCGCGGAGCGGAGCCGGACGACGGGGACGATCTCGGCGTGCCGGACGCGGGAACGCAGGAGCCCCGCGAGCTCACCCGGCAGGGTGTCGCTCAGCGGGGCTCTGATCTCGTCGCGGATTCCGGCGGCGACGGGGAACTTCACGTGCCAGCCGGCGTCGCTCCCACCGGTGCGGCGGCGGAGGGTGACCGCGTCCGCCGCGAGCCGGAGGTCGGGGGTGTCGTGGTAGACGGCGTCGAGTTCCATGACGCCTTCGTCGACGACCTCCGCCACCCCGGCGACCCGGGTGAGGTCCGGCAGCGGAGTCTCCCCCGTGGCTTCGTACTTCCGCTCGATCTCGCGTTTCGTCTCGGCCATACCTCGAATCTAGTCGTGGTCAGGCCGTCATCGGGCGTTGTACGCGAATCGACTGGAGGAGTCCGATCGCCACCCATACGGCGAACATCGACGAGCCGCCGTAGGAGACGAACGGCAGCGGCAGGCCGGCGACCGGCATGATGCCGAGGGTCATGCCGATGTTCTCGAAGGACTGGAAGGCGAACCAGGCGATGATGCCGGCCGCGACGATCGTGCCGTAGAGCTCGGTGGTCTCGCGGGCGATCCGGCAGGAGCGCCAGAGGATGACGCCGAGCAGGACGAGGATCAGGCCGGCGCCGACGAAGCCGAGTTCCTCGCCGGCGACCGTGAAGACGAAGTCGGTCTGCTGTTCGGGGACGAACTGGCCGGTCGTCTGCGAGCCCTTGAAGAGGCCCGCGCCGAGGAGGCCGCCGGAGCCGATGGCGATGCGGGCCTGGTTGGTGTTGTAGCCGACGCCGGCGGGGTCGAGGTCGGGGTTGGCGAAGGCCGCGAAGCGGTTGATCTGGTACTCGTCGAGCATGCCGAGCGCGGTGACGAGGACCGCGCCGAGGACGCCGGCGCCGATGAGGCCGAGGACCCAGCGGTTGGAGGCGCCTGAGGCGAGGAGCACGCCGAGGACGATGACCGCCATGACCATCACGGACCCGAGGTCGGGCATCAGCATGACGATGCCCATGGGGAGCGCGGCCAGGCCGAGGGCCTTGGCGACGGTGCGGTGGTCGGGGTGGAGCTGGTCGCCGGCGTCGACCTTGGCGGCGAGCAGCACCGCCATGACCAGGATGATCGTGATCTTCACGAACTCGCTGGGCTGGAGGGAGAAGCCGCCGCCGACGACGATCCACGCGTGGGCGCCGTTGATGGTGGCGCCGAGCGGGGTGAGGACGGCGAGGATCAGCACGATCGAGAGGCCGTAGAGGATCGGCACCGCGCCGCGCAGGGTGCGGTGGCCGAGCCAGATCGTGCCGATCATCAGGGCGAGGCCGATGCCGGTGTTGAGCAGGTGCCGGAACAGGAAGTAGTACGGGTCGCCCTGGTTGAGCTCGGTGCGGCCGCGGGTGGCGGACCAGACGAGCAGCGAACCGATGCCGGAGAGGGCGAGCGCCGACAGCAGTATGGGCCAGTCGAGCCGGCGGAGCACCGAGTCGCGGGCGGCCAGCTTGGCGAGGGTGCCGCGCTCGGGTGCGTACCGGGAGACGGAGAAGCCGTGGGGTGCGGTCATCGGTTCAGAGCCTCCCGCGGTGGGCGGGCGGGCCCGCCAGCTGGTTGTCGTCCGGCTTCCTGGTGGGCGTCGCGGGGTCGGCCGGCGGCTGGGTGCCGTCGGACTTCGGCTTCGTCTCGTCGACCTTCTGGGATTCGGGGTCGTACGGCGCGATCTTCGGCGCGTCGATGGAGCCGTCGGCCTCGATCTTCGGCAGCGCCTTCTGCGGCTGCGGGAGCAGGGCCCGCTTCAGGTCCTGGTTGCCGGCGTCGTCGAGTCCGTAGAGCGCGTCGTAGATGTTGCGCACGGCGGGGCCCGAGGCGCCGGAGCCCGTACCACCCTGGGAGATCGTCATGACGATCGCGTAGTCCTTGGTGTACGTGGCGAACCAGGAGGTCGTCTGCTTGCCGTAGACCTCGGCGGTACCCGTCTTGGCGTGCATCGGGATCTTGTCCTGCGGCCAGCCGCCGAATCGCCAGGCGGCCGTACCGCGGGTGGCGACACCCGCGAGGGCTTCGTCTATCAAGTCGCGGGTGTCCTTGTTGAACGGCAGCTTGCCGTGCGACTTGGGCGCGATCTCGTTCACCCGCTTGCCGTCGGGGCTGATGACGGCCTTGCCGACGGTGGGGTTCCACAGGGTGCCGCCGTTGGAGATGGCGGAGTAGATGGTGGCCATCTGGATGGGGGTGACGAGGGTGTCGCCCTGTCCGATGGAGTAGTTGACGGAGTCACCGGCGCGCATCAGGTTGCCTTCGAGGCAGTTCTCGTACGAGAGCTGCTGGACGTAGGTGCCGCCCTTCTTCCCGTACTTGCACCACCAGTCCTTGTTGTCCTCCCAGAACTTCTGCTTCCACTGGCGGTCGGGGACGCGGCCGGAGACCTCGTTGGGGAGGTCGATGCCGGTCTCGGCGCCGAGGCCGAACTGGTGGGCGGTCTTGTAGAACCAGTCGCCCGGGTTCTTCTTCGGCTTCATCCCGCCGTCCTTGATCCACTGCTGGTGGGCGAGGGCGTAGAAGACGGTGTCGCAGGAGACCTCGAGGGCGCGTCCGAGCGAGATCGGGCCGTGGTTCTGCGATTCGAAGTTCTTGAAGACCTGGTTGCCGATGGAGTACGAACTGGTGCACGGGTAGCGGCCGTCGAAGTCGTAGCCCGCGTTGACGGCGGCGGTGGTCGAGATGACCTTGAAGATCGAGCCGGGGGCGGCCTGGCCCTGGATGGCCCGGTTGAGGAGCGGGAAGTTGGAGTCCTTGCCGGTGAGGGCGGCGTAGTCCTTGGCGGAGATGCCGCCGACCCAGGCGTTGGGGTCGTAGTCGGGCTGCGAGGCCATGGCGACGATGCGGCCGGTCTTGGCCTCCATGACGACGACGGCGCCGGCGTCGGCCTTGTAGTTCTCGTTGGTGTTCTTGTCGAAGGTCTTGCGGGCCTCCACCATCGCGTTGTGCAGCTCCCATTCGGCGACCGCCTGGACGCGGGCGTCGATGGAGGTGACGACGTTGGAGCCGGGGACGGCGGGGTCGCTCTTGGCCTGGCCGATGACGCGGCCGAGGTTGTCGACCTCGTAGCGGGTGACGCCGGCCTTGCCGCGCAGTTCCTTGTCGTACGTGCGCTCCAGGCCGGAGCGGCCGACCTGGTCGGAGCGGAGGAACGGCGAGTCGGTGTCCTTGGCCTTCTCGATCTCGCCGTCGGTGACGGGCGAGAGGTAGCCGAGGACCTGCGAGGTGCGGGACTTGCCGGGGGCCGGGTAGCGGCGGACGGCGGTGGGCTCGGCGGTGATGCCGGGGAAGTCCTCGGCGCGCTCGCGGATCTGGAGGGCCTGCTGGGTGGTGGCCTCGTCGGTGACGGGGATCGGCTGGTAGGGCGAACCGTTCCAGCAGGGCTTGGGCGTCTTGGAGTCGCAGAGCCGGATCTTGTTGATGACCTCGTCGGGCTTCATGTCGAGGACGTCGGCGAGCCGGGTCAGGACCCCCTTGCCGCGGTCCTTCATCTTCATGAGCTCGGTGCGGGACGCGGAGACCACGAGCCGGGTCTCGTTGTCGGCGAGCGGGACGCCGCGGGCGTCGAGGAGCGAGCCGCGGACGGCGGGCTGGACGACCTGCTGGACGTGGTTGTTCTTCGCCTCGTCCGTGTACTCCTTGCCGTTGCGGATCTGGAGGTACCAGAGCCGGCCCCCCAGGGTGAGCAGCAGGGAGAAGACGAGGATCTGGATGACGACGAGTCGGATCTGGACCCGGGGGGTCCGTCCGGTCTCGGGGATGTTGGTCATGCCGCCGGGGTCCCCTCGGTCACAGTCGCTTGACTCCCTTGATGCGTCCGGCGCGTGAGGCGCGGCTCCGCGCGGCCTTCACGCGCAGGCCGCCGCGCTGGGTGCCGATCCGCAGGCCCGTGCCGGAGGAGAGCCAGCCGGAGGCGACGTCGGCGCCGTTGCCGCCGCCGGCGTCGGCGAGCGGGTCGTTCTCGGCGCGGCGGGCGATCGCCATGATGAGCGGCACCGTGAAGGGTGCGAGGAGCAGGTCGTACACGACCGCGGTGAACAGCAGGAACCCGAGGCCGACGTGGCGGGCGGCGGTGTCGCCGACGAGGGCGCCGACGCCCGCGTAGAGGAGCGTGGAGCCGACGGCCGCGGCGACGACGGTGGCCATGGGGCCGGCCGCGGAGGTCAGCCGGCCGTTGTCCGGCTTCGCGAGGCCGACGAGGTAGCCGATGACGCAGAGCACGAGGGCGTAGCGGCCGGCGGCGTGGTCGGCGGGCGGGGCGAGGTCGGAGAGGAGGCCGGCGGTGAAGCCGATGAGGGAGCCGCTGACGGGTCCGTAGACGAGGGCGAGGCCGACGACGGTGAGCAGGACGAGGTCGGGGACGGCTCCGGGCAGTTGGAGGCGGGCGAGGACGGAGACCTGGACGACCAGGGCCACCACGATCAGGGTGGCGGAGAGGAGGATGCGGTTGAACTTCACGGTGTCACGCCCCCCTGGTCCTGCGGTGTCTGCTGGTTCTGCTGGTTGGTCTGCTGTCCGTCCGGTGGTGTCGCTGTCGGTGTGACCGTGACGGTGACGGTCGGTGCCGGCTTGGGCTTCTGCGGCAGGACCACGTCGCGGGGGTCGGACTTCGGGGCCTGGACGACGACGCCGACGATGTCGAGCTTGGTGAAGCCGACGTACGGGCGGACGTAGATGTTGCGGGTCAGGCCGCCGGCCGCCGGGTCGACGCGGACGACCTCGCCGACGGGGACGCCGGGCACGAAGGGCTTGTCGGCGCGCGAGCCGAAGGTGACGAGCCGGTCGCCGGGCTTGACCTTGGCCTTGCCGTTGAGGAGCTGGACGAGGAGGGGGCTGTCCCCCTGGCCCGTGGCGAAGCCGAGTTCGTCGCTCTTCTCCATGCGGGTGCCGACGGTGAAGTCGGGGTCGCTGGCGAGGAGGACGGTGGAGGTGGAGGGGCCGACGGTGGTGACCCGGCCGACGAGCCCGGAGCCGTTGAGCACGGTCATGTCCCGGGTGATGCCGTCGCGGGCGCCGACGTCGATGGTGACCGTCCAGGAGAAGCCCTGGGCCGCTCCTATGGCGATGACCTGGGCGCCCTTGATGCCGTACTGTCCGGCGCCCGCGGTCTTGAGCATGGCGTCGAGCTCGCGCAGCCGGTTGCGGTTGCGGTCGTCGCTGCCGAGCTTCGCCTTGAGTTCGGCGTTCTCCTTCTCCAGGGCGGCGATCCGGGTGTGCCGCTCGCCGGAGTCCCGCACCGCGCCTATGGCGTTGCCGACGGGATCGACGGCGGCCGCCACACCCTTCTCGACCGGCCCGAAGACCGCCGCTGCGGCCTGTCGGGCACCGTCGACGGGTGACTCCTGACCGCCGCGGATGTCCACCGTGATCAGTGCGAACGCGATGGCGATCAGCAGCACCAGGAGCAGCCGGCTCTCTCGTGTGTCCCTCACGTGCGGCGGCCGTGCCTTTCCTCGTGGTTCGGTTGTTCGGCTGTACGAGTGAAGCTGTACGGGTGGAGCCGTACGGGTGAAGCGGTGTCGCTAGCGGCGCGGCTGGGCGTCCAGGACCTGCTGCAGGGCCTCGAACTCCTCCACGCACTTGCCGGAGCCGAGGGCCACCGAGTCCAGCGGGTCCTCGGCGATGTGGATCGGCATGCCGGTCTCGCGGCGGAGGCGCTCGTCGAGGCCGCGGAGCAGGGCGCCGCCACCCGTGAGAACGATGCCGCGGTCCATGACGTCACCGGAGAGCTCCGGCGGGCACTTGTCGAGGGTGGTCTTCACGGCGTCGACGATCGCGTTGACCGGCTCCTCGATGGCCTTGCGGACCTCGGCCGCGGAGATGACCACGGTCTTGGGCAGACCGGAGACGAGGTCGCGGCCGCGGATCTCGGTGTGCTCGTCCTTGTCGAGGTCGTACGCGGAGCCGATGGTGATCTTGATCTGCTCGGCGGTGCGCTCACCGAGGAGGAGCGAGTACTCCTTCTTGATGTGCTGGATGATCGCGCTGTCGAGCTCGTCGCCGGCGACCCGGATCGACTGTGCCGTGACGATTCCGCCGAGGGAGATGACGGCGACCTCGGTGGTGCCGCCGCCGATGTCGACGACCATGTTGCCGGTGGCCTCGTGGACGGGGAGACCCGAGCCGATGGCCGCCGCCATGGGCTCCTCGATGATGTGCACCTGGCGGGCGCCGGCCTGGGTCGACGCCTCGATCACGGCGCGGCGCTCCACTCCGGTGATGCCGGAGGGCACGCAGACGACGACGCGGGGGCGGGCCATCCAGCGGCGCTTGTGGATCTTGAGGATGAAGTAGCGGAGCATGCGCTCGGTGATCTCGAAGTCGGCGATCACACCGTCCTTGAGCGGGCGCACGGCGACGATGTTGCCGGGGGTCCGGCCGATCATCTTCTTCGCCTCCGCGCCGACCGCGAGGATGCCCCCGGTGTTGGTGTTGATGGCGACGACTGACGGCTCGTTCAGAACGATGCCTCGACCCCTGACGTACACCAGCGTGTTGGCGGTCCCGAGGTCGACAGCCATGTCACGGCCGATGAACGACATGAAGTTCCCCTTGATTTCCCATGGCTGAGAGTGGTGCGGCGTGGAGTTTTCCATCGTAGTGCCGCCCGTGCGAATGGCGCGCGTTGGTCCACCTCAGTACTGGTGACGGCAGGACGCGGCGATCCGTTCCCGGGATTGGCGTTCATATGCCTGGGGGCGACCGAATTCCTTCGGTCGCCCCACAGGGTGCTTCGTTCGGCTGACCCCTGGTCAGATCAGACGAGGCCCGGGAAGAAGATCTTCAGCTCGCGGGTCGCCGACTCCTCCGAGTCCGAGGCGTGGATCAGGTTCTCCCGGACGATGGTGCCGAAGTCGCCGCGGATCGAGCCCGGCGCGGCCGCGATCGGGTCGGTCGGGCCGGCCAGCGTGCGCAGGCCCTCGATGACCCGCTCGCCCTCGACGACGAGCGCGACGACCGGGCCGGACTGCATGAACCCCATCAGCGGCTCGTAGAAGGGCTTGCCCTTGTGCTCGCCGTAGTGCTGCTCCAGCGTGTCCTGGTCCAGCGTGCGCAGCTCCAGGGCCGTGATGGCCCAGCCGGCCTTGCGCTCGATGCGGCCGATGATCTCGCCGATCAGGCCACGGCGGACGGCGTCGGGCTTGAGCAGGACGAGCGATCGCTGGCTCACGGGGGAACTCCTTCGGAAAAGCGGTGTGCGGGACCTCCGAGGCTACAGGGCCCGGACGGCCCACGATTACGCAGCGTCAGGCCCTGCCGAGGCCTGTGCCGCGGCCCAGCTCGCCTTCACCTCGTCGATCCGCCGCCCGTAGTGCACCGAGGCCCACCACAGGCCGGCGAAGACCGCGCCGAGGAAGAACATCGTGGGGACGAAGAAGCCGCTGAGGATCAGCCCGATCTGCAGGGCCCAGCCCAGCTGCACCCCGCCGGGCCGGGTGATCATCCCGCACAGCAGCACGGAGAGGACCATGGCCACTCCGCAGACCCACCAGACGGTGGACGTCGCGAGGCCGTCGTCCTTCATGGCGACGAGACCGGCGAAGCCGATCACGAAGAACTCGCCGATCAGCGTCGAGGAACAGAGCACACGCATCGGGTTCAGCCCCTTCGCAGCAGCAGCCGGGCGTCGCCGACCGTGAAGATCGAACCGGTCACGAGGACACCCGCGCCGCCGTACTCGCCCTCTTCCTCCGCGAGGGTGATGGCCGCCTCGATCGCGTCGGGCAGCCGCGGCTCGACGACGACCCGGTCCTCGCCGAAGACCTCGACCGCGGTCGCGGCGAGCGCGTCCACGTCGGTGGCCCGCGGGTTGGAGTTCGCGGTGATCACGACCTCCGCGAAGATCGGCTCGAAGGCCTCCAGGAGACCCTTCGCGTCCTTGTCGCCGCTCGTGGAGACCACGCCGATGAGCCGGGAGAAGCCGAAGGCCTCGCTGACGCCCTCCGCCGTCGCCCGCGCGCCGTGCGGGTTGTGCGCGGCGTCCAGGATGACGGTCGGCGAGGAGCGGACGATCTCCAGACGGCCCGGCGAGGCCACCTGGGCGAAGGCCCGGCGGACGGTGTCGATGTCCAGGGTCCGGGCGTGCTCGGCGCCGATCCCGAAGAAGGCCTCGACCGCCGCGAGCGCCACCGCGGCGTTGTGCGCCTGGTAGGCGCCGTGCAGCGGCAGGTAGACGTTGTCGTACTCGCCGCCGAGGCCGCGCAGGGTGAGGAGCTGGCCGCCGACCGCGACCTCGCGGGAGACGACGCCGAACTCCATGCCCTCGCGGGCCACGGTCGCGTCCGCCTCGACGGCCTTCTTCAGCAGCACCTGGGCCGCGTCGACCGGCTGCTGGGCCAGGATGACCGTCGAGCCCTGCTTGATGATCCCGGACTTCTCGGCCGCGATCTCGGCGGTCGTCGAGCCGAGCCGGTCGGTGTGGTCGAGGTCGATGGGGGTGACGACGGCGACGGAGGCGTCGATGACGTTCGTCGCGTCCCAGGTGCCGCCCATGCCGACCTCGACGACGGCCACGTCGACCGGGGCGTCCGCGAACGCGGCGTACGCCATGCCGGTGATGACCTCGAAGAAGGAGAGCCGGTACTCCTCTCGGGCGTCGACCAGCTCCACGTACGGCTTGACGTCCTGGTACGTCTCGACGAACCGCTCGGCGGAGATCGGGGCGCCGTCCAGGCTGATCCGCTCGGTGATGGTCTGCACGTGCGGCGAGGTGTAGCGCCCGGTGCGCAGCTCGAAGGCGCCGAGCAGGGCCTCGATCATGCGGGCCGTCGACGTCTTGCCGTTGGTGCCGGTGATGTGGATCGAGGGGTACGCGCGCTGCGGCTCGCCGAGGACGTCCATCAGGGCCGCGATCCGGGTGACGGAGGGCTCCAGCTTGGTCTCGCCCCAGCGGGTGGACAGCTCGGTCTCGACCTCCCGCAGCGCCTTCTCCACCTCGGGGTCCTCGGGGCGGCCGGGCACGGGGTCGCCCTGCGGCGGTCCGCCCTGCGTGCGCAGGGTGCGGCTGCCGGCCTCGATCACCGCCAGGTCGGGGTCGCGGTTCGTCTCTTCGTCGACGATGTCGTCGAACTGGTCATTCGGGTCGCTCGGCTCGCTCACGGGGCCAGTCTACGGAGCGGCACCGACAGGACATCGGACCCACCCCATTCGGGACTTTCGGCCCGAGGGGGTCTACCGGTCCAGGCCCGTCGGGAGCAGTGCCGTCACGGCGTACGCGCCGTCCTCCCGGCGGGCCTTCAGCGTGCCGCCCATGCTGGTGACCCGCTCCTCCATGGAGAACAGGCCGGTGCCGGTCGAGACGGGCGAAGGGTCCGGCGGGCTCTTCGGGAGAGGGTTGCGCACCTCGATCCGCAGGTCGGGCCCCTCGACCGTGATCGCGACGGTCACCGGAAGCCCCGGCGCGTGCTTGGCGGCGTTCGTCAGGCACTCCTGGACTACGCGGTGGACGGCGGCCTGCCGGAGCGGGGACAGCGCCTTGGCCTCCTCCGCGACCGTCAGCTCGACGGGGCTGCCCATGCGCTCGCTCTCCGAGGCGAGTTCGGGGAGCCCTTCGAGGCCGGGCGTCGCGGCGTCCCGGTCGGCGCGGCGCACGATCGTCTCGTTGAGCATGAGGTGGGCGCGCCGCGCGGTGTCCGCGAGCTCCTCGAAGTCCTTCTGGTGGGCCTCTCCCCTGGCCCGTACGGCGAGGACCTCGGCCCGCACCGCGAGGACGGTGAGCTCGCGGCCGACCAGGTCGTGGACGTCCCGGCCGACGGAGATCCGCTCCTCCTGAACGGCCTGCCGGGCGGCGGCCTCGCGGCGCTGGGCCTCCAGGGCGCGGACGAGGTCCGTGCGGTAGGCGGCGATGCCGACGCCGGCCGCGAGGACGCCGATCGGGACGACCAGGCTGAGGAAGTCGCTGACGGTCTCGCCGTGCTCGGCGGGCCATCCGGGCGTCAGGAAGTAGCCGTACGCCACGGCGACGTACAGCAGGGTCGCGGCGATCGCGGAGCGTCGTCCCCGGTAGCGGCCGATCGAGTACAGCGCGAACTGGATCATGGTGAGTTCGTGCAGCCAGCCCATCAGGCCGAGCGCGACGACGTACGGGACCCAGGGCAGCCGCCGCCGGAGCACCAGCGTGGCCGCCCCGCCGGCGAGGACGAGGGTCGCGGTGACGCCGGTGAGGGAGTTGTCGGCGCGGGCGAGCCCCGGCACGTCCAGGACCATCAGGCCGAAGGCGAAGAGCGCGGCGACGACGTCGAGGGCACGGGGCGAGACCGCCCACCGGTCCACGCAACGGCGGAGCGCGGGGACGGCGGGGAGGCGGGGCATGCCCTCCATCATCCAGGGTCTTTCGTCCCGGCGCCGCGGACCCGAAGTCCCGTCTGATGTGACTTAGGGCACTTTGCCCGAATTGACGGTACGCATAGGGAAAGGGCCCGGAACCGTCGGAAACGGTCCCGGGCCCTTCCCTCGCGTACTAGGCCTGCGGCAGGGCCGCCAGCTGGGCCTGGATGCGGGCGATGTCCTCGTCCGCCTTGGCGAGGCGGCCCTTGATCTTGTCCACGACGTTGTCGGGGGCCTTGGCCAGGAAGGCCTCGTTGCCGAGCTTGGCCTCGGCCTGGGCCTTCTCCTTCTCGGCCGCCGCGAGGTCCTTCGCGAGGCGCTTGCGCTCGGCGGCGACGTCGATCGTGCCCGACAGGTCGAGCGCGACGGTGGCACCGGCGACCGGCAGGGAGGCGGTGGCGGAGAAGCCCTCGCCCTCCGGCTGGAGGCGCAGGATCTGGCGGATGGCCGCCTCGTGCGCGACGAGCGGGGTGCCGTCGAGCGTGAGGCGGGCGGGCACCTTCTGGGCGTCCTGGAGGCCCTGCTCCTTGCGGAAGCGGCGGACCTCGGTGACGACCCGCTGGACGAGCTCGATCTCCTTCTCGGCGGCCTCGTCGCGGAAGCCCGAGTCCTTCGGCCAGTCGGCGATCACGAGGGACTCGCCGCCCGTGAGGGTGGTCCACAGGGTGTCGGTGACGAAGGGGACGATCGGGTGCAGCAGGCGCAGCATGACGTCCAGGACCTCGCCGAGGACGCGGCCGGAGACCTTGGCGCCCTCGCCGCCCGCGAAGAACGTGGTCTTCGACAGCTCGACGTACCAGGCGAAGACCTCGTCCCACGCGAAGTGGTAGAGCGACTCGCTCAGCTTGGCGAACTGGAAGTCCTCGTAGTACGCGTCGACCTGGGCGACCGTCTCGTTGAGCCGGGACAGGATCCAGCGGTCGGTCGCCGACATCTCGGAGGCGTCCGGCAGCGGGCCGTCGATGTTGGCGCCGTTCATCATCGCGAACCGGGTCGCGTTCCAGATCTTGTTGGCGAAGTTCCGGGACGCCTGGACCCAGTCCTCGCCGATCGGGACGTCGGCGCCGGGGTTGGCGCCCTTGGCCAGGGTGAAGCGGACGGCGTCGGAGCCGTACGCGTCCATCCAGTCCAGCGGGTCGACCGCGTTCGGGTTGGACTTCGACATCTTCTTGCCGAACTCGTCACGGACGAGACCGGTCAGGGCGACGGTCTTGAACGGGACTTCGCCGTCCATCGCGTACAGGCCGAACATCATCATCCGGGCGACCCAGAAGAAGATGATGTCGTGACCGGTGAGCAGGACGTCGGTCGAGTAGAACTTCGCCAGGTCCGGGGTCTGCTCCGGCCAGCCGAGCGTGGAGAACGGCCACAGGCCGGAGGAGAACCAGGTGTCCAGGACGTCGGGGTCCTGGGTCCAGCCCTCGCCCGTCGGGATCTCGTCGTCGGGTCCGACGCAGACGACCTGGCCCTCGGGGCCGTACCAGATCGGGATGCGGTGCCCCCACCACAGCTGGCGCGAGATGCACCAGTCGTGCATGTTGTCGACCCAGTCGAAGTAGCGCTTGGAGAGCTCCTTCGGGTGGATCTCGACGGAGCCGTCGCGGACGGCGTCGCCGGCGGCCTGCGCCAGCGGGCCGACCTTGACCCACCACTGCATCGACAGGCGCGGCTCGACGGTCGTCTTGCAGCGCGAGCAGTGACCCACCGAGTGCATGTACGGGCGCTTCTCGGCGACGATCCGGCCCTGCTCGTTGAGCGCGCCGACGATCGCCGAGCGGGCCTCGAAGCGGTCCAGGCCGAGGAAGGGGCCGTGGACGGTGATGACGCCGTGCTCGTCCATCACGGTGAGCGAGGGCAGGTCGTGGCGGCGGCCGATCTCGAAGTCGTTCGGGTCGTGCGCCGGGGTCACCTTGACGGCGCCGGTGCCGAACTCGGGGTCGACGTGGGTGTCGGCGACGACCGGGATCGTACGGTCCGTCAGCGGCAGCTTGATCTGCTTGCCGACCAGGTGCTTGTAGCGCTCGTCGTCGGGGTGGACGGCGACGGCCGTGTCACCGAGCATCGTCTCGGCGCGGGTCGTGGCGACGACCAGGGAGTCCTCGCCCTCGCCGTACCGGATGGAGACGAGCTCGCCGGCGTCGTCCTGGTACTCGACCTCGATGTCGGAGATGGCGGTCAGACAGCGCGGGCACCAGTTGATGATGCGCTCGGCGCGGTAGATCAGACCGTCCTCGTAGAGGTCCTTGAAGATCTTCTGGACGGCCTTGGAGAGGCCCTCGTCCATGGTGAAGCGCTCGCGCGACCAGTCGAGGCCGGCACCGAGGCGGCGCAGCTGGCCGAGGATCCGGCCGCCGTACTCGTCCTTCCACTGCCAGACGCGCTCGACGAACTGGTCACGGCCCAGGTCGTGGCGGGACTTGCCCTCCTCGGCGAGCTGCTGCTCGACCTTGTTCTGGGTCGCGATGCCGGCGTGGTCCATGCCCGGCAGCCAGAGCGTCTCGAAGCCCTGCATGCGCTTGCGGCGGGTCAGCGCGTCCATGAGCGTGACCTGGAAGGCGTGGCCCAGGTGGAGGGCGCCCGTGACGTTCGGCGGCGGGATGACGATCGTGTACGGCGGCTTCTCGCTCTTCGCGTCCGCCTCGAAGTACCCGCGCTCTACCCAGCGCTGGTACAGCGGCCCCTCTACCTCGGCCGGCGCGTAGGTGGTCGGCAGTTCGGTGGTGGGCGCTGTCTGCTGCTGAGTGTTCTCGGTCACGGGGCCAGTTTAGGGGTGTCCCGGTCGTGTCCTGAAACGCTTTGGTTCGGTAACGGTGTGGCCCCCGCCGCACCTGCGGCTCCGTGGTTCCGACAGGATGTTCGCCAGGCATAAACATCCTGTGAGGGGAACCTGTCGATGAGCTACAACCAGCCGGGCCCGTACGGCGGCCAGCAGCCCGGTCCTTACGGCCAGCCGGGCCCGTACGGCCAGCAGCCGCCGCAGCCGGGCCCGTACGGCCAGCCGCAGGCTCCGCAGCCGGGTTACGGATACCCCCAGCAGGCCCCGCAGGGCGTCCCGCCGCAGCAGCCCCCCTACGGCTACCCGCAGCAGCCCGGCCCCTACGGCCAGCAGCCCCAGTACGGCGCCCCGCAGCAGCCCGGCGGCTACATGCCGCACCCGCCGGCCCCGAAGAAGTCCAAGGCGGGCTGGGTCATCGCAGCGGTCGCGGTGGTCGCGGCGCTGGGCGTGGGCGCGTACTTCGTGCTGGGCGGGGGCGGCGGCGCGGTCGCGGACGACGGCCCGCACAAGCTGATCACGCCGGAGACGGTGCTGGGCGAGTACAAGAAGGCGCCTGACAGCGGGAACTCCTCCGACAAGGACTCCCTGAAGGACGCCGAGAAGAACGGCGTCAAGAACGCCAAGGAGGTGAAGGCCTCCTACCAGGTGGAGAACAAGGCCAACCCCCTGGCGAACAAGGTGATCCAGTTCAACGGCCTGTACGGCGAGATCGACGATCCCGAGGCGGTCGTCGACGCCATCTGGGCAACCACGAAGGCCGAGGCCGAGAAGGACAAGGGCAAGCCCGACACCCCGGAACTGGTCGGCAGCCCGCAGGAGTACACGCCGTCCGAGCTCGACGGCGCGGTCCTGAAGTGCCAGCAGATCCAGACCAAGGCCGACGCCGCCAAGGGCGCCCCGGCGATGACCATGACCATGTGCGTGTGGGCCGACCACAGCACCGTGGGCATGGTCGTCCCGATCGACACGGCCTCGCTGCTCGCCGGCAAGCCCGGTTCGGCGGAGGACGCCGCCTCCATCACCGCCAAGCTCCGCAAGGAAGTCCGCGTCAAGGCCTGATCCTCGGCCCTCGCACGAAGAAGGGGCGCCCCGCCGACCGGGCGGGGCGCCCCTTTCATGTCCGTACGGCTCAGGCCGACTTCTCGTGCCTGCCGTCGTTCTTCACGATCCGCGGGACCAGCGTCGGGTTGACGTTGTTGCGGACGACGTCGGCCGTGATGACCACGCGGGCCACGTCCTTGCGGGACGGGACCTCGTACATGACCGACTGGAGGACCTCCTCCATGATGGCGCGCAGGCCGCGCGCGCCGGTGCCGCGGAGGATCGCCTGGTCGGCGATGGCCTCCAGGGCCGGGCGGTCGAAGTCCAGCTCCACGCCGTCGAGTTCGAAGAGGCGCTGGTACTGCTTCACCAGCGCGTTGCGCGGCTCGACCAGGATCTGGAGGAGCGCCTCGCGGTCCAGGTTGTGGACGGAGGTGAGGACGGGGAGACGGCCGATGAACTCGGGGATCATCCCGAACTTCACCAGGTCCTCCGGCATGACCTCCTGGAACTGGTCGCTCGCCTCGATCTCGCGCTTGGAGCGGATGGTCGCCCCGAAGCCGATGCCCTTGGCGCCCGCCCGCGACTCGATGATCTTCTCCAGGCCGGCGAAGGCGCCGCCCACGATGAAGAGCACGTTCGTCGTGTCGATCTGGATGAACTCCTGGTGCGGGTGCTTCCGGCCGCCCTGCGGCGGGACGGAGGCCGTCGTGCCCTCCAGGATCTTCAGGAGGGCCTGCTGCACGCCCTCACCGGAGACGTCACGCGTGATCGACGGGTTTTCGCTCTTACGGGCGACCTTGTCGATCTCGTCGATGTAGATGATCCCGGTCTCGGCCTTCTTGACGTCGTAGTCGGCCGCCTGGATCAGCTTGAGCAGGATGTTCTCGACGTCCTCGCCGACATAGCCGGCCTCCGTCAGCGCCGTCGCGTCGGCGATGGCGAACGGGACGTTGAGCATGCGGGCCAGGGTCTGCGCGAGCAGCGTCTTGCCCGAGCCCGTGGGACCGAGCAGCAGAATGTTGGACTTCGCCAGCTCGATGGCGTCGTCACGGCCCTGCGCGCCGCCGTTCTCGCCGGCCTGGACGCGCTTGTAGTGGTTGTACACCGCGACCGAGAGGGCCTTCTTCGCCGGCTCCTGGCCGACGACGTACCCCTCGAGGAACTCGTAGATCTCGCGGGGCTTGGGGAGTTCCTCCCACCGCACCTCGCTCGTCTCCGCGAGTTCTTCCTCGATGATCTCGTTGCAGAGGTCGATGCACTCGTCGCAGATGTACACACCGGGTCCCGCGATGAGCTTCTTCACCTGCTTCTGGCTCTTTCCGCAGAACGAGCACTTGAGCAGATCGCCGCCATCACCGATGCGTGCCACGAGGTGCTTCCCCTTCGCCTGGGAGCGCTTGGTTCAGCGACTCCTGGTGCCTCATATTCGACGGTACCTTGCCGGGCCCCCCGTTCGGGCCCCCCTTGGCGTGGTTGGCATGGTCGCAATTCGGCCACGCCAACCACGGCGAGGGAAGGTCGGGCGTCAGCGCTCGGCGGAGGCCGTGCTCTTGCGGGTCGAGACGATCTGGTCGATCAGGCCGTACGCCAGGGCGTCCTCGGCCGTCAGGATCTTGTCGCGCTCGATGTCGTCGCGGATCTTCTCGATCGGCGTCGAGGAGTGCTTGGCCAGCATCTCCTCCAGCTGGCTGCGCATGCGCAGGATCTCGTTGGCCGCGATCTCCAGGTCGGAGAGCTGCTCACGGCCGGTGCCGCCGGAGGGCTGGTGGATCAGCACGCGGGCGTTCGGCAGGGCCATCCGCTTGCCGGGGGTGCCGGCGGCGAGCAGCACGGCCGCGGCGGAGGCCGCCTGGCCCATGCAGACCGTCTGGATGTCCGGCTTCACGAACTGCATCGTGTCGTAGATCGCCGTGAGGGCGGTGAAGGAGCCGCCCGGGCTGTTGATGTAGATCGAGATGTCGCGGTCCGGGTCCATCGACTCCAGGCACAGCAGCTGCGCCATGACGTCGTTGGCGGAGGCGTCGTCGATCTGCACGCCGAGGAAGATCACGCGCTCCTCGAACAGCTTCGCGTACGGGTCGTACTCGCGCACGCCCTGCGAGGTGCGCTCGACGAAGCGCGGCACGACGTAGCGGTTGTCCATCGGCGCGCCGGTGTAGAGGCCGCTCGGGGAGAGGTTGTTCTGCATCTGGGTGTTCACCGTCCTGGTGGCGTTCAGAGGGGGCTGGGGGCTCTTCGGCTGGCTGCCGGCGCTCAGGCGCCCGTGCCGCCGCCGCCCGGAACACCCGCGGCGTGCGTGATGATGTCGTCGATGAGGCCGTACTCCTTGGCCTCGTCCGCGGTGAACCAGCGGTCGCGGTCGCCGTCGCGGATGATCGCCTCGACGGTCTGGCCGGAGTGGTGCGCGGTGATCTCGGCCATGCGCTGCTTGGTGCGCAGCAGGTACTGGGCCTGGATCTTGATGTCGGAGGCGGTGCCGCCGATGCCGGCGGAGCCCTGGTGCATCAGGATGTCGGTGTTCGGCAGCGCGAAGCGCTTGCCGGGGGTGCCGGCGGTGAGCAGGAACTGGCCCATGGAGGCGGCCATGCCCATGCCGATGGTGACGACGTCGTTCGGGATGAACTGCATGGTGTCGTAGACCGCCATGCCGGCCGTCACCGAGCCGCCGGGGCTGTTGATGTAGAGGAAGATGTCCTTCTCCGGCTCGGCGGCCAGGAGGAGCATCTGGGCGGTGATCTTGTTGGCGATCTCGTCGTCGACCTGCTGGCCGAGGAAGATGATCCGCTCGCCGAGCAGCCGGTTGTAGACATGGTCGCCGAGGCCGCCACCGATGGACGGCTCACCCGCGGCGTAAGGCTTCAGATTCGTCACGTATCCACCTGCTCGTCTCCGACGGCCCCGGGCCGTCTCAGCGTCTTGTTCTGAGGGCAGTGCCCTCGTATTCATGGACCCTAACGCGCAGGTCGGACAACGCCATCCCGGTTCCCGAACTGTTCGCTGGGAGCGCAAGGTAGTTGGGGGCGTGTAAGCGGGTCCGGTTACGTCCACGGGCCCGTACGCACAGCAGTGCGTACGGGCCCGTGGAGCAGGGTCCGCCGGGGGCGGGTGCCCTTACTTGTCCTCGGAGACCTCGGCCTCGCCGGTGACGGCCTCGACGGCCTCGGCGGCGGTCTCGACCTCGTCCTCGTCGTCGGAGAGGTCGACGACCTCGCCCTTGGTGTCGACGACCTTGGCGGCCTCGACGACGACCGCGAGGGCCTTGCCGCGGGCGACCTCGCCGACGAGCATCGGCACCTGGCCCTGCTGGGCCACGGCCTGGGCGAACTGGTCGGGGCTCATGCCGGAGGAGGCGGCACGGCGGAACAGGTGCTCGGTGAGCTCCTCGCGGGAGACGTCGAGCTTCTCCTTGTTGACGAGCTCATCGAGGATGAACTGCGTCTTGATGCCCTTCTCGGCCTGCTCCTTGGTCTCGGCCAGGAACTCTTCCTCGGTCTTGCCCTGGATCTCCAGGTACTTCGCGAGGTCGAGGCCCATCTGGCCGAGCTGGTGGTGCTCCAGGTTGTGCTTGCGGGTGTTGATCTCGTCCTCGAGAAGCTTCTCGGGCATCGGGACCTCGACCAGCTTGAGGAGCTCGTCGAGGACGCGCTCCTGGGCCTGGGTGGCCTGGTCGAACTGCTTCATGTTCTCGAGGCGCTTGCGGCTGTCGGCCTTGAGCTCGTCGAGGGTGTCGAACTCGGACGCCATCTGCGCGAACTCGTCGTCGAGCTCGGGGAGCTCACGGGCGGCGACGGCGGTGACCTTGACGGTGACCTCGGCGTCCTTGCCCTCGGCGGAGCCGCCCTTCAGCTGCGAGGTGAAGGTGGCCTCGCCACCGGCCTCGAGGCCCTTGACGGCCTCGTCGATGCCGTCGAGGAGCTCGCCGGAGCCGATGGTGTACGAGACGTCGCTGGCGACACCGTCGGGCAGGACCTCGCCGTCGACCTTGGCCTCGAGGTCGATGGTGACGACGTCGCCCTCGGCGGCGGCGCGCTCGACGGTCTTCGTCGAGGCGAAGCGCTCGCGGAGCTGCTCCACGGACTTCTCGACGTCCTCGTCGGTGACCTCGACCGCGTCGACGGTGACCTCGATGCCGGAGTAGTCCGGGATCTCGATCGTCGGGCGGACGTCGACCTCGGCGGTGAAGGCCAGCAGCTCGCCGTCCTTCAGCTCGGTGATGTCGACCTCGGGCTGGCCGAGCGGGTTGACCTCGGCCTCGTTGACGGCCTCGGTGTAGAACTTCGGGAGCGCGTCGTTGACGGCCTCCTCCAGCACGGCGCCGCGGCCGAACCGCTGGTCGATCACGCGAGCCGGGATCTTGCCCTTACGGAAGCCCTTGACCGTGACCTGCTGGTTGATCTTCTTGTACGCCGCGTCGAGGCTGTCCTTGAGCTCCTCGAAGGGCACCTCGACAGTGAGCCGAACCCGGGTCGGGTTCAGGGTCTCCACGGCGCTCTTCACGGTTCGGTCTCCTTGTGGCTGATTCCTGGAATCCGTCGGGGCCGCGTGTGGCGGTTCCGGCGGGTCGGCCCGGTCAGAAAGACACACGGGCACGCAGCTTGCATAGTAACCGCAAGCGGGATGACGCCCACAACGTGATCAAGAACGCGCGAGGTGAGCGCGTGATCGTCATGGTCGGGGTGGCGGGATTTGAACCCACGGCCTTCCGCTCCCAAAGCGGACGCGCTACCAAGCTGCGCCACACCCCGTCGGTGCGACACGTAGGGTACATGGACGGGGACTGTGCGGCGCCCCCTGTTTTCCGGGTGTGCGCGAACACCCCACGACCGGCTACCATGCTCCTCGTGCCGCGGTCCTCGTGACCTGCGGCGCGATGCTGTGCGGGTGTAGCTCAATGGTAGAGCACTAGTCTTCCAAACTAGCTACGCGGGTTCGATTCCCGTCACCCGCTCCATACGGCTCAGGGCCGGTCCGGAAAACCTTTTCCGGACCGGCCCTGAGCCGTTTCCGGACCGACCACACGGCGCCCGCCGGAGTCACCCGCACGGTGTGGTGCAGCCTGCCGGCCGGGACCGAGGCGAAGGGCTTCTGCTTCAACCCGGACCGGGAGATCGGGGTGTCCGAGGACGGCACGCTGGGCGCTCCGGTGGCCCTGCAGGCCTCGGGATGGAGCGGGGTCGCCTTCTTCTGAGGCGGGCTCCTCCAAGGCCGCACGACCGCCACGGGCCCCTGCCGAGATCGGTGGGGGACCGTGGCCGGTTCAGAACTTGATGGAGGCTATCGTCTGCGTTATCGAGTCCAGGAAGCGCTGGATGTCGTCGGCCATGCCGGTGGAGGCGAGGAAGAAGCCGAAGAGGACCGCGACCACGGCCGGGCCGCCCTTGAGGTTTCCCCCTCGGATCAGCACCACCAGGATGATTGCCAACAGCAACACCACAGACAGTGAAATGGCCACCACTGATCACACCCTCGGTCGGTCCCGCCTTGCCCACCAGGGAGCCCCTGTCTCGGAACACCCCCCGTTGTCTCCATCGTGCCATCAACCCCCCTGCCCTGGCTGCCGGGTGACGAATCGTCGTGCAGAAGATCACGTCATGCGAAGGCGGTTCAGGCGGGGCGCGAGAGGAGCAGCAGGGCGCGGTCGTCGTTGACGTCCTTGGCGACGGCCTCGATCAGGTGCCAGGCGACGCCCTCGAAGCCCTCGGCGACGCAGCGGTCGGCCTCGCCGGTGAGGCGGTCGATGCCCTCGGCGATGTCCCGGTCGGCGGCCTCGACCAGGCCGTCGGTGAAGAGCATGAGGACGTCGCCGGGCCGCAGGGAGCCCTTGACCGGGTGGAACTCGGCCCCGTCGTAGACCCCGAGGAGTGGCCCGTCGGCGGCCTTCTCCTCCCAGCGGCCGCTGCCCGCGTGGAGCTGGAGGGCGGGCAGGTGGCCGGCGGAGAAGAGTTCGTAGTCGCCGGACTCCAGGTCGAGGACGAGGTGGATGGAGGTGGCGAAGCCCTCGTCCCAGTTCTGGCGGAGGAGGTAGCCGTTGGCCGCGGGCAGGAAGCCGTGCGGCGGCAGCGAGCCGAGGAGCCCGCCGAAGGCGCCGGAGAGCAGCAGGGAGCGGGAGGCCGCGTCCATGCCCTTGCCGGAGACGTCGGTGAGGACGACCTCCAGGGTGCGCCCGCCGTGGGTGCGGGCGGCGACGACGAAGTCGCCCGAGAAGGACTGGCCGCCGGCCGGGCGCAGCGCCATCTCGCGGTGCCAGCCCTGCGGGAGCCGGGGCAGGGCGCTCTGGACGCGGATGCGTTCGCGCAGGTCGAAGAGCATGGTGCCGCCGCGCCGCCAGGGCACGCCGACGCGGGCGCGGAACTGGGCGATGAGCAGCCCGAAGAGTCCGCAGGCGGCGACGACCAGGACCGTGCCGGGGGTGACCCTGGCCGGGCCCTGGGTGTACGGGCCGAGGACGACGGACTCGACGATGAGGGCGCCCGCGGCCGCCGCGTACAGGGCGAGCAGGCTGGCGGGGCGCAGCAGCAGCCCGCCGGCCACGATCGGCAGGACGAGCGCGGCGGGCGCGCACCACACGGGGTCGAGGAGGGTCCCGCACGCGATGGCGGGGATCATCACGAGGAGTCCCGCGAACGCGAGCCAGTCGGCGCCGTCGCCGCGGAAGTAGTCGACGGCGGACCTGCGCAGCGCGACGCGGGCCCGGCGCACGCGCCTGCGTGTCCGGGCCGCGTACGTGTTCACTCCGGCTCGCTGTCCCATTGGCCTGGACCCTATCCATCCTGTCGGACATCGTGCAGGGGGTACCCCGGTGACAATGTGCCTGAAATCGGGTCGCCCCGGACGCGCGCCGCTGATATCGATGGCATATGACGACTGAACTGCGGGTTCTCGACCCGTTGGAGTGGGATCGCTGGTACGGAGTCCTCGAACTCGCGTTCGGGGGCGTGGCCGAGGCGCCGGAGGAGCGGGAGCTGTACCGCGACCTGACCGAGTTCGACCGTTTCATCGGCGCCTGGGACGGCGGCCTGTGCGTCGGTACGGCGGGGGCGTTCACGTTCCGGCTGACGGTGCCGGGCGGGGCGTCGGTCCCGGCGGCCGGGGTGACGATGGTGAGCGTGGCCGGAACGCACCGGCGGCGCGGGATCCTCACGTCGATGATGCGGCGGCAGCTGGACGACGTGCGGAGCTGGGGCGAGCCGCTGGCGCTCCTGACGGCCTCCGAGCCGGAGATCTACGGCCGCTTCGGCTACGGCGCGGCGACGTACGCGGCGCACGCGACGATCGACAGGAGCCGGGTGCGGCTGACCGTGCCGGAGGGCACGGACGGCGTGGCCCTGCGGGTGACCTCCCTGGAGGAGGGCCTCAAGGCGGCCGAGGCGGTGTACGCGAAGCTGGTTCCCGGCCGGCCCGGGATGCTGGCGCGACGGCCCGGCTGGGAGCGGCAGGCGCTGCTCGACCCGCCGGGCGACCGGGCGGGCGCCTCGCCCCGGATGTGCGTGCTCGCCGAGCGGGATGGTGAGGTCGTCGGGTACGCGCACTACGCGATCAAGCCGGACTGGTCCTTCGCGGGTCCTGACGGTTCCGTCTCGGTGCACCAGCTGGCCGGCCTCGACGCGGTGGCGGAGGCGGCGCTGTGGCGCTTCCTGTGCTCGGTGGACCTGACCGTGAAGGTGAAGATCCACAGCCGGCCGGTGGACGACGCCTGGCAGCACCTGGTGTCGGAGGTCCGGCGCTGCGAGCCGACGCTGCGGGAGGGGCTGTTCGTGCGGCTCGTGGAGGTGGGCGCGGCCCTTGAGGCGCGGACGTATCAGGCGCCGGTGGACGTGGTGTTCGAGGTCGCGGACGCGTTCTGCCCGTGGAACGAGGGGCGGTGGCGGTTGACGGGGGACGCGAAGGGGGCGACCTGCGTCCGGACCTCCGATGCCGCCGATCTCGCGCTGTCCGTACGGGAGTTGGGCGCGGCGTACCTGGGCGGGACCTCGTTGGCGTCGTTGGCCGCGGCGGGGCGGGTGCGGGAGCTGCGGGACGGGGCGCTGCTTGAGGCTTCCGTGGCTTTCGGGTCGCCCGTTGCGCCCTGGCTGCCGCACGGGTTCTAGGGGCTGGGCCGCAACGGGTCGGGCGCCGCCCTCGGGGCGTTGTGCCCGCCCGTTCCGCCCCTGCGGAACGTATGCCCACGACGGGTCAGCGCGTCTGGCAGCCGGGGCACCAGAAGAGGTTGCGGGCCGCCAGTTCCGCCGTGCGGATCTCGGTGTCGCAGATGTGGCACGGCATGTTCGCGCGGCGGTAGACGTAGACCTCGCCGCCGTGGTCGTCCACGCGGGGCGGGCGGCCCATGGCCTCGGGGGTGTGTTCGGGGCGGACCGTGTCGATGCGGTTCAGGCGGACGCCCTCGCGCATGAGGGCCGCCAGGTCCTCCCAGATCGCGGTCCACTCCCCCGCGGTGAGGTCCTTGCCCGCGCGGTACGGGTCGATGCCGTGCCGGAAGAGGACCTCGGCGCGGTAGACGTTGCCGACGCCCGCGATGATCTTCTGGTCCATGAGGAGGGCCGCGATCGTCGTCCGGGACTTCGAGACGCGGCGCCAGGCCTTCGCCGGGTCGTCGGCCTCGCGGAGCGGGTCCGGGCCGAGGCGGTCGTGTATCGCCTGCTTCTCGGCGTCCGTGATCAGCGCGCACGTGGTGGGGCCGCGCAGGTCCACGTACCCCTCGGGGTTGGCGAGCCGCAGCCGGACCGTGTCCGTGGGCGGCGGGGCCGGGGCGTCGCCGAAGTTCACCTTGCCGAAGAGGCCCAGGTGGATGTGGATCCATTCGTCGCCGGGGAAGCCCAGGAAGAGGTGCTTCCCGTGGGCTTCCGTCGTCTCCAGGGTCGCGCCGTCGAGCAGGGCCGCCGAGTCGGCGAACTTGCCCTGGGGGCTGGAGACGCGCACCGGTCGGCCGCCGAACCGCTCGCGGTGGTCGGCGGCCAGCCGGTGGATGGTGTGCCCTTCGGGCATCAGGCGGTCGGCTCCTGCGGGTGGTGCGCGGGGATCGGGGGGAGCTCGCCGGTGGTCTCGTACGCGGTGAGCATGTCGATCCGGCGGGTGTGGCGCTCGTCACCGGAGTACGGGGTGTTCAGGAAGATCTCGACGAACTTGGTCGCCTCTTCCTGGGTGTGCATCCGGCCGCCGACGGAGATCACGTTGGCGTTGTTGTGCTCGCGGCCGAGGGCGGCGGTCTGCTCGCTCCAGGCGAGGGCGGCGCGCACCCCCTTCACCTTGTTCGCGGCGATCTGCTCTCCGTTGCCGGAGCCGCCGATGACGATGCCCAGGCCGTCCGGGTCCGCGGCCGTCTTCTCGGCGGCGCGCAGGCAGAACGGCGGGTAGTCGTCGAGGGCGTCGTAGATGTGGGGGCCGCAGTCGACGGGCTCGTGGCCATGGGCCTTGAGCCACTCGACGAGGTGGTTCTTTAGTTCAAAGCCGGCGTGGTCGGAACCGATATAGACGCGCATGATGCCGAGTGTGGCACGTCAGGGCCCGGGTAGCAGGCAGCGGGGTCGGGAGCTTCACCCGACCTGGTACGGACCTTCGACTTCGCGAGGTCGCCCGTACAACGATCCGGAATGAGGTCTTCCGATCATCCCTGTTCACGGGGTTCAATGCTTGGGCTCGCGACCCGAGCACCCCCCACACACGAGGAAGCGTCGATGAACACGCAACCGACCCTGACGAAGGACGGCCAGGAGACCGGCACGACCGGCGGCTCGCAGTCCTCCGACGGCCTCAAGGCCGGGCTCAAGAACCGCCACCTGTCGATGATCGCGATCGGCGGCGTCATCGGCGCCGGTCTCTTCGTCGGCTCCGGCTCCGGCATCGCCGCGGCCGGTCCCGCGATCCTCCTCTCGTACGCACTCGTCGGCGCCATGGTCGTCTTCGTGATGCGGATGCTCGGCGAGATGGCGGCCGCCCGGCCGTCCTCGGGTTCCTTCTCGGCCTACGCCGACCAGGCGCTCGGCCGCTGGGCCGGTTTCACCATCGGCTGGCTGTACTGGTTCTTCTGGGTCGTCGTCCTCGCCGTCGAGGCGACCGCGGGCGCCAAGATCCTGGAGAGCTGGGTCCCGGCCGTGCCGCAGTGGGGCTGGGCGCTCATCGTGATGGTGGTGCTGACCGCGACCAACCTGGGCTCGGTCGCCTCGTACGGCGAGTTCGAGTTCTGGTTCGCCGGCATCAAGGTCGTCGCCATCGGCGCCTTCGTCGTCATCGGCCTGCTCGCCGTCTTCGGCGTGCTCCCCGGCTCGGACAACCCGGGCGCCGGATTCGCACACCTCACCGACGCCGGGGGCTTCTTCCCGATGGGCGCGGGCGCGGTCCTCACCGGTGTCCTGATGGTCGTGTTCTCCTTCATGGGCAGCGAGATCGTCACCCTGGCCGCCGGCGAGTCCGAGGACCCGCAGAAGGCCGTCACCAAGGCCACCAACAGCGTGATCTGGCGGATCGGCGTCTTCTACCTGGGCTCGATCTTCGTCGTCCTGACCCTGCTGCCCTGGAACGACAAGTCGATCGTCGACAAGGGCTCGTACGTCGCCGCCCTCGACTCCATCGGCATCCCGCACGCCGGCCAGATCATGAACGTGATCGTCCTGACGGCCGTCCTGTCCTGCCTGAACTCGGGCCTCTACACGGCCTCCCGCATGGCCTTCTCGCTCGGTCAGCGCGGTGACGCGCCCAAGGCCTTCGCGAAGACCAACAAGCGGGGCGTGCCGACGGCCGCGATCCTCGGCTCGGTCGTCTTCGGCTTCGTCGCGGTCTTCTTCAACTACAAGTGGCCGGACACCGTCTTCGCCTTCCTGCTGAACTCCTCCGGCGCCGTCGCCCTCTTCGTCTGGCTGGTCATCTGCGTGACCCAGCTGCGGATGCGCGGCATCATCCTGCGCGAGTCGCCGGAGAAGCTGGTCGTGAAGATGTGGCTCTTCCCGTACCTGACCTGGGCGACCATCGCCATGATCGTCGCCGTCCTCGGCTACATGGTCGTCGACGGCGGCAGCAACCGAGAGCAGGTCGTGCTGTCCCTGCTCGTGGCCGCGCTCGTGATGGCGATCGCGGTCGTCCGCCAGCGCGTCGGCAAGGCCGACCGGTCCGCGGAGCTCACCGAGAGCCGCTGACCACGCACGCGAGAGGGCCCGCCGTTCCCCGGGGAACGGCGGGCCCTCTCGCGTGCGTACGGGGCGGGGCTCAGCCCTTGCGGCCGACGAGCTTCCAGGCGGCCGGCAGGGCGCCCATGGCGAGCGCGGCCTTGAGGGCGTCGCCGATGAGGAACGGGGTGAGGCCGGCCGCGACGGCCTGGCCGAGGGTCATGCCGGTGGCGAGGGCCAGGTACGGCACGCCGACCGCGTAGATGAGCGCGGAGCCGAGCACCATCGCGCCGGCCGTGCGGAGCACGGAGCGGTCGGCGCCGCGGCGGGCGAGGGCGCCGACGACGGTGGAGGCGAGGAGCATGCCGAGGATGTAGCCGAAGGACGGCATGCCGTAGCCCGAGGAGCCCTCCGCGAACCAGGGCGTGCCCGCCATGCCCGCGACGGCGTACAGGGCGAGGGCGAGGAAGCCCCGACGGGCGCCGAGCGCGGTGCCGACGAGCAGGGCGGCGAAGGTCTGGCCGGAGACCGGGACCGGGGAGCCGGGGACCGGGACCGAGAGCTGCGCGGCGAGGCCGGTGAGGGCGGCGCCGCCGACGACCAGGGCGATGTCGCGGGCGCGGCTCGCCGGGATGAGGTCGGCGAGGACGGTGCCCGCCCGGAGGGTGCGGACGGGGGCGGTGGCGGTGCTCATCGGTACTCCGCGGGGGTGAGGGCGGGAAGGACAGGTTGACGCTATGCCAGGAGTGAGCGCCCGATCACCGTCAGCCGCCGACAAAGCGGCGGTCGAGCGTTTCGTGGAGATCGAACAAATCCCGCCGATCACACCGCGCGCCACGTGACGCTTGTCACTGGGATCTCGTGCCCAGAGATCCTTTTTGCGCCAAGGGACGTTCGCTGGAGAGACTGTGGGGTCTCCATAAACCTGCAGAGAGTACGAGCCCTCACATGCGCGACCCCCTCGCCCCCGAGACGGAGCCGCTCGCTCCCGAGACGGAGCCGCTCGCTCCCGAACCGGAGCCCCTCGCCCACGGCCTGAAGCAGCGTCATCTGACGATGCTGGGGCTCGGCGGCGTGATCGGCGCCGGGCTGTTCGTCGGCTCGGGCGCCGGCATCGCCGTCGCCGGACCCGGCATCGTCGTCTCGTATCTGCTCGCCGGGGCGCTCGCGACGCTGGTCATGCGGATGCTCGGCGAGATGTCGGCGGCGATGCCCGCCTCGGGCGCCTTCTCGGTGCACGCGGAGCGCGCGCTCGGCCGCTGGGCGGGGTTCTCGGTGGGCTGGCTGTACTGGTTCCTGCTGGTCGTGGTCCTCGCCGTGGAGGCGACGGGCGCGGCGAAGATCGCGCACGGCTGGGTGCCCGACGTGCCGCAGTGGGGCTGGGTGCTGGTCTTCATGATCGTGTTCACCCTGGCCAACCTGGCGGCGGTGAAGAACTTCGGCGAGTTCGAGTTCTGGTTCGCGACGCTCAAGGTCGGCGCGATCGTCCTCTTCCTGATCCTCGGCCTGCTCGCGATCGTGGGCTGGCTGCCCGACACCGATCCGGTGGGGCTCACGAACCTGACCGGGCAGGGCGGGTTCCTGCCCAACGGCTGGTCGGGGGTGGTGTCCGGGGTCCTGGCGGTCATCTTCGCCTTCGGCGGCCTCGAGGTCGTCACCATCGCGGCGGCCGAGTCCGACGACCCCGCGCGGAACGTGGCGCGGGCGGTGCGCAGCGCGGTCTGGCGGATCCTCCTCTTCTACGTGGGCTCGATGCTGGTCATCGTGACGCTGCTGCCGTGGACGTCGATGAAGCCGGGCGAGTCGCCGTACGTGGCGGTCCTGGACGCGATCGGGGTGCCGGCGGCGGGTCAGATCATGAACGTGGTGGTGTTCGTGGCGCTGCTCTCGGCACTCAACGCGAACCTGTACGGGTCCTCCCGGATGGTGTTCTCGCTGGCGGAGCGCGGGGAGGCGCCCAAGGGGCTGCTCAAGGTCTCGGGAGACGGCACGAAGAGCGGAGGCGTGCCGCGCCGGGCGGTGCTCGCCTCGGTGGCCTTCGGCTTCGTCTCCGTCCTGCTCAATCTGAAGTGGCCGGATTCCGTCTTCCTCTACATGCTCAACGCGGTCGGCGCGGTGCTGCTCTTCGTCTGGGCACTGATCGCGGTCTCGCAGCTGCGGCTGCGGCGCCGGATCGAGCAGGAGGCGCCCGAAACGCTGACCCTGCGGATGTGGGGCTTCCCGTGGCTGACGTGGGTGGCGCTCGCCGCGATGGGAGCGGTGCTCGTCCTGATGCTGTTCGACGAGGGGGCGCGGCCGCAGGTGCTGTGGTCGGCGGGGGCGACCGGAGCCGTCCTGGTGGTGGCGTGGGTGCGGGAGCTGCGCACCGGGCGCACCTGAATCTTCACCTTGTGTGAACCCTGTGACCGGATAGCGGACAGCTGTTCCCTCTGAGCGGGGGTGGCCCACAGACTGTGGGCCACCCTCCCCGTCTCACCTAGTGAACAGAGTTCGCCCATGTCTCGGACCACCGCGCCCGCGCCGGCCGACCGCAAGGACGGCGCGACGACCCCCACCGGGGGCCTGACCCATGGCCTGAAGCAGCGCCATCTGTCGATGATCGCCCTCGGCGGCGTCATCGGCGCCGGCCTGTTCGTCGGCTCCGGCGCCGGCATCGCCGCCGCCGGACCCGGCATCGTCCTCGCGTACGCAGTCTCGGGCCTGCTCGTCATGCTCGTGATGCGGATGCTGGGCGAGATGTCGGCCGCGCGCCCCTCCTCCGGCTCGTTCTCCTCGCACGCCGAGCGGGCGTTCGGCTCCTGGGCCGGCTTCACCTCCGGCTGGGCGTTCTGGGTGCTGCTCAGCGTCGCCGTCGGCCTGGAGGGCATCGGCGCCGCGAAGATCGTCACCGGCTGGCTGCCCGGCACCCCCGAGTGGGCCTGGGTCGCGCTGTTCATGCTGGTGTTCTGCGGCACCAACCTGGCGGCCGTGAAGAACTTCGGCGAGTTCGAGTTCTGGTTCGCCGCGCTCAAGGTCGGCGCCATCACCCTCTTCCTGGGCCTCGGCGTGCTCGCGATCCTGGGCGTCCTGCCCGGCACCGACTCGCCCGGCACCGGCAACCTCCTCGGCCAGGGCGGCTTCCTGCCCAACGGCAGCGAGGGCCTGATCGTCGGCCTGCTGGCCTCGGTGTTCTCGTACGGCGGCATGGAGACCGTCACCATCGCCGCCGCCGAGTCCGAGAACCCCGTCAAGGGTGTCGCGAGCGCCGTGCGCACCGCGATGTGGCGGATCGCGCTCTTCTACATCGGCTCGATGGCCGTCATCGTCACGCTCCTGCCGTGGAACGACAAGGCCGTCACCGAGAAGGGCCCGTACGTCGCCGCCCTCGACCACCTGGGCATCCCGGGCGCCGGCCAGATCATGAACGTGGTCGTGCTCATCGCCCTGCTGTCCGCGATGAACGCCAACATCTACGGCTCCTCGCGCATCGCCTTCTCGCTCGTCCACCGCGGCCTCGGCCCGAAGGCGCTCGGCAAGGTCTCCGGCGGCGTGCCGCGCCTGGCCGTGCTCGCGTCCTGCTTCTTCGGCTTCGTCTGCGTGGGTCTGAACTACTGGTCCCCCGACACGATCTTCCCGTGGCTGCTCAACATGATCGGCGGCGTGATCCTGGTCGTCTGGATCTTCATCGCGGTCTCGCAGCTGGCGCTGCGCCGCCGCCTGGAGCGCGAGGCGCCCGAGAAGCTGGTCGTGCGGATGTGGGGCTTCCCGTACCTGACCTGGGTGGCGCTGGTCGGCATGGCGGGAATCTTCTTCCTGATGGCCCGTGACGAGGGCACCCGCGTGCAGCTGTACGCGACGGGGGCGATGACCCTGGTGCTGGCCGCGATCGGCCTCGTCCGCCAGAAGACCGGGGCGGGCCGGGCTTCCTGACGCCTCCCCGCTCCCCCGCACGGCGAGACCCCCGGACCACCGCTCGGTCCGGGGGTCTCGCCGTGTCCGGGACCTAGGACGAAGGGCTGATCAACTTCCTCCGCACCTACTGTTAGCCTGCACTTGCACATTGTTTGCAATAAGCTTTCGGAGGGGACGGCCCATGGCGATCTACACACTTCCCGAGCTGCCGTACGACTACGCGGCGCTGGAGCCGGTGATCAATCCGGAGATCATCGAGCTGCACCACGACAAGCACCACGCCGCTTACGTCAAGGGCGCGAACGACACCCTGGAGCAGCTGGAAGAGGCGCGCGACAAGGACCAGTGGGGCGCGGTCAACGGCCTGGAGAAGAACCTCGCGTTCCACCTCTCCGGCCACATCCTGCACTCCATCTACTGGAACAACATGGCGAGCCCGAAGGCGGGCGAGGGCGGCGGCGAGCCGCTGGCCGCCGACGGCGTCGGTGAGCTCGCGGACGCGATCACCGCGTCCTTCGGCTCCTTCGCCAGGTTCAAGGCCCAGCTGACCAAGGCCTCCGCGACCACCCAGGGCTCCGGCTGGGGCGTCCTCGCGTACGAGCCGGTCAGCGGCCGGCTCATCGTCGAGCAGGTCTACGACCACCAGGGCAACGTCGGCCAGGGCTCGGTCCCGATCCTGGTCTTCGACGCCTGGGAGCACGCCTTCTACCTGCAGTACAAGAACCAGAAGGTCGACTTCATCGAGGCCATGTGGCAGGTCGTCAACTGGCAGGACGTGCACAGGCGCTACCTGTCGGCGAAGGCCTCCGTCCCGCTGATCTCCTTCTGAACCCGGACTCCTGCTCGTGATCGTCTTCTCAGCCTTCACCGGGCAGGTGGAAAAGAGGACGGCCCCCGCGATGACGTGAATCGCGGGGGCCGTCTGCCGTACGAAGGCGACTACTCGAAGCTGGGAGCCGCCGTGCGGGTGCGCTTGATCTCGTAGAAGCCCGGCGTCGACGCCACGAGCAGCGTGCCGTCCCACAGCCGGGCGGCGTCGTCGCCGCGCGGGGTCGGGGTGACGACGGGGCCGAAGAAGGCGACCTCGTCGCCCGTCGGGCCCGGGACCGCGATGACCGGGGTGCCGACGTCCTGGCCGACCTTCTCTATGCCCTCCGCGTGGGAGGCGCGCAGCTCCGTGTCGTACGTGTCCTTGTCGGCGTACTCCACGAGGTCCTCGGGAAGGCCGACCTCCTTCAGGGCGGCGGCGATCGCCTCCTTCGTCGGGGCCTCGTCGTTGTTGTGGAAGCGGGTGCCGAGCGCGGTGTAGAGCTTGCCGACGTACTCCTCGCCGTGCAGCTCCTTGGCGGCGGTCACCACGCGGACCGGGCCCCAGGCCGTGGTCCGCAGCATCTCCCGGTACTCCTCCGGGACCTCGTCGATCTTGTCCTCGTTGAGGACGGCCAGGCTCATGACCTTCCAGCGCACGTCGACCGGGCGCACCTGCTCCACCTCCAGCATCCAGCGGGAGGTCATCCAGGCCCACGGGCACAGCGGGTCGAAGTAGAAGTCGGCGGTGGTCCTGCTCTCGGACATGTCACTCCTCGGTAAGGCCGTGAATGAAGGGGTTGCGCCGAAAAGGGGGAACGTTCCCGGGGTCCGGCCGCATTCCCGCGCGTCGGCATTGCCGTGTGCCGCGTGACAGCAGCGCGTGGGAGGATCGGTGCTGTTTCGAACGTGCCACGAAGGAGTGACCGTGCCCGGTGAGAATCTGTCCCGCGACGAGGCCCACGAGCGGGCCGCGCTGCTGTCCGTCGACGGGTACGAGGTCGTCCTCGACCTGCGGTCGGCGGTCGGCGAGTCCGCCGAGGCGGTACGCACCTTCCGCTCGCGGACGACGATCCGGTTCCGCCGGACCGGCGAGGGCACGAGCACGTTCGTCGACCTGATCGCCCCTTCGGTGAACGCGGTCACGCTCAACGGCCGCTCGCTCGACCCGGCGGTGGTCTTCGACGGCGCGCGGATCGCGCTCGACGGGCTCGCCGACGAGAACACGCTCGTGGTGGACGCGCAGTGCGCCTACAGCCGGACCGGCGAGGGCATGCACCGCTTCGTCGACCCGGAGGACGGCGAGGTCTACCTCTACACGCAGTACGAGCCGGCCGACGCCCGCCGGGTCTACGCGAACTTCGAGCAGCCCGACCTCAAGGCCCCGTACCGCTTCGCGGTGACCGCGCCCGAGGGCTGGACGGTGTGGTCGAACGGCGCGGGCGAGCAGGACGCCGAGGGCGTGTGGCGGTTCGCGGAGACGGCGCCGATCTCCACGTACATCACGTGCGTCGTGGCCGGCCCGTACCACTACGTCACCGACAGCTACACGCGCGGCGACCTGGAGATCCCGCTCGGCGCGATGTGCCGCAAGTCGCTCGCGAAGCACTTCGACGCCGACGACGTCTTCCTGATCACCAAGCAGGGCTTCGACTTCTTCCACGACAACTTCGACTACCCGTACCCCTTCGGGAAGTACGACCAGGCCTTCGTCCCCGAGTACAACCTCGGCGCGATGGAGAACCCGGGCATGGTGACCTTCCGCGAGGAGTACATCTACCGGGGCAAGGTCACCCAGGCCGCGTACGAGAGCCGGGCCAACGTCATCCTGCACGAGATGGCGCACATGTGGTTCGGCGACCTGGTCACCATGGTGTGGTGGGACGACCTGTGGCTGAAGGAGTCCTTCGCGGACTTCATGGGCTCCTTCGCGAACGCCGAGGCCACCCGCTTCACCAACAGCTGGGTGACCTTCGCCAACAACCGCAAGGCCTGGGCCTACCGCGCCGACCAGCTGCCGTCCACGCACCCGATCACGGCCGACATCCGTGACCTGGAGGACGCCAAGCTCAACTTCGACGGCATCACGTACGCCAAGGGTGCCTCGGTCCTCAAGCAGCTCGTCGCGTACGCCGGGCGGGACGCGTTCCTGGAGGGCGCGCGCCGCTACTTCAAGCGCCACGCCTACGGGAACACGCGCCTGGCCGACCTCCTCGCGATCCTGGAGGAGACCTCCGGGCGCGACATGAAGGCCTGGGCGAAGTCCTGGCTGCAGACCTCCGGCGTCAACAGCCTGACCCCCGCCGTCACCTACGACGCGGAGGGCCGGATCACCGAGCTCGCCGTCCTCCAGGAGGGCGACGAGCTGCGTCCGCACCGCGCCGCCGTCGGCCTCTACCGGCTCTCCGGCGGGGAGCTCGTGCGGTACGCGCGGGCCGAGGCCGACATCACCGGCATCCGGACGGTCGTCGACGGGCTCACGGGCGAGGAGAAGCCCGACCTGGTGCTCGTCAACGACGACGACCTGACCTACTGCAAGATCCGCTTCGACGAGGGCTCGCTCGCGACCCTCCGCGCGCACCTCGGCGACATCACCGACCCGCTGGCCCGCGCGCTGTGCTGGTCGGCGCTGTGGAACCTGACCCGCGACGGGCTCATGCCGGCCCGGGACTTCGTCTCCGTCGCGCTCGCCTTCGCGGGCCGCGAGACCGACATCGGCGTCCTCCAGATGGTGCACGGCTGGGCGAAGTCGGCCGTCACCCTCTACGCGGCGCCCGCGTGGCGCGAGGAGGGCGGGCGGCTGCTCGCCGAGGGCGGGCTGCGCGAGCTGCGGGTCGCCGAGCCGGGCAGCGAGCACCAGCTGACCTGGGCGCGGTTCTTCGCGGCGACCGCCTCCACCGACGCCGACTTCCAGCTCCTGGAGGGGCTGCTCGACGGCGCGGCGAAGATCGACGGCCTCGACGTCGACCAGGAGCTGCGCTGGGCGCTGCTCTCCCCGCTGGCCTCGCGCGGCCGCGCGGACGAGGCCCGGATCGACGCGGAGCTGGCCCGGGACGACACGGCCACCGGCAAGCGCCACCAGACCCGTCTGCTCGCCTCGCGGCCCTCGGAGGCGGTCAAGGCGCAGGCCTGGGCGCAGGTCGTCGAGTCGGACGCCCTGTCGAACGCGCTGGTCGAGGCGACCATCGAGGGCTTCGTCCAGCCCTCGCAGCGCGAGCTGATCGCGCCGTACGCGGAGAAGTACTTCGCGGCGATCGAGCGGGTGTGGGACGAGCGGTCGATCCAGATCGGCATCCACGTGGTCCGGGGCCTGTTCCCGGGGCTCCAGGACCGTCCGGAGACGCTGGCCGCGACGGACGCCTGGCTGTCGGAGCACGCCTCGGCGGCCCCGGCCCTGCGCCGCCTCGTCCTGGAGGCCCGTGACGACCTGGCGCGGGCGCTGCGGGCGCAGGAGTGCGACGCTCTGGCCTCGTGAGGTCCCGCCGATGGGGGCCGCGGACGCGGCCCCCATCGGCAGTCGAACGTGCGTACTTTAGGGCGAGGTTGTCCCGGAATGTCGACGAGCGTGTAACAGGGGTTAGGGGAGCCTTCGGAAGCGGAAGACCCCCGGCATGAACCACAACACCCCCATCACCCCCCGTCCCCTCCCCCTCTCCTCCCGCACCGGTCGCACGCAACGCCTCGCGTCCGCCGACCAGTTGAGGGCCCAGGGCATCCCCGCCGCCGAGGTCGCCGCGCACTGCCGGCCCGGCGGCTGGCAGCAGCTGCTGCCCGGCGTCTTCCTGCTCCAGCCCGGACAGCCCACCAGCGAGGACCGGCTGAAGGCCGCGCTGCTCTACGCCCGCAGGACCGGCGCCGTGCCCCCGCAGGGGCCCGACGCGATGATCACCGGACTCGCGGCGCTCACCCTGCACCGCTTCTCCTCCGCTCCCCCGCTCACCGCCCTGGACCGGATCGACGTCCTCGTGCCGCGCACCCGCCGGCTGCGCTCGACCGGCTGGGTGCGGGTGGTCCGCGCCCCCGAGTCGCCCGAGCCGGTGGAGCTCACGGGCCTCCCCGTCGCCCCCGTGGCCCGCGCCGTCGCCGACGCGGTGTCGGGCCTCTCGGACGCGGAGGCGGTCCGCAGGCTGCTCACCGAGGCCGTGCGCGGCGGCCACTGCGAACCAGGCGTGGTCGTACGGGAGTTGAGCCGGGCCCGGCTGCTCTCCCGGCCGCACGTGGTGGACGCGGTGGACTCGCTGCTCGCCGAGGGGCGCGCGCGGTCCGAGCAGCGGCTGTACGAGATGGTGCGGGAGTTCGCGCTGCCGGACCCGCTGTGGAACGTGGACCTGCGGCTGCCGGGCGGCCCGCACCTGGGCGGGGTGGACGCCTACTGGCCGGACCAGGCGGTCGCCGTGGAGCTGGACACCCGGGCGCCGCGGCAGGACGACGACGAGCTGTGGACCGAGTACACCCGCAAGCGGGAGCACCTGGAGCGGCTCGGCATCACGGTCGTCCACCTCACCCCGCGCAAGCTGCGCGAGGCGATGGACCAGCAGGCCACCGTGGTCCGCACGGCCCTGATGGCCGCGTCGGACCGGAAGCCCGCCGCGTACGTCGTCGTCCTGCCGCGGTGACTAGCCCTTGCTCGCGGCCGTTCCGCAGAACTCGGCCTCGATGACCTTCTGGGTGTCGCCCGTCCAGTCGGCGTTGAAGTTGCCGGCGAGGGAGTGCCGGCCGTCGCGGGTCGTCATGGCCAGGGAGGAGGAGCCGTGGATGCCGCCGCCGTGGCCCCAGACCTCCTTCCCGCAGCTGAGCTTCTGCTCCATGAGCCCGAGGCCGTAACCCGCGTTCGGGTCGTCGGCGGACATCCGGACCGTGGTGGTCATCTCCTTCAGACCGTCCTTCGTGAGGAGTCGGCCGCCCAGCAGGGCCCGGTAGAAGGTCTGCAGGTCACGGGAGTCGGAGATCATCTCGCCCGCCGAGCCCGCGATGCTCGGGTTGAGGGCGGAGACGTCGTGGACGGGGGCGTTCGCGTCCCGGGAGAGCTTGGAGTACGCCGGGCTGCTGGGCTGCGGCATGGCCGAGCGGGTCCCCGGGACGGAGGTGGCGCGGAGCTTGAGCGGCTTGATGATCCGGTTCTCGACGGCCTGGCCGTACGGACGGCCGGTGACCTTCTCGATCACCATGCCGGCGAGGACGAAGTTGGTGTTGGAGTAGTTCCAGGCGGCACCGGGGGCGAAGTCCGGCTTGTGGGCCATCGCGACGGAGACCAGCTGCTGCGGAGTCCAGGTGTCGTAGCGGTGCTCCAGGAAGCCGGGGCCGAAGACCTTCTCCTGGAAGCCGGGGTCCGAGGTGTAGCTGTAGATGCCGCTGGTGTGGTTGAGCAGCTGGCGGACGGTGATCTCGCGGCCGTCGTGGCCGTTGCCCCGGACGACGCCGGGCAGCCACTTCTCGACCGGGTCGTCGAGGTCGATGCGGCCCTCCGCCTGGAGCTGGAGGAGGACGGTGGCGGTGAAGCTCTTCGTGATGGAGCCGACCCGGTAGCGGTCGTTGCCCTTGCGGTCGCCGGCGGTGCCGGTCCACTGGTCGCGTCCGTCACGGGCCTGGGCGACGGCGCCGGGCACGCCGTCGGCGACGGCCGCGTCGAGGGCCTGCTGGGTGGCCGCGTGGTCCGGCTTCGCGGGAGCCGACGCCGCGAGGGCGGGCGCGGCGAGCGTCGTGGCGGCGAGACCTGCCACGAGGGTGGCGGCGAGGACGGTGCGTACGGTGCGGGCGGCTGACATGCGGGGCTCCCCTGATCGTTGTACTGCGGTCAGGGGAGGGGACTGCGGGAGGGCGGGCGGGGGTTGATCGCCTACGTGACGGTTGAGCCGTTTTCAGCCTTCTGGCGGAGGTCAGAGGTTGTCGTGCTGGGTGAGGTGCGAGCGCCCGAGCGACGGCCGGTCGCGCCACAGCTGGAGGCCGATGTCGACGAGTTCCACACGGGCGAGGGAGGGCACGGAGTCGAGCGGGTGCCAGGCGGCGAGGTCGGTGGAGCCGCCCTCCTCGTTCCGCAGGGCTCCGCCCGTGATCCGGGCCTCGTAGAGGATCCGCAGCCCCTGCCAGTCGCCCGGGACCCCGAGCCGGCTGATCCAGGAGCGCCTGATGGAGTCGATGCCGAGGAGCGCGGTCGGCTCGGTCAGATAGCCGGTCTCCTCCTCGACCTCGCGGACGACGGTGTGGACGGGTTCCTCGCCGTGGTCCATGCCGCCGCCCGGCAGGGTCCACCGCTTCACGCCGTCCTTCGCGACCCAGCGGGCCAGGAGCATCTCGCCGTCCCGGACACACACGGCGTAGGCCGCCACCCTCAACTCCTGCTGCATGGAAAGAGGTTAGAACCAGTACGCGGGATACGTCCGCCCCATGACCCGGCCCGCGCCGAGCCCGACGGCGACGAGGAGGAGGGAGGCGAGGGCGAGAAGGCCGAGAAACGACCAGAGGGGCGGGTCCTGGAGGGCGACGATGACGGCCGTGGCCGCGGCGGGCGAGTGCGGGGTCCGGGCGAGCATCATCACGCCGAGCGCGAGTCCGCCCGCGACGGCGGCACCCCACAGGCCCGGCCCGGCCAGGGCGAGCACCGCGAAGCCGGTGAGCGCGGAGAGCAGCTGCCCGCCGACGACGGAGCGGGGCTGGGAGAGGGGGAGGTCGGGGGCGCCGGCGACGAGGGCCATGCTGGCGGCGAGGGGTGGGATGAGGAGGGGTTGGTGGAGGGCGGTGCCGATGGCCACCAGGAGGAGGAGAGCGGTGCCGGCGGCGGCCGTGGAGGCGAGCACGACGCGGGGGTGGGGGCGGGCGGGGGGCGCGGCGGGTGCGAGGGTGCCGGTGGGCACGGGGCCTCCAGGGGCTCGGGTTCTCGGGGTGCGGGTGCGGGCCCTCGGCGCGGGGGCGCGTTCGGCGTCGTGCCCACGCGGTCCTCCCGCCGGACAGGCCCTAGGTCACGGGGTTCGACGGGGAGTACTCCGGGGGTGACCAGCGCAGGGGGCTGGCGGCCGGGGTCTCGGTCGTGCGGTCCACGCGGAAGCGGGTGACGCGGCCCTCGGGGGTGTACTCCGTGTGCGCGTGGCCGCTGAGTTGGAGGGTCAGGCCCGTCTCCCAGTCCAGGAAGAGCAGGCCCGCGCGGCCGTCCGATTCCAGGTTGCCCAGGGTCAGGAACATCGCGTTGCCCGGGTAGTCGCGCCAGCTGAGCTCCTGCGGTCCGTCGACCCGGACGAAGCCGGGGTTGCCGCCCCGGTGGCTCGTGTCCACGCCGTCGGGCGCGGTGGTGGCGATGAAGAAGGTGTCCGCGGCGTGGATCCGGCTCGCCTGTTCGGAGGTCAGCGCCTCGCCGTGCCGGGCGGTGCCCGCCCCGGCGCGGTCGGGCTCGGAGCCGTACCACTCCCTCTTCTGGAGGTACTTCGGGCAGTTGGAGAAGACCTGCTCGGCCTCGACCGTGAAGCCGCGGCCGCTGCGCGTGGCCGTGCCGTTGAGGCGCATGCGGCGGCGGGTGCGGGGGTCCAGGGCCAGGGTGCCGACGGGGGCGCCGTCCGGCGTGCCCTCGGGGAGGGCGGCGGCCACCGAGACGGTGTGCGGGCCGGTGGCCCGGACGAAGCCGGGCGCGCCGGTCAGCAGGCTCGACCAGACGCGGCCCTCGTGGTCCGCCGCGCCGATCATCAGCATCGGCTGGGCTTCGAGGAAGGCGGCGGCGATGGGGCGGATGCCGTGGGTGATGGAGCGGCCCACGTGGGCGGCGAGGTCTTGGACGCCCTCGCGTTCCTGGACGGCCAGGGAGCCGGGGTTGTAGGCGGTGCTCATGAGGACCTCCGGTCGGTGCGGGGCGGCTAGAAGAAACCGCAGGTGGGAGCCGTTTCCGACGGGGCTTCTGCGCCCTCCGCGCCCTTCGGGACGGAGATTTCCAGGCGGGTGCCGTCCGGGTCGTGGAAGAAGATGCCGCCGGAGGCCGCGCCCTCGCGGTGGGCGACGACGCCCTCGTACGCGAAGGAGGTGCCGCGGGCGGTGAGCGCGAGTTCGGCGGCGCGGACGTGTTCGAGGGACTCGGCCTCGAAGGCGAGGTGGTGGAGGCCGGGCCGGGCGGAGTCGTAGGTGCCCTCGGCCTGCTGCCAGAGGGTGAGGACCAGGCGGCCGTCCTGGCCGAGGAAGGCGTAGCGGCTGTCCTTCTCCGCGCCCTCGCCGAGGACCTCGAAGCCGAGGACGTCGCCGTAGAAGGCGAGTGAGCGGTCCAGGTCGGTGACGTTGAGGCCGACGTGGTGGGTGGCGAGCGTGCCGATCGCGGACATGAGGGTTCCCTCCTCGGAGTGGCCGCCCCCTTGGGCTAACCTCTTATTTCGACTTTAGAGGTTAGATATCGAGAGAGTCAACCGGTCACGTAATCTTGAAGGGTTAGTTCACCGAGGAGGGTGCCGCCCATGACCGTCGTCGACCCCCGGCCGCTCACCGGCGAGCCCGTCTCCCTGGACCTGCTCAACACCCGCTGGAACGACGAGGGCGTCCGCCAGGACCTGCTCACGGACGTCGAGGGCCTCGCCGTCTGGCTCGCCGCCAACGGCCTCGCCGAGCGGTTCGGCGCCGACGCGACCACCCTGCGGCACACCCTCGCCGCCCGGGACGCGCTCGCCGCGCTCGCCGACCACCCCGGCGACCCCGCCGCCACCGCGCGCGTCGACGCCGTCCTCGGTCACGGCCGCATCCGGGCCACGCTCACCGCCGAGGGCCCCGGCGAGGAGGCCGAGTTCGCGGATCAGGCCTGGGGTCCCGGCTGGACCGCCGCCCGCGACTACCTCGACCTGCTGCGGACCGCGCCCGACCGGATCCGGGCCTGCGCCCACGAGGCCTGCATCCTCCACTTCTTCGACACCTCGCGGAACGGCACCCGCCGCTGGTGCTCGATGGCGGTCTGCGGCAACCGCGCCAAGGCCTCCCGCCATTACGCCCGCACGAAGGAGAGTTGAGCCGCACGGAAGGGCAACTCGCCCCGGTAGGAGCGAGTTCGTTCCCCGTGGCGTGTTCGCCGCGCTGGCGGGTTTGTGCCGCGACGGCAATCCGGCCTCGGGCAACTCTCCACAAAACCCTGTCTCTTGCGAAAGGCTGAGCGGTCATCCGGTATCGGAATCCGGACGTCCTCCTTTCACAAGCAGGGATGTAGATGACCACCCCCGAAACCCAGAGCTCCATACCCGGAAGCTCGACGCACGGGCCCAGACGCGCGGCCCGCATCGCGGCCGCGGCCGGACTCGTCGCCGCGCTCGTCGCGGCCGGCGCCGCGCCCGTGCTCGCCACCGAGGCCCCGGCCACCACTCCCCCGGTCAAGTCCTCGGACCCCGCCGACAAGCTCGGCGCCATCGACGCCCAGCGGCTCACCGAGGCCCAGGCGAGCGGCGAGAAGAACGTCACCGTCCTCGTCGCCACCGCCCCCGGTGCCACCGAGCAGGTCGCCGCCCAGCTCGACGCCGTTCCCGGCGCCTCGGTCGGCAAGCAGCAGGACGCGCTCGGCTACGTCCGGGCCACCCTGCCGACCGCCAAGGCCGCGGCCGCCATCAAGGCCGCCACCCAGCTCTCCTCCGTCCAGTCCGTCGACCTCCAGGCGGAGATCGCGCTGGACGACCCGACGCCGGACGCGGGCGCCACGACGGGTGCCGTCTCCGGCACCACCGTCACGACGACCTACCCGGCCCCGGGCAAGGACACCCCGGCGAAGAACCCGTACAACCCCTCGTACGAGACGGGCGCGGTCGACTTCGTCAAGGAGCACCCGAAGGCCGACGGCCGCGGCGTGACCATCGGCATCCTGGACTCGGGCGTCGACCTCGGCCACCCGGCCCTGCAGAAGACCACCACCGGCGAGCGCAAGATCGTCGACTGGGTCACCGCCACCGACCCGCTGACCGAGGGCGACAACACCTGGCGCGCCCAGATCACCCCCGTCGCGGGCCCGGTCTTCACCGCCTCCTCGCAGAGCTGGAAGGCCCCGGAGGGCTCGTACCAGTTCAGTCGCTTCCAGGAGCGCTTCACCGCCGGCGGCGACCCCAAGGGCGACATCAACCGGGACGGCGACACCACCGACATCTTCGGCATGCTGTACGACCCGGCCGCCGGAACCGTCCGTGTCGACACGAACCAGAACAACGACTTCACGGACGACGCGCCGATGAAGCCGTACAAGGACGGCTACCAGATCGGCTACTTCGGTACCGACAACCCGGCCACCGAGGTCGTCGAGCGCACCCCGTTCGTCGTCGAGATCCGCAAGGACGTCGCGCTCGACCCGTGGGGCGACGACTACGTCGGCAAGAAGGCCGACTTCGTCAACATCGGCCTCGTCGAGTCCGAGCACGGCACGCACGTCGCCGGCATCACCGCCGCCAACGGCCTCTTCGGCGGCAAGATGAGCGGCGCCGCCCCCGGCGCGAAGATCGTCTCCTCGCGCGCGTGCACCTGGTCCGGCGGCTGCACCAACACCGCCCTCACCGAGGGCATGACGGACCTCGTCGTCAACCGCGGCGTCGACATCGTCAACATGTCGATCGGCGGCCTGCCCGCGCAGAACGACGGCGACAACGTCCGCTCGCGCCTCTACACGCGGCTCATCGACACCTACGGCGTCCAGCTGGTCATCTCGGCCGGCAACGAGGGCCCCGGCATCAACACGATCGGCGACCCCGGCCTGGCCGACAAGGTCATCTCGGTCGGCGCGGCCATCTCCCAGTCGACCTGGGCCGCCAACTACGGCTCGGCGGTCGAGAAGAAGTACGCCATGTTCAACTTCTCCTCGCGCGGCCCGCGTGAGGACGGCGGTTTCACCCCGACCATCACCGCCCCCGGCTCGGCCGTGAACACCATCCCGACCTGGCTGCCGGGCGCCGGCGTCGCCGAGGCGGGCTACACCCTGCCCGCCGGCTACGGCATGCTCAACGGCACCTCGATGTCCTCGCCGCAGGCGACGGGCGCGAGCGCGCTGCTGATCTCGGCCGCGAAGCAGCGGCACATGAAGCTGTCCCCGCTCACCCTGCGCACCGCGCTGACCTCCACCGCGACGCGCATCCCCGGTGTCGCCGCGCACGAGCAGGGCTCCGGCCTCATCGACATCGTCGACGCCTGGGACTCGATCCTGTTCGGCGCCACCGCCCACGACTACAAGGTCGAGGCCCCGGTCGACACCGTGATCTTCCCGGCCCCGCACACCGGCACCGGCGTGTACGACCGCGAGGGCGGCCTCAAGGTCGGCCAGAAGAAGGTCTACGACGTCACCATCACGCGCACGAACGGCCCGGACCGGCCGGTCTGGCACGAGCTGAGCCTGAAGTACAACGACGGCACCTTCCGCATCCTCGGCGAGGACTTCGTCGCGCTGCCGCTGAACAAGCCGGTCACCGTGAAGCTCCAGGCCCGCCCGACCACCGCGGGCGCGCACAGCGTCATCCTGGAGGCCGACGACCTGTTCACCGAGGGCGTCGACAAGCAGATCCTCGCCACCACCGTCGTCGCGAACGACCTGGTCGCCCCGGGCTACGGCTTCACCGCCACCGGCTCGGTGCAGCGCAACAGCACCAAGTCGTACTTCGTCACCGTGCCCCAGGGCACCAAGAACCTTGAGGTCGCGCTCGGCGGGCTGAAGGAGAACAGCCAGACCCGGTTCATCTCCATCCACCCGTACGGCGTCGCCCTCGAGGACACCGCCTCCACGCAGTGCTACCCGCACTACAACCCGGCCAACACCTGCCGCCCGGACCTGCGGTCCTACGCCAACCCGACGCCCGGCGTCTGGGAGGTCGAGGTCGAGTCCCGCCGCACGTCGCCGGACCTGGACAACCCGTACACGCTGAACGTCACCGCCCTCGGCGCCGACTTCGACCCGGCCGTGCAGACGGTCGCGGAGGCGAAGATCGGCACCCCGGCCGCCGTCCAATGGCAGGTCACCAACCGCTTCGCGGGCATCACGGGCACCCTCAAGGGCGGCTCCCTCGGCTCGCAGAAGACCGAGACGCCGACCATCCAGCACCACGAGAAGCAGACGAAGACCATCACCATCGGTGAGGGCGTCGAGCGGCTCGACATCGCCATCGGCAACACCTCCGACAAGGCCGCCGACCTCGACCTCACGGTCACGCTGAACGGCGAGACCGTGGGCCAGTCGGCGGACGGCGACTCGGAGGAGTCCGTCTCCCTGGTGAAGCCGGCCGCGGGCACGTACACCGTCGTCATCGACGGCTACTCGGTCCAGGCCGCGGGCGGCACCACGTACGACTACAAGGACGTGTACTACTCGTCCGCGCTCGGCACCGTGAAGGTCGACGAGTCGAAGCCGGTCACCCTGGCCAACGGCGCCACCGCCCCGGTCTCGGCCGAGGTCCTGGTCGCCGGCGCGGCCCCCGAGGGACGCCAGTTCTTCGGCGAGGTCCAGCTGCTCAACGCGCGCGGCACCGTCGCGGGCACCGGCAGCGTCCTGATCGGCGCGGTCACCCCGTAACCGCAGGCAGTGAGGGGCGGGCGCCGGAACCGGTGCCCGCCCCTTTCGCGTCCGGAAGTCCGGAAGATCGCCGTCCGCGACTCGTCCGCCCCTTGGACAATGGATTGGACAAGGCGGGCGGGGACATACGCATCATGGACCGGCAGCACCCTGCACACGCGTACGGAGGAGTCCCCGTGAAGGTCGGAATCGTCGGAGCCACCGGTCAGGTCGGCACAGTCATGCGGAAGATCCTCGCCGAGCGGAACTTCCCGGTCGACGAGCTGCGGCTCTTCGCGTCCGCCCGCTCCGCCGGCAAGGTCGTCGACGGCGTGACCATCGAGGACGCCTCCACCGCCGACTACACCGGCCTCGACATCGTGCTGTTCTCCGCCGGTGGCGCCACCTCCAAGGCCCTCGCCGAGAAGGTCGCCTCCCAGGGCGCCGTCGTGATCGACAACTCCTCCGCCTGGCGCCGCGACCCCGAGGTCCCCCTCGTCGTCTCCGAGGTCAACCCGCACGCGGTCAAGGACCGCCCCAAGGGCATCATCGCCAACCCGAACTGCACCACGATGGCCGCCATGCCGGTCCTCAAGCCGCTCCACCAGGAGGCCGGGCTCACCGCGCTGATCGCCACCACGTACCAGGCCGTCTCCGGCTCGGGCGTGGCCGGTGTCGCCGAGCTGCGCACGCAGGCGTGCGCCGTGGCCGAGAACGCCGACCAGCTGGCCTTCGACGGCGAGGCCGTCGAGTTCCCCGAGCCCGCCGTCTACAAGCGGCCGATCGCCTTCAACGTGGTCCCGCTGGCCGGCTCGATCGTCGACGACGGCACCTTCGAGACCGACGAGGAGCAGAAGCTCCGCAACGAGTCCCGCAAGATCCTGGAGATCCCGGAGCTCAAGGTCTCCGGCACCTGCGTGCGCGTCCCGGTCTTCTCCGGCCACTCGCTCCAGGTCAACGCCCGCTTCGAGCGTCCGATCAGCGTCGAGCGCGCCTACGAGCTGCTCAAGGACGCCGAGGGCGTCGAGCTCTCCGAGATCCCGACCCCGCTCCAGGCGGCCGGCAAGGACGCCTCGTACGTGGGCCGCATCCGCGTGGACGAGACCGTCGAGAACGGCCTCGCGCTGTTCCTCTCCAACGACAACCTGCGCAAGGGCGCGGCGCTGAACGCCGTGCAGATCGCGGAGCTCGTCGCGGCCGAGCTCAAGGGCTGACCCGTACGACCCCCCGGAGGGGCGGCTTCCCTTTGCGGGGAGCCGCCCCTCCGGCGTGTCCGCGCGTGCCAGAGTTCCCCCATGACCCAGATATCCAGAGGGGCCGACGTCCCGGTGCCCCCGCAGGCCCTTCATGTCGCGGTCAGCTGGCGCACCGGGCCCGGGGTTCCCGACGTGGACGTCTCCGCGCTGCTCCTCGGGGCCGGGGAGCGGGTGCGGGGCGACGCCGATCTGGTCTTCTACAACCACGCCGAGCACCCCTCGGGGGCCGTCCGGCACCTGGGGAAGTCGGCCCCGGGCGCGCCCGGCAGCCCGGCCGCGGACTGGCTGTGGCTGGACCTCGCGCGCGTGGAGCCCGATGTGGGGCGCATGGTGATCGCCGCCTCGGCCGACGGGGGCGCCTTCGGGCAGGTGCCGGGCCTCGACGTGCTGGTCACGGACGCGGACGGCACCCCCCTGGCGTACTGCCCGATCGGGAACGCGACGACGGAGACGGCGTTCGTCTTCGGCGAGTTCTACCGGCAGGACGGCGGCTGGCGGTTCCTGGCGGTCGGTCAGGGGTACGCCTCGGGGCTCGCCGGGCTCGCGACGGACTTCGGCATCGTGGTGGAGTACCCGCCGCCGCCGATCCCGGGCCCCGGCTACGTCCCGCCGCCCCCGCCCCCGGCGCCCGCCGCCCCGCCCGTGCCGGTGGCCGATCCGTACGGCGGGGAGTTCCGGCCCCGCGTGTACCAGGGGCGCGGCAAGGAGACCGTGCACTGCGACGCGGGTCTTCCGGCGGGGCACTGGGTGCTCCTGGAGATCGAGTCGTACCACTCGCTGTCCACCACGATCGAGTCCTGCGACGCGTACGGGCGGGCCGAGGACTTCCTGCTCACGGCGTACGAGGACGACGTACGCGCGCGTACCGTCGCGCTCGTCCCGCGCGCCCGCCCGCTGTCCCTGCGGGTGGAGGCCGACACGCCCTGGACGCTGCGGGTGCTGCCGCTGTCCCACGCGCGCCGTTTCGACAGCCACGTCGAGGGCCTCGCGCACGATCTGGTGATCTACGAGGGGCCGGCCGGGGTGCTCGACTTCGCGCACCACGGGGAGTCCCACTTCACCGTCCACCAGCACACCCCGCCGGTGGACCCGCTCTACGACGACGAGGAGCAGGACCTGCTGGTCAACGAGATCGGCGAGGTCCGGGTGAGCTCCCCGGTGCCGGGTCCCGGGCTGCTGCGGATCAGCGGTGACGGGCCGTGGAAATGTTCCGTGCGCCGCTGAGCCGGGCCGTGGAAGGATGGCCCAAACGTCACGAAACCGAGGAGTTGACCGGGTGCCTGGCACAAACCTGACCCGTGAAGAGGCCCAGCAGCGGGCGGCGCTGCTGACCGTGGACGCGTACGAGGTCGAACTCGACCTCACCGGTGCGCAGGAGGGCGGCACCTACCGGTCCGTCACCACCGTCCGCTTCGATTCCGCCGAGGACGGCGCCGAGACCTTCATCGACCTCGTCGCCCCCGCCGTCCACGAGGTCGTGCTCAACGGCCGCGCGCTCGACGTCGCCGCCGCCTTCCGCGACTCGCGGATCGCGCTCGACGGCCTCGCTCTGGGCCGCAACGAGCTGAAGGTCGTCGCCGACTGCGCGTACACCAACACCGGTGAGGGCCTGCACCGCTTCGTCGACCCGGTAGACGACCAGGCCTACCTCTACACCCAGTTCGAGGTGCCGGACGCGCGCCGCGTGTTCGCCTCCTTCGAGCAGCCCGACCTCAAGGCGACCTTCCAGTTCACGGTGAAGGCGCCGAGCGGCTGGTCGGTGATCTCGAACTCGCCGACGCCGAAGCCCGAGAACGACGTGTGGGTCTTCGAGCCGACCCCGCGCATCTCGACGTACATCACGGCCCTCATCGTCGGCCCGTACCACTCGGTGCACTCGACGTACGAGAAGGACGGGCAGGTCGTCCCGCTGGGCATCTACTGCCGTCCGTCGCTCGCCGAGTTCCTCGACGCGGACCACATCTTCGACGTGACCCGCCAGGGCTTCGACTGGTTCCAGGAGAAGTTCGCGTACGACTACCCGTTCGCCAAGTACGACCAGCTGTTCGTGCCGGAGTTCAACGCGGGCGCGATGGAGAACGCGGGCGCGGTCACCATCCGCGACCAGTACGTCTTCCGCTCGAAGGTGACGGACGCGGCGTACGAGCGGCGCGCCGAGACCATCCTGCACGAGCTCGCCCACATGTGGTTCGGCGACCTCGTCACCATGGAGTGGTGGAACGACCTGTGGCTGAACGAGTCGTTCGCCACCTTCACCTCGGTCGCCTGCCAGGCCTCGGTGCCGGGCACCCGCTGGCCGAACGCCTGGACCACCTTCGCGAACGCGGAGAAGACCTGGGCCTACCGCCAGGACCAGCTGCCGTCGACGCACCCGATCATGGCCGACATCAACGACCTGGAGGACGTGCTCGTCAACTTCGACGGCATCACGTACGCCAAGGGCGCCTCGGTCCTGAAGCAGCTCGTGGCGTACGTCGGCGAGGACGAGTTCTTCAAGGGCGTCCAGGCCTACTTCCAGGCGCACGCCTTCGGGAACACCCGCCTGTCCGACCTCCTCGGCGCGCTGGAGGAGACCTCCGGGCGTGACCTGAAGACCTGGTCGAAGGCGTGGCTGGAGACGGCCGGCATCAACATCCTCCGCCCGGAGATCGAGACCGACGAGAACGGCTCCATCACCGCCTTCGCCGTCCGCCAGGAGGCCCCGGCGCTGCCCGCCGGCGCCAAGGGCGAGGCCGTGCTGCGCCCGCACCGCATCGCGATCGGCTTCTACGACCTCGACGGGGCCGGCAAGCTGGTCCGCACCGACCGCCTGGAGCTGGACATCGAGGCCGCCGCGCTGACGGCCGTCCCGCAGCTCGTCGGCAAGGCCCGCCCGGCGGTCGTCCTCCTCAACGACGACGACCTGTCGTACGCCAAGGTCCGCCTCGACGCGGTGTCCCTGGCGAACGTCACCGCGCACCTCGGCGACTTCGCCGAGTCCCTGCCGCGCGCCCTGTGCTGGGCCTCGGCCTGGGACATGACCCGCGACGGCGAGCTGGCCACCCGCGACTACCTGGACCTGGTGCTCTCGGGCATCGCCAAGGAGTCCGACATCGGCGTGGTGCAGTCCCTCCAGGGCCAGGTGAAGGCCGCGCTCGACCTGTACGCGGCGCCGGAGTGGCGCGCGACGGGCCTCGCGCGCTGGGGCGCCTTCGCCCAGGAGCAGCTGCGCGCCGCCGAGGGCGGCAGCGACCACCAGCTGGCGTGGGCGCGGGCCTTCGCGGCGACCGCCCGCGAGGACGCGGAGCTCGACGTGCTCGCGGGGCTGCTCGACGGCTCCGTGGTCGTCGAGGGCCTCGCCGTCGACACCGAGCTGCGCTGGGCGTTCGTGCAGCGCCTCGCGGCCACCGGCCGCTTCGACGAGGCGGAGATCGCCGCCGAGCTGGAGCGCGACCGTACGGCGGCGGGCGAGCGGCACGCGGCGACCGCGCGCGCGGCCCGTCCGACGGAGGCGGCGAAGGCGGAGGCCTGGGCCTCGGTCGTCGAGGACGACAAGCTGGCGAACGCCGTGCAGGAGGCCGTGATCGGCGGCTTCGTCCAGGCCGACCAGCGCGAGCTGCTCGCCCCGTACACCGCGAAGTACTTCGCGTCGATCAAGCAGGTCTCGGAGACCCGCAGCCACGAGATGATCCAGCAGATCGTGGTCGGTCTCTACCCGACGCTCCAGGTCTCGCAGGAGACGCTGGACGCGACGGACGCGTGGATCGCCGAGCACGACCCGGTCCCGGCGCTGCGGCGTCTGGTGACGGAGTCCCGCGCGGGCGTCGAGCGCGCCCTGAAGGCGCAGGCGGCGGACGCGGCCGCCGCCAAGTAGTGCCCCGGCTGGTAACCGGTTGAACGGAGAAGGGGCGCCCTCCCCCACGGAGGCGCCCCTTCGCCGTGCTCGGAGTCCGCCCGGAGGCGGTGCTCGGAGCCCGCCCAAAGGCGGTGCTTGGAGTCCGCCCGGCGGGCGGGCGTCGGCGCGCGGCCGCGCCGCCGGGCGGAAGCGTTTCCCCTATCCGCCGAGCGCCGCGTACCGGGCGCGGAGGTCGGCCGCGCCCTGCTCCGTCAGCGCGCCGTGGAGCCGCATGCGGGCGACGCCGCCGTCGGGGAAGGCGTCGAGCCGGACGTGGGTGACGACGGCCTGCGCGGGCAGCTTGAAGCGGTGCAGGGTGTCGGGCTGGAGGCGGGTGCGCGGGATGATCTCGAACCACTCGCCGCTCTCGCCGTTGCGCCCCTGGAGCGCGATCCAGCCGGCGGAGTTGCCCTTGAGGTAGGCGGTGTCGATCTCGACGGCGCGGACGACGCCCTGGGCGACGAGCCGGAAGCGCACCCAGTCGTTGGTGTCGCGGACCCGGCGGCGGCGGTTCTCCCAGCCGTCGTCCATCTTGCGGGAGGTGCCGGGCAGGATGATCTGCGTCGGCGAGGAGTAGAACTTGTCCGAGGCGTCCTCGTACGAGCCGCCGTTGAGCACGGCGATCAGGTCGAGGGTGCCGAGGAGCTCCAGCCACTCGGGGTCGGGCACGACCTCGCCGTGGACGCGGAGCCGGGCGACGCCGCCGTCGGGGTGCTGGCAGAGCCGGACGTGGGTGAAGCGGCGCTCGGCGGTGATCTCGAAGCCGTTGGCGGCGTGGCCGCGGACGGGCGTCGGCGGGACGAGCTCCTCCCACTTCGCGTCGAGCAGCTCGGCGGGGCTGGGCGAACCCTCGACGGCGGTGGCCTGGATGCTGACCTTCTGCGGGTAGTTGCCGCGGAAGTGGGCGGTGTCGACGACGATGCCGCGGATCACGCCGGGGGCGCCGAGGCGGACGATCGCCCAGTCGTGGTCCTCGGGGGCGGGGAAGACGTTCTCGGCGTCGGCGCCGCGGCGGCGGCGGGTCTCCCAGCCGTCCATGATCTTGCCCTTGTGACCGAAGTGCTCCGGGTCGAAGACGGCGCGCTCGCGGACGAGGAGGTTCTCCCGCTCGGCGAAGAACTCGTCGTTGGCGGCCACGACGCCGGCGCCGAGGCGGCGGTCGGCGAGGTCGACGAGCTCGGTGAAGGGGAAGTCACCGGCGCGGTAGTCGGCGTACGGGTCCCCGCCGGAGTAGGGGGCGGCGTCGTTGGCGTGCGGGTCCTGGTGCGCGTCGGGGCTGCTCATGGGACGAGCTTCTCCCTGCTCCGGCACCCCGGTCCATCGAATGTTTTCGACGATGCCGTTCAGTTCTGCTGAACGGTCTCGCGGGCCGCCGCCGCCTGGCGGAGCGCGGCGAGGACCCGCGCCACCGCCGGGCCCTCCTCCGCCCCGCTGCGTACCGCCGCGACGACATGGCGGCGCGGCTGGTCGGCGGAGAGGACCCGCATGACGACCCCGGTCCCGCCCCGGCGGTCCGCGGAGGCCATCCGGGGCACAAGCGCGATCCCGAGGCCTGCCTCGACCATGGCGAGGATCGCGGTCCAGCCGGAGGCGCTGTGGGCCTGCTCGGGCACGAAGCCGGCGGCCTCGCAGGCGGCGGTGGTGATCTCGGACCAGGGTCCCGAGCCGCCGAAGATCCACGGCTCGGCGGCGAGGTCGGCGAGCCGCAGGCCGGGCGCGTCGGCGAGCGGGTGCCCGGCGGGCAGGGCGACGTCGAGGGGGTCGGCGAGCAGCGGCAGCCGGCTGTACTTGGGGTCGCGCGCGGACGGCGCGTGCGCGGCGAGCGAGAGCGCGAGGTCGACCTCGCCGGCGGTGAGCAGCTCGTACGCCTCCGCCGCCTCGGCCTCCCGGATGCGGACGTCGAGCCCGGGGTGGGCGGTGCGGAGCTGGCGCACGGCGGGGACGAGGAGCGCGGGCACGGACGTCGAGAAGGCCGCGACCCGCACCTGGCCGGCCTCGCCCCGCAGGTAGCCGTCGAGTTCGGCGTCGGCGCGCTCCAGCTGGGCGAAGACGAGCTCGGCGTGGCGCAGCACCAGATGGGCGGCGTCGGTGAGGCGGACCCGGCGGCCCTGGGCCTCCAGGAGCCGCACCCCGAGCTGTTTGGCGAGGTTGGTGAGCTGCTGGGAGACGGCCGAGGGGGTCATGAGCAGCGCCTCCGCGGTCGCGGTGACGGTGCCGCGGTCGCGGAGGGTGCGGAGGATCTGGAGCTTCTTGATGTCCCACTCGGTCATGGGGCGCAACATATCGGGCCTCGCCCCACCGGACCTCGCCTGGCTAGCGGGCGGAACTCATGGCGACCCCGCCGAGGATGAGGGCCATGCTGGCGCCGCCGAGGAGGCCGAGCTGCTCGCCGAGGAGGGCGTACGAGAGGAGGGCGACGCAGACGGGCTGGAGGTAGTAGACGATCCCGGCGCGGGCGGCGCCGATCAGGGTGACGGCCTTGTTCCAGGCGAAGAAGGCGACGGCGGAGGAGAGCACGCCGACGTAGACGAGGGGTCCGACGGTGCCGGTGGTGGGCTCGAAGCCGCCCTGGACGGCGAGGCTGATCCCGTACGCCGGGAGGAGCATGAGCGCGCCGAGCGCGAAGGTGGTGAAGAGGAAGGCGAGGCCGCCGAGTTCGGCGGGGCGGCGCTTGAGGAGGGCGCTGTAGGAGGCGAAGCAGACGGCCGCGGCCATGACCCAGAGGTCGCCGGTGGCGAAGTCGGGGGCGAGCGAGCCCTTGCTGACGAGGAGCAGGACGCCGGCGCAGGCGATGAGCATGCCGGTGGTGCGGCGCGGGCCGAGGCGGTTGCCGCCGAGGCGGGCGAAGAGGGCCATGAGGACCGGGGAGGCGGCCATGATCATGCCCATGTTGCCGGCGGAGGTGGCGGTCCCGGCCTGGTTGACCAGGGTGTTGTAGACGGTGATGCCGAGCAGCGAGGCGAGGGCGAGGAAGCGGAGGTGGCGGCGGATCAGGTGCCGTTGCCGCCAGGTCTCGCGGGCGGCGAGCGGGGCGACGGCGACGAGGGCGACGATCCAGCGCCAGAAGGCGGCCTGGACCGGGGGGACGGTGTCGTGGAGGGCGCGGGCGACGACGAAGCTGCCGGACCAGACGACGGTGGCGAGGAGGGCGAGGAGCACGCCGAGGCCGGCGCCCTTGGCGGGTGCCGGCCTCTCGGTGACTGCGGTGGCGGTGCTGTCGGTGGCGGTGTCGGTCGGGTTGCGTGCGGTGTCCAGGCTCATGCCCCTTACCGTCGCACCGCCGAAACCTCCAGGTCCATCGAAACTTCCTGACCGTTCTTTTCAGCAGGGCTGAACGATTCGACCTCGGAGGGCTTGGCGGGGGTACGGGGGCCCAGCTGGCCGGCCAGGGTGGCGCCGAAGGCGATCAGCATGCCGAGGACCTGCACCGGGCCGAGGGCCTGGCCGAGTGCCGCCCAGCCGATGACGGCCGCGGTGATCGGGGAGAGCGGGCCGAGCAGGGTGGCCGAGGAGGCGCTGAGCCGCTCGATGCCGCGGAACCAGAGGAAGTACGAGATCGCGGTGTTGCCGAAGGCGAGGTAGGCGTAGCCGGCCAGGTTGGTGCCGGTCAGGGCCGGCGGGGCGCCCTCGATCAGGAAGGCGATGGGCAGGATGACCAGGCCGCCCGCGGTGAGCTGCCAGCCGGTGAGCGCGAGGGCGCCGACGCCCTCGGGGCGGCCCCAGCGCTTGGTGAAGACGATGCCGGCGGACATCGAGAGCGAGGAGAGCAGTCCGGCGCCCACGCCGACCAGGTCGAAGGCGGCTCCGGCCTTGAGGACCACGAGGCTGACGCCGAAGGCGGCGGTGACGGCGGTGAGCAGGGACTTCACCGTGGGCTTCTCGCCGAGGAAGAGGGCCGCGAGGCCGACGACGAAGAGCGGGCCGACGGAGCCGACGACCGCGGCGACTCCGCCGGGCAGCCGGTAGGCGGCGAGGAAGAGCAGCGGGAAGAAGGCGCCGATGTTGAGGGCCCCGAGGACCGCGGACTTCCACCACCAGGCGCCCTGCGGGAGCTTGCGGGTGAGGGCGAGGAGCGCGAGGCCGGCGGGCAGGGCGCGCAGGAGGCCGGTGAGCAGCGGCCGGTCGGGCGGCAGGAACTCGGTGGTGACGTAGTAGGTGGAGCCCCAGGAGATCGGGGCGATCGCGGTGAGTGCGACGGTTGCGGCCTTGCGGGACATGACGGTTCCCCCTGCTGTGGAGTGCCGGGCCGGTGAGCGCCGGACTGGCTTCGTGGTGATTAACTTACCACTAAGCTACTTTCTCGCAAGAGGCTTTCGCGTAAGTGACTCTCTCGTAAGTGACTTTCTTGCGATCGGGGAGCGGAGAAGGGAACACTGAGGACATGAAGACGCAGACCCCCGGCCACGACGCCGTCGACGCCATCACCGACCAGTGGGCGGCCGTCCGCCCCGACCTGGACACCGTCCCCATGGCGGTCTTCGGACGGATCTACCGCCTGTCCAACGCCATGCGCGGCAAGGTGGACAAGGCGTACGCGCCCTACGGCATGGCGCTCGGGGAGTTCGACGTGCTCGCGACGCTGCGCAGGTCAGGGGAGCCGTACACGCTCTCGCCGCGCGAGCTGACCGCCACCCTGATGATCACCACCGGTGGCATGACGGGCCGTCTGGACAAGCTGGAGAAGGCCGGGCTGCTCACCCGCAGCCCCGACCCGAACGACCGGCGCGGGCTGCGGGTCACCCTCAGCGAGCGCGGCAAGGAACTGGTGGACCAGGCCGTCGGCGCCGGCCTCGGGGAGCAGCGGGCGGCCCTGGAGTCCGCGCTCACCCCGGAGGAGACGGAGCAGCTGGCGGGGCTGCTGCGCAAGCTGCTCGCGACGACCGTGTGAAGCGCCTCGACGCATGCGAGGGCGCCGCGCGGTACCTCGTACCGTGCGGCGCCCTCGACGGAGACCTGTGAGGCGGTTACGCCTTCTTCTTGGACTTGTCGAGCACCATCACCAGACCGGCGATCACCAGGAACAGACCCAGCGGAGCCGCCACGTACAGGCCGAGGGTCTCGATGACACTCAGCTTGGGGGCCGGGTCGTCGCCGTCGTCGCGGGTGAGCGCGAGCGCGGGGGACGACATGAGCAGCATCATCAGCGTCGTACCGGCCGCGAGCGAGCCGGCGCGCAGAGCGTTCTTCTTGTCCACAGCCCAAAAGTAGCGAACACCTAAACGGGCCGCGCGCCCGGGGGTGCCGTACGGGCACCGGAGGCCTCCGTACCCGCCTTCAGCCCGGTCAGCAGGGCGTGCGCCCGGGGCGAGGCGGCGAGGTCCTCCAGGGTGAGCGGCTGGCCGTCCGGACCCGCGAGCGGCAGCCGCCAGTTGGGGTACTGGTCCCAGGTGCCCGGCAGGTTCTGCGGTCTGCGGTCCCCCACCGCGTCCGGCAGCCAGGCGCCGACCATCCGGGCCGGGGTGGCGAGCAGGAACCGGTGGACGGCCCTGATCTCGGCCTCCTCGTTCCCCGGGCCCTCCGGGAGCAGCCCCTTCCGCTCGAACACGTCCAGCCACTCGGCGGTCTCCGCCGCGTCCGCCGCCCGCTCGCGCTCCAGGTCGCCGGAGAGCAGCCCGAGCCGGTGCCGCAGGGTGACGTGCTCGCCGGAGAGCCGGGCGGCGGTGGACGGCAGGTCGTGGGTGGTGGCGGTGGCGACGCACTCCGCGCGCCACTCCCCCGCCGGCAGCGGCCGGCCGGTGCCCTCCCAGTCCCGCTCGAACCAGAGCACGGAGGTCCCGAACACCCCGCGCCGGGCCAGCTCCTCCCGTACGCCCGGCTCGACCGTCCCGAGGTCCTCGCCGATGACGAGGGCGCCGGCGCGGTGCGCCTCCAGGACGAGGACCGCGAGCATCGCCTCGGCGTCGTACCGGACGTACGTGCCCTCGGTGGGCTCGCGCCCCTCGGGCACCCACCACAGCCGGAACAGGCCCATCACGTGGTCGATGCGCAGCGCGCCCGCGTGGCGCAGGAGTTCGCGGAGGAGTCCGCGGTACGGGGCGTACCCGGCGGCGGCGAGGGCGTCGGGCCGCCAGGGCGGCAGGCCCCAGTCCTGGCCCCGGGCGTTGAAGGCGTCGGGCGGGGCGCCGACCGACATGCCGGCCGCGAAGGCCTCCTGCTGGGCCCAGGCGTCGGAGCCCTCGGGGTGGACGCCGACCGCCAGGTCGTGGACGATCCCGACCTCCATGCCGGCCTCGCGGGCGGCCGCGGCGGCGTCGGCGAGCTGCCGGTCCGTCAGCCAGGCGAGCCGGCAGTGGAAGTCGACCCGGGCGGCCAGGGCGGGGTCGGCGCGCACGGCGGTCTCGGCGGTGCGCGGCGTGCGGAGCTCCTCCGGCCAGGTCCGCCAGCGCGGGCCGTGCCGCTCGGCGAGGGCCTGGTAGGTGGCGTGGTCCTCCAGGGCGCGGCCGCGTTCGGCGAGGAAGTCGTGGAAGTCGGCGCGGCGGCCGGGACCGGGCTCCACGGCGGCGAGCACGAGCTCCAGGGCCCGCCGCTTGACCTCCCAGACGGCGTCCCGGTCGATCAGGGCTCCCTTGCCGAGGACCCGTTCGCGCAGTTCGGCCGCCTCGGCGAGGATCCGGTCGAGCTCCTCGCGGCGCTCGGGCCCCACCAGGGCGTACTCGGGGATCTCCTCGATCCGCAGATGGACGGGGTCCGGGAAGCGGCGGGAGGACGGCCGGTACGGGGAGGGGTCGCTCGGCGCCCCGGGCACGCCCGCGTGGAGCGGGTTGACCTGGACGAACCCGGCGCCGTGCGTCCGGCCCGCCCAGCCGACGAGCTCCCGCAGGTCGCCGAGGTCGCCCATGCCCCAGGAGCGGGTGGAGAGCAGCGAGTACAGCTGGACGAGGAGCCCGTACGAGCGCCGCCCGGGGCCGGGCACGCGCGCGGGGCTCACGATCAGGGTGCCGGTGGCCGTGCGCCCGTCGGGGGCCTGCGCCTCGACCGTGTGGACGCCGAGCGGCAGCCCGGACCAGTCACCACCGGTGACGACGCCGCCGTCCTCGGTGGTGACCCGGAGCCGGGTGCCGGACGGCAGGTCCTCCGGCGGGCGGAGCTCCTCGCCGTGCCGCAGGACCAGGGTCTGCGGCAGCAGGCGCTCCCGGTCGGCCCGTTCGGCCGCGTCGAGGGCGGCGGCGACCGCCTCGGGGGTGGCCGCGTCGACGCCCAGGGCCGCGAGGACGGCCACCACGGTGGCGTCCGGCACGGGCACGGTGACGCCTTCTGACGGGCTGTGGACGGTGGCGACGCCGTGACGGGCGGCGAGACGGGCCAGGGTCACTTCACACTCCGGGGGACTCCGGGCCGCCCGCGCTGCCGGGGGCGGTGGGTTCGCTGGTCAGGGGGGCCGCCACGGCCAGCGGCGGCTCGCTGGTGAGGGGTGACGCGTCGGGCAGGGGCGGCTCGCTGGTCAGCGGCTCGCCGGCCGGCGCCGACTGCTGGGGAACGCGTATCCGTCCGAGGTGATGGGCGGTCGTGGTCACGGGGGTCTCCCGATTCGTCTCGACAGATCTGACTCGACAGGTGCGACTCGACTGGTGCGACTCGACTGATTCGTCCTGAGTAACGACAGAGCCCTACCCAGCGCACCTCGTTTTACCGGCGGAACGCGGCGAAGTGACGTCACCTCGCCGACGGCTCGCCGGGCAAAGGCGACACATCGGCCACGCGCATTGACACCCCCGTGCGACGGGTGGTGGGCTCGTGACCCAGTCGTGACCATCCGGCAGAGCCGCCGGGACCTGCCGAAGGGAGACGCCCCGTGCACCTCGGGCGCAGGAAGCGCACCGCGACGGCCGTCGCCGCCGCCGTCATCGGCGGTCTGCTCGGCGGCGCGGCCCCGGGCTCGGCTCAGGCGTTCCCGAAGGCGCCCGTGGCCCCGAGGACACCCGCGGCACCGAGCGCTCCCGCCGGCCCCACGACCCCGGCCGGCCCCACTGCTCCGGCGGCTCCCTCGACCCCGGCCGTCTCCCGCGCGGACACCGCCACCGCGCGCGTGCCCGCCGTCTGGCCCCGGCCGCAGTCCCTGACGGCCGCCGGGCCCTCCGTACGCCTCGGGAACGAGGTGACGCTGCTCGCGGACGCCGACGCCGATCCGTACGCCCTCGCCGCCCTGCGCGAGCTCCTTCGGGCCGCCGGGGTACGGACCGTCCACACCGGCCTGCCGGGCCGGGGCCCGGTCCTGCGGGCCGCCGGTCCCTCCGGCGAGGCCGCCGAGCAGGCCCTCACCGCCCTGCGCGTCCCCGAGCGGCTCGATCTGCCGCGCGGCGGCTACCGGCTCGCGACGGGCCGCTTCCAGGGACGGGACACCGTCGTCCTGGACGGGGTCGGCGAGGACGGCCTGTTCCACGCGGTCCAGACGCTGCGTCAGCTCCTCGGCGCGGGCGGGGAGGTCCCCGGCGTCGTCGTCCGCGACTGGCCCGGCACGGCCGAGCGCGGCATCACCGAGGGCTTCTACGGCCGCCCCTGGACCCTGGAACAGCGGCTCGCCCAGCTGGACTTCCTGGGCCGGACCAAGCAGAACCGCTATCTGTACGCGCCCGGGGACGACCCGTACCGCCAGGCGCAGTGGCGCGAGCCCTACCCGGCCGCGCAGCAGCAGGAGTTCCGGGCGCTCGCCGAGCGGGCCCTCGCGAACCACGTGACGCTCGGCTGGGCCGTGGCGCCCGCCCAGTCCATGTGCCTGGCCTCGTCCGGCGACGTGGCGGCGCTGACGCGGAAGCTGGACGCGATGTGGGAGCTCGGGGTGCGCTCCTTCCAGCTCCAGTTCCAGGACGCCTCCTACGACGAGTGGCACTGCGACAAGGACGCGGACACGTTCGGGAGCGGTCCCGAGGCCGCGGCCGGCGCCCACGCGCGCGTGGCGAACGCCGTCGCCCGCCGGCTGGCCGAGGAGCATCCGGACGCCGAGCCGCTGACGGTGATGCCGACGGAGTACTACCAGGACGGCGCGACCGCGTACCGCTCGAAGCTCGCCGCGGAGCTCGACCCGGAGGTGCGGGTGGCGTGGACGGGTGTCGGCGTCGTCCCGCGCACGATCACCGGCGGCGAACTCTCGGGCGCACGCCGGGCCCTGGGCGGCCATCCGCTGGTCACCATGGACAACTACCCCGTCAACGACTACGCGCAGGACCGGCTGTTCCTCGGCCCCGCCACGGGCCGGGAGCCGGCCGTGGCCGCCGGTTCGGCCGCCTTCCTCGCGCACGCCATGGAGCAGCCCGCCGCCTCCCGCGTCCCGCTCTTCACCACCGCCGACTACGCCTGGAACCCCAGGGGCTACCGGCCCGGGGAGTCCTGGCGGGCGGCCGTCGACGACCTCGCCGGCCCGGACCCGGCCGCCCGCGAGGCGCTGCGCGCACTCGCCGGGAACGGCTCTTCGTCGATCCTGGACCCGGCGGGCGAATCGGCCTATCTGAAGCCGCTCCTGGCGGCGTTCTGGGCGTCCCGCACGGGCACCGGCCCGGCCGGCACGGCCGCTCGGGACGAGGCGGCGCGCGAACTGCGGGCCGCGTTCACGGTGATGCGCCGGGCGCCCGAGCGGCTCACGGCCGCGGCCGGCGGCACCCTCGACGACGAGACGGGGCCCTGGCTGGAGCAGCTCTCCCGGTACGGCCGGGCGGGCGAGACGGCCGTCGACATGCTCCTCGCCCAGGCGCGCCGCGACGGCGCGGCGGCCTGGCGGGCGCAGCTGGACCTGGAAGGGCAGCGGAAGGACCTGAAGGCGGCCCGGGTGACGGTCGGCTCGGGGGTCCTCGATCCGTTCCTCACGCGCGCGGTGGCCGAGTCGGCGGCCTGGACCGGCGCCGACCGCACCCCGCCGGCCAGGGCCGACCGCGCCCCCGGTTCGTACACCGTGCGGCTCGACCGGGCCCGGCCCGTGGAGGCGCTGACGGTGATGACCGAGCCGGACAAGGCCGGCGACGCGCGCGTGGAGGCGTACGTCCCCGGTGAGGGCTGGCGGCCGCTCGGCCCGCTGTCGGCGTCCGGGTGGACGCAGACGGAGCTGAAGGGGCTGCGGGCGGACGCGCTGCGGGTCGTGTGGAGCGGCGACGGTCCCGCGCCCGAGGTGCGCTCGCTGGTCCCGTGGTTCGCGGACGGGCCGCGGGCCGGTCTCGCACTCGCCCGCACCGAGACGGACGCGGAGATCGGCGGCCCGGCGCAGCGGGTGGACGTGGAGCTGACGGGCCGGCGCGCGGGCGAGGTGCGCGGGACGCTGACGGCGAAGGCCCCGAAGGGGATCGCGGTACGGCTGCCGGAGCAGGCGGCGGTGGAGCGCGGCGCGCGGACGACCGTCCCCCTGGAGGTGTCGGTGGCCGCGGGCGTGCCGGCGGGCTCGTACCGGGTGCCGGTGTCGTTCGCGGGCGAGGAGCGGGTCCTGACGGTCCGGGCCTTCCCCCGGACGGCGGGCCCGGACCTCGCGCGGGCGGCGACGGCCTCCTCCTCGGGCGACGAGACCCCGGCCTTCCCGGCCTCGTCGGCGGTGGACGGCGACCCGGCGACCCGCTGGTCCTCGCCCGCGGAGGACGGCGCCTGGTGGCAGCTCGAACTGCCCGAGCCGGCCCGGATAGGGCAGGTGGTGCTGCACTGGCAGGACGCGTACGCCTCGCGCTACCGGGTCCAGGTCTCGGCCGACGGAAGGGTCTGGCGGACGGCGGCGACCGTCGCGGACGGCAGGGGCGGCCGGGAGTCGGTCCGGATGGACGCGGCGGACACCCGCTTCCTGCGGGTCCAGGGGGAGACGCGGGCGACGCGCTTCGGGTACTCGCTCTGGTCGGTCGAGACGTATGCGGTGGCCCCGCCGGAAGGGAAGCAGGAGGACACGCCGGAGGAGCGGGACGCCCCCTGAGAGGCGTCCCGTTCCCCGCCGCAGCCCCCGCGTACGCGAAAGGCCCGGCTCAACCCGTCGTCAGCGCCCTCACGGGGGTCTCTGCGACGGAGTCGATCCGGGCCATCACGTCCACGGCGCCGTACGGTTCCAGGTACGGCAGCCACCGGGGGTCCCGGTGTCCGGTCCCGATGATCCGCCAGGCCAGGCCGGTCGGCGGGGCGGGTTGGTGGCGCAGCCGCCAACCGATCTCCCGCAGGTGCTTGTCGGCCTTGACGTGGTTGCAGCGGCGGCAGGCCGCCACCACGTTCTCCCAGGCGTGCGTGCCCCCGCGGCTGCGCGGGATGACGTGGTCGACGCTGGTCGCGACGGCCCCGCAGTACGCGCAGCGCCCGCCGTCGCGCGCGAAGAGCGCTCTGCGGGTCAAGGGAACGGGCCCCCGGTAGGGGACCCGCACGAAGCGCTTCAGTCGCACCACACTGGGGGCGGGGAGGACTTGGGTCTCGCTGTGCAGGAAGGCGCCGGACTCCTCGAGACAGAGGGCCTTGTTCTCCAGTACGAGGACGAGTGCGCGGCGGAGCGGTACGACGCCGAGCGGCTCGTACGACGCGTTGAGGACCAGGACATGCGGCACGGATGCCTCCTATGACGCCGGCGGCGCGTGGCTCGCGCCGGGACGAACTGCTCTCAGTCTCTCCTCATGCCTGGTCGCGGCGCCACCACGTACCGGGATCGGGGTGGCGGCACCGGGGTGTTCTCGACCACATCGGCATCTCTCCCCGGTATGTGCCCAGGTGAGGTCCGTCTCTCCCTCGAACAGGGCTACGGGAGCACATCCGACGCCCCGTTACTGTGGATGGCCTGCGTACGCGATGCCTGGAGGTTGTCCCGTGTCCTGGTCCGCCCTGGCGGCTGCCACCGAACCCGAACCCATGCCGGTGACCCTGGACGAGGCCGCGGAGAGGGCCACCAGCGCGGCGAGCTGGGTGGAGGAGAACTGGTCCACCTGGCTGAACACGGGCCTGCGGATCGTGCTGATCCTGGTGGTCGCGCTGCTGCTCCGGATGGCCGTGCGGCGGGCGCTGACGAAGCTGATCGAGCGGATGAACCGCTCGGCGCAGGCGGTGGAGGGGACGACGCTCGGCGGTCTCCTCGTCAACACCGAGCGGCGGCGGCAGCGCTCGGAGGCGATCGGGTCGGTGCTCCGCTCGGTGGCGTCGTTCCTGATCCTGGGCACGGCCGCGCTGATGATCCTCGGCGCGTTCAAGATCGACCTGGCGCCGCTGCTCGCCTCGGCCGGTGTGGCGGGTGTCGCGATCGGTTTCGGCGCGCGGAACCTGGTGACGGACTTCCTGTCCGGTGTCTTCATGATCCTGGAGGACCAGTACGGCGTCGGGGACTCGATCGACGCGGGCGTGGCCTCCGGCGAGGTCGTCGAAGTGGGCCTGCGGGTGACGAAGCTGCGCGGGGTGGACGGCGAGATCTGGTACGTGCGCAACGGCGAGATCAAGCGGATAGGGAACCTCAGCCAGGGCTGGGCGACGGCGGGCGTGGACGTGACCGTCCGGCCGACGGAGGACCTGGACGAGGTGAAGGCCGTGATCACCGCGGCGGCGGACTCCATGGCGAAGGAGGAGCCCTGGGACGAGCGCCTGTGGGGTCCGGTGGAGGTGCTGGGTCTGAGCGAGGTGCTGCTCGACTCGATGACGATCCGGGTCTCGGCGAAGACGATGCCGGGCAAGAAGCTGGGCGTGGAGCGCGAGCTGCGCTGGCGCATCAAGCGGGGCCTGGACGAGGCCGGCATCCGGATCGTGGGCGGCATCCCGCCCCAGGCCGAGGAGAAGCCGGCCGACCCCACGGCCGGCATGGCGGCCCCGTCGGTCTTCGCCTCGTCGACCTCCCCCCAGTCGGCGGCGGCGACCCCGCTGCCGAAGCCGGACCTCTCCAAGTAGCCCTTCGCGTCCTCACGCCCCCGCAGGTAACGCTTTCGTTGCCTTCGGGGGCGTGTCGCGTTCCCGGGTATTGACGCCTCCGTGACGGCCGCCTTACCTTCCTCCCAACCCGATAGGAAACTTTCCTAACAGTGCCCCCGCGGTACTGCAGTCACCGTACGAGGGCAGGTGCGAGTTCCATGGCCGGTACGACTCCGGGAACCCCCGGTACGCCGCGTGTCCTGCGGGCCATGAACGATCGTGCCGCGCTCGACCTGCTGCTTGAGCACGGGCCCCTGTCGCGGACGCGGATCGGCAAGCTCACCGGGCTCTCCAAGCCGACCGCCTCGCAGTTGCTCGCCCGGCTCGAAGCGGCCGGGCTCGTCGTCGCCACCGGGACCACCGAGGGCCGGCCCGGGCCGAACGCGCAGCTGTACGCGGTGAACGCGCGGGCCGCGTACGCCGCCGGGCTCGACGTCGACCAGCACCGCATCCACGCCGCCGTCGCCGACGTCACGGGCGAGATCGTCGGCGCGTACGAGCTCCGCACCCCCGGCCGCTCCGCCTCCGGTGTCGTCCGCCAGGTCACCGAGGCCCTCGACGGGGCCGTCGCGGCGGCCGGGATCACCCGCGAGGACGTGCGGCGCCTGGTCATCGGCACCCCCGGTGCCTTCGACCCGGCCACCGGGCGGCTGCGGTACGCCTCCCACCTGCCCGGCTGGCACTCCCCCACGCTCCTGGAGGAGCTGGCCGCCGCCCTGCCCATGCCGTTCGAGTACGAGAACGACGTCAATCTCGTCGCCCTCGCCGAGCGGCGCCTGGGCGCGGCCCGGGGCCACGACGACTTCGTCCTGCTGTGGAACGAGGGCGGCCTCGGCGGCGCCCTCGTCCTCGGCGGCCGGCTGCACCGCGGCTTCACCGGCGGCGCCGGCGAGCTCGGCTTCCTGCCCGTCCCCGGCACCCCCCTCGTCCGGCAGGTCACCAAGGCCAACTCCGGCGGCTTCCAGGAGCTCGCGGGCATCCAGGCCGTGCCCCGGATCGCCCGCGAGGCCGGGATCGAGACCCCCGACCACCCCTACGTGCCGGTGGTGAGCGGACTCCTCTCGCGCGCCGCCGAGACCCATGAGGACGACCCCCGGTACGCGGAGCTGCTCGACCGCTACGCCGAGCGCCTCGCCACCGGCCTCGCCGCCCTCGTCACCGTCCTCGACCCCGAGCTGATCGTGCTGTCCGGAGACGCCCTCGTCACCGGCGGCGAGCCCCTCCGCGCGCGCGTGCAGTCCGAACTCGCCGACCTCGCCCCGTCCCGACCCCGGCTCGTCCTGTCCGCCGTGCGCCGGAGCCCCGTGCTGCGCGGCGCCCTCGAAAGCGCCCTCGCCACCACCCGCGACGAGGTCTTCGACACCTCGCGCTGACCGTCCACGCCCCGTCAGGCCCGAAAGCCCGCCCCCGCAGGGAGACTCCGTCATGCCCGTACGTCCCGGCCGCACCGCCGCCGCGCTCGCCGCCACCGCCTCGATCGCCCTCTTCGCCTCCGCCTGTACCGGCTCCGCGAACAACGCGGCCGCCGACGACCCGAAGGCCGAGACCACCATCACCTTCTGGCACGGCTGGTCGGCGCCCGCCGAGGTCAAGGCGATCGAGGACAACGTCGCCCGCTTCGAGAAGGCCCACCCGAACATCAAGGTGAAGGTCGTCGGCGACATCAACGACGAGAAGCTCGGCCAGGCACTGCGCGCGGGCGGGTCGAACGGGCCGGACGTCGTCTCCTCGTTCACCACCTCGAACGTCGGCAAGTTCTGCTCCTCGGGCGCGCTCGCCGACCTCAAGCCCTTCATAGAGAAGTCGAAGCTGGACCTGGACAAGACCTTCCCGAAGGTCCTCCAGGAGTACACCCAGTTCGAGGGCAGGCGCTGCTCCCTGCCGCTGCTCTCCGACGCGTACGGGCTCTACTACAACAAGGACGCCTTCAGGAAGGCCGGCCTCGACCCCGAGGCCCCGCCGAAGACCTGGTCCGAGTTCGCCAAGGTCGCCAAGGCGCTGACGAAGCCCAAGGGCGACTCGTACGAGCAGCTCGGCTTCATGCCGAACTACCTCGGCTACGAGACCGTCGTCGAGCACTACATGTCGCAGTGGGACCACACGTACTTCGACAAGGACGGCAAGTCGAACGTCGCCAAGGACCCGGCGTTCGCCGAGATGATGACGTACCAGAAGTCCCTGGTGGACTCCCTCGGCGGCTTCAAGAAGCTCGACACCTACCGGACCACCTTCGGCGACGAGTGGGGCACCAAGCACCCCTTCCAGACCGGGCAGGTCGCCATGCAGCTGGACGGCGAGTGGCGGCTGAACTTCATCAAGCAGGCCAAGGTCGGCTTCGACGTCGGCGTCGCGCCGCTGCCCGTCGCGGACGACGAGATCGCCGAGTACGGCAAGGGCTACCTCTCCGGCACGATCATGGGCATCGCGCCGCAGAGCAGGAAGCAGAACGCCGCCTGGGAGCTGGTCAAGTACATGACCACGGACACGGACGCCGTGGTGGGCTTCGCCAACGCCATCGGGAACGTGCCCTCCACCTTCGAGGCGCTGAAGTCCCCGAACCTGAAGTTCGACGCCCGCTTCAAGACCTTCCTGGACATCGCCCGGCACCCGCAGTCCACCACCATGGACGGCGCCGTGAACGGCCCCGCCTACCAGGAGACCCTGTCCGACCTCGCCCACAAGTACGAGAGCGGCAAGGTCACCGACCTCAAGAAGGGCCTCGCCGACGCCGCGGCCCAGATCGACCGCGACATCGCCGCGGCGAAGTAGCCCGCCATGACCACGTACACGCTCCGGTCGAAGCACCGGCGCAACGCGCTGCGCACCGCGCTGTTCATGTCGCCCTGGCTGATCGGCTTCGGCTTCTTCTTCGCCTATCCGCTGGTCTCCACGCTGTACTTCTCGTTCATGCGCTACGACGGCCTCAACCCGCCGACGTGGCGCGGCCTGGAGAACTGGACGTACGTCTTCTCCGACCTGCCGAAGTTCTGGCCGGCGATGCAGAACACGCTCTGGCTGGCGGTCGTCATGGTGACCTGCCGGGTCGTCTTCGGCCTGGGCGTCGGCATGCTGATCACCAAGATCAAGAGGGGCGCCGGGATCTACCGCACCCTCTTCTACCTGCCGTACCTGGCGCCGCCGGTGGCCGCCACGCTCGCCTTCGTCTTCCTGCTCAACCCCGGCACCGGACCGGTCAACTCGTTCCTGGAGGGGCTCGGCGTCCCCGCCCCCTCCTGGTTCAACGACGCGGACTGGGCCAAGCCGGCCCTCACGGTGCTCGCCGTGTGGGGCGTCGGCGACCTCATGGTCATCTTCATGGCCGCGCTGCTCGACGTACCGAAGGACCAGTACGAGGCCGCCGAGCTGGACGGCGCGTCCCGCCGGCAGCGCTTCCGGTACATCACCCTGCCGAACATCTCGCCGATCGTGCTCTTCGCGGTCGTCACCGGGATCATCGGCGCGATGCAGTACTACACCCAGCCGATCGTGGCCTCCAAGGTCGCCTCGGGAAAGATGGGCGGCTCCGGCGCCGCCTTCCAGCCCGGCTATCCCGACGACTCCACGCTGACGCTCCCGCAGCTGATCTACAGCCTCGGCTTCAACCAGTTCAACTACGGCGCGGCCTGCGTGGTGGCGCTCGTGCTCTTCGCCTTCTCCATGGCCTTCACCGCGCTCCTCATGCGCCGGCGCGGCGGCCTGATCGGCTCGGGTGACTGAACCATGACGACCGCAACCGCCGCCGCCTCCCCCGTGCGGGCCGAGGCGAGCCCCGCCGAGAAGCAGGCCCGCCGCAAGGCGCTGCTGCACTGGATCGCCGTGCACGCGCTCGGCATCGCCACCGCCCTGTTCTTCGTCCTCCCGTTCGTCTTCGTCTTCCTGACCTCCCTGATGAGCGACGAGCAGGCACTCACCCGGGACCTCACGCCGAACTCCTGGCACTGGGACAACTACGTCCGGGTCTTCCAGACGGAGGGCTTCCTGACCTGGTGGAAGAACTCCCTGCTGTACGCGGGGCTCGGCACCGTCCTCGTGGTGGTGTCCTCGGTCCCCGTGGCGTACGCGCTCGCGAAGTTCCGCTTCCGCGGCCGCCATCTGTCACTGCTGCTGGTCATCGCGATGATGATGCTGCCGCCGCAGGTCGTGATCATCCCCATGTACCTGTTCTGGGCGAAGCAGATGGACCTCTCCGGCACGCTGTGGCCGCTGATCATCCCGATGGCGTTCGGCGACGCCTTCGCCATCTTCCTGCTGCGCCAGTTCCTGCTGACGATCCCGAACGAGTACGTCGAGGCGGCGCGGATCGACGGGTGCGGCGAATTCCGCACCCTGGTGCGGGTCGTGCTCCCGATGGCGAAGCCCGGCATCGCCGCCGTCGCCCTCTTCCAGTTCTTCTACTGCTGGAACGACTACTTCGGGCCGCAGATCTACGCCTCCGAGAACGCGGCCGCCTGGACGCTCAGTTACGGCCTGGAGTCCTTCAAGGGCGCGCACCACACCGACTGGAATCTGACCATGGCCGCGACCGTCCTGGTCATGGCCCCCGTGATCCTCGTGTTCTTCTTCGCGCAGAAGGCGTTCGTCGAGGGAGTCACACTGACCGGAGTGAAGGGCTGAGTCATACATGAAGCTCGCTGTCGTGGGGGGCGGTTCCACCTACACCCCCGAACTGATCGACGGATTCGCGCGGCTGCGCGACACCCTGCCCATCACCGAACTCGTCCTCGTCGACCCGGCCGCCGAGCGCCTGGAGCTCGTCGGCGGCCTGGCCCGGCGGATCTTCGCCAAGCAGGGCCACGACGGGAAGGTCGTCACCACGAGCGACCTCGACGCCGGGGTCGAGGGCGCCGACGCCGTCCTGCTCCAGCTGCGGGTCGGCGGACAGGCCGCCCGCGAGCAGGACGAGACCTGGCCGCTGGAGTGCGGCTGCGTCGGCCAGGAGACGACGGGTGCCGGTGGTCTCGCGAAGGCGCTGCGGACCGTGCCGGTGGTGCTCGACATCGCCGAGCGGGTCCGCCGCACCAACCCGGACGCCTGGATCATCGACTTCACCAACCCCGTCGGCATCGTCACGCGCGCGCTGCTCCAGGCCGGGCACAAGGCCGTCGGCCTGTGCAACGTGGCCATCGGCTTCCAGCGGAAGTTCGCCGCGCTCCTCGGCGTGACCCCGTCCGAGGTCCACCTCGACCACGTCGGGCTCAACCACCTGACCTGGGAGCGCTCGGTACGCCTCGGGGGCCCCGAGGGCGAGAACGTGCTGCCGCGGCTGCTCGCCGAGCACGGCGACGCGATCGCCGACGACCTCCGCCTGCCGCGCCCGGTCCTGGACCGGCTCGGCGTCGTCCCCTCGTACTACCTGCGGTACTTCTACGCGCACGACGAGGTGGTGCGGGAGCTCGGCACGAAGCCCTCGCGGGCCGCCGAGGTCGCCGCGATGGAGCGGGAACTCCTGGAGATGTACGGGGACCCGGCGCTCGACGAGAAGCCGGCCCTGCTCGCCAAGCGCGGCGGCGCCTTCTACTCGGAGGCGGCCGTGGACCTGGCGGCCTCCCTGCTCGGCGGCGGCGGGTCGCCGTACCAGGTGGTGAACACGTACAACAACGGCACGCTGCCGTTCCTGCCGGACGACGCCGTCATCGAGACGCAGGCGGTGGTCGGCGCGCACGGCGCCACGCCGCTGCCGGTCGCGCCGGTGGACCCGCTGTACGCCGGTCTGGTCGCGAACGTCACCGCGTACGAGGAGCTGGCCCTGGAGGCGGCGCTGCGCGGCGGCCGGGACCGGGTCTTCAAGGCGCTGCTCGCGCACCCGCTGGTCGGGCAGTACGCGTACGCCGACGGGCTCACCGACCGGCTGATCGCGCACAACCGGGAGCACCTCGCGTGGGTGTGAACGGGGGGTCGAACGGGGTGCTCCTCGCGATCGACGCGGGGAACAGCAAGACGGACGTCGCGGTGGTCTCCCAGGGCGGGACGGTCCTGGGGGCGGCGCGCGGCGGCGGTTTCCAGCCGCCCGTGGTGGGGGTGGGGACGGCGGTCGACGGGCTCGTGGAGATCGTCGGGAGGGCGTGGGAAGAGGCCGGCGGTGCCGGACTCCCTCCGACGTTCGCGCACGTCACGGCCTGTCTCGCCAATGCCGACCTGCCCGTCGAGGAGGTCGCGCTCCAGACCGAGCTGCTCGGCCGGGCCCTGAGCCGTGACGTACGGGTGCACAACGACACCTTCGCGATCCTGCGGGCCGGGCTCGACGAGCCGCGGGGCGTGGCCGTGGTGTGCGGGGCGGGGATCAACTGCGTCGGAATGACCCCGGACGGGCGGACCGCGCGCTTCCCGGCGATCGGAAAGATCTCCGGGGACTGGGGCGGGGGCGGCGGACTCGCCGACGAGGCCCTGTGGTTCGCGGCGCGCGCCGAGGACGGGCGGGGCCTGCCCACCGCCCTCGCCGACGCGCTGCCCGCGCACTTCGGCCTGGAGTCGATGTACGCGCTGATCGAGGCGCTGCACCTGGGGCGGGTCACGACGGCTCAGCGGCACGAACTGACGCCGGTGCTGTTCGCGGTCGCGGCCGGGGGCGATCCGGTGGCGCTGTCGCTGGTGCACCGGCTGGCCGAGGAGGTCGTCGCCATGTCGGCGGTCGCGCTGCGCCGGCTCGGGCTGCACCGCGAGGAGGCGCCGGTGATGCTGGGCGGCAGCGTGCTCGCCGCCCGCCATCCGCAGCTGGAGGAGCGGATCCGTGAACTCCTCGCGGAGCGGGCACCGAAGGCCGTGATCGGTTTCGTGACGGCGCCGCCGGTCCTCGGCGCCGGGCTGCTCGCCCTGGACGCGGTGGCGGCGGGCCCGGAGGCCAAGGCCCGGCTGCGGGAGCGGTACGAGGGCTGAGAGCGGTGACGTCCCGGGGCCGTGGGCTCCTGAGGACGACCTGAAGACGGTCGGTACGGGGCGTCCCGTCGTTCGCGGCGGGGCGCCCCGCACGCATGTTCACCTGTTCGAGCGATGGCCGATACGGAACCGATCGCGGCCGGGCGACGTATTCCTTTCGTAGGGGGTTCGCCCGCGGAAGTCCCGTGGGCATGCGGCAGGATAAGAACAAGATCGCGCCATTTCCGGTGTGCGGGTGGGGCCCTGCGGCCATACTGCTCGCCAGGTGAGCGATCGACGTCGAGACCGAGGGGGAGGTCACGTGACACATCCGCATCCGCCGAGCGCGCCGTCCGCCTCGGCCGCGCCGGGGACGGCGCCCGCGCCCGTACGCCCGGGCGGGGTGCCGGCGCAGCAGTCGACGGGCGCCGTCCCCGGGCCCCCGCCCGCCGGGCGCGGCGCCTGGGCGGTGGGGCGCGAGCGGCTGCGGGAGGCCGCGACGACCGAGCCCGGCCGGCTGCAGATCCTCGGAGCCGTACTGGCGCTGCTCGTCGTCGCGTTCGGCGCGGTCACCGCCCTGGAGGTCACCGACAGGTCCTCCGCCGCCGACGACGTCGTCAGCCGCAGCCAGCCGCTGAGCGCCGACGCGGCCGCGATCTACCGCTCCCTCGCCGACGCCGACACCACCGCCGCCGCCGGCTTCCTGGCGGGCACCCTGGAGCCCGCCGAGTCCCGCGCGCGCTACACCCGGGACGTCACCACCGCCTCCCGGCTCCTCGTCAAGGCCGCGGCGAACACGGACGGTTCGTCGGCGTCGGCCCGCGAGATCGCCACCCTCAACGAGCAGCTCCCCCGCTACACGGGCCTCATAGAGCGCGCCCGGGCCGCCAACCGGCAGGGCCTGCCGCTCGGCGGCGCCTATCTGCGGTACGCCAACCAGCAGATGACCAGCGCACTGCTGCCGGCCGCCGAGCGGCTGTACGCGGCGGAGACGGCGCGGCTGCACCGCGACGACGACTCGGCCCGCGCCTGGCCCTACCTGTCGCTGGCGCTCGGCCTGGTCGCGCTCGGCGTCCTCGTCTGGGCCCAGCGCCGCAACTACGCCAGGACCAACCGGGTCTTCAACCAGGGGCTGCTCGCCGCCACCGCCGCCACCGCGGTCGTCCTGCTCTGGCTCGCCGCCGCGCACACCGTGACGCGGGCCGAGCTGAACACCGCGCGGGCGCACGGGCAGGAGTCCCTCCAGGTCCTCAACACGGCCCGGATCAGCTCGCTCACCGCCCGCGCCAACGAGAACCTGACCCTCGTCGCCCGGGGCGCCGTCCTCACCGAGGACGGCAAGAGCGACAAGTACGAGGCGGACTACACGGCGAGCATGAGCGCCCTGACGACGGCGCTCGGCCAGGCCCGCGAGCTCGCCGACGACGACGCCGGGCGCGGTCCCGTCGACGACTCCGCGGCGCGCGCGGCGGACTGGCGCGAGCGCCACAAGGACGCCCGCGCGAAGGACGAGGCCGGCGACTACGAGGGCGCCCTGCTCCGGGTCGTGGGCGCCGAGGACTCCACCGGGCAGTCCTTCGACCAGGTCGACGCGGCCTTGGAGCGGGCCCTGGCGCACGAGCAGAACGAGTTCACCCGCTCCGCCGGGAAGGCCAGGGACGCGCTGACCGCGCTTCCGCTCGGCGCGGCGGCCCTCGGGATCCTGGGCGCGGCGGGAGCCGTGCTCGGCATCAACCGCAGACTGTCGGAGTACCGGTGAGAGGGGGCGGGATGCCGAACGGCACGGACCCGCTGGTGCGGCGGGCCGCGCGGCGGTTGCGGGGCTGGGGCGGGGTGGCCGCGATGGCCGTGGCCTGCGCGCTCACCGCGTCCCTCGTCACCCTGCTGCCCCTCGCGTCGCACGAAGGGGACGGCGCGGTGGCCGTGCCCCGGACGGCCGGCCCCGGCGTGGGCACGGGCGTCCAGATCAAGGCCGACACCTGCGAGCACCCCGAGGCCTCCCTCACGCCCTCCTCGGCGGACGGCCCCTCGATCCAGGCGATCAAGGACCGCGGGAAGCTGATCGTCGGCGTCGACCAGTCCAGCTACCGCTGGGGCTACCGGAACCCGGAGAAGGGCGTCCTGGAGGGCTTCGACATCGACCTGGCCCGGGCCATCGCCAAGGACATACTCGGCGACCCGGCGGCGATCATCTTCCGCACGATCCCGACCAACCAGCGGATCACCGCGCTGAACAGCGGCAAGGTCGACCTCGTCGTGCGCACCATGACGATCAACTGCAAGCGGATCGAGCAGGTCGCCTTCTCCACCGCCTACTTCCAGGCCGGGCAGCAGGTCCTGGCGCCCAAGCTCGCTACGGAGATCACCGGCTACGACTCCTCGCTGCGCGGCAAGCGGATCTGCACCGCCGAGGGCTCCACGGCCTACGACGCGCTGGCGGAGAACTCCTTCGGCGCGATCATCAAGGACGAGCGCGACGGCACCAAGGACGACCCGGACGTGCTGACCGTGCCCAACCAGCTGGACTGCCTGGTCCGGCTCCAGATGGGCGAGGTCGACGCCGTCGTCACCGACAACGCCCTCGCGGCCGGCCAGGCCGCACAGGACCCGGCGGTCGAGCTGAAGGGCAGGCCGTTCACCCAGGAGTACTACGGGGTGGCGGCCAAGCTGGGCAACGACGACCTGGTGCGCCGGGTCAACCAGGTCCTGGTGGGCTACCGGCAGGGCCCCTGGCAGAAGGCGTACAAGGAGTGGCTGGAGAAGGACCTGCCCGGGATAACCGGGCCGCCGGCCCCGCTGTACAAGTAGCAGCCCCGCACCCGCCCCCACGAGCAAGCCAGTACACGAAGCGGAAGAGGTGACCGATGGGCGTCACGGGACCCCCCGGGCCGGTGATGGACCGGGACGAGGTGGACCGTGCGCTGGCGCGCCTCGGCGCCGAGCACAAGGCGGTCGAGGACTCGCTCCTCGCGCTCCAGGACCACGCGGGCCGCAGGCTGCTCGAAGGGGCCGAGCTGACCGGCACGACCCGGGACCGGTGGGCGGCCGCCGAGCGGACCATCACCCTGCTCTGGACCTGCTTCGACGTGTACACCGGCGCCCTGCGGGACGCCCGTGAGCTGCGGGCGCGGCGCCGCTGGCCCGCCCGGGAGGAGCTCGTGGAGCTGACCGACCGGCTGCGCGGCGACACCGTGCTCGTCCCGGGCGGGGCCGCCGAGGGCGCGCTGCTCACCGAGCGGTTCAGCCTGGAGGGTCTCGTCCGGCGGATGAACGAGCTGTACGCCTCCTCGCTCGACCTGGTCGTCACCGCCGACGCCGTCTGGTCGGCGCTGCCCGCCCGGATAGACCTGCTCGCGGCGGAGCTGGGCCGGACGCGTTCCCTTGCGCACTCGGTCGGCGTGCGGCCCGGGGAGCATCCGGCCGGGGACGAGCTGGAGGCGATCACGGCCGAGCTGACCGCGCTGCGCTCCCAGGTCGTGACCGATCCGCTGGCGTTCTGGCGACCGGCGGCGGGGAGTTCGGCGCCCGGCGGCGGCCGCCCCGACACCGAGCGGTACGACCGGGCCGCCCTGGCCCTGGAGGACGTCCGGCGGGAGATCGAGGCGGTCCTCGCGGTCCGGCAGGACTCCGAGGACCGCCTGCTGCGGCTGCGGGACGTGCTCTCGCGGGCGGACCGGACGCTCGCCGAGGCGCGGTCGGCGCGCGGCGAGGTCCTCGCGAAGATCGCCGCCTCCGAGGTGCCGGCCGTCAGCGGGCCGCCGATCGTGCTCCAGGAGCGGCTCGCGGCCGCCGCCGAGTACCGCAGGCGCGCCCAGTGGCACCGGCTCTCCCCGCTCCTGGAGTCCCTGGAGCGGGAGGCGGAGGACGAGCTCCTCCGGGCCCGCGAGTCGTTGACGGCGGTGACCGCGCCGCTCGCGGTCCGGGCCGAGCTGCGCGGCCGGCTCGACGCGTACAAGGCGAAGGCGGCGCGGCTCGGCGCGGCGGAGGACCCGCTGCTCGTCGAGCGGTACGACGCGGCGCGCCGGATGCTGTGGAGCGCGCCCTGCGATCTGCGGGTCGCCGAGCAGGCGGTGCTGCGCTATCAGCAGGCGGTCGCGGACGTGCTGTCCGGGCCGAGGGACACGAGGGACGCGGGAGACGCGGGAGGACAGTGGTGAGCGGGGAGACGGGCGTGGTGAGCTGTCAGCGTCCTTCGTGCGAGGGCTCGTACGAGGACATGGGAGGCGGCGAGCTGTACTGCGACACCTGCGGGCTCGCCCCGGTCGTCGCGCCCGGAGGGATGATCGGGTCCACGCCGACCGGGATGGCCGTGCCCGGCAAGGGGGCGGGCGGCGTCGGCGGCTCGGACTCCGGCTCCTCGCGGAGCAGCTCCCGCGCCTCCTCGCGGGCCTCGTCGCGCTCCTCGACCTCGCGCCGTTCGGTCTCCGGCCGGCTCTCGCGCTCGCTCTCCGGCGCCTCCACGGGCCGCTCGGTGTCGGTGCGCAGCTCGGGCTCGTCGAGCGGGCAGTCCGCCCGGAACCGGCTGGGCGCGGGGCTGGTGACGATCCCCGAGGTGCCGCGCCCGGACCCGCGGGCCGCGGTGATGGAGAACGCCGAGGTTCCCGAGCGGAAGCGTTTCTGCTCCCGCTCGGACTGCGGGGCCCCGGTGGGCCGCTCGCGGGGCGACCGGCCGGGCCGCACGGAGGGCTTCTGCACCACGTGCGGGCACCCGTACTCCTTCGTGCCGAAGCTGCGCGCCGGGGACATCGTCCACGGCCAGTACGAGGTCGCGGGCTGCCTCGCGCACGGCGGGCTCGGCTGGGTCTACCTCGCCGTCGACCGGGCCGTCTCCGACCGGTGGGTGGTCCTCAAGGGCCTGCTCGACACCGGCGACCAGGACGCCATGGCCGCGGCGATCTCCGAGCGCCGCTTCCTCGCCGAGATCGAGCACTCCAACATCGTCCGCATCTACAACTTCGTCGAGCACCTCGACCAGCGCACCGGCTCCATGGACGGCTACATCGTCATGGAGTACGTCGGCGGCAAGTCGCTCAAGGAGATCGCCAACGACCGGCGCACGCCCGACGGCCGCCGCGACCCGCTGCCGGTCGAGCAGGCCTGCGCGTACGGGATCGAGGCCCTGGAGGCGCTGGGTCACCTGCACAGCAGGAACCTGCTGTACTGCGACTTCAAGGTCGACAACGCCATACAGACCGAGGACCAGCTGAAGCTCATCGACATGGGCGCGGTCCGCAGGATGGACGACGACGAGTCCGCGATCTACGGCACGGTCGGCTACCAGGCGCCGGAGGTGGCCGAGGTCGGCCCGTCGGTGGCGAGCGACCTGTACACGGTGGCCCGCACGCTCGCCGTGATGACCTTCGACTTCCAGGGCTACACGAACGTGTTCGTGGACTCGCTGCCCGACCCGGAGCACATCGAGGTCTTCCGGACGTACGAGTCGTACTACCGCTTCCTCGTCCGCGCCACCGACCCGGACCCGGCCCGCCGGTTCGCCTCCGCGCAGGAGATGGCGGAGCAGCTGACGGGCGTGCTGCGCGAGGTCGTGGCGCTCCAGTCGGGGCGGCCGCGGCCGGCGCTGTCGACGCTGTTCGGCACGGAGGTCCGGGTCACGGACACCGTGCTGTTCGCCGAGCTCACGGAGGACGTGTCGCTGCTCGGCGCCCGCGGGGGCCGCAAGCGGCGCGGAACGGCCACGGCGGGCACGCTGCCGGCCGGCGCGGTTCCGGGGCAGGCGTCGGCCGCCCTGGCCGGGGCCGCTGCGGGGCAGGCGTCCGCTGCGGGGGTCGTGCCCGGGCAGGGGGCGGGCGCCGGGGCGCACGCGCTCTCCGGTGCCGGGCTCGGCTCGCTGCTCGCGCCGCTCGACGCGCCCGCCACCGCGCTCGCGCTGCCCGTGCCGCGCGTCGACGCGAGCGACCCCAACGCCGGTTTCCTCGCCGGTCTCGCGGCCGCCGCACCCGGTGAGCTGCTCGGGGCGCTCCAGGGCGCGCCCGCCCCCTCCGCCGAGCTGCGGCTGCGCACCCTGCGGGCCCAGTTGGAGCTGGGCGACCTGCCCGCCGCCGCGCGGACCCTCGCCGGCCTGGAGGAGCGGGACCCGGACGACTGGCGGATCGTCTGGTACCGGGGCGTCGCCTCCCTGGTGACCGGGGACCACGAGCACGCGGCCCTCGCCTTCGACGCGGTCTACGACGCCTTCCCCGGCGAGCCGGCGCCGAAGCTGGCCCTCGGGATCTGCGCCGAGGTCCTCGGCCAGCTGGACAACGCCGCCGAGTACTACCGCCTGGTGTGGGCCACGGACCCCAGCTTCGTCAGCGCGGCCTTCGGGCTCGCCCGGGTGCGCCTCGCGGCGGGTGGCCGCGCCGGAGCCGTCGAGGCCCTGGAGTCCGTACCGGAGGCGTCGATCCACTACACGGCGGCGCGGGTCGCGGCCGTGCGGGCGCGGCTGCGGCGGCGCCCGGCGCACGAGCCGCTCGGCGCCGATCTGACGGCGGCCGCGGCGCAGGTCTCCGCGCTCCAGGGCTTCGGTCTCGACGCGGTGCGCCGGGAGCGGTTGTCGACGGAGGTCCTCGGGACGGCCCTCGACTGGGTACTCTCCGGGAGTCCCGGTGCGGCACCGGGCGGCGGTGCGCTGCTGCTCGGCAGTGAACTGGACGAGCGCGGACTGCGCTTCGGCCTCGAACGCTCGTACCGGGTGCTCGCCCGGCTCGCCCAGCGCGGCGAGGAGAGGATCGAACTGGTGGAGCGGGCCAACCGCTTCCGCCCCCGGACGTGGGTGTGAGGATGTCCCAGAAGCCGAAGCCGTCGCACGGACTCGCCGCCTGCCCTGGCTGCGCGGAGCCGCTGGAGTCGGGTGACCGGTTCTGCGGGGCGTGCGGCTACGACCTGTCGGCCGTGCCCGCCGCCGAGGGCGGTGCCGACCGCCCGACCGTGGCGATCGTGACCTGGCCGGACGCCCCGCCCCGCGATCCAGGCTCGCTCTCGACCATGACCCAGCACCCGGGCGACCTCCCGGGCACCGACTCCGGCGGCCGCGACCTGCCGACGATGGAGGTCCGCACGGACGGCCCGGCCCCGGCGGAGAGCGGGGCGCCCGCCCCGGCACCCGGCGGGCCCCCGGCGCCCGCGCCCCACGCCGTCGGATCCCCCACGCCCGACGGCGACTTCGAGCTGGCCGCGCCCGATCCCCGTACGGCCGTACGGGCCGACCCGGCCCCGGAGCCGGCCGCCGCGGCGCCCACGGCCCCCGCCGCCGCCCCCTCCGCCGCGCTCTGCGTGGCCTGCCGGGCCGGGCGGGTGGACACCGACGGGTACTGCGAGAACTGCGGGCACGCCCAGCCGCACGAGCGCGACCACACGGAGCGGGAGCTCTCCGGCGTCGCCGCCGTCAGCGACCGCGGGCTGCGCCACCACCGCAACGAGGACGCGTTCGCCGTCGCGTCGACCACCCTGCCCGACGGCTCCCCCGCCACCCTCGCGATCGTCTGCGACGGCGTCTCCTCGGCGACCCGCCCCGACGAGGCCTCCGCCGCCGCGGCCGAGGCCGCCGGCGCCTCGCTGCTCGCCGCGCTGCCCCGGGGCGCGCACCCGCAGCAGGCGATGCACGAGGCGATCGTGGCCGCCGCCGAGGCCGTCAACTCCCTTGCGGAGGAGCCCGGCCAGGACGGCGCGGAGCACGACCCGCACCGCCACCGCAACGCTCCGGCCTGCACCATCGTCGGCTCCGTCGTCGCCTCGGGCCTGCTCGTCGTGGGCTGGGTCGGCGACAGCCGCGCCTACTGGGTGCCGGACGACCGCAGCGCCCCGCCGGCCCGGCTCACCGAGGACGACTCGTGGGCGGCGCAGATGGTCGCGGCGGGCCTGATGAACGAGGCCGAGGCGTACGCGGACGAGCGCGCCCACGCGATCACCGGCTGGCTCGGCGCCGACTCGTACGAACTGGACCCGCACACGGCCGCGTTCAAGCCGGACCGTTCCGGTGTGGTGGTGGTCTGCACGGACGGCCTGTGGAACTATGCCGAGGCCGCGGAGGACATGGCCCGGGTCGTCCCGGCGGACGCCGCGGACCGGCTGCTGCACGGCGCCCAGGTCCTGGTCGGCCACGCCCTGGACGGCGGAGGCCACGACAACATCACGGTCGCGCTCGTCCCGTTCACCGTCACGCCGCAAGGGGCAGGATCCGCCTGAGAGCGGTCGCCGATCCCCGTCCCCTTCACCGTTGTTGCGTCTGTCGCGTAGGAGCCGAAAACAGATGGCGAACTTCTCCAAGTCGACCGTGCCCCAGTTCTCGGTGGACGTCTACCAGAACGAGTTCCTGCCGGAGGGCGGCCGGGACGTCAGCGCGATCGTCACGGTCACCTCGACCGGGGGCGGCACCACCGGCGGGTTCGCGGGCGGCGGACCGGCCGGTGTCGTGATCATGGTCGACTGCTCCGGCTCGATGGACTACCCCGCGACCAAGATGCGCGGCGCCCGGGAGGCGACCGCCGCCGCCGTCGACACCCTGCGCGACGGCACGCACTTCGCCGTCGTCGCCGGGACGCACGTCGCGAAGGAGGTCTACCCGGGGAACGGCGGCCTCGCCGTCGCCGACGCCCGGACCCGAGCCGAGGCCAAGGAGGCGCTGCGCCGGCTCTCCGCGGGCGGCGGCACGGCGATCGGCACCTGGCTGCGCCTCGCGGACCGGCTGCTCTCCTCCACCGCGCTCACCATCCGGCACGGCATCCTGCTCACCGACGGCCGCAACGAGCACGAGTCGCCGGAGGAGCTGCGGGCCGCGCTCGACGCCTGCGCGGGCCGGTTCACCTGCGACGCGCGCGGGGTCGGCACCGACTGGGAGGTCAAGGAGGTCACCGGGATCGCCTCGGCGCTCCTCGGCACCGCCGACATCGTCGCCGACCCGGCCGGGCTCGCCGCCGACTTCACGGCGATGATGGAGCACGCGATGGGCAAGGGCGTGGCGGACGTCGCGCTGCGCCTGTGGACCCCGGTCGGGGTCGAGATCATGTTCGTGAAGCAGGTGGCGCCGGCCGTCGAGGACCTGACCGGGCGGCGCACCGAGGTCGGACCGCGCGCCGGGGACTACCCGACGGGCTCGTGGGGCGACGAGTCCCGCGACTACCACGTGAGCGTGCGGGTCCCGCAGGCCTCGGTCGGCCAGGAGATGCTGGCCGCCCGGGTCTCCCTGCTCGCCCCGGACCCGGCGGGCGGCGATCCCCGCCCGCTGTCTCAAGGGCTGGTACGGGCGGTGTGGACGGACGACCTCGCGATGTCGACGTCGATCAACCCGCAGGTCGCGCACTACACGGGCCAGGCCGAGCTGGCGGACGTCATCCAGCAGGGCCTGGACGCCCGCAAATCGGGCGATCGTGACGGTGCGACGGCCAAACTGGGCCGTGCCGTGCAGCTGGCGGCGGCCTCCGGCAACGCGGATACCGCGAAACTGCTTTCGAAGGTGGTCGACGTCGTCGACGCGGCGACCGGTACTGTGCGTTTGAAGGCGAAGGTCGCGGAAGCGGACGAGATGACACTCGAGACCCGCTCCACCAAGACCGTTCGCGTCAAGAGGTAGCCCGGCCACCGGGCCGGACGACGAGAGGGGGAAGCACCGACATGCCGACCTGCCCGAACGGACACCAGTCGGTCTCCGACGACTGGTGCGAGGTCTGCGGCCATCGCATGGCCGGGGCGGGTGCGCCGACGGGTGCCGTACCGCCGCCTCCCCCGCCGCCGCCCCCCGCGTACGGATACCCGGGCCCCTCGGGCCCCGGCCAGCCCGGTCCGGGCCGGCCTCCCATGGGCCCGCCGCCGGGTGCTCCGGGCGGCTTCGGTCCCGGAGGGCCTGGAGGCCCCGGAGGCCCGGGTGCTCCCGGCGCCCCTGCCGCCCCCGGTGGTTTCGGCCCCGGTGGCGACCCGAACGCCACCGCCCAGGCGGAGCTGTGCCCGCAGTGCCGTACGCCGCGCGAGCCCATGGCGCCGTTCTGCGAGGAGTGCCGCTGGAACTTCCTCACGAACACGGCCACCTCGTACACGCCGCTGGCCCCGCACAACGCCCCGCACAACCCCCCGCCGCCGCAGCCCGGGCCGCCGCCCGGCCTGAACCTGCCGCCGGGCTTCCAGTCCCCGCCGCCCGGGCCGCCGCAGCAGCAGCCCCCGCAGCAGCCGGACCCGTTCGGCTACCAGGGCTCGCGGCCCTCGCAGGTGAACCGGCCGGCCGAGCCGCTGGGCGCCGAGCCCACGCACCACCAGGCCCCGCCGCAGCGCCCGGCGCAGCAGCAGCCGCCGGCCCCGCCCGCGTACGTCCAGGCCCCGGCCCAGGCCCCCGCGCCGCCGCAGCCGCGCGCGGACGACGACTGGGTCCTGTCGCCGCCGTCGCAGCACCAGCCGCCCCAGGCGCCGCCCGCCCCGCCGCAGCAGCACCAGGCACCGCAGGCACCGCCGCACCAGGGGCCCCCGCCGCACCAGGCACCGCCGCCGCCTCCGCAGCAGCACCAGCCCCCGCAGCCTCCGCCGCACCAGGGGCCTCCGCCGCACCAGGGGCAGCAGCCTCCTCAGCAGTTCCAGCCGCCGAGGCCGCAGCAGCCGCTGGCCTGGACCGCGGTCATCGGTCCCGACCGTGAGTACTTCATGGCGATGATGCAGCGCAGCGGCCCGGAGGCGACGGGCCTGAACCTGCCCGCGTACTCGCCGGACAAGCACGTGCCCCTCCAGGGCAACCAGGTCTCCATCGGGCGCCGCCGGCACTCCACCGGCGAGTCCCCCGACATCGACCTGTCGGTGCCGCCGGAGGACCCGGGCGTCTCGCACCAGCACGCCGTGCTCGTGCAGCAGCCGGACGGCTCGTGGGCGGTGGTGGACCAGAACTCCACCAACGGCACCACGGTCAACGGCGGCGAGGAGCCGATCCAGCCCTACGTCCCGATCCAGCTCCAGGACGGCGACCGTGTGCACGTCGGCGCCTGGACCACGATCACGATCCGGCTCTCCTGACCGTCAGGCGGTCCCCGGCAGGGGCCAGGCGTACGGCCCTCCGGGGTCGTCCAGCCAGGCCCACTGCCGCCCGCCGCTGACCGTCACCCCGAAGCGCTCCCGCCCCGGCCGCCGCTCGCGCAGCCAGAGCGAGAGCGCTTCGCGCCGGTCGAGGGTCCCGCCGACCAGGCCCCACAGGAAGAGGAAGCGCTCGTGCCCGGAAGGACCCGGGTACGGGTTGTCCCGCTCCGGGGTCTGGGCGGCGACGCCCCGGAGCGCCACGAAGTACGCGGAGGTCGCGAGGAACCGTCCCTCCGCGTGCTCGGCGTCGCGCACCCGCAGCAGGATCAGCCCGGTGGAGAGCGGGGCGAGCACGAGCGCGCCGGGCCGGCACTGGGCGAGCCAGGGGTACGGCACGGAGGGCACCGCGCAGGTCGCGACGATCCGGTCGTACGGGGCGCGCTCGGGGCAGCCGCGGGCGCCGTCGGCGGCGAGCACCGCGGGCCGGTACCCGGCGGCGGCGAGATGGGTCCGGGCGGACTCGGCGATCTCCTCGTCCAGGTCGACGGTGGTGACGTGCTCCTCGCCGAGGCGGTGGCAGAGCAGGGCCGCGTGGTAGCCGCTGCCCGCGCCGATCTCCAGGACGTCGTGCCCGTCGCGTACGTCCAGGGCGTCGAGCATCAGGGCCATCAGGGAGGGCTGGCTGGCGGAGGAGACCAGTTCCCCGTCCCGTATCCGGGTGGCGATCGCCGTGTCCGCGTACGCCCCGCGCAGCCAGCGGTCCCGCCGCTCCGGCTCGGGGGCGCCGGACCAGAGCCGCTCGTAGCCGCCGGCCGCGGAGACGTAGTAGTACGGGACGAAGAGGTGGCGCGGCACCTCGGCGAAGGCCGCCCGCCAGGCGGGGTCGGCGAGCAGGCCGTCCGCCTCGATCTCCCGCACGAGCGCGCGCCGCTCCCGCGCGGCGGCCTCGGCGAACTCGTCCATGCCTCCACTCTCCCGCCCTCCGGGGTCCCCGGGCGAGCGGCCGTACGGGCGGTCCTAAGCCTCCGGTCCTCGGCCGGGGCATCTGAGACGATGGAACGGTGAACGAGATTCCCGGGGAAACAGTGCAGGAGCAGACCTTCTACGAGCAGGTCGGCGGCGAGGAGACGTTCCGCCGCCTGGTCCACCGCTTCTACGAGGGCGTCGCGGCCGACCCGCTGCTGCGCCCGATGTACCCCGAGGAGGACCTCGGCCCGGCCGAGGAGCGCCTCGCCCTCTTCCTGATGCAGTACTGGGGCGGTCCCCGCACCTACAGCGACCACCGGGGCCACCCCCGCCTCCGCATGCGCCACGCGCCGTTCACCGTGGACCAGGCCGCGCACGACGCCTGGCTGCGCCACATGCGCGACGCCCTCGACTCCCTCGGCCTCGCGCCGGAGCACGAGAGCGAGCTGTGGCGGTACCTGACGTACGCGGCGGCCTCGATGGTGAACACCGCGCAGTAGAACGGCGCGAACCGGCAGGCCACGGCCCGGTTGCACGGACTGAAACGTTCCGGACACGGAACGCCGATTAACGGTCACGATCCCATCAAGGTCCGCGTGTAAGCGGTTACCAGCGACGCGTGCCCTCTGAAAGCATCCGAGGAAACTTCAGCGGGTCCAGGGGGACGGGTGACGGGGTTCGTATTTCTGCGCGTCAGGGCACACCGGCTGCTGCTCGCGGCGGCACTGCTCGCCGTGCTCCTGACGACCTCGGTGCTCGCCACCCTCGCCGCCTTCTCCGGCGCGATCGGGGACGCCGCGCTCCAGGCCGGACTGCGCGGCCGGTCCGCGGCCGCCGCCTCGCTGCGCGTCACCGGGCAGGTGCCGGCCCCGAAGCGGGACAGCGCCGAGGCCGCCGTCCAGGAAGGGGCGCGGAAGACCTTCGCCGGGCTTCCGGTGACCGTCAGCCGGCTCGAACGCTCCGGGCCGTACGCGCTGCCCCGCTCGCTCCAGCCGGCCGCCGCCCGCAAGGGCGACCCCGACCTGACGCACTTCGCCGCCCTCGACCGCTCGCGGCTCTCGCTCGTCAAAGGCGCCTGGCCCTCACCCGCCCGGGCCGGGGGCGTGGTCGAGACGGCGCTGCCCGAGGAGGCCGCCCGGCGCCTCAAGGTCTCCCCCGGCACCGTGCTCGACCTCACCGACCGGCTCACCGACCGGAAGGTGAAGGCCCGGATCACCGGCGTCTACCGGCCCGTCGACACCGCCGACCTGTACTGGCAGATGGACCCGGCGGGCGGCCGGGGCGTGCGGACCGTCGCGTTCACGACGTACGGGCCGCTGTTCGTCGACCCGGCCGTCCTCGGCTCCGGGGCGCTGAGCCGCGGCGACACCAACTGGCTCGGCTCCGCCGACTTCACCGGCCTCACCACGGACCGGATGGACGCCCTGCGGACCGCGGCGACCGAGGCCCCGAAGGCGCTGGCCGGCGCGACCGACGCGTTCGGGACGACGATCTCCGTGTCGACCGCGCTGCCGACCGTCCTGGACCAGACCCGGCGGGCGCTGCTCGTCTCCCGCTCCACCCTCCTGATCGTCGCCGTGCAGCTGGTGCTGCTCGCCGCGTACGCGCTGCTGCTCGTCGCCCGGCTGCTCAGCACCGAGCGCTCCGGCGAGACGGCCCTGCTGCGGGCCCGCGGCGGTTCGCGGCGCCGGATCGCCGGACTCGCCGCCGCCGAGGCGCTGCTGCTCGCGCTGCCCGCCGCGGTCGTCGCCCCGCTCCTCTCCGGCCCGCTGACCCGGCTCTTCGCCGACCGGTCCGCGCTCTCCTCGCTCGGCGTGCACCTCGACACCTCGCCCTCGCTCACGGTGTGGCTGGTCGCCGCCGTGGTCGCCCTGTGCTGCGCGGCGGCCGTCGTCGCCCCCGCGCTCGCCGCCGGGGACGGCTCCGTCGTCTCGCTGCGCAAGGGCCGCTCGGCATCGCTGCCCGGCCCGGTGCGCGCCGGCGCCGACCTCGGTCTCCTGGCCATCGCCGCCGTCGCGTACTGGCAGCTCCAGCGCCCCTCCTCCGCGGGCGGCACCCTCGGCGCCGACGAGGCCGGCGGCGGCTCCGTCGACCCGGTGCTCGTCGCCGCGCCCGCCCTCGCGCTGCTCGCCGGCACCGTCCTGACGCTGCGTCTGCTGCCGCCCGCCGCCAAGCTGGCCGAGCGGCGCGCGGCCGGCGGGCGCGGACTCTCCGCCGCCCTCGCGGGCTGGCAGTTCAGCCGCCGGCCGCTGCGCGGCGCGGGCCCCGTCCTCCTCCTCGTCCTCGCCGTGGCGATGGGCATGCTGGCCATCGGGCAGAGCGGCTCCTGGGAGCGCTCGCAGCGCGACCAGGCCGACTTCCGCGTCGGTACGGACATCCGGGTGCTGAGCGCCGGGCCCGGCGAGCCGACGCAGACCGAACGGCTCGCCGCCATCCCGGGCGTCCGGGCCGTGGCGCCGGTGCACCGGGCCTCCATGGACGTGTCCGGGAAGAACGCCGCCGTCCTCGCCGTCGACACCCGCAACGCCGGCGGACTGCTGCTGCGCCCCGACCTCTCGGGCGTCCCCGCCCCCTCGCTGCTCGCCCCGCTCACCCCCGAGTCCGGCACCGGGATCGGACTCCCGCTGCCCGCCGGGACCCGCACCCTCACCGTCGACCTGCGGACCGGCGCACCCGCCGGCACGCCCGAGACGCAGGTCGGGGCCGTCCTCCAGGACCCGACCGGCATCCCGTACCGGCACAACGTGGGAACGCTGCCCTCGGACAACCGCACGCACCGGCTGAGCCTCGACCTCGGCGCCATGACAGCCGTGCCCGGCTCCGACGGCAGCCGGGGCTCCGGCGGCCTCCTCACCCTCGTCGGTCTGGAGTTCACCGGCGCGGTCGCCGACGACGCGAACCACACCCAGACCCTCCGCATCGAGCGCTTCACCACGATCGGGGCCGACGGCGCCACGAAGACGCACGACCCCGCGCGGGTCCTCACCCCCTGGGCCTCCGCCTTCGAACTGGCCAGCGGCAACGAGGGGAAGACCGGCGGCACCGCGATCGGACGCGCCGGCGCCGCGGGACCCGGCGGCCGTCCGGCCCCGTACTCCGTCTCGTTCTCCGTCACGGGCACGCCCACCGACAAGCCCTACATCGGGCCCTCGGACTTCACCCTGCAGATGAACGCCCCCGCCCCGAAGGCCCCGAAGCGGCTCTCGGCCGTGGCCACCGAGACCTTCATGGCGGCGGCCGGAGCCAAGCCCGGCGACCTGATCGAGGTCGACCTCGGCGGCGAGCAGATCGACGTCACCGTCGACCGGGTGGTCGAGGAGCTGCCGACCACCGGACCCGGCGCCCGCACCGCCTCCGCCGCCGGTGCCGTCACCACCCCCGAGGACGGCGGCGCGATCCTCCTCGACCTGGCCGCGGTCAACCAGTACCTCGCGTCCGTCTCCGACGGACTCTCGACCCTGCCGCCCGGCGAGTGGTGGCTGACCGTCGCCCCCGGCCACATGGACGAGGTCGCGAAGGCCCTGCGCGCCCGCTCCGAGGCGGACCCCGGCCAGGTCCTCGTACGGGACGAGGTCGCCGCCGAACTCCTCGGCGACCCGCTCGGCGCGGGCCCCAACGCCGCCCTGATGGCGGTCGCGGCGGCGGCCGCCGCGCTCGCCGCCGTCGGCTTCGGCGTCGGCTCGGCCGGCGCGATGCGGGAACGGTCCGCCGAGTTCGGCGTGCTGCGGGCGCTCGGCGCGCCGCAGCGCAAGCTGGCCCGGCTGATCGCCGCCGAACAGGGGCTGCTCATCGGCATCGGCCTGCTCGTCGGCATCGGGCTAGGCACCGTCCTGGCCCGGGCCGTCGTCCCGCTCGTCGTCCTCACCGGCCAGGCGGCCCGGCCCGTCCCCCCGGTCCTCGTCGAACTGCCCCTCGGCCAGGTGGCGCTGCTGCTCGCCGGCGTCGCCGCGCTGCCGCTGGCCATCGTCGCCGCGATCGCCCTGCGCCGCACGGACCCGGTCGTGACCCTGCGCCACCAGGGGGAGAACTGATGGCGCCCACGGCCCCGGGAGGGGACGGCGACCGCGCCGACATGCCCGGCACGGGCCGGGCCCCCGACAACAGCTCCGACGTGCCCGCCGTACGCAGGAAGGCCCCCGACATGCCCCGGTCCCGGTCCGACAAGCCCGCCCGCGCGGTGGCGCCCTGGGTGCGGACCCGGCTGCGGACCGCGCCCTGGGCCGCCGCCGCCCTCGCCCTGCTCGTCCTGGTCACCGCGTACCTCGCGGCCGCGCTGCCGCGCGCCGTCGACCGGTACGAGACGGAGGGGCTCCGGCACGCCATGGAGACCGCCACTCCCCGTACCTCCGTCCTCGAACTGACCTCCCCGGTCCCCGTGGGCGGCGACGCCGGTCTCGCCCCCGACCTCCTCCGGGGAGAGAGCGACGAGGTGCGGGACCTGTTCCCGGCGCCGATCCTCACCGACCCGGAGCAGACCGTCCACGGCGTCCGCACGGTCGAGCGGGTCACGGGCGTCGACCCATGGCTGCCGAAGCCCGACGGGCTTCCCCCCAAGCTCGTGCTCTCCGCCCCGTCCGGTCTCACCGATCACGCGACGCTGCGGAAGGGCCGCCTGGCCGCGGGCACCGCCGACGCCCCCGAGGCCGTCGTCACCGTGAAGACCGCCGAGTCCCTGCACCTGAAGCCCGGCTCCGTCGTGCACGTGCCGAGCAGGCTCGGCCCGGAGGACGTCGCCGTGACGATCACCGGGATCGTCGAGCCCCGCGCACCCCGGTCCCCGTACTGGTCGGTCGAGCCGCTGCTGCGCACCCCGGCGCTCGCCGCGATCGTCGGCAGGGAGCTGAAGTACTACTGGCAGGGGGCGCTGCTCCTCTCCCCCGCCTCCGCGCCCGCCGCGCTCTCCGCGACGAACGACGTGGAGGTCTTCTTCCGGTACATGCCGAAGACCGGGCACCTCACCGGCCGGGACACCGACCGGCTCCAGGCCGCGCTCGGCTCGGCGAAGGGCGGCCCCGACCTGGTCAAGATGCGCAAGGCCGTCAAGGGCAACGCCACCCTCACCACCCAGCTCGACGCGATCATCGACGCGAACCGCTCGATGCGCGAGGCCATCAACCCGGTCGTGGCCGTCGCCGTCTTCGGGATCGGCACGGTCGCCGCGGTCGTCCTCGCCATGACCGGCGGCCTCTTCGTCGCCCGCCGCGACAGCGAGCTCTCGCTGCTCCGCTCCCGTGGCGCCTCCCTCACCGGCATCGGCCTGCGACTGCTCGGCGAGACCTCGGCCGTCGCCGTACCGGCCGCCGCGCTCGCCCTCGGGCTCGCGGTCCTGACCGTCCGGCCGCCCGGCGCCGAGGCCGGCGACATCCCCCTCGGCCCGTCCGTCCTCGGCGCCGCGCTCGTCGCCCTGATCGCGATGCTCGTCCTGCCCGTGCGGGCGGTCGTCCTGCACCGGCGCCCGCGCCTGCACGGCGGCCGCGACGACCTGCTCACCGCCCGCCCCTCCCGGCGCCGCACCGTCCTCGAACTCACCCTGCTCGTCCTCACCGTCGGCGCCGTCGCCTCGCTGCGGCTGCGCGGCACCGCCGACTCCGGCGACCACCTGGTGAGCGCCGCCCCGGTGCTCGTCGGCCTGATCGCCGCCATGGTCCTCGTACGGATCTACCCGCTGCCCCTGCGGTGGCTGGCCCGCCCGGCCCGCCGGCTGCGCGGGGCCGTCGGACCGCTGGCCCTGGCCAGGGCCGGACGCGCCTCCTCCTCGGGCACCCTCCCGCTGCTCGCCCTCGTCCTCGCGCTGTCCACGGCCGCCTTCGGCGGCTCCGTCCTCGCTGGCGTCGCGGACGCCCGCGACCGGGCGGCGCTCCTGGCGACCGGCGCGGACGCCCGGATCGGCAGCTCGGTCCAGTGGACCCCGCTGCCCGCCGGGCTCACCGAGACGGTGCGCGGTCTGAAGGGGGTACGGGACGTGACGCCCGTGCAGATCGAGTACGGGGTCGAGGTGCCGTCCTACCAGGGCACCGCCGCGCCGCCGATGAGCGCGCCGATCGTGGGCGTCGAGCCCGCCTCGTACACCCGGCTCGCGAACCGGACCGGTTTCGGGCCCTTCCCCGCCGAGCTGCTCGCCACGACGGGCAAGGGCGGCAAGGGCGCCGCCGCGGACACCGAGCGGGTGCTGCCCGCGATCGCCTCGCCCGCGATCGCCGAGCGGCTCGGCAAGGAACCGATGGGGATCGTCACGGCCGCCGGCGTCTTCCGGGTGAAGGTGGTCGCCGTCCGCTCCACCACCCCGGCCCTGGACGACGCCGACTTCCTCCTCGTCAACGGCGCCGACCTCACCTACCGGGCGGACACCGAACTCTTCGTCAGCGGGCCGGTGGACGGGGCCGCGCTGCGCGCCGCCGTCAAGGCGAAGTCGGGCTCCCTCGGCGTCTCGATGCGCAGCGAGGCGCGGGCCACGTACGTGGACTCCCCGCTCCAGTCCGGCGCCGAGCGGATCTACCTGGGCGCGATCGGCGCGGGCGCCGCCTTCGCCGTGGTCGCCGTGCTGCTCTCGCTGCTGCAGAGCGCACCGGAGCGGAACACGCTCCTCGCGCGGCTGCGGACGATGGGCCTCACCCGCAAGCAGGCACGGCGGCTGCTCGGCCTGGAGGCGCTGCCGCAGGCCGTCCTCGCGGCGCTCGGCGGCATCCTCGTCGGCTGGGCGACGGTGCCGCTGCTCGCCCCGGGCATCGACCTGGTCCGCCTCGCGCTCGCCGCGGCACCCGGCTTCGCCCCGCTGGACAGTGCCCCGCTGCGGGCGGACCCCTGGTCGCTCGTCCTGCCCGCGCTCGCCGTCGTCGTCCTGACGGGGCTCGCGGCGCTCGGGCAGGCGTGGTGGGCGGGGCGCAGGAGCTCGATCAAGGAACTCAGGGCAGGAGACGCACGATGACGAAGACCGACACGGCCCTTTCCGACACGACCCTGGAAGAGCTGGAGCGGCGCGCCACCGCCCACCGCGACCGGCCCTCGTACGGTCATGACGCGCTCATCGCCTGCGACCGCCTGGTCCGCATCTTCACCACCGACGGGGTGGAGGTGCAGGCGCTCCAGGGGCTCGACCTCCTGGTGAAGGAGGGCGAGTTGATGGCCCTGGTCGGCGCCTCCGGTTCCGGCAAGTCGACGCTGATGAACATCCTCGCGGGCCTGGACGTGCCGACCGCCGGCGCGGCCCGGGTCGCGGGCTGCGACCTGCTCGGGATGGACGGCAGGGCGCGGCTGCGCTACCGCCGCGAGGTCGTCGGCTTCGTCTGGCAGCAGACCGCCCGCAACCTCCTCCCGTACCTGACGGCCGCTCAGAACGTGGCGCTGCCCATGCAGTTGCGCGGGCGGTCGAAGCAGAAGGCGGAGCGGGCCGAGGAGCTGCTCGCGATGCTGGGCATCGCGGAGATCCGCGACCGGCGGCCGCACCAGCTCTCCGGCGGCCAGCAGCAGCGGGTCGCCATCGCCGTCGCGCTCGCCAACAACCCGGCCGTGCTCCTCGCCGACGAGCCGACGGGCGAGCTGGACTCGGCCACCGGCGAGCAGGTCTTCGCGGCCTTCCGCCGCGCCAACGAGGAGCTCGGCACGACGATCGTGATCGTCACCCACGACCAGGCGGTCGCCTCCGAGGTCCGCCGCACGGTCGCCATCCGCGACGGCCGCACCTCCTCGGAGGTGCTGCGCCGCACGGAGGTCGACGAGCAGGGCCAGGAGTCGCTGGTGGCCAGGGAGTACGCGATGCTCGACCGCGCGGGCCGCCTCCAGCTGCCGGCGGAGTACACCCAGGCCCTCGGCATGGAGCACCGGGTGGCCCTGGAGCTGGAGCAGGACCACATCGGGGTGTGGCCGGACGACGTGGAGGGCTGAGGCCGGCTGCCGGGGCGGAGGCCGGGTGCCGGGGCCGAGGCCGGGTGCCGGGGCCGAGGCCGGGTGCCGGGGCCGAGGCCGGATGCCGGGGCTCAGCCGGTCAGGTCGACGATCCCGGCGGCGAGGAGCTCAACCGGTCAGGTCGATGAGCCCGGCCGCCGTGGGCTCAGCCGGTCAGGTCGATGAGCCCGGCCGCCGTGGGGCGGAAGCCGCACCGCTCGTGGAAGCCGGCGAGGTGCGGCTCGTAGTCCACGTGCAGCCAGTGCGCGCCGCGCTCGCGGGCGGCGTCGGCCGCGGTGCGTACGAGGGTGACGCCGAGGCCCCGGCGGCGGGCGTCGGGGTGGACGGTGGTGTCGAGGAGGAAGGCGTGGACGCCGCCGTCGCCGACGACGTTCACGTATCCGACGAGCCGTCCGGCACTGCGGGCGGTGACCCGCAGCAGGCTGCGGGCGAGGACGGGACCGAAGTCGGTGTCCTGATGCCCGGGCCAGGCGGCGCGGAAGAGCGAGTTGAGCTCGTCCCCGGTGAGCGGCCCGTCGACCTCGACGGTGGTCACCGCGGGGTCAGGCCCATCGCGATCGGCACGGTGCGCAGCGCGATCGAGCCGTACGGCGTACGCAGCCGCAGCCACGGCCCGGAGGCGAAGAGGGCCACGGGGGCCTCCCCCGTCGGCAGGAAGCCCAGCGACTGGGCCGCGTGCACGGCGCGCAGCGGAAGACCGGTGGTGCCGAGGGTGCGGGACCAGATCTCACGGCCCAGGGCGTCGCGCTCGGCGCGGGTGCGCCGCTCCTCCGGCAGCTCCTCGTCCCGCGTGCGGAACTCGCGGACGGCGGCCGCGACGGCACCCCGCATCCCGGCGACGTCGGGCAGGCCGGGGACCGGCTCCCAGCCGCCGCGCGGCGGGAGCACCCCGCTCCACGGCGGGCCGGTCACGGAGTCCGGGACGACCGCCTTGCCGGCCGACTCCTCGATGCCGTCGAGGAGTTCACCGGCGGAGACGGTGACGTCGAGGTCCACGGCGTCGACGAGCCGGGCGGTGCGGATCGCGAGCACCTCGAACGACGGCGGCCGCCCGAAGACGGCCAGCGCCCCGCCGCCCGCCTGGAGGCGGACGGCGGCGGCCCGGTCGTAGTGGACGAGCCGGGTGAGGAAGGCGGCGAGGGCCGCCGCCTCCCTGGCGTCGGCGAAGTGCAGCGGAGCGAGCACGGTCATGCGGCGGACGACATCCCGTCGTCGACGTACTCCTCCAGGAAGCTGCGCTCCTCGGCGGAGATCCGCCGGGGGCGCTGCGCCTCCAGGTCGAAGGGCACGACGACCGTCGAGGCCCGTACGTACGTGACGTCCGGGTCCTTGATCTCGTAGGCGATCGTCAGGGACGCGGCGCCTATCTTCGTGACCCACGACTCGATGGTCACCGGCTCGTGCCGGTGGACCAGCGGCCGCACGTAGTCGATCTCGTGCCGGGCCACGACGGACCCGCCGGAGAACGAGGGGGAACCGTCCCCCGGCGCCAGCCGGAACATGAAGTCGATCCGCGCCTCTTCCAGGTACCGCAGGAAGACGACGTTGTTGACGTGCCCGAAGGCGTCCATGTCCGACCAGCGCAGGGGACAGCTGTAGATGTGCCGAGCCATGAGGTGATCAGCCTCGGGTCAGCTTCTTGTAGGTGGCGCGGTGCGGACGGGCCGCGTCCGGGCCGAGGCGCTCGATCTTGTTCTTCTCGTACGACTCGAAGTTGCCCTCGAACCAGAACCACTTCGAGTCGCCCTCGTACGCGAGGATGTGCGTCGCGACTCGGTCGAGGAACCAGCGGTCGTGGGAGATGACCACGGCCGCACCGGGGAACTCGAGGAGCGCGTTCTCCAGGGAGGACAGGGTCTCGACGTCGAGGTCGTTGGTCGGCTCGTCGAGGAGCAGCAGGTTGCCGCCCTGCTTGAGGGTGAGCGCGAGGTTCAGGCGGTTGCGCTCACCACCGGAGAGCACACCGGCCGGCTTCTGCTGGTCCGGGCCCTTGAAGCCGAACGCGGAGACGTAGGCGCGGGAGGGCATCTCGACGTGGCCGACGTTGATGTAGTCCAGCTCGTCGGAGACGACGGCCCACAGCGTCTTCTTCGGGTCGATGTTGGCGCGGCTCTGGTCGACGTACGAGATCTTGACGGTGTCGCCGACCTTGACGGAGCCGGAGTCCGGGGTCTCCAGACCCTGGAGCATCTTGAAGAGCGTGGTCTTGCCGGCGCCGTTCGGGCCGATGACGCCGACGATGCCGTTACGGGGCAGGGTGAAGGACAGGTCGTCGATGAGGACCTTGTCGCCGAAGGCCTTCGAGAGGTTCTCGACCTCGACGACGATGGAGCCCAGACGCGGGCCCGGCGGGATCTGGATCTCCTCGAAGTCCAGCTTCCGCATCTTGTCGGCCTCGGCCGCCATCTCCTCGTAACGCGCGAGACGGGCCTTGGACTTGGCCTGACGGCCCTTGGCGTTCGACCGCACCCACTCGAGCTCTTCCTTGAGCCGCTTGGCGCGCTTGGCGTCCTTCTGGCCCTCGACCTTGAGGCGCTCGGACTTCTTCGTCAGGTAGGTCGAGTAGTTGCCCTCGTAGGGGTGGGCGCGACCGCGGTCGAGCTCCAGGATCCACTCGGCGACGTTGTCGAGGAAGTACCGGTCGTGGGTGATGGCCACGACGGTGCCCTTGTACTGGGCGAGGTGCTGCTCGAGCCAGTTCACCGACTCGGCGTCGAGGTGGTTGGTGGGCTCGTCGAGGAGCAGCAGGTCGGGGGCCTCCAGGAGGAGCTTGCAGAGCGCGACACGGCGCTTCTCGCCACCGGAGAGGTTGTTCACGGGCCAGTCGCCGGGCGGGCAGCCCAGGGCGTCCATGGCCTGCTCCAGCTGGGCGTCGAGGTCCCACGCGTTGGCGTGGTCCAGGTCGTCCTGGAGCTTGCCCATCTCCTCCATGAGCTCGTCGGTGTAGTTCGTCGCCATCTCTTCGGCGATCGCGTTGAACCGGTTGAGCTTGCCCTTGATCTCGGCGACGCCGTCCTCGACGTTCTCCAGGACGGTCTTGGACTCGTCGAGCTTCGGCTCCTGCATGAGGATGCCGACGGAGAAGCCGGGCGACAGGAACGCGTCACCGTTGGACGGCTGCTCGAGGCCCGCCATGATCTTCAGAACGGTGGACTTACCGGCACCGTTCGGGCCGACCACACCGATCTTCGCGCCCGGCAGGAAGCTCAGCGTCACGTCATCCAGGATGACCTTGTCGCCGTGCGCCTTGCGCGCCTTGCGCATCGTGTAGATGTACTCAGCCAAGAGAAACCGTCCGGCAAAGAGTGAGTGGGCAGATACACCCCATCTTGCCTGACCGCCACCCCCGGGTGCGAACCAGTAGGCGGGGGAGCCCCTGACCTGCGCGTTCTCGGAGCGTCTGGGTAGCGGTGCGGTCACGGTTCGTCGCGGTCTCGGCGCCGCCTCCACGCCGTCTCCTCGTCGTCTCCCCGCCGTGGACGTGCGACGACCCCGGGCGCGGGTGCGGCCGGGGTCGTGCGGGGTCACGCTGGTGTGGCGAGGGGCCTGGGTCCGTGGCCCCCGGGATTACTGGCCGGCCGTCTTCTTCTTGCGGAGGAAGAAGACCGCGCCGCCACCGACCACGACGAGCGCGGCGGCGATGCCGGCGATCATCGGGGTGGCGCTGGAGCCGCCGGTCTCGGCGAGGTCGCCGCCACCGGTCGTGGTGCCGCCCGTGGTGTCACCGGTGGTGCCGGCGGTGGTCGACGGGGTGGAAGGCGTGGCCGAGGGGGTGGTGGAGGGGGTCTCCGACGGCTTCGGGCCGGGGGTGGCCGTCTTGCAGTCTAGGACGCCCTCGAAGGTCTCCTCGAAGCCGTTCGGGCCGGTGATCGTGAACTTGTACGCCTCGTCCTCGGCGAGCGGGACGGCGATGTTCTTCGTCTCACCGGCGGCGACCGTGTACGAGGTGCCCTTCAGGTCGAAGGTCCAGGCCTCGTCGCCCTTGTTGGAGGCGATGACCTCCAGGCCGCCCTTGGCGCAGTCCTTCGCGACCGAGACGGACGGGACGGCACCCTTCTTGGCCCACGTGGCGGAGGCCTTGGCGGTGACGGTGGAGTCGCTGGAGCCGGCCAGGATCAGGGTCTGCGAGGGGCCGTCGATGGAGACGAAGGCGCGGCCGAGGGAGACCTTGGTGGTGGCCTCGGCGGTCAGCTCGGCGGTGCCGTCGGCGGTGCCGGCCGGGACGTCGAAGTAGACCTGGTCGCCGTTCTTGGCCTCGGTGACCGGCTTGCCGGCCTTGTCGACGACCTGGACGCCGGCCGGGGTGCCCGGGGCGGCCGCGAGCTTGGCGGTGGCGTTGGTGGTGACGGTGATCGGGCCGAGCTTCTCGCCGGCCTTGCCCGCGACGGTGGCCGGGGAGAGGCTCAGTGAGGCCGTCGGCTCGTCGAGCTCGACCGCCTTCTCGAGCAGGTACTCCTTCAGCTTCTCGGCGTCCTCGTCCTTCGGCGTCGCGACGACGTTGTCGGAGAGGGTCCAGATCGCGGCCTGGGTGCCGGCGGCGGCCTCGCCCTTGGAGAGGTCGGCGCCCACCTTGCCGCCGAGGGTCTCGGCGGACAGCTTCGGGTAGGAGTTCTCCAGGATCCAGAGGATCTTGCCCGCGTTGCCGTTGTTGTGCAGGGAGGACTCGTCCCAGCCGACTTCCTTGTAGTCGAAGTCGCGCTTCGCGCCGGTGCGGAGGTCGATGCAGTAGGTGAAGAGGGTGCCCCCGCCATCGACCTCCATCTTGAACAGACCGCCACCGACGGACCACTTGGTGCCGTTCTTCTCGGTGATCTCGACGGAGCCCTTGTCCTCCGTGAAACCGCCGAACTTCGCCGTGACACCGCCGGCACCCGGGGCACCTTCATCGGCGAGGGCCGGACCGGCGGTCGCTATCGCACCGGTCGCGACGAGGCCGGACACCAGGATCGTGGCTGCCAGGCGGGCAATGCCACGCCCACGAACTGAAAACATTGGATTCCCCTCCGGGCGCGTCGCTCCGCGAACTTGGTCGATTCGCGTGGGGGGAGCGCACGCCAGCAGAACTCACAGACTCGATGGGCTCACGTGCCGCATGAGTATTCGGGAATCCTAGGGACGCGAAAGCCCCCTGTGCCCTGTCGTGCGGTCAGACAACCATTCCGACTCGGAATCGTTACCACCCAGGCGAGTTGGTCGACAAATCACCACCACGCAAGGTCAGGACGCGGTTACCAGCTGGGGTTTCACCTCCGTCGCCTCCTCCGCCGCCACCGCCCACGGGTCCTGTTCCGGTCGCGCCCCGGACCCGGACCCGGACTCGGTCTGCGGCTCGGGCTGGAGCCTGGACTCCGCCCGCGGGGCGCGCCGGAAGGCCGCCGTCCCCCGGCTCAGGTCGTGCCCCACGGCCACCGCGTCCACGTCCACGAAGGTCTTGCGCTGCCCGTCGCGCTCCTCCTCGCGGACCTTCAGGCGCCCGTGCACCACGAGCGGTTCGCCGACGGAGACCGAGGCCGCGAGGTTGGCGCCGAGCGAGCGCCAGGCCGACACCGTGTAGAAGCTGGTGTTCCCATCGGTCCAGAGCCCCCGCTCCCGGTCCCAGCGGCGCGCGGTCACCGCGAACCGGAAGCGGGCCACCCCGCCCGTCACCGTGTCCCGGTACTCCACCGCCGTCGCCACGTTCCCGACGAGCGTCACGGTCGTGTCGTTCATGGTTCCGCCCCCACTCTCCCGGTGTCCTGCTGCGTGGACACCCCGTGGGAACCATGCTGGAGCGGCCGGCCGCACCCCGCTCGCGCCTGTGGACCGCCCCGTACCTGTGGACAACTCCCCCACCCGGAAGGGGGATGGCGCCCCTCCGCCCTACCTTCCCCGAGCCCCCGCCCGCGTCGCGCCCAGCCGGCCCGTACCGGAGCGGCGGCCGCCCACGACCCGGGCGGCGGCCGCAGACGGGCGCGAGCCCACCACCGTCGCGTACTGCTCGCGGACCTCCCGGTAGCGCATCAGCTCCGCCGCCACCGGGTCGAGGACCCGGGCCCGGCCGCAGGCGGCGGCCGCCTCCCGCAGGCGGCGCTCGGCCTCCTGCCCGTACCGCCGGGCCGGGCCCTTCACGGCGCTCTCGCAGGCCCATTCGACGAGCGGACCGCCGATGATCCCGCCGAGCATCACGAGGACCGGCGGCAGCAGGCCCGGCTGGACGACGCCGACGATCTGCGCCACCAGCCAGAGCGCGCCGAAGATCTGCAGGAGCGTCATCGCCGCCTGGGCGAGGACGGCCGCGGGCCACCAGGCGGGCCGGGGCGGCCGGGCCGCCGGGTCCCCGAGGGAGACCGTCAGCTCGTCGAGGGCCTCCGGCAGCCCGTCGGCCCCGCGCGCGGCGGCCTCGCGCACCGCCTGCGCCCAGGGGGCCGGGAGCCCGCGCGAGGCGTCGTCGGCGACGATCCGCACGGCCTGCTCGACGCGTTGGCGGGCCGTCAGCTCGTCCTCGGCGGGGGCGGCGAGGTGCGGGTCGGTGGAGCCGTGCGCGCGCATCCGCTCGTACCAGCGGTAGAGCCGCAGCCAGGGGGTGCCGCAGGCGCGGATGGCGCCGCGGCGCCAGACCCGCTCGGCGGCCTCGCCCGCGGCCTGGGCGCCGACGGCGACGGCGAGCCGGTCCGTGAAGGCGTCGCGGGCCCGTTCGTCGAGGCCGGGCCTCCCGTCGGCGACGTACGCCTGGCGCAGCCGGGCCGCGGCGGAGTCGACGTCGGCGGCGAGGCGGCGCTCGGGGGCGGTGCGTTCCTGGACGAACCGGGCGACGAGCTCGCGCAGTTCGGGCACGCCCTCGCCCGTCAGCGCGGAGAGCGCGAGGACGGTGGCCCCCGGCTCGCCGTGCTCGCCGAGCGCCACGCCGTCCTCGTCGAGGAGGCGGCGCAGGTCGTCGAGGACGAGGTCGGCCGCCTCGGTGCCGAGCCGGTCGATCTGGTTGAGGACGACGAAGGTGACCTCCGCGTGCCCGGCGAGGGGCCGCAGGTACCGCTCGTGGAGGGCGGCGTCGGCGTACTTCTCGGGGTCGACGACCCAGATCACGGCGTCGACGAGGCCGAGGACCCGGTCGACCTGGTCGCGGTGGGCGGTGACGGCCGAGTCGTGGTCGGGCAGGTCGACGAGGACGAGGCCCTGGAGCTCGGTGTCGCCGGCGCCGCCCGCGAGGGGGCGGCGGCGCAGCCTGCTCGGGACGGCGAGCCGGTCGAGGAGTCCGGCGGCGCCCTCGGACCAGCTGAGCGCGATGGGCGCGGAGGTGGTGGGGCGGCGCAGTCCGGTCTCGGAGACGGGCACGCCGGCGAGGGCGTTGAAGAGCGTGGACTTGCCGCTTCCGGTGGCTCCGGCGAGGGCGATCACGGTGTGCCGGGAGGAGAGCCGCTGACGGGCGGCGGCCTCGTCGAGCACGCGCCCGGCCTCGGCGAGGGCCTCGCTCTCGACCCGGGTGCGGGAGAGTCCGACGAGCTCGTGGAGGGCGTCGAGGCGGGCGCGGAGGGGCCCGCCGTAGCTGCCGCCGAGGGCGGGCGGGGAGAAGTCCTCGTCGGGAGTCTCGGCCGCCGCCTCCTCTACGGACCGGTCAGCCGCCTTGTCAGCGGCGCGTCGCGCGATCAGCCCGTCGTCCCAGCGCTCGCGGCCGCGCTCCTGCTCGTCGTCCACCACGTCACTTCTCCTTCTGCAGTACGGAGAGCGCGGCGATCAGCTCCGCCTGCGGCTCGGGGGTCACGGCGAGCGCGTCGAGGGGGGCGAGGCGGCGGTCGCGCTCGGCGTGCAGGACGCGGTCGACGCACGAGAGGACGAGTTCGCCGCCCTTGTCGCGCAGCCGCAGGGCGGACTGGGCGCCGAGGAGTTCGGCGAGGCGTTCGCCGGCGGCGCGGGCGCGGCGGCCGCCGAGGAGGGAGGCGGCGAGGAGCGCGGCGACGGTGTCGGGCTCGGGGACGGCGCCACGGGACCCGGAGGCTCGGGACCCGGAGGGGCGGTCGACGCCCCGTACCTCCTCCTCGGCCAGCTCCTCGAGGACGCGGCGCCAGCGGCGCACCTCCACGCCGGTCCGCTCGGCCGTCTCCCGGTCGCCGCCGGTCCGCGGCGGGCCGAGGACCTCTGAGGCGGGTTCGCGGCGCCAGGTGTCCCGGACGCGCTCCTCGGCGGCGGAGACCGCGCAGTGGAGGAGGGCGGCGAGGGACTCGGCGAGGGCGTCGAGGAGCTCCTCGGCGGTGCTGTCGCGGGGGTAGCCGCGCCAGCGGGTGCGGGCGTCGCCGGCGAGTACGGCGCCGCGGCCGAGCTCCTTGCGCACGCGGCGGCCCTGCTCGCCGTACGCGGCCTCGACGACGCCGCCGAGGCGGACGGCGGCGGCGTACTGGGCGGCGACCGCGCCGGCCAGCTCGGGCAGCCGGGTGTCGAGGGAGTCGATGACCCCGGAGGCGGTGCGGTCGGCGGCCTGCTGGCGGGCGGCCGGATCCTGGGCGCGGTGGGCGAGCCAGGCGCGGAACGCGGCGACGGCGCTGTCGGGAAGCAGGCCGCTGCCGCCGCCGGCGGACTCGGGCAGCTCGGGGATGGTGAACCGGGGTACGTGCCCGAGGCCGGCCTTGTCGAGCAGGGCCCCGTACTGCCGGGAGACCTCGCCGATGACCTGGTGGGGGACGCGGTCGAGGACGGTGACGAGGGTGGCGTCGTACTCCTTCGCGGTACGGAGCAGGTGCCAGGGCACGGCGTCGGCGTACCGCGAGGCGGTGGTGACCATGACCCAGATGTCGGCGGCGCAGATCAACTCGGCGGCCAGGAGCCGGTTCTCGACGACCAGGGAGTCGATGTCGGGGGCGTCGAGGAGGGCGAGCCCTCGGGGCAGCGAGGCGGCGGTCTCGACGCGCAGCGCGTTCTCCTCGGGGGCGGGTTCGTCGACGGGGTGGTCCTCGTCGGCCTGGGGCAGCCAGACGCGGGTCAACTGCGGGAGGACCCGCATCCCGGCGAACCAGTGGTGGTCCTCGGGGTGGCAGACGAGCACGGGCGTCCGGGTCGTGGGCCTGAGCACGCCCGCCTCGCTGACGCGGCGCCCCACAAGGGAGTTGACGAGGGTGGACTTCCCGGCACCGGTGGACCCGCCGACGACGGCGAGGAGCGGGGCGTCGGGATCTTTCAGACGGGGCACCAGGTAGTCGTCGAGCTGGGCGAGCAACTCGGCCCGGGTCTGGCGGGCGCGGGGCGCGTCGGGGAGGGGCAGTGGGAGACGCACGGCGGCGACTCGGTCGCGCAGGGCGGAGAGTGCGTCGATCAGCTGAGGCCGTTCGTCCAAGGTCACCACATGCGAAGAATGCCCAATTTATGAGTGTTTTTGAAGCGTATTGCGACCCTGCGCGCCGAAGAGAAGGGCGGTGACCGGAAGGTCGGGCATAACGAGTGCACAACACCCGCCCCGAGCGGCGCGAAAAGCGCTGCGCGAATCGCACCTGCCTGCGATTATCGGTTCGCTTCACCGAACCTCCACATCGTGCCACGCAGGTGAAGCAACCGGGCCAAGGCGATCGGAGCCCTATCCTTGTCCCGGCAGGCACACCCCACCCACCAGGGGCTCCTGGCCACACGGCCACCACCCGGCCCCCGTAGCTCAGTGGATAGAGCAGGTGCCTTCTAAGCACTTGGCCGCAGGTTCGAGTCCTGCCGGGGGCGCACGGCGAGACCCCTCCTTCGGGAGGGGTCTTTTCGCTGGTCGGGGATGGTTTTCGGCCGGGGCGACAGAGTCGGGCAGGGCGCCTCCGATGGCTGGATCCATCCGGCTGGATCCGGCCATAGACGATCCCTGGTGGCTGGTTTTCCCGAAAACTTCCCGAAGCTTTCGGGACGGCCCACCGCCTGTGCCGCTCCGGTCCGCGCACTCTTCTCTGCCGCCGGCGAACTGCTCTGACGGGGAGGGCTGGTGATCCGCTCCCGCTCTCAGGTGATCCGTGGGCTGCGGCGTTCGAGGAGGAGGACGTCGCGCCAGACGCCGTGGTGGCGGCCGATGCGTTCACGAGTTCCGATCACGCGGAAGCCGGCCCGCCGGTGGAGGGCGAGGCCGGCGGCGTTCTCGGGGAAGACGGGGCAGGCGTGCCCGCAGCCCATGGTGATGGCGCCTGGACCGCCTCCATCGTGAGGACCTTGATTACGGGCGGGGGTCGGGTGGGGGCCGAAGGTGACCGCGACCAGGCCGAGGCCGCCGGCGGCCGGCCGAACATCGCGTCCGCGAGCACCCGCCCCGGCGATCTGGTCGGTCACCTCGCGGAGGGACGGGCCCTCGCCGCCGCCACCGGCCGCTTCGAGGACGTCGGCCCGGCGGCCTTCGGGGAGAACGACACCTCCTGCTGCTACGCCCTCCAGGACGAGGTCTGGGTCACCGGCCCCGGCAAGGGGCCCTGGGAGGTGTACGTCGGCAAGGCCGGCGCCGCCCCCGGCGCCTACCGCGCCCCTGGCCGAGCACGACACGGCGGCGGGCTGCTGCCGCGGCTGACGTCGCCGTGGTCCGCACGCACCGAGCGCGGACCGCCGCCGATCCCGAGGGCCGCCCTTGGGAAAGCACGGCACACCGGGCAGGGCCTGGGGTTCTTCGATGCGCTGCTGGAGTTCGGCGACCTGGTCCGTGACGCGGTGGGCGTACCTGGAGAGCAGGGCGGGGGCGCTGTTGCCGGCCCGTTCGGCGACCCGCGCGGGCGGGGTGCCGTTGGCGAGACAGGTCGTCAGGCAGGTGTGGCGAGGTCGTACACGCGCTTGCCCGTGGGCGAGTTGTACTCGTACTCGGGCAGTGCGGCCTCACGTGCCTTCCCCCAAGCCCCCGGCCACCAGGCCACCGTGGGCTGAGTGCTGTTCCTGCCCACGTGAGTATGCGTACTCACGCGCAAGGGGCTGCTTGATCAGATGCTGTGCACATGAGACGAATCCCTTCCTCGGCCGGCATGTTCGCCCGTTCCTCGCGCCGGCCCCGGCTCACCCTGGCCATGACGGCTCTCGCTGTGCTGGCACTCGGTGCGTGCGGCACCGTGAAGACGACCACCGGCGGAGAGCAGGCCGTGCGCGCAGAGGCCGTGGGAAGTCAGCGGCCTGCTCCGACCCTCGCGGAGATCCAGGAGCACATCGAGCAGTCGTGCCCTCCTCCGGGCGCCCCGCCCGTGGCGCCGCCGAGCCCGTCGGCGGCACCGCCCGGCGAGGAGCCGCCGGTCGACATGGTCGTGCCGACCGCGCCCACGGCGGGACCGGAAGTGGAGCTGAACGCGCGTGACTGGTGCGCGGGCGGCCTTCACGAGGAGCGCGTCGCCGGGGCCCTCCTGGATCTGGTGGATCCCACCCCCACGAAGGTCAGGACGATCCTGAACGGCCTCGGCTACGCCGACGAGCGCATCCACGACCTGAAGCGGTCCGGTGCGACCACGCACTTCTTCCTCGACCTGCGCGAGAAGGGCGGGCGGCTCTGCCTGGAGGGCTCGGCAGCCGGCGAGGGGACCGTCGTCGACAAGTGCGTGGCCCCCGCGACCGGCCCGTTCACACCCGGAGGTCGCGATCAGTGACCACCGGCGCCATGGCTGTACGGGAACAGGGCCGTGCGACGAGTCGGCGCGGGACGGCAGGGCACGCGCGAGGGTCGTCCGCGGGCGTCACCGTACGGGCAACCGGGTGCCATCGGAGCGGCATCGGTGCGGGTGATGGCGGAGGCATAACGGATCGAAGGGGCGGGTTCCTAGGTTTCTCGTCGCCGGCCGAGAACGACCGGTTCGAACAGGCGAGACAGGGGCCGGCCTCGAGGGTCTGGACCGCATGCCGCCGGTGACCCGAAGGAACCGAACGTGCGCAGAATCGCGCTCCCCGCAGTGGCGGCCATGTCGCTGGCACTGCTGCTCCCCCAATCGGCCATCGCCGAGGACATCCCCTCCCCGGCGCTGGAGACCGGGGAGATCCAGCTGATCGGCCCGGGCATGTACCAGTCGGCCGACGACAGCTTCCAGATATCCGAGAACGACGTGTCGTACGGCCTGATGAGCCGCACCCACACGGTGGACGGGACCGGTCCGGGCGTCGCCCAGGCCCAGGACGCCCCGGCCACCCGCGCCGACCTCGGGGTGTTCGGTCCCAGCTGGGAGGCCGAGTTCGTCGGCGGCCAGCTGGACCGCAAGCTGGTCCCCGGCTCCGGTTCGATCACCACCACCGACCTGGACACCGCGGAGTCCGTCCGCTACGACCTGACCGACTCGGTGGCCGGCGCCAACGGCGGCAGCATCAACACCTACAAGGCGTCCGACGGTTCCACGCTGGTGGAGAACGTGCAGTGGGACGACCTCGCAGGCGTCCTGAAGACGACGATCACCGAGACGCTGAACGTCGACCTGACCCAGGTCGCCTCCGGTGACGACGTGCCGGTGGACTCCGTCGGCAACCCGATCGCGGCCGCCTCCCTCAAGCCGTCCTACACCTGGAAGCAGGTCGGCGGCAGCGGCGACAACTGGCGGGTGACGGCGGTCGGCAACACCGCCTACAAGCAGACGACGGTCACCTACGACAGCGTCGGCCGCGTCTCCACGGTCAAGGACCCGGCGCGCGCCGACATCCCCGCGCAGACCGTGAAGGTCAACTACGCGGCCGCCACCACGGCCTCCGGCCAGACCCTCGGCGACGTCGCGGGCCAGGTCAAGGACATCACCGTCACCGTCGGCCAGACCGTGCAGACCCTGGCCCGCTACTCGTACGACGGCTCCGGCCTGCTCCGCAAGGTCGTCGACCCGGCGTCCGGCGGCCAGCTCAACACGTACAGCTACGACGCCTCCGACCGGGTGGTCTCCGCCTCCGCCGAGGACGGCGCGTCCTGGCAGCTGACCTACTCCGGTGACGCGGCCGCCCCGCAGTCGGTGGAGACCACCGGCATCCGCCCGGAGGCCGGAAGCGCCGTCCAGGGCGCCCCCAGCCTGGCCCAGGCGGAGGGCGTCGCCCCGGCCGCCGAGGACTTCGCCGGCAGTGAGATCACCTCCGCCCAGGCCTACCCGAGCTACTGCTCCCGTCCCGAGACGTGGATGTGGTACCAGTACAGCGGCTGCGCGACCAAGGTCGCCCACTACGGCTGGCGCAACCCGAGCTGGAAGAGGACCCCGACCGGCGCCTGGGTCATGGGCATCTACAAGGACCACTGCACCAGCGCCTCCGACACGCCCGGCGGCTGGGACTTCCGTACCGCGTGTGACTCGCACGACTACGGCTACGGGACGATCGGCAACACCTACAAGGGCTACCGCTACTACCTGGACCGCAACAAGGGCATCGCGACCGACGTCGCGTTCTACAACATGCTCTACTACAACACCTGCCCGGCGTACTTCTGGAAGAGCGCCTGCCGCTCCACCGCGTACTCGTACTACCTCGGTGTCTTCTACGGCGGTCACCCGAAGAACGGTGCCGACGCCACCTGACGGGCCGCGCGACCGCAGGGGAACCGGGCAGCTGAGCAACCGACGCTGCTGCCCGGTCCCCGCCCCGGGGCCTGATCACACGGCCCCGCCCCCTTGAACTTCCGGCCCTGAACTCGCGGGCCTCAACAGCGAGTTGCCCCCCCCTCTCCCCCCTTTTTTACCGCCGCGGCACCGCCCGCTCGGTGCCTACTCCCTGGAGCCTGTCGTGAAGAGATCTGCTGTGGCCGTCGCGATGGCCTCGGGCCTGCTGCTCGGCGCACTGCCGGCGGGCCTGGTGCCCCTGGTCGGGGTGGCCCCGGCGGCCGCCGACGAGGTCCCGGTGGACCCGGCGCTGGAGACCGGGACCGCGGGCGGCGGCACGGTCCGGGTGAACGTGGTGACCCAGACCCGCTCCGACGTGGCCACGGCCGCCACGGCGGGGGAGACGGAGGTGGCGTACGACCGGCTGCCGATGGTCACCCTCACGGTGAACCAGGCGGGACTCTCCGAACTCCGCTCCAACCCGGACGTGGTGAGCGTGACGGAGGACGTCCCGGTCGCCCCGATGCTGGACGAGTCGACGGTCCGGATCGGCGCGGACAAGGCCTTCGCCGCCGGTGCCACCGGGGCGGGCACGGCGGTCGCGGTGATCGACACCGGTGTCGCGAAGAACCACCCCTTCCTGGGCGGCCGGGTGACGGCCGAGGCGTGCTTCTCGGTGAACGACGAGAGTTACGGCGCGACCAGCCTCTGCCCGAACGGCGAGGCGTCCCAGGAGGGCGCCGGCAGCGCCGACGCCGACGCGGGCAGCTGCGCGGAACTGGGCGCGGCCTGCTCGCACGGCACCCACGTGGCGGGCATAGCCGCCGGCGACGGGACCGGCCTGAGCGGCGCCCCCAAGCGCGGCGTGGCCCCGGGCGCGAACATCGTGGCGATGCAGGTGTTCTCCCGCTTCGACTCCGACGACTACTGCGGCGCGGGCAACAGCCCCTGCGTGCTGAGCTTCACCAGCTCGCAGATCAAGGCGCTGGAGAAGGTGTACGCGCTGAAGCAGTCCGGCATGGACATCATCGCGGCCAACATGTCGCTGGGCGCGGGCCGTTGGACCACGGCCTGCGACACCGACCCCCGCAAGTCCGTGATCGACAGCCTGTACTCGGTGGGCGTGGCGACCGTCGTCGCCGCCGGCAACAACGGGTACGGCGACGCGGTCAACGCCCCCGGCTGCGTCCCGTCGGCGGTGACGGTCGGCGCGACGACCGACGACGACCAGGTGGCCTCGTTCAGCAACCGCGGCCCGCTGCTGGACGTGATGGCCCCCGGCACGTCCGTGGTGTCCTCGGTCCCGGGCGGCGGCTACGCGGCGAAGAACGGCACCTCGATGGCGGCCCCGCACGTGACGGGCGCCCTGGCGCTCCTGCGCCAGAAGTACCCGACGGAGACCCTCGCGAACCTGGTGGCGAAGCTGGGCACCACCGGCACGCCGATCACGTACACCGGGGCCGTCACCCCCCGGATCGACGTCGGCAAGGCCGTCGTCGGCACGGTCGCCCCGGAGCCGGAGCCGGCCGCCCGGCCGCGTCCCTCCCAGGTCTTCGACGACACCGACCGGACCATCCCGGACCCGGGCACCCTGGAGGCCCCGCTGACCGTCACCGGGGTTCCGGGCAACGCGCCCAAGGCGCTCCGGGTCGAGCTGGAGGGCCGCCACGACTGGCGCGGCGACCTCAAGATCGACCTGGTGGCCCCCGACGGGCGGCTGTACCGCCTGAAGTCCACCTCCGCCACGGAGACGGGCGGCGCGCTCGGCGGCTTCACCGTCGACGCCTCCGCCTCCCCCGCCTCCGGCACCTGGAAGCTGCAGATCACGGACGCCTCCGCCGGCGGCAAGGGCACCCTCCTCGGCTGGTCGCTGAACTTCCCCACCCCCTTCGCCATGACCGGCAACCTCAGCGTCCCGGACGGCGGGTCGGTCACCTCCGACCTCACGGTGGACGGCATCGGCGGCAAGGCCCCGGCCGCCCTCCAGGTCGCGGTGGACATCACCCACGAGTGGCGCGGCGACGTCCGGATCGACCTGCTCTCCCCCGACGGCCGGACCTACCCGCTGCGTTCGACCTCCACCGCCGCCACCGAGAACGGCGGGGTGCTCCGCGAGACGTACCGGGTGGACGCCTCCGCCTCCCCGGCCGACGGCAAGTGGACGCTGAAGGTCTCCGACCCGTCCCCCGGCTCCGTCGGCACCCTCAACGCCTGGTCGATGACGTTCCCCTCGTACGAGGTGCAGACCCCGCACGCGGTCCCGGACCCGGGCACCATCGAGGTCCCGGTCACCGTCACCGGCATCGCGGGCAACGCGCCGAAGAACCTCCAGGTGTACCTGCACGCCACCCACACCTGGCGCGGTGACCTCGACGTCCACCTGATCGCCCCGGACGGCAAGGTCTACCTCGTCAAGGAGTCCGTGGAGGAGGAGGGCAACGGCGTGATCCAGCAGGTCTACACGGTGGACGCCTCCGCCTCCCCGGCGAGCGGGGTGTGGAAGCTCCGGGTCGAGGACATCTCGGCCGGCTCCTCCGGGACGCTCGACCACTGGACCCTGAAGTTCTGACCGGTCCCGACCGGACCTGACCCGGCCACTCCGCACCACTCCCGCATGCGCGGCCCCCGGCTTCCCCGCTGGGGGCCGCGCCTTTTCCGCAGGTCGGAGGGGCGAGGAAGGGGACGGATAACGGACCGATAAGGACTCGAAGTCCCGTTCTCCTAATGTCTGCCGATGTCAGAGCGAGTCGCCCGGGGAACGGACCGGCAAGGGGCCGGAGTCCGGTGGGCGAGGGTGAGAGGACGTGGGGACATGGGGAACGGGCATCTCGTCAAGGCGGTCATGACGGTCGCGGCGATCGTCACGGGTGTCGTCCTGGCCGCGGGCACCGCGGTGGCCGGCGGGGCGACGGTGACGGCCGCCGCCGGCGGGACGACGGCCGTCGTCCAGACCGAGCCCTGGGACTGAACGACCGCCCGGGTCAGACCTCCTGCGGGAGCACCGCGCCCGGTGCCCGCGCCTCCTCGAGTTCGACCCGGAGCAGGTGCAGGCGGCCCATGAGGACGGTGCTGCCGGTCTCCTCGGCCAGGGCGAGGGCGGCGGTGAGGTCCTCGTCGGCCCGGTCGGCGCGGCCGGCCCGCAGGCGGGCCTCGGCCAGCCCCAGCAGGACGTAGGCCATGCCCAGCCGGTCGCGCTTGGCGCGGACGATTCCGGCCGCCTCGGTCAGGGCCTCCTCCGCCTCCGGCAGCCGCCCGGCCGCCAGCAGGGCCCGCCCCAGCCGGTGGAAGGCCTGGGCCGCGCCCCGGGTCGCGCCCAGCCCCCGGGCCAGCGCGACCGCCTCCCGGCCGAGGCGTACGGCCTCCTCCAGGTCCCCCGCGTCCAGGGCGATCTGGGCGAGGTTGTTGAGCGCGTGGGCCTGCGCAGAGAGGTCCCCGGCGGCCCGCAGCGCGGGCAGCGCCCCGTCCAGGAGCGCGCGTGCCGCGCCCGCGTCGCCCCGCTGGCGGACCACGACGGCCAGCTTGCAGGCGTTCAGCGCGGCCCCGTAGACCTCGCCGCCGGCCCGCAGTACGCCGTCCGCCTCCTCCAGGAGCCGGACCGAGGCCTCCGACTCGCCCCGGTAGAGCAGGGCGGCGCCCAGCTCGCCGAGCATCACGCCCTCGCCCTGCCGGTCCCCGGCGGCCCGGGAGGCCGCCAGGCCCTCCTCGCAGAGGCGGCGCCAGTCGTCGGTGTTGCTGCGGATCTCGCAGAAGCCGACGGTGGAGGCGGCCAGGTCCCAGGCGAGCGCGGCGAGTCCCAGCCGGGCGGACTGGGTGACGGCCGCCACCAGGCAGTGGCGTTCGGAGTCGAACCAGTCCAGCGGGCGGGCCAGCAGGTCGTCCAAGAGGTCCCGGTCGACGTGCGGACGGGGGGCCGGGCCGTGCACCACGGAGTGGTCACCGCCGTACTCGCGGCGGTGGGCGGCCTCGGCGACGGTCAACCAGCTGTGCAGGGCCCGGTCCCGGGCCGCCTCTGCGGCCGGGCGGTCGGGGTCCTCCTGAGCGCGTTCGCGCGCGTAGAGGCGGAGCAGGCTCTGGAAGCGGTAGCGGTACTGGCCGGTGGCGTCCGGGCCGGAGACCTCCAGGAGGTGGGCGTCGGTGAGTTCGTCCAGGTACTGCTCGGCCGTCTCCACCGGGCAGTCCAGGAGGGCGGCGACGGCCCAGGCCGGCACGTCGGGGACGTCCAGCAGGGAGAGTCGCCGGTACACGGAGGCGAGGCGCGGCGACAGGCAGCCGTGGCTCAGCTCGAAGCTGGCCCGGACCCTGCTCCCGCCGAGGCTGAGCTCGTCCAGGCGGCGGTGCTCGTCGGCGAGCCGGTCGGCGAGGCGACGCACGGTCCAATGCGGGCGGGTGGCCAGCCGGGCGGCAGCGATGCAGAGGGCGAGCGGCAGCCCGTCGCAGAGTTCGGCCAGCCGCGCCGTCTGCGCGCGGGAGGCGGCGGTACGGCCGCCGGTGACGATCCGGTCGAGCAGGGCGGTGGAGTCGGCCCGGTCCAGCACCCCGAGCGGCACCCGGACGGCGCCGTGCCGCAGCACCAGCTCCTCCATGCTCTCCCGGCTGGTGACGACGACACAGCAGCCGCCGTTGGCCGGCAGCAGCGGGGCGACCTGCGCGAACGAGGAGGCGTCGTCCAGGACGACGAGGACCCGGCGGCCTCGCAGCAGCCTGCGGTAGAGCGAGATCCGGGACGCCTCGTCGTCGGGCAGCCGTTCGCCGGGCGCGCCGAGCGAGCGCAGGAGGCGGCCCAGGACCTCGCCGGGGGCGGCCGGGGCGGAGCCCAGGTCCACGTGGAGGCAGCCGTCCGGGAAGGAGGCGGCGGCACGGTGCGACCAGTGCACGGCCAGCGCGGTCTTGCCGATCCCGGCCACCCCGGTGACCAGGGCGACCCGGGGCGGCTCGCCGTCGGGGCGGCCGTCGAGCAGGGCGTCGAGAACCTCGATCTCGGCGGTGCGGCCGGTGAAGGAGGGGATGTTCGGGGGAAGGTCGGACGGGGCGAGGGGCGGGGCGGGCAGGGCGGGGCCGCGGTCGACGGGGGCGGAGGCCTCGCCCGGGGAGTCCGCGGGCGAGGTCTCCGGCTGGCCCGCCGACTCCTCGGCCGTGACGTGTGCGACGGGCACGGCAGGTGCGACAGGTGCGACAGGTGCGACAGGCTCGGGGACGGTCGGCGGGGCCGCGATGGCCGGGTCCTCGCAGAGGACCGCGTGGTGCAGCTCCCGCAGTGCGGTGCCGGGTTCGAGCCCCAGCTCGTCGATGCTCAGCTGGTGCCCGACGCGGAAGGTCTCCAGGGCGTCGGCGCGGCGGCCGGAGCGGTACTGGGCGAGCATCAGCGAGTGCCGGGTGCGCTCCCGCAGCGGGTGCTCCCTGACCAGGGCGGCCAGTTCGGCGGTGAGCTCCTGGTGGCGGCCCAGGGCGAGCCGCAGTTCGGCGTGGCCGTCCAGCGCGGTCAGCCGCTGCTCCTCCAGCCAGCAGGCCTCCTGCTCCAGCGCGTAACCGGTCAGGCCGTCCAGGGCGGGGCCCCGCCACAGGGCGAGGGCCAGGCGGTAGGCGTCGGCGGCCTCCGCCGAGCGGCCGGAGCCCGCCAGCGCGGAGGCGTGCCCGGTCAGCGAGAGGAAGTCGACGAGGTCGAGTCCGTGGCCCTCGGTGTCGAGCCGGTACCCGGGGTGGGAGGTGGCGATGACCTCGCCGTCGACGCCCGCCTCCCGGAACAGCTTGCGCAGCTGGGCGACGCAGATGGAGATCTGGGTCCGGGCGGTGGGCGGCGGCGAACCGTCCCAGACGGTCTCCGCGAGCTCGTCCACCGAGACCGTGCGGCCGTGCCGCAGCAGGAGCAGGGCCAGCACCGCACGCTGACGGCCGCCGCCGAGCCGGATCTCCCGGTCCTCGCAGGTCAGCCGGAGTGCCCCGAGCAGACCGAACCGTATCGACGCCAACCCGGGCCCCCCTCCCTGAAAGTTGTCATGATCATAATGTGTGGAACACGAGTTCGACAGGGGGAACGGGCCCCGTCCGAGCGGGCGGCCCGGACCGCCGATAAGCGGCCGATACCGAGAGGATGAGCCGTCCGCCTACGGTCGCTCCCCATGACGCCCTTCCTGGAGACAGCACTGCTCGGACCGGTCCGCGTCCGGGCCGCGTCGGGGGGCGCGGAGAACGCCCTGGGCGGCGCGAAGCCCCGCACGGTCCTCGCCGCACTGCTGCTCGCCGAGGGACGGGTCGTCCCGGACGGCCGCCTGATCCGCGCCCTGTGGGGCGAGCGCCCCCCGGCCCGCTCCGTCGCCCAGCTGCACACCTACGCCTCCCGGCTGCGCGCCCCGCTCGACGGGGCCGCCCGGCTGGAGCGGGTGGGACGCGGCTACCGCCTGTCGGCCGTCCCGGGGCAACTGGTCTGCGACCACCACCTGTTCGCGGAGCGCACCGCGCTCGGGGGCACGCTGCTGCGACAGGGGGACGCGCGACGGGCCGCCGCCGTCCTGCGTTCGGCGCTCGACCTCTGGCAGGGCGAGGCCCTGGCCGACACCACCGAGCAGCTGGCCCAGGAGGAACGCCCCTGGCTGGAGGAGGCCCGGCTGACCGCCCTGGAGGACCGGGCCGAGGCGGAGCTCGCCACCGGGCTGCCGCACGGGCTCGTCGCCGAACTGACGGGACTGGTGGTCCGGTACCCGCTGCGGGAGCGGTTCCGCTGCCTGCTGATGACCGCCCAGTGCCGTGCGGGCCAGCCCGCGGCGGCGCTGCTCCAGTTCCACTCCGGCCGGGAACTGCTCGCCGACCGGCTGGGCGTCGACCCCGGCCCCCTGCTCACCCGCACCTTCCAGCAGGTCCTGGCGGGTGAACTCGCCGCCTGAAGCCGCCTGAAGCGGCCTGAAGCGCGCCGTCCGCGGTCCTCAGGCGGGAAGCACGGCAAGCGCGGCCGGGACGTCCGGCACGTGAGCGGGGTCTTCCAGTGCCGCCAGGACGGCGTCCACGGCCTCGTACGTCCACTCCGGGCGGCTCTCCCCGCCCGCCCGCCACAGCCAGAGGAGGGCGGCCCCGGCGTAGCAGAGCGCGTAGCGGGCGGCGAGGCGGCCGGCGGCGGGGTCTTCGGGGAGGTCCCCGTGCTCGGCCAGCTCCCAGTGCAGCCGGTCGGCGGCCTCGGCGAGCCGGTCCGCCCGGGAGGCCATCGCGCTCCCCTCCGACTCCCGGCTCAGCGCGGGCAGGGACTGCACCAGGGCGCAGCCGCGCCCGTCGTCCGCCCCGGCGGCCGGGCCCGGGGCGGCCGTCTCGCCGGGAAGTCCGGCCGCCGCGCGGAACAGGGCCCCGCCGTCGGTCCGTTCGCCCGCGAAACCGCGCACCAGCTGCGGAATCCGCTCCAGGAGGGCTGCGGGCGGCCCCTGGAGCACCGCGGAGGTCACCGCGGTCTGGCCGGGCAGCAGCCGTAAGGTGCCCTCGGCGTAGTCGAGTACGGCGTCCCGTACCGTCCCCATGCTCGCTCCTCCCACCGGTCCCCGGGGTGCGGGGTCGAAGGACCAACGTCGCGGAGGAGGCTGCACGGGTTCTGTATTTTCTCCGCACCCACTGCCTTCTCCGACGCCACCGGCATCTACAAGCCGACGGCAGGGACGGTGACGGACCTTGCCGTTGCGCAGCCGGCGCGGAACGGGTCCTGGGCACGCTCCGGGTCCCGCCCCTTGCAGATGTGGATGGTCGAATCGGTCAGGTGGCGATCTTCTCGTACGCGGCGAGGAGGGCCGACGGGGCCGGGGCCTCCAGGACCGTGGGGGCGGCGGGGGCCGTGAGGATGACGAAGCGGAGCATGTCGCCCCGGGACTTCTTGTCCAGGCGCATCGTGTCCAGGAGCTTCGGCCACGGGGCGCCCCGGTAGGTGAGGGGGAGGCCCACCGACTCCAGGAGGGTGCGGTGGCGGGCGGTGGTCGTGGCGTCGAGGTGGCCCGTGAGGTGGGACAGTTCGGCGGCGAAGACCATGCCGACGGAGACGGCCGCGCCGTGCCGCCAGCGGTAGTGCTCGTTCTTCTCGATGGCGTGGGCGAGGGTGTGGCCGTAGTTGAGGATCTCCCGGCGGCCCTTCTCCTTGAGGTCGGAGGAGACGACGCCGGCCTTGACCCGGATGGACCGCTCGATCAGTTCGGCGGTGTGCGGGCCGGCGGGGGTGCGGGCCGCGGCCGGGTCCGCCTCGATCAGGTCGAGGATGACCGGGTCCGCGATGAACCCCGCCTTGATGATCTCGGCGAGCCCGCCCGCGTACTCGTGCGCCGGCAGCGACTCCAGGACGGCGAGGTCGCACAGGACGCCCGCGGGCGGGTGGAAGGCGCCGACGAGGTTCTTGCCCTCGGCCGTGTTGATGCCGGTCTTGCCGCCGACCGCCGCGTCCACCATGGCCAGCGTGGTCGTGGGCACCGCGATCCAGCGCACCCCGCGCAGCCACGTCGCGGCGACGAAGCCCGCGAGGTCCGTGGTGGCGCCGCCGCCCACGCCCACGATCACGTCCGTGCGGGTGAAGCGGGCCCGGCCCAGTGCCTTCCAGCAGTCCGCGGCGACCTCGGCGGTCTTCGCGTCCTCCGCGTCCGGCAGCCGGATCGCGAGCACTTCGTACCCCTGGGCGGTCAGATCGGCCCGGAGCGCCTCGGCCGTGGCGGCCAGCGCCTCCGGGTGCAGCACGGCCACCCGCCTGGCCTCCTGCCCGATCAGCTCCGGTACCTCGCTGAGCAGTTGGCGGCCCATCAGCACCTCGTACGGATCGGTGCCGGGCGACCCGCCGACCCGGATGCGTGCCGTCACGAGACCGGCGACTGCCATGGGGACTCCGTTCTCCGGGAGTTGGGGGGACAGGAGTCAGTCGTGCTGCCTGCGCGGCAGCTTCAGGGCCGCCAGCGCGCTGACCAGCGCCCCGACCGTGACGAGGACGGCGGTCACGAAGACGGCGTGCGCCGAGGAGTCGGCCGCCCCGCCGTCGGCCGAGCTCAGGTACACGCTGCCGTACGTCGCCACGCCGAGCACCTGCGCGACCTGCGCGGTCGTGGTCATCACGCCGCTGGCGTCCGCCGCGTCGGCGGGCTTCACCTGGGCCAGGGCCACCGTGAGCAGCGGGCTCGTGATGTAGCCCATGCCGATGCCGACCACCAGCTGGAGGGCCGGGAGCGCGATGCCTCCGTGCCCGCCCGAGCGCATGTCGAAGCCGATGCCGAGGTACCCGAGGGCGGCGACCACGCACGCGGTGGCGATCATCGCCCGGTGGAAGCGCTCGGGCACCTTCTGCCAGGTGAGGCTGCCGGTGGCGACGCCGATCGCGAGCGGCGCGAACGTCAGGCCGGTCCGGGTCGCGGACTCGCCGAGCCCCGACTGCATGTACTGCGAGAAGGCGAACAGGAAGCCCGCGTACCCCGCCATCGCGAAGAAGTTCGCGGACGCGCCGGACACCAGGCCGGGCGTCTTGAGGACCCGCGCCGGCACCAGCGGCGCGCCGCCGCGGCGCGCGACCGCGCGCTCGACGAGGGCGAAGAGGACGAACGCGGGGACCGAGGCGACGAGGGAGATCTTCATCCACAGCGGCCAGTCCTGCTCGTGGCCCATCACCAGCGGCACGACGAGCAGCAGGAGCGCGGCGGTCAGCGTGACGAGGCCGGGGAGGTCGAGGCCCTTGGGCTTCGGGGGCTTGCCCTGCGGGAGCAGCCGGAGTCCGGCGATCACCAGGACCACGCCCACCGGCACGTTGATCAGGAACACCGGCCGCCAGCCGGCGCCGAACAGGTCCGCGCTGACGAGGAAGCCGCCGGCGACCTGGCCGACCACGACGCCGAGCCCGATGACGGCCGCGTACAGGCTCAGCGCCCTGCCCCGGGCGGCGCCTTCGAAGCGCAGCTGGATCATGCTGTAGATCTGCGGCATCATCATCGCCGCGCCGACGCCCTGCACGACGCGCGCGCCGATCAGCGTCGCCGCGTTCGGCGCGAGGCCGCAGGCGAGCGAGGCCGCCGTGAAGGTGACGAGGCCGAAGAGGAACATCGCCCGGAAGCCGTTGCGGGCGCCGAGGCGGGCCCCGGTGACCAGGAGCGTGGCGTACGCGATCGTGTAGCTGGAGACGATCAGCTGGAGCGCCGAGCCGGTGGTGCCGAGGTCGGTACGGATGGTCGGTGTGGCGACGTTCACGATGGTCGAGTCGAGCAGGGCCATGAAGACCGCGCCCAGCATCACGACCAGCATGCGGTTGTTCTGGCGGTTCCGCTCGGCGTCGTCCGGGGCGGGCTGTGGGGTGGCTGCGAGGCGGGCCTCGACGGGCCGGCTCTGTGTCGACTCACTCATGAGGCCGATGATCCTGGTACTGATATTCGGGTACCAGATATCCAGTTATCCCGGTACTGGGGGTATCTGGCTACGGAACGAAGCCGTCCGGCACACTGGGGTGGTGACGCCCGCCTCGCCCATCGACCCCGCCTCCGACTCCGGTTCCGCAGGCGGCGAGGCCGCCCGGCGGCGCTCCGAGCTGGGCGCGTTCCTCCGGCTCCGCCGCGAGCGCATCGACCCGGAGGACGTCGGCCTCTCCCGGGGCACCCGCCGCCGGACGCCCGGCCTGCGCCGCGAGGAGGTCGCGCAGCTCTCCGGCATCGGGGTCGCCTGGTACACCTGGCTCGAACAGGGCCGGCGGATCAACCCCAGCGTCCAGGTGCTCGACGCGATCGCCCGGACGCTGCGCCTCGACCGGACCGAGCGCGACCACCTCTACCGCCTGGCGGACGTCCCCGGCGTGCCGCTGGACGTGTCGGCGCGGGCGCCGCAGCCGCCGGAGCACCAGACCATCCTGGACGCCCTCACCCCGCTTCCGGCGAGCATCGTGACCGCGCGCTACGACGTGCTCGCCTTCAACGACGCGTACGCGGCCCTCGATCCGGGCCTCGCGCTGCTGCCGCCGCCGGACCGCAACGTGCTCCGGCACCTGTTCACCTCCGACGAGCACCTGCAGCCGCTCGTCGAGTGGGAGCGCGAGGTCTCGTTCATGGTCGCCCAGCTGCGGGCCGAGTCGGGCCGCCACCTGGGCGACCCGCACTGGACCGAGTTCATCCGGCAGCTCTCCGAACGCAGTACGCGCTTCGCCGAGATGTGGGCCCGGCACGAGGTCGCCTCGTCGGTCACCCGGCGCAAGTCCTTCTGGACCGTCGACGGCGACCAGCTCAGCGTGATCGCGACCGGGTGCGTCATGACGTCCGCCCCCGACACCAAGATGTGGATCTACACGCCCGACGGCGAGGAGACCGAGCGCCTGCTCGGCGAACTCGTCGACCGGTACCGGGAGTCGGGCCCGGCGGGGCTGTTGGAGCAGGGTGCGCGGACCGGTCGCGGCCGCCGGTCCGCGCACTGAGGCGGGGCCCTTCAGCCCCGTACCGACTTCTCCCGCCGGCCGGGGAACTCCGCGCCCGTCAGCATCAGCAGCGGGGCCGACTTGACCGCCGTCTCCTCGAACTCCGCCTCCGCGTCCGACAGGGCGACGATCGCCCCGCCGACCCCGTAGCGCACGCGCCCCGGCGTGAGCACCGCCGTGCGGATGGCGACGCTCAGGTCCGCCGCGCCGGAGAGCGAGAAGTAGCCGATGGCACCGGAGTAGACCCCGCGCGGGCCGGCCTCCAGGCGGTCGATGATCTGCATGGTGCGGATCTTCGGAGCGCCCGTCATCGAACCGGCGGGGAACGCGGCCCGTACGCAGTCCACCGCGCTGCGGTCCGGGCGCAGCCGGGCCCGTACCGTGCTCACGAGCTGGTGCACGGTCGCGTACGACTCGACGTCGAAGAGGTTCCTGACCTCGACCGAGCCGAGCTCGGCGTGCCGCCCGAGGTCGTTGCGGACCAGGTCGACGATCATCAGGTTCTCCGCGCGGTCCTTCTCGTCGGACCGCAGGCCCGCGACGATCGCCGCGTCCGCCTCCGGTGTCGCGCCGCGCGGCCGGGTCCCCTTGATCGGCTTGGACTCGGCGAGGCCGTCCGCGTCCACCCGCAGGAACCGCTCGGGCGAGGTGCTGAGCACCGACAGCCGGCCGAAGCGCAGCAGGGCGGCGTACGGGGCGGGGCTGAAGCGGCGCAGCGCGCGGTACGCGTCCCAGGGGTCGAGGTCCAGGTCGGCCTCGGCCCGGTTCGTGAGGCAGACCTCGTACGTCTCCCCCGCGGCGATCTCCTCGTGGCAGGAGTCGATCAGCCGCAGGTAGGCGTCGCGGTCGTGCCGCAGCCGGATCCCGGAGACGGAGGAGGGCGCGGGCGGGTCGACGGCGGGGAGGCCCGCGATCGACTCCAGTGCCCGTCGTGCGGTACGCAGCCAGGCGCGGGCCTCGGTCTCGTCGCCGTCCTCGGCCAGGGCCAGCAGGTGGCTGGTGCCCGTGGCGTGGTCGAGGACGAGGGCGCGGTCGGCGAAGACCATGACGGCGTCGGCGTCCTCGGCCTGGTGGGCCGCGTCGGCGCCGCACTGGGCCTTCAGCTCGTATCCGAGGTAGCCGACCCAGCCGAGGGCGAAGCCGAAGGGGACGTCGGGGAGTTCGGTGCGGAGGGAGCGGAGGTCGCGGTCGAGCCAGTCGAGGAAGCCGCCCGTGATGATCTCCGAGCCGGTGGCCGAGCGCACGGTGACGGTGTGGCTCCACACGTCGGCCTTGGCCACCCGGGCGAGCGGGCCCGAGGCGTCGCCCATGACGGAGAAGCGGCCCGCGTCGGCGTCGGGCCGGCTGCTGTCCAGCCAGAAGGCGTGCTCGCTGCCGCCGTAGAGCCGGTGGTACGCGGCCTCGTCGGCCCAGTCGGTGGGCAGTTGCTCCGTCAGCACCCGCAGGCGCCGCGGCTCCTCCACCGGCGCCTCCACCGGTGCCTCCGTGCGGGCGACGGCGGGCGACGGCGCGCCCACGGTCACGGCCCTGCCCCGGGCGGCGTGCCACTCGCGGGTCGCCTCGGTGAAGTTGGCGAGGAGGTCGTGGCCGTGCCGGGTGAGTATCGACTCGGGGTGGAACTGCAGCCCCCAGATCGGCCGGTCGCGGTGCCGGAGCCCCATGAGGACACCGTCCGCCGTCCACGCGACGGCCTCCAGTTCCTCCGGCAGGTCCGTCACGGTCAGGGAGTGGTAGCGCACCACCTCGAACGGCGAGGGGATGCCCCGGAACAGGCCGGTGCCGTCGTGGAACACCGGCGAGGTGCGGCCGTGGCGCGGTTCCGGGGCGCGGGCGACGGTTCCGCCGTGGAGCAGTGCCACGCCCTGATGTCCGAGACAGACACCGAGCAGCGGAATGTCCGCGCTTTCGACAATCTCCTTGCAGATTCCGAAGTCGGCCGCTCTGGAGGGGTTTCCGGGGCCGGGAGAAAGCACGACATTGTCGAATTCGGCGAGCCGTGAGCTGTCCCATGTGGGGTCGTCGTTGCGGATGACCACGGGCTCGACTCCACTCACCTCGGCGAGGTAGTGGTGGAGGTTGAACGTGAAGGAGTCGTAATTGTCTATGAGGAGAGTTCGCACGGGTTCTTTCGCAACTCTGTGTGTTTGCACGGGCCTTCGTGGACAGTGGGGGGACCCGCCGGGATCAGCCGGCCGAGGCGATCTCGAAGAGGGTGTGCTCGACGGCGTCCCCGCCCTCACGGTCCGACCGGCCGCGCAGCACCCGCAGCTCCCGGCCGCACTCCTCGGCGATCGCGTGCAGTGAGGCGAGGTCGCCGCGGTCGCTGAAGTGCAGCAGGACCCGCCCTCCCTCGGCCAGGTACGAGGGGGCTTCGGCGAGGAAGCGGCGGTGGGCCCGGTAGCCGGGGTCCACGTACGCGCGCTCGTGCATGGTCTCGTAGCGGTAGGCGGACGGGGCGAGGACGAAGTTCGAGTGCCAGTAGACGGTGTCGAAGCGCTCACCGCCCGCGAGCCCGTCCGCGCCGTCACCGCCCGCGAGCCCGTCGAACAGGTCGCTGTGCAGGACCTTCACACGGTCCGCGACCCCGTGACGCGCCGCGTTCATCCCGGTGTTCCGCACGGCCTGTTCGCTGATGTCGAGGGCCGTCACCCGGTCGCAGCCCGCCAGGGCGGCGGAGACGGCGATGATGCCGGTGCCGCACCCGACCTCCAGGAACGAGCCCCGCCAGGGCGCCCGGTCCGGCCCGGTGAGGCCGAGCAGCTCCATGGCCACCCCGGTCGACGGCGAGAAGGGCGGGGCGAACACGCCGTCGAGCAGGTCCCACTCGCGGTCCGCCATGGCGAAGGTTCTCGGCCGGTCCGTTCGCAGAAGTGATGCCCGGCTCCGCTCCAGCGACCTCACGTACTGGTCGACTTGGGTCATCCCGCCCCCTTTTCCCCGTGACGAGCGCCACTCTTCACGACGCCCTCCTGAATCCTTTCCGAGCCGGTCGGAGCCCGGAAGGTGGCCGCACGACAACGCGCCGCCCCGGGATTGTGCCGAGGCACCATCGAGAACGTCACATCGCAGGTCAGCTTCATGATCGACTTTACGGGGAATCATAGGTCCGACGAAGACCGGCAAACCGATCGACACCACGGGGGAAAGCATCATGGGGAAGGACGAGGCGTCGGACGACGCCCCGGCGCTGGCCGTTCTGGAACTGCTCGCACAGGAGTCGCCGCCCAGCGCCTTCGAGGAGCTCCTGCACCGGGGCAGGCGGCAGCCCCTGCCGCCGGGGCAGCTCGCCGAACTGGAGCGGGCGACGCGGCTCGCCCTGGACATCCACTCCTCCGCGAACCAGCGCCGGCAGCGCGAGGCGGTCATGGCCGCCCTGGTGGACACGGTCCACGACATGACCACCCCGTACGACCCCGACGGGCTGCTCAAGGTCATCACCAGCCGGGCCCGCCGGCTCATCGGCTTCGACATGGCGTACATCAGCCTCCGCAAGCCCGACGGCGGCTCGTACATCCACAGTTCGGACGGCGACACGACCGCGCTCAACGTCGGCCTCGTGGTGGAGGAGAGCCGCGGCCTCGGCGAGATGGCGCAGGACAAGGGCGCTCCGTTCTGGACCGCGGACTACCTCAACGACGACCGGATCCCGCACGGGAAGGGGGTCGACGAGGTGGTGCGCGCGGAGGGCCTGCACGCGATCATGGCGGTGCCGATCTTCCAGGGCAGCAACCCCATCGGCGCGCTGTACGGCGCGGACCGCGTGGTGCGCCACTTCACGCCCAACGAGATAAGCGTGATGCGCTCCCTGGCGGACTTCGCGTCGGTCGCCCTGGAGCGGGCCCATCTCCTCGACCGTACGCAGACGGAGATCGCCGAGCTGGAGGCGTCGGGCCTCAAGGCGCGCGGCACCATCGCGCGGATGGCGTACCTGAACGACGTCCGGTCCCGGCTGATCGCCCAGGTCCTCGACGGCAGCGATCTGCGTGACGTCGCGACGACGGCGGCCGAGGCGCTGGGCGCCACGCTCGCGGTGGTCGACGCGCACGGGCGGATCCTGACGACCACCGAGGAGGGGGCCTCCTTCGACGAGGCGCTGACGCACCGGGCCGCCCTGGAGACGCATGCCGCGCGCGGGCCCGTCGCCCTGTCGGAGACCCTGTGGGCGACGCCCGTCAGCGCCGGGATGGAGCATCTCGGTGTCGTGCTGCTCCGGGTCGCGCAGCCGCCGGGCCCCGAGGCGCAGCGGTTCTTCCGCTTCGTCGCGCAGGCCGTGGCGCTGCTGCTCGTGGTGCAGCGCAGTACGGCGGTGGCGGCAGGGCCGATCCGCGACGAGTTCCTGGAGGGTCTGCTCGCGGGACCGGCCCGGGCGCCCCAGCAGCTCGCCACCAGGGCGCGGCAGTTGGGCCTGGATCCCGACGGTCCGTACGTGGTGGTGCTCGCCCGCCCGGAGGGCAGCGAGCACGGCAAGGCGGTCGTCTGGGCGTCCTCGTACGCCTACCGGCATTCCGGGCTCAAGACCGTGAACTCGTGCTCCATCGTGCTGCTGTTGCCGGGCTCGGACGCCTCGGCCGCCGCGCAGGCCGTGTCCGACGAGCTGTCGCCGCTGCTCGGCCGGCCCGTCACGGTCGGCGCCGCGGGTCCCGCGGACGGGCTCGGGTCCGTCTCGGCCGTCTACCAGGAGGCGCAGCGCTGCCTGGACGCCATGATCGCCCTGGACGGCGCGGGCAGCACGGCCTCGATGGACGAGCTCGGCTTCCTCGGGGTGCTGCTCTCCGATGACCACGACGTCGAGGGGTTCGTGGCCTCGGTCATCGGCCCGGTCCTCGACCACGACGCGGAGCGGTCGGCCGGGCTCGTCCCGACCATCGAGGCCTACTTCACCTCCGGCAACAGCCCGACCCGCGCGGCCGCCGCCCTCCACGTCCATCCCAACACGGTCGTCCGCCGCCTCGAACGGATCACCGAACTCCTCGGGGCCGGCTGGCAGAAGCCCGGACGCTCGGTCGACGTCCAGCTCGCGCTGCGCCTTGCGCGCGCCCGGGACGTCCTGCGGCGGCGGCGCGCGCCCGGACCCGGAGGTCAGGCCGAGGCCTCGTGGAAGTAGCGCTCGGCGCCCCGGCCGCCCGCCGTCAGGACCTCGACGGCGTGGGCCGCCGAGGCCAGGGTGATGTGGCAGTGCCAGCCGCGCAGGGACCGCCCCTCGAAGTCCCGCAGTCCGGCCCGGTCGCCGAAGCCCGACAGGTCCTGCGCCACCCGGTCGGTCAGCCGCGTCAGCCGCAGCAGCACCGGCGCGGGCGCCTTGGCCATGTTGGTGACCCACAGCTGGGCGGCGGGCCGCCGGGGGTCGTCCCACTCCCCGAGGAGCACGAGCCCCCGCTCGATGTGCTGCACGCGGCCCGGCAGCCCCACGCGCACCTTGGCGGCGGGCACGTGCCGTACGCCCGAGGGCGCCGCCGGGTCGGCCTGGCCGGTGGGCCTGCGCAGCCCCTTGGCCGCGTCGAGGATCCGCCGGGCCGGGAGCGCGCCCCGGTCGAGTCCGTGCAGGGCCGGCTCGCGGACCGTGAACCGGGCATCGCCTCCGATGCGTACGAGGACGGGCACGCCGGCCTCGTCGAAGCGGCGGATCACCGCCTCCGGGTCCCTCGCGGGCGTGTCGAGCACGACGGGGCGCCGGTCGGCGTCGAAGAGGCGGGCGAAGTCGAGGGCCGCGGTGCCCGCGCACTCGTCCTGCGTCTCGCCCAGGAGCAGCCGCCAGGTCACCGGTGAGCTCGCCTGTTCGGAGGCCGACCACACGCCGAACGCCTGCTGGCCGTGGAAGGTGCGGTCCCGGTGGAGGTCGAAGCCCCGGCCGACGCCCACGGAATGCCGGCCGGACTTCGGTATGGACATCTGCCGGACCACCCAGGCCTGCGGCCCGATCGCCCGGCCGAGCCAGTCGGCGAGCGCCTCGCGCACCGGCATCCAGTCCCAGGTGGAGTTGCAGATGAAGTGGTGCAGGCTCTGCTCCAGGGTCGGGTCGCCGAGACAGGCCGCGACGTTCCGGATCGACCTGCGCCCCTGCGCGGCGAGCAGGCCGCGCAGGTACTGCTCGCCCTTGCGCCGCTGGTCCCGGCGCGGGAGCGAGGCGAACAGGGCCGCGCTCAGGTCCTGGATGACGAGTTCGCGTTCGGACCTGCTCTCCGCCGCGGCGCGCTGCTCCGGAATGCCGCGGCGAACCCGCAGGTCCCGTACGTTCCGTACAGACATGATCCTGTCAGCGGGGACGCTCACAGAAACCCCCTTCATGCGCTGCCTGCCGTGACGGCCCTCTTGAACCGCCTCCACAAGGCTGGCCGCCGGGGGGTGCCGGGGGCGAGGTACAGGGGCCACCCGCTTGGGCCGCCGGGTTGTCGTCGCGGCACAACGGGCTCCGCCGGGCCCGCCGCGGGCGGGGCCCCGGCACCGGGTGCGGTCGGTGGCCCTGGGGGCCGGACCACACCGGGCCGGGGGGCGGCCGGTGACCGGGGGCGGGTCCGGCCGCCCGCGCGTCCTCTAGCCGGTGATCGGGCGCGGGTCGAAGGCCACCCGCTGCCGGGCGATCCTGCCGTCCACGACGTGGCTCCAGGTGGCCACCTGGACCGGCTCGGCGACGGTGGTGTGCAGCTCGAACCAGGTCAGCACGTCGGGGCCGTCGCTGAAGACCTTCCTGACGACGATGTCCGTGTTGATCTCCGAGGCCACCTCGATCTTCGCCCGGAACTCGTCGGCGCTGGTCGCGCTGCCGTACGGGCCGATGAAGTCCACGTCCTCGGCGAGCAGGGAGCGCAGGGTGTCGAAGTCCTTGACCTTCCAGGCCGCGTAGTAGGCGGCGGTCACGTCCACGGGCTTGGCTGTCATGCCGGTGTTCCCTTCCTGATCGGCGGGTGCAGCGAGGCACGCGCGTTGAGTTCGGCCGCGTCGTCACCGGTGGTGTTCCGGTACGTGGTGGCGATCCTGGCGTAGATCCCCTCGGGCGCGGCCCGGCCGGCCTGACCGGCCGTGTTCTTCGGCTTCGACCGGTCCATCCTCCGGTTGGCGAGCACGACGCCGGTGGTGGCGGCCCGGCGCCGGTCCTCGTACGCGCGCAGGGCGGCGACCGGGTCGTCCGTCGTGGCGAGCTCGTACGCGAGGACGCGGGCGTCGACGATCGCCTGCGAGGCGCCGTTCGCCCCGACGGGGTACATCGGGTGGGCGGCGTCGCCGAGCAGCGTCACCCGGCCGTCGCCCCAGACCGCCAGCGGGTCCCGGTCGACCATCGGGTACTCGAGGATGCTTTCGGCGCCGGTCAGCATCGCCGGCACGTCGAGCCATCCGAGGTCCCAGTCGGCGAAGTGCGGCAGGACGTCCTCGACGCGGCCCGCGCGGTTCCAGCCGGCGGAGCCGTCGAGCGGCTGGGGTTCGGCGACCGACACCATGCAGACCCAGTTGGTCAGCGAGCGGCCCCGGTCCGCCGCTCCCGGCCTTATCGGGTACGCGATCAGGCGGGCGCCGCGGCCGGCGTCGGCGTGGATCATGGTGCGGCCGGTGAGGAACGCGTCGGTCTCCGTGACACCGCGCCACATCATGGTCCCGGACCAGTGCAGCGGGCCCTCGTCCGCGTGGAGCCCGGCCCGTACCGCCGAGTGCAGGCCGTCGGCGCCGACGAGCAGGTCCGCGGCGATCTCCGTCTCCGCGCCGGTCTCCCGGTCCCGCACCCTGGCCCGTATCCCGTGCTCGTCCTGGTGGACGGCCTCGAAGGCCGTCCCGGTCCGTACGGCGTCGGGGCCGAGCCGGTCGCGCACCGCGGCGAGCAGCAGCATCTGGAGTTCGCCGCGGTGGACGGAGTACTGCGGCCAGTGGTAGCCCGCGGCGGCCCCCCGGTCCTGGCGGTGCTGGGGCACGCCCGCCTGGTCGACCCAGACCATCTCGGCGGTCGGGACGCCGAGGGCGGCGAGGTCGTCGCCGAGTCCGAGCTCCGTCAGCTCCCGGACGGCGTGCGGCTGGATGTTGATGCCGACGCCGAGGGGGCGGATCCGGCGGGTCCGCTCCAGGACGGTCGTCCGTATGCCGGCCGCGTGGAGGCTGAGGGCGGTGGTCAGTCCGCCGATCCCGGCCCCGACGACGACGACGTCCGGGTCGGCGGGGTCGGCCCCGCTCTCGGCGCCCCTCACGGCTGCAGCCGGCTCGTGCGCCAGCTCTGGTCGTCGAGCCGGTCGTAGCGGAGCCTGCGGTGCAGCCGGTCGGAGGCGGCCGACCAGAACTCCACGGCGGAGGGCACGAGCACGTAACCGACGAACCGCTCGGGGCGCGGCAGCGGCTCGCCGATCTCCTCCAGGCGGGTGGCCTCGGCGCGCAGCGCGGCCACGTCGTCCAGGGTCTCGCTCTGATGGGCGGCCGTCGACATCGCGTGCATCGGGACGGGGCGTCCGTACCAGAGGGCGTCGGACTCGGCGTCGCCGAGCTGCTCCACCTCGCCGGAGACGCTGATCTGCTGGGCGGTCTCGCGCCAGTAGAGCAGTCCGGAGGCCCAGCCGGTCGCGGCGATCTCGCGGCCCTTCTGGCTGCTGGTGTGGCTCATGAACACGAGGCCGCGGTCGGTGACGCGGCTGATCGCGATGATGCGGGTGGAGGCGCGGCCGCGGGCGTCGGCGGTGGCGAGCGCGAGGGCCTGCGGCTCGCGCACGCCGTGCTCCCGGGCCCGGTCGAGCCAGGTCCGCAGCAGCGCCATCGGCTCGGGTGCGGCGGTGTCGTACGCGTCGTACTCGGGGAAGTCGAGGTCCGTCTCGCCGCTGAGGGATTCGAACCTGCTGCTGTTGCCTGTGGTGGTCGTGCTCACTGGACTGGGGCCTCTCTAGACGTAGATGACGCCGCGGGCGACGACGGTGCCGTGGCCGCCGACGTGCACCGTGCGGACGTGGTCGCCCTCGCCCTCGGCGTGCGACCGCATCGGCGAGGGGCGGCCCATCTCGACCCCCTGGAGGATCTCCAGGTCCTGCCCGTACGCGGCGAGGCCGTGCCGGGCGAGGTGGATCGCGAGGGGGCCGGCCGCCGAGCCGGTCGCCGCGTCCTCGACCACGCCGTACGCCGGCGAGAACATCCGGGTGCGCCAGTGCGTGCCGGAGCCGGCGAAGCAGTTGGCGGCCATGTCCGGGAAGGCGGACAGGGCGCGGTGGTCGGGGCGCAGGGCGGAGAGCGCCTCGACGCTCTCCAGGCCGACGAACACGTGGCGCGGGCCGTTGTGGTAGACCTCGACCGGGGTCACGGACGCGTCGACGCCGAGCGCCGCGAGCAGCTCCGCGCTCTCCCGGTACGGCTCCCAGGTGGGCACCGGCTGCCGCATCCGTACGGCCGTGGCGTCGTCCTCGTGGTCGAGCTCGATGGGGATGACGCCCATGGCGGTCTCCACCCGCAGCCGGTCCTTCTTCATGGTCAGCCCGAGCGCGACCGCCGTGCCCAGCATCGGATGCCCGGCGAACGCCAGCTCGTTGACGGGCGTGAAGATCCGGATGCGCGCGTCGCCGTCCTGCTCGGGCGGGAGCACGAACGTGCACTCGGAGAGGTTCATCTCGCGGGCGATCTGCTGCATCCGCTCGCCCGTGAGGTCGGCGGTGTCGAAGAAGACGGCCACGGGGTTGCCTTCGAGCGGCCTGCGGGCGAAGGCGTCCACAACCATGTACTCGTGCATGGGTTCTCGGTTCTCCTGGAGAAGTCGTGCGGCGGAACGCGGCTACGGCGCGAGGGCCGGGCCGAGGCCGCCGAGGGCCGGAAGGGAGTGAAGGCCCTCGACGGTGGCCTCGATGTCGAACCGCGTCCGGTGCGTGGGCGGATAGCCGATCAGCTCCGCCGCGCGGTTGGGGGGCAGCGACCGGACGTCGGGGCGGTCGTCCTCCCACACCATGACCGCGCCCCAGCGGTTGCCGTCCCGGTCGGCCATCCAGAACTTGAGGCGGAGACCGGGCACGTCGGCCCAGGGGCTCACGGCGCCGTCCCGCAGGTGGTCACGGAGCGATTCGATGGTCTGGGGCGAGTCGCCCAGATCCCACCAGGCGATGTCGACCCTCATGCGGCGCTCGTTCCCGTGTCGCGGCCGGCGCTCAGGTCGGGATTCCCTCGCGCTTCACGGCGGGTACGGGAATTCCGAGGGCGCGGAGCTGCTGGTTGGGGTTCATGAACTCCCGCTCCTGCTTGATCTTTCCGTTCTCGAACTCGAAGGAATGGATGAAGTGGTTCTTGTAGTGACCCTCGGGATAACCGGGGAAGATTATCTTCCCCTCGCCGTCGCACTCCACCCAGAAACGGTTCGGGTCCTGCGTCTCGTAGATCTCGATGTTCGTCCAGACCCAGTCCGGGAAGCACTTCAGCGACCACACCGCGTGCTCGCCGAGCCGGTCCCGGCCGTGGGTGACGATCGGCTCGCCGGTGTCCGTGGTCCACAGGCCGCCGCTGCCGTCCTCGGTGAACAGCAGATGACGCTTGAGACGGTCCTCACCACGGGTGTTCATGTACTGCTCGACGATCGCCCGGTTGTTCCGCCGGAGCTCCACATCGTCCTGGAACGCCTGCGGGCGCACAGTCTCGGACATCACTGACCTCCACACGTCTGGGGGACTGATCCACGGTGCCGCCCGGGAGCGGCACTGCTGGACTCTCTGCCGGACCAGGGCCTTCCGCAATTCCCCGGGAGGGACTCCGTTAAGTCGGGCCAAGAAGCCGGCAATACGTGACGGAGTCCGCCCGTGCGGCTTCTTGACCCTTCCCGGGGTCGGCGAGAGTCGGTACGCAGCCGCTGCCCGCCCCCACCTCGAACGCGGCGCATCAATTCACCCTGGGAGGTATCAGGTGAACAATGTCCACGCATTCCTCCGCTCGTTGCCCGCGGTTCAGCAGCCGTCCTGGGAGGACCACCCGGAACTCGCCCGAGTGAGGGAGGAACTCGCCTCCGCGCCCCCGCTCGTCGACGCCGCCGAGACCGACGCGCTGCGCGCGCGGCTCGCCGAGGCCGCCGCCGGCCGGGTCCAGATCATCCAGTCCGGCGACTGCGCCGAGGACTGGGCCGAGTGCAACCAGGGCGATGTCGCCCGCAAGGCGGGGCTCCTCGAAGTCCTCGCCGGCATCATGAAGATGACCTCGCACAAGCCGGTCCTGCGGGTCGGCCGGCTGGCCGGCCAGTACGGCAAGCCGCGCTCCAACCCCACGGAGACGGTCGGCGGCGTGGAACTCCCCGTCTACCGGGGCCACATGGTCAACGCCCCCGAGCCCGACCCGGAGCTCCGCCGGCCCGACCCCGCCCGCCTGCTGACCGGCTACCGCTCCTCGCGCGACGTCATGGAGTTCCTCGGCTGGGGCGACGGCGCCCGGCGCACGCGGCCCGAGACCCCGGTGTGGACCAGCCACGAGGCGCTGCTCCTCGACTACGAGCTGCCGATGCTCCGCACCCAGCCCGACGGCCGGCTGCTGCTCACCTCCACGCACTGGCCGTGGATCGGCGAGCGGACCCGCCAGGTGGACGGCGCGCACGTGGCGCTGCTCGCCGCCGTCGCCAACCCGGTGGCCTGCAAGGTCGGTCCGGCCATGACGGCCGACACGCTGCTCGCGCTGTGCGAGAGGCTCGACCCGGAGCGGACGCCCGGACGCCTCACCCTGATCGCCCGCATGGGCGCGGACACCGTCGGCGAGCGGCTCCCCGCGCTCGTCTCCGCGGTGCGCGCCGCCGGACACCCGGTGATCTGGCTGACCGACCCGATGCACGGCAACACCGTCACCGGCCCCGAGGGGCTCAAGACCCGGCTGGTGAAGACGGTCGTGCGGGAGGTCGTGGAGTTCCACCGCGCGGTCACCGCGGCGGGCGGCGTCGCCGGCGGCATCCACCTGGAGACCACGCCCGACGAGGTCACCGAGTGCGTCGCCGACCACGACCGGATGCACGAGGTCGGCGAGAAGTACACGAGCTTCTGCGACCCGCGCCTGAACCCGCGGCAGGCCGTCTCCGTGGCCTCGGCCTGGCTCGGCTGACGCCCGCCTCCGCGAGACCCGGACCTCACCCGCCGTACAGCGAAAGGAAAGCCATGGGGGGAATCCCGCCCATCGACCCGTATCCGATGCCTTCCGAGGGCGATCTTCCCGCCAACACCGCGGAGTGGACGGTCGACCCCGACCGGGCGGTGCTGCTCGTCCACGACATGCAGCGCTACTTCCTGCGGCCGTTCCCCGCGGACCGCTCGCCCGGCAGCGAGCTGGTGCGCAACGCCGCGCTGCTGCGCGAGCAGTGCGCCGCGCTCGGCGTCCCCGTGGCGTACACCGCGCAGCCCGGCGGCATGACCGACCAGGAGCGCGGCCTGCTCAAGGACTTCTGGGGCCCCGGCATGAAGGTGTCCCCCGAGGACCGCCGGGTGGTCGACGAGCTCGCCCCCGCCCCGGGCGACTGGACGTTCACCAAGTGGCGCTACAGCGCCTTCTTCAAGTCGGACCTGCTGGAGCGGATGCGCTTCCACGGCCGCGACCAGCTGATCGTCTGCGGTGTGTACGCGCACGTCGGGGTGCTGATGTCGGCCGTCGAGGCCTTCACCAACGACATCCGGCCGTTCCTGGTCGCCGACGCCGTCGCCGACTTCTCGGAGAAGTACCACCGGCTCGCCCTCGACTACGCGGCGGAGCGCTGCGCGGTGGTCACCACCACCAAGTCGCTGCTCACCGAGCTGACCACGGCCGGCGGAGCCGGCCGATGACCCCGAAGGGAGACCCCGTGGCGCAGGACCTGCTGGGCCGGGTGCTCGCATCGCCCTCGTCGGCGTACGCCCTGCTGTACCGCCCGGAGACGACCGGCCCGGACGTCCTCGACGTCCTGGTCGGGGAGGTGTCCGCCGTGGACACGCTCGCCGGGATCGCCCTCCCCGACGCCCCCGCCCCCGGCGGCGGCGCCCGCCACGAGGTCCTCGCCGTCGTCCCGTACCGGCAGGTCTCCGAGCGCGGCTACGTGGCCACCGACGACGGCGAACCGCTGCTCACCATGACCGTCGCCGAGCAGGGCACGCTGCCGCTCGCCGAGGCGCTGCGCCGGCTGCCGGACGAGCCGACCGCCCTGTCCGGCGGCCACTTCGACGTCGACGACGAGAGCTACGCCGCCATCGTGCGGGACGTCATCGACCGGGAGATCGGCCGGGGCGAGGGCGCGAACTTCGTCATCAAGCGCGAGTTCGTCGCGGACATCACCGACTACTCGCCGCGCAGCGCCCTGTCGTTCTTCCGCCGCCTCCTGGAGCAGGAGTCGGGCGCGTACTGGACGTTCCTCGTCCACACCGGGGGCCGCACGTTCGTCGGCGCGAGCCCCGAGCGGCACGTCAGCCTGCACGGCGGCACCGCCGTGATGAACCCGATCAGCGGCACCTACCGGTACCCGGCCGCCGGCCCCGACCTGCCCGGCGTGATGGCCTTCCTGGCCGACCGCAAGGAGGCCGACGAGCTGTACATGGTCGTGGACGAAGAGCTCAAGATGATGGCCCGGATCTGCGCGGGCGGCGGACGGGTCGTCGGCCCGTACCTCAAGGAGATGGCGCGGCTCGCGCACACCGAGTACTTCATCGAGGGGCGGACCGACCGCGACGTGCGGGACGTCCTCCGCGAGACGATGTTCGCGCCGACCGTCACCGGCAGCCCGCTGGAGAGCGCCTGCAAGGTGATCAACCGGTACGAGCCGGAGGGCCGCGGCTACTACAGCGGCGTCATGGCCCTCATCGGCCGGGACGAGGACGGCGGCCGCACCATGGACTCCGCCATCCTCATCCGCACCACCGACATCAGCGCCGAGGGCCGGGTGCGCCTCGGCGTCGGCGCGACCCTGGTCCGCCACTCCGACCCGATGAGCGAGGTCGCCGAGACCCGGGCCAAGGCCGCCGGGCTGCTCGCCGCGCTCGGCGCCGGCGGCACCGGCCGGTTCGCCGGACACGCCCAGGTGCGTGCGGCCCTGGAGCGGCGCAACGACGACATCGCCGGCTTCTGGCTGCGGGAGACCTGCGAGCGGTCCCATCCTGTGGCCGAGCTCGCCGGGCGCCGGGTCCTGATCGTCGACGCCGAGGACACCTTCACGTCGATGATCGGCCAGCTCCTCTCCGCGATGGGGCCCGAGGTGACCGTACGGCGGTTCGACGAGCCGTACGACTTCGACGACTACGACCTGGTCGTCATGGGCCCGGGCCCCGGCGACCCGCGCGAGACCGGCAACGCCAAGATCGCGCACCTGCGGGCGGCCGTCTCCCAACTCCTCGACGAGCGGCGGCCGTTCCTCGCGGTCTGCCTCAGCCACCAGGTCCTCTCGACCCTGCTCGGCCTCGACCTGGCCCGCCGGGACGTGCCCAACCAGGGGGTGGCGAAGGAGATCGAGCTGTTCGGCGAACGCCGGCGGGTCGGCTTCTACAACACGTTCGCCGCCCGCAGCGACGAGGACAAGGCCACGCACCCGGAGCTCGGCGTCATCGAGGTCAGCCGGGACACGGAGACCGGCGAGGTGCACGCGCTGCGCGGCCGCGGCTTCGCGTCGATCCAGTTCCACGCCGAGTCGGTGCTCACCGAGGACGGCGTACGGATCGTCGGCGACCTGCTGACCGGGGTGGTGCGCTCGTGCGAGCCGCAGCCGTCCTGATCGGCGCCCCCGGCTCCGGCAAGACCACCGTCGGGACGCTGCTCGCCGCGCGCCTCGGGGTGGGCTTCCGGGACACCGACCACGACGTCGAGGCGGCCTGCGGCATGCCCGTGCCCGTTCTCGTACGGCGGCACGGCGAGGCGCACTTCAGGACGCTGGAGCGGGAGGCGGTGCGGGCCGCGCTCGACGGGCACGACGGGGTGCTCGCCCTCGGCGGCGGCGCCGTCCTGGACCCCGCGACCCGGCGGCTCCTGGCCGGCCACCGGGTCGTCCACCTCCAGGTCGCCCTGGAGACGGCACTGGCCAGGATCGGCGGCGCCGACGACAGACCGCTGCTCACCGGGGACCCGGAGACCCGGCTCAGGGAACTGTTCCGGGTGCGCGGCCCCGTCTACCGCCGGCTCGCCCGGCTGACCGTACCCGCCGACACGGACTCGGCGGCCGCGACGGCGGAACGGCTGGCCGACGCGCTGGCCGCGCTGCCGGCGTGACCAGGTGCCGCCCCGCTCCCCCTCCCCACTCCCCCATCAAGGAGCACTGACCATCCGGTGAACACCCAGCCGAGCACCAGCACCCCTCCCCTCGAGTGGACCGCGCTCGACCGGCGGGCCGTGGACGTGGCGCGCGCGCTCGCCGTCGACGCGGTGGAGCGGGCCGGACACGGCCACCCCGGCACGGCCATGAGCCTGGCCCCGGCGGCGTACCTCCTCTTCCAGCGTCTCCTCCGGCACGACCCGGCGGACCCCGCCTGGGCCGGGCGCGACCGCTTCGTGCTGTCCTGCGGTCACTCCAGCCTGACCCTCTACACCCAGCTCTACCTCTCCGGTTACGGCCTCGGGCTCGACGACCTCAAGGCGCTGCGCACCGAGGGCTCGCTCACCCCGGCCCACCCCGAGCACGGGCACACCCCCGGCGTGGAGACCACCACGGGACCGCTCGGGCAAGGGCTCGGCAACGCCGTCGGCATGGCGATGGCCGCCCGCCGCGAGCGCGGTCTCTTCGACCCGGACACGGCCCCCGGCGACTCCGTCTTCGACCACACCGTCTGGGTGTTCGCGTCCGACGGCGACCTGGAGGAGGGCATCAGCCACGAGGTCAGCTCGCTCGCCGGGCACCAGCGGCTCGGGAACCTCGTCGTGCTGTACGACGACAACCGGATCTCCATCGAGGACGACACCTCCATCGCGGTCTCCGAGGACGTCCTCGCCCGGTACGCGGCGTACGGCTGGCACGTCCAGCGGGTCGACTGGACCGCGACCGGCGCGTACCTGGAGGACGTGCCGGCGCTGTACGCCGCGCTGGCCGCCGCCCGCGAGGAGACCGGCCGCCCGTCGATCGTGGCGCTGCGCACGGTCATCGGCTGGCCCTCCCCCACCAAGCAGAACACCGGCAAGATCCACGGCTCGGCGCTCGGCGCGACCGAGGCGGCGGCCGCGAAGGCGGCGATGGGGCTCGACCCGGAGGCCTCCTTCCAGGTGCCCGACGAGGTCCTCGCGCACGCCCGCCGCGTCGCCGAGCGGGGCCGGGCCGCCCGCCGGGAGTGGGACAAGCGGTACGAGGACTGGCGCACCGAACTGCCCGAGCGGGCGGAGCTGTTCGACCGGATCGACGCCCGGCGGCTGCCCGACGGGTGGGCGGACGCGGTGCCGGACTTCCCGGCGGGCGGCGAGATGGCCACCCGCAAGGCCTCGGGCGAGGTCCTGTCCGCGCTCGCCGGGGTCCTGCCCGAACTGTGGGGCGGCTCGGCGGACCTCGCGGAGAGCAACAACACCACGATGAAGGGCGAACCGTCCTTCGTCCCCGAGGAGTTCGCGACGGCCGCGTTCCCCGGCCACCGCCACGGCCGCACCCTCCACTTCGGCATCCGCGAGCACGGCATGGGCGCCGTGCTCAACGGCATCGCCCTGCACGGCGGCACCCGCCCCTACGGCGGCACCTTCCTGGTCTTCTCCGACTACATGCGGCCCGCCGTGCGCCTGGCCGCGATGATGAGGCTGCCCGTCACCTTCGTCTGGACGCACGACTCGATCGGCCTCGGCGAGGACGGGCCGACGCACCAGCCGGTGGAGCACCTGTGGTCGCTGCGCGGCATCCCCGGCCTCGACGTGGTCCGCCCCGCCGACGCCCACGAGACCGCCGCCGCCTGGCGGGCGGTCCTGGAGCGCGCCGACCGGCCCGCGGGGCTCTGCCTGACCCGGCAGAACGTCCCGGTCCTGCCCGACCCGGGTCCCGACGCGGTCGCCCGCGGCGGCTACGTGCTCGCCGAGGCGGCGGGCGGCGCCCCGGAGGCGATCGTGCTGGCCACCGGCAGCGAGGTCCACATCGCCCTGGAGGCCCGCCGCCTGCTCGAACGGGACGGTCTGCCCACGCGGGTCGTGTCGCTGCCGTGCCTGGAGTGGTTCGCCGAGCAGAGCCCCCGGTACCGCGACGCCGTGCTGCCGCCGGAGGTCCGCGCCAGGGTCTCGGTGGAGGCCGGCTCGACCCTCGGCTGGCACGCCCTGACCGGCGACGCCGGAGAGGCCGTCGGCATCGACGAGTTCGGCGCCTCCGCCCCGTACCAGGCGCTGTACGGGCGGCACGGCATCACCGCGGAGCGGGTGGCGGCGGCCGTACGCGCGAGCGTGGCCAGGGCGGAGCGGGGGGTGTCCCGGTGAGCGCCCCGCACACGACCACGGACGCGTCGCTCAGCGCCACGGACGCCGTGGTGAGCGCCCCGCACACGGCCGCAGACGCGTCGCTCACCACCACCGACGCCCCGCTCACCGCCCGCGTCCCGGGCTCCAAGAGCATCACCAACCGGGCCCTGCTCCTCGCCGCGGCCGCCCGGGGCACCAGCCGCCTCCGGGCCCCGCTGGTCAGCGACGACACCCTGGCCTTCCGGGGCGCGCTGACGGCTCTGGGGGTACGCGTGGAGGCGGGGCCGCACGACGCGTTCTGGGACGTCACCGGGACCGGTCGGGGCCCCGTGGGCGGCGGGGGCGTGTGGTGCGCCGACGCCGGCACCGCGGCCCGCTTCCTGCCGCCGTTCACCGCGACCGGCCGGGGCACGTACGTCTTCGACGGCTCCGCACAGCTCCGGGCCCGCCCCCTGCGACCGCTGGCCGACGCGCTGGAACGGCTCGGCGCGACCGTACGCGCCGAGGGCGACGCGGGGCTCCCGCTGCGGGTGGACGCCGACGGGCTGCGGGGCGGCGAGCTCCAGGTCGACGGCGGGCTCAGCAGCCAGTTCCTGAGCGGGCTGCTCATGGCGGGACCGCTGCTGCGCACCCCGCTGACGGTGACCGTGCGGGACCTGGTCAGCCGGCCGTACATCGACATGACCGTCGCGCTGATGCGCCGCTTCGGCGCCGAGGTGACCGAGGAGGCCCCGGGCGTCTTCCGGATCGGCACCGGCGGCTACACCGCCGTCGACCTGCCCGTCGAGCCGGACGCGTCCACGGCCTCGTACTTCCTCGCTGCGGCCGCCGTCACCGGGCGCACGGTCACCGTGCCGGGCCTCGGCCGCGACAGCCTCCAGGGGGACCTCGGCTTCGTCGAGGTGCTCCGCACCGCGGGCGCCCGGGTGGACGTCGGCGAGGACGCGGTGACGGTCACCGGCACGGGCAGGCTGCGGGGCGGCTTCGAGGTCGACATGGGCGCGATCTCGGACACCTTCATGACGCTCGCCGCGATCGCCCCGCTCGCCGACGCGCCGATCACCGTCCGCGGCATCGGGCACGCCCGGCTCAAGGAGTCGGACCGGATCGCCGCCGTCGCCGGGAACCTCGCCGCCTGCGGGGTGGAGACCGAGACCGGCCCGGACTGGATGACGGTGCGTCCCGGCCCGGTCCGGCCCGCGCTGATCGCCTGCCACCGGGACCACCGCATCGCGATGGCCTTCTCCGTCCTCGGGCTGCGCGCCCCGGGGCTCGGTTTCGACGACCCGTCCTGCGTGGGCAAGACCTTCCCCGGGTTCCACGCCGAACTGCGGCGGCTGTTCCCGGAATGAAGGACGAGAAGGAGGACGAGATGACCACATCGATGCGGGTCCTGGTCGTCGGCGCGGGCGTCGGCGGACTGGCCGCGGCGCTCGGCATCGCGGCCCGGGGCCACCGGGTGACCGTGCTCGAACGCCGGGAGGAGATCGTCGAACCGGGCGTCGGCACCCAGCTGTCACCGAACGCGTTCCACGCGCTCGACCGGCTCGGAGTGGGTTCGGCGGTACGTGAACGGTCCTCGTTCATCGAGGAGTTGCGGTTCATGGACGCGACGACCGGCGAGCGGGTCGCCGGGATGCCCCTGACCGGCGGCTACCGGAAGCGGTTCGGCAACCCCTACGCGGTCCTCGACCGCCGCGCCCTCCACCAGGTGCTCCTCGACGCCTGCCGCGCGGCCGACGGCATCGACCTGCTCACCGGCCGGTCCGTCGCCTGGTACGAGCAGACCGACGACGAGATCACCGCCGTCACGGATTCCGGGCGGCGGTTCACCGGGGACGCCCTGATCGGCGCCGACGGCCTCCGGTCCGCCGTCCGCCGCCGGCTCGTCGGCGACGGCGAGCCGCAGGTCTCCGGCCACACGATCTACCACTCGGTCCTCCCCCTGGCGGACGTCCCGGAGGACCTCCACCCGGACGGCGCGACGGTCTGGGCGGGGCCCGGCTGGCACGTCGTCCACTTCGTGCACCGGGCCGGCGGCGCCGCGTTCCTGAACCTGGCCGGAACCCGCGACCACGGCACGGCCGAGGCCGTCGTCGGACTCCCGCTGGAGAAGTCCCACGTCCTTGCCCAGTTCCCCGAGTTGACCGACGCGGCACGACGCCTCCTCGCGCGCGGGGAGGAGTGGAAGACCTGGGTCCTGACCGACCGGGACCCGGTCGCCGACTGGACCGACGGCCGGGCGGCCCTCCTCGGCACCGCCGCGCATCCGATGCTGCCGTACGCGGTCCAAGGCCTGTCCATGACCCTGGAGGACGCGGCCGTGCTCGGCGCGGTCCTCGACGGCGACGCGCGGGACGTGGCCGCCCGGCTGAAGACGTACAACGCCCTGCGCCGCGACCGTACGGCGCGGACCCAGCTCGTGGCGCGCGAGCTGGGCGACCGGCTCTACCACCCGGCGGGCCCGGAGGCCACGGCCCGCAACACGATGCTCTCCTCGCTCACCGTGGACGAGCTCTACGACAAGGTGTCCTGGCTGCACGGGGCCCCCGACTTCACCGGAGGAGACGGACGTTGAGCAGGTTGCGTTGGCTGACCGCTGGGGAATCCCACGGACCCGCGCTGGTCGCGACGCTGGAGGGTCTTCCCGCCGGTGTCCCGGTCACCACTGAGCTGGTGGCGGACCACCTCGCGCGGCGACGTCTCGGCTATGGGCGGGGTGCCCGGATGAAGTTCGAGCGGGACGAGGTCACCTTCCTCGGTGGTGTCCGGCACGGGCTGTCCCTGGGTTCGCCGATCGCGGTGATGGTGGGCAACACCGAGTGGCCGAAGTGGGAGAAGGTGATGTCGGCCGATCCGGTCGATCCCTCGGAGTTGAAGGAGACGGGTCGCAACGCGCCCCTGACCCGGCCGCGTCCGGGCCACGCGGATCTGGCCGGGATGCAGAAGTACGGCTTCGACGAGGCCCGGCCGATCCTGGAGCGCGCGTCCGCCCGGGAGACCGCGGCCCGGGTCGCGCTCGGCGCCGTCGCCCGCTCCTTCCTGAAGGAGGCCGCCGGCATCGAGATCGTCTCCCACGTCATCGAGCTGGCGGCTGCCAAGGCTCCCTACGGCCTCTACCCGACCCCCGCCGACGTCGAGAAGCTCGACGCCGACCCGGTCCGCTGCCTCGACGCCGACGCGTCGAAGGCGATGGTCGCGGAGATCGACCAGGCCCACAAGGACGGCGACACCCTGGGTGGTGTGGTCGAGGTCCTCGCCTACGGCGTGCCCGTCGGGCTCGGCTCGCACGTGCACTGGGACCGCCGTCTCGATGCCCGTCTGGCGGCCGCGCTGATGGGCATCCAGGCCATCAAGGGCGTCGAGGTCGGCGACGGTTTCGATCTGGCCCGCGTGCCCGGCTCGAAGGCCCACGACGAGATCGTGCGCACCGGGGACGGCATCAAGCGCACCTCCGGCCGCTCCGGCGGCACCGAGGGCGGCCTGACCACCGGCGAGCTGCTGCGCGTCCGCGCCGCGATGAAGCCCATCGCGACCGTCCCGCGGGCGCTGGCCACGATCGACGTCGCCACCGGCGAGGCCGCTGCCGCCCACCACCAGCGCTCCGACGTCTGCGCCGTCCCCGCCGCCGGGATCGTCGCCGAGGCGATGGTCGCGCTGGTCCTCGCGGACGCGGTGGTCGAGAAGTTCGGCGGCGACAGCGTGCCCGAGACCCGCCGCAACGTGCGGTCGTACCTCGACTGCCTCCCCGTCAGGTGAGACGGGCCGTCGTCCGACCGCGTGAATGTCCGGGCCGCCGGCGGGGTACGGGACGCGTGTGGTGTTCTCCGGAGAGTCGGCCGTGACCGTCGTCCACGCGTGCGTACGGGACGGTCGGGGCGGCAGTCCCACGGCCGTCCTCGACGACGGGCCGTTCGGCGAGGAGGAGCGGCGGCGGGTGCCCGGGGCCGCGGGGGCGTCGCACGCCGTCTTCGTCGCGCCCGAGGGCGAGCGGGACGGGGTCCCCGCGGTCTCCCTCCGGTTCTTCACCTCCGAGGGCGAGCTGCCCTCCTGCGGGCACGGAACGGTCGCCGCGCTCGGGTTCCTCGCCGCGCGGGCCGGCGCCGACACGTACCGGGTGTCCCTGCGCGTCGGGGAGCGTACGTTCGCCGGCCGGGCCGTGCTGAAGGGCCCGTACGCCGAGGTCGGCTTCGCGTACGGGCCGGTCGAGCTGCGCGAACCGGACGGCCGCGAGTCCGCACTCGTCCTGCCCGCGCTCGGCCTCGCCCCGGACCCGCTCGGGCCGGAGGTACGGGTCGCCTCCGTCGGGCGGCCGCGCCTGCTGGTCCCGGTCGCCTCGCGGTCCGCGCTCGCCGCCCTCGTCCCGGACATGGAACGGCTCCGCGCCGCCTGCGACCGCCTCGGGCTCCTGGGCTGTTACGTGTACTCCGCGCCGTCGCCGTCGGGGCGGGTCGCGGCCCGGATGTTCGCCCCGTCGATCGGCGTCCCCGAGGACATCGCCAACGCCAACAGCACGGCCTGTCTCGCCGCCCACCTGGCCGGCCGGGGCGTCGACCGCATCGCGGTCGACATGGGGGACTCCCTCGGCAGCCCCGCCACCGTCGTCGCCGTGACCGAGACCTGGCCGTCGGGTCCGGTCGTACGGCTCGGCGGCGACGTCCTCGTCACGCGCCGCCCGTAGCGGCGAGGGGGTTGGGGACGGGGATCCACGCGTCCCGGTCCACGCCCCGCAGGCGCATCAGCGTGAGGGCCTTGACCTTGAGCTCCGGGGCGAAGAGGGCCGCGCGGTCGGCGCGGTTCTCCGGGGTCGCGGGGAGGCCGTCGTAGGCGCGGCGGGCAGCGGCGGCGGCGAGGCCCCAGAGCCGGGCCTCCGTGGTCCGGTCGCCGTCCGCCAGGGCGGAGACCAGGGTCCCGAAGGTCGTCCCGAAGAGGTGGCCGAACAGCATCGTGCGGAGCACGTCCGGCTCGTCGTCGACGACCCGCCCGCCGACGGGAGCGGCGTCGAAGCCGTGCCGGGCGAGGCGGCGCGGGCTCAGCCGGACGTCCGCGAGGTCCCGGTAGACGAGCCGGCGGGGGCGGGCGTGCGCGTCGAGCACGACGAGGAGGTTCTGCCCGTGGGCGGCGGGCGCGACGCCCCGGCTCAGGAGCCGGACGAGCGGCGGGACCACGAGGGCGGCGAAGGCGGCCAGCCAGTCGGCGCCCGCGTCCGGGGCGCCGGCGGACGCGAGGAGCGTCCGGATCAGGGGTGGGCCGTCGCCGGCGGGGCGGGTGGCGAGCGCCGCCACCGGCACGACCGTCTCCCCCGCCCGCAGGCCCGCGGCGGCGGACGGCGACTCGCGGAGCAGGACGGCGAGGTCGGCGCTGGGCTCCCCGTGGACGAGCGCGGAGGCGCCGGCGAGGTTGCGGGTGATCCTCAGGGCCTCGGCCAGGTCGTCCACGACGTGCGCGAGCAGCGCGGAGAGCGGGGCGCTGTTCTCGACGCCGCTCGCCGAGATGTCGCGGATCGCGCTGGTCATCCGTGTGGTGAGCGCCGTCTTCAGGTGCGGTCCGCCGTCGAGCGGGGCGAGGGTCCGTACGCTCATCAGCGGCCGGGCGGGGATCGCTCCGGTGACGTAGGGGCGGTGTCCGAGCCCCGGGAGGACGTGGGCGCTCTGCCAGGGGTGCACGGGCAGCAGCAGCCGGTCGCCGTCCCGCAGCCGGTCCGGCCACTCCCCCGCGACGAGGCACCGCGCGGCGGGGACCGCGACCAGGTCGAGGTCGACGACCGGTCGGTGCTCGGGCGCGTACGCGAGCTGCTCGGCGACGGAGAGGCCGGGGCGGCTGCGGCAGCAGGGGTGGTACGGGTGCCCGTCGACGACACCCTGCTCGACGTACGCGAGCGAACCGGCGCCGCCGTCCGATCCCGGGACCGCGCCCGGTACGGGAGCCTCGCCCGGTACGGGGGCCGCGTGGGGTCCAGAGGCCGCGTGGGGCCCGGAGGCCGCGTGGGGCCCGGAGGCCGCGTGGGGCCCGGAGGCCGCGCCCGGTCCGGAGGCCGCACCCGGTCCGGACGCCGCACCCGGTCCGGACGCCGCACCCGCCCGTGACAGGGCCAGGGACGCGACGCTGTGGCCGAGTTCGGCGACGAGGGCGTCGGCGCCCGGGAGGCCGAGGGCGGCGAGGAGGGCGGCGGGGTCGTCGTGGGCGCGGCCGTCGAGCCGTACGGTCGCGTCATCGCCCGGAACCACCAGGTCGTGCGGGAGCCGGGGCGGCCCGCTCAGCACCCGCCCGTCGTCGAGCCGCACCCGCCCGGCGAGCCCGTCGCGCTCGGCGACCCCCGGCAGCGGCTCGTACAGCAGGGCCCTCCAGAGCCGCCCGAGCACGGCCGCCCGGGCGGGGGCGAGCTCGCGCCGGTAGGCGTCGAGCAGCCGGGGGGCGACGTCCACGAGACCGTCGACGAAAACGGCCTCGGGGGCGCGCAGTGCCTGGCGTGCGCTCGTATCGTGATCCGGAGCGGAGTGCATGAAGGCTCACTACCCTGCGCAGGATGTCCCTACCGGTGGACGCCCCGCCGGGGAACGGGTGGAAGGCGCTGTCGTGAGTGAAGCCAAGGGCCGGGCCGACGCCCTCTCCGCCACCGCCCTCCTCAACTGCCTGATCCGGGAGGTGGCCGGGACCGAGCCGCGCCCGGACCCGGACCACACGGTCCACCGGCTCCCGGCGACCGGCCGTCTCCTGCGGGTACGGGCGGGGCGGAGGCCCACCGAGCCCTGCGTCCGCACCGACGGCGGCTGGCTGCCGCTGACCTTCGAGGCCCTCGTGGCGCTGACCGCCGACGAGCTCGGCCGGCGCACCGGCGTCACCAACAGGGCCGTCGTCGGCGAGATGACCGCCAGCAGGGACGTCGTCGCGGCCCTCCAGGACGCGCGCGCGTCCGCGTCCCCGCCGGAGGACCCGTACCTGCGGTCGGAGCAGGCGCTGCTCGCCGGGCACCGGTACCACCCGGCGCCCAAGGCGCGCGGCGCGGGCGTCCCGGAGAGCTGGCTGCCGTACGCGCCGGAGGCGTACGCCCGCTTCCCGCTGGAGCTCCTCGGGGTCCGGGCGGACGTCGTCGCGGAGGACGGCGACCTGTCGCTCCTGGACGCGCTGGGGACGGGCGCGCCCGACGGCTACCTGCTGCTCCCCGTCCACCCCTGGGAGCTGGACCTCCTGGGCGAGCAGCCCGCGTTCCGCGACGGCCGGCTGCTGCGGCTCGGGGCGAGCGCGCCGAGTGCCGGGCCGGCCGTGGCGACGTCCTCCGTACGGACGGTGTACCTCCCCGACGCCGACCTCTTCTGCAAGTTCAGCCTGGACGTGCAGATCACCAACGGCAACCGCCGTCTGGAGCTGCGCGACCTGCTGTGGCTGCGGACGATCGCCGACCTCCTCGCGCCGGTCTTCGACCCGCTGCCCACGGCGACGTTCCTCGCCGACCGGGGCTACCGCACGGCCGACCTCGGCGGGCAGCTCGCCTACGAGGGCTTCGCGGTGATCGCCCGCGAGGGTCTGCGGCCGCACCTGCTGCCGGGGGTGACGCCGCTGCTCGCGGCGGGCGTCGCCGAGGGCTTCCCGGGCAACCCGATCGACGGCCTGACCGCCGAGGGGGCGCTCGCCTGGTGGCGGCACTACCTCGACCGGCTGGTGCCGCCGGTGCTGCACGCCTGGCGGGCGCACGGCCTGGTCCTGGAGTGCCACCTGCAGAACGTCCTCGTCGGCGTCGACGCCGACGGCCTCCCCGCGCAGGTGGTCTTCCGCGACCACGAGGGGATACGGATCGTCGCCGCGCGGCACCGGGGGCTCCTGGACCGGCACGGCCCGCGGGGCCCCGCTCCGGCCCTGGACGCGGAGCACGGCTGGGAGCGGCTCGTGTACTGCCTGGTGACGAACAACCTCTCCGAGATCGCCGGCGCCCTCACCGACCGCCACCCGGAACTCACCGGCGAGCTCTGGTCCCTGGCCCGGTCGGCCTTCGCGGCGTACGCGGCGGAGCACGGCGGCGCGGAGGAGGTCTCCGCGCTGCTCGGCTCCCCGCACGTGCCCGCGAAGACCAACCTCCTGCTGCGCTGGCTCGACGTGGCCGGCGCGGACGCCCGCTACGTGCCGATGCCCAATCCGCTGCGCCGGGGCTGACCGTCAGCGGACGGGACGGTCCAGCCTCACCCGTACGAGGGTGGTGTCCACGCCGCTGTCGACGAGGCGGCCGTTCGCGTCGAAGGCCTCCGGGCCGTCCGTCATGCCGAAGTCGTTGTCGTTGAGGAGGACGACGGTCGAGGAGCCTTCGACGGCGACGCCCTCGATCTTGCCGGGGACGCCCGCGACCGTGTTGAGGTCGATCACGAGGCGCTTGTCGAGGACCGGCACCTCGGCGGCGGCCGTGTCGTCGAGCTGCTCCAGGGTGGGAGCCGTGGCGGTGTCCCAGGTGGAGCCCAGGATGTCGCTGCCGCGGCGGAGGCGGACCTCGTAGAGGCGGGCGGCCTTGTCGGTGCGCTCCTGGACGAGGAGGCGGTCGCCGCCGAGGGCGACGAGGGCGGAGAGCTTCAGCTCGGAGGTCTTGGTCTGGCCGGGCTCGACGACGTCGACGGTGTCGAAGCGGTAGGCGTACTCGGCGGTGACCCGGTTCTTGCGGGGCGAGAAGCGCAGCAGGCGGGTGGTGCGGGAGTTCTCGCCGGAGACCTTGTCGGGGTTGAGCAGCGGGCTCTGCAGGCCGAGGACGAGGTCGCCGTCGGGCAGCAGCGCGAGCCCCTCGAAGCCGCGGTTGGCCTTGCGCTGGAGGAAGATCGACGGCAGCGACTCGACGACCGGGTAGTCGGTGCCGGTCAGGCCGAGGCCCTCGGGGACGTGACGGGCGAGGACGCGGCCCTTCGCGGAGACGTGCACGAGGGAGGGTCCGTACTCGTCGACCAGCCAGAAGCTGCCGTCGCGGTCGCGGACGAGGCCCTCGGTGTCGAGGCCGTTCGGGTTGTACGTGAGCGGGGTGGAGGCGTCGTAGTTGTACGGGGCCTCGTCGCGGCCGGGCTGGTTCGGCAGGCCGGTCACGGGGGCGCCGGAGGCGGTGGTCAGCGGGATGGAATCGAGGACCTGGACGCGGTCGCCGACGGCGCGGATCCTGACGATGGCCGGGTCGAAGCCGGGCACGGGGAAGGTGCGCCGCTTGTCCTTGCCGACGGCTATCTGGCCGTTGGGGCCCCGGTCGGTGACGGTCCAGTACTCGCCGCGCTTCCCGGCCGGGTACAGGTCGCTGCCGATGCCGCCGAGGTCGACGCCCCGGTCGTCGGCGACGCTGCCGGGCAGCAGGCCGTTGCTGAAGGCGGCCAGCGGGATGTCGGGCAGGGTCGAGGTGGAGACGACCCGGCCGGCGGGGTCTCCGTGGTGCGCCGGGGTGGCGTCGGCCGTCCCCATGACCACCGAGAACGCGAGCGCGGCGGACAGCGGCAGGACCACGAGGGCGGGCCGGCGCAGGAGGCGCGGATTCATCTGAACTCCCTGGATGACGTGGAAAGTCGCCGGTGAGGGCGGGCTCATGGTCCAGTCCTTCGCTCAACTCCGGGCGACGCGTTCGCGACGCCCGGGCGAGTCCTGGGTGAACGCGCGCCTCCGCGCCCGCGTCCGGCTCAGTAGCGGTCGAGGATCAGCTGGGTCTTGAGGATGTCCCCGTGGTACAGCCAGCCGTTGGCCTCGGCGACGGCGATGGCGTCCGCGTGCAGGTCGGACGCGTCGGCGTACGAGGAGGTCTTGAACGACAGCTCGACGACGTACTCCGTGCCCGTGCCGTTCGCGCCGACGACCGGCAGCACCTCGATGCTGGCGTCGTCGGAGGGGCCCCAGGCGCCGCCGTACACCTTGGCGGTCACCGGCCCGTGGGCGCGGGAGGCCTGGAGGGTGGTCTTGCCCCAGCCGGTGCTGTTCCAGTTCTCCAGCTTGCCCGGGATGTCGTTGACGACCCAGGTGCGGCCGGTGGTGCTCGTCGGCATCGCGGTGCCCGAGTAGCCGCTGGCGCTGTGGGACTTCTCGTTGGAGAAGCTGAGGGTCTGCTTGGCGTAGCCCCAGTCGACCTCGGCGTCGTAGTTGGTGTCGCTGCTGTCGAAGCCGGCGGCGTTGGCCGTGGTGAGCGCGGCGTCGATGTCGCCGTTCGTGACGGGGAAGCGCTTCTTGTACGTCTCCTCGAACGACGAGCCGCTCTTGTGGCGCAGGCGGACGCTCCAGCCCTGGGCGTCGAGCGCGAGGCCGTCGGTGTCGTAGTAGCTGTACGAGCGGGACTTGGCCGAACCGGTGATCCCGAAGGCCGACTTGACGGCCGCGCTGGGCGCGTGGGTCGCGTCGAGGGCCGCCACCGTGAGGTTGATCTTCACCTCGTACGTCGGGACGGCGTTGGACGCGGCGTACGCGGGCGAGGTCGGGGCGAGGAGCGCGGCGGCGACGGCGAGGGCGACGGACGAGCCGACGGCGGCCGGGCGCGTGGCCCGAGACAGGAAGGTCATGCGCCGATGCTCACGAGCGCGGGTGAGGACCGCGTGACCCGTGGACGTGGCCCGGGTGAACCGGTGGCGTCGGGAAGTGCCCTACCTCAACAGCAGGTTGGCGCCCACGTCGTCCGGGACGGCCTCCCGGACCGGGGTGCTGCCGGGGCCCGGGCGGTGCGTGCCGGGCACGTCGGCGGCCGGGTCGGTGCGGTGGAGGAGGACGGTGCCGTCCTGGTGGAAGACCTCCGTGTAGCCGTGGGCGAGGAGGAGTGCGACGCGCTCTCGCTGTTCGTCGGTGGAGGCGAAGGGGAAGGTCCGGTCGTTGACGCGGAGGAGGACCCAGTCGGCGCCGCGTGGCGTCCGGTCGGCGATGACCACGTCGGTACGGGCGGTCAGGCGGGGTGCGACGGTGTTGTCGGCCTCCACCGTCGCCCCGTCGGGGATGAGTTCGGCGGCCGTCGCGAGGGGCCGTTTGTCCGGGGAGGGCCGCCAGGAGTCCGGGCGGACGAGGAGGCCGAGCCCGAGGACGACGGCCGCGGCGGAGGAGAGGGCGAGGGCGGCGACGGCCCAGCGGCGCACGCGTGCCCGTCGTGCGTGCAGTCCCGCCAGGGTCTCCAGGGCCGCCGTCAGCAGGATCGGCCACAGGAAGGCGTCGTAGTGGTTGATCACCGGCCAGTGGTTGGGGTTGTCGGAGAGGACGCGCTCCGCGAGGAGGGGGACGGCGAGCAGGAGCGTCGGGGAGCCGAGCGGCAGCAGGGCGAGCGTGCCGAGGATCCAGGCGAGCATGCCGACCTTGACGAAGGGGGTGACGGAGACCTGGAGCAGCACCCAGGGGGCGGTGAGGACGTGGGCCAGGGCCTCCCCCGGGTCGGCGCCGAGGCGCCCGTACGACCAGTAGTAGCCCTCGGGTCCGCCCATCGCCGGCAGGAACCAGGCGATCACGACGGCGGACACCAGCGGCCCGGCCAGGGCGAGCGCGGCGCCGGTGGCGAGGCCCGCGCGGTGGCCGGCGCGGTGGGCGCGGACGGCGAGGACGAGGCCGTACGCGCCGACGACGAGGCCCACGTCCTCCTTGGCCGTGCACAGCAGGGCCGCCCAGAGGGCGGTGGCGCCGTAGCGGTGGGCGAGTCCGCGCTCCAGCATGAGGAGGGTGAGGGGGACGGCGAAGGCGACCTCGTGGAAGCCGTTGTAGGAGGAGTTGAGGAGCGGCCAGCCCAGCGCGTACACGAGTCCGCCGAGGTCGGCGGCGCGGCGGACGACGTCGGGCGCCGCGCCCCGGAAGGCGTGCCGTGCGATGCGGCGGACGACGGGCACGCCCGCCGCGAACAGCGCTGCCTGGGCGAGGACGAGCGTGCGCGGGTCGTCCCACAGCCAGTACAGCGGCGCGAGGAGGGCGAGCGCGGGCGTGAAGTGGTCGCCGAGGAGCGAGAACCCGGGCGGGAACTCGTGGTGGACGTTCTTGATCGGTGAGCGCGGGAGTTCGAAGCGCGCGTACGCCCGCACGGCCTGGTCGAAGATGCCGAGGTCGAAGCCGGTGGCCCGCAGGGCCGTCCAGGACTGGAGGCCGAGGCCCGCGCAGACGAGGAGGCAGAGGGCGGTGAGGGCGATGCCCCGGCGCCTGTCCCGTGGCCCCGAGGGTGCTGCCGGAGCCGCGTCCTCCGGCGCACGGCCGGTGTCCTCGTCCGGCGGTCTGATCGCCACGTACGCCATCGCGCCCCCATCCCCTTGGGCCATGACATCACGGTGCGTCGTTGTCGGTCCCGGGAGGGAGAATCACGCCATGGTGATCACCGCGCGCGCCCTCAACCGCTCGACCTTGCACCGGCAGTTGCTCCTGGAGCGGGCGCCGCTCGGCGTCACGGAGGCGGTACGGCGGGTGGTGTGCCTGCAGGCGCAGCATCCCGGCTCGCCGTACGTGGCGCTGTGGAACAGGGTCGCGGGCTTCGATCCGGCGCGACTCGACGAGGCCGTGAGCGGCTTCGAGCTCGTCAGGTCGACGCTGATGCGGCTCACGCTGCACCTCGTGCACGCCGGGGACTACCGGGCGTTCCGGGAGGGCATGGAGCCGACGCTGCGGGGTTCGCGGCTGCACGATCCGCGGTTCACGAAGGCCGGGTTCACGGCCGCCGACGCCGACGCGCTGCTGCCCGGTCTCCTGGAGTACGCCGGGAGCGCGCGGACCGGGGCGGAGCTGCGGGGGCACATCGAGGAGGGCCGGGGAGAGCCGGTGGAGGCCGTGGTCTGGCGGATGGTGCGGCAGTACGCGCCGCTGTGGCACGTGCCGACGGGCCCGCCGTGGTCGTTCGGGACGGCGCAGTCCTTCGTGACGGCGGGCGAACTGCCGGTGCTCCGCGACCCGGAGGCGTCCGCCGCGGGTCTGGCCGTGCTGGTCCGGCGCTATCTGGAGGGTTTCGGGCCGGCGTCCGTACCGGACATGGCGCAGTTCACGACGGCCCCGCGCGGTCTCGTACGGGAGGCGGTGGCGTCCCTGGAGGGTGGGCTCGACCGCCTGGAGGGGGCCGACGGGACCGTGCTGTACGACGTGCCCGGGGCGGTGCGGCCGGGCGAGGACGTTCCGGCGCCGCCGCGGCTCCTGGCGATGTGGGACAGCGTCCTCCTCGCCTACGCGGACCGCAGCCGGGTGATACCGCCCGCGTACCGCAAGCAGGTCATCCGCGTGAACGGCGACACCCTGCCGACGCTCCTCGTCGACGGGTACGTGGCGGGGGTCTGGCGGCCGGTCGACGGCGGGATCGAGGCCTCGGCCTTCCACCCGCTGACGGCGGCGGACTGGGAGGGGCTCGCGGCCGAGGCGGCCTCGCTCGGGACGCTGCTCGCCGCGCGCGATCCGCGGGTGTACGGGCGGTACGACCACTGGTGGGCGAAGGGCGTTCCGGCGGCCGAGACCCGGGTCCTGCCCTGCTGAGGCTCCGCCCCGCCCATTGCCAGCCTGCCGGAACGCACATATCTTCGAGCCGACACACCTACGGACCGGGATGCTCGTCAGTCCCGGGGCGGTCCGCCGTTCACGGGCCGGACGGCGGGGAGCGGGCCTCCAGGACGACGGAGGGCGCTGGACGCCGGGCGTACGGGATATCCGTATCCACGTACCCGCAGGAGCTGAGCAGCACATGAGCAACCACGTCCTCGCCCAGAACCAGTACGGCAAGGCCGAGAACCGCATCGTCACGGTCACCCGCAAGGGCGACGACGGCGCGTGGCACGAGATCCGCGACCTGAACGTGTCGGTGGCGCTGCGCGGTGAGTACCGCGACGTCCATCTGACCGGCGACAACGGCAACTGCCTGCCGACGGACACCACGAAGAACACGGTCTACGCCTTCGCCAAGGAGCACGGCGTCGACTCCCCCGAGGCCTTCGGCATCCTCCTCGCCCGGCACTTCGTGTCCTCGCAGAAGGTGATCCACGAGGCGCAGATCCGGATCGAGGAGTACGCCTGGGAGCGGATCTCGGTGCCCTCGCGCAAGGAGCAGCACTCCTTCGCGCGCAAGGGCCAGGAGGTCCGCACGGCGCAGATCACGTACTCGGAGACCACCGGGCTCCAGGTCCTGTCGGGCCTCAAGGAGCTGACGGTGATGAACTCGACGAACTCCGAGTTCCACGGCTTCATCAAGGACCGGTACACGACGCTCCGGGAGGCGTACGACCGCATCCTGGCCACCAAGGTCACCGCCCGCTGGGCGAACTCGGCCTCGGCGGCGGCGGACGCGGAGCACGACTGGGACGCCTCGTACGGGAAGGTCCGGCGCCACATGCTGGAGGCGTTCGCGGAGACGTACAGCTACTCGCTCCAGCAGACCCTGCACGCGATGGCGGACCGGGTCCTCGACCACGTCTCCACGGTCAACGAGGTCCGGCTCAACCTGCCCAACAAGCACCACTTCCTGGTGGACCTGGAGCCGTTCGGGCTGAAGAACGACAACGAGGTGTACTTCGCGGCCGACCGGATGTACGGCCTGATCGAGGGCACGATCCACCGCCAGGGCGTGCAGCCGGTGATCGCGACCAGCGACTGGATCACCGCCTGACCCCAGGGGTCAGCCGAGCCCGGCCGCCGTCTCCACTCCCAGCCACACGGCTGCGAGTCCGGCGGCCAGGCTCCCGGTCACGTTCAGCGCCGCGAAGCCCTTCGCCCCGTTCTCGTACAGCCGGAACGTCTCGTACGAGAAGGTGGAGTACGTGGTGAGGGCGCCGCACAGGCCCGTGCCGAGCAGCAGATGCGCCTGCGCCGAGGTGACGCCGGTCAGGAGTCCGAGGACGAACGAGCCGACCACGTTGACGACGAAGGTGCCCCAGGGGAAGACCGAGTCGTGGCGCGCCTGGACCGCGCGGTCGGTGAGATAGCGCAGGGGGGCGCCGACGACGGCCCCGGCCACGACGAGCAGCCAGTTCACGCGTGCCTCCCCCGGGCCCGTACGAGCGCCCGGGCGGCGGTGACGCCCGCCGCGACGGCGGCGAGGGCGGTGAGCAGGGTCCCGCCCAGGTAGAGCAGGCCCCGCGTGGGATCGCCCGCGCTCAGCAGGCTCTGGGTGTCGAGGTTCGCCGTGGAGAAGGTGGTGAACCCGCCGCAGAAGCCTGTGCCGAGGAAGGGCCGGAGCAGCGGGTGCGGGGCGGTCGTGGTCTCGGTGAGGAGGACCATGAGGACGCCGAGGACCGCGCAGCCGGACGCGTTGACCGTGAGGATCGTCCAGGGGAAGGCGCCGGCGGGGGTGGGCCAGGCGAGCGAGGCGGCGTAGCGCGCGACCGCGCCGAGGGCGCCGCCGGCGGCGACCACCGCGACGACCGGCAGTTCCTTGCGCAGCCTCATGCGCCCCACAGTACGAGAGCGGGGGGCGGGGCCCGTCTGAGGGCCGTACGACGACGTGGAGGCGAGGCGCACAGGCGCGGATCCCGGCCTGGGGCATTAACCGGGTTCCGGCCCGTGCAGCCTCGCTCTGCGATGGTCCGGCCGTGCCGTGCGACGGGTCAAAGCCGGGCCGGCGAATCTGTCAGATCCCCCCTCGGGGTATTCCGGATCGCCACGGCGGAGGTCCGCGGGGACCCCGTGAGGGGGCCTCTGACCTGCGGAGACACGACCGACGGTGACCGGGTCACCATCCGGCGGCCGATTCGGGTGCCGGGTACACCTCGTCCTCGCGTGCGAACCCGGGTGAGGGTGGTGGAGCAGCGGGAGGGAGCTGCGCAACCTGAGGGCAGGAGTGTCGTGAGTACATCCGTCGCAACCAAGCGCAGGGCCGTCGCCAGGGCCGTCGCCCCGGCCGTGCCCCTGGGCGTCGTCAGCTCCTCCGGCGGCGCGGCCGACTCGCGCGAGGACGTCTACGCCGAGCTGTGTGCGGCGCTGTTCTCCGGCTTCCCGCGCCGCGACCAGCGGCTGAAGGCCGAGCAGTACCTGCACGGTCTGCTCACGGCGCAGGGCCGCAAGTCGATCCGCAACATCGCCGCCCAGATCGGCGGTCCCGCGGCCGAGCAGAGCCTGCACCACTTCGTGTCCAGCTCCACCTGGGACTGGCAGCCCATGCGGGCCGCGCTCGCCCGGTACCTGGAGCGCAACAGCTGCCCGCAGGCCTGGGTGGTGCGGCCGATGCCGATCCCGAAGGCCGGGGAGCACTCGGTGGGCGTGGACCGGCGCTTCGACCCGGAGCGCGGACAGGTCTTCCACGGACAGCAGGCCTTCGGCGTGTGGTTCGCGAGCGACGAGCTGAGCGTGCCGGTCAACTGGCGGCTGTTCCTGCCGGACCCCTGGGTGAACGACCGGACGCGGCGCGACCGCGCCGAGGTCCCGCAGGAGGCCGGCGAGGAGACCCTGGAGGAGTGCGCGGTCGCCGCGGCGCTCGACACGGCCCGCTGGTCCGACGTCACCCGCAAGCCGGTGCTCCTCGACATCCGGGGCGGCGCGGGACGGGCGGCGCTGACCCGGCTCGCCGGGGCGGGCGTGCCGGTGGTGGCCCGGATCAACCCGGGCTCGCGGCTCGCGATCGCCGACCGCTCGCTGCCGGGCTTCGGCGCGGGCCCGCTGTCCGCGATACAGATCCTGGAGTCCCTCAAGGGGCTTCGCCGGCCGGTGAGCTGGGTGGACACGGTGGCGGGCGCGCGGACCTCGCGGACCTCGCTCGCGACGGCCGTCCGGGTCGCGCTGCCCGCGCCGGGCGGGGAGCGGATGCGTCCGCTCGTGCTGCTCGGCGAGTGGGACGACCCGCGCCGGGCGCCGGCCCGGGTGTGGATCAGCGATCTGACGAACTCCCCGGTGGGCTCGCTGCTGCGGATCACGAAGCTCGGCCGCCGGGTGGAGCGGGACTTCGCGGAGGTCGGCGAGGGGGCGGGGCTGCGGGACTTCGTGGGCCGCTCGTTCCGCGGCTGGCACCGTCACATCACGCTGGCCTCGGCGGCGCACGCGGCGACGGTGATGGCCGGCGGCTGGGACGCGGCGTACGACACGGGCTACGCCTCGCGCCGCTCGGCGAGCTGAGGGCCGGACGAGGCCGGGCGGGTCAGGCGGGTCCCGCGGGGCCCGCGGGCCCGGCGGGGCCACGGCCTCGGGCCAGGACCTCGCGGGTCCGCTGGAGGCGCAGCGCCAGCTGGACCTCCAGGACCTGGCCGGGCTTCTGCCATTCGGGGCCGAGGAGTTCGCCGATGCGCTCCAGGCGGCGGGAGACCGTGTTGGGGTGGACGTGGAGCGCCTCGGCCGCGATCGAGGGACTGCCGCCGGAGGCGAAGTACGCCTCCAGGGTGTGGGTGAGGTCGGTGAACCGCTCGGCGTCGTAGTCCAGTACGGGCCCGATCGCCGCCTCGACGAAGCCGTCGACGTCGTTGTCGTCGGAGAGCAGCAGCCCCAGGAAGCCGAGGTCCTGCACGGAGGCCGCGGAGCCGGTGCCGCCGAGCGCGCTCATCGCGTCCAGGCAGCGGAGGGCCTCCTGGTGCATCCGCCCGACGCCGTCCGGGCTCTCGGCGGGTCCGGCGGCGGCGACGGAGACGGGGTGCCCGAGCAGCGGTGACAGCTCGGCGGAGACGGCCTTGGCGGCGGCCGAGGCGTCGATGCCGGGGAGCAGCAGCACGATGCAGCCGCCCTGCACGGTCTTGAGGCCGGAGAGCCGGTACGCGTACGAGGACGCCCACACCACCGCCCGGCCCTGCTCGCCGCCCTCGGGCCGGGCGAGCACGAGGACGTGCGGCCGGCGCAGGTCGACGCCGAGGCGGCGGGCCCGCTGGGCGATGTGCTGCGGTGCGTGCGGCGGGTCGGCGATGAGGTCGTCGAGGAGCTCGTCGCGGACGGGTCCTTCGGCGACGGCGGTGGAGCGGCGCATCAGGAGGAGGAAGGCGACGCACTGGGCCGCGAGTTCGAGGAGGCGTTCGTCCTCGCCGGTGAGCCCGCCTGCGGCGCGGATGACGAGGCCGCCGAGGTCCTCGGAGCCGGCGATGACGGGCGCGACCCAGGTGTCGTCGTCGGTGAGGACGGGGCGGCGGCGGGCGTGGGCGTCGAGGGAGGCCTTGGCGACGGCCTCCTCGTCGAGGCCGGGGATGTCTCCTGCGGCGGCGAGGGGCCGGCCGCCGGGATCGCGGATCAGCACGGTCCCGTCGAGGGCGTCGGCGGCCGCCTTGGCGACGTTGCACAGGTCGCCGCCGGCGAGGACGAGGTTCATGATGCGGCCGTGGGCCTCGCTGACGTGCCGCATCCGGGCGAGGCTGGTGCGCACCCGGGCGCTGTCCCGCTCCAGTTCGGTGACCTCGGCCCGGGTGCGGTCGATCAGTCCGGCCTTCTCGACGGCGAGGGCGGCGAGGTCGGCGAGGCCCCCGAGGAGGCTGATCTCGTCCGGGGTGTGGTGGCGGACGCGCCGGTCCGCTCCGTACAGGACGCCGACGACGGTGTCCCCGCTGCGCAGCGGCGCGGCGACGATCGCGTGGACGCCCTCGGCGCGCAGGGCGGATTCGGCGGCCTCGTCGAAGGCGGGGGCGTGGACGCCGGCGTCGAGGGAGCCGGAGGGGGCGAAGCGCTCGTCGGCGAGGTAGTCGGCGGTCCAGACGGGTTCGCCGTGGAGGTGGACGGCGCCGCCGAGTCCGTACCCCTCGGCGATCCGGAGTCCGGGGGTGAGGCGCGCGCCGGGCCCGGTCGCGGTGCGGGAGCCCTCGGAGGTGTGGACGAAGCTGGCGCCGTGCGGGCCGCGCAGGGTCACATAGGCGAGGTCGAGGCCGAGGAGCCGCCGGGCGCGGCGGGTGATGACGCGCAGCAGGCTGTCGAGGTCGTAGGAGAGGGTGAGGTCGCGGGCGGTGTCGGTGAGGCTGGCGAGTCCGGCCCCGCGGCGGGCGTCGCGCTCGTGTCCCGCGCGGACCTGGTCGGCGAGGGTCACGGCCCGCTCCAGGCGGTGGAGTTCCGCGCCGGTCAGTCCGGTGCGCCGGGCCTCGTCGAGGACGGCGTCGAACTGGGCGGGCGGGGCCTGCCGGGCGAGGAGTTCGAGGACCGTGAGCAGCGCGTCGGCACCACCGGCTCCGTCCGCGCCGTACACCGTCATGGCCCCTGCCCCCCGTGGTCGAGCGAAATCGGGCACCTAGGAGGAAACCCGTCCTGCTCGCCGAAAATAATTCGGCTTCGGGAGTCGGTCAACGGTGAGTTGCCGCACTTCATTCCCCTTGACCGGCGGTCGGACGGGCGGTCAGACCGCCGGGACGAGCCGCGAGCGCGCGGGCCCGTACTGCGCGGTGCCGTACTGGGCGGGGACGTAGGGGGCCGGGACGTGCCGGCTGGGGACGTACTGGGCGGGGATCCGCGGGCCGTACGAGGGGCGTCCGGCGGTGTCCCGGACGGCGAGGACCGAGCGCTGGAGCCGGCGGAGCCGCGCCGAGGGTTCCATGCCGGTCTCGGCCTTGAGGGCCGCGCGCAGCCGCTCGTACACGACGAGGGCCTCGTCGTGCTGTCCGCAGCGCAGCAGCGCGACCATGAGGTGGGCGTGGAGGGGCTCGTTGGTGCGGTAGCGGGCGACGAGCGCGGTGAGCTCGGAGACGAGTTCGGCATGCCGACCGAGGCCCAGCTGTGCTTCCAGCCACTGGTCGAGGACGCTGAGCCGGGACGTTTCGAGGCGCTCGATCTCGCGGCGGAGCCGGGGGCCCGCGGCCACGCCCGCGTAGGGTTCGCCGCGCCACAGGGCGAGCGCCTCGCCGAGGCGGAGCGCGGCCCGGGACAGGTCGCCCGCCTCCATGGCGCGGTAGCCGGCGCCGGCGGCGCGCTCGAACTGCCAGACGTCGTTGGGGCCGCCGCCGGTGTCGAGGCGGTAGCCGCCGGGCTGGGAGACGAGGATCGCCTCGGCGCTGCGCCGGTCCGACCAGCCGGGCCGCGGCTCCTCCGGGTCGGCGTCGCGCAGGGCGCCCGCGATGAGGGTCCGCAACTCTGCTATGTGCGCCTGCAGTTCGGCGCGGGCGCCGCGGGGCGCGCCGGACGGCCACAGCTCCTCGGTCAGGACCGTCACGGGGACGACCTGGTCGGCGCTGGCCGTGAGCAGGGCGAGCAGCTGCCGGGGCGCGGCCGCCGTCGGGGTGATCGAGACCCCGTTCTCACGTACCGACAGTCCCCCCAGGATCCGGACGTCCACTTTGCCCCCTCAGTGTCTGTGCGGTGTCTGTGCGCGGGATGACCTCCTGATGATTAGAAAAGACCCCTGTAGCCATGTCAATAAGAAACCGGAGGGTACGGAATGACGGTCTGGGATATCGTGGTGATTCACCCTGTTTGCCCGAATATCTCGCATCGGGTTCTCGTCAGTGGCGCAGAACTTGCGCCCACCGAAAGACTGTTTCCGGACTCAGGGGTACGCTTTCGAAGGGTTCTTTCGGATGCGCGAAGGGTCGTCACCCGCGAGATCACGCCAGAAACCGGCGCGTAGGTACGGTTTCCGGGGCTCTCCGGTGCTCCGGGGCCCCCGGTGCGCCCTAGAGCACCGCGGCGGCGGTGAGCAGCCCGAACGCGAGGGTGATCAGGGCCGTACGGACGCGGTGGAAGCCGTTCCAGCGCTTCTCGAACGCGGCCCGGGCGGCCGAGGGGTCGTCGCCCGCGTCCCGCTCCGACGCCGCGAGGGCCGTGTTGAGCGGGACGTTCCCGGCGATGGTCACCGCGTGGTTGAGGACCGCGCAGACGAGCCCCGCGAGGACCAGCCACTTCTGCGCGTCCGTCCGCCCGTCGACGGGGACGAGGAAGGCGGCCGCGGGAAAGGCGACCACGCCCAGGAAGACCGTGAGGAAGACGGCCCTCGGGACGCATTCGTTGATCCGGCGCATCGCCGTCACGAACTCCCGGTCCGTCAGGCGGGCGAGGGCGGGCATGATCCCGGTCTGGAAGATCAACAGGAAACCGGCGTAGAGCCCGGTGCTTCCGACGGCGAGGGCGAGCAGCAGGTTGGCCATGCGGCCATTCTGGCCCGCCACCCGCCGCGCACGTCAGCCGTAGGGATCACCCGGCTTCAACTCACCTTCTCCGGACGGCACTTGCGCGTGGGGCGGACGAGGAGCGCGCGAAGAGCGGTCGAAGGAGTTGCGGAGGGACCCCGGTGCGGCGGCGGCGACACGGGTGAAGCGCCGTGGCATGGATTCGCCATCCTTCTCAACAGGGGTTGTCACCGTGTGCAGTCACATGCGTACATGGAGTGGACATCGATCGGGCGGGGGTGGTCAGCGGTGGCAGAGAGCGCGGGCTCCGTGATGCTCGCCCGTTCGGCGATGAACCGGGCCGCGACCGAGGGACAGCGGCCCGCCGGGCGGCCGGTCCGGGGTGCACGGCGGATCAGTGCCGCACTCGCCGGGCTGGCCGCCTCCACCCGGCACGAGCTGCTGACCTTCGACGACCCGGTCGCCTCCGCGGGCTTCGCGATCCCCGAGCCGTTCCTGGAGCTGGCGGGAGCGTGCATGCGAGCCGCGGTGGAGCGGGCCGAGGAGGTCAGACGGATCGTCCCGCGGCACGCCCTGCCCCGGCTCGGCGAAGGGCTCCGGCTCCCCGGCCGGGCCCGCCTCGCGGAGGCCATCCCGTTCAAGATGATCGTCGTCGACCGGACGGTGGCCGCGGTCCCGCTCGACCTGGAACTGCTGTACAACGGGCTGCTGCTGATCCGGGACCCGGTCGTGGTGCAGGCCCTCGTCCGGACCCACCACGCCTGCTGGACGGCGGCCGAGGAGCTGACGTCCGCGGCGCCTCCCCCGCCGCCGCCCCGCGATCTGCCGCCCCAGCTGCGCCCGGTCCTCGACGCCCTCCTGTCGGGGGTCACGGACGAGACGGCGGCCACCCGGCTCGGCGTGTCCGCGCGGACGTACAGCCGCAGGGTGGGCGAGCTGATGGCCGCCCTCGGCACGACGAGCCGCTTCCGCGCGGGTGCGGAAGCGGCCCGGAGGGGGTGGGTGTAGGCCTCAGGAGACGATGTCCTTGCGGGCGAAGCCGCGGAAGGCCAGCGCGAAGAGGACCAGGGCGTACGTCAGGGAGATCGCCGTGCCCTTCACCATGCCGCCCCACTCCAGCTGGGGCTGGAGCGCGTCGATCCAGGCGAACTGCCAGTGCGCGGGCAGGAAGTCCCGCCAGTCGCCGAGCGCCGTGACCGCGTCCAGGACGTTGCCGACGATCGTCAGACCGACGGCGCCGCCCACCGCGCCGAGCGGGGCGTCGGTGCGGGTGGACAGCCAGAAGGCGAGGCCCGCGGTGACCAGTTGGGAGGCGAAGACGAAGACGACGGCGATCCCGATCCGCAGCAGGGACTCCCCGGCGGGGATCGAGCCGCCCGTCGGCAGCCGGAGCGGCCCCCAGCCGTAGGCGACCGTGCCCGCGGCCAGGGCCACGAGCGGGAGGAGGACCATCGCGGCCGCGCTGTAGGCGAGGGCGACCGTCAGCTTCGAGGCGAGGAGCCGGGAGCGCGGGACGGGAGCGGCGAGGAGGTACCGCAGGGAGGACCAGCTCGCCTCGGAGGCGACCGTGTCCCCGCAGAACAGCGCCACCGGAATGACGAGGAGGAAGCCGGCCGAGACGAAGAGGCAGGTCGCCGCGAAGTTGGCGCCGGAAGCCGTCGCCGTGTCCATCAGGGTGATGCGGTCGCCGCGGCCGCCGTCCCCGGAGCCGCCGATCGCGAAGGCCGCGATCAGGACGAACGGCAGGGCGACGAGGATGCCGCCCATGACCAGGGTGCGGCGGCGCTTCCACTGGCGGAGGGCCTCGACGCGCAAGGGCAGGGTGCGCCCGGGCCGGTAGCCGGGGGCACTCGTCGACGGGGCGGGCGGGGTGGCCGTGGCGGTCACGCGGCTCCTCCGATCAGGGTCAGGAACGCGTCTTCCAGACGCCGGTGGGGGCCGACGCCGGTCAGCGGCACGTCCAGGCGGACGAGTTCGCCGATGAGGCCGGTCGGATCGGTGCCGTCGAGGCGGACCAGGAGCCCGCCGTCGGTGCGGGTCGCCGTGTCGATGCCGGGCAGGGCGTCGATCTTCGCGACGAGGGCGTCGTCGATCTCCCCGGCCAGGGTGACGAGCAGGGTGTCGCCGGAGCCGGTGATCTCGGCGACCGGTCCGGCCTGCACGAGCTGCCCCCGGTCCATGACGACCAGATGGGTGCAGGACTGCTCGACCTCGGCGAGGAGGTGGCTGGAGACGATGACGGTCCGGCCCCCGGCCGCGTACCGGATCATCACCTCGCGCATCTCGCGGATCTGCGGCGGGTCGAGCCCGTTGGTCGGCTCGTCGAGGATGAGCAGATCGGGCAGGCCGAGCATGGCCTGGGCGAGGGCGAGGCGCTGCCGCATGCCCTGCGAGTAGGTGCGGACGGCTCGTTCGAGGGCGCCGCCCAGGTTGGCGATGCGCAGGGCCTCGTCGACGTGGGCGTCCTCGGCGGGACGGCCGGTGGCCTTCCAGTACAGGTCCAGGTTCTCCCGGCCGGACAGGTGCGGCAGGAAGCCGGCGCCCTCGACGAAGGCGCCGACGCGGGAGAGCACCGGGGCGCCGGGCCTGATGGCCTGGCCGAAGACCCGGATCTCGCCCTCGTCGGGGGTGATCAGGCCCATCAGCATGCGCAGGGTGGTGGTCTTCCCGGCGCCGTTGGGGCCGAGCAGGCCGAGGACCTGGCCCTGTTCGACGCGGAAGGAGAGGTCCCGGACGCTGTACCTGTCACCGCCCTTGTACTTCTTCGACAGGCCGGTGATCTGGAGGGGTACGGCGGCGAGTTCGGGGTCGGGTGCGGGCGCGGTCGTCTTGCGGCGGGCGGTGAGCAGCAGGGCGGCGGCCCCGGCGAGTCCGAGGAGCGGCAGGCCCCACACCCACCAGGGCAGGCCGGCGGCCTGGGTGGCGAGGCCGGGGGCGGTGGGCACGGCGAGCGGGCCCTGGACGGTGACGGTGTAGCGGGCGGGGACCGCCGGGGAGGCGTAGCCGAGGTCGGTGGCGGCGACGACGAGCCGCAGCCGGTGCCCGGCCTCCACCTCGTGGTCGATCGCGGGCAGGGTCAGCGTGATGCTCTTCCCGGCCTTGGCGCCGTCGACGCGGACGGGGGTGACGAGCTGGGCGGGCAGCACCTGCTGCCGTCCGTCGGGCCCGACGTCGTACACCTTGGCGAAGAGGACGGCGGAACCGTCGGCGGCGGTGGAGGTGACCCGGACGGGGACGGTCGGCGTGCCGGTGATCCGCAGGGTCCGGGTCTGCGGCTTCGCGTCGAAGCGCGCGTGCTGGCCGGGGAAGTCGAGGGAGAGGCCGACGCCGAGGGAGGACAGTCCGGAGAGTCCGCCGCCGAGGCCGGGCACGGCCGACACGGCGGGCGGTGCGGCGCCCGGCGGGTTGGTGAAGGTCTGCGGCGGGCCACCGAGGGCGATGCGCTCGGTGCCGGAGGTGAGCCCGGGGTAGCGGTCGGCGGTCGCGGCGCGCAGGGTGGCCCTTCCGTCCGTGGAGTCGACGCCGCCGGTGCGGCTGACGCGGAAGGCGGGGCCGGTGTCGACGGAGGCGTCGCGCTTCAGCCAGCGGTCGAACCAGGTGGTGACACGGCGCTCGACGCGCTCGGTCTCGCGGTCGCCGCCGTCGTGTCCGCCGGCGATCCAGTCGACGGCGACGGGGGCGCCGTTGGCGGTGAGGGTACGGGCCATGGCGTCGGACTGCGCGAGGGTGAAGAGCGAGTCGGACTGGCCCTGGACGAGGAGCGCGGGCACCTTGATCCTGGACCCGACGGCGGCCGGGCTGCGGGCTTCCAGGAGGGTGCGGGCGGCGGCGTCGGGCTTCCCGGAGACGGCGACGCGCTGGTAGAGGGAGCAGAGCTCGGCGGTGAACCGGCCGCAGGAGCCGGCCGCGGCCTCGCCCGTGGACGTGGCCGGGGCGCCGACCGCGCCCGGGGAGCCGCCCTCGGCCGGGGAGCCGGCCGAGAAGAAGATCCCGGCCCAGAGCTTCTTGAAGACGCCGTTCGGGAAGAGGGCTTCGGCCAGGTTCCAGTAGGTGATCTGGGGGGCGATGGCGTCGACGCGCGGGTCGTGGCCGGCGGCGAGCAGGGAGATCGCGCCGCCGTAGGAGGCGCCGGTGACGCCGACGCGCGGATCGCCGGGCTTGTCGAGGAGGACCTCGGGGCGGGCCGCGAGCCAGTCGATCAGTTTCCGGACGTCCTCGACCTCGTGTGCGGGGTCGTTGAGGCCGATCGAGCCGGTGGAGGCGCCGAAGCCGCGGGCGGACCAGGTGAGCACGGCGTAGCCGTCGCGGGCGAGGCCCTCGGCCTGGGCGCGGACGTCGTCCTTGGAGCCGCCGAAGCCGTGGCCGAGGAGGACGGCGGGCCGCCGGCCGTCGCCCGCCCCGGTGAAGTACGAGGTGTCGAGCCGTACCCCGTCGACGTCGAGCATCCGGTCCGCGCGGTGCACGGGCGGTGGATCGTCCTGGGCGACGGCGGTCCACGTGCCGGCGCCGGCGAGGACGGCGAGCGTGGCGGTGACCGCGGCCCACCGGGGGAGTCGGAGTCGCATGACGTCGAGCCTAAGCGGCGCCACGGCGGGGGCACGGCTGCCCACGGACGGAAATCAACGGCCTCCTCAGGTCGTACGCAGTACGGTCCGCGTACAGCAGGCGCGGTACGCGGACACGGGGAGACGGCGTGGAGATCAGGCAGGCGACGACAGTGGCCGAACTGCTGGCTGCGGAGCACCTGTACGACGGTCCGGCCCGGGAGGACTGGGCGGCCCGCTTCCTGGCGGCGGCGGGCCACCTCATGCTGATCGCGTACGAGGAGGACGGTTTCCCGGCCGGGTTCGTCTCCGGGATCGAGATGCTGCACCCCGACAAGGGAGCGGAGATGTGCCTGTACGAGTTGTCGGTGGACGAGTCCCGGCGGCGGCGCGGTATCGGGCGGGCGCTGACGGAGGCGCTGGTGGCGGAGGCGCGGGCGCGCGGCTGCCAGGGCGCGTGGGTGCCGGTGGACACGGACAACGAGGCGGCGCTCGCCACGTACCGGTCGGCGGGCGCGGCCGACGAAGGGGGCTTCGCGATGCTCGGCTGGACGTTCGGCGGGGACGACTGACACGGGGAAGGCCCCCGGGGTGTGCTGTCCAGCACCCCGGGGGCCGTTCTCGGGGCCGGGCCCGTCAGTGGTTGCGCGGGAAGCCCAGGTCCACGCCGGTCGGGCCGTCGGCCGGGTCGGGCCAGCGGGTCGTGACGACCTTGCCGCGGGTGTAGAAGTGGATGCCGTCGTTGCCGTAGATGTGGTGGTCGCCGAAGAGCGAGTCCTTCCAGCCGCCGAAGGAGTGGTAGCCCACCGGCACCGGGATCGGCACGTTCACGCCGACCATGCCGGCCTGGACCTCCAGCTGGAAGCGGCGGGCGGCGCCGCCGTCGCGGGTGAAGATCGCGGTGCCGTTGCCGAACGGCGAGGCGTTGATGAGGGCGAGGCCCTCCTCGTACGTCTCGGCGCGCAGCACGCAGAGGACCGGGCCGAAGATCTCGTCCTGGTAGGCCTTGGCCGAGGTCGGCACGTGGTCCAGGAGGGACAGGCCGATCCAGTGGCCGTTCTCGTGGCCGGCACCTTCATAGGTATACGCCGAACCGTCGAGGACGACCTCGCAGCCCTCGTCCGCCGCGCCGTGGACGTAGGAGGCGACCTTGTCGCGGTGGACGGCCGTGATGAGCGGGCCCATCTCGGAGGTCGGGTCGTTGCCGGGGCCGATCTTGATCTTCTCGGCGCGCTCGCGGATCTTCTGGACGAGCTCGTCGCCGATCGCGCCGACGGCGACGACCGCGGAGATCGCCATGCAGCGCTCGCCGGCGGAGCCGTAGGCCGCGGAGACGGCCGCGTCGGCGGCGGCGTCGAGGTCGGCGTCCGGGAGGACCAGCATGTGGTTCTTCGCGCCGCCGAGCGCCTGGACGCGCTTGCCGTTGGCGGAGGCGGTGGTGTGGATGTAGCGGGCGATCGGGGTCGAGCCGACGAAGGAGACCGCGGAGACGTCCGGGTGCTCCAGGAGGCGGTCGACGGCCACCTTGTCGCCGTGGACGACGTTGAAGACGCCGTCGGGGAGGCCCGCCTCGGCGAGCAGCTCGGCGATCTTCAGGGACGGCGACGGGTCCTTCTCGCTCGGCTTGAGGATGAAGGTGTTGCCGGTCGCGATGGCGATCGGGAACATCCACATCGGCACCATGGCCGGGAAGTTGAAGGGCGTGATGCCGGCGACGACGCCGACGGGCTGGCGGATCGACGCCACGTCCACGCGGTTCGAGACCTGGGTGGAGAGCTCGCCCTTGAGCTGGGTGGTGATGCCGCAGGCCAGGTCGACGATCTCCAGGCCGCGGGCGACCTCGCCGAGCGCGTCGGAGTGGACCTTGCCGTGCTCGGCGACGATCAGCTCGGCGATCGCGTCGCGGTTGGCGTCGAGCAGCGCGCGGAACTTGAAGAGGATCGTGGTGCGCTGGGCGAGCGAGGAGTTGCCCCAGGTGGCGAAGGCGTCCTTCGCGGCGGCGACGGCCGCGTCGACCTCCTCCACCGAGGCGAGGGCGACCTGGGTGGTGACGGCACCGGTGGCCGGGTCGGTGACCGGGCCCCAGTTGCCCGACGTGCCCTCGACGGTCTTGCCACCGATCCAGTGGTGGACGCTCTTCGTCATGACGAGTTACTCCTTACAGGGCCTTCAGAGATGGCGGCGTCGGGCGGTGACGTGCCGGTCGTACTCCTCGCGGGCCTTGACCGCCGACGGGCGGGTCGAGGTCTCGGCCACGGGCACATCCCACCACGCCTGGGCCGGGGGCGGGCCCGACACACTGTCTGCCGTTTCGGTCTCGACGTAGACACATGTGGGATCCGTGGCCTTCCGGGCGTCCGCGAGGGCTTCCCGCAGGTCACGGACGGTACGGGGGCGCAGGACGCGCATCCCGAGGGAGGCCGCGTTGGCCCCGAGGTCGACGGGGAGCGGGGGGCCGGTGAAGCCTCCGTCCCCGTCCCGGTGGCGGTAGTCGGTGCCGTACCGCTCGGCGCCGACGGCCTCGGAGAGACCGCCGATGGAGGCGTACCCGTGGTTCTGGAGGATGACCAGCTTCAGCGGGAGCCGTTCCTGCACGGCGGTGACGATCTCGGTGGGATTCATCAGATACGTACCGTCGCCGACGAGCGCCCAGACGGGCCGGCCGGGGGCGGCGAGGAGGACGCCGAGGGCGGCGGGGATCTCGTAGCCCATGCAGGAGTAGCCGTACTCGACGTGGTACTGGTCCCGGGAGCGGGTCCGCCACAGCTTGTGGAGGTCGCCGGGGAGCGATCCCGCGGCGTTGATCAGGATGTCGCTGCCGTCGACCAGAGTGTCGAGTACGCCGAGGACCTGGGTCTGGGTGGGGCGGGCGTCCTCGTCGGGGGCGGCGTACGCGGCGTTGGTCCGCTCCTGCCAGGCGGCCTTCGAGCGGTGCCACTCGGCCCTGCTCCGCCGGTGGCCGCCGAGCGCCTCGGTGAGGGCGGTGAGGCCCTCGCGGGCGTCGGCGACGAGGGGCAGCGCGGCCTGCTTGTGGGCGTCGAACGCGGCGATGTTGAGGTTGAGGAACGGCGTGTCGGGGCGGAAGAGGGTGCCGGACGCGGTGGTGAAGTCGGTGAGGCGGGTGCCGACGCCGATGACGAGGTCGCTGGTGCGGGCGAGGACGTTGGCGGTGTCGGTGCCGGTGTGGCCGATGCCGCCGACGTCGCAGGGGTGGTCGTACGGGAGGGCGCCCTTGCCGGCCTGGGTGCTCGCGACGGGCAGGCCGGTGCGGTCGGCGAGTTCGCGCAGCGCGTCCTCGGCGGCGCTGTGCTTCACACCGCCACCGGCGATGATCATCGGCCGCTCGGCCGCCCGCACGGCCCGGACGGCGGCGTCGAGCTCGGCGGCGTCGGGGCGGGGGCGGCGGACGTGCCAGGTCCGCTCGGCGAAGAACTCCTCCGGCCAGTCGTACGCCTCCGCCTGGACGTCCTGGGGCAGGGCCAGGGTCACGGCACCGGTCTCGGCGGGGTCGGCGAGGACCCGTACGGCGGCGAGGGCGGCCGGGATCAGGGCCTCGGGCCGGGTGACCCGGTCGAAGTACCGCGACACGGGGCGGAGGCAGTCGTTGACGGACACGTCGCCCGCGGAGGGCAGCTGGAGCTGCTGGAGGACGGGGTCGGCGGGCCGGCCGGCGAAGGTGTCGCCGGGCAGGAGGAGGACCGGGAGGTGGTTGATCGTGGCGAGGGCGGCGCCGGTGACGAGGTTGGTGGCGCCGGGGCCGATGGAGGTGGTGACGGCGTGTGCGGAGAGCCGGTTCTTCTGGCGGGCGTAGCCGACGGCGGCGTGCACCATGGCCTGTTCGTTGCGGCCCTGGTGGAAGGGCATGTGCCTCTCCTCGACCAGCGCCTGTCCGATCCCGGCGACGTTCCCGTGGCCGAAGATGCCCCAGGTGGCGGTGATGAGCCGCTGCCGGGCGCCGTCGCGCTCGGTGTACTGGGCGGCGAGGAAGCGGACGAGGGCCTGCGCGACGGTGAGCCTCATGCGTATCCCTCCGTGTGGTCCGGGTGGAAACAGATCTTCCACTCCCGTTCGGGGCCGGGGCCCGCCATGACGTTGAGGTAGTAGAGGTCGTGCCCCGGCTGGGCGATCGAGGGCCCGTGCCAGCCGTCGGGCACGAGGACCGCGTCGCCGTCCCGGACCTCGGCGAGCAGTTCGGCGCCGCCGGGCCTGGAGGGCGAGATCCGCTGGTAGGCGAGGCCGTGGGGGCCCTGGACCTCGTAGTAGTAGATCTCCTCCAGGACGGACTCGGCGCCCGGGCGGTGCTCGTCGTGCTTGTGCGGCGGGTAGGAGGACCAGTTCCCGCCGGGGGTGACGACCTCGACGGCGATGAGTCGGTCGCAGTCGAAGGCGTCGGCCGAGGCGAAGTTCCGCACCCGGCGGGCCCGGTTGCCGCTGCCGCGGGTCTCGACGGGAACCTCCGGCGCGGGGCCGTAGCGGGCGGGGAGTCGTCGCTCGCACTTCGCTCCTGCCAAAGCGAAGCGGCCTCCCGCGCCGGAGGCGATCTGGGCGTGGGTGTCGCGCGGTACGTAGGCGAAGTCGGTCACCCCGTCGAACACGCTCGCGCGGCCCTGGAGTTCGAGGATCTCGCCGTCGACGCGCACGCTACAGGCACCGGAGAGGGGAAGCACGACCCATTCGCGATCCCCGCTCTCGAAGGAGTGGATCTCACCGGCTCCGAGGACGAGGACCCGGAGGGAGGAGTACGCCCATCCGGCCCGGTCGGGGTCGATGTCGACGACGTACGGGCCACGGGCGGCGGTCCCGGCGGGGAGGTGGAGGGAGGGCGCCGGGTCGGGGTCCATGACGGGCCGGGCGGGGCGCACGGCGGCCGGGGCGGGGCTCGCGGCGGGGCGGTCGGTGCGCGCGGCGGCCGGGGCGGGGCCCGTTGCGGGGCGATCGGGGCGCACGGCGGCCGGGGCGGGGCCTGTTGAGGGCCGGGCGGGGCCGGATCCGGTCGGGCCGGGGTGCTCGGTGGGGCGGTCGGGGCTCATGGCGGATCCCTACCCCCGTTCCGGCAGGCTGCCGCTGCCCGTCGCGAGGGCCTCCGCGATCTCCGCCGCGTCCGGCATCGCGGAGGAGCAGGCCAGGCGGCCCGCGACGATCGCGCCCGCGGCGTTGGCGTGGCGCAGGGTCGTGGCGAGGTCCCGGCCCGCCAGCAGTCCGTGGACGAGCGCACCGCCGAACGCGTCGCCCGCGCCCAGCCCGTTGACGACCTCGACCGGCAGCGGCGGCACCTCGGCGCGGGTCCCGTCGGCGGCGAGCGCGAGGACGCCCGCGGGGCCCTGCTTGACGACGGCGAGGCGGACCGAGCCGCAGGCGAGGAGCGCGCGGGCGGCGGCCTCCGGCTCCCGCTCCCCCGTGGCGACCTCGCACTCGTCGAGGTTGCCGACGGCGACCGTCGCGTGCCGCAGCGCCTCGGTGTAGTACGGGCGGGCCGCCGCCGGGTCCGTCCAGAACATCGGCCGCCAGTCCAGGTCGAGGACCGTCGTCTCCCGGCCGGACCTGGCCCGCAGCGCCTCCAGGGTCGCGGAGCGGCTGGGTTCGGCGCACAGGCCGGTGCCGGTCGCCCAGAAGACCCGGGCGGCGCGGATCGCGTCGAGGTCCAGCTCGTGCGGCCGGATCTCCAGGTCGGGGGCCTGCGGGCGGCGGTAGAAGTACAGCGGGAAGTCGTCGGGCGGGAAGAGCGCGCAGAAGGTGACGGGCGTGGGGTACTCGTCGACCTCCGTCACCCAGCGGTCGTCCACGGCGAAGCCCTTGAGCTCGCGGCGCAGATAGGCGCCGAAGGGGTCGGCACCGGTGCGCGAGACGAGCGCGACGCGGCGGCCGAGGCGGGCGGCGGCGACGGCGACGTTGGCCGCGGAGCCGCCGAGGAACTTGCGGAAGGTGTCGACCCGGTCGAGTCCGACGCCGGTCTGGAGCGGGTAGAGGTCCACGCCGAGGCGCCCCATGGCGATCAGGTCGTACGGCTCCGTCTCCACGCGCCACCTCTCGGTCGGACCGCCGTCGGCCCCGTCCCCAGGTCTAGTCGTCCGCCGGGAGGCGTGTCAACGACATGTCCGGACATTCGGACGACCCCACCGCTTGACGCTGCTCTCGGCCCACGGCCAAGGTGGCAGGCATGACGAAGCCGTCGCCGCAGCCGTCGCCACCGTCCCGGATCCGCATCGGATCGGCCCCCGACTCGTGGGGGGTGTGGTTCCCCGACGACCCCCGGCAGGTGCCGTGGCAGCGGTTCCTCGACGAGGTGTCGGGCGCCGGCTACACGTGGATCGAGCTGGGTCCGTACGGCTATCTGCCCACCGATCCGGCCGTCCTCATGGAGGAGACCGCGCGGCGCGGGCTGCGGGTCTCGGCGGGGACCGTCTTCACCGGCCTCCACCACGGCCCGGACGTCTGGGACCGGACCTGGGCGCACGTCGCCGAGAACGCCGCCCTCGCGCAGGCCGTGGGCGCCGGGCATCTGGTGGTCATCCCGTCGTTCTGGCGGGACGACAGGACCGGCGAGGTCCTGGAGGAGCCCGTGCTCACGGCCGGGCAGTGGCAGGATCTGACGCGGCTGACGGAGCGTCTGGGGCGGGAGGTGCGCGAGCGGTACGGGCTGCGGATCGTGGTCCATCCGCACGCCGACACCCACATCGACGGCGAGGAGAGCGTGGCGCGCTTCCTCGACGCGACCGATCCGGACGCGGTCGCGCTCTGCCTGGACACCGGGCACTACGCGTACGCCGGCGGGGACAGCGTCAAGCTGATCGAGACGTACGGGGAGCGGATCGGCTACCTCCACCTCAAGCAGGTCGACCCGGAGGTGCTCGCCGGGGTGGCGGCCGAGGGGGTGCCGTTCGGTCCCGCGGTGGCGCGGGGCGTGATGTGCGAGCCGCCGTCGGGGGTGCCCGCGCTGGAACCGGTGCTCGCCGCCGCATCGGCGCTTGGGGTGGACCTGTTCGCGATCGTCGAGCAGGACATGTACCCGTGCGAGCCGGACGTGCCGTACCCGATCGCCCTGCGGACCCGGAGCTTCCTCCGCTCGTGCGGTGTGTGACGCGTCCCCCGGCGCATGACCGGCCGGCGTATGACCGGCGCGAGGCCCCGCGCATACCGCTCTGACCAGGGGTGACGCACGCGGACACACCGACAGGCGCGTGTTCCGCTTCCGTCACACGGGTCCCTCCGGCGTCACGTATGTCTCCGTTACGCGGGCTTTGCGTCACAGGCGCTCGACAGCCGCTGCCCTCCCGTCGGGAGGGGCGTTGCACGGGGCAAAGGCTGATCAACCGCCCGCCGCGCAGCGCCCCCGAACGGCACCCCCGCCGCCGCTGCACGGCGCGCAGGGAGGTACCGGGCATGACGGACAGAAGGCTCTGGTCGTACAAGGACATCGCCGCACACATCCGTGTGCAGCCGGACACGATCCGCTCCTACCGGAAGCACGGGCTGCTCCCGGCACCGGACCAGGTGGAGTCGGGCAAGCCCTACTGGTACGCGGACACCATCCGCGCCTGGGTCGCCGGCCGCCCCGGCAACCGGGCCCGCCGCGACTGACCCCGCTCGCCCCGGGCGAAGGCCCCCGCCCACGGCGGGGGCCTTCCCCGTGCTCAGACGAGCAGGTCGTAGACGTTCCAGCCCCAGCCGCCGGGCCGGGGGTAGTACGGCTCGCTCTTGCCGTCGAACCACACCACGCCATAGACCACGAGCCTGCCGTCCCCGGTCCGGGCCGCGAGGGACGGCCCGTCGCTCGCGGAGGGACCGATCCGGCCCGTCCCGGCCAGGGCGGTGTAGACGTTCCAGCCGCCGCCGACGGCGCGGCGGGGCTTGAAGGGCACGGCCGGATCCCAGTCGTCGGCCTTCTCGTAGCGCCACTGCCGGCCGTCCGGGGTGTGGGCGATCAGGCCGTCCCCGAAGGCGACGATGCTCCTGTACGCGTTCCACCCGCCGCCGACCCGCACCCGGCGTCCGAACGGCTGCGCGGCCAGGCCGGTCCCCGGGTAGCGCCAGAGGACGCCGTCCCGGTCGCGGGCGAACAGGTCGCCGCCGGGCAGCCCGACGAGGCTCGTGTACGCGTTCCAGCCGCCGCCGACCCGCCGGCGCGGCTCGAAGGGCGCGCCCTCCCGCCGGCTGCCCCGGTAGTACCAGAGGACGCCGTCCCGGTCGCGGGCCACGAGGTCGCCCGCGCCGGCGGCGGTCGTGCGGTCGAGCTTGGTGAGGGCGGTGTACGCGTTCCAGCCGCCGCCGACCCGCTTGCGCGGCTTGAGCGGGGTGTCGCGGTACCCGGTGGCGTCGTACTGCCAGAGGACGCCGTCCCGGTCGCGGGCGTGCAGCGAGCCCCGGAGCCAGGCCTCCGGGGTCCCCTGCTCGAAGGAGAAGGCCAGTTCGCCCTCGGCGACGACCGTGCCGGCCGTGTCGCGCAGGTCGACTGCGGTGGAGAGGTGACCGAGCTGGGCGAGGTCCGAGCCGGCGTCCACGGTGATGTCGTACGTGACGGTGGAGGCGCCGGCCGGCACGTGGGCCGCCGGCAGGTCGAACAGCAGCCAGACGCCGTCGACCGTCTCCGGGTCGGGCGAGTCCCAGGCGCAGGGCGCGAAGGCCCCGCCGTCGACCGCGCAGGTCGAGGTGATCCGCGGGCCTGGCCGGTCCCCCGGGATTCCGGAGAGGGCCTGGAAGGCGAGGCGCTGTCCCGGGATCGTCCCGGAGAAGCCGGGCGGCAGGGTGGCGGTGAGCCGGGTGGTGACGGGCCCCTCCTCGCCGGCCGGCACGCCGAGCGCGCCGCCCTCCTGGACGAGGGTGCCGGGCTCGGGCGCGGCGGCGGCCGTGGTGGCCCCGCCGGCCAGGGCGGTGGAGGTGAGGGCGAGGGCGAGGCCCGCCGTGACGAGGACTCTGCGCAGCTGTCTCATGGCGTTTCCCCGGGCTTCCGTCGAACTTCCGTCAGAGGAGGGTGTCGTAGATGTTCCAGCCCCGACCGACCGCCGTCCGGGGCACCCTGGGCACTCCGAAGTAGTTGCCCTCGTACGCCCAGAGCACGCCGTCCCGGTCGCGGGCCAGCAGGTCGTGGGAGGTCTCGAAGCCCAGGTCGCCGGTGCCGGCGAGGGCCGTGTAGACGTTCCAGCCGCCGCCGACGCGGACGCGCGGCCGCAGCGGGACGGTGGGATCGAAGGAGCCGCTCGGGTGGTAGGCCCAGAGCGCGCCGCCCGTGTCCCTGGCCAGGACGGTCCCGTCGAGGGCGGTGAGGGAGGTGTACGCGTTCCACCCGCCGCCGACGCGGGCGCGCGGGGCGAAGGGCGCGGAGAGGGGAGCGCCGTACAGGCTCCGGTAGTGCCACAGGACGCCGTCCCGGTCGCGGGCGAGGAGCCCGGTGGAGGTGCCGGCGAGGGAGGTGTACGCGTTCCAGCCACCGCCGATCCGCACGCGCGGCCAGAAGGGGGCGGAGAGGTCGCCGGAGCCCCGGTAGTACCAGAGGACGCCGTCGGTGTCGCGGGCCACGAGGTCGCCCTTGCCGTCGGCGGTCGGCGTGCCGAGCCGGGTGAGCGCGGTGTAGCCGCCCCAGCCGCCGCCGACCCGCTGCCGGGGCTTGAAGGGCGTCGCCGCCTTGCCCGTGCCCTCGTACTGCCAGAGCACTCCGCTCCGGTCCCGGGCGTGCAGGACCGTGCGGTGCCTGGCCTCGGGGGTGCCGAGGTCGAACTCGAACCCGGCCCCGCCCGTGGCGATCCGGCGGCCCGCCGTGTCGAAGACGTCGAAGGAGCCGAAGAGGAGCGGGTTGCTCGCCGCCCCCGAGTCGGCGTCGACGCGGACGGCGTAGGTGAGGAAGGGAGCGGCCTGGGTCTCCGGGAGGACGAAGCCTTCACCCCCGTACGGGCAGTCGACGAACGCGCCGCCGTTCACGGAGCAGGACCATCGCGTGTGGTACAGCTCGGAGGGGATGTGTTCGTCGGAGCCCTCGGGCGGCCAGTCGAGGTTGGACAGGAGCAGCCGGGCCTTCACGGTGCCGGTCGCGTCACCGGGCAGCGCGGCCCCGAAGTAGGTGGTGACGGACCCCTCTTCGCCGGAGGGGACGTGGAGCGTGCCGCCCCGCTGCACGACGGTGCCGGGGGCCTGCGCGGACACGGCCGCCGGTGATGGTGGCGCGGGGGCGAGCGCCGCGAGGGGCGCGGCGAGTGCCGTCGCCCCTCCGGCGGCCGGGGGGATCAGTGCGGCGAGCAGGGCGCTCGCCGCGACCAGGAGCGTTCGAGTGGTGTGTCTCATGGATCCCCCCGGAATTCTCGTCAGATCACTCAGATGACGATGTTGTAGATGCCCCAGCCCCAGCCGACCCTGGTGCGGGTCGTCGGGACGTGGCCGAAGCCGGACGCCTTGCCCTTGTAGGCGTAGAGCTCGCCGCCGGTGGTGCGGGCGAGGAGGTCCAGGCCGTTCCAGCGGCCGAGGTCCTCGGTGCCGACGAGCGTGTTGTAGACGTTCCAGCCGCCGCCGACCTTGGCGCGGGCGTCGAACGGGGTGCTCGGCGACCACGCGACGGTGCGGGCGTTGTACTTCCACAGGACGCCGGCCGCGTCACGGGCGACCAGGCCGTCCGCGTACCCGGTGATCCGCGTGTAGGCGTTCCAGCCGCCGCCGATGCGCACGCGCGGCCAGAACGTGGTCGCGTCGCCCCGAGGGAGGTTCCACAGGACGCCGTCCTTGTCGCGGGCGACCAGGCCGTACCCGCTGGCGGCGATGGCGGTGTAGGTGTTCCAGCCGTCGTCGACGCGCACGCGGGGCTTGAAGGGGGCGTCCGGGTCGCCCGAGCCCTTGTAGAACCAGAGGACGCCGTCCTTGTCCCGGGCCACCAGGTCGCCCTGCCCGTCCGCGGTGGTGCGGGCGCCGAACGGGACGATGGCCGTGTAGACGCCCCAGCCGCCGCCGACGCGCTTGCGCGCCGTCAGCTTGCCGTCGGTCGCGCCGGTCGCCTCGTACCGCCACAGGACGCCGTCCTTGTCACGGGCGTGGACCGCCCCGCGGAGGGCCGCCTCGGGGGTGCCGAGGACGACGTCGACGTCGGCCTTGCCCTGCGAGACCACGTTCCCCTGGGCGTCCTTCAGCGTCACCGACAGGTAGAACGAGCCGAACCAGGCGCTGGAGGACGCGAGGTCGAGCGTCACGGCGTAGTCGAGGGTGGAGCGGGCCTCGACGGCGGGGAGGACGACGTCGATCGGCTCCTGGTCGTCATCGCGGGCCGGGTACCAGGAGACGGGAACCGGGTCGGACCCGTTCACCGACGCGGTCGTGCGGAGCCCGGCCGCGATCCGGTACGGCTCGCCGGCGGCGGGCCACGTCGAGACCGGCTTGCCGAACCCGAGCGTCGCCGTCACCGGACCGGTCACCCCGGCCGGCACGTTGGCGCGGAAGCGGATCGTCCCCGGGCCCTCCTCGCCGGCCCACACCTTCGCCGGTCCCCCGTCCTGGACCACCGCGCCCGGTTCCACGGCGGCCTCCGCCCGGTTCACCGCCGGCGCGGCCGCGGCCGCGGCTCCCCCGAGCGCCACCGGTGCGATGCCGGCGACGAGGGCCGTCGCCAGAACCAGTCCTGCACGCATACGTGCCACGAACTCCCCCAGGAATGGCTGTCATTGACGTGAGGAAGCGGCTTCCCGCCACTCCTCGGACACCTCTATGACATTCGGGGTGTCCGAAGGGTTGTACGTGTCCTTCTCGTCGTTCTCGCTGATTCCGAAGCGGTCGTGGAAGCGGCGCAGCGGCCCCGGCGCCCACCAGGTGAGGCGGCCGGTCAGCTTCATCACGGAGGGGACGAGGAGGCTGCGGACGACCATCGCGTCCATGAGGACGGCGAGGGCGACGCCGAGTCCGAGCATCTTGGTGTTGGTGACGCGGGAGGTGCCGATGGCGACCATGACGACGGCGAGGATCACGGCGGCGGCGGTGATCAGGCCGCCGGTGTGGCGCAGTCCGAAGCGGACGGAGTGCTCGTGGTCGCCGGTGGCGTCGTACTCCTCCTTGATGCGGGAGAGCAGGAACACCCCGTAGTCCATGGAGAGTCCGAAGGCCACGCAGAACATGAGGACGGGCAGGGTGGTCTCGATGTCGCCGGTGGAGGTGAAGCCGAGGAGTCCGGCGAGGTGTCCTTCCTGGAAGACCCAGACGACGGCGCCGAACATGGCCGTGAGGCTGAGGGCGTTGAGGAGGACGGCCTGGACGGGGACGACGACGCTGCCGGTGAGCAGGAAGACGAGGAGCAGGGTGACGAGGACGATGATCCCGGCGGCCCAGGGCAGCCGGTCGGCGATGGCGTGCTTGGAGTCGACGAGGACGGCGGCGGGTCCGGTGACGGAGGTCGCGAACGGCGCCTCGGCCGTGCGCAGTTCGCCGACGACCCGCTGGGCGCCGGCGCCGACGGTCTCGCCCTCGGGCACGACGGTGAAGTAGGCGGTGCCTCCGCCGGTGGTGACGGGCCCCTCGGCGCGGACGACGCCGTCGAGGGCGGCGATCCGGTCGCGGTAGCCCGCGTACTGCGCGGGGGTGGCCGTGCCCTCGGCGAGGACGGTGATGCCGCCGCCGGGGTTGCCGGGGAAGCCGTCCCGCAGCTGGTCCTGGACGACGCGGGAGGAGGCGGTGACGGGGAGCTGGCGGTCGTCGGCGGTGCCGAACTTCACGCTCAGGAACGGCAGTCCGAGGAGGACGAGCCCGGCGGTGGTGACGACGGCGAAGACGGGTGCCCGCCGCATCACGAGGCCGGCGGCCCGCGCCCAGCCCGCGCCCTCTTCACGGGGTGCCTTGCCGCGCCGGAGGAGGCGCCGCAGGTCGAGGGCGTTGACCCGGTCGCCGAGCAGCACGAGGGCGGCCGGGAGCAGGGTGAGCGCGGCGGTGGCGGCGAGCAGGACGACGGCTATCCCGGCGTACGCGAAGGAGCGCAGGAAGTACTGCGGGAAGACCAGCATCGCGGCGAGCGAGACGGCGACGGTCAGGGCGGAGAAGAGCACGGTCCGGCCGGCCGTGCGCAGGGTGGTGCGGACGGCGGTGTGCGTGTCGGCGCCGGCGGCGAGCTCCTCGCGGTAGCGGCGCACGACGAACAGGGCGTAGTCGATGGCGAGTCCGAGCCCGAGGGCGGTCGTCAGGTTCTGCGCGAAGACGGAGACGTCGGTGAACTCGGTGAGGCCGCGCAGGACGGCGTTGGTGCCGAGGATGGCGACGATGCCGACGCCGAGCGGCAGGAGGGCGGCGACGGCGCTGCCGAAGACCATGACGAGCAGGACGAGGGTGACGGGCAGGGCGATGAGCTCGGCCCGCAGCAGGTCCTCCTGGATGACGGTCTGCATCTCGTGCCGGACGGCGAGTCCGCCGCCGAGGGAGACCTCGACGGGGCCGTGGGTCCCCCGGTACGCGGGGGCGATCCGGTCGAGGACGGCGGCGGCGTCCTTCTCGTCGCCGGGGATCCGGGCGGCGATCACGGCCTGGTGGCCGTCCTCGGAGCGGAGGGCGGGCGAGCCGGTGGACCAGTAGGAGCCGACGCCCTCGACGCCCGGTTCGGCGCCGAGCCGTTCGGCGAGCTTCCGCGCCTCGGCGGCGACGGCGGGGCTGTCGACGCCGGTGGTGCCCGCGTCGACGAGGAGGAGCACGTTCGGCTGGGAGCCCGGGAACTGCTTCTCCAGGGCCTTGGTGGCGTACGTGGACTCGGCGGCCGGGTCCTCCCAGCCGCCGCTGCCCATGCGGTCGGCGACGCCGCCGCCGGCGAGGACGGCGAGTGCGGTGAGCACGAGCGCGACCAGGAGGGTGAGGCGCGGGCGGGCGGTGACGAACCGCGTCCATCCCCCGCCGCTCGATCCCCCGCCAGGAGTCGTTTTCTTGACTTCGGACATGACGCGGTGTCCCCTTCACCGTGGCCCCCGTACGCGCTTCCCGGCAGGTCGCGGGGGCCGCCCATTGCCATAGACTGGCAAACACGAGTGATCGCTCGCGTTTCTCAAGAATGCGAGCGACCTCTCGTGTTTGTCAAACGTTCCGAGGAGGACCGGAGACCGCCATGTCCGGAGACGTGTCCGAAGAACCGAAGCCGCGCCGCCGCCAGGCCCGCGGCGAACGCCGCATCGCGCAGCTCCTCCAGGCCGCCGCGAGAGTCTTCTGCGCGTACGGGTACACGGCGACCAGCACCAACGCGATCGCCCGGGAGGCGAGCGTCTCGCCCGGCACGCTCTACCAGTACTTCCCGAACAAGGAGGCCATCGCCATAGAGCTCGGCGAGCGCCTCCTCCACGAGATGCGGGAGGCCCACGGCCAGGCGTTCACCCCGGAGAACCTCGCCCTGCCGCTGCCCGAGCTCCTCGACGTCGTCGTCGACCCGATGATCGCCTTCAACTGCGAACACCCGGTCTTCCTCGCCCTGATGCACGGCTCCGAGGTGCCCGGCCGGATCGCCGAGGAGCACGACGCCCTGCACGCGAGCCTGCTCGCCTCGGTGCAGGAGGTGATCGGGCACTACGCCCCGGCCCTCTCCGCCGCCGAGCGCGCCCGTATCGCCGGCATGGTCTTCGCGATCTTCAAGGGCGGTCTCGGGCTCGTCCTCGCCGCACCCGAGGGAGCCGAGCGGGACGCGACGATCGCCGAGCTGAAGACCGTCCTCCTGCGCTACCTCTCCCCGCTGGTCGAGACCCCCGCCACGACCCCGGCCACCACGACCCCGGTCACCACGACTCCGGTCACCACGACTCCGACCCGCTGACCGACTCGGCGGTCAGCCTCTTCTCCCCCGGCCCCGGCCCCTCCCCCGCCCGCGCCCGCAGCTTCAGGGCGAGCAGCGGGAAGACGAGCACGGAGAGCATGCCGGCCCCGACGAGCGCCGCCGCCTCGCCGGCCGTCATCCCCTTGTCGTCCACGCCGATGGTGGTGATGGCGACGACGAGCGGCAGCGCCGTGGAGCCGTACAGGACGAGGCCGTTCCGGTCCGTGCGACCGAGGTCGCGCGGGGCGAGGAACCAGATCGGCCCGCCGCGCACGACGAGGAAGAGCAGCAGGAAGACCGGCAGCAGGAGCAGGGTCCTGCCCCCGTGGAGGAGCGATTCCAGGTCGAACTCGATCCCGGTGACGACGAAGAAGACGGGGACGAGGAAGCCGAAGCCGACGCCCTCGACCTTCTCCAGGATCTGCGGTCCGGAGTCGGGCGCGGCCCCGGTCAGCACGAGCCGGGTGATGAGTCCGGCGGCGAAGGCGCCGAGCAGCACGTCGAGCCCGAGCGCCGTCGACGCCCCCAGCATCAGGGCGAGCAGCAGGAAGACGAAGCGGACCGCGAACTGGCCGCTGCTGTGCAGGGTCCTGGCGATGACCTTCGAGAACCACGGCGGTCGGGGCCGCAGCGCCCAGTGGACGGCCCCCGCCGTGAGCGCGGCGAAGACGGCGAGGAGGACGGTGGACTCGGCTGCGCCCCGGCCGCTGAGCAGCAGCGCCATCGCGATGATCGGGCCGAACTCGCCGACCGCGCCGAAGGCCATGACGACCGTGCCGAACCGCCCGTGGAGGTCACCGGCGTCCCGCAGCACGGGCAGCACGGTGCCGAGCGCGGTGCTGGTCAGGGCGACGCCGATGAAGACGCCCTTGGTGTAGCCGCCGCCGAGCAGGACACCGGTGGCGAGGCCGAGGGCGAGGGCGATCACCCAGGCCCACACGGAGCGCCTGAGGGTGTCGCCGCGGACCTTGCCGAACTCGATCTCGTATCCGGCGAGGAAGATCAGCATGGCGAGGCCTAGTTGGGAGAGGCCGTCGATCAGCGCGTCCGGCCGGGCCCAGTCCAGGACGTCGGGGCCGATGAGGATGCCGAGCAGGATCTCGAAGATGACGAGCGGGACGGGGAGCCACCGCCCCACCCCGTAGGCGAGCAGCGGCGCCAGGACGGCGATCGCCATGATCAGGATGAGCGTGCTCCCCGAATGCGACATATCGGGTGTTTACCATGGGCTCCGCACCGACCACCGGATTCACGTCCCGGATCCACGCACTGGATTTATACCCCCCAGGGGTATAGTCTCGCTCTTGTAAGACCCCGAACCGCCCAGGAGGAGAGCGCCATGTCCGCAGAGACCACGACCGAACTGACCACCGTCTACCAGGTCAAGGGCATGACCTGCGGCCACTGCGAGGGCGCCGTCTCCAGCGAGATCTCCGAGATCCCCGGCGTCTCCTCCGTCACCGCCGTCGCCAAGACCGGCGAGGTCACCGTCGTCTCCGCCGCCGCGCTCGACCGCGAGGCCGTCGCCGCCGCCGTGGACGAGGCCGGCTACGAGCTGGTCTGACCCCCCGCCGCACCGGCATCGCAGGGCCGTACCGTTATCGGTACGGCCCTGCTCCCCTTTGGAAACCGCACATGCCCAGCACCACCGTCACCGAGCTCGCGATCGGCGGGATGACCTGCGCCTCCTGCGCCGCCCGCATCGAGAAGAAGCTCAACCGGATGGACGGCGTCACCGCCACCGTCAACTACGCCACGGAGAAGGCGCGCGTCGAACACGCCCCGGACGTCGGCGTCGACGCGCTGATCGCCACCGTCGTGAAGACCGGCTACACCGCCGAGGAACCCGCCCCGCCCGTGGAGGAGCGGAAGGACGAGCCGGAGGACCCCGAGCTCGCCTCCCTCCGGCAGCGGCTCACCGTCTCCGCGCTCCTCGCGACGCCCGTGATCCTGCTCGCCATGGTCCCCTCCCTCCAGTTCGACGACTGGCAGTGGCTCTCGCTCACCCTCGCCTCCCCCGTCGTCGTCTGGGGCGGCCTCCCCTTCCACCGGGCCGCCTGGACCAACCTCCGGCACGGCGCCGCCACCATGGACACCCTCGTCTCGGTCGGCACCCTCGCCGCCTACGGCTGGTCCCTCTGGGCCCTCTTCCTCGGCGACGCCGGCATGCCCGGCATGCGGCACGGCTTCGACCTCACCGCCGACCGCGCCCACGCCTCCTCCGCGATCTACCTGGAGGTCGCCGCCGGAGTCGTCACCTTCATCCTCCTCGGCCGCTACCTGGAGGCCCGCGCCAAGCGGAAGGCGGGCACCGCGCTCAGGGCCCTGATGGAGCTGGGCGCCAAGGACGTGGCCGTGCTCAGGGACGGCAGGGAAGTACGCGTCCCGGTCGGCGAGCTCCGCACCGGCGACCTCTTCGTCGTACGCCCCGGCGAGAAGATCGCCACCGACGGCACCGTCACCGAGGGCGCGTCCGCCGTCGACGCCTCCCTGCTCACCGGCGAGTCGCTCCCCCTGGACGTCACCCCCGGCTCCGCCGTCACCGGCGGCTGCGTCAACGTCTCGGGCCGGCTCGTCGTCGAGGCCACCCGGGTCGGCGCCGACACCCAGCTCGCCAGGATCGCGCGGCTCGTCGAGGAGGCCCAGAGCGGCAAGGCCGAGGTGCAGCGGCTCGCCGACCGGATCTCCGCCGTCTTCGTCCCGGTCGTGATCCTCATCGCCCTCGCCACCCTCGTCACCTGGCTCCTCGTGACGAGCGACGTCACCGCGGCCTTCACCGCCGCCGTCGCCGTCCTGATCATCGCCTGCCCCTGCGCCCTCGGCCTCGCCACCCCGACCGCCCTCATGGTCGGCACGGGCCGCGGCGCCCAGCTCGGCATCCTCATCAAGGGCCCCGAGGTCCTGGAGTCCACCCGCCGCGTCGACACCGTCGTCCTCGACAAGACCGGGACGGTCACCACCGGCCGCATGCGGCTGACCGGCGTGCACGTGTACGGCGGGCGGTACGGCGCCGACTCCGCCGACGAGACCGAACTGCTGCGGCTCGCGGGCGCCCTGGAGCACTCCTCCGAGCACCCGGTCGCCCGCGCGATCGCCGCCGGCGCCGCCGAGCGCTGCGGGGAGCTCCCCACCCCGAAGACCTTCGAGAACGTGCCGGGGCTCGGCGTGCGCGGCTCCGTCGACGGCCGGCTCGTGCTCGTCGGGCGCGCCGCCCTGCTCGCCGCCGAGGGCGTCGAGGCGCCCGCGACGACGGAGCCCGGCGCCGTCCACGTCGCCTGGGACGGGGTGGCCCGCGGCACCCTGACCGTCGCCGACACCGTCAAGGACACCAGCGCCGAGGCGGTCGCCCGGCTGCGCGCCCTGGGGCTGCGGCCCGTCCTCCTCACCGGGGACCACCGGGCGGTGGCCGAGGCCGTGGCGGCCGAGGTGGGCATCGACGAGGTGATCGCGGAGGTGCTGCCCGAGGAGAAGGCCGAGGTGGTCCGGCGGCTCCGGGACGAGGGCCGTACGGTCGCGATGGTCGGCGACGGGGTGAACGACGCCGCCGCGCTCGCGACGGCCGACCTCGGGCTCGCGATGGGGACGGGCACCGACGCGGCCATCGAGGCGAGCGACCTGACCCTGGTGCGGGGCGACCTGCGGGTCGCGGCGGACGCCATCCGGCTGGCGCGGCGGACCCTGGCGACGATCCGGGGCAACCTCGGCTGGGCCTTCGGCTACAACCTCGCCGCACTCCCCCTCGCGGCGGCCGGACTTCTCAACCCGATGATCGCGGGCCTGGCCATGGCCTTTTCGTCCGTCTTCGTCGTATCCAACAGCCTTCGTCTGCGGCGCTTCACGTGAATTCACCCACGTGTGACGCACAGGACCTTCACAAAGAGATCTAGATCACAGATATTGGGGGGTAACCATCTGGGCTGTTCGCGAGTCTAAGTGGGCGATGCCAAGAACGTCTTGGGGGACGTTCATGGGATGTCTTGGGGGACGTCCCAGGCAAGCGCGGCCGGGGCACGTGCACCGGGGAGCTTTGAGCGGCCCTCCCGTACGTACCCCGGCAGACCGCGCGTAAGACGCCCGGCCCGGATCCCGTGGGGGGAATCCGCACCGGGATATGGAAAGCGCCCCGTCGCCGACCCGTGGGGGGATCGGTGGCGGGGCGCTTTTCGCACCTCTTGTTCAAGGCTCGGTTCGCCAGGCGCGTCGGCCGAGGCTCAGCGGGCCTCGACCGGGACGAAGTCGCGGAGGACCTCGCCCGTGTAGATCTGGCGCGGGCGGCCGATGCGGGAGCCCGGCTCCTTGATCATCTCGTGCCACTGGGCGATCCAGCCCGGGAGGCGGCCGAGGGCGAAGAGGACCGTGAACATCTCGGTCGGGAAGCCCATGGCCCGGTAGATCAGGCCCGTGTAGAAGTCCACGTTCGGGTAGAGGTTGCGCGAGACGAAGTACTCGTCGGAGAGCGCGTGCTCCTCCAGCTTGAGCGCGATGTCGAGCAGCTCGTCGGACTTGCCGAGGGCCGAGAGGACATCGTGCGCCGCCGCCTTGATGATCTTGGCGCGCGGGTCGAAGGACTTGTACACCCGGTGGCCGAAGCCCATCAGGCGGACGCCGTCCTCCTTGTTCTTCACCTTGCGGATGAAGGAGTCGACATCGCCGCCGTTGGCCTGGATGCCCTCCAGCATCTCCAGGACCGACTGGTTGGCGCCACCGTGCAGGGGGCCCCACAGGGCCGAGATGCCGGCGGAGATCGAGGCGAACATGTTCGCCTGCGAGGAGCCGACCAGACGCACCGTGGAGGTCGAGCAGTTCTGCTCGTGGTCCGCGTGCAGGATCAGCAGCTTGTCGAGCGCGGAGACGACGACCGGGTCGAGGTCGTACTCCTGCGCGGGGACCGAGAAGGTCATGCGCAGGAAGTTCTCGACGTAGCCGAGGTCGTTACGCGGGTAGACGAACGGGTGACCGATCGACTTCTTGTACGCGTACGCCGCGATCGTCGGCAGCTTCGCGAGCAGGCGGATCGTGGAGAGGTGCCGCTGCTGCTCGTCGAACGGGTTGTGGCTGTCCTGGTAGAAGGTGGACAGCGCGGAGACCACCGACGACAGCATCGCCATCGGGTGGGCGTCCCGCGGGAAGCCGCGGAAGAAGTTCTTGACGTCCTCGTGGACCAGGGTGTGCTGCGTGATCTCGTTCTTGAAGGTCGACAGCTCGTCGACCTTCGGCAGCTCACCGTTGATCAGCAGGTACGCCACCTCAAGGAAGGTGGAGCGCTCGGCCAGCTGCTCGATGGGGTAGCCGCGGTACCGCAGAATGCCCTGCTCACCGTCGAGGTAGGTGATGGCGGATTTATAGGCGGCGGTGTTGCCGTATCCGCTGTCAAGGGTGACCAGACCGGTCTGGGCTCGGAGTTTGCCGATGTCGAAGCCCTTGTCGCCGACGGTGCTCTCGACCACCGGGTAGGTGTATTCACCGTCCGCGTACCGCAGTACTACAGAGTTGTCGCTCACGTCATCCCTCACCGACGTAGTGCCTCTTCTTCGAGGTGCCCTGACTGTCTCTACCATCCCCCATTTGGCTCAGGAGAGTGCACTCGGGGTCGCTCATTGGGCCATTCGGCGGCACTCAGTGCCGCCAACCTTCATATCCTGCCCCCTTCGCCCCGGTTCCGGTAGTCCTCCGTGATCTTTCACACGAGGGCGTCCCCTGTGAGCCGATGGGCGAGTGCGGTAAAGCGCCTGCCCGCCGAGACCGTACGGACCGCCTGGGCGATCGCCCGACGGGAGCCGACCAGGACGACCAGCTTCCGGGCCCGGGTCACGGCCGTGTAGAGCAGGTTCCGCTGGAGCATCATCCAGGCGCTCATGGTGACCGGGATCACCACCGCCGGATACTCGCTGCCCTGCGAGCGGTGGATGGTGACCGCGTACGCGTGGGCGAGTTCGTCCAGCTCGTCGAAGTCGTACGGCACCTCCTCGTCCTCGTCGGTCCGCACGGTCAGCCGCTGCTCGACGGTGTCCAGTGCCGTGACGACGCCGACCGTACCGTTGAAGACCCCGTTGGCCCCCTTCTCATAGTTGTTCCGAATCTGGGTCACCTTGTCACCGACGCGGAAGACGCGCCCGCCGAACCGCTTCTCCGGAAGGTCCGGGCGGGCCGGGGTGATCGCCTGCTGGAGCAGACCGTTCAGCGAGCCCGCGCCCGCCGGGCCCCGGTGCATCGGGGCGAGGACCTGGACGTCCCGGCGCGGGTCGAGGCCGAACTTGGCCGGAACCTTCCGGGCCGCGACGTCGACGGCGACCCGGGCGGCGTCCTCGGTCTCCTCCTCGACGAAGAGGAAGAAGTCCGGAAGCCCCTGGGTGACGGGCGGGGTGCCGGCGTTGATCCGGTGCGCGTTCATCACCACCCCGGACTCCTTGGCCTGCCGGAAGATCCGGGTCAGCCGCACGGCCGGTACGGGACTGCCGGGGGCGAGCAGATCGCCGAGGACCTCACCGGCACCCACCGACGGCAGCTGGTCGACGTCCCCCACCAGCAGCAGGTGCGCACCCGGCGCCACGGCCTTGACCAGCTTGTTCGCGAGGAGCAGGTCGAGCATCGAGGCCTCGTCGACGACGATCAGGTCCGCGTCGAGGGGCCGGTCCCGGTCGTACGCGGCGTCCCCGCCCGGCTTCAGCTCAAGGAGTCGGTGCACGGTGGACGCCTCGGCGCCGGTCAGCTCGGCGAGCCGCTTGGCGGCCCGTCCGGTGGGGGCGGCGAGCACCACCTTGGCCTTCTTGACCCGGGCCAGCTCCACGATGGACCGGACGGTGAAGGACTTCCCACAGCCGGGCCCGCCGGTCAGGACCGCGACCTTCCGGGTGAGGGCGAGCCGCACGGCCTCCTCCTGCTCGGGCGCGAGCGACGCCCCCGTCCGGTCGGCGAGCCAGGCGAGCGCCTTGTCCCAGGCCACGTCCCGGAAGGCCGGCATCCGGTCGTCCTCGGCCCGCAGGAGCCTCCGGAGCTGCCCGGCGAGGGACAGCTCGGCGCGGTGGAAGGGGATGAGGTACACGGCGGTGACGGGCGCGCCTTCGGGTCCGGGAACGGTCTCGCGTACGACTCCCTCGGGATCCGAGGCCAGCTCGCCCAGGCACTCGATGACGAGCCCGGTGTCGACCTGCAGCAGCTTCACGGCATCGGAGATCAGCCGCTCCTCGGGCAGGAAGCAGTGCCCCTGGTCGCTGGACTGGGACAGGGCGTACTGCAGGCCGGCCTTCACCCGGTCGGGGCTGTCGTGCGGGATGCCGACGGCCTGGGCGATCTTGTCGGCGGTGAGGAACCCGATGCCCCACACGTCGGCGGCGAGCCGATAAGGCTGGTTCCGCACGACGGAGATGGAGGCGTCCCCGTACTTCTTGTAGATCCGCACGGCGATGGAGGTGGACACCCCCACTCCCTGGAGGAAGACCATCACCTCCTTGATCGCCTTCTGCTCCTCCCAGGCGGCGGTGATGTTCTTGGTCCGCTTGGGCCCGAGCCCCGGGACCTCGATCAGCCGGCCGGGGGACTCTTCGAGGATGTCGAGGGTGTCGAGCCCGAAGTGCGTCGTGATCCGGTCGGCGAAGACGGGCCCGATGCCCTTGACGAGCCCGGACCCGAGATAGCGCCGGATGCCCTGGATGGTGGCGGGCAGCACGGTCGTGTAGTTCTCGACGGTGAACTGCTTCCCGTACTGCGGATGCGACCCCCACCGCCCCTCCATCCGCAGCGACTCCCCCGGCTGCGCCCCGAGCAACGCCCCGACGACGGTGAGCAGCTCCCCACCCCCGCGCCCGGTGTCGACCCGGGCGACGGTGTAGCCGCTCTCCTCGTTGGAGTAGGTGATCCGCTCCAGCACACCTTCGAGCACTGCGGACCCGCGACCGTCGTTGGACATGCCTCGACCGTAGCGAAGAGGTCGGACATCGTGCGGCGGGCGTCGGGATGGCGTTGTTTCGCCACATGACGCGTTCGGTCGTCCCGGCGACGACGACCGGTCACGCGGAATGCGCTGTCCATCCTCGGAAAGGGCGTTTGGGCGGCCTCGTCAAGACAGCCACGCTTGCCACCATGCTGTCCTGATTCGCCCTTCAGGACGTCCCGCGCCGCCGGAACGATGGGCGTGCCTTCGGGCCGCGGTCACGACCGGCCGCCGGAGCCCCCGACGTGAAGGAGAACAGCGGCATGAACTGGATCAAGAGCCTGGCGATGACGGGTGCGGCCGTGGTGCTGACCGCCGGCCAACTGCTGTCCGGCACCGCGTCGGCCGCGCCCACGGCCGACCGGGCCGACGGCCTTCAGGAGAAGGTCGACGCCTACCTGGCGAGCCACCCCGGTGAACGCCAGCTCGCCGAGGGCAAGGCGACCATGCCCGGCGGGTCGGTCACCTTCTCCGCCACCGGCACCGCCGGCGCCGCCGCCATCAGTTGCGGCTACGGCCACCTCTGCGTCCAGGACGGCAACGGCAGCCGCTGGGACTACTACTACTGCGGCTACTACGACTTCTCCGGCATCGGCGACGGGTACTTCAACAACAACCAGACCTCGGGCACCGTCGCGAAGTTCTACAACCAGGACGGCAGCCTCAGGTGGACCAGCAGGGCCCCGCAGAGCGGAACGGCCTCGTGGTCACCGGTGTGGCACATCCGCCCGTGCTGACCCCTCAGGGTCCGGTCGCCCGGTGCTCCGCCCCCACGTCGACGGGGGCGGAGCACCGTCCGGTCCGGGGCGTCGAGGACCGCCCGCGCCGGCCGGTGGCGCGTCACACCGCCCGGAAGGCCTCCAGGGTCTCCTCCAGGACCTCCACCCCGTCCCTCGACCACAGGGCGTCGTTGAAGAGTTCCACCTCGACCGGGCCCGTGTAGCCGGCCTTCTCGACGAGGTCCGCCCAGGCGGCGAGGTCGATCGCGCCCGTGCCCAGTTGGCCCCGGCCGTTGAGGACGCCGACCGGGAGCGGGGTCGTCCAGTCGGCGAGCTGGAAGGAGTGGATGCGGCCCGCCGCGCCCGCGCGTTCCACTGCCGCCGGGGCCCGGTCGTCCCACCAGAGGTGGTACGTGTCGACCGTGACGCCCACCTGGGAGGCGGGGAAGCGCTCCGCGATCTCCAGGGCCTGGTCCAGGGTCGAGACCGCGCACCGGTCGGAGGCGTACATCGGGTGGAGCGGCTCGATCGCGAGGCGGACTCCGCGTTCGCCCGCGTACGGGGCGAGCTCGCCGATCGCCTCCGCGATGCGGGCGCGGGCGGCGGGCAGGTCCGGGCAGGACGGCGTGAGGCCGCCCGAGACCAGGACCAGGGTGTCCGTGCCGAGCGTGACGGCCTCGTCGATCGCCGCGCGGTTGTCCGGCTCCCAGCCGTCCGAGGTGAAGAAGCCGCCCCGGCAGAGGGTGGTGACGGTCAGGCCCGCGTCCCGCACCAGGGCGGCCGCCGCCTCGACCCCGTACTCCTGGACCGGTTCGCGCCACAGCCCCACGCCCGGGACTCCCAGCCGTACGCACTCCCGCACGAGGTCGGGGAGGGCCAGCTGCTTCACCGTCATCTGGTTGATGCCGAAGCGGTCGAGGTTCACCGGGCGACTCCGTGCACGGTGAGGAGCGAGCGCATCCGGGACTCCGCCCGGACCGGGTCCGGGAACAGGCCCAGGCCGTCGGCGAGTTCGTACGCGCGGGCGAGGTGCGGGAGCGAACGGGCCGACTGCAGGCCGCCGACCATCGTGAAGTGCTCCTGGTGGCCGGCCAGCCAGGCGAGGAACACCACGCCCGTCTTGTAGAAGCGGGTGGGGGGCGCGAAGAGGTGGCGGGAGAGTTCCACCGTCGGGTCCAGCGTCTTGCGGAAGGCCTCCTTGTCCCCTGTGTCCAGGAGCCGCACCGCCTCCGCCGCCAGCGGGCCCAGCGGGTCGAAGATGCCGAGCAGGGCGTGGCTGAAGCCCTGTTCGTCGCCCGCGATCAGCTCCGGGTAGTGGAAGTCGTCGCCCGTGTAGCAGCGGACGCCCTCCGGGAGGCGGCGGCGCAGCTCGACCTCGCGCCGCGCGTCGAGGAGGGAGACCTTGATGCCGTCGACCTTGTCGGGGTGCGCGGCGATCACGTCGAGGAAGGTCTCGGTGGCGGCGTCCAGGTCGCGCGAGCCCCAGTAGCCGTCGAGCGCCGGGTCGAACATCGGGCCCAGCCAGTGCAGGATCACCGGCTCGCCCGCCTGCCGGAGGAGGTGGCCGTAGAGGTCGAGGTAGTCCTCGGGGCCGGTCGCGGCGGCGGCGAGGGCGCGGGAGGCCATGAGGACGGCCTGCGCGCCCGACTCCTCGACGACCGCGAGCTGTTCCTCGTACGCCGCGCGGATCTCGGGGAGGGAGGCCGGGCCCGTCAGCTGGTCCGTGCCCACGCCGCAGGCGATCCGGCCGCCCGCGCCGCGGGCCTCCGCCGCGCTCCGGCGGATCAGCTCCGCCGCGCCCGCCCAGTCGAGCCCCATCCCGCGCTGGGCGGTGTCCATCGCCTCGGCGACCCCGAGGCCGTGGGACCAGAGGTGGCGGCGGAAGGCGAGGGTGGCGTCCCAGTCGACGGCGGCCGGGGAGTCGGGGGTGGCGTCGGCGTACGGGTCGGCGACGACGTGCGCGGCGGAGAAGACCGTGCGGGAGGTCAGGGGGCCGGTCGTGGAGAGCGCGAGGGGTTCGGTGCGGGGCTCGTACGCGCGCGTGCCGCCGCCCGGGACGGGGAGGTGGAGCGTCACAGCGTCACCTCCGGGACGTCCAGGCGGCGGCCCTCGGCGGCGGACTTCAGGCCCAGTTCGGCGAGCTGGACGCCGCGGGCGCCGGCGAGGAGGTCCCAGTGGTACGGCTCGTCGAGGACGACGTGCCGGAGGAACAGCTCCCACTGGGCCTTGAAGCCGTTGTCGAACTCGGCGTTGTCGGGGACCTCCTGCCACTGGTCGCGGAAGGCCTCGGTGGCGGGGACGTCCGGGTTCCACACGGGCTTCGGGGTCGCCGAGCGGTGCTGGACGCGGCAGTTGCGGAGTCCCGCGACGGCGGAGCCCTCCGTGCCGTCGACCTGGAACTCGACGAGCTCGTCGCGGTTCACGCGGACCGTCCAGGAGGAGTTGATCTGGGCGATGGCGCCGCCCTCCAGCCGGAAGATGCCGTACGCGGCGTCGTCGGCGGTGGCCTCGTACGGCTTGCCCTGCTCGTCCCAGCGGCGCGGGACGTGGGTGGCGACGGTCGCGGTGACGGAGGTGACGCGCCCGAACAGCTCGTGGAGCACGTACTCCCAGTGCGGGAACATGTCGACGACGATGCCGCCGCCGTCCTCGGCGCGGTAGTTCCAGCTGGGGCGCTGGGCGTCCTGCCAGTCGCCCTCGAAGACCCAGTAGCCGAACTCTCCGCGCACGGACAGGATCTCGCCGAAGAAGCCGCCGTCGACGAGCCGCTTCAGCTTGAGCAGGCCGGGGAGGAACAGCTTGTCCTGGACGACGCCGTGGCGGATGCCCTTCGCCTCGGCCAGGCGGGCGAGTTCGAGGGCGCCGGCCAGGTCCCCTGCGGTGGGCTTCTCGGTGTAGACGTGCTTGCCGGCGGCGATGGCCCGGGTGAGGGCGTCGACGCGGGCGGAGGTGACCTGGGCGTCGAAGTAGACGTCGATGCTGTCGTCGGCGAGGACGGCGTCGAGGTCGGTGGACCACTCGGTGAGGCCGTGGCGCTCGGCGAGGGCGCGCAGGGCGGGCTCGCGGCGGCCGACGAGGACGGGCTCGGGCCAGAGGGTCTCGCCGTTGCCGAGGTCGAGGCCGCCCTGTTCGCGCAGGGCGAGGATCGAGCGGACGAGGTGCTGGCGGTAGCCCATGCGTCCGGTGACGCCGTTCATGGCGATGCGGACTGTCCTGCGTGTCACGAAGGGTTCCTCTCCCCGGTGCTCGGCGCCCTCAGGAAAGAAAGCGCTTTCTATCGAGGGGGACGCTAGCCTGCCGACATCGCCGTCGACAAGGGCCCTGGAGGTACGCACACGATGACCGTCACCCTGGCGGACGTGGCCGCCCGCGCGCGGGTCTCCCCCGCCACCGTCTCCCGCGTCCTGAACGGCAACTACCCGGTCGCCGCGTCGACCCGGGAGCGGGTGCTGCGGGCCGTCGACGAGCTGGACTACGTCCTGAACGGCCCCGCGAGCGCCCTCGCCGCCGCCACCTCCGACCTGGTCGGCGTCCTCGTCAACGACATCGCCGACCCGTTCTTCGGGATCATGGCGAGCGCGGCACAGAGCGCGATCGGGGAGAGCGCCACGGGGCGCGGCGGGGGCGAGAAGCTCGCCGTCGTCTGCAACACCGGCGGCTCCCCCGAGCGCGAGCTGACCTACCTCACCCTGCTCCAGCGGCAGCGGGCCGCGGCCGTGATCCTCATGGGCGGCGCCCTGGAGGACCCGGAGCACCTGGCGGCGACGGCGGGCAAGCTGACGAAGCTGTCGGAGGCCGGGACGCGGGTCGTGCTGTGCGGGCGCCCGCCGGTGCCGGGCGACGCGAGCGCGGCGGCCCTGGTCTTCGACAACCGCAGCGGCGCGCGGCAGCTCACCGAGCACCTCCTCGGCCTCGGCCACCGGCGGATCGGCTACGTGGCGGGCCCGACCGACCGCACCACGACCCGGCACCGCCTGGAGGGCCACCGGGAGGCGCTCGCGGCGGCCGGGGTCGCCGAGGGCCCGACGGTCCACGGGCCGTACGACCGGAGCTCCGGCCACGAGGCGACGGCCGAGCTCCTCGCCCGCGACCCGCACCTCACGGCGGTCGTCGCGGCCAACGACACGGTGGCCCTGGGCGTCTGCGCGGCCCTGCGGGAACGGGGCCTGTCCGTCCCCGGCGACGTCTCGGTCGCGGGCTTCGACGACCTCCCGTTCTCGACGGACGCGGTCCCGTCCCTCACGACGGTCCGCCTCCCCCTCCACGAGGCGGGGGTACGGGCGGGCCGCCTGGCGATGTCGACGACGGAGCCGCCGGCGGACGGCGTGGAGACGGTGCCGGGGGAGCTGGTGGTACGGGGGTCGACGGCGGCGCCGCGGGGGTAGCGGGGCGCTCCTGTCACAGCTCGCGATCGACTTTCCGTCCAGCCGGTACGGCTACGCGCCCGATCTCACGGTCATCGCTCCCGGGGCTGAGCGCGCCGGACACCCGTGGAAGCACGAGGGGTTCGGCGGTGCGCCGTCGCTACCCGGCTCGACGCGCTCGGCGTCGGCCGGGCCGTCGCGGCTCGGCCTCTCGGTGGAGGGGCTGCTCGGGGACGTCGGTGGGCGTTACGAGCCCGCCGGGGCCTTCGCGTCCGCGTGGGCGGTGAGGCCCGTCGCCGCGAGGACCGCGTCGACCGTCTCCTCGACCGTCTGGTCCGCGTTGTCGATCCAGACGCCCTCGCCGGAGAGTTCGGCGCGCATCGCCTCGTCCAGGAAGGCCCAGTTCGTCGTCAGCTTCTTGTGGCGGGCGTTGTTCCGCTCCCACGCCTTGTCCGGGCCCGGGGCCAGGATCACCGCGTGGAGCGGGACCGCCTGCGCGTGGGCGCGGTAGAAGTCCAGGTGGGAGCGGCGGACGACCACGTCGTCGAGGACCGGCAGGAAGCCCGCCGCGGCGAAGCTGTCCGCGAGGAGGCAGCCGTTGCGGGCGCGCAGCAGGATCTGCCGGTCGGCCTCGGGGTCGCCGTCCGGGCTCGGCCAGCGGCCGCCCTGGACGATCAGCTCCTGGAGGTGGTCGACCTCGATGTGCGCGGCGCGCGCGAAGCGGGCCGCGAGGGCCGCCGCGACGGTGCTCTTGCCGCTCCCGGGGATCCCGGCCAGCAGGACGATGCCGGGGGCGGGTTCGGTGCTGTCGACGGTGACGTTCTCGAAGGTCATGCGGAGCAGTGCCTCTCAGGGCCGTACGGTCACAACGGCCTGACACAGTAGCCCGGCTTCCCCGGGGAGTCGATCAAGTATTCCGCGCGCAGGAGGTAGTCCTCCGGACCGCAGGACGCCTCGTCCGCGACGCGGTACTCGGCCTGCGGCGAGCCGCAGTCCACCTTCAGGAGCGCCTGCTCGGGCCACTCGGCGGTGTTGGCGACGCAGTCGCCGACGGACAGGCCCGCGTGCTCGTCACCGGGGCCCGCGAGCAGTCCGACGAGGAGGAGCGTGGGGATCGCGGCCGCGAGGAGCGCCAGCGGGGTGAGGACCAGCATCGCGGGCGCCCGCCGCAGCACCCGCCGGCCCGGGTCGAGCGGCGGGCGCAGGGCGCCGTACGGCTCGGGGAGGCGCCGGAGCGCGGAGCGGGCGCCGAGGACGTTGCCGAGCACGACGAACGGCGTGACGAACAGCGAGAACAGGCCCCACCATCCGGTCACGAGGGTGTCGGAGGTCATCTTCCGGTAGACGGCGAGGCCGCAGGTGCGGCAGAGGACACCGCGCCGGGTGACCGTGCGCATGACGACGATCATGCCCTGGTGCGCCCGGACGGTCACCGCCGCGGCGGCCTGCGCGCCGCAGACCTCGCAGCCCTGCGCGTATCCGTACGAAGGGGGCTGCGGAGGCCCGTACGGCTGCGGTGGCCCGTACTGCTGCGGATACGTCATCGTGTCGCTCCCCCGGAAGGCGTCGGTGTCGGCACCGGCACCCTAGCCTCGGGCGCCTCGACCGCCTTCCGCTGGAAGGACGTCAGCGCCACGCCGCCGACGAGGAGCGCCGCCGCGCACCAGCGGAGCGGGCTCACGCCCTCGCCCAGGAACAGTGCCGCCGAGGACATGCCGAAGACGGGGACGAGGAGGGAGAAGGGGGCGACGGAGGAGGCGGGATGGCGGCGGAGGAGCCATCCCCAGGCGCCGAAGCCGAAGACCGTGGTGATCCAGGCGACGTAGACGATGACGCCGGCGCCCGTCCAGTCGAGTCCGCGCAGGGCCGCGAGGTCGCGTTCGGGGCCCTCCAGGAGGAGGGAGAGGGCCAGGAGCGGCAGGACCGGCACGGTGCTGACCCAGACCATGAAGTTGAGCGCGTCGGGCGGGGCGGCCTTGCGGGTCAGGACGTTGGAGACGCCCCAGCAGGCCGCCGCGGCGATCACCAGGGCGAAGCCCACGAGCGGGCCCGAGCCGCCCTCGTCGACGGCGGCGACGCCGATGCCGGCGAGGGCGACGGCCATCCCGGCGAGCTTGACGCGTCCGGGGCGTTCGCCGAGGGCGGCGAAGGCGAAGAGGGCGGTGAAGACGGCCTGGACCTGGAGGACGAGGGAGGAGAGTCCGGCGGGCGCTCCGAGGTCCATGCCGGTGAAGAGCAGCCCGAACTTCGCCACGCCGAGGACGAGTCCGACGCCCACGATCAACTTCCAGGCGACCTTCGGGCGCCCGACGAGGAACACCGCCGGCAGGGCGGCGACGAGGAAGCGGAGGGCGGAGAAGAGCAGCGGCGGGAAGTGGTCGAGGCCGATCTCGATGACGACGAAGTTGACTCCCCAGACGGCGGCGACCAGGGCGGCGAGGGCGATGTGGGCGGGGCGCATGCCGTCGAGCATGGCCGCCCCGAACCATGTAGCACCAGCACGGATTCCTTCATGATTGGATGAAGCATCGCTACATCCACACCCTCGCCCGGGAGCTGTCCGTGCTGGATCTCGGCCGCCTTCGCGCCCTGCACGCCGTCGCCGTCCACGGCAGTGTCGGCGCCGCCGCCACCGCCCTCGGCTACACCCCGTCCGCGGTCTCGCAGCAGATCGCGAAGCTGGAGCGGGAGACCCGTACGACCCTGGTCGAACGCAGCGGGCGCGGCATCCGGCTCACCGACGACGCCCATCAACTCGCCGCCACCGCACGCCAGTTGCTCGCACTCGTCGAGGAGGCGGAGGTACGGCTCGAAGAGCGGCGCGGCCGGCCCGCGGGGCTGCTCGCGATCGGCTGCTTCGCGAGCGCGGCGCGCGGTCTGATGCCGCGGGCGCTCGCCGAGCTGGCCCGGCTCCACCCCGAGCTCGACGCCCGCCTCTCGGAGGTGGACCCGCACCTCTCGGTCGACCTGGTGGCGCGGGGCGTGATCGACCTGGCGGTGGCGCACGACTGGGACATCGCGCCATTGCCGACGCCGCCGGGGGTCGAGCAGGTGGTCATCGGCGACGACCGGTGCGACGTCCTCGTCCACCGGGACCATCCGCTGGCGGCGCGGGAGTCGGTGTGCCGGGAGGAGCTCGCGGCGGAGCGGTGGATCTCGCAGCCGCCGGGGACGGTCTGCCACGACTGGCTCACACGGACGCTGCGGGCGACGGGGTACGAACCGCTGATCGTCCATCAGGCGGAGGAGAACCACACGCAGGTGGCCCTGGTGGCGGCCGGTCTGGGGATCGCCCTGGTCCCGCGCCTGGGGCGCGGGACGCTGCCGGCCGAGGTGGTGCCGGTGCGGCTCGCCCCGGTGCCGACGCGCCGGCTGCACGCCATGTGGCGGACGGGTGCGGCGCGGCGCCCGGCGATCCGGGAGACGGTCCGTACGCTCCAGGAGCTCTGGCCCTCGATCGCCTCTGCCGACTGAGGCCGTGCGCGGGCGATTCCTGCGCGGATCCTTGACCTGGCAGTTACTTTCGGGCTATCCGTGACACCTTGGAAGTTTCCTTCAACCTCGCACGGCCGGAAGGAGCATCAGTGCACCACCGCGCCCCCGCCCCCTCCCGACGTACCCTCCTCACGGTGACCGCCGCAGCCGCCGCGGCGGCCGTCACCGGCGCCTTCGCGCCCGCCGCCCACGCGGAGACGAACGCCGAATCCAACGACCTCGCGCTCCAGCGGATCATCGACCGGATGTCCCTCGAGGAGAAGGTCGGCCAGCTCTTCGTCATGCGGGTCTACGGCCACTCCGCCACCGCCCCCGACCAGGCCGACGTCGACGCCAACCTCGCGGAGATCGGCGTCCGCACCGCCGCCGAGCTGGTCGAGCGCTACCACGTGGGCGGGATCATCTACTTCACGTGGGCCCACAACACCCGCGACCCGCAGCAGATCGCCGAGCTCTCCAACGGCATCCAGCAGGCCGCGCTCGCCCGGCCCACTCCCGTCCCGGTTCTCATCTCCACCGACCAGGAGCACGGCATCGTCTGCCGTGTCGGCAAGCCCGCGACCCTGCTGCCCGGGGCGATGGCCCTCGGCGCCGGCGGCTCGCACGCGGACGCCCGCAAGGCCGCGCAGATCGCCGGCGAGGAGCTCGCCGCCGTCGGCATCCGGCAGAACTACGCCCCCGTCGCCGACGTCAACGTCAACCCGGCCAACCCCGTCATCGGCGTCCGCTCCTTCGGCTCCGACCCGCAGGCCGTCGCCGGACTCGTCGCCGCGCAGGTGAAGGGCTACCAGCGGGCCGGGGTCGCGGCCACCTCCAAGCACTTCCCGGGCCACGGCGACACCGCCGTCGACAGCCACTACGGCCTGCCGACGATCACCCACACCCGGGAGCAGTGGGCGGAGCTCGACGCGCCGCCGTTCCGGGCGGCGATCGACGCCGGCATCGACTCGATCATGACCGCGCACATCGTGGTCCCCGCGCTCGACCCCGGCGAGGACCCGGCGACGCTCTCCCGGCCCATCCTCACCGGCATCCTGCGCGAACAGCTCGGCTACGACGGCGTGGTGGTCACCGACTCGCTCGGCATGGAGGGCGTGCGCACCAAGTACGGCGACGAGCGCGTCCCGGTCCTCGCCCTGAAGGCCGGGGTCGACCAGCTGCTCAACCCGCCCAAGCTCGACGTCGCCTGGAACGCGGTCCTGGCGGCGGTCAGGGCGGGCGAGCTGACGGAGGCCCGGCTCGACGAATCGATCCTGCGGATCCTGCGGCTCAAGGCGAAGCTGGGCCTCTTCCGGCAGGCGTACGCGACGCGGGCGGGCGTCGAGCGGGTGGTCGGCAGCGAGTCCCACCTCGCGCACGCCGACCGCATCGCCGAGGCGACGACGACCCTGCTGCTCAACGAGGACGGCTTCCTGCCGCTGAGCCCGGCGACCCACCGCTCGGTCCTCGTCGTCGGCGCCGACCCGGCGTCCCCGTCCGGTACGACGGGCCCGCCGACGACGACGCTCGCGACGGCCCTCACGGAGCTGGGCTTCAGCGCGACGGCGCTCTCCACCGGGATCACGCCGACGGCGGCGAGGATCGAGGAGGCGGTGGCGGCGGCGGGCGGCAAGGACGTGGTGCTCGTCGGCACGTACAACGTCTCCGCGACCAGTCCGCAGCGGACGCTGGTCGCGCGGCTCGTCGCGACCGGGGTGCCGGTGGTGACGGTCGCGATCCGGAACCCGTACGACGTGGCGCGCCTCGGGGGGCAGCGGGCGAGTCTGGCGTCCTACTCCTGGACGGACGTCGAACTCCGCGCGGCGGTGCGCGTCCTGGCGGGCCGGGCCGCGCCGCGGGGCCGCCTCCCGGTCCCGGTCCTCACCGCGGACGACCCGACGAAGGTCCTGCACCCGGTGGGGTACGGCCTGTCGTACTGACCTCGCGCGACGGGCCCCGCGCCCCGCCCCGTTGTGGGCAGTGCCCCCGCGCCGTGTGGGCAGGTGTCCCGCAGGGCGAGGGGGTCCCCCCTGCTCGAGCGAAGCCGAGAGCTTGGGGGAGGGTGGGCACACGGGACGGCGCCCTTAGCGGCGCCTCCGCGTTCCGTGCCCTGGCCCGCACCGCCAGGGTGCCGTCACTCGTGGTGCGGGTTCAGGCGCGGGAGCCTCTGGCGCCGGCAAGGCGCGGGTCCGTTGTGCCCACCCGTTCCGCCCCGGCGGAACGACTGCCCACAACGGGGGGCACCGCCCCGGTGGAGCGGTGCCCCGAGCGGGTTACGGGCGCAGCCCGTGTTCCCGGGTCGCGTCCTCGTCGACCGGTGCGTCGATGCGCGCATCGAACCGCGCCAGCGGCTGCGCCGCCTGCACCGCCGGGGCCGAGACGCCCGCCCACTTCAGGATGCGGGCCGTCGCGTTGTCGCGCTCCGACGGGACCAGGCCCGCGACGTTCGCGCCGTGGTTCATGCCCGGAGCCACGTAGACGAAGGAGTCACGCGCGCCCTTGTCGACGTGGAACTTCTCCGAGCCCCACGGGTCGTTGCCGCCGTAGACGAAGAGCATGTGGTTCGCGTTCTTGCGGACCCAGTCGTCGACGTCCCGCATGACCCACGGCTTGAACTTCATGGGGATGGAGCTCGGCACGAAGCTGCTGGCCGGCTGGTAGCCGTAGCGGGTCAGGCCGTTCAGGTGCGGCTGCTTGATGGTGGGCGAGCCGAGCTCGGTCGCCGCCTGGTAGTAGTACGGCGTGTAGTACTCCAGGCCCTGGTCGGTGTAGGCGGACCAGCCGGAGTACGCGTCGATCGTGTCGTACACGACGTCGTCGCTCGCGGTCGCCGCGTCCGGGATCTGGTCGCAGACGTCCTGGCCGTAGTACTGCCAGAAGCCCCAGACGAAGTCGAGGACGACGGCCTCGTACGCCTTGTCGAGCGAGCCGACCGTGTTGAAGGTGGCGCCCTCGGACTCGGCCCAGGCCTTGTACTTCTTCTCCAGCGGCTCGCGGCGGACGAGGGCCTCGCGCTGCATGTCGTTCAGGCGGTCGCGGCAGTCCTTCGTGCCGACGGTCTCGAAGAACCGGTCGTAGGCCGAGTCCTCCTTGTTGACCACGTCGTTCGGGGCCACGTACGCGACGACGCCGTCCATGTCGCGCGGGTAGAAGCGCTCGTAGTACGTGGCGGTCATGCCGCCCTTGGAGGCGCCGGTGGACAGCCACTTCTGGCCGTAGATCGACTTCAGCGCCGTGTAGATGCGGTGCTGGTCGCTGGCCGCCTGCCAGATGTCCAGCTTCGACCAGTCGGCCGGCGCCGGGCGGGACGGCGTGAAGAAGCGGTACTCCATGGAGACCTGGTTGCCGTCGATGATCCGCGTCGGCTCGGTGCGGCTCGGCGTGGTGGAGAGGCCGTAGCCGCTGGTGCGGAAGACGGTGGGGCGGCTCGTGTCCTTGTGGAGGATCGAGATCCGCTGCTGGAACGTGCCCGCCCACGGGCGCTTGTGGTCGATCGGCTGTTCGTAGTTGAGGACGAAGTAGCGGTAGCCCGCGTACGGCTTCTCCTCGATCAGACTCATCCCGGGGATCGCCAGGATGCGGTCCTTGATGTCGGTGCTCGTGCTCTGCGAGTCGACGACGGCCGCGCTGCCGGTCTCCGTGTCCGCGGCGGTAGCCACACCGGTCGACCCGACGGTGCCTATGAGCACCGAAAGCGACAGCGCCCATCTCAGCGACTTGCGCATTCACCCTCCCCTTGGTTCACAACGGTGTCGCGAACCTAGCGGGGACAACGTGCGGACCGCCAGACCCGGTTGATCCTTACCCTTGGACTTTCCTGTACATCAGCACAGGATCCAGCCCGTCGCCGTCCCCCGGCCCGCCACCGAACCGGTCGCCCGGACGCAGCGGTTGAGCGCGTGGACGGTCAGGGGGCCCGCCTGCCGGTCGAAGCGGCCGGTCCGGACGACGGGGCGGGCGCCGCGCGGCTGGAGCGTGACGGACATCGGGCGGCGGGGTCCCGGCCGTTTGGCGACGGTGACGGCGCAGACGTACTGCCGGGTCCGGTAGAGGCGCAGCTCGCCGGTGGAGAAGGCGATGGTCCTGGTGGGGCGGCCCTGGCAGACGGAGGCGGCGTCGGCGGTCGCGCCCCCGGACCCGGGCCCGGGGAGGAGGAGCAGCGCGAGGGCGGAGAGGAGCGGGACGAGCATGCGGGCGAGGATCCGGGGCGTGCCGGTGTCCGTGGTCATGCGTTCCCCTCCCGGGCGAGTCGTCGTACGGCCGTACGACGCACGGCGCCCGGGAATGGTTGCCTCCGGGTGTGCCGGTTCCGCGAAGGCTCAGACCCGCTCCGGCTCCGCCTCCCCGATGAACGTGTTCCACAGGGTCGCGTACCGGCCGCCCAGGGCGAGGAGTTCGTCGTGGGTGCCGTCCTCCGCGACCCGGCCGTGGTCCATGACGACCACGCGGTCGGCGCGGGCGGCCGTCGTGAGGCGGTGGGCGACGACGAGGGTCGTGCGGCGGCCCGCGAGCCGGTCGGTGGCCTGGTTGACCTGGGCCTCGGTCGCCAGGTCCAGGGCCGCCGTGGCCTCGTCCAGGAGCAGGACGTCCGGGTCGACGAGTTCGGCGCGGGCCAGGGCGATCAGCTGGCGCTGCCCGGCGGAGAGGTTCCGGCCGCGCTCGGCGACCTCGTGGAGGTAGCCGCCGTCGAGCGTGGCGATCATGTCGTGCGCGCCGACCGCGCGGGCCGCCGCCTCGACCTCGGCGTCGGTCGCCTCGGGGCGGCCGTACGCGATGGCGTCGCGGATCGTCCCGGCGAAGAGGTACGCCTCCTGGGGGACGACGCCGAGCCGGTGGCGGTACGCGGTGATGTCGAGGTCCCGCAGGTCGGTGCCGTCGGCGGTGACCCGGCCGCCGGTCGGGTCGTAGAACCGGGCGACCAGCTTGACCAGCGTGGACTTCCCGGCGCCGGTCTCGCCGACGAAGGCGACGGTCTGCCCGGCGGGGATCCGCAGGTCGATCCCGGCGAGGGCCTCCTCCTCGTCCCCGTACGCGAAGGAGACGTCCTCGAAGGCGATCTCGCCGCGCAGCGACAGCACGTCCAGGGGCGCGTCGGCGGCGGCCGTCGACGTCGGCTCCTGGAGGAGCTCCTGCATCCGCTTCAGCGAGACGGCGGCCTGCTGGTAGCCGTCGAAGACCTGCGAGAGCTGCTGGACGGGCGCGAAGAAGAGGTCGATGTAGAGGAGGTAGGCGACGAGGGCGCCGGTGGTGAGGGTGCCGGCCTCGATGCGGTTCGCGCCGACGATCAGGACGGCGGCCGCCGCGACCGAGGACAGGAGCGTCACGAACGGGAAGTAGACCGAGATCAGCCACTGGCCCCGGATCCGCGCCTCGCGGTAGGCGTCGCTGCGCTCCGCGTACCGGGCCGCGCCCGAGCGCTCGCGGCGGAAGGCCTGCACGATCCGCAGGCCCGAGACGGACTCCTGGAGGTCGGCGTTGACGACGCTGATCCGCTCGCGCGCCAGCTCGTACGCCTTCACGCTGGAGCGGCGGAAGTAGTACGTGGCGATGGCGAGGACCGGCAGGGTCGCGAAGACGACCAGGGCGAGCTGGAGGTCGAGCACGAGCAGCGCGACCATGATCCCGAAGAAGGTCACGACGGAGACGAAGGCGGTGACCAGGCCCGTCTGGAGGAACGTCGACAGGGCGTCCACGTCCGTGGTCATCCGGGTCATGATCCGGCCGGTCAGCTCGCGCTCGTAGTAGTCGAGGCCGAGCCGCTGGAGCTGGGCGAAGATCTTCAGGCGCAGCGCGTACAGGACCCGCTCGCCGGTGCGGCCGGTCATCCGGGTCTCGGCGGTCTGCGCGACCCACTGCACGAGGACGGTGACCAGGGCCAGCGCGGAGGCCGCCCAGACGGCGCCGATCGCGAGCCGGTTCACGCCCTCGTCGATGCCGTGCCGGATCAGGACCGGGAGCAGCAGGCCCGCGCCCGCGTCGAGGGCGACCAGGCCGAGGCTGATGAGCAGCGGGGCGCCGAAGCCGCGCAGGAGCCGGCGCAGCCCGTACGCGTCCTCGGGCGACACGGCCCGGGCCTCGTCGATGTCCGGGGTGTCGGTGGCCGGCGGCAGGGCCTCGACGGCGGCGAGCAGCTCGGGGGTCGCCCCGGGGGCGGGGGCCTCGCGGCCGGTGGTCTCGTCCCGTACCCACAGGGTGGGGGTGATGCCCCGCTCGGCGTCGAACTCGGCGTCCAGCTCGGCCCGCAGCGTGCGGTCCTCGGGGAGCTCGTCCGGCGGCGTGAGGTGGCCGGGCGAGACGGCGCCGAGCTCCTCGGGGTCGGTGAGGAGGCGGCGGAAGAGCGGGGAGCGCTGCTCCAGCTCGGCGTGGGTGCCGATGTCGGCGAGGCGGCCGTCCTCCAGGACGGCGATGCGGTCGGCGAGGCCGAGGGTGGAGCGGCGGTGCGCGATGAGCAGGGTCGTACGGCCCGCCATCACCGACTTCAGGGCCTCGTGGATCTCGTGCTCGACCTTGGCGTCGACGGCGGAGGTGGCGTCGTCGAGGAGGAGGAGCCGGGGGTCGGTGAGGATCGCGCGGGCGAGCGCGACGCGCTGGCGCTGGCCGCCGGAGAGGGTGAGGCCGTGCTCGCCGACCTTGGTGTCGTAGCCGTCCGGGAGCTCGGCGATGAAACGGTCCGCCTGGGCGGCGCGGGCGGCGGTCTCGATCTGCTCGCGGGTGGCGTCGGGGACGCCGTACGCGATGTTCGCGGCGACCGTGTCGGAGAAGAGGAAGGAGTCCTCGGGGACGAGGCCGACGGCGGCGCGCAGCGAGTCGAGGGTGAGCTCGCGGACGTCGTGGCCGCCGACGAGGACGGCGCCGTGGGTGACGTCGTAGAAGCGGGGCAGGAGGAGGGAGACGGTCGACTTGCCGGAGCCGGAGGCGCCGACGACGGCGACGGTCTCGCCCGGCAGGATCTCCAGGGAGAACCCTTCGAGGACGGGTCGGCCGTCCTCGTACGCGAAGGACACGTCGTCGAACTCGACGGTCGCGGGCGCGTCGGCGGGCAGCTCCTTGGTGCCGTCCTTGATGGTCGGCTCGGTGTCGATGAGGTCGTAGACCCGCTCGACGCCCGCGCGGGCCTGCTGGCCGACGGTGAGGACCATGGCGAGCATGCGGACCGGGCCGACGAGGGAGGCCAGGTAGGAGGAGAAGGCGACGAAGGTGCCGAGGGTGATCTGGTGCCGGTACGCGAGCCAGCCGCCGAGCGCGAGGACCGCGACCTGACCGAGGGCGGGCACGGCCTGGAGGGCCGGGGTGTACTTCGAGTTCAGCCGGATCGTCCGCAGGCGCCCGGCGAACAGCTTCCGCCCGGCTTCCCGGATCTTCCCGGTCTCCTGGTCCTCCTGCCCGAAGCCCTTCACGACCCGGACGCCGGTCACGGCCCCGTCGACGACACCGGCGACGACGGCCGCCTGCTGCTGGGCGTGCCAGGTGGCGGGGTGGAGGCGGGTACGGCTGCGCTTGGCGATCCACCAGAGGGCGGGGGCGACGGCGAGGGCGACGAGGGTGAGCGGGATCGACAGGTAGGCCATGACGGCCAGCGATATGAGGAACAGCAGGATGTTCCCGATGGTCATCGGGAGCATGAAGAGGAGCCCCTGGATGAGCTGGAGGTCGCTGGTGGCCCGCCCGACGACCTGCCCGGTGGACAGCTCGTCCTGCCGCCGCCCGTCGAGCCGGGTGACGGTCTCGTACATGTCGGTCCGCAGGTCGTGCTGGACGTCGAGGGCGAGCTTGCCGCCGTAGTAGCGGCGGACGTAGGTGAGGGCGTAGACGAGGACGGCGGCGCCGACGAGCAGCCCCGTCCAGACGCCGAGGCTCCGGGTCTTCGCCCCGATGACGTCGTCGATGATCACCTTGGTGACGAGCGGCACGAGGGCGAGCACGGCCATGCCGGCGAGGGAGGACCCCAGCGCGAGCAGCGTGTTCGCCCTGTACCGCCACGCGTACCCGGCCAGCCTGCGCGCCCAGCCCTGTTGTTTCTCCCCGACCGCCGCCACGAGGGCCTCCCATCCGTCCTGCTCTACCGGAAGGCCCAACACGGCCGACGTGCGATTTCATCCCGCCGCAACAAATACCGCCGGGGCGGGTAGGGAGTCCCCGGGCCCGTCGCACGGGCGGCGCCGTGAACGGAGGGGAAGGGGAGGTCCGTGGGGAAGGTCGAGGACGGGAAGCCGTATCAGTGGGGGCGGCTGTACGCGGCGTTGCGGGCGGTGCGGGGGTTCGCGTCGGCCGGGCGGGTGGTCGCGGTGACGGACCGGGAGCTGAGGGACACGGTGAGCAGACCGCGGTCGGTCTTCGAGGGTTTCCTGCGGACCGCGGGCCAGGACGTCTTCGCCGCCCGGCAGCGGGGCGGGCCCGTCGCCGAGGCGGCGGCGGTGGCCTTCGCCGACGTGGCGAGGCTGATACCCCCGCGGCGCATGGACGGCGACCAGATCACCCCGGAGGTGGAGCACTTCCGCCAGGGGTACGAGGCCCAGCTCGCCGAGTACCGGAAGGCCTGGGACGGGCTCGTCGACTGAACGGGCGCCCCCGCCCGGCCCCCCACGGGCCGGGCGGGTCACCGGCGCCCGTCAGAGGTGCGTCGGTTCGAACATCCTCAGGAGGGCCGGCAGGACGACCACCGACGGGCCCGGGGTGGCCAGGGCCTTCGCCAGGTCCGTCGCCAGGGTCTCCGGGGTCGTCAGGGTGGCCGGGACGCCGAAGGACTCGGCCAGGGCGACGAAGTCCGGGCGGGTGAGTTCGGTGGCCGTCGCCTCGCCGAACGCGCCCGTCATGTACTCCCGCAGGATCCCGTACCCGCCGTCGTCGACGATCAGCCACGTCACGTCGAGCCCGTACTGCTTCGCCGTCGCGAGCTCCGCGATCGAGTACATCGCGCCGCCGTCGCCGGACACCGCGAGGACCGGCTGCGACGGGTCGGCGGCGGCCGCGCCGAGCGCGGCGGGGAAGCCGTAGCCGAGGCCGCCCGCGCCCTGCGCGGAGTGCATCGTGTTCGGGTGCCGCGCGTCGAAGGCCGACCACGCCCAGTACGCCAGGATCGTCATGTCCCAGAAGCTCGGCGCCCGGTCCGGGAGGGCTTCGCGGACCGCCGCGACGACCCGCTGCTCCAGGCCCAGGTCCTGCGCGGCGATCCGCTCCCGGACCTTGCCCAGGACGGCGGCGACCCGCTCCGGGGCGGCCGGGTCCGTACGCTCCCCGACCGTCTCCAGGAGCGCCTGGAGCGCGAGGCGGGCGTCCGCGTGGATGCCGAGCGCCGGGTGGTTGGACTCCAGCTTGCCCGCGTCGGCCTCGATCTGGATCACCCGGCCGCGGGGCGCGAACGTGTGGTAGTTCGAGGACAGCTCGCCGAGCCCCGAGCCCACGACGAGCAGGACGTCGGCGTCCTCCAGGAAGTCCGTGGTGTGCCGGTCCTCCAGCCAGGACTGGAGCGACAGCGGGTGCTCCCAGGGGAAGGCGCCCTTGCCGCCGAAGGTGGTGACGACGGGGACGTCGAGCCGCTCCGCGAGCGCGAGGAGCTTGCCGGAGGCGTCGGAGCGGACGACCCCGCCGCCGGCGATGATCGCGGGCCGCTCGGCGTTCTCCAGGAGGTGCGCGGCGACGGCCGTCAGCTCGGGGCGCGGGACGACCTCCTCGGGCGTGGCGTCCATGGCGGTGACCACGGGCAGGGTCGTCTCGGCGAGGAGCACGTCCTGCGGGATCTCCACCCAGACCGGCCCGTGCGGGGCGGTGAGCGCCGACTCCCAGGCCGCCGCGATCGCGGAGGGGATCTGGGACTGCGTACGGACCGTGTGGACGGACTTCACGACGTCCCGGAAGGAGGCCTGCTGGTCGCGGAGCTCGTGGAGGTAGCCGTGCCGGCCGCCGCCGAGGCCGGCCACCGGGATCTGGCTGCCGATGGCGAGGACGGGGGCGGAGGCGGCGGCCGCCTCCTGGAGCGCGGCGAGCGACATGAGCGCGCCGGGGCCGGTGGAGAGCAGCAGCGGGGCGGCCTCGCCGGTGATCCGGCCGTACGCGTCGGCGGCGAAGCCGGCGTTGTTCTCGACGCGGAGGCCGACGTAGCGCAGGGTCGAGCGGCGGAGGGCGTCGAACATGCCGAGGGCGTGCTGGCCCGGCAGTCCGAAGACCGTGGTGGCCCCGAGGCCGGTCAGTGTCTCCACGACCAGGTCACCGCCGTTGCGCCCGGAGGGCGGGTTGAGGGCGGCGGCGGTCTGTGCGGCGGTGGGGCGCAGGACGAGATCGTGATCGTGGGTCATGGGTCCCTCGGGGCGTGTGGTCGGTCTGTCGGGTGCGGCCCGGCGGTCGGGTCGTGCCCACCCGTTCCTCCCCCCAGGACTTCGTCCAGGGGGACCCCCAGGCGGAACGATTGCCCACGACCCCGGCAGCGGCGCGGGGCGGGCACGGCCCGCCCCGCGCACGCGGACGTTACTTCGCGTCGCGCGCGGCGGCGATCTGGCGCGACATGATCGTCGTCAGCTCGTACGCCGTGTGCGACGCGGCGACCGCCGTGATCTCGGCGTGGTCGTACGCCGGGGCGACCTCGACGACGTCCGCGGAGACCAGGTTGCAGGAGGAGAGGCCGCGGAGGATCTCCAGCAGCTCGCGGGAGGTCATGCCGCCGGCCTCGGGGGTGCCGGTGCCGGGGGCGTGGGCCGGGTCGAGGCAGTCGATGTCGATGGAGATGTACAGCGGGCGGTCGCCGATGCGCTGGCGCAGCTGGTCGGCGATCTCGTCGGCGCCGCGGCGGTAGACGTCGGCGGAGGTGACGATGCCGAAGCCGAGCTTCTCGTCGTCGGTGAGGTCCTGCTTGCCGTAGAGCGGGCCGCGGGTGCCGACGTGGGAGAGGGCGGAGGTGTCGAGGATGCCTTCCTCGACGGCGCGGCGGAACGGGGTGCCGTGGGTGTACTCGGCGCCGAAGTAGGTGTCCCAGGTGTCGAGGTGCGCGTCGAAGTGGAGCAGGGCGACGGGGCCGTGCTTCTTGGCGACGGAGCGCAGCAGCGGCAGGGCGATGGTGTGGTCGCCGCCGAGGGTCATCATGCGGGCGCCGGTGCCGAGGAGGTCGTCGGCGGCGGCCTCGATGGTCTCGACGGCCTCGTTGATGTTGAACGGGTTGGCGGCGATGTCGCCGGCGTCCGCGACCTGGGCGAGGGCGAACGGGGAGGCGTCCTGCGCGGGGTTGTACGGGCGGAGCAGGCGGGAGGCCTCGCGGATGGCGTTGCCGCCGAAGCGGGCGCCGGGGCGGTAGGAGACGCCGGTGTCGAAGGGGACGCCGACCACGGCGACGTCGGCGGTGCCGACCTCGTCGAGGCGCGGCAGCCGGGCGAACGTCGCGGGACCGGCGTACCGCGGGATGCGGGACGAGTCGATCGGGCCGCGGAAGGCGTTCTGGTCGCTGCTGCTCATGGTCGGGGTCCTCCTGGGGTGTGTTTCATGCGGCCCGGGCGTCGGGTCTCGACGCCCGGGGTGCGGCCGCGGTCAGGCGGTCGCGGGTGCCGGTTCCGGCGTTTCGGTTCCTGGCTCGGTCGTGGTGTCCTGGCCCGCCAGCCGGGCGCGCCAGTTCGCGAGCACGGCGGCGTCCGTCGGGCGGGTCGCCAGGGAAACGATCACATAAGCGGCGAGCGAGGCCAACAAACCATAGTAAACAGGCTCATTTGCCAAGATTCCGTAAGTCCACATCAGGCCAATGACGGTCAGGCCGCCGACGGTGACCGCGGCGAGCGCGCCCTGGACGGTGCCGCGGCGCCAGAGCAGGCCGCCGAGGATGGGCACGAGGAGCCCGCCGACCAGCAGGTTGTAGGCGACGGTGAGGGCCTGGACGACGTCGTTGAGGGCGATGGCGATGAGGATGACGGCGACGCCCATGATCAGGATGAAGAGGCGGTTGCCCTTCACCTCGTCGTGGTCGTCCTCGTGCTTCCTGGCGGCGGCGCCGCGCAGTCGTGACCAGATGTCGTTGTTGGCGACGGTGGCGCAGGCGATGAGGGCGCCGGAGGAGGTGGACATCACGGCGGCGAGCGCGGCGGCGAGGACGAGGCCCCGGACGCCCATCGGCAGCTCGTCCTTGACGATGGTGGCGAAGGCGTCGTCGGCGCTGGGCAGCTTCGGGTAGAGCACCCTGGCCGCCGTGCCGATGACGGCTCCGGCGAGCGCGTACGCGAGGCAGTAGGTGCCGGCGACGGTGCCGCCCCAGCGGGCGACCTTGTCGTTGCGGGCGGTGAAGACCCGCTGCCAGATGTCCTGGCCGATGAGCATGCCGAAGGTGTAGATCAGCACGTACGTGAAGATCGTCTCGCCGCCGATGCCGAGGGGCGCGAAGTACGAGGTGGGCAGCGCCTCCCGCATCCCCTCGAAGCCGCCGGCCTTGACGACGGCGATGGGCAGCAGCAGGAGCAGCACGCCGATGGTCTTCACCACGAACTGCACCATGTCGGTGATGGTGATGGACCACATGCCGCCGAGGGTCGAGTAGGCGACGACGATGGTGCCGCCGAGGACGATCGCGAGGGTCCGGGGCAGGTCGAAGAGGACGTCGAAGATCGTGGCGTACGCGATGGTCGAGGTGACCGCGAGCATCAGGGTGTACGCCCACATCACGACGCCCGAGATGACGCCGGCCTTGCCGCCGTAGCGCAGGTCGAGCATCTCGGAGACGGTGTAGACCTTCAGGCGCGCGATCCGCGCGGAGAAGAAGACCGAGAGGGCCAGCAGGCCGAGGCCGATGGCGAAGACCATCCAGGCGCCGGAGAGGCCGTACTTGTAGCCGAGGCCGACGCCGCCGATCGTGGAGGCGCCGCCGAGGACGATGGCGGCCATCGTCCCGGAGTACATGAAGGGTCCGAGGCGGCGGCCGGCCACCAGGAACTCGCTCTTGGACTTGGCGCGGCGCATGCCCCACCAGCCCATCGCGAGCATGCCGGCCAAGTACAGGGCGATCACTGTGTAGTCGACGGCCATGGGGACTCCTTCTCACCTCGGTGGCGTGTCGTGCGGGGGAGTGCCCAGGTGCTGATCGCGGGGACATCCGCCCGTACCCGCGGCCCTGGGATGAGACGACAGTAGGTGGCCGGAAAGCGACGTAGAAGTGTACGTTTCCTCCACTGTCCGGGCGGGGGATGTACGAAGGGCCCATGCCGATGACCGCTCCGTCCCCTTCTGAGCCCGGCTCCACTCCCCCGGCGCCGCCGGTGCCGCTCGCCGCGCTGCTCGCCCGCCCCGATCTGGGCCTGCGGCTGCTCTCCGGGCCCGAGGACGTCCCGCTGCACTGGGTGCACACCTCGGAGATGGCCGACCCCTATCCGTATCTGCTCGGCGGCGAGCTGCTCATGACGGCGGGCGTGCAGCTCACCGATCCGGCGCACTACGTCGAGCGGGTCGTGGAGGCGGGGGCGGCTGCGCTCGCCTTCGGGGTGACGCCGGTCTACGACACGGTCCCCGCCGAGCTGGTCGAGGCCTGCGAGCGCCACGGCCTGCCGCTCGTGGAGGTCCCGCCCCGGACCCCGTTCACGGCGGTGGCGCGGGCGCTGTGGCGGCTGATGGCGGAGGCCCGGCTGCACGAGCTGCGCCGGGTGACGGAGGCCCAGCAGTCCCTGGCGGCGGCCGCGGCCCGGCCGGCCCCGGTCCCGGCGGTCCTCGGCGCGCTGGCCTCGCGCCTCGGCGGCCGGGCGGTGCTGTTCGGCGCGGACGGCACGGAGTCGGCGGCGGCCGGCCGGGAGGTCCCGGCGGAGGCGGCGCGGGCGCTGCGGGACCTGGCGGGGGTGCTCGGGCCGCGCCCGGGCGGACCGGCCTCGGCGAGCGGGGACGGCGGCGGGCTGCGGCTCGCGGCGTACGCGCTCGCCGGCGGGGACGGGCTGACCCTGGGGGTGGCGACGGAGCGGCGCGGCCCGGGCGACCACACGATCGCGGGCGTGGCGGTGGTCCTGCTGTCGCTGCTCACGGCCCCGCACCGGGGCGCGGACGTGACGGTGCGGGACGGGGCCCTGGTCCGGCTGCTGCTCGGCGCGGACCCGGCGGAGGTCGCGGGCACCCTGGGCCCGGGCCCGTGGACGGTGGTCCACGCGCGGGGCGGCGACGGCACCCCGTTCGCGACGGCGAGCCTGGCGGCGGCGCTGGGCACTCCGCTGGTGGACGCGGGCGCGGGCGCGGCGGGCGCGGACGGCGGCACGGGCGCGGGGCCGGACGCTCCCGGCCGCGCGCGCCCCGGCACCGTACGGCTCCTCCTCCCCTCCTCCTCCCCCGTCACCGCGCAGGAGGGCTGGACGCTCGGGGCGAGCGCGCCCATGGCGCCCGCGGAGCTCGCGGCCGCGGACGCCCAGGCGGCGCGGGCCCTGCGCAGGGCGGAGGCCTCCCGGGCGGCCCTGGTGCGGCACCGCGCCAACGGTTTCGCCGCGCTGGTGGACCGCGCCGAGGCCGCCGCCTACGCCCGGGGGCTGCTGGCCCCGCTCGCCGAGCCCCTCGCCGAGACGCTCCGGGTCTGGCTGTCCCTGCACGGCAGCTGGGACCGGACGGCGATGGCCCTGGACATCCACCGCAACACCGTCCGCCAGCGCATCACCCGCTGTGCGGCGCTCCTCGACCGGGACCTGGACGATCCGGACGTCCGGATGGAGCTGTGGTTCGCGCTGCGCGCTCAGTGAGCCGGGCGGTCCCCCGTCACCAGAGCTTGTTCACCGCCGTCTTCGCCGTCGTGCGGAACGCGGCCAGCGGGGCGTCCTTCAGGTCGCCCATCTGGCCCCAGCGGACGAAGGTGACGGTGCGGCCGTCGCGGCCGACTGAGAACAGGTGGATGTCGGTGTTGCCGATCTGCGGGTCGGCGGTGTCCAGGCTGTAGACCCAGGCGCCCTCCTCCACGGCGATCTTGCCGTGGTAGGCGCTGACGGCGTGCAGGCCCGGGTTCTGCTGCTCCAGGAGGGCGCCGCAGCCGGCGAGGGCCTTGCGGAGGGTGTCGACCAGCTTCGCCGCGTCGGCCTCGGTGCGGGCGACGGTGGTGATCTGGACGCCGTTGGTGTCGAGCTCGGTGGAGAACTCGCGGTAGCGGGAGTTCTGCGCCGGGATCTTGTACGGGGCGCAGAGGGCGCCGCCGTTCTCCGGGACGCCGGCGAAGACCTGGGTGGCGGTCCACGGCGTCGACGACGCGGGCATCTGGGCGGCGGAGAGGAAGGCGGGCTGCGCGGCGGCCTGCGCGGGGCCGGCGGCGAGGGCCGCGAGGCCCAGGGCCGCAGCGGCGGTGGCGGCGAGTGCGGTGCGGAGCTTGTTCATGGTGGTGGTTCCCCCGTCGGGTCGTTCGGTCAGTGCCCCACCAGCGTCGGGCCCCCGCCCGCCCCGGACAACGGCGACGCGCCCTCCACCCGTCCCGGAACCATTCCACCCCCGCTGACGTGCAAGGACGTGAGGCGTGGGACGCAGGGCCGAGGGGGATGGAATGCCGAAGGACGCCGCTGTCGAGGAGTTCGCGCGGCTCGTGCGCGCGCTGAAGGACCGGGACGGGAGGAGCTACGAGGCGCTGGGCCGGCGCCTGAGCGTCAGCGCGTCGACCCTCCACCGCTACTGCTCCGGCGCGACCGTCCCGGAGGACTTCGCCGTGGTCGACCGCCTCGCCCTGCTGTGCGAGGCGGACGAGGAGGAGCGGCGGGCCCTGGAGGTGGCCTGGACCCGCGCGGACGGCGTCCGCCGCCCTCCGGTGCCGGAGCCGGAACCCGTGCCGGAACCCGAGCTCGCACCGGCGCCGGAGCCCGCGGCCGGGGGCGCCCCGCCGCGCCTCCCGTCCGGGCCGGGGCGCCGCCGGTGGGGGCGGTCGGTCCTGGTCGGCGGGGCGCTGGCGGTCGCCGGGGCGGTGACGCTCGGAGTCGTACTCCTCCCCGGGAAGTCCCGGGAGCAGGAGGCCCCGCCGGTCCCGCCTCCGCCGCTGACCTGGACCGTCGCCTCGCACATCTGGCAGAACGGGTGCGGGCACACGTACCTCCTGGAGCGGAGGCCCGGTCCGCCGCCGGTGGCGGCCGACGCGCGGCGGTGGGCGGTGGCCCGGGGGGCCGTGCACGGCGGGGAGACGCTGGTGCGGGTGTCGGTGCAGGGGAAGGGAGCGGCGGCGGTGGTGCTCCAGGGGCTGCACGTGCGCGTGGTGGAGCGGGGGACGCCGTTGCCATGGGCGGGGTACCGGATGGACGAGGGGTGCGGCGGGGCGGTGACACCGCGCCGTTTCACGGTGGATCTGGACCGGCCGCGGCCGGTGGCACGGGCGCTGGACGGGTACGACGCCTCCGGGGAGGAGGGCCGGACGCTCCCGGCGGCCTCCTTCCCGTACGCGGTCACCGCCGCCGAGCCGGAGGAGCTGCTGGTCTCGGCGCGGACGGCGGGGTGCGACTGCCGCTGGTACCTGGAGCTGGAGTGGAGCTCGGAGGGACGGCGGGGCACGGTGCGGATCGGGGACGAGGAGGGGGCGCCCTTCCGGACGAGCGGGGTGAAGGGAAGGCCGGTGTACGCGTACGACTCGGCGGAGCGGACCTGGATCACAGGCGAGGAGTCTGGACAGGGTGGGTGACCGCTGGGTAACTTCGGAGACGACAGACTGAGCAAGCGCTTAGACAACTGGCCCGCACACCCGGAGGAGTCGCACCGTGCGCCGTACCGTATTCGACGAGGACCACGAGGCGTTCCGGGAGACCATCCGCGCCTTCATCGAGGCCGAGGTCGTCCCCGTCTACGACGAGTGGTTCGCCGCGGGCCAGGCGCCGCGCGAGTTCTACGACAAGCTCGGTGAGCTCGGCATCTTCGGCATCAACGTCCCCGAGGAGTTCGGCGGCGCGGGCCTGGACACCCACAAGTTCGAGGCCGTCCTGTACGAGGAGACCTCGCGCGCGGGCGTCCAGTTCGGCGGCTCCGGCGTCCACGTGCTGCTCGCCCTGCCGTACATCAAGATGCTCGCCACCGACGAGCAGAAGAAGCGCTTCCTGCCGAAGTTCGTCACCGGCGAGGAGATGTGGGCGCTCGCCATGACCGAGCCGGGCACCGGCTCCGACGTCGCGGGCATGAAGACCACCGCCAAGCTCTCCGAGGACGGCACGCACTACGTCCTCAACGGCGCCAAGACCTTCATCACCGGTGGCGTCCACGCCGACCGCGTGATCGTCTGCGCCCGCACCTCCGCCCCGTCGGCCGAGGACCGCCGCTTCGGCATCTCCCTCTTCGCCGTCGACACCAAGTCCGAGGGCTACTCCATCGGCCGCAAGCTGGACAAGCTGGGCCTGCGCACCTCCGACACCGCCGAGCTCGCGTTCGTCGACGTCAAGGTCCCCGTCGAGGACCTGCTGGGCGAGGAGGGCAAGGGCTTCTCCTACCTCGGCCACAACCTGGCCTCCGAGCGCTGGGGCATCGCCTTCGGCGCCTACGCCCAGGCCAAGGCCGCCGTCCGCTTCGCCCAGCAGTACGTCACGGACCGCACGGTCTTCGGCAAGCCGGTCGCCTCCTTCCAGAACACCAAGTTCGAGCTGGCCGCCTGCCAGGCCGAGGTCGACGCCGCCGAGGCCGTCGCCGACCGCGCCCTGGAGGCCCTCGACGCGGGCGAGCTGACCCCGGCCGAGGCCGCCTCCGCCAAGCTCTTCTGCACCGAGGTCGCGCACCGCGTCATCGACCGCTGCCTCCAGCTGCACGGCGGCTACGGCTACATGAACGAGTACCCGATCGCCCGCCTGTACGCCGACAACCGCGTCAACCGCATCTACGGCGGCACCAGCGAGATCATGAAGTCGATCATCGCCAAGTCGATGGGCCTTTGACGCGCTCCCCAGCCTGACGGCTGGGGATTCCCACTGCGGTCGCCCGACCGCCTTGGTGGCTTCCTGCTTCATCGCGCCGTGCCGGAAGTTTCCTTCTGGTCTTACGTGCGCTCAGCGAGGCGTTTAGCCTGTCCGCCCGCCCGGCGGCCAGGGTGTTCTTGGAAGCGTTGTCGTCGCGGTCATGGACGGCCCCACAGGCTTTGCACGTCCACTCACGGACATGCAGAGGCTTGGGGCCGTCCTTGACGCCGCACGTGGAACAGACCTGGGAAGTCGGCTCGAAGCGGCCGATCTTCCCGAAGTACCGGCCGCACTTGGCAGCCTTGTACTCCAGCATGTGAACAAACGCCGACCATCCGGCGTCGTGCACGGACTTGGCCAATCTGGTGCGCGCGATACCGGACACGGCGAGGTCTTCCACGTACACCGCTTGGTTGTCGCGGATAATCTGCGTGGAGGCCTTGTGGTGCCAATCCCGACGGCGGTCGGCCACCCGAGCATGCTGACGGGCGATCTTGATACGGGCCTTCTCCCGATTCTTCGACCCTTTCGCCTTCCGACTCAGGTCCTTGTGCAACCGCTTGAGCTTCTTCTCAGCCCGGCGCAAGAACTTCGGAGAACTGATGCGAGTGCCGTCAGAGAGGACAGCGAAGGTGGTCAGCCCCAGATCGATGCCGACTTCGGTATCCGACTCCGGGAGGTGATCTGGTCTGGTATCCACAACAAAGCTCATGAAGTACCGCCCCGAGGAGTCCCTGATGACGGTCAGGGACGTAGGCACGGCGGGCAAGGGCCTCGACCACTTCACCTTGATGCGGCCGACCTTGGCCACGTACACCGTGCCGCCGTCGCAAGCAGTGAAGGCATTGGCATTGAGGCGAATGGCCTGCCGACTGTCCTTCTTCGACTTGTACCGGGGCGGCCCAACCTTCGGGCCTTTGCGTTTCCCCCTGATCAAGTCGAAGAAGGTCTTGTAGGCGATGTCCAAGTCCCGGAGGGCCTGTTGCAGAACGACCGCCGAAACATCGGCAAGCCAGGCACGACCCTCGGTGCGCTTGGCCTGCGTGATTCTCAGCCGAGACAAGTCCGCCGACTTCGGATACGGCAGCCCTGCCGCGTGTGCTTCCTTCCGGTCACGCAGACAGTCATTCCACACAACGCGAGCGCACCCGAACGCCCTCGCCAGTGCACGACACCGGGAAGCATCCGGGTACACACGGTAGTCGTAGCGCAACTGCACGCACACGATCGTACCTGGACTCGCCTCCCCAATCAGGGGAATGTGCACACCGGCAGACATCGCCACCGAGACGCATCGCGGCCCCGTCCGAAGCGAAAGGAATGGCAACTCACTTGAACAACGCACTGGACGACCTGCTCGATCTGCTCGACCTGGAGCGGATCGAGCGGGACATCTTCCGTGGCGAGTCCCGGTCCGCGCTCGTCCCCCGCGTCTTCGGCGGCCAGGTGGCCGCCCAGGCGCTGGTGGCGGCGGGCCGGACCGTGCCCGAGGACCGCCTCGCACACTCCCTGCACGCGTACTTCCTGCGCCCCGGCGACCCCGGCGCGCCGATCGTCTACACGGTCGACCGCATCCGCGACGGCCGCTCCTTCACCACCCGCCGGGTCGTGGCCGTCCAGCACGGCCAGCCGATCTTCCACCTCTCCGCGTCCTTCCAGACGTACGAGGAAGGGCTCGACCACCAGGTGGAGATGCCGCCCGCCCCGGACCCGGACTCGCTGGAGACGCCGGCCGAGATGCTGCCGCGCCACCTCCCCCGCGAGGTCGCGGACCGGCTCATCGAGGCGCGCGCCGCGGTCGACCTCCGCTACGCGGAGACGCCCCCGTGGGGCTCGGTCGGGGAACCGCGCGAACCGCGCTCCCAGGTGTGGTTCCGCACGAACGGCAAGCTGGCCGACGACCCGCTCCTGCACGTCGTCCTGGCCACGTACGTCTCCGACATGACGCTGCTCGACTCGGTGCTCCTCGCCCACGGGCGGGGCGGCTGGGCCGTCGGCGACGTCGTGGGGGCCTCGCTGGACCACGCGATGTGGTTCCACCGCCCCTTCCGGGCCGACGAATGGCTCCTGTACGACCAGGAGTCGCCGACCGCGTCCGGCGGGCGCGGCCTCGGCCAGGCCCGGATCTACACGCAGGACGGGCGCCTGGCGATCTCCGTCATCCAGGAGGGTGTCGTTCGCGTCCCGCGCCGATGACGGGACATACCGTCCGGGCATGGCGGAACAGGGAGAGAGCACCTTCACGGTGATCGTGGCGGCGGCGGCGAACCTCGGGATCGCCGTCGCCAAGGCCGTCGCGGGCATCGTCAGCGGCTCCAGCGCCATGCTCTCGGAGGCCGCCCACTCGGTCGCCGACACCGTCACCGAGGCGATGCTGCTCACCGCCCTCAAGCGGAGCGGGAAGCCGGCCGACGAGGACCACCCGGTCGGATACGCGGGCGAGCGCTACGTCTGGGCGATGCTGGCGGCGGTCGCCACCTTCGTGGGCGGCGCGGTCTTCTCGGTCTACGACGGCGTCCACACGCTCACCCACGGCGAGGAGCTCGGCGACCCGACGGCCTCGTACGTCGTCCTCGGCATCGCCTTCGTCCTGGAGGCCTTCTCGCTCCGCACGGGAGTGCGGCAGGTCAGGGCGGAGGCGGACCGCATGAAGGCCCCCTTCGCGCGCTACCTGCGGCTGACCGCCGACACCATCGTCAAGGCGGTGGTCATGGAGGACTCGGCGGCCCTGGTCGGCCTCCTGCTGGCGGCGGGCGGCCTCCTGGGCGGCCAGATCACCGGCTCCGGCGTCTGGGACGGCGTCGCGTCGATCCTCATCGGCGTCCTGCTCGTGTACGTGGCCTGGGTGCTCGGCCGCTCCAACGCCGAACTCCTCGTCGGCCGCCCGGTACCGCGCGCGATGCGCTCCGAGATCCGCGAGGAACTCCTCTCCGTCCCCCACGTCATCGACGTCCTCGACCTGATCACCCTGATCCAGGGCCCCGGCGAGGTCCTGGTCGCGGCGAAGATCGACTTCCGCGACGTGGCGTCGGCCGGGCAGGTGGAATGGGCGTGCGAGGACGCGGAGTCGCAGCTCAGGGAACGCTTCCCGTCGATCCGCCGGGTGTACCTGGACCCGACGCCGGGGGTGGAACAGCGCCGGGCCGCCCCCTGACGGGGCTCAGGCGAGCCCCGCCGCGTTCAGCGTGTACTCCGTCAGCGGTTCGTAGAAGCGCGGGTCCAGGACGTGGTCGTCCAGGGGGATCGCGACCTGCACCGTGCCCTCGGCCTCGCCGATGAAGAGGGCGGGGTCGTTGCAGTCGGCGTAGCCGACGGAGTCGATGCCCCGCTGGCCCGCGCGGCCCGCCCACCCGTGGTCCGCGATCACCAGGTCCGGGCGGCCGGACTCCCCGAGCGCGTCGAGGATGGCGTTCATCGGCTCCGGGGAGTGCGTGTGCCACAGGCTCGCGCCGCGTTCGAAGACGGCGACGTCGGCGAACTGCACGACGTACCCCTCGTCGGCGACGAGCCCGCCGGGGATCCGCACGATGTCGCAGCCCTGGGCCCGCAGCGCGGCGGCGACCCGGCTGTGGACGTCGATGAGCGAGCCGGGGTGCCCGGTCGCGAAGAGGACCCGCTCGCGGCCCGCGGCGGCCTTGCGGAGGCGGGCGGCCATCCGGTCGAGGCCGTCGACGGTGAGTTCCGGGTCGATGGTGTCCTGGCCGACCCGGTGGGCGGGGTCGTCGACGACCCCGCACCGCTCGGCCATGACGGCGAGCACGTCCTGCTCGTCGGTCCAGCGGTCACCGAGTTCGAGGCCCAGCCAGTAGTGCCGGTCGCCGTTGGCGAGCTTGCGGTAGTGGGAGAGGTTGTTGTCGCGCGGGGTGGCGACGTCTCCCGCGATCCGGGTGCGGACGAGGTGCTCGACGAGGGCGGGGCGGCTGAGTATCGGCATGGGGATCATTCTGACGGAGCGCCGGAGCCCGGGGACAACTATTCCGAGCTCTGGACTACGCGCCCAGCGCGCCGAACGCCCCGTGCGCCAGGCGCCGCAGCAGGTCCTCCATCGGCCGGCGGCCGAGCGCCGCCAGGTGCGGGGTGGAGTTCAGGAGGCCGAAGACGGCGTGGACGGCCGTGCGGGACTCCGACTCCCCCGCGTCGGGGTACAGCTCTCGGACGACCGCGACCCACAGTTCGACGTACTGCCGCTGGAGCTGCCGCACCCGCTTGCGGTCCTCGTCCTTGAGCCGGTCGAGCTCGCGGTCGTGGAGGGTGATCAGCGGCCGGTCGTCGAGGGCGAAGTCGATGTGCCCGTCGATGAGGGAGCCGAGCAGGGCGCGCGCGTCCCCGTCGGACTCCTCGGCCCGCAGCCGTCCCCCGTCGAGCAGCCGCTCGCTGATGCCGACGAGCAGCTCGGCGAGCATCGCGTCCTTCCCGGGGAAGTGGCGGTAGAGGCCGGGGCCGCTGATGCCGACGGCGGCCCCTATCTCGTCCACGCCGACGCCGTGGAAGCCGCGCTCGGCGAAGAGGCGGGCGGCTTCCTTGAGGATCTGCTCGCGTCGGGTCGGCGCGTCGATCCGCGTCGGGCTCGTGGTCATGCAATCGATTCTAGACAACCCGGTTAGCGGTCGTTAACCTTGGCGTCATACGTTAACGCTCATTAACCGGACAAGGGAGATCGGTCGATGCAGCAGGCACCCGTGCTGTCGAGTGCGGCGGATCCCGCCTCGCCGGCCTGGCAGGCCAACGAGGCGGCCCATCACGAGCTGGCCGCGACCCTGCGCGCCAAGCTCGCGGCCGCCGCGCTGGGCGGCGGCGAGAAGTCCAGGGCCCGGCACACCGCGCGCGGCAAGCTGCTGCCCCGGGACCGGGTGGACACGCTGCTCGACCCGGGCTCGCCGTTCCTGGAGCTGGCCCCGCTGGCGGCCAACGGCATGTACGGCGACCAGGCCCCCGCGGCCGGCGTCATCGCGGGCATCGGCCGGGTCTCCGGGCGCGAGTGCGTGATCGTCGCGAACGACGCGACCGTCAAGGGCGGCACGTACTACCCGATGACGGTGAAGAAGCACCTGCGCGCCCAGGAGGTGGCACTGGAGAACCGTCTCCCCTGCCTCTACCTGGTCGACTCGGGCGGCGCCTTCCTGCCGATGCAGGACGAGGTCTTCCCCGACCGGGAGCACTTCGGCCGGATCTTCTACAACCAGGCCCGCATGTCCGGCGCCGGCATCCCGCAGATCGCGGCCGTCATGGGCTCGTGCACGGCCGGCGGCGCGTACGTCCCGGCGATGAGCGACGAGGCCGTGATCGTGCGGAACCAGGGCACGATCTTCCTGGGCGGTCCGCCGCTGGTGAAGGCGGCGACCGGCGAGGTCGTGACGGCCGAGGAGCTCGGTGGCGGCGAGGTCCACTCGCGGATCTCCGGCGTCACCGACCACCTCGCGGAGGACGACGCGCACGCGCTGCGCATCGTCCGGAACATCGTCGCCACGCTCCCCGAGCGCGGCCCGCTGCCCTGGAAGGTCGAGCCGGCCGAGGAGCCGAAGGTCGACCCGTACGGGCTGTACGGCGCGGTGCCGGTGGACTCCCGCACCCCGTACGACGTGCGCGAGGTGATCGCCCGGGTCGTGGACGGCTCCCGCTTCCAGGAGTTCAAGTCCGAGTACGGGCAGACGCTGGTCACCGGCTTCGCCCGGATCCACGGCCACCCGGTGGGCATCGTCGCCAACAACGGCATCCTGTTCGCCGAGTCCGCCCAGAAGGGCGCGCACTTCATCGAGCTGTGCGACCAGCGCGGGATCCCGCTCGTCTTCCTGCAGAACATCACCGGCTTCATGGTCGGCAAGGCGTACGAGCACGGCGGCATCGCCAAGCACGGCGCCAAGATGGTCACGGCCGTGGCCACCACCCGGGTGCCGAAGCTGACGGTCGTCGTCGGCGGTTCGTACGGCGCGGGCAACTACTCGATGTGCGGCCGGGCGTACTCCCCCCGCTTCCTGTGGATGTGGCCCAACGCCAAGATCTCGGTCATGGGCGGCGAGCAGGCCGCGTCCGTCCTCGCGACCGTCAAGCGCGACCAGCTCGGCGACGGATGGAGCGCCGAGGAGGAAGAGGCCTTCAAGGCCCCGATCCGCGAGCAGTACGAGACGCAGGGCAGCGCCTACTACGCGAGTGCCCGGCTGTGGGACGACGGGGTCATCGACCCGATGGAGACCCGGCAGGTCCTCGGCCTCGCCCTGACCGCCTGTGCCAACGCGCCCCTGGGTGACCCCCAGTTCGGCGTCTTCCGGATGTGAGGGGTTCTCGGAACATGTTCGACACCGTCCTTGTGGCCAACCGGGGCGAGATCGCCGTCCGCGTCATCCGCACCCTGCGGGAGATGGGCGTGCGCTCGGTGGCCGTCTACAGCGACGCGGACGCCGACGCCCGTCACGTACGGGAGGCGGACACGGCGGTACGGATCGGTCCGCCGCCGGCCGCCGAGTCGTACCTGTCCGTCCCCGCACTGCTCGACGCGGCGAAGCGGACCGGGGCGCAGGCCGTCCACCCCGGGTACGGCTTCCTCGCGGAGAACGCGGGCTTCGCGCAGGCCTGCGCGGACGCGGGCCTCGTCTTCATCGGGCCCTCCGCCGAGGCGATCGCCCTCATGGGCGACAAGATCCGGGCGAAGGAGACCGTGAAGGCGGCGGGCGTCCCGGTCGTGCCCGGCGCGGCCGACCCGGAGATCGCCGCCGCGGCCCGTGAACTGGGCGCGCCCGTCCTGCTGAAGCCCAGCGCGGGCGGCGGCGGCAAGGGCATGCGCCTCGTGCGGGACCTGGCGGTCCTGGACGAGGAGATCGCGGCGGCCCGCCGGGAGGCACGGGCGTCGTTCGGCGACGACACGCTGCTCGTGGAGCGGTGGATCGACCGGCCCCGGCACATCGAGATCCAGGTCCTGGCGGACACCCACGGGAACGTGGTGCACCTCGGCGAGCGCGAGTGCTCGCTCCAGCGCCGCCACCAGAAGATCATCGAGGAGGCGCCGAGCGTCCTCCTCGACGAGGCGACCCGCGCGGCGATGGGCGCGGCGGCGGTCGAGGCGGCCCGGTCCTGCGGCTACGTCGGCGCGGGCACGGTCGAGTTCATCGTCCCGGGCGGCGACCCGTCCGCGTACTACTTCATGGAGATGAACACCCGCCTCCAGGTCGAGCACCCGGTCACGGAGCTCATCACGGGCCTGGACCTGGTGGAGTGGCAGCTGCGGGTCGCGGCGGGCGAGGCGCTGCCGTTCGCGCAGGACGACGTCCGCCTGGACGGCTGGGCGATCGAGGCCCGCATCTGCGCGGAGGACCCCTCGCGGGGCTTCCTCCCGTCGGGCGGCACGGTCCTCGCCCTGAACGAGCCGCAGGGCAACGGCGTCCGCACGGACTCGGGCCTCTCGGAGGGCACGGAGGTCTCGTCCCTCTACGACCCGATGCTGTCGAAGGTCATCGTCCACGCGGCCGACCGCCCGACGGCCCTCCGCAAGCTCCGCGCCGCGCTCGCCGACCTGGTCACCCTGGGCGTCCCGACGAACGCGGGCTTCCTCCGCCGCCTCCTGGCCCACCCGGACGTGGTGTCGGGGGCCATGGACACCGGCCTGGTGGAGCGGGACGCCGAGAGCCTGATCGACGGGTCGGTGCCGGCGGAGGTGTACGCGGCGGCGGCGGCCGTGCGGCGCGCGGAGCTGGCCCCGACGCCCCGGGACGGCTGGACGGATCCGTTCTCGGTGCCGAACGGCTTCCGCCTCGGCGGCGCCCCGAAGCCGCTCGCCTTCCCGTTCCGGGTACCGGGACTCGAACCCGAGACGGTGGAGGCCCCCGCCGGGGCCCGGGTCACGGACACCACCGTGACCGTGACCGTGGACGGGATCACCCACCACTTCCACCGCGCCGGGTCCTGGCTCGGCCGGGACGGCGACTCCTGGCACGTCCTGGACCACGACCCCGTCGAGGCCGCCCTGTCCGGGGCCCGGCACGGAGGGGCCGACACGCTCGCCGCGCCCATGCCCGGGACCGTCACCGTCGTGAAGGTGGCCGTCGGGGACGAGGTGGAGGCCGGGCAGAGTCTGCTCGTCGTCGAGGCGATGAAGATGGAGCACGTCATCTCCGCCCCGCACGCCGGCACCGTCACCGAGCTGGACGTCACGCCCGGAACCACCGTCGCCATGGACCAGATCCTGGCCGTGGTCACGCCCCGCGAGGAGGAGGAAGCGGCATGAGCGGACTGCCGATGACCGTGTCGGACCCCGCCCTGCCCGCCCGGGTGCGGATCCACGAGGTCGGTGCCCGGGACGGGCTGCAGAACGAGAAGACGGCCGTCCCGACCGACGTGAAGGCCGAGTTCGTGCGGCGGCTCGCCGCCGCCGGTCTGACGACCATCGAGGCGACGAGCTTCGTGCACCCGAAGTGGGTGCCGCAGCTCGCCGACGCGGAGGAGCTGTTCCCGCGGGTTCGGGACCTCCCCGTCCGGCTCCCCGTGCTCGTGCCGAACGAGCGCGGGCTCGACCGGGCCCTCGCGCTCGGCGCCCGCGAGGTCGCCGTGTTCGCCTCGGCGACCGAGTCCTTCGCGAAGGCCAACCTGAACCGGACCGTCGACGAGGCGCTCGCGATGTTCGAGCCGACCGTCACCCGGGCCATAGAGTCCGGGCTGAAGGTGCGCGGCTATCTGTCGATGTGCTTCGGCGATCCCTGGGAGGGCGCCGTCCCCGTCGAGCAGGTCGTGCGGGTCACCAAGGCCCTCGCCGACATGGGCTGCGACGAGCTGAGCCTCGGGGACACCATCGGCGTCGCGACGCCGGGCCACGTCCAGGCGCTGCTGACCGCCCTGAACGAGGCCGGCGTCCCCACCTCCCGTATCGCCGTGCACTTCCACGACACGTACGGGCAGGCCCTGTCCAACACCCTGGCCGCCCTGCGGCACGGGGTGACCACCGTCGACGCCTCCGCGGGCGGCCTCGGCGGATGCCCGTACGCGAAGAGCGCGACCGGCAATCTCGCCACCGAGGACCTCGTGTGGATGCTCGACGGCCTCGGCATCGAGACCGGGGTCGATCTGGCCGCCCTCACCGCCACGAGCGTGTGGATGGCCGAACAGCTGGGCCGGCCCAGCCCCTCCCGTACCGTCCGCGCCCTCTCCCACAAGGAGTGACGAAAGACATGTCCCTCGACCACCGGCTCACCGAAGAGCACGAGGAACTCCGCCGTACCGTCGAGGAGTTCGCCCACGACGTCGTGGCGCCGAAGATCGGCGACTACTACGAGCGGCACGAGTTCCCGTACGAGATCGTCCGCGAGATGGGCCGCATGGGCCTGTTCGGGCTGCCGTTCCCCGAGGAGTACGGCGGCATGGGCGGCGACTACCTGGCCCTCGGGATCGCCCTGGAGGAGCTGGCCCGCGTCGACTCCTCCGTGGCCATCACCCTGGAGGCCGGCGTCTCGCTCGGCGCCATGCCGGTCTACCGCTTCGGTACGGAGGAGCAGAAGCGCGCGTGGCTGCCGAAGCTGTGCGCCGGCGAGATGCTCGGCGCGTTCGGCCTGACCGAGCCGGGGGCGGGCAGTGACGCGGGCGGCACCCGCACCACCGCCGTCCGCGACGGCGACCACTGGGTCATCAACGGCTCGAAGTGCTTCATCACCAACTCCGGTACGGACATCACGGGTCTGGTGACGGTCACGGCGGTCACCGGCCGCAAGCCCGACGGCCGTCCGCTGATCTCCTCGATCATCGTCCCGTCCGGCACCCCGGGCTTCACGGTCGCCGCCCCGTACTCGAAGGTCGGCTGGAACGCCTCGGACACCCGTGAGCTCTCCTTCGACGACGTCCGCGTCCCGGTGGAGAACCTGCTCGGCGAGGAGGGCCGCGGGTACGCGCAGTTCCTGCGGATCCTGGACGAGGGCCGGGTCGCGATCGCGGCGCTCGCGACGGGTCTCGCGCAGGGCTGTGTGGACGAGTCGGTGAAGTACGCGAAGGAACGTCACGCCTTCGGCTCGCCGATCAGCACCTACCAGGCCGTCCAGTTCAAGATCGCCGACATGGAGATGAAGGCGCACATGGCCCGGATCGGCTGGCGGGACGCGGCCTCGCGGCTCGTGCTCGGCGAGTCGTTCAAGAAGGAGGCGGCGATCGCGAAGCTGTACTCCTCCACGGTGGCCGTGGACAACGCCCGCGAGGCGACCCAGATCCACGGCGGCTACGGCTTCATGAACGAGTACCCGGTGGCCCGCATGTGGCGCGACTCGAAGATCCTGGAGATCGGCGAGGGCACCAGCGAGGTCCAGCGGATGCTGATCGCCCGCGAGCTGGGCCTGCCGGCCTGACCCGGAGCACACGAAAGGGGCGCGCGGCCTGAGCCGCGCGCCCCTTCTGCTGTGTCAGGGTGCCTGATCAGGCCACGGTCACACCCGCGCCCCGACCCGGCGTGGCGTTCCACTCGCGGATCCGGGCCGCGAGGTCCGCGAGCCGCGGGTCGAGCGGACCGACGACGATGTAGAACAGCGACTCGTCCACGGGCTTGTCGTCACCGCCCCACCGGACCACCCCGTCGCACTCCGCGAGGATGGCGCGGATCGTGTCGATCTGGAGCGGGAACAGCGAGCCGTGCGCGCCGGCCCCCTGGCGGATCCGCACGGCCGTGCCGGACGCGAGGTTCGACTCGGGGTGGCGGCGGCGCACCTCCTTGGCGGGGCGCCAGCCGGCGAGGTCACCGGCGTGCAGCTCCTCGACCTCGTAGTGGAAGCGGCGCACCACGTGGAGCAGGACGGTCTCGACGTCGCCGATCCACACCGGCACGGAGAGTCCGGCGCCGGACACCGAGCGGGTCCACACCTGGGAGTCGCGGTCGACGTTGGCCTGGATCGTCCAGCCGTTCGCGGACGTCGCCGGACGCTTGGGCCTGCGGCCCCCCGCGACGGCGGCCGTGGCGGCGCCGGTGCCGGGCGCGGCCGTGGCGGTGGCGGACAGGACCGGGCCGAGGGCGGCGGCCGCGCCCACGACGGCGGCGGTCCGCACGACCGTACGCCGCGTCATCTTCTGCTGCATGTGCTTCGTTCTCCTCTCAAGTCTTCGTCAGAACAGCCCGATCGCCAGGAAGGGCGCCAGGGAGGCCGCCGCGCACACCGTCCAGTACGCGGCCCTCGGGGCGGGTGTCCGGCGCGCGAGGCGCACGTTCACCAGGCCCCAGACGAGGCCGTAGATCCCGAGGACCGGTACGAGGACGACCAGCCAGAGCAGCATGCCGTCGTTCTCGTTCGGGTCCTGCGTCGTCCACCCGAGGGCGGCGAGCGGCCCGTTGGCCAGGACGTACCAGACCAGGAAGTACGGAACGATTCCGGGCACGCCGAGCAGCAGGTTCACCCCGGCGGGCGCGAGCAGCTTCCTCATGCGTCCATTCTTCGCGATCGGTGGGGGCCGCTAGGCGCGGCTCAGGGCGTTGTAGTTCTCCAGGACCTGGTAGAGGCCGACGAGCTCGCGCCCGTACTGCTCCGCCTTGTCGCCGGTGCCGTTGTAGCGGGCGAGCAGCGCCTGCGTGTCGGCGAGGCTGGTGGTCAGCGACGGCGAGGGGATGCCCAGCTGGTAGGAGTTGAACATCGTGAGGTACGCGACGGACCGGATGTTGTACTCGGGGTCCTGGAGCTGGTCCCAGACCGACTTCAGGTCGGCGCTGGTCAGCGGGCTCGCGTTGAGGTAGCCCTGCTGGATGCAGTAGTTGCGGGCCTGGATGGTGACCCAGGCGAAGATCTGGCCCCAGCCGGTGCTGCAGTCGTCCTTGAGGCCGGCCTTGACGGCCTCGTCGGCGATCGCGTCGAGCGCGTTCAGCTTGCGCAGCTCCCACAGGACGGGGGCCTGGATGAGCGCCTTGCGGATCTTGAGCGTCCTGGCGAGGTTGGTGAACAGGTAGTCGGCGTCCATGACGTGGTTGAACGCCTCGGTGGTGGTGACGGCGCCGTACGTGACCCAGTCGCCGTCCGCGGTCCAGCCCTCGCCGCCGGTCTCCGGGACGCCGATGGAGGTGAGGTACGACTGGACGTCCGCGAGCAGGGGCGCCCGGTACTTGGCCTGGTCGAGGTCCCTGTCCAGGCCGGAGACGATGCCGGCGGGCGGGTCGAAGTCGTTCTGGCCCTGGTCCCGGCCGGAGGCCATGTCGTTGTCGATGTTGATGGCTCCGGTGCCGGAGCCGACCGTGATCGTGGAGATCTGGTCGAAGGCCCACTTGGTCGGCAGCGGGTAGCCGAGGTTTCCGGAGAAGCCGGCCGACATGTCGGAGACGAAGGCGGTCTCGGCGTACCCGGCGTCGGTGACGCGCTGGCAGATGTTGCGCGGGCCGTAGACGCCGACCCGGTAGCCCGAGTTCTCGGTGACGGTCCGGGAGATGCCGCGGAAGTGCGGGAGGATGTAGTCGGTGACCTCGCCGTCCATGGCGTCGTAGTCGACGGCGAAGTAGATGATCGAGCCCGACTTGAAGCCGTGCGCCTTGGCCCATTCGACGGCGTTGGTCGCGTCGACGCAGCCCTGTCCGTACTTGAAGTAGCTCGCCGAGTCGGAGAACGTCTGGTAGATCGGGAAGCAGCGCAGCCCGTAGTTCTTGATCGTCTCCAGCTCGCCCGGCTGGATCTGCTTCTCCGGCAGGCTGGTCTTCGAGGGGTTGTAGAGGTACCGGCCGACGTACGTGTAGCCCGCGTTGACGAGGGTCTGGGCGCGCTCCGGCGTGATCTTGGTGACGCAGTCGCAGGCGCTGCCCTTGCGGGTCTGGTCGCCGTACGAGACGAGCAGCGAGGACCAGGTGGCGTAGTCGCCGACTCCGGTGACCGGCAGCATGGAGAAGGCCTGGAAGGTCTCGACCTCGCTCTGGACCCCGCCGGTGAACTCGCCGAAGAGGACGTTGCGCTTGTTCAGGACCATCGCGGCCGTGAACAGGTACGCCCAGGTGCTGCTGTTGCCCTGGCCGACGGTGTGGGACTTCAGGCCGGACTGGGTGCCGGGGCCGAAGTTGCCGTTGGCGACGCCGTCGGCCATGCCCAGCTCGTACTGGATGGCGAACAGCATGGACTTCGCGACGTCGCGGGAGTGGTGGCCGTCGCAGGGGATGATGTAGAAGTCCCGGCGGTTCACGTACCGGGCGTTCAGCCACCGCTGGACGGTGCGGATCTGCTCGTTGGCGCCGGCGGTGCTGACGTACGCGTCCATGTTGAGCAGGCCCTTGACGACCTTCGGCTCCAGGGACGTGCCCGGGTAGGCGCCGTCCACGCCCATGTGGAGCTTGAGCTGCGCCACGGCGCTCTGGACCCGGCTGTTGTAGGTGCCGTCGATCTCGCCGCCGTCGTAGCCCTTGCAGTACAGGGCGGACTGGATGATGCGGCAGAAGTTCGCCGACGGCATCGTGGAGGCGTTGAGGCTCGGGTACTTCGACTGCAGCGTGGACAGTGTGGTGGGCCCGAAGGAGTTCGAGAGGCTGGTGAGGCCCATCTCGTACTGGAGGGCCCGGGTGAGGGCGTACATGACCGTCCAGCCGGTCTTGCCGTCCTCGTCCAGCTTGGATATGCCCAGCATCGCCCCGTTGTTGTAGGTCGAGTTGATGAAGCGCTGGGCCCTCTCGACCATCGCGTCAGCCATGAATCTCCTTCGTTCTAAGGCAACGCACGCGGAGAGGCGTCACGCCGTCGCCTAAACGAGGAGCCCCCACCTCTCCCGAAACAGCCGAACCTTAGCCGGATGATCCACTAGTGATCAATATGAGGTTAGGCTAACCTTCCCTTTCATGACTCACGCCGAGACCGCCCCTTTCCAGTTCTTCTCCCTCCGGGTCGACCGGACGCGGCGCCTCGGCCCGTCCCTGGTCCGGATCACCTTCACCGGGGAGGACCTGAAGGACTTCGCCGCCGGGGGCCGCGACCAGTCGCTCTCCCTCTTCCTGCCGCACCCCGGCCAGGAGGCGCCCGTCCTGCCGCCGCTCGACAACCCCGACATGTACGCGATCCTGGGCGCCTGGCGCGCGATGCCCGACGACGAGCGGGCCGTGATGCGCTCGTACACCGTCCGCGAGCAGCGCACCGAGCCCGTGGGCGAGGTCGACATCGACTTCGCCCTCCACGAGGACGGGGGTCCCGCCTGCCGCTGGGCCGGCCGCGCCGAGCCCGGCGACCGGGTCGTGGTCCTGGGCCCGGCGGTCGCCGCCAACACGGGCGTCCGCTTCCAGCTGCCCGAGGACGCCGACTCCGTACTGATCTGGGCCGACGAGACCGCCCTGCCCGCCGCCTCCGCGATCCTGGAGTGGCTGCCGGCCGAGACCCGCGCCCGGGTCTTCCTCGAAGTGCCGTACTCCGGCGACCGGACGGAGCTCGCGACCGAGGCGGACGCGACGGTCACCTGGCTCGTACGGGAGGAGGGGGCGCCGTCCGGCGTCGAGGCCGTCGCGGACGCCGAACTGCCCGGCGAGAACCCGTACGTGTGGATCGCGGGCGAGTCGGGCTCGGTGAAGGCGCTGCGCCGCCACTTCGTACGGGAGCGGGGGCTCGACCGCCGCCGGGTCACGTTCGTCGGCTACTGGCGCAAGGGCCTGTCCGAGGACGCCCTGCGCGAGGTGCCGGAGGACACGGAAGAGACAGAGGCAGCCGCCTGAGGTTTTCGGCCATGCGCCGACCGCCCCTCGACTCATCGGAGTCGGGGGGCTTTTCCGTGGTCGAAATTAGGTTAGGCTAACCTTACTTAAGCCGACCGAGTCCGCTCCCCGGAAGGGCCCCACATGCGTTCCCACCTGCTCAACGACACGACGGCGGAGAGCTACCGGCGCTCCGTCACCGAAGGAGTGGAGCGGGTGGCGAGGAAACTCGCCACGACGCGGAGCCCGTTCACCGGCGTCACGCCCGCCGACCTGACCCCCGTCGTCGACGCCGTCGACCTCGACCGGCCGCTCGGCGACGCCTCCGCCGCCCTCGACGAGCTGGAGAGCGTCTACCTCCGCGACGCCGTCTACTTCCACCACCCCCGGTACCTCGGACACCTCAACTGCCCCGTGGTCATCCCCGCCGTCCTCGGCGAGGCCGTCCTCTCGGCCGTCAACTCCTCGCTCGACACCTGGGACCAGAGCGCCGGCGGCACCCTCATCGAGCGGAAACTGATCGACTGGACCGCCGGCCGGATCGGCCTCGGCCCGCTCGCCGACGGCGTCTTCACCAGCGGCGGCACGCAGTCCAACCTCCAGGCGCTGCTCCTCGCCCGCGAGGAGGCCGGCACCACCGACCTGACGAAGCTGCGGATCTTCTCCTCCGAGTGCAGCCACTTCAGCGTCCAGAAGTCGGCCCGGCTGCTCGGCCTCGGCCGCGACGCCGTCGTCTCCGTCCCCGTCGACCGGACCAAGCGGATGCAGTCCGTCGTCCTCGCCGCCGAGCTGGAGGCCTGCCGCGCCGAGGGCCTGATCCCGATGGCGATCGTCGCCACCGCCGGCACCACCGACTTCGGCTCCATCGACCCGCTGCCCGAGATCGCCGCCCTGGCCGCCGAGTACGGCGCCTGGATGCACGTCGACGCCGCGTACGGCTGCGGACTGCTCGCCTCCCCGACCCGCCGCCACCTCCTGGACGGCATCGAGCGCGCCGACTCGGTCACCGTCGACTACCACAAGTCCTTCTTCCAGCCGGTGAGTTCCTCCGCCGTCCTGGTCCGCGACGGCGCCACCCTGCGCCACGCGACGTACCACGCGGACTACCTCAACCCGCTCCCCCAAGCTCTCGGCTCCGCTCGAGCAGGGGGGACCCCCTCGACGCTCGCCGAGCAGATCCCCAACCAGGTCGACAAGTCCCTCCAGACCACCCGCCGCTTCGACGCGCTCAAGCTGTGGATGACCCTGCGCGTGATGGGCGCCGACGGCGTCGGGGAGCTCTTCGACGAGGTCTGCGACCTGGCGCGGGAGGGCTTCGAGCTGCTCGCCGCCGATCCCCGCTACGACGTCGTGGTCGAGCCGCAGCTCTCCACCCTCGTCTACCGCTACGTCCCGGAGGCCGCCACCTCCCCCGCCGAGATCGACCGGGCCAACCTCCACGCCCGCAAGGCGCTCTTCGCCTCCGGCGAGGCCGTCGTCGCCGGCACCAAGGTCGACGGCCGCCAGTACCTCAAGTTCACCCTGCTCAACCCCGAGACGACGCCGGCCGACATCGCCGCAGTCCTCGACCTCATCGCCGGCCACGCCGAGCAGTACCTGGGAGAGACCCTTGTCCACGCAGCCTCTTGATTTCATCGGCATCGGACTCGGTCCGTTCAACCTCGGACTCGCCTGCCTGACCGAGCCGATCGCCGAACTGAACGGCGTCTTCCTGGAGTCGAAGCCGGACTTCGAGTGGCACTCGGGGATGTTCCTCGAAGGCGCCCACCTGCAGACCCCGTTCATGTCGGACCTGGTCACCCTCGCGGACCCGACCTCGCCGTACTCCTTCCTCAACTACCTGAAGGAGAAGGGCCGGCTGTACTCGTTCTACATCCGCGAGAACTTCTACCCGCTGCGGACCGAGTACAACGACTACTGCCGCTGGGCGGCCGCGAAACTGACGTCGATCCGCTTCTCGACGACGGTCGCCTCGGTCGCGTACGACGCGGCGGAAGAGCTCTACGTGGTGACCACGACCTCCGGAGAAACGTTCCGTTCGCAGCGGATCGTCCTCGGCACCGGCACCCCGCCGTACATCCCGGAGACCTGCGAGGGCCTCGGCGGCGACCTCATCCACAACTCGCGCTACCTCCCGCACAAGGAGGAGCTCCAGAAGAAGAAGTCGATCACCCTGGTCGGCAGCGGCCAGAGCGCCGCCGAGATCTACTACGACCTCCTGAGCGAGATCGACGTCCACGGCTACCGCCTGAACTGGGTGACCCGCTCCCCCCGCTTCTTCCCCCTCGAATACACCAAGCTCACCCTGGAGATGACCTCCCCGGAGTACGTGGACTACTTCCACGGCCTGCCCGAGCAGACCCGCTACCGCCTGGAGACGGAGCAGAAGGGCCTCTTCAAGGGCATCGACGGCGAGCTCATCGACGCGATCTTCGACCTGCTCTACCAGAAGAACCTCGACGGCCCGGTCCCCACGCGCCTGCTCACCAACTCGTCGCTGGGCTCGGCCGCGTACGACTCCGCGACGGGCACGTACACGCTCGGCTTCCGCCAGGAGGAGCAGGAGAAGGACTTCACGGTCGAGACCGAGGGCCTGATCCTCGCGACCGGCTACAAGTACACCGTCCCGGCCTTCCTGAAGCCGGTCGAGGACCGCATCCGCTTCGACGGCCGGGGCCGCTTCGACGTGGCCCGCAACTACGCGATCGACACCACCGGCCGCGGGATCTTCCTCCAGAACGCCGGCGTGCACACGCACTCGATCACCTCGCCGGACCTGGGGATGGGCCCGTACCGCAACGCGTACATCATCGGGGAGATGCTGGGGTCGGAGTACTACCCGGTAGAGAAGACCATCGCGTTCCAGGAGTTCGCCGCATGAGCATCGACATCCGCCCGCTCGACCCCCTCGCGGACGCCGAGCTGATCCATCCCTGGGTCACCCACCCCAAGGCCGCGTTCTGGATGATGCAGGACGCCAAGCTCCAGGACGTCGAGCGCGAGTACATGGCGATCGCCGCGCACCCGCACCACGACGCCTTCATCGGCCTCGTCGACGGCGCGCCGGCCTTCCTGATGGAGCGGTACGACCCCGCGCGGGTCGAGCTGGTCGGGCTTTACGAGCCGCAGCCCGGCGACGTGGGCATGCACTTCCTGGTCGCGCCGACCGACACCCCGGTCCACGGCTTCACGCGTACCGTCATCACCGCCGTCATGGCGGAGCTGTTCGCCGACCCGGCGACCGCCCGCGTGGTCGTCGAGCCGGACGTCCGCAACGAGGCGGTGCACGCGCTCAACGAGGCCGTCGGCTTCGTGCCCGAGCGGGAGATCCAGAAGCCGGAGAAGAAGGCCCTGCTGAGCTTCTGCACCCGCGCCCAGTTCGAGACCGCCGTGGGAGCCTCGATATGAACCCCGTCGCACACCTCACCCCCGAGCGCTGGGCCGCCGCCAACCGGGCCCTGATCCGCAAGGGTCTCGCCGAGTTCGCCCACGAGCGGCTGCTCGACCCGAAGGAACTGGGCGAGAGCCGCTACCAGGTCCTCAGCGACGACGGCACGACCGAGTACCGCTTCACCGCCGACCGCTTCGCGCTCGACCACTGGCAGGTGTACCCGGACTCGATCAGCCGCCACCGGGGGGACGAACAACTCCCCCTGGATGCACTGCAGTTCATCATCGAACTGCGCTCCTCCCTCGGTCTGAGCGACGAGATCCTCCCGGTCTACCTGGAGGAGATCTCCTCCACCCTGGCCGGCACGGCCTACAAGGCGACCAAACCGCCCGTGACCTCCGCCGAACTGGCCCGCGCCGGCTTCCAGGCGATCGAGACCGGGATGACCGAGGGCCACCCCTGCTTCGTCGCCAACAACGGCCGGCTGGGCTTCGGCGTCGACGAGTACCGGGCGTACGCCCCGGAGGCGGCGAGCGGGATCCGCCTGATCTGGCTCGCGGCCCACCGCGACCGCGCGACGTTCACGGCCGGGGCGGACATCGAGTACGACGGCTTCATCCGCGCGGAACTGGGCGAGGCGACGGTGGACGCCTTCGCGGCGACCCTCGCGGCCCGGGGCCTGGACCTGTCGGACTACCTCCTCATCCCGGCCCACCCCTGGCAGTGGTGGAACAAGCTGTCCGTCACCTTCGCCGCCGAGGTGGCGCAGGAGCGCCTGGTGTACCTGGGCGAGGGCGACGACACGTACCTGGCGCAGCAGTCGATCCGCACCTTCTTCAACACGACGGACCCGGCCAAGCACTACGTGAAGACGGCCCTGTCCGTCCTCAACATGGGCTTCATGCGGGGGCTTTCGGCGGCGTACATGGAGGCCACGCCGGCGATCAACGACTGGCTGGCACGGCTCATCGACTCCGACGAGGTCTTCGCGGCGGCCCGCTTCTCGATCATCCGCGAGCGGGCGGCGGTCGGCTACCGGCACCTGGAGTACGAGGCCGCGACGGACCGCTACTCGCCGTACCGGAAGATGCTGGCGGCCCTGTGGCGCGAGTCCCCGGTGCCGCGCCTGGCGGAGGGCGAGCGCCTGGCGACGATGGCGTCGCTGCTGCACCTGGACCACACGGGCGCGTCGTTCGCGGGCGCGCTGGTCAAGGAGTCGGGCGAGGAGCCGGCGGTGTGGCTGCGCCGCTACCTGGACGCGTACCTCCTCCCGGTCCTGCACAGCTTCTACGCGTACGACCTGGTGTACATGCCGCACGGCGAGAACGTGATCCTGGTGCTCGACGAGCGGGGCGCGGTGGACCGGGCGGTCTTCAAGGACATCGCGGAGGAGATCTGCGTGATGGACCCGACGGCGGTCCTCCCGCCGGCGGTGGAGCGCATCCGCGCGGAGGTCCCGGAGGACATGAAGGTCCTCTCCGTCTTCACGGACGTCTTCGACTGCTTCTTCCGCTTCCTGGGCGCGACGCTGGCGGCGGAGGGCGTGCTGTCCGAGGACGACTTCTGGCGCACGGTCGCCGAGTGCGTACGCGACTACCAGCGGTCGAAGCCGGAACTGGCGGAGAAGTTCGCGCGGTACGACCTGTTCGCGGAGACCTTCGCCCTCTCCGCCCTCAACCGCCTCCAGCTCCGCAACAACAAGCAGATGGTGGACCTGGCGGACCCGTCGGCGGCCCTCCAGCTGGTGGGCGACCTGGTGAACCCGATCGCGCGGTTCGCCTGACCCCGCATACGTGCGGGCCCCGGCGGAGTACGGTCCTCCGCCGGGGCTCGCATCCGTCCGTGATCAGACCGGTGGGGCCGGCGCGACGCGGTGGACCCTGACGTCGAACACCGCCAGTGCGGGGTCGGCGCCGACGTCAAGGAAGAGCCGGGGCGCCGCCGGGCCGCCCGGGGCGGCGCGCACGGCGTCCAGCGCCTCGCGGTCCCGCCACAACGACTGGATGCGCCAGCGTCCGTCCTGCCCGCCCAGCAGCTCGGTCCGCACCAGCCCGTCCGGCAGGGGCCGGGCCACGAGCTGGCGGTAGGCCGCCACGAGGTCGGCTTCACGCTCGGGGGCGACGACGGCGCTGACCTCGCTCAATACCTGTCCGGTCATCACCCTCATCTCCTTCTCCTCCACGCTACGCGCCGGACTCCGGAGTTGCCTGCGCACCGGACCGGGGAGGCAGGCGGCACGGCCCCGCGCTACCGTGAAGTGGTGGCCCGACAAGGCCGCGTTCCAGGGGAATCCCCCATCGATTCGGCAGTGAACCGTCCGGGCGACCGGTCTTCCGTGGCTCCGCCCCGTGCCGAATTCACCAGGAGTCACCATGGCCAGCTACGAAAGCGCCAGAACGAGAGCCTTCACCCAGGCGACCACGACGACCGTGACCGGTGTGCCGCTGGAGGTCTCCGACGACCATCCGCTCCGCCGGCTCGGCCAGGTGCCGATCCAGTCGTGCGTCTGCGTGACGGATCCGTGCCCCTGCGACGGCCACCCGATCCTCTGGGTGGACGAGTCGGCCATCCTCTCCCGGACCGCAACGGGCCGCCGCAGGACGGATGGTGACGAGGTCTACGACTTCGCGGTGTCGGCGGACGCGTTCGTGACCGTCGAGTCCTTCCGCCGGGTCCGCGCGTCGGACACCGCAGGCCTCCGTTCCTCCGCCGCCCCCGCTGCGCCGCCGCCCCTCATCGTGCGGCACCGTCCGGACGCCGGGCGGTCCGGCGCGAAGGACCACCCCTGCCAGGGTGGTGAGTCCTCCGTCTTCCGCGCCGATCCGGGCTGCAACGATTACGAGATCACCGAGAACGGCGTGACGTACTGCTTCGTCGAGAGCAGCGAGCACTACTGCATCTACGTCCTCTGCTGACCGGCCGTCTCCTCCGCTCCCCCGTGGGGCCCCGCAGCGTGCGCGGGGTCCGACGGGGGAGACGGCGGCTACTCCGCCGGCCAGGGCACCTGCGGTGAGCGGTGGTACGTGATGCCGAGGGCGTCCAGGCGGGGGGCCTGTTCGGCGAGGCGGACCTTGTAGGTGTCCCAGTCGTGGCTGGCCGCCGGGGACCAGCCGAGTTCGGCGATGCCGGGGAGGCGGGGGAAGGCCATGACGTCGAGGTCGCCGGTCGAGGCGAGGGTCTCGGTCCAGAGGGGGGCCTCGACGCCGCGGACGGCGCTCTCCGGGGCGCCGGGGAGGTAGGTGGCCGGGTTCCAGTCGTACGAGCGCTGGACCTCGACGTAGCCCGCCCAGGCCAGGCCCAGCGGGGTCTCCTTCGTGTACTTCATGTCGAGGTACGTGCGGTCGGCGGGCGACAGGATCAGTCCGGTGCCGTTGCGGGCGGCTGCCGCGACGCGCTCCTTCTCCTCCGCCGGCGTGCGGTCGAGGCCCCAGTACTGGACGAGTGCGCCCTTCGCGGGGGTCGCGCCGGTCAGCTGGTGCCAGCCGACGACGGTCTTGCCGTACTTGGCGACGATCGGCTGCACCTTGTCCATGAAGGCCACGTAGTCGGCGTGGCTCGTGGAGTGGGCCTCGTCGCCGCCGATGTGGAGGTAGCGGCCCGGGGTGAGCGCGGCGATCTCGCGGATCACGTCGTCCACGAAGTCGTACGTGACGGGCTTGGGCACGCACAGGGAGCTGAAGCCGACCTTGGTGCCGGTGTAGAGGGGCGGGGCGACGCCGTCGCAGGTGAGGTCGGCGTAGGAGGCGAGGGCCGCGTTGGTGTGGCCCGGCATGTCGATCTCGGGGATCACCTCCTGGTAGCGGGAGGCGGCGTACTCGACGATCTCCCGGTACTGGGCCTTGGTGTAGAAGCCGCCGGGGCCGCCGCCGACCTCGGTGGAGCCGCCGTGGGTGGTGAGCCGGGGCCAGGAGTCGACGGCGATGCGCCAGCCCTGGTCGTCGGAGAGGTGGAGGTGGAGGGTGTTGACCTTGTAGAGGGCGAGCTGGTCGATGTACCGCTTGACCTCGTCGACGGTGAAGAAGTGGCGGGCGACGTCGAGCATGGCGCCCCGGTAGGCGTAGCGCGGGGTGTCGGTGACGGTGCCGCCGGCGATCTTCCAGGGGCCCGGCTGGACGCTCTTGCGTTCGACGGCGGAGGGGAGCTGCTGGCGGAGGGTCTGGACGCCGTGGAAGAGGCCGGCGGGTTCGCGGGCGGTGAGGGTGAGGCCGTCGGGGGCGGAGACGAGCCGGTAGCCCTCGTCGCCGAGGGCGGTCTCGTCGGGGTCGAGGCGGAGCCGGATGCCGCGGCCGGCGGCGCGGTCGTCGACGACGGGCAGCGGGAAGCCGGTGGCGGGGCGGAGGAGCCCGGCGAGGTAGCGGCCGAGGTCCCGGGACTCGCGGGAGGTCTCGTCGATGCCGATGCGGGTGGCGGGGGTGAGGGTGTAGGGCTCGCCCCCGGGGGTGACGGAGGCGGGTACGGGCACGATGCGGCCGAGCGGGCGGACCTCGGGTTCGGCGGCGGCTCTGCCGGGCGCCTTGCCGTCGGCGGTGGCGGCGGCCTCTCCGCAGCCGACTCCGGCGGTGGCGAACAGGAGCAGGGATCCGATCAGGCGCGGAATCGTTCGACGCTGGCTCACAGGCGGGCTCCCCTTCAGGTGATCGATTCGGGTGATCGACACGTCCGTCGTTCTGTATATCCCCTCGGTCGCCATGCGTACCGCTCCACTCACCCGGGGTCAAGGTCTGGACCAACGGACCGGAAGGACGGGTGAACCACGGCCCTCTTGCCCGAAATCGGGCAGGATTCTTGCGGAAGGCCCGGGTGACCCCTCAGTATTCACGGGTGCTCGAACGCCGCCCGTCGCACGACGACCTCATCGACCACCTGGTCCGCAGCACCGCGCTCCAGCGCGGTGAGGCCGCCCGGGTGGTGCTCGACGTGCTGGCGTACTTCGACGAGACGACCGAGGAGTTCGTCCGCCGCCGCCACCGCGAGCTGCAGTCCGGCGGTGCGGTGAACGCCGAGATCTTCGAACGGATCGCGGCGGAGCTGCCGCACCGGGCGGTGGCGCCACCGGAGCTCTCGCTCCGGCAGCTGCGCCGCATCGTCTACGGCTGAGCGGCGCACGCCCGGGAACGTCCGCGTGCGTTCGAGTACATCCACCAACCTGGAGGGGTTTCACCTTTATGTGCGGAATCGTCGGTTACATCGGTAAGCGCGACGTCGCCCCGCTGCTGCTCGAAGGCCTCGCGCGCCTCGAGTACCGGGGTTACGACTCGGCCGGCATGGTCGTCACCAGCCCGAAGGCCGGCGGCCTGAAGATGGTGAAGGCCAAGGGCCGCGTCCGCGACCTGGAGGCCAAGGTCCCCAAGCGCTTCACCGGCACCACCGGCATCGCCCACACCCGCTGGGCCACGCACGGCGCGCCGAGCGACATCAACTCGCACCCGCACCTGGACCCCGAGAACAAGGTCGCGGTCGTCCACAACGGCATCGTCGACAACGCCCAGGAGCTCCGCGCCAAGCTGGAGGCCGACGGCGTCGTCTTCGCCTCCGAGACGGACACCGAGGTCATCACCCACCTCATCGCGCGCTCCGAGGCCGAGACCCTCGAGGAGAAGGTCCGCGAAGCGCTCAAGGTCATCGAGGGCACCTACGGCATCGCCGTGATGCACGCCGACTTCAACGACCGCATCGTGGTGGCCCGCAACGGCTCCCCGGTCATCCTCGGCATCGGCGAGAAGGAGATGCTCGTCGCCTCCGACGTCGCCGCCCTGATCGCCCACACCCGCCAGGTCGTCACCCTCGACGACGGCGAGATGGCCACCCTCAAGGCCGACGACTTCCGCACCTACACCACCTCGGGCGCCTCCACCACGGCCACCCCCGAGACGGTCGAGTGGGAGGCCGCCTCCTACGACATGGGCGGTCACGACACGTTCATGCACAAGGAGATCTGCGAGCAGCCCGACGCGGTCGACCGCGTGCTGCGCGGCCGCATCGACGACCGCTTCTCCACCGTGCACCTGGGCGGCCTGAACCTGGACCCGCGCGAGGCCCGCACCATCCGCCGCATCAAGATCCTCGGCTGCGGCACCTCGTACCACGCCGGCCTCATCGGCGCCGGGCTCATCGAGTCCATGGCCCGCATCCCCGCCGACGCCGAGCCGGCCTCGGAGTTCCGCTACCGCAACCCGGTCGTGGACCCCGACACCCTCTACATCGCCGTCTCCCAGTCCGGTGAGACCTACGACGTGCTCGCCGCCGTCCAGGAGCTCAAGCGGAAGGGCGCCCGCGTCCTCGGCGTCGTCAACGTCGTCGGCTCCGCCATCGCCCGCGAGGCCGACGGCGGCGTGTACGTCCACGCCGGCCCCGAGGTCTGCGTCGTCTCCACCAAGTGCTTCACCAACACGGTCACCGCCTTCGCGCTGCTCGCCCTGCACCTGGGCCGCATCCGCGACCTGTCCGTCACCGACGGCAAGCGGATCATCGAGGGCCTGCGCAAGCTGCCCGCGCAGATCGAGGAGATCCTCAAGACCGAGGACCAGATCAAGGAGATCGCCGAGCAGTACGCCGGCGCCCAGTCGATGATGTTCATCGGCCGCGTGCGCGGCTACCCGGTCGCCCTGGAGGCCTCCCTCAAGCTGAAGGAGATCTCCTACATCCACGCCGAGGCGTACCCGGCCTCGGAGCTGAAGCACGGCCCGCTCGCCCTCATCGAGCCGGCCCTGCCGACCGTCGCGATCGTCCCCGACGACGACCTGCTGGAGAAGAACCGCGCCGCCCTGGAGGAGATCAAGGCCCGCAGCGGCCGCATCCTCGCGGTCGCGCACCAGCCGCAGGCGAAGGCCGACCACACCATCGTCGTCCCGAAGAACGAGGACGAGCTGGACCCGATCCTCATGGGCATCCCGCTCCAGCTCCTCGCCTACCACACGGCGCTCGCCATGGGCCGTGACATCGACAAGCCGCGCAACCTGGCGAAGTCCGTCACCGTCGAGTAGGCACCCCCAGCCGTCGCGGCCGAGGCGCGGCGCCGGGCCTGTCCCCCGGACGCCGCGCCCCTCCGGGCCTGTCCCCCGGAGCCTCGGCCGGACACCACAGCGGTCCCCGTGCACACACCTCCCGTGCACGGGGACCGCTGTCCTTGCGGTGGTTCCGGCTCAGCCCGCGGCCGGGGCGCCCGACGCGCGGCGCAGGGCCGTCGGCCAGCCGGCGACCGCGGCCGTGGCGCCGTACCAGGCGACCAGACCCGCGACGGCGGCGACCCAGCCGCCCGCCTTGCCGAGCCCGGCGTTGTCGGCGAGGGCGCCGATGCCGAGCAGCAGCAGCGCGACGAACAGCAGCCCGTACACGCCCTGTCCGAAGAGTCCGCTGCCCGAGGCCGCCATGGTCAGCGTGAGCGCGAGGAGCGCCCACAGGAGCAGGAAGAGGCCCATGGCGTCGGCCGAGGCGTGCCCGCCGGCTCCGCTGCCCCAGGTGAACCAGAAGGCACCGAGCGCCGCGTACGCCGTGCCTTCGCCCTTGTCGCCCGCGCGCAGCGCGAGCAGTCCGACGAGGAAGAGCGTCACGCCGCCGACCCAGGTGGCGAGACCCGCGGCATCCGCTGCCGCGACGTTGTCGATGACACCGGTTCCGCCCAGGCCGAAGGCCAGCAGGGTCAGTCCGAGTGCCAGGTGGCCGAGCGTGGAGGTGGTGTTTCCCGCGGCGACTTCGTTGTTCACGGCGGGCTCCCTTCAGGTGTGCAGTTGTCCTGCGTGAGCTGCTGTGTTCCGGTGACCTTTATGTACCCTTCACAAGCGCACAATTCACCTGAGGAAGGCCGAATTTATGGCCGGATAACGGCAGTTGAGGGAGTGACCTGACGGGCCGTACGGGACGGGACGGGTCCGCGGGTGCGGTCCGCGGGTGCGTTACGGGATGACGATGACCGGCCGCTGGGCGCGGCGCGCGAGGCGGCCCGCCACCGAGCCGAAGATCCGGCCGACGATCCCGTGCGTCGAGCCGACCACGATCGCGTCGGCCGAGTACTCCCGGCCGACCTCCTCCAGCTCGTGGCAGATGTCCCCGCCGCGCTCGACCAGGATCCACGGCACCTCGGAGAGGTGCTCGGCGCAGGCCAGCTCCAGACCGAGGACCTCGGTGCGGTGGTCCGGCACGTCGACGAAGACCGGGGGCTCGCAGCCGGCCCACACCGTGGTGGGCAGCCGGTTGGCCACGTGCACGATGATCAGGCCCGATCCGGAGCGGCGGGCCATGCCGATGGCGTACGCGAGGGCGCGCTCACTGGACGTGGAACCGTCGAAGCCGACGACGACCCCGTGCCGGAAGGCCGGGTCGCAGGCGTGACGTGGCTGTTCTACCGCGAGGGGGTCGACCGTGGAATCGGCGACGCGCTTGCGGTCCGCGGGTTCGGGGAATTCGTGACCGGCCATCGGTGTCTCGGCGAAGAAGGTCCTCGTGGGAAGGGACGGGGAAAGGGGCGACGAACGACGGGTGACGGCGGAGCTGTGTCCGGGAATCATCTTCCCAAGCCCATACCCCCAAGGGTACGGCGACACTCCTCTCCTGCCCAGAGCCCGCCGCGCCACACCTGGCGTGCCCGCCGCTCGCACGCGGCGTTCCAGGGAGCATGCCCGAGGGGTTCGGGATCTGGCAATGCCGGATGTGCCCTACAGGCGACCGTACGGGGGCCAAACGGACGTCGCCGAGAGTGACCGGAACGTTCCGCTCCTCGTTGCCACAGGTCCAGCCCCCCGCCGCCCCGAACCGGCGCCCCGACGCCACCGCACCCCCGCCCCACCGTCGCAGGGAGACCGCCCGTGCCCGCACCATCGACCACCGCCGGCCAGACCTCCGCCGCCGCCTCCCCCTCCCCCGGTCCCTCCGCCGGACCCGGCGCGCCCCGCGGGCGCCGTCGGGCGCCCGGCCCGTCCGCGGCCGCGGAGCCGGGGGCGGACCCGCGGACGGAGACGAGGACGGACCCGCGGGCGGAGACGAGGACGGAGACGGTGGTGGACATCGCCGTGGGTACGGGCGGCGGGGCGGAGCAGACGGGGGACGTCGTCCGCTGGGCGGTCTTCTGCTGCGCGCTGGTCCCCGTGGTGCTCGTCCTCTACGGCACCTCGCTCGGCGGGGCCGCCGGGACCGCGCTCGGCCTGGTCGCGGTGACGGCGGCCTGCCGGCTGCTGCTGCGCCGCTCGGAGCGCGGGCTGCGGGCCGAGGCGGTCCGCCCGAGGCGTCGGAACTAGCCCCCCGAGGGGCTCGAATCCGACCCCGCCCCCCTTCGAGTTGACAGGTTCGTACACCCGACCCCATATGTTTTCAGCCAACTTCCAGCCATCGGCGAGTCCTTGGCGAAACGGTTGACCAACCCCGGCTCCGGAGGCCGGGAAAGCCTTGTCCCGGGGGCCCACACCCCCCTCGTACGGGGACGTTCGGGGTACCGCCGGGCCCTCGCGGGGCCGTCGGAGGCGCAACGCGGCGATCGATCGCTTCACGCCAAGTTGCCTTGTCGACAATCCACCGGATGGAGAACTTGTCACGCCGGCGCCACGGGACACAGTAGATTCGATCATGGGTACCGAAGACTGGGGTCTCGTGCAAAACCGAGGGGAAACGTGCAGGAGCGACACGACCAGGGAGACGCGAACACCGAGGGGGGCTTAGCGTCATGAGCCAGGACTCCACCGCACCGGAGGTCGCACGGAAGCTGTCCGGGCGCCGCCGTCGCGAAGTCGTCGCGGTGCTGCTGTTCAGCGGCGGCCCCATCTTCGAGAGCTCCATCCCGCTCTCCGTGTTCGGCATCGACCGGCAGGACGCCGGAGTGCCCCGTTACCGGCTGCTCGTCTGCGCCGGCGAGGAGGGCCCGCTGCGGACCACGGGCGGGCTCGAACTCACCGCGCCGTACGGCCTGGAGGCGATCAGCCGCGCGGGCACCGTCGTGGTGCCCGCCTGGCGGTCGATCACCTCGCCGCCGCCGCCGGAGGCGCTCGAAGCGCTGCGCCGCGCACACGAGGAGGGGGCCAGGATCGTCGGGCTGTGCACCGGGGCGTTCGTCCTGGCCGCCGCCGGACTCCTCGACGGCCGCCCGGCGACCACGCACTGGATGTACGCGCCGACGCTCGCCAAGCGCTACCCGTCGGTCCACGTGGACCCGCGGGAGCTCTTCGTCGACGACGGGGACGTGCTGACCTCCGCCGGCACCGCGGCCGGAATCGATCTGTGTCTGCACATCGTGCGGACCGACCACGGCACCGAGGCCGCGGGCGCGCTCGCGCGCCGGCTGGTCGTCCCGCCGCGGCGCAGCGGCGGTCAGGAGCGCTACCTCGACAGGTCTTTACCCGAGGAGATCGGCGCCGACCCGCTGGCCGAGGTCGTCGCCTGGGCGCTGGAGCACCTCCACGAGCAGTTCGACGTGGAGACGCTCGCCGCACGCGCGTACATGTCACGGCGGACCTTCGACCGCCGGTTCCGCTCGCTGACCGGTTCGGCCCCGCTCCAGTGGCTGATCACCCAGCGGGTGCTGCAGGCGCAGCGGCTGCTCGAGACCTCCGACTACTCGGTCGACGAGGTCGCGGGCCGGTGCGGCTTCCGCTCCCCGGTGGCGCTGCGCGGCCACTTCCGGCGCCAGCTCGGCTCCTCGCCGGCCGCCTACCGGGCGGCGTACCGCGCCCGGCGGCCGCAGGGCGAGGCCGGTACGGCCGTGCTCGAGCCGGCGGTGCCGGCGCAGGGCTCGGCGGGGCTCCGCAGGCCGCTGGAGCCGGGCAAGCCGCAGTCGGACGTGTACGCCTCCGGGCGCCCGGCCCTGCCGGGGCAGCGCAGCGCGCCGTAACGAGACCGCCGCCGCCACAAGCGGTGCGACGCAGGACCGACGGGCCCTCGGGGACACCTCCCCCGGGGGCCCGTCGGCCTGTCCGGGACGGGACCGAGGGGCCGCGGGGCCGGTCCCATCGGCGGGAAGGGCCAGGGCCCGCCTTCCGGATCAGGCCCCGCGAGCCCGGCCTGATCCGGAAGGCAGGCCCTAAGGTAGGACGCATGAACGATCGCATGGTGTGGATCGACTGCGAGATGACCGGGCTCTCGCTGACGGACGACGCACTCATCGAGGTGGCCGCGCTGGTCACCGACTCGGAACTGAACGTACTCGGCGAAGGCGTGGACATCGTGATCCGCCCGCCGGACGCGGCCCTGGAGACCATGCCGGCCATCGTGCGCGAGATGCACACGAAGTCCGGGCTCCTCGACGCGCTCGCCGAGGGCACCACGCTCGCCGACGCGGAGGCCCAGGTCCTCGCGTACATCCGCGAGCACATCAAGGAGCCGGGCAAGGCGCCGCTGTGCGGGAACTCGGTCTCCACGGACCGCGGCTTCCTCGCGCGCGACATGCCCGCCCTGGAGAACCACCTGCACTACCGGATCGTCGATGTCTCCTCGGTCAAGGAGCTGGCCCGCCGCTGGTACCCGAGGGCGTACTTCAACAGTCCGGAGAAGAACGGCAACCACCGGGCGCTCGCCGACATCCGCGAGTCGATCGCCGAGCTGCGCTACTACCGCGAGGCGATCTTCGTCCCGCAGCCCGGCCCCGACTCCGACACCGCGAAGAAGATCGCGGCGCGTCACGTCGTCCCCGCCGAATAGCCGCTCGGTCAGCCGCTCGACGGGGCCCGCTCGCGCCCGCAGAAGAATGCGTGCGCGAGCACCCCTCGAAACCCTGTAGACTTCTTCTCGGCCGGTCGGGGAAACCTTCGGGAAAACCGCCGGTCGTGGTGGGTATAGCTCAGCTGGTAGAGCACCTGGTTGTGGTCCAGGATGTCGCGGGTTCGAGTCCCGTTACTCACCCTGATGACGGAAGCCCCGGTTCGAAAGAACCGGGGCTTCCGTCGTTCCCGGGCCCGGCGCGGTCCGGGCCGGGGCCACATGCGTGATGCAGCCCACACAGGGGTGCGCGCCCCGGCCGGAGGTGGGGTGGTGCCGGCCGGGGCGCGCGGTGTGGGGGGCGCGGTGGCTTATCCGGTCACTTGTACGCGCCGAAGGCCTTCGTGAAGGCCAGCGGCTGCTGGAGGATCGAGGAGCAGGTCGGGTCGGCGTAGGCCACGGCGCCGGACGCGCACTGCTTGTCACGGGCGGAGGACCACATCGAGAGCCGTCCCAGGCCCTTGGACTTCGCGAAGTCGACGAGCTGGGTCGCGTCCTCGACCTTGAAGACCTCGGAGGCGACGTCGTTCACACCGATCATCGGGGTGACGGCGACGGCCTTCCAGGCGGCCGCGTCGGAGAGGCCGAGGACGCCCTTGACCTGGGCCTGGGTCGCGGTCGCGGCCTGGACGGCGTACGTGCCCATGTCGGTGCTGTACGCCGGCCCGTAGTCCATCGCCATGATGTTGACGGCGTCGACGCGGACCCCGTTCCGCTTGGCGTCGGCGAGCAGGTCCACGCCCGGCTGGGTGAGGCCCTCGGGCATCACCGGCAGGGTGAAGGAGACGTCCAGGCCCGGGTGGGACTTCTGGAGCTGGGCGATCGCCTGGGAGCGGCGGGTGTTGGCGGCGGTGTCCGGCAAGGCCGCGCCCTCGATGTCGAAGTCGACCTTGGTCAGCCCGTACTGGTCGACGACCTTGCCGTACGCGGCGGCGAGCGCCGAGGAGGTCGAGCAGTTCAGGGCCAGCTCGTGGCCGGCGGCGCCGCCGAAGGAGACGCGGACGTCACCGCCCTTGGCGCGCAGGGCGCCGATCTGGGCCGCGACCTTGTCGTTCGCGAGGTCGGTGACGCCGCCCCACAGCGGGGCGCAGGCGCCGCCGGAGGTGATGAAGGCGAGGTTGAACTCCTTCACGCCGGTGGCGTCGGCGGTCGCGAGCAGGTCGTACGCGGGGTAGAGCGAGGTGTCGACGTAGGGCGCGAACCCGGCGCCCGTGGCCGGGGCCCCGGTGGTGGTCGCCGTCGGGGTGGGTGCCGGGGTGGTCGGCTTCGGGCTCGTGGTGGCCGTGGCGGTCGGCGTGGGCTTCACCGTCGCGGTGGCCGTCGGCTTGGGGGAGGCCGTCGCGGTGGGCTGCCCGGTGGGGCGGCCGCTCGGCGTGGGGGTGGCTCCTCCGGCGGAGCAGGCGGCCTTGTCGATGAGGCAGTTGACGGGGTCGCCGGCCCGGCCGGCGGCGGAGGTGACGAAGCCGACGGTGACGGACTGGCCGGGCGCCAGCTGCCTGTTCCAGCTCGCGGGCTTCACGGTGACGTGGCTGCCGGAGACGGTGTGCTCGCCGTTCCAGAGGGAGCCGATGGTGGTGCCGGCCGGGAGGTCGAACTCCAGGGTCCAGTCGGACCGGGTCGCGGTCGTCTCGTTGGTGACGACGTACTGGCCGGTGTAGCCGCCGGTCCAGGAGCTGGTCCGGGTGTAGGCGGCGCCGACGGCGGCGGCCTGGGCGGTGCCGGTGAGCGCGACGGCCGCGCCGCCGACGACGGCCGCCGCGACGATCGCCCCGACGACCTTGGTCCGGGTGCTCGTCCTGCGCCGGTGCGAACTGGTGCCCATGGCGTGCCTGCCTCTGTGTGCCGGGGGTGGGGTGCGGCAGCACGCTAGCGACCTGGAAGCGGACAAAAGGGCCCAGTCGGACCGGGGTTGGGATTCTTAGGCTCCGCTTAAGGAAGGCATCGGGACCAGGAAAGGTTGAGCGGGACGGAACGGACCCGGCGCGTACGGCCCCGGCGCGTCACGCCTTGCGGCGGCGGCCGCGGCGGCCTCCGCCCCCGCCCGTACCGGCTCCGCGGCCGTCGAGGCTGATCCAGATCCGTACCTCCGTGCCGCCGAGGACCGAGTGGCCGATGCGGACGTCGCCGCCCGTCGACTCGGCCATGCGGCGCACGATGTCGAGGCCGAGGCCGGTGGAGCCGTCGCGTCCGCTGCCCGCGCCCCGCGCGAGCGCGGCGGCGGGGTCGGCGATGCCGGGGCCCGCGTCGGAGACGAGGACGATGACGGCGTCGTCTCCGTTGTGGACGTCGATGGAGAAGGCGGTGGCCTCGGGGGTGTGCCGGAAGACGTTGCCGAGGAGGGCGTCGAGGGCGGCGACGAGTTCGGGGCGGGCGACGGGGATGCGGACCGGGCGCTCGACGCCCGCGACCCGCACCCGGCGGCCCTCGTCCTCGGCGAGCGCCGACCAGAACTCCATCCGCTCGCGGACCACTTCGGCCGCGTCGCAGCCGGCGCCGGGCCCGGTCGCCTGGGTCTGCGGCTTGGCGTCGCGGGCCGTGCGGATGATGATGTCGACCTCCCGCTCCAGCTGCTCGACGGCCGCGCGGGTCTGCTCGGCGGCGGGCGAGGAGCCGAGCGAGGCCGCGTTGAGCCGGAGCACGGTGAGCGGGGTGCGGAGCCGGTGGGAGAGGTCGGCGGCCAGTTCGCGTTCGTTGGCGAGGAGCTGCACGACCTGGTCGGCCATCGAGTTGAAGGCGACGGCGGCCGACTTGAGCTCGGGCGGCCCCTCCTCGGGGACGCGCGCGCCGAGCCTGCCCTCGCCGAGGTCGTGGGCGGCGCCCGCGAGCCGCTGCGCGGGCTGGACCATGCGGATGCCGAGGCGGTCGGCGACGGCGACGGAGCCGACGATCAGGGCGAGGCCGACGCCGGCGAGGACGAGCCAGGCGGTGGCGACGCCGTTGCTGACCTCGTCCTCGGGGACGAAGAGTTCGACGACGGCGACCTGGCCGCTGCTGAGCGCGGTGGGCTGGAGCAGCGCGAAGCCGCCGGGGACCTCGGCGATGGAGGCGCGGCCGAGGCTGCGGGTGGTGGCGAGCTCCTGGGGGTCGGCGCGGCGGGTGCCGATCTCCAGGGCGGTGCCGCCGGGTTCGGCGGCGGGCACGTGGATCGCGAGGCGTCCCGCGGCCCCGTCCTCGGTGGTGGCGACGGCCTTGTCGAGTTCGTCGCGGTCGGTGGTGATGGCGAGGACGGGGGCGAGTCCCGCGGCCCGCCGTTCGGCGTTGGAGAAGGCCCGGTCGCGGGCCATCTCCTTGACGACGAGCCCGAGGGGGACGGCGAAGGCGACGACGACCATGGCGGTGACGGCCAGGGACACCTTGACGAGCGCCCATCTCACGGCTGCGACCCCGGTTCCCGCTCGCGGGGCGGCTCCAGCTTCACGCCCACCCCGCGCAGGGTGTGCAGATAGCGGGGTCGGGCGGCCGTTTCGCCCAGTTTCCGCCGCAGCCATGACAGATGTACGTCGATGGTCTGGTCGTCCCCGTACGACTGCTGCCAGACCTCGGCGAGCAGCTCCTTGCGCGGGACGACGACGCCGGGCCGCCCGGCGAGGAAGGCGAGCAGGTCGAACTCGCGCCGGGTCAGGTCCAACGGCGTCCCGTCGAGCTCCGCCTGACGGCGCAGCGGGTCGACGGTGAGCCCGCCGACCCTCAGGGCCCTGGACGGCGGCTGCTCGCCGCCGGCGGGCCGGGAGCGGCGCAGGACGGCGGCCATCCTGGCCGTGAGGTGGTCGACGGAGAAGGGCTTCACGAGGTAGTCGTCGGCCCCGGCGTGGAGGAGCCGTACGATCTCGGCCTCGTCGTCCCGGGCGGTCGCGATGATCACCGGGACGTCGGTGATCCCGCGCAGCATCTTGAGCGCCTCGGACCCGTCGAGATCGGGCAGACCGAGGTCCAGGATCACGACGTCGAAGCGGAAATGGGCGACCTCGCGCAGCGCCTCCAGAGCCGTGCCGACGCTCCGTACGGTGTGGGAGGCCTCGGTCAGCTGCCGGATGAGGGCGGAGCGCACGAACTGGTCGTCCTCGACCACGAGCACACTTGCCATGGGCCGCACCGTACGCCATCCGGGTGAGACCGGGAGCAAGGTCCACCCTCCGGTACGGACCTTTCCCGGGTGGTGCACTATGTCCCGGTGCGAAGAGGACTCGTTCACGCCCTGGCCTGGTCGCTCGCCACCGGCGCGGCGGTCACCCTGTCCTGGTGGGGAGTGCACACGGTGCTGTCCGGCACGGTGTACGACCCGCCGCGGGCCCTGCCGCTCCCGGCCGGCCCCGCCATCGGAACGGCCGTCGCCGGAGGCGACCCGCAGACCTCCGCCACCCGGCCGCCCGAGAGCACCGGGCCCTCCGCGCCCGCCGCTCCGAAGTCCACGCCGAGCGAGGCCCGTACGCTCCCCGCCTCGCCGTCCGCGACCCCTTCGCGCCGCCCGTCCCCCACGACGCGGACTCCCACCACGTCGCCCGGGGACTCGCCCTCGTCCGTCTCGTCCGTGAAGACCTACCCCGTGGACGGCGGCCGGGTCACCTTCGACCTCGGGGAGACCTCGGCCGAACTCGTGTCGGCGACGCCCGCGGCCGGCTGGCAGATGCAGGTGTGGAAGCAGCCGACGTGGATCCGGGTCACCTTCACCAAGGACGGCCGCGAGCTGTCGGTCTTCTGCGTCTGGCACGACACCGCGCCCCGCGTGGAGATCGACGACCGTCAGACGTAGCGGCCGGTCACCGGAAGACGGACGCCGGCGGTACGGGTGAGGGCTTGGCGTTCGCGTCGGTGACCGGCACCGCTCCCCCGGCGAAGTCGGCGAGGGCCCGGCCGTGCTCCACGCGCCCCGGGTGCGGATCGGTGGCCACCCGGCGGGTCAGCTCGGCGACCGGCAGCTCGCGGTCCGAGGCGAGCAGCACCGCGTTCCCGAAGCGGCGGCCGCGCAGGACCGTCGGGTCGGCGGTGAGCGCCAGTTCGGGGAAGACGGCGGCCGCGGTGGCGATCTGGCCGCGCAGATGGGTCAGCGGCGGGCCGTCGGCGAGGTTCGCCGCGTAGAAGCCGTCGGGCCGCAGCACCCGCCGCACCTCGGTGAGGAATTCGGTGCTGGTCAGGTGGGCCGGGGTGCGGGCGCCGCTGAACACGTCGGCGATGACGAGGTCGGCCCAGCCGTCCTGGACCTTGGCGAGCCCGGCGCGGGCGTCGGTGGAGCGGACCCGGATGCGGGCCCCGGCGTCGAGGGGCAGTTCCCGGCGGACGAGCTGGACGAGGCGTCCGTCGAGCTCCACGATCTGCTGCGTGGAGCGGGGCCGGGTCGCGGCGACGTACCGGGCGAGGGTGAAGGCGCCGCCGCCGAGGTGGACGACCTGGAGCGGCCGGTTCGGCGGGGCGGCGAGGTCGGCGATGTGGCCGAGGCGCCGCTGGTACTCGAAGGTGAGGGCGGCCGGGTCGTCGAGGTCGACGTGCGACTGCGGGGCGCCGTCGATGAGCAGCGTCCAGCCGCGCGGGCGTTCCCGGTCGGGTATGAGTTCGGCGAGACCGCCGTCGACGGTCTCGACGACGGGGGCGGCGGCCGCCGCCCGGTCGCGCTGTCTGTTCCTGGCCACGGGCCCATTATCCGGGCAAGCCGGGACAGGAGCTCAGTGGCAGCCGTCGGCCGCCTCGATGAGCCGGGCCGCCTCGCCGAGCGCCTCGCGCAGGACGACGGGGTCGGTGACGGGGTCGGTGTCGCCCGGGGGCAGCAGCCAGCCGGCCGGGCGGGGCGCGTCGCCCGCCGGTTCGGGGAGCTCCGGCAGCTCGGGGAGGCGGAGGCCGCGGCCCGAGGTCCGCGTACAGGCGCTGCCCGGCACGTCCCAGGCGGCGGCGGTGCCGGGCGGCACCAGGAAGCCGAGGGTGTCGCAGGTGCCGTCGTGGACGACGGGCCCGACGGCGGGGGCGGCGGCGCGGCGCAGGATGTCCACGGCCTCGAGACCCTGACGGGCCGGGACGGTCACCAGGTCCCAGGGCCCGGCGGCGTCCGGGGCGACGGGCGCCCGGTGCGCGGCCTCGGGGGCGGGCACGTGCCGCGCGGCCTCAGGGGCAGGTACGTGCCGCGTGGCCGACTGCGAACCGATCTCCGACATGAGGACCCCTCCTCGCTCCAGAGGAGACACGTTCCGTCTCTCCCTTACGGTTCAACGCCCGTGCGCGTCAACGGCTACGGCGGGATGCCGCCGCAAAGGATGGCAGTTCATGGCAGATCGCAGGCGAGATATCCGATTTGTAGCCAAACTCAGCGTACGCATCCGGTCACAGCAGGTACGTTCTTGCCGCCGGACACCCGGCAGCACCAGGAGAGGGCTCGGCCATGGCGATGTCACGGGCAGTTCCCAATCTCGCCTTCCGCCGGCTCCGCGGACAGCACTCGCCGGCGGAGTTCGCCGCGGCGGTCCGCCGGGCGGCCCGGGAGATCGGCGAACAGGTCGCGTGCGACGCCCGCTACATCGGGCGCGTGGAGGCGGGCGAGATCCGCTGCCCCAACTACGCGTACGAGCGGGTCTTCCTGCACATGTTCCCCGGTCTGGGCCTCTCCGACCTGGGGTTCTCCGCGCGGGAGACGGTGCGCGGCCGGCGGCAGGCCGTCCCGGCCGGGGCAGCGCCTCCCGCCGCCATCACCACCCGGAACGATGAGGAGAGCGACGTGCTGCGTCGCGCATTCATGACGAGCGGCTCCGCCACCCTGGCCGCCGCCTCGCTGGGACTGGGCGGCCCCGCCGTCGCGATCCCCTCCCCCCGCGGCAGCCACCGGATCGGCGAGGCCGAGGTGCGGGCCGTCGAGGACGCCGTGCGGCGGATCCGGCTGCTCGACGACCGGCACGGCGCCGACGGGTTGTACAAGGTGGCCGCCCAGCCGCTCCGTACCGCGTACGCGCTCCTCGACGCCGGCACGATGAGCCGCCGCTCCACCGAGGACCGGCTGCACGCGGGCGCGGGCGAGCTCTCCCTCTCCGTCGGCTGGCTGGCCCACGACTCGGGCCGGCACGAGGACGCCCGCTCGCACTACGCGGAGGCGCTGGCCACCGCGCGCGTGGCGGGGAACGCGGCCCTGGAGGCGCACGCCTTCTGCAACACCTCGTTCCTGGCCCGGGACACCGGCCGCTTCCGCGAGGCGGTGCGGGCGGCGCAGGCGGGCCTGCGGGCCGCGCAGCCGCTGGACTCGGCCCGGCTCCTCTCGCTGCTCTCGCTGCGGGAGGCGGGCGCGTGGGCCGGACTCGGCGACCGCTCCGCCTGCGAGCAGGCCCTCGGCCGCGCGCACGGCTGGTTCGAGCGGGGCCCGGCCGAGGGCGACCCCGAGTGGATGTCGTTCTTCGGCGAGCCGGAGCGGGAGGCCCTGGAGGCCGGGTGCTGGTCGGCGCTGGGCGAGTGGGGCCGGGCGGCGCGCCACGCCCACCGGGCGGTGGTCCTGCAGAACCCGCACTTCGCCCGGAACCTCGCGCTCTACCGGGCGCACCTCGCCAAGGACCTGGCGCACGCCGGCCGCCCGGACGAGGCGGCGGCGGAGGCGAGGCGCGTCGCGGACTCCCTCGACGGCATCGCCTCGGCCCGCATCCGCGGCCTCCTCTCGGAGACCGGCCGGGTCCTGGCCTCGTACTGAGCGCGGGGCCTACTGCTCCAGGTGCCCCGTGTCGTTCCAGCGCTCGAGGGCCGGGGCGCCGTACGCCCAGCCGAGGACCGACAGGCTCGTCGGGTCGAGGCGGATGCGGGAGGCGAAGGAGACGTCCTCGCCGAGCCAGCGCGCGCCGATCGAGCGCAGGATGTGACCGTGGGCGAAGACCAGGACGTCGCGGTCGGCGGAGCGGGCCCACTCCACGATCTCGTCGGCACGGTCCGACAGCTGCGCGAGCGTCTCGCCCTCGGGGACGCCGTCGCGCCAGATGAACCAGCCCGGCTGGATCTTCTGGATCTCGGGCGGGGTGAGGCCCTCGTACGCCCCGTAGTCCCACTCCATCAGCGCGTCCCAGGGCTCGGCCCGGTCGCCGAAGCCGGCGAGCTCGCAGGTCTCGCTCGCCCGGACGAGGGGGCTGGTGCGCACCTCGACGCCGGGCAGCCCCTGCCAGGGGCCCCGGTGCAGCCGCTCGCCGAGCAGCTTCGCGCCGCGCCGCCCCTCTTCGAGCAGGGGTATGTCGGTCCTGCCGGTGTGCCGACCGAGGAGTGACCACTCGGTCTGGCCGTGCCGGGCGAGCAGGATGCGCGGTGCCATGGGTAGGACGCTCCAGGGGTTTCACGGTGCGGACGTGCCTCTCCCATCATCGCCGATCGTCTCCGGCGTGAACTCGGGGTGGCCGCCGGGCAACCCGCGGGAGCCGTCCGGCGTCCCTCCCCCGGGGATGTCACCGACGGGGGGGGGACCCATTCATGCGCAGGCCACGCTGGTGGGCGGAGCTGTCCCTGATCGCCGTCGTGTACGCGTCCTACTCGTGCGGGCGGCTCCTGGTGGCGGGCGACGAGGCCTCGGCCGTGGCGCACGGGCGCACGATCCTGCACCTGGAGGAGAGCCTCGGGATCGACGCCGAGCACCCGCTGAACCGGCTGTTCACGAGCGTCCCCGCGCTCGGGGTCCCGGCGGACTTCGCGTACGCCTCGCTGCACTACCTCGTGACCCCGGCGGTCCTGGTCTGGCTCTTCCGCCGCCGCCCCGCGCACTACCGCGCCGCCCGCACCTGGCTGATGGTCTCCACCCTGCTCGGCCTCGTCGGCTTCACGCTCCTGCCGACCTGCCCGCCCCGGCTGCTCGACGCGGCCCACGGCTTCACGGACACGATGGCGCACTTCAGCGCGTACGGCTGGTGGGGCGGCGAGGCCAGCGCGCCGCGCGGGCTCGGCGGCCTGACGAACCAGTACGCGGCGATGCCCAGCCTGCACGTCGGCTGGGCGCTGTGGTGCGGCGTGATGCTGTGGCGGTACGGGCGGACGCCGCTCACGAAGGCCCTCGGGGTGGCGTATCCGCTGGTCACCGCCCTCGTGGTGATGGGCACCGCGAACCACTACCTGCTCGACGCGGTCGCCGGGGTCGCGGTGATGGGCGCCGGTCTGCTCCTCGCCCCGCACGTGCTGCGGCTCGCCGACCGGATCCGCGGAAGGGCGGAAGCGCCCCTGGTTGTCAGTGACGGATGCGAGACTTCCGCGGGTGAGCGCATTCCCGGACAGCGGTCTGTCCGCACCACCGCAGACGACACGTCGAAATGGGGCCTCCCCTGCTCGAGCGAAGCCGAGAGCTTGGGGAATCCTCGCTGAGCTGCGTGGACCGGGTGTCGTGCCGCGTCCGCTGGACGCCCGCGCCCTGGCGGCGCTCGCGGCCAATCCGGGCTGCAAGCGGCGGGCCGTCCTCGACGGCGCCGGGGTCGACAAGTCGGCCCTCGCCGCGAAGCTCGGCTCGCCGGCGCCGTTCGGCCAGTCGCAGTTCGCGATAGTCCGGGGCAACTCCTTCGAGGCGAAGGTCAAGGCGGACGGCGGCCGTGAACTGCTGCGCCTGATCGGCGTCGAGGAGCCGGGCGAGGTGTCCGTACCGGATCTGGCGGCGGCCGGCCCCGAGGGCCGCGTGGCGCGCACGGCGCTCGCGCTGCGGGAGGCGACCGGGGCCGGGGCCTGGGCGCTGCTCGACCATCCGCTGCTCGCCCTGGAGGTCGCCGGCGCGCCCGTCTACCTGGAGCCGGACGCGGTGGTCGTGCACCCCGACGGCGGGTGGACGGTCGTGGAGATCAAGTCGTTCCCGATGATCGACGGCTCGGCCGACGCGGCGAAGGTGGGCGCCGCCGCCCGCCAGGCCGCCGTGTACGTGCTGGCCCTGGAGCGGGTCGCGGCCCGTACGGAGGGCGCGCGGGTCGCGCAGTCGGTGCTCCTGGTCTGCCCGAAGGACTTCTCGAACGTGCCGGCGGCCTCGGTGGTCGACGTGCGCAAGCAGCGGTCGGTGACCCGGCGTCAGCTGGCCCGGCTGACCCGGATCGACGAGATCGCGCGGGCCCTGCCGCAGGGCGTCAGCTTCGACGTGGTGGAGCGGACGGCGGAGGAGCTGATGGCGGCCGTGGAGTGCGTGCCCCATCAGTACGCGCCCGAGTGCCTGGCCGCCTGCGAGCTGGCCTTCCACTGCCGGTCGCGCTCCCGGGAGGCGGGCGCGGTGGAGACCCTGGGCCGTTCGGTACGGGGCGAGCTGGGCGGCCTGACGACGGTCGGAGCGGTCCTGGCGGCGGCGCGCGGCGAGGAGGGCGACCCGGAGGACCCGGCGGTGGCGGCGCTGCGCAGGGCGCGGGCGCTGCGCGAGGAGGCGCTGGCGTCGGCGCCCGCCCGCACCCCTCGGGAGGCCGTCGAATGCCCCTGCTGAGCCCTCGCTTCCGCGCCGCGCCCCGGGAGGCCCTGGCATGTCGCTGATCTCCACGCTGGCCCGGATGGAGGCCGTCGAGTCGGGCCGGGCGCAGCCGCTCGCGACCGTCCGGCACCGGCGCCTTTCCGCGCGCCCGCTGGTCCTCGTCCCCCTGACGACGGCCGGTGAGGCGGGCGCCCCGCTGGGTGCGCTCGTCGGCACCGATCCCGAGGAGCCGAGGCTCCTGGTGGTGCCGCAGCCCCGGGACCGTGACCTGCGCTTCGCGTTCCTCGCCGACCTGGCCGAGGAGATCCTGCCGTACGTCGACGCGTACACGGACGTCGTCGAGGCGGCCGAGAAGAGCGAGGTCGACCCGGAGACCGGCAAGAAGGTGAAGGTCGAGGTCGAGCTGTGCGCCGACGCGCCGCAGCTGATCGTGCCGAGCCGGGCGGGCGTCGAGTACGTACGGCTGCTCGGGCGGTCCACGCGGTTCCGGCGGACGGCCGAGCAGGACCCGGAGACGCCGTTCCCCGCGCCGCCGCGCGTGCCGCTGCTCGGACGCTGGCTGACGCACTTCGGCGAGCGGGCCCGGGTGCCCGGCTCCTCGCTGCTCCTCTCCGCGACCGACCTGCTCAACCGGCACTGGGCGACCGGCCAGTCCTCCCTGGAGGACCAGCACCTGGGCGCGCTGCTCGCCTGGATCGACCCGTACGACGACGAGCCGGGCGCGGAGGGCGCGCTGCGGGCCGAGCTGGGCCGGGACTCCCAGGGCCAACTGCTCTGCCCGCCGGCCGGCCCGGCGACCGACCCGGCCTTCGACAACAAGCTCCTCGCGCCCGCGATCGAGCGGTACGACCGGGCCCGGCAGGCGCTCGGCGCCGCCGAGGACGGCGAGGCGGCCGACACGGGCCTCGCCGAACTGCACGCGGCCGAGCGGGAGCTGCGCCGCCTCGTCGTCTCCCAGCTGAAGCCCACGTGGGACGCGGTCTGGCGGGCGATCGGGCTGCTGCGGGAGCTGCCGGAAGGCGCCAGGGTCGAGGACCGCTGGACCCGCGACCGCTGGTCCTTCACCGCCCACCGGGACCGGGTCGCGGCCGGCGAGCCGCCGCAGCCGCGCCGGGACGACGCCGTCACGGCCGCCCAGAAGCTCGCCGCCCGCGAGCAGGCGCAGGGCCAGCTGGAGGCGCACGAGGCCCTCGACGACCCGCTGGTCCTGGCGGGGCGGCGGCTCGCGGGCGAGGCGTTCACGGCCGAGGTGGTCGAGGTGACGATGGCGTGGACGGAGTCGAAGCGGCCCGCGCCGCGCCCGCTCGTCGCGGTCCGCACGGACGACCGGCCGCACCTGGGCGAGAAGGTGAAGGTGTACCGCTCGCTCGAAGGCAAGCCGCAGACGGCGGAGTTCGTCCGGTACGAGGAGGACGGCTCGCTGCTCCTGCGGATCCTGGACCGGATGGGACGCTCCAAGGAGCCGGCGGAGGGCTCGGTGCCGGAGAAGGGCGAGCGGATCGCCTGGACGCTGTTCGAGCACGACCAGCGGGTCGGCCCGAAGCTGCCGGACCCGGAGGAGACGCCGTGGACGCACGGCGGCCCGCCACGGACGGACGCGGTGGAACTGCCGGACGCCGTGACGCCGGAGGACGTCCTGTGACCGATCTCGACTTCGTAACCCCTGAGGACATGCGGTGACCGTGTTCGACCCGTCCGCCGAGGCCGCCCGCGCGACCGACGCCATTCTCGCGGACACCCTGCACGGCACCGCGCGCGGCGTCGTGGTGAACTCCCCGCCGGGCGCCGGGAAGTCGACGCTCGTGGTGCGGGCCGCCCTCGAACTGGCCGCCGCCGGGCGGCCCCTGATGGTGGTCGCCCAGACGAACGCGCAGGTGGACGACCTGGTGCTGCGGCTCGCCGAGAAGGAGCCGGACCTGGAGGTCGGCCGGCTGCACTCCAGCGACTCCGACCCGTACGACAAGGCGCTCGACGACCTGGCCAACGTACGGAAGTCGGCGAAGGCGGGCGAGCTGACCGGGCTGCCGGTCGTGCTGTCCACGGCCGCCAAGTGGGGGCACGTGAAGAACGTCGAGCCGTGGGCGCACGCGATCGTCGACGAGGCGTACCAGATGCGCTCGGACGCGCTGCTCGCGGTGGCGGGCCTCTTCGAGCGGGCGCTGTTCGTCGGCGACCCCGGGCAGCTGGACCCGTTCTCGGTGGTGGGCGCGGAGCAGTGGGCGGGCCTGTCGTACGACCCGTCGGCGTCCGCGGTCTCCACCCTCCTGGCCCACAACCCGGAGCTGCCGCAGCACCGCCTCCCGGTCTCCTGGCGACTGCCCGCCTCGGCGGCGCCGCTGGTGTCGGACGCCTTCTACCCGTACACGCCGTTCCGCAGCGGCACGGGCCACGGCGACCGGAAGCTGTCCTTCGGAGTCGCCTCGGACGGCTCGGCCCAGGACCGGGTCCTCGACGAGGCCGCCGAGTCCGGCTGGGGCCTGCTCGAACTCCCGGCCCGGCACACCCCGCGCACCGATCCCGAGGCGGTCGGTGCGATCGCCCTGGTGGTGCGCCGGCTCCTGGACCGGGGCGGTTCGGCGGTCTCGGAGCGCTCGGAGACCCCGGTGCCGCTCACCCCGGACCGGATCGCCGTCGGCACCGCGCACCGCGACCAGGCGGCGGCGGTCCGGGCGGCGCTCGCGGACCTCGGGGTGACGGGCGTGACGGTGGACACCGCGAACCGGCTCCAGGGCCGCGAGTACGACGTGACGGTCGTCCTCCACCCGCTCTCCGGCCGCCCGGACGCGACGGCCTTCCACCTGGAGACGGGCCGCCTGTGCGTCCTGGCCTCCCGGCACCGGCACGCGTGCATCGTGGTGTGCCGCGCGGGCGTGGCGGAGCTCCTCGACGAGCACCCGTCGACGGACCCGGTGCAGCTGGGCGTCGCGGTCTCGTTCCCGGACGGCTGGGAGGCGAACCACGCGGTCCTCTCCCACCTGGAGGAACACCGGGTGGGCTGGACTCCGTGAACCCGGGTCGAAACCGGGGCCCGGAAGGACGTGGGGGCGTACGGGGGACGTCTCGCGCTCTTGCGGGGCGCGGGACAATGGAAGACGGCCCGGGATTCCGGGCCGTGTCTGTGCGAGGAGGAGAAGGACGATGGCGGAACCCGCGGAACGGAGCGCACAGCGGCGGCTCCGGCCGGCACCGCTGATCTTCGAGCCTGCCGAGGCGACCGCCGATCCGGAGCACTTCTTCGACCTGGAGTCGATAGAGGATCCCCGCGAGCTGCTGTCCCGGGCGACGGAGCTGACGCTCGCGTTCCGGGCGGCGACGGACCGGGCGACGGAGTTCCAGGCGATCGCGGCCGCGCAGCTCGCGGATCCGCGCCGGTTCGACCGGCTGACGGCGGCGGACGTCGCCGAGCGGGCCCAGTGGACCGAGGACTACGCCCGGAAGATGATCGAGTTCGGCCAGGGCCTGATCCGGACGAACGGACAGCCGGCGGAGGACTGAGAGCGGGGCGCGCGTCGGCCCGGTGCGGGGGGGGGGCGTAGGCGCGCTCGGCCGGTCCGGGCGCGTACCCATGCGCCCCGTAGGCGCGTCCGGTTGGCTCGGAGGCGACGGGTGCGCCTGTCGGCGCGCCCGGCTGGTTCGGAGGCATCCACCTACGCCCGTCGGCGCGTCCGGTTGGCGCGGAGGCGTACGTCTGACCGAAAAACCACCCCTGGCATATGCCGAGGGGGCACGATACTCCTCCGCCACCCCTCCTGTCCGGGATTCCGGGAACCCTCGGCAATCGGGGGATCACGCCCGGTAGACCTGGGTCATGACGACCTGGCTGCGCGAAGAGACCCCGCACGACATCTTCCGGTTCCTCCGGGAGGGCGACGAGGGGCGGCACCAGACGGCCCGCGTGACCGCCGACGGGGCCGCCTGGCTCGCCTCGGCCGCCGGGGGTCGCGACGGCGCCGCGCTGACCCGCTGGGAGTCCCGGCCGGCCTCCCCGGCGGCGCTGCCCTGCGGGACGGTCTTCGACGTCGTCAACGTGGACCCGGTCTTCGGGCGCCGGATGCTGGACCGGCTGTGGGAGGAGGGCCCGGGCTCGGGGCCCGTCGCGACGCACCGGGGCCGGATGATGCTGTTCGCCGCGCCCGGGACGGCCCAGCGGCTGCCGGCGCTGCTCGACTGGGAGGAGTGGGGAGAGGCGGTCCCCCGGCCGCTCTGTCACGGGCTCGGGGACGCGGTGACCGTGCCGCCGCTGGTTCCGTCCGATTCCGCCGGGCCCCGCTGGCTGGTGGCCCCCGACTCCCGGCATCCGTGGCTGCCGGGCCCCGAGGTCGTGCTCTGGGCCTGTGTGCGGGCCGTCCGGGCGGCCTCCGCCGCCGACGTGCGGGTATCGATTTTTCCTCCCGCCGATCCGGATGCTAATGTCTACGACGTCAGCAGGCGCCGCTAGCTCAGTTGGTTAGAGCAGCTGACTCTTAATCAGCGGGTCCGGGGTTCGAGTCCCTGGCGGCGCACAGACAGAGAAGGCCCCCTCACTTCGGTGAGGGGGCCTTCTTCGTGTTCCGGCGGTCACGCGGGTCCGGGAGGCGTGATCTTCACCGTCCAGACGCCCGCCTCGGTGCGGTCCGTCACCTCGATCCGCACCCCGCTCCCGGGGACGGTCATCGTCTCGCCCTCCTCCAGGGGGGCGTCCGCGAGCGGCGGGTAGACGGAGCGCTCCACGCACGCCTGGGTGTCCGGGTGCGCGTCCACGACCTCGACCGGGCCCTCGCCGGAGGCCGCGTCGTTGCGGACCCGGTAGACGAGCACGCCCTCGGCGCAGGTGTCGGCGTCGTTCCCGGCGCGGCTCCGGGCCTCGATCGCCAGGACGCTGTCGGGTCCGGTGCGGACGACGGCGAGCCGGGTGCCGAGGGTGCCGCCCGCCGCGGGCGGGGTGTCGGTCGGTTCCAGGCTGACCAGGTGGGAGCCGGTGCCCTGGACGCAGGCGACCTGGGCGCTGGAGAGCCAGCCGAGCTTCCACTTGTGCCAGCCGAAGAGGTCCGGGGCGAGCCCGAACTGGCTTCCCATGACGTCCCAGTCCCCCACATGGGTGTCCCAGTCGCCCTTGCCGTCCACGGGCCGGCGGTAGAGGTCGGGCAGGTCGAAGACGTGGCCGGTCTCGTGGGCCAGGACGTTGCGGTCGGGCGGGTGCCGTTCGAAGACGGTGACGACGCGCTTGATCTCGGTGCCGTCGGCCTCCAGCGGGCGGTCCAGGTTGACGACCTTGGTCGCGTCGGAGTCCACGCCGGGCGCGTCCGGGTCGGCGACCAGGTAGACGACGTCGTACCGGGAGAAGTCGACGTCCTTGTCGGCGGCGGCGATCGCGTCGCGGAGGTAGGCGGCCCGCTTCCCGGCGTCCCAGTCCCGCCGTATGTCGTACGCCTCCGACGCGTGCGGCATCGGGGTCCAGGCCGATCGGGCGTGCGGGCGCAGGGTGAAGCGTCCGTAGGAGGCGCGGTCGAAGAACTCGCTGGTGGCGGGGAAGTGGTCGGCGGCGAGCTCGGCCGGTTCGGTGAGCGGTGCGGAGTCCGGGAAGGACAGGAAGATCATGACCGCGTCGAGGGTCTGGTTCGGTCGCGTGTAGGCGCCGTTCCAGGTGTCGAGGCCGAGCGAGTGGTGGGCCGCGGTACGGGGCAGGGCGCAGGGACTCGCCGAGGACGCGCCGACGGCGGGACCCGCGACGAGCCCGGTGGCGGCCAGGGCGGCGAGCGAGGTGAAGGCCGCCGCGCCGGCACGCAGCCGCGGGCGTTCCACTCCCCCGGGTGGCTGCTGAGCCCTCACGTGGACCTCCGGATCGGGAATGCGGGACACCCCACCCACCTTGTGACGTTTCGCGGTGTTTCGCATGTTTCCGCTGCCCCGGTCGGGTGAGGGCGCGCCACGGGGGCGACGCGACACGAGCGCGCTTCAGCTCACGGAAAGTCACATTCGGTCATGCCCTCGACGACCCGTGTCAGACCCGCGCAGAAACGATCTGGCAGGGGCGTCCGGTAGGCGGCCTCACAGCGCCCGGACCCCCTCGGGGGCCCCTCGGAGCTGGAACGCTCCCCCGGCTGGCTCTATGATCGGCTCACTCTTCCTTGGCCGACCATCCCGACCACATGTGACCGGCCCGACTGCACGGGAGCGAGCGGTGAGCGGAACCCCCGAAGGACCGGTGCACCCAGAGCCGGCGGAGACACACGCGGCCGAGCCCGCACTCACGGAGCGTCACCTCGCGCGACGGACGGCCGAACTCCGCGACTGCCGCGCCGCCTTCCGGGTCGCCCAGCTCGCGATGGCCGTCGTCGACGAGGACGGTGTCGTCGTCGTCGCGAACGACTCCTTCGGCGCCCTCCTCGGTACCGATCCCGCCGCGCTGGAGGAGCAGGCGGCGGCCGACCTCGTCGACCTCGCCTCCGACGCCCGCACCTGGCACGCGTACCGCGAGGTGCTCGGCGGCGGCCGCTCCCGCTTCCGCTGCACCCGCCGCCTCAAGCACGCCGACGGGCGCTCGCTGTGGGCCGAGGTCACCGTCGCCCCCGTGCCCGACAGCCGCCGCGTCCTGCTGTCGATCGCGGACATCAGCGACCGGCGCGAGCTGCACGCGCGGCTGCGCCACCTCAAGATGCACGACCCGGTGACCCGGCTGCCCAACCGCGCGCTGTTCTTCGAGCGCCTCTCGGCGGCCCTGGAGGCCGCGGCCCAGGGCGCCGCCCCCGACGCGCCCCCGTCGCACGGATCGCACCAGTCATACGAGTCGTACGGCTATGGCAGAACAGGGCGGATCGGCCTCTGCTACCTGGACCTCGACGGCTTCAAGGCGGTCAACGACACCCTCGGCCACCGGGTCGGCGACCGGCTCCTGGCCGCCGTCGCCACGCGCCTGACGGAGTGCGCGGACAGCGACGGCTACACCCGCAACGGCGGCCACCTCGTGGCCCGGCTCGGCGGCGACGAGTTCGCGATCCTGGTCGAGGACTCCACCGGCACCGAGCAACTGGCGGACCTGGCGCGCTCGGTGCTCGACGCGCTCCAGCTCCCCTTCGACCTCGGCGGCCAGCGGCTCTCTGTCTCCGCCTCGATCGGCGTGGTCGAGCGCGTCGGGCTCGGGACGACGGCGACCGCCCTGATGCAGGCCGCCGACACCACGCTGTACTGGGCGAAGGCGGACGGCAAGGCCCGCTGGACGCTCTTCGACCCCGAGCGCAACGCCCACCGGATGACCCGGCAGTCCCTCTCCTCCACGCTGCGGCCGGCCGTGGAGCGCGGGGAGTTCGCCCTGGAGTACCAGCCGCTCGTGGATCTGTCCGACGGGGCGGTGCGCGGGGTGGAGGCGCTGGTGCGCTGGAACCACCCGCAGTTCGGCTCGCTCGCGCCGAATCGGTTCATCGGCATCGCCGAGGAGGACGGCTCCATCGTGGAGCTGGGCCGCTGGGTCCTCAACACCGCGTGCCGGCAGGCCCGGCAGTGGCAGAAGGACCATCCGCGCGAGCGCCCGATCTTCGTCAGCGTCAACGTGGCGGTCCGTCAGGTCTGGGACTCCGACCTGGTCGCGGACGTCGCCGGCATCCTCGCCGAGACCGGTCTCGCGCCGCACCTGCTCCAGCTGGAGCTGACCGAGTCCGCGGTGATGGGCTCGAACGGCCGGCCGCTCCAGGCGCTCCAGGCGCTGAGCGACATGGGGGTGCGGATCGCGATCGACGACTTCGGCACCGGCTACTCGAACCTCGCCTATCTGAGCCGACTGCCGGTCTCCGTGCTCAAGCTGGACGGCTCCTTCGTCCGCGGCTTCCAGGACGAGGAGCACGCCAACCCGGCGGACGAGCTGATCGTCGAGGCGCTCGTGCACCTCGCGCACCGGCTCGGCCTGACGGTGACCGCCGAGTGCGTCGAGACGGCCGGGCAGGCCAGCCGGCTGCGGCGGATCGGCTGCGACACCGGGCAGGGCTGGCTGTACTCGCGGGCGGTGACCCCGGACCGCATCGCGGAGCTGATCGGCACGGAGCCGCTGCCGGTGTAGGGCGTACGGGCATGGAACTGCCCCCGGCCGGAGGGACATTCCGGGCGGGGGCAGTGGTTCATGCGGTGGGTGGGATCAGCAGGCGCCGAGGTCCTGCCAGACGCCCCACTCGCCGGTGCTGCCGGGCGCCTCGTTCTGCGTCCACCACTTGGCCTTCCAGTTGTGGCCGTTGTAGGAGACGGTCTGGCCGCCGGTGTAGACGCTGCCGGCCACGTACGCCGGGGCGGTGCAGCCGGTGGGCGGCGTCGTCGGAGGCGTGGTGGGCGGGGTGGTCGGCGGCGTCGTGGGCGGGGTGGTGGGAGGCGTCGTCGGCGGGGTCGTGGGCGGGGTGGTCGGGGTCGTCGGGGACGAGCCGACCGCCGTCACGATGTCCTTGAAGAGCGTCGCGTTGGCGTCGAGGCCGAGGAGCGAGTACATCATCGCGCCGGCGAGGCCGCGCTGGTGGGCGTAGTCGGCGCGGGCCTGGATGGTTCGCTTGTCCAGACCGGTGAAGAACTCGCCGTCCTTGTAGAAGTACGCGGACTTGGCCTGGTCGTCCCAGAAGGTGGTGGCCGCGTTGTCGACGATGCCGCCGAGCTCCTTGTAGTACGCGATGCCGGCCGCCTGGCTCAGCGGGCGGGCGCCGGAGCCGCCGGTCGCCGTCTGCGCGAGGCCGTTGGTGGTCCCGGCCGGGACGCCCTTCCAGCCGCGGTAGTAGAACTCGTAGCCGAGGGTCAGCTTGTTCGCCGGGAAGCCGCCGGTGATGCCGTAGGCGGGCTTGCCGTCGATCCAGGAGTCGATCGCGTTGTCGATCGAGTACTTCTCGGTGCCCGGCTTGATGACGTCCGTCGGGTCGTTCGTGCCGGAGTACAGCGGGGACTGGTGGTACGTCGGCCCGTCGCCGTCCCAGGCGCCGTGCATGTCGTACGTCATGATGTTCGCGTAGTCGAGGTACGCGCCGATCTTGTCCGTCTCGATGTTCTTGATCTTGTCCTGGCCGGCCGGGAGGGCGGCGGTCAGGAGGTACTTCTTGCCGCCGTGGGCCGCGCCGTACTCGTCGAGCTGCTTGCGGAACTCGGCGAGGAGGAGCGTGAAGTTCTGCTTGTCCTCGGGGGCGTAGTGGTTGCCGAGGTGGCCGTCGGCCGAGCCGGGGTACTCCCAGTCGATGTCGATGCCGTCGAAGATGCCGGCGGCGGAGCCGGCGCCGCCGAAGCCGCCCTCGACGGGCAGGTCGCCCTGGATGTACTGCTTGATGCAGGAGGCGACGAACTTCTTGCGGCTCGCGTCGGTCTTGGCCGCGTCCGAGAAGTACTTGGAGTAGCTCCAGCCGCCGATCGAGATGTTGATCTTCAGCTGGGGGTGCTTCGCCTTCAGTTCCTTGAACTGGTTGAAGACGCCCACGATCGGCTGGTCCCACTTGTCGGCGACGCCGTCGACGCTGTCCGCCGCGGAGAAGGACTTCTGGTAGTCGGCGTACGAGTCGCCGGCACCGTCACCCGCGTTGGGGTTGTTGTCGTCGCCCGCGGCCTTGTTGGCCTCGAAACAGGTGAGGTCGGTGGGGTGGATGTTGCCGAACGAGTAGTTGATGACGTCCAGGTTCGCCGCGATCCCCCGCTCGTCGAGGTGCTTCGGGTAGAAGGCGTTCCCGTAGACGCTCCACTGGTCGTAGTACGCGATTTTCACGCCGCCCGTGGAGGCGGTGGTGCCGGTCTCGGCAGCCTGGGCGGAGCCGAGTCCGGCCGTGGCGGCGAGGGCGCCGGCGGCGAGGGCCGAGCTGAGAAGCGCGGCGATCAAGGGCTTACGGGGGTGCACGTGCTGCCTCCGAGTGGGGGTGGCGGTACGGAAGTTGGAGCAGTGATATCCGCCTCGTGAACAGCACGTCAATGGTCTGAACCAGATTGAGGACTAGACCAATTCGACGATGAAAGCCCTTGTCAGAGCCGTGAAGCACAAAACAGAACCGCCCGCCACCATCGGTGACGAGCGGTTTAAGGTTCACTTAGGGCTGTGCCGCGGTTCGTTCGAAGGTGAACCAACGGCCAGGGAATTTCAGCTTCCCGCGCACCGGCGCCCTACGCGTCGACGTCCTCCGGCAGCTCGTACGCGTCCGCGATCAGCTCATAGCTCCGCACCCGCTCCGCGCCGCCGTGTCCGTTGGCCGTGATCATCAGCTCGTCGGCGCCCGTCCGCTTCCGGAGGCCGTCCAGGCCGTCGCGCACCTCGTCCGGCGTGCCGTGGACGACGTTCGCGAGCCAGCCGTCCACGAACTCCCGCTCGGCCGGGCTGAATCCGTACGCCTCCGCCTCCTCCGGCGTCGGCACCAGACCCGGCCTGCCGGTCCGCAGCCGCAGCATCGCCAGCGCGCCCGCGAGGACCTGACGACGGGCCCCGGCCGCCTCCTCGGCGGCGAACGCCGAGACGCCGATCATCGCGTACGGCGCGTCGAGGACCTCCGAGGGCCGGAAGGAGTCCCGGTAGAGGTCGAGCGCCGGGATCGTGTTCCTGGCCGAGAAGTGATGGGCGAAGGCGAAGGGCAGCCCGAGCAGCCCCGCGAGGCGGGCGCTGAAGCCGGAGGAGCCGAGCAGCCAGACCGGCGGGCGCCCCTTCGGGCCCTGCACCGGCCCCGGCACGGCGTGGATCCGGGCGTACGGGTGCCCGTCCGGGAAGTCGTCGTCCAGGAACCGGGTCAGCTCGGCGAGCTGCTCCGGGAAGTCTTCCCCAAGCTCTCGGCTTCGCTCGAGCAGGGGAGACCCCATTGCGCCCTCGTTGAGCGTGTCGGTGCGGCGCAGGGCGGCGGCCGTGGCGCCGTCGGTGCCGGGCGCGCGGCCGAGGCCGAGGTCGATCCGGCCCGGGGCGAGGGCCTCCAGGGTGCCGAACTGCTCGGCCACGACGAGCGGGGCGTGGTTGGGCAGCATGACGCCGCCCGAGCCGAGGCGGATGCGGTGGGTGTGCGCGGCGAGGTGGGCGAGGATCACGGCCGGGGAGGAGGAGGCGACCCCGGGCATGGAGTGGTGTTCGGCCACCCAGTGGCGGTGGAAGCCGCGGCGCTCGGCGAGCCGGCTGAGCTCGACGCTGGTGGCGAGCGCCTGGGTCGCGGTCCGCCCGCTGCCGACCGTCACCAGGTCCAGTACGGACAGCGGTACGGGCGCGGTGCCCCGCGCCTCTCCTCGAATAGCGTCGGACACCGTCGGGACCCTCCTCGGCACGCGTGCAGATACATCAGAGCGACAACAGGAGGATCCCTCCGCTTATTCCGGCGGAAAATTTTCCCCCTCCGCCGGTGGCCGGAGAACGACGTCGGCGCGGGCGCGCACGGCCCTGACCTGAGCCTCTGCGCACCACTCATGACGTGGGCATATGCCAGGGTGGCGCGTCGCAGCCCAGAGGCCCGATGCCGCGCATCATTCTCGCCAACAGCCGCCCCGTAGAAGGCCCTTGGCGGTTATCGTGGTACGAAAGCTTGCGGTCACAACCTGGTAGGGGGAAACCGTGGCGCTGAAGCCCGAGCCCACCGCGCCGTTCCACTCGGTGCAATACGCCCTGCGCGTCCTCGAGACGGTCTCGCGGCACGGTGGCGGAGTGACAGACGTCCAGATCGCGCGCGAGACCGGCCTGCCCGTCGCCCACCTGTCCTCGCTCCTCCTCATGCTCCGCCGTGAGGGGTACGTCGAGCAGGTCGCCGACGGCGCGTACGTGATCGGGGACTCCCTCGTCCTCCTCGGCTCCGGCCTGACCCGCCGCGAAGCCCTGGAGGCCAAGCTCCAGGAAACCCTGACCGAGCTCCGCGACTCCGTCGGGGCCGCGGTCTACATCAGCCGGTACATCGACGGCGAGGTGAAGATCACCCAGTTCGCCGACGGTCCTCGCACGCCCAAGGTCAACGAGTGGGTGGACTTCCGCTCGGCGGCGCACGCCAGCGCGGTCGGCAAGTGCCTGCTCACGCAGCTCGACCAGAACGGCCGCCGGGACCACCTCTCCCGGCACAAGATCGCCCGGCTGACCTCCCGGACGATCACCAGTGAGCGGCTCCTGTTCTCGAAGCTCGACAGCCAGCCGGCGACCGTCCCCGTGCTCGACCTCCAGGAGTACGCGGTGGGCACGGTCTGCGCCGCCGTCCCGCTGACGGCGGGCTCGGCCGTGGGCTGCCTGGCGCTGTCCCTGCCGATCGAGCACGCCCACCGGCTGCGCGCGGCGGCCGACACACTCAACCGCAGGGCCGCGCCGGTGGTGCTCTCGCTGGCGATCTGAGGCGGCGGCCGGAGCCGCTCCCGGCCCTGGTCCCGAGGGTGGTCACGAGCACCCCTCGGGACCAGGTAGTATTTTCTCTGTCAGCAGGCGCCGCTAGCTCAGTTGGTTAGAGCAGCTGACTCTTAATCAGCGGGTCCGGGGTTCGAGTCCCTGGCGGCGCACAGACAGAGAAGGCCCCCTCACCTCGGTGAGGGGGCCTTCTTCGTGTTCCGACGGTCACGCCCTCAGGTACGTCAGGACGGCCAGGACCCGGCGGTGGGTGTCCTCGGCCGGCGGCAGGTCCAGCTTCGCCAGGATGTTGCCGATGTGCTTGCCGACGGCGGCCTCGGTCACGACCAGGCGGCGGGCGATCGCCCCGTTGGAATGGCCCTCCGCGACCAGGCCCAGGACCTCGCGCTCGCGCGGGGTCAGCGCCTCCAGCGGGTCCCGGTGCCGGCGGAGCAGCTGCCGTACGACCTCCGGGTCGACGACCGTGCCGCCGTCCGCGACCCGGGCCAGGGCGTCCGCGAACTCCTCCACCTGTCCGACCCGGTCCTTCAGGAGGTAGCCGACGCCGGTGCCGTCGCCCGCGTCGAGGAGGTCGGCGGCGTAGCTGCGCTGCACGTACTGGCTGAGGACGAGGACCGGCAGGGCGGGCCGCTCGGCGCGGAGCGCGACCGCCGCGCGCAGGCCCTCGTCCTGGAAGCCGGGCGGCATCCGGACGTCGGTCACGACGACGTCCGGCTCGTGGGCGGCGACCGCCTCGCGCAGCGCGTCGGCGTCGCCGACGGCGGCGACGACCTCGTGGCCGAAGCGGGCCAGGAGTCCGATCAGTCCCTCGCGGAGGAGGACGCTGTCCTCGGCGAGGACGACGCGGAGCTTGCGGACAGTGCGGGACACGGGATCTCCACTCGCAGGAGGGTCGGCCCGTCCGGCGGGCTCATGATCGTCAGTGTGCCATCGAGGACGGCGATCCGGTCGGCGAGTCCGGTGAGGCCGGAGCCCCGGGCCGGGTCGGCGCCGCCGTGCCCGTCGTCCTCGACGTCGAGCCGCAGGGCGCCGCCGGTGTGCCGGGCGGTGATCCGGGCCCGGCGGGCGCCGCTGTGCTTGCCGATGTTGGCGAGGGCCTCGCAGCCGGCGAAGTACCCGGCGCTCTCGACGCTCGCCGGCAGCCGGGGCAGCGCGTCGACGTCGGTGTCGACGGGGACGGCGGAGCGGTCGGCGGCGTCGGCGAGCGCCGGGCCGAGCCCGTAGTCGGCGAGGACCTGGGGGTGGATGCCGTGGATCAGCTCGCGCAGCTCGGTCAGGACCTGCCCGGCCTCCGCGTGGGCCTTCGCCAGCTGCTCGGCGAGCGCCCCGCCCGGCGGGGCGTCGAGGCGGGCCAGGCCCAGGGTCATGGTGAGGGCGACCAGGCGCTGCTGGGCCCCGTCGTGGAGGTCGCGCTCGATCCGGCGCCGCTCGGCCTCGAAGGCGTCGACGAGCCGGGCGCGGGAGGCGATGACCTCGCCGATCGCGCCCTGCCGCTCGGTCTCGCGCGGGGTGAGCAGGGCGCGGGCGAGGGCGGCGCGGGCTCCGGTGACCGCGCCGAGGGGGTAGGCGAGGGCCACGAGGAGGACGGCGCCGACGAGGGCGGCGCCGAAGGCCTGGGGATAGGAGGTGACCAGGTACGCCTTGACGACCTTGGCCTCCCGGCCGTCCACGGCCAGCTGGAAGGGGGCGGAGAGGAGGGCGGCGGGCAGGCCGACGCCGACGGCGAGGACGAGGAGGTCGAGCGGCCACAGGACGGTGGCGAGCAGCAGGGCGTACGCGAGCTCCCGCCAGGTGGCCTGCTCCCCCGCCCGCGTCCGGAGCCACGCGGCCAGGCCGGGCGCGGTGGGCACGCGGTGCGGGTCGGGCGCGGGGTCCAGGTCGACGAGGCGGAGCCGCAGGCGCTCGACCCGGCCGAGGACGAGCCCGGAGAGGAGGAGCAGGGGCAGCCCGACGAGGACGAGCGAGAACAGCCCGAGCACCACGAGTACGGCACAGGCGAGGGCCCCGACGACGGCTCCCCCGGCCAGGTACCCGGCGGACCGCCAGGGCCAGGAGCTGCGCGGATACCGGGACCGGACGAGTGCCTGCCAGGGGGTACGGGATTCCATAGCGCCCCACGGTAGGGCCGGGGCGCGGGGCGGGACCATGGCCCTGGAGGGCGTACGGAGGGTGGGGCGGGCCCTACCTGCGCCGAGGTCGGGAGCGGTGGGCGGGCCCTGCCTGCGCCGGGGTCGGCGGCGGTGGACGGGCCCTGCCTGCTCCAGGGTCGGCGGCGGTGGGCGGGCCCTACCTGCTCCAGGGTCGGCGGCGGTGGACGGGCCCTACCTGCTCCAGGGTCGGGAGCGGTGGACGGGCCCTGCCTCTCCCCGGGGTCAGGGGCGGGGGTCCGGGCCGAGGAGGGCTTCCAGGACGCGGGCCATGCCCGTGTCGCCGGTCTCGGTGCCGGGCGGGACCACGTCGAGGGTGCGGCCGACGAAGACGGAGACCTCGGCAGCGCGGGCACGCAGGAAGGCGTCGCCGTCGGGCGACCGCAGCAGGACGTTCAGCTCGCTCCCGGTGCCGGACTCCGTCGGCCACACCCGGACGTCCCCCTCGCCGACCGGCCGGAAGAGCCCTTCGAGGAGCAGCTCGCGGGCGAAGGTCCACACGACCGGGGCCGCCGCGTCGGCGTGGAACACGATCCGTACGGCGAAGGGGTCCGCCGCCCGGTACGTCAGGCGGGTCGGCACCGGGACGCTGTGCCCGGGCGCCAGCAGCAGGTCCATCACGAGGTCGCGTTCCAGTACGGCGCCGTCCATGGCGTGATCACTCCTTCGACTCTCAGCGGTGCCCGGAGAACGAGCCGGGCGGGATACGGCAACCGGCCCGGCGCGGATGCTGTCGCCGGGGACAGCCAGGGCCCTCCGCTTTTGTCGCCCCGGACAACCGGCCCCACGTCAACACCTCCCAACCCGCCCACCCCATGGACACACGTATGACAAGCGCCGTATCCGGCCACGGCACCGTCACGGAGACGCCGTCGGCGCCCGGCCGGGACCTCCCGCCGCGCCCCGGCCCGCCTACGGTGGCGGCATGGGGGCACTGCTCAGCGAGGAATCCACCGGCACGGGCAAAGAACCGGTCGACGCGGCGAGACGACTGGCCACGGCACTCCTCGGCCGGCTGCCGCAGCTCGCCGAGGAGACGACCCACCGGATCCGTGAGGAACTGTCGGTCTACCAGGCCGCGGGGCCCACGACGCGCGACGAGCTGTACACGACGGTGCGCGACAACATCGAGTTCACCCTGCGCCGGCTCGCCCGCGAGGAGCACGTCCCGCTGGACGCGCCCCGCCGCACCGGGAGGCTGCGCGCCGAGCAGGGGGTGCCGCTGTCCGCCGTCCAGTCCGCCTTCCGGATCGGGTACCAGAACTTCTGGGGCGCCATGGTCGCCGAGGCCGGCCGCACCGGGATCGTGACCGACGCCGAGCTGGTGGCGATGGCCGGTGACGTCTGGCGGTTCAACGACGAGTCGGTGACGGCGGTCGTCAACGCGTACAACGAGCGCGCCGCCGCGCTGACGGTCCAGCGGGACCAGCAGCGTTCGGCCCTCGTCGACTGCGTGCTGCGCGGCGGGATGGGCAACCCCGGTTCCGTCCTGGAGGCGGCGGACCTGCTGACCCTCCCGTACGACGGGACCTTCGCGGTCGTCGTCGCCCAGGTGCCCGGCCTCGCCCGGCAGGCCCTGCCGGACATCGAACCGGCGCTGCGCGACCAGGACATGGGGTCGGCGTGGCGGCTCACCCCCGACGCCCAGATCGGGATCGTGTCGATGCGCGGCGACGACGAGGCGATGGGCCGGCTCGTCGAGACGCTGCGGCTGCTGACCGTGCAGCGGGCCGGGGTCAGTCCCCGCTACACGCGCCTCGACCAGACGCCGCAGGCGCTCCACCTCGCGCAGGTCGCCCTCGCCGGGGCCGCGCCGCAGGACGAGACGGTCTCGCTGTTCGACGACGCGCCGCTGCCGATGCTGGTGGTGAGCGCGCCGTCCACGGCCTCGCGGATCGGGCACCAGGTCCTCGGCGAGCTGATGGACCTGCCCGAGGCGCAGCGCGACCAGCTGCTGCACACGATGTCCACGTACTTCCGGGTGGACGGGTCGGCGGAGAAGGCGGCGAAGCTGCTGTTCTGCCACGCCAACACCGTGCGGTACCGGCTGCGGCGCATCGAGCAGCTCTCCGGTCGGTCCTTCGAGCGGCGCCTCGACTCCGCCGAGCTGTACATCGCGCTCCAGGCCCTGCTGCGCCTGCCCGAGGTGGTCCGCGACCCCCTGGAGTAGGGACTAGCCGTAGGCCTCGGGGCGCCCGTGCCGGGTGTAGTGGGCACGGAGGGTGCCGAGCGCCTCCTCGGTCAGGGGCTCGTAGGGGGCGTCGGGGGCGGGGCGCCACCAGACGGGGTCCGGGCCGTGGAACGAGGCCCGGCGGAGGGCGACCCGGTGGATCTTGTTGGTGGCGGTCAGCGGGAGTTCGGGCAGGACGCGGACGAAGCGCGGCGGCATCTTCGTACCCAGGTCCGGCTGGGCGGCGAGGAAGTCGGCGAAGGCGGACGGATCGAAGGCGGCCCCCTCGCGCAGGGCGAGCGCCGCCATGACCTGGTCGCCCGCCACCGGGTCGGGTATCGCGTACACGGCGACGCCTGCGGCCCGGTCCCAGCGGGCCAGGATGTGTTCGATCATCGCGGCGGCGAGGTTCTCGCTGTCGACCCGCAGCCGGTCGTCCGTACGGCCCGCGAAGTAGAGGAAGCCGTCCGCGTCCCGGTAGAAGAGGTCGCCCGTCCAGTACCAGCCGCCGCGCAGCCGGGCCGCCTCCGCCTCCGGGTTGCGCCAGTACCCCTCGAAGGGCGAGCGGCCCCGGTTGACGAGCTCGCCGACGGCCTCGGAGGCGTTGAGGAGCCGTCCGGCGGGTGAGAAGCGGGCCGGTGCGCAGACCTCACCCGTCTCGGAGTCGATCACCGCCAGGTCGTCGCCCGGTGCCGCCCGGCCGATCGCGCCCGGCGGCGTGTCCGGGGTCCGCTGGATCGCCGCGCCGCCCTCGGAGGAGCCGTACCCCTCCACGAGCGGGACCCCGAAGCGCTCCCGGAAGCGGGCCGCGTCCACGGCCCCCGCCTCCGTGCCGAAGCCGAGCCGCAGCGCGTGCGCGCGGTCGTCGGGTCCTGGCGGGGTGGCGAGCAGGTACTGGACGGCCCGGCCCACGTAGGTGAAGTACGTGGCGCCGAAGCGGCGTACGTCCGGGAGGAAGCGGGAGGCGGAGAAGCGGGCCCGCAGCGCGACCCCGGCCCCGGCGGCGAGGGCGGGGGCCCAGTCGGCGATCACGGCGTTGCCGTGGAACATCGGCATGCAGATGTAGTGGACGTCGTCCCGGCCGACCCCGAAGTGCGAGACGAGCGAGGCGCCGGCGGCCGCGAGCCGCCCCTGGCTGCAGAGGGCGGCCTTCGGCGCGCCCGTCGAACCGGAGGTGAAGGAGAGCAGGAAGCGGCTGTCGGGGCGTACGGGGCCGAGGGTGGCGTCTCCCGGGCGGGCGTCCCCGTAGGGGGCGAGGAGCTCCCGGTAGGCCGAGGTGTCGGTCACCAGGATCCGTACGCCCGGCAGCGCGAGGCCGTCGAGGAGCGGCAGGTGGGCGCGCTGGGTGACGAGGACCCGGCAGGCGGTGTGCCGGACGTCCCGGGCGAGTTCGGCGCCGCGCCGGGTGGGGTTGATCCCGGCGACGGCGGCCCCCGCAAGGGCCGCCGCGCTGAGCCAGAGCGGGTACTCCGGCGTGTTGTCGAGCAGGATGCCGAGGTGTGGCTCGCCCCCCGGCACGGGTGGCATCAGGTCCACGAGCAGGGCGGCCCGCGCGGCGGCGCCGGCGGCGACCTGGTGGTGGGTGAGGGTGTGGTGCTCGTCCCTCAGACCGGTCCGGTGGTCGCCCCATTGGCGCCGTACGAGCTCCGCGACGGTGTCCGCGCTCCTCATGGGCCGGACTGTAACTGACGCTCAGTCAGAACTGAACGGCCGGAGACGAATCGTCAGAACGAGACGTCCGAGCAGGCGTAGAACGCGTTCGTGGTGTCCGCGACCGTCCACACCGCCAGGATCAGGTGGCGGCCCGTCTTGCCCGCCGGGATCGTCCCGGAGTGCGTGAGCGTCGACGGCGGCTGCTGGTTGTTGTAGGGGATGGTCAGGAACGGCTGGGGGTCGAGGTCGGCCCGGGTCAGGGCCTTGGTCCCGGTCCAGCCGTTCTTGGTGATGTAGTAGCGGAAGTCCGTGGTGGCGTGGCGGGCGGTGAACTTCCACCGGAAGCTGTAGCTCTGCCCGGCCACGAGCTTCGTCGTGGGCCAGGCGCCGCCGCGGGGGTCGTCGAGCTGCGAGAAGCGGGAGTTCCCGCCGGCGCAGATCTTCCCGTCCGCGGGGCCCGCGGCCGGGAAGCCCTTGAGCCCCTCGACCGACTGCGGCTCCCACTGGATGTCGCCGCAGTTGGTCACGGTGCGGTTGGCGCAGAGCTTCTGACGGCTGATCGGCGCGTCGGTGTAGCCGTGGCTGCCGGCGGTGCCGGTGGCGAGGACGGTGGCGCCGGCGATGCCGAGCGCCACCACCGCCGCCCCGAGTGCCTTGTTGCGCATGCTGTCGCTCCTGGAGAACGTGGGGAGTTCCGTGGGGCCGTGCGCGCGCGTACGGGTGTCGCATGGGACTGCTTTTGGTCTGGACCAAGTATCAAGGTAGGGACGGAAGGTGAAGCTGTCCATCCCCTCAGGCGCCCTCGACCGGCCCCGTCCTGCCCGTGTAGAACGCCACCGTCAGGTCCTTGACCAGCGCCTTGCGCTCGTAGTCGTCCAGCTCCACCAGACCACGACTGGTCAGCCGGTGGACCACGTCGTCGACCGCGTCCACGACCGAGGTGAGGACGCTGTCCCGGTGCTTCGCGTCGATCGCCGCGATCCGTCGGCGCTGCATCGCCGCGGCGACCTCGGGGGCGTACTCGATGCGGGTCGGCTGCGCGGAGAACACGTCCACGCCGACGGGGGCGCACTCCGCCGAGAGCATCCGCGTCAGGGCCTCGCCGACGGCCTCCGCGTCACGCAGCGTCGGGGCGTCCTCGTGGAACGCGTCCGCCGGGAGCTGCGAGAGGACCCGGGCCATCGCCGCCTCCACCTGCTCCCGCAGGTACTCCTCGTGCCCGTCGATCCCGAGCGCGGCCCGGACCGTGTCCCGCACCCGCCAGACGACCAGGACGGTCACGTCGAGCGCGGTGCCCTTCGCGTCCACCGCCGACAGCGGCTCACTGCGCCAGTGCCGCAGCCGGACGTCCACCCGGCGGCGGAGCAGCAGCGGACTCACCCACACCAGGCCGGTACGGCGGACCGTGCCGCGGTAGTCGCCGAACAGGCTCAGCACCCAGGCGTACCCGACGCGGCCGCGGCCGAGACCGCCCAGCGCGAACAGCGCGGCCACGACACCCAGTGCGAGCAGGGCCCACTGCCCCAGATTGATCCCGTGGTACGGGCGCGCCGGCAGCCGCAGCATCCGCGCGGCCTCGGCGGGCACCGCCCCGACCCACCACACGACCCCGGCGCACCAGGCGATCGCCAGCGCCCCGGCGACCACCCCGACCCACCCGGGCAACACGGGCCCGGGCCGCTCGACGAGCGCGGGGTCGGCGGTGGGGGCGGGCCGAGACGCGGCCTGCGGCTTGGACGTGGCCCGGGCCTGGGGCTGGGACTTGTTCTCGGCCCGGGCCTTGGCCGGGGCGGCCTGGACCTTCGACGGGGCCGGGATGGCGGGCCTGCGGCCCGCCGCCGGCGGGGTCGGCGCGGCCATGGCGATCGTGTCGGGCCCCCCGTCGTCGCCCACGGGGACGACGGCCTCCGGCTGGTCCCGGAAGAGCAGGTGCACCGGGATGGACCCGGTGGTCTCGGTCCCGATCACGTTCTTCCGCCGCGCGACCCGAACGACGGCGGCGACGGGCACGGCGACGGCACCGACGCGCGCGCCGCGGATCCGCGCGAAGTCGAGCGCGTCGGCGGGGGCGGGGGCCGCCGCCCCACCGGAAACGGAACCGCCGGGGCGCCCGGCACCCGTATCGGAAACCGGGACGACATCCCCCGCCCCGGCGGCACCAACAGACCCCACACCAGGGGCGGACCCCGCCGAGGGACCACGCCCCACCGAGGCGCCAGCCCCCTCGCCGAGGGCGGCCCCCGCCCGGGCGGCAGCCCCCTCGCCGGAGGCGGAACCTGCCGAGAGCACACGTCCGACAGGGGCATCGGCCTCCGAGCCGGGGGCGATCCCGGCCGGGGCGACAGCCTCCGAGCCGGGGGCGGTCACAGCCCGGGCGACAGCCTCCGAGCCGGGGGCGGTCACAGCCGGGGCAGCAGACCCCGCACCAGGACCGGCCCCCGCCGAGGGCGCACGTCCGGTCGGCACGGCGGGCCCGGCGCCGACGGCATGCGCCGCCGAGGAGCCCGGCACGGCCGGGGCGCCGGGAACGACCCCCGCCTGGGCGACAGCCCCCACGCCGGAGGCGGAACCCGCCGAAGGCGCACGTCCCACCGGGGCAACAGGCCCCGCACCGGGGCCGGTCCCTGCCGAGGGCGCACGTCCCGCCGGGGCGACGGGCCCCGTACCGGGGGCGGAACCCGCCGAAGGCACACGTCCGGTCGGCACGGCGGACCCGGCGCCGAGGAGCTGCGCGGCCGAAGGGCCGGGCCCGGTCGGGGCGGCAGTCTCAGCACCGGGGGCAGAACCCGTCGAAGGCACACGTCCCGCCGGGGCGACGGGCCCCGTACCGGGGGCGGAACCCGCCGAAAGCGCACGTCCCGCCGGGACGGCAGCCTCAGTACCGGGGACGGACCCCGCCCGGGTGACCGGCCCCTCGCCGGGGACGGACCCCGCCCGGGTGACCGGCCCCTCGCCAGGGGCAGGACCAGTCGATGGGCCGGGAGTCGGCCTGGTCGGGTCGGCGCCGGGGGCGGGCCCGGTCGGAGGCGCCGTCTTCGGGGCGGTCGCAGGACCCGTCGGCGCGCCCGTCCCGGAACCCGCGGGCGGCGCCGGCTCCGTGCGGGACACGGGGGCGGCCGGAGCCGGCCCCGCAGCGCCGGGCGCGGAACCCGTCGGAGGCACCGTCGCCGTACCCGAGCCGGACTCGGCCCCGGACCCCGCCGGGGTCTCCCCCGCCGCCACCGACGCCCCGTCGGGCGCGGGCTCCGGAGGGACTTCCGGAACCGCCCCCGCCACCGCAGGCGTCCGGTCCGGTGGTGTCGTGCGCGGGAGCGTGCCGTCCGTCAGGCGTCTCGCCGTGCGGGCCGCGTCACGTGAGGCCGCCGCGCCGGAGTCCGCGGGGTTCGGGGTCGATGCCGTCATTCGGGTCCACCTCATGCTCTCGGGGTCATCGGAACAAACGCCGCCAGGTCTCCGGGCCCGGGTAGCCGTCGGCCGCTGCGCCGCGCCAGCCCTGTGCCCGCTGGAACGCCTCGACGTTGCGGCGGTCCGCCTCCGTCCAGCGCGGACCGGGTCCCGACAGGTAGTGCTTGCCGAAGCCCCGCTTCACCAGTTGTTTGCCCAGCTTCTCCACATATGCGTTGGATTGGCCCGGACGGAAGTAGCCACGCCCGGGAAACCCCGTCGCATTCGCGCTCGGAGCGCCCGAACCACTCGAACCGCCGATGTCCTTGCCCCCGCCGGTCACGAGCAGCCGCCACGTCTGCGGCCCGGGCAGTCCGTCCGCCTCCGCGCCCTTCCAGCCCTGCGCGAGCTGGAACGCCTGGGTCGCCCTGCGGTCCGCCTCGCCCCACCGGGGGCCGGGGCCCTGGCTGTAGTACTTCTTGCCTCCGCGCGCGACGAGGAGCTGACCGAGCTGCGTGACGTAGGAGTTGTCGGCCCCCGGGCCGAACATGCCCGTCCCCGGGAACGGCGTCGCCCCCGTCGGCTCCGCCCCGCTGCCGGTGCCGCCGCTCACCACGCCCTTGTAGCGGTAGGCCACGTACCGGTCGGAGTTCTCCCAGTACGCCATGGGCGTCGCCTGCTTCCGCGTGCGCGGCTTCGTCTGCTCGTAGGCGGTGTACGAGGTGTGGGTGTAGTCGGTCCAGCCGCCGAAGATCGTGACGTGCGAGCCGCGGGTCGGGTTGGCCGGGTTGTGGAAGAGCAGGATGTCGCCGGGCTGGAGCTCGGTGCGGTCGATCCGTACGGCGAAGCGGTCGAGGCTGCCGGTCCACTCGTTGCTGCGCAGGTTCCAGGCCATGGAGATGTAGCCGGAGCAGTCCTGGCGGTACCCGTCCGACCAGTACTTCTCCATGGAGTACGGGACCTGGGCCGACACCCACTTCTTGGCCCGGTTGACGATCTCCGCGCGGGTCGTCTTCCGCAGTGTCTCCGTGGAGATCTGACTGGCCGTCGGGACGGCGTCGGGGGCCGGGTCCGCGCCGGGTCCCGGCGCGCCGTGCAGCGGCCCGCGTCCGCCCTGGGGGGTCTCGGGCCCCGGCCACGGGGTGTCGTCGGAGGCGGCCGCGGAGCCGGCCGGGCCGGCCGCGTCGGCGGACGGGACCGTCGCCCGCTCCTGGAGGACCGCCGGGTCCGCGTCCACCGCACCCCCCGGTGGGCCGGTCAGGGCCGTCGCCACTCCGGCGCCGCCCCCGCCCAGGACCACGCCCGCCGCCGTCACCAGGACCAGCGCGCGGCGGGCACCGTGGGCCGCCGGGTGGCCGCCCGCCCGGACGGGCAGGCCCAGGGCGAGGTCGCGCCGCTGCCGGGCGCAGCCCGGGCAGCCGCAGTCGGCCGCGGGTTCGAACTCCTCGAAAACCGGCACGCTCATGCGATTCCCCTCCACACTCGTCAAGATCTTTTTGACCCTTGTTTCGGGCGTCAGTGTCTCAACTGTCTGGACAAATCGCATTTTGACGGATCGAAGGCCTGATACGACCATCCGACAGGCCGGTGGTGGCCGGTATTGGTCAGGAGCACCCCTGGGAGTCAGGTAGAGTTCTCTTTGTCAGCAGGCGCCGCTAGCTCAGTTGGTTAGAGCAGCTGACTCTTAATCAGCGGGTCCGGGGTTCGAGTCCCTGGCGGCGCACGCAGAGTCAAGACCCCCTCACCGATGGTGAGGGGGTCTTGGTCTTTCTCCGGGGCGGGCAGCCCAACCACCGTGCGTCTCCGGTCGGTTACCGACCCGCCGTCCCCGTCAGGTACGCCGACACCACCACGTTCGCCGTGTACGCCCCGGCCGCCCGGTCGAAGGTGCCGCCGCAGGTGATCAGGCGCAGCTCGGCGCGGTGGGGGTCGCGGGCGCCGTAGACCTTGGCCGCGTCGAAGCCCTCGCGCGGGAAGACCTGGACGTCGTCGACCGTGAACTCGGCGACCGATCCGTCCGTCCGGGTGACGCGGACCTTCACGCCGGGGCGGGCCGCGCTCAGGCCGTAGAAGACGGCCGGGCGGGTCTCGGTGTCGACGTGGCCGACGAGGAGCGCGGCGCCGACCGAGCCCGGCCGGGTGCCGGAGCCGTACCAGCCGACCGTGTGGGGCATCTCGAAGGGCGGCGGATCGATGGCGCCCGTGTCGTCCAGGCCGCGCGCCACGACGGGCGCGCCGATGCCCAGGGAGGGGATGTCGACCCGCCGGGGTTCGAGGGGCGGGAGGGGGTCGCGGGCCGGGGGCAGCGCGACGCCGAGGGGGCGGCCGACCGCGGCGATGTCGCCGGTGGTCGGCGCGGAGCTGCCGCCGGGGCCGTCGGTGGCCTCGCGGCCCCAGAGCCAGAGCCCGGACAGCAGGACCGCCCAGGCCACGCCGGTGACGAGTCGCCCGGAGCCCGCCGGGCGGGTGCCGGACGACACGGTCACTCGCCGTCGCCGCCGGTACCGGCGCGGCGGCGGGAGCTGCGGAAGGCGACCGAGACGGCGGCGATCGCGGCCATGCCGAGGCCGAGCAGGGTGTACGGGGTGCCGAGGCCGCTCTCGGAGGTCGTCTGGGCGACACCGGGGGCCGCGGGCGCGGCGAAGGCGGCGGTGCCTCCGCCGCCGGCCCGGACGGGGGCGATCGGGGTCGCGTGGTGCGTCGGCCGGTGGGTGGGCTCCTGCCGGTGCCGGACCTGCACGGTGCCGACGTCCCGGTGGTCGTGTCCGTCGCAGGTCACGGCGACCTTGTACGTGCCGTCCTTGAGGCCGGACCTGATCGTCGTGTCGCCGAAGAGCGGGTTGCCCCCGCCGTCCCGTCCGGTGAGCTCCGCGTCGGCGACGAACGCCGGGGACTTGGCGGCGCCGGTCGTGCCCTTGCAGCCCTGGACCCGGACGTCGACCTCGGCGCCGGGCGAGGCGGTGGACGGGGTGACGGTGGCCTTCACCCCGTCGTGGGCGTACGCGCCGCCGGCCGCGGGTGCCAGGACCAGCACCAGGGCCGCCCCTGCGGCACGGAGAGCAATGGGAGCTGAACGCATCGTGACCTCCTGATACTGGCAGGGTCACCCGGATCGGCGCTTCTCGCATCCGCAGGGACGTCCGCGCGGGCTCCTACACGCGCTCGACGATGTCCGCGATCGACTGGACGATCTTCGACGGGCGGAACGGGAAGCGGTCGATCTCCGCCTGCGTCGTCAGACCGGTCAGGACGAGGAAGGTCTGCATGCCCGCCTCCAGGCCGGCCAGGATGTCGGTGTCCATCCGGTCGCCGATCATCGCGCTGGTCTCGGAGTGGGCGCCGATCGCGTTGAGGCCGGTGCGCATCATCAGCGGGTTCGGCTTGCCCGCGAAGTACGGCTCCTTGCCGGTGGCCTTCGTGATGAGGGCGGCGACGGAGCCGGTGGCCGGGAGCGGGCCCTCCAGGGAGGGGCCGGTCTCGTCGGGGTTGGTGCAGATGAAGCGGGCGCCGGCGTTGATGAGACGGACGGCCTTGGTCATCGCCTCGAAGGAGTACGTACGGGTCTCGCCGAGCACCACGTAGTCCGGGTCGTGGTCGGTGAGGACGTAGCCGATGTCGTGCAGCGCGGTGGTGAGACCGGCCTCGCCGATGACGTACGCGGTGCCGCCGGGGCGCTGGTCGTCGAGGAACTTGGCGGTCGCGAGGGCCGAGGTCCAGATGTTCTCGACGGGGACCTCCAGGCCCATGCGGGCGAGGCGGGCGTGCAGGTCGCGGGCCGTGTAGATCGAGTTGTTGGTGAGGACCAGGAACGGCTTCCCGGTCTCCCGCAGCTTCTTGATGAACGCGTCGGCGCCGGGGATCGGCACGCCCTCGTGGATGAGGACGCCGTCCATGTCGGTCAGCCAGGATTCGATCGGCTTGCGCTCTGCCATGGGTGCGGGACTCCTGCCGTACGAACGTGCAATGTGCGGTGTGCTGGGGGCGACGCGACGACGCTGTGGCGACGCCCCCAGCCTAGTCAGGAAGTGGTGACCTTGACCCCGTCGATCACCCAGTACCAGTTGTTGGCGCCCGTGTAGCGGAAGCGGAAGCTCACGCTGGAGGCGCCGGCGGGGACGGCGACCGTGACGGACTGGGGCTTGGAGAGGACGTCGGCGGTGTAGCTCCTGACGAGCACGGGGGTGCCGCCGTTGAAGCTCGCGAGGATCTGGGCGCTCTGGGTGCCCTCCTGGCGGTAGAGGGTCGTCAAGTCGAGCGTCACGGCGGCCGCGCCGGAGACGCCGTACGCCGGGGTGACCAGGGTCGAGTCGTACGTACCGGAGAAGGCCTTGTCGGCCCACTCGTCGGAGTCGGCGACCGCGAAGACGCCGCGGGCGCGGACGTTGAGCTCGCGGGACTGGTCGCGCTGGGTGCGGGACCAGAACTCGTCGGTGGCGAAGGACCAGCCTCGCCACTCGGTCATGCCGCCGGTGCCCATGGCGTTGTTGATGACGGACCAGCCGCTGGGCGCGGTGTGGGTGAAGCCGAGGACGCCGGTGGGGATGCCGTTCTCGTCGACGCGGCCGGAGAGGGACGGGTAGAGGGTGTCGAAGGGGTCGGTGGAGCGAAGCTGAATCGGCTTGCCGTCGAGGCCCCAGGCCGGGTCGGGGGCGATGCCGAGCTGGTGGAAGACGGTGGCGGCGACGTCGACGAGGCGGGTGTCGATGGGGCGGGCGCCGGCGGCGATGCCGGGGCCCTGGGCGAGGACGAAGGTGCGGCGCTCCTCGATGGAGGAGCCGCCGTGGCCGCCCGCGTCGGTGTGGCCGTGGTCGGTGGCGACGATGACGGTCCAGCGCTCGGCGGCGTACGTGGGGCGGGCCTGGATCGCGGCGAGGAGGCGGCCGAGGTAGCCGTCCTGGACGTCGATGGCGTCGGTGTACTTGGGGCTGGCGGCGCCGTAGTTGTGGCCGATCTCGTCGGTCTCGCCGAAATAGACGAAGAGGACGTCGGGGTTCTGGTTGCGGAGGACGTCCTCGGTGAGGTCGGTGATCGTGAGGTCGTTGACCGCGTAGTTGTTGTCGTAGACGAGCTTGGCGTCGGCGCCGGGGGTGACGGTGCCGTACGTGTCGAGCTCGGGCCAGTCGACGGCGGCGAAGAGCGAGAGCTCGGGGCGGACCTGGTTCAGGCGGGCGAGGAAGCCGGGGTACTGGCCGTAGTCGCGGCCGGTGAAGGTGTTGTCCTTCACGCCGTGCTTGTCGGGCCAGACGCCGGTGGAGATGGTCGACCAGCCCGGCCCGGAGAGGGTGCCGGCCATCGGGTTGGCGTAGAGCAGGGAGCGGCCGTAGGTGCCGTTCGCCATCAGCGACTTGAGGGTGGGCGCCTTGGCGGCGTCGATGCGGTCGTACCGCAGGCCGTCCATGCCGACGACGAGCACCTTGTCCTGGCTGGTGCCGTTCGGGAGCACCGGGGCGGCGGTGGCCGCCTGGGCGGCGGGGGCGGCGGCGAGTCCGGCGGCGGCGACGGCCGCGGTGGCACCGGCGGCGGCGAGCACGGTGCGGCGGGAGATGCGGGAGATGCCGTTGATCGGCATGTCGGAGTCCTCCGTGGAAGGGGGCGGGGCACACCAACGCCCCCGATTTCTCGGGGGCGTTGGTCCGTACCCGTTATCATTCCGCTACACGGGGAGGGCTTCCAGGGTCGTGCGGTGAACTCTTGGCTGCCGGTCGGCGGCCGATCAGCTTCCGGTCGCGGACTTCCACGCGTCGACGTACGCCGTCAGGTTCTTGTCGATGTCGGCCCAGTCCGGCTCGAAGACCTCGACGCCCTCCATCAGCTTGGCCAGTTCGATGGCGTTGGCGTCGGTGGTCTTGACGTCCTTGCGGGCCGGGAAGCCGCCGCCGATGGCGCTGACCTCGCGCTGGGCGCCCTCGCTGAGCATGAAGTCGAGGAGCTTCTTGCCGTTCTCGGTGTGCGGGGCCTTGTTCACCAGGCCGGCGGCGTACGGCAGGGCGAAGGTGGTGGGCTTGCCGCCGTCCTTCGCGGGGAACCAGATGCCGAGGTTCGGCATGGACTTGGCCTGGGCGAAGTTCATCTGGACGTCGCCGTTGGCGACGAGGAGTTCGCCCTTGTCGACCTTGGGGGCGAGCTTGGAGGTGGAGGAGGACGGGCCGACGTTGTTGGCCTGGAGCTTCTTCAGGTACTCCATCGCCGGCTCCTTGCCGCCGAAGTCGTGCATCGCCTTGATGAGGACGGCGGTGCCGTCGCCCGCGACGCCGGGGGTGGAGTACTGCAGCTTGTCCTTGTACTTCGCGTCGAGCAGCTCCTCCCAGGTCTTCGGGGCGGCGGGGAGCTCCTTCTTGTCGTGGACGAAGCCGAAGTAGTTGTTCACGACGGAGGTCCAGGTGCCGTCACCGGACTTGTCGGCGCCGTCGACCTGGTCGGCGCCCTTCGGCTCGTACGCCTTGAGCAGGCCCTTGGAGCCGGCCTGCTGGATGAAGGGCGGCAGGGTGACGAGGACGTCGGCCTGGGTGTTGCTCTTCTCGCGGAGGGCGCGCTGCACCATCTCGCCGGAGCCGCCCTCGACGTACTTCACCTTGATGCCGGTCTGCTTCTCGAAGTCGGCGAAGACCTTGTCGTACCAGCCGTCGCCCGCCTCGCCCTTGAGGCCGTCGGCGCTGTAGACGGTGACGACCTTCTCGGCGGCGGCGTCGGAGGAGCCTCCGCAGGCCGTGAGGGTGGCGGCGAGGACGAGGGCGCCGGTGACGGCGGCGACCGGCTTGGCGTACGTACGCATAACGTTGTTCTCTCCTGAGTGACTTAGCGGTAGGACGCTCTGGTACGGATACGGGAGACGGCGAGCAGCGCGAGGAGCGTCGCGGCCATGAGGACCACGGCGAGCGCCGAGCCGGTGAACAGGGAGCCGCGGTCCGTGGCGGTGAAGATGAGCACCGGCAGCGGCATCCAGTCCGGCGGGTAGAGCATCATCGTGGCGCTCAGCTCGCCCATGGACAGGGCGAAGCAGAGCCCGGCGGCCGCGGTCAGGGACGGCAGCAGGAGCGGCAGCTTCACCCGGAGCAGTACGTACGAGGGGCGGGCGCCGAGACTGGCCGCCGCCTGCTCGTACATCGGGTCCAGGCGCCGCAGCGCGGCCGAGACCGACTGGTGGGCGAAGGCCGTGACGAGGACGGTGTGCGCGAGGATCACGATCCAGCGGGTGCCGTTGAGGAGCATCGGCGGCTGCGAGAACGCGACCAGGACGGCGAGGCCGACGACCACGGACGGCACGGCGACCGGCAGCATGAACAGGGCGTCGAGGACCCTCTTGCCCTTCTTCCCCAGGGCCGCCGCGGCGAGCGCGGCCCAGGTGCCGACGGTCAGCGCGACGACGCTCGCGGTGACGGCCGTGACCAGGCTGGTGGTGAGCGCCTGGAGGGACTCCCCGCGCACGGCCGCCGCGTAGTGGGCGGTGGTGGGTCCGGAGGGGAAGGCGCCGGACCAGTGCGTGGAGAACGAGGCGGCGAGGATGACGAGGAGGGGCAGGGCGAAGAGGGGCACGAAGAGGACCGTGAACAGCACCCAGGCCGTCCACTTTCCCGTACGGCTATGCACCAGCACGGCGGCTCACCCCCCGGTAGAGGACGTACAGGCCGACCGAGAGGGCGACGTTGACGATGGCGACGACGCAGGCGGAGGCGTAGTCGGATTCGAGGATCGCCTTGCTGTAGACGAGCATCGGGAGGGTCGTGACGCCCTTGGCGCCGGTGAAGAGGACGATCCCGAACTCGTTGAGGCACATGACGAGGACGAGGCTGCCGCCGGCGGCGAGCGCGGGCAGCGCCTCGGGGAGGATCACCTGCCGGACGATCCGCAGCGGCCGGGCGCCGAGCGAGGACGCCACCTCCAGCTGCGCGGTCTCCATCTGCGAGAACGCGGCCAGGAGCGGGCGCATCACGAACGGCGTGAAGTACGTGATCTCGGCGAGGAGGACGCCCCACGGGGTGGTGAGGAACCGGAAGGGCCCGGCCGGGTCGCCGGTGACGTCGGTCCAGATCCCGTTGGCCATGCCGACCGTGCCGTACAGGAACAGCAGGGCGAGCGTGATCAGGAAGGACGGGAAGGAGAGGAAGACGTCGATGAACTTCGACACCGCCTTCCCGCCGGGGAAGGGCACGAACGCGATCACGAGCGCGAGGACGAAGCCGAGCACCAGACACCCGACGGTGGCGGCGACGGCCAGCCACACGGTGGTGACGAGCGCCTCCCGGAAGGAGGCGGAGGCGAAGACCTCGGCGTACGCACCGGGGGCGAGGGACTCCTGGACGACGAGGGCGAGGGGGTAGAGGAAGACGAGCGCGAGGACGGCGACGGGGGGAAGGGCCCAGAGCCAGACCGTTGTGGGCATGCGTTTCGCCTGGGGGTCCCCCCAGGACGAAGTCCTGGGGGGAGGATAAGGGTGGGCACCTCGGTCACCTGTCATGACCGCTTCCGCGGGACTAGCCATCGGTCACCCCCGCGGCCAGCAGCACCGCGTCCTCTCGCGCGAAGTGCAGCGTCACCTCGCCCCCCAGCGGAGGCGTCTCCCGCAGCTCCCGCACATCGGCCTTGACGCGGTGCCCGCCCACTTCCACGTACAGCCGGTGCGTGGACCCGCGCCACTGGACCTCGGTGATGCGGCCGCTGAGGGCGTTGGGCCCGGGGCCGAGCCCGACGAGGTGCGGCCGGACGCAGAGGGTGGCGGTGGTGCCGGACGCGGCCTCGGCGATGGGGACGTCGAGGGTGACGCCCTCGAAGGTGGCCCCCTTCTCCCCCACCGTCACCGGCAGCAGGTTCGCGTTGCCGACGAACGACGCCGTGAACTCCGTACGGGGGCGGCGGTACAGATCCTGCGGGGTGCCGCAGTCCTGGAGCCGGGCCTTGTCCATGACGGCGATCCGGTCGGCGAGGGTCAGTGCCTCGACCTGGTCGTGGGTGACGTACAGGATCGACACGTCGGGGAGTTCGCGGTGGAGCCGGGCCAGTTCGGCCAGCATCCCGGAGCGCAGCTGGGCGTCGAGCGCGGAGAGCGGCTCGTCGAGGAGGAGCACGTTCGGGCGGATGGCGAGGGCGCGGGCGATGGCGACGCGCTGCTGCTGTCCGCCGGAGAGCTCCCGGGGGTAGCGCTGGGCGTACGCCGCCATGCCGGTCATCTCCAGGGCTTCGGCGACCCGCCCGGGGATCTCGCCCTTCGGCACCTTCTGGGCCTTCAGGCCGAAGGCCACGTTGGCCTCGACCTTCAGGTGGGGGAAGAGCGCGTACTGCTGGACGACCATCCCGATGCCCCGCTTGTACGGCGGGAGTGCGGTGACGTCGCGGTCGCCGATGAGCACCCGCCCGGAGGCCGGCCGGACGAATCCGGCGACGGCCCGCAGCGCGGTCGTCTTGCCGGAGCCGGAGGGGCCGAGGAGGGCCATGACCTCGCCGGGCTCGACGGTCAGGTCGAGGTGGTCGAGGACGGTGTTGCTGCCGTACGTGACGGTGACGCCGTCGAAGCGGATGCCGCTGGTCATGCCTCGTACGCCCTGATCAGGGAGGGGAGTTCCGCGACCGAGGCGAGGACGTGCGTGGCGCCGTGCTCCTTGAGGGCGGCCTCGTCGTGCGCGCCGGTCAGGACGCCCGCGACGATCCCGGCACCGGAGCGGACGCCGCTGAGCATGTCGTACGAGGTGTCGCCGGCGACGGCGATCCGGCGGACGTCGTCGACGGCGCCGGTGCGGAGGAGGGCGGCGAGGACCATGTCCGGGTAGGGGCGGCCGCGGCCGCCCGCGTCCGCCGGGCAGAGGGTCAGCTCGACGAGGTCCCGCCAGCCGAGGGCGTCGAGGATGGCGTCCTGGGTGACGCGGGCGAAGCCGGTGGTGAGGACGACCGTCCGGCCCTGCTCCTTCAGCTCGGCGATGGCCTCGGCCGCGCCGGGGACCGGGGCGATCCGGCCGCCGGCGACCAGCTCTCCGTACGCCGCCTCGAAGGCGAGGTTGGCCTCCTCGGCGCGGGTCTCGTCGCCGCCGAAGAGGTGGCGGAAGACGGAGATCTTGGACTCGCCCATGGTGGCGCGGACGTAGTCGATCATCGTGGCGGGGTCTTCGCCGAGGCGTTCGGCGGCGGCCGTGAAGGCCTGCTCGACGAGGCCGCCGTCGGCGACGGTGGTGCCGGCCATGTCGAGGACGACGAGGTTCATGTCGGTCATCGGGTCCGTGGTCATGTGGTTCACCAGCCCAGTTCGTTCGCGGTCTTCTCGGCGATGGCGGGCGAGCAGGTCATGCCGCGGCCGCCGGGTCCGGTCACCAGCCACACGCCGTCGCGGACCCGCTGGCGGTGCACGACCCGGCTGGTGTCGACGCACTGCGCGTACACCCCGGCCCAGCGGCGCCGGATCTTCGGCAGCGGGCGGCCGAGGAGGGACTCGACGACGCGGGTGAGGTGCTCGTAGGGGTCTTCGAGGGTGTCGAAGGCGAAGGGGTGCTCGTACTCGTGGGTGTCGCCGATGGTCAGTCCGCCGTCGAGGCGCTGCACCATGAGCAGCTGCATCTTGTGGGCGGCGGCGGTCGGGTCCTGCGCCTGCCCCTCGTTGAGGGCGTCGAGGGCGGGGGACGCGTACGCCGGGTAGTAGCGGAAGGAGTCCGCGTCGGCGACGGAGGTGGTGAGCGGCTCGCCGAGGGGCGCGGTCTGCATCATCTGGAGCCGGACGCGGCGGACCGGTATCTCGCCGGCGACCTCGCGGACGAGGCCGGAGAGCCAGGCGCCGGTGCACAGGACGACGGCGTCGCCGGTGTGGACCTCACCCCGGTCGTCGCGGACGGCGTTCTCTCCGACGACGTCCCGGACCTCGCGGTTCGGGAGGAACGTGTAGCGGCCGGTGGCGAGGAGGGCCTCGCGGAGGGCGAGCTGGGCGAGGCGCGGCTCGACGGCCGCGTCCCGCTCGCACCAGAGCGCCGCTTCGAACGCCCCGCGCAGGGCCGGGTTGACGGCGCGCGCCTCGTCGGCCGTGAGCAGCTTGTAGCCGCGGGCGGCGGCGTCGGGGCGGGCCACGGCGGCCTCGGCGACGGCGAGTTCGAGCTCGTTCCGTACGGGGGTGAGGGAGCCGATGGCCCGGAAGCCGAGGCCCGGGACGCGGGCGCCGATGCCCTCCCACAGCTCGCGGGCGCGGAGGGCCGTGTCGAGCTCCTCCCCGCCGGCCCGTCCGCTCACCCAGATCTGGCCGAAATTGCGGAGGGAAGCTCCGCGCGCCTCGGCCTCGCGCTCGATGTGTACGACCTCGTGGCCGCGTTCCACTGCGTGCCAGGCGTGCATGGTTCCCACCACGCCGGCTCCTACGACGATCACCTTCATGACGTCGACGGTCGCGGGGGCGGGTGGACCGGACGGATCCGGTGGACGACGGGACGGTGAACGGACCGACAAGCTTGGACCAGACCCGTTACCATTCCGTTATTCGCCATGAATGAGTCCCGGTGTCAGTTCTGCTGCCCCAGGTGGGCGGTGAAGCTGAACCGGTCCCCCCGGTACAGCGTCCGCACCCGCTCCAGGGGCCGCCCCGCCGTGTCCCGGGAGACGCGGTGGATCAGCAGCATCGGCAGGGCGGGCGGCGTGCCGATGAGCAGGGCCTCGCGTGGGGTCGCGAGGACGGTCTCGATGCGCTCGTCGGCGTCGCCGAACGAGATGCCGAGCCGGTCGTGGAGATAGGCGTAGAAGGAGGAGTCCGGGTCGAACTCGGTGTCCAGACGCGGGGCGCGGGCCTCGGAGACGTACGTGCTCTCCAGGCCGACCCGCTCGTCGTCGGCGAGCAGCACCCGCTCCATGTGCCAGACGGGCTCGCCGCGTTCGGCGCCGACCTCGGGGGCGAGCGCCTCCGGGCAGGGGAAACGGTCGAGCGAGATCAGGCTGCGGCCGGGACGGCGGCCCTGGCGGCGCACGCCCTCCGTGTAGCTGGCGAGCGAGAGGGGCTGCTCCAGCTTGGGTCCGGCGACGACCGTCCCCCGGCCCTGGCGGCGCAGCCGCCCCTCCAGGAGGAGTTCGCGCAGCGCCTGCCGGACGGTCTCGCGGGACACCTCGTACCGGACGGCGAGATCGCGCTCGGTCGGCAGCAGCCCGCCCTCCCCCAACTCGTCGACCATCAGGGCGATCTTCGCCTTGACGGCGTAGTACTTGGGGACGCGGCCGTGCTCGGGGATGCCGGAGCGGACGGGGGCGCCGGGGCTGGTCTGGTAGTTCATCCGGGGATGGTCGCAGACCGGGATGAACGGGAAGGTGTACGGAGCATGACTCGGAGGTGCCGCACTTCCCGGGACGGCGGCCCGGCGGGGGCGGGGACGGGAACGGCTGCTCAGCGGTGCCGGGGGCGGCGGGCCACCCAGACGAGGGCCGCGCCGAGCAGGAGCAGGCCGGCGGCGACCGGGGCGAGGGCACGCGCGTGCGCCTCGGACTCCCGTCCGGTGCTGGCCAGTTCACGCGCCTCTTCGGCGTCCTCTGCGCCCTCGGCGGCCTCGGCGGCCTCGGCGACGTCCGGTCTGACGGTCGCGGGCGCGGTGGGGGCCGGCGGGCGGGGCTCCTTGCCGGGCGGCGCCGACGGGCCGGGCGGGCGGGGCGTGTCGGGTGCGGTGGGGGTGACGGGCGCGGCGGGTGCGGCGGGTGCGGCGGGGCCCACGGTGAGGAGGTAGTCGCCGGACTCGCCGACCCAGTCCCCGTCCTCGCCCCGGCGCTGCACGACCGCCGCGTTGACGACGACCTCGTCGGGCGCCGTCTCCACCTCGAACGTCAGGCGTACGGGGACGGTGAGGGTCCGGCCCGCCGGCACCGAGAAGCCACCGAAGCCGCCGGGGCCGTCCGGGCCGGTGAACACGCCCACGTTCTCGGCGTCCTCGGTCGGTTCGAAGGCCACCGGGTGCCAGCGCGCCGACCCGGCGTCGTAGAACTCGAACCGGATCTGCTCCGGGCGCAGGGCCCGGTCGCGGTCGGTGAGGACGAGCACCGGGTGGACGCCCGAGCAGGGGGCGTCGGTGGTGTTGGTGAGGTCGAGCTTCAACTCCTGGAAGGGACCGCCCGCCGGAAAGCCGGCCGGCCCGCCGTGGATCCGGGTGTCCAGCGGGAAGCCGCCGCCGTCGGGGGTGCCGCAGGCGGGGGCGGGCGGGTCGGGGGCGGGGGCGGCGGGGGCCGGCGCCGCGATCACGAAGGGGGCCGCAGCGGCGGCGGCCACGGTCACGGCGCGGACGGCGTGCAGACGCAGGGGGGCGGGTGCCATGGGCGTGCCTTCACTGCTCGCGGGCATGGGGACGGCGGCGACGCTGCCATGCGGGAGCGGGCGGGCGGGGCAGCGACACCGGGGGCGCCCCCGGCGGGCCCATGACTTCAACCCGATCGGCGCACTTTCCGATGATCGGAAGATCGGACCTCCATGATCAGAGTTCCGCCTGCTTCCCGAACACCGGCGCAAGGGTCAGCCACGCCGCGCCCTCCGCCACGGCGTCCCGCCCGGTCGCGAGGCCCACCGGGGCCGACAGGCCGAGGCCGGCCAGCACCCCCCGCACCCCCTCCGCGAACACGGACGGCGCGGCGAGCACCACCCGGCCGCCCAGGAGGACCTGGTCGATGTCGAGGAGCCGGACGAGGTTGGCCGCGCCCGTGCCCAGGATCCGCGCGGCCTCGGGGAGTTCGCCGCGCGCGACGGCCGCCAGGCACAGGACCTCCAGGCAGCCTCGCCCGCCGCAGCCGCACGGCGGCCCGTCGAGCTGGACGGTCTGGTGGCCCAGCTCGCCCGCCCCGGTCCTGTCCCCGCGCAGCGGCGCGCCGCCGAGGACGAGGCCGGCACCGAGACCCGTACCGAGGTGGACGTAGGCGAAGGAGCCGGGGGCGGTGGGGCGCAGGGCGAGGCCGAGGGCGGCGGCGTTGGTGTCCTTGTCGAGGACGACGGGCAGCCCGAGGCGCGCCGCCAGCTCGTCCCGTACGGGATGACCGGCCCATTCGGGGAAGCCGGTCACCCGGCCGGGCACCCCGGCGCGGTGGTCCAGGGGGCCGGGCATGGCGAGGCCGACACCGAGGACGGACCCGGGAGGATCGGCGAGCAGCGCCCGTACCTCCTCCGTCACCGCGTCCAGGACCGGTCCCGCCCCCGCGCCCAGGTCCACGGGGCGGCGGCGCAGTGCCACGACCGCTCCCGCGAGGTCGGTCAGGAGGGCCGTCAGCTCGTCGCGGTCGAGGTGGACGCCGACGGCGTACGCGGCGGAGGGCACCATGCGCAGGACCGTACGGGGCTTGCCGCCGGTCGAGGCGCGGTGGCCGGCCTCCGTGGCGAGGCCCTCGGCCCGGAGCCGCGCGGTGATCTTGCTGACGGCCTGCGGGGTGAGCCCGGTCCGCTCGGCCAGCTCCAGACGGCTGATCCCGGTCTCGCCCGCCGTGCGCAGCAGGTCGAGCACGAGCGCGGCGTTGTGGCTGCGCAGTGCCGGCACGTTCACTCCCACGGCTTCCCTCTTCACTCCCCCATTGTCGCTGTCGCTTGCACTTTGGCAACAGCGTTGCTTAAGTGGAATCCATGACTGGCATTGGCATGACCGGCACCGGCATGACGGACACCGGCTCCGGCACGGGTGGCGCCGCCCCCCGCACCCCGCTCCGCGTCGGACTCGTCGGCTACGGCCTCGCGGGCTCCGTCTTCCACGCCCCGCTGATCGCCGCCTCCGAGGACCTCGCCCTCGCCGCCGTCACCACCGGCAACCCCGAGCGGGCCGCCGAGGCGCGTGCCGCCCACCCCGGCGTCCGGGTCGTCGCCCGCCCCGAGGAACTGTGGGAGCAGGACGCCGACGACCTCGACCTGATCGTCGTCGCCTCCCCCAACAAGACGCACGTCGCCGTCGCCACCGCCGCCCTGGAGGCCGGCCTGCCGGTCGTCGTCGACAAGCCGCTCGCAGGGACCGCCGCCGAGGCCCGCGCGCTCGCCGCCCTCGCCGAGGAGCGCGGCCTGCTGCTCTCGGTCTTCCAGAACCGCCGCTGGGACGCCGACTTCCTCACCCTCCGCCGACTCCTCGACGAGAAGGCGCTCGGCGAGGTCCAGCGCTTCGAGTCCCGCTTCGAGCGGTGGCGCCCGGCGTTGAAGGGCGGGTGGCGGGAGTCCGGCGCGCCCGAGGAGATCGGCGGACTGCTCTACGACCTGGGCAGCCACGTCGTCGACCAGGCCCTCGTGCTCTTCGGCCCGGTCGTCTCGGTGTACGCCGAGTCGGACGTGCGCCGGCCGGGCGCCGAGGCCGACGACGACACGTTCCTCGCGCTCACCCACACGAACGGCGTCCGCTCCCACCTGTACGTGAGCGCCACCACCGCCCAGCTCGGCCCCCGCTTCCGGGTGCTCGGGCAGCGCGCGGGCTTCGTGAAGTACGGACTCGACCCCCAGGAGGCCGCCCTCCGCGAGGGACTGCGGCCGGAACCCGGCACCGTCTGGGGCACCGAGCCCGAGGAGCTGTGGGGCCGGCTCGGCTCCGGGGAGTCACCGCCGAGCGGCGGCGGCACGCCCGTGGAGTCGCTGCCGGGCGACTACCCGGCGTACTACGCGGCCGTCGCCGCCGCCGTGCGCGGCACCGGCGAGAACCCGGTCACCGCGCACGAGGCGGCCGCAGCCCTCGACGTCCTGGAGGCGGCGCGACGCTCGGCCCGAGAGGGAATCCTGGTGAAGCTCCCTAGCTCGTACGCCTCCGCCGACGACTGACGATCACCAGGGCGCCGCCGCCGAGGGCGAGACCGACCGCGGTGGCACCCATGACGATCTCCCCGGTGCCGGCGCCGGTGCCGGGCAGCTCACCGTGGGGGCCGTCGGGCCCGTGGTTGCCGCCGGAGTCACCGTGACCACCGGGGTCACCACCACCGTCGGCCGATCCGCCACTGGTCCATCCGCCACCGTCCGCCCCGCCGCTCGACCAGCCACCGGTGGTGTGGTCGGTGGGCGTGGGCGTGGGGGTCGGGGTGGGGTAGGTCGGGGTGGGAGTGGGCTCGGTCGGGGTCGGGGTCGGGGTCGGCTCGGTCGGCGTGGGAGTCGGCTCCGTCGGCGTAGGAGTGGGATCGGTCGGGGTAGGCGTCGGCTCCGTAGGAGTCGGGGTCGGATCGGTCGGGGTCGGGGTCGGATCGGTCGGCGTCGAGGTCGGGGTCGGGGTCGGATCGGTCGGCGTCGGCGTCGGCGTCGGTTCCGTAGCCGTGGGAGTCGGCGTGGGCGTGGGCGTCGCGTCCGTACACGACGGCAGGTCACCGTTGAACGGATAGGCGTGGATCTCCTGGCCGCCGCCCCCGTTGGCCTCCGAGGTGTGCGTCAGGTTGCCGGTGGTGAAGAAGCGGCCGTTCATGCCGGGCATCGTCACCGTCGTCGTACTGTCCTGGTTGCCGATGAGCACGCTGCCCGCGAACTGGGCCCCGCCCTCGAACGTGACCGTCGTGGCGTCGGGGAAGTTCCACAGGACCCGCTCGCGCAGACCGTCCGGCAGCTGGTTGATGTACGAGTCGACGGTGCGGTCGACGCCGAGGACGTTGACGAGGACCGTCGCGGAGGCGGGGATCTTGTCGAAGCGGATGCCCTGCTGGCCGCCGTTGGCCGACTCCAGGTCGAAGTCGGCGTTGAAGACCTGGAGCGCAGAGGTGCCGTCGCCCGTGAAGAGGGTCTCGTAGTCCCTGTTGACGGCGGTGCCGGTGGGGGTGCGGGAGGCGCCGTTCACGTACGCGTAGCACTGGCTGGCGTCGGTGAGCTGGTCCCGGAGCGGCCGGTACGGGTGGGCGGCCGTGGCTTGGTGGACCGGGGTCGGGCTCACCGTGCCGGAGACGGTGGTCCCGTACTTCACGAGGCCGTGGACCGTGCCCTCCTCGGCGAGCAGGCGCTGCTGGTCGGCGACCTTGACGCTCGTGCCGACGGTGAGGAAGTCGGTGCCGTCGTCGGGCGGGACGCGCGAGCCGACGCCGGCGACGCCCACGTTGTAGACGGCGGAGACGCCCGCCTTCTTCTTCTGGTCGAAGGCACCGAGGACGACGACCTTGCCCTCGGCCTCGGCCGCGGCCTCGCGGACGAGGAAGTCGCCGCCGACGAAGACGTTGATGTTGTCGTCGCGGTGCACGACGGGGCCGTTGCCGTTGTCGTCGGGGTACTTCGGGGGACAGTTGCCCGGCTTGCAGGGGCCGAGGCCGCCGGGCAGCGGGTCGGCGTGGCCGGTGACGGCGAGCACGCCGACGAGGGCGGTGGCTCCGACGGTGGAGGCGGCGATGAGGGCGAGACGGCGCCGGTCACGCCGACGCTCGTACACAGTGCGATCCATGTCGGAAAATATGCAAAACAGGTGCGAAAACGGCGACGCTCCACGCGGAGCGCCGCCGCTTTCACACCCGTACGGTCACGCACATCGCGCGACTTCAGGCGCCCTTGAGCTCCTGCCGCTGTCGGCCGAGGCCCTCGACCTCCAGCTCGACGACGTCACCGGGGCGCAGGTACGGCTTGGGCTCGGGCTGGCCCATGGCTACGCCGGCGGGCGTGCCGGTGTTGATGACGTCGCCCGGGTACAGGGTCATGAACCGGCTGACGTACCGGACGACCTCCGCGACGGGGAAGATCTGGTCCGAGGTGTGGCCGTCCTGCTTGAGCTCGCCGTTGACCCACAGTTTCAGGCCGAGGTCCTGCGGGTCCGGGACCTCGTCGGCGGTGACGAGCCAGGGGCCGAGCGGGTTGAAGGTCTCGCAGTTCTTGCCCTTGTCCCAGGTGCCGCCGCGCTCGATCTGGAACTCGCGCTCGGAGACGTCGTGCGCCACCGCGTATCCGGCGACGTGGGCGAGGGCCTCCTCGTCGGTCTCCAGGTAGCGGGCGGTGCGGCCGATGACGATCGCGAGCTCGACCTCCCAGTCGGTCTTCACGGAGCCGCGCGGTACGAGCACGGTGTCGTCCGGCCCGACGACGGTGTCGGCGGCTTTGAGGAAGACGACGGGCTCGGCGGGGGTGGCCTGGCCGGTCTCGGCGGCGTGGCCGTGGTAGTTCAGCCCGATGCACACGACCTTGCCGATGCGGCCGACCGGCGGGCCGACGCGCAGCCCGGTCGCGTCGAGCGCGGGCAGCACGCCGGCGGCTGCGGCGCCCCGGACGCGGTCGAGGGCGGAGGCGTCGGCGAGCAGACTGCCGTCGATGTCGTCGACGAGGGCGGACAGATCGCGGAGGGTTCCGTCCTGGTCGAGCAGGGCGGGACGCTCCGCTCCCGGCGGGCCGACACGCAGCAGCTTCATGGTCTTCTCCCTGTGGTCGAGGTGGGCCCGGACGGGCCCTGAGGGTGCCCCGGCCGATGGAGTGCGGCCATCGGAGGATTGGTCGATCCTCCAAGAGAACGGGTCAGCCTGCAAGACCCCGTTCACGGACTGGACCCTTACGCGGGAGTAACCAGGGCGGCCTGCGGCATGTCCCGGTAGAGGAAGGCCCGCTCGACGGCGGTCCACGCGGTGCTCGTGACGATGTAGAGCGCGGCGGCGAGCGGCACGACCGCGACGGAGATCAGGGTCGCGAAGGAGAGCAGCGGCAGGTACCGGGCCATGCCCGCGGCCACGGCGGCACCCGGCTGGCCGGGCTCGACGGCCGGAGCGAGGGCCTGCTGCCGCTTGGCCCGCATGTAGTTGTACGTGGCGACGGCGGCGACGATCGCGAAGAGCGCGAGGTAGACGAGACCGGCCGGACCGAAGACGCCGCCGTCGGCGAGGGCGTCGGCGTAGTGATCACCGAGCGGGGCGGCGAAGAGACTGTGCCCGGCCATCCGCCCGCTGGAGAACAGATGGAACATCAGGAAGAACGCGGGCGCCTGGAGCAGGCTCGGCAGGCAGCCGGCGAGCGGCGACACCTTCTCCTCGGCGTGCAGCTCCATGATCGCCTTCTGCATCCGCTCGGGGTTCTTGGCGTGCTTCTTCCTCAGCTCGGCGAGCTGCGGGGCGAGCCGGGTGCGGGCCTTCTGGCCGCGGGCGGCGGCGCGGGAGAGCGGGTGGATCGCGGCCCGTACGAGCAGGGTGAAGAGGACGATCGCGGCGGCCGTGGCGGTGGTGGCGAAGATCGGCTGAAGCAGGTCGGCGAGCCGCTCGACCAGGGATGCGAAGACGTTCAAGGGAGCCCTCCGTGGGGTCTCGTCGTGCCGGGGCATGGAAATTCGGCATGACGGATCCGCGAAGGGGCTTACTGCTGCACGTGCTGTACGAGCTCTCTACGCGGCCGTCGGGAGGGGACGGCCGGGAGCGCGGGGTCTGCGACGGCCTGCGGCGTCGGGGTCGCGCTGGGGCAGGAAGGCGGTGCGCCGCTCGCGGTCGCGTATGGCGGTGCGGACGGCGTGGGGCGGCACGGCGGGGGCCGTGCGGGCGCCGAAGAGGGCGAGGACGATGCCGGTCGCGGCGAGGGCGAAGGCGGCGGAGAGACCACCGCCGTCGGAGAGGAGCAGGTCGGCGAGGGCGAGCAGGAAGAACAGCGGCGCGACGACGCGCAGAACCAGATCCCTGGCGGACATCCCGACACCACCTCCTCTCGACCGTTCGACTGTCTCAGGGGCAAGACGCACGGGAAGAAGGGAAAGTTCCCGCTCCAGCACCTCGCTCCCTCACGAGTTCGCGTACTCCAGGGGGACGAGGAGGCGGCGGGGCCGGAGGAGGGCGCGGCTGACGGGATCGGCGGGGTCCGGGTCGACGCCGGCGCCGGGCCGCATCTCGATGTCGGCGGGGGGCACGGGGACCCGGCAGGCCGGGCACTCGCCGTACGGTCCGAGCTCCGTGCCGCAGTCGACGTGGTGGAAGTGGCGCACGGGCACGGCACCGGGCAGCTCCTCTCGCCCCCACCGCCCCAGCGAGCGCAGGACGGGCCAGAGGGCGAGGCCGCGCTCGGTGAGCACGTACTCGTCGCGCGGGGGCGACTCCTGGTAGCGCCGCTTGTCGAGGACGCCGGCGTCGACGAGGGCCTGGAGGCGGGCGGCGAGGACGGCGCGGGGGATGCCGAGGTGCACGAGGAAGTCGTTGTAGCGCCGGACGCCGTAGAAGACGTCGCGGACGACGAGCAGGGTCCAGCGTTCGCCGACGACCTCCAGGGCGCGGGCGATGGAGCACTGCTGCTGGGAGTAGTCCTTGCCGAGAGCCATGGGACCCATCGTACCCACCACAGGTTCGGTCAACGAACCTAGCTGCTACCGTAAGGTTCATTCACCGAACCTATGGGGTGGAGGTCCCTGCCATGCCCCCGCTAGCCACCACGACCCACACCACGCCGGACACCCTCACGACCCGCCCACGGGCCACCCTCGCCGTCACGGCGGCCGCCACGGCGATCGCGCTGATGAACTACACGGCCCCGATGCTGACCCTCCCCGACATGGCCGCCGCCTTCGGGACCCCGGCCTCGGCGCAGGCCTGGCTGCTCAACGGCACCCCGCTCGGCCTGGCCGTCCTCCTCCTGGTGGCGGGCAGCCTCGCGGACGCGCACGGAAGGCGCCGGATCTTCCTCCTGGGCACCCTCGCCCTGGGCCTGACGACGGCGCTCGGCGCCTTCGCCGACTCCACCCTCACCTTCACCCTGGCCCGGATCGCGCAGGGAGCGGCGAGCGCGGCCGTCCTGGCGGGCAGCCTGGGCCTCCTCGCACACGCGTACCCGGCGGGCCGGGACCGGATCAGGGCCACCGGGATCTGGGGCGCGTCCGTCAGCGCGGGCATCGCCCTCGGCCCGCTCCTGGCGGGCGCGCTGAGCCTGGTCGACTGGCGGCTGGCGTACGGGACGCTGGGCGCGGCGGCGCTGGTGATCGCGGCGACGGGGACGAGGACGCTGGCGCGGGACGGGGCGCCGACGGGAAAGGGCCGCCCCGACATCGCCGGAGCCCTGACCCTCGGCCTGGCCCTGGCGGCACTGCTCACCGCACTCACCCTCGGCCGGGACGGCTGGCTGCGCCCCCCGGTGGGACTCCTGCTGCTGGCCTCCGCCGCCCTGACGGCGCTGTTCGCGACGGTCGAGCACCGGAGCCGTAAGCCCATGATCGACCTGGCGCTGCTGCGCCGGCCGGCGTTCCTGGCGTCGACGCTGGGGGCGCTGTTCACGGGCCTGGCGGTGATCGGCCTGTTCAGCGTGGTGCCGGCGCTGCTCCAGAGCGGGGCGGGGATGTCACCGCTGGCCTCGGCGTGGCTGTTCCTCCTCTGGTCGGGCACGGCGTTCGTGGCAGCGCTGCAGGCCCGCCGCCTGGCGGGCCGACTGTCCGCGGCACACCAACTGGCCGTCGGCTTCACCCTCTCCGCGGCGGGGATCCTCGCCCTCCTGGGCGGCCTGGAAGGCCCCTGGCAGCGCCTCCTCCCCGGCCTCCTGGTGGCGGGCACGGGCAGCGGCCTCCTGAACGCGGCGCTGCCCCGCCTCGCGGTCGACTCGGTACCGCCCGAGCAGGCGGCGATGGGCTCGGGCGCCAACAACACCGCCCGCTACATCGGCTCCTCGGCCGGGGTGGCCCTGACCCTGGCCCTGGTGACGACGGGCCCGGACACGGCACTGCTGGTCACGGCGGGCCTGGCGCTCACGGGCGCGGCGCTGACGCTCGCGCTGGGGAGAGGGCGCGGATGAGATCCGGAGCTACGCGTGCGCGTGGAACCCGCTTGGAGCGGGCCGGTGGATCGGCTCCTGGAAACGCCCACGGAATCGGTCACGGAAACGCTCACGGAATCGGTCACGGAACGGGCTGGGCGAACGTGACCCCGTAGCGCCGCTCGAACTCACGGATGCGGGAGGGCAGCGTCCGCCGCAGAGCGGCGATCTCGTCGCGGTGAGATGCCTGGAAGGCCGTTCGGCGACGGATGAGCAGCGGCTCCCGAACAGCCTCCACGGGAGCCATGCACACGGAGTACGCCGCCCCGAGCCCCCGGTCGGCGCGGGCGGCCCCGGCCGAGTCCTCGATGCCCTGGACCGTGCGGTCGACCAGGGCGAAGAAGCCCTCCTGGCCGTCGACGTGGATGCCGTACCGGTCGAGACAGCCGGGGAGCCCCCGCAGGGCCTCGCGGGACCGCGGGTCGTCACGGACAGCGGAGACCTCGGGCCACCACTGCGACTGGAGCGGGCCGTAGAGGTCCTTGAACTCCTTGGCGACGACGCGGGCGTCCTGCTCGCAGCGCCGCTGCGCCTCCGGGTCCTTCCGGCCGGCCGGAACCGGTGAGTCCGCCTGCGGCACCGGGACGTTCAGGGTGAGACCGTGGCGCCCGATGAATTCCAGGTCGGGGAGGTCGGACCAGCCGATGTACGCCGGCGGGGGAACGTCCGGGAAGCTCACCCCCTGCCGCTGGACACACTCGCGGAGCCGCGCATGACCGAGCGTCTGCGCGAAGCCGTCGAGCCCCCGGGTCAGCCGGGTGTCGGCACCGGTCGCGGGCAGGACCATGGCCGTGATGTCCCGCGGCACCCCCTCCCGGACACCGGGCGGCCGCGCATCACCCGACGGCAGGGAACGGGCAGGTGCGGAGGGACCGGGTGCGGAAGCCCCGCAGGCCGTGAGAACGGTCGACATGACGACAGCACCGAGGACCGCGGCGACGACCCGCACCTTCAGCACCACAACACCCCACACCTTCACGCTCGCTCCAGGGAGAGTGGGGCCGCCCCGCAAGCAGCCCCACGGCACATCCGACCATCCGACAACCGACGGATCAGTGGGTGATCTGCACGTTGTCGCCGCCGTCCATGTAGCTGGCCACGCTGAACTGCGTACCGGCGGAGAGGTCGGTGACCAGCGTCATCGTCGAGTCGTTGATGCTGTGGTAGCCGTCCCACGCCTGGACGTACCCCTTGGAACCGGTGACCCAGGTCCCGTCGGCCTTCTTGTAGCGGCCGCCGTAGTAGTCGTACGTGCGGCTGTTGGTGTTGTACGAGTAGGTCAGATTGAGGTCGAGGCAGCCGCTGGACGCCTTGGTGGCGATCGTGCCCTGCTGTGCGAACCCGCCGGTGGTGATGCTGGTGACGACGCAGCCCTGGGCCGAGGCCGAGGCGGCCGGCGCGAGCGCGACGGAGGTGGCGGCGAGACCGGCCAGAGCGAGGGCGCCCGAGGTCAGCGTGATCGTACGGATACGACGCATGTCGTCACTCCTTGTGATTCGACGAAGGGATCCACGTCCGCCCGGCAGTGATCAGGACCCTGCCGGGCCGGGTCGAATCCTTGCCGGAGGAATCCGGGATTCCGCCGTCCCGGCACCCGCCCGGGACACCCGGGACGCCCGGGACAGGTGGAACGGGCGCTCCCTAGCCCCGTGTCGGGACGAGCTTGGCCCAGACGACGAGCCGGTAGGTGCTGCTGAACTCGGGGGTGCAGGTGGTGAGGGTGAGATAGGCGCCGGGGGCCTCATACCCGTAGGACGGCTTGACGAGAGACCGGGGAACGGCCCGAATGACCCCCACATCACGGGGAGAGGTGGAGGAGAGGACGAGATCAACGCGATAGACATAGGTACGCGCGCGCGTACGCACGGAAATCTGATCACCGGCCTCAAGCCGGTTGATGTACCGAAAAGGCTCGCCGTGAGTGTTCCGATGCCCGGCGAGAGCGAAGTTCCCCACCGCTCCGGCCCCGCCGGTACCGGGGTAGTGCCCGACGTACCCCTTGTCGAGCACGGACCGCTTGGAGACGCCTTCGGCGACGGGGACGGTGAGCCCGAGCCGGGGGATACGGAGGACGGCGAAGGCGGAGGAGGGGGCGGGGGTGGGGCGGGACCGGGAGCCGCCCTCGACGGCAGACCCGGGCGAGGAGGGGGACTCCGGCTCACCGAACGAATCGGCGTCACCGAGCGCCCCGGGATCCGCGGACTCCCCAGGATCCCCGGCAGGATCCCCGGGGGGAGAGATGTCCCACTCCCGCTCAAGAACACGCACCTGGTCGCGGGCCTCGGCGCGGGCCTCCCGATTGGTCCACCAGAGTTGGTGGACGACGAGAAGCAGGAGGAGAACTCCGCAGGTGACGAAGGCCTCGGCGCCCAGCCACAACGCGCGGACGCCCGTACCAGATCGTCCTCGTCCCTGGACGACGACCGGCACCCGCTCCCGCACCCTGGCCCGCACGCGGGGCACGATAAGCGCTGAGGCGCCAACTCTCCAGGCCCGTACAGCAGTACGGTGAAGGGCATGCGCCCTGACACGCCTGCTGCCCACACGACCGAAGCCGAGCGTCTGCTGCGCACGGCAGCGCAGTACCCGGGAGACCGGGAGCCCCTCTACCTCCAGGCCGCGGCCCACCGGGAACTGGCGGGAGACCGCCCGGGCGCGACGGCCCTGTACGACGAGCTGCTGGCCGGGGAGCCGGCGGACCCGCACCTGATCAGGGCGCTGAAGGCGGCGAACCTGTGGGAGTACGGGCACGAGGCGGAGGCCCGGGCGATCATCGACGGCATCAGGCGGACGAAGCCGACGGACGCGACGGCCTGGGAGATCACAGCGGAAACGCTGGAGGCGCACGACGAACTGGAGGAGGCCGAGTCCACCCTCACAGAAGCGGCGACACTCCTCCTGGCCACGCTCCCGCCGGAGGACCTCCCCCACCCCACCCGGTCGCTGATCACCACGCGCCACCGAATCCGCCGGATGCTGGCGCGGGATCACGACAACTGGGACGACTGGGCCGACCGCCTGCACACGGGCACGGTCGGGCTGGACGAACTGCACGACCCGAAGCGCCTGTGGTCGCTCGGCTCCTCGGACCCGACGGAGCTCCAGGCGGAGATCACCCGCCTCCGCTCGGAACTGGGCACGTACCGCACGGCCCTCTCCCGCCCGTTCCCGGTCGCGGTCCTGCACTGGCCGGAACGGGAACTGGACGAGCTCCTGGCGGCGTACCCGGAACTGGAGGCGGAGTACCCCACGTACCGAGCCCACCTGACGGACATCGAGGCGTCCCTCCGCGAACTCGCCGCGGCCGGCACCCCGAACCTCGGCATCGTCCGAGCCACGGTCCCCTCCTACGAAGCCTTCGCCGCCTCAGAATCCACCTCCCCCGCGAACGCGGACCTCCTCCCCCAGTACGCGACGACCCTGGCGGCCCGCGGCCGAGCGACGGCCTGGCCACCGGCCAGGGGGGCGGAGTGCTGGTGCGGGTCGGGACGGACGTATGGGGAGTGCCACGGGGCGGAGTGACACACCGGACCGCCGGCAGAATGCAGGTGTGTCCGAAGCCGTTCCTTCCTCCCCCGCCGTCTCGGCCCGCATGAGCAGGCAGGCCAGCAAGGACACCGCCGCCGAGCTCGCGGTCCGCCGCCTGCTCCACGCGGCCGGCCTGCGCTACCGCGTCGAGTTCCCGGTGCCGGGCATGGTCCGACGACGGATCGACGTCGCTTTCACCTCCGTCAAGGTGGCCGTAATGATCGACGGCTGCTTCTGGCACGGCTGCCCCGAGCACGCCACGCAGCCGAAGGCGAACGCCGAGTGGTGGCGGCAGAAGCTCGACCGCAACATGGCCCGCGACAGGGAGACGACCGAGCACCTCACAGCGTCCGGCTGGGAAGTCCTCCGTTTCTGGGAGCATGAGGCACCGGAGGAGGTGGCCCTGCGCATCGCCGCGGCGGTGGAGCGCCGAAGGGCCTCCACAAGAGGGGGAGAAGATCGATGAGTGGGCTGACGTTCGTCGATGTCTGCGCGGGAGCGGGCGGGCTCGCGCTGGGGCTGGAGCGGGCCGGATTCGAGCCGACTCTTCTGCTCGACGAGGATGCGGACGCCTGCCGGACCCTTCGGGCCAACCGACCGCACTGGAAGGTCCTCCAGGCAGATCTTCTGGACCTCGACCCCAGCGAGCATCCGGAGAGCTACGACGTGGATCTGCTGTCCGCGGGGCTGCCGCGGGTGAAGTCCAGCGCCACTTCCGCCCGAGCCGGGTCGAGCGAGGAAGAGAAGCTGCTGAGGGCCTCCATCTACCTCGCTCACGCGGTACGGCCTCGGGCGCTGGTCATCGAGAACGTGCCGACCCTGGTCGACCCGAATGGATTCCGCGACTTCCACGATTTCGCCCGTGCGGAACTCGAGCATCTCGGTTATGAGTTCAGCTGGTTCCTCCTCAACGCCGCCGACTTCGGTGTACCGCAGGACCGTAAGCAGGGGGTCCTCGTGGCGATCAAGAAGCAGTGGTTCCAGGCGTTCCGGCCACCGTCCCCGATCGTGACGGAGCACATGCCCGTCGGCGAGGCGCTCGCGCCGTCCATGCGTTCGCGAGGCTGGAAGGACGCCGACCGCTGGGCGGCACAGGCCATCACCGTGGCCCCCACCCTGGTCGGCGGTTCGAAGAACCGAGGCGGTGCGGACCTCGGACCGACCGGATCCAAGCGGAAGTGGGAGAAGCTGGGAGTGAACGCCCACTCACTGGGCGACGAGATCCCGGGTGCCGATTTCACCTGGGACCCAGAGATCGGAAGAGAGGGCCTGGTGAAAATCACCGTGGATCAGACGGCCCTGCTCCAGGGCTTCCCGGAGAGCTGGGAGATCACCGGCAGAAAGACGGCCCGCTATCGGCAGATCGGCCACGCCTCGCCACCGCCGGTCGGTGAGGCCATCGGTCGAGCCGTCGCCCGGGCGCTCCGTTCCTGAACGGCGACGACAGGTCCTCTCCCGCCGAGCAGGTGATCTTGCTCGGCCGGCTACACTGCCCCCTATCATGACCTCAGCACCCCATTCCAGCGAAAATCAGGACAAGCCGCCACTTATTGTCGATCTTTTCGCGGGTCCGGGCGGCCTGGACATCGCAGCCGAAATGCTCGATCTGCCCACGATCGGGGTGGAGTGGGAGAAGTCGACCCGCGAGACCCGGCAGGCCGCCAACCTCCGCACCACGACGATCCATGACGTGGCGAAGGTGAGTCCGCTCGACCCCGAGGTGGCCTCGGCCCGCGTCCTCACCGGAGGACCGCCGTGCCAGACCTACTCCGTGGCCGGCAACCGCGAGGGCCACAAGGCTCTCGACGAGGTGAAGGACCTCGCCAAGCTCGTCGGACTGAGCAAGACCGTCGAGGAGCTGGAGAAGGCCTGGGCGATGGTCGAGGAGCGGGCACGCATCCTGGAGTGGACCGACGAGCGCACGGGGCTCGTGCTGCAGCCGCTCCGGTGGATTGTCGAAAAGCGACTCAAGAGCGACCCTTACAGCGCGGTGGTACTGGAACAGGTGCCGACGGTCCTGCCTGTCTGGGAGACGTACCGCACCATCCTTCGCGAGCTCGACTACGACGCGGAGTGCGGCATCCTGCACACCGAGGAGTACGGCGTCCCGCAGACACGACGCAGAGCGGTACTGATCGCCCGCTATCGAGGCAGCACGGGGCAGAGCCTCAAGCTCCCGGGCACGACTCACCAGCGCTACCACAAGGGAGCAGAGCGTCTCCCCGTGCAGGATTCCGAGGCTTCGAACCACGAGGCCCCGCAGAATCCGCTCTTCGAGGTCGAGGAGGAACAACCGAGGCAGCCATGGGGATGGGTCTCCATGCACGACGTGCTCAAGGAAACCCGCCCCACCCCCTTCCTCGTTCGTTCCAACTACGGATCGGGCGGCGACCCCACGAAGCGGGGCATCCGCACCTCCGACATGCCGTCCGCCACCGTCACCGGCAAGGTGCGCCGGAACAAGGTGTTCGAACTCAAGCGCGCCCAGAACGGTGATCTCGAACTGGGCCCCGAGCAAGACCGCTTCACCCCGCAGGAGGCCGGCCTGCTGCAGACCTTCCCTGCCGAATATCCCTGGCAGGGCACCGACATCGCGCAGCAGATCGGCAACGCGATCCCGCCCCTCCTGGCCATCCACATCCTGTGCACGGCATTGGAGCTGGACGAGGACAGGAAGCAGCAGGCCATCAAAGCCCTGAAGGCCTGGGTCCCTCCTCGCCGCCCGTAGGGAGGAGGACGGTCAGCCGCCCTCTTCCTCGTCCGCTCTCCTGCCTCGAACCGGAGCATCGGCGAACAGCTCCGCGAAGTTGTTCGCCAAGAGTTCCACCGAGCTCTCGGGGGCGGGTTCTTCGGCAGGACCTGTGGGAAGAGGGCGGTGATGAACGGTGAGCCCGCCCTCTCCCTCGTCGATCCACATCCGCACGGCATCGCCGTCCCGTGGCACGTCCTGTGCGATCACGTCGTACATCACGGTCACGGCCGCCGTGTTGACGACCTTGGCCAGGGCGTTCGCGTCCCGCCCCGTCCGTATGACCCCCCTCTGCAGCAGTCTGACCATGGCCTGGGCCGTGGGACGGTGGTCGACGACGTCCAGCCTCAAACCCGTGTTGAGCATGTCCTGGTTACCGCAGGCGATGACGACCGGCTCGTAGTCAGGTCCGTTCCGGAAGAGTTCGGCGGACCACCAGAGCCGAGCGAATGCCTGCTTGTAGTGAGGACCCTTGAAGTACTGGGCGTTGACGACCTTGGCCGTCTCGGACAGGTGACGCCAGACCACGAAGTCGGGGGCGACGCCCAGAGCCAGGTAATTCCACAGTGCGGAGTCTGCCGCCTCGGCACGTGTCAGACGAAGGATCGCGTGCAGACGCGGGGCGAGCCAGGCGTCCGCCTGCGTCGGTCGCTCGTCCCGGTGGATGTACATCGCGTCGTCGATCAGGTCCCTGATCGCACGAAGACGTCGGCGCGGACTCTCGGGCAGCGGCTCGGTCGCCTGGTTGAGGGCGATGGAGGGGACGCTGTCCTTCCCGGACAGCAGACCGTCCGTGATGAACCGGGCGGCCTCCTCGTCGGCGAGCCGAGCCAGGTACTCCGGCAGGTGATCGGGCTTCTCCGTCATGCCTCGTCCTCACGGTTGAGCTTGTCCAGGCCGCGTACGGTCTCCGAGAGCACCCGCGGCACCTCTGCCCTGCGCATCGCCGCGTACTGGATCCGCGGTTGCAGCTCGGTCCATCCTGTGGCACCCACCCGCCGACGGTGCACCTCGCGCAACGCGTCCTCGAGGGTCCGCTCGGGCACCACGTCCGGCAGCATCTCGCGGAGCACCTCGCCCTGCCAGCCGTGAGGGAAGAGAGGGGTGCCGTCGTCCTCGATCTCAAGGTCGCCGATGGCCGAGTGGAACACGGCAGTCCACACCTCGGCAGCCATCTGGGAGACCAGCATGGCGTTGACCAGACCTTCGGGCCCTCGTCCCTCGGCGCCGAGGACATCGGCCATGCCTTCGAAATCGGTGTTGATGTGCACGGTGGGCACCGTTCCCGAGGCGTTCACGATCCACGGGGCCTCGCTGAAGCCCTGCAGCCACCGTGGTCCCTTGGTGAACCCGACTTCCTTGATGTCGAAGCTCTGTTCCCGGGTCGGGACATCGCTGCGCACGTCGACGATCCAGTCCTCGGCGGCTTCCCCGACGATACGGCCGGGAACCCCGTCGACCGTCGCGATCACCTGCACCGTCAGCACGGCACGGTCGTGGATGTCGGAGCGCAGCACCTGGAGCTCACCACACCAGTCCCGACCGTCCTCCGTCTCCCGCGCCAATGTCGACGTGACACGGGTGTTGGTCGTCCGGTCCGTCAGCACCGCCACCACCACGACCTCGGACCACGGACCTGTCGGATCGGTGGCTTTCGAAGGAATCGTCGCCGAGACGGTCAGTACGGCGGTCTCCCAGTCCTCCGTCTCCGCGGCGCCGAGCGCCACGGCCCGTTCGATCACGGATCGCGCGCGCGAGTCGAGCTGTTCACGAGGCTGGGCCGGTGCCTTCACACGCGCCGAGTCGACGCGCAGGGAAACAGTGCCTCGCAGGCGCGGGTAGGGGAAAACCTTCACGACAACTCCCCTGCTCCGGTGCGCAGTTCGACGACGAGGCCGCTCAGACTGGCTCTGACGGCGTGTGTGGTGGGATCGGTCACTCCGCGGAACGCCGCCGAGCGCGCACCGTCGGAGAAGCGCAACACACCGTCCACCACCTGACAGTTGTTCACGCCGGCGACCTCGGCCCATTCGATCGTGGGGCGAGGGCCGGACCGCACATCGAACTTGGCGACCGGGACGAGTCTCCATTCATGGCCGCCGGGAGGAATCCTGATCTCGCCGATCACCTGCCAGGCTCCCCCTTCGAGGACCTGCGCGTCGAGCTCTTCGAGGACCGGCATGCTGACCGCCGACAGCCGGCGCCTCTTCCCCGAGCCGATGGTCAGCTTCGGAGCCAGCCGCCCGCCTCCCTGCTTGGTCCCCTTCTTGGGGCGGGCCACCAACGTCTTGATCGCCGCATTGGTCTCCCGGGTGAGCCCGTTGATCCTTCGATACGCCGAGGTCGAGTAGGTGAGCGTCAGCTCCTCGGTCTGCCCCCACTTGTTGTGCTCGGGAGGTTCAGCGGCACGCAGGAACTCCTCGGCCTCGGCTGCGAACGGGGCCTGCGGACCGGCGGCAGTACCGGCGAGCAGCACGGCCTGGAAGGGATTGACGACCAACGGCAACCCGGGAACTGCGGTGTCGCGCACCGTCATGCGGTTGCCTCGCATCGTCACGACGCGATTGGGCTTCCCGTCCGCGTCCTCGGCGTGCGTCACCAGGAGCACCGCACGGTGTTCTCCGAAGGATGTGCGCCCACCGCCCTGGACGGGCAGACTGAGGGGCACCTCGACGGCGGCGACCTGTCCGGTCTCGGTGAGCCGCTCCACGGTCGTTCCGTCGAGGAACGCCTTCAGCGCGCGCGTACGGGAAGGCTGGGCGACGGTGGGGTCCACGCGCTCCTCAGGGACGACCACGACACCGTTGCGCAGGGTGCGCACGGATGCCTCCAGAAGCGGCAGTCGATCACCGCCTCCGGTCATGGCAGCCCAGAAGTTCTTGCCGAGGGCCCGTACGAGCCGGTGGTGCATCCGCTGGATGCTGTCGTCGTCCTCCCCCTCGTCGCCGTCGGGCACGGCGGTTTCTTCCGCGAGACTCGCCACGTCATGCGCGCCCACGATGAGGAACGACGTTCCCGGCTCGGCGCTCTCTCGCGTCAGGTGGAGGGATTCGACCGTCTCCTCGTCCGCCCACCACGAGCGCGCCACGCCGGCGCCCGGCGAGTCGGGGTCGGGGCGCCCCAGCCATGCCGGTCCCGCGCACGCCTCGCCGTTCACCCGGCGCCACGGCAGGTCGAGACGTCCGACGAGACGACGCTCGGTCCGCCCTTCGTGCGGTTCGGACAGCGTGGAGTTGATGAGGACGAGCCCGAGCCGACTGGTCGCCCAGAGGGTCGCCTTTCCCAGGCCGTACGAACCACCGGCCGTGCTACCGGACTTGTGGCTGTCGAGCTGGCGTCTCACGACCGCCGCGAACCGGCCGTCGTCGTAGTCGTCGCCGGTGAGACCTGCGGCGTTGTAGTCGTCCACCCGCAGCAGCACCAGACGGTCACGCTCGTACATGTCGCGCAGCCCCGCGTCGACGACCCTGCCGACCTTCTGCTTCTGCTCCCGCACCGCCTCGTAGTGCGGGTAGAGGTCGTCCCACTGGATGACCTCGCGAAAGCGGGCGAGGTCCTCCCCGGTCAACTCGTGCAGGGTGTAACGCACCCTCACGGGCTGCCCGTTGGCGGTGAGCCGCTCGTCGAGGCTGTTCTGGCAGGTCTCACGAGCCAGGACCGACACGTCGGCGTCGAAGGCGAACGCCGCGGCGTTGCCCAACTCCCGGCCTCCGTCCGCGTGTCCGGGGCGGTGGTACCACCCCACGGGAAGGCCGGCCTGGGTGTCGGTGGTGCGGGTGTGCACCGTGGCCAAATCCGTGTTCAAGGCCCGCGCGATGCGCTCGATCGCCTCGGGGCGTGGGGTCGCCCTGCCGGTGATCCAGGCCGACACGGCCGCACGCGTCACGTCCACGGCCAGGGCCAGCTCGGTCTGGGTCATGTCGGCGAGCTTCAACTGCCGCGCCAGCCATGGACCGAAGTCCTCGCCTGCTTCCACGGTCACCTGCTCTCGAATCCTGCTCCACGCGTCTCGTACAGCACTCCCAGCCTACTCGCCCGTTTGACAGAGCACCCCCTGTCAAACGACCTTTGACAGAGCCAGCAAGGCCGGAATCCGCCCATCGGCGACACCCTTTGCCCCGAATTCTACGATTCGCCACGATTTCCCCTATTCATACAGAAGAAAGGATGCGGCGATCACTCTTGCGCGCCCTCGACAAGGCCGAGTACATTCACCTCAGCGGCCCCACCCGCCTCGGAAGAAACGTATTTCCGACGCCCTGGTAGAAGTGTGCCGCCTTCCTTTTCGCTCCTTCGGTGGCCGCACATGCGATGACGCCCAGGAACATTCCGCACAGCGTCAGAACTCCCTCCTCTTTTCGCAATCGCCACCGCCCCCGAAAATACTCGACATGCGGCCAGGAACCACCCTCGTCGACACAACGTCTACGACACCACCCGTGCAATAAAGCACTATTGACGACCCATCACCCCAAACCCTTTCCTCTGCTATCAGGTCGCCACTCCAGAATCGGAGCCCCGTGTCCCTCGAACCGACTCCTGTGCTCGCAACCGTGATCGAGCAGTCCTCTCGCGTCCTCCAGACGTACGCCGTCGACCCTGGCCTCATTCCGGAGCACGCGAACGGAGAAAGGCGCATCACCCAGGGCGGATACGGCGACCGACAGCTCTTCGAACTGGTGCAGAACGCCGCGGACGAGATCGCCGCCGAGCCCGGCGGATCCGTCCACGTCGTCCTCACGGACACCCATCTCTACTGCGCGAACGAGGGCACCCCCGTCACCCCCGAGGGCGCCGAGACGATTCTCCGGATGAGCATGTCGCGCAAGCGCGGAGGTCAGATCGGGCGCTTCGGCGTAGGCGTGAAGTCCGTACTCGTCGTGACCGACGCCCCTCAGTTCTTCAGCCGTACCGGTTCCTTCGGTTTCGACCGCGAGTGGGCCTACGCACAGATCCGTTCCGTCGCCGGAGTCACGGCCCGTCTGGGCGAGGAGTTCGAGGCTCCTGTGCTCCGGATGGCCCGCCCGTTGGACGACGCAGCCGAGCGTGCCTCCGATCCCGTGCTCGACGAACTCCTCGGCTGGGCCACCACCGTCGTACGTCTCCCGCTCCTCCACGGGGCCGCCGAGCGGCTCGGGAAGGACATGCACGGAGGCTCCTCGGCCGGTGACCGGGAGGAGTTCCCCGTCGGCTTCCAGTTCTTCTCCCCGCACGTCGCCAAGGTGGTCCTGGAGGACCGCCGCCCGCGCCCCGTCGTGCGACGGACCCTCACTGTCGAGCGCGACCGGGAACTGCACACCGTGCGGGAGGAACGCTCCGGCAACCCGCCCTCGGCCAACAGGTGGCGGGTGTTCACGCTCGCCCATGAGCCCACGGCGGCCGCTCGTTCCAGTGCGGGTGAACTGCATGACCGGGTCGCCCTCGACATCTCGTGGGCCGTGCGCGAGTACGAGAAGGACGCTGGCGGGCTCCTCTCCTCTCCCAAGGGCCGGGGACGCTTCTGGTCCTTCTTTCCCACCAAGTACGAGACGACGTTGAGCGGCATCCTCAACGGTGCCTGGAAAACCAACGAGGACCGTCAGAACCTGTTGGACTCCTCGCCGTTCAACCAGGAGATGATCCGTGTGGCGGCCCGGCTGGTGGTCGAGTCGCTGCCCCAGCTGGCTCCCGCCGAGGATCCTGCCGCGTATCTCCCGCTCCTCCCCGGCCGGCCCCGGGAGTCCGAGACGGTCAGCTGGGCGGACCGCTACCTCACCGAGCAGATCTGGGAGGCCACCGCCCACCGCCCCTCCCTGCCGGACCAGGACGGCCGGCTGCAGGTGCCGCGCGACCTGAACATCCACCCGTCCCTGGGCAAGGACAACAAGACGGTGGCCGGCTGGCTGACCCTGTGGAACTCCTACCCCGGCCGGCCCACGAACTGGCTGCACCCGTCGGCGGAGGCCGACACCCTCCGCGCCGGCAAGACGGATCACATCCTCAAGGCCGCCAAGCGCGAGCGTGCTTCGGTGCGGGAATGGCTGGAGGCCCTGGTCACCGACGGCACCGCCGCGGCGTCCGCCACCGCCATCCGCATCGTCGCGAGCATGATCCAGTCGTCCTCGCCGTACGCCGACGAGGCCCGGAACTCGCGGATCGTGCTGACCGAGGAAAACGGCATGGTCGCTCCGGTCGTCGGCAAGGTTTTCCGCCGCACCGATCAGGACGGACTGCGCGAGTCCCTCGTCTACGTCGACAGCGCCCTGTCCGACGACCTGTCGCTCGCGAGCGCCCTCACCGCCCTCGGCATCCGTGAGGCCGATGTCCGGGGGCGCTTCGTCAGCGTCCTGGAACAGGGATTCGGCACGTACGGACCTCAGGAATGGACGCGGTTCTGGGAGCTGTTCCACCAGGCCGGCAGCAGCCATCTGTCGCACGAGGTGATCCAGCGGGTGCCCGACCCGCGAGCCACCCTGCACGTGCGTACCTCGGGCGGACGCTTCCACCCGATGCGGAACTGCCTGCTGCCCGGTCCGGTCGTGACCCCGGAGTCGGATCCCGGCATCGCCGTGGACGCCCGCTTCCACTCCGACGACATGACCTTCTTCCGCGAGGTGGGACTGCGTGACCGACCCACGGGGGGACACCGCCCCGAGGAGGAGGCCTGGTTCGAGCAGTACCGGGAGTCCCTGCACAAGGCGTACTGCGCGTCCCTGCCCTCCGACCAGCCCAACCGCCCGACCCTCGCCAGGATCAGGCTGGAGGGCGCGGCGGTCGGCGGCCCTCTGCATCTGCTTCCTGGCCTCTCCGACGAGGCCCGTGCCCTCTTCCTGAAGACCTTGCCCGAGGACTCCCTCGTCGACAACTGGACCCTCCAGGTCGGAGCCCAGGTCAGCACCCGACGAGCCGTGACCTCCCCGATCCGGTGGATGCTCATGCGGCACGGTCTCGTCCCGACCTCCCACGGCCTCCGCCGTGTCACCGAGGCGGTCGGTCCCCAGCTCTCCGCGTACAGCGATGTCCTGCCGGTGGCGGACATCAGCTCCGAGAAAGCCCGCAAACTGCGGCTTCCCACCAGCGTCGAGAACGTGCCCGGCTCTTTCTGGGACCATCTCCAGGAGAAGCTCCAGCAGAGCGAGGACGACGCCTTCGTCGGGAACACGTACGTGCTGCTGACCCGTCTGGAGGTGCCCTTCTCCGAGGACACGCTGACCCGATGCCGCATCGGCGACGAATGGGGAACGCGCCCCGACAGCGAGATCGCCGTGGCCTCCTCGCAGGGCGAGTACCAGGCTCTGCGGGCCGAGCGACTCCCCGCCCTGTTGACCGCGTCTGCCGAGGATGCCGCGCTCCTCGTCAAGCAGTGGGGAATGCTGCCGTACGCCGACGTGATCAGCCGCGAGACGCGGAGCGAGGACATCGGTGACCCGATCCCGCTCAAGGAGTTGTACCCCACGCTGCGCCAGATGCGTGGCTCGCAGGTGGACCCGTACACCCTGCAACGGTGCAAGGTCCTGGAAGAGGTGACCCGCACCCCCAACGGCATGCAGCCCCGGACCCTGAACAGCAGCCTGCGAGGATCCACGATCCTCGTGCTGGAGCCCTCCGACGCGCTCGAGACCCTGATGGCCGTGGACCGTGAACTGCGCTGGCACATGGGCGAATCCGGCTGCCGGCAGGTCCTGGAGGCACAGCGGCGCCAGGAGGAGGACCAGAAGGTCAAGGCCACCTTGAAGGCCGTGCGCGAGGCCACCGACGTGGAGACGAAGCTGCTGCTGCTCCTGGGTGCCGAAGCCCTGCGGGACCGTCTTCCCCCGGGTCTCATGGACAGCGAGCGGGCGGAGAACGGCGGAGTGGAGCCCGACGGCCACCGCATCGCGCGGATGGCCTTCAACGCCCATGAGGACGGCATCCTCCAGGTCCACGTCCGCGACCTGCAGAACCTCTACCCGAGCCACGCCCCGTCGTCCTTCACCGGTGCCTCCACCGCGGTGTCCTTCGTGGCGGAACTCCGCTTCCCTGGTTCCTTCGCCGGTTTCCGGACCCCGTCCCTGGCTCCGCAGATCGAAGTGGACGGACCTCGGGACTTCCCCCGCCTGCACGACTACCAGGAGCGGCTCGCCGCCAATGTCTTCACCATGCTGGACCGCATCGTTCCGCAGCGCGGCATGCTGTCCCTGCCGACCGGCGCGGGCAAGACCCGGGTCACGGCGGAGGCGGTGATCCGTTGGGTGAAGCAGGCGGGCGAACTCGACGGACCGATCCTGTGGATCGCCCAGACCGAGGAGCTGTGCGAGCAGGCCGTGCAGAGCTGGAAGTTCGTCTGGGAGAAGGTCGGTGCGAACAAGCCGCTCGTCATCAACAGGTTGTGGGCGTCGCACGAGGCCGGACCGGTCACCGATCGGCCGCACCTGGTGGTCGCCACGGACGCCAAGCTCCAGCAGTCGAACTGCATCGAAGCCGATTCCTACGAGTGGCTGCGGAACGCCGCCCTCGTCATCGTCGACGAGGCTCACACCGCCATCACCCCCCGCTACACAAAGATCCTGGCGCACCTGGGCCTGACAGCCTCCCGCACGGACCGTCACCTCCTGGGGCTCACGGCGACGCCCTTCCGCAACACCAACCAGGAGGAGACCCGCCGCCTGATCAACCGCTTCGGCGGCCGGCGCCTGGACAAGGGTGTCTTCACGAACGACGACGCGTACGCCGAACTCCAGGAACTCGGTGTGCTGGCCCAGGTCGAGCATCGTCTCCTCCAGGGCGGCACGATCACCCTGGACCGGGACGAGAAGCAGTACGCCGAACAGATGAGCATCCTGTCCCGGACGGCCGAGCAGAGGCTCGCCAACGACCACGACCGGAACGCCCGCATCCTGGACGAGATCGCGGACATGCCGGACGACTGGCCGGTGCTGGTGTTCGCCACCTCGGTCGACCACGCCAAGTCCCTGGCGGCCAGGCTCCGCGACCGGAACATCACCGCCTCCTCCGTCGACTCCACCACCTCGCCCGGCGACCGTCGCCGGCGCATCGACGACTTCCGTGAGCGCCGCACCCGGGTCCTGACCAACTACGGCGTCCTCACCCAGGGATTCGACGCCCCCGCGACTCGGGCCGTGATCGTCGCCCGCCCGGTGTACAGCCCCAACGTGTACCAGCAGATGATCGGGCGCGGCCTGCGCGGGCCGCTCAACGGCGGCAAGGAGACCTGCCTGATCCTCAACGTCCGCGACACCGTCGAAAACTTCGACACCGCTCTCGCCTTCACCCAGTTCGAGCACCTGTGGAGCAGCAAGTGACCGACCCGTACGACGCCAGTCCTCCGCTCACCGTCGAGCAGCGGGCCGTCGTCGACCTCCCCTGGGACACGCGCCTCCTGGTCACCGCGGGCGCGGGCTCGGGCAAGACCCACACGGTCGTGCGGCGTCTCGACGCCCTCGTCGGGCACGAGGATCCCGACGAGGCCCTGGAGGCCGGGGAGATCCTCGTCCTGAGCTTCTCCCGGGCCGCCGTCCGGGAACTGCGGGACCGGATCGCCCGGCACGGCGACCGGGCGGAGCGGGTCCGTGTCCAGACCTTCGACTCGTGGGCGTACCAGCTGCTCGCCGGGGCGTACCCGGACGAGGAGTGGAAGACCCGCAGCTTCGACGAGCGCATCCGTGCCGCCACCGCGGCGATCGAGAAGGGCGCGGTGGAGGCCGGGCAGCTCGGGGCGCCCTCCCACGTGGTCATCGACGAGGCGCAGGATCTGGTGGGCGACCGCCGTGAGCTGGTGGAGGCCCTGCTCGACCGCTTCCAGCGTTCGTGCGGCTTCACCGTGGTCGGCGACTCCGCACAGGGCATCTACGGCTTCCAGATCGAGGACCCGAAGGAACGTGCCAAGGAGACCGACCTCTTCTTCACCTGGCTCCGGACCTCGTACGACGACCTCGTCGAACTCCATCTGACCGAGAACTTCCGGGCGACGACCCCTGAAGCCCGCACAGCGCTCACGCTGGGGCCCCGCCTGCAGAACCTGGCCGCCTCGCCGGACGGCGCGGAGAACACGGCCGCCGCGCTCCACGCCGAACTGCGCGAGCGCCTCCTCGACCTGCCGGACCTCGGGAAGCCGACCAGTGACTTCGCGCTGGGCACCTTGAGAGCCTTCCCGGGCCGGTGCGCGATCCTGACCCGCGACAACCGTCAGTCGCTCGCCATGTCGGAGCTGCTGCACGAGCACGGGGTGGAGCACGCGTTGAAGCGGTCGTTGCAGGACCGTCCCGTGCCGTACTGGGTGGCCGAGCTGCTGCGCCGTGCGGAGTCCCTGACGCTCACCGAGTCGCGTTTCCTGCAACTGCTCACGGGGATACCGCTCCCGGCCGGGGTGGAACCCGAACGTTGCTGGCGACTCTCGCGGGCCGCGACCCGTCGCACCGGACGCGGCCAGGTCGATGTCACCGCCCTGGGACGTCTGGTGGCCGAGGGGCGCTTCCCCGACGAACTGGCGGATCCGGAGACGGCCCGACTGATCGTCTCGACGGTGCACCGGGCCAAGGGCCTGGAGTACGACCGGGTACTGCTGCTGTCGCCCCCGTCCCTCGACGAGCTGCGCAAAGCCCATGAGGACCTCGACGTGCCCGCGGAGGCGAGGGCCCTCTACGTCGCCATGACCCGGGCCCGCGAGGACCTCTACCACGTCACCGGCCCCGACACCTCCCGCATAAGGCGTCACCGTCCCACCGGGCGCTGGTACCTGGGCGGCTGGAAGAATTACGAGCGGTACGGCATCCAGGCCGTGGCGGGTGACGTGCACCGGGACACGCCCCCCTGCTCGGCCAGCATGGACGCGACCACAACACAGACCTACCTGCTGGAGCACGTCCGCGCCGGGGACGCGGTGACGCTTCGTATGCGTCACCCCGTACCGGCGGGACCCGAGCAGAGTCCGCCGTACGACCTGCTCCATCGCGACCAGGTCGTCGGCGAGGCCTCCGAGCGTTTCCGTCGAGACCTGTACGCCGTGGAGAAGGTCTCACGGTCCTGGGAGATCACCTGGCCGGGCGAGATCGTCGGCCTGCGGGTGGACACTCTGGAGACGGTCGCAGGCGGCACAGCCGCCGGCACCAACGCCGGGCTCGGCGGGAACGGGGTGTGGATCGCCCCTCGGATCACCGGAATCGGAAGGTATCGACGCGGCGAGCGCGCCGGGGAGGAACAGGGATGACGCACGGGACCAGTCCGCACACCGAGCATTACCGGGTCCGCGAGGAGCTGGTGGCCCGGCTGCGGCGGGAGCTCCTCGGGCCGGACGCCGACGCCGGGGACGACCCGGACGAGACCCTCACGCAGGACGCCCCGATCACCCGCTACCCGATCGGCGTGCTGTTCCCCCGGGCCGCCGGCCGCGAGGCCCGGGCGGAACAGCTGGAGGACATCGCCGAGGAGGACGGTCTGGACGAGGCCCCCCTGCTCGGCACCAACCGCCCGGACGACACCGACACCTCCGTCGACCCTCCGGTGTCGGGCGACCGCCGCCCCTCGACGATGGGCCTCACCTTCGCCGTCGCACCCAAGATCGCCTCCGAGATCGTGATCCGCGCACGAGCCGCCGTCTACGATCCGGTCGACGCAGAGGGACGACCCCTGTCGGCTCGGCGGGCGGAGGCCAGGACCACGAGCGACCAGCGTGAGCACTGGCGGCGCCGGGAGCTGGAGCTGCCTGAGAAGACGATCGACATCACGCGACCGGGGGTCGTAACAGAGGATCTCGTACCTGACGAGGTCCAGCTGCACGTCCTCGTACGGCCGATCGACTCCCCTTCCGGCACCGTCACCGTCACCGTCACTCTGATCAACGCCCACGTCGTGGGTGAGAAGGAGCTCCAGGACGCCTTCGCCCTCTTCCAGCCGAGCCTGCGGGTGCGGGCCGCCGGCGGAGCGTCCGCCTTCGTCGAGCGTCCCGCCGCGCTGTCCGCCGTCGACTCGGAGACGGCCACCAGCCGCCTGCTCCATCGTCATGCCCCCACCTTCGCCATGGGCCACGGATGCTCCGCCCATTGGGAGTGGACGCCGCCGCCGATCGGTCTGACCGACGTCGTACGTGCCGCGATCGACGAGATTCGCTCCGAGTTCGTGCCCACGCACGAGGTGCTGCTGACCGACTCCAACCCGGAGATCGACAGCTCTGCGCTGGACATGCTCGGCCTCGCCGAGCGTCCCGACGCCAAGGTCCTCGAAACGCTGCGCGGACTGGCCGACGGCTACGAGCAGTGGATCGAGGCCAAGGCCGCAGAGGCCACCGCCCTTGCCGGGACACCGCACGAGGACGCCGCGCAGGAGAGACTCGAAGCCTGTCGCGAGGCCCTCGGACGGATCCGCGAGGGAATCGGGCTCCTGAGTGACAAGCCGGACGTCATGGAGGCGTTCCGGCTCGCCAACCGGGCCATGGCCGAGCAGCGCGCCCGGAGCGCCTGGGTGAAGGAAGGACGTCAGGGCGAGCCCGACCTGGCGACGCAGCGCTGGTATCCGTTCCAGATCGCGTTCATGCTGCTGTGCCTGCGCGGCATCGACGACCCCAACCACCCCGACCGCCGGGTATCGGATCTGCTGTGGTTCCCCACCGGTGGTGGCAAGACCGAGGCCTACCTCGGCCTGATCGCGTTCACCACGTTCCTGCGCCGGCTGCGCCTCGAAGGGAATGGCGGAGGTGTCACCGTGTTGATGCGGTACACCCTGCGTCTGCTCACCCTCCAGCAGTTCGAGCGCGCCACGATCCTCATCTGCGCGATGGAACGGATGCGCGCGGCGGATCCCGCTCTTCTGGGCGACGAGACCATCTCGATCGGCATGTGGGTCGGGAAGTCGGCCACGCCGAACGACCTGGACACGGCCGACAAGCAGCTGGACAAGCTCCGGGGCGGCCAGAGCCTGCAGAAGGAGAACCCGGTACAGCTCCACGCCTGTCCGTGGTGCGGGACAGCACTGGACGCCCACCACTACTCGGTGGACGTGGACGACGTCCGCATGGACGTACGCTGCCCCGGCCCCGACTGCGACTTCGCCTCCGGGCTCCCGGTACACCTGGTGGACCAGACCGTCTACAAGGCCCGCCCCACCCTCGTCATCGCCACGGTCGACAAGTTCGCGTCCATGCCGTGGCGTGAGAAGACGGCGACGTTGTTCAACCGAGACCGCCCCGGCGACACGACGCCGCCTCCCGAGCTGATCGTCCAGGACGAGCTCCATCTCATCTCGGGTCCTCTCGGCACCCTGACCGGCCTGTACGAGACGGCTGTCGACGCTCTCGCTGACGAGCCGAAGGTGATCGCCTCCACGGCGACCATCCGTCGCGCGGCGGACCAGGGACGGAACCTCTTCGATCGGAACGTGCACCAGTTCCCCCCGGCCGGTCTGGACGCCCGGGACTCCTGGTTCGCTGTCGAGACCAACCGCGCGCGCAAGGCCAGCCGCCGCTACGTAGGCCTGCTCGCCCCCGGCACCAGCCAGTCGACCCTCCTCATCCGTACCTATGCGGCCCTCCTCCACCAGGCCATGCGCGCGGAGACGAGCGACGAGGTCCGGGACACCTACTGGACGCTGGTCGGCTACTTCAACAGTCTCCGTCTGCTGTCCGCCGCCGAACTCCAGGTGAACGACGACGTCGAGGACTATCTGCGGCTTCTCGCCGATCGCGACGGCACCGACGTACGGATCTCCGACCGCTACTCGGAGCTGACGAGCCGCGTCGACGCGAGCCTGATCCCCGCCCGTCTCAAGGAGATCGAAAAGCGCTACCCGGATCCCGATGTCCGTGACGTCCTCCTGGCGACCAACATGATCGCCGTCGGCGTCGACGTCAACCGCCTCGGCCTGATGGCGGTGATGGGGCAACCCCAGACCACGGCCGAGTACATCCAGGCGACCAGCCGCGTGGGCCGAGCTCACCCGGGTCTGGTCGCCGTGATGCTCAACTCGGTCCGTTCCCGTGACCGTTCGCACTACGAGAACTTCCTGCACTTCCATTCGGCGCTCTACCGCGAGGTCGAGTCGACGTCGGTCACACCGTTCTCCGCCCGGTCCCGCGACCGCGGCCTACACGCCGTGGTCGTGGCTCTGGCCCGCATCCTCATCCCCGAGGCCCGCGAGAACGCCGACGCCGGCCGGATCGACACGTATGTGGATCGCCTGCGTTCCGAGATCAAGCCACTGCTGACGAGCCGCGTCTCCAAGGTGGCACCCGAAGAACTGCAGGACACCTCGGACGCGTTCGACGAGTTCGTCGATTGGTGGCAGCGGAAGGCCGCGGCACACGGCGGACTCCTGTACGAGCCCAAGCACGGCAATCCCACCCCCGCCCTCCTCCGACCGTTCGACGACGAATCGGAGGGCGCCGACGCCTGGTCCACCCTGTGGAGCCTGCGCGACGTCGACGCCGAGTCCGCTCTCTTCATGGAGGCTTCCCGATGACCCCGCCCCGCGAGCGTCGGCGCCGCGGCGCCGACGGCCTCCCGGCCGCTCCCCGCTTCGACCTGCCCCGTCGTGGGTCGGTCCGCCGCGCCCAGATGATCACCACGTACGGCGTGGGATCCCTGGTCGCCGTCGACAACGAGTCCTTCATCGTCTCCGGCATCGACAAGGCCCACCACAGTTGGCAGCTCGACGAGGCGCCGATCATCCACGAACACCGGCTCGCCCGGGTCCTGGGCGTGCGCCACTTCCGACTGCCACCGGCCTCCGACGACGGGAGCAAGGACGGGGTACGCGTCCGGCGCTTCCCCCTGTGGCACTCATGTCCGCAGTGCCGGTCCTTGCAGCACGTCAAGGGCTTCAACCCTCCTCCGGGCAAGAACATCTGCACGAAATGCGACGACGAGCCGCTCGTGCCGTCCCGATTCGTCGTGGCGTGCGAGGACGGGCACCTCGACGACTTCCCCTACTGGAAGTGGCTGCACCGCGGCAACCGCGAGGAAGGCGCGACCGGACACTGCGGCGGACAGATGAGCCTGGCGTTCTCCGGTCGCAGCGCCTCGCTGCGCTCCATCGTCGTCTCGTGCACCTGCGGCGTGCCTGCGGTCTCCATGGAAGGCGCCTTCCGCCGCTCCGCCCTGGGAGACCTCAAGGTCCGCTGCGAGGGCAAGCGTCCCTGGCTCGAAGGCGCTCCCGCCGAGTTCTGCTCGAAGTCGCCCCGCACCCTCCAGCGTGGTTCGTCGGCGGTCTGGCAGCCGGTGCTGAAGTCCGCCCTGTCCATCCCTCCGTGGAGCGACGGTCTCGCCGACAAGCTCGCGGAACACTGGGAGGACCTGCGCGGCTATTCCTCACGCATGGAGATCGAGATCTACCTCAAGGGAGCGTTCCGCGGGGACGACTCGGTCTCGGTCGACGCGGTCATGGACCTGCTGGCGGCCGAACAAGAGGAGGATCCGACCCCCGAGGGCGGCGCGGACGTCGGCGCGGCCAACCGCCACCAGGCACTGCGTCGACAGGAGTACGAACAGCTGTCGGCCGGCAACGCCCTGCGGGACAAGGGGCGCGAGGAACAGTTCGTCTGCGAGCCGCCCGTCTCCGACATCTCGGTCCTCTCCCCCTATGGCGTCGACAGGACCATGTTGGTGAAGCGCCTGCGCGAGGTACGGGCGCTCAAGGCGTTCACCCGCATCGCGGACCCGGAGACGAGCTCCGAGGGCCACGAGGCCGCCCTCTCGCTGAGTCCGACCGACTGGCTCCCCGCGATGGAGGTGCATGGCGAAGGCGTCTTCGTGCGCCTCGACGAGCACCGGCTGGACAACTGGGCGGAGTCGGTCGCGGTGGCCGCCCGGGTGGAGCGCATGCGCGCCAACCACGACCGCCTTCTGAGAGAACGGGCCACCGACCCCGCGGAGGTGCCTCCCTCTCCTGCCACCCCCCGGATGGTGCTGCTGCACACACTGGCGCACGCGCTGATCAACGAATGGAGTCTGGAGGCCGGATACCCGGCCGGAGCACTGCGTGAGCGCCTGTACACGGACGACACCATGGCCGGTTTCCTCGTCTACACGGCGACCAGCGACTCCGCAGGCAGTCTCGGCGGCGTGGTCGCCCAGGGCGAGCCCACCCGACTCGCGAAGGCGCTTCACTCGGCCCTGCAGCGTGCCACCTGGTGCTCCGCCGACCCCCTGTGCATCGAGACACGCTCCTCCGGAGCGGGGGGCACGAACCTGGCGGCATGCCACGCTTGCGCGATGCTGCCCGAGACGAGCTGCGAATACAACAACATCCTGCTCGATCGCGCGCTGCTGATCGGTACCCCGGACGACCGTCAGGTGGGATTCTTCGCACACGTGCTGGAGTGACGCACCGCGGCGGGCCGTCACCCCGGGGCGGCGCCCGCCGACCGACCGGCACCGCCCTCCAAGTGGCCGACGCAACGTAGGAGCGCCCTTGACGCGGTGGTGGAGGTCGCCACACTCAGAAAGAGGGCAGCCTGACCAGAGGCACACCTGCGCCCCAACCCCGAGCAACCCCTCGTTAGGCCGGCGGCGTCGGCGCCTGACCGAACGAGAGGCGTCACGCTCCGCGCCCTCCGGCTCGCCGTAGCTGCCACCGAACTCGTTCGGCGGGGTCCGGCCGTTGCGGCGTCGAGCGCTCAGCCGAGGTAGGGGTAGGTGCCGGCCAGGTAGTCGCCGATCTGCTGGCGCATGCTGGCGTGGATGTCGTATTGGTCGAGGTCGGCGGGGTGGACGAAGCGGACGCCGTCAGCCTCGTCGTTGATGGTGGGCTCGCCGCCGGTGGGACGGCCGATGTACGTGTTCTCGTACTGCTGGCGGATCTCGCCGTCGGTGTACGCGACGATGTGATGGGGGTTGCTGCAGACGCCGAGAAAGCCGGTGATCTCGGCGATGATCCCGATCTCCTCCAGGCATTCGCGTACCGCGCACTCGGCTGCCGTCTCGCCGATGTCCTGGGCGCCACCGGGTAGGGCCCACTGGCCGGTGTCGCGGCGGCGCTGGAGGAGGATGGCGCCGCTGTCGTCGACGACCAGGAGGTTGCTGGCGGGGATGAGGGTGTTGGCCTTGGGGGCGTGGGGGTCGTTGTAGTACTCGGTCCTGCCCATGTGCGGCGGTCCCTCCTGGTCGGGTGTCTTGAGGTTCTGAGCGTGGTGCGGCCGCTCGCCGGCCGGCGCTGTCACCGTGAGCTGCTCAGGGTCCTCGGCCTCCCAAGTGTCGCCACCGCCCCAGACATGGCGCAGGACGTACACAGATCCTCCTCTGACGTCGGTCACGATGGCCTTCCTGTTGGTGGCCTCGTCGTGTACCTGATCGCCCACCCAGGGCTTCCCGTCCTTCATGCTTCGGTCTCCTTCAGCTCGGCCCAGACCTGTTTGCCCCAGCGGTACAGCTCGGTGCCCCACTCGTCCGTGAGGGTGTCGACCAGGAGCAGACCCCGGCCCCGGAGTCGGTCGCCTTTGGAGTCCGTTCTCAGGATCGGGATGGTCCTGGAGCGGTCGACCACGCCCACGCGGACACAATTCGCGGAAGGCCGGGAGACGAGCACGCGGATCGACGGGAGTCGGCTGTGGTCGACTGCGTTGGAGACCAGTTCGGTGATCACCAGCGTGGCGTCTTCGGTCAGGGAATCCAGGCCCCAGACAGTCAGAGCCGTTCGGACCAGCTGGCGAGCGGCTGCGGCGCTCCCTGCCTCGCGTGGGAGGGTCTGCGAGTAGGCGGGGTGGCCTGTCGGGTAGGAGGTGGCAGTCGCCGTGGCGGGGGCTCCGATGGGCGGGGGTGCGGGGTGATCGCGGCCTCGGGTTCCTTTGCCTCCACGGCGCTCCATGGCAACCGGCTTGGGGCGCAAGGAAGTCGGCGGCGCCGATGGCGACAGTGCGGCCGCTTGGCCTTCCTCATCACCCACGTGGCTGAAAGTCACCAGTTGCCCTCCCGTCGTTGTCGGTTGGTGGTTTCGTGTTCTTTCAGCGAACCGTGATTCGCGATGGGTGGGCATCCCCACCGAGGCCTCGATGCCGTCAAACCCGTCAAAGATTGTTCTCTTGTGAACAGGGGCGCAGCATGGCGCGCAGGAACGACGAACTGGCCGCGGTGATCGAGGAGACGGGTTGGTCGCAGCCCGTGGTGGCTGCCGCGGTGGTACGTGTCGCAGCGGAGGCCGGGATCGATGAACTCCTCAGCGTGACGCGCTCGCACGTCGCCATGTGGGTCGCTGGAACCCAGCCTCGGGGCCGGGCAGCTGATGTCCTGCGCGAAACTCTGTCCCGACGGTTGGGGCGTCCCCTCACCCTCGCGGAGATCGGCCTCGCAGGGAACGCCTCGGATACCGTCACTGGGTCCGAGTGGGACACCGACACGCTGACGACTCTGGTCGATCTGGGGAGAAACAGCATGGACCGCGAACGCCGCCGACTCCTCACCGGCGCCGCCATCTACTCCGTCGGCGGCTTGGCCCTACCCAGGGATCCGTGGTGGGACGAGGCTCCGCAGCGGGCGCGTTCTCGAGCGGTTGGCCCGAACCGCAGAGTCGGCGAGACCGAGGTACGGGCTGTTCGCGAGATGACCGAATTCTTCGCCCGTCGCGATCAGCGGCACGGCGGCATCGACGGTAGAACTGCCCTCTACCAATACATCGTCGACGACGTCGCCCGGTACGTCAGCGGTGCCTTCCGCAGTGAGACCTCCCGTCGCTCTCTGTATTCAGCGGCAGCCGAAGTCGTATACGTGGCTGGCTGGATGAGCTTCGACGCTACCCAGCACGAGGCCGCACGGCGCTACTTCACCCTCGCGCTCAAGCTCGCCGCCGAGGCCGACGACGCTCCCCTTGCCGGGCACATCCTGCGGGCGATGGCTCATCAGGCCATAGACCTTGGGCACACCAGGGCCGCCTTGAACCTCGCTACCGCCTCCGTCGAGCGCAAAAGGTACGACTATGCCACCCCTCGCGAGCGCGCCCTGATCGGCGTTGTACGCGCTCGGGCGCTGGCCGTCGACGGCCAGCGGCGCAACGCCATCGCCGCGATCCGCCAGGCCGAATCCGACCTCGGCCAGGCCGCTGTCGGAGAGGACGAACCCCAGCGCGTGTGGTTCTTCCAAGAGGCGTCCCTCGCGCATGAGACCGCCCGCACGCTGTGGGCCCTGGGCGACCTCAGCGGTGCCCTGCGCCATTTCGGTACCAGCGTTCGACTCCGCAGGGCGGACGCCTTCAGTCGAACCCACGCTGTCACGCTCGGCTACATGGGAGCCGTCCAGGCTGGGCAGGGCAATGTCGAGGCGGCGTGCCAGACCTGGTCCCAAGCCCTGGACGCGATGGACGGTGTGCAGTCCGGCAGGGCGAGGGAAGCTGTCGTCACCATGCGGACGACCCTGTCCCCTTTCCGAGGGCGCAGAATCCCTTCTGTATCCGAGGTCGACGAGCGAGCCCGGGTGGCGCTTCGACGAGTAATCTGACGGCGCCGAGCCGCCGCTCATCTCACAAGTGGCTTTGCCAATAAGGAAGAAGGACAGACTGTGCCTGCACAGTTCATCGAGGTGCCGGTCATCGCCGACGTCGTCGGAGGTCATACGGGACGGCTCGACGACTTCAAGGGCGGCGTGGAGTCGGTCATCCGCCTGCGGCCGGAGTTCCCCGTGGAGACCCTGCAAGGCATCGAGGAGTTCTCGCACCTCCAGGTCACGTGGTTCTTCAACCTCGGATCCCCGGACGATATCGCCCTTCATGCGCGCAGCCCCCGCGACAACCCCACATGGCCGGCGACGGGCACGTTCGTTCACCACAACCATCGGCGTCCGGCCCGGCTGGCCACTTCCTTTCCGCGACTGCTCAAGGTCGACGGACGCGACCTGCACGTCGCGGACCTCGACGCCGACGACGGCACCCAGGTCGTCGACCTCGTGGCGGTCTTCCAAGAGATGCTCCCGCGCGGGCCCGTCACTCAGCCGGCGTGGCCGGGCGAGATGCTCGCGGACTACTGGCGAGACGCCTCCGAACGCTGAGGGCCGAGCCAGCGCCGTCCGCATGACCTCTGGTCCAGGGGGCGGGGTTCTCGGGGTGGGGGTGCTTCGTGGGCTTCTGGTGGGACCGCCCTCTTTCCGAGAGTCGCTCCTTCCGGCGGCGCGTCAAGGGCGCTCCTTCGTCGCGTCGCTGCGCGATGGCCTTCGGCCACCCTTGACCCGCCGCCTCCAGGAGCGAAAGACCTCTCGGAGGGCGGTCCGGGGGGACGGGTCCACGCCGGGGCGGCGGAATCCCTTCCCGCCGTAGGCGGGTGGAAGGTGCTTGGTGGGGTGGCGAGGCCGGGCATCGGCGGGCCTCGGTGTCGGCCGTGCGGCGGGGTGGGTGGGGGCTGGGTTCGTAGCCGGGGTGGGTGGGACCAGTCCTGTCCATTGGGCGCGCGGTCGTTGAATGGGGCAGCCGGGCGGCGCTTAGCGGCTGTCGGTCGTCGAATGGCGGGGCTTCAGGCGACCGCAACCCGCTAAGCCCTGCCCGGCTGCCCCATTCAACTGCCGCGCACCCCGACGAGACGGAACCGGTCCCACCCACCCCCACCGCAAACCGAGCCTCCACCCACCGGCCTGCCGGCCGCCGCTCCCGCCCCGGACACTGCCCGGACCGGAAGCGCGGCCCCGCCCCCGGCCGCCCTCCGAGTGTGAAAAGGCGGGCTCCGGCGCCGGGTCAAGGGTGGGCGAAGCCCATCGCGCAGCGACGCGACGAAGGAGCGCCCTTGACGCGGTGGTGGAGGACGCCACACTCGGAAAGAGGGCGGCCGCACCAGAAGCCCACGAAGCCGGGTACCCCGTTACGCCCTCAGTGCTGCGCGTACAGCGGCCTCAGCGTGGACTCGTGCGGTGGGGAAGACCGGGACGGGGCTGTCCTCGGAACCCGCGAGAAGCTCGATCTCGGTGCAGCCCAAGATGATGGCTTCCGCGCCGTCAGCCACCAGATCCGCGATCACCTTCCGGTAGGCGGCGCGTGACTCTTCCCGCACGATGCCCAGGCAGAGTTCCTCGTAGATCACGCGGTGAACGATCTCGCGCCCGTCTGCCTCCGGGACGCGCACATCCAGTCCGCCTGCTTCCAGACGGCCTCGGTAGAAGTCCTGCTCCATGGTGAACGCCGTGCCCAACAGGCCGACTCGGCGCACGCCCGACGCCCTTACGGCCTCCGCAGTGGCGTCGGCCAGGTGCAGCAGGGGGATCGAAACCGCCGCCTCGACCTGGTCGGCGACCTTGTGCATGGTGTTGGTGCAGATCAGCACCATGTCCGCACCGGCCGCCTCCAGAGCCTGAGCAGCCGCCGCCAGGATCTCGCCCGCCTCCACCCAGCGGCCCTGGACCTGCAACCGCTCGATCTCCGCGAAGTCCACCGAGTAGAGCACGCACCTCGCCGAATGGAGTCCACCCAGGCGGTCACGCGTGAACTCGTTCAACAGCCGGTAGTACTCCGCCGTCGACTCCCAGCTCATCCCGCCGATCAGCCCGATCGTCTTCATCGCCACACCCTTCACCCTTATAAGGCGTTGAGCATGACAGGTCGCTACGCATAAGCCCGGCTTGGAGTCAGTCACCCACACGAGCGATCTTCACTCACCGTGCCCACCCGGGCGGGTCGTCTGCGTTAGCTTCACGCAAAACGGCCCTCGCTGATGGTTGGCGCCATCTGCGAGGGCCTGAACCACTCGTGGAAAGCGACTCCACCGTGATCTATCGGCACTTTAACGCGCCCTCGCGCGGCTTCAGTCAGTTCTCGCACGAACTCATCCGACATCCCCGGCTCAGCTCCGACGCCGTTCGGCTTCTGACCTGGCAGCTCTCCCTTCCCCAGGGCGCACGCGAATCACTCTCCCGCACCGCCGAACGTGCCCGGATCGGGGCATGCGCCTTCGCACGCGCCAAGAGGCAGCTCAAGGAGGAAGGGTTCGTGCACGAGCGGCGCATGCAGGGTGCCGGGGGACGGTGGGTGACCCAACAGCTGGTCTCCAGTGTGCCGTTGACCGCCGCCCAGGCCGCCAAGCTCCTCGGACGCGAGCCCGTCGCGTCCCCGCAGGTCGTACCGAGTCCCCGGAAACCGGCCGTCGGCGAGCCGGTGACCCCGTCCACCGACCGTCATCCAAAGAAAGACCCCGAGGAAGACACCCCCAACCCTCCCCCGGCCGCCCAGGAGTCCCCTCGGATCGACGACGCTCGCGCGGTCATCGGCACCCTCCCCGCTCTCTCCCCCGCCCTCCGCCACATCCCGCCCGGCATGCGCGACGAACTCGCCCGCCTCGCCGCCCGCTGGCTCGACGCCGGCCACACCTCCAGCGACATCCACGAGCACATCCAGCGCTGCCTGCCCGGTGCCGGGACGCTCGTACAGCGGCCCGGCGGTTTCGTTCGGTACCTCCTGCGTGACGTACCCGCCAAGGAACTTCCCCGGCCCGCCAACCGGCTCTCGCCTCGCCTCGAAGGTGCTCGTGAATGTGCCGGTGACCACACCCAGCCCATGCTCTTCCGCCCTCTCGGCGACGAGACGCATTGCCCCCAGTGCGCCCTGAAGGCTCGTACATGACTCCCGGACGGACTCCCGTACGCTCGAAGGGCGATCCATCGACCAGACCAGAGAGGCCCACGCCATGCCCCGCATCCCCTCCCCCGCCATAGCCGCCGCCGGGCTCGTCGGTGGGTACGCCGTTGCCCGGTGGACCAAGAAGCGGCCCCTCGGGGGTGTCGTGCTCGCTGCCGCCGGTGGCGTGGCTGCGCGGGAGTGGCAGCAGGTGGGTGGGGCCAAGGCTGCCGTGGGGCTGACGGCCGGGTACGTCGCCGCGTTCGCCGGGTCCCATCCGCTCGCCAAGAAGATCGGGGCCTGGCCCGCCGTGTTCTCCGTCGCCGGGGCCATGGCTGCCGCCTCCTGGGCCGTGACGCGCGGGAAGGCCTGACCTCCTGGGCCGTCACCCGTGACCGGGGCTGACTAGCCCCCCACCACCCTGCTCACCGTATAGATCAGGAGCCCCGCCAGCGCGCCCACCACCGTGCCGTTGATGCGGATGAACTGGAGGTCGCGGCCGATGTTGGCCTCGATCTTGCGGGAGGTCTGGGTGGCGTCCCAGCCGGCGACCGTGTCCGTGATCAGGGACGTGATCTCGTGGCGGTAGGTCGTCACCACGTACGCCGCCGCGTCTTCCGCCCAGCCCTCCACCTTCGCCTGCAAACGCGCGTCCGTCGCCAGGCGGGTGCCCAGGGAGATCAGGGAGGCGCGGGCGCGGAGGCGGAGTTGGCTGCGGTCGTCCTCGGCCGCCGCGATGATCAGGGACCGGACCGAGGACCAGGCCGAGGCGATGATGTCCTGGACCTCCGGGCGGGCCAGGAGGTCCGACTTCAGGCGTTCCACGCGGGCGCGGGTGTCCGTGTCCGCCTGGAGGTCGGCCGCGAAGTCGCCCAGGAACCGGTCGATCGCGCCGCGCGCCGGGTGGCCCGGCATGTCCCGCATCTCCGTCACGAAGCGGAGGAGTTCCTTGTAGACGCGCTCGCCGATCCGCCGGTCCACGAAGCGCGGGGTCCAGCCCGGAGCTCCGCCCTGGACCGCGTCCATCACCGAGTCCCCGTGCGTGACCAGCCAGTCGTGCGCCCGGGTGCAGATCAGGTCCACCGCCCTGCGGTGCGCTCCGTCCGCGACGATCTTCTCCAGGGTCTTGCCCAGGCCCGGGGCGATCTCCGCCGATTCGGCGCGGCGGGTGATCGCCTCTCCCACGACCGCCTGGACGTCCGCGTCCCGCAAGACCGTCAGTGCGCCTCGTAGGGCCGTCGACGCCTCCGCCGTCACCCGGTCCGCGTGGGCCGGGTCCGCCAGCCACGTCCCCAGGCGGCGGCCGATCCCGAAGGCCTTCAGCCTGCCCCGTACCACGTCCGCCGAGAGGAAGTTCTCTCCTACGAACGTGCCAAGGGACGCTCCCAGCTGGTCCTTCTTCGTCGGGATGATCGCCGTGTGCGGGATCGGCAGGCCCAGCGGGCGCCGGAACAGCGCCGTCACCGCGAACCAGTCCGCCAGCGCGCCGACCATGCCCGCCTCCGCCGCCGCCGCGACGTAGCCCGCCCAGGCCCCCCAGCCCGCGTTCCGCGCCCACGTCGCCAGGCCGTAGATCACGGCCACGACGAGCAGCAGGCACGTGGCCAGCGTCTTCATGCGCCGGACGCCTCTGCTCTTCTCCTCGTCCGCAGCCGTGTACGAGAAACTCACCATCGACTCGACCTCCTACCTCAGGGACTCCCGGCGGTCCTCCCGAGTTCCCCCGTACATCTTCGCGATCACCGCCTCGATGTCCGGCTCCCGCACCGAGAGGTCCAGGAGGGGATGTCTCGACGCCACCGCCGCCACCAGCGGGGCCGCCGACGCCGTCGCCGGGAACGCGAGCCACTGACGCGGGCCGTCCGACCGTACGAAACGGGCCCCCGGCACGTTTGTGATCGGGGGCAGCTCCCGCTCCAGGTCCACCACCAGGAGCCGTTCGCTCTCGCCCACCGCGTGCAGGCCGGCCAGCTCGCCGTCGTACATCAGGCGTCCGTGGTCGATCACCATCACCCGGGAGCAGAGCTGCTCGATGTCCGTGAGGTCGTGGGTGGTCAGCAGGACCGTCGTGCCTCGGGTGGCGTTCAGGTCCTTCAGGAACTCGCGCACCCTCGCCTTCGACACCACGTCCAGGCCGATCGTCGGCTCGTCCAGGTACAGCACCTCCGGATCGTGCAGCAGCGCCGCCGCGATGTCGCCGCGCATCCGCTGGCCGAGGGAGAGCTGCCGTACGGGCACGTCGAGCAGGTCGCCCAGGTCGAGGAGGTCCACGCAGCGGGCGAGGTTCTCCTCGTAGCGGGCGTCGGGGATGCGGTACATGCGGTGTGTCAGCCGGTACGAGTCCTTCAGCGGCAGGTCCCACCAGAGGGTCGTGCGCTGGCCGAAGACCACTCCTATCCGTTGCGCCAGGCGGGTGCGTTCGCGCGACGGGTCGATGCCCGCGACCCGCAGGCGGCCGCCGCTGGGGGTGAGGATGCCCGTGAGCATCTTGATCGTGGTCGACTTCCCCGCGCCGTTCGGGCCGATGTAGCCGACCATCTCCCCGCGCTCGACCGCGAAGGAGATGCCGTCCACCGCCCTGACCTCCCTCTTCTCCCGGCGGAGCAGGCCCGTCCTGCGTCGGATCGTGAAGGTCTTCTCGACCCCGTCCAGTTCGATGAAGGGCATCACGCCTCAGCTTCCCGTCGATCGGTACGAGCGGATTCCCGCGCGCCACGCCAGTCCCGCGGCCCCGCAGCAGACCGCCGCCACCAGCGGCGACGTGAACGCCGCCCACTCCGGCACCCCCGCCGGCATCGGCCGGCCCAGGACGTACAGCGCGGGCAGCCAGCTCACGAACGCCAGCGGTACGACGTACACGACACCCCGCACCAGGTCCTGCGCGAAGATCGTCGGCGGGTACTGGAGGAGGGTGTTCCCGCCGTACGTGAACGAGTTCGTGACCTCCGCCGCGTCCTGGATCCAGAACAGCGTCGACGCGCCGAGCACCATCACCGCGCCGAAGATCACCGCCCCGCACACCACCGTCACCGGCAGCAGCACCGCCTTCAGCGGCGTCCACTCCACGTGGAGCAGGTACAGCCCCCAGACCAGGACCATCAGGCCCTGCGCGACCCTGCCGAACCGCCGCAGCGCGAACTTGTCCGCCGCGACCTGCGCGAGCAGCGGCGCCGGCCGCATCAGGAACGTGTCGAGCGTGCCGTCCCTGACCCGCTTCCCCATCCGCTGGAGCGAGCCCATCGTCAGGTCCGCGATCCCGAAGGAGGTGCCGGCCGTCCCGTAGAGGAGGGCGACCTCAGCGAACGAGAAGCCGCCCAGGCCCCGTACCTGACCGAACATCAGGAGGATCACGACGAAGTCGAAGAAGGTGACGCAGAAGCTGGTGACGAGGGTCAGGGCGAAGGAGGAGCGGTACGCCATCGTGGAGCGGATCCACATGCCCGCGACCATCCGGTACGTGCGCCAGGAGGCCCGTATCCCCGTCTCCCCGTATGTGCGCCACGAATCGGCCATGGCCACCTGAGGCCCATGAGACCTACCCACCCTGCACCACCACCTTCCGTGTCGCCGCCCCCTGCGCCGCCCTCCCCGCCCCCAGCAGCACCAGCGCCCAGCAGCCCTGGAAGCCGTACGCCCCCGCCAGCTCCCAGCCCTCGTACCTCCCCAGGTACACGTCGGCCGGCACCTGGAGCAGCGACGCCCACGGCAGCAGCCGGGCGAGTTCGCCCAGCGTGCCCGGGAAGACGTTCAGGGGGAGCAGCATCCCCGAGAAGAACAGGCCGGCCAGCCAGGCCACCTGCACCACTCCCTGGCCGTCGAGCAGCCAGAACGCACTCATCGCCACCAGGTACCAGAGCGCGAAGCCGACCACCGAGCCCAGTGCCACCGCGAGCAGGAACGCGAGCCAGCCGCCCGGCCCCGACGGCAGCGTGAAGTGGAAGACGAGCGCGCCGACCGCCATCGGGGCGACCCCGCGGCCGAGCAGCTGGTAGGCGGTGCGGCCGGCGTTGGCCGAGAACCACCAGGCCTGGAGGTCGGCGGGGCGGTAGAGGTCGACGGCGATGTCGCCGGTCCTGATCCGTTCGATCAGCTCGTCCTCGAAGCCGCCGCCCATCAGCCCGCAGACGGTGATGAGCGCCTGGCCGATCCACACGTAGGCGAGGGCGTCGTCCATGGAGTAGCCGCCGAGGCTCGGCCGTTCGTGCCAGAGGGCGATGTAGGTGGAGGAGAGGACGAGGCCGAAGACGGTGTTGGTGAAGACGCCCGCGGCCGTGGCCACGCGGTAGGCGGCGAAACGCCGGAATCCGCCCGCGGCCACCGTCGCGTACAGCCGCAGCATGCCTGTCCCTTCGGAGCGGTGAACGGCGAAGCGCACGACCCTAGTGGTCCCGTCCGGCGTGCCGCGAGCGGTTTTCGCGCCACCTTCGGGTCGGTTGAGGGAGTTTCCTCACGTTACGTGCAGTATGTGGTGCTATGTCCCCTTCCTCCGACACGAATGACGACGATCCCCATCCGAGCCGCTGGGAACCCAGGGACCCCACCCTCCCCGCCCCGGTTCGGCGCCGACGCCCCCGCCGGGTCCTGCGGACCCTCCTCGGGACCCTCCTGCTCGGCGCGCTGCTGCTCGCCGGCGCCTTCGCCGCCGGCTACCTCCTCGTCGAGATCCCGCCCGCCAACGCCGCCGCCGTCGCCCAGTCCAACGTCTACCTCTACCGGGACGGCACCCCCCTCGCCCGCGACGGCGAGGTCAACCGCGAGAGCGTCCGCCTCGACCAGGTCCCGCTCGCCGTCCGGCGGGCCGTCCTCGCCGCCGAGGAGCGCGACTTCCAGACCTCGCGCGCCGTCGACCCCAAGGCCATGGTCCGCGCCGCCTGGAACACCGTCACCGGCAAGGGCCGCCAGTCCGGGTCCACCATCACCCAGCAGTACGTGAAGAACTACTACCTGGGGCAGGAGCAGACCCTCAGCCGCAAGGCCAAGGAGTTCTTCATCGCGCTCAAGCTCGGCCGCGAGAAGAGCAAGGAGGAGATCCTCCAGGGCTATCTGAACACCAGTTACTTCGGCCGGAACGCGTACGGCATCCAGGCCGCCGCCCGCGCCTACTACGGCAAGGACGTCGAGCGGCTCGACACCGCCGAGGGCGCGTACCTCGCCTCCCTCCTCAAGGCCCCCAGCGCCTACGACGTCACCACCCACCCCGAGAACCGGGCCAAGGCCGTCGCCCGCTGGCACTACGTCCTCGACGGCATGGTCGGCGAGGGCTGGCTCAGCCCCGCGGCCCGCGCCGCCGCCCGCTTCCCCGCCCCCCAGACCGCCCGCGCCGCGACCGCCCTCTCCGGCCAGCGCGGCTACCTCGTCCAGGCCGTCGAGGAGTACCTCACCGACCACGGGATCGTCGACGAGAAGACCCTCGCCGGCGGCGGCTTCCGCATCACCACCACCCTGGAGCCCGCCAAGCAGGAGGCCCTCGTCGACGCCGTCGAGGACCGGGTCGTCTCCCGGCTCGACCCGGCGAGCGCCCCCGCCGACCGGTACGTACGGGTCGGGGCCGCGGCCGTCGACCCGGCGACCGGCAAGGTCCTCGCCATGTACGGCGGCGTCGACTACACCCAGCAGTACGTCAACAACGCCACCCGGCGCGACTACCAGGTCGGCTCCACCTTCAAGCCCTTCGTCTTCACGGCCGCCGTGCAGAACGGCGCCCAGACCCAGCAGGGCCTGCCCATCACCCCGTACACCCTCTACGACGGCACCAACCGGCGCCCGGTGGAAGGGTGGAGCGGCGGTTCGTACGACCCCGCCAACGAGGACGACGCGAGCTACGGCGACATCGCCGTCGGCGCCGCCACGGACCTGTCGGTGAACACCGTGTACGCCCAGATGGCGGTCGACGTCGGCCCCTCGCAGGTACGGCGGACCGCGATCGCCCTCGGCCTGCCCGGCTCCACCCCCGACCTCACCGCCTCCCCGTCCATCGCCCTCGGGCCCGCCACCGCCAGCGTCCTCGACATGGCCTCGGCGTACGCGACGCTCGCCGCGCACGGCCGGAACGGCACGTACCGCCTCGTCGAGGACATCAGCCGCGACGGCCGGCGGCTCGACCTGCCCGCCGCCCCCCGCCGGCAGGCGGTGAGCCGCGAGGCCGCCGACACGACCACGTCGATCCTGCGGAGCGTCGTCGAGACGGGCACGGGCACGGCCGCGCAGGCCGCGGGCCGCCCGGCCGCCGGCAAGACCGGCACGGCGGAGGACGACAGGGCCGCCTGGTTCGCCGGCTACACCCCGGAGCTCGCGACGGTCGTCGCGCTCATGGGCCAGGACCCCGAGTCCGGATCGCAGGAATCGCTGTACGGCGCCCTGGGACGGCCGCGGATGGACGGCGGCGGGGCGCCGGCCGAGATCTGGGGGCGGTTCACCCGCGAGGCCCTGGACGGGACACCGGCCCGGGACTTCGAGCTCCGGCTGATGCCGGGGGCGGAGGCGCCGCCCGTCCCCTCGGCGCCGGACGGGGCCGAGGGCTGGTACGAGACGGGCGAGGCGGGACCGGGCGCGGCGTCGCGCGGCCCCGACCACGGTCCCGGCCACGGCCCCGACCACGGTCCCGGCCCTTCGCGTACGACGCGTCAGTGACCGCTGGTCGCCTTGAGTCCCACCACGGCGACGAGCAGCAGGCAGACGAAGAAGATACGGGCGGCGGTCGCCGGCTCACCGAGCACCACCATGCCGAGCACCGCCGCACCGGCCGCGCCGATGCCGACCCAGACGCCGTAGGCCGTACCGATGGGGAGGGTCTTGGTGGCCTGGGCGAGCAGCACCATCGAGGCGACGATCCCGGCGACCGTGAAGACGCTCGGCCAGAGGCGGGTGAAGCCGTCGGTGTACTTCATGCCGATGGACCAGCCGACTTCGAGCAGGCCGGCGAGGAGAAGAAGGACCCAGGCCATGACGACGAACCTCCGCGAGACGGATCAACAGGGGTGCGTCGTCTTGTCGTGAAACCCGGTACGGCGCGTCTCGTCGGGGTGTCTCCAGGCTAGCAAAGAACGGGCAAAGGCCCTGGTGACTCCGGTCACCAGGGCCTTTCGCTCATTCGGTCCTACAGGTACAGCCCGGTCGAGTCCGTCGTCCCCTGGAAGCGGTCCGCGGCCACCGCGTGCAGGTCGCGCTCGCGCATCAGGACGTACGCGACGCCCCGCACCTCGACCTCGGCGCGGTCCTCGGGGTCGTAGAGCACCCGGTCGCCGATCTCGACGGTGCGGACGTTCTGACCGACCGCGACCACCTCGGCCCAGGCCAGGCGCTTGCCGACGGCGGCCGTCGCCGGGATCAGGATGCCCCCGCCGGAACGCCGCTCACCCTCCGGGGAGTCGGTGCGGACCAGGACCCGGTCGTGGAGCATCCGGATGGGCAGCTTGTCGTGCGTGTTCTCGCTCACCCTGTGAACCTACCTGCCCGCGCGTGTCGCCCGTGGCCGGGCCGGGTCACGCCTTGTGCCGGCGGGAGGACGAGACGATCAGACCGACGACGGCGAGGGCCACGACGGCCGCCGGGACGACCCGCTCCAGGCGGGGCGCGCCGTCCTCGTGGGTGAAGCGGGCCTTCACGTCGGAGAAGACCCGGTTGACGGCGACGTAGGCACGTCCGGCCGTCTGGTCGACGGACGCGGTGACCTTGGCCTTGGCGTCCCCGATGATCGTCTTCGGGTGCATCCGAATGCCGATCTCGTCGAGAGTGACGGCGAGCTGCTCGCGCCGGCGGACGATGTCCGCCTCGATCTGCGCAGGGGTCCTGGCATCCGACACCGCGCTGCCTCCGTAGTCGTAATCGGTCGTTGACGTTCAGTCTGTCAGCTCTGCCGCGATCGGGTCGCGCCAGACCCCCATGAGACCCCATTAGGCTCTGGAATGCGTACGCGAACATTCCGAGGAGAGCCAGCCATGAGCGAGCGACTGCAGCCCGGCGACACCGCCCCCGCCTTCAGCCTTCCCGACGCGGACGGCAACGAGGTCTCCCTCGCGGACCACAAGGGCCGCAAGGTCATCGTCTACTTCTACCCGGCGGCGCTCACCCCGGGCTGCACCAAGCAGGCGTGCGACTTCACCGACAACCTCGACGTCCTGGCCGCCGCCGGCTACGACGTCATCGGCGTCTCGCCCGACAAGCCGGAGAAGCTCGCGAAGTTCCGCGAGAAGGAGAACCTGAAGGTCACGCTGGTCGGCGACCCCTCCAAGGAGACCCTGGCGGCGTACGGCGCCTTCGGCGAGAAGAAGCTGTACGGCAAGGTGGTGACGGGCGTGATCCGCTCCACCGTCGTGGTCGACGAGGAGGGCAAGGTCGAGCACGCCTTCTACAACGTGAAGGCCACGGGCCATGTGGCCAAGATCATGAGGGACCTGTCCGTCTGAGCCCCTCCACCGGAACGGCCCGCACCCCGGATACGGCGGTGCGGGCCGTTCCGTTTTCCGTACGCGACACGCGACACGTACGCGATATGGCGTGACCGTCCGATATTCGGGTCGTTAGTCCGTACGAGATCCGTACTGGGGAGGGGACGACTCGATGGGGACGAGCGCGTACACGAGGGAGCGGCTCAGCGCCGCCGTGGCGGAGTCGAAGGGCTGGGCCGACCTCATGCGTCGTCTCGGAGTCGGCGAGAGCGGCGGACGGCGCCGGACGCTGCAGGCGAAGGTCGCCGCGTACGACATCGACACCAGCCATTTCAAGCAGCGCAGCCCGTGGCGCAAGTACACGGACAGAGCCATCGCCGACGCAGTCGCCTCCTCAACGACGCTGCGTGAAGTCGTACAGAAGCTCGGCGTGCCACCGGCCACAGGAACGCTCTCGCACATCCGGCGGCGAATCGCGGCGGCCGGGATCGACGTGAGCCACTTCCCCGGCCTGAACCGCTCGATCACCGACCTCCCGTTCACCACAGGTGAGCTCCGAGCGGCCGCAGCATCCACACACAGCGTCAGAGAGATGGCCCGGCTTCTGGGCGTGGCCGATGACAGCCGGTCCCGCGCCGCACTGAGGCACATGCTCGACGTGCGTGGGATCGACATCGCTCACTTCACCCACAGGCGCGTCACAGTGCCGGAGGATCGCCTACGGGCAGCGGTGACCACTGCCGCCAGCTTCGCCGATGTGATGCGCACACTCGGCCTCCCCGTGAGCGACCAGAATCATCGCCGGGTGCGGCGACGGGTGACCGAACTGGGCCTCGACACGTCGCACTTCAAACGCCGCACATGGGGCACTGTGCGAGTCGTGGCACCGAGAGCCATCGCGGATACGGTCTTCCGGGTACGCCCGGAAGGATCGTCACGCGAGAACCGCGACCGCCTCCAACGCGCCCTCGCCGAGGTGGGCGTCCCGTATCGCTGCGTCGAGTGCGGGAACGAGGGCGCATGGCGGGGCCGGACCATCACCCTGCAGATCGACCACATCGACGGGGACTGGCTCGACAACCGTCGCGAGAACCTTCGCCACCTGTGCCCCAACTGCCATTCGATGACCGAAACATGGTGTCGGGGAGGCAACCGCCGCCAATCGGTCTAGACGCCCCTGCCCCAAGCCGTCGCCCGCCCGCTACCATGACAGGCGTCCAGCGGCCTTGGCGGAACGGCAGACGCCTCGCGTTTAGGGCGCGATGGGAGCAATCCCGTGAGGGTTCGAATCCCTCAGGCCGCACGAACCATTGATTCGAAGGCCTCACTCGAAACTTCTTCGGGTGAGGCCTTCGCCATACCCCTAGCCCAGCAGCTCCTTCACCACCGGCACCAGGGCCCGGAAGGCCTTGCCGCGGTGGCTGATCGCGTTCTTTTCGGCCGGGGTCAGTTCGGCGCACGTCACCTCGTGGCCCTCCGGCTGGAGGATCGGGTCGTAGCCGAAGCCGTTCGTGCCGGTCGGGGCGTGGCGCAGGACGCCTTCCATGCGGCCCTCCACCACTCGTTCCGTGCCGTCCGGCAGCGCCAGGGCCGCCGCGCAGGCGAAGTGGGCGCCTCGGTGGGCGTCGTCGATGTCGGAGAGCTGGGCCAGGAGCAGGTTCAGGTTGGCCTTGTCGTCGCCGTGCGTGCCGGACCAGCGGGCCGAGAAGATGCCGGGGGCGCCGTTCAGGACGTCGACGCAGAGGCCGGAGTCGTCGGCGACGGCCGGGAGGCCGGTGGCCCGGGCCAGGGCGTGGGCCTTCAGGAGGGCGTTCTCGGCGAAGGTGACGCCCGTCTCCTTGGTGTCGGGGACCTCCGGGTACGCGTCCGCGCCGACGAGTTCGAGGTCGAGGCCCGCGTCGGCGAGGATCGCGTGGAGTTCGGTGATCTTGCCCGCGTTGCGGGTGGCGAGGATCAGGCGCTGTCGGGTCATGCCCCGATTATCCGGGGCGGACCACCGGGATCAGCCCGGGGTGCAGACCTTCGCCACCTCGCCCGCCGCGTCCGTGATCGGCGTGATGTCCGGGGTCGTGTCGCCGTTCTTGACCGCCGTGCGGACGGAGTCCACGCCCTTCGTCAGGTCGTCGACCGCCTTCGACAGGTCGGCGTTGTCCGTCGTGTTCTTGATGTTGCCCAGTTCCGTGGAGATCGAGTTCAGGGACTCCTCGATCTGCGTCACGTCGTTCGAGGCGTTGGAGACGGCCTGCTGGAGGTTCTGGACGGACGTGGCTATCGCGTCGGCGGTGTTGACGCAGTCCATCGCCGTGTCGAGGGCTCCGCAGCCGCTCAGGACGGTGGTCAGCGCGGCGGCCGTGGCCGTGGCGAGTGCGAGACGGCGCTTCAGCTTCAAGGCGGGTCCTCCCCCTGATACGTACAGACATGCGGACGGGCGGGCGCCCGGATCGTATCCCGGTGCCCGCCCGTCAGGACGCAGCGAGCTGTCAGAGGGTTCCTTCGAGGGCCTTGCGCTGGATCTCGGCCAGTTCGGCGCAGCCGCCGGACGCGAGGTCGAGGAGGGCGTTGAGCTCCGTGCGGTCGAAGGGCTCGGCCTCGGCGGTGCCCTGGACCTCGACGAAGCGGCCGTCGCCGGTGCAGACGACGTTCATGTCGGTGTCGGCGCGGACGTCCTCCTCGTAGCAGAGGTCGAGGAGGGGGACGCCGCCGACGATGCCGACGGAGACGGCGGAGACGGTGCCGGTGAGCGGCTTGCGGCCGGCCTTCACCAGCCTCTTGTCCTGCGCCCAGGTGATGGCGTCGGCGAGGGCGACGTAGGCGCCGGTGATCGCCGCCGTGCGGGTGCCGCCGTCGGCCTGGAGGACGTCGCAGTCGAGGACGATCGTGTTCTCGCCGAGCGCCTTGTAGTCGATGACGGCGCGCAGGGAGCGGCCGATGAGGCGGGAGATCTCGTGGGTGCGGCCGCCGATCTTGCCGCGGACGGATTCGCGGTCGCCGCGGGTGTTGGTGGCGCGGGGGAGCATGGAGTACTCACCGGTCACCCAGCCTTCGCCGCTGCCCTTGCGCCAGCGCGGGACGCCTTCGGTGACGGAGGCGGTGCAGAAGACCTTGGTGTCGCCGAAGGAGATGAGGACGGAGCCCTCGGCGTGCTTGCTCCAGGCCCGTTCGATGGTGACGGGGCGGAGCTGTTCGGGGGTACGGCCGTCGATGCGAGACATGGGACGAGCCTAGCCGGACATGGCGGAGGGGCAGTTCCGCCTGGGGCGGGGGGCCTGTTCCGCCTGGGGCGGACGGTCCGTTCCGCCTGGGGCGGAGGGCCCGTTGCCGGTATGACAGAGGGCCCGTTCCCCTGCCGGGACGGGCCCTCGTCGATGTGAGTCAGTGGCTCACATCAGGTCTTCGATCTCCGCGGCGATCGGGTCGGCGTCGGTGCCGATGACGACCTGGATGGCGGTGCCCATCTTCACGACGCCGTGGGCGCCGGCGGCCTTCAGGGCGGCCTCGTCGACGAGCGCGGCGTCGACGACCTCGGTGCGCAGGCGGGTGATGCAGCCCTCGACCTCTTCGATGTTGTCGATGCCGCCGAGCCCGGCGATGATCTTCTCAGCCTTGCTGGCCATGTGTTTCTCCCTGTCCGTTCCGTTCGCGAGAACGCGAATCTCGGCGCACCTGCGGTCCGCTTTGTCACGGTAACCCACGGTTGGCCCAACTTCGCGAGCGAGTGCCGCCGTTCTGCCGAATGATGACGATCACCGGCGGCCTGTCCTCAGCGGGCTCCCGGAGCCTACCGCAACTGGTCTACACCAGTCTGCAACGAGATGCGGGCCCGGCTTGTTCCGGGCAGGGAGGACGCCGATGAGTACCGACAGCGCCGCCTCGGCACCGAAACCGGAACCGGCACCCAAGCCGAAGAAGGCCGTGTCGTGGAGCGGGCTCTTCCAGGGCCTCCAGAAGATGGGCCGCAGCCTCCAGCTCCCCATCGCCGTCCTCCCCGCGGCCGGCATCATCAACCGCCTCGGGCAGCCGGACGTGTTCGGCGCCGACGGTCTCGGCTGGGACAACGTCGCGAAGGTGATGGCGGGCGCCGGCGGCGCGCTGCTCGACGGCAACCTCGGCCTCCCCCTGCTGTTCTGCGTCGGCGTCGCGATCGGCATGGCGAAGAAGGCGGACGGCTCGACCGCGCTCGCCGCGGTGGTCGGCTTCCTCGTCTACTACAACGTGCTGCGCCAGTTCCCCGAGACCTGCCCGAAGGGCACGGTGGACATCAACGGCGGCTGCCTCTCGCCCGAGCAGGCCTTCAGCGGGTACACGTACCAGAACCCCGGCGTCTTCGGCGGCATCGTCATGGGCCTGATGGCAGCCTGGTTCTGGCAGCGCTACCACCGCACGAAGCTGGTCGACTGGCTGGGCTTCTTCAACGGCCGCCGGCTCGTGCCGATCATCATGACGTTCGTGGCGATCGCGTTCGCCTCGATCTGCCTGTGGGTCTGGCCGCCGATCGGCGACGGCCTGGAGAACTTCAGCGACTGGCTGGTCGGACTCGGCGCCTGGGGTTCGGGCATCTTCGGCCTCGCGAACCGCGCGCTGCTCGTCATCGGCCTGCACCAGTTCCTGAACGTGCCCATCTGGTTCCAGTTCGGCACGTACACCAAGCCGGACGGCACGGTGGTCCACGGCGACATCCCCATGTTCCTCGCGGGCGACCCGAACGCCGGCCAGTTCCTGACGGGCTTCTTCCCGATCATGATGTTCGCCCTGCCCGCCGCGGCGCTCGCGATCACCCACACCGCGAAGCCGAACCGCCGCAAGGCGGTCGGCGGCATGATGCTCTCGGTCGCCCTGACCTCGTTCGTCACGGGCATCACCGAGCCGATCGAGTACTCGTTCCTCTTCATCGCACCGCTGCTGTACGTGATCCACGCCGTGCTGACCGGTGTCTCGATGGCGCTCACCTGGGCGCTCGGCGTGAAGGACGGCTTCAGCTTCTCGGCCGGCCTGATCGACTACGTGATCAACTGGAACCTCGCGACGAAGCCGTGGCTGATCATCCCGATCGGGCTCGGGTTCGCGGTCGTGTACTACGTGATCTTCCGGTTCGCGATCACCAAGTTCAACCTCCAGACGCCCGGCCGCGAGCCGGACGAGATCGAGGAGGAGATCGAGCGGGAGAACGTCAAGTAGCTCCGGTCAGAACGTCAGGTAGCGCCTCGATCACCCTGGGATCACCTTGCGATCGCGCGGCGGGGCCTGACCGTTTTCGGGGCTTTCGGCCCCCTCGTAAGGCCCATGGAAGGCCCCCGGACCTGACCGTCCGGGGGCCTTTTGTCGTGCATTTCAGGCTATGGCTGAGCGCACAGAATTCGCAGGTTCCTTATCTAAGTCTCACGTGCTACAACTGGTCTACACCACTCATTGGTGTAGACCACGCGGTCCAGACCACCGCGTTCCACGAGACGCCGCCGTCACCCCCTTTTCCCACCTCTGGCGGCGCCTTGCCTTACTGGAGGAAGTTGATGAGTACGGCCACCGCCCAGGCCGCCGCTCCCGCGAAGAAGCGCGGATCCGGCCTGTTCCAGGGCCTGCAGAAGGTCGGTCGCAGCCTGCAGCTGCCGATCGCCGTTCTGCCGGCCGCGGGTATCTTGCTCCGTCTCGGCCAGGCCGACGTCTTCGGCAAGGACGGACTCGGTTGGGACAAGGTCGCCTCCGTGTTCGCCACGGCCGGCGGCGCGGTCTTCGACAACCTGCCCCTGCTCTTCTGCATCGGCGTCGCCATCGGCTTCGCCAAGAAGGCGGACGGCTCCACCGCCCTGGCCGCGCTCGTCGGCTTCCTGGTCTACAGCAACGTGCTGAAGGCCTTCCCGATCACCGAGGCCGTCGTCAACACGACCGCCAACAAGGGTGTCGACGTCGCCGCGACGTACAACAACCCGGGTGTCCTCGGCGGCATCCTGATGGGTCTGCTCTCGGCCGTCCTGTGGCAGCGGTTCCACCGCACCAAGCTGGTCGACTGGCTCGGCTTCTTCAACGGCCGCCGTCTCGTCCCGATCATCATGGCCTTCGTCGGCACCGCCGTCGGCGTCGTCTTCGGCCTGGTCTGGGAGCCGATCGGTGAGGGCATCTCCAGCTTCGGCGAGTGGATGACCGGCCTCGGCGCCGGTGGCGCCGGCCTCTTCGGCCTCATCAACCGCGCGCTGATCCCGGTCGGCATGCACCAGTTCGTGAACACCGTCTCCTGGTTCCAGATCGGTGACTTCACCAACGCCGCCGGCGAGGTCGTCCACGGTGACCTCAACCGCTTCTTCGCCGGTGACCCGAGCGCCGGAATCTTCATGTCGGGCTTCTTCCCGATCATGATGTTCGGCCTCCCGGCCGCCGCGATCGCCATCGCCCACGCCGCCCGCCCCGAGCGCCGCAAGGCCGTCATGGGCATGATGGTCTCCCTCGCGCTGACCTCCTTCGTCACCGGTATCACCGAGCCGATCGAGTTCACGTTCATGTTCATCGCGCCGGTCCTGTACGCGATCCACGCGGTCCTGACCGCCGTCTCCATGGCCGTCACCTGGGCCTTCGGCGTCCACGCGGGCTTCACCTTCTCCGCCGGCGGCATCGACTACCTGCTGAACTGGAACCTCGCGACCAAGCCGTGGATGATCATCCCGATCGGCCTCGTCTTCGCGGCGATCTACTACGTGGTCTTCCGCTTCGCGATCACCAAGTTCAACCTCCCGACCCCGGGCCGCGAGCCCGACGAGGAGATCGAGGACCTCACCAAGGCGTGAGCCTCGCCCGTACGCGGGAAGGGCCCCGGAACCTGGATGGTTCCGGGGCCCTTCCCGTTGCTCGGACCGCTTCTCAGATCTCGTAGACCGCGCCCGGCCGCGCCAGCTCCGACGGGCCCTCGTAGACCTCGCGCGCGTCCCGCAGGTTCTGCTCGGCGTCCGTCCACGGCGGGATGTGGGTCAGCACCAGGCGTCCCACCCGCGCGCGGGCCGCGTGCGCGCCGGCCTCCCGGCCGTTGAGGTGGAGGTCCGGGACGTCCTCCTTGCCGTGCGTGAAGGAGGCCTCGCAGAGGAAGAGGTCGGCGCCGTCGGCGAGGTCGTGCAGCGCGTCGCAGACGCCGGTGTCCCCGGAGTACGTGAGGGCACGGCCGCCGTGCTCGACCCGGATGCCGTACGCCTCGACCGGGTGGCACACCTTCTCCGTACGGATCGAGAAGGGGCCGACCTCGAAGCTGCTGCCCGACTTCAGCGTGTGGAAGTCGAAGACCTCGCTCATCGAGCTGTCCGAGGGCGTGTCGGCGTACGCCGTGGTCAGCCGCTGCTCGGCACCCTCCGGCGCGTACACGGGGATCGCGTCGCAGCGTCCGCCCTCGTGCCGGTAGTAGCGGGCGACGAAGTACCCGCACATGTCGATGCAGTGGTCCGCGTGCAGGTGGCTGAGGAAGATCGCGTCGAGGTCGTACAGACCGATGTGGCGCTGCAGCTCGCCCAGGGCGCCGTTGCCCATGTCGAGGAGCAGCCGGAAGCCGTCGGCCTCGACGAGGTAGCTCGAACAGGCCGAGTCCGCGGACGGGAACGACCCGGAGCAGCCGACGACGGTGAGCTTCATGGAGCGAGAACCTCCGTGGACGGGTGCGGAAAGCGCGCTGAGGGAGGGGAGGCTGTGCGGTCTGTCGAGCGTAAGGCGCACCCGGGCCCGCCGCTCCTTCGTGGTGGCCCGTTGTGGGCGAACTCACGGGCTCTGTCACCGGTTCGGATGGATGGCGGGGCGCGGCGGCGGGGTGGGGCGCGCGCCGGTACCTTCTTGAGGTATGGACACGTCGTGGTGGCCCGCGCTGGTCGCGGTCGTGGTGATCGCGTTGGTGGTGGCGCTCGCCGATGGGCGGAGGCGGTCGTCGCGGCGTCCGGCGTCGCGGGGGCCGTCGGGGCGGACCCGGCCGCCGGGCCGTCCCGCGCCACGGGGGCGGGTGCCGGAGCGGCTTCCGCGGGCCGGGGAGATCTGGTGGGCGGACGTGCCGTACGAGGACGGACCGGGGTCGAAGGACCGGCCGTGTCTGGTGCTCGTGGTACGGGAGGACAGCGCGCTCGTCGCCAAGATCACCAGCAAGTACCACGACGAGCGGCCCGGGGTGATCGCGCTGCCGCCCGGGTCCGTGGGTGACGCGCAGGGGCGGCCGAGCTTCCTGGAGACGGACGAGCTGCGGGACGTGCCGGTGTGGGAGTTCCGGCGGAGGGTGGGAATGGCGGACCCGGTCGTGTGGGACCAGGTCCGCCACTTGGCTCGTTAGCCGGGTGCGGTGCGTTCAGGTGCGGGTCCAGGCGACGGAAGCCCAGGCCCGGCAAGGGGCGCCGTTCCGTTGTGCCCACCCGTTCCGCCCTGCGGAACGATTGCCCACAACGGGGCGGAACGATCGCCCGCAACGGAGGTCCTACGCCCAGAGCTGGCCCTGGACCGTGGCGATCGCTTCCTCTGTCGTCTTGGCCGTGTAGAGGCCCGTCGAGAGGTACTTCCAGCCGCCGTCGGCCACGACGAAGGCGATGTCGGCGGATTCGCCGGCCTTGAGGGCCTTGTTGCCGACGCCGATGGCCGCGTGCAGGGCGGCGCCGGTCGAGACGCCCGCGAAGATGCCCTCCTGCTGGAGGAGTTCACGGGTGCGGGTGACCGCGTCGGCGGAGCCGACGGAGAAGCGGGTGGTGAGGACGGAGGCGTCGTACAGCTCGGGCACGAAGCCCTCGTCGAGGTTCCGCAGGCCGTAGACGAGGTCGTCGTAGCGCGGTTCGGCGGCGACGATCTTGACGTCGGGCTTGTGCTCGCGGAGGTAGCGGCCGACGCCCATGAGGGTGCCGGTGGTGCCGAGGCCCGCCACGAAGTGCGTGATGGAGGGGAGGTCGGCGAGGATCTCGGGGCCGGTGGTGGCGTAGTGGGCGCCCGCGTTGTCCGGGTTGCCGTACTGGTAGAGCATCACCCAGGACGGGTTCTCGGCGGCGAGCTCCTTGGCGACGCGCACGGCCGTGTTGGAGCCGCCGGCGGCCGGGGAGGAGATGATCTCCGCGCCCCACATGGCGAGCAGCTGGCGGCGCTCCTCGCTGGTGTTCTCCGGCATGACGCAGACGATGCGGTAGCCCTTGAGCTTGGCGGCCATGGCGAGGGAGATGCCGGTGTTGCCGCTGGTCGGCTCCAGGATGGTGCAGCCGGGGGTGAGGCGGCCGTCCTTCTCCGCCTGCTCGATCATGTGGAGCGCGGGGCGGTCCTTGACCGAGCCGGTGGGGTTGCGGTCCTCCAGCTTCGCCCAGATGCGGACGTCGTCCGAGGGCGAGAGCCGGGGGAGGCGGACCAGCGGCGTGTTGCCGACGGCGGCCAGCGAGGAGTCGTAACGCATGTGGATCAGACCATGCCGCCGGCGACGGCCGGCAGGATCGTGACGCTGTCGCCGTCGGTGAGCTGGGTGTCGATGCCGTCGAGGAAGCGGACGTCCTCGTCGTTCAGGTAGACGTTGACGAAGCGGCGGAGCTTGCCGCCGTCGACGATGCGGGCCTCGATCCCGGGGTGGCGGGAGTCCAGGTCGGCGAAGAGCTTGCCGAGGGTGTCGCCGCTGCCCTCGACGGCCTTCTCGCCGTCGGTGTAGGTGCGGAGGATGGTCGGGATGCGGACCTCGATGGCCATGGCGTGGGCTCCTGTCGGAAGTGGCGTGATGGGCGCGCTTCTGTGGCCCCGCGCGGAGGGGGTCGTACGTTCGTACGTGAGGGCGCTCGGCCGGGGGCTCAGAGCGCCGCGCGTGCGGTACAGCGTGAGGTACAGATCGCACTGGCGAGGCGGCACAGGTCGACGTGCAGGCGTGCCACGAGCAGGGTGGTGCTCGGAGTCTCTTCGCTCACGTCGTGGGAAACCATGGGCTCATCGTATCGATTCCCGGTCCGGGTTTCGGAATGTGATCTCACATGGTGGATGGTTTCTGACCGGCTGATGGACGACGCGGGCGGAGCGTCGTCCTCCGCCCGCCTCGCGCCCTACTCGTACGCCTCGACGACCTTGACCTCCTCCTCCGTCACGACGCCCTCGACGATCGTGTAGGAGCGGAACTGGAAGGGGCCGGCGTCGTCGGTGTCGGCGGTGGAGACGAGGACGTAGTGGGCCTGGGGCTCGTTCGCGTACGAGATGTCCGTGCGGGACGGGTAGGCCTCGGTCGCGGTGTGCGAGTGGTAGACGATGACGGGCTCCTCGTCCCGGTCGTCCATGTCGCGGTAGAGCTTGAGCAGGTCCGCGGAGTCGAACTCGTAGAAGGTGGGCGAGCGGGCGGCGTTGAGCATCGGGATGAACCGCTCGGGGCGTCCGCTGCCGACCGGACCCGCGACCACGCCGCAGGCCTCGTCGGGGTGGTCCGCGCGGGAGTGCGCCACGATCTGGTCGTACAGGGCACGGGTGATGGTCAGCATGCCGACAGGATAAGCAGACGGGCCGTCCCGTACCGATAAGTGGTACGGAACGGCCCGGATGCTGAGACTTACCAGGTCAGGAGCGCTTGGCGAAGGCCGCACCCTCGGGGTTGCGGGCCTTGAGGACCAGGTAGGAGACGGCGAGGACCAGGCCCCAGACCGGCGCGCCGTACAGCGCGACCCGGTTGTCCTTGTCCATGCCCATGGTCACGATCACCATGCCGATGAAGGCGAGCGAGAAGACGCTGAACCAGATGCCGCCGGGCGCCTTGAAGGAGGACTGGGGCAGCTCGCCGCGGTCGGCCTTGCGGCGGTAGCGGATCTGGCAGATCAGGATGACGATCCAGGCCCACATGCCGGAGATGGTGGCGAAGGAGACGACGTAGTTGAACGCGTCGCCGGGCCACTGGTAGTTGATCCAGACGCCGACCATCATCAGCGCGGCGGAGACCGTGGTGCCGACCAGCGGGGTGCCGGACCTGGTCAGCTTGGTGAAGACCTTCGGACCCTGGCCGTTGAGCGCGAGGTCGCGCAGCATGCGGCCGGTGGAGTACATGCCCGAGTTGCAGGAGGACAGGGCGGCCGTGAGGACGACGAAGTTGACGATCGCGGCGCCGACGCCGAGGCCCATCCGCTCGAAGGCCTCGACGAACGGGGAGACGCCCGGCTTGAACGCGGTCCACGGGACGACCGACAGGATCATGATCAGCGCGCCGACGTAGAAGACGGCGATGCGCCACGGCACGGTGTTGATGGCCTTCGGGAGGACCGTCTTGGGGTCCTTCGACTCGCCCGCCGTCACGCCGACCAGCTCGACCGCGAGGAAGGCGAACATGACCATCTGGAGGGTCATCAGGGTCGAGAAGATGCCGTCGTCGCCGGCGAAGAAGCCGCCCAGGTCCCACAGGTGGGTGACGGAGGCGGTGGCTCCGGCGTCGGAGAAGCCGAGGGTGAGGATGCCGGCGCAGATCAGGATCATGCCGACGATCGCGGTGACCTTGACCATGGAGAACCAGAACTCCAGCTCACCGAAGAGCTTCACGGAGATCAGGTTGGCGCCGTAGAGGATCACGGTGAAGACGAGGGCGGACAGCCACTGCGGGATGTCCCACCAGTACGTCATGTAGGTCGCCGCGGCGGTGACCTCGGTGATGCCGGTGACGACCCAGAAGAGCCAGTACGTCCAGCCGGTCGCGAAGCCCGCGAACGGGCCGATGAACTCGCGGGCGTACTCCGAGAAGGAGCCCGACACCGGGCGGTACATGAGGAGCTCGCCGAGCGCCCGCATGATGAAGAAGATGACGAGGCCGGCGATCGCGTACGCGAGGATCAGGCTCGGTCCCGCGATGGAGATGCCCTTGCCCGCACCGAGGAAGAGCCCGGTGCCGATGGCGCCGCCGATCGCGATCATCTGGATCTGACGGGCGCCGAGTGCCCGGTGGTAACCCTCGCCCGAGGCGGAGTCCGCGGCCTCATTGCCGTCGTGCTGCTGATCGACCTGCACTGAGGTCATGGTGGTGCCCCTTTCTCCATGCTGATCCGCGCGACTGCGAGTGCGTCTGCCGCGGATCAGTTCCTGATCCCCCCGGATGTGGATGGAGTGCCACCGGCGGTCAGCCGGCCCAAGCGCCCTCGGGAACAGGGGTGGCGTGCCCGAGTGGTCGTGAAGATTTATCACGGGGTGGGAGGTGATCGACGGAGTTGCGTGTGGCGCACGCCACAAAACAATGGGCATAAAAGGCGCACAAGACGGCAAAGCGGACGCTCTCATAACGCATTCGTTATGCGGATTTGAGCGTCCGCTGAGCGAACAGCCGGAAGAGTCGCCGTGGACTCAGGGCATCAGGGTCGCGACGAGGGACTCCTGGAGCGCCCCCAGCCAGAGGTACGCCATCACCATCGGCTTGCGCGGGTCGGAGTCCGGCAGTCGGTACAGCTCCTCGCTCTGCTCGTCGTCCGTGACCTCCAGGCGGGTCCCGATGGTCAGCCGGAGGTCGTTGAGCGCGCCGAGCCAGGCCCGGGACTCGTCCGGGGTGAGCTTCAGGACCGCGCCGCCCTCCCCGGCCGCCTCGGCGGACAGGGAGTCGAGGGCGCGGACGACCGCGATGGCGTCCTCGCGCTTGCGGGCCCGCAGGTCGTTCTCGGTGTAGCGGCGGAAGTCGGAGGCGGCCGCCCGCAGCTCCTCGCTGTCGTCCCCGTACGCGTCGGGGAAGAGTCGCCGGAGGGCGGGGTCGGACGGCGGCTCGCTCGGGCCCTCGGCGAAGAGCGCGGCCAGCGGGTCCGCGTCGGCGGCGGGCTCGTCGCCGGGGCCGATCAGCTCCATGAGCTGGACGGCGAGGGAGCGGAGGATGGAGATCTCGACGTCGTCGAGCGCGACGGCCGCGCCGCCGCCGGGGAGCGTCTCGAAGTGCCCGGCCATCAGAAGCGGTCCTGGGAGAGGGTCGCCCACAGGCCGTAGCCGTGCATCGCCTGCACGTCCCGTTCCATCTCCTCGCGGGTGCCGCTGGAGACCACCGCGCGGCCCTTGTTGTGCACGTCGAGCATCAGCTTGTGCGCCTTGTCCTTGGAGTATCCGAAGTACGACTGGAAGACGTACTCGACATAGCTCATCAGGTTGACCGGATCGTTGTGCACGAGGGTCACCCAGGGCACGTCGGGTTCGACGACCGCGGAGACCTCCTCGGCCGATTCCGTACGTTCGATCTCAATAGGCGCGACGCTCACTCACCCCATGTTGTCACCCCTGGGGGCCGGTCGCGCAAACGGGGCACGGCATGTGCACCCCTGACAGCCCCACGTCGGCCCCACTATTCGTCACTCTGACGATTTCTGCGCTAGCATCGCTGCCATGAACGCTGCGGACCTTGGGCTGCCGGTGGACGTGCCGTCGACCGCGCTCTTCACCGATCAGTACGAGCTGACCATGCTCCAGGCGGCCCTGCGGGCCGGCACCGCCGACCGGCGCTCCGTCTTCGAGGTCTTCACCCGGCGGCTGCCCGAGGGGCGGCGCTACGGCGTCCTCGCGGGCATCGGCCGGGTCCTCGACGCCGTCGAGAACTTCCGGTTCGACCCCGCCGTCCTGGGCTTCCTGCGCGAGCACGGCATCGTCGACGAGCCGACCCTCCAGTGGCTGGCCCGCTACCGCTTCTCGGGCGACATCTGGGGCTACCCCGAGGGCGAGGTGTACTTCCCCGGCTCCCCCGTGCTGCGCGTCGAGGGCTCCTTCGCGGAGTGCGTGCTCCTGGAGACCGTGATCCTCTCGATCCTCAACCACGACTCGGCCATCGCGGCCGCCGCCTCCCGCATGTCGGCCGCCGCCGGCGAGCGGCGCCTGATCGAGATGGGCGCCCGGCGCACCCACGAGCTGGCGGCCGTCGCCGCCTCCCGCGCCGCGTACGTCGGCGGCTTCCAGGCCACCTCGGACCTCGCCGCCGGCTTCCGCTACGGCATCCCGACCGTCGGCACCTCCGCCCACGCCTTCACCCTCCTCCACGACAGCGAGCGGGACGCCTTCCGGGCCCAGGTGGAGACCCTGGGGCGCGGCACGACCCTGCTCGTCGACACGTACGACGTGGCCGAGGCCGTCCGCACCGCCGTCGAGGTCGCCGGGCCCGAGCTCGGGGCCGTGCGGATCGACTCCGGCGACCTGCTGCTCGTCGCGCACCGGGTGCGGGCGCAGCTGGACGAGCTGGGCGCCCGGAACACCAAGATCGTGGTCACCTCGGACCTCGACGAGTACGCCATCGCCTCCCTCGCGGCGGCCCCCGTAGACGCGTACGGGGTGGGCACGCAGCTCGTCACCGGCAGCGGCCACCCGACCTGCTCCATGGTCTACAAGCTGGTCGCCCGGGCCGCCTCGGCCGACCCGAAGGCGCCCCTGGTGCCGGTGGCCAAGAAGTCGCTGGGCGGCAAGGCCTCCGTCGGCGGCCGCAAGTGGGCGGCGCGCCGGCCCGACGCGGCCGGGGTCGCCGAGGCGGAGGTCGTGGGCACCGGGCCGGTCCCGCCGGAGCTCGCCGACCACCAGCTGCTCGTCGAGCTGGTCAAGGGCGGCGACGTGGTGGCCCGGGAGCCCCTGGAGGCCGCCAGGACCCGGCACATCGCGGCCCGTGCGGGGCTGCCGATGTCCGCGATGCAGCTGTCGCGGGGCGAGCCGGTCCTGCCCACCGAGTACGCCTAGCACTCCTCGGGGACGCCCCCTCCCGATGGGAGGGGGAAGTCTCTAGGCTCGAACCCACCCCTCCCCGACGCGCTAAGGACACCCGCCATGCACCGCGCATTGATCGTTGTGGACGTTCAGAACGACTTCTGCGAGGGCGGCAGCCTCGCGGTGGCCGGCGGCGCGGACGTCGCCGCCGCGATCACCGACCTGGTGGGCCAGACGGCGGGCACCTCCTACCGGCACGTCGTCGCCACCCGCGACCACCACGTCGACCCGGGCGCGCACTTCGCCCCGGCCGGCGAGGAGCCGGACTACGTGTCCTCCTGGCCGGTGCACTGCGTGGCCGGCACGGAGGGCGTCGGCTTCCACCCGAACTTCGCGCCCGCCGTCGCCAGCGGGGCGATCGACGCCGTCTTCGACAAGGGCGCGTACGCCGCGGCGTACAGCGGCTTCGAGGGGCGCGACGAGAACGGCGGGACGCTCGCGGAGTGGCTGCGCGAGCGGGACGTCACCGAGGTCGACGTGGTCGGCATCGCCACCGACCACTGCGTCCGGGCGACCGCCCTGGACGCGGCGCGGGAGGGCTTCCGGACCCACGTCCTGCTCGACCTGACGGCCGGCGTGGCCAGGGAGACCACGGAGCGGGCCCTGGAGGAGCTCCGCGCGGCGGGCGTGCAGCTGCGGGGCAAGCCGGTCGTGGCGTAGGTCTACGCGGCCGGCGCCTTCGGGAGGGACCGTACCGGGTGCCAGAGCTCCTGGGCGGCGCCCGGTGCCGATCGCCACAGCAGGCCGTCCGGGTGGTGCAGGACGGCGGTGATCTCGTCCGGGGTGGGCGGCTCGGAGTTGCCGCGGAGGTAGACCGCCCGCAGCCCCAGGTTCCGCAGCCGGGTGAGGGCGCGGGCGCGGTTGGCCGCGTGGACCAGGAAGCGGACGGTGGCGCCGTCGCCGGCCGGGCTCGGCAGCCCTATGGCGACCACCACGCTGCCTCCCGGCAGCTTGCAGAACCCTCCGTTGGGCATGCGGAACCACTCCCCCGTGGATTGGATGTCAATAAGAACTCGGTCAGACGCACCTAAACACGATCGGCCGCCGCCCGCTAGAGGGCGACGGCCGATCATGCTTTGACCTGCGGTTTTACGAATTACTTGGTCGAGGGACCGACCTGAACCGTGATCGTCTGGCCATCCTTCGGCTCCTTGACGACCTGGATCTTGGTGTTGGTGTCAGTTACCTGGACACCGGCGAGCGGGGTCTCGGCGAACCAGTAGACGCCCTTGCGGTCGTCGAAGGTCGGGTTGCCGGCCTGCGACGGGACCCAGGTGGCGGCGTCCTTGTAGTGCAGCTGGAAGCCGTCCGTGCGGGAGATGCTGAACGGCGAGTCGTACGCCTGGACGCGGTTGCGCATCAGCTCACCGTTGGCCCACTTCAGCGGGCTCGGGTGCGCGTCGATCGGGAGGACCCGACCCACGCCCGGGTGCTGGGAGGTGTTGTTGTCCTTCTGGGACAGGTCCCACTTCCAGATGAGCAGACCGTTCTGGTACGGGTAGTGCTCGACCCAGCTGGCCTTGGCACCCGTGAAACCGAAGTTGTACGGGCCGACCTTGAGGGTCTTGTCGTACGAGACGTACTGGCGGTTCTCCGCGATGTAGTACTGCTCGTACTCCTTCGTGAAGCCCTTGCCGATCCGCGAGAAGCCCTTCGCGACCCAGCCGTTGTCGCCGTTCTCGGCGCCGTCGGCGAAGACGGAGGCACCGTCGGCGGTCAGGTCGATGGCGTCGGCGGTGAAGCCCTTGCCGCCCGCGCCGCCGTCCGTCTGGTAGCGGAAGCGGAGGTCGAACTTCTTGCCCGCGTACGCGTTCAGGTCGTAGACGAGCTTCTTGTGCGTGTCGGAGGCACCGGTCAGACCCGGGGCGCCGGAGGCGTCCTTCGGGATGGCCACGCCGTCGGCGGTGCCGTTCAGGGCCGTCCAGTTGGCGCCACCGTCGGTCGACACCTCGGCGTAGAGGTAGTCGTACTCGGCCTCGATGTCGTACCAGCCCTGGAGCTCCAGGGAGGCGGACGTCTTGCCCGTGAGGTCGACGGAGCGGGTCAGGGTGTTCTTGAGGTCGTCACCCATGTTGCTCCACCACTGCGAGGCACCCTCGGCGGGGGCCACGACGTCGGTGGGGACGACCTTCTTCGGCAGCTCGACGACGAGCGCCTGGGGGTTCTTCGTGTTGTACTCCGAGACGCCCAGCTTGTGGGTCGTCTTGGTGGCGCGCTGCCAGTCGTTGACCTTGGCGTAGTTCAGCCAGCCGAGCTGGAGCTTGTCCCAGGCGGACATGTCGCCGGGCAGGTCGCCGATGGCGTCCTTGCCCTGGCCGAGCCAGGAACCGGACGACATCAGGGTCCAGAACCCGGTGGAGTTCTCGCCGCCACCCGAGGTGTCGTAGTGGTCCGGCAGACCGAGGTCGTGGCCGTACTCGTGCGCGAAGACGCCGAGGCCGCCGTTCTCCGGCTGCATCGTGTAGTCGCCGACCCAGATGCCGGTGTCACCGATCTGGGTGCCGCCGGCCTTGTTGTTCTCGGGGCCGGTCTTGCCCGCGTTGGTGCCGTAGGCGTACCAGCGGTGGGCCCACAGGGCGTTCTTGCCCTCGGCGCCGCCGCCGGCCGACTCGTCCTCGCCCGCGTGGACGATCTGGAAGTGGTCGATGTAGCCGTCGGGCTCGTTGAAGTTGCCGTCGCCGTCGAAGTCGTAACGGTCCCACTGGTCGTACCCGGCCAGCTGGGCCTTGATCTCGGCGTCGGTCTTGCCCTTGGCCTTCTGGTCGGCGGCCCAGGCGTTGACGCCGTCGCGGACGGTGTCCCAGACGTTGGCGCAGTTGGTCTGGCCACAGTAGTTCGAGCCGTAACGGGCCTCGTTGTACGGGACCTTGACCCAGTCGGAGACCGTGCCGTCGACCGAGTAACGACCGGACGAGGTCCGCTCGTAGTAGGTCTTCATGGAGTGCTTCGGGCTGCCGTCGGCGTTCTTGCCGGTGCCGAAGTACAGGTCCTGGAAGTGCTGCTGGTTGTAATCAGCCTGCCAGGCCGTGGAGTTGTCGGTCGCACGGTCCGGCTTGGCTATCGTGTTGTGCAGCGGGCCGGGCGTGCCGCCGTACTTCGGCTTCAGCTCCGGCGTGTCGTCGTCCTTGCGGTCGATCATGGTGGTGTTGTCCACCTGGTCGCCGAACTCGACGAGGATCGTGAAGATCTTGTCGGTCTTCTCGCGGCCGAGCTCGACGTACTTCTTGCTGTCGAGCTTGACGACCTTGGAGCCGCCCCGGTTCTGGACCGTGGCCTCGCCGTTCAGCACCTGCTCCAGGGCAGCCTTGCGCTGCTGCTCCTGCTGCTCGCTGAACGGACCGGGCAGGTCGTGGTCGACCGTCGTCTTGTCGACGGTCTGGATGCCCGCGGCCGGCGTCACGTTGCCGTTGTTGTCGGCCCAGGCGGTGGTGAAGGTCGAGGCGGTGGCGGCGGTGGCCGCGAGCGCCACGACGACTGCGGACGCTCTGATCGCCCGTCGTCTGTTGGTCACTTGATGTTGTCCTCCCCGGCGCCCGCGCCCTCGGACCGAAGGTGGGGTGTCCGTCCGGCGGGGTCGCGCGTCACAAGTGACGACATTCGACCGGAGTGGGGCCAGAAAAGACAGATCTTGACTTGAACGAGTCAAGTGCACTATGCAGGATCGAGTTTCCGATTATCGAACACTCAGTGGGCGCACGGTGAAGGAGAATTGGCGGTTTCGTGACCCCGTGCGCCCCCCGTGCACCGGCAACGTGGGTTAGGTCACGCTTACCTGTCACGCCCTCCGGGCATCCACCGTCGTAGAGTCGAACCGAACTCGAGGGGCGGTACCCGTCATGCAGCGTCCGAACGCCGCACAGCTCACCTACGGTTCGGCCACCGTCGTCCTCACGACCGTCGCCCTGCTGCTGCTCTCCGGTACGACGACGACCCTGGGCATCGCGGTGATCTGCGCCGCCGGCCTGCTGCTCGGCGCCCTCGTTGCGGTGACGATGCCGGGACGCGAGCGGCCCGTCAATACCCCGGTGAACGAAGAGATCCGGGTGCCGGCCCAGCGCGTGGGCGCGGGGGCCGAGACCCGGATCGGTTCGTGATGCTTCGCCCCTTGTCTCCTCTTACTGGGGGACGGTGACGACCACCGTCTTCGCCGCCTTGTCGTGCAGACCCTGCTTGTAGGGCTTGTCGACCACGATCAGGATGAGGATCAGTAGCGGCCACAGGCAGGCGCAGCAGATCAGCGCGGGCAGCCAGAGCACGACGGCGCGCAGCAGCGACTGGCTCATCGGGGGCGTCGATCCGTCGTTGAGCATCGCGACCCGCAGCTTCATCAGCCGCTTGCCGATCGTCCGGCCGTCCTTGGCCGTCAGCACCGTGTCGTAGGCGACGTACGCGACGATCGTGATGAGCTGGAAGACGAGCTGGCTGCCGCCGTTGAGGCTGTTGACCGTGTTGTCGAAGCCGTTCCCGTTCTGGGTCGCCCGGTGATAGATGTCGAACGGGATGCCGATGATCGCGAGCGGCACCGCGACGATCACCCAGTCGATGAGCCGGGCGAGGACGCGCCGGCCGGTCTCCGCGAGCGGCGGCATCCCGGAGAGCGGATCGGCCCCGCCGTAACCGCCGCCGTAGGGACTGCCGTACGGGGGCGGAGGCGGAGGCATGTTGTCGTACGGGGAGCCGCCGCCACCGTACGGGGAGCCGTACGGGCTCCCGGGCGGCGGGCCGCCGGGCGGGGGCGGCGGGCCTCCTGGCGGGGGCTCTCCCGGCGGCGGGCTTCCGCCCGGGGGTTGTCCTCCGCCCGGGGGTGGCCCTCCTCCCGGGGGTGGCCCTCCTCCCGGGGGTGGCTCCGACGGCGGGCCTCCCGGCGGCGGCTCCGGGGGCCTCTTGCTGAACGGGTCGTCCTCGGGCGGCTCGCCGGGCGGCGGCTGGTCGGTGCTCATGGGGGCAGTGCATCCCGGGGGCGACGGCCCCGCAAAAGATCGCCGCCCGTTCGGGGGACCTCCGGTCAGCGCGCCACGAAGGTGCGCGCCGCCTTGTCGTGCCAGCACTGCCGCCAGGGGCGGTCGAAGAGGCACCACAGGACGTTGACGACACCGATGGCCAGGAGCCCCAGGACGCTGTAGACGAGCCAGCGGCGGAGCGCCTTCCCGAACGTCGGCGGCTGGTGCGCCTCGATGTCCCGCACCTCGATCCCGCACAGCTTCTTGCCCAGGGTGCGGCCCCACTTGGCGGTGGGCAGCGCCTCGTACAGGATGCCGATCACGAACAGAGAGGCGAGCGCGATGCCGAACTGGACGGAGGTCGTCGAGTCGAGCAGCCAGACCTGGACGGTCGTGCCGGACTGCCTGGCCGCCTCGATCTTGCCCTCGATGTGGTCGATCGCCGCGGTCACGAAGGGCACGGAGGCCGCGCCGACCAGCGCGCCCAGGACGACGCTGTCGATCAGCCGGGCGACCAGGCGCCGGCCGAGCCCGGCGGGGCGTGCGGCGGACTGCGCGCGGGCCGCCGCCTGGAACACGTCCTCGACGGGCGGCTTCCAGGGCACGACGGGCTGCTGTTCCTGGGGCTGGGATGGGGACTGGGGCTGGGGCTGCTGGGCCCAGGAAGGGGTGGGGGCGGGTGCCGGAGCCGGTGCGGCGGGTGCCGGGGCCGGCTGGGGCTGCGCCTGGACGTGCGGCTGGGGTTGCGGCTGAGGCGTGGGCCGGGGGGCCGGGGCGGGCGTCGGGATCGGGGTGACGGGCATGCCGCCGAGGCGGGCCGCTCCCCCGGTCGCCCGGGGGTCCGGGACGGGCGAAGGGGCGGCGGGCCGCTCCTCCTCCGGCTCGCTCCCGCCCGCGACCGGCCACTCCGCCGGGGTGCGCGGGTCGGGCGTCCCGGGCGTGCCCCAGGAGACCTTCCGGTCGAGGTCGCCGCCGAATCCGGTCTGCCGGGAGGAGTCCGCCTGCCAGGCCGAGGCGGGCTCCGGCGCGAGCGGCTCCTCGTCGAAGAAGACGGGCCCGGTCTCCTCCACCGTGGGTACGGGGGCGGGGGCGGGCGTCGGTGCGGGGGCCTGCGCCTGGGCGGGCACGTGCGGGGGCGCCTGCACCTGCGCCTGTGCCTGCGCCACGGCGGGCGCGGAAGCCTGGGCGGGCGCGGAAGCCTGGGCGGGCGCCGCCGACTGCACGGGCGCAGAGGCCTGGGCGGGCGCAGAGGCCTGGGCGGGCGCAGAGGCCTGGGCGGGCGCAGAGGCCTGAGCGGGCCCGGCGACGTGCGCGGGCACGGCAGCGGGCGCGGCCTGAGCGGGCGCGGAGGCCACCGGGGTCGAGGCCGGCACCGGGGTCGAGGCCGGGGCCGGGGCCGGGCCGGAGGCCAGGATCGGGCCGGCCGGGATCGCCGCGGCGGGCGGCTGGGACGGAACCTCGCCGTCCGCGGGGGCGGGCCGGCTCGTGCCGGGCACCCACGCGCCCCCGTTCCAGTACCGGATGTATCCGGGAATGGACGGGTCCGGGTAGTACCCCGCCTGCGGTACCTCTCCGCCGCCTCCAGGAGGAGTAGCCACTGCCCCGACTCCGTTCAGTCACAACGCCTTTGATCCGCACGGCCGCGCGCCGGGCGTGCCGCACCCAAGGAGGACAGTAACGAAGAACGTCCCCGAGGGAACAAAGAGCCCGCGAGAAAGCCCGCCTTCGGGGGGACGCGCACCGGAACCGATCACTCCCTGTGATGTTCGGGCCGTTGCATCCTGCCCGGAAGACCCTCCGGAAAAACTTCCCGAAAAAAACTTCGCGAAGTCGCGTAATGAACCGCGGCCACCCCGCTCTCTCCAGGTGAAGGCCCGTCCGGGGCCCGTCCGCGAGAAGGAGCACGGCCATGCAGAACACCGACAACACCACCGTCGAGCGCGAGCTGGAGCTGAAGCTGGTGCTCTCCCCCGAGCGCTCCGTCCCCGTCCCCGCCCGGCTCGCCTACCGCACCGACGACCCGTACGCCGTCCACATCACCTTCCACATCGGCACGGACCACCCGGTCAACTGGACCTTCGCGCGCGAACTGCTCGTCGAGGGCGTCTTCCGGGCCTGCGGCCACGGGGACGTCCGCATCTGGCCCACGAAGGTCGACGGCCGCAGCGTCATCCTGATGGCGCTCTCCTCCCCCGACGGCGACGCCCTGCTCGAAGCCCCGTCCGCGCAGGTGTCCGCCTGGCTGGAGCGGACCCTGCGCGCGGTGCCGCCGGGCACCGAGTCCGAGCGGCTCGGCATCGACGACGGGCTCGCGGAGATCCTGGCGACCACCGTGGTCGCCGACGACCTGTGGCTGCGCGACCCGTGGCCGTCGGACGAGTCCCAGGACGGCGAGCTGTGAACCCGGCTCGTTCAGAACAGCTTTCCGGGGTTGAGCAGCCCCAGCGGGTCGAAGGTGGCCTTGATCCCGCGCTGGAGTTCGAGGCCGACCGGGCCCAGCTCCCGTGCCAGCCACTCCTTCTTGAGGACGCCCACGCCGTGCTCGCCGGTGATCGTGCCGCCGAGGGCGAGCCCGAGCGCCATGATCTCGTCGAAGGACTCCCGCGCCCGCCGCGACTCGTCCTCGTCGGCGTGGTCGAAGCAGACGACGGGATGGGTGTTGCCGTCGCCCGCGTGCGCGCAGACGCCGATGGTCAGACGGTACTTCTCGGCGATCGCGGCCGTGCCGTCGAGCATCTCGGCGAGCCGCGTCCGCGGCACGCACACGTCGTCGATCATCGTCGCGGACTTGATCGTCTCCAGGGCGGTGAGGGAGAGCCGGCGCGCCTGGAGGAGGAGTTCGGACTCGGCGGCGTCCGCGGCGGGGACGACCTCGGTGGCGCCCGCCGCCGCGCACAACTCCCCGACGGCGGCCAGATCGGCGGCCGGGTCCGGGGTGTCGAAGGCGCACAGGAGGAGGGCCTCGGTGGTGTCGGGCAGACCCATGCGCGCCAGCTTGTTGACCGCCTGGACGGTGGTGCGGTCCATGAGTTCGAGCAGCGAAGGGGTGTGGCCGCGCTCCATGATCGCGCAGACGGCCTCGCAGGCGGCGGCCGCGGAGGGGAACTCGGCGGCGAGCGCGAGCTGCGCCGGGGGCTGCGGCTTCAGCGCGAGCACGGCCCCGACGACGATGCCGAGACTGCCCTCGGAGCCGACGAAGAGCCTGGTCAGGTCGTACCCGGCGACGCCCTTGGCGGTACGCCGGCCGGTGCGCAGGAGCCGCCCGTCGGCGAGGACGACGTCCAGACCGAGCACGTACTCGGCGGTCACCCCGTACTTGACGCAGCACAGGCCGCCGGAGGCGGTGCCGATGTTCCCGCCGATGGTGCAGGTCTCCCAGCTGGAGGGGTCCGGCGGGTAGTAAAGGCCGTGTTCGGCGACGGCACGGGACAGCACGGCGTTGACGACGCCCGGTTCGACGACGGCGATCCGGTCGACCGGGTTGATCTCCAGGATGCGGTCCATCTTGACGAGGGAGAGCACGATGCAGCCGTCGGAGGCGTTCGCGCCGCCTGACAGGCCCGTGCGGGCGCCCTGCGGGACGACGGGGACACGGAGTTCGGTCGCGGTGCGCATGACGTGCTGGACCTGTTCGACCGTACGGGGGAGCACGACGGCCGCGGGGGTGCCGGCCGCGCAGAAACTCGCCATGTCGCGCGCGTAGGAGTCGGTCACGTCCGGATCGGTGAGCAGCGCCTCGGCGGGAAGCCCGGCGCGCAGCCGCGTCAGAAGATCGTCCATGCGTCCAGCGTGGCACCGGCGTCCATCGGTGTGAACCCGCCGGAGCGGGCGCTTCGCGCGCTCTTCGTACGGGCGGACGCGGGCGCACAGTGAGCGCCATGAAGACCGAGAACGTGTCGAGGACGGTCCTGGCGGCCGGGGTGGGCGCGGTGCTCGCGGCGACGGCGCTGCTGTACGTCCCGGAGTTCGCCGGGCAGGGCCCGCCGCCCCCGCCCGGACCGGCGGAGCGGGCGGTGATCGCGGCCCACGCGGGCGCGCAGGCCGCGCTGCCGGACCTGGCCGCGCTGATCGCGGACCGGGAGAAGTGGCTGCGGGCCCACCCGGAGGACGAGGCGTCCTGGGCGGAGTTGGGCGCGGCGTACACGGAGCGGGGCAGCCGGCTCGGAGACGTACGGGACTATCCGCGGGCCGAGCGGGCGCTGCGCCGCTCGCTCGCCGAACGGCCCGCCGCGCGCGGCAATCCGGATGCTCAGCTGGGTCTCGGGGCGCTCGCGGGGGCGCGGGGCGACTGGAGGGCGGCGAAGGAGTGGGGCGAGCGGGTGCGGAAGGCCGATCCGAGCCGCTGGCCGGTGTATCCGGTCCTCATCGACGCGTACAACGGGCTCGGGGAGTACCCGGCGGCCCAGAAGGCCATGGAGAGCCTGGAGGGGCTCCACGCGGGCGCGATGGTGCGGGGCAGGGCCGCGGAGACCTACCGCGACCGGGGCTGGCGGGAGGACGCCGACGCGGCGGCCCTCGACGCGGCGGCGCTCGCCGAGACGGACACGGAGAAGGCGGCGGCCCTCGCGCGGCTCGGGGACCTGGCGTGGGAGCGGGGCGAACCGGCGGAGGCCCTCGGGCGGTACGGGGCGGCGCTGCGGCTCGTACGGGACCACGGGCCCTCGCTCGCCGGCCGGGCGCGGGCGCTCGCTGCGCTCGGCCGGGCGGACGAGGCGGTGCGCGGCTGGCAGGCGGCCCTGGCGCGGCTGCCGCTGCCGGAGTACTTCCTCGAGGCGGGCGAACTGTACGAGTCGCTGGGCCGCGACGGGGAGGCGCGGGCGCTGTACGAACAGCTGCGTGCGGGCACCTGGACGGGCGCGGAGGTGACCCTCGGGCTCCTCGACGCGGACCACGGCGATCCGGCGGCGGCGGCCGTGCGGATGCGGGCCGAATGGGCGCGCGGGCACCGCTCGGTGCGGGCCGCGGACGCGCTGGGGTGGGCGCTGCACCGCTCGGGCGCGTCGAGGGAGGCGCTGGGGTACGCGAGACGGGCCACGGAGGAGGGGGTGCGGAGTGCGCTCTTCGCGTACCACCGGGGCGAGATCGAACGGGCCCTGGACCAGCCGGGGCCGGCGCGGCGGCACTTGGCGGAGGCGCTGCGTCTGAACCCGTCCTTCTCACCGCTGCACGCGCGGCGGGCGGAGACGTCCCTGACGGCGCTGGGCGACCTCCCGAACGACCTCCCGGCGGAGCTCCGCCCGGAGCCGTCGAAGCCACGACGGACCTAGCCCCGGCCCACCCCCGTCTGGGCCGGGACTCAGGCCCGCGCCCGTGTGGGCAATCGTCCCGCAGGGCGGGACGGGTGGGCACACGGGACGGCGCCCTTCAGCGGCGCCTCCGCGTTCCGCGCCTGGACCCGCACCACCAGTGCGCTGTGCACGGGGTGCGGGTCCAGGCCCGGAGCCTCTGGCGCCGGCAAGGGCGCCGTTCCGTTGTGCCCACCCTCCCCCAAGCTCTCGGCTTCGCTCGAGCAGGGGGACCCCCTTCGCCCCGGCGGAACGCATGCCCACAACGGGGGGGGGCGGCTACAGGTTGCCGCGCTTCTCCTGCTCGCGCTCGATCGCCTCGAACAGCGCCTTGAAGTTGCCCTTGCCGAAGCCCATCGACCCGTGCCGCTCGATCATCTCGAAGAAGACGGTCGGACGGTCCTGGACCGGCTTCGTGAAGATCTGCAGCAGGTAGCCGTCCTCGTCGCGGTCGACGAGGATCTTCAGCTCGCGCAGGGTCTCGACGGGGACGCGCGTCTCGCCCGCCCACTCGCCGAGCGTGTCGTAGTACGAGTCGGGGGTGTCGAGGAACTGGACGCCGGCGGCCCGCATGGCGCGCACGGAGGCGACGATGTCGTTGGTGGCGAGGGCGATGTGCTGCACGCCGGCGCCGCCGTAGAACTCCAGGTACTCGTCGATCTGCGACTTCTTCTTCGCGATCGCCGGCTCGTTGATCGGGAACTTCACCTTGAGGGTGCCGTCCGCGACGACCTTCGACATGAGCGCCGAGTACTCGGTCGCGATGTCGTCGCCCACGAACTCCTTCATGTTCGTGAAGCCCATGACCTTGTTGTAGAAGCCGACCCAGTCGTTCATCTTGCCGAGCTCGACGTTGCCGACGCAGTGGTCGATGGCCTGGAAGGTCCGCTTGGCCGGGGGCTCGACGATCGGCTTGGCGGAGACGAAGCCCGGCAGGTAGGGGCCGTCGTAGCCGGAGCGCTCGACGAGGGTGTGGCGGGTCTTGCCGTACGTGGCGATGGCGGCGAGGACGACGGTGCCGTTCTCGTCCTTCAGCTCGTAGGGCTCGGTGATGCCGGTGGCGCCGTGCTCGACGGCGTAGGCGTACGCGGCGCGCGCGTCCGGCACCTCGATCGCCAGGTCGACGACGCCGTCGCCGTGCTCGGCGACGTGCTCGGCGAGGAAGCGGCCCCAGTCGGTCGCGACCTTGATGACGGAGGTGAACACGAAACGGGCGGAGCCGTTGGTGAGGACGTAACTGGCGGTCTCGCGGCTGCCGTTCTCCGGTCCGGAGTAGGCGACCAGCTTCATGCCGAAGGCCGTGGAGTAGTAGTGCGCGGCCTGCTTGGCGTTGCCGACGGCGAAGACGACCGCGTCCATTCCCTTGACCGGGAAGGGATCGGCCTCACGCGCGGTGGAAGGGGTGTGATCGATGGTCTCAGTCATGGCAGCAATGTCCCGCCGTTCGGCAAGGTGCGCAAGAGTTTGCTTATCCACTGGTCAATCTGCACAGCGACCGGCCAGTATGGCCGTGCGACTTGTACATCCTGACCACGGGGAGACCGCTGTGGCGATCGATCATTTGGACGGCCGGCTGATCGCGCTCCTCGCGCGCGAGCCGCGCATCGGGGTCCTGGAGGCCTCGCGGCGCCTGGGGGTGGCGCGCGGGACGGTTCAGGCGCGGCTCGACCGGCTCCAGGCGAGCGGGGTGATCAGGGGGTTCGGGCCGCAGGTGGACCCGGCGGCGCTGGGCTATCCGGTGACGGCCTTCGCGACCCTGGAGATCAAGCAGGGCCAGGGCGCGGACGTACGGGGCCATCTGGCGACGGTGCCGGAGGTCCTGGAGCTGCACACGACGACGGGCCACGGCGACATGCTCTGCCGGCTGGTCGCCCGCTCGAACGCGGACCTCCAGCGGGTGATCGACAAGGTGGTGGCCTTCGAGGGGATCGTGCGCGCGTCGACGGCGATCGTGATGGAGAACCCTGTTCCGCTGCGGATCATCCCGCTGGTGGAGCAGGCGGCGGCGGGTGAGCCGACGGCGTAGGCGCGACACGCCCTCCCAGAGTTGCAAAGAAGTCTCTGCAAAAAACCCTTGCAGAGACTTCTTTGCAACTCTACGGTGAAGCCATGCCCGAAGAGCAGCCCGAAGAGCAGCCCGAGAAGCAGCCGCACGCGCAGCCCGAGACCCAGCCCGGGACTCAGCCCGACGCACAGCCCAGTGCGCAGCCCGACGCGCAGCCCGTCGAGTCCCTGAGCCGCACGCTCGACCCGCGCTCCCTGCGCGCCCTCGCCCACCCCCTGCGCATCCAGCTGCTGCGCGCCCTGCGCCGCTACGGGCCCGCCACCGCCTCCCAACTGGCCGAGCGGCTCGGCGAGTCCAGCGGGGCCACCAGCTACCACCTGCGCCAGCTCGCCGCCCACGACTTCATCGTGGACGACCCGACGCGCGGCAAGGGCCGGGAGCGGTGGTGGAAGGCGGCCCACCGGGGGACGCACTTCGACGAGACGCTCCACCGGAACCCCGATCCCGAGGTCCAGGGCGCCCTCGACGTCGTCATGCACGAGATCGCGACCATCCACACCCAGGAGCTGTCGACCTGGGTCGCCACCCGCCACACCTGGGACGACGCCTGGGCCGGCGCCTCGGACTTCAGCGACTTCAGGCTGAACCTCCCGCCGGAGCGGCTGCGCGAGCTGAACGAGAAGATCCACGCGCTGATCGACGAGTACAGCGCCACCTCCGACCCCGACGCGCCGGGCGCCGAGCGCGTACGGATGCACCTGCACGCGTTCCCGCAGCACGACAACTGACGGAAGGAACCACGGCATCATGCACGCCGACATCCACCTCCAGCTGCACCACCTGAACGCCGCCGAACTCCACCACGCCGCCGAGAACCGGGCCCCCGCCCCTGCCTCCCCGCCGCTCCGCGTCCAGCTCGGCTGGAGGCTCGTCGAGCTGGGCCTGCGCCTGGCCACACCCGCGCGACAGCCGATCGCCTTCGCCGCATGACCGCGCCGGGGGGACACGAAGCGCGTACGACGAAGCGCGACCGCACACCACTGGCCACCGTCCTGGCCGCCAACGCCATCTCCATCAGCGGCAATTCGCTCACCCTCATCGCCGTCCCGTGGTTCGCCCTGGAGACCACGGGCAGCCCCGGCAAGGCCGGGTTCGTCGCCTTCTGCGCCGCGCTGCCCGTCCTCCTCTCGGCCCTCGTCGGCGGCCCCGTCATCGACCGGATCGGCCGCCGACGGGTCTCCATCGCCTCCGACCTGGTCTGCGCCCTCGCGCTCACCGCCATCCCGCTGCTCAACCACGCCGGAGTGCTCCGGTTCTGGATGCTGTGCGCGCTGATGGCCGTCACCGGCCTCTTCCACGCCCCCGGCGAGACCGCCCGCAACGTCCTCACACCCGACCTCGCCGAACGGGCCGGCACCCCGCTCGGCCGCGCCACCAGCTTCTACGACGCCGTCTCGCGCGGCGCCCGGATGACCGGCGCCGCGCTCGCCGGCCTGCTCGTGGCGCTCCTCGGCGCCGACTCCGTCCTGTACATCGACGCCGCGACCTTCGGCGTCTCCGCGCTCCTCGTCCTCCTGGGCCTGCGCGGCATCCCGTCCGCCGAACCGGTGCGCGGAGCACCGCCGTTGTCCCTGGCCGTGTACCGGGCGGACCTGCGCGAGGGCTACGCGTTCATGCTCCGCACCCGGCTGCTCCTCGGCGTCAACCTCATGGTGATGGTCACCAACGGCCTCGCCCAGAGCTGGAGTTCGGTCCTGCTGCCGGTGCACGCCCGGGAGGAGCTCGGCGGTTCGGCGGCGCTCGGCCTGCTCGTCGCCGTCTTCGGCGGCTCCGCCCTCGCCGGCGCCCTGCTGTACGCGGCGGTCGGCCACCGCTTCCCGCGCCGGCCGGTCCTCGCCGTCGGCTTCCTGCTCTGCGGCGCCCCCGTGTACGTGACGGCGGCCCTCACCGACACCACCCCGCCGCTGCTCGTGGTGATGGCGCTCGGCGGCCTCGGGGCCGGGGTGCTCAACCCGATCCTCGGCGCGGTCTTCTACGAGATCGTCCCCGAGGGGCTGCGCAGCCGGGTCGGCAGCGCCAGCACGGCCAGCGTGCTGCTCACGACCCCGCTCGGCGGACTCGCCGCGGGCTTCCTGGTGGAGCGGATGGGCATCACGGCGACGCTGCTCGGCCTCGCCGGGGTCTACTTCCTGGCCACGCTCTGCCCGCTGGTCTTCCCGTCCTGGCGGGCGATGGACGCGCCGCGCGCGGCAGCGGCCACCGGCACACCGGCCGCCGGCAAGAGCGGGCTCAGCAGGACGGGACCTTCGACTCCTGCCCCTGCCCCAGGGCCCGCAGGGACGCCACCGCGTCGTTGAGCGTGGTCACGGGCACGAGCCGGAGGCCCTTCGGCTGCTCGGCCTGGGCGTCCGAGCACTCCTTCTTCGGTACGAGGAAGACGGTGGCCCCGTCCCGGGCGGCGGCCTGCGTCTTCAGGGAGACCCCGCCGACCGCGCCGACCGTCCCGTCCGGGTCGATCGTGCCCGTACCGGCGACGATCTTCCCGCCGGTGAGGTCGCCGCCGTTCCCGTCGCCGTCGAGCTTGTCGACGATGCCGAGGGAGAACAGCAGCCCGGCGCTCGGCCCGCCGACGTCCGCGAGGTGGAGGGTCACCTTCACCTTCTCCGGGTCCTCCTTCAGGTACCCGAGCGCGGCGAGGGTGGCCGCGTCCTGCGACTCCTTCATCTGACCGAGGTTGTGCTTCTCGATCTCGGCGTCGGACTTCCCCGCGGGGTAGACGGAGTCGTGCGGCAGGACGGCCCGGTCGGTACGGAACCAGGCGTCGGTCACGTCCCCGAGGTCCACGTCCTCGGACGGCCCGGTCGCGAGGATCGTCGTCATCCGCAGCTGGCCGTCGGTCGGCCGGACGGGGGCGCCGGTGATCGTGATGATCTCCTGCCCCTGGTCCTTGCCGAGCACGTCGGCGGTCGTGCCGGGCTGCGCGATCGCGAACGGCAGCGGCGCGAGCCCGACGACGGCGAAGAGCGCGGCGACGGGGAGCGCGCAGAGCGCGAGGGCGCGGGGACGCGAGAGGCTGGAGAACACGCCCCCAGGCTACTGGGACGAACACCGAGCCCCGGCGCGGGCTCGCCCCCACCGTTGCGGGCAGCGCTTCCGCGCCCCCCGTTGTGGGCCTGCGCCCGCCGTTGTGGGCAATCGTCCCGCTGGGGCGAGGGGGGTCCCCCCTCGCCCCAGCGGGACGATTGCCCACACGGCAGGGGCGCCGGCCCGTCGGCGGTGCGGGCGCGGAACAGGGCCCGTTGCCGCGCGCTCTAGCGCAGCGCGTCGGCGACCTCCCGCGCCGCGTCCACCACCCGCGGCCCCACCCGCTCCGGCACCGCGTCCGCGAGCATCACGACGCCGACGCTGCCCTCGACGCCCGTGACGCCCACCAGCGGCGCCGCGGCACCGCTCGCGCCGGCCTCCAGCTCGCCGTGGGTGAGGGTGTAGCCGGGCTCGGTCAGTCCGCCCTGGCGGGCGGCGAGGATCGCGCGGCCCGCGGCGCCCCGGTCGAGCGGGTGCCGGAAGCCGGCCCGGTAGGCGACGTGGTAGTCGGTCCAGGTCGGCTCGACGACGGCGACGGCGAGCGCCTCCGCCCCGTCGACGAGGGTCAGGTGGGCGGTCGCCCCGATGTCCTCGGCGAGCGAGCGCAGCGCGGGCAGCGCGGCCTCCCGCACCAGGGGGTGGACCTGGCGCCCGAGCCGCAGCACGCCGAGGCCGACGCGGGCGCGTCCGCCGAGGTCGCGTCGGACGAGGGCGTGCTGCTCGAGCGTGGCGAGGAGCCGGTAGACCACGGTCCGGTTGACGCCGAGTCGGTTGGACAACTCGGTGACCGTCAGGCCGTGGTCGGTGTCGGCGAGCAGTTTGAGGACTCTGAGTCCCCGGTCGAGCGTCTGGGAGGTCTCCGCGGTCACGACGCCCTCTCCTTCAGGGTGTGTGGCGGCGGCTCTCACGGAGTTGCGGCGCCGGTCCCGCGGCGACGCACGTCAGAGGCCGCCGGCAGGAAGGGGTACACCGGCTGCGCTCCGCGGCGGCGCTGCCACGGGGCGATTGCTTGTGAGCCGGGACAGTAGCGGCGCGCTCCGCTCAGCGGAAGACCTCGTCCAGAATCCGGGCGCCGCCGACCGGAACGAGACGGTTCGGGACCTTCGTCGGTCGGACGAGGGACTTTGGCTGACAAGATCGGCTATGTCGTGCCCGTACCGTGGAGGCGTCCGGAGGCCGACCGTGGGGGCCGGCGTCCGGGCCCGCTCCCGTGGCCACGGGACGCCCGAGGCCCGTACGCACACCGGCGTACGGGCCTCGTTTCGTGCTTCAAGGGCTTCACGGGCTCAGCGCATCCGCGTCGCCCACTCCTGCACCTTCTTAATCCGCTCACGGATCTGTCCGGCGGTCGCCTCCGCGCTCGGCGGCCCGCCGCACACCCGCCGCAGCTCGGTGTGGATCACGCCGTGCGGCTTGCCGCTCTGGTGGACGTACGCGCCGACCATCGTGTTGAGCTGTTTCCGCAGTTCGAGCAGCTCCTTGTGGGAAACGACAGGGCGGCGTTCCGCCGGAAGCTCCAGCAGGTCGGCCTCGGTGTCCGGCCTCTTGCGGCTGTGCGCGATCTGCCGGGCCTGGCGCTTCTGCAGGAGCAGCTGCACCTGATCCGGCTCGAGCAGCCCCGGAATCCCGAGGTAGTCCTGCTCCTCCTCGCTGCCGGGGTGGGCCTGCATGCCGAACTCGGCGCTGTTGTACAGCACGCGGTCGAAGACGGCGTCGGACTCCAGCGCCTCGAAGGGCAGCATGTCCTGCTCGCCGGTGTCCTCGTCCTGCTGGCGCTCGGCCTCGGCCATCTCCTTCTCGGACTCGGCGTACGGGTCCTCGTCCTCGCCGGCCTTCTTCGGCTTGTCGAGGACGTGGTCGCGCTCGACCTCCATCTCGTTGGCGAATCCGAGGAGGCTGGGGATCGTGGGAAGGAACACGGACGCGGTCTCGCCGCGCCTGCGGGATCGCACGAAGCGGCCGACGGCCTGGGCGAAGAAGAGCGGGGTCGAGATGGTGGTCGCGTACACGCCGACGGCGAGGCGGGGGACGTCGACGCCCTCGGACACCATGCGGACGGCGACCATCCAGCGGTCGGTGTTCTCGCTGAACTCGTCGATGCGGTTCGAGGCGCCGGTGTCGTCGGAGAGGACGACGGTGGCCTTGGTGCCGGTGATCTCGCGGATCAGCTTGGCGTACGAGCGGGCCGAGTCCTGGTCGGAGGCGATGACGAGGCCGCCGGCGTCCGGGATGGACTTGCGGACCTCGGTGAGGCGCCGGTCGGCGGCGCGCAGGACGTTCGGCATCCACTCGCCCTTGGCGTCGAGCGCGGTGCGCCAGGCCTGCGAGACGGCGTCCTTGGTCATCGGCTCGCCGAGGCGGGCGGCGATCTCGTCGCCGGCCTTGGTGCGCCAGCGCATGTTGCCGCTGTAGGAGAGGAAGATGACCGGCCGGACGACGCCGTCGCCGAGGGCGTTGCCGTAGCCGTAGGTGTAGTCGGCCGACGACCGGCGGATGCCGTCGTTCCCCTCCTCGTACGTGACGAAGGGGATCGGGTTCGTGTCGGACCGGAACGGGGTACCGGTGAGGGCGAGGCGCCGGGTGGCGGGCTCGAAGGCCTCCAGGCAGGCCTCGCCCCAGGACTTGGAGTCTCCGGCGTGGTGGATCTCGTCGAGGATGACGAGGGTCTTGCGCTGTTCGGAACGGTTGCGGTGGAGCATGGGCCGCACGCCGACACCGGCGTACGTGATCGCGACCCCGTCGTACTCCTTGCTCAGCGGTCCTGCGCTGTAGTCGGGGTCCAGCTTGATCCCTATCCGCGCCGCGGCGGCCGCCCACTGCTTCTTGAGGTGCTCGGTGGGGGCGACGACGGTGACCTGCTGCACGACGTGGTGGTGCAGCAGCCACGAGGCGAGGGTCAGCGCGAAGGTGGTCTTGCCGGCGCCGGGCGTGGCGACCGCGAGGAAGTCACGGGGCTGCTCCTGGATGTACTTCTCCATCGCGCCCTGCTGCCAGGCACGCAGCTTGCCGGCGGTACCCCACGGGGCCCGTCCGGGGAAGGCGGGAGAAAGGTGATGGGAGGAGGTGGCGGTAGTAGTCACGATCTCCGGGTTCGACGCTCGTCACGGAATGACAGTCCAGATATGACAACCGGGCCACCTTACCGGCGGCCCGGTTGGAACCACGTACGAAACGGGGTGGGGACGGGGCGGTTGCGATCCACCTCACGTCGCCTCCGCGATTCAGCTCACGTCGCCCCCGCGATGCGGCTCACGCCGCCTCGTGGAGGCCGCGAAGCCGCCGCGCGATCAGGGTGACGTCCTCCAGATCGCCGGAGGCCACCTCGATGACCAGCTTGTACGCCTCGTCCTGGTCGACGTCGACCATGTCCCGGCCGTTGAGGTCGAGGAAGACGACGGTGCACATCCACGCCATGCGCTTGTTGCCGTCCACCAGAGGGTGGTTCACGGCCAGTGACTGGAGCAGCGAGGCGGCCTTCTCGAAGAGGTCGGTGTACGCCTCGATCCCGTACATCTGCGACTGGGGCCGGTGCACCGCCGACTTGAGCAGACCGAGGTCGCGCACGGCGATCGGCTGCCCGGCACAGGCGAGGTCCGCCAGCTCCAGGACCTCCTCGGCGGTCAGGTACTTCACCTACTCCCCCAACCGCTTCAGCAGGTCCGCGTGACGAAGCGCGTACTTGGCGCCGAGCTTGCGGACGCCCTCCCGGTCGACCTCCTGTTCCAGGTAGCGGTCGATCGCCTGGAGCACGATGGCGTGCATGCTGCGGCCCTCCTCCTCGGCGCGGAGCTTGAGTGCCTCTTGCTGGTCGTCGCGGAGACGCAGGTTCATGGCCATACCACGACGGTACCAAGGGTGGGGTCATCGTGGTACCGGATTCAGGCGCGCTGCGCCCCGGTCCCGTGCAGCCGCGTCGCGACCCACACCCCGACCGCCGCCACCACGGCCACCGGCAGGAAGACGGCCGCGAAGGCCGCCGGGTGGGAGCCGGTGGACGCGCCGGCGTCCATCGCGTGGCCCACCGCGCCGCCGCCGAGCGCCGCGAAGGCCGCGCCGCCGGCCGCGAGCAGCAGGACGTTGGAGAGGCCGTCGGAGATCTGGAGCGCGGCCGAGTTGGCGCCGACCTCCTCGGGGGCGGAGAGCTTCATCAGGATCACGCTGGTCGAGGAGATCACCACGCCCATGCCGAAGCAGCCGAAGGCCCACACCACCGCGACCATCCACGCCGGCACGGACTCGACGAGCACGCTGGGCGCGCCGGCGATGGCGAGGGCGATGAGGGCCATGCTGAGGACGACGAGCCGCTCCCGGTACGGCTCCGTCCACGGCCGCGACTGGATCCAGGAGCCGAGCGCCCAGGTGAGGCCGCCGAGGGCCAGGGAGAATCCGGCCAGGGTGGGGCTGAGGCCGCGCTCGGAGACCAGCATCAGGGGGATGAAGGACTCGGCGGCGATGAAGGTCCCGGCGGCGATGCCGCGGAGCAGGATGACGGCGGGCAGGCCGCGGGCGGCCCGCCAGGTGCCGCGCGGCAGCAGTCCGCGGACGGCGGGCACGAGCAGCGCGAGGCCGGCCGCGGCGGGCAGGAGGGCGAGGGGACGGAGTTCCTGGCCCGCGTACTGGAGGAGGGCCGCGCCGGCCGAGATGCCGAGGGCCAGCACGATCCGGCGCCGGTCCCAGGGGGCGACGGGCGTCTCGGGGTCGGCGGGGCCGGAGGCGGTGCGGCGTATCGCGGGGAGGGCGAGGGCCAGCGGGAAGACGACGAGGGCGGGGATGCCGATGAAGACCCAGCGCCAGCCGAGGTGCTCGGTGATCGTCCCGGAGGCGAGGGGTCCGACGATGGAGGGCACGACCCAGCTGGCGGCGAAGGCGGCCATGATCGCGGGCCTGAGGTGTTCGGCGTAGGCCCGGCCGACGACGACGTACAGGGCGACGATGACGAGGCCGCCGCCGAGGCCCTGCACGGCGCGGCCGAGGATGAACATCCACATGGCGCCGGCGGTCCCGGAGAGGAGGAGTCCGGCGGCGAAGGCGCTGATGCCGGCGGTGAGGGGCGCGAGGGGCCCGCTCCGGTCGGACCACTGGCCGGCCAGGACCATGCCGAAGAGGCTGGTGGTGAAGTACGCGGAGAAGGCGAAGGCGTAGAGCGCGATGCCGTGCAGCTCGCGGGCGGCGACGGGCATGGCGGTGCCGACGGCGGTCGCCTCGAAGGCGATGAGCAGGACGACGGAGACCATGCCGATGCTGAGCGCCCGGTGGTCCGGGTCGAGGACGGACCCCTTGGCTATGCCGTGTGCGGCAGGGGGTCCGGGGGTGGGGGCGACGTCGGCGTCGCGTGGTTCGAGGGCGCTCATCCCCCCAGAGTAAGAGGTGAACCCGGAGATGGCCCCTGTCAGGAGTCCCGGTCCGCCTCGGCCCTTGGACGTACGACCACGAACGCGATGTTGCGGCGGTGTGTCAGTCGTGTGGCACGCCCCCCGGAACCCTTGAGCCCCTCCCGACCCCCGCCTACGGTCGTACTCGTGCACAACACGACCGTGTGCCCGAGTGGTTGAGGGGCTCGCCTGCAAAGCGAGTTACGTGGGTTCGAATCCCGCCACGGTCTCCGAGCGGGCTCCCCGGCGGGAGCCCACGGGACCTTCACAGCACACCGCGCGGTGTGCTGTGATCCGCCCATGAACGATCAAGGCAGACGCAGAGTGGGCATCCTCGTCGGCGTGGGCCTCGCCTGCGGCCTCCTGCCCGGGATCGCCCTGGCCGGCACGGAGACCCTGGACAAGGCCCTCGCCGTCCTGATGGCGGTCATCGTCATGACGATCATCAACCAGCTGATCTTCGTCGGCCCGTCGGGCCGCGTCCCCCTCCCCGCCCTCCTGGCCTTCGGCCTCGCCGGCTACGTCCAGGACGCCCTGGTCTGGTGGCTGCTGTCCTGGCTGGGCCCGAAGCTCGGCAACATGCAGGTCGAGGGCCTCGGGACGATCCTCCTCGCGGCCCTGATCACCCGCGGGACGGTCCTCCTCCTGTCCCAGCTGACCCCGACGGCGGAGACGGCGGAGGACTGACGGGGGCCGATTGCCGGGGGCCTACTGCTCCCCCCGCCACTTCTTCTCGGTGAAGACGGGCACCTCGGGAAGCCCCGCGTTGTCCTGGCAGCCGAGCTTCTTCACGACGGCGAGGGTGACGGAGTGGAGGACGGTGAGGTAGGCCTCGCGGGTGGCGGGGGTGTTGGGGGGATAGGCGCCTTCGACCGGCTTGTCGAACTCAAGCCATCCCTGAATGGGCGCCGGCCGCCCCTCCGACCCCTTCAGCCGCGGACTGGAGCACCCCACGAAGAAGTGGGCCTTCTTGTTGTCCGTGCTTGCCTCCCGGCCCATGGCGTAGAGGTGCCGTCCGCTCTTCGACCATGGGGTGCCGTCGTCGAAGAGACTGGCGTCCTCGTACAGATCAAAGGTGATCCTGATCCTGGACCTCGGGATGGCCGCGCTCTTGGCCGAGCACGCCTTGGTGTACCCCAGCGCCCTTCCCGGACCCTCAAACGCCTGGTCCTCGATCAGCTTGCCCACCGCCGCATCCAGCCCGGCGGTCCCGTCCGAGTTGAACTCACCGGTTCCGAGCAGGGACTCGAGCGCACGGGATGCCGTCGGCGAGAGCGCGTCTTCGCACTGTTGCACGGCGCTGACCTGAGGCTGCTCCTCGCCGTTCCCGCATGCGGCGAGGAGCAGCCCCAAGGCAAGCGCGGTCGATACAGATGCGGACGCTCTTCTCATCAGGATCCCTCGTGGAGTCGATGGCGAACGTTCAGCCGGTTTCGGGGGCGTTGCCGGTCTGCTTCGCCTGGTCGTTGCCCTGTCCGTAGCCCGTGCTCACGGACTCGATCATGTCCTGTCGGAATTCGCTGCTCACCCGGTCGCGGTGCTCGAAGAGGAACCGCTCCATCGGAGACTCGGCGCTGTACCGGCCAGCCGTGTACATAGCCTTGTTGCTCTCGTGGATCTCGCCCTCGGTCTTGTCCTTGTGGTCCTCGACCGACTTGTCCGACCAGTCGCCGATGACCTGCCCTGCCAGCTGCTCCATGGCGCCCGAGCCGGTATCGACCGCAAGCGGTACGAGGATCGCGGCCGTGCCGACCGCAGCGGTGGCGGGCAGGAAGGCGACGCCGGCCGCGACGCCCACTGTGGCGCCGAACCCCACCCAGCCGGCCTTGGTCGCGGCGGCTTTCTCGTACTCCTCGTGCTTCTTCATGCCCTCGGCCTCGACCTGGGCACCGCGGGACCCGTCGAGTACGCCTTGAAGCGTGGCGCCCGTGAAGACGGCGCCCCGGGCGCGCCCCTCGTCGATGTTGCCGTCCGGGCCGACCTGCGCCTCAAGGACGCTTGTGGTGTGAAGGCGCTCGGCCGTGGAGAGCGTCGCGTAGGCGTCCGGGTGCTGGCCCAGGGTGCTCAGGAAGCCGATGGCCCCTTCACGACCGAACTCGGGATGACTCATCTGCTCCTTGGCAGGCATGAAGGGGCTGTCCGCCTTGTTGCCGTCCAGCGCCCAGTTCAGGTCATCGATGTAGCCGGCGCCCATGTTGCCGAGGCTGTCCGCCATCGTGGGCTGCCACTTCTTGAGCAGCTCGGCGTCGCCACCGTACTTGTCGACGACGTCCCTCATGATCGTGGCCGTGGTCTCGTCCCTCTTCAGCTCCGGCGTCGGGTCGTCCCAGGCGTGGCCGAGCGTCGCCGATTCCAAGGCGTGCCCCAGGGCGTCCGGCATGTACCCCATGGTCGTGGTGAGGTCGTCCGGGTTGTGCCCCTCGATGTCGGCGAAGAACGTGTAGTCCTTGTTCGCGAAGAAGTCGAGGTAGCTGGTCTGATCGTCCTCCTGCTTCGGATCCAGGTCGACCGTCCCGCCCACGCTCCCGTCCTGGTTGTACGCAGTCGGCTCCTTCGAGAAGAAGTCCTTCGCCGCCTCCGGACTGTGCCCGAGCGCCTCCAGCATCGAGATCATCGGGTCGAAGCCGGAGCCGTTGACGCCCGACGGGTTGTACTGGTTCTGCAGCCCGCCCGCCATCATCGGCTTGCTGTTGGCGAAGAGGTACGGGTCCTTCGCGTGGAGCTGGGCGACGTGCTCGGCGATCGGGACCAGGAACTTCTTGTCGTAGTCGCCGTAGCGCATGATGCCGCCGAGCAACTGGTAGCCGTACGCCGGGTTGTTGTCGTACTTGGCGAGCGGGATGCGCTCCGTGCCGAGCTTGCGCATGTCCGCGGACCACTTCTCGGTCCACGCGTCGCCACCCTGCGTCGCCGTCGCGAGGTTGAGCCCGAGGTTCTTCTGGAGCTCCTGGACGTCGGCGAGGCGCTGCTTGTCGACCTTCGCGTAGTCGTACGTGTCCGTGGACAGCTGCCCGAAGAACTCCAGGGCGCCCCTCGGCCCCATGCCGTTGTAGAAGGCCCGGGAGAAGTCCTTGGAGCCGCTGTTGTCCTTCAGCAGCTCGTTGAGGCGCGTCAGCTCCTCGTGCGAGATCTCCCGGCCCTTCTTGGCGAGGTCGACGGCGCGCTGTGCCTCCTCGGCGTCGAGGCTGGTGTACTTCGGGGCGCTGAAGTTGTGCCGGTCGGCGGTGATGTCGGCCTTGAGCGCGTTGGCGCAGGACACGTCGGCGTCGTCGCAGGTCTCGACGATCGCGTCGATCCGCTGCTGCATCACGGCGATGTCGGAGTGTTCCTTGCGGACGAGTTCCTGGAAGTCGGGGTCGTGCCGCAGCCCCTGGTCCTTGGTCGAGGACAGCGGCTCGACGGCCTCGACCTTGCCGGCGGAGGTCACCTTGAAGCCCTTCGCGGGGGCCTCGGTCTCGACGATCCTCTTGAGGTCGTCCTTCGCCTTCTTGAAGGCCTGGTAGCCGTCCTCCAGGACCTTGTGGATGCCTTCGGCCGCCAGCGCGGCGTCGCCGAACTCCTTCGCGGTCTTGTCCACGAAGGGCTTGGTGACCTCGGCGTTCACCCCGCGCCAGTAGTCGTCCCTGGCCTTCGCGGCCATCGTCGACTGCGCGTCCCGGGCGAGCGTGTCGAGCTTGCCCTTCATGGCGGCCCAGTCGTCGGCCGCGGTCTTCATCCGGTCGAGCGGCGCCTGGTACACGTTGTCGAAGGTCAGCACGGCAGGTCCCCCGCCTACTTGAGGTACTGGTCGATCTTGGACGTGGACAGGGCCGCCGCGATGTCCGCCTCTTCCTTGGCGTGCGAGGCCGCGCTGTAGTCGAGGTGATCGGAGATGTTCGCGCAGGCGTCGAGGAGCGTGTTCAGCTGCGAGCTCCACGTCTCCTGGACGGTGGTCAGCGCGGAGCCGGTGAGGAAGCCGTGGCTGGACAGTCCCGCCCCCGCCTCCGTGGTGCTCGTACGGGCGTGGTTGCCGTCCTTGACCAGCCGGCCGTGCAGGGCGTACGCGGCGCTGCCGATGGCACCGAGCTTGTCCTGGTCGACGCTCAGGTCGGGGCTACCTCCGCCGGAACCGTTGGAACCGCCCGGCTCGGGGGCGACCTGGTTGAGCCTCATGTCCACGTTGGCCGTCGCCGTGGACCGTACGGACGCCCACTCCTGCTCGAACGACATGCGCTCCCCCGCTGCTTCCGCGACCACGTGACGGCGACCATCGGCCATTACGGCTTCGCCTCAGCAAGTTGTACCGCCGGGGAAGCACCGCGATCCTAGCCTTCGGGCGCCCGTTCGAGCAGTTGTCGCCGATAAATGGCGCATGTTCGACATCGTCACAGCGCCCGCACCAACACTTCGCCTTCGCAACCCATGCTGTACGAAGGACAGCCCGGCCGTTCTCGGCCGCAAGCGCCCATCGCGGACCACCCCTTCGCTCTCCCCGCCACGGCCCTCCCCTCCCGCCTCGATAGGCTCGTCCCCGCCCCCGTCGTCACGGGGTGCCGGAACGACGGGGGGACGTACACGTGGAGCAGTCGCGCACGCGGGAGGAATCCGCGCGCCGGATCGGCCCGTACCGGCTGATCACCCGCCTCGACCCGCCCGGTCCGGCCGTCCCGTTCCGCCGGTTCATCGCCCGTACGAGCGACGGGGAGCGCACGGTCCTCCTGAACGCCCCGCTGTCCGGCGCCGACCCGGCCCGTTTCGTGGCGGAGGCCGACGCGGGCCGCCGCCTCCTCGGCCCCTGGATCGCCCCGGTCACGGACCTGTCCTCCCCCGGCGAAACCCCCTGGTACGCCACCCCCTACCTCCCGCTGCTCCCCCTCCCCGTGGCCCTCGCCGTCCACGGCGGGCCGCTTCCGGAGGCGACCGTACGGGCCGTCGGCGCCGCCCTCGCCGAGGCGCTGGCCGCCGCGCACGCGCAGGGCCTCACGCACGCCGGGGTGTCCCCCGCCGCGGTCCTGCTCACCGCCGACGGCCCCCGGCTGACGTGCTTCGGCGCGGTACGGGCCGCCGCGGCCGACGGCGAACCGCGCACCGGCCTGCCGGGCCTCGACCCGGGCGCGCTGGCGCCCGAGCAGGCGTCCGGGGGCCGACCGCGCCCGCCGGGTGACGTCTACGCACTCGGCTCGGTCCTCGCGTACGCCGCGACCGGCCACACCGTGCCCGAACGTGACGAACTCCCGCCCGCCCTGCGGCCGGTCGTCTCCTCCTGTCTGGCCCGCGACCCGGCGGACCGCCCGACCGCCGCCGACGTGATGGCGGCCCTCGCGCCGCCCACCCCGCACCGGACGGTCCTGAACTCGGCCGGCGCGCTGCTCGCCCCCGGCTGGCTGCCGGGCCGGGTGGTGGCGGCGCTGGCCCGCCAGTCCTCCGAACTCCTGGCGGCCGAACTCCCCACCGACACCTCCTCCCGGACTTGACCTGACCTCATGCTGTCGCCCCTGACCCACGACGACCCGGCCACCGTCGCCACGTACCGACTCCTCGCCCGCCTCGGCTCCGGCGGCATGGGAACGGTCTACCTGGCGCGCACCCCCGGCGGCCGTACGGTCGCCCTGAAGACGGTGCACGCCCGTCTCGCGACCGATCCGGCCTTCCGCAGCCGCTTCCGGCTGGAGACGGACGCGGCGCGGATCATCGGCGCGCGGCACGGCGCGGCCGTCGTCGACGCCGACCCGCTGGCCGAAACGCCGTGGCTGGCCACCGAGTACGTCCTCGGCCCGCCGCTCGACGAGGCCGTCGCGCTCGGCGGGCCCCTGCCCGAACCGACCGTCCGCGCCCTCGGTGCGGCGCTCGCCGGGGCCCTCGCGCAGCTGCACTCCTCGGACGTGGTCCACCGTGACCTGAAGCCCTCGAACGTCCTCGTCACCGCGTACGGCCCGAAGATCATCGACTTCGGCATCGCCCGCGCGGCCGGCGACGACCACCTCACCCGCACGGGGGCGGCGGCCGGCACGCCCGCGTTCATGTCGCCGGAGCAGGCGAGCGGCGAGGAACACACACCGGCGGGCGACGTGTTCGCCCTGGCCGGCGTCCTCGTCTTCGCCGCCACCGGCCACGGCCCCTTCGGTACGGGCTCCCCCGCCGACCTCCTCTACCGCGTGCGCTACGCCGACCCCGACCTCACCGGCGTACCGGAGTCACTCCTCCCCCTCCTGACGGCCTGCCTCGCCAAGGACCCGACGTCCCGCCCCACCACGGGCACCCTGACGGACCACCTCCACGACGGCCACGGCGACTTCGCGGACCACCTGCCGCCGCTGCTCCTCTCCGACATCGCCCGGCGGGCGACGGACGTCTGGCTCCACACACCCCACCGCCTGCCGGCACCGGCGGAATCCGCGACGACGGCGACGGTCCCCAGCACCCCGCTCTCCCGCCGCCGCCTGCTCTCGGCGGGCGGCGGAGCCCTGATCGGACTCGCGGGAGCGGGGGGCGGGGTGTGGGCGTGGCTGGGGTCGCGGAACACCCCGGAGTCCGACGGCGGCACCCCGGCCCCCACGGGTCCCACCGCGATCCCCGCCTCGACGGCCGCCGACGGGTCGCCGGTGGCCCTGTGGACGGGCACGTCCCTCGACCGCGAGGAGGCGACCACGCAATTGCTCGCCGGCGATGTCGTCGGCTTCGCGGAGACCGTCTCCTTCCGGGCACTGAACCAGAAGGACGGCCGCGAACTCTGGTCCGACGGCATGGTCATGGATCCCCGGCAGATCACCACCGACGGCACGTCCTTCTACGCCTCCGACGGCACCTACGAGGGGCCGGGCGCACTGCAGATCCGCACGCTCGACCCCCGCACCGGCAAGGAGACGGGCCCGCAGATCGTCATCAAGGGCTTCGACGGGTCGAACTCGGGTACCGAACTCCTCACCGCCTCCGGCGGCATGCTCTTCGCAGCCTCGCGCCGGGGCAAGAAGGAGAGCGACCCGGACGCGAACGAGACGGGCTGGCACCTGATCGCGGTCAACCTGCGTACCGGCAAGGAAGCATGGCGGGAGCCGTACGAATGGGACGGCGTCCGCCCCTGGCTCTCCCAGGTGGCCGGCAGCCGGCTGATCCTGGGCAAGAACAGCGGTGACCTGGATTCCTTCCTCGTCCAGGCGCGCGAGGTGCAGACCGGACGCCAACTGTGGCAGCGCCGCCTGCCGCTGAAGGACTCCGCGAACTTCATCCCCGGCCAGCTCGCGATCGACGAGCGGCACGCGTACTTCGGCGGGGACCGCCTCCGGGCGCTGCGTCTCACCGACGGCGGAGTCGCCTGGGAGTACGGCTCCGGCTCCGGCACCACCTCCTACGGCGTACCGGCCGTCTCGGACGGAATCGTCTACGCCCACGAGAACAGGGACGCCCCGGGCCTTCTGGCCGTCACAGCCGACTTCGGCGTCAGGCGCTGGACGGAGTCGCCCTCCGGCCGCTCTCTGACGCCCGACTTCTTCGCCGCCCCCGTGGTCGGCGAGAAGTACGTGTACGCGCCCGTACGGGGCGGGCTGAACGCAATCGATCTGATCACCAACCGCTCGGCCTGGGTGTTCCCGACAGACGCCCGGCGTTTCGTCATCGACAAGGAGCGGAGCCGCATCATCGGCGCGGGGAAGACGTCCGTCGTGGCCATCCCCTTCGCCTGATCACCTCTCGCCATTGCCATTGCCATTGCCATTGCCCTGGCCCTCAGACCCTCCCGAACCGGAAAGCAGCCTCGTGACCACTCAGCCCCTCGCCGCCGGCGACCCGCTCCGGCTCGGCCCGTACCGGCTCCTCGGCGTCCTCGGCGAGGGCGGCATGGGCAAGGTGTACGTCGGCCGGGACGGCGCCGGAGCACCCGCCGCCGTCAAGGTCCTGCGCCCCGAACTCGCCCACGACCAGCTCCTCGCACAGCGTTTCGTCCGCGAGGCCGACATGGCGCGGGCCGTCACCAGCAAGGGCGTGGCCCGGATCCTCGGCGCGCAGACCGAGGGCGGACGGCCGTGGATCGCCGCCGAGTACCTGGCCGGCCCGACGCTCGACGAGGCCGTCCGGACGTACGGCCCGATGGACGTACCGACGGTCCGCGCCCTCGCCGCCCAACTGGCCCGCACCCTGCACGACATCCACGCGGCGGGTCTGGTCCACCGCGACCTCAAGCCCGCGAACATCGTGCTCACCTCGACCGGCCCGCGGATCATCGACTTCGGCATCGCCCGCCCCGAGCACGGCCTCACGCTCACGACGACGGGCCAGGTCCCGGTCACCCCGGGCTACGGGGCTCCCGAGCAGGTCCTCGGGCAGCGCGTCGGCCCGGCCTCGGACGTCTTCTCGCTCGGCGCGGTCCTCGCGTACGCGGCGAGCGGACGGCGCGCCTTCGACGGCGCGCACGTGGCGGCGGTCCAGTACGAGGTCGTGCACGGCACCCCGGACCTGAGTGCGGTGCCGCCGGATCTCCAGGAGCTGATCGGGCCGTGCCTGGCGAAGGACCCGGCGTACCGCCCGGCTCCCCCGCAGGTCACGGAGGCCTTCGCCCCGCCGAAGGGCGCGGACCGCGCGTGGCGCAAGGGCCCGCTGGCCGAGGACATCAAGCGGCGCGAGGCGGCCACGAAGCGCCTGGCGGCACCCGAGGACACCGCCGTACCCTCCTCCGGGCCGTCCCGACGCCGCTTCCTCACCGGCGCCGCCGTGGGCGTGGCCGTCCTGGGCGCGGGCGGAGGGGCGGGCGCCTGGTGGCTGAACCGCGGCGAGCCGAAGTCGCCGACGGCCGACGTGCCACCCGCCGTGGCGACCCCTGAGGCCGCGTTCGTCTCGGCCATCGACGTGCCGCCGGGCAAAGGCCCGAAGGCCCTGTGGGGGCCGCTCGACGTGGCGGCGGCCGAGGGCGAACTTCCCTTGCCCGTACGGGATGTGGTGATCGTGCAGGCGAAGACGGGCGGTCTGCTCGCCCTGTCCGTCACGAACGGGAAGGAGCGGTGGCGGGCCAGGGACATCGACGCGGACGCCGGTTTCGCGTCCGTCGCCGACCGGCTCGTCGTCGGTGTCGACAAGAACGGCGTCCTGAACGCCTTCGTCGCCTCGACCGGCGCCCCCGTCTGGCAGACGCAGTCCGGCGTCGACGACGTCCTCGCCGCGGACGACACGCACGTGTACCTGGTGACGAAGGACAACGAACTGCGCGCCGTCGACGCCTGGACCCTGGCCACGACGTGGGCGCGCCCGATGACGTCCCCGCGCTCCCAGAACGGCCCCGCGAAGGCGGCCGTGGGCAGGAAGCGGCTGGTGATCCACGGCAGGGACGGCCACTGCGCCGCCCTGTACACGGAGACGGGCGAGACCGACTGGGAGATCAAGGGCCAGGGCACCGACGGCCAGGCCCCGGCACTCGGCGACAACAACATCGCCTACTTCGGCGGCGGGAAGCTGACGGCCCGCCGCCTCGACCGCGGCGACTTCCTGTGGGAGGAGAACGCCCACAGAACGGGCGCCTGGGGCACGCCCGCCGCCAACGGCGACCTCGTCTTCGCGATCAACAGCTACCACGCCTACCGGTACACCACCATGCGTGACGTCCGCTTCCCCGTCTCGGACTGGTACGAGGTCTTGGACGGCGTGGGCCCCGGCACCGTCAACCCGCCGGCTGTGGAGGGTGCGACCGTCTGGCTCCATTCCCCGGACAACAGCTACGTCCAGGTCGTCCACAAGGCCACCCATGATCACCTCTTCTTCATCAAGATGAAGCGCCAGGGCACCTACCAGCTGGCAAGCGCCGGCAACCGCGTCTTCGTCGCCCGGGGCGGCCGGATCGGGGCGATGCCGGTGTTCGGGGTGTAGGCCGCCTCAGGGCCGTGCCTTCGCCGGCAGACCCGTCACCAGCCCCGTGCCCGTGCACCCGAGCTCGGCCGCGACATGCCGGGCCGCCGCGTTGGCGAGGGTGATCAGGCGGGTGCGCTGCTCCAGGTCCGTGTCCGGGACGCCCGCCGGTCCCCAGATGGTCGTCTCGACGACGACCTCGTGGGCGGGCGCCTTGAGGCGGCAGGTGAAGTAGACGTGGCCGAGGCCGGAGGAGGTGAAGGCCGCCAGTCCCGAGGTGTACGAGGTCACCCTCTCGGCGAGCTTCGGGCCCGGGCCGTACGGCCCCTTCCCCGCCGCGACCACCTCGATCTTGAGGTTCCTCGACACCTCCTCGGCGGACTGGAGGCCGCAGTACGTCACCGGCTGCGGCCGGTACGAGTCGGCCCACGGCGCGACGGCGTCCTCACGCACCCTCTCGACCGCCTTCTCCGGCTTCGACAGGTTGTCCTCGAAACGGTCGCCGCCCAGGACGCCCTTGAGCGCCGCCGAGACCGGCGCGTCCTCGGCGAAGCCGCCGCAGGCCTCGGCCGCCGTCAGGCCCTCCGGTTCCTTCGTGGATTCCCCGCCGCCGGAGCAGCCCGTGAGGAGGGCGGCCACGGCGAGGGCCGTTCCGATCCCGGTCAGTGCAGACCGCATGTGCGTCACTTCTTCTCGTACGGGTCGGGCAGCGAGTTGTCGCGGGCGTGCATGCGCGAGTCCCGGACGTACTTGACCAGCTCCTCGTCGAGGTAGTTGCGGTCCTTCTCGCTCCAGCCGGGCGCGTTGGCGTAGGCGATGCCGGGGCGGAGGGAGTTCTCCTTGCCCATGGCCAGCGCCTCGTCCGACAGGTCGTCCGACTTCTTCTTCAGCAGCTCGTCCTTCTCGTACTTCTCCGCCATGTCGTCGGCTTCCATGCCGATGACGGTCGTCACCGCACCGCCCACCGTCTCGGCGGCCAGCGGTACCAGTACGCCACCGGCGCCGCCGGTCAGGACCGCGATGCCGCCCGCCGCCGCCGCGCCGACGCCGAACTTGACCCATTCGGTCGTCCGGCCGACGGCCTTCTTGTGCTCGTCGGAGTCGTGCTCGTAGTCCTTGTCGATCTGCGCCATACGGGACTCGTCGAGGATCCCCTGCGCCTCCGAGCCGATCCGCAGCGTGGTCCGCGCGTCGGTGAGGTCCCGGTCGTCGAAGGTGGAGCCGGGCTTGGGGCCGACCTCGTCGAGGACGCTCGTCGTGTACAGCGACTCGGCCGCCGAGAGGGTGGAGTGGCCGGTCTCGCTCTGCGACACGATGCCCATGAAGTTGACGGCGTCGCCGCGGTTCCAGAGCAGCCCGGTGTCGAACTCGGAGCCGAACCGCGACCCGCCCTTGCCGTCGTTGAAACCGAAGGGGGAGTTCCTCTTCTCCTCCATCGTCGTGTCGCTGTCCGTCTCCAGGGAGCGGTTCAGCTCGTCGATGTACGCGGCGCCCATCTTGCCGAGGCTGTCGTCGATGCCCGGCTGCTCGTGCATGTACTTCGGGTCGTCGCCGTACCGCTCGACGACCTTCTGCATGACCTCGGCGTTCTCCTTGGTCCGTACGTCCTTGAGGCCCTCGGGGTCGGCGTCGTACGGGTGGCCGGTGGTCGCGGACTCCAGGGCGTGGCCGAGCGCGTTGTAGCCGGGCTCCTTGGTGCGGTCACCCTTGTCGTTGATCTCCTCGGGCCACTCGCGGTCCTTGGTGAAGTAGTCGAACGGGTCGAGCTTCTTGTCGTCCTTGGTGTTCTCGGGCGTGAGGTCGATGTCGCCGTTGAAGAAGTCCGTCGACGCCTTGGGGTTGTGCCCGAGCCCTTCCATGAAGCCGACCATGGGGTCGTTGCCCAGGTCGCCGCCCATCCAGTTCAGGTGGCTCGGCCCGCCGGTCAGCTGGTGCCAGGCCCGGTCGGCGGGCAGCCGGCCGTCGCCCGTCATCTTCCGCTCGGTGATGACGAGGCCGTTGCCGTAGTCCTTGAGGAACTTGTCGTCGTAGTCGCCGACGCGCATGAGGTTGCTCATGACCTGGAAGCCGTACGGGCTGGTGCCGCGCGTCTGGATCGGCTCGCTGCCGGCCTTGATGACGTCGGCCTTCCACTGCTCCATCTCGGGGCTCGTGGAATGGGTCGCGGTGGCGAGCGTCAGACTCCAGTTCGTCTGGAGTTCCTTGAGCTTGTCGCGGTGGTCGACGCCGAGCCGGGAGCCGTCGCTGGGGTCGCCCATGTCGGCCCAGTACTCCATGCTGCCCTTCGGCCCGACCTCCAGGGCGAACTTCTCGGCGAAGTACGGGTCCTTCTGGTTGGCCTTGAAGAGGGCGTTGAGCTTGTCGATCTCCTCGGGGGTGGCGTCGTCGCCCTTCTTGTACAGCTCGTAGGCGGCGTGCGCGTCCTCGGCGTCCTGCGCCTTCGAGGCGGCCTTGAGGGAGTCGTAGTTCGTGCCGGAGAAGTTCATCTTGTCGCTGCCGACGAGTCCGCGCAGGGCGCGGGAGGCGACGTCGTCGGCGTTGTTGGCCTTGTCGATCGCGGCCTTGATCGCCGAACGCATCGCCTCGAAGTCGGCCTGCTCGGGCTTGGGGCCGTCGTAGTCCTTGGCGCGGCGGTCGGGGTGGATCAGATAGCTGACGACACCGTCCTGGTCGATGCGGATGCCCTTGCCGGGGGCCTCCGCCACGAGCTTCTCCAGCTCGGTCTTGGCGGCGCTGAACTCGCTCTCCGCGTCCCGCAGGATGTTGCGGATGCTGCTCGCCTCGGTGAGGGCGTCACCGAACTCCTTGGCGGTCTTACGGACGAACGCCTGCGTCACACCGGCGTTCTCGCCCTTCCAGTCGGCCTTGTCGGCCTTGCCCTGGAGGCCGGTCTCCGCCTTCTCCTTGCTCTTCTCCAGCTTGGAAACCGTCTCCGACCAGACGGTGACAGCCTCCTTGAGGCTGCCGAGCCGGGCGTGGAGGACCTGGTCGAACTTCAGCATCTGATTGATTCCCTCGTAAGCCGTGCGCGATCGTCGTGGCCGTCACCGGCTCCGGCTTATGTGAAGTGCTTGCCGATCTCGGACATGGAGAAGTTCGTGACGAGGACTTCTTCGTGGTTGGTGTGGCTGATGACCGTGTCCTCGAGGTGGTTGTGGATGTGCGCGCAGGCGCTGAGGAGCGCCTCGGCCTGGTCGCGCCAGGTGTCCCACATCGTCCACATCGCCGATCCGGTCAGGAACCCGTCGCCGTCGAGGCTCTTGGCGGCGGTGCCGGTCTGGGCGCCCGCGTGGAAGGCGTCCCGCTCGAACCAGTGGAAGAGCTCCTGGGCCTCGTTGCCGATGGCCTTGAGGTCGGCGGACGTCACCTTGTAGTCGCTGGCACCGCCACCACCACCGCCGCCTTCGGCGGGCACGCTGTTGAGCCTCATCGCCGCGGTCTCGCTGCGGACTTGGCTCCACTCCTCGTCGAACGACATCTACTTCCCCATGAGTGAGTTACGGACGGCCGACGGCAGGGGGTCGGGCTCAGCCCCGCCGCGAGCGGAGTACGGGCACGGCGATCGCGGCCCCGAGCAGCACGGCGGCACCGATCCCGAGGCCGATCCAGAGGCCGGTGTTGCCGCCGTCGTCGGAGGAGGCGACGGGGGCCGGGGCGGGGGCGGCGGAGGAGTCGGCCGGGCCCGGGGTGGCCGACACGGAAGCGGACGGCGCCGCCGTGATGGTCTCCTCGAGGTCGTCGATGGGACGGACGTCGGCCGGACCGGGGTCACCGGGCGTCTTGAGCGTGCGGAGCGGCCGGATGACGCCGTACCCGATGTAGGCGCTGTGCTTCTCGCCCCCGGAGGGCTTGGCGGCGGTGTCGAGCATGACCTTCAGGACCTGGTTGTTGGTCCAGTCGGGGTGCTTCGACCAGACGAGCGCGGCGGCGGCGGAGGCGAGGGCGGTGGCGTCGCTGGTGCCGCTGGTCGTGCAGACACCGGTGGTGCAGGCGGCGACCGTGTCTTTGCCGGGGGCTGCGAGGTCGACCTGCGGGCCGGTCTGGGACATCGGAATGTGCGTCAACTTCTGGTCGACGGCACCGACACCGACAACGCCCGGGGTCGCCGCCGGGTACTCCGTCTGGTTGTTCTTGTCGCCAGAGTTGCCCACCGCCGCAAACACCAGGGCTCCCTTGCCCAGGGCGTAATTCACAGCATCAGTGAGCTGCTGTGACCCCTCCGGGGATCCCAGCGAGATGTTGATGACCTTGGCACCGGAGTCAGTGGCGAAGCGAATGGCTTCCGGCACAAACTTGTTGAACGCACGATTGAGTGCTGCCTGGCTCTTCTTGCCCGCTACCGCCCCCGGCACGCGCACGGGAAGAATCTTGGCTCCTGGAGCAAGCCCGAACGCGCCATCGCCTCCGTTGGATTTGCCCGTGCCCGCGATGAGGGCGGCAATGCCCGTGCCGTGTCCCTCGTAGTCGGTGAACTCGCCACCGGCTTCGTCCGGTTCGAGATTCTTACCCTTGAGCACCTGACCCTGCAGGTCCGGAACCGTCTTGTCCACACCGCTGTCGATGACCGCGACGGTGACACCCTTGCCTGTGCTCAGCTGCCAGATCTTCTCGGCGCCGAAGGCTTCCAGGTGCCACTGCTTGATGCTCTCCGCATGGGCGGGGACGGATGCGATGCCCACCAGCAGCATCCCCAAGGCGGCCGAGGCGGTGACTCGGACACGGCTCCGACGAATACTGCTGGTACGCATCTGCTTCCTCGCGCTGATCAGTCGATGACGGGCGGCGCCACGCGGCGGCCCTGCTGCCAGGTCTCCTCGTCCTCGACGAGGTAGTCGGGACGCTCTCCGTTCTGCTCCTCGCGCTCGTCCGGCTTCGCGGCGTTTCCGCGTACGAGGCCCGAGCCACCGGCCGTGAAGGGCTTCCCGGCGCCGACGCCACCAGTGCGCTGCGCCCTGCCGCCGACGACTCCGCCGGACTCGCCGGCGAGGCGGCGGCCGCCGCTGATGCCGTTCTGGCCGGCCGCGCCGCCCATGCCGTGTCCGCCGCCCATGCCGTGTCCGCCGCCCATGCCGTGTCCGCCGCCCATGGCCCGGCCCATGCCGGTCCGGTTCTGGCCGGCGGGCTCGTTGCCGATGACGGTGCTGCGCGGGATGCCGGTCTGCGGGCGGCCCGTGGTGTTGGGAACCGCACGGCCGCCGCTGATGCCCTCGCGGGGCATGTTGGGCGTCGTGGTGCGCAGGCCGCCGGTCAGCGGGTTACGGGGGGTGCCGGTGCCGCCGGTGAGGGGCGAGGTGGGGCCGAAGGGGCCCGGACCGCCCTTGACGGTCAGCGGAGGCACGCCGGTGGTCACGAACGGGGGCGTACCGCCGTCCGGCTTCGTGATCGGCGGCGGACCGCCCGGGGTCTGCGTCGTCGGAACGGTCGGGGTGTGGGGCAGGGTGTCGGTGCTGTCGATGCCGAGGTCCACGGGCGTGTCGGGCCGGACCTCGGGGCGGATGACATGCGTCGGCCCGGTCGTGTCCTGGGACGGCCGCACGGTCTGCGTGTCGGACGTGGTCGAGGTGTCCGGCTGCGAGCGCGTGGTGTGCGTCCCCGTGCTCGTCTCCGTGTTCGCGGAGTACCTCTCGCCCTGGGACGAGCCGACGTACTGGGTCCTGTCCTCCCCACGGATATCGCTCCTTGCCGGCACGAAGTCCCCCGGCGGCGGCGGGAACGTCGGCGGTACGAGGTTCCTCATGTTGGAGGTCGACCAGCTGTACGAGCTGGAGAGCTTCTCCATCTCGGCCGCCGCGGCCTGCTTGTTCGCCTCCTCCTGCGCCTGGATTGCCTTGAGGTCCTCGCTGGCGGCCACCGACTTCTTGGCGTCGCGCGCGATGGTCGCCGAGTCGGGGTCGTTGTGGTACTTGATCGCGGCTTCCAGGCTCGCCTTGGCCGCCTCGTGGCTGGTGTAGCGAGGCATGGCGCTCTTCGCGGAGGCGATCGCCGAGGAGGCTTCGTGCATCCAACTAGCGGCGTCGGAGCTGTACTTGCTGAGCGACCTCGTCGAGCTCACCACATCCGCGGCCCACTCCTGGAAGGCCTTCTCCGCCTCGCCCTTCCAGTCCACATAACCCGTACGGTTCTTCAGCTCGGTGGCGATGCTCTCCAACTCGGTGGCCGCCGCCTGCAGCCGGTCGCCCGCGTTCCGGACGGGGTACTCCGCGGCCTCGTCCAGCCAATCCAGCATCTTCTGGTGGGTCATCCCGGGCGAGCGGAAGTTCGTTCCGCCGCCGCCTCCACCGTGCTCTTCAGTCCTCATCCGTCGCCTCTTCCCCGTGTCCCCTGTGACCTGTCCGCGCCGCCCTACTCGAGGGAGCCGCCGTTCGCCGGGTCCTGGACGGTCTTGCTGTCCTGGCTCGGCGGAGCAGTGCGGCCCGCTTCCTTGTCCGCCTTCAGCTTGGCGTCCTCGGTCCGCTGGTGGATGTTGATCATTTTCCGCTTGGTCTCGTCGTCCATCTGCTCGAAGCCGTCCTTGGAGGCGACGACCGCGATGCCGAGGCCCTCCAGGCAGTCCTGCAGAAGGCCGGAGAGGTCCACCAGCTGCCGGATGACGCTGTTGTACGCGTCGTAGACTCCGCCGGCCTCGGACCACTCGCCACCGCCGCCGCCGAACTGGCCGCGCTCCACCGGGTCCACCGGCACCTTGCCCTTGCCGGCCTCGGAGCCCTTGAGCTTGTCGATCAGACCGTCGATCCGCGCCTTGAACTGCGTCATCGACTCGGAGTTGTAGCGCACGGCCTCCGCGCTCATGCCGTGCATCCCGTAGCTGGCCCCGTCCAACTCAGCTCGCATGTCCGCGTTCCTCCCCCGTGAACCACCATGCCGCGCACGGCACAAGTCAAGAAGTCCACTGTAGTCAGGAACGACGACAGTCCGCACCTCTCGGTTGCACAAGCAACGGACATCACATGGTTACGAATTGGGCACGGCCACCGCTGCCTGCGGGCGGATCGGGAGGCGGTTGACCGGGCGGCCCGTGGCCGCGCGTACCGCTGAGGCCACTGCGGCGGGTGAGGTGACGACGGGGATCGCGCTCGCGGCCTTGGCGCCGAAGGGGGCCACCACGTCGCGTTCTTCGACGAGTTTCACGATGCGAATGTCCGGGGCATCCAGGGATGTCGGGAGTGCGTAGCCCGTGAAGTCGGGGTGACGGACCAGACCGCGGGCCGTGCGGAGGTTCTCCGTGAGGGCGGCGCCGACGCCCTGGGTGACGCCGGCCTCGATGCGGGCGGCGAGCTGGGCGGGGTTGAGGATGCGGCCGACGTCCTGGGCGACGGCCATCTCCACCACGCGTACCGCGCCGAGTTCGATGTCCACGTCCACCACCGCGCGGATCGCGCAGAACGCGAGGCCGACGAACGCGTCGCCCTGGCCGGATTCGTCGAGGGGCTCGGTGGGGTGGGGGCGGCACTGGGCGGTGGCCCAGAGCTCCTTGCCGTCCATCGCCTCCGTGACCGTCGTCGACAGGACCCCGTCGTACGAGGTGATCTTGCCGTCGGTGATCTGGAGCAGCTCCGTCGACATGCCGAACTTGTGGGCCAGCGGCTGGAGCAGTTGCGTGCGGACCATCTTCGCCGCGCGCTCCACCGCCCCGCCCGACACCCAGGTGTGGCGGCCGTGCGCCGCCGGGCCCGCCGGGGGCTGGTCCGTGTCGACCGGGGCCACGTGGACCTCGTCGATGCCGAGCGTCTCCTGGACGATCTGGCGGGCGAGGGTCGCGAAGCCGGAACCCGTGTCCACGGCCGAGCAGATGACCGTCGCCACCCCGTCCATGACCCGGACGGTCGCCGTCGAGACCTCGTCGGTGCCCTCCGCGCCCAGCATGTGCACCATGCCCAGCGCGTACCCCACGCCCCGTCGCACCGCGCCGGGTTCACCCGCGCCCTCCGGGCCTCCGGGGAGCAGCCAGTCGCCCTCCGGGGTGTCCTTCGGGAGCTGCGGCAGGGGGAAGTCCCGTACCGCTGCCAGGAGTTCCGCCACCGGGGCCGGGCACGTCACCGTCTGGCCCGTCGGCAGGATGTCGCCCGTCGCCATGACGTTCCGCATGCGCAGCTCCGCCGGGTCCACGCCCAGCTTCGCCGCCAGCTTGTCCATCTGCGCCTCGTACGCCGCGCACACCTGCATCGCGCCCTCGCCCCGCACATGGCCGGACGGGGGGTTGTTCGTACGGACCGCCCAGCCCTCCACGAAGGCGTGCGGCACCACGTACGGGCCGCAGGCGAAGGCCACCGCCGCCGCGAGCGACTCCGACGACGAGTCCGCGTACGCGCCCGCGTCCAGCAGGATCTGCGCCTCCACCTTCACCAGGCGGCCCTCCGCGTCCGCGTGGTGGCGGTAGCGCAGCAGGGTGGGGTGGCGGTGGGCGTGGCCGAGGAAGGACTCCTCGCGCGTGGCCGTCAGCTTGACCGGGCAGCCGGTACGGAGGGCGAGCAGGCCCAGCGGGATCTGGAAGCCCGGGTCCTCGCGGTCGCCGGTGGCGCCGGGGACTCCCGTGACGACCAGTTTGACCTGCTCCGGCGGCAGCCCGAAGCAGGCGGCGGCCAGGTCGCGGTCGGTGTGCGGGTCGGTGGAGGCCGTGTACAGCTCGACGCCTCCGTCGGGGCGGGGAACGGCGAGGCCCGCCTCGGCGCCGATCGGCGCCGGGTCCTGCCGGCCGATCCGGTACAGGCCCTCGACCACCACCTCGCCCGTCACCTCCGGGTCCCCGAAGCGGAGCGGGATGTGCCGGATCAGGTTTCCGTCGGGGTGCAGCGCCTCGGCCTCGAAGGCCTTCTCCGGGTCCGTCACCGGGTCGAGCAGCTCGTACTCGACCGCGATCGCCGCCGCCGCCAGGCGCGCCGTGTCCGGGTGGTCGGCGGCGACGGCCGCGAGGGCCTCGCCGTGGTGCCGGACCAGCTCGGCGGCGAAGACGGGCCGGTCGGCGACCCTGCGGCCGTACGTCGCCGCGCCCGGCACGTCGGCGGCCGTCACCACGGCCCGTACGCCCGGCATCGCCGTCGCCGCCGTGGTGTCGATCGACACGATCCGGGCGTGCGGGTGCGGCGAGCGCAGGATCGCGGCCCAGAGCAGCCCCTCGGCCCACAGGTCGGAGGCGTACGGGAAGGTGCCCTCGGCCTTCGCCCGCGCATCGGTCTGCGGGAGCGAGGCGCCGATTCCGCGCGTGGCCCCCTCCTGGTCGGGGGTGTCCAGAGCCGCGGTGGTCGCGTCGCTGCTCACGCCATGCCTCCGTCGTGCGGGTGGGGAATCTGGTGCGGGACACGGACCTCGTCGGCCGCTTCGGGCGCGGTGGCCGCGGCGACGGCCTCGCGCTCGGCGACGACGTCCCGGACGGCTTCGAGCACACCGCGGTAGCCGGAGCAGCGGCAGAGGTTGCCGGCGAGGGCCTGGCGGGTCTCCAGCTCCGTGGGGGCGTGGTTGCCCTCCAGGAGGTCATGCACGGTCATGCACATGCCGGGGATGCAGAAGCCGCACTGGACCGTGCCGCACCTGGCCATCGCCCGCTGCACGTCCGAGGGCTCGCCGTCGACCGCGAGGCCCTCGACCGTCCGCACCTCGCTCCCGGCGGCGGTCGCCGCGGGCACCAGGCAGGAGGCCACGAGCCGGCCGTCGACCTGGACGTTGCACGCGCCGCACTCGCCCTGCGAGCAGCCGTCCTTGGCCCCCGCGAGGCCGAGGCGCTCGCGCAGCACGTAGAGCAGCGACTCCCCGATCCAGGAGCCGGTGACGGGCCGGTCGGTGCCGTTGACCCGCAGGGTGTACGAGGTGTGCGGGTGCTCGTCGCTGTCCGTGGACACGTCGAGCGCGCCGGTCGGGAGCGGGGCCGCGGAGGCCTCCTCGGACGGAGCCTGTTCCGGTACGACCTCGGCCGCGGGCTCCGGAGCGGGCGCCGCTTCCGGCTCTGCTTCCGGCTCCGGTTCCTGCTCCGGTTCCGGTGCAACGTTCCCCACGACGTCCGATACGGCCTCCGGAACCGCCACCGGCTCCTCCGGGAGCGCCCAGGGCGCCGGTGCGCCGCCCGGCAGCGTCGCCGGGGCCTCGGCGTACGGGGCGGAGGCCACCGGGGCCTCCGGCTCCGCGGGGATCTGCCACTGCCCCGTGGCCCCCGCCTCCTCGAAACGCCACTCGGCCGTCGCGTGCGGGTCCGGCTCGATGTGCTCGGCCACCTCGACGACCGCGTTCTCCACGTACGCCGGCGGCTGGAAGTGCTCCACCCCCTGGAACGAGGCGTTCTGCTCCCGGTACTCGCCGCCTTCGAATCCCTCGAAGTACTGCGTCTGCTGCGCCTCCGTCGGGACGTGCACCGACCAGGTGCCCGTCGCCGCCGGGTCCGCCGCCGCGGGCGGGGCGAGCGGCTGGAGCGGGGTGATCATCGGCGGTACGTAGCCGTGGCCCGGCGCCTCCAGGGGCACGCCGTCCAGCATGAAGTCGGGCGGCAGCTGCACGAAGGCGGTCGCGTCGCCGTCGTACCCCTCGCTCTGCGGGATCGGCTCCCAGCCGCCCGTCTGACCCTTGTGCGCGTCGCTCATGCCAGTGCCCTCCCCAGTGCCCGTCGGGCGAGAGCGGCGACGGTGCGCCGCAGGTGCAGTACGGCCGGCGGCAACTGTTCGTCGCCCGGCGGGTCCGGGATGCAGGCGGCGGCGACGTACTCGCCGAACGCCGCGAGCGCCTCCGGGGCGAGCTCCCGGTCGTTGTCCCAGTCCACCAGCGAGGCGATCCAGCGCTCGGCCTCCAGGGGGCGCAGCGGCATGGGCGCGACGGCGCCGACGGCGCAGCGCACGCCGCGCCGGGCCGGGTCGAGGACGACGGCGACGGAGGCGGTGGCGCGGGCCGGGCCGGTGCGGCCGGTGGCCTTGAGGAACACCTGGGGGGCGTGGAGCAGCGGGACGCGGACGAAGCCGACGAGCTCGCCGGGGGCGAGCAGGTCGCGGCCCGCGAGGAGGTGGGAGACGGGGATCTCGCGGCTGCCGAGCGGGCCGAGGACGACGAGGTCGGCCTCCAGGGCGGCGAGGACGGGCAGCGAGTCGCCCGTGGGGGCGGCGGTGACGATGTTGCCGCCGAGGGTGCCGGCGTTGCGGATCTGGGGCGGCCCGGCCGCGCGGGAGGCGGCGGCGAGGGCCGGGATGAGGGCCGCGAAGTCGGGGCGGCCCATCCGGGCGTGGGTGAGGCCCGCGCCGAGGAGGGCGTGGCCGTCCTGGTACTGCCAGCCGCGGATCTCGTTGATGCGGCTCAGGCCGACGAGTCCGGCGGGGCGGAGCTGGCCTTTGTTGACGGCTGCCATGAGGTCGGTGCCACCGGCCACGGGAACGGCGGCCGGCATGGCCGTGAGCGCCGCCACGGCCTCGTCGAGCGAGGCGGGCAGCGTCACGGACTGCGCCGCCCGTGAAGCCGTCTGTGGTGCGTGCGTGGTCAACCCGCTGCCCCTTCCCGGTGTCCCCGGTGGTCCCCGACTGTGCCCGGCCGTCGCGCCTGCGAGCGGCGGTACGACGCGCCTGCGTGTGGGCGTACCGTACGTGCTCACAGGCCGGACGTGGCAACTCTGGCACATCTTCCGAGGAGTCAAGCGCGAGGGTCCGCGAAGGACTGTTCCGTCCCGGACGCCCGGGCTGTGGCGGTGGGTTCCGATTCGCCGCTCTTGGGTGACGGGGTGCTTCGGGTCCCTCACACGTTCGGGGGTGTGCCCTCCAGGGGCCGCCCGAGGACCCCGGGGCGCTGCTGCCAGGGGTGGGGTCCGGCGGGCGGGCGGTAGTCGACGCCGAGGGCGTCCAGGCGCCGGTAGTGGGTGCGCATGCGGCGCTCGAAGCCGGCGTGGTCGCGCGCCTCCGGCGCGGGCAGGGCGGACCAGGCGACCTCGGCGAAGGCGGCGAGGCGCGGGAAGACCTGGTAGTCGACGCGGGAGCGGTTCTCCATGACCTCGGTCCAGACGTTGGCCTGGGTTCCCAGGATGTGGGCGGCGGCCTCCGGCGCGAGGCCGGGCGGGACGGGCTCGAAGCGGTAGACGTCGGCGAGGGTGCGGACGTATCCGATGGGCACGGGCTCGTCGTCGCCCGGTGCCTGGCGGTGGTCGAGGTAGACGTGCTGTTCGGGGCACATGACGACGTCGTGGCCGGCCCGGGCGGCGGCGATCCCGCCCGCGTATCCCCGCCAGGACGACACGGCCGCTCCGTCGGCGAGGCCGCCCTCCAGGATCTCGTCCCAGCCGATGAGGCGGCGGCCCCGGTCGGCGAGCCAGCGGTCGAAGTGGCGGATGAACCAGGACTGCAGTCCGTCCTCGTCGCCCACGCCCAGTTCCTGGATGCGGGCCTGGGCGGCCGGGGAGGCCTTCCACTGGTCCTTGGGGCACTCGTCGCCGCCGATGTGGACGAAGGTCGACGGGAAGAGGCCGAGGACCTCTTCGAGGACGCCCTCGTAGAAGCGCAGGACGGCCTCGGTGGGGGCCAGGACGTTGGGGTTGACCCCCCAGGTGTCCCAGACGGTGAGGGCCGTGGTGTCGACGACGTCGGTGTTGCCGAGTTCTGGGTACGCGGCGATGGCGGCCTGCGCGTGGCCGGGGAGGTCGATCTCGGGGACGACGGTGATGTGCCGCTCGGCGGCGTACGCGACGATCTCGCGGATGTCGTCCTGGGTGTAGAAGCCGCCGTGCGGGGTCTCCGTCCAGAGCGGCGAGGCCCGGTGTCCCCACTTGGTGCGGGCCCGCCAGGCGCCGACCTCGGTGAGCCTCGGGTAGCGCTCGATCTCGATGCGCCAGCCCTGGTCGTCGGTGAGGTGGAGGTGGAGGACGTTCAGCTTGTGGGCGGCGAGCAGGTCGAGGTACCGCAGGACGTCGTCCTTGGGCAGGAAGTGCCGGGAGACGTCGAGGAGGAGGCCGCGCCAGCCGAATCGGGGGGCGTCCTCGATCGTCTGCGCGATCACGCCCGCGACCGGCTTCTCCTTCAGGGGCGCCGCGCGGAAGGCGTCGGGGCCGAGGAGCTGCCGCAGGGTCTGGGCGCCCCAGAAGACGCCCGCGGGGCCGCCGCCGATGATCTCGACGACCTGGTTGAACAGGACGTGGAGCCGGTACGCCTCGGGGGCGAGGGTGTCGTCGATGCGCAGCCGGATGCTGTTGGTGGCGTTCTCGTCGGCCGTGTCCCGCAGCGGGAGCCCGAGGGCCGCGCCGAGCGTGGCGCGCAGCCAGCGTTCGGTGGTCTCGGTGCCGGGGGCGGCGCTGAGGGTGGTCCGCCGGTCGAGGAGGAAGCCGCAGCGGTACGGCCCTTCGATCCGTACGGGCGCCGGGATCAGGTCCATGGGGTGGGGAGGGGTCATCGCGTCAGTCCTTCACCGCCCCGCCGAGTCCGGAGACCAGGCGGCGCTGTACGAGTACGAAGAAGACGAGCACCGGGACGGTCATCACGGTCGACCCGGCCATGATCCCTCCCCAGTCGTTCTCGTCGGGCTTGAAGAAGACGAGCAGCGCCATCGGGAGGGTCGACTGCGAGGTGTCGCTGATGAGGAACGACTTCGCGAAGAGGAAGTCGTTCCAGGTCGAGATGAACGAGAAGACGCTGGTCGCGACGAGGCCGGGGAGGACCAGCGGGAAGAGGATCTGCCACAGGAACCGGCTGCGGCTCGCGCCGTCGACCCGGGCCTGCTCCTCCAGCGCCTCCGGGACCGCCTTCACGAAGCCGCGCAGCATCCAGATCGCGAACGGCAGGGAGAACGCCAGGTGCGGCAGGACCAGCGAGCCGAGGGTGTTGAGCAGGCCGGCGTCCCGCATGAGGAAGAACAGCGGGATGGCCAGGGCCTCGACCGGCACCATCTGGGCGATCAGGAACATGACGAGCAGCGTCGTGCGGAACCGGAAGCGGAACCGGGTGACGGCCGTCGCCGCGAGGAAGGCGATCAGCGCGGAGGCGAGGACGACCGTGCCGGCGACGATCAGCGAGTTGACGAAGTACCGGCCGAAGTCCTGCTGCTCGAAGACGCGCCGGAAGGAGTCGAGGGACGGGGAGAGCGTCCACGGCCGCGGCCGCGTGGACTGGATCTCGCCGGCCGGCTTGAGGGCGGAGAGGAGCATCCAGTACAGCGGGAAGGCGACGGCGGCCGCGACGAGCAGGGTGACGGCCTCGGCGGCGAGGCGTCCGGGCCGTGCGGGGCGCACGGGGCGCCGTATCCGGAAGGTACGGGACGGGGTCACAGCTCTTCCCCCTGACGTCGCAGCAGCCGCAGGTACACGAGCGTCACGGCCAGCAGGATCAGCAGCATGACGACGCCGATCGCCGAGCCCAGGCCGTACTGGGAGGAGGCGAAGGCCTTCTGGTAGGCGTACACGTTGAGGACGAGGTTCTGGCCGGCGATGCCGCCGCCGTTCGTCATCACGTAGATCTGGGTGAAGAGCTTGAAGTCCCAGATGATCGACTGGATCGTGACGACGACGAGGACGGGCCGGAGCACCGGGGCCGTGACCGAGCGCCAGATCCGCCACTGCGAGGCGCCGTCGAGGGCGGCGGCCTCCAGGAGCTCGGACGGGATGGCCCTGATGCCGGCGTAGACCGTCACCATCACGAACGGGAACGAGCACCAGACGACTTCGAGGAGCACGAGCGCGAAGGCGCTGTAGCGCCCGTACGTCCAGGAGAAGTCGCCGAGGCCGAGCAGTCGGTTGACGGGGCCGAAGTCGGGGTCGAAGAGGAAGACCCAGACGGTGGAGCCGGTGACGGCGGGGGTCGCCCAGGCGCCGAGTGCGGCCAGCATCAGGAGGAGCCGGGGCAGGGCACGCACGCGCGTGAGGAGGACGGCGAGGGAGCAGCCGACGGCGAGGGTGGTGACGACGCAGGCGGCGGCGAAGAGGACGGTGGCGAGGAGGACCTGCCGGAACTGGGGGTCGGCGAAGAGCGCCGTGTAGTTGCCGAGGCCCTGGAAGGAGGTGGGTTCGCCGCCGCCGACCTGGGCCTGGGTGTACTCCAGGAAGGAGATCAGGCCCAGCTGGTAGACGGGGTAGACGAGGAGTCCGCCGAGGACGGCGAGGGCGGGCAGCAGGTAGAGCCAGGGGGTCCAGGGGCTGGTGCGCCGGGGGGTGCGGGGGGTCCGGGCGGGCGTCCTCACCGGTTCGGCGGCCCGGACGAGCTGGGTCGTCATGGGGTTCAGCCCGCGGCCGCGAACGCCGCGTCCATCTTCTTCGCGGCGTCGCCGGAGGCCGTGGCGACGTCCTTGCGGCCGCTGACGACCTCCTGGAACATCGTGGGCAGCACGAGGGAGGCGTCGATCTGTCCCCAGCCGGGGGACGCCGGGACGAACCTGGTGCCGGCGCCGAGGGTGTCGATGAAGGGCTTCACGAAGGGCCGGCGCCGGGCCGCGTCCGCGCGGACGTCGGTGTACGTGGGCAGGAAGCCCATCGCGTCGAACAGCCTGCCCTGGGTCTCCTTGCCGGTCAGCGACTTGAGGAGGTCGACGGCGAGGGTGCGGTGCGAGGTGCTCCTGAGGACGCCGATGTTGTTGCCGCCGGCGAAGGCGGGGGCGATGGAGCCGGGGGTCGTGCCGGGGAGCGGGACGACGGCGTACTTGCCCTTCACGGTGCCGGATTCGACGGCGGCGTGGCTGAAGTCGCCGCCGATGGCCATGCCGGCCTTGCCGGAGGCGAAGGCGGTGACGGTGGCGTTGCCGCCCATCTGGGCGCACTTGGCGGCGGGGCAGTTGTCGTCGCCGAAGAGCGAGGTGTACGTGCTGATGCCCGCGCGGGCGGCCTCGCTGTCGACGGCGGCCCTGTACGTGTCGCCGTGCGCGGTGGCGAGTTCGCCGCCGGCGGCCCAGACGAAGGGCAGGGCGCCGTAGGTGTAGGCGCCGCCGACGGCGATGCCGTAGAGCTCGGGCTTCGCCTTGCGGATCTTCCGGGCCGTGGAGACGAGTTCGGCCTGGCTCTTGGGGGCGGTGAGGCCGAGTTCGCGGAAGACGTCGGTGCGGTAGTAGAGGGCGCGGACGCCGACGAAGAGCGGGGCGCCGTAGACCTTGCCGCCGACGGTGACGGACTGCCGGGCGGTGGGGTCGGTGTCCTTCGCCTCGTCCCAGGCGGCGAACTCGGCGCTGATGTCGGCGAGTCCGCCGTCCTTCACGTATCCGGCGGTGTCGGTGTTGCCGTACTCGATGAGGTCGGGTGCGGAGGCGGGGTCGTTGAAGGCGGCCTTGACGCGCTGGGCGCGGGTCTCGACGGGGATGTACTCGACCTCGGCCTTCGCGCCCGGGTGGCTCTTCTCGAAGGCGGCGACGGCCTGCCGGACGACCTGCTCCTTGGGCTTGTTGCCCACCTCCTGGAAGAGCCAGACGCGCAGGGTCCCGCTCTTGTCGTCGGCCGTGGCGGTGCCCCCGGAGGTCTGGGGCGCGCAGGCGGTGGCGGTGAGGGCGGCGAGCAGGAGTGCGGCGGCTGGAGAGACGAGGCGGGCGGGCGGCTTCATGACGGACTTCACGGCAGGTCCCCTCCGAATGCGTGCGTTGCAACATGTGCAATGAGCGTTTCGTGCTGCACAACACGCGTGAGGTTAGGCGCGGCTCCGGCGGGCCGACAAGAGGTCTCGACCACATCGGCCGCATCGACCTGCCCCGAGGGCCGCACCGCCACAACGCGAAACGGCCCCCGTCGTGCGTACCGAAGTACGCACGACGGGGGCCGCCCCCGGCGTCAGGACCCGCTTACTTGTCCTTGCCGCCCTTGTCCTTGTCGCCACCGCCGGCGCCCATGGAGTCGTAGATCTCCTTGCACATCGGACAGACCGGGTACTTCTTGGGGTCGCGCCCCGGCACCCAGACCTTTCCGCACAGCGCCACGACGGGCGTGCCGTCGAGGGCGCTCGCCATGATCTTGTCCTTCTGGACGTAATGGGCGTAGCGCTCGTGGTCGCCGTCACCGTGGGACACCTGCGGCGTCGGCTCGACGAGGGTTCCCGTACCTGCCCCGCGCTCGGGCTCGAGAGTGCTCATAACCGCCAAGGGTACTGAAAGCCCGGGGCGTCAGTTGAGGGACGGGTCGTCGGGGTACGTGGCGATCATCGCCAGCTCGCCGCGCTGCCGTCGCAGCACCTGCCGCCAGAGCGTCTCGGGGTGCGGCGAGGAGACGTCGCCGGGCTCCGACTCGACCACGTACCAGGCGCCGTCGCCGAGCTCGGACTCCAACTGGCCGGGTCCCCAGCCCGCGTACCCCGCGAAGATCCGCAGCGAGCCGAGGGCCGGTCCGAGCAGCTCGGGCGGGGCCTCCAGGTCGACCAGACCGATCGCGCCGTACACCCGCCGCCAGCCGAGCGGGCCCTCGTCGCCGGGGATCACGGCGACGCCGAGGGCCGCGTCGAGCGAGACGGGACCGCCCTGGAAGACGACGCCGGGCTCGCCGGCGAGGGCGGCCCAGGGGGCGAGGATGTCGCCGACGGTCACCGGCGTGGGCCGGTTGAGGACGACGCCGAGGGAGCCCTCGTCGTCGTGGTCGAGCAGCAGGACGACCGCGCGGTCGAAGTTCGGATCCGCCAGCGCGGGGGTGGCCACGAGCAGCCGTCCTGTGAGCGAGGACACCTCGGTCATGCGACACATGATCCCGCATCTTCGGCGTTCGCGGAGGGTTGTCGGGCGCAAAGGCGGGAAGGCGGAGCCCACCGCAGCTCAGGAGGGACGGGACGGCGGCGGCGGGCCACCCCGCGCAGACAAGCGGACGGTGACGCTCCGCACGTTCACGGAAGCAGAGGGTGTTGTGCCGAATTCATTACATCTGACAGGCCCCCCGAGGCACCCGAAGGGGGTCTCATGGACCCTTACCCTTTTCTCTGGCCACCCGTCGGACCCCACTTTCGGAACGCGAGATACATGACCGGCACAGACGATGTCCTGCTTGTCCACGGCGGAACCCCGCTCGAGGGCGAGATCCGCGTTCGCGGCGCGAAGAACCTCGTGCCCAAGGCGATGGTCGCCGCCCTGCTCGGCAGCGGCCCCAGCCGCCTGCGCAACGTTCCAGACATCCGTGACGTCCGCGTGGTCCGCGGGCTGCTCCAGCTGCACGGGGTGACGGTCCGCCCGGGCGAGGAGCCCGGCGAGCTCGTCCTCGACCCGACGCACGTCGAGTCCGCGAACGTCGCTGACATCGATGCCCACGCCGGCTCGTCGCGCATCCCGATCCTCTTCTGCGGCCCGCTGCTGCACCGCCTCGGCCACGCGTTCATCCCGGGCCTGGGCGGCTGCGACATCGGCGGCCGGCCCATCGACTTCCACTTCGACGTGCTGCGCCAGTTCGGCGCCACCATCGAGAAGCGGGCGGACGGGCAGTACCTGGAGGCCCCGCAGCGCCTTCGCGGTTGCAAGATCCGCCTCCCGTACCCCTCGGTCGGCTCGACCGAGCAGGTGCTGCTCACGGCGGTCCTCGCGGAGGGCGTCACCGAGCTGTCGAACGCGGCCGTGGAGCCCGAGATCGAGGACCTGATCTGCGTCCTGCAGAAGATGGGCGCGATCATCTCCATGGACACCGACCGGACCATCCGGATCACCGGTGTCGACCGCCTCGACGGCTACACCCACCGGGCGCTCCCGGACCGCCTGGAGGCGGCCTCCTGGGCGTCGGCGGCGCTGGCGACCGAGGGCAACATCTACGTGCGCGGCGCCCAGCAGCGCTCGATGATGACCTTCCTCAACACGTACCGGAAGGTCGGCGGCGCCTTCGAGATCGACGACGAGGGCATCCGCTTCTGGCACCCGGGCGGCTCGCTCAACGCGATCCACCTGGAGACGGACGTGCACCCCGGCTTCCAGACGGACTGGCAGCAGCCGCTCGTCGTGGCCCTGACGCAGGCCTCCGGCCTCTCCATCATCCACGAGACGGTGTACGAGTCCCGGCTCGGCTTCACGTCCGCGCTGAACCAGATGGGCGCGCACATCCAGCTGTACCGCGAGTGCCTGGGCGGCTCCGACTGCCGCTTCGGCCAGCGGAACTTCCTGCACTCCGCGGTCGTGTCGGGCCCGACGAAGCTCCAGGGCGCCGACCTGGTCATCCCCGACCTGCGCGGCGGCTTCTCGTACCTGATCGCGGCGCTCGCGGCCCAGGGCACCTCCCGGGTCCACGGCATCGACCTGATCAACCGCGGCTACGAGAACTTCATGGAGAAGCTCGTGGAACTGGGCGCGAAGGTCGAACTGCCGGGCAGCGCGCTGGTCTGACGTGCCGCACGGGGCCCCGCCGGGGCCCCGTAAGGCGTCAAGGGCCCGCAAGGGCCCGTACGGGCTCATACGAAAGGGCGGCCACCCCCTGACAGGGTGGCCGCCCTTTCGTCGCCTCTAGGCCGCCTTACTTGCCCTTGGCGGCTTCCTTGAGCTTCGAGCCCGCGGAGACCTTCACGCTGTAGCCGGCCGGGATGTCGATCGGGTCGCCGGTCTGCGGGTTACGAGCGGTGCGAGCGGCACGGTGGGTGCGCTCGAAGGTCAGGAAGCCGGGGATGGTGACCTTCTCGTCGCCCTTGGCGACGACCTCACCGACGGTCTCGGCGAGAGCGGCCAGCACGGCGTCGGCGTCCTTGCGGGTCACCTCGGCGCGGTCGGCCAGAGCGGCCACCAGCTCACTGCGGTTCATGTTGTTACTCCCGTGTTCTTCTTGCCTGTGAGGCGTGCCACGCGGCGGAATCCGCGTGATTGGGTACAGCGAAGCCGATGCTGCCAGGGCCCTCGGACAGTCCCCGGACCCGGGTCAAATGACAGACCCGCGCGCCCAAACACGCATCCTGCCCCCACCAGCGGCGGGAACGCCAATCCGGCACCCCCTCGGGTCACACGAAAAGCGCCAGAGCCCCGTGGTGGTGACGTTCGGTCGACACCGCGGAGACAGCGCGGAGCCGAAACGCCACCCTAAAGGCGGGTTTACGGCTCCGCGAGCCACGACGCGCCGTCAGCGCCCGCCGGGCGCCACGCCCGCGCCCGCGGCCTTCGCCGCGTTCCGGACGGCTCCGGCGACCGCGCCGGCGACCTTGTCGTTGAAGACCGACGGGATGATGTAGTTCGGGTTCAGCTCGTCCTCGGTGACCACATCGGCGAGGGCGGAGGCCGCCGCGAGCATCATCTCGGTGTTGACCGTACGGGACTGGGCGTCGAGCAGACCGCGGAACACGCCCGGGAAGACCAGCACGTTGTTGATCTGGTTCGGGAAGTCCGAGCGGCCGGTGGCGACGACGGCGGCCGTCTGCCGGGCGGCGGCCGGGTCGACCTCCGGGTCGGGGTTCGCGAGCGCGAACACGATGGCGCCCTCGGCCATGGCGGCCACGTCCTCCGCGCCCAGCAGGTTCGGGGCGGAGACGCCGATGAACACGTCCGCGCCGACGACGGCCTGCTTGAGGGTGCCGGTGACGCCCTCGGGGTTGGTGTTGTCGGCGATCCAGCGCAGCGGAGTGCCGGGCGCGGCGTCCACGAGGTCCTCGCGGCCCGCGTGCACGACGCCGTGGATGTCGGCGACGACGGCGTGCTTCACGCCCGCCGCGATCAGCAGCTTGAGGATGGCCGTACCGGCGGCGCCGGCACCGGACATGACGACCCGTACGTCGCCGATGCCCTTGCCGACCACGCGCAGCGCGTTGGTGAGGGCGGCGAGGACGACGATGGCGGTGCCGTGCTGGTCGTCGTGGAAGACCGGGATGTCGAGGGCCTCGCGCAGCCGGGCCTCGATCTCGAAGCAGCGGGGGGCGGAGATGTCCTCCAGGTTGATGCCCGCGAAGCCGGGGGCGATCGCCTTGACGATCGCGACGATCTCGTCGGTGTCCTGGGTGTCGAGGCAGATCGGCCAGGCATCGATGTCGGCGAAGCGCTTGAACAGGGCCGCCTTGCCCTCCATGACCGGCATGGCGGCCATCGGGCCGATGTTGCCGAGGCCGAGGACGGCGGAGCCGTCGGTGACGACCGCGACGGTGTTGCGCTTGATGGTGAGGCGGCGCGCGTCCTCGGGGTTCTCGGCGATCGCCATGCACACGCGGGCGACGCCCGGGGTGTAGATCATCGAGAGGTCGTCACGGTTGCGGATGGGGTGCTTCGACGCCATCTCGATCTTGCCGCCGAGGTGCATGAGGAACGTGCGGTCGGAGACCTTGCCGAGCACGACGCCCTCGATGGTGCGCAGCTGCGCGACGATCTCGTCGGCGTGCGCGGTCGAGGTGGCCGCGATGGTGACGTCGATGCGGAGCTTCTCGTGGCCGGAGGCGGTCACGTCGAGGCCGGTGACGGACCCGCCGTGGGACTCCACCGCCGTGGTGAGCTGGGAGACCGCGGTTCCGCTCGCGGGAACCTCCAGCCGGACCGTCATCGAGTACGAGACGCTGGGCGCCGTTGCCATGGCCGAGTTCCTCTGCTTTCCCTGAGCTTCGTTGCTACGCCGCCCCGGCTGGTTGCCTGGCGGCGCCCTCCGATGGTCGCACCTACCTGCCGGTAGCAGGTAATACGGTCATTTTGTTTTCGGAAAGTAGTTTCCACCATACGAGAAGTTGCCGGGAAACAGAAGAGGCCCCCGTCACCCGGAGGTGACAGGGGCCTCAACTTCGTACGTACGTCCAAGTGGCACCGACCCGCCATGCTCGCCTCGCGGCAAGTGGTCCCTCTGAGGGACGAAGGTTGGGCCCGGGGGCTTGGATCGAGCCGGTGCCACGACAAGGCTAACAAACCACCCTGCCTGGTGATTCCAGCGCCGCAGGTTGACCTGAAATCAGCCCCGGGCGGCGGAGCGGACCCCGCCCCGCGCCCCGGCCGCTCAGTCCCGCAGCAGGTCCGGGACCCCGGCCTCGTCCGGCATGTCCCGGTCGCCCGAGAGCACCGTCAGGGCCTGCGTGGACCGGGTCAGCGCCACGTAGAGCACCCGCAGGCCGGCCGGGGACTCGTCCGCGATCTCCGCGGGCGAGACGACCACCGTCGCGTCGTACTCCAGGCCCTTCGCCTCCAGGGAGCCGAGCGCCACGACCCGGTCGCCGAGCCCGGCGAGCCAGCCGGCGGCCTCCGCGCGCCGGTTCATCGCGACGACGACACCGACCGTCCCGTCCACCTCGTGGAGCAGCCGCTCGGCCTCCAAACGTACGGTTTCGGCCAGATCGGCCTTCTCCGGGACCGTGACGAACCGGGGCTCGACGCCCGTCGAGCGGACCGCGCGCGGCGACTCCTTGCCCGGCATGGCGAGCGCGAGGACCTTCGCGGCCAGCTCGGCGATCTCCGCCGGGTTCCGGTAGTTCACGGTGAGCTCGAAGCGGCGCCGCGGCCGGGTGCCGAGGGCCTCGTCGCGGGACTCCGCCGCCTCGTCCGGGTCCGACCAGGAGGACTGCGCCGGGTCGCCGACGACCGTCCAGGTGGCGTGCCGGCCGCGCCGCCCGACCATCCGCCACTGCATGGGCGTCAGGTCCTGGGCCTCGTCGACGATCACGTGCGCGTACTCGGTGCGCTCCGCCGCGAGCCGCTCGGCCCGCTCCCGCTGGGTCTCCTCCCGTACGGGCATCAGCTCCTCCAGGCCCGTGAGCTGGTCCAGCGGGTCGTACTCCCGCTTCTTGCGGGGCCGGGCCGGGGCGCCGAGCAGGGTGTTCAGCTCGTCGAGGAGGGCGACGTCGTGGACGGAGAGCTCCCGGCGGCGCAGCGAGCGCGCGAGCCGGCGCACCTCGCCCGGGTTGAGGATCCGGCGGGCCCAGCGGCCGAGCCGCCGCTCGTCGGCCATCGCGTCGAGGACCTGGCGGGGGCTGAGTTCCGGCCACCACGCGTCGAGGAATCCGAGGAAGGAGTCCTCGGTCGACACGTCCTCGTCGAAGGAGGAGCGCAGCTCGGCGGCGAGCTCGGGGTCGCTGTGCCGGCCGGCGGCGCCGGACTTGGCGTACAGCGCGTCGAGGAGCAGCCGGCGGGCACGCGGGCGGAGCAGGTTGACGGGGGCGGTGCCGCCGAGGACGTTGTGCCGGATGCGGCGCAACTCGTCGGCTTCGAGTTCGAGCCGGCGCCCGAAGGCGACGACGCGCAGGAGCTGCGGGGCGTCCGGGCTGTCCAGGGCGCCGCGGGCGGCCTTGCGGAGCACGTGGACCATGCGGGAGGAGCCCTTGACGCGGGCGACGGCCGGTTCGTCGTACGCGGTGGCCTCGGCGCCGTCGACGAGCGAACCGACGGCGCGGATCGCGACCTGGCCCTCCTCGCCGAGGGAGGGCAGGACGCCCTCGGTGTACGAGACGAGGAGCGGGGTCGGGGAGACGATCAGGATGCCGCCCGCGTACCGCCGACGGTCCTGGTAGAGCAGGTAGGCGGCCCGGTGCAGCGCGACCGCCGTCTTCCCGGTGCCCGGCCCGCCCTCGACGTACGTCACGGAGGCGGCGGGCGCCCGGATGACGAGGTCCTGCTCGGCCTGGATGGAGGACACGATGTCCCGCATGGTGTGGCTGCGGGCCTGGCCGAGGGCGGCCATCAGGGCGCCGTCGCCGATCACGGGCAGCTCGCACCCGTCGAGGGTGGCCCGCAGCTCGGGGCGCATGAGGTCGTCCTCGACGCCGAGGACCTGGCGGCCCTTGGAGCGGATGACGCGACGGCGCACGACGCGGCCGGGGTCGACGGGGGTGGACCGGTAGAACGGCGCGGCGGCGGGCGCGCGCCAGTCGATGACGAGCGGCGCGTAGTCGGAGTCGAGGACGCCGATCCGCCCGATGTGGAGGGTCTCGCCGATCTCGGCGGTGTTGTCGGGCCGTACGGCGTCCTCGGCTGGCTCGACGGAGGTGTAGGCGCCGTCGGGGCCCTTCTTCCCGTCCTTGCCGTACAGCAGGTCGATCCGGCCGAAGAGGAAGTCCTCGAACTCGTTGTTGAGCCGGTTGAGGTGGATGCCGGCCCGGAAGACCTGGGCGTCGCGCTCGGCGAGGGCGCCGGGCGTGCCGACCTGGCCCCGCTGGGCGGCGTCGTTCATCAGGAACTCCGCCTCGTGGATCTTCTCCTCGAGGCGGCGGTAGACCTGATCCAGATGTTCCTGCTCGACACCGATCTCACGGTCTCTGACCGTGTCCACGGCTTCCTGCGCGGCCACCTAAGGCCCCCTTCTCACGTGCACTGGGCAGCCGTCGAGCGTACGCCACAGGGGGGCCTGGTGTCAGGCGCGGGGCGCCTGCCGGGGGCTAGCCGTCGTACTTCTCCTCCGCCGTCGGGTCGAGCGCCAGCCGGTAGCCCCGCTTCACCACGGTCTGGATCAGCTTCGGCGTGCCGAGGGCGGTGCGCAGGCGGGCCATCGCCGTCTCGACGGCGTGTTCGTCGCGGCCCGCGCCCGGCAGGGCCCGCAGGAGGTCCGCGCGGGAGACGACCCAGCCGGGGCGGCGGGCGAGGAGGCCGAGGAGGGCCATGCCGGCGGGCGGGACGGGCCGGAGGCCGCCGTCGACGAGGACGGCGTGCCCGCGGACCTCGACGCGGTGCCCGGCGACCGGCAGGACCCGGGAGCGGGCGGGCAGCTCCTTGCAGAGGAGCTGGACGAGCGGCCCGAGCCGGAAGCGCTCCGGCTGGTACGTGTCGATGCCCTCGACCTGGAGCGGCAGCGCCGTCACGGGCCCCACGCACACCGCGAGCACGTCGTGCCGGAGCGCGGCCAGGAGTTCGTCCCGTACGCCCCGCTCCGCCGCCCTGGAGAACAGCGAGGCGGCGGCGGGCGCGCTGGTGAAGGTGACCGCGTCGAGGCCGCGCGCGAGGGTCGCGTCGATGAGCCGGTCGAGCGGCCCGAGGTCCTCGGGCGGCATCCAGCGGTAGACGGGGACGCCGACGACCTCGGCGCCGCCCGCGGTGAGCGCCTCCACGAACCCGGGCAGCGGCTCCCCGTGCAGCTGGAGCGCGATGCGCCGGCCCGCGACGCCCTCCGCGAGGAGCCGGTCGAGGACCTCGGCCATGGACTCGGAGGAGGGCGACCAGGACTCGGTGAGCCCGGCGGCCCGTACCGCCCCCTTGACCTTGGGCCCGCGGGCGAGGAGCTCGACGTCCCGCAGGACGGCGAGGAGCTCGTCCCCGTAGCCCCAGCCCTCGGCGGCCTCGACCCAGCCCCGGAAGCCGATCGCCGTGGTGGCGACGACGACGTCCGGGGCGTGGCCGATGAGCTCCTTGGTGGCGGCGAGGAGTTCGGTGTCGTCCGCGAGGGGCACGATCCGCAGGGCCGGGCCGTGGACGACGGCCGCGCCGCGCCGGCGCAGCAGCGCGATCAGCTCGTCGGCGCGCCGTGCGGCGGTGACGCCGATCGTGAAGCCGGCGAGGGGGCCGTGTTCTTGCTCGTCCATGGGGCCTGAGCCTGACGGGGGTGCGTGTCGGTCGGGGTTCGCCCGTATTTCCTCGTCGTTACGGTACGCGCCGGGCACCGGGGGTCACACCCGCGCGTAGCCGGACCGGGCCTCGGGCTCCGTGACCGCCTCGGGGGTCTCGGGGACGGCGCCGGGCGCCCGAAGGTATACCGCCCAGGTGACGGCCATGCAGGCCGCGTAGAAGGCGAGGAAGGCGACGAAGGCGGCGGTGCCGGTGCCGGCGGTCTGGAAGGACTGGCGGAAGGCGAGGTTGATGCCGAGGCCGCCGAGCGCACCGACGGCGCCGATGAGGCCCATGGAGGCCCCGGAGAGCCGCCGTCCGTAGGCCTCGGCGGGCTCGCCCGAGAGGCCCTTGCGGTGCCCCTGGGCGAGGAAGATCGCCGGGATCATCTTGTACGTGGAGCCGTTGCCGAGGCCGCTGAGGACGAAGAGGCCGATGAAGCCGACGAGGAAGACGGCGAGGGACTCGGTCACGGAGGCGTAGATCACCACGCCGGTGGCGGCGGCCATCGCGGCGAAGGTCCCCAGGGTGATGCGGGCGCCGCCGTGCCGGTCGGCGAGGGAGCCGCCGACGGGCCGGATGAGCGAGCCGAGCAGCGGCCCGATGAAGGTGAGCGAGGCGGCCTGGAGCGGGGTGCGGCCGAACTGGGTCTGGAGGACGAGGCCGAAGGCGAAGCTGTAGCCGATGAAGGAGCCGAAGGTGCCGACGTAGAGGAAGGCCATGATCCAGGTGTGGCGGGCCTTGACGGCCTCCTTGACCGCGCCGGTGTCGTTCTTCACGGGGACGAGGTTGTCCATGAAGAGCGCGGAGCAGACGGAGGCGGCGACGATCAGCGGCAGGTAGACGCCGAGCACGATCCTCGGGTGCACCGCTCCGGCGGTGCCGATGACGAGGAGGCCGACGAGCTGGACGACGGGGACGCCGATGTTGCCGCCGCCCGCGTTGAGGCCGAGCGCCCAGCCCTTCTTCCGCAGCGGGAAGAAGGCGTTGATGTTGGTCATCGAGGAGGCGAAGTTGCCGCCGCCGACGCCGGTGAGCGCGGCGACGAGGACGAAGGTGGTGTACGAGGTGCCGGGGTGCATCACCGCGAAGGCGAGGCCCGTGGGCAGCAGGAGCAGCAGGGCGCTGAAGATCGTCCAGTTGCGGCCGCCGAAGCGGGCGACGGCGAAGGTGTACGGGATGCGGATCAGCGCGCCGACGAAGGTGGCGGTGCCGATGAGGAAGAACTTGCCGGCGGGGTCGACCCCGTACTGCGGGCCCATGAAGAGGACCATGACCGACCACAGGCTCCAGATCGAGAAGCCGATGTGCTCGGAGAGGACGGAGAAGAGCAGGTTCCGGCGCGCGATCCGTTCTCCCTTCTCGCGCCAGAAGGTCTCGTCCTCCGGTTCCCAGTGTTCGATCCAGCGGCCACCCATCTCGCACCTCCACGGAGTCGGATCCCTGATGCGACCGACGCTAGGAAGGGCGCGTTTCAGTCCGGTGCCGTGAGGTGACGGTGACGGAACCTTGCTCTCACCCGGCGTACGGCCGCCGTGTGAGCGCCCCCGTGGTGAGCGCCCCGTCGTGCGCACCCCCGTGGTGAGCGCCCCCGCTCTATGCGGGCAACCCCGGCTCCCCCTCCGGCAGCCAGGCGCCGGGCGGCCGGACGAGCCAGCCCTCCCGGGCGCCGAGCTCCGCGGCCGCCCGGCGCAGGGCGTCGAGGCCGGGGTGGCGGAGTCCCTTGCGCCACACCAGGCTCACGGGCGAGAGGGGCACGGGGTCGACGAGCGGCCGGAGGACGCAGCCCGGCATGGGCGGGAAGTCGACGACGGCGAGGACCGGGTGACGGTGCTTGGCCATGATCCGGCGGAACTCCTCGTGGCCGACGGCCAGCGGCGCGGGCGGGGCGATCTCGATGCCGCGCCCTGCGAAGAGCCGGGCGGCGAGGTCGGTCCACTCGGGGGTGCGGTCGTTCCCGGCCCCGGCGTAGATCCGCTCCCCGGCGAGCCGGGCGAGCGGGACCTCGGGCAGGCCGGCGAGCGGATGGTCCTCGGGGAGGACCACGGCCATCGGCTCGTACCGCACGAACTGGGAGTCGAGCCGCGCCCTGAGCCGGGCGTCGAGTCCCCCGTACCGGCCGAAGGAGGTGTCGAGCCGGCCGGCGAGGATGGACTGGACGGCGCCGGTGAGTCCGCTCTCGTAGCGGGCCATCAGCTCCTGCTCCGGGGCGAGTTCACGGGCCCGCAGGAGGACGCGCTCCTGGACGAGGTCGGGGCTGTTGAGGTCGACGAGGAGCGGGCGGGGCGCGCTGCGGAAGGCTTCGGTGAGCTCGTCGTGGGCGGCCAACACCCGGCGGGCGTACGGGAGGAGACGTTCGCCGTCGGGGGTGAGGGCGACCTGCCGGGTGGTCCGCACGAACAGTTCGGCGCCCAACTCCCGCTCCAGGCGCCGGATGTCACGGCTGAGGGCCTGCTGGGCGAGGTAGAGGCGGGCGGCGGCGCGGGTGAAGTGGAGCTCCTCGGCGGCGGCGGTGAAGGCGCGCAGGAGTCGTGGTTCGACGTCGTGGGGAGCGGGCATGCACGCATCTAACAACACAGGTGCGTGAATCACCACCGCATAGGTGTTGGACCGGCAGGGCCATGCCAACGGACCCTTGATCCATGCCGCAACCGGACCTCACCCTCACCCCGGCGGGCCCGGCCCTCGCCCCCCGCTACCGCGAAACGCCCCGCGCGCTCCCCCGCAACCCCTACCTCCGCCTCTTCTCCCACCCCGGCACCCGCGCCTTCACCGTCGGCAGCCTGATCGCCCGACTGCCCATGGGCATGTTCGGCGTCAGCGCCGTGATCATGATCGCCGCGGCGTACGGCTCCTACGCCCTCGCCGGCGCGGTCACCGCCACCGGCCTCGCCGTCGGCTCCGTCACCGGCCCGCTCATCGCCCGGCTCGTCGACCGGTACGGCCAGGCCAGGATCGCGGTCCCGGCCACCGCCTACGCGGTCCTGGGCCACCTGGTCCTGCTGCTCTGCGTCCACGAACGAACCCCCGCCTGGGCGCTCTTCCTCACGACCGCCGTCACCGCCACCACCCCGAACACGGGCGGCATGTCCCGGGCCCGCTGGGCCCACCTCTTCCGCAAGGACCCGGACGCGCTGCACACCGCCAACGCCTTCGAACAGGCCGTCGACGAGCTCTGCTACATGCTCGGCCCGGTGCTCGCCGCCGTCCTGTGCTCGGCGCTCTTCCCCGAGGCCGGCACGCTCACCGCGGCCGTCCTCTTCCTCTCCGGCGTCCTGATCCTCAGCGCCCAGCGCTCCACTGAGCCCCCGGTCGCCCCGCGCACGGCGGCGGGCTCCCCGCTGCGGTCCCCGGGCATGGCGCCGCTGCTCGCGGTCTTCCTCGCCACGGGCGCGATCTTCGGCTCCATGGAGGTCGTGACCCTGGCGTACGTGGACGGGCCCGTCGCGGGACCGGTCCTCGCCCTCCAGGCCGCGGGCTCCTGCGCGGCGGGCCTCCTCTACGGCCACGCCCGGCGCACCGCCCGCCTGCGCACCTGCCTGGCCGCGATGACCGTCCTGATGGCGATGCCGCTGCTCGGCGCCTCGACCGGCTCCCTGCTCGCCCTGGCCGGCGGCCTCCTCCTCGCGGGGATGGCGACGGCCCCGACGATGGTGACGGGCATGGGCCTGATCCAGCGCCTCGTCCCGGCGGCCCAGCTCAACGAGGGCATGGCCCTCGCCGTGACCGCCCTCCTGGCGGGCATCGCCACCGGCTCGGCCACCGGCGGCTGGGCCGCCGACCACGCCCCCTTCGCCGCCTTCGGCTTCCTGATCCCGGTGACGGCGGCGGCACTGGCCCTGACCCTGTGCACGGCGACGGGAGTGGGCGGCCGCCGTACACAGGAAGGGGCTTAGCCCTGCCGCAGCGGCGACATCGGCACGGACACCCCGTACGAGGTGGCTCCGGCCCCGGCACCGCCCGCACAGCCGTTGGGCTCCTGGGTGCCGAGCCCACGGGTGGACGGCTTCTCGGCCGCCCAGAACATGTAGCCGAGCAGCCCCGGCGTGGTCCCGGCCCCGTGGGGCGCCGCGTTCCGCACCCAGTCGCCGGTCGCCTTCTGCAGCGAGTTCGCGAAGTCGGTGCACTCCGGCAGCGGACTGCGGCCGTACGCGAGGTAGAGCCCCGCGGTGAGCTTGGCGGGGGCGAGCGGGGCGACCGGCGGCGAGAACTGCGGCTTGCCGTCCAGGTGCTCCTGCCAGTTCGCGATGTGCGAGCTCGCCGAGGTGGGCCGGGCGGGCACCATCGCGTTCGCGTAGTCGAGCACGGGGCTGTCGGTGCGCAGCCAGTCGGCGGTGGCCTTGCGGTTGATGTCGATGAGCCAGCGGTCGCCCGCGGCGGTGTCGATGGTGAGCCGCGCGGCCGGGTCCGTACCGCCGGCGTCGTACGGATGCACGGACCGGTAGGCGTCGATGAAGGCCTGGAGCCCGGAGATGTTCGGGGCGGTGTTCTGCTCGTAGTCGATCTCGATGCCGACGCCGAGGTCCGCGGCGACGGCTGCGGCTTCGAGCCCCAGCCGGCCGGCGTTCTCGGCGAGGGCGGCGTCCCAGGCGTCGGTGTACGTGATCCCGCCGAGGGAGAGCATCACGCGTATACCGCGCGAGGTGAAGTACTGGACGATCTCGCGGCTCATGCCGACGGGCACCCCTGCGGCGGTCCCCGCGTCGGTGGTGCGGTGGAGCAACTTGAGCGGGTCGACGAAGCTCAGCACGACCAGATTGACGGAAGGCCGTCCGTCACCGCGGTCGATCAGCCAGTGGTTCCCGGCGTCGAACTCGGCGACGTCGCGGACGGTGGACCAGGTGCAGTAGTCGTCCCCGCAGTGCCAGGCGCCGTAGACCTGCACGGGCGCGGGCGCGGCGGCTCCGGCGGGCAGGGCGGCGGGGACGAGGAGGGCGAGGAGCATGAGCAGGACCGCGAGGGGTCTGTAACGCATACGTACCTCCGGGGGTGCCGTGACGTGGGGGGGCGGCGCCCCGCAGAGTGCCAGGTCCAGACCAAGCCCACAAGAGGGTCGACGCCCTGGCACGGCATGACAAAGGCCCGGCAGTCGCTCGCGCGACCACCGGGCCTGTGCCCACATGGGATGAGTGGAGATGGCGGGAATCGAACCCGCGTCCAACGGTGCGGAATCAGGGCTTCTCCGTGTGCAGTCTGGTACGAGTTTCTCAGCCCTCCGGATCACCCAGACAAGTCCGGAACGGGCTCAGCCACTGTTTGATTTCCCTCCAACCCCCGTGACCGGGGCTGGAGGTTTAGATCCCTAAATGACGCCAGGATCCGGGTCGGGACCACCCCCGGGCTGACGCTCCTCACAGAGGCTTCTGTTCGTTACCTAAAATTAGGCAGCGAGGGCGAAGCGGGAGTTATCGCTCTTGGTGTTGGCGATTATTGGTTGCGACATATGGTTTACGAGATCATTGCCGCTTCCTCGACACGCTTCCCACTGCTTCGACATCCGCTGTCGAAACCGATCATCCCCATGTTGATTTTTCAAAACGCGCACCCTCTGTGGGGTGCAGGTCCCATCGTACGTGACCGACGGTCCCGGTTGCCAGCGCATTAACGGGGCGGGGCGCAGGGCCCTACGCGCTCTGCGCCGCCCGCTGCCGGCGCCGCGCCGACGCGATCGCCCGGTTCGTCTCGCGCGTGTCCTGCTTCTCCCGCAGGGTCTGGCGCTTGTCGTACTCCTTCTTGCCCTTGGCCAGCGCGATCTCGCACTTCACCCGGCCGTTCAGGAAGTACAGCGAGAGGGGCACGATCGTGTGACCCGTCTCCTGCGACTTCGACTCCAGCTTGTCGATCTCGGCCCGGTGCAGCAGCAGCTTCCGCTTCCGCTTCGCGTGGTGGTTGGTCCAGCTGCCCTGCATGTACTCGGGCACGTGGATGTTGTGCAGCCACGCCTCGTGGCCGTCGATCTGGACGAAGCCGTCGACCAGCGAGGCCCGGCCCATGCGCAGCGACTTCACCTCGGTGCCCATGAGCACCACACCGCACTCGTAGGTGTCGATGATGTGGTAGTCGTGCCGCGCCTTCTTGTTCTGCGCGATGAGCTTGCGCTCAGGCGCCTTGTCCGATGCCTTCTTCGCAGGCTTGCCCTGCACGTTCACGAGTCCCTTTGCCATAGTGCGGCCATTTTCGCACTACGAGCCCCCTCCGAGGCCACTCAATACCGTTCTCGCCCGCTCCTCGGCCCCGTCCTCCGCCGTCAGGTCCGGCGTGATGCCGCGGCCGTCGACGGCGTGCCCCGCGGGGGTGCGGTAGTGGCCGACGGTCAGCTCGGCGACGGAGCCGTCGGGCAGCGCGCTCGGCATCTGGACCGAGCCCTTGCCGAAGGTCCGCGAGCCGACGGTGACCGCCCGGCCCCGGTCCTGGAGGGCGCCGGTGAGCAGCTCGGCCGCGCTCATCGTGCCGCCGTCGATCAGCGCCACCAGGGGCCGGCCGGTGTCCCCGCCGCCCTCCGCGTACACGGCCCGCTGCTCGCCCTCCACGTCGTACGTGGCGACGAGCCCACCGTCGAGGAAGGCGGAGGCGGCGACGGCGGCCTCCGCGACCAGGCCGCCCGAGTTGCCCCGCAGGTCCAGGAGGACTCCGGCGCCGGCCGGGGCGGCCCGTACCGCGTCACGCACGCGCGTGCCGGCGCCCTTGGTGAAGGCGGCGACCCGGATCAGTACGGCCCCGTCGTCGAGGCGGCGGACGGTGACCGGGTCCGTCGCGAGCCGGGCCCTGCGCAGGGGCTGCGTCCAGGCGGCCCGGCCGCGCTCGACGCCCAGGACGACCGGCGAGCCGGGAACGCCGTCACCGCGCAGCAGCGAGACCACCTCGGAGACGGAGAGCCCGTCGACCGGCCGCCCGTCGACGGAGACGAGCCGGTCACCGACCCGCAGCCCCGCCCTGCCGGCGGGCCCGCCGGCCTGCACCCGCGTCACCCGCACCCCGCTCGCGCCGAGGCGCCCCGCGGACAGGCCGACCCCGGTGTAGGCACCGCCGAGGGCCTGCTCGAACTCGGCGTACTCCTTCTTGTCGTACACCGCGCCCCACCGGTCGCCACTGCGGCTGACGAACTCCTCGGCGGCCTTCTTCCCCGACTTCCCGTCGGCCATGGCCGCGGCGGCGGCCTGCGCGAGAGCGGCGCTGTCGACGGTCGCCCCGCCCACCGCACGCACCGGCGCCGCCCGCCCCTCCCCCGCGGACTCCTGCCGGGGCAGCGACCCGGTGGCGGCAGCGGCGGCGAGAACCCCGGTGAACACCAACGTCAGAACGGCCCCACGGACGACTCCGCGGGGCCGGATACAGAGATCGCCACCGCCGGCCGGCATGGCGCCCACTCTAGGACAAGACGATGGCGCCGCACGGGCTTTGACCGTACGACGCCATCCGTTGTCACAGGTGTCTTGTCACACCTTCAGGTACTTGCGCAGCGCGATGAAGGCGGCCACGGCCGGCATGAGGAGGCCGATGGCGATCACCAGGGGGAGCTTCGCGAGGACCGCGTCCCAGCCGATGAAGTTGACCAGCTGCATCTTGTCGGCGAGCGCGATGCCGTGGTCGATCAGGAAGTACCGGCCGACGAGCAGCAGCACGCAGGCGACGCCGCCGCCGAGGAGGCCGGCGAAGGCGGCCTCCATGATGAACGGCATCTGGATGTAGAAGCTGGACGCGCCGACGAGCCGCATGATGCCGGTCTCGCGGCGCCGGCTGAAGGCCGAGACGCGCACGGTGTTGACGATCAGCATCAGCGCGATGATCAGCATCAGGCCCATGACGCCGAGCGCGGCGATGTTCATGCCGTTCATCAGGTCGAACAGGTTCTGCAGGATGTTCCGCTGGTCCTGGACCGACTCGACGCCGTCCCGGCCCGCGAAGGCCGTGGCGACGACCTTGTACTTCTCCGGGTCCTTCAGCTTGACCCGGAACGACTCCTGCATCTGGTCCGGCGTCACCACGGAGGCGATGGCGGTGTCGCCGTACTGCTCCTTGTAGTGCTTGAACGCCTCGTCGGCCGACTCGTGCTGGACGGACTCGACGATGTCCATCTTCTTCAGATCGGCCTCGATCTGGTCCTTCTGCTGGCCGGTGACGGCGCCCTTGGCGCACTTGGCCGCCGTGGCCGCGTCCGCCTTGTTGCAGAGGAAGATGGAGACGTTGACCTTGTCGTACCAGTAGTCCTTCATCGTGCTGACCTGCTCGCGCATGAGCAGGGCGCCACCGAAGAGGGCGAGGGACAGGGCGACGGAGACGATCACGGCGAAGGTCATCGTCAGGTTGCGACGGAGACCGACACCGATCTCCGAGAGCACGAACTGGGCGCGCATGGTGTTCTGGATCCCCCGCCGTCAGTGCTGGTAGCCGTAGACGCCGCGCGCCTGGTCACGGACGAGGCGGCCCTTTTCGAGCTCGATGACGCGCTTGCGCATCTGGTCGACGATGTTCTGGTCGTGGGTCGCCATGACGACGGTGGTCCCTGTCCTGTTGATCCGGTCGAGCAGCTTCATGATGCCGACGGAGGTCTGCGGGTCGAGGTTGCCGGTGGGCTCGTCGGCGATCAGCAGCATCGGCCGGTTGACGAAGGCCCGGGCGATGGCGACGCGCTGCTGCTCACCACCGGAGAGCTCGCCCGGCATCCGGTCCTCCTTGCCGCCGAGTCCGACCAGGTCGAGCACCTGCGGCACGGCCTTGCGGATCTCTCCGCGCGGCTTGCCGATGACCTCCTGGGCGAAGGCCACGTTCTCGGCGACGGTCTTGTTCGGCAGCAGGCGGAAGTCCTGGAAGACGGTGCCCAGCTGGCGCCGCATCTGCGGCACCTTCCAGTTGGAGAGCCTGGCCAGGTCCTTGCCGAGGACGTGCACCTGGCCCTGGCTGGCGCGCTCCTCACGCAGGAGCAGTCGCAGGAAAGTCGACTTTCCGGAGCCGGAGGAACCGACGAGGAAGACGAACTCCCCCTTCTCGATCTCCAGGGAGACGTCCCGGAGCGCGGGGCGGCTCTGCTTCGGATAGGACTTGGAGACGTTGTCGAATCGGATCACGGATGCACCACGGTCGGCCGGGAGTAGGTGTGCGTGACCTTACGCGACCGGGCACGGCCCGCGCAGTCGCGGTCCTGGCTTGCGCGGTTTATCCTTTTCGCCCTTCCGGACGGAAGCCGGGCGAACCGGTGGGGCGCGCCGAAACGCCGCAGAGCTGGCACAGTGGTAGGGGGAACGTCCGGATCCCTCCGGACGTTGTCCTGGTGTGTACCCCAGTGCGGGAGGAGGAGAGCGCATGACCTACGACCGACTGGTGTGCGCCAACTGCGCGGCCCCGGTCGCCGAGGGCCGCTGCCCCGTCTGCCGCGCGAACCGGGAGCGTCTGACCCCTCAGGGGCTGTCGCCCGCGATGCTGCTGACGCTGGCGGTCGCGCTGCTCGCGGCGATCGCACTGCTCGCCGCGATCCAGGCGGCCTGACGGAGGGCGCGAGCGGCGCCCACGAGCCGGAACCATGACGAAGGGCCGGGGAGCGGACTCCCCGGCCCTTCGTCATGCGTCACGCGCCTCAGACGGCGGTGCGACCGCCGCCCACGAGACGCGGCAGCATGCGGAATCCGATGCCGCCGGCGATCATGGTCGCGGCGCCGATGATCAGGAACGAGGTCTCGGCCGCACCGGTCTCGGCGAGCTCCTCCTTCGCGTCACCCTGCTGCACCGGCTGCGAGCCGCCCTGGTTCGGGTCGGTGTTGTTCGGGGTGTCCACGCACTCGGCGCCGTCGAGGTCGACGGTGCAGGTGCCGGCGCCACCGTCGGTGGACGAGCCGCCCGTGGTGGTCGACGAGGTCTGCTCACCGGTCGACGAGGAAGACGAGTTGTTGCCCGAGTTCGACGACGAGCTGTTGCCCGAGTTGCCCGAGTTCGAGTTGCCCGAGTTCGAGTTGCCGGAGTTCGAGTTACCCGAGTTGGAGTTGCCCGAGTTCGAAGAGGAGTCGCTCGACGACGAGGACGAGGACGACGAATCGCTCGACGAAGAGGACGAGTCGCTCGACGAGGACGACGAATCGCTCGACGACGAAGAGGAGTCGCTCGACGAAGAGGACGAGTCACTCGACGAGGACGACGAATCGCTCGACGACGAAGAGGAGTCGCTCGACGAGGACGACGAATCGCTCGACGACGAAGAGGAGTCGCTCGACGAGGACGACGAGTCACTCGACGAAGAGGACGAGTCGCTCGACGTCGCGGACGAGTCGCTCGACGAAGAGGACGAGTCCGTCGACGTCGCGGACGAGTCGGTCGACGAGGACGAGGAGTCCGTCGCCGACGAGGACGACGAGTCGCCCGACGACGTGGACGAGTCGCCCGACGTCGTGGTCGTCGTCGAAGCACTGCCGCTGATCTGGCCGAGGATCGCGTTGCCGCCGTCGTCTTCGCCCTCGGACTGGATGCCGAGACCCGCGTCCTGGGTCTGGTTGGTGTCGGTTCCGAATCCGCCGACGGCCTGCGCGGCACCGGCCGCCGTCAGGGACGCACCGGCGATGATCACGGCACTGGCCGCGACCCGCACCAGGCGGACTCGCGTCTTGTTGGTCATCTGGCTGCTACCCCCAGTAGCTCATCTCGTCATGGGGCAGCGCTCGGGCCCGCGCGGCAAGGGCGACGGAATCACTGGACCGGCCCCCGTTCACACGCGTCCCAGGAAAGCGCATGCCAGTACGCCACCCTTCCGAGTTTCCGATGAAGCGTCAAGGTCGTTGCGCGTGCGATGCCCGAAAGATCACTAGGTGACCGACATGCGACGATGCAACTGTGACGTAAACCCGGAACTCCGGGCCCGGCAGCAGCAGTTCCCTTGTCGACAAAGCGCCCCGACAGTCACGCTTCCGCTTGCGTCAGCGAATCCACGGACGGCCACGGAACGGGACCGGGCCCCGCACCGAAAGGTGCGGGGCCCGGTCCCGTACGAGCGAGGGGCTTACTTCTCCGACTGCTTGCGCCAGCGGATGCCCGCCTCCAGGAAGCCGTCGATCTCGCCGTCCAGGACGGACTGCGGGTTGCCGACCTCGAACTCCGTACGGAGGTCCTTGACCATCTGGTACGGGTGGAGCACGTACGAACGCATCTGGTTGCCCCAGGAGCTGCCGCTGTCCTTGAGGGCGTCCATCTTGGCCCGCTCCTCCTGGCGCTGGCGCTCCAGGAGCTTGGCCTGGAGGACGTTCATGGCGCTCGCCTTGTTCTGGATCTGGGAGCGCTCGTTCTGGCAGGAGACGACGATGCCGGTCGGGAGGTGCGTGATGCGCACGGCCGAGTCGGTCGTGTTGACGCCCTGGCCGCCGGGGCCCGAGGCGCGGTACACGTCGACGCGCAGGTCCGACTCCTCGATCTCGACGTGGTCCGAGGACTCGACGACCGGCAGGATCTCGACGCCGGCGAAGGAGGTCTGGCGGCGGCCCTGGTTGTCGAAGGGCGAGATGCGGACGAGCCGGTGGGTGCCCTGCTCGACGGAGAGCGTGCCGTAGGCGTACGGGGCCTTCACGACGAAGGTGGTGGACTTGATGCCCGCCTCTTCCGCGTACGAGGTCTCGTAGATCTCCGTCGGGTAGCCGTGGCGCTCCGCCCAGCGCAGGTACATGCGCTGGAGCCGCTCGGCGAAGTCGGAGGCGTCGACGCCGCCGGCCTCGGCCCGGATGTTGACCAGGGCCTCGCGCTCGTCGTACTCGCCGGAGAGGAGGGTGCGGACCTCCATCTCGTCGAGGGCCTTGCGGACGGAGACCAGCTCCGTCTCGGCCTCGGCGAGGGTGTCCGGGTCGTCCATCTCCTCGGCGAGCTCGAAGAGCACCCCGAGGTCGTCGATCCGGCCGCGCAGGGTCTCGGCCTTGCGGACCTCGGCCTGGAGGTGCGAAAGCTTGCTCGTGATCTTCTGCGCCGCCTCCGGGTCGTCCCACAGGGACGGGGCCGCGGCCTGCTCTTCGAGCACGGCGATGTCGGCCCTCAGCTTCTCGAGGTCCAGGACGGCCTCGATCGACCCCATGGTCGAGGAGAGGGACTTCAGCTCTTCGGATACATCGACGACTGCCACGCATCCAGCGTAACGGCTCCGGGCCTGGAGCCGAACCTACGGCTGGGAGGACTGCTTGGAGTCCTGCGGCGGAGCGTCCCCGTCACCGGAGGCCGCCAGGTAGCCGCCGGTGCCGAGCGCGCCCGCGATCACGACGGCCGCGACGGCGAGGGTGATCCGTCTCTTGCGGACCGCGCCGGCCTTGTGGCGGGCCGAACCGGGGCGGCGGGCGCCGGCGGGGCGCGGGGCGCGGGCGGTGCCGAGGGGGCCGCCGGAGAGCTCGTCGGGGGCCGGGACCCGCATGGAGGTGTGGGTGTCGCGGTTGGAGTCGGCGGAGGCGCCGGGGACGAGCGGGACGGCGGCGCGGCGGGGGCCGGGCTCGCCCGCGGCCGTACTGGTGGAGTAGGTGTCCTCCTCGTACGGCTCCGGGGCCGGCTCGGCGTCGGGCTCGTCGACGTCCAGCGGCGGGATGCCCTTGAGCAGCGGCAGGACGTCCGCGAGGCGGGCGGCGAGCTCGGAGGCGCGCAGCCGGGAGGCGGGGGCCTTGGCGAGGCACTGGACGATCAGCTGCCACAGCTCCTCGGGGATGCCCGGGAGCGGGACGACGGTCTCGGTGACGTGGCGGCGCAGGACCGCGCCGGGGTGGCCTCCGCCGAACGGGGTGAAGCCGGCGAGCAGCTCGTACAGGACGGTCGCGAGGGCGTAGATGTCGACGGCGGCGCGCGGCGGGAGGCCTTCGACGATCTCGGGGGCGAGGTAGTCGGGGGTGCCGATGATCCGGGTGGCCTTGGTGCGGCCGGGGGTGTCGATCAGCTTGGCGACGCCGAAGTCGGTGAGGAGGGCGGGGTGGGCGCCGCCGGGGCCGAGCGGGCCCTCCATGTCGAGCAGGATGTTCTCCGGCTTGACGTCCCGGTGGACGATTCCGGCCTTGTGCGCGACGGCGAGGGCCTCGGCGACGTCCTTGACGATCGCGACGGCGGCCTCGGGCGCGAGCCGGCGCTCGCGGTCGAGGCGGGTGCGCAGGTCGGTGCCGCGGACGAGGTCCATGACGAGGGCGAGGTCGTTGCCGTCGACGACGAGGTCGCGGACCTTGACCACGCGGGGGTGGTCGAGGCCGAGGAGCGCGGTCCGCTCCTGGACGAAGCGGCCGACGAGCTCCTGGTCGGACGCCAGGTCCTCGCGCAGCAGTTTGACGGCGACGGGTCCCTCGGGGCCCTCGCCGAGCCACACCGTTCCGGCGCTGCCCCGCCCGAGGATCTGGTGGGCGGTGTAGCGGCTGCCGATGTTCCGTGCCAAGACTGCTCCCTCAGCGGCTGCGGTTCTCGACAAAGCTACGCGTCCACGGCCGCCGGTCTCGACCTCCGAGGGGAAATCACCCCTCGGAAGTCGACAAATCGGCAGTGTTACTGCCCTGTACCGCCGGTAGCACCCCCGGAACCGGTGGCGTCGCCGATCGAGGAGACCCAGTCGGTGATGGCCGAGATGCCGTCGCCGATGGCCTCCCAGTAGCCCTTGCCCTGGGCGATCCAGTCCTGGAGCGGGGTGAGGTCCCAGATGAGCCAGCCGGCGACCACGAACAGGACGATCATGATCAGGCAGCCCTTGAGGCAGCCGAGACCGGGGATGTGCACCGGGTTCGCGCTGCGCTGGCGCGGCGGGCGCGGCTCGCGGGGCGCGGGGGCCTGGGGCGGCGGCTGCGGCGGCGTGTACTGCTGCTGGGGCGGGGCGGCGTACTGCTGCGGCGGGGGCGGCGGGGGCGCGTACTGCTGCGGCTGCGGCTGCGGCCGATACGGCTGGGGCTGCGGGGCCGGGCGCTGCTGCTGGTACGGCGGGGGCGGCTGCTGCCCGTGCTGCTGCCCGTACGGACCGGGCTGCTGGGGCTGCTGGGGCCGGCGCTGCGGGCGGCGGCGCAGCGGGTCGTCGCTCGGGTCCAGGTACTGCACCTGGGTCTGCTCGTTGCGGTCGCGGACCTGCCGCAGCTGGCTCTGCCAGGGGTGCGGGTCCTCCGCCGGGGGGCCCTGCGGCACGGGTGGCATGACGGCCGTCGGGTCGGCGGCGCCCGCGGGGCCGCTGGTCGGCATGACGCTGGTCGCGGCGGCGGGGTCGTACTGCGGGGGCATCCCGGCGGCGGCCGCGGCCCCGGCGGCGCCGGTGGGCAGCACCTGCGTGGGGTCGGCGGCGCCCGGGGTCTGCGTCTCCGGGGTCCCCGGGACCGGCGCGGGCGCCGGGTCGGGGGCGAGGAGCGCGCCGACGCCCTCCGCGGCCTCGATCTGGGCGGGCGTGGCGTGCACGCCGATGCCGGCGGCGACCGCGCGCAGGCCGCGGGCGAGGTTCACGGCGCTCGGCCGCCGGTCGGGGTTCTTGCTGAGGCAGCGCTCTATGACCGTCCACAGCGGTCCGGGCACGGTCGAGGGGCGGCGGGGCTCCTCGCTGAGGTGCTGGTGGAGGACCTCCAGGGCGGTGCCGCCCGTGAACGGGGGCCGGCCGGTGACCAGCTCGTAGAGGAGGATGCCCGCGCCGTAGATGTCGACGGCGGAGGTCTGCGGGCGGCCCTCGGCGGACTCCGGCGCCACGTACGCGGGCGTGCCCACGAACTCGTGGGTGCGGGTCAGGCCCGGGGAGTCGGCGAGGCGCGCGATGCCGAAGTCGGTCAGCATCGGGTGCATCTGGCCGCCCTGCTCGGCGAGCAGGACGTTGGCCGGCTTGAGGTCGCGGTGGACGACGCCGTCGGCGTGGCTGGCGGCGAGCGCGTCGGCGATCTGGGCGGTGAGGAGCGCGGCGGCGACCGGGGTGAGCGGGCCGCTCTCCCGGATGTACCGGTGCAGGTCGGGGCCCTCGACGAGGTCCATGACGAGCGCGAGGACGTCGCCCTCGACGACCAGGTCGCGGGTGCGCACGATGTTCGGGTGGGTGAGCCGGAGCAGCACGGACCGCTCGCGCAGGAAGCGCATCACGATGTCCGCGTCGTTGGCCAGCTCCTCCTTGAGGACCTTGATCGCGACGGTCTCGCCGGGCTCGCCGGGCACGGCCGCCTCGGCGCCCGCCGTCTCCCGCTGGCGGGCTCGCCAGACGGTGCCCGTGGCGCCGCGGCCGAGCGGCTCCTCGAGCAGGTACTTGCTGCCGATAGGCCGCACGTCACGCGCTCCCTGCTGATCGTGGTCCTGGGGTGTTTCCCGATGTGTCCCCGGGGTCCCTGTCCTCTGTTGTGACCCGTCCGGGTGTCCGACCCACTTTAGTGCCGCCGAACGGGGCACAGGCCGGTCGTCCACAGGCCGGTTCCGCCGCGGTGTCCGGGTCTCGCCGGGGGCCCGTCACGGGGCCGGGGAGAACGGAACTTGTCCGGAAGAAGACGCTCCAGGGCGGACGACGGTTGCCAGGCATGCTCCGAAGGCATGCCCAACCAGGCTATTTCCCGTCCTCGGCCGACCATTCAAGATCACTTGTGGCCGACCCGCGGGCGTGTTGTCGGTGGCAGGTGCGAGGATGCCTACAGCACGTCGCATCGACGGGGTCGGGAGCCCCCGCGCCGTGCCGACCTGTACCGGGCGACGCGTCCGTGCCGGGTGGGGGGAGACACAGGGCGGTTCCCCCTGCCGAGCCGGCTCGCGCAGAAGGGACCGCTGACGGCGATGCAGATCCGGCTGACCGTCCTCGCGCCGTACGCCGGCCACGGCGCCGGGCGCACCTGCGACGTGCTCGTCACGGCCCCCGCCGGGACGGCCCTGGCCGCCGTGGCCTCGAACCTCGCCGCCGCCGTCACCGGCCCCGAGACCTCCGCCTCGGGCAGCACCGTGCTCTATGCGGGCGCGGAGCGGCTCGACGGCCGGCGCTGCGTCCTCGGCGAGCCGCCGCTCGTCGACGGCGCGGTCCTCTCCCTCCAGGTCCCCGGCCCGGACGACCGGGCCGACGAGACGGCCTCCGCCCGGCTGCACGTGGTGGCCGGGCCGGACGCGGGCGGGGTGCACCTGCTGCACGGCGGAGCGATCAGAATCGGCCGTTCCGTCGACGCGGACGTGCCGCTGGACGACCCGGACGTCTCCCGCTCCCACTGCACGGTGACCGTCGGCGAGGACGGCCGGGTCACGGTCTGCGACCGCGGCTCCACGAACGGCACGACGCTCGACGGCGTCCCCGTCGGCGACCGCCCGGTCCCGCTCCGGCCGGGCGCGCTGCTGCGCCTCGGCGAGTCCGCCCTGCGCCTGACGGGCGCCGCCGGCACGGACGCGCTGGCGACCGCCCCGGACGGCGAGGGCCACCTGCGCGTCGCCCACGAGACGGACCGGGGGGCGTCCTCGGACGACGCCACGCACGGCATCGCGTTCGGCGAGGTCTACGACGGGGGCCACGCGCACGCGGGGGACGCGCACGACGGCCACGGCGGGGCCGAGCCGCACGGCAGGACCCGGCAGACCGATCCGGTCGCCGCACCCACGCCTCCCGCCAAGCGCGGGCTCGGCGCGTGGGCCCGGCGCCTCGCGGGCGGCCGCGAGGAGCTCCCGGCCCCCTCCGCCGGCCACCACCCCTCTCCCGACACGCACGCCGGCACCCGCCCCGGCCCCGGCGCGCGGGCCGGCGCCCCCGTCCCCGCACCCGTCGCCGACACCTGGCCCGACCCGGCCACCGTCCTCCTCACCGCCCTCGGCCCCGGCCCCCGGCTCTGGGAGCGGGCCCAGGACCACCCCGAGTCCCTCGTCGTCCGCCTCGGCACGACGGACCGCGCCGAGCTCTCCGGCGTCCCCGTCACCGTCGGCCTGCGCGAGGCCGGCTCCCTCGGCCTCGCGGGCCCCGGCGACCGGCTCACCGGGCTCGCACGCTCGGTCGTGGCCCAGCTCGCCGCCCTGCACTCCCCCTCCGACCTGGAGATCGTGCTCATCAGCGCCGACCGGAACCGCTCCCTGGAGGAGCGGCGCCGGGCCTGGGGCTGGCTCGGCTGGCTCCCGCACGTCCGGCCCGCCCACGGCCAGGACTGCCGGCTCCTCCTGGCGTACGACCGCGAGCAGGCCCAGGCCCGTACGGCCGAGCTGACCCGACGGCTCGACGAGGGCCCGCTCGGCCCCGGCTGGCCCAGCGCCGACCGCGCCTCCGTCGCCGAGGCCGCCGCCCGCCACGACGGGCCGACGACCGTCGTCATCGTCGACGGCGACCCCGGCTCCGCGGCCCTGCGCGAGACGGTCGCGCGGCTCGCGGGCGTCGGCGCGGCGGCCGGCATCCACCTCCTGTGCCTCGCCGAGGCGCCGTCCGCCACCCCTGACTCGCCGATGGCCGCCACGTACGAGGCCGCGTGCGCCGCATCCCTCGCCTTCCGCGAGTGCGGGGCCGCCGCGCTCCTGAGCGGTGACGTGGCGACGGCGCTGCGGCTGCTGCGCACGTCCGGCGGGCGGCTCGCGGGCCACGGCACGGTCGGCGTGGTGGACGCGGTCTCCGTGGCCTGGGCCGAACGGTTCGGCCGGGCCCTCGCCCCGCTGCGCCCCGAGACGACCGCGGCGCCGGGCGCCCGGGCCGCCGCGCTGCCGCCGTCGGCCCGTCTCCTCGACGAGCTCGGGCTCGCCCGGGCCACCCCCGCGTCCCTCATGGCCCGCTGGGCCTCCGCCGCGGACGGCACCGCCGTCCTGGGCGCCGGCCCGCGCGGGCCGCTCGCCGTGGACCTCACCAAGGAGGGCCCGCACCTGCTGATCGAGGGCCCGGCGGGCAGCGGGCGCACGGAGCTGCTCCGCTCGATCGCCGCCTCGCTCGCGGCGGGCGGCCGCCCGGACCGCCTCGGCCTGCTCCTCGTGGACGGCGCGGGCGGCGAGCGCGGCGAAGGACTCGCGGTCTGTACGGAGCTGCCGCACGTCACCGAGCACCTGATCGCCTCGGACCCGGTACGGATGCGGGAGTTCGCGCAGGCGCTCGGCGCCGAGTTGAAGCGCCGGGCGGAGCTCCTGGGCGACGGCCACTTCGCGGACCGCCGCGGGGCGGCGCGCGTCGCCGACCGGATGATCGGGCAGCGCGCCCCGAGCGCGGCGGAATCCGTGCCGCAGGGCGCCCGCGCGACCGTCCGCCTCCCGGACACCGGCGACCTCACGGACCGCCCGAGCGGCCGCACCCTCCGCACGGGCGACGGCACGATCGGCGCGCTGCCGCGCACGAACCCGAACGACCTGAACCCCCACCCGAGCAGCCGCACCCTCCGCACGGGCGCGGGCGAGACGCAGGGCCGTGTCCCGTACCCCGGCGCCGACGACGTCACGGGCCGTACGAGCGGCCGCATCCCGCACCCCGGCGGCGAAGACCTCAGCAGCCGCGCCAGCGGACGCGTGCCCTACCCGGGCGCCGACGGCGTCACGGGCCGTACGAGCGGCCGCATCCCGCACCCCGGCGGCGAAGACCTCAGCAGCCGCGCCAGCGGACGCGTGCCCCGCCCGGGCAGCGAGGACCTCACCGGCCGGCCCAGCGGCCGGGTCCCGTACCCCGGCGCGGACGACGTCACGGGCCGCTCCAGCGGACGCGTCCCGTACCCGGGCGCCGACGACGTCACCGGCCGTGCGAGCCGCATCCCGCACCCCGGCGGCGAGGACCTCAGCGGCCGCTCCAGCGGGCGCGTGTCCCGGGCCGGTGATCTGACCGACCGGCCCAACGGGCGCGTCCCCCACGCCGGGGACGGGGCGCTCGACGAGCGTTCCAGCACGCGGACGCGGTCCGGTGGGGACGCCTTCCTGGCCGACACGCCCAGTGGGCGGCTGCCGCGCCGCGAGGGCGGGGGCATCGAGGACCGCCCGAGCAGCCGCACCCTCCGCACAGGCGCCGACGACGTCACCGACCACCCGAGCGCCCGCACCCGCCGCGCGGACGCCGACGACGTGACCGGCCGGGCGAGCGGACGGGTCCCGTACCCCGGCGCTGACGATGTCACCGGCCGTACGAGCGGACGCATCCCTCACCCCAGCACGGACGACGTGACGAGCCGCGCGAGCGGACGCGTCCCGTACCCCGGTGGCGAGGACCTCAGCGGCCGCGCCGGCGGCCGCGGCCCCGAGGAGGCCGCCGCGCGGATTCCTCGGCCCGCGTCCGGGGAGCAGGCCTCCTCGCGGGCCGGTGGTGTGGGGCAGTTGCCTCGGCTCGTCGTGCTCGTCGACGACTACGACGCCCTGGTCGCGCCCGCGCTCGGCGCCCCCGGGCGGCCCGCCGCCGGGTCCGTCGTGCGGGCCCTGGAGGCCGTCGCGCGGAACGGGGAGCGGCTCGGGGTGCACCTCGTGGCGACCTCGTCGCGCCCGGACCGCACCTCCGACACGGAGCTGGCCCACGGCGCCCGGCTGCGGATCGTGCTCGACGCGCCCCCGGTCGCGGCGGGCCCGGACGTGCCGGCGGCGGGGCGGGGCCGTCTCGGGCATCCCGACGGCCGGGTGACCCCGTTCCAGGCGGGCCGCGTCACGGGCCGGATCCCCCGGACGGCGACGCTCCGCCCGACGGTCGTCCCGCTGGAGTGGGAGCGGATGGGCGACCCGCCCACCCGGCGCCCGGTCCGCGAGCTGGGCAACGGCCCGACGGACCTGGCCCTCCTGGCGAGCGCGCTCGACCGTGCGGCGCGTTCGGTCGAGGCGACGCCCGTGGCCCCGCTGACCCCCACCTCCCACGCCTGACGGCACGTCACGAGGGCATCACGATCCCCTACTTCGAGCCGAAGGCGGTATTGCGGGGCCCCGCACCCGGGCGTAGACCTGTCGGACGGACAGCGAAGCGCACGGGAGAGACGGGGCAGCGATGCGTACAACTCTTCGTCCACGCAAGGCACGCAAGGCGCGCAAAGCCGCAGCGACCCTGACGGCGTTAGCCGCGCTGACCGCCCTCGCGGGCTGCGGCAGCGGCGACGACGGCGGCGACACCACGAAGGGGCCGACGCCCGACCTCTCCCTCAAGGGCGAGAAGATCGAGGTCGCCGCCGTCTGGACGGGCCCCGAGCAGGAGAACTTCGTCAAGGTCCTGAAGGAGTTCGAGAAGCGCACCGGCGCGACCGTCACCTTCGTGCCCGCGCAGGACCCGATCGTGAACTTCCTCGGGACGAAGATCGCCGGCGGTTCGCCGCCCGACGTGGCGATGCTCCCGCAGGTGGGCGCGATCCAGCAGGCCGCCGCCCAGAAGTGGCTGAAGCCGGTCGGCCCGGAGGTCAAGGCGGCGCTCGCGGCGAACTACTCGCGCGGCTGGCAGGACCTCGGCGCGGTGGACGGCACCCAGTACGGGGTCTACTTCAAGGCCGCCAACAAGTCCCTGGTCTGGTACAACACCGCCGTCTTCGACAACGCGGGCGCCACCGAGCCGAAGACCTGGCAGGACTTCCTCGCCACCGCCGAGACGGTCTCGGCCTCCGGCGTGACCCCGGTGTCGGTCGGCGGCGCGGACGGCTGGACCCTCACCGACTGGTTCGAGAACGTCTACCTCTCCCAGGCGGGCCCGGCCAGGTACGACCAGCTGGCGAAGCACGAGATCAAGTGGACGGACCCGTCCGTCGCCGCCGCCCTGAAGACCCTCGCCGAGCTCTTCGGCAAGCCGTCGCTGATCGCGGGCGGTTCGGCCGGCGCGCTGCAGACGGAGTACCCGGCCTCGGTCACGCAGACCTTCACCGGCGGCGACCAGCCCAAGGGCGCGATGGTCTTCGAGGGCGACTTCGCCGCGGTCAACATCGCGCAGACGAAGGCGGAGATCGGGAAGGACGCGAAGGTCTTCCCCTTCCCCAAGGCCGGCGACACGTCCCCGGTGGTGACGGCGGGCGACGCGGCCGTGGCCCTGAAGGACACCAAGGGCGCGCAGGCGCTGCTCGCCTTCCTCGCCTCCCCGGACGCGGCGAGGATCTGGGCGGCCGAGGGCGGGTTCCTCTCCCCCAACAAGAGCCTGGATCCGGCGGCGTACCCGAACGACGTCCAGCGCGAGATCGCCAAGGCGCTCATCGGCGCCGGTGACGACTTCCGCTTCGACATGTCCGACCAGATGCCGCAGTCGTTCGGCGGAACGCCCGGCAAGGGCGAGTGGAAGGCGCTCCAGGACTTCCTGAAGAACCCGAAGGACATCGCCGGGACCCAGGCGCGCCTGGAGGCCGACGCGGCGAAGGCGTACAAGGCCTCCTCGAAGGGCTGACGCCCCCATGCCACGCATCACCGGAAGGAGCAGGGCGGTCGCGGCGGGGTTCCTGCTCCCCGCCCTGCTCCTGCTCGGCGCGCTCGTCGTCTACCCGATCGGGTACTCCGTCCGGCGGTCGCTCTTCGACCGTTCCGGCGGCACCTTCGTCGGCCTCGACAACTACCTCGCGCTCGTCACCGACGACTCCCTCCGCACCGCCGTCCGCAACAACCTGGTCTGGCTGGTGGTGGCCCCGGCGGTCGCCACCGCGCTCGGTCTGATCTTCGCGGTGCTCACCGAACGGGTGCGCTGGGGGACGGCGTTCAAGCTCGTCGTCTTCATGCCGATGGCGATCTCGATGCTGGCCGCCGGGATCATCTTCCGGCTGGTGTACGAGCAGGACCCGGACCGTGGCGTCGCCAACGCGGTCTGGGTCGGGGTCCACGACACCTTCGCCGAGGCCTCCGGCTTCCCCCGGGCCCGGCCGCTGCCCGTGCACCCGCTGAAGGCGGCGGGCGGCGGCGCGTACGAGACGAGGACGCCGGTACGGGCCGGGGTGCCCGTACTCCTCCCGCTGGTCGGGGTGGCACCGGGGCGGATGCCGAAGGACGCCCGCCCCGCGCACGCCCCCGCGACGGCGGACGGGCAGATCACCGGAACCGCCTGGCTGGACTTCACCCGGGGCGGCGGCGGGAAGCCGAACGCCGTCGATCCGGGGGAGCTCGGCCTGAAGGGGCTGCGGATCGAGGCCGTACGGGACGGGAAGGTGGTCGCCGCGGCCACGGCGGCGGCCGACGGCAGCTTCGCCCTGCCCGCCGACCGCGCCGACGGAGCCGTGCTCCGGCTGCCCGCGAGCAACTTCCGGGAGCAGTACGACGGCGTGGAGTGGCTGGGCCCCTCGCTCGTCACCCCGGCCGTGATCGGGGCGTACGTGTGGATGTGGGCCGGGTTCGCGATGGTGCTGATCGGCGCCGGGCTCGCGGCCGTACCGCGCGAACTCCTGGAGGCCGCGCGGGTGGACGGGGCGAACGAGTGGCAGGTGTTCCGGCGGATCACGGTGCCGCTCCTGGCGCCGGTCCTCGTGGTCGTCCTCGTCACCCTGATGATCAATGTGCTGAAGGTCTTCGACCTGGTCTTCGTCATCGCGCCGGGCTCCGCGCAGGACGACGCGAACGTGCTCGCGCTCCAGCTGTACCGCTCGTCCTTCGGCACGGACGCGGATCTCGGGGTCGGTTCGGCCATCGCCGTCGTCCTGCTCCTCCTCGTGCTGCCGGTGATGGTGGTCAACATCCGCCGCATCCGAAGGGAGTCCCGCCGATGAAGGGCTTCGCGGCGAAGGCCTCGGCACGCGCGGCCGGGGGCGCCGTCCGGGTCTTCCTCCTGCTCGCCGGCCTGTTCTGGCTGCTGCCGACGGTCGGGCTGCTGCTCTCCTCGCTCCGCTCGCCGTCCGACATCGCGGCGAGCGGCTGGTGGCGGGTGTTCACGGCCCCGGCCCAGCTGACCACCGAGAACTACACCCGTCTCCTCGCGAACGACACGATCACGGGCTCGCTCCTCTCCACGGTCCTGATCACCGTCCCGGCCACGCTCCTGGTCCTCCTCATCGGCTCGCTCGCCGGTTACGCCTTCGCGTGGCTGGAGTTCCCGGGCCGGGACTGGTGGTTCCTGGGCGTGGTGGCGCTGCTCGTGGTGCCGGTGCAGGTGGCCCTGGTCCCGGTGTCGAAGCTGTTCGGGGCGGTGGGGCTGTTCGAGACGACGGCGGGGGTGGTCCTCTTCCACACGGCGTTCGGCCTGCCGTTCGCGATCTTCCTGCTGCGGAACTTCTTCGCGGAGATCCCGCGCGAGCTCCTGGAGGCGGCACGGCTCGACGGGGCGGGTGAGATCCGGCTGTTCACGCGCGTGGTGCTGCCGCTCGGCGGTCCGGCGATCGCCTCGCTGGGGATCTTCCAGTTCCTGTGGGTGTGGAACGACATGCTGATCGCGCTGATCTTCGCGGACTCGCAGTCGCCGCCGATCACGGTGGCGCTCCAGCAGCAGGTCCGGCAGTTCGGCAACAACGTGGACGTGCTCGCGCCGGGGGCGTTCGTGTCGATGGTGGTGCCGCTGGTGGTGTTCTTCGCGTTCCAGCGGCAGTTCGCGTCGGGCGTGATGGCGGGCGCGGTGAAGTAGCCCGGGTCACGCGCGCAGTGCCGCGACCGCCGAGCGCGCGAGTTCGTCCAGGTACCCCTTGGGCAGGGGCGTACGGACGACGACGAGGCGCCAGTAGAGCGGGCCGACGGCCAGGTCGAGGGCCTTGCCCGGGTCGGTGCCCTCGGGGAGTTCGCCGCGCGCGACGGCCTCGCGGACGATCTGGGTCATGACGCCCTGCTGCCCGTCGAGCAGCACGGCCTTGACGGTCTCGGCGATCTCGGGGTGCCGGGCGGCCTCGACGAGCAGGTCCGGGATGACCTGCGAGGCGACCGGGTGGCGCAGGGCGTGCGAGGCGACTTCGAGGAGGGCGCGCACGTCCCCGTAGAGGGAGCCGCTGGCGGGTGCCGGCAGGCCCTGGGCGGCGAAGGCGCCGACGAGGTCGAGGACGAGGGAGAGCTTGGACTTCCAGCGCCGGTAGACGGCCGTCTTGCCGACTCCCGCGCGGCGCGCGATGCCCTCGATGGACATCCGGGCGTAGCCGACGGCCGCGAGCTCCTCGAAGACGGCGGCGCGGATGGCCTCGGTCACGTCCTCGCGGAGTACGGCGGCTCCGGCGGGGGCGCGGCGGGGGGTCGGATCGGTCATGAACGGCATCCTAACCAACCGCGATATCCCGGGGCCGTTGCGACGATACGGTTGCGTTCCGTCGTGCGAGGGCTCTAACCTCCCCGTAGCGACGATACGGACCCGTTCCATCGCCGACGGCAGCACGCGCCCCCGCACCCCTCGTCGAAAGCGCCCGCCCGTGACCACGACCCTGGCCCCCGCCGTACCCCAGCAGCAGGCTCCGCCCGCCGCCGAGGACCTCGCCGCCCTCGCCCGCCGCCACGGCCTGAGCGTCAGCGGCGCCCGCCCCTCGCTCCCCGTCTACGTGCGGGAGCTCTGGTCCCGCCGCGACTTCATCACCGCCTTCGCGACGGCCCGCCTCACCTCCCAGTTCAGCCAGGCGCGCCTCGGCCAGGTCTGGCAGGTGATGACCCCGCTGCTCAACGCGGCCGTGTACTACCTGATCTTCGGCATCGTGATGAACGCGAAGAACGGCGTGCCCGACTACGTGCCCTTCCTGATCACGGGCATCTTCGTGTGGACCTTCACCGCCAACACGGTCCAGGCGGGCACCCGCGCGATCAGCGGCAACCTGGGCCTGGTCCGCGCCCTGCACTTCCCCCGCGCGAGCCTGCCGATCTCGCTCGCGTTCCAGCAGCTCCAGCAGCTGCTCTTCTCGCTCGCCGCGCTCGTCGTCATGCTGGCCTGCTTCGGCGAGTTCCCCACCTGGAGCTGGCTGCTCGCCGTCCCGGCGCTGTTCCTCCAGTCGCTGTTCAGCACGGGCGTGGCGCTCGTGCTGGCCCGGCTCGCGGCCCGCACCCCGGACATCAGCCAGCTGATGCCGTTCGTGCTCCGCACCTGGATGTACGCCTCGGGCGCCATGTTCTCGATCCAGAACCTGGCGGGCAGCGGGCGCTTCCCGGAGGCCGTGGTGATCGCGCTCCAGTACAACCCGGCGGCGCTCTACATCGACCTCATGCGCTTCGCGCTGATCCGGAGCTTCACCGCCGCGCAGCTGCCGCCGCACGTGTGGGCGCTGGCGGCGGGCTGGGCCGTGCTCGCCTTCGCGGGCGGTTTCATCTGGTTCTGGAAGGCGGAGGAGACGTACGGCCGTGGCTGAGCCGACGAGGACGCCCACCGTCGTGGCGGACGGCGTCCACATCACGTACACCGTCCATGGCGGGCGCCCCGGCGGCCGGGGCGCCGCCACCGCCGCCCTCGGCCGGATGCTGCACCGGCGCAAGGCCCCGGCCGGCCGCGAGGTGCACGCCGTGAAGGGCGTCAGCTTCGTCGCGTACCGGGGCGAGGCAATTGGCCTGATCGGTTCGAACGGATCTGGGAAATCCAGCCTCCTGAAGGCCGTCGCGGGGGTCCAGCCCGTGGACCGGGGCCGGATCTACACCCATGGCCAGCCCTCCCTCCTCGGCGTGAACGCGGCCCTGATGAGCGATCTGACCGGCGAGCGGAACGTGATCCTGGGCGGCCTCGCGATGGGCATGAGCCGTACGGAGATCCGCGAGCGCTACGACGGGATCGTCGACTTCTCCGGCATCAACGAGAAGGACGACGCGATCTCCCGCCCGATGCGGACGTACTCCTCCGGGATGGGCGCCCGGCTGCGCTTCTCCATCGCCGCCGCCAAGAGCCATGACGTGCTGCTCATCGACGAGGCCCTGTCGACCGGCGACGCGCGCTTCCGCCGCCGCAGCCAGCAGCGGATCGACGAACTGCGGGCGGAGGCCGGGACGGTCTTCCTGGTCAGCCACTCGAACTCCACCATCACGGAGACCTGCGAGCGGGCGCTGTGGCTGGAGGCGGGGACGCTGCTGATGGACGGGCCGGCGAAGGAGGTGGTGGCGGCATACGAGGAGTTCACGGCCAAGCCGGGGCCGAAGAAACCGAATCAAAGGGACATCGCGGTCTAAAGTGCGGTGGGATGACGACCGATCACCCCCAGTCACCCCGCGACTCCACGGGCGACGCCCCGCCCCGCTCCGGAAGCGAACCCTCCACGCTCACCAGGTCCCCCTTCGACTCGGACACCTTCACCTCCGCCACCTTCGTCACCGTCGGCCGCGGCCCCCTCCTCGCCCTCGCCGCCGCCTGGCTCCTCAGCCGGGCCGGCATGCTCCTGCTGCTCTCCCGCGACAGCCTCGGCATCGGCGGGGTGGCCCGCGAGGTGGACCTCTACCAGCACTGGTACGGGCAGTTCGCCTCCGGCACCTTCCCGCCCGGCGACGTCACCTGGCAGTACCCGCCCGGCGCGGGACTCGTGATCATGTCGCCGGGCGTCCTCCCCTGGCTCACCTACTTCCAGGCCTTCGTCACCCTCACCCTCCTCGCCGACGCCGTCGTCACGCTCGCCCTCGCCCGCGCCGACAGCGCCCGCCTCACCCACGGCGCCTGGATCTGGGTCTGCGGCCTCCCGCTCCTCCTCCACCTCCCCCTCGCCCGGTACGACGTCCAGACCACCGCCCTCGCCGTCCTCGCCCTGCTCGCCCTGAACGCCCGCCGCACCGCCGCCCACCAGCTCGGCGGGGCGCTCGCCGGGATCGGCGCCATGGTCAAGGTGTGGCCCGCGCTCGCCCTGATCGGCACGCCCCGGGGCCGTACCACCCGCGAGGCCTGGACCGCCGCCGCCGTCACCGCCCTCGCGCTCCTCGCCACCCTGGCGCTGTTCTTCTCCGAGTCCCTCGGCTTCCTGCGCCAGCAGGGCAGCCGCGGCATCCAGATCGAGTCCCTGTGGGGCACGGCCCTCGCGACGGCCCGCGCCGCCGGCGCCTGGCCGGGCAGGGTCGAGTTCCGCTACGGCGCCTTCGAGTACGTCGGCCCGTACGTCTCCAGCCTCGGGCACCTCGCCCTGCTGCTCACCGTCATCGCCTTCGCCTGGCTGCTCCTGTGGCGGCTCCAGGCCCGCCGCTGGACCCCCGCCACCCCGTTCGACGCGGCCCTCACCGCCGTGCTGCTCTTCACCGCCACCAGCCGGGTGATCAGCCCCCAGTACATGATCTGGCTGCTCGGCCTCGCCGCCGTCTGCCTGACCTCCCGCCACACCGTGATGCGGCCGGTCGCCCTGCTGCTCCTCCCGGCGGCCGCCCTCAGCTCCCTCGCGTACCCCGTCCTCTACGACGAGGTCGTCTACGGAACCACCACCGGCGTGGCCGTGATGGTGCTCCGCAACGGCCTGCTCCTCGCGGCGGCCCTGCTCGCCGCCCGCCGCCTGTGGACCTCGACGGCGACACCCGTGAAGGAATGAGGAAGGGCCCCGCCGGAAAACCGGCGGGGCCCTTCCTCATCTCTTGCCTACGGCACTAGCTGTGCGAGCGGAGCAGCGTCCGCATCGTCCGCATCGCCACCGACAGGTTCGCCAGGTCGAAGGTGTCCGAGCCCTGGATCTCCTCCAGGGTCGTCCGCGCGCGGCCCAGGATCGCCGCGTTCTTCTCCTCCCAGGCCTTGAACCGCTCCTCGGGGCTCGTCGTGCCGTTGCCGACCGTCAGGACGTCGGCGGTCAGCGCCGCGTGCGCCGCGAAGAGGTCCTCGCGGATCGAGGCGCGGGCCATCGACTGCCACCGGTCGCTGCGCGGCAGCTCGATGATCCGGTCCATCAGGTCGGTGATCCGCAGCCGGTCGGCCAGGTCGTAGTAGACCTCGGCGACCGCGAGCGGCTCCTTGCCCATCCGGTCGGCGATCGCGACGACGTCGAGGATCGGGAAGGCGGAGGAGAAGCCGGCGACGCGCAGCGCGAGCTCCTCCGGCACGCCGACCTCCGTCAGCTCGTCCAGGATCGACTGGTACCACTCCAGGTCCGAGCCGCGCAGCAGGCCCGGCAGCTGCGTCCAGACCTCCTCGACCCGGTCCGCGAAGAACTCGATGGTCTCCGTGAGCTGGAGCGGCTGCGGCCGGTTGTTGAGCATCCAGCGCGTGCCGCGCTCGACGAGCCGACGGGAGTGCAGGCGCATCTGGGTCTGGATCTCGGCCGGCACCTGGTTGTCGAGGGACTCGACGGCGTCCCAGACCTGGCCGAGGCGGAAGACGACCCGGGCGGCGGTCTGCGCGCGGACGATCTCCTCGATCGACGCGCCGGTCTCCTCGCGGAGGCGGTGCAGGAAGGTCGAGCCACCGGTGTTGACGGTGTCGTTGACCAGGACCGTCGTGATGATCTCGCGGCGCAGCGCGTGGTTGTCGACGGCCTCGGTGAACTTCTCGCGCAGCAGCGTCGGGAAGTACGCGTGGAGCAGCCCGCGCAGGTACGGGTCGTCCGGCAGCTCCGTACCGATCAGCTCGTCGGCCACCGTGATCTTGGTGTACGCGAGGAGGACGGCGAGCTCGGGCTGGCTCAGGCCCTTGCCGCCGTTGAGGAGGTCGCGGATCTGCCGGTCGTTGGGCAGGAACTCCAGGGAGCGGTCGAGGGCCCCGTCGCGGCCCAGGCGGCGCATGAACCGCTGGTGGGCGTGGAGCAGGGACGGCGACTGGGCGACGGCGTTGGCCAGGGCGGTGTTCTGCGCGTAGTTGTTGCGCAGGACGAGCGCGCCGACCTCGTCCGTCATCTCGGCGAGGATCTTGTTGCGCTGCTTGACGGTCATGTCGCCCTCGGCGACGAGCCCGTTGAGCAGGATCTTGATGTTGACCTCGTGGTCGGAGGTGTCGACGCCGGCGCTGTTGTCGATGGCGTCGGTGTTGATCTTGCCGCCCTGGCCCTCGGGGCCGCCGCTGCGGGCGAACTCGATGCGGCCCAGCTGGGTCGCGCCGAGGTTGCCGCCCTCGCCGACGACCTGGGCGCGGACGTCCTGGCCGTCGACGCGGATGGCGTCGTTGGCCTTGTCGCCGACGTCGGCGTTGGACTCGGCCGAGGACTTCACGTACGTGCCGATGCCGCCGTTCCACAGCAGGTCGACGGGCGACTGGAGGATCGCCTTCATCAGCTCGGCCGGGGTCAGCTTGGTGACGCCGTCCTCGATGCCGAGGGCGGCCCGCATCTGCGCGTTGACCGGGATGGACTTGGCGCTGCGGGGGTGGACGCCGCCGCCCGCCGAGAGCAGCGAGGTGTCGTAGTCCGCCCACGAGGAGCGCGGCAGGTCGAAGAGCCGACGGCGCTCGGCGTACGAGGCGGCCGCGTCCGGGGTCGGGTCGATGAAGATGTGGCGGTGGTCGAAGGCGGCGACCAGGCGGATGTGCTCGGAGAGCAGCATGCCGTTGCCGAAGACGTCGCCGGACATGTCGCCGACGCCGACGACGGTGAAGTCCTCGGTCTGGGTGTCGTGGCCCAGCTCGCGGAAGTGCCGCTTGACGGACTCCCAGGCGCCGCGGGCGGTGATGCCCATGCCCTTGTGGTCGTAGCCGGCGGAGCCGCCGGAGGCGAAGGCGTCGCCGAGCCAGAAGCCGTACGACTCCGCGACGCCGTTGGCGATGTCGGAGAAGGTCGCGGTGCCCTTGTCGGCGGCGACCACGAGGTACGTGTCGTCCTCGTCGTGGCGGACCACGTCGACCGGCGGCACGACCTCGCCCGCGACCAGGTTGTCGGTGATGTCGAGGAGCGCCGAGATGAAGGTCTTGTACGAGGCGATGCCCTCGGCCAGCCAGGCGTCGCGGTCCACGGTCGGGTCCGGGAGCTGCTTGGCGACGAAGCCGCCCTTGGCGCCGACCGGCACGATGACGGTGTTCTTCACCATCTGCGCCTTGACCAGGCCGAGGATCTCCGTACGGAAGTCCTCACGGCGGTCGGACCAGCGCAGACCGCCTCGGGCGACCTTGCCGAAGCGCAGGTGGACGCCCTCGACGCGCGGGGAGTACACCCAGATCTCGAAGGCCGGGCGCGGGGCCGGCAGGTCCGGGATGGCCTGCGGGTCGAACTTCATGGAGACGTAGGAGTGCGGCTCGCCGTCCGCCGACTTCTGGAAGAAGTTGGTCCGCAGCGTGGCCTTGATGACGGTGAGGAAGGACCGCAGGATCCGGTCCTCGTCCAGGCTCGCGACCTGGTCGAGGGCGGCGTCCAGCTCTTCGAGGAGCGCGTCGATCAGCTCGGTGCCGGCGCGCTGGCGCTCCGGGGCCATGCGGGCCTCGAAGAGGTTGACGAGCAGCCGGGTGGTGTGGACGTTGTCGCGGAGGGTGTCCTCCATGTAGTCCTGGCTGAACGTCGCCCCGGCCTGGCGCAGGTACTTGGCGTAGGCGCGCAGCACCATCGCCTCGCGCCAGGTGAGCCCGGCGGAGAGGACGAGCGAGTTGAAGTTGTCGTTCTCGGCCTGCCCGGTCCAGGTGGCGGCGAAGGCCTCCTGGAAGCGCTCGCGGGCGTCGTCGCCGATGTAGTCGCCGCCGTTCCCGGTGGCGGCCGGCATCCGCAGACCGAAGTCGTAGATCCAGACGTGGGTGCGGTCGGCGCAGCGCAGCTCGTACGGACGCTCGTCGGTCACCTCGACGCCGAGCCGGTTGAGGACCGGCAGGACGGCGGACAGGGAGATCTGGTCGCCCGTCTTGTAGATCTTGAAGCGGCGCTCGCCGGGGCCGGCGACGACCGGCTCGTACAGGGAGAGCGCGAAGTCCTTGCCGCTGTCGACGAGGGCCTCCAGGTGGCACAGGTCGGCGACGGCGGCGCGCGGCGAGTGGTCGGCCTTGTAGCCCTCGGGGAAGGCGTTGCCGTAGCGGCGCAGCAGCTCGGCGGCGCGCTCCTCGCCCAGCTCGGCGTTGAGCGCCTCGCCGAAGCCGTCGGCCCAGGAGCGGGTGGCCTCGACGAGCCGGCTCTCGATGCGGTCGACGTCGGCGTCGGTGAGCTTCGCCAGCTCGGTGCCGGGCTTGACGCGGACGACGAAGTGCAGGCGGGAGAGGATCGACTCGGTGTTCCAGGCGGTGAAGTCGACGCTGGTGCCGTCGAGCTCCTCCTTCAGGATGTCGATGATCCGCAGCCGGACGCGGGTCGTGTAGCGGTCGCGCGGCAGGTAGACGAGGGCCGAGTAGTAGCGGCCGTACTCGTCCTGGCGCAGGTAGAGCCGCAGCCGGCGCCGCTCCTGGAGGTACAGGACGCTGGTGACGACGGACTGCAGCTGGTCGGCCGGGGTCTGGAAGAGCTCGTCGCGCGGGTAGGTCTCCAGGATCTGGAGCAGGTCGCGGCCGTCGTGGCTGTTGGGCGAGAAGCCGGCGCCGTCCAGGACCTCCTGGACCTTGCGCTTGACGACGGGGACGCGGCGGACGGACTCGGTGTAGGCCGCGGACGAGAAGAGGCCGAGGAAGCGGCGCTCGCCGATGACGTTGCCGTCGGCGTCGAACTTCTTCACGCCGACGTAGTCGAGGTACGAGGGGCGGTGGACGGTCGCCCGGCTGTTGGCCTTCGTCAGGATCAGCAGCTTGTGCTCGCGCGCCTTGGCGCGGGCGTCGGCGGGCAGCCGGCTGAAGGAGGGCGAGACGGGGTGGGCGTGGTGGCCCTGGTCGTCGGCGCCGTGCTGCGGGTCGGAGCGCAGGATGCCGAGCCCGGTGCCGGGGACGGCGGACAGGGCGTCGCCGTTGACCAGCTCGTACTCGCGGTAGCCGAGGAAGGTGAAGTGGTCGTCGGCGAGCCAGCGCAGCAGCTCGCGGGCCTCCTCCACCTCGGTCGGCCGCAGGTCGGAGGCGGTGGGCTCGTCGGGCAGGCCCTCGGCGATGCGCAGGGCGGCATCGCGCATCTTCTCCCAGTCCTCGACCGTCTCGCGGACGTCGGACAGGACGCGCAGCAGGTCGCTGGTGATCTGCTTGAGGTCGGCCTTGTCGGTCTCGCGGTCGATCTCGACGTGGATCCAGGACTCGGTGAGCGCGTCGTGGGGCAGCTCGCCGTGGATCTGGGTCGAGAGGACCTCGATGAGCTTTCCGGCCACGTCACGGCGGACGAGGACCTGCGGGTGGATCACGACGTGGATGCCGCGGCCCTGGCGGGACAGCTCGTTGGTGACGGAGTCGACGAGGAAGGGCATGTCGTCGGTGACGACCTCGACGACGGAGTGGCTGCTGGTCCAGCCGTTCTCCTCCACCGTCGGAGTGTGGACGCGCACGTTCGCGGTGCCCTGCGGGCGGTTCTCCGCGAGCCGGTAGTGAGAGAGCGCGGCGCCGAACACGTCGACCGGGTCGCGGTCGGTGAGGTCCTCGGGCGCGGTGTGCAGGTAGTAGCGCTGGAGGTAGTCGAGCACGGTGTCCCGGTCCGGACGCTCACCGGCGCCTTCCGGGCCCGTCGGAAGTCGCCCTCCGACAGGGCTGTGCTCAGCTACCCGGGCGGCCCTCTCGAGCAGCTCGGCCTTTGCTTCGTCCAGCTTGGTCTGCATGTCCTCTGACTCCTGTCGCGCGCCGTTGCGTGACGTCGGTGGAAGAAAGGACACAACGCCACGACGCGGTGATTCCGGTCGAAGTCGACGTTATGCCCGGATGAGAGATGCCCAGGACGTTATCGGCCACGGAGCGTGGCGCGCCCGGACGGAGAGGATCGAACGCACGGTCGGCCCGGCCGCTGTCGCGGACCGGGCGGCAGCCGGGGGCTTCGCTGCCCCCACGGCGTATCGCGCTGATCACGGGAAAAGCCTATCGCCCCCGACCCCCGAACCGTCATGAGCCGTATGCGTACAAAAGAGCGGGGGAAGTTTGACGCTTTGGACAGCGACACATGACCTCTTGGTAAAGCGCCCCGCCGGCGGCACGGTGTACGCGAGCATGGGCGCAGCACGACGGACCGACCATCTGTGATCTGGGAGAGCCATGGCGAAGATCCTGATCGTGACCGGGGACGCGGCGGAGTCACTGGAGGTGATGTACCCCTACCAGCGGCTTCTGGAGGAGGGTTACGAGGTCGACATCGCGGCCCCGGCCCGCAAGACGCTCCGCTTCGTCGTCCACGACTTCGAGCCGGGGTACGACACGTACACGGAGAAGCCGGGCTACACCTGGCCCGCGGACCTGGCCTTCTCGGAGGTCGACCCGGGCGCGTACGTGGCGGTGGTGATCCCGGGCGGCCGGGCGCCGGAGTACCTGCGCAACGACCCGGAGCTCCGCAAGATCCTCAAGGCCTTCTTCGACGCGGACAAGCCGGTGGCCCAGATCTGCCACGGTCCGCTCCTGACGGCGGCGGTCGGCAACCTTGAGGGCCGCCGCGTGACGGCCTACCCGGCCCTGGAACTCGACATGCAGGCGGCGGGTGCGACCTTCCAGGACAGCGCGGCCGTGGTCGACGGCCTCCTGGTCTCCTCCCGGGCCTGGCCGGACCACCCCACCTGGATGCGCGAGTTCCTGAAGGTCCTGCGCGCGAAGGGCTAGCACCGGCGGTGGGCAGGCGTCCCGCCTGCCCACCCCGGTTCCTTAGACCAGCTCCTCCGCAACAGCGACGGCCTCGTCCAACGAGTCGACCACCGGTACCCCGACCCGCTCCAGCGACGCCCGGCTGTGCGACCCCCCGGTGTAAAGAACCGCCCGCGCCCCCACGTGCGCCGCCGCCACCGCGTCGTCCGCCGCGTCGCCGATGACGACGACCCGCTCCGCCGGAACCCCCAGCGCGGCCAGGTGCCGCACCATGTGCCCGGACTTCCCGTCGCTGGAGTCGTCGAGGCGCCCGTCCATGCGGACGAACCGCTCGGCGATCCCGTGATGCCGCACGAGCGGTATCAGCTCGGCCTGCGGCGCGAGCGACAGCAGCGACTGCGTGACCCCTGCCTCCTGCCGCGCGGCGAGCAGCTCCGCCGCGCCGACGGTGAGCCCGCAGGACCCGGCCCGCTCCCGGTAGTGCCGGTGGAAGGTCCCGTTCATGACGACCCACTCCGCGTCCGTCGGCAGCCGCCCCATGAGCCGCTCGTAGAACTTCGGCACCGGCACCGTGTACAGCTCGCGGTACTGCTCAAGGGTGATCGACGCGAGCCCGAGCTCGGCGAAGGCCGCGTTCGTCGCGCCGATCACCGCGCCGGTGTCGTCGAGCAGCGTGCCGTTCCAGTCCCAGACCAGGTGTTTTCCGTGCTTCCCCATGGAGAGACGGTACCCGGCGACTCAGCCGAGCAGGGAGGGGATCTCCTGTACGCCGAACCAGAGCAGCTCGTGGTCCTCGGCCCCGTCCACGACGAACTGGGCGTCGTCGTCGCCCTGGTCCGCCGCGCCCAGCGCGCCCGCCGCCGCCGTGACGTCCGCCTCGGCGTCGTCCGCGTCGGCGTGCACGGCCGCGGCCTTGGCCAGCGGTACGGCTCCGGCGACGCGGACCTCGCCGATGGAGCCGGAGTCGAGCCCCCGGTCGGGGTCGACGGTCGCGTCCTTGTCGGCCACGTCGACGGCGACGACGATCCGGCGCCGGGGCGCCTCGGGGTCGCCGGCGAGGAGCCGCAGGGAGGCGGCGGCGGCCCGGTTGAGCGCCGCGTACTCCAGCTCCTCGATGTCGTCGGAGACGTACCACTCGCGCAGCGCCGGGGTGACGGCGTAGGCGGTCAGCGGACCGGGGCCGAGCTCGCCCGCCTTGTGCGCCTGTGCGAGACCGGGGAGGGTCAGGGGGATGTAGACGCGCATGGCAGGCCGCTTTCGTAGACGGAGAGGCCCTCAGGATACGTGCGGAGTCCCCCTTCGGGGCGGCGGGCCGGACCCGCCGTCCGTCCACCGTGGAAGGCCTTCCACGGGGGCGCCGGAGACCCGGTTTCCGATCGCGTCACCCTGATAGGTGATCCGGTTTCGACCCCGCCCCGCCGCGGCGGGGTCCTTGCGGGGCCCCGGAGCACCCCCGTACAAGATCCCCAACAAAAGTTACCGACTGGTACCGCCCGGTTACGCAACGACAGGGGATCGCCATGAACGCCACGCTCACCAGCACGCCCTCCCCGCTCCCCCGCCCCCGCACGGCCCCCGGCGGACGGGCCGGCACCCGCCCGCGCGGTTCCGCCGGAGCCCGGCCGCGCGGCCCGGCCGGCACCCGCCCCCGTACGCTCCCCCCGCACACGGTGTTCGCCGAGCGCCTGCTCGCCGTGCTGAGCGGGGAGCGGCCCGTCCACTGGATGCTCGGCCACACCGTCGGCGACGCGTACGAGCAGCTGGTCCGGCTCGCCCCGCAGACGCCCCTGCGCTCGCACGGCCCCCGGCCGGTCCTGCGCCGATGCTCGGTCCAGGTGCACGCCCCGCAGTCCGTGGTCGAGGCCTTCGCGAGCATCGCCACCGGCACCCGCGTACGGGCCATGGCGTTCCGCCTGGAGCGCGGCGAGGACCAGCGCTGGCGCTGCGCGGCGGTGGAACTGGACGGCCTGGGCACGCCCCCGCACGCATGACGAACGGCGCCGCCCGTGACGCGCGACGAAGGGGCCGGCCGCCCCGGGCGACCGACCCCTTCTTCACATCACTTCAAACGCGTCACTTCTTGCGGCGACGCCCGCCGCCCGCGTTCTTCTGCGCCTTGCGACGCTCGGCGCGGGTCATCCCGTCGCCGTCGAGGTCGTCGGAGGCGAAGTCGCCCTCGACGACACCGCCGTCCCCGTCCACCGTCGGCGCGGAGAAGTGCAGCCGGTCCGGCCGCTGCGGGGTGTCGAGCCCCTTGGCGCGGATCTCCGGCCGCCCGGCACCCGCCGGTACCGCGTCCTCCTTGGTGAGCGAGGGAGCGGACGCCTGCACCGGGACCTCCTCGACCTGCTGCTCGACCTGGACCTCCAGGTTGAACAGGTAGCCGACGGACTCCTCCTTGATGCCCTCCATCATGGCGGTGAACATGTCGAAGCCCTCGCGCTGGTACTCGACCAGCGGGTCCTTCTGCGCCATGGCGCGCAGGCCGATGCCCTCCTGGAGGTAGTCCATCTCGTAGAGGTGCTCGCGCCACTTGCGGTCGAGGACGGAGAGGACGACGCGCCGCTCCAGCTCACGCATGATGTCCGAGCCGAGCTGCTTCTCGCGCGTCTCGTACTGCTCGTGGATGTCGTCCTTGATGGACTCGGCGATGAACTCGGCGGTGATGCCCGCCCGGTCCCCGGCCGCGTCCTCCAGCTCCTCCACGGTGACCTTCACCGGGTAGAGCTGCTTGAAGGCGTTCCACAGGCGGTCGAGGTCCCACTCCTCCGCGAAGCCCTCGGCGGTCTCCTGGCGGATGTAGTCGTCGATCGTGTCGTCCATGAAGTGCTGCACCTGCTCGTGCAGGTCCTCGCCCTCCAGGACGCGGCGGCGCTCGCCGTAGATGACCTCGCGCTGCCGGTTGAGGACCTCGTCGTACTTCAGGACGTTCTTACGGGTCTCGAAGTTCTGGGTCTCGACCTGCGACTGGGCGGAGGCGATGGCACGGGTGACCATCTTGTTCTCGATCGGCACGTCGTCCGGCACGTTGGCCATGGCCATCACGCGCTCGACCATCTGCGCCTTGAACAGGCGCATCAGGTCGTCGCCGAGCGAGAGGTAGAAGCGGGACTCGCCGGGGTCGCCCTGACGGCCGGAGCGGCCGCGCAGCTGGTTGTCGATACGGCGCGACTCGTGGCGCTCGGTGCCGAGGACGTACAGACCGCCGAGGTCCTTGACCTCCTCGAACTCCGCCTTCACGGCCTTCTCGGCGCGCTCCAGGGCGCCGGGCAGGGCCGCGGCCCACTCCTCGACGTGCTCGACCGGGTCCAGGCCCGCCTGGCGCAGCTCGGCCTCGGCGAGGTCGTCGGGGTTGCCGCCGAGCTTGATGTCCGTACCGCGGCCGGCCATGTTCGTGGCGACCGTGACGGCGCCGCGGCGGCCGGCCTGGGCGACGATCGTGGCCTCGCGCTCGTGGTGCTTGGCGTTGAGGACCTCGTGCGGGATGCCGCGCTTGGCGAGCTGCTGCGAGAGGTACTCGGACTTCTCGACGGAGGTCGTGCCGACGAGGACCGGCTGGCCCTTCTCGTGCTTCTCCGCGATGTCGTCGACGACGGCGGCGAACTTGGCGACCTCGGTCCGGTAGATCAGGTCGGACTGGTCCTTGCGCTGCATCGGCCTGTTCGTCGGGATCGGGACGACGCCGAGCTTGTAGATCTGGTGGAACTCGGCCGCCTCGGTCATGGCCGTACCGGTCATGCCGGAGAGCTTGTCGTAGAGGCGGAAGAAGTTCTGGAGGGTGATCGTGGCGAGCGTCTGGTTCTCGTCCTTGATCTGCACCCCTTCCTTCGCCTCGATCGCCTGGTGCATGCCCTCGTTGTAGCGGCGGCCGGCGAGGATACGGCCGGTGTGCTCGTCGACGATCATGACTTCGCCGTCCATGACGACGTAGTCCTTGTCCTTCTTGAACAGTTCCTTCGCCTTGATGGCGTTGTTCAGGTAGCCGACGAGCGGCGTGTTCACCGACTCGTAGAGGTTGTCGATGCCCAGCCAGTCCTCGACCTTGGCGACGCCCGCCTCGTGGATGGCGACGGTGCGCTTCTTCTCGTCGACCTCGTAGTCGCCGGTCTCCTCGATGCCCTTGAGCGGGTTGCCGGGCTCGCCCTTGCTCAGCCGGGTGACGAGCTTGGCGAAGTCGCCGTACCACTTCGTCGCCTGGTCGGCCGGACCGGAGATGATCAGCGGCGTACGGGCCTCGTCGACGAGGATGGAGTCGACCTCGTCGACACAGGCGTAGTTGTGGCCGCGCTGGACGAGCTCGTCCTGGGACCACGCCATGTTGTCGCGCAGGTAGTCGAAGCCGAACTCGTTGTTCGTGCCGTACGTGATGTCACAGGCGTACTGCTCACGGCGCTGGGCCGGCGTCATGTTGGCCAGGATGCAGCCGACGGTCAGGCCGAGGAACTTGTGGACGCGGCCCATCATCTCGGAGTCGCGCTCGGCCAGGTAGTCGTTGACCGTGATCAGGTGCACGCCCTTGCCGGAGAGCGCGTTGAGGTACGCAGGCAGGGTGCCGACGAGGGTCTTGCCCTCACCGGTCTTCATCTCGGCGACGTGGCCGAGGTGGAGCGCGGCGCCGCCCATCAGCTGGACGTCGTAGTGGCGCTGGCCGAGGACGCGCTTGGCGGCCTCGCGGACGGTCGCGAAGGCCTCGGGCATCAGGTCGTCGAGGCTCTCGCCGTCGGCGTACCGCTGCTTGTACTCCTCGGTGAGCGCCCGCAGGTCGGCGTCGGAGAGGTTGACGAAGTCCTCTTCGATGGAGTTGACCTGGTCCGCGATGCGGTGCAGTTTGCGCAGGATCTTGCCTTCGCCTGCACGCATGAGCTTGTTGAAGACGGACACTGAGGCTGGTCTCCTTGCCGGTCGGGCCTGGCACTGGGTCTTGTGATGGACGCGAGCGCGGGCACGGCAGGTGGTCCCCACCGCAACGGCCATCGTAAGCGAGACCGCCCTCGCACAGGGAGGCCCGCAGTACCCGAGCCGTACGTCCGCCCGTAAAGAGAACGCACGAGGTGGGCGGAAGGTGCCGCCCCACCCGAAAAGTGTTCGCTTCCGGTCCGCGCGGTCACCACAATCCCGGCATGGATCCCATCACCCTCACCACCGACCGGCTGCGACTGCGGACCCCCGTCCCCGAGGACGTCGAGACGGTGTACGCCATCTGCCAGGACCCCGACATCCGCCGGTGGACCACCGTCCCCGACCCCTACAAGCGCGAGGACGCGGAGTTCTTCGTGCACCGGCTGGTCCCGGACGGCTGGCGCGAGGACACCGAGTACACCTTCGCCGCGGAGCCCGTGGAGGGCGGCCCGCTGCTCGCCGCGGCCACCCTGTCCAGTCGCGGCGCGGGCGTCTGGGAGATCGGCTACTGGCTGGCGAAGGAACACCGCGGCGCCGGCCACATGACCGAGATCGTCCGCGCCCTGGCCCACTGGGCCTTCACCGGGCTCGGCTGCACCCGTCTGATCTGGCGCGCCGAGGTCGGCAACGCCGGCTCGCGCGCGGTGGCCGAGCGGGCCGGCTTCGTCGTCGAGGGCGTCCAGCGCGCCTCCCTGGCCAACAAGGGCACGCTCCGGGACGCCTGGATCGGCGCCCTGCTCCCCTCCGACTTCGGCCTGCCGAGCCCCCTGCCGTACCTCCCGGCCCGTGACGCCTGAGCGCACGGGGGCGGGGCTCGCTGCCATGGCGCCCGACCCTGCCTGCGGCCGGGCCGGCTGTCAGTGCCGGGGCCTAGGGTGCGGTCCATGACGACTGCGCCGCGCCCCGCCGCCGAACTGTCCGCCGACGAAGCCCGCAGGATCGCCCTGCGCGCCCAGGGGTTCCTGGGCGCGCCCGACCGCAGGGCCGGCGTGCGCGGGGTCCTCCGGTCGCTCGGCCAGGTCCAGCTCGACACCATCTCGGTCCTCGCCCGCTCGCACGAGCTCATCCCGTACGCGCGCCTGGGCGCGGTGGGCCGCCCGACGGTGGAGAAGGCGTACTGGTCAGAGGCGCACGCCTTCGAGTACTGGTCGCACGCCGCCTGCGTCCTGCCCGTCGAGGAGTGGCCGCACTTCGCCTTCCGCCGCCGCGCCTACCGCGACCGCCCGCACTGGGGGCACGAGCTGTCGGCCGGGGCGTACGACAAGGTGATCGACCAGCTGCGGGACCAGGGCCCGCTGACGGCGACCGAGCTGGGCGGCGCGAAGAACAAGGGCGAGTGGTGGGACTGGTCCGACAGCAAGATCGCCGTCGAGCGGGCGCTGATGTACGGCGAGGTCGTGGTCACGGAGCGGCGCGGCTGGAAGCGGGTGTACGACCTGGCCGAGCGGGCGATCCCGCAGGACCTGCTCCATGACGACCTGGACGACACCGAGTGCGTGCGGCGCCTGGTGCGGCAGGCGGGCGAGGCGCTCGGCGTGGGCACGCGCGCGGACATCGCGGACTACCACCGGATCAAGGCGGAGCAGTTCGACGCGGTGGTGGAGGCCTCGGGTCTGGTGCCGGTGACGGTGGCGGGCTGGGGGAAGCCCGCCTGGGCGGATCCCGCGGCGCTGGCGACCGAGCCGCGCGGCCGGCACCGCACGACGCTGCTCTCGCCGTTCGACTCGCTGATCTGGGAGCGGCCCCGCACGGAGCGGATCTTCGGCTTCACGCACCGCCTGGAGGCGTACGTGCCGAAGCAGAAGCGGATCCACGGCTACTTCGCGATGCCGGTGCTCGCGGGCGGCCGACTGGTGGGCCGGGTGGACCCGGCGCGGGAGGGCAGGACGCTGGTGGCGAAGCAGGTCTCGCTGGACGGCCCCAAGGCCGTACCGGCGGTGGCGAAGGCGCTGCGCGAGGCGGCCGAGTGGGTGGGCTGCGACGCGGTGACGGTGGAGCGGGTGGACCGCCCGGAGCTGGCCCCCGACCTGCTCAAGGCGCTCGCCTGAGCCTCGTCCGAGCTACTCAAGGCTCTTTCCTGAGCCTCGCCCGAGCTGCTCAAGGCCCTCGCCCGAGCCTCAGCGGATCTCGAGGATCTTCTCCCGCATCGCGTACACCACGGCCTCCATCCGGGAGTGCAGCTGCAGCTTCTCCAGGATGTTCCGGACGTGGTTCTTCACCGTGTTCTCGGAGATGAACAGTTCCTTGGCGATGTCCCGGTTGTTCATCCCGGTCGCGACGAGCTTGAGGACCTCCAGCTCGCGGTCGGTCAGCCGGGGCGCCGGGACGAGCCGGCGCTCGTCGGTGCGCTGGATCATCGACTTGAACTCGGTGAGGAGCTTGGACGCCATCGAGGGGCTGATCTGCGACTGCCCGTCGGCGACCGCGCGGATCGCGGTGGCGACCTCGTCGGTGGAGATCTCCTTCAGGAGGTAGCCGGTGGCACCCGCCTTGATCGCCTCGTAGAGGTCGGCCTCCTCGTCGCTGATCGTCAGCATGATGATCTTCGCGCTGGGGGCCACCTCCTTGATGGAGGTGCACGCCTCGATGCCGCCGCGCCGGGGCATCCGTACGTCCATCAGGACGATGTCGGGCAGCAGATCGGCGGCCTTGTCGACGGCCTCGGCACCGTCACCGGCCTCGCCGACGACCTGGATGTCCTCCTCCTGGGCGAGGACGATCTCGAGCCCGCGGCGGAAGAGGGCGTGGTCGTCCACGACGAGGACCCGGATCGGCTCCTTGCGGAACGCACCCTCCGCGTCCGGTCCCGTGCCTTCCGATCCCTCCGGGACCGCACCACCGTGCTCGTGCCCGCTGAGCACCGGCCCGAAGCTGTCCGCCATCGTTCCTCCCCCTGAAGGCCGTGGCCTGAAGTCGTTTCCGGTCCTCCAACCCGTGCGCGATCGGCACCGGTTGGCGTGCACGCCATGATTTCACGTCCGGGCGGCGCCGGGGGTGCTCCGCGGGGGCACGGGGGGTGCCCCTGGGGGCGCGAACCGCGCTCCAGGGGCACCGAGAAGGACACCTGTTCGGAAGTGTGCGGTGCGGCGGGTCAGCCGCCGAGCGCACCGCCGGCGCCGCCGCCCTCGGCGAGCGGGTCGCTCTCCAGATGGATGACGCCGTAGTCGTACGCGTGTCGCCGGTAGACGACGCTCGGCTGCTTGGTGTCGGAGTCGACGAAGAGGTAGAAGTCGTGCCCGACCAGCTCCATCTCGTAGAGCGCCTGGTCGAGCGTCATCGGTGCGGCCCGGTGGGTCTTCTCGCGCACCACGAGCGGGCCTTCACCCTGGACCTCGATGGAGCCCATCATCGTGGTGGGCACCTTGTCGGCCTCGTCGACGGCCAGTTGGCCGTCGCCGTTGAGCTTCGCGGCGCCGGGCACCACGTCCCCGACCTCCGCCGCGGACAGCCGGCCGTTGCCACGGCGGGTGTACCTCTTGTCGTGCTGCTTGCGCAGTCGCGCCTCGAGCTTGTCGCTGGCGAGGTCGAGCGCTGCGTACGCGTCGGCTGCCGCCGCTTCCGCCCGGATCACCGGGCCTCGGGAGTGGAGGGTGATCTCCACGCGGTCGGACCGGTCGGCCTGCCGCGGGTTGTGCTCCTTGGACACCTCGACGTCGAGGCTGATCACCTTGCCGTCGAGCTTCTGGATCTTCTCCAGCTTCAGCTTCTCGGCCACGTGCTTGCGGAACCGCTCGGGCACCTCGGTCTTGCGGCCCTTGACGACGATGTCCACGCAGAACTCCGTTCCCGGATCGCCCTGGTCGGCTCCTTGGCCGCCGGGCATCTCCCTTTGCACCAGACTCCGGTGGGTCACCGGAGCTCGGACTTGGCGACTTCGACCTCCTCCTCCCCAGTCGACAAGATCTCCACCCCATCGACAAGAGGTTAATTCGCCCTGAACTCCTGTCCTGTAGGCGCAACCATGTATTCGGTGAGGCGATGGCATTCGCCATTCCTCACAACCGAACATAGCCCCTTCGGACGGGTGTCGGCACCCTCTACCGCGACATACCTCCGTACGGGTGCTTTCACCTCTCACCACCTGCAACGATCCAAGTTTCCGGCGAGTTCCGGTTTATTTCGAACGAAGCGGGAGAGGATGCGATCACAGCCGCCGCCCGCTGTTCGATTTCACGCTGCGCCGAACCGGCCGGTAAGCCGTGCGGTATTCCCTGAATGAACGGAAGATGTACGGCTCCGAGGGCGCGCGCCGCCTCCGCGAGCGAGGCACCCGTGGTCATCAGGTCGTCCACGAGAATCACCCGTCCCGCCGTCAGGAGCCGTGCGCCGCCCGGCACGACCTCCAGCGCCCCGGTCAGGTTCGCGAGGCGCCCGCGCGCCCCGAGACCCGCCTGGTCCGCCACGTACCGCCGCTGCCGGAGCACGGGCACGACGCGGGCCGGCCGCCCCGCCCGCCGCAGCCGGGCTGCGGCGGCCAGCGCGATCCGCCGCGTCGGATCGTGCCCACGCGCCCGTACGGAGCGCCGCGAGGACGGCACCGGTACGAGGAGCAGCGGTCCGTCCGCGAGACCCGCACCGGGCGGGGCAGCGGCCTCCACGGCCCCCGCGAGGGCGCCGCCCAGGGGCCCGGCGAGCGTGAGCGCCCCGCGTTCCTTGTGGGCGAGGAGCAGCTGCCGCACGGCGTCGGCGTACGGCGCGGCGGCGTGGACGACGGGCAGTCCGGGCGGCTCGGGCGCGGGCCGCACCCTGCGCGGCGGCGTCCCGGCGAGCGCGTCCGCGCAGGCCGGGCACAGCTCCGTCCGCGGCCTGCCGCAGCCTCCGCAGGCGACCGGCAGCACCAGTCCGGCGATCTCGCGCCACCACCCCCGCATGGCTCCACTGTGCGCCTCCGGGCGCCTCCCGGCCACCCCTGTGGAAAACCCACCCGCGGAGCCCGAAGTACGTCAGGTGCGGCCCTCACGGCCCTCGCTCGACGGCTATCCGGGGTAGACCGGCGAGAACCCCTTCTTGGCGACCGGCTGCCAGTTCGTCCCCGGCGCGAGCCGCACGATCCCGTCGTCGTCGGAGTCGGCCACCACCGGCACGGTCTCCTCGTGCGGAGCGGCCACCGAGGTCACCCCGTTCAGGCCGGGGAGCACGGAGGTCGTCGAGGTCGAGCCGTCGGTCTGGAGGTAGCGGATCTGCTGGACGCCGCCCGCCTCCCTGCCGACCACGACGAGCCGGCTGGGTCCGGCCCAGGAGACGGCCTTGACCGACTCCATCCGGGGCGCGGCGGGCTGGAGGTCCAGGACGGAGACGATCTGCTCCTCGTCGGTCGTCTGCCGCTGGATCCGGCCGATCTGCAGGGTCGTGCGCTCGCCGCGCGTGACGACCAGGGCGATCCGTACCCCGTCGGCGGAGACCCGCAGGGACTCGATGCGGGCGCCGTCCCCGAGCCAGGGCGTGCGGACCTTCACGGGGTGGCCGGTGCCGTCGGGCACCATCCACAGCTGGGGCGCTGCGGGGTCCCGGTCGGCGACCCACAGATCGCCCCTGCCGTCCCAGCTGGGCGCGGAAAGCCGGTCGTCCGGCCGGGCGGCCCTGCTGGTCAGGACGGGCGGCAGCGGGTCCTGCTCGGTGGTGATGGAGGAGACGATCAGCTCGCGGCCGGTCTGCCCGACGCCCGCGGCCCGGGTCTCGCCCCGGTCGACGGCGACCGAACGGAGCGGCACCGTGCCCTTGCCGAACGGGCCCGGCACCTCGACCGGCGCGTTCGCCTCCTTGCCGCCGACCAGGAGCATCATCAGCTTGCCGTGCTCGTCGACGAAGTACGGGTGCTCCTCGCGGTCGGTGTCCCGCACCGCCGCGAACTCGACCGCCTGCCCCTTGCCGAGCCGGCACAACGACTGCCCGCCCGAGCCCAGGAGCTCCACCTGCTCGACCCGCACGGAGGTGAGGTCGCCCAGCGTGAACAGCAGCTGCGCCGCCATCCGCCGGCACGCCTCGCCGCCGGCCCGGTCCGCCTTGGCGTTGAGCGGCACCCGCAGCGTGGACTGGTCGTCCGTGGTCAGGGTGGTGACGCCGGCCTTCAGCTCCGTGCCGGAGGGGAACTGCGAGTCGACGGCGGGCTTCAGCCAGTTCGTGGGGCCTTCGAGCAGCGCCTTGACCGTCTGCGTCACCGGATCCATCCGGGTGACGGGGTCCTGCCGCTGCCGGATGTAGACGGGGTCGGCGACGACCCAGTCCTCCCCGGAGGCGAAGTAGTACTTGTTGACCGACCGGTAGTTGCGGAGGAAGTCCGCCTCTCCGAGGATCAGGCCGGGCGGGAGGCTGTCGATCCGCCACTCCTTGCCCTTGCCGTTCGCCAGGGGCTGCTGCACGACGTGGATCGACTGCAGGTACTCGGCGGGGCTGTTCGGCTGGTAGCCGTGGCGGGCGTCCACGGTCGCGATCTTCCGGCCGGAGAGCGGGAAGGCACGCCCCTGGTTGTCGGGGTCGGCGTTGCGGTCGGCCTGCTCGCGGTCGGGCGCGGTGGTGAGCACGGTGATGCTCTGCTCCGGCCTCCAGCCCTGCGCGGCCTTCTTCGTGAGGTACTTGCGGGCGGTGGCGAAGCCGGGGTCGTCACTGGTCATGGCTTCCAGGAAGCCGTCGACGATCTCGTCCGGGTCGGCGTTCTCCCGGGGCGCGACGGCGTAGACCCGCACCTGCGAGTCGCCCGTGCCGGCCCCCTTCACGGCCTGTACGTCCCCGCTGTCGGGCATCGTCGCGCACCCGGTCACCAGGAGTCCGCCGCACGCGGCGAGGACCACCGCGCGTGTGCTCCGTCCCCGCCCCGCGTGCTCCGCTCGGGAGTCAGCGCCCACGTGTCCCGTCCTCCTGCTCCAGATGCCCGTTCCCCCCGGCCGTCGCCGGGCCCGTACCGCCGCCGTCACCGTCCGTCGCCGCTCGCGCCACGACCCGCGCGCCGCTGCCGGGCAGCGCCGTCGGGTCGACGGTCGCCCGCGGCGCCTCGGGCAGCCTCGGCGGTACGGAGAGGGCCGACCGGTCGCCGACGGGCTGCGGCGGCACCGACGCGAGCCGGTCCCGGTCGCGTCCGGCGGCCGCCTGCTCACGGTTGCGCCGGGAGTCCTCCGGCTCCAGCGGGATCGGCGACCCCCGCAGCGGCTCGTCCGCGGTGCGCGGCAGGGTGAGCCGGAACTGCGAGCCTCCGCCGGCCTCGCCCCAGGCCTGGAGCCAGCCGCCGTGCAGCCGCGCGTCCTCGACGGCGATCGACAGGCCGAGGCCCGTACCGCCGGTGGTACGCGCGCGTGCCGGGTCGGCGCGCCAGAACCGGTTGAAGACCCGGGTGGCCTCGCCCGGCTTGAGTCCGACGCCGTAGTCCCGTACGGCCACGGCGACGGCCCCGCCGGCGGCGGCGAGCTTCACGACGACGTCGCGGCCCTCGCCGTGCTCGACGGCGTTGACGACGAGGTTGCGCAGCACCCGCTCGACGCGGCGGGCGTCCGCCTCGGCCACCACGGGCTGCTGGTCGCCGAGGACCACGATCCGGGTGCCCTTGCGCTCGGCGAGGGGCTCGGCGCCGCCGATGACCCGCCGCACGACCTGGCGCAGGTCTATCGGCTCGGCCTCCAGGGCGGCCGCGCCCGCGTCGAAGCGGCTGATCTCCAGGAGGTCGGAGAGCAGCGACTCGAAGCGGTCGAGCTGGTCGCCGAGTAGTTCGGCGGAGCGCGCGGTGATGGGGTCGAAGTCGACGCGGGCCTCGTGGATGACGTCGGCGGCCATCCGGACCGTGGTCAGCGGGGTGCGCAGCTCGTGCGAGACGTCGGAGACGAAGCGCCGCTGCATCCGCGAGAGCTCCTCCAGCTGCTGGATCTTGAGCTGGAGGTTGGAGGCCATCTTGTTGAAGGCCTCGCCGAGGCGCGCGATGTCGTCCTCGCCGGTGACCTTCATGCGCTCCTGGAGGCGGCCGGCGGAGAGCCGTTCGGCGATCCCGGCGGCCATCCGCACGGGCGTGACGACCTGGCGCACCATGAGCCAGGCGATGGCGCCGAGCAGGACGACGACGAAGAGCCCGGCGGTCGCCAGGGTGCCCTTGACCAGGGTGAGGGAGTCCTCCTCCTGGCTCAGGGGGAAGAGGTAGTACAGCTCGTACTGGTCGCCGTCGGCGTCGTTCAGCCGCTTGCCGATCACCAGGCCCGGCTCGGACGCCTTGCCGCTGGTGTAGTGGATCCGCGAGAACTTCTGGAGCGTGCCGGTGCCCTGCGCGACGTCGTGCCGCAGGTCGGCCGGGATGCTCGTGGCCGGGTCGACCTCGCCGGAGGCGCGGGCGCCCCGGCTCGCGGTGTCACTGCTGTCGAGGGAGAGCGCGACCACGTTGAACGCGCTCTGGCCACCGCTGGCGAGCTGCTCGACGAGCGTGGAGCGCCAGTTCACGGAGACACCGGTCCGCACGCCGTCCTGCTGGCCGGGCGCGGAAGGGGTGGTCGCCGCCCGGTCCTGGGCGGCGGAGAACCCTCCGGCGGCCTGGCTCTGGGCGGCCCTCTCCTTGGCTTCGAGCAGGCCGTTGCGGACCTGCACGATGACGACGAAGCCGAGGAGCAGCACCACGCCGAGCGACATGAGCAGGGTGCCCGCGACGATCCGCAGCTGGATGTTCCGCCGCCACAGCCGCACGGCGGGCAGCAGCGGCCGACGCACCCAGCGTGCGAAGAGCCGCAGGACCGCCCTGCTGCGGAGCAGACGGCCGAATCGCGAGCCCCCCCGCCCCGGACCGGCAGTCCGCCCCGTACGGACTCCCGGATTCCCGGGCTTCGGAGCAGCGCTGCCCACACTCATGTCAGCTCGGCCCCGCCTTGTAGCCGACACCGCGGACGGTCACCACGATCTCCGGGCGCTCGGGGTCCTTCTCGACCTTCGAGCGCAGCCGCTGGACGTGCACGTTCACCAGGCGGGTGTCGGCCGCGTGCCGGTAGCCCCAGACCTGCTCCAGAAGCACCTCACGCGTGAACACCTGCCACGGCTTGCGCGCCAGCGCGACCAGCAGGTCGAACTCCAGCGGGGTCAGGGCGATGGACTGCCCGTCCCGCTTCACGGAGTGCCCGGCCACGTCGATGACCAGGTCGCCGATGGTGAGCTGCTCGGGAGCCGGCTCCTCGGACCTCCGCAGCCGCGCCCGGATACGGGCGACGAGCTCCTTCGGCTTGAACGGCTTCACGATGTAGTCGTCGGCCCCGGACTCCAGGCCCACGACCACGTCGACGGTGTCGCTCTTCGCCGTGAGCATGACGATCGGCACCCCGGACTCGGCGCGGATGAGCCGGCACACCTCGATGCCGTCCCTCCCGGGCAGCATCAGGTCCAGCAGCACCAGATCGGGCTTGGCCTCTCTGAAAGCGGCAAGCGCCTTGTCACCGTCCGCGACGAACGACGGCTCGAACCCTTCACCCCGCAGCACGATGCCGAGCATCTCGGCCAGTGCGGTGTCGTCGTCGACGACAAGAACGCGTCCCTTCATATCGACATCATCCCATTAGCCAATCGTTACCTGCCGTGACCTGTCCCACAGCCCCTCCCCCTGCCCGGGCCCCGCTCTCGTGGCAGACGGCCCGCTCGGCCCGTCGGCGCACGGTTCGTGCGGTCCGATCGGGCATCCGCACAGTGTGCCGTCTGCCGCTCGCACAATGAAGGTCCGGACAAAGGTACGAAGGAGATGCGGGCTCCGGCCCACGGGCGGGCCCCGCGTGGCACGATGGCACCCGGCCCGCCGCCGTGTCAGGTGTCGGCCGCCGTGACCGAGCCGGTTCGCCGATCCGGCACCGCGACCATTCCTCCGAGGTGGACGACCGTGAACGACACTCCGGGCTGGACCTCGCCCGGATCCGCCCCCTCCGGCGGCCAGGACGGCTCGGGGACCCCCGGGCCCGCCTCCTCGGCCGACGCGAACGGCTCCGCCGCCCAGTGGTCCAAGGACCAGCCGCCCGCCGGCCAGTGGTCCCCGCCGTCCCACGGGACCCCGCCCCCGGCGCCCGGCCAGAACTGGGGAGCCCCGCCCCCGAACGTCAACTGGGGCGGGGCTCCGGCCGCGAAGCCCGGAGTCATCCCGCTGCGCCCGCTGGGCATGGGCGAGATCCTCGACGGCGCGGTGAAGACCCTCCGCACCTACTGGCGCACGGTCCTCTCCATCACGGTCACGGTCGCGGTGATCTCCCAGATCGCCAACATCCTGGCCCAGCGGTACCTCGTGCCGGCGGCCCCGAAGCTCGATCCGGACGCCACGCCCGCCGAGCAGATCCAGCAGTCCCTCGACTCCGCGCAGTCCTCCGTGATCGCCCTGGGTCCCTCGCTCCTCGTGACGATGATGGCGTCGCTCGTGAGCGCCGCCCTGCTGACCGTCGTCATCAGCCGCGCGGTCCTCGGCCGCCCGGTCTCGCTGGGCTCCGCCTGGCAGGAGGCCCGCCCGCGCCTGCTCCAGCTCCTCGGCCTGACCCTGCTGCTCGCGGCGATGACCGTCGCCGTCATGACGGTCGGCCTGCTCCCGGGCCTCCTGATCGGCGGCGCCCCCGGCGTGGCACTGGCCCTCCTCGGAGGTCTCGGCGCCATCGTGGCGGACGTCTGGCTGGTGATCCGCTTCAGCCTCTCGTCCCCGGCCCTGATGCTGGAGCGCCGGGGCGTCGTCCAGTCCCTGAAGCGCTCGGCGAAGCTGGTGCAGGGCTCGTGGTGGCGGATCTTCGGCATCACCCTGCTGACGCAGCTTCTGCTCGCCCTCTTCGCCATGATCATCACGATCCCGTTCACCATCATCGGCTTCTTGGTCGACAGCGAGGGCTTCACCGGTCTGCTCTCCGGCAACAGCACCACGTTCGGCTGGCCGTTCCTGATCGTCACGGGCATCGGCGGTGTCATCACCAGCGCGATCACCTACCCGATCTCGGCCGGCGTGACCGTCCTCCTCTACGTCGACCAGCGCATCCGCCGCGAAGCCCTGGACCTCGAACTGGCCCGGGCGGCGGGCCTCCCCGGCTACGGCCCCACACCCGGCACCGACGCCGTCGGGGGCTGATGCGGTGACGTTCACGGGGGGAGCGGCCGCGGCACTGGCCCGGCTGCGCGGCGACGGCCACACACCGGTGGACATCTCCCGCGTCCCCGCCCGCGAGGCGGCGGAGCGGGAGCTGTCCGATCCGAAGTACCACGAGAACGACCCGAACCTCCTCCAGCGCGGCCTCAGCCGCTTCTGGGAGTGGGTCGACGAGCTCTTCGGCGCCGCTTCGACGGCCACCCCGGGCGGCGTCCTCGGCCTCATCGTCATCGTCGTGCTCGTGGCCGCCCTCGTCGCCGCCCTCTGGTGGCGCCTCGGCACCCCGCACCGGGCGCCCGGCACCACCGGCGACTCCCTCTTCGCCGACGGCCCCCGCACCGCCCGGGACCACCGGACGGCCGCCGCCAAGCACGCCTCCGCCGGCCGCTGGAACGAGGCCGTCCAGGAACGGATGCGCGCCATCGTCCGCTCCCTGGAGGAGCGCACCCTCCTCGAACCGCGCCCCGGCCGCACCGCAGACGAGGCGGCCGCCGAAGCCGGCCGTTCCCTCCCCTCCCACGCGGACGACCTGCGCCTCGCGGCCCGCACCTTCGACGACGTCACGTACGGCGGCCGTACCGCCGACGAGCCCGCGTACCGCCGCGTCGAGGAACTGGACACCGCCCTGGAGCGGACCCGCCCCACCCTCGACGCCGCCTCCACGGGGACGCCCGCATGAGCCGCCCGGTCACCCACACCACCTCGACCGCCCCCTCCGCCCGCCAGGTGTGGACCCGCGTCCGCGGCGCGGTCCTCGTCGTCGCCCTGGTCCTGACCGGCGGTCTCGCCCTCGCGACGGTCCGGTCCACCGACGCCCACGGCGCCCTCGACCCGCGCTCCGCCGACCCCCACGGCAGCCGCGCCGTCGCCGAACTCCTCAAGGCCCGCGGCGTGACCGTCACCCTCGCCACCACCCTGGCCGAGGCCACGGCGGCCACGGACACCGACGCCACTCTCCTGGTGACGACCCCCGACCTGCTGACGGACGCTCAACAGTCGACGCTCCACACGGCGATGAAGGCCTCCGCCGCCCGCACGGTCCTCGTCGGTGCCGGCCACGCCTCCCTCGGCACCCTGGCCCCGGGAGTCACCAGCGCCCCCAGCACCCTCGTGACGGAGCGCGCCCCCGCCTGCACCCTTCCGGCCGCCACCCGCGCCGGCAGCGTCGACCTGGGCGGCGAACGCTACGAACTCTCCCCCGGCACCACCGCCGAAACCTGCTACCGCGCCGAAGGCCTGCCCACCCTCGTCCTCCTCCCCGGCACCGGCTCCAGCACCGGAAGCGCCGACACCGTCCTCATCGGCTCGCCCGACATCCTCTACAACTCCCGTCTCGACCAACTCGGCAACGCCTCGCTGGCCCTGCAACTCCTCGGCTCCCGGCCCCATCTCGTCTGGTACCTCCCCTCCCTCTCCGACACCTCGGCCACCACCGACGCACCCGCCGACGACACCACGGGCAACTTCCTCGCCCTCATCCCCTCCGGCTGGCGGTGGGCCACCCTCCAACTCGCCCTCGCGGCCCTGCTCGCCGCCCTCTGGCGCGGCCGCCGCCTCGGCCCCCTGGTCACCGAACGACTCCCCGTCGCCCTCCGCGCCTCCGAGGCCACCGAGGGCCGCGCCCGCCTCTACCGCAAGGCGAACGCCCGCGACCGCGCCGCCTCCGTCCTGCGCACCGCGACCCGCACACGGCTCGCCCCGCTCCTCGGCGTCCCCGTCCAGGACGCCCACTCCCCCGACCTCCTCCTCCCCGCACTCTCCGCCCGTCTCCCCGAGACCACCGCGGACCCCAGGAACCTCCTCTTCGGCCCGGCTCCCGCCGACGACGCCACCCTCATCCGCCTGGCGGACCAACTCGACGCCCTCGAAAGAGAGGTACGCACCTCATGAGCGCCCCGACCCCCGAGACCGCCACGGACTCGGACAGCGCCCGCGCCTCCCTGGAGGCCCTGCGCACCGAGATCGCGAAGGCCGTGGTCGGCCAGGACCCCGCCGTCACCGGTCTCGTCGTCGCCCTGCTCTGCCGGGGACACGTCCTCCTCGAAGGCGTCCCCGGAGTCGCCAAGACCCTCCTGGTCCGCTCGCTGGCCGCCGCGCTCGAACTCGACACCAAGCGCGTCCAGTTCACCCCCGACCTGATGCCGAGCGACGTCACGGGCTCCCTCGTCTACGACGCCCGCACCGCCGAGTTCTCCTTCCAGCCCGGCCCGGTCTTCACCAACCTGCTGCTCGCCGACGAGATCAACCGCACGCCCCCGAAGACCCAGTCCTCCCTCCTGGAGGCGATGGAGGAGCGTCAGGTCACGGTCGACGGCAGCCCGCGCGCCCTCCCGGAGCCCTTCCTGGTCGCGGCGACGCAGAACCCCGTCGAGTACGAGGGCACCTACCCGCTCCCCGAGGCCCAACTGGACCGGTTCCTGCTGAAGCTGACGGTCCCTCTGCCCTCACGCGCGGACGAGATCCATGTCCTCACCCGTCACGCCGAGGGCTTCGACCCCCGCGACCTGAAGGCCGCCGGCGTCCGCCCCGTGGCGGGCCCCGCCGAGCTCGAAGCGGCCCGGGCCGCCGTCGCCAAGGTCTCGGTCTCCCCCGAGATCGCCGGCTATGTCGTCGATATCTGTCGTGCCACGCGTGAATCCCCCTCGCTCACGCTCGGGGTCTCCCCCCGAGGCGCCACCGCCCTGCTCTCCACCGCCCGCGCCTGGGCCTGGCTCACCGGCCGGGACTACGTCACCCCGGACGATGTGAAGGCCCTCGCTCTCCCCACCCTGCGTCATCGCATCCACCTGCGGCCCGAGGCCGAGATGGAGGGGGTCACCCCCGACTCCGTCATCAACTCGATCCTCGCCCACGTCCCCGTACCCCGCTGAGAACGGCGCCCCATGGCCCTCACCGGACGAACCGCGCTACTCGCCGCCCTCGGATCGCTCCCCGTCGGCATCCTCGCCCCCAGCTGGGCGGGGATGCTCGCGGTGAACGCGCCCCTCTCCCTCGCAATTCTGTGCGACTACGCCCTGGCGGCGCCAGTACGAACGCTCCAATTCACCCGAAGTGGTGATACATCCGTTCGACTCGGTGACGGGGCCGAGGTCCAGCTCACCGTCACGAACCCGTCCCGCCGCCGCCTCCGCGCCCAGCTCCGCGACGCCTGGCCGCCCAGCAGCTGGCTCCCCGGCACCGAACAGGCCTCCTCGCGCCAGCGGTTGACGGTCCCCGCCGGAGAGCGCCGCCGACTGACCACGAGCCTGCGCCCGACCCGCCGCGGCGACCGCCGCGCGGAACGGATCACGGTCCGCTCGTTCGGCCCCCTCGGCCTCGCGGCCCGCCAGGGCCACCACGAGGTCCCCTGGACGGTCCGCGTCCTGCCGCCCTTCACCAGCCGCAAGCACCTGCCGTCGCGCCTGGCCAGGCTCCGCGAGCTCGACGGCCGCACCAGCGTCCTCACCCGCGGCGAGGGCACGGAGTTCGACAGCCTCCGCGAGTACGTCCCCGGTGACGACACCCGCTCGATCGACTGGCGGGCCACGGCCCGCCAGACCACCGTCGCGGTCCGTACCTGGCGCCCCGAGCGCGACCGGCACATCCTGATCGTCCTCGACACCGGCCGCACCTCGGCCGGCCGCGTCGGCGACGTGCCGCGCCTGGACGCCTCCATGGACGCGGCTCTCCTCCTCACCGCGCTCGCCTCCCGAGCCGGCGACCGCGTGGACCTCCTGGCGTACGACCGCCGCCTCCGCGCCCAGGTCCAGGGCCGCTCCGCCGGAGACGTCCTGCCGGCCGTGGTCGAGGCCCTCGCCCCGCTGGAACCCGAACTCGTGGAGACCGACGCCCGCGGTCTGGCCGCGACCGCGCTGGCACGCGCGCCGCGCCGCTCGCTGATCGTCCTCCTGACCAGCCTCGACGCCGCCCCGATCGAGGAGGGCCTCCTCCCGGTCCTCCCGCAGCTCGCCCAGCGCCACACGCTCCTGGTGGCCTCCGTGGCCGACCCCCACGTCACGCGCATGGCCGCGGCCCGCGGCACGATCGAAGCCGTCTACGAGGCCGCCGCGGCCACCCAGACCCAATCCCAGCGCACCCGCACCGCGGACCAGCTCCAGCGCCACGGCGTCACGGTCGTCGACGCCACCCCCGACACCCTCGCCCCGGCCCTGGCAGACGCCTACCTCGCCCTGAAGGCGGCCGGCCGCCTCTGAGAGAGCAGTACCAACCCACCCCCCGAAAGGGAGTCCGGGCCGTAAACGCAGAAAAGCCCCGCACCATGAGGTGCGGGGCTTTCCCACAATGATTGTTCGGCGGCGTCCTACTCTCCCACAGGGTCCCCCCTGCAGTACCATCGGCGCTGAAAGGCTTAGCTTCCGGGTTCGGAATGTAACCGGGCG